>NZ_CP116304.1:822500-5780855 GCF_028010285.1 Pseudomonas sp. Q1-7
AAGAAAGCGTAATAGCTCACTAGTCGAGTCGGCCTGCGCGGAAGATGTAACGGGGCTCAAACTACACACCGAAGCTACGGGTTCGTCGTAAGACGAGCGGTAGAGGAGCGTTCTGTAAGCCTGTGAAGGTGAGTTGAGAAGCTTGCTGGAGGTATCAGAAGTGCGAATGCTGACATGAGTAACGACAATGGGTGTGAAAAACACCCACGCCGAAAGACCAAGGGTTCCTGCGCAACGTTAATCGACGCAGGGTGAGTCGGCCCCTAAGGCGAGGCAGAAATGCGTAGTCGATGGGAAACGGGTTAATATTCCCGTACTTCTAGTTACTGCGATGGAGGGACGGAGAAGGCTAGGCCAGCTTGGCGTTGGTTGTCCAAGTTTAAGGTGGTAGGCCGAACACTTAGGCAAATCCGGGTGTTCAAGGCCGAGAACTGATGACGAGTGTTCTTTTAGAACACGAAGTGGTTGATGCCATGCTTCCAGGAAAAGCTTCTAAGCTTCAGGTAACTAGGAACCGTACCCCAAACCGACACAGGTGGTCGGGTAGAGAATACCAAGGCGCTTGAGAGAACTCGGGTGAAGGAACTAGGCAAAATGGCACCGTAACTTCGGGAGAAGGTGCGCCGGTGAGGGTGAAGGACTTGCTCCGTAAGCCCATGCCGGTCGAAGATACCAGGCCGCTGCGACTGTTTATTAAAAACACAGCACTCTGCAAACACGAAAGTGGACGTATAGGGTGTGACGCCTGCCCGGTGCCGGAAGGTTAATTGATGGGGTTAGCGCAAGCGAAGCTCTTGATCGAAGCCCCGGTAAACGGCGGCCGTAACTATAACGGTCCTAAGGTAGCGAAATTCCTTGTCGGGTAAGTTCCGACCTGCACGAATGGCGTAACGATGGCGGCGCTGTCTCCACCCGAGACTCAGTGAAATTGAAATCGCTGTGAAGATGCAGTGTATCCGCGGCTAGACGGAAAGACCCCGTGAACCTTTACTGTAGCTTTGCACTGGACTTTGAGCCTGCTTGTGTAGGATAGGTGGGAGGCTTTGAAGCGAGGACGCCAGTTCTCGTGGAGCCATCCTTGAAATACCACCCTGGCATGCTTGAGGTTCTAACTCTGGTCCGTCATCCGGATCGAGGACAGTGTATGGTGGGCAGTTTGACTGGGGCGGTCTCCTCCTAAAGAGTAACGGAGGAGTACGAAGGTGCGCTCAGACCGGTCGGAAATCGGTCGCAGAGTATAAAGGCAAAAGCGCGCTTGACTGCGAGACAGACACGTCGAGCAGGTACGAAAGTAGGTCTTAGTGATCCGGTGGTTCTGTATGGAAGGGCCATCGCTCAACGGATAAAAGGTACTCCGGGGATAACAGGCTGATACCGCCCAAGAGTTCATATCGACGGCGGTGTTTGGCACCTCGATGTCGGCTCATCACATCCTGGGGCTGAAGCCGGTCCCAAGGGTATGGCTGTTCGCCATTTAAAGTGGTACGCGAGCTGGGTTTAGAACGTCGTGAGACAGTTCGGTCCCTATCTGCCGTGGACGTTTGAGATTTGAGAGGGGCTGCTCCTAGTACGAGAGGACCGGAGTGGACGAACCTCTGGTGTTCCGGTTGTCACGCCAGTGGCACTGCCGGGTAGCTATGTTCGGAAGAGATAACCGCTGAAAGCATCTAAGCGGGAAACTCGCCTCAAGATGAGATCTCACTGGGATCTTGAATCCCCTAAAGGGCCGTCGAAGACTACGACGTTGATAGGTTGGGTGTGTAAGCGCTGTGAGGCGTTGAGCTAACCAATACTAATTGCCCGTGAGGCTTGACCATATAACACCCAAACAATCTGGTGATTGTGGGTGCGACTGGTGAAGTCGATATAGACCGAAAGTTCGCAAGAACCGCAAAGCCAACCACTGTCACATACCTGATTCGGGGTAGCGTCACCGACGATGCCCCAACCGAATTGCTTGACGACTATAGAGCGTTGGAACCACCTGATCCCATCCCGAACTCAGCAGTGAAACGACGCATCGCCGATGGTAGTGTGGAGCTTCTCCATGTGAGAGTAGGTCATCGTCAAGCTCCTATCCCAAACCCCCGATCCGCGACTGCGGTTCGGGGGTTTGTCTTTGCGCGCGGGAAAATCCGGGTTGGATGATGCATGGGCAGGTGGTAGTGCCTGCCCGGTACGTGCCGGATTTCTATGCAACCCAGGTGTGCATGGATATGATGCCTGCCTCATTGTGAGTCGGACCGAGTACATGCTGACCCTATTGAAACTTCTGCAAGATGGACGCTTTCACTCGGGCCAGGCCTTGGGTCGGGCCCTTGGTGTGAGCAGAAGTGCTGTGTGGAAGCAGCTTCAGCAGCTGGAGGTGGAGCTGGGCCTTTCTATATACAAAGTGCGCGGCCGAGGTTATCGCTTGCAATGTCCGTTAAGCCTGCTCGATCAAGATGTTTTGAATGGTACAGGCGTTCCTTGGGAGCACCGGATATTCGACTCGTTGGACTCCACCAATGCTGAAGTGATGCGCCGCCTTTCGATGGGGAGCGCGCCGCCATTCGCAGTTATTGCTGAGCGGCAAACTGAAGGCAGGGGGCGCCGAGGGCGCCGGTGGGTCAGCCCTTATGCCCAGAATCTCTATTACAGCTTGGCGCTACGCATCGATGGTGGTGCTCGTCAGTTGGAGGGCTTGAGCCTGGTGGTTGGGCTGGCAGTTCTGAGGGCTTTGCGTTCGCTTGGCCTTGGATCGGTTGGCCTTAAGTGGCCAAACGATCTCCTGGTGGGGCATCGCAAGATTGCGGGAATTCTTCTTGAGCTGCTGGGCGATCCGGCCGACATCTGCCATGTCGTCGTCGGGATTGGGGTTAACGTGAATATGCAGTTGCCTGCCGAAGAAATCGATCAGCCCTGGACTTCCATGCAAATGGAAATCGGTGCACCGATGGATAGGAATGTGCTGGTGGCTCGCTTGAGTGAATGTCTTGCGGAGTATCTAGAGCGCCATAAGAGAGAAGGCTTTTCAGTCCTGCGTGAGGAGTGGGAGGCTAGTCATCTTTGGCAGGGGAAGCAGGTCAACCTGATTGCGGGTGTACAGACGATTCAAGGACGGGTGCTAGGGATAGATGTAACGGGTGCGTTGCTTCTCAGTGTCGACGGCGAAGAGCGGGCATACAGTGGTGGAGAGCTCAGTTTGAGGTTGAGTGATGATTCTTGAGCTTGACTGCGGCAACAGCTTTATCAAGTGGCGCGTGATCGATGACGCCCAAGTGGTAATCGTGGCGGGTGGGGTGGCCGGTTCCGATGAGGAGCTGATTTCTGCGCTGCGGAAGGTTTCGGGGCTCGCGCTTCGTCACTGTCGGTTGGTCAGTGTCCGTTCCGGGGAGGAAACCTGTGCATTGACTGATCAGTTGCAGGCGGTTTTTGGAGTTACTTGCGTCAGTGCATCACCAGCCATGGAGTTGGGAGGGGTGCGCAACGGCTATTCCGACTTTCAGCGCCTTGGGCTTGATCGGTGGCTGGCGGTCCTGGGCGCCTATCACATTGCCCGTAAACCTTGCCTGGTCCTGGACCTTGGCACGGCGGTGACGTCAGATCTCATCGCTGGGGATGGGGAGCACCTAGGCGGGTTCATCTGTCCGGGAATGCCGCTTATGCGCAATCAGCTTCGCACTCACACCCGTCGCATTCGTTATAACGACGAGGCCGCGGAGAGGGCGCTGCTCGACTTGGCGCCTGGGCGTTCGACCGTTGAGGCGGTAGAGAGAGGATGCCTCCTTATGCTGCGTGGTTTTGTGCAGGCACAGATTGACCTGGCGTCCAAGCACTTTGGCGATGAGTTCGAAGTCTTCCTAACGGGAGGAGATGCGCTACTGGTCAGGGACGTGCTGCCGTGCGCAAGGGTGCTGCCTGATCTGGTGTTTGTAGGCCTGGCAATTGCCTGTCCATTGCATCGAGGTTGATTCATGCGCTGGTTGTTTCTGTTTCTTCTGGTTCTGAATCTCTTCTATTACGTCTGGCACCAGCAACAGGCCCCACTGCGGCCGAAAGAGGTAGAGACGCTGTCGCTCTATAAGGGTGGGCGGCAGGACATTCGTCTTCTTAGCGAGTCCGCCGATGTCCAGCCAAGGCGAAGTGCGTCATCGGCTGTTCCGGTAGCGGAAGTCGAATGTCTCTTTCTGGGAGGGTTTGAGCGTGAAGAGCAGGCTCGTGAGATTGAGCAGCGCTTGATCAGTCTGGATGTCCGCTCGACGGTACAGCCCGTTGATGCTGCGGCGGGCATCGACTATTGGGTCTATCTCTCACCCTTGGCGTCGCGGGAGGCTTCGCTGCGTCAGCTCAAAGAACTGCAGGCCCGGAAGATCGACAGCTACATCGTTACGCAGGGCGATCTGGTCAACGGTATCTCCCTCGGCATTTTCCCGCGTATGGACTCGGCTGAAAGCGTCATGCAGCGACTGCGGGATGCAGGCTACGAGCCTTTTATGCGCGAATTGACCCGTGCGCACCGAGATTATTGGGTGCGCGTGGCTCCTGAAAGCCGCCGCTTGGTCGATGATCCACTGCTCGGGCAGCTGTCGGGAGATTTTTTTGGGCTAAAACATCAACTTATGCCGTGCGAAGGTGTTGCATCTCCTCGTTAGCTTGAATAGAATGGCGCCCGCTTCGCAGGGTGGCCCGAAAAGCCGAATGCGAAGATGCTGTCAAATGAAGCTAACCTCAAGATTTTAATGAGAAAAAGCTTGACAGTAGGGTGGCAGAAGAAGAGAATGCCGCCTCCCTTGGAGGGGTTCCCGAGCGGCCAAAGGGATCAGACTGTAAATCTGACGTCATAGACTTCGAAGGTTCGAATCCTTCCCCCTCCACCAGATTCAAAGCGAGAGCTGCGAGCTCCGCGGGTATAGTTCAGTGGTAGAACCTCAGCCTTCCAAGCTGATGATGCGGGTTCGATTCCCGCTACCCGCTCCAGGTTTGCTGTTTTCGTAATGCGTTTGGCTCATGTAGCTCAGCTGGTAGAGCACACCCTTGGTAAGGGTGAGGTCAGCGGTTCAAATCCGCTCATGAGCTCCATCTCAACAAAGGCAGATATGAAAATATCTGCCTTTGTTTTAATGGTGGCGTGACTTGCTCAATTTTGATGGGAGACGTTCTCGATGGCTAAAGAAAAGTTCGAACGTAACAAACCGCACGTCAACGTTGGCACCATTGGTCACGTTGACCACGGTAAGACCACTCTGACCGCTGCGCTGACCAAGGTTTGCTCCGAGACCTGGGGTGGTGCTGCTCGTGCTTTCGACCAGATCGACAACGCGCCGGAAGAGAAGGCTCGCGGTATCACCATCAACACCTCCCACGTTGAGTACGATTCCGCCATTCGTCACTACGCTCACGTTGACTGCCCCGGTCACGCTGACTACGTGAAGAACATGATCACTGGTGCTGCCCAGATGGACGGCGCGATCCTGGTTTGCTCCGCTGCCGACGGCCCCATGCCGCAGACTCGCGAGCACATCCTGCTGTCCCGTCAGGTAGGCGTGCCCTATATCGTCGTATTCCTGAACAAGGCCGACATGGTCGACGACGCCGAGCTGCTGGAACTGGTCGAAATGGAAGTTCGCGACCTGCTGAACACCTACGACTTCCCGGGTGACGACACTCCGATCGTGATCGGCTCTGCTCTGATGGCCCTGGAAGGCAAGGACGACAACGAAATCGGCGTTTCCGCTGTTCGTAAACTGGTTGAGACCCTGGACTCCTACATTCCGGAGCCGGTGCGTGCCATCGACCAGCCGTTCCTGATGCCGATCGAAGACGTGTTCTCCATCTCCGGTCGCGGCACCGTGGTTACCGGTCGTGTTGAGCGCGGTATCGTCAAGGTGGGCGAGGAAATCGAGATCGTCGGTATCCGTCCGACCACCAAGACCACCTGCACCGGCGTGGAAATGTTCCGCAAGCTGCTCGACGAAGGTCGTGCTGGCGAGAACGTTGGCGCCCTGCTGCGCGGCACCAAGCGTGATGACGTAGAGCGTGGTCAGGTTCTGGCCAAGCCGGGCACCATCAAGCCGCACACCAAGTTCGAGTGCGAAGTGTACGTGCTGTCCAAGGAAGAAGGCGGTCGCCACACTCCGTTCTTCAAGGGCTACCGTCCGCAGTTCTACTTCCGTACCACTGACGTGACCGGTAACTGTGAACTGCCGGAAGGCGTTGAGATGGTAATGCCGGGCGACAACATCAAGATGGTTGTCACCCTGATCGCCCCGATCGCCATGGAAGACGGCCTGCGTTTCGCGATCCGCGAAGGTGGCCGTACCGTTGGTGCCGGCGTGGTTGCCAAGATCATCGAGTAACGACTTGATCTTGGTGTATCAGGCCGGCATAATGGTCGGCCTGACTTTGTTATAGGCCAGTAGCTCAATTGGCAGAGCGGCGGTCTCCAAAACCGCAGGTTGGGGGTTCGATTCCCTCCTGGCCTGCCAGATTCCAAGAAAGAGAATCTGGCATTTCTCTCACAGGATCCTAGCTGATGAATGCCAAGGCTGAAGCCAAAGAAACACGCTTCGACGTTCTGAAGTGGGTCGTTGTGGTGGCTCTTGTTGCTGTTGGCGTGGTCGGCAATCAGTATTTTTCTGCTGAGCCGATCCTGTATCGTGTCCTTGCTCTTCTCGCTCTTGCTGCTGCAGCTGCTGTCATTGCTCTGCAGACTGCTAAGGGTCAGGCTTTCTTTGTTCTTGCCAAGGAAGCTCGTGCGGAGATACGCAAGGTTGTTTGGCCGACCCGTCAGGAAACCACTCAGACCACTTTGATTGTCGTGGCTGTCGTGCTGGTAATGGCGCTGCTGTTGTGGGGGCTTGATACCCTGCTCGGCTGGCTTGTTTCGTTGATTGTTGGTTAATAGGTGCGCCGTGGCTAAGCGTTGGTACGTTGTGCATGCCTACTCGGGTTACGAGAAGCATGTCATGCGCTCGCTGATTGAGCGCGTCAAGCTGGCCGGCATGGAAGATGAGTTCGGCGAGATTCTGGTTCCCACTGAAGAAGTGGTTGAGATGCGTAACGGCCAGAAGCGCAAGAGCGAACGCAAGTTCTTCCCTGGCTATGTGCTGGTGCAGATGGAGATGAACGAGGCGACTTGGCACTTGATCAAGGACACTCCTCGTGTGATGGGCTTTATCGGTGGTACTGCCGATAAGCCGGCTCCGATCACCGAGAAAGAGGCTGACGCCATCCTGCGTCGTGTTGCTGATAGCGGTGATAAGCCGAAGCCGAAAACGTTGTTTGAGCCGGGTGAGACCGTTCGGGTTATCGATGGTCCATTCGCTGACTTCAATGGCGTTGTCGAAGAGGTCAATTACGAGAAGAGCCGGATCCAAGTGGCCGTGCTCATCTTTGGCCGCTCTACGCCGGTAGAGCTGGAGTTCAGTCAGGTCGAGAAGGCTTAGCTGAAAATGGCATCCCAACCCCGCAGCCCTAGGTTGCGGGGTTTTGTCGTCACTGGGATAAACGCGAAAGCAATCGGGGAGCCTTCGGGCGCTAGAACCCGTAACTGGAGTTATACATGGCTAAGAAGATTCAAGCTTATATCAAGCTGCAAGTGAAGGCCGGTCAGGCCAACCCGTCGCCGCCGGTCGGTCCCGCTCTGGGTCAGCACGGCGTGAACATCATGGAGTTCTGCAAGGCGTTCAACGCCAAGACCCAAGGCCTCGAGCCGGGTCTGCCGACTCCCGTGATCATCACCGTATACAGCGACCGCAGCTTCACTTTTGAGACCAAGAGCACCCCGGCTTCCGTCCTGCTGAAAAAAGCGGCCGGCATCGCCAGCGGTTCTCCGCGTCCGAACACCCAGAAAGTAGGCACCGTTACCCGTGCTCAGCTGGAAGAGATCGCCAAAGCCAAGAAGGCTGATCTGACTGCAGCTGACCTGGACGCGGCCGTGCGTAGCATCGCCGGTTCCGCTCGTAGCATGGGCCTGAACGTGGAGGGTGTGTAATGGCTAAGTTGACCAAGCGCCAAAAGGCAATCGCCGAGAAAGTAGAAGCTGGCAAACAGTACGCTTTCGAGGACGCCGCCAAACTGCTGGCTGAACTGGCTACCTCCAAGTTCAAAGAGTCCGTCGACGTCTCCATCAACCTGGGCGTTGATCCGCGTAAATCCGACCAGGTCGTTCGTGGTGCCACCGTTCTGCCGAACGGCACCGGCAAGAGCGTCCGCGTTGCCGTCTTCACCCAGGGTCCGGCCGCCGAAGCTGCTCTGGCTGCTGGCGCTGACAAGGTTGGTATGGACGAGCTGGCTGCCGAAATGAAAGGCGGCGACCTGAGCTATGACGTCGTGATCGCTTCCCCGGATGCGATGCGTGTTGTAGGTCAGCTGGGCCAGATCCTCGGCCCGCGCGGTCTGATGCCGAACCCGAAAGTCGGCACCGTGACCCCGGACGTGGCCACCGCCGTCAAGAACGCCAAGGCTGGTCAGGTGCGTTTCCGTACCGACAAGAACGGTATCATCCACGCTTCCGTAGGCAAGGTTGACTTCGAGCCGATCAAGCTGAAGCAGAACGTGGAAGCCCTGATGGCTGACCTGAAGCGCCTGAAGCCGTCCACCTCCAAGGGTGTGTACCTGAAGCGCGTGACCCTGAGCACCACCATGGGGCCGGGCCTGCAGATCGATCAGGCTTCCCTCGAAGGCTAAGTGATAAGAGGTGCGTCGGATGCGTCCGGCGCACCAGGTATTGGGGTCCCTGCCTGGCGGGGGCTATCCAAGACCGTAGGCGGCGACAGCCTTAAACCGGGAAGTGATTTCCAGGCCTACGCAGATGGTGCTCCCGATTCGTTTACCGAATCAGACACCAAAACGCCGTCCGGCTCCGGCTGGACGAAACGGTAACATCCAGGAGTTAGACCCGTGGCAATTAAACTCGAAGACAAGAAGGCCATCGTCGCTGAAGTCAACGAGGCTGCCAAAGCTGGCCTGTCCGCTGTCGTGGCTGATGCCCGTGGCGTGACCGTAGCCGCTATGACCGGACTCCGTAAAGAGGCCCGCGAAGCAGGCGTATACGTACGTGTCGTACGTAACACCCTGGCTCGCCGCGCCGTTGCCGGCACTCAATTTGAAGTGCTCAACGACGTGTTCAAAGGCCCGACCCTGATTGCGTTCTCCAATGAACATCCGGGCGCAGCTGCCCGCATCTTCAAGGAATTCGCCAAGGGTCAGGACAAGTTCGAGATCAAGGCCGCTGCATTCGAGGGCCAGTTCCTCGCAGCCAATCAGATCGACGTACTGGCGACCCTGCCGACCTACAACGAAGCCGTTGCACAGCTGATGAGCGTAATCCAAGGCGCTACCAGCAAGCTGGCTCGTACTCTGGCGGCTATTCGCGACCAGAAAGAAGGCGCCGCTGCCTGATCCAGGCTGCATCGTCCCTTTCACGAAATCTTTTAATTTTGATGGCCGCGAAGGCTGTCCACCAATACAGGAATTAGAGTCATGGCTCTGACCAACGAAGACATCATCAACGCCGTATCCGAAATGTCCGTCATGCAGATCGTTGAACTGATCAAGGCGATGGAAGAGAAGTTCGGTGTTACCGCTGCTGCCGCCGTTGCCGCTGGCCCGGCTGTAGCTGCTGCTGCTGTTGAAGAGCAGACCGAGTTCACCATCGTCCTGGCCGAAGCTGGCGACAAGAAAGTGAACGTGATCAAGGTCGTTCGCGAGCTGACCGGTCTGGGTCTGAAAGAGGCCAAGGCAGTTGTTGACGGCGCCCCGGGCGTGGTCAAGGAAGGCGCTTCGAAAGAAGAGGCCGAAGCTGCCAAGAAAGCTCTGGAAGAAGCTGGCGCCAAAGTCGAGCTCAAGTAAGCGACGACCTTGCGTCAACAGCCTCCGCGCCTCGCGCAAGGCTGACGGCTGGTGGCTCATGCCACCGGCCTTTTTCCGTTCTAGGTGGTTGTCTCTCCTGACGCCACCTTGAGCGTGACCCGACCTCCATGGGAGGCGGCGCAAACCAAGGGGTTTGCACGATTTTCTGGCTACTCCCGTCGGAGGGGCCAAACAAGCAGGTGACCAAGCTGGGGAACGCTGATGGCTTACTCATACACTGAGAAAAAACGTATCCGCAAAGACTTTAGCAAGTTGCCGGACGTCATGGATGTACCCTACCTCCTGGCCATCCAGCTGGATTCGTATCGCGAATTCCTGCAGGCGGGAGTCAGCAAAGAGCAGTTCCGTGACATCGGCCTGCACGCGGCCTTCAAGTCTGTTTTCCCGATCATCAGCTATTCCGGCAATGCCGCCCTGGAATACGTGGGCTATCGCTTGGGCGAGCCGGCGTTCGATGTCAAGGAATGCGTGCTGCGCGGCGTGACCTTCGCCGTGCCGCTGCGGGTGAAAGTCCGTCTGATCATCTTCGACAAAGAGTCGTCGAACAAAGCGATCAAGGACATCAAGGAACAGGAAGTCTACATGGGGGAAATCCCCCTCATGACCGAGAACGGTACCTTCATCATCAACGGTACCGAGCGCGTCATCGTCTCCCAGCTGCATCGCTCGCCGGGCGTGTTCTTCGATCACGACCGTGGCAAGACCCACAGCTCGGGCAAACTGCTGTATTCCGCTCGTATCATCCCCTACCGCGGTTCCTGGCTGGACTTCGAGTTTGATCCGAAGGACTGCGTGTTCGTCCGTATCGACCGTCGCCGCAAGCTGCCGGCCTCCGTCCTGCTGCGCGCGCTGAACTACAGCACTGAAGAAGTGCTGGACGCGTTCTACGCCACGAACGTTTTCCACGTGAAGGGCGAAGGCCTGCACCTGGAGCTCGTGCCGCAGCGCCTGCGCGGTGAGATCGCCGTGTTTGATATCAAGGACGAGAACGGCAAGGTGATCGTGGAGCAGGGGCGTCGTATCACTGCCCGCCACATCAACCAGTTGGAAAAAGCCGGCATCAAGGAGCTGGAGGTTCCGCTCGACTATGTCCTTGGTCGTACCACCGCCAAGGCCATCGTGCATCCGGCCACCGGCGAGATCATCGCCGAGTGCAATACCGAGCTGACCACCGACCTGCTGGTGAAGATCGCCAAGGCGCAGGTCGTCCGCATCGAGACCTTGTACACCAACGACATCGACTGCGGTCCGTTCATTTCGGACACCCTGAAGATCGACTCCACCGGCAACCAGCTGGAGGCCCTGGTCGAGATCTACCGCATGATGCGCCCGGGCGAGCCGCCGACCAAGGAAGCCGCCGAGACGCTGTTCAACAACCTGTTCTTCAGCGCCGAGCGTTACGACCTGTCCGCCGTTGGCCGCATGAAGTTCAACCGTCGTATCGGTCGCACCGAGATCGAAGGTTCCGGCGTGTTGAGCAAGGAAGACATCGTCGACGTACTGAAGACCCTGGTCGATATCCGTAACGGCAAGGGTATCGTCGACGACATCGACCACCTGGGTAACCGTCGCGTCCGTTGCGTCGGTGAAATGGCCGAGAACCAGTTCCGCGTTGGCCTGGTGCGCGTCGAGCGCGCGGTCAAGGAACGCTTGTCCATGGCTGAGAGCGAAGGCCTGATGCCGCAGGACCTGATCAACGCCAAGCCGGTGGCTGCCGCGATCAAGGAGTTCTTCGGCTCCAGCCAGTTGTCCCAGTTCATGGACCAGAACAACCCGCTCTCCGAGATCACCCACAAGCGCCGTGTTTCCGCACTCGGCCCAGGCGGTCTGACCCGTGAGCGCGCGGGCTTCGAGGTTCGTGACGTACACCCGACCCATTACGGCCGCGTGTGCCCGATCGAAACCCCTGAAGGTCCGAACATCGGTCTGATCAACTCCCTCGCGACCTACGCCCGCACCAATCAGTACGGCTTCCTGGAAAGCCCGTACCGCGTGGTGAAAGGCACTCAGGTTACCGACGAGATCGTCTTCCTCTCCGCCATCGAAGAGGCCGACCACGTCATCGCTCAGGCATCCGCGACGATGAACGAGCAAGGTCAGCTGGTGGACGAACTGGTGGCCGTACGTCACCTGAACGAATTCACCGTGAAGGCTCCGGAAGACGTGACCCTGATGGACGTCTCGCCGAAGCAGGTCGTTTCCGTCGCCGCCTCGTTGATCCCGTTCCTCGAGCACGACGACGCCAACCGTGCACTCATGGGCTCGAACATGCAGCGTCAGGCCGTGCCGACCCTGCGTGCCGACAAGCCGCTGGTGGGTACCGGTATGGAGCGCAACGTTGCGCGCGACTCCGGCGTCTGCGTCGTGGCTCGCCGTGGCGGCGTGATCGACTCGGTCGACGCCAGCCGAATCGTGGTTCGCGTCAACGACGACGAAGTCGAGACCGGCGAAGCAGGTGTGGATATCTACAACCTGACCAAATACACCCGTTCCAACCAGAACACCTGCATCAACCAGCGTCCGCTGGTGCAGAAGGGTGATGTGGTCGCTCGCGCCGACATCCTCGCCGATGGTCCGTCCACCGACATGGGTGAACTCGCTCTGGGTCAGAACATGCGCGTTGCGTTCATGCCCTGGAACGGCTTCAACTTCGAGGACTCCATCTGCCTGTCCGAGCGCGTGGTGCAGGAGGATCGCTTCACCACTATCCACATCCAGGAACTGACCTGTGTGGCGCGTGACACCAAGCTCGGCCCAGAAGAAATCACCGCGGACATCCCGAACGTGGGTGAGGCTGCGCTGAACAAGCTGGACGAGGCCGGCATCGTTTACGTTGGTGCGGAAGTGCAGGCAGGCGACATCCTGGTGGGCAAGGTCACTCCGAAAGGCGAGACCCAGCTGACCCCGGAAGAGAAGCTGCTGCGCGCGATCTTCGGTGAGAAGGCGTCCGACGTGAAGGACACCTCCCTGCGCGTGCCCACCGGCACCAAGGGCACCGTGATCGACGTCCAGGTCTTCACCCGCGATGGCGTCGAGCGCGACAGCCGTGCCTTGTCCATCGAGAAGATGCAGCTGGACGAGATCCGCAAGGACCTGAACGAAGAGTTCCGCATCGTCGAAGGAGCAACCTTCGAGCGTCTGCGTTCCGCTCTGGTTGGCCAGATCGCCGAAGGCGGCGCCGGCCTGAAGAAGGGCACCGAGATCACCGACGAGTACCTCGACGGTCTCGAGCGCGGCCAGTGGTTCAAGCTGCGCATGTCCGAGGACGCCCTGAACGAGCAGTTGGAAAAGGCCCAGGCCTACCTGTCCGACCGCCGTCAGATGCTGGACGACAAGTTCGAAGACAAGAAGCGCAAACTGCAGCAGGGCGATGACCTCGCTCCGGGCGTGCTGAAAATCGTCAAGGTCTACCTGGCCATCAAGCGTCGCATCCAGCCGGGCGACAAGATGGCGGGACGTCACGGTAACAAGGGTGTGGTCTCCGTGATCATGCCGGTCGAAGACATGCCCCACGACGCCAACGGCACTCCGGTGGACATCGTTCTGAACCCGCTGGGCGTACCGTCTCGTATGAACGTTGGTCAGATTCTCGAAACCCACCTGGGCCTCGCTGCCAAGGGTCTGGGCGAGAAGATCAACCGCATGATGGAAGAGCAGCGCAAGATCGCTGAACTGCGCGAGTTCCTCCATGAGATCTACAACGAGATCGGTGGCCGTCAGGAGAGCCTGAACGAGCTGAGCGACCAGGAAATCCTGGACCTGGCGAAGAACCTGAAGGGTGGCGTACCCATGGCCACCCCAGTGTTCGACGGCGCCAAGGAAAGCGAGATCAAGGCCATGCTGAAGCTCGCCGACCTGCCGGAAAGCGGCCAGATGCGTCTGTTCGACGGTCGTACCGGCAACCAGTTCGAGCGTCCGACCACCGTCGGCTACATGTACATGCTCAAGCTGAACCACCTGGTCGACGACAAGATGCACGCACGTTCCACCGGTTCCTACAGCCTGGTTACCCAGCAGCCGCTGGGCGGTAAGGCGCAGTTCGGTGGCCAGCGTTTCGGGGAGATGGAGGTCTGGGCGCTGGAAGCCTACGGCGCCGCCTACACCCTGCAGGAAATGCTGACCGTGAAGTCGGACGACGTGAACGGCCGGACCAAGATGTACAAGAACATCGTGGACGGCGATCACCGCATGGAGGCTGGCATGCCCGAGTCCTTCAACGTGCTGATCAAAGAGATCCGCTCGCTCGGCATCGACATCGAACTGGAAACCGAATAACACGCGACGCCCAAAGCGCTACGGCTGGTCAAGGCCGGTCGTAGCGGGTCCGTGAGGAGGAAAGGCCTTGAAAGACTTGCTGAATCTGTTGAAAAACCAGGGTCAAATCGAAGAGTTCGATGCCATCCGTATTGGTCTGGCCTCGCCCGAGATGATCCGTTCCTGGTCCTTCGGTGAAGTGAAGAAGCCGGAGACCATCAACTACCGTACCTTCAAGCCGGAGCGCGACGGCCTGTTCTGCGCCAAGATCTTTGGCCCGGTCAAGGACTACGAGTGCCTGTGCGGTAAGTACAAGCGCCTCAAGCATCGCGGCGTGATCTGCGAGAAGTGCGGCGTGGAAGTCGCGCTGGCCAAGGTGCGCCGTGAGCGCATGGGCCACATCGAGCTGGCTTCGCCCGTTGCCCACATCTGGTTTCTGAAGTCCCTGCCGTCCCGTATCGGCCTGCTGCTGGACATGACCCTGCGCGATATCGAGCGCGTGCTCTATTTCGAGAGCTACGTCGTGATCGACCCGGGCATGACCACCCTGGAAAAGAACCAACTGCTGAACGACGAGCAGTACTTCGAAGCCCTCGAGGAGTTCGGTGACGACTTCGACGCCCGCATGGGTGCCGAGGCTGTCCGCGAGCTGCTCAACGCCATTGACCTGGACCACGAGATCGGCCGCCTGCGCGAAGAGATTCCGCAGACCAACTCGGAAACCAAGATCAAGAAACTGTCCAAGCGCCTGAAGCTGATGGAAGCCTTCAAGGATTCCGGCAACCATCCCGAGTGGATGGTGCTGACCGTCCTGCCGGTGCTGCCGCCGGACCTGCGTCCGCTGGTTCCGCTGGATGGCGGCCGCTTCGCGACTTCCGACCTGAACGATCTGTATCGTCGCGTCATCAACCGTAACAACCGCCTGAAGCGCCTGCTCGACCTCGCTGCGCCGGACATCATCGTGCGCAACGAAAAGCGCATGCTGCAGGAAGCCGTCGATGCCCTGCTGGACAACGGCCGTCGTGGCCGCGCCATCACTGGCTCGAACAAGCGCCCGCTGAAGTCCCTGGCCGACATGATCAAGGGCAAGCAAGGCCGCTTCCGTCAGAACCTGCTCGGTAAGCGCGTGGACTACTCCGGTCGTTCCGTGATCACCGTGGGTCCGACCCTGCGCCTGCATCAGTGCGGTCTGCCGAAGAAGATGGCGCTCGAGCTGTTCAAGCCGTTCATTTTCGGCAAGCTCGAAGCCCGTGGCATGGCGACCACCATCAAGGCCGCCAAGAAGATGGTCGAGCGCGAGCTGCCCGAGGTCTGGGACGTACTCGCCGAAGTCATCCGCGAACACCCCGTGTTGCTGAACCGCGCGCCGACCCTGCACCGTCTGGGTATCCAGGCGTTCGAGCCGGTACTGATCGAAGGCAAGGCCATCCAGCTGCACCCGCTGGTCTGTGCCGCGTACAACGCCGACTTCGACGGTGACCAGATGGCCGTTCACGTTCCGCTGACCCTCGAGGCCCAGCTGGAAGCGCGCGCGCTGATGATGTCCACCAACAACATCCTGTCCCCCGCCAACGGCGAGCCGATCATCGTGCCGTCGCAGGACGTGGTACTGGGTCTGTACTACATGACCCGCGAAGCCGTTAACGCCAAGGGCGAAGGTCGCGTGTTCGCAGACCTGCAGGAAGTCGACCGCGTGTTCCGCGCCGGCGAAGCATCCCTGCACGCCCGCGTGAAAGTGCGGATCAACGAGACCGTGAAGGAAAAGGACGGCTCCATTTCCAAGAACACCCGCATCGTCGACACCACCGTCGGCCGTGCGCTGCTGTTCCAGGTGGTCCCGGCCGGCCTGTCCTTCGATGTGGTCAACCAGCCGATGAAGAAGAAGGCGATCTCCAAGCTGATCAACCTGTGCTATCGCGTGGTGGGTCTGAAGGACACCGTCATCTTCGCTGACCAGCTGATGTATACCGGTTTCGCCTACTCCACCATTTCCGGCGTCTCCATTGGCGTGAACGACTTCGTCATCCCCGACGAGAAAGCGCGCATCATCGATGCCGCCACCGAGGAAGTGAAGGAAATCGAATCCCAGTACGCCTCCGGCCTGGTAACCCAGGGCGAGAAGTACAACAAGGTGATCGACCTCTGGTCCAAGGCCAACGACGAAGTGTCCAAGGCGATGATGGCCAACCTCTCGAAAGAGAAGGTTGTCGATCGCGAGGGCAAGGAGGTCGACCAGGAGTCCTTCAACTCCATGTACATGATGGCGGACTCCGGTGCGCGGGGTTCCGCGGCCCAGATCCGTCAGCTGGCCGGTATGCGTGGCCTGATGGCCAAGCCGGACGGCTCCATCATCGAGACCCCCATCACCGCGAACTTCCGTGAAGGCCTGAACGTACTCCAGTACTTCATCTCCACCCACGGTGCTCGTAAGGGTCTGGCGGATACCGCGCTGAAAACCGCGAACTCCGGTTACCTGACCCGTCGTCTCGTCGACGTCGCCCAGGACCTGGTAGTGACCGAGATCGACTGCGGCACCGAGCATGGTCTGCTGATGACTCCGCACATCGAAGGTGGCGACGTGGTTGAGCCCCTGGGTGAGCGCGTGCTGGGCCGTGTCATTGCCCGTGACGTGTTCAAGCCGGGTAGCGACGATGGCGAAGTCATCGTTCCCGCCGGCACCCTGATCGACGAGAAGTGGGTCGAGTTCATCGAGCGCATGAGCGTCGACGAAGTGGTGGTGCGTTCGCCCATCACCTGCGAAACCCGTTACGGCATCTGCGCCAAGTGCTACGGCCGCGATCTCGCTCGTGGTCACCAGGTGAACATCGGTGAGGCAGTGGGCGTAATCGCTGCCCAGTCCATCGGTGAGCCGGGTACGCAGCTGACCATGCGTACCTTCCACATCGGTGGTGCCGCAAGCCGTACCTCGGCTGCCGACAACGTCCAGGTGAAGAACGGCGGTACCATCCGTCTGCACAACCTGAAGCACGTTGAGCGTGCTGACGGTGCCCTGGTTGCGGTATCCCGTTCCGGCGAACTGGCCGTTGCCGACGACTTCGGTCGCGAGCGCGAGCGCTACAAGCTGCCGTACGGCGCCGTGATTTCCGTGAAGGAAGGTGACAAGGTCGATCCGGGCGCAATCGTCGCCAAGTGGGACCCGCACACCCACCCCATCGTGACCGAAATGAAGGGTACCGTGACCTTCGTCGGCATGGAGGAGGGCATCACCATCAAGCGTCAGACCGACGAACTCACCGGCCTGACCAACATCGAGGTTCTGGATCCGAAGGATCGTCCGGCCGCCGGCAAGGATATTCGTCCGGCCGTGAAGCTGGTCGACGCCAATGGCAAGGAGCTGCTGCTGCCGGGTACCGACGTTCCCGCCCAGTACTTCCTGCCGGCGAACGCCCTGGTGGGTGTGGCTGACGGTGCCCAGGTGGGCGTGGGTGACGTTATCGCCCGTATCCCGCAGGAAACCTCGAAGACCCGCGACATCACCGGTGGTCTGCCGCGCGTGGCCGACCTCTTCGAAGCGCGTCGTCCGAAAGAGCCTTCGATTCTGGCGGAAATCAGCGGCACCATCTCCTTCGGCAAGGAGACCAAGGGCAAGCGCCGTCTGGTCATCACCCCGAACGACGGTACTGATCCTTACGAGGAGCTGATTCCGAAGTGGCGTCACCTGAACGTGTTCGAAGGTGAGCAGGTGAACCGCGGCGAAGTGATCTCCGACGGCCCGAGCAACCCGCATGACATCCTGCGCCTGCTGGGTGTGAGCGCGCTGGCCAAGTACATCGTCAACGAGATCCAGGACGTGTACCGCCTGCAGGGCGTGAAGATCAACGACAAGCACATCGAGACCATTCTGCGTCAGATGCTGCGTAAAGTGGAAATTGCCGAGTCCGGCGACTCCAGCTTCATCAAGGGCGACCAGATGGAGCTGACCCAGGTGCTGGAGGAAAACGAGCGTCTGTCGACCGAAGATCGCTTCATTGCGAAGTTCGAGCGCGTTCTGCTGGGTATCACCAAGGCCTCGCTGTCTACCGAGTCGTTCATCTCCGCAGCGTCCTTCCAGGAAACCACTCGCGTCCTCACCGAAGCGGCGGTTACTGGTAAGCGCGACTACCTGCGCGGCTTGAAGGAAAACGTGGTGGTGGGTCGCCTGATTCCGGCCGGTACCGGCCTGGCCTACCACAGCGAGCGCAAGCGCCAGCGCGAGGCCGGCAAGCCGGTTCGCGTAAGCGCGAGCGAAGTGGAAGCGGCGCTCACCGAAGCGCTGAATTCCGGCAGCAACTAAGTGCGATGCCCCTGGCGGTCATGAACCGCCAGGGGCATCGCCTTGACGGGGGCATTGAGTCTCTTTAGACTCATGCACCCCTAAATTTGGCAGGGCGTATTGCCCTGTCATTTTGCTTTCTTTGTAAGGCAATAGCGTCGAAAGACAACAGTGGAGCAATTAGATGGCAACTATTAACCAGCTGGTGCGTAAGCCGCGCAGCCGTATCGTCGAGAAATCCGACGTACCTGCGCTGCAGAACTGCCCGCAGCGTCGCGGCGTTTGCACCCGCGTCTACACCACCACGCCGAAGAAGCCGAACTCCGCACTCCGTAAGGTTTGCCGTGTTCGCCTGACCAACGGCTACGAAGTCACTTCGTATATCGGTGGCGAAGGTCACAACCTGCAAGAGCACAGCGTAGTGCTGATCCGTGGCGGTCGTGTAAAGGACCTCCCGGGTGTGCGTTACCACACCGTTCGCGGTTCGCTGGATACCACCGGCGTCAAAGACCGTAAGCAGGGTCGTTCCAAGTACGGTACCAAGCGTCCGAAGTAATTCGGTGCTTTGTCAGTTTTCATATTCATTGAGTCGATAAGAGTAAGGTCGGGCGTAACCAAATGGTTATGGTCCCGGGCTAACCTGAAGACCGTTTGAGGGCTTATCAATGCCAAGACGTCGTGTAGCAGCAAAACGTGAGATCCTGGACGATCCGAAGTACGGAAGCCAGATTCTCGCCAAGTTCATGAACCACGTGATGGAAAGCGGCAAGAAGGCCGTAGCCGAGCGCATCGTTTATGGTGCTCTGGATACCGTCAAATCCCGCAAGAACAGCGATCCCCTGGAAATCTTCGAGAAAGCTCTCGACGCCATCGCTCCGCTGGTCGAAGTAAAGTCCCGCCGTGTCGGCGGTGCCACTTACCAGGTTCCGGTCGAAGTTCGTCCGTCCCGTCGTAATGCCCTGGCCATGCGTTGGCTGGTTGAGTCCGCGCGCAAGCGTGGTGAGAAATCCATGGCCCTGCGCCTGGCTGGCGAGCTGCTGGATGCCTTCGATGGCAAGGGCGCCGCTGTCAAGAAGCGTGAAGACGTGCACCGCATGGCAGAGGCCAACAAGGCCTTCTCGCATTATCGCTTCTAATCTAGCGAGGATTTTTTCGTGGCTCGTACAACCCCTATCAACCGCTACCGTAACATCGGTATCTGCGCACACGTAGACGCCGGTAAGACCACCACTACGGAGCGGATCCTGTTCTACACAGGTCTCAGCCACAAAATGGGTGAGGTGCATGACGGCGCCGCCACTACCGACTGGATGGTGCAGGAGCAGGAGCGTGGTATCACCATTACCTCCGCTGCTGTGACCACTTTCTGGAAGGGTTCCCGTGGTCAGTATGACAACTACCGCGTCAACGTAATCGACACCCCCGGTCACGTCGACTTCACCATCGAAGTGGAGCGCTCCCTGCGTGTTCTCGACGGTGCGGTCGTTGTGTTCTGCGGTACTTCCGGCGTTGAGCCTCAGTCCGAAACCGTATGGCGTCAGGCCAACAAGTACGGTGTTCCGCGCGTCGTCTACGTGAACAAGATGGACCGTGCTGGCGCCAACTTCCTGCGCGTAGTTGGTCAGATCAAGAATCGTCTGGGTCACACCCCGGTCCCGGTTCAGCTGGCTATCGGCGCCGAGGATGACTTCCAGGGCCAGATCGACCTGATCAAGATGAAGGCGATCTACTGGAACGAAGACGACAAGGGCACTACCTACCGCGAGGAAGAAATTCCCGCCGAGCTCCAGGCCCTGGCTGAAGAATGGCGCAACAACATGGTTGAAGCCGCCGCCGAAGCCAACGAAGAGCTGATGAACAAGTACCTGGAAGAGGGTGAGCTGACCGTCGAGGAAATCAAGGCAGGTCTGCGCGCTCGTACTCTCGCCAGCGAAATCGTTCCGGCCGTTTGCGGTTCCTCCTTCAAGAACAAGGGTGTGCCCCTGGTTCTGGATGCCGTGATCGACTTCCTGCCGGCTCCGACCGAGATCCCGCCGATTCAGGGCGTCCACCCGGATAGCACTGATGACAACGAGATCCATGACGAGCGTCGTGCGGACGATACCGAGCCCTTCTCGGCTCTGGCGTTCAAGATCGCTACCGACCCCTTCGTCGGTACTCTGACCTTCGCTCGTGTTTACTCCGGCGTCCTGGCTTCCGGCGACTCCGTGCTGAACTCGGTCAAGGGCAAGAAAGAGCGTGTAGGTCGGATGGTGCAAATGCACGCCAACCAGCGTGAAGAGATCAAGGAATGCCGCGCTGGCGACATTGCGGCCCTGATCGGTATGAAGGACGTCACCACCGGTGACACCCTGTGCGATATCGAGAAACCAATCGTTCTCGAGCGCATGGACTTCCCGGAGCCCGTAATCTCGGTAGCTGTAGAGCCGAAGACCAAGGCCGACCAGGAGAAAATGGGTATTGCCCTCGGCAAGCTGGCCCAGGAAGACCCGTCGTTCCGCGTGAAGACCGACGAAGAAACCGGCCAGACCATCATTTCCGGCATGGGTGAGTTGCACCTGGATATCATCGTCGACCGCATGAAGCGCGAATTCGGCGTTGAGGCCAACATCGGCAAGCCTCAGGTTTCCTACCGCGAAACCATCTCCAAGGACAACGTGGAGATCGAAGGCAAGTTCGTTCGTCAGTCCGGCGGTCGTGGCCAGTTCGGTCACTGCTGGATCCGCTTCTCTGCCGCCGACGTGGACGAGAAGGGCAACATTGCCGAGGGTCTGGTGTTCACCAACGAAGTCGTGGGTGGTGTGGTTCCGAAGGAATACATCCCGGCGATCCAGAAGGGTATCGAAGAGCAGATGAAGAACGGCGTCGTTGCCGGCTATCCGCTCATCGGCCTGAAGGCTACTGTCTTCGACGGCTCCTACCATGACGTCGACTCCAACGAGATGGCGTTCAAGATCGCTGCCTCCATGGCGACCAAGCAACTGGCCCAGAAGGGCGGTGGTAAGGTGCTTGAGCCGATCATGAAGGTAGAGGTGGTGACCCCCGAGGACTACATGGG
The DNA here is from genome assembly GCF_028010285.1 of Pseudomonas sp. Q1-7. Taxonomy (NCBI): domain Bacteria; kingdom Pseudomonadati; phylum Pseudomonadota; class Gammaproteobacteria; order Pseudomonadales; family Pseudomonadaceae; genus Pseudomonas; species Pseudomonas sp. Q1-7. Next base: position 843,941 of record NZ_CP116304.1, read on the forward strand.
TGACGTGATGGGCGACCTGAACCGTCGTCGTGGTCTGATTCAGGGGATGGAGGACTCGGTTTCCGGTAAGGTTATCCGTGCCGAGGTTCCGCTGGGCGAGATGTTCGGTTATGCGACCGACGTGCGTTCCATGTCCCAGGGTCGCGCGAGCTACTCCATGGAATTCTCCAAATACGCAGAAGCTCCGTCGAACATCGTCGAAGCGCTGGTTAAAAAACAAGGTTGATTCAGCCCTTTAAGTAAGAGGTTTACTGTCGTGGCTAAGGAAAAATTCGAACGTAACAAACCGCACGTCAACGTTGGCACCATTGGTCACGTTGACCACGGTAAGACCACTCTGACCGCTGCGCTGACCAAGGTTTGCTCCGAGACCTGGGGTGGTGCTGCTCGTGCTTTCGACCAGATCGACAACGCGCCGGAAGAGAAGGCTCGCGGTATCACCATCAACACCTCCCACGTTGAGTACGATTCCGCCATTCGTCACTACGCTCACGTTGACTGCCCCGGTCACGCTGACTACGTGAAGAACATGATCACCGGTGCTGCCCAGATGGACGGCGCGATCCTGGTTTGCTCCGCTGCCGACGGCCCCATGCCGCAGACTCGCGAGCACATCCTGCTGTCCCGTCAGGTAGGCGTACCCTACATCGTCGTATTCCTGAACAAGGCCGACATGGTCGACGACGCCGAGCTGCTGGAACTGGTCGAAATGGAAGTTCGCGACCTGCTGAACACCTACGACTTCCCGGGTGACGACACTCCGATCGTGATCGGCTCTGCTCTGATGGCCCTGGAAGGCAAGGACGACAACGAAATCGGCGTTTCCGCTGTTCGTAAACTGGTTGAGACCCTGGACTCCTACATTCCGGAGCCGGTGCGTGCCATCGACCAGCCGTTCCTGATGCCGATCGAAGACGTGTTCTCCATCTCCGGTCGCGGCACCGTGGTTACCGGTCGTGTTGAGCGCGGTATCGTCAAGGTGGGCGAGGAAATCGAGATCGTCGGTATCCGTCCGACCACCAAGACCACCTGCACCGGTGTGGAAATGTTCCGCAAGCTGCTCGACGAAGGTCGTGCTGGCGAGAACGTTGGCGCCCTGCTGCGCGGCACCAAGCGTGATGACGTAGAGCGTGGTCAGGTTCTGGCCAAGCCGGGCACCATCAAGCCGCACACCAAGTTCGAGTGCGAAGTGTACGTGCTGTCCAAGGAAGAAGGCGGTCGCCACACTCCGTTCTTCAAGGGCTACCGTCCGCAGTTCTACTTCCGTACCACTGACGTGACCGGTAACTGTGAGCTGCCGGAAGGCGTTGAGATGGTAATGCCGGGCGACAACATCAAGATGGTTGTCACCCTGATCGCCCCGATCGCCATGGAAGACGGCCTGCGTTTCGCGATCCGCGAAGGTGGCCGTACCGTTGGTGCCGGCGTGGTTGCCAAGATCATCGAGTAATCGAGGATCTCGCTAGAGAAAAGGGCCCTTCGGGGCCCTTTTCTTTTGGTTGGTCAAAAGTTGACACCCATTCGGCGCATCCGTACAATCACGCCTCCTTTTAACGGGCGTAGTCCGTCCGTTGGGGATAGCAGAGATAGAGTCTGAGGTCAAAATGCAAAACCAACAAATCCGTATTCGGTTGAAGGCTTTTGACCATCGCCTGATCGATCAATCCACCCAGGAAATCGTGGAAACCGCGAAACGTACTGGTGCTCAGGTGCGTGGTCCTATTCCTCTGCCTACTCGCAAAGAGCGGTACACCGTTCTGATCTCCCCGCACGTCAACAAAGACGCGCGTGATCAGTACGAAATTCGTACCCACAAGCGTGTTCTGGACATCGTCCAGCCGACGGATAAAACCGTCGATGCGCTGATGAAGCTCGACCTTGCGGCAGGCGTGGAAGTGCAGATCAGCCTCGGCTAATAACCTTCGGGTTTTAGTCGTGTAACGCTCTGAAATGGGCGGCCATAGCGGGTGAAAGCCCCGTACACTCATGAGGTTTACAACATGACTATTGGTGTAGTCGGTCGTAAGTGCGGCATGACCCGCATTTTCACCGAAGAAGGTGTCTCCATTCCGGTTACGGTCATCGAGATCGAGCCGAATCGTGTGACCCAGTTCAAGAGCGAAGAGAGCGATGGCTACCGCGCCGTGCAGGTGACTGTCGGTGAGCGTCGTGCCTCTCGTGTGACCAAGGCTCAGGCTGGTCATTTCGCCAAGGCGAACGTGGCTGCTGGTCGTGGCGTCTGGGAATTCCGTCTCGAAGACGGCGAGTTCCAGGCTGGCGATCAACTGACTGCCGAGCTGTTCCAAGCGGGTCAACTGGTAGACGTTACCGGTCAGTCCAAGGGTAAAGGCTATGCCGGTACCATCAAGCGCTGGAACTTCCGTGGTCAGGACAATACCCACGGTAACTCCGTTTCCCACCGCGCCCCGGGTTCTATTGGCCAGTGCCAGACTCCTGGTCGTGTCTTCAAGGGCAAGAAAATGTCCGGTCATCTGGGCGCTGAGCGCGTGACCGTGCAGTCCCTGGAAGTTGTGCGTGTCGATGCAGAACGCAATCTGCTGCTGGTCAAGGGTGCCGTTCCCGGCGCTACCGGCGGTGATGTCGTTGTGCGTCCGGCAGCCAAGGCTCGTGGTTAAGAGGGGAAGCTGAGATGCAATTGAATGTAAATGGCGCTCAGGCTATCGAAGTCTCCGAGCGTACCTTTGGCGGTGAGTTCAACGAGACCCTGGTTCACCAGGCTGTCGTCGCCTACATGGCCGGTGGTCGTCAGGGCACTCGCGCGCAGAAGACCCGTTCCGAAGTATCCGGTGGCGGCAAGAAGCCCTGGCGTCAGAAGGGCACCGGTCGTGCTCGTGCTGGCACCATTCGCAGCCCCATCTGGCGCTCCGGTGGTACCACCTTCGCTGCCAAGCCCCAGGATCACTCCCAGAAGCTCAACAAGAAGATGTACCGCGCTGCCCTGCGCTCCATTCTTGCCGAGCTGGTTCGTCAGGACCGTCTGGTAGTGGTTGAGGACTTCGCTGTTGAAGCCCCGAAAACCAAGACTCTGCTGGGTAAGCTGAACGGCCTGGGTCTGACCGACGTGCTGATCGTTTCCGAGGCCGTTGATCAGAACCTGTATCTGGCTGCTCGCAACCTGCCGCACGTTGATGTTCGCGACGTCCAAGGTTCCGATCCGGTTAGCCTGATCGCCTACGACAAAGTCCTGATCACCGTGTCTGCCGTGAAGAAATTCGAGGAGCTGCTGGCATGAACCAGGAACGCGTATTCAAGGTGCTGGTTGGTCCGCACATCTCCGAGAAGGCCACCATGCTGGCAGACAGCAAGGGCCAGTTCGTTTTCAAGGTTGCCACTGATGCAACCAAGCTGGAAATCAAGAAGGCCGTAGAAAGCCTGTTCAGCGTGAAAGTCGCTCGCGTCACCACCCTCAATGTGAAGGGCAAGACCAAGCGTACCGTTCGTGGTCTGGGCAAGCGTAACGACTGGAAGAAAGCGTACATCGCTCTTCAGCCGGGCCAAGATCTCGATTTCGCCAGCAGCGCTGAGTAAAGGGGTGCATCATGGCAATCGTTAAGTGCAAACCGACTTCCGCTGGCCGCCGTTTCGTGGTCAAGGTGGTCAACCAGGAGCTGCACAAAGGCGCTCCCTACGCTCCGCTGGTCGAGAAGAAGTCGAAGACCGGTGGTCGTAACAACAACGGCCGCATCACCACTCGCCACATCGGCGGTGGTCACAAGCAGCACTACCGTCTGGTCGACTTCCGTCGCAACAAGGATGGCATTCCTGCCACCGTTGAGCGCATCGAATACGATCCTAACCGTACTGCTCATATCGCTCTGCTGAAGTACGCCGACGGCGAGCGTCGCTACATCATCGCGCCGAAGGGCGTGAGCGCTGGCGACCAGCTGATCTCGGGTGTCAATGCACCGATCAAGGCCGGTAACACCCTGCCGCTGCGTAACATCCCGGTTGGTAGCACCATTCACGGCATCGAACTCAAGCCCGGCAAAGGCGCGCAAATCGCCCGTTCCGCTGGTGCCTCCGTTCAGCTGGTTGCCCGTGAAGGCGCCTACGTAACCCTGCGTCTGCGTTCCGGCGAGATGCGTAAAGTCCTGGCCGAGTGCCGTGCGACCCTGGGCGAAGTCTCGAACTCCGAGCACAGCCTGCGTTCGCTGGGTAAAGCCGGTGCCAAGCGCTGGCGTGGTGTTCGCCCGACCGTTCGCGGCGTGGCGATGAACCCGGTAGACCACCCGCATGGTGGTGGTGAAGGTCGTACCTCTGGTGGCCGTCATCCGGTGTCTCCGTGGGGCTTCCCGACCAAGGGTGCGAAGACCCGCGCGAACAAGCGCACCGACAACATGATCGTCCGTCGCCGTAAATAACTGAGGATACGACAGTGCCGCGTTCTCTGAAAAAAGGTCCTTTTATCGATCTTCACCTACTGAAGAAGATCGAAGTGGCGGTGGAAAAGAACGATCGCAAGCCGGTGAAAACCTGGTCGCGTCGCTCCATCGTACTGCCGCAAATGGTCGGTCTGACCATCGCTGTGCATAACGGTCGTCAACACGTCCCGGTCCTCGTGAACGAAGACATGGTCGGCCACAAACTGGGCGAGTTCGCCGCTACCCGCACCTATCGCGGGCACGCTGCGGACAAGAAAGCCAAGCGTTAAGGGGTAAGGAACGATGGAAGTAGCCGCTAAGCTGTCGGGCGCTCGAATCTCCGCCCAGAAAGCCCGCTTGGTCGCCGACCAGATCCGCGGGAAGAAGGTGGGCGAAGCGCTCAACCTGTTGACTTTCAGCAGCAAGAAAGCCGCTGAGATCATGAAGAAAGTGCTCGAATCGGCCGTGGCCAACGCTGAGCACAACGAAGGCGCAGACGTGGATGACCTGAAGGTTTCCACCGTTTTCGTCAACGAGGGGCGTTCGCTGAAGCGCATCATGCCGCGTGCCAAGGGCCGTGCTGATCGCATCGTCAAGCGGTCTTGCCATATCACTGTCAAGGTTGCGGACAAGTAACGGAGTCGATCAGATGGGTCAGAAAGTACATCCCACTGGCATTCGCCTGGGTATCGTCAAGGAGCACACCTCCGTTTGGTATGCAGATAAGCGCACTTATGCCGATTATCTGTTTGCCGATCTGAAGGTGCGTGAGTACCTCCAAGACAAACTAAAAAGCGCGTCCGTAAGCCGTATCGATATCCATCGTCCGGCTCAAACCGCACGTATCACCATCCACACCGCCCGTCCCGGTATCGTGATCGGCAAGAAAGGTGAAGATGTTGAGAAACTGCGCCAGGACCTGACCAAGCAAATGGGTGTGCCGGTGCACATCAATATCGAAGAGATCCGCAAGCCGGAGCTTGACGGTATGCTGGTTGCGCAGAGCGTAGCTCAGCAGCTGGAGCGTCGCGTGATGTTCCGTCGCGCCATGAAGCGCGCTGTACAGAACGCCATGCGCATTGGTGCCAAGGGTATCAAGATTCAGGTAAGTGGTCGTCTCGGTGGCGCTGAAATCGCCCGTACCGAGTGGTACCGCGAAGGTCGTGTGCCTCTGCACACCCTGCGTGCCGACATCGACTACGCAACCTATGAAGCGCACACCACCTACGGTGTGATTGGTGTGAAGGTTTGGATCTTCAAGGGTGAGGTCATTGGTGGCCGCCAGGAAGAGCTGAAGCCCGTAGCGCCCGCTCCTCGTAAAAAAGCTGCTAAGTAAGGGGTACGCCAAATGCTGCAACCAAAGCGTACGAAGTTCCGCAAGCAGATGACCGGCCACAACCGTGGTCTGGCTCAGCGCGGTAGCAAGGTCAGCTTCGGCGAGTTCGCGCTGAAGGCAACTGGCCGTGGTCGTCTCACTGCCCGCCAGATCGAGGCTGCACGTCGTGCCCTCACCCGTCACGTGAAGCGTGGCGGCAAGATCTGGATCCGTGTGTTCCCGGATAAGCCCGTGACCAAGAAGCCCCTCGAAGTTCGTATGGGTAAAGGTAAGGGTGGCGTCGAGTACTGGGTTGCCCAGATTCAACCGGGCAAGGTCCTGTACGAGATCGAGGGTGTTTCCGAAGAGCTGGCGCGTGAGGCATTCGCCCTGGCTGCTGCAAAGCTGCCGCTCGCCACCTCCTTTGTTAAGCGGACGGTGATGTGATGAAAGCGAATGAACTTCGTGAAAAATCCGTACAGCAGCTGAACGAGCAACTGCTCGGCCTGCTGCGCGACCAGTTCAATCTGCGCATGCAGAAAGCAACTGGCCAGTTGGGGCAGTCTCACCTGCTCTCGCAAGTGAAGCGCGACATCGCTCGCGTGAAAACTGTGCTCAACCAGCAAGCAGGTAAGTAATCATGGCTGAAGCTCAGAAAACCGTCCGCACGCTGACCGGCCGTGTCGTCAGCGACAAGATGGACAAGACCATCACCGTCCTGATCGAGCGTCGCGTAAAGCACCCGATCTACGGTAAATACGTGAAGCGTTCGACCAAGCTGCACGCCCACGACGAAACCAACCAGTGCCGCATCGGCGACAAGGTCACCATTCGTGAGACCCGCCCGCTGGCCAAGACCAAGTCCTGGTCCCTGGTGGAAGTCGTCGAACGTGCCGTGGAAGTCTAAGGACTAAGGGTCGGAGAAAGATATGATTCAGACTCAATCCATGCTCGACGTCGCTGACAACAGCGGTGCTCGTCGCGTTATGTGCATCAAGGTCCTTGGTGGTTCGCACCGTCGCTATGCCGGCATCGGCGACATCATCAAGGTCACCGTGAAAGAAGCGATTCCGCGTGGCAAGGTGAAGAAAGGCCAGGTAATGACCGCTGTCGTGGTCCGTACCAAGCACGGCGTTCGTCGCCCTGACGGCTCGATCATCCGCTTCGACGGCAACGCCGCCGTCCTGCTGAACAACAAGCAGGAGCCGATCGGCACCCGTATCTTCGGGCCCGTGACCCGTGAACTGCGTTCCGAGAAGTTCATGAAGATCGTCTCGCTCGCCCCCGAAGTGCTGTAAGGAGAAGCCGTCATGCAAAAGATTCGTCGTGACGACGAGATCATCGTCATCGCCGGCAAGGACAAGGGCAAGCGTGGCAAGGTGCTGAAGGTTCTCGCCGACAGCCGTGTGCTGGTCAGTGGTGTAAACCTGATCAAGCGCCACACCAAGCCTAACCCCATGGCCGGTGTCCAGGGCGGTATCGTCGAGCGGGAGGCGCCGCTGCACCTCTCCAACGTTGCCATCTTCAATGCCGAAACCAACAAGGCTGATCGCGTTGGTTTCAAGGTTGAAGAAGGTAAGAAAATTCGTGTCTTCAAGTCGACCCAAAAACCGGTTGATGCTTGAGAACTGCTAGGTAGATAACCATGGCACGACTGAAAGAGATTTACCGGAACGAAATCGCGCCGAAACTGAAGGAGCAACTTCAGCTTTCGAACGTGATGGAGATTCCGCGCATCACCAAGATCACCCTGAACATGGGTCTGGGCGAAGCCATCGGTGACAAGAAAGTCATCGAGAGCGCAGTAGCTGACCTGGAAAAGATCACTGGCCAGAAAGCCGTCGTGACCTATGCTCGCAAGTCCATTGCGGGCTTCAAGGTGCGTGAAGGTTGGCCGATCGGCGTCAAGGTCACCCTGCGCCGTGACCGCATGTACGAATTCCTGGATCGTCTGCTGTCCATCTCCCTGCCGCGTGTACGCGACTTCCGCGGCCTGAATGCCAAGTCCTTCGACGGTCGTGGCAACTACAGCATGGGTGTGAAAGAGCAGATCATCTTCCCGGAAATCGATTACGACAAAATCGATGCGCTGCGCGGTCTGGACATCACCCTGACCACCACCGCCCGTACGGATGATGAAGGTCGTGCCCTGCTGCGCGCCTTCAACTTCCCGTTCCGCAACTGATTGGAGTAGGTAAATGGCCAAACAGAGCATGAAGAACCGTGAGCTGAAGCGTCAGCAAACGGTTGCTAAGTACGCCAAAAAGCGTGCTGAGCTGAAAGCTATCATCGCCAACCCGAACTCCACTCCGGAAGCTCGTTGGGAAGCGCAGGTAGCCCTGCAGAAGCAGCCACGTGACGCCAGCGCCTCGCGCCTGCGTAACCGCTGCCGCATCACCGGGCGTCCGCACGGCGTTTACCGCAAGTTCGGCCTCGGTCGTAACAAGCTGCGTGAAGCCGCCATGCGCGGTGATGTGCCGGGCCTGGTGAAAGCCAGCTGGTAATGATCCTCGGTTAGGCTGGCCTCGGTCAGCCCAACCTGGCTCATCTGAATCAAGCCCCTTTTGGGGCTTGATTCGTTTCTGGAGTATCTCTAGAATGTCCGGCTCGCCGAGCCTGGCATTAGTCCGTCCAGTGCTCGCGTGTGACTCTAGCCGCAAGGCTATTTATTTTTGTATCAGGAGCATCTAGCCCATGAGTATGCAGGACCCGTTAGCGGACATGCTAACTCGTATCCGTAATGCCCAGATGGCTGAAAAGTCTGTCGTAAGCATGCCGTCCTCCAAGCTGAAGGTGGCAGTAGCCGACGTTCTGAAGAACGAAGGTTACATCACGGGATACCAAGTCAGCAGCGACATCAAGCCTCTGCTGTCCATCGAGCTCAAGTACTTCGAAGGCCGTCCGGTCATCGAGGAGCTTAAGCGCGTAAGTCGTCCTGGCCTGCGCCAGTACAAGTCCGTCGATCAGCTGCCGAAAGTACGTGGCGGCCTGGGCGTATCGATCGTTTCCACCAACAAGGGTGTGATGACTGATCGTGCTGCTCGCGCTGCTGGTGTTGGCGGCGAAGTGCTTTGCACTGTGTTCTAAGGGGGTTGAAGCATGTCTCGCGTTGCTAAGAACCCCGTCAAGCTGCCCGCTGGCGTAGAAGTCAAACTCGCCGGTCAGCAGCTCTCGGTAAAGGGCGCCAAAGGCTCCCTCGAACTGAAAGTGCATCCGTCCGTTGAGGTTCTGCAGGAATCCGGTGAGCTGCGTTTCGCTGCTCGCAACGGCGACCAGCAGAACAAGGCAATGGCCGGTACCACCCGTGCGCTGGTAAACAACATGGTGATCGGCGTCAGCCAGGGCTTCGAGCGCAAGCTCCAGCTGGTCGGCGTTGGTTACAAAGCTCAGGCCAAAGGTCAAACCTTGTCCTTGGCTCTTGGCTTCTCGCACCCGGTGGATTACGAACTGCCGCAAGGCATCACCGCTGAAACCCCCAGCCAGACCGATATCCTGATCAAGGGCATCGACAAGCAGCTGGTCGGTCAAGTGGCCGCCGAGATCCGCGACTTCCGTCCGCCGGAGCCTTACAAAGGCAAGGGTGTACGTTACGCCGACGAAGTCGTCCGTCGTAAAGAAGCTAAGAAGAAGTAGGGCATAGCAAATGAGCGTAAAGAAAGAAACTCGTCTGCGTCGCGCTCGCAAGGCACGCCTGAAAATGCGCGAGCTGGAAGCCGTACGCCTCTGCGTGTACCGTTCTTCCCAGCACATCTACGCCCAGGTCATTTCGGCCGACGGCGCCAAGGTCCTGGCCAGCGCCTCGACCCTGGACAAAGAACTGCGTGACGGCGCCACCGGCAATGTCGACGCGGCCAAGAAGGTTGGTCAACTGGTTGCCGAGCGTGCGAAAGCCGCTGGCGTCACTCAGGTGGCATTCGATCGTTCTGGCTTCAAGTACCACGGCCGCGTCAAGGCGCTGGCTGATGCTGCTCGTGAAGGCGGGCTGGAGTTCTAAGTTATGGCAAATAACGAGCAAAAGCGCGACGAAGGCTACATCGAGAAGCTGGTTCAGGTTAACCGCGTTGCCAAGACCGTAAAAGGTGGTCGTATTTTCACTTTCACCGCGCTGACCGTGGTGGGTGATGGCAAGGGTCGTGTCGGCTTCGGTCGTGGCAAGTCGCGCGAAGTGCCGGCAGCCATCCAGAAGGCGATGGAAGCTGCCCGCCGCAACATGATCCAGGTCGATCTGGACGGCACGACTCTGCAGTACCCGATCAAGTCCGCTCATGGCGCCTCCAAGGTGTTCATGCAGCCGGCTTCCGAAGGTACCGGTATCATCGCTGGCGGCGCCATGCGTGCCGTTCTGGAAGTGGCCGGTGTGCAGAACGTTCTGGCCAAATGCTACGGCTCCACCAATCCGGTGAACGTGGTTTACGCCACCTTCAAGGGTCTGAAGAACATGCAGTCCCCTGAGTCCGTTGCGGCCAAGCGTGGTAAGAGCGTCGAGGAGATTCTCTAATCATGGCAACTGTCAAAGTAACGCTGATCAAAAGCGTCAGCGGCCGTCTGGCTAACCACAAAGCTTGCGTCAAGGGCCTCGGCCTGCGTCGCATTGGTCATACCGTAGAGGTCCAGGACACTCCTGAGAACCGCGGCATGATCAACAAGGCTTACTACCTTCTGCGTGTCGAGGGTTAATCCATGAAACTGAACGATCTGCGTTCCGCGCCGGGTGCCCGTCGCGAGAAGCACCGTCCGGGCCGTGGTATCGGCAGCGGTCTGGGCAAGACTGGTGGCCGTGGTCACAAAGGTCAGACCTCCCGCTCCGGTGGCACCATCGCTCCGGGCTTCGAGGGCGGTCAACAGCCGCTGCACCGTCGTCTGCCGAAGTTCGGCTTCGTTTCCCTGAAGGCTCTGGATCGCGCCGAAGTGCGTACCTCCGAGCTGGCCAAGGTTGAAGGCGACGTCATCACTCTGCAGGCATTGAAGGATGCCAACGTGATTAACCAGAACGTACAGCGTGTGAAAGTCATGCTGTCCGGCGACGTTACTCGCGCGGTGACCCTGAAAGGTATCGCAGCCACCAAAGGTGCGCGTGCGGCTATCGAAGCAGCTGGCGGTAAGTTCGAGGACTAAATGGCTAAGCAAGGTGCTCTCTCCGCGCTCAGCAATGGCGGGTTGTCCGAGCTCTGGGCTCGACTGCGTTTCCTGTTCCTGGCGATCATCGTCTACCGGATCGGCGCGCACATCCCAGTGCCCGGTATCAACCCGGACCGGCTGGCCGAACTGTTCCGGCAGAACGAGGGGACCATTCTTAGCCTGTTCAACATGTTCTCCGGTGGTGCATTGGAGCGGATGAGCATCTTTGCGCTGGGGATCATGCCGTACATCTCGGCATCGATCATCATGCAGCTCATGACCGCTATCAGTCCGCAGCTGGAGCAGTTGAAGAAGGAAGGTGAGGCTGGCCGTCGCAAGATCAGCCAGTACACCCGCTACGGCACTGTAGCCCTGGCATTGGTTCAGGCCATCGGCATGTCCGTTGGCCTGGCCAGTCAGGGCGTCGCTTTCTCGACTGATTTCGGCTTCCACTTCGTGGCCGTTACCACCTTCGTGGCTGGTGCGATGTTCATGATGTGGCTGGGCGAGCAGATCACAGAGCGCGGTGTCGGCAACGGTATCTCGATGCTGATTTTTGCTGGCATCGTGGCCGGTCTGCCGAGTGCGATCGGGCAGTCCTTCGAGTCTGCACGTCAGGGCGATATCAATATTCTCGCCCTGGTCGCTATCGGTCTGCTGGCAGTAGCGATCATCGGTTTCGTGGTGTTCATTGAGCGTGGTCAGCGTCGCATTGCGGTGCACTACGCCAAGCGTCAGCAGGGCCGTAAGGTCTTCGCTGCGCAAACCAGCCACCTCCCGTTGAAGGTGAACATGGCCGGTGTTATCCCGGCTATTTTCGCCAGCAGCATCCTGCTGTTCCCGGCCTCTCTGGGCGCCTGGTTCGGTCAGTCCGAAAGCATGGGCTGGCTGCAGGACGTTGCACAGGCCATCGCTCCTGGTCAGCCGTTGAACATTCTGCTGTTTAGTGCAGGGATCGTATTCTTCTGCTTCTTCTACACAGCGCTGATGTTCAATCCGAAAGACGTGGCGGAGAACCTGAAGAAGTCCGGTGCCTTTATTCCGGGCATCCGTCCGGGCGAGCAGTCGGCGCGCTATATCGATGGCGTACTGACCCGCTTGACCATGTTCGGTGCTCTGTACATGACGGCTGTTTGCCTGCTGCCCCAGTTCCTGGTGGTTGCAGCAAACGTACCGTTCTACCTTGGCGGGACCTCGTTGCTGATCGTGGTCGTGGTTGTGATGGACTTTATGGCCCAAGTACAATCGCACCTCGTTTCGCACCAGTACGAATCCCTGATGAAGAAAGCCAACCTGAAGGGCTACGGCAGCGGCATGCTCCGCTGATCCGGTTCCGTAAGGTTCTAGGAGTTACTGATGAAAGTTCGTGCATCGGTGAAGAAGCTGTGCCGCAACTGCAAGATCATCCGTCGCGACGGTGTCGTTCGCGTGATCTGCAGCGCGGAGCCGCGTCACAAACAGCGCCAAGGCTGAGTGTGATTCACGCGTTATGAGCCCGGCAGCTAGTGCGCTGCCGGGTTGATTATTCGTTTTTACAGCGCTAATATCTCGCGCCCTTTTCTTGGCTTCCGGGGCGTAGGTAGCTGTCAACTGGAGTTTCACTGAATGGCCCGTATTGCAGGCGTCAACATTCCAGATAACAAGCACACTGTTATCTCGCTGACCTACATCTACGGTGTTGGTCGCACCACCGCGCAGAAAATCTGCGCTGTCACCGGTGTTAATCCGGCGGCAAAGATCAAAGATCTCTCTGACGAGCAGATCGAACAGCTGCGTGGCGAAGTCGCGAAGCTCACCACCGAAGGTGACCTGCGTCGCGAAATCAACATGAACATCAAGCGTCTGATGGATCTGGGTTGCTACCGCGGCCTGCGTCATCGTCGTGGCCTGCCTGTTCATGGCCAACGTACCAAGACCAACGCGCGCACCCGCAAGGGCCCGCGTAAGCCGATCCGCAAGTAATTGCGCCCGCGAATCGACAGGAATTAAGTCATGGCTAAGCCTGCTGCTCGTCCTCGTAAGAAAGTCAAAAAGACAGTGGTGGATGGGATCGCCCATATCCACGCTTCTTTCAACAACACCATCGTCACCATTACCGACCGTCAAGGTAACGCCCTGTCCTGGGCTACCTCCGGTGGTTCTGGTTTCCGCGGTTCCCGTAAGAGCACTCCGTTCGCTGCCCAGGTTGCGGCCGAGCGTGCCGGTCAGGCAGCTCTGGAGTACGGCCTGAAGAACCTCGACGTGAACGTCAAGGGCCCGGGTCCGGGTCGCGAATCCGCTGTGCGTGCTCTGAACGCCTGCGGTTACAAGATCGCCAGCATCACCGACGTGACGCCCATCCCGCATAACGGGTGCCGTCCGCCGAAGAAGCGTCGCGTGTAATAGGAGACAGTGAGAAATGGCTCGTTACATTGGTCCCAAGTGCAAACTGTCCCGTCGTGAAGGTACCGACCTCTTCCTGAAGAGTGGTGCTCGCGCGCTCGAATCCAAGTGCAACATCGAATCCGCTCCTGGTCAGCACGGTGCCCGTCGCGGTCGCCTGTCCGACTACGGCACCCAGCTGCGTGAAAAGCAGAAAGTGCGCCGTATCTATGGCGTCCTGGAGCGTCAGTTCGGTAACTACTACAAAGAAGCTGCTGCCCGTAAAGGCGCTACCGGCGAAAACCTGCTGCAACTCCTCGAGTGCCGCCTGGACAACGTCGTGTACCGCATGGGCTTCGGCGCTACCCGTTCCGAGTCCCGTCAGCTGGTTTCCCACAAGGCCATCAGCGTGAACGGCCAGACCGTGAACGTTCCGTCCTACCAGGTCAAAGCTGGTGACGTGGTTGCCGTTCGCGAGAAGTCGAAGAACCAACTGCGTATTGCCCAGGCCCTCGAACTGTGCGCCCAGCGTGGCCGCGTTGAGTGGGTCGAGGTAGACGCAGACAAGAAGTCCGGCGTGTTCAAGAGCGTGCCGGCTCGCAGCGATCTGTCCGCCGACATCAACGAAAACCTGATTGTCGAGCTCTACTCCAAGTAAGGGCTAGAAAATAGGTGCATCCATGCAGAGTTCGGTAAATGAGTTCCTGACCCCCCGCCACATTGATGTGCAGGTGGTCAGTCCGACCCGCGCCAAAATCACGCTCGAGCCTCTCGAGCGTGGTTTCGGCCATACCCTGGGCAACGCGCTGCGTCGCATCCTGTTGTCCTCCATGCCTGGCTGTGCAGTAGTCGAGGCCGAAATCGACGGCGTACTCCATGAGTACAGTGCCATCGAAGGTGTTCAGGAAGACGTCATCGAAATCCTGCTCAACCTGAAAGGTCTGGCTATCAAGCTGCACGGCCGTGACGAAGTAACGCTGAGCCTTTCGAAGAAAGGTCCGGGCGTGGTCACTGCTGCCGATATTCAGCTGGATCATGATGTCGAAATCGTCAACGGCGACCACGTGATCGCCAACCTGGCGGATAACGGCGTCCTGAACATGAAGCTCAAGGTGTCCCGCGGTCGTGGCTATGAGCCCGCCGACGCACGCCAGAGCGACGAAGACGAGAGCCGCAGCATCGGTCGCTTGCAGCTCGACGCCTCGTTCAGTCCCGTCCGTCGTGTTGCCTACGTGGTTGAAAACGCCCGTGTGGAGCAGCGCACCAACCTGGACAAGCTGGTCATCGATCTGGAAACGAACGGCACCCTGGACCCTGAAGAGGCAATCCGTCGCGCCGCCACCATCCTGCAACACCAACTGGCAGCCTTCGTCGACCTGAAGGGCGACAGCGAGCCGGTGGTGGTTGAGCAGGAAGACGAGATCGATCCGATCCTCCTGCGTCCGGTTGATGACCTCGAGCTGACCGTACGTTCGGCCAACTGCCTGAAGGCGGAGAACATCTACTACATCGGTGATCTGATCCAGCGCACCGAAGTGGAGCTGTTGAAGACTCCGAACCTGGGCAAGAAGTCCCTGACCGAGATCAAGGACGTCCTGGCCTCCCGTGGTCTGTCCCTCGGCATGCGCCTCGACAACTGGCCGCCGGCAAGTCTCAAGAAGGACGACAAGGCGACTGCCTGATCGTCGTAATCACCGAACGTAGAAGTTTGGTAAGGAATTGAACCATGCGTCATCGTAAAAGTGGCCGTCACCTGAGCCGCACCAGCGCACACCGCAAGGCCATGTTCCAGAACATGGCAGTGTCGCTGTTCGAGCACGAACTGATCAAAACCACCCTGCCCAAAGCCAAGGAACTGCGCCGCGTTGCCGAGCCGCTGATCACCCTGGCCAAGGAAGACAGCGTTGCCAACCGTCGTCTGGCTTTCGACCGCACCCGTTCGAAAGCTGCCGTAGGCAAGCTGTTCAACGATCTGGGTAAGCGCTACGCCAACCGTCAGGGCGGCTACCTGCGCATCCTGAAGTGCGGTTTCCGCGCTGGCGACAACGCTCCGATGGCTTACGTCGAACTGGTTGACCGTCCGGTCGCTGGTGAAGTCGAAGCTGCTGCCGAGTAAGTCGGTCGTTGCATGAAAAACCGGGCCCAGTGCCCGGTTTTTTTATTTCCGCGTTATCCCTCTCCCCCCGCACCGCCAATCCCCCTGCGTGTTCGATCGTTATTTCCCGTCTGCGGCTCTGTAGCTCTGGATGCTGCCTTGTCGTGCGCCTGTGCCCCCTCTGTTTGGCTAGCTCATGTTTCGACATATGCTCAGAGATATTAACTATCGATTTGTTTACTTTAATACATTGGTTCTTCATTAGAACGCGGTCTAGTCTTATCCAACCGTCGGCCGTCAGTAGCGGGCCG
Organism: Pseudomonas sp. Q1-7; assembly: GCF_028010285.1. Taxonomy (NCBI): domain Bacteria; kingdom Pseudomonadati; phylum Pseudomonadota; class Gammaproteobacteria; order Pseudomonadales; family Pseudomonadaceae; genus Pseudomonas; species Pseudomonas sp. Q1-7. The sequence continues at coordinate 859,523 of NZ_CP116304.1, forward strand.
ACCTGATGAGGAAATGGAGGGAGCAATGACAAATCAAGGTAAATGTCCGTTCAATCATGTCGCCGGCGGCGGCACTACCAACCAGGATTGGTGGCCTAACCAGCTTCGTGTTGACCTGCTTAACCAGCATTCGGGCAGGTCAAACCCGCTCGGCGAAACGTTCAACTACGCGAAGGAATTCAAAAAGCTCGACTACAAGGCGCTGAAGGCCGACCTGGTCAAGCTGATGACTGACTCCCAGGACTGGTGGCCGGCCGACTTTGGTCACTATGGTCCGCAGATGATCCGCATGGCCTGGCACGCGACTGGTACCTACCGCACCACGGATGGGCGTGGGGGCGGCGGTCGTGGTCAGCAGCGTTTCGCGCCGCTCAACTCCTGGCCGGACAACGTCAACATCGACAAGACCCGCCGTCTCCTCTGGCCGATCAAGCAGAAGTATGGTCAGCAGATCTCCTGGGCAGACTTGCTGGTACTCGCCGGCAACGTGGCACTGGAATCCATGGGCTTTCGTACCTTCGGTTTTGGTGCCGGTCGTGAAGATGTATGGGAGCCGGACCTGGACGTGAACTGGGGGGCCGAAATCGCCTGGCTAGGTGTCGATCCTGAGCGCGTTACCGGTGATCGCGAGCTCACGGCTCCCTTCGGCGCTACCCACATGGGGCTGATCTACGTGAACCCCGAAGGTCCGAATGCGAGCGGCGACTACATGCTGGCGGCCAAGGACATTCGTGCCACCTTTGGGCGGATGGCCATGGACGACGAGGAAACCGTCGCGCTGATTGCCGGCGGCCATACCTTCGGCAAGGCCCACGGCGCAGCGCCCGAATCCCACAAGGGGCCGGAACCCGAGGGAGCCCCCATCGAGGCGCAAGGCTTGGGCTGGATGAGCAGTTTCGGCAGCGGCCATGGAAAGGACACCATCTCCAGCGGCATTGAGGTTACATGGACCAAGACGCCGGCGTTGTGGAGCAACAACTTCTTCGAAAACCTGTTCAAGTACGAGTGGGAGCTGACCACCTCTCCAGCCGGTGCCAAGCAGTGGGTGGCCAAGGATGCCCCGGATATCATTCCGGACGCGCATGTTCCCGGTAAGTTCCACAAGCCGACTATGCTGACCACCGACCTGACCCTGCGTTTCGATCCGGAATTCGGCAAGATTTCCAAGCGTTTCCTGGACGACCCGCAGGCCTTCGCCGACGCTTTCGCCCGTGCCTGGTACAAGCTGACCCACCGGGACATGGGGCCTAAGGCCCGCTACCTTGGCCCGGAAGTACCAAAGGAAGACCTGATCTGGCAAGACCCGCTCCCTGCCGCGACCCACAACCCCAGCGCGGCCGATATCGCCGACCTGAAGTCCAGCATCGCCGCGTCCGGCCTGTCGGTCGGTGATCTGGTCTCGGTGGCCTGGGCCTCGGCTTCGACCTTCCGGGGTGGCGACAAGCGCGGTGGCGCCAACGGTGCCCGCCTCGCCTTGGCACCGCAGAAGGACTGGGCGGTCAACCAGCGCGCGATCAAGGCGCTGCCGAAGCTGGTGGATATCCAGAAAGCCTCCGGCAAGGCGTCATTGGCTGATGTGATCGTGCTGGCCGGCAATGTGGCGATCGAACAGGCCGCCAAGGCGGCCGGTGTGAGCGTGGATGTACCTTTTGCCCCGGGGCGTGTCGATGCCCGTCAGGACCAGACCGATGTCGAGTCCTTCGGCGTGCTCGAGCCTGTTGCCGACGGTTTCCGCAACTACGTCAAAGGCAAGCTTGGTGTTCCCACGGAAGCGATGCTGGTGGATAAGGCGCAGTTGCTGACCTTGACCGCTCCGGAACTGACCGCGCTGGTCGGAGGGCTGCGTGTGCTGGGGGCGAACCATGACGGCAGCCAGCATGGTGTGTTCACCGATAAGGTCGGGGTCCTGAGCAATGACTTTTTCATCAACCTGCTCGACATGGGTACGGAGTGGAAACCGGTCAACGGCGACGCCGAAGTCTTCGAGGGACGGGATCGCAAGTCCGGTCAGGTGAAGTACACCGGTACTCGCAGCGACCTGGTGTTCGGCTCCAACTCGGTGCTGCGTGCCTACGCAGAGGTCTACGCCAGTGGCGATGCCAAGGAGAAGTTCGTCAGGGACTTCGTCGCGGCCTGGACCAAGGTGATGAACCTGGATCGTTTCGATCTGGCCTGATTTGCCGGTAATACGAAGAAGCCCCGCATTCGCGGGGCTTCTTCGTTTCAGGCGCGGTCTCGCTCCAGGAGCGGCTTGAGGAAGCGTCCGGTGTGGGACTGGGCCATTGCCGCCACGTCTTCCGGCGTGCCGGTCGCGATGATCTGGCCGCCCTTGGAGCCGCCCTCGGGGCCGAGGTCCACGAGCCAGTCGGCGGTCTTGATCACATCCAGGTTGTGTTCGATGACGACCACGGTATTGCCGTGGTCGCGGAGTCGGTGCAGCACGTCCAGCAACTGTTGGATATCCGCGAAGTGCAGGCCCGTGGTGGGCTCGTCGAGGATGTACAGCGTCTTGCCGGTGTCGCGCTTGGAGAGCTCGCGGGACAGCTTCACCCGTTGCGCTTCGCCGCCCGAAAGGGTGGTGGCCGACTGGCCCAGGCGGATATAGGACAGGCCGACGTCCATCAGGGTCTGCAACTTGCGGGCAATGGCCGGCACGGCATCGAAGAATACGCGGGCTTCTTCGATGGTCATCTCCAGCACTTCGTGGATGCTCTTGCCCTTGTAGCGGATCTCCAGGGTTTCTCGGTTGTATCGCTTGCCCTTGCAGACGTCGCAGGGGACGTAGATATCCGGCAGGAAGTGCATTTCCACCTTGATCACGCCGTCGCCCTGGCAGGCCTCGCAGCGGCCGCCCTTGACGTTGAAGGAGAAGCGCCCGGGGCCGTAGCCGCGCGAACGGGATTCCGGTACGCCGGAGAACAGCTCGCGGATCGGGGTGAACAGCCCGGTATAGGTCGCCGGGTTGGAGCGCGGCGTACGGCCGATCGGGCTCTGGTCGATGTCGACCACCTTGTCCAGGTGCTGCAGGCCGTCGAAGCTGTCGTGGGCCGCCGCTTCCAGCGAAGTGGCGCCGTTCAGCGCGGTGGCGGTGATCGGGAACAGGGTGTTGTTGATCAGGGTCGACTTACCCGAGCCGGACACCCCGGTCACGCAGGTCAGCAGGCCGACCGGAATCTCCAGGTTCACGTTCTGCAGATTATTGCCGCTGGCGCCCTTGAGCTTGAGGGACTTCTTCTTGTCCCGCGGCGTGCGCTGCGCCGGGTAGCGAATCTTCTCGCGACCGGAGAGGTACTTGCCGGTGAGTGAGTCAGGATGGTTCATCACCTCGTCCGGAGAGCCCTCGGCGACGATGCGGCCACCATGCACGCCGGCGCCAGGGCCGATGTCGACCACGTAGTCGGCGAGGCGGATGGCGTCTTCGTCGTGCTCCACCACAATCACCGTGTTGCCGAGGTTGCGCAGGTGAGTGAGGGTGGCCAGCAGGCGCTCGTTGTCCCGCTGGTGCAGGCCGATGGAGGGTTCGTCGAGGATGTACATAACCCCCACCAGGCCGGCGCCGATCTGGCTGGCCAGGCGGATACGCTGGGCTTCGCCGCCGGACAGGGTGTCGGCGCTGCGGTCCAGGGTCAGGTAGTCGAGGCCGACATTGACCAGGAACTGCAGGCGCTCGCGGATTTCCTTGAGGATCTTCTCGGCGATCTCGCCACGGCGGCCGGTCAGGCTCAAGCCGCCGAAGTACTCCGCCGCATCACCCACCGGCAGGCCGGTGACCGCCGGCAGGGTCTTGTCGCCCACCCAGACGTGACGCGCTTCGCGGCGCAGGCGGGTGCCGCGGCAGTCGGGGCAGGGCTGGGTGCTGAGGAACTTGGCCAGCTCCTCGCGTACGGTGGCCGATTCGGTTTCGCGATAGCGCCGTTCCAGGTTGGGGATGATCCCTTCGAAGGGGTGCGAGCGCTTGACGATGTCGCCACGGTCGTTGAGGTAGCGGAAGTCCACGTCCTCGCGACCGCTGCCGAACAGGATCACCTTCTGGTGCTCGGCGGACAGCTGGTCGAAGGGTTTTTCCAGGCTGAAGCCGTAGTGGGCGGCCAGGGAGCCGAGCATCTGGAAGTAGTACACGTTGCGCCGGTCCCAGCCGCGAATGGCGCCCTCGGCCAGGGTCAGCTCGCCGTTCACCAGGCGTTTGGCGTCGAAGAACTGCTTCACGCCCAGGCCGTCGCAGGTGGGGCAGGCGCCGGCCGGGTTGTTGAAGGAGAACAGCTTGGGTTCCAGCTCGCTGATGGAGTGGCCGCAATGGGGGCAGGCGAAGCGCGCGGAGAAGATGATCTCCTCACCCTGTTCGTCGTCCATGGGGGCCACCAGGGCGATACCGTCGGCGAGGTTGATGGCGGTCTCGAAGGATTCCGCCAGACGCTGCTGCAGGTCCTCGCGGACTTTGAAGCGGTCCACCACCACATCGATGCTGTGCTTCTTCTGCTTGTCCAGCTTGGGCAGTTCATCCAGCTCGTAGAGCCTGCCGTCCACCCGCGCGCGGACGAAGCCCTGGGCGCGCAGCTCCTCGAACACCGCCAGGTGCTCGCCCTTGCGCTCGCGTACCACCGGCGCCAACAGCATCAGCTTGCGGCCTTCGGGCAGGGCCAGGACCTGGTCCACCATCTGGCTGACGGTCTGGGCCTCCAGCGGCACATCATGGTCCGGGCAGCGCGGCGTGCCCACGCGAGCGTAGAGCAGGCGCAGGTAGTCGTAGATCTCGGTGATGGTGCCGACGGTGGAGCGCGGGTTGTGGGAGGTGGATTTCTGCTCGATGGAAATCGCCGGGGAAAGACCTTCGATGGTGTCCACATCGGGTTTTTCCATCATCGACAGGAACTGCCGGGCATAGGCCGACAGGGATTCCACATAGCGGCGCTGACCCTCGGCGTAGAGGGTGTCGAAGGCCAGCGACGACTTGCCCGAACCGGACAGTCCAGTGATCACGATCAGCTTGTCGCGGGGCAGGGTGAGGTCGACGTTCTTCAGGTTGTGGGTGCGTGCCCCACGGATCAGGATCTTGTCCACAACGGCCTCACTTGGCGGGCGGAAACCCGCGATTATACGGCCCGCCACGGGAGCGCGGCAAAGCGTCACAAGTGTGTCGCAATCCGTCGGGACTGCTAGAATGCGCGGCATTTTTCGGGCTCCGGCGGCTGCCGGACACCCAGGATCGGGTGGTCAGCCAGGCAGGGGCGCATGACGCGAGCCCCGACCGTTCTCCCTCGAGGCATCTATGCACGATTCCCACTCTGAACGCATGAGCGGCAGCGAAACGCGCGCGGCCAGCGGCCTGGCCCTGGTGTTCGCCTTCCGCATGCTCGGCATGTTCATGGTATTGCCGGTGCTGGCCACCTACGGCCAGGACCTCGCCGGCGCCACCCCGGCCCTGATCGGCCTGGCCATCGGCGCCTACGGTCTGACCCAGGCCGTGCTGCAGATCCCCTTCGGCGTCCTCTCCGATCGCATCGGCCGGTTGCCGGTCATCTACGTCGGCCTGCTGATATTCGCCGCCGGCGCCGCGCTGGCGGCCAACGCCGATTCCATCTGGGGCGTGATCGCTGGCCGCGTGCTGCAGGGCGCCGGGGCCATTTCGGCGGCGGTGATGGCGTTGCTTTCCGACCTCACCCGCGAGCAGCACCGCACCAAGGCCATGGCCATGATCGGCATGAGCATCGGCGTTTCCTTCGCCGTGGCCATGGTGGTCGGCCCGCTGCTGACCCGCGCGTTCGGCCTGTCCGGTCTGTTCTGGGCAACCGCCATCATGGCCGTGCTGGGCATGCTGATCATCGCCGTCATGGTGCCGCGTGCGGCGCATCCGCTGCAGCACCGCGAATCCGGCGTGGCGCGCCGGGCCTTGATCCCGACGCTCCGGCATCCGGACCTGCTGCGTCTCGACTTCGGCATCCTCGCCCTGCACGCCATCCTCATGGCCAGCTTCGTCGCCCTGCCGCTGGCCCTGGTGGAGAAGGCCGGCCTGCCCAGGGAAGATCACTGGTGGGTTTACCTGACCGCTTTGCTGGTGGGTTTCTTCGGCATGGTCCCCTTCATCATCTATGGCGAGAAGAAGCGCCAGATGAAGCGGGTACTGGTCGGCGCGGTCGCCGTGCTCGGCGCCTGCGAACTGTTCTTCTGGCAGTTCGGCGACAGCCTGCGCGCCCTGGTGTTCGGCGCCATCGTGTTCTTCACCGCCTTCAACCTGCTGGAGGCCTCGCTGCCCTCGCTGATCAGCAAGGTCGCCCCGGCCGGCGGCAAGGGCACGGCCATGGGCGTTTATTCCACCAGCCAGTTCCTTGGCGCGGCCCTGGGCGGCATCCTCGGCGGCTGGCTGTTCCAGCACGGCGGGCTGTCGACGGTATTCGTCGGCTGTGCGGTGGTCTGTGCGATTTGGCTGGCCATTGCTGTTACTATGCGTGAACCTCCGTACGTGACCAGCCTGCGCCTGCCGCTCAGCGCGGCGGCCGTGGCCGATACCGGGTTGGTTGCGCGTTTGCTGGCATTGCCTGGAGTGGCGGATGCCGTCGTGGTGGCCGAAGAGGCGGCCATCTATATCAAAGTGGATTCTGAAAAACTGGACCGCACGTCCCTGGAGCGCCTGATCGAATCGGCCCCGGAACGTGCTGAAGCCTAGGAGAACGTCATGGCCCGTGGGGTTAACAAAGTCATTCTGGTTGGTAACGTCGGTGGTGATCCGGAAACCCGCTACCTGCCCAACGGCAATGCGGTGACCAACATCACCCTGGCCACCAGCGAGTCCTGGAAGGACAAGCAGACCGGCCAGCAGCAGGAGCGCACCGAATGGCACCGCGTGGTGTTCTTCGGCCGCCTCGCCGAGATCGCCGGTGAGTACCTGCGCAAGGGCTCGCAAGTCTACGTCGAAGGTTCCCTGCGCACCCGCGAGTGGGAAAAGGACGGCGTGAAGCGCTACACCACCGAGATCGTGGTGGACATCAACGGCCAGATGCAACTGCTCGGCGGCCGTCCCGGCAGCGAAGGCGACGCCCCGCGCGCGCCGCGCCCGCAGCGCGAGCCGCAGCAGGCCGCCCCGCAGCAGCGTCCGGCTCCGCAACCGGCCGCCCAGCCCGCTCCGGACTACGACAGCTTCGACGACGACATCCCGTTCTGAGTCGAATCGCGCAAGCGGAAAGACAGAAAGGCGCAGCCATCGGGCTGCGCCTTTTTCGTTTCAGCGGCTGGTGAGCGGCATGACCGCCATGCGCCAGGTGATCTCCAGGGTTTCGCCCGCCGCCAGCAGGCGCAGTCCGGGACGGCCCTGCAGATGGTGGGCGTTGACCGGGTGGGTCACCGGCTCGAAGCAGAAGAACGGCTGGTCCTGCGGGCAGAACAGCAGGAAGGTGTCGCAGCCCCTGGCGCTGCATGCCAGGCGGTAGCCGAGGTCGGGCTGGAGGATGCTGCAGGTGCCCGACCAGCCGCTGAAGCCGTTGTCCACCAGCTCCTCCGGCAGCGCGGCGCCTTCGGCGAAGTCCCAGGCCGGGGGGAGGCCGACCTGGGCCGTGGGCAGCTTGTCGGCGCCGCACAGCCAGGCGCTTTCGGCGTGGGCGAGCAGGCGCGTTGCGGGCGTGCGCGGAAAGTAGGGATGCAGCCCGAGCCCGTGCCAGATGGGGCGTTCATCCAGGTGGGTGGTCTTCAGGCTGATTTCCAGACAACCCGCCGCCAGGCGGAATTCCTGTTCGGCGCGATAGGCGAAGGGCTCCCTGCTTTCCAGGCCGAGCCGCACCCGGCCATCGGCCTGTTCGAGGACTTCCCAGGGTTGCTGCCAGGCACTGCCGTGGATGGGCAGGGGATCGTTCGTGGTATTGGGCTCCAGAGTCAGCCAGCCGTCCGGCAGGGCAAAGCCGCCGTTGCCGATGCGGTTCGACCAGGGCGCCAACGGGTAGCAGCCGAGCCGCCTGGGCGTGCCCGCCGCCAGGGCCGATGCGTCGGCGTGGCGCAGCAGCGGTTGGCCGCTTTCCAACAATTGCCAGTTGGCGATGGCGCCGCCCAGTCCGGGCGCCAGGGAGAGGCGGCTGTGAGCGTCTTCGAGCGTGATCAGGGGCGTGGTCATTGTCGGCTTACCGGGTTGTAGGAATGCAGGTAGAACCCCCGACAGTTGCCGCGGACGAGTGTCATCGTACAACTTGCTGGGCTATGATGGGCGCTCAGTTTCCGCCGAGATCGAATGTCGACATGGACAACCCGAGTACCCAGCAACGACCGCGCCGCAAGCACCGCAGCCTGGCCCAGGAGCTGGTGAGCGAACTCTCCCAGCAGATCCAGGACGGGGTGATCAAGCGGGGCGAGAAGCTGCCCACCGAGTCGGCCATCATGGAGGCCCAGGGCGTCAGCCGCACCGTGGTGCGCGAGGCCATTTCGCGCCTGCAGGCCGCCGGCCTGGTGGAAACCCGCCACGGCATCGGCACCTTCGTGCTGGACACGCCGAGCCCCATGGGCTTTCGCATCGACCCGGCGACCATCGTCACCCTGCGCGACGTGATGGCGATCCTCGAGTTGCGCATCAGCCTCGAAGTGGAATCCGCCGGCCTCGCCGCCCAGCGCCGTTCCCCCGAGCAACTGGCGGCCATGCGCGAGGCGCTGGACGTCTTCCTCAACGCGGCGCACCGCAGCGATGCGGTGGCTTCGGACTTCCAGTTCCACCTGCAGATCGCCCAGGCCACCGGCAACCGCTACTTCACCGACATCATGACCCACCTGGGCACCAGCATCATTCCGCGGACCCGGATCAACTCGGCGCGCATCGCCCACGATGACCAGCAGCACTACCTGGCCCGGCTCAGCCGCGAGCACGAGGAAATCTACGAAGCCATCGCCCGCCAGGACGCCGAAGCGGCGCGCGCGGCCATGCGCCTGCACCTGACCAACAGCCGCGAACGGCTGCGCCAGGCCCACGAAGAGGCCGAGCGGGAGCAGCAGGAAGCCTGATGCCCTCGCCTGGGCGCCCATGGCGCTCAGGCATCCTTCCGATAGGTCAGCAGCACGATGCCGGCAACCACGATGGCGCCGCCGGCCAACTGCATCCCGCTCAGCACCTGGTCCAGCAGAACCCAGCCGAGCAGCAGCGTGGCGATGGGCTCGACGTTCATCACCGGCGCGTTCTGCGGCATGTTCAGGCGCGGCACGCTGACGAAGAGCACCGAGAACGCCGTGCCGTACAGCAGCACCAGGGCGCCCAGGGCCATCCAGCCGCCGCTGCTGGACGGCGTGCTCATGCCGCCCGGCACCAGTCCGCTGGCGCCGGCCACGGCCATGCTGCAGAACACGATCATCAGGGTCAGCATGCTGCGTACCGGCCCGCGCAGGGCGGCCAGCTTGTGGTCGGTTATCCACAGGGCGCAGGCGAAGGCGCACGCGGCACAGAAGGCCAGTGCGACGCCCAGGCTCCACTCGGGGCCGGCGCCTTCGTGGGCGGCCAGGCGACCGGGCACGTCCAGGACGAAGACCAGCCCGAGCAGGATCAAGCCCATCAACGTGGCCTGGCGCCGGCTCGGTGCGCCTCCGCCCAGCGCCCAGGTGAGCAGCGCCAGCACGATGGGAAAAGTGTTGCCCACCAGCAGCGCCAGGGCCACCGGGATGCGCGCCACCGCGGAGTAGAGGCACAGGCTCTGGGTGGCGATCAGCAGGCCCAGCAGTAGCTGCCAGCGGCGGGTGCCGGCGGGCAGGCCGAGGGGCTGGCGCTGCCAGAGCACGATGCCGGTGAGCACCAGCATGGCGACGCCCGAGCGGCAGAGGATGGCCAGCAGCAGGCCGGTGCCGTCATCGAAGGCGATGCGCGCGGAGATGTGGTTGCCGGCGAAGGCGCAGGCGAGCAGGGCGAGTAGCAGGACGGCGACCTGCCGGGGGAAGAGGGCGGGTGACGCGGTGGGGGCGGGCATGGAAACGGTCCGTGTGGTCGGGGCTCCAAATGGCGCGTGGCCGCTGGTCTGGAGAAGGAAGGGCGGGCCGCGAACGGCCCGCCGGGGTGGATCAGAGTACGACGCTGGGCAGCCAGAGGGAGATCGCGGGGATGTAGGTCACCGCGATCAGCACCAGGAACAGGGCCAGGTAGAAGGGCAGCAGCGCCTTCACCGTGCTCTCGATGCTGACCTTGCCGATGGCCGAGCCGACGAAGAGTACCGCGCCCACCGGCGGGGTGATCAGGCCGATGCCCAGGTTCACCAGCATGATCATGCCGAAGTGCACCGGATCGACGCCGATACCGGTGATCACCGGCATCAGGATCGGGGTGAGGATCAGGATCAGCGGCGCCATGTCCATCACGGTGCCCAGCAGCAGGAGCATGGCGTTGATGCACATGAGGATCACGTAGCGGTTGTCCGACAGGGTCAGGAACAGCGTGGTGATCTTCGCCGGGATCTGCATCAGGGTCATGATGTAGCCGAAGCTGGCGGCGAAGGCGATGAGGATCATCACGATGGAGATGGTCCGCACCGTGCGGTGCATCAGCTTGGGCAGGTCGCGCCACTTGTAGTCGCGGTAGATGAACATGGTCACGAAGAACGACCAGACCACCGCGATGGCCGCCGACTCGGTGGCGGTGAACACCCCGGAGAGGATGCCGCCGAGAATGATCACCATGGCCATCAGGCCCCAGAGCGCCTCACCGGCGATCTTCAGCGCCTGGCGCAGCGGGATCACTTCGCCCTTGGGGTAATTGCGCTTCTTCGCGAACACCAGGCACAGCCCCATCATCACCGCCGAGAGCAGCAATCCGGGCATGACGCCGGCCACGAACAGTGCGCCGATGGACACGGTGCCGCCGGCCGCGAGGGAATAGAGCACCGAGTTGTGGCTGGGCGGGGTCAGCAGGGCCTGCACCGAGCCGCTCACGGTGACGGCGGTGGAGAACTCGCGGGGATAGCCCTTGCGCTCCATCTCCGGGATCAGCACCGAGCCCACCGAGGCGGTGTCGGCCACCGAGGAGCCGGAAATGGCACCGAAGAAGGTGGAGGCCATGATGTTCACCAGCGACAGGCCGCCACGTACGAAGCCCACCAGTACCCCGGCGAAGGCCACCAGGCGCCGCGACATGCCGCCCTCCGCCATGATGGCGCCGGCCAGTACGAAGAAGGGGATCGCCAGCAGGGAGAACTTGTTAACCCCGCCGGCCATCTGGATCATCATCGCCTGCAGCGGGATGTCGATCCACCAGGCGCCGATCAGGGCGGACAGGCCCAGGGCGTAGGCCACCGGCATGCCGAGGAGGATCAGCAGGATGAAACTGCCAAGAAGGATGAATGCGTCCACTTATGCGGCTCCTTCGTTTTCTTCCACCAGGTCGAACTGCACCACGCGGCGGTGGCTCTGGTCGCCCAGCAGGAGCTTCTCGAGTACGAATATCAGGGTCAGCACGCCACCGATCGGGATTGGCGCGTAGGTCAGGCCCACCCGCAGGCTGGGCAGCGATGCGACGAACTGGTTCCAGGTGGTGGCGCACAGCTTGGCGCCCCAGATGGCCATGAACAGGCAGATCAGCGCCATCAGCACCTGGACCAGCAGCGAAGCCGCCTGCTTCAGGTTTGGCGGCAGGCGGTCGGTGAGCATGTTCACCGCCATGTGCGCGCCGGCGCGGTAGCTGGCGGCGGCGCCGATGAAGGTGAACACCACCATCAGCAGGATCGACACCGGCTCGGGCCAACTGGAACCGCTGCCCAGCACATAGCGGGCGAAGATGCCCCAGGGAATGATCAGGGACATGGTGGCGACGGACAGGCCCGCGACCCAGATACAGGTCATGTACAGGCCGTCGTTGAAACGCAGCAGGGTGTCTTTCATGGGGCTTCACCGGCACCGTGGCGAGCCCGGCCCGCCACGGTGTTCTTCAGGGAGTTGAGTCGCTGTTACTGGACGTCGCCGATGCGCTTGATCAGGTCGGCGTACTGGGCGCCGTACTTCTCGCGAATCGGCGCGGTGGCATCGAAGAAGGGTTTCTTGTCCACGGTGATGAACTCGACGCCGGCGGCCTTGAGCTTCTCTTCGCTGGCGGCGGACTTGGCGTCCCACAGGGCGCGTTCTTCCATCTGCGCGTCGCGGGCGAGCTTCTTCACCAGTGCCTGTTGCTCGGGCGTGAGTTTTTCCCAGGTGGTCTTCGACATCACGACCGGCTCGGGGAGGATCAGGTGGCCGGTGAGGGTGTAGTACTTGGCGTTCTGGAAGTGGTTGTGCTCCAGCATGGTCGGCGGGTTGTTCTCGGCGCCGTCGATCACGCCGGTCTGCAGGGCGCTGAAAATCTCGCCGGTGTCCATGGCGATGCCGTTGCCGCCCATGGCGTTCATCATCTCGATGAACATCGGGTTGCCCATGACGCGGATCTTCTTGCCGTGCAGGTCGTCGATCGTGCGCACCGGCTCCTTGGTGTAGAGGTTGCGCGTACCGCCGTCCATCCAGGCCAGGGCCACCAGGTTGAATTCGGAGTGAGTGATCTTGTCGAGGATCTCCTGGCCGATCTCACCGTCGATGACCTTGCGCATGTGGGCGTGGTCGCGGAATACGAAGGGCATGTTGAAGACGTTCACGTCCGGCACTACCGGACCGACGATGCCGAGGCTGACACGGGCCATCTGGATGGCGCCGATCTGGATCTGCTCGACCACTTCCTTCTCGGAGCCGAGCACGCCGCCGGCGAACATCTTGAAGGCGATATCGCCGTTGGTGGCTTCCTCCAGCTTCTTGCCCATGTTCTGTTCGGCGACCACGGTCGGGTAACCGGCCGGGTGGATCTCGGCGAACTTGATGTCCAGGGCATGGGCGCTGCCAGCCAGGCAGAAGGCGAAGGGCAGGGCGGCGACGAGCAGTTTGCGTTTGAGGTTCATGGGGAAACTCCGGTCTTGTTGTTGTTGGGTTTCGATCCAGCGGGTTGCAGGTATTGCCGGGGGTTCAGCCCCGGAATTGCGGTTCCTCCAGGCCTTTCACCCCGGGACGCAGGGCGAATACGCCGCCGGCCAGGGGCTGGTCCGTGAGGTCGACGCCGCCCGGACGGATGGAGGTGACGAACAGGGTGTCCAGATCGGGGCCGCCGAAGGCGCACATGGCCGGCTTCTTCACGGGCACTGGCAGGGAGCGGTCGAGGCGCCCGTCGGGCGTGAAGCGGTGCACCAGGCCAGCGTCGTTGCCGCAGATCCAGTAACAGCCGTCTTCGTCCACGGCGGCGCCGTCGGGCCGGCCGGGAAACTCGCGCATGTCGACGAAGAGCCGGCGGTTGTAGGGCGTGCCGCTGTCGATGTCGTAGTCGAAGGTCCAGATGGCCTGGACCTGCGGGTGCGAATCGGAGAGGTACATGCGCGTGCCGTCCGGGCTGAACGCCAGGCCGTTGGGCACGATGAAGTCATCCAGGCGCGCCTCCAGCGGCGCGTGCTCACCATCGAAGCGGTAGAGCGCGCCGACCCGTGCGCCGACGCCCATGTCCAGGAGCATGGTGCCGGCCCAGAAGCGGCCCTGGCGATCGCAGCGGCCGTCGTTGAAGCGCATCGCCGGGGCGGCATGGGCCGCTTCGGCGAGGCGGGTCGCGGTGATGCCGCCCTCGGCATCCGGTTGCAGGTGGAAGATGCCGCTCTGCATGCCGGCGATCCAGCCGCCACCCTGGGCGTCGCCGCGGCGGGCGATACAGGCGATCATTTCTTCGGCCTGCCAGCTATGGCTGGCGCCGTCCCGCAGGCACCAGCGGTGCAGGCGGGCGGCGGGGATATCGACCCAGTAGAGGGCCTGTTCCCGTGGCAGCCACACCGGGCTTTCGCCCGTGGCGTTGCGGGCATCCACTATGAGTTCGGCATGCATGGCGAGTGATCTCTTGTTCTTGTCGGCCGTGCGCAGCGGGGGCGGACTCAGTCGAACGGCCCGGCCGCGACGAAGGCGCCACCCTGGTAGACCGCCACCGGGTCGTCGTCGGCCGGCGCCGGTTGTGCTTCCACTTGGGCGCGGAAGGGCTCGGAGCTGTCCTTGGGCGCGTAGTCCAGATGGCTGGCGAGGCGGTTATCCCACCAGACGTCGCGGTTGTCGGACATGCCATAGACCACGGTGTGGCCGACGTCGGGCGTGAACAACGCCTTGCCGATGAGTTGGGTCAGGTCGTCGTAGCTCAGCCAGGTGGAGAGCATCCGGCGGTTCTGCGGCTCGGGGAAGGAGGAGCCGATGCGGATGCTCACGGTCTCGATGCCGTAACGGTCGAAGTAGAAGCTGGCCATGTCCTCGCCATAGGACTTGGACAGGCCGTAGTAACCATCGGGGCGGCGCGGCGACGCCGCGTCGAGGCGCTGGTCCTGGCGATAGAAACCGATCACATGGTTGGAGCTGGCGAACACCACGCGCTTCACACCGTGGCGGCGCGCGGCTTCATAGATATGGAAGACGCCGCGGATATTGGCATCGAGTATTTCCTCGAAGGGGCGCTCCACCGAGACGCCGCCGAAATGCAGGATGGCGTCGACGCCCTGCACCAAGGCATCCACCGCCGCCTTGTCGGCGAGGTTGCAGGGGATTACTTCTTCATGGGCGCCGGTCGCGGGGGTCATGGCGGCGATATCGGAGAGGCGCAGGACTTCGGCGAAGGGGCGGACGCTCTCGCGCAGGACCTTGCCAAGGCCGCCAGCGGCGCCGGTGAGCAGGATGCGCTTGAGGCATGGGAATGCGGGTTGGGATGGGGTCATCGTGTGGGCCTTTCCATCTCTTGTTGTTATGAAACGTCGTCATATGTTGTCGTACGACAGTGGGTGAATTATCTGCCGGGTTTTTTGAGCTTGTCAACGCGACATAGGTGGAAAATTTCCTGTCCGGAGCCAACGGCGTGGGCTCTCCGCGGGGTACCCGTTCTTCGGCTGAAAGCCCTATTCTGGTGCGGTTATGCCGAGCCGGAGGGGTGAGGTCGCGAGGGGTGCCGAAGGCATCCTCCGGCGCGGTGGCGGACGAGCGGTCGGCAAGCAGGCGGAAGGGATGAGTGGGGATTGGCAATTTCTATAGTTGTACGATAACGTATCTCTCAAGCCGGATCACCGGCTCAACTCAAATCGCTTCGCAGGGTGCTCGAATAATGAATCCACAAGAACTCAAGTCCATCCTCTCCTCCGGGTTGCTGTCCTTCCCCGTCACCGACTTCGACGCTGCCGGCAATTTCCGCGCTGACACCTACGCCCGCCGCCTGGAATGGCTGGCTCCCTACGGCGCTTCGGCACTCTTCGCCGCGGGCGGTACCGGTGAATTCTTCTCCCTGGCGCCGGACGAGTACTCCGCCGTCATCAAGACCGCCGTCGACACGTGCGCCGGCAGCGTTCCGATCCTCGCCGGCGTCGGCGGCCCGACCCGCCTGGCCATCCAGTACGCCCAGGAGGCCGAGCGCCTTGGCGCCAAGGGCCTGCTGCTGCTGCCGCACTACCTGACCGAAGCCAGCCAGGAAGGCGTGGCCGCCCACGTCGAGCAGGTCTGCAAGTCGGTGAACATCGGCGTGGTGGTCTACAACCGCAACGTCTGTCGCCTGACCCCGGCGCTGCTGGAGCAACTGGCCGAGCGCTGCCCGAACCTGATCGGCTACAAGGACGGCCTGGGCGATATCGAGCTGATGGTCTCCATCCGCCGTCGCCTCGGCGACCGCTTCAGCTACCTGGGTGGCCTGCCCACCGCCGAGGTCTATGCCGCCGCCTACAAGGCGCTGGGCGTGCCGGTCTACTCCTCGGCCGTGTTCAACTTCATCCCCAAGACCGCCATGGACTTCTACAAGGCCATCGCCGCCGACGACCACGCCACCGTGGCCAGGCTGATCGACGATTTCTTCCTGCCTTACCTGGACATCCGCAACCGCCGCGCCGGCTATGCCGTCAGCATCGTGAAGGCCGGCGCGCGCATCGTCGGCCATGACGCCGGCCCGGTCCGTGCGCCGCTGACCGACCTGCTGCCGGACGAGTACGAGCGCCTCGCCGCGCTGATCGACGCCCAGGGCGCGCAGTGATCCGCCACCAGGAGAAGACCCGTGACTGACAAGCGCTACGACAACTACATCGGCGGGGAATGGGTGACTGGCAGTGGCTGGTCGCGCAACATCAATCCCTCCGACCTGAGTGACTGCCTGGGCGAGTACGCCCAGGCCGACGCCGCCCAGGTGACCCAGGCCATCGCGGCGGCCCGTGCGGCCTTTCCGGCCTGGTCGGTGTCCGGCATCCAGGCCCGCGCCGATGCCCTGGACAAGGTGGGCAGCGAGATCCTCGCCCGCCGCGAGGAGCTGGGCACCCTGCTGGCGCGGGAGGAGGGCAAGACCCTGCCCGAAGCCATTGGCGAGGTGAGCCGCGCCGGCAATATCTTCAAGTTCTTCGCCGGCGAATGCCTGCGCCTTGCCGGCGAGGTACTGCCCTCGGTACGTCCCGGCGTGTCGGTGGAAGTCACCCGCGAGCCCCTGGGCGTGATCGGCCTGATCACCCCGTGGAACTTCCCCATCGCCATTCCCGCCTGGAAGATCGCCCCGGCGCTGGCCCACGGCAACTGCGTGGTGTTCAAGCCGGCGGACCTGGTGCCCGGCAGCGCCTGGGCCCTGGCCGAGATCATCTCCCGCGCCGGCTTCCCCGCCGGGGTGTTCAACCTGGTGATGGGCAGCGGCCGGGTGGTCGGCGAGGCCCTGGTCAATGACCCGCGCGTCGACGGCATCAGCTTCACCGGCTCGGTGGGTGTGGGCCGTGGCATCGCCGCTGCCTGCGTGGCCCGTGGCGCCAAGGTCCAGCTGGAAATGGGTGGCAAGAACCCGCAGGTGATCCTCGACGACGCCGACCTCAAGACCGCCGTCGAGCTCGCCGTGCAAAGCGCCTTCTATTCCACCGGCCAGCGTTGCACCGCCAGCAGCCGCCTGATCGTCACCGCCGGTATCCATGACCGCTTCGTCGAAGCCATGGCCGAACGCATGCGCGCTATCCGCGTCGGCCACGCGCTGCAGAGCGGCGTCGACATCGGCCCGGTGGTGTCCCAGGCGCAACTGGAGCAGGATCTCGGCTACATCGAAATCGGCCGCGGCGAAGGCGCGCGTCTGGTGGTCGGTGGCGAGCGGGTGCGCTGCGAGACCGAGGGCTACTTCATGGCCCCGACGCTGTTCGCCGACAGCGACGCGGAGATGCGCATCAGCCGCGAGGAAATCTTCGGTCCGGTGGCCAACGTCATCCGCGTAGCCAACTACGAAGAGGCGCTGGCGCTGGCCAACGACACCGAGTTCGGTCTGTCGGCCGGCATCGCCACCACTTCGCTGAAGTACGCCAACCACTTCAAGCGTCATGCCCAGGCCGGCATGGTCATGGTCAACCTGCCCACTGCCGGGGTGGATTACCACGTGCCATTCGGTGGTCGCAAAGGTTCGTCCTACGGCCCG
The DNA here is from genome assembly GCF_028010285.1 of Pseudomonas sp. Q1-7. Lineage (NCBI taxonomy): Bacteria > Pseudomonadati > Pseudomonadota > Gammaproteobacteria > Pseudomonadales > Pseudomonadaceae > Pseudomonas > Pseudomonas sp. Q1-7. Next base: position 876,900 of record NZ_CP116304.1, read on the forward strand.
CGCGAACAGGGGCGCTACGCCCAGGAGTTCTACACCACGGTGAAGACCACCTACATCGGCGGCTGATCCGACGCGTCGGCACATCGCGGGGCAGCCTCTGCCCCGCGCTTCAACAGCAACTACCGGTACAACAACAAGCACAGGTAGGAATCGGTCGTGAAGATCAAACGAGTCAGAGTTACCCCCATCGCCTTTCGCGATGCGCCGCTGCTCAACGCCAGCGGTATCCACGAACCCTTCGCGCTGCGCTCGATCATCGAGGTGGAAGGCGACAACGGCCATGTCGGCCTCGGCGAAAGCTACGGCGACGCGCCGGTCCTGGCCGTGCTGCAAGCCATGCAGGACAGCCTGGTCGGGCTGGACGCCTTCGACCTCAACGGCCTGCGCGCCCGCGTCGTGCAGACGGTCGCCCGCCTCGGGCCGGCCAGGGCCGGTGCCGAACTGGCGCCCGGCTCCCATCCCAGCAAGCAGGTGGCCAACGCCTATTCCGCCTTCGAGGTGGCCTTCCTCGACCTGCAGGCGCGCTCCCTGGGCTTGCCCCTGGTCGACCTGCTGGGCGGTGCCGTGCGCACCGAGGTGCCTTTCAGCGCGTACCTGTTCTTCAAGTACGCCGAGCACATCGACGCGCCCTACGCGCCGGACTCCTGGGGCGAAGCCCTGTCCGAGGCGCAGATCGTCGCCCAGGCCGCGCGCATGATCGAGGCCCACGGCTTCCAGAGCATCAAGCTCAAGGCCGGTGCCTTGCAGCCGGAGCACGAAGTCGCCTGCATCAAGGCGTTGAAGAAGGCCTTCCCCGATCACCCGTTGCGCATCGACCCCAACGGCAACTGGTCGCTGGAAACCGCCGTGCGCATGGCCGAGCTGCTCGGCGACGACCTGCAGTACTACGAGGACCCGACTCCCGGCCTGGAAGGCATGGCTGAGCTGCACGAGCGCACCGGTCTGTCCCTGGCCACCAACATGGTGGTCACCGACTTCGACGAGTTCCGCCGCAGCGTGGCGCTGAACAGCGTGCAGATCGTCCTCGCCGACCACCACTACTGGGGCGGCCTGCGGGATACCCAGGCGCTGGCGCGGATGTGCGACACCTTCGGCCTCGGCCTGTCGATGCACTCCAACTCGCACCTCGGCATCAGCCTGATGGCCATGACCCACGTGGCCGCCGCGGTGCCCAACCTCACCTACGCCTGCGACACCCACTACCCCTGGCAGGAAGAGGACGAGGAGGTCATCAAGGGTGGCAAACTGCCGATCCGCAACGGGTGCGTGAGCATCACTCGCGCGCCCGGCCTGGGTGTCGAGCTGGACCAGGATCAACTGGCCAAGCTGCATGAGCAGTTCCTGTCCATCGACATCCGTAGTCGCGACGACGCACGGCAGATGCGCAAGTACGACCCGGCCTGGAAGATCAGCAAGCCGAGGTTCTGACACCCGTCCGCTGCCTGCGGAATGCACAACCCTCGCGCGCCAGCCGCGCGAGCTCTTCGACAAGAACAATTCAGAGAGAAGAACCATGGGCCAGACACTGCAAAGAACCCGTGTGCGCTACCTGATCCTGCTCATGCTGTTCCTGGTGACCACGATCAACTATGCCGACCGTGCCACCATTTCCATCGCCGGCTCCGCCATGCAGAAGGACCTGGGCATCGACGCCGTCATGCTCGGCTACATCTTCTCCGCCTTCGGCTGGGCCTATGTGCTCGGCCAGATTCCCGGCGGCTGGCTCCTCGACCGCTTCGGCTCCAAGCGTGTCTATGCCTTCAGCATCTTCACCTGGTCGGTGTTCACCCTGTTGCAGGGCTTCGTCGACGTGGTGCCCATCGCCTGGTCGGTGATGACCCTGTTCATGCTGCGCTTCCTGGTGGGCTTCGCCGAAGCGCCGTCCTTCCCCGGCAACGCGCGCATCGTCGCCGCCTGGTTCCCCACCGCCGAGCGCGGCACCGCTTCGGCGATCTTCAACTCCGCGCAGTACTTCGCCACCGTGATCTTCGCCCCGCTGATGGGCTGGATCGTCCACAGCTTCGGCTGGGAGCACGTGTTCATCGTCATGGGGGTGATCGGCATCCTGTTCTCCGGGGTCTGGCTGAAGTTCATCTACAACCCCAAGGAACACCCGCTGATCAACCAGGCCGAGATCGATCATCTCGCCAGCAATGGCGCCCTGGTGGACATGGACCAGAACCGTCGCCTGCCGGGCAACGGGCCGAAGTGGGAGCACGTCAAGCAACTGGTGAGCAACCGCATGATGGCCGGCATCTACCTGGGCCAGTTCTGCATCAACGCGCTCACCTACTTCTTCCTCACCTGGTTCCCGGTGTACCTGGTGCAGGAACGCGGCATGACCATCCTCAAGGCGGGCATCATCGCCTCCCTGCCGGCCATCTGCGGCTTCATCGGCGGCGTACTCGGCGGCGTGCTTTCCGATTGGCTGCTGCGTCGCGGCCATAGCCTCAGCGTGGCGCGCAAGACCCCGATCGTCTGCGGCATGCTGCTGTCCATGAGCATGATCCTGTGCAACTACGTGGACGCCGACTGGATGGTGGTGGGCTTCATGGCCCTGGCCTTCTTCGGCAAGGGCATCGGCGCCCTCGGCTGGGCGGTGATGTCGGACACCTCGCCCAAGCAGATCGCCGGCCTCTCCGGCGGCATCTTCAACACCTGCGGCAACCTGTCGTCGATCTCCACCCCCATCGTCATTGGCTACATCATCGCCGCCACCGGTTCCTTCAAGTGGGCCCTGGTCTTCGTTGGCATCAACGCCTTCGTCGCCGCCTTCAGCTACCTGTTCATCGTCGGCGAGATCAAGCGCATCGAGCTCAAGGGCGCAACGCCCGAACCCGAGGCTCCGTCGGCCGGCGAAGCGCCCGCCGCCAGCCCGGCCCGCTAATGACAAGAAGGACTGCGAGATGACCCCACACAACCTGCCCAGCGGCACGCCGCGTATCACCGAACTCACCGTCGTCCCGGTGGCCGGCCAGGACAGCATGCTGATGAACCTCAGCGGCGCCCACGGTCCGTACTTCACCCGTAACGTGGTGATCCTCAAGGACAACGCCGGCCATGTCGGCGTCGGCGAAGTGCCCGGCGGCGAAGCCATTCGCCAGACCCTGGAAGATGCCCGCGGCCTGCTCGTGGGCCAGTCCATCGGCCACTACCAGCGCCTGCTCAACCAGGTGCGCCAGGCCTTCGCCGACCGCGACGCCGGCGGCCGTGGCCTGCAGACCTTCGACCTGCGCATCGCCATCCATGCCGTCACCGCGCTGGAAGCGGCGCTGCTCGACCTGCTGGGCCAGCACCTGGACGTGCCGGTGGCGGCCCTGCTCGGCGAAGGCCAGCAGCGCGACGAGGTGGAGATGCTCGGCTACCTGTTCTACATCGGCGACCGCAACAAGACCGACCTCGGCTACCGCAGCGAGGCCGATGCCGATGACGCCTGGTTCCGCGTGCGCAACGAAGAGGCGCTGACCCCCGAGGCGGTGGTGCGCCTGGCCGAGGCGGCCCACGCCCGCTACGGCTTCAACGACTTCAAGCTCAAGGGCGGCGTATTGCCGGGCGAAGCGGAAATCGAAGCGGTGACCGCGCTGGCCGAGCGCTTCCCCGAGGCGCGCATCACCCTCGACCCGAATGGTGCGTGGTCGCTCAAGCAGGCCATCGCCCTGTGCCGCGACCAGCACCCTGTACTGGCTTACGCCGAAGATCCCTGCGGTGCCGAGAACGGCTATTCCGGCCGCGAGGTGATGGCCGAGTTCCGCCGTGCCACCGGCCTGCCCACCGCGACCAACATGATTGCCACCGACTGGCGCCAGATGGGCCACGCCATTTCCCTGCAATCGGTGGACATCCCCCTGGCCGACCCGCACTTCTGGACCATGCAAGGTTCGGTGCGGGTGGCGCAGATGTGCAACGACTGGGGCCTGACCTGGGGCTCGCACTCCAACAACCACTTCGACATTTCCCTGGCGATGTTCACCCACGTCGCCGCGGCCGCGCCGGGCCGGATCACCGCCATCGACACTCACTGGATCTGGCAGGACGGCCAGCGCCTGACCAAGGAACCGCTGCGTATCGTCAACGGCAAGGTGGCCGTGCCGCAGAAGCCGGGCCTGGGCGTCGAGCTGGACACGGACGAACTGGCCAAGGCCCATGCGTTGTACAAGGCCAAGGGCCTGGGCGCCCGCGACGACGCGGTGGCCATGCAGTTCCTGGTGCCGAACTGGACCTTCGACAACAAGCGTCCCTGCCTGGTGCGCTGAAGCGAGAACCAAGCTGACCCGTAGGGTGGACATCGCTCTTCATGTCCACCATCGGCGCCGATCCCACTCCCGATGGTGGATCGGTGAAGCGTGATCCACCCTACGAACGTCCACCGCCTCACCCCGAGAACAACAATGGAGTCAGTCATGCAGTTGATCCAACACCAGGACTCCCCGCGCCACGTGCGCCTGCACCCCGATGACAACGTCGCCATTGTCATCAACGAGCAGGGCGTGGCCGAGGGCGGCCAGTTCCCCGATGGGCTGGTCACCCGTGAAGCCATTCCCCAGAGCCACAAGGTCACCCTGGTGGACATCCCCGCCGGCGGCGCCGTGCTGCGCTACGGCACGGTCATCGGCCATGCCCTGCGGGATATCCCCCGAGGCAGCTGGGTGCGCGAGGAGCTGCTGAGCATCCCCGAGGCGCCCGGCCTGGACCGCCTGCCCATGGCCACCGCCGTACCGCCGCCCCTGGCGGAGCTTCCGGGCTACACCTTCGAGGGTTTCCGCAATCCGGACGGCAGCGTCGGCACCCGCAACATCCTCGGCGTCACCACCACCGTGCAGTGCGTCACCGGCGTGCTGGACCACTGTGTCCAGCGGGTGCGCCAGGAAATCCTGCCCAAGTACCCGCATGTCGATGACGTCATCGCCCTGACCCACAGCTACGGCTGCGGCGTGGCCATCAACGCGCCGGATGCGGTGATCCCGATCCGCACCCTGCACAACATCGCGCGCAACCCCAACCTCGGCGGCCAGGCGCTGGTGATCGGCCTTGGCTGCGAGAAGCTGCAGGCCGAGCAACTGATGCCCGGCGACGCCCTCACCGCCGGCCAGGACGAGGACGCCTGGCTGTTCCGCCTGCAGGATTCGGACAGCGGCTTCGCCGGCATGGTCGAGCAGATCATGGGCATGATCGAGGATCGCCTGAAGGTGCTCGACCAGCGCCGTCGGGAAACCTGCCCGGCCTCGGAGCTGGTGCTGGGCATGCAGTGCGGCGGCAGCGACGCCTTCTCCGGCGTCACCGCCAACCCGGCCCTGGGTGTGGCCGCCGACTTGCTGGTGCGTGCCGGCGCCACCGTGATGTTCTCGGAAAACACCGAAGTGCGCGACGGCATCCACCTGCTGACCCCGCGCGCCGCGACGGCTGAGGTGGCCCAGGCCCTGGTGCGCGAGATGGACTGGTACGACCGCTACCTCGCCCGTGGCATGGCCGATCGCAGCGCCAACACCACGCCGGGCAACAAGAAGGGCGGGCTGAACAACATCGTCGAGAAGGCCATGGGCTCCATCGCCAAGTCCGGCAACAGCGCCATCGCCGGCGTGGTCGCCCCTGGCGAGCGCGTGCGCGGCAAGGGCCTGCAGTACTGCGCCACCCCGGCCAGCGATTTCGTCTGCGGCACCCTGCAACTGGCCGCCGGCATGAACCTGCACGTGTTCACCACCGGGCGCGGTACGCCTTACGGCCTGGCGATGGTGCCGGTGATCAAGGTGTCCACCCGCACCCAGCTCGCTGAGCGCTGGCCGGACCTGATCGATGTCGATGCCGGGCGCATCACCTCGGGGCGCATCAGCCTGGAGGAACTGGGGTGGGAGCTGTTCCGCTACTACCTGGACGTGGCCAGCGGCAAGGAACGCACCTGGGCCGAGAAGCACCGGCTGCACAACGACCTGACCCTGTTCAACCCGGCGCCCATCACCTGAAGGCCGGAATACCAAGGAGCATCGGGATGGACTGCAGAATCCTCCAGGTCGGCCCGCTGACCGAACGCTTCAACCGGCGCCTCGCCAGCGAGCACGCGGTCGTGCCGCTGTGGTGCCAGGGCGATGCCCTGGCCTTTCTCGACGGGCAGGGCGCCGGCTTCGACATCGTCGTCACCTCGGCGCGCTTCGGCTGTTCCGCCGCCATGCTGGAACGCCTGCCGAACGTTCGCGCCATCTGCAGCTTCGGCGTCGGCTACGACGCCATCGCGGTGGAGGCGGCGCGGCAGCGCGGCATCCAGGTCAGCTACACGCCGGACGTGCTCAACGACTGCGTGGCGGACCTGGCCATGGGCCTGGTGATCGACTGCGCGCGGCGCATCAGCGCGGCGGATCGCTTCGTTCGCGCGGGCCTCTGGACCGCCGGCAACTTCCCCCTGGCGCGCAAGGTCAGCGGCAAGCGGCTGGGCATCGTCGGGCTCGGCCGCATTGGCAAGGACGTGGCGCGCCGGGCAAGCGGCTTCGACATGCAGGTGCGCTACCACAATCGCCGGCCGGATGCCGACGCGCCCTACGGCTTCGAAGCGGACCTGCTGGCGCTCGCGCGCTGGTCCGACTTCCTGGTGCTGACCTGTCCGGGCGGCGCCGCCACCCATCACCTGATTTCGGCGCCGGTGCTCGACGCCCTGGGGCCGGAGGGCATCCTGGTCAATGTCTCCCGGGGTTCGGTGGTGGACGAAACCGCACTGGTGGCGGCGTTGCTGGAAGGGCGCCTGGGCGGTGCCGGGCTGGATGTGTTCGAGGCCGAACCGCAGGTGCCAGACGCCTTGCTGGCGCTGGATAACCTGGTGCTGGCGCCGCATATCGGCAGCGGCACCGAGGAAACCCGCTTGCAGATGGAGGAACTGGTGTTCGCCAACCTGCGGGCTTTCACGGACAAGGGCGAGTTGCTCACCCCGGTGGTCTGACTCGCCCCCAGATAGCGGAGGTCGCGTCGGGCGGCCTTCCTATACGGCGCCGGGCCACACGCCTGGCGCCGGATTACTCCCACGGACTGAGCTGCAGATTCGCGGCGACGGCGCACCACGAGTGCGCCGATTTTTTTTAGGCGCCGCAGGCCTCCCGTAGGTTGGGTTGAGGTACGAAACCCAACACTGCGAGGTCGGGCTTTGCCGCGTTGGGCCTCGTTCCTCGGCGCCAACCTACCTGGCCTGCGCTTGAATCCCTGCCAAGAAAAAGGTTCATCGCGCTTTCCCGGGGAAGGCGGCCTTGATTTTCAGGAAGAAGTAGTGGGAGTCCCGGAAGCCGTAGGCCATCCGTTTGATCACCTTGATGCGGTTGTTCACGCCTTCCAGGACGCTGGTGTGCAGGGGGAAGCGGGCGCTGGCGAGGATGCCCCGGGCGTATTTGCGCAGATTCCGGGCAAAGCGTTGGAGCGGCGCCAGACCGCTGTCCCGAGCATGCCGTAGCCAACTTCGCCAGCGCCGCCAGCCCTCTCGCACAGTGGGGGCGTACCAGACTTCCTTCAGGGCATCCTTGAGCACGTAGACCGTGGCCAGCGGCTGGTTGGCGTCGAGTAGCTCCTGCAACTGCACGGCTTGCCCGTCCTTCAGACTCTCGCGGTTGCGCAGCAACAGCCAGCGGCTCTGCTTGACCACCTTGCGCGCCGGTTTGTCCTGGCGCAGCAGGTTGGCCTGGTCGACCCGGATGCGGTCGATCACCTCGCGGCCGTAGCGCGCCACCACATGGAAGAGGTCGTACACCACTTCGGCCTGCGGGCAATGCCGCTGCACCTCCAGGTCGAACGCGGTGTTCATGTCCATCGCCACCGCCTCGATCTGTTGGCAGCGCTCGCCGAGCAGCTCGAAGAACGGACGAATCGCCTCACGGCTGTTGCCATGCCCCACCCACAGCACCCGTGTCCGCTCGGCATCCATGATCACCGTGGCGTAGCGATGGCCCTTGTGCAGGGCGAACTCGTCCATCACCAACCGGCGCACCTCGCCCGGATCGAACGCGCCGACGGCGGCTTCCAGGCGACGTTTATCGAGCTGCTTGAGCGTGTGCCAGTGCAAGCCGGTGAGGCGGCTGACGTGGCTGATCGGCAGCAGTTGCAGCAAAGCCTCGAGCCAGGCCTGCAAGCGCCGCGTCAGGCGTGACGCCGGCTCCAGCCAGGCGATCCGCTCGGTCACCCGCCCACAGCGCAGGCAGTCAACGCGGCGCACCGGCACCTGGAGCAGAACGCGCTGGTCGAGCAAGTCGCGATCGCGTACCCGACGCAGTCGGCACTCATGGATCAGCGGACAAGCTTGGCCGCAGCGCCCACATTCGGGGATGGCGTCGGCTCGAGGCTTGAGTTCGATCAGCAGGGTGTTGTCGGCAGAGGGGCGACAGGCGACGACTTCGTAGCCTGGCCAGAACTGGGCAAGATCAATAGGATGCACGGCGGCAGCAGGGAGTGGGGGTTGGTTCGTTTGGCGACTGCCAATTTACCCACTTCCCTGACTGTCAACGCGCTCTTCCCCCAGACTCCGCGAAGAACCAAGAAAAAAGGCACCCGAAGGTGCCTTGAGGAAAGCCGGGATGAAGGGAGCCCCATCCCGGTCGGCGCATCAGAGAATCGACAGCGGGTAGTTGATGATCAGGCGGTTCTCGTCGAACTCGTTGTTGCTGAAGTCGCGGCGGACGCTCGCGTTGCGCCACTTCACGCTGAGCGCCTTGAACACCCCTGACTGCACGACATAGGCCAGCTCGGTCTCGCGCACCCATTCCTTGCCGTCGGTCACCGTGCCGATGTGGGCGTCCTCGCCGCTGATGTAGCGGTTCATCAGGGTCAGCCCGGGCACGCCGAGGGCAGCGAAGTTGTAGTCGTGGCGCAGTTGCCAGGACTCTTCCTTGGCGTTGTCGAAGCTGGAGTTGTAGCTGTCGTTGGCCAGGGTGCCGCCGCTGGTGCCGTTGACGCGCATCCAGGCGTTGTCGCCGCTGACCTTCTGCAGGCCGAGGGAGAAGGTGTTGCCGCCGTATTTGGCGGAGAGCAGGGCGGACCAGGTGCGGTTGTCCAGGTCGCCGGCCAGGGCGCTGCCGTTCTCCTTGCCGTCGAAGTAGCCGAGGTTGGCGCCCAGGGTCCAGTCGCCCACGGGCTGGCTGTGCGTCAGTTGCAGGTACTGCTGCTGGTAGATGTCGTCCAGCTCGGCGTACCACAGGCCGACCAGGGTGCGCTTCTCGTTGAAGGCGTACTCGCCGCCGGCGAAGTTGAAGCGGTCCGAGGTGAAGGCGGCGCGGCCGTTCATCGACATATCTTCCAGGCTGGCGTCGTTGCGCGGGCTGTTCTGGCGGAACTGGCCGCCGTACAGGGTCAGGCCGTCGAGCTCCTGGGAGGTGACCTGGCCGCCCTGGAAGGTCTGCGGCAGGGAGCGGCCGTCGTCGGCGCGGAGGATCGGCAGCACCGGCATCCATTCGCCGACTTTCAACTCGGTCTTCGACACGCGCATCTTGCCGGCCGCGGCCAGGCGGCCGAAGTCGTCGGCTGGGCGGCCGTCGTCATGCACCGGCAGCAACTGGGTGCCGCGGGTGCCCTTGCCGCCGTCGAGCTTGACCGCAAGCAGGCCGAGCAGGTCCACGCCAAACCCCACCGGCCCTTCGGTGAAGCCGGAGCGGGCGTCGAGGATGAAGCTCTGGGTCCATTCCTCGGCCTTGCCCTGGGGGTTGGTCGGGTTCACGAAGTTGCGGTTGATGTAGAAGTTGCGCAGGTTCAGGCCGACCTTGGCGTCTTCGGCGAAGCCGGCGGCGTGGACGCTGGCGGGCAACAGGGCGAGGCCGCAGGCGAGGCTGCCGGCCCCCAGGAGGGTGGAGTGAAGGGCGGTGCGGAGGATCATTGTTGTTGTGCTCCGGGGTTTCTTGGGTTGAGCCGGCCCCTGCGCGCGGCGTGCGCACATCGACAGGGTGGGGGCAAGGTGTGGCCCTGGACTCAGGGCATGATCTGGCCGGGTGGCCAGGTATCAGCCGCGGCTAGCCGTCGGCGAATCCGCTGGGCGCCAGTCGGGCGCGCCGGGAAAACGGGAGAATGGCCTGGCTGGCGCAGGCCTGGCGGGATGCAGTGAAGCCTGGGAAGTCGAGGGTCATGGTGGGCCCCTGTGGCAGTCTTGTTCTTATGCTCTGTTATACGTTGTCGTACAACATGGCGGCGATTATCAACAGGCTGCTTCGCCGTTGTCAACGCGTATAAGGCTTTAGTTCAAGGGCGCTGGGGACGTCAGGGGAAAGGGCGACGGATGGTGGTTGTACGATAACGAGGCGTCTCCATGGAGATCGGCATGGGTTTCGCTTCGCTCTACGCCATCCCGGGGGAGCGCTCAGCGATACCAGCGCGGCGTATACACCCAATCCTCGCCATTGCCCTTGGGCACGCGGCGGGTCAGCGACGAGCCGACGATCACCAGGGTGCGCATGTCCACTTGATCCGGGGTCAGTTCGCCGAGGCTGGTGAGCGTGAGCTTTTCCGCCGGGCGGCCGATATCCCGGCCCAGCACCACCACCGTTTCCGGCTTGCGGTGGCGGGCGACGATGTCCAGGGCGCGGCCCAGTTGCCAGGGGCGGGCCCGGGAAATCGGGTTGTAGAAGGCCATGGCCAGGTCGGCGGCGGCGGCATGGTCGAGGCGGTCCTCGATCACGGCCCAGGGCTTGAGGTTGTCCGACAGGGAAATCAGGCAGAAGTCGTGGCCCAGCGGCGCACCGGCCTTGGCCGCCGTGGCCAGGGCGGCGGAAACGCCGGGGTACACCTGCAGCTCCACCCGCAGCCAGTCGGGATCGCGGGCGTCGTCGAGGGCTTCGAGCACGGCGGCGGCCATGGCGAACACCCCCGGATCGCCGGAGGACACCACCACCACGCGGCGGCCGCTGGCGGCCAGCTCGAACGCGTGGCGGGCACGCTGCAGTTCTTCACGGTTGTCGGTGCAGTGGGCCACCTGGCCGGGGCGCAACGGTCCGGCCATGCGGATGTAGGTGTCGTAGCCGAGCAGGTCCTCGGCCTCGTCCAGGGCCCTGCGCGCGGCCGGCACCATGAATTCGGCGGCGCCGGGGCCGAGGCCGATCACGCTCAGGCGTCCGCGCGGCTGGCCGAAATCCTTCGGGTCCAGCGGTTGCGCCGCGAGGTGGAGGTCCAGGGTTTCGCCCTGATGATGCAAGGGGGGCAGGGCCGCTTCGCCCTCGATGAAGCGCAACGGCACACCGAGTGCGGCGGCGCTGGCCGCCAAGGCGGCATCCGTCATGCGCTCGCGAGGCGCCAGCAGGCAGGCCAGTGCCTGCGGCGCCAGCCCGGCGGTGGATAGCGCCTCGTGCAGGCTGTCGGCCGTTACGTCGCCATGGATGCGGGCGAGGACGACGCGGGGGTGGATGAGCAGTTCGTCGCGTTCGGCGGGACGAGCCTCGGCGGTGATCTGGATGACCCGTCGCGCCGTCTCGGCCAGGGGCAGACGGGCGTCCTCCAGCCAGGGCGCGGCACCTTCGACCCGCACGTTTTCCCCGCCGAGCAGGTCGGCGACGAAGCGCTTGCCCTGCTCGATATCGGCCAGGGCATAGCCCGCCGGCGGGTCCAGCAGGCAGGTGCCGAAGCGCAGTTCGCCGCTGGTGGTGATGGCCGGCGCCACGTCCAGCGCGGCGGCGATTTCCCGCGCCATGCGGTTGACCCCGCCAAGGCCGCCGAGCAGCGGCACCACGGCGCTGCCGTCCTCCGCCAGGGCCAGTACCGGTGGCTCGGCACCCTTGCTCGCCAGCAACGGTGCCAGGGTGCGGATGACGATGCCGGCGGCGCACAGGGCGATGATCGGCGTGTCCTCGCGATAGAGCCCGCGCAGGGTTTCTCCGAACTCCGCGTAGTGGGCGTCGGCGCCTTCGACCCGGCCGGCGAGGCCGAGGATGCGCGCCTGTGGATAAAGCGCCTGGATTTTCCGGGCGACCGGCAGGCCGCTCGCGCCGAGAAGCAGGATGGCCGGTGCGTTGCGCTGTTGCATCAGCCTCTCCACTGCTGGCCGGGGATGACGATCATCGAGAAGTAGGGCGAGGCCATGGGGTCCACCTCGTCCAGCGGCACGATGCGCTGGTTGGCCATGGTGGCGCGCTCCACGTAGTGAGCGCGGTCGGCGATGCCGAGCTGCTGCAGCACCCGGCGCACCTTGTCGAAGTTGCGCCCGAGCTTCATCACCACGGCGGCTTCGGCGTCAGCGAGGCGCGTCTTGAGTTCGTCTTCCGGCAACACGCCGGAGAGTACCGAGAGGCTCTGGTTGCGGTACACCAGGGGCACGCCGAGCACCGCCGCGCTGCCCAGCATGGAGCACACGCCGGGCACCACTTCCACCTCGTAGCGCGCGGCCAGGCGGTCGTGCAGGTACATGTAGGAGCCGTAGAAGAATGGGTCGCCCTCACAGATCACCGCCACGTCGCGACCGGCGTCCAGATGCTGGGCGACCTGTGCGGCGGCGGTGTCGTAGAAGTCGCTGATCACGGTCTCGTAGGACAGCGGCGGTTCCAGCTTCTCGGTGGTCACCGGGTAGACCAGAGGCATGCGCTGCTGCGTCTCGCCGAGGTGCTGCTCGATGATGCCGAAGGCATTGCCGCCCTGGCCCTGGCTGGCCTTCGCCTTGGCCACGAAATAGCCGACCACGGCGGCCGACTGCAGCAGGCGCAGGGCCTTGAGGGTGATCAGTTCGGGGTCGCCGGGGCCCACGCCCAGGCCGATCAGCCGTCCCTTGCGTTCCATCATTCCACCTCCGTGGCCAGGGCGTTGACCGCCGCCGCCGCCATGGCGCTGCCGCCGCGCCGCCCGCGTACGATCACGTAGGGCACGCCACGGCTGTCGGCGGCGAGCAGGTCCTTGGATTCCGCCGCGCCGACGAAACCCACCGGGAAGCCGAGGATCAGCGCCGGTCTGGGGGCGCCGGCATCGAGCATTTCCAGCAGGTAGAAGAGCGCGGTGGGGGCATTGCCGATCACCACCACGCTGCCTTCCAGATGCTCGCGCCAGTGCTCCAGCGCTACCGCCGAGCGGGTATTGCCGCGTTCGCGGGCCAGCTCCGGCACGCCCGGATCGTTGAGGGTGCAGATGACCCGGTTGTCCGCCGGCAGGCGCGCGCGGGTGATGCCTTCGGCCACCATGCGCGCATCGCAGAGGATCGGCGCGCCAGCGGCGAGCGCCGCGCGGCCGGCGCTGCCCGCGCCGGGCGAGAAGCGCAGGTCCGCCACCACGTCGACCATGCCGCAGGCGTGGATCACCCGCACCGCGAGCTTTTCCAGGTCGGCGGGAATACCGCTGAGATCGGCCTCGGCGCGGATGATGGAGAAGGAGTTGCGATAGATCTCCTGACCATCGCGGATGTATTCGATCATGGGGTGGAACTCCAGGTGTCAGGAGGCGTGGCCAGCCGTTCGCCGGCCTCTTGGATGCTGAGGTCGCGCGCCAGCAGCCGGCCGAAGCCGGCGCCGCCACGCTGGTACAGGTCATAGCGCCCCGGGCCGCTGGCCAGCAGGGTAAACGGCGCCACATGGGCGGCGGCGCAGGAGCGCGGGCAGCCGCTGAGGTGCACCACGGCGTCCGCCGGCAGCCGCGGCGCCAGGGCCAGGGCGTCGGCCTTGGTGTCGGCCAGGCCCCGGGTGCAGCCGGCGGAACCGGTGCAGGCGACCAGCCGCGCGAAGGGCTCGCTCGCCCCGGTGGCAAGGCCCAGTCGCCCCATGGCCCGCAGGACCGCGTCAGGGTGCCGCGCGTTGGGCAGCAGCAGGGATTGCCAGGGCGTCAGGCGCAGGCTGCCGTCGCCCAGGTCGTCGGCGAGTTCGGCCAGCGCCTGGAGCTGAGCGGCCCCCAGCCGGCCCAGTGCGGGGGCGCCACCGACGTGGCGGCCGGCGTGCGTGCCCAGGTGGGCGAAGGGCTGTGGCGTGGGGCGGCACCAGTCGCCGGCCGGCAACAGGGGAACGTCCAGCCGCTGCTGCAGACGCAGCAGCAGGTCGCCCTCCGGGTATTGGGCGAGCAGGTGGCGCATGCGCGTCTGCTCGGGTGTCGCCAGTTCGAGGAACAGCGCCAGCACGGCTTCCACCAGGGCGGGCACCTGGTCGCGCGCTACCGCCGCCAGGGCAGGGGCATCGCCAGCGGCGTGCGGCGGACAGCCCGCCAGGCCGAAGGCGAACAGTGCCTGATCGCCATCGCCCATGGCCGACAGCCAGAGATCGTGGGGATGGTCGAGCATCGCCATGGCCTCGCCGCCGTCCAGCAGCAGGGCGAACTTGGGCGACAGGGCGTGGAAGCGCGTCTGGTCTTGCAGCAGCGCGAGGATGCGTTCGGCCAGCGGCGAGATATCCACCAGGGCGCTGCCGTCGAGGCCGGCCAGCGGGCTGACCATCAGGTTGCGCACATCGTCGGCGCCGGGGGAGCCCGCGCCCAGGCCGGCGGCCAGCAGGGCCCCGATCAGCGCGCCCTCGCCGCCCGGTTTCACGCCGCGAATCTGCAGGTTGGAACGGTTGGTCGTCTCGATCACGCCAGCGGCGTATGCGGTCGCCGCGGCCGCCACGGCGCGGGCCTGGCTCGAACCCAGGCGGCCACAGGGCAGCTTGATCCGGCAGATGCCGCCGTCCCTGGCCTGGACGATGCGCAGCAACCCCGGACAGGCCGAGGGGCGGACGGAGGGGACTGTGGGTTGCGCGTGCTTCACTCAGGTCACCATGGTTGGCGTCGCGGCGACCCGGTTCCCTTGGCAAGGGACAACGTTGCACCGATACACCCCGCTCGATGCGCGCACACGCGACTGGTTCCACCGGCAGGTCTCCTGGCTGGCAGGTCGTCGTCCTCTGCGGCCTTCCCGAAAATTCAGTGGCCTGTTCAGGTTGAGCAAATGCTGCTGCGCTCGATGATGGGGGCGTTGGCGACGGCCTTGCCTAATCTTCGCGCGCGACGCTTTCGATCAATCTGGAATGCATGGACTCGCTGCTTACAGTTGCGGGGGCAGCCACGGCTCGACCGTGTTCCCTCTTAGGCCGGGCTCGTCAGGTGAGCGCCGGCGACCGATGAAGGGCGCTATTATGCCCGCTTTGCCCGGAGCGGGGAAAAGGCTGCCTGTCGGAAGCCGGATATCCCGGGCGATTTCGGAAATGAGGACGGCAAATGCAGCCCTGGCTGACAGTGATTGGTATTGGCGAAGACGGCTACGCGGGCCTGGGCAAGGCGGCCCGTCACGCCCTGCTGGACGCCGCCGAGGTGGTCGGCGGAGCGCGCCAGCTCGACCTGCTGCCCCGCTGCATCCGCGCCCGCCGCACGCCCTGGCCGAGCCCCTTCTCTCTGGCGCCGGTGCTGGAAAAACGCGGTACGCCGATCTGCGTGCTGGCCAGCGGCGATCCCATGCTGTTCGGCGTCGGCGCCAGCCTGGCGCGGCAGGTTGCCAGCGCGGAAATGCGTGTGCTGCCCGCGCCTTCGTCCTGTTCGCTGGCGGCTGCCCGCCTGGGCTGGCCGCTGCAGGAGGTGGTCCTGCTGTCGCTGGTCGCCCGGCCCCTGGCCGTGCTGAATGCCCACCTGCATGAAGGCGCCCGCCTGCTGGTGCTGAGCAACGACGGCAGCAGCCCGGCCGCCGTCGCGGCGCTGCTGGCCGAGCGCGGTTTCGGCTGCAGCCGGCTGACCGTGCTGGAGCACCTGGGGGGCGAACGGGAGCGGCGTATCGACGGCGTCGCCGGTGAATGGCCGGCGGGCGACAACGCCGCGCTCAACCTGCTGGCCATCGAAGTCCAGGGCGACGCGGGCACCCGTGCGTTGCCCCTGACCACCGGCCTGGCGGACGACGCCTTCCGCCACGACGGCCAGCTCACCAAGCGCGACGTGCGCGCCATCACCCTGGCGCGGCTGGCGCCACGTCCGGGTGAATTGCTGTGGGACGTGGGCGCCGGTTGCGGCTCCATCGGCATCGAATGGATGCGCGCCCACCCGACTTGCCGCGCCATCGCCATCGAAGCCAACGCGGAGCGCCAGGCGCACATCGCCCACAACCGCGATGCCCTCGGCGTGCCCGGCCTGCAACTGGTGGCTGGCGAGGCTCCGGCGGCGCTGGACGGCCTGCCCGCGCCGGACGCCCTCTTCATCGGCGGCGGCGTCACCGAAGCCGGCGTGCTGGACACCTGCTGGAGCCGGCTGAAGCCTGGCGGACGGCTGATCGCCAATGCCGTGACCCTGCAGAGCGAGGCCGTCCTGATGGCCTTCCGCACAGCCCATGGCGGCGAACTCACGCGCATCGCCGTGGCCCAGGCCCAACCACTGGGTGGCTTCGACACCTGGCGTTCGGCCCTGCCGATTACCCTGCTTGAGGTGACCAAGCATGCGTAGGTTGGTGCCGAGGAACGAGGCCCAGCATCGACGCGTTGGGCTTCGCTGCGCTCAGCGCCAAGCTGAACCTCTGAGTGGACCCGCCATTGCCCATGCGTGACGAAACCCCCGAACAGCCCGCGCCCCTGCGCAGCGGCTACACCACCGGCAGCTGCGCCACGGCGACCAGCCTGGCGGCGGCGCGCCTGTTGCTGGGCGGGGAGGCGACGGATGCGGTGGAAATCGTGCTGCCCAAGGGGCAGCAGGTGCTGATGCGCCTGGAGTTCTGTCGGCTGATGGGCGGCGGCGCCGAAGCCGGCACCCTGAAGGATGCCGGCGACGACCCGGACGTGACCCACGGTGCGCTGATCTATGCCCAGGTGCGCCTGGCCGCCGAAGCCGGCGTGCGCTTCCATGCCGGCCCCGGCGTCGGCACCGTCACCAAGCCGGGCCTGACCCTGGCCGTGGGCGAGCCGGCGATCAACCTGGTGCCCCGGCAGATGATCACCGAGCACCTCACCCGCCTCGCTGCCGAGCGCGGCTACCGCGGCGGATTCGCGGTGACGCTCTGCGTACAGGGTGGCGAGGAGCTGGCGCTGAAGACCATGAACCCGCGTCTGGGCATCCTCGGCGGCCTGTCGATTCTCGGCACCACCGGCATCGTCAGGCCGTTCTCCTGCTCGGCCTACATCGCCTCCATCCACCAGGGGATCGATGTCGCCCGTGCCAATGGCTTCCGCCACCTGGCCGCCTGCACCGGCAACGCCAGCGAGGACGCCATGCGCCGCCGCTACCACCTGGACGACACCGCGCTGATCGAAATGGGCGACTTCGCCGGCGCGGTGCTCAAGCACCTGCGCAAGGCGCCGGTGGACAAGCTCAGCCTGTGTGGCGGCTTCGGCAAGATCAGCAAGCTCGCCGCCGGCCACCTGGACCTGCACAGCCGCAGCTCCAGCATCGACCTGCCGCTGCTGGCGCAATGGGCCGCCGAACTGGGTGCCAGCGCCGAGTTGCAGGCCGCCATGCGCGGCGCCAACACCAGCCAGCTGGCGCTGGTCATGGCCCAGGACGCCGGCATCGCGCTGGGCAACGCGGTCTGCGCCCATGCCCTGGCCTTCGCCCGCAAGACCGTGCCGGCCGGCGTGGCGCTGGAAGTCTTCGCCATCGACCGTCTGGGCAACATCGTCGGTGAGGCCGTGGAACCGCGATGACGCGCATCCTCCTGCTGGGCGGGGTCAGCGAAGCCCTGGCCATCGCCCGCCGCCTGGGACCCGCGCACGTCTACAGCCTCGCCGGCCTCGGCAAGGTGCCGGACGACCTCGCCTGCCAGGTGCGCGTGGGCGGTTACGGCGGCGCCGAAGGCCTGGCCCGGTTCATGGCCGCCGAAGGCATCGGCCTGCTGCTGGACGCCACCCACCCCTATGCCGCGCAGATCAGCCGCAATGCCGCTGCCGCCGCCCGGCTGGCGGGCGTGCCCTGCTGGGCCCTGCGCCGTCCCGGCTGGCAGGCGGGCGAGGCCGACGACTGGCGCGAGGTCGAAGACTGGCAGGGGCTGACGGCGGCCCTGAGGGCGTTCCGCCGCCCGTTCTTCACCCTCGGTCGCGAACCCCTGGAGCACCTCCACGAGATTCCGCCACGGCAGCACTGGACCGTGCGCTGCCTGCAAGACCAGCCGGCGGGTGAGCGCTACGAGGTGATAGGCGCCCGTGGCCCCTTCGACCTCGACGGCGAGCGCGCGCTGTTCGCACGGCTGGGCAGCGACGTGCTGGTCAGCAAGAACAGCGGCAGTCAGTCCACCGAACCCAAGTTGCAGGTGGCCCGCGAACGCGGGCTGCCGGTGCTGATCCTCAAGCGTCCGGACCTGCCGCCGGTGACGCGCGAATTCGATTCGGTCGAGCGCCTCTGGCAGGCCCTTGCCCCCTACCTGGAAACCCCATGAACGCAACTTCCTACGCCCGCGTGCTGTTCGCCGGGCCGGACCTCGGCGAGGGTGCCTTCGCCGAACTCTTCCGTCGCCAACTGGCTGCCCTGCGCGGTGGGCCGGCCCTGGCCGATGTCGTCGATACCAGCGCCGGCTACGACGCCCTCTGGCGCGAAGTGCAGGCCAGTGCGCGGCCGCTGCTGGTGATCGATCTGGAGCCGCAAGCCTCTGCCCCGCACCTGGACTGGCTGCGCAGCGAACTGGGCCGGCTGGAGGCGCCCGACGGGTTGTTCGTCGCCAGCCTGCTCGGCCAGTTCGAGGCCGACCCGGCCGGCGCCGCCTGTGCCCTGGTCGAGCGCCCGGCGTTGCACCTGGCCTGCCTGGATGTGCCCGCTCTACCCGGCAGCCACGCCTGGTCCTGCATCCCGCCCCACGCCCGTCGCCTGCTGCTGTGCAACGGTCCGCGCTGCACCCGCCGCGGCGCCCTGCCACTGTGGAAGAAGCTGCGGGAAACGCTCAAGGCCGCCGGCAAGCTGGAGTGCGAAGGCGGTGTACACATCACCCGCACCCAGTGCCAGTTCCCCTGCGACGAGGGCCCCACCGCCAGCCTCTACCCGGAAGGTGAGTGGTACCGCATCCGCGATGAGGAAGAGGTGCTGCGCTGGGTTCAGGCGCGGATCGTGGAAGAGCGGCAAGTGCCGGAGATGTTGATGAAGGGCTGAATCCATTCGGCCGGCGGCTTTGACCGGCATGCCTGAGTGCGCATAGTCTGTGCGCATTGCTCGTGAGGATCGATCATGCCCGCCATCTACGATCAGCATGCCCCCAAGAAGCCTGCGAATCTCAGCATCAACAGTGACTTGCTGAACAAGGCCCGCTCGCTGGACATCAACCTCTCCGCCACCCTCGAACAGGCCCTGGTGGAAGCGCTGAGAGCCCGTCAACGCGAGCTTTGGCTGGAAGAGAACCGTGCAGCGATGGCCGCCTACAACCAGCACATCGAGATGGACGGTGTGTTCAGCGACGGCCTGAGACGCTTCTGATGCCTCAGTTCGCTGTCCACCTCAATGCGAACCCCGCCACGCGTACGACCATTCCCTATCTGCTGGATATCCAGAGTGACCTGATCGCCGATCTGGGAAGCCGAGTGGTGGTGCCGCTCTACACCGTCGACGTGATGAAGGGCCGGGTGCTCAAGACCCTGATGCCCCTGTTCGAGGTGGAGGGAAACACCGTCGTGATGGTGACGCCGGAGCTGGCCGGTGTCTCCAGGAAGGCGCTGGGCGAGCAGGTCGCCGACCTTTCTGCATTGCGCAACGAAATCATCGCGGCACTGGATTTGCTGATTACTGGGATCTAGCGCGCAGGATGGGTTGAGGAACGAACCCCATCGATTCCCAGTTCGGCGATGGTCCGGTACTCCGCCAGCAACGCCTCCGCCAGCCGCTTCGCCCGTCCCAACCGGATCGGCCCACTTTCGATATCCACCAGCAGCGCTGGGCACCCCAACGGCTGCAGCGCCGGCCAGTCCTTCAGGCGGCCATCGGTGAGGATCAGCATCCGCTGGGTCTCGGCGGGCTTCTGCCGTTGGCGCCGTTCCAGCCATCGGCCGGCCTGGTGCAGCGCCTCGATCAACGGCGTGCCGCCGCCAGCGCCGAGTTCGGCGAGCCAGTGATGCAGGGCGGGGGACGCCTTGCTGCCCTGCCACAGCCACTGGGGCGCGCGGCCGGTGGCGTGGAGCACGGCGAGACGGGCGCGCTGGCGGTAGGCGGACTCGAACAGCTCGGCCAGCAACCCCTTGGCCTGGCTCAGGGCGCCATGGCGACGGGTGGAGGCGGAGGCGTCCACCAGCACCAGCCAGAGTTCATCGGGGTGTTGGCTACGCGGCACGCGAACCAGATCGGCGGCCTTGCGCGGGCGGCCGCGCAGCAGGGTGGGCAGCCATTGGATGGCGCCCTCGACGCCGGAACGGCGTGCGCCGCTGCGACCGTTGCCGAGGGGGCCGGGCCTGGGTCGGGCACCCGCCCCTGTGACCGTGTGCGGGCGGATGCTCAGGGCTTTTTTGGCCAGCGTGGCAGCTCGCGCCGTTCGCCCATGGGTACGGCCTGCGCGGGCAGTTCGCCCCATTGGCCTTCGCCGTCGCTGGGCTGGGATTGAGTGCCGCCGGGCGGGGATTGCGGCGCTTGTGCGGCCGGTGGCGGGGTGTGGGTACGGCGGTGGGCCAGGGCGAAGTGCTCGACGGCGTCGAGGTCTTCCGCCTCGATCCGCGCGGCGCCGCGCCAGGCGGCATGGGCGCGGGCGGCGCGCAGCCATACCAGGTCGGCGCGCAGGCCGTCGACCCCGGCGGCGAAGCAGCGGCGGGCGATCTCGTCCAGCGCGGCGTCGTCCAGGGGAATGCCGGCCAGCCGGGTGCGGGCGTTCCGGCAGCGTTCGGCCAGGGCCTGTTGCTCGGTGT
This sequence comes from Pseudomonas sp. Q1-7, assembly GCF_028010285.1. Lineage (NCBI taxonomy): Bacteria > Pseudomonadati > Pseudomonadota > Gammaproteobacteria > Pseudomonadales > Pseudomonadaceae > Pseudomonas > Pseudomonas sp. Q1-7. Next base: position 897,557 of record NZ_CP116304.1, read on the forward strand.
GCCAGCGGGCGACGAAGGCCTGCGGGTCGGCATCGAAGGCCAGGCGGCGTCGGACGATCTCGGCGCGCTCGGCCGGTTGCGGCTGGCCGTCCTGCAACACCTTGAGGCCGAAGCGATCCAGCAGTTGCGGGCGCAGTTCGCCTTCCTCGGGGTTCATGGTGCCGATCAGCACGAAGCGCGCGGCGTGACGGTGGGAAATGCCGTCACGCTCCACCAGGTTGACGCCGCTGGCGGCCACATCCAGCAGCAGGTCCACCAGGTGGTCGGGCAACAGGTTCACCTCGTCCACGTAGAGGACGCCGCCGTGGGCCTTGGCCAGCACGCCGGGGGAGAAGCGGGCGCGGCCTTCGCCGAGGGCGGCGTCGAGGTCCAGGGTGCCGACGATGCGTTCCTCGCTGGCACCCAGTGGCAGGGTGACGAAGCTGGCGTCTTCCAGCAGGTCGGCGATGCCCCGCGCCAGGGTGGACTTGGCCATGCCGCGCGGACCTTCGATCAGCACGCCGCCGATGGCGGGGTCGATGGCGGCGAGCTGGAGCGCCAGCTTCAGCTCATCGGCGCCGACCACGGCGCTGAGGGGGAAGTGGGGGAGGTCGGACATGGCAGATTCCTACGGACGCGTGCGGCGCATGGTAGCGAAACACCGGGGCGGCCGATAGAAAACAGTGATTGAACGGCACGGGGCGATGCAGTAGGTTAGCCAGCATTCGCTTTGGAGATCGTCATGCCGCACACCGCTTCCACTTCGCCCATCGCTCGCCCGGCCTCGGCCCAGGCGCGTGTGCGTGTGGCCGCGGCGGCCAGCTATTTCCACGGGTATTGGTTTAGCCAGGGGCTGACCTGATACCCATCAGGCGGCCCACTCCAGCAGGGTCGCCGCCAAAGCTCCACGAAACCCCCGGTCGGCAACCCGACCGGGGGTTTTTGTTTTCCAGGGTCCAAAAGACCGAACCGACGTTACCGAGGATCGCACCATGATCAGCTACCGCACCGACTCGACCTATTACCGCAACGACTGGCGATTTAGCCGCTCCCGTACCGCCCGCACCCCCTTGAATCGAACACCCAGATAGCGCGCCGCGCGCGGATCGAGCCGCGCCGGCCGAGGACGCCAGTCATGAATTCTTCCGTTTCCGTTCTGCCCACCGCTGTACCGCCGCTGCATGCCCTGGACGTGGTCATCCCGTCATCCCGCAGCACGCGTCCGCTGCCCACCCCTGCCGACCTGCGCCAGCGCCTGCCGCTGACCCATGAGCTCGCCCGCCAGATCCGCGCCCAGCGCGAGGCCGTGCGCGCCGTGCTGGATGGCGAGGACTCGCGCCTGCTGGTGGTGGTCGGCCCCTGTTCCCTCCACGACCCGCAGTCCGCCCTCGACTACGCCCGGCGCCTCGCCGCCCTGGCACCCGAGGTGAGCGACCAGTTGCTGCTGGTGATGCGCGCCTACGTCGAGAAGCCCCGTACCACCGTGGGCTGGAAGGGACTGGTGTACGACCCACGGCTGGACGGCAGCGGCGACATGGCCGAAGGACTGGCGCTCAGCCGCCGGCTGATGCTGGACATCGCCGAGCTGGGCTTGCCGGTGGCCACCGAGTTGCTGCAACCCCTGGTGGCCGGTTACCTGGACGACCTGCTGAGCTGGGCCGCCATCGGTGCGCGCACCAGCGAATCGCAGATCCACCGCGAGCTGGTCAGTGGCCTCGACCTGCCGGTGGGCTTCAAGAACGGAACCGACGGCAGCCTCGGCATCGTCACTGACGCCATGCGCTCGGCGGCCCATGCCCACCAGCATTTCGGCCTCGACGACCAGGGCCGTCCGGCGCTGGTGCAGACCGCCGGCAATGCCGATACCCACCTGGTGCTGCGCGGCGGTCACCAGGGCCCTAACTTCGACGCCGAGAGCGTTCAGGCGGCCCGCGCCGGCCTGGAGAAGCTCGGTATCGCTCCGCGCATCATGGTCGACTGCAGCCACGCCAACAGCGGCAAAGACCCGCTGCGCCAGCCGGCGGTACTGGAGGATGTGATCGCCCAGCGCCTTGCCGGCCAGGACGCGCTGCGCGGGGTGATGCTCGAAAGCCACCTGTTCGACGGCGCCCAGCCGCTGTCCTGCGACCTGCGCTACGGCGTGTCCATCACCGATGGCTGCCTGGGCTGGGAAGGCACTGCGCGCATCCTGCGGGAGGCGGCGGCGCGTCTGCGGGGGTGAGCCGTGGGGATGCTCTCGTAGGTTGGGTAGAGCCTGCGAAACCCAACGTGCGGGCTCTACCTCGAAACGTTGGGCTTCGCTGCGCTCTGCACCAACCTACTGTTCTTCGCTATCGAGCAGCAGGTTCTCGATCGCCTCGCGGTAGTCGCCCGGGTTTTCCCATAACCCGCGCTGCTGGGCTTCCACCAGGCGCTCGGCGATATCGCGCAGGGCCTCGGGGTTGTGCTGGCGAATGAACGCGCGGGTGTCCGGGTCCAGCAGGTAGGCATCGGCCAGTTGCCGGTACTGGTGGTCGTCCACCAGTTCGCTGGTGGCGTCGAAGGCGAACAGGTAGTCCACGGTCGCGGCCAGTTCGAACGCCCCCTTGTAGCCGTGGCGCTTCATGCCGGCGATCCACTTCGGATTGGCCGCGCGGGCACGAACCACGCGGGCCAGTTCTTCCTTGAGGCTGCGGATGCGTGGCAGGTCGGGCTGGCTGTGGTCGCCGTGGTAACTGGCGACCCTTTCCCCGCGCAGGGTTTCGGCGGCGGCGAGCATGCCGCCCTGGAACTGGTAGTAGTCGTTCGAATCGAGCAGGTCGTGCTCGCGGTTGTCCTGGTTCTGCAGCACCGCCTGCAAGCGTTGCAGGCGCTGGGCGAAGCGTTCCCGAGCCGGGGTGCCGGCATCCTGCGCGCCATAGGCATAGCCGCCCCAGTTGAGATAGACCTCGGCCAGCTCGGCGCGGTCCTGCCACTGGCGTGCCTCGATGGCGCCCTGCACGCCGGCGCCGTAGGCCCCGGGCTGGGCACCGAAGACCCGCCAGCCGGCCTGCAGGCGGGCATCTTCGACGGCCAGGCCTTCGGCGGCGAGGCGTGTGCTTTCCTGTTTCACCCGTGCCGCGAGGGGGTTCAGGTCCTCCGGTTCGTCCAGTTCAGCCACGGCCTGCACGGCGGCGTCGAACAGGCGGATGAGGTTGGCGAAGGCGTCGCGGAAGAAGCCCGACACCCGCAGGGTCACGTCCACCCGCGGACGATCCAGCAGGGACAACGGCAGGATTTCGAAGTCTTCCACTCGCTGGCTGCCGGCCTGCCACACCGGCCGCACGCCCATCAGCGCCAGGGCCTGGGCGATGTCGTCGCCGCCGGTGCGCATGGTGGCGGTGCCCCACACGGAAATACCGAGCTGGCGCAGGTGGTCGCCCTGGTCCTGCAGGTGGCGCTCCAGCAACAGGCTGGCGGACTGGAAGCCCAGGCGCCAGGCGGTGGGCGTGGGTAGATTGCGCACGTCCACGGTGAAGAAGTTGCGCCCTGTGGGCAGTACGTCGAGGCGGCCGCGGCTCGGCGCGCCGCTGGGGCCCGGCGGGACGAAGCGGCCTTCCAGGGCGGCCAGCACGCCGCCGATTTCGGCGCCGCCGCAGGCATCCAGGGTGGGGGCGATCCGGGTCCGCAGGTTGTGGATAACCGCATCGCTGGCGGCGCCGATGGAGCCGAAGTCGCGGGTCTCGATCAGGCCCAGGGCGAGCAGTTCCAGGCGTTCGCGGGTGTCTCCATTGCTGCGCCAGGGTTCCGCGCTGATGGCGTCCAGCACCGCAGGGCGCGGGCCTTGCCAGGGCTCGCCCCAGTTCAGGTCGAGCGGGTCGCTTCCCAGTTTCAGGTCACTGGCCAGGGCACGCAGCAGGCTGGCGTTGGCGCCCTTGCCATCGCTGCGCGGTATCCGCACCAGGGACAGCAGGGTGTCATCCCGCAGGCGTCCGGACGGCGACTCGCCGAACACATGGAGGCCATCGCGGATCTGCGATTCCTTGAGGTCGCAGAGGTAGGCATCCAGTTGCGGCAGCCAGCTGTCGGCGTCGTCGTTGAGGCCGAGGTTCAGCTCGCGGTCGAGTGAGGTTGCCCTCACCAGTTCGAGGATTTCTCCCCGCAGTTGCACGGCCCGGCGCGGGTCGAGCAGGGTCGCGTCGTAGTATTCGTCGGCCAGCCGTTCCAGGTCGCGCAGGGGCCCGTAGGTCTCGGCGCGGGTCAGCGGCGGCATCAGGTGGTCGATGATCACCGCCTGGGCGCGGCGCTTGGCCTGGGCGCCTTCGCCGGGGTCGTTGACGATGAACGGGTAGATGTTCGGCAAGGGGCCCATCACCGCGTCCGGCCAGCACTCGGCGGACAGGCCGACGCCCTTGCCCGGCAGCCATTCCAGATTGCTGTGCTTGCCGACGTGGACCAGCGCGTCGGCGGCGAAGACCTCCCGCAGCCAGAAGTAGAAGGCCAGGTAGCCGTGGGGCGGCACGAGGTCGGCATCGTGGTAGATGGCCGCCGGGTCCAACTGGTAACCGCGTGCCGGCTGGATGCCGACGAAGGCGAGGCCGCAGCGCAGGCCGGCGACCATCATCCTTCCGGCGCGGAACATCGGGTCCTGCTGCGGCTCGCCCCAGCGCGCGCGCACCGCGTGCTGGTTGGCCTCCGGCAGGCGGGCGAAACAGGCGAGGTAATCGGCCAGCGCCAGGCTTTGCGCGCAGGGACGCAGGTCGAGGTTGTCCAGGTCGTTGCTGACGCCACCCAGCAGGCTGTGGATAAGTGCCGTGCCGCTGTCCGGCAGACCGGCCACGGGATAACCCTCGGCCTCCAGGGCGCGCAGGATGTTCAGCGCCGCTGCCGGGGTGTCCAGGCCCACGCCGTTGCCGATGCGGCCGTCGCGGGTGGGGTAGTTGGCGAGAATCAGCGCGACGCGCTTGTCGGCGTTGGCCTTGCGCGCGAGCGCGCACCAGCGCCGGCCCAATTCGGCGACGAAGTCCATGCGCTCGACCTGGGGCAGGTAGCAGACCACGTCGCTCTGGCTGCGCTCGCTGCGCCAGGCCAGGCCCTTGAAGCTGATGGGGCGGGTGATGATGCGGCCATCCAGTTCCGGCAGGGCGATGTGCATGGCCAGGTCGCGCGGGCCCAGGCCTTGCGGGTTTTCGCGCCAGAGCGGTTCGTTGTCCAGCGAGCAGATGGCCTGCAGCACCGGAATGTCGCGGCGGAACGGGCGCGGGCCGGGAGTGTCCGGGTTGGACTGGGCGAAGCCGGTGGTGTTGATGATCAGACTGGCGTCGGCCGCGTCCAGCCAGTGCTCCACCGTCTCCAGGCATTCGGCCTCCTTGAGGCTGGCGACGGCGATGGGCAGCGGATTCAGGCCCTGGGCGGCGATGCGCGCGCAGAAGCTGTCGATGAAGGCTGTGTTGGCGGCCTGCAAGTGGGTTCGGTAGAAGAGCAGGGCGGCCACCGGCTGTCCGGGCTGCCACTCGGATTGCCAGTCGTCCAAGCGCGCCGGGCTCAGGCGCGGGTGGTAGAGGGCGACGCGGGGCAAGGCGCGGGGTTCGCTCCAGGGGTAGTCGCGGTCAAGCCAGCGGCTGGCCAGGCAATGGAAGAGCTGTCGCGCGTTGTCCAGGCCGCCCTGGCGCAGGTACTGCCAGAGGCGTTCGGCCTCTTCGGCGGGCACGTTGCACAGGCCGGTCAGCTCCGGGTCGGGGCGGTCGTCACCGGGTACCAGTATCAGCGTCGCGCCACGCTCGGCCAGCGTCACCAACTGCTCGATGCCGTAGCGCCAGTAGCCGACGCCGCCATGCACCGAGATGAGGATCACCTTGGCGTGTTGCAGCACTTCGTCGACATAGAGGTCCACCGAGGCGTGGTTCTGCAACTGCATGGGGTTGGCCAGGCGCAGGCTGGGGTAGTCCGCCGGCAGCTCGCGGGCGGCCTCGGCCAGCAGCGCCAGGTGGGAGTCGCCGCTGCAGAGAATCACCAGCTCGGCAGGCGTCTGGGCCAGGTGGGCGATGCCGTCGTCGGGGACGAAGCCGCCGGGTTGGGTGCGCAGGAGGTGCATGCTCTTTTACCCCCTCTCCCTCTGGGAGAGGGTTGGGGGGAGGGAAGGTCCCCGCGCCCGGCTATTGCCCTCACCCCCGGCCCCTCTCCCGATGGGGGAGGGGCGTTGTGCGTGCCTCATGCCAGCGCAGTCCGCAGCTCATTGGCGATGGCGACCTGGTCCAGCTCCTGGCCGATCACCACCAGGCGGGTGCCACGGGGTTCGTCGGCCAGCCATTTGCGGTCGAAGTGCTTGTCGAAGCGCTTGCCGACGCCCTGCACCAGCAGGCGCATGGGTTTGCCGGGGATGGCGGCGAACCCCTTGATGCGCAGGATGGCGTGGCGTTCCACCAGTTGGCCGAGGGCGCTGAGCAGCGTGGTTTCGTCCACGTCCGGCAGGTCGACGTGGAAGGAATCGAACTCGTCGTGATCGTGGTCCTCGTGGCCTTCGTGGTCGTGGTGGGTGGGGCGGCTGTCGATGTGCAGCTCGGCCTCGGCATTCAGGCCCAGGAGGATATCGAGCGGCAGCTTGCCGGCGCTGGCCTCGACGATCTTCACCGCCGGCGGCAGCTCTTCCGCCACCTCGGCGCGCACCGCGGCCAGGGCGTCGGCGCTGAGCAGGTCGGCCTTGTTCAGCACCACCAGGTCGGCGCTGGCCAACTGGTCCTCGAACAGCTCGTGCAGCGGCGATTCGTGGTCCAGGTTCGGGTCCTGGCGGCGCTGCTCGTCCACCTGTTCGGGGTGGGCGGCGAAGGTGCCGGCGGCCACGGCCGGGCTGTCGACCACGGTGATCACCGCGTCGACGGTGCAGGCGTTGCGGATTTCCGGCCACTGGAAGGCTTGCACCAGTGGCTTGGGCAGGGCCAGGCCGGAGGTTTCGATGAGGATCTGGTCGAGGTCGCCACGGCGTGCCACCAGCTCGCGCATCACTGGGAAGAACTCTTCCTGCACGGTGCAGCAGAGGCAGCCGTTGGCCAGCTCGTAGACGCGGCCCACGGCCTCTTCCTCGCTGCAGCCGATGGCGCATTGCTTGAGGATTTCGCCGTCGATGCCCAGCTCGCCAAATTCGTTGACGATCACCGCGATGCGCCGGCCGGAGGCCGAGTCCAGCATGTGACGGAGCAGGGTGGTCTTACCGGCGCCGAGGAAGCCGGTGACGATGGTGACGGGGAGCTTGGCCAGGGTTTTCATGCGCGCCTCTGCGTGGTCGGTCGGCGGGCATGACGAACGCAGCGGGGCTCGCCCCGCGCAACGGATTCGCCACCGGATCACCCCGCCCGGTTGTGTGGAATGTCGTCGAGGCAGGTCTCCTGGCTCTCGCCCGGCCCGTTTCGGGGCCTTTCCTTCGCCTTCCCGCATGAAGCAGTGGCATTTCGAAGGCGTTCGCGGCGATCACAGTTGCGGGGGCAGCCGTGGCCTTGACCACGTTCCCTCTTAGCTCCGGGACGTGCCCGGAGAACCTCGAAAGGGCGAAGGCTACGCAGGGCGCCAACGGCGGTCAATCGCGCCAGTTGACGCTTGGTCGGTCTCGTGTTGTCCTAGCGCGGATTTTTCAGGTGCCTTGCGTCGCCGTACGCGAGGTGAAACGGGAAGTCGGTGCATCCAATTTCGGATAAGTCCGACGCTGCCCCCGCAACGGTAAGCGAACGTAGGGATTAGTAGGCCACTGTGCTTTCGGGCATGGGAAGGCAAGCCCATCCTGCCATCGGCAGGCGTCGCAAGCCCGGAGACCGGCCTGATCACGTTTTGGCAACCCGCGGTGGGCGGGCGCAAGCCGGAAATCGGGGTGCCTGTGCGCCCGCTTCCCTCATGCGCGTTCCCCTGCCGCCATCACTCGCAACGCAGAGGGAACCTCCATGTCCAGCCGCACCCTGTCCCATTCCGCCGCTTCGTCATCGACCCTGGCCCAGCGTCTCGTCCTGGCCATCGGTGCCGGCCTGATCGGCCTGTCCCTGGTGTATTTCGCCGGCTTCTCGCATATCGAGGCTGTGCACAACGCCGCCCACGACACCCGCCACAGCGCCGCCTTCCCCTGCCACTGAGTAAGCTCCGATGATCAAGCGCATTGCCCAGACCGCCGGGTTCGCCGGCCTGATCGCCGCCCTGGTGCTGACCCTGTTGCAGAGTCTGTGGGTCACGCCGCTGATCCTCCAGGCGGAGACTTACGAGACCGCCGAGCCGGCGCCTGTGGAACAGCCCCACGAGCATGAACACGGCGGCGCCGCCGTGGCCCACATCCACGATCACAGCGACGAAGCCTGGGCCCCGGAAGACGGTTGGCAGCGCACCCTCGCCACCGGGGGCAGCAACCTGGTGGTGGCGGTGGGCTTCGCCCTGATCCTCGCCGGGTTGTTCAGCCTGCGCGGCCCGACCCGCGCCTGGCAGGGCCTGCTCTGGGGGCTGGGCGGTTTTGCCACCTTCGCCCTGGCGCCGTCCCTCGGCCTGCCGCCGGAGCTGCCGGGCACCGCCGCCGCCGATCTGGCCCAGCGCCAGACCTGGTGGGTAGGCACCGCCTGCGCCACCGCTGTGGGCCTGGCGCTGATCGCCTTCGGCCGCCACTGGGCCCTGCGCGTGGCCGGCCTGCTGCTGCTGGTGATCCCGCATCTGCTGGGCGCGCCGCAACCGGACGTCCACACCAGCCTAGCGCCTGAAGCCCTGGAGCACGCGTTCATCGCGGCCTCGCTGATCACCAATGCCCTGTTCTGGGCGGTGCTGGGCTGGGCCGCCGCCTGGCTGCACCAGCGCCACGCGTCGCCCTCCGTTTGAAACTGGTCGCCGGGCTGGGTTGCCGACGCGGCTGCCCGGCGGACGAGTTGCAAGGCCTGCTGCGGCAGTGCCTGGCCGAGGCCGGCGCGTCCTTCGAGGCGCTGGTCGCGCTGGCCAGCGCCGAAGGCAAGGCGGCGGAGCCCGGGCTGAACGACCTGGCCAGGGAGCTGGGGCTCCCGCTGCATTGCCTGCCTGTGGATAAGCTGGTTGCCCAGGAACGGCGCCTTAGCCAGCCTTCCGAGCCGGTGCGCGCGGCCAGCGGCAGTGCGGGGGTGGCCGAAGCCGCCGCCCTGGCCCTGGCTGACACCCTGTTTGGCAGTCGCGCCGTCCTGCTCATCGACAAACGCCGCAGCGCCAGCGCCACCTGTGCCCTGGCCTGCCTCCAGCACGAGGTAGAACGGCCATGACCGTTTATTTCATCGGCGCCGGCCCCGGCGATCCGGAACTCATCACGGTGAAGGGCCAGCGGCTGATCCGCTCCTGCCCGGTGATCCTCTACGCCGGTTCGCTGGTGCCGGAAGCGGTGCTGGCCGGGCATTGCGCAGAGCGCGTGGTGAATACCGCCGAACTGCACCTGGAGGAAATCGTCGCCCTGCTGGCCGAGGCCCACGCCAGGGGGCAGGACGTGGCGCGGGTGCATTCCGGCGATCCGTCCCTCTACGGCGCCATCGGCGAGCAGATCCGCCACCTGCGTGCGCGGGGCATTCCCTACGACGTGGTGCCGGGGGTGACTGCCACCTCCGCCTGCGCCGCCCTGCTGGGCTGCGAGCTGACCCTGCCGGAGGTGTCCCAGACGCTGATCCTCACCCGCTACGCCAGCAAGACACGGATGCCGGAAGGCGAAGCGCTGGGCGACCTGGCGCGGCACCGTGCGACCCTGGCCATTCACTTGGGGGTAAGCCAGTTGGCGAAAATTGTCGAAGAACTGCTGCCGCATTACGGCGCCGAGTGCCCGATCGCGGTGATCCACCGCGCCAGCTGGCCGGACCAGGAGCAGGTCACCGGCACCCTGGGCGACATCCTGCCCAAGGTGGCGGCACGGGATTTCCGCCGCACCGCGCTGATCCTGGTGGGTGAGGTGCTGGCCGCCGAGGGCTTCGCCGATTCCTCCCTCTACCGCGCCGAGCACAGCCATCTGTTCCGCCCGGCGCGGGCGGAGCCGCCACGCGGTTAGTGACGTACGGCGGTGAAACCCGCAGAATGCGGCTCTTAAGCGGCGGGCGAATGACCCGCCCACTCCCTCTAACCGGCTTTAAGCGACCTTTTTCTCTATGCGAATGCGCTTGATGCTGTTGGGTGGCGGCAATTCACTCGGACAGGCGCTGATTCGCCTGGGGGCCGAGGAAGACATTGGATTTCTCGCTCCGCGTCCGCCCGAACAGGGCTGGGACGCCGCCAGCCTGACGCAGCTGCTCGATGACACCCGGCCCGACGCCGTGGTCAACCTCGCCTACTACTTCGACTGGTTCCAGGCCGACGAAGTCAGCGATGCCCGCCTGGCCGCCCAGGAGCGCGGCGTGGAGCGTCTGGCCGAACTCTGCCAGCACCACGGCATCGTCCTGCTGCAACCTTCCACCTATCGGGTGTTCGACGGTTCCCGCGCCACCGCCTACAGCGAGAAGGACGAAACCGTCCCCCTCAGCGCGCGTGGCCAGGCGATCTGGCGCATGGAGCAGAGCGTTCGCGCGACCTGCCCCAAGCACGTGCTGCTGCGCTTCGGCTGGTTGCTCGACGACAGCCGCGAAGGTGCCCTCGGGCGTTTCCTCGGCCGCGCCGAACAGGCCGACGAGATTTGCCTGGCCGACGACCGCCGGGGCAATCCCACGCCGGTGGACGATGCCGCGCGGGTGCTGCTGGCCGTGCTCAAGCAACTGGATTGCTCCGCGCCGCTCTGGGGGACCTACCACTACGGCGGCCACGAGGCGACCACACCCCTGGCCTTGGGCCAGGCGCTGCTCGCCGAGGCCCGCGCCCTGCACCCGCTGAAGGTGCAGGACATCACGCCCCAGGCCCACGCCGCCCGCCCCGACGCGGCGGAAGAACCGCAGAACGCGGTGCTGGCCTGCAAGAAAATCCTCCACACCTTCGGCATCAAGCCGCGCGCCTGGCGCGCCGCGTTGCCGACCCTGCTGGATCGTTACTACCGCCATGGCTGATTCTCCCATCCTCATTACGGGCGGCGCCGGTTTCATCGGCTCGCACCTGGCCGATGCGCTGCTTGCCAAGGGCCACGCCGTGCGTGTGCTGGATAACCTCTCCACCGGCAAGCGCGCCAACCTGCAACTGGATAACCAGCGGCTGGAACTCATTGAGGGCGACGTGGCCGATGCCGCCGTGGTGGCGCGTGCCATGTCCGGCTGCAAGGCGGTGGCGCACCTGGCGGCCGTGGCTTCGGTGCAGGCCTCGGTGGATGACCCGGTGGCGACCCACCAGAGCAACTTCATCGGCACCCTGAACGTCTGCGAGGCCATGCGCCGGCACGGCGTGAAGCGGGTGGTCTTCGCGTCCAGCGCGGCGGTGTACGGCCAGAACGGCGAAGGCACGGCCATCGACGAAGACACGCCGAAGGCGCCGCTGACGCCCTACGCGGTGGACAAGCTGGCCAGCGAGCAGTACCTGGACTTCTACCGCCGCGAACATCGCCTGGAGCCGGCGGTGTTCCGCTTCTTCAACATCTTCGGGCCGCGCCAGGACCCGTCTTCGCCCTATTCCGGGGTGATCAGCATCTTCACCGAGCGCGCCCTGGCCGGGCTGCCGATCACCCTGTTCGGCGATGGCGAGCAGACCCGCGACTTCGTCTACGTCGGTGACCTGGTGCAGGTGCTGGTGCAGGCGCTGGAAGCGGAGTGGCTGGAGGCCGGCCCGGTGAATGTCGGCCTCAACCAGGCCACCAGCCTCAAGCAATTGCTCGCCGCCATCGGCGACGTGCTGGGCGACCTGCCGCCAGTGACCCATGCCGAGCCGCGTGCCGGGGATATTCGCCACTCGCGGGCGAACAACGCGCGCCTGCTGTTGCGCTACGACTTCCCCACGGCGACACCGCTGCGCGAGGGCGTGGCGCGCCTGCTGGGGCGCTGAGCCCGCCTGACCTGCCTATGGTTTCCCTGGTGGGAGCGAATTCATTCGCGCCGGGCCGCATTGCGGCCCCATGAGTCCTTGGGCAGGACTGCGTCCTGCTTTCGCGAATGAATTCGCTCCCACCCCCATCCTGTGTATTCCTCCAGATACGAAAAAGGCGCCCGGAGGCGCCTTGAAAGAACTGGGTCAGAACCTGTCCATGAGCTTGCGAGCTAGAGAAGAACAAGGCGGATATGGCTGAGGATGCGGAGTTCACGAGCTGTAAATGAGCACATCCGAAGCCATTTCCAACGCAGTTATTCCGACGCGCAGCGGGTCATGGGCAGGTTCTCAGAACTTGTAGCCGACACCCACCATGTAGACCCATGGGTCCACGTCCACATCGACCTTGACCTTGCCGACACCGGCCAGGTCGGTGGTGGCCTGGGTGTCGATGTCGATGTACCAGACGGCGGCGTTGAGCAGGATGTTGTCGGTCAGCATGTAGTCCATGCCCACCTGTGCGGCGAGGCCCACGGAATCGTCCAGGTCCAGGTTACTGAAGCCCTGGGCCTTGCGCGCGCTGGTCAGGTCCTCGTCGAAGAACAGGGTGTAGTTGATGCCCGCGCCGACATAGGGCTGGAAGGCCGAATTCGGGTCCAGCGGGTAGTACTGCAGGCTGAGGGTCGGCGGCAGTTGCTTGATGTCGGCCAGCTTGCCGTCGAGGCCGCCCAGGCCTTTCACGCCCACTTCGTGCTGGAAGGGGGTGGCGGCCAGCAGTTCCAGACCGATGTGGTCGGTGAGCATGTAGGTGCCGGTCAGGCCGAGTTGGGTGTCGTTTTCCAGGGTGGCCTTGGTGCCACCGACCTTGGTGCCGGCGATGGACAAGGCGGAGCTGTCTTCATTCGGGGCGACGGTGGCGGCGCCTGCGCGGACGATCACATCGCCGGCCTTGTGGGCCTGGGCCAGGGGCGAGGCAACGGCGAGAGCGAGCAGGGAGGCGGTAAGAAGATGCTTGCGCATGGATGGCTCCAGTCGGTTCTAAGTGTGTTGGACTGGTGCCAGTTTCGTTAGTTAGGAAGCTTCGTATCTTGATCCAGAGCAATGCCGCTGGGTGCGGACGGCAAAAAGGCCCGGTAAATCCGGGCCTTGGCGTATCCAGGGTCAGCTGGCGGGTGATTCGTAGGGGTAGATCTTGTTCGCGTCCATCTGGTAGCCGGCTTCGGCCAGCTCGCTGCTGCTGGCCTGCACCCGCAGGGGCCCCTCGATCCAGAAGGGCTGGTAGAGGGCATCCAGCAGCACACCCAGTTCGCTTTTCACATGGACGATCTGGTTCGACGGCGGTGGCGGCACGTGGATGCAGGCGCCAAAGTAGGGCACCAGCAGGAACTCGGTGACGCGCCCTTCCTCGGTGACTTCCAGGGGCACGATATAGCCCGGCAGCTTAACGTCCTGGCCGTCGAGCGCCTTGACCACCGGTGCCGCCGGCGATTGCTGGGTGGCGGCGGGGCCAGCCTCGGCGCTGAGGGCGTCGGACAGTTGCGAGAGGTCGTGGATGGGCGCGGGCGGCGCGGGTGGCGGCGCGCCTTCGGGGATCATCTCGGACCAGGTGAGTTCGCGCGGCTCGCCAGCCCAGAGTGGTGAGGAAAGGGTCAACAACAGAGCCAGCAGCACGCGCGTCATGGAGGTCTCACAGGCGAATGGAAAGGCCGTCGGCCAGCGACTGCCGGTAGGCACGCCAGGCCGGCACCACGCCCATCAGCAGGGCGGCGGCCAGAATAGCGCCGAGCAGCGACCACTCATAGGGGCTTGGCAGGGCCAGGGGCAGGTAGAGGCCGTAGTTGGCCTGCACGTAGCCCTGGCCGAGGCCGATGCCCAGGTACAGCAGGCCCAGGCCCAGCGTCGCCCCGGCCAGGGCCAGGGCGAAGGCTTCCAGCACCAGCAGGCTGCCGATATGCCAGGGCCGCGCGCCCACCGAGCGGAGGATGGCCATTTCCCGGCGGCGCTCGTTGAGGCTGGTGAGGATGGCCGTGAGCATGCCGATCAGGCCGGTGAGCACCACGAACAGCGAGACGACGAACAGCGCCTTCTCGGCCGTGCCCATCAGGCTCCACAGCTCCTGCAGGGCCACGCCGGGGAGGATCGCCAGCAGCGGTTCGCCACGGTACTCGTTGATCTGCCGCTGCAGCGCGAAGGTGGCGATCTTGCTGTTGAGGCCGAGCATGAAGGCGGTGATCGCCTTGGGTTGCAGGTCCAGGGCGCGGGCCTGGTCGGCGCTGACCTTGCCGGCCCCGCGTGCGGGGACGCCGTTCTGCCAGTCGACGTGCAGTGCCTCCATGCCGGCCAGGGAAATGTGCAGGGTACGGTCCACCGGGGTGCCGGTGCGGGCGAGGATGCCGACCACGGTGAACGGCTTGTCGTCGTGCTGCACCAGGCTGACGGTGCTGACGCCGTGGGCGAGGACGATGCGCTCGCCGAGCTTGTACTGCAGCGCCTCGGCCACGTCGGCGCCCAGCACCACCTCGAACAGGTCGGCGAAGGGCTTGCCCTCGGCCAGGCGCAGCGGCTGGCCGCGGCCGTAGCGGTAGTGCTCGAAATAGGCGGCGCTGGTGCCCATCACCCGGTAGCCGCGGTGGGAGTCGCCGAGGGAGACGGGGATGGCCCATTTGACCCGTTTGTCCTGGCTAATGGCCTCGAAGCTGTCCCAGCGGATGTTGTTGGTGGCATTGCCGATGCGGAACACCGAGTAGAGCAGCAGGTTCACCGAGCCGGAGCGCGCGCCGACGATCAGGTCGGTGCCGCTGATGGTGCTGGCGAAGCTGGCGCGGGCCTCGGTGCGCACCCGTTCCACGGCCAGCAGCAGGCAGACCGAGAGGGCGATGGCGAAGACCGTCAGCAGGGCCGTGAAGCGGCGGTTGGCAAGGCTGGCCAGGGCCAGGCGCAGCAGATACATCTCAATCCTCCTCGATGCGTGCGGCGCGGTTCAGCTCCGCCAGGGACAGGCTGCGGTCGAACAGCGGCGCCAGGCTCTGGTCATGGCTGACGAACAGCAGGCTGGCACCGGCGTCGCGGCATTCGGCGAAAAGCAGGTGGAGGAAAGCCTCGCGAGCATCGAAGTCCAGCGCCGAGGTGGGCTCGTCGGCGATCACCAGCTCTGGCTGGCCGATCAGCGCGCGGGCGGCGGCGACCCGCTGCTGCTGGCCGATGGACAGGGCGTCGGCGCGGCGTTGCAGCAGTTCTTCCTTCAGGCCCAGGTGGCGCAGCAGGGTCGCGGCGGCCGCGTCGACGCTGCCGTGGCGCTGGCGGGCGCGTGCGGCGCGCAGGCGCGAGAAGCGGCAGGGCAGCTCGACGTTCTCCCGCACCGAGAGGAATGGCAGCAGGTTGAACTGCTGGAAGATGTAGCCGGTGTGGTCGACGCGAAAGTGGTCGCGGGCGCTGGCGGAAAGCGTCGCCAGGTCCTGGCCGAGCAGGCGGATGGTGCCGCGTCCGGGTTGCTGCACGCCGCCGAGCAGCCCCAACAGGGTGGTCTTGCCGCTGCCGCTGGGGCCTTTGAGGAAGAGGCTTTCGCCCCGTTTCAGCGAGAACGCCGGGATATCCAGCAGCTCCCCGTGACCGGGCCAGGCGAAGCCCAGCCCCTGGAGTTCGATCAGTGTCTGGCTCATGGGCAAGCGACCGGGTTACCCCGGTCGGTTCGTGGGAAATTAGAAGCTCAGGCTGGCGTTGGCGGCGGTGAGTTCCGCGCCTTGCTGGCCCTTCGGGCCGATCAGTTGTACCTGAATTTTCCGGGTGGCGGGGAAGCGCTTGAACAGCTCGGCGAGGTCCAGGGCCTTCAGCGCCTCGGGGGCGGCGCACGCCAGGCGGTACTGGGCATGGACGTCGGTGTGCGCCTGCTCCTCGGCGTGCTCGTCATGGCCTTCGTGGTCATCGGCGTGGTCGTCGCCGAACAGCGGACTTTCCAGCTCCTGGGAGGCCACCTTGCAGCCGGCCGCGGCGGGCAGGGCGAAGAGCGCCAGGGGCTGCTCCAGTTCGGCGCGGGCGGCGGCCACCTTGGCCTTGTCGGCAGCGCTGTTCACCGCGTGCTCGAAGCCCACCAGGTTCATGGCCGGGCTTTCCAGCTCCAGCTCCAGGGTCTTGCCGTCCAGTGCCGCGTTGAGCCGCGCCACCCCGTGCTCGTGGGCGTCGAGGCTGCCATGTGCGTGGTCATGGTCGTGTTCGTGGTTCTGGGCCTGGGCGATGGCCAGGGGCAGCAGGGCGAGGGGGAGGGCGAACAGCAGGCGACGCATGGGCGTGACTCCAAGGCGAGGTATTGGTTTGCGTTACGTTATAACAAATGTGGGCATCTCGCCAGCGAAGTGGGAGCATTGCCCAGTCGTTTCTGGAGGAGTGGGACATGCTGCGCATACGTGGACGGATCGGTGACTGGCCGGTGGACCTGACGGTGGAGATGGACGCCGAGGACTGGGACCAACTGGCGAGGCGGATTTCGCCTGAGGCGGTGGCGCAGGTTCCGGCGGCGCCAAGGACGCCCGGCGCCCCGCGCAGCGACGCGCTCTGGGAGACCGCTCAGCAAGTGCTGCGCGAGGCTGGACAGATGGAAGGACCGCGCCTGCTGGCCGAGCTGGAGGGCCTGGCCGGCGGCGTGGCGGCGGGCAAGCGCCTGCTGGTGCGCCTGCGCCACAACGAGCAGGTGCACGTCGAGGTGCGGGAAGACGCGCCGCTGTATATCTGGAAGGGCTGAGGACCCGCGCGTTGGGCTTCGTGTCTCAGCCCAACCTACAGGCGTAGGTTGGTGCCGAGCTTGCGAGGCCCAACGGCCAGGGCGATCAATAGATGGCGTTGTACAGCTTGCGGCGGTAGGTGGTGACCAGCGGGTGGTCGTTGCCCAGCAGGTCGAACACCTGCAGCAGCGTCTTGTGGGGCAGGCCGTTGTCGTAGCCGCGATTGCGCACGAAGAGCTTGAGCAGGGCCTCCAGCGCGGGTTCGTACTGCTGGCGGGAAAGCTGCTGCACCGCCAGTTGGTAGACCGCTTCGTCATCGCCGGCGTCCTGCGCCAGGCGGGATTTCAGGTCGGCCACTTCCGGCAGGTCGGCGGCCTGGCGGAGGAAGGTCAACTGGGCGCGCGCGCCGGCCAGGGCCTGCTTGTGCTCGTCGCTCTTCACCGCATTGAGTACGCTTTCCGCTTCGCCCAGCTCACCGCGCTCGGCCAGGCAGCGGGCGTAGAGGATCAGACCGGCGGCATTGGTGTTGTCCTCGGTCAGCAATTGCTTGAGCAGGTTCTCGGCTTCGCCGATGCGGCCGTCGCTGAAGGCGGCCTGGGCGGCGTCCAGCAGGTTTCCCTGGGGTGTGGCCGGCATCTGCACATGGGGTTCGAGCATGGCGCGGATGGCCGATTCCGGCTGGGCGCCGGCGAAGCCGTCCACCGGCTGGCCGTCCTTGAACAGCACCACGGTGGGCAGGCTGCGGATGCCGAAGCGCATCACGATGTCCTGCTCGATGTCGCAGTTGACCTTGGCCAGCAGCAGTTCGCCCTGGTAGGACTCGGCGATCTGCGCCAGCAGCGGCATCAGCGCTTTGCACGGCGCGCACCAGTCGGCCCAGAAGTCGACCAGCACGGGCTTGTGGAAGGAGTTCTGGATCACCGCCTGGTCGAAATCGGCGCCGGTGGTATCGAAGATGTAGGGAATGTCGCTCATCTGGAGTCTCGAAAGCGCGAAAGGATGGGCGAATCATACGGCCGCCGGAGGCAGCCGCCTACAGGAAGACGCAGGCTGGATGCGAGCGCCGGGCTTCCCCGTTACTCGGTCTGCTCTACCCGTAGGAGCGAATTCATTCGCGAATCGGGCCGCAGGTCCGGCCCCGGGAAACCACTCGGGAGCGCTGCGCACGCCATCGCGAATGAATTCGCTCCCACAAGGTATGTCCCACCCATGACCCGCACCCGCGTCAGCGTATCGCGTGATACAGGCTCACGCTGCGGAATTCCGCCGGTTCGGCCAGGTCCGGCCAGGTGCAGGCGTCGAGCACGGCCAGGCGGGTGTAGAGCGGGTGCTGGAAGTCGCGGACCCGCGAGTCGGCCACCAGGGCCTGACGCCCGCGACTGAGGAAATGGTCGAGCAGCGGCAGGTTGGCGCGGTCGTAGAGCACGTCGGCGACTATCACCAGGTCGAAGCGGTCCTCTTCCTGGAAGAAGTCCGTCGAGTAGTTCAGCTCTACCCCATTCAATGCCGCGTTGGCGCGGCAGGCGTCCAGGGCCAGCGGGTCGAGGTCACAGGCCACCACGTCGAGGGCGCCGGCCTTGGCCGCGGCGATGGCGGCGACGCCGGAGCCGGCGCCGAAGTCCAGCACGCGCTTGCCCGCCACCCACTCCGGCTTTTCCGCCAGCCAGCGCGCCAGGGCCAGGCCGCTGGCCCAGCAGAAGCACCAGTAGGGCGGCTCTTCGAGGATGCGCCGGGTTTCCTCGGGGCTGAAGGCCCTGTCCATGTTGCTGGCGTCGATCAGCCAGAGCTTGAGATCGGTGCCGGGCAGGGTTTCCGCGCTCAGGCTGGCATCGCCCAGCAACTGGCCAAGGGCCTGCTGAAGCGGCTGTGGAGCTTTCATGGTGCGGGCACCATGTGCAGGGTGCCCAGGGCCTGGCTGTCCGGCTGCAGGATGAGGCGCGGCTGCAGCTTGAGGATCAGGCGTCCGGACAGCGTGGCGCGGGCGCGCAGTTCCACCCGTTCGCCACGGGGGAAGGCTTCGGGGTTGAACAGCAGGCGGAAAGGCAGGGGACCGCCGTTGCCACTGAGCACCAGGCTGCCCAGCAGGCGTTGTGGCCGGTCGCGGGAATCGACGCTCAACAGGGCCATCTCCACTTCGCTGCCCGATGGTGGCAGCTGCAGTACGCCGCTGAGTTCGCGCAGGTGCGCGGGCGTGGCCTGTACCTTCGGCGCGGGAGTCGGGGCAGGCTGGGGCGGGGCGGGCTCTTCGCTGGCGCAAGCCGCCAGCAGGGCCGCAAGGAGCAGGGGGAGGACTGGGCGCATCGGGGCTTCCTGATCTCTGTGCGCGGGCCTTATAGCGCAAAGGCGTCGACTTGTCTTGCCTCGGGGATGCGCTACCATGGACCACCTTTTCTGCCGATGCCCTCCCGAACGCCATGCACTGTCCCTTCTGCGGCGCCCACGACACCAAGGTCATTGATTCGCGGTTGGTCGCCGAGGGCGATCAGGTGCGCCGCCGTCGCGAGTGCCTGGCCTGCGAAGAACGCTTCACCACCTTCGAAACCGCCGAGCTGGTGATGCCCCGGCTGATCAAGCAGGACGGCAGCCGTCAGCCCTTCGACGAAGACAAGCTGCGCGCCGGCATGCAGCGCGCGCTGGAAAAGCGCCCGGTGAGTGTCGAGCGGCTGGAAGCGGCCATCGCCCACATCAAGCATAAACTGCGCGCCACCGGCGAACGCGAGGTGAAGTCGCGGGTGCTGGGCGAGCTGGTGATGGCCGAGCTGCAGAAGCTCGACGAAGTCGCGTACATCCGCTTCGCCTCCGTCTACCGCCGCTTCCAGGATCTCAACGAGTTCCGCGAGGAAATCGAACGCCTGGCCCGCGAGCCCTCGAAAGACTGATGGCCGGTAACGATCAGGCCTACATGGCCCGCGCCCTGGAGCTGGCGCGCAAAGGCGTCTACTCCACTCATCCCAATCCCCGCGTCGGTTGCGTCATCGTGCGCGATGGTCAGGTCGTCGGCGAAGGCTGGCACGTCCGCGCCGGCGAGCCGCATGCCGAAGTCCATGCCCTGCGCCAGGCCGGTGAACGGGCCCGTGGCGCCACCGCCTACGTCACCCTGGAACCCTGCAGCCACCATGGCCGCACGCCACCCTGCGCCGACGCCCTGGTGGCCTCCGGTGTCGGCCGTGTGGTGGCGGCCATGCAGGACCCCAATCCCCAGGTCGCCGGCCGTGGCCTCCAGCGCCTGGCGGACGCCGGCATCGCCGTCGCCAGCGGTGTGCTGGAAGCCGAGGCGCGCGCGTTGAATCCCGGTTTCATCAAACGCATGGAGCAGGGCCTGCCCTTCGTGCGGGTCAAGCTGGCCATGAGCCTGGATGGCCGCACCGCCATGGCCAGCGGCGAAAGCCAGTGGATCACCGGCCCGGCGGCGCGTTCCGCCGTGCAGCGCCTGCGCGCCCGCGCCAGCCTGGTGCTGACCGGCGCCGACACCGTGCTCACCGACGCCGCGCGCCTCACCGTGCGCGGCGACGAACTGGGGCTGGACCCCGAACTCACCGCCCTGGCCGTCAGCCGCCCGCCGTTGCGCGTCCTGGTGGATGGCCGACTGCGGGTGCCCGCCTCCGCGCCCTTCTTCCAGGCCGGTCCGGCGCTGGTGGCCACCGCACTGGAAGGCCGTAACGCCCATCCGGGGCACGAGCTGCTGGCGCTGCCCGGCGCCGATGGCCATGTCGACCTGCGCCGCCTGCTGCTGAAGCTGGCCGAGCGTGGCGCCAACGAGGTGTTGGTGGAAGCCGGCCCGCGCCTGGCCGGCGCTTTCGCCCGCGAAGGGCTGGTGGACGAGTACCAGATCTTCATCGCCGGCAAGTTCCTTGGTTCCAGTGCGCGCCCGCTGCTGGACTGGCCCCTGGAGCGGATGGCCGAGGCGCCGGAGCTGACGATCGTCGAGATACGGGCCGTGGGCGACGACTGGCGGGTTATCGCGGTTCCCCGCGTTCCCGCCTGATTTCCCGGTCGCCGGCAGGGCCGCAAAGGCCGATGCAAGATCGCCACGACTGTGATAAAACGCCTGCCAGCCAGTCTCATCGACTGGCTGAAACGTTCTCAGGGCGGGGTGAAAGTCCCCACCGGCGGTGATTGCGCAGTACGCGCATAGCCCGCGAGCGCTTGCGTGGATTTATGTTCAAGATTGAGCGAGCTGGAGCGAGACAAGGCGGTTTTCAACGCCGTATCGCCGACGCGCAGCCAATCGCTTCCAGCAAGGTCAGCAGACCCGGTGTGACTCCGGGGCCGACGGTTAAAGTCCGGATGAAGAGAGAACGGGATTGCCTGCCTGGGTCGGGGTGCGTCCGCACTGCTGCCCGCCAGATCCCTTTCGATCCGATACGCCCTGTTTTTCACGAAACAGGAGTTCCATCGATGCCACATGCAATGACCCACTTCCTTCCGGCGCCGGCGGCCTGCCTGCGCGCGGGCCGGGCGTGGGCGCCTATACTGCCTCACTCGCCGGTTCCGGCCGGTTCGCTGCACGCTCTGGAGGTCCCATGTTCACCGGCATAATCGAAGCCATCGGCACCATCCGTGCGATCACGCCCAAGGGCGGCGACGTCCGCGTCCTGGTGGAAACCGGCAAGCTGGACCTGTCCGACGTCAAGCTCGGCGACAGCATCGCGGTCAATGGCGTCTGCCTGACCGCCGTGGAGCTGCCCGGCAACGGCTTCTGGGCCGACGTCAGTCGCGAAACCCTGGCCCGCACCGCCTTCGACGACCTCAAGCCCGGCAGTCCGGTCAATCTGGAAAAGGCCCTGACCCCCACCAGCCGCCTGGGCGGCCATCTGGTCAGCGGTCACGTCGACGGCATCGGGGAAGTGGTGGCCCGGGAAGACAATGCCCGCGCCGTGCAATTCCGCATCCGCGCCCCCCGCGACCTGGCCAGGTACATCGCCCTCAAGGGCTCGATCACCGTCGACGGCACCAGCCTGACGGTGAACGCGGTGAACGGCGCCGAGTTCGAGCTGACCATCGTCCCGCACACCCTGGCCGAGACCATCATGGTCGACTACCGCCCCGGACGCCGGATCAACCTGGAAGTCGACCTGCTGGCCCGCTACCTGGAGCGCCTGCTGCTCGGCGACAAGGCGGCCGAGCCCCAGTCTTCCGGCCTGACCGAAAGCTTCCTCGCCGAACACGGCTACCTCAAACACTGAATTCATAAGGAGGGCCCATGGCTCTCAACAGCATCGACGAACTGATCGAAGACATCCGCCAGGGCAAGATGGTCATCCTCATGGATGACGAGGATCGCGAGAACGAAGGCGACCTGATCATGGCCTCCGAGTGCGTGCAGGCCGAGCACATCAACTTCATGGCCAAGTTCGCCCGTGGCCTGATCTGCATGCCCATGACCCGTGAGCGCTGCGAGCTGCTCAAGCTGCCGCTGATGGCGCCGCGCAACGGTTCCGGCTTCGGCACCAAGTTCACCGTCTCCATCGAGGCCGCCGAGGGTGTCACCACCGGCATCTCCGCCGCCGACCGCGCGCGCACCGTGCAGGTGGCCGCCGCCAAGAACGCCAAGGCCGAGGATATCGTCAGCCCCGGCCACATCTTCCCGCTGATGGCCCAGCCCGGCGGCGTGCTGGCCCGTGCCGGCCACACCGAGGCGGCTTGCGACCTGGCGCGCATGGCCGGTTTCGAAGCGAGCGGGGTGATCTGCGAGATCATGAACGACGACGGCACCATGTCCCGTCGTCCGGAGCTGGAGGCCTTCGCCGCCGAGCACGGGATCAAGATCGGCACCATCGCCGACCTCATCCACTACCGCCTGATCCACGAACGCACGGTCGAGCGCATCGCCGAGCAGCCGCTGGACAGCGAGCTGGGCCACTTCAACCTGGTGACCTACCGCGATGCCGTGGAAGGCGACGTGCACATGGCCCTGACCCTGGGCAATATCTGCCCGGAAGAGCCGACCCTGGTGCGGGTGCACAACATGGACCCGCTGCGCGACCTGTTCATGGTCAACCAGGCCGGCCGCTGGAGCCTGCGCGCCGCGATGAAGGAAGTGGCCGCCGCCGGCAGCGGCGTGGTGCTGCTCCTCGGCACCCCGCTCACCGGCCCGCAGCTGCTGGCGCACCTGGAGCGCCAGATGGGCGCCGAGACCCGCGTCACCAACCCGACCACCTACAGCACCGTCGGTGCCGGATCGCAGATCCTGCGCGACCTCGGGGTGCGCAAGATGCGCCTGATGAGCTCGCCGATGAAGTTCAACGCGATATCCGGTTTCGACCTGGAAGTTGTAGAATACCTGCCCGCTGAATGACCCGCAGGGCTCCGGCCATCAAGGCCGGGGCCCTCGCTCTTTAAATTGACGAGAACTCGCCCATGTCCCTGAAGACCATCGAAGGTACCTTCATCGCCCCCAAAGGCCGCTATGCCCTGGTGGTCGGCCGTTTCAACAGCTTCGTCGTGGAAAGCCTGGTGAGCGGCGCCGTAGACGCCCTGGTCCGCCACGGTGTCAGCGAAAGCGACATCACCCTCATCCGCGCCCCCGGCGCCTTCGAAATCCCGCTGGTGGCCCAGAAGGTCGCCCAGCAAGGCGAGTACTCCGCCATCATCGCCCTCGGCGCGGTCATTCGTGGCGGCACCCCGCACTTCGAATACGTCGCCGGCGAGTGCACCAAGGGCCTGGCCCAGGTTTCTATGGAATTCGGCGTACCGGTCGCCTTCGGCGTGCTGACCGTCGACTCCATCGAGCAGGCCATCGAGCGCTCCGGCACCAAGGCCGGCAACAAGGGCGCCGAAGCCGCCCTGTCCGCCCTGGAGATGGTCAGCCTGCTGGCTGCCCTGGAGGCCAAGTGAGCAACGCAGACGGTTCGGCGCCCAAGGCGCCGAAAGGCAAGATCGCAGCCCGTCGCCAGGCCCGCAGCCTGGCGATGCAGGCGCTCTACTCCTGGCACATCGCCGGTCAGCCGCTCAACGAAATCGAGGCGCAGTTCCGCGTCGACAACGATTTCAGCACGGTCGACGGTGCCTACTTCCATGAAATCCTCCACGGCGTGCCGCGCCTGAAGACCGAGATCGACGAGGCCTTCCTGCCCTGCCTGGACCGCGCCCTCGAGGAAGTCGACCCGGTCGAGCTGGCGATCCTGCGCCTGTCCACCTACGAACTGATGAACCGGGTGGACGTGCCGTACCGCGTGGTAATCAACGAAGGCATCGAGCTGGCCAAGGTGTTCGGCGCCACCGACGGGCACAAGTTCGTCAACGGCGTACTGGACAAGCTGGCGCCGCGCCTGCGGGCCGCCGAAGTCCGCGGCGGCAAGCGCTGATCGCAGCGCGCGCCCCTCAGTGAATGGGTGAGTTCGAGCTGATCCGCCGTTTCTTCGCCTCCGCCGCCTGCGCGGCCGGGGGCGAAGGCATTGCCCTCGGCATCGGCGACGACTGTGCCCTGTTGCAACTGCCTGCCGGCGAGCAACTGGCGATTTCCACCGACACCCTGGTGTCCGGCGTGCACTTCCCCCACGCTGCCGACCCCTTCCTGCTCGGCCAACGCGCCCTGGCGGTGTCCGTCAGCGATCTGGCGGCGATGGGCGCCGCGCCTGTCGCCTTCACCCTCGCCCTGACCCTGTCCGAAGCCCGGCCCGACTGGCTGGAAGGCTTCGCCCGTGGCCTTTGCGCCATGGCGCAGGGTTGTGGCATCGGCCTGGTGGGCGGCGACACCACGCGCGGGCCGCTGAGCCTGACCCTCACCGTATTCGGCCGGCTGCCCGCCGGCCAGGCGCTGACCCGCGCCGGTGCGCGTGCCGGCGACCTGCTCTGCGTGGGCGGCAGCCTGGGCGATGGTGCCGGGGCCTTGCCGCTGGTGCTGGGCGAGCGGCAGGACAGCGGCGCCGAGGCGGATTACCTGCTGCAGCGCTACTGGGCGCCGCAGCCGCAATTGGCCCTGGGCCAGGCCTTGCGTGGCCGGGCCACGGCGGCACTGGACATCTCCGACGGCCTGCTTGCCGATTGCGGGCACATCGCCGCCGCCTCCGGAGTGGCGCTGTGGATAGACATCGCGCGACTGCCGCTGTCGGCCGCGCTCGCGGGGCTCCATTCGAGGGATTTCGCCCT
The DNA here is from genome assembly GCF_028010285.1 of Pseudomonas sp. Q1-7. Taxonomy (NCBI): domain Bacteria; kingdom Pseudomonadati; phylum Pseudomonadota; class Gammaproteobacteria; order Pseudomonadales; family Pseudomonadaceae; genus Pseudomonas; species Pseudomonas sp. Q1-7. The sequence continues at coordinate 922,198 of NZ_CP116304.1, forward strand.
CAACTGTGCGCTGTCCGGTGGCGACGACTACCGCCTGGCCTTTACCCTGCCCGCCGACGAGCTGGCCGCTGTCCAGGCCGCATGGCCCGAGGTGGCGGTGATCGGGCGGGTCGAGGCGGGGCAGGGCGTGCACCTGCTGGATGCCGCCGGCCAGGCCGTGCAGCCGTCGGCACTGGGTTATCAACATTTCGGGAGTCAAGGTGACTGATCACGACTCGGCCACGCCGCAGCCAATCCCCCATTCGGTGTGGAGCAACCCCTGGCATTTCATCGCTTTCGGCTTCGGCTCGGGCACCTTGCCCAAGGCGCCCGGCACCTGGGGTTCGCTGGTGGCGCTGCCGTTCATTCCGCTCTGGCAGATGCTGCCGGACTGGGGCTACTGGCTGATGCTGGGACTGACCATGCTGTTCGGCTTCTGGCTGTGCGGCAAGGTGGCCGACGACCTGCGGGTGCATGACCATGAAGGTATCGTCTGGGACGAGATGGTCGGCATGTGGATCACCCTCTGGCTGGTGCCCGAGGGCTGGCAGTGGCTGCTGCTGGGATTCCTGATGTTCCGGGTGATGGACATTCTCAAGCCCTGGCCGATCCGCTGGATCGACCGGCATGTTCACGGCGGCGTGGGCATCATGCTCGACGACGTGCTGGCCGGGGTCTTCGCCTGGCTGGCGATGCAGCTCATTGTCTGGGGCCTGGCCTAGTGCCGGCCGGGTGCGGGTCTAAGGCGCACGGAGGGCGGATGCGGAACTGGATACTCAAGGTGCTGGTCGGGTGCCTGCTGGTGCCGGCGGCCTGGGCCGCCCCCTTTCCGGTCGACGAGATCCACCTGGTCGCCGAGGTCTGGGCCCGGCATACCGAGGCCGATGGCAGCGGCCTCGGCTGGGACATCCTGCGCCGCGTGTACGAGCCCGCGGGGATCCGGCTGAAGATCCGCTCCGTGCCCTATACCCGCTCCATCGGCCTGGTGCAGCGCGGCGAGGCGGATGCCTGGGTCGGCTCCTACCCTGACGAGGTCGAGGGCACCCTGTATCCGCGCTGGCACTACGACGCCGACCGGGTCAGCGCCCTGTCGCGGAGTTCGACGCCTGTCCCCACCCTGGCCAGCCTGGGCCAGTACCGCCTCGCCTGGATGCGTGGCTACAACTACCAGGCCTACCTGCCGAACCTGAAGCACTTCGAGGAAATCCAGCGGCGCAACGGTATCCTGTCGATGCTCGACCTCGGCCACGTGGACTTCTACATCGACGCCCGCACCGAGGTGGACGATGTGCTGCACAGCGCTGCCGATCCCAGCCGTTATCGGATCACCCCGCTGACGCGCCTGCCGCTCTACCTGGGCTTCGCCAATACCGAGCGGGGGCGGCGCCTGGCGGACATCTTCGATCGCCGCATGGGGGCCCTGGTCGCCAGTGGCGAGTTGCGGCCGCTGTTCCGCCGCTGGCAGCAGCCCTACGCTTTCGACAAGGAACTGGAGAGACCCCATGCCACGCCCTGATCTACGCATCGCCGCCTGCCTGCTGGCACTCGCCCCGGTGTTCGTCGGCGCTGCGCAGGTGCAAGTGGTCGGCCTGTTTCCCGGCGCGGCGGTGATCAACGTCGATGGCCAGCGCAAGCTGGTGAAGGTGGGCCAGACCGGCCCTGGCGGCGTGCAGGTGATCAGCGCCGACAGCAAGGGCGCGGTACTGCGGGTCGATGGCGTCGAGCGCCACTATGGCCTCTCCCGCGAATACAACCAGGCTGGCCCTTCCTCCGGCGCGTCTTCCGTAACGGCCCCGCCGCAGAAGGCCCAACTGAGCATCGCCCGCAGCAACAATGGCCATTACCAGGTCGCTGGCTCCATCGACGGCCACCCGGTGCAGTTCCTGGTGGATACCGGGGCTACCAGCGTCGCCATGAACGAGCACCAGGCACGGCGGCTGGGTATCGACTACCGGGTCAAGGGTCTGCCGATGAAGGCCAGCACCGCGGGCGGTACGGTGAACGCCTGGCGGGTGACCTTCGACCGGATCAAGGTCGGCAGCCTCGAAGTGCTGGGCGTGGAGGGCGCAGTGATCGAGGGGCAGGCGCCGGTGGACGTGCTGCTGGGCATGAGCTTCCTCAACCGTGTGCGCTGGCGCGAAGAGCAGGGCGTGCTGTTGCTGGAGTCCAAGTTCTAGCCGGATTGCTTCCAGGCATTCGATATTTATCCCCAACTATTCAGTCTGACCGGCCGGTTGGCGCTGCTGATACAATGCCGGCCTTGTCACTATCCAGGAGTCCTACGGTGTCCGTCGTATTCGTCGCCGCCTCCCAGTTGCCCACCCCGTTCGGCGTGTTCACCATGCACGGCTTCCTCGATGAAACCAGTGGCAAGGAGCACGTCGCCCTGACCCTGGGGGATGTGGCCAGCGGCGAACCCGTGCTGGGTCGCCTGCACTCCGAGTGCCTCACCGGCGACGCCCTGTTCAGCCTGCGCTGCGACTGCGGTTTCCAGCTGGAAGCCGCGCTGCGCGCCATCGCCGAAGTCGGCCGCGGCGTACTGCTCTACCTGCGCCAGGAAGGCCGAGGCATCGGCCTGCTGAACAAGATCCGCGCCTATGAGCTGCAGGACGGCGGTGCGGACACCGTGGAGGCCAATGAGCGCCTGGGATTCGGCGCCGACCAGCGCGACTACGCCATGTGCCAGCCCATGCTGGAGCACCTGGGTATCAGCGCCATCAAGCTGATGACCAACAACCCGCGCAAGGTCAAGGCGCTGGAAAGCTATGGCCTGAACGTCTCCGAGCGGGTGCCGCTGCAGACCGGCCTGAACAAGCACAACCGCAAGTACCTGGCTACCAAGGCCGGCAAACTCGGGCACATGCTCGGCAACCTGCACCAGGCGGAAGCCGAGTCGTGACCCGCGCGCAAGCCCGTCGCCGGCTGGGCGTGGCCTGGTGGCGGCAGTTGCTGCTGACCCTCGCGCCGCTGTTCCTGATGGAGGCCTTCCTCGGCGGCCGTGAATGGTTGCCGGCGCTGCAGATGCCGATGTTCATCGTCGGCCTGCTGGCCATGTTCCCCAGCCTCAAACTGTTCGCCGCCTACAAGCGTGCGCTGGTGGCTACCGAGGCCGTTCTCGACACGCCCGAGGAACCCGCTGCCTGGACCGCGCTGGGTCGTTGTCGCGCCAAGGCCCTGCAGGTCGCCTCGCTGCCGGCCTGGATCGCCGCCCTGGCGGTGCCGGTGGGCCTCAACGGCGTCGCGCTGTTCCTGCTGGCCATGAGCAGCCTGGTGCTGCTCTACCTCTACCGAATTCCCCGCCAGCTCGGCTGATGCGCCGGCTGCTCGCCTGCCTGCTGCTGTGCCTGGCACTGCCCGCCGCGGCGCAGTTGCGGGTGGTCAGCCTGGCACCTTCCCTTACTGAAATCATGCTCGACCTTGGCGCGGGCGACCTGCTGGTGGGCGTGCTCGATGGTGGCGAGCGACCGGCTGACCTGACGGGGCTACCGTCCGTGGGGCGCTACGGCCAGTTGCAGGCGGAAAGCCTGCTCGCCCTGAAACCCGATCTGGTGCTGCTCTGGCCGGACAGTGTCGGCGCCACCGGCCGCGAGCAACTGGCCAGGCTGTCGATTCCGCAACTGGTGGTGGAACCCCGGGATCTGGCGCAACTGGCGCAGTCCTTCGCCGCCATCGGTGAGCGCGTCGGCCGCGCCGAGCAGGGACGCCAGTTGGCCGCGCGCTTCGAGGCGGGCCTGGCCGCGCTGCGTCAGCGCCATGGGCGCGAGGTGCCGCTGAAAGTCTTCTATCAGGTCTGGGACAAGCCGCTCTACACCCTGGGCGGCCGGCAGATCGTCAGCGATGCCCTGACGCTCTGTGGGGCGCAGAACGTTTTCGCCGACCTGACGCTGCCGGCGCCGCAAGTGGGGATCGAGGCCGTGCTGCAGCGCGACCCGGCGGTGATCCTGGTCAGCGAGCCCAGTCAGGCGGGCGCCTGGAAGGCCTGGCCGCAGGTGGCGGCGGTGAGGAATGGGCAGGTCTGGGCGGTGCCGGATCGGGGCCTGGAGCGTCCGAGCTTCCAGATGCTCCAGGCCACCGAGAAGCTTTGCCGGCTGCTGGATACCGCGCGCTAGCCACCGATGGGTTTCGTGCCTCAACCCATCCTACAGTCGGGCTGCGTAGGATGGCGTAGAGCGAAGCGAAACCCATCACAGCAGAACGATGGGTTTCGTGCCTCAACCCATCCTACGGTTGCGGTTGCGTAGGATGGTGTAGAGCGAAGCGAAACCCATCACAGCGGAACGATGGGTTTCGTGCCTCAACCCATCCTACGGTCGGGCTGCGTAGGATGGTGTAGAGCGAAGCGAAACCCATCATCGCGGGCCGATGGGTTTCGTGCCTCAACCCATCCTACGGTCGGGCTGCGTAGGATGGTGTAGAGCGAAGCGAAACCCATCGCGTGGGGCGGGCTCAGAGGCCCAGCAGCGCTATCCGCTGACGTACCGAGGCTTCGATGCCGGCCGCGTCCAGTCCGCATTCGGCGAGCATTTCCGCCGGCTTGGCGTGTTCCACGTAATAGTCCGGCAAGCCCAGGTGCAGCACCGGCCTGACCAGGTTCTCGCGGGCGAGGAATTCGCTGACGGCGGCCCCGGCGCCACCCATCACGCTGTTTTCTTCGATGGTCACCAGCAGCTCGTGGCTGCCGGCCAACTCGCGCACCAAGTCCTCGTCCAGGGGTTTGACGAAGCGCATGTCCACCACCGTGGCGTCCAGGGATTCGGCCACCTGCAGGGCCTCGGCCAACTGCACGCCGAACACCAGCATCGCCACTTGACTGCCCTTGCGGCGCACCACGCCCTTACCGATTTCCACCGGCGCCAGGGCCGGGTCGATCGGGGCGTTGGGGCCGCTGCCGCGCGGGTAGCGCACCGCCGCCGGGCCTTCGAAGTGGTAGCCGGTGGTGAGCAGCAGGCGCAGTTCGTTCTCGTCGCTCGGCGTCATCACCAGCATGCCGGGGATGCAGCGCAGGTAGGAGAGGTCGAAGCTGCCGGCGTGGGTGGGGCCGTCTTCGCCCACCAGACCGGCGCGGTCGATGGCGAAGGTCACGTCGAGGTTCTGCACCGCCACGTCGTGGATCAGTTGGTCGTAGCCGCGTTGCAGGAAGGTGGAGTAGATCGCCACCACCGGCTTGGCGCCGTCGCAGGCCATGCCCGCCGCCAGGGTCACGGCGTGCTGTTCGGCGATGGCGACGTCGAAGTAGCGGTCCGGGAAGCGCTCGGCGAAGGCCACCAGATCGGAACCTTCCTTCATCGCCGGGGTGATGCCCACCAGGCGCGGGTCCTGCCCGGCCATGTCGCACAGCCACTGGCCGAACACGTTGGAATACTTCGGCCCGGATGGCTTTTTCGGCGCGGCCGGGGCGTTCATCGGCTCCAGCTTGGTGATGGCGTGGTAGCCGATGGGGTCGACCTCCGCGGGGGCGAAGCCCTTACCCTTCTTGGTCACCACATGGAGGAACTGCGGGCCCTTGAGGTCGCGCATGTTGCGCAGGGTGGCCACCAGGGTGGGCAGGTCGTGGCCGTCGATGGGGCCAATGTAGTTCCAGCCCAGTTCCTCGAACAGGGTGCCGGGCACCAGCATGCCCTTGGCGTATTCCTCGGTGCGGCGGGCGATTTCCCAGGCGCCGGGCAGGCGTGAGAGCACTTTCTTGCTGCCCTCGCGCATGCTGGCGTAGGTGCGGCTGGAGAGAATTTTCGCCAGGTAGTTGGACAGGCCGCCGACATTGCGCGAGATCGACATGTCGTTGTCGTTGAGGATCACCAGCATGTCGGCCTGTACGTCCGAGGCGTGGTTGAGGGCCTCGAAGGCCATGCCGGCGGTGAGCGCGCCGTCGCCGATCACGGCGATGGACTTGCGCTCCGAACCCTGCATGCGGGCGGCGATGGCCATGCCCAGGGCGGCGCTGATGGAGGTGCTGGAGTGGCCGACGCCGAAGGTGTCGTACTCGCTTTCCACGCGGCGCGGGAAGGCGGCGATGCCGTCCTTCTGGCGCAGGCTGCCCATCTGCTCGCGGCGACCGGTCAGGATCTTGTGCGGGTAGGCCTGGTGACCCACGTCCCAGACCAGCCGGTCGTCGGGCGTGTCATAGACGTAATGCAGGGCGATGGTCAGTTCCACCACGCCCAGGCCGGCACCGAAGTGGCCGCCAGTCTTGCCGACGGTATAGAGCAGGTACTGGCGCAGTTCGTCGGCCAGGGTTTCCAGCTCCGCCTCACCGAGCCGGCGCAACGCCTCCGGCGTTACCGCGCGGTCGAGCAGGGGCGTGACGGGGCGTTCGCGGGGAATCTCGTGGAACGTCGTGGGCATCAGGCTTATCGTTATGGGCAAAAAAAAGATGGGCAAGTTTACCTGATGCCGCTTTGCCTGCCCAAGACATGGTGTCGGATGCCCTTGCCGCCCGCCCGCGCTACCAGGTATCCACGAACCGCCGCTTCTTGCCGTCGCGCGCATCGGGGCGGGGCGCGGCGTTGAGTCCGCGCAGCAGCCAGCGGCGGGTTTCCTGCGGGTCGATGACGGCGTCGATTTCGAGGAAGCTGGCCATGTTGATCGCCTTGCCGTTCTCGTAGGCCTTGCCAACCATCTTCTGGAACAGCATTTCCCGCTCGGCGGGGTCTGCCACGGCGGCCAGTTCCTTGGCGTAACCCAGGCGCACCGCGCCTTCCAGCCCCATGGCGCCGAATTCGCCGCTGGGCCAGGCGATGGTGAACAGCGGCGAGTGGAAGCTGCCCGCCGCCATGGCTTGCGCGCCCAGGCCATAACCCTTGCGCAGCACCACGGTGAAGAAGGGCACCGAGAGGCCGGCGGCGGAAACGAACATCCGCGAAACGTGGCGCACCGTGGCCTGCTTCTCCGACTCGGGGCCCACCATGAAGCCGGGGGTGTCGCAGAGGGACAGCATGGGGATGTCGAAGGCCTCGCACAGCTGCATGAAGCGCGCGGCCTTGTCGCCGGCCTGGGCGTCGATGGCGCCGCCCAGGTGCATCGGGTTGTTGGCGATCAGGCCGAAGGCCTTGCCTTCGATGCGGATAAACGCCGTGACCAGCCCCGGCGCGAACTGTCGCCGCAGCTCCAGCACCGAACCCCGGTCGGCCAGGGTCTCGATCAACGCGCGGATGTCGTAGACCCGCAGCCGGTTCTCCGGGATGGCGTGGCGCAGCAGACGCTGGTCGGCGCATTCCCAGTCCGCCAGGTCGCCCTGGAAATAGGACAGGTACTGCCGCGCCACCCGCACCGCCTCGGCTTCGTCCGCCACCAGCACATCGATCACCCCGTTCGGGCCCTGGACGCGGGTGGGGCCGACCTCCTCCGGGGCAAAGCGGCCCAGTCCGCCACCCTCGATCATCGCGGGGCCGGCCATGCCGATGCTGGCGTTCCTCGTGGCGATGATCACGTCGCAGCATCCCAGCAGCGCCGCATTGCCGGCGAAGCAGCGGCCGGACACCACTCCCACCAGCGGCACCAGGCCGGACAGCCGGGCCATGCCGACGAAGGTGTGGCAATCCAGCCCGGCCACCCCGACGAAGTCCGAATCCCCCGGCCGGCCGCCACCGCCCTCGGCGAACAGCACCAGCGGCAGGCGCCATTGCTCGGCGAGGCCGAGCATGCGGTCGGTCTTCTTGTGGTTCATCACCCCCTGGGTGCCGGCGAACACCGTGTAGTCGTAGGCAATGGCCATGCAACGCGCCGTTTCGGCGCCGAAAAGGGCGGCGTTGACTGTGCCGATGCCCGCCACCAGGCCGTCCGCCGGGCTCTGTTCGATCAGCGCCTCCAGCGCGCGGCGCCGGCGTTGGGCGGCCAGGGCCAGGGCGCCGTACTCGATGAAACTGTCCTCGTCGAGCAGGTCATCGAGGTTCTCGCGGGCGGTGCGCTGGCCGGTGCGGCGACGCTTTTCCACCGCGTGCGGGCGTCGCTCGTCCGTGGTGATGGCGTGGCGTTCGAGCACCTCGGCGAGGTCGGCGCGGATCTGCGCCAGGTCGATGCTTTCCTCGGTCTGTAGCGCCCCGTTGCTCACCTCGGCTGGCTCCAGGAACAACAGCGGTGCGCCTTCGAACAGACTGCTGCCGGGTGCCACGGCCAGGGCACGGACGATGCCGCCCTGGCTGGCCTTGACCACGAACTCCATCTTCATCGCCTCCAGCACCGCCACCGGCTGGCCGGCCGCGACGGCGTCGCCCACCTGCACGTCCAGGCTCACCAGCACGCCCTGACTGGGGGCATTCAGCGGTATGCAGCCGGCCGGGGCGTCCACCTGTCCGGCCTGGGCGCCGGCAATGCCGGTCGCGACGCTGGCGAACCGGTGCGGATGGGCTTCCTGCTGTGGTGCCAGCAGTTGGCCGATTTCTCGTTCGATGAAGCGGGTGTCCACGCCCGTGGCCAGCTCCGGGCGGCGCAGCAGGTTCTGCAAGAAATGGATATTGCTCGCCACCCCTTCCAGGCGGAATTCACAGAGGGCGCGGTAGGCGCGGCGTAGCGTGGCGGGCAGGTCGTCGCCCTGGACGATCAGCTTGGCCAGCAGCGAGTCGTAGCTCGGGCTGGTGGCGTAGCCGGCGTAGCCATAGCCGTCGACGCGGATACCCGGTCCGCTGGGTGGCTCGTAGGCGCTGATCAGGCCGCCGGCGGGGCGGGCGCTGCCGTCGGCCTGCATGTTTTCCAGGTTGATCCGCAGCTGCACGGCGAAGCCACGGGGTGCGGCGGGCTCCAACAGGCCCAGCTCGGCCAGGCGGGCGCCAGCCGCCAGGCGCAGCTGCGCCTGCACCAGGTCGATGCCGGTGACCGCCTCGGTGATGCAGTGCTCCACCTGGATGCGCGGGTTGGCCTCCATGAACACGAAGTCGCCGCGTTCGCCGTCCACCAGGAACTCGAAGGTGCCGATGCCGCGATAGTTCACGGCGCCGGCCAGGGTCAGCGCGGCCTCGAGGATGCGCTGGCGCAGGCCGGCGTCCAGTCCCGGCGCGGGGGCGATCTCGATCACCTTCTGATGGCGTCGTTGCAGGCTGCAATCGCGCTCCCAGAGATGAGCGACACGCTCGCCGTCGCCCAGCACCTGCACCTCGATGTGCCGGGCATTGTCGATCAGTCGCTCGACGTAGAGGTCGCCATTGCCGAAGGCGGCGCGGGCCTCCGACTGGCAGCGTTCGAAGGCCTGCTCCAGCTCGCCGGCCTCGCGCACCGCACGCATGCCGCGCCCGCCGCCGCCAGCCAGGGCCTTGAGCATGATGGGGCCGCTCTCCAGCAGGGCGCGGGCTTCCGCCAGGCTGGTGGCGCGGTTGCTGCCGGCGGCCAGGGGCAGGCCGCAGCGCGCCGCCAGCTCACGGGCGCGGGCCTTGTCGCCGAACAGTTCAAGGGCTTCGGGGGAAGGGCCGACGAAGCGGATGCCGGCGGCCTCGCACTGGCGGGCGAAGTCGGCGTTCTCGCTGAGGAAGCCGTAGCCGGGATGCAGCGCGTCGCAACCCTGCTGGCGGGCCACCTCCACCAATTGCGCGGCGTCCAGGTAGGCGGCCGCGCCCCGGCCCTGCAGCGGCACCGCCAGGTCGGCCTTGCGCAGGTGCAGGGAGGCGCCATCGTCCTCGGCGTACACCGCGACACTGCGGATGCCCAGCTCGTCGGCGGCGCGGGCGATGCGGATGGCGATCTCGCCACGGTTGGCGATCAGCAGGGACTGGATGGCTCGATTCACGGCGGAGGTCCTTGGCGGGCGATCCATGGATCTTAGGCATCGACCGCACGACGCCGCAGCCAACTGTGTCGCGACGAATACCCGCCACTCAGGGCGATTGATGATCCGGTGACATGGATTGTCCTGATCGGACCTTGTTCGTGGTGCGCCGGTTGCAGTATCTCTGGCGCCTTTATCCCCTCTACAAGGACCGTCCATGAACGAACTGCTGCACAGCCTGGACTGGGTGCTGCCCCTGCGCAGCGACACGCTGACGCCGGTGATGCGTTTCTTCACCCTGCTGGGCTACGAGAAGTTCATCCTGTTCTTCCTCCCCCTCGGCTACTGGGCCTGGAACCGTGGGGTGTTCCTGCGCCTGCTGGTGCTGGTGGCCGTGACTGCGCTGCTCAACGCCTGGCTCAAGGACTACTGGCAGGACCCGCGCCCGGACATTGCCCTGCGCATGGATCACGACGTGGGCGACAGCTTCGGCCTGCCCAGCGGTCACGCGCAGATCGCCGTGGTCATCTGGTTCTGGCTGGCCTTCGAGTTGCGCCGCACCTGGGCCTGGCTGGTCAGCGGGGTGGTGGTGACGGGGATCATTTTCAGCCGCCTGTACCTGGGCGCCCATGATGTGGAGGACGTGCTGGGCGGCTCGCTGCTGGGTGTCGCCACCCTGCTGCTGTTCGCCCAGGTGCGGCATTGGAACGGGTGGCGCGAGGCCCATGGCCTGCTGCACCTGGGGCTGATCCTGCTGGTGTTTCTGGCGGCCTGGCTGACCTGGCCGGGTGTGGCGCCGAGCTACGTCCCGTTGCTGGCGGGGCTGATGATCGGCGTGCTGTTCGGCTATCGCCAGGTGGCGTTCTCCGCCGAGGTCGCCACCTGGCGCCGCCTGCTGGCCGCCGCCATCGGCGCAGTGGCCTTCATCCTGCTGCAGAAAGCATTGAAGCTGGCCGGCGCATCCTGGCCGCTGGACCCGCAGCTCTGGCAAGGCTTGCGCGGGCTGGTCATGGGGCTGTTCGTTGCCTTGGCGATGCCCTGGCTGCTGGTGCGTCTCGGCCTGCTGGCCGCCGGGCGCGAGCCTGTTTCCAAAGCGCTGGCGCAGACGGCCGCCTGAAGGGGCTGGGGCGGAGCGGATCAGCCCCGGCAGGTGTCGCGGTACTGGCTGGGGGAAAGCCCGGTCAGGGCCTTGAACTGGCGGCTGAAGGCACTGTGGTCGGTGTAGCCGCAGCTGAGCGCGATCTCGGTGATGGGTAGGTCGCCGGTGAGCAATTGGGTGGCGGCGCCCAGGCGCGCCTTGTGGATCATCTGCCGGGGCGTGAGCTGGAAGATGCGTTTGCACAAACGCTCCAGCTGGGCGACCGAGAGACCCGCGATGTCGGTCAGTTGTTCCAGGCTGATGGCGGTGTCGTAGTGCTCGCGGATGTAGGCATCCACCGCCGCCAGCCGCTGGTAGGCCGGGTGGCTGGACTGCGGGGCCTGCAGGTCGTAGGAAATCCCGGCCATGCCGATCACCCGCTGCTGGTCGTCGCGCAGCGCCAGCTTGTGGGTCAGGCACCAGCCGGGTTGCCGGCCAGGGTACAGGTGCAGTTCCAACTGGTCGCTCAGCGGCTCGCCCCGGTCCAGGACGCGCCGGTCCTGCTCGGTGTAGTTCGGCCCGAAGCGGGTCGGGAAAACGTCTTCGGCGGTGCGCCCGAGCAGGGCTTGCTTGCTCTTGAGGCCGCAGCGCCGGGCCAGGGTCTGGTTGACCAGCACATAGCGCGCCTGCGGGTCCTTGATGAAAAACACCACGTCGGGCATGGCATCCAGCAGCGGGACGATCTGCTCCAGGCCGTCGAGCAGCGTGGCCAGGTTGCGGGCGGTGGGCAGGTGTTCGAGTTTCATGATGCGATGTGCCTCCTCGCTGTCGTCATCCCACCCGCTCAGGCATTGTCGACCGCTGGCGGGCGCTGGTGCAGAGGATGAGTGTGCCGTAGGCAGGGGCCTGCCGTGTGCGGCATTTCCTGGCAGAAGACGCTGCTGCTGCCTGCCCCTGCGCTGGAAGGGGCTCGCAAGGGTGGCGCCGTGGGGGCGTCGGCGGCTTGAGGGATTTCTGCCGGGCGTGTGACGAAATCGGCACAGGCCCGGCGGCGGTCAGCTGCGCCGTTCGACGATGTAGCGCGCCAGGGCGCGCAGCGGTTCGGCGCTGTCGCCCAGGTTGGCGACGGCGCGCAGGGCCTGGTCGCGCAGGTCCAGGGCGTAGGCCTTGGCGTTGTCGAGGCCGAGCAGCGCGGGGTAGGTGGGCTTGTCGTGGGCCTGGTCCTTGCCCTGGGTCTTGCCCAGGGTGGCGGTGTCGCTTTCCACGTCGAGGATGTCGTCCTGCACCTGGAAGGCCAGGCCGATGGCGCGGGCATAGATGCGCAGCGCGGCCAGCGCCGCGGGGTTCGCCTTGCCGCTGGCCAGGGCACCGAGGCGCACGCTGGCTTCGATCAGGGCGCCGGTCTTGTGCCGGTGCATGGTTTCCAGCGCGGCCTGGTCGAGCTTGCGGCCGACCGAGCCGAGGTCGATCGCCTGGCCGCCGACCATGCCGGCAGGGCCGGCGGCCTGGCCGAGGCTGGCGATCATCGCCAGGCGGGTCTCGGCGTCGTGGGGGTTGCGCTCACCGTCGGCCAGCACCTCGAAGGCCAGCGCCTGCAGGCCGTCGCCGGCGAGGATGGCGCTGGCTTCGTCGAAGGCGATGTGGGTGGTGGGCTGGCCGCGACGCAGATCGTCGTCGTCCATGGCCGGCAGGTCGTCATGGACCAGGGAATAGGCGTGGATCAGCTCCACCGCGCAGGCCGCGCCGTCGGCACGGGCCGGATCGCCGCCGAGGGCTTCGCAGGCGGCGTAGACCAGCAGCGGGCGAACGCGCTTGCCACCGTTCACCACGCTGTAGCGCATGGCCTGGTAAAGGCGCTCCAGTGGCGCCAGCGGCGCGTTGAACAGTTCGCCGAGGGCGCTGTCGACCCGCTGCTGGCAGCGCGCCTGGTAGTCGGCGATCATGCTGGCTCGTCCGCGTCGAAGGGCGCTTCTTCCAGTTGGCCGTCGCGCTCCAGCAGGATCTGCACCTTCTGCTCGGCCTGGTTCAGCGCGGCCTGGCATTCGCGGGTGAGGCGGATGCCCTGCTCGAAGGCGCTGAGCGAGTCCTCGAGCGACAGTTCACCGCTTTCCAGGCGTTCCACCAGGCTCTGCAGGTCGGCGAGGGACTGTTCGAAATCGGGGGTGGCTTTCTTGCGGGCCATGCTGCTGTCTCGCGAAGGTCGAATCGGGCGCGACACTAGCAGAGCCGCACCCTGCGGGCAAATGAAGGGGGCGGATGGCTGCGGTCCGCAGCCGCTTTTTCCTGTGGGGCTGGCTCAGTCGGTAGCCCAGTGATGTCTGGGTTGTTGGGCCCCGCCGTGCTCGGCACCCACCTGCGAACAACCTGTGGTGCGGCCTTCTGTCCGCCTTGCTCCTGCAGCCTGTGGGGTGGTTTCAGGTGGTGACGAAGTAATACACCGTCATCCCCGCGCCCACCGCGATCACCAGCCAGCGCAGCCAGAGGGTCGGCAGGCGCCGGGCCAGGGCGCCGCCGCAGTAGCCCCCGCAACTGGCGGCGGCGAGCAGCACCGCCAGCTCCGCCCAACTGACCCGGCCGGCCACCACGAAGGTCACTACCGCCACGCTGTAGATGGTGCTCGACAGCAGGTTCTTCAGGGCATTGGCGCGCAGCAGGGGATGGCCTTCGATGGAGAAGGCGGCCAGTTGCAGGATGCCCATGCCGGCGCCGAAGTAGCCGCCGTAGATGGCCACCAGGCTGTGGCAGAGATGGCTGCCAAGACCGTGGGCCGGCAGTTCTCCGGCCTCGCGTTGGCGGTTGATCAGCCGGCTCAGCCAGGGGCTGGCGGCGAACAGCAGGGTCGCGGCCAGCAGCAACCAGGGAATCAGCCGGCGGAAGATTTCGTCGCCGCCGGCGAGCAGCAGCAGACCGCCACCCAGGCCACCCAGCAGCGACACCAGCACCAGCGGAACCACGTAGCGCCCGAGCGGCCGCAATTGCTCCCGCGCCGCCCAGCTCGCCGCCAGGCTGGCCGGCCACAGGGCCACGGCATTGGTGGCGTTGGCAGTCACCGGTGGCAGGCCGGTGGCGAGCAGGGCGGGAAAGGAGAAGAAGGTCCCGCCACCGGCGAGGGCGTTCATGCCGCCGGCGGCGAAGCCGGCGAGCAACAGCAGGATGATGTCGTGGAGGTTCATGGACGGCTGCGCAAAAAGCGGCAGGTTACTCCTCGGGCATGAACGGTGGCAAAGGCGGGGCGAATGGTCGGCCGCACGGAGGGCCGCCGACCAATGAGCCGAATCGGTGATAAGCGGGGGTGCCTGGTTCCGCGATAGCAGTATGCTTTCACTAACTCGTATGGGGCGGGGGCAGTAACGTGCAGGGAAGCCCACTCCACAGCCTTTCCAGGCAGTAGCAGCGGAAGACTGAAAACGCAGAGAGTCACGCTAAGGCGTCAGGCCGGAACCGGGTTCAGCAGTCCCGCTTCCGGCCTCTTTCATTGGGCCTTTGGCTCGTCCGCCAGCAGGCCGAAGCCTTCGCGGTTGTCGCTGACGATGCGGAAGTGTTCGCTCTGGCCGGGCTCCACACGGGCGGCCTTTTCACGGCGCAGGCGGCCCTTGGAGCAGAGGGTGTCGTCCTGTTCGTCGATGCCGATGCCGACGATGCGATCCCCCGGCGGCACTTCGAAACTGGCCTCTTCGCCGATGCCGATGCGCGCCGCCAGCTGGCGGTCTACATGCACGGCGATGTAGCAGCCGCTGCCCAGTCCGCCCATGTCGCGGTTCACCACGATCCGGCCGCCGCCCTCCACCGGCGTCTGGAACGCCAGGAGGCGATCGGCCGGGACCTGGGTGATGTGTTCCGGGGTCGCCCGGTAGGACGAGCAACCGGCGAGCAGGAACAGCGAAGCGGCGACGCAGATCAGGCGCATGGAAGCCCTCCTTGGGCGGAATGATCGGGAAGCGATGCAGGAACTCTAGTGGATGGGCCGGGCTTTGCCACGGGCGGGTTCCTTTCAGGGGCCTTCGGCCGGGCGTCTCTTCAACCGGTAGGCCAGGGCGGGGCGGGTCATGCCCAGCAGGCGCGCGGCTTCGGAGACGTTGTTGCGGGCGCGTTTCATGGCGCCCTGCATCAGCGCTTCTTCGACGGCTTCGAGGCTGACGCCGTGGTCGATCAGGCGTTCCACCCACTCGGGCGCGGCGCTGGCGCTGGCCTCCACCAGGGCGCCGTCGCTGGACAGGCCGATGCTGTCGGCTTCGGCCGAGAGGTGGGGGAAGAGCGCGTCGGCGCTGATGCTCTGCTTGGCGTCGGTGATGATCACGCCGCGTTCGATGAGGTTCTCCAGTTCGCGAATGTTGCCCGGCCAGTCGTAGCGCATGCAGGCTTCCAGGGCGCGGTCGGAAAGGCCGAGGGTGGTCTTGCCGTAGGCCGCGTGCAGGCGCGAGAGGAAGTGCTCCACCAGGCGCGGGATGTCTTCCTTGCGTTCGCGCAGTGAGGGGATCAACACCGGGTAGACGTTCAGCCGGTAGTAGAGGTCGGCGCGGAAACGACCGTCCTTCACCGCCTGGGCGAGGTCCTCGTGGGTGGCCGCCACCACGCGGACGTCCACCTTGCGGGTCTGGGAGTCGCCTACCCGTTCCAGTTCTTCCTCCTGCAGCACGCGCAGCAGGCTGGCCTGGGCGCGGGGCGTGAGCTCCACCACTTCGTCGAGGAACAGGGTGCCGCCGTTGGCGCGTTCGAAGCGGCCCATGCGCGACTGCTGCGCCCCGGTGTAGGCGCCGCGTTCGACGCCGAACAGTTCGGCCTCGATCAGGTCGGGCGGGATGGCGGCGCAGTTCAGCGCGACGAAGGGGCCGGCGGCGCGTTCGCTGCGCAGGTGCAGGCTGCGCGCCATGACTTCCTTGCCCACCCCGGTTTCGCCCAGCAGCAGCACCGAGGCCTTGCCCGGCGCGACCTTGTCGATCAGGGTGCAGGCCTTGCGGTAGAGCGGTGCCTTGCCGATGCCGTAGTACTGCCCGGCATCCTGTTCCAGGCGCTGGCGCAGGTCGGCCACCTGCACTTGCAAGGCCTGGAGTTCGTCGATGATGGGGTCGCTCTGGAAATAGCGGAGGAAGGCCTCCGCGTCCTCCCATTCTTCCACCGGCTTGCCGATGATGCGGCAGCGGGCATCGCCGCAACCCCGGCAGCTGACTTCCTTGTAGAGCACCTGGCGGCCGAGGAAGAAGGACGAGTAGGCGATGGCGTAACCCAGCAGGGTCCAGCACACCGGCTGGTCGGAGTGCAGGCCTTCGACCTGGCAGTTTTCCACCTCGTAGGAGTTCTGCCATTCGAGGTCGGCGTAGAACTGGCCGTTGTCGATGTCGATGTTCATCTCCAGCGGATTGACCTTGACCATGCCCTTGAGGGAATGCAGTTGCGGTCCGGTGAGGAACATCTCCACCGCGTCGGCTCCGGGGCGCAGCTTGCGCGCCAGTTCGGCGTCCTTCAGCCCCGACTGGTAGCCCAGGCGCAGGAAGAACCCCTTGGCCCGTTCCTCCCCGAGCATGTCCACCAGCTCGCGGCGGAAGGAGCCCATGGCGGCGGACTGGAGCAGCAGCATGCGCTGCTCATCGAGCCAGATCTTGCCCTCGTTGCCGAGGAAGTGAACCCGGTCGGTCAGGTCCTTGAGGGTCGGGCAGTGTTCCGACGCCTTGTAGTCGACTTTCATGGTGTCGCACCCCTGATTGTTCTTGTGCGGGGAGTTCGGTGAAGCATCGCTCAGGCAGGCGATTCCTGCGATTCGTCCGGGCGGCCGGCGTACGCAAGGCGGCCACGTTCTTTTTTCTAAGCGGCCTGATTGGCGGACAAAAGTCAATTGCCGCGCAAGCCGGCGGATCAGCGTTGCTCATTTGCTCAAACCGCCTGCGGGGCTTTGATCAAATGGTGAAGGTCGTGCGTTCGCGGATGCGTCGCGCCAGACGCTGTGTCTTCTTTTAAAGTCTATATAAAACAATCACTTGTGTTGTTATGGCGGCGACTTGAAGGCCCCTGGCACAGCCGTTGCTCCTGCCCTGGCAACCGCCCCCGGAGTTGCCTTGCATGAGCCAGCCACAACCCAGCTTCGATCAGCTTCCGCGCTACGTGCGGGTACGCAGCGAACCCGACGCCGCGTTCGTCGAGTTCGACTTCGCCATCGGTTATCCGGACCTCTTCGTCGAGCTGGTGCTGCCGCGTGCGGCTTTCGCCAGCTTCTGCGAGCGCAACCGGGTCCGGCACATGGATGCAGCGATGGCCGAGGCCGTCGACGCCGACATGGAGAAATGGCGCTACGGCGCGAGCCGCGGCCAGGCCGACTGACCCCGGCCACTCGCGTCGATCCCCCACAACAACAAGTACAGGACGCCCTGCATGAGTATCGAGATCAAGACGGCGACGGCCGAGCCGATCCGCCAGACCTTCAGCCACACCCGCCGACGTTTCGGCGACAAGCCTGCCAGCCGCTACCAGGAGGCCAGTTTCGACATCGAGGCGGCCACCAACTTCCACTATCGACCGTTGTGGCAGCCGGACAAGCTGCTCAACGACCCCAGCCGCACCGCCGTGCGCATGGCCGACTGGTATGCCGTCAGCGACCCGCGCCAGTTCTACTACGGCGCCTACGTGCAGACCCGCGCCAAGATGCAGGAGAACGCCGAGCACGACTACGCCTTCTGCGAGAAGCGCAACCTGCTGGCGACCCTGGATGCCGCCAGCCGCGAGCGCATCGCCCACCTGTTGCTGCCCCTGCGCCACGCCGAGCTGGGCGCCAACATGAACAACAGCGGCATCGCCGCCGACGGCTTCGGCACCAGTCTCACCCAGATGCACATGTTCCAGGCCATGGACCGCCTCGGCATCGCCCAGTACCTCTCGCGCATCGGCCTGATGCTGGACGACGGCGGCACCGAGCTGCTCGCCGAGGCCAAGCGGCAGTGGCTGGAAGAGCCGGCCTGGCAGGGCCTGCGCCTCTACGTGGAAGACACGCTGGTGGTGCGCGACTGGTTCGAGCTGACCCTGGCGCAGAACCTGGTCAGCGACGGCCTGCTGTATCCATTGGTCTTCCACAAGTTCGACGAACAGCTCTGCGCCCAGGGCGCCGGCCAGGTGGGCATGCTCACCGAGTTCATGCGCCTGTGGTTCGCCGAGACCCAGCGCTGGGTCGATGCCCTGGTGAAAACGGTGGTGGCCGAGAGCGCCGACAACCGCCAGCTCGTCGAAGGCTGGGTCGCCCACTGGCAGGCCCGCGCCCTGGAGGCCCTGGCGCCGCTGGCGGAGATGGGGCCGGGACGCGATGCCCTCGACAGCGTGGCAGGCGACTTCTCCGCCCGCCTGAAGAAACTCAGCCTTGCAGGAGCCGCGCAATGACGTCCCTCGTCTACATCGCCTTCCAGGACAACGACAACGCCCGCTACATCGTCGAAGCCATCGTCCAGGACAACCCCCACGCCGAGGTCCAGCACCAGCCGGCCATGATCCGCATCCAGGCCGAAGGCCGCCTGGAGATCCACCGCGCCACGGTGGAGGAAAAGCTCGGCCGCGAATGGGACGTGCAGGAAATGCTGATCGACGTCATCACCCTCGGCGGCAACGTCGAGGAAGACGAAGACCGCTTCGCCCTGCACTGGAACTGACCGCGCCTTCACAACAAGAATCCGGAGCACCGAGATGGCCGCCAAACGCCTGAACCAGAAAGACAAGTACCGCTGCCTGACCCGCGACCTGGCCTGGGAGCCGAGCTACCAGAGCAAGGACGACATCTACCCCTACGAGCGCTTCGAGGGCATCAAGATCACCGACTGGGACAAGTGGGAGGACCCCTTCCGCCTGACCATGGACGCCTACTGGAAGTACCAGGCCGAGAAGGAGAAGAAGCTCTACGCCATCTTCGACGCCTTCGCCCAGAACAACGGCCATACCAACCTGTCCGACGCGCGCTACGTCAACGCGCTGAAGCTGTTCCTCTGCGGCGTGACCCCGCTGGAGTACCAGGCCTACCAGGGCTTCGCCCGTGTCGGCCGGCATTTCGGCGGCGCCGGGGCGCGGGTCGCCTGCCAGATGCAGGCGATCGACGAACTGCGCCACGTGCAGACCCAGATCCACGCCATGAGCCACTACAACAAGCACTTCAACGGCCTGCATGACTTCGCCCACATGCACGACCGGGTGTGGTTCCTCTCGGTGCCCAAGTCCTTCTTCGAGGACGCCCGCACCGCCGGGCCGTTCGAGTTCCTCACGGCGATTTCCTTCAGCTTCGAATACGTGCTGACCAACCTGCTGTTCGTGCCCTTCATGTCCGGCGCCGCCTACAACGGCGATATGGCCACCGTCACCTTCGGCTTCTCGGCCCAGTCCGACGAGGCGCGTCACATGACCCTGGGCCTGGAAGTGATCAAGTTCCTGCTGGAACAGCACGAGGACAACGTGCCCATCATCCAGCGCTGGATCGACAAGTGGTTCTGGCGCGGCTACCGCCTGCTGACGCTGGTGGGAATGATGATGGACTACATGCTGCCGAACAAAGTCATGTCCTGGGCCGAAGCCTGGGAGGTGTACTACGAGCAGGCCGGCGGCGCGCTGTTCAAGGACCTGGAGCGCTACGGCATCCGCCCGCCCAAGTACGTCGAGCAGACCACCATCGGCAAACAGCACATCAGCCACCAGGCCTGGTCGATCTTCTACCAGTACAGCCAGGCCACCAACTTCCACACCTGGATGCCCACGGACGAAGAACTGGACTGGCTCTCGGCCAAGTACCCGGACACCTTCGACCGCATCTACCGCCCGCGCTACGAGCACTGGCGCGAGATGCACGCCCGTGGCGAGCGCTTCTACAACACTGCGCTGCCGATGCTCTGCCAGATCTGCCAGATCCCGCTGTCCTTCACCGAGCCGGACGCCGACACCACCCTGAGCCATCGCAGCGTCGTGCATGGCGGCGAGCGCTTCCATTTCTGCTCGGACGGTTGCTGCGACATCTTCCAGCACGAGCCGGAGAAGTACGTCCAGGCCTGGTTGCCGGTGCACCAGATTTTCCAGGGCAACTGCGGCGGCGGCGATGTCGAGAGCGTGGTGCGCGACTACTACAACATCGCCTTCGGCCAGGACAACTTCGACTACCAGGGCTCGCCCGAGCACCAGCGCTGGCGCGAATGGCAGGGCGACAAGCCCGCCGGCCTCGATACGGTCGATAGCGCCAAGGCCGTATGAGCCCTCCACCCCATTACAAGAAGGACAGCATCATGCCCGTGACTGCCATCGGCGCCTATGCGGCGCAATCCCTGGACCGCCAGGAACACTTCAACGGCCTGCAACTGGTGTACCTCTGCTGGGAACGCCACCTGATGTTCTGCGCCCCCTTCACCTTGCCGCTGCCGCCGGACATGCCCTTTGGCGACTTCATCGAGCAGGTGGTGAAAGCCGCCATCGCGCCGCACCCGGATGCGGCCAGGGTGGACTTCACCCAGGCCCGGTGGCGCCTCGACGACGCCGAATTCCACCCCGATCCGCAGCAGGGCCTCGCCGCCAACGGCATCGGCCACAAGAGCCTGCTGCACCTTGCCACCCCCGGCCTGGATGGCCTCGACGGCAGCTTCAACTGAGGAGGTCGCCATGAGTTACCAGGTCACTATCGAGCCCACCGGCGAGCAGATCGACGTCGAGGAGGGCCAGACCATTCTCCAGGCCGCACTGCGCCAGGGCGTCTGGTTGCCCTTCGCCTGCGGCCACGGCACCTGCGCCACCTGCAAGCTGCAGGTGCTGGAAGGGGAGGTGGACGTCGGCGCAGCCTCGCCCTTCGCCCTGATGGACATGGAACGCGACGAAGGCAAGGTGCTGGCCTGCTGCGCCATCCCGCAGAGCGACCTGGTGATCGAGGCCGACATCGACGTCGACCCGGACTTCGCCGGCTACGCCGTGCAGGACTACCGCGCGACCGTGGTCGCCCTGGACGACCTGTCGCCCACCATCAAAGGGGTGCGCCTGAAGCTGGACCGGCCCATGGACTTCCAGGCCGGGCAGTACATCAACCTGCAGATACCGGGCATCGACGGCACCCGCGCCTTCTCCCTGGCCAACCCGCCGAGTCGCGCCGACGAGGTGGAGCTGCACGTGCGGCGGGTGGAGGGCGGCCAGGCCACCGGTTTCATCCACGACACGCTGCAAGTGGGCGATGCGCTGGAGCTGTCCGGCCCTTATGGCCAGTTCTTCGTGCGCGGCTCGCAGGCCGGCGACCTGATCTTCATCGCCGGCGGTTCCGGGCTGTCCAGCCCGCAGTCGATGATCCTCGACCTGCTGGAGCAGGGCGACACGCGGCGCATAGTGCTGTTCCAGGGCGCGCGCAACCGGGCGGAGCTGTACAACCGCGAGCTGTTCGAGCGCCTGGCCGAGGAGCACGAGAACTTCACCTATGTGCCGTCCCTCAGCCAGGCCGCGGAAGACAGTGAATGGAGCGGATTCCGTGGCTACGTGCATGACGCCGCGAAGCAGCATTTCGACGGCCGCTTCTCCGGCAACAAGGCCTACCTCTGCGGGCCGCCGCCGATGATCGACGCCGCCATCACTGCCCTGATGCAGGGGCGGTTGTTCGAGCGCGACATCTTCATGGAGCGCTTCCTCACCGCCGCCGATGGCGCCGGCGAGAGCACCCGCTCGGCGCTGTTCAAGCGCATCTGACCCGCTTCACCCGCCGCTCCGCGCCGCGAGCGCGGACGGCGGCCCACGCCCATAAAAACAAGAAGGAAATGCCGATGAGCGCCACACTGCGTGCCCTGTCCTGCTGCATCCTCGCCACCCTCGGGCCCGTCGCCCAGGCCACCGAAGGCGGCGGCTCCACCTACCCGATGGGCGCCGAGAACTACATGTCCGGCGCCATGCCGCCGCCCGGCCTCTACGGCCAGGTATTCTCCACCCACTACGAGGCCGACACCCTGCGCGGCAATGACGGCAAGAGCCTGCCGGTGGACTTCCGCGTGCGTGCCAGCGTCATCGCGCCGCGCCTGATCTGGGTCTCCGAGCAGCAACTGTTCGGCGGCAACCTGGCCTTTGCCGCGCTGTTCCCCTTCGTCGACCTGAAGGTGGACGTGAACGGCCAGTCGCAGCACAAGAAGGGCCTGGGCGACATCATCTTCGGCCCGGCCCTGGGCTTCCACCACAGCGACAAGCTGCACAGCATCTTCGCCCTGGACTTCATCGCCCCCACCGGGGAATACGACCGCGGCGACCTGGCCAATATCGGCCGCAACTACTGGACCGTGGAGCCGGTCTGGGCAATCTCCTACGTCGACCCCGCCGGCCTCAACGCCAGCGTCAAGCTGATGTACGACTTCAACCTGGAAAACAACGCCACCGACTACCGCTCCGGGCAGGAATTCCACTTCGACTACGCCGTCGGCTGGGGGCTGGGCAACGGCTGGGTGCTGGGCGTGGGCGGCTACTTCCATCGCCAGACCACCGACGACCGCCAGCACGGCGAGCGCATCGACGACAACAAGGGGCGCGCCTTCGCCATCGGCCCGTCGGTCATGTACAGCAACCCGCAGGGCTGGTTCCTCACCGCCAAGTGGGAGCAGGAAACCCAGGTGCGCAACCGCGCCGAAGGGGAGGCCTATTGGTTGAAGCTGACGGTGCCGTTCTAGCCCTCACCAACCCCGGGGCAGGACTGCGTCCTGTTTCGCGAATGAATTCGCCCCCACAGGTTTATCGAACCCTGGCACGGACAGAGACGTAGGATGGGTTGAGCGGAGCGATACCCATGCGGACATGGTTGATGGGTATCGCAAATTCGGCCGGCGTGAGTCACCCCTCTCCCACATGTGGGAGAGGGGCCGGGGGAGAGGGGGAGTCAGCATGATGCTGGGCCTCGTTCCTCGGGCCAGCGTGGCCCGCACCAACCTACGGCAGGACTTCGTCCTGCTTGGCGAATGAATTCGCCCCTACAGGGTGACCCTGCCCGCTCGATCTACCCGCGTCGAAACACCAACGCCTTCAATCCGGCATCCGGATCGATGTCTTCGAATTCTGGCGGATTCTCCAGTCGCTCCACGAACCTCAACTCAGGCGCCTCCGTTTTCATGCCCTGAATGAGGAAGTCCGGGCCGATCCCCGGATCGTTCACACACGCCAGCACCACACCGTTCTCGGTCAGCAATTCCGGCAGACGACGGAGGATCTTCTGGTAATCGCGGGTCAGGGCAAAGCTGCCCTTCTGGAAGGACGGCGGATCGATGATCACCAGATCATAAGGACCGAGCTTCTTCACCTTGCCCCAGGACTTGAACAACTCATGGCCGAGGAAGCTCACCCGGCCCAGGTCATGGCCGTTGAGGCGGTGATTGTCGCGCCCCCGGCTCAACGCCGAACTGGCCATGTCGAGGTTCACCACCTGCTCCGCACCGCCCTCGATGGCCGCCACCGAGAAGCCGCAGGTGTAGGCGAACAGGTTGAGCACCTGCTGGCCCCGGGCGTTGGCACGCACCCAGTCGCGGCCATGGCGCATGTCCAGGAACAGTCCGTTGTTCTGCTTCTTGCCCAGGTCCAGCTTGTAGCGCAGGCCGCTTTCGCTGACGACGCACTCATCCACCGCCTCGCCCCACAGCAGCTCCACGGTGCTGTCCAGCAGGTAGCGATGCTGCAGCAGCAGGCTGCGTGCCTGGCTCTCGCTCCAGACTGGGGATGCGCTGAGCCGCAGCAACATCGCCTTCAGCGCGCCGATCTCGTCCCCGCCCGGTTCGCGAAACAGCGACACCAGCACCACCCCTTCCAGCCAGTCGACCGTCACCTGTTCCAGCCCCGGCCAGCGCCGCCCACGGCCATGGAAAATGCGGCGCACCTCCGCTGGCGGGGTCTCCAGGGCGGAGGTCAGTTGCTGTTCCAGGGTGGTAATGGCGTCGAGGTTCATGGCGGAGCGGCACGAGGGAAAACGGAGCGGCATTCTAACCCGAGCCTTCCGCCGAGGGCGGGTCGGTCAGGCGTTCTCGGCTGATGAGCCGGCATCAAGGTCCAGGCTTGGCCGCAGCAGGCGAAGGTGCGCCGCCTCGTAGAGCACGCGGGCATCCGCCAGCAGGATGCCGACGGCGGCGGCCAATCGCGCCGCCTGGTGCCGGGTGAGGTCCTGGCTGTCGCTGAACTCCACCAGATGCAACAGGCTGAGTACCGCGTTCATGCGAAGCTCGGCGGTATCGAAAAGATCCGTCGCCGGGGCGGAGGCGTTGAAGAAAAGCACGTCCTGGCAGGGCTGGGGGAGGGGCTTGAAGTCGGTCATGGCATTGGTCCGGAAGTTCCATGGTCTGTACCCGGCTCACGCAGTCCTGCCAGGGCACCGGAAGAATCTCTGCGCTGAGCTTGCCGTACTTCTTTCAGGGCGTTACTAAGAGTTCCTTAACTTGGCTGCCGCAACTGGCAGATCAGCGACTGTCCGTCGTTTGGGGCGATGTGAGGCAAGGCAGGGGGACGCGAAGGGGGAACGATGAAGGTCCGTGATACCTAATCTTCAGGCAATAAAAAAGCCGGCTTGTGGCCGGCTTTCTTTTTGATTATCTACTTGATTTTAAAGAATAAATAAAATTCATGCTCGCTTGACCCTCACATTGACCCACACTTTGTCCCTTGCGTAAACCGCACAGGACTTGAGGGCCCTCTTTGAGCATCCTTTGGGGAAGTGCATTGCAGGGCCCTCTGGATCAGTCTTGCTCATCAGTTCAAACAGTGGTGTTGAATTGGCAAGAGTGGCCATGATCCATAACTGGTAAATGCTACTTCTCTTTTTACCTTGCTCGGCTATTGCTGAGCAGGCCTTCCTGGGCGACGTAGCGAAGAGCGGTTCTAGCCTGCTCCATTTTCCTCTCGACCAGTTGCTTGATGGCTGCTTCATCGAGATCTGAGTTCGGCAGACTCTCTCCATGGATGGTTTCCCACATCGATAGGCGCTGTAGGTGGTTCCCAAGCTGTTTCATTGCTTCTTCGAGCTGCGCTTTGTACGAGTCCGATTCTGACGCTCTACGTTCGCGCTCAAGCACTAAGGCCTCCTTCAGCTTTTTCACCTGCTCACTGTCTTTCTGACTCCGTTGCTCTGCATCGTCGATGAGCGAGGTGACTATTGATGTTTCTGTCTGTTGACGCTGCCTAGCTAGTCGGCGGAGCTGCGTCACGGTGGAATTGGGAAGCGAGAAGGTGCATGCCTTTCTGCCGTTGCTGGGGGAGCGGTACTTGCGTTGCTTCAAGGCATTCTTGAGCTTCTGAATCAGTATCCATCCTTCGGGGTGCTCCTGGAGGGCCTTAATGACGGCCATCACATCGGAGTGCGTCGATCTCCATCGAGGGCTTGATGCGTCGTTGACGATCTTAGAGAGATGCTCCGATTTGGTGCGAGTCCAGATGTAGTCCTTTGCCCATTCTGCTTCCCGTTGAGGAAGCCATCCTTCGCGGTTAGCTGTCAATTCGAGGCCCTCAGATTTCTATTTTTCGCAATGAAAAATATGTATTAATTTGTAAATGAAAATTTATTGGTTATGCGTTATGTTATCAGTCACGTAACGCATAACTTAAAAATTATTTTATAGCCTTTTTATCACCTGTTAATTTCGCTGATTTAAACGACGACGCTTACCGATGTCCCTGTATGTTCATGAGAAATGCACTGCTCTAGCTGGCTGTGGGCCCGAGGCCAGGTTCCTGCTTGAAGCGGTATCCCGTCAGGTGCAGATTGGTGCATGTAACAGGCGTCAGGCCTTAAGGCCAAAGATCCTTTCCAAGCAGTTCCGTCTTGCGGAGCAGCCGGTCAAGAGAGCGCTCCGCGAGCTCGAGGCTGCAGGGGCGCTGGTGTTCGATGAGGGAGTGCCGGGAAGGCGGGGAAGGCCGCCGATCCTTTTCAGGATCTCGCCTGCCACATTGGCGGAAATTCAGGGGCGACAGCAGGTATGTCACGTCCATGCGCCTATTGTGGCGCGTCTCTTTTCTCCGGAAGACATCATGACTGCGGCGCTGGAGCTGGAAGAAGGGGGAGCCAAAGAGGACGCTAGCCCTCGTGACACGACCTTGAGTGCGTGCAATCGATTTCTACTGGCCACTTTGTTGATGCATGCGGACCAGTTCGGCGTGGTGACGATTAGTAAGGGAAAGCTCAAGCAGTTGACAGGGTTTAGCGATGCCCGCTTGAGGTATCGGCTGGACGGCTTAGTGGGTTCGAGGCTGATCGTCGCCCATATCCCCGGAATCTCCAGTTCGATATTTCCCAAGAGTAAGGCCAGTAGTACCTATTTTCTTGATCTGGCCGTTCTTGGGGCTGGGATACCGGGTGAGGAGTTTTTGCCGGAGCAAAAGCTAGGGCACCCAGGCGCGCAGTGTCCCTCGCGTGACCAAATCCTAGGACTGGATCTCGGCAAGAAGGAGGCTAGGCCCGTTCGCCTCAAAGCCTTCCTGTCGGGGCAACGTGATGCTGTCTTTGATGTCCTTCGATTTAGGTTTCTCAGGTATGCCTCGTACGTGCTTTCTCGCTACGGGGTCAACCCAACGATCACACCGACCATTGAAGACGCTCAGCTTCGTGAGACGATTTCGGCTGACTTCCAGGTACCTGAACGATGGAGGAATGGTCAGGAAGTGCATGATCTGGAGTGGGAAGAGATCATTAGCCATTTCTACAGACTGGCTTTCACTGTTGCGAGGACCTTCGCCCAGAGGTCTGATCTGCCTCTCTGGGTGGATGGTACTTTTGAGGAAATGTGCATCGTACCTTCGGATGGTCGGGTTCAGCTTTTCTTCATGCTGTACCGAGTAGATGCCTTGGGGGCGAGCCAGGCTGCTGACTCTGCGCCATAGCTCTAAGGGCAGGGCCAGGTAGTTTTTTACTGGGCGTGCCAATCCTCTGAACGAACACGAGGAGCCCGTTCATGAGGATCATTCGCCTGAAAGAAGTCATCGATTCGACCGGCCTGGCCCGGTCCACCGTCTACAAGTACATCGCCGAGGGTACCTTCCCGAAACCGGTCTCTCTGGGAGACCGTTGTGTGGGCTGGGTAGAACGCGAGGTGCACGACTGGATCCTGGCCAGGATCGCGGAGCGTGACTTGGCTGAGGCTGTCGCAGCATGACGCCGGAGCAGAAAACCTGTTGATGACATACAGCACCATGGCGGAGCTTGGGCTCCGCCATGGTGCTTATGCTGGTAATGCGGAGGGGCGAATCTCAGATAACTCACTCATGCCGCAGGCCGGCAAACCTCCCTGCCAGCAGGGCAGTGTCGCTCCACGCTGCCTTGCCTGCCGGGGATTTCGGTCTGTGGCATGAGCTGGTTCTAGTTATATACATACATCTACTACCTACCAACACACGTAGCTCATCCAGCCATCTACTACCACCCACTGCCCAGACAGGAGAACACGGGTTGTCGGTTAAAAAGTACACAGCCTGTACCTGATACGTCACAGACCATCAGGTACACGACCATGACCAGCTTTGCCCCCTACATCCAGCTTTCCCAATCCGAGGTTGCTGTCCAGATCGAACGGCTAGTCCAAGCGATCGAGCAGCACGACACCCCTGCCTTCAGATTCAGGCAAACGCGCTCTGGAGAAGAGCAGGTTGAAGAGACCAGGCTGTCTCGCTACTTCGATCACATCCAGCAGATGTTCGATCTGTTCGATGATTGCCACTCCTACCGCTACAGCGAGCACCTACAAGTGTTCCAGGATGCCTGCTGTGACATCGGCTTGGAGCGTAGCCCGGTCGGTCTTGTGTGTCTGAACGAGCAAGAATCCGCATACCTGGACTCTCATCGCACCATGAATGCTGTGGTCGAACGGATTCGCGAGCTCACTTGTGAGCCGCATTATCGCCGCAGGAAGAGCGATCGTAGCTATGAGGTGGGCCAGTTGCAGCGTCGGGTCAGTAAGTACGTCGACGCCGTGTTGGATCGCTACTCACGCACGGTAGTGGTCAGGGTCAACCTCTACTACCGTACGGAAGCGCAGGCCAGGCTGCGCGCTGAGCACGTGTTCGATCATCTGGATAGGCTGATTGATGCACGTGAGCGGAACCCGATCTTCGAGCACGAAACGGGATATATCTGCAGCGTCGAGCAGGGGGCGCGTCGGGGCTACCACATCCATGCTGCCTTTTTCTTCAATGGGGCGGAGGTGCGCGGCGACGTCTACAAGGCCCAGAAGATCGGAGAACTGTGGGAGCGCATCACTCAAGGGCAGGGATGCTACGACAGTTGCAACCATGACAAGGATGCCTACGGAGACAGGTGTGCCATCGGCATTATTTTGCGTAGCGACGATGATGTCCGGCCACATGTTCACCGCGCCATGCATTACTTGGTCAAGGGTGAGCAGAATCTGCGGATGAAGCCCGTAGGGGCGCGTGCAGTACGGATGGGAATATGTCGCTAAATGCTCTGTTACGCTGGTGGGGTTTGAGAAACGCAAGCTTGGCCCGGTGAGCAATTGCACTTGTTTGACTAGCCAACGGCATTATCGCTGACCACCTATTGAAGCTTGGAATGGGAGACTCCCACGCGGCAAAAAAAGCCAGGCATGGCCTGGCTTTTGATGGGATCACCGCCATCGCGGCCTGTTCACACGACCTGTTCCTCGATAGCCTGAGCATTGGCACTGTCAGGGTGCCTGCTCCGGTCCGCGTCGTGATAGACCCCTGGAAAGGCCAGCAGCCCAATCAATCCTTCAAGATCATTCAGGCTTACCAGCCGAGTCCTCCATTCCGGTGTGATGCTGAACTCCAAGGGCACGGATGACAGGTCCTGCTCCAAAAGGAAGGGGAAGACCTGCAACTGACCGTCGCTAACCGCGCAGATCACTTTCCAGTACCTGACGGGAATCCGGACATCCTCGGTACCTGCGAAGACCTTGTCACTGTCGCTGAGCACGGGGCCGGCAAAGATGCACAGCCTCTCGGCCTTTGCCTGCTTGCCGATATGGTTTTCGAGCTGCCCCCATACGCCGGACTCGGCAGCCTGGTTAAAGCCCTTCACCTGCGGTGAGCAGTTGGTGACGTGATACGTGTCGCCATTTGCGCGCTGCACTTCAGCATAGGTGCTTCCCCAGCACACATCGTCTCGGCGTACCAGGTGGCCTTTATCGAATGCTTTGTTGTCGTTCGTATAGAACTTGTCTGGAACCTGATTCTCTTCCGGAACTCGAGGGTCCAGCAGCCATTTCTCCTGGTCGTTTTTCCCCAGCCCGCCGAGTGATTTTCTCGAGTAGGCCAGGCCAGGTTCGGGATTCTTGGCTGTTTCGTTCCAGTCGACATTTGAGGCGGTGTAGAGGGCCAGCTTTCTTTCAGCATGTAGGACAACGCTGAAGTGCTCATAGGGGATCACGTACTCGCTGGAGCCTTTCATCTTCACAACCTTGTCTTTGTCGATCACCTCCGGCAGCGGCGTGGGAAGCTCCAGAAAATCGGCATTGAAACCCGCCCGCGTCACATAATCGCGGTCGACGATGGGCTCCCTGAACGCTTCAAGAGCGCCACTGTCCAGTACTGCAGCGGAGAGGGCAGACAGCTCGGGTGCCCGGCCTTTGAGTTCCAGGACTAGCGTGCCGAGCTCCAGGCGTCCCTGAGCAATGCTGATGGGAGCATGGGGGGCAGTAGCAGAGGCTATCTCTGTATGGCTTCTACTGTATG
Source organism: Pseudomonas sp. Q1-7 (assembly GCF_028010285.1). NCBI lineage: Bacteria > Pseudomonadati > Pseudomonadota > Gammaproteobacteria > Pseudomonadales > Pseudomonadaceae > Pseudomonas > Pseudomonas sp. Q1-7. Next base: position 951,579 of record NZ_CP116304.1, read on the forward strand.
CAGCGGACAGCACATCGCCGCCCTCCATTGCCGCTTTCAGCTCCGTGAGAAACTCGCCCGCCGGTGCAGCATTCAGGAAGTATGCGCAGATGCTGCTGATCCGAACGCCTTCGTTAGCAATCCAGACGATTGATTCTTCTGCTACGCCATCCAGGGAGTCCCGGGTGCTGCCGTCCTTGAGCACGAATCTGCCTTGGGTGTCCTGCTGAGCCTTTCCGGAGTGGTGAAGCGCCACCACCTGGAAGCTGTCGTTGAGCACTGGTGCGCCGCTTGAGCCGGGAGCGGTGTCGCTCATGTACCAGATGAAGTTGGGATCAGTCGCATCAATGCACTGATTTTCCCTGATGGCCCACTGACGGTAGGCGCCGCCGGGATGCTGAACGATGCTGAGCCATTCTTTCGGTACCACTTTGCCGCTGCGGGCCAGAAGCCGATGATAGCCAAAGGACGACAGTCCAACTGCCCCGTCCAGAGAGACCGGCTCAACCGCCACCATCGCGAAATCCAGCCCTTCATCGGAAAGGAAGAACTGATCTGGGCGCAGTTTGAAGCGGTACGACTTCTCGGGTTCGCCCGCCACCCCCAGTCGATAGTTGAACTCGGCCAGGCTCGGAGCAGCATCCTCCGGTGTGGCGAATACATGGTGGTTGGTCAGCATCAGGCGAGGGGACACCATGAAGCCGGTTGCCCACCCCCGGATCGCGCCCGAATCATGCCTGACCGCAATGCGGCAGATGGGTTTGCCCACCAGCAAGGCGCGTTCAAAGAAGAACTCATCCACTAGGTCATTGGCGCCAAGAATTCGCTCAAACTCTATTCCAGACGGCTTGGCCCCGCCGGCGAATAGAAAGGAATTTCTCACATCCGGATCAATCACCCGCAAGAGGTGGGCAGGAGTGAATTCAAGACCCTGTTTTACATTGATATTTTTCAGTACCTCGGGAGTCCGCCTTTTACTGCCCTCCAACTGCTGCTCTTTAATCAAGCTCATTTGAAGTCTCCTTTGCCCTAAGCAATCCAGGGCCACCAGTCACAGTGGCCAACAGAGCGTAGTCGAAGCAGGGCGTGTGCAGAGTTTTCATGGTCGGGGTTGGTGGCAGTCTTTACATGCGAAGAGTGGGGGCAGTGATTCCCAAAGCTGCTTTTTTTTGGAAGCTCCGTGGGCGAGTTCATCTCAATGTGTTGCTACCCGGAGCTGTTGCTTCGACATACTTTCGTCCCCCTTCGGATAATTCTGACGCCTCCCTCGGTCGTTGAAAGCACCTTCCTTGGGGCCATTGCTACTGTGTTTGGTGGCGGGGCCGCGTAGTGTAGATGCTCAGCCCTCAGGTCAGTGGGAACCTGGCGGCACTGTTCAACGGCAAACGACGCTGGGGCTGCGCGATCATCAGTGTGTCCATTTACGCCGAGGACAAGGCATAGCAAGATGCCGGCTTTTCGCAAGGAAGGGCAGCATGTTTGACTGGGCGAGGAAGATCGGCGGAGCGCCTTATCGTTGGTTTGAGTCAATGGTCTCCCCGGGGGAGGACTTAGGGCTCTCGAAGCTGTACCGCCTGTTTGTGCTTGCGGTCATCTTGGTACTGGCAGCATTTCTGATTGATCTTTATTTGACGAAAAATGCTGATGCTAACTCCGCCTGGCATGGCATCTTCGGGGACTTCTTCGGCGGCGTCGTAAACCCGATTTTGACGTTCTTGACCTTCTTTGGTCTGCTGATCACGATTGTGCTGCAGAAGGAGGAGCTGAGCGAAACCCGCAAGGAGCTTGCGCGGTCAGCTTCGGCGCTCGATGCCCAGGTTGCGCAATTCAAGCGGCAATCCGCAATCGCGACCTTCTACAAGATGCTCGACACCCATATGGCTGTGGTGGCGTCGATCGACTTGATTGACATGAACAAACACCGGACGGTTGGGCGTGACTGTATGAGAGTGTTCCGGTCTAGGTTAAAGAAATGCTTTAAGGACGGTGTTCGCTACGGAGAGCAGCACAACGTTGTGGACACTCGGCCGCTGGCCACGGACTTGGTCGCTGTGAAAATCTGCTTCGTAGACTTCTGGAGGGAGAATGGCGAGGAACTGCAGCATTATATCGCTGGAGTACGACTGACTCTTTCGTTCCTGTATCAGGCGCTGGAGGGGCAGGACGAGTTGGTGGAGATGTACAAAGCGCTGTTCACCGATTCGGAGAAGGCGCTGATCTTTTACTACGCCGTATCCATGGGTGACGCCGACTTTTGCGCCAACCTGGAAAAATCGGCTTTTTGTGTCGGCATGCCTAGGTCTCATCTGCTGCTTGGCTTTCATGAGTCTGGTTTGGCAACTGTAATGATCCCTGCATATGGCTCTTAATTTTTTGTTTCTGCAGGATGTATTACCGGTAGAGATGTGGACTTCGGGCCAGTCACATGAGCCTTGGAACTCCCAGCGTCGAAGCACATTTATGCTGGGAGGGACGGGCGGGACAGAGAGGCTTATTTTTTATAGGTGACGTAGATGCTTGCGTTGAATATGCTCTTTCCTATTTCGTAGTCAGGGTTCCATGTAACGATGTTGTGGGCAGCAATTGCAATCCCTGAGAGTAAACCTAGAGCTCCTGTAACGCCACCGAAGATAGTCGCTCCTGCTGTTGCGACTCGTCCTATTGTGTAGGTTCTGAATTTTAGCCCTTGCCCGTCAATGGTTTTTTCTATGAGATCAATGGCTGATGAGAACCTCATTGGATCAACTCTCTGTATGACGAAGCTCTCTCTTTTCTTTATTTTATCTAATAGTTGGCTGTTGGAAATTTCTTCTAGTGTGTATACATTGACTTCCATGGTTTGTCCGTTATCTGGAATTATATTGATCCCCGCCATTCTGTTTAATCAGAGTGGCGGAGCAGTTCGGGGTGACGGTGGTGCCCAAAGCATAGCTGATTAAGGTTTTCGGGGCTTTGTGTTAGGGCTGCTTCCCTTCTGCGCACCAGCCTTCCCATTCATCAAAGAAGCTGTAGTGAATCAGGGCTTCTTCACCATTCTCCTTGCGGAAAGCAGAGATCCATTTGTCGACGCAAGTATCCGTATCGGAACTGCTAGCTTTTTCTTTCACTGCTAAAGCCGGGGCGGTTTCCCCTCCAGCTTCAGGTCCACTCCCCTTCATGTACGCAACGATACGACCATCTGCTGCATTACCAAGGTAGTAGCCGCGATGAAGAAGTATGGGGGTGTAATTGGATTGCTGGACTTGGCCTGCGTATTCGTTGGTGGAGTAGAAGATACCGCTGCTGCTTTGTTCGTGGAATTCGCAGACACCTTGTTTGCAGATGGCAGTTACTCGGCTGGGTAATACTTGGGTGCTTCCATCATCCATTCGGTATGGAAGTCGAGCGGGAGTTTCTTCAGAGGTGCAGTCCAGCCAGTTTTCGTTTTGGGAACTGGTGGGACATTCTTGAACTTCATTCAGTTGCCAAGCGGTTGCGTTCAGTGCACTGCAGCCGACCACCCAGCCGAGCAGTAAGGCCAAAGAGTGTTTCTTGTCCATCCAAGTATTTCCTTGTGTTGATTGAATAAGCAGACCGTCCAGAGTGCTTGGTAAGTCGATTTTCATCTTTATGAGTTGATTCTCAACTTGTGACGTCCTTCATGTCAACGAGTCGATGCCCAACCATCCAGGTTGACTGGTGGAGGCGTCATGGTAGAAGCGAATCAAAAATCTCTGGCGGAAGCGATGGGGCGTGCCATCGCCAAGCAGCGCCTGCGTTGTGAGATGACACAGGAAGAAGTAGCCGAGCGGTTGGGGATTGGTAACGAAGCGGTTTCCCGTATCGAGCGGGGGCTCGTCATTCCAAACATCGGCCGGTTGTTCGACTTTGCGTCGATCTTTCAGTGCAAGGCGTCGGACCTGCTCAATGAGGTCAGTCCTCGCCCCGATGACCAAGCCAGTCGACTCAGCCAATTGCTGAGCGAGTTGGATCAGACTGATCGTCAGTTGGTCGTCGAGATGGTGGAGCGTCTGAGCGAGCGGTTGGGGCGCCGCTGAGGAGCATTTCAGCGGGGCTGTTCATCGTATTTCGCTCCGCAACGAAGGCAGAGACAGTCGTACTCCATGAACTGATGCTTCCTGACGTCGCGGATGAAGTCGCTGGTATTGGCCCAGCTGCACGCCGCGCCAGCGAGGCCGTCGACCATCAAATTGAAGGCACGTTCTAGAGGGCGCAGTGCTGCATCCGCGTCGGATGCTATTGCTTGCCGCTTGGCGGTGGACTGCTGAACGCCTTGCAGGAAACCGTCCAGGGTGCCAATCAGGCGAGCGATGGCGATAGCGGCATCCTTGGACAGAACAACGGAAGAGTTACAGATCAGGCAGCGCGTGACCATAAGGACTCCTGTTGGATGAAAGGTTAAGGCGAGGGGAATGGGGTGGACAGGCGGCAGAGCAGTCGCCTGTCGATGCTGTATCAGTCGCGAGTGCTGACGTGGATGCCGCTGTGTTCCATGAGCCAGCCGAACAGCGCAATGGCCATAACGCCCACGAGTAGCACCGGCCAGAACCGCAGCATGAGCAACAGCAGCATGACAACGACCACACAGCTAGCGAGCACGCCGATGAACGCGAGCAGCAGCCCTAAGAAGCGCACGACACTCATGACGTGACTTCCAGAGTCGTGCTTGCCATTTCGGAAGTAGTCGAATGCGCTGCTTCGATAAGATGCCTTTGCTGGTCGTGCTGTCTCGCTGAGTGCTCTAGCTTTTCAGCCAGAGTGGATAGAGGATGGATTGTGGCCCTCGACCGCATGGGCCGATCATCCATCGCTGGATAAAACTCCTCGATTACGGCGCCGCCATCCTCTTCGCTGTCTTCGAATGCTCCATTGCTGAAACCCCGGCGGGCTGCTTCATCCAGTGCTGCTTGGTCGAAGCCTGCTGCCTGTCGTTGCGCATCGAGTTCGCTCGCCTGCTGCAGCGCTTCGGCCATGTTCATGCCGGAGCGTACCGTGAGGTCGACGTAGAAGATCGGCGTGCCGTGGCTCTGCCGGGTCGACTTGCCGCGCAGGCGCAGTTCCAGCGGCAGGCAGGCCAGGCGGTTGCCGGAGATGGCCTGGAAGTAGTGCAGACGAGCCGCCAGGGTGCGGATGCTGTTGAAGCCGGTGGTGCGGAACACGAAGCTGCCTAGCGGGTCGTCATCTCCGATGACCACGTTCAGCCGGCCGTAGGGCTTGCACGCGCCACCCTTGGCCAGCGGACAGGCATCGGGCGAAGGGCAGGGCAGCGACTGCATGCCGTCCTGGGTGGCCCGTTTACAGGTCTCGCCATTGCCCACGCACAGCGGCCGTCCGGACTGCCGGTCGAACAGGGTGTAGTCGGCGCGGAAATTCAGGTCCGGCTCGTTGAACAGCAGGCGTACCGGAATGCTGCGCAGCTTGTCGTCCTTGCCCTGACGCAGCTCGTCGTTGAGCGGATGCAGCAGCCAGCCGTCCTTGCCCTGTACCTGGGACGTGATGGTGAACTGGTCATCCTTCTCCGGCAGGCGCTTGCCGTTCTTCTCGACGACCTTACCGATGGAGATGCGGCCGAGCACCGGCGGTGTGATAGCCAGACCTTTGAGCATGATGGTTCTCCTGGAAACGAAAAAAGGCCAGCCACGCAGCGCGAACTGCGCGGACTGGCCAAGGGGAGGGATTGGTTGAGAGAGGTTGAAATCAGCCGACCAGAAAACGCCGCGCGCCGGGTTTCAGCAGCGGGTACTTGGCCTGCAGGTAGGGCTTGTCCTGGAGCAGTTGAGCGACATCGAGACCGATGCTGTCCTTGGCCTTGCGCCAGGAGACATAGCCGCTGGAGAACTCCGCTCGACTGGCATCGCCCATGGCCTGCTGTAGCATCTGCTTGAGTTCGGCCTCGCGCTTTTCCTTGTCGGCAATCGACTGGCGTACAGCCTTGAGCTCGATGTAGGCAGCGGTTAGCCCAGCATGACTGCTGAAGTCGACGACCTGGCCGTTGTCCTCCGGATAGAGGCAACGCAGCGCTGCTTCCGCAGAGGCGCTGCCATCGGCCGGCGGTGGCGTGTCGGTCTCCACGTACTGCCAGAACTTGCGCTCCAGCTCGATCAGGCGAGCGATCATCTGCTCGTCGCGTTCGATACGGTGGATCTCCAGCGTCTGGCCGCCCAGCAGCACGGCGACATCTGCTGCCTGCTTGCCGGTGACCGCTAGCTGGTGCATGACCTGCAACTGCACATATTCAGGCACGCCTTCCTTCCAGAGGCGTGCGCCGTTTATGCCGGTGGTCTTGCATTCGAGGATCTGCACATCGTCGGCCCCGATCACCTCGCGGTCGATGTTGGCCAGCATCCAGGACAGCTCGGGATCGGGATGCTGCAGCACGGCGTTGATGCGGCGGACCTTGTTCTTCGTGCGCTTGCTGTAATGCCAGGCCACGATGGGCTCCAGGACGTTGCCCCAGTACATCGGGCTTTCCTCATCGTGAGGATCGGCCTTCGGCATCCCCGTATCGCGCCCGGTCTTCTCCAACCACAGTTCCAGCTGCGACTTGTACGGATTCAGTCCCACTGCAGCTGCAGCGTCCGAACTGCCAATGCCCTGCTTGCGGATCTGCAGCCAGTCCTCGCGCGGCAGCTCCTTGGTGCTGACCAGGCGCAGAGCAGGGCGTTTCTTGCCGGTGCTGCCGTTCAATGACGTTGCTTTCATGGTATTCACCTGCAGACATAAAAACGCCCGACCAGCACAAGGCTGACCGGGCGCGAGGATTGATGTAATTGAGGGTTAAGCAGCGAGCTGCAGCGCGGCATCCAGAGCACGTTGCTTGATCTGTGCGCCCTGACCGAACCAGGCCGAGTCCATGCGGTATTCGTTGCTGCGCGCACGGCGCTCGTGGTCGACGTACTCGGTCACGGCGTTGAGCAGGCCCCAGGCGGTACCGCGCGCCGAGTCCAGCTGGCTACCGCGACCACGGCCTTCGTACAGCTCCTGAACCTTGCGCAGGGCGCGCTCGTTCGGCAGTTGCTCCGGCAGCGCGCCGGTCGGGCTGGTCTCGCACATCACGTTCATGAAGAAGCCCAGTGCCTCATGCCACTGCACCTTGCGCTCAGCCAGAGCGCGCATGCGGTACATAAAGTCATCCCATTGCGAGACGGCGATACCAAGTTGCTTCTTCACCGCCTTCGGATCGAAGCGGGTGTTGTGCGGCACCTTGATCGCGCGACTGGTGCCGTCCAGGGCGATGGTCAGGGTGTTATTACAGACTACGCGCACGGTAGTAGGCGTTGCCGTGGTGGCCAGGGTGCCGTCGCAGGAGGTGGCGAGCAGCAGGTAGCCGTTGACCTGATCGTTGCCCTTGAGCTCGGAGCCCTGCCCGGTACGCGCCAGCGCCCAGAACTTGCGTCCGCCCTTGAGCACACCAGCGGTTTCCATCTCGTAGCCGGAGACTTCGGTCAGGTCCCGGTAGAACTCGAGCACTTCGCGCGGCTGCACGGTGTGATAGCGCTGGGAGACCACCGACAGCGGTGCCTTGGTGTCCGAACGGAAGAGCACCTTCTGTTCGGGGAAGGAGTGGATTGCGCCCAGGTGGCCCGTGACCTCTGATTTGAAATGCACGGGGCTTTCGAGGATCTGCCAGTCCATGCCGGCTTCGCGTTGCCAGACTTCGATGGGCTGTTTCTGGGTGAGCTGATTGCCCAGGCCATGCCACGGAGTAGCGCCGGCGTAGGCCATGGTTTCGACGAGATGTGCCATGTGAACGATTCCTTTGGGTGCAGGCCGGCATAAAGCGCCGCGCCAGGCGCAGCACCGACCGGACGATTGAAATAAGAGGAGAGAACGGGCCGGATCAGGCCGGCAGGTTGAAGCGATGACCGCAGAGCAGGCAGAGGTTGTGGGCCAGGACGTGGCGGTCGAGCGACTCGCCGAGCTGAGCCCCGAGCGCGCAGCCGCCAACCCCACCGGCCAGGCCGCCGAGGATGGCACCGGATACCGAACCGAGGGTGATACCGACAGGGCCAGCGAAGGCGCCGATAGCTGCGCCAGCCTGGCCACCTGCCAGGGCAGCGCTAACGCCACGGGCTACACCGCCTACGGTGCCAATGGCGGCGCCGACTTTCATGGCGTGATGGAAGGAAGCGACTTTGGGGGAGTGACAGCGAGGGCACTGCAATGACATGGGGGCTAACCTCCTTGGTGGTGATGTCATTGCGGTTATGTAGGTCTGAGAATTTTTCGAATCGAAAAGACTTTGTTTGAGAGCAGTCCATCAATGCCGTAACGGGCTGCAGTTAACCCATACCGGTCGGCCAGATTGTTTTATAGGGATTTTTCCCTTCAGTTAGGCAACCTGCTGGGGAGAAAGGATACAGTGCACGCTGGCCTGGGAGGGAACCGCATGTTTTTGAACGATCAGGAAACGGCGACCGATCTGCTGTACTACGAAGCGATCGCCAAGACGGTGGTGAAGCTAATCGGGAAAACCCCGGAAACTCCGATCACCATCGGCGTACACGGGGATTGGGGGGCGGGAAAATCCAGTGTGCTGAAAATGCTGGAGGCCTCGTTCGAGGGCAACGACCGGACGCTGTGTCTGTGGTTCAACGGCTGGACCTTCGAAGGGTTCGAGGACGCCAAGACCGTTGTCATCGAGACGATTGTCGATGAGCTGCGCCGTGCCAGGCCCACATCCAAGAAGGTGGCCGATGCGGCGAAGAAGGTCCTCAAGCGCGTCGACTGGCTCAAGCTTGCCCGAAAAACCGGAGGGTTCGCGCTCACGGCCTTTACCGGGATCCCCACCTTGGATCAGCTCAAGGGCGCCTATGAATTTGCGTCCGGGTTCCTGGCCAAGCCGCAGGAGAGTGTCTCGGCCGAGGACATCAAGTCTTTCGCCGAAAAAGCGGGCGATTTTCTCAAGGACGCAGACGACTCCGCCGACCACCTTCCCGAGCATATTCACGCCTTCCGTGCGGAGTTCAAGGCACTGCTCGACGCAGCGGACGTGGACAAGCTGGTGGTCATCGTCGATGACCTGGACCGCTGTCTGCCGAAGACGGCGATTGCCACTCTGGAGGCCATCCGGCTGTTCCTATTTGTCGAGCGGACGGCGTTTGTCATCGGCGCCGACGAGATGATGATCGAGTATGCCGTGCGAGAGCACTTCCCCGATCTGCCCCAGAGCGTCGGGCCGGTGTCTTACGCCCGCAACTATCTTGAGAAACTGATCCAGGTCCCGTTCCGCATTCCTGCACTGGGCGTGGCCGAAACCCGCGTGTACGTGACCCTGCTACTCGCCGAGAACGCCTTGGGGTCGACTGATGAACGCTTCGAGAACCTGCTGGCCGAAGCGCGTAAAGATATGCAGCGACCCTGGAAGAGTCGCGGCCTGGACCGGAGGACGGTCGAGGAGACCATGGGGGGGACGGTACCGCCGGAGGTCGACCAGGCGCTGGTAATCAGCGCGCATGTGACCAAGATTCTCAGCGAAGGCACGCGCGGCAATCCGCGGCAGATCAAGCGCTTTCTCAATTCCCTGATGCTTCGCCATGCCATCGCGGACGAGCGAGGCTTTGGGGCTGACATCCAGCGCCCCATTCTGGCGAAGATCATGCTGGCCGAACGTTTTTATCCTGACTTCTACGAGCAGATCGCCCGGTTGGCCGCGGGACATCCAGATGGCAAGCCCGAGGCGATCCGCCAGTTCGAGGCGCAGATTCGCGCCGAGGCCAAGGTAGAGCAGGCAGACGACGAAGAGGCCACGGCCAAGAAGACGCGCAAGGTCATGCAGGCGATAGCTCCAGAGGTCACTGAGTGGGAGAAACACCAATGGGCGAAAGACTGGGCTGCCATTGAGCCCGCGCTCGCTGGCGTCGATCTGCGTCCGTATGTCTTCGTGACCCGTGACAAGCGCAGTTCCCTGGGGGGATCGGTGGCCGTCAGCCACCTGGAAGAGCTCGTCGAAAAGCTGATGGGTCCCCTGATTATGGTGCGCGCAGCGAGCGGTGAACTGGGCAAGCTCACCGGTGCGGAACCAGAGGAGGTCTTCGAGGCTATCCGTAGCCGAATCCTCCAGGAGGACAGTTTTACCAGGAAGCCGAAGGGTATCGATGGCCTGGTTCGTCTGGTCGAAGCACACCCGCAGCTCCAGCGCAGGCTGCTGGACTTTGTGCGTGAGTTGCCCACCAACAAGATCCGGGCCTGGGCGGCATCGAGCTGGACTACCTGTTTCAAGGACGCATTCGACACAGAATTCCAGGGCGTATTGAGGGGCTGGGCGGAGCAGACCGAAAACACAACCCTGCAAACTGCGGCGCAGGGCATTCTCAGGCTACAGGGGCAGGGTTGATACGATGGGTACTTCCAAAGCCTACGGAGGGCCCGCGAGCGGCCTGGTTCCGTCATTCGTGGACAATCCGCCGCCTCCTACCGTTCCTCGCCCGCCGGTAGCACCGGCATCCGCACCGTCTCAACCGGCGCAGCCAGGTGCGCCTGGCACTCCTGTGGCGCCGGGCGCACCAGGGCAGCAGCCGGCGGCTCCAAGACCGCCAGATATCGGTGGGGCGGGTACCTCCTTCAGAGGGGCGCGCAGCAACTTCTCGCGGTTCGCCAATACCGGGAGCAGCAGTTCGCTGGGTAGGGCCATGGCGAGCTATGTACGCAGCGGTACGGGCGGTGCCCGGCGCGCTAGCCGCCGGATGGGGTCGTCCCAAGTGGCGGCCAGGGGGATACTCGGCATCGTCCGCGATATCCAGCAGTTGGGGCCCGAGCAGACGCTACGCCAGCTCAACCTCGGCAATCTGGCTGGACAGCCGGCCGCGGATGTTTTCGTGGCGCTGATGGAGTTCATCTGTCCGCCGGGTGGCGCAGTCGACGAAGGTATCGCCCGCCAGGCCATGGTTGAAACGATCGCAGACATGGCCGATGCCGGTGTCGGCAGCTTCGATACGCTGACCCGTGAGCAACTGAACGACGTGTTCCTGGATTTCATTGTCCATTCGATCGAGGGGCGGGTCATGGCTGACATGGGTGGGCGTGGAATTACGCTGCCCGACGATGTGGCCGCGGTGGAGCATATGCAGGACCAGTTGCATGACTTCGTATCGGGCGCGACGCGGGGGCAGCTCGCGGGGCGCCTGGATGGGGTTGCGAACTTGTCGGATCGCGACATCGAAGTGAAGGTCAACCAGATCTATGAGACGGCCTTCGACCTGATTGCTGTTGCCGGGGAGGAAGCCGAGTGAAACATCACTCCATCATTGCCAGGCTCGGAGCCACGGATACAAACCTGGTCACCACGAGCCGTCTCGATACGCAACCGACCACGATCAACTTCTTGGATGGACATGGCCACCTTAACTTCGGCCTATGGCAGGCACTGAAGGCCCTCAACGAGTTGGGCCTGACTCCCTCAGAGAAATCCGTGGATCTGGCTCTGTTGGCGGCTGCGGTGACCGCCGCCGACACCCGTATTTCACGCGACGAAGATGCTCAGGATTCCTGGACCCGGGAAATCGACGTCCATCTCCCGGTTGCTGACCCGCAACTCTGGAGCAGCCTTGCGCCGCTGATCGTGAAGCTTCTGAACTTCCTTACCGGGGATCGCTGGGGTGTCCATTTCCGTCCACGCCCAACCCTTGGAGGCGGACTCGCACCGGAGCAGACGCAGTTGCGCATGGTTCATCCCACCTCGGTGTGTCTGTTTTCTGGAGGGCTGGACAGTTTCATCGGGGCCATCGACTTGCTCTCGGACGGGCAGGCGCCTTTGCTGGTCAGCCACTATTGGGATGGGCTCACCAGCTCGTACCAGTCCAGTTGTGCGGAGCTCCTGACCACACACTTCGGCAGCCCCCTTGAACATGTCCGCGCTCGGGTGGGTTTCCCGAACGACATGGTCGATGATAACGGCGGTGAAGACACACTCCGCGGCCGATCCTTTCTCTTCTTCTCCCTTGCCGCAATGGCGGCGGATGCCGTGGGCGGGGACATGGTCATCCACGTGCCGGAAAATGGCCTGATCTCGCTTAACGTGCCGTTGGACCCCCTGCGCGTTGGCTCGTTGAGCACCCGGACGACACACCCCTATTACATGGCGCGCTTCGACGATCTCCTTCGCGGACTCGGCATCCGGGCCCGGCTGGAGAACCCGTACGCCTTCATGACGAAGGGAGAAATGGCCAGGCAATGCCGAGACCAGGTCTTTCTCGAGCACACCGCCGGCAGTACGATGTCCTGCTCGTCTCCGTTGAGTCGACGCTATGACCCAGACCCGGCCGAGCGTTCGCCCAAGCACTGCGGTCGTTGTGTGCCGTGCCTGATTCGTCGGGCCGCCTTGCACGAGGCCTTTAGTAGCGACAACACGCCGTACCGCATTGCCGACCTGCATGCGCAGGTGCTGGATACCAACAAGGCGGAAGGGGAGCATGTGCGTTCGTTCCAGCTCGCCCTGGCGCGGCTCGCGCGTAGACCTGGCCGTGCGCGGTTCGACATTCACCAGCCGGGCCCGCTGATCGATTTTCCCGGCAGGCTGTCCGACTATGAGGCCGTATACGTGCGGGGGCTGAGCGAGGTCGGGCGACTGCTGCAGGGTGTGCAAGCGCGCCCTCTTTGACATGACCGTACCGATGCAAAAATCATCACCACTGTGGGTCGACTTCCATTGCCATGTCGACCTCTACAACGACCACGAGGCGCTCATCGCCGAATGTGACCGCGAGCGTGTGGCGACGCTCGCCGTCACCACCACGCCGAAGGCCTGGTCGCGCAATCGTGAGCTGACCCAGCGTTCACCCTACGTTCGCGTCGGGCTGGGGCTACACCCGCAGCTTGTCGCTGAGCGGGCGGGTGAGCTGCCCCTGTTCGAGCGCTACTTGCCCGATGCCCGGTATGTCGGGGAAATCGGGCTGGATGCGGGGCCTCGCTTTTACAGCAGCTTCGAGGCTCAGGAACGTGTGTTCGAGCGCATCCTGCGCGCATGCGCGGAGCAAGGCGACAAGATCCTGAGCATCCATAGCGTGCGGACAACTGGGAAGGTGCTGGGGCATCTCGAGCGGGCGCTGCCGCCCGAACGGGGGAGGGTGATCCTGCACTGGTTCACCGGCTCGGCCGCAGAAGCGCGCCGTGCGGTGGAGATGGGCTGCTACTTCTCGGTCAACGAGGAGATGCTGCGTTCGCCCAAGCATCGGAAGCTAGTCGCCAGTTTGCCACTGGACCGCTTGTTGACCGAAACGGATGGTCCGTTTGTACATCGCGATGGCAGCCCAATCCGCCCATCGCAGGTGGCCCTGGCGGTCGGCGAGATCGCCGTGGTACATGGTCTGACGGCGGAACAGACGGCCAAAGCGATCCTACAGAACCTTAAGCGCTTGGTGACGGCCTGACCGGCCTGCGGAAAGGGACTTCCTCCACCTGTGGGCTACTCGGCCCGGAGCGACAAGAACATGGACTTCCCGGCCCTGAGGAAGATGCTTCGCCCGGTAGTGGGTGACCTGAAGGACCATTGCACGAACACGAGCATGCCTGAGTTTTGTCGGCAGCTCGGACTACCCGTGCCCGACGACGCCGGGTCAAAACGCGACCGCATGCACGCGGCCTTCGACGCGCTGGACGACGAGGAAATTTCCGGACTCGTCCAGGCGCTGCTGGCTCAGCGTTTGCTCGCCCCCGCAGTGCGCAACCAGGTTCAGGACCTGCTGTGGGCTGTCGAGCCCGTAATCGTGGTCCCCAAGCGGCATCGCCGGGAACTGGCCAGAGCCCTGCAGACCCACGACCTGTTTCGCCACTGGGGGCACTTTGCGCAGTTGCTCAGGGACATTTTCGTCATTCCCGACGATCTGGAAGCGCTGATATTGGGTACTGAGACAGGAGCCCTTGCGGAGATCCATCGACATTTCGTGCGCAACCCAGAGGATGCCGACGTCGAATGGCTGTTCGAGCGGCTGCCGGTATTCGATCTCTCCGAGCAGCGGTTTCGCCGATGGCTGGAGGGGCTGACTTCGGCCGACGTGCAGACGGATGTCGATGCCCAGCTCGCCATCGTTGAGGCCATGAACGCGGTGCTACGCACCTGCGGCGCCGAATTGCGACAAATATCCGAGGCGGGAGGATATCCTGTCTTTGGGCTGGTGGCCCTGCGCGCGGCCCGCGGCCGGCCCAAGAACATCATCTTCGCGTCCCGCGCCAAGCCCGATATCCGACTGAGTGATTCGCTGGAGAACGACATCGAGATTCTCTCGAATCCGGACGAGGTGCTGGTGTACGACAGGCCGCTGGGCGCGGACGGGCTGCGCTGGCGGGAACTGCAGCACTGGTGGGCAGAGATGACCGGTGAGCCGGACGCCACCTGCGCCAAAAATTCGCTGTACCGCCGCTTGCTCCAGAGTCTGCCGAGTACATCTCCGCCGCAGCGGCTGCTGTTCGATGCCTTCTTCCGTGGCTTCGGCCAGGCCGTACATGAGCTGCCGGCGCTGCTCCCCGAGGTTTGGCTGCACTGGGATCCGAAGACCGTGGCCGAACGGGGTGCCAAGGCGCTACTCAATCATCGGATGGATTTCCTCATGCTGCTGCCCGCCGGCGGGCGGGTGGTCATCGAGGTAGACGGCATCCAGCACTATTCAGACAATTCGCAGCGTGCGAACACCCGCAAGTATGCACAACTGGTGGCTGGCGACCGCGAGCTAAAACTGGCGGGGTACGACGTCTATCGCTTTGCAGGCGTTGAGCTCCAGGGCGATGAAGCTCCTGCCAGAATAAAGGCCTTCTTCGTAGCGCTGCTGCTGCGCCATGGGGTGAGGGCGGCATAAGATCCTCGCCTTGCTTTCCTGTCGACCAAAACATGGCGTCGTCCCATGCGGAGCGGATGTCATAGCAGTAGCCGACGACCAGCATGCGCACCATCAACTCCGGATCAATCGATGGTCGCCCAATGGGACTGTGGAAGTCGGCTAGGTGGGCGCGCAGGTCGCTGAGATCCAGGCACTGATCGATGCGACGCAGGAGGTGTTGGGGCGGGACGTGGTCTTCCAGATTGAACGAGTAAAACAGGCGCGCCTGCCCTCCCGGTAACTGCCCCATCATGCTGCCTGCCCCCACACCCACTGAGCGCGTGATTTTGCCGGGGGCATGAGGCGGCAGCTACTTTTTCAACAGAATCGGCCGATTTCTGCCTGATGCAACGGGCAGAAATCGGCCAAAAAGCGGCCATTTCTAACCTATTGAACGTTCCCGGCTAGCAGCGCCGAATCCTGCTCCGCCTGCTCGCTCAACCATTGAGAAACTGCGCGAAACCGAGCTACCTGACCTGCATCCTTGTGGCTGAGCAACCACAGCTCCCTCTGTGACTCTGGCTCCTGTTGTAACCGGACAAGCCCCAAGCGATCGCCCACTACGCAGGGAAGCAGTGCGATCCCAATCCCTGCTTCGCAGGCGCTAGCAATCATTGAAATGCTGGTCAGTCGTATTTTCTGTAGCGGCCCGATCTTGGCCAACCATTGCATCTCCGCCAACCGGGCCATCTCATCTGGAAATGACAGCCAAGGCAGGGCTGGCCAGTCCTTGCGCGAGGCGCCGGAGAAGTTCTTGGCGCCGTAAACCGCGAAACCCAACGTCCCGATCTTGCGCATTCGTAGGGCGGCGTCTGCACTGGGCCTGTTGAGACGAAGGGCGAGGTCGGCTTCGCGCCGGGTGAACGAAAGTTCACGAAAATCTCCTATCAGGTTCAACTCAAGGCGTGGATGCTTGGCCAACAGTGCAGGCACATGACGCACCAGCCAATGACTGAGCAGAACGTCGATTGCGGTGATATTGACCGCACCGGAGATAGCCTGTGCTTCCTCCTGGCTTTCCAGGAGCATCGTCTTGACACGGTCAACGATGGTGTCGGCATGGGACAAGAGAATTTTTCCGCCAGCGGTCGGCTGGTAACCGGTGTTGTCACGGATGAAGAGTCGGATGCCCAGCGCCTGCTCGGCCGCCGCGACCCGTCGGCTCACGGTGGACGTAACCAAGCCTAGCTCGCGTGCTGTCTGGGCCATGTTGCCGGACTCGGCGAGCTTCAGCAGCAGGGGGATGTCATTCCAGTCGAAGTTCATGGGGCCATCACTCAGAGCAAGCGTTGCGCCAATCGCATTGCTTTTTTGCAACTTGTGATTGCAATCGTAGCTATTTAAGCAACGCCACGCGAGGCGTAAAAAGTCCCCATCGGATGACTACTGCGCCAGCATCAGCGGCAACAGACTCCAGGCAGGACGGCCCGCCCCACTACTTCGACCGCTATCTCGCTACAGGAAAAATGATCATGAGCACCCTGCATGCCACACCCTTCGAACAGACTGCCGCTACTGCTGAAAATCAATACGTGGGGGTCAATGGCAACACTATCGCCTACCGCTCCATCGGCTCAGGCAGCCCCATCGTCCTGGCCAACCGCATGCGCGGGACGCTCGACACCTGGGATCCGCTGTTCCTGGACAAGCTGGCCGAACGACACACCGTCATTACCTTCGACTATCCGGGCGTTGGATACTCGAGTGGCACGCTACCCGACGACCTGGGGCAGGTCGCCAGTTTCGTTAACGACTTCACCACGGCCATCAAGCTGGACAAATTCGCCATGCTGGGCTGGTCGTGGGGTGGTTTCACCACCCAGACCTTGCTGCTCGACCAGCCAGAGCGCGTGACCCATGCGATCCTGGTAGGCACCAATCCTCCAGGGCCGGGCCAACTGCCGATCCAGCAGGTGTTCATCGAGCGCGCCATGAAGCCTGTGAACGACCTGGACGACGAAGAAGTGCTGTTCTTCGAACCAAAATCCGAATTCAGTCGCGCGGCGGCCAAGGCCTCTCATGAACGCATCTACGCCCGCCCCGATGTCGTGTCGAAGATTCCTTCGCAGCTGGAGCAGTTCCTGGTCTACCTGAAGGCTGCCGAAGCCTTTGGCGAAGACACCCTGGGACGCCGCGCTAGACTGACCCAGACGCGTACACCGATGCTGGTTATCAGTGGCGACAATGACACCAGCACCGCCGGCCAGAACTGGTTCCCGCTCATCGGCCAACTGCGCAACGCTCAATTCGTTTTCTATCCCGAAGCCGGGCATGGCCCGCAGCACCAGTATCCGGAGCTGTCAGCGGAGTACATCGCCGACTTCATCGCGCGCACGTCCAAGTAACTACATCCTTGCAGGCCGTTGAGCACGGCCTGCTCTGCGGAGGAACACGTCATGCGTTATCGCATCTTCGGCAATACCGGCCTTCGGGTTTCCTCACTCGCCCTGGGTACTGGCAACTTCGGCAAGGGCTGGGGTTATGGCGCCGACCAGGAAGAAGCCCGCCAGATCTACACCCGCTACCGCGAAGCCGGTGGCAACTTCATCGATACGGCCGATCAGTACCAATTTGGTCAGTCGGAAGCGATGCTTGGCGACTTCATCGCCGCCGACCGCGACGACATCATCCTGGCCACCAAATTCTCCCTCGGCGACTCGCCTGATGCTGGCCTCCAGCGCTCCGGCAACAGCCGCAAGGCCATGCTTCGCTCGGTCGAAGCCAGCCTGAAACGCTTGAAAACGGATCACATCGACCTGCTGTGGGTGCACATGCCCGACGGGGTAACCCCCATCGACGAAATCGCTCGTGGCCTCGACGACCTCATTCGTTCCGGCAAGATTCTCTACGCTGGCCTGTCGGATTTCCCCGCCTGGCGGGTGGCCACCGCCGCTACCCTGGCGGAGTTGCGAGGCTGGTCGCCCATCTCGGCCGTGCAGTTGGAGTACAGCCTGGTGGAAAGGTCGGCGGAGCGTGAGCTACTACCGATGGCCGCCGGATTCAATCTGGGCACGGTCGGCTGGTCACCGCTGGGAGGCGGTTTGCTCACCGGCAAATACCGCAAGGGTGAAACGGGGCGGGCGCAGGGGCTGGGAGTGGTCATCCACGGCGAGAGCGACCAGCGCAAGACCTCGACTGTCGATGCTGTGCTGGCAGTCGCCGAAGAGACAGGGCATTCACCAGGACAAGTCGCCATTGCGTGGGTTCTCGCCAAGGGAACACTTCCGATCATCGGCCCACGCACAGCCGAACAGCTCGCTGACAACCTTGCGTCGCTAGAGGTTCGGCTGACGTCGGCACAGCTCGAACGACTGGACGCCGCCAGCGCCATCACCCTCGGGTTCCCGCACGACGTGGTAGCCGCGACGGCACCAGCGCTCGCTGGTGGGAAGCCAGAACTCATCGATGCGCCAACCCGCGCCATTCGTTGATTTGGAGCGGTAGAGGCCAAAGGCGTGACGGACAATCACGGCTTTGGCCAAAAAGCGAATGCCCCCCTTCTGGCCGGTAGTGACCCGTTGATCAGCGTATTGAAACGACTTTTCTGTCCCGATTTTCTTTGATAGCTGACACCGACAGGTTGCCGGTAGCCGCTTCCTGAATGTGCTCGCTCCACCAGGTCATCATTGGACGCCTTCGCTCGATGTAGTCCGTCCGGTTGTAGTTCTGGGAGGGCTAATCACCGTCGAGTCATTGTCCGCTCATGCAGAACTCTGCCCAGTCAGTCATCAGTGCTCTGCGCTTCTCCAGAAGGTCAGAGCGCGAGTAGGCAGCCTCGGTCTGGTTGCGTTCATCATGGGCAAGCGCAAGCTCGCAAACCTCTCGTGGGTAGTGAGTGCACTCGTTTGCCCAGTCCCGAAAGGTGGATCGGAAACCGTGTCTTGTGATGTCTGCATACCCCATTTTGTGCAGCAGGTTGCGTACGGCGTTGCCATGCATGACGCCGCTTTTCCCTTGCCCAGGGAAAAGATAGGTTGAATGAGTCTTATTAGTTTCCTTCAGCATCTCGACTACCTGAGGCGACAGTGGGATGACGAAAGGTTTTCGCATCTTCATGCGCTCAGCCGGAAGTGCCCAGGTGCCAGCTTCGAGGTCAAACTCAGGCCATTGAGCATGCTGCATCATGTGGTAACGAGCACCGGTCAGAATCAGCAGCCTGGTAGCGATTGCATCGCGTGTCTGGATTTTGGCCAGGGTGGCTATCAGCTTCGGGGTGTCTTTCCATTGCAGTGCTGGGAAATGCTGGCGCTGCCTGGCCTTCTTTTTTTCTGCTTTGCTCAGTAGGTTGTCCAGGTGTCCGCGCCAGCGGGCAGGGTTGTCCCCCTCGCGTAAGCGCCGAGCTTTGGCTGCATCCAGTATTTGCTCGATCTGGCCGCGGACTTCATCCGCAGTACGGGTCTTGGTTGCCCAGATGGGTTGCAATGCAGCAAGCACATGCTCGGTACTGATGATGTCAGCAGATAGCTTGCCCATGGTCGGGAAGGCGTAGAGCTCCAGTTTGCGTAGCCAGCCTTTCCGCCATTTCTCAGACCAACTGCCGCCGTGTGCGTGTTGGTATTCGCGAGCGAGATCCTCGAACGTCGTGCGATGTGCTGCGGCTTGGCGTTGGGCCTCGCGCTTGGCTTCCTTCGCAGCGTCGCGGGTTGCGAGTGGGTCACTTCCGGAAGCGAGGAGCTTGCGTTGGTCGGCGGCCAACTGTCGGGCTTGGCTGAGTGTGACTGCAGGGAAGGGGCCTAGCCCCATTTCGCGGCCTCGGCCGTCTAGTTTGTAGCGGAAGATCCAGCTTGTGCCGCCGCTCTTGGATACTTGGAAATACAGACCGTCGCCATCATTGGTTTTTCCTGGCGTTGCAGCTTTGGCGATCGACTCCACTGTCTTGCTGGTCAGCTTGCCCATTGCTCGCTCCTTCTCTAACCCACACCCCTAGACCCACACTCTGACCCACACCTTGGTCATGGATTTTATGGATGGTTACTGGATGTCCAGGGACGGATGCTAAGCTGTAAGGCCCGTGTTTACTAGGTCTCTTGGATCTTGTTGGATTTCTTCGGGCAATAAAAAAGCCGGCTTGTGGCCGGCTTTCATTGGGTGGCCAGGGCTCATTTTTGGTAAGCCCCGGCCGCCTTTAGAATTCTGCGAGCATCAGGCGCATGGCCCTGGCTGCGGGCGCGAACTCTAACAAATTCATAACCATGCCGCCACTTCTACGCATGTTTCAGTGGCCGGCCATTTCGGCCAGGGCACCCAACAGCACACCATCCGCCTGCGCCAGGTCCTCGAGTACGGAGAAGTGGTTGCAGACCGGTACGTGAATCAACGAGGCGGCTTCACCGGCGGCCTGGCATGCCATTGCATAGTCATCCGCATGGCGGATGAGTTCCGGTAGTTCCGCTGCGCCCACGGCAACCAGGGTTGGTGCGCCGGCGCCGATGTGGCGCAGTGGGCTGTAGGCGTGGATCTCGCCCGTTGTGAGGTGCAGTTTTTCGTTGAGCCATGACAGGCTGATCGGTTCCAGGTCCACCAGTGGGCTGATCGGCAGCGCGGTGCTCACCATCGGGTGCGCGCGATGCTGGGCTGACAGGTGGCCGCCGGCCGAATGCCCACTGAGTAGCAATGGGCTGCCTGCACAGCCGAGACGATCGCGGTCCGCTGCGAGATGGTCGAGCAGGTTGCCGATCTCGCTGACGATCTGGCCCATGGAGGCTTGCGGCGCCAGGGTGTATTCCGCCAGGACGACGTTGAAGCCGTTGGCGAGTGGCCCAGAAGCGATGAAGGCAAAATCTTCCTTGGCGCAGGCCTGCCAGTAGCCGCCATGGATGAAGACGAAGGTGGGGGCATTGGTTCTGCCGCAGGGTATCCAGTCATAGCGCTGCCCCGGATTCTCGCCGTAGCGCAGGTCGCGCCGGCAGGTCGTGCTGGCGTAGAGCTGGGCGCTGCGGGATTGGAAGTCGGCAAGGATGGCGGGGAAGTCCTCGACCGCTGCGGTGTTGTCGTAGGCCGCATCGAGCGTTGCGCGGTCCATGCCGCGATAGAGAGTGGTCATTTTCAGGTCCTGATAGAGGTCTGGCCGTCCATGAGCAGGATCGGCTTCAGGGTCACCCCGGCCTCGCTGTCTGCGGCGGCCTGGTTGATCGCGTCGAAGGGGTAGAACTTCACCAGCCGGTCGAAGGGGAAACGACCCTGCATGTGCAGTTCAACCAGTTCCGGGATGAATTTGCGCGGTACGCTGTCGCCTTCGCAGATACCGCGAATGCTCTTGCCGGCGATCATCAGGTCGTTGAGGTCGAACCGGGCTTGCGTCCCTTGCGGGGACGCGCCCACCACCCCCAGCACACCCAGCGGCGCCAGGGCCGATACGCCCTGGGCCAGGATGGCCGGGCGCCCGGTGGACTCGAGGGCGAAGTCCACACCGCCGCCGGTGACTTCCCGGACTGTCTCGACCCACTCGGGGTCTCCACTGTCGAGGGCGTGGCTGGCGCCAATCTCCAGTGCCAGTTGCAGGCGGCTTGGAACCCGATCGACTGCAATGATGGTCGCGGCACCGGCGAGCTTGGCAGCCAGCACGGCAGACAGCCCGACCGCGCCAGCGCCCAGGGCGAGGAAGCGGCTGCCGGGGGTCACCTTGAGTGAGTTGATGACGGCGCCGGCGCCGGTCTGGATGCCGCAGCCGAGCGGCCCCAGCAGTTCGAGGGGCGCGGTCTTCGGCACCTTGATGGCGTTGCGTTCGCGGCTCAGGGCGAGTGTCGCGAAGGAGGACTGGGCGAAGAAGTGGTCGTGCAGGAACTCGCCCTTGGCGTCGACGATGGCGCAGTTGCCGTGCTGGTCGGTCCCGCCAAAGTTGTGGGCGTAGAAGTCGGTGCAGTAAGAGGTGCGTCCCGCGCTGCAAGGCAGGCAATGACCGCAGTGGCCATACGTCAGCACGACGTGATCGCCGACGGCGAGAGAACTTACTTGCGGGCCTATGGCTTCGACTACGCCCGCACCCTCGTGCCCCAGCACCGCTGGCAGGGGCACGGGGTAGTATTGGTCACGGATGATCAGGTCGGTATGGCAAAGACCGCTGGCGATGATGCGCACCAGCACTTCATCACCCTGAGGAGCCCGCAGGCGAGCCGCCTCCAGTTGGAACGGCTCGCCCTTGCCGCGGGTGACGGCGACGCGGATGTCGTGGAATTCATACTTGTTCATGGATCGTCTCCTGGCTGGCGCCGCTGCGGGCGGCGCCAGGGAGTGGAAGGTCAACCCAGGTACCAGGGCTCGATCACGCGGTTGCGGACGGTGACCGACTTCACCCGCGAGTAGATGTTCAGGGTTTCACGGCCGTGTTCCATGCCGATGCCGCTTTCCTTGACGCCACCGAAGGGCACGCCGCTGCTGAGGTTGAAGTACTGGTTGATCCAGACCGATCCGGCCTCCAGCGCATCGGCGGTGCGCATGGCGTTTTCCAGGTCAGCGGTATAGAGGCCGGCGGCCAGTCCGTAGGGGACGCCGTTGGCTTCCTTCAGCATCTGCTCGTAGTCGCTCCAGCGAAGGATGCTGAGCACCGGCCCGAAGATCTCCTCCTGTTCCACGCGCATGCCGTGGCGCACTTCCAGCAGGGTCGGCTGGATGAAGTAGCCGGCCTCGCAGCCCGCGACGCTTTCGCGCTCGCCGCCGAACAGGACCTTGGCTCCTTCCGCCTTGCCGATGCCGATGTACTCCAGTACCCGCTTCCCTTGCTTGGCGGATACCAGGCAGCTCAGGTGCGCTGACTCGTCCAGCGGATTGCCGACCTTCAGGCGCGAGGCAGCGCTGGCGAGCTTGTCCACGAAGGAGGCGTAAATATCGTCGTGGACGAACAGGCGAGTGCCGGCCAGGCAGGATTGGCCGTTGCAATACAGGGCGGCGAACAGGGCGTTATCCACCACCGCATCGAGGTCATCGGCATCCGGGAACACGATGTTGGGGCTCTTGCCGCCCAGTTCCAGGGACACCGGCACCAGTCGTTCGGCACCGGCGTGGGCGATGATGCGGCCGACCTCGGGGCTGCCGGTGAAGGCGAGCTTGGCCACCTTCGGGTGAGCGGTCAGGGCGGCGCCGACTTCCTCGCCGAAGCCAGGTACCACGTTGAGAACGCCCGGCGGGAAGATGCCGCCAGCGATCTCGGCGAATTCCAGGGTGGACAGCGAGGCGTTCTCGTCGGGCTTGAGCACCAGGGTGTTGCCCGCCGCCAGCGCCGGCGCCACCTTGAGGGCGACCATCAGGGCCGGCACGTTCCACGGGATGATCTGCCCGACCACGCCCATGGGTTCACGCTTGACCATCAGGTAACCGTCCGGGATCGGTCGACCATAGTCCTCGTGGGTCAGGATCGCACCAGCAAAGTAACGGTATTGAGCGATGGCCTTCTGGTGGTCCAGGCGGGTTTCGGCGATGCGCCGGCCAACGTCCAGGGCGTCGATCAGCGCCAGGCGTGGAAGCTCCTTTTCCAGCGCGTCGGCGAGCCGGTTCAGCAGGGCGGCGCGTTCTTCGTAGCTCGTGGCCTTCCAACCGGGGAGGGCGCGCTGTGCGGCCTGGACGGCCGTGTCGACGTCGGCGGCGTTACAGCGGGCGATATGGGCGAGGTGCTCGCCCGTAGCGGGGTTGGTGGCGGCGAACACCGCCCCCTGGGACGGAACAAATCCACCGTTGATGTAGGCCGTATAGTTTTTCTTGAGTGAAGGTTTCATGGTTCTACGCGAGGCTCCATCGGTTGGCGATAGGGCCCCATGGTCGGACGGGCGTCAGCGGGCCGGCTATCTATCCGGCGCCGTCCGCATCGGAAACGCGCCTTTATCGACAGGCCGACCCCGCGCCATGGAGGAAGTGGAACGTGAAGAGCCAGTTTTCCCATCCCGGAACGCCACCCAGGTCGCCCGGCCCCTTGCTGGCCCATGGCGACATGCCGCGCAGTGCGCTGGTGTTCGAGTCCATGGACCTTGATTTCGCGCGTGAAGAGGTCGGCCGGGTGTATTGCCCCTACCGCTTCCACGCGTCCCGCCAGCGTCGTTGGCCCGCCAGCATGTCCCGGCTGCAGGGCGAGAGCGTTGCGCTGTCCTGGTTTACCTACGGTGCAGACATCTCGATCGCGCCGGAGGTTTTCGGGGACTTCGTCCTGGTGCTCACCACGCTGGCGGGGCGCGCGGATATCCGCAGCGGAAGCATCGAGCACATGGGGGGAGCCGGCTCGACCATGGTCATCGCCCGGGATGCGCCATCGAGATACCGCTACAGCCCGGACAACGTGCAGCTGGGGGTGCGCATCGATGCGCGACGGCTCGACGAGTACTGGCGGCGCCTGTCCGGACGGTCGCTGCCGGGCGGATTGTCGTCCTGGGTATTGGATGCGCCAGGGCAACGCGATCGCTGGCTGGCGTCCGTGGAAATGCTCCGGCAGCTGCTGCACCCCGATACGCCGAAAAGCGTGAGGACGATGCTGCTGCCGCGGGCGGAAGAGCTGCTGATCATGAACCTGGTCGCGGACCGGTTGGGCGGGTTATCCGGGGCGGACGGCGCTATCGCCCCGGCCTGCCTGAGGCGCGCCATGGCCTTTATCGATGAGCAGGCTGGGCAGCCGCTGACGCTGGCGGCGATCGCCGCCGCGGCCCATTGCAGCATCCGGACGCTGCAGCGGGTCTTTCACCAATGGCGCGATATCGGGGTGATGCGCTATGTGAAGGAAGTCCGCCTGCAGCGGGTGAGGGAGGCGCTCCTCGATCCGGAGCAGACGGCGTCGATCACCGAGATCGCATCGCGCTGGGGATTCGCCCACCTGGGGCAGTTCGCTGCGGACTATCGAAAGGCCTATGGCGAGCGGCCGTCGGATACCCGGCTGCGGGCCTGAGCCGAAGCCGGACCCGGAAACGACAACGCCCGTATCCATGGATACGGGCGTTGTCTGCGGGAGGCGATTGCCGGTCTTACTTCTGGTAAGCCGCAACTGCTTTAGTGATCTCGGCACGGGCTTCGTCAGCGTTGCCCCAGCCTTCTACTTTCACCCACTTGCCTTTTTCGAGGTCTTTGTAGTTCTCGAAGAAGTGCTTGATCTGCTCCAGCAGCAGGGCCGGCAGGTCGGTGTATTCCTTCACGTCCTTGTACAGGACGCTCAGTTTGTCGTGGGGCACGGCCAGCAGTTTGGCGTCGCCGCCGGCTTCGTCGGTCATGTGCAGGACGCCGACCGGACGGGCGCGGATCACGGCGCCCGGCGCGACCGGGTAGGGGGTGACGACCAGCACGTCCAGGGGATCGCCGTCGTCAGCCAGGGTGTTGGGGATGTAGCCGTAGTTGGCCGGGTAGAACATCGGGGTGGCCATGAAGCGGTCGACGAACAGGCAGTCGCTGTCTTTGTCGATTTCGTACTTGATCGGCGCGTGGTTGGCCGGAATTTCGATCGCGACGTAGATGTCGTTCGGCAGGTCTTTGCCGGCCGGGATCTTGCTGTAGCTCATGGTCGACTCCCAGGGGGTGGGCCAAAAAAGTGGGCGCGATTATAGGCACATTCAATGGCCGATGCCACGCCGTTGTGCTTAGCCATTGGTCGCGTCGCGGTAGTCCGGATGGTCGTCTTGGAGGCGTTTCAGGCGGGCCAGCGGGTCCTGGCGGTAGAAGGCCTGGAGCTGGCGGTAGACGGCGGGGAAGGCCTGCTCCAGCAGGTCCGGTGCGGTGAAGAAGTATTCGCTGGCGACGGCGAAGAATTCCGCCGGGTCTTCGGCGGCGTAGGGGTCGATGGGCGTTTCGGCGTCGGGGTCGCGGTCGAGTTCGGCGTTCAGCGCGTCGTAGGCGCTCTGCATGGCCAGGGCCCAGTCGGACTGGCGCATGTCGCGGTGCAGTGGTGGCAGGCCGTTGGGGCCGCCGTTGAGCATGTCGAGCTTGTGCGCCAGTTCGTGGATCACCAGGTTGTAGCCGTCCCAGCCGCCGCTGGCCTGGACGCCGGGCCAGGCGAGGACGACCGGGCCGAACTGCCAGGACTCGCCGCTGCGTTCGTCGTCATATTCGTGTTCCACGCCAGCTGCGTCGCGGTGGCGTTGGGGGCTGACGAAGTCGTCGGGGTAGAGCACCAGTTCGTGGAAGCCCTGGTACCAGTTGAGGTCCGGCAGGTGCAGCAGCGGCAGTTGGGCGAGGGCGGCGAGGGTCAGGCGGTCCTCATGGGACAGCTCCACGCCGGGCAGGGCGCTGATGCGCTTGTCGTGCAGGAAGAGCACGCTGCGCTCGCGCAGGCGCTGGTCTTCGGCCTCGTCCAGGCCATCGAGGATCGGCAGGCGCTGGCGCACCGTCGCCCACTGCTGCGGGGCTACCGGGTTGCGGGTGAGGATGCGCCGGCGGCGCCAGTTGCGGTACGACCACATGGCCCGGCTCAGTGCGGTTGCTGGGCGCGCTTGGCGGCGGGGTGCCGGCGGTTGCGCAGCATGCCGATCAGCATCGGCAGCAGCGACAGGCCGATGATGGCGATGATCATCAGCGACAGGTTCTGCTTGATGAAGGGGACGTTGCCGAAGAAGAAGCCGAGGGTCACCAGGCCGCCGACCCAGAGAATGGTGCCCAGGACGCTGAAGGCGAAGAAGCGCGGGTAGGGCATGCGGCCCACACCGGCGACGAAGGGGGCGAAGGTCCGCACGATGGGCAGGAAACGCGCCAGGGTCACGGTCTTGCCGCCATGGCGGTCATAGAAGTCGTGGGTGCGTTGCAGGTAGTCGCGGCGGAAGATCTTCGAGTCCGGGTTGCTGAACAGGCGTTCGCCGGCGGTGCGTCCAATCAGGTAGTTGAGGCTGTCGCCGCTGATGGCGGCGAGCATCAGCAGGCCGCCCAGCAGCCAGGGGTCCATCGCGCCACCGGCGCAGACGGCGCCGGCGATGAACAGCAGCGAGTCGCCCGGCAGGAAGGGCGTCACCACCAGGCCCGTCTCGCAGAAGATGACCAGAAACAGGATGGCGTAGACCCAGACGCCGTACTGGGTGACCAGCAGGTTGAGGTAATGGTCCAGGTGCAGGATCAGGTCGATCGGGTTGAAATCCATGGAGAGCCTTGTGGAGAGCGGGTCGGGGGGGAAGCTGATGGGCGCATTATAGGGACAAGTCTTCCGGGCACGGTGAGTCTCCGTGCCGAACGGTGAACGGCATAAAGGCTGCAACTGTTTCCATAGTTTTCCTGGATAGAGATGCGCGCCTATGCCCTTGCAACTGCTGGAACACCCCGCCGTGAGCCTGGCCCAGGGGCATGGTCTGGACCTGCCGACCCAGGCGGCCCGCGCCCGTGCGACTTGGGTGGCCGGGCGCCAGGGACGTCCGCCGTCCCTGCTGGTGGCGCTGCTCTGGGGATGTTCATGCACCAATGTGGTGCAGGTGCTTGGGCAATACCTGGACGCCCTGTTCGCCGACTACACCTGTACCCCCGAGGGCTGGAGCGAGACTCAGGCGGCGCGGCAGGTGCTGGCAGCGCTCAACCTTCAGTTGTTCCGCCGCCGTCAGGCGGGTGAGCCGGTTCCGGAGCTGAGCGCCGGCCTGCTGCTGGTTCAGGATGGCGAGGCACACTTTCTCCAGGCCGGGGCGGTCGGCCTGGTGTGCTTCCAGAGCGGACCTGCGGAGGGACTGGTCGGGCGACCGAACCCGCTGGGGGAACAGGCGGAACTGGCGGTTATTCAGCACAGCCTGTCGCTGGTCCCCAACCGGCCATTGCTGATGGCGCCCCAGCCGCTGCTGGAGGTGGCCGATCTGGGGGCCCTGCGCGAAGCCTGCGACAACCTGCAACCCGGCCAACTGGGCGGCTTGCTGGAGCCCCTGCTCAGCGCCCCTGGCGCCGCTGCCCTGGTGTTGCCGGGGGAGCCTCATCGCCTGCCGCCGTCGGCGCCGTGCGGTCATTGGCCGAGTCTGCGGGGCGCCGCGCCAGGTATGGAGATCGACGGTTGGCAGTTGGTCGCACCCTGCGACTATGGACCGCCAGGTCGCCTGTTCCAGGCGCGGGATGAGGAACGCGAGGCCCTGCTCTGGCTGGCCGAGGCGGATGCCGACGAGGCCTTCTGGCAGCGCGAATGGGTGTTGCGCCGCAGCCCGGTGGTGACCCTGCCGCAGGTGCTGTCGCCGCGCCATGTCCGTCGCCATGCCTTTCTGCTGTTCGCCCTGCCGCCGGCCGGCGTGCGCAGCCTGGCCAGAATCAGGGAGGGGCGTGGTCCGCTGGATGCCGGTGCCACCCTGAGCATCCTGGCGCAACTGATCGAGGCGGTTCGCTCGTTGCAGCGGCGCGGCATGCAGGGCCTCTGGCTGACTCCCCGGCAGATCCTGCTGGATGAGCAGGGGCGTCTGCTGCTGTTGCCGGAGTTCGCCGCCATTCTGCCGGGCGTCCCACGGCAAGCCGTCCCGCCCCAGGCCATTCCGCTCGCGCCGGAGCTGCGCCAGGGCCGAGCCGCCGACGGCAGCGCCGACCAGTTTGCGCTGGCGGCGCTGGCCTACTGGCTGCTCGGTGGGCACTGGCCGGAGGCGGCGCGGCCCGAGGGCGACCAGTCCAGCCGCTATGTGCCCTTGGCCGGTCGCGTAAGCGGGATTCCCGAGGGCTGGGATGGTGTGCTGGCCAAGGCGCTGGCGCCGCAGCCACGGGCCCGCTTCGAGGCCTTGTCGGAATTCCAGCTGGCGCTGGAGCGGCTGCTGGAACAGGCCCGCCGGACGGCGCCCGCGCCCCGTCGACCCCGCTTGCGGCAACTGGCGCTGGCGCTGGCGCTCGGGCTGCCGGCGTTATTGGGGCTGTGGTTGGGGCTGGGTTAGGGGGAGGAAAGAGCCCGGCCCATGGCTCGGGCTCGCACAGCGGGGGTCAGTCGCTGTTGATCGGCAGGATGTAGTTCTTGAACTCGGCGTCTTCGCGGAAGCCAATGGACTCGTACACCTTGTGCGCCACCTCGTTGCTCACGCTGGTGGAGACGCGCATGCGCACGGCGTTGGTTTCCCGCGCCATTTTTTTCGCGGTCTGCAGCAGGCGGTCGGCCACCAACTGGCGGCGGGCGTCTTCGGCAACGTAGATGTCGTTGAGGATCCACACGCGCTTGAGGGCCAGCGAGGAGAAGCTCGGATAGAGCTGGCAGAAGCCGAGCAGGCGGGTGTCGTCGTCATCCGGAAGGGCCAGGTAGATCACCGATTCCTTGCGGCTCAGGCGCTTCTCCAGAAACTTTCTAGAGGATTCCGGAAACGGCAGTTCACCATAGAACTCACGGTACTTCACGAACAGCGGCGTAAGCAGGTCCAGGTGCTCCAGGGTGGCTTGGACGATGCGCATGATGGGCCTCGATATCTGTGGTTGGACGTGTATGGCGATGCAGGTGGCGTGCCAGCCAGGTTCATCGATGCTGCACCAGAAGTTATGGAAAGCGCAATCCAAGCAAGCGTTTGACCGGGTTGCGTACTTCATCGAGCCGGCGCCGTGCCTGGCCTGGCGACCCATGGTGCGGAGCGGGTCCGGACGTGGCGGCTCAGTGGTGGTCGGCCGCCAGCAGGAAGTTGCCTGCCAGGGCGTTGTCCGGATCGCCGGCCAGGGACGGCACTTCGGCCTCGTCCTTCAGGTTCACCCCGGACAGTTGGCGGCGGCAGGCCTCACGCATCAGGTAGAGCAGGCGGTGGGAGGCCATGCCATAGGACAGGCCTTCCAGGCGCACGTTGGAGATGCAGTTGCGGTAGGCGTCGGTCAGCCCCACACGCGGCGCCCAGGTGAAGTACAGGCCGAGGCTGTCCGGCGAGCTCAGGCCCGGTCGTTCGCCGATGAGGATCACCACCATCTTCGCGCCCAGCAGTTCGCCCACTTCGTCAGCCACGGCAACCCGACCCTGTTGCACCAGCACCACCGGCGACAGCGACCAGCCTTCGGCCTGGGCCTGCTCCTCCAGGCGTTCAAGGAAGGGCAGGGTATGGCGCTGCACGGCGAGGGCGGAAAGGCCGTCGGCTACGACCACTGCAAGGTCGCAGCCACCAGGGTTGGCCTGGGCGTGTTGCTGCAGGATCTCTCGCGAGGCGGCGTCCAGGCGTCGACCGAGGTCGGGGCGTTGCAGGTAGGTGTCGCGGTCCTTGGCGGCGCTGTGCAGCAGCAGCGTGGCGCGGCCGCGCTCAGTCAGCTTTTCGACCAGCCCGGCGTGGTCGAAGGGCAGGTGCACGGCGTCGCGGGCTTGCGCATGGGCGTACTGGAAATTCAGTTGGGCATGGGTGGGCAGGCTGATGCCGGCACGGCCCAGGGCGATGCGTGCCGGGGTCAGCCGGCGCAGTTCTTCCCAGGGGTTGGCGGTGTGGCCGGAGAACTGGCGTGGTGTTTTCATCCGTCGGTCCTCGAAGTCAACCCAGTCGCGCGATGGCCTGGCGGAACGCCGGCGGCAGGTGCTCGCCGAGTATGACCCGGCCGTCGTTCTGCACCAGAATGCCCATGCGCTCGAGCCAGTGCTCGAACTCCGGTGCCGGCTTCAGACCCAGGCTCTGGCGGGCGTAGAGGGCATCGTGGAAGGAGGTGGTCTGGTAGTTGAGCATCACGTCGTCGGAGCCGGGGATGCCCATGATGAAGTTGATGCCGGCGACGCCGAGCAGGGTGAGCAGGGTGTCCATGTCGTCCTGGTCGGCTTCGGCGTGGTTGGTGTAGCAGATGTCGCAGCCCATGGGCACGCCGAGCAGCTTGGCGCAGAAGTGGTCTTCCAACCCCGCGCGGATGATCTGCTTGCCGTTGTAGAGGTATTCCGGGCCGATGAAGCCGACCACCGTGTTCACCAGGAAGGGATTGAAGTGCCGTGCCACGGCGTAGGCGCGGGTTTCGCAGGTCTGCTGGTCGACGCCGTGGTGGGCGTTGGCCGAGAGCGCACTGCCCTGGCCGGTCTCGAAGTACATCAGGTTATTGCCCAGGGTGCCGCGCTTCTGCGACAGGCCCGCTTCGTAGCCTTCCTGGAGAATCTTCAGACTGATGCCGAAGCTGGCGTTGGCCGCCTCGGTGCCGGCGATGGACTGGAACACCAGGTCCAGCGGTACGCCGCGTTCGATGGCGGCGATGGAGGTGGTGACGTGGGTCAGCACGCAGGCCTGGGTGGGTATCTCGTAGCGCTGGATGATGGCGTCGAGCATTTCCAGCATGGCGCAGATGGAGGCAATGCTGTCGGTGGCCGGGTTGATGCCGAGCATGGCATCGCCGTTGCCGTAGAGCAGGCCGTCGAGGATGCTCGCGGCGATGCCGGCCGGTTCGTCCGTGGGGTGGTTCGGCTGCAGCCGGGTGGAGAGTCGCCCACGCAGGCCCATGGTGTTGCGGAAGCGGGTGACCACGCGGATCTTCTGCGCCACCAGCACCAGGTCCTGCACGCGCATGATCTTCGACACGGCGGCCGCCATCTCCGGCGTCAGGCCCTTGGCCAGGGCGCGCAGGCTGGCCTCGTCGGCGTGCTCGCTGAGCAGCCAGTCGCGCAGGCCGCCAACGGTGAGGTGGCTCACCGGGTCGAAGGCCGCGCGGTCGTGGCTGTCGATGATCAGGCGCGTGACTTCGTCCTCTTCGTAGGGGATCAGCGCCTCGTCGAGGAAGTGCTTCAACGGAATGTCGGCCAGGGCCATCTGCGCGGCGACGCGCTCACCGTCGCTGCTGGCCGCGACCCCGGCCAGGTAGTCGCCGGAGCGCGCCGGGCTGGCCTTGGCCATGACCTCCTTGAGGCTGTCGAAGCGCCAGGTCTCGCCGCCGACGCTGTGGGAAAAACTGGCCATCTGTATCTCCGTCCTCCAGGTCAACATGGACCGGCGATCGCGGTAGCCCGGATGCCATCCGGGGAAACCAGGGCTCCCGGATTCCGTCCGGGCTACGACCACCCCGCAGCCGTGCGACGGGGTGGAAATGCCGTCAAGCGCGGTTCAGCAGCGCATCGGCCGGTGCGTCGGCACGATGGTGGGCGGTGAACTGGAAGTAGATATACCCCGCCGCCATGAAGCCAAGGAAGATCAAGCCGATCAGGGTGTTGAACCAGATCATCGCCAGCAGGCAGACCACGGCCAGTACCAGGGCGATGGCCGGCACCACCGGGTAGCCCGGCGCGCGGAAGGTGCGCTCCAGGTGCGGCTCGGTGCGGCGCAGCTTGAACAGGCTGAGCATGCTGATGATGTACATGACGATGGCGCCGAACACGCTCATGGTGATCATCGCCGCGGTGAGGCTCATGCCCTGCAGGTTCACCAGGCCGTCGCTGTAGATGGCGGCGATGCCGATCACGCCGCCGGCGATGATGGCGCGGTGCGGGGTCTGGAAGCGCGACAGCTTGGCCAGGCCGCGCGGCAGGTAGCCGGCGCGGGCCAGGGCGAAGAACTGCCGGGAGTAGCCGAGAATGATGCCGTGGAAACTGGCCACCAGGCCGAACAGGCCGATCCACACCAGCATGTGCATCCAGGTGGAGTCGTTGCCCACCACGGCCTTCATGGCCTGGGGCAGCGGGTCGTTGATGCCCGAGAGTTGGCGCCAGTCGCCCACGCCGCCGGCCATCACCATCACGCCGATGGCGAGGAACACCAGGGTCAGGATGCCGGCGATGTAGGCGCGCGGAATGGTGCGTTTCGGGTCCTTGGCTTCCTCGGCGGCCATGGCCGCGCCCTCGATGGCGAGGAAGAACCAGATGGCGAAGGGAATGGCGGCGAAGATGCCGGAAATGGCGTGGCCGCCGAATTCATTGGTGCCGGCCCAGCCGTTGACCACGAAGTTGCTGAAGCTGAAACCCGGTGCCACCACGCCCATGAACACCAACAATTCGGCCACGGCGAGCACGGTGACCACCAGCTCGAAGGTGGCGGCGATGCTGACGCCGAGGATGTTCAGCGTCATGAAGATAAAGTACGCGCCCACTGCCGCGTGCTTGGGGTCCAGTTCCGGGTACTGCACGTTGAGGTAGGCACCGATGGCCATGGCGATGGCCGGCGGGGCGAAGACGAATTCGATCAGGGTGGCGATACCGGCGATCAGTCCGCCCTTTTCGCCGAAGGCGCGGCGGCTGTAGGCGAAGGGGCCGCCAGCGTGGGGAATGGCGGTGGTCAGTTCGGTGAAGCTGAAAATGAAACAGGTGTACATGGTGGCCACCAGCAGGGCGGTGACCAGGAAGCCGAGGGTGCCGGCGGCGCCCCAGCCGTAGCTCCAGCCGAAGTATTCGCCGGAGATCACCAGGCCGACGGCGATACCCCAGAGGTGCAAGGTGCCGAGCGTGGGTTTTAGTTGTGTCGTGCTCATCGGGACTCCTCGCCCTGCTGAGGGCGTCGTGGGTGGGTGCCTGGCTCGATGGTATCCAGCGACGCACTCAAGGACTTGACCCTGGAGCCCCGCGTGCGGCCTCTGCGGTCAAGTCGCACGGCACTGTTACCCATCGCCCCACCCACCTTGCCCCGGCACGGGGCGCGGCGCGGCGGCGTGCACGCATATGGCCCGGAAATCCCCCTTTCACGGGGGCGCAGCGGCGTATCCGCGCGGCCGTTCGGAG
Organism: Pseudomonas sp. Q1-7; assembly: GCF_028010285.1. Taxonomy (NCBI): domain Bacteria; kingdom Pseudomonadati; phylum Pseudomonadota; class Gammaproteobacteria; order Pseudomonadales; family Pseudomonadaceae; genus Pseudomonas; species Pseudomonas sp. Q1-7. Next base: position 984,828 of record NZ_CP116304.1, read on the forward strand.
GGCATGGGTTTTGCTTGAATGCCTGATCAAAAAAAGACTTGGTAATCCGTGATGAACCCGTCCCTGTTTTCCAGTGTCGGCCTGCAGGCGCCCACGGCGAGCAATGTCGGCGTGCTCTCGGCGGCCGCCAGCGGACTCGACCGCTTCATCACCGACCAGGGCGGCGATCTGGACCGCATCTTCGGTCGCGCCGGGATCGACCCGGAGCAACTGCTCCATCCCACCCTGAGCCTGGCGTTGCCGAACTATTGCCAGGTGCTGGAAGAGGCGGCGCGGCAGTCCGGTTGCGACAACTTCGGCCTGCGCTACGGCCAGCAGTTCCAGCCCCGCGCCCTCGGTCTGCTGGGGTATGTCGGGCTCAGTTCCGACACCCTGGACGAGGCGCTGAAGAACTTCGCGGCGGCCTTCCCCTTCCACCAGCACAGCACCCTGATCCGTCTGGTGGATTGCGGCGAGTGCTACCGCTTCGACTATCAGGTTCGCCACGGCGCCATCCTCGACCGCCGTCAGGATGCCGAGCTGACCATGGGCATGGCGCTGAACCTGATCCGCCATGCCCTGGGCCGCGACTGGACGCCGCGCGCGGTGGCCTTCGAACACGAGCGGCCGGAGGGTTGGCAGGAGCACGTCGAGGCGTTCGGCGCGCCGGTGCAGTTCGGCCGGCCGTGCAACTTCCTGCTGGTGCCCAAGGGGGATGTGCAGGGCAAGGCCATGCCCGAGCGCGATCCCAACCTGCTGTTCCTGTTCCAGGATGTGATCCGCCGCCTGGGTGAGCAGGGCGCCCGCCCGAGCCTGCTGGAGGAGGCCGGCACCCAGATTCGCCTCGCCCTTGGCCTGGGCGAGCCCAGCCTGGAGCAGATCGCCGAGCGTCTGGAACTGACCCCGGCGGGCCTGCAGCGCCGCCTGCGCGACGAAAACCTGAGCTTCAGCCAACTGGTGGAACAGACCCGCCGCGAACTGGCGCTGCACTACCTGCGCCAGCGCCAGAGGCCCATCTCCGAACTGGCGCCGCTGCTGGGCTATTCCGAAACCAGCGCCTTCTCCCGTGCCTTCCGCCGCTGGTTCGGGGTGAGCCCGCGGCAATGGCGGGGCGACGAGCGCTGATCCCGGGCGCGAGTCCATCCTACGAGGCAGCAATGCCGCCTCGTAGGATGGCGTAGAGCGAAGCGAAACCCATCGGGGGCCAATATCAGGCGCCGTGGTCATCTCTGACCCGGAGCGACCCCCGGCATAGGCCTGTTGGGTTTCGTTCCTCTACCCAACCTACGCGCTTGTTGTGTGGGTGGGAGTCGGGTGGCAATGCCGCCTCGTAGGATGGCGTAGAGCGAAGCGAAACCCATCGGGGGCCAATAGCAGGCGCCGTGGTCAGCCCTGACCCGGAGCCACCCCCGGCATGGGCCTGTTGGGTTTCGTTCCTCTACCGAACCTACGCGCTTGTTGTGTGGGTGGGAGTCGGGTGGCAATGCCGCCTCGTAGGATGGCGTAGAGCGAAGCGAAACCCATCGGGGGCCAACAGCAGGCGCCGTGGTCAGCCCTGCCCCGGAGCCACCCCCGGCATGGGCCTGTTGGGTTTCGTTCCTCTACCCAACCTACGTGCTGATCCCGGGCGCGTGTCCATCCGCCAGGGGTGGCAATGCCGCCTCGTAGGATGGCGTAGAGCGAAGCGAAACCCATCGGGGGCCAACAGCAGGCGCCGTGGTCAGCCCTGACCCGGAGCGACCCCCGGCATGGGCCTGTTGGGTTTCGTTCCTCTACCCAACCTACGGTGTCGGGCGTGCCGCTGGAGCGAAACGAAACCCATCATCGCCAACGCTCCTAAACAAAAAACGCGGCCTAAGCTGCGTTTTCTGTTGCCGGAGGAGGATCAGAAGAAGCCCAGCGGATTGATGTCGTAGCTCACCAGCAGGTTCTTGGTTTGCTGGTAGTGGTCGAGCATCATCTTGTGGGTTTCACGGCCGACGCCGGACTTCTTGTAGCCACCGAAGGCGGCGTGGGCCGGGTACAGGTGGTAGCAGTTGGTCCACACGCGGCCGGCCTTGATGCCGCGGCCCATGCGGTAGGCGCGGTTGATGTCGCGGGTCCAGAGACCGGCGCCGAGGCCGAACTCGGTGTCGTTGGCGATGGCCAGGGCCTCGGCCTCGTCCTTGAAGGTGGTGACGCCCACCACCGGGCCGAAGATTTCCTCCTGGAACACGCGCATCTTGTTGTTGCCCTTCAGCAACGTCGGCTGGATGTAGTAACCGGTGGACAGGTTGCCTTCCAGCTTCTCCACGGCGCCGCCGGTGAGCACTTCCGCGCCTTCCTGCTGGGCGATGTCGAGGTAGCTGAGGATCTTCTCGAACTGTTGCTGCGAAGCCTGGGCGCCGACCATGGTGTCGGTGTCCAGCGGGTCGCCACGCTTGATGGCCTGGACCTTCTTCATCACCTCGGCCATGAAGGCCGGGTAGATGGATTCCTGCACCAGGGCGCGGGACGGGCAGGTGCAGACTTCACCCTGGTTGAAGAAGGCCAGCACCAGGCCTTCGGCGGCTTTCTCGATGAAGGCCGGCTCGGCCTGCATGATGTCTTCGAAGTAGATGTTCGGGCTCTTGCCGCCCAGTTCCACGGTGGAAGGGATGATGTTCTCGGCGGCGCATTTGAGGATGTGCGAGCCCACCGGGGTGGAGCCGGTGAAGGCGATCTTGGCGATGCGCTTGCTGGTGGCCAGGGCCTCGCCCGCTTCCTTGCCGAAACCTTGCACCACGTTGAGCACGCCGGCCGGCAGCAGGTCGCCGATGAGCTCCATCAGCACACTGATGCCCAGCGGGGTCTGCTCGGCGGGTTTCAGCACCACGCAGTTGCCGGCGGCCAGCGCGGGAGCCAGTTTCCAGGCGGCCATCAGCAGCGGGAAGTTCCACGGGATGATCTGCCCGACCACGCCCAGCGGCTCGTGGATGTGGTAGGCGACGGTGCCTTCGTTGATCTCGGCGGCGCCGCCTTCCTGGGCGCGGATGCAGCCGGCGAAGTAGCGGAAATGGTCGACGGCGAGCGGGATGTCGGCGTTGAGGGTTTCGCGGACCGGCTTGCCGTTGTCCCAGGTCTCGGTGACGGCCAGGACTTCAAGGTTCTGCTCGATGCGGTCAGCGATCTTCAGCAGGATGTTCGAGCGGTCCTGCACCGACGTGCGGCCCCAGGCATCGGCCGCGGCATGGGCGGCGTCCAGGGCCTTGTCGATGTCTTCGGCAGTGGAGCGGGGGAACTCCGCGATCGGCTGGCCATTCACCGGGGAGGTGTTGGTGAAGTACTGGCCTTTGACCGGGGCGACGAACTCGCCGCCGATGTAGTTGCCATAACGGGACTTGAAGGAAACGACAGCGCCGGGGGTACCGGGTTGGGCGTAACGCATGGTGTTTCTCCTGTCTCTTGTTGTAGTGGAGATAACGCAGGGTGGCGTATGTCTTCCACAGAGCAAGGGCTGGGCCAGGGCGCCGTGAGTACCGTTGCAGAGCGGTTTGCGCCCGGCTCTGGCGCCGCGCTGGAGAAGGCCTGTGGCAGGCCTGCCACAGTTGAGAGTGACACTTTGTCACGCATCTGGCACAGCGAGTGACCAGCGGGTCGCGCGGCCGTTGCAAAGGCTTCTACGCTGGAGGATGCTGCGTCGACGCGGGCGCCGTTCCACGGCCAGGGCTGCCTCCCGGGAAGCCCGCACAGGAGAACAACAAGAATGCAGAATCCTCTCAGCCGTCACGCCCAACAGGTGATGACCCTGGCACAGGGCAAGGCGCAGGCCAGCGGTCCGGCCGCCGACCCTTCCATTGCCCGCTCCTGGCTGCGTTGCCTGGAGGACTACCACCTCGACCCCGCCTTGCCGGTGGCGCCCACCGTGCTGGAGCACGGCCGTATGCTGGAGCGCCGCGAGCGCCTGCAGCAGGTGCTGGAGGTGGCCAATGGCGAGATGAACAACTTGTATCGCCAGCTCTCCGGAGCGGGGCACGCGGTGCTGCTCACCGATGCCCGCGGGGTGATCCTCAACTGCGTCACCGCCCATGCCGAACGGCCCGCCTTCGAGCGCGCCGGGCTCTGGCTCGGCGCCGACTGGAGCGAGGCCCGTGAAGGCACCAACGGTATCGGCACCTGCGTGGTGGAGCGCCAGGCGCTGACCATACACCAGGACGAACACTTCCGCAGCCGCCACACCGGCCTCACCTGCTCCGCCAGTCCGGTGTTCGATCCCCAGGGCGAGCTGATGGCGGTGCTCGATGTCTCCTCTGCGCGGCATGACCTGTCGCGCCAGAGTCAGTTCCACACCATGGCGCTGGTCAACCTCTCGGCCAAGATGATCGAGAGCTGCTATTTCCTGCGTCGCTTCGAAGGCGTGTGGCTGCTGCGCTTCCACCTGCAGGCCGAGTACGTCGGCCTGTTCAGCGAGGGGCTGCTGGCCTTCGACGGGGAAGGGCGCATCAGCGCGGTGAACCAGAGCGCCATCAACCTGCTCGGCAACCCGCGCGAGCGCCTGATCGGCCAGCCGCTGGAAGCCTTTTTCGACTGCCGCCTGGATGACTTGCTCGGTCGCGCTATGCCGCAGCCCTCCACCAGTTGGCCGTTGCGCACGCGCGATGGCCGGGCGCTGTTCGCCGCATTGCGCGGCCAGCCCCGCAGCCAGCCGCAGGCCCTGACGCAGACGCCGTCGAAACCGGCGCAACCGGGTATCTGCCTGGGGGATGCGGCGTTGCAGAACGACTTCCGCCGTGCCTTGCGCGTCTACGAACGCGACGTGCCGCTACTGATCAACGGCGAAACCGGCTCCGGCAAGGAAGCCTTCGCCCGTGCGCTGCACCAGGCCAGTTCCCGCGCCGAGCGGCCTTTCGTGGCCCTGAACTGTGCAGCCATCCCGGAAACTCTGATCGAGAGCGAACTGTTCGGCTATCGCGGCGGCAGCTTCACCGGGGCGCGCAAGGAAGGCATGCGCGGCAAACTGCAGCAGGCCGACGGCGGCACCTTGTTCCTCGACGAGATCGGCGATATGCCGCTGGCCCTGCAGACCCGTCTGCTGCGGGTGCTGGAAGAGCGCCAGGTGGTGCCCATCGGCGGCGAGCCGCAGGCGGTGGACGTGCGCATCATCAGCGCCACCCACCGCGAACTGGAGGAGCGCGTAGGCGATGGCACCTTCCGCGAGGACCTGTACTACCGCCTCAACGGCCTGGTCATCGACCTGCCGCCGCTGCGCGCGCGCAGTGACAAGGCGGAGCTGCTGCACTACCTGCTGGCGGAAGAGGCGCGCGACATGCGCGTGGTGCTGACCGAGGAGGCGCGCCAGACCCTGCTGGATTACCACTGGCCGGGCAACGTGCGGCAACTGCGCAACGTACTGCGTACCCTGGCGGCGCTGTGCGAGGACGGCATCATCCGCCTGCCCGACCTGCCTCGCGAGGTGTTGCGGGCGGCGCCCGTGTCGGCCGCTCCCGAACCGCTGGCCAATCCGTTGGACGACGCCGAACGCACCGCACTGCTGAACGCCCTCGACAGCCAGCGCTGGCACATGACCCGTACCGCCGAGCAACTTGGTATCAGTCGCAATACGCTCTATCGCAAGCTGCGCAAGCATGCGATTGCAACGCGGGGCTAGCGACGAAGGCCGTTGTAGGGGCGGGTTCTGCCGGGGTTACGAGAAGGCCCTGGGCGCCGCTTTTCTGTGGGAGCGAATTCATTCGCGAAGCGGCCCGCAGGGCTGGCCTTCGGACTTGCTGGGGGACGCTGCGCATCCCATCGCGAATAAATTCGCCCCCACAGGGTTCGAGGTTCGCCGGAGATTTCGAGAAGTCCCTGGCGGCCGATTTTTTGGTTCTTCGCGGAGTCTGGGGGAAGAGCGCGTTGACAGTCAGGGAAGTGGGTAAATTGGCAGTCGCCAAACGAACCAACCCCCACTCCCTGCTGCCGCCGTGCATCCTATTGATCTTGCCCAGTTCTGGCCAGGCTACGAAGTCGTCGCCTGTCGCCCCTCTGCCGACAACACCCTGCTGATCGAACTCAAGCCTCGAGCCGACGCCATCCCCGAATGTGGGCGCTGCGGCCAAGCTTGTCCGCTGATCCATGAGTGCCGACTGCGTCGGGTACGCGATCGCGACTTGCTCGACCAGCGCGTTCTGCTCCAGGTGCCGGTGCGCCGCGTTGACTGCCTGCGCTGTGGGCGGGTGACCGAGCGGATCGCCTGGCTGGAGCCGGCGTCACGCCTGACGCGGCGCTTGCAGGCCTGGCTCGAGGCTTTGCTGCAACTGCTGCCGATCAGCCACGTCAGCCGCCTCACCGGCTTGCACTGGCACACGCTCAAGCAGCTCGATAAACGTCGCCTGGAAGCCGCCGTCGGCGCGTTCGATCCGGGCGAGGTGCGCCGGTTGGTGATGGACGAGTTCGCCCTGCACAAGGGCCATCGCTACGCCACGGTGATCATGGATGCCGAGCGGACACGGGTGCTGTGGGTGGGGCATGGCAACAGCCGTGAGGCGATTCGTCCGTTCTTCGAGCTGCTCGGCGAGCGCTGCCAACAGATCGAGGCGGTGGCGATGGACATGAACACCGCGTTCGACCTGGAGGTGCAGCGGCATTGCCCGCAGGCCGAAGTGGTGTACGACCTCTTCCATGTGGTGGCGCGCTACGGCCGCGAGGTGATCGACCGCATCCGGGTCGACCAGGCCAACCTGCTGCGCCAGGACAAACCGGCGCGCAAGGTGGTCAAGCAGAGCCGCTGGCTGTTGCTGCGCAACCGCGAGAGTCTGAAGGACGGGCAAGCCGTGCAGTTGCAGGAGCTACTCGACGCCAACCAGCCGCTGGCCACGGTCTACGTGCTCAAGGATGCCCTGAAGGAAGTCTGGTACGCCCCCACTGTGCGAGAGGGCTGGCGGCGCTGGCGAAGTTGGCTACGGCATGCTCGGGACAGCGGTCTGGAGCCGCTCCAACGCTTTGCCCGGAATCTGCGCAAATACGCCCGGGGCATCCTCGCCAGCGCCCGCTTCCCCCTGCACACCAGCGTCCTGGAAGGCGTGAACAACCGCATCAAGGTGATCAAACGGATGGCCTACGGCTTCCGGGACTCCCACTACTTCTTCCTGAAAATCAAGGCCGCCTTCCCCGGGAAAGCGCGATGAACCGATTTTTTTGTGGGAGCGAATTCATTCGCGAACCGGCCCGCAGGGTCGGCCTACGGACTTGCCGGGGGATGCTACGCATCCCATCGCGAATGAATTCGCTCCTGCAGGGTTCGAGGTCGTCGGAGATTTCGAGAAGGCTTGGGGCACCGTTTTTTTGTGGGAGCGAATTCATTCGCGAACTGGCCCGCAGGGCTGGCCTTCGGACTTGCTGGGGGACGCTGCGCATCCCATCGCGAATGAATTCGCTCCCACAGTGTCCGAGGTTTGCCGGGGGTTACGAGAAGGCTCGGGGCACCGCTTTTTTGTGTGGGGGCGAATTCATTCGCGAACCGGCCCGCAGGGTCGGCCTTCGGACTTGCCGGGGGACGCTGCGCATCCCATCGCGAATGAATTCGCCCCCACAGGGTTCGAGGTTCGCCGGAGATTTCGAGAAGGCTTGGGGCACCGTTTTTTTGTGGGAGCGAATTCATTCGCGAACTGGCCCGCAGGGCTGGCCTTCGGACTTGCCGGGGGACGCTGCGCATCCCATCGCGAATGAATTCGCCCCCACAGGGTTCGAGGTTCGCCGGAGATTTCGAGAAGGCCCTGGGCGCCGCTTTTTTGTGGGAGCGAATTCATTCGCGAAGCGGCCCGCAGGGTTGGCCTTCGGGCTTGCTGGGGGACGCTGCGCATCCCATCGCGAATGAATTCGCTCCTACAGGGTTCGAGGTTCGCCGGAGATTTCGAGAAGGTCCTGGGCGCCAATTTTTTTTGGTTCATCGCGCTTTCCCGGGGAAGGCAGCCTTGATTTTCAGGAAGAAGTAGGCTGAGTCTCGGAAGCCATAGGCCATGCGCTTGATCACCTTGATACGGTTATTCACGCCCTCCAGCAGGCTGGTATGTAGGTGGAAACGCGCACTGGCGAGGATGCCCCGGGCGTATTTGCGCAGGTTGCGGGCAAAGCGTTGCAGTGGCGCCAGACCGCTGTCCCGGGCATGCCGTAGCCAACTTCGCCAGCGCCGCCAGCCCTCCTGCACACTGGGGGCGTACCAGATTGCCTTTAACGCATCCTTGAGCACATAGACCGTGGCCAGTGGTTGGTTGGCCGCGAGCAGCTCTTGCAACTGCACGGCCTGCCCGTCCTTGAGGTTGTCGTGATTGCGCAGCAGCAGCCAGCGACTCTGCTTGACCACCTTGCGCGCCGGTTTGTCTTCGCGCAGGAGGTTGGCCTGGTCGACGCGGATACGGTCGATCACCTCACGGCCGTAGCGCGCCACCACGTGGAACAGGTCATACACCACTTCGGCCTGCGGGCAGTGCCGCTTCACCTCCAGGTCGAAAGCCGTGTTCATGTCCATCGCCACCGCCTCGATCTGCTGGCAGCGCTCGCCCAGCAATTCGAAGAACGGGCGAATCGCCTCGCGGCTGTTGCCATGCCCGACCCACAGCACCCGCGTCCGCTCGGCATCCATGATCACCGTGGCATAACGATGCCCCTTGTGCAGGGCGAACTCGTCCATCACCAGACGGCGAACATCGCCCGGCTTGAAAGCGCCAACGGCGGCCTCCAGGCGGCGCTTATCGAGCGTCTTGAGCGTGTGCCAGTGCAGGCCGGTGAGGCGGCTGACATGACTGATGGGCAGCAATTGCAGCAAGCCTTCGAGCCAGACGCGCAAGCGTTGGGTCAAACGCGACACCGGTTCCAACCAGCTGATCCGCTCGGTTACCCGCCCACAACTCAGGCAATCGACGCGGCGCACCGGTAGCTGGAGCAAGACGCGCTGGTCGAACAGATCGCGATCGCGCACCTGACGAGTCCGCCGCTCATGGATCAATGGACAGGCTTCACCACAGCGTCCGCATTCGGGGATGGAGCCGACTTGAGGCTCGAGCTCGATTAGCAGGGTGTCGTGGGTTGATTGGCGACAGGAGACGACTGCGTAGCCTGGCCAGAAAGCAGCAAGATCAATAGGATGCACGGCGGCAGCAGGGGGTGGTGGTTGGTTCGTTTGGCGACTGCCAATCTAACCACTTCCCTGACTGTCAACTCGCTCTTCCCCCTGATCCCGCGAAGAACCGTTTTTTTGTGGGAGCGAATTCATTCGCGAACCGGCCCGCAGGGTCGGCCCTCGGGCTTGCCGGGGGATGCTGCGCGTCCCATCGCGAATGAATTCGCTCCTACAGCGCAAGGCCCGGCTTCACGAAGAAGCCGGGCCTTGCGTCTTTAGGTGCGGGCGTCCATGCCCGCCGGGGGAAGGGGCCGACGGCTGACCCCGTTTCCAATCAGCTGGACTGGGGCATCTCGCCACGCGCCAGGCGCTTGTTGATGTCGTCGATTACCGCCGGCAGGTCGGCGATGGTGTCGATCAGGTAGTGCGGGCGGGAGGCTTCGAACATCTGGCCGATGCGCGCGCGCTCCGCCTCCAGCTTGTCTTTCGGCAAAGCCTTGAACTGCTCCCAGGTCAGGCCCAGGGCGTTGCCAGAGCAGGTCAGGGCCACGCTCCACATGCCGGCGCTACGGCCTTCGAGGATGCCCGGCCAGGTGTCGTCCACCTTCACGCAGGCGGCCACGTCGCTGATGCCCAGGGCGATCACGTTGGCCAGGGACTGCGCCGGGTGCGGGCGGCCGTTGGGCACTTCGTCGGTGGCGACCACGTGGTCCGGCACGTAGCCGTTGTCGCGGGCCAGTGCCACCACTTTCTCCATCACCACCTTCGGGTAGCCGGAGCAGGTGCCGATCTTCAGGCCCTTGCCACGCAGTTCGGCGATGGCGTCGAGGGCGCCGGGGATCAGCGCGGAGTGCACGCCGATCTTCTCGATTTGCAGCGGCATGAAGCGCTCGTAGATAGCGGTGACGTCGTCATCGGTGGGCAGGCGGCCGAAGGCGGCGCGGTAACGCTCGCCGATGGCGGGGATGTCGCAGAGGGTGCGGATGTGGTCCCACTTGCCCATGCCCATGGGGCCTCGGGCTTCTGCCAGGGAGACGGCGACGCCGAACTCGGCGAAGGCCTCGACGAAGATCTGGGTCGGGGCGAAAGAGCCGAAGTCGACGACGGTGCCGGCCCAGTCGAGGATGGCGGCTTGCAGTTGGGTGGGTTGCGTGTAGTGCATGGTGAAGACTCCAGCGGGTGGCAGTTCAGGTAAGCGGATTCAGGATTTGGCGCCGGCCAGGGCCGGTTGACCGGTGGCCGGCATGCTGTCCGGCGCGTTCAGGGTTTGCGGGCGGCTGTTCCAGAAGGGCACCAGCATCAGACTGGCGAGCAGGGCCGCAGCGGTGAACACGAGGAATACGGTGGTGGTGTCGAAGTAGCCCGGCAGCAGGCCGCCGAGGATGGCACCCACCGAACCGCAGCCGTTGACGAAGCCCGCGGCGGTGCCGGCGGCTTCCTGGGTGCCGAAGTCGATGGCGGCGGAGCTGCTGATCATCGAGTCCGGGCCGTAGAGGGTCATGCCCATCAGGAACAGCAGCCCCACCACCAGGTACAGGCTGCCGCTCTGCATGGCCGGAACGAACAGCGCCAGGCAGACGGTGAGGGCGATCAGGCTGAACACGCAGGCCGGCATGCGGCGGGCGCCGAACAGCTTGTCCGAGGCGATGCCGATGAGGATCGGCCCTACCAGGCCGGCCAGTTCGAAGGCGGTGGGGACGATGGCAGAAGCCACCTTGCCAATGGACGGCATGCGTTCGTAGACGATCACCGGGCCCCAGAGAAGGATGGCGTAGCGCGCCGGCTTCAGCAGGAAGTAGGCCAGGCCCAGGACCAGTACGGTGCGGTTCCTCATCACCCTGCGCAGGGCGTTCCAGTGGCTTTCGCGCGGACCGTTTCCGCTGCCGGCCTCCGCTTCCACCGGGGCGTGGCCGATATCTTCCGGCCTGTTGCGCTGCAGGAAGAAGAAGGCCACGGCCACGGCGAACACCACCAGGGCGCTGGACATGAACGCCATGCGCCAGTCGTGGAACACTTCGTAGGCCCACCAGCCGGCGAAGGGGGTGGCCACCAGGCCGCCGAAGGCGTAACAGGTACTCCAGTAACCCAGCACGCGGCCACGCTCGCGGGTGGCGAAGAAGCTGCCGATGTTCTTGCACAGGCCCGACCAGCCGGTGGACTGGGCCAGGCCCTGGACCAGCATGCAGGTGGCGAAGATCGGCAGGGTGGCGAAGGTGCCCATGGCCACCGCCGCCAGGGCCGACACCACTAGACCGCCAAGCACCACCACGCGCGGGCCGAAGCGGTCGGCGAAAATGCCCCAGGTGAACTGGCCCACGGCGTAGGCGGCGAGATACAGCGCATCGAGGTTGGCCATGGCGGCCTTGTCGAGTTCGAAGCCCGGGTCTTCGCCGATGCCGAGCTTGGCCACCGAGAAGGCTTTGCGGGTGAAGTAGAAGGCGGCGTAGGCCAGCCAGGTGATGAGGAAGATCTGGACGCGCCAGCGCTGGAGGGACTTCCAGCCACTGTGCAAGGCACCTGCGTTGTTGTTCATGGTTCTGACCCCGTGTGGGAATGCCGGACAGTGCAAATAGGGAGGTTGTTGTTGTTCTGCTGCTGGGCTGTCTAAACGCACGGCCTTGGTCAGATGGCAGCGGTCGTGGCGTCAGGCGGGTGGATGAGTTCGGCGCTAGTAGGCTCCCTGCCCGGCGCTGCCGAGCGGCTGATTTACTACGGCGATGTGACAAAAAGAGGTCGCTGGGGCGGGGAGGCGACCTGCGGCATCCCCGCGCGGAAGCCAGCGATCCCTGACGGTTCCTCAGGCGGCCGGCATCTCCACGTCCATCACCTCCAGGGTGTCGGCGATGGCGCGCAGCAACTGGCGGACGATGTGCTCGTCGATCTGCCCGATGCAGCCGATGCGGAAGCTTTCCGCCACGGTCAGCTTGCCCGGGTAGATGATGAAGCTACGGGCCTTCAGCTCTTCGTAGAAGCGCTTGAACTCGAAGTTCGGGTGCTCCGGGCTGAAGAAGGTGGTGATGATCGGCGACAGCCACTGGTCTTCCAGCAGGGTCTTGAATCCCAGTTCGCGCATGCCGGCCACCAGTACGTCGCGGTTGCGGCTGTAGCGTGCCAGGCGGCCCGCCACGCCACCTTCGGCGGCGTGCTGTTCCAAGGCGCTACGGAAGGCCACCACGCTGTGGGTCGGCGGCGTGAAGCGCCATTGGCCGGTGCGCTCCATGTACGTCCACTGCTCATGGATATCCAGGGCCAGGGAGTGGGCGCGGCCCTTGGCGGCTTCCAGCACGGCACGGCGGATGATCACGAAGCCGAAGCCGGGGATGCCCTCGATGCATTTGTTGGCCGAGGACACCAGCACGTCGAAGGCCACTTCGTTGATGGTCAGCGGCACGGCGCCGAAGGAGCTCATGGCGTCGACGATCAGGCTCTTGCCATGGGCCTTCACCACGTCGGCGATCTCGCGCAGCGGGTTGAGGATGCCGGAGCTGGTCTCGCAGTGGACCAGGAACACGTTGGTGATGTCCGGGTTGGCCTGGAGCAGGGCGTCCACTTCGTCCGGCTGCGGCGGCAGGTAGTCGCCCTTGTCCAGGGTCAGGTAGGCGCGGCCCAGGTAGTCCAGGGTCTTGGCGGCGCGCTGGCCGTAGGCGCCGTTCATCAGGATCAGGCACTTGCCGTCGCGGGGGATGGCGGTGGCCAGGGCGGCTTCCACTGAGAAGCTGCCGCTGCCCTGCAGGGGGACGCAGGCGAAGCTGTCGTCCTGTACGCCGGCCATGGACAGCAACTCCTGGCGGACTTCGGCGGTGACCCGGTTGAAGGCGCCGTCCCAGGAGCCCCAGTCGCGCAGCATAACTTCCTTGGTGGCCCTGGAGGTGGTCAGCGGGCCGGGAGTCAGCAGGTAGGGCTCGCCGAAGGCGGGCGCGGCCAGCGGCTGGGTGGAGGAGGGGGATTCGGCTTTGGTCATGGTCGTCTCCAGCGTCTGTGCTCTGGTAAGGGCGCGTTGCGGTGGAGAGATGAAACCAATTCCCTAAAAATAATAAAAATCGATTTATAGTATTTCAAAAATAAGCTGAGCTTATTTATCTGGAGTGGACGGATGGCGGTTTCCCAGGCGCAGCTCAAGGCCTTTCATGCGGTGGCGGTGCACGGCAATTTCACCCGCGCGGCCGAGGCGTTGTGCCTCAGCCAACCGGCGGTGTCCGACCAGGTGCGCAAGCTGGAGGAGCGCTTCGGCATCCTGCTGTTTCACCGCAACAAGCGCTCGGTGCAGTTGACCGACCTCGGCGAGCGGCTGCTGGCCATCACCCAGCGCCTGTTCGCCGCCGAGGCCGAGGCCCAGGAGCTGCTGTCCACGTCCCGCGCCCTGGAAACCGGCAGCCTGACCCTGGCGGTGGATTCGCCGGTGCACCTGCTGGGGCATATCGCGCGGTTCTGCGAGCGTTATCCGGGCATCCGCGTCAGCCTGGTCACCGGCAACAGCGACGAATGCCTGCGCCGGCTGCAGGAGTACAAGGCGGACTTCGCCCTGCTGGGGCGGGGGGTGGAAGACGATGGCCTGATCACCCATGTATTGAGCAGTGACCCGCTGGTGGCCTTCGTGGCCCATTCCCATCCCTGGGCGCAGCGCGACGCCATCGTCCTCGCCGACCTGGAGGGTATGCCCCTGGTGCTGCGCGAGCGCGGTTCCATGACCCGGCAGATCCTGGAAAGCGAAATGCAGCGCGCGGGGCTGTCGATTCGCCCGGCCATCGAGGTGGAGGGCCGGGAGGCCACCTTCGAGATGGTGGCCGCCGGCCTCGGCGTTGGCTTCGTCTCCGCCGCCGAAGTGGGCGCCAGCGCCAACGTCCATGTGCTGCCGGTCCGTGACTGCCGGCAGCGCATGACCGAAACCCTGGTGTGCCTGCGCGAGCAGGGCTCGCGGCGGATCATCGAGGCGTTCTTCGAGGTGGTGCGCGGCAGGCGCTCCTAGGCCTGGCTGGCACGGCGCCGGTTCGGGCCCAGCCTGCCCTGGAACGCGGCGCGCAGGTCCTCCGTGGGTGGCGGCATGAAACGCAAGCGGGCGAACAGCCCGTTCAGGTGCCGGCACATCAATTCGCTGGCCCGTTCCGTGTCGCCATCCGCCAGGGCCTGCACCACGGCCTGGTGTTCGTCGCAGGAGGTTGCGCTGTAGGCGCGGCTGCGGCTCAGGGCGATGCTCAGGGCGGCGCGTGGCAACAGGCGGGCGAGGAAGTCCAGCAGCCAGGGGTTGCCAGCATGTTCGGCGAGGCGCAGGTGGAAGCGGTTCGCCTGGCCGAGCATGCCCGCGTGGTCGCCGCCGGCCAGGCACTGCCGCTGGCGCTCGATCATGTCGCGCAGCTCGTCCAGTTGTTCCGGTGCGAGGCGGTCGCCGATCAGGCGAATGACCTGCGACTCGATCATCAGGCGTGCTTCCAGCAGTTCGCGGGCGTTCCGCTCGCAGGGCCGGGCGATGGATGCCACCTGGTTCGGCGCCAGCTCCACCGCACCGTCCTCGGCCAGCCGGCTGAGGGCGCGCTGCACGGTGCCGGTGCTGACGCTGAAGATGCGGCCGAGGGTTTCCTTGCTGAGCCGGGTATTGGGGGCCAGGCGCCGGTCGAGGATCGCCGTGTAGAGCGCCTCGTAGACCTGGTGTCCGGCGGCGCGTGGTTCACCGCCAGTGCGGGAAAAGGTGATGTCGATGTTGTGCATGCTCCCACCTCGCATCGCGTGAAGTGTCGACTGGGGGCCCTTTCCGGGCCGTGGCTAGCTGGCGCGCGGACGCGCGCCGGGTCAGGTTTCGGGTAGTCGCAGGTCGATGTTCAAGCGCACGCCCTCATTGAGAATGTGCTGGCGCATGGCGCGGCTGGCCTGCTCGCTGTCGTGTCGGCGGATGGCGCGCAGGATGGCCTCGTGTTCCTCGAGTACCTGCTCGGCGTGTTCCGGACTGTGCAGCGTCGGCCCTTCGCTCTGCTCCAGGGCGCTACCGATCTGCCGGGACACGCTGAGGAAGATGGGGTTGGAGGTGATCGCCACCACCTTGCGGTGGAAGCCCGAATAGGCGCTCGCCAGGGCCGTGGGATTGCGGTCCTCCACCGCCTCGCGCATGTCCAGTACCAGCAGGCGCAGCTGGCTCAGGGCGTTGTCGTCCACCGTCTGCGCCACCAGGCCGACGATGAAGGGCTCCAGGGCATAGCGCAGTTGCAGCACGTCGGCGGCGGTCGCCGCGTTGGGCACCGGAACCACCGCCATGGGCTGGCTCCGGCGTTCCAGGACCATCACGCCCTTGCCCGGCAGGGAGCGCACCACGCCCAGGGTTTCCAGCACGGTGATGGCCTCGCGCAGGCTCGGGCGGCTGATCTCCAGCTGCTCGGCCAGTTCCCGCTGCCCCGGCAGCATCTGGCCGGCGGCCCACTGCCCCTGTTCGATGGGGTCGAGCAGCTTCTGCACGATCGAGTTGACGAGTTTGGATGACGAGAACATTGAACCTCCCTAGTGCTTGGAATCCGTCGGCCCGGTGGCGCCCCCTCCGGGGCGCCAGCCGTTTTCACGCATCCGTTTCACCCGGTCTGACCAGTTGTGTGCGCAGTTGCATGGAACCGTCGTCGTCTCCGGTCGCGCCGCCGGCGAGCACGCCCTGGGTGCGCTGGAGGTCGATGTCGTTCTCCCAGCGGGCGATGGTGACGGTGGCGACGCAGTTGCCGATGAGGTTGGTCAGGGCCCGGCCGATGCCCATGAACCAGTCGACCGAGAGTACCAGTACCAGGCCGGCGGCGGGGATGGCCGGCACGGCGGTGAGGGTCGCGGCGAGGATGACCAGGGCCGACCCGGGGATACCGTGGGCACCCTTGGAGGTGACCAGGGACACCAGCAGGATGGTCAGCAGGTCGCCGGCCGACAGCGGCGTGCCGGTGGCATGGGCGATGAAGACCACGGCCAGGGTCAGGTAGATGGAGAAACCGTCGAGGTTGAAGGAGTAGCCGGTGGGAATCACCAGGCCCACGGTGGAGCTGCGGATGCCGAGGCGTTCGAGCTTGCGCATCACCTGCGGCAGCACGGCGTCGGACGACGCGGTGCCGACGACGATCAGCAGTTCCTCGCGGAAGTAGCGCAGGAAGGGCAGCATCGGCACGCCGCACAGGCGCAGCACGCCGCCCAGGACCACCAGCACGAAGAGGGTGCAGGTCAGGTAGAACACCGCGACCAGGGCGCCTAGGTGGCTGAGGGATTCGAGGCCGTAGCGGCTGGTGGTGAAGGCCACCGCGCCGAACACGCCCAGCGGGGCCAGGCGCACGATCATGCCCATGATGCGGAAGATCACGTGGCTGACCTCGCCGATCAGCCTGGAGATGCCGCTCGCCTGTTCACCCACCAGGTTCAGGGCGCTGCCGAAGAGTACGGCGAACAGCAGGACCTGGAGGATGTTGTTCTCGGCGAAGGCGCTGAAGATAGAGGACGGGATCAGGCCCATGATGAAATCCACCGGGCCATGCATCTGCTTGGTGGCCGAACCGTAGACCGCCGCGTCGGCGCCGTGCAGGCTGGACAGGTCGATGTTGGCGCCGGAGCCCAGCCCCAGCCCGTAGGCCACCGCCAGTCCCAGCACCAGCGCCAGGGTGGTGAGCACTTCGAAGTAGATCACCGACTTGAGGCCGATGCGCCCGACCTTCTTCAGGTCGCCGGCGCCCGAGATGCCATTGACCACCACGCAGAACACGATCAGCGCGATGAGCATCTTGATCAGCTTGATGAAGCCGTCGCCCAGGGGTTTGAGTTGGGAAGAGAATTCGGGAAGTCCGACGCCGAACATCACGCCGATTACCAGGCCTATCACGACTTGCAGAAAGATCGAGCGGGTGCAGAGCTTGAATAGCATCGCGGGGGTCTCCGTTCGGTGCATTCGTGGCGTCTCGGAAGGCATGAGGCGCTGGAACCGAATGCGTTTAATTGTTGTGGTATTACCGGTCAGACCAGTGCAGCCTATTGCCAATCTCCGGTACTTGGCAAGCGCCGTTTGTCCCGGCATGAAAAAGGCGCCTCGCCGATCTTTTCTCCATGGCCGCGGTCGAACGCCGGCGATGCGCGACCGCTCCCGCCTGGCGGGCGTCGGACGGGGCCGCTGTGCTAACCTGCGACAAGTTTTTTTCGGGCCCCGGCGGCCCGTTCCAGAGGTCATCCATGCATATCCACATCCTCGGCATCTGCGGCACTTTCATGGGTTCGCTGGCGGTGCTGGCCAAGGCGCTTGGCCACCGCGTCACCGGTTCCGACGCCAATGTCTACCCGCCCATGAGCACCCAGCTGGAGGCCCAGGGCATCGAACTGATGCAAGGCTACGAGCCGGCTCACCTCGAACCCGCGCCGGACCTGGTGGTCATCGGCAACGCCCTGTCCCGTGGCAATCCGGCGGTGGAGCATGTACTGAACAAGGGCCTGCCCTACGTCTCCGGCCCGCAGTGGTTGGCCGACCATGTGCTGCAGGATCGCTGGGTCCTGGCGGTGGCCGGCACCCACGGCAAGACCACCACCACCAGCATGCTGGCCTGGGTGCTGGAGCATGCCGGCATGAGCCCGGGCTTCCTGATCGGCGGTGTGCCGCAGAACTTCGGCGTGTCCGCGCGCCTGGGCGGCACGCCCTTCTTCGTGGTGGAGGCCGACGAGTACGACAGCGCCTTCTTCGACAAGCGCTCCAAGTTCGTCCACTACCGCCCGCGCACCGCGATCCTCAACAACCTGGAATACGATCACGCGGACATCTTCCCCGACCTCGCGGCCATCGAACGGCAATTCCACCACCTGGTGCGGACTATTCCCGGCGAAGGCCTGATCATCCACCCGACTTCCGAAGGCGCCCTCGCGCGGGTGCTGGAGATGGGCTGCTGGACCCCGGTGCAGACCACCGGCGAAGGCGGCCAATGGCAGGCGCGCCTGCTGGCCGAGGACGGCTCGCGCTTCGAGGTGGCATTCGAAGGTGCCATCGCCGGCACCGTGGACTGGGAACTGACCGGCCAGCACAACGTCGCCAACGCCCTGGCCACCCTGGCCGCCGCCCGCCATGTCGGCGTGGTCCCGGAGTTGGGCGTCGCCGCCCTGTCGGCCTTCAAGAGCGTCAAGCGGCGCATGGAGAAGGTCGCCGAGGTGAAGGGCGTGACCCTTTACGACGACTTCGCCCACCATCCCACCGCCATCGCCACGACGCTCGACGGTCTGCGCAAGCGTGTGGGCGACGCCCCGGTAATCGCCGTGATCGAACCGCGCTCGAACTCCATGAAGCTCGGTGCCCACCGCGACGGCCTGCCGGAGTCGGTGAAGCTGGCCGACCAGGTGTTCTGGTACGCACCGCCGAACCTCGGCTGGGACCTGGCGGCCACCGCGATGGCCTGCCCGGTGCCGGCCCAGGTCTGCGACTCCCTGGAGAGCATCATCGCCGAGGTGAAGGCGATCGCCGTGCCCGGCGCGCAGGTGGTGATCATGAGCAACGGTGGATTCGGCGGCCTGCACGGCAAGCTGGCCAAGGCCCTGGAAGAGTAAGGAGCGGGTCATGAGCGGACCTTCCCGCATCACCCTGGCGATGACCGGCGCTTCCGGCGCCCAGTATGGCCTGCGCCTGCTGGACTGCCTGATCCAGGAAGACCGCGAGGTGCATTTCCTGATTTCCAAGGCCGCGCAGTTGGTGATGGCCACCGAAACCGACGTGACCCTGCCGGCCAAGCCGCAGGCCATGCAGGCCTTCCTTAGCGAATACACCGGCGCCGCGCCGGGGCAGATCCGCTGCTACGGCAAGGAAGACTGGATGTCCCCGGTGGCGTCCGGCTCCGGCGCGCCGGCGGCCATGGTGGTGGTGCCCTGTTCCACCGGCACCCTCTCGGCCATCGCCACCGGCGCCTGCAACAACCTGATCGAGCGTGCCGCCGACGTGACCCTCAAGGAGCGCCGCCCGTTGATCCTGGTGCCGCGCGAGGCGCCGTACTCCAGCATCCACCTGGAGAACATGCTCAAGCTGTCCAACCTGGGCGCGGTGATAGTGCCGGCGTCGCCGGGCTTCTATCACCAGCCGCAGACCATCGACGACCTGGTGGACTTCGTGGTGGCGCGCATCCTCAACCTGCTGGATATCCCCCAGGACATGCTGCCGCGCTGGGGCGAGCACCATCAGGGCGTCGATGACTAAGCCTTTCGCCGCGCTCCTGCTGGCGCTGTTCCTGCTGCAAGGGTGCGCCAGCGTCGGCACCCTCAACGCCGCCAAGCCCGGGGCGCCGATCATCTATTCCGGCACCCGCCTGGACTGGTATGCGCTTAATGGTGGCTGCTGCCCGGCCGATCGTTTCGGCGTCGAGGCGCCGGCCTACCCGGCACTCGACCTGCCGGCCAGCGCCTTGCTCGATACCCTGCTGCTGCCCTTTGCAGTGGCGGCGGAGCTGGGTGTGGGGCTGGGGGTTAGCGGCGGGTATTGAAGGCTAAGTCCATTTGAGCGAGCGCATTGGCCGTTGTGGCGCCGGCCCGGCCCCCTGTCTCAGGCGGCCAGGCCACGCACCTCGGCAAGGCTGTCGACCAGGCCGTAGCGACCCTTGGCATCGCGCACCACGCGGCCCATGGCGACGGCCGGGTCATGGGTGAAGACCAGTCGGCCATTGCGTTCGAGCAGGTCGGCCAGCAGGGCTTGCTTCTCCTCGATCAGACCCTCGGGGAAGCGGTCGTAGCCCATGGTGATTGGCAGGTGCACCCAGGGCGCACCGGGAATCAGATCGCCACTGAAGAGCACCGGGCCATCGGGCATGTCCACTTCCGGCAGGAGCTGGCCGGGGGTGTGGCCGTCGCTCCAGTGGAAGCGCCAGCCGGCGCCCAGGCTTTCGCTGTTGCCGCCTTCCTCGATCAACTCCAGGCGGCCGCTGCCTTCCAGCAGGTCGAGCAGTTCCGGGATGTAGGAGGCGCGGTCGCGGGGATGGGGCTTGCAGGCGCGTTCCCATTGGCGGCGACCGGTGACGAAGCGTGCCCTGGGGAACAGCAGGCGCGGCGGCTGGCCGTCTTCCCAGGGGGCAAGCAGGCCGCCGGCATGGTCGAAGTGCAGGTGGGTGAGCAGAACGACGTCGATGTCGGCGTCACCGAGACCCACGGCGGCCAGGCTGTCGAGCAGCACGTGGCGCTCTTCCTGGACGCCGAAGCGCTGCTTGAGTTCGGGGGAGAAAAAGGCACCGATGCCGGTTTCCACCAAGACGTTGCGGCCCGGCTCCTGGACCAGCAGGGCACGGCAGCCGAGGTCGATGCGGTGCTCGGCGTCCGGTGTCATCCAGCGCTCCCAGAGGGCACGCGGGGCGTTGCCGAACATGGCGCCGCCGTCGAGTTTCTGACTGTTGCCGAGCAGGGTGGTGAGGGTACGCATGGCTGGGGTTCGCATTCGATGGCAAGGCGCCAAGGCTAAACCTTGCCCGGGACGCTGCCCAGCCCCGGTGATCCGGGCGTGCGTTCAGCGCCCCAGTCGGCGCAGTTCGTCCGACTCGATGATGCGCACGCCGTCCTCTTCCTCCAGCGCCAGGCGCCAGAGCGCGCGCGCCAGGGTGCAGACGTCGATGCCCCGGTACTTGCCCGGCAGCCAGCGCAGGAAGGTTGCGGCCAGGCGTTCGCCGAAACGAAACTCGCTGCGGGGACCCATCAGCAGGGATGGGCGGGCAATGGTCAACTGCGGCCAGTCCATGGCTTTCAGCGCTTCCTCCATCTCGCCTTTGACCTTGTTGTAGAAGATCGACGACGCGCGGTCGGCGCCCATGGCGCTGACCACGATGAAATGCCGCGCGCCCATCTCGCGCGCACGCCGGGCGAAGGCCAGCACCAGGTCCAGGTCCACCGCACGGAAGGCTTCCCGGGAACCGGCCTGGCGGAGGGTGCTGCCCAGGCAGCAGAAGGCGACGTCGACCTGTCCTTGAAGCTGCGGGAGTAGTTCGCCCAGTGGGCCGACGGGGTTCAGCAGGTGTGGATGCTCGGCCAAAGGGCGCCGGGTCGGGGCCAGGACCCGGGCCACCGTGGGTTCGTTGAGCAGGCGGTCGAGCAGGTGCTCGCCGGTCAATCCAGTGGCGCCGGCGAGCAATGCGTGCTGGGGCGTCAGGTACATGATGTTTCTCCGCTGATACAAGCTGAGCTTAGTGGCTTGGCACGGTTTTGTCGGGGGGCGCCGCGCGCTGGGCGGTCAGGGCCTGTTCCGCCTGTTGCTCGCGCAGTGCGTGCCAGCGGGCCGTGACGGCCTTGGGGGCCCAGATCTGCGGCTCGGAGGCTTCGAAGTCGTCGGCCTTCTCGCGCTCGGCGACCTTGTCCCTGGCCATGCCGAAGGCCTGTTCCAGGTCGTCGGTCTCGCTCAAGGCCTCGGCGAACAGGGCGCGCCCGAAGTAGGTGAAATCGTTCTCCTCGGAACAGCCGAAGGACACGCGGTCGGAGCGGGCGGCGGTCATGATCAGGGTCTTCTCATCCTTCAGTGGGGGAATGAACCCGCCGGAGTAGCAGGCGGAGATCACCAGCACCTTGTACCTGTCCTTGAGAGGGGCGAGCAGGTTGGCAAGCTCCTGCGCCGGCAGGTTCCCCAGTTGCAGGCCGGGCTGTTCCAGGGCCAGCTCGTGGGTTGGCGAGCCATGGCTGGTCAGGTAGATGAACACCAGGTCCTCCGGGCCGCTGCGCGCGGCGACGGCCTGAAGGGTCCGGGACAGGCTTTCGCGGGTGGCCAGCGGGCGGTCGGCGATGTGTTCGCGGTGGTTGACCAGGGTGACCTGGCCATGGGCGCCGAAGCGCTCGGCCAGCAGTTTCGACACGTAGTCCGCTTCGCGCAGGAACACACTCTGGCGGCCGTCGCCGGCCACGCTGACGGAGTAGAGTTCCACGTGCGGGGTGGACGTCGGCAGGGCGTCCAGCGCTTGCTCGAGCAGTCGGCCCTGGGCCAGCAGGCCAATCTCCAGCGGGTCGGGCAGGGCCTTGCCCTGTTCGTCGCGGATGCGTGTGCCGTCCTGCCAGATGCCTGCTTCCAGTTTGCCGTCCGCTTGGGTCAGGCGACCGCTGCCATTGTAGAGTCCAGCGCTGAAATGGCCCTGGTAGCGGGCCCCGTCGGCCATCGACAGGGTGCCTTCGCCCTGGTATCGCCAATGCTTGAAGTGCCCCGTGTAGCGGCTGCCGTCGGCGCCGATGAACTCGCCTTGGCCGATCAGGGCGCCTTCCTTGAAGGTGCCGCTCCAGACATCGCCGTCGGCGCTGGTGAAGCGCCCCTTGCCATCGAACAGGCTGTTCTTGAACTCACCGATGTAGTGGGAGCCGTCTTCGCCCTGGTAGGCCCCCTGGCCCTGCAGTTGGCCGCGATCGAAGCGGCCGCTGAAGCGGTTGCCGGCTTCATCGGTGCGCACGCCTTCACCATTCGGCTGTCCGGCGCGGAACAACCCCTGGTAGTTGCTGCCGTCGGGCCATTCGAGGCTGCCGAACCCCTGGTACTGGTCATTGCGGAACTGGCCGCGGTAGGTGGCGCCGCCCTGGCGCAGGGTGCCTTCGCCGTCGAACTGGTTGTGGGCGAAGCCGCCTTCATAGGTGGTGCCGTTGCCGTAGCTGAGGCTGCCCTGGCCGTGGAACAGGCCGGACTTGAACTCGCCGATGTAGACCAGGCCGTTGGGGCCGTGCCATTCGCCACGGCCTTCGGGCTGGCCGTCCTTGAACTGGCCCTCGAACCAGGTGCCGTTGTCGTAGTCCAGGCGACCCGGCCCCTGCAGCAAGCCGTCCACCAGCTCGCCGCGATAGCGGGAGCCGTCGGGCAGGCGGGCGTCCGGCGGGGTCAGAGGCTCGCCCTCGCCGCAGGCCGCGAGCAGCAGGGCGAGGGTCAGGGGCAGAAGCGGCTTCATCGAAAATCCTTGTCCTGGCATCTGCCATTCAGTGTGGCGCAAAAAAGCCCGCGATTGCGGGCTTTTTTGGCGACGGGCGGTCACTCAGACAAAGCAGAGGCTGAGCGACTCGGCGATGTAGGCGGGCTTTTGCTGGCCTTCGATTTCCAGGGTGCAGAGGGCCTTGATCAGCCACTGGCCGGGGTTCTTCTCGGTGACGTCCATGACCTTCACGGCCAGGCGCACGCGGGAGTCCACCTTCACCGGCTGGATAAAACGGACGGTGTCGAGGCCGTAGTTGACCACCATCTTCGCGCCTTCCGGCAGGACCAGCAGGCCGTCGATCAGCTTCGGGATCAGCGACAGGCTGAGGAAGCCATGGGCGATCGTGCCGCCGAAGGGCGTCTGCTTGGCGCGTTCCGGGTCGACGTGGATGAACTGGTGGTCTTCGGTGCATTCGGCGAACTGGTTGATGCGAGACTGGTCGATGGTGACCCAGTCCGAGTGGCCCAGCTCCTTGCCGATGTAGTTCTTCAGTTCCGCTACTGGTACGAACGCCATGCGTCATCCTCCGTGGATGCAGTGTTGTAATTCTTCTGATCGGGGCTTCGCCCCTCCCTTGCGTGCAGGGCGTAGATCAACATGCCGGACGAGGACGGTCAAGACGGCATGCCCCCTGCGAATGGCGGGTTATAGCAGGGCGGCGGGCCAGCCTATAATGCCGCGTCCCGGCCGAGGGCCGCCCGGCCGGATCTGACCCGTGGAGATTTTCATGCTGTTGCGCGGACTGACCTGGCTGGTGCTGTTCCAACTGATCGGCAGCGGGCTCAACGCCCTGTTCCTGTCCATGCTGCCCGGGCCCATCATCGGCCTGGTGCTGTTGTTCCTCTATCTGCTGGCGCGGGGCGAAGTGAGCGAGCCCTTGAGCCTGGCGGCCGGCAGCCTGCTGCGCTACCTGCCGTTGCTGCTGGTGCCGCCGGCGGTGGGCGTGATGGTCTACGCCGAGGCCATCTGGGCGGATTTCTGGGCGATAGTCGGCGTCCTGGTGCTGTCGCTGCTGGGGGCCTTCCTGTTCTCCGGCTGGCTGATGCAGAAACTCATCGATCGTCAGGCGCATCGCCGGGAGGACGCATGAGTCTGCAGTGGCAGTCGGCAGTCGAGGCCGTTGTGCACCATCCCCTGTTCGGCTTCGGCGTGACCCTTGCGGCCTACCAGTTGGCGCTGGCCGCCTACGAGAAGACCCGCTGGGTCTTCCTGCAGCCGGTGCTGCTGTCCATGCTGCTGCTGATCGGCGTGCTGCTGGCGTTCGGCATCAGCTACCAGGAATACCGCGAGAGCACCTTTCTGCTGACAGTCTTCCTCGGGCCGGCCACCGTGGCCCTGGCGGTGCCGCTGTTCCTCAACCTGCGGCGGATTCGCCAGCTGTTCTGGCCCACGCTGCTGACGCTGGTGTTCGGCGGGCTCTTCGCTACGCTGTCGGTAGCCCTGCTGGGCTGGTGGTTCGGCACCGAGCGCATGGTGTTGATGACGTTGCTGCCGAAGTCGGTGACTTCGCCGATCGCCATGCTGGTGGCCGAACAGCTCGGTGGGGTGGCGGCGCTGGCGGCCGTATTCGTGCTGATCACCGGCGTGCTTGGCGCCATACTGGGACCGGAGTTGTTGCGCCGCTGCGGTGTCCGCCATCCGGCTGCGCAGGGCATGGCCCTGGGGCTCACCGCCCATGCGGTGGGCACGGCCCGGGCACTGCAGGAAGGCGAGGAATGCGGCGCCTTCGCCGCCCTGGCGATGAGCCTGATGGGCGTCGCCACCGCGGTGTTGTTGCCGCTCGCCGTTGCCATGATTGCTTGAGGTCGATGCATGAAGCTGCCGCTTTTTCCGCTCAACACCGTGCTGTTCCCGGGGTGTGCGCTGGACTTGCAGATCTTCGAGGCGCGCTACCTGGACATGATCGGGCGCTGCATGAAGCAGGGCGAGGGGTTCGGCGTGGTGTGCATCCTCGAAGGCCAGGAAGTGGGCGAGGCGGCCAGCCGCTTCGCCGCCGTCGGCTGCGAGGCGCTGATCCGTGACTGGCAGCAGCGTCCCAACGGCCTGCTCGGCATTCGCGTGGAAGGCGGCCGGCGATTTCACGTCAGCAAGGCGGAAGTCCTGCGTGACCAACTGACGCTGGCCGAGGTGGAGTGGCTCGACGAACCCGCCGAACGGCCGTTGCGGCCGGAGCATGCGGACCTTGCGGCTTTGCTCAATGCGTTGGCCGAGCATCCCATGGTCCAGGGGCTGGGCATGGGTGGCGTGGTCGACGGGCAGCAGGCGCTGGCCAACCAGCTGTCCTACCTGCTGCCGTTCCCGATCAAGGAGAAGCTGCATCTGCTGACCCTGGCCGATCCCGACGAGCGCCTGGACTTCCTCCAGGGGTTGCTCGACCAGCTACAGGGCGAGTCCGTCGCCTGACCCGTGGCGGGGGTCAGTAGCTGTAGCGCGCCAGCGCCTCCGGCAGCGCCCAGGTGGCGACGGCGCCAAGCAAGGCCAGGCAGGCCGGCAGGATCACCAGCCATACCCGTGGGGCCATGGCGGTCAGCGGGGCGGCGCGTTGCATCAGCACCAGCCCGGCCGCCGCGATGCCCCCCGCCAACAGGGCGCCGGCGAGGATGTCGGTGGGCCAATGCACCCCGAGGTAGACCCGCGACAGGGCGATGACCACGGCCGGCAGGCAGGCCAGCAGCAGCCAGGTCAGACGCAGGCGCCCCGGCTGGCCGCGGCCGGCGAGAATCCCCAGCACCAGGAAAAAGGCGAAGGCCGCCGAGCTGTGCCCGCTGGGAAAGCTGAAGGTGGACAGCGGTTCGGCGAGCACCTCAGGCCGCGCTCGGGCAAAGAGGTGCTTGAGCCCGCCGTTGGCCAGCGCCGTCGTCACCAGGGTGCCGATGGCGAAGCAGGCCGGACGCCACTGGCGTAGCGCCAGTAGCAGGGTGGCGAGAACGCCGCCGGCGAGAAGTTGGGTCTTGAAGTCGCCCACGCGGGTGACCAGCACCATCAAGTGGTCGAGGCTGGCGTGGCGTTGCTCCTGGACCAGCGCCATCAGGCCCTGGTCCAGGGCCTGCAGGTAAGGCCAGCCGACCAGCAGGGCACCCAGCGCCAGCAGGCACAGGCCCGCTGCCAGTGGGTTGGCCCAGCGCTTTTCGCCCAGGGTGTTGTGGACGATCAGGCCAAGCATCGTCACCACCACCACGATCACAACACCCGCCTCGCCCCAGAAGCCTTCCGGCAGCGGCAGGCGCAACGCCGCGCCGGTGGCCCAGCCCGGCACCAGGTAGGCCACCGCCCAGCCGGCGGCCGCCAGCATGCTCACGGCGATGAAGCGTGGGAACGGCATGTCCAGCATGCCCGCCACCATTGGCAGCATGGGGCGCAGCGGACCGATGTAGCGGCCCACCAGCAGGCTGGCGACACCGTAACGCTGGAAGTAGTTTTCCGCGCCGCCGATCCACTCCGGGTGATCGCGCAGCAGTGGCAGGCGGCGGATGTTCTGGTGGAAGCGCCGGCCCACGCCGTAGGAAATCAGGTCGCCGAGAAGTCCCCCGCAATAGGCCAGCAGCAGGGTTTCCCAGAGTTCCAGGGCGCCGCTGCCGGCCATGACGCCGACCGCGAACAGCAGGGCCACGCCCGGCACCACGATGCCGGCGATGGCCAGGCACTCGACGCAGGCGATCAGGAAAATGGCCAGGCCAAGCCATTCCGGGTTGGCCCCGAGCCAGGCGGTGACCTGGTCGAACCATTGACTCATGGGTGCGTGTCCTCGATCAGGTGATAGTCGCGCCCTTCGACCTGGCCACGGCGCAGCGGGTTGCGTGTGCAGTGGCGGGCATAGGCGGCATCGACGAAACGGTAGGGCAGGTGTTCGTCGCGGCCATGGGGAATGCCCAGGCGCGCGGTCTGGATGATGGCGGCCGGGCGTTCGCCGACGTCGTCGACGAACAGGCGTTGCCAGTCGAAGCGCTGACCGTCCCAGTCCGGCACCTTCAGGCCCATGGACCGGCACAGCAGGGTCTGCCCGGCGCACAAGCATTCGGCGGGGCGCGGCCGGCCCTGGGCGTCGGGGTTGTTGTGCTGCATGACGGACAGGGCTTCGGCGGGGGAAATGGCGTCGACCCAGGGATGCCCGGACTTGATCAGTACCGCGTTGCCGGCGCCGTGGGCGCTGAAGTTCAGCGAGTCGCCGCCGCGGGCGTAGTACATATAGATGTGCCCGCCATCAAGGAACAGCGCGCGGCGCTTGTGGGTGTAGCCGAGTGAGGCGTGGCTGCCCTTGTCCACCAGGTAATAGGCTTCCGTCTCGATGATGCGCGCGGAGAGCCAGCGGTCGTCGAGCCGGTGGCGGATGACCTTACCCAGGAGCTCCCGTGCCACCTGCTGGGCGTCGCGGTCGAAAAAGGTGTCCGGCAGCGGGCGGGCGTCGGGCCAGGGCAAACTTAGGATGGGATCGCGGGACATGGGGCTGTCGCGGGGTTCCGGCTGGGAATAGGCTGGCGATTATACGGAAGCCTGCTGAGCCGAAGCTGAACGTCGGCGCCGGAATCGTCACGCCAGATAACAAGAGTCCCGCTGCCATGCCCCGAGCCGCCCGCCTCGACAGTGCCCATATCACGCCCAGCGCGCACTACACCGGCTACGTCTGGTATCGCCACCGACTGGCCGAGGAACCGTTCGTCACCGCCTTCGGGCGCCTCGCCCATGGCTTGCTGGCGCCGCTGAGCTGGGGCGCGCGGACAGCCTTCGGGCTGGATGTCGAGCACCTCCTGCTGCAGCGCCACCTGCTGATCGATGCCCTGCTGCGCGAGGCCATCGAGCAGCAGGGCATGCGTCAGGTGGTGGAAATCGCCTGTGGCCTGTCGCCGCGCGGGCGGCGCTTTTGCGTGCGCTACCCGGACGTGCGTTACCTGGAGGCTGACCTGCCGCCGATGGCTGCGCGCAAACGCTTGTTGCTGCACGAGGAGGGCTGGCTGGATAGTCGCCACCAGGTGCGCCCTGTGGATATCCTCGCCGAATCGGGTGCGCATGACCTGCAAACGCTGTTTTCCGGACTGAACCCGGAAGCGCCGGTGCTGGTGATCACCGAGGGCCTGGTGAACTACTTCGAGCTGCCGGTGATCGAGTCCTTCTGGGCGCGTCTGGCCGCCGAACTCCGCCGTTTCCCCGCCGCCACCTACCTCACCGACCTCTATCCCGACCTGCGCGAGCATCCGCGCTACCGCCAACTGCGCTGGGGCATCGACCTGGTGGGGCGGCTGACCCGCGGTCGCTATTACCTGCACTACCAGGATGACGCGGCCATCGCCAGGGGCTTCTCCGGCTGCGGTTTCAGCGCGGTGCGGCTGCATGATCCGAAGGAGGTGGCGGCCGCCCCACAGGACGCCTGGCCGGCGCTGGTGCGGGTGGTGGAAGCGCGGGTCTGATCGCCTCTGCGAAGGTGAACTCATTCGCGAACAGATGCGCGCTCAAACCGCGTGGGTTCGATTCAGGCGTAGGCCACCGACGGCGGTTCGGCTCGCGCCACCTGCGCGGCCAAGGCCTCGCTGGCGGTTGCATCGGTATGGGGAAAGACCAGTGCCAGGCTGTCGCCTTCCCGTCGCAGGGGCAGCATGTCCAGGGGCGGCAGGTCGCCGGCCTGCAGACGCCAGCCACGGTAGGGAAGGTCGGCGGGCAAGTCGGCCTGGAGCAGCGCGCCGAAAAATCCCAGTTCCTTGATCTCCACCGGCCATTCGCCGCCTTCGCCGTGCAGCAGTCGACCGTGCCGGTTCAACGGCGCCAGGCGCGGCTCCTGGCGCCGCTCCAGGTGGGTCAGGCGGTTGCGTGCCAGGCGTGTGGCGCCCGGGCTGGCCAGGGGCAGCGCTGCGCCTTGCAGGAATGGCCGATAGAAGCTGGCGCAGGCCTCGCGCTGCTCGAACTGGGCCAGGTGATCGGCGTTGTGGATCAGTGCGCAATCGGCATCGGTGCAGGCGGCGGCGAAGCGGGCATGTTCCCAGGGTTGGGTGAAGTGATCGTACTCGCCGGCCAGCACCAGTGTCGGGCAGGCGGGGTGATGGTCGAAACCGGGGAAATCCAGCAAGCGCTGGCTATTTTGCCGGTAACGCTCGATTTCCTGCGGGGAAAGACGCTGGATCTGTCGCAACAGCGATTTGCGGAACGCCGTTGAAATGCCGGTTTCCGTCAGGCGCAGGGGGTTGATAAGGCCGGCCAGTGCGCCTTGGGCGAACGGCAGGACCCGGCCTTCGCCCAGCAGGTCCAGGCCTTCTCCGAGCAGGCGCCGGGCGCCGGGGCGGCCGAAGGTGGTGACGCCGGCCAGCAGCAGGCGCGCGCAGCGCTGCGGGTGGCGCGCCGCGAACAGTGCCGCCAGGGCAGAGCCGTAGGACAGGCCAATGGGCATCAGCGGCGGTAGCCGGAGTTCGTCGGCAAAGGCGGCGATCAGGTCGGCCAGGTGTACCAGCGCAAGTTCCGGCGCCAGTTGCGGATTGCCACCCTGGCTCGGCAGGTCGAGGAGGATCACCGGATGGCGTGGCAGCAGTTCCTGCACCTCGGCGCTGAAGGAGCGAAAGCTCTGGAAAGCGCCGCCGAGCATCAGGACTGGCTCACGGCCGTCCGCGGCGAAGCGAGAGAAGGCCTGGTAATGCAGAGTCCAGCGGCCGAGCCGAAGGGTGCGGGGCGGGGCGTTCAGGTGCGAAGGGGCGAAGTCGGTCTGGTAGCGCATGGCGGGTGCTCCGGCGCGGCGGCGCGTTCTTGTGCTTCTGCGGCGACTGGGATTGGAAGGTAAACAGCGGAGACACTTTTGTTTACCCAACCTTCGGGCGGCGGGGCGGCCGGGTGTCACCGTCGCGGCCGCGATGCGCCTGGGCGGCGGCTCACTTCGTTACCGTCAAAGGCCGCGGAATGGACGGTCTACCATCCGCCCGACGCCGCTGGGCGCGGGCGAGCGCGGCCGCTATAATCAGCCGCTTTCCCTCCGCCAGAACCCGAGACCATGACCGAGTCCGTTCTCGATTACATGACCCGCCTTGGCCGCGCTGCCCGCGCTGCCTCGCGCGTGGCCGCCCGTGCCAGCACCGCGCAGAAGAACCGCGCCCTGCTGGCCGCCGCCGATGCCCTGGACGCCGCCCGTGACGCGCTGTCCGCCGCCAACGAGCAGGACCTGGCCAACGGCCGCGCCAATGGTCTGGAGCCAGCCATGCTGGACCGCCTGGCGCTGACCCCGGCGCGCATCGACGACATGATCGAGGGCCTGCGCCAGGTCGCTACGCTGCCGGACCCCATCGGCGAGATCCGCGACATGCGTTACCTGCCGTCCGGTATCCAGGTGGGCAAGATGCGCGTGCCGCTGGGTGTGATCGGGATCATCTACGAGTCGCGGCCGAACGTGACCATCGATGCCGCCAGCCTGTGCCTGAAGTCCGGCAACGCCACCATCCTGCGTGGCGGCTCCGAGGCCATCCATTCCAACCAGGCGATTGCGGCCTGCATCCAGAAGGGCCTGGCCGATGCCGGCCTGCCGAGCGAGCTGGTGCAGGTGGTGGAAACCACCGACCGCGCTGCCGTGGGCGCGCTGATCAGCATGCCGGAATACGTCGACGTAATCGTCCCGCGCGGCGGCAAGGGCCTGATCGAGCGCATCAGCCGCGAAGCCAAGGTGCCGGTGATCAAGCACCTGGACGGCATCTGCCACGTCTACATCGACGTTGCCGCCGACCTGGACAAGGCGATCCGCGTGGCGGACAACGCCAAGACCCAGCGCTATGCGCCGTGCAACACCATGGAAACCCTGCTGGTGCACAGCGGCATCGCCGCCCGCGTGCTGCCGCCGCTGGCCGCCATCTACCGCGACAAGGGCGTTGAGCTGCGCGGTGACGCCGCCACCCGCGCGCTGCTGGGCAGCGACGTGCTGGAAGCGACCGAGGAAGACTGGCGCACCGAGTACAACGCGCCGATCCTCTCGATTCGTATCGTCGACGGCCTTGAGCAGGCCATCGAGCACATCAACACCTACGGCTCGCAGCACACCGACGCCATCATCACCGAGAACTTCAGCGATGCCCGGCGCTTCCTTACCGAGGTGGACTCCGCTTCGGTCATGGTCAACGCCTCGACCCGATTCGCCGATGGTTTCGAGTACGGCCTGGGGGCGGAGATCGGCATTTCCACCGACAAGCTGCACGCCCGCGGCCCGGTTGGTCTGGAAGGCCTGACCAGCGAGAAGTACGTGGTTTTCGGCGACGGTCACGTGCGCACCTGATGGGCAAGCGTATCGGCCTCTTCGGCGGCACCTTCGATCCCGTGCATATCGGCCACCTGCGGGGCGCCCTGGAAGTGGCCGAGCAGTTCGGCTTCGACGAGCTGCGCCTGATCCCCAGCGCTCGCCCGCCGCACCGGGAAACCCCGCGGGTGTCGGCGATGCAGCGCCTGGAAATGGTCCGGCTGGCGGCGAGCGGTGTCGCGCCGCTGACGGTGGACGATCGCGAACTCAAGCGCGAGCGACCGTCCTGGACCATCGAAACGCTGGAGTCCCTGCGCACCGAGCTGGACGCCGGCGACCAACTGTTCCTGCTGGTCGGCTGGGACGCCTTCTGCGGATTGCCCAGCTGGCACCGCTGGAGCGAGCTGCTGGACCATTGCCACATCCTGGTCCTGCAGCGCCCGGATGCCGACAGCGAAGCGCCGGAAACCCTGCGCGACCTGCTGGCGGCGCGCAGCGCGGTCGATCCGCAGTCGCTGCAGGGACCGTCCGGGCAGATCGCTTTCGTCTGGCAGACGCCCCTGGCGATTTCCGCCACCCAGATCCGCCAATTGCTGGGGGAGGGGCGCTCGGCGCGCTTTCTCGTGCCCGACGCCGTATTGGCCTATATCCATGCGCACGGCCTGTACCGTGCGCCGAACTGATTCACTGAGGTAGTTGAACCCGATGCAAAACGAAGAACTCGTCAAGGTCGCCATCGCGGCCCTGGAAGACCTGAAAGGCCAGGACATCACCACCATCGACGTGCGTGGCAAGACCAGCATCACCGATTTCATGGTGATCGCCAGCGGTACCTCCGGCCGTCACGTGAAGTCCCTGGCGGAGAACGTCCTGGAAAAGGCCAAGGAACAAGGCGTGCGTGCCCTGGGCAGCGAAGGCCTGGATGGCGGCGAGTGGGCCCTGCTGGACCTGGGCGATGTGGTGGTGCACGTGATGCAGGTCGCCACCCGCCAGTTCTACGACCTGGAGCGCCTGTGGCAGGGCGCCGAGCAGAGCCGCGCCCATCACAGCCACGAGTAAGCGGGGCGTCCCTTGCGTCTACGTCTGATTGCCGTCGGCACGCGGATGCCGCGCTGGGTCGAGGAGGGCTGGCAGGAGTACGTCAAGCGCCTGCCGCCGGAACTCAGCCTGGAATTGGTGGAGATTCCCCTGACCACGCGCGGCAAGAATGCCGACGTGGCGCGGATGATCCGCCAGGAAGGCGAGGCCATGCTGTCCAAGGTGCAGCCGGGGGAACGCATCGTCACCCTGGAAGTCCAAGGTCGACCTTGGAGCACCGAGCAACTGGCGACCGAACTGGACCGCTGGCGGTTGGACTCGCGCACCGTCAACCTCATGGTCGGCGGCCCCGAGGGGCTGGCGCCGGAGGTCTGCGCCCGTAGCGAGCAGCGCTGGT
This sequence comes from Pseudomonas sp. Q1-7, assembly GCF_028010285.1. Classification (NCBI taxonomy): domain Bacteria; kingdom Pseudomonadati; phylum Pseudomonadota; class Gammaproteobacteria; order Pseudomonadales; family Pseudomonadaceae; genus Pseudomonas; species Pseudomonas sp. Q1-7. Next base: position 1,017,383 of record NZ_CP116304.1, read on the forward strand.
CGCTGTCGCCGCTGACGCTGCCGCATCCGCTGGTGCGCATCCTCATCGGCGAGCAGATCTACCGTGCCTGGACCGTGCTGTCCGGCCACCCCTATCACAAGTAAGTCCGTCCATGCCGCAACCGATCCGCCTGAAAGACCACGAGAAGGACGCCCGCCTGGTGCGGCGGCGCGTGGTCGTCGGTGCGGTGGCGGTGTTGCTGCTGACCTGTGTGCTGATCGCCCGGTTGTACTACCTGCAGGTCATTCAGTACGAATACCACTCGACCCTGTCGGAGAATAATCGCGTCCATGTGCAGCCGATCCCGCCCACCCGTGGGCTGATCTTCGACCGCAACGGCGTGATCATTGCCGACAACCGCCCCAGTTTCAGCCTCAGCGTCACCCGCGAGCGGGCCGGCGACTGGGAGAAGACGCTCGACGTGATTGTCGAGGTGTTGCAGTTGACCCCGGACGACCGCGCGCTGTTCGAGCGGCGCATGCGCCAGGGGCGCAGACCCTTCGAGCCGGTGCCCATTCTCTTCGAGCTCACCGAAGAGCAGATTGCCCGGGTGGCGGTGAACCAGTTCCGCCTGCCCGGCGTGGAAGTGGTGGCGCAACTGGTGCGGCACTATCCGCAAGGCGCGCACTTCGCCCATTCCGTGGGCTACGTCGGTCGCATCAACGAGCGGGAGCTGAAACAACTCGACCCGGTGAACTACAGCGGCACCCACCATATCGGCAAGACCGGCATCGAGCGGTTCTACGAGGATCAACTGCACGGCGAGGTGGGCTACGAGGAAGTCGAGACCAACGCCCGTGGCCGAGTGCTGCGCGTGCTCAAACGCACCGACCCGAAGCCCGGCAAGGACCTGGTGCTGACCCTCGATGTGCGCCTGCAGGAGGCCGCCGAACAGGCCCTGGCCGGCCGTCGTGGCGCCATCGTCGCCATCGAGCCATCCAGTGGCGACGTGCTGGCGATGGTCAGCCAGCCCAGCTTCGACCCCAACCCCTTCGTCACTGGTATCAGCTTCAAGGCCTATGCCGAGCTGCGCGACTCCATCGATCGGCCGCTGTACAACCGCGTCCTGCGCGGCCTTTACCCACCGGGCTCGACCATCAAGCCGATGGTGGCGGTGTCCGGCCTGGATGCTGGCGTGGTGACCCCGGCTTCGCGGGTCTTCGACCCGGGTTTCTACCAGTTGCCGAACTACGACCACAAATACCGTAACTGGAACCGCTCCGGGGACGGTTGGGTGAACATGGAAACCGCGATCATGCGGTCAAATGACACCTACTTCTACGATCTTGCCCACAAGATGGGTATCGACCGCCTGCATGACTACATGAGTCGCTTCGGCTTCGGCCAGCGCGTGGCCCTGGACATGTTCGAGGAGTCCGGCGGCCTGATGCCGTCCCGCGAGTGGAAGCGCGCACGCTATCGCCAGGCCTGGTATCCGGGGGAAACGCTGATCCTCGGCATCGGCCAGGGCTACATGCAGTCCACGCCCCTGCAACTGGCGCAGGCCGTGGCGCTGATGGCCAATCGCGGCAAGTGGATTCGCCCGCACCTGGCCAAGACGATCGAAGGCCAGCCGCCGGTGGACCCGAACCCGATGCCGGATATCGTCCTGCGCGATCCAAAGTACTGGGATGCCGGCCGCATCGGCATGGAAATGGTGGTGCATGCCGCGCGTGGTACCGCGCACAAGGTCGGCGCCACTTCCGTGTATCGCATCGCCGGCAAGTCTGGTACTGCCCAGGTAGTGGCCATCAAGCAGGGTGAGAAGTACGACCGCTCCAAGGTCCAGGAACGCCACCGCGACCACGCGCTGTTCGTGGCCTTCGCACCGGCGGAGGACCCGAAGATCGCTGTTGCGGTCATGGTGGAGAACGGCGAGTCCGGCTCCGGCGTTGCCGCGCCAGTGGTCAAGCAGGTCATGGATGCCTGGCTGCTCGGCGAGGACGGCCAGTTGAAACCCGAGTTCCGCCCGCCGCAGCCGCTGGCGGACCAGCAGAGCGCCAATCGATGAACAGCAACTTCGATCGCACCATCTCCCAGGAAGACGTGCTCAAGCGCCGCGCCACCCTGCTGCAGCGCCTGCACATCGACGGCTGGCTGTTGCTGATCATCCTGATGCTCGCGGCCGGCAGCCTGTTCGTCCTCTATTCCGCCTCCGGCAAGCACTGGGAGCTGCTGATGAAGCAGGCCAGCTCCTTTGGCCTGGGTATCGGCGCGATGATCGTCATCGCCCAGTTCGAGCCCCGCTTCATGGCGCGTTGGGTGCCCCTGGCCTATCTGGTGGGGGTGTCCCTGTTGCTGGTGGTGGAGATCATGGGCCATACGGCCATGGGGGCCACGCGCTGGATCAACATTCCGGGGGTGATTCGCTTCCAGCCTTCGGAGTTCATGAAAATCATCATGCCGGCGACCATCGCCTGGTACCTGTCGCGGCACAACCTGCCGCCCAAGTTCAAGCACATCGCCGTCAGCCTGGTGCTGATCCTCGTGCCCTTCGTGCTGATCCTGAAACAGCCCGACCTTGGCACCGGCCTGCTGATCCTCGCCTCGGGCGCTTTCGTACTGTTCATGGCCGGCCTGCAGTGGCGCTGGATCTTCGGCGCCGTCGCGGCGGTGGTGCCGGTGGCGGTGGCCATGTGGTACTTCGTGCTGCACGACTACCAGAAGCAGCGCGTGCTGACTTTCCTCGATCCGGAAAGCGATCCGCTGGGCACCGGTTGGAACATCATTCAGTCGAAGGCCGCGATCGGCTCTGGCGGCGTGTTCGGCAAGGGCTGGCTGCTGGGCACCCAGTCGCACCTGGATTTTTTGCCCGAGAGCCATACGGACTTTATCATTGCCGTCCTCGGCGAAGAGTTCGGCCTGGTGGGCGCCTGCCTGCTGCTGCTGGTCTACCTGCTTCTGATTGGTCGCGGCCTGGTGATCACTGCCCAGGCCCAGACCCTGTTCGGCAAGCTGCTGGCGGGCAGCCTGACCATGACCTTCTTCGTGTACGTGTTCGTCAACATCGGCATGGTCAGTGGACTCTTGCCGGTCGTGGGGGTACCCCTGCCCTTCATTAGCTACGGCGGAACCCATCTGGTGACGCTGCTGTCAGGGTTTGGGGTGTTGATGGCGATCCAGACCCATCGCAAATGGATCGCCCAGGTTTGAAACGAGTGAATGATTTGAAAGCACTGCGCACGTGGATGCAGCTGGGCGCCACCGGCGTCGCCCTGGCCGGACTGCTGGGGGCAGCCGGGCCGGCGGTTTCCGGGGATTACGAGGGATCGCCGCAGGTGGCCGAGTTCGTCGCCGAGATGACCCGGGACTACGGGTTTGCCGGCGAGCAATTGGTGGAGCTGTTCCGGGAAGTGGAGCGCAAGCAATCCATTCTCGACGCCATCTCCCGCCCCGCCGAGCGGGTCAAACCGTGGAAGGAGTACCGGCCGATCTTCATCACGCCGGCGCGCATCCAGAAAGGCCTGGCCTTCTGGAATCAGCACGCCGAGGCCCTGGCCCGCGCCGAGAAGGAATACGGCGTGCCGGCCCAGGTGATAGTGGCGATCATCGGCGTCGAAACCTTCTACGGCGGCAACACCGGCAACTTCCGCGTGATCGATGCCCTGTCCACCCTGGGCTTCGACTATCCGCCGCGCGCCGACTTCTTCCGCAAGCAGCTCAAGGAGTTCCTCCTGCTGGCCCGCGAGGAGCAGGTCGACCCACTGATGCTCAAGGGCTCCTACGCCGGCGCCATGGGCCTGCCGCAGTTCATGCCGAGCAGCTTCCGGGCCTATGCCGTGGATTTCGATGGCGATGGCCATATCGACATCTGGAAGAACCCGGTGGATGCCATCGGCAGCGTCGCCAGCTATTTCAAGCGCCATGGCTGGGTGCCCGGTGGCCCGGTGGTCAGCCGCGCCCAGGTGCGCGGCGAGCGAGTCGACGAAGGGTTGACCCAGGGGCTGGACCCGGTGAAGAACGTCGGCGATCTTAGGGCGCTGGGCTGGGCAAGCCGCGACGTACTGCGCGATGATGTGCCGGTGACGGCCTTCCGCCTGGAGGGGGACGAGGGTGCGGAGTACTGGATGGGATTGCCGAACTTCTACGTCATTACCCGCTACAATCGCAGCGTGATGTACGCGATGTCCGTGCATCAGCTTTCCGAACTTCTGGTCAACGCAAGGGGCGGGCGTTAACCGATGCCACTACCGATAAGAGCCGCCGTCTACGGCGCCGTAGCATTGTTTCTGGCCAGTTGCTCGAGCAGTCGTGCGCCTGAGCCGGTCCAACCCGGCGGGCCGATCTCCGGTCCCGGCAACTATTCGCGTCCGCACAAGGATGGCGCTCCCTGGTGGGACGTCGACGTCTCGCGCATCCCCGATGCCGTGCCGATGCCGCACTACGGTGCGTTCAAGGCCAATCCCTACACCGTGCTGGGCAAGACCTACTACCCGATGAACGATGCGCGGCGCTACCAGGCCGTGGGCACCGCGTCCTGGTACGGCACCAAGTTCCACGGCCAGGCCACCGCCAACGGCGAGGCCTACGACCTCTACGGCATGACCGCCGCGCACAAGACCCTGCCGCTGCCGAGCTACGTGCGGGTGACCAACCTGGACAACGGCAAGACCGTGATCCTGCGGGTCAACGACCGGGGGCCCTTCTACTCCGACCGGATCATCGACCTGTCCTTCGCCGCGGCGAAGAAGCTCGGCTATGCCGAGTCCGGCACCGCCCGCGTGAAGGTGGAGGGTATCGATCCCCACGAGTGGTGGGCTGCCCAGGGCCGCCCGGTGCCGATGGTGCTGGCGCAGCCGAAGATGGCCGGCCAGCCGCAACCGCAACCGCAACCGCAGCCCCAGCCGGTGGTCCAGGTGGCCAGCGCACCGATCGAGCAGTACACACCGCCGCCGCAACAGCATGCCGCCGCCGTCCTGCCCGTGCAGATCGACGCAAAAAAAAACGATTCACTCGCAGCCTCTGGCCTGTATCTCCAAGTGGGCGCCTTCGCCAATCCGGACGCTGCGGAGCTCCTCAAGGCCAAGCTGAGCGAGACGGTGACTGCCCCGGTATTCATCAGCTCGGTCGTGCGCAACCAGCAGATTCTGCACCGGGTACGCCTGGGGCCGATCGGAACCCAGGGTGAGGCCCAGCAGGTGCAGAACACCGTGCGTCTGGCCAACCTCGGCCAGCCCACCCTGGTGAAGCCGGACTGACGGCTTCCACAATTCGCCCGCAAGGGCCTGTCAGACCATTAGCAATTTCTCAGAGAGACGGATGAACATCTTCAGCTTCGCCAAACGCCTGTTACTGCCCGCAGCCCTGCTCATCGTCGCGCCGGCCTCCATGGCGGCCCAGCAGATCATCCCCTCGCCGCCGCAACTGGCCGCCAAATCCTATGTGCTGATGGACGCCCAGAGCGGCCAGGTGCTTGTCGAGAACAACGGCGACCAGCGCCTGCCCCCGGCCAGTCTGACCAAGCTGATGACCGCCTACATCGCCACCCTGGAAATCCGCAAGGGCCAGATTGGTGAAACCGATCCGGTGACCATCAGCGAACACGCCTGGCGCACGGGCGGCTCGCGCATGTTCGTCCAGGTGAATACCCAGGTTTCCATGAGCGACCTGCTGCACGGCATCATCATCCAGTCCGGCAACGACGCCAGCGTGGCCGTGGCCGAGCACATCGCCGGCAGCGAAGACGCCTTTGCCGACATGATGAACACCACCGCCGAGAAGCTCGGCATGGCCAACAGCCATTTCATGAACGCCACCGGCCTGCCCAACCCGGAGCACTATTCCACCGCCCATGACATGGCGACCCTGGCCCGCGCGATTATCTACGAAGATCCCGCCCACTACGCCATCTACTCCCAGAAGGAGTTCTTCTGGAACAACATCAAGCAGCCCAACCGCAACCTGCTGCTGTGGCGCGACAAGACCGTCGACGGTCTGAAGACCGGCCACACCGAGGAAGCCGGCTACTGCCTGGTGGCTTCCGCCGTGCGTGACAATATGCGCCTGATCGCCGTGGTGTTCGGCACCAACAGCGAGCAGGCCCGCGCCGCCGAGACCCAGAAACTGTTGACCTACGGCTTCCGCTTCTTCGAAACCCAGTCCTTCTATCAGAAGGGTGCCGAGCTGGCCAAAGCCCAGGTATGGAAGGGCGAGTCCCGTGAAGTCAAGGCTGGCCTGGCCCAGGACCTGACCATGACCCTGCCCAGGGGCCAGGCCAAGAAGCTGCAGGCCAGCATGACCTTGAATCCGCAACTGATCGCCCCCATCAAGCAGGGCGATGTGATCGGCAAGGTGGACGTCAAACTGGAGGACCAGGTGGTCCACAGCGCCGACCTGATCGCCCTGGAGACCGTCGAGGAGGGTGGTTTCTTCCGCCGCCTGTGGGATAGCATCCGCCTGTTCTTCTACGGCCTGTTCAACTGACCTACTGAGCCGACGCCTCGCGCCCTGTCCGGGTACGGGGCGTCCGCATCGCGGACCACGAGTCCGCCGCCGCCATGACCGATACCCCTGACGTACAACCCCCGAAAATCGAGTTCCCCTGCGAGCGTTACCCCATCAAGGTGATCGGTGATTCCTTCGATGGATTCTCCGACCTGGTGATCGAGATCATCCAGCGCCACGCACCGGACCTCGACGCTGCCACCCTGGTGGTGCGCGACAGCCGCAATGGCCGCTTCCTCTCGGTGCAGGTGCTGATCACCGCCACCAGCGTCGACCAACTGCAAGCCATCCATGTCGACCTGCGCGCCACTGGCCGCGTACACATGGTGCTCTAGTGCTGCCACCTGCCGAACTCATCGTGCGTCACCTGGGGCTGGCGGACTACCTGCAGACCCTGGAGGCAATGCGCCGTCTGACCCGCGAGCGCGACGAGCAGACGCCCGATGAAGTCTGGTTGCTGCAGCATCCACAGGTGTTTACCCAGGGGCAGGCCGGCAAGGCCGAACACCTGCTGGCGCCGGGAGACATCCCGGTGATCCAGGTCGAGCGCGGGGGCCAGGTCACCTATCACGGCCCCGGTCAACTGGTGGCCTACCTGATGCTGGACCTGCGCCGCCTGGGACTGGGCGTGCGCGAACTGGTTACCGCCATGGAGCAGAGCCTGGTCGACGTGCTGGCGACCTATGGCGTTGAGGCGGCACCCAAGGCGGATGCTCCCGGCGTTTACGTCCAGGGCGACAAGATCGCCTCGCTGGGCCTGCGGGTCAGCCGGGGCTGCTCGTTCCACGGTCTTGCGCTCAACGTGGATATGGACATGTCGCCGTTCTGGCGGATCAATCCCTGCGGCTACGCCGGGCTGAAGATGGTACAGCTCAAGGATCTGATCGAGACGCCACCGCAACTCGATGAGGTGGCGCAGCGCCTGGAGCAGGCGCTACGTCGGCGGCTGGGCTACAGCCGCTAGACGAGAGGGGGATTTCTCCTCTTCCATCGGGAGAGGGGACGGGGTGCTGGCGGGGTTCAGAGGGGGCTTGATTGCTGCCGCCCTCTTGGCGGTAAGTCCCCGCTCAACCCAGGTTGAGTGCCGGAATCAGGCTGGTGTCAACGGGCTGGCCCGGCACTGGAGCCGGCGCAGCCAGGCCCAGGTTGTTCTTCTCGAACACCCGGTCGGCCCTGTAGCTGGAGCGCACCAGCGGGCCGGCGGCGACTTCCATGAAGCCCTTCTCCAGGCCGATATCACGGAAACGGTTGAATTCCTCCGGGCTGACCCAACGCTGCACCGACAGGTGGTTGCGGGTTGGCTGCAGGTACTGGCCGAGGGTGAGGATGTCCACGCCGATCGCGCGCAGATCGTCCATGGTTTCGATGACTTCCTCGTCAGTCTCGCCCAGCCCCAGCATCAGGCTGGTCTTGGTCAGTACGTCCGGTCGGTGGCGCTTGGCATGTTCCAGCACGCGCAGGGTCTTCTCGTAACCGGCGCGGGGGTCGCGCACCACATGGGTCAGGCGCTTCACCGTTTCGACGTTCTGCGCGAATACCTCGAGGCCGGAGTCCACGACCCGCTCGATGGACGGCAGGTCGCCGTTGAAGTCCGGGGTCAGGGCCTCGACCACCACCTTGGGCGTACGCTCCTTGATGGCGCGTACACAGGCGGCGTAGTGACCGGCGCCACCATCGTCCAGGTCGTCGCGATCCACCGAGGTCAGCACGATATAGCGCAGCGCCATCAGCTCCACCGACTTGGCGGTGTTCTGCGGCTCTTCCTTGTCCAGCCAGCCGTTGGGATTGCCGGTGTCCACAGCGCAGAAACGGCATGCACGGGTGCACACCGAGCCCATCAGCATGATGGTGGCGGTGCCGTTGGACCAACATTCGCCCATGTTCGGGCAGTGGGACTCCTGGCACACGGTACTCAGGCGATGTTCGCCGACATTGCGCTTGACCGCCTCGAAGCGGCTACCACCCGGCGCCTTCACCCGCAGCCATTTGGGCTTGGGTTCGTAAACCTCGGGCTCGGCGCCGTTGCGCCGCTTCTGGCCATCCTTGATCGCGGTGATGCCTTGGGCATTACGGAACTTTTCGCCGCTGGCGACGGGTTTGGACGAGGCGGTATCGGACATCGGAAACTGGCTCCGCGAGAGGCTCCGTGGGTAGCCGGAGGGGCAAGAGGGGGTGGCGAAGTTTATCACAAAGGCGCCTGAGCGAACGGGCGGCCGTCCAGAGGCGCAGGGGCTCAACGCCCCTTGCGCAACCGCTCGAGCAGATCCTGGTTGGGATGGCCGTCTGCTGGCCAACCCAGGCGCTGCTGGTAGCCACGGATCGCCTTGCGGGTGTTGGCGCCGATGATGCCATCCGGGCTGCCGGGGTCGTAACCGGCGGCGGCCAGGGATTCCTGTAACTCCACCCGTTCGCTGCGGCTCAGCGGACGTTCGTCGCGCGGCCAACTGCCGGCGATCTGCCCGCCGCCGTCGAAACGCTGGCCCAGCACGCTGACGGCCAGGGCGTAGGACGACGAATTGTTGTACTTGAGGATGGCGCGGAAGTTGTCCAGCACGAGGAACGCCGGGCCGCGATGGCCGGCCGGCAGCAGCAGGGAGGCGGATTCATGGGTGAGCCCGGCGCCTTGCGGGCCGACCTCTACACCCATCGCCTGCCATTGCGCCACGGACTTGCGGATCTCCGCATCGGCATGGGCGTAGTCGAAGCCCTGGGGCAGTTGCACTTGCAGCGACGCGGGCCTGCCGTTGCGCCAGCCGGAGGCTCGCAGGTAATGGGCGGCCGAGGCGAGGGCGTCGGCCGAGGAGTTCCAGATATCACGGCGGCCGTCGCCGTCGAAGTCCACCGCGTGGCTGTTGTAAGTGGTGGGGATGAACTGGGTCTGGCCCATGGCGCCGGCCCAGGAGCCGAGCATGCTGCCCGGCTGGATGTCGCCATGCTGGAGGATCTGCAGGGCGGCGAGCAACTGGGCGTGGGCGAACTCGGGGCGGCGGCCTTCGTAGGCGAGCGTGGCCAGGGAGCGGATCACTGACTTGTCGCCCATGAACTGGCCGAAACTGCTTTCCATGCCCCAGATGGCGACCAGTGTCTCGCGGTCCACGCCGAATCGCTGCTCGATGGCATCCAGGGTCGCGGCGTGTTCGGCCATCAGTGCCTGGCCCTTGCGCACGCGATAGGGCGAGATGGCGCCTTCGAGGTATTCCCACACAGGGCGGGTGAATTCGGGTTGGCTGCGATCGGCATTGATCACACTGGGGTCGGGGGTGACGCCGGCGAAGGCGTGGTCGAAGGTGGCGGCATCGATACCCTGGGCCAGGGCCTCGCGACGAAAACCGTCACGCCAGGCGCTGAAGCTGAGCGCCGGCAAGGCTGCTCGGGGCGGAGCCGGTGTGGCAGTCGGGTTGGCCACAGGTTGGCTGACCTGGGACAGGGGCGCGCTCGCGGGGTTCTGGGCCGGGGCGTCAGCGCAGGAGGAAAGCAGGGTCAGGGCAGAGGCCACGGCCAGGCTGCGGAACATCGGGCCAGGGGCTGGGGCATCGAACATACGAAGGTCTCGAGGCAGGCGAATCAAGCCGCGACATTATCATGTTCGGGATGAATCAGGCGGCCCTTTCAACGGGGCGAGGGGCGGTCTGCGAGATATTTTGCGGCCCCATTAACGACGAAGCCTCCCAATCGTGGGAGGCTTCGCGGCGGTAACTGCCTTTGCCTTTCTGGGGCTTTTCCTGGCGGCAGCGAAAGAGGGGTTGAGCTACCAGGGATTTTGCGCGGTTGGGCGCGCCTTGTTTGCGCTTCTTGGCCATGGCCGATCCTCGATTGGTGCCCGCACCAGCGCGGGCGGACGCATCATCGGCTTGCGCTTGGAAATTGTCCAGTCACTCGGCGGGCAAGGGCAGGCGCTGGCCGGCCAGCAGCAGGGCGACGCGTGCCAGACCGTTCCAGGGGTCGCCCTGGGCCTGGCCCTTGATCTGCGCGTCGATGCGTTGGGCGTCCTGGAGCAACTGGTTCCAGCGTGAGGCCGGGTGGCGTTGCAGGGCGCGCGTGACCAGCGGGCGGCGCTTGTCCCAGACCGGCGGGCGGGCGGCGGCGAAGGCCTTTTCCAGGGGAACGCCCTGGCTGTACTGCTGGGCCAGGCCGGCGAGCAGTCGCAGTTCCCGGGCCAGCGCCCAGAGGATCACCGGCGGCTCCACGCCTTCGCCGCGCAGGCCTTCGAGGGTGCGCAGGGTGTGGGCGGGTTCGCCATTGAGCGCGGCGTCGATCAGGCCGAAGACGTCGAAGCGGGCGCTATCGGCCACGGCGGCCTGGACGGTGGCGGCATCCACCTGTCCACCCTCGGCCAGCAGCTTGAGTTTCTCGATCTCCTGGGCGGCGGCCAGCAGGTTGCCCTCGACGCGGGCGGCGATCAGGTCGACCGCTTCCTGGTTGGCGGCCAGCCCGGCCTGGGACAGGCGCTGGCGAATCCACTGCGGCAGGTTGTGGGCCTCGATGGGCCAGATCTGGATGAACTGGGCGTCCGCGCCGTCGATCAGGGCCTTGGCCCACTTGGTTTTCTGGGTGCTGCCATCCAGCTTGGGCAGGCTCAGCAGTAGGACTGTGTCTTCCGGCGGACGGGAGAGGTATTCCAGCAACGCGGCCGCACCCTTGTCCCCCGGCTTGCCGGAGGGCAGGCGGACTTCCAGCAGGCGCTTCTCGGCGAACAGCGACAGGCTGGCGCCCGCTTCGAGCAGCAGGCCCCAGTCGAAGTTGGCTTCGGCGTTGAACACCTGGCGCTCGCTGAAGTCCCGCGCGCGGGCGCTGGCGCGAATGGCGTCGCAGGCTTCCTGGCAGAGCAGCGGCTCATCGCCACTGACGACGTAGACCGGAGCCAGTTGGCCCTGCAGGTGTTTGCCCAGTTGTGCGGGGTTGAGTTTCATAGGCGCAAATGACCGGGGCCGCTGTGCGGCCCCGTGTACTCACTGGATGGGCAGTTGCAGCGGCGACTGCTGCGGTTGCTGGGCCTGCTCGGCCCGGCGTGCGGCTTCCAGCGCCTCGGCTTCGGCCTTGGCCTTGGCTTCGGCGGTCTGTTGCAGTTGGTCCAGTTGGGCCGGGGTGATCAACTGCAGGCGCATGATCATCTGCTGGACCATTTCCTGGCGCATCTCGCGACGCAACTGGGCCGCTTCCTGGTCGGAGCCGATCAGGTTGTTGCTGTCGTGCACGTAGTACTTCTGCACGGTCATCTTGTCGTCCATCAGCAGCAGGTCGTTGCTGCCGCGGATTTCGTACTGCAGGGTCTGGGTCAGCTCGTACTCGGCGCTGCGGGCGCTGCCGGTGTAGGACGCGGTGCGCTGGCTTTCGTCGTCGCGGGCCAGGACCAGGGTGTAGGGTGCGCCGCCATGCACGTTGACGCCATTGTCCTGCAGGGCCTGGCGCATGTCCTTGACGGTCTGGCCGTAGGCGTTGCGGGCGGTGACGTCCAGTTCGGTCAGGGCGAACTTGGCTTCGCCCGTGCCACGCAGATGGAAGCCGCACGCGCTCAGCAGCGCGGTGAGGCCCAGGACCAGCAGATTCCGTTTCATCATTTCTTGCTTTCCCCTTGCGAACGCTCCGGCGCCGCTCCCGCAGGAGGGCGCCGGCCTCAGTCAGTTGGCGACGATATTGACCAGTTTGCCCGGCACCACGATGACCTTGCGGATGGTCAGGCCGTCGGTGAAGCGCAGCACGTTCTCGTTGGCCCGTGCGGTGGCTTCTACCGCTTCTCGGCTGGCGTCGGCCGGCACTTCGATGTGGCCACGCAGCTTGCCGTTGACCTGGACCACCAGTTGCAGGCTGTCCTGCACCAGTGCGGCCTCGTCCACGGCCGGCCAGGCGGCGTCGATGATGGCGTCGGCATGGCCCAGCTCGCGCCACAGCTCGTGGCTGATGTGCGGCGTAATCGGGGCCAGCAGCAGGGCCACGGTTTCCAGGCCCTCCTGGAGCAGGGCGCGGTCGGCGGTGTCGGCTTGCGGGGCCTTCTCCAGCACGTTCATCAGGGTCATTACGGCGGCGATGGCGGTATTGAACTTGTGATGCTGGCCAATATCCTGGCTGGCCTGGCGGATGGCCAGGTGGATGGCGCGGTGCACCGCCTTCTGCTCATCGTTCAGGGTACTGCGGTCCAGATCGCCCGGCAGACCGGCGGCAACGTGGGCCTGGGCCAGGCGCCAGACGCGGCGCAGGAAGCGGCTCGCGCCTTCCACGCCGGAGTCGGACCACTCCAGGCTCATGTCCGGCGGCGAGGCGAACATCATGAACAGGCGGCAGGTGTCGGCGCCGTAGGCGTCGATCATGGCCTGCGGGTCGACGCCGTTGTTCTTCGACTTGGACATCTTCTCAGTGCCGCCGATTTCCACCGGCAGGCCGTCGGTCTTCAGCCTGGCGCCGATGACCTTTGCCTTGGCGTCACGCTCCACCTCGACGTCGGCCGGGTTGAACCAGTCCTTGCCGCCGTTGGAGGCAGTGCGGTAGTAAGTCTCTGCCACCACCATGCCCTGGGTGAGCAGGTTCTTGAACGGCTCGTCGGAGCTGACCAGGCCCTCGTCGCGCATCAGCTTGTGGAAGAAGCGTGCGTAGAGCAGGTGCAGGATGGCGTGTTCGATGCCTCCAATGTATTGGTCCACCGGCAACCAGTGGTTGGCCGCGGCGGGGTCGACCATGCCCTTGTCGTAGTTCGGCGAGGCGTAGCGGGCGAAGTACCAGGAACTCTCCACGAAGGTGTCCATGGTGTCGGTTTCGCGCTTGGCCGCGGTGCCGCATTTCGGGCAGGTGCAGGTGTAGAACTCGGGCATCTTCGCCAGGGGGCTACCGGCACCGTCCGGCACCACGTCCTCGGGCAGCACCACCGGCAGCTGGTCTTCCGGTACCGGCACGTCGCCGCAGCTCGGGCAGTGGATGATCGGAATCGGGCAACCCCAGTAACGCTGGCGGCTGATGCCCCAGTCGCGCAGGCGGAACTGGGTACGGGCCTGGCCCAGGCCTTTCTTCTGCAGGGCCACTTCGATGGCATCGAAGGCGCCCTGGTAGTCCAGGCCGTCGAACTCGCCGGAATTGATCAACTGGCCGTGCTCGCCGTAGGCGTCCTGCCACGGTGCCGGGGTTTCGTCGCCGGCGGCGGTGCGGATCACCGCTTTTATCGGCAGGTCGTACTTGTGGGCGAAGGCGAAGTCGCGCTCATCGTGGGCCGGGACGGCCATCACAGCGCCTTCGCCATAGTTCATCAGCACGTAGTTGGCGACCCAGACCGGCAGCTTCTCGCCCGTCAGCGGGTGCTCGACGAACAGGGGAGTGGGCAGGCCCTTCTTCTCCTGGGTGGCGATGTCGGCTTCAGCGACGCCGCCGCGCTTGCACTCGTCGATGAAGGCCTGGAGTTCGGCGGCCTGCTCGGCCGGCAGCTTCTGCACGGCCAGGGTAGCCAGCGGGTGCTCGGCGGCGACGGCCACGTAGGTGGCGCCCAGCAGGGTGTCCGGACGGGTGGTGAAGACCTTCAGCGCGCCTTCGTGGCCGATGCTGGCCTGGTCGAAGGGGAAGCTGACTTCCATGCCGCGGGACTTGCCGATCCAGTTGCGCTGCATGGTCTTGACCTGCTCGGGCCAGCCGTCCAGGTCGTCGAGGCTGCTCAAGAGTTCATCCGCGTAGGCGGTGATCTTGAAGTAGTACATCGGGATCTCGCGCTTCTCCACCAGCGCGCCGGAGCGCCAGCCACGGCCGTCGATCACCTGTTCGTTGGCCAGCACGGTCTGATCCGCCGGATCCCAGTTCACGGTGCCGTTCTTGCGGTAGATCACGCCCTTTTCGAACAGTTTGGTGAACAGCCACTGTTCCCAGCGGTAGTAGTCCGGCTTGCAGGTGGTGACTTCACGGGACCAGTCGATGGCCAGACCCAGGCTCTTCAGCTGGGTCTTCATGTAATCGATGTTCTCGTAGGTCCACTTGGCGGGTGCGACGTTGTTCTTCATCGCGGCGTTTTCCGCCGGCATGCCGAAGGCGTCCCAGCCCATGGGCTGCAGCACGTTCTTGCCCAGCATGCGCTGGTAACGGGCGATCACGTCGCCGATGGTGTAGTTGCGCACGTGCCCCATGTGTAGCTTGCCGCTCGGGTAGGGGAACATCGACAGGCAATAGAAGGTGTCCTTGCCGGGCTGCTCACTCACTTCAAAGGATTTGTGCGCGTCCCAGTGGGCTTGCGCGGCGGCTTCGATTTCGCGGGGCTGATACTGTTCGTGCATGGCTACTGGCGCTGGAAGATGGAGTTCCCCGGACCGGTCACGCGGGCTTTGGCCGCGCTTCCGGACGTTGGGGGAAACGGAAATTCAAGCGCCGTAGCATACATGACCCCCGTCGGCCTAGGGAAACCCTGAATGCACCGGCGGGCGTCCGTCGGCAAACGCCGCGCCGTTTGTCGCAGGCGCCTTGCGGCGAAGAAGCGAACGCTAAGCTTTTCATAAGCAATGCAAGCGTTTACGCAGTTCGAGGTGCCGGATGGGTGAGTTGCGGCGGACGGATTCAGGGAACGGGCTCTACGAGCGGTTGTTGCACCGGCTGGCCTTGGCGCTGGATGAAGCGGATACGGCGGTTCGCTTGCGCGATGAGGAACCGCGCGAGTTGGAACTCAAGGGGCTGACGCCGGCCGAGATGGAGTTGATCCGCGCCTATCTGGATCGCGATACGCGTTGGTTGCGTGGCTGGCACGCGGCCGCCGAGGAAATGGCCGCGAGGGAGGCAGTGGCCTCGCAACGCTTCGCCTTGAAACCCCGCCCCATGCCGGAACGCCGCCAGCAGCTTTGCTGCGCCATGTGCGGCACCCCGGCCATCTGGCAGCGCGGGCAGGGCGTGCAGGCCTGCATGTCCTGTGGCTCCCAGCTTTTCCGCACGTCCGATCCCCGCTAGGCTCCGGGCACCGGGGAGGTGCCCAATGCCGATTCGTTACATCCTCAAGCAGTTCCTGCTGCCGCCCGGCGGCCTGCTTCTTCTGTTGCTGCTCGCCTGGTGGTTGCGCCGGCGCATGCCGCGCTTGTCACTGGTCTGCTTCATCGCCGGGCTCGGCGGCCTTTGGCTGATGAGCCTGCCGATCATGGTCGAGTGGTCCGCGCGGGCGCTGGAGCAAGAGCCTCCGCTGGCGGAAGCCGAGTGGCCGGGCCTTCCCGGCCGGGTGGACGCCATCGTGGTGCTGGGTGGCGGGCGAGAGCGTGATGATCCGGCCTGGCGTGCCGACCAACCCTCGGCCATGGCTCTGGAGCGCCTGCGCTACGCGGCTCGGCTGGCCCGTGCCGGCAATCTGCCTGTGCTGACCAGCGGCGGCTTGCATTACGGCGAGCCACCCACTGAGGCGTCGATCATGGCCGAGGTACTGAAGCGCGACTTCGGCGTGGCGGTGCGTTGGCAGGAAGGCGAAAGCCGTACCACCTGGGAGAACGCCACCCACAGTGCGAAGCTGCTGCAGCCCCTGGGCGTTCGCCGGGTGCTGCTGGTCACCCAGGCTGCGCACATGCCCCGTGCCCGCTGGTGCTTCGAGCGTGTCGGCTTCGACGTGGTCGCGGCACCCATGGGCTACTTGGGGGTTCCCAACGGCCGGCCGCTGGGCGGCTGGCTGCCGGAGAGCAAGGCGGTCTGGCAGAGCGGGATGCTGCTGAACGAGGCTGTGGGATTGCTGGCCTATCCGTTGGCCTATGACTGAACGGGGTAGGGGCTGGGGCCGCTTCGCGGCCCTTGGCGAATGAATTCTCCCCTGCAGGGAAGTTGCGTGGTCATACCGTCTTGGCAATCCGGCTGGCCAACAGGGCCCAGGCGAACAGCAGGCCGCAGAGGATCACCAGGGGCCAGGCACGCCACTGCAGGTAAGGCGTCAGCCCCTGCATGGGCAGGACCTCGCCGTACAGCACGCCTTGCTGGAACTGCGGGATGCCTGCGGTGATTCGACCGAACGGGTCGATCAGCACGGTGACGCCGTTGTTGGTGGCGCGGATCATCCAGCGGCCGGCTTCCAGGGCACGCATCTGGGCCATCTGCAGATGCTGCAGGGGGCCGATGGAGGTGCCGAACCAGGTGTCGTTGCTCACCGTCAGGAGGATATCGCTCTTGGCCGCCAGGTTGGCGGCGAACTCGGGATAGACGACCTCGTAGCAGATGTACGGGGCGATGCGGTAACCCTTGGCCAGCAACGGGCCCTGGTTGGAGTCGCCGCGGGCGAAGTCGGACATGGGCAGGTCGAAGAAGGCGATCAACCCGCGCAGCAGGTCTTGCAGCGGAACGTACTCGCCGAAGGGCACCAGTTTCTGCTTGAGGTAGGTGCCTTCGCCCTGGCCGACCACGGTGATGCCGTTGTAGTAGCGTTTTTCGCCCCGTTCGTTGTTCTGGCGAATCGGCACGCCAGTGATCAGGGCGGACTGGCGATCGTTGGCGAAACGGTTCATCACGCCGAGGTAGCCGTCGACGAACTCCTTGAGGACTGGTACGGCGGTTTCCGGCCAGACGATCAGGTCGGCTTTCTGTGCGCTGAAGGTCATGTCGCGGTAGAGGGCAAGCTGGGCGTTGAGCTGCTCGGGGTCCCACTTCAGGTTCTGTTCGATGTTGCCCTGCATGGCCGCCACCTTCAGCGGCTCGCCGGCAGGTTGGGTCCAGGCGTGGCCTTTGAGTGCCACGCCCAGGGTCCAGGGCGCGACCAGCAGGGCGATGCCTGCCGCGAGGAAGGCGGGGCGCTTGCGCAGGTGCGCCAGGTTCACCAGCAGGGCGGCGGTCAGCGCCAAGGTGAAGGAGAGCAGCCAGACGCCGCCCAGCGGCGCCAGGCCGGCCAGCGGTCCGTCGAGTTGGCTGTAGCCGGCGTAGAGCCAGGGGAAGCCGGTGAGGAACCAGCCGCGGAAGGCTTCCTGGGCCAGCCACAGGGCGGCGAAGGCCAGGGTGTCGGCCAGGGCCGCTTCGCTGCGGCGCAGCCAGCGCGCCCAAAGCCAGGCGGGCAGGGCGAAGAACAGCGCCACCCCGGCACTGAAGCCGACGGTGAGGAAGCTCGCCAGGGGCACCGAGGCGGCGCCGTAGTCGTGGATGCTGACGTAGATCCAGCCGGTTCCGGCCAGGAACAGGCCGAGGCCGTAGCACCAGCCACGCGAGAACGCCGGCTTGGGCGCCAGGTCGCGCAGGCCGAGGTAGAACAGCGCCAGGGATAGGAGTTGCAGGGGCCAGAAATCGAAGGGGGCGAACGCCAGAGGCGTCAGGGCGCCGGCGCCCAGCGCCAGAAGGTTGCCCGGCCAGCCGGGGCGGGTGATCCAGTTCATGCTCGGTCCTTGGGCGGGTGGGGAGCTGGAGTAGCGTGCGGGGCGGGATTATCCACGGGCGCCCCTCCACTGTGGAAGGGGCGCCCGCGTATCAGTGGGACAGCGGGGAGAGACGCAGCAGATGAATGCGGCGACTGTCGGCGTTGAGCACGCGGAAGCGGAAGTCGCCGAGCTCGGTGGTTTCGTTGCGCTTGGGCAGGTGGCCGAAGGCACCCATGACCAGGCCGCCGACGGTGTCGAACTCGTCTTCGGAGAAGTCGGTCTCGAAAAATTCGTTGAAGGCGTCGACCGGGGTCAGCGCCTTGACGATGAAGTCGCCGCTGGGCAGTGGCTTGATGTAGCTGTCTTCCTCGACGTCATGCTCGTCCTCGATGTCGCCGACGATCTGCTCCAGCACGTCTTCGATCGTCACCAGGCCGGCGACGCCGCCGTATTCGTCGATGACCACGGCCATGTGGTTGTGGTTGGCGCGGAATTCGCGCAGCAGCACGTTGAGGCGCTTGGACTCTGGCACGAAGGTGGCCGGCCGGAGCAGGTCCTTGATGTTGAAAGGCTGGCTGCCGTCCTGGAGGATCAGCGGCAGCAGGTCCTTGGCCAGCAGGATACCCATGACGTCATCCAGGCTTTCGCCGATGACCGGGTAGCGGGAGTGGGCGGCATCGATGATCGCCGGGAGGAACTCCTTCGGCGACTGGTTCGCCCTGATGCTGATCATCTGCGAGCGCGGCACCATGATGTCGCGCACCTGCAGGTCGGCAACCTGGATGGCGCCTTCGACGATCGACAGCGCCTCGCTGTCGAGCAGTTTGTTCTGGTGGGCTTCGCGCAGCAGCTCGAGGAGCTCCTGGCGGCTTTTCGGTTCATGGGCAAAGGCCTGGGTCAGCTTTTCCAGCCAGGACCTGTGCCCGTTGCTCGATCGATCTTCGCTCATATGTCCTTTGCTCGGTGCTTCTTATTGGTCTTCGTCGTCGTAGTAAGGGTCGGGGTGGCCAAGCTCGGCCAGCAATTCCCGTTCCAGGGCTTCCATTTCCTCGGCTTCCTCGTCCTCGATGTGGTCGTAACCCAGGAGGTGGAGGCAGCCGTGTATCACCAGGTGCGCCCAGTGCGCTTGCGGGGACTTGCCCTGTTCGGCAGCTTCCCGCGCCACCACCGGTGCGCAGATCACCAGGTCGCCGAGCAACGGGATGTCCAGCAATTCATCGGGAACGTCGGCGGGGAAGGAGAGCACATTGGTAGCGTAGTCCTTGTGCCGCCAGGTGCGGTTGAGTTCGCGGCCCTCGGCTTCGTCCACCAGTCGTATGGTCAGCTCGGAGTCGGCGCTGCGCTGGCGCAGGGCCAGTTCGCACCAGCGACGGAAGTCCTCCTCGCTCGGCAGGTCCTGGACCGTGCTGGCGAGCTGCAGGTCGAGTTCAAGCATGGTCGTCTATCGCGCCCGGGTCGTTGTCGGCTGGCTTGGCCTTGGCGGCCTGCTGGCGGCTGTCGAAGCGGTCGTAGGCTTCGACAATGCGTTGTACCAAGGGGTGGCGCACCACGTCCTGGGACTTGAAGTGAGTGAAGCTGATGCCCGGCACGTCACGCAGCACGTCGATCACGTGGGTCAGGCCCGAGCGGGTGCCGCGAGGCAAGTCGATCTGGGTGATGTCGCCAGTGATCACGGCGGTGGAGCCGAAGCCGATACGGGTCAGGAACATCTTCATCTGCTCGACGGTGGTGTTCTGACTTTCGTCGAGAATGATGAAGCTGTTGTTAAGGGTGCGGCCGCGCATGTAGGCCAGCGGGGCGACTTCGATCACCTGTTTCTCGATCAGCTTGGCCACGTGGTCGAAACCGAGCATTTCATAGAGTGCGTCGTAGAGGGGGCGCAGGTAGGGATCGATCTTCTGTGACAGGTCGCCGGGGAGGAAGCCGAGCTTTTCGCCGGCCTCGACCGCCGGGCGTACCAGCAGGATGCGGCGCACCTGTTCGCGCTCCAGGGCGTCCACGGCGCAGGCCACTGCCAGGTAGGTCTTGCCGGTACCGGCCGGGCCGATGCCGAAGTTGATGTCGTGGTCGAGGATCGACTTCACGTAGTTCTGCTGGTTGGCACCGCGCGGGCGGATCTGGCCCTTGCGGGTGCGCAAGGTCACGGCCTCGGTCTTGGGGCTCGCTTCGTCCATGCCGGTTTCGCGCAGGAACAGGTGCACCATGTCGGGCTCGAGTTCGATGGCTTCGGTTTCGCGGTAGAGACGGCGCAGGAGGTTTTCCGTGGCGCGGGTGCGTTGCGGGTCGCCGACCAGTTCGAACTGGTTGCCGCGGTTGCGGATTTCGATGCCCATGCGCTGCTCGATCAGGCGCAGATGCTCGTCGAACTGGCCGCATAGGTTGGCGAAGCGGCGGGCTTCAAAGGGTTCCAGGGTGAAGCGGTGCAGATCCAGGGAGGCGTTCAATGTCGTGTGTTCGCCCTTGGGCGTAGAAAAGGGATGACTGGAAGAATAACCCCGAGGGCCCGGCTGGGAAAGCCAGGGCCCGTCAGACCTTAGTGCAGGTTTTCTTCGAGCAGACTGCCGCGCAGGGAGTGGGGCAGGGCATCGTCGATGCGCACGTCGACGAACTGGCCGATCAGGCGCGCGTTGGCGCTGCGGAAGTTGACGATGCGGTTGTTCTCGGTGCGGCCCTGGAGCATGCCCGGGTCCTTCTTGGAGAAGTCGCTGACCAGGATGCGCTGGACGCTGCCCACCATTCGTCGGCTGATCTCGAAGCCCTGCTGGTTGATGCGGCCCTGGAGAATCTGCAGGCGCTGCTTCTTCACTTCTTCCGGCGTGTCGTTCGGCAGGTCGGCCGCCGGAGTGCCGGGGCGCGAGCTGTAGACGAAGGAGAAGGAGAAGTCGAAACCGACGTCTTCCACCAGTTTCATGGTCTGCTCGAAGTCCTTGTCGGTCTCGCCGGGGAATCCGACGATGAAGTCCGAGCTGATGCAGATGTCCGGCACTGCCGCCTTGAGCTTGCGGATGCGCGATTTGTATTCCAGTGCGGTGTGGTTGCGCTTCATCGCCGCGAGGATGCGGTCGGAGCCCGCCTGCACCGGCAGGTGGACGAACTTCACCAGCTCCGGCACCTCGGCGTGGGCCTGGATCAGCGCGTCGGAAAATTCCAGCGGGTGCGAGGTTGTGTAGCGAATGCGGTCGATACCGTCGACGGCGGCGACCACGCGGATCAGCTCGGCGAAGTCGGCGATGCGGCCGTCATGGGTCAGGCCGCGGTAGCCGTTGACGTTCTGGCCCAGCAGGGTCACTTCGCGGACGCCGTTCTCGGCCAGGTGGATCACTTCGGCCAGTACGTCGTCGAACGGGCGGCTGACTTCCTCGCCGCGGGTATAGGGCACCACGCAGAAGGTGCAGTACTTGCTGCAGCCTTCCATCACCGAGACGAAGGCGCTGGGGCCGTCGACGCGCGGTTCGGGCAGGCGGTCGAACTTCTCGATCTCGGGGAAGCTGATGTCCACCTGGGGCTTGCGGGTGACGCGGGCGGCGTCGATCATCTCCGGCAGGCGGTGCAGGGTCTGCGGGCCGAACACGACGTCCACGTAGGGCGCGCGCTCACGGATGGCGGCGCCTTCCTGGCTGGCCACGCAGCCGCCGACACCGATCACCAGTTCCGGGTTCTGCTGTTTCAGCTCGCGCCAGCGGCCAAGTTGCGAAAACACCTTCTCCTGCGCCTTCTCGCGGATCGAGCAGGTGTTGAGCAGAATCACGTCGGCTTCTTCGGCGCGTTCGGTTACCTCCAGCGCCTGATGTTCGCCGAGCAGGTCGACCATGCGCGACGAGTCGTACTCGTTCATCTGGCAGCCGTGGGTTTCGATATAGAGCTTCTTGGCCATGCACTTAGCAATCAGGTGGTTCGAAGAACCGCGCATTATAGTCGCCATCCCGCGCTGTTCCTAGCGCCGGCTGCCTGGCGGCTATGCTATGATCTGCGCCCCCGAAATCCGCTGTGACGACCCGCCAATCCGCCATGAGCAAGTCCGACCCCATCTACAAGGTGATCTTCCTGAACCAGGGCCAGGTGTACGAGATGTACGCCAAGCAGATCTACCAGAGCGACCTGTGGGGATTCCTGGAGGTGGAAGAGTTCGTCTTCGGCGAGCGCACCCAGGTGGTGGTCGACCCCAGTGAGGAGAAGCTCAAGGCCCAGTTCGAGGGCGTTGTGCGCAGTTTCCTGCCGATGCATTCGATCATCCGCATCGACGAAGTGGAGCGCTTGGGCACGCCGAAGATCAGCGAGGCGAAAGGCAGCGGCAACGTGATGCCGTTCCCCATGCCGATGCCGGAGAAGTAGGCAGTCGTTTCGGCGTCTTGAGTCGCTTCAGGGCAGCGGCGCGAAGGGCGAGCCGCCGTCGGCGGCCTGCAGTTCCAGCAGGTAGTTGCGGAAGATCTGGCCCAGCACCTGGGTGGCGATTTCCAGCTCGTCGGTACGCATCTGCGCGGCCACCAGGTCGGCGCTGTCCATTGCTTCGTCCGAACCGTTCACCGCCGCCATCTTCAGCACGATGTAGGCCTGCACATTGTTGGCCGGCACGCCTTCGCCCCGGAAGAACATGTTGCCCAGCCGCAGTTGCGCCTGCGCATGGCCCTTGAGGGATGCCTGCTCGAACCATTGCAGGGCCTGGGCCAGGTCGCGCGGGGTGCGTTTGCCGTCGTAGTAGAACTCGCCGAGTTCGTACTGGGCTTCGGCATCGCCGCTCTGGGCGGCCTGCTGGCAGGCGGAAACGGCTTCCGAGAGGTTCTCCGGCAGGCTGTTCAGGCTGCAGCGGCCGGTGGCAGGAATCAGCAGGGAGTTACCGCCGGCATTGGCCAGCAGCGGCAGGGAGAGCAACAGGCAGCCCAGGATCAGGGCGCGGCCGGTGCGGTTCATGGGGATCACAGCGCCTCGGAAGCAGTGCGGGCATCATGCCCGGCCGGCGAAAAACGCGCCGACCGTCACATTATGAAATAAGCCGGGACGATCTTACAAAGCCTTTACGGGGGTGGCGGCGTCGGGGCGTCCGGGCGGCGCGTGAGCGGCGTGGCGCGGGGCGGTTTGCTGTAACGAATGGATAACAGATGGGCCGACCCGGCCCGCGCAGGGTGCGCTGGCCGGGCGGTGAGCGGGCTCAGGCCTGCTTGAGCCTGGAGAAGGCGCGCTCGGCAGCGTCCAGGGTGATCGCCAGTTCCTGGTCACCGTGGGCGATGGAGGTGAAGCCCGCTTCGTACGCGCTCGGCGCCAGGTACACGCCGCCCGCCAGCATCAGGTGGAAGAAGTGCTTGAAGCGTTCGGCGTCGCTGGCCATCACATCCTGGAAGGTGATGATGTCGTCGGCGCCACTGAAGTAGAGACCGAACATGCCGCCCGCCTGGGTGGTGACGAAGGGGATGCCGGCGGCATCGGCGCGTTGTTGCAGGCCGTCGAGCATGCGGGTGGTGTAGTCGGTCAGCTCGGCGTGGAATCCCGGGCGGCTGATCAGCTTCAGGGTGGTCAGACCGGCGGCCATGGCCAGCGGGTTACCGGAAAGGGTGCCGGCCTGGTAGACCGGGCCCAGCGGGGCGATGTGGGACATGATTTCGCGTTTGCCGCCGAAGCAGCCCACCGGCATGCCGCCGCCGATGATCTTGCCGAAGGTGGAGAGATCCGGGGTGATGCCGTAGTAGGCCTGGGCGCCGCCGAGGGCGACGCGGAAGCCGGTCATCACTTCGTCGAAGATCAGCACCACGCCGTGTTGGTCGCAGAGGCGGCGCAGGCCTTCGAGGAAACCTGGCGCCGGCGGTACGCAGTTCATGTTGCCGGCCACCGGCTCGACGATGATGCAGGCGACTTCGTTGCCGACGTCGGCCAGGGTCTTTTCCACTGCTTCGATATCGTTGAACGGCAGGGTCAGGGTGTGCTGGGCGAAGGCCGCCGGCACGCCCGGGGAGCTGGGCACGCCCAGGGTCAGGGCGCCGGAACCGGCTTTCACCAGCAGGGAGTCGGAGTGGCCGTGGTAGCAGCCCTCGAACTTGATGATGCTGTCGCGGCCGGTGAAGCCACGGGCCAGACGGATGGCGCTCATGGTGGCCTCGGTGCCGGAGCTGACCATGCGCACCATTTCCATGGACGGCACCAGGGCGCAGACCAGGTCGGCCATTTCCACTTCCAGCGCGGTCGGTGCGCCGTAGGACAGGCCGTGGTCCAGTTGCTTGCGCACGGCGTCCAGTACGTCCGGGTGGCTGTGGCCGAGGATCATCGGGCCCCAGGAGCCGACGTAGTCCACATAGCGCTTGTCGTCCTCGTCCGTCACGTAGGCGCCTTCCGCGTGCTTGAAGAACAGCGGCGTGCCACCGACGCTCTTGAAGGCGCGGACCGGCGAGTTGACGCCGCCAGGGATGTGTTTCTGGGCGTTGGCGAAGAGGGTTTCGGAACGGGACATGGCAGGTCTCTCTTTCAAGCGAATTCGGGATCAGGCGGCGTCGAACAGCGCGCTGAAGGCGCGGGCGCGGCGTTCCACCTCGGCGGCCGAGTCGGCGCCGAACAGGGCGTGGATCACCGCGACCATGCTGGCGCCGCGGGCGATCAGCTCGGGGGCGTTATCCAGGGTCACGCCGCCGATGGCGACGATGGGGGCCTGGAAGCGATTCCGGGCCTGCTCCAGCAGGTCCAGGGTGGCGGCGGGCGCGCCCGGCTTGGTCTGGGAATTGTAGAAGCGGCCGAAGGCGATGTAGCTGGCACCTTCCCTGATGGCCGCGTCGGCCAAGTCGAGGCTGGCGTGGCAGGTGCCGCCGATGATCGCCTGGCGACCGAGCAGGGCGCGGGCGGCGGCCAGGGAGCCATCGCTCTGGCCCAAATGGAGGCCGACACCCAGTCGAGCGGCCAGTTCGGCGTCATCGTTGATGATCAACTGGGCACCATGGCGGGCGCACAGCTCGCCCAGGGCCTCGGCTTCGCGCAGGCGACGGGCTTCGTCGCTGGATTTGTCGCGGTACTGCAGCAGCTTGGCGCCACCCTTGAGGGCCGCTTCCACGAAGGGCAGTAGCTTGCCGCCGGCCAGCAACTGGCTGTCGGTGATGGCATAGAGACCACGGAGTTTCATTGGCAGAAGTCCAGCGGCAGGCGACGCGGCACGTACTGGCCGTGGCCGGGTTGTTCGGCGTCACGCAGGGTGCGCCAGGTGTAGTCGAGGGCGCTGCGCACGGCGCTGGACAGTTCTTCGCCCAGGGCCAGGCGGCCGGAGAGGGCGCTGGCCAGGGTGCAGCCGGAGCCGTGGTAGCTGCCCGGCAGGCGCTGGCAGGTGAAGGTGTGGTGCTCGCCGTTCCGGGTGTAGAGACGGTTGTGGACTTCGGTCTCGTCGCCGTGGCCGCCGGTGATCAGCAGGTTGCGGCAGAAGGGCAGGAGCTTTTCCGCGCACTGGTCCGGCGTGCCGTCGGGCAGCTCGGCGAGGATGCGCGCTTCCGGCAGGTTCGGGGTGGCGATGGTGGCCACCGGCAGCAGGCGTTCGCGGATCGCATAGCCGACTTCGTCCTTGCCCAGGGCGCCGCCGCCGCCGGCACGCAGTACCGGGTCGCAGACCAGCGGTACGCCCGGCAGGGACTGCATGATTTCCAGGACGGTTTCGACCATTTCCACCGAGCCGAGCATGCCCAGCTTGACGGCGGCCACCGGCAGGTCGGCGATCACGGCGCGGGCCTGGGCCAGCACCCATTCGCGGTCGAGGACGCGGAAGTCGGAAACGTTGACGGTATCCTGCACGGTCAGGGCGGTCACCGCCGGGGCGGCGTGGCAGCCTTGCGCGATCAGGGCTTCGATATCCGCCTGGAGGCCGGCGCCACCACTGGGGTCGTGGCCGGAAAGGCAGAGGACTACGGGGCGAGAGTGGGTCGTTTTCATGGTCGGCGAGCTTACCACTAAACACCCCGCCGGGCCGCACCGGCGGCGCTTTGCCCCAGGGTGACCGGCGGCGGTTCCGTTCGTCGGGCTGAAAGGGCCGGAATAGAGCTGTTGCCGTGTGATAGCAAAGTGCAGCTTCCCGCGGGCTTGTGCTGTGCTAGAGTGCGGTTTTTGAACAACCTGGCCCTGGATGGCGCGTCGGATAAGGAGGTGGGACTCCCGGACGCGGTCAGGCGGCCATTGCGGGGCTGCATGCGTATCCTCCTTTTCCTTACTCTCTGCCTGCTGACGGGCCTGGCCAATGCCGTGGCCTTCGATGAGCAGTTGCACAGCCTTCCGCTGGGCCAGCACATGGACGTCTTCGAGGACGTGCGTGGCGACGCTGAAATCGACGACATCACGTCCCCGGCCCTGGAGGGGAGTTTTCGCCGCAACGAGAAAGCGGTGCTCAATGCCGGTTATTCGCGTTCGGTGTTCTGGCTGCGCATCGACCTGGACTACCGCCCGCGCGACAAGGGCGGCCAGCGGGAGTGGCTGCTGGAGCTGGCCTATCCGCCGCTGGACCACCTCGACCTCTACCTGCCTGATGGCCAGGGTGGCTACCGCCTCGCGCAACGCACCGGCGATGCGCTGCCGTTCGACAGCCGGGAGATCAGGCAGAACAACTACATCTTCAGCGTTGCCCTGCAACCCAACGAGAGCAAGCGCATCTACCTGCGCCTGCAGAGCGAAGGGTCCATCCAGGCGCCGCTGACGCTCTGGTCGCCCCAGGCCTTTCTCGAAGAGCAGCCGGAACGCATCTATGTACTCGGCATCATCTACGGCGTGCTGCTGGTGATGCTGTTCTACAACCTGTTCATCTTCCTCAGCGTCCGCGACACCAGTTACCTCTATTACATCCTCTATATCGCGTCGTTCGGGCTCTATCAGATCTCGGTCAATGGCGCCGGCATCCAGTACTTCTGGCCGGAAAACCCCTGGTGGGCCAATGCCGCGACTCCCTTCCTGATCGGTTCGGCGGCGCTTTTCGGCTGCCAGTTCGCCCGCAGCTTCCTGCACACCGCCGAGCACAGCCCCTGGGTCGACCGCGCACTGCTCGGCCTGATGGCACTGGGGGGACTGGCGATGGTCCTGGCGTTGACCGCCAGCTACGGCCTGGCCCTGCGCCTGGCCACTTCCCTGGCGTTGATCTTCACCGTGGTGATCTTCTCCGCCGGCGTGCTGGCCTGGCTGCGGGGCATGCGGGTGGCGCGCTATTTCATCATCGCCTGGAGCACTTTCCTCCTCGGCGGCGCCATCAACACGCTGATGGTGCTGGGCTACCTGCCGAACGTCTTCCTCACCATGTACGCCAGCCAGATCGGCTCGGCACTGGAAGTGGGGCTGCTGTCCCTGGCCCTGGCCGACCGCATCAACGCAATGAAGGAAGAGCGCACGCGCATCCTCCAGGACGCAGGCCGCAAGCTGGAAGCGCTCAACCAGGAGCTGGCCAACAGCAACCGCCTGAAGGACGAGTTCCTCGCCACCGTCACCCATGAGCTGCGCACCCCGATGAATGGTGTGATCGGTTCCCTCGAGCTGATGCAGACCCTGCCGCTGGACGACGAACTGGATCAGTACCAGCGCACTGCCGCCGGCTCGGCGCGGGACATGATGCGCCTGGTCAACGACATTCTCGCCATGACCGAGTTGCAGGCCGGCAAGCTCTACCCCCGGCGCGAGCCTTTCAGCCTGCGTGGTCTGATCGACAGCCTGCGGGTACAGTTCGCCCCGCGCGCCGAGGAAAAGGGCCTGGACTTCGACCTGGAACTCGACCACAAGCTGCCGGATACCCTGGAAGGTGACGCCGGTAAGCTGGCCCAGGCCCTGGGTTATCTGCTGGACAACGCCATCAAGTTCACCAGCCGCGGCCGCGTCGGCCTGCGGGTCGGCGGACGGGCTTCCGCCGAGGGCAGTGTGGCGTTGAGCATCGACGTCACGGATACCGGCATCGGCTTCGCCACCCCGCCGGATGGCCTGATCTATCGGCGCTTCTACCAGCTCGATGGGTCCATGACCCGTGAATACGGCGGCCTGGGCATCGGACTCGCCCTCAGCCAGCAATTGGTCGCGCTGCTCGGCGGCACGCTTTCCCACCAGTCCGCGCCGGGACAAGGCAGCACCTTTACGCTGACGTTGAGCCTGACCCTGCCGGCGCAGGCCCAGGTCATCCCTCTGCGCCGTTCCGGCGGTCAGCCCCAGCGTCGTCCGGAGCAATGCACCGTGCTGGTGGTGGAGGACAACGCCATCAACCAGTTGGTCACCCGCGGCATGCTGCTCAAGCTCGGCTATCGCGTGCGTACCGCCGACAACGGCGCCGAAGCCCTCGAACAGATCCGCCGCGAGAAGATCGATGCCGTGCTGCTGGATTGCCAGATGCCGGTCATGGACGGCTTCGCCACCTGCCGCGCCCTGCGCGCCATGCCCGGCTGCGCTGACCTGCCGGTGCTGGCCATCACCGCCCACAGCCACAGCGGCGACCGCGAGCGCTGCCTGGCAGCGGGCATGAGCGACTACATGGCCAAGCCGGTGAAGTTCGAAGAGTTGCGAGCGCTGTTGAATGACTGGCTGTTGTGCAAGCCGGTGGAAAGCGCCACATCGCTCGGCTGATCCTTCACCTTGGCGGCATTTTTGTCGCTGTTCGCGGCCAATATCCCGCTTTCTGCAAAGTCTGAATCCTGATTCACTGAAATGAGTGAATCAGGATTCAGATCATGGCCTATCGCACCACCGCTTCCCGAATCGATCGTGACCAGGCATTGCGCAGCCGCATCCTGGCCTGTGCCCATGCACGGGTGGTGGAGGGCGGGTTCGCGGCCCTGACCATGCAGGCCCTGGCCGAGGACGTCGGCATCGCCACCGGCAGCCTCTATCGCCACTTCGGCAACAAGGGCGAGCTGGCGGCGGAAGTCTTCGCCCAGGCCAGCCAGCTGGAAGTGGACAGCCTGGCCGAGGTGCTGCGCGGTGAGGGCTCGGCCGCCGAGCGCCTGGCCCGTGGGCTGCGCCAGTTCGCCGCGCGTGCCTGGCACAGTCGGCGCTTGGCCTTCGCCCTGATCGCCGAACCGGTGGATGCGCAAGTGGACGAGCAGCGCCTGCTCTATCGCGAAGCCTACGCCGACCTGTTCTGCGCGCTGCTGGCGGATGGCCAGGCGCGCGGTGAGTTCCAGGTGCCATCCATTTCCCTGACCGCGGCCTGCCTGGTCGGCGCCATCGCCGAATCCCTGGTCGGCCCGCTGTCCCCGCCCGCCCGCGCCCTGCGCGAGGCCGGACAGCGGCCGGACGACCTCGAGGCCGTCTGCGCCAACCTCGTCACTTTCTGCCTGCGCGCCCTGGGCGCCAGCCAAACTGCCCTGGAGACCTGAGATGAGCCTGCACGCGTTCGCCGAAACCCATGAAGTCTTCAACCAGGTGCCGCCACTGGATGGCGCCAACCTCTACCGTGTCGACCTGCCGCTGCAGGAGTGGGTGCGCCGCTACCAGGGTGGTTGGGCCGAAGGGCGCCTGGAGGCCTACGGCGCCCTGGCCGGCGGTCCGCTGATGGCGGCGGGCTTTCTCGCCAACGAGAACAAGCCGGTGTTCAAGAGCCATGACCGCTACGGGCACCGCATCGACCTGGTGGAGTTCCACCCGGCCTACCACGAGCTGATGCGGGCTTCCATCGAGCATGGCATTCCCTCCATGCCCTGGACCGACCCGCGCGCCGGCGCCCAGGTTGCCCGCGCCGGCCTGAGCTACCTGCACAGCCAGGCCGAGGCCGGCACCGGATGCCCGCTGACCATGACCTTCGCCAGCGTGCCGGCCCTGCGCCTGCAGCCGGAGATCGCCGAAAAGTGGCTGCCGAAGATCCTCTCCACCGAGTACGACCCGCGCAACCTGCCCATGGAGCAGAAGACCGGCCTCACCATCGGCATGGCCATGACCGAGAAACAGGGCGGCACCGACGTGCGCGCCAACACCACCCGCGCCCATCCCGTGGGAATTCCGGGGCCAGGCCAGGCCTACGAGCTGGTGGGGCACAAGTGGTTCTGCTCGGCGCCCATGTGCGATGCCTTCCTGACCCTGGCCTACACCGACAAGGGGCTGTCCTGCTTCCTGCTGCCGCGCCACCGCCCCGACGGCAGCCGCAACGCGTTCTACATCCAGCGCCTGAAGAACAAGCTGGGCAACTGGTCCAACGCCTCCAGCGAGGTGGAATACCGTGGCGCGCTGGCCTGGATGGTGGGCGAGGAAGGGCGCGGCGTGCCCACCATCATCGAGATGGTGGCGCTGACCCGCTTCGACTGCATGATCGGCTCCAGCGCCCTGATGCGTCAGGCGCTGACCCAGGCCGCCCACCACTGCGCCCACCGCAAGGTCGGCGGGCGGGTACTGGCCGAGCAGCCGCTGATGCAGAACGTTCTGGCCGATCTGGCCCTGGAAAGCGAAGCCGCGCTGGCCCTGACCCTGCGCATGGGCCGTGCCCTGGACAGCGCCCACGACGAGCAGGAAGACAAGTTCGCCCGTCTGGTCACCGCCGTCGGCAAGTACTGGATCTGCAAACGCGCCCCCGCGATGATCAACGAGGCCGCCGAATGCCTGGGCGGCGCCGGCTACGTGGAGGACACCATCCTGCCGCGTCTCTACCGCGAGGCCCCGGTGAACTCCACCTGGGAAGGGTCCGGCAACGTGCAGTGCCTGGACGTGCTGCGGGCCCTGTCCAAGGAGCCGGGCGTGCTCGACGCGCTCTTCGCCGAGCTGGGCGATGGCCATGGCGATGCCCGTCTGGCGACGTTCATCGGCAACCTGAAAAAGGGTTTCGCCGACACCGCCGACATCCAGTACCGCGCCCGTCAGCTCACCGAAGACGTGGCCGTGGCGCTGCAGGCCAAGCTGCTGCTGGAAGCCGGCAACGCCACCGTCGCCGATGCCTTCATCGGCAGTCGCCTGGGCGGGCAGGGCCGCGTCTACGGCACCCTGCCGCGTGGCGCCGACGTCGAGGCGCTGGTGGCCCGTTCCACGCCGCACCTGGTGTGACTCCGGGCTCGTGCCGCCTGTTTCGGGGCGGCACGGGCGGCGAAATTACCTGCCTTTTCGTTCTATGCCTTTGCCTGTCCGAGCAGGCAAGATAGGTCCAGAACGAACTGAAAGGATGCCGGCCGTGAGCCTCGAACCGAACGATTTTGTGATTGCCGCAACCGCCGAGGAAGCCGTCGACCGCCTCGCCGAGCTGCACCGGCAGGCCACCGGAGCTCTGAGCCAGGCGCTGAAGCGTTACATCAAGGAGCGCGTCGAGCCGGATGCCGCACAGCGCGCGCTGTTCCGCTATCCGCTGCTGCGCATCACCTACCGCTGCCAGGGCGAAGTGCCGTCCACGACCCGCGCCTTTGCGAAGATCCAGGTGCCGGGCAACTACAGCGTCACCGTCACCCATCCGGATGCCTTCCGCACTTACCTGCTGGAACAACTGCGGCCGCTGATGCACGACTTCACCGTGCAGGTGGAAGTGGGTACCAGCCAGCAGAACATTCCTTATCCCTACGTGGTGGAGCAGGGCGACGAGTTGGCCGGTTCCGGCGTGACCGCCGCCGAGCTGGCGCGGGTGTTTCCCAGTACCGACCTTTCCGCCGCCACCGACGGCGTGGCCGACGGCCTCTACGACTGGGAGAACGCCGATCCCCTGCCGCTGGCCCTGTTCGACGCGGCGCGGGTGGACTTCTCCCTGCGCCGCCTGGTGCATTACACCGGCAGCGACTGGCGCCATGTGCAGCCGTGGATCCTGCTGACCAACTACCACCGTTACGTCGACCAGTTCATCCGCCACGGCATCGACCAGCTCCGCGAGGACCCGCGTTTCGTGCGCATGGTGCTGCCGGGCAATGTGGTGGTGGAGCGCGGCATGGACGAGGGCGAGATGCAGGCCATCGTCGACGGCGTGGTCTGGCACCGCTACCAGATGCCGGCCTATCACCTGATCGCCGCCGACGGCCACGGCGTCACCCTGGTGAATATCGGCGTCGGCCCGTCCAACGCCAAGAACATCACCGACCACCTGGCCGTGCTGCGCCCGCATTGCTGGCTGATGATCGGCCACTGTGGCGGCCTGCGGCAGTCGCAGACCATCGGCGATTACGTGCTGGCCCATGCGTACATGCGCCGCGACGGCATCCTCGACCGGGTACTGCCGCCGAATATCCCCTTGCCGGCCCTGGCCGAGGTGCAGCAGGCGCTGCAGGAGGCCGCGGCCCAGGTCACCGGCGACCGTGGCGAAGACCTCAAGCGCCGCCTGCGTACCGGCACCGTGCTGACCTACGACGACCGCAACTGGGAATTGCGCTGGGCCCAGGAGCGACCACTGATCAACCTGTCGCGGGCCGTGGCGGTGGACATGGAAAGCGGCACCGTGGCGGCCCAGGGCTATCGCCTGCGGGTGCCCTACGGCACGCTGCTGTGCGTATCCGACAAGCCGCTGCACAGTGAGATCAAGCTGCCCGGCTCGGCCAGTGCCTTCTACCAGCGCGCCGTCAGCCAGCACCTGCGCATCGGCATCGCCGCCCTGGATCTGTTGCGCACCCAGCTCAACGCGCTGCACTCACGCAAGCTGCGCAGCTTCGACGAGCCGCCGTTCCGCTGATCGGGGTGGCGGCTCAGGCCTCCTGCGGGCGCGGATCCATTCGCACCGGGGTGTCCGCCAGGCGCGGAATCCGCCACTGATACCCCGGCGTCGGCACGCGGAAACTGTCGGCGTCCACCTGCCAGTCGGCCAGGGCCTTGGCCAGGTCGCGGGGTGGGGCGAACTGGCCTTCGTCGGTGAGGTTGAAGGTACCGAAGTGGATCGCCAGGCTGCTTTGCGCTTCCAACTGCCTGTGGGCCTGCGCCGCGTCGTCCGGGTTCATGTGGTTGTCACGCATGAACCAGCGCGGGGCATAGGCGCCAATGGGCAGGGCGGCGAAGCGCATCGGGCCGAAGCGCTCGCGGATCAGGCGGAATTCCGGCCCCAGGCCGGTGTCGCCGGGGAACAGGACGGGGCCGTCCGGCGACTCGATCACGAAGCCCATCCACAGGGTTTCGTTGGTGTCGCTGCGGGTCCGCGCCGACCAGTGCTGCACCGGCACCGCGTGCAGTTTCAAGTCTCCCGATAGAGGCAGCTCCTGCCACCAGTCCAGTTCGATGACCTGTTTGAAGCCGGTTTCGCGGATCAGCGGGCCATTGCCCAGCCCGCTGACCACCGTGGCTTGCGGGAAGCGTTCCGCCAGCCCGCGCAGGCTTTCCAGGTCCAGGTGATCGTAGTGGTTGTGACTGACCAGGATCAGGTCGATGGGCGGCAACTGGTCCAGCCCGAGGCCCGGCGGGTGGTGGCGCCGGGGGCCGAGGAAGCTGAACGGGCTCACCCGCTGGGACCAGACCGGGTCGGTGAGGATGTTCAGGCCACGATGCTGGATCAGCAGGGTCGCGTGATTGATGTAGGTGACCCGCAGCTCGTCGCCTTGCACCCGGACTGGCACCTCGGGCGCCGTCGCCGGGCCCGGCTGGTCGATCCACGGCGCCTGTTTCTCGCGGCTGAACTGCCAGCGGAGGAAGGCGCGCAGGTTCTTGTGCGGCTTCGGTTCGAGGTTGCGGAAGCGGCGGCCGTCGAAGTGGCTCGACGCCGGGCCACGGTAGGGGGCGCGGTGGCAACCGGCGAGGGTCATCAGGTTGATCAACCAGGTGGGGCGCAGGGCACGTGGCATGACCTTCTCTCTTGCGGCGGGGAAGCACAGAACCTAGCATGCCTCTCCCGTTTCCTGTCCGCCAACCCGTTTCCAGGCATGTCGCGCCCAACTCGTCCCGCCCGCCCCGCTTCACGCCGCCCCGCGCCCCCGGCGCCTCGCCGCGTGGCCAAGGCACCGCCCGTGGAGCCGCGGCTGGTGCTGTTCAATAAACCCTTCGACGTGCTGACCCAGTTCAGCGATGGCGAAGGCCGCGCGACCCTCAAGGACTACATCCCCATCCCCGGCATCTACCCCGCCGGCCGTCTGGACCGCGACAGCGAAGGCTTGCTGCTGCTGACCAACGACGGTCGCCTGCAAGCGCGCATCGCCGATCCCAAGCACAAACTGCCGAAAACCTACTGGGTGCAAGTCGAGGGCGAGCCCAGCGACGAGCAATTGCAGCGATTGCGCGAGGGCGTGGAACTGAACGACGGGCCGACCCTGCCCGCCGAGGCGAGGCGGCTGGACGAACCGCAACTGTGGGAGCGCAACCCGCCGGTGCGCTTTCGCAAGAGCGTGCCCACCGCCTGGCTGGAGCTGGTGATCCGCGAGGGGCGCAATCGCCAGGTCAGGCGCATGACCGCCGCGGTGGGCTTGCCGACCTTGCGTCTGGTGCGGGTGCGCATCGGCCCCTGGAGCCTCGACGGCCTGGGCCTGGGGGAATACCGGGACGTCCCCGCGAAGCTCTGAGCCGGGGACGCACGCGGCGGGAGACGGCTTACATGCCTTCCAGGCCGCCGATCACCAGGGTCTTGATCACGAAACCGAGCACGCCCAGGCCCAGGGCGAGGAACAGGATCATGGTGCCGAAGCGGCCGGCCTTGGACTTCTTGGCCAGGTCCCAGACGATGAAGGCCATGAAGGCCACCAGCACGGCGATCATCGCCGTCATCATCAACTCTTCGATTTTTTCCGGACTCATCGCATACCTCGAGGGTGAATACAGGCTGCACCTGCACGGCCGAGAGGCCGGGCGTCAGGCGGGCGGTGCGCTTGTGATTCTGCGAGCCGGAAGGCTCTTATGGGGCGGGGCCGCGCGGAGGGTACAGCAAAGCGCGGCGATTATACGCCACGCCGCTCCGCGCGCGAGGCCCGTTCAGCCGCGCAGGTGACCCAGGGGCAGCTCGGTGCTGCTCAGCACCTGGTTGAGTACGAAGCTCGAACGCACGCTGGTAACGCCCTCGATGCGGGTCAGCTGGCCGAGCAGGAATTGCTGGTAATGCTCCATGTCCGGCACCACCACCTTCAGTTGGTAGTCCGCCTCCATGCCGGTGACCAGGCTGCACTCCAGCACTTCGGGGCACTGGCGAATCACTTCCTGGAAGTGCTCGAAGCGTTCCGGCGTGTGGCGGTCCATGCCGATCAGCACGTAGGCGGTGAGGCTGAGGCCGAGCTTCTTGCGGTCCAGCAGGGCGACCTGGCGGACGATGTAGCCGTCATCTTCGAGTTGCTTGACGCGCCGTGAGCAGGGGGAGGGCGACAGGCCGATGCGCTCGGCCAGCTCCTGGTTGGAGATGCGTGCGTCGCGCTGCAGTTCGGCGAGGATTTTAAGGTCGTAGCGATCAAGTTTTTCCATGGTACTGGCCGTTGATTGGTTTGGTTGCTGCAAATATTGCTTCTTTGGTGATTAATTGCGCAAGTGGCGCTTTATTGAGCAATCTTAGCAATCATTTGTCGCCCTTGAAGACGTAAGCTTTCCCTCAGTTTCACGGCCCGGACAGCACGTCCACCCGACCCGCCCAATCAGGTGTGTCGGCGCCGCCGATCCAACCGGTTCGAGCAGGCCCCCGGGTCCGCGCTGCCCAATCAGGCAGGCGATGAAAGCGGCGACACAATCGCCAGCACAGGACGAATTTCCCGAAGGGGACCCGCGGTATGGGGTCCCCTTTTTGGTTGCCCGCAACGCCCTGCGGCGGGGACGAAACCATGGGTGAATCGTGCGCGGCCTAGGCGCGTTTCACCACTTCGCTGGGATCGGCGTGCACCAGTACTTCGGCACGCGGGTAGCGCGCGGTGATGGCGCCTGCGGCCTGTTCGCAGAGCGCATGGGCGCGGGACAGCGGCAGCTCGCCGGGCAGCTCCAGGTGCAGTTGCACGTACCAGCGGTTGCCGGAGATCCGCGTGCGCAGGTCGTGGGCCCCCAGCACGCCGGGAATGGCGCAGGCCAGCCGGTGCATCTCGGCGCTGATGTCCGACGACAGTTCTTCATCCATCAGCACCGAGACCGACCCGCGGGCGATACCGACGGCGCTCCAGAAGATGTAGCCGGCGATGCCCAGGCCGAACAACCCGTCGGCGTGCTGCCAGCCCAGGCTGGCCAGCACCAGGGCGAGGAGGATGCCGCTGTTGAGCAGCAGGTCGGAGCGATAGTGCAGGGCGTCGGCGCGGATGGCGGTGGAGCCAGTGGCGCGGATCACCCGGCGCTGCAACATCAGCAGGCCCGCGGTCAGCGCCAGCGACAGGAGCATCACCGCAATGCCCAGCCCCTCGGCCTCCAGCGGCTGGGGAGCGTTCAGGCGCTCGTAGGCCTGGACTGCCACCAGCACCGCGCTGATGCCGATGAACAGCGCCTGGGCCAGTCCGGCCAGGGCCTCCGCCTTGCCATGGCCGTAGCGGTGGTCGTCGTCCGCCGGCTTCAGCGCGTAGCGCACCGCCAGCAGGTTGAGCAGGGAGGCGGCGCTGTCCATCAGTGAGTCGGTGAGGCCGGCCAGCAGGCTGACCGAGCCGCTCATGGCCCAGGCGATGGCCTTGGCCAACACCAGGGTGATGGCGACGGCGAGGGAGGCGCGAGTGGCCAGGCGAAGCAGCTGCGCGTGCTGGCGGGAAGAGGTCATGCCGACTCCGGGCCGAGGGGGTGACGATCAAGCGCCCGTCCGTGGCGCCGGGTGCCGGGCGAGGGGCCGCGCATCTGGCGCCGGACGCTGGAGCGCATCTCAGGCGGCGGGGCGCAGGCCGAGGGCCGCCAGTTGTTGCAGGTTGCCACTGCGCTGGAGCAGTTGCGGGTTATCCAGCGGCAGGTCGTGGCCGGTTTCGCGGGCGATGATGGCCTTCAGGCGCACCGGGTCCACCTTGCCGTCGGCGCTGATGGCTTCCTGGAGTTTCTCCGGGGCGATCTGGGCGTTCTGGCCTGCGGGCAGGTAGATGGCGCCGGTGGCGAAGTCGACGGCGAAGGCGATCAGCCCGGGGATGACGAAGAAGAGGATGCCGATGGCGTCCATGGCGGCGACGGCCGGGTCGACCTTGCCTTCGATCTGGCCGCGGCGATCCGGGTAGAACAGGGTGCCGCAGGCGGTGAGCTGGGTGAGCAGGGCAACGGCGACGGCGCCGCCGATCCATCGGGAAGCAATACGCATGAGCATCTCCTGGTCGAAAGAGCGCAACTATACCAAGCGGCCTGTTGCAAATCCGCATGCCGTAGCGGCGACCCCGGCAAGGAACGGGCAGTTCGCCGGTATACTTCCGGGCCTGCCTGGAGTGCCCATGATTCCGTTACCCATCGATGCCGTCCTGCCCGATCTGCGGGCCGCCCTGCGATCCCGCCATGAAACCGTGCTGGAGGCGCCGCCCGGCGCAGGCAAGACCACGCGCGTGCCCCTGGCGCTGCTGGACGAACCCTGGCTGGCCGGGCAGTCCATCCTGATGCTGGAACCGCGCCGCCTGGCCGCCCGCGCCGCCGCCGAGCGCCTGGCCAGCGAGCGGGGTGAGGCGGTGGGCGAAACCGTCGGCTATCGCATCCGCCTGGAGTCGAAGGTCGGCCCGCGTACGCGCATCGAGGTGGTGACCGAGGGCATCCTCGCGCGCCGATTGCAGGAAGACCCCGCGCTGGAAGGCGTCGGCCTGGTGATTTTCGACGAATTCCACGAGCGCAGCCTGGATGCCGACCTGGCCCTGGCGCTGTGCCTCAACGGCCGCGCCCTGCTGCGCGACGAGCCGCCGCTGAAGGTGCTGTTGATGTCCGCCACCCTGGAGGGCGAGCGCCTGTCGCGCCTGCTGGACGGGGCGCCGGTGGTGCGCAGCGAGGGTCGCATGTTCCCGGTGGAACAACGCTGGGGCCGACCGAGCCAACCCGGCGAAGCGCTGGAGCCGCGCGTGGTGCAGACCGTGCTGCAGGCGCTGGCCGACGAGCCCGGCAGCCTGCTGGTGTTCCTTCCCGGCCAGGCCGAGATCCGCCGCGTGGCCGACCAGTTGGGCGAGCGTCTCGACGGGCGTGCCGACATCCTGCTCTGCCCGCTGCACGGTGAGCTGGACCTGGCCGCGCAGCGCGCCGCCATCGAGCCGGCACCGGCCGGCACGCGCAAGGTGGTGCTGGCCACCAACATCGCCGAGACCAGCCTGACCATCGACGGCGTGCGCGTGGTGGTGGATGCCGGCCTGGAGCGGGTACCGCGCTTCGACCCGGCCAGCGGCATGACCCGTCTGGACACCCAACGCATTTCCCGCGCCTCCGCCACCCAGCGCGCCGGCCGCGCCGGGCGCCTGCAGCCCGGCGTCTGTTACCGGCTCTGGTCCGAGGCCCAGCACGAGCAGCTGGCTGCCCATGGCAGCGCGGAAATCCTCCAGGCCGACCTGGCCGGCCTGGCCTTGCAGCTGGCGCGCTGGGGCGTCGGCGACCCGGGCGAACTGGCCTGGCTCGATCCGCCGCCCGTCGCGGCCTATACCCAGGGCCGCGACCTGCTGCAGCGCCTCGGCGCCCTGGCCGAGGACGGCAGCCTGACCCGCCACGGCCAGGCCATGGCCGAACTGCCTACCCATCCGCGCATCGCCCACCTGCTGCTGCGGGGTCAGGCCCTGGGCCTGGGCGCACTGGCGTGCGACCTGGCGGCCCTGTTGGGCGAGCGCGACATCCTGCGCGGCGGCGGTGCCGACCTGCACAGTCGCCTGGCGCTGCTGGCCGGCGGCGACAAGGCTGCGCGGGGTGCCCGTGGTGCGGTGCAGCGTGCGCGGCAACTGGCCCGGCAATTCCGTTCCTACCTGCGGGGCCCGGCCAGCGAGGCGGTGGCCGACCCGGATCATCCGCGCTGGCTCGGTTGCCTGCTGGCCTTTGCCTACCCGGACCGCATCGCCCAGCAGCGCCGCGCCGGAGGGGCTGACTATCGGCTTGCCAATGGTCGCGCCGCGCAGTTCGGCGAGCCGGATGCGCTGATGAAGGAACCCTGGTTGGTGATCGCCGACCTCGGCAGTCGTCAGGGCCAGCGGGAGGAACGCATCTACCTGGCGGCAGCGCTTGAGCCGGAACTCTTTTCTTCGGTGCTCGGCGAACGGGTCACTCAGCGGGACGAGCTTGAGTGGGACGAGCGGGAAGGGGTCTTGAAGGCCGAAAGGCAACGTCGAGTGGGGGAGTTGGTGCTCAGTCGCGCCGCATTGCTGAACCTCGACGAAGAGGCACGCTTGAAGGCATTGACCGGTCTGGTTCGGCGCAAGGGCATCGAACTGCTCCCCTGGAGTCCTGAGCTGCGCCAGTGGCAGGCCCGTGTGGCGCTGCTCCGCCGGCTGGATATCGAGCGGCAAGGGGAGAGCGAGTGGCCCGATCTGTCGGATACCGCCTTGCTGGACTCCCTCGACACGTGGCTGGCTCCCTATCTGGGAAAGGTGAATCGACTGAGCCACTTCGCCAACCTCGACTTGCCGGGCATCCTGCTCGGCCTGCTGCCCTGGCCATTGCCGCAGCGCCTGGATGAGCTGGCGCCGAAGTCGCTGCAGGTCCCGTCGGGTTCGCGGATCGCCCTGGATTACTCAGAGCATCCGCCGGTGCTCGCGGTGAGGCTGCAGGAGCTGTTCGGCTTGGCCGAAACGCCGCGCATCGCGGGCGGCCGGCAAGGGGTATTGCTGCATCTCCTGTCTCCTGCGCGTCGTCCGGTACAGGTAACCCAGGACCTGGCCAGTTTCTGGGCCAACACCTATGCCGAGGTGAAAAAGGATTTGAAGGGACGCTACCCGAAGCATTGGTGGCCCGATGACCCGATGGAAGCGGAGCCCACCGCCAGGGCCAAGCCGAGAAAATAGGAACCGTCCGAGTCAGCGTCCTGCACCCGATGGACGTCCTCGACCGCCTGGGAATCGACCACCTGGAGAGCGGGCGTTACCCGCTCGATTGACCGTCCGGTCCTGAAGGCCCGGTTTGCGCGTCAGTCGGGCCGTACGCGGCTGAAGCGTGCGCTGGCCGTCCGCAGGGGGCGGTCGTCAGCGTTAGACGTACGATCTGATTCATTACATCGCGTTACTAATGATGTGATCGGTCCCGCCTTTATCGCTATCGGGAGAGGTCATAAATTTCCCGCCACTGCCTACTCCCATCATGTCGATGAGCAGTCATTGGAGGGCTGTCATGCCGTTCGTCAGCGTACGTATCACCCCCGACGGCGTCACTCGAGAACAGAAATCTCGGGTGACCGCCGACATCACCGAAACCCTGGAGCGAGTTCTCCACAAACGCCCGGACCGGACCCACATCGTGATCGACGAGGTCGATGGCGATAACTGGGGATATGCCGGGATGACCACCACCGCCTACCGGCAACGACTCCCGGAGCAGCCGTCATGACTCGTCCGTCCGTCACCATCGATTTCGTCTCTGACGTGGTGTGCCCCTGGTGCGCCCTGGGGGCGACAGCGTTGGAACAGGCCATTGCCAACCTGGCCGATGAGGTGTCGGTGGAGTTGACGTTCAAACCCTTCGAGCTGAACCCGGATATGCCG
Organism: Pseudomonas sp. Q1-7; assembly: GCF_028010285.1. Taxonomy (NCBI): domain Bacteria; kingdom Pseudomonadati; phylum Pseudomonadota; class Gammaproteobacteria; order Pseudomonadales; family Pseudomonadaceae; genus Pseudomonas; species Pseudomonas sp. Q1-7. Next base: position 1,057,440 of record NZ_CP116304.1, read on the forward strand.
GCCGAAGGCGAGCACGCCGTCCGGCACATGATGCGCAAGTACGGACGCACCGCCGAAGAGGTCGCCACACGAAACGCGATGGTGATCGCCCGTGGCCAGGCCATCGGCTTCCATTTCGACCTGGAAAGGCGCAGTCACTTCTACAACACCTTCGACGCGCACCGCCTGTTGTTCTGGGCATTGCTGGAAGGTCGGCAGGCCCGGCTCCACAAGGTCTTGCTGCGTGCCTACTTCACCGACGGAAAGAACCCGAGCGATCACGAGACGCTCGCGCATCTGGCGGCCGAAGCAGGGCTGGACCCGGCGCAAGCGCGCGAGGTACTGGCGACCGGGGCGTTCGCCAAGGAGGTTCGTGAGCTCGAAGCGTTCTACCGCGAACGGGGTATCGATTCGGTACCGACCATGATTCTCAACGGCCGCCACCTGGTGTCGGGTTCGCAGTCCGTCGGCGACTACGAACAACTCTTGCGGCAACTGGCTCAGGCCACAGCCGAAGCCTGATCGATCGTTCTTTCCAATCCCCGTTGCAACTGGAGGTTCATCATGAGCAATGCAAGAAAAGTCGTCGTCGTCACTGGCGCTTCCCAGGGTATCGGTGCCGCGGTGGTCAAGGCCTTCCGTGATCTCGATTACCGGGTGGTCGCCACGTCGCGCTCGATCAAACCCTCCACCGACCCGGACATCCTCAGCGTGGCCGGTGACATCGCCGATCCGGCGACCGCCGAGCGCGTGATTCGGGAAGGCATGGCGCGTTATGGCCGTATCGACACCCTGGTCAACAACGCTGGAATCTTCGTCGCCAAGCCGTTCACCGATTATTCCCACGAAGATTACGCCGCGGTGCTGGGCGTCAACCTCGGCGGCTTCTTCTACATTTCCCAGCTCGCGATTACCGAGATGGAGAAGCAAGGGAGTGGCCATGTGGTCAGTGTCACCACCAGCCTGGTGGATCACGCCATCGAAGGTGTGCCGTCGGTTCTGGCGTCGCTGACCAAGGGAGGCATCAATGCGGCGACCAAGTCCCTGGCCATCGAGTACGCCAAGCGCGGAATCCGCGTCAACGCTGTCTCCCCCGGCATCATCAAGACGCCGATGCACGGCGAGGAAACCCACGCGGCGCTGGGCCGGTTGCACCCGGTCGGCCATATGGGCGAGACCCACGATGTCGCGCAGGCCATCGTCTATCTGGAGCGCGCCGGGTTTGTCACCGGTGAAATCCTGCACGTCGATGGTGGCCAGAGCGCGGGTCACTGACGTAAGGGGCGGCGCCGCCGATCGGACGTGGCGGCGCTGCCAAGCGCGCGGTAGAGCCCATCGGCGTGCGCACCATGAATGCTCGCGCAGATGGACTTCAATGTGCCGGCGGCAAGAAGAACCTCGCGGTGAGCGGCAGGTGATCGGAAATCCGCAGGGTGTCGTGCCGCCGGACCCGGGCTTCGATACGTGCCAGGCTGGGGCTGTGGAAAACGTAGTCGAGGGTCCGGTCCGGGCCCTTCACGCGTGGGTCATTGGGAAAGTGGGTGAACCAGCGGGCGCGCTGCTCACCGCTGGCCTCGCCCACGCTGGGGATCATCGGATAGTGGCGCCACAACGCCTTTAGTTCGCTGTCCGGGCTATGGCGGCTGCGCTGCTGCGGAGCCAGCCGCTCGAATTGGCCAGGGGGCAACTGGTCGAAGTCGCCGGCCAGCACCCAGGGCACCTCTTCGGCCTGGAGCCGGTCGAGCAGGGCTCGGGTCATGCCCACCTGGCGTTTCAGCGTGGCCTGGTCCGAGGCACGCTCATCCAGGTGGGTGTTGATCGTCGCCAGACGTCCACCGCCGCGAATCGGCAAGTAACTGACCAGCAGGGCACGCTGCTTGTCGAACTGGCGGCTGAGCGGGTCGTTCTCTTCCCGGGGGAGTTGCAGGCGTTCGGCACTCGCGATACGGAAGCGGCTGAGGGTAGCGAGCTTCATGCCAACGCTGCCGAGAATATGCGGGTCAGGCACGAAAGCGGCCTTCCAGTAGAAGGCCTGGCTGGTGCAGGGATAGAGGTCGGCCAGGCGCTCCTGCAGCAGGGCCAACTGGTCCTGGTGGTCGGTCGCGCGGGCACCTTCGTGGAGTTCCTGGAGGTTGACGATGTCCGGCTGTTCCTCGCGTATCACCCGCACCACCTCGTCGAGGCTGTAGGCCAGGTCTTGCGCCGTGGGTCGCTCGTCCGGGCCTTCGCCGTCGGGCAGGTCGTCGTAGAAGACGTAGCGCTTGCCGGCCAGGTACTGCAGGTTCCAGGTCATCACCTTGAGGGCCTGCCCCGGTTGCAGCTGCGGCGCTTCGGCCTGGCAGGCCAGGGGGGCCGGCTCACGTGGCGCGGGGTGCCAGGTGAGCGCATAGACCAGCGCCACCAGGCCGACGGCGAGGACCGACAGGCTGAGCAGGGCGAATCGCAGGACTCGGGGCATCGGCAGAAGCTGGCATCTATGCTGGAAGAGGGCGAGCATACCCGAGCCGCCGCGGCGGCCCAAGCCAGGCGCGCCCGGGAGGAATGCCGTGAGCAGCGAGGTGCGGATCGCCCGCAAGGGTCCCTTCGAAGTGGAGGTCGTGGCCGGCCAGGATTACTTCTGGTGCCGCTGCGGCCGCAGCCAGCAACAGCCGTTCTGTGACGGATCTCACAAGGGCACTGGCCTGGCGCCACTCAAATTTCATGCAGAGGTCAGCGAAACCCTGTATTTCTGTGGCTGCAAACATAGCCACTCGCCACCGTGTTGCGATGGCACCCACAACGAACTGCAAGACTGATCCGGGAGCCGGCATGCAGCTGGGCGTAGTCCTCTGGTCATTCCTGGCCTTGATTTACAAAACGTCGCGGCTTCGCCTCGGGCTGGCGAGCCTGATGCTGCTGCCCGGCATCGCGTGCGCCGACCACCCGGCACCCCTGCGCGTGATGACCGATTACTGGCCGCCGTTTCGCATCGCTGGCGAAGGCGAGCAGTTGCGTGGCCTGGACATGGACCTGCTGGCCGAACTGGAGCGCCGCACCGGGCTGCGCTTCGAGGTGCAGCGGGCGCCCTGGTCGCGGGGGTTGGCCGCCCTGGAGCGGGGCTCGGCGGATCTGATGACGGGCCTGGCCAGGACGCCCGAGCGGGAGCGCTACATCGACTACCTGGAGCGTCCCTATTTCACCTGCGCACCACGTTTCTACAGCCTGCCTGAGCTGTCCCGCAGCGTTACCGGCTACCCGCAACTGGGGCGGTACGTCATCGGTTTCGTGCGCGGGTCGGCCTACTTCGAGCCCTTCGATTCCGACCAGGCGCTGAACAAGGTAGGGGTCGGCAACGAAGGCCAGTTGCTGGACATGTTGCGCCACAAGCGGCTGCAGCTGGTGATCGGTACCGATTGCCAGGTGGATTACGAACTGCTGCGCGACCCGACGCTGGCCGGACGCATCGTCAAGCTGGCCTACCGGCCGCCGGCGCGCACCGAACTTTTCCTCGGCTTTTCGCGCCAGCGGTCCCTGCAGGGCCAGCGCCGGGTCATCGCCGAGGCCTTGGGGCAGATGATCGACGAAGGCTGGGTGTTGGACGCCGCGCGGCGCTACCGTCCGGGCGCTCAGTGAGCGTGCGGCTCGATGTACAGCTCGTAGTCCGGGTGCAGATCCACGTCCCAGAACGCGGCCTCGATCTTGTGGCCATCCGGGTCGCGGATGAAACAGCCGTAGTAGGGATCACCGTATTGCGGGCGTGGGCCGGGTTCGCCATCGCCCTTGCCGCCGGCCTCCAGCGCCGCTTCGAAGAACGCCTGCACCGCGGCCTTGCTGGCCGCGAAGAAACCGATGTGGGTGCCATTGCCGACGCTGGCCGGGTGGCCGTCGATGGGCGCCTGCACCCAGAATTCCGGGTACTCGCGGCCGTATGCCACGGCGCCGGGGTGTTCCATGATGCGCTTGCAGCCCAGGGTGGGCAGGACCTTGTCGTAGAAGGCGACGGCGCGTTCGAAGTCGTTGGTGCCTACCGAAATGTGGGACAGGATGCTGGGGTTTTCAGTCATGAGTTGTCCTCCTTGAATGGCTCGAAAAGCCTAGCAGCCCCGGGGAAAACCACTGAACGCGGACGCTGCCCGCCGCATTGGCGTCGCGCTCACGGCTCCGCCGCCGACTCGGTCACCAGGGCGAACATCCGGTACAGGGCGATGCTGACGAACAGCTGGAAGAAGCTGTTGAAGCTTTCCAGGACCACGGTGCCCACCGGGTCCGGGTTGTTCCCCAGTTCACGGTAGGCGAACCAGTCCACCAGCCAGATCGGCCCCATCACCAGCAGCACGCAGGCGAGGATGTTCCAGAAGTGGCCGCGGGTCAGGGCGAAGCTTTCCTTGATGGCGTCCAGCGGCTGTTTGCCTTCCAGCACCAGCAGGTACTCGGCGAAGGCCAGCTTGATCATCACGTACAGGCCCGGAAGGATCAGCATCCAGGCGCCGACCATGATCAGCAGCGTGCTGATGGCCGCCAGCACGGCGAAGGCGGGCCAGCGGAACACAGCCATTTCCAGCACCTGCCGTGGCTTGAGGCGGATCCGGTGGCTGCGGCTGTCGACAAAGATGATCAGCGCCCCGACGTAGAGCGGATAGAACAGCATGCTGATGATGATCGAGGCGCCCTGGGATTTATCCGGACCGAGCCAGGCGATCACCCCTTGCTGGGTGATGGCTTCGATCAGGATGACCGGCAGGCAGAGCAGGGCGATTTCACCTGCGTTGCGGGAGAAGAAGTACCAGGAGGCGCGCAGCAGCTCGAACGGGTTCATCAGTGGGTATTCATATCTTGCGGCAGTCGGTCTTGGGCACTTTAGCCCAAGCCGCTGCCGCCTCCTAACGTCGGTTCATGCGGAACGATAGTGCAGCACCCGGTTCGGCAGGCGTGGCAGGAGCCGGGCGAGGTCGGCGGTGGCCACTTCCAGGGTGCGTTCCGGTGGGCCGGGGGAGTAGATCAGGTAGTCGTGCCGGAAGATCGCTTCGTCGAACACCAGGGCGATCGCTTCGGCGTGGCCCAGGGGGCAGGCGCACTGGGGCACGCAGCCGGTGAGCGCGACCAGTTCCTCGTCGCTGGCGATACTCGGTCGCGCGCCCAGCAGCGCCTTGAGCTGGGCCCAGTCGGCCCGCGCGCCCTCCAGGGTCACCAGCATGGCGTAGCCGCCACCTCGGAGGCGCAGGAACAGGCTCTTGCTTTCCACCCCGCGCAGGCCGAAGCGCTGGCGTACCGCGTGGGCGGTCGGGTAGTCGAGCACGGCTTCGTGGCTGACCTCCCGGTAGGGGATGGCGTGTTCGTCGAGCAAGGCCAGGTTGCGGGCGTGGAGCGACATTGCGGGTTCCGGCGGAGGGCAGAAGGGAGCGCCATGATAGTCGCTCAGGGCGGGCTGAGATCATCCAGCCCGGCTTCCTGCAGGACCTGCCGTTCGATCGCCAGCAGGCGGCCGTTCTGCGCCATGCGCCGCAGTACCGCCTCCAGGCGAGGGGCGAGGTCGCGGTGGCGCGGGTTGAGGTAGTGGTGCATGGAGAAGCGCTCCAGCACCGGATGCAGGGGCTGAATGCCGCGCATGCCGCTCTGGCGCAGGACGCACATGCCCGTGTAGTAATCCTCCACATGCACGTCCACCCGGCCGCCGGCCAGCTTGCGCAGGCCATTCTCGACCCCGTTGGAGGGCGACAGGCGTACCCCTTTCAGGCGCAGCTCCAGCCCCGTCTTGCCGCGTTCGAATCCCACCAGGTAGGGCTTCAGGCTGGACCAGTCGCGCAGGTGCAGTGGGCGATTGGCGAAGGCCACCGCGTAGGACTCGAACAGCGGCGTGCGGATCAGCAGCAGGTCGCTGGGCTGCTCGGCGAGCAGGTTGGTGCGGCACAGCTCGCCATCGTTCATGCCGCGCTCGGCGTATTGCAAGGCGCGGGCGGCGGGCGCGGCGCGGGTTTCGATGCGGATACCGAGCTCGGCGTAGGCTTCGATCAGGATGCGTTTGCAAATCTGGAAGAGCGGCAGGCCCTGGCCGGGAAAGGCGCTGAACACCAGGCGCGCTTCGGCATGGCAGGGGGCGGAGAGCAACAGCAGGGCAAGCAGGCAACATCCATGGGCACGCATTGCACTATCGCCTGGTGCATGGCCTGCGGCTGGAGTGACTGCCAGACGGCGCCGCCTGCCATGGCGGGCGCCTTGCTCCCTGCAACAGACCCATGCGGTGGGTCTTGGCGTCGTCCCCGTTCTCGATGTACGCGGGGTAACTGAAACTATAGACGGCCGCCGTCAGGGTGTCGGCCCGCGCGCCAGCAATTCGTCCATGGACAGCACCCGGGCGTACTCGCCCTGCAGGTTGGCCATCGCCATGTCGTGGACCTCGTCGGCGCTGCGCGGGCGGCCGGCGAAATCGGCCTTGGCGAAGGTGTAGCAGGCGTCCGCCACCACGCAGGTGGCGAAGCCCAGGTTGCCGGCGCTGCGGGCCGTGGCTTCCACCGAGTTCTCGCTGGCGACGCCGACGATGACCACGGCGTCGAGGCCGCGCACCCGCAGCCAGCGTTCCAGGCCGCTGTTGACGAAGGCGTCGGGCACGTTCTTCTCCAGCACCTGTTCGCCCGGCTGCGGTTCGAATTCGGCCTGGAACAGGGCCCCGGGTTGGCCGGGGGCGAAGACCGATCCGGCCTCGCGGGAGATATGGCGGATATGCACCAGTGGCCAGCCGGCGCCGCGCCAGTGCGCCAGCAGGGTGGCCATACGGCTTTCCGCCGCGGGGTTGTTGCGCGGCTTGTCGAGGCGACGGATGCCTTGCTGCTGGTCGATGATCAGCAGGGCACCCGGAGACTTCTCCATGGTCTTATCCACTTTCCACTCTCTTAGGCTGGCATACTGGCCGCACTCTATCCTTACCCGGACCGCGCCAGCCAGCCACCGAGGAGCCGCGTTGAAGAAAATCGCCGTATTCGCCGACGTGCAAAACCTCTACTACACGGTACGCCACGCCTACGGCTGCCATTTCCACTACAGTGCCTTCTGGCAGAGCGTCGCCGCCGAGGGCGCGATAGTCGAGGCCACCGCCTACGCCATCGACCGTGGCGACCCGCGCCAGCAGCAATTCCAGCAGATCCTCCGCAACCTGGGCTTCACCGTGAAGCTCAAGCCTTTCATCCAGCGCAGCGATGGTTCGGCCAAGGGCGACTGGGACGTCGGCATCACCATCGACGTGCTCGACGCCGCGCCGCGGGTGGACCAGGTGGTGCTGGCCTCCGGCGACGGCGACTTCGACCTGTTGCTGGAACGGGTGGCCCAGGCCCACGGCGTGGAAACCCTGGTCTATGGCGTGCCCGGCCTCACCGCCCAATCCCTGATCCGCGCCGCCAGCCGCTACCAGCCCATCGAGGGCAACCTGCTGTTGCGCAACTGAACCGCGCCCCAACCTGGAATTTCCTGTGGACCCCATTGCCGTCATCGACTTCGAAACCACCGGCGTCTCGCCGAGCGACCGCTGCCGCGCCACCGAGATCGGCATCGTCATCCTGGAGAACGGACGCATCGTCGACCGTTACCAGAGCCTGATGAACGCGGGCCTTCCGGTGCCGCCCTTCATCCAGGGCCTGACCGGCATCAGCACCGCCATGCTGCGCAATGCCCCGCCGGTGGAGCAGGTGATGGGCGAAGCCGCGGACTTCGTCGGCGAACTGCCGCTGCTGGCGCACAACGCCGCCTTCGACCAGAAGTTCTGGGATTTCGAGCTGGCGCGCATCGGCCGCACCCGCCGCCAGGCGTTCGCCTGCTCGCTGCTGCTGTCCCGGCGCCTGCTGCCGGAAGCGCCCAGCCACAAGCTCGGCAACCTCAACAGTTGGGCGCACCTGCCGGATACCGGCAAGGCCCACCGCGCCCTGGCCGACGCCGAAATGGCCGCCAACCTGGCCCTGCACCTGGCCGGTCGCCTGCGTGATCGCTACGGGGTACAGGACGTTTCGCACCCGCTGTTGTGCCGCCTGCAGAAGCTGGCGGTGGCGAAGATCCCCGAGATGCTCCGGCGCCACCGCGACGGCTGATCGTGCAGGTGGGGCGACGAGCGCAGCGAGGCCCCCACCGACGTGAAGCAACCGCTCAGCCTTTCGCCGTCTTCAGCACTTCCACCTTGCCGCGCTCCTGCAGGGCGCCGGGTATGCGCTGCTCGAAGGGGGTGGAGAGGATCAGCGAGGTCTTGGTGGCGCCGAAGGTGCCGATCTGGTCGATCAGGTCCTGCAGCTCCGGCATCGAGGCCACGGCGGCCTTGATCAGCAGGCAGGCGTCGCCAGTGACGCGGTGGCAGAGGCTGAGCTGCGGAATCTTCTCCAGGGCGTCCTGGGTGCGCTTGTAGTCGCGGTCGGTGATGCGCAGCTCGATCACGCACTCGATGGGCAGGCCAACCTTGGCCAGGTCCACGCTGGCGTGGTAGCCGGTGATGACCCCGGCGGCTTCCAGCTTGGCCACCCGGTCGGCCACCGCCGGCGGCGACAGGTTGACCCGGCGTGCCAGGTCGGCGAAGGACGCGCGGCCGTTCTCGATCAGGGCCGACAGCAGCAGGCGGTCGTATTTGTCCACGGGACCTCCGGATGGGCTTCCGTCGAATCGACGGCGGAAGCGGATGAAAACAACGCTTTCCAAGGTTTGTGCGGCGATGAAGCAGGCTTTCATCCTTATTCGCGGCACATCGCCTTACATAGAATAGACGCCTCAATCCTCCCCGTGTCGAGTTCCGATCATGCCTGCGCGCCGCTTCCCGCTGTTGCTCATAGGGGCTTTCATTGCCCTCTACCTGATCTGGGGTTCCACCTACCTCGCCATCCGCATCGGCGTGGAGTCCTGGCCGCCGCTGCTGATGGCGGGCATCCGTTTCGTGGTGGCCGGCACGCTGATGTACGGCTTCCTGCGCTGGCGCGGCGTGCCCAATCCGACCTGGCAGGAATGGAAGTCCGCCGCCGCCATCGGCTTCCTGCTGCTCAGCTGCGGCAACGGCGGCGTGACCCTGGCCGAAGACCTCGGCGTGGCATCCGGCGTGGCGGCCCTGGCGGTAGCCACGGTGCCGTTGTTCGCTCTGCTGTTCGGGCTGATCTGGGGCCAGCGCACCAACCGCCTGGAATGGGCCGGCATCGTCCTCGGGCTGATCGGCATCGGCCTGCTCAACCTCGGCTCGAACCTGCAGGCGAGCCCCATCGGCGCGGCCCTGATCATCTTCGCCGCGGCGTCCTGGTCCTTCGGCTCCATGTGGAGCAAGAACCTCAAGCTGCCCGCCGGCCCCATGGCCAGCGCGGTGGAAATGCTCGCCGGCGGCGTCGCCTTGCTCGCCGGCAGCCTGCTCAGTGGCGAGCACCTGGTCGCCGCGCCGACCCTGGCGGGCTGGGGTGCCCTGGCCTACCTGATCGTCTTCGGCTCCATCATCGCCTTCAGCTCCTACCTCTATCTGCTGAAGAACGTGCGCCCGGCGGCGGCCACCAGCTATGCCTATGTCAACCCGGTGGTGGCGGTGCTGCTGGGCATCGGTTTCGCCGGCGAGACCATCGGCGTCGAGGAAGGCCTGGCCATGCTGGTGATCATCGGCGCCGTGGTGCTGATCGGCCTGCCGCAATGGCGTGAGCGCAAGGAGGAGAGGGAGCGCCAGGCGGAAGGGCTGCAAGAGCAGACCAGTTGATCCCGGAGTAGCGGGGCGGCCTGCTAGAATCGCGGCTTTTCCGCACTCTACGGCTGCCCCCCATGACCTTCGCTTCCCTCGGCCTGATCGAACCCCTGTTGCGCGCCACCGAGGCGCTCGGCTACCAGACCCCGTCGCCGGTGCAGGCCGAGGCGATTCCCGCCGTGCTCAAGGGGCGCGACCTGATGGCCGCGGCCCAGACCGGCACCGGCAAGACCGCCGGCTTCGCCCTGCCGCTGCTGCAGAAACTCACCCAGGAAGGCCCGCAGGTGGCCAGCAACTCGGTACGGGCGCTGGTGCTGGTGCCCACCCGCGAGCTGGCCGAACAGGTCAACGAGAGCTTCCGAGTCTACGGCCAGCACCTGCCGTTGCGCAACTACGCGGTGTACGGCGGCGTCAGCATCAACCCGCAGATGATGAAGCTGCGCAAGGGTATCGACGTCCTGGTCGCCACCCCCGGCCGCCTGCTCGACCTGTACCGGCAGAACGCGGTCAAGTTCAACCAGCTACAGGCACTGGTGCTGGACGAAGCCGACCGCATGCTCGACCTGGGCTTCGCCCGTGAGCTGGACGAGCTCTTCGCCGCGCTGCCGAAGCGCCGCCAGACCCTGCTGTTTTCCGCCACCTTCTCCGACGCCATTCGCCAGATGGCCCGCGAGCTGCTGCGCGACCCGCTGTCCATCGAAGTCAGCCCGCGCAACGCGGCGGCGAAAAGTGTGCGCCAGTGGCTGATTCCGGTGGACAAGAAGCGCAAGAGCGAACTGTTCCTGCACCTGCTGGAAGACCGCGGCTGGGGCCAGGTGCTGGTCTTCGCCAAGACCCGCAAGGGGGTCGACCAACTGGTGGATGAACTGCAGGCCCACGGCGTCAGCGCCGACTCCATTCACGGCGACAAGCCGCAGCCGTCGCGACTGCGCGCCCTGCAGCGCTTCAAGGCGGGCGAGGTGCAGGTCCTGGTGGCCACCGATGTGGCGGCCCGTGGCCTGGACATCGACGACCTGCCGCTGGTGGTCAACTTCGACCTGCCCATAGTCGCCGAAGACTACGTGCACCGCATCGGCCGTACCGGCCGCGCCGGCGCCACGGGTGAAGCGGTGTCCCTGGTCTGCGCCGATGAGGTGCAACTGCTGGCGGCCATCGAAGTGCTGATCCGTCAGACTATCCCGCGTCGTGACGAACCCGATTTCTTCCCTGACCACCGCGTGCCCGTGACCGATGCCACCGGGCAGGTGATCAAGAAGCCGAAGAAACCGAAGAAGCCCAAGGAACCCCAGGCCGGCGCCGGCAAGGCGGGCAAGTCCGGTGCGCTGGGGCGCTGGATCGACAGCGAGAAGCCCAAGGTGAAGTCGGTGCGCAAGGCGCCGGGGTTTGGCAAGGCGAAGAAAGGCTGACTCGCGCCGGCCAGTCCGCCGCGGTCCTCGGTCTGAAATCAAGCGCTGGCGTCGCTGGCCGGGGTGCAATCCGGGCAACGAATGGGGATATCCACGCACCCCTACAAGGGCCGCGGACCATGCGCTTCCTGTAGCTGCCGCTTGAGCCGCGCCACTTCGGTCATGTCGGTGATCATCAGGCACACCCGCTCCACCTGCCCGCCGGCCGTGGCCAGGGGAATGAGGGTGAGGTTCTGGTACATGAAGTCCTCTTCGCCGGTGATCGGCCGGTAGTTCTCGAAGCGGATCAGGTAGGGCCGCTGCTCCCACAGGCTGAAGGCACGGGTGCCGAGTTGCAGCACGGTGTCCACCTTGCGCCGGAGCCAGCTGCGGTCGATCTCCGGGAAGAGTTCGAAGAGGTTCTTGCCGTGTACCCGGTCGGGACCCAGGCCCGAGTGGTTCTCCATGAAGCTGTTCCACACCTCGACGCGGTACTGGCGGTCCAGCACCACCACGCCGACGTCCAGGCACTGGACGATGTCCAGCAGCCAGTGGAGCTCCTTGAAATCGATCTGTGCCGGCATGGGTCAGTCCATCAGGTAGTGGATCTTCTGGGTCAGGCGCGCGATGGAGGTTTCGGTGAACAGCAGCAGCAGGTCGAAGTGCAGGTTGTGGTCTTCGATGGTGTAGCTGATCTCCACCGCCAGCGTCTTGCGCCAGCGCCGGTTGTTAAGCCGGAACAGTCGTTCGACGCAGGTGTGCTGGCCGAGCAGTTGCGGGTGGCCCTGGGAAAAGCGCACGTCGATCTGCTCGGCGATGCCGGCCAGGCAGGCGCCGATCAGGATGCTGCCCAGGTCCAGCAGCATCTCCGCCTCGTCGCTGTCGCTCCCCGGCTGCCTGCCGAGCAGGCGGGCGACTTCGGCGTTCTCGGCGTCGTGGAACAGCAGCAGCGCCTCGCCGGCGATGGATTCGCCGATGAAGCCCTGGCAGACCGCCGACAGCCGTTCGCCGCGCTGGGTATCGGCCAGGGCCATGTGCAGTTCGCTGACTTCGAAGAGGTTGACGTTGGGCACCGGCAGCTGCACGAAGACCCCCAGCACGCGCGCCAGCAAGGCCCCCGCGCGCCCCATGGCGACGTTGCTGACCTCGCGCAGGGCGTCGCGGAAATTCACCCGCAGGTCCGGGTCGCTGCGCAGGGGGATGCCGCTGACCGGGCTGGTGGACGGTGCCGGGTGCAGCAGGCCGAGGCTGATCAGGGTTTCCCGCAGTTCGTCGGGGTCGGCGGGCTTGTGGATGAACGCCAGGGCGCCCAGTTCATGGACGCGGCGCTGGGCTTCTTCCTGGACATCCCCCGAGACCACGATCACCCGGGCCGGCAGGCGCTCGGCGCGGAGCCGGCTGAGCACCTGGTAGCCGTCCATGACCGGCATGGTCAGGTCCAGCAGGACCACCTGCCCCTGGCCCTGGCGAATAGCCTGGAGGGCTTCTTCGCCGTTCGTGGCCTGGGTGATATGCACCGGCCAGTCCAGCGGCAGGGCGCGGATCAACTGCTTGCGCGCCATCATCGAATCGTCGCAGACGAGGAGGGGAATCACCTTGGGGGCACCGCATGGAGAAAGCTGGGCTCTGGGCAAGCATAGACGTTGGCCGCGCCGCAGCCGACACCTCGCGGCCGGCATCCGATCAGATGTTCCGGGTGCTGCGCCAAAGGCTGCCGACGGGGCCGGAGCGGATGAACACGCGCATGCCCACGGACGGGGCCGTGGGCCGGCGGAGGCGGTTACCGCGGCGCGGGCCGCTCCGAGAGCCAGCGCAGCGCGCCCTGGGCGGCGACCCGACCGCTGGCGAAACAGGCGGTGAGCAGGTAGCCGCCGGTGGGGGCTTCCCAGTCGAGCATCTCGCCGGCACAGAACACGCCCGGCAGGCGTTCGAGCATCAGGCCGGCGTCCAGCGCCTCGAAGGGCACGCCGCCGGCCGAACTGATGGCTTCGTCCAGCGGCCGTGCGCGCACCAGGCGCAATGGCAACTTCTTGATGACGGCGGCCAGGCGCGCGGGGTCGAGGAAATCATCCTGGGTCGCGAGTTCCCGCAGCAGGCCGGCGCGGGCACCGTCGATACCCAGCTGGCTGTGCAGGTGCTTGGCCATGGAGCGCGAGCCGCGTGGTCGCGCCAGGGCCTTGGCCACCTTGTCCGGCGGCTGGTTGGGCAGCAGGTCGAGGTACAGGGTGGCGCTGCCTTCGGCCTCGATCCGCTCGCGGATGGCGGCGGAGAGGGCGTAGATCAGGCTGCCTTCGACGCCCGTGGCGGTGAGCACGAACTCGCCCTGGCGCGGCGGCTGCTGATCCAGGCGGATGGCCACGGGCTTGATCGGCGCGCCGGCGAATTTCTCCTGCAGCAACGGGCTCCAGCCGTCCACCTCGAAGCCGCAGTTGCTCGGTTGCAAGGGCGCGATGGCGACACCCTGGGCTTGCAACAGCGGTACCCAGGCGCCGTCCGAACCCAGTCGCGCCCAACTGCCGCCGCCGAGGGCGAGGATGCAGGCATCGGCCTGCACCGTGGTTTCGCCGTCCGCCGTGGCGATGCGCAGGGCGCCGCCGTCGTCCCAGCCGAGCCAGCGACTGCGGGTGTGAATCGCCACGCCCTGCTCGCGCAGGCGCTTGAGCCAGGCCCGCAGCAGCGGGGCGGCCTTCATGTCGGTGGGAAAGACCCGCCCCGAGCTGCCGACGAAGGTGTCGATGCCCAGGCCGTGAATCCACGCACGCAGCTCTTCGCCAGCGAAGTGCTCCAGCAACGCGGCCACTTCCTCACGGCGCGCGCCGTAGCGTGCGATGAACGGGGCCCTGGCTTCGGAGTGGGTGATGTTCATTCCGCCGACGCCGGCCAGCAGGAACTTGCGCCCCACCGAAGGCATGGCATCGAACAGCTCCACCCGCGCACCGCCTGCGGTCAGGACTTCGGCGGCCATCAGGCCGGCAGGGCCGCCGCCGATGACGGCGACGAGGGGGGCGGAGTCTTTCATGGGGATTGGTCGGACAGGAATGGGGAGGGCGCATTCTACCGGACCGCGAGGCGTTCGGAGGATGGGGTGTCGGCTTTGCGGCGATGGGTTTCGCTGCGCTCTACCCATCCTACGGCGCTATAGGACTTCAGCCGCCCAGCCCCATTTCCCGCCAGACTCGATCCGCGCTGTGATGGAGGATGCCATGGCGGCGGGCGAGGGCGGCGCGGTCCTTGTCGTAGCCGCCGCCGATCAGGCCCACCACCGGGATGTCGCGGGACAGGCACTGGCGGATCACCCGCTCGTCGCGCTCGGCCACGCCGGCATCGGTGAGTCGCAGGTAGCCCAGGGCGTCGTCCTTGTGCACATCGACGCCGGCGTCGTAGAGCACCAGGTCGGGCTGGTAAAGCGGCAACAGATAGTTCAGCGCGTCGTCCACCACCCGCAGGTAGTCGGCGTCGCCCATGCCCATGGGCAGGGGAATGTCCCAGTCGCTTTCGGCCTTGCGCGCGGGGAAGTTCTTTTCGCAGTGCAGGGACACGGTGACGGCTTCCGGCGTGTCGGCCAGCAGCCGCGCGGTGCCGTCGCCCTGGTGCACGTCGCAGTCGAAAATCAGCACCCGCTGCACCTTGCCCGCCGCCAACAGGTAGCGGCTGATCACCGCCAGGTCGTTGAAGATGCAGAAGCCCGACGCATGATCGAAATGCGCATGGTGGGTGCCGCCGGCCAGGTGGCAGGCCAGGCCGTGCTTCAGGGCCAGGTCGGCGGCCAGCAGCGAGCCGCCCACCGCGCGTACGGTGCGGCGCGCCAGGGGCGGGCTCCAGGGCAGGCCGAGGCGGCGCTGTTCCTCGCGGCCGAGTTCGCCTGCGAGGAAACGCTGGATGTAGTCTGGGCAATGAGCCAGGGCCAGTACCTCGGCTGGGCAGATAGCCGGCCGGTGCAGGTGCTCGTCGGTGGCCAGTCCGCTGTCCAGCAGGTGCTCGTAGAGCAGGCGGAACTTCTCCATGGGGAAGCGGTGCTCCGCCGGGAACGGCGGGCTGTAGTCGTCGTGGTAGACCAGTGGCAGGAACATCGATGGGCACTCGGGAGCATCACGGCGGCAGTATGATGGGGGCCTCTCGCCGCGCTCAAGAGAACCGCCCGTGTCTCCGATAGAACTCGATACCCCGCGCCTGCGCCTGCGCACCTGGCGTGACGACGACCTCGCGGCCTTCGCCGCGCTCAACGCCGACCCCGAGGTGATGCGGCATTTCCCCGCCTGCCTTGGCCGCGAGGACAGCGATGCCCTGGCGGCGCGTATTCGCCGGCATTTCCAGGACCACGGCTTTGGCCAGTTGATCGTCGAGCGGCGCGAAGACGGTGCCTTCGTCGGCGTGCTCGGCCTGCAGAACGTCAACTTCGAGGCGCCGTTCACCCCGGCGGTGGAGATCGGCTGGCGCTTCGGGGCCGGCCACTGGGGGCAGGGACTGGCCTGCGAGGCCGCCCAGGCGGTGCTGGCCTTCGCCTTCGAACGCCTGCTGCTGGCCGAGGTGTTGGCCTTTACCGTGCCGGCCAACCAGCGCTCCTGGGCGCTGATGCTGCGCCTGGGCATGCAGCGCGACCTGGACGGCGACTTCGAACACCCCCTGTTGCCCGAGGGCCATCCCCTGCGCGGCCATGTGCTTTATCGACTGGGCCGCGCGCAGTGGGAGGCGCTGCGATGAGCGATGGCGTGCGGGCCTATCACGAACTGAGCAAGCACCGCCCGGACCGTTTCGCCCCCGGCCCCGGACAGCTGGACTGGGCCACTCAGCCGGCGCCCTTTCGCCGCTACCGGGGGGCGCCGTTGCTGGAGCTCTGGCACCGCCCGCTGGAAGAGACGCCACCCTATGACGCCGTGTTCGCCGGCCCCCTCGACGAGCCGGCGCCGCTGGACCGCGCCAGCCTGGCGCAACTGCTCTACGACAGCCTGGCGATTTCCGCCTGGAAAGAGGCCGGCGCCAGTCGCTGGGCGCTAAGGGTCAACCCGTCCTCCGGCAACCTGCATCCCACCGAGGCCTACCTGCTGGTGCCGGCCGGCGCGGTGACGGAAGGCGCGCTGCTGGCCCACTACGCGCCGGATGTCCACAGCCTGGAGGTACGCGCCGAACTGCCCGCGCCCCTGGCCGCGCAACTGAGTGCCGCCCTGCCGGCGGGCGGCTTCCTGCTCGGCCTGGCCAGCATTCCCTGGCGCGAGGCCTGGAAGTACGGCGAGCGCGCCTACCGTTACTGCCAACACGACCTGGGCCATGCCCTGGCGGCCCTGGCCATCGCCGCCAGCGCCCTGGGCTGGCAGGTAAGGGCCTTGGGCGGCGTCGCCGAAGAGGCCCTGGACGCGCCGCTGGGTCTGGATCGCCCCGGGTTCGTCGAGCGCGAGTGCGCCGATGTGCTGCTGTGGATAGGTCCGGCGCAGGCACGCGAGTTCGAACTCCCGGCGACGCTGCTGGAGGGTGTCGCCGCGCTGGCGCTGCAAGGCACGCCGAACCGGCTGTCCCGCGAGCAGCGTCATTGGCCGGAGCTGGACCGCGTCCATGGCCTGTGTCGGGCACCACGCCTGCCCCTGGCCGACTGGCGCGCGGCGGCTGCCGGCGCCGCTGTGGATAACCCCGGACTGCCCTTGCGTCCGCTTCTGCACCGGCGGCGCAGCGCGCAGTCCATGGATGGCCGCAGCGGCATCCAGGCCGAGTTGCTGCTGGCCTGGCTGCGTCGGCTGCTGCCGGCGAACTCGCCGGTGCCCTTCGCCAGCCTCGCTGCGCCCCGGGTGGACCTGCTGCTGTTCGTTCATCGCGTGCAGGGGCTCTCGCCAGGGCTCTACTGGCTGGCGCGCGGTGCTGCCCCCGAGGGCGAGCTGGCGGTCGGCCTGCGCGAGGATTTCCTCTGGCAGCGGGCCAGCGACGAGCTGCCGCTTTTCCGTCTGCTGGAAGGCGACGCCCGTGGTTTGGCGGGTTTCCTGTCCTGCGGCCAGGAGATCGCCTCCGACGGTTGCGTCGCCCTGGCGATGCTCGCCCGCTTCGACGCCGCACTGGAACAGGGCGCCTGGCTCTATCCCCGGCTGTACTGGGAGTGCGGGCAGATCGGCCAACTGCTCTACCTGGAAGCCGAGGCCGCGGGACTGTCCGGCACCGGCATCGGCTGCTACTTCGACGATTCGGTACATGAATTGCTGGAAATCGCCGACAGTCGTTGGCAAAGCCTTTACCATTTCACCATTGGCCGCGCGCTGTGGGACGAGCGCCTGACGACGCTGCCGGCCTATCCCGAATTACGAAGACCGCCCCGGCCATGACCGGGGCGGCTGCCTTGCTGAGGAGAATGTCATGACCCAGGTGCTCGACGAGCTGGTCGCGCTGCTGAGCCTTGAATCCATCGAAGAGAACCTGTTCCGTGGCGTCAGCCAGGACCTCGGCTTCCGCCAGCTGTTCGGCGGCCAGGTACTCGGCCAGTCGCTTTCCGCCGCCAGCCAGACGGTGGAGCCGGAGCGCCATGTGCATTCCCTCCACGGCTATTTCCTGCGCCCCGGCGACGCCACCCTGCCGGTGGTCTATTCGGTGGAGCGGGTGCGCGATGGCGGCAGCTTCAGCACCCGCCGCGTCACCGCTATCCAGAAGGGCCAGCAGATCTTCACCTGCAGCGCCTCCTTCCAGCAGGACGAAGAGGGCTTCGCACATCAGTTGCCCATGCCCGAGGTGCCGGGCCCGGAAAACCTGCCCAGCGAGTTGGACCTGGCGCGGAAGAATGCCCACCTGCTGTCCGAGCGGGTGCGTGACAAGTTCCTCTGCGCCAAGCCCATCGAGATCCGCCCGGTCACCCTGGAGAACCCCTTCGATCCGGCGCCGGGCGAGCCGGTCAAGTACGTCTGGTTCCGCGCCGACGGCAGCCTCCCCGACATTCCGGCGCTCCACAAGTACATCCTCGCCTACGCCTCGGACTTCGGCCTGCTCACCACCTCGATGCTGCCCCACGGCGTGTCGGTGTGGCAGAAGTTCATGCAGGTGGCCAGTCTCGACCATGCCCTGTGGTTCCACCGTGACCTGCGTGCGGACGACTGGCTGCTCTACGCCATGGACAGTCCCTGGGCGGGTAATGCCCGTGGATTTTCCCGTGGCAGCATCTTCAACCGCGCCGGCCAACTGGTGGCCTCGGTGGCCCAGGAAGGCCTGACGCGCCTGCGCGAGGACTGGAGGTGAGCGAAACCGGTCTCGCGCAGTACCGCCACTGGGTGTTCGACATGGACGGCACCCTGACCATTGCCGTGCACGACTTCGCCGCCATCCGCGAGGCGCTGGACATTCCGCCGCAGGACGACATCCTCCACCACCTGGCCGCCCTGCCCGAGGCTGACGCCGCCGCCAAGCATGCCTGGCTGCTGGAGCACGAGCGCGAGTTGGCGCTGAACGCCCGACCCGCCGCCGGGGCGTCGGACCTGGTGCGCGAACTGCACCGGCGCGGCTGCCGGCTCGGCATCCTCACCCGCAACGCCCACGAACTGGCGCTGCTCACCCTGCAGGCCATCGGCCTCGGCGACTGCTTCGCCACCGAGGACATCCTCGGTCGCGGCGAGGCGCCGCCAAAGCCCCATCCGGGTGGTTTGTTGCACCTGGCCGAGCGCTGGCGGATCGAACCCCGGCAACTGGTGATGGTGGGGGACTACCGCTTCGACCTCGACTGCGGCCGCGCGGCGGGCGCGGGCACCGTGCTGGTGAACCTGCCGGAGAACCCCTGGCCGGAGCTGGCGGATTGGGTGGCGCGGGATTGTGGGGAGTTGTTGGGGATGGTGGAGGGGTGAGGGAGGTATCGAGCTAGAGGTGGCACGGATTGCCCCCTCTCCCGCTCGCGGGAGAGGGCGGGGGGAGAGGGTGTAAGCGAGCAAGGAGGCTCAATGGAACTCAAGCACTATGCCAAGGCACTGCGCAGCAATATGACCGAGGCCGAGCGTCATCTCTGGTACCACCTGCGTGGTCATCGTTTCCTCGGACTCAAGTTCAAGCGGCAGAAGCCCATGGGGCACTACATTGTCGACTTCATCTGCATCGAGCGGCGGCTAGTGATCGAACTGGATGGCGGGCAGCACCAGCAACAAGCGGTATGGGATGCTGAGCGAGACCGCTGGTTAATGGAACAGGGGTATCGGGTGTTGCGTTTCTGGAATCATGAGGTGCTGGGTGAAACGGACTCGGTGCTGGAGGCCATCAGACGAGCCGTGATCGACGTCGGCTGACCCTCTCCCCAGCCCTCTCCCACAGGTGGGAGAGGGAGTGGTTCGTGCCATGGGGAAAAGTCGAGCCGGGCGCCGACCAGGCCCCCCTCTCCCGCTCGCGGGAGAGGGCGGGGGGAGAGGGTGAAAGGTCTTACAGTCTCGCCGTCGCAAAGGTATCGCACCTCCCCACTTCGCCCTTCTCGAATCCCACCTTGAACCAGCGCACCCGCTGCTGGGACGTCCCGTGGGTAAACGAGTCGGGCACCACCTGGCCGCGAGCCTGGCGTTGCAGGCGGTCGTCGCCGATGGCGTTGGCGGCGTTGAGGGCTTCTTCCAGGTCGCCGGGTTCCAGCCAGTCCAGACGCTTCTGCGCGTGGTAGGCCCAGACGCCGGCCAGGCAGTCGGCCTGGAGTTCCTGGCGCACCAGCAGGCCGTTGTCGCCTTCCACTTTCTCGCCCCGCTGGCGGGCAGCGTTGATCCTGGCGGAAACGCCCAGCAGGGTCTGCACGTGGTGGCCGACTTCGTGGGCGATCACGTAGGCCTGGGCGAAGTCGCCGGCGGCCTTGTAGCGGCTGGCCAGTTCCTCGAAGAAGTCCAGGTCCAGGTAGACCTTGCGATCCCCCGGACAATAGAAGGGGCCCACCGCCGACGAGGCGAAGCCGCAGGCCGACTGCACGCCGCCGTTGAACAGCACCAGCGTCGGGTCCTGGTACTGGCGGCCGGCGGCCTGGAAGAGGGCGCGCCAGGTGTCCTCGGTGTCGCCGAGGATGGCACGGACGAACTCGCGTTCTTCCGGCGTGCCGGTGGGCATGGCCGATTGCTGCTGCGGGTTGATCGAGGCGCCCTGCTGGGTGATTTCACCGAGGATCTGCAGCGGGTCTTCGCCCATCAGCAGCGCCACGACCACCACTATGGCGATGCCGCCAAGGCCCAGGCCCTTGCCGCCGCCCAGGCGCATGCCGCCACGCCCCATGCCTCCGGCGTCTTCTACGTTGTCGCTGCGACGCGCACGTTGCCAGCGCATGACCGCTCTCCGTTCGACAGGCGAGTTATTCAGTGTTGACGCTGGCGGCAGGCGCCGCCAGCCCGGTCGTCAGCCCAGCGCTGTCACGGCCGGCAGCAGGCGGGCCTGGGCGAGCAGCTGCACCTTGCCGCCCACCTGTACATGACCGGATTCGCTGACACGGACGTCCAGCCGGCTCGGGCGGCCGAGGAAGCGGCCCTGGGCCAGGGTGAAGGCTTCTCCACGGCGTTCCAGGCCCTGGGCCACGCGCCAGGCGGCCACCGGGCCGGCGGCGCTGCCGGTGGCGATGTCTTCCACCACGCCGAGCGGGTCCCAGGTGCGGCCTTCGCGTGCGTCCACATCCATCAGGAAGACGAACGCCGCGCCGATGCCGGCCAGGGCGTCGTCCAGCATCTCGCGCTGTTTCGCCGAGGCCAGGCCGGCGGCGGTCACCGGCAGCAGCAGATAGGGCAGGCCGGTGCTCACCACCTGGGCCGGGTAGCGTGCATCGCGCGTGCTGCCGAAGGCGGCGGCGAAAGCGTCGGCGCGGGCGTCGTCCAGCACCTGACCGAACGCCGCCGGCCCCTGGTCCATTTCGGCGTAGAAACCCTTGTCCAGGCGGCGGGTGGCAATGCTCACCTGCTTTTCCGGCAGCCGCAGCAGCCAGTCGGCCGAGGCTTCGCGGGTGTGCAGGTGATGCAGCAGGGCGGCGGCGCCGAGGATCGGGTGGCCGGCGAAGGGCAGTTCCTCTTCCACCGTGAACACACGGGCGGCGAAGGCGTTGGGGGCTTCCAGCGGCGCCAGGAAGATCGATTCGAACTGCCGCAGCTCGCGGGTCAGTTCCTGCATGGCGGCGGCAGAGAGACCGCGGCAATCGGGGAAGACGGCCAGGCCGTTGCCGGCCAGGACTCGTTCGGCGAATACATCGACTTGCCAGTAATCCATTTCGGGCTCCATGGAAAGCGAAACGGCCGCATCGGCGGCCGTCGGATTGGGCGGGAGAAGGCTCAGCGCGCAGGATACTCGCTGAGCACGCTCTGCTGGCCATTGCTGGCGACGCCTATGACCTGGTAGGCGTCGTGGCGGTCGCCCATTTCCATGCCGGGGGAGCCGATCGGCATGCCGGGGACGGCGGCGCCCAGCTGGTCGGGACGCTCGCGCAGCTTGAGCACGTCGCTGGCCGGCACGTGGCCTTCGACGAACTTCCCGTCCACTACGCCGGTGTGGCAGGAACCGAGGTTGTAGGGCACGCCGAGGCGGGTCTTCACCGCCGCCATGTTGGACTCCTCGTGATCGCGCACTTCGATGCCGTTGTCGCGCAGGTGGCTGATCCAGGCCTTGCAGCAGCCACAGTTGGGGTCGCGGTAGACGTCCATGGCGACCGGTTCGGCGGCCTGGGTGATGCCGGCGAGCAGAGTGGTGGTGAGGAGAAGAGCGCGCATGGGGGACTCCTTGCAGCCGCACGGGCCGGACAAAGAAGGGCAGCATAGCGCCGGCGATGCGGCGCCCCAAGCGGCGCTCTGTTTCAGACTGTTCCCGGCGGCCTATGCTGTGTTCCTGACCCGTAGCGAGACCGGACGATGCTCTTCACCCGTATCCTGCTGGGCCTGCAGGCCTTGATCCTCGCCGGCTTCGGCCTGGCCTACTTCATCCGCCCGGAGCAGATGGCCGCCCTCAGCGGCATGCTGCTGATGGACCCCGCGGCGGTCACCGACGTGCGAGCCTGGTACGGTTGCCTGCCGCTGGGAGTCGCCGCCTTCCTCCTGTTGGCGCAGTTGCGCCTGCAACTGGCGCGGGCGGCGCTGGACCTGCTGGTGCTGGTCTTTGTCGCGCTGGCCCTGGGGCGGATCAGCGGGCTCTGGCTGGACGGTAGCCTGGGACAGACGTTCAACCTCTATGCGCTGCTGTACGAGGTGGTTTCCGCCGGGCTGGCCTTTGCGGCACTGCGCAAGCTGGATGGCACTTGAAGGAAGTACGGCACCCGCGAGGCGCAGGTGGAACTGCGCGTGAGCAGCCGGCAGCCAGGCAGCCTGGGCTACCGGACGCTGGTGATCGATCTGGCGCGCGCCTTCTCATGGGTAGGCGTTCTTGTCGGTTGGGCTGAAGCATGAAGCCCAACGCTTCTCGGCACGGACATGTGCCAGGAGTCGTTGGGCTTCGCTGCGCTCGGCGCCAACCTGCGCCGATTCGCGGAACCCGGGAGGGGGCGAACGCTTACGAACGCCGCTCCAGCAGCACACCCGATTCCATGTGGTGGGTGTAGGGGAACTGGTCGAACAGCGCGGACTTCACGATGCGGTGGGTGTCGTGGAGTTGCTGGATGTTCGCCGCCAGGGTTTCCGGGTTGCAGGAGATATAAAGGATGCGGTCGAAGCGGCGGGTCAGCTCGCAGGTGTCCGGGTCCATGCCGGCGCGGGGCGGGTCGACGAACACCGTGCCGAAGTCGTAACCCTTCAGGTCGATGCCGGCCAGGCGGCGGAAGGGACGCACTTCGTTCAGCGCCTCGGTCAGCTCTTCGGCGGACAGCCGCACCAGGGTGACGTTATCCACCGCGTTGTCGGCCAGGTTGGCCAGGGCGGCGTTCACCGAGGTCTTGCTGATCTCGGTGGCCAGCACCTGGCGCACGCGGGTGGCCAGCGGCAGGGTGAAGTTGCCGTTGCCGCAGTAGAGTTCCAGCAGGTCGTCCTGGCGTTCGCCCAGGGCCTCGAAGGCCCAGGCCAGCATCTTCTGGCACACCTCGCCGTTGGGCTGGGTGAAGGCGCCCTCCGGCTGGCGGTAGCGGAACGCGCGCCCGGCGACGCTGAGTTCCTCCTCCACATAGTCGCGGCCGATGACGATGCGCTTGCCCCGGGAACGGCCCACCAGGCTCACGCCCAGGTCGGCGGCGAGCTTTTCCGCCTCGACCCGCCAGGCGTCGTCCAGCGGGCGGTGGTAGCAGAGGGTGATCAGCCCATCGCCGGCCAGGGTGGTGAGGAACTCCACCTGGAACAGCTTGAAGGACAGCACCGGGTTCGCCTCCCAGCCGGCCTTGAGGCGCGGCATCAGTGCGTTGATGCGGCGGCTGGCGATGGGAAAGTCCTCGATCAGCACCGGGGTGAATTTGTCGCCGGCCTCGAACATCGCGTAGTGGCGGGTCTCGTTGCCGCTCTCGCGCCACAGGCGGAACTCCGTGCGCAGGCGGTAGTGCTCGCGCGGCGAGTCGAAGACTTCCGGCTCCGGGGCGTCGAAGGGCGCCAGCAGCGCCTTGAGGCGCTGTGTCTTCTCGGCGAGTTGGGCGGCGTAGGCCGCCGGGTCGAACTGGGGACGGCTCATCAGTGGAAGAAACCCATCTTGATTACGAAGAGCACGGCCAGGATCACCAGGGCCGGGCTGAGCTCGTTGAAGCGGCCGGCCAGGGTCTTGATCGCGGCCCAGGCGATGAAGCCGAAGGCGATGCCGTCGGCGATGGAGTAGGTGAAGGGCATGGCCAGGGCGGTGAGCAGCACCGGCGCGGCGGTGGTCAGGTCATGCCAGTCGATCTCGGCCAGGCCCGAAGCCATCAGCACGGCGACGAAGAACAGCGCCGGCGCGGTGGCGAAGGCCGGCACGCTGCCGGCCAGCGGCGAAAGGAACAGGGCCAGCAGGAACAATACCGCCACGGTCAGCGCCGTGAGGCCGGTGCGACCGCCGGCGCTGACGCCCGCCGCCGATTCGATGTAGCTGGTGGTGGTGGAGGTGCCCAGCAGGGAACCGCCCATGGCGGCGGTGGAGTCGGCGATCAGCGCGCGGCCCATCTTCGGCATGTAGCCGTCGGCGCGCATCAACCCGGCCTTCTTGGCCACGGCAATGAGGGTGCCGGAGTTGTCGAACAGGTCGACGAAGAGGAAGGCGAAGATCACGCTCACCAGGCCGATTTCCAGGGCGCCCTTGATGTCCAGCTGGAGGAAGGTGGGCGCCAGGGATGGCGGCATGGAAAAGATGCCGCCGAACTGCGACACGCCCAGCGCGATGCCGGCGATGGTCACGGCCAGGATGCCGATCAGCACCGCGCCGGTGACCTTGCGCGCTTCCAGGGCGACGATCAGGAAGAAGCCGAGCACGGCGAGGATCGGCTCGGGCTTGGTCAGGTCGCCGACGGTCAGCATGGTCACCGGGTGGGCGGCGACGATGCCGGCCTTCTGCAGGGCGATCAGGCCGAGGAACAGGCCGATGCCGGCGGCGATGGCCGAGCGCAGCGCCAGCGGGATGCTGTTGATGATCCATTCGCGGATCTTGAAGATCGACAACAGGAAGAACATGCAGGCCGAGAGGAACACCGCGCCCAGGGCCACCTGCCAGGTGTGGCCCATCTGCAGCACCACGGTGTAGGTGAAGAAGGCGTTCAGGCCCATGCCGGGCGCCAGGGCGATGGGGTAGTTGGCGATCAGCGCCATGGTCGCCGAGCCGATGGCGGCCGCCAGGCAGGTGGCGACGAAGATGGCCCCCTTGTCCATGCCGGTTTCACCGAGGATGGCCGGGTTGACGAAGAGGATGTAGGCCATCGTCAGGAAGGTCGTCAGACCCGCCAGGACCTCGGTGCGCACAGTGGTGTCGTGTGCCTTGAGTTGGAACAGCTTTTCCAGCATGTATGGGCTCCCCGTGACGCATTGCGTCGTTGTCATCCAGCTGGCGAAAAGCAAAGCACAAATGCACGGCGCGCGGGCGCCATGGACTTTTCTCTGCCAGTCTGGAAAAAGGCGCGCATCATACCAGCTCACCTGGGAGCGGTGAATTTATGACCGGACCGACAGCTTCGGTCTCCACGAACAGGAGAACGCCATGCACACCCAACCCCATCTCAAGGCCCTGATCGCCGTCGCCGAAGGCGTGGAGGACCTGGAAACCGTGACCCTCATCGACGTGCTGCGGCGTGCCGAGGTGAAGACGGTGGTGGCCAGCATCGAGACCCGCCGCATGATCACCCTGGCCCGTGGCACCCGCCTGACCGCCGACACCATGTTGCTCGATGTGCTGGCGCAGGATTTCGACCTGATCGTGCTGCCCGGCGGCATGCCCGGCGCCCAACGCCTGGGCGAGCACGAACCGTTGGCCGAGATGGTTCGCCAGCAGGCCAAGGCCGGCCGCTTCTTCGCCGCCATCTGCGCGTCCCCGGCCATGGCCCTGCAGCCTTACGGCGTGCTGCGCCAGCGGCGCATGACCTGCTACCCGGGCTTCAGCGACCGCCTGTCCGGCTGCACCTTCGTCGACCAGCCGGTGGTGGTGGACGGCAACTGCATCACCAGCCAGGGCCCCGGCACCGCCCTGGCCTTCGCCCTGACCCTGGTGGAGCAGCTGTGCGGCAAGGCCAAGCGCAACGAAATCGCCAAGGCGATGCTGGTGCCTTGAGAGGCGAGGGGCTTTGCCATGGGGGCTCTTTTTGTGGGGGCGATTTAAATCGCTAAGCAGGTCGCAGACCTGCCCTGCAGGTATTCAGGGGGTAGCCGCGCTGCCCTCAGCGAATAAATTCGCCCCCACAGAGAGCCGGCCGCAAGCTCAATGCAGCTTGTCCCGCTTCGCCAGAGTGGGGAACAGCTTCATCCACAAGCCGGTCACGATCAGCGTGCCGACGCCGCCCATCACCACGGCGGGGACGGTGCCGAACCAGGCGGCGGTGACGCCGGACTCGAATTCCCCCAACTGGTTGGAAGCGCCGATGAACAGGCCGTTCACCGCGCTGACGCGGCCGCGCATCTCGTCCGGGGTGTGCAGCTGCACGAAGGCGCCACGGATCACCATGCTGATCATGTCCGCCGCGCCGAGCACGGCCAGCACCGCCAGGGAGAACCAGAAGGAGGTGGACAGGCCGAACGCAATGGTGGCCACACCGAAGATGCCCACCGAAGTGAACATGATCCGCCCGACGTTGCGCTCGATGGGGAAGCGCGCCAGCCAGAAGCTCATCAGCAGCGCCCCCACCGCCGGCGCCGAGCGCAGCAGGCCGAGGCCCCAGGGACCGGTGAGCAGAATGTCCTTGGCGAACACCGGCAGCAGGGCGGTGGCGCCGCCCAGCAGCACGGCGAACAGGTCCAGGGAAATGGCGCCGAGGATGTCCGGGCGGCTGCGGATGAAGCGGATGCCCGCCAGCAGGTTCTCCAGGCTGGCCGGCGCCTTGCTGGCCTGCTGCTGGCTGCTGGACAGGCTGAGCATCAGGGTGCAGGCGGCGATATAGAGGACGGCGGTCGGGCCATAGACCCACAGGCTGCCGAAGGCATAGAGCAGGCCGCCCAGGGCCGGCGCGACGATGGTGGCGGCCTGCATCGCGGAGGCCGAGGCCGCCACCGCGCGGGGGAAGAGTTCCTTGGGCACCACGTTGGGCAGCAGGGCCTGGGTGGCCGGCATCTCGAAGGCGCGGGCGGCGCCGAGGACGAAGGCCACGATGAAGATCAGCTCGCGGCTGGCGCTGTCGGTGGCGCTGGCGAACACCAGCACGCCGGCCACCAGCGCCTGCAGCACCTGGCAGATGGCCGCGACGCGGCGGCGGTCGAAGCGGTCGGCCACATGCCCGGTGTGGAGCATGAAGAGCACCCGGGGGAGAAACTCCACCAGACCCACGAGGCCGAGGTCGAGGACGCTGCCAGTGAGCGCGTAGATGTGCCAGCCGATGGCGACGGTGATCATCTGGAAGCCGCTCGCGGTGCAGACGCGGGCGAACCAGAACGCCAGGAATGGGCGATGGTGGCGCAGGAGTGTGGGCTGGGACATTTCAACATTTGCTTAGGTTGCTATCGGTGTGCAGCCTAACACGCGCCTGAAACATGCGGTTGCATTTGCCGAACAAAGCGTTTCAGCAGCCGTTTTCGGGCCTTTCCCGGTCCAGACGAATGCGAAGGTGGAGGCAGCGTCGTGTTCTGGTTACGGAAAAATCTGACCGAAGGGTTGGTTTTTTCTTGTCTGCCGGCTGGCTTTCATTAAAATCTGACCTCCGAGTTAGTTTTCTCCCCGCTACGTTTGTAGAGGTCCCCCATTGGCGTGGGGCCGGGAATCCTTCGCGACCATGAAACGCGGCCCGGCTCGTCCGGGCCCGAGAGGAACGGGCATGTCCACTCCTGAGTTATCCCGCCGCGCCTTCTTGCAAGGCAGCGTCGTCGCCGGCATCGGCATCACCCTCGCCCCGTTGGGCAGCCAAGCGTTCGCCGCGCTGTTCGAAGAGCAGGTCACCCGCACCCCGGAACCCTGGTACACCCGTGGCGGCCAGGCCAAGGGGCGGATTGACGGCGTCAGCAAGGTTTGTGGCGAGAAGGTGTTCGCCCGCGATATCCGCGCCAAGGACATGCCCGGTTGGCCGCAGCAGCAGGGTCATGCGCTGCTCCTCAAGGCCACCCGTGCCGACCAGCTCTACACCGGCTTCGACCTGTCCATGCTGGGCGACGAACTCAAGCCTGATCGCGTGGTGACGGCCGCAGACCTGGTGCGGGACGGCATCGCTTTCCCCGAAGGCCACAGCCCCGATCCTTTCCTGCCGGAAGGCCAGGTGCCGATGTTCATCGGCCATCCGGTGGCGCTGCTGATCTGGAAGGACTTCGAGCGCTTCCGCCGGGCGAAGAACATCCTCAAGTTCAACGAGAAGGTGGTGCGCTACGGCGCCAAGGCCCCGCTGTTCCAGCGTGATCCCTATGGCAGTTTCCGTTTCGTGCGGGTCGGCGGCGCCACCCCCTTCGAACCGGACACCTTCTCCAGCCTGAAGGACAGCATGCTGTTCCCGCTGATCCGCGAGCGCAAACCCACCTGGGGCGCCGGCAACCCGACCGGCGACCTGACCGCCCAGGGTCTGTACCACGCCGAGCAGATGCAGTCGAAGCTGGCCAATCCGCCGGAAGGCTGGCTGGTCTTCGACGAGCGTTACAAGACCCAATCCATCGAGCCGGCTGCCCTGGAAGCGGACAACGGCAACGGTTGGTACGACGCGGCCAGCGGCACCCTGCATTTCGTGGTGGCGACCCAGTGCCCCTTCGAAGTGGCCGAGCAGACCGCGCACATGCTGGCGCCTTCGCGCTTCAAGGTGCACAGCCTGAACATGCACCCCGGCTACACCGTCGGCTACGGCTCGAAGGACAACAACATTTTCGTCTTCTACGCCGCCCTGGCCGCGATGTACGGCGACGGCGTGCCGGTGCGCCTGGCCAATGACCGCTACGAGCAGTTCCAGAGCGGCATCAAGCGCCACCCCTTCGACATGCATTACCAGTTGGCGGTGAACAAGGACGACCTGTCGTTCCAGATCTTCCGTGCCCACATGGACGTCGACGGCGGCGGCCGCATCAACTACAGCCCCTCGGTCGCCGCCGTGGGTGCCACCGCCGCGCAGTCCATCTATTACCTGCCGCAGAGCGACCTGGCCGCCACCGCCTACCACTCCCGTGGCGTCGAGGCCGGCTCCATGCGCGGTTACGGCACCCTGCAGACCATGGCCGCCACTGAGATGATGGTGGATGAAGTGGCCCAGCGCCTGGGCGTGGATGCCATCGAGCTGCGCAAAAAGAACGTCTTCAAGTCCGGCATGAAGAACACCCAGGGCGCCATCCCCGCGGGTGCGCTGCGCCTGGACGAAATCCTCGAGAAGGCCGCCCGGCACGACCTCTGGAAAAACCGCGACGCGCGCAAGCGCGAGGAAGAAGCCAAGGACCCGGACAACTGGTATGGCGTCGGCTTCGCCATTTGCCAGAAGGACTTCGGCACGGGTTCCGAGGCGCCCATGGCGAGCCTGGAGTTCACCGCCGAAGGCCGCGTGATGCTGCGCCAGATCGCCATCGACATGGGCACCGGCATGGCCACCTCCCAGGCCCTGCTGGTGGCCGATTACCTGGGGCACCCGGCGGACGATATCCGCACCGGCGTCACCGAGTGGGCCGAGTTGGGCCTGACCACCAGCGGCAACCCCTACCTGATCAGCCAGGACGAGCAAGACGCCGCGCTGAAGAACCCGCGCTGGGTCGGCAAGCTGGCCTCGCCGTCCTCGGCCACCAACTCTTCCTACTACACCGGCCACGGCACCCGCGAGGCCGCGCGCATCCTCTTCAACCACGGCCTGTGGCCGGCGGCGCTCTCCATCTGGGGTCGCGGCGAATACGGCGGCCTGGCCAACCCCTACGTGGTGCGTCGCGAGGACGCCCATTGGGTGGACGGCAAACTCACCGCCAACGGCCTGCCGCCGATTCCCTTCGAGCTGCTGGCACACAAGGCCCACGAGCTGGGCCTGGTCACCGGCGTCAGCGTCCACGGCTTCAACCGCTGGGCCTGGGCCGAAGGTGAGTTCGAGGTCGACGGCAAGCGCGATACCTTTCCGCTGGACGCCGTGGCGGTGAAGTACGGCGACGGCGCCAGCGCCGAGAAGAAGGCGCGGATGACCAGCCATGGCTTCCACCTGCTGGACCGCAGCGCCATCAAGTACCCGCCGACCCAGCTGAACAACGCCATGGTCACCTACTACAGCCCGGTGGCGACCCTGGTCGAAGTGAAGGTGAACAAGGGCAGTGGCGAGGCGCGGGTGATCAACCACCACTCCTGGCTGGAGTGCGGCCGGGTGATCGTGCCCGAGCTGGTGCTCGGCCAGTTGGAAGGCGGCATCGCCATGGGTATCGGCCACGCACTGACGGAAGAAATGCCGCTGTACGAAGGCGGCCCCGGCGAAGGCACCTGGAACTTCAACCGTTACGTCCTGCCCCGCGCCAAGGACTGCGCGGTGTGGAAGCAGAGCGCCGAAATCCTCCCGCCGCTGTCGCCCAGCGACCCGGCCAAGGGCATCGCCGAAGTGGTGATGATCCCCGTGGTCGGCGCCATCGTGAATGCCGTGGCCCACGCCACCGGCAAGCGCCTGCGCGACCTCCCCCTGACCCCGGCCCGCATCAAGGAGGCCCTCCATGGCTAAGCGCGCCCTCAGCATGACCCTCAACGGCCAGGCCGTCGGTCCCTTCACCGTGGACGACGACCTGATGATGATCGACTTCCTCCACGAGTACCTGAACCTCACCGGCTCGCGCCTGGGCTGCGGCCAGGGCATCTGCCACGCCTGCGTGGCGATCCTCGACAAGCCGGACGGCACCAGCGAGGAAATCCGCACCTGCATCACCGGCGCGCATTTCTTCGACGGCAAGCAGGTGCGCACCGTCGAGGCCCACGCCAAGCGCGACGCCAAGGGCGCGGTCACCGAGTTGAACCCGATCCAGCAGAAGTTCATCGACCAGTTCGCCTTCCAGTGCAGCTACTGCACCCCCGGCTACGTCAACGCCGCCACCGTGCTGGTGGAAAGGCTCCAGCGCCAGCCGGTCAAGCGCAGCGAACTGGAAGGGGAGATCGAGAACGCCCTGGGCAACCACATCTGCCGCTGCACCGGCTACGTCCGCTACTACAACGCCGCGCGCGAGGTGGTGGAAGACCTCGGCCTGGTCAAGGAGGGTTGAGGATGCGTGCGTTATTCCTCGCGGCACTGCTGCTGCCCCTGGCCGCCCAGGCGGCTGAACAGCCGGCGGACAAGGCGCTGATCGAGCGCGGCAAGTACCTGGCCCGCGCCGCCGACTGCGTGGCCTGCCACAGCATCGAAGGCGGCGCCGAGTACGCCGGCGGCCTGCCGCTGGTGTCGCCCTTTGGCACCATCTACGGCACCAACATCACGCCGGACAAGGAATATGGCATCGGCCACTACAGCGCCGAGGACTTCTACCTGGCGGTGACCCAGGGCGAGCGCAAGGACGGCGGCAAGCTCTATCCGGCCATGCCCTACACCTCCTACCACCTGCTCAAGCGTGAAGACTCCGACGCCCTCTACGCCTACCTGATGAGCCTGGACCCCATTGCCAAGCCGAGCCCGAAGACCGACCTGGCCTTCCCCTTCAACCTGCGCTTCGGCATGACCTTCTGGAACCTGCTCTACAAGAACCGCGTGCAACTGGAACCGGCCGAGGGCAAGGGCGAGGAATGGCAGCGCGGCCAGTACCTGGTGGAAGTGCTCGGCCACTGCGGCGAATGCCACACCCCGCGCAACGCCCTGGGCGCCCTGCAGCAGGACCTGCGCATGAGCGGCGGGGTGATCCTCGGCTACGAGGCCCCCAGCCTGCTGGCCAGGGATCTCGCCGAGCGCGGCTGGACCACCGACGACC
Source organism: Pseudomonas sp. Q1-7 (assembly GCF_028010285.1). Classification (NCBI taxonomy): domain Bacteria; kingdom Pseudomonadati; phylum Pseudomonadota; class Gammaproteobacteria; order Pseudomonadales; family Pseudomonadaceae; genus Pseudomonas; species Pseudomonas sp. Q1-7. The sequence continues at coordinate 1,088,786 of NZ_CP116304.1, forward strand.
TGGCCACCTTCCTCAAGCACGGCGTCAGCGCGCAGGGCACGGTGTTCAACGAGATGTACCCGGTCTTGCACCACAGCACCCAGTACCTGCCCCAGGACGACCATCGCGCCATGGCCACCTACCTGCTCGGCGAGCAGCCGCCTGCGCCGCGCAGCATCGCCGCCGTGCCCGCGGGCGAGCTGGGCGAGAGCGCCGCCCGTGGGCGCCAGGACTACCTCAATGTCTGCGCCGGTTGCCACGGCGTGGAAGGCGAGGGCGTGCCCCATGTGGCCGTTGCCATGAATGGCAACACAACCCTGCGCCTGGCGGATTCGCGTAACCTGCTGCGGGTGATCGACGACGGCATCCGCGAACAGCAGTTCACCGGCTTCGAACGGATGCAGCCGATGCCCGGCTTCAGGGATAAACTCGACGACGGCCAGATGCGCGACCTGCTCAACTACCTGCGCCAGACCTGGGGTGGCCTCGAGGCTGAGGTGAGCCCGGAGCGGGTGGCGGAACTGCGCAGCGAGGCCCCGTCCCACTGATCGAGGGTATTTCCTCCATGCAACACCTTGACTTGCTGGTGGTGCGCAAGGCCCTGGAATGGTCCACGACCGGCCAACCCGTGTGGCTGTGTACCGTGCTTGCCACCTATGGCTCGGCGCCCCGCGCGCCGGGCTCGCTGCTGGCGGCCACGACCGACGGCCACTGGATCGGCTCGCTGTCCGGCGGGTGCGTGGAGGACGACTTTCTCGAACGCCTGGCGGCAGGCGCCTTCCCCGAGCCGGTGCAGCAGGTGCGCTATGGCGACGGCAGCGATACCCACTCGTCGATCCGCCTGCCCTGCGGCGGCATCCTCGACGTGCTGGTGGAGAACTTGCCTGCAGATTGCGACGTGCAGGCCCACCTGCGCGAACTGGAAAGCGCCCTGGCCGGGCAGCGCCGGCTGATCCGCGAAGTCTCCCTGCCCGATGGCGCGCGCCGCTTGCTGCCGGACCACGAACACGGCCCACGGGTGGAACGTGAAGGCGACCTGCTGCGGCTGCGCGTCGGCGCCGCCCAGCGCCTGCTGCTGGCGGGCTATTCCAGCGTCGCCCAGGTGTGCGCCGAGTTCGGCCAGAGCCTCGGCTTCGAGGTGGTGCTCTGCGACCCCCGCGACGAGGCGCTGCAAGGCGTCGAGCTGCCGGGAGTGGAAATCCGCCGCGAGCTGCCCTCGGAGTACATCCGCCTCGGCGGCTGCCACGCCGATACCGCCGTGGTCGCCCTGACCCACGACCCGAAGATCGACGACCTGGCGATGATCGAGGCGGTGCGCACCGAGGCCTTCTACATCGGTGTGATGGGCTCCATGGCCACCAGCGCCAAACGCATGGAACGCCTGCGCCGGGTGGGCGGCCTGGACGAGGCGGAGCTCGCCCGGATCATCGCCCCCATCGGCCTCAATCTCGGCAGCAAGACACCTTCCGAAATCGCCCTGGCGGTACTGGCGGACATCCTGCGGGTGCGCAATGGCATCGCTCGGGAGCGCCTCTAGCGCCGATCGCCTGGTTAATCGTGGGAGCGAATTCATTCGCGAAAGGGCTGCGCAGCAGCCCCAGCCCGGTGGGATTGGCAGGCCTGCAGCCTGCTTCGCGAATGAATTCGCACCTACAGGGTTGGTTTCCCTCCACCACTGGAGTTGATTGATGCCCAACGTCCCCGCTCTGATCCTCGCCGCCGGCTTCGGCTCTCGCTTCGGCAGCGACAAGCGCCGCGCCACCCTGGCCGATGGCCGCACCCTGCTGGCGGCGAGCCTGGAGCGGGCGCAGCGGGTGTTCGACGAGGTGCACCTGATCCTGCGCCCGGAGGACGACCCGCAATCGCTGGGCCTGCCTGACGGCTGCAGCATCATCCGTTGCGCCGACGCGGGGCAGGGCATGGGCCATAGCCTGGCGGCCGGTGTCCGTGCCCTGGCGGACAGCCCGGCCGAGGCCATTGCCGTGCTGCTGGGCGACATGCCCTGGATTGCCGAATCCAGCTTGCACGCGCTGGTCGCCAAGTCCGCGGCCGGACGTATCGTGTTCCCGGTCCATCACGACGAACGCGGCCATCCGGTGCTGTTCGGGCGCGACTTCTGGCCGGAGCTGCAACGGCTCACCGGAGACGAAGGCGCCCGGAGGGTGTTGCGCGCTCACGCCTCGGCCTGGGTGGCGGTCGGCGTCGATGATCCGGGTGTTCTGCGCGACGTGGACAGCCCCGAGGTCCTGGCGCCGTAGGTCGTTGTCCTGTGGGAGCGAATTCATTCGCGAAAGGAAGCAGGCAGGTCTTCGACCTGTATCGCGATTGAAATCGCTCCCACGCCATCTCTATGCTCAGGACGTCTGCGGCGCACGGCCGCGCGGCAACCTGTCGCGCGGCAACCGACCACAGATTCCAAAATGCCCTGAACGGCTACTCTCTAGGCATTGCTTGATCCGCGTCAAAACACAAGGCGCGGATTCGTGAAGGCCGACCTGGCCTGCATCCAGCCGCAGCACTTCCCACAAGAACAATCCGTCCCGCCCGGCTCCAGGTCCGATGGAGCTACGCTGGACCCGTGCCCGTATCAACCTGATTAGAGGATTCGCCATGTTCGGATTGGAGGCTCTCGATCTCGCCCGAATGCAGTTCGCCTTCACCGTGTCCTTCCACATCATCTTCCCGGCCATCACCATCGGCCTGGCGAGCTATCTCGCCGTGCTGGAAGGCCTGTGGCTGAGGACGCGGCAGGAGGTCTACCGCGACCTCTATCACTTCTGGTCGAAGATTTTCGCCGTGAACTTCGGCATGGGTGTGGTTTCCGGCCTGGTCATGGCCTACCAGTTCGGTACCAACTGGAGCGCCTTCTCCGACTTCGCCGGCGCGGTCACCGGGCCTTTGCTGACTTACGAAGTGCTCACCGCCTTCTTCCTGGAGGCCGGCTTCCTCGGCGTCATGCTGTTCGGCTGGAACCGCGTGGGGCCGGGACTGCACTTCTTCTCCACGGTGATGGTGGCCATCGGCACCCTGATCTCCACCTTCTGGATTCTCGCCTCCAACAGCTGGATGCAGACACCCCAGGGCCACGAGCTCATCGATGGCCGCGTGGTGCCGGTGGACTGGCTGGCGGTGATCTTCAACCCGTCCTTCCCCTACCGCCTGCTGCACATGGCCACCGCCGCCTTCCTCGCCACCGCCTTTTTCGTCGGCGCGTCGGCGGCCTGGCACCTGCTGCGCGGGCGCGACAATCCGGCGATCCGCAAGATGCTCTCCATGGCCATGTGGATGGCGCTGATCGTGGCGCCGGTACAGGCGTTCATCGGCGACCTGCACGGCCTCAACACCCTCAAGCACCAGCCGGTGAAGATTGCCGCGATGGAAGGCCACTGGGACAACAGCAGCGGCGAGGCGACCCCGCTGATCCTCTTCGGCTGGCCGGACATGGAACGCGAGGAAACCCGCTTCAAGGTGGAAGTGCCCTACCTCGGCAGCCTCATCCTGACCCACAGCCTGGACAAGCAGGTGCCGGCGCTGAAGGACTTCCCCAAGGAAGACCGGCCCAACTCCACCGTGGTGTTCTGGTCGTTCCGCATCATGGTCGCCCTGGGGCTGCTGATGATCCTGGCCGGTGTCTGGAGCCTGTGGCTGCGCTGGCGCGGCGGCCTGTTCCGTGCGCGGCCGTTCCTCTACCTCTGCCTGTGGATGGGGCCCTCCGGGCTGATCGCCATCCTCGCCGGCTGGTTCACCACCGAGATGGGCCGCCAGCCCTGGGTGGTCTACGGGCTGATGCGCACCAGCGAGGCCGTGTCCAACCACAGCGTGACGCAGATGAGCCTGACCCTGGTGAGTTTCGTGGTGGTGTACTTCCTGCTCTTCGGCGCCGGCCTGGGCTACATGATGCGCCTGGTGCGCCAGGGCCCGCGCACGGACGAAGGCAAGGAGCAGGGTATCGGCGGCCCCGGCCAGCACCGCACGCCCGCCCGCCCGCTCTCGGCGGCCACCGACGAGGGCCTGGACGATGACGACAACGCTGTAACCGAGCCGAGGAGCTGAACATGGGCGTCGACCTTTCACTGATCTGGGCGATCATCATCATCTTCGGCGTGATGATGTACGTGGTGATGGACGGTTTCGACCTCGGAATCGGCATCCTCTTCCCCTTCGTCAAGGATGACGGCGAGCGCGACGTGATGATGAACACCGTGGCGCCGGTGTGGGACGGCAACGAGACCTGGCTGATCCTCGGCGGCGCGGGCCTGTTCGGCGCCTTCCCGCTGGCCTACTCGGTGGTGCTCTCGGCGCTCTACCTGCCGCTGATCCTGATGCTGCTGGGCCTGATCTTCCGTGGCGTGGCCTTCGAGTTCCGCTTCAAGGCCAAGCCGGCCAAGCGTCACCTGTGGGACAAGGCCTTCATCGGTGGCTCCATCGCCGCGACCTTCTTCCAGGGCGTGGCCCTGGGCGCTTTCATCGAGGGGATTCCGGTGGTGGACCGCGCCTACGCCGGCGGCTCCCTGGACTGGCTGGCGCCCTTCCCGCTGTTCTGCGGCCTGGGCCTGATCGCCGCCTATGCGCTGCTGGGCTGCACCTGGCTGATCATGAAGACCGAGGGCCGCCTGCAACAGCAGATGCACGACCTGGCGCGGCCGCTGGTGCTGGTGCTGCTGGGCATCACCGGCATCGTCAGCATCTGGACCCCGCTGGCCCATGCCGACATCGCCGCGCGCTGGTTCAGCCTGCCCAACCTGTTCTGGTTCATGCCGGTGCCGATCCTGGTGCTGGTGTGCACCTGGGCGCTGCTGCGCGCGGTGGCCAACAACGCCCACCATGCGCCCTTCGTGTTGACCCTGGTGTTGATTTTCCTCGGCTACAGCGGCCTCGGGATCAGCCTCTGGCCGAACGTGATCCCGCCGTCCATCTCCATCTGGGACGCGGCGGCGCCGCCGCAGAGCCAGGGCTTCATGCTGGTGGGCGCGCTGTTCATCATCCCCTTCATCCTGATGTACACCGCCTGGAGCTACTACGTGTTCCGCGGCAAGGTGACCCAGGAAGACGGTTACCACTAGGAGCCGGGCGATGGGCGAATCCGAGAAGAAACCCCTGTGGCAGCGCCTGGGCTGGCTGGTGGGCATCTGGGCCCTCAGCGTGCTGGCCCTGGGGGCGGTGGCCTACCTGCTGCGCATGGTGATGTCGGCGGCGGGGTTGAGTACGCACTGAGCTTTTCTCCCCACTCCCTTCGGGAGAGGGGCCGGGGGAGAGGGCTGCCGTGCCTCGCTCGAGTTTCGGGGGCAACTGCGTTGCCCTTCGCGAATGAATTCGCTCCTACAGGGCGGCGCGAGACGGTGGTGTCATTTGCTCGCCTTGAGCACCACGAACTTCGGCGTTGCCGCCACCTGTTCCACGCCCCGGAACAGGCGCTTGAGCTTGGCGTGGTAGCCCAGGTGGCGGTTGCCCACTATCCACAGCTCGCCGCCTTTCACCAGCGCATTGCGCGCCTGCACGAACATGCGCCAGGCGAGGAAGTCGCCCACCACCTGCTGCTGGTGGAAGGGCGGGTTGCACAGCACCAGGTCCAGTGAGTCCGCCGGCTGTTCGGCCAGGCCGTCGCCGGCACGGATATCCACCGGGCGGTCGCCAAGGGCGGCGCGCCAGTTTTCCCGTGCCGACTGCACCGCCATGTAGGACTCGTCCACCAGGGTCAACTGCGCCTGCGGATTGGCCAGCGCGTAGGCGATGCCCAGCACGCCATTGCCGCAGCCCAGGTCCGCCGCGCGAACGTCCGCCAGGCTGCGCGGCAGGTGGGGAAGAAAGGCGCGGGTGCCGATGTCCAGGCCTTCACGGCAGAACACATTGGCGTGGTTGACCAGCGCCAGGCGCGGTTGGTCCAGTTGGTAGCGGGTGGGGTAGGGGGAGGCCTGGGCCGGTTTATCCACAGGTGTGGCGATCAGCAGGCGCGCCTTCTTCACCGCCAGCGACGGCTGCATCGGACCGATGTACTTGGCCAGCAGGTCGCCGGCGGCGTGGGGCAGGTGCTTGACCATGCCGGCCGCCACCACCGTGGCGCCGGGGGCCAGTTGACCGTGCAGGCGGATCAGTTGTTCTTCCAGCAGGGCGAGGGTCTTGGGCACGCGGATCAGCACCCGGTCGAAGGGCCCTTCGGCCGCTTCGCTGGCGGGCACGAAGCGCACGCTGGCGGCCTCGAGCCCATTGCGTGCCAGGTTGCGTATCAGGCCGAGATATCCCAGGTGGGAATCGCCGCTGCTGGTGACTTGCGCATGGGTTGCCAGGCTGGCGGCCAGGGCGCCGAAGCTGTCGTTCAGCACCAGGATACGTGTTGCGGCCGTGACACCCTGTTCATGCGCGTGGTTGAGCAGGTACTCGTCGGCGGCGTCGAAGGCCTGCAGCGGGTCATCCTGCTGCTCGGGCTGGCGCACCAGGTCGAGCTGGGCGAAAGGCGTAGTGAATATAGGCATAAGAACCGGCGGTGTTTCTGGCGACCGCTTTGCGAGACACTGGGGGCGGTCGTCGATCGAATCGAAAATGAGTGGGAGCGGAGTATGACCGCCAGCGAAGAGAAGTTCACCCGTCAGACCCTGCTGGATGTGCAGACCCTGACGCCCAGCCTGTTCACCCTGCGCACCACCCGCGACGCGGGCTTTCGCTTCCGCGCCGGGCAGTTCGCCCGACTGGGGGTGACCAAGGCCGATGGCAGCACCGTCTGGCGCGCCTACTCCATGGTTTCGGCCCCCCACGACGAGCATCTGGAATTCTTCTCCATCGTGGTGCCGGAGGGCGAATTCACCAGCGAGCTGTCACGCCTCGCGGTCGGCGACACCCTGATGGTGGACAAGCAGGCCTTCGGCTTCCTCACCCTCGACCGCTTCGGCGACGGCCGCGACCTCTGGCTGCTCGCCACCGGCACCGGCCTCGCGCCTTTCCTGTCGATCCTGCAGGACCTGGAGGTCTGGCAGCGCTTCGAGCGCATCATCCTGGTCTACAGCGTGCGCCAGGCCGCCGAACTGGCCTACCAGCCGCTGATCGAGTCGTTGAAGGCGCTCGACTACCTGGAGGGCGCGGCCGACAAGCTGCTGTACATCCCCGTGGTGACCCGCGAAGAGGTGCCGGGCGCGCTGCACGGCCGCATCACCACCCTGATCGAGAACGGCGAGCTGGAACGGGCCGCTGGCCTGGAGCTGACCCCCGAGCATTCCCGCGTGATGCTTTGCGGCAACCCGCAGATGATCGACGACACCCGCGCGGTGCTGAAAAAGCGCGACATGCACCTCAGCCTGACCCGCCGGCCGGGGCAGGTGGCGGTGGAGAACTATTGGTAGGGGGCGGTCCGCTCATGCGTAGGATGGGTAGAGCGGAGCGAAACCCATGCTGTCCGATCGATGGGTTTCGCAGGCTCTACCCATCCTACGCATCCATCTCGACCCGCCGCGCACAACGTCCATCGCACCTACCCGGACAGCTGCACCCCGTGCTGCTGCGCCCGGTGGCGCGTTCCATGCGCCGGGCCACCGGCTCGTCGTCGGCGAAGGGCAGCATGGTGGCTTCGTCGATCTGCCGCTGGCTCTTGCCGCCCAGGCTGGCCTGGATGGCGAGGTAGAAGAAGGCCACCGCTCCCAGACTGAGTAGGGCGAAGGCGCTCTCGCTATCCATGGGCCACCGTCTCCGGCAGCGCTTCGGTGGCGTGGGCATTGCCGACGCGGATCGTGCGCCAGGTGTTGTACGCCATCAGCAGCATGCCGGTGACGAAGAACACGCCGCCGATCAAGCGCACCAGGAAGCCGGGGTGGCTGGCCTCCAGCGCTTCGACGAAGGCGTAGGTGAGGGTGCCGTCTTCGTTCACGGCACGCCACATCAGACCCTGGGTGATGCCGTTGACCCACATGGAGGCGATGTAGAGCACGGTGCCGATGGTGGCCAGCCAGAAGTGCGCGTTGATCAGCGCCACACTGTGCATCTGGGCGCGCCCCCAGAGGCGCGGGATCAGGTGGTAGAGCGAGCCGATGGTGATCATCGCGACCCAGCCAAGAGCGCCGGCATGTACGTGGCCGATGGTCCAGTCGGTGTAGTGGGAGAGGGCGTTGACCGTCTTGATGGCCATCATCGGGCCTTCGAAGGTGCTCATGCCGTAGAAGGCCAGGGACACCACCAGGAAGCGCAGGATCGCGTCGTCGCGCAACTTATGCCAGGCGCCGGAGAGCGTCATCATGCCGTTGATCATGCCGCCCCAGGACGGGGCCAGCAGGATGATCGACATCGCCATGCCAAGGGACTGCGCCCAGTCGGGCAGGGCGGTGTAGTGCAGGTGGTGCGGGCCGGCCCAGATGTACAGGGTAATCAGCGCCCAGAAGTGCACGATGGACAGCCGGTAGGAATACACCGGGCGTCCGGCTTGCTTGGGGATGAAGTAGTACATCATCCCGAGGAAGCCGGTGGTCAGGAAGAAGCCCACGGCGTTGTGGCCGTACCACCACTGCACCATGGCGTCGGTGGCCCCGGAGTAGACCGAGTAGGACTTGAACCAGCTCACCGGGATGGCCAGGTGGTTGACCACGTGGAGCATGGCGGTGACGACGATGAAGGCGCCGAAGAACCAGTTGCCCACATAGATGTGCCTGGTCTTGCGCTTCATGAGCGTGCCGAAGAACACCACGGCATAGGCGATCCAGACGAGGCCCATCCACACCGCGCCGGTGAACTCCACTTCGGCGTATTCCTTGGTGGTGGTCAGGCCCTGGGGCAGCGTCACCAGCAGGATCACCACCAGCGCCTGCCAGCCCCAGAAGGTGAAGGCGACCAGCGGGCCGCCGTACAGGCGTGCCTGGCAAGTGCGTTGCACCGTGTAGTAGCTGGTGGCGAACAGGGCGCTGCCGCCGAAGGCGAAGATCACCAGGTTGGTGTGCAACGGGCGCAGGCGGCCGAAGCTGGTCCAGGGCAGGTCGAGGTTGAGTTCGGGCCAGACGAGCTGGGCGGCGATGAACACCCCCATGCCCATGCCGACGATGCCCCAGACCAGGGTCATCAGGGTGAATTGGCGGACCACCTTGTAGTCGTAGGTCGGTCCCGGAAGTGCAGGGTTCATGGGCGGGCCTTTGGGTTGGAAGCTGAACGGTCGCCACTCTAGGAATCCTGTCGGGAAGGAAACAGACTCAGATCCAAGCGCTTTTTGGTGCTCAGACGCGGGAGTACCGATCAAACCTGCCCTCCACACCCGGCTGGCTGCATCTGATAGGTTTTTTTGCGACGAAACTGAAGCTGTTTCCCATCGTCGCCCCTGTCCATATTGAAGGCCCCCGCCCACCCTGCTGGAGCCTGCGATGTACCACTACGACGACTATGACCGCGCCCTGGTGCAGGAACGCGTGGCGCAATTCCGCGACCAGGTGGCGCGACGCATGAGCGGCGAGCTTTCCGAGGAAGAATTCCTGCCGCTGCGTTTGCAGAACGGCCTGTACCTGCAGAAACACGCCTACATGCTGCGGGTCGCCATTCCCTACGGCACCCTGTCGTCGGCCCAGTTGCGCTGCCTGGCGCGCGTCGCCCGTGAGCATGACCGTGGCTACGGCCACTTCACCACCCGGCAGAACATCCAGTTCAACTGGATCGAGCTGGTCGAGGTGCCGGACATCCTCCAGCAGTTGGCCGACGTGGAGATGCACGCCATCCAGACCTCCGGCAATTGCGTGCGCAACATCACCACCGAAGCCTTCGCCGGGGTGGCGGCCGATGAGGTGCTGGACCCGCGCCCGTTGGCGGAAATCCTTCGCCAGTGGTCCACCATCAACCCGGAATTCCTCTTCCTGCCGCGCAAGTTCAAGATCGCCCTCTGCGCCGCCGAAGAGGACCGCGCCGCCGTGCAGATGCACGACATCGGCCTGTACCTCTACCGCGACGAAACCGGTGAAATGCGCCTGCGGGTGCTGGTGGGCGGCGGCCTGGGGCGCACGCCGATCCTGGGCCAGCAGATTCGCGACGGCCTGCACTGGCGGCATCTGCTGTCCTATGTCGAAGCCATCCTGCGGGTCTACAACCGCCACGGCCGGCGCGACAACAAGTACAAGGCACGGATCAAGATCCTGGTGAAAGCGCTGGGCATCGAGGCTTTCGCCCGCGAGGTGGAAGCCGAATGGCATCACCTCAAGCACGGCCCCGCCGAGCTGACCGAGGACGAGTACCAGCGCGTTGCCGCCAGTTTCGACGTGCCCGCCTACGAACGCCTGGACCAAGCCGACCTGGCCTTTGGCAGCGCCCTGGCGTCTGACCCGGCCTTCGCCCGCTGGTGCGCGCGCAACCTGCAGCCGCACAAGGTGCCCGGCTACGCGGCTGTGGTGCTCTCCACCAAGCCGGGCCCGGAAGCCCCGCCCGGCGACGTGACCGCCGCGCAGATGGACGCGGTGGCCGATTGGGCCGAACGCTTCGGTTTCGGCGAAATCCGCATCGCCCACGAACAGAACCTGGTGCTGCCCGACGTGCGCAAGGCGGACCTGTACCCCCTCTGGCAACTGGCGTGCGAGCAGGGCCTGGCGACGGCCAATATCGGTCTGCTCACCGACATCATCGCCTGCCCCGGCGGCGACTACTGTTCCCTGGCCAATGCCAAGTCCATCCCCATCGCCCAGGCCATCCAGGCGCGCTTCCCCGATCCTGTCGCGCTGCAGGCGCTGGGCGACCTGAGCCTGAACATCTCCGGCTGCATGAACGCCTGCGGCCACCACCACATCGGCAATATCGGCATCCTCGGCGTGGATAAGGGCGGCAGCGAGTGGTACCAGATCACCCTCGGCGGCGCCCAGGGCATGGACAGCGCGCTGGGCAAGGTCATCGGCCCCTCCTTCAGTGCCGAGGAAGTGCCCGACGTGATCGAAAAGGTGGTGGCGACCTTCCGCGACCACCGCGAGGCGGACGAGCCTTTCGTCGACACGCTGCGGCGCATCGGCCTGGAGCCCTTCAAGGAACGGGTCTACGCCAGGGCGGAGGTGCCGGCATGAACAACCTGATCAAGCTGGTGGAGGGCCAGGCACGCCTGGTGGCGGACGCCTGGACCCTGGTGCGGGACGCGGAGGAGGGCTTGCCGGGCGGACCGTTGATCCTGCCGCTGGCCCTCTGGCGCGAACGCGAGGGCCGCGACGGCCTGCTGCTGCAGCCGGACGACGAGGTGGAGCCCCTGGCGTCGCTGTTGTCCGACGCGGTGCCGCTGATCGCGGTGGATTTTCCCAGCTTCCGCGACGGTCGCGGCTACAGCCAGGCCTACCTGCTGCGGGCGCGCCTGGGCTGGCGCGGCGAGCTGAGGGCGGTGGGCGATGTGCTGCGTGACCAGCTCAGCCATATGCGCCAGTGCGGCTTCGATGCCTTCGCCGTGCGCGAAGACAAATCCGCCGAGGATGCGCTCAAGGGACTGCCCGGTGTCAGCGTCCTGTACGGGCGCTCGGTGATCGAGCCGAGGCCGCTGTTCCGCCGTCGCTGAGGGTCGCGCGGCCGTTCGTACAAGATTGGTAAAGATTCCCGGCTTAGTGAGGGATATTTTCTAACCTAGGATGTGCGACTTGTTCTCCCCGACCGGACGCCAATGAACAGCGATTGTTGCAAGCCGCCCCCTGCGCATCAGGGTGCGGCCACCCACCCCTTCGGCGCATTCGCGCGCCACGCCGATCCGCAGCGCCCCGCTGCCAACGCCCAGTGCATGTCGATGCAACGCCCGCAGGCGTCGTTCGCGCCTGCCCGTAACCTTTCCACGAGAGCCTGACCCATATGGAATGGATAGCTGACCCCACGGCCTGGCTGGGCCTGCTGACCCTGATCGTCCTGGAGATCGTCCTGGGCATCGACAACCTGGTGTTTATTGCGATCCTCGCCGACAAGCTGCCGCCCGATCAGCGTGACCGTGCGCGGTTGATCGGCCTGTCGCTGGCGCTGCTGATGCGCCTGGGCCTGCTGGCCAGCATCTCCTGGCTGGTGACCCTCACCGAGCCTCTGTTCGACGTGTTCGGCAAGAGCTTCTCCGGCCGCGACCTGATCATGTTGTTCGGCGGTGTGTTCCTGCTGTTCAAGGCCACCATGGAGCTGCACGAACGCCTGGAAGGCCACGTCCACAGCCCGTCCGGCAGCCGCACCTACGCCCTGTTCTGGCCGGTGGTGGCGCAGATCGTGGTGTTGGACGCCGTGTTCTCCCTGGACGCGGTGATCACCGCCGTCGGCATGGTCGAGCACCTGGAAGTGATGATGATCGCCGTGGTCGTGTCCATCGGCCTGATGATCATCGCCAGCAAGCCGCTGACCGCTTTCGTCAACGCCCACCCGACGGTGATCATGCTGTGCCTGGGCTTCCTGATGATGATCGGCTTCAGCCTGACCGCCGAAGGCCTGGGCTTCCATATCCCGAAGGGCTACCTGTACGCCGCCATCGGCTTCTCCCTGCTGATCGAGGCTGCCAACCAACTGGTGCGCTGGCGCCGCAAGCGCCACCTCCAGGGCGGCCGCGACCTGCGCGAGCGCACCGCCCACGCGGTGCTGCGCCTGCTGGGCGGCCGTGGCGTCGAAGCCGACGAGGTGGGCGAGGAAATCGCCGACCTGCTGGCCGGCGGCGATGCCGGCAAAGTGCCCTTCGACCGTCGCGAGCGAATCATGATCAGCGGCGTGCTGGGCCTGGCCGAGCGTCCCATCCGTACCTTGATGACCCACCGCGGCGAAGTGCACCGCATCGACCTGGCGGAAACGCGCGAGGCCGTTCGTGACGCCCTGCAGCGCTCGCCCCACTCGCGCCTGCTGGTGATCCGCGCCGGCGAGGTCGACGAGCCGCTGGGCTATGTGCACAAGAAGGAATTGCTGCGCGAGTTATTGCAGGGGGCAGAGCCGGATATCGAGCAATTGCTGCGAGTCCCGCCGAACCTGCCGGAAAGCGCTTCGGTGCTGGCCGCCCTGGAGGAAATGCGCAAGGCCTCCACCCACGTGGCTTTCGTGGTCAACGAATTTGGCGGTTTCGAGGGCCTGCTGACCATGACCGATGTCCTCGAATCCATCGCCGGCGAGTTGCCGGACGCCAGCGAAGTGGACGGCCTGGACATCGAGCCCTGGGAGGACGGCTGGAAGGTCAGCGGCGCGGTGAACCTGAGTCTGCTGGGCGAGCGCCTGGGCTTTTCGGCCAAGCCCGGCGAGGACTACCAGACCCTGGCCGGCCTGGCCATGAGCCTGCTGGACCGCCTGCCGGTGACCGGCGACTCCCTGGAAGTCGAGGGCTGGCAGCTGGAGGTGATCGAGGTGAAGGAACGGCGGGTGAACCGGTTGTTCCTCAAGCCCCTTTCACAGGTGGGCTGAACACGGTGGGGGCCGCCTCGCGACCCATAGCGAATGAATTCGCCCCCCGACAAGCGACAACGGCGCCATTGAGGCGCCGTTGTCGTTTCTTTCCGGGTTACTTGCTCTGCTGCGCCTTGAGCAGGTCGCGGATTTCGGTCAGCAGCTCCTGGTCCTTGGTCGGCGCCGGCGGGGTTGCCGGGGCGGCGGCTTCTTCGCGCTTGAGCTGGTTGAGCACCTTGATCCCCATGAAGATCGCGAAGGCGACGATCACGAAATCCAGCACGGTCTGGATGAACTTGCCGTAGCTCAGCACCACCGCCGGGATATCGCCTTCGGCCGCCTTGAGGGTGACTGCCAGGTCGGTGAAGTCCACACCGCCGATGAGCAGGCCGATCGGCGGCATGATCACGTCGCCAACGAAAGACGAGACGATCTTGCCGAAGGCCGCGCCGATGATGATGCCCACAGCCATGTCGACCACGTTGCCCTTGACGGCGAAGGCTTTGAATTCACTGAGCAGGCTCATGTGTTACTCCCTGGGGTTCTGGTTTTAAGGCTGAAGTGTAATTCAGCGGTTCGAGGCCGCCAGTGACGGCGCACCTCCCTGTGCGGGAAGCACATGCTAGGGGCCGGCATGGAGGGTGCCAAGTTCCCCGTCGGATTCCGTCGGGCGGCGCTTTCCGTCGCCGGACCCTGGTCTAGCCTGAGAGGGAGGCTGCAAGAGGAGGGTCGCTGCCATGCCACTAGAACACCACCCGCTCAACCGTGAATTCCCGGAGTTCAAGGACACCATGCGCACATTGCTGCAGAGCAACGCGCACTTTGCCCGGTTGGCGGGGGAATACCAGAATCTGGATTCGCGAATCTACGAGGTCGAGGACGGCAACCAGGCCCTCGACGATAACGCCCTGCACGGCTTGAAGGTCCAGCGGGTTGCCCTGAAGGACGAGATCGCCCGCATGCTCAAGGACGCCAAGGGCTGACATCCGGCCGTGACCGGAGGCGACGGCGGGGGTGGCTGCCGTGGCTGATCCGCTATCATGCGGGCTTTCGTTTTCCGACGGAGTCCGCAGATGGCCAAGGCCAAGCGCATGTACGGCTGCACCGAGTGCGGCGCCACCTTCCCCAAATGGGCCGGCCAGTGCGCCGACTGCGGGGCGTGGAACACCTTGGTGGAAACCGTGCTGGAGGGCGCCGCCGCGACCTCCGGCGGGCGTGGGGGCTGGGCCGGCCAGCAGGCGCAGATCAAGACCCTGGCGGAAGTCAGCGTCGAGGAAATGCCGCGTTTCTCCACCGCTTCCACCGAGCTCGATCGCGTCCTCGGGGGCGGCCTGGTGGACGGCTCCGTGGTGCTGATCGGCGGCGATCCCGGTATCGGCAAGTCCACCATCCTGCTGCAGACCCTGTGCAACATCGCCACGCGCTTCCCCGCACTCTACGTCACGGGTGAGGAGTCCCAGCAGCAGGTGGCCATGCGTGCCCGCCGCCTGGGCCTGCCGGAAGACAAGCTCAAGGTCATGACAGAGACCTGCATCGAGAGCATCATCGCCACCGCGCGGGTCGAGCAGCCCAAGGTGATGGTGATCGACTCGATCCAGACCATCTTCACCGAACAGTTGCAGTCGGCCCCCGGTGGCGTGGCCCAGGTCCGCGAGAGTGCGGCGCTGCTGGTGCGCTTTGCCAAGCAGAGCGGCACGGCGATCTTCCTGGTCGGCCACGTGACCAAGGAAGGCGCCCTGGCGGGCCCCCGCGTGCTGGAGCACATGGTGGACACCGTGCTGTATTTCGAAGGCGAGTCCGACGGCCGCCTGCGTCTGCTGCGGGCGGTGAAGAACCGCTTTGGCGCGGTCAACGAGCTGGGCGTGTTCGGCATGACCGACAAGGGCCTGAAGGAGGTTTCCAACCCGTCGGCGATCTTCCTCACCCGCGCCCAGGAGTCCGTGCCCGGCAGCGTGGTAATGGCCACCTGGGAAGGCTCGCGACCGATGCTGGTGGAGGTGCAGGCGCTGGTGGACACCAGCCACCTGGCCAATCCGCGCCGGGTCACCCTGGGCCTGGACCAGAACCGCCTGGCCATGCTGCTGGCGGTGCTGCACCGCCACGGCGGCATCCCCACCTACGACCAGGATGTGTTCCTCAACGTGGTGGGCGGGGTGAAGGTGCTGGAAACCGCTTCCGACCTGGCGCTGATCGCCGCGATCATTTCCAGCCTGCGAAACCGCCCGCTGGCCCATGACGTGCTGGTGTTCGGCGAGGTGGGCCTGTCCGGCGAAGTGCGTCCGGTCCCCAGCGGCCAGGAGCGCCTCAAGGAGGCCGCCAAGCACGGTTTCAAGCGTGCCATCGTGCCCAAGGGCAACGCGCCCAAGGAGTCACCGCCCGGCTTGAGCGTGATCGCCGTGACGCGTCTGGAGCAGGCGCTGGATGCGTTGTTCGAGTAAGGGAAGGTCTGCTTTCGCGAATGAATCCGCTTCCGGAGGATTGGCTCACGCCATCATTGCCGCACCGACATCGACCTCCCCGCTTGCGGGAGAGGGGGAGGAGAGGGCGACCCCTACTCTTCCCCTAGCGCCGTCAAGTCGCGCTCCAGCAGGGCTTCGCTGCCCAGGTTGAGTTCGACCAGGCGGCGCAAGTGGCTGATGGAGTCCAGGTCGATGTGCCGGCAGACGAAGCCGAGCTGGTCGCCCTGGTCGCGGGTCAGTTCCACCTCCATGCTGACCTGGATATCGGCGCCCAGGTCGATATTCGCGTCGAAGGGCTTCGCCGGATCGCCCGCCCAATCCTCTGGGCGAATCACCAGCAGGCCCTTGAGGGAGATGTCGTGCAACTCCACCATCCAGCTCTTGTCGCCCTGGGTGATGATGGTGGCGGCGTCGAAATTGATGCGGTGGAAGCGCCGACGCTCGCTGGCGGTCTCACTCATGTTCTGGCTCCTGCGGAATTTCAACCACTATAGCCAAGGCCGGAGGGGGATTTCACGTGCCGTCTTGATGGGTTCCCTGGTGCAGTCGGCCCGCAAGGGTGCCTTCACGGGGAGCGGCGAACCCCTGCGCCGACGGGTTTGACAGTTCAGCATCTGTCACCAAAGCTGCTTAGGCGGTTTTTCTATAAATCCATGCGGAGCGCAAAATATGGATAAGCGACTGCTTAGCAAGGGGTTGATCGTGGGGCTGCTAAGCGCGGCCAGCCTGGGGGTCCATGCGGCCCAGGCCGGTGGCGGCGGCTGCGGTTGGGGCAACATGGTTTTCGAAGGGCAGCGCGGCCTGGTCCCGCACCTGTTGGCCACTACCACCAACGGCACGTCCGGTAACGCCACCTTCGGCCTCACCTCGGGCACCAACGGTTGCGATTCCAGTGTGACGCTGGGTTACGGCGGCCGCTCGCTGTTCGCCATGAACGGCATGCTGGACAACATCGCCGAAGACATGGCCCAGGGCCAGGGCGAGGCGCTGGACGCCTATGCCACCCTGCTGGGCATCGAGCAGGCTGACCGCGCCCACTTCGCGCAGGTTACCCAGGCCAACTTCTCCAGTATCTTCTCCTCGCCGGATGTGACCGGGGAGCAGGTGCTTGCCGCGACCCTCGACGTGATGAGCCGCGACCAGCAACTGGCCCGCTACGCCAAGCAGCCGACCTAGAGGTCGTCGCGTACAGGAAAGCCGGGCGGTGCCCGGCTTTTTTCATGCTGCTCGCGGAACCCTCCAAGCGTGCTCCCATGCCGGGTCGGCGAACGAGCGCGCGTCACGACACGCCTGAACCCGTTTGGCTTATCCCTTCGCGCGCCCAAGAAAAAACCCGGCATTCGCCGGGTTTCTTCGTTGCGCGTCTGTCGCTTACTTGCCGTATACCGGCAGCTTGGCGCAGGTGGCCTTGACCTGCTCGCGAACGCGGTCGATCACGGACTCGTCACCCATGTTCTCCAGGATGTCGCAGATCCAGGTGGCCAGTTCGCGGCACTCGACTTCCTTGAAGCCGCGGGTGGTCACGGCCGGGGTGCCGATGCGCAGGCCCGAGGTGACGAAGGGCGAGCGCGGGTCGTTGGGCACGGAGTTCTTGTTCACGGTGATGAAGGCGCGGCCGAGGGCGGCGTCGGCATCCTTACCGGTGATGTCCTGCTTGATCAGGCTGAGCAGGAACAGGTGGTTCTGGGTGCCGCCGGAAACCACGTCGAAGCCACGGTCGATGAACACCTGGGCCATGGCCTGGGCGTTCTTCACCACTTGCTGCTGGTAGGCCTTGAACTCGGGCTGCAGGGCTTCCTTGAAGCACACGGCCTTGGCGGCGATCACGTGCTCCAGCGGGCCGCCCTGGGCGCCGGGGAACACGGCGGAGTTCAGCTTCTTCTCGATTTCCTCGTTCTTGCGCGCGAGGATCAGGCCGCCGCGCGGGCCGCGCAGGGTCTTGTGGGTGGTGGTGGTGACCACGTCGGCGAAGGGCAGCGGGTTCGGGTACACGCCGGCGGCGACCAGGCCAGCCACGTGGGCCATGTCGACGAACAGGTAGGCGCCTACCTTGTCGGCGATGGCGCGGAAGCGGGCGAAGTCCAGGACCTGGGAGTAGGCGGAGAAGC
This sequence comes from Pseudomonas sp. Q1-7, assembly GCF_028010285.1. Taxonomy (NCBI): domain Bacteria; kingdom Pseudomonadati; phylum Pseudomonadota; class Gammaproteobacteria; order Pseudomonadales; family Pseudomonadaceae; genus Pseudomonas; species Pseudomonas sp. Q1-7. The sequence continues at coordinate 1,106,634 of NZ_CP116304.1, forward strand.
CGGCGACGATCATCTTCGGCTTGTGCTCGACGGCCAGGCGCTCGACTTCGTCGTAGTCGATCAGGCCGTTGGCATCGATGCCGTACTGCACGGCGTTGTACAGCTTGCCGGAGGAGGAAACGCTGGCGCCGTGGGTCAGGTGGCCGCCATGGGCCAGGCTCATGCCGAGGATGGTGTCGCCGGCGCTCAGCAGGGCCAGGTAGACGGCGCTGTTGGCCTGGGAGCCGGAGTGCGGCTGGACGTTGGCGTAGTCGGCGCCGAACAGTTCCTTGGCGCGGTCGATGGCCAGTTGCTCGACGATGTCGACGTACTCGCAACCGCCGTAGTAGCGCTTGCCCGGGTAGCCTTCGGCATACTTGTTGGTCAGCACGGAGCCCTGGGCTTCCATCACCGCCGGGCTGGTGTAGTTCTCGGAGGCGATGAGCTCGATGTGCTCTTCCTGGCGCTGGGCTTCCTGCTCCATCGCGGCGAAGAGTTCGGCATCGTAGCGGGCGAGGGTCAAATCACGGCTGAACATGGCGGTCCTCATCAGGATCGGTCTGTGGAAAGCTGCGCATTCTACCTGATAGGTCGTTGGCTGGCATATGAAGGTCGGTCATGTGACAGACAAGTGGCCTTCATTCACGGCGGGCGCGACTCAGCTGAGAATGAAGTGGGCGCTGCTGCCGAACATGCGCTCGAACTGGGCCGCCGGCACCGGGTGGCCGAACAGGTAGCCCTGGACTTCGTCGCAGCCGTGTTCGCGGAGGAAGCCCAGCTGCGCATGGGTCTCCACGCCTTCGGCGATCACCGCCAGGTTCAGACTGTGGGCCATGGCGATGATGGCGCGGGCGATCTGCGCGTCGCGTTCGCCGTCGGGCAGGCCGTCGACGAAACTGCGGTCGATCTTCAGCACGTCGATGGGGAACTGTTTGAGGTAGTTGAGCGAGGAGTAGCCGGTGCCGAAATCGTCCACCGCGATGCACAGGCCGAGGCGCTTGAGGTTTTCCAGGATGGCCATCGCCTCTCCTACGTCGCGCATCAGGATGCTTTCGGTCAGCTCCAGCTCCAGGCAGGCCGGCGGCAGGCCGCTGTCTTCGATGATGGCGGCGATGCGCTCGGCCAACTGGCCATCGGCGAACTGGCGGGCGGAGATGTTCACCGAGATTTTCGGCAGGCGCATCTTCGCCTGGTGCCAGGCCTTGAGCTGGCGGCAGGCCTCGCTCAGCACCCAGTCGCCCACCTGCACCACCAGGCCGAGTTCTTCCAGCACCGGAACGAACTCGCCCGGCGGCACCAGGCCGCGTTTCGGATGGCGCCAGCGTAGCAAGGCCTCGACACCGGTCAGGCGCTTGCCGTCGCCGGAGAACTGCGGTTGGTAATAGAGCAGGAACTCGCCCTGTTCCAGCGCGTGGCGCAGGTCGCTTTCCAGCTCCAGGCGCTCCAGGGCGCGAGCGTTCATGTCCGTCTGGTAGAACTGGAAGTTGTTCTTGCCGCGTTCCTTGGCGTGGTACATGGCGGTGTCGGCGTTCTTCATCAGTTGGCTCAGCTCGCGGCCGTCCTGGGGCGAGAGGGCGATGCCGATACTGGCGGTGACGAAGAACTCCCGCCCTTCCAGGACGAAGGGGCGGGCCAGGCTGTCGAGTATCTGTTCGGCGACGTGGATGGCGCGGTTCAGCGCCCCTTCGCGGGTTTCGCACGGCTGCAGCAGCAGGGTGAATTCGTCGCCACCCATGCGCGCCACGGTGTCGTCCTGGTCGACGCAGGCGGCGAGGCGCACGGCCACGTCCTTGAGCATGCGGTCCCCGGCGGCATGGCCGAGGGAGTCGTTGATCGGCTTGAAACGGTCGAGGTCGAGGAACATCAGCACCACCCATTCCTGGTGCCGTTCCGCGTACTGCAGGGCGGAGTGCAGGCGGTCCTGGAAGAGGGTGCGGTTGGGCAGGTGGGTCAGGCCGTCGTAGTAGGCCAGGCGGTGGATGCGTTGCTCGCTGGCCTTGCGTTCGCTGATGTCGCTGAAGAAGCAGACGTAGCTGACCAGGTCGTCGTCTTCATCGTGCACGGCGGTGATGCCGACCCAGGCCGGGTAGTGGTCGCCCACGCGACGCTTGAGCCAGATCTCGCCCTCCCAGCTGCCGCGCTGGTTGAGCTGGCCGAGGATGTAGTTGAGCTGGTTGGCTTGCTGGCGGTCGGCGGTGAGCATCGACGGCAACTGGTCCAGCACCTCCCGTGCGGCATAGCCGGTGATGCGGCAGAAGGCTTCGTTGACCTGGACGATATAACCCGCCGGGTCGGTGACCAGGATGGCCGAGGTGGAGTGTTCGAACACCGTGGCCGCCATGCGCATGTCTTTCTCGGCGCGGCGCTGTTGGCTGATGTCGCGGCCGACGCCGAGCATGCCCTCGAAGCGCCCGTACTCGTCCCACATCAGCATGGTGCGCAGTTCCACCGGTATCTTCTGCCCGTCGGCGCGCATGCAGTCGAAGAGGAACAGCCGTGACGGCAGTTGGTTGCGCAGCTCGGCCAGGCGTTGCGGGTTGCCCAGGGCGTTGCGGATCTGTTCCAGCTGCTCGAACAGTTCCAGCATCTGCCGCGTATCGGCGGCCAGTCCGTGGAAGCCGTTGGCGAGGGTCCAGTCGGCGCTGTAGCCGAGCACCGGCAGTACCGAGGGGCTGACGTAGTTCAGTTGCAGCTCGCTGTCGGTGGTGAAGATCACATCGCTGATGCTTTCGGCCAGCATGCGGTAGCGGCGTCCGCTCTCGCGCATGGACTCGGTGGCCTCGATCTGTTCGGTGATGTCCTTGGCGACACCGATCAGGCGGCTGACGCGCCCGTGCTCGTCGCGGGCCAGCGCCTGTTCGCGGATGTCGAACCAGTGCCAACTGCCGTCCTTGTGCCGCCAGCGCAGTTGGCATTGCAGCAGCAGGCCGTCGCCCACCACCTGTTGCAGGCTGCGAATGCGCCAGTACTGCTCGGTGTCGTCCGGGTGCAGTACCTCCTCCCAGAAACGCTCGCCCATCCGCATGATGTCGGCGCGACTGTAGCCCAACTGCGGGCCGAGGCGGTTGTTGGTGAGCATCACCCGCTTGTTGATGATGTCGTGCACATAGAGGGTGTCGGGCAGCGCCAGCACCACGTCGGACCAGAAGCGTTCACGCTCGATCAGCGAGAGTTCCACCTCCTTGCGGCTGGTGATGTCGTTGATGCTGAGGGTCACCGCTTCCAGGTCCTGGACCATATCCGGCAGGTGCAGCACCAGCCAGATGTGCCGGCTCTGGCCCTGGGCAGTGACGATCTGGCTTTCCATCTCCAGGTGCTTGCTGCCGCCCAGCAGGGCCGCCATCACCTGGAAGCGGATGCCGCCATCGCGCAACGGGTGGTTGCCGACCAAGTGGTGCCAGGCCTGCTCGCTGCTGCCGACGCCCAGCAGTTGCATGGCTTCCTGGTTGACCTCGGTGATGCGCAGCAGGCGCAGCAGATCGCCATGGTGCTGCGGGTTGTCGCGGATCCAGGCAGCCAGGCCGGCACGCTCACGTATGCCGTTCAGGAGCAGATACCGACGCAGGTCGGCGAGGTCGAGCACGCACAGGGCGATACCGCCGCCCTCGAAGATGTCCTGGTAGCGCCGACGGGTCTCCTGCAGTACGCGCAGGGCGCGCTGTTCCTCGGTGACATCACGCAGCACCCAGACGTAGCCGAGCAACTGGGCACCTTCGTTGAGGTCGCTGCGGGTCACCGCCAGCAGGCGTAGTTCGCCGTCGCACTGGAACTGCACGAGGTCCGAGCCCAGTTCGTGGTCGAGGCTGGGGGCGTTGAGCAGCAGCGGGTCCAGGCCCGGCAGCAGGGCCAGCAGGTGGTGATCCTGGGCGGCCTCGCCGCTGATGCCGAACATCGCTTCGGCCTGGGGGTTGAGGTAGCTCAGGCGGCCGTCCACCTGGGTCACCAGCACGCGCTCCTCGATCACGCCGAGGGCGCTGGCGGCCTGGCGCAGGGAGCGCCGTGAGGCATCGCTGAGCTCGCGCAGGCTGCGTTGCTCGCGTTGCAGGTAGTAAAGGGCGATCAGTGCCAGACTGGCACTGATGAGGAACAGCAGCAGCTTGCTGAGCAGTTCCGGCAGCAGGCTGGCGCGCACCTGGCGCTCGTCGTGCAGGGCGCGGAGCTGCCAGTCGCTGTGGCCGAGAGGGGAGACGAGGATGGTCTGCGCTTCCTGCTCGGCGGTCACCGGCATGACGATGGGGCTGGTGCGACGGACGCGGCCGCCCTGGGCCAGCACACGCTGGAGATAGTGATCTTCCAGCAGCCAGCGGTAGTCGCGGTCCTCGTGCTTGAGCAGCCAGGTGCGGATGGCTTCGGCGTCCAGGCGCAAGGCCCAGTAGCCGCTGGGCTCGGGCAGCGGCGACTGGCGCAGCACCAGGTAGACCTCACCGCGGCCCTGGGGGCTGAAGGCGTAGCGATAGATCTCGCCTTCGCTGCGTTGCACCAGGCTGGCGAGGAACATGGCATCGTCGTCGCCGGAACGGGTGTCGGCCAGTACCCCGCCGTTGGGATTGAGCCAGGCGAGGCTGGTGATGGCGGGCAGCAGGGGGCGCAGCAGGTCCATGTCCGCCAGCCGCTCGTCCTCGCTCCCGGGGCTCGGCGACTGCCGGCGGAGCAGGGTGAGCACGGCCTCGGCCTTCATTTCCATGACCAGTTCGAGGTGGCTGGCCAGCTCGCGGGTCAGGGTGTAGTTGCGCTCGCGTGCGGTGTCCTGCAACTGGCGGTATTCCTGGTGCAGCTGCCACAGGAGCAGGGCCAGCATCAGCAGCACCAGGCCCATCAGCAGGCCCTTCACCGAACGGCGCGTGGGGATGTCGGACAGGGGGTGTCCTGACTCGCTCGGGGAGGGCGTGAGTGGGCTGGCTGGCACGAATGGCGTTCCTGCTGTTACTGCTCGCTGGGCAGGTGGCGGGGCGTCCCGGGCCGGGGCGCGCGCGGACCGGCTAGCATGCCTTGACGGGCTGCAAAGTGCCAGCACGACCGACGAGCGTCGTTTGCCCTCCCCGGCGCATTCCGGTAGCTTTGCCGCACGCGCGTGGGAGCGCCTGTTCCCTGAATTGTCGCTTCCCCGCCTTATCCCACTTTCGCTACAGCACCAAGGTCAGTCATGGCTCAATACGTCTACACCATGCACCGGGTCGGCAAAGTCGTGCCCCCGAAGCGTGAGATTCTCAAAGACATTTCCCTGTCCTTCTTCCCGGGCGCCAAGATCGGCGTGCTCGGCCTGAACGGCGCGGGCAAGTCCACCCTGCTGCGCATCATGGCCGGGGTTGATACCGAGATCGACGGTGAAGCCCGCCCGATGCCGGGCATCAAGGTCGGCTACCTGCCCCAGGAGCCGAAGCTCGACCCCACCAAGAGCGTGCGTGACATCGTCGAAGAGGCGGTGGGCGAGATCAAGCAGGCCCAGGCCCGTCTGGACGAGGTCTACGCCGCCTACGCCGAGCCGGATGCCGACTTCGACGCCCTGGCCGCCGAGCAGGCCAAGCTGGAGGCCATCCTGCAGGCCGCCGACGGCCACAACCTGGAACGCCAGCTGGAAGTCGCCGCCGATGCCCTGCGCCTGCCGGCCTGGGATGCGAAAATCGAACACCTGTCCGGTGGCGAGAAGCGCCGCGTGGCCCTCTGCCGCCTGCTGCTGTCGGCCCCCGACATGCTGCTGCTGGACGAGCCGACCAACCACCTGGACGCCGACTCGGTGGCCTGGCTGGAGCACTTCCTCCACGACTTCCCCGGCACCGTGGTCGCCATCACCCACGACCGTTACTTCCTCGACAACGTCGCCGGCTGGATCCTCGAACTGGACCGTGGCCACGGCATTCCCTTCGAGGGCAACTACTCCGGCTGGCTGGAATCCAAGGCCAACCGCCTGGCCCAGGAAGCCAAGCAGGAAGCCTCCCATGCCAAGGCCATGAAGGCTGAACTGGAATGGGTGCGCCAGGGTGCCAAGGCGCGTCAGTCCAAATCCAAGGCGCGCCTGCAACGCTTCGAGGAAATGCAATCGCAGGAATTCCAGAAGCGCAGCGAAACCAACGAGATCTACATCCCCGCGGGCCCGCGCCTGGGCGACAAGGTCATCGAACTGCACAACGTCACCAAGGGCTACGGCGACCGCGTCCTGATCGAAGACCTGTCCCTGAGCATTCCGAAGGGCGCCATCGTCGGCGTGATCGGCGGCAACGGCGCGGGCAAGTCCACGCTGTTCCGCATGCTCACCGGCAAGGAGCAGCCGGACTCCGGCACCATCGAGATCGGCGAAACCGTGCAGATCGCCAGCGTCGACCAGAGCCGCGACAGCCTGGAAGGCACCAAGACCGTCTGGGAACAGGTTTCCGACGGTTTCGAGCAGATCCGGATCGGCAGCTACGAAGTCCCGTCGCGCAGCTACGTCGGCCGCTTCAACTTCAAGGGCGCCGACCAGCAGAAGTTCGTCAAGGACCTCTCCGGTGGTGAGCGTGGCCGTCTGCACCTGGCCCTGACCCTGAAGCAGGGCGGCAACGTGCTGCTGCTCGACGAACCGTCCAACGACCTCGACGTGGAAACCCTGCGTGCGCTGGAAGAGGCGCTGCTGGACTTCCCCGGCGCCGCCATCGTGATTTCCCACGATCGCTGGTTCCTGGACCGTATCGCCACCCACATCCTGTCCTACGAGGACGACGGCAAGGTGACCTTCTTCGAAGGCAACTACACCGAGTTCGAAGCGGACCGCAAGAAACGCCTCGGCGAAGCGGCCGCCCAGCCGCACCGGGTACGTTACAAGAAGCTGGCGCAGTAAGCGCCGCGTGACGACGGAGCCGCAAGGCTCCGTTTTCGTTTCTGGAGGCTCGATGAAAGGATTCAACCACTATCTGCTCTGGCTCTCGACCCTGGCGCTGTTCGGGGTCTGTGGGCTGTACTTTTCCTTCTATCCCTCTGCGGCGTGGAAGCTCGGGTCGGTGCTCTGCGCTCTGCTGCTGGGTGGCGGGCTTTACGCCTGGCTGGCCTGGCGCGAGCGCTTCGTCAGTCTGTTCGGGCTGGAGACCGCGTCCGCGCGCTGGCAGTTGCACCTGACCCTGGGCCCGCTGCTGGTGCTGGTGGTCTGGGGTGTCCTGCAGGTGCCGATGGCGGCGCTCTATACCCAGTGGCTGGGCGAGGATGCCGCGTTCAGCGCGCGGGTCCTGGGCAAGGAGCAGGGCGGCCTGGGCTGCGAGTTTCGCGTGGAGCTGGTGCTGGACGCCGCCGCCATGGGGGTGGGCGTCTGCGTATCCGAAGCCGTCTGGTTGTCCTTACCGGAACGCGGCGCGGTGGTCATGCGCGGCAAGCGCAGCAGCCTGGGGATCAGCCCTCGGCAGGTGCTGCGGGAGTCGGGCCAGTAAGTGGGCGCCGAGCCCGCGAGGCGCAACTCCCAGGGCGCTTCCCCACGGCGTTGGGCTTTGTGCGGCCTCTGATTGTTCTTGGTGCGTTATGTGTCGCGTCTTGGTGCGCCTGTATTCCGCTTTATTGGCGGCTATTTATATTCTGCGCACCAAAAAGATTCATAAATGCGTCATTTCGCCCTATCGAGGTGCTGACATGGCTTGGTAGAGTCTCGGGCCTCGAATTGTTCACAAAAGAAGAACTGGTGAGAAACATGACGCAATCCGTCGACGCATTCCTGCTGCGCCTGAAGCAGCGCGACCCCGACCAGCCCGAGTTCCATCAGGCCGTGGAAGAGGTGCTGCGCAGCCTGTGGCCATTCCTTGAAGCCCATCCGCAGTACCTGGAGGCCGGCATCATCGAACGGATCGTCGAACCGGAGCGCGCCGTGCTGTTCCGGGTGCCCTGGGTCGACGACCAGGGGCGGGTGCGGGTCAACCGGGGTTTCCGCGTCCAGATGAGCAGCGCCATCGGCCCCTACAAAGGCGGCCTGCGCTTCCACCCCTCGGTGAACCTCGGCGTGCTGAAGTTCCTCGCCTTCGAGCAGGTCTTCAAGAACTCCCTGACCTCCCTGCCCATGGGGGGCGGCAAGGGCGGCTCGGATTTCGATCCCAAGGGCAAGAGCGATGGCGAGGTGATGCGTTTCTGCCAATCCTTCATGAGCGAGCTGTACCGCCACATCGGCGCGGACCTGGATGTGCCGGCCGGCGATATCGGTGTGGGCGCACGTGAAATCGGTTTCCTCTTCGGCCAGTACAAGCGCCTGTCCAACGAATTCACCTCGGTCTTCACCGGCAAGGGCCTGGCCTACGGCGGCAGCCTGATCCGTCCGGAGGCCACCGGCTACGGCTGCGTCTACTTCGCCCAGGAAATGCTCAAGGGCATCGGCCGCGATGTCGACGGTCAGCGCGTGGCGATTTCCGGTTCCGGCAACGTGGCCCAGTACGCAGCACAGAAAGTGATGGAGCTGGGGGGCAAGGTGATCTCCCTGTCCGATTCCGAAGGCACCCTGTTCGCCGAGGCCGGCCTGAGCCTGGAACAATGGGAAGCGCTGATGGAACTGAAGAACCTCCGTCGTGGCCGTATCAGCGAGCTGACCGGCCCGGGTCTGCGATTCATGCCCGGCCAGCGTCCCTGGTCGCTGCCCTGCGACATCGCGCTGCCGTGCGCGACCCAGAACGAACTGAACGCCGAAGACGCCCGCGCGCTGCTGGCCAACGGCTGCGTCTGCGTGGCCGAAGGCGCCAACATGCCGTCGACCCTGGAGGCTGTGGATATCTTCCTGGAGGCCGGCGTGCTCTTCGCGCCGGGCAAGGCCTCCAACGCCGGCGGCGTGGCCACCAGCGGCCTGGAAATGAGCCAGAACGCCATGCGCCTGCACTGGACCGCCGGCGAAGTGGACCAGCGCCTGCACGGCATCATGCAGAACATCCACCATGCCTGCGTCAGCTATGGGCAGGAGAAGGGGCGGGTGAACTACGTCAAGGGCGCCAATATCGCCGGCTTCGTGAAGGTGGCCGACGCCATGCTGGCCCAAGGCGTGGTCTGATGGCCGAACGCTGAACCTGTGGGCGCGATTTCAATCGCGAAAGCAGCCCGCAAGGCTGCCCTGCGGACTCGACGAGGGTAGCGGTGCTGCCCAATCGCGAATGAGTTCGCTCCTACAACAGGCTCCCGTCAGCCCTTGACGCACACCACCTGGCGCAGCGTGTGCACCACTTCCACCAGGTCGCGCTGGGCGGCCATCACGGCGTCGATATCCTTGTAGGCCATGGGGATCTCGTCGATCACGTCCTTGTCCTTGCGGCATTCCACGTGGGCGGTGGCGCGGACCTGGTCTTCCACGGTGAACAATTTCTTCGCCCGGCCGCGGCTCATGCTGCGGCCGGCGCCATGGCTGCAGGAGCAGAAGGCCTCTTCGTTGCCCAGGCCCCGGACGATGAAACTCTTGGCGCCCATGGAGCCGGGAATGATGCCCAGCTCACCCCGCTGCGCCGACACCGCCCCCTTGCGCGTCACCAGCACCTCGCGACCAAAGTGCCGCTCCTTCTGCACGTAGTTGTGGTGGCAGTTCACTGCTTCCAGGCTGGCCTCGAAAGGTTTCCTGATCACCCTGCGGGCGGCTTCTATCACCGCCTGCATCATCAGGGCGCGATTCTGCCTGGCGAAGTCCTGGGCCCAGCCCACGGCTTCCACGTAGTCGTCGAAATGGCGGCTGCCCTCCTCGAAATAGGCCAGGTCGCGATCCGGCAGGTTGGCGAGGTGTTGCCGCATGTCGGCCTGGGCCAGTTCGATGAACAGGGTGCCGATGGCATTGCCGACGCCGCGCGAACCGCTGTGGAGCATGAACCAGACGCGGTCGGCTTCGTCCAGGCAGACCTCGATGAAATGGTTGCCGGTACCGAGGGTGCCGAGGTGGTGGCGATTGTTGGTTTTCTCCAGGCGCGGGTACTTGGCCGTGATGGCCTTGAAGCGCCTGGCCAATGGTCGCCAGGCCTGGTCGGCGGCATCCGGCACGTTGTCCCAGGCGCCCTGGTCGCGCCTGCCGAAGGTCTTGCCGTGGGGCACGGCGCGCTCGATGGCGCTGCGCAGACCGTGGAGGTTGTCCGGCAGGTCCGACGCGCGCAACGAGGTGAGGGCGGCGATCATGCCGCAACCGATGTCCACGCCGACCGCAGCGGGGATGATGGCCCCGACCGTGGGAATCACACTGCCGATGGTGGAGCCCTTGCCCAGGTGAACGTCGGGCATCACCGCCAGGTGTTTGAAGATGAAGGGCATCTTCGCGGTGTTGATCAGTTGCTGGCGGGCTTCCTCTTCCACCGGGACGCCCTGGGTCCAGAGGTGGATGGGCTTACCGCCGGCCACTTCCAGCAGTTCCGGGACGTTCGGTTTCATCGGCATGGCCTGGTGGGTTGTGAATGACATTGTGCGCCCGTTCCGCCGGGGCGAGCGCGCATCTTACCGGCGGAGCGGCTGCCGCAGGATGGGTTGCGGTACGAAACCCATCAACCATTAGCTATCTGTACCGGCAGAACACAGGCTCTGCCCATCCTGGGATTGCGGCGCCATTCACCTGCAAGCTGTGCCGGTGAGGATCAGGTGATCAGCCCCTAGGGCACTCAGACGCGCTTTTCCTTCGTGAATGAATTCGCGACGGGAAAGTGTCAGGTGGTGGCCGCCAGCGCCTCGAGGAAGCTTTCCAGCACCAGGTGTGGCCGGCGTCCCTTGCGGGTCACCGTGGACAGCGACAGGTCATAGAAGCGGGTCGCCGGCTTCAACGCCCGCAGGCGGCCCTGCTGTACCCAGAAGGTGGCGTAGTGGTCCGGCAGGTAGCCGATGTAGCGTCCGGTGAGGATGAGAAAGGCCATGCCCTCGCGGTCCGAGGCGCTGGCCGTGCAGTTGAGCACCTGGTAGTGCGCCTGGATGTCCGCCGGCAGGCGGAAGGTGGGGGCGATGGCGTCCTGCTGGTTGAGGCGCTCGTCGCTGAGCTGGGCGTCGTCCACGTAGAACAGCGGGTGACCCACGGCGCAGTAGAGCAGCGAGCGTTCGTCGTACAGCGGCTGGTACTCCAGGCCGGAGAGGGCGGCGCTCTGCGGCACCACGCCGACGTGCAGGCGGCCGTCCAGCACACCTTGCTCCACCTCGCTGGGCGGCGTCATGCGGATGTTGATCCGCACGTCCGGGCCAAGGGCCTTCAGGCGCGACAGCGCGTGGGTGATGCGCATGTGCGGCAGGGTCACCAGGTTGTCGGTGAGGCCGATGTTCAGTTCGCCGCGCAGGTGCTGGTGCAGGCCGTTGACCTCGGTGCGGAAGGTTTCCAGCGCCGCCAGCAATTGCATGGACGAGTGGTACACCTCGCGGCCTTCCTCGGTCAGGGCGAAGCCGGCGCGGCCGCGCTGGCACAGGCGCAGGCCGAGGCGTTGCTCCAGGTCGCTCATCTGCTGGCTGATGGCCGAGCGGCCAATGCCCAGCACGCTCTCGGCGGCGGAGAAACCGCCGCATTCCACCACGCTGCGGAAGATGCGCAGCAGGCGGATATCGAAATCGCTGACCTGCGCCAGCGGCTCGGGGCGGCGGGTGCTCATGGTTTAGTGGCCTCTAACCTAAAGATTTGAAAAGTTGGATTTTCGTGACTTTATGCCCGTGGCAATGTCGACATCAAGCAGCCCGTCGTTCCCAGAACAAGACACCTTCGAGGCCAGACATGAACATGCCGCAGAACGCCCAGCTTCCCCTCGCCAGCCAGCTCAAGCTGGATGCGCACTGGATGCCCTTCTCCGCCAACCGCAACTTCCAGCGCGACCCGCGCCTGATCGTCGCCGCCGAAGGCAGCTGGCTGATCGATGACCAGGGCCGCCGCGTGTACGACAGCCTCTCCGGCCTGTGGACCTGCGGTGCTGGCCACTCGCGCAAGGAAATCCAGGACGCCGTGGCCAGGCAGCTCGGCACCCTCGACTACTCCCCGGGCTTCCAGTACGGCCACCCGCTGTCCTTCCAGCTGGCCGAGAAGATCGCCAACCTCACCCCCGGTGAACTGAACCACGTGTTCTTCACCGGCTCCGGCTCCGAGTGCGCCGACACCTCCATCAAGATGGCCCGCGCCTACTGGCGCCTGAAGGGCCAGCCGCAGAAGACCAAGCTGATCGGCCGCGCCCGTGGCTACCACGGCGTGAACGTGGCCGGCACCGCCCTGGGCGGCATCGGCGGCAACCGCAAGATGTTCGGCCAGTTGATGGACGTCGACCACCTGCCGCACACCTTGCAACCCGGCATGGCCTTCACGAAAGGCATGGCCGAGACCGGCGGCGTCGAGCTGGCCAACGAACTGCTCAAGCTGATCGAACTGCACGACGCGTCCAACATCGCTGCGGTGATCGTCGAGCCGATGTCCGGCTCCGCCGGCGTGATCGTGCCGCCCCAGGGCTACCTGCAGCGCCTGCGGGAAATCTGCGACCAGCACAACATCCTGCTGATCTTCGACGAAGTGATCACCGCCTTCGGCCGCATGGGCACCATGACCGGCGCCGAGTACTTCGGCGTGACCCCGGACCTGATGAGCGTGGCCAAGCAGGTCACCAACGGCGCCATCCCCATGGGCGCGGTGATCGCCAGCCGCGAGATCTACGAGACCTTCATGAACCAGGCGACGCCCGAGTACGCCGTCGAGTTCACCCACGGCTACACCTACTCCGCGCACCCGGTCGCCTGCGCCGCCGGCCTGGCCGCCCTGGACCTGCTGGAGAAGGAAAACCTGGTGCAGCAATCCGCCGAACTGGCCCCGCACTTCGAGAAGGCCCTGCACGGCCTGAAGGGCGCCAAGCACGTCATCGACATCCGCAACTGCGGCCTGGCCGGCGCCCTGCAGATCGCCCCGCGCGACGGCGACGCCATCGTCCGTCCGTTCGAGGCTGGCATGGCGCTGTGGAAGGCCGGCTTCTACGTGCGCTTCGGTGGCGACACGCTGCAGTTCGGCCCGACCTTCAACGCCAAGCCGGAAGAACTCGACCGCCTGTTCGATGCCGTCGGCCAGGCCCTGCAGGGCGTCAACTGATGAGCCAGCGCCCGCAGGCCGTGCCCACTGTGCAGGTGGACAACGACGAGGTGATCGTCACCGAGTGGCGTTTCGCCCCCGGCGCGGAAACCGGCCGCCACCGCCATGGCTATGACTACGTGGTGGTGCCCATGACCCACGGCACCCTGCTGCTGGAAACTCCGGAGGGCGACAAGCACGCCCCCCTGGTGGCCGGCCAGAGCTACTTCCGCAAGGCCGGCGTCGAGCACAACGTGATCAACGCCAGCGACCACGAAGTGGTCTTCGTGGAAACCGAATTGAAATAGCGCACGGAAAACCCCCTCTCCCTCCGGGAGAGGGCTGGGGTGAGGGAAGCATCCATCGCTCCGAGCTTCCGGCGCCACCCAGACAAAAGCCCTACAAGAGACCTCACCCATGACCAGCATCCCGCACCTGATCAACGGCGAACGCATTACCGAGCAAGGCCGCACCGCCGACGTGTTCAACCCGTCCACCGGCGAAGCCCATCGCCAGGTTGGCCTGGCCAGCCGCGCCACCATCCAGCAGGCCATCGACGCCGCCAAGGCCGCCTTCCCGGCCTGGCGCAACACCCCGCCGGCCAAGCGCGCCCAGGTGCTGTTCCGCTTCAAGCAACTGCTGGAGCAGAACGAGGCGGAAATCTCCCGGCTGATCAGTGAAGAACACGGCAAGACCCTGGAAGACGCCGCCGGCGAACTCAAGCGCGGCATCGAAAACGTCGAGTACGCCTGCGCCGCCCCGGAAATCCTCAAGGGCGAATACACCCGCAACGTCGGCCCGAACATCGACGCCTGGAGCGACTTCCAGCCGCTCGGCGTGGTCGCCGGCATCACCCCGTTCAACTTCCCGGCCATGGTGCCGCTGTGGATGTACCCGCTGGCCATCGCCTGCGGCAACACCTTCATCCTCAAGCCCTCCGAGCGAGACCCCAGCTCCACCCTGTTCATCGCCGAGCTGTTCCATCAGGCCGGCCTGCCCAAGGGCGTGCTGAACGTGGTCAACGGCGACAAGGAAGCCGTGGATGCGCTGATCGAAGCGCCGGAAGTCAAAGCCATCAGCTTCGTCGGCTCCACCCCGATCGCCGAGTACATCTACACCGAAGGCGCCAAACGCGGTAAGCGCGTGCAGGCCCTGGGTGGCGCCAAGAACCACGCCGTGCTGATGCCCGACGCCGACCTGGACAACGCCGTCAGCGCACTGATGGGCGCCGCCTACGGCTCCTGCGGCGAGCGCTGCATGGCCATCTCCGTGGCCGTGTGCGTGGGCGACCAGATCGCCGACGCCCTGGTGGACAAGATCGTCCCGCAGATCGAGGGCCTGAAGATCGGCGCCGGCACCAACTGCGGCCTGGACATGGGGCCGCTGGTCACTGCCGCCGCCCGCGACAAGGTGGTCGGCTACATCGACGACGGCGTCGCCGCGGGTGCCAAGCTAGTGGTGGACGGCCGTGGCTACCGCGTGGCCGGCCATGAAGACGGCTACTTCGTCGGCGGCACCCTGTTCGACCACGTCAAGGCCGACATGCGCATCTACCAGGAAGAAATCTTCGGGCCGGTACTCTGCATCGTCCGCGTCGGCAGCCTGGAAGACGCCATGCAGCTGATCAACGACCACGAATACGGCAACGGCACCTGCATCTTCACCCGCGACGGCGAAGCCGCCCGCCTCTTCTGCGACGAGATCGAAGTGGGCATGGTCGGCGTCAACGTACCGCTGCCGGTCCCGGTGGCTTACCACAGCTTCGGCGGCTGGAAGCGCTCCCTGTTCGGCGACCTGCATGCCTACGGCCCGGACGGCGTGCGCTTCTACACCCGCCGCAAGGCCATCACCCAGCGCTGGCCGCAGCGCGCCAGCCACGAGGCGGCGCAGTTCGCGTTTCCCAGCAATGGCTGAGTGATGCGTTGAATGAAAAAGCCCCGGCACGTGCCGTAATGCTGTTCACATAAGCATTTGAGCTGCAGCCGAGGCTCCCCGAGAATCCGATGCCAGACCTCTGGCATCGGATTTTTTATGTCCTTTCAACAGCAGTTGCTCGACCTGGGCGAGTTGTTCAACTTCTCCGACTTGAGCACCTTCACCCAAAACATCCCGATCGAGTGGGTGGCCTCGGCGCTGGACCTTTCTGCCCAAGCCACCATCCGCCGCCGGCGCCTGCCCAGTGATCAGGTGCTCTGGCTGGTGCTCGGCATGGCCTTGTTCCGCGACGAGCCGGTCCATGAGGTGGCGCGGCGCCTGAACATCTGCGCCCAGGGTCTGGCCTCCGACCACCTGCTGGCCAGAAGTGGGGTCACCGAGGCACGCAAACGGCTGGGGGCCGATCCGGTTGAATGGCTGTTTCGCCAGACGGGTCAGCAATGGGGGTGTGAGCGCTATGACGGCGATACCTGGCAGGGCCTGCAGGTGTTGGCGGTGGATGGTGCACTGCTGCGCACCCCGGATACACCCGAACTGCGGGAGCATTTCGGCTCTGGCAATACCGCCACCGACCGTCAGACGCCGTTCCCCATGCTGCGGCTCGTGGCCCTGATGAATGTGCGCTCGCACTTGATTCTGGATGCCCAGCTGAGCCCATACCGGCGCAGTGAAATGCGTTTGGCCGATGCCTTTGTGCAGCAGATTCCCGACCATTCGGTGACCTTGTTCGACAAGGGGTTCTGGAGCGCCGACTTGCTGTTGGGGTTGAACAAGGGCGGTGACCACCGACATTGGTTGATCCCGGCCCGCCAGGGCCTAGTCAGCGAGGAAGTGACGCGTTATGGCAAAGGGGATCGCCTGTTGCGCATGAAGGTGTCGCCCCAGGCGCGAAACCGTAACCCGAACCTACCCACGCACTGGGAGGTGCGCGAGGTCAGCTACGAAGTCCAGGGCAAGGTAAAAACCGTTCTGACCTCGCTGCCGGCCGAGCGCTACAGCGCCAAGGCGGTCGCCACACTGTACCGGGAGCGCTGGGAGATCGAACTGGGTTTCCGGAACATCAAGAGTTCCCTGCAGCAGAATGCGGTGACCCTGCGCAGCAAGGTCAAGGCGTTGGTCTACCAGGAGGTCTGGGGATTGTTGCTGGCCTACAACATCATCCGCCGTGAGGCCGGTCAGGCGGCAGTCGCCTTCGGCCGCTCACCCGCCGACATCCGCTTCAAGCCGGTGGCTCACTATATCGCCGTGCAATTGATCGTGATGGCGGCGGCCAACCCGATTTCGGCCACGGGCCGCCGCCTGTCGGAGTTGCGAGCCGGTATTGGCGGGCTGTTTCTGGATCACCGCCCCAAGCCATCAAGACCCAGGACGGTAAAGATTTCCAAGACCCGCTACCCGGTGGACCGCAAGGCTGCTCCGCTTAAGTGAACAGCATTACGGCACGTGCCGGGGCTTTTTTGTTTGGGCGTATCAAGTGTTCGAGCGGGCGAAATCGATGATCGCCTGGATCGCGGCGCGCGCTTGCGGGCTGTTGTGCCAGCAGGTCGAACCCATCATCTGCGATATCTGCTTCGTCAGGTCCGCCGCCTCGCAGCCGGCCAACTGCTCCAGGGCGCTGAATCCAATCTGCTCCAGCCGACCCACCACCATCGGGCCGACGCCTTTCAGCATGATCAACTGGGCGCGGGTTTCCTCGGGAAAGCCTACCTTGTCCTTGGTGTCCATATGGTTCTCCTTCGTTGGTCGTGTGGGGCGCTCTACACAGCACCCACCCCGTAGGATGGCGTAGAGCGAAGCGAAACCCATCACCGTTCCCCTGCACCAATGTCGATATCGTCCCCGTTCCCCGCCCAATCCGCTGGCAGGATGCCTGCTTTCACATACCGATGAAACGACGACCAGGGCCAATCGGCCACGCGCTCCACATGCCCATGCTTGCGCGGGTTGTGATGGATGTAATCCACATGCCTCTCGAAGTCGTTTTCGTCTCGGATACGGTGTTCCCAGAAGCGGCGCTGCCAGATGCCGCGCTCGCCCTTGCTCCGGCGGCTTCCGGAAATGCTTTCGCCGTGAGGCAAGGCGCGGGAGAAGCCGCTTTTGATCTGGCGCCATCGCGTGGCGTAGTCGTTGTCCCCCGGAGGCAGCGTACAGAGCGCATGCAGGTGATCGGGGAGGATCACGATGGCATCGATGCACCAGGGATGGCGCCTCATACCAGCACGAAAGCTGGTTCGGAGCAGGTCGATGCGCTCAGTGAGCAGTCGACTGCTGCGATCGGCGAGATTGAGCGTGAAGAACCAGGTCGAGCCTGGCGTGCGGTCGCGACGGTAGTTTGTCATGGGTGGCCTCCTTGCCTGTGACGCGATGGGTTTCGCGGGCTCTACCCATCCTACGGTTCGTGCGTTGAGGCGGTGTCGGGATGCTTTGCCTGATACGTCCGAAAAGGCTCGGCCTGCGGCGCGATGGGTTTCGCGGGCTCTACCCATCCTACGGTTCGTGCGTTGAGGTGGTGTCGGGATGCTTTGCCTGACAGGTCCGAAAAGGCTCGGCCTGTGGCGCGATGGGTTTCGCGGGGTCTACCCATCCTACGGTTCGTGTGTTGTGGCGGTGTCAGGATGCTTTGCCTGATACGTCCGAAGAGGCTCAGCCTGCAGCCGTAGGATGGCGTAGAGCGAAGCGAAACCCATCGCCGTGCTCAGGCGCTCACGTATCGCGGCACCTCCTCCCACGGCATCCACAACTCTCCCTGCCATTCCAACATCACCAACCGTTGCGACTGCCAACTGAGGATCACCCGGCGTGGATGAAAGTAGTGCTCGGCGTGCTGGTCGCGCAGGGTGGGGATGACCTCACGCGTCAGCCATTCCTCCAGATGCTGGCATTCGGGGTGGCCGAAGCGGATCAGTGCGTTGTAGAGGCCGGCTTCGTTGATCAGGTCGACGGATTCTTCGCTGCCGGTGGCATAGCGCAGGCGGGCGCGGCGGGTTTCGAAGGGCTTCAGGCGGCGGTGCAAGGCGTGTGGGTGGTGCAGGCCCAGCAGGCGGGCGAAGTCGTAGGCGGAGAACCAGGGTTGGTTGTCGATCATCACGCCACGCAGTGGGCGCTTGTGACGGGTGAAGAAGGTGGAGGTGTATGCGTCGTGCATGGTGGAACTCCAGTGGTTGGTTCAGGAGCTGCCACTTTCGTCGTCATCAAAAAGGTGGCAGACCACGCGGGGTTGACGAACCGGACCACTGAGCCGGCAGATCCCGAAGGACCTCCCCGCGCGGCCTGCCATAAAGGAGCGCAGTGTAGGGACTGCGCGCGTGGAGGGATGCGCGGGAAACGTACGCCGTTTCCCGCATGCCCTGTAGGCAGAACGCGCTAGTGGTATCAGGTCGTCAAACCCGGTCGCGGGATTGATCGCGACCGGGGCACCCTAGGGATAAGGCAGGGGACGAACAAGGCCTGGGAATGGCTTTCGGAAATTTCCGAGGGCAGCTTCAGCAACGAGCAGCGCCTGCGGCGCGATGGGTTTCGCGGGCTCTACCCATCCTACGGTTCGTGCGTTGTGGCGGTGTCGGGATGCTTTGCCTGAGATGCCCGACAGGCTCGACCTGCATCCGTAGGATGGCGTAGAGCGAAGCGAAACCCATCGTGCCGCCTGCTGTGCCGCTCGGGCTTTCTGGCGGCAGCGGCGCTGAGGGTATTGCTGGAGGGTTGAGGGGAGTACCGAGATGCAAGGCGGCTCACACCTTGCGCACGAACTCCGATTTCAGCTTCATCGCGCCGATGCCGTCGATCTTGCAGTCGATGTCGTGGTCGCCGTCCACCAGGCGGATGTTCTTCACCTTGGTGCCGACCTTGACCACCAGGGACGAGCCCTTGACCTTGAGGTCCTTGATCACGGTGACGGTGTCGCCGTCCTGCAGGACGTTGCCGACGGAGTCCTTGATCACTTTTTCATCGCTGGCGGCTTCTCCGGCGGCATCGGCGCTCCACTCGTGGGCGCATTCGGGGCAGATCAGCAGCGCGCCGTCTTCGTAGGTGTATTCGGAGTTGCATTTGGGGCAGGGCGGCAGTGTGCTCACGGTGTACCTCGACGTCGATGTCACGAAAAAGCCGCAGATTATATAAGGTTTTTTCGCTCAGGGCGTGTCGACGGGCTCAGGGATGCTCAGCACGCCGGCATCGGTGAAGTGACGGGTGCCCCAGAAACCGCCGCCGAGCTTGCCGCGCAGGGCATAGGGGACGTTCTGCACGGGGCCGGTGCCGGAGAAGCGCCAGGCCTGGCGCAGTATGGAGAAGGCGGAGAGGGTCACGGGCACTTCGACCAGGGTTTCACTAAAGCCTGCCAGGGTGCCGCCCTGGCTGCTGACGCCGCTGGCCAGGGGCAGGTCGTTGAGGTCCAGTTCCAGGGCGACGCCGCTGTAGTGGATGGCGCCTTCATTAGGGTTCTGCACCCGCAGCTTGAGGTTGAAGCGCATTTCCAGGCCTTCGCCGGGGATGGGCTCCATGCCGGCCAGGTCGACCTGCAACGGGTCGCGGCTGCCAAACAGGGCGCAGCCTCCGAGCAGCAGTAACAGCCAGATGAGGGCGAGGCGAGCGATGGACATGGCGATTTCCCGCGCGGTGGCCTGTCTTGAGTAAAGAACAGTGCGCTTCGGGTGTGCCCACATTTTCTGTGGAGCGTGCTGTGGATATCTTCTGGATGGATTGCGCCAGGGCCCGGTCCAGATGGGCTGCGGCGGGTTGCTCGTTTACTGCTCGAAAAAGGTGCAACCCGGCGTGCCCCGCCGTGCCGGGGATACCCACGGATTCTGTGGGGCAAGCTGTGGATAGCTTTGGGGTGGATGGCTGGAGGCCGCGTAAAGTCTGGTATTCGGCTGGGTGGTTAAATTCTGTGCAGGAGAGTTGGCCTGCTTGGGGGCAGGTTGCGATGGGCGGTTTTTCGCAAATGAGTTCGCTCCCGCGGAGGGTGGAGCTGTCGCCGTGGGTGGCCAAGGGATGCCCACAGAATCTGTGGGCGGCTCTGTGGATATCTTTGGGATAATCGCTTGGACGGCCCGTGATGACTGGCGTGGAAGCACTTGCTCGGTTTTTCGGCGTCAGTCGTATTCGGCGGCGGCGTGGTCGCCCAGCAGGCGGCGCTGTCGGGGCGTGCAGGCGGCCACCACGTCGGGGTTGAAGCGGAAGTCCAGGTAGGGCGAGAACTTCTGCGCCACCATGCGTCGGCCGTAGTGCACCTGCAGCAGATGGCGCGTGCGGTCCACGGTGCGATTGCGGCTGCCGGCGTGCCAGAGCTCGCTGCGAAACATCAGCACATCGCCAGCCTTGCACAGCACGGCCTCGGCGGTGCGGCCGCGCCAGTGGGTTTCCCCGGGGAGCGGTTTGCGACCGGAGCGGTGGCTGCCGGGGATGACCAGGGTGGGGCAGAGGTCGGCGTCGATGGCGTCCAGATACAGGTGGGCGCTGCAGATCTGCATCGGCAGGCAAAAGGCCGGGTCGGCCAGCAGGTTTTCCGGCAGCTCCATCGCCAGGTGGTCCACGTGCAGGTCGCCGCCGATGAATCCGGGGCGGCTCTGCCAGGCGGTCATGCCGATCAGGTGGCAGTCCTCGCCCAGGGCAGCCTCGGCCAGTTCGATCACGCCGGGCAGGTCGAGGTAGGGCAGCCATTCCGGCCCCCGGTTGAACACGCATTTGAAGTGGTCGTCCACCAGGCCCTGGTAGTCCCAGTGAATGGGTTGGAGCCGGTCCATCAGCGCACGCAGGCTGGCGACGCCGGTGGCATCGAGCACGCCGGGGAGGAGGGTGAAGCCCTGCTCGTGCAGGGCTGCTAGATGGGCGGCGGTGGACATGGGTTGTCCTCGTACATTCGGGGGCGGAAGCGCGCCGTCCATTGATGGGTTTCGCTTCGCTCTACGCCATCCTACGTTCAACCGGTCAGCTGTTCAGCAGGCCCTCCAGCCGGGTGCGCAACGGTTCGATCTCGTCATGCGTCAGGTCCAGTAGGAAGTCGTCCTTGAGTGTCTGGACCAGCTCGGCGGCGTCGTCGATCTTGCGGCTTTCCAGCCGGCCGTCGCGGTGGCGGCGGTTGAAGGTGCCGTTGGCCAGGGTCAGGCGCCATTCGCCGTCGCTGCGGGCGCTCATCAGCATTTGCCGGAATACGCTGTCCGGGTGCGTGGAGGTGTACCAGTTGCGCGGGATGCAATCGACCCAGGCATTCACGTCGGGGCCGAAGCGGTAGCAGGCGGCCCAGCCGGTCTCGGCGCGGAAGTTTTCCAGTTGCACCTCACCCGTGCCGTCGTACTGCGGCTGCAGGCGATAGGGCAGGTCGGCCGGCATCGGGCCTTCCAGGGGCACGGCACGCCAGGGGGTGGCGGAGCCGAAGCCGACGTCCGCCAGATACGGGCCTTCCGGCAGCAGCACCCGCAGCATCAGGTGGGACAGCATGGTCTGCGGCGCGTCCAGGGGCAGACCCCAGCGCACGCGGGCGGCCAGCAGTTCGACGCGGTAGCCGAGGGCGAGCAGCAGGCGGGCGAACAGGTTGTTCAGTTCGAAGCAATAGCCGCCGCGGCCGCGCTCCACCACCTTGGCGAACACCCCGTCGGCATCGATGTGAATGGGCCGGTCGAGCAACACGTCGACGTTTTCGAAGGCCACGCGCTGCTGGTGGGCGGCGATCAGCCGGTCGAGGCTGACGAGGTCGGTGTCCTGCGGGGCGGGGGCGTCCAGGTGCTGCAGATAGGCCTCGGCCTGTTGCGGGTTGAGCGCGTACATGCGGGGGGCTCCTTGGCGATGACGTCTGGATGCTAGCAGATGCCCAAGCGGGTCGGACGAACGGTAGTCAGGTGTCTTTCTTAATCAACATGGCATGTAAAAAATAAAGAACTGATGAGTCATGCTCATGCGCAGGTATCTCTTTCATATCAGTGCATTACGTGGGTTTTGTTGAGGCGGTGGCGTCGTCATCCCGTCGATTTTTTTGCTCAATGGCGTTGTTATTGTTTGACATATTTTACGTCTTTGGCAGACTGCGCCTCCGTGGTACCCGCCTGCTTCGCTCGGCACCGGGCCTCTGCGCGTCAATAACAAAAACTCCGTCAGCCGAGGTGCCCGTCCATGGCGCCCGGCCCCGACGGGCGTGCCTCTGGAACAAGAACAAATGCTGATCTGGTTTGTTGCGGTATACCTGCTGATCACCGTTGGTGTCGGTTTCTACGCTTCCACGCGTGTCAAGAACTCCAAGGACTTCGCCGCCGGCGGCCGGAGCATGTCCTTTCCCCTGGTCGCGGCGATGGTGTTCGCCACCTGGTTCGGCTCGGAGGCCGTTCTGGGTATCCCCGCGACGTTCATCGAGGAAGGCTTCGCCGGGATTGTCGAAGACCCCTTCGGTTCGTTCGGTTGCCTGATGCTGGTGGGCCTGGTGTTCGCCCGCCCGCTGTACCGCATGAACCTGCTGACCATCGGTGACTTCTTCCGCAAGCGCTTCGGGCCGCAGGTGGAAACCCTCACCAGCCTGGTGATCATCGGTTCCTACCTGGGCTGGGTGGCCGCGCAGCTCACCGCGCTCGGGGTGGTGTTCAACGTGCTCTCTGACGGTTCCATCACCACCACCCAGGGCATGCTGATCGGCACCGCCATCGTGCTGCTCTACACCCTGTTCGGCGGCATGTGGTCCGTGGCCCTGACCGACTTCATGCAGATGATCATCATCGTCGTCGGCCTGGTGTACCTGACCTGGCTGATCGGCGACATGGCCGGTGGCGCCGATGTGGTGATCAGCCACGCCGCCAGCGAGGGCAAGCTGACCTTCATGCACAGTTTCGAGCCGAGGGACATCGTCGCCTTCGTCGCCGCGGCGGTGACCATGATGTTCGGCTCCATTCCGCAGCAGGACGTGTACGCCCGCGTGATGTCGGCCAAGACCGAGAACATCGCCGCGCGTGCTTCGATGGCGGGTGCCGTGTTCTACCTGTCGTTCTGCATGCTGCCGATCTTCCTGACCTACGCCGCCTCGCTGATCGACCCGGCCATGGTGCAGAAGTGGCTGGCCGAGGATGCGCAGATGATCCTGCCGCACCTGATCATGGAGCGCACGCCGCTGTTCGCCCAGGTGATGTTCTTCGGCGCGCTGCTGTCGGCCATCATGTCCACCGCCTCGGGCACCCTGCTGGCGCCTTCGGTGACCTTCACCGAAAACATCCTCAAGCGCTTCATGCCGGACATGACCGACCGCCAGTTCCTGCTCGCCATGCGCGTGAGCGTGGTGGGCATGACCGTGGCCACCTCGGTGTTCGCCCTGTACTCCGACGCCAGCATCTACGAGATGGTCGGCAACGCCTACAAGGTGACCCTGGTCGCCGCCGTGGTGCCGCTGTTCGCCGGCCTGTTCTGGAAGCGCGCCACCACCCAGGGTGCGCTGATGGCGATCGCCTTCGGCCTGCTGTCCTGGAGCTATCTGGAGGCCACCTACGTCGACACCGACTTCTGGCCGCCGCAGCTCGCGGGCCTGCTGCTCAGTGCCCTGGGCATGTTCCTCGGTTCGCTGCTGCCGCAGTTCGTGCGTAGCCGCCGCGAGAGCCTGGAGCCGGCCGCGGCCTGATCCGTCCCGGCATGAAAAAGCCCCGCCAAGTGCGGGGCTCTTCTTTGGACGGGAAGCAGGAAAGTAATGGCGAGTCAGGCCACCAGTTCAACGAAGCCGCGCAATACGGTGAGGCCGACGAACAGGGTCATGGCGATGGCGCTGCCGCGGGGCAGTTCGTCGCAGAGGCCCTTGTAGTTGATGGGGCCGAGGAAGAGTTTCGGCCAGCAGGCGAAGGCGGCGCAGAGGGTGATCAGCGAGAGCGCGGCGAGGCCGGCGGAGAGGTCGAAGGGGTCGTCGGAGAAGATGCAGCTGACGGGGATGGCAACGGCGAGGGTGAGCCAGCCGCCGGTGACCAGTTTTTCCCCTCGGGTTCGCGCAATGGCGTGGGCGCTTTCGCGGGCCATCTGAGGATTCCTTCTCTGACTGCAGGCTGAGACTGCCGCGCATTCTCCCCCCGCCCTTTCCAGGGCGCAAGACAGTGGGGCCCGCCCGCGTGACGGGCCCCGCTGTCCTCAGAAGTGCACCTTGGCCAGCAGGCTGAAGGTGTTCTGGTCGGTGCCGCCGAGGAGGTCGTCGCCGAGGAAGCTGTTGTCGTCGATGGCGTACTTGTTCTTCCAGTAGTCGTACTCGATACCGACGTAGACGTGCTTCGCCGCGCTCCAGCCCATGGCCTTGCCCAGGTCGTACTTGATCTGCGGGTTGAAGTGCAGGTTGGCGTGCAGGTCGTTCGGGCGGTCGGAGGTGGCGTCCTTGTTGTTCCACACCCAGTCCATGAAGCCGTCGATGAGGATGTCCGAGTTACCCACCGCAAGGGTGTAGGACCACACCGGGGTGACCTGCCACTGGCCGGACGGGTTGCCGGTGATGCCGTCGGGCTTGCGGTAGTAGAGGTTCAGCTGGAAGTAGTCGAAACCGGGGAGCGCGAGGTCGAAGCCCGGGCCCAGCAGGTAGTTCTGGTTGCGGTTCTCGCCGCGCTCGTAGGTGGCGGCCAGCAGCACGTCGCTGATGGGGCCGAATTCCAGCTTCTGGTCGAAGACCTTGCCGAAGGACAGGCGCGGGGAGATTTCACCGTAGTAGGTGTTCTTGCCCAGGTTCGGGTCTTCTTCGCCGTTGTAGTTGATCTGGTCGACGAAGATGAACAGGTCGCCCCAGGTCCAGCCGCTGGCGTGTTCGTAGGTGAAGGTCTGCTGGGTGTCCGGGTTGATCTTGAAGTCCTGGCCGTAGAGGTAGGTCAGGCTGTTGTCCTGCCACAGCAGGGGGCCGTCGGCCAGGGTGGTGCCGGCCGCCAGCAGGGTGCCGGCGAGCGTCAGGGAAGAAAGGCTGCGATTCATCAGGGTTCCAATGGTCGTTGGCAGTTTCCATCTGCGTGGAAATTCGACTGCCTGGTCAGGCCGCCTGCGGGTTGGACAGGGGCGGGGCGCGGGATTATCGGGTGTGGACGAGGTTTTTCAAGAGGCAAGGGGCTGTCGCGGCCGGATGCTGACAGTCGGTCCCTGGCGCGGGTGGGTGGCAGTCGTTCGGCCCCCGAAGTCCGCCGTCCGTCCGACGCCCTGCGGGGCGATCGCCCGGGGCGTCCGCGCGGGGCAACTCCCATGCCATTCGACGGCACCCGCTCTGCCTCGCGGGGCGGCGGGAATTCGCCCCAACCCGTCACCGCCGGGCGCCGCCGGCAATCTGGGGACATATCCCCAGATGTGGGGAAAAAGTGGGGAAGACAGGGGAGAGGGCCACCCGCTTGTGGTTCGGTGGTCGCCGAACGGTAGGGCCGCCCGGGACGGTGCCTGGGCTATAAATACCTGAGCCTGCGCGGGAAGTGCCGGCCTGGCCGACGGCGTTTCTGCACGCTTGCCCGCGCGCGCCACCGGCTTTCCCGTGCGCACGATGATCCAGGGCCTTTGTGCCGCCATCGGCATCGACAGCCGGGAAAACACCGGCACCAACGTGCACTTGACCTTCAAGGTCACGGCAGGGGGATAAGCAGCTATGGGCAACAGCATTCTGATCGTCGAAGACGACGAGATCCTGGCCGACAACTTCTGCACCTACCTGCAGCGGCGGCAGTTCGACGTCATGGTCTGCGGCTCCGCCGAAGAGGCCTTGCCGATCATCGAGGCGCAGCACCCGGACCTGGTGCTCACCGACTACTGCCTGCCGGGCGTGAGCGGTTGCGAGCTGATCAGCCGCGCCCGCGCGCTGGATGAACAGCTCAAGGTCATCATGATCACCGGCCACGGCAACGTGCAGGGCGCGGTGGAGGCGATGAAGGCCGGCGCCAGCGATTATCTGACCAAGCCGGTGGCCCTGGCCGAGCTCAAGCTGGTGGTGGACAAGGTGCTGGAGGCGCGCCGCCAGGAGCAGCGGCTGTCCTTCTACCAGCAGCGCGAGGCCCAGGACTCCGGGCTGGCCGGACTGATCGGCGATTCCGAGCCCATGTGCAACATGAAGGACATGGTGCGCCAGGTGCTGGCGGCCGAAGAGCGCATGGCCGGCGAGGACCTGCCGGTGGTGCTGATCGAGGGCGAAACCGGCACCGGCAAGGAACTGGTGGCGCGCGCCCTGCATTTCGACGGTGCGCGTCGCAAGGGGCCCTTCGTCGAGTTCAACTGCGCGTCGATTCCCTCGCACCTGCTGGAGGCCGAACTGTTCGGCCACGAGAAGGGGGCCTTCACCGACGCCAAGGACCGCCGCGTCGGCCTGGTGGAAGCGGCCGACGGCGGCACCCTGTTTCTCGACGAGGTGGGGGAGATCGACCTGCTGCTGCAGGCCAAGCTGCTCAAGCTGCTGGAAGACCGCACCATCCGCCGCCTGGGCTCGGTGCGCGAACGCAAGGTCAACCTGCGCATCATCAGCGCCACCAACTGCAACCTCGAACAGATGGTCCAGGAGGGTAAGTTCCGCCGCGACCTGTTCTTCCGTCTGCGCATCATCACCATCAAGGTGCCGCCGCTGCGCGCCCGTGGCGACGACATCCTGACCCTGGCCGAGCACTTCGTCGCCCAGCACGGCAAGCGCTACGGCAAGCCGGGGCTGCGCTTCAGCGCCGACGCCCGTGCCGTGCTCAAGGGCTACAGCTGGCCGGGCAACGTGCGCGAGCTGCGCAACATGCTGGAGCAGACCGTGCTGCTGGCGCCGGGCAATCTCATCGGCCCGGAACAGCTCACCATCTGCCGTGGCCTGCTGGCCGGCGCCGGTGTGACCGAGGCGGCTCCGGCCACGGCGGGCGGTGCGCTGGGTGTGGAAGACGAGAACATGAGCCTGTCCGACGCCGAGCGCGACATGGTGGTGAAAGTGCTGGGCAAGACCGACTGGAACATCTCCAAGTCGGCGCGCATGCTCGGCCTGACCCGCGACATGCTGCGCTACCGCATCGACAAACTGGGCCTGGAGCGGCCCGACCGCCAGCAGCACTGAGCCTCGCCCCGGGGATTTCCCCGACCAAGGGTGGGGTTTCCCCCATGGAGGAACTTTCGTCCCGATCTAGACTCTGGGAAGTATCGGCCCGGGCGGGCCGAATCCGCGTTGGCGTGGAACGTGCAAGGATGCAATCGGCGGCCGCACCGGCCGCCGTCCGATCTCCTGACAGGGGAGCAGCCGCAGTGTCGAAGAAAGTACTGATAGTCGACGACGAAGAAATCCTCGCCGGGAATTTCCGGACCTACCTGGAAATGCTCGGTTGCGAGGTGCAGGTCGCCACCAGCGGCGCCGATGCCCTGCGGACGGTCCTGGGCTTCAAGCCCGACCTGCTGGTGCTCGACTATCGTCTGCCGGACATGACCGGCTTCGAGGTCTACGATGCCCTGCGCACCCTGCACAGTTGCGAGGCGGTGCTGATGACCGCGCATCCCAGCATCGAGGTGTGCAACCGCGCCATCGAACGCCATATCGACGTCATCCTGCTCAAGCCCTTCCCCCTGCACGAACTGGGCAATGTGGTGCTCCACGGCCTGCCCGCCGGCACCCCGCGCGAACAGCCGGCGTCCGCCGAACAGCCGGACCAGGTGGAGCGCCGCCGGGGCGGCGAGGTGAGTTTCCCGCTGAAACTCTACGATGGCGCCTGGGTGCTCGCCGACCGCCGCCGTCCCGTGGCCGACACCGACGTGCCGTTGAAGCAGGTCACGAAAGGCAGTTGAACCTGCCGGTTCGGCAACAAGCGCAGGCCAGGGCCTGCGCTTTTTCGTTGCTCGCGCAATTACTGGATGCTCGATGCCAGCTCGAAGATGGGGATGTACATCAGGATCACGATGACCCCGATGATCAGCCCGATGAAGGTCATCAGCAGTGGCTCGAACAGCCGTACGAACCATTCGATCCAGCGACTGGTTTCCTCGTCGTGGAAGTCGGCGGTGCGCTCCATCATCGCGCCGAGGTTGCCGGACTGTTCGCCCGCCCGCAGCATGCGCAGCGACACCGGCGTCGCCAGGCCGTGCTCTTCCAGGGCGCGGGACAGCGCCTGGCCTTCGCGGATGCGCGCGGCGGCCTGGTCCAGGCGTGGACGCGAGGCGGCGCCGAGCAGGCCACGGACCATGTCGATGGCGGTGAGGATGGGGATGCCGCCCTGCAGCAGGATGCCCAGGGAGCGGTAGAAGCGCGCCAGCTCGTACACCTGGATGCGTTCGCGGATCGCCGGCAGGCGCTCCACCTGGCGGCCGAGGGCGCGCCTGACGCGCTCCTGGCGCAGTAGCAGCACCAGACCGACCAGCGCCAGCGTGGCGCCGCCGAACACCTCGGCCTGGTGCGAATGGAGGAACAGCCCGCTGTGCAGCAGCACCCGCGACAGCCAGGGCAGGTTCGAACCCAGCCCCTCGAACACCAGGCTGAAGCGCGGCACCACGTAGCCCACCAGGAACAACAGCACCCCGCAGCCGACGAGGAACAGCAGCACCGGGTACACCGAGGCGCTGACGACCTTCTGCCGCACCTCATCCATCCGCGTGCGGTAGGCCACGTAGCGGCCCAGGGCATCGCCCACCGCGCCGGTCTTCTCGCTGGACTGCACCAGCGCCACGTAGAGCGCCGGGAACACCGCCGGGAACTGCGCCAGCGCCTGGGACAGCGACTTGCCCTCGTAGAGCAGCCGCACCAGCCCGGCCAGCACCTTGCGCGCCTGCGGGTCGGTTTCCTTCTCGGCCAGGCTCTCCAGCGCATCGATCAAGGCCAGGCCGGCGTTCAGCAGGGTGGTCAGTTCCTGGCTGAACAGCAGCAGTGGAAAGGCCTCGCGCCGCCGCCAGCCCCGCAACGACCAGCCGCGCTCCGGCTCCAGGGCCAGCACCCGCAGGCCCTGGGCCTCGGCCTGGCGGCGGGCGTCGTCCTGGCTGGCCGCCTCCACCACCAGCGCCACCACCCCGGCCTGGGGGCGCAGCGCCTTCACCTGGAAGCGCATGGCGCTCACTGCCAACTGGTGACTTCGGCGTTCTCGCCGTCGCCGCCGGGCTGGCCGTCCTTGCCGAGGGTGAGCAGGTCGAAGTCACCGTTCTCGCCGGGGGCGCGGTAGACATAGGCGCGGCCCCAGGGGTCCTCGGGCACTCCCTTCTGCAGGTAGGGGCCGGCCCAGTTCGGCTCGTCGCTGGGGGCGCTCACCAGGGCCGACAGGCCCTGCTCGGTGCTGGGGTAGTGGCCCACCTCCAGGCGATAGATATCCAGGGCCTTCACCAGGCCCTCGATCTGCGCCCGCGCCACCTTGGTCTCGGAGCGGCCGAGCTGATTGAAATACTTGGGTGCCACGATGCCGGCCAGCAGGCCGAGCACCACCAGCACCACGAGGAGTTCGAGGAGGGTGAAACCCTGTTCGAGTCGACGACGCATCTTCATGGGAGCCTCCGCTGCGGGTCACTGCCGGCGGTCATGCAAGAGCTGTGCACGACGGGCGGGCGAGGGTGGCGACACATCGCCCGCTGAATCATCCGGCACGTGCTTTGCTCACAGGACAGCACCGAGCAACCCCAGGGGCCGCGGCCCCCGGCAGGGAGACCCGAACGATGAAAGTGCCCGCCCTGGTGCTGTGCAGCATCCTCGTAAGCAGCGCGTTCTGCGCCCAGGCCGACATCTTCCGGGTGGTGTCGGCCGACGGCAGCATCACCCTCACCAACATTCAGCGCACGGACCGCAAGCAGGTTCGCGTGGCACGCGAGAGAACCCTTCCGGTCAAGGCTTCCAGCCTGGCGGCGGCCTCGCGCAAGCGTCCGGCCACGGCCCCGCGCTACGCCCTGATCGTTGCCCAGGCGGCCTTCGACTACGACCTGCCGGCGGAGCTGCTGCACGCGGTGATCCAGACCGAGTCCAACTACGACCCGGCGGCCCTCTCGCCCAAGGGCGCGGCCGGCCTGATGCAACTGATGCCCGGCACCGCCAGGGACCTGGGCGTGCATGACGTGTTCGACCCCACCGCCAACGTGCGCGGCGGGGCGCGCTACCTCAAACGCCTGATGAGGCAGTTCGACAACGACCTCTCCCTTGCCCTGGCCGCCTACAACGCGGGTCCTGGCGCGGTGCTCGCCTACGGCAGCGCCATTCCGCCCTACCCGGAAACCCAGCGCTACGTGCCCAGCGTGCTGGGGCACTACCAGCGCCTCCAGGCCGACGCGAAACGCCCCCGCTAGTGGGGAAATTCCCCAGATGCGGGGGCGCATTTCGCGCCTTTCCGCGAACCGGATCGATCCCACCCCATGGGGCCCGCCGGGAGCCTGGACGATGGGTTTCGCTGCGCTCTACCCATCCTACGGAGCTGATTCCGCGATGAACCAAAAAAACCGGGGAATTGGGTGGGAAACGGGTGGGGGAAATACTGGCATTCCCCAATTCGTGAGATGCAAGTCTTTGAAATAAAAACATTTAATCTGATGGCACAGGCATTGCTCGGACCGTCCTGCCCTGTATTGGCATTCGCGCACCTGATACCGAGGTCAGCCAAGATGAACCGGACTCTATCTTCGAGCAGTGCAAACCCCCTTTCCGCGGGTGCCCGGTGGACCCCCCTCTACCTGGGCGGCGCCCTCCTGTTGCTGGGCGCGCTTTTCTCCGCCGGGAGCGCCGAGGCGGCCGTGCAGTGCCAGCGCAACCTGGTGGCCAATGTGGTGGCCCTGGACCAGCCGCTGATGTTCAACCGCCTGGGGGCGCAGAACATCAACGGCATGATGTTCGCCCTGCGCCGCGACGTGGTGGACCGCAACGAGGTGCCGCTCACCCAGGGCGGCGCGGCGGTACCCGGCGAGGTGGCGCTGCGCCCGGACAAGCGTCCGCGCCCGCTGGTGCTGCGGGTGGCGGCCGGCGATTGCCTGACCATCAATCTGCAGAACCTGCTGGCCTATCAGGCCAACCCGAACGACCCGGACGACCCGCTGTTCAAGAAGGACGAGCAGGTCGCCGACCGCCATGTCGGCTTCCAGGTCAACGGCATGCAGGCGCTCAACGACATCGGCGACATCGCCACCAATGCCGGGCGCAACGCCAACAGCCTGATTCCACCCGGTGGCAGCCGCAGCTACACCCTCTACGCCGAGCGCGAAGGCGCCTTTGCCGCGTCCAGCTACGGCGCCACCTTCGGTGGCGAGGGCACCGGCGGCAACACCGCCAACGGGCTGATCGCCCAGGTGGTGGTGCTGCCCAAGGGCGCGCGCACCTACCGCAACGTCGTCACCGAGGAAGAGCTGCGCCTGGCCACTACCGGCCGAACCCCGGCTGGCCAGCCGATCATCGACTACGAGGCCCGCTACCCGCAGGAGGCCCCCTGGACCAAGGAAGGCAAGGGCGGCCTGCCGGTGCTCGCCATGATGGACAACGGCGAGATCGTCGCCAGCGACACCGACGCGGTGGTCATGGGCCCCAACCCCGACGGCAGCTTCCCACGCAGCACCTACCCGCTGGAAAGCTATGGCAAGCGCAACCCGGCGCTGCCCAACCGGCTGGAGCCGTTCCGCGACTTCTCCTCGGTCTTCCATGACGAGAACGCCGTGGCCCAGGCCTTTCCCGGTTACTGGAACGACCCGGTGTTCGGCCACGTGCTGGAGCCGACCCGCGACTCCTTCATGATCAACTATGGCGCCGGCGGCATCGGCGCCGAAGTGGTGGCCAACCGCCTCGGCGTCGGTCCCATGCACGACTGCCTGTCCTGCGCCTTCGAAGAGTTCTTCCTCAGCGCCCACACCGTGGGCGACATCGCCATGCAGGTGGACGTGCCGGCCAACGTCGGCCTGGAGAACATCCTCCCCGGCCAGGTGCCGCCGGAGGGCAGCACCGGGGTCAAGGCGAGCATGGCGCTGTTTCCGGCCGAGCCGTCCAACGTCGCCCACAGCTACATGGGCGATGCGGTGCGCTTCCGCAACAGCCACAACGGCTACGAGCAGCACGTTTTCCACCTGCACGGCCACCAGTGGCTGTTCAACCCCGACGACGACAATTCCGACTACATCGACGCCCAGGGCATCGGCCCGGGCTCGGGCTACACCTACGAGATCGCCAATGGTGGTTCCGGCAACCGCAACCGGACGGCCGGCGACGCCATCTACCACTGCCACTTCTACCCGCACTTCGCCCAGGGCATGTGGGCCATGTGGCGCGTCCATGACGTGTTCGAGGAAGGCACCCGCCTGGCGGTGTCCGAAGAGGGCGACGACGGCTTCCACAAGAAACCCTTCGAGCTGCGCAGCGGCCTGCCGGCGCCGGGCGCCCGCGCCCTGCCGGATGGCGAGATCGTCGCCGGCACGCCGATCCCCGCCATCGTCCCGCTGCCGGGCAAGGCCCTGCCGCCGATGCCGGGCAAGGTGGCGGTGGTGCCCAAGTACGGCAAGGAACTGGTCGCCGGCAACGACGATGACGAAGAAGACGACGACGATGACGATTCCAGCCACGCGTCCGAGCGCAAGGCGGTCGGTTCCGTCGCCCTGGTGGACCGCAGCGAGGCCAACCGCAACGCCGACGGTAGCCTGAAGAACCCCGGCTTCCCGTTCTGGATCGGCGGCATTGAGAAGACCGTCGGCCAGCGTCCCAGCACCCCGCCGCTGGACATGCTCGACAGCGCCAAGGCCCAGGCCCTGAAGGACTCCGGCAAGGCCCTGTGGGCGAACATCGACCCGGCCCAGGCCGGTGGCTGGGACGGCGGCCTGCCCCGGCATACCCTGGACGGCGTGTCCGCCGGGGGGGAGGCCGAGGTGGTCACCAGCGCCCTGGACT
The DNA here is from genome assembly GCF_028010285.1 of Pseudomonas sp. Q1-7. Lineage (NCBI taxonomy): Bacteria > Pseudomonadati > Pseudomonadota > Gammaproteobacteria > Pseudomonadales > Pseudomonadaceae > Pseudomonas > Pseudomonas sp. Q1-7. The sequence continues at coordinate 1,139,243 of NZ_CP116304.1, forward strand.
TCTCCAAGGTGGTCCACCGCGCCAAGGCGGTGTTCCTCCCCGAGGAGGGCACCGACGTCGAGCAGTCGGTCATGGCCTATCACGCCAAAGCCAGCCACCCGAGCTTCGCCGTGCTGCCCGGTGGCACCGTGCAGCCCAGGGACTTCCGCACCAACGGCAACCTGCCGGTAGGGGGCGCGCCGTACTACGAGCCGTGCATGGATGACACCGGCAAGCGCCTGACCCAGGCGTCCGCCCTGGGGCGCTTCAACAGCGGTGAAACCCTCGCCGGCCAGTCCTTCACCGGCAGCTCGGCCTATACCGCCGACCGGCCGCGCGTCTACAAGGGCGCCAACATCCAGTTCGATGCGGTGTTCAACAAGGTCGGCTACCACTTCCCGCAGACCCGCATCCTCACCCTCTGGGAAGACGCCTGGCCGGTGATCAACAAGCAGCAGCCGCCGGAACCGCTGGTGATGCGGATGAACACCTTCGACTGCACCATGTACCAGCACACCAACCTGATCCCGGCGGTGTACGAGCTGGATGATTACCAGGTGCGCACGCCCACCGACATCGTCGGCCAGCACATCCACCTGCCCAAGTGGGACCTGACCGCCGCCGACGGCTCGGCCAACGGCTGGAACTACGAGGACGGCACCCTCTCGCCGGCCGCCGTGGTGGAACGCATCCACGCCATCCGCGAATACAACCATTGCACCGAGGGCGACGCCCGCGACGGCACGGCGGACTGCCCGCTGGCCCGGCAGCACCCGTACTTCGGTCAGTTCGGCCGTGCCGACTGGCTGGGCGCCCGCACCACCCTGCAGCGCTGGTTCGCCGACCCGCTGGTCAACACCTACAACGTCGACCGCGGCCTGGGGAACATCTTCACCCACGACCACTTCGGCCCCTCCACCCACCAGCAGGTCGGTCTCTACGCCACCGTACTCACCGAGCCGGCCGGCTCCAGCTGGTACCACGCCGAAACCGGCCAACCGCTATACAGCAGTGCGCGGCAGGACGGCGGTCCGACTTCCTGGCAGGCGGTGATCGCCACCGGCGACGTGGACGGCGACGGCAAGAACGACAGCTTCCGCGAGTTTTTCATGGAGTACAGCGACTTCCAGCATGCCTACGAGGCGGGCGTGTATGTCGGTGCCGGCCCTGACGGCGTCCCGGATGCCGGCGCCTACCCGACTTCCCGCGACAGCTTCCGCTACGCCATCAACCCGCCGGTGCGGCAATCCGGGCCGAACTTCTTCGAGTCGGTGCGTGAAGTCGCCGGCGGCGAGGTTCCCGGTTGCCCGAGCCGGCCCTGCCCGCAGGCCATCTCGGTGGATGACCCCGGCATGTTCGTCGTCAACTACCGTAACGAGCCTGTCGGCCTGCGCATCTTCGACCCGAACAAGGCAGCCCCGGACGGCAAGCCGGGGATGCAGGCCGACGGCCTGGCCGGTGACCTCGCCCATGCCCTGCAGAGTCGCACCGACCGCGCTATCCCGGCGCTCAACCTGGCGCCGAGCGCCATCAGTTCGGCCACTGGCCCGACCGGTGCGAGCACCGCGTTCCCGCCGCACATCAACGCGGCGGGCGACCTGCCCGGCGACCCGTTCACGCCGTTGCTGCGGGCCTACTCCGGCGACAACGTGCGCCTGCGCATGCACGCCGGCGGCCACGAGGAGGAGCACAACGTCACCCTCCATGGCGTGAAGTGGCTGCATTCCGGCACGGGTTTCGGCAACAGCGGCAACTCGGGCTGGAAGGCCTCGCAGATGGTGAGCATCTCGGAGCAGATGGGCTTCGTCGCCCCGGTGGCCATGATGTCCGGCAATACCGCCCTGGAAGCCGCCGACTACCTGTACAACATGGATGCTTCCATCGAGGGCTACTGGAACGGTATCTGGGGCGTGATGCGCAACTACACCCAGCCGCGCGCCGACCTGTTCGCGCTGCCCAACAACCCGCGCCCGGTGTCGTCGCGCAACACCACCCAGTTCGATGGCGTGTGCCCGCGTACCACGCCCAACCCCAGCGGTATCGGCTCCCGGCCCACGGTGCAGCGCAACTACGAGATAGTCGCCGCCCTGGCCAATGACATCCTCGGCAACCCGCTGGGGCTGACCATCGGCGATCCGGACAATGCCGGCATGCACGCCGGCGGCCCGCTCGATCCGCAGGGCGGCACCCTGGTGTTCAACCCGCGGCGGGTGACCATCCCGCAGGCCACGGTGGTGGACGAGGAGGACGGCGAAGTGTTCACCATCGGCGGCCAGTCCGGTCCGCTGCATGACCCCACCGCCATCCTCTACGTGCGCAAGGCCGACCTCGACCCGCTCACCGGCAAGCTCAAGCCCGGCGTCCCGGTTGAGCCGCTGGTGCTGCGTGCCGCTGCCGGCGACTGCGTGAACATCACCCTGGAGAACCGCCTGCCGCTGGTGATGCCCGACCTGCCCACCCACGCGGTGATGCAGGGCCTGGTGAAACGCGACCGCGACAGCGCCCGGGGCTCCACCACCTTCAACAACAACATGATGCGGCCCTCCAGCCACGTCGGCCTGCATACCCAACTGCTGGCCTACGACATCACCAAGGCGGATGGCTTCAACGTCGGCATCAACCCGGTGCAGACCGTCGAGCCGCGCGGCGCGGCGGGCGGCGCCTGGCCGTCGAAGAGCTACAAGTTCTACGTCGGTCACCTGGAGCGCGAAGGCAAGCCGGTCACCCAACTTGGCCGCAGCGTCGACAACATCACGGCGTCCCCGATCGAGTTCGGCGGCTTCAACCTGCTGCCGGCCGACCCGATCAAGCAGGGCCAGAAGGGCCTGGCCGGCGCCATGAGCATCGCGCCCCAGGGCGCCACCTGGACCGAGGACGCCGGCAGCCGTGCCGCCGCCACCGTGACCCCGCTGTCCGGCACGCCGTACCGCGACTTCTCGCTGGTGCTGCACAAGTCGCTGAACATGCGCTGGGCCGACGGTCGCTCGGTGGCGAACATGGCCTCCGAAGGCTTCGGCATCCCGGCCGATCCCAAGGACAACTCCGGCATGGCGGTGAACTACCGGAGCGAGCCGCTCTGGTACCGCTTCGCCAAGGCACCGGACGCGCCCTTCGGCCACGCCCAGGGTCACGGTTGGGGCGACGTGCCCAACGCACACATGGCCTACAACAACGAGCTGGTGGGCGGCGACCCGGTGACCCCGATCCTGAAGGTCAAACCCGGCCAGCCGTTCCGCACCCACGTGACCATGCCTTCCGGCGGCAGCCGTGGGATGACCTTCCAGCTCGACGGCCATGTCTGGGCGTTCAACCCCTTCCTTTCGGAGAACATCGACCAGTGGGGCTACCCGCTCAAGAATGCCGGCATCGGCTCGACCCGCTTCGGCCTCAACCCGGCGGCCATGTACATCGGCGCCCAGGAGAGCGTGCTGCCGGCGGCCCACTTCAGCCTCTGGCTGCCCAGCGCCGGGGGCGCCAACGCGGTGCCGGGGGACTACCTGTACCGGGACTACGCCGCCTTCGGCAACGTCGGCGGGGTCTGGGGACTGCTGCGGGTGACCGACGAGCCCTGAGGGGGGGGAGATTCATTCGCGAGGGCGGCCAGCATCGCGAATGAATCTCCCGCGGAAGTACGAGGCCCGCATTGCGGTCCGTTCGCAAGTGAATGCGCACCGGGCTCAGGGCTCGATCAATAGTGATACCACTTGAGTTCCAGCATCACCTCGTTCACCGGCGTGGCGAGCTGGCTGAATTCCCGTTGCGCGGAGACGCGCAGGCCGAGGTTGCGGGAGATTTCCCAGTGCTGGTTGAGGGACAGGCGGCGGCGGACTTCGCCGTTGTGGAAGTAATCGCCGGAGGCTTCCAGGCTGAGGCTGCCCAGCGGGTTGTGCCAGAGCAGGCCGGTGTCGAAGCCGGCGGCGGTGGCGATGAAGGGCGCGAAGTCTTCGTTGTGCTCGAGGCGCGCGGTGGCCAGGGCGAAGCCCAGGGCTTCGTCGCCGAGCTGCCAGGTGCCGCCGGCTCCGCCGTTCAGGTGGCTGACCAGGCGCTCGTCGCCGTCTTCGCCGAGCACCCGTTCCAGGCCGCCGGCCACCTGCCAGGACCAGGGCTTGAGCAGCTCGCCGCGCGGGGTGAGGGAGCGAATGGTGGCCAGGTCCAGGCGCTGCAATTGCCAGTGGTTGCGCTCGTACTGGCGCAGCTTGGCCTGGAGGATTTCGATCTGCGCGCCCAGGGGGAAGCCGGACAGGTTGTCGTTGAGGTCGTGGTAGGCCATGCGCAGGCCGTACTCGGCGAAGGCGCGGTCCTCACGGGTGCCCACGCCCAATTGCCAGGTCCGCGATTCGTGGCCTTCCTCGGGGAGGTCCGGTCGATCCACCTGGAGTTCCGGCGGCGGGTTGCGGTTGATGCTCTGCAGCAGCTTGAAACTGCGGGTCGCGGTCTCGGCGGTGCGTTCCTCGCCGGTGCTGCGGTAACGCACCAGGCGAAACGCGGCATCCTGGATCAGCGCACGGCGTGGGGCGGGCAGGGCGAGGAAGGCCGGGTCGTCCAGCTGGCGTTCATCCCCGGCCAGGCGCAGCACCCAGCGCTGTTCGGCGGCGTCCAGCGGTTCGGCGCGGGCCAACAGTTCCTTTTCCCGCGAGGGGCGATAGTCGATGGATGCCACCAGGCCGGCCTGCTTGACCGCGCGCACGGTGTCGGTGGGGATGGCGGTGATCGGGAACTGGTCGGTGAGTTCGATGCCGGGGCGGGCGATTTCCAGCAGTTCCAGCAGGCGGTAGGAACAGTTCTCGTCGAAGAAGAAGTAGTCGAAGCGGATCTGCTTGAGTTCCCAGACGTGTTCCACCATGCGTCCGGTCTCCGCCGGGCTGAGGTTCAGGCGGTACTCCCAGAGGTCGCGGTTCTCCAGGCGGCTGTATTCCTTGAGCTTGTCGCGGTAGGGCACCAGGGCAAACAGGCCGGGATAGCCGCCCATTAGACCTTTCCACGCATAGAGGATGCTGTTGTCCGCGCCTTCGATGAAGGCGCCGAAGTTCAGCGCATAGCTGAGCATGACCGTGTTGTTGTCGTGGACGTCCGGCTGGTCGATGCGCAGCAGGGTGTGGCCGAACATGGACGACGGGCTGTTCAGGTAGGCGGCGGGGAACACCAGGACCGTGCTGTGCGGGTTGACGTCGGCGTACCAGCGCTCGAATTCGTTGCAGGCCGGCTGTGGCAGGTCGTTCAGTCGGAGTTGCTCGCGCAGCCAGCGGGTGCGCGCCGGGTAGGTGCATTGCGGGTGCTTGTCGCCCAGGCTCGCCGGCTGGTAGAGGGCGTCCAGGGTAGCGCGCAGTTCGGCGGCCGGCTGGCTCGCGCCGTCCTCGGCGAGGAAGAAGTCATCGTCGTCCACATAGCTGCGCCAGCCGCCCAGCTTGCCGGTCTCGTAGTGGCCGAGGGCGACCCAGTAGGGATCGTCCGCCAGCGCCTGCAGGCGTTCGGCGGGGACATTGGGAGCGGCGTGGGCTGTGATCCAGGTGCACAGTGCGAGGTACGGGAAAATCCGTTTCAAGGGCGCGGCTCTTCTTGGTGAGAGGTTCGTCGGCCGGAGCTTTGGGTAGGCCGGGGCGAGTGTCAAGCAAGGCCAGGGCAGGCATTTGCGCAAGTTTGCCGAACCAGGATGCAGGCTGCGTTACAGCGTCCACACTTAGGAGTGTGAACTGGGGAGATTCCAGCATGACTGTCACCGACCCTCGGGCCGCACTCGATGCCCTGATCGTGGAGTACACCGCCCGCGCCAATGCCATTCGCGAGGACCTGGCCCGCAGCCACTCGCCGGATTTCGCCGAGCAGGCGATCCAGCGCGAGAACGACGAAGTGCTCGAGGCCATCCTCGCCGAGACCGAAGCGGCCCTGCGTCGCGTGGGGTTGGCCAAGCTGCGCCTGGCCGACGGCAGCTACGGCTATTGCCAGCGCTGCGGCGAGCCCATCGAGCCGGCGCGCCTGGCGGTGCTTCCGGCGGCCGAATTCTGCCTCGGCTGTGCGGACCTGGCCCATTGACCAGCCCCCCGGCGTAATGCCTTGCCAGTGATGTCGGGGCGGCGCCAGAATGCGGCCATCGCTTTCTTGCCGAGCCATTAAGGACACTCGATGCCTGACTCCTTCGCTGCCAGCCTGCGTCTGGCGCCCGATGCGCTTACCCGTCCCTTCGAGCCCCAGCAGTTCAGCTTCAAGAGCACTGAAGACCTGGAACCCTTTCGCGGCGTGCTCGGTCAGGAGCGCGCGGTGGAGGCCCTGCAATTCGGCGTCGCCATGCCGCGCCCCGGCTATAACGTCTACGTGATGGGCGAGCCGGGCACCGGGCGCTTCTCCTTCGTCCAGCGCTACCTCAAGGCCGAGGGCAAGCGCCTGGAGACGCCGGTGGACTGGGTCTACGTCAACCATTTCGACGAGCCCCGCGAGCCCCGTGCCCTGCAGTTGCCGGCGGGCGAGGCGAGCGACTTCATCGTTGACATAGAACACTTGGTGGACAACCTGCTGTCCACCTTTCCGGCGGTGTTCGAAACGCCCACCTTCCAGCAGAAGAAGAGCGCCATCGACCGTGCCTTCAACCAGCGTTACGACCGTGCGCTGGACGTGATCGAGCGCCTGGCGCTGGAAAAGGACGTCGCCCTCTATCGCGACAGCGCCAACATCGCCTTCACCCCGATGAAGGACGGTAAAGCGCTGGACGAGGCGGACTTCTCGCAACTGCCGGAATCCGAGCGCGAGCGTTTCCACGACGACATCGCCGCGCTGGAAGAGCGTCTGAACGAGGAACTGTCCAGCCTCCCGCAGTGGAAGCGCGAGTCCAGCAACCAGTTGCGCCAGCTCAACGAGGAAACCATCGCCCAGGCCTTGCAGCCCCTGCTGTCGCCGTTGTCGGAAAAGTACGCGGAGAATGCCGGCGTGGTCGCCTACCTGCAGGCCATGCAGGTCAACCTGCTGAAGACGGTGGTGGACCAACTGCTGGATGAAAAGCCGGATGCCCAGCGCCGCGAGCTGCTGGAAGAGCAGTACTGCCCGAGCCTGGTGGTCGGCCACCACGCCAGCGGTGGCGCACCGGTGGTGTTCGAGCCGCACCCCACCTACGACAACCTGTTCGGCCGGATCGAATACGGCACCGACCAGGGGGCCCTCTACACCAGCTATCGCCAGTTGCGCCCGGGGGCGTTGCATCGCGCCAACGGCGGCTTCCTGATCCTGGAGGCGGAGAAGCTGCTGGGTGAGCCCTTCGTCTGGGATGCACTGAAGCGCGCCCTGCATTCGCGCCAGTTGAAGATGGAATCGCCGCTCGCAGAATTGGGCCGCCTGGCCACCGTGACCCTGACACCCCAGGTGATCCCGCTGCAGGTGAAAGTGGTGATCATCGGTTCGCGCCAGCTCTACTACACGCTGCAGGACCTGGACCCGGACTTCCAGGAGATGTTCCGCGTGCTGGTGGACTTCGACGAGGAGATCGCCCTCTCGGACGACAGCCTGGAGCAATTCGCCCAGTTGCTGAAGACGCGCACGTCGGAAGAGGGGATGGCGCCCCTCACCGCCGCCGCGGTGGCCCGCCTGGCCACCTACAGCGCGCGCCTGGCGGAGCACCAGGGGCGCCTGTCGGCCCGCATCGGCGACCTGTTCCAACTGGTCAGCGAGGCGGATTTCGTCCGCAACCTGGCTGGCGAGCCGGTGACGGATGTCGGCCACATCGACCGCGCCCTGAAGGCCAAGGCCACCCGCACCGGCCGGGTTTCCGCGCGCATTCTCGATGACATGCTGGCGGGCATCATCCTGATCGACACCGCCGGTGCCGCCGTGGGCAAATGCAATGGCCTGACCGTGCTGGAAGTGGGCGATTCGGCGTTCGGCGTGCCGGCGCGGATTTCCGCGACCGTCTATCCGGGCAGCTCGGGTATCGTCGACATCGAGCGCGAGGTCAACCTCGGTCAGCCGATTCACTCCAAGGGCGTGATGATCCTCACTGGCTACCTCGGCAGCCGTTACGCCCAGGAATTTCCCCTGGAGATTTCCGCCAGCATTGCCCTGGAGCAGTCCTACGGCTATGTCGATGGCGACAGTGCGTCCCTCGGCGAAGCCTGCACCCTGATCTCCGCCCTGTCGCGCACGCCGCTCAGGCAATGCTTCGCCATCACCGGCTCGATCAACCAGTTCGGCGAAGTCCAGGCGGTGGGTGGGGTCAACGAGAAGATCGAGGGTTTCTTCCGCCTGTGCGAGGCTCGCGGGCTGACCGGCGAACAGGGGGTGATCATTCCCCATGCCAACGTCACCAACCTGATGCTCGACGACCGCGTGCTGGACGCCGTACGCAGCGGGCGCTTCCACGTCTATGCCGTGCGTCAGGCCGACGAGGCACTGAGTCTGCTGGTCGGCGAACCGGCCGGGGTGCCGGATGACAAGGGCCAGTTCCCCGAAGGCAGCGTCAACGCCCGTGTGGTGGCGCGGCTGCGGGAGATCGCCGAGATGGGCCTGGAGGAAGAAGAGAAGGCCGCGCCGGCGCAAGAAGTGGTGGAGGCCGTGTCCAAGGTCGCCGCACCTCCCAAGCCTTCGCGCAAGGGGCCGAAGCAGGAGCCGGGCAAGGCGCCGGCCCCCGACAAGACCCAGGGACCGGCCTGAGTGCCTGCTCGACCGGCCGCGCGGACATCGGTTTCGGCGTGGCTGGTCAGTCAGTGATCGGTGGCGGGCGCGGCCTGCACGTAGCGCGTCCCACGGCCTTTCCCTCACCCTGTTCACAGGGTTATCCACAGTTCGCGTGGATAAGCGCCGCGCTTTCGCAGGTCCGAACTCCGGTGTAGGCTGAAAAACAGTCCTCTGCGAGGAACGCCGCCATGACGCGCAACCTCTGCCTTACCCGCCAATGCCTGGGACTGGTGACCCGGATCGAATGCGAGATTCGTCCGCTGGCGGGAGAGAATGGACTCTGGACGCTGCTCTGCGCAGCGGGAATGTCGGGGGAGCAACCCTCGGCGATCAAGGCCCAGGGGCCATTCCACGGGCCTTTCGTGGCGGAGTCCGTACTCTCCGCAATTGCCGATTGCCTGGTCGAGCAGGGGTATACCGAAGCCCATGACCCGCCGATCTGGCGTCTGCATCTGCAAGGCGAACTGCGCCGTATCAATGGCACGCGCTGCCGGAACCTGGGCAACTGCCAGTTCCGTCCTGAAACCTGACGGCGGGCGCCTGGCCAGCTTTTGAACAACGGCCGGCGAGTGGCGGGAGCAGGGCGCTTGCCCGGACGTTCCAATGCCCATTCACAGACTTATCCACAGTGTCTGGGGATATTTCAGTGTGTTGCCATTATTTTTCTGCAGGAAGCGCCTCGTTATACTCGCGGCCGGTTTTCAACTGACTACGAGAAACCATGGAACGCTTTCTAGAGAACTCGATGTATGCCGCACGCTGGCTGCTGGCGCCGATCTACTTCGGCCTTTCCCTGGCACTGTTGGCGCTGACCCTGAAATTCTTCCAGGAAGTCCTGCATATCCTGCCGCACGTGTTCGAAAAGACCGAGGCGGACCTGATCCTGGTACTGCTCTCGCTGATCGATATGTCGCTGGTCGGCGGCCTGCTGGTGATGGTGATGATCTCCGGCTACGAGAACTTCGTTTCGCAACTGGACATCGATGAAGACAAGGAGAAGCTGAGCTGGCTCGGCAAGATGGATTCCGGCTCGCTGAAGATGAAGGTGGCCGCATCCATCGTGGCAATTTCCTCCATCCACCTGCTGCGCATCTTCATGGACGCGCAGAACATCGATAACGGCAAGATCATGTGGTACGTGATCCTGCACATGACCTTCGTCCTCTCCGCCTTCGCCATGGGCTACCTGGACAAGATGACCAAGCACGACCACTGACGCCTGCTTCCAGACCGCCCATGCCGCCCGGCCGCTGAAAAGCGGACGGGCGGTTGCGTTTCCGGCGCCCCCATAGCGCCTCGTGCATTAGATTTGAGGTGTACAGCGCGCGAGGGCGACGCCATGAAATTGCACGACCTCACCAGCCATGCCCGTGCCGGGCACGTTGAAGAAATCAACCTGATCTCCCTGGAGGGTGGCATCTACTTGCTGGAAGCCCGAATCGACGGTCGCTCCCATCACTTGGATGACGGCCAGGGCCACGCCACCCACCTGCGTTCGGTCGAGCATGCCCGGGAAGTGCTCCACGAATTCCCCGACCTGCCCTTCCACCTGGTTCACAGCGTGGTACACGACGAGATGTGCGGGATGGATGCGGATAGCCAGGACACGGTGCGCGTTCCCCTCTCCACCCGCATCGCCCACTGAGCCTGGCGCGACCGACGGCGGTCCGCGCTCGGGGAAGGAAGCTGTGCTAGTCTGGCCGGCCTTTTTTCCCCTGAGCGGAGTTCCGCCATGTCCCAACTTGATCTCTCTACCGACGAAACCCGCGTCAGCTACGGAATCGGCCGTCAGCTCGGCGACCAGATCCGTGACAATCCTCCGCCTGGCGTGAGTCTGGATGCCGTGCTGGCCGGCCTTAGCGATGCCTTCCAGGGGCTGGAAAGCCGCGTTGACGGCGCTGCCCTGTCCGCGAGCTTCCGCGTGATTCGCGAGCGCATGCAGGCTGAAGCCCAGGCAAAGGCTGAGGCGGCCGCGGGCGCTGGTCGTGCTTATCTGGAAGAGAATGCCAAGCGTGCGGACGTGACCGTCCTGCCGTCCGGCCTGCAGTACGAAGTGCTGGTGGCGGGCGAGGGCGCCAAGCCGTCGGCCGAGGACACCGTGCGCACCCACTACCACGGCACCCTGATCGACGGCACCGTGTTCGACAGCTCCTACGATCGCGGTCAGCCGGCGGAATTCCCGGTAGGTGGAGTGATCGCCGGCTGGGTCGAGGCCCTGCAGCTGATGAACACCGGTAGCAAGTGGCGTCTCTACGTGCCGAGCGAACTGGCCTACGGCGGCCAGGCCGTCGGCAGCATCCCGCCGCACAGCGTGCTGGTGTTCGACGTGGAACTCCTGGACATCCTCTGACCCGGAGTGACTCCTGGACGAGCCTTCCCTGGCCCGCCCAGGAACCGGCGAGGGCGCCTTTGCCCTCGCTGCAAGCCTGGCGCCCGGGCGCCCGGCTTGCGGACGACGCATCCTGGCGTCATCCGGAATCCCACCTGCTTTCAGTGCGCTTCGCCGTGCGGCCGCAGCGCCCTGGCATAGCAGAATAGAAAAAGATTGCGCACCAACTCCTTGAGTACCAAGGGCTCGCTGGAGTTCAGGCCGGCGAGGTCCAGATCGCCCTGATCGCGCAGTTCATCGAGCGCATCTTCTTCCAGCACCGCGCAGACTTCGCCGGTTTCCCGGTGGAGTATCCGCAGATAGGGGTGTGGGCGATCCAGCCAGGCATCGATCAGGTAGGTCATGGCTCATCTCCTTGAAAGAACATTTAGATGAGAATAATTCCTATTAGCAAAATAGCAAGCGCCAATCGATGCCTTTTGTCCAGGCAGAAAAAAGCCCGTCACGGGGACGGGCTTTCGTCGATTCAGGCGCTCAGTGGGTCCGGGCCACGGCGAACTCGGTGAGTTCCTTCAGGGCATCGCGGTACTCGCTGGATGGCAATTGGTCCAGGCAAGCGATGGCGCGGGCAGCGTAGTCGCGCGCCAGGCGGGCGGTGTAGTCCAGGGCGCCAGCCGCTTCCACGGCGGCTCGGATGCCTTCGAGGTCCTGGCTGCCGCCCTGCTGGATCGCCTTGCGTACCAGGGCGGCCTGTTCCGGGCTGCCGTCGCGCATGGTGGCGATCAGCGGCAAGGTGGGTTTGCCCTCGGCCAGGTCATCGCCGACGTTCTTGCCCAGGGTGGCGGCGTCGCCACGGTAGTCCAGCAGGTCGTCCACCAGTTGGAAGGCAATGCCCAGGGCGTCGCCGAACTGGCGCAGGGCTTCGGCCTGCTCGGTGCTGGCATTGGCCAGTACGGCGGCGCTGTGGGTGGACGCCTCGAAGAGCATCGCGGTCTTGCCGCGGATGACTTCCATGTAGGTCTCCTCCGTGGTACTGGCGTCGCGAATCTTGGACAGCTGCAGCACTTCGCCTTCGGCGATCACGCGGGTGGCCTGGGAGATGATGCGCATCACCGGCATGGAGCCGAGTTCCACCATCATTTCGAAGGAGCGGGCATAGAGGAAGTCGCCTACCAGCACGCTGGGCGCGTTGCCCCAGAGGGCGTTGGCGGTGGAGCGGCCGCGGCGCAGGCCGGAGGCATCCACCACGTCGTCGTGGAGCAGGGTGGAGGTATGCAGGAACTCGATGGTGGCGGCCAGCAGGCGCAGTTGGTCGCCGCCGAAGCCCAGGGCATTGCCGCTGAGCAGCACCAGCAGTGGGCGCAGGCGCTTGCCGCCGGCGGATACGATGTAGTCACCGATCTTCTCCACCAGGGGAACGCGGGAGGTCAGTTGTCGGCGAATGATTTCGTCGACAGCGGTAAAGTCGTCCGCCACCACGCGGTAGAAAGCCTGGGGTTGCATCGGCCAGAAGTGCTCCTGTTGGGATGCGCGGCATGCTAGGGACCGGGCTGGGGGCTGTCAAGGCGAGCGCCGGCGGCGCTTGCGCGGGAATCCCGGCTTGCGTACAATCGCGGCCCCTGAACTTCCTTGGGCATTTTCCTGCCTTACGCAATTGCACGGGCGTCAGTTCCGGCCCCATGCAGCCATGCCGACCCATACCTCTTTTTATAAAGCGTCGGGTGAGCAGGTTTAACGGAGAAAATCCATGTACGCAGTTATCGTTACCGGCGGCAAGCAATACAAAGTCGCTGAAGGTGAATTCCTGAAGGTCGAGAAGCTCGAAGTCGCCACCGGCGAATCCGTGACTTTCGACCGCGTCCTGCTGATCGGCAATGGCGACGACGTGAAAATCGGTGCTCCGGTCGTTGATGGCGCCAAAGTAGTCGCTGAAGTGGTCTCCCAAGGCCGTCACGACAAAGTGCGCATCATCAAGTTCCGCCGTCGTAAGCACCACATGAAGCGCCAGGGCCACCGCCAGTGGTTCACTGAAATCAAGATCACCGGCATCCAGGCCTAATTTCCTTTTTGGAGGATTTGACTCATGGCACACAAAAAAGCTGGCGGTTCTACCCGCAACGGCCGCGATTCCGAAAGTAAACGCCTTGGCGTGAAACTGTTCGGCGGCCAGGCTGTCAAGGCCGGCAACATCATCGTGCGTCAGCGCGGCACCAAGTTCCACGCCGGCGTCGGCGTCGGCCTGGGCAAGGATCACACCCTGTTCGCGAAAGTGGACGGCGTGATCAAGTTCGAGGTCAAAGGTGCTTTCGGTCGCAAGTACGTAAGCATCGTCGCTGCCTGATAGCGACACCGCTGGAAAAGCCCCGTCTTGCGACGGGGCTTTTTTGTTTCTGCTTCTTGGAAACTCTGCATCGGGCGGGGTTCCCTGTATCCTATGTGCTTTGTTTCACTCAACCCGTCCCCGTGGCGGGAGGCGTCCTGATGAAATTCGTCGATGAAGTATCGATCTTTGTAAAAGCGGGCGACGGCGGCAACGGCCTGATGAGTTTCCGTCGCGAAAAATTCATTGAAAAGGGCGGTCCCAACGGTGGCGACGGGGGGGATGGCGGCTCCGTGTTCATGGAGGCCGACCCCAATCTCAATACGCTGGTGGATTACCGCTACACCCGCCGTTTCGATGCCCAGCGCGGCGAGAATGGCGGTAGCAAGGACTGCACCGGGCGCAAGGGGGACGACCTGGTCCTGCCGGTGCCGGTGGGTACCACTGTGATCGATGCGGCCACCCAGGAAATCATTGGCGACCTGACGAAGCCGGGCCAGCGCCTGCTGGTCGCGCAGGGTGGTTGGCACGGGCTGGGCAATACCCGCTTCAAGTCCAGCACCAACCGTGCGCCGCGCCAGACCACCAAGGGTAAGCCGGGCGAGTCCCGTGACCTCAAGCTGGAACTCAAGGTGCTGGCGGACGTCGGCCTGCTGGGGCTTCCGAATGCGGGCAAGAGCACCTTCATTCGTGCCGTTTCCGCCGCCAAGCCGAAAGTGGCCGACTACCCCTTCACCACCCTGGTGCCGAACCTGGGGGTGGTCAGCGTAGGCCGTTTCAAGTCCTTTGTAGTGGCCGATATCCCCGGCTTGATCGAGGGCGCTGCCGACGGTGCCGGCCTGGGCATTCGTTTCCTCAAGCACCTGGCGCGTACCCGCCTGCTGTTGCACATCGTCGACATGGCGCCGCTGGATGAAAGCGACCCGGCTGAGGCTGCTGCGGTCATCATCGACGAGCTGGGGCGTTTCAGTCCGGCGCTTACCGAGCGTGATCGCTGGCTGGTGCTGAACAAGGCCGACCAGTTGCTCGATGAAGAGCGCGATGCGCGCATGAAGGCCGTGCTTGAGCGCCTGGGTTGGACGGGGCCGGTGTTCGTCATTTCCGCCCTGGAGCGCGAAGGCACCGAGGCGCTTTCCCAGGAAATCATGCGCTACCTCGACGAGCGCACCCTGCGCATGGAAGAGGAGCCGGCCTACGCCGAAGCGCTTGCCGAGCTGGACCAGCGCATCGAGGACGAGGCGCGTGCCCGTCTGCAGGCCATGGATGACCAGCGTGCCCTGCGCCGTGCCGGCATCAAGAGTGCTGGCGCCGACGATGATGACGATTTCGATGACGACGAGGATGACGGCGACGGGCCGGAAATCTTCTACGTACCCTGATTCCGGCGCCACCCGGCGCTGTGGACTGTTCGCATGGCCGCGCGGCCGTAGCTTCTAACTAGGGTTGGACGATATGCGGGACAAGGTGACTGGCGCGCGGCGCTGGGTGGTGAAGATCGGTAGTGCTCTGCTGACCGCTGACGGCCGAGGGCTGGATCGCTCGGCCATGGCGGTCTGGGTCGAGCAGATGGTTGCCCTGCGCAATGCGGGGGTCGAGCTGGTGCTGGTGTCCTCTGGTGCTGTTGCGGCTGGCATGAGCCGTCTGGGGTGGTCCAGTCGTCCAAGTGCGGTCCATGAGTTGCAGGCCGCTGCCGCGGTGGGGCAGATGGGGTTGGTGCAGGCCTGGGAGTCCAGCTTCGCCGAGCACGGTCGTCATACCGCGCAGATTCTCCTGACCCACGATGACCTGTCCGACCGCAAGCGCTACCTGAACGCGCGCAGCACCTTGCGTACCCTGGTGGAGCTAGGGGCGATTCCGGTGATCAACGAGAACGACACCGTGGTCACGGATGAAATCCGCTTTGGCGACAACGATACCTTGGCGGCACTGGTGGCCAACCTGGTGGAGGCCGACCTGCTGGTGATTCTCACCGATCGGGACGGCATGTTCGATGCCGACCCCCGTCACAATCCAGATGCCCAACTGATTTCCGAGGCTCGCGCCGATGATTCGGCCCTGGACGCCGTGGCGGGCGGCTCCGGTGGAGCCCTGGGGCGTGGTGGCATGCAGACCAAGCTGCGCGCGGCGCGCCTGGCAGCGCGCTCCGGGGCTCACACTGTGATCGTTGGTGGTCGCATCGAGCGTGTGCTGGATCGTCTCAAGACGGGCGAGCGCCTGGGCACCCTGCTGGCGCCCGAGCGCGGCATGCTGGCGGCGCGCAAGCAGTGGTTGGCCGGCCATCTGCAGACCCGTGGCACCCTGGTGCTCGATGCCGGTGCGGTGAAGGCGCTGCGCGAGGCTCGCAAGAGCCTGTTGCCGGTCGGCGTGAAGGCTGTCCAGGGCAGCTTCCGTCGAGGGGAAATGGTGGTCTGCGTCGGGCCTGATGGGGTCGAGATCGCGCGTGGCCTGGCCAACTACAGTGCGCTCGAGGCGCAGAAGATCATCGGTCAGTCGTCCGATCTCATCGAGAAGTTGCTGGGCTATGTCGACGAGCCTGAGTTGGTGCATCGCGACAATCTGGTTCTGGTCTGAGGCTGGCGGAAGGATGCGACTGATCAAGGGAATGGCGGCTGCGTTGCTGACGATGCCGCTGCTGGTTGCGGCCGAGGAAATCGGTTCGGTGTCCACCGTATTCAAGTGGGTGGGGCCGAACGACAAGATCGTGGTAGAGGCGTTCGACGATCCCCGGGTGGAGGGCGTGACCTGCTACCTGTCGCGTGCGAAGACCGGTGGGGTAAAAGGAGGTCTGGGGCTGGCCGAAGATCGCGCCGAAGCCTCCATCGCCTGTCGTCAGGTGGGGCCGATTCGCTTCAAGGGTGAACTCAAGGATGGCGAGGAAGTGTTCAAGGAGCGCACTTCGCTGGTGTTCAAGACCATGCAGGTGGTGCGTTTCTTCGACCAGAAGCGCAACACGCTGGTGTATCTGGTCTACAGCGACCGGGTGATCGAGGGCAGTCCGCAGAACGCGGTCACGGCGATTCCTGTCCTGCCCTGGCCAGGTAAGCCTTGAGTCAAAGGAAAAGCCCGGCATGCCGTAATGCTGTTCACTTAAGCGGAGCAGCCTTGCGGTCCACCGGGTAGCGGGTCTTGGAAATCTTCACCGTCCTGGGTCTTGATGGCTTGGGGCGGTGATCCAGAAACAGTCCGCCAATACCGGCTCGCAACTCCGACAGGCGACGGCCCGTGGCCGAAATCGGGTTGGCCGCCGCCATCACGATCAATTGCACGGCGATATAGTGAGCCACCGGCTTGAAGCGGATGTCGGCGGGTGAGCGGCCGAAGGCGACTGCCGCCTGACCGGCCTCACGGCGGATGATGTTGTAGGCCAGCAACAATCCCCAGACCTCCTGGTAGACCAACGCCTTGACCTTGCTGCGCAGGGTCACCGCATTCTGCTGCAGGGAACTCTTGATGTTCCGGAAACCCAGTTCGATCTCCCAGCGCTCCCGGTACAGTGTGGCGACCGCCTTGGCGCTGTAGCGCTCGGCCGGCAGCGAGGTCAGAACGGTTTTTACCTTGCCCTGGACTTCGTAGCTGACCTCGCGCACCTCCCAGTGCGTGGGTAGGTTCGGGTTACGGTTTCGCGCCTGGGGCGACACCTTCATGCGCAACAGGCGATCCCCTTTGCCATAACGCGTCACTTCCTCGCTGACTAGACCCTGGCGGGCCGGGATCAACCAATGTCGGTGGTCACCGCCCTTGTTCAACCCCAACAGCAAGTCGGCGCTCCAGAACCCCTTGTCGAACAAGGTCACCGAATGGTCGGGAATCTGCTGCACAAAGGCATCGGCCAAACGCATTTCACTGCGCCGGTATGGGCTCAGCTGGGCATCCAGAATCAAGTGCGAGCGCACGTTCATCAGGGCCACGAGCCGCAGCATGGGGAACGGCGTCTGACGGTCGGTGGCGGTATTGCCAGAGCCGAAATGCTCCCGCAGTTCGGGTGTATCCGGGGTGCGCAGCAGTGCACCATCCACCGCCAACACCTGCAGGCCCTGCCAGCTATCGCCGTCATAGCGCTCACACCCCCATTGCTGACCCGTCTGGCGAAACAGCCATTCAACCGGATCGGCCCCCAGCCGTTTGCGTGCCTCGGTGACCCCACTTCTGGCCAGCAGGTGGTCGGAGGCCAGCCCCTGGGCGCAGATGTTCAGGCGCCGCGCCACCTCATGGACCGGCTCGTCGCGGAACAAGGCCATGCCGAGCACCAGCCAGAGCACCTGATCACTGGGCAGGCGTCGGCGGCGGATGGTGGCCTGGGCAGAAAGGTCCAGCGCCGACGCCACCCACTCGATCGGGATGTTTTGGGTGAAGGTGCTCAAGTCGGAGAAGTTGAACAACTCGCCCAGGTCGAGCAACTGCTGTTGAAAGGACATAAAAAATCCGATGCCAGAGGTCTGGCATCGGATTCTCGGGGAGCCTCGGCTGCAGCTCAAATGCTTATGTGAACAGCATTACGGCATGCCGGGCTTTTTCATGAGTGGGCTGGATTCTGTGGGCAATAAAAAACCGGCCAGAAGGCCGGTTTTTCGCAAGAACTCAAGCTCAGGCAGCAGCTTGACCGAGCGCCTTGATGTGGGCGTTCAGGCGGCTCTTGTGACGAGCGGCTTTGTTCTTGTGGATGATGCCCTTGTCGGCCATGCGGTCGATTACCGGCACGGCAGCGGTGTAAGCAGCCTGGGCCTTGGGCAGGTCTTTGGCGTCGATGGCCTTGACCACGTTCTTGATGTAGGTACGAACCATGGAGCGCAGGCTGGCGTTATGGCTACGACGCTTCTCAGCCTGTTTGGCGCGTTTTTTGGCAGAAGGTGTGTTGGCCACCGTCAAGCTCCTCGAAACTGGGGAATTGAATCAAATTAAGGCCGCGAATCATGCCGAGGTGACTTTGCCTTGTCAAGGGTGATCGGACAGGTCGGGCGACGAGCGTGAGCATCATCGCGGGATGCTTTTATCCCGGCCGGACTCTACACTCGGCAACCTCGACCGACCGCCGGCAGTGTACCGGTGCGCCGTGCCACTCCTGTCCGGACACCTGAATGAATCTGCTCAAGTCGCTGGCGGCCGTCAGCTCCATCACCATGCTTTCCCGTGTCCTGGGGTTTGTCCGCGACACCATCGTGGCGCGCTTCTTCGGCGCCGGCACGGCCACCGACGCCTTTTTCGTGGCATTCAGGCTGCCCAACCTACTGCGCCGCATCTTCGCCGAAGGGGCCTTTTCCCAAGCGTTCGTGCCCATCCTGGCCGAATACAAGACCCAGCAGGGCGAGGAGGCGACCCGCACCTTCATTGCCTATATCGCCGGGCTGCTGACCCTGGCGTTGGCCTTGGTGACCCTGCTGGGCATCCTGGCCGCGCCCTGGGTGGTCTGGCTGACGGCTCCGGGCTTCGCCGATTCGCCCGAAAAATTCGCCCTGACCACTGACCTGTTGCGGGTGACCTTTCCATACATTTTCCTGATTTCGCTGTCGTCCCTGGCGGGTGCCATTCTCAATACCTGGAACCGCTATGCGGTGCCGGCCTTCGTGCCGACCCTGCTGAACGTCAGCATGATCGCCTTCGCGCTGTTCCTGACGCCCTATTTCGACCCGCCGATCATGGCCCTGGGCTGGGCGGTGCTGGTCGGCGGCCTTGCCCAACTGCTCTACCAACTGCCTTCGCTGAAGCGTATCGGCATGCTCGTGCTGCCGCGTCTGAACCTGCGCGACACCGGTGTCTGGCGCGTGCTCCGGCAAATGGGCGCGGCGATCTTCGGGGTTTCCGTGGGCCAGGTCTCGCTCATCCTCAACACCATCTTCGCCTCCTTCCTGGCGGCGGGTTCGGTGTCCTGGATGTACTACGCCGACCGGCTGATGGAACTGCCCTCCGGCGTGCTGGGCGTGGCCTTGGGCACCATTCTGCTGCCGTCCCTGGCCAAGACCTATGCCAGCGATGATCGCCACGCCTACTCGCAACTGCTCGACTGGGGGCTGCGCCTGTGTTTCCTGCTGGTGCTGCCCTGCGCGCTGGCTCTGGCGCTGCTGGCCGAGCCGCTGACGGTGGCGCTGTTCCAGTACGGCAAGTTCACCGCCCACGATGCCCTGATGACCCAGCGCGCACTCATCGCCTATGCGGTCGGGCTGCTCGGGATCATCCTGGTGAAGGTGCTGGCGCCCGGGTTCTATGCGCGGCAGAACATCCGTACGCCGGTGAAGATCGCCCTCTTCACTCTGGTGGCGACCCAGTTGATGAATCTCGCGTTCGTCTTTCCCCTGCGTCATGCCGGGTTGGCTTTGGCCATCAGCCTGGCGGCCTGCATGAACGCCGGATTGCTCTACTGGCAGCTGCGCAAGCAGCAGCTGTTCCAGCCGCAGCCGGGGTGGGGGCGCTTCCTGCTCAAGCTGATGGTCTCCGTGCTGGTGATGTGCGCGGTGCTGCTGGGCGTGATGCAGCTGCTGCCCGCCTGGGAGCAGGGCAACATGGTCGAGCGCCTGCTGCGCCTGGGGCTGTTGGTGGGAGCAGGCGTAGTCGCCTATTTCGGCATGCTCGCGCTGTTGGGTTTCCGTCTGCGGGATTTCGCCCGGAAGGCCGTCTGATTCAATGCTGCCCGCCGGCCGCTTGTCATGTCGGCAGGCTTGCTGCGCCTGTTGTCCGGCTCCGGCTGTGCGTATAATCGACCACTTTGTGAACAAGACTTGTGCTATGCAGCTGGTTCGAGGTCTACACAACCTGCGGCCCCTCCATCGGGGCTGCGTCGCCACCATCGGCAATTTCGACGGCGTGCACCGCGGCCACCAGGCCATTCTGAAGCGGTTGCGCGAGCGAGCGGCTGAGCTGGGTTTGCCCACCTGCGTGGTGATTTTCGAGCCACAGCCCCGCGAATTCTTCGGCCCGGATACCGCGCCCGTGCGGCTCACGCGCCTGCGCGACAAGCTCGAACTGCTGGCGCGCGAAGGCGTCGACCGCGTGCTCTGCCTGGCCTTCAATCGCCGCCTGCGCGAGCTCAGCGCTGCCGAGTTCGTCCATGCGGTGCTGGTGGAGGGCTTGGGCGCCAAGCATCTGGAGATCGGCGACGATTTTCGATTCGGCTGCGACCGTGCCGGCGACTTCGAATTCCTGCAGCAGGCCGGCGAGGCCGAAGGTTTCAGCGTCGAGGCGGCCGCCACTGTGGAGCTGGATGGCCAGCGGGTCAGCAGCACGCGGGTGCGTCAGGCCCTTGCCGAAGGTGATTTCCTGTTGGCCGAGCGGCTGCTGGGGCGTCCCTTCGCCATTTCCGGACGGGTCCTGCATGGGCAGAAGCTCGGTCGCCAGTTGGGCACGCCGACCGCCAACGTGCAGCTCAAGCGCCGCCGCGTTCCGCTCAACGGCGTGTACCTGGTCAGCGTGGACCTGGACGGGCAGCCACTGCCCGGCGTGGCGAATATCGGTGTGCGCCCCAGCGTCAAGGGCGACGGGCGCGCCCACCTGGAGGTCCACCTGCTGGATTATGCCGGCGATCTCTATGATCGGCGGATCAGCGTGACCTTCCACCACAAGCTGCGTGATGAGCAGCGTTTTGCCTCCCTGGAGGCGTTGAAGTCGGCGATCGATGCGGATGTCGCTGCCGCCCGTGCCTATTGGCAGGGTACTCAATCAAATTGAAGAGCCTGGACTGAAATGACCGATTACAAAGCGACCCTGAACCTGCCCGAGACGGCATTCCCGATGAAGGCCGGTCTGCCCCAGCGCGAGCCGGAACTGCTGCAGCGCTGGAACAGCATCGACCTGTACGGCAAGTTGCGGCAGATCGGCGAAGGTCGTCCGAAGTTCGTCCTGCACGATGGCCCGCCCTATGCCAACGGCAGCATCCACATCGGTCACGCGGTCAACAAGATCCTCAAGGACATCATCGTCCGTTCCAAGACACTCGCAGGCTACGACGCGCCCTACGTGCCGGGCTGGGACTGCCACGGCCTGCCGATCGAGCACAAGGTCGAAACCACCCACGGCAAGAACCTGCCGGCTGACAAGACCCGCGAACTCTGCCGTACCTACGCCGCCGAACAGATCGAGGGACAGAAGGCCGACTTCATCCGCCTGGGCGTGCTGGGCGACTGGGACAACCCGTACAAGACCATGGCCTTCGCCAACGAGGCCGGCGAAATCCGCGCCCTGGCCGAGATGGTCAAGCAGGGCTTCGTGTTCAAGGGCCTGAAGCCGGTGAACTGGTGCTTCGACTGCGGCTCGGCACTGGCCGAGGCGGAAGTCGAGTACGCCGACAAGAAGTCCGACGCCATCGACGTCGCCTTCCCGGTGGAAGATGCCGACAAGCTGGCCAACGCCTTCGGCCTTGCGAGCCTGGCCAAGCCAGCCGCCATCGTCATCTGGACCACCACGCCCTGGACCATTCCGGCCAACCAGGCGTTGAACGTTCACCCCGAGTTCAACTACGCGCTGGTGGATACCGGCGCGCGCCTGCTGGTGCTGGCCGAAGAGTTGGTGGAGTCCTGCCTGCAGCGTTACGGCCTGGAAGGCCAGGTCGTCGCCACGACCAAGGGCGAGGCGCTGGACCTGATCCGCTTCCGCCATCCCTTCTACGAGCGCCTGTCGCCCGTCTACCTGGCCGAATACGTCGAGCTGGGCGCTGGCACCGGTATCGTGCATTCGTCGCCGGCCTACGGCGAGGACGACTTCCGTACCTGCAAGCAGTACGGCATGAGCAACGACGACATCCTCAGCCCGGTGCAGAGCAACGGCGTCTATGTTCAGGACCTGCCGTTCTTCGGCGGCCAGTTCATCTGGAAGGCCAACCCGGCCATCATCGCCAAGCTGGAGGAAGTGGGCGCACTGCTCAAACACGAGTCCATCAGTCACAGCTACATGCACTGCTGGCGCCACAAGACCCCGCTGATCTACCGCGCTACCGCCCAGTGGTTCGTCGGCATGGACCGGACCGTCTCGGCCAAGCAGCCGGAACAGGGCGCCACCCTGCGGGAGCGTGCGCTGGCGGCCATCGAGCGCACTGAGTTCATCCCGGCCTGGGGCCAGGCGCGCCTGCAGGGCATGATCGCCGGCCGTCCGGACTGGTGCATCTCCCGTCAGCGTAACTGGGGCGTGCCGATTCCCTTCTTCCTGCACAAGGCCACCGGCGAGCTGCACCCGCGCACCGTCGAACTGATGGACGAAGTCGCCAAGCGCGTCGAGCAGGAAGGCATCGAGGCCTGGTTCAAGCTGGACGCCGCCGAGCTGCTGGGCGACGAGGCCAGTCAGTACGACAAGATCAGCGACACCCTCGACGTCTGGTTCGACTCCGGCACCACCCACTGGCACGTGTTGCGTGGCTCCCACGCCGAACTGGGGCATGCCAGCGGCCCGGCCGCCGACCTCTACCTGGAGGGCTCCGACCAGCACCGAGGCTGGTTCCACTCCTCGCTGCTGACCGGTTGCGCCATCGATGGCCACGCGCCGTACCGCCAACTGCTGACCCACGGTTTCACCGTGGACGAGAGCGGTCGCAAGATGTCCAAGTCCCTGGGCAACGTGATCGCCCCGCAGCAGGTCACCGACAGCCTGGGCGCCGACATCCTGCGCCTGTGGGTATCGGCCACCGACTACTCCGGTGAGATGGCGGTGTCCCAGCAGATCCTCCAGCGCAGCGCCGATGCCTACCGCCGTATCCGCAACACCGCGCGTTTCCTGCTGGCCAACCTGAACGGCTTCGACCCCGTCCGCGACCTGTTGCCGGCCGAGGACATGCTGGCGCTGGACCGCTGGGCCGTCGACCGCGCCCTGCTGCTGCAACGTGAGCTGGAGGAAGCCTACGGCGAGTACCGGTTCTGGAACGTCTATTCCAAGGTGCACAACTTCTGCGTGCAGGAGCTGGGCGGCTTCTACCTCGACATCATCAAGGACCGCCAGTACACCACTTCCGCCGACAGCGTGGCACGCCGGTCCTGCCAGACCGCGCTGTTCCACATCGCCGAGGCACTGGTGCGCTGGATCGCGCCGATCCTGGCCTTCACCGCCGACGAGATCTGGCAGTACCTGCCGGGCGAGCACAACGAGTCCGTCATGCTCAACACCTGGTACCAGGGTCTGACCGAGCTGCCGGAAGGCTTCGAGCTGGGCCGCGAGTTCTGGGACCAGGTCATGGCGGTCAAGGCGTCCGTGAACAAGGAGCTGGAGAACCTGCGCAGCACCAAGGCCATCGGCGGCAACCTGCAGGCCGAGGTCACTCTGTTCGCCGAAGATGCCCTGGCGGCCAGCCTCGCCAAGCTGGGCGACGAGCTGCGCTTCGTGCTGATCACCTCGGCCGCGGACGTCCAGCCGCTGGCCAGTGCCCCGGCCGATGCGGTGGAAACCGAGGTTGCGGGCCTCAAGCTGAAGATCCACAAGTCCGGCCATACCAAGTGCGGCCGTTGCTGGCACCATCGCGCCGACGTTGGCCAGTTCGTGACGCATCCGGACCTGTGCGGCCGTTGCGTGGAGAACATCGATGGCGCCGGCGAGGTGCGTCACTATGCCTAAGGAATACGGCCGGCTCGGTTGGCTCTGGCTGACCGCCCTGGTGTTCGTGCTGGACCAGGGCAGCAAGTGGTACTTCGAGAGCGAGCTCAACCTCTACGAACAGATCGTGGTAATTCCCGATCTCTTCAGCTGGACCCTCGCCTACAACACCGGGGCGGCCTTCAGTTTCCTCGCTGACAGCTCCGGCTGGCAGCGTTGGCTGTTCGCCCTGATCGCCCTGGTGGTCAGCGGTGTGCTGGTGGTCTGGTTGAAACGCCTGAAACCCGAGGAAACCTGGTTGGCCGTTGCACTGGCCCTGGTTCTCGGCGGTGCGCTGGGCAACCTGTACGACCGCCTGGTGCTGGGCCATGTGGTGGATTTCATCTACGTGCACTGGCAGCACCAATGGCGCTTCCCGGCGTTCAACCTGGCCGACAGCGCCATCACCGTCGGCGCGGTGATGCTGGCACTGGACATGTTCAAGACCAAGAAATCCGGAGACCCCGCCCATGACTGAACATCGCATAGGGCCGGACATGGAAGTCACCCTGCATTTCGCCATCAAGATGGACAACGGCGACGTGGTGGACAGCACCTTCGAGAAGAAACCGGCCACCTTCAAGGTGGGTGACGGCAACCTGCTGCCGGGCTTCGAGAACGTACTTTTCGGCCTCAAGGCCGGCGACAAGCGCGTGCTCGCCATCGAGCCGGAGCATGGTTTCGGCCAGCACAATCCGCAGAATGTGCAGGTGATGCCGCGCGGCAACTTCCAGGACATGGAGCTCTCCGAAGGCCTGCTGATCATCTTCAACGACGCCGCCAATGCCGAACTGCCCGGCGTGGTGAAGTTCATCGACGACAGCCACGTCACCATCGACTTCAACCACCCGCTGGCCGGCAAGCCGCTGAGCTTCGAGGTGGAGATCCTGTCGGTCGGTCCGGCCTGATTCCCCGAGGCCGGACGAGGTAACCACCATGCAAATCAAACTCGCCAACCCCCGTGGCTTCTGCGCCGGTGTCGATCGTGCCATCGAGATCGTCAACCGCGCCCTTGAGGTGTTCGGCCCGCCGATCTACGTGCGCCATGAAGTGGTGCACAACAAGTTCGTCGTCGAAGATCTGCGCGCTCGCGGCGCTATCTTCGTCGAAGAGCTCGACCAGGTACCGGACAACGTCATCGTTATCTTCAGTGCCCATGGCGTTTCCCAGGCCGTGCGCCAGGAAGCCACCCGTCGTGGCCTGAAAGTGTTCGACGCTACCTGCCCGCTGGTGACCAAGGTGCACATGGAGGTCGCGCGCTACAGCCGCGATGGCCGTGAATGCATTCTTATCGGTCACGCCGGCCACCCCGAGGTGGAAGGCACCATGGGTCAGTACGACGCGCGCAACGGTGGAGCCATCTACCTGGTGGAGGACGAAGCGGACGTGGAGCGCCTGCACGTGCGCAATCCCGAGGCGCTGTCCTTCGTTACCCAGACGACCTTGTCGATGGACGACACCAGCCGTGTCATCGACGCACTGCGCGCCAAGTTCCCCAACATTGGCGGCCCGCGCAAGGACGATATCTGCTACGCCACCCAGAACCGCCAGGATGCGGTGAAGCAACTGGCCCATGAGAGCGATGTGGTTCTGGTCGTCGGCAGCCCCAACAGCTCCAACTCCAATCGCCTGCGCGAGCTGGCCGAGCGCATGGACACGCCGGCCTACCTGATCGATGGCGCCGAGGACCTCAAGCGCGAGTGGTTCGAGAAGGTGCAGCGGGTCGGTATCACCGCCGGCGCCTCGGCTCCGGAAGTACTGGTGCAGGGAGTGATCGAGCAACTCCGCGAGTGGGGCGCCGAGGTCGCGGTCGAACTGGACGGCCGTCCGGAGAACGTGACGTTCTCGATGCCGAAGGAGTTGAGGGTTAAGTCGGTTTGAAAAAAGATAAGGCCTGACGTAGTCGGGCCGTTGCAAGCTTGGCCCCCCACAAACGCCCCGATTGGTTCGGGACGTTTGCTTTGGTGCATAACGAGCTCCGCGTAAGTTCGGATCATTGCAGCCGTTCGATCAGGGGGCGAGAACTGAGCACCCGAATGCCTGTGTGAGGCAATGGGCTAGTACCGCCAATGATATTTCCGAACGGGTGTAGTGTTGGTTTCTTCATTTGAGTCACCAGCAGTGCGCCACGCTTCCCGTGCCGCTGATCGCCTTGACGCCCCGGCTGTTGATGGAGAGGTTTCCGCACTCATTGTCGGTGGCTTGTGCGCCGGTACGAGTCGCTGTCAGGTTCACGCAGTTAGCGATCGTACTGCCTGCGCAGGCTGCCGCTGCAATGGTATAGCGCCTTTCGGCTGAAGGAACAGCTGCGTCCGCGGCAACCCCGAGCCCCAAGCCTCCCGCCCCCAAGTTGGTTACGTAGGTTTGATTCTGGGAGTAGTAGCGCTCCTGCGCCTGCATGATCTCCATCAACTTGGCCTGGCCGTCGGCACGACCGCCACGCAGGACAAAATTCTGGTAGGAGGGGTAGGCGACCGCCGCAAGGATTGCAACGATCGCCACCACAATCATCAGTTCTATAAGGGTGAAGCCCGACGAGTGTGATCTTTTCACTGCTCTCTCCAATAGGTCGGTTGGACGTTGTTCCCCGGACGACAGAAGGGTACGTCCTGGCGGCATTCAACCGGCACATCGTCGACACAGCTGTTAGTAAGCGCGCACTTCTTGAAGGGGTCCACTTCGGTACCGCTAATGAGGACGGCGCCATCCGAGGTTGGAATCACGGTGGGGCTCGGGGCAATGCCGGGGCGCACGAGATTGACGCTGCGAATCGGCACGGGCTCGCCATTGATTGTCTGCTGATAGAGTGCAGAACCATCCACCAGATTGGTTGCGTAGAGGCGACTGGTCCCGACGTCAGGCGCACAGCCGGACGTCTGCCCCGTTGGCAGGAAGGAGTTGAAGAACAGGGCTCCCTGCAAAGTGATGGAGGCGGAGAGCACTTTTTCGCCCGGAGCCAGGCGAATGAACCAGCCATCGCTCCCATTCAGCAGGTTCGAGTTGACCGTATAGCTATTACCCGGAGAAAGGCTGGAGTAGAGCTGATTGATTTCCTCACGCAAGGTGGGGATGTTGCTCTGTGCGGCACCGCGTGCTGCAAGCAATAGATAGTTGTAGGCCTCGAACCAGGTAAGGGTGCCGTCTGCGTCGTTGGCCTGTGCGTCTGACAGTTGGGCGGAATTGAGTAAGTTGCTGCTGGTGTCGTATGCCTGAGTCGCTAATGCATCCATATCCGACTGAATGACATCTCGTGCCGCGATGGCTGTGTTCAGGGCAGCAGTGCGCTCATCAAGCGAAGCCGTTTGATTGGTGATCGACGTGTTGAGATTCTGCTCCCGGATTGCCAGTTCGTTCTGCTTGCCTTGCTCGTCTCGTGCCAGCAGATCGCTGACGCCAAGATTGCTGCCGGAAAGGTTGCTGATCCCCAGGCTGGCAAGAAAATCATTCAGGGCCACAGTGGCATCACTCAACTCATCCTCCTTTTGCTCGATCTGGCCCTGGTCGCCCGTGGTCATCGCCGTCAGCAAGCCATCAAGGCTAGCTGCCAGGTTGGTTTGGAGGCTGCCGAGCTGGGCGCTGCTGCTATCCGTGATCAGGGCAGAGCGCATGGTCAAGTTGGGGTCCGCCGGCAAGCTGTCGTCCTCTGTCGTGTCCGGGTTGTCCGGCCGTCCGTAAAGCGCTTCACTCAGTGCAACCAATTCCTGCTCTAGGGCCGCCGTGGGTTGTCCGGCGGCGGCAGCGTTGGCAATCGCCTGCTGCTTCTGCTGGATATTCAGCTCTTTGCCTGCGATCACGCTCTGGATGGAAAGTTGGGTGTTATAGAGGTTCGCTAATTGTTCCTGGACTGCAGTCGCCGCCGCTATTTGCGCGCTGTCGCTCAACCCCTTAATTTTCTCGGCGAGCTCAGACACCAGACGTTGTGATTCGACGATTTCCCCTTGCTGGTCGTTAGCGGGCGCCACACGTCCCAGTTCGGTCTCAAGCGCGTCAACGGAAGCACCCAGAGTGTCGAGTTCCTGGCGAAGGATGGTGATCTCTGTGTTCTTGGCCAGCAGTGCATCTCGTTTAGCTGTATGGCCGATGTTGGCCTTGTACCGATCAAAGTTGGTCTCGGCATTTACGACTGCATCGTTGTACTGCTCAATCAGCGCCAGCTTCTCATCGATATCCGCTTTGGTCTGCTCGTACTCGGCATCGCTCAAATTGATGCCGGTGGCGTCGACCATGGTGGCTTCTGTCACAGTCGAATAAGTGCTGGGCGCTGCCAGCACATTTCGATCACGGATGGCATAAAAGCGGTCCTGGGTTGTGTCATTGAGCGGGTGCTCACGCCAGCCGCTTCCCAGCGCAATGGTGTAGTAAGTGCTGCCGCCGCGCTCCCGTACAAGGGAAACGTCCGGGGCGTAATAGAACCGACGGTTGCTGGCGGCGCTGTCATCGCTCGTCGTGGTGTTGTTGTCACCCAGACGTGCAATACGCCCGCCAGTGGCAAAGTTGGCTGCACCAGTGTTGTTCTGGCGAATGTCAAAACGAAATACCTGGCCCCTCATATCCGCCATGAAAATAGTGTTGACCAGGCCATCACCGGAAATATCGATCAGTGTCGGGCCGCCGGGAACGCTGTTGGTCAGGCTGTCGATAGCGAGGTTGACGCCGGTTTCGCTGGTATGTCCGGCGCGCCATAGCAGGCTGCCCGTATCGGCATCGACCATGTAGAGCGCATTCCCGTAACTGTCGTTGCGCGGCAAGTTTGGGCTGTCATTGTCCTGGGTAGGGTCATAGCCGCCGGAAAAAAATAGTACCGGCTTAATAGTTCCATTCCATTTTACCTTTGCCAGCTTGGCCGCCGACCAAGTCTGCCCCAGCTTTTCGAAGCCCGCGGTGCCGCCGGTTCCTCCCTTGATGACCCACTTGAGTTTGGGCGAGTCGATATCGAGAACATTCAGGGCGTAGTAGTTTCTTCCGCCGCGGCGCATGCCGGCGACCAAGTCAACCCGGTTCGCGTGCCTGACATTCGCTACGGCGTCTCCATACTCTACCCAGACGCTGATATTCCCATCTAGGCCGTAGCGCTTGGTGTCGACGCCTTGCGGGTCTTGGTAATAGTCCTTCAGGTTTGGGAGCAATTCCTTCGGAATGAAAGAGAATTTCTCAGCGCCGTTGTTTGGGTCGACGGCATGTAGGCCGCCCTGGTTGCTCCCGAAGAACATATACAGAGTTTCTTGCGGGGGGCTGCTGGAGTTGTCGACGCGATATGAAACTAGTTTCGGCTCGTTATGCAATAGATCGCCGATGAACAAATTGTTGCCTATAACATTTCCATCCTTGTCCAGATCATTACCGCGGGTCCAGTTGATGATCTGCGCTCGCAATTGCGCGGTCATGTTCTGGTCGCCGAGCATCGTAGTGGTTACATGATTCCCGGTGTTGCCCGTTACCAGCGGGAAGTTGCTGAGTGTTACAGAGGTTGAGCCAGGGGGCAGTTCTGCGCCGGTGTAGGTGTAAAGGTTCCGACTTGCAGGCGTAGTAAGTCGGCTGGCAGCGCCACCCTTGCTCACATCACCACCGTCCACCGTTGGGCTCCACCAACTTTGTGCTGTGGACTTGAAGAAGCCAGCGTCATCACCGTCATAGCTGATTGCCGCGCGACTGTTGAAGTCCTGGATCTCTGGTGCACCGCTCGCATCTTTGCCCAATTTGTAACGCTTCACATTGCCCGGCCAGCGACTGCCTTGAGCTGGTCGGAAAAGTGCATAGTAAAGCTCATTTCGATAACCGATGTTGTTGTAGGCACTGACCGAGACGGTCGGTGTGGTGAAGGTCGCGTTCTGAGCAAGGATCTCGTTGATAATGGTGCGCAGAGACTTGACCAAGCCTGAAACGTCATCTGCCGTGTAATACTTCCCGCCGCCTCGAGTCGCGGTACTCTGGAGAAGGGGGCTGTCCTCAAAGAATCCAATGGTATGGGTGGTGACCGTTTGCTTGCCGTCCTGAACGGCTGACTGGTCTTCCTGAAAGAGAAACTCAGAAAGCTCGTCCATGCACTCGCCATTGTTGTTGCCGCAATTTTTTCCAGTAAGTGATCGTATTGCGCTGGCAGCGTCGGTGTCGCCAGTCGGCGCGCCGTCCGTCAAATAGATTATATGGTTCTTCTGACAGGAGCTTTCGATCGGGGAAATGTACGTGGCATTGTTCTTGCTGTAAGAGGTGCTGAGATTACTGTACTCGACGATTTTGCTTCCACTGTATGATTCCCTTACGCTGGGCGAGAATATTGTTGGAGGGTTGTTTCCTTCCGTGTCTTTCGTCGAGCTTGTCAGGCCGTAGTAGACGCGGTCCCCGCGATAATATCGCGCTGCTTCGTAGAGTGTCTCGGAAAGGGGGGTATTGCCGTTGGCGCGATATCGATTGAGTCTCTGAATTATAGTGCTTGCACCATCGGCAATAGGCGTGATCGGATAGGTGATCATCCCTCCTTGTGCTTGCATATCGAATCGCATGAGGCCGAAGTTTATCTTTCCATCTGCCTTGAGTTCATTGATGAGTTCGGCTGTAACCAGTTTCACGACGCCCAGTCGACTGAGTTTCTTGCTGTCACAAAGATCTGCGATATTGCTGCCTTGAATGCAGGATGTTCCGGTGACTCCGCTGGACATCGAGCCAGAAGTGTCGAGTACAAGTAGTACGTTTGGATTGGTCTTCTTGTCCGCCTTCGGAGTGAGGCCCACATAAATTTCCGTGTCGTCGGCCAGCGCGATTGAGGCTGAAATGCTGACGTAGAGAAAGGCTGCACTGGCACTCAGGAGGGAAGTGGTGAAGGTCTTCATTTTGTTCCCTCAATAAGTGCTGATGCGTACAATGGTGGTCGGTGCACTTGCTTCGGCGAAAACATCAGCCCGCCACCGGGCGCGAGCAAATAGGTCAGAAAGCGTGGCGGTTCCGCCGTTTATCTTGACTTTCGAACTGCCAGTGAATCCCATCTTGACTGGCGTGCAACTTTCGCATTCATAAACTAAGGCGTAGCGTTCTTGCGGCGTCGAGACGGTTAGCACGGTCGCCCCTTCGTAAATGACGGTGTTGTCATTTACGAAGGCAGCGAAGGCCGTGCTCGAGAGAACAAAAAGGCCGATGGTTATATATGTCTTCATGACGACTTTCCTTAAGGTTTCGGCATCTGAATATTGAAGCCCTGTACCTGATCCGAATAGGCGCCGCTGTTGAGTTCGCGCTTGACGTTCAGTTCGAACGCATAGTTGTAGAACTTGTCCAGGCTACTGCTTTCGGCCACGCGCTCGCCAATGTAGGTCAGGTTTATGCTGGTGCTGCCAGCTGCAACTGTGTCGCTATTAAGCCGTGCTGTCAGGTTGGCCAGTGGCTGACGCTTCTCGGGAAGTTTCACGTCCGCTGGAGATAGCCTCGGGCGATCATAAGCTCGCACACTGTCGATCCGGGTGGCGTCCTTGCGCATATGCTCGATCTGTGCACGGATCTCGCTGTACGAAGTGTGGAAAGCGGCTCCCCGGAACTGCGCATTGCTGGACATGCGTTCTTCTGTTGTGGCGAGCGTAAACGCCGCTATTCCAGCCGCCGTGAGTACCGCCAGGAACACCAAGGCTATGATCAGGCTGGAGCCGCGCTGGCTGGTTGAATTAGCCATCATTGGTCCTTAGTCAAGGTTGTGAAAACGCAAGGTTGTGGTGAACACCTGGCGCGTCATGCCATCTGCGGCGGCATTCACCCGGGTATCGAGCAAGATGAAATTGACTGGAGCGTTCGCATCGCTGGCAGCCCGGCCCATCGAGTTAGCCAGTACCGCAACGCGAATGGCGCTTACCTTTGACCAATCGGTGACGCGGTCAGCGGAAACAAACTGATTGACGCTCTGCGGATCGCCTGTGGTGCTGATCCCGTAGAGCAGTTGCAGGTTTTCTATGCCGTCCACCAGACGTACTGTCTGGAAGTCGTCCGGCTCTTCTACTGTGAAAGTGGTGCAAGCCAAAGAGGGATAGGGGTTGTTCGCGTCCGCAGCCGCTATATGGAACACGTTTGCGATAATCGTATCCTCCGCGACCTCATTACCTGCGCAGTCCCTACGCATCGCAGCACTGCTGGGATCGTCCTTTATCAAGGGGGGTTGCAGGATGAAGGTCACCCGGTCGTTTGTCGCGCCGTTTGCCGTGCAGTGCTCGTCTGCAGTACTTGGCCAGTTGCAGTTGGTTTCTGCCAGGGGGAGGCGCTTGTCGATCAGGAGATAGGGTTCGAGGTAGCCGGCCTGGCGGGCGCTTTGCGCGATGAATTCCAAGGCGAATCGACCATTCTCTTGAGTCCGGGCCAGCGCTTCTGTAGTTGCATAAGTACGATTGCTTGACAGGAAAACTTGCAGCACACCGCCAATCAGGATTGAACTCAGCAATAACGCTACCATCAATTCGACGATTGAAAGTCCTGCTTGACCACGAATACTAACGTATTTCATACGCTCACTTCCTGATCGTCATCTGTGCAGACTGATTATCCCCGTCGCTATTGGCGGAGTTTTCTCCACCTTTCCCTTTCCAGGAAAGCGTCAGGTCAAGCGAGTCGTTCACGGTGTCGCCGTTGGAGTCACGTGCGGCAATGTTGAGTGCCTGCAAGTTTATGAAGTCTCGGCTATTACTTCGGGTCTGCTTGGCAGCAGCATTGCCCTGATAGGCGGCGGTATCTCGGTAGCGGCACATGGCTTCCCAGCGGTCGAAACTTGCCATCTGCGCCGGCGTGCAGTTGCTACCGTTCACCTTGGCGCCTGTCACTGGATTGAAGAAGTCTGCGCAAACGGGATTCGGAAGTGCGTTGCAATTAGGTGCCGCGCCGCTGTAGTCAGCAATAGTCGCCACGCCGTTGGAGTAAACCCGATCAGCGAAATCCTGCAGCAGCCAAGTCGCATGTGCGCGTTGCACGCTGTCGTTGGTACCTTGCAGGGCTTTCAACTGCAGGCCCGCCAACCCGAGCAGGCCGACGGTAAATATCAGAAGTGTCACCAGGACTTCTATCATGGTGATGCCAGTTTGATGGGTTTTAACAGTCATTGAATGTCCTCAGCAATCATCGTCGCGGTTGATAGCCTCAACCGATACACGGCCAATTGCATCCAGCGTCAGACAGCGGGCGCGATTTCCTGTATTGGACAGATTCGCGGAGCTAATTTTGATCGTGCCAGAGACTGCAGGGGCGCGGGTTCCGTTGCGTCGGAAAGTCAGGACGTTACCTGTCTGCAGGTAGTCGCCCTCGATGGTGACACCTGCCGGAGCCGGGTCGTATCGACGCAATATATTGCCGTTGCAGTTACTGAGCTCCGCCAGAATGACGCACCAGCCCTGCGTCCAGCCATTCGTGCTGTTGGCAACGGGAACGACCTTTATCCGGCGGTTTTTGGTCGTGGCTTCCGAGCGCGCGAACTGGAGTGCGCTACTCAAGGCGGAGGCCTGCCCTGATACACGCTGGTTCAAAAGAAAACTGCTCATTGCCGGGGCCGCCAGTGAGGCGATTATTGCGAGGAGCGCGATCGCTATCATGAGTTCAATTAGCGTAAATCCGCGGGATGGGGGCATATTTCGATCCATACTGATAAGCCTCTAGTGCAGAGCATAAGCACACTAACAATTGGCTCAATGCCTACAGGATATTCGGATGGATCGTAAGGGCGAGCGGTCAGCATTGCGAGCCTTTGGAAAGGCCACGTCGCAGTCGTCCTTGACGATTGAGCACCAAGTCACGAATCACGTGGCCATTGCTACAAATCCTCAATCGGCCGTTCGTCACAGCGGTATGCCCTTGAAGGTTGAGGTGGATCGAGCGGTTGCCTCCCATTCCTCGCCAACTGACTTCAACCCTAGGCTCGCGCTCTAGCGTGCTGATCAGTTGCTCGTCGGGGTCCAGGCGCCTGTTGCCGTTCATGTCCTCGAAGCTGCTGATTGGGCCATTCCAGTTCCGCTGGCACCGCTGATCGGCCCCGAGGGGACAGATGGTGACACGCTTTCGCTGGGTGACGGCGTGGAGGCGAGCCCGCTGTACGAGTAGGAAAAGACCGTCCTGGAACTGGTTTATGCGTGCCCGCGTTAAGAAATTAACCAGCGAAGGTAGGGAGAAGCTTAGGGCAGCGATCAGGGTAATGGTTACAAGTAGTTCAGGTAGCGTGAAGCCGCGAAGATTTCTGCATTCCATTGCATCGATTCCTTGCTCGCTTTGGCATCAGAGATCCTAAGGCGAGTAGCATTGCGCGGCATGATGGAAATATCTGAATCGAATGCAGAATTGGCTGAAAGAGGACAGCAATCTTGGGTAAGACTTGTGTAGTGGGGGGGGGGGTCATTGGTCTTCTATCGGCACGCCAGTTGGCTACGGCAGGGGAGTCCGTGGTCGTCATCGAAAAAAGCAATACAGGACGCGAGGCCTCCTGGGCGGGAGGCGGTATCGTTTCGCCGCTGTATCCGTGGCGATACAGCCGTGCGGTGACGGCGTTGGCGCATTGGTCCCAGGACTTTTACCCACAGCTTGGTCAGCGATTGCTGGCTGAAACAGGGACGGATCCCGAGGTTCACGAGACCGGTCTCTACTGGCTGGACCTGGACGACGAGGCCGAAGCCCTGGCCTGGGCGGCTCGTGAAGGGCGACCCCTGGCACCCGTGGCGATGGAGCGGGTGCACGCTGCGGTGCCGCCGCTGGGGACTGGGTTCCAGCGCGCCATCTATATGGCTGGCGTGGCCAATGTGCGGAATCCGCGACTGACTCGTGCGCTGCGGGAGGCGCTGCTGCGGATGCCGAACGTGTCGTTGCGGGAGAACTGCGAAGTGCGTGGTTTCATCCGCCGAGACGGGGGCGTGGTTGGGGTGAGCACGGCGGAAGGCGACCTGTTGGCGGATCGCGTGGTCGTTGCGGCGGGCGCCTGGAGCGGTGAGTTGCTGGCGAGCGTGGGGCTGGTGTTGCCGGTGGAGCCGGTCAAGGGGCAGATGATTTTGTTCAAGTGCGCGGCCGACTTTCTGCCCGCCATGGTGTTGGCCAAGGGGCGTTATGCGATCCCGCGTCGGGATGGCCATATCCTGGTGGGCAGTACCCTGGAGCATGCCGGTTTCGA
Source organism: Pseudomonas sp. Q1-7 (assembly GCF_028010285.1). Taxonomy (NCBI): domain Bacteria; kingdom Pseudomonadati; phylum Pseudomonadota; class Gammaproteobacteria; order Pseudomonadales; family Pseudomonadaceae; genus Pseudomonas; species Pseudomonas sp. Q1-7. The sequence goes on from NZ_CP116304.1 coordinate 1,174,175, forward strand.
CAAGACGCCCACTCACGAGGCGCTGGAAAGCCTCGAGGCTTCGGCCTTCGAACTGTTGCCGCAGCTGGCGGACGCCGAACGGGTAGGTCACTGGGCGGGGTTGCGTCCGGGGTCGCCGGAGGGCATTCCCTTCATCGGGCCGGTGCCGGGGGCGGAGGGGCTGTGGTTGAACTGCGGCCATTACCGCAATGGGCTGGTGCTGGCACCGGCTTCCTGCCGCCTGTTGGCGGACCTGATGCTGGGGCGCGAGCCCATCATCGACCCGGCGCCCTATGCGCCGGACTTGCGCCTGGGCTGAGCGCCCGGCGCGGGCTGGGCATCAGTCGATGCCCAGCTTCTTCAGGCGATAACGCATGGAGCGGAAGGTCAGCCCCAGGCGCTGAGCCGCCGCCGTACGATTCCAGCGGGTTTCTTCCAGCGCTTGCATGATCAGCTTGCGCTCGATGTCTTCCAGGTAGTCTTCCAGGTTGTCGATCTGCGCCAGGTTGGCCTCGCCCGTTTCGGAGGCGCCGGCGGCTTCGGCCAGGCGCAGGTCGCGGGCCTGGATCTGGTCGTCCTCGCACAGGGTGTAGGCCCGTTCGAGCATGTTCTCCAATTCCCGCACGTTGCCCGGGAAGCGATAGCACTTGAGCTTGTCCAGGGCTTCGGCGGAGAGGCTGGCGGCCGGCAGCCCACTCTGCTGGGCCAGGCGCTTGAGCATGGTGTCGGCCAGCAGCGGAATGTCTTCGCGGCGTTCGCGCAGCGGCGGCACGCTGAGTTCGATCACGTTGAGGCGGTAGTAGAGGTCCTGGCGGAACCGGTCGGCGGCCACTTCCGCCGCCAGGTCCTTGTGGGTAGCACTGAGGATGCGCACGTCCACCACCACTTCCTGCTGGCCGCCGACGGCGCGCACGGCTTTCTCCTGGATGGCGCGCAGTAGCTTCACCTGCATCGGCAGCGGCAGGTCGGCCACTTCATCGAGGAACAGGGTGCCGCCGTTCGCAGCCTGGAACAGGCCCTGCTTGTCTTCCACCGCGCCGGTGAAGCTGCCTTTCTTGTGGCCGAAAAACTCGCTTTCCATCAACTCGGACGGAATGGCACCGCAGTTGACCGGCACGAAGGGACGCTCGGCACGGGGGCCTTGTTCGTGGATCAGGCGCGCCACCAGTTCCTTGCCGCTGCCGGACTCACCGCTGATATAGACGGGGGCCTGGCTGCGGGCGAGTTTCTGGATCTGCTTGCGGAGGGTGGTCATGGGCGGCGAGTTGCCCAGCAGGCGGCCGTCCACCGGCGGTTCGCCGTCTTCCGGCGCGCTCAGGCGCAGCGCAGTGCCGACCAGTTCGCGCAGGCGGCCCAGGTCCACCGGTTTGGTGAGGAAGTCGAAGGCGCCTGCCTTGAGGGCGTTTACCGCGGTGTCGAGGCTGCCGTAGGCGGTGATCATCGCCACCGGCACCATGGGGTGGCGCTGCTGGATGTACTGCACCAGATCCAGGCCGGTGCCGTCGGGCAGGCGCATGTCGGTCAGGCACAGGTCGAAGGGTTCGCGCGCCAGCCACTCGCGGGCTTCCTTGAGGTTGCGGGCGCTGCGGGTGTCGAGCTTCATCCGGCCGAGGGTGATCTCCAGCAGTTCGCGGATATCGGGCTCGTCGTCGACGATCAGGGCTCTCTGTCGGGTCATGGTCAGCTCAGTTTGCGCGGGTGGGCGAAGGTGATGCGGAAGCAACTGCCGCCCTGCTCGCGTGGTTTGTAGTCGAGGCGGGCCTGGTTGCTCTCGCAGAGTTCGCGGGAAATGTACAGGCCGAGACCGGTGCCTTTGCTTTCAGTGGTGAAGAAGGGTTCGAAGATATGGTGTACCTGTTCGGGCGGGACGCCTTCTCCGTCGTCTTCCACTTCCAGTACCGGCAAGTCGCTTTCGGCGTCCCGGAAGAGCCTGAGCCAGACCTGGCCCCGGGGGTGCTTCTTGGCGCTGTAGCGCAGGCCGTTCTGCACCAGATTGGTCAGCACCTGGGTCAACTGGTGCGGGTCCATGCGGGTATGGAGCGTGCTGCCGAGGGTGTTCAGGTGCAGGGTCTGACTGTCGCCGGAGGCGGCGCGGAACTCGCTGGCGAACCGGGTCAGCCAGTACTTGAGGTCCAGCAACTGGGGCTCCGACTGGCGCCGGCGGGACAGCTGGAGCACGTTCTCGATCACCAGGTTCATGCGCCGCGAGTGATCCTGGATGATCTGCGCCAGGCGTCGGTCGGGGCCTAGCAGGTCTTCCGATTCCTGCAGGAGCTGGGCGGCGTGGCTGATGGCGCCCAGCGGATTGCGGATCTCGTGGGCGATGCCGGCGGTAAGGCGGCCCAGGGCGGCAAGTTTGAGCTGCTGTGCCTGCTGGGCGATCTGCGAAATGTCTTCGAGGAAGACCAGGGTGTTCTGCTGGTCGCCGTGCTGCAGGTGGACGAAGCTGGGCTGCAGCGTAGGGCTGTTGCTGGAGGACTGGATGCTCTGCGGTCGCAGCGTCGGGTTGGCGAGCCACTGCTGCAGGCTTTCCAGGAGCTCCGGGCAGTGGGGCGCCAAGGGCCGGCCCTGAAGCTTGTCCTTGCCCAGCATGGCCTGCGCGCCGTTGTTGGTCAGCAGGATGTAGTTCTGCGGGTCCAGCACCAGGATGCCCGTGCGCATGCGCTGGAGGATCTGCGCATTCAGGGCTTCCAGGTTCGCCACCTCGGCGGCACGCTGTTCGGCGAGGTTTTCGCTGAGCTGCAGGCGTCGGCTGATGCCTTGGATGAACAGTGCCGCGGCGAAGCACAGGGCGCCGAACCCACCGGCTTGGACGAACTGGCTGGTCGCCCGGGGGTGTGTGATGCTGAGGTAGAAGGTCAGGTAGATCAATCCGATCGCCGCCACCGCTGCGACCAGCAGGCCAACGCGCCCGCGCAACAGGATGTTGGAGATGGCCACCGACACCACGATCAGGTTGGCGATACCGCTGGGCGTGCCGCCCGCCGCGAAGAACAGGCAGGACAGCAGCAGGACGTCCACCAGCGCGAGGCTGAACACCTGGACCATGGTGCGAGGGCGCGGCACCAGGGTGGCGATCAGGGCGTTGAGGATCAGGTAGAACCAGCTGGCGTTGCGGAACAATTCCGGACGCGCCAGTTCCAGCAGGTGGTCGTCCAGCTCACTGGAGATCAGCATCACCAGGGTCAGGCCGATCACCAGCCGATACAGGCTATAGAGGCGGAAGATGCGCCGCCCCTGGGCGCTCAGCGCGCCGGGGGCGGAAAGGCTATCAGCGCTCACCGGAGTTCCGGTCCTGTTCCAGGTGGGCGCGGCTGCAGTACCAGCGATCATCCTGAGAGAGCGCATGGCTGCGGGGTACATGCACGCCGCACTGGGCACAGCGCACCATGGGCTGGTTTTCGTCCGGCTGGCGCGGCGTGGGTCGGGGCGTCGAAGGGGACTTGAAGCGGCGCCACAACCAGATGGCGGCGAAGATCACGGCAATCCAGAACAGCAGGCGAAACATGCCGAAGGTGCTCTCTTCTCGGTGGAAAGCTGGCAGTTTAGCCAAGCCGCATGTCCTCGCACAGAGACCGGCCGCACGCCCGTGCGCGTTGCCCGGTTTCCGCTGCGGGCGGGGCGGAGTATGGTGGCGTTGAGACGCGTTCCATGCCTTGCACACTGCCCGGGAGGCGGCCATGCGCCAGAGCCTGCGAATCGTGATGGCCCAGCTCAATCTGCGTGTCGGCGACATTCAGGGCAATGTCGAGCGGATAATCGAGGCAGCGAATGCCGCGCGCGAGGCGTGGGAGGCGGATGCCATCGTCTTTCCCGAGCTGTCCCTGTGCGGCTACCCGCCAGAGGACCTGCTGTTGCGCTCCAGCATGCAGCGGCGCATCGAGCAGGGCTTGCGGCAGTTGTGCGACGAGGTGCGCGGTATCTACCTGGTGGTGGGCTATCCCTGGCTGGAGGACGAACTGCGTTACAACGCCTGCGCGGTAATCGCCGATGGCCAGATCCTGGCCAGCTACTACAAGCAGCGACTGCCCAACTACCGGGTATTCGACGAGAAGCGCTATTTCGAACCCGGCCAGCAACCTTGCGTGGTGGATATCAAGGGGGTGCCGGTGGCGTTGTCCATCTGCGAAGACGTCTGGCACCCCGAACCCATGGCCCAGGCCCAGGCCGCTGGGGCGAAGCTGATGCTCAGCCTGAACGCTTCGCCTTTCCACCTGGACAAGCAACTGGAGCGCGAAGAAATGCTGGCCGAGCGGGTCGCCGAGGGAGAAATGCCGGTCATCTACGTCAACCAGGTGGGGGGGCAGGACGAACTGGTGTTCGATGGCGGCAGTTGCGTCATGGATGTCGGTGGACTGGTCTGTCAGCGTGCCCCGGCTTTCGTCGAAGGACTTTACCCGGTGGACCTGCAACTGCAGGACGGCCGCTGGGTGCCTCGCCGGACGCACTGCGCCGAGTTGCCGGAACTGGAGGCGAGTGTCTACCAGGCGCTGGTGCTGGGGGTGCGCGACTATGTCCGGAAGAACGGTTTCAAGGGGGTGGTGCTGGGATTGTCCGGCGGTATCGATTCGGCCCTGACCCTGGCGGTGGCGGTGGATGCCCTGGGGGCGGAGCGGGTGGAGGCGGTGATGATGCCCTACCACTACACCGCGCAGATCAGCCTGGAAGATGCCGAGGTCGAGGCGCGGCTGCTTGGCGTCACCTATCGGGTGTTGCCCATCGCGCCCATGATGGACGCCTTCCAGCACGTACTGGCGCCGGTGTTCGATGGCCATGTCCGCGACGCCAGCGAGGAGAACCTGCAGGCGCGCTGCCGGGGGAATCTGCTGATGGCGATCTCCAACAAGAAGGGCAGCCTGGTGCTGACCACGGGAAACAAGAGCGAGCTGGCCGTGGGCTACGCCACCCTCTACGGCGACATGGCCGGTGGGTTCGATGTACTCAAGGACGTGCCCAAGACCCTGGTATTTCGCCTGGCCGAGTACCGCAACAGCCTGGGGCCGGTGATCCCGCCCCGGGTGATCGAGCGGCCGCCGTCGGCCGAACTGTCGCCGGGGCAGCGGGATGAGGATTCGCTGCCGCCCTACCCGGTGCTGGATGAGATCCTCAAGCTCTATATCGAACACGACCTGTCGGCCAGCGCGATCATTGCCGAGGGGTTCGACGAGGACACGGTGAACCGCGTGCTGCGCATGGTGGACCGCAACGAGTACAAGCGGCGCCAGGCGGCGGTGGGCGTCAGGGTCACGCAGCGGGGCTTTGGCCGGGATCGGCGCTATCCCATTACCTCAGGCTGGCGTCTGGGGGATTAGCAGGGGGGGCTGCTTCCGGAGGGCTCGGCGATCGTAGCCTGGATTGCGCCAGGCTGCCGACTGAAATGAAAAGGGAGGCACTTGGCCTCCCGTTTCACCTGTGGCGCTGTCAGTCGAACAGGCCGAAGGTCATGTAGCTGAACCAGGAACGGTCGTTCTGGTTGGCCTCGGACTCGTGCTCTTCCTCGCGCACTTCATCCTGGTTCTCCGGCAGCAGCTCCTGCGGAATTTGTTCCTTGGCGTCTTCGTACTGCTTGATCACGTCCTGGGCGGCGCGGGTTTCGCCCGGGGGCAGCGGCGCGTCGCTCTCGATCAGGCCCAGGGTGGCCTTGGCCAGCCAGGAACGGTTGTCGGCTTCTTCCTCGCGCGCGACGAACTGCCCTTCCACCAGTTGCGGGTGGTCCGGGTAGTTGAGCTTCAGGGTCTCCAGGCTGGTGGCCGCCAGCTCGTTCAGGCCCAGGCGCTGGTAGGACTCCACCATCACGGCCAGGCCATCGCCCACGGCCGGGGTTTCCTGGAAGTTCTCCACCACGTAACGGCCACGGTTGGCGGCGGCGACATAGGCCTGGCGGGTCAGGTAGTAGTGGGCGACGTGGATTTCGTAGGCAGCCAGCAGGTTGCGCAGGTAGATCATCCGCTGCTTGGCGTCCGGGGCGTAGCGGCTGTTCGGGTAGCGGCTGGTGAGCTGGGCGAATTCGTTGTAGGAGTCGCGGGCGGCACCCGGGTCGCGCTTGGTCATGTCCAGCGGCAGGAAGCGCGCCAGCAGGCCACGGTCCTGGTCGAAGGAGGCCAGGCCCTTCAGGTAGTAGGCGTAGTCGACGTTCGGGTGCTGCGGGTGCAGGCGGATGAAGCGCTCGGCGGCGGACCTGGCTGCTTCCGGTTCGACGTTCTTGTAATAGGCGTAGATCAGTTCGAGCTGGGCCTGCTCGGCGTACCGGCCGAAGGGGTAGCGGGATTCCAGGGCCTTGAGCTTGGCGATGGCGGGGGTGTAGCTGCTGTTGTCCAGGTCGGCCTGGGCCTGCTGGTACAGCTCGGCTTCGCTCAGATTCTCGTCCACCACTTCTTTGTTGGAGGAACAGGCGGCGGTGAGGGCGAGAGTGGCGATCAGCAGCAGGTGTTTCACTTGCATGGCGGCTTGCGTCCCTGTGACGGCTGGCTGTCTTGGCTGGAGCCGTCCTGTTATGATGGGCGCCCCGGAACCCCCGGGACAAAGACGCGGTATTTAACCACAAGCGCGCAACCGAAACCAAAGGCTGCGCCCCCTCCGTTCCCGAGCATGTCTTCCATCACCAAGCACGTCATCCAACTCAGCGCCGAGGTGCCGTCCGAACTGGGCGGGCAACGCCTCGACCAGGTCGCTGCACAACTCTTTTCCGAGCACTCCCGTTCCCGCCTCGCCGGCTGGATCAAGGACGGCCTCCTCACTGTCGACGGCAGCGTACTGCGGCCGCGGGACATCGTGCACGGCGGTGCGCTGCTGGAGCTGAACGCCGAACAGGAGTCCCAGGGAGAGTGGGTCGCCCAGGACATCGAGCTGGATATCGTCTATGAAGACGACCACCTGCTGGTGCTGGACAAGCCCGCCGGGCTGGTGGTGCATCCGGCGGCGGGGCACGCCGACGGCACCCTGCTCAACGCCCTGCTGCACCACGTGCCGGGGCTGGCAAACGTGCCGCGTGCGGGCATCGTCCATCGCCTGGACAAGGACACCACCGGCCTGATGGTGGTGGCCAAGACGCTGGAGGCCCACACCAGCCTGGTGGCGCAGCTACAGGCGCGCAGTGTGAGCCGGGTCTACGAGGCGGTGGTGGTAGGGGTCATCACCTCCGGCGGCAAGGTGGATGCGCCCATCGGTCGTCACGGCCAGCAGCGTCAGCGCATGGCCGTTGTCGCGGGCGGCAAGCCGGCGGTCAGTCATTACCGGGTGCTGGAGCGCTTCCGCTCCCACACCCACACCCGCGTCAAGCTGGAAACCGGCCGTACCCACCAGATCCGCGTGCACATGGCCTACGTGAATTTCCCGCTGGTAGGCGACCCGGTGTACGGCGGTCGCTTCCGCATTCCGCCGGCGGCGAGTCCGACCCTGATCCAGACCCTCAAGGAGTTCCCGCGCCAGGCTCTGCATGCGCGCTTTCTCGAACTGGATCATCCGGTGACCGGCGAGCGCATGAAATGGGAGTCGCCGCTGCCCGATGACTTCGTCTGGCTGCTCAGCCTGCTGCGCCAGGACCGCGAGTCCTTCGAGCAATGAAGACCTGGCTGACGCCTGACTGGCCCGCCCCCGCGCGGGTGCGGGCCTGCGTCACCACCCGCGAAGGGGGCTTCAGCCAGTCCCCTTATGAGGGGCTGAACCTTGGCAGTCATGTCGGGGATGACTCGCAGGCTGTCGAGCGCAACCGCCGGACCCTGACCGAAACCCTGGGCTGCCAGCCGGCCTGGCTGAGCCAGGTGCACGGCGTGCGCGTGGTCGAGGCCGACCCGCAGCGCGTGGACGAAGCGGACGCCAGCTGGACCTCCGAGCCCGGCGTCGCCGCTGCGGTGCTCACCGCCGACTGCCTGCCGGCGCTTTTCTGCGACCGCGCGGGCACCCGGGTTGCCGCGGCCCATGCCGGATGGCGCGGCCTGGCCAATGGCGTGCTCGAAGCGACCCTGGATGCCTTGGGGCTGCCGCCGGAAGAGGTGCTGGTGTGGCTCGGCCCGGCCATCGGTCCCGAGGCCTTCGAGGTCGGCCCCGAAGTGCGCGAGGCCTTTGTCGCCTGCCATCCGCAGGCGGGGCAGGCTTTCCGGCCCAGCGCCAACGCCGGCAAATTCATGGCCGACATCTATCAACTGGCGCGCCTCCGCCTGGCCGCTCGCGGCGCAACAGCCGTATATGGCGGCGGCTTCTGCACCGTCAGCGACCCGCGCTTCTATTCCTATCGCCGCGCCGCACAGACCGGCCGCTTCGCCAGCCTGGTCTGGCTCGCGGATTGACCGCTGACCTTCCTAGCGGGATAGGGCGGGTGGCGTTCCGCGAGCGGAGCGAAACCCATCCTGCGGAAAGCCTCTTCATGACCTCGGTCAATCTTGCAAAGGTTGAATCGCCCGGAATCGTCCCTATCTAACCTTTCATCCCGGCGGGTTTTCGTATCTGGCGCCGTCATCGCGCCGCCCGCCATCTGAAGGAAGGACGAACCCATGCGAATCGACCGTTTGACCAGCAAGCTGCAACTGGCGCTTTCCGATGCCCAGTCCCTGGCTGTCGGCCACGACCACCCCGCCATAGAACCCGTACACCTGGTATTGGCCCTGCTCGACCAGCAGGGCGGCTCCATCAGGCCCCTGCTCATGCAGGTAGGCTTCGACGTGCAGGCCCTGCGCCAGGGCCTGACCCGCGAGCTCGATCACCTGCCAAAGATCCAGAACCCCACCGGCGACGTGAACCTGTCCCAGGACCTGGCGCGCCTGCTCAACCAGGCCGACCGCCTGTCCCAGCAGAAGGGCGACCAGTTCATCTCCAGCGAACTGGTGCTGCTCGCCGCCATGGATGAGAACACCCGACTCGGCAAGCTCCTGCTCGGCCAGGGCGTGACCCGCAAGGCCCTGGAGAACGCCATCGCCAACCTGCGTGGCGGCCAGGCGGTGAACGACCCCAATGTCGAGGAATCCCGCCAGGCGCTGGACAAGTTCACCGTCGACCTGACCAAGCGCGCCGAAGAAGGCAAGCTGGACCCGGTCATCGGCCGCGACGACGAGATCCGTCGCACCATCCAGGTGCTGCAACGCCGCACCAAGAACAACCCCGTGCTGATCGGCGAGCCCGGCGTCGGCAAGACCGCCATCGCCGAAGGCCTGGCCCAGCGCATCGTCAATGGCGAAGTGCCGGACGGCCTCAAGGACAAGCGCCTGCTCGCCCTGGACATGGGCGCGCTGATCGCCGGTGCCAAGTTTCGCGGCGAGTTCGAGGAGCGCCTGAAGGGCGTGCTCAACGAACTGGCCAAGCAGGAAGGTCGGATCATCCTGTTCATCGACGAACTGCACACCATGGTCGGAGCCGGCAAGGCCGAGGGCGCCATGGACGCCGGCAACATGCTCAAGCCGGCCCTGGCCCGTGGTGAGCTGCATTGCGTCGGCGCCACCACCCTGGACGAGTACCGCCAGTACATCGAGAAGGACGCCGCCCTGGAACGCCGCTTCCAGAAAGTGCTGGTGGACGAGCCGAGCGAAGAGGACACCATCGCCATCCTCCGTGGTCTCAAGGAGCGCTATGAGGTGCACCACGGCGTGACCATCACCGACGGCGCCATCATCGCCGCCGCCAAGCTGTCGCATCGCTACATCACCGACCGTCAGTTGCCGGACAAGGCCATCGACCTGATCGACGAAGCCGCCAGCCGCATCCGCATGGAGATCGACTCCAAGCCGGAGGCCTTGGACCGCCTGGATCGTCGTCTGATCCAGCTGAAGATCGAACGCGAGGCAATGAAGAAGGAAGAGGACGAGGCGGCGAAGAAGCGCCTGTCCAAGCTGGAAGAGGATATCCAGAAGCTGGAGCGCGAATACGCGGACCTGGAGGACATCTGGAAGTCCGAGAAGGCCGAGGTGCAAGGCTCGGCGCAGATCCAGCAGAAGATCGAACAGGCTCGCCAGGACATGGAGGCTGCCCGCCGCAAGGGCGACTTGCAACGCATGGCGGAGCTCCAGTACGGCGTGATTCCGGATCTGGAGCGCAGCCTGCAAATGGTCGACCAGCACGGCAAGACCGAAAACCAATTGCTGCGCAACAAGGTCACCGATGAGGAGATCGCCGAAGTGGTGTCCAAGTGGACTGGCATCCCGGTGGCCAAGATGCTGGAAGGCGAGCGCGAGAAGCTGCTGCGCATGGAAGAGGGCCTGCACAAACGGGTCATCGGCCAGCATGAGGCGGTGGTGGCGGTCGCCAACGCCGTGCGCCGTTCCCGCGCAGGCCTGGCCGATCCGAACCGGCCCAGTGGCTCCTTCCTGTTCCTTGGTCCCACCGGTGTGGGCAAGACCGAGCTGTGCAAGGCCCTCGCCGAGTTCCTCTTCGATACCGAAGAGGCTCTGGTGCGCATCGACATGTCCGAGTTCATGGAGAAACACTCGGTGGCCCGACTCATTGGCGCCCCGCCGGGCTACGTCGGTTACGAAGAGGGCGGCTACCTGACCGAGGCCGTGCGCCGCAAGCCCTACTCCGTGGTGCTGATGGACGAGGTGGAGAAGGCCCATCCGGATGTGTTCAACGTGTTGCTGCAGGTGCTGGAGGACGGCCGTTTGACCGACAGCCACGGCCGTACCGTGGACTTCCGCAACACCGTGGTGGTGATGACCTCCAACCTGGGCTCCGCGCAGATCCAGGAGCTGGTGGGCGACCGGGAAGCACAGCGCGCGGCGGTGATGGATGCGGTGAGCACGCATTTCCGCCCCGAGTTCGTCAACCGCATCGACGAAGTGGTGGTGTTCGAGCCCCTGGGTCGCGACCAGATCGGCGGCATCGCCGAAATCCAGCTGCAACGCCTGCGCAAGCGCCTGGCCGAGCGGGAGCTGGGCCTGGAGCTGAGCCCGGAAGCTTTGGACAAGCTGATCGCCGTGGGGTACGACCCGGTGTACGGCGCTCGTCCGTTGAAGCGGGCGATCCAGCGCTGGATCGAGAACCCCCTGGCCCAGCAGATTCTCGCCGGTCAGTTCGCCCCAGGCGCCACCATCACCGCCACGGTGAAGGGCGAGGACATCGTTTTCGGCTGAGCGTCGAGACGAGCCCAAGTAGCCCCGCGATGCGGTCATGCTGTTCACTTGAGCGCTTTCACCCCTCTCCCGTAAACGGGAGAGGGAACCAAACGCTTCTCTGAACGGCATTACCGCCAAGTGCGGGGCTATTTTTTCATCCGAGGGATGGCATTTGCGGGGCTGTGCGTGGGGGGTGAATCCTTTCCCGGCCAATCCGCGTACGGAACGTCGTCTGATCGAACTGCCGGGCTGCAGCGCGGCCCTTTGCGAATGAGTTCGCTGCTGGGGTTCTCCCCGGATTGCATCCGGGCCGATTCCGTAGGCGGGGCGGGCCACGCGGGTCCGAGCGCAGCGAGGCCCGACAACCGCCCGCTGCAGCCTTCTTAGGGCGCGCGAACCAGTTCCAGCAGGCCCTCCAGGGCGGCGGCCTGGTCGTCGGCCAGGTCGATGATATGAAAGCCGGCCCAGCAGTTACGCTGGTCCTCGCCCATGCGTGTCCACAGGCAGTCGGCGCCCAGGCGGATTTCCTCCAACCCTTCCACCCAGGTCAGGGGAACCAGGCGGCATTCCCAGACCGAATCGGCAACGAGCGGCATCTCGCTGAGAAGCATGAAGCCATCCATCGACAGGTCGACGATGCGGCCCAGGCGCTGCTGCGAATGCACATCGAATACCTCCAGCTGCAGCTCTGTGGCATGGCGGCTGTGCTGGCGACGTTCTTCCATGGTGAACTCCTGATGCGGGCTCAGTTGGTGCGGCCGGTAAAGCGCTGCAGCACCCGATAGATGGCGCCCAAGGCGCGGTCAACCAGCGGGGCGCTACGTTCCGGCGGGACCAGCCGGGCCAGTCCTTGCTCCATGTCCAGGGCCAACTGGGTGATGGGCATGATCGCCACGCGCTGGCCGCTGTGGTCGACGAACATGTAGTTGTGGGTGGTGGGGCTGTACCAGGAGAGCTTGAGGACACGGGTGTCCGGGCCGTCGATGAACTCGAACCAGGTACCGAATTCCAGGCGGGAGAGCTCCTTGATCAGTGCCTGGGCGCGATTGGAGAGATTGACGGGGCGCGGGGTGGCAGCCAGTTCGGCATCTTCCCCGAGCATTTCGCCCAGCTTGCTTTCCGGCAACGGGCTGTCGATGCGCGCCGCCACCTGGGGTTGCTGCGACTGCACGGCGTGCTGGCAGGCCACCAGGTCCTGGAGCAGGCGGCGGATGCCATCTTCGTGGTAGCCCCCCAGTAGCTCAAGGCCCTTGCGCAGGTCTTCGAGCATGGGGATGCGCAGTTGCTGCAGGCGGGCACGGCCATCCGCATCCAGCGGGGTGCCGCTCCAGGCCAGTTGCTCGGCGACTTCCACCGAGCGTTGCCATTCGCTGCTGCGATCGCCATGGCGGAGCAGGACGAAGACCAGCACGTCGGTCCAGGTGAGTTCGAGGAAGTGCTGGATGATGCCCGGCAGCTCGCAACCTTCCAGAAGCCGACTTACCGTGTCGACGGCCTGCTGGCGTGCGCCGAGCAGTTTGTCGCGGCCCTTGGCGGCTTCAACGGCGCGCTGTTCGCGCAGCTCCACCTTGTGCCGCAGGGTGCCGACGTATTCGTTGAACTCGTCCAGCAGGCTGTCGAACAGCAGCAGGTCGCCGCTGAATCCGTGGACCACGCGTTCCACCACCCAGTGCATCTTCGCCAGCAGTCCACGCTCCTCGCCTTCGCCGGCATAGAGCACGCCGGCCTGGGCCATGCCGTTGAGCAGACGCCGGGCGGGATGGTGGTGCTGGGTGAACAGCGCCTTGTCCTGCAACGCAACCTTGAGGTACGGCGTGTGCAGGTGGGAGAGGGCGGTCTTGTAGACGTCGGCCAGGTTGTCGTCGTCGAGGATGAAGTCGAAGAGCATGCCCACCAGGTCGATCACATCGGCTTCGTAATCCGACAGCTTCTGCTGGCCGGGCAAGCTGCTGTGGCTTTCCAGTTGTTCTTGCAGCTCGGCCTTCAGGCCTTCGACACGCTGTGGCTGGCGTAGCTTGCTGGCAAGGTCCTGGGCGGACTGTTGCTGCAGACGGTTCAGCGCTTCCAGCAGTTCGGCAGCGCTGTAGGTTCGCGTCGCGCCGCGCGGGGCGAAGCTGGAGATGCTCGGTGTACCGCCGGGTAGCGGCGCATCGCTGTGGTGCAGGCGGCGTTCGCCCAGTAGCGCGGCCAGGCCGCTGAACAATTGGCCGGGGTCACTGGGTGGCGCGCCTGTCAGGTCCAGCGGGCCACTGGCGGGCGTGGTCGGCTTGGCCTGGGGTTCGCCGGGTGTCGATTGGCCCGCGGAGGGCGGCTGGTCAGGGCTGGGCGAAGACCGCTGGGGGGCGCTGCCGGAGCGCTGCACGCTGTACTTGAGGTTGGGCAGCACGCCGGCCTGGATCAGTCGCTGATTGAGGGCCTCGTAGACGTTGTCCAGCCCCTGCATCACATGCTGGTCGAAGAGCATGTAGAGGATGGTCTTGATCCGCAGCGGAAAGGGGCAGGGCTCCAGCGCCTCGCGAAATGCCAGCGCCACCGCCTGCGGGCCAAAGGGATTGTCGTCGTCGCCCAGCTTGCGTCCGCCGTTAAGTACCGCCAGGCGCTGGTCGAGGGCGAACAGCGATTGCGCACAGCGAGCCTTGACCCGGCTGACCATGTTGGTGACCAGCAGGTTTTCCTCGTATTCGTCGTTTTCCATGAGCTGGAGGTGATCGGCATCCAGCTCGGCGGCTTTCAACTCGGGTTTCTGCTCGCCGCTGAGAAAGTCTTCGAAGCTCTTCGCGATGCGTTGGTGGTAGGCGCGCTCTATTTGCGGACGCTGCTTGCGGATGTCCCGCATGCTGTCGAAGAAGAGAGTCTGGACCTGATTGTTCTCGGCCTTTTCGGCGCATTCGAAGAGGGTGTCGTCAACCTGGCCGAAAACCCCGGTGAGGTGTTCGGCCAATCGGTTCATCACCAGCTTGCGGCAGCTTTGCACCAATTCACCGAAGCGCGGTTGTATGCCGCGGCTGGCCAGGGTCGTCACGGGGCCGGGTGGAATTGGAGGTCGATCCTGATTGCTCATAGCCGTCCTGTAGGGAGTCAGGTCGCGACCACGACCTGCAACGATCTCGCCACGGCTCAGGTATAGCACTCGAGCGGTCTTCTGCAAATCATTGTCGGAATTCGTTTTTTAGGGGTTGACAGGCGGTTCTGGAACCGTAAAATGGCGCGCCTCTGAAGCGCTAAACCAAATCGGTGAAGCGATGAAGAGTTGGAAGACCGAAGTTCCGCGATAGCTCAGTCGGTAGAGCAAATGACTGTTAATCATTGGGTCCCTGGTTCGAGTCCAGGTCGCGGAGCCAACTTCCAGACGGGGTATAGCGCAGTCCGGTAGCGCGCCTGCTTTGGGAGCAGGATGTCGGGAGTTCGAATCTCTCTACCCCGACCACCTCAGCATGGGTCGTTAGCTCAGTCGGTAGAGCAGTTGGCTTTTAACCAATTGGTCGTAGGTTCGAATCCTACACGACCCACCATACAAGACCTCCCCGGGAGGTCCGAGAAAGCGGTAAGGCGAAAGCCTTACCGCTTTTTTGTTTGGCCCGGGAAATCCGCAAATGCCGGTGCGGTTTCGGCCTACTCGCGAACGACGCCAAGCGGGCCGTTCGCGAGCGGGAGTACGCCGCAGGTTATGGTCTGTGTCAGTGCAGCTTCAGGCGTGGGTCCGTGCTGCGACCGATCCTGTCGCTGAGCATCAGCAGGGCGGTGCGGAATCCGCCGTAGAGCGCCATCTGGTGCATCCGGTAGAGCGAGATGTAGAACATCCGCGCCAGCCAACCTTCGAGTTTCACGCTGCCCATCAGATTGCCCATGAGGTTACCCACGGCGCTGAAGCTCGACAGCGAGATCAGCGAGCCGTAGTCCTTGTACTGGTAGTCCGGCAGGGGCTGGCCTTGCAGGCGCAGCTTGAGCGACTTCACCAGCAGCGAGGCCTGCTGGTGCGCCGCCTGGGCGCGGGGCGGCACGTTGCGTTCGCTGCCGTCGCCCAGCGGGCAGGCGGCGCAGTCGCCGAAGGCGAAGATGTCGTCGTCGCGGGTGGTTTGCAGGGTCGGACGCACCACCAGTTGGTTGATGCGGTTGCTTTCCAGGCCGTCCAGATCCTTGAGGAAGGCCGGGGCGCGGATGCCGGCGGCCCAGACCTTGAGGCTGGCAGGAATCATCTCGCCCTGGGCGGTGAGCAGGCCTTCCGCGGTGACTTCCTTGACCGCGGCGCCAGTCATCACCGTGACGCCGAGCGTCTCCAGGGTACGGTGCACCGGGGCGCCGATGCGCTCTGGCAGGGCGGGAAGTACGCGCGGGCCGGCTTCGATCAGGGTGATGCGCATGTTTTCCGGCTGGATGCTGTCCAGGCCATAGGCTGCCAGTTCGTGGGCGGCGTGGTGGAGCTCCGCCGCCAGTTCGACGCCCGTGGCGCCGGCGCCGACGATGGCGACGCTGATCTGGTCGTTCGCGTCCTGCTGGGCGTGGGCGCGCAGGTAGTGGCTGAGCAGCTTGCGGTGGAAGCGCTCGGCCTGCTCGCGGGTGTCGAGGAAGATGCAGTGCTGGGCTGCGCCTTCGGTGCCGAAGTCATTGGTGGTGCTGCCGACGGCAATCACCAGACTGTCATAGGCGAGTTCGCGGGAAGGCACCAGTTCGCGCCCGTCCTCGTCATGGGTGGCGGCCAGTTGGATGACCTTGCGCGTGCGGTCCAGCCCGCTCATGCGACCGAGCTGGAACTCGAAATGGTTCCACTTGGCCTGGGCCACGTAGTTCAGCTCGTTCTCCGTGGAGTTCAGCGAACCGGCCGCCACTTCGTGGAGCAGGGGTTTCCAGATATGGGTGAGGTTGGCGTCGGCCAGGATGATCTTGGCCTGGCCTTTCTTGCCGAGGGTCCTACCCAGACGGGTAGCGAGCTCCAGGCCGCCGGCGCCGCCGCCGACGATCACGATGCGATGGGACATGGGAAAGTCTCACAAGGCTATAGGAATTCTTTGTCGCCGAGGGCGAGCGCAGGGGGCGGCTCATAGCACCAGTCGGCTCAGGAGGCGGCTGAGGATACCCAGGGCGACGACGATGGCCAGTACGATCCACAGCAGGCGCCATGGACGGAACGGCTGGCGTTCCACCTGGTGCTGGGGGAGGTTCAGGTACTGGTCGACCTTCTGCTGGTCTTCGGGCGTCAGGCGGCTGGGCATGGGGGCCTCGACTTTGGACTGACGGGCATTCTAGCTGGCGGATTCGCGGCGGCTCAACGCGCGGCGCGGGAAAATTGCGTGGGGCCGGTCAGAGGCCGATGCCGACGTCGAACAGAATGGTCCGGCCGAGGTTGTTGCGCAGGAAGTCCGGCGCGTCGGCATGGGCGAAGAGTACCCGGGCAAAGTTCGACCCCACCAGCGACAGCGAGCGCCAGCCCTGGCGCAGGTATTCGGTAGGGGGCGGAAAGGGGCTGTTGAAGTCCGGTGTGGCTCGTTTGAGGTTGACGAATGCCAGGAGGTCGAGATCGCCCGGGTCGAGGCCGCGCTCGCCATAGTTGCGCGCTTTCTTGCGCAATGTCGGTGCCAGGCGTGCCTGGAGTTCGGCGGCGGCAATGCGCTTTGGGCGGCTTTCCCGGCGCACCAGTTGAGCGAGGGAAAAGGCGCTGCGCCGGCGTTCCAGTTCGGCGCGCCATTCCTCGTTGAGGCGGCGCCCTTCGTCGAGGACGAAGAACACCTCGAAATTGGCTTCGCGAAACTGCACGTCTGGCGGTTCCTGGCCGGTGCTGAAGTCTTCGAGCCGATAGGGCAGGTTGAGCGCCTGCAAGAGTCGCTGGCAGACCCAGCGCTCGCGTTCCCACTTGCGCGCATTCGACAGGAAGTCGTTGGCTTGCTCGGCCTGCCGCGTCAGCAGGCGCAGGTAGTCGGACTCGTTCATGCCCCGCAGCTTAGCCCTCCGGCCAGGGCTCTGGGTACCCCCGGCGGGCCATCGCGACAACTGCGCGCAGGTTGCCTGGCGCAGGGGCGGTGTAAACTTTCAGGACTTGCCGGGAGCCCGTCATGCGCATTCGCCCCATTACCGCCGCCGACCATGCCGCTTTGCTCGAACTCTGGCGCCGCACGCCGGGCATCCGGTTGCGCGCGGAAGATGAGCTGGAGCCCTTCTGCGCGTTCCTGCAACGCAATCCCGATCTCTGTCTGCTGCTGGAGGATGATCGCGGTCGCCTGGCCGGCAGCCTGTTGGTGGGGCACGACGGGCGCCGCGGCTATCTGCAGCACCTGGTGGTCGACTTGCCGTTTCGCGGCAAGGGATGGGCGCGCGCCCTGCTGCAGGAGGCGCTGCGGCGGCTGACGGCCCTGGGAATCCGCAAGTCCCACGTGTTTGTCCTGGAGGACGCGCCCGAAGCGTTGGCCTTCTGGCAGATGCAGCGCGGCTGGTCGGAGCGTGAAGACATTCGGGTCTATTCGACCAGCGGAGACTGAATCGATGCGGAGCTGCCTGGGCGTGGTGCTTTGTCTGCTGGCCACATTCGGTCATGGGTTGGAGGTGGGCGAACGTCTGGCGCCCTGGACCCTGCTGGACCAGTACGAGAAGCCCTACAGCCTCAACGATGGCCTGCAGGTGCTGCTGGTGGCGCGCAGCATGGAGGGTGGCGAGCTGGTGAAAGCCGCACTGGAGGGGCGCTCCAGCGGGTATCTCGAAGCTCGCCGTGCGGTGTTCGTGGCCGACATCAGCCGCATGCCCTCACTGGTCGCCTCGCTTTTCGCCATTCCCGCGATGCGTAATTACACCTACCGCGT
This sequence comes from Pseudomonas sp. Q1-7, assembly GCF_028010285.1. Taxonomy (NCBI): domain Bacteria; kingdom Pseudomonadati; phylum Pseudomonadota; class Gammaproteobacteria; order Pseudomonadales; family Pseudomonadaceae; genus Pseudomonas; species Pseudomonas sp. Q1-7. The sequence continues at coordinate 1,191,978 of NZ_CP116304.1, forward strand.
CCTGCTGGACCCTGAGGCCCGCGTCGCCAGCCGCTATCCGGGGGATGAATCCCGTGTGCTCTGGCTGCGGCTCGATCGCGGCAGGCTCATGGAGCGCAAGGAGTTTGGCGATGCGGCGGCGCTGCGTGCGGCCCTGGAGTCGCTGGCGCCGTGATCACCGCCGATCTCCTGTCTGCACAGACCCTGGCGCTTGGTTGGGGGCTCTACCTACCCGCCATTGCCTGGGCGGCATGGCGCGCGCCCTGGGTCGAGCTCTTCAGCGATGTTCGCCGCCAGCACCTTGTGTTCGGCACGGTGCTGCTGCTCTTTCTGCTCTGGCTGATGCGGCGTGACTTCGACTCAGGCGTGTCCTATCACTTCATCGGCATGACCGCCGTTACCCTGTTGCTGGATTGGCCATTGGCGGTGCTGGGAGGCCTGGTCGCGCAGCTGGGCCTGCTATTGCTGGGCAAGCAGGAGCTGGCGGCCCTGGGCATCAACGGTGTCTTGCTGGTGCTGCTGCCGATCCTGGTCACTGAGCTGTGCGCCAGTTGGGTCGAGCACTACCAACCGCGCAACCTGTTCGTCTACATCTTCTGCTGCGGCTTTTTCCCGGCGGCCCTGGCTGCGCTGCTGTGCGTGCTTGTTGGGCTGGGGCTGCTGTGGATGGACGGCCTCTTTCCCATGCCGCCCTGGCTGGAGGACTTCATCGGCTACCTCTGGCTGGTGATGTTCCCCGAAGCCTTCATCAACGGCACGGCCGTGACCGCCTTGGTGGTGTTCTGCCCGGAATGGCTGGAAACCTTCAATCGAACCCGTTACCTCCAGGCTCCCTGGAAGGACGACGACACACGTTCGTGAGCCTGGTGGGCGGTGCCTACCCCATCTGCCAGCAGCGCTGGGCCGGGCCGCCAAAAGCACGCGTCACCTTGCCCATCGTGGGGGCGAATGTATTCGCGAAGGGCGGATAACCCGGCCCTGGAGCGTGACTACAGGGGGCTGCGGCCCCGCCTGTTGGGTTTCGTTCCTCTACCCAACCTGCGCCAGCAGCCGGCCGGGGCCTGCGAATTCATTCGCGAAAGGACCGCAGCGCGGTCCCGTAGGTTTGCGCTGAGGAACGAAGCCCGACACTCCGGCCAACTCCGCGCAGCCTGGTCGGGCAGACGGCCCGGGGCGCGACTACAGCGTCGTGCGACCTTGAACGGCCGCTCAGTGCTCGCGCGGCGGCAGGTCGCCGGAGAAAAGGTCGTCTTCCAGATTGTCGCCGGGAATCGCATGTTCCTCGGCCGCCCAGGCACCCAGGTCGATCAGCTTGCAGCGCTCGGAGCAGAAGGGGCGGGAGGGGCTTTGCGGGCCCCACTCCACTGGAGCGCCGCAGGTCGGGCACTCCACTGTGACGGGTTGGCTCATGGCTGGCCTCCTCGCAGGGTCAGGTAGAAGTCGTGCAGGCGCTCCACTTCGCGGCGCAACCAGTTCAGGTCGCGGTCGTTCAGCAGCACGTCGTGGGCATGCTTCAGCCGCTCTTCGCGGCTGGCCTGTACCTTCAATATGGCTTGGACCTGCGCTTCGGGCACGTTGTCCCGCTGCATGGTGCGTTGGATCTGGGCGGTTTCCGGGGCGTCGACCAGCAAGATACGCTGGGTGAGCCGATGCTGGCCGGACTCGATCAGCAGCGGCGACACCAGAATGGCGTACGGGGATTCGGCGCGGGCCAGGTACTGGCTGATTTCCTGCCCGATCAGCGGGTGCAGCAGGCTCTCCAGCCAGCGGCGCTCTTCCGCATTCTCGAAAATGCGCTGGCGCAGGGCCGCGCGGTCCAGTTGGCCGTCCGCCTGCAGCACGTCGTTGCCGAAGTGCTCGGCGATCTTCGCCAGGGCCGGGCGGCCGGGCTCCACCACCCAGCGAGCGGCCTGGTCGGCATCCACCAGGTGGACGCCAAGGTCACTGAAGTGGGCGGCGACGGCGCTCTTGCCGCTGCCGATGCCGCCCGTCAAGCCAAGAATCCAGGGTTTGTTCATTTGAATCCGGCGAACTGCAGATAGGTCGCCGTTATTTGATCACCCCAGAGCAGTGCAATCCAGCCGGCAATCGCCAGATAGGGGCCGAACGGGATGGGTGTGGCGGTGTCCTGGTTGCGCAGACGCAGCATGATCACACCAAGGATCGCGCCCACCAGGGACGACAGCAGGATGGTCAGCGGCAGCACCTGCCAGCCGCCCCAGGCGCCGAGCATCGCCAGCAGCTTGAAGTCGCCGTGGCCCATGCCCTCCTTGCCCGTCACCAGCTTGAACAGCCAGTACACCGACCACAGGCTCATGTAGCCGGCGACCGCGCCCCAGAGCGCATCTTCCAGGCTGGCGAACAGCCCCTGGCTATTGAGGATCAGGCCCAGCCAGAGCAGCGGCAGCACCAGCACATCCGGCAGCAGCTGGTGGTCGACGTCGATCAGGCTCATGGCCAGCAGGCCCCAGGTCAGCACCAGGAAGGCACCGGCCTGCCAGCCGAAACCGAACTGCCAGGCCACATAGGCCGACAGCAGGCCGCAGAACAACTCCACCAGCGGGTAGCGTTTGCTGATCGGGGCTTTGCAGGAAGAGCATTTGCCGCCCAGCGCCAGGTAGCTCACCAGCGGAATATTCTCCCAGGCGCGGATTTCATGGCTGCAATGGGGGCAGCGGGAATTCGGCAGGATCAGGTTGAACGCCGGCCCCTTGGGCTCCGCCGGCAGGCTCAGTGCCTCGCGGGCCTGCTCCTGCCAGTCGCGCAGCATCATCTGCGGCAGGCGATGGATCACCACATTGAGAAAACTGCCCACCAACAGGCCGAGCACCAGAGCGCACAAAACAAAGGCCAGCGCATGGCTGGCCAGAAAGTCGATCAATTGCATTTTTAGACGACGTTGCCGAGTTGGAAGATGGGCAGGTACATGGCGATGATCAGGCCACCCACCAGCACGCCGAGCACGGCCATGATCATGGGTTCCATCAGCGCAGTGAGACCGTCGACGGCGTTATCCACTTCCGCTTCGTAGAAGCTGGCGACCTTGTCCAGCATCTCGTCCAGCGCGCCGGATTCTTCGCCGATGGCGGTCATCTGGGTGGCCATGGCCGGGAAAACGCCCGTGGTGCGCATGGAGAAGTTCAGTTGCATGCCGGTGGACACATCCTGCTTGATCTTCAGTACGGCATTCTTGAACACCACGTTGCCGCTCGCGCCGGCAACGGAGTCCAGCGCATCCACCAGCGGAACGCCCGCCGCGAAGGTGGTGGCGAGGGTGCGGGCGAAGCGCGCCACAGCGGACTTGTACAGGATGTCGCCGACAACCGGCAGCTTGAGCACGGTGTGGTCGACCCAGTCGCGGAATTTTTCCGATTTCCGGTGCGCCTGCTGAATCGCAAAACCGATGGCGAAGAACCCCAGCAGGACAAAAAACCACCATTCCTGCAGGAGCTCCGAAAGCCCAATAACCATCAGGGTAAAGGCGGGGAGCTCAGCGCCAAAATTGGCGAACACCGACTGGAACTGCGGCACCACCTTGATCAGCAGGATGGCTGACACGATGATGGCGACCACAACTACGGCAATCGGGTAGTTCATCGCCTTCTTGATCTTGGCCTTCAGGGCTTCGGTCTTCTCCTTGTAGGTGGCGACACGGTCCAGCAGGGTTTCCAGTGCGCCAGCCTGTTCGCCGGAGTCCACCAGGTTGCAATAGAGCTCGTCAAAATAGAGCGGTTTCTTGCGCAGGGAATTGGCCAGGCTGTTACCGGCGGCCACCTCCTGCTTGACCTCGTTCACCAGCGTGCGCATGGCGGGTTTCTCGAAACCCTCGCCGATGATGTCGAAGGACTGCATCAGCGGCACGCCGGCCTTCATCATGGTCGCCATCTGCCGGGTGAACAGAGCGATGTCCAGGGGCTTGATCTTCTTACCTGCCCCCAGCAGTGAACTGGACTTCTTGCGCACCCGGGTCGGGTTGATGCCCTGCTTGCGCAGTTGGGCCTTGACCAGCGCCGGAGTCGCTCCGGTCAACTCGCCCTTGACCTTCGAGCCTTTCTTGTCCGTACCTTCCCAGGCGAAGGTACTGGTTTTCAGCGCTTTTTCCGCCATGGTTAATCCTTAGTCACGCGGTTGACTTCCTCCAGGCTGGTGATGCCGTTCATGGCTTTCACCAGACCCGAGGTTCGCAGGTCATTGAAGCCATCGCGGCGCGCCTGCTGGGCGATCTGGATGGAGTTGCCTTCTTCCATAATAAGCTGCTGCATGGCCGGCGTGATTTTAACCACTTCATAAATACCCACTCGGCCCTTGTAGCCCTGGTTGCAGTTCTCGCAGCCGACCGGGGCATAGAGCGTGAAGCTGCCGATCCGGTCTTCGGGAAAGCCTTCCTTGAGCAGGGTCTCCCGCGGCACCTCATGCTCCTTCTTGCAATGGCCACACAATTTGCGTGCCAGGCGCTGGGCGATGATCAGGTTGACCGAGGTGGCGATATTGAACGCCGGTACGCCCATGTTGCGCAGGCGGGTCAAGGTCTCGGCGGCGCTATTGGTGTGCAGGGTGGATAGCACCATGTGGCCGGTCTGGGCAGCCTTGATGGCGATCTCGGCGGTTTCCAGGTCGCGGATCTCGCCGACCATGATCACGTCCGGGTCCTGGCGCAGGAAGGCGCGCAGGGCCTGGGCGAAATCCATGCCCTGCTTGGGGTTCACGTTGACCTGGTTGATGCCTTCCAGGTTGATCTCCACCGGGTCTTCCGCCGTGGAGATGTTGATATCCACCGTGTTGAGGATGTTCAGGCCCGTATAAAGGGAGACGGTCTTGCCCGAACCGGTGGGGCCGGTGACCAGGATCATCCCCTGGGGCTGCTTCAGGGCCGTGAGGTACAGCTCCTTCTGTTCTTCCTCGTAACCCAGGGCATCGATACCCATCTGCGCGCTGGTGGGGTCGAGAATCCGCATCACGATCTTCTCGCCCCAGAGGGTGGGCAGGGTGTTGACGCGGAAGTCGATGGATTTCGTCTTGGAAATCTTCATCTTGATCCGGCCGTCCTGGGGTTTGCGGCGTTCGGAAATATCCAGGGCGGCCATCACCTTGAGGCGGGCCGAGATACGGCTGGCCAATTGGATCGGCGGCTTGGCCACCTCATGCAGCATGCCATCGGTGCGGAAGCGGACCCGGTAGGCGCGCTCATAAGGCTCGAAGTGCAGGTCCGACGAGCCGCCGCGGATGGCATCCAGCAGCATCTTGTTGACGAAACGCACCACCGGCGCGTCATCGGCATCCGCGCCACCGGGGCCATCGTTCTTGTCGTCATCCACCGCCTCGACGTCGATGCCGTCCAGGTCGACGTCTCCCAGGTCCTCCATGCCGCTGCCGGCGGAGTCGAAGAACTTTTCGATGGCGTCGCCCAGTTTGTCGTCTTCGACCAGGATGGCTTCAGTATTCAGGCCGGTGCTGAACTGGATATCCGTCACCGCCTGATGATTGGTGGGGTCGGAGATGGCGACGAACAGCTTGTTGCCGCGGCGCCACAGGGGCAGGGCGCGGTGCTGGCGCACCAGTTTCTCGCTCACCAGGTCCCTGGGTTGGGATTCTTTGTCTATGCCGGCGAGGTCGAGAAAGGCGACGCCGAACTGGTCCGCGGCCATCTCCGCCAGGTCGCGGCTTTTCAGCAGCTTGTTCTGCACCAGGTAGGTGATCAGCGGAATCTTGTTACGCTGCGCCTGGGTATGGGCCTGCAGGGCGCTCCGCTCATCGAGGAGATTGGTCAGTACCAGTTGTTTGGCCAGGCCAGAAAGAGTGGATGCGGTCTCGGTCATGGGGGGCGTCAGTCTGCTGGTTGTGACTCTGCCTTATAACGTAGTTGACCATTGTCGCCAAATGTAGGTGGAAGGGGTGACAAAAAAAGGCAGTTAGTGGCTATTTGTGAATTTTTATAGAGGTTCGAGAACTGTAATGAGAGCGCGCGGGACGGGGGCTATTCAGATTGCGTGGTTCCAATAAGCGTAGTTTCGGCGGTTTCAGAAGGTGGTCGATGACTTGGCACGAACTGTGCCTTAGTGTCCGCAGGTCGTCTGGCCTATCACATATCGAGGATATAAATATATGAAGGCTCAAAAAGGTTTTACTCTAATTGAATTGATGATCGTCGTTGCGATCATCGGCATTCTCGCCGCAGTCGCATTGCCCGCCTATCAGGACTACACCAAGCGCGCCAAGATGTCAGAAGTAGTTTTGGCTGCTTCCGCGTGTCGTACTACGGTGACTGAGGTTGTACAGTCGTCAAGCGTTTCTTTGCCTGCGGCGAATGCTTGGGGATGTGAGTCTGCATCGCAGAGCTCCCGCTACGTTAAGGCGGTGAGCACTACGGCGGCTGGGGTTATCAGTGTGCAGGCGACTGGCTTCAACGACTCGGATATTGATGACAAGTTCATCACGCTCACACCGTACACTGATGGCGCCGCCTCTTCTGCTCTTGCCGCTACCGATGCGGGTAAGACTGTGGCTGCATGGAAATGTGGTCCTGCTGCAACTAATGGGGTCCCGGCGAAATTCCTTCCGGGCTCTTGCCGCGGCAACTAATCTGTTAACGCTTTTAAGAAGGGGAGATGCCTAGGCATCTCCCTTTTTTTGTGGGGTGGATATGGAAAGAGTGTCAATCCTGTTTTTATGGGTGGCGAGTATTCTCATGGTGATGTCCTGGTTATTGCCTAATCACTATTATCCATGGGTTTCCTTTTATAATGATTTTTCTGCTTTCTTGGCTCTGATTGTTCTATCTGGTTTTTTTATTTTTTCGCAGGGCTTTCCTATCTCTGCGACTAGTTTGTCATTGATGGTGGTGGCTTGTGTTCCGGTCGTTCAATGGTCGTTCGGTAAGATTTTCTTTCTAGGCGATGCCTTGATCGCAAGCTCTTATTTGTTTGGTGCTGCGCTTGCTGTTGTCTCTGGTCGAATGGTGTTTTTTTTTCTGGGGGCTAGGGCTTTCGAGTGCATGGCATGGATTATATTGGTTGGGGCGATATTGTCTTGTTGGGTGGCGCTAAGACAGTGGTTGGGGTTTGATGGAAATATCTGGGTTGTCGATTTGTCGCCGGGAGGGCGGCCCTATGCGAATCTATCCCAGCCTAACAACTTGGCGACTTTGTTATGCATGTCGTTAGTTTCTATCTTGTATTTGTGGGAGCGGTTTCGGTTAGGTCGATTTTCGGCGGCGTTAGTCGCTTTATATCTGATTGTAGGGGTGGCAATCACTCAGTCTCGTACGCCATGGCTGGGCGCTTTATGCATTCTTGTCTGGTGGTCCTGCAAAGCACAACGCGCCAATATGCGACTTTCTGTCTCATGGCTCACCCTTTGGGTTGGAGTGTATGCGGTAGCAGTGCTGGCTTTACCATATTTGGCGGATGCTTTGTATCTATCTGCTGTCAACCTGGTGGAGCGTGCTCAAGCATTGCATCGTATAGAGCTTTGGCGGCAATTATGGATGGCCATATTGCATGGGGGGTGGTGGGGTTATGGGTGGAACCAAGTCAGTGTTGCGCAAATAGGAGTCTCCTTAGGTCATTCAGTTCAATTGATGTCTGAGCATAGCCATAATATCTTTCTTGATATTTTGATATGGAATGGGCCCTTGCTAGGGGGGGGGGTCGCCTTGCTGGTTTTGGCTCATTTTTCGCGATTGGCGTGGCGCATCAAAACTTGTGAGGGTGTATTTGCTCTATTGGTGATCGGGTTGGTTTTCCTGCATGGTCTGCTTGAGTTTCCTCTAGAGTACGGGTTCTTTCTATTACCTATTGGTATCCTGTTGGGAATGCTGGAAGGAGAGCAAAGCATTCCTGAGGTTTTTGTGTTGCCTCGCTGGGGCAGTGGTTCCGCGTTGCTCGTGGGAGTGTTAGTGCTAGGTTGGGTTTGGCATGACTATCGACTCCTTGAGGAGGATCACCGTCTCCTGCGTTTTGAAAGTGCGCGTATAGGTGAGGTCAAGGCTGAGCGAATAGCGCCAGATGTTCATCTATTGACTCAGCTACGGGAGTTTCTGCAGTTTGCTCGCACTCAGGCGCAACCTAGTATGACTGCTGATCAACTCGAATGGATGCGTCGGGTAGTCTATCGCTATCCCTACCCCCCGAGTTTGTTTCGCTACTCCTTGGCCTTGGCGTTGAACGGTAAGCCCGAATTAGCAAGGTTGGAGCTAATGCGGTTGCAGGCGTTGCATGGTGATGCGCTTTACCAAGAGGCTCGCCAAGGCATGGCAACAATCTCCGAAAGATATCCACAGTTGGAGAGTTTCTGGCTTGTTGATCACGAGGATTGAACTCAGCTAGCGGGATTGCTACTTTACGCCAGCCGCCGGTGTAGCTCAGTCGGTAGAGCAGCTCATTCGTAATGAGAAGGTCGGGGGTTCGATTCCTCTTACCGGCACCATGATCCAAACAGAAAGCCCCGCAGGTTCTGCGGGGCTTTTTGCTTTCTTGTGGCGCGTGCGCTGGCTCAGTCCTTTCTTCTTGCCTTCTCGGCGGCGCCATACAGCTCCATGGCTGAGCATTGCATCAGGTCCGAGATGGATTTGATGGCATGGTGCAGGCCTTTCAGGTCCCGGTCGGTCAGGTGGTGTTCGAGGCCATCGCAACCCAGCAGGTCGGCGAGGGTGCCGAGGGCATAGCTGGCGCTCAGGATACGGTCACCTTGGCGGTCGGCCAGGCGGGCGAAGGTGTTCATGGTTCACCTCCGGCGGTTTTCCGATTGAGGGGAATAGCGGCTCGCGGAGGGCGGGGGTTGCCTACGGATGCCTGTGGATGCGGACGTCCTATGTTCATGTGTGTGGCTCCAACTTGAGGGGGGGCTGCCACAAATCGTCGCCAAACTATTAGAGGTGGCAGCTGTGCGCAGGTTGGCGAACCGGGCAAGTTGGCACCCGGCAGACCTTTCGGTCTCCCGCGCACAGCCGCCATGACACGGCATTGCGGGCACAAAAAAGCGCCTGCAATTGTCTGGGGCGCCTGAGCGCCAACTTGTATTTCGGGTCGCCAAACCCGGTCCCGGAATTTGCCAGGACGGCGGCACCATAGCTTTGCGAAGGCAGCTTGGCAACGACCGGCGGTGTCTCACGTGTTGTGCTGAGGGGCTCTCGCGCCTAAGATCTGTATCCCAAATGGTACGGAAACCATATGAAGTCTATTCTCACCACGGACACTTTCGATTCATGGTTCGCCGGCCTCCGGGACAAGCGGGCCGTCATGCGCATCCAGGCGCGCATCGATCGAGCGGAGGGCGGCAACTTCGGCGACTGCGAGCCGGTCGGCGAGGGTGTTTCGGAGATGCGTATTCACTATGGGCCAGGTTATCGGGTGTACTTCATCCAACGGGGCCTGGAGATCGTGATCCTGCTGGCAGGCGGCGAAAAGTCTACCCAGCAAAACGATATCAAGGCCGCGATCGACATCGCGCGACAGCTTTAGGAGGTCGGCATGACTACCGTCAAACTGCGCAAATGGGATAGCGCCGAATACCTCAAAACCGATGAGGACATGGCGCTCTACCTGGAAGCCTGCATCGAGGAAGCCGGCGACGATGCGGCGTTCATTGTGAGGGCGCTGGGCACTATCGCCCGAGCCCGAGGTATGACGCAGCTGGCGCGAGACACTGGTCTCGGGCGCGAAAGCCTGTACAAGGCTCTGTCAGGTGAAAGCAACCCGAGTTTCGCGACCATTCTCAAGGTGACGCGCGCGCTTGGCATCAAGCTTCACGCAGAAGTCATCCCCACCCACGCGGCGGGTTGAGCCGCGATCCAAACAATAAGCCCCGTTCGAGCGTAATGCTGTTCAGATAAGCGTTTGGTTCCCTCTCCCGTTTACGGAAGAGGGTTAGGGAGAGGGCATAAACAGCGCTTTTCCCTCTCCCACCAGCCCATCCCCCACACGTGGGAGAGGGGTGAAAGCGCTTAAGTGAACCGCATTACGTTTGAGCGGGGCTTTTTGTTGGCGAAAGATTGGTCAGAGACTCAGCCGCATGGACAGGTCGACGGCTTTGACGTCTTTGGTCAGGGTGCCGATGGAGATGTAGTCGACGCCCGTTTCGGCGATGGTGCGCAGGGTGGTTTCGTTGACGCCGCCGGAGGCTTCGAGCTTGGCGCGGCCACTGGTGAGGCTGACGGCGCTGCGCATGTCGTCGAGGCTGAGTTCGTCGAGCATGATGATGTCGGCGCCGGCATCCAGGGCCTGCTGGAGCTCGTCGAGGTTTTCCACTTCCACTTCCACCGGCTTGCCGGGGGCGATGCGGTGGGCGGCGTCGACGGCCTGGGCGATGCCGCCGGATGCGGCGATATGGTTTTCCTTGATGAGGAAGGCGTCGTACAGACCGATGCGGTGGTTGTGGCCGCCGCCGCAGGTCACGGCGTACTTCTGCGCCAGGCGCAGGCCGGGCAGGGTCTTGCGGGTGTCGAGGAGTTTCACCCGGGTGCCTTGCACCAGGCTCACATAGTGGCCGACGCGGGTGGCGACGCCCGACAGGCACTGGAGGAAGTTCAGCGCGCTGCGCTCGCCGCTGAGCAGGGCGCGGGCCGGGCCTTCGAGGTGGAAGAGGGCCTGGTTGGCTTCGGCACGCTGGCCATCCTGCACGTGCCACTCCACCCTCACCCGTGGGTCGATCTGGCGGAACACTTCGTTCACCCAGGCGGTGCCGGCGACGATGGCTGCTTCGCGGGTGATCACGGTGGCGCGGGCCTGGCGGTCGCCGGGAATGAGTTGGGCGGTGATGTCGCCGCTGCCGATGTCTTCCTTGAGGGCGGTGTGTACGTTGGCCTCGATTTCAGCGGCGAGGTCAGCGAGGAGAAGGTTGGGCATGGTGGGCTCCGCGGGCAGGATGGCGGCGATTATAAAGGCTGCCGACGACCGGTGCAGTGCCGATGAACAACCGGCTCGCGGTTTCTGCTAGATAGTCAGGGGTGCAGGCTGCGCGTTCGTCGGCGGCGGTTCCTGCATCTGTGACTTGATTCATGTCTGTAGGAAATCTCCGCTTGGTTGTCATGGCGTCATCCATATAATGACATCGGAAATTTCTAATTTGACGCCAGATGATTGACGTTATGGATGACTCCCCATGTTCGAATTGCGGTCCGACACGCCCTTTGGAAGGGCGCGGCCTGCGGGAGGCTCGTGATGCAGACCGACGCTAAGGTGGTGCCGCTGAACAAGGGGGCCGCCGAGCAATCGCCAACTTCGCCGGTAGGTAGGCTGCCCGTGGCCTTGATCCAGGTGCGCGACAAAGTGGCATTGCAGTTGAAGCAGACGCTTCAGATGCTGTTCGACAATGCGGACGACACCCTCTTCGAGATGGCGGACCGCGCCACCAGCAATGCCGAGCAGAATGCCTTCTTCGAGGCCATGCGCGACCTGCGGCTCAAGCGCAAGAGCATCGAGCGTGCCTTCCTGCAGCAGGTCCTGGAGTCATTTTCCTCTCTCAACCAGTATGAGATCGGCAAGGCACCGCAGCTGGACGCGGTGTCCTTCGACAGTCTGTCGCTGGTGCAGAACGACGAACTGGAGGAAACCGTGGCGCTGGACGCCATGGTTGCCAAGGTGATGGCGCGCGACGGCGTCGCCCTGGGCCACCTCACCACCCGCTTCAATGCCCTGGTCAGCAAGAAGGTCGACGACAAGTCCAACCCGCTGGGCCCGCGCCTGTTGTGCGAGGCCTTCCTGGATGCCTGCCGCAGCCTCGGCGTGGAGATCAAGGTCAAGCTGATCATCTTCAAACTGTTCGAGAAGTACGTCCTCGCCGAGCTGGACCCGCTGTATGCCGAGGCCAATCAGCTCCTGGTGGCCGCCGGCGTGCTCCCGGACCTGCGTTCGGCGCCCCCCCGGCGCGAGCCGGAGCGTCCCGGATCGGGGCGTCCCGCTCAGTCCGCCGCCGCACCGGGTGCCGTCCAGGCCACCGACGAGGGGGTGCAGGAAGTCTTCGGTGTGCTTCAGGACCTGTTGTCGCAGGTGCGCGGCCACGCGTTGCCGAGTCGCGAGCACCCCGTCGATGCCGTGCCGGTCAGCAGCGTCGACCTGATGCGCCTGCTGTCGCACCTGCAGCAACACCTGCCGCAGCAGCCGAGCGCCGATTACGACCTGCGCATCAGCCTCGACCAGTTGCTCACTCGTGCCAGTGCCCGCAGCGGTCGCGCGCGGGTGGTCGGCCAGGTCGACGATGACGTCATCAACCTGGTGTCGATGCTATTCGAGTTCATTCTTGATGACCGCACCCTGCCGGATTCGCTGAAGGCCCTGATCGGCCGGATGCAGATTCCCATGCTCAAGGTCGCCCTGCTGGACAAGACCTTTTTCAGCCGCGGCAGCCATCCGGCCCGCCGCCTGCTCAACGAAATCGCCTCCGCCGCCCTGGGCTGGGTGGAGCAGGACGATGCCCAGCGCGACAGCCTCTACCACCGTATCGAGCAGGTGGTGCAGCGCCTGCTGAACGATTTCGTCGACGACCCGGCGATCTTCTCCGAACTGCTCGCCGAGTTCCTTGCCTACACCGGCGACGAGCGCCGCCGCAGCGAGCTGCTGGAGCAGCGTACCCGCGACGCCGAAGAGGGGCGCGCCAAGGCCGAACTGGCCCGTCGCCAGGTGGAAGACGCGCTCAACCAGCGCCTGCTCGGCCGGACCCTGCCGGAAGTGGTGGTGCGCCTGCTGCAGGAAGCCTGGAGCAAGGTGCTGCTGCTGACTTGCCTCAAGCACGGCGTGGAGTCGGCCGAATGGCAATCCGCGCTGCAGACCATGGACGACCTGGTGTGGAGCGTGGAGCCTCACGAGGCGCCCGAGGCGCGTGCACGCCTGCTGGAGCTGGTGCCGGGCCTGCTCAAGTCCCTTCGCGAGGGGCTGGCCAGCGCCGCGTTCGACCCGTTCTCCACCAGCGAGTTCTTCAGCCGGCTGGAGGCCCTGCATGTCCAGGCCTTCCAGCGTCTGCGCAAGCCCGAACCGGTGGACGTGGTCGCCGACGACGGTCTGGAATCCACGCCCCTGCTGCTCGACCTCCCCGATGAAAATGAGGTGGAAGAGGAGGCTGCCCCGGCCATGGTGGCGGTGGTCGAGGAGATCGTCCTGGCTGCGCCGGGCGAAACCCAGGTGCAGGAGCCCGAAATCAGTCTGGCGGATGACGATGAGGCCCTGGGCTTTGTCGACAACCTGCGGGTCGGTAGTTGGGTCGAGTTCCAGGAGGACGAGGAGCACAAGCTGCGCTGCAAGCTCGCGGCGCTGATCAAGCCCACGGGCAAGTACATCTTCGTCAACCGCACCGGCATGAAGGTACTGGAGAAGACCCGCATGGGCCTGGCTGTCGAGTTCCGTCGCAAGGCGATTCGTCTGCTGGACGATGCGCTGCTGTTCGATCGCGCCCTGGAATCGGTGATCGGCAACCTGCGGCGGCTCAAGGGGGCTTGATAGCGGCATCGGCAGGTTGGCGCGGGCCACGCCGGTCCGAGCGCAGCCAGGCCCAACACGTCGTTTGCAATGGGGCCAACCATGTTGGGCGTCCTGCTTCAGCGGAACGCCGCCCGGTCCAACCCGCGGGAAAGGTCCCGGGCCCCCTCTCGCTAAAATGGCTTCTCTGTGCCTAAAGTGGCGGCAGACCAAGGAGCCGACATGCAGCTGGACCCCGCATCCGGTTGGTGCCAGGGCATCAGCCAGTGCCCATCGCCCAACTTCAATGAGCGCCCACAGGGGGAAGTCTCCCTGCTGGTGATCCACAACATCAGCCTGCCGCCCGGCCAGTTCGGCACGGGCAAGGTGCAGGCGTTCTTCCAGAACCGTCTGGACCCCGCCGAGCATCCGTACTTCGAAGGCATTCGCGATCTGAAGGTGTCCGCGCATTTTCTGATCGAGCGTGATGGCGCCGTCACCCAGTTCGTTTCCTGCAACGAGCGCGCGTGGCATGCCGGGGTTTCCCGGTTCGAGGGCCGGGAGAGCTGCAATGACTTTTCCCTGGGCATCGAGTTGGAGGGCACTGACGACCTCGCCTTCACCGAGTCCCAGTACGCGGCGCTGATCGCCCTGGTGGCGCAACTGCGTCGTGCCTACCCGGCCATCACGCCGGAACGTATCTGCGGCCACAGCGATATCGCCCCCGGGCGCAAGACCGACCCGGGGCCCGCATTCGATTGGGCGCGCCTGCGGGCCGCGCTCGTACCTTAGGAAGAGGAGGGACCCATGTATTTTCTGGTACTGCTGCTGGTGCTCTGGATCGAGAAGTTCTCTGCCTGGCGTCGGCATATCCAGCAGGACGGCTTCTGGCTGCGCGAGCTGGCCAGGGCCGAGGCCAACCCGCGCTTGAACGAGCGCCCCTGGGCAATCCTGATGCTGCTGGTGCTCCTGCCCCTGGTGCTGCTGGCGCTGATCCTGCTGGCCCTGGAGCCGCTGGCCTACGGCTGGCTGGCGCTGCCGGTGCACCTGCTGGTGATCGTCTACAGCCTGGGCCGTGGCGACGTGCTGGCCGACCTCGGTCCCTTCCGCGATGCCTGGCGGCGAGGCGATACCCAGGGGGCCTACCACGTGGCCGAGCGCGATCTCGGCCTGGAGGCGGACGAGGGCGGCGATCTCCTGCGGCAGGTGCAGGGCTACCAGCTCTGGCAGGCCTATCAGGGTTTTTTCGCGGTGATCTTCTGGTACGCGCTGCTCGGTCCGGTGGCGGCGCTGGCTTACCGCCTCCTCGCCCTGGCCGCCGAGCACGCCGAGACGCCCGCGCTGCGCGAGCGCGCCGAGGTGATCCGCCACGCCTTCGACTGGCTGCCGGTGCGGGTGCTGGCGGCCAGTTTTTCGCTGGTGGGGAATTTCGTCGGGGTCAGCCGGGTGTTGCTGCATGAGCTGCTGAGCTGGGAAATTTCGGCGCGGCACTACGTTGAACTGGCTGGCTGCGCGGCCGCCGAATTGCCGGAAGTGACCACCGGCGAGGCCGGCGTGGCGACCCTGGACGCCCTCTGGCAACTGCTGGTTCGCGCGGCGGTGCTCTGGTACGCCGGGTTTGCAGTCTGGGCCCTGCTGCTCTGAAATCCTGATCTTTCGCCCGCCCGACACGACCGTCGGGCGGGTCCCGTCGAGATTAACCTTTAGTTACAGAAACTCTGGCCGATATCGGGTACACAGATGGGCGCGCCAGAATTTTCTGACTTGGCTCACGGAAACATCTGAGCGATGTCAGGCGACCGCCCGCAGTGGGGAGATGCTGCGAGGGAGCGAGCGTTGTCCGCTGTTCCAGGCGCGCCCATAACAATAATGAGAACAGGAGACGTCTCGTGAAGACCCTGTTGTATCCTGCCATCGCGCTGATGAACCGCCTCAGTTTCGGCATAAAGTTCAGTCTGATCAGCGTTCTGTTCTTCCTGCCGATGTTGATCACCAACTTCTACCTGGTGCGCGACTCCTACCGACAATTCGTCAGCACCCGTTCCGAACTGCAGAGCCTCGACCTGCTGGGCGCCAGCCTGAGCGTGCGGCGCAACCTGGAAAGCCTCAACGACATGGTGCTGATCAACGCGATGATCGGCCAGTCGGGCCAGGCCGGGGACCTGGAGAGGCGCGTCGCCGCGCTGGAGCAGGAATTGCTTTCGACCCTCCAGGGCCTGGCGCCAGTCACTTCCGATCCGGAACAGGTCGACGCCTTCGATAGCAAGCGCGATGAGCTGATCACCGCCTTGCAGGCCGCCAAGGGCGAGACGTCCCTGCAGAGCAAGGGGGCGATGATCGAGAAGCTGCTTGGCAACGCCCAGGTCTTCATCAAGTTCGTCGCTTCCCAGGCGGGCCTTAGCCAGGACAACCAGCCGGACGTGCGCAAGATCACCGATCTGGTCACCAACGCCACGCCGGAGGTGACCATGGCCATCGGCAAGGGCCGCGCCATCGGTGCCTACTCCCTCGGCCAGGGCTTCCTCAATTCGGCGGCCAGCACCAAGCTGGATGACCTGCTGCTGGAGCTGGATAAACTCAACGCCGAATACGGCCTGAGGATCACCGACGCCCTCGACGGCAGCCCGCGCGCCCACCAGGCGCTGGATGGGCTGAGCGCCGCCAGCCGCGAGACGATCAAGCAGAACGCCACGCTGTTCGAGGACAAGGTCATCATGGCCGATACCCTCGACATGCCGTGGCAGCAGTTCTACGACCAGGTCAGCACGTCGCTGGAAAAGACCTATCAGCTCAATGACGGCGCCCTGGCCTTCCTCAAGGCCGAGCTGGAAAGCCGCCTGGCCGGCAAGCGCGTGCAGACCGTACTGCTGGTGGTGGCGCTGGTGGTGGTGTTCCTTGCCATCGTCTACCTCTACGGCGCGTTCTACGTCTCCACCCGCGCCACCCTCAAGAGCCTGGGCAAGGTGATGGACCAGGTCGCCGCCGGCGACATGACCGTCAGCTTCCGCGCTGAAAGCCGCGACGAACTGGGCGAGCTGGGGCAGGTGTTCAATGGCACCGTGGCGAAGATCCATGACCTGATCGAGCTGGTGGGCCAGACCGTGATCGAAGTGGAGCGCCAGGCCGGCCGGGTGGAGCAGGTTTCCGGCGAGAGCAACCAGGCCGTGGCCGGGCAGCGCAGCCAGATCGAGCAGGTGGCCACGGCCATGAACGAGATGTCCGCCACCGCGCAGGAAGTCGCGCGCAGTGCCGCGGCGGCCGTGGACAGCGCCCAGAGCGTCAACCAGGAAACCGTCAGCGGCCGCGCCCTGGTGGAGTCCCAGCTTGGCAGCATCGAGCGGCTGGCCGGGGAGATCGATCAGTCGGTGGCGGTGATCAACCAACTGGCTGCGGACAGCGCCTCCATCAGCCGGGTGCTGGAAGTGATCAAGGGCATCGCCGAGCAGACCAACCTGCTGGCGCTGAACGCCGCCATCGAAGCCGCGCGGGCCGGTGAGCAGGGGCGCGGCTTCGCCGTCGTGGCGGACGAGGTGCGTACCCTGGCCAAGCGTACCCAGCAGTCCACCGAGGAAATCGAGCAGATGATCGTCAAGCTGCAGGGCGGTGTCGGCGCCGCGGTGAAGGCGATGAACACCAGCCACCAGATGGCCGACGGCACCGTCAGCCAGTCCGGCAAGGTGCAGGCGGCACTGGAGAACATCCTCGGCGCGGTCGGCATGATCGTCGACCAGAACCAGCAGATTGCCGCCGCCGCCGAACAGCAGACCGCCGTGGCCCACGATATCGACCAGAATATCGTCGAGATCAACCACGCCGGCGAGCGTACCGCCGAAGGCGCGAACCAGACCGAGCAGGCCAGCCGCGAGCTGTCCGGCCAGGTGGCGCAGCTCAAGCAGTTGATCGGCGCATTCCGCGTCTGACGCGCGACCCAGGACAGGAGCCCGCCGACTGGCGTAATGCTGTTCACATAACGAAGTAACGGGACTCGATCAGTCCCCTCGCCCCTTTGGGGAGAGGGTTAGGGAGAGGGGGAAACGACTGTTTCGCAGGGATTTCGACCCTCTCCCCCAGCCCCTCTCCCATGAATGGGAGAGGGGAGCGAGTCATGCGCGCGCTTGAGTGAACAGCATTACGCCGACTGGCGGGCTTTTTTGTGCCTTCTCGTACGAGGCTGGATGGCGCAGTCCCATCCACCCGCGGCACCTCCACCCGCCCGCCGGCCTTTCCGGCCAGGGTATTTCACGCCACAATTCCCAGAATCTGGAGCCGTCGCCACAAGCAGTCCGGCACCATCAGCCCGAGCCCTGGCCGCATGTACGGTGGGGCCGTGAGGAGCGAGCCATGAGCAGCCAAGATCGCGTCATCATCTTCGACACCACCCTGCGCGACGGCGAGCAGAGCCCCGGCGCGTCCATGACCAAGGAAGAGAAACTGCGTATTGCCAAGGCCCTGGAACGCCTGCGGGTGGACGTGATCGAAGCCGGCTTCGCCATCGCCAGCCCCGGCGACTTCGAGGCGGTCAAGGCCATCGCCGACAGCATCAAGGACAGCACCGTGTGCAGCCTGTCCCGCGCGGTGGACGGCGACATCGACCGCGCCGCCGAGGCCCTGGTCGGGGCCAACTCCGGGCGCATCCACACCTTCATCGCCACCAGCCCCATCCACATGCAGTACAAGCTGCGCATGGAGCCGGACCAGGTAGTGGAACAGGCCGTCCGCGCGGTCAAGCGCGCGCGCAACCTCTGCGCCGACGTGGAGTTCTCCTGCGAGGATGCCGGCCGCTCCGAGATCGATTTCCTCTGCCGCATCATCGAAGCCGCCATCGACGCCGGCGCCCGCACCATCAACATCCCCGACACCGTCGGCTACGCCATCCCGCACCAGTACGCCGATACCATGCGCCAGTTGCTGGAGCGCATCCCCAATGCCGACAAGGCGGTGTTCTCCGTGCACTGCCACAACGACCTGGGCCTGGCCGTGGCCAACTCCCTGGCCGCCGTCGCGGTCGGCGCGCGGCAGGTGGAGTGCACCATCAACGGTCTTGGCGAGCGTGCCGGCAACGCCGCGCTGGAAGAAATCGTCATGGCCATCAAGACCCGCCAGGACGTGCTCGGCGTCTACACCAATATCGACACCCCGCACATCCTCAGCACGTCGCGCATGGTCTCCGGCATCACCGGCTTCCCGGTGCAGCCGAACAAGGCCATCGTCGGCGCCAACGCCTTCGCCCACGAATCCGGCATCCACCAGGACGGCGTGCTCAAGCACCGCGAAACCTACGAAATCATGTCCGCCGAGTCCGTCGGCTGGCACACCAACAAGATGGTGCTGGGCAAGCACTCCGGGCGTAACGCCTTCCGCACCCGCCTCGACGAACTGGGCATCCAGTTGGCCAGCGAGGCCGAGCTGAACGCCGCCTTCGCCCGCTTCAAGGAACTGGCGGACAAGAAGCACGAAATCTTCGACGAAGACCTCCAGGCGCTGGTTTCCGACACCCTGGGCGAGGAAGCCCCGGAACACTTCAAGCTGGTCTACCTGGAGGTCGCCTCCAAGACCGGCGAAGTGCCCCAGGCCAAGCTGGTGCTGTCCATCGACGGCGTGGAGCAGGGCTCCAGCGCCGAGGGCTCCGGCCCGGTGGACGCCACCTTCAAGGCCATCGAAAGCCTGGCCGCTTCCGAGTCCAGCCTGCAGCTCTACTCCGTCAACGCCATCACCCAGGGCAC
Organism: Pseudomonas sp. Q1-7; assembly: GCF_028010285.1. Classification (NCBI taxonomy): domain Bacteria; kingdom Pseudomonadati; phylum Pseudomonadota; class Gammaproteobacteria; order Pseudomonadales; family Pseudomonadaceae; genus Pseudomonas; species Pseudomonas sp. Q1-7. The sequence continues at coordinate 1,211,065 of NZ_CP116304.1, forward strand.
CGATTCCCAGGGTGAAGTCACCGTCCGCCTGGAAAAAGCCGGACGAATCGTCAACGGAAACGGCGCGGATACCGATATAGTTGTCGCCTCCGCCAAGGCCTACCTCAATGCGCTGAACCTGATGCAGGCAGGCGTGCGCAAGGCTCACCCACAGGTTGCTGACGTTTGATCACAGAACACCGCCGTCGCGCGTATCTCGATGCCATGCAGGTAGCCACCTGGCTGCCGCGCGTGGCATTGCCCTTTGCCGCGCCCTCCAACCCTGAACTGCTCGCCCTGGCTCCGGACGTGCCGCCGGAGGAGGCTCCGGCCCCGGTCGCCGGCGCAGCCCCCGTTACCCCGGCCGCCGAGGCCAGCCCGGCGCCCTCCGCGCGCGCGCGGATCGAGATTCCCCGCCCAGGCAGCGGCGCGCGCCCGGCTGCGCAACCCGCACCCGAGCCGGTCGCCGAGGCCGAAGCCGCCCCGGCCAAGGTCGAAGCGCTGCCGCCACCGCGTTTCTCCCTGCAGTTGCTGCGTGCCGGCAACTGCCTGCTGCTGGTGGAGCTGCCCACCGGCGAACCCTTTCAGAGCCGCGATCCAGCCTACCTGCTGCTCAAGGATCTGCTGCGCGCCGCCGGCCTGCCGGATAGCCCGCAGATCCTCGGCGAACCGGTGCGCTGGCCGCTGCTGGCCCGGGGCAACATGGACCAGGGCCCGGATGCCGCCCGCGACTTCGTCCAGGGCTTTGTCGGCATGCGCGTGGAAGAGCAGGGCGAGTGCGCCTGCCTCTGGCTGGTGGGCCTGCCCGCCGTGCGCTTCGCCGGGGAGGCCGACGCCGGCGCCTTCAACCGCGAGCTGCAGGTCGAAGGCCTGGGTGCCGCCTGGGCCCTGCCGGGCCTGGAACTGTTGATGGACGAGCCGGAGCGCAAGCGCGAACTCTGGCAAGCCATGCGCCGTGTGATGCGCCGCTGGAAGCACACTGAATGACCGATGCCGTTTCCTTCCGCCCCATGACCGAGGCGGACCTCGATGCCGTCCTGAAAATCGAATACGCCGCCTTCAGCCACCCCTGGACCCGCGGCATCTTCACCGACAGCCTCAAGTCCTATGACTGCTGGCTGATGTTCGAAGGTAGCCAGCAAGTCGGCCATGGCGTGATCAACGTCATCGTCGGCGAGGCCCACCTGCTGAACATCACCGTCAAGCCCGAAAGCCAGGGGCGCGGCCTGGGCCTGCGTCTGCTGGAGCGCCTGATGGAGCGCGCCCGCGAACTGCAGGCTGCCGAATGCTTCCTTGAAGTGCGCGCCAGCAACCAGTCGGCCTATCGCCTGTACGAGCGCTTCGGTTTCAATGAAGTCGGCCGCCGCCGCGACTATTACCCCGCCGTGGGCGGCCGAGAAGACGCCCTGGTGATGGCCTGCACCCTGGTCGACTAAGCCCCGCGCAGGCCATTGCCAAAGCGCCCGGCGCTCCGTAAGGTGCGCCGGCCAGAGGAGGAGAAGACGCAATGAGCGACCTGCAGCAGTTGATCGACAACAACGCGCGCTGGGCCGAAAGCATCAAGCAACGCGACCCGGACTTCTTCGCCAAGCTGGCCAAGCAGCAGGTGCCGGAATACCTCTGGATCGGCTGCTCCGACGCCCGCGTGCCGGCCAACGAAATCGTCGGCATGCTGCCCGGCGATCTCTTCGTCCACCGCAACGTCGCCAACGTCGTCCTGCACACCGACCTCAACTGCCTGTCGGTCATCCAGTACGCGGTGGACGTGCTCAAGGTGCGGCACATCCTGGTCACCGGCCACTACGGCTGCGGCGGCGTCCGCGCCGCCATGCGCGACGTGCAGTACGGCCTGATCGACGGCTGGCTGCGCACCATCCGCGACCTCTACTACGACCAGCGCGAGCACCTGGCCACTTTCGCCACCGAGGAAGAGCGCGTCGACCGCCTCTGCGAGCTCAATGTCATCCAGCAGGTGGCCAACGTCAGCCACACCACCATCGTCCAGAACGCCTGGCACCGTGGCCAGGAACTGTCCGTGCACGGCTGCATCTACGGCATCAAGGACGGCATCTGGAAAAACCTCAACGTCACCGTCAGTGGCATGGAGCAGCTGCCGCCGCAGTACCGCCTGCGTCCCCTCGGCCAGAGCTGAGCCCATGTCGAAACCCGATGGCCGGACCGTCGGCCTGGCCTGGCTCGGCCTGCTCGTGGCCAGCTTCTTCTGGGCCGGCAACGCCCTGGTGGCCCGCGCCTTCCACGACGCCATTCCACCCTTCACCCTGGCCTTCTGGCGCTGGAGCCTGGCGCTGGCCATCCTCTTGCCCTTCGTCGGCCGGGCCATGTGGGCGCACCGCGAAGGGCTGCGCCGCGCCGGCTGGCGCCTGCTGCTGGTGGCTGCCCTGGGGATCAGCACCTTCAGCGTGCTGCTGTACTTCGCCGCGCGCACCACGGTGGCCATCAACCTCACCCTGCTCAACACCTGCCTGCCGCTGGCCACCTTCATCGGCGCTGGCATCCTGCTCAACGAATGGCCGCCCCGGCGCGCCTGGCTCGGCCTGCTGGTGGCGACAGTCGGCCTGCTGGTGCTGATCGCCCAGGGGCGGCTGGCCATGCTGGCCGCGCTGTCGTTCAACCCCGGTGACCTGATCATGCTCCTGGCGGTGCTCGACTGGGCCCTCTACACCCTGCTGCTGCGCCGCTGGAGCCAACACTTTCAACTGCCGCCGCTGGTGCTGCTGGGTGCCTTCATCCTCTGCGGCGTGCCGCTGCTGCTGCCGTTCTACCTGCTGGAACTGGCCGACGGGCAGCGCTTCGAACTCTCTGTGGAAAACCTTGCCGCCATCGCCTACACCGGCATCTGCGCCTCGCTGCTGGCCTACCTGCTGTGGAATCATGGTATCCGCGTGCTGGGCGTGGCCAAGGCCGTGCTCACCAACTACCTGATGCCGGTGTTCACCGCGCTGCTCGGCTACCTGCTGTTGGGCGAAGGCTTGCAGGCTTACCATTGGTTCGGTGGGGCGCTGATCTTCGCCGGCCTGCTGTTGGCGACACGCCCCTCGTTGAGGTAAGCCCATGCACAAACTCGTCGTCATTCCTGGAGACGGCATCGGCCGCGAAGTGGTGCCGGTGGCGGTCCAGGCCCTGGAGAAACTCCTGCCCGACCTGCGAACGGTGGAAGCCGAAGCCGGCTGGGACTGTTTCCAGCACGGCGGCACTGCGGTGCCGGACGCCACCTTCCAGGCTCTGCGCGAATGCGGCGCCGGCCTGTTCGGCGCCGTCTCCTCGCCCGCCAGCCAACGCGTACCCGGCTACCGCAGCGCCATCCTGCAACTGCGCCAGACCCTCCAGCTCAACGCCAACCTGCGCCCCGTGCGCAGTTGGCCCGGCGTCTCGCCCCGGCCTGGCGTGGACCTGATCATCCTGCGCGAGAACAGCGAGGGCCTCTACAGCGGCCGCGAACACCTGGAAGCCGACGGCGTGGCCATCGCCGAACGGGTGATCACCCGCGCCGCCTGCGAAGCCCTGGCCCGCCGTGCGCAGGAAGTGGCCAAGGCACGCCAGGCCCGGCGCATCACCCTGGTGCACAAGGCCAACGTCCTGCCATTGACCTGTGGCCTGTTCCGCGACACCTGCCGAGAAGTGCTGGAAGGGGAGGGCTGGGCCGCCGAAATCGACGAATGCCTGGTGGACCTCGCCGCCCTGCGCCTGGTGGAACAGCCCGAAGCCTTCGACCTGATCGTCACCACCAACCTCTTCGGTGACATCCTCTCCGACCTCGCCAGCCACTGGAGCGGCGGCCTGGGCCTGGCCCCGTCGCTCAACTGGGGCAACGGCATCGCCCTGGCCGAACCCGTCCACGGCAGCGCCCCCGACATCGCCGGCAGCGGCCGTGCCAACCCAATCGCCACCCTGTTGAGTGCCGCCCTGCTGCTGCGCCACCACTGGCAGCAGCCCGGCCTCGCCAAACGCCTGGAAACCGCCGTGGAAACCTTCCTGCGCGAAGAAGGCAAGGCCGACTTCGGCTTTGAAACCACACAAGTCGTCGGCCAAGGTATCCTCGCTGCGCTATAAGGCCCCTTTCCCTTTGAGAGAGGGCCGGGGTAAAGGTAACAACCCCGCCCAGGTAGCCCAGCACGGCAAAACCCACCCCGGAAAAAGAAAACCCCGCCGCAGCGGGGTTTTCAACATCAACTTGAATCCGGTGGGTAGCGCATGGGCGTGTACGAGCCCCTTTCCTCCAGAACCAGCATCGGCTTCGGCGCCCGAAGCTCGAGCCGCGCCGTGCCGTCCTCGATGGGGCCCACGACAATCTCGATCCCCTCGGCCTTCAACAGCGCCATCAACACTGACTCGCTGACTCCTTCCAGCACCCTCAGCGTCAGAACATCACCTTCCTTGCGTTCACCGACATGAATCTGCATGTGGAGTACCTCGCATGGATGACTGCGCAAGATCATCACGAGGCGGAGCGGCGTTCTACGGGGGAGGATGGCGTTCGGAAATTTCCTATAGAGGGTTCGGATGGCACCGGAACAGGGCCGCGTCAGATTTGTTCGAAAGGTGGCTCAGCGGCGTGAACTACCCGAGCAGCAACCAGCTGGCCCTTGAAGCCTAGTCAGCCCCAGACCAGATGCAATTGCCGCTGACGGCAGACGGTTTCCTGCCGACAGGTAGTCAAGGTTCCCTCTCAATGAGCGTGGTTTGGAAAACCACCATCTGCATCATCATCGGGACTCAGATGCCCGTGTTCGGGCTCGACACGCCCTGAAATCAACCAAAGTGCGTACTGAGGGTAGGCGTTTGCCAGGATTCCGACCTCTTCTGTGCTGATCCTGATTTTCCCCCCGCTGATATTTCTCCAGCGCTCGTAGTTTTTCCCGCCGAGTTCACTGAGGTGTTTCGGGCCAACCGTCCGTATGAGTTGGAGTGCTCTTTTTCTTACAGCGTCCATGGAAATTTCTCAGAAAGAGTAATCTTTACTCAATTTGCGAGTTGGAGTAATTTTTACTCATTGAGTAATGATTACTCTTTGTCTGCTTGGATTACATCTGGCCGATTATAGGGACATTGTATGGAACAGTCTGGTGTAACGAGGTTTTCCCTCGAAGACCCAACCGAGCGCATCTCCGATCTCCGCGATCCGCCCTTCTGCTCGCAGCTGGCCTTGGCGCGCATGTTGGGCATCGAGCAGATCACCGAGGATGTGGTGCGTGGCTGGGTGGAGTCGGCGACCTTGCCGACGGTGAAGATCGGTCGCCGGCGGGTGATCAATCTGCACCGCCTGCGCAGGGACCTGGATGAAGGCAAGACGGTGTTCAGCGCGGGGGACTACGCCGATGCGTAATCGAACATCCTTACTCTTCCGGGGTTCATCGACTCGCTGCCTGTGGCTGGTCTGCATGCTGTTCCACGCGTCCAGGGGCAAGAGCCGGGCAGAGCCGATCCTGACGACGCATCGGCCCGCGCCCTTTGTGGCGCTTTCCGGGCGTTATCCCCATTCTGGGCGTCCCCTGTCAGTGGCACTGGATTTGCGCCGCGTGCCGAAGGGGCCGGGCCTTTTCCTGCGTTACGTACAGGCACGCGTGCCCCGGCCCGAGGTGTTGGCGCGTTGTCGGGTTGTCGGCGCCCGTTCGTGGCTAAGCTGAGCCTTCCTATGACGGTTCGCAAGGAGGGCGGTAGCTGGACGGCGGATTTCTACGAGAACGGCAATGCAGGTCGTCGAGTTTGCAAGCAGGGCTTTGCCACCCGAGCCGCCGCCCGGCGTTACCAGGCCGACGTCATCGCGTTGCGAGCGTTAACCGGCCAGCCCCTGTACCAACGCCTGTCCGAACTGGTGCTGCTCTGGTACAGGGGCCACGGCCAACCGTCTGGTCTATCGATAGGCGAGAGAGACGTTGGAGATTCTTTCGTGCCGCTATCACTACTGACCGGCGGTTGATGTGCAGAGAGGCGAGGTAGTCGGGGCGTAGTCTGTTGATCCATGCCCGCCAAGGTGAGCCGGCTGTAGCGGTGGAAATCGATGAGCTGATCGCCCAACGCATACAGGCGCTTTCATGATGCAGGGAAAGGTGGTGGCGACGCCTGCGACTGGCTGGACCTGCGCGAATGCAGAGATCGTCGATCTGCATTACACCGTCGAAACCCTAGTCGTGCTCCTGCAGGATCGGGCAGGAGGAGCGCAATGGCGCATCGAGTTTCCTGGGGGCGAAGGATTTCGTGTCCTAGACGAGGGAGACCTAATGGAGTTCTGGCCCAGCTGCCGTAATTCTGTGCTGGTCTGGGAAGTGACTTCTGGTGGCTGGTTGGAGCAGGAGTGCACGCGGCCTGGCTACATCGGCAAGTGGACCAAGCAGGTGCGGGAGTACTTCGTGGCCGGGGAGAACGCTTGCGTAAGCGTAATTTCCTGGACGGAGCCTGTAGTTTCGCCCGTATGACCGAGATCGCAGTGGTTTTCCCGCAGGCCAGAGAAAAGGGTTAGCTTTCGCTAACCCTTTTGCATTTAGTGACTAAGAACCCGCCACATCAGCGAATTATGAATCACCCGAGCCACGCCTCGCTGGAGCCAAAAGCACCATAAATTGGGCCTTCCAGCAGCCTCCTAACCTCGCAAAACCAGAGCTTTCCAGAATAATCGACGAAGCGATTCACCAAGGGCCGCATACCAATACTTGAGTTTAAGTAGCCAACATCTCAGTGGCCATTGCGTAGCATTTTTTTCAGAACGTGCAAGCAAACGTCGAATTCTGGGTAATCATCTTTATTCTTGTTTTTCTCTTCTTCGAATAGTTTCTTATAATAATTTGGATCGCCTCCAAGATTTGTATAGCCTTCTGTCCCAAGTTTGTGTAGTTGGGCAATTGCCAAGGGATATCCTGATCCGGCCGATTTCCTCATAAGAGTTACAAAGTTAGAAGAGCCGTAATCAAAGTCTCCGATCCTGCTGCCAACGACAGCACTATAGAAGTCGACCTCTCCTTCGGAATTACAAGCTGATCCTCGCTTAAGAAGAAGTTTTGCTAACGCATATCCATCACGAGTTTCATTGACAATTATTATTTTTGCAGACAAGAGATCGTGTTTGCATAGCACTGCCAGGTCTTGGGCGGAAAGAGCTTCATTTGCATTTGAAGCGAACGGTGTGAGCAGTAATGCAAGCGCTATGATTTTCTTACGCATTTAATAACTCTTGTCCGGAGTACTTGTTGTTGTCGCCAAGGGTTTGCCCATTTTTGGGGCTGGTCGCTGCATGGCTCTAGGATTGAGCGCCGGGAAGGGATAGGCGTTGCTATTCACCTGGACCGCTCCTTGGTTCAATGGGGGGCACGCTGTCGTTCGTCCAGTTAGCCCAAAGTCGTTGCTGGTGGCTATTTACGAAGGGCAGTGTACCGCGTTAGCTTCGCCTATGGCCTTGTGCCACGTATGGATACCACGAGAGCGCAAGGAATGGCACGTCGTCGTAGAACCTCCACGTTTGAAGATCTCATCTCCCTCGCAGCGCTGCTGCCCTGGTGGGCCAGCCTGTTGATTGCCCTGGTGTCATGGTTCCTGCTGCATGGATTTGCCACCAGCGCACCTCCCGCCATTACGCATCCCAACCAATTCTCCACAGCTATGACGGGGACTGTCCTTCGCAGTCTCGCCATGGTTGGTCAGTTCCTAATCCCGCTCGCGTTCGTGTTCGGCGCCATCGGCTCGATCTTCGGCCGGGCCAAGCGCAAGAAACTCATCAAGGACGTAGCCGCTGCTACTCAGCCCGGTAAAACCGTCGAGGGCATCAGTTGGCGTGAGTTTGAGCAGTTGGTGGGCGAAGCATTCCGCCGTAAGGGCTTCACCGTAACTGAGAGTGGTGGCGGTGGCCCGGATGGTGGTGTTGATCTGGTCCTGCATCTTGGGACGGACAAGTACCTGGTCCAGTGCAAGCAATGGAAGGCCATCAAGGTTGGCGTCACCGTGATACGCGAGTTCTTCGGCGTAATGGCGGCTGAAGGTGCTGCGGGTGGGTTCGTTGTCACCTCCGGCACCTACACCGAAGAGGCCAAGGCATTCGCCCAGGGGCGCAACATTCAGTTGGTCGACGGAACGCTGCTCAAGCGCTGGATTGCTAGTCGATCCGGACCCACGCAACCCACAGCAGCAACGCCTGAGGATGCGAAGCCCTCGACTCGGTCTGCCGTTCCGATCTGCCCCGTCTGCAGTTCTTCAATGATCCTGCGCACCGCAAAGCGTGGGATGAACCTGGGCAATCAGTTCTGGGGCTGTGCGAAGTACCCGGCGTGCCGAGGCATACGTCAACTGGGGGAGGCTTCCGTATGAGCGAGCCCAAGTCCTACAAATGGGCGTACAGACGCCGCACCTGGTCCTTTAGCTTGAGCAGCATAGTCGTTGTGCTCCTGGGCGGAGTCTTTCTGGCAACGCATCGGAGTATGGGCATTCAGATCAACGACATCGAGGTCCTGGTCGTTGGGGTAGTAGCTGTCCTGATCTATCTACTCAAGCGCTCTATCTGGTGCTGCCCGGCATGTGGGCATAGTTTCGAAATAGGTGGATATGGCCCAGCAATGAAAAGCTCCAGCCTAGATAACTGCCCGAGTTGCAAGGTGTCATTCCGGTAAAAAGGAAAAATAGTAATCTGTCCAATTTGTGGATGCATGTATTTCATTGAGTGCGTTTATTCGAGATTTGGTGAAAGGGAATTTTGATAATGGTTTTGAAGCGTGGTCGCTACTATTTGGGGCGGGTGGTAAAAATTAATCTAACACAAGACGCTCTGATGGATGCTCTTGTGCAGGCTCCTACTATTACGATTGGAAAGTTTGACTGGACAATTACCGACGTAGTGGATTCGCGAGAGGGTGATTTAAAATACATCTTCGGTAAGTTGTCTAAGTTTGCTAAGGATGGCCATGTTACTGTAATTGATGAAGAAAATAGGTCGCAAGTTGATGCTGATGCGCCAAATCTGCTTGTGGCAAGTTCTCCCTTTGTTTACCTGCCAGAGTTTTCTGGCATGGCATTTCTGCACGTATGGGATGGAATTCAAGAAGATGTGTTTCCTCGGCGAATCCAGAAAATTGTAGAAGCGGCTTATGATGGATTATTGGTTTCTTGTGAGGTTGAGCCAGTAGCCGACTATCGGGCGTTTACATCTCGTTTGAAGAGGCTTAGCAAGTTTATTGAGTTTTCTGCCACTGTATATCCGCCCAACCCGCTGTTCGGTCGTCTGTGGGCCGAGCTGAATAATTACATTGGGGAGCGAAACGCATCAGAGGTTAGTATCAAAGAGCAAACATCCAAGCCAAATGGACTAAAGTCAAAGATAATTGAGCTAATGGATAAAATAATCCTAGATCGGGGCTATCAGCCAGAAGCCGTTCCGGGAATAGCAGACGCGGCTATTCTTATGGCCGCAGACGGTTATGGGAAAGGTAAGGTGATTGGTGTTGAAGATGGCGAAGAAGTGGTTATTAAAACTAGCGATACACAGAAAAGCTTTTTATTTTCAAAAGATCCATTGCCAGCAGAGTTTGCTGAGAAAGCCAGGGTGTACTTGGGTAGGGTAAGCATTGAGCGGGATATGGGGCATAGATGAAGTTTTTATATTATGTTCGTGTGCTTTTGGTGAGCTTCGAGTTTCTGATTGTGGTGTTTATGGCTGCGATTTATCTGGCTTTTAATGATCAGATAGATACTTTAATTTTGAGTGGTTCACCGAACGAGAAAGCCGTCGATTGGTTGATTCTATATCCTATGGCTGTTGGTGCGTGGGTTTTGAATGAAGCTAGAAATGTTCTGTTTCCGACGGGTGGTGCGGATTCTGTATTGCATCAATGGGAAGGGTATTGGCGCCTAAAGGCTCACTATAATGTTGGTCTATTTTACTGCCTGTTTCCTATTGTTCCATGTGTTTTGGTTTGGCTTTTTAATTCGATTTTTACGTCTTGGGGGATAACTTTGTTTTTTGCCTGTGTCGTGGTTGTTTCTGTGTCGGCGATTAGTTTTTATCAGGCCAATGTGAGATTGAGGGAATTGCTTATTAACGTCAGCCAGGGTTGATGTTTGGTATGGTTATTCCGTTTTTTATCTCCCGCGTCAGTCCATGTGCGCGGTGATTGCACAGGGCTGTTGGTTTTTTTTGATCTGCAACTATGCGTCTAGGTACTTGAATAGAACTGCTGGCGGAGCTTCGCCTAACTGGCGCCTGGCTTGAAATTATCCTTTAATAAACAGGACAGAATTTTTCCCGCTTTGCTTTTGTTTTTTCACTTGGATTCTGTTCATCCTGTAGCGTCCAGAACCTGCACTCAGGGCTAGCCAAACGCCGCTCCTGCTCTGCTTGAGCTAGCTGAGCCTGACGCGCTTCCTCTCTTTCAGCCCGTTCGTTGGTCAAACGCTCCTGAGCCCGTCGTTGATTCTCCAGGATGTTTTCCTGCATCTTCACGAAGGATTGATTGGTAGTTTTGCTGAGATTTTCAGTAGCTGATTGAATGAACAGTGTCATGGCAACTGTCCAGAAGATGAAGATTGTGGCGCTGGACAATAAGATGCCCAAGAAAATCTTGAGGCCGCGGTTTACCCCTCTCTGCCTCGGACGCCGCTGGCGCCGGGACCAGCTCTCGTCCTCTTCATCAATCCTTATGCTTTCGTAACGATCCTTCATCTCCGCTCTCCCTTTCCCTTCGGGCGTACCAGCGCCTAGTCACTTCCTTGGTGATCGTATCCCGCGTTCTGATCGGGCAAGTTTCGATGGGCCTCGTCATATTCGGGGCTCGTCTGGCCGATCTCTGGAGCTATCTGGCCGCTAGCCAACCAAAGGGCGTACTGAGGGAAGAGCTGCACCACGGCGTCAATCTCCGCATCAGAAAGACGTGCCTTGCCGCTCCGGATGTTTCCCCAGCGATACCGGTCAATTCCAGTCTCCCTCTCGAACCAGACGCTGGTCCGTCTGCTATCGAAAAGACTTATAAGGCGATGTTTTATCATTCCAAAACATTCTAAGTAGTACATTGTACTAAGTAGCTCGATAGGCATAATGGGCTACGTAGTAATTTGTACTTAGTTATTGATGGTTCAGATTATAGGGTAAATCCATGGAACAGTCTGGAGTAGTGGGGCTCACCTTCGAAGGGAAACCCGAAAACGTCACCGATTTCCGCAACGCGCCGTTCTGCACGCAGCTCGTGCTGGCCGAGATGCTGGGCATCGACGAAATCACCGAAGACGTGGTGCGCGGCTGGGTTGAAACCAGGACGCTCCCCACCGCCAAGATCGGCCGCCGCCGCGTCATCAACCTGCACCGCATCCGCAAGGACCTGGATGGGGGCAAGACGGTGTTCAGCGCGGGGGATTACGTCGATGGTTGATCTCTCCTCATTTCGCCCGCGTCGCTACCGTGACAATCAGCTCTGGCTGCTGTGCCAATTAATACCGCTGGGCCGAAGCAAGCGACGATCGCAGCCTATCCAGACCTGGCATCGCCCCACCCCTTTCAAGGGGCCTGTGGGTAGGTATCCCCAGATATACAGGGGCTGTGCCTCGGTCGGTGTCGACCTGCGCGGCCTGCCGGATGGCGTGGGAATCTATCTGCGTCTTGTGAATAGCTGGCACCCACGCGCCGAGGTACTGGCTCGCTGCCGGTGGCAGGCCGAATGAGGTGCGTGCTCCCCGGGGCGGCACAGGCCAAGGGAGGGCCGAGGTTTGCAGAAAGGGGAGTGGCATGACGGTACGTAAGGATGGCGAGTGTTGGATGGCGGACTTTTACGAGAACGGCCAAGCCGGACGACACATCTGCAAGCACGGCTTCGCCACCCGTGAAGCCGCTGAGCGTTACGAATCTGACTTCCTCGCTCTGCGGCAATTGACCGGGCGCCCCCTCGACGAACGCCTGTCCGACCTGGTGCGCCTTTGGCACGAACGCCGTGGCCACTTCGTCCGCAATTCCGGAAATCGACTGAACATCCTGCTGGGAACGGTCAAGCGCCTGGGTGACCCAGTCATTAGCGAATTCGACGCCACGGTCTGGAGTCGCTATGAACAAACCCGCAGCACGCAAACCGTGCCCAAGCGAGTCCGTGCTGAGCTGCGCTACCTCTCGGCGGTCTATTCGGACTTGATCCGCTATGGCGTTTGGCGCGGGGAGAATCCCTTTGCACCGCTTCGTGAGGCGGAGTCTGACGTCGCCAAAAGCTCGGTTTACAAGTTTCGTCGATCGCGAGAGCTTTTTGCTGAAGTGGACGATGTAGATCTAGAGCTACCTCCCCGTACCTGTAAGGCACGCGCGGCGCAATTCAACGACTAGGTGCACATGCGGGGAGGCGCGACCAGGTGCGCTCGGTGAATGGAACAAGGCAGGGCTGTTATGCGCGTAATCAGTTTCTCTGATGCCTTCAACAACCTGGAGAGCGTCATCGATGAAGTTGTCGATGATTCGGACTTCACCATCATTCATCGATGCGATGCGCCGGATGTCGTGCTGCTTTCGCTCGACAGCTTCAATCGCCTGATGGAGGCCGCCTGCCTGATGAAGTCCCCGGCTAATACTGCCCTCCACGTTGTTCCGCCTGCGCGCTATCAAGGGATGCTCGAACTGATTGAGGTGCTTCGCCTGGCCGAACTTGTCCGTGCTCGCCAGGGGGAGCCGACTGTGGCGGTGGATATCGACGAACTGATCGCCCAGGCGGGCGAACGTTGAGTTAGTCGATTACCACTGATGAGGAGGCACCATGGCAATCAATGGCATGCGCTCCATTCATCCTGGAAAAATTCTGCGGGAAGAGTTCCTGGAGCCGCTGGGCATCGCACCGGCCGCTCTTGCTCGTGCGCTGCATGTGTCCGCACCAACCGTGAACGACATCGTGCGCGAGCGTCGCGGGATTACCGCTGATATGGCCCTGCGACTGGGCCGTTACTTCGATACCTCCGCCCGATACTGGATGAACCTGCAGACTGAGTACGCCTTGGCTAAAACGTACGCTGAGGCCAGCGAAGAAATTGCGAATAAAATAGAGCCGCTGCGAGCGGTCAGATAAGCTAGTCAGTTCACACGGGTTTTACCCCACACCACACGGAAGTTCAGAGCACTGCCATGAAGAAGCTCATCCTCATCCTCGCTGTCGGTTTCGCTGCGTGGCAGTTCTACTTCAAGCACCAGGACCGCCAGACGATCACAAGCTACGAAAGTGATCGGGCTCCCTCCAGCTATACCGCCCAGCCTGCTGCGCCCAGCCTTGCTCGCTCCTATTCGTGCGATGGGCGGACTTACTGCTCTCAGATGAGCTCATGCGAGGAGGCGACCTACTTCCTGCAGCATTGCCCTGGAGTGAAGATGGACGGTGACAGCGATGGTGTTCCCTGTGAGCAGCAATGGTGCCGTTGAGGGGAGAGGTAGACAGGGTGTAGTCACTTTGTAGTCACTACCCCAGAAAGCACAAAGGGTTAGCTTTCGCTAACCCTTTGCTTTGTATGGTGGCTACACCGGGACTTGAACCTGGGACATCAGCATTATGAATGCTGCGCTCTAACCGACTGAGCTATGTAGCCGAGTGGCGCGCATTTTCCGTATCTCGCGGGAGGCTGTCAAGCCTTTCGCTTAGATAATTTTGTGATCTTTCAATTGTTTAGGCGGTGGAAGGGCTTTCAGGGGAATAGGTGGCGTTTGGTGAGGCGGGGGAGGGGAGTTGATGGGTTTCGCTGCGCTCTACGCCATCCTACGGATGAAAAAAGCCCCGGAGGTCCGGGGCTTTTTCGTGGATCAGACGTTGAAGCGGAAGTGCATCACGTCGCCATCCTTGACGATGTAGTCCTTGCCTTCCAGGCGCCATTTGCCGGCTTCCTTGGCACCGCCTTCGCCCTTGAACTGGATGAAGTCGTTGTAGGCGACCACTTCGGCGCGGATGAAGCCTTTTTCGAAGTCGGTGTGGATGACGGCGGCGGCCTGCGGGGCCGTGGCGCCGACGCGGACGGTCCAGGCGCGAACTTCCTTCACGCCGGCGGTGAAGTAGGTCTGCAGGTTGAGCAGCTCGTAGCCGGCGCGGATCACGCGGTTCAGGCCGGGCTCTTCGAGGCCGAGGGATTCAAGGAACATGTCCTTCTCCTCACCGTCGTCCAGCTCGGCGATTTCGGCTTCGATCTTGTTGCACACCGGCACCACGACCGCGCCTTCTTCGGCGGCGATGGCTTTCACCACGTCCAGGTGCGGGTTGTTCTCGAAGCCATCTTCGGCAACGTTGGCGATGTACATCACCGGCTTGCTGGTGAGCAGGTGGAAGCCGCGCACCATGCGCTTCTCGTCGTCACCCATGGTCTTCAGCAGGGAGCGGGCCGGCTTGCCTTCGGTGAAGTGGGCGATGAGCTTTTCCAGCAGGCCTTTCTGGGCCAGGGCTTCCTTGTCGCCGCCCTTGGCGTTGCGGGTGACGCGCTGCAGTTGCTTTTCGCAGCTGTCGAGGTCGGCGAAGATCAGTTCGAGGTCGATGATCTCGATGTCGCGCTTGGGGTCGACGCTGTTGGAGACATGGATGACGTTCTCGTCTTCGAAGCAGCGAACCACGTGGGCAATGGCGTCGGTCTCGCGAATATTGGCAAGGAACTGGTTGCCCAGGCCTTCACCCTTGGAGGCGCCTTCCACCAGGCCGGCGATGTCGACGAATTCCATGGTGGTGGGGATCACGCGCTCGGGTTTGACGATCTCGGCCAGGGCGTTGAGGCGCGCATCGGGCATGGGCACGATGCCGCTGTTCGGCTCGATGGTGCAGAAGGGGAAGTTCTCCGCCGCGATGCCGGACTTGGTCAGGGCGTTGAACAGGGTGGACTTGCCGACGTTGGGCAGGCCGACGATGCCGCAATTGAATCCCATGGTGTGTGCCTCTGCTGGGGTCAGGCCTTGCGACTGTGCAGTTTCTGCATGGCGCGGGTGAGGTCACCGGCGAGCAGTTCTGGCATCACGTCGAGGGCGAAATCGATGCTGGTGTCGAGCAGTTCCTGTTCGCTGCGTGGGGCGCGACCAAGTACGAAGCCGGAGACCAGGCTGCTGTGCCCCGGATGGCCGATGCCAAGCCGCAGGCGATGGAACGAATTCTGGTTGCCGAGCTGGGCGATGATGTCGCGCAACCCGTTGTGGCCGCCGTGGCCGCCGCCGGTTTTGAGCTTGGCGACGCCGGGGGGCATGTCGAGTTCGTCGTGGGCCACCAGGATGGCGTCCGGGGGAATGCGGAAGAACCCCGCCAGGGCCGCCACGGACTGGCCGCTGCGGTTCATGTAGGTGGTAGGGATCAGCAGACGAACGTCGCGGCCTTGATGGGAGAATTTCCCGACCAGGCCGAAGTACTTCTTGTCGAGGCTCAGGTTGACCCGTTCGCGGTCGGCCAGGCGCTCAACGAAAAGGGCCCCTGCGTTATGCCGGGTCTGGTCGTATTCGGGGCCTGGATTTCCCAGGCCGACGATCAGTTGAATGGCAGTCACTACAGGGGCCCTTTTTCAGCTTCCGAGCAAGTACCCGCCGGGTAGGGCGGGTTCAGGCATTACTCGGCTTCGCCTTCTTCCTTCACCACGCGGGAAGCGTGGATGTTGGCGACTGCCAGGTCGTTGCCGTGGGCCAGGGCCACCAGCTCGACGCCTTTCGGCAGCTTGAGGTCGGACAGGTGAACGGTCTGGCCGACTTCGACCTTGGCCAGGTCGACTTCGATGAACTCCGGCAGGTCTTTCGGCAGGCAGGAGACTTCGACTTCAGCGATGGTGTGGGAAACTTCGCCGCCGCCTTGCTTCACGCCAACGGAGGTCGCTTCGTTGATGAAGTGCAGGGGGACGTGGGCGGTCAGTTTCTGGCCGGCAACTACGCGCTGGAAGTCAGCGTGCAGTACGAAGCCTTTGGCCGGGTGGCGCTGCAGGGCCTTGATCAGAACGGTTTCGGTAGCACCGGCAACGTTCAGGGCGATCACGTGGCTGAAAGCAGCTTCGTTTTCCAGCAGCTTGGCCAGATCTTTGGCCAGCAGGCTTACGGATTGCGGGGCTTTCTCGCCGCCGTAGATTACAGCGGGAACCAGGTTGGCATTACGACGCAGGCGGCGGCTCGCACCTTTCCCCAGGTCGGAACGCACGTCGGCATTCAGGGCGAAATCAGTCATTACAGTTCTCCAAAATAACCAAAACGCCCGTAATGCTTGCGACCAGCATCCGGGCGGTTGGGCAAAAAGCCCCGCCGGAGCGGGGCGCGTTTCGTCAGGGATGGCCGCTTAGCGGAACATCGCGCTGATCGATTCCTCATTGCTGATGCGGCGGACCGCTTCAGCCACAACCGGCGCGATATCCAGCTGACGGATACGCGAGCAGGCTTGTGCCGCGGCGGACAGCGGGATGGTGTTGGTCACCACCAGCTCGTCCAGCACGGAGTTTTCGATGTTCTCGATGGCACGGCCGGACAGCACCGGGTGGGTGCAGTAGGCGTAGACCTTGGCGGCGCCGTGGTCCTTCAGGGCCTTGGCGGCATGGCCGAGGGTGCCAGCGGTGTCGACCATGTCGTCGACCAGCACGCAGGTGCGGCCTTCGACATCGCCGATGATGTGCATGACTTCGGACTGGTTGGCCTTCGGGCGGCGCTTGTCGATGATGGCAAGGTCGACGCCCAGGGACTTGGCCACGGCACGGGCGCGAACCACGCCGCCGATGTCCGGGGAAACGATCATCAGGTTCTCGAAGCGCTGGTCTTCGATGTCATCGACCAGGACCGGGGAGCCGTAGATGTTGTCCACCGGAATGTCGAAGAAGCCCTGGATCTGGTCGGCGTGCAGGTCGACGGTGAGAACACGGTCGATACCGACGACGGTCAGCATGTCAGCCACTACCTTGGCGCTGATGGCCACGCGGGCGGAACGCGGACGGCGGTCCTGGCGGGCATAGCCGAAGTAGGGGATGACCGCGGTAATGCGGGAAGCCGAGGAACGGCGGAAGGCGTCGGCCATCACCACCAGTTCCATCAGGTTATCGTTGGTCGGTGCGCAAGTCGGCTGGATCAGGAAGACGTCCTTGCCGCGGACATTCTCATTGATTTCAGCACTGATTTCGCCGTCGGAGAACTTGCCTACGGAGGCATCGCCGAGGGGAATATGCAGTTGACGTACGACGCGACGCGCCAGATCGGGGTTGGCATTCCCCGTGAAGACCATCATCTTGGACACGCGCAGTACCTGCCGGCTGAGGGTGGACCTGATGAATCAAAAAGCCGTTCAAAGGCCGTGGGCTTTTGAACAGCTTTTCAAGTGTATGGCAGGGGCGGCTGGATTCGAACCAACGCATGGCAGGATCAAAACCTGCTGCCTTACCGCTTGGCGACGCCCCTATGTGTATAACTCGCGTTGCAGGGCTTTCGTTTCGTTGTGCGCATAACCCGTGAGGTTAATGGCAGGGGCGGCTGGATTCGAACCAACGCATGGCAGGATCAAAACCTGCTGCCTTACCGCTTGGCGACGCCCCTGTATCGTACAACCGAATGCCTTGCATTCCTTCTCACGCCAGGCCTTGAAGCTTGCGGTGCAACATCGAGATGTTACGCCCCTGAGCGACGAAGCTCGGCAGAGTGGCCGGAAGTTGGCGGCGAACTTTATCAGCATCGCCCTGGTTTGGGAAGCTCCCAAACACGCAAGCTCCAGTGCCGGTCAGTCTGGCCGATGTGAATTTATTCAATTCGATCAGCGCGTTACGTACATCCGGGTAACGTTTCTCGACCACCGGCTGGCAGTCGTTTCGACCGCCCCCCTCAAGAAGGCTGCGAACTTTAATGGGCGGCGTATTCCGTGTCAACTCGGGATCGGAGAAAACTTCTGCTGTGCTGACAAAGACTTGCGGTACCGCGACGAGGAACCAGGGCTCCGCCAATTCCACGGGGGTGAGCTGCTCGCCGACCCCTTCGGCGAAGGCCGCACGACCCCGAACGAACACCGGTACGTCGGCGCCCAGGGTGAGGCCCAGGGCAGCCAGGCGATCCTCGCTCCAGCCAAGGTTCCACAGGCGGTCCAGGGCGAGGAGGGTGGTGGCGGCGTCGGAGCTGCCGCCACCGATGCCGCCGCCCATGGGCAGGCGCTTGTCCAGCCAGATGTCAGCCCCCAGCGGGCAGCCGGACTCGGCCTGCAGCGTGCGGGCGGCGCGGACGATCAGGTTGCTGTCGTGGGGAACGCCGGGTATGTCGGTGCGCAGGTGAATTTCACCGTCCTGGCGCGGGGAAAAACCCAGTTCGTCGCCGTGGTCGAGGAACTGGAAGAGGGTCTGCAGCTCGTGATAACCGTCGGCGCGGCGACCGAGGATGTGCAGCATCAGGTTGAGCTTGGCCGGTGCCGGCAGGATGAGTTGCGCGTCCTGCATCAGTGGCCGAGCTGGCGCGGTTGCCAGTCCTTGATCACCAGGGTGACGTCGAGGTTCTCGCCGCTGAGCTTGATGCGTTCGGGCAGGGCATAGCCGTTCTGTTCGACATAGCTGAGGTACTGCACCTGCCAGCCATCCTGTTCCAGGCGGGCCAGGCGGCTGCCGGCGTCGAGGGTGAGGAGGCTGCGACTGTCCGGGGCGGGCAGGCCGCGCATCCACCAGAGCAGGTGGGACACCGGCAATCGCCAGCCGAGCTGTTCTTCCAGCAGCGCTTCAGGGGAGGCGGCCTGGTAGCGGCCCTGGTTGGCCACTTCCAGTTCGATCTTGCCCGGGCGGCCGGTCAGGCGTGCTGCGCCGCGGCCCAGCGGGCCGGACAGGCGGATGTCGTAGTAGTCCTGGCGCTGCAGCCAGAAGAGGGTGCCGCTGCCGGAGTCCTTCGGTGCGCGGATGCCCACCTTGCCGCTGATCTGCCAGCCGTCGAGGGTGCTGATTTGTGCCTTGTGGGTGTTCCAGGCGGCCTGGCTACCCTGGCCTTCGAGGGTTTCTTGGGGGATGAGGGCGGCGCAGCCGGTGAGCAGCAGGAGCATGCCGGCGGCGAGGAGGTTAGGTAAACGCATGGATCAGAGGGTTCCGGAGCCGGTCAGGCGTTGCAGGGTGTCTCGAAGGATGGCGCTGTCGGGCTGCTTCTGCAGGGCTTCGGCCCAGACCTTGCGGGCTTCGACCTGTTTGCCCTGGGCCCACAGGACTTCGCCGAGGTGGGCGGCCACTTCATGGTCGGGGAATTCTTCCAGGGCCTGGCGCAGCAGCCGCTCGGCTTCCGGCAGGTTGCCCATGCGGTAGTTCACCCAGCCGAGGCTGTCGAGGATGGCGGGGTCGCTCGGGTTGAGCTTGTGGGCCTGCTCGACCAGTTGTTTGGCCTCGTCGTAGCGCGTGGTGCGGTCGGCCAGGGTGTAGCCGAGGGCGTTCAGCGCCATGGCGTTTTCCGGCTCGCGCTCGATGATGAAGCGCAGGTCCTTTTCCAGTTGGGCCAGGTCGTTGCGTTTCTCGGCCAGCATGGCGCGGGTGTAGAGCAGGTTGAGGTCGTCCGGGAACTGCTGCAGGCCCTGGTGGATGACCTTCCAGGCGCGTTCCGGCTGCTGGCGCTCGGCGAGGCTTTCGGCCTCGATCAGGTAGAGCTGGATGGCGTAGTCCGGCTGGGCATCGCGGGCTTTGTTCAGGCGTGCTTCGGCTTCGTTGGCGCGGCCGTCCCCCAGGAGGATGTCCACTTGGCGCATCTGGGCCGGCAGGTAGTCGTTGCCGGGACCGACCAGGGCGTATTCGATCAGCGCACTTTCCTTGTCGCCGAGCTTTTCGTAGACCTGGCCGAGGTTGAAGTGGGCCGCATCGACATGGCTGCCGCGTTCCACCAGTTCCTCCAGGTAGACCTGGGCTTCGTCCCAGGCTTCGCCTTCCAGGCAGACCAGCGCCAGGGAGTAGCGCAGGTCGTCATCGTCGGGGAATTGCTGGACCAGGCCGGAGAACTCGGACTTGGCTTCGTCCAGGCGGTTCTGCTCCACCAGCATGCGGGCGTAGGTCAGGCGCAGACGTTTGTCGTCCGGGTGTTGCTTGATGGCCTTCTGCAGCAGCGGCAGGGCTTCGTCGCCGCGCTTGAGGCCCTGCAGCAGGCGCGCGCGCAGCAGCGTCGGGGCGATTTCCTTGTCGTTGGCCGGCACCCCTTCCAGCAGGGCCAGAGCGTCTTCGGTGCGGCCGTCCTGTTGCAGCAGCACGGCCTTGCCGAACACCAGTTGGCTATTGTCCGGATGCTTGGCCAGCAGGCGGTCGAAGCTCTGCAGCAGGCCGGCGCGGGTGTCGGCGTCGGTTTCCGCGGCGGAAAGGGCGAGGAAGTCGAAGTGGGTGTCGCCCTGGCCCTGGAGCACCTTCTCCATATAGGCCATGGCGTCGTCGTAGCGGCCGGCGCGGGCCAGCTGGACGGCGGCGGCGCGCTGGGCGTCGAGGTTGCCGGGGGCGTTCTTCGCCCAGATCATGGCCGTGTCCAGGGCGGCCTGGTCGGCGCCCAGGTATTCGGCGATGCGGAAGGCGCGCTCGGCAACCGCCGGGTCCTGGGTCGCATTGGCCTGCTGGACGTAGTTGCCGAGGGCGATATCGAAGCGGTTGCGCTGACCGGCCAGTTCGGCGGCGAGCAGGGCGTAGAGGGTTTCGCGGCTGAACGAACCGTAGACTTCGGGCTTGGCGGGCGCAGAGGCCTGGCTGCCTTCCTCCACCGGTGGCGCGCCGTCCGGAGTCTTCTGGGTCAAGCTCTGACAGCCGCCAAGGAACAGCAGGGCGGTCAGCAACGCGAGGGATCTATTCATATAGGAAGGAGGGGGCTAACCAGCGAGTGGCCCATCATGACACAAGCCGTCAGGCTAGCACATGGGGCGGGGAGCCGGCCGGGGCCGGGCCAAACCTGTTCAAGCAGACAATTATCGGCGGTGGTTGTCGTTGTTCGGGTGAAGTAGGACAATTGCGCGCCCTCCTGTTTCAGTTAGCGACCCTGCATGGCCTTCATTGCTCTTGGTATCAACCATAAGACCGCCTCGGTGGATGTCCGCGAACGCGTGGCCTTCACTCCCGAGCAGTTGGTGGAGGCCTTGCAGCAGCTGTGTCGCATCACGCCCAGCCGCGAGGCGGCGATTCTCTCCACGTGTAACCGCAGCGAGCTCTACCTGGAGCAGGATCACCCCAGCGCCGACGAGGTGCTCGCCTGGCTGGCTGGCTATCACAACCTCAGCCTGGAAGAGCTGCGTGCCTGCGCCTATGTGCATCAGGATGACGCTGCCGTCCGCCATATGATGCGGGTCGCCTCCGGGCTGGACTCCATGGTGCTCGGCGAGCCGCAGATCCTCGGCCAGATGAAGTCCGCCTATGCCGTCGCGCGTGAGGCCGGGACCGTCGGTCCGCTGCTGGGCCGCCTGTTCCAGGCCACTTTCAGCACCGCCAAGACGGTTCGCACCGACACCGCCATTGGCGAGAACCCGGTTTCCGTGGCCTTCGCCGCCGTCAGCCTGGCCAAGCAGATATTCGCCGACCTGCACCGCAGTCAGGCGCTGCTGATCGGCGCCGGCGAAACCATCACCCTGGTTGCCCGCCACCTGCACGAGCAGGGCGTGAAGCGTATCGTGGTCGCCAACCGTACGCTGGAGCGCGCCAGCATCCTCGCCGAGGAGTTCGGCGCCCACGCCGTGCTGCTGGCCGACATGCCCCAGGAACTGGTCAACAGCGACATCGTCATCAGCTCCACCGCCAGCCAATTGCCGATTCTCGGCAAGGGTGCGGTGGAGCGTGCGCTGAAACAGCGCCGGCACAAGCCGATCTTCATGGTGGACATCGCCGTCCCGCGCGATATCGAGCCCGAAGTGGGCGAGCTGGACGACGTTTACCTCTACACCGTGGACGACCTGCACGAGGTGGTCGCGGAGAACCTCAAGAGCCGCCAGGGCGCGGCCCAGGCCGCCGAAGAGCTGGTGGGCGCGGGGGTCGAGGACTTCATGCAGCGCTTGCGCGAGCTGGCCGCGGTCGACGTGCTGCGTGCCTACCGCCAGCAGGCCGAGCGTCTGCGTGATGAGGAAGTGCTCAAGGCCCAGCGCCTGCTGCAGAACGGCACGTCGGCCGAGGAGGTGCTGGCACAGCTGGCCCGTGGCCTGACCAACAAGCTGCTGCACGCGCCCAGCGTGCAGCTGAAGAAACTCTCCGCCGACGGCCGTTTCGATGCGCTGGCCGTGGCCCAGGAACTCTTCGCCCTCGACGAGGGCTCGGATAAACGCTCGCAATGAAAGCCTCCCTGCTGAACAAGCTCGACCTCCTCCAGGACCGCTACGAGGAGCTCACCGCCCTGCTCGGCGATGCCGAAGTCATCAGTGACCAGGGCAAGTTCCGGGCGTATTCCAAGGAGTTTGCCGAGGTCGAGCCGGTGATCGTGGCGTTCCGCGAGTTCCGCAAGGTGCAGAACGACCTCGAGGGCGCCCAGGCGCTGCTCAAGGACAGTGACCCGGACCTGCGCGAAATGGCCGAGGAGGAAGTCGCCCAGGCCCGCGAACAGCTGGTGGGGCTGGAAGACCGCCTGCAGCGCATGCTGCTGCCGAAGGACCCCAACGATGGCCGCAACGTCTTCCTGGAAATCCGCGCGGGTACTGGCGGCGACGAGGCGGCGATCTTTTCCGGCGACTTGTTCCGCATGTACTCCCGCTATGCCGAGCGCCAGGGCTGGCGTGTGGAGATCCTCTCCGAGAACGAAGGCGAGCACGGCGGCTACAAGGAAGTGATCGCCCGCGTGGAGGGCGACAACGTCTACGCCAAACTCAAGTTCGAGTCCGGTGCGCACCGTGTGCAGCGGGTGCCGGAGACCGAATCCCAGGGCCGCATCCACACCTCCGCCTGCACCGTCGCCGTGCTGCCGGAGCCGGACGAGCAGGCCGCCATCGAGATCAACCCCGCCGACCTGCGCGTGGACACTTATCGCGCGTCCGGCGCTGGTGGCCAGCACGTGAACAAGACCGACTCGGCGGTGCGCATCACCCATATCCCGTCGGGCATCGTGGTCGAGTGCCAGGAAGAGCGTTCCCAGCACAAGAACCGCGCCAAGGCCATGGCCTGGCTGGCGGCCAAGCTGAATGACCAGCAGGAAGCCGCCGCCCACAAGGAAATGTCCGACACCCGCCGCCTGCTGGTGGGCTCCGGCGACCGTTCCGAGCGCATCCGCACCTACAACTATCCGCAGGGCCGAGTCACCGACCACCGCGTCAACCTCACCCTCTACGCCCTGGACGATGTCATGGCCGGTGGTGTGGAAGCGGTGATCGAGCCGCTGCTCGCCGAATACCAGGCCGACCAGCTGGCGGCCCTGGGAGACTGATGTGACCATCATCGCCAGCCTGCTGAGCCAGGCCCGACTGCCGGACTCGCCCACCCCGCGCCTGGACGCCGAATTGCTGCTGGCCGCCGCCCTTGGCAAGCCGCGCAGCTTTCTGCACACCTGGCCGGAGCGGGTGGTTTCCAGCGACGTGGCCGAGTGTTATGCCGGCTACCTGGCGCGACGCCGCGGTGGCGAGCCGGTGGCCTATATCCTCGGCCACCAGGGGTTCTGGAGCCTGGACCTGGAAGTCGCGCCGGACACCCTGATCCCGCGTCCCGACACCGAACTGCTGGTGGAAACCGCCCTGGCCCTGCAGCCGACGGGTCCCGCCGAGGTGCTCGACCTGGGCACCGGCAGCGGCGCCATCGCCCTGGCCCTGGCCTGCGAACGCCCGGCCTGGCAGGTCGCCGGTGTCGATCGCATTTCCGCCGCCGTGCAACTGGCCGAGCGCAACCGTGCGCGACTCAAGCTGAACAACGTGCGGTTCCTGGAGAGCCACTGGTTCTCCTCCCTGGGTGAGCGACGCTTCGCCCTGATCGTCAGCAACCCGCCCTATATCCCGGCCCGGGACCCGCACCTGGCCGAAGGCGATGTGCGCTTCGAGCCGGCCAGCGCGCTGGTGGCCGGCGTCGATGGGCTGGACGATATCCGCCAGATCATCGACCAGGCCCCCCGGCACCTGTTGCCCGGCGGTTGGCTGCTGCTGGAACACGGCTTCGACCAGGCCCCGGCGGTGCGCGACCTGCTGGCCAGCGCCGGTTTCGAGCGGGTGGAAAGCCGTCGCGACCTGGGCGGCCATGAGCGCATCTCCCTGGGGCAATGGCCATGCTGAGCGACCAGGAGCTTCTCCGCTACAGCCGGCAGATCCTGCTGCCGCAAATCGATGTCGACGGGCAGCTGCGCCTGAAACAGGGGCGGGTGCTGATCGTTGGCCTGGGTGGCCTTGGTTCGCCCGTCGCCCTCTACCTGGCTGCCGCCGGCGTCGGCGAACTGCATCTGGCGGACTTCGACAATGTCGACCTGACCAACCTGCAGCGGCAGATCGTCCATGACAGCCACAGCGTCGGACAGGGCAAGGTCGATTCGGCCATGGTGCGCCTCGCTGCGCTGAACCCGGACGTGCGACTGGTGCCCATCACCCGTGCGCTGGACGAAGACAGCCTGGCCGCCGCCGTCGCCGCCGTGGACCTGGTGCTGGATTGCACCGACAACTTCGGCACCCGTGAGGCAGTCAATGCCGCCTGCGTCGCGGCCGGCAAGCCGCTTGTGTCCGGCGCAGCCATCCGCCTCGAAGGCCAGCTGTCGGTGTTCGATCCGCGTCGCGACGACAGTCCGTGCTACCACTGCCTTTACGGCCACGGCAGCGAGGCCGAACTGACCTGCAGCGAAGCGGGCGTGGTCGGCCCGCTGGTGGGGCTGGTGGGTAGCCTGCAGGCACTCGAAGCCCTGAAGCTGATCGCCGGCTTCGGCGAGCCTATGGTGGGCCGCCTGTTGCTGGTGGATGCACTGGGCAGCCGTTTCCGCGAGCTACGGGTCAAGCGCGACCCGGCTTGTGCCGTCTGCGGGACCCGCCATGGCTGAGGCCGCCACGATCGGGGTCTTTGACTCGGGGGTCGGCGGTCTCTCTGTCCTGCGGGAGATTCGCACTTTACTGCCGCGCGAATCGCTGCTTTACGTGGCCGACAGCGGTCATGTTCCCTACGGCGAGAAGAGCGCCGACTTCATCCGCGAACGCAGCCACCAGATTGCCGAGTTCCTGCTTGGCCAGGGCGCCAAGGCGCTGGTGCTGGCTTGCAACACCGCCACCGTGGCCGCCGTGGCCGACCTGCGCGAGCGTTATCCGCAACTGCCCATCGTTGGCATGGAGCCGGCGGTGAAGCCTGCCGCTGCCGCCACCCGCAGTGGCGTGGTCGGGGTGCTGGCGACCACCGGTACGCTGAGGAGCGCCAAGTTCGCTGCGCTGCTGGATCGCTTCGCCGCGGACGTGCGGGTGATCACCCAGCCCTGCCCGGGCCTGGTGGAGCGCATCGAAGCCGGCGACCTGATGGGGGCGCTGACGCGCGAACTGTTGATGGGCTATGTCGAGCCGCTGCTGGCGGAAGGCTGCGACACGCTGATTCTCGGCTGCACCCATTACCCCTTCCTGCGCCCGCTGCTGCACGAACTGGTGCCGGACTCGGTCAGCCTGATCGATACCGGTGCGGCAGTCGCCCGCCAGGTCCAGCGCCTGTTGGATGCACATGATCTGCTCGCCGAAGGCGAAGCGGTGGCTTGCCGCTTCTGGTCCAGTGGTGATGCGGCGGCGATGCAGCGAATCCTGCCTACGCTCTGGGGCGAATTTGGCCGAGTGGAAAAGTTGCCGGATTGAGCGAAGTTTCCGGTAGATTTCTTTCTCTGATTAGAAAGCTATCTATAATCGCTGCCAGGTATTAACAGAATCTGTCAGCACATCAGAATAAGGACTGTTTTCATGAAGAGACTTTTCTTCTGGGCCGCGGCTGCAGCCATTTCCCTTGGTCCGGTCGTTTCCGCCCAGGCCGCCGATGTTTCCCTGGATATCGGCCAGACCGGCGACTCCACCATGACCTACCGTCTGGGCACCCAATTCGACTTCTCCAGCAACTGGTTCCAGAGCGACGTCGGTCGCCTGACCGGCTTCTGGGACGCCGCCTACACCTACTGGGAGGGCGACGAAACCTCCAGCAACCACAGCCTGTCGTTCTCTCCGGTATTCGTCTACGAATTCGCCGGTGACACCGTGAAGCCCTACATCGAGGCAGGTATCGGCGTGGCGGTATTCGAGAACACCGATCTGGAAGACAACGACCTGGGCTCCTCCTTCCAGTTCGAGGACCGCATCGGCCTGGGCCTGCGCTTCGCCAACCAGGAAGTTGGCGTACGCGCCTTCCACTACTCCAACGCCGGCATCAAGCAGCCGAACGATGGTGTCGAGTCCTACACCCTGCACTATCGCCTGTCCTTCTGAGGCGTAAAGGCAGACGAAAACCGGGCCAGGCGCCCGGTTTTTTATTGCCCGGCCATCAGGCCGGGTCGGTTCAGACCACCCGCTTCGACAGATTCCCGAACGCCGCCAGGGCGCGTTCCCGGCTGGCGGCGAGGTCCACCAGCGGCGGCGGGTAGCCCGCCACGCCGAACAGGCCGCCGAGACCGGCCGGGTTGTGGATAGCGCGACTGTCGAGGTGCGCCAGTTCCGGCAGCCAGTGGCGTAGAAAACGGCCGTCCGGGTCGAACTTCTGCGACTGGTTGATGGGGTTGAAGATGCGGAAGTACGGAGCCGCGTCAGTGCCGGTGGACGCGCTCCATTGCCAGCCGCCGTTGTTCGCTGCGAGGTCGCCGTCGATCAGGTGGCGCATGAACCAGCGTTCGCCTTCGCGCCAATCGATCAGCAGGTTCTTGGTGAGGAACATCGCCACCACCATGCGCAGGCGGTTGTGCATCCAGCCGGTGGCGAGCAGTTGGCGCATCGCCGCATCGATGATGGGGATGCCGGTGCGGCCCTGTTGCCAGGCTTCGAGCTCGCGCGGCGCACGGCGCCAGGCCAGGGCTTCGGTTTCCTGGCGGAATGCACGGTGTTGGGACACGCGTGGGAAGCCGGCGAGGATGTGTTTGTAGAACTCGCGCCAGAGCAGTTCGTTGATCCAGCTGACGGCGCCAGGGTCGCCGCTGTCGAACTCGCCCTGGTTGTTGCGCAAGGCCGCATGCAGGCACTGGCGGGGCGAGAGTACCCCGGCTGCAAGGTAGGGCGAGAGCTGGCTGGTGCCGGCTTGCGCGGGAAAGTCGCGACGCTGCTCGTAGCACCAGAGCGCTTCAACGCTGAAGGCATCCAGGCGTTCGCGGGCGGCGGCCTCGCCGGCGGGCCAGCGTTCGCGCAGGCTGTCCGGTGGGGTGGAGAACCCGTCCACCGAGGTGGGCAGTAGGTCGCTCGCAACTTCCAGTCTGGCCTGGGGCCTGGGTGGTGGTAGGCAGTTCGGCAGGGCTGTGTGCAGGCGCTGGTAGCAGACCTTGCGGAACTGGCTGTAGACCTGGAAATAGCCGCCGGACTGGGTGAGCACGCTGCCCGGGCGGAAGAGCAGCTGATCGAGGTGGCTGCGCAGGGCGATGCCGTCTGCGGCCAGCAGGT
Source organism: Pseudomonas sp. Q1-7 (assembly GCF_028010285.1). NCBI lineage: Bacteria > Pseudomonadati > Pseudomonadota > Gammaproteobacteria > Pseudomonadales > Pseudomonadaceae > Pseudomonas > Pseudomonas sp. Q1-7. Next base: position 1,238,421 of record NZ_CP116304.1, read on the forward strand.
CGGTCACCCGGCGGTCGCGCAGGGTTTCGTTGAGACCGTATTCCTCGTTCACCTGCACGGCGCCGATACCGAATGAATGGCAGAGTTCGCGTAGCACCTTCGGGGCTTCGGCCCAGGTCTCGGCGTGGCGGATCAACAGTGGAACGTTGAGGTGCTGCAGGGCCCTGGCCAGTTCGGCCAGGTTGCGCAACCAGAAGTCCACCTTGGCTGGCGCATCGTCATGGGCTTGCCACTGGCCGGGACTGATGAGGTACAGGGCGAAGGTCGGACCGGCGGCGAGGGCGGCGTGCAGGGCGCTGTTGTCCTGCACCCGCAGGTCAGTACGGAACCAGATGAGCTGGCGCATGGGCGCTCCTGTGGGCGGTGCCGCGGTTGCCTAGATGGCGTTGCGCAGGCCGAGTTCTTCCGGATGCGGCTGCAGGTAGGCCTGCTGGGCGATGTAGCGATCCGGATGGCCGTTGAAGTGGTGCTTGAGTAGGGTCATGGGCGCCACCAGCGGAACGATGCCATCGCGGTACTGCTCGATCAGCCGCTGCAACTCGGCTTTCTCGCCGCTATCGAGGTGGTTCTTGAGGTAGCCGCCAAGGTGCTGCAGGACGTTGCTGTGGGTGCCGCGCGTGGCGCACTTTCGCAGGGCGGTCATCAGGGCGGAGAAATAGCGTGGGCCGACCTCCTCCGGCGGGTACTCGCCGATGCCGCCGAGCAGGCGGCCCAACGTCCGGTACTGCACCGGGTCATGGGCCATCAACTGGTACTTGTAGCAGGCGTGAAAGGCGATGATCCCCTGGTGGCTCAGGCCTTCGCGACACAGCGCGCGCCACCGGGCGTGGGCATAGACGCGGGTGAGGAAGTTCTCCCGCAGCACTGCGTCGTTGAGTCGGCCCTCTTCCTCCACCGGCAGGTCGGGGCGCAGGGCGCGGAAGGCGCCAGCGAACACGCCACGCCCCTGAGCGCTGGCGCCTCGACCATCGTCCATATAGACCCTGACCCGATCCAGCCCGCAGGAAGGGGACTTCTGCATGAAGATGCAGCCATCGATATCCCCGAGTTGCGTGGCCATGAGTGCGCCGAATCCGGCCAATGCTTCGGTGTGATCGCGCGAGGTCCGTAGCCCCACGGCGCGTGGCTCTGCGGGGTCGCCCACCAGGCGGATAGGCTCGCGGGGGTTGCCGAGGCCGATGGCCATTTCCGGGCAGAAGGGTACGAAATCGACATGCAGCGCCAGGTCGCGGCTGCACAATCGCGATTCCTTGTGCCCACCGTTGTAGCGCACCGGGTTGCCGAGCAGGCAGGCGCTGATGCCCAGTCGGGGCCGCTGTGGCAGGTCGAAAGGCATGGACATAAGTTGTACATCCCTAGGTATATGTACATGTTTTGTGAAAATGGTAGACGAAAACTTGTACAATAAAAACACTTTGTACAAGATTCGCGCGGGGCCAGGGGCGTCAGGCCGGCCAGCGGTGGTTGCGCATGGCCTCGGGCGTCAGGGTGGGCGTGACGCCTGCGTCATGTGGGAATGAGTCAGTGAGGTGGAAAGGTGCGGCGCTCAAAGATGTTCGAGCAGGCGGCGAGCCGCTTCCTGGCCGCTGAGCCAGGCACCTTCCACACGGCCGGACAGGCACCAGTCGCCGCAGGCATAGAGGCCCAGGTCGGCGTCGGCAAGGGCGCCCCACTGGTGCGCCTGGGTCGGGCGGGCATAGAGCCAGCGGTGGGCCACGCTGAAGTTGGGGGCTGGCACGGCACAGCCGATCATCTCGGCGAAGGCGCCATGGAGGTACTCGATGACCGTTTCCTTGGGCAGGTCCAGATGCTGTCGGCTCCAACTGCTGGTGGCGTGCAGGACCCAGGTGTCCACGTTGGTTTCACGGCCGGGCTTGGAGCGGTTGCGGGCCAGCCAGTCCAGGGGACTGTCCTGCAGGAAGCAGCCTTCGACGCGGGTGTCCAGCGGTTCGCTGAAGCCCAGGGCTACGGCCCAGGTGGGCTCCATGGCGACGCTGGCGGCGGCGCCGGCCAGCTTCGGTGCGGCGGCCAGCAGGGCGGTGGCCTGGGGCGCCGGCGTGGCGACAATCACATGGCTGAAGGGCCCGTGGCTGAGTCCGTCGGCATCCTGCAGGCCCCAATGGCGTTCGCCGCGGAAGACTTCGGTGATACGGCAGGCGAAGTTCACCGGCAGGGCGCCGAGCAGGGCGCGGGTAATGGCGCTCATGCGTGGCGTGCCGACCCAGCGGATCTGCTCGTCGGGGGAGGGCAGCAGGCGGCCTTCCCTGAAATTGAAGAGGCTCGGAGACCACTCGGCGACCCAGCCCCGGTCGCGCCACTGCTGCACCACTTCGGCGAAGCGGCGGTCGCGTACGGTGAAGTACTGCGCGCCAAGGTCCACCGAACCGGCGTCGCTGCGCTTGCTGGCCATGCGACCACCACTGCCGCGGCTCTTGTCGAAGAGTTCCACGTTCTGCCCAGCCGCATGCAGCGCCTGGGCGGCGGAGAGGCCGGCCAGGCCGGTTCCGATGATGGCGATAGGTGCACTCATGGTCTACCTCGTTACCTATGGCTTACAGGCTACGCTTTAGACAAGACCTGTACAATTTTCAAGCCTTGTACAGGTTGGTCGTTCCAATCGCGGTCTTCTGCATTTTCTGACGATACGGGGCCCAAAGCGGGGCACGTCGGATCGTCATAATCCAGACTAGGGCGATATCCGCAGTTAGCGCCATGCGAGGAGGATGCCATGCACATATTGCTGACCGGCGGTACTGGTCTGATTGGCCGGGCGCTCTGTCAACGCTGGTTGGCCGAGGGGCATCGGCTCACGGTGCTGAGCCGCCGGCCGCAGAGCGTCGCCAGCTTGTGCGGCCGCTCGGTGCGTGGCATCGGCGAGTTCGCCGAGTATGGCGACGAACCGCTGGACGCCATCGTCAACCTGGCCGGCGAACCCATTGCCGACCGGCCCTGGACCAACAAGCGCAAGGCACAACTCTGGGGCAGCCGCATCACCCTCACCGAGCAGTTGCTGGAGTGGTTGAAGAAGCGCGACCAGATGCCGCAAGTCCTGCTCAATGGCTCGGCGGTGGGCTGGTACGGCGATGGCGGAGAGCGGGAATTGACCGAGGAATCGCCGCCGGTGACCGATGACTTTGCCAGCCAGCTCTGCGTGGCCTGGGAAGAGACCGCACAACGGGCCGAGGGGTTGGGCATCCGAGTGGTGCTGGTGCGCACCGGTTTGGTGCTGGCGCGCGATGGGGGGTTCCTCAAACGCCTGGTGCCGCCTTTTCGCCTTGGCCTGGGTGGCCCCCTGGGCGGCGGCCGGCAATGGATGCCCTGGGTGCATCTGGACGACCAAATCGCCCTGATGGATTTTCTCTTGCGGCGGGAAGAGGCGCGCGGTCCCTATAATGCGTGCTCGCCGCAGCCGGTGCGCAACCGCGACTTCGCTCGCAGCCTAGGGCGTGCGCTGGGACGACCGGCCGTAATGCCCGCGCCGGCCTTTGTCCTCAAGGTGCTCCTGGGCGAACTGGCCGGTCTGCTGCTGGGAGGGCAGCGGGCGGTTCCGGCCCGTTTGCAGGCGGCGGGTTTCACCTTTGCATTCACCGATCTGGATTCGGCGCTCGGCGACCTGCTGACGCCTAAGGATGTTTGATGACTGATCACGCGCTGCTGCTGGTCAACCTGGGGTCCCCCGCTTCCACCAAGGTGGAAGATGTGCGGCGCTACCTCGACCAGTTCCTCATGGACCCTTACGTGGTCGATCTGCCCTGGCCGCTGCGGCGTCTGCTGGTTTCGTTGATCCTGATCAAGCGTCCGGCGCAGTCGGCCCACGCCTATTCGTCCATCTGGTGGCCGGATGGCTCCCCGCTGATCGTGCTCAGCCGCCAGTTGCGGGACGCCATCGTCCCCTACTGGCCCCACGGTCCCGTGGAGCTGGCGATGCGCTACGGCCAGCCTTCCATCGAAGGGGCCCTGCGCAAGTTGGCCGGACAGGGGGTCAGGCGAGTGACCCTGGCGCCGCTCTACCCGCAGTTCGCCGACAGCACGACCACGACCGCCATCGAAGAGGCGCGCCGGGCGATCCGCGAGCAGGGCCTGCAACTCGAGGTCGAGGTGCTGCCGCCGTTCTTCGCCGAGCCGGATTACCTGGACGCCCTGGTGGCCAGTGCCAAGCCCTATCTAGAGGAAGGTTTCGACCACCTCCTGCTGAGCTTCCACGGCCTGCCGGAGCGGCATATCCGCAAGTTGGTGAAATCCATCGATCCGCAGCACGACCTGCGCGCCCAGGACAGCCGCGGCGTCAGCGACGAGGTTCTGGCGGTGTGCTACCGAAGCCAGTGCCAGCGCACCGCCGAAGCGTTCGCCGAGCGTGCCGGGCTGAAGCCCGGGCAGTGGTCGGTGTCCTTCCAGTCGCGCCTGGGCCGCGACAAGTGGATCGAGCCCTACACCGAGACGCGCCTCGACGAACTGGGCAGGCAGGGCGTGAAGAAGCTGCTGGTGATGTGTCCGGCCTTCGTCGCCGACTGCATCGAGACGCTGGAGGAAATCGGCCAGCGTGGCAGCGAGCAGTTCCAGGAAGCGGGTGGCCGCGAGCTGGTGCTGGTGCCCTGCATGAACAGCCATCCGCAGTGGGTGTCGGCCCTGGCGAGATTGTGCGAGACCGTGGCCCGGCCGCTCTGACCGCGATCCCGCAGGGACTCGTTCCAGGGTTCCCCCATCAACTGGATGGCATGGCGCGCATTCATCCCGCCTATATGATGGGTGTTTCGGTATTCAGGCCGCCCATGGCCACCTAAGCTGGGTTCTCCTTCAACCGTCGTGCGCCGCACCGGCGGCGCCGAGGAGAGCCCAGTGCAGAACAAGAACAATGGCTACCCCTCGAGTCTGAGCGCCTGGACCACGGTCGCCATCCTGATGGTGGCGTACGTGCTGTCCTTCATCGACAGGCAGATTCTCAACCTGCTGGTGGAGCCCATCCGCCGCGACCTGGCTATCAGCGACACCCAGATGAGCCTGCTGATGGGCCTGTCCTTCGCGTTGTTCTACACCGTGTGCGGCATTCCCCTCGGCCGCCTGGCCGACAGCCGCAGCCGGCGTGGACTGATCGCCGTCGGCGTGCTGTTCTGGAGCGCCGCCACGGCGGCCTGCGGCATGGCCAAGCTGTACTGGCAATTCCTGATCTGCCGCATCGGCGTCGGCGTGGGCGAAGCGGCGCTGTCGCCGGCGGCCTACTCGCTGATCGCCGACAGCTTTCCCAAGGAGCGCCGCGCCACCGCCATCAGTGTCTATTCCATGGGCGTCTACCTGGGCTCCGGGCTGGCCTTCCTGCTGGGTGGGCTGGTGATCACGTTCGCTTCGGCCCAGGGCAACGTGCACCTGCCGCTGCTGGGCGAGGTGCGGCCCTGGCAACTGATTTTCCTGGTGCTGGGGGCGGCCGGCGTGCTCTTCACCCTGCTGATGCTGGCCGTACGCGAGCCGCAGCGGCGTGGCATCGGCGCTGGCGTGGTGGTGCCCCTGGCGGACGTCGGCCGCTACCTGCGCAGCAATCGGCGCACTGTGGTCTGTCACAACTTCGGCTTTGCCGGCCTGGCGTTCGCCGGCTACGGCAGCGCGGCCTGGATTCCCACCTTCTACATCCGTACCCATGGCTGGGACGCCGGCCAGGTGGGGGTGATCTACGGCAGCATAGTGGCCGTGTTCGGCTGCCTCGGCATCGTCTTCGGCGGGCGCCTGGCGGACTGGATGGCCAAGCACGGGCGGGCGGACGCCAACATGCGCGTCGGCCTGTTCGCCGCCCTCGGCGCGCTGCCGCTGGTGGCACTCTTCCCACTGCTGGACGACGCCTTCTGGGTGACGGTGCTGATGGCGCCCACGGTGTTCTGCCTGAGCATGCCCTTCGGCGTGGCGCCGGCGGCGATTCAGGAGATCATGCCCAACGCCATGCGCGGCCAGGCTTCGGCCGTCTACCTGTTCGTCATCACCTTGATCGGCCTGGGCTTCGGTCCCACCGCCGTGGCGCTGGTGACCGATTACCTGTTCGCCGACGACATGGCCCTGCGCTACTCGCTGCTGATCGTCACCACGCTGGCGGTGGCCAGTTCGGTCGTGCTGCTGTGGGCCGGTCTCAAACCCTATCGCGAAAGCCTCAAGCGCCTGCAGCAGTGGGGCGTCGACGCCCGGCAGGACGAGGTGCCCGGTGAGGCGCAGTTGTCCTCGTAGGATGGCGTTGAGCGTAGCGAAACCCATCAATGCAGATCGATGGGGGCTGCGGTCTCGCGGAACGCCGCCCGTCCCGTCCTGCGGCTACCCCATTGTCGGCAGAGCCCCGGAAAGGCTCTTCACGGATTTTCGGGGATGTGAAGTCCACACCGGATTGGCAGATTTGTGTGATTGCCCTTGATTGGCAATGTGCAGTCGGATGCATCCCTCACCCCCGCCCCTCTCCCGGAGGGAGAAGGGTGACTCGCGCGGGCAGCACCCAGGCAGATCCGAAGCCCGTGCTGGCCTGAAACCAAGAGAACAAAGGTGGGGCGGCGACTCCGCCCCTTCAGGAGGCCGAGCGGAATCCTTGCAAAACGGAGCGCAGCGAAGTAACAGCCGAAGGCTGGCCCGAAGGGCGAGCGCAGCGAGTACGCCAGGATGGAGGGAGGGCACCCGGCGCAGCCGGGCCGGATGCAGGGGCAAGCCCTTTGGTTCCTTTCGGCGACTGAGAAAGGGGCTCGCCCGGCAAGGCGAAACAGAAAGCTGAAACCCGCTCGGCAATGAACCATGCACATAACCCTGAGCCCCCTCACACCGGATTGCCAATCCGGTGTGACCCCTTCTTCCCGGCATTTCCTCGAAGCACTCAATAAAAAGCCCCGCAAGTGCGGGGCTTCTTCATGGCGCCGGGCTCAGATGTGCGGTGCATCATCCGCGGCCTGATGCTTCCAGATCTGGTGCCCTGGCAGGATCAGGTTCAACGCAATGGCGACAATGGCGCAGAGGGCGATGCCCTTGAGGCCGAAGTCGTCCTGGCCGGTGCCGGTCCCCACCAGCATGCCGCCGATGCCGAACACCAGGGTCACCGACACGATCACCAGGTTGCGTGCCTCGGCCAGGTCCACCTGGTGGCGGATCATGGTGTTCAGGCCGACGGCGGCGATGGAGCCGAACAGCAGGCAGAGGATGCCGCCCATGACCGGCACCGGGATGCTCTGCAGGATGGCGCCGAACTTGCCGATGAAGGCCAGGCCGATGGCGAACGCGGCGGCCCAGGTCATGATCTTCGGGTTGTAGTTCTTGGTCAGCATCACCGCGCCGGTAACTTCGGCGTAGGTGGTGTTCGGCGGACCACCGAACAGGCCGGCGGCCGAGGTGGCCAGGCCGTCGCCCAGCAGGGTGCGGTGCAGGCCGGGCTTCTTCAGGTAGTTGCGGCCGGTCACGCTGCCGACCGCGATCACTCCGCCGATGTGCTCGATGGCCGGGGCCAGAGCCACGGGCACGATGAACAGGATGGCCTGCAGGTTGAATTCGGGAGCGACGAAGTTCGGCAGTTCCAGCCAGGGCGCGGCGGCGATCTTCGCGGTGTCCACCACGCCGAACCAGAACGACAGGGCGAAGCCCACCACCACGCCGGAAATGATCGGCACCAGGCGGAAGATGCCCTTGCCGAACACCGCGACTATCAGGGTGGTCAGCAGCGCCGGCATGGAGATCCACATGGCGGTGTCGTAGGGGATCAGTTCGGTGCCGTCACCGGCCTTGCCCATGGCCATGTTGGCGGCGATGGGGGCCATGGCCAGGCCGATGGAGATGATCACCGGGCCGATCACCACCGGCGGCAGCAGGCGGTCGATGAAACCGGTGCCCTTGATCTTCACCGCCAGGCCCAGGAAGGTGTAGACGAAACCCGCCGCCACCACCCCGCCCAGGGTCGCGGCCAGGCCGAACTGGCCCTTGGCGAGGATGATGGGGGTGATGAAGGCGAAGCTGGAGGCCAGGAACACCGGCACCTGGCGCCCGGTGACCAGTTGGAACAGCAGGGTGCCGAGGCCGGCGGTGAAGAGCGCTACGTTCGGGTCCAGTCCGGTGATCAGCGGCATCAGCACCAGGGCACCGAAGGCCACGAAGAGCATCTGTGCACCGGAAAGGATCTGGCGCCAGAGCGGGTCCTTGAATTCGTCGCTCATCGATCAGTTTTCCTTCTGCTTGGTGCCGAAGATCTTGTCGCCGGCATCGCCCAGGCCCGGAATGATGTAGCCGTGCTCGTTGAGTTTCTGGTCGATGGAGGCGGTGTAGATCATCACGTCCGGATGGGCGTCGCTGACGACCTTGATGCCTTCCGGCGCGGCGACCAGCACCATGGCGCGGATTTCCTTGCAGCCGGCGCGCTTGAGCAGGTCGATGGTGGCGACCATGGAGCCGCCAGTGGCCAGCATCGGGTCGATGATCAGCGCCAGGCGCTCGTCGATTTCCGGGGCCAGCTTCTCCAGGTAGGTGTGGGCCTCCAGGGTTTCCTCGTTGCGGGCCACGCCCACGGCGCTGACCTTCGCACCCGGTATCAGGCTGAGCACGCCGTCGAGCATGCCGATGCCGGCGCGCAGGATGGGCACCACGGTGATCTTCTTGCCGGCGATTTTCTCCACCTGCACGGTGCCCGCCCAGCCCTGGATCTCGTAGCTTTCCAGGGGCAGGTCATTGGTTGCTTCGTAGGTCAGCAGGGCGCCGACTTCCTGTGCCAGTTCGCGGAAGTTCTTGGTGCTGATGTCGGCGCGGCGCATGAGGCCGAGCTTGTGGCGGATCAGCGGATGGCGGATCTCACGGATGGGCATGGGAGGGGTCTCCGGCGGGCTGGCAAAAAAATCGCGATAGCTTAATCCAATGCGCACGGGCTGTGCTGAACTGACTGGCGGGTTCCTGCCGCCATGTCGCAGCGAGGCAAGGAACTATCCGACAGCGGGGCAACCTGCTGCAGTATGGTAGACGCTCATCCAGTGGGACTTGCCCGAGGGCAGTCGGATGGGTACCTTTGCCGACTTTTATCTTGACGCCCCGTTCAAGTTTCCAGCGGGAACCGCGCATGTTCCCCCCGCCGAATCCAGAGGAATTGCCATGTCCGCCGATCTCGCCCACATCCGCCAAGTGATGGCCGAAGCCGATTGCCTGTACCCCGAAGCCCAGGTAGAAGCAGCCATCGGCCAGGTCGCCGAGGCCATCAACGGCGAACTGGCCGAGTGTAATCCGGTGGTGTTCTGCGTGATGAACGGCGGCCTGATCTTCGCCGGAAAGCTGCTGCCCAAGCTGAACTTCCCGCTGGAGCTGTCCTACCTGCACGCCACCCGCTACCGCAACGAAACCAGCGGCGGAGAGCTGTTCTGGAAGGCCAAGCCGGAAATCTCCTTCATCGACCGCGACGTGCTGATCATCGATGACATCCTCGACGAAGGGCACACCCTGGCGGCCATCATCGACTTCTGTAGGCACGCCGGCGCCGCCCGCGTGCACACCGCCGTGCTGATCGACAAGACCCACGACCGCAAGGCCCGCCCGGACCTGAAGGCCGACTACGTGGGGCTGGACTGCGAAGACCGCTACATCTTCGGTTACGGCATGGACTACAAGGGCTACTGGCGCAACGCCGCCGGCATCTTCGCCGTCAAGGGACTCTGAACCATGGCCGCGCCACGTTTCCTCGACCAGGCACTGTTCGCTGAACTGGCCGGCGGGGCCGCGGCGAGCCCGCGCAAGCGCCAGCACCACAACTTCCACGAAATGGAAGAACCCTGCCACCGCCTGGCGGTGGGGCTGCAACCGGACACCTACATTCCGCCGCACCGCCACCTGTCTGCCGACAAGGCCGAGGGCCTGCTGGTGCTCAAGGGTCGCCTGGGCCTGTTGATCTTCGATGAGTGCGGCGTGGTCACCGACAGGCGCGAGCTGGTGGCCGGCGGTGATTGCGTTGGTGTCGACCTGCCGCCGGGGGTATTCCACGCCCTGGTGGTGCTGGAGCCGGACAGCATTCTGTTCGAATGCAAGGCCGGCCCCTACCGTCCCCTGGGCGAGGGTGAACACCCCGCCTGGGCGCCCCGAGAAGGGGAAGAGGGCGTGGCCGCCTACCTCGCCTGGATGACCTCGCTGTTCGACTGAACTTCGGTAGGCTCCAGCCAGCGCAATGCCTTGGCGCGCGCCTGCTCCAGGGTCTTCACATAGGCCAGTTGGCCGGTTTCTCGATGCACGCCGGCGCGGCGCAGTTTCAGCCGCACCCTTGGCGTGGTGCCCACCAGCACCAGGCCAATGCCCTGGCGGTGGTAGTCGTGCAGCAGGTTCTCCAGGGTGGCCAGCGCGGTCATGTCCAGCATGGGCACGGCGCTCATTTCCACGATCACAACCTTCACTTCGGGATTGAAGCGGCGCAGCACGCTGAGGGCCTTTTCTGCCGCACCGAAGAATAGTGGCCCGCGAATGGCGTAGGCCAGCACCTGTTCCGGCAGTTCGCGCAACGACTCATGAAAATGCTGGGGCAGCGGCGCGGTGTCGGTGAGGTCGCTCATGCGCTTGATGAACAGGCCAGCCGCCAGCAGCAGGCCGACGCCCACCGCCAGCACCATGTCGAACAGCACGGTCAGCACCAGGCAAGTGAGCAGAACCAGCACGTCGTTGCGCGGGGCGATGCGCAGGGTGTGCGCCACATGCCGCGCCTCGCTCATGTTCCAGGCCACCATCAGCAGCAGCGCCGCCAGGGCGGCCATGGGCAGGTAGCTGAACAGCGGCGCGAGCAGCAGCATCGCCAGCAGCACCACGCCGGTGTGGATGATGGCGGCGATCGGCGAGCGCGCCCCGGCGCGCACGTTGGCGGCGCTGCGGGCGATGGCGGCGGTCGCGGTGATGCCGCCGAACAGCGGCGCCACCAGGTTGCCCAGGCCCTGGCCGAGCAGTTCGGCATTGGGATCGTGGCGGGTGCCGGCCATACCGTCGGCCACCACGGCGCAGAGCAGCGATTCGATGGCGCCGAGCATGGCGATGGCAAAGGCTGGCGCCAGCAACTGGCGGATCAGCTCGAAGCTCAGGCCCAGGGGCTGGCCATCCGGCCCGGGCAGTTGCCAGGGCCAGGCGAAGCTCGGCAGGAAGGGCGGGATGCCGGGATGGCTGATGCCGTCCACCACATAGCTGAAACGTTCGCCAAGGGTGGCGACGGGCAAGTTCAGTGCCTCCAGCAGCAGGCCGAGCAGGGCGCCCAGGGCCAGCGCCACCAGATGGCCCGGCACCTTGGTCACGAAACGCGGCCAGACCACCAGCACGGCGAAGCAGGCGATGCCCACCAGGACGTCGCCCGGCTGTGTCGTTGGCAGCGCTGAGGCGAGCAGGCGCAACTGGTCCAGATAGTGCTGGGGCGCCTGCGCCAGCTGCAGGCCGAGCAGGTCCTTGATCTGCAGGGTGGCGATGACGATGCCGATGCCGGCGGTGAAGCCCAGGGTCACCGGGTAGGGGATGAACTGGATCAGCCGGCCCAGGCGCGCCAGGCCCATGGCAATGAGGATCAACCCGGCCATCAGGGTGCAGAGCAGCAGCCCGCCGACCCCGTATTGCTGGGTGATGGGCAGCAGGATCACCACGAAGGCGGCGGTGGGGCCGGAGATGTTGAAGCGCGAGCCGCCGGTGAGGGCGATCAGCGGCGCCGCCAGCAGCACGGTGTAGAGCCCGTGCTGCGGTGCCACGCCGACCGCGATGGCCAGCGCCATGGCCAGGGGAATGGCGATGATGCCCACGGTGATGCCGGCGGCCAGGTCGCCGCGCAGGCTGGCCAGGGAATAGCCCTCGCGCCACGCCTGGCGCAAGGCTGCAAACAAGGGAGGCAGGTATCGGGACATGGTCACTCCTGTGGCAGAACTCACAAGTATAAGGGGGGGGACTGCCCATCGGTGAGTCGGCAAGGGTCGAATGCCCTTATCCGAAAGGCCCGTGATAGAGTGCCTGGCCGCGAAAATGGAGTTGTCGATGTCTGCCTTCCTGCGTGCCGGTGCCTACTTGACCCTGCTGCTGAGCCTGCCCCTTGGCGCTGCCGAAAACCCGCCCATGCATGCCCGGTTCCTGCCGCCGGATGATCTCGCGGTGCGCCAGGAGCAGCCGGACCAGCAGCAACTGATCCAGATCACCGAGTATTCCGTGGTACTGGGCAGCCAGCGTCAGTCCAACCAGCAGCCGATTCCCATCACCTCGCCGACCGTGGTGCGCCTGAAGGGCAGGCCGCTCAGCAAGGGCGCCGACGTGCGCCAGGTGGTGATCCAGTTCGACACCGAAGGCAAGAGCCTGAAGAAACCGAACTACGACCCCGCGAGCCGCATCCTCAGCCTGAACTACCCGCTGGCGCAGTACGCGGCCGTGCTCGACCTGCTGCGCAACGGGCCGGTCTATTGCCAGTTCCTCAGCTACCCCAACGGCCACGTCTGGGCCGACCTGCACAGCGGCGCGGTACGCCCGCGTTGAGCGCAGCGGCCGGGCGGGGGTAAACTGCCCGCCCCCGTGAAACCCGGCCCGAGAGATGTGAGCGATGCGTAAAGACAAGAAGCAGGTGATAGGCGAAGAAATCTCCGATGACTCGATCAAGCTGTTCCTCGACGTCGAGCCGGCCGACTCCACCCCGCCTTCGCTGCACAAGCTGATCAAGGCCTACCGTGGCCTGCGCATCGACGACTTCGAGCGCTTCGTCGGCTTCTTCGTCGAGGCCGGCTACGACCTCAATGCCACGGATGAGCAGGGCAACGACTTCATCGCCCTGATCCAGGACCAGCGCATGGCCGAGCCTTACATCGAGGTGATCAAAGCCGCCCGCGGCTGATCCCCGGTGCTGCCGGAAGAGCCCGCCCTGGCGCGTAATGCTGTTCACTTAAGCGGAGCAGCCTTGCGGTCCACCGGGTAGCGGGTCTTGGAAATCTTTACCGTCCTGGGTCTTGATGGCTTGGGGCGGTGATCCAGAAACAGTCCGCCAATACCGGCTCGCAACTCCGACAGGCGACGGCCCGTGGCCGAAATCGGGTTGGCCGCCGCCATCACGATCAATTGCACGGCGATATAGTGAGCCACCGGCTTGAAGCGGATGTCGGCGGGTGAGCGGCCGAAGGCGACTGCCGCCTGACCGGCCTCACGGCGGATGATGTTGTAGGCCAGCAACAATCCCCAGACCTCCTGGTAGACCAACGCCTTGACCTTGCTGCGCAGGGTCACCGCATTCTGCTGCAGGGAACTCTTGATGTTCCGGAAACCCAGTTCGATCTCCCAGCGCTCCCGGTACAGTGTGGCGACCGCCTTGGCGCTGTAGCGCTCGGCCGGCAGCGAGGTCAGAACGGTTTTTACCTTGCCCTGGACTTCGTAGCTGACCTCGCGCACCTCCCAGTGCGTGGGTAGGTTCGGGTTGCGCTTGCGTGCCTGGGGCGACACCTTCATGCGCAACAGGCGATCCCCTTTGCCATAACGCGTCACTTCCTCGCTGGCTAGGCCCTGGCGGGCCGGGATCAACCAATGTCGGTGGTCACCGCCCTTGTTCAACCCCAACAGCAAATCGGCGCTCCAGAACCCCTTGTCGAACAAGGTCACCGAATGGTCGGGAATCTGCTGCACAAAGGCATCGGCCAAGCGCATTTCACTGCGCCGGTATGGGCTCAGCTGGGCATCCAGAATCAAGTGCGAGCGCACATTCATCAGGGCCACGAGCCGCAGCATGGGGAACGGCGTCTGACGGTCGGTGGCGGTATTGCCAGAGCCGAAATGCTCCCGCAGTTCGGGTGTATCCGGGGTGCGCAGCAGTGCACCATCCACCGCCAACACCTGCAGGCCCTGCCAGCTATCGCCGTCATAGCGCTCACACCCCCATTGCTGACCCGTCTGGCGAAACAGCCATTCAACCGAATCGGCCCCCAGCCGTTTGCGTGCCTCGGTGACCCCACTTCTGGCCAGCAGGTGGTCGGAGGCCAGCCCCTGGGCGCAGATGTTCAGGCGCCGCGCCACCTCATGGACCGGCTCGTCGCGGAACAAGGCCATGCCGAGCACCAGCCAGAGCACCTGATCACTGGGCAGGCGTCGGCGGCGGATGGTGGCCTGGGCAGAAAGGTCCAGCGCCGACGCCACCCACTCGATCGGGATGTTTTGGGTGAAGGTGCTCAAGTCGGAGAAGTTGAACAACTCGCCCAGGTCGAGCAACTGCTGTTGAAAGGACATAAAAAATCCGATGCCAGAGGTCTGGCATCGGATTCTCGGGGAGCCTCGGCTGCAGCTCAAATGCTTATGTGAACAGCATTACGCCCTGGCGCGGGCTTTTTTGTGGGCGCTATCCACCCGGCAAGCCTGGTTTCGAGGACAGGCAGCCATGAAAAAACCGCCCCGAAGGGCGGTTTCTTTCAGCGCGGGGCGAAGGCTCAGGCGATGCTCTGGGCCGCCGTGTTGACGCTGGTCAGGCCCAGCGCCGCATCGGAGCGGGTGCTGACTTCGCGGTACAGGGCCGCGTCGCTTTCCAGGGCTTTCTCGCGGGCGGGGAAAATCTCCTTCAGCTTGGCCGTCCACTGCTCGGAACGGGACTGCTCGGCGAAGCAGCGCTCGATCAGGTTGAGCATGATGGAGACGGTCACCGAAGCGCCCGGCGAGGCACCCAGCAGCGCCGCGATGCTGCCGTCGGCGGACGAAACCAGTTCGGTGCCGAACTGCAGGATGCCGCCTTTCTTGTCGTCCTTCTTGATGATCTGCACGCGCTGGCCGGCCACTTCCAGGCGCCAGTCGGCCGGGTCCAGTTCCGGGTAGAACTTGCGCAGAGCATCCAGGCGCTGCTCTTGGGACTGCATCACTTCCTTGATCAGGTAGCGGGTCAGGTCCATGTTGTCGCGGGCCACGGAGAGCATCGGCAGCAGGTTGCCCGGACGTACCGAGAGCGGCAGGTCCATGAAGGAGCCGTGCTTGAGGAACTTGGTGGTGAAGCCGGCGTAAGGCCCGAACAGCAGGGAGGTCTTGCCGTCCACCACGCGGGTGTCCAGGTGCGGCACGGACATCGGCGGGGCGCCGACCTCGGCCTGGCTGTAGACCTTGGCCTGGTGCTGCTTGACCACGTCGGGGTTGTCGCAGCGCAGCCACTGGCCGCTGACCGGGAAGCCGCCGAAACCTTTGCCTTCCGGGATGCCGGAGAGCTGCAGCAGGGGCAGCGCGCCGCCACCGGCGCCAAGGAACACGAAGCGCGCCGAGACTTCACGGCTGGCGCCGCTCCGGGTGTTCTTGATGCTGACTTTCCAGCCCGCGTCGGTGCGCGTGAGGTTGGTGACCTTCTGGAAGTAGCTCACGCGGGTGTCCTGCAGGCTGGAGAGGTACTGCAGAAGCTGGTTGGTGACCGCGCCGAAGTTGACGTCGGTGCCGTTCATGGCACGGGTCGCGGCGATCTTCTCGGACGCATCGCGGCCTTTCATCATCAGCGGCGCCCATTTGGCCATGGTGGCGCGGTCTTCGGTGTATTCCATCTCGCTGAAGGCGTGGTGCTGGCGGAGCAGCTCGAAGCGCTTCTTGAGGAAGGCGGTGTCCTGGTCGCCGCGCACGAAGGAAAGGTGCGGGACGGGGTTGATGAAGGTTTTGGGCGAGCCGAAGGCGCTCTTGCCGCTCATGTAGGCCCAGAACTGCTTGGAAACCTCGAACTGGGCGTTGATGTTGACGGCCTTCTTGATGTCGATGGACCCATCGGCCGCCTGCGGGGTGTAGTTCAGTTCGCAGAGACCCGCATGACCGGTCCCCGCGTTGTTCCAGGGGTTGGAGCTCTCGATCGCCCCCGACTCCCGGAGTTCGGCGATCTCCAGCTTGATGCCGGGATCGAGCTCTTTAAGCAGTACCGCCAGCGTAGCGCTCATGATGCCGGCCCCGACCAGCAACACGTCCACTGCTTCGTAATCGTTTTGCGCCATTTGCTCGCCACTCTCTCGTGAAGTAGTGAAAAACCGTCATCTCACGCTCTTTTGGAGTCGTGAACCTCAAAAGATTCGGCTACCCCATGGGCAGGCCGCTTCCGTCTGCACGCGTGTCATCACGCATGCGTCCCTGCAACAAAGCGTTTGCATTTCGGGCGGAAGGATGCGGCAAGCCAACGAATGGCAGCGCGAAAAGTGGACGGCTCTCTGTGGGGCTGTGCGGATGCCCAAGCTGGCGCGAGTGCGGTGTTGCGAGGCCCGATCAGGAGACGACCTTATAATCGGGGGGCGATTATAACGATGAAATCGGGGGAATAGGGCGCGGGGTGTGACTTTTCTTCATCCGCTGGTCAGGCTGCCAACGCACGGCGCTTTGCAGGCTGTGCGACGACCGGTGCGACGCGGACGCCGGCGGGGAGCGGCTGGTCGAGCCAGGCCAGGCTGGATTCGCGCACTTCCACCCAGTTGCCGTCAGTCGGGCGATCGGTTCCCTGGTGCAGGCCACGGCAGATCCCGGCGTTGTCCACCAGGGCGAAGCTGCGGCGTTGCGGGCGGCGGGCGAACAGGGAGCAGAAGAGGAACATCGGTACGACTCCAGTAGGAACAGCCCCTTTATCCCATTCGGCCGTGACAGGGCGATGACAGGAACCGCACTTCCGGGTGGCGGTCTGAACAGGCAAGGAGACTGGCGCTCTGTCAGTACCCGGGTCGGATGGTTATACTGCCGGCCGTTTTGCCTTCATTCCTGGAGAGATAAAGCATGCTGAATCGCTCGTTGCTTGGCCTGCTGGCCGTCCTCAGCCTGACCCTGGTCGGCTGTGCCCTCAGCCCGCAGCAACTCAGCCCGCAACCCAAACTCACCGGCCCGCTGACCCCGGTCGGCCAAGGTCAGCCGGTGGTGGTGCGCGTCACCGACGGCCGTCCTTCCCCGGTGCTTGGCACCCGTGGCGGCATTTACGCCGAAACCAGCGCCATCAGCGTACAGAGCCAGGACATTCTGCCGCGCCTGCAGGCCGAAGCCGAGGCCGCCGTGCGTCTGCTGGGCTTCACCCCGTCGCCGAACGCCTACAACGCCCCGCAACTGACCCTGACCCTGGCCGACCTGAAGTACCAGTCGCCCAAGGAAACCTATGTCACCGAGGCCAACATCAGCGCCAGCTTCCGCGTCGACGTGCAGAACAGCAGCCGCCGTTACAGTGGCAAGTACGGTGCCTCGCTGAACCAGCGCTTCGGCACCGCGCCGAACCAGCAGACCAATACCAAGCTGGTGAGCGATGTCCTGAGCGATGCCATGACCCGCGCCTTCAAGGACCCGACCATCGGTCAGGTCCTGTCCCAGTAAGCGGACGCTGCAAGGAAAGCCCGGCCTCGCGCCGGGCTTTTTCGTTCTGGCGGCGCGGCGCTGAACATTCCCCCGGTTTGTCCGCACGGCGGCATTCGTCGGACGGCCGTCTGTCCCGGGGGCGGATTCGGTAAACTCTGCGCCTCTGAATAGACCGCCCGGCTCGGGGCGGACCGATCCTTGTCTTGCAGGTCGGGTGCATGGCCGCACCACCTGAAGCGGAGTTGAAGATGTCGCTGCAGGCGCTTTGGGCCATGTTCCTGGCTCACCCCGCACAGGTCGTGAATGGCCTGGCCCTGTTTTTTGCTTGTGCCGGTGCTTGGGTGCTGCTGGCCACCCGCCTGCGTGAGCAGCGTTCCATCGCCCGTCTGGCCGCCGAGAGCGAGCTGGAGGACGTGGACGAAGATGCCGACCTGCAGGATGAGGCCGCCCAGCGCGTGAACCGCTTCTTCTATGCCTTCGGCCTGTTCAGCCTGCTGGTGGCTCTAGGTGTGTCCTGGGGCAGCACGCAGCTCTAAAACGCAAAACGGCGACCACGGGTCGCCGTTTGCATTTCAGGGGCGGCTCAGAGCGGCAGCCCGGCCTTGATCCGGTACTGGTTGCGCACCGGGGTGGCGTACTGCTGGACAAGATAGGGGCGCTGTTCCGCCGGGCAGGCGTCCAGGCGTTTCTGCCACTCGGCCTGGGCCTTGGCCAGTTCCTCGCCCTTGAACAGCTCGGCCGCGCTCGGCACGGCCAGTTCCGGGTCGCGCTCGCTCCACATGGCGTAGGCCAGGTAGTGCACGGGGAACAGGCGGTAGCCGCCGAGAACCTGCTTGTCGATTTCCTGGGCCAACTGCTTGGCGTCTTCACTGGCGCTGCCGATCTCGCTGCCGAAGGCGATATGGACGCGGCCCTTGTAGCCGGTGATGCCGAGGGCAATGCTGGCATCGTCCTCGCCCGGGGACTTGGCGTAGCTGCCGGTGCTGGCGCGGATCTGCAGCTCGCGGGCCTTGGCCAGGTCGCAGGGGTCGTACTCGTAGCTGATGGACACCGGGATCAGGTGCAGGTCGCGGATCACTTCGCCGAAGGGTTCGTCCTTGCGGCTCATATGGAACATCTTGAGGATCGCCGAATCGGTGCGGTCGTCGCCGTCCTTCGCACGGCCCTCTGCCTGGGCGATCCAGATCGACTGGCCGTCCTGGCGGATCGAGTGGTTGATGTAGGCCGACAGCAACTGGAAGGCCGCCAGCTTCTCGCGGCGGCCGGCCAGGTTGCGGTGCACGATGAAGCTCTTGTTCAGGCGCATCAGGTCGCTGACGAAGGGCTTCTGCAGCAGGTTGTCGCCAATGGCGATGCGCGGCGTCGGCAGGCCGGCGTGGTACACGGCGTAGTTGACGAAGGCCGGGTCCATGACGATGTCACGGTGGTTGGCCAGGAACAGGTAGGCGGTGCCCGGTTTCAGGCGTTCCACGCCTGAGTAGGTCACGCCGTCGGTGGCACGCTCGATGGTAGTGTCTACGTAAGGCTCGATGCGGTCCTGCAGGGCGGCCACCGAGTCGATGCTGGCGAACTCCCGGCGCAGCCGATGAGCTATAACAGGCTTGAGGAGCCAGCCCAGCGGGCCCGCCAGTTTCGGGAAACGGTAGCGGGTGAGGGTGCCGAGGAAAGCGTCGTCGGCAAAGAGGCGCGCCAGCACCGCCGGGACCTCGGCATCGTCGTAGGGTCGGATGGCTTCAAATTCGCCCATTGGTCACTCTTGTTCTGGAATCGGCTGGGTAGTAAGGGTGGGGGCCCCGTCATCCGGGGCGTCAAATAGACCGGCGATTATACAGGCAAGTCACACGGGAGGCGGGGATGCTGGAGACAGAGGACTACCAATGCCCGTATTGCGGCGAGCCGGCCGAAGCCGTGCTCGACCTTACCGGCGGCGACCAGCAGTACATCGAGGACTGTCCAGTGTGCTGCCGGCCCATCCTGTTCCTGCTCCACACGGATGGCCAGGACTGGAGCCTGGAGGTTCGAAGGGAGGATGACTGATGCGGCGCATCTACGAGCCCAGGGACCTGATCGAAGCCGAACTGCTGCTGAGCATGCTCGCCAGCGAAGGGGTCGAGGCGCATCTGGCGGGCGGCCATCTGCTGGGAGGTATCGGTGAGCTGCCAGTGTGCGGCCTGCTCGGCCTGTTGGTGGAGGACGAAGACGCCGAACGCGCCAGCCGGCTGATCGCCGCGTACAATGCCGCGCAACCTTTGCCGGGCGACGAGCCCGACAGCTATCCCGGCACCTTGCTCTGCTGATTCCCCGACCCGTACTGGCCCCTCCATGTCTGGACGTATTGCCCTGTTTCGCTGGTCGCCCGCGCTGGCGGCCCTGCCTGGTTTCCCCGCCGACCACCAGCCGCACTGGAACCTGGCTCCCGGCGGCCGGGTGCTGATGCTGCGCGAGCTGGCGGGCGAGCGTCGCGTCGACATGGCCCGCTGGGGGTTGACCCCGGCCTGGCTCACCGACCTGTCAAAGACTCCCGCCCATGCCCGCGTCGAAACCCTGGCCGACCAGCCGATGTTCCGCGAGGCGTTCCGGGCGAGGCGTTGCCTGATCCTGGCCAACGGTTTCTATGAGTGGCGCGGGGTGCGCAAGCGGCCCTACTGGATCAGCGCCGAAGGCGGGATGCTGCACTTCGCTGCGCTCTGGGAGGCCTACCCGGCCGGTGATGTGGAGTACCTCAGCCTGGCCATGGTCACCCAGCCGATAGCTGATCTGCGCCGTCCGCTGGTGCTGGACGAGGACGGGCAGCAACGCTGGCTGTCGGCCGACGCGACGCCGATGCAATTGCTCGAACTGCTGGGCAAACCCGGGCCGCAGCTGCGCGAGCGCGCCCTGGCGAATCTGGTGAACGATCCGAAACTCGACGGCCCGGAATGCCTGACGCCGGCTTGAGTCGGTTCCGTTGTCGGGCATTGGGCTTTTCTTGTGGGAGCGAATTCATTCGCGAATGAATTCGCTCCCACAAGAAAAATGAAGCCCCTCCGAAGAGGGGCTATTGCCTTACACCTTGAACTGATTGATCAGCCGTCGCTGCTGCTCGGCCAGCTTGGTCAGCTCGGCGCTCGCCTGGGAGGCTTCGTCCGCACCGCCCGCGACCTGGTTGGCCACCTGGCCGATGTTGATCACGTTGCGGTTGATGTCCTCGGCCACCGCGCTCTGCTCTTCAGCGGCGCTGGCGATCTGGGTGTTCATGTCGTTGATCACCGAAACCGCCTGGGTGATGGACTCCAGGGCATGGGCGGCCTCGTTGGCATGCTGCACGCTGGTGTCGGTCTTCTCCTGGCTGTCCTGCATCACCTTCACCACTTCACGGGTGCCGTGCTGCAACTGCTGGATCATCGTCTGGATTTCTTCGGTGGCCTGCTGGGTCTTCTGCGCCAGGTTGCGCACCTCGTCCGCCACCACGGCGAAGCCGCGGCCCTGTTCACCGGCCCGCGCCGCTTCGATGGCCGCGTTCAGCGCCAGCAGGTTGGTCTGTTCGGCGATGCCGCGGATGGCCACCAGGATGGCGTTGATGTTCTCGCTGTCCTTGGCCAGGTTCTGCACCACGCCCACCGCGCGACCGATCTCGGTGGCCAGGGCGGAAATGGCTTCGGCGGTGCTGTGGACAATGCGCTTGCCGTGGTTGGCAGCCTGGTCGGCGTGGCTGGCCGCTTCCGCCGCATGGGTGGCGTTGCGTGCCACGTCCTGGGCGGTGGCGGTCATCTCGTGGACGGCGGTGGCCACCAGTTCGATCTCCGCCAGCTGTTTCTGCACGCCCTGGTTGGTGCGGATGGCGATGTCGGCAGTGTGTTCGGAGGAGTCGCTGACTTTCTGGACCGAGGTCACCACCTGGCTGATCATCGATTGCAGCTTGCCGAGGAAGGTGTTGAAGCCGTTGGCGATGGCCCCCATCTCGTCGGCGCGGTTGTTGTGCAGGCGCTGGGTCAGGTCGCCGTCGCCTTGGGCGATGTCGTCGAGCATGCCGACCATCTGGCGCAGCGGACGGGCGATGCCGTAGCCGACGAAGCCGATCACTACCAGGCCGAGGCCGGCGATCAGCAAGCCCACCAGGGTCATGCCGAAGATGTCGGTGTCGCGCTGGGCGTCCAGTTCGCTCTGCAACCGGGTCAGATCCTTCATGACCGCCTGCACCGGCAACTGGATCAGCAGGACCCAGCGCGCATCGGTGTCACCGATGCCGAAGGGCATCATCAGCTCGATGCGTTGGCTGGCCTGGTCGATACGGTAGGCCGGCTGGCTGCCGGACAATCCGCGCAGGCTGTCCATGGTGCTGGTGTCGAGCACCTTGGCAGCTTCTTCACCCAGCTTGGTACTGTCCTTGGAATAGGCCACCAGGCGATTGTTACTGGCGATCAGTGCCAGTTCGCCGGCCCCCTCGTAAAGCTGCTGGTCGGCCTTGGCCAGGAGCTCCTGGATGAAGTTGAGAGCGAAGTCGGCGCCGGAGATGCCCTTGAATTCGCCCTTGATCATGATCGGCGCGGTGAAGGAGGAGAGGATCATGATCTTGCCGCCCACGTCGTAGGGGGCCGGGTCGATGGCGCAGGGTTTCTTGCGTTCTTTCGGGCAAAGGTAGTACTCGCCTTCGCGCACGCCCGTGGAGAGCATCTTCTCGCTCTCCATATAACCGATGGCGTCCTCGCCCAGGCTGCCGTCGGCGTTGCGGAACCACCAGGGCAGGAAGCGTCCGCTGCCGTCGTAGCCGTTGTCCTTCTGCCCGGCATAACTGGCATCGGCGCCGTCGAAGGCATTGGGTTCCCAGCCGATATAGCTGCCGTTGAGCTTCGGATTGCGCTCGGTGGTCTGGCGTACCAGGTTGTTCAGGTGTTCACGGCTGAGGCTCAGGCTGGGATTGCCGGCACCGTCCGTTTCGCCCAGCAGGCTGTTGAGGTTGGCCATGTTCTTGGCGATGCCCAGCGGCAGTTCCAGTTCGCGCTGGATCTGGCTCACCTGGGATGCGGCGAGGGCCACCAGGCGTTCGTTGATCACCTGTTCGAGCAGGGCCTGGGTTCGCTGCTGCACCAGTTCCTGGGTGCGGGCGCCGGAAAACAGTGCGTAGAGCACCAGGGCGGCCACCACCGCCAGCACGCTGGCTCCTGCCAGGGCGGCGATGGAAAACTGAATGGACCTGAACTTCATGTTGGCTCCGGAAAAGGCATTCACCGTGATTCCTTATATCGGCAGACACATTAAATTTCCTAAGTCGCCCATGCAGATAAAAGCGCCGCCGGCTTGTCTACATGCGACGCGGTTGCCGGGCTTCCGGGCCAGCCGTAGCATTACCGACCTCGCAAAGAGATGGAGAGCCACCATGGCCAAGCTGTTTTACCTGACCGGCCTGACCGCGGCCCTGTTCCTGGCAGGATGCCAGGCCGTCAATACCACCAGCGGCGGCGCGGTGGGCGTCGAGCGCAAGCAGTACATGTTCAGCATGCTGTCGAGTGCCGAGCTCAACCAGATGTACGCCCAGTCCTACCAGCAGACCCTGAACGAGGCCCAGCAGAAGGGCGTGCTGGAAAAGAACAGCACCAACGCGCGGCGTGTCGATGCCATCGCCAGGCGCCTGATCGCGCAGACACCGGCCTTCCGCCCGGACGCCGCGCAGTGGGCCTGGGAAGCCAACGTGATCGACAGCGACGAGCTCAACGCCAACTGCGGTCCGGGCGGCAAGATCATCGTCTACAGCGGCCTGATCGATAAGCTCCAGCTCACCGACGACGAACTGGCGGCGGTGATGGGCCACGAAATCGCCCACGCCCTGCGCGAGCACAGTCGCGAAGCCATGTCCAAGGCCTACGGTGTGCAGATGGCCAACCAGATCGGCTCCGTGCTGGGTGTCGGCCAGGCCGGCCTGGGTATGGCCAACGCCGGGGTGGAGTACCTGATGACCCTGCCCAACAGCCGCTCCAACGAGAACGAGGCCGATCTGATCGGTCTGGAGCTGGCCGCCCGCGCTGGCTTTGACCCGAACGCCGCCATCAGCCTCTGGCAGAAGATGGAGAAGGCCGGTGGCGGTGCGCCGCCCGAATTCATGAGCACTCACCCATCGTCCGGATCGCGCATGGCCTCGCTGAAAGCGGCGATACCCAAGGTGATGCCGCTGTACCAGCAGGCAAAGGGGCAGCGTTAGGCGCCTGGCTGTCGCGCTACCGCCTGGCAACCCGGCACCCCGCGTTCTAGACTGCTTGCCGCCGCCCCGGGCACTCCGGGGTGGCGAATCTCCAACGGATGAGGAGTCGCAGTGAAAATCGGCGTACTTGGAGCGACTGGCTTGCTCGGTCATCACGCGGCTCGTGCAGTGAAGGCTGCGGGGCATCAACTGGTGCTGATCCACCGGCCATCGTCACGCATCGAACGGCTGGCCTACCTGGAGCCCGAGTTCCGTGCCGCCGAGCTGCTCGACCACGCCGCCCTCAGCCGCGCCCTCGGCGGCCTGGACGGCGTGATCTTCTGCGCCGCCGGCTATCCGACGCGGCCCCGCCGCTGGCAGGAAGAGGTCGCCAGCGCCCTCGACCAGACCAACCATTTCTATGCCGCCTGCCTTGCGGCTCATGTGCCGCGCGTCCTCTATACCGGTGCCGCCATCGCCCTGCCACCTCATCCCGAAGGTCTGCCCGGTCACGAGGGGCTGTTCTACGAAGGCATGCCGCGCTGGAAGAATGCCTACCTGCTGAGCAAGTGGGCGCTGGACGAGCAGGCGCGCGAACAGGCGCGTAGCGGGTTGCCGGTGGTCATCGGCATTCCCGCCATGTGCCTGGGCGAGTTCGATGCGGGGCCGAGCACCGGTCGCCTGGTCACTGCCATGGCCCAGGGCTGGATGACCCACTACGTGCCCGGCCGGCGCAACCTGGTGGATGCCGCCGATGCCGGCCGCGGGCTGCTGCTGGCCCTGGAAAAGGGGCGAGTGGGCGAGCGCTATTTGCTGACCGGGCAGAATATCGAGATGGCTGAGCTGACCGAACGCATCGCCACCCTGTTGGGCGTGCCGCCGCCGCAACCCATGCCGCTGGCGATGGCCAAGGGCATGGCGGTGCTGGGACGGCTGCGTTACCGGTTGTCTGGCGAGTTGCCGAAGCTGGACGACACCGCCATCGCGGTGATGGCCGGCGGGCAGTTCCTCGATGGCAGCAAGGCGCGCCAGGAGCTGGGCTACGTGGCGGAGACGCCGCTGGACATCACGCTGGAGCGCACCGTCGGCTGGTTCCGCGCCAACGGCTATCTCTGATTCAGGGGAGCGCTTTCTCGGCCAATGGCTGGGTGGCAAGGCCCAGCTGCGCGCGGAAGCTTTCCATGTCGAACATGGTGCAGATCTCTTGCACCTGTCCCAGGCTGTTCAGGGTCCAGAAGGCCATCGCCGAGATGCTCAGGACCTTGTCGCTGGGCGGATACCCCAGGGCGGGCTTCTGGATACTGCCAATCAGGGTGCACCAGGTCACCACCTTGTTGCCTTCAGCGATGCATTCCTCCACCACCACTTCCAGGTCGGGCATGGCGTCACGGATGTTCGCCACCATCCGGCCGTAAGCCGCACTGTTCAGGGGGCGGCTGATGAAGGAACTCTTGTAGAGGAAGTCCTTGCTTTGCAACTGCTCGGCCAGGGCCAGGCGGCCCTTGTTCCACGACAGTTCGATGTGCTGGCGAACCAGCCGTTTCATATCGTCCAGTGACATGGTGCGTTCTCCTGCGTCTTGATGCTGCGCGCCACTTTACCCGTACGCCCGTGCCAGGCATTGGCCGAAGCGCCGTGGGTTACGTCGGAGTACGTGTAAGTTGGCGCTGAGCCTGCGGAGCCCAACACGGCGAGGTCGTGCCTCGCGGCGCTCGGCGCCAACCTGCATGCCTTACAGCACGCCGCTGAGCTTCATGGCTTCGTACACGGCATAGGTGGCCAGGGCGGCGAAAGCGGCAGCGGCCAGGCGGCGGATCAGCGTGAGCGGCAGGCGGTCCGCGGCGAAGTTGCCGGCCAGCACCACCGGAACGTTGGCGATCAGCATGCCGAGGGTGGTGCCCATCACCACCATGACGAAGTGCGGGTACTGGGCGGCCAGCATCACGGTGGCGACCTGGGTCTTGTCGCCCATCTCGGCGAGGAAGAAAGCGATCAGGGTGGTGAGGAAGGGGCCGTATTTCTTCAGGCCGGACTCCTCGTCGTCCAGCTTGTCCGGTACCAGGGTCCAGAGGGCCACGGCGGCGAAGGAGGCGGCGAGGATCCAGCTCAGGGTAGCGGCGGAGAAAAAGCTGGCGACCCAGGCGCCCACGGCACCGGCGGCGAAATGATTGGCGAGGGTGGCGACGACTATGCCCCAGATGATCGGCCAGGGTTTGCGGAAACGGGCGGCGAGGAGCAGGGCGAGCAGTTGCGTCTTGTCGCCGATTTCGGCGAGGGCGACGATCAGCGTCGGCACGAAGAGGGATTCCAGCATCAGGGTTCCTACGGGGGCGGGTCGACTTATCACCATGACACGTACAGCCTGCCCGCCCCGGGTCAGGTTGTGCGTGTCATAGGTCTTGTCAAACCGCAGGCCTGTCTGTGCAGGCTCGGGGTCGCATGCGCCATGGTCTGCGGACCAAGTGTGTTGACGCATGCCGGGCGAGCAGGGTGCTCGCGGGAGACTACTCCCCTAGGACGGGGCGAATTGTGCACAAGCCGGGAAGCCCCGGCAAGACCGAAATGTGCTCGGTCAATTTGCACCGGGGCGCACGTCCATCTCCGCGTAGCCCACCAGGCGGCTGCCTTTCTTGAAGCGATAGCCCAGCCAGATGGCGAGGAACAACGGCAGGCTGACGTAGGTGGCGGTGAGGCCGGCCCAGTCGATGCGTTCGCCGAAGAACGCCTGGTAGTTCTGTCCGAGGGTGATCAACAGGCACAGGGTGAAGGCGAACAGCGGACCGAAGGGGAACAACGTGGCGCGGTAGGGCAGGTCTTCCAGGCGGCCGCCCTGGGCCAGGTAGCCCTTGCGGAAGCGGTAGTGGGAGATGGCGATGCCCAGCCAGGCAATGAAACCGCACATGCCCGAGGTGTTCAGCAGCCAGGTGTAGAGGGTGCTGTCGCCGACGATGGAGGTGAAGAAGCACAGCGCACCGACCAGGGTGGTGGCGTAGAGCGCGTTGCGCGGCACCCCGCTGGCGGACAGGCGGCTGAACAGTTTCGGCGCCTTGCCCTGCACTGCCAGGTTGTAAAGCATGCGGGTGGAGGCGTACATCCCCGAGTTGCCGGCCGAGAGGATGGCGGTGAGGATGACTGCGTTCATCACGCTGGCCGCAGCGGCGAAGCCGGCACGCTCGAAGAGCAGGGTGAAGGGCGACACGCTGATGTCGCTGGCGTCGTTCTTCAGCAGGTTCGGATCGGTGTAGGGAATCAGCATGCCGATCACGAAGATTGCCAGGATGTAGAACATCAGGATGCGCCAGAACACCTGGCGGATGGCGATGGGGATGTTCTTCCTGGGGTTCTCCGATTCGCCGGCGGCGACGCCGATCAGCTCGGTGCCCTGGAAGGAGAAACCAGCGATCATCGCCACGCCGACCATCGCCTGCAGGCCGCCGACGAAGGGGGCGTCGCCCTGGGTGAAGTGGCTGAACCCGGGGGACTCGATGCCGCCCATGATGCCGAAAATGGTGGCCAGGCCAATGCCGATGAACACCACCACCGCGACCACCTTGATCAGCGCGAACCAGAACTCGCTTTCGCCGAAGCCCTTCACCGAAACGAAGTTGAGCAGGAACATCAGGCCGAGGAACAGGGCGCTCCAGTAGAGGCCGGGCACGTCCGGCAGCCAGAAGCTCATGATCAACTGCGCCGCCACCAGCTCCGCGGCGATGGTCACCGCCCAGTTGTACCAGTAGTTCCAGCCCAGGGCGAAACCGAAACCATCGTCGACGAAACGGCTGCCATAGGTGCTGAACGAGCCGGAAACCGGAATGTGTGCGGCCATTTCCCCAAGGCTGGTCATGAGGAAGTACACCATCAGCCCGATCAGCGCGTAGGCCAACAGCGCGCCGCCTGGCCCGGCGCTGGCCACGGTCGCGCCGGACGCGACGAACAGGCCGGTGCCGATGGAGCCGCCGATGGCGATCATGTTCAGGTGGCGGGGTTTGAGGGAACGGTGCAGGCCTGCCGTGGAGGAAGGGGCGTTGGCAGTGTTCAGATCAGTCACGAAAAAACTCCAGGTTCCCCGGCCGGGGCCGGGGAGAGGACGGCCATCGGGGCCGCTCGAGTAGGGCAAGGGAGGCGGAGCCCGTCCGGTCAGTTCCGGCGGGCGCGGTAGATCCGGAAGCCATCCCCTTCGGCGAGGGTCTGGCAGGGGCCGAGATGGTACTCGATCAGCGGCGGGTATTTGAGGAAGCTGTTGGCCACGATGCGCAACTCGCCGCCCGGCAGCAGGTGATGGCGGGCTTCGCGCAGCAGGTCTTCGCTGGCCTGGTAGTCGGTGTGTACGCCCTGGTGGAAGGGCGGATTGCTGAGGATGGCGGCAAGACTTTCGGGCGCGCCATGGATGCCGTCGGCGGCGATCACCTCGCCCTCCAGACCATTGGCCGCCAGGGTCAGGCGGCTGCTGGCGACCGCGAAGGCATCGACGTCCAGCAGGGTCAGCCGGCTCTGTGGATAGCGGCGCTTGAGCGCGGCACCGAGCACTCCGGCGCCACAGCCGAAGTCCAGCAGGTGGCCGCTGGGCAGGTCGTCCAGTTGCCGCATCAGCAGGGCGCTGCCGCGGTCCAGGCGGCCGTGGCTGAACACCCCGGGCAGGCTGACCACTTCCAGCGGGCCGTCGGCCAGCTCCAGGTGATAGCGCTGGGCGAGCTGCAGCAGGTCCGGTGCGGCCGGGGTCTGTTCCACAGTGACTTGCCAGAGTTGGCAGTGGCGGGCGCTGTCCAGCTTGCGTGGCTTGCCGAGGACCGCCTGTTGCTTGGCGGCGCGTTCGATGCCGCCACGTTTCTCGCCGACCAGGAAAAGTTCGCCGCCGGGCAGGCTGGCGGCCAGCGCGGCCAACAGGTAGTCGGTCAGCTCACGGGACTTGGGTAGGAACAGCACGGCGGCGGCAAAGGTGGCCTCAGGCGGCGTGGTGCCGAAGTGGCTGCGGCCGGCGAAGCGACTTTCAAGGGCCGCGTGCTCGCCGGCATGCCAGCTCCAGCCACAGGCCTGCGGCAGGCTGCCGAGCAGGTCGTCGGCCGGCAGCCCGGCCAGCAGCACCGGGCGTTGGAACAGGTCGGCCTGTCGAAGCAGGACTTCGCTGCGTGGGTCCATCTGAAAAAGGTCCTGATAAAAGCAGCGAATTTTATCAGGGTCTTATACGAATTAGCCTATAACTCTGACGGGCGAGGCCTTGAACCAGGCCGTGGCGTTCTCTGCCAGTTGCTGGACGATGCGTTGCCGTGCCTCGCGGCTGCCCCAGGCGCTGTGGGGGGTGACGATCAGGCGCGGGATGTCGGCAGCTAGCAGGGGGTTGCCGTCGCGTGGCGGTTCCTGGGTCAGTACGTCGGTGGCGGCGCCACCTAGGTGACCGCTGCGCAGGGCTGCGGCCAAGGCTTGCTCGTTCACCAGTCCGCCACGGGCGGTATTGATCAACAGGGCGCCCGGCTTCATCAGGGCCAGCTCGGCGCTGCCGATCATGTCTCGGGTCTGTTCGTTGAGCGGGCAGTGCAGGGTCAGGGCGTCCACCTGGGGCAGCAACTCATGCAGCGGCAGGCGATCGGCGCGGAGCGGGCGTCCTGGCAGCTGGCCGAGCAGCACGCGCATGCCGAAGGCTTCCGCCAGGCGGGCCACCGCGCCACCCAGCTCGCCGTGGCCGAGCAGTCCGAGGGTCTTGCCTTGCAGTTCGAAGATGGGAAAATCCAGCAGGCAGAACTGGCTGGCCTGCTGCCAGCGGCCGGCGCGCACGGCGGCCTGATAGTCCGGCAGGCGGGTGGCCAGGGCGAGCAGCAGCGCGAGGGTGTGCTGGGCCACGGACGGCGTGCCGTAGGCCTGGCAGTTGCAGACGGTGACACCCTGGGCGCGGGCCGCCTCCAGGTCGATGTTGTTGGTGCCGGTGGCGGCGACCAGGATCAGCTTGAGGTCCGGGTTGGCGGCCATCGCCGTGGCATCGATGCGCACCTTGTTGCTGATCGCCACCTGGGCGCCGCGCAGGCGTTCGGTTACGTCCTCGGCGGCGGTCTGCGGATGCAGCAGCAGTTCGCCGAAAGCCTGCCGCAGCGGCGCCAGATCGAGATCGCCGAGGTCGAGGGAGGCATGGTCGAGGAAAACGGCGCGACTGCTGTTCATGGAGGGCTGTACCTTTTGCGGTTCCACTGGAAGGCGTAAGGTTGCCAGCCTAACAGGTCCCGCCATATCCATCGGAGGTCGCATGTACTGGACGGAATTTCTCACCGTCGCCCTGATCCACCTGCTCGCCGTGGCCAGCCCCGGTCCGGATTTCGCCATCGTGGTGCGCGAAAGCGTGGCCCATGGACGTCGCGCCGGGACCTGGACGGCCCTGGGCGTCGGCACCGGCATCTTCGTGCATGTGGCCTATTCGCTGCTGGGCATCGGCCTGATCGTGTCCCAGTCGATCATGCTGTTCAACGCACTGAAATGGGCCGCTGCCGCTTACCTGCTGTACATCGGCATCAAGGCGCTGCGTGCCCGGCCAGCCGACCCGGTGACCGCCGAAGCCGCCCTCATGGCCGGCGAGCGCAGCCCGCGCGGTGCCTTTGCCACCGGCTTCGTCACCAACGGCCTGAATCCCAAGGCGACGCTGTTCTTCCTGTCGCTGTTCACCGTGGTCATCGATCCGCATACGCCGCTGACGGTGCAGGCTGGCTACGGCGTCTATCTCGCCTGCGCCACCGCCGCCTGGTTCAGCCTGGTGGCGCTGCTGTTCAGCCAGCGCCGCGTACGGGCCGGCTTCGCCCGCATGGGCCACTGGTTCGACCGGCTGATGGGCGCTGTCCTGGTAGGGCTGGGCGTGAAGCTGGCCTTTACCGAGCTGAAGTAACCCCCGCCAACCGGGCAGAAAGAACAAGGGCGCGGTATCGACCGCGCCCTTGTTCTTTTCGCATAGCGCTTACAGCAGCTCGATCGCCACCGCGGTCGCTTCACCGCCGCCAATGCACAGCGAGGCCACGCCGCGCTTGCCGCCCTTGTTACGCAGGGCGTTGATCAGGGTGATGATGATGCGCGAGCCGGTGGAGCCCACCGGGTGGCCCTGGGCGCAGGCGCCGCCGTAGACGTTGACCTTGGCGTGATCCAGGCCATGCTCGCGCATGGCCAGCATGGTGACCATGGCGAAGGCTTCGTTGATCTCGAACAGATCGACGTCGTCCTTGTTCCAGCCAGTCTTCTTAAACAGGTTGGTCATGGCGCCGATGGGGGCCAGGGTGAATTCGCTGGGGTCCTGGCTCTGGGTGGCGTGGCCGACGATCTTCGCCAGGGGCTTCAGGCCGCGACGGGCGGCTTCATCAGCGGTCATCAGGACCAGGGCGCTGGCGCCGTCGGAGATGGAACTGGCGTTGGCGGCGGTGATGGTGCCGTCCTTCCTGAAGGCGGGCTTGAGGCCGGGGATCTTGTCCAGGTTGGCGGTCAGCGGCTGCTCGTCCTCCTTCACGACCACCTCACCCTTGCGGGTGGTCACGGTCACCGGGACGATCTCGGCGGCCAGGGAGCCATCGGCGATGGCGGTCTGGGCGCGCTTCAGCGATTCGATCGCGTAGGCGTCCATCTCTTCACGGGTGACGCCGTGCTTGTCAGCGGTTTCCTGGGCGAAGGAACCCATCAGGCGGCCGGTGCGGGCATCTTCCAGACCGTCGAGGAACATGTGGTCCTTGATCTCGCCGTGCCCCATGCGCAGGCCAGCGCGGGCCTTCTCCAGCACGTAGGGGGCGTTGGACATGCTTTCCATGCCGCCGGCCACCATCACGGTGTTGCTGCCGGCCTTGAGCAGGTCGTGGGCCAGCATTACGGCCTTCATGCCCGAGCCGCAGAGCTTGTTGATGGTGGTGCAGCCGGTGGCGGCGGGCAGGCCGGCGTTCAGCGCGGCCTGGCGGGCCGGGCCCTGTTTGAGACCGGCGGGCAGCACGTTGCCCATGATCACTTCCTGCACGTCGTCCGGCTGGATGCCGGCGCGGCTGACGGCCTCGCGTATGGCCAGCGCTCCGAGGTCCACGGCGGAAACGCCGGACAGGCTGCCCTGGAAGCCGCCCATGGGTGTACGGGCGCCACTGACGATAACGATATCGGACATCTCGAACCTACCTATCTATCTGCATGACTGGCCGCGACCGGCCTGAGCCGTTGATTCTATATGGTGACCAGAAAGTGAAAAAGAGTCACCCGTCAAATCACTCTTTTGACTGATTTGCGGCTGGCCTCCCGGCTCTAAAGTTGTAAACCACAATAAAGTCACCAACCTCGCCAGGTATGCACCATGCTTCAGACCCGCATCATCAAGCCCGCTGAAAATGCCTACGTCTACCCGCTACTGATCAAGCGCCTGCTGATGTCCGGCAGCCGCTACGAGAAGACCCGCGAAATCGTCTACCGCGACCGCATCCGCTACAGCTACGCCACCTTCAACGAGCGAGTGGCGCGTCTGGCCAACGTTCTCACCGAGGCCGGGGTAAAGGCCGGCGATACCGTGGCGGTAATGGACTGGGACAGCCACCGCTACCTGGAGTGCATGTTCGCCATCCCGATGATCGGCGCCGTGCTGCATACCATCAACGTCCGCCTCTCGCCGGAGCAGATCCTCTACACCGTGAACCACGCCGAGGATCGCTTCGTGCTGATCAACAGCGAGTTCGTGCCGGTGTTCAACTCCATCCGCGGCCAGATGACCACCGTGGAGAAGACCCTGCTGCTCACCGACGGCGCCGACCATGAGGCTGACCTGCCCAACCTGTTGGGCGAGTACGAGACCTTGATGGCTGCGGCGAGCCCGACCTATGACTTCCCCGACTTCGACGAAGACTCGGTGGCCACCACCTTCTACACCACCGGCACCACCGGCAACCCCAAGGGCGTCTACTTCACCCACCGGCAGCTGGTGCTGCACACCTTGTCCATGGCCACCGCCATCGGCGCGCTGGACAGTATCCGCCTGATGGGCACCGACGACGTTTACATGCCGATCACCCCGATGTTCCACGTGCATGCCTGGGGCGTGCCGTACGTGGCCACTATGCTCGGGGTCAAGCAGGTGTACCCGGGCCGCTATGAACCCGACATGCTCTGCAAGCTGATCCGCGAAGAGAAGGTCACCTTCTCCCATTGCGTGCCGACCATTCTGCAGATGGTGATGAACGCGCCTACCGCCCAGGGCCATGACTTCGGCGGCCTGAAGATGATCATCGGCGGCAGCGCGCTGAATCGCAGTCTCTATGAAGCCGCCAAGGCCCGGGGCATCCAGCTCACCGCTGCTTATGGCATGTCCGAGACCTGCCCGCTGATCTCGGTGGCGCATCTGAACGAGGAACTGCTGGCCGGCAGCGAGGATGAGCGCATCACCTATCGCATCAAGGCCGGCGTACCGGTGCCGCTGGTGGAAGCGGCTCTCATGGACGGCGAAGGCCGGTTCCAGCCGGTGGATGGCGAGTCCCAGGGCGAGCTGGTGCTGCGCGCACCCTGGCTGACCCTCGGTTACTTCAACGAGGCGCAGAAGAGCGAAGAACTCTGGGAGCACGGCTGGCTGCACACCGGTGACGTGGCGACCCTCGACGGCATGGGCTTCATCGATATCCGCGACCGCATCAAGGACGTGATCAAGACCGGTGGCGAGTGGATTTCCTCCCTGGAGCTGGAAGACCTGATCAGCCGTCACCCGGCGGTACGCGAAGTGGCCGTGGTGGGAATACCTGACCCGCAGTGGGGCGAACGACCCTTTGCCTTGGTGGTGCTTCGTGACAACCAGGCCCTGGACGCCAAGGCGCTGAAGGAACACCTCAAGCCCTTTGTCGAACAAGGTCTCATCAATAAGTGGGCAATTCCCAGCCAGATCGCGCTTGTTACTGAAATTCCCAAGACCAGCGTCGGCAAGCTGGACAAGAAACGCATTCGTGTCGACATCGCCCAGTGGCAGGCTAGCGGCAGTACTTTCCTCTCCGCCCTCTGATTTTTTCCTTCCCGCCTGAAGAGCCCAGGCCGCGCCTTGCGCGGCCTGGGCTTTTTCATTGGCCGCCTACCAAGCAAGCGCTTGGCTTGTTAATTGCTGCGTTCCGCCAATAACTGGCTATCTTTCCTACCGAAGGGTCGGACTGTCCGTCGGGAGGTGCGAGCCAGAGTGCCTGGGGGTTCCAAATCACACTTTCGAGGGATCAAGCGCTCATACCCGCTGGCTATAGTCCGCAACCATCAATAACAAAAAACACATGGAGTAGCGTCGATGACAACAACCGCAACGTTCTGGCGCCTGGCAAAGCTGCCACTGGCTGTCAGCCTCGCTTCCACGCTCGCCGCCCCGGCATTCGGCGTGACGTTCAACCTCGGTGAAATCGAAGGTCAGTTCGACTCCTCGCTGTCGGTGGGGGCCAGTTGGTCCATGCGGGGCGCCGACAAGGACTTGATCGGCGTGAACAACGGGGGGGATGGCCTGTCCCAGACCTCCGACGACTCCCACCTGAACTTCAAGAAGGGTGAAACCTTCTCGAAGATTTTCAAGGGTATCCATGACCTGGAACTGAAGTACCGCGACACCGGCGTCTTCATGCGCGGCAAGTACTGGTACGACTTCGAGCTGAAGGACGAGAGCCGCCTGTTCAAGGACATCGACGATAGCGGTCGCAAGGAAGGCGCCAAAGCCTCCGGCGCCGAGTTGCTGGATGCCTTCATCTACCACAACTACAACATCGCCGACCTGCCGGGCAGTGTTCGTCTGGGCAAACAGGTGGTGAGCTGGGGCGAGAGCACCTTCATCGGCAACAGCATCAACTCGATCAACCCGATCGACGTATCCGCGTTCCGCCGCCCCGGCGCCGAGATCAAGGAAGGCCTGATCCCGGTCAATATGTTCTACGTATCCCAGAGCCTGACCGACAACCTCTCCGCCGAGGCCTTCTACCAGCTCGAGTGGGACCAGACGGTGGTCGATAACTGCGGCACCTTCTTCGCCCAGCCGGACGTGGTGGCGGACGGTTGTGATAACAACCTGGCGGTACTGCGTACCCAGTCCGCACTGGCCGGTGCTCTCGGTCCGATCTCCCCTGTGGTGCAGGGCGTCTTGGGCGCCAATGGCGTGACCTGGGGCAATCCGGATGAAGGTGTCATCGTTCGCCGAGGTCCTGACCGTGATGCCGATGACGACGGCCAGTTTGGCCTGGCATTCCGTTACTTCGCCGATCAGTTGGATACCGAGTTCGGTGCCTATTTCATGAACTACCACAGCCGCACGCCGATCTTCAGCGGCTCGGCCGCCAGTGCCGCCACCTTCGGCCAGTTCAGCCCGCTGAACCCCAATGGTTTCGGTCCGCAGTTGGCCCAGGCCCTGATCAATGCAGGCGTTCCGCCAGCGCAGGCGGCCGCCCTGGCTGGCCAGTTGACGCCGACGCTGGCGCCGTTGGTTGTCGCAGGCAATTCCCAGTATTTCATGGAGTACCCGGAAGACATTCGTCTTTACGGCCTGAGCTTCTCCACGACGTTGCCCACTGGCACTGCGTGGAGCGGTGAAGTCAGCTATCGTCCGAATGCTCCGGTACAGTTGAATACCACGGACATTCTGTTTGCCGGCCTGACGCCGTTGAACCCGGACGTGTCGGTATTGGACGGCTCTCCCGGTACCGACTTGCACGGTTACCGTCGCAAGGAAATCACCCAGTTCCAGACCACCTTCACCCACTTCTTCGATCAGGTCATGGGCGCCAGCCGCCTGACTCTGGTGGGTGAGATCGGTGTGGTACACACAGGGGGACTGGAGAGCACCAGCAAAGCCCGATATGGCCGTGACCCGGTTTTTGGTCCGGGGCCGCTGCCGAACAACACCTGCGTCACCCTCAATGCCGGTACCCTGGGTAATCCCAACGCCGAAAACGTTAGCAAGTACTGCGAAAACGACGGTTTCGTCACCAGCACTGCCTGGGGCTACCGCATGCGCGCCGTATGGGACTACAACGACGCATTCGCCGGCATCAACCTCAAGCCCAGCATCGCCTGGTCCCATGACGTCGACGGTTATGGCCCGAACGGCTTGTTCACTGAGGACGCCAAGGCCGTGAGCCTGGGCTTGGATGCCGAGTACCAGAACA
Organism: Pseudomonas sp. Q1-7; assembly: GCF_028010285.1. NCBI lineage: Bacteria > Pseudomonadati > Pseudomonadota > Gammaproteobacteria > Pseudomonadales > Pseudomonadaceae > Pseudomonas > Pseudomonas sp. Q1-7. The sequence continues at coordinate 1,273,893 of NZ_CP116304.1, forward strand.
CCTACACCGCTAGCCTGTCCTACACCGACTTCTTCGGTGGCAAGTACAACACCCTGATCGATCGCGATTTCCTCGCGCTCAGCTTCGGCGTGAACTTCTAAGCGGATGGAAATTTCGAGGACGACTATGAAAATGAAAACAACAAAGAGTCTGCTGCAAACCGGCGCGCTGGCGCTGTCCCTGCTGGCCACCAGCGTCATGGCGGCCGTATCCGCCGATGAAGCGGCCAAGCTGGGCGCCACGCTGACCCCTCTGGGCGCCGAGAAGGCCGGCAACGCCGATGGTTCGATCCCCGAGTGGACCGGCGGCCTGCCGCAGAGTGCCGGCACCGTCGATGCCCGCGGTTTCCTGTCGGACCCCTTCGCCAGCGAGCAACCGCTGTTCACCATCACCGCGCAGAACGTCGACCAGTACAAGGACAAGCTGACCCCTGGCCAACTGGCGATGTTCAAGCGCTACCCCGACACCTACAAGATGCCGGTGTACAAGACCCACCGCACGGCCACCGTTCCGGCCAATGTGATCGAAGCCACCCAGTACAACGCTACCCACACCAAGCTGGTGGAGGGTGGTAACGGCCTGGAGGACTTCCGCACGGCCAACCCGTTCCCGATTCCCAAGGACGGTCTGGAAGCCATCTGGAACCACATCACCCGCTATCGCGGCGGCAGCGTGCGTCGCCTGGTGACCCAGGCGACCCCGCAGCCGAACGGCTCCTACAGCCTGGTGTACTTCCAGGACGAGTTCACCTTCCGCGACCAGCTGAAGGACTACGACGCGAGCAAGCCGAGCAACGTGCTGTTCTACTTCAAGCAGCGAGTGACCGCGCCGTCCCGCCTGGCTGGTAACGTGCTGCTGGTGCACGAGACCCTCAACCAGGTCAAGGAACCGCGCCTGGCCTGGCTCTACAACGCCGGCCAGCGTCGCGTGCGCCGTGCGCCGCAGGTGTCCTACGACGGTCCGGGTACCGCCGCCGACGGCCTGCGTACCTCCGACAACTTCGACATGTACAACGGCGCGCCGGACCGCTACGACTGGAAGCTGGAAGGCAAGAAGGAGATCTACATCCCCTACAACAGCTACAAGCTGGATGGTCCGAACCTGAAGTACGCCGACATCATCAAGGCCGGCCACATCAACCAGGACCTGACCCGCTACGAGCTGCACCGGGTGTGGCATGTGGTGGCGACCCTGAAGCCGGGCGAGCGCCACATCTATGCCAAGCGTGACTTCTACATCGATGAAGACACCTGGCAGGCCGCCGCCATCGACCACTACGACGGTCGCGGTACCCTGTGGCGCGTGGCCGAGGCGCATGCCCAGTACTACTACAACAACCAGGTGCCGTGGTACACGCTGGAAAGCCTCTACGACCTGCTCTCCGGCCGTTACCTGGCCCTGGGCATGAAGAACGAGGAGAAACAGTCCTACGACTTCAGCTATACCGCTGGCGAAAGCGACTACACCCCGGCGGCCCTGCGCCAGGCGGGCGTCCGCTGATCCCCTGCAACACCTTGTAGCGAAGCCGGCCTCCGGGCCGGCTTTTTCTTGTCTGTACTTCCTTCCCGCCGGGGCTTCTATTGGCTTCCCTGAACCGCTAGGCTCATTCAAGTTCGCGCCCCTGCCTGCACAACAATCCTAGAAGCTGGGTGATGACCGTACCGACCCGTTCGCACGCCATAACGCCGACCTCCGCCCATGTCGCGGATGCGCGCTTCTTCCGCCCGCCGCGACCCGCCGGCCATGTTCCACGTCCGCGCCTGTGCGAACGGCTTGCCGCCGGTCTCGATGGGCGCCTGCTGATGCTCAGCGCCCCGGCCGGCTTCGGCAAGAGCTCCCTGGCCAGCGAGTTCTGCGAATGCCTGCCGTCCGGCTGGCAGAGCCTCTGGCTCAGCCTGAGCCCGCGCGACAGCGACCCCGGACGCTTTCTCGAACGCCTGCTGGACGGCCTGCGCCAGTTCTATCCGGGGCTGGGCGATGAAGCCATGGGGCACTTGAAGATGCGCCAGCGGCACCAGCCCTTCGCCTTCGAACAGTGGCTGGACGGCCTGCTCGACGAAGTCGCCGAGCGACTGGACGCCAACCAGCCCCTGCTGCTGGTGCTGGACGACTACCACCTGGCGCAGAATGCGGTGCTCGACCGCTGCCTGCAGTTTCTCCTCAACCACCTGCCCGACGGCTGGGTGCTGCTGGTGACCAGTCGCCAGCGCCCGGACTGGCACCTGGCGCGGCTGCGCCTGTCGCGCCACCTGCTGGAGCTGAGCGAGCAGGACCTGCGCCTGACCGAAGAAGAATGCCTGGCCCTGCTCAGCAGCCAGGGCGCCCAGCTCGACGCCGACGATCTCGGAGGCCTGCTGCAGCGCAGCGAAGGCTGGGTTGCCGGCCTGCGCCTGTGGCTGCTCGCCGGTCCCGGAGGCGAACAGGCCGCCCGTGGCGACGAAAGCCTGATTCGCGAATACCTGCTGGAGGAAGTCATCGAGCGCCAGCCGCCCGAGGTCCAGGCCTTCCTCTTCGAGACTGCCCGTTTCGAGCGCTTCTGCGCCGAGCTTTGCGATGCCGTGCGCGAAAGCCACGACAGCGCCGCGATCCTCCGCCACCTGCAGGCCCACCAGGTATTCCTGGTGCCCCTGGACGAGCAGGGCGAGTGGTTCCGCTACCACCACCTGTTCTCTGACCTGCTGCGCGCCCGTGGCACCAGCAGCCTGTCCCCCTCCGGCATGCACCTGCGAGCCTGCCGCTGGTTCAGCGCGCATGGCCTGCTGGATGAAGCGGTGGAACAGGCGCTGCGTGCCGGACAGCCCGATGTGGCGGCCTCGCTGGTGCAGAACCTGTCCGAGGAGCAACTGCTGGCCAACCAGAATATCGCCATGCTGCTGCGCTGGAAGATGGACTTGCCCGATAGTCTGTTGTCCAGCACGCCGCGCCTGATCGTGCTCTACAGCCTGGCCCTGGGCCTGGCCTGCCAGCTGGATGCGGCGGAGGAGCTGGCCGGCAATCTGGCGCGTTTCCTGCCGGCGCCGAATGCCGTGCAGCAGCGCAACCTGCTGGTGCAATGGCAGGCTATCAGCGGCCTGATCGCCCGTGGGCGTGGCGACATTGAGCGCGCCGAGCATTTCTGCACCGAAGCCCTCGGTGCGCTGCCGCCGGAGAACTACGGCCAGCGTCATCTGTGCCTGTCTCTGCTGGGGAATATCGCCGTGGTGCGCGGCGACCTCTGGCGCGCCCGTGGCCTCAACCGCGAGGCCCTGGAAATGGCCCGGCGAGGGGCCAACCCGCTGTTCGAATCCCTGGTCCATTACGACCGGGCCCGCGTCCTGCAGGTGCGCGGTGAAACGCTGCGCGCCCTGGCCGAAGTGCAACAGGGGCTGGAACGCCTGCGTGGCGCGGAGGTCCCCCGCGCCTGCGTGGCCCGGGCACGGCTGACGCTCTACCAGGGCTTCCTGTTCGGCATGCGCATGCAGCATCAGGCCGCGCGGGTCAACCTGCAGGCCGGCATTGCCGAAGCGCGCGCCTGCCGCGACATCAGCTTGTTGATCGGGCACTGCGCCCTGGCTGCACTGGAAGGACGTGAGGGCCGCTTCGCCGCAGCCTTCGCGCAACTGGCCGAAGCCGAGCGGCTGATGCACATCTGGGACGTGCCGCCGATTTACTACCTGGCCATGATTACCCTGTCCAAATGTGAGCTGTGGCTGGCCCAGGGCCAGTTGGAGTTGGCCGAGGCCTGGCTGCCGCGCCTGGCGGAAACCTACGCCGGCGAAGGTGCCGCGGCGGCACCGGAGTTCCATCCTCTGCTGCCGCTGTGCATCGAGCAGCAGAATGCGGCCCTCGCCCGCGCTCAGGGCCGCATGGCGGACGCCGAGGCGCAGCTGCGGGCATTGCTGGACAAGGCCGAAGGACTGGGCATCACGCATGTGGCCCTGGGCGCGCGGCTGCAGCTGGTGAGCCTGCTGCGCACCGGCCGCGAGCGGGAGGCGGTGGCCATGCTCGATCGCGCGCTGGAACATCTGCCCGGCGGCACCTTGCTGCCCTATCGCGAGTTGCTGGAGCAGCAGCCCCAGTGGCTGCGCGAGCACCTGGCGACCCGCTCGCCTGAGCTGGTGCAGGACCTGCTGGAATTGCTGCCGGGCGCCGAGTCCGAGGCGCAGGTGGATGCCGGCACGGCCGAGGCGCTGAGTTCCCGGGAGCTGGCGGTGCTGCAGTTGATCGCCCAGGGCTGCTCCAACCAGGAAATCAGTGATCGCCTGTTTATCTCCCTGCACACGGTGAAAAGCCACGCCCGGCATATCAACAGCAAGCTGGGCGTGGAACGGCGCACTCAGGCGGTGGCCCGGGCCAAGACCCTCGGCCTACTGCGCTGAGGCCGCCGGGGGCACCGACAGGTCCAGTGCCGGTACGGCCGGCCCGGTCTTGGCGGGGCGGGCCAACTGACTGTCCACGTCCTGCTGGATGGCGACCAGCACCGGCAGCAGGTCGGCCATGTTGCCGCGCACCTCGCCGTAGGCGTGCTCCTGCGCAAGCTCGGCGACGCGCGCCAGCAACTGCCCGCGCACATCGCCCTGCAGATGGACGAAAAGCTCCGGCAACTGCTTGGCGAGTTCCGCGCTGTAGAGCACCAGGTCCTCGCGGTTGAACTGGCGGGTAAGGCCCAGGTAATCCAGCGCGCTGGAGGTCAGCATGGCCGCCGCGGCCTTCGTTTCCTGCAGGCCCTGCAGGCGAATGGCGCTGCCTTGTTCCTTCTCCGAAAGCGTCATCCAGAATTCCACCGTCAGGGTGAACAGGACCGCCTGCTGGCGCAGGGAGTAGGTCATCAGACCGAGGGCTTCGGCGCCATAGGGCTGCTGCGGCGCCTTGAAGTCGAAGTACAGGCGCATCAGCTCCTTGAGCTGGAACAGCACCTCGCGGGCCTCGTTCTGCCGCAGTTCCAGCGGGGCGTAGATATTCAACTGCGGCTTGAAGTTCTCCTCGCTGACCATCCGTGTGTAGATGGGCCCGGTGAACTCGCCGCTACGTCGGGGCAGGGCGTTGACCTGGGTCGTGTCGATCTTCTCCAGCGCCTGGCGCAACTGGTGGTAGTCGCCGCTGCTCCAGGGGCGCTGGATGTCGGGAATCTTCTGGCCGAGATAGAACAGCTCGGCGGCCGGCGCCAGCCGCGCGAAAACCAGCAGAAGGAGGGCCAGCGGCCAAAGCAGGGGGCGGGTCAGCGTCATCGCTCAGGACAATCCTACGGGTGAGGGCTGGCCAAGCGTAACGAGGCCGCGAAGCGCCGTCACCCGCGCCTTGGTTGGGGAAAACGAGCGGGCAGGGTGCGGGACGCGCGGCTGCTTGGCACCGCTGCCTGAAGGGGCGGACACATCCTAGGTTGGGCGCGGCCGCTCGGGCCACGTGCTGTGATAGGCCCTCGACAACAACCATCACGAGGTGCCCCGCATGTCCGCATCCAGCCTGCCGCTGTCGCCACCGCTCGCCGTCGGTTTTGCCCGCCTGGGCTTCGGCTCCCTGCCGCTCGACCGCCTCAAGGCGCGCTACGCCAGCAGCGACAGCGGTTCGCGTTTCATCGAGCTGGATGGCTTCAACGTCCACTACCGCGATGAAGGCAGTCGCGACAAGCCCGCCCTGGTGATGATCCATGGTGTGGTCGCATCCCTGCACACCTGGGACGACTGGGTCGAGGCCTTCGCTCCCCACTACCGCATCATCCGCTTCGACGTGCCGGGCTTCGGCCTCACCGGGCCCAAGCGCGACGGCGACTATTCGGCCGAGCGCATGATCGGCGTCCTCGGTCTGCTGCTGGATTACCTGGGCATCGCCAAGGCCGCTATCGCCGGCAATTCCCTGGGCGGCTACATCGCCTGGAACTTCGCCCTGTCCCAGCCGCAACGGGTGGACCGGCTGGTACTGATCGACCCGGCCGGCTACCCGATGCGCAAGGTGCCCTGGATGATCGCCGCCGCCGCGCTGCCCGGCGCCACCCTGGCCATGCCGCTGTGGATGCCGCGCGCGCTGATCGCCCAAGGTATCAAGGAGGTATACGGCGAACCGGGGCGGATCAAACCCGGGGTGGTGGACCGCTACTACGACCTGAGCCGCCGGCCGGGCAACCGCCGGGCGATGATGGACATCTTCCGCGTGCTGTTGAAGGTCAACCGCGAGGAACTGCAAGGCAGCGGCCAGCGCGTGGCACAGATCAAGACGCCGACCCTGCTGCTCTGGGGCGAGAAGGACCGCTGGATCTCGCCGAAGCACGTGCCGCTGTGGCAGCGCGACCTACCGGGCATCCAGGTGAAAACTTACCCCGGCGTGGGGCATATCCCCATGGAAGAGATTCCGCTGCAGAGTGCGGCGGATGCGATGCGCTTTCTGTTGGGCTGAATGGCGCCGGCGCCTTTCCCTCGCCCCAATCCTCGCCCTGGGGGAGAGGGACGCCGTATGACGTGCGGGACGGGCCAGTGATGCCAGCGGGGTGCATCCAGCCTACCGGCTGCCGGTAGGCTTCGGTGGTGAGCGTTCAAGCCTTCTGGTAGTCGTCGATAACTTCCTGGGCGGCGCGGAAGGCGTCAATGGCGGCGGGGACACCGGCGTAGACGGCGCAGTGCAACAGGGCTTCGCGGATTTCCTCCACCGTGCAGCCGTTGTTCAGCGCGCCGCGGACATGGCCTTTCAGCTCCTGCGGGCATTTCAGCGCGGTAAGGGCAGCCAGGGTGATCAGGCTGCGGGTCTTGCGCGGCAAACCGTCGCGGTTCCATACACCACCCCAGGCGTGTTCGTTGACGAAGTCCTGCAGCGGTTGGCTGAACGCGGTGGCATTGCCCAGGGCACGGTCGACGAAGGCGTCGCCCATGACCTCGCGGCGCACCTGCAGGCCGGATTTGCGTTCTTCGCTCATTGTGATGCTCCAGTCAGTCGAGGGATTCCACGCGCACCGGCGCCACGCCGGCGCGCAGCATGCCCAGGCGTTCGGCGGCTTCCCGCGAGAGGTCGATGATGCGGCCGCGAATGTGGGGGCCGCGGTCGTTGATGCGCACCACCACGGTGCGGTCGTTTCTGAGGTTGGTCACTTTCACCCGGGTGCCGAAGGGCAGGGTGCGGTGGGCCGCCGTCAGCGCATGCTGGTCGAAGCGCTCGCCACTGGCGGTGCGCCGACCATGGTGGCGGGAACCGTAATAGGAAGCCTTGCCTTCGGCGCTGTAGCCGTGGCCGGACTCGCCGCCGCCGAAGGGGCTGGTGCTGCAGCCCGCGAGGAACAGGGCGAGGAACGGGAGCCAGTACAGGGAACGGAGCATGGAAGTACCTCGGACAAGAAAACGCCGGGCAAGCCCGGCGTTGTCATCGGGATCAGCTTTCGAGCTTCTTCTTCAGCAGTTCGTTCACTTGACCCGGATTGGCCTTGCCCTTGGAGGCCTTCATCGCCTGGCCGACGAAGAAGCCGAACATCTTGGCGCGCTTGGCTTCGTCGCTGGCGCGGTACTGCTCGACCTGGGCGGCGTTGGCGGCCAGAACCTCGTCCAGCATGGCCTCGATGGCACCGGAGTCGGTGACCTGCTTCAGGCCCTTCTTCTCGATGATCTCGTCGGCGGAACCCTCACCGGCGGCCATCGCCTCGAAGACCATCTTGGCGATCTTTCCGGAAATGGTGTTGTCCTTGATGCGCAGGATCATGCCGCCCAGCTGTTCGGCGGACACCGGCGATTGCTCGATCTCCAGGCCGTCCTTGTTGAGCAGGCTGGCCAGCTCGACCATCACCCAGTTGGCGGCCAGCTTGGCGTCGCCGCAGACCTTCTGCACCGCTTCGAAGTAGTCGGCCATCTCACGGCTGGCGGACAGCACGCTGGCGTCGTAGGCGGATAGGCCGAACTCACTCTGGAAGCGCTCGCGCTTCTGGTTCGGCAGCTCCGGCAGGCCGGCACGCACTTCATCGAGGAAGCGCTGCTCGATCACCACCGGCAGCAGGTCGGGGCAGGGGAAGTAACGGTAGTCGTTGGCTTCTTCCTTGCCGCGCATGGAGCGGGTCTCGTCCTTGTTCGGGTCGTACAGGCGGGTTTCCTGCACGACCTTGCCACCGTCCTCGATCAGCTCGATCTGGCGCTGGATCTCGTGGTTGATGGCCTTCTCGATGAAGCGGAAGGAGTTGACGTTCTTGATCTCGGCGCGGGTGCCGAATTCGGCCTGGCCCTTGGGGCGCACCGACACGTTGCAGTCGCAGCGCAGCGAGCCCTCGGCCATGTTGCCGTCACAGATGCCGAGGTAGCGCACCAGGGCATGGATCGCCTTGACGTAGGCCACGGCTTCCTTGGCGCTGCGGATGTCCGGCTCGGAGACGATCTCCAGCAGCGGGGTGCCGGCACGGTTCAGGTCGATGCCGCTCATGCCGTGGAAGTCTTCGTGCAGGCTCTTGCCGGCGTCCTCTTCCAGGTGCGCGCGGGTGATGCCGATGCGCTTGACGGTACCGTCTTCCAGGGTGATGTCGAGGAAGCCCTTGCCGACGATCGGCAGGTCCATCTGACTGGTCTGGTAGCCCTTGGGCAGGTCCGGGTAGAAGTAGTTCTTGCGGGCGAAGACGTTCTTCTCGGCGATCTCGGCGTCGATGGCCAGGCCGAACTTGCAGGCCATGCGCACGGCTTCTGCGTTCAGCACCGGCAGGGTGCCGGGCATGCCGAGGTCAACCAGGCTGGCCTGGGTGTTGGGCTCGGCGCCGAAGGTGGTGGCGCTGCCGGAGAAGATCTTCGATTGGGTGCTGAGCTGTGCGTGGATTTCCAGCCCGATCACTGTTTCCCATTGCATGTTCGTGTTCCTCAGAATCCGGCCGGGGCTTGCTTGTGCCAATCGGTCGCCTGTTGGTACTGGTGGGCGACGTTGAGCAAGCGGCCTTCCTGGAAGTAGGGCGCCAGCAGCTGGACGCCGACCGGCAGGCCATCGACGAAGCCGGCGGGCATGGAGAGGCCCGGTAGACCCGCCAGGTTGGCGGTGATGGTGTAGATGTCTTCCAGGTACTGGGCGACCGGGTCGTTGTTCTTTTCGCCGAGCTTCCAGGCCGGGTTGGGCGTGGTCGGGCCGAGGATCACGTCGACTTCGCCGAAGGCGGCCATGAAGTCGTTCTTGATCAGGCGGCGGATCTTCTGCGCCTTCAGGTAGTAGGCGTCGTAGTAGCCGGCGGAGAGCGCGTAGGTGCCGACCATGATGCGGCGCTTCACTTCATCGCCGAAGCCTTCGGCACGGGAGCGCTTGTACAGGTCTTCCAGGTTCTGCGGGTTCTCGCAGCGGTAGCCGAAGCGCACGCCGTCGAAACGCGACAGGTTGGAGGAGGCTTCCGCCGGGGCGATCACGTAGTAGGCCGGAATGGCGTGCTGCATGTTCGGCAGGCTGACTTCCTTGACGCTGGCGCCGAGCTTTTTCAGCTCCTCCACCACGGCCAGCACGGCATCGGCGATGCGGCTATCGAGGCCGGCACCGAAATACTCTTTTGGCAGGCCGATGCGCAGGCCGGCCAGGGGCTGGTTCAGGGCGGCGAGGTAGTCATCCACGGGGGCATCGACGCTGGTGGAGTCCTTCGGGTCGAAACCGGCCATGGCGCCCAGCATCAGCGCGCAGTCCTCGGCAGTGCGGGCCAACGGGCCGCCCTGATCGAGACTGGAGGCGTAGGCGATCATGCCCCAGCGGGAAACCCGGCCGTAGGTGGGCTTGATGCCGGTGAGGTTGGTGAATGCGGCCGGCTGGCGGATCGAGCCGCCGGTGTCGGTGCCGGTGGCAGCGGGCACCAGGCGCGCGGCCACAGCCGCGGCGGAGCCGCCGGAGGAGCCACCGGGCACGCGGTCCAGGGCCCAGGGGTTCTTCACCGCGCCATAGTGGCTGGATTCGTTGGAGGAGCCCATGGCGAACTCGTCCATGTTCAGCTTGCCGAGGCTGACGGCGCCGGCGGCCTTTAGGCGGGCGACCACGGTGGCATCGTAGGGGGCCTTGAAGCCGCTGAGGATCTTCGAGGCGCAACTGGTCAGCACGCCTTCGGTGCAGAACAGGTCCTTGTGGGCGATGGGGGCCCCGAGCAGGGCGCCCTGCTCACCGGCGGCGCGCCGTGCGTCGGCCGCCTTGGCCTGGGCGATGGCCGGTTCGTCGGTGATGCTGATGAAGCTGTTCAATTGCGGATCGAGCTGGTGGATGCGTGCCAGCAGGTTGCGGGTCAGCTCTTCGGCGGAGAATTCCTTGGCGGAGAGGCCACGGGCGATCTCGGCGAGGGTCAGTTGATGCATGGGAAACCCTTTCCTTATTCGATGACTTTAGGCACGAGGTACAGGCCGTCCTCGACAGCCGGTGCGATGGCCTGGTAGGCGTCGCGGCGGTTTTCCTCGGTGACGCTGTCGGCGCGCAGGCGCTGGGTGGCGTCCAGCGGGTGGGCCATGGGCTCGATGCCGTCGGTGTCGACCGCCTGCATGGCGTCGATCAGGCCGAGGATGTTGTTCAGGGTCTCGGTGGTACGCGGGATATCGGCCTCGTTCAGGCCCAGTCGGGCGAGATGGGCGATTTTTTCCACGTCGGAGCGTTCAAGCGCCATCGGGGGTCTCCAACTAGAAGCGGCCTGCGTGGGCAGTCGACCGTGCGGGAATCGAGCGGGGAACGGTGCTGCGAACGGGCGGTCAAAGGCCGCGATGATGGGCCTTGACGGCCCGGAAAAACAGGCAATTTAACATATCGGCGCCTTGCCCAAAATCCCTGTCATTGTTAGAGTTTGCCGCACTTTTTTACCCACGCGTTGCCTAGGGTCCCTCTCCCATGTTCAAGAAACTGCGTGGCATGTTTTCCAGCGATCTGTCGATCGACCTGGGCACTGCCAATACCCTTATTTATGTGCGCGAGCGCGGTATCGTCCTCAACGAGCCTTCCGTGGTCGCCATTCGTAACCACGGCAACCAGAAGAGCGTGGTCGCCGTAGGCACCGAGGCCAAGCGCATGCTCGGTCGTACTCCGGGCAACATTTCCGCGATCCGCCCGATGAAGGATGGCGTGATCGCCGACTTCAGCGTCTGCGAGAAGATGCTGCAGTACTTCATCAACAAGGTGCACGAGAACAGCTTCCTGCAGCCCAGCCCGCGCGTGCTGATCTGCGTGCCCTGCAAGTCCACCCAGGTGGAACGTCGCGCCATCCGCGAATCCGCCCTGGGCGCCGGCGCCCGTGAAGTCTTCCTGATCGAAGAGCCCATGGCAGCCGCCATCGGTGCCGGCCTGCCGGTGGAAGAAGCCCGCGGCTCGATGGTCGTCGACATCGGTGGCGGCACCACCGAAATCGCCCTGATCTCGCTGAACGGCGTGGTCTACGCCGAGTCCGTGCGTGTTGGTGGCGACCGCTTCGACGAATCCATCGTCACCTACGTGCGCCGCAACTACGGCAGCCTGATCGGCGAATCCACCGCCGAACGCATCAAGCAGGAGATCGGCACCGCCTACCCGGGCGGCGAGATCCGCGAGATAGACGTTCGCGGCCGCAACCTGGCCGAAGGTGTTCCGCGCAGCTTCACCCTGAACTCCAACGAAGTGCTGGAAGCCCTGCAGGAGTCCCTGGCGACCATCGTCCAGGCGGTGAAGAGCGCCCTCGAGCAGTCCCCGCCGGAGCTGGCGTCCGACATCGCCGAGCGCGGTCTGGTGCTGACCGGTGGTGGCGCGCTGCTGCGCGACCTGGACAAGCTGCTGGCCCAGGAAACCGGCCTGCCGGTGATCGTTGCCGAAGACCCGCTGACCTGCGTCGCCCGTGGCGGCGGCCGCGCCCTGGAGATGATGGACCGTCACGCGATGGACCTGCTCTCCACCGAGTAAGGGGGAGAGCGTCGCAGCCATAGGAGCGGGCCATCAAGCCGCTATTCACTAAGGGACCTTCGCTCGGCGTGCGCCTGCTGGTGTTTGCCGTGCTCTCGGCCGCGCTGATGGTGGTCGACGCCCGTTTCGACACCTTGAAGCCCATGCGCAGCCAGATGGGCCTGGTGCTGACGCCGTTCTACTGGTTGGCCGATCTGCCGGTGCGCGTCTGGGGTGGTGTCAGTGACCAGTTCACCAGCCGCAGCACCCTGATCGCCGAGAACGAGAAGCTCAAGGCCGAGGCGCTGCTGATGCAGCGCCGCCTGCAGAAGCTGGCTACCCTCACCGAGCAGAACGTGCGCCTGCGCGAGTTGCTCAACTCCGCCGCGCTGGTGGATGAGAAGGTGCTGGTGGGCGAGTTGATTGGCGTCGATCCCAACCCGTTCACCCACCGTATCCTGATCGACAAGGGTGAGAAGGACGGCGTGTTCCTCGGCCAGCCGGTGCTCGACGCGCGCGGCCTGATGGGCCAGGTGGTGGAGGTCATGCCCTACACCGCCCGCGTCCTGCTGCTGACCGATACCACCCACAGCATTCCGGTGCAGGTGAATCGCAACGGCCTGCGCGCCATTGCCAGCGGCACCGGCAACCCGGAACGCCTGGAGCTGCGCCACGTGGCCGACACCGCCGACATCAAGGAGGGCGACCTGCTGGTCAGCTCCGGGATGGGGCAGCGCTTCCCTGCCGGTTATCCGGTGGCCACGGTCAAGGAAGTCATCCACGACTCCGGCCAGCCCTTCGCCATCGTTCGCGCGGTGCCCACCGCCGCGCTGAACCGCAGTCGCTACATGCTCCTGGTGTTCAGCGATCCGCGCAGCCCGGAAGAACGTGCCAACGACGCTGCCGAGGCCCAGGAAGCGGCCGACCGCGAGGCCGCAGCGCAGCCCACTCCTGCGGATGCAGGCGTTTCCGCAATCCCGCCCCAGGCGTCACCGGCACCGGCCAGTGCCCCCGCGGCCGCTCAGGCCGCGCCGAACAGACCACCCGCCGCGCCAAACGCCCAGGAGAGTCATTGATGGTCGGCCTGCGCAGCAACAACGGTTGGGTCATCTGGCTCAGCCTGATCTTCGCCCTGGTGCTCAGCGTCGGGCCGGTTCCCAGCTTCATGGAGATCGGCCGGCCGCTCTGGCTGGCGCTTTTCCTCACCTACTGGACCCTTGCCCTGCCACATCGCGTGGGCATGACCACGGCCTGGGTGCTGGGCCTGGCGGAAGATGTGCTCTACGGCACCCTGCTGGGACAGAATGCCCTGATTCTCGCCCTGATCACCTTCCTGGTGCTGACTCTGCACCAGCGCCTACGGATGTTCCCCATGTGGCAGCAGTGCCTCGTGCTGCTCGTGGTTTTTGGCCTGGCCCAGCTGGTGCAGCTGTGGCTCAATGCCCTTACCGGTAATCGTCCCCCGACCCTGGTCTTCCTGCTGCCCGCACTGGTCAGCGCGTTGCTCTGGCCTTGGGTATACGCCGCCCTGCGCGGTACGAGTCGCCGCCTCAACGTCAACTGATCGGCTTGCGGCCCTGTCGCAAGCCTCTGTCTTCGACAGGGAGAAGTCCGCATGGCCACGCTGTACCTGGCTTCGGGGTCGCCGCGCCGGCGTGAGCTGCTGGCGCAGATTGGCGTTCCGCATATCACCCTGCGCGCTACCGTCGACGAAACCGTGCGTCCCGCCGAGGCCGCGCCCGCTTATGTCGAGCGACTGGCCCGGGAAAAGGCCCTGGCTGGCCTTGCCAGTCTGGCGGAGGCCGCTGAGGCCTGTGTGCTGGGCGCGGATACCGCGGTGGTACTGGATGGCCGCATCCTCGGCAAGCCGGCCGATCGCGACGACGCCCTGGCCACCCTGGAACAGCTGTCCGGCCGCGAGCACGAGGTGCTCACTGCTATCGCCCTGGCCGATGCGAATCGCTGCGAGGTGCGGGTGGTGGCCAGTCGGGTCCGCTTCCGTCCCATTACTCGCGCTGAACGGGAAGCCTACTGGGCCAGCGGCGAGCCCGCCGACAAGGCCGGCAGCTACGCTATTCAGGGGCTGGGTGCGGTTTTCGTCAGCCGCGTCGAGGGCAGTTATTCAGCGGTAGTGGGATTGCCGCTGCTGGAAACGGCGGAAATCCTCGCCGGTTTCGGCATTCCTTGTTGGCAGCACCTGGGATAGGTCAACGGCATGAGCGAAGAGATTCTGATCAATATCACGCCGATGGAATCGCGCGTGGCGGTGGTGGAAAACGGCGTGTTGCAGGAAGTGCATGTCGAGCGCACCCTGCGTCGCGGCATCGTCGGCAACATCTACAAGGGCAAGGTGGTGCGGGTATTGCCGGGCATGCAGGCGGCGTTTGTCGACATCGGCCTGGACCGCGCGGCCTTCATCCACGCTTCGGAGATCAGCAACCGCGAAGGCAGTGCCGTCGAGAGCATCAGCGCCCTGGTGCACGAAGGGCAGAGCCTGGTGGTGCAGGTCACCAAGGACCCCATCGGCAGCAAGGGCGCGCGCCTGACCACCCAGCTGTCGATCCCCTCGCGCTACCTGGTGTACATGCCGCGCACCAGCCATGTGGGCATATCCCTGAAGATCGAGGATGAAGCCGAGCGCGAGCGCCTCAAACAGGTGGTGGCCGACTGCATCGCCACCGAAGGCATCGAGGAAACCGGCGGCTTCATCCTGCGTACGGCCGCCGACGGTGCCCGGGCCGACGAAATCCTCGTCGACATCCGCTACCTGCGCCGCCTCTGGGTGCAGATCTCCGCGCAGATGCAGACCGCGCCCGCGCCCTCGGTCATCTACGAAGACCTCAGCCTGGCCCTGCGCACCCTGCGGGACCTGGTGAACCCGCGCATCGAGAAAATCCGCATCGACTCGCGGGAAACCTTCCAGAAGGTCACCCAGTTCGTCGACGAGCTGATGCCGGAAATCGCCGACCGCCTGGAGCACTACCCCGGCGAGCGGCCGATCTTCGATCTCTACGGCGTCGAGGACGAAATCCAGAAGGCCCTGGAGCGCAAGGTGCTGCTCAAGTCCGGCGGCTACCTGATCATCGACCCCACGGAGGCGATGACCACCATCGACGTCAACACCGGCGCCTTCGTCGGGCACCGCACCCTCGAGGAAACCATCTTCAAGACCAACCTCGAGGCGGCCACCGCGATCGCGCGCCAACTGCGTCTGCGCAACCTGGGTGGGATCATCATCATCGACTTCATCGACATGGAAGATGAGGAGCACCAACGCCAGGTGTTGCGGACCCTGGAGAAGCAGCTGGAGCGCGACCACGCCAAGACCAACATCATCGGCATCACCGAACTTGGCCTGGTGCAGATGACCCGCAAGCGTACCCGCGAGAGCCTGATTCAGGTGCTGTGCGAGCCCTGTTCCTGCTGCCAGGGCCGTGGCCTGCTGAAGACCGCGGAAACCATCTGCTACGAAATCTTCCGCGAGATCCTGCGCGAGGCCCGCGCCTACCAGGCGGAGGGTTACCTCGTGCTGGCCAACCAGAAGGTGGTGGACCGGTTGCTGGATGAAGAATCGGGGAACGTCGCCGATCTGGAAGCCTTCATCGGGCGCCCCATCAAGTTCCAGGTGGAAACCATGTATTCCCAGGAACAGTACGACGTGGTCCTGCTCTGAGGCGCTGAGTGGAAAACTTCGCCGGTTGGTTGATGCGCCTCCTGCGCTGGTCGTTGGGCACTTGTGCCCTGTTGCTGGTGTTGGCGGCGCTTTATGTCAGTCTTGGGCGCGAACTGCTGCCCCTGGCGGCCGAGTACCGTGCCGAGGTGGAGTCCAAGGCCGCCGCGGCGCTGGGCCGGCCGCTGCGGATCGGCGCCCTGGAAGGTCGCTGGCAGGTGTTCTCACCGCTGCTGATCGCCCACGACGTGCAGCTGGGGGAGGGTGACGATGCCCTGCGCCTGGATGAGATTCGCGTGCGGCCCGACGTGCTCGGCAGCCTGCTGGCAAGGCAGCCACGCATCGCCCGCCTCGAGCTGGATGGCGTACAGCTTGGCCTGAGCCAGGACGAAGCCGGGAAATGGCAGCTGGAAGGGTTCGCCGCCGGTTCCGACAAGCCTCCGCCTGGCCCCCGGCAACTGCGTGACCTGCTCCAGCAGGTCGGCCGGGTGTCGGTGTTGAACGGCCAACTGATCCTGAAACCTCACGGGCAGGAAGCGAGCCGTTTCACCCAGGTCAACCTCAGCCTGAGGGCCAGCGGCAGCCGCCAGCGGCTGGATGGCCGCCTGGCCCTGCCCGATGGGCAGCCCCTGGCTCTTAGAGTGCGCACCCGGCTCAACCTCGATGCCTGGCTGCAGGGGAGCGCCGAGATCTATCTCAGCCTTCCGCAAACCGATTGGGCGCGCTGGCTGCCGGCCAGCCTGACCCGCGACTGGCATCTGCAGCGCCTGCAGGCCGGCGGCGAGTTCTGGGGCGAATGGGCGAAGGGAGGCTTGCAGCGGGTCGTCGCCAGGCTGCACGTGCCCGAAGTCCGCGGCGCCTACGCCGAGCGCAAGGCGGTCAGTCTCGCCAACCTGGGAGTGAACGCCTACTTCACCCGCACCGGGGAGGGATTCCAGGTCCTGCTTGACTCCCTTGCCGCGAACATCGGCGAGACGCGCTGGGGCGAGGCTCACCTGCGTCTGGATCACCGGGCCGGCGAGCAACCGGAATGGCACCTGAGCGCCGACCGCCTGGATATCGCTCCCCTGTTGCCGGTGGTGAAGGCCCTGGTGCCCCTGCCCGAGCAGGCCGCCGCCGTGGTGGCGGGCCTCAAGCCCAGGGGCGCTCTGCGCAACCTCAACCTGCATTACCGGCCCCGGCAGGAGGGCGCTGGGCGCCTGGCGTTCAGCAGCAATCTGGAGGCCGTCGGTTTCGCCGCCTATCGCGGTGCGCCTGCGGCCGAGAACGTCAGTGGCAGTCTCGCGGGCGATTTGCAGCAGGGTGAACTGCGCCTGGACTCCACCGATTTCGCCTTGCATCTGGACCACCTCTTTCCCAAGCCCTGGCGCTACCGGGAGGCGCGCGCCCGGCTGACCTGGCGCCTGGACGACAGTGCCTTTACCCTGGCCAGTCCCTACATGCGCCTGGAGGGTGAGGAGGGCGACATCGCCGGCGACATGCTGATCCGCCTGATGCGCGATCCCGAGGCGGAGGACTACATGGATCTGCGAGTCGGCCTGCGCAACGGCGATGCCCGTTACACCGAGAAGTACCTGCCGACTCGCTCGCCGGGGATGAGTCCCGCCCTGGCCAAGTGGCTGAAGGACGCGATCAAGGGTGGAACGGTGGATGAGGGCTTCTTCCAGTACCAGGGGTCTCTGGTCCAGGGCGCCGTGGCGCAAGCTCGCTCCCTCAGCCTGTTCTTCAAGGTGCGCGATGCCCGCCTGGCCTATCAGCCCGGCTGGCCGGAGCTGCGCGAGGCCCGTGGTGAAGTCTTTGTCGAGGACACTGGCGTACGCGTCCGGGTGCCGGACGGTCGCATCCTCGACAGCCGGGTGAGCGACGCCGAGGCCGATGTTCCCCATGTTGAGCCCGGCGAGGTGCCGCGCCTGCTGCTGAATGCGCAACTGGACAGCAGCTTCACCGACGGTCTGAAGATCC
Organism: Pseudomonas sp. Q1-7; assembly: GCF_028010285.1. Classification (NCBI taxonomy): domain Bacteria; kingdom Pseudomonadati; phylum Pseudomonadota; class Gammaproteobacteria; order Pseudomonadales; family Pseudomonadaceae; genus Pseudomonas; species Pseudomonas sp. Q1-7. The sequence continues at coordinate 1,291,303 of NZ_CP116304.1, forward strand.
TCCAGGATGCCCCGATGGGCACGGCGGATATCTTCGCCGGCTGGCAGGGCCAGGGCACCCTGGACGGCAGCCTGAAGCTGGATATACCGCTGGAGAAGGGGCTCCCACCCCAGGTCGTGGTGGACCTCGAAACCCGCGATGCGCAATTGAATATCCCCCGTCCCGCGCTGTCCTTCACCCGGCTCAGGGGGGTGTTTCGCTACGACACGGCCAAGGGGCTGAGCGCCCGGGATATTCGCGCCCAGGCCTTCGGTCGCGAGGTCCGCGCCAGGGCCAGGGCTGAAGGCCGCGGGGGCCAGGCCCGCTCACGCATCCTTGCCAACGGCAGCATTGCTCTGACCGAGCTCACCGCCTGGCTCGGCGTCACCCGGCCGCTGCCGGCATCTGGGCTTCTGCCCTACAGCCTGGACCTGACCTTGGACGGCAAGGACAGCCTGCTGCGTATCGATTCGACCCTGAAGGGACTGGCGATCGACCTGCCGGCGCCCTTTGGCAAGTCGGCCGGCGCGAGTCGTGATACCAACTGGCGCATGACCCTGGACGGCGACGAACGGCGCTACTGGCTCGACTATGGTGGACTCGCCAGCCTGGCCCTGGCGGCGCCTGTGGGCAAACTAGACGACGCACGCGGCGAGCTGGTGCTGGGGGGCGCGTCGGCGCGCTTGCCGGGAGAACAGGGGCTGCGAGTTCGTGGCCGGGTCGAGGAGCTGGACGTCGCGCCGTGGCTGGCGCTGGCCAAGCAGTACATGGACAAGGATGGCGCCGAGCAAGCCCGCATGCTGCGTAGCGTCCGCCTGGACATCGGCCGGTTCAAGGGCTTCGGCATGAGCCTGGACAACCTCAGCGCCAGCCTGCGACGCTCCGCGGGGACCTGGAACCTTGGTCTGGACAGCGCCCTGATGCAGGGCAACGTGACGCTGGCGGATACCCGGGATGCACCCATCGACATCCGTCTGAAGCAGCTGCGCTTGCCCAAGCCGCCGGAGAACGATGCCGAGGCGGATGCCAAGCCCGATCCGCTGGCGGGTGTCGACCCGCGCCAGGTGCCGGCGCTGGATGTGCGCATCGACCAGGTCGTGCTGGGTGACTCACCCCTGGGCAGTTGGTCCTTCAAGGCGCGGCCCAATTCCAGGGGGGTGGGTTTCAGTGACTTGGATCTCGACCTCAGGGGGCTGAAGATCCACGGCAATGCCGGTTGGGAGGGTACCGAAGCCAGCAGCAGTTCCTGGTACAAGGGGCGGATGGAGGGCAAGAACCTCGCGGATGTGCTCAAGGCCTGGAACTTCGCGCCCTCGGCCACCAGCCAGCGTTTTCGCCTGGACGCCGACGGGCGCTGGCCGGGGTCGCCAGCCTGGGTCAGCCTCAAGCGTTTCTCCGGCACCCTGGATGCCGCCTTGCGCAATGGCCAGTTCGTCGAAGTGGAGGGAGGCGCCCAGGCGCTGCGGGTGTTTGGTCTGCTTAACTTCAACTCCATCGGCCGGCGCCTGCGCCTGGACTTTTCCGACCTGCTCGGCAAGGGCCTGGCCTATGACCGGGTCAAGGGGGTACTGGCGGGCAGCGACGGACGTTTCGTCACCCGTCAGCCCATAACCGTGCAGGGGCCATCCAGTAGCCTGGAACTGGACGGCACCCTCGATCTCGCCGCCGATCGCATGGACGCCAAGCTGCTGGTGACTCTGCCGGTGACCAACAACCTGCCGTTGGCCGCGCTGATCGTCGGTGCGCCGGCCATTGGTGGCGCGCTGTTCGTGGTGGACAAGCTGTTGGGCGACAAGGTGGCGCGTTTCGCCAGCGTGCAGTACAGGGTTGAAGGTTCGTGGAAGAATCCCAAGATCACCTTCGACAAGCCTTTTGAAAAGCCGCGTTGAAGCGAGCCGGCGTGGCTTGGGTTAGCATGCATCCCATGCCTTGTGCGGAGATTACGATGTCCCTTGCCGTGATTCAGATGGTCAGCCAGGACGATGTCCTGGCCAACCTTGCCAGTGCCCGGCGCCTGCTGGAACAGGCCGCCGAAGGCGGCGCGCGCCTGGCGGTGCTGCCGGAGAACTTCGCCGCCGTCGGTCGCCGTGACCTGGCCGAACTGGGCCGCGCCGAGGCGCACGGGCAGGGCCCGATCCTGCCCTGGCTGCGCCAGGCGGCCCGCGACCTGAAACTGTGGATAGTCGCCGGTACCCTGCCGCTGCCGCCCGATGGGCGGCCCGACGCGCGTCCCCATGCCTGTTCGCTGCTGATCGACGAGCACGGTGAGCGGGCGGCGCGCTACGACAAGATCCACCTGTTCGATGTCGACGTCACCGACAATCGTGGCCGCTATCGCGAGTCCGATGACTATGCGCACGGTGCCCGAGTGGTCGTGGCCGACACGCCGGTCGGCCGGCTGGGCCTGACCGTCTGCTACGATCTGCGCTTTCCTGAACTCTATGGCGCACTGCGCGAGGCGGGCGCCGAGCTGATCAGTGCGCCGTCGGCCTTCACCGCCGTCACCGGTGCGGCGCACTGGCAGGTGTTGGTGCGTGCCCGCGCCATCGAAACCCAGTGCTACCTGCTGGCGGCCGGGCAGGGCGGCCTGCACCCCGGCCCGCGCGAAACCTTCGGCCATTCGGTCATAGTCGACCCCTGGGGCCGGGTCATGGCCGAACACGCCCAGGGTGAGGCCGTGCTGCTCGCCACCCGCGACGTGGACGAGCAGGCGGCGATCCGCCAGCGCATGCCCGTGAGCATCCACAGAAGATTCATGACGCCGGCCGCTCCCGGGCCGGCGCGTACGGAGAAGTTATGAGCGACCTCTTGTTATCCGTCAGCGAGCAGTTGCTGGCGCCCGGCGACCTCAGCATCGAGCAGTTGCCGGAGATCCTCGGCGAGCTGGCGGGCCCCGGCATTGATGCCGCTGACCTGTATTTCCAGGGGCAGGTGTCCGAGTCCTGGGTACTGGAAGACGGCATCGTCAAGGAAGGCAGTTTCCATCTCGACCAGGGCGTTGGGGTGCGTGCCCAGTCCGGCGAGAAGACCGGTTTCGCCTACAGCAATGCCATTACCGCCGAGGCCCTGCGCCAGGCCGCGCGTGCCGCTCGGTCGATATCCCGCGCCGGGCAGGAAGGTCGGGTACAGGCCTTCGCCAGCCCGCAGATCACTCGGCTCTACGACTCCAGCAGTCCGCTGGATGTGATCAGCCGTGCCGAGAAGGTCGAACTGCTCAAGCAGGTCGATGCCGCCACTCGTGCCCTGGACCCGCGCATCAAGCAGGTCACCGTGAGCATGGCCGGGGTCTGGGAGCGTATCCTCATCGCCGCCAACGACGGCAGCCTGGGCGCCGATGTGCGTCCGCTGGTGCGTTTCAACGTCAGCGTGATCGTCGAACAGAACGGGCGCCGTGAGCGCGGCGGTCACGGTGGTGGTGGGCGTACCGACTACCGTTACTTCCTTCAGGAAGACCGCGCCATGGGCTATGCCCGCGAGGCGTTGCGCCAGGCGTTGGTCAACCTGGAAGCGGTTCCCGCCCCGGCCGGTACCCTTCCCGTGGTAATGGGCGCGGGTTGGTCCGGCGTCCTGCTGCACGAGGCCGTGGGCCATGGCCTGGAAGGGGACTTCAACCGCAAGGGCAGCTCGGCCTACAGCGGCCGCATCGGCGAGAAGGTCGCCTCCAGCCTGTGCACCATCGTCGACGACGGTACTTTGGCCTATCGCCGCGGCTCCCTCAGCGTCGACGACGAAGGCACACCGACCCAGTGCACCACGCTGATCGAGAACGGCGTGCTCAAGGGCTACATGCAGGACAAGCTCAACGCCCGCCTGATGAAGGTGGCGCGCACCGGCAACGGCCGTCGCGAGTCCTATGCGCATCTGCCGATGCCGCGCATGACCAATACCTACATGCTGGCCGGCAAGAGCGACCCGCAGGAGATCATCGCCTCGGTGGAGCGCGGCCTCTACTGCGCCAACCTTGGCGGCGGCCAGGTGGACATCACCAGCGGCAAGTTTGTCTTCTCCACCAGCGAGGCCTACCTGATCGAGAACGGCAGGATCACCGCACCGGTGAAGGGCGCCACGCTGATCGGTAACGGGCCCGAGGCCATGAGTCGGGTGTCCATGGTCGGTAACGACCTGGCGCTGGACAGTGGCGTAGGCACTTGCGGCAAGGATGGTCAGTCGGTGCCGGTAGGCGTGGGCCAGCCGACCCTGAAAATTGATGCGATCACGGTGGGAGGAACGGGGGCCTGATGGCGGCCCCGGGCAGGATCAGCGCAGGCCGCGCTTGGATTCGTCCAGGTCGCGGATGTACTTGAACACCTTGCGCGCGGCGGCTGGCGGTTTGTTGTGAGCTGCTTCGTGCTGGGCATGGCGGATCAGGCCGCGCAGGTGCTGGCGGTCGGTGTCCGGGTAGTCGGCGACGAAGCTCTCCAGGGCGGCGTCGCCACCCTCGATGAGGCGATCGCGCCAGCGCTCCAGGGCGTGGAAGCGTTCGTTATATTCGCGGGTGGAGCTGTCGAGCTGGTCGATCAGGCTGACGATGGCCTCGATGTCCTGCTCGCGCATGAGCTTGCCGATGTACTGGATGTGCCGTTTGCGGGCGACGTGGGCCTTGTGCTTCGGCGCTTCGGCCAGGGCTTTCTGCAGGGCGTCGGAGAGCGGCAGCTTGGCCAGCACGTCGGGCTTGAGGGTGGTCAGGCGCTCACCGAGCTCCTGCAGCGCGTGCAGCTCGCGTTTGACCTGGGATTTGCTCTTCTCTCCGGAGAAGTCGTCGTCGAAGAATTCAGGCATGGGGGTGGTCCAGTGGGAAACGCCGCCATGATAACCAGTCGGGGCCGCCTTGTCCGGCCCGGCTGGCACCGCCGGAGCGCGGTACGTACGGCTGGGGGGCGTCATGCTCGTCCCGCCGTGTCGAAGCATTTATGAACTGGAGTGGCTATGAGTGAAGTAGAAGTGGTCGGCCCGGAAGCATTGCCGGAACTGCAGGCGCGGGTCGAGCGCATCCTTGCCGAAGCCCGACGCCAGGGCGCCAGCGCCTGCGAAGTGGCTGTTTCAGTGGAGCAGGGACTGTCCACCACCGTTCGCCAGGGCGAGGTGGAAACGGTCGAATTCAACCGTGATCAGGGCTTCGGCATCACCCTGTACGTCGGGCAGCGCAAGGGGTCGGCCAGTACCTCTGCCAGCGGCGGGGATGCGATTCGAGAAACCGTCGCTGCAGCCCTGGCTATCGCCAGGCATGCCTCCGAGGACGAATGCGCCGGCTTGGCCGATGCGGCGCTGATGGCCCGCGACCTGCCGGAACTCGACCTCTACCATCCCTGGGCGATCACCCCGGAGCAGGCGGTGGAGCAGGCGCTGATTTGCGAAACAGCGGCGTTCGAGACTGACAAGCGCGTCAGCAAGGCTGACGGCACGACCCTCAATACCCATCAAGGCTGCCGGGTCTACGGCAACAGCCATGGCTTCGTCGGCGGCTATGCCAGCACCCGGCACAGCCTCAGCTGCGTGATGATCGCCGAGGCCCAGGGCCAGATGCAGCGCGACTACTGGTACGACGTCAGCCGCATCGGCAGCCAACTGGCCGACCCGCTCAGCATCGGCCGGCGCGCCGCCGAGCGAACAGCGGCGCGGCTGGGCGCACGCCCGGTGCCGACCTGCGAGGTGCCGGTGCTGTTCGCCGCCGAGCTGGCCACCGGCCTCTTCGGCAGCTTCCTCGGCGCCATTTCCGGCGGCAACCTGTACCGCAAGTCGTCGTTCCTCGAAGGCGCCCTGGGCCAACGGCTGTTCCCGGAATGGCTGTCCATCGACGAACGCCCGCACATTCCGCGTGCCATGGCCAGCGCGGCCTTCGACAATGACGGCCTGGCGACTTACGCCAAGCCTTTCGTCGAGAAAGGCGAACTCGTCTCCTACATCCTCGGTACCTATTCCGGGCGCAAACTGGGCCTGCCCAGCACGGCCAATGCCGGTGGTGTGCACAACCTCTTCGTCAGCCATGGCCAGGAAGACCAGGCGGCGCTGCTGCGGCGCATGGGGCGTGGCCTGCTTGTGACCGAGCTGATGGGGCAGGGGTTGAATATGGTGACCGGCGATTACTCCCGTGGAGCCGCTGGTTATTGGGTGGAGAACGGCGAGATCCAGTTCCCGGTTCAGGAGGTGACCATCGCCGGTAACCTGAAGGACATGTTCCGTCAAATTGTTGCAATCGGCAGCGATCTCGAGCTGCGCGGCAATATCCGCACCGGTTCGGTCATGATCGAACGAATGACGGTCGCCGGTAGCTGATCGATTCAATGCCTCTCGAACGCGCGCCCCCGGGCGCGTGATTCATTGCTGGCCGATGGCTGTACTTTGGGCCGGCTTGCACTGCGCTGTTACGGGTGGTCATTGCGCTTGAAATTCAAGATGATTTGAATGCTGGCGTGCCTGATCGATTCCATGATCAGTCGTTCAACGACGACTGGCGCTGACAGGCCAGGCCGCGCACTCGCTCTCGATGATTCCTGGTTTAGCTAACGCTTCATCGCCACAGCGGCAGCAACGTTCCAAGGTTGGCTCCTGCCCGCCTGGCGTGCGCGAGAGGCCTCTCCCGCCAACTGCTGGATGCTGCTGGCCGGGTGCGGCCGGCGCTCATTCGCCTTCGTCGAATTTGTTGTTGATCAGCTCGATCAGTGCATTGAGGGCGTCGTCATCCTGCTCACCCTCGGTGTGCAGATGAATGGGCGTGCCTTTGCCAGCGGCCAGCATCATTACCGCCATGATGCTCTTGCCATCCACCAGGCTCTCGGGAGAACGGCCCACGCGAATCTGGCAGGGGAAACGGCCGGCTACGCCGACGAACTTCGCCGCCGCCCGGGCGTGCAAGCCGAGCTTGTTGATGATGGTGATCTCGCAGGCGGGCATCGCGTTTCCAATCCTTCTAACTGAGGTCGCGGTGGCGAACCTGGACATTCTTCAAGCTGGGTTTCAATGCCGCGCCAAGGCGTTCCGCGATGTAGACCGAACGGTGATGTCCGCCGGTGCAGCCGATGGCAATGGTGACATAGGCGCGATTGCTGGCGGCGAAGCGCGGCAGCCATTTGTTCAAGTAGCCGAGGATATCCTGATACATCTCCTCGACGTCCGGTTGACTCGCAAGGTACTCGGCGACTGCCGGCTCCAGTCCTGAATGGTCGCGCAGCTCCGGCTTCCAGTAAGGATTGGGCAGGCAGCGCACGTCGAACACCAGGTCGGCGTCCACGGGCATGCCGCGCTTGAAACCGAAGGACTCGACCAGGAACGCGGTACCGGGTTCCGGCTGGTTCAGCAGGCGCAGCTTGATGCTGTCACGCAGCTGATAGAGGTTGAGGTGGGTGGTGTCGATCTTCAGGTCGGCGAGATCGGCAATGGGGGCCAGCAGGACTTCTTCGTCCTGGATGGCTTCGGCCAGGGAGCGATCGTTGGTGGTCAGTGGATGGCGCCGACGCGTTTCGGAGAAGCGCTTGAGCAGGGTGTCATGGTCTGCGTCGAGGTAAAGCACATCGCATTTGATGTGGCGACTGCGCGCCTCGATGAGCAGTTCGGGAAAGCGCTGCAACTGGCTGGGCAGGTTGCGCGCGTCGACGGACACGGCCACTTTGGGTTCCAGTAGCTCGGTGTGCAGCAGCGCCCGTTCGGCCAGTTCGGGAAGCAGGCCGGCGGGCAGGTTATCGATGCAGTAGAAACCGTGGTCCTCGAGAACATCGAGGGCGGTGCTTTTGCCCGATCCGGAGCGACCGCTGACGATGATCAGGCGCATGCGGGAATCCTAGCGTCCGCTCTGTACGTCCACGACCACCTGATACAGGCTGGTGCTGTCGGGAGCCTCGCGCAGGCGCTCACGCACATCGCTGCGATCGAGCATACTGGCGATCTGGCGCAGAAGTTCAAGATGTTCATCGGTAGCGGCCTCCGGGACCAGCAGGACGAACAGCAGGTCAACCGGGGCGCCGTCGATGGCGTCGAAATCGACTGGAGCATCAAGGCGCAGCACGGCGCTGATGGGCGACATGCAGCCGGTGAGGCGACAGTGGGGAATGGCAATGCCGTTGCCGAATCCGGTGGAGCCGAGCTTTTCCCGGGCTACCAGGCTTTCGAAGACATCCTGGTTGTCGAGGTCGGGAAGATCACGGGCGACCAGCTTGGCAATCTGTTCCAGTACACGTTTCTTGCTGCCACCCGGCACGTTCACCAGGGAACGGCCGGGGGTCAGGATTTGCTCGAGTCGGATCATAGAGGGGAGAGGGTCAGCGGGCAGTGGCACCCTGCTGGCGGTTCAACTGCTTTTCCTTGTGCTTGATCAATTGGCGATCGAGCTTGTCGGTGAGCAGGTCGATGGCGGCATACATGTCTTCATGCTCCGCATTGGCAACGACTTCGCCGCCGGCGATGTGCAAAGTGGCTTCGATTTTCTGTTTGAGTTTCTCGACCTGCATGATCACCTGTACGTTGGTGATTCGGTCGAAATGGCGCTCCAGACGGTCGAATTTCTCGACAACGTAGTTGCGCAGGGCGTCGGTCACATCCAGTTGATGTCCACTGATGTTGACTTGCATACCGCGTTCTCCTTATTGCCCGTGTAGAAGAGACAGGCTAACGGGCCTGCCACCGGAACACTTTGGCGTGGGTCAATATCCGCGTCACATCAGTCGCTTTCGTTCGCTGGAAGGCGCTATCCCAAGGGATTCGCGATACTTGGCTACTGTGCGACGGGCCACTTGAATGCCCTGTGCCTCCAGTAAACCAGCGATCTTGCTGTCACTCAACGGCTTTTTCGGATTTTCCGCTGCGACCAGTTTCTTGATGATGGCGCGGATCGCGGTAGACGAGCATTCGCCGCCTTCCGAAGTACTGACGTGGCTGGAGAAGAAGTACTTCAGCTCGTAGATTCCGCGGGGTGTGTGCATGTATTTCTGGGTGGTCACGCGCGAGATGGTTGACTCGTGCATGCCCACGGCTTCAGCGATGTCGTGCAGGACCAGGGGTTTCATCGCCTCTTCGCCGTATTCGAGAAAGCCGCGCTGGTGCTCGACGATCTGGGTGGCCACCTTCATCAGGGTTTCGTTGCGGCTCTGCAGGCTCTTGATGAACCAGCGCGCCTCCTGCAACTGGTTGCGCATGAAGGTGTTGTCGGCGCTGGAGTCCGCGCGGCGGACGAAGCCGGCGTAGTGAGGATTGACACGCAGGCGCGGCACGGCTTCCTGGTTCAGCTCCACCAGCCAGCGTTCGTTGTGCTTGCGAACGATGACGTCAGGTACGACGTACTCGGGCTCGCTCGCTTCGATCTGCGAGCCGGGGCGTGGATTCAGGCCCTGGATCAGTTCGATGATCTGGCGCAGCTCGTCCTCCTTGACCTTCATGCGCCGCATCAACTGGGTGTAGTCGCGGCCGCCCAGCAGGTCGAGGAAATCGCTCGCCAGTCGTTGTGCCTCGGTCAGCCATGGGGTTCCCGGGGGCAGTTGGCGCAGTTGCAGGAGCAGGCACTCGCGCAGGTCGCGGGCACCGATACCGGCGGGCTCGAACTGCTGGATTCGGTGGAGGACGACTTCGACCTCGTCCAGTTCGATACCGAGTTCGGGGTCGAAGGCATCGACGATCTCCGCCAGTGACTCCTCAAGGTAGCCGTCGCTGTTGATGCAGTCGATCAGGGTGACCGCGATCAGGCGGTCGGTATCGGACATGGGCGCCAGGTTGAGTTGCCAGAGCAGGTGGCTCTGCAGGCTCTCACCGACCGAGGTGCGCGAGGTGAAGTCCCATTCGTCGTCATCGTTGCTCGGCAGGCTGCTGGCACTGGTCTGGTAGACGTCTTCCCAGGCGGTGTCGACGGGAAGTTCGTTAGGAATGCGTTCGTGCCACTCGCCATCTTCCATGGCTTCGGCATTGGTCTCGACGCTGGACTCCTGGAAGCTGACCTCCTGGCTGCCGGGATTGGGCAACTGATCGCCTTCGGCCATGGGGTCGGAGGTGTCGAAGTCGTCGCCATCCTCCTGCCGCTCGAGCATCGGGTTCGACTCCAGCGCTTCCTGGATCTCCTGTTGGAGGTCCAGGGTGGAGAGTTGGAGCAGGCGGATGGCCTGTTGCAGCTGAGGGGTCATCGTCAGCTGCTGGCCCATCTTGAGGACTAGCGATGGTTTCATGGCAGAGGGCTTAGCACCTTATTCGCCGGCGCTCGCGCGCCATCCACTACAGGGCGCCGAGGCGCCACCAGGAAGCAAATTATATGCCTGACCTTGAAGGATTTGCCTAGCTCGCGCAAGTCGCCTTGTAGGCGCGGTCGCGCGAAACTACAGGCGGAACTCGTGGCCTAGGTAGACTTCCTTCACCAACTGATTGGCCAGGATGGCTTCCGCATTGCCTTCGGCGATCAGCTGTCCATCGCTGACGATGTAGGCGGTCTCGCAGATGTCCAGGGTCTCGCGGACGTTGTGGTCGGTGATGAGCACACCGATCCCCTTGGCCTTGAGGTGATGGATGATCTGCTTGATATCGCCCACGGAAATCGGGTCCACGCCGGCGAAGGGCTCGTCCAGCAGGATGAACTTGGGGGCGGTGGCGAGGGCGCGGGCAATCTCCACGCGACGGCGTTCGCCACCCGACAGGCTCATGCCGAGGCTGTCACGAATGTGGCTGATATGGAATTCCTGCAGCAGACTTTCCAGCTCTTTGCGGCGTGCGGCGCGGTCGAGGTCCTTGCGGGTCTCGAGAATCGCCATGATGTTGTCCGCCACGCTGAGCTTGCGGAAAATCGAGGCTTCCTGCGGCAGGTAGCCAATGCCGGCGCGGGCGCGGCCGTGCATGGGCTGGTGGGTGACGTCCTGCTGGTCGATGAGAACGCGCCCCTGATCGGCCTTGACCAGGCCGACGATCATGTAGAAACAGGTCGTCTTGCCCGCGCCGTTGGGGCCGAGGAGGCCGACGATCTGGCCGCTGTCGATGGACAGGCTGACGTCGCGAACCACCTGGCGGCTCTTGTAGCTCTTGGCGAGGTGCTGGGCTTTGAGAGTCGCCATTACTGTGCTTTCTGCTCTTTTTTCTTCGGCTGGATGACCATGTCGATCCGTGGGCGCGGCGTGGTCACGTTGCTGCCGGTGGCGCGGCCCGCGTTGACGATCTGGCGTTGGGTGTCATAAACGATTTTTTCGCCTTCGAAGGTATTGCCTTCCTGAACCACCTTGGCCTGGTCGAGAAGGATGATGCGCTCGTTGGCGGCGAAGTACTGGATGGTCAGGCCGTAGGCTTTGACGATTTCCTTGTCCACAGCGGGCCTTTGCTCGTAGTAGGCGGGTTTGCCCACCGAGGTAAAGACTTCGACGTCGCCATTGGCGTCCTGGGTGATGGTGACGGTGTCGCCGGTGATCTTCAGGGTGCCCTGGGTGATCACGACGTTGCCGCGGTACACCGCGACACCCTGTTTGTCATCGAGCTCGGCGCTGTCGGCCTGGACGCGGATCGGTTGGTCGCGGTCCGTGGGCAGTGCCCAGGCGGTAGCACTTCCGAGTGCGGTGCCCAGGCTGAGCAACAGGGGGAGGGTATTAACGAACCTCATGCTGACCTCTTACGTTGGACTGCAGGAGCATCCTGCCGTCATTCAAGTACGCTTTCATTCCTTGTGCCGTGGTCACCCCATTGGCCGCGTCGATTCTAACGGCTTGCTGGGTCTGCGCATATTCCTCGTCGGGGAACACGGTCAGGCGGCTGGTAGTCAGGATGGTCGGGCGCCCCTTGGCGTCAGTGCGGGCCACCCTGACCTTGTCGATCAGTTCGACCTGCTTGCCTTCGGGGCCCACCTCGCCACGCTCGCTCTGCACGTGCCAGGGGTAGGCGGTTCCGCGGTGCAGCAGGAGGTCGGGGTTGGTCAGCAAGGTGACATCGGTCGCCTTGAGGTGTTCGAGGCGCTTGGCGGTCATTTCGTAGTTGAGCTTGCCATCGGGCTGGAACTGGGTGCTCTTGCCGTTCTCGACGTAGAAGTCGATGGCATTGTCGTTGCGCTGGGCGGAGGTCCGGTCCATGAAGCTTTCCGGACGGATGTTCCAGTAGCCGAGGGCGATGAGCAGCGCCACGACGGGTGTCAGGATCAGGGCCAGGCGAAGGTTCTTGGGCATGGGCGGGTCTCAGAGATAGGCGGCTTGCGCCGCTTCCAGTTTGCCCTGGGCGCGCAGGATGAGTTCGCAGAACTCGCGCGCCGCGCCTTCGCCACCGCGGGCTTGCGTGACGCCATGGGCGCGCTCGCGCACAAAGGCGTCGGCGTTGGCGACCGCCATGCCCAGGCCGACGCGGCGGATCACCGGCAGGTCGGGCAGGTCGTCGCCGAGGTAGGCGACCTGGTCATGGGTCAATCCGAGTTCGGCAAGCAGGCCGTCAAGCACCACCAGCTTGTCTTCGCGCCCCTGAAACAGGTGCTGGATGCCGAGGTTCTGTGCGCGGCGCTCGACCACTTCGGACTGGCGGCCGCTGATGATGGCGGTGCGTACCCCAGCATTCATCAGCATCTTGATGCCGTGGCCGTCGAGGGTATTGAAGGTCTTGAATTCGCCGCCGCCAGGCAGGAAGTAGAGGCGGCCGTCGGTCAGTACGCCGTCCACATCGAACACGGCCAGGCGAACGGCCTTGGCACGGACGAGGAGTTCGTTGCTCATCAGATCACTCCGGCGCGGGTCATGTCGTGGATATGCAGGGCGCCAACGGGGCGGTCGTCTTCGTCGACCACTACCAGCACGTTGATCTTGTAGTCGTCCATGATCTTCAGGGCTTCGGCGGCGAGCATGTCCGGTCGCACGGTCTTCCCGTGGATGGTCATGACGTCGTCGATGCTGGCATGGCGCACATCAACGCCCTTGTCCAGGGTGCGGCGCAGGTCGCCGTCGGTGAATATGCCCGCGAGACTGCCGTCATCCTCCTTCACCACGGTCATGCCAAGGCCCTTGCGGGTCATTTCCAGCAGCGCCTCACGCAGAGGCGTGCCGCGCGCGACGCTAGGCAGGCTGTCGCCGCCGTGCATGATGTTCTCCACCTTGAGCAGCAGGCGCCGCCCCAGTGCACCGCCCGGGTGGGAGAAGGCAAAGTCTTCGGCCGTGAAGCCTCGGGCCTCCAGCAGGGCGATGGCCAGTGCGTCACCTAGCACGAGGGCGGCTGTGGTGGAGGAGGTGGGGGCCAGGTTCAGCGGGCAGGCTTCTTGGGCCACGCGGGCATCGAGATTGGCCGCGGCGGCCTTGGCCAGCGCCGAATCCGGATTCCCGGTAAGGCTGATCAGGGTGATGCCAAGGCGCTTGATCAGCGGCAGAAGGGTGACGATCTCAGCGGTGGAGCCGGAGTTGGATAGCGCCAACACCACGTCATCGCGGGTGATCATGCCCATGTCGCCATGGCTCGCTTCGGCCGGGTGAACGAAGAAGGACGGGGTCCCGGTGCTCGCCAGGGTAGCAGCGATTTTCTTGCCGATGTGCCCGGACTTGCCCATTCCCACAACCACCACGCGCCCCTTGCAGGCCAGGATGAGCTCGCTGGCGCGTACGAAATCAGCGTCTATGCGCGGCAGAAGGGCGTCGATCGCCTCGCGTTCGAGCTGGATGGTGCGTTGTGCGGACTTGATGAGATCGCTGGATTGGCTCATGGAGGGCGCGCGGTTGCCGAAGGAAAAGTCAGCGATTATAGCGATAAAGGCGATTCAGCTCACGCGCCAATGCCGAGGAAGCTGTCGCAAAGCTGAACAGGGGCTGGGGCGGCCTTGGGAGGCGCATTGGCGCGGTGATATAGTTCGCGCCTTGTTCGGCCTGTCCCGGGCGGGTGTCCTTGCGTTGGGGCGCGTCGTCTTTCAGGGAGGCTGTATTGCAAGGAGTCCAGATGAGCGCCGAAAACGCCTATGCCGTCGAGCTGAAGGGGGTAACCTTCAAGCGCGGCACGCGCAGTATTTTCCAAGATGTCGATATCCGCATCCCGCGCGGCAAGGTGACCGGCATCATGGGGCCTTCCGGCTGCGGCAAGACCACGCTGCTGCGTCTGATTGCGGCCCAGCTCAAACCCGCCAGCGGCGAGGTCTGGGTCAATGGCCAGAACCTACCCCAACTTTCCCGTGCCGACCTGTTCGATATGCGCAAGCAGTTCGGTGTGCTGTTCCAGAGCGGTGCGCTGTTCACCGACCTGGATGTCTTCGAGAACGTCGCGTTTCCGCTGCGGGTGCACACTCAACTGCCCGAGGAAATGATTCGTGACATTGTCCTGATGAAGCTTCAGGCCGTCGGGCTGCGGGGGGCCATCGAGTTGATGCCGGATGAGCTGTCCGGCGGAATGAAACGCCGCGTGGCGCTGGCCCGCGCCATCGCCCTCGATCCCCAGATTCTGATGTACGACGAGCCGTTCGTCGGGCAGGACCCCATTGCCATGGGCGTCCTGGTGCGCCTGATTCGACTCCTCAACGATGCCCTGGGCATCACCAGCATCGTGGTTTCCCACGATCTGGCCGAAACCGCCAGCATCGCCGACTACATCTATGTGGTGGGCGATGCCGAGGTATTGGGGCAAGGCTCTCCGGACGAACTGATGAATTCCGATAACCCGCGTATCCGCCAGTTCATGAAAGGTATCCCTGACGGGCCGGTACCTTTCCATTTCCCGGCACCGGATTACCGCAACGACTTGCTGGGAGGGCGCTGATGCGCAAGAAACCTGTGCTCGAGCGCATTCGCCTGCTCGGGCGTTCCGGTCTGGACGTGCTGGAGGCGCTGGGGCGCTCGACGCTGTTCCTGATTCATGCGCTGTTTGGTCGAACCGGCGTGGGCCAGGGCTTCCAGCTACTGGTCAAGCAGCTCTATGCCGTCGGCGTGCTGTCGCTGGCGATCATCGTGGTATCCGGCATCTTCATCGGCATGGTCTTGGCCCTGCAGGGCTACAACATCCTGGTGGACTATGGTTCCGAACAGGCGGTGGGCCAGATGGTCGCCCTGACCCTGCTGCGCGAACTGGGTCCGGTGGTGACCGGTCTGCTCTTCGCTGGCCGTGCAGGCTCGGCGCTGACCGCCGAGATCGGCAACATGAAGGCCACCGAGCAGTTGTCGAGCCTGGAGATGATCGGCGTCGATCCACTCAAGTACATCATCGCTCCGCGGCTTTGGGCCGGCTTCATCTCGATGCCGCTGCTGGCGATGATCTTCAGCGTGGTGGGCATCTGGGGCGGCGCCATGGTGGCCGTGGATTGGCTGGGAGTCTACGAAGGCTCTTTCTGGTCCAACATGCAGAACAGTGTGCAATTCACCGAGGACGTGCTGAACGGCGTGATCAAGAGCGTCGTATTCGCCTTCGTGGTGACCTGGATCGCCGTATTCCAGGGCTATGACTGCGAGCCGACCTCGGAAGGGATCAGCCGCGCAACGACGAAAACCGTGGTCTATGCCTCGCTGGCCGTGCTGGGGCTGGACTTCATCCTGACCGCATTGATGTTTGGAGATTTCTGATGCAAATCCGCACCTTGGAAATTGGTGTCGGCCTGTTCCTCCTGGCCGGTCTGTTGGCCTTGCTGCTGTTGGCCCTGAGGGTCAGCGGCCTGTCCTACGGCGCCACGGGCGACACGTACAAGCTCTACGCCCATTTCGACAATATTGCCGGTTTGACTGTCAGAGCAAAGGTGACCATGGCTGGCGTCACCATCGGCAAGGTCACGGCGATCGACCTGGATCGCGACAGCTACACGGGGCGGGTGACGATGGAAGTCGAGCAGCGCGTGGACAACCTGCCCACTGACTCCACTGCCGCCATCCTCACCGCCGGCCTGCTGGGCGAAAAGTACATCGGTATCAGCGTCGGCGGTGAAGAGGAGTTGCTCAAGGATGGTGGCACTATCCGTGACACCCAATCCGCCCTGGTGCTGGAGGACCTGATCGGCAAGTTCCTGCTGAACTCGGTCAACAAAGAGAGCAAATGAGGATTCGAGAGATGATCAAAGCCCTGAGAAATGGCCTGCTGGTCCTGCTGGCAGCCCTGCCTCTGCTGGCCACCGCAGCGCCCAGCGCGCACGATGTGGTCCAGAAGACCACCGACGAACTGCTGGCCGAACTGAAGGCCAACAAGCAGCAGTATCGCAGCGATCCCCATGCGTTCTATTCCACTCTGGACCGAATCCTGGGGCCGGTTGTGGATGCCGATGGCATTTCCCGCAGCATCATGACCGTGAAGTACTCGCGCAACGCCACGCCCGAACAGATGAGTCGCTTTACGGAGAACTTCAAGCGCAGCCTGTTCCAGTTCTACGGCAACGCCCTGTTGGAGTACGACAACCAGGAAATTCGAGTGCTGCCCGCCAAGAAGGAAGACCCCGAGCGCACCAGCGTCGGTATGGAAGTCAAGGACAGCAAGGGCACTGTGTACCCGGTTTCCTACACCATGGTGAACCGCAACGGCCAATGGATGCTGCGCAACGTGATCATCAACGGCATCAACGTCGGCAAGCTGTTCCGCGATCAGTTCGCCGACACCATGCAACGCAACGGCAACGACCTCGACAAAACCATCAATGGCTGGGCGGACGTGGTCGCCAAGGCCAAGGATTCCGATCAAGCCAAGCAGGCGGGCGGCCAATGAGCGAGGCCCGTCTGGAACAGGCCGCTCCCGGCGAGTTGCATCTGGTCGGGGTCCTTGACCATAGCACTGGTCCCCAGTTGCGCGAGGCGGGCGGGCAAATGATCCGCGAGTTCGCTGGCAAGGAGTTGGTGCTGGATTGCTCCGCAGTGGAAAAGACCAGCAGTGTCGGCCTCGCCCTGCTGCTGGCGTTCATGCGCGATGCCGGGGCCGCCGGCAAGGCGCTGACGGTGCGTGGAATGCCCGAGGACATGCGGCAGATCGCCGAGGTATCCGGATTGACCGAGCTGCTGCCCACAGTGGCCTGAGCCGGCCAGACGGCCCCCCGTCAGGCCCCGCGCGCGCGGGGTTCGCAGGCGGGGGGCTTTTTTGTATCATGGCCGACCCGCGCGCGTTGGGCGCCGATTGAGGTTGAGCATGCAGGCCGTAGAAGTGAAAAGCCTCCTGGAGGCGAAACTGCCAGGTATCCAGGTGGAAGTTGAAGGGGAAGGCTGCAACTTCCAGTTGAACCTGATCAGCGATGAGCTGGCCGGCCTGAGTCCGGTGAAGCGTCAGCAACAGGTATATGCGCATCTGAACGCCTGGATCGCCGATGGCAGCATCCATGCCGTCACCATGAAATTCTTCAGCCGGGCCGCCTGGGCCGAGCGTTCCTGAGCCAGCTTCTGAGAGAGCTATGGACAAACTGATTATTACCGGCGGTCAACGCCTTGATGGCGAGATTCGCATTTCCGGCGCCAAGAACTCCGCGCTACCGATCCTGGCGGCCACCCTGCTGGCCGATACCCCGGTCACTGTGGCGAACCTGCCTCACCTGCACGACATCACCACCATGATCGAGCTCTTCGGCCGCATGGGCGTGCAGCCGGTGATCGACGAGAAGCTGGCGGTCGAAGTCGACGCCAGCAGCATCAAGACCCTGGTTGCGCCCTACGAGCTGGTGAAGACCATGCGTGCCTCCATCCTGGTCCTGGGGCCGATGGTCGCTCGTTTCGGCGAGGCCGAAGTGGCCCTGCCTGGCGGCTGCGCCATTGGCTCGCGCCCGGTGGACCTGCACATTCGCGGTCTTGAGGCCATGGGGGCGAAGATCGATGTCGAAGGTGGTTACATCAAGGCACGTGCTCCGGCCGGCGGCCTGCGCGGCGCCAACTTCTTCTTCGATACCGTCAGCGTGACCGGTACCGAAAACATCATGATGGCCGCGGCCCTGGCCAATGGTCGCACCGTGCTGCAGAACGCCGCCCGCGAGCCGGAAGTGGTCGACCTGGCCAATTGCTTGAATGCCATGGGCGCGCAGATCCAGGGTGCCGGTACCGACACCATTACCATCGACGGCGTCAAGCGCCTCGGTGGCGCACGCTACAGTGTGATGCCCGACCGTATCGAGACCGGCACCTACCTGGTGGCGGCCGCCGCCACCGGTGGTCGCGTCAAGCTCAAGGACACCGATCCGACCATCCTCGAAGCCGTGCTGCAGAAGCTGGAAGAGGCGGGTGCGCAGATCAACACCGGCAACAACTGGATCGAGCTGGACATGAAGGGCAACCGCCCGAAGGCGGTCAATGTGCGTACCGCTCCGTATCCGGCGTTCCCGACCGACATGCAGGCCCAGTTCATCTCCATGAACGCGGTGGCCGAAGGCACCGGTGCGGTGATCGAAACCGTGTTCGAGAATCGCTTCATGCACGTCTACGAGATGAACCGCATGGGCGCGCAGATCCTGGTCGAAGGCAACACCGCCATCGTCACCGGCGTGCCGAAGCTCAAGGGCGCACCGGTAATGGCCACCGACTTGCGGGCGTCCGCCAGTCTGGTGATCGCCGGCCTGGTGGCCGAGGGCGATACCCTGATCGACCGCATCTACCACATCGACCGTGGTTACGAGTGCATCGAAGAAAAACTGCAGTTGCTCGGCGCCAAGATCCGTCGCGTACCGGGCTAGGTCGTCTGCCCTGCCGGCCAACCGGGCGGCAGGGCGTGACCGTGCAACAGGCCCGATAGGGCCGTAGCCAAGGAAATCCTGTTTCATGCTCACCATCGCGCTGTCCAAGGGCCGCATCCTCGACGACACCCTGCCGCTGCTCGCGGAGGCAGGTATCGTGCCGACCGAGAATCCGGACAAGAGCCGCAAGCTGATCATCCCCACTACCCAGGAGGATGTGCGCCTGCTCATCGTGCGTGCCACCGACGTGCCGACCTATGTCGAGCATGGCGCCGCCGACCTCGGCGTGGCCGGCAAGGACGTGCTGATGGAATACGGTGGCCAGGGCCTGTACGAGCCACTGGATCTTAGAATCGCCCGCTGCAAGCTGATGACTGCCGGCGCGGTCGGAGCACCGGAGCCCAAGGGCCGCCTGCGCGTGGCCACCAAGTTCGTCAATGTCGCCAAGCGCTACTACGCCGAGCAGGGCCGCCAGGTCGACGTGATC
Organism: Pseudomonas sp. Q1-7; assembly: GCF_028010285.1. Taxonomy (NCBI): domain Bacteria; kingdom Pseudomonadati; phylum Pseudomonadota; class Gammaproteobacteria; order Pseudomonadales; family Pseudomonadaceae; genus Pseudomonas; species Pseudomonas sp. Q1-7. The sequence continues at coordinate 1,310,283 of NZ_CP116304.1, forward strand.
AAGCTCTACGGCTCCATGGAGCTGGCGCCGCTGGTCGGTCTGGCCGACAAGATCATCGACGTCGTCGACACCGGCAACACCTTGCGCGCCAACGGCCTGGAGCCCCAGGAGCTGATCGCTCACATCAGTTCCCGGCTGATCGTCAACAAGGCGTCGATGAAGATGCAGCACGCGCGTATCCAGGCGTTGATCGACGTGCTGCGCGGCGCCGTCGAGTCCCGACACCAAAGCTGACACCTTGTGCGGCCTTGTGCCGCACGCGCCTATCCGTGTCATAGCCACTATTCTCGGGTGCCCGCACGGTGGGCTTGCTACTCTAGCGGCGCCCGAGCATTTGCCATTCAAGAGGCCCGCTATGACTGATCCAATCGCCATCCGCCGACTCAATGCCGCTGATCCGGATTTCGCGCGACATCTGGATCATCTGCTGAGCTGGGAAAGCGTGTCGGACGACGCGGTCAACCAGCGGGTTCTCGATATCATCCGGGCCGTGCGTGAGCGTGGTGACGCTGCGGTGGTGGAATTCACCCAGCGCTTCGACGGTGTGCAGGCCACCTCCATGGCCGAGCTGATCCTGCCGCGCGAGCGCCTGGAACTGGCCCTGACCCGCATCACGGCCGAGCAGCGCAAGGCCCTGGAAACTGCCGCCGCCCGGGTGCGCAGCTACCACGAGAAGCAGAAGCAGGACTCCTGGACCTACACCGAGGCCGACGGCACCGTGCTGGGTCAGCAGGTCACTCCGCTGGATCGCGCCGGTCTCTATGTGCCGGGTGGCAAGGCCTCCTATCCCTCGTCCGTGCTGATGAACGCGATTCCGGCCAAGGTCGCTGGGGTCGCCGAAGTGGTGATGGTGGTGCCGACGCCTCGTGGCGAGATCAATGAGATCGTCCTGGCCGCCGCCTGTGTGGCCGGCGTGGACCGTGTGTTCACCATCGGTGGCGCCCAGGCCGTGGCCGCGCTGGCCTATGGCACCGAAAGCGTGCCTCAGGTGGACAAGATCGTCGGTCCGGGCAACATCTACGTCGCCACCGCGAAGCGTCACGTGTTCGGCCAGGTGGGCATCGACATGATTGCCGGTCCTTCGGAAATCCTTGTGGTCTGCGACGGCGGTACCGATCCGGACTGGATCGCCATGGACCTGTTCTCCCAGGCCGAGCACGACGAGGACGCCCAATCCATCCTGGTCAGCCCCGATGCCGAGTTCCTCGACAAGGTGGCCGCCAGCATCGCGAAGCTGCTGCCGACCATGGAGCGCGCCGAGATCATCCGGACGTCTCTGCAGAATCGTGGCGCGCTGATCCTGGTCGCCGACCAGGCCCAGGCATGCGAGGTGGCCAACCGTATCGCCCCCGAGCACTTGGAGCTGTCGGTGGCAGATCCGCAGGCCTGGCTGCCGCAGATTCGTCACGCCGGCGCCATCTTCATGGGCCGCTACACAGCCGAAGCCCTGGGCGACTACTGCGCCGGGCCGAACCACGTGCTGCCGACCTCCGGCACTGCGCGCTTCTCGTCGCCGCTGGGCGTGTACGACTTCCAGAAGCGTTCCTCGATCATCTTCTGTTCGGCCGATGGCGCGTCCGAACTGGGCCGGACCGCGTCCGTCCTGGCCCGTGGCGAGTCGCTGACCGCCCACGCCCGTAGCGCCGAGTTCCGAATCAAGGGGGAGTGAAAATGAGCAAATTCTGGAGTCCCTTCGTCAAGGACCTGGTGCCCTACGTACCGGGCGAGCAGCCCAAGCTGGCCAAGCTGGTGAAACTGAACACCAACGAGAACCCCTACGGCCCCTCGCCCAAGGCGGTGGCGGCCATGCAGGCGGAAGTCGGCGACAACCTGCGCCTCTATCCAGACCCGAACAGCGATCGCCTCAAGCAGGCGGTGGCCGACTACTACGGCGTGCAGCCGAGCCAGGTATTCGTCGGCAATGGCTCGGACGAGGTGCTGGCCCACGCCTTCCACGGCCTGTTCCAGCACGGCAAGCCGCTGCTGTTCCCGGATGTCACCTACAGCTTCTATCCGGTCTACTGTGGCCTGTACGGCATTCCCTTCGAGGCGCTGCCGCTGGACGAACAATTCCAGATCCGTGTCGAAGACTACGCGCGCCCCAATGGCGGCATCATCTTCCCCAACCCCAATGCACCCACCGGTTGCCTGCTGGCCCTGGAGGCTATCGAGCGCCTGCTCCAGACCAATCCGGATTCGGTGGTGGTGGTGGATGAGGCCTATATCGACTTCGGCGGCGAAACAGCCATCAGTCTGGTGGATCGCTACCCGAACCTGTTGGTGACCCAGACCCTGTCCAAGTCGCGTTCCCTGGCGGGGCTGCGTGTGGGCCTAGCGGTTGGGCACCCGGATCTGATCGAGGCGCTGGAGCGGATCAAGAACAGCTTCAACTCCTATCCGCTGGATCGCATGGCCATCGTCGGTGCAGCCGTAGCCTTCGAGGATCGGGCGTATTTCGAGGAAACCTGCCGTCGGGTGATCGACAGCCGTGACCAACTGGTGGCCGAGCTGGGCAAGCTGGGCTTCGAAGTGCTGCCCTCGGCGGCCAACTTCGTCTTCGCCCGCCATCCGCAGAAGGACGCCGCTGGCATTGCTGCGGGCCTGCGCGAGCAGGGTGTGATCGTTCGCCACTTCAAGCAGGAGCGGATTGCTCAGTTCCTTCGCATCACCATTGGTGCGCCGGAGCAGAACCTGGCATTGCTGGCGGCGCTGAAGGCACTCTGAGGGTTTGCCGGCAGCTGACAGAAGCCGAGCGCGGGAGTCCGCCTCGGCTTTTTTCTTGCCTCACTCGTGGTGCGGAGTACCCAGAAAGGTCAGCGAACTGAACAGGCCTTGCTGCTTCACGTCAGGGTCGTTCGGTGTATCCAGTGTGACCTGCGCCGCGACTATGTTCAGACCGGCGTTGCGCACCACTACCGTGGCTCTGCCCTGCGCATCGGTCTTCGCGCTCACCGCGTCGGGTTCGCTGCGATAGTCGCCGATCAGTTCGATGCCTGCGGCCGGCTTGCCATCCAGCAGCACCCGGACCGGCAGTGGCTTGCCCGGCCCGACGGCGAGCGGATCGACCTCCGGTACAATCGCCAGGCGAATGCGCTTGAGGTCCGGCTGCTGGGCGCCGGCCTGGTAGTAGGCCAGGCTGTACTTCCAGGTATGGATGGAAGCGATGGCGCCGGGCACTTGCCGCTGTCCCCGGTTGATCCACCGCTGATCGGCGGTCTGCGACCAGGGGCCGTTGTCCAGGGCCACCGCCAGGGTAGCCGGGACGTTCAGCGGTTTGAGCCGAGCGTGGTCCGACAGGCGCTCCACGGTCACCGGCACCATCCGACCCTGGCCGTCGAAGGCCCAGGCACCGCTGACTTTCTCCGCCTTGAAGGCGTCATCCTCGGCTCCGTGGCCGTAGATCACCTCGATGTTGCCGCGGCGCTGCTCCGTCCAGAGGCCGTGGGCCTGGGCCTGGCCGATCGTGAAAACGGCGAGGAAGGGGGTGATGAGGAAACGTTTATCCAGTCCCATGAAGGTTCCTTTCAGAGGTTGAGGGTGAAGCTGAGGTTGAGGTTGCGCGGCTCGCCCGGCATGACCCAGACGCTGTTGTACGAGCGCTCGTAATATTTGCGATCGAAGAGGTTGTTGACGTTCAGCCCGAGGGTCACCTGCTCGCTGGTCTTGTAGTGGGCGAGCAGGTCGAGGGTGGCGTAGGCGGGCAGTTCGAACTGGCTGCCGGCCTGGCCGGAACGGTCGCCGACGTAGTTGAACGCCGCGCCGAGGTCGGAGCCCCGCAGGCGGCCATCCTGGAATTCATAGACCGCCATGAGACTGCCGCTGTGTTCCGGAATACCCAGCAAGCGGCTGCCTTCGGGCAGGGTGTTGTCTTTGGTGACCTCGGCATCGATGTAGGCGTAGGCGCCGATGATGCGCAGGGCGGTGCTCAGTTGGCCGCTGACCTGAAGGTCCAGGCCCTGGCTGCGCGCGCGCCCGGCGGCGATGCTCTCGCCCGGCGCGTTCGGGTCGGCTGTGAGCACGTTCTCCTTGTCGATGTGGAAAAGGGCGATCGTCGCGCCCAGGCGTCCGTCCAGCATGTCGAGCCTGAGACCCGCTTCCTTGCCGAGCCCTTCCTCCGGCTCGAATACCGTCCCCCGGCTGCCGATGGTGTTGGGTTTGGACGACGTGGCAGCGTTGGCGAACAGGCCGATTTCGGGGCTCAGTTGGTATAGCAGTCCGGTGCGCAGGGTGATGGCGTCCTTGCTCTGCGAATCGCGGACACCGGTGGCGCGGTTCAGCGCGGACTGTTCGAAATGTTCGAAGCGCGCACCGAGGAGACCTTTCCACCCACCACCGAAATCGATCTGGTCCTGCAGGTTGAGGGCGTGGCTTTCCACCTGCTCGAAGAAGTCGTTGGGATTGACCAGAGGTGGTTTCGGCTGGCCATACACCGGGTTGTAGATGTCCAGCCCATAATCCAGTGAGGTCCGGCTCTGCGGATATTTCTGGCTGTTGCGGTAGTTCTCGTACTCGACGCCGACGAGGGGCTGGTGCAGCCAGGCGCCGGTTTCGAACGCCCCATGCAACTCCAGCTGGCTGATGCTGTCGTTCCACTCGAAGTCGCGCTGGCGATGGAAGCGGCTCACCTCGGTACCGATCAGGCGCGAGGTTTCCGAGGAGTCGCCGTGCAGGTGGCCCTGGGCATAGTGGTTGGCCAGGCGCAACTTCCAGCTGTCGTTGAGCTGCTGCTCCAGGCTGGCCTGGAGCATCTGGTTGCGGTTGCGGATATCGCCGTCGTTGGGCTCGCCGAGGAAGGTAGAGCGTTTCACCGAACCCAACTCGCCATTCACCGCCGGAATGCCGCGGTCGAACACCGCGTCGTGCTGCACGAACTCGGATTCCAGGAGCAGGCGCGTATCGGAGGTCAACTGCCAGCTCAGGGAGGGACTGACCACCAGGCGCTGGCTGCCGACATGATCGCGGAAGCTGCCATTGTCCTCGGTGGCCAGGTTGATGCGGGAAAGCACCTGCGCCTGGTCGTCCAGGGGCGAGTTGACATCCAGGGTGGCGCGATAGCGGTCCCAGCTCCCCGCGCTGGCCTTGAAATGGGTGAAGGCGTCGGCCTGGGGCTTCTTGGTGACGATGTTCACAGTGCCCCCCGGATCGCCACGGCCATAGAGACTGGCGGCAGGCCCCTTGAGGACTTCGATGCGCTCGATGCCGGAGGCGTCGGGCGAGCTGTAGCTACCGCGATTGACGGCGAAGCCGTTCTTGTACAGCTCGCCGGTGGTGAAGCCGCGAATGCTGTAGGAAAGGAATGTCAGCCCGCCGAAGTTGTTCTGTCGCGATACTCCGCCGGCGAAGTCCAGCGCGCGATCGATGCGGGTGGCGTCCAGGTCCTCGAGCACCTGGGCTGGGACCACGCTGATGGCCTGGGGAATGTCGCGGATATCGGTATCGGTGCGTGTGGCACTGGCCGAGCGTGTCGCGCGATAGCCTTGTACCGGGCTGTCGGCGTTTTCCTGGAGACTGCTGTCGATTCGAATGTCCTCCAGCTCCAGAGGATGGTCGGCTTCGGCGGCGGCTGCTTCACCGAGAAGGCTCAGCAGCAGCCCGGTGATGGGGGCCAGGTGGCGGGATGGCATCAAATTGTCTCTCTAGATGTAATAACATAACATTTTGAGAGATGAGAATTGTTCCTGTCCAGTCCATGACCACACTTTTGCGCGACGCCGGACAGGAAAACGGCGCCCGAAGGCGCCGCTGCTGTCGATCAGTTACCGCCGTTGCTGTTGGGGGGCGGGCGAACGCCGACTTCCGCGGCCAGCTCCAGTTCCTGACCGTTGCGCATCACCTGGATGCTGACTTTCTCGCCGGGGCGGGTGCGGGCCACCTGGTTCATCGAGCGGCGACCGTCGCCTGCCGGCTCGCCATCGATGCTGAGAATGATGTCGCCGGGCTGCAGGGCCGCGCGCTGGGCCGGACTGTCGCGATAGATGCCAGCGACCACGATGCCGGGGCGGCCTTCCAGGCCGAAGGATTCGGCCAGTTCCGGGGTCAGCGGCTGCACCTCGATGCCGAGCCAGCCGCGGATCACCGAGCCGTGTTCGATGATCGCCTTCATCACTTCCAGCGCCAGCTTGACCGGGATGGCAAAGCCGATGCCCTGAGAGCCGCCGGACTTGGAGAAGATCGCGGTGTTGATGCCGATCAGGTTGCCGTTGGCGTCCACCAGGGCGCCTCCGGAGTTCCCCGGGTTGATCGCAGCATCGGTCTGGATGAAGTCTTCGTACGTGTTCAGGCCCAGCTGGTTGCGGCCGGTGGCGCTGATGATGCCCATGGTCACGGTCTGGCCGACACCAAAGGGGTTGCCGATGGCCAGGGAGACGTCGCCGATGCGGATGTTGTCCGAGCGTCCGAGGGTGATGGAGGGCAGGTCCTTGAGGTCGATCTTCAGCACCGCCAGGTCGGTTTCCGGGTCGCTGCCCACCAAGCGCGCCAGGGTCTCGCGGCCATCCTTGAGGGCTACCACTATCTGGTCGGCGCCGGCAGTCACGTGGTTGTTGGTCAGCAGGTAGCCTTCCGGACTCATGATCACCGCCGAACCCAGGCTGGATTCCATGCGCCGCTGGCGCGGCAGGTTGTCGCCGAAGAAACGGCGGAACTGCGGGTCTTCGAACAGCGGGTGGGCCGGTTTGCTGACCATCTTGGTGGTATAGAGGTTGGCCACGGCAGGAGACGCGCTGGTGACCGCATCGGCATAGGAGTCAGGTCCGCGGCGGGTGAAATTGAACTTGGGCGCTTCCTGCAGATGCACTTCCTGGTGGGGCAGGCCGACCCATTCCGGGTATTGCTGGATGATCAGCAGTGCAACGAGCACGCCGACCGTCAGAGGCCAGCCGATAAATCGCAGCGCCTTGAGCATCGAGGGAGAATCCTGAGGGTTGCGAGGGGCGAGGGGGCCCCTTAAGGTGGCGCCATTATACGAGGGCGTCTGTTAAAAACGAGCCGTCCGCAACAGCTTGTGAGGAATGCCATGGCCATCGCCCTGAACACCCTGGTGGAGGAAGCGGAGCGTTACCTGAACGCCTCGCGCATCCAGGATTACTGCCCCAACGGCCTGCAGGTCGAGGGCCGTCCCCACGTCAGTCGGATCGTCACTGGCGTCACCGCCAGCCAGGCGCTGCTGGATGCCGCCGTGGAGGCCGAGGCGGACGTGGTGCTGGTACACCACGGCTACTTCTGGAAAGGCGAAAATCCCTGCGTGGTGGGCATGAAACAGCGCCGCCTGAAGACCTTGCTGGCCAACGACGTCAGCCTGCTGGCCTACCATCTGCCGTTGGACCTGCATCCCGAGGTGGGCAACAACGTCCAGCTCGCACGTCAGTTGGACATCATCGTCGAAGGCCCTCTGGAGCCGGACAATCCCCGCACCGTCGGCCTGGTGGGCTCCCTCGTCGAACCGATGACCGCCGCCGATTTCGCCCGCCGCGTGCGCGAAGTGCTCGGCCGTGAGCCGCTGCTGGTGGAGGGTGAGCGGATGATCAGTCGCATCGGCTGGTGCACCGGCGGTGGGCAGGGCTACATCGATACCGCCATTGCCGCGGGCGTCGACCTGTACCTGACTGGCGAAGCATCGGAGCAGACATTCCACAGCGCGCGGGAGAATGGCATCAGCTTCATCGCCGCCGGCCACCACGCCACCGAGCGTTATGGGGTGCAGGCGCTGGGCGATTACCTGGCGCGGCGCTTCGCACTGGAACACCTGTTCATCGATTGCCCGAACCCCGTATGAAACCGGGCCGGGCAGCATCAACCCGGCCGGCATATCTCTAGACTGTTTCGTTCTAAACAAGCCCCTCAATAGAAGGGAGGGGCTGTGTTAGAGTGCCCGCTCGCCCACGGCCCGCCGGCCGTCGTATCAGAAAGAACTTCGTGAGTAGCCATGCTCGATAAACTGACGCACCTGAAACAGCTGGAGGCGGAGAGCATCCACATCATTCGTGAAGTGGCCGCCGAATTCGACAACCCGGTGATGCTCTATTCCATCGGTAAAGACTCCGCCGTCATGCTGCACCTGGCGCGCAAGGCGTTCTTCCCCGGCAAGCTGCCTTTCCCCGTCATGCATGTCGACACCCGGTGGAAATTCCAGGAGATGTACAGCTTTCGCGACAAGATGGTCGCCGAGATGGGCCTGGAACTGATCACCCACGTCAACCCGGAAGGCGTCGCCCAGGGCATCAATCCCTTCACCCATGGCAGCGCGAAGCACACTGACGTGATGAAGACCGAAGGTCTCAAGCAGGCACTCGACAAGTACGGTTTCGATGCGGCCTTCGGCGGCGCCCGCCGTGACGAGGAGAAGTCTCGCGCCAAGGAGCGTGTCTACTCCTTCCGCGACAGCAAGCATCGCTGGGACCCGAAGAACCAGCGTCCCGAGTTGTGGAACGTCTACAACGGCAAGGTGAAGAAGGGCGAGTCCATCCGCGTCTTCCCGCTCTCCAACTGGACCGAGCTGGATATCTGGCAATACATCTATCTGGAACAGATCCCGATCGTCCCGCTGTACTTCGCCGCCGAGCGCGAAGTCATCGAGAAGAACGGCACGCTGATCATGATCGACGACGAGCGCATCCTGGAGCACCTCTCCGATGAGGAGAAGGCGCGTATCGAGAAGCGCATGGTGCGGTTCCGTACCCTGGGCTGCTACCCGCTCACTGGCGCGGTGGAGTCCACGGCGACCACCCTGCCGGAAATCATCCAGGAAATGCTCCTGACCCGTACTTCCGAACGCCAGGGCCGCGTAATCGACCATGATCAGGCCGGTTCGATGGAAGAGAAGAAACGTCAGGGCTATTTCTAAGGATTCCGCACCATGAGCCACCAATCCGATCTGATCAGCCAGGACATCCTCGCCTACCTGGCCCAGCACGAGCGCAAGGAACTCCTGCGCTTCCTCACCTGCGGCAACGTCGACGACGGCAAGAGCACCCTGATTGGTCGCCTGCTGCACGACTCCAAGATGATCTACGAAGATCATCTGGAAGCCATCACCCGTGATTCTAAGAAAGTCGGCACCACTGGTGACGACGTCGACCTGGCGCTGCTGGTGGACGGTCTGCAGGCCGAGCGCGAACAGGGCATCACCATCGATGTGGCGTATCGCTATTTCAGCACCGCCAAGCGCAAGTTCATCATCGCCGACACGCCCGGCCATGAGCAGTACACCCGCAACATGGCTACCGGTGCGTCGACCTGCGACCTGGCGATCATCCTCGTCGATGCCCGCTACGGCGTGCAGACCCAGACCCGCCGCCACAGTTACATCGCGTCGCTGCTGGGGATCAAGCACATCGTCGTCGCGGTCAACAAGATGGACCTGAAAGACTTCGACCAGGGCGTCTTCGAGGCGATCAAGGCCGACTACCTGCAGTTCGCCGAGCGCATCAAGCTCGCTCCCGCCTCGATCCACTTCGTGCCGATGTCGGCGCTGAAGGGCGACAACGTGGTCAACAAGAGCGAGCGTTCGCCCTGGTACACCGGCCAGTCGCTGATGGAAATACTCGAATCCGTGGAGATCGCCGGCGACCGCAATGTCTCCGACATGCGCTTCCCGGTGCAGTACGTGAACCGTCCGAACCTCAATTTCCGTGGTTTCGCCGGCACCCTGGCCAGCGGGATCGTGCGCAAGGGCGACGACGTAGTGGCCCTGCCGTCCGGCAAGGGCAGTCGGATCAAATCCATCGTCACGTACGAGGGTGAGCTGGAGCAGGCCGGTCCGGGCCAGGCCATTACCCTGACCCTGGAAGACGAGATCGACGTTTCTCGCGGCGATATGCTGGTGCATGCCGACAACCGTCCGGTGGTGACTGACAGCTTCGACGCCATGCTCGTGTGGATGGCCGAGGAGCCGATGCTCCCGGGCAAGAAGTACGACATCAAGCGCGCGACCAGCTACGTGCCGGGCTCCGTTCCGAGCATCACCCACAAGGTGGATGTGAACACCCTGGAGGAAACCGCTGCCAGCAGCCTGCAACTGAACGAGATCGCCAAGGTCAAGGTCAGCCTGGACGCCCCTATCGCACTCGATGGCTACGAGCAGAATCGCACTACCGGTGCCTTCATCGTCATTGACCGCCTGACCAATGGCACCGTGGGCGCCGGCATGATCATCGCCGACCCGCAGGCAGGGCGTAACGTCGATGGGCACCATGGCAAGCAGGCTCACGTGTCCCGCGAAGAGCGCGCCGCTCGCTTCGGCCAGCAACCGGCCACAGTGTTGTTCAGTGGCCTGTCCGGCGCTGGCAAGAGCACCCTGGCCTACGCCGTGGAACGCAAACTGTTCGACATGGGTCGTGCTGTCTACGTGCTGGATGGCCAGAACCTGCGCCACGACCTGAACAAGGGGCTGCCGCAGGATCGCACCGGTCGCACTGAGAACTGGCGCCGCGCCGCCCACGTCGCACGTCAGTTCAACGAAGCCGGTCTGCTGACCCTGGCTGCGTTCGTCGCCCCCGATGCCGAGGGGCGCGAACAGGCCAAGGCGCTGATCGGAGCCGACCGTTTGATCACCGTCTACGTCCAGGCTTCGCCGCTGGCCTGCCGCGCGCGTGACCCGCAAGGTCTCTATGCCGCTGGCCAGGACAACATCCCGGGTGAGTCTTTCCCCTATGACGTGCCGCTGGATGCCGATCTGGTGATCGATACCCAGTCTACCGAGGTGGAAGAGGGCGTGAGGCAGGTTATCGATCTGCTCCGGCAGCGCGGCGCCATCTAAGGCGCCGCCCAACAAAAAGCCCCGCGATCCGCGGGGCTTTTTGTTGGTTTCCAATTCCACCCGACCGCATAGGCGGTCGGGTGGGTGGAATCAGTACTTGCCTTTCAGGCCGAAGGTCTCGTCCAGGGTGCCGGGGGTATCCGGGACCTTCGGTGCATAGTCCTTGGGCGCCTCGTTGCTTTTCGGCGGGGTCAGGCGTTCGCGCGGGCTCGCGGCTTCGTCAGCGTGCAGGGCGGCCAGCAGGCGTTGGCGGGTCAGCTCGTCCAGGGCCAGGCGGCTGGCGCCCTCGGACAGGTGCTCCTGAACCTCCTGGTAGCTCTGAGTGAGCTTTTTCACCAGGCTGGCGGTGGTGTTGAAGTGGGTGACCACCTCGCTCTGGTAGGTATCGAAGCGTTCCTGCAGGTCATCCAGCTGGCGCTGCGTCCGGTTCGGCGCGGCGTTGGGTACCAAGCGGGCAATCAGGAATCCGATGCCGATACCGGCGAGCAGGGCGAAGGCTGGTAACAACCAGACGGTGAGCGACTGTTCCACGAGTCCTTCCTCTATAAACGGCTTTGCTTTACGTTAACGGCTCGAATCCGCGCTGTATACCGCGACACAAGCCCTGTTGTGCTAATCCAAGACGAGTCGACCCGTCACGAGGTCACGGAGTTTCCCTTGCTGATCCGCGAAAACCCACTTTTGCTCGATGGCCCCTGTGGCCAACTCGAAGCGCTGCATCTCGACCTGCCCGAAGCCAAGGGCCTGGCGCTGATCTGCCACCCCAATCCGGTGCAGGGCGGCACGATGCTCAACAAGGTGGTTTCCACCTTGCAGCGCACTGCGCGCGATGCCGGCTACAGCACCCTGCGTTTCAACTACCGCGGTGTTGGCGCCAGCGCCGGCAATCATGACATGGGAGGCGGAGAAGTGGACGATGCCGAAGCCGCGGCCCAGTGGTTCCGTGCGCAGCGCCCGGAGCTTCCGCTGACCTTGTTCGGTTTTTCCTTCGGTGGTTTCGTGGCGGCCAGCCTGGCCGGTCGCCTGGAGCGCCAAGGCGTCGCCGTGCCCCGCCTGTTCATGGTGGCGCCGGCGGTGATGCGCATGACCGCCGAGTACCCACTGCCCGAAGGCGGGGCGCTCACCGTGATCCAGCCTGACGCCGACGAAGTCGTACCGCCTCAAGCGGTATACGACTGGTCCGCCGGCCTGGCGCGTCCCCATGAGCTGCTGAAAGTGGCAGAATGCGGGCACTTCTTCCACGGCAAGCTGACCGATCTCAAGGACCTGGTTCTGCCGCGTCTCTGATTCCGAACGAAAGTCCGACAAGCGAATACCATGACCACTCGTATCCTCACCGGCATCACTACCACCGGCACGCCGCACCTTGGCAACTATGCCGGTGCCATCCGCCCGGCGATCATCGCCAGCCGCGCCAATGACGTCGACTCCTTCTACTTCCTGGCCGACTACCATGCCCTGATCAAGTGCGACGACCCGGCCCGCATCCAGCGTTCGCGCCTGGAAATCGCCGCCACCTGGCTGGCCTGCGGCCTGGATACCGACAGGGCGACTTTCTACCGTCAGTCCGACATCCCCGAGATCCCTGAGCTCACCTGGCTGCTCACCTGCGTCAGCGCCAAGGGGCTGCTCAATCGTGCCCACGCCTACAAGGCCTCGGTGGACAAGAACCTGGAAGCCGGCGAAGACCCGGACGCCGGCGTTACCATGGGCTTGTACAGCTACCCGGTGCTGATGGCCGCGGACATCCTGATGTTCAACGCCCACAAGGTGCCGGTCGGTCGCGACCAGATCCAGCACGTGGAGATGGCCCGCGACATCGGTCAGCGCTTCAATCACCTGTTCGGCGCCGGGCGCGAATACTTCACCTTGCCGGAAGCCGTGATCGAGGAAGAAGTGGCGACCCTGCCCGGCCTGGACGGTCGCAAGATGTCCAAGAGCTACGACAACACCATTCCGTTGTTCGGTAGCGCCAAGCAACTGAAGGACGCCATTGCGCGCATCGTTACCGACTCCCGTGCCCCGGGCGAGCCGAAGGACCCGGACAACTCTCACCTGTTCACGCTCTTCCAGGCCTTCGCCACCCCGGCGCAGCTCGCCGAATTCCGCGCCGAGCTGCTGGGCGGCCTGGCCTGGGGCGAGGCCAAGCAGCGCCTGTTCCAATTGCTCGACAACGAACTGGGCGAGGCCCGCGAGCGCTACCATGCGCTGATCGAGCGCCCGGCCGACCTGGAGGACATCCTGTTCGCCGGTGCCGCCAAGGCGCGCAAGATCGCCACGCCGTTCCTCGGCGAGCTGCGCGAGGCCGTCGGTCTGCGCTCTTTCCGCGCCCGTGTGCAGACGGGTGGCGACGCCAAGGCGAAGAAGGTTGCCAAGAACGCCCGTTTCGTCAGCTTCCGCGACGAAGACGGCAGCTTCCGCTTCCGCCTGTTGGCTGCCGACGGCGAGCAGCTGCTGCTGTCCCGTTCATTTGCCGACGGCAAGGCGGCAGGCCAGATCAGCAAGCGCCTGCAATCGGGTGATGAGCTGGACCTGCGGGTAGACGGCGAAGGGTTCGGCATCTGGCTGGACGGCGAGCAAGTCGCCGCCAGTCCGTCATTCGCTGACTCGGCGGCCCGCGATACGGCCATCGAGCGCCTGTACGCGGCCCTCGCGCCGCAGGAGTAACAGCACTTCCAGCGGTCGGCGTTGCCGGCCAATTGCCAATCCACGGGGCAGGCTCTAAAGTACCTGCCCCGTTTTTCGTTGCCTTGCTACCGATCATGACCCCCCTCGAGCGCTACCAGGCCGATCTCAAGCGGCCGGATTTCTTTCACGATGCCGCGCAGGAAACCGCTGTTCGCCACTTGCAGCGGCTGTATGACGACCTGATTGCCGACGACCGCAGCAAACCCGGCCTTCTGGGCAGCCTGTTCGGCAAGAAGCGCCAGGGCCCGGTGAAGGGCCTGTATTTCTGGGGTGGCGTAGGTCGCGGCAAGACCTACCTGGTGGATACCTTCTACGACGCGCTGCCGTTCAAGCAGAAGATGCGTACCCACTTCCACCGCTTCATGAAGCGCGTCCACGAGGAAATGAAGACCCTCAGGGGCGAGAAGAATCCGCTGACCATCATCGGCAAGCGTTTCGCCGACGAGGCGCGGGTGATCTGCTTCGATGAGTTCTTTGTGTCGGACATCACCGACGCCATGATCCTGGCCACGCTGCTGGAGGAGCTGTTCAAGAACGGCGTGAGCCTGGTGGCGACGTCCAACATCGTGCCCGACGGCCTTTACAAGGACGGCCTGCAGCGTGCGCGCTTCCTGCCGGCCATCGCGCTGCTCAAGGAGCACACCGACATCGTCAACGTCGACAGCGGCGTGGACTATCGCCTGCGTGCCCTGGAGCAGGCCGAGCTGTTCCATTTCCCCCTGGACGCCGAAGCCGAGGCCAGCCTGAGCCGCAGCTTCAAGAGCCTGCTGCCGGATTGCACCATGGCCCAGGAGAACGAAGTCCTGATGATCGAAAATCGCGAAATCCGCGCGGTGCGCGTCTGCGAAGACGTCGCCTGGTTCGAGTTCCGCGAACTCTGCGACGGTCCACGCAGCCAGAACGACTACATCGAGCTGGGCAAGATCTTCCACGCTGTGATCCTCGCGAATGTCGAGCAGATGGGCGTGGCCAAGGACGACATGGCGCGGCGATTCATCAACCTGGTGGACGAGTTCTACGACCGCAACGTGAAGCTGATCATCTCCGCCGAGGTGGAGTTGAAGGATCTGTATTCCGGTGGCCGGCTGAACTTCGAGTTCCAGCGCACCCTCAGCCGCTTGCTGGAAATGCAGTCCCATGAATTCCTGTCGCGTCCGCACAAGCCCTAAAGGCGAATAGCCGGCAAGAGGGGCTAAGGGCTGAAGGCTGGACGATGGGATACGGCGTGGCCATAGGTTGGTGCCTCGCGAAGCGAGGCCCAACGTTGCACCGGATACCTCGTTCGTTGGGCTTCGCAGGCTCAGCGCCGCCCTGCAAAGGCGGAAGAGCCTCCAGCCTGATCAGTTCTGCGCCACCTTCCGTTCCCGCTGCTCCAGCAGCCTCCGGGCGTGGGCCACTTCCAGGGCTTCCATGGCATTGATCGGCGTGATTGCCACCGCCCTCCTCAGGTGCTCCAGGACCTTGGCGTCCTCGTCGTCGCCGTACACGTACTCCAGTGCATTGGCATACTCGTAGTGGCCGATGGGCAGATCGTCGGCGGCCTTGAAGGAGCGGGCGAAGTACGCCTCCATCTTGTCCGAGCTGACCCCGTAGGTCATCTTGCCCACCAGCTTGCCCACCTTGCGGATCACCCCGGCTTCGTAGCCGCCGTAGAGGGCGAGGGCGAAGGGTTGCTGCGGCTGCTTCTCCAGCAATGCGTCCAGTTCCTCGGGGATCTGGCTGGTGTAACCGCGCTTGAGCACCACCGGCACGGGCAGTTCTTCACCCAGGCGGGCCTTGGCGTAGGCGCGACCGAACTGGGCCACCACGTCGGCCTTGACCAGATCGCCGGCGTCATCGGTGTAGCGGATCACCTCTTCCAGCAGACGGTGCTTTTCCGCCTGGTCCGGTACCAGGAAAAGCGCGTAGACCACCTGGGCGAACATGGCGGGCACCTGGCCGCCGACGCCCAGGGCCAGTCCCTGCTTCTTGGCCGCGGCGAAGTCGCCTCGGAACATCAGGCGCCAGACATCCTGCAGCCTGGTCGCGTACGCCTCGGCTTCCTCCGGCGTGCCGGCGAAGCCGGTCTTGCCCGCCACCGTCAGCTCCAGGGCTTTGGGATATCGTGTGGCCATGGTCACCACCCAGTCGGCGTCCGGGAAGGGATAGTTCGTGCCAAAACCCCGGGTCAGGCGCGGCCAGGCTTCGCGCAGCTTGTCACCGGAGTAGTCGTAGGCGGCCTGGTCATGGGGGAAGGGTTTCCAGTTGTCATCCGCCGCAGCGGTGAGGCTGCAGGCGGCCAGCAGGGCAAGCAGGTAACGGCGCATGGCGATGGACCTTTTCTTGTTGTTTGTCCTCCCGCGCCGACTGGCGCGGGTGCGGGCGTCCCGTTCGGGCATGGACCGATCATAGGGCCGCGGTAGCGGCGGCCAACCCATCCTTGGGATGGCATCGCCACCCCCATGAAAATGTCGTTCTACTCGCCTTTCTGCTGGTACTGGCGCCGGTACTGATTCGGTGAGAGCTGGGTGTGCTGGCGAAACAACCGGGCGAAGAAGCTGGCGTCGTCGTAGCCCACTTCGTAGCTGATGGTCTTGATGCTCTTGCGCGTCGCCGAGAGCAGCCCCTTGGCCGTTTCAATGCGTAGCCGCTGCAAGTAGTGCAGGGGCTTGTCACCGGTGGCGGCCTGGAAGCGCCGCATGAAGTTGCGGATGCTCATGCCATGGTCGCGGGCCACGTCCTCGAAGCGGAACTTGTCGGCGAAATGTTCTTCCAGCCATTGTTGGATTTGCAGGATGGTCATGTCGTGGTGCAGCTTCTGCCCGCCAAAACCGATGCGGCCGGGCGTATAGCTGCGCTGGACTTCGTAGAGGATGTCACGGGCCACTGCCTGGGCGATGCCGGCGCCGCAGAAGCGTTCGATCAGGTAGATGTACAGGTCGCAGGCGGAGGTGACGCCGCCGGCGCAATAGAGGTTGTCGGCGTCGGAGAGGTGCTTGTCCTGGTTCAGAAGCACCTTGGGGAAGCGTTCGGCAAATTCGCCGAAGAAGCGCCAGTAGGTGGTCGCTTCCTTGCCATCCAGCAGGCCGGCCTGGGCCATCCAGAATACGCCGTAGGCTTCTCCACAGATGGCGCTGCCGGCGGCGTGGCGCTCGCGCAGCCAGTCGCAGATTTGCGGGTAACGGCTGAGCAGGTCATCGAAGTCCCCCCAGAACGTCGGGAGGATGATGATGTCCGCGTCGTCCAGCGGACCATCCACTGGCACTTTCACTTCGCTGAAACTGCCCACGGGCTGGCCGTCGGGGCTGACCAGGCGAGTCTGGAAGGCGGGGGTGAGGCCCTTGCCTTGCAGCTTGCCGAATCGCAGGCTGGCCATGTGGAAGAAGTCCTTGGCCTGCATCAGGGTGGAGGCGAAGACGCCGTCGATGGCCAGGATGCTGACCTGCCGAAGGTCTGGGGACTGCATGGTGCTCATGGTGTTGTTCTTATGATGGGGAAACGGTCATTCTGCGGCTGGATCGTCTTATTTTTTGTCCTAAGTGTCCAGTGCGGTGATGGAGGGGGCTGGCCTAGAGTCGTCAGCCTCTGTCCTCCAATAAACGGCATAAATACCGATTCAAGGTGAAATCATGATCCCAAGAACCGTGTTCAGCTCCGATCACGAACTCTTCCGCGACAGCGTGCGCAAGTTTCTCGAGCAGGAGGCGGTGCCCCATCACTCTCAGTGGGAGAAGGATGGGCATATCGATCGTGCCCTGTGGAACAAGGCCGGCGAGGCCGGCATGCTCTGTTCGCACATTCCGGAGGAGTACGGTGGCATGGGCGCCGACTTCCTCTACAGCGCGGTGGTGATCGAGGAAATCGGTCGGCTGGGCCTGACCGGAATCGGCTTTTCGCTGCACTCCGATATCGTCGCGCCCTACATCCTTCACTACGGCTCCGAGGCGCAGAAGAAAAAATACCTGCCCAAGCTGGTCAGCGGCGAACTGGTGACGGCCATTGCCATGACCGAGCCCGGCGCCGGCTCCGACCTGCAGGGCGTGAAGACCACCGCAGTGCTGGATGGCGATGAATACGTCATCAACGGCTCCAAGACCTTCATCACCAATGGCTACCTCGCCGACCTGGTGATCGTGGTGGCCAAGACTGACCCCAAGGCGGGTGCCAAGGGCACCAGCCTGTTCCTCGTCGAGGCGGGCACTCCCGGTTTCGCCAAGGGCAAGCGACTGGAGAAGGTGGGCATGAAGGCCCAGGACACTTCCGAGCTGTTCTTCCAGGATGTGCGCGTGCCCAAGGAGAACCTGCTGGGCCAGGCCGGCATGGGGTTCGCCTACCTGATGCAGGAGCTGCCCCAGGAGCGCCTGACCGTGGGTGTAGGTGCACTGGCGTCAGCCGAAGCCGCACTCAACTGGACCCTGGATTACACCCGTGAGCGCAAGGCCTTCGGCAAATCCATCGCCGAGTTCCAGAACACCCGCTTCAAGCTGGCCGAGATGGCTACCGAAATTCAGATTGGTCGCGTCTTCATCGACCGCTGTCTCGAGCTGCACCTTGAGGGCAAGCTGGACGTCCCTACTGCGGCGATGCTCAAGTACTGGGGCACCGACCTGCAGTGCAAGGTGCTGGACGAGTGCGTGCAGTTGCATGGCGGTTACGGCTTCATGTGGGAGTACGCGGTAGCCCGTGCCTGGGCCGATGCACGAGTGCAGCGGATCTATGCCGGCACCAACGAGATCATGAAGGAGATCATCGCGCGCTCCCTGGTGTGAAAACGATGAAAGCTAGAAGCCCGGCGATTGCCGGGCTTCTGCGTTTCAGGGGGCGGGGTTCGGCTGGTCCTTGTGGATGGCGGCGATGCCTTCCAGCACGCCCTCGGTCAGTTTCAGCTCGGTGCTGCGCAGATTCGCCTCCAACTGCTCCAGCGAGGTGGCGCCGATGATGTTGCTGGTCACGAAGGGTTGTGCCGTGACGAAGGCCAGGGCCATCTGCGCCGGGTCCAGTCCGTGCTCCCGGGCCAACTGTACGTAGCGTGTGCAGGCCGATTGGGATTGCGGGTTGGTGTAGCGGGTGAAGCGGCTGAACAGGGTGATCCGCGCATTGGCCGGGCGGGCACCATTCTCGTACTTGCCAGAGAGCATGCCGAAGGCCATGGGTGAGTAGGCGAGCAGGCCGCAATCTTCGCGGAGCGCGACTTCGGCCAGTCCCACCTCGAAGCTGCGATTGAGCAGGTTGTAGGGGTTCTGGATGGAAGCGGCGCGGGGCAGGCCCAGTCGCTCCGCCAGTTGGAGGAACTTCATGGCGCCCCAGGGTGTTTCGTTGGACAGGCCAATGTGGCGGACCTTGCCGGCCTTGACCTGCTCATCCAGCGCTTCGAGGGTCTCCTGCAGAGGCGTGAAATCCTCGTCCTTGTGCTGATAGCCCAATTGGCCGAAGAAATTGGTACTACGTTCTGGCCAGTGCAATTGGTAGAGGTCGATCCAGTCGGTCTTGAGGCGCTTGAGGCTGGCGTCCAGGGCCGCGGTAATGTGCTGGCGGTTGTGCTTGAGATTGCCGCCGCGGATGTGGCTGATGCCGTTGCCGGGCCCTGCCACCTTGCTCGCCAGCACCCAATCGGCGCGGTCGCCGCGTTTGGCGAACCAGTTGCCGATGATGGCCTCGGTGGCGCCGTAGGTTTCCCCGCGCGGCGGCACTGGGTACATCTCCGCCGTATCCATGAAGTTGATGCCGTAGGCCTTGGCGCGCTCGATCTGGGCGAAAGCGTCTGCCTCGGTGTTCTGCTCACCCCAGGTCATGGTGCCCAGGCAAAGGCTGCTGACCTTGAGGTCGGTGCGGCCGAGTTGGCGGTATTCCATCGCTGCTTCCTTGGTTCGAATGAAGAAGGCATGAAATCAGGTTGAAATTTTTCCTGCAATCGGCATAATTTCGCGGCTTTCTTCGCGGGGATGCCTAGCCTGCGAGGAAGGAAGGTGGGGATGCCTAGCCCGCCGAACAACACTTTGCCGTGGCGGACGCGCTGACCCGAGCCCCCGATAGCGTCTGTTTCCGGCTGCCCTGTATTGCCAGGGCGAGCACTATTCAGTAAGATCCGCCGTCTTATTTTCAGGGCGGCCCCTGAGGCTATAGCGAATGAAGACTTTTACTGCAAAACCGGAAACTGTTAAGCGCGACTGGTACGTCGTCGACGCTGCAGGTCAGACCCTGGGTCGTCTGGCCACCGAAATTGCCAGCCGTCTGCGTGGCAAGCACAAGCCGGAATACACCCCGCACGTTGATACCGGCGACTACATCGTCGTGATTAATGCCGAGCAGGTGCGTGTTACCGGTGCCAAGACCACCGACAAGATGTACTACTCGCACTCCGGCTTCCCGGGTGGCATCAAGGAAATCAACTTCGAGAAGCTGATTGCCAAGGCTCCCGAGCGCGTGATCGAGACCGCGGTAAAAGGCATGCTGCCGAAAAACCCGCTGGGCCGCGACATGTATCGCAAGCTGAAGGTGTACAAGGGTTCTGTTCACCCGCACACCGCTCAGCAGCCCCAAGAACTGAAGATTTAACGGGATAAGTTCATTATGTCGGCGACTCAAAACTACGGCACCGGCCGTCGTAAGACTGCTACCGCTCGCGTCTTCCTGCGTCCGGGTACTGGCAAGATTTCCATCAACAACCGCAGCCTGGATACCTTCTTCGGCCGCGAAACCGCTCGCATGGTCGTGCGTCAGCCGCTCGAGCTGACCGAGACCGTCGAGAAGTTCGACATCTACGTCACCGTCGTTGGCGGTGGTGTAAGCGGTCAGGCTGGTGCCATCCGTCACGGCATCACCCGCGCCCTGATCGAGTACGACGAAACCCTGCGCAGCCCGCTGCGTAAGGCCGGCTACGTCACTCGTGACGCTCGCGAAGTTGAACGTAAGAAAGTCGGTCTGCGTAAAGCGCGTAAGCGTCCGCAGTACTCCAAGCGTTAATACAACGCTTGCAAAAAGCGCCCAGTCTCTTCGGAGCTGGGCGTTTTTTTATGTGCGGAAAGTTATGCCATGCGACAGCTTGTCGCATGCGCGAACCCCCGCCAGTCAAGGCTTCCGGCCTATTTGTATCGGGCTATTACCTTGTCAGCAAAGGGGGTTTTCTTTACCATTTGGCGAATTTTTTGCGCGGCTCGATTTTTTACTTAGTAGAGGCCTGAACAACAGGCCACAGAAGCTGATGGGAGACGACTGAATGAGCAATGACGGCGTGAATGCAGGCCGGCGTCGCTTCCTCGTAGCGGCCACGTCCGTGGTTGGCGCTGCGGGAGCGGTGGGGGCTGCGGTCCCGTTCGTGGGGTCATGGCTGCCCAGTGCCAAGGCCAAGGCCGCGGGTGCACCGGTCAAAGTGAACATAGGCAAGGTCGAGGCCGGCCAGCAGATCGTTGCCGAATGGCGCGGTCAACCGGTGTTCATCGTGCGTCGTACCGAGGAGATTCTTGCCAATCTGGGCAAGATCCACGACCGCATGGCCGACCCGGAGTCCAAGGCTTCGGTGCAGCCCACCTACGTGGATCCAGTCAGCCGCTCGATCAAACCGGAAATCCTGGTGCTGGTCGGTATCTGCACCCACCTGGGCTGCTCGCCTTCCTTCCGCCCGGAGGTCGCTCCGGCGGACTTGGGGGCTGAGTGGGTTGGTGGCTATTTCTGCCCCTGCCACGGTTCTCGCTACGACCTTGCCGGTCGTGTCTACAAGGCGCAGCCCGCGCCGCTGAACCTGCCGGTACCGCCGTACTCGTACGAGTCGGATGACGTCATCGTCGTCGGTGTGGACCAGGAGAAGGCCTGATGAGCAAATTCATGGAATGGGTCGATGCGCGCTTCCCCGCGACCAAGATGTGGGAAGACCATCTGAGCAAGTACTACGCTCCGAAGAACTTCAACTTCTTCTACTTCTTCGGTTCGCTGGCACTGCTGGTGCTGGTCAACCAGATTCTGACCGGTATCTGGCTGACCATGAGCTTCACGCCGTCCGCCGAAGAGGCCTTCGCGTCCGTCGAGTACATCATGCGCGACGTGGAGTACGGCTGGATTATCCGCTACCTGCACTCCACGGGTGCTTCGGCATTCTTCATCGTGGTCTACCTGCATATGTTCCGCGGCCTGCTCTACGGCTCCTACCAGAAGCCGCGTGAGCTGGTGTGGATCTTCGGCATGCTGATCTACCTTGCCCTGATGGCCGAGGCCTTCATGGGCTACCTGCTGCCCTGGGGACAGATGTCCTACTGGGGTGCCCAGGTGATCATCTCCCTGTTCGGTGCGATTCCGGTGGTGGGAGACGACCTGACCCAGTGGATCCGTGGCGACTACCTGATTTCCGGTATCACCCTGAACCGCTTCTTCGCCCTGCATGTGATCGCCCTGCCGATCGTTCTGCTCGGCCTGGTTGTGCTGCACATCCTCGCGCTCCATGAAGTGGGCTCGAACAACCCGGACGGCGTGGACATCAAGAAGAAGAAGGACGAGAACGGCGTTCCGCTGGATGGCATTGCGTTCCACCCCTACTACTCCGTGAAAGACATCGTCGGCGTGGTGGTCTTCCTCTTCGTGTTCTGCTTCGTGGTGTTCTTCTTCCCGGAAATGGGTGGTTACTTCCTGGAGAAGCCGAACTTCGAGCAGGCCAACCCGTTCAAGACCCCTGAGCACATTGCGCCCGTTTGGTACTTCACCCCGTTCTACGCGATCCTGCGTGCGGTACCGGACAAGCTCATGGGCGTAATCGCCATGGGGGCTGCCATTGCCATCCTGTTCGTGCTGCCGTGGCTGGATCGCAGCCCGGTTAAGTCCATGCGTTACAAGGGTTGGCTGAGCCGCATCTGGCTGGTGGTCTTCTGCATCTCCTTCGTAATCTTGGGCGTTCTGGGTGTACTGGCGCCGACCCCTGGTCGCACCCTGCTGTCCCAGGTGTGCACCATCCTGTACTTCGCGTACTTCATCCTGATGCCGTTCTACACAAGGATGGAAAAAACCAAACCGGTACCGGAAAGGGTAACAGGCTGATGAAAAAGCTATTTGCTGCATTTGTTCTCGCTGCGCTGCCGGCCCTCTGCTTTGCCGCCGGTGGTCATGATGTGCACCTGGACAAGGTCGATATTGACTTGACCGACAAGGCCGCCATGCAGGATGGTGCGCGCACTTTCGCGAACTACTGCATGGGCTGCCACAGTGCCAAGTTCCAGCGCTACGAGCGTGTAGCCAAGGACCTGGGCATTCCTGAAGAGCTGATGATGGAGAATCTGGTCTTCACTGGCGCCAAGATCGGCGACCACATGAAGATCGGCATGCAGCCCGAGGATGCCAAGAACTGGTTTGGCGCGGCTCCGCCGGACCTGACCCTGGTTGCCCGTGTTCGCGGCACCGACTGGCTGTACAGCTACCTGCGTGCCTTCTACGAAGATCCTGCTCGTCCGTGGGGCGTTAACAACAAGGTCTTCCCGAACGTCGGTATGCCTAACGTCCTGGTCAGCCTGCAAGGCCGCCAGGTCATCGGTTGCAAGCAGGTGCAGGTCGTCGAGGAGGGCAAGAAGCAGTTCGACCCTCTGACCGGCGCGCCACTGACCCACGAGGCCTGTGACCAACTGACCGTGCTGCCGAAGACCGGCAAGCTGACCGAGGCCGAATTCGACGAGAAGGTTCAGAACCTGGTGACCTTCCTCGCCTATTCGGCCAACCCGGTCAAGCTGGAGAGCCAGCGTATCGGTACCTACGTGCTGCTGTATCTGGCGTTCTTCTTCGTGTTCGCCTACCTGCTCAAGCGCGAGTACTGGAAGGACGTGCACTGATACACTGCCGCACCGTTGTACAAGCGCGCGCCCTTATTGGGCGCGCGCGTTTTTCTGCCCCTGAATAATCCCAAGCGAGGAGGGCGCAATGGCCGTCACCAACAGGCTGGCCTGTTTTTCCGACCCTGCCGATCACTACTCCCATCGTGTGCGTATCGTGCTCGCCGAGAAGGGAGTCGCTGCCGAAATCATCAACGTCGAGCCGGGCCGTTGCCCGCCCAAGCTGGCTGAGGTGAATCCCTACGGCAGTGTGCCGACGCTGGTGGATCGCGATCTGGCGCTCTACGAATCCACGGTGGTGATGGAATACCTCGAGGAGCGCTATCCCCATCCGCCGCTGCTGCCGGTTTATCCGGTGGCGCGTGCCAATAGCCGTCTGCTCATTCATCGGGTTCAGCGTGACTGGTGTTCGCTGGTGGACCGCGTTCTCGACCCGCGCGGCAAGGACGCCGACAAGGCACTGGCGCGCAAGGAATTGCGTGAGAGCCTGACCGGCGTATCGCCGCTCTTTGCGGACAAGCCCTATTTTCTGAGCGAAGATTTCAGTCTGGTGGATTGCTGCCTGCTGCCGATTCTCTGGCGCCTTCCGGTGCTGGGCATCGAGTTGCCGAGGCCGGCCAAGCCGCTGCTGGATTACATGGAGCGCGCATTCGCGCGCGATGCGTTCCAGGCCAGCCTGTCCGCCGCCGAGCGCGATATGCGCTGAGGAGACCAAGATGAACTCCAGTCGTCCTTATCTGGTCCGTGCTCTCTATGAGTGGATCGTTGACAACAATTGCACGCCGCACCTGCTGGTGAATGCCGAGCATGCCGGCGTGCGGGTACCTCCGGGTTACGCCAACGACGGCCAGATCGTGCTCAACGTTTCGCCGAGCGCAGTCCGCCACTTGCACATGGACAATGATGCGGTGAGCTTCGAGGGGCGTTTTGGCGGCGTCGCCCACACCCTTTACATCCCTTCGGCCGCGGTCATGGCCATCTATGCCCGGGAGAACGGCCAGGGCATGGTCTTCGATCTCGATCCACCGATTCCGGGCGACGATCCGGGGCCGGATGATGATGGTCCGTCCGGTGGGGAGCCGCCAGGCTCTGGAGGCGAGCCTTCACGCCCCAGCGGCCGGCCCAGCCTGAAAGTGGTCAAGTAATGAAAAAGGCGATCCGAGGATCGCCTTTTTCATGCCTGCTGCAAGGGTCAGTTGGTGTACTCGAAGAGTCGGACGATCTTCTGGACCCCGGAAACGCCTTGGACGATGCTGGTGGCCAACTGCGCTTCCTGGCGGGTCACCAGGCCCAGCAGGTAGACGATGCCATTTTCCGTGACCACCTTGATCTGCGAACTGGGGACTTTGCTGTCTGCCAGTAGCTGGGTGGTGATCTTGGTGGTGATGGTGCTGTCGTTCATGCGTGCCAGGGTGGAGGAGGGGGGCAACACCTGCAGTTCGTTGTGTACGCGTCGTACGCCTTGTGCGGTTTGCGCGGCGCGGCCGGCCAAGTCCTTGAGGTCGGCACGCGGCGTCTGGCCGGCGAGCAGCACCACGCCGTTGTAACTGGCGACGACAACGTGCGAGTTGGTCTTCAGGTCGGGACTGGCGGCTTCCACCTTGGCGCGCACCTTGGATGGCGTGGACTGGTCATCGATGGCCTTGCCGATGGTGCGGCCGCCGCAGCCGGAAAGCGCGAGGCAAAGGGCGAGGCCGGCGAGTATCAGGGGGGAACGGGTCATTCTTCACTCCCAAACAGTTGACGGTCGATCAGGTCGCAGAGGCAATGGATGGTCAGCAGATGGACTTCCTGGATGCGCGCCGTGATCTTCGACGGTACGCGAATCTCCACGTCCTCGGGCAGTAGCAGGGAGGCCATGCCGCCGCCGTCACGGCCGGTCAGGGCAACCACCACCATTTCCCGATCGTGGGCGGCCTGGATGGCCTGGATTACGTTGGCCGAGTTGCCGCTGGTGGAAATGGCCAGTAGAACGTCGCCAGGTTGACCGAGGGCGCGGATCTGCTTGGAAAAGACCTCGTTGTAGCTGTAGTCGTTGGCGATGGAGGTGATGGTCGAGCTGTCGGTGGTCAGTGCGATAGCCGGCAGGCTGGGGCGCTCGCGCTCGAAGCGGTTGAGCAGTTCCGAGGAGAAGTGCTGGGCGTCGCCGGCCGAGCCGCCGTTGCCGCAGGACAGGATCTTGCCCTCATTGAGCAGCGCGTGGACCATCACCATGCTGCCGTGCTCGATGTGCGGGGCCAGCAGTTCCATGGCTTGCAGCTTGGTGTCGATGCTGGCCTGGAACAGTTGGCGGATACGGGGTTGCATGTCCATCGGGTAAGACCTTCAGTGGGGCGACCGATCAGGTGTCGAAGGCGTTCTTCAGCCAGGTCAGTCGCGGGGGCGAATCACCGTCCATTGCATTGACGGCAATCACATCAAATCGACAAGGGTATTTGGCCCAGCGGGATTCCTGCTGGAGGAACTGCTGGGCGGCGTATGCCAGTTTTTCGCGCTTGCGGGCGTCGACGCTCTCGAGGGCGCCGCCCCAACCGGCGTGACGCCGGTAGCGGACCTCGACGAATACTACTGTATCGCCGTCGAGCATGACCAGATCGAGCTCGCCGCGGCGGCACAGCCAGTTCTGGAACAGCAGTCGCAGTCCGTTTGCTTCGAGGTGGGTGCGAGCGGCGGCTTCCGCCGCCTGCCCGCGGGTGCGTCTGTCACTCAAGAGTCGCTGTCTTTCAGGCGCTGGACCTGGCCGTCGCGGAACTCGGCCCAGGGGAGTTGGCGTTCGATGCGTTGCGCCGGATTCAGGCTGAGACGACCGGACAGGCCATCCATCCGGGTTTCCGGCAGGGCTTTCAGCTGTGCCAGGCGCGGCGCCAGACGATAGGCGTCGGCGCCCATGGCGTAGAGGCGGCCCAGGCTGCCTCCGGCCTGCGGCCATTGGCTACCCACCTGTTGGCGCAGCGGGTCATCGCTGTTCAGCAGCCAGGGGGTTTCGCAGAAACGAATGCCGTTCAGGTCCTGGTACTGGGCAGGGTCATTGCTGGCCGAATACAGGTGGGACGTGGCGTATACGGGCACGTCGCCGGCGTATTGGAAGGCCAGGGTCGGTTTGATCTGCTGGGCCTGTTGAGGCGTTGCGGCGAGGAAGATGAAGTCCACGTCCTGGCGGCGCGCGGGTTGCGCGGCGACCGGAACGCCGAGTGTGCCCTGCAGGCGTTTGGCGCGGGCTTCGCTCTGGCGGAGTTGGAACAGGTCGGCGATCTGTTGGGCCAGGGCGACTGGCTGGTCGACGTGTTCGGCGGCGATCAATCGACCACCTTCGGCTTGCCAGGCCTGCTGGAATGCGCGCAGTACGCGGTCACCCCACTCGCCGCGGGGGACCAGGGCTACGGCGCTGCGCATCCCGTCGAGCCAGGCGCGGCGGGCGGCTTCGCGGGCCTCGTCTTCGGCGGCGAGGCCGAACTGGAAGAGCTGGGCCGGGGCCTCCTGGCCGGAGTCGCTGTAGTTCAGGGCCAGGGTGGTGATGGGAAGCTGCTCGCGGGCGCTCAGTTGCTTGACCAGCGGCTTCTCCAGCGGTCCGACCACCAGTTGCACGCCATCGGCCTGGGCCTGGCGGTAAAAGTCGTCGAGGGAGGTCAGCTTGGCGCTGTCGTAGAGTTCGATGGCCGGTTGGGCCTGGCCGGATTGCTTGGCCTGGTAGTGGGCGGCCAGGAAGCCGTCGCGCAGGGCGCGGGACACCGAGGCCAGTTGGCCTTCCTGGGGCAGCAGCAGGGCGATCTTGGTCAGCGGTTGGCCGGCGATTTCCTTCAGCTTGATCAGGGGCTGCGGAAGCTGTCTGGCAGCCGGATGCTCCGGATTCTGCGCGCGCCAGTTGTCGATGGCGGCCTGTTGCTGTTCCAGGGTGGGGGCCGTTTTGGTCAGGCGTGCCAGCTCCAGCCAGCCGGCCAGGTCCTTGTCGGCGCC
Organism: Pseudomonas sp. Q1-7; assembly: GCF_028010285.1. NCBI lineage: Bacteria > Pseudomonadati > Pseudomonadota > Gammaproteobacteria > Pseudomonadales > Pseudomonadaceae > Pseudomonas > Pseudomonas sp. Q1-7. The sequence continues at coordinate 1,337,463 of NZ_CP116304.1, forward strand.
GCCTTGAAGCTGATCAAGGGGCACGCCGGAAACCAGGGCCCAGATTGCTTCGTGGTTGCTGCCGGCGGCGTCGCCGCTCAGCAGCGGGGCGATGAATACGCGCTCGCGGGCTGCGGCGAGGGTCTGTCCATCGGCTTCCAGGGCGCGGGCGCGAACCAGTTGAGTGCGCACCTGCTGGTCGACTGGAAGTTCGGCCAAGTGTTCGAGGCTGGGGTGGCTCAGTGCTTTCAGGGCGCTCTTGGGTTGGTTGCGGGCTATGGCCAGCTCGGCGGTCAGGGTGCTGGCGAAGATCTGCTGGGCGGGCTTCAGGCCCTCCAGCGGAATCTGCTCCAGGATGCGTGCCGAACGGCCGACATCCTGCTGCTTGTAGGCGAGGTCGGCGGCGGAGAGGCGCAGCAGTGCGGCCTGTTCCGGCTTGGCCTCATTAGCCTGCTGCAGCAGTTGCTCGATGCTGGCCTGGGGGGTGCGGGGCAGTTCGCCAAGGCTGGACGTGGGCGAGCTGGTGCAGGCAGCCAGCAGGCCGGCGAGGCAAAGGGCGGAGAGCGGACGCAGGCAAGCGATCATTTATCGGTCCCGATACTCGTTGGAGAAAGGCGCGATTGTACCCAAGGCCCGGTTGAGGCGCGATGTCGGTCCGGTGAATCGGGATACAATGCGCGCTTTCCGTCTTTCCCGAGGTGCCTTGTGACCCTTTCTACCGCCGCTGGCAATGCGTCCGGCACGCTCTATGTGGTTGCAACGCCGATCGGTAATCTCGATGACATCACGGCGCGGGCCCTGCGGGTGCTGCGGGAGGTGAAGTTGATCGCGGCCGAGGACACGCGTCACTCGGCCCGTTTGCTGCAACACTTCGGTATCGAGACGCCCCTGGCCGCCTGTCACGAGCACAACGAACGCGACCAGGGTGGGCGCTTCCTGGCGCGGCTGCAGGCAGGGGATGACGTGGCGCTGATCTCCGATGCCGGTACGCCGTTGATTTCCGATCCAGGTTTTCACTTGGTGCGCCAGGCTCGTGCCGCCGGTATCGGCGTGGTGCCCGTCCCCGGAGCCTGCGCGCTGATCGCGGCACTGTCGGCGGCTGGCCTGCCGTCGGATCGTTTCATGTTCGAGGGGTTCCTGCCGGCCAAGGCCGGTGCCCGCCGTGGCCGTCTGGAGGACGTCAGGGAAGAGCCGCGAACCCTCATCTTCTATGAAGCGCCCCATCGTCTGCTGGAATCCCTGGAGGACATGCGTGCTGTGTTCGGCGGAGATCGTCCGGCTGTGTTGGCGCGAGAGCTGACCAAGGCCTTCGAGACCCTCAAGGGCGCTGCGCTGGATGAGTTGTGTGGCTGGGTGGCGGCGGACGCCAATCAGCAGCGCGGCGAGTGCGTGGTGCTGGTAGGCGGCTGGCAGGCGCCGGAAGGTGAGGGAGCCTTGAGTGCGGAGGCTTTGCGGGTGCTCGATCTGTTGCTGGGCGAGCTTCCACTCAAGCGGGCTGCCGCGTTGGCGGCGGAGATCACCGGCGTTCGCAAGAATCTGCTCTATCAGGCGGCCTTGGAGCGGCAGGGTAACTCTTGAGCTTGTCCTCGAGGGCGCCTGCCGTTAACCTTGGCGGCGGAGAGTCGATCGGACAGTCGCTGTCTCATTTCGTTCCACGATTTTGAGAGGGAGGAAAGTCCGGGCTCCATAGGGCGGAGTGCCAGGTAACGCCTGGGAGGCGCAAGCCTACGGAAAGTGCCGCAGAAAATAACCGCCTAAGCGCGTAAGCGCCGGTAAGGGTGAAAAGGTGCGGTAAGAGCGCACCGCACGACTGGTAACAGTTCGTGGCTAGGTAAACCCCACTCGGAGCAAGACCAAATAGGAATCCATGGCGTGGCCCGCGTCGGATTCGGGTAGGTTGCTAAAGGCTGTCAGTGATGGCTGCCGTAGATGAATGACTGTCCTCGACAGAACCCGGCTTACAGATCGACTCTCTGCTTTTTCTCTCTTCCCGCGTTAGCACTTCGGCGTTCTCATCCCCTCCTTCGCAATGCCGAAAAGATCTTACTCTTAACAATTCACTTTAAGTTTGAAGTTCAGCTCCTTGTAAGTGCTGGATTTTGCTCCTTCTTTGTCTCGCCAAAACGTACCAAAACCCTTTTGAACCTCCGCTAAATTGCCGTCCTGTAAGGAGTTTTCCGCTTTTGCGTGCCTTGACGGTGGGGTGGGCGCATTTCTATAGTGTGCGGAAGTGGAGCGAAGTGGGTCGAAGTGGGATTTTCTGGCACGGAAAGCCAATCAAAAGGGGAAGCGCAGCCTTGTTTCGCGGAGCCAACGCCATCAGTCTCGACGCCAAAGGGCGGCTCGCGATGCCTAGCCGGTATCGTGACGAGCTCGTTTCGCGTTGCGGCGGCCAGCTCATCGTCACAATTGACGCCGTCGATCCCTGTCTGACTGTTTACCCGTTGCCTGAATGGGAGCTCATCGAAGCGAAGTTGCGTGAGCTGCCGTCACTGCGCGAGGAAACTCGCCGCCTGCAACGCCTGCTGATCGGCAACGCCGTGGACCTGGAGCTGGATAGCGCCGGGCGTTTTCTGGTCCCGCCTCGCCTGCGGGAGCATGCCGGGCTGGATAAGCGGGCGATGCTGGTCGGCCAACTGAACAAATTTCAACTGTGGGATGAGGACGCTTGGAATGCGATTTCCGAGGCGGATCTCATGGCAATCAAACAACCCGGCGGCCTGCCGGATGAACTACGTGACCTGATCCTGTGAGCGCGACCAGCAGCTTCCGCCATATCACCGTCCTGCTTGAAGAAGCAGTGGAAGGCCTCGCCCTGCGTGCGGATGGCTGTTACTTGGATGGCACCTTCGGGAGGGGAGGGCACAGTCGACTCATTCTGGAGCGGCTCGGGCCCGGAGGGCGCTTGCTGGGGTTCGACAAAGACCCGCAAGCGATTGCAACGGGGCAAGCTCTGGCGGCCGATGACGGCCGCTTTGTCATTGTGCAAAGGAGCTTTGCCGAGCTGGGTGACGAGGTGCGCACAAGCGGCCTGGTTGGCAAGGTGGATGGCGTTCTGCTCGACCTCGGCGTGTCATCTCCGCAGCTTGACGACCCGGAGCGCGGCTTCAGCTTCCTCAATGACGGTCCGCTGGATATGCGCATGAATCCGGACCGTGGCCAGAGCGCTGCGCAGTGGATCGCCAGCGCCAACGAGGACGAGATCGCCCGCGTCTTCAAGGAATACGGCGAAGAACGATTCGCCAAGCGCATGGCCCGCGCCGTGGTGCAGCGTCGCGCGGAGAAGCCCTTCGAGCGCACCGCCGATCTGGCGGCCGTGCTGAGTGCCGCCAATCCGGCCTGGGAAAAGGGCAAGAACCCTGCGACGCGCGCGTTCCAAGGCATTCGCATTCACGTCAACAACGAACTGGGCGATCTGGAGCTCGGGTTGGACGCCGCGCTCGAGGCGCTCGCAGTCGGCGGCCGCCTGGTGGTGATCAGCTTCCACTCCCTGGAAGACCGCATCGTCAAGCAGTTCATGCGCAAGCATGCCAAGGGTGAAGCCGACAAGCTGCCCCGCCATCTGCCAGTCCGCCAGGCCGCCTTCGAGCCGCGCCTGAAACTGCTGGGCAAGCCGCAGTACGCTTCCGACGAAGAACTCAAGGCCAACCCGCGCTCGCGCAGTGCGGTCATGCGTGTGGCGGAGAAACTGCGATGAGCCGCCTCTACGCCAAGCCCCTGCCCGGTGGCAGCCTGCTGATGTTGCTGCTGTTCGTCGGTGTGCTGTTGTCCGCCATCGCGGTGTCCTACAGCGCTCACTGGAATCGCAAACTGCTCAACGAGCTCTATGCGGAACTCAGCGTGCGCGATAAGGCCCAGGCCGAATGGGGGCGCCTGGTTCTTGAGCAAAGCACCTGGACCGCCCACAACCGCATCGAATCCCTGGCCAGCGAGCAGCTGAAGATGCGCATCCCCGATCCGGCCGAAGTGCGGATGGTTGCGCCATGATGAAGCTCGAGGGCGCACTCTATCCCTGGCGTTTCCGGGTGGTGCTGGGCCTGCTCGCCATCATGGTCGGCGCCATTTCCTGGCGTATCGTCGACCTGCACGTGATCGACCATGACTTCCTCAAGGCACATGGCGATGCGCGGAGCGTGCGGCACATCCCGATTCCCGCCCATCGCGGTCTGATCACCGACCGCAATGGAGAGCCGCTGGCCGTCAGCACTCCGGTCAGCACCCTCTGGACCAACCCCAAGGACCTGATGGCGCTGCGCGACGAGTGGCCGCGGATCGCCCAGGCCGTGGGGCAGGACCCGAAAGCCTTTGCCCAGCGCATCGAACAGAACGCCAATCGCGAGTTCATGTATCTGGTTCGTGGTCTGACACCAGAGCAGGGGCAGGCCATCCTCGCCAAGAAGCTGCCTGGCGTATATGGCATCGAAGAGTTCCGCCGCTTTTACCCGGCCGGCGAAGTGACTGCCCATGTGGTGGGCTTCACCGATGTCGATGATCGGGGGCGCGAAGGTGTCGAGCTGTCCTTCGATGAATGGCTGGCCGGCGTGCCCGGCAAGCGCCAGGTACTCAAGGATCGCCGTGGCCGGCTGATCAAGGACGTCCAGGTGGCCCGCAATGCCAAGCCCGGCAAGACCCTGGCCCTGTCCATCGACCTGCGTTTGCAGTACCTGGCCCATCGTGAACTGCGCAATGCCCTGGTGGAGAACGGCGCCAAGGCGGGCAGCCTCGTCATCGTCGACGTGAAGACGGGCGAAGTGCTAGCCATGGCCAACCAGCCCACCTACAACCCGAACAATCGCCGCAACCTGCAGCCGGCCGCCATGCGTAACCGCGCGATGATCGACGTGTTCGAGCCCGGCTCGACCGTGAAACCGATCTCCATGTCCGCAGCGCTGCAGACCGGCCGCTGGAAGCCCGAGGACAAGGTCGAGGTCTACCCCGGCTCGCTGCAGATTGGCCGGTACACCATCAAGGATGTCTCCAGGACTGCGGGCCCGGTCCTCGACCTGACGGGCATCCTGATCAACTCCAGTAACGTCGGTATGAGCAAGATCGCCTTCGATATCGGCGGCGAAACCATCTACGACACCATGCGCAAACTCGGCCTGGGGCAGGACACCGGCCTCGGTTTCCCCGGCGAGCGGGTGGGCAACCTGCCCAACCATCGTGAATGGCGCAAGGCGGAAACCGCGACCCTGTCCTACGGCTATGGGCTGTCGACCACCGCGATCCAGTTGGTTCATGCCTACGCCACCCTGGCCAACAATGGCCAGGCGGTGCCGCTGTCGATGACCCGGGTGGACAGTGCTCCCGACGGTGTCCAGGCCATTCCCGAGGATGTGGCCAAAACCATGCAGGTCATGCTGCAGCAAGTGGTCGAGGCGCCGCGCGGCGTGTTCCGGGCCCAGGTACCGGGCTACCACGTGTCCGGCAAGAGTGGCACTGCGCGTAAAGCCAGCGTAGGAACCAAGGGTTACACCCAGAACGCCTATCGCTCGCTATTCGCGGGTTTCGGTCCCTCCACCAATCCGCGTATCGCCATGGTCGTGGTGATCGACGAGCCCAGCAAGGCGGGTTATTTCGGCGGCCTGGTTTCGGCCCCGGTTTTCGGCAAGGTCATGGCTGGCGCGCTGCGTCTGATGAACGTCGCGCCGGACAACCTGCCGACCGAAGAGCAACAGACCGCTCACGCGGCCGACGGCAAAGGAGGGCGGATCTGATGCCCATGCCACTGAACCAGCTATTGCCCCAGGCGCAAAGCGCCACCCTGATTCGCGAACTGACCCTGGACAGCCGCAAGGTGCGTCCGGGCGACCTGTTCCTGGCTGTGCCCGGTGCCCAGCACGATGGCCGTATCCATATTGCCGACGCCGTGGCGCGTGGCGCCGTCGCCGTGGCCTATGAGTCCGTGGATGCCGAAGTTCCCGAGGTTACCGGTGCGGAGCTGATCCCGATCAAAGGTCTGGTCGGTCAACTGTCGGCCATTGCCGGCCGCTTCTATGGTGAGCCGAGCCGCGCCGTGCGCCTGGTTGGCGTCACCGGTACCAATGGCAAGACCAGCGTCAGCCAGTTGCTGGCACAGGCGCTTGACCAACTGGGCGAACGCTGCGGCATCGTGGGTACGCTGGGGACCGGTTTCTATGGCGAGCTGGAAAGCGGCCGCCATACCACGCCCGATCCGCTGGCCGTGCAGGCCACCCTGGCCGATCTCAAGCAGACCGGCGCGCGAGCTGTCGCCATGGAGGTTTCCTCCCATGGCTTGGAGCAGGGTCGTGTCGCGGCTCTGGACTTCGATGTCGCGGTGTTCACCAACCTGTCCCGCGATCACCTGGACTACCACGGCAGCATGGAAGCTTACGCGGCGGCCAAGTCCAAACTGTTCAACTGGCCGAATCTGCGTGCGCGGGTGATCAACCTGGATGACGAGTTCGGCCGTCGTCTGGCGGCCGAATTCCACGAGTCGCGGCTGTTCAGCTACAGCCTGGAAGACTCCAGTGCCTTCCTTTATTGCCGCGAAGCCCATTTCGATGATCACGGTGTTCGTGCCCAACTGGTGACCCACCAGGGCGAAGGCCTGCTACGCAGCCCTCTGCTGGGACGCTTCAACCTGAGCAACCTGCTGGCCGTGGTCGGCGCCTTGCTGGCCATGGATTACCCGCTGGCCGACGTGCTGCCGGTGTTGCCATCGCTGCAAGGGCCGGTTGGTCGGATGCAACGCCTGGGCGGCGGTGAGCGGCCTCTGGTGGTGGTGGATTACGCCCACACGCCGGATGCCCTGGAAAAGGTCCTGCAAGCCCTGCGTCCCCATGTTCGTGGCCGTCTGCTTTGCCTGTTCGGCTGCGGTGGCGATCGTGATCGCGGCAAGCGCCCGCTGATGGCCACGGTCGCCGAGCGCTTGGCTGACCGCGTGCTGGTGACCGATGACAATCCACGCAGCGAGGACCCCGCGCAGATCTTCGCCGACATCCTGCCGGGCTTCACCCATGTGGAGCAGGCTGAATTCGTCGCCGGCCGTGGCCTGGCGATTGCCCAACTGATCGCTTCCGCTGGCGTGGACGACGTGGTCCTGCTGGCCGGCAAGGGCCATGAGGACTACCAGGAAATTGCCGGCGTCCGTCATCCCTTCTCCGACCTGCAGGCAGCCGCCAAGGCTCTGGAAGCCTGGGAGGTGCCCCATGCTTAAGTCCTTCCGCCTGTCTGAACTCCTTGGGCCGCTGCAGGCTGAGTTGGTGGGCGCCGATGTCGCCTTCACCGGTGTGTCCAGCGATAGCCGCAAGATAGAGGCGGGGCAATTGTTTGTCGCCCTGGTCGGCCCGCGTTTCGATGGTCACGACTACCTGGCCGAAGTCGCCGCCAAGGGGGCGGTAGCAGCGCTGGTGCAGCGCAAAGTGGCCGACGCGCCGATTCCGCAACTGCTGGTGGCCGACACCCGTGACGGACTCGGCCGGCTGGGGGCCTACAACCGTGACGGCTTTACCGGTCGCGTCGCGGCGGTCACTGGTTCCAGCGGCAAGACCACGGTCAAGGAAATGCTCGCCAGCATCTTGCGTACCCAGGGTGCCGTACTGGCTACGCGCGGAAATCTGAACAACGACCTCGGTGTCCCGCTGACGCTGCTGGAACTGGGCGCCGAACACGATAGCGCGGTGATCGAACTGGGCGCTTCGCGCGTTGGCGAGATCCGCTACACCGTGGGCCTGACCCGACCGCAAGTGGCGATCCTGAACAATGCCGGCACCGCTCATGTCGGCGAGTTCGGTGGTCCGGAGAAGATCATCGAGGCGAAGGGCGAAATACTCGAGGGCCTGTCCGCCGATGGCGTGGCGGTACTCAACCGCGATGATCGTGCCTTCGATATCTGGCACGCCCGTGCCGCCGGCCGCAAGGTGCTCAGCTTCGCCCTGAACGATGCCCGCGCGGACCTGCGCGCCGAGCGCCTGACCCGCGATGCCCGTGGTTGCATGGCCTTCCACCTTCGTGGCGCGGCCGGCGATGCGGACATTCAGCTCAACCTGTTGGGGATGCACAACGTCGCCAACGCCCTGGCCGCTGCAGCGGCCGCCCATGCCCTGGGTGTGCCGCTGGTCGGGATCAAGACTGGCCTGGAGAACCTGCAGCCCGTCAAAGGCCGCGCCGTAGCGCAGCTCGCCACCAGCGGCATGCGTGTGATCGACGACAGCTACAACGCCAACCCCGCGTCGATGCTGGCCGCCGTTGATATACTCGCCGGCTTTTCCGGTCGCACCATCCTGGTGCTCGGGGATATGGGCGAACTCGGCGAATGGGCCGAACAGGGCCACCGCGAGGTAGGCGAATATGCTCGCGGCAAGGTCAGTGCCTTGTATGCCGTCGGTCCGCTGATGGCACACGCGGTCGCGGCCTTCGGCGCCCAGGGACGCCACTTCGCCGACCAGGCCAACCTGATCCAGGCCCTGGCCGACGAGCAGGACCAAAACACCACAATTCTGATCAAAGGCTCCCGCAGTGCGGCGATGGACAAGGTCGTCGCGGCTTTCTGCGGGACGGGGGAGGCTCACTAATCATGCTGCTGCTGCTCGCTGAGTACCTGCAACAGTTCCATAAAGGGTTCGGCGTATTCCAGTACCTGACCCTGCGCGGGATTCTCGGCGTCCTGACAGCCCTGTCGCTGTCGCTCTGGCTCGGTCCGTGGATGATCCGTACCCTGCAAATCCGCCAGATCGGGCAGGCCGTGCGTAACGACGGCCCGCAGTCGCACCTGTCGAAATCCGGCACGCCGACCATGGGCGGCGCGCTGATCCTGACCGCCATCGCCATCAGCACCCTGCTTTGGGCAGACCTGTCCAACCGTTACGTGTGGGTGGTTCTGGCCGTGACCCTGGCCTTCGGGGCCATCGGCTGGGTGGACGATTACCGCAAGGTGATCGAGAAGAACTCCCGTGGCCTTCCGAGCCGCTGGAAGTACTTCTGGCAGTCGGTGTTCGGCATTGCGGCCGCGATCTTCCTCTATATGACCGCCAGCACCCCGGCCGAGACCACCCTGATCCTGCCGCTGGTGAAGAACATCGAGATCCCGCTGGGCATCGGCTTCGTCGTTCTGACCTACTTCGTGATCGTCGGCTCCAGCAATGCGGTGAACCTGACTGATGGTCTCGACGGCCTGGCCATCATGCCCACCGTCATGGTCGGCGGCGCGCTGGGCATCTTCTGCTACCTGTCGGGCAACATCAAATTCGCCGAATACCTGCTCATTCCCTATGTGCCGGGTTCGGGCGAGCTAATCGTGTTCTGCGCCGCCCTGGTGGGAGCGGGGCTCGGTTTCCTCTGGTTCAACACCTACCCGGCCCAGGTTTTCATGGGAGATGTGGGCGCCCTGGCCCTGGGGGCTGCCCTTGGCACCATCGCCGTGATCGTCCGGCAGGAAGTGGTGCTGTTCATCATGGGGGGTGTGTTCGTCATGGAAACCCTGTCGGTGATGATCCAGGTCGCTTCCTTCAAGCTGACCGGTCGTCGCGTATTCCGCATGGCGCCCATCCATCACCACTTCGAGCTGAAAGGCTGGCCCGAACCCCGGGTCATCGTACGGTTCTGGATCATCACCGTGATTCTGGTGCTGATCGGCCTGGCCACTTTGAAACTGAGGTAACCGAGCGTGACGTTGATCGCTTCCGACCAGTTCCGCATCGTTGTCGGTCTCGGCAAGAGCGGCATGTCCCTGGTGCGCTTCCTGGCGCGCCAGGGCGTGCCGTTTGCCGTGGCCGACACCCGTGCGAACCCGCCGGAGCTGGCGACGCTCAAGCGCCAGTACCCGCAGGTGGAAGTGCGCTGTGGCGAGCTCGATCCGGCCTTCCTCAGCCGGGCCAGCGAGCTTTACGTCAGCCCGGGCCTGGCGCTGGCCACGCCAGCGCTGCAGGAAGCGGCGCGCAACGGTGTGAAGCTGTCCGGTGACATCGAGCTGTTCACTCGCCATGCCAGGGCTCCGATCGTCGCCATCACCGGCTCCAATGCCAAGAGCACCGTCACCACCCTGGTGGGCGACATGGCCAAGGCTGCCGGCAAGCGTGTCGCCGTAGGCGGCAACCTCGGCACCCCGGCACTGGATCTGCTGGCCGATGACATCGAGCTCTATGTGCTGGAGCTGTCCAGCTTCCAGCTGGAGACCACCGAGCGGCTGAACGCCGAGGTGGCCACCGTGCTCAACGTCAGCGAAGACCACATGGATCGCTACGCGGACATGCAGGCCTATCACCTGGCCAAGCACCGCGTTTTCCGTGGTGCCCGCCAGGTGGTGGTCAACCGCGGCGACGCGCTGTCGCGTCCGTTGGTGGCTGACCAACTGCCCTGCTGGACCTTCGGCCTGAACAGGCCGGACTTCAAGTCCTTCGGTTTGATCGAGGAAGACGGCGAGAAGTACCTGGCCTACCAGTTCGACAAATTGATGCCGGTGCGCGAATTGAAAGTCCGTGGCGCGCACAATCAGTCCAATGCCCTGGCCGCGCTGGCCCTGGGCCACGCCGTGGGCCTGCCGTTCGAGCCGATGCTGGAGACCTTGCGCTCCTTCGCCGGCCTGGCCCACCGTTGCCAATGGGTGCGCGAGCTGCGCGGCGTGGCCTACTACGACGATTCCAAGGCCACCAACGTCGGTGCCGCCCTGGCAGCGATCGAAGGCCTGGGCGCCGATATCGACGGCAAGCTGGTGCTGATCGCCGGTGGCGACGGCAAGGGCGCGGACTTCTCCGGCCTCAAGGCGCCGGTGGCGCGCTTCTGCCGCGCGGTGGTCCTGATAGGGCGTGACGCCGAACTCCTTGCCGCGGCATTGGGCGATGCCGTACCGCTGGTACGGGTCGGGAGTCTGGACGACGCGGTACTGCGTTGCGCCGAGTTGGCCGAGGCCGGGGATGCCGTGCTGCTATCGCCGGCTTGCGCCAGCCTGGACATGTTCAAGAACTTCGAGGAACGCGGGCGCTTGTTCGCCCAGGCCGTGGAGGGGCTCTCCTGATGCTGGCCCGTCTGCTCGCCGCCCCCTCGCCGCTGCACGGCCGTCGTGGCATCGACATCGATTTCCCGCTGCTGGCCGGTTGTCTGGCATTGCTCGGTCTCGGCCTGGTGATGATCACCTCGGCGTCGTCGGAAGTCGCTGCGGCGGCGTCCGGGAATCCGCTGTACCACATGATCCGCCACCTGATCTATCTGGCGATTGGCCTCGGTACTGGCGTGGTCGTCCTGCAGGTTCCCATGGCCTTCTGGCAGCGCCATGGTGCGCGCCTCATGCTGGCCGCGACCGTCCTGCTGATCCTGGTGCTGCTGCCGGGGATCGGCCGCGAGGTCAACGGCGCCAAGCGCTGGATCGGCTTCGGTCTGTTCAACCTGCAGCCGTCCGAGCTGGCCAAGTTGTTCACCGTGATGTTCATCGCCGGCTACATGGTGCGTCGCCAGGACGAGGTGCGCGAGAAACTCACCGGTTTCATCAAGCCCATGCTGGTGCTCGGCCCCATCGCCGTGCTGCTGCTGGCCGAGCCGGACTTCGGTGCCACCGTGGTGCTGATGGGCTCCTGCATCGCCATGCTGTTCCTCGGCGGTATCAACCTGATGCGCTTCATCCCTCTGGCCGGTGTGGTGCTCGCCGCCGGTGTGCTGGTGATGACCAGCCAGAGCTACCGGATGCAGCGCCTGACCAACTTCATCGACCCGTGGGCCGACCAGTACGGTGCCGGCTACCAGCTGAGCCAGGCCCTGATTGCCTTCGGCCGTGGTGAGTGGTTCGGCGTGGGCCTGGGCAACAGTATCCAGAAGCAGTTCTACCTGCCGGAAGCCCATACCGACTTCGTGTTCGCTGTACTCGCCGAGGAACTGGGCATGATCGGTGCCCTCGTCACCGTAGGCCTGTTTGTCTTCGTCAGCGTCCGTGCCCTGTACATCGGCCTCTGGGCCGAGAAGGCGCGCCAGTACTTCTCCGCCTACGTGGCGTACGGCCTGGCCTTCCTCTGGATTGGCCAGGTGCTGATCAACATCGGCGTGAACGTCGGCCTGTTGCCGACCAAAGGACTGACCCTGCCGTTCCTCAGCTATGGCGGCAGCTCGCTGGTGATCTGCTGCGTAAGCCTCGCCCTGCTGCTGCGCATCGAATGGGAGCGGCGCACCCAATTGGGCAACGAGGACGTGGAGTTCGTCGAAAGCGACTTCTTCGACGAGGAGGTGCGCCCATGAGCGGCAATGTGCTGATCATAGCCGGCGGCACCGGCGGCCACGTGTTCCCCGCCTTGGCTTGCGCCCGCGAGTTCGAGGCGCGGGGCTTCAAGGTGCACTGGCTGGGCACTCCGAAAGGCATCGAGAACGAACTGGTTCCCCAGGCCGGCCTGCCGCTGCACCTCATCCAGGTGAGCGGTCTGCGTGGCAAGGGGCTGAAATCCTTGCTCAAGGCGCCCTTCGAACTGCTCAAGTCGTTGTTCCAGGCCCGTCGCGTCATGCGCCAGCTCAAGCCGGTCTGCGTGCTGGGCATGGGGGGTTACGTGACCGGCCCCGGCGGCCTCGCCGCACGCCTGTCCGGCGTGCCGTTGATCATCCATGAGCAGAATGCCGTGGCGGGTACCGCCAACCGCAGCCTGGTGCCTTTTGCCAGTCGTGTCTGCGAGGCCTTCCCCGACACCTTCGGGAAAAGCGACAAACGGCGCACCACCGGCAATCCGGTGCGCGAGGAGCTGTTCCTGGAAACGCCGCGCGACGCCTTGTCCGGCCGCAAGCCGCGTCTGCTGGTGCTGGGCGGCAGCCTGGGCGCTGAGCCGCTCAACAAGCTGCTGCCGGAAGCCCTGGCGCAACTGCCGGCAGACCTGCGTCCGGCGGTGTTCCACCAGGCCGGTCGCAAACACGACGAAGTCACCGCGGAGCGTTATCGCCAAGTCGCGGTCGAAGCGGAGGTCGCGCCCTTCATCAAGGACATGGCTCGTGCCTATGCCTGGGCCGATCTGGTCATCTGCCGCGCGGGCGCCCTGACCGTGAGCGAACTGGCTGCCGCCGGGCTGCCGTCGTTCCTGGTGCCGCTGCCCCACGCGATCGACGACCACCAGTCGCGCAATGCCGAATATCTGGCGAAGGAGGGCGCGGCTGTCCTTCTTCCGCAACATTCCACTGACGCGGCCAAGCTGGCCGCTCAGCTGACCGAGGTTCTGATGCAGCCCGAAAAACTCAAGGCCATGGGGGCTACCGCCCGCCGTCTGGCCAAGCCCGCCGCCACCCGTACCGTGGTCGAGATCTGCCTGGAGGTGGCCCATGGTTGAGAGCCAGAAAGCCATGCCCCAACCGGAGATGCGTCGCATCCGCCGTATCCACTTCGTCGGCATCGGCGGCGTGGGCATGTGCGGGATCGCCGAAGTGCTGCTGAACCTGGGCTACCGGGTATCCGGTTCCGATCTCAAGGCTTCGGCCGTGACCGAGCGCCTGGAGAAGTTCGGCGCGCAGATCTTCATCGGTCATCGCGCCGAGAATGCCGAGCACGCCGATGTGCTGGTCGTGTCCAGCGCCGTGAACAAATCCAACCCCGAGGTGGCGGTCGCCCTGGAGCGTCGCATCCCGGTGGTGCCGCGCGCCGAAATGCTCGCCGAGCTGATGCGCTATCGACACGGTATTGCGGTTGCCGGCACCCACGGCAAGACCACCACCACCAGCCTGATCGCCTCGGTCTTCGCCGCCGGCGGCCTGGACCCGACCTTCGTCATCGGTGGCCGTCTGAACGCCGCGGGCACCAACGCCCAGTTGGGCACAAGCCGCTATCTGGTGGCCGAAGCGGACGAGAGCGACGCCAGCTTCCTGCACCTGCAGCCGATGGTGGCCGTGGTCACCAATATCGACGCCGACCACATGAGCACCTACGAAGGCGACTTCAACAAGCTGAAGAAGACCTTCGTGGAATTCCTCCATAACCTGCCGTTCTACGGCATGGCCGTGCTCTGCGTGGACGACCCGGTGGTTCGCGAGATCCTGCCCCAGGTCGCCCGCCCCACCGTCACCTATGGCTTCTCCGAGGATGCCGACGTGCGCGCCATCAATGTGCGCCAGGAAGGCATGCGCACCTGGTTCACCGTCCTGCGCAAGGATCGAGAGCCGCTGGATGTCTCGGTGAACATGCCGGGCAATCACAACGTGCTGAACTCCCTGGCGACCATCGCCATCGCCACCGACGAAGGCATCAGCGACGAGGCCATCGTCCAGGGACTGTCCGGCTTCCAGGGTGTGGGTCGGCGCTTCCAGGTCTACGGCGAACTGCAGGTCGACGGCGGCAGCGTGATGCTGGTGGACGACTACGGCCACCACCCGCGCGAAGTGGCCGCGGTGATCCGCGCCGTACGCGGCGGCTGGCCGGAGCGCCGCCTGGTGATGGTCTACCAGCCTCACCGCTACAGCCGCACCCGTGACCTGTACGACGATTTCGTACAGGTACTGGGCGAAGCCAATGTCCTGCTGCTGATGGAGGTCTACCCGGCCGGCGAAGAGCCGATCCCTGGTGCCGACAGCCGTCAGCTCTGTCACAGCATTCGCCAGCGCGGCCAATTGGACCCGATCTACATCGAGCGTGGCGTCGACCTGGCTCCGCTGGTCAAGCCGCTGCTGCGCCCCGGCGACATCCTGCTCTGCCAGGGGGCCGGTGACATCGGCGCGCTGGCGCCGCAGCTGATCCAGAACCCGTTGTTTGGCGGCCAGTCGGCCGACGCCGCCAAGAGGAAGACGAAATGAGCGCGCACCTGAAATCCACACTCGATCCGGCCGCGTTCGGCCGGGTCGCCGTGCTCCACGGCGGCAAGAGCGCCGAGCGCGAGGTTTCGCTGAAGTCCGGCGCCATGGTGCTGCAGGCCTTGCAGGCCGCTGGCGTTGACGCCTTTGGCATCGATGTGGGTGATGACCTGCTGGCACGCCTGCAGGCCGAGAAGATCGACCGCGCCTTCATCATTCTCCATGGCCGTGGCGGCGAAGATGGCAGCATGCAGGGGCTGTTGGAATGCCTGGGCATTCCCTACACCGGCAGCGGCATCCTCGCCTCGGCCCTGGCGATGGACAAACTGCGCACCAAACAACTGTGGGTCAGTCTTGGCCTGCCGACCCCACGTCACGCCGTGCTGGCCAGCGAGCAGGACTGCCGCCAGGCCGCCGCCGAACTGGGCTTCCCGCTGATCGTCAAGCCGGCGCACGAAGGTTCCAGCATCGGCATGGCCAAGGTCGCGGATGTCGAAGCGCTGATCGAGGCCTGGCGCGCCGCCGCTGTCTACGACCCGCAGGTGCTGGTGGAACAGTGGGTCCACGGCCCCGAGTTCACTGTTGCCTGGCTGCGCGGCGAGGTGTTGCCGCCCATCCGCCTCGGTACGCCGCACACCTTCTACGACTACGACGCCAAGTACCTGGCCAGTGATACCCGCTACCAGATCCCCTGTGGCCTGGAGGCGGACAAAGAAGAGGAACTGAAGCAACTCACCGCGCGCGCCTGCGAGACCCTCGGCATCCAGGGCTGGGCCCGGGCCGACGTGATGCAGGACGCAGACGGCCGCTTCTGGCTCCTGGAAGTCAACACTGCACCCGGCATGACCGACCACAGCCTGGTGCCCATGGCCGCACGTGCTGCGGGCCTGGATTTCCAGCAGTTGGTGCTGGCGATCCTCGCCGACAGCGTCGAGGCAAGGGGCTGATCCCATGCGTAGCGCCACTTTCCGTCGCCAGGAACCCGTAATCGGCCGCGCCGCTCCGTCGCGCAAGCCGATGCCGCGTGGCGCCAGCCGGATGGTGGCCAAGGAACCGCTGACCCAGCGCCTGCCCAAGCCGAGCTTCGGATTCCTGCGCAGGCTGATGTGGCCGGTGATGCTGGCGGTGCTCGGCTTCGGTGCCTATGAGGCGGCGCAACGGTTGTTGCCCTACGCCGATCGGCCCATCGCCAAGGTCAATGTGCAGGGCGACCTGAGCTACATCAGCCAGCAAGCCGTAGAGCAACGCATCGCGCCCTACATCGCCGCGAGTTTCTTCAGCATCGACCTGGCCGGTATGCGTCGGGAGCTGGAACAAATGCCCTGGATCGCCCATGCCGAAGTGCGCCGGGTATGGCCGGACCAGGTGATGGTCCGCCTCGAAGAACAACTGCCCATCGCCCGCTGGGGCGATGAGGCGCTGCTGAACAACCAGGGTCAGGCCTTTGCCCCGCGCGAGCTGACCCATTACGAGCAACTGCCGCAGCTCCGGGGCCCGCAGCGGGCGCAGGAGCAGGTGATGCAGCAGTACCAGATGCTCAGCCAGATGCTGCGTCCGCTCGGCTTTTCCATCGTGCGGTTGGAGCTGCGCGAACGCGGCAGCTGGTTCCTGTCCACCGGTCAGGGCGTCGAGCTGCTGCTGGGGCGGGATCACCTGGTGGAAAAAATGCGGCGTTTCATCTCGATCTACGAGAACACGCTGAAGGACCAGATTGCGAACATCGAGCGCGTCGACCTGCGCTATCCCAACGGCCTGGCAGTGGCCTGGCGGGCGCCGGTCGAGGCACCGGCGGCGACCACGGTCGCCGCGCAGTGAATTGAGAGAGAAGGTTAGAAGCATGGCAAGCGTACAGAGCGGCAAGATGATCGTCGGCCTGGACATCGGGACCTCCAAGGTGGTGGCCCTGGTGGGCGAGATCGCCGCCGACGGCCAACTGGAGATCGTCGGCATCGGCACTCATCCGTCGCGCGGCCTGAAGAAGGGCGTGGTGGTGAACATCGAATCCACTGTGCAGTCGATCCAGCGTGCGGTGGAAGAGGCCCAGCTGATGGCGGGTTGCCGCATTCATTCGGCTTTTGTCGGCATCGCCGGCAACCATATCCGCAGCCTGAATTCCCACGGCATCGTGGCGATCCGCGACCGCGAAGTGAGCGGTGCCGATATCGAGCGCGTGCTGGATGCCGCCCAGGCCGTGGCCATCCCGGCCGACCAGCGGGTACTGCACACCTTGGCCCAGGATTACGTGATCGATAACCAGGAAGGCGTGCGCGAACCCCTGGGCATGTCCGGCGTGCGCCTGGAAGCCAAGGTCCATGTGGTGACCTGTGCGGTGAACGCCGCGCAGAACATCGAGAAATGCGTGCGTCGCTGCGGGCTGGAAGTCGACGACATCATCCTCGAGCAACTGGCCTCGGCCTACTCGGTGCTGACCGACGACGAGAAGGAGCTGGGCGTGTGCCTGGTGGACATCGGCGGCGGCACCACCGACATCGCCATTTTCACCGAGGGCGCCATCCGTCATACCGCGGTGATCCCGATTGCCGGCGACCAGGTCACCAACGACATCGCCATGGCCCTGCGCACGCCGACCCAGTACGCCGAAGAGATCAAGATCCGCTACGCCTGCGCCCTGGCCAAGCTGGCCGGCGCCGGCGAGACCATCAAGGTGCCCAGCGTCGGCGACCGTCCGCCGCGCGAGCTGTCCCGCCAGGCCCTGGCTGAAGTGGTGGAGCCGCGATACGACGAGCTGTTCACCCTGATCCAGGCCGAGCTGCGCCGTAGCGGCTACGAGGACCTGATTCCGGCGGGCATCGTCCTTACCGGTGGCACCGCCAAGATGGAAGGGGCGGTGGAACTGGCCGAAGAGATTTTCCACATGCCGGTGCGCCTGGGCGTGCCGCATAGCGTGAAGGGGCTCGCCGATGTCGTGCGCAACCCCATCTATTCCACGGGCGTCGGTCTGCTGATGTACGGGCTGCAAAAGCAGTCCGACGGCATGCCGTCGACCAGTGGCAGCTTCGGTTTTGCCGAAGAGGCCAGGGCTCCTGTACTGGAACGGCTCAAACGCTGGGTCCAGGGCAATTTTTAACCGCGGTACGCAGTAGGCGAAAAACTAAAAAAGGAAGGAGAGGGGAAATGTTCGAACTCGTAGATAATGTTCCGCAAACAGCGGTCATCAAGGTCATAGGTGTCGGTGGTGGCGGTGGCAACGCCGTGAACCACATGGCCACGAGCAACATCGAAGGCGTCGAGTTCATCTGCGCCAACACCGATGCCCAGGCACTGAAGAACATCGGTGCGCGCACCGTGCTGCAGCTTGGCCCGGGCGTGACCAAGGGCCTGGGTGCCGGGGCCAATCCGGAAGTCGGTCGCCAGGCCGCCATCGAGGACCGTGAGCGCATCGCCGAAGTGCTGCAGGGCGCCGACATGGTCTTTATCACCACCGGCATGGGCGGTGGCACTGGTACTGGCGCGGCGCCGATCATCGCCGAAGTGGCCAAGGAGATGGGCATTCTCACCGTTGCGGTGGTGACCCGTCCGTTCCCGTTCGAAGGCCGTAAGCGCATGCAGATCGCCGACGAGGGCATCCGCTCTCTGGCGGAAAGCGTCGACTCGCTGATCACCATTCCCAACGAGAAGCTGCTGACGATCCTCGGCAAGGACGCCAGCCTGCTGGCCGCCTTCGCCAAGGCTGACGACGTGCTCGCTGGCGCGGTGCGCGGCATCTCCGACATCATCAAGCGTCCCGGCATGATCAACGTCGACTTCGCCGACGTGAAGACCGTGATGGGTGAAATGGGCATGGCGATGATGGGCACCGGCTGCGCCAGCGGCCCGAACCGCGCCCGCGAGGCCACCGAGGCGGCCATTCGCAACCCGCTGCTGGATGACGTCAACCTGCAGGGTGCGCGCGGTATCCTGGTGAACATCACCGCCGGTCCGGACCTTTCCCTGGGCGAATACTCCGACGTGGGCAACATCATCGAGCAGTTCGCTTCCGAACACGCCACCGTCAAGGTGGGCACCGTGATCGATCCGGACATGCGCGACGAACTGCACGTGACCGTCGTGGCCACCGGCCTGGGCGCGCGTATCGAGAAGCCGGTCAAGGTGGTCGACAACACCGTCCAAGCCGCCGCAGTGGCCCCGGCCACCGCAGCCGCTCGTCCGGAACAGCCGTCGGTCAACTACCGTGACCTGGATCGCCCGACCGTGATGCGCAACCAGGCTCACGCCGGCGCGGCCACCGCGGCCAAGCTCAACACTCAGGACGATCTGGATTACCTGGATATTCCAGCATTCCTGCGTCGCCAGGCTGATTGATGGACTGTATCAGGAGCATTAGGGTGATTGGTGTTCAGCAAAGGGCGGTTCTGCTATTATCGCCGCCCATTGTTGAAAACAGTTCGCAACTTGCGCACAAGCGGCCAATGCCATGATCAGACAACGCACTCTCAAGAACATTATCCGTGCCACTGGTGTGGGGCTGCATTCCGGGGAAAAGGTCTACCTGACCCTCAAGCCCGCACCGGTCGACACCGGCATAGTGTTCCGCCGTACCGACCTCGATCCCGTGGTGGAAATTCCCGCCCGCGCCGAGAATGTCGGTGAGACCACCATGTCGACCACACTGATCAACGGTGAGGTCAAGGTGGACACCGTGGAGCACCTGCTTTCGGCCATGGCTGGCCTGGGCATCGACAACGCCTACGTCGAACTCTCCGCGTCGGAAGTGCCGATCATGGACGGCAGTGCCGGTCCCTTCGTCTTCCTGATTCAATCCGCCGGCCTGCAGGAGCAGGAAGCGCCGAAGAAGTTCATCCGGATCCTGCATGAAGTGACAGTGGAGGAGGGCGACAAGCGCGCCACCTTCGTGCCCTTCGACGGCTTCAAGGTGAGCTTCGAGATCGATTTCGATCACCCGGTATTCCGCAACCGTACCCAGAGTGCGAGCGTGGACTTCTCCAGCACCTCGTTCGTCAAGGAGGTCAGCCGCGCGCGGACCTTCGGCTTCATGCGCGACATCGAGTTCCTGCGTTCGCAGAACCTGGCACTCGGCGGCAGCGTGGAGAACGCCATCGTGGTTGACGAGAACCAGGTGCTCAACGAAGACGGCCTGCGTTACGAGGACGAGTTCGTCAAGCACAAGATTCTCGATGCGATCGGTGACCTCTATCTGCTCGGCAACAGCCTGATCGGCGAATTCCGTGGCTTCAAGTCTGGCCATGCGCTGAACAACCGCCTGCTGCGCCAGCTCATCGAGCAGAAGGACGCCTGGGAAGTGGTGACCTTCGAGGATGCCAGGACTGCGCCTATTTCCTATATGCGACCGGTAGCAGCCGTTTAAGCAAAACCCTCTTTCCTGACTTCAAAGGCCACCTTCGGGTGGCTTTTTTTATGGTTCTTCGCGGGATCAGGGGGAAGAGCGAGTTGACAGTCAGGGAAGTGGTTAGATTGGCAGTCGCCAAACGAACCAACCACCACCCCCTGCTGCCGCCGTGCATCCTATTGATCTTGCTGCTTTCTGGCCAGGCTACGCAGTCGTCTCCTGTCGCCAATCAACCCACGACACCCTGCTAATCGAGCTCGAGCCTCAAGTCGGCTCCATCCCCGAATGCGGACGCTGTGGTGAAGCCTGTCCATTGATCCATGAGCGGCGGACTCGTCAGGTGCGCGATCGCGATCTGTTCGACCAGCGCGTCTTGCTCCAGCTACCGGTGCGCCGCGTCGATTGCCTGAGTTGTGGGCGGGTAACCGAGCGGATCAGCTGGTTGGAACCGGTGTCGCGTTTGACCCAACGCTTGCGCGTCTGGCTCGAAGGCTTGCTGCAATTGCTGCCCATCAGTCATGTCAGCCGCCTCACCGGCCTGCACTGGCACACGCTCAAGACGCTCGATAAGCGCCGCCTGGAGGCCGCCGTTGGCGCTTTCAAGCCGGGCGATGTTCGCCGTCTGGTGATGGACGAGTTCGCCCTGCACAAGGGGCATCGTTATGCCACGGTGATCATGGATGCCGAGCGGACGCGGGTGCTGTGGGTCGGGCATGGCAACAGCCGCGAGGCGATTCGCCCGTTCTTCGAATTGCTGGGCGAGCGCTGCCAGCAGATCGAGGCGGTGGCGATGGACATGAACACGGCTTTCGACCTGGAGGTGAAGCGGCACTGCCCGCAGGCCGAAGTGGTGTATGACCTGTTCCACGTGGTGGCGCGCTACGGCCGTGAGGTGATCGACCGTATCCGCGTCGACCAGGCCAACCTCCTGCGCGAAGACAAACCGGCGCGCAAGGTGGTCAAGCAGAGTCGCTGGCTGCTGCTGCGCAATCACGACAACCTCAAGGACGGGCAGGCCGTGCAGTTGCAAGAGCTGCTCGCGGCCAACCAACCACTGGCCACGGTCTATGTGCTCAAGGATGCGTTAAAGGCAATCTGGTACGCCCCCAGTGTGCAGGAGGGCTGGCGGCGCTGGCGAAGTTGGCTACGGCATGCCCGGGACAGCGGTCTGGCGCCACTGCAACGCTTTGCCCGCAACCTGCGCAAATACGCCCGGGGCATCCTCGCCAGTGCGCGTTTCCACCTACATACCAGCCTGCTGGAGGGCGTGAATAACCGTATCAAGGTGATCAAGCGCATGGCCTATGGCTTCCGAGACTCAGCCTACTTCTTCCTGAAAATCAAGGCTGCCTTCCCCGGGAAAGCGCGATGAACCTTTTTTATGTCGTCGATTCGCGCTCAGTCGTGCGGTCGGCCGTGGCGCGCCAGGCGCTCCAGGGCTTCCCGCAGCCTTGGGTCGCTGACCGTTTCCGCCGTGGCCTGCAGGCTTTCCGCGGCAGTGGGGGAAAGGCGGCCTTCGGTCGCCTGGGTGCTGGCGGGGGTGAAACTCGGCTGGACCTTGAAGATGATTCGCTCCAGGCCGGCGAAAGCCTCGAACCCTTTCAGTTGGCGCAGCAGGCGAGCTTGCTGGTAGCGCAGGCGAGTCGCCCAATGACCGTCGGTGACGATCAGCAGCAGCCGACCCTCGCGCCATGAGGCGACATGACAGTGTTCGCGGGCTGCGGGCTGAAGTTGGCTGGCCAGCAATTGCTGCAACTGATCGATGCGTTGCGCCTCGTTGAACAGCGCACGCAACGGCTTCTCCTCGCGCAACAGCACGGCGGGGGAGCGGGCGGGCAAAGGACGGAACGCCATGGCGGATGCTTGAATGAGGACAGGGAAGGCCATATTAACAGAGGGCGTCCATAACCTCGGTGTGCGTATGCCGCGGGAGGGGGCGAGTGGTCGGGGCCGCGGTGATTCGTGGCGAGATGCCATCGCTCAAGGTTATGGATGCGGTCCTACGGCGACCGGGAAGTGCTCGCGCTTTCCTCGACAAGGATTCCGGGTAGAATGCCCCCTTCGCAAGTAGCCATGATGGCTGCGCGGGCGACTCCAGGCCGCCCTCCATTCCAATGTGTGGAAGATCCTCTCTATATGTTCGCGCCATTGTTGAAGAAACTCTTTGGAAGCAAGAACGATCGCGAAGTGAAGCGCATGGCCAAGGCCGTGCAGGCCATCAACGCGTTCGAAGAGCAGATGGTGGCCCTGTCCGATGACCAACTGCGTGCCAAGACCGAAGAGTTCAAGGCGCGCCTGGCCCAGGGCGAGACGCTCGACCAGTTACTGCCGGAAGCCTTCGCGGTGGCGCGTGAGGCTGGCAAGCGCGTGATGGGCATGCGCCACTTCGACGTTCAGCTGATTGGCGGCATGACCTTGCACGAGGGCAAGATCGCCGAGATGCGCACCGGTGAGGGCAAGACCCTGGTAGGCACCCTGGCGGTCTACCTCAATGCGCTGTCCGGCAAGGGCGTGCACGTGATCACCGTGAACGACTACCTGGCCCGCCGCGACGCCAACTGGATGCGTCCTCTGTATGAGTTCCTCGGCCTGTCCGTCGGTATCGTCACCCCCTTCCAACCGCCGGAAGAGAAGCGCGCTGCCTACGCCGCCGACATCACCTACGGCACCAACAACGAATTCGGTTTCGACTACCTGCGCGACAACATGGCCTTCAGCCTGGACGACAAGTTCCAGCGCGAGCTGAACTTCGCCGTGATCGACGAGGTGGACTCCATCCTCATCGACGAAGCGCGAACGCCGCTGATCATTTCCGGCCAGGCCGAAGACAGCTCCAAGCTCTATATCCAGATCAACAAGCTGATTCCGCGCCTCAAGCTGCACGTCGAAGAGGTGGAGGGCCAGGTCACCCAGGAAGGCCACTACTCGGTCGACGAGAAGACCCGCCAGGTCGAGCTCAACGAGATGGGCCACCAGTTCATCGAGGAAATGCTCACCCAGGCCGGCCTGCTGGCCGAGGGCGAGAGCCTCTACTCGGCGCACAACCTCAGCCTGCTGACCCACGTCTATGCCGCGCTGCGTGCCCACACCCTGTTCCACCGCAACATCGAGTACATCGTGCAGAACGACCAGGTGCTGCTGATCGACGAGCACACCGGCCGTACCATGCCGGGCCGCCGCTTGTCCGAAGGCCTGCACCAGGCCATCGAGGCCAAGGAAAACCTGCCGATCCAGGCGGAAAGCCAGACCCTGGCTTCCACCACTTTCCAGAACTACTTCCGCCTCTACAAGAAGCTGTCCGGCATGACCGGCACCGCAGACACCGAGGCCTTCGAGTTCCGTCAGATCTACGGCCTGGACGTGGTGGTCATCCCCACCCACCGTCCGATTGCCCGTAAGGACTTCAACGACCTGGTCTACCTGACCCAGGAAGAAAAGTTCGGCGCCATCATCACCGACATCAAGGAGTGCCAGGCCAGCGGCCGTCCGGTGCTGGTGGGTACCGCCTCCATCGACAGTTCCGAGTATGTTGCCCAACTGCTGGTCAAGGCTGGCATCGAGCACAAGGTGCTCAACGCCAAGTACCACGAGAAGGAAGCCGAGATCATCGCCCAGGCCGGTCGTCCGGGCGCAGTGACCATCGCCACCAACATGGCGGGCCGTGGTACCGACATCCTCCTCGGCGGCAACTGGGAGGCCGAGGTGGCTGCCCTGGAAGGGCCGACCGACGAGCAGGTTGCGCAGATCAAGGCCGAATGGCAGAAGCGCCACCAGCAGGTGATCGAGGCCGGTGGCTTGCACGTGGTCGCTTCCGAGCGTCACGAATCCCGCCGTATCGACAACCAGTTGCGTGGCCGCGCCGGTCGCCAGGGTGACCCGGGTTCCAGCCGCTTCTACCTGTCGCTGGAAGACAACCTGATGCGCATCTTCGCCTCCGACCGGGTGAAGAATTTCATGAAGGCGCTGGGCATGCAGTCCGGCGAGGCCATCGAACACCGCATGGTGACCAACGCCATCGAAAAGGCCCAGCGCAAGGTCGAAGGCCGCAACTTCGACATCCGCAAGCAGCTCCTCGAATACGATGACGTGGCCAACGAGCAGCGCAAGGTGATCTATCACATGCGCAACAGCCTGCTGGCGGCCGCCGACATCGGCGACACCATCGGCGAGTTCCGCGAGGAAGTGCTGAACGGCACCATCGATGCCCATATCCCGCCGCAGTCGATGCCCGAGCAGTGGGACATTGCGGGTTTGGAGGCGGCGCTGTTCAGCGATTTCGGCCTGAAGCTGCCGATCCAGCAATGGCTCGATGAGGACGACAAGCTCTACGAAGAAACCCTGCGCGAGAAGATCCTGGCGCAACTGCTGGCGGCGTACAACGAGAAGGAAGAACTCGCCGGTGCCGAAGCCCTGCGCGCCTTCGAGAAGCAGATGCTGCTGCGTGTGCTGGACGACCTGTGGAAGGACCACCTGTCCACCATGGATCACCTGCGTCATGGCATCCACCTGCGCGGCTACGCCCAGAAGAACCCGAAGCAGGAGTACAAGCGCGAGTCCTTCACCCTGTTCCAGGAACTGCTCGACTCCATCAAGCGTGACACCATCCGTGTCCTTTCCCATGTTCAGGTCCGCCGCGAGGACCCGGCCGAGGAAGAGGCTCGCCTGCGCCGCGAGGCCGAGGAA
This sequence comes from Pseudomonas sp. Q1-7, assembly GCF_028010285.1. Lineage (NCBI taxonomy): Bacteria > Pseudomonadati > Pseudomonadota > Gammaproteobacteria > Pseudomonadales > Pseudomonadaceae > Pseudomonas > Pseudomonas sp. Q1-7. The sequence goes on from NZ_CP116304.1 coordinate 1,362,154, forward strand.
ATGGCGCGCCGCATGCAGTTCCAGCATGCCGCGGCGCCGAGCCTCGACGAGCCGGAGATGGCCGAGGAGGACGGTGACGTGGCCGTCGCCACCGCGACCGCCCCGGTGCGTACCGAACCCAAGGTGGGCCGCAACGAGCCCTGCCCCTGCGGTTCCGGCAAGAAATACAAGCACTGCCACGGTCAGATCAACTAAGGCACTGCTGTAGTACCAACGCCGCGACCGGCCCCGCCGCTCGCGGCGTTTTTCCGCTATCCCCGGCCGCCTGCATCGACAGCAGCCGGCCGCCCGATGACAAAGGAGCGCTTCCCATGGCTGTTGGTCTTGGTCCTCTGCCTACGCTGCACCCGGTACCCGGTTTCGAACTCGGCATCGCCTCTGCCGGCATCAAGCGCCCTGGCCGCAAGGACGTGGTGGTGATGCGCTGCGCCGAGGGCTCCAGCATCGCTGGCGTGACCACCACCAATGCCTTCTGCGCCGCACCGGTGCTGATCACCCGCGAGCGCCTGGATGGCGAGGTTCGCTACCTGCTGACCAACACCGGCAACGCCAACGCCGGCACCGGCCCGGATGGCCTGGTCCGCGCCCGTCGCGCCTGCGCCAGGCTGGCTGAACTGGCCGGCGTGAGCGAAGACGCCGTGTTGCCGTTTTCCACCGGCGTGATCGGCGAACCGCTGCCGGTCGAGAAGATCGAAGGCGCTCTGGCTGCGGCCCTGGCCGACCTCAAGGCGGACAACTGGGTTCAGGCCGCCGAAGGGATCATGACCACCGACACGCTGCCCAAGGGCGCTAGCCGCCAGTTCGACCACGATGGCGTGACCGTCACCATCACCGGCATCAGCAAGGGCGCCGGCATGATCCGGCCGAACATGGCCACCATGCTCGGCTACATCGCCACCGATGCCAAGGTTGCCCGCGATGTATTGCAAGCGCTGGTACGCGACGCGGCGAACAAGTCCTTTAACCGCATCACCATCGATGGCGACACCTCCACCAATGACTGCTGCATGCTGATCGCCACCGGGCAGACGGCTCTGCCGGAGATCACCGCCGCCAGCGGTGAACTGTTCGCCAAGCTCAAGCAGGCGGTGTTCGAGGTGTTCATGGAGATCGCCCAGGCCATCGTGCGGGACGGCGAAGGCGCCACCAAGTTCGTTACCGTGCAGGTGAACGGCGGCGGCAACCATCAGGAGTGCCTGGATGTGGCCTATGCCGTGGCCCATTCGCCGCTGATCAAGACTGCGCTGTTCGCCTCCGACCCCAACTGGGGCCGTATCCTCGCGGCCGTGGGTTACGCCGGGGTACCGGAGCTGGACGTGAGCAAGATCGACGTGTTCCTCGGCGAAGTCTGCATCGCCAGCCAGGGTGGCCGCGCCGCCACCTACACCGAAGCGCAGGGTGCGGCGGTGATGGCCCGCGAGGAAATCTCCATTCGCATCGAGCTGGGCCGTGGGGATTGCAGCGAAACCATCTGGACCACCGACCTCTCCCACGAGTACGTGAAGATCAACGCCGAGTACCGCACCTAATCACTCGCGCGGCGTCGCCGGCGTCCAGGCCGCGTGGCATTCCCGATTTTCATCCCCCGATGAAAATCGGGAATTTGCCAGCGGAACGGGCAGCTTCCATCATCCAGCGACACCCCAAGGAACTGGAACGAAGGAGCCCGGCATGTCCCTGACACTGGTAATCGGCAACAAGAACTACTCCTCCTGGTCGTTACGCGCCTGGCTAGCCATGGAACTGACCGGCTCGCCCTACGACGAGGTGCGTATCCCCCTCTACCAGGCTGACAGCCACAAGCGGCTGCTGGCCTTCTCGCCCACCGCCAAGGTGCCGGTCCTGCAATCCGAAGACGGCACTGTCTGGGATTCCCTGGCCATCGCCGAATACCTCGCCGAGCGCTTCCCGGAGGCTCACCTCTGGCCCTTTGGCCAGGCGGCTCGTGCCATGGCCCGGGCGGTATGCGCCGAGATGCACAGTGGTTTCGTGCCCCTGCGCAGCCATATGCCGATGGATATGCAACGGAACGAGCCCTTGGCCGAGGTGCCCGAAGAGGTGGCGGAGGACATTCGTCGCATCTGCGCCCTGTGGGCCGACTGCCGCGCCCGTTTCGGCCAGGACGGTCCCTTCCTGTTCGGCCACGCCAGCATCGCCGACGCCTTCTACGCGCCGGTGGCCTGCCGCCTGCGCAGTTATGCCGTGGAGCTGCCGGCGGATGCCGCGGCCTATGTCGATACCATTTACCGGTGGCCTGCGTTCCAGCGCTGGTACCAGGCCGCCTTGCAGGAAACGGAGATCATCGAATGAAACGAGTGCATGTGGCGGCCGCAGTGATTCGCGGCGCCGACGGCCGGGTGCTGATCGCCAGGCGCCCGGACGACAAGCACCAGGGCGGCCTCTGGGAGTTTCCCGGCGGCAAGGTGGAGGAGGGCGAAGCGGTGCAGGCCGCGCTTTCCCGTGAGTTGGAGGAGGAGCTGGGCATCCGCGTCGGCGTCGCCCGGCCGCTGATCCAGGTCCACCATGACTATCCGGACAAGCAGGTCCTGCTGGATGTCTGGGAGGTCAGCGCCTTCGCCGGCGAGCCCCACGGCGCCGAAGGCCAGCCCCTGGCCTGGGCGTCGCCTCGGGAGTTGGGGAACTATGAGTTTCCCGCCGCCAACCAGCCCATAGTGGCTGCCGCGCGTCTGCCGGATCGCTACCTCATCACCCCCGACGACCTTGAACCCCATGCCCTGCTGGCGGGCCTCAAGACCGCCCTGGCCAATGGCGTGCGTCTGGTGCAGTTGCGCGCGCCGCGCATGTTTGACGCCCAGTACCGTGACCTCGCCGTGGATGTGCAGGGCCTCTGCGCCGGTAAGGCGCAACTGATGCTCAAGGGGCCGTTGGAGTGGCTGGGCGATTTTCCCGCAGCCGGCTGGCACCTTACCGCCGAGCAGTTGCGCAAATACGCCCCCAATGGCCGCCCCTTTCCCCGTGAGCGCTGGCTCGCGGCGTCCTGCCACAGTCCCGAGGAGCTGCGGCTGGCCGCGGCGATGGAAGTGGACTTCGTGACCCTTTCGCCGATACAGGCGACCCAGACCCACCCCGATGTCCAGCCCATGGGATGGGAGCAGGCGGAGGCGTTGCTGCGCGATTTCAACCAGCCGGCCTTCCTGCTGGGCGGTGTAGGCCCCGGCGACCTCGAACGCGCCTGGCAGGTCGGCGCCCAGGGTGTGGCGGGCATCCGGGCGTTCTGGCCGGACTAGCGTTTCCGGGGTTGGCCCAGCGCCGATCGATGCGTGTGCTTGGGGGACCTCAGCCTTTCTTCGCCGCCTGCCACAGCACCTCGTCCACGCCCTGGCGCCGGGCGATCAGGCGGGCGGCGACGAACAGCAGGTCGGATAGCCGGTTGAGGTAGGCCGGCAATACGTCGCGCAGCGGTTCTTCGCCGTTCAGCGTCTGTGTGCGGCGTTCGGCGCCGCGGGCGACGCTGCGGCAGACGTGGGCCTGGGCCACCACGCGCGAACCGCCCGGGAGGATGAAGTTCTTCAGCGGGCCCAGTTCCTCGTTCCAGAGGTCGATGGCCGCTTCCAGCCGGGCGATTTCCTCGGCGTCCACCACCTGATACTCCGGCATTGCCAGCTCGCCGCCCAGGTCGAACAGGCGGTGCTGACAGGGCGTCAGAACCTCGATCACCTCGGCCAGGCCAGGCCAGCGCTCCACGCCGTCGGCGAGTTCCGCCAGCAGCAGGCCGAGCTGGCTGTTCAGGCTGTCCACCTCGCCTATGGCCTCGATGCGTGGGTGATCCTTGGGTACCCGACGACCGCTGGACAGGCCGGTTTCGCCCTTGTCGCCGGTGCGCGTGTAAATCTTGGAAAGGCGGTTGCCCATGTCAGGCTCCTGTGTTCAGGGGGCCGGAAGTGAGCGGCAGGCGCAGGGTGAAGCAGGTGCCCTGGCCGGGCTTGGACTGCACCTCCATCTGGCCCTTGTGGTTGTTGGTGATGATGAAATAGGAAACCGACAGCCCGAGCCCGGTGCCCTGGCCCACCTCCTTGGTGGTGAAGAAGGGCTCGAAGATGCGTTTGCGCACCGATTCGGGAATACCCACGCCGGTATCTTCCACCTGGATTTCCGCCCAGGGTGGGCTCAGGCGGGTGCGCAGGGTGATGCGACCTTCCTCGTCGTCCTCGCGCAGGTGGATGGCCTGGGCGGCATTTTTCAGCAGATTGAGCAGCACTTGCTCCAGTTCGTTGGCGGTGCCGGGCACGGGTCCCAGTTCCGGGTCGAACTCGCGGACGACCTCCATTCCCTTGAAATCGAAACCTTCGGTCAGGTCGAAGTCGTTGCTGGCGATTTCCAGCGCCTGGTCGATCAGCATCGGCAGGTGGCAAGGCGCGAGCTGCCGGTTGCTGCGGCGGCTGAAGGCGAGCATGTGGGTCACGATCTTCGCCGCCCGCGCGCCGGCTTGCTGGATGTCGTCCAGCAGCCTGGGCACTTCGCGGGCCTCCAGGTACTGGTTGACGGCTTCCAGCCTGACGCCGCTGATGCTTGCCTGCTCCTGGTTGCGGTCGAGCTCCGGGGAGATGCGCCGGCGGATGTTCTGCACGTTGTGCAGGATGGCGCCGAGGGGGTTGTTGATCTCGTGGGCCATGCCGGCGGCCAGGCCACCCACCGAGAGCATCTTTTCCGACTGCACCATCAGTTCTTCCATGGACAGCCGCTGGGTGATGTCGTCGATACGGATCACCACGCCGCGTCCGGTGCCGCCCATCAGCGGGTAGAAGGTCAGGGCGTAGTGGTGGACGTCCTCGCCGGCCAGCCAGCTCACCCGCTCGACCTTTTCCACCTTGTGCTTCTCGGCGGTCAGGCGAATCTGCGGCAGGAAAGGCTTGAGCAAGGGGAAGGCGAGGAACACCGGCTGGTTCAGCGCGTCGTCCATGGGCGTGCCCGAGAGAGCGCTGGCTTCCTGGTTCCACTGGGTGACGTAGAGCTGCTCGTCCAGGGCGATGAGCGCCGAGGGCATCGAATCGATGATGCTGTTGAGGTAGTTCTGGAAGCCCGTGAGCTTTTTCTCGATCTTGCTGCGCACCTGCACTTCCAGCTCCAGCTTGCGGTTGGAGTGGCGGGTTTCCTCGGCCAGTTCGTGGGCCTGGTCGAAGGCCGCCTGGGCGTCGTCGCGGGCGCGCTTGAGTTGCTGCTCGCGGGCCTCGATGCGGCTGAGCATGGTGTTGAAGGCGTCGGCCAGGCTGCCGATCTCGTCGCGGTTGCCGCGGGGCGCGCGCAGGGCGTAGTTCTCCTCGCGGGTCACCTGGCGCGAGAGTTCCTCCAGGCGGCGGATGGGGCGGGTGACCATGCGCCGGATCTGCCGCGCCACCAGCAGCCAGAGCAGCACGCTGCAGGCGAGGATGGCGAGGCTTGCGGTCAGGGTCCCGGTGTAGAACACGCCCGGGAGCTCGCTGGACGCAATGAGCAGCAGATGGCCCGGCGGCTGCCCAGGCATCGGCAGTTCGGTGAGGTGGGTGGTGCGGAACTCGCGCAGGCGCCAACCTGGGATATCGCTGGCCTTCAGCGGCAGGTTGAGCTGCGTGCCGCGTTGCAACTGCGCCAGCAGGCGACCGTCGGTGTCGTAGAGCGCGGCGGCGCGCAGGGGCGTGTAGCCGTCCAGGCGCTGCAGCATTTGCTTGGCGTTCTCTTCCGAAGACAGCGCCTCGGGGCCGACGGCCGAGGTGGCGAATAGCCGGCCAAGGGTTTCCAGGCCCTGGGGGGCCACGCTTTCCTGGGAGATCCAGTAGGCGGCGCTGATAAAGGCCAGGTTGGCGATGAGCAGGACGGTGGCGAGCAGAACCAGCAGGGCGGCGAGCAGTTTGCGGCCGACCGACAGGTTTTCGAGGCGTTGACGCAGGCTGGTCAAGGGCGTGGCTATCCGCGGCTGGGCTGAGGGGCAGGTTAGCGCGGGGTCAGGTGACCGGCAATCCACGTTGCGCGAGATGGGCCCGGAGGCGGTCGTGCAGGCTGTCCAGGTGCGGCAGGCTGAGCCGGTGACGGGCCGCGCTGGCGCAGGCGTGGCCGAGCAGGTAGCTGATCTCCGTGCGGCGGCCGTTGGCGACGTCCTGGTACATGGACGAGTAGTTGGCCGCGGTGGCCTGGATCACCCGCAGCACCTCTTCGTGGAGCCCTTCGGCGGCGTCCGGCTGGCCGCAGCGCTGCAGCAGCTCGGCCAGCTCGGCACAGAGCACGCTGACTTCGGCCGGGTGCTCCGCCAGGCCGCCGTTGCGGCAGCCGTACAGCACGGTGAGTGGATTGATGGCGCAGTTCAGCGCCAGCTTGCGCCACAGTCGCGAGAGGATGTCCGGTGTCCAGCCGTGGGGAATGCCGGCCTGTTCCAGGTCATCCAGCCAGGCGGGCGCGGCGGGCTGCCGCGGGTCGCCGAGCCAGGTGAAGCCGTGGCCGGCGAAGACCACGCGAAAGTCCGCTTCGCGAAAGGCACCTTCGGTGCTGGAGGCCAGCACGCAGCGGGCATGGGGCAGGCGCAGGGCCACGGCGTCCTGGCTGCCGAGGCCGTTCTGCAGCAGGATCAGCTCCGCGCCCGGCGCCAGGCGTGGCAGCAGGGGCTGCACCGCGGACTCGGCGTCGTAGGCCTTGCAGGCTACCAGCAGACGGCTGATGGGTCCGGCGCTGCTGGGCAGTTCGGCGGGAATCGGGTAGTGCCGCTCCGTGCCCTGCTCCACCAGGGTCAGGCCGCCGACGGCTTCATAGGCGGCGAGGCGGGGGCGATCGCGCAGCACCAGGCGCACCGGCAGTCCGCGGCGCGCCAGGCGGGCGGCCCAAAGGCTGCCCAGGCTGCCGGCGCCGAGGATGTGCCAGGTCATGGTTGCGGCAGGCGCAGGGCGGTGACGCGACCGCTGGCGTAGGATTCGGGGAGCAGGGCGCCAGCCTTGTCCATCAACTCCTCGACATCCACCGGCAGCGCCTTGGTGTCCAGGCCGACCAGGGCGATGCCGGCCTTGAGAGTGATGAAGCCCTCGCTGGTCTTGAAGGCTTTCAGGTTCAGCCCTTCATGCAGGCGGCGGAAGCTGCTCGGCGAACACTCGTGGAGGTCCTCGAGCAGGGTAATCAGGCCGAAGTGGCTGTCGTCCACGCGGGTCAGCACATCCAGCGGCCGTACCAGTTGCTGCAGACGCCGCGCGACGCCATGCAGCAGTTCGTTGTAGAAGGTTTCGCCGTATTGCTGGCGCAGTTGCGGCGCGTCCAGCAGACCGATCAGCAGGTAGCACAGGGCGCCGCCGCGGGACTCCACCTGGCGCAGGCTGTCGGCCAGTTTCTGTCGCAGGTAGCGCGGGTTGCCGAGGCCGGTGAGGGAGTCCACCAGGTTGCGCTGCTCCAGGCTGGCGATGTTCTGGGTCAGCAGGCGGTTCTCCTGCAGCAGGCGCTGCAGGGTGTTGCACAGGCGGTCGGCGGCGTAGACCCGTGGCACCAGCTGTTCGCTCATGGCGGCCTTGCTGATGAAGTCGTCCACGCCGCGGTCGAAAGCCTCGCCCAGGACGTTTTCGCCCTCCTTGCCGGTCAGCAGGATGATGTAGCTGTAGTGATCGGTCATCTCATCGAGCTGGCGCACCCGCGCGGTCAGTTCCAGGCCGTCGATCTCGGGCATCAGCCAGTCGGCGAGGATGACGTTGGCGGGCATGTGTTCCAGCAACTGCAGGGCTTCGCTGGCGCTGCTGGCGAATCGCAGATCCTGGTAACCGGCCTGGCTCAGGGTGCGGCCGATCATGGCGCTGGAAAACTTGGCGTCGTCCACCACCAGGATACTGAGATGAGGATTGGGCATTGGGCAGGCTCGCAGGGCGGATGGGGTAACGTGATGTGGCGTTATGATATCAAGCTCCGCTCCGGATGCCTTGTCGCCCCACCGTTCTGCCGGTTTCGGACTGCTGGGGACGGCCCCGGAAAGGCGGCTTGTCGCTCGGTTATAATGGGTGCGCATTTTCAACCGTCAAGCCAGGCGCGTTCATAACCGTGATGCAGATCGCGCCGTCTATCTGGAGGAATCCCATGCCCTCGTTCGACGTGGTGTCCGAATTGGACAAGCACGAAGTCACCAACGCCGTCGACAACGCCATCAAGGAGCTCGATCGCCGCTACGACCTGCGTGGCAAGGGCAGCTTCGAGTTCAAGGAACTGACGGTCACCCTGACCGCCGAAGCCGATTTCCAGCTGGAGCAGATGCTGGAAATCCTCAAGTTGTCCCTGGTCAAGCGCAAGATCGACATCCAGTGCCTGGAGATCAAGGACTCCTACGCCTCCGGCAAGGCCGTGAAGCAGGAAGCCGTGCTGCGCGAAGGGATCGACAAGGAACTGGCGAAAAAGATCGTCGCCCATATCAAGGAAAGCAAGCTCAAGGTTCAAGCCGCCATCCAGGGCGAGCAGGTGCGCGTCACCGGCAAGAAGCGCGACGACCTGCAGGAAGCGATCGCCGCCCTGCGTGCCAAGGAATTCGGCATGCCTCTGCAATTCAACAACTTCCGCGACTGAGCGGAACCTTTGCGGTCCATCCGCGTCGCAAACCTGAAGTCCTTTGAACCTTCGCCGCCGTGGGATGTCCATGGCGGCCTGGTTTCGCATTGTTGAGAAGAACGGGAGTACCCCATGGAGATGAACGTCGACCAGTTGGTAAAGGTTTCCGAGGCCTGGCTGCCGATCGTGCTGGAGTACAGCGGCAAGCTGACCCTCGCCTTGATTACCCTGCTGCTGGGCTGGTGGCTGGTCAACCTGCTGACCGGCAAGGTCGGCAATCTGATGCAGAGCCGCCGTGTCGACCGAACCCTGCAGGGATTCATCGGCAGCCTGGCCAACATCATTCTGAAGGTGCTGTTGCTGGTCAGCGTGGCTTCGATGATCGGCATCGAGACCACATCCTTCGTCGCGGCCATCGGTGCCGCCGGCCTGGCGATCGGCCTGGCCCTGCAGGGCAGCCTGGCGAACTTCGCCGGCGGTGTGCTGATCCTGCTGTTCCGTCCGTTCAAGGTCGGTGACTGGATCGAAGGGCAGGGCGTGGCCGGGAGCGTGGACAGCATCCAGATCTTCCACACCACGCTGAAGACCGCCGACAACAAGGTGGTGATCGTGCCGAACGGCAGCCTGTCCAACGGCAATATCACCAACTACTCGCGGGAAAAGACCCGCCGCGTGGATATCAATATCGGCATCGACTACGACTGCGATATCAAGCGTGCCCGCCAGGTGCTGCTGGACATCGCGCGTGACCCGCGCGTGTTGAAGAACCCGGAGCCCGTGGTGTTCGTCACCGGGCTGGGCGAGAGCGCCATCAACGTGTCCCTGCGGGTGTGGGTCGAGACTGCCGACTATTGGGCGGTGAACTTCGACTTCATCGAGCGCGCCAAGGAAAAGATGGATGAAGCGGGCATCAGTATTCCCTTCCCCCAGCGGGTGGTGAAACTGGTGCAGAGCGCCTAGTGCGCCGCAATGAACGAGGCCGGCATTTGCCGGCCTTTTTCATGTCCGCGAGGCTCAGGGCTGCTCGGGGGAGCCAGGCGCCGCGGGGGCGTCGGATGAGCCGTTCTCCTTCGGCTGCTGGCGGTCGCGGCCCCACTGGACGGCAATCAGCACCAGGGTGGGGATGCCCAGCAGGGCGGTGAGCAGGAAGAAGTTGTGGTAGCCGAGGCTTTCCACCATCACCCCCGAGTAACCCCCGATCAGGCGCGGCAGCAGCAGCATGATGGAGCTGAGCAGGGCGTACTGGGTGGCGGAGAACTTCAGGTTGGTGAGGCTCGACAGGTAGGCGACGAAGGCGGAGGTGGCCAATCCGGCGCTGAAGTTGTCGCAGGAGATGGTCAGGATCAGCATGTTCAGGTGCGCGCCCATGTCGCTGAGGGCCACGAACATCAGGTTGGTCGCTGCCGAACTCAGGCCACCGATGAAAAGGATCGGCAGGATGCCGAAACGCACGATGAGCACGCCGCCGGCAGCCGCCCCGAGCAGGGTCATTACCAGGCCGAACAGCTTGCTGACGCTGGCGATCTGCTCCTTGGTGAAGCCCTGGTCGATGTAGAAGACGTTGGCCATCACGCCCATCACCGTGTCCGACATCCGGTAGGTGGCGATCAGGCCCAGCAGCAGCAGTGCCTGCCAGCGATAGCGCTGGACGAATTCGTTGATGGGGGTCAGCACCGGTGCCATCAGCAGGCGCCCTGCGGCGGAGAAACAGGCCAGGGTAATCAGCAGGAACAGCGTGCCGCGCGGCCAGGCGCCGGAGGAGAAGGCCTTCACGGCGGCGGCGACGGTCACCAGGATGACGATCAGCACGATGATCGACACGGCTTGGTGGACGAAGTCGAAGTTGGGCATCACCTTGCCCCGCGCCGCCACCAGCAGTTGGCGCCGTTGCTGGCTGAGCAGCTCGCGCACCGGGAGGATCTGGCGCAGGCCCCAGGGCGACAGGCAGGTGATCAGGAAGATGGCGTAGAGCGCGGCGCGCGGCCAGGCGCGGTCGAGCAGGCCGGTGATCATCGCCGGCAGGGAAATCAGCATCACCAGCAGGATCAGCACCGACGACAGCTGGTGCTTGAGCTTGAAGCGAGAGGGGTTGCCCTGGCTCGGCAGGTTCACCAGCGGTTCACGCATCCACAGGCTGGTGATCAGGCCCGGCAGCATCAGCGCGGCGAACAGCAGGTAGGTGCCGGCCCAGGCTCCGTATTCATAGAGCTTGGCAGTGGAGCCGAACCATTCGGCGAAGTAGAGGGCGCCGGCGGTGGCGAGCAGCGCCGAGACCCGGTAGCCGGTCATGTAGCTGGCGGCGAGGGCCGCCTGGCGGCTGTCTTCGGCGATTTCCAGGCGGTAGGCGTCGATGGCGATGTCCTGGGTGGCCGAGGCGAAGGCCACCACCACCGCCAGGGCGATCAGCCAGGTGAGGTGGGTCTGCGGATCGCACAGCGCCATGCCCACCAGACCGAGCCCCACCAGCGACTGGGACAGTACCAGCCAGGAGCGCCGGCGACCGAGGCGGCCGAGCAGCGGCAGGCGCCATTGGTCGAGCAGCGGCGACCAGATCCATTTGAACGCATAGGCCAGGCCGATCAGGCTGGCGAAGCCGATGGTTTCGCGGGAGACCCCGGCCTCGCGCAGCCAGACGGAGAGCGTGGAGAACACCAGCATGTAGGGCAGGCCGGCGGCGAAACCCAGCAGCAACAATGAAAGGGTGGCCGGCGTGGCATAGGCGGCGATGGCGGCGCGCCAGGAACGATGGGGCATTAGCGGTGCGATCCGAAAAGCGTGGTGCTGGGCATGGGGCTGCTCGCGACGTCCAGGTTGGCGGCTGAAAACAGGGCAGGGCGCACTCTAACCCTTGGGTGGCATGGGATGCCAGCCGTGCCGACGCATGTCCACCCGATCATTGCGGATACTGACCCCTTCGGCGCGCAGACGTGCCCGCTGTTCATCGCCGGACGACGTGCCCAGCGCAAGGCTGAAGCGCCCACCCGCCCCCAGAACCCGGTGCCAGGGCAGTTGCGTACCGCTCGGCAACTGGCTCAGCGTGCGCCCGACCCAACGCGCGGCGCGGCCCAGGCCCGCCAGCTCGGCCAATTGGCCGTAGGTCACCACCTTGCCTTCCGGGACCTGGCCCAGGGTCAGGTAGAGCGCCTCGCGGCGAACGTCCGGACTTGCCGCCGGCAAGTCCGCCCATGCATCCTCTGGCGCCTCCCTTGTCTTCCGCTTGTCGATCATGCTGCTCCGTCGCCTTTGTGCCCTGCTTTCTATAGTCCTGTGCGCGCCGCTCTGGGCCGATACCGTGTGGCTCGACAATGGTGATCGCCTGAGCGGCGAGATCATCCTCCTGGATGGCGGCAAGCTGGCGCTGAAAACCAAATACGCCGGTCAGGTGCTGATCGACTGGAAGGATATCGACACCCTCAGCGCCGATAAACCGTTGCTGATCAAGCGCAGCCATCTCGTCAGCCAGCGGAGCCACAGCCTCGAGGCCGCGGGCAAGGGCATGGTGCGTCTGGGAAACGGCACGGGCGAAACCGTGCCCCTGGCCAGCATCCGCCAGATGGTGCCGCCGCGCCCGGTGCTCAAGGACCGCATCTGGGAAGGCAACCTCGACGCCAAGCTGGACATGGAGCGCAACGAGAACAGGACGGACGAATGGAAGCTCAAGGGTGATACCCGCATCGAGCACGGCCGCTGGCGTCATGTGTTAAGCGGGGAGTTCGAGAAGGAGATCAAGGACGGCGAACGCACCGAGGACAACTGGGAACTCGAGTATGACCTCGACCGTTTTCTCACCGACCACTGGTTCGTGCGCGGCAGCTACGACCAGCACAGGGACGACTTCGAGTTCTTCACACAGCAGCGCTCCTTCGGCGTCGGGCCGGGCTACCGCTTCTGGGACAGCGAACTGGGGCGATTCGACCTGATCGCGCAGCTCTCGCGCTTCCATCTGGAGAGCGATGCCGGCGACCTGGATTTCAATGCCTATTCCTTCGAGTGGGATTTCAAGCGGTTGATCTGGGGGACCCGTTTCGAACTCTATTCCAAGGCCCAGTTGCAGATGCCGCGGATCCAGGAGGTCGACTACGTGCTCGACAGCGAGTTCGGCCTGCGTTACCGCCTCAACGACTGGGCGCGGCTGTCGCTGCTTTACGAACTGGACCAGGTGCGCGGCCTCGGTGAGTCCTCGTCGGACAGGCATTACCTCATCGGCGTCGGGGTCGGCTGGTAGGGGCGGGGCAGGGTACGCCTGTCGACTTCCCGGAACTCGTCAGGGCGCCGGCCGGTCAGTCCTTGCTCTGCCGTTGGCCATAGGGATAATGCCCGGCTTTTTTTAGAACCCGAGCAAAGAAGCCGTTTCATGTTGTCCAGAACCCTCCTGTGCGTGACCCTTGCCGCCGTTTCCACCGCCACTGTCGCCGACACCGTCTGGCTGAAGAACGGCGACCGACTCACCGGCACCATCCGCGTCTTCGACGGTGGCAAGCTGGTGCTGGAAACCGACTACGGCGGAACCATCCCGCTGGATTGGAAGAAGGTCGCCACCCTGGAGAGTGAGCGTGAACTGCTGATCAAGCAGGGCGACCTCAATGGCGAGCGCGCCAAGTCCCTGCACCGCGCCGAGAGCGGCAAGGTCATCCTGGCCAACGGTGAAGCGCCCAAGGAAGTGGAACTGGCCAGCATCGAGCAGATCATGAAGCCCAAGCCCCTGGTGGAGGACCTGACCTGGCGCGGCAACGTCGATCTGTCCCTGGACTACAAGCGTGCCGAGAAGGACACCGACGACTACGACGTCGACTTCAAGACCAAGGCCCGCCACGGCCGCTGGCGGCACAACGCCAACGGAGAGTACAACCGCGAATTCACCGACGAGGTGAAGACCACGGACAATTGGGAAGCCGAGTACGCGCTGGACCGGTTCATCACCGACAAGTTCTTCTGGCAGGGCCGTGGCGAGTACAAACGCGACCTGGTCGAGGACCTCGAGCGCCAGCGCGGCCTGGGTACCGGCCCCGGCTACCAGTTCTGGGACGACGAGCTGGGCGCGTTCTCCCTGGCCGGCCTGGTCAACCGCAGCGACTACCAGTTCGCCGACGATGGGAAGGAGAGCTTCTATTCCCTCAGCACCAAGTGGGACTACAACCGCTACCTGGTGGGCAAGACGGTGGAACTATTCACCACCGGCGAGATCGGTCGTCCCCTGGACAACACCGCCGACTACGCCCTGGATGCCGAGGTGGGCCTGCGCTACAAGCTCAACAGCTGGGCCTCGCTCAACATGAAGGCCGAGAAGGACCAGGTCAGCGGCGCCGAGGGCGAACTCGACGAAACCCGCTACACCGTCGGTTTCGGGGTGGGTTGGTAAACCACTTTCATCGTCCCGCCCGCGGGACCCGGTTTCGAGGCCCGGCATAATGTCGCGGGTGGATGGAACGGCACCCTCCCCCCGGCCGGGCCGCGGCGTTCACCTGGAAACTCCCAACAGGTTCTCCCGCATTCCTTACACCCAGGCGCCATTCCCGTACATCCCGTCCGCTCGGCCCTTGCTGGTATAAACTTAAAAGTCCAATATGGACAAATTGTTTATATCCAGCCCTGGGAGTGCCCCATGTCCAGCACGCCGCCGCTCGTCCTCCAGCAAACCGAAGCACGCCGTCTGCTCCAGCAGGTGGATGTCCACCAGGCCATGCGCCGCATGTTCCTCGACCTGGCGGCCGGCGATGCCCTGCAGCCGTCCCAGCAACTGGTGGAGTTTCCCAATGCCGCCGGTGACTTCATCAATTACCTGGGGGTGCTGGCCAAGGAAGGGGTCTACGGGGTCAAGACCTCTCCCTATATCAAGACCGCCGATGGCGCGATCGTCACGGCCTGGACCCTGTTGATGTCCATGGAGACCGGACAGCCGCTGCTACTCTGCGATGCCGGCGAACTGACCACCGCACGTACCGCCGCCACCACGGCGGTGGCCGTGGAATGCCTGGCGCCGGACCAGGCCCGTACGCTGGCGGTGATCGGCAGCGGCCCGGTGGCCCGTGCTCACCTGGACTACGTGAAAGGCCTGCGCGATTGGCAGCGCATCGCCGTCTTCTCGCCGTCCCTGGCGGACGATGAGGGGCTGCGGACGCGGTTGCTCGCCCAGGATGCGCGCGTAGAGATCAGCGCCAGCCTGGAGGAGGCGGTAGCGGACGCCGAGGTGGTGATGCTTTGCACCTCCTCCGCCGAACCGTTGTTGGACCCGCGGCAGTTGTCCAGGCCCGCGCTGGTCACCTCCATCAGCACCAACGCGCCGCGTGCCCATGAAGTCTCGCCGGATGCCCTGCCCGGGATGGACGTGTACTGCGACTACCGCGCCACCACGCCCGCCTCCGCCGGCGAGATGCTGCTGGCCACTGCGCGCCAGGGTTGGGGGCCGGCGTCCATCCGTGGCGACCTGGCGGAGCTGGTCAGCGGCCAGGCGCCGCGTCCGGATTACAGCCGCCCGGTGTTCTTCCGCTCCATCGGCCTGGGCCTGGAAGATGTGGCCCTGGCCAACGCTCTCTATCATCTTCAACGCCAAGGCCAGTGAGGTAGACGCCATGAACCAGGCTGACTTCATCATCATTGGCGCCGGCATCGCCGGCGCGTCCACCGGTTTCTGGCTGTCCCGCCACGGCCGTGTGCTGGTGCTGGAACGCGAGGAACACGCCGGCTACCACTCCACCGGCCGTTCCGCCGCCCTCTATACCGTGGCCTACGGCACGCCCCAGGTGCGTGCCCTCACCGCCGCCAGCCGAGCCTTCTTCGATGCGCCGCCGCAGGGCTTCAGCGACCACCCGCTGCTGACCCCGCGTGGCGAGATGGTGGTGGATTTCAGCGGCGATGCCGAAGAGTTGCAGCGTCAGTTCGACAGCGCCCTGGAAAACGTCCCCGACGTGCGGATGCTCACCCCGGAGCAGGCCTGTGCCCTGGTGCCGGTACTGCGCCGAGACAAGGTGCGGGGCGCCATGCTCGACCCCAGTGCCGCCGACATCGACACCGATGCCCTGCTCCAGGGCTACCTGCGCGGTATCCGCCGCAATGGCGGCGACGTGCGGCACAGCTGCGAAGTGATCGGTGCGTGCCGCGAAGGCGAGAACTGGGTGGTGGAAACGCCCCTGGGCCGCTTCCAGGCGCCGATCCTGGTCAACGCCGCTGGCGCCTGGTGCGACCGGCTGGCGCAGCTCGCCGGGGTCCAGCCGCTCGGTCTGCAGCCCAAGCGTCGCGCGGCGTTCATCTTCTCGCCGCCGGAAGGCGTGGACGCCCACCAGTGGCCAGCCCTGGTGAGCCTGGACGAGTCCTTCTACTTCAAGCCCGACGCCGGCATGCTGCTCGGCTCGCCGGCCAACGCCGACCCGGTCGAGCCGCACGACGTGCAACCCGAAGAGCTGGACATCGCCCTCGGCATCTACCAGATCGAAGAGCACACCAGCATGAGCATTCGCCGGCCCGCGCGGGTCTGGGCCGGCTTGCGCTCCTTCTTCCCCGATGGCGACCTGGTGTCCGGCTACGATCCGCGCACAGCGGGCTTCTACTGGGTGGCCGGGCAAGGCGGTTACGGCATCCAGACGTCCGCCGCCATGGGCGAAGCCAGCGCCTGCCTGATCCTGCGCCAACCGCTGCCGGAGCACCTGGCGCGCTTCGGCCTGAGCGAGGCCATGCTGTCCCCCGCGCGGCTGGGATGACGAGGCCGGCGCTTTGCGCCACACTCGCAGCGCCGGGCCTCGCGCCTGGCGCTGATCTTTCCGTTCCAGGAGCCGCTCCATGACCCCCCGCCCAGACCTTTCCCTGGACAACTACCGGGCCATCGCCGACGCCATCGCCACACTGTTCTTCCCCCATGCCGAGGTGGTGCTGCACGACCTGCGCACGCAGACGATCGACTACATCGCCAACAACATCTCCAAGCGCTGCGTCGGCGATGACGCCGCGCTGGAAGACATGCTCGGCGAAGCGCGGGATGAGCGGAACATCGGACCCTACGAGAAACTCAACTGGGATGGCCAGAAGATCCGCTCCGTGAGCACCGTGCTGCGTGATGCCCAGGGGGCGCCGGTGGCCGTGCTCTGCATCAACCTGAACATCTCCCTGTTCGAGACGGCCAAGGCGGCTCTCGACCTGTTCCTCTCGTCCAGCAAGCTGATTCCCCAGCCCGATGCCCTGTTCCGCGATGACTGGCAGGAACGCATCAACACCTTCCTGCACAACTGGCTGCGCCAGCGCCAACTGGGCCTCAACCTCCTCACCCGCGAGCACAAGCGCGAACTGGTCCTGGCCCTGCACGCCGAAGGCGCCTTCAAGGGCAAGAGCGCGGCCAACTACGTGGCCAATGTCCTCAATATGGGCCGCGCCACCGTCTACAAGCACCTCAAGGAACTCAAGGAAGAGTCGGTGTAGCCCTGCGCTTCATCGCGAGGCAGGTCTATTCGCCCAATCGATGGGACTGGAGCAACCCCCCTGGCCGGGTCAATACTTTCGCTCTGACCTTCGATCCGGAGCTGCCCCATGGCCCACCCCAACGCCGAACTCATCACCCGCTTCTACGAGGCTTTCCAGCGCCTGGACGCCGAGGCCATGGCGGCCTGCTACAGCCCCGACGTGCACTTCAGCGACCCGGTGTTCACCGACCTCAACGGCCGGGAGGCCGCCGACATGTGGCGCATGCTCGCCGGCCGCGCGCAGCAGTTCTCCCTCACCTTCGACCGCGTCGAAGCCGACGACTTCCAGGGCAGCGCCCACTGGGTGGCGCGCTATCTCTTCAGCCAGACCGGACGTATGGTGGAGAACCGCATCCAGGCGCGTTTCCTCTTCTCCGATGGTCTTATCATCGAGCATCACGACAGCTTCGACCTCTGGCGCTGGGCGAGCCAGGCCCTGGGTGCCAAGGGCCTGTTGCTGGGCTGGCTGCCGCCGGTGCAGAACGCCATTCGCCAGCAGGCCGCGCGGGGCCTGGCCGCCTACCGGGCGGGAGCATTGAAGGACTTGTCTTGACGGGGGCGGCATTGCCTAATGCGGCGGCATTTCATCAGGACCCCGCGATGCCCGAACACGCCGAACCCACCCTTGCCGCCAAACCCTGGTTCGTTTACTTGGTGCGTGCCGAGAACGGCGCGCTCTACTGCGGCATCAGCGACGACCCGCAGCGGCGCTTCGCCCAGCACTGCAGCGGCAAGGGCGCGCGCTTCTTCCATTCCAGCCCGGCCCAGGCGCTGGTGTTCGTCGAGGCCTGCGCCGACAAGGGCGAGGCCCTGCGCCGCGAGATCGCCATCAAGCGCATGAAGAAGGCGGCCAAAGAGGTACTGATACAAGGCTGGGAGCACGCCGTGGGGGTGGGCCCCAGCGAAGCGGCAGGCTAAGCTGCGGGGCTTATCCCACCCGCAGCGGAGCCCCGCCATGTCCGAACTTATCCTGCACCACTACGACGCCTCGCCCTTCGCCAAGAAGGCGCGGTTGATGCTTGGCTACAAGCAGCTGTCGTGGCGCTCGGTGGAAATCCCGCGGATCATGCCCAAGCCGGACCTGGTGGCGCTGACCGGCGGCTACCGCAGGACCCCGGTGCTCCAGGTGGGGGCCGATATCTACTGCGACACCGCGCTGATCGCCCGCCGCCTGGAAGCGGAAAAATCCGGTCCGGCGCTGTTCCCGGAAGACCAGGCGTTCAATGTCGCCAGCTTCGCCCAGTGGGTGGACGCGGTGATCTTCCAGCATGCCGTCACCCTGGTGTTCCAGCCTGAATCCATCGCCGTGCGCATGGGCCAGCTGCCGCCGGCCGCGCAGCAGGCCTTCCTCGCCGACCGCGCCAAACTGTTCTCCGGCGGCAGTACCACCCGCCTGCCCGCGGAACAGGCCCGCAACAACTGGCCGGTGCTGATGGGCCGGTTGCAGCAGCAACTGGAACGTAGCGAGGGGGACTTCCTGTTCGGCGAGCCCTCGGTGGCCGACTTCTCCCTGGCCCACTGCCTGTGGTTCCTCAAGGCGACGCCGGTGACCGCGCCCCTGGTGGACGACTACCCGGAAGTCGCCGCCTGGCTGGGCCGGGTGCTGGGCTTCGGCGAGGGCTCATTCAGCCCGTTGTCCGCCGACGAGGCCCTGGACATCGCCCGCGCCGCCACCCCGGCGCCGCTGCCGGACGAGGATTTCGTCGATCCGAACGGCTTCGCCCCCGGCCAGAAGGTGACGGTGGCGGCCACCGACTATGGTGTCGACCCGGTGGACGGTGAGCTGGTGTTCCTCGGCCGCGAGGAAATCATCCTGCGCCGCGAGGACGAGCGCGCCGGGCGGGTGCATGTGCACTTCCCGCGTCTTGGGTTCCACATCGAGGCGCGCTGATCTTATGTAGGAGCGAATTCATTCGCGAAGGGTCGCATAGCGGCCCGTTGGTCCGTTTCGCGAATGAATTCGCTCCCACAGGAAGAAGCTCGAATACACCAAGCCCGGCATTTGCCGGGCTTGTTGGTCTTCAATCCGTGCGTCGCTTGAGCTGGTCCTTCAGTTGGGTCGGCAACTGGCGGATGATCAGCATGTCGCGGCCCTCGTCGTATTCGATCTTCGAACCGAGCAGGTGGGCCTCGAAGCTGATGGACAGGCCCTCGGCGCGGCCGGTGAAGCGCTGGAACTGGTTGAGGGTGCGCTTGTCCGGCGGAATTTCCGGGGACAGGCCGTAGTCCTTGTTGCGGATGTGCTCGTAGAAGGCGCGCGGGCGGTCTTCGTCGATCAGTCCGGACAGTTCGTCGAGGGTGATCGGCTCGCCCAGCTTGGCCTGGGTGCTGGCGTAGTCCACCAGGGTCTTGGTCTTCTCCCGGGCCTGTTCCTCGGCCAGGTCCTCGGCCTCGACGAAGTCGCTGAAGGCCTTGAGCAGGGTGCGGGTTTCGCTCGGCGGGTCGACGCCTTCCTGGCAGCCGATGAAGTCGCGGAAGTAGTCCGAGACCTTCTTGCCGTTCTTGCCCTTGATGAAGGAGATGTACTGCTTCGACTGCTGGTTGTTCTGCCACTCCGACAGGTTGATGCGTGCCGCCAGGTGCAACTGGCCCAGGTCCAGGTGCTTGGCCGGCGCGACCTCCAGTGAGTCGGTCACCGTCACGCCTTCGCTGTGGTGCAGCAGGGCGATGGCCAGGTAGTCGGTCATGCCCTGCTGGTAGTGGGCGAAGAGCACGTGGCCGCCGGTGGAGAGATTGGACTCCTCCATCAGCTTCTGCAGGTGCTCTACGGCCTGCCGGCTGAAGGCGGTGAAGTCGCGGGCGCCCTCCTGGTATTCCTTCAGCCAGCCGCTGAACGGGTAGGCGCCGGACTCCTCGTGAAAGAAGCCCCAGGCCTTGCCCTGCTTGGCGTTGTAGCTTTCGTTGAGGTCGGCCAGGAGGTTTTCCATGGCCTGGGACTCGCCCAGTTCGCTATCCCGGGCATGCAGCGCGGCGGCGCTGCCGTCGGGCTTCTTGTCGATGAAGTGAACGATGCAGTGGCGGATGGGCATGGATCTTCGCTCTCGGGGGCACGAACGGCGCGGGGACGCGCCGGTGTAAAAGTGCGCCAGTTTACCCGACCTGTTCTTCGGCTGCCTGCCGTCTCTGCACGGCCTGCAAACGCTCGATCACGTAACGCAGGTGCACGTGCAGGTCGTACAGCTCGTTGGAGTAGGACAGCGGCACTTCCACCTTGGCCAGGCGCTGCTCCAGTTCCTCGAGCTGGGCGATTTCGCTCGCCAGCTGGTCGGGCGGGGTACCGTCATCCAGCTTGCGGTCGATCTCGCGCAGGTACTTGTACCAGCGATAGATGCGCGCGCGGATGCGCCAGCGGTAGATCGGGCCGACGGCCTTGGACAGGGGGATCATGATCACGATCAGCGGGATCAGCAGGATGATGTAGCGATCCGCCAGGGAGGCGATGCGGAAGGGCAGGTAGCGTTGCAGGATCGGCAGGCCCTTCTCGTAGTAATAATCGGCCTCGCTCAGGCTGGCGAGGGTTTGCGGCTTGGCGGCGGGGTAGGCGCCGGGCGGGTCCAGCAGCGTGCCGTTCTTCATCACTTCGCGGGCGGCTTCGAGGATCAGCGGGGTGAGCGAGGGATGGAACGCGTCGTTGGCCACCAGGGTAGCCACCGGGGCCAGGGTGCGGATATCCCGCGACGGGTTGTTGCTGGCGAGGTTGAGCAGGCCCTCGCCGACTTCCAGGCGGGTCAGGTAAGGCAGGCGCGCACGGTAGGCGGCGCTGCGCCGCAGGCTGACCAGGTCCAGCTCGGTGCTGGCGGCCAGGCGCTGCACCACGGCGCTCTCCGCCGGGCCGAGGAAGAACCCGGCGTCCAGATCCCCGGCGAGCAGGGCGCTGGCCGCCGGCGTGCCGCTGACGGGCTGCCACTGCGGCGGATAGCGTTCGGCGGTGATCTGGTTGGCGGCCAGAAGTGCGTCGCTGACCGAGCGGGTACCGCTGTCCGGCGCGCCGATGGCCACCCGCAGCGGCAGCAGGTCGGCCATGCTGTCGATCTCCACTGCCTTGCGCTTGAACAGCCAGAGCGGCTCCTGGTACATCACTCCCAGGCCGTGCAGGCGCTCGCGCTGATGGCTGTCCAGGGTGAGTTCCTGGCCACTCTGCACCAGGGCGATCTCCACCTCGCCGCGTTGCAGCTTGGACAGGTTGTCCAGCGAGCCGGAGCTGCGCACCAGTTCCAGCTCGAAGCCCTGCTTGGCCAGTTCCTCCTTGAGCCGTTCGCCGAAGGCGTTGTAGCCGCCCGAGGGGCTGCCGGTGGCCAGCCGCGCGTGCATGGGCGGCGGCGGCGCGACGAAGTAGAAAAGGGCGCCCACCAGCGCCGCCAGCACCGGAATCAACCAGAGGTTGGCCAGGAGCATGATCCGGATGTCGCGAAAAATGCGTTGCATGTCATTCCTTGTCTGCAGCGGATGCCGGAAGCATAGCGGCTCGGTGGTTGCCAGGTCAGGAAGGAAATGACAGGGTTGCCGGCATTTCCGTTCCATTTCAGTGATATCCGATGCGCATCCTGCACACTTCCGACTGGCACCTGGGCCAGCACTTCATGGGCAAGACCCGCCAGGCCGAGCACCGGGCCTTCTGCCGCTGGCTGATCGAGCAGGTGCACGAGCGCCAGGTGGATGCCGTGCTGGTGGCCGGCGACGTGTTCGACACGGGGGCCCCGCCCAGCTATGCGCGGGAGCAGTACAACCAGTTCATCGTCGAGCTGCGCGAAACCGGCGCGGAGCTGGTGGTGCTGGGCGGCAACCACGATTCGGTGGCCATGCTGGGCGAGAGCCGCTCCCTGCTGGCGCAGTTGGATACCCGCGTGGTGCCGGCGGTGGGGGTAGACCTGGCGGAACAGGTGCTGGTGCTCGAACGCCGTTCCGGCGAGCCGGGCGCCATCCTTTGCGCCGTGCCCTTCATCCGCCCCCGCGATGTGCTGCAGAGCCAGGCCGGGCAGAGTGCGGCGGACAAGCAGCTGTCCCTGCAGCAGGCGATCCAGGCGCACTACCAGCAGCTCTTCGCCCTGGCCGAGCAACGCCGGATGGAACTGGGCGGCGGCCTGCCGATCATCGCGAGCGGCCACCTGACCACCGTGGGCGCCAGCGCCAGCGAATCGGTGCGGGAAATCTACGTTGGCGCCCTGGAGGCTTTTCCCACCACGGCCTTCCCGGCGGCGGACTACATCGCCCTCGGACATATCCACAGGCCGCAGAAGGTCGGCGGCCTGGAGCACATCCGCTACAGCGGCTCGCCCATCCCGCTGTCCTTCGACGAGGCGCGGCAACAGAAGGAAGTGCTGCTGGTGGAGCTGGACAGCATCGGCCTGCACAAGGTCGAGGCCCTGCCGGTGCCACGCTTCCAGCCCTTGCATTCGCTGCGCGGCAGCCTGGCGGAACTGCCGGGACTGCTGGCCGAGGTGGCGCGCGACGGCACCCCGGAGCAACCGGTGTGGGTGGAAGTGCAGATCAGTACGGACGATTACCTCAGCGACCTGCAGGCACGTCTGGCGAGCCTCTGCGAAGGGCTGCCGGTGGAGGTGTTGCGCATCCGTCGCGAGCGCGGCACGACCCAGGCCGGCCTGCAGCGCGAAGCACGGGAAACCCTCGATGAGCTGAACCCGGAGGAGGTCTTCGACAAACGCCTGGAGAGCGAGGAACTGGACGACCCGCTACGCGCCCATCTGCTGGGGCTGCACCGCGAGGTGCTGGCCGAACTGCGGGAGGAGTCGGCATGAAGATCCTCAGCCTGCGTCTGAAGAACCTCAACTCGCTGAAGGGCGAGTGGAAGATCGATTTCACCGGCGAGCCCTTCGCCGGCAACGGCCTGTTCGCCATCACCGGCCCCACCGGCGCCGGCAAGACCACCCTGCTGGACGCCATCTGCCTGGCGCTCTACCACCGCACCCCGCGCATGGGCACGGTGTCGGCCGGCGTCAACGAGCTGATGACCCGGCACACGGCGGACTGCCTGGCGGAGGTGGAGTTCGAAGTGAAAGGCGTGGCCTACCGCGCCTTCTGGAGCCAGCGCCGTGCCCGTGACAAGGCCGACGGCGGCCTGCAGCCGCCGAAGGTGGAGCTGGCGCGGGCGGCGGATGGGGAAATCCTCAGCGACAAGATCAACGACAAGCTCAAACTCACCGAAGGCCTGACCGGTCTGGATTTCGAACGCTTCACCAAGTCCATGCTGCTGGCCCAGGGCGGTTTCGCCGCCTTTCTCGAAGCCAGCGCCAACCAGCGCGCGGAGCTTTTGGAAGAACTGACCGGCACTGAGATTTACGGGCGCATTTCCCAGCGGGTGTTCGAGCGTACCCGCGAGGTGAAAGCCGGGCTGGACCAGTTGCGGGCCCGTGCCGAGGGGGTGGAGCTGCTCGGCGATGAGGCCCGCGCCGCCTTGCAGCAGGAGGCTGCAACCCTGGCCGGCGAAGCGCAGCAATTGCAGGTGCACCAGGCGGACCTGCAGCGCCAGCGGCAATGGCGCGACGAACTGGACAAGGCCCTGGCCCGCCAGCAGGCCGCCGAGACGCAAGGCCGGGCAGCGCGCGATGCGTTGCAACAGGCACGGCCACAACTGGCGCGCCTGTCTGCCGGCGAACCAGCAGGCGCACTGCTGCCCCTGCACCGCGATTGGCAGCGGGCGCAGCAGGTGTTGAGCCAGAGCGAAAGCGAACTGCGGGTGACCCGCCATGACATGCAGGCCCTGGCCGAGCGCATCCTCGACCAGCTCTGGCAGGGCGCCCAGCTCGGCGAGCAGTGGCTGCGGACCCGGCAGAGCGTCCTCGACAGCCTGCAGAACGAGCGGGAAGCCCTGCGCCAGCGCATGGCCGAGCAACCCCAGCGGGAGCACCTGGGTGAGCACCTGGGGGCCTGGCGGGCGGAGTTCGCCGCCCTGGCCCGGGGTCAGGCGGAACTCACCGAACTGCAAGGTGCCCAGGCCGGACTGAAGCGCCATGGCGAGGAACTGGACAGGCGTTCCGCTGCGGCGCGTGTCGCCCTGGAACAGGCCAAGGCCGGACAGCACGACGCTCAGCAGGCCGAGACCGAGGCGCAGGCCCGGCTCGACGAGCTGCTGGATGGGCAGGACGATGCGGCCCTGCGCCTGCAATGGCAGCAGTCGCTGGAACGCGGTCGCCAACTGGAACGCCTGGAACAGCTGTCCCAGCAGCGTCGACAACTGGCGGAACGGCAGGCGCACGCGCAGGCGCAGTTGCAACCGCTGCGGGACGAGCAGGGCGCCCTTGTCCAGCAGCGCGATGGCCTGCGCCGTCGCTTCGCCGAGCTCAAGCAACAGATCGCCGACAAGGAAAAGCTCCTCGAACAGGAACAACGTATCCAGCAACTGGAGGCCTACCGAGCCGCCCTGCAGCCGGGCGAAGCCTGCCCGTTGTGCGGCTCCCATGAGCATCCGGCCATCGCCGAATACCAGGCCCTCAATCTCTCCGCGACCCAGCAGGGACTGCAGGACTGCAAGGCGGCCCAGGACGAGGTGCGCCAGCAAGGTGAAACCCTGAGCAACCGCCTGGCCGCCCTGGAGACGCAAATCGCCCAGCTCGAAGAGACCTTGCGCGGTGCCGAGGCGGAGCAGCGCGACTATGTGGAGCGCTGGCGCGAACTGTGTCAGGCCCTGGCGCTGCAGTTGCCGGACCTGGCGGCCCTGCAGGCCGAGCAGCACGAGCATGCCCGGCAACTGGAGGCGTTGCAGTCGCGCCTGGCGCGGCTGGACCAGCTCAAGGCCGTCCTCGCGGCGGCGCGCGACGTGCGCCTGCAGCGCGACAAGGTCCTGCACGACTGCGGCAGCCAGCTCGCCTTGCTGGAAAAGGATCAGCTCGGTCTGCGCCAGCAGGAACAGGCCAACGGCCAGCGGCTGGAGCACCTGCAGCGCCAGCAGCAGGCGGCTCGCGAGCAACTGGCTGCCAGCCTGGCGCGCCTGGGCCACGGCCTGCCGGAGCGGGGCGATGCCTGGCTGGCCGAGCGCGAGGCCGAATGGCAGCAGTGGCAACAGGACCAGAGCGCCAGCCAGCAACTGGAGAGCCGTCTACGCGACCAGCAGCACGCGCTGGAGTCCGCCCGCGAACAGGCTCGCCTGTGGCAGGGCCGCTGGCAGGCGTCCGCGCAGGCCGAGCAGACGCCCCTGGCGCCGGTGGACGATCCCCAGGCCGCACTGGCGGCGGTGCAGAGCGAGCTGGACGTTGCGCAGCAGCGGCTCAATCAGCTCAAGGGCAGTGAACGCAGCCAGGACCAGCGCGTGCAGGAAGCCCGGCACCAGTTGCTGCTGCACGCGGACGCCTGGCACCAGGGGCTGGCGGCCAGCCCCTTCGCGGACGAGGCCGCCTTCCTCGCGGCCCTGCTGGGCGACGACGAACGCAACGCCTTGCAGGAATTGCAGCAGCGGCTGACGCGCGAGCTGGGCGATGCCGAGGCACTGGCGGCCGACGCCCGCGGCCAGGTCGGGCGCCTCCAGGCCGAGCCCGGGAGCGAACTGGACCCCGAGCGGCTGGAGGCCGAATGGCAGGCGTTGGGCGAACGCATGCGCGAGCTGAGCCAGCGCCAGGGTGAAGTGCGCGCCCAGCTCAGCGGCGACGAGCAGCGTCGGCAGGGGCAACAGGCGCTGTTCGCCGAAATCGCCCGTCAGGAAGCCGCCTACGACCTCTGGCAGCGCTTCAACGGCCTCGTGGGGTCGGCCGATGGCGCCAAATACCGCAAGTTCGCCCAGGGGCTGACCCTGGATCACCTGGTGTACCTGGCCAACCTGCAACTGCAGCGGCTCCACGGGCGTTATCAACTGGCCCGGCGCCAGGGCGGCGAGCTGGAACTGGAAGTCGTGGATACCTGGCAGGCCGACGTGGTCCGCGATTGCAAGACCCTGTCCGGCGGCGAGAGCTTCCTGGTCAGCCTGGCATTGGCCCTGGCGCTGTCCGACCTGGTCAGCCACAAGACCAGCATCGATTCGCTGTTCCTCGACGAGGGCTTCGGCACCCTCGACGGCGAAACCCTGGAAGTGGCCCTGGATGCCCTGGATGCGCTGAATGCCAGCGGCAAGATGATCGGCGTGATCAGCCATGTGGAAGCGCTGAAGGAGCGCATCCCGGTGCAGCTCAAGGTGCACAAGGGCGTGGGCATGGGTTACAGCCGGCTGGATGCCTGCTTCGCGGTGGGGACCTAGGCGAAGATCACTGTGGGAGCGAATTCATTGGCGATTGAATTCGCGCCTACAGGGGCTGTCATGTCCAGTGGGACTGCCGCCAGGCGTCGCGCTGCGCCGCGTCGAGGAAGGTCCAGGCGACGAAGCGGCTCTGCTTCTGGCCCTGGGCCATTTCCACGATCTGCATGTCCACCGCGCCGCTGCGCCGCAGGCGCGCCTCCATGCCGGGCAGGTTGCCGCCCTTGGACACCAGGCTGCTGAACCAGAGCACCTGCTCCCGGAACTGCTGGCTCTCGTCCACCAGGCGTTGCAGGAAGCCTGCCTCGCCGCCCTCGCACCAGAGCTCGGCGCCCTGGCCGCCGAAGTTCAGCACCGGCAGCTTGCGCCTGGGGTCGAGCTTGCCGAGGTTCTTCCACTTGCGCTGGCTGCCACGGGTGGCTTCCTCCAGCGAGCTGTGGAAGGGCGGGTTGCACAGGGTAAGGTCGAAGTGTTCGCCGGGGGCGATCAGGCCCTTGAAGATGTGCTTCGGTTCGGTCTGCCGGCGCAACTCGATGGCGCTGTCGAGCCGGTTGGACTGGACGATGGCGCGGGCCGAACCCAGCGCTGTGGCGTCGATGTCGGCACCGGTGAAGTGCCAGCCGTATTCGCTGTGGCCGATCAGCGGGTAGATGCAGTTGGCGCCGACGCCGATGTCCAGGGCCTGAATGCCCTTGCCCCGGGGTATCTGCCCGTTGTTGCCCGCCGCCAGCAGGTCGGCCAGGCCATGCAGGTAATCGGCGCGGCCGGGGATGGGCGGGCAGAGATAACCGGCGGGAATGTCCCAGTGGCGGATGCCGTAGAACTGCCGCAGCAGGGCGCGGTTGAACACCTTCACGGCCTCCGGGTCGGCGAAGTCGATGCTTTCCTTGCCGTAGGGGTTGGTGATGACGAAGCGCGCCAGTTCCGGGCTGCCCTGGATCAGCTTGGGAAAGTCGTAGCGCCCCTGGTGACGGTTGCGCGGGTGCAACTGGCCCTTGGCGGGGGTGGTGGGCAGCTGGGCGGAAGGGGAGCGGGGGCGCTTGGGCGGTTGCGGCATGGCGTCGGCGTCGGCAGGGAAAACGCGGCATTTTCCCACAGCCGACGCCATCGGTGCGCGCCGATCAGAGCGGGAACACCAGCGGCACCAGGCACACGCTGACGATCATCACCAGGACGGTGAAGGGCACGCCCACCTTCACGAAGTCGCCGAAACTGTACTGGCCCGGCCCCAGCACCAGGGTATTCACCGGCGAGGAAATGGGGGTCATGAAGGCGGCCGAGGCAGCCAGGGCGACGATCATTGCGAAAGGGTAGGGCGACATACCCAGTTGCTGTGCCGTGGCGATGGCCACCGGGGCCATGAGCACGGCGGTCGCGGTGTTGGAAATGAACAGGCCGATCAGCGCGGTGACGATGAACAGGCTGGCGAGCATGGCATAGGGGCCGGCATTGCCCAGCAGCGCCACCAGCCCCTTCACCGCCAGGTCGATGCCGCCAGTCTGTTGCAGGGCCTGGGCGAAAGGCAGCATGCCGACGATGAGGATCAGCGTGGGCCAGTGGATGGCGCGGTAGGCGCTGTCCAGGTCGATGCAGCGGAAGGCGCCCATCAGCAGGCAGCCGATCAGCGCGGCCATCACGTTCGGCACCAGGCCGCTGACCATCAGCACGATCATCACCGCCAGGCTGAGCAGGGCGTAGGGCGCCTTGCGTGCGGTGGGCGCCACTTCGTCTACTTCGGCGGGCAGGCTCAGCACCAGGAAATCGCGGCTCTGGCCCTGCAACTGGTGGATGCACTTCCATTCCCCGGCCACCAGCAGGGTGTCGGAGGCCCGGAGTCTTTCGTCCACCAGCACCCCTTCCAGGGCCTGGCCGTGGCGGCGCAGCCCCACGACGTTGAGCTTGTGCCGGGAGCGGAAGCCCAGTTCCTGGATGGTCTTGCCGGGTAGCTTGGATTCCGGGGGCAGAGCCACCTCGGCCAGGCCCAACTGATGGGCGTGCAGGCTGTAGTAGGACGCCTGCAGCGGCAGGGGTTCCAGGCCCAGCGTCTGGTAGGCGCCGAGCAGGCCGATGGCCGGGCTGGCCAGGTCCACCAGCAGCACGTCGCCGGGTTCCAGCAGGGTGTTGCCGGTGGCCATCAGCAACAGGGTGCGGAAGCGCCGCTGGCGCTCCACGGCGATCACGTTGATGCCGTACTGGCTGCGCAGCTCCAGTTCGTTGAGGGCCTGGCGCGCCAGGGGCGAGTCCTCGCGCACCTTCAGGCGTCGTTCCCGCGCGTCGAGCGCATAGGCATTCGCCAGGTCGGCCAGGGTCAGGCGCGGAATGCTGGCGGCTTCGTCCGTGCCGCGGGGCGTCAGCCAGTGGCGGGTGAGCAGCATGTAGACGATGCCCAGGGCGAGTACGGCTAGGCCCACCGGGGTCAGGCTGAAAAAGCCGAAACCCTCCAGGCCGGCGCGGCGCAGTTCGCTGTGCACCACCAGGTTGGGCGCGGTGGCCACCAGGGTGAGCATGCCGCTGATGAGTCCGGCGAAGGCCAGCGGCATCATCAGTCGCGCCGGGGCGATCTTCAGCCGCGCGGCCACCCCCAGGGCCACCGGGATGAAGATGGCGACCACCCCCGTGGAACTCATCACCGAGCCAAGGCCGGCGGCGGCCAGCATCAGCAGCACCAGCAGGCGGGTCTCGCTGCTGCCGGCGCGGGCCACCAGCCAGTCGCCCAGGCGATAAGCGATGCCGGTACGCACCAGGCCGTCGCCGATGACGAAGAGGGCGGCGATCAGCACCACGCTGGGGTCGCTGAATCCCGCCAGGGTGTGCTGGATGTCGAGGACACCGGTCAGCGGCAGCGCGACCACCACCAGCAGGGCGACCACATCCATCCGTGGCTTGCTGAGGACGAACAGGGTGATGGCGGCCATGAGCAGGCCCAGCACCATCAGCAGATCGAAGTTCAAACGCGACTCCCGAGGGTTCCTGACGGGGGCGGCAGTCTGTCAGGGATAACCCAATACGGCCTTGATCTGCTGCAGGTTAGCGGCGATCCAGCGCTTGTCGATGGCGCCCCAGTCGCGGATCAGGTAGTGACCGGCATTGTTACGCTCGCCGGCGCTCTGTTCGAACTGGCAGTCGATATCCAGTTCGCCCAGCGCCAGCAGCGTGTCCTGGGCGGTACGCCGGGGCATGCCGGTGGCCTCCATGATGGCCGGCACGCTGGTGGCGGCGCCGCTGTCGATCAGCCAGGCGACGTAGAGGCGCCGGTAGAAGCTGGTTTTGGTCTTGCTGGTTTCCATGGCAGGCCCTGGCGCTGGATAACACAAGGCCCGCATCGGCGGGCCTTGTCTGGGGGTTACAGGCTGGCGATGCGCCCGCGCTGTTCGGTCAGGTTGGCCAGGGCCTGTTCGGCCTCGGCCAGCTTGGCGCGCTCCTTCTCGATCACCTCCGCCGGGGCCTTGGCAACGAAACCTTCGTTGGCGAGCTTGCCGCCGACGCGCTTCACTTCGCCGTCCAGACGCTGGATTTCCTTGTCCAGGCGGGCCAGTTCGGCGTCCTTGTCGATCAGGCCGGCCATGGGCACCAGCACCTGCAGGTCGCCCACCAGGGCGGTGGCGGACATGGGCGCTTCTTCGCCGGCAGCCAGCACGCGGATGGATTCCAGCTTGGCCAGCTTCTTCAGCAGCGGTTCGTTGTCGGCCAGGCGGCGGCGGTCTTCGTCGTTGGCGTTGGCCAGCAGCAGGTCGATGCGCTTGGCCATGGAAATGTTCATCTCGCCGCGGATCTGCCGTACGCCGAGCATCAGCGCCTTGACCCACTCGATGTCGCCTTCGGCGGCGGCGTCGATGCGCGCTTCATTGGCCACCGGCCAGGGTTGCAGCATCAGGGTGTCGCCGTTCTTGCCGGCCTGGCCCTTGATGCGCTGCCAGATTTCTTCGGTGATGAAGGGCATGAAGGGATGCGCCAGGCGCAGGGCCACTTCCAGCACGCGGATCAGGGTGCGGCGGGTGCCGCGTTGGCGCTCGATGGGGGCGTTCTCGTCCCACAGCACCGGCTTGACCAGCTCCAGGTACCAGGCGCAGTACTGGTCCCAGATGAACTCGTAGAGGGTCTGGGCGGCCAGGTCGAAGCGGAAGGCGTCCAGGTGGCGGGCGACCTCGGCTTCGGTGCGCTGCAGGGCGGAGATGATCCAACGGTCCACGGAGGACAGTTCCACGGGCTCGTCGTTGATGCCGGTGTCCTGGCCATCGGTGTTCTCGATGACGAAGTTGGCGGCGTTCCACAGCTTGTTGCAGAAGTTGCGGTAGCCCTCGACGCGGCCCATGTCGAACTTCACGTCGCGGCCGGTGGAGGCCAGCGAGAGGAAGGTGAAGCGCAGGGCGTCGGTGCCGTAGCTGTTGATGCCCTCGGGGAATTCCGCCTTGGTCTGCTTGGCGATCTTCTCCGCCAGCTTGGGCTGCATCATGCCGCTGGTGCGTTTTTCCAGCAGGGTGTCGAGGTCGATGCCGTCGACGATGTCCAGCGGGTCCAGGACGTTGCCCTTGGACTTGGACATCTTGTGGCCCTGGGAGTCGCGCACCAGACCGTGGACGTAGACGGTCTTGAACGGAACCTGAGGGGTGCCGTCTTCATTCTTCACCAGGTGCATGGTCAGCATGATCATGCGGGCGACCCAGAAGAAGATGATGTCGAAACCGGTGACCAGCACGTCGGTGGGATGGAAGGTCTTGAGGAAGTCGGTCTGTTCCGGCCAGCCCAGTGTGGAGAAGGTCCACAGGCCCGAGCTGAACCAGGTGTCCAGCACGTCCTCGTCCTGGGTCAGCGGCAGGTCGCCCAGGTTGTGCCTGGCACGCACTTCGGCTTCATTGCGGCCGACATAGACGTTGCCTTCTTCGTCGTACCAGGCCGGAATGCGGTGGCCCCACCAGAGCTGGCGGCTGATGCACCAGTCCTGGATATCGCGCATCCAGGAGAAGTACATGTTCTCGTACTGTTTGGGCACGAACTGGATGCGGCCATCTTCCACGGCGGCAATGGCCGGCTCAGCCAGGGGCTTGGTGGAGACGTACCACTGGTCGGTCAGCCAGGGCTCGATGACGGTGCCGGAGCGGTCGCCCTTGGGCACTTTCAGCGCGTGGTCTTCGATTTTCTCCAGCAGGCCGAGCTGTTCGAAGGCGGCGACGATCTGCTTGCGTGCCTCGAAGCGGTCGAGGCCGGCGAACTGGGCCGGCAGGCTGCCGTCGAGTTCGTGGTTGACGTTGCCGTCCAGGTTGAAGACCTGGGCGTGGGCCAGCACGGCGGCGTTCTTGTCGAAGATGTTGATCAGCGGCAGGTTGTGGCGCTTGCCGACTTCGTAGTCGTTGAAGTCGTGGGCCGGGGTGATTTTCACGCAGCCGGTGCCGAACTCGGGGTCGCAGTAGTCGTCGGCGACGATGGGAATGCGGCGGCCCACCAGGGGCAGCTCGACGAAAGTGCCGATCAGGGCCTTGTAGCGCTCGTCCTCCGGATGCACGGCGACGGCGCTGTCACCCAGCATGGTTTCGGGGCGGGTGGTGGCGACGATCAGGTAGTCCTTGCCGTCTGCGGTCTTGTGGCCGTCGGCCAAGGGGTAGCGCAGGTTCCACAGGCTGCCTTTCTCGTCATGGTTTTCCACTTCGAGGTCGGAGATGGCGGTGTGGAACTTGGTGTCCCAGTTGACCAGGCGTTTGCCACGGTAGATCAGGCCGTCTTCATGCAGGCGCACGAAGGCTTCCTTGACGGCCTCGGACAGCCCTTCGTCCATGGTGAAGCGCTCGCGCGACCAGTCCACGGAGGAACCGAGGCGGCGGATCTGGCGGGTGATGGTACCGCCGGACTGTTCCTTCCATTCCCAGACCTTGTCGAGGAACTTCTCGCGGCCGAGGTCGTGGCGGCTGACCCCCTGGGCGGCCAGCTGGCGCTCAACCACCATCTGGGTGGCGATGCCGGCGTGGTCAGTGCCCGGTTGCCACAGGGTATTGCGGCCCTGCATGCGGCGGAAGCGGATCAGGGCGTCCATGATGGCGTTGTTGAAGCCATGACCCATGTGCAGGCTGCCGGTCACGTTCGGCGGCGGGATCATGATGGTGTAGGGCTCGCCGGAACCTTGCGGGGCGAAGTAGTGGTTCTTCTCCCAGGTCTGGTACCAGGAAGTTTCGATGGCGTGGGGCTGGTAGGTCTTGTCCATGGTTCGGCGGGGACCCTAGAGGCAACTGAACGGGAAAACGGGAGAGTATAGCGGCAACGGGGCGGCGAAAGAATTGGCGCGCGTTGCGCCGGGTGCCCGGACGGGCACCCGCGATCATTGCCGGCGTGGCGGTAGCAAAGGGGTCAGGCGGGCTTCGAGGCGCCGCTTGAGTTCGGCCTCTATCTGCGGCACGAAATCGTCGATCACGTCCTGCAGGATCAACTGCGCGGCGGCACGCAGTTCAGCGTCAAGCCGCGCCAGCTCCGGGTTTCCGGCGGGCGTCATGCGCTGGCGGATGGCGTCGGCCAGGGACGCCGGGGCTGGAATCGGCGTGGGATCGGCGCTGGCCACTGGCGCCGGTGTGCCGGGCGCAGCCTGGAACAGGGGTAGCGGCGCGGGGGCGGGCGCGACGATCTCCGATAGCAGTGGAATGCCGTCGACCGCCAGGGTGTCGGTGAGCAGGGGCGGCTCGGCGCTGCCAGCTTCTTCTTCGAGCAGGGCGCGAATGGATTCGAGGTCATCCAGCAGATGCGCCGGTTTGGGGGGGAGCTTGGGGGTGTCCATGGGGCAGTGCCGTGGGGCTAGAGTTCGACTCGTTTCGGATCATAGCCCCGCTGCCGGTAGGCGCGGAAATTCTCCCGGCAGGCGGCGAGCAGGTCGGGTTCCTGGTTGACGATCTCGATGACTCGACTGAAACGGTCGACGTGGGGGGAAATGGTCGAGGCGAGATTGATCAGCAGGCCTTGCTGGGTGCCCGGCTCTTCATCCAGGGCGAGCACCACCGGGGCGCTTGCATCGTCGCCGACGAGGTCGTGGGGGATGAAGCTTTCTCCACGGAAGCGCCAGAGCAACTGATCCAGCTCGTCGCGCTGGGCGGCATCGGCGCAACGCAGCAGGACCGGCAGCCCATGCCGCCAGCCCTTGGCGGCCAACTGGCAGGCCGCGCGCAGGCGGTCCGCCGGGTTGGCCGAGGAGAGCACGTAGAACTCTACCCTCACTTGACGCGATCCAGCAGGAACTGGGTGAGCAGCGGCACCGGGCGGCCAGTGGCGCCTTTGTCCTTGCCGCCGCTGACCCAGGCGGTGCCGGCGATATCCAGGTGCGCCCAGTGGAACTTCTTGGCGAACCGCGACAGGAAGCAGCCGGCGGTGATGGTGCCGGCCTTCGGGCCGCCGATGTTGGCGATGTCGGCGAAGGGGCTGTCCAGTTGCTCCTGGTACTCGTCGAACAGCGGCAGTTGCCAGGCGCGGTCGTCAGCATATTCACCGGCCTTGAGGATCTGCTTCACCAGCGCGTCGTTGTTGCCCATCAGGCCCGAGGTGTTGCTGCCAAGGGCCACGATGCAGGCGCCGGTGAGGGTGGCGATGTCGATCACCGCCTGGGGCTTGAAGCGCTCGGCGTAGGTGAGGGTATCGCACAGCACCAGGCGGCCTTCGGCGTCGGTGTTGAGGATTTCCACGGTCTGGCCGCTCATGGTCGTGACGATATCGCCCGGACGGGTGGCGCGGCCACTGGGCATGTTCTCGGCGCAGGCCAGCAGACCCACCAGGTTGATCGGCAGCTGCAGCTCCAGCACGGCGCGGAAGGTACCGAGCACGCTGGCGGCGCCGCACATGTCGTACTTCATTTCGTCCATGCCGGCAGCGGGTTTGATGCTGATGCCGCCGGTGTCGAAGGTGATGCCCTTGCCCACCAGTGCGAAGGGTTTGTCTTCCTTCTTGCCGCCCTGGTAGTTGAGCACGATCATCCGCGGCGGCTGCTCGCTGCCCTGGGCCACGGCGAGGAAGGCGCCAGCACCCAGTTCCTTGAGCTTCTTCTCGTCCAGCACTTCGACCTTGAGGTTCTTGTGTGCCTTGGCCAGGGACTTGGCTTCCTCGGCGAGAAAGCTCGGATGGCAGAGGTTCGGCGGCAGGTTGCCGAGGTCGCGGGTGAAGGCCATGCCGCTGGCGATGGCCTGGGCGTGCAGGCTGCCGCGCTCGGCCTCGGCCTGATCGCTCTTGTCGACCAGCAGGGTGAGCTTCTTCAGGGACTGGGGGGCGGCCTTCTGGCTCTTGAAACGGTCGAAGACGTACGCGCCGTCGGCGAGGGTTTCCACCAGCAGGCGGCTCTTGCCGTAGGCGTCGCGGCCTTTCACCGCCAGCTCGCCGAGGGCGAGGATGGCGTCGGTGCCGCCGAGGCCTTTCAGCACGCCGTTCACGGCGGCGATCATTTTGCGGAACTGGCGGTCAGAGAGCTCGCGCTCCTTGCCACTGCCCACCAGCAGTACGCGCTCGGCCTTGAGGTTGGGCAGGCTGTGCAGGAGCAGGGTCTGGCCGACTTTGCCGGCCAGGTCGCCGCGCTTGAGCAGGGCGCTGATGGCACCGCCGGCTGCGGTATCGAGGGTCTTGGCGGCTTCGCCGAGCTTGCGTCCTTCGCCGACAGCGACGACCAGGGTGGCGGTTTTCAGGGTTTCCAGACGGGCGCTTTTGACGAGGAATTCCATGGTGTGTCCCCAAGACAAAGAGCCGGTATTAACGGATAATGCCGGCTATTTTTTCAGTGGCCCGTCAGATCGGCGGGCTGGCCATAAAGCGGCTAGTTTGAGCGTAGCCGCCTGAGCCTGACAACCCTGGAGTGTCTGGTTTGATTGTCTTCCGTTATCTCTCCCGCGAGGTCCTGGTCACCCTGAGCGCGGTCAGCGCCGTGCTGCTGGTGATCATCATGAGCGGCCGTTTCATCAAATACCTGGCACAGGCCGCGCAAGGCGCCCTCGACCCGGGCGTGTTGTTCTTGATCATGGGTTTCCGGATTCCCGGTTTCCTCCAGCTTATCCTGCCCTTGGGGCTGTTCCTCGGTTTCCTGCTGGCCTATGGCCGGCTCTACCTCGAAAGCGAAATGGCCGTGCTCAGCGCCACCGGCATGAGCCAGCAGCGCCTGATGGCCTACAGCCTGGCGCCGGCGCTGCTGGTGGCGCTGGTCGTGGCCTGGCTGAGCCTGGGCCTGGCGCCCCAGGGCGTGAGCCAGGTGGCGCGCATCCTCAACGAGCAGGACGCCCTGACCGAGCTTGATACCCTGGTGCCCGGACGCTTCCAGGCGCTCAAGGGCGGCGGCCGGGTGACCTACACCGAGACCCTGTCCGCTGACCGGGGCGAGCTGGGCAGTGTATTCATCTCCGAGAAGCGTGTTTCGCGTCAGGATGGCAAGGATCGGGGTATCGGTGTGCTGGTGGCGGAGAAGGGCCATCAGGAAATCCAGCCGGACGGTAGCCGCTACCTGATCCTGAAGAATGGCTACCGCTACGACGGCAACCCCGGCAAGGCCGACTACCGCATCATCCAGTACGAAACCTACGGCGTGCTGCTGCCCAAGCCGGAAATCAGCGCCGAAATCGGCGAGCGCGAGGCGGTACCCACCGCCGAACTGATCGGTAGCGACAATCCGCGCTACCAGGCCGAGTTGCAGTGGCGCCTTTCCATCCCGCTGCTGGTATTCGTGGTCACGTTGCTGGCGGTGCCGCTGTCGAAGGTCAATCCGCGCCAGGGCCGTTTCCTCAAACTGCTCCCGGCGATCCTGCTGTATATGGCGTACCTGTCCCTGCTGATTGCCGCACGTGGCCAACTGGACAAGGGGCGTATTCCTATGGCCCTCGGCCTCTGGTGGGTGCATGGGCTGTTCATCGCGATCGGCCTGCTGTTGTTGTACTGGGAGCCTCTGCGCCTGAAGTGGGCGGCTCGTCGTGATGCCCGTGAGGTGGCCCATGGTTAGGTTGGATCGTTATATCGGCACCAGTGTGTTCTTCGGGATCGTCGCGGTGCTGGGGGTTATCGTCAGCCTTGCGGCGCTGTTCGCCTTCATCGACGAACTGGGTGACGTGGGCGGCGACTACGGTGTGCTCGCCGCGGCCTGGTACGTCTTCCTCACGCTGCCGCGACGGGTCTACGACATGCTGCCGATGGCGGCGCTGATCGGCAGTCTGATCGGCCTTGGCGCCCTGGCCAGCAGCAGCGAGCTGACGGTGATGCGCGCGGCCGGCGTGTCCATCGGCCGGATCGTCTGGGCGGTGATGAAGCCCATGCTGGTGCTGATGCTGGCGGGTGTGTTGATCGGCGAATACGTGGCGCCCTGGAGCGAGAACCTGGCCCAGGCCAATCGCTCCCTGGCCCAGGGTGGTGGCGAGGCGCAGAGTTCCAAGCGCGGCCTCTGGCATCGCCAGGGCGAAGAGTTCGTGCACATCAACGCCGTGCAGCCCAATGGTGTGCTCTACGGTGTTACCCGCTATCGCTTCGATGGTGAGCGGCACATGCAGTCGGCGAGTTTCGCCAGGCGTGCGCTGTACCAGGGTGACTACTGGCAACTGGAAGATGTGTCCACCACCCATTTCCGTGGCGACCACACCGAAGTGGTGAACAGCGTTACCGAACGCTGGGACGTCGAGCTCAAGCCAGAGTTGCTCGGCACCGTGGTGATGGAGCCTGAGGCGCTGTCCATCACCGGCCTGTGGCGCTACACCCATTACTTGGCCGAGCAGGGCTTGAATAACGGTCGCTACTGGCTGGCGTTCTGGATCAAGGTGCTGCAGCCGCTGGTTACCGCAGCCCTGGTGCTGATGGCGATTTCCTTCATCTTTGGTCCGCTGCGCTCGGTGACCCTGGGGCAGCGGGTATTCACCGGCGTGGTGATCGGTTTCGTGGTGCGCATCAGCCAGGATCTGCTCGGACCGTCGAGTCTGGTGTTCGGCTTCTCGCCGCTGTTCGCGGTGCTGGTGCCGGC
The DNA here is from genome assembly GCF_028010285.1 of Pseudomonas sp. Q1-7. Lineage (NCBI taxonomy): Bacteria > Pseudomonadati > Pseudomonadota > Gammaproteobacteria > Pseudomonadales > Pseudomonadaceae > Pseudomonas > Pseudomonas sp. Q1-7. Next base: position 1,399,217 of record NZ_CP116304.1, read on the forward strand.
GGGTGTTTGTGCCCTGGCCGGCCTGTTGCTGCTACGGCGCGCGGGCTGATCCAGCTTCGCAGCATGAAAAAGCCGGCATTCGCCGGCTTTTTCATGGGTCATTTCTTGTGCGCGCCCTTCGGCAGGCGGACCACCTGGGTTTCGGAATAGATATCGTGCCAGGTGCGCTTGTCCTTGTCCCAGAGGCTCCAGAGGAAGCCCAGTCCCAGCGCCAGCCAGGATCCGGTGGCGATCACGAAGCGCAGCAGTGCCTGCCACAGGCTGATGGCCGAACCGTCCCGGTTCTGCACGCGGATGCCCCAGACCTGCATGCCGAGGGTCTGGCCTGCGTGGGTCCAGAACTTGGCGAAGAAGCCAAACAGGGCGAATACCAGCAGGGTGGAGAGCAGTGGATCGCCGGCCAGCAGGCCCTGGTCCGCCAACTGGCGCAGGCGCTCGCCGCCATATATCAGGCGCAGCACGACTTGCTGGTAGATCAGCGTGACCACCATCAGCAGGGCGACGCAGAGCAGGAAGTCGTAGAAGATCGCGGCGAAGCGGCGAACCAGCCCGGCGGCGGGGAAATCGCCCTGGGGGCGCAGCTGATGTTTCGGCATTGCGGGCTCTTGGCGTATTGAGGGCGCGCCATTCTAGCAGCCGATCGGCGGGCACAAAAAAGCCCCTGATGTTTCCATCAGGGGCTTTCGGCGAAGCTCGGGGAGTTAGTTAACTACCTGAACCTTGTCTGCCTGCATGCCTTTCTGGCCTTGTACGGCTTCGAAGGTGACCTTCTGGCCTTCTTTCAGGCTGCGGAAGCCGGAGCCTTCGATAGCGCGGAAGTGAACGAACAGATCCGGGCCGCTTTCCGGGGTGATGAAACCAAAACCTTTCTCGTCGTTGAACCACTTGACGGTGCCGGTTTGACGATTCGACATATCTTTTTCCTTGAAACTGAAGTTGATGACAGCCTGCTGTTCACTCACGCGCCAGAAGGGCTGGAAACTGGTTGCAAAGAGGTAAGAGAAGTCGAGCGGGATGTAGCGGATCTGGTGATCTACCGCATCAGGTCACGATTCAACAGCGACCCATGCAAACACAGTTGGCCAACTCTACGCTAAGTTTTGCGCAAATGCCAAGCCCTGAACGGCCAATCTTTACAGCGTAGTCAGAGGGCTCTGACGGGCGGACCGGGAGGGGGGAAAGAATATCGTGGTGCCCCGGGAGAGACTCGAACTCTCACTCTGTCGCCAGAAACGGATTTTGAATCCGCCGCGTCTACCATTCCGCCACCGAGGCACGATGGCGGCGGAGTATAGGGAGACGCTCTGAGGCGGTCAATCCGTCTCCGTGGTCAGAAACAGGCATTTCCTGTACTATCTGCGCCCCTGCGACACGACCCCCCACCATGCGCGTAGCCGACTTCCATTTCGAGCTCCCCGAAGCTCTGATCGCCCGTCATCCCCTGGCCCAGCGCCGTGCAAGCCGCCTCCTCGTACTGGAGGGCGAAACCGGTGCCCTGAGCCATCGCCACTTTGTCGACCTGCTGGAATACCTGCGTCCCGGCGATCTGATGGTGTTCAACAACACCCGCGTGATTCCCGCACGCCTGTTCGGCCAGAAGGCCTCGGGCGGCAAGCTGGAAATCCTCGTCGAGCGCGTGCTCGACAGCCATCGCGTATTGGCCCATGTGCGCTCCAGCAAATCGCCCAAGCCGGGGGCGACGCTGCTCATCGAGGGTGGCGGCGAAGCCGAGATGGTTGCCCGCCACGATGCATTGTTCGAGCTGCGCTTCGCCGAGGAAGTCCTGCCGCTGCTGGATCGCGTCGGCCACATGCCGCTGCCCCCCTATATCGACCGCCCGGACGAGGATGCCGACCGCGAGCGTTACCAGACCGTCTACGCCCGCCATGCCGGCGCCGTCGCCGCGCCCACCGCCGGGCTGCATTTCGACCAGGCGTTGCTGGAGGCGATCGCCGCCAAGGGCGTGGACAGCGCATTCGTCACGCTGCATGTGGGTGCCGGCACCTTCCAGCCGGTGCGAGTGGAGCGTATCGAAGACCATCACATGCACCACGAGTGGCTCGAAGTCGGCCAGGACCTGGTGGACGCCGTGGCCGCCTGCCGCGCTCGTGGCGGCAGGGTGATCGCCGTCGGCACTACCAGCGTGCGTTCCCTGGAAAGCGCGGCGCGGGACGGCCAACTGAAAGCCTTCAGCGGCGATACCGACATCTTTCTGTATCCGGGCCGGCCCTTTCATGTGGTCGATGCCCTGGTCACCAACTTCCACCTGCCCGAATCCACCCTGCTGATGCTGGTATCGGCCTTCGCCGGCTATCCGGAAACCATGGCCGCCTACGCCGCCGCGGTGGAGCAGGGCTACCGCTTCTTCAGTTACGGTGATGCCATGTTCATCACCCGCAATCCCGCTCCGCGCGGGCCCGAGGACCAAGCATGACGCGCACCTGCCGGATGAACTTCGAGTTGCTGGCCACCGACGGCAAGGCCCGTCGCGGCCGCCTGACCTTCCCCCGGGGCGTGGTTGAGACACCGGCCTTCATGCCTGTAGGAACTTACGGCACGGTAAAGGGGATGTTGCCGCGCGACATCGAAGGCATTGGTGCTCAGATCATCCTCGGCAATACCTTCCACCTGTGGCTGCGGCCGGGCATGGAGGTGATCAAGCGCCACGGCGACCTGCATGATTTCATGCAGTGGCAGGGGCCGATCCTCACCGATTCCGGCGGCTTCCAGGTATTCAGTCTGGGGGCCATGCGCAAGATCAAGGAGGAAGGCGTGACCTTCGCCTCGCCGGTGGACGGCGCCAAGGTGTTCATGGGGCCCGAGGAGTCCATGCAGGTCCAGCGCGACCTGGGTTCCGACATCGTGATGATCTTCGACGAGTGCACGCCCTATCCGGCGGACTTCGACACGGCCAAGCGCTCCATGGAGCTGTCCCTGCGCTGGGCCAAGCGTTCCAAGGTGGCCCATGGCGAGAGCAGCGCCGCGCTGTTCGGTATCGTCCAGGGCGGCATGCACGAGGAGCTGCGCCAGCGCTCCCTCGAGGGCCTGAGCGAGATAGGTTTCGACGGCCTGGCCATCGGCGGCCTGTCGGTGGGCGAGCCGAAGGACGAAATGATCCGTGTGCTGGACTACCTTCCCGGGCAGATGCCGGTGGACAAGCCGCGCTACCTGATGGGTGTCGGCAAGCCGGAGGATCTGGTGGAGGGCGTGCGTCGTGGCGTCGACATGTTCGACTGCGTGATGCCGACCCGCAATGCGCGAAACGGTCACCTGTTCATCGACACCGGCGTGCTGAAAATCCGCAACTCGGTGCACAAGCATGACGAGTCGCCACTGGACCCGAGCTGCGATTGTTACACCTGCAAACACTTCTCCCGCGCCTATCTGCACCATCTGGACAAATGCGGCGAAATGCTCGGCAGCATGTTGAATACAATCCACAACTTGCGGCATTACCAGCGTCTGATGGCTGGTTTGCGCGAGGCAATTCAACAGGGTAAATTGGCCGCTTTCGTCGATGCCTTCTATGCCAAGCGCGGACTACCGACTCCGCCCCTGGACTGATAAAGCCGCATATTTCCAGAGCCAATACTTTTCAAATTTCCTTAACAGGAGTGCTAAATGAGCTTTCTGATTCCCGCCGCCTATGCCGACGCTGCTGCCCCGGCCGCCGCAGGCCCCGCCGGTACCGGTTTCGAGTGGGTTTTCCTGATCGGTTTTCTGGTCATCTTCTACCTGATGATCTGGCGTCCCCAGGCCAAGCGCGCGAAGGAGCACAAGAGCCTGCTCGCCGGCCTGCAGAAGGGCGACGAAGTGGTCACCTCCGGCGGCATCGCCGGCAAGGTCACCAAGGTGAGCGATGACTTCGTGGTTATCGAAGTGTCTGACAGCGTCGAGCTGAAATTCCAGAAGGCGGCTATCGCGGCGACCCTGCCGAAGGGCACCCTGAAAGCCATCTGAGGATCCATGGATCAACACCGACGGGGCGCCAACTGGCGCCCCGCGTCATAACGGGCGGAGTCATGCTCAACAAGTACCCTCTGTGGAAATATCTGCTGATCCTAGCGGTGCTGGCGATCGGTCTGGTGTATTCCGCACCCAATCTCTATCCGGATGATCCGGCAATCCAGATCAGCGGCACCAGCACTGCGCTGAAGATCCAGCAGAGCGATCTGGACAAGGCGAGCGACGCCCTGAAGCAAGCCGGTATCGAACTCAAGTCCGCCAGTGTCGGTGAGCGTGGCGGTCTGCTGCGGCTGACCTCGCTGGGTGACCAACTGCCGGCCAAGGACATCGTGCGCAAGGCGCTTGGCGACGACTATGTGGTTGCGCTGAACCTGGCCCCGACCACTCCCGACTGGTTGCGCAACCTCGGTGCGGCGCCGATGAAGCTCGGCCTGGACCTTTCCGGTGGTGTGCACTTCCTGCTGGAAGTGGATATGGAGAAGGCGGTCGATGCGCGCCTGAAAATCTACGAAGGGGAGGTCCGCACCCTGCTGCGCAAGGAGCGTATTCGCTACCGCAGCCTGCCGGCGCAGGAAAACGGCTTCCAGCTCGGCTTCGCCGACAGCGAGTCCCTGGGCAAGGCCCAGGCACTGATCCGCAAGAGTTTCACCGACTTCGATATGGTCGCCACCGAACGTGGCGATCAGCAGGTGCTGCAGCTGGCGCTGACCCAGGCCAAGCTGGCGGAGATTCGCGAATACTCCATCAAGCAGAACCTGACCACCGTCCGCAACCGTGTGAACGAGCTGGGCGTTGCCGAACCGATCGTCCAGCGCCAGGGCGCCAACCGTATCGTGGTCGAGCTGCCGGGCGTGCAGGACACTGCCGAGGCCAAGCGTATCCTCGGCAAGACCGCCAACCTCGAGTTCCGCCTGGCAGCAGAGCCGACCGCGAGCAAGGCCTCCACCGAATCCTTCGAGTTCCGTGAGCCCGGTCGTCCGCCGGTGCCGCTGGAGCGCGGCCTGATCATCACGGGTGACCAGGTGACCGACGCCCAGGCCAGCTACGACGAAAACGGCCGTCCGCAGGTGAACATTCGCCTCGATGGCCACGGCGGCGAACTGATGAATCGCGCCACCCGCAACAACGTCGGTCGCAGCATGGCGGTGATCTTCATCGAGCAGCGTCCGGTGACCCGCTACGTGATCCAGGATGTCGACGGCGTTCAGAAGGAAGTCGCCGTACAGAGCTTCAAGGAAGAGAAGAAGATCATCAGTCTGGCGACCATCCAGTCTCCGCTGGGCAGTCAGTTCCGCATCACCGGTTTGACCGGCCAGGGCGAGTCCTCCGAGCTGGCCCTGCTGCTGCGTGCCGGCGGCCTCGCCGCACCGATGTACTTCGCCGAGGAGCGCACCATCGGTCCGAGCCTGGGCGCCGAGAACATCGTCAAGGGTATCGAGTCCACCGAATGGGCGATGATCTTCGTGTCGTTGTTCATCATCGCCATCTACCGCTTCTTTGGCTTCCTGGCCACCATCGCACTGGCATTCAACCTGGTGCTGCTGGTGGGCCTGATGTCGGTCATCGGTGCCACCCTGACCCTGCCGGGTATCGCGGGAATCGTGCTGACCCTGGGCATGGCCGTGGATGCCAACGTGCTGATTTACTCGCGTATTCGCGAGGAGCTGGGCAACGGGTTGTCGGTGCAGCGCGCCATTCATGAAGGCTTCGACCGTGCCTACACCGCAATCGTCGACAGTAACCTCACCACCCTGTTGGTGGGCGGCATCCTGTTCGCCCTCGGGACCGGTCCGATCAAGGGCTTCGCCGTGACCATGTCGCTGGGCATCATGACTTCGATGTTCACCGCCATCATGTTCACCCGCGGCCTGGTCAACCTGATCTTCGGTGGCCGCAACTTCAAGAAACTGTGGATTTGAGGCCTGTCATGATCAAGTCAACCATCCGTTTCATGGCGATACGCAACGTTGCGTTCGCCATTACCGTGATCATCAGCCTGATCGGTATCGGCAGCCTGTTCGCCAAGGGGCTGAACTTCGGCCTGGATTTCACTGGCGGTACCCTGATCGAGCTGACCTACGAGAAGCCGGCCGATCTGGAGAAGATCAAGCGCGAGCTGGCTCAGGTGGGGTACGAGGATGCCGTGGTGCAGAGCTTCGGCGCCTCCACCGATGTCCTGGTTCGTATGGCTGGCGAGGACCCGCAGCTCGGCAACCAGGTCGCCGATGCCCTGCGCAAGGTCGATGCCGAGAGCAGGTTCGAGCTCAAGCGCGTGGAGTTCGTGGGTCCTCAGGTCGGTGAAGAGCTGCGCGACCAGGGCGGCCTGGCCATGCTGCTGGCCCTGGGCGGGATCCTGCTGTACCTGGCCTTCCGCTTCCAGTGGAAGTTCGGTGTCGGCGCGGTGGCTTCCCTGGTTCACGACGTGGTGGTCACCCTGGGCATCCTGGCGTTCTTCCAGGTTCCCTTCGACCTCACCGTGCTCGCCGCGGTACTGGCGATGATCGGCTACTCGCTGAACGACACCATCATCATCTTCGACCGTATCCGCGAGAACTTCCGCGTGCTGCGCCGTGCGGACCTGATCGAAAACATCGACGTGTCCTGCACCCAGACCTTGCTGCGGACCATCGCCACTTCGATGTCCACCGCCCTGGCCCTCATCGCCCTGTTGGTCTTCGGTGGCGACAGTCTGCATGGCTTCGCCCTGTCGCTGCTGGTCGGCGTGGTAGTGGGTACCTACTCCTCCATCTACATCAGTGCCCCGGTGCTGATCTGGCTGAAACTATCCTCCGAAGATCTGATTCCACCGGCGAACACCGCCGAGGCGGATGACCGTCCCTGAGGTGTCAGGTGTTACGCACGAGGCCCGGCAAATGCCGGGCCTCGTTGTTTCTGATGTATGAGACATCCATCCCATTTGTCGGGTTCTTCCGATGCGATTGGGAACTTGGTCTTTGCCCCTCTATCCAACCGGTGGAATGAGGCATGAACGCCCATGAAAGGAAGAGTCAGGAGGTTCAAGTGAACAAGTCGATGCTCGTCGGTACTGTTTTGGGTGCGGTTGGCGTGACTGCCGGCGGCGCTGTGGCCACCTACAGCCTGGTAGGTAATAACGGCCCGGAGTATGCCGAAGTGCTCGCTGTCCAACCGATCAATGAAACCGTGAAGACGCCGCGTGAAGTCTGCAATGACGTGGCGGTGACTCGTCAGAAGCCTGTGAAGGACCAGCATCAGATCGCCGGCACCGTAATTGGCGCGGTGGCGGGCGGCCTGCTGGGCAACCAGGTCGGTGGTGGTACCGGCAAGAAGATCGCCACGGTTGCCGGAGCCGTGGGGGGTGGTTACGCGGGCAACAAGGTGCAGGAGCATATGCAGGCCAATGACACCTACACGACCACTGAAACCCGCTGCAAGACCGTCACCGACACCAGCGAGCGGCTGGTGGGCTATGACGTGAAATACCAGTTGGACGGCAAGGTCGGTCAGGTCCGCATGGATCACGACCCGGGCCGGCAGATCCCCGTCACCAAGGACGGCCAATTGATCCTCAGCCAGCAGGGGGTTGGTAACACCCTGTCCCAGGGCGGTGGTGCGGGCGTCCAGCAATAAGCGGATCGATTCCAACAAAAAACCCGGCCTAGGCCGGGTTTTTCGTGTCCGAGACGCGCGATCAGCGCTTCATCGACGGTGGCAGGTGCGGCTGGATGGCAGTCAGCACGGCCTTGAAGCACTTGGTATTGCCCGCGACCACGTGGCCCTTCTCAAGGAAGTCATGGCCGCCGGTGAAATCGCTCACCAGGCCGCCGGCTTCCTGCACCAGCAGGGCGCCCGCCGCCATGTCCCACTCGGACAGGCCGAACTCCCAGAAGGCATCGAAGCGGCCGGCTGCGACGTAGGCCAGGTCCAGGCTGGCGGAGCCGGCGCGGCGGATGCCGGCGGTCTGGCCCACCAGGCTGCGGAACATGCCCAGATAGCTGTCCATGTTATCCAACTGGTTTTCGCGGAAGGGGAAACCGGTGCCGAGCAGTGCGCCTTCCAGGCTCTTGCGCGGGCTGACGCGCAGACGGCGGCCATTGAGGGCGGCACCGCGGCCGCGGCTGGCGGTGAACTCTTCCTGGCGGACCGGGTCCAGGACCACGGCATGTTCCAGGCGACCCTTGTACTTGCAGGCGATGCTGACGGCGAAGTGCGGAACACCGCGGATAAAGTTGGTGGTGCCGTCCAGCGGATCGATGATCCACAGGTAGTCGGCGCCTTCACCCTTGCCCTCCAGTAGGCCGCCTTCCTCGCCGAGGATGCCGTGGTTCGGGTAGGCCTTGCGCAGGGCCTGCACGATGGACAGTTCGGCAGCGCGATCGACCTCGGTGACGTAGTCCTTGGCGTCTTTCTCGTTGACGGAGATAACGTCCAGGCGCTCGATCGAGCGGAAAATCAGTTCACCGGCGCTGCGAGCGGCGCGCAGGGCGATATTCAGCATGGGCTGCATGGGGAGTTCACCTGGGTCGTTAAAGAAGAAAGCCGCACATGGTAGCAGAAAAAGCTCAGGGCAGGCAGGGCGGGGCGCGCGATTCGTGGCGTTGCGTCGGGGTGTCCGGTAAGATTTCGCTCCCCTGACGTTTCTCTGAGAGACCACAGCGTTGCTGCAGAACATTCGCGTGGTGCTGGTCAATACCAGTCATCCCGGCAATATCGGTGGTGCTGCCCGCGCCATGAAGAACATGGGCTTGTCGAAGCTGGTGCTGGTGGATCCCGAGGATTTCCCCAGCCCCGAGGCGCGTGCCCGCGCCTCCGGTGCCGATGACATACTGGACGGCGCTGAAGTGGTTGCCACACTGGAGGAGGCGCTGGTGGGCTGCAGTCTGGTGGTGGGTACCAGTGCCCGTGATCGTCGCATCCCCTGGCCCCTGCTCGATCCGCGCGAGTGTGGCCAGACCGCCGTGGCGCAAGTGCGCGATGGCGGCGAGGTGGCGCTGGTATTCGGTCGCGAATATGCGGGTCTGACCAATGAAGAGTTGCAGCGCTGCCAATACCATGTGCATATCCCGTCGAATCCCGACTTTTCCTCGCTGAACCTGGCGGCCGCCGTACAGGTGCTGGTCTACGAGGTGCGCATGGCCTGGTTGGCGCAGGAGGGGTTGCCGAGCAAGGTGGAGAAGGTTGAAACCACCGCCATGCTCAATGCCCAGCCGGTGACCGTCGATGAGCTGGAGCGCTATTACGAACACCTGGAAAGCACCCTGGTGGAGATCGGTTTCCTCGATCCGGAGAAGCCTCGGCACCTGATGTCGCGCCTGCGTCGTCTCTTTGGTCGCAGCAACATCAGCAAGCTGGAGATGAACATCCTGCGCGGCATCCTGACGGAAACCCAGAAGGCTGTGCGGGGCGAAGCAAGCAAACGGAGTGACAAGTGATGTTCGACCGCATTCGAGAAGACATTCAAAGCGTATTCCACCGTGATCCGGCTGCGCGCAATGCCTTCGAGGTGCTTACCTGTTATCCGGGGCTGCATGCCACCTGGCTGCATCGCATAGCTCACGCGCTGTGGATTGCCGGCTGGAAATGGCTGGCGCGCCTGGTGTCGAACTTCAGTCGCTGGATGACCGGTATCGAGATCCACCCGGGGGCGAAGATCGGTCGTCGATTCTTCATCGACCACGGCATGGGCATCGTCATCGGCGAGACCGCCGAGATCGGCAACGACGTCACGCTTTACCAGGGCGTGACCCTGGGCGGTACAAGCTGGAACCAGGGTAAGCGTCACCCAACCCTGGAGGACGGCGTGGTGGTGGGGGCGGGTGCCAAGGTGCTCGGGCCCTTCACCGTTGGTGCCGGTGCCAAGATCGGCTCCAATGCCGTGGTGACCAAGGCGGTGCCGGCCGGGGCGACTGCGGTCGGCATTCCCGGTAGGGTCATCGTCAAGGTCGACCCTGAGCAGGAGGCGAAGCGGCAGGCCATTGCCGAGCGTTTCGGCTTCGATGCCTATGGTCTCGGTCAGGACATGCCGGACCCCGTGGCGCGCGCCATCGGGCAACTGCTGGATCATGTGCAGGCCGTGGACGAGCGTCTGGACGGTATGTGCAAGGCGCTCACCGCGCTGGGCAGCGACTACTGCGCCAAGGCCCTGCCGGAGTTGCGCGACGAGGATTTCGCCGACATCAAGGATGATGAGCGCAAGCCGGTCGCCTGATGGGGCGTCCAGTTGTGGTCCATTGGAGGCGCCGGATTATTAGGGTGCTAATGGGATGCGCCTCTGCTACCATGCAGACCCTGCAAAGTGCAATCCCGACTATTTTGATCAGGCTTATAGTTGACTTAAATAGTCGGGAATCGCATACTCGCTGCACTCCAGCGATCCCGTGGTACTCACCATGCGACTGACCACCAAAGGCCGTTACGCCGTCACCGCCATGCTCGACCTGGCGCTGCATGCGCAGCAGGGGCCGGTGTCTCTGGCCGATATTTCCGAGCGGCAGGGCATCTCCCTGTCCTATCTCGAACAGCTTTTCGCCAAGCTTCGCCGCGGCAACCTGGTCAGCAGTGTGCGCGGCCCCGGCGGTGGCTACCAGCTTTCCCGCGACATGCATGGCATTCATGTCGCCCAGGTGATCGATGCGGTCAACGAGTCGGTGGATGCCACTCGTTGCCAGGGCCTGGGCGATTGCCATTCGGGCGATACCTGCCTAACTCATCACCTCTGGTGCGATCTGAGTCTGCAGATCCATGAGTTCCTCAGCGGCATCAGCCTGGCCGACCTGGTCAACCGTCGCGAGGTCCAGGAGGTCGCGCAGCGGCAGGATCAACGCCGCTGCGGAAGCAATGGCAGGATGCCCCACCTCGATAAAATTGAAGCGTCCGCCATCGATTGAGCAGGGCGCCGGCCTGTGATTGGCCCCGATACCTGATAGGAGAGCCCAGATGAAATTGCCGATTTACCTCGACTACTCCGCCACTACGCCGGTGGACCCGCGCGTCGCTCAGAAGATGAGCGAGTGCCTGCTGGTGGACGGCAACTTCGGCAATCCGGCCTCGCGTTCCCACGTGTTCGGCTGGAAGGCTGAGGAGTCGGTGGAAAATGCCCGTCGTCAGGTGGCCGAGCTGGTCAACGCCGACCCGCGTGAAATCGTCTGGACATCCGGTGCGACCGAATCCGACAACCTGGCCATCAAGGGCGTAGCGCACTTCTACAGTGGCAAGGGCAAGCACATCATTACCTCGAAGATCGAGCACAAGGCGGTGCTGGACACCACCCGCCAGCTGGAGCGCGAAGGCTTCGAAGTCACCTACCTCGAACCCGGCGAAGACGGCCTGATCACGCCGGCCGCCGTCGAGGCAGCCCTGCGTGACGACACCATCCTGGTTTCGGTCATGCACGTGAACAATGAAATCGGCACCATCAACGACATCGCGGCGATTGGCGAGCTGACCCGTGCCCGCGGCATCCTCTTCCATGTCGACGCCGCGCAGTCGACCGGCAAGGTGGAAATCGACCTGGAAAAGCTGAAGGTCGACCTGATGTCCTTCTCCGCCCACAAGACCTACGGCCCGAAAGGCATCGGCGCACTCTATGTTCGCCGCAAGCCGCGCGTGCGCCTGGAAGCCATGATGCACGGCGGTGGTCATGAGCGCGGCATGCGTTCCGGTACCCTGGCCACCCACCAGATCGTCGGCATGGGCGAGGCCTTCCACATCGCCAAGCAGGAAATGGCCAGCGAGCGCGTGCGTATCCAGGCCCTGGCGGATCGCTTCTGGGCCCAGATCGACGGCATGGAAGAGCTTTACCTGAACGGCAGCGCCACCGCTCGCGTGCCGCACAACCTGAACGTCAGCTTCAACTACGTCGAAGGCGAGTCGCTGATCATGGCGCTCAAGGACCTCGCGGTGTCGTCCGGTTCCGCCTGTACTTCGGCGTCCCTGGAGCCGTCCTACGTGCTGCGTGCCCTGGGCCGCAACGACGAGCTGGCGCACAGCTCCATCCGCTTCACCTTTGGCCGGTTCACGACTGAAGAAGAAGTGGACTACGCCGCCGCCAAGGTGCGCGAAGCGGTCAGCAAGCTCCGTGAACTGTCCCCCCTGTGGGATATGTATAAAGAGGGCGTCGACCTGTCCCAGGTCGAATGGCAGGCGCACTGACGCCACCCTGATGAGTGAGGAATAGTTACCATGGCATATAGCGACAAGGTCATCGACCACTACGAAAACCCGCGTAACGTTGGCAAGCTCGACGCCCAGGACCCCAACGTGGGCACTGGCATGGTCGGCGCGCCGGCCTGCGGCGATGTGATGCGCCTGCAGATCAAGGTCAACGAGCAAGGCGTGATCGAAGACGCCAAGTTCAAGACCTACGGCTGCGGTTCCGCCATTGCATCCAGCTCCCTCGCCACCGAGTGGATGAAGGGCAAGACGCTGGATGAGGCGGCTGCCATCAAGAACACCACTATCGCCGAAGAACTGGCCCTGCCGCCGGTGAAGATCCACTGCTCGGTGCTGGCTGAGGACGCCATCAAGGCGGCCGTCAACGACTACAAGCAGAAGAAGGGTCTGCTTTAAGCGCTCGGACGAGTAAGGAGTTGCAATGGCCATCAGCATGACCGAATCCGCCGCCCGTCACGTGCAGCGCTCTATCGAGGGGCGCGGCAAGGGTGAAGGCATTCGTCTGGGGGTGCGTACGACTGGCTGCTCCGGTCTTGCCTATGTGCTGGAGTTCGTCGACGAATTGACTGCGGATGACCTGGTCTTCGAGAGTTATGGCGTCAAGGTGATCATCGATCCCAAGAGCCTGACCTACCTCGACGGCACTGAGCTGGACTTCGTTCGCGAAGGGCTCAATGAGGGCTTCAAGTTCAACAACCCGAACGTGCGTGGCGAATGCGGCTGCGGCGAGAGCTTCAACGTCTGAGGCATGTGTGGGAACTCCCTGTCATTTCGCCCTGTTCGACCTGAGGCCGGGTCATCGACTGGACCTTGACCAGCTCGCGGCGCGTTACCGTGAGTTGGCGCGTGCCGTCCATCCCGACCGTTTCGCCGATGCTTCCGAGCGTGAGCAGCGTCTGGCGCTGGAGCGCGCGGCTCAACTCAACGACGCCTACCAGACGCTGAAGAGCGCGCCGCGCCGCGCCTTGTACCTATTGGCCCTGAAGGGGCGCGAGCTACCGCTCGAGGTTACGGTGCAGGACCCGCAGTTCCTGCTGCAGCAGATGCAGTGGCGAGAGGAGCTGGAAGAGCTGCAGGACAGCGCCGACCTGGACGGCGTCGATGTCTTCAAGCGTCGGCTCAAGGCTGCGCAGGCCGAGCTGGATGGCGATTTCGCCGAGTGCTGGGACGACCCCGAGCGCCGCGAAGACGCCGAGCGTCTGGTACGTCGCATGCAGTTCCTCGACAAGCTGACCCACGAAGTGCGCCAACTGGAAGAGCGCCTCGACGATTAACCCGCGATGCCGTCTTGGTTGCCGGTACGCCTGATAAATAGATAAGCATGGCCTTACTGCAGATCGCTGAACCCGGGCAGAGCCCCCAGCCACACCAGCGCCGACTGGCGGTGGGAATCGACCTGGGTACCACCAATTCGCTGGTCGCTGCCGTGCGCAGCGGCATCGCAGAGCCCCTGCCGGATGCCGATGGGCAGGTCATCCTGCCTTCCGCCGTTCGCTATCACGCCGATCGCGTCGAAGTCGGTCGCGACGCCAAGCGGGCGGCATCCAGCGACCCGCTGAATACCATCCTCTCCGTCAAGCGCTTCATGGGGCGCGGCCTAGAAGACGTCAAGCAATTGGGCGAGCAACTGCCCTATCGCTTCGTCGGTGGCGAATCCCACATGCCGTTCATCCAGACCGTACAGGGTGCCAAGAGTCCGGTCGAGGTGTCCGCCGACATTCTCAAAACCCTGCGTCAGCGCGCAGAGCAGAGCCTGGGCGGGGAGCTGGTGGGGGCCGTCATCACCGTGCCAGCCTATTTCGACGAGGCTCAGCGCCAGGCCACCAAGGATGCTGCGCGTCTCGCCGGTCTCAATGTTTTGCGGCTGCTCAACGAGCCCACGGCAGCTGCCGTGGCCTATGGGCTGGACAAGCAGGCCGAGGGTGTCATCGCGATTTACGACCTGGGTGGCGGTACTTTCGATATCTCCATCCTTCGTCTGACCCGCGGTGTTTTCGAGGTCATGGCCACCGGTGGCGACAGCGCCCTGGGGGGGGACGATTTCGATCATGCCATCGCCGGCTGGATGGTCCAGCAGGCTGGCCTGTCCGCCGACCTCGATCCGGGGGCGCAGCGCAGCCTGCTGCGTGCGGCCTGTGAGGCGAAGGAAGCCCTGACCAATGCCGCCAGTGTCGAGCTCGTCCATGGCGACTGGCACGGCATACTGACCCGCGAGCAATTCGATGCCCTGATCGAGCCCATGGTCGCCCGCAGCCTCAAGGCCTGCCGTCGTGCCGTGCGTGACGCCGGCATCGAGCTGGAGGAGGTCGAGGCCGTTGTCATGGTCGGCGGTTCCACCCGTGTGCCGCGCGTGCGTGAGGCTGTGGCGGAGATGTTCGGTCGCCAACCGCTCACCGATATCGATCCTGACCAGGTGGTGGCCATCGGTGCCGCCGTGCAGGCCGATACCCTGGCCGGCAACAAACGCGGCGAAGAATTGCTGCTGTTGGACGTGATTCCTCTGTCGCTCGGTCTGGAAACCATGGGCGGGCTGATGGAGAGGGTGATACCGCGCAACACCACCATTCCGGTGGCGCGTGCGCAGGACTTCACCACCTACAAGGATGGCCAGACGGCCATGATGATCCATGTGCTCCAGGGCGAGCGCGAATTGATCAAGGATTGCCGCTCCCTGGCGCGCTTCGAGTTGCGCGGCATTCCGCCCATGGTGGCGGGCGCCGCAAAGATCCGCGTGACCTTCCAGGTGGATGCCGACGGCCTGCTGGGCGTGACCGCCCGTGAGCTGGCCTCCGGCGTCGAAGCCAGCATCCAGGTCAAGCCGTCCTACGGTCTGACCGATGGCGAGATTTCGCGGATGCTGCAGGATTCCTTCCAGTTCGCTGGCGAGGACAAGCATGCCCGCGCTCTGCGAGAGCAGCAGGTCGAGGCCGAGCGTCTGCTGGAGGCGGTTCAGGCCGCGCTGGCAGCCGATGGCGAGCGCCTGCTGGATGAAACCGAGCGAGACGCCATTCTGGACAGCATGCAAACCCTGCGCGAATTGTCGATCGGCAGCGACGTTGCGGCCATCGAAGCGCAAATCAAGCGCCTCTCCCAGGTGACCGATGCGTTCGCCGCGCGTCGTATGGATGCCGCCGTCAAGGCCGCCTTGTCCGGCCGCCGACTCAATGAAATCGAGGATTGACCCAGAAATGCCGCAGATCATCTTCCTGCCCCACGCCGAGCATTGCCCCGAGGGTGCCGTGATCGAGGCTCAGCCGGGCGAAAGCATCCTGGATGCCGCGCTGCGCAGTGGCATCGACATCGAGCATGCCTGCGAGAAGTCCTGTGCCTGCACCACCTGCCACGTGGTGGTGCGCGAAGGTTTCAACTCCCTGGACGCTTCCGACGAACTGGAAGACGACATGCTCGACAAGGCCTGGGGTCTTGAGCCTCAGTCCCGCCTTTCCTGCCAGGCTGTAGTCGCTGACCAGGATCTGGTGGTGGAAATTCCGAAATACACCATCAATCAGGTCTCCGAGGGGCACTGAAAATGAGCTTGAAATGGACCGACGTGCTGGAGATCGCCATTCAACTGGCTGAAACCAGACCGGACGTCGACCCGCGCTACGTCAACTTCGTCGACCTGCACAACTGGGTCCTGGCGCTGCCGGACTTCGCCGACGATCCGCAGCGGGGCGGTGAAAAGGTTCTGGAAGCCATCCAGGCGGCCTGGATCGAAGAAGCCGACTGACCGGCTGCCGTCCCGGGCTTCGGCCCTACGCATTTCCCCCTAACCCGCGTATAATTCGCGGGTTTAATTTTTCGCTTTAATCCTTGTTTCTGGAGTTTTTCCATGGCTGTCGAACGTACTCTCTCCATCATCAAGCCGGACGCCGTTGCCAAGAACGTCGTGGGCGAGATCATCACCCGCTTCGAGAAGGCCGGCCTGCGCGTCGTGGCCGCCAAGATGGTTCAGCTCTCCGAGCGCGAAGCCGGTGGCTTCTACGCCGAGCACAAAGAGCGTGGCTTCTTCAAGGACCTGGTTTCCTTCATGACCTCCGGCCCGGTTGTGGTTCAGGTCCTGGAAGGCGAGAACGCCATCGCCAAGAACCGTGAGCTGATGGGCGCCACCGATCCGAAGAAAGCCGATGCTGGCACCATCCGCGCCGATTACGCCGTCTCCATCGACGAGAACGCCGTTCACGGTTCCGACTCCGAGGCTTCCGCTGCCCGCGAAATCGCCTACTTCTTCGCCGCCACCGAGGTGTGCGCTCGCATCCGCTGATCGCGGATGAGAGAGGGTGAAGCCATGACTGAATCGACCGGTAAAGTGAACCTGCTGGGTCTGACCCAGCCGCAACTGGAAAGCTTCTTCGAGTCCATCGGGGAGAAACGCTTCCGCGCCGGCCAGGTGATGAAGTGGATTCACCACTTCGGCGTCGATGATTTCGACGCCATGAGCAATATCGGCAAGGCCTTGCGCGACAAGCTCAAGGCCTCTGCCGAGATTCGCGGCCCGGAAGTCGTCAGCCAGGACATCTCCAGCGATGGCACCCGCAAGTGGGTGGTCCGTGTGGCCTCCGGCAGCTGCGTTGAAACCGTGTACATCCCGCAAGGCGGTCGTGGCACCCTCTGCGTGTCGTCCCAGGCCGGTTGCGCCCTGGATTGCAGCTTCTGCTCCACCGGCAAGCAAGGTTTCAACAGCGACCTCACCGCCGCCGAGGTGATCGGCCAGGTGTGGATCGCCAACAAGTCCTTCGGGACCATTCCCGCGAAGATCGACCGTGCCATTACCAACGTGGTGATGATGGGCATGGGCGAGCCGCTACTGAATTTCGACAACGTGGTCGCCGCCATGAACATCATGATGGACGACCTCGGCTACGGCATTTCCAAGCGCAAGGTGACCCTCTCCACCTCGGGGGTGGCGCCGATGATCGACAAGCTGGGCGAGGTGATCGACGTTTCCCTCGCGCTGTCGCTGCATGCGCCGAACGACCCGCTGCGCAACCAGTTGGTGCCGATCAACAAGAAATACCCCCTGTCCGTGGTGCTCGACGCCTGCCGCCGCTACATCTCCCGCCTGGGCGAAAAGCGCGTGCTGACCATCGAGTACACCCTGCTCAAGGACGTCAACGACCAGCCCGAACACGCCGCGCAGATGATCGAGTTGCTCAAGGACTTCCCCTGCAAGATCAACCTGATTCCGTTCAATCCCTTCCCGCACTCGGGCTACGAGCGGCCGAGCAACAATGCGATCCGCCGCTTCCAGGACCTGTTGCACAAGGCTGGGCACAATGTCACCGTCCGCACCACTCGCGGCGATGACATCGATGCCGCCTGCGGCCAACTGGTCGGCCAGGTCATGGACCGCACCCGCCGTAGCGAGCGCTACATTGCCGTGCGCCAACTGAGCGCCGAGGCGGAGACGTCCCGCGACGCCGCGAACCGGAACTAGAGAAGGACATCCCATGACCCTGCGCGCTGCGCTGCTCCTCGTTTCCACCGCATTGCTCGCGGCTTGCGTTTCCACCGGTCAGGTCGATCCGATGAAGACCGACAAAGGCCGTGAAGCCGCGCGTGACGCCTATATCGAACTGGGCATCGGTTACCTGAAACAGGGCGCCACCGAGCGTGCCAAGGTGCCGCTGAAGAAAGCCCTCGAGCTCGATCCGTCCAATGCCGACGCCAATGCCGCCCTGGCCCTGGTGTTCCAGACCGAAATAGAACCGGAGCTGGCGGACCAGCACTATCGCAAGGCGCTGTCTTCCCGTAACGATTCGCGCATCCTCAACAACTACGGCACCTTCCTCTACGAACAGGGGCGCTACAAGGACGCCTACGAGCGTTTCCAGCAGGCGGCCGACGACAACCTCTATCCCGAACGTTCGCGGGTGTTCGAGAACCTGGGGCTGACCTCGCTGAAGATGAACGACCCGGCGCTGGCCAAGCAGCATTTCGACAAGGCCCTGCGTCTGAATCGCCAGCAACCCCTGGCGCTGCTGGAGATGGCCCAGCTGTCCTTTGACGAGAAGCAGTACGTGCCGGCTCGTGACTATTACCAGCGCTACTCCCAGATCGCCCCGCAGTCTGCCCGCAGCCTGCTGCTCGGCTCGCGCCTGGCGACCATATTCGAAGACCGCGACCAGGCTGCCAGCCTCGGTCTGCAACTCAAGCGACTTTATCCCGGCACGCCGGAATATCAGCAATACCTGTCGGAGCAATGATGAAAGCGTCGCATCCCGAAGCTGTAGCGGCGGCCCGCGCCAACCCGGGTGAAACCCTGCGTCAGGCCCGTGAGAACAAGAACCTCACTCTGGGCGAGGTCGCCCGACACCTGAACCTGACCGAACAGGCCCTTCGCCAGCTCGAGGCCGGTGACTTCGAGCAACTGCCGGGACACACCTTCGCCCGCGGCTATGTGCGCGCCTATGCCAAGCTGCTGGACATGGACCAGGGCGCCCTGGTGGCCGAGTTCGACCACTACACCGGGACCGACGCCAAAGGCAGCAACGTGCATAGCCTGGGGCGTATCGAAGAGCCCGTGCGTCTCTCCCAGAGCGTGTTGCGCATCGTCAGTTTCGTCATCCTGGTTGCCCTTGGCGCGGTGGGTTTCTTCTGGTGGCAGGAGCATTCGAGCCGCAATGAGGAAGCCTCCAGCGTGAACATCGAGCACGTGGAAGTGGAAAGTGCCGATGGCACCACGCAGATCCACCCCCTCGATGAGCCGGAAGACCAGGCCGTGGCCGAGGCCGAAGATGGCCAGGCGCCAGTGCCCGCCCAGGTGTCGCCGGAAGTGGCCGCCCAGCCCGAGCAACAGCCCGCCGAGGTTGCCCCGGCGGCCCCGGCTGGCGAAGCCGCGCCGGTAGCCCCGGACGCTCCGGACCAGGCGCCTGCCGTTGCCGCCGCTCCGACCGTTCCGAACGCAACGACCGAGCAATCTTCTGCGCCGACCGCCACTGCGGCGGCCCCGGCTGCTTCTCCGGCACCCGCCGCCGAGGCGCCGGCTCCCGTGGTGGCCCAGCAGGGCCAGGGCGTGGTGCGCATTCAGTTCACCGCCAATTGCTGGACCCAGGTCACCGATGCCGACGGTAAAGTGCTGGTCAGCGCTCTCAAGCGCACCGGCGAAAGCATCGAGTTGGCCGGCAAGGCGCCGCTGGAGGTGCGTCTGGGCTTCGCCCGTGGTGCACAGCTCAGCTACAACGGCCAGTCTATCGACGTGTCGCCTTATGTCCGTGGCGAGACTGCTCGCCTGAAGCTGGGGCAATAAGCCATGCATTGCGAATCCCCGATCAAACGCCGCGTCTCGCGGAAAATCTGGGTCGGTTCCGTACCGGTGGGCGGTGATGCGCCCATCGCGGTGCAGAGCATGACCAATACCGATACCTGCGACGTCGCTGCCACTGTGGGCCAGATCCAGCGTCTGGTGGATGCCGGCGTCGATATCGTGCGTGTCTCCGTCCCGGACATGGATGCGGCCGAAGCCTTCGGTCGCATCAAGCAGCAGGTCCAGGTGCCGCTGGTGGCGGATATCCACTTCGACTACAAGATCGCTCTGCGCGTCGCCGAACTGGGTGTCGACTGCCTGCGCATCAACCCGGGCAACATCGGCCGCGAAGACCGCGTCAGGGCGGTGGTGGATGCCGCGCGCGACAAGGGCATCCCGATCCGCATCGGCGTGAACGCCGGCTCCCTGGAAAAGGACCTGCAGAAGAAGTACGGCGAGCCGACACCCCAGGCTCTGGTGGAATCGGCCCTGCGCCATGTCGAACACCTCGACAAGCTGGACTTCCAGGACTTCAAGGTCAGTGTGAAGGCCTCCGATGTGTTCATGGCCGTGGAAGCCTATCGCCTGCTCGCCAAGCAGATCGTCCAGCCGCTGCACCTGGGCATCACCGAAGCCGGCGGCCTGCGCTCCGGCACCGTGAAGTCCGCCGTGGGCCTGGGGATGCTGCTGGCCGAAGGCATCGGCGACACCATCCGCATCTCCCTGGCCGCGGACCCGGTGGAGGAGGTGAAGGTTGGTTTCGACATCCTCAAGTCCCTGCACCTGCGCTCCCGTGGCATCAATTTCATCGCCTGCCCGAGCTGCTCGCGACAGAACTTCGACGTGGTCAAGACCATGAACGAACTGGAAGGCCGGCTCGAAGACTTGCTGGTGCCGATGGACGTGGCCGTGATCGGCTGCGTGGTGAACGGCCCGGGTGAAGCCAAGGAGGCCCATATCGGCCTGACTGGCGGCACGCCGAACAACCTGATCTATATCGACGGCAAGCCGGCGCAGAAGCTGACCAATGACAACCTGGTGGACGAGCTGGAACGGCTCATCCGCGAAAAGGCGGCCGCCAAGGCCGAAGCTGACGCGGCGCTGATCGCCCGTAGCTGAAATTAAGGAATTCTCGTGAGCAAGACCCTGCAAGCCATCCGTGGCATGAACGACATCCTGCCGGAGCAGACGCCCGCCTGGCGTTATCTGGAAAACACCGTTGCCGCGCTGCTGGATGGTTACGGCTACAAGGAAATCCGCCTGCCGATCCTGGAGTTCACCGAGCTGTTCGCCCGCGGCATCGGCGAAGGCACCGATGTGGTCGACAAGGAGATGTACACCTTCCTCGACCGCAACGAAGAGTCGCTGACCCTGCGTCCCGAGGGCACCGCGGGCTGCGTGCGCGCCGTGCTGGAACATGGCCTCAGCGGTGGCGGCCAGGTACAGAAGCTCTGGTATGCCGGCCCCATGTTCCGCTACGAGAAGCCGCAGAAGGGTCGCTACCGCCAGTTCCACCAGATGGGTGTGGAAGTCTTCAACCTGCCCGGTCCGGACATCGACGCCGAGCTGATCGTGCTCACCTGGCGCCTGTGGCAGAAGCTCGGCCTGGGCGACTCGGTGACCCTGCAGCTGAACAGCCTGGGGTCCAGCGAAGCCCGCGCCCGTTACCGCGACGCCCTGGTGGCCTACCTGCAGGAGCGTTACGACCTGCTGGACGAGGATAGCCAGCGCCGTCTGACCACCAACCCGCTGCGCATCCTCGACAGCAAGGACGGCGGCACCCAGGCCCTGCTGGTGGACGCGCCGACCCTGCATGAATACCTGGATGACGAGTCCCTCGCCCATTTCGAAGGCCTCAAGGCGCGCCTGGATGCCGTGGGTATCCGCTACGAGATCAACCAGAAGCTGGTGCGTGGCCTGGACTACTACAGCCGCACCGTTTTCGAGTGGGTGACCGACAAGCTCGGTTCCCAGGGCACGGTCTGTGCCGGTGGCCGTTACGACGGCCTGGTCAGCCAGTTCGGCGGCAAGCCGACTCCGGGCGTGGGCTACGCCATGGGGGTCGAGCGCCTGGTGCTGCTACTGGAAACCCTCGGCCTGGTGCCGGAGGAGCTGAACAGTCCCGCCGACCTTTACCTGTGCGCCTTCGGCGAGCCCGCCGAACTGGCCGCCCTGGGCCTGGCCGAGAGGTTGCGCGATGCCCTGCCGGGCGTGCGCCTGCTGGTCAATGCCGGTGGCGGCAGCTTCAAGAGCCAGTTCAAGAAAGCCGACAAGAGCGGTGCCCGCTATGCGTTGATCCTGGGGGACGACGAACTGGCCAAGCGCGTGGTAGGTTGCAAGCCGCTGCGCGACGACAGCGAACAACACAGCATTGCCTGGGATGCTCTGGCCGAGCATCTCACTGCCTGCCTGAAGCAGGCTTGAGCATCCAAAGATCAGGAGTACGGGGTTAAGCATGCAAACCGAAGAAGAACAGATTGCGCAGTTCAAGGACTGGTGGCAGCGCAACGGCAAGCCCATGCTCACTGGCGGCGCCCTGGCGCTGGCGGTGGTCTTCGGGTGGCAGGCCTGGCAGAAGTACGAAACCAACCAGGCCCAGAGCGCGTCCATCGTCTACCAGCAACTGCTGGAAACCGCGCTGAACCCCAACGGCACGCCGGACTCCGCGAAGGTTGCCGAGCTGGCCGGCCGGTTGAAAAGCGATTTCGGCGGTACTCACTACGCCCAGTACGGCAGCCTGTTCGTGGCCAAGGTTGCGGTGGAGGCCGGCAAGCTGGATGACGCCGCCGCCGAACTCAAGGGCGTGCTCGACAAGCCCGCCGACGCCACCCTGGGTGAGCTGGCCCGCCAGCGCCTGGCCCGCGTCCTGGCTGCCCAGGGCAAGGTCGAGGAGGCCCTCAAGCTGCTGGATGGCGACGCCGACAAGGCTTTCCTCGCCAGCCGCGAAGAACTCAAGGGCGACCTGCTGGTTCAGCTGGGTCGCATCGACGACGCGCATGCTGCCTACCTGAAGGCCAAGGCCGCATTGCCTGAAGACGCCGCCGTGGGCGGTCTGCAGATGAAGCTCGACGACCTGGCAAAAGGGGACGCGTGACGTGATGCACTGGAAGAATGCCGCAGTGCTGGCCCTGGCCGTCCTGGCCGTAGGCTGCAGCAGCAATAGCAAGAAGGAACTGCCGCCGGCCGAGCTGCCCGATATCACTGAAGAAGTGAGTCTGGACAAGGGCTGGAGCCGCTCCATCGGTGATGGCCAGGGCGAAACCTACAACCTGCTGGTGCCCGCAGTCGATGGCGATACCATTTATGCCTCGGACGTCAACGGCGAGGTGATGGCGATCAACCGCTTCAGTGGCGACGTGATCTGGAAGCAGGACCTCGAGCTACCGGTGTCCGGCGCCGTGGGCGTTGGGTACGGCCTGGTGATGCTCGGCACCCTGAAGGGCGAGATTGTCGCGCTGGACGCCACCAACGGCGAAGAGCGGTGGCGTGCCCGTGTCAACGGCGAAGTGCTCGCCCCGCCGGCCAACAACGGCGACGTTGTGGTGGTGCAGACCCAGAACGACACGCTGTTCGGCTTCGATGCCGCCACCGGCAACCAACGCTGGATCTACGAGAACACCCCGGCCGTGCTGACCCTGCGGGGCACCGGCTCGCCCGTCGTGACCAACAACCTGGCCGTGGCCGGGCTCTCCACCGGCAAGGTGCTCGCGTTGGACATCCGGCGCGGCATCCCGGTGTGGGAACAGCGCGTGGCCGTGCCCCAGGGCCGTTCCGAACTGGACCGCGTGGTGGACATCGACGGCGGTCTGCTGCTGTCCGGCGGCACGCTGTACGTCGCCACCTACCAGGGCCGCGTCGCCGCCCTGGACCTGGAAAGCGGCCGCGTGCTCTGGCAGCGCGAGGCGTCCAGCTATGCCGGTGTCGCCCAGGGTTTCGGCAACGTCTACGTGAGCCTGGCCAACGGTACCGTCGAAGGCGTGGACGAGCGTTCCGCCTCTGCCCTGTGGAGCAACGACGCCCTGGCCCGCCGCCAGCTGTCGGCCCCGGAAGTCTTCTCCAGCTACGTCGCCGTGGGTGACTTCGAAGGTTACCTGCACCTGCTGAGCCAGGTGGATGGTCACTTCGTCGGCCGCGTGAAGATCGACGGTGATGGCCTGCGCGCGCGCCCGCTGGTGGTCGGCGAGTGGATGTATGCCTATGGCAACGGCGGCAAGCTGGTCGGCCTGACCATCCGCTAAGCTGATGCCTGATATCCGGCCGCTGTCGTCAAACGGCAGCGGCCTTTGTGTTTTCTGAAATAACGAGTGGAGAGCCTCATGGTTCCCGTAATTGCCCTGGTGGGTCGGCCCAACGTCGGCAAGTCCACCCTGTTCAACCGCCTGACCAAGACCCGCAACGCGATTGTCGCGGAATACGCCGGTCTGACCCGTGACCGCCAGTACGGCGAGGCGAAGTGGCAGGGTCGCACCTATATCGTCATCGATACCGGAGGTATCTCCGGTGATGAGGAAGGCATCGATGCAAAGATGGCCGAGCAATCCCTGCAGGCCATCGAGGAAGCCGATGCGGTGCTGTTCATGGTCGATTCCCGTGCCGGGATGACCGCTGGCGACCAGATGATCGCCGAGCACCTGCGCAAGCGGAACAAGCGCAGTTTCCTGGTGGCCAACAAGGTCGATACCGTCGATCCGGACATCGCCCGCGCCGAATTCAGCCCGCTGGGCCTGGGTGATGCCCTGCCGATCGCCGCCGCCCACGGCCGTGGTATCGGCCAGATGCTGCAGGCCGCCCTGGGGGAATTCCCTCGCGATGACGGCGCCGATGAAGTGGAGGCCGCCGAAGCCGAGGAAGTTGCCGAAGGTGAAGAAGCCAAGCGCATTCCCGGTCCGAGCGAGAAGGACGGTATCAAGATCGCCATCATCGGTCGTCCCAACGTCGGCAAGTCGACCCTGGTGAACCGCATGCTCGGGGAAGAGCGGGTGATCGTCTACGATCAGGCCGGTACCACCCGCGATAGCATCTACATCCCCTTCGAGCGCAACGAAGAGAAGTACACCCTGATCGACACCGCCGGCGTGCGCCGCCGCGGCAAGATCTTCGAGGCAGTGGAAAAGTTCTCGGTGGTGAAGACCCTGCAGGCCATCCAGGACGCCAACGTGGTCATCTTCGTGATGGACGCCCGTGAAGGCGTGGTCGAGCACGACCTCAATCTGCTCGGCTTCGTACTGGAAACCGGCCGCGCCCTGGTCATCGCCCTGAACAAGTGGGACGGCATGGAGCCGTCCGAGCGCGATTATGTGAAGACCGAACTGGAGCGCCGGCTGTTCTTCGTCGACTTCGCCGATATCCACTTTATTTCCGCGCTGCATGGCACTGGCGTCGGCCACCTGTACAAGTCCGTGCAGGAGTCCTTCCGCTCCGCGATCACCCGCTGGCCGACCAGCCGCCTGACCCAGATCCTCGAAGACGCGGTACAGGAGCACCAGCCGCCGCTGGTCAACGGCCGCCGCATCAAGCTGCGCTATGCCCACCTCGGTGGCGCCAACCCGCCACTGATCGTGATCCACGGCAATCAGGTGGAGTCGGTGCCCAAGTCCTACTCGCGCTATCTGGAGAACACCTACCGGCGCGTGCTCAAGCTGGTCGGCACGCCGATCCGCATCGAGTACAAGGGCGGCGAAAACCCCTACGAGGGCAAGAAGAATGTCCTCACCGAGCGCCAGGTGAACAAGAAGCGCCGGCTCATGTCGCACCACAAGAAGGCCGAGAAGAAGCGCCGCGACAAGAAGCGCTGATATTTTTCGCCGCACTGGAAGAGGGCGCCCACGGGCGCCCTTTTTCATGCCCCGGGCGTATCGCTGACCTAGATCGGACCGAGGCACGAAGCCCAACGGAACTCCGGCGGGAATCACGTCGGTGGGCCTCGCTGCGCTTGGCGCCAAGCTACGGAAGGTCTGCAACGTGCGTTAAGCTATGGGCCTTTTCCCAGTCGCCAACAGCCGGATTGCAATGATCACCAGCAAGCTGCCCAACGTCGGCACCACCATCTTCACGCGCATGTCCCAGCTCGCCGCCGAAGTCGGCGCCATCAACCTGTCCCAGGGCTTCCCGGACTTTTCCGCGCCCGCCGCCCTCTGCGATGCGGTTGGCCGGCATATCGCCGCCGGGCACAACCAGTACGCGCCCATGACCGGCCTGCCGGCCCTGCGCGAGCAGGTGGCGGCGAAGGTCGCGGCTTTCTACAGCCGCCAGGTCAGCGCCGATAACGAGGTCACCATCACGCCCGGTGCCACGGAAGCGATCTTCTGTGCCATCCAGGCCGTGGTGCGTGCCGGCGACGAAGTCATCGTTCTCGACCCCTGCTACGACAGCTACGAACCTTCGGTGGAGCTGGCCGGCGGTCGCTGCGTGCATGTACCCCTGGCGCAGCCGGACTTCTCCATCGATTGGCAGCGGATGAAGGATGCCCTCAGCCCGCGCACCCGCATGATCATCCTCAACAGCCCGCACAACCCCAGTGGCGCGTTGATCTCCCGCGCCGAGCTGGACCAGTTGGCGGAATTGATCCGTGGCCGCGATATCTACCTGGTGTCGGACGAGGTCTATGAACATCTGGTGTTCGATGGGGTTGGCCATGTCAGCGTGCTGGCCCACGACGAACTTTACGCCCGCGCCTTCGTCGTCAGTTCCTTCGGCAAGACCTACCACGTCACTGGCTGGAAGACCGGCTACGTGGTGGCGCCGCCGGCCCTTTCCGCCGAGTTGCGCAAGGTCCACCAGTACGTGAACTTCTGCGGCGTCACCCCGCTGCAGTGGGCGTTGGCCGACTTCATGGCCGGCCATCCGGAACACCTGGCCGAGCTGCCGGCCTTCTACCAGGCCAAGCGCGACCTGTTCTGCGACCTGCTGGCCGGTTCCCGCTTCAATTTCCGCCGTGCCGCCGGTACCTATTTCCAACTGGTGGACTACAGCGCCATCCGTCCTGACCTGGACGATGTCGCCATGTCCGAATGGCTGACCCGCGAACACGGCGTTGCCGCCATCCCGGTCTCGGTGTTTTACCAGCAGGCACCCAGGGACTTGCGCCTGGTGCGCTTCTGCTTTGCCAAACGTGAGGAGACGCTGCGCGAGGCGGCGGAAAAACTATGCGCGATCTGACCAGCTTGCCCGATCTCAGACTGGCCCTGGTGCAGACCACCCTGGCCTGGCACGACCGCGCCGCCAACCTGGCCCATTTCGAAGCCCTGCTGGAGCAGGCCAGGGGCGCCGACCTGATCGTCCTGCCGGAGATGTTCACCACTGGTTTTTCCATGGACTCCGCCGGCCTGGCCGAGCCCGAGCAGGGCCCGACCCATGCCTGGCTGCGCGAACAGGCGAAACGGCTGGACGCGGTGATCACCGGTAGCCTGATCATCCGGGCCGCCGACGGCAGCCACCGCAACCGCCTGCTCTGGGCACGGCCGGATGGCGAGGTGCTGCACTACGACAAGCGTCATCTGTTCCGCATGGCCGGTGAGCACAAGCACTACACCCCCGGCGAGACCCAGGCGCTGTTCGAACTCAAGGGGTGGCGGGTGCGTCCGCTGATCTGCTACGACCTGCGCTTCCCGGTGTGGAGCCGCGACCCGCATGACACCGACCTGCTGCTCTACACCGCCAACTGGCCGGCAGCCCGCCGCCATCACTGGAATCGCCTGCTGCCGGCGCGCGCCATCGAGAACCTCTGCTACGTGGCGGCGGTGAACCGGGTGGGTGAGGACGGCAAGGGCCATGCCTACAGCGGCGACAGCCAGGTCCTGGATTTCCAGGGCGAAAGCCTGCTGGACGCCGCGGCTGCCGATGGCGTGTTCGTCGCCAACCTGTCCGCCGCGTCCCTGGCCAGCTACCGCGAGCGCTTCCCGGCGATGCGCGACGCCGACGGCTTCGACCTGCACCTGTAATCCCCTTAGTCGGCCCCATCCGGGGCCGACTTCCTTCCCACTCGTGGCGGGCGCGTAGCCCGGCGACCCGCGGGGTTGGGACAAGTCCGAAAAAAGCGGCCTTGCGTTTACAGGCCTTGCGTCCGCTCCCTACCATCGCGCCGCCGGCAACACCTATTCCGATTCTTTCCCTCATTCCCGCACGGGGCCGCTTGGCTGCGCTTCACGCCAAGGACGGGCCGTGCCTGTTATCCAAGGAATTAGTCATGCCGAATTTCAGGCTTCACGAGCTCTCCCGCGGTACGCGGCTCTGGCTGGCCACATTGGGCGTCAGCGTGCTGCTGCCCCAGGCCGGGAGCGCCATCGCCCACGTCCCCGTCGCCACTGCCGAACCGAACCCGCAGCAAACCACCCTGAGCGGGCATTTCATCGACCTGGCGGCGCTTGCATCGCCCCGCGCGCGTGGGTTCGAGACCCCCGGCAGCGAGCGACTGATGCGCGAGGCCGGTGTCAGTGTCCGCAGCCTCGCCAGCGTCGCACAGGAGGGCTACAAGGGCATCCGGGTGATGACCGGCAAACTGGACAGCCGTACCGGTCAGGCCACCGGTGACATCGTCATGGCGCTGCGCGAGGATGGCAGCTTCGTCGCCCTGATGCCGGAGCGCAACGGCATGATTCGCGGCAATGCCCAGGGCGAGCAGTTCCTCACCCTGTTTCCCGAGGACGCCGGGTACTCCCAGGAACGGCCCGACGCCGTCGACGACCCGGGTGAGGAGCTGTCCGGGCTGATCCAGTCGCGCAGCGGCGCGCTGCACCAGCAGGCGGACCGCAATGCCGAGGGCGAGTTGCTGATCGACATCCTGGCCGGTTTCTCCGAGCAATCGGCCAAGGACATCGAGGACCACGAGGCCTACGCCCTGGCGCAGGTCGCCTCGGTCAACCAGGCCTTGAAGAACTCGCAGATCGAAGGCGTCCGCCTGCGCCTGGTCGGCACCCAGGTCATCGCCGACGATTACGTGATCGACACCACCACCCTGGGCAACCTGAAGAACCTGTTCGCCGAAGGCATGCGCCAGTACAGCCCGGACCTGGTCACCGCGTTCTTCGTGGGCAAGGGCAGCCAGGACACGGCCGTGGGTTGGGCCTATACGAATGGGCGCTACTCGCTGAACGCCCTGCGCTCCGTCACGGCGTTCCGCCATGAACTCGGGCACAACATCGGTGGTAGCCATTGCCCGACTGGCAAGGGCTACAACTTCGGCTTCAACAACGGGCGTGTCGCCACCATCATGTGTGGCAACAGCTTCGGCTACTACTCCAATCCGGAGCTGACGGATAACCAGGGCATCCCCATCGGCGACGCGGAAAAGGCCAACATGGCCCGGGTCTGGCGCAACAACGCGGCGAAGATTTCCGCCTACAGTCCGTCCGTCGTTCCCATCGACGATGAACAGGTTTCGCCGCTCATCCACGAGCGCTTCGACCTGACCCGGCAGACCGACGGCTGGCGCCACTTCACCCTGGATCTGCCCGAGGGCATGCAGCGCCTGGCGTTCTCGGTGACCGCCGGACCGCGCCACGAGCAAACCGGCAAGCTGGCGATCTACCTCAAGCGCGACGGCCAGCCCGACGACGAGAATTTCGACTACCGCTCGCGCGAAGGCTGGCTCACCTCACTGGGCGTCAGCGAGCCGGTGAGCGGCCGCTGGCATTTGTCGGTCAAGGCGTCGAAGAACGCCGAGATCGCCGACCTGGTGCTGGAAGGCCTGGGTTTCGCGGTGCCGACCGACAGTGTCACGGCCCGTTACCTGCGGGTGGTTGCCGAGTCGGAGGCGAGTGGGGGTGAGACGGCCAGCGCGGCTGAAATCCAACTGGCCGATTCCCGCAGCCGCCCGTTGGATACCGCCAGTTGGCGGATCCACTCGGTCAGCAGCGCCGAGGAGGGCGCCAAGGGCGCGGCGACCAACGCCATCGATGGCGACTCCAAGACCTTCTGGTCCACGGTCAAGGGGGTGGGCTACCCCCATGAAATGGTGATCGACCTCGGCAACGACAGCCGCTTCTCACAGTTGCGCTACCTGCCGCGCCAGGACAGCGGCGAGGTCGGCAATATCAGGGATTACAAGGTCTACGCCAGCGACAATCCCTACGACGGCTGGACATTGGTGGCTGACGGCGCCTTCTCGCCGGACAACCAGGTCAAGGTCGAGCTGCTCAAGCCGGTCGAGTCCGTCCTGCCGCCGGTGGCGGAAATCACCGGCAAGACCGAAGCGGAGGCTGGCGAGACCGTCGTCCTCGATGCCTCTGCGTCCTCCGATCCGAACGGTGCGGCCCTCAGCTTCGCCTGGGAGGCGTCGCCCGAGGTGGCGTTCGACATGGAGGGCGCGCAGTTGCAGTTCGTCGCGCCCAGCCTGGCGCAGGACACGCCGGTACGCTTTACCCTGACCCTCGATAACGGCAAGCAGCAGGTGAGCAAGGACCACATCGTGCTGGTCAAGGCGGCGGTAGGGGCCTCCTGTGTTCCCGAATGGAGCGCACAGAAGGCCTACGTCGGTGGCGACAAGGTGCAGCGCAAGGGGCGTCAGTACTTCGCCCGCTGGTGGACCCAGGGCGACGAGCCGGGCAACCCGTCCTTCACCGGCGACGAAGGCAGCGGCAAGGTCTGGCGTGACGAAGGGCCCTGCCAGGCAGGCGAGGTCCAGCCGCCCCAGGTCGAGATCAGCGGCAAGACCGACGTGGCGGCCGGTGAACGGGTCATGCTGGACGCTTCCGCCTCGTCCGATCCCAATGGCCTGGAACTGAGCTACCACTGGCAGGTGAGCCCGGCGCTGGCGTTCGACGCCAAAGGACCGCAGTTGAGTTTCGTGGCGCCCACGGCTGCCCAGGACAGCCGCTATACCTTCAGCCTGACCCTGGACAACGGCCAGCTCACCAGTACCCGCGAGCATGTGGTGAGGGTGGCGGCGGACCCATCGGGCTCGGCGTGCGAGCTGGAATGGAACCGCCAACAGGCCTACGTCGGCGGCAACAAGGTGCACTGGAAGGGGCGCACCTACGAGGCGCGTTGGTGGACCCAGGGCAACGAGCCCGGCGACCCGGCTTTCACCGGCGAGGAAGGCAGCGGCAAGGTCTGGCGTGACGCTGGCAGCTGCCGTTGATCCGGCGTATGGGGGCGCGCCCGGATGATCCGGGCCGCTTCCTGCTTGGCAGTCCCCTTGGCCAGGCCTTACGATCCCGCACGCCAAGCATTGCGGGGAACTATCGATGGGCGAACACAAAAGCCTTCCCGCCAGCAGCCTGCTGGTGGCGGGTGAGAAGGTCTACAACACGCCGGTGGACGTCACCCTGGCGGTGATCGGCGGCAAGTGGAAGTCCCTGCTGGTCTACCACCTGATACCGGAGGCGCGGCGTTTTTCCGAGCTCAAGCGGCTGGTGCCGGGCATCACCGAGAAGATGCTGGCGCAGCAACTGCGCGAACTGGAGCGCGACGGCATCGTCTCGCGCACCGTCTATGCCGAGGTGCCGCCACGGGTGGAGTACCGCCTGACCGAGCACGGCATGAGCCTGAAGCCCGTGCTGGACTCCATGTGCGCCTGGGGCAAGTGCCACTGGCAACAGCAGGGGTAGGGTACGGCGCTGTAGATGGGTTGGTGCTGAGCGTGCGCAGCCCAACGAGTGACCGGCCTGGAATGACGGAGCGTTGGGCCTCTCTTCGCTCGGTGCCCACCCACGGGATCGAGCCTCCACAAAAGAAAACCCCGCCGGATGGCGGGGTTTTTCATTGCGGTATCAGCGTCAGGCCGCTTCGGCCTCGGCCTGGCTCAGGGCGCGGTTGAGGGCGCTGAACAGGGCGCGGAAGCTCGCGGTGGTGAGGTTCTCGTCGATGCCGATGCCGTGCAGGGCGCGGCCGCCGTTGACGCGGAGTTCGAGGTAGGCCGCAGCCTTGGCGTTGGTGCCGGCGCCGATGGCGTGCTCGGAGTAATCCATGATCTCCACCTTCACCGGCAGGCTGGCCACCAGGGCCTCCAGCGGGCCCTTGCCCATGCCGCGCAGGTGCTGGGTCTCGCCGTTGACCAGGACTTCGATGTCGACGGCACTGGTGCCGTTTTCTTCCTGCAGGCGATGGCTCTTCAGGGTATAGGGCGTGGTGGCCTGCAGGTACTCGGCGTCCAGCAGCGCATGGATCTGCTCGGCGGTCATTTCCAGGCCGAGGCGGTCGGTTTCTTTCTGCACCACCTGGCTGAATTCGATCTGCATGCGGCGCGGCAGGCTGATGCCGTACTCCTGCTCCAGGAGGAAGGTGATGCCGCCCTTGCCGGACTGGCTGTTCACCCGGATCACCGCCTCGTAGCTGCGGCCGATGTCGGCCGGGTCGATCGGCAGGTAGGGCACTTCCCAGGGGGCATCGTCCTTCTGCTGGGCGAAGCCCTTGCGGATGGCATCCTGGTGGGAGCCGGAGAAGGCGGTGTGCACCAGATCGCCCACGTAGGGGTGGCGAGGGTGGACCGGCAGCTGGTTGCACTCTTCCACCACCTTGCGCACGGCGTCGATGTCGGAGAAGTCCAGCTGCGGGTGCAGGCCCTGCGTGTACATGTTCAGCGCCAGGGTCACCAGGTCGACGTTGCCGGTGCGCTCGCCGTTGCCGAACAGGCAGCCTTCCACGCGGTCGGCGCCGGCCATCAGGCCCAGTTCAGTGGCGGCCACGCCGGTGCCACGGTCGTTGTGGGTGTGCAGGCTGATGATCACCGAGTCGCGGCGGCTGATGTGGCGGCCGAACCACTCGATCTGGTCGGCGTACACGTTCGGCGTGGCGCATTCAACGGTCGCCGGCAGGTTGAGGATGATCTTCTTCGCGGGGGTCGGCTGCCAGACGTCGATCACGGCGTCGCAGACTTCCACGGCGAAATCCAGCTCGGTGGAGCTGAAGATTTCCGGCGAATACTGGAAGGTCCAGTCGGTTCCTGGCTGCTTGGCGGCCAGGTCCTTGATCAGCCGGGCGGCATTGGCGGCAATCTCGACGACGCCGGCTTTGTCCTGGTTGAAGACGATGCGGCGGAAGGACGGCGCGGTGGCGTTGTAGACGTGGACGATGGCTTTCTTCGCGCCCTTCAGGGATTCGAAGGTACGGGTGATCAGGTCTTCGCGGGCCTGGGTCAGCACTTGAATGGTCACGTCATCGGGAATGTGGCCGCCTTCGATCAGCTCGCGAACGAAGTTGAAGTCGGTGTCCGAGGCGGAAGGGAAGGCCACCTCGATCTCCTTCAGGCCCACCTGCACGAGGGTCTTGAAGAAGCGCATTTTCTTCTGCGCGTCCATCGGCTCGATCAGCGACTGGTTGCCGTCGCGCAGGTCGGAGCTGCACCAGATTGGCACTTCGGTGATGGTCTTCGACGGCCAGGTGCGGTCCGGCAGATTGATGGCCGGGAAAGCGCGGTATTTGCGGGACGGGTCTTTCAGCATGCTCATGGGGCAAATCCTTTTTACTGCGGGCCGTACGGTCGGCGGCCAGGCATTGGAAATCGGCGGGTGCGGCGGAGATGGGTTCAGCCACGCAGTCGGGGGCTGACCAGGCGCAGGCAGGCGTGTTGACGCAGCAGGATGAGGGTGTGTGCGGTTTTCATAGGGGCTAACCGTATTCGTCACGGGGGAATATGGCAAGCATCGTTAAAAAAATGGTGAAAAAGAGCGTGAGATCGGGTTGCGGGAAAAAATATTGCGCGACTTTGTGGGGTTTATTGATTTTATTGCGATGAGGTTTTGTGCCTGGAGCAGCTTGCCTGCGAAATGCTCTCGGAAGGGCAATCCGCAGGCAGGCCAAGAATGCCGTTACCGCTCTTCAGGCAGGCGCAATGCGCGCATGTCCGCACCGCTGGGGTGCTGGAACACCCGCAGGCCGAACTCCGGTAGGATCGCCAGCAGGTGGTCGAAGATGTCCGACTGGATGGCTTCGTAGCGGCCCCAGGCGGTGGTGTTGGTGAAGCAGTAGAGCTCCAGCGGCAGGCCGTCGGCGGCAGGGGACAGCTGGCGCACCAGCAGGGTCATGTCCTGGCGAATGTCCGGGCTTTCCCGCAGGTAGTGCTCCACGTAGGCGCGGAAGGTGCCGAGGTTGGTCAGTTGGCGGCTGTTGACGGGCCGGCGGCAGGCTTCTTCCAGCCGGCTGTTCCAGGTCAGCAGCTCGCTTTGCTTGGCTTTCAGGTAGCCGTCCAGCAGGCGGATGCCGTGCAGGCGGGCGATGTCGTCCTGGCTGAGGAAGCGCACGCTGTTCTGGTCCAGGTAGAGGCAACGCTTGATCCGCCGGCCGCCGGATTCCTGCATGCCGCGCCAGTTCTTGAACGCGTCGGTGATGAAGCGCTTGGTGGGAATGGTGGTGATGGTCTTGTCCCAGTTTTGCACCTTCACCGTGTGCAGGGCGATGTCGATCACATCGCCGTCGGCGTTGAGCTGAGGCATCTCCACCCAGTCGCCGACGCGGATGATGTCGCTGGAGGTGATCTGCACACTGGCCACCAGCGACAGCAGGGTATCCTGGAAAATCAGCATCAGCACCGCGGCCATGGCGCCCAGGCCCGAGAGCAGGATCAGCGGCGACCGGTCGATCAGGCTGGCGATCATCAGGATGGTGGCGATGGCGAAGACGGCGATCTTCAGTACCTGCAGATAACCCTTGATGGGGCGCAGGTGGGCGTCTGCGCGGCGCTGGTAGAGGGTATTGACGATGTCCAGCGCGGCGCTCAGCGCGAGGGCAACGGTGAGGATGATGAAGGCGGCGCAGACGTTGCTCACCACTTCCACGAGCTCGCCGGGCAGGTTTGGCACGACCTTGACGCCGTAGGCGAGCACCATGGCGGGCACCACGTTGGCCAGGCGCTTGATCAGGCCGTGGTCCTGGAGCTGCGCCGGGCCGCCCTGGACGATGGTGCCGACGGCGTGGAACAGGCCGCGCAGGAGAATGCGCCGGACTATCCAGTTGGACAGCCAGGCCAGGGCGAAGAGAAGGGTGGTGGCGACTATGGTGTGCAGTTCGTCGTGCTGCCGCAGCCATTCCAGCCAGTGGGTGATTTCAGCGTGCATCGGGCGGCTCCCTGTATCAATCCGGTGGTGGGGGGCGGGCCCCGGAAGCGCCGGACCATAGCAAATGGGCGCCCGCTATCCCAATGCGCAGATCGATCGGGGTTGTAGGATCAGGGCTTGTAGGCGCCGATGAAGATAGCCGGGTCCACGCGCACGTCGTTGAGGCTGACGTTCCAGTGCATGTGCGGGCCGGTGGCGCGGCCGGTGGCGCCGACGCGGCCCACCACGCCACCACGGGGCAACGGCTGGCCGAGCTTCACGTCTACCTTCGACAGGTGACAGAACATGCTGATCAGGCCCTGGCCATGGTCGACGAACACTGTTTTGCCGTTGAAGAAGTAGTCGCCGATGAGAATCACCTTGCCCGCTGCCGGCGCTTTGACCGGGGTGCCGGCACCCACGGCGAAGTCCAGGCCGGAGTGCGGATTGCGTTCCTCGCCATTGAAGAACCGGCGCAGGCCGAAGGGGCTGGAGAGCGGCCCATTCACGGGCTTGTCGAACAGCAGGTTGCTGGGCGTGCCAGGGCTGAAAATTCGGTAGGCGCGGGTCTGCTCGGCCAGTTCGCGGTCAATGCGCTTGAGGTCCTCCGGCAACGGGTTCACCTGGCGGGTGTTGGCCAGCGTGATGTGCTGCTCGCGGTAGGTTCGCGGGCCAACGCTGAAGGCCAGCGTGCGGCCGTCGTTCACCTCGATCCGCTGTCGCCCGGACGGGGTGCCCAGGGGAATGCCGACAATGGCGATCCAGTCGCGGCCTTCTTCCTTGATCACCAGTACCGGCTTGCCCTGGTAGCGTGCCGTGGGCGCCTGGGCGGCGTTGCCCAGCTGAACCACCGCCACCCCGCCGGGCACCGGTTTGTTCAGCAGACGGGTGATGAAGCCTTCCGCCTGGGCGGGGAGGGCGAGGCAGAAGAGCAGGGCGGCAAGCAGGCGCATGGTCAGTCCAGCAGAGAGAGGTTCACGGGGGTGAGGTGGTTGTCTTCGACGCGGACCTCCAGTTCGCCTTCGCCCAGTCGGGCCTTGAGGCGCTGGCCCGGGCGGGTCTGGCTGGCGGCGCGGATGGCGTTGCCGCGCTCGTCGAGCAGGATGCTGTAGCCGCGCCCGAGGGTTGCCAGGGGGCTGACCACGTGCAGGGTCTGGGCCAGGGCGTCGAGGCGTTGACGGCGGTCCTTGAGGGTTTCGCGGGTGGCGCGGGGCAGGCGCGCGGCGAGGCTGTCGAGTTTCTGCCGCAGCAGCGCCAGGGTACGGCCCGGATGCTGGGCGGCAAGGCGGGTGTCCAGGCGCGCCAGACGCTCGTGGCGCACCTGCTGCTGGCGTTCGAAGGCACGGCGCAGGCGCATGTCCAGGTCGTCCAGGCGCTGGGCCTGCTGGCGCAGTCGCTCGCCGGGATGGCGCAGGCGTCGGAACAGGCCGTCCAGGCGCAGGCGTTCGCGCATCAGGCGGTCCCGCAGGCGCAGGACCAGGCGCCGGTGCAGGCTGTCCAGGCGCTGCTGTAGCTCGCTGGCGTCCGGCGCCAGCAACTCGGCGGCGGCCGAAGGCGTCGGCGCGCGCACGTCGGCGACGAAATCGCTGATGGACACGTCCGTCTCATGGCCCACGGCGCTGACGATCGGTGTCCGGCAGGCGGCCACGGCGCGGGCCACCGCCTCCTCGTTGAAGCACCAGAGGTCTTCCAGGGAACCGCCGCCACGGGCCAGGATCAGCGCATCGAAGCCCTGGTCATCGGCCAGGGCCAGGGCCCGGACAATCTGCGCGGTGGCCTCGCGGCCCTGAACGGCGGTGGGGATCAGCGTCAGTTCCACCTGGGGCGCGCGGCGGCGGAACACGCTGATGATGTCGCGGATCACCGCGCCGGTGGGCGAGCTGACAATGCCGATGCGGCGTGGATGGGGCGGCAGGGGGCGCTTGCGTTCGGCGGCGAACAGGCCTTCGGCGGCGAGCTTCTCCTTCAACGCTTCGAAGGCCAGGCGCAGGGCGCCATCGCCGGCCGGTTCGACGGTGTCGGCGATCAGTTGGTAATCGCCACGGCCTTCGAACAGCGAGACCTTGCCGCGCACCCGCACCGCCAGGCCATCGCGCAGGGCCTGGCGCACGCGCTGGGCGTTCTGCCGGAACAGGGCGCAGCGCACCTGGGCCTGGGCGTCCTTGAGGGTGAAATAGAGGTGGCCGGATGCGGGGCGGGCGAGGTTGGAAATCTCGCCCTCCACCCAGACCTGCGGGAACACGTCCTCCAACAAGTGGCGGGCGCGCTGGTTGAGCTGGCTGACGGTCAGTACCTCGCGGTCGAGGCCAAGCCGTTGGAAGGGGTCTTTGAGCATGGGCGGAAATGATAATGGCTTTGCCGCGATGCGCCATAGTTGACGGGTAAGGAGTGGCGGTTAAGCTGCGCGCCCTTTGCAACGCTGCGGGAGGCCAGAGATGGAACCGAGTCAGTTGATCATCGTGCCGCAGATTTCCAGCGTGCCCGGCCATCAGGCGCTGGCCGGGCGCATGCTGCGCTGGATGGCCCAGCGCGGCGTGGTCGAAGCGCTGCCGAGCACCTGCGGGATGCGCGGCAATCGCATGGCCTACGCCATCGCCGCCGGCGCGCGGCAGGTGGTGGAGCATCCGCAGCGGCTGCCCTTCGGCCAGCCGGTGAACGGCCTGGAGCTGGTGGACAAGCGCTGCATCTATACGCCGACGCGCAACTTCCTCGGCGAGGCGGGCTGCCCGGAATGCCGCCAGGAGGTTGGCGAGCCGCTGTTCGAGAGCCTGGAGGAGTGGGGGCCGGGGCAGACGGACAATTTCATCTGCCCGGAGTGCGGCCACGAGGACGACATCAACGGCTTCCTCTTCCTGCAACCCTGCGGCTTTTCCAACCTCGGCTTCATCTTCAATGGCTGGGGCGAGACGGCTTTTACCCAGGCCTTCCTCGATGCCTTCGGCGAGCGGTTGGGCTTCGCTGTGCGTCAGGTGCGGACGGACGGCTGACGGACCGCAGAAAAACCTGCCATGCAGCCCATCGGCTGCGTTGAGCAGAACCCGTGGCCTCGTTATAATGGCGCGCTTCCAATTTTCCCGCCTGGGAGCCCCCGCCATGCTGCGCATCAGCCAAGAAGCCCTGACCTTCGACGACGTTCTCCTGATCCCGGGTTATTCCGAGATTCTGCCGAAGGATGTCAGCCTCAAGACCCGCCTGACCCGCGGCATCGAACTGAACATCCCGCTGGTGTCCGCCGCGATGGATACCGTGACCGAAGCCCGCCTGGCCATCGCCATGGCTCAGGAAGGCGGCATCGGCATCATCCACAAGAACATGACCATCGAGCAGCAGGCTGCCGAGGTGCGCAAGGTCAAGCGTCACGAAACCGCCATCGTTCGCGATCCGGTGACCGTCACCCCCTCCACCAAGATCATCGAGCTGCTGCAGATTGCCCGCGAATATGGCTTCTCCGGCTTCCCGGTCGTGGAAGAAGGTGAGCTGGTAGGCATCGTCACGGGCCGCGACCTGCGCTTCCGTCCGAACGTCGGTGACTCCGTCGCCGCGATCATGACGCCCAAGGACAAACTGGTCACCGCCCGCGAGGGCACCCCGCTGGAAGACATGAAGGCCAAGCTCTACGAGAACCGCATCGAGAAGATGCTGGTGGTCGACGAGAACTTCTACCTGCGTGGCCTGGTGACCTTCCGCGACATCGAGAAGGCCAAGACTTACCCGCTGGCCTCCAAGGATGACCAGGGCCGCCTGCGCGTTGGCGCGGCGGTGGGCACCGGTGCCGACACCGGTGAGCGTGTTGCCGCACTGGTCGCCGCCGGCGTTGACGTGGTGGTGGTGGACACCGCCCACGGCCACTCCAAGGGTGTGATCGAGCGCGTTCGCTGGGTCAAGGACACTTACCCGCACGTTCAGGTCATCGGCGGCAACATCGCCACTGGCGAGGCCGCCAAGGCCCTGGCCGAGGCGGGCGCCGACGCGGTCAAGGTCGGTATCGGCCCGGGCTCCATCTGCACCACCCGTATCGTCGCTGGCGTCGGCGTACCGCAGATTTCCGCCATCGCCAACGTCGCCGCCGCACTCGCCGGTTCCGGCATCCCGCTGATCGCCGACGGCGGCATCCGCTTCTCCGGCGACCTGTCCAAGGCCATCGTGGCCGGCGCTTCCTGCGTGATGATGGGTTCCATGTTCGCCGGTACCGAAGAGGCGCCGGGCGAGGTCGAGCTGTTCCAGGGCCGTTCCTACAAGGCTTATCGCGGCATGGGCTCGCTGGGCGCCATGGCGCAGTCCCAGGGTTCCTCCGACCGCTACTTCCAGGACTCCTCGGCTGGCGCCGAGAAGCTGGTGCCGGAAGGCATTGAAGGCCGCGTTCCCTACAAGGGCACCCTGACCGCCATCGTCCACCAGCTGATGGGCGGCCTGCGCGCCTCCATGGGCTACACCGGCTGCGCCACCGTCGAAGAGATGCGCACCAAGCCTCAGTTCGTGCGCATCACCGGCGCCGGCATGGCCGAATCCCACGTCCACGACGTGCAGATCACCAAGGAAGCCCCGAACTACCGTGTAGGTTGAGGCTGACTGAAAACTGATGCGTCACGGGGCTGTTCGAATCAGCCCCGTGTCGTTTGTGAATACCGTAACGAGAGATGGCCATGTCCCAAGACATTCACGCCCACCGGATACTGATCCTCGACTTCGGCTCCCAGTACACCCAGCTGATCGCCCGCCGCGTGCGCGAGATCGGTGTGTACTGCGAGATCCACCCGTTCGACATGAGCAATGAGGCGATCCTTGCCTTCGCCCCGCGCGGCGTCATCCTCGCCGGTGGCCCGGAGTCAGTGCACGAAGCCGACAGCCCGCGCGCGCCGCAGGCGGTATTCGATCTCAACGTACCGCTGTTCGGCATCTGCTACGGCATGCAGACCATGGCCGAGCAACTGGGTGGCAAGGTGCAGGGCTCCGACCTGCGCGAATTCGGCTACGCCCGTGTCGACGTGGTGGGCAAGGCCCGCCTGCTGGACGGCATCGAAGACCATATCGACGATGACGGCGTCCTCGGTCTCGACGTGTGGATGAGCCACGGCGACAAGGTCACCGACATGCCGGCCGGCTTCCACATCCTGGCCAGCACCCCGAGCTGCCCGATCGCCGCCATGGCCGACGATCACCGCGCCTATTACGGCGTGCAGTTCCACCCGGAAGTGACCCACACCAAGCAGGGCCTGCGCATCCTGTCGCGCTTCGTCCTGGACATCTGCGGCTGCGCCGCGCTCTGGACGCCGTCCAACATCGTCGAAGACGCCATCGCCACCGTGCGTGCCCAGGTGGGCTCCTCCAAGGTGCTGCTGGGCCTGTCCGGCGGCGTGGACTCCTCGGTGGTCGCGGCCCTGCTGCACAAGGCCATCGGCGACCAACTGACCTGCGTCTTCGTCGACAACGGCCTGCTGCGCCTGCACGAGGGCGACCACGTGATGGCCATGTTCGCCGAGAACATGGGCGTCAAGGTGATCCGCGCCGACGCCGAGGACAAGTTCCTTTCCCGTCTGGCCGGCGTTGCCGACCCGGAAGAGAAGCGCAAGATCATCGGTCGCACCTTCATCGAGGTGTTCGACGAGGAAGCCACCAAGCTGCAGGGCATCAAGTTCCTCGCCCAGGGCACCATCTACCCCGACGTGATCGAGTCGGCCGGCGCCAAGACCGGCAAGGCCCATGTGATCAAGTCCCACCACAACGTCGGCGGTCTGCCGGAAGACATGCAGTTCGAACTGGTGGAGCCGCTGCGCGAACTGTTCAAGGACGAAGTGCGCAAGATCGGCCTGGAACTGGGGCTGCCTTACAGCATGGTCTACCGCCACCCGTTCCCCGGTCCGGGCCTGGGCGTGCGCATCCTCGGCGAGGTGAAGAAGGAATACGCTGACCTGCTGCGCCGTGCCGACCACATCTTCATCGAAGAGCTGCACAAGGCCGACTGGTACCACAAGACCAGCCAGGCCTTCGTGGTGTTCCAGCCGGTGAAATCCGTTGGCGTGGTCGGTGACGGCCGCCGTTACGCCTGGGTTGTCGCGCTGCGCGCGGTGGAAACCATCGACTTCATGACCGCGCGCTGGGCGCATCTGCCCTACGAGCTGCTGGAGACCGTTTCCAACCGCATCATCAACGAGATCGAAGGCATCTCCCGCGTCACCTACGACGTGTCGAGCAAACCGCCGGCGACCATCGAGTGGGAGTGATGTCGGGTCCTTCTGGACTCATTGAGATGTATCGATAGCCAATTTCAACGTGTTGATTTAAAAGAAAATTCGTTGCAATGGTTATCGAGGCCTATCGCCGATTAGCAGAACTGATTGGCGGTAGCGGTGACGGTAGTAAACAGCGGTCGGATTGAGGCCGTTCTGTTTACTATCCGGTCAAAACCGGTCTTTGACGGTAAATCGCTCGTTGGGAAAGCTTGCCCCGTGCGGCTTTCCCGGCATCAACAGGTTTCCTGACCCTTGACGGTAAAAGCCGTCATGAACAGGAGTAAAAACCTCGATGCTTACCGACACCGCACTGCGCAATCTCAAGCCCAAGGCCAAGCCCTACAAGGCTTCCGACCACGATGGGATGTACGTGACGGTATCACCCGGCGGTACCGTCACCTTTCGCTGCGATTACCGTCTCAATGGCCGACGCGAAACGCTGACCATAGGGCGGTATGGGCCAGCGGGAATTTCGCTGGCCATGGCTCGCGAGAAGCTTCTGGATGCCAAGCGAATGGTCGCCCAGGGCATATCCCCTTCCCTAGAAAAACAGCGAGCCAAGCGGCGTCTGACAGCCGCCAAATCGTTTGGTGACATGCTGAAGAGCTGGCTGGCCGATGCGCGCATGGCCGACAGCACGCGGTCCATGCGCAGCTATCAACATCCGCTAGCTTGGCAGCGAAGTCTCGGGCTTCGAGGTAAAGCGGACTACAACCACTCGATGAGCTCCTTCCGCCTCACCTCTTCCTTGAGCAGTTCGATCATCCGTAGACATACCGGCGAGAGATAACCCTGCACCCGAGTGATGATTCCCAGGCGTCGGTCCAGATCGAGTTCCCCCTCCTGCAGCTTTACCTGGGCCAGCCCCGTGGACAGGAACATCTGTCCGTATTTCGACAGCGTCAGCAACTGGCTGCCGTGAATCAGCTGATACAGCACCGGGCTGCTGAAGTCCGCCTCGATCTTGAGCCGCGGCCGGGCTAGTCCGCGCGAGACGAATGCCTGCTCGATCATGTGCCTGACCGGCAGGCTGGCCTCGGGCAGTAGCCACTCCTCGCCTTGTAGCTCCGCGAGCCGGACGCCCTCCTTCCCGACCAGCGGGTGCGCCGCGTCGGCGACGATGATCAGTTGGTCGTGGAACAGGGTGTCCACATGCAACTCGTGGTCCTCCGCGGGGGCGGGCACCAGGGCGATGTCCAGCTCTCCCGCACGCAATAGATCCAGCAGCTCCTGGGCCAGCCGGCAGCGGATGCGCAGTTTGGCGGCAGGCCGCTCGCGCATCAGACGGCGGCAGGCGGCCACCAGGAGCTTGTCGGAGAAGGATGGCGAGTAGCCGACGCTGATCATCCCCTGTTCGCCTTTGCCGATGCTGCGCATCTCGCTCAGGGCATCGTCGTAGTCGCGCTGCAGACGCTGCGCCCTGATCAAAAACAGCTCGCCCGCCGCCGTCGGCCGCACGCCCAACGCCCCGCGCTCGAACAGGGGCACGCCAAGCTGATCCTCGACGCGGCGGACGGCTTTGGTAAGGGCCGGTTGCGTCATGCCCAGCGCATCGGCGGCCTTGCCGATGGAGGCCAGCTTCCAGACCAGTAGAACGTACTCCAGATCGCGCGTTTCCATGGCATTCCTATCGGTTATGCCTTCATTACATATGGCTCATTGTGCTTATGGGGGACGTTCTCACAGACTGCCCCGCACTACAACAAGCGTGGCCGTACTGCCCCTCCGAGAGCCGGCAGCCGACCGCTACAACGTCTCCCAGACGGAGTT
This sequence comes from Pseudomonas sp. Q1-7, assembly GCF_028010285.1. Lineage (NCBI taxonomy): Bacteria > Pseudomonadati > Pseudomonadota > Gammaproteobacteria > Pseudomonadales > Pseudomonadaceae > Pseudomonas > Pseudomonas sp. Q1-7. The sequence goes on from NZ_CP116304.1 coordinate 1,441,549, forward strand.
CCAATGAGCCTTAACCGCCGCAAGTTTCTGAAACTCGGCGCCTCCATCGGAGGTGCCAGCCTGCTCTGCGCCGGCATGAGCCACACCGCCCAGGCGGGCGCCTGGCATGCCGGCGACCTGGCTCACCTGCTGCCCTCGGTCAACCATGAGCGCATCCGCATCAAGTGCTCCTTCCGCCAGCCGCTGCGCTCGGTGCCGCAGCTCCGGGTCGACGACCGCCTGGTGCTCGGGCAGCGTTCCGACAGTCTGGGCCGCTTCTGGCGCTTCGACGTGTCCGGCTGCCGCGCCGACCACGCCTACGAACTGCAACTGCTGGACGGCAAGGGCGCGCCCCTGTGCGATGCGTGGCCCCTGCGCACCTTCCCGGCCCCACAGGCCCGGCCCGAAGCGCTGCGAGTGCTGCTCTACACCTGTGCCGGCGGCCACCCGGCCATGCCCTCACCGGACGGCGCCAAGGCCTTCCTCGGCATGCCCGAGCGTATCCGTCTGCTCGAGCACGGACTGTCGTTCCAACCCGACGTGGTGATCGCCAACGGCGATCACATCTACTGGGATCAGAAGGCCTGGCTGGAGAGCTTCAACCCCAAGGTGCGCGAGGGCGCCAAGGCCTTCTACGGCCACTTTGGCCTGCTGCAGCGGGATCAACCGGCCCTCGGCAGCGTCAACGAGCCCATCCTCACCCAAGTCTGCGACGTGCAGATCGCCGACCTCTACGGCGTGCGTCTGCGCTCCACGCCGAGCTACTTCATCGACGACGATCACGACTATTTCGAGAACGACGACGCCGACGAGCGTTTCGTGACCTTCCCGCCCGACCACTTCATGCTCGATGCCGGGCGCAGCATGCAGCACCTCTACCTGCCGGAATACCTGCCCGATGCCTCGCGCCCCGAGTTCCTCCCGGGTAGCCTGGCCGCCGATCGCGACCCCGGCATCTCCGAGTGCTTCGGCACCCTGCGCTACGGCACCCTGTTCGAGGGGCTGATGTACGGCTGTGCGCGCTTCCTCGACCTCAAGGGCGAGCATGCGCGGCTGGTTCCCGAGGAGGCCGAAGCCTGGCTGCTGTCGCGCACCGCGGCGCTCGATACCCGCCACCTGGCGCACCTGCCCTCGCATCCCATGGGCTGGTCAGCCGGCAAGTGGCGCGAGTGGTACCCGGACATCGTCGCCAGCCGTGGCTCCACGCAAGCGGAAGGCAGCGTGCAGCAGGTGCGCTTCCTGGCCACCGAGGGCGACGACCTGGAGCTGACCACGCGCTACCGCAAGTACTTCTGGCAGGAGGGCTGGTGGGCGCAGCACCAGCGCCTGCTCGAGGCCCTCAGCGCCCAGCCGCGCACCGCCCTGATGCTGTCCGGCGACCTGCATGCCAGTGGCTGTGCGCGCATCGAGAGAAGCGGCGATCTGGATCTGTCGACCAACCCGGTGTACTCGGTGCTGACCGGCACCCTGGCCACCGCCGGCCCCGGCTGGCCCTCCTCCGGGCGCGGGCTAATTCCGTCATGCCCCAGTCACCTGAACATCGAGGAGCTGCTCAAACCGCTCGAACACAACGGTTTCAGCCTGCTCGACGTCACCCCGCAAGGTATGCGCGTGCGTCTGTTCGCCTGGGACCCGGCACGGCCGGCCGAGGCTATCGACGGGCTGCAGCCGGTCCTCGAGTTCGATCTTCCGACCCAAAGCACGGGTTGAAGCCCTTGCACTAACGCCGGCCGGCGGCTGTCGCCACTCCGGTCGGCGCTACACCCCACAGGGCGTTCCCGCTGGCTAAGGGCGGATTCGCCATGGCGCATTGAGCAGAACAAGCACCCTCGCAGACTGCGCAGGGTTGCGAAGGAAAACCGGCACCCACGACTGCCGGCCCCCATAACAAGAGAGTTAGCCATGCCCCTTTCTTCGCGTCTGTACGGCCCCCTGCTGCTCCCCGTCCTGCTCCTGCTTCCCCCCGGCTGGCAGGCCGCCCACGCCGATGTTGCGCGCCCTGCCCTCATGGAGGGCTTCCCGCCAAGCGAGCGGATGCGAGTCACCCGTGCCAACGCCTTTCAGCCGCCCTACCTGCGCTGGGCTGCCAGCCACGTGCGCGAACTCGTGCCCTCGCGCGACATACGGCGGAGCAACGCCCCACTGGCGCTGAGCCGGACACAGACGCCACCTGACTTCGATGAGTTGGCGTTCAAGGTCGGTGACGAGCGCATGAGGCTGACCGACTACCTGGTAGGCAGCGCAACGGACGGATTTATCGTCCTGCACAAGGGCGTCGTGCTGTACGAGCGATACCTGGGCGGCTTCGCCGCGCGTCAACCTCATATCTGGGCCTCGATGAGCAAGTCGGTGACAGGGCTGCTCGCCGCGCAGCTGATCGCCGAGGGCCAGTTGGCCCCCGACGCCAGGCTCGCGCGCTACGTGCCGGAGCTGGCGAACACGCCCTTCGGCGAGGCGACGCTGCAGCAGAACCTCGATATGGAAGTGGCCGTGAGCTACCCGGCGAACATTCCCCCCGATGTGGGGTTGTTCGCCGCGGTCGGCCTGCTGCCGCGCCAGGAGACGATGCCGGCCAGCATCTACGACTTCCTCGGGGTCGCCAGCGGCAGCCCCGAGCTTGCCGGACAACCGCTCTGGTATTACCAGAACGGCTCGCCCGAGGCCGTCGCCTGGGCCATCAGCAGGGTGACCGGGCAGTCCTGGAGCCAGCTGGTCGCGGAGCGCATCTGGTCGCGCTTCGCGCTCGACGACGCCTACAGCCTGATCGACCCGCAGGGCACGGACATGGCCAGTGGCGGCCTGAACAGCAGCCTTGGCGATGCTGCCCGCTTCGCCGAGACCGTGCGCCGGGCGCTGGCCAGCCCGCAGGCCGACGACTCCTTCGTCCAGGCCGTCCAGCGCAGCCTGCGCAACGCCGACAACCGGGAGCTGGTCGCGCGGGCCAACCCGGAACGCGCGGCCTACGCCTATCGCAACTACTGGTACCAGAGGGCCGATGGCGACGGCTCCGTCGAGGCTATCGGCCGCTTCGGGCAGCGGATCTACATCAACCCGGAGCGCGAGATCGTGATCGTCAAGCTGGCCTCGGGCGCCGATATGCGCCCCCGCGCCACCCACGCTGCGCAAGGCGCCCAGGCGCCAAAGCAGCCGCCCCTGGAGTCGCAGGCCGCGTTCGACAACCTGGTGGCCGCCGTGCTGCAGGCCACACCCCGCTAAATGCCTGCCTGGCCCAACCCCGCCGCTCGCCGGCGGGGCCGGCTTCGCTCGCGCCCATCCCCCCAACAACAAGAGCAAGAGGGACAACGATGCACTACCCAAACCTCAGCCGCGCGTGGATCCCCCTTTTCCTGCTGAGCCTCGGCATCAGCACGGCGAGCCAGGCCAACGACTTCGCATGGGGTGAACTCAGTGGCCGCTACAACGGCAGCATCAGCGCCGGCGCGCTGTGGGGCGCCGAAGAGCCGCGCCGAGACTTCATCTACCAGGGCAACGCCGACGCCATCGGCCTGTCCGGTAACTTCAACCCAGCCGGCGGACGCAACGGCGACGATGGCCGGCTGAACTTCCACAAGAAGCAGCGAGTGGTCTCTTCGCCCATCACCGCCCTCGCCGAGATGGAGCTGAACTGGCGCAACTACGGTGCCTTCGTCCGCGGCAAGGCCTGGTACGACTACACCCTGAACAACGAGGAAGTCGACTTCGGTCACTCGGCCAACGGCTACCAGGCCAACAGCAAGCTCGACGACAGCCACTTCGACGAGCTGGCCAAGTTCCAGGGCCTGGCCCTGCTCGATGCCTACGTCTACGGCGACTTCGACATCGCCGAGCACCCGCTGCACGCGCGCGTCGGCAACCAGGTGGTCAACTGGGGCGAGGGCTTGTTCTTCCAGAACGGCATCAACTCGATCAACCCGATCGACGTGGCCGCCCTGCGGCGTCCCGGCTCCCAGCTCAAGGAAGCCCTGCTGCCGGTACCGCTGGCCTACGTCAACTTCGGCATCACCGACGCCCTGAGCCTGGAGGCCTTCTACCAGCTGCAATGGCGCAAGTCCGTGCTGGAAGGCTGCGGCACCTACTTTTCCGCTAACGACTACATCGCCGGCGGCGAGGCAGCCTGCTTCGGGGTGCCGCGTGCCGGCACCGACGACCCGGCCACCTATGCGGGCGACCTGTACATTCGCCGCGCCAAGGACAACGATCCGTCCGACGGCGGCCAGTACGGCATCGCCTTCCGCTACTTCGCCGACAGCATCGGCACCGAGTTCGGTGCCTACGCGATGAACATCCACTCGCGCACCCCTAACGCCAGCGTCATCACCGACCTGTACGGCCCCGCCGGCTCTGGCTGGCGCAACCCGGTGGTCGGCAACAACGACGCCAACAACGCACGCTACTTCGCCGACTTCCCCGAGGATATCCGCATCTTCGGCCTCAGCTTCTCCACCAACCTGTGGGGCTCCTCAGTGTTCGGCGAGTACAGCTACCGGCCCAACCAGCCGGTGCAGTTGGCCACTGGAGACCTGATCCCGGCCTTCGCTGGCAACCCGGTCGCGACTGCCATGGCCATCGGGAAACCATTGACCCTTGGCCAGGACGCCATCAACGCTGCGCCGGGCTCGGTGTACAACGGCTACGACCGCCGCGAGATCTCCCAGCTGTCCTTCGGCTTCATCAAGTCGATTCCACAGGTTATCGGTGCCGACAGCCTGAATCTGCTCGGCGAGATCGGCATGAAGTACGTGCACGACCTGCCGGGCCTGGACGAGCGTCGCTACGTCAAGGGCGACGTCTATGGATCCGACCTGGCCCACGGCAGCACCGCAGGCTGCACCCTAGGCGTTCAGCCGCAGTACCGGAAGTACGCCTGCTCCGACGACGGCTATGCCACCCGCTTCTCCTGGGGCTACCGCTTGCGCGCCCAGTTGAACTACCCGGGCCTGCTCGCCGGCGTGAACATCTCGCCCTTCCTCGCCTTCGGCCAGGACGTCCAGGGCTGGTCCCATGACGGCAACTTCGTCGAGGACCGCCTGCTCGGCTCGCTCGGCGTCAAGGCCGATTACCTGCAGGACTACTCCGCCGAGCTGTCCTGGTCCGGCAGCGGCAACACGCCGTTCGCCCAGACCGACAGAGATTTCATCGCCCTCAGCCTGCGCATGGGCTTCTGATCATGAGGTACGACATGCACCCGAACCTGATCCCCGCCGCCCTGTTCGGCGGCCTGCTCAGCCTGGCCAGCGGCAGCGCCCTGGCCAAACTGGACGCCAGCGAAGCGGCCCGTCTGGGCCAGGATCTGACCCCCACCGGCGCCGAGATGGCCGGCAACGCCAGCGGCACCATCCCGGCCTGGAGCGGAGGCCTGACCACTCCACCGGCCGGCTTCGACTCGGCCCGGGGCTACAGCGACCCCTTCGCCGCCGAACAGCCGCTGTACAGCGTCACCCAGGCCAACCTGGCGCAGTACGCCGACCAGCTGACCGTCGGACACAAGGCCATGCTGGAGAAGTACCCCAGCTACAGGATGGACGTCTACCCGAGCCATCGCACCGCCGCGCTGCCCGCGGCCGAGTACGCGCAGATCGCCAAGGAGGCCACCCGGGTCGAGCTGGCCGCCAGCGGCAACGGCATGCTCAACTACGACAAGACCAGCGTGCCCTTCCCGATTCCCCAGTCGGGCGTCGAGGCCATCTACAACCACCTGGTGCGCTACCGCGCCGGCGGCTATCAGTACTACCCCACCGAGATGGTGGTGCAGGCCAGCGGCAGCTTCACCCCGGTACGCCGCGAGGTGAAGGTAGTGATGGCCTCGGCCATGGGCAACCCCGAGCCGAACCGCCTGTTCTACTACCTCGGCAAGGTCACCTCGCCGGAGTCCGTCGCCGGCCAGCAGACCCTGGTCCACGAGCCCATCGACCAGACCACCGAGGCCCGTCTGGCCTGGACCTATAACCCCGGCCAGCGCCGCGTGCTGCGAGCGCCCGAAGTGTCCTACGACTCGCCGGTGCTCACGTCCGACGGCCTGCGTACCAACGACTCGGCGGACATGTACAACGGCGCCACCGACCGTTACGACTGGAAGCTGGTCGGCAAGAAGGAAATGCTGGTGCCGTACAACACCTACAAGCTGGCCGACCGCAGCCTCAAGTACGCCGACATCCTCCAGGCCAACCACCTCAACCAGGATCTGGTGCGCTACGAGCCGCACCGCGTCTGGGTGGTGGAGGCCACGCTGAAGCCGGGGGCGCGGCACATCTACGCCAAGCGCACCTTCTACCTCGACGAGGACAGCTGGGGCATCCTCGCCGTCGACCTCTACGACGGTCGAGGCGAACTGTGGCGCCTGCAGGAGGCGCACATCCTGCAGCGCTACGACGTGCTCTCGGCCATCCACATCAGCGACCTCGTCTACGACCTGCAGGCCCGCCGCTATATCGCCTACGGTCTGGAGAACGAGGAGAAGACCACCAGCTTCGGCATCACCGCCAAACTCAAGGACTTCAGCCCCGCCGCCCTGCGCCGCGCCGGCCGCTGACTCCACCACGCGCAACTCCATGATCTGGGGGCGAAGGACGCGAGTCCCGAGCCCCGTTTTTTTGAGGCGCCTGCCGATGAAACTCATTTTCCGCCCTGCGTTGGCCTTGCTCTGCCTGCTCGGCACCCTGCCTGCCGCCGCCGAGCCGACCGATCGCCTGGAGCGCCCCTCGCGCCTCACCCCGCGAGCCGCCCAAGCGCCGCTCACCGACCTGCAACAGGTAGGCGACCAACTGGTGATGGTCGGCGAGAGCGGCCACGTGCTGCTGCGCGATGCAGGCGGCACGCTCCGCCAGGCCCAGGTTCCCGTGGACCTGCTGCTGACCGCCCTGCATTTCGTCGACGAGCGCTACGGCTGGGCCGTCGGCCACGACGGCGTGATCCTGCACAGCGCCGACGGCGGCCTGAGCTGGCGCAAGCAGTTCGACGGCCTGGCCATCGGCAAGCTGATGCTGGACTGGGCCGAGGCCGAGGTGGCGCGCCTGGAGGAGGCCAGCGCCGCGGCACCGGACGACGAGGCGCTGAGCGCCGCGCTGGACAACGCCTACTTCGCCGTCGACGACGCCAGGGCCGGTGTCGAGGCCGGCCCCTCGCGGCCCTTGCTCGACGTGTGGTTCCGCAACGCCGAGGAGGGCTGGGTGGTCGGGGCCTACGGCATGATCCTGCACACCACCAATGGTGGGCAGAGCTGGGCATTCGTTTCCAGCCTGGACAACCCCGAGCGTCTGCACCTGAACGCCGTACTCGGCCTGGCCGACGGCAGTCTGCTGGTGGCCGGAGAGGGCGGGCGTCTGCACCGCTCGAATGACGGCGGGCAGAGCTGGGCTGCGGGCGAGGCGCTGACCGACGCCTCGCTGTACAAGCTGTTGCAACTGAGCGACGGCCGCGTGCTGCTGCTGGGGTTCGGCGGAGCCCTGCTGAGCAGCGCCGACCTGGGCTCGACCTGGCAGCCGATCCCGCTGCCGTCGCGCGCCAACCTCTACGGCGCCAGCCAACTGGCCGACGGCAGCCTGCTGCTCGCCGGCCAGGGCGGCACCCTGCTGGTCAGCCCGGATGGCGAGCGCTTCCGGCGCTGGCAGGCGCCGAACAAGGCGGCCCTGCTCGGCGTCGCCCCCTTACCCGCGAAGCAGTTGGCAGTGATCGGTCGCGACGGCCTGCAACTGCTGCCCCATTCCGTTCTCGAGGAGCAGCTGCCATGAATGCCCCGATCAAGCAGGCACACGCAACGTCGGCCCTGCAGCGCCTGGTGAACCTCACCGAACGCGGCCTGTTCCATAACCGCCTGGCGGTGCTGGTCTGCTTCCTGGCGGCCTCTCTGCTGCTGGGCTGGAAGGCCCTGGAGCTGCGCCCCGACGCCAGCTTTACGCGGATGATTCCCACCGGCCATCCGTTCATCCAGAACTACCTGAAGTTCGAGGACGTGCTGCGCCCGCAAAGCAACGTGCTGCGTGTGCTGGTGGAGAACCCTGAGGGCGAGATCTTCACCAAGGCCTACATGGAAACCCTGCGCGAAGTCAGCGACCGGATCTTCTACCTGCCGGGCGTCGACCGCGGCAACCTGAAGTCGCTGTGGACCCCCAACGCACTGTGGAGCGAGGTCACCACCGAGGGCCTGCGCGCCGGCCGGGTGATCCCCGACGGCTACGACGGCAGCCCCGCGGCGCTGGCCCAGGTGCGGCTGAACGTGCTGCGCGCCAACATGCTCGGCAGCTATGTGGCCGACGACTCCCGCTCGACCGTCATTCGCGTGCCGCTGCTGGAGGTCGATCCGCAGACCGGGCAGCCGCTGGATTACGGCGTCTTCACCCAGCGCCTGGAGACCGTGCGCGAGCACTTCGCCGCCCAGGGCGTGAGCATCCGGGTGATCGGCTTCGCCCAGATCATCGGCGACCTGATCGCCGCCGCCAGCGACATCGCGCTGTTCTTCGCCATCACCGTCGGCCTGATCAGCCTGCTGCTGTACGCCTACTGCCGTTGCTGGCGCAGTACCGCGGTGACCGTGCTGACCTGCCTGCTCACCGTGGTCTGCCAGCTCGGTCTGCTCAGCCTGCTGGGCTACGGCCTGGACCCGTACTCGATCCTGGTGCCATTTCTGATCTTCGCCATCGGCATCAGCCATGCGGTGCAGAACATCAACCTGATGATGAGCGAGATGGGCCACGGCTGCGGCCCGGTCGAAGCCTCGCGGCGCACCTTTCGTGCCCTGTTCATCCCCGGCACCACTGCCTTGCTGGCCGACGCGGTGGGTTTCATCACCCTGCTGGTGATCGACATCGGCGTGATCCAGCAACTGGCGATCACCGCCAGCATCGGTGTGTTTGTCGCCATCTTCACCAAAATGTTCCTGCTTCCGGTGTTGATGTCCTATGTCGGCGTCAGCCCGCGCGGCATGGCCCAGCAGCGCAAACGCGCCAACTCCTCCTGGCCGGTGTTCCGCCGTCTGGCGCGGGTGGTCGAGCCGCGCATCGCCCTCCCGTTGCTGTTGGGCGCCCTGGTGTTGCTGGGTATCGGTTACCTCGAGCGCCGTGACCTGAAGATCGGCGATCTCGACGCCGGCGCCCCGGAGTTCCGCCCCGAGGCCCGCTACAACCAGGACAACGCCTACCTGCTCAAGCACTACACCACCAGCACCGACGTCTATGTGGTGATCTTCAAGACGCCGCAGGAGCAGTGCGCGCGCTTCGCCGCCGCCGACCTGGCCAACCGGTTCGAGCAGCACATGCTCGACGTCGAGGGCGTCGAATCGGTGGCCTCGCTATACGGCCACATGCGCTTCGCCATCCTGGCGCGCAACGAGGGCAACCCGAAATGGGCCGAGTTCTCGCGCGACCAATACGTGATGAACGGCGCGCGCTCCGGCGCCTCCTCCGAGTTCGTCGACTCCGACTGCAGCGTCGCGCCGATCAGCCTGTACCTGCGCGACCACAAGGCCGAGACCCTGAGCCGCGTGGTTCAGGCCGTGGAAGCCTTCGCCCGGCAGCAGCCCACCGGCGAATTCGAGATCCTCCAGGCGGCGGGCAACGCCGGCATCGAGGCGGCCATCAATATTGTCATCAGGTTCTCCGAGCCGATGATGCTGGCGTTGGTGTTCTTCATTACCTCGCTGGTGGTGTGGTGGGAGTTCAAGTCGCTCAAGGTGACCTTCGCCCTGATGGCGCCGCTGTACCTGTCCACAGTGCTCTGTGAGGCAGTAATGGCGCAGATGGGCCTGGGTGTGAAGATCGCTACCTTGCCGGTGATCGCCCTCGGAGTCGGCATCGGCGTGGATTACGGCATCTACCTGTACAGCCGCATCGAGGGCTTCCTGCACCAGGGCCTGCGCTTCCAGGCCGCGTTCTTCGAGGCGCTGAAGACCACCGGCACCTCGATTGCCTTCACCGGCCTGACCCTGGCCGTTGGCGTGGCGACTTGGGCCTTCTCGGCGCTGAAGTTCCAGGCCGACATGGGCCTGCTGCTGGTGCTGCTGTTCATCTGGAACATGGTCGGTGCGCTGGTGCTGCTACCGGCCATTGCCTCGCTGCTGAGGAGCGAGCCGGACACTCTCGGAGCAGGCCAGTCAATACGTACCCGCTTCATGAAATGGGCTCGGCGGTAGCTGATGCCCAGCAGTGTCCTAGTAGGCAGTCGATGCACAGCAACCTCGAATGTTTAAGAGTGGAGGAGGCTCAAGACTGCTTCGCGAACCGGTATGGGCGCCTTTATGAATCAGATCTATCTAGCGAGTATGGGCCTCATAAGACAGCGCCAGTTCACGGAATAGGGGACGAATTGACCGTAATGGAGCGTGCTAAGCACGCTCCATTACTCTCCGGGGCGAGGCGGCGAATCGTGTCGCGGGAACGTGGCCTCATGCGGCTTTCCCGGCATCAACCGGTCTGGGCACTGGTGGCATGGAACCCTGGGTCGCCAGTGCCCGGATGGACGATCGGCGTCTCGGGCGTGCCTCGTCCGGCGGCAAGGGCCGTCGGACGTTCTTCGGGAGTTGCTAAGCGTTGCTTGTCGGCATCGGGCTTCAATGCGTCGGCGCAGGGGCCGCGTCGATCTTCACCCGCAACAGGCTGTAGGGCTTGCTGCGCAGGTCGTGGCCATCGTTGAAGCCAGGCGAGCGGTGCAGCTGATTGGCGGTGAAGTACAGATAGCCATCCGGGCCGATGGAGAGGGTGTCCGGCCAGAGCACCCGTGGATCATGCACGATGGTTTGCCAACTGCCGTCGGCCAGGCGTTTGCGGATGCCGTTGTGCTCGTAGTCCGTAGCGTAAACGGCGCCTTCAGCGTCAGCCTCCAGTCCATCGGACGCGCCCTTTTCGCCCAGGTCGCGCACGGCCGCCTGCAATTGCGCTTCGCTCACCCGAGGATCGCGCAGCAACTTGGTAGGCACCGCGTAGAGGTGGCGGCTGGACAGTGGCGAGAAGTACAGCGTGCTGCCGTCAGCGGACAGTGCGATGCCGTCCGAAGCCACTCCCAGCGGCTTCGTCTTGCCGTCGGCGCCTTTGCTCAGCAGCGCCGGCCGGCCCTCGACCATTGGAACGAAATGGCTATCCACGGAGGTCTGTGGCGCACCGCTCAGGCGGCGGCTGGCCGCGCCGCTGGCGATGTCCATGACGATGATCCCGCCAGGGCCGGACACCGATGAGTCAGTGACGTAGACCGTACCCTGCGCGCCTGCGCGGAAGTCGAAGCGCATGTCGTTGACGTAGGTGCTCGGCAGGATCACCTCGGGTGGAAACACCAGGGTCTTGACGACCTTGTCGCTGGCGAGGTCGATGGCTACCAGCTTGGCGCCCCCGGCGCGCGGTGTGGAAAATTCCGGTGCGGCGGTGTCCAGCACCCAGACGCGCCCCTTGCCATCGGCAACCACGCTTTGCACGCTAATGAAGCCCTTGGACGGGTCGTTCGGGTCTGCGACGTTGATGGCGGCGTTGGGGTATGGCTCCACAGTGCCATTGCGGATTTCGCCGACGGTGAAGGGAACGGTGTCGCCCCAGCGCGGGAAGTTGACGAAGATGCGACCCGTCTCGCTGACGGTTACGCCAGTGGGCATCGCCCCATGAAAGGCGAACACCTGATCGATCACTCCCACCGGCTTTTCTGCGGCGGCGCTGGCCGGCAGCGGTTGCAGCTGGGCTGCAAAAGTGGCAGGGCTGAGGATGGCCAGGGCCAGGGCCAGGGCCAGAGCTGTGTGCCGGATCGGCAGGGGGATGCGCATGAGGATTCTCCGTTGTCTGCAATGAGGGCAGTAGGCTCGAACGAGTCAGAGGCTTTCAGAGCGATCTTGCCTCTGGCTGTGCCGCTTTCGATCCAGGTCTCTCGATGTGACCCAGGTGCCCGCCCCACGACGCGGCCTTCGATGGACAGACTTGGGTCGCTAACAACCAAGGTGTCCATGGGGTGACTCCTGCGGGGACATAGGCCGGGAGCGGAACGCGAAGCCATCTTCGGCTTATCGTCTGCGGAGAAAAAGGCGCTGAACCGATCAACACTTTCATTCGCAGAATGAAAATACGTTCGGTTGAAGCCCCTGACCGTTCGGGCAGTTTTGCGCTGTCGGCGGGCTCGTGCGGAATGGCGAACGTTATGCCCTTGGCTTCACCGGACCGTCGCCGGGGAGGTGGCGATCCCCTTGGATCAGCTCGACCTGTGAGTCTGTCCAGCCGTTCGGGCAGCGCCATACCGCCCAGGGCCGGACAGAAACACAGCATCGAAGACTCCGCAGGCCCGCGACCTGTCACGGGACAGGTCCAGCCGGCGTTCTCACGCCACGGGGATCGGGTTGTCCACCAGCGACTGGTTGAACTGGTTCACCAGCGTATGCTCGTTCGGTCCGACATTGGCGCGCAGTGGAACCACGCCGTCGACCAGCACTTCGGTAGTCGCCTGTTCGAGCTTGGCCAGCGTCTCGCTCAGGAACGCGTCCAATGGCATGGCGCGGGGGTCGCCGCTCTTGTGAATCAGATCGGTATCCACCCATGGCGGAGCGATCTCGAGGACCCCGACGCGGGTGTCGCGCAGGGCGAAGCGCTGCGACAGCGTGTAGGAGTGGATGGCGGCCTTGGTGGCGGAGTACAGCGCGGTCGCGGCCAGGGGCAGGAACGCCAGCACCGAGCTGTTGTTGATGATCCAGGCCTGCGGCTGGCGCTTGAGGTGCTCGACGAATGCCGCGCTGACGCGCACCGGGCCGAGCACGTTGGTGTTCAGCAGGCCAATGGCCTGATCATCGTCCAGGTCGCCCGAGGCCGGATTGTCGAACGGCATGATGCCGGCGTTGTTGATCACCACGTTCAGGTCGGGGTGGCGTGCGATCACCTGCTCGGCGACGGCCTTGATCTGCGCCGGGTCGTTGATGTCGAGTTCCACGGTATCGATACCGGGATTGGCCGTGGCGATTTCGTCCAGCAAGGCCTTGCGGCGGCCGGCGATGATCACCTGATTGCCCAGGCGGTGGAAGGCTTCGGCCAGTCCGCGGCCGATACCCGAGGTGCCGCCGGTGATGAAGATGGTATTGCCAGTCAGTTTCATGGTCTGTGCTCCTGATGTGCGATTCAGTGGGTGGCGTAACGAGGTGCAGGTGTGTTGCTGGACAGCTGAGCGGACATCTCACGACGCTTGGCCTCATAGGCGCGCCATTGCTCGAAATCGTGGAGAGACGGGATGGAGATCAGTTCGCCGCGGTCGTAGTCGGTCAGCGCCGAATCGACCAGTTGGTCTGCGCGCATGACGATCTTCGGGTCCAGGTGCTCAAGGGGCAGGCCGCCGGTCTCCCAGAACTCGGTAGCGGTCGCGCCTGGCAGTACGGCTTGAACCTGGATGCCCTGGCCGGCCAGCTCATGGTGCAGGGACTGGCTGAACGCGGTGACGAAGGCTTTGCTGCCGCCATACACGCCGTTGAGAATTTCCGGGGCAATGCTGACGATCGACGAGATATTGATGATGCCGCCATGGCCTCGTGCAACCATGCCCGGCACGGCTGCGTAGCTCAGGCGAGTCAGCGCGGTGACGTTCAGGTCGATCATGTGGCTCATCTGCTCGACGTCACTCTGCAGCAGCGGCGTGTGGGTGCCGATGCCCGCGTTGTTCACCAGCAGGGTGATGCTGGCATCTTCCTTGAGTTTGGCTTCTACCGTGGCCAGGGAAGCACGATTGCCCAGGTCGGCATCGAGGACTTCCACCGTCTGGCGGGTCTCGGTCGTGATCCGCTTTGCCAAGGCATTCAGACGCTCACGGTTGCGTGCGACCAGAATCAGGTCATAGCCGCGGCGGGCGAGGCGATCCGCATAAATGGCGCCGATGCCGGATGAGGCGCCAGTGATCAGGGCAGTACCCGCGTTTGAACGATTCATGATGGGCTCCAGGGTTGTGTTGATTCGGTGGAGCCATGTTGCCGCGTCTCGACAGCGTCTCAAATGACGTTTATGGTCGTGTTTTGAGACATTGGGGGTAGGTCATGCATCGCATCGGCTATCTGCTGGCGGACGGCTTTCAGGTGATGTCGCTGGCTACGCAGACTGTGTTCGAGTTGGCCAATCTGGTGGCGGGTGAGTCGTTCTACATAATCGAGAACTTTTCGGCCTCGGGCCGACCCGTTCGCTCGTCGCTCGGGATGTCTGTCGAAACCCGCGCGTTCCAGGCCCCCGGATACGCCGACACCTGGATGGTCGTGGGCGTCAATGATCCTCTCGGCAACCCGCCCGATCCGGATGTGCTGGCATTCGTGCGTCTTGCCGGCTCCCAGGCGCGGCGCACGGCGGGCATTTGTACAGGGGGCTTCGTGCTCGCTCAGGCTGGCCTGCTGGAAGGCAAGCGTGCGACCACGCACTGGGCGTATGCACGGGAGATGCAGAGCCGCTATCCGGCCATTCATGTCGAGGAGGACCGCATCTTCATCATCGATGGCGCGGTATGGACATCGGCTGGCATGACTGCGGGACTCGACCTGGCGCTCGGCATGGTGGAAAAGGATCTTGGCGCCGAGGTGGCGCGCTCCGTCGCGCATAAGCTCGTCATGCACCAGCGCCGCTCTGGAGGCCAGTCGCAGCATTCGGAGATGCTGGATCTGGCACCGAAATCCGATCGGATGCAGCAGGCCCTGAATTACGCCCGCCAACATCTCAACCGCGCGTTGAGCGTCGAAGAGCTGGCGGAGCACGTTCACCTCAGTCCCCGGCAATTCACCCGGGTGTTCACTGCCGAAACGGGCCAGTCGCCGGCCAAGGCCATCGAGAGCCTGCGACTGGAAGCGGCGCGCCTGATGGTTGAACAAAGCCGCCACAGCCTGGATGTCATTGCACGGGAAACCGGGTTTCGCGATCGACGCCATATGCGTGAGGTCTTTGTGCGTGGATTCGGGGTGCCGCCTCAGGCGGTCAGGAGGGCGGTGCGGAAGATGCCGGCCTGAAATGGGGCGAGCCAAGCCCGGCAGCGGGCTCGTGCGTGACCTCGGAGGCCCCTGCGCCAGGGCCCGGATGTAGCCGAACGGATCATCCAGGACGCCAGGCGCCATGCCATTCGTATGGGGCCCGTGCCGCTCGACCCACCCTTCCCGGCTTCGACACGCGATCAGGCGTTGGCGCGGGTATCGACCACCAGCGTCAACCGCGCGATGAACCCCTCGCCATCCGGCTGCATCTCGGCAACGGACTGGTCACCTTCCCGCCGGCGATAGAGGTAATCCTGCTCCCGGGAGGTCCATGCCTGGCCGGGGTGCGCGTAAGGCGGCCTGGCCATGGCGGGGCGGATGATGTCCTCGGGGAAATACAGCTGGCCGGTGTGGATATCCCGTTCGCTCAGATGCACCTTGAGGTGCACGTGGTTGGTGCGACCCGGGTAGTAGCCCGGGAGGATGCTGCGGAACTCCGCGCGGCCTTCTTGATCGGTGATCTGCACGCCGCGCAGGAAGCGGCTCGTGTCGCCCGCGCCGACGCCCGAATAGGCGCCCCCGGCATCGCAATGCCAGATCTCCAGCGCGGCATCGCCCAAGGGGCGGCAGCCATCCAGCTCCAGCACGTCGAATTGCAGGCGCAGGGGCGTGCCCGGTTTGCCGTCCGTGATGTCCTGGCGCAGCAGCGCATCTTCCAGGTAGAAGGGCCCGGCGGTCTGTTCCGGGCTGAGGCGGCAGGTCCTGGTGTTGTCGGCCTGGCCGAATCGCGGCCAGCTCAATAGCACCAGGCCGCCGAGACCGAATTGCATCAGTTGACGGCGGGTGGGATGCATGGAGACGCTCCTCTGCAGAGAGTCGGGACATCCTTTTCAGCCTAGGCCGGGCACGGCAGAACTGCTGCGCCCATCGGTCGCGGCCATTGCACAGGCTTTCGCTTATCTTTCTTGGTTGCTGGGTGTATCGTGTGCGCCCCTAAGCCGGCCCGGCAGAGGCCGGTTCGATTAGCCGATGGGACAGCCCCGTTCTTTTCCAGAGGAGCCTGACCCCATGTCCTTCACCCGCAGACAGATTCTTGGTGGCCTGGTAGGCCTCGGCGTGGTCGGCCTCGGCGCCGGTGGCGCCCGCTATTGGCTGGGCCGCACCCTGGACGCCAAGACCCACGACTACGAGCTGATCGCCGCCCCGCTGGGCGTCGAACTGGTCACCGGCCACACCACCCCGGCCTGGGCCTATGGCGGCCAGGCACCGGGGGTGGAGCTGCGTTCGCGTCAGGGCGACTGGCTGCGGGTGCGCTTCATCAACAAGCTCGACGAGCCCACCACCATCCACTGGCACGGTATCCGTGTGCCGCTGGAAATGGATGGCGTGCCCTATGTGTCGCAGCTGCCGGTGCTGCCCGGCGAGTACTTCGATTACCGCTTCAAGACCGATGACGCCGGCAGCTTCTGGTACCACCCGCACCTGTCCAGCGCCCACCAGCTGGGGCGCGGCCTGGTCGGTCCGCTGATTGTCGAGGAGCGCGAGCCCACCGGGTTCAGGCACGAGAAGGTGCTCAGCCTGAAGACCTGGCATGTGGACCAGCAGGGGGCTTTCACCGCGTTCAGCGTGCCCCGCGAGGCCGCCCGCGAAGGTACGCGCGGCCGCCTGACCACCGTCAACGGGAAGCCGCTGCCGACGCTGGAGCTTCCGGCCGGCCAGGTGGTGCGTCTGCGCATCCTCAACCTGGACAACACGGTGACCTACCGCCTCAACCTGCCGGGTGGCCAAGCGCGCATCTACTCCCTCGACGGCCATCCCGTGGAGCCCCGCGACCTGGGCAAGGAATACTGGCTGGGGCCGGGCATGCGCCTGGAGCTGGCGCTGAAGGTGCCGGCGGAAGGCACCGAACTGCCGCTACGCAATGGCCCGCTGCGCCTGGCGACCCTGAAGAGCGTGGCCAGCAGCGAAGCGCCCGGCGATTGGCCGGCGGCGCTGCCGGCCAACCCGGTGCCGGAGCCCGACCTGGAGAAGGCCCAGGTGCTGCGTTTCAACTTCGAATGGGCGGCGACCCTGGCCAGCGGCGCCGGCCGGCCGAGCAACTATTGGCAGATCAACGGCCGCGCCTGGGACATCGACGACAAGACCTGTGCGGATCGCCCCATCGCCAAGCTGAAGAAGGACGGCCACTACATCTTCGAGCTGCGCAACATGGCCCAGTACCTGCACCCGATCCATTTGCACGGCATGGCTTTCAAGGTGCTGGATTCCGATCGCAAGTCCATCATTCCGTACTTCACCGACACCTACCTGCTGGGCAAGAACGAAACCGCGCGCATTGCGCTGGTGGCGGACAACCCGGGGGTGTGGATGTTCCACTGCCACGTCATCGACCATATGGAAACCGGCCTGATGGCCGCCATCGAGGTTGCCTGAGCCGAGCATGCGCCAGCCCCAGATCATCGACCGCAGCCGCGACGAACACTTCATGCGCGAAGCCCTCGAACTTGCCCGCCAGGGGGCGGAGCTGGGCGAGGTGCCGGTGGGCGCGGTGCTGGTCAAGGACGGCGAGATCGTCGGCCGCGGCTTCAACTGTCCGATCTCCGGCCATGATCCCAGCGCCCACGCCGAGATGGTGGCGGTACGCGACGCCGCCAGCCGCCTGGAGAACTACCGGCTGGTGGGCAGCACCCTGTACGTCACCCTGGAGCCCTGCAGCATGTGCGCCGGGCTGATCGTCCATTCGCGGATCACCCGCGTGGTCTATGGCGCCACCGAGCCCAAGGCGGGCGTGGCGGTCAGCCGCGGCGAGTTCTTCAACCAGGAATTCCTCAACCACCGCGTGCTGGTGGAGGGCGGGGTGCTGGCGCAGGCCAGCAGCGAACTGCTCTCGGGCTTCTTCCAGGCCCGGCGGGCGGCGCGCAAGGACGCCTGATGGTTCATCGCCATGCGACCAAGGTCGCGCGCGTCTTGCCTGGCCCCTCGCGCCCGATGTGTAAGGTGCGCGCCCGCCCGTGAAGGGCGGTCCGGAGCGGTCCGATCCGACCCGCCTGGGCGGGTCCCGCATCCGGGGCCAATGCCAGGAGGCGCCCTCAATAGGCTGACCTCCTGCTGGGGGGGCTGGGCGGCAGCATCCTGACCCACATCTTCGACACGTTTCGCCGGCTCGGCCCGGAAACCAGCCAAAGAATCGGCTGCTGGTGCTCGGCCTGGCAGTGCGGTTGGATTGCCCATCCGCTGGTGCAGGTGGTCATCGTACTGATCTACCTGGCCAGTGCGGCCTACGCCATCTACAGCGCGCTGAACCTGCTGCGTTCGGACGGGTGATCGGCAGTCAGCAAAAAGACCCGCTTCGTGCGGGCCTTCTTCTGTACCCCGGGACGGGCATCAGAGCTTTTCGTCCGGTTGCTCTTCCGGTGGACGTGTCTTGTTGATGCCGGGCAGGTGGCTGGTGTTCTCGGCCAACTGGCTGCCTTCCATCTGCGGCTGGGTCACCCAGGTGAGGATGTCGTAGTAGCGGCGGATGTTCTGCACGAAGTGCACCGTCTCGCCGCCGCGTGCATAGCCGTAGCGGGTCTTGCGGTACCACTGCTTCTGCGACAGGCGCGGGAGCATTTTCTTCACGTCCAGCCACTTGTTGGGGTTCAGGCCTTCGGCTTCCGCCAGCTTGCGCGCGTCGCCCAGGTGGGCGATGCCGACGTTGTAGGCGGCGAGGGCGAACCAGGTGCGGTCCGGCTCCTTGAGGTCCTCGGACAGCCCGTTCTTGATCATGGTGAAGTACTTGCCGCCACCGAAGATGCTCTGCTTGGCGTTCAGGCGGTTGGACACGCCCATGGCCTTGGCGGTGTTTTCGGTCAGCATCATCAGGCCGCGCACGCCGGTCTTGGACGTGGCGGTGGGTTGCCAGAGCGACTCCTGGTAGCCGATGGCGGCCAGCAGGCGCCAGTCCACGTCGTTTTTCTGGGAGGCCTGGCGGAAGTGCTGCTCGTACTTGGGCAGGCGCTGTTGCAGGTGCTTGGCGAAGGTGTAGGCGCCGACATAGCCGAGCACGTCGACATGGCCGTAGTAGCGGTCCTTCAGACGCTGCAGGGTGCCGTCCTTGCGGGCCTTGTCGAGGAAGGCGTTGACCGCGTCGTACAGGCTGTCGTCCTCGCCCGGCGCCATGGCCCAGGCCAGGCTGGTGGCGTCGCCCAGGTCGAAGGCCACGCGCACGTTGGGGAAGTAGACCTGGTTCATCGCCAGTTCGTTGGAGTCCACCAGGGTCAGGTCGATCTGCCCTTCGTCGACCATGCGCAGCAGGTCGACCACTTCCACTTCGTCGGACTCCTCGTACGTCAGGCCGGGCAGGGTGACCTTCAGCGCCGCCAGCTGCTCGGCGTGGCTGCTGCCCTTGAGCACCAGGATGCGCCGGTCGACCAGGCCCTCGGGGCGGGTGGGGCGGCGTTCGCCGTTGCGGTAGATGACCTGCGGGGTGACGTCCAGGTAGGAGCGGGAGAAACGTATTTCGCTGCGGCGCGCCTCGCTGGCCACCAGACCGGCGGCCGCCAGCACCGGACCATTGGCCTGGCCCAGGCGGGAGAAGACTTCGTCCAGTTTGTCGGCGGTTTCGATTTTCAGCTCGACGCCCAGGTCATCGGCGAAGCGCTTGACCAGTTCGTACTCGAAACCGGTTTCGCCGTTGCGATCCTCGAAGTAGGTGGCCGGGCTGTTGCGGGTTATCACACGTAGCACACCTTCCTCCTGAACGCGCTCGAGGGTGGTGGGCTGCTTGCAGCCGACGAGCATCAGGAAGAATCCGGTAGCCAGGGCCCAAAAGGCCCGACGTGTGCCGAACACGTGGTGATTTAGCATCCACGGAGTATACGCAAAGCCTGGCGGGTGCCATATCTCGACAGGGCGCATCATCTCTGCTAGCGGTCGGGCGACGCGAGGCACCTTCGGAGGTGCCGGAAAGCGGCGCTTTGCGCTAGAATGCACGGCCTCCCAGCACACCCCTTCCCCAGAGGCTGTCCCGAAGATGTTGATCCTGCGCGGTGCTCCCGCCCTTTCCGCTTTTCGCCACGGCAAACTGCTCGAGCAATTGACCCAGAAGGTCCCCGCCGTCAGCGGACTCTACGCCGAGTTCACCCACTTCGCCGAAGTGACTGGCGTACTCAGCGGGGAGGAAGAGCAAGTCCTGGCCCGTCTGCTCAAGTACGGTCCCAGCGTCCCGGTGCAGGAGCCCAGCGGCCGCCTGTTCCTGGTGGTGCCGCGCTTCGGCACCATCTCGCCCTGGTCGAGCAAGGCCACCGACATCGCCCGCAATTGCGGCCTGGCCAAGATCGAACGCCTGGAGCGTGGTATCGCCTACTACGTGGCCGGCGAGATCAGCGACGCCGACGCGCAACTGATCGCCAGCAGCCTGCATGACCGCATGACCCAGCTGGTGCTGGCCGGCGAGGAAGAGGCTGCCGGCCTGTTCAGCCACGCCCAGCCCAAGCCGCTGACCGTCGTCGACATCCTCGCCGGCGGCCGCGCCGCGCTGGAGAAGGCCAACGTCGAACTGGGCCTGGCGCTCGCCGAAGACGAGATCGACTACCTGGTGAAGAGCTTCAACGAACTGGGCCGCAACCCCCACGACGTCGAGCTGATGATGTTCGCCCAGGCGAACTCCGAGCACTGCCGCCACAAGATCTTCAACGCCAGCTGGGACATCGACGGCCAGGCGCAGGAGAAGAGCCTGTTCGGCATGATCAAGAACACCTACGAGATGCACCGCGAAGGCGTGCTGTCCGCCTACAAGGACAACGCTTCGGTGATCGAGGGCTTCACCGCCGGCCGCTTCTTCCCGGACCCGGCGACCCGCCAGTACGGCGCTACCCAGGAGCCCGTGCACATCCTGATGAAGGTGGAGACCCACAACCACCCGACCGCCATCGCCCCGTTCCCCGGCGCCTCCACCGGTTCCGGCGGCGAAATCCGCGACGAAGGCGCCACCGGTCGCGGTGCCAAGCCCAAGGCCGGCCTGACCGGCTTCACCGTCTCCAACCTGCAGATTCCCGGTTTCGAGCAGCCCTGGGAGAAGCCCTACGGCAAGCCCGAGCGCATCGTCACCCCGCTGGACATCATGATCGAAGGCCCGCTGGGCGGCGCCGCGTTCAACAACGAGTTCGGCCGTCCGGCCCTGACCGGTTACTTCCGCACGTTCGAGCAGGCTATCGACACGCCCCACGGCGAAGAAGTGCGCGGCTACCACAAGCCGATCATGCTCGCCGGCGGCATGGGCAACATCCGCGCCGAGCACGTGCAGAAGGGTGAGATCTCCGTCGGCGCCAAGCTGATCGTCCTCGGCGGGCCGGCCATGCTCATCGGCCTGGGCGGCGGTGCCGCATCGTCGATGGCTACCGGCGCCAGCTCCGCCGACCTGGACTTCGCCTCGGTGCAGCGCGACAACCCGGAAATGGAGCGCCGCTGCCAGGAAGTGATCGACCGCTGCTGGCAGCTGGGCGCCGAGAACCCCATCAAGTTCATCCACGACGTCGGCGCCGGCGGCATCTCCAACGCCCTGCCGGAACTGATCAACGACGGCGGCCGCGGCGGCCGTTTCGAACTGCGCGCCGTGCCCAACGACGAACCGGGCATGAGCCCGCTGGAAATCTGGTGCAACGAGTCCCAGGAGCGCTACGTGCTTTCCGTGGATGCGGCCGACTTCGAGCGCTTCAAGGCCATCTGCGAGCGCGAGCGCTGCCCCTTCGCCGTCGTCGGCGAGGCCACCGAAGAGCGTCACCTGACCGTGAACGACAGCCACTTCGGCAACAAGCCGGTGGACATGCCGCTCGAAGTCCTGCTCGGCAAGCCGCCGCGCATGCACCGCTCGGTCAGCCGCGAGGCGGAGCGGGGCGATGACTTTGCCGCCGCCGAGCTGGACATCGAAGAAGCCGTCAGCCGCGTGCTGCGCCATCCGGCCGTGGCCAGCAAGAACTTCCTGATCACCATCGGCGACCGCACCATCACCGGCCTGGTGGCCCGCGACCAGATGGTCGGCCCCTGGCAGGTGCCGGTGGCCGACTGCGCCGTCACCGCCACCAGCTTCGACGTCTACACCGGCGAAGCCATGGCCATGGGCGAGCGCACACCGCTGGCCCTGCTGAACGCGCCGGCCTCCGGGCGCATGGCCATCGGCGAGACCATCACCAACCTGGCCGCCTCGAAGATCGAAAAACTGGGCGACATCAAGCTCTCCGCCAACTGGATGGCCGCCGCCGGCCATCCGGGCGAGGACGCCCGCCTGTACGACACCGTCAAGGCCGTGGGCATGGAGCTGTGCCCGGCGCTGGGCATCACCATCCCGGTGGGCAAGGACTCCATGTCCATGAAGACCCGCTGGCAGGACGAGGGTGTGGACAAGTCCGTCACCTCGCCGCTGTCCCTGATTGTCACCGGCTTCGCCCCGGTCAGCGACGTGCGCCAGACCCTGACCCCGCAGCTGCGCCTGGACAAGGGCGAGACCGACCTGATCCTGGTGGACCTCGGCCGTGGCCAGAACCGCCTGGGCGGCTCCATCCTCACCCAGGTCTACAGCCAGCTCGGCCAGCAGGTGCCGGACGTCGACGACGCCGAAGACCTGAAGGCCTTCTTCGCCGTGATCCAGGGCCTGAATGCCGACGGCCACCTGCTGGCCTACCACGACCGCTCCGACGGCGGCCTGCTGGCCACCGCACTGGAAATGGCCTTCGCCGGCCACTGCGGCCTGGACCTTTACCTCGACGCCCTGGCCGACAACCGCGAAGGCGTGGCGGCCGTGCTGTTCAACGAAGAGCTGGGCGCGGTCATCCAGGTCCGCCAGGACGCCACCCCGGAAGTGCTGGCCCAGTTCAGCGCGGCCGGCCTCGGCGACTGCGTGGCGGTGATCGGCCAGCCGGTGAACGGCGCCAACGTCGCCATCAGCTTCAACGGCGAAGCCGTGTTCGGTGGCGAGCGCCGCCTGCTGCAGCGCCAGTGGGCTGAAACCAGCTATCAGATCCAGCGTCTGCGCGATAACGCCGACTGCGCCGACCAGGAGTTCGACGCCCTGCTGGAAGAAGACAACCCCGGCCTGTCGATCAAGCTCGGCTTCGACGTCAACCAGGACATCGCCGCGCCCTACATCAAGAAGGGTGTGCGTCCGCAGGTGGCGATCCTCCGCGAGCAGGGCGTCAACGGCCAGGTGGAAATGGCCGCCGCGTTCGACCGCGCCGGTTTCGCCGCGATCGACGTGCACATGAGCGACATCCTCGCTGGCCGCGTCAGCCTGGACGACTTCAAGGGCCTGGTGGCCTGCGGCGGCTTCTCCTACGGCGATGTGCTCGGCGCCGGTGAGGGCTGGGCCAAGTCGATCCTGTTCAACAGCCGTGCCCGTGATGGCTTCCAGGCCTTCTTCGAGCGCAAGGACAGCTTCGCCCTCGGCGTGTGCAACGGTTGCCAGATGATGTCCAACCTGCATGAGTTGATCCCCGGCACCGAGTTCTGGCCGCACTTCGTGCGCAACCGCTCGGAGCAGTTCGAGGCCCGCGTGGCCATGGTCCAGGTACAGGAGTCGTCCTCGATCTTCCTGCGCGGCATGGCCGGCTCGCGCATGCCCATCGCCATCGCCCACGGTGAAGGCCATGCGGAGTTCGAGAGCGAGGAAGCCCTGCTGGAAGCCGACCTGTCCGGTTGCGTGGCCATGCGCTTCGTCGATAACCACGGCAAGGTCACCGAGACCTACCCGGCCAACCCGAACGGATCGCCCCGTGGCATCACCGGCCTGACCAGCCGCGACGGCCGCGTGACCATCATGATGCCGCACCCGGAGCGCGTGTTCCGTGCTGTGCAGAACTCCTGGCGCCCGGACGAGTGGCAGGAAGACGGTGGCTGGATGCGCATGTTCCGCAACGCCCGCGTCTGGGTGGATTAAAAGGCGGCAGGCCAGCCGATGACCCTCTCCCCCAGGGGAGAGGGTGCCCGAAGGGCGGGTCCGATTGGCCCCCTCGGTCATCGACAGCGAAAGGCGGGAGAAGGCACTCTTCTCCCGCCTTTTCGTTTCCGAGCCCCCTTTCATGCCGGACCCGATACTGCCTGAAGTCCGTCTGCTGCAATCCGGCGACCAGTGCCGCCTCTGCCGTTGCGGCCGGTCGGCGTGTTTGCCCGACTGCCCGGCCGAGTGTCCCGACGGCCTGCATCTGACCGCCGGCCGCGAGCAGCGCCTGCTGCTCTGCCGCTGTGGCCGCTCCGCCCGCCTGCCCTACTGCGACGGCAGTCACAGCCCGCCAGCGGCCGGCTTTGGCCAACGCTGGCGACGCTTCTGGAGGGGTGAGTAGGGCGTCGCCCTTAGTGCAAGGCAGCCTATGGCCATGCCGAACGCTTCACTGCGTTGTGGGTCCAACTCGCCGTATGTGAACGGCGCCACTGTAATATGGCGTCAAAATGCCATCATTTTGGGTATCATCTCGCCGATCCATCCCTGCGGAGAACCTGATGTACAAGCTGTGCTTCTACGTTCCGGAGAGTCACCTGGAACCCGTGAAAAACGCCATCTTCGCCGCGGGCGGCGGGCGTATCGGTGCTTATGACAGTTGCTGCTGGCAGTCCCTGGGCCAGGGCCAGTTCCGCCCGCTGGAGGGCAGCAAGCCTTTCCTCGGCCAGACGGGCGTGGTCGAGCAGGTGGCCGAGTGGAAAGTGGAGATGGTGGTCGCCGACGAGCTGATCCACGATGCGGTCAAGGCCCTGAAAAAGGCCCATCCCTACGAGACGCCAGCCTTCGAGGTCTGGCGCCTGTCCGACCTGGTGTTCTGATCAGCGGAAGGCCGCCCGGAAGGCCCCGGGCGTGCCGCCGAGCGCCGCGCGGAAGCGATTGCTGAAGTGACTGGCACTGGCGAAGCCGCACGCCAGGGCGATTTCCCCCAGCGGTAATCCGGTGTCCCGCAACAGCTTGCGGGCCCGCTCCAGGCGGCGTGCCAGCACATACTGGTGCGGCGGCACGCCGAAGCTCTCGCGAAACATCCGTGCGAAGTGATACTCCGACAGCGCCGCGAAGGTCGCCAGCTCGCCGAGGCTGACGGGCTCGGCGAGGCGATGCTCGATGTAGTCCGCCAGGCGCTTGCGCAGTGCCGGCGCCAGCCCCCCCTTCAGGCGCAGCCCCTCGCGCATCCCGGCCTGGGTCAGCAGGCTGTGGTGGATCATGTCGAAGGCCAGGCTGGTGGCGCGCAGGCGTTCGGCGGGTTCGTTCCAGTCCAGGCGGATCAGTTGGTGGAAGTTGCGTGCCTGCCGAGGGTCGTCGAGGAAGGTCCGTTCGCGTAGCTGCAGCTCGCGGGGCTCGCGGTCCAGCAGGGTCACTGCGGCCTGGGCGAAATGCTCGGCGCTGAAGTAGAGGTGGGCCAGGCGGATCTCGCCGTTGATCACCCAGGATGACTCATGCCCGGCGGGCAGGATGCACAGCTTGTCCGGCGCGCCCTTGGCATCCGGCCGTTCGCGGCGGTAGGTGCCCGTGCCGCCGGCCAGGTAGCAGGACAGGGTGTGGACCTTCGGTCCCTGGTAGTCCCGCGCATCGTGGTGGTTGCTCCACAGCGCCGCGCCCAGGCCGTCGCCCAGTTCCGCGCTGTGTTCCAGGCGGGCATGGGGCGAGCTGGCGAGGGACTGGAAGACCTGGTTCTGTTCGAGTAGCGACATGGCGACGTGGGCCGGGCAGCGAATGGGGTTCATCCTAACGCGCGCGCAGACGGCCGGGCAGGTCTCCGACGAGATAAGCGCAAGTTTGTGCAAGCGGGCGGGGTGGGGCAGGGGGAGACTGGAACCCTCGAAACCGGAGTTGCCGCGATGAACCTGTCCCTCTACCTGCTCACCGTCCTGATCTGGGGCACCACCTGGATCGCCATCAAGCTGCAGATGGGCAGCGTCGCCATTCCCGCCTCCATCGCCTACCGTTTCGCCCTGGCCGCCGCCGTGCTCTTTGCCCTCCTGCTGCTCAGCCGCCGCCTGCAGAAGCTCGACGGTCGCGCCCAGCTGATCTGCCTGGCCCAGGGCCTGTGTCTGTTCTGCGTCAATTTCATGTGCTTCTACACCGCCAGCCAGTGGATCCCCAGCGGCCTGATCGCCGTGGTGTTCTCCACCGCCACCCTGTGGAATGCCCTCAATGCGCGCCTCTTCTTCGGCCAGCGCATCGCGCCCAACGTGTTGGCCGGCGGCGGCCTCGGCCTGCTGGGGCTGGGGCTGCTGTTCTGGCCGGAGCTGTCCCACCACGCCGCCAGCCGCGAAACCCTCATTGGCCTGGGCCTGGCGCTGTTGGGGACGCTGTGCTTCTCCGCCGGCAACATGCTCTCCAGCCTGCAGCAGAAGGCCGGTCTCAGGCCGCTGACCACCAACGCCTGGGGCATGCTCTACGGGGCCCTGCTGCTCGGCGCCTGGTGCCTGGCCAGCGGTACGCCCTTCGCGATGGAGTGGAACACCCGCTATATCGGCTCGCTGCTGTACCTGGCCATCCCCGGTTCGGTGATCGGCTTCACCGCCTACCTGACCCTGGTGGGGCGCATGGGGCCGGAGCGCGCCGCCTACTGCACGGTGCTCTTCCCGGTGGTGGCGCTGAACATCTCGGCCTTCGTGGAAGGCTACCAGTGGACCCTGCCGGCGTTGTTCGGCCTGGCCCTGGTGATGGCGGGCAACGTGCTGGTGTTCCGCAAGCCCAAGCCGCTGTCGCCGGCTGTGGCCACGGCGGGGCGCGCATGAGCGCCGGCCGGGTGATTCGCGGCCGCGCGTTCACCGCGGAGCGGGCCTGGGGCGCGCTGGATGTGGCCAACCTGGACGGCACCACGGTGCGCCTGCACTGGACCGACCAGCCCTACGTCTGGCACGTCAACGATGGCCAGGAAGTCTTCGTGGTGCTGGAGGGCGAGGTGGAGATGCGCCATCGCGAGGGGGGCGAGGAGCGGCGGGTGCTGCTGGGCGTGGGCGACATCTTCCATGCCGGGGTGGGCTGCGAGCATGTGGCCCACCCCCGGGGCGCCGCCCGCATCCTGGTGGTGGAGCGGGAGGGGAGCGTCTAGCCGCTCAGCGGACGTTCGCGAAGAACCGCTCCGACAGCAGCAGCGCGGCCAGCACCGGGTAGCAGAGGTAATGCACCAGGAACAGCAGGACGCCCATGGGGCTGGGCGTGTCCTGCAGCGTCATCATCACCAGCAGTCCCAGGTACAGCAGGCCGAGCAGGCCGCCATAGACGAGCACGATGCGCCAGCGCTCGCCGGGCGACGGCGCGCGCCGCTGGATCAGCCGGAAGGCGAGGGCGATCAGCGCCGCCGTGGCAGCGGCGATCAGCAGGGTGGCGAAGAGGCCGCCGACCTTCACCAGGCTGCGCAGCAGCAGGTTCAGAACCGTGGCCAGGGCCACGCCGCCGACGGCGTAGCGCAAGGAAAGCGACATGGTGAAATCCCGTGATTGAAGTGCGGCCACTGTAACCCGGATACAGGGCGGGATCGCCTGACCCAGGTCCGTTTCCGGACGGCAAAAAAATTCCTCGCGCGGCTGTAACGCCAGGCCCCCGTCATTCTCTACCTCTATGTCCGGCGCAGTGAGCCGGCTGACGATCACTTTCCGAGGATGCATAAAAATGACCATGAAAAGCACCGCCACCTTCACCGGCTTCGCCCTGGCCCTGACCGCCGCCAGCCTGTTCGCCGGCTTGCCCGCCCAGGTCATGGCCGAAGAAGGCATGGTTCACTGTTACGGCATCAATGCCTGCAAGGGCCAGAACGACTGCAAGACCGCCAACAACGCGTGCAAGGGCCAGGGTGCCTGCAAGGGCCAGGGCTTCAAGAGCACCACGCTGGCCGAGTGCAAGTCCTCCGGTGGCAAGGTCGGCCCGTAATCCGGAACCGGGGTGGCCTGCGGGCCACCCCTGGCCCCAGGGAGGCCCGTCATGCGCGAACACTCGTCCAGCCTGGGCTTCGGCCTGGGACTCAGGAGCCAGTACCACCAGGAAATCCTCGAACAGGAACCCGCCGTGGACTGGTTCGAGGTGATCTCCGAGAACTACCTGGTGGGCGGCGGCAAGCCGCTCTATTACCTCGACGCCATCGCCGAGCGCTATCCGCTGGTGATGCACGGCGTGTCGCTGTCCATCGGCGGTCCGCACCCGCTGGATACCGACCACCTGCGCCAGCTCAGGGCCCTGGCCGAACGCATCCATCCGCGGTGGGTCTCCGACCACCTCTGCTGGAGCCGTGGCAACGCCCACCAACTGCACGACCTGCTGCCGCTGCCCTTTACCGAAGAGAGCCTGGCCCACGTGGCCGAGCGGGTGATGCAGGTGCAGGATGCGCTGGGCCGGCCGCTGGTGCTGGAAAACGTCTCCAGCTACCTGCGCTGCGCCGACAGCGAGATGAGCGAGTGGGCGTTCCTCTGTGCGCTGGTGGAGCGCAGCGGCTGCGAGTTGCTGCTGGACGTGAACAACGTCTACGTGAGCGCGTTCAACCAGGGCTTCGACCCCTGGGACTTCATCGCCGCTTTGCCGCGCCAGGCCATCCGTCAGCTACACCTCGCCGGCCACAGCGACTACGGCCACTACCTGATCGATACCCACGACGCGCCGATCTGCGACCCGGTCTGGCAGCTCTACCGGCGCACGCTCGAACACCTGGGCCCGGTGGCCACCCTGCTGGAACGGGACGACCACCTGCCGCCCCTGGATGAACTCCTGGCCGAACTGTACCAGGCGCGCGCCCTGGCCGAGGCGACGCTGGGCAAGGAGGTGGCATGCGCCTGAACGAATTCCAGCAACGCTTCGAGGCCTACCTGCTGGACGAAAGCGGCGCCGTGGCCCCCGAACTGCTCGCCGCCATTCGGGGCGGTCCCGAGCTGGGTGCGCTGGAGGGGCTGCAGATCTACCACCACGCCTACCGGGCGCGCCTGGTCGATGCCCTGCGCGGCGATTACCCGACGGTGCACCACTGGCTGGGCGACGAGGAGTTCGAGTCCCTGGCCCACGCCTACCTGCGTGTCCATCCATCGGCCCATTTCAGCCTGCGCTGGCTTGGCGCGGGGCTCGCGGACTTCATCGAAGCCTGGCTGGTGCCCGAGCAGGCCGAGCCCCTGGCCGAACTGGCGCGGCTGGAGTGGGCCTTCACCCTGGCGTTCGACGCCGCCGACGGTGAACCGCTGACCCTGGAGCACATGGCGCGATTGTCGGCCGAAGACTGGCCGGCGTTGCGTCTGGCGCTGTTACCCAGCGTGCAACGGGTGCCGTGCCGGCATAACAGTCTGGCCCTCTGGCGCGCGGTGAAGGAGGCACGCGAGTTTCCCGGCAGCCGGCTGCTGGAGCGGCCCGAACTCTGCCTGGTCTGGCGCCGGGGGCTGGTCGGGCAGTACCGCAGCCTGTCCGGGGAAGAAGGCGGGGCGCTGCTCGGCATGGCGGTGGAGGGATGGAACTTCGCCCGGCTCTGCGAGGAGCTGGGCGAGCCCCTGCAGGCAGCGCAGTGGTTGAAGCTGTGGATAAGCGAAGGGGTGGTCGCGCGGGTCTGACGGGCAGCGCTTCGCGCGGCTCAGAGCGATACACCGAGGCCGAAGCGCTTCTTCAGCACGCGGTCCAGCAGGCTTCTCGGTACCCAGCGCGCCAGCAGCGGCAGGGCGCGGCTGCCATTGCCGATGCGCACCAGCGCCGGGCGCGGCTTGCGCTGCACGGCGACGAGCAGCCGCCGGGCGAATGCCTCGGCTGAGGTGGGGTTGTCCTGGGAGGCGCGTGCGCGGGCGCGGATGCCTTCGCGCAGCGGCCACCAGGGCGAGCCTTCGGCGATCAGCGCTTCGGCTTCGCGGGTGGCATTGGCGCCGAAGCTGGACGCGATGGCGCCGGGCTGGACTTCCATCAGTTCGATGCCGAACGGTGCCAGCTCCAGGCGCAGGGCGTCCGACAGGGCATGCACCGCCGCCTTGGACGCGCAGTAGGCGCCGGCGAAGGGCGTGACCAGCACGCCGGATACGCTGCCGATATTCACCACCAGGCCGCGGCGCTGGCGCAGCAGCGGGAAGCAGGCGCGGGTCAGGTCCACCAGGGCGAAGACGTTGGTGTCGAACTGCTTGCGCAGGGCCTCGACGCCGCCGTCCAGCAGCGGGCCCATGGCGCCGTAGCCGGCGTTGTTCACCAGCACATCGAGGCCGCCGGCCTCCCGTTCCAGGCGTCCGGCCAGGTCGGCCACGGCGTTCCGGTCGTTCACGTCCAGCGCGACCGCGACAAAGCCGGCCGCTTCAAGCGTGGCCAGGTCCTGCGCCTTGCGGGCCGTGGCCCAGACGTCGTAGCCAGCGGCCTTGAAGGTGTTGGCCAGGGCGCGGCCGATGCCGCTGGAGCAGCCGGTGATCAGGGCGATTGGGGTGGGCATCTCAAGTCCTGTGCAGGGTTGGCGTTCCGTTACCCGCTCCCGCGCGCCCTCGCCCTGAAAGGGAGAGGGGCGTAAAGCAGCACGTGCGGTGTTCGATCGCTACGCGGACCGCCCCCTCTCCCGCTTGCGGGAGAGGGTTGGGGAGAGGGCCGTGTTTTCAGTCGACGAATGTGCCACGCAGATCGGCGGCGCGAAACTCCAGGGATTGTGCGCGATAACCCTGGCGAATGGGCGGAAGGGGCAGGCAGTCCTGCCAGCTCGCGCCGGGCTGCAGTTCGGCGGGGCCGAGGTAGCGAGGCCGGTCGTAGCTGGCCTGGGCGAGATTGATGGTGTCGCCGGGGCGCATGGCCTGAACCTGCCAGGCGAAGTTCTGCAGCACGGCATCGGTGCCGTTGCGCAGGGTGATGGCCAGCGGTCGGTCGGCCGGACATTGTTCGGGATCGAGGCGGAGCTGGATTTCCAGGCGGGCGAAGCGATTTTCTTCGATGCTTTCCTGCCAGAGGACCCAGGCGGCCACCAGCCCCAGGCCGGCCACCGCGGCCATGGAAAGGGGCAGGGCCTTGGCCGGGTAGCGCAACAGCAGGATGAGCCAGGTCAGGATGAGAACGATGCCGATCAGCATGGGAGACCTCCGTGTGAGGCCTCCCATGCTAACTCAGTCAGCGGCCGTCAGCGGGCGATGCTGTGCACCGTGGCGCCTTGCGGTGCGCGACCGTAGACATCGTCCAGGCGCTCGATGTCGTCTTCGCCCAGGTAGCTGCCCGATTGCACTTCGATGATCTCCAGCGGGATCTTGCCAGGGTTGGCCAGGCGATGCACCGAGGCGATCGGGATGTAGGTGGACTGGTTCTCGGTGAGCAGGAACACCTTGTCGTCGCAGGTCACCTGGGCGGTGCCGGAAACGACTATCCAGTGTTCGGCGCGGTGGTGGTGCATCTGTAGCGACAGCTGCGCGCCGGGCTTCACCGTGATGTGCTTGACCTGGAAGCGGCCGCCCATGTCCACCGAGTCGTAGGAGCCCCAGGGGCGGTACACGGCACAGTGGTTCTGGGTCTCGCTGCGGCCGTCGGCGTCCAGCTTGTTGACCAGCTTCTTCACATCCTGCACGCGGTCCTTGTGGGCGATCATCATGGCGTCCTTGGTTTCCACCACCACCACATCGTCCAGGCCGATCACCGACACCAGCTTGCCGTTGCCGTGCACCAGGCAGTTGTGGCTGTCCTGCACCACCACGTCGCCCTTGGTGACGTTGCCGTCCCGGTCCTTGTCGTGCACTTCCCAGATCGAGCTCCAGCTGCCCACGTCGTTCCAGCCGGCGGCCAGCGGCACCACGCAGGCGCGCGCGGTCTTCTCCATCACCGCATAGTCGATGGAGTTGTCCGGGCAGCAGGCGAAGGTGGCGGCGTCGATGCTCACCGCGATGCCATCGCGCTTGCTGCGTTCCAGGGCCAGCAGGCAGGTGTCGTAGATGTCCACGTCGTGGTGCTTGAGCTCTTCCAGGAAGCGGCTGGCGCGGAACAGGAACATGCCGCTGTTCCAGAAATAGTCGCCGCTGGCCACGTACTCGCGGGCCTTGTCTTCGTTGGGCTTCTCGACGAACCGGGCGACCCGGGCGATGCCTTCCGGCAGCGCGCCGTCGGCCTGGCTGCGGATGTAGCCGTAGCCGGTTTCCGGGCGTTCGGCGGGCACGCCGAAGAGCACCATCTCGCCTTGCTCGGCAGCCAGGCTGGCCAGCGCCAGGGCCTGCTGGAAGGCACCCTGGTCACGCAGCACGTGGTCGGCCGGGAGCACCAGCATCAGCTCGTCGCGGCCCTCGGCCAGCAGTTGCATCGCGGCCATGGCCACCGCCGGCGCGGTATTGCGGCCGAAGGGTTCGAGCAACAGGCTCTGGACCGGCAGGCCGATGGCGTCGAGCTGTTCCTGGACGATGAAGCGGTGGTCCTGGTTGGCCACCAGCACGGCCGGCTGCATGCCTTCGAAGTTCAGGCGTTGCAGGGTCTGCTGGAACAGGGTGCGTTCGCCGGTGAGGGCGAGGAACTGCTTGGGGAATTGCTTGCGCGAAAGAGGCCAGAGGCGAGAGCCGCTACCGCCAGAAAGGATCACGGGAATCATGGGTGTTTCTCCTAACGCGTTTGTGGGTTTCAGGCACTGCTTCCATCGATCACATTTCGTTCTTTCCCGCCCTCTGCGTGGCGGGTAATGACCGGCGTGGTTCATCCCGCGCCGGCTGTCGCTCCGTCGAAGCGGCTGCTCAGGATTCCACCGGGCGCTTGACCCAGACCGGGGAGAGCTTGCCGCCGCTGCCGGTGACGTAGAGGCAGACCACCTCGCCGCGCTGCAGCGAGACCGGCTTCAGGTCGCTGACCTTCCTGTCGCCGTCGAACAGGGCCAGGCCCACCTTCACCGGGTTGATCTCGCGTTCGCCACGGCCTTGCGGGGCCACGTCCGCGACCACCGGGGTTTTGCCGTCGGCGGTCTTCAGGCTGAGCTTGGCGTCGGACAGGTTCTGCACGCGCAGCAGGGCCTTCTGCTTGTTGCGGAAGGGCGGCTCCTCGACCAGTTGCGGGTTCTTGCCGGTCTGGTTGACCAGGGTGTAGTAGCGGTCGGCTTCCAGCTTCACCGAGAGGCTGCCGTTGCCCACCTGGGCGCTGTAGTTGCCCGCCGGGAGGAACTTGAAGTCGCTGGAGCCCAGTGGCGGCACGTCGGTCAGCGCGGTGTTGCCGACGTTGACGCTGAGCTCGTGGCTGCCGGCGTTGTAGGCGCGGACGAAGGCGGACCCCTTGGGCGCCTGCGGGCCGTACAGGCCGCCTTCGTCGGCCTGGACCTGCAGGGCGCCGATGCCGAGCGCCAGGGCGCAGGCACAGGACATCCAGCGGCGTGTGTTCTGTCGGTTCATGAGGTGTTCCTCCATCTTCTCTCTTGATCGGACCGGGTTCGGCCCTGTGTTCCCCTGGCGAGGGGATTGCTCAGTGGCCCGTGCGCGAGGCCAGGCGTGTGTCGTCCACGCTGCCTTTGCGCAGGCCGGCGACCCAGTCGGGGTCGAAGTCGGACAGGTCGCTGGGCATCGGCAGGTAGCGCTCCGGGAACTCCCAGATCACCAGTTGCGGCGCGGCGTTCTTCAGTTCGTCGCTCTGCAGGTAGCGGAGCATCGGCAGGATCGGCCCGTGGCCATCCTCGGCATGGTTCACCAGGTCGCGCTGCAGGGCCTGGCGCAGGGCGCCGGCGAAGTTCCACTTGTCGTTGGCGCTGTAGCTGGTGCCCACCAGGGCCACCGGCACGTCGGATTCGGCGAACAGGGCGTCGTCGCCGACCGCGTCGTCCTGGCGGCGGGTGGTGCGCTTCTGCAACTGGTCCGGCGCCGGCATCAGGTCCTCGAACAGCGGCTCCAGGGGCAGGAATCGGGTCAGGTCGCCCTTGTAGTCCTCGTGGCCTTCGATCTCGGTCAGGTACTGCTGCGGCGAACCGCGCAGGGTCATGGCCTCGCCCACCGCCTGGCCCAGGCGTCCGGCCACGGCTTCGGCGCCCATGGGGGTCCAGTGGGTGTCGGTGCGCAGGAAGACCTGGCCCTGGTTCTTGGCGTCTTCGAGGGTGGCGAGCAGGTCCGGGGCGGTGATCCCGGCCTTGCGCACGGCGCCACGGAAACGCTCGTAGAGGTCCTGGCGCAGGGCCGTAGGTGTGGCCTCGCCGACATGCTCGGGGTAGAGACGCGATTTGGACGGAATGATTGCCAGCACCAGCTGGATATCGCGCTGAGCCAGTGCATCGCGCACGCCCTGGACCAGCGCCAGGTTGTCGCGCATGTGGCGGCTGCCGTCGGCGACCGGGTCGAATTCCTCATTCGAGTAGAGCCAGCCGTCCTGGCCGATGATCACGCCCTGGCGGCCTTCGCCGAACAGCCCGTAGTCCAGCAAGGCCCAGAGGTTGGTACCCAGGCGTTTGGCGGGAAATTCCTCGTCGTAATGCGTCTCGAAGGCCTGGGCCAGTGTGCCGTTGAGCACGGGCGTGCCCTCGGCCACGGAGAAGTCGAGCAGTCCGTTCAGCGACCAGAGGCTCAGTCCGGCTATCAGTCCGCCGAACGAGGTGGCGTAGAGCAGGTTTTGCGTAGGGGTCATGGGCCGGTTCCCTTCAGAACTGGAAGTAGAGGAAGGGCGAGAAGCTCTGGGCCGAGAGCTTCAGCACCGAGGCGGTGAACAGCGCGAGCAGCGCGGCGCGGGTGGCCGCGGTTGTCCACTGCAGGCGCATCGGCTGGCGCAGGCTTAGGCTGCCGTCGGCGTTGGCGATGGCCTCCACGGCCGGCTCATCGCCACGCGTCTGCGCGCGGAATTCGCGCAGGCCGAACCAGGCCAGCACCGCGTAGGCCAGCAGCAGCGTGGCGATCTGCAGATCGTTGATCTGCGCGCGGTTGAGTTCGGAGAGCTGCCAGCCGTTGAAGCTGAAGAGCGCGGCGTACATGCGCCAGGCGACGTCCAGGTTCTCCGCGCGGAAGATCACCCAGCCGAGCATCACCAGGAAGACGGTGAAAGCCCAGCGCAGCGGCTGGAACACCAGGGGTGCGGCGTTGATGCCCAGCGCCCGCTCGATGGACAGCCACAGGCCATGCCAGGCGCCCCAGATCAGGAAGGTCCAGTTGGCGCCGTGCCAGAAGCCGCCCAGCAGCATGGTGAGGAACAGGTTGCGGTAGGTCTGGAAGGTCGTGCCGCGATTCCCGCCCAGGGGGATGTAGAGGTAGTCCCGCAGCCAGGTGGACAGGCTGATGTGCCAGCGCCGCCAGAACTCGGTGATGGACTGGCTGATGTAGGGCTGGTTGAAGTTTTCCATGAAGCGGAAACCCATCATCAGGCCGAGCCCGATGGCCATGTCGCTGTAGCCGGAGAAGTCGAAGTAGAGCTGCGCGGTATAGGCCAGCATGCCCAGCCAGGCATCGCCCGTGCTGGGGTTCTGCAGGGCGAAGCAGTGGTCCACCAGCGGGGCCAGGCTGTCGGCGATGAAGACCTTCTTGACGAAGCCCTGCATGAAGCGCGTGGCGCCTTCGGAGAATGTGTCCAGGCTGTGGCGGCGGTCGGTGAACTGGTCGGCCAGGTCCTTGTAGCGCAGCACCGGCCCGGCGATGAGCTGGGGGAAGAGCGCGATGAAGGCGGCGAAGTTGATCAGGTTGCGCGTGGGCTCGGTATCCCCCCGATACACGTCCACCAGGTAGCTGATGGACTGGAAAACGTAGAAGGAGATGCCGATGGGCAGGATGACCTGGGTCAGCAGCACCGGGTCCCAGCCGAAGGACTCCAGCACGCGGTTGAGGTTGGCCGCACCGAAGTTGGCGTACTTGAAATAGCCCAGGGTGAGCAGGTTGCCCAGCACGCCCCAGAGCACCCAGCGCTGTGCGGCGCGTGTGTCCTTGCCGGCGCTGTGGATACCCAGGCCGAAGACGTAGTTCCACAGCGTGACCGCCGCGAACAGGGCGAGGAAATCCACCCGCCACCAGGCATAGAAGATGTAGCTGCCGATCAGGATCAGCAGATTGCGATAACGGTTCCCGCACAGGTAGTACAAGCCGAGGAAGGTCGGTAGGAACAGGAACAGGAACACGTTGGAAGAAAAGACCATCCGAGCCTCTCCGTTGAAGCACTCGTTTCAAGGCCGTCGCAGGGCTTTCCAGCCTGGCGTGCGGCCCGCCAATCCCTCCCCAGGGTGTGGCGAAATCCTTTGGCTCCGCCCTGTCTCTCGCAGGGTCGGAGAACCCTCTCCCCCGGCCCCTCTCCCTGAAAGGGAGAGGGGAGGCAAGCGGCCCGCGCGTGAATCGACAGCGGCACGGACGGCCCCCTCTCCCGCTTGCGGGAGAGGGTTGGGGAGAGGGTGCTTTTGCTAGCTCCCACCCTCCTTCTTCGGGTGGAACACCTGGGTCACATCCCCGCCGAGGCGGAAGGTCTTGTAGGGGCCCATCGCCGCCTTGCGTTCCAGGGTCGCGGCGGAGCAGGCGTAGAGCGAGCACCAGGGCTCCAGCCAGGCGAACTTGGCGTGCTTCTTCAGCTCGCTCATGTCCTGGTCGTCGCCGGTCTTCTCATCGAAGGCGTCGGGGTCGTCCACGCCGGCGATCACCTTCTCACCAAGGCGGCGCAGGGCGCCGTGGTTCTCCTCGCGCAGGTCCACGCCGTTGGCCTGGGCGAAGCTGGCGACCATCGCCAGCGGCGGCAGGCTGTAGTTGTGGTAGGCGAGGGCGCGCTGCTGGCGCTTGAGCTCGTTGGGCAGGAAACCGTCCTTGTCCACCTGGCCGGCGGCCACGCGGAACTGCGCCACCGACCAGTCGAAGAGGTCCTGGCGGTTGGTGGCGACGGCGGTGGCCATCACCGACCAGGCGGCCCAGTAGGCGTGGTTGTTGATCTTCTTCAGCGGCAGGCCGCTCCAGTCGCGCACCACCTGGTCGGCCAGGCGCGAGAACCAGGATTCGATCACCCGTGTCTGCGCGCCGTAGGGCGCCAGGGGCTGCGACGCGGAAAACTTCAAGCGCAGGTAGGCCGCGGCCATGCTGCCCAGGGCCCATTTGCGCATGGACTTGCCGGTGTGGTTGTACGCGGTGCTGAGCAGGGCGTTGGCCTGGGCCCAGCTACCCAGCCACTGCAGGGTGCATTCGAGTTGGGTGCGCTGGCCCTTGTGCATGTACGCCGTGACCATCCTGCTGATGCCGCGCTCCATCTCAGTGATGTCGGCGGTCTTCTCCCGGAAGGCCTTTTCCGCCTCGGGGTTCAGCGTGGCGCGAGCCTTGTCCGAGCCTTCGTACTTGCTGCGGAACTCCAGCTTGGCGGTGTAGGGCGCGGGCGGCGCCTTGCAGTGGCCGCCGGGCTTGGCGTCGACGTCCACCGCTGCGTAGTAGCCGCGCGGCGGGACCAGGTCGGCGGACTGGGCCTGTCCGGCGAGCAGGAGGCCGGCGAACAGGGGAGCGAGCAGCCAGGGTCGGGTGTGCATGGGAGCCTCCTTCCTCACTCAGCCTTGGCCGCGAGGGTGTTGCCGCCTTGGCCCGGGCGCGCGCAGACGCCGACCTCGACGCTGAGGTCCTGGGGCATCTGTTGCGGGCCGTGGATTTCCACGGCGAGCAGGTTCAGGTCGGCCCAGTCGGGATCGTTGCGCAGCTCGAACACGTAGCGCCCACCGGTGTCGGTGCGGTCGCTCTGTTCCAGCTTGACGTTCTCGCGGCGGCCGTTCAGGTACCAGATGGTGGCCTTGGCCTCGTGCACCGCGGGGTCGCTGAAGGTCAGGTCCACCTGGTAGTCACCGCCGCGCAGGTCGCGCGGGGCCGAGCCCCGGCCATTGACCAGCACCTCGTTGGCGCCGGGGCGCAGTGTCATCTTGTTCTTCAGGGCCAGGGGGCGGCCTTCGCAGCCGTTGTTCACCAGCGGCACGGCCTGGCGATAGAAGCTCTTCTGCGCCATGTCGTAGTGGGTGGCGAACTCCCAGATCAGCACCTTGGG
Organism: Pseudomonas sp. Q1-7; assembly: GCF_028010285.1. Taxonomy (NCBI): domain Bacteria; kingdom Pseudomonadati; phylum Pseudomonadota; class Gammaproteobacteria; order Pseudomonadales; family Pseudomonadaceae; genus Pseudomonas; species Pseudomonas sp. Q1-7. Next base: position 1,479,222 of record NZ_CP116304.1, read on the forward strand.
CGGGTGTTTGTGGAATTCCTGGCTGCTCATGTACTGCAGCAGGGCGCTGTCGAAGCCGCCGCCACTGACCGCCACGTTGAGCACTTCGGCGCCGCTGTGCTGCTGCAGGAAGCCGGCGAAGTTGTAGGCGGGGCCGCTGTTGGAGGTGCCCACCAGGGCCACCTGCGGGTTGGACTCGTCGCCGAACAGGCTGTCGCCGCCATCGCCGGATGCCTCGGTCTCGTAGCGCTCCACGTACTGGGTGGCATAGCTGGTGCCGCAGAGCTGGCCGGCGGTCTTGTGCAGGGTGCCGGCCTTGGGCAGCAGGCCGACCACCTTGCTCTGGAAGTCCTTCTTGGGAATGTCGTCGAAGCCGGGAATGTCCTTCAGGGTTTCGGCCACCAGCCTGGCGGTACGGTCGGCGCCGGCGGGTGTCCAGTGGTGGTCGGCCTTGAAGTAGTAGTCGGTGCCCACGCCCTTCTCGTCGAATAGCGGCGAGAGGTCGGTGGTCCAGATGCCGGCCTTGCGGAACTGCTCCAGGGCGGCCAGGTAGTTCTGCTTCGCCAGGTCGTAGTTGAAACGGGCCTTCTCCTCAGGGGTGAGCTTCTCGCGGTTCACCAGGCCACGGGTGGGCTGGTAGACCACCAGCAGCTCGATACCCCGGGCCTTCAGTGCGTCGCGCAGGCGGCGGAATTGGCTCCAGCCGTAGCGCGTGGTGCCGAAGTCGGTGCGCAGGTCATACCGGGTGCGGAACAGCCAGTCGTCCTGGCCCTGCACCAGGGCGGTGAAGAAGCTCAGGTACTGGGTGTTGTAGCGGGCCGGGTCCTGTGCGGCGGCGCACAGCGGACCGGTGCGCTGCACGCTGTACTCGGGGGCCGCCTGGGCGCCCTGGGCAGTGGCCAGCAGGGCGACCGCCAGGGCGGAGGGGGTCAGCCAGTTGCGGGAATGTCTTTGCATGATCGCGTGCCTCAATCCTGGAGTTCGGCCTGGCTTTCGACGGGGTCGATCAGCACCGCCTGCTTGCGGCGCACCATCAGGTCGAGGATTTCGTCCTGCTTTTCGCCGAGGATGCCGGCGAAGCTGATGCCGGTGGATTTGCTCGGGGCGAGCAGTTCCACGCGGTACAGCTCGACCGACAGCGGCGAGTCGATGGAGAGGGGGCTGGAACCATTGCCGGCGAGCTTGCCGCCCACCAGGATCAGCGAGACCTTGGTGTCGAAGGGGTCGAGTTCGATGTTCCGGTCGGTATCGGAAAGGTCCTTGATGTGGCCATACACGCCGGTCAGGCCATTGGCCGCCGAGAGGTTCTCGTAGAGGCGGATGTTCACGCTGTTGCGCACGCGGATGCCGTGGCGCTGGTTGCCGAGGATCTTGTTGCCCCAGAGCAGGTTGTTGGAGCTCTCGTACAGCGTGATGCCGTCGGAATGGTTCTGGTAGACCTCGTTCCAGGCCACGAGATTGTTCACCGAGTTACGGTCGATGACGATCCCGGAGAGTTTGTTGTCGTAGCTCTTGTTGTGGACGATCCAGCTGTCGTCCACCTCGCGGGAAATGATGATCCCGTGCTTCTTCCTGGTGCCGAAAACGCTGTTGTGGGCGATGACCAGGCCGTGGGAACGGTCGTGGGGGTCGATGCCGTAGACGATGTTGTCGCGGTAGGTGTTGCCCTTGATGACGACGTTCTCCGCCTCGAAGCAGTAGAAGCCGTACCAGTGGTCGACGAACTCCGAATCCAGCAGCCAGCCGGTGGGCGCCGGGCGTTTCAGGCGCGCATGCATCCCCGGGGTGTACTGGGTGATGGAGACGCCGTAGGACTTGGAGTTGTCGTAGCCGAGGCTGGTGACCGTGCTGCCGACTATGTACAGCTCGCTACCGCCCCAGGACACCAGGAAGGGACGGAATTCCTCGGGCTTGCGGAACCAGGCCGGCGACTTGTCCTTCTCGTTCCAGGCCGTGAGCCGGGTGTCGGTGATGAACAGCTTGCCATCGTTGACGAGGAAGGCGCCGCGCTCCTGGGAGAGGCGGAAGTCCCTGGTTTCCTTGCCGATCTGCAGGCTCGCGCCCTGGGCCACCACCAGCGGCAGGCGGGCGAGGTAGACACCCGGTTCGGTCTCGCTGAACTGGCTGTCGGGCAGCGCCTTGGCGAGGTCTTGCGGGGTCACGTAGCCGCCTTCGATGAAGATCGCCTGGGGCATGCCCTGTTGGCGCTTGACCCATTCGCGCAGGCGCTCGTCACCGCCGATGAAGTCTTTCAGGGCGTCCTGCTGGAGCATACGCCGGACCACCACACGGCCACGGGTGGCGCGGTCGATCTTCGCGTCCACCGCCTGCGCGGTATAGCCGGACAGGTCCGGCACCTTGGGCGTATCCAGGTGCAGTTGTTCCGCCGGCGCGGTCAGTACCTTGTAGTTCTTGATCGGCTTGAGCTCCTGGGTCAGCTCGGCACCCTGCACCCAGGGCGCAGCGAACTGCAGGGCGCCGAGCACGACGCCGCCGATCAGCAATGTGGTTCCCATGCCACGTTTCATGGCTGTTCCTCCCTTGCGCCGGATGAGCATCAGAAGCGCCAGATGAAATCGACGAAGGCGCGGTGCATCAGCGAATCGGTGCCGCTGGCATAGGCATCGCCCGGCTTGAACACGCCGCCACGCAAGCGCACCAGGGCGGAGCGCTCATCCAGGTGCTCGGCCATGGAGGCCGGCAGCAGGCCCTGCTTGAAGTAGCGGGTGACCACCAGGTCCATCTCCTGGCCGATGTCCTTTTCGCCGTCTTCCAGTGGCGCGATGATGCCGCTCTGGCCCACGTCCTGGTTGTCGTCCACGCGCCAGAAGCGGTGGTAGACGACGCTGGCGTCGTAGTCCTCGCCCAGTTGCCAGGAGGCGAAGGCGGTGGCCACCTGCAGGTTGCTCAGCTCGCCGCGGAAGGCCTCGCCGAAGCGGTGCATGCGCGCGTCGGTGCCGGTGAAGTTGGAGCGGTTGCTTTCCAGGCCGGTCTGGCGGAACTGTTCGGAGCCGTCGTCATCGCCGCCGCTGCCACGGGCGTAAGCGCCGCCGACCTTCCACTGCTCGGAGAGGTTCCAGCGCAGGCCGAGGTCGATGGCCCAGGCGTCGACATCGACATTGCGCTTGCCGGCGGCGACGGCCTGGTCGCCGACCACGGTCTGCTGCAGCTCGTCCACATCGCCGGTCAGCCAGGTGGCCTGGGCCCAGTAGTTCAGCGGCGCGGTGGAGCGGCGGTCGTAGAAGCCGCCGTCGGCCTCCAGGCCCAACCAGGTCAGGTCACCGGTGGTGCGCTTGGACAGCTCGTCCACGTCCTCGCCCACGTTGGGCAGATCGCCGGTGTCGTGGCTGTGGTGCAGCTTGGCGCCGACCCAGTGGCCGGGACGCCACTGGGTGGCGATGTCGCCGAAGAGGTGCTGGCGGTCTTCGTCTTCCGGGGCCAGCTCGTCGATGTCGGTGCGGTACTCGCTGAAGCGCTCGGCGATGCCGGCGTGGGCGCGCAGCAGGGTGGTGTCGAAGCTCCAGCGCAGGGCCTCGATATTGGTGTCCCACCAGGTGCCTTCGTCGCTGCGCACACGCTGGCGACCGAAGCGCAGGTGCTCGCCGGGGTAGGCGGTGAGGCCGCCGTAGTCGACCCAGAATTCGCGCATCGCCAGGTAGCTCTTGTCCGGCTCGCGGCCGTCGTTGCGCTGGCCGCCGTCGGCTTCGATGTCGCTGGATTCCAGGGTGTCGGTCTCGACGATATCGGTGGCGGTGACCGCCTGGCCCATGGCGAAGGCGCTCCAGTCGCCGCGCTCGCCATAGACCCAGGGGCGCAGGTCGAGACCGATGCCGTTGACGTCGCCGCCATCACGGGTGCCGAGGTCGCGGTCATCTTCCGATTGCGCGGTGATCTTCACGTCCAGGCCGACATTCCGGCCCTCGGGCTGGGCGGCGTGGGCGATGGCGGAGGCCAGGAGGGACAGGCCCAGGCCAGCCTTGATCCAGGGATTCTTGTTCATGGGTGATTCATCTCTCTCGGTCCGCGGGCTGCGCTTTTTCGTAGGTTGGTGCCGAGCCTGCGAGGTCCAACGCGGAGGGGTACGCTGCGCGCACCTTGTTGGGTTTCGCTGCGCTCAACGCCAACCTACGAGGGCGCTGCGGATGGGAATTCATAGGCTGCTCATCTGGGCGTCGGGCGCTGCTGCGCCGCGCACCGCGCGTTCTTCCCGCAGCAGCTGTTCGGCGCGGGCGCGCTCGGCCGGCGCCAGTTGCTGTTCCACGCGTTGCGCCAGTTCCAGGGCCTGCGGGGTGTTCTTCGGCAGCGCCAGTTGGCTGAAGACATAGGCGTTCACCAGGTTGGGCTGGATGCCTTTGCCCTGGGCGTACATCTGCCCCAGGGCGAAGTCGGCGTTGATCTGGCCATTGCGCGCCGCGCTGAGCAGGTGCTCCAGGGCCTTGTCCGGGGCGATGTCGCCCAGGTAGCCGCGCAGGTAGATCTGGCCCAGCAGGTAGTTAGCGGTGGGTTCGGTGGGGGCGGCCTTTAGCAGGTGTTCCTCGGCCTTCTGCGGGTCCAGCGGCACCAGCTTGCCTTCGTAGTAGAGGCGGCCCAGCAGCAGCTCGGCGCGGGGCAGCGAGGCAGCGCGGCCCTTCTCCAGGTAACCCAGCATCTGCTCGGTGTCGCCCTGGCCGGGGTATTCGTAGAGCAGCTTGGCCAGGTTTACCCAGGCGGCGGGGTAGGCTGGTGCAACGGCTTCCAGCAGTTCCTGGGCCTGGCCCTCGTCGGGCGTGCCGAGGTCGGCGTCAGCCAGCACCTGGGCCACGGAGTCCACGCGCTGGGCGGGGATGCGCCCGGTGCGATAGCCCGCCATCAGCTGGTCCAGCAACGTCTGCCGGGCATCGGCATTGCCCTGCTTCTGGTAGACGGTGGCCAGTTCGACATAGCAGATGTCGGCCACGGCCAGGTTGGCGGTGCAGATGCGCTCGATCTCCGCCAGGTGCTGGTCGTAGGTGCCCTGGGTGCGATAGAAGAGGATCTGCGCCAGCTCGGCCTGGACATGCCCTTCGGCACGCCACTGGGCGATGCGTGCCGGCACGTTCACCGTGGGGAAGTCCTGCGGGTACTGCAGGTACAGCATCACCAGCGGCAGCAGGCTGCTTGCTTCGCCGGCGGCGAAGGACTCCTCCAGCAGCTGCGCGGCCTCGCGACGCTCGGCCGGGCTGGGCTCGGTCTTGCGCGCCAGCAGCTTGCCCAGGCGCGATTTGGCGCGGGACGACTGGTCCATGGCCTGGCGGTAGGTCTGTTCGGCCTTGCGCAGTGCGTCGGGGTCGCCGCTGGCCACCTGCAGGTCGGCCAGACCGACCGCGGCATCGGCGTAACCGAGTTCGGCCAACTGGCGGAAGTGCTGCTCGGCAGTGGCGCTGTCGCCCTGCTTGAGCGCTTCGCGGGCAAGGCGCTCGTCGGGCAGTCCGGCACAGCCGGCCAGGGCGATGGCGGTGGCCAGCAGCAGCGGGGTTGCGTGATGGGCCATGGTTGCGCCCTCCTCAGAAGCCTGTGGCGAGGGCACGGTCGATCAGCCAGTCGACGGACGGGCCACGATCGATGCTGACCTCCACCGGCTGGCCGGCGAGGCTGCTCGGCAGCGGCTCGTCGGGCTGGATGGTGGCGCGGATGTCGGCGGACAGGCTGCCGTCCTGCAGGTGGCTGCCGAGGATCTTGCCGTGGCGCACCTGGTCTTCGCCGGCCACCCGGAAGCTGACGCGGGCACCGGGTCTGGCCTGGGCGATGTTGCGGAAGGGGAAGCGCGCCTGCACGGTGGCCTGGGTGTCCTGGGGCACCAGTTCGAAGATCACGTCGCCCTTGCTGGCGAACTGGCCGTCGGCCACCAACTGGCGGGCGATCTTGCAGTTGCAGGGGCTGGTGAGGGTGCCCTTGATCTGCTTGCCGAACAGTGCTTCGACGTTCTTCGGCGTGAGCTGGTCGTCGCTCAGGTGGCCCTTGAGCATCTCCAGCAGGGTTGCGTTGAAGGAGGCGATGGGGGCGCCTTTCTCCACGCTGGCGTCCGCCTCCACCAGGCTCTGCACCGTGCCTTCACGGGGCATGGTGACCTGCATGGAGGGCACCGCGACCATGGCCGAGTCGGCATGGGTGACGAAGTACAGGCCGTACAACGCGTTGAGGATGTAGGCGAAGGCGCCGACGCCGACAACGAAGATGCCGGCGCTGAATCCCACCGCCTTCACGCGTGCCAGGGGCCCCATGCCGCCGCCCGCGCCACCCTTGCGCGGCTTGGTGAAGTTCTCGCGCTGCAGGGTGTTGAGCAGGTCGCCGGCGCTGACCAGTTCGCCCGAGAGGTGGGCGCTGATGAGGTAACGCAGGGTGGCGATGTCACGCGGCTGCAGGTTGTGGAAAACGCAGCCGATGCGACCGTTGCGGCTGTCCACGGCGCGCACCTGGAACTCCACGTCCAGGCCCAGGCTCAGGCCGTCGATCTGGAACATCAGGCGGCCCTTGTGGTGGTCGCCGACACGGGCGCCTGCAGGGGCGGCGGTGAAGGCGAAACCGCCGGCGGAGACATCCAGCAGCGCCGCCTCGAGGCGTTCGCCCCGGGCGATGTAGCGGACCTTGCCGGGGATCTTCACCCGCGCGTGCTGGCGCTGGGCTTCGGATTCATGCACCACATTGAGGTTGACGGCTGTATTCATGGCTTCGATTCCTGTCAGGTTCCTTGTGCTCACACGATCGCCAGCAGCGTGGCGATGAATACGCTGGTCGCGGAAAAGGTCATGGCGCGTGAGGACCAGGTGTTGAACCAGCGCGAGAAGCTGGCGAGGTCACGGTTGAGCTTGGTGTTCTGGCGGGTCCAGGACTGCTGGTCGAGGCGGAAGAAGACGTAGATCTTCACCAGGGCCCCGACGATCTGGTTGTAATAGAGGATCAGCGGATAGGCCGGCCCGATCCGGTGGCCGCTGATGCTCAGGAGCAACGTCAGGGCCAGGCGGGTGAGGCCGATCCACAGCAGGTACACCAGCAGGTAGGCGATGCTGTACTTGAGGCTGGCGATGATGGCCACGGCCAGGCCCAGCAGGCAGGTCCACATCGAGGCGCGCTGGTCGGCCAGGACCACGGTGGTGAACCAGCCAAGGCGGCGTGGACCCAGCGCCAGGGCGCGGGCGTTCTGCCGCAGGTTGTTGCCGTACCAGCGGAACATCAGCTTGCGGCTGGCCTTGACGAAGCTCCTCTCCGGCGGGTGTTCCACCGTGTTGATGGCGGCATCCGGCACGTAGAAGGTGTCGTAGCCCAGGCGCATCAGGCTGTACCAGCTGGACTTGTCGTCACCGGTGAGGAACTGGAAACGACCCAGGCGCCAGTGGTCCAGGTGGTCGCTTTCCACATCGGCGATGAAGTCCGGATCGGTCACCACGCTGGCGCGGAACACCGACATCCGCCCGGTCATGGTCAGCACGCGCCTGGAGAGCGCCATGGAGCACATGTTGATGTGGCGCTGGGCGAAACGCAGCTTGTGCCACTCGCTCATGATGTAGCTGCCGCGCACCTCACAGAACTCGTTGGTGGTCAGGCCGCCGACATTCGGGAAGAGCGTGAACCAGGGCACGGTCTTGCGCACCACGCCTTCGGCCAGCACCGTATCGCCGTCGATCACCGCCACCACTGCGTTGGCATCCGGCAACTGCCGGGAGATGGCGCGGAAGCCGTAGGCCAGGCCGTCGCGCTTGCCGGTGCCGGGAATGCGCACGAAGTCCAGCTTGACCCTCGCCGGCGGGGCGAGCCTGGCCCAGAGGTTCTTCACCAGCAGCTCATCGGACAGCTCGACGATGGAGCAGACCACGGTGGTCGGGTAGCCGCAGTCGATGGCCTCCTGGATCACCGAGCGATACACCATGGCGGTGGTGAGGGCTTCGATGCGGAAGCTGGTGACCAGCAAGAACACGTGGGACGGGGCGGCCGCGTCGCCCAGTTTCGCCAGGCGGCGCTTGTACCAGGGGTAGACGACGTAGAGGAACAACGTGCCGCGCACGAAGTGCAGGGCGCCCATGGAATAGCGCCAGATGCCCACGGCGCCGATCAGCAGCAGGAAATGCCTGGAGTCGGGGTCGAATACCGACGTGGGCAGGGCCAGGGCCAGCAGCATCAGCGCGATGAGGTAGAACAGCCAGCCCGAGGCTTCGAGCAGGCCATGCTTGATCTTGTCCATAGGTGTTCTCGTCCCGATGGCGTTGGGCGTGCCCCTCCCGCGAGGGGAGGGGCGGGCGCTTACCAGCAGATGCCCTCGGCGTTGCCTTGGGTGCCCCTGGGCATGAAGCCCACCAGGTCGATCACCTGCTTGCCGGCCGGGGCTTTCTGGGCCAGCGGCGCGAACAGCTCGTCGCGGTTGCCCAGGACGATGATGTCGGCCTTGTCGACCACCGCGTCGAAGTTGCTGTCCAGCAGCGAGGACACATGGGGGATCTTCGACTCGATGTAGTCCTTGTTGGCGCCGTGGACGCGGGCGTACTCGACGTTGCGGTCGTAGATGCTGAGGTCGAAGCCCTTGCCGATCAGCATCTCGGCCAGCTCCACCAGCGGGCTCTCGCGCAAGTCGTCGGTGCCGGCCTTGAAGGACAGGCCGAGCAGGGCGATCTTGCGCTTGTCGTGGCCGGCGATGATGTCGTAGGCCTTCTGCACCTGGCCGGCGTTGCTGCGCATCAGCGAGCCGATCAGCGGCGAGTCCACGTCGAGGGAGGTGGCGCGGTAGTTCAGGGCGCGCACGTCCTTGGGCAGGCAGGAGCCGCCGAAGGCGAAGCCCGGGCGCATGTAGTACTTGGACAGGTTGAGCTTGTTGTCCTGGCAGACCACGTCCATCACCTCGCGGCCATCGACGCCGACCGCCTTGGCGATGTTGCCGATCTCGTTGGCGAAGGTGACCTTGGCGGCGTGCCAGACGTTGCAGGTGTACTTGATCATCTCCGCGACTTCGATGTCCTTGCGGATGATCGGCGCGTCCAGTTCCCGGTAGAGGGTTTCCAGCAGGTCGCCGGCGGCCTTGTCCAGCTCGCCGATGACGGTCATGGGGGGGAAGTCGTAGTCCTTGATCGCGGTGCTTTCGCGCAGGAACTCGGGGTTCACCGCCACGCCGAAGTCGACGCCGGCCTGCTTGCCGGAGCAGTCTTCGATGATCGGGATCACCACGTTCTTCACCGTGCCCGGCAGCACGGTGCTGCGCACGACCACGGTGTGGCGTTCGGTCTTGTCGCGCAGGGCGAAGCCGATTTCGCGGCAGACGCCTTCGATGTAGTCCAGCGACAGGTCGCCGTTCTTCTTGCTCGGGGTGCCAACGCAGATGAACGACACCTGGGTGTCACGCACGGCACCGGCGACATCAGTGGTGCCGCGCAGGCGGCCAGACTTCACGCCTTGTTGCAGAAGTTCTTCCAAGCCGGGTTCGACAATGGGCGACTTGCCCTTGTTGATCAGGTCGATCTTGGTCTGAGAAACGTCGACACCGACAACTTCATGACCACGAGCAGAGAGGCAGCCGGCGCACACTGCACCAACATAGCCCAAACCGAAGATGCTGATTTGCATCGTATTCACCTCGTCCTTTAAGCACGCTGTTTAATAAGTGACGTTACTGTCGCTTTGGTTTGCACCGTTACGTTGCACTAGCAACTTTCCAGTGCGCAGGCATGAGTAATACCGGACGCCAAAGTTAGGGCGCCTGAACTGGGCTGGTCGTAACGCTTGCCCGGGTAGAGTCCTGAGCTGATCGCCGCAATGGCTCTGGCTCGCTGGTTTTGTCCAGTTGGTCGAGTTTGTTGTGTTTCTCCTTAATTAACTTGTTTGGTTTTCACCAGATAAAAGCTATCCCTCGGCTGTATGCCGATAGCGATCAAGGCAGTTTGAAATCACACCGGAACAGGGTGTGAGGAATTAAGTCTCGGGGGTATGAGTATCCAGCTTTTCGGATAGTTCCTGCCGTTCGTCCCTGTTTTTCACTGTTGCAGTTTTTTGACTATTGCCAGCGTTCTTCTCGTGGCACTTTCAGAGTTGGCTGGATTTGGAAAAGTTCCGGGTAGTGCAAAATACCGATTTTGCGATATTGCATTTTGCAAGTTGGCCACTATTCGAGAACAAGTTGGCCAGTACAGAAAAGCAACTTGGCCAGTATCAAGTTCGTAGGGGTGGCGGCTATATGATCTTGAAGTGATATTGAGTTCGCATTGCCGGGTGCTGTGCGCACCAGCGGAGCGGCGCTGGGAGGGTAGGCAGGGTGCGGGGAGGCACACATGAAAACCCCGCCGGGCGGCGGGGTTGGTGCTGTCAGTCCTGTGGATGGTCCCGCAGGAACACCAGGCTGTCCGGCTTCGAATGCTCCGCGGAGTAGCGGTAGCCCTGGTCGTTGAAGTCCTTGAGGCCTTCCGGGTCGGTCAGCCGCTCCTTGATCACGTAGCGGGCCATCAGGCCGCGGGCCTTCTTGGCGTAGAAGCTGATGATCTTGTACTGGCCGTTCTTCAGGTCCTTGAACTCGGTGTCGATCACTCGCGCGTTCAGGGCCTTGCGCTTGACCGAGCTGAAGTATTCGTTGGAGGCGAGGTTGAGCAGGATGTCATCGCCCTGTGCCGCCAGCGCGTCATTCAGCCAGCCGCTGATGCGCTCGCCCCAGAAAGCGTAGAGGTCCTTGCCGCGGGCGTTGGCCAGTCGGGTGCCCATTTCCAGGCGATAGGGCTGCATCAGGTCCAGCGGGCGCAACAGGCCGTAGAGGCCGGAGAGCATGCGCAGGTGCTGCTGGGCAAAGTCGAAATCCGCTTCGCTGAAGTCCTCGGCTTGCAGGCCGGTGTAGACGTCGCCCTTGAACGCCAGCAGGGCCTGCTTGGCATTGTCCGGGGTGAAGTCCGGGTGCCAGCTGCCGTAGCGGGCGGCATTGAGGCCGGCCAGCTTGTCGGACAGGTGCATCAGTTCGGCGATCTGCGCCGGGCTCAGCTCGCGCAGTTGCTGGATCAGCTCCTGGGCATGGTCGAGGAACTGCGGCTGGGTGAAGCGCGGGGTTGCCGGCGGGGTTTCGTAATCCAGGGTCTTGGCAGGGGAAATCACCAATAGCATCGAATCGTCTCCTTCGGGAATGCGGCGATTCTAGGGATTTGCCCGCCGTGGCTCCACCTATCCCGCCGATAGGCAGGCGCGGGAAAACGGGATGGCGGATGCGGGGAGGCGCCGTCGAGGGGCGAACCGGACTCGACCGATGTAGGAAAATGGCGAGATTTCATCAGAGGGGACTTTCGACTTTAACGGGCGCTTTCCTACACGCCAAGGCCTTTTTGTGTGTGTGTGAAAAAAGACTCGTACAGGCAAAAAAATTCTTTTTTCTGTCATCCCGAATGGAGTATTAAAAAAACAGACCGCCGAACCCTGCAGACAGGTGGCGGCCATTGGCCCTCACCTTGTTGGCACCTTCTCCCGCCCGGCATGACCCGGAAGGAAGAGGTCGGCGGCCCTTCGCGGCGGAGCGCCAGCCTGGCATTCCGTCGCCTGGCCCTATAAGAAGGTGACCGAGTATGGATGACCACGGACGCTCCCGCCCTACCGCTCCAACCTTGTACGCGCTCGACACCAACGTCCTGATCCATGATCCCAACGCGTTGCTGAACTTCCAGGAACACCACGTGGCCATTCCGATGACCGTGCTGGAGGAACTGGACAAGCTCAAGACCGGCAAGCAGGGCGTTGCCGCCGAATGCAGGCAGGCCATCCGTAACATCGACAAGATCCTCAGCGGCGCCACACCCGAGGAAGTGGAGCACGGTGTTCCCATCCAGCGCGAGAAGAGCGGCCCCTGCGGCTTCCTCTCGATCCTCATGAGCAAGCGCGCGGCGCCGGTCACCTGGCTGCCGGAAGACCTCAACGACAACAAGATCATCAACCAACTGGTGGAGCTGAAGAGCCGCAAGCCGGGGATGGACGTGGTGCTGGTCACCAAGGACATCAACATGCGCCTGAAGGCACGGGCCTGCGGGATCGACTCCGAGGACTACCACACCGACCAACTGGTGGACGACGTTTCCCTGCTGTCCCGTGGCTACCACGACATGCCGGGCTCGTTCTGGGACCGCGTGAGCAAGGTGGAGACCCGCCAGGACCACGGCCGTACCTGGCACCGCGTCCAGCTCACCGACAACCTGCCGGCGGTGCACGTCAACGAGTTCATCGTCGACGAGCAGGGCTTCGTCGGCTGGATCAAGGGCATCAAGGCCGATGAACTGCTGATCCTCGACCTGCACCAGGAACCGCTGCTGCACCAGGAAGCCTGGGGTCTAAGGCCGCGCGACGTGTATCAGGCCCTGGCGCTCTACGCGCTGCTGGACCCGGATATCCACCTCGTCAACCTCACCGGTGCGGCGGGTTCGGGCAAGACCATCCTGGCGCTGGCCGCGGCCATCGAGCAGACCATGGTGAGCAAGCGCTACCGGCGCATCATCGCCACCCGCAGCGTGCAGGGCCTGGACCAGGAGATCGGCTTTTTGCCCGGCACCGAGGCGGAGAAGATGGAGCCCTGGCTGGGGGCGATCACCGACAACCTGGAAGCCTTGCACATGGAGGACGAGAGCACCCACGGCAGCGTCGACTACATCCTCAGCAAGGTGCCGCTGCAGTTCAAATCCCTGAACTACATCCGTGGCCGCAGCTTCCAGCAGAGCCTGATCATCATCGACGAGTGCCAGAACCTGACGCCGCACCAGATGAAAACCATCATCACCCGTGCCGGCACCGGGTCCAAGGTGATCTGCCTGGGCAACCTGGCGCAGATCGACACCCCCTACCTCTCCGCGCCGAGTTCCGGCCTGACCTACCTCACCGAACGCTTCAAGGATTTCCCCCACGGCGTGCACATCACCCTCCAGGGCGTGCCGCGCTCCGTGCTGGCGGAGTTCGCCGAAGCACACATGTGACCCACGACTCCCGTCGGGCGGCAACTGCCGCCCGGCGCGGGTTTCTGTATACAATCGGTCTCCTGTGCAAGGAGACCTGCTGTGCTTACTCATCTCGATTCCGAAGGCCACGCCAACATGGTCGACGTCACCGACAAGGCGGTGACCTCCCGTGAGGCGACGGCTGAAGCCCGTGTGCGCATGCGCCCGGAAACCCTCGCCATGATCCAGGCCGGCGGCCACCCGAAGGGCGACGTCTTCGCCGTGGCCCGGATCGCCGGCATCCAGGCGGCGAAGAAGACCTCCGATCTGATCCCCCTGTGCCACCCGCTGATGCTCACCAGCGTCAAGGTGGAGCTGCAAGCCGAAGGGGAGGACTGCGTGCGCATCGTCGCCCGCTGCAAGCTGGCCGGGCAGACCGGGGTGGAAATGGAGGCGCTGACCGCCGCCAGCGTCGCCGCCCTGACCCTCTATGACATGTGCAAGGCGGTGGACCGCGGCATGACCATCGAAAACGTGCGCCTGCTGGAAAAGCGGGGCGGCAAGAGCGGCCACTACCAGGCCGGGGAGCAATGATGATTCGCGTGCAGTATTTCGCCCGTTACCGTGAAGCGCTTGGCATCGAAGGCGAGCAGCTCAACTGGGACGCGGCGTTCGCGAAGCTGGACGACCTGCGTCAGCACCTGCTGGCCCGTGGCGGCGTTTGGGAAGTGCTCGCGGAGCAGAACCTGATGTGCGCCCGCAACCAGGAGTTGTGCAGCCTGGACGAGGCGCTGGCCGATGGCGACGAGGTGGCGTTCTTCCCCACGGTTACCGGAGGCTGAGATGGCCGTTCGCGTGCAGGAAACCGGCTTTGATCCGGGTGTCGAACTCAACGCGTTGCACGCGGCCAATGTCGGCATTGGCGCGGTGGTCGGCTTCGTCGGCTACGTGCGCGATTTCAACGACGGCCAGGAGGTGGCGGGCATGTTCCTCGAGCATTACCCCGGGATGACCGAGAAGGCCCTGGAGAAGATCGCCGTCGAGGCGCGGGAACGCTGGCCGCTGCTCAATGTGGAGATACTCCACCGCATCGGCCGGCTGGAGCCGGGCGAGCCCATCGTCTTCGTCGGCACCGCCAGCGCCCACCGCCAGGCGGCGTTCGACGCCTGCAACTTCATCATGGATTACCTCAAGACCCGCGCGCCGTTCTGGAAGAAGGAAGACACCGCCGAAGGCCCGCGCTGGGTGGAAGGGCGTTACAGTGACAAGGCGGCGGCCGAGCGCTGGGAATAAGGGGTGGCGAAGTATCCGTTTTTCTGTAGGAGCGAATTCATTCGCGAAGCAGGCCAACGGCCCGCCATACGGGAACCTTGGGGCCGCGCTGCGGCCTTTCGCGAATAAATTCGCTCCCACAAGTCATTCGTGGCACCGATCAGCAAGCCCGGCCCCGCCGGGCTTACTTTTGGGTGATTGACGATATGTACATTTAAGTCCAGTATGGACTTACAAGTACAAGATAGCGGCATCCACCATGATCCCCAGCCAGCTACTCACGCCATCCCCATGTCCGCCCGTCCCGGCGGCCTTTTCTTCTGCCTCGCAAACCCATTCCGAACCGGTTCGCCAAGTCCTCTGGCGGGCATCCATCCGTACTGCGGGAGTCGCACCATGAAGAAACTCGTTCTGCTGGGCAGCCTTGCCCTGAGCCTGCTGGCCTCCAGCGCATTCGCCGCCGACAAGCCCCTGCGCATCGGCATCGAAGCCGCTTATCCACCCTTCGCCTTCAAGACCCCGGAAGGGCAGATCGCCGGCTTCGACTACGACATCGGCAATGCCATGTGCGAAGAAATGAAGGTCAAGTGCCAGTGGATCGAGCAGGAGTTCGATGGCCTGATTCCCTCCCTCAAGGTGAAGAAGGTGGATGCCGTGCTGTCGTCCATGACCATCACCGATGAGCGCAAGAAGTCCGTGGACTTCACCGGCAAGTACTACTACAGCCCGGCGCGCCTGGTGATGAAGCAGGGCGTCCAGGTCGACCCCGAGTTCAACAGCCTGGTGGGCAAGACCGTGGGCACCCAGCGTTCCACCACCACTGACCGCTTCGCCACCGAGGTGCTGGAGCCCAAGGGCATCAAGGTCGTGCGCTACAGCACCCAGAACGAGATCTACCTCGACCTGCTTTCCGGCCGCCTGGATGCCGTGCTGGCCGATGTCTTCCCGCTCAACGAAGGCTTCCTCAAGACCGAGAACGGCAAGGGCTACGCATTCGTCGGCCCGGTCTTGAACGACCCGAAGTATTTCGGCGAGGGTGCCGGCATTGCCGTGCGCAAGGGGGATGACGCGCTGCGCGAGAAATTCAACGCCGCCATCAAGACCCTGCGCGAGAACGGCAAATACCAGGCGATCCAGGCCAAGTACTTCGACTTCGATATCTACGGCGAGTGACCCCGCTCACACAGCGTGTTCAAAAGAAAAGGGAGCCCGAAGGCTCCCTTTTTCATTGCGCCGATCCTCAGTGCAGGATTTGCCCCAGGAACAGCTTGGTGCGCTCGTTCTGTGGGTTGTCGAAGAAGGCATTGGGCTCGTTCTGTTCCACGATCTCGCCCTTGTCCATGAAGATCACGCGGTTCGCGACCGTGCGGGCGAAGCCCATCTCATGGGTCACGCAGAGCATGGTCATGCCGTCTTCGGCCAGCCCGATCATGGTGTCGAGCACTTCTTTCACCATTTCCGGGTCGAGCGCCGAGGTGGGTTCGTCGAACAGCATGATCTTCGGCTTCATGCACAGCGCGCGGGCGATGGCCACGCGCTGTTGCTGGCCGCCGGAGAGCTGGCCCGGGTATTTGGCGGCCTGCTCCGGGATGCGCACGCGCTCCAGGAAGTGCATGGCGATTTCCTCGGCCTGGCGCTTGGGCATCTTGCGTACCCACATGGGCGCCAGGGTGCAGTTCTGCAGCACCGTGAGGTGGGGGAACAGGTTGAAGTGCTGGAACACCATGCCCACTTCACTGCGGATCAGCTCGATGTGCTTGAGGTCACTGGTCAGTTCGGTGCCGTCGACGACGATACGGCCCTGCTGGTGCTCCTCCAGGCGGTTGATGCAGCGAATGGTGGTGGACTTGCCGGAGCCGGACGGGCCGCAGAGGACGATACGCTCGCCCTGCTGCACGTCGAGGTTGATGTCCTTCAGCACGTGGAACTGGCCGTACCATTTGTTCACGCCTTGCATGCGGATGATCGGCTCGTCGGCAACTTTCTTGCTTGCTTCAGTCATGGAGTGACTCCTAACGCTTGTGGCCGGTGTCCAGCTTGCGCTCCAGGCTCATGGAGTAGCGGGACATGCCGAAACAGAAAATCCAGAACACCAGGGCGGCGAAGACATAGCCTTCGGTGGCCATCCCCAGCCAGGCCGGGTCGGTGGTGGCTTGCTTGATGCTGTTGAGCAGGTCGAACAGGCCGATGATGATCACCAGGCTGGTGTCCTTGAACAGCGCGATGAAGGTGTTGACGATGCCGGGGATCACCAGCTTCAGGGCTTGCGGCAGGATCACCAGGCCCATCATCCGCCAGTAGCCCAGGCCCATCGCGGCCGCGGCTTCGTACTGCCCCTTGGGAATGGCCTGCAGGCCACCGCGCACCACCTCGGCGATATAGGCCGACTGGAACAGGATCACGCCGATCAGCGCCCGCAACAGCTTGTCGAAGTTCAACTCCTCGGGCAGGAACAGCGGCAGCATCACCGAAGACATGAACAGCACGGTGATCAGCGGCACGCCCCGCCAGAACTCGATGAAGGTGACGCAGATGACGCGGATGGCCGGCATGTCGGAACGACGCCCGAGGGCCAGCAGGATGCCCAGGGGCAGCGCGCCGACGATACCCACCGAGGCAATCACCAGGGTCAGCATCAGGCCGCCCCAGCGGCTGGTGGAAACCGTCGGCAGGCCCAGGAAGCCGCCGTGCAGCAGCCAGTAGGCGAGGATCGGATACACCACCAGGAAGCCCAGGCCGTAGTAGGCCTTCCACTGGAACTTCGGAATGAACAGTGGCGCTGCGCCGATGATCGCCAGCCAGACCGCAAGGTCCGGCCGCCAGCGCAGGGCTTCGGGGTAGAAGCCATACATGAATTGCGAGAAGCGCTGCTGGATGAACACCCAGCAGGCACCTTCGCCGGTGCAGTCGGCGCGGGTGGTGCCGGTCCAGTCGGCCTTGAAGAGGGCCCACTCCAGCAGCGGCGGAACGATCAGCCAGATCAGGTAGATCGCCAGCAGGGTCAGCAGGGTGTTGAAGCCGTTGGAAAACAGGTTGGCGCGCAGCCAGCCCAAGGCGCCGACGCTCATCCGGGGTGGCGGCTGGTCGGGCTTGAATACGTGTGTCGTCATGGCTCGGACCTCACCGCTCGATCAGCGCAATGCGCTTGTTGTACCAGTTCATCAGGATCGAAATGCTGATACTGATGGCCAGGTAGACGCTCATGGTAATGGCGATCACCTCAATGGCCTGGCCGGTCTGGTTCAGCACCGTGCCGGCGAACAGCGACACCATGTCCGGGTAGCCGATGCCGGCCGCCAGGGACGAGTTCTTGGTCAGGTTGAGGTACTGGCTGGTGAGCGGCGGGATGATCACGCGCAGGGCCTGCGGGATGATCACCAGGCGCAGGGTCTTGCCGCCGGGCAGGCCGAGGGAGCGCGCGGCTTCGGTCTGGCCGTGGCTGACCGCCTGGATACCGGAACGTACGTTCTCGGCGATGAACGCCGCCGTATAGATGGTCAGCGCCAGGGTCAGGGCGATCAGCTCGGGGATCACCACCCAGCCGCCGCGGAAGTTGAAGCCTTTGAGTTCCGGCAGGCTCCAGGTGAAGGGGGCACCGAACGCAAGGGATGCAAGCCCCGGTATCGCCACCAGGAGCACCAGCGCGGTGATCAGCACCGGGAAGCGCTGGCCGGTCGCCTCGCGCCGTGCGTTGGCCCAGCGAGCGACGACGAAGATCGCCAGCAGCGCCAGCGCCAGGGCGACCAGGAAGGGCCAGAACCCTTCGATCGGCGTCGGGGCCGGCAGGTACAAGCCACGGTTGTTGAGGAAGAAGTGCTCGCCCAGGCTGAAACTCTGTCGTGGGCCGGGCATGGGCAGCATCACGGCGAAGTACCAGAAGAAGATCTGCAGCAGCGGCGGGATGTTGCGGAAGGTCTCGATATAGACGGTCGCCAGCTTGGAGATCAGCCAGTTCGGCGACAGCCGCGCCACGCCGAGGATGAAGCCGAGGATGGTCGCGAAGAAGATACCGATGCCAGAGACCAGCAAGGTGTTCAGCAGGCCGATGACGAAGACGCGGCCATAGCTGTTGCTCTCGCTGTATTCGATCAGGTGCTGGGAAATGCCGAAGCCGGCGCTTTGCTGGAGGAACCCGAAGCCGGACAGGATGCCTCGTTGTTCAAGGTTGTGCTGGGTGTTCTGGAACAGGTACCAGCCCAGCCAGATGACCGCGACGACCGCGACGATCTGGAATAGCCACGCGCGCGCCTTGGGGTCGGTCAGGACCGAACCACGCAGACGCGGAGCGTTATCAGGAGTTTGCATGACAGCCCTCTCGGAAGCCCGGCCGATCCGCTTCCCTGCTGACGGCCGGGGTTCTCGTTACTTGGAACGCAAACCCGTCGACGGCTTCCTGCCGCCGACGGGTGACGGTCAGCGCACCGGCGGTGCGTATTGCAGACCGCCCTTGTTCCACAGGGCGTTGAGACCACGTTCGATCTTCAGCTCGCTACCGGCACCGATGTTGCGGTCGAAGATTTCACCGTAGTTGCCGACTTGCTTGACGATTTGCACCGCCCAGTCCTTCGGCAGCTTCAGGTCCTTGCCGAACTCGCCTTCGGTGCCCAGCAGACGGGCAACGTCGGGGTTCTTGGTGGTCTTGGCCTGTTCTTCGACATTCTTCGAGTTCAGGCCCAGTTCCTCGGCGTTGACCATGGCGAACAGGGACCAGCGCACGATGTCGAACCACTCCTCGTCACCCTGGCGCACGGCCGGGCCGAGCGGCTCCTTGGAGATCACTTCCGGCAGCACCACGTACTCGTCCGGCGCAGCCAGCTTGATGCGCTGTGCATAAAGCTGGGACTGGTCGGAGGTCAGCACGTCGCAACGACCGGACTCGAGGGACTTGGCGCTCTCGTCGGAGGTGTCGTAGGTGATGGGGGTGTACTTCAGGCTGTTGGCGCGGAAGTAGTCGGACAGGTTCAGCTCGGTGGTGGTACCGGCCTGGATGCAGACGGTGGCACCGTCGAGTTCCTTGGCACTGGATACGCCGAGCTTCTTGTTCACCAGGAAGCCTTGACCGTCGTAGTAGGTCACGCCGGTGAAGTTCAGGCCCATGGCGGCGTCGCGGGAGCTGGTCCAGGTGCTGTTGCGCGAAAGGACGTCGACTTCGCCGGACTGCAGCGCGGTGAAACGTTCCTTGGCGGTCAGCGGGCTGTACTTCACTTTGCTGGCATCGCCGAATACCGCGGCGGCAACCGCGCGGCAGACGTCGACGTCGATGCCCTTGTAGTTGCCTTTGGCATCGGCGTAGGAGAAGCCCGGGAGGCCGTCACTGATGCCGCATTGCACGTAACCTTTCTTCTTCACCGCGTCCAGGGTGGCGCCCGCCTGCGCGAAACCGCTGACACCGAGAACGGTTGCCGCGGTCAGCACGGCCAGGGTGGATTTCACCATCTTCATCAAAACCTCCAGTTGCTTTTATTGGTGTTGGAGTCTCGGTCCCACCGCCGTACCCTCGTGAGGCAGGTTCAACCTTTCATGCACTGGAAAAGGTCAACCGGGGTGTCGGACCTAAGGAAGGAGTCTAGTTGGCGCTGCTCCGCTCGCCACCAGACCTTTCCTCGCCCATTGGTCAAATGGGCTGGAGACGGATTGCGACCACCCTGAATGCCACCAGGCGATCACTTGCAAGGCAGTGGCCGAAGCCGCTACCCAACCCGTTGCACGCCTGGTGTTACCGCAAACCGGGGCGTGTTTCGATCTGCTGCTGATTAGCAAAGGGCGTACCAGCCAGGTGCCAGTAGGCCTATTCCGATAGGTCAATAGGTAAAGTTTTAGCCTTGCGACATCTTCTTCAGTTATCAAACCGTCCTCACGGACGGCATTGCCTCATTTTTGTGCAGATGCACCACAACGGAGCCACACATGAGCGACACACTGATTCTCGAGCCCACACATCGCGCCGATGCCTGCGTTATCTGGCTCCACGGCCTGGGCGCGGACCGTTACGACTTCCTGCCGGTCGCCGAGGCCCTGCAAGAGGTCCTGGGCACCACCCGCTTTGTGCTGCCGCAGGCGCCGACCCGTGCGGTCACTATCAATGGCGGCTGGTCCATGCCGTCCTGGTACGACATCCTCGCCATGAGTCCGGAGCGCGCCATCGACGAGGCGCAACTGGAGGCGTCGGCGGCGCAGGTGGTGGCCCTGCTGCAGGCACAGGTCGATGGCGGCATCGAGCCCCGGCGCATTTTCCTCGCCGGTTTCTCCCAGGGCGGCGCCGTGGTGCTGCACACCGCCTTCCTGAGCTGGACGGACGAGCTGGGCGGGGTACTGGCGCTGTCCACCTACGCGCCGACCTTCACTGACGGGATGACGCTGCCGGATACAAAACGACAACTGCCGGTCCTTTGCTTGCATGGCACCTTTGATGACGTGGTGCTGCCCGCGATGGGCCGCGCTGCCCACGATCGCCTCGCTGCTGCCGGGGTTCCCGTGGCGTGGCGCGACTATCCGATGGCCCACGAGGTATTGCCACAGCAGATCCGCGACATCGGCGCCTGGCTGGTGGAGCGTCTGCATAGCTGACCCAACCCCACAGAACAAGAAGCGACCATGGCCCAGACATCCGCCCCGCCCATCGCCACCCTGCGCGATATCGAAGCAATCGAACGTCTTTCCCTGGAAGAACGCGGCATGCCGGACAGCACCTATGAGCTGATTCGGCGCAGCGCCGAACGCCATCCGCAGAAGCGCGCGATGACCTTCCTGCTCCAGGGCGACGCCAACGAAACGCCCTATGAGCTGAGCTACGGTCAATTGCTGGCGCGGGTCACCCAGGCCGCCAACGCCTTCCACCACTTGGGCGTGCGGCCGGGCAAGGCGGTGTCCTTCCTGCTGCCCAACCTGCCGCAGACCCACTTCACGATCTGGGGCGGCGAGGCGGCCGGCGTGGTCAACGCCATCAACCCGCTGCTGGAGCCCGAGCACATCGCCGAGCTGATCCAGGCGGCCGACTCCAGGGTGCTGGTGACCCTGGCGCCATTCCCCGGCACCGACCTCTGGGACAAGGTGGCCGGCCTGCGGGAGCGCCTGCCGGAGCTGGAGGCCATCGTCACGGTGGACCTCGCCAACCTGCTGCCCGAGCCGCAGCGCAGTGCCATCAAGGCGCAACGCGGCAACTGGTCCGATGGCGTGCTGGACTTCGACGAACTGCTCGACCGCTTCCCCGACGATCACCTGCAGAGCGGCCGGGTGATCGCGCCGGACGACGTCGCCTCCTACTTCCATACCGGTGGCACCACCGGTACGCCCAAACTGGCGCCCCACAGCCACCGCAACGAGGTGGCCATGGCGATGATCCTGGCCTACGCCATCAACCTGGGGGAGGGCGACAACACCCTCTGCGGCCTGCCGCTGTTCCACGTCAACGGCGTGATGGTGACCGGGCTCGCCCCGTTCTTCGCCGGCGCCGAGATTCTCGTCGCCACGCCCCAGGGCTACCGCAACCCGCATTTGATCCAGAACTTCTGGAAAGTCATCGAGCGCTACCGGGTGAGTTTCTTCAGTGGCGTGCCGACCATCTACGCGGGCCTGCTGCAGGTGCCCAGCGAAGGCCATGACCTGTCCAGCCTGCGTTACGCCCTGTGTGGCGCGGCCCCCATGCCGGTGGAGCTGATCCGCCAGTTCGAGGCCAAGACCGGCCTCAGGCTGATCGAGGGCTACGGCCTCACCGAAGCCACCTGCGGCACCTGCGGCAACCCTGCCCATGGCGAGCGCCGGCCCGGTTCCATCGGCATGCGCATGCCCTACTGCCAGGTGAAGATTGCGGTGCTCGACGAGCAGGGCCGCTATCTGCGCGATGCCGCCCCGGACGAGATCGGCAATCTCTGCGTGCGGGGCGTGACCGTGTTCAAGGGTTACCTGCAGGCGAACAAGAACAAGGACATCTGGATCGACGGCGACTGGTTCAACACGGGCGACCTGGGGCGCATGGACGCCGATGGCTACGTCTGGCTCACCGGCCGCAGCAAGGACCTGATCATCCGCGGCGGCCACAACATCGACCCGCAGATGATCGAGGAAGCCCTGCACCGGCATCCGGCCGTGGCCATGGCCGCCGCCGTCGGCAAGCCGGATGACAAGGTCGGCGAACTGCCGGTGGCCTATGTCCAGCTCAAACCCGGCGCCTGCGTCAGCGAGGCGGAGCTGTTGGAGCACGCGGCGCAGCATGTGCCCGAGCGCGCGGCGGTGCCCAAGGATGTCTGGATCATCGACGCCATCCCGGTCACCGCGGTGGGCAAGACCTTCAAGCCGGCGTTGCGTTTCGACGCCATCCGCCGCGCGCTGGAGGATGTTCTGGGCGCCATCGCGCCGGGAGTGAAGGTCGAGGTGGTCGGCGACGACCGCCATGGCCAGGTTGCCGAGATTCGCGCGCCGGGGTTGGATGCGGCGCTGCGGGCACGCCTGGAGGCGCGCATGGCGGGGTATGCGGTGAAGTACCGCCTGCCCTGACGCCAGGGGGGCGAGGGGCCGCTTGCGGGCGGCCCTGCGCTTCCCGGACAGGCACGGATGCGTGTGACGAAATTGTGGCCAACGTCAGGAATCGTCGCGTTCCCCACCGATATCCGGCCGTCTGTCGGCCCAACTTTGGCTGGGCATTGCCAGTCAAAAAGTGCGGGAATACTGTCGCAGCGGGTTAACACCTGAAACAGGGATCGTTAGCGGTGCCGTCCGCTTCGACTGCCATCCGAGGCCGTTGCAGCCATGAAGCATGTCCACTGGCAAGAAGACTTGGCTCTGCTGAGCCGACTGCGTCTGTTCCAGAACGTCACCGCGAACAACCTCGAACAGTTGCTCAAGGAATTCCGTGCCTGCGACCTGGAGGCCGGTGAAATCCTGTTGTCGCCGTTCAACCGCAACCAGTACCTGTATCTGGTCATGAGCGGGCGGCTGAAGGTCTACCTCGGCTCCCTGGACAACAGCCCGGTGAGTAGCATCGAGCCGGGCGAATGTGCTGGCGAGATCAGCTTCATCGACAATGACCATCCTTCGGCCTATGTGGTGGCCAGCGAGCCCACCACAACCCTGCGCCTGCATCGCCAGTCCCTGGTCAAGCTGTTCCAGCAGTCGCCGCAGCTGATGCAGAACCTGCTGGAAGTGCTCTGCGACCGCGTGCGCCAGGGCAACCGGATCATTCTCGACACCGAGCAGAACGCCAAGATCGACACCCTCACCGGGCTCTTCAACCGGCGCTGGCTGGAGCACATCTATCAGCGCGAGAGCACCCGTTGCACCTTTAACGACCAGCCGCTGTCGATGCTCATGCTCGATGTCGACCACTTCAAGGCCTACAACGACTGTCACGGCCACCTGGCCGGCGACTACGCGCTCTGCCTGGTATCCCACACCCTGCGCAACCAGCTGCGGCCCAAGGACAGCATGGCCCGCTATGGGGGCGAGGAGTTCGTCATCCTGCTGCCGGAAATGAACGGCGATGAGGCGCGGACCATCGGCGAACGGCTGCGCAGTAGCCTGGAGCAGATTCCCTCGTTCTATTCGCCGCTGGGGGTGCTGCCCGGCGTGACCGTCTCCATCGGCCTGGCCGAAATGCGCCAGCCGGACAGCCTGCAGGGCCTGATTTCGCGGGCCGACACGGCGCTCTACCAGGCCAAGCAGGAAGGGCGTAACCGCCTGAATGGGTAGGGCGCCTTAGTCCTTCTGGTGAACGAATCGCACCCCGAGGACGCCTCGGCCTGGATTTCGGCTTCCCTCGAACGTCTGTTTGCTAGAGTCCGTTCACTACACAGACAGCCGGGAAGCTGGACATGCGTAAACTTTCGATCGTTTTACTGCTGCTATTGGCCGTTGGCCTGGGGATTTTCTTCTACCTGCCAGGGTTCCTCGACCGCGAGATGAACACGGTGGCCGTGCCGCCGCCCTACCGCGCCTCGGACGACGCCGAGAATCTGCACAAGACCCTGTTCGTCGCCGACCTGCACGACGACGCCCTGCTGTGGAACCGCAACCTGCTGGAGCGCCATGACTTCGGCCACAGCGACCTGCCGCGTCTGCTGGAAGGCCATGTCGGCCTGCAGGTGTTCTCCACCGTCACCAAGACCCCACGCGGCCTCAACTACGAAAGCAATGGCGCCGACAGCGACGACATCACCCTGCTGGCGATGGCCCAGCGCTGGCCGCGCGCAACCTGGAGCAGCCTGCTGGAGCGCGCCCTGTACCAGGGCCGGAAACTCGAAGAGGCCGCCGCCGGCAGCCGGGGCAAGCTGACCCTGGTGCGCAGCCGCGACGACTTCGCCGGCTATCTCGCGGCCTGGGAGAAGGCCCCGAACCAAGTCGCCGCCATCCTCGCCACCGAGGGCCTGCACCCGCTGGAAGGCAAGCTGGAGAACGTCGACCGCATGTACGACGCGGGTTTCCGCATCATGGGCCTGACCCATTTCTTCGATAACGAAGTCGGCGGTTCCGCCCACGGCCTGGAGAAGGGCGGCCTGACCCCCTTCGGCCGCCGAGTGATCGCCCGCCTCGAAGAAAAGAAGATGCTGGTCGACCTGGCCCACGCGTCCCGTGCGCTGATCGACGACGTGCTGGCCATGGCCGAGCGCCCGGTGCTGGTATCCCACACCGGCGTCGAAGGCACCTGCCCGGGGCCCCGCAACCTGAGCGACGCGCACATCCAGCGCATCGCCGCCACCGGCGGGGTCATCGGCATCGGCTACTGGGACGGCGCGGTCTGCGATACCTCGGTGGCCGCCATCGTCAAGGCCATGCGCTATGTCGTCGACAAGGTGGGCGTGCGGCATGTCGCCCTGGGGTCGGACTTCGACGGTGCGGTGCATACGCCCTTCGATACCAGTGGCCTGGCACAGCTGACCCAGGGCCTGAAGGCGGCCGGGTTCAGCGAGGCGGACATCGCCGCCATCATGGGCGGCAATGTCCGCCGGCTGCTGCTGGAGAGTCTTCCTTAGTCCGCGTCAAGTCCTTGAATGCCCGCAGCACTTCGCCCTGCGGGCATCTTGCTTTACACTGGCGGCCGTTCATTCCTTAACCAATCGACGAGACCACCGTGCTCAAGGCACTCAAGAAGATATTCAGCAAGGGTGAAGAGCCGCAGGCCAGCCCCGCCCCCACCGCTCCAGCCCCCGCCCGTACCGAGAAGGAAGAGCGTCCGGCCAAACCGAAGAAAGCGCCTCGTGCAGCAGGCGAAAAGGCCGAAGGCTCCAGCGAACGTCCGCCCCGTGGCGAGAAAAAGCCGCGCGGCGACAAGCCCAAGTCCGACAAACCGCGTCGCGAGCGCCCGGCCAAGGCGGCCGCGCCTGTGGATACCTGGAAGCTCGAGGATTTCGTGGTGGAGCCCCAGGAGGGCAAGACCCGCTTCCATGACTTCAACCTCGATCCGCGGCTGATGCACGCGATCCACGACCTCGGCTTCCCCTACTGCACCCCGATCCAGGCCCAGGTCCTCGGCCACACCCTCAGGGGCAAGGACGCCATCGGCCGTGCCCAGACCGGCACCGGCAAGACCGCCGCCTTCCTCATCTCCACCATCACCCAGTTGCTGCAGACCCCGCCGCCGAAAGAACGCTACATGGGCGAACCCCGCGCACTGATCATCGCGCCGACCCGCGAGCTGGTGGTGCAGATCGCCAAGGACGCCCAGGCGCTGACCAAGTACAGCGGCCTCAGTGTCATGAGCTTCGTCGGCGGCATGGACTTCGACAAGCAGCTCAGGCAACTGGAGTCGCGCTTCTGCGACATCCTGGTGGCCACCCCCGGCCGCCTGCTGGACTTCAACCAGCGCGGCGAGGTGCACCTGGACATGGTCGAGGTGATGGTGCTGGACGAAGCCGACCGCATGCTCGACATGGGCTTCATTCCGCAGGTCCGCCAGATCATTCGCCAGACCCCGTACAAGGGCGAGCGTCAGACCCTGCTGTTCTCCGCCACCTTCACCGAAGACGTGATGAACCTGGCCAAGCAGTGGACCGTCGACCCCGCCATCGTCGAGATCGAGCCGGAGAACGTCGCCAGCGAGACCGTCGAACAGCACGTCTACGCCGTGGCCAGCAGCGACAAGTACAAGCTGCTGTACAACCTGGTGGCGCAGAACAACTGGGAGCGGGTGATGGTGTTCGCCAACCGCAAGGACGAGGTGCGCCGCATCGAGGAGCGCCTGACCAAGGACGGCATCAGCGCCGCCCAGATGTCCGGCGACGTGCCTCAGCACAAGCGTATCCGCACCCTGGAAGGCTTCCGTGAAGGCAAGATCCGTGTGCTGGTGGCCACCGACGTGGCCGGCCGTGGCATCCACATCGACGGCATCAGCCACGTGATCAACTTCACCCTGCCGGAAGACCCGGACGACTACGTCCATCGCATCGGCCGTACCGGCCGTGCCGGCGCCAGTGGCACCTCCATCAGCTTCGCTGGCGAGGACGACGCCTTCGCCCTGCCGCCGATCGAGGAGCTGCTGGGGCGCAAGATCAACTGCGAGATGCCCCCGACCGAACTGCTCAAACCGGTGCCGCGCAAGCACCACTGAGCCTCGGCGGAATGAATAAAGGCGAAGCCACGTGGCTTCGCCTTTTTCTTTGGGGGTGGGGAGACCTGCGGTCTCCTTGGCGATTGAAATGGCTATGTTCGCGTTAGCTGTTATGGTTTCAGACGGAGGGCCCTAGCGCGGTTCGTTCAGGCCTCTGCGCCAGCCTGACACAGCCCTCTCCCCCGCCCCTCTCCCGTAAGCGGGCGAGGGGTGACTCGCGCCGACAAGGTGCAAACAGTCCTGAAGCCACCAGCGGTCTGACACCGAGCAGAGAAAGGTGGGGCAGCGACCCCGCCCCGTCAGGAGGCCGAGCGGAATCCTTGCAGAGGGGGACGAGCGGCATGGATGCCGCGAGAGGCGTGCGGGGCCATGGATGGCCCCTCACGCCGTGCCCCCGGCGCAAGGATGCAGCGAGGGCACCCGACGCAGTCGGGCCGGATGCAGGGGCAAGCCATTTGGTTACTTTCGGCGACTGAGAAAGTGACTCGTCCGGGGGACGAAACCAGAAACCTCAGCGGAACTCGGTAATCAGCTAGGCGCCAGACCTGCTAGCAACACTTAACGCAGACATAGCCGTTGAAATCGCCCCTGCAGGAAAGGTACAGAGCCCGGATGAAACCCGGGAGCGGCGGTCAGGTTCCCCCCTGGATTTCATCCAGGATCTACTGACTGCAACCGCGGTTACAGGGCCCCGGCCTTTTTCCACGCCAGGTAGCGGCTTACCAACTGCGGGCCCAGTTCGCTGGGGCGTGCGTCCAGCACCGGCACGCCGTGGGCGGCGAGTCGCTCGTGGAGGCTGTTGCGGGCATTGAGGTAATCCACCGTGCCGCAGTAGGCCAGGGCGTCATCGAAGCCTTGCACCGGCGTGTGGCGCAGGTTGTCGAGCACTTCCTCGCGCAGGCTGACCACCAGCAGGCGGTGTTGGCGGCCGAGGCGTTTTACGGCACCGAACAGCTCGGTGTCGTCCTCGTCGCGCAGGTTGCTCACCAGCACCACCAGGGCGCGGCGGTGCTGGCGGGCCAGAAGGCCATCCGCGGCCGCGCTGTAGTCGGCTGGGCGCAGCGTGCTGTCCAGGTCGTAGACGCCGTTGAGCAGGACATTCAGCTGGGCCGGCCCCTTCACCGGTGCGACGAAGCGGTCACGCTCGGCGGCGAAGGTGGACAGGCCCACCGCATCGCCCTGGCGCAGGGCCACGTAGCTGAGCAGCAGGCTGGCGTTGAGGGCATGGTCGAAATGCGACAGATCGCCGTCCTGGCTGCGCATGCGGCGGCCACAGTCGAGCAGGAAGACAATCTGCTGGTCGCGCTCGTCCTGGTACTCGCGGGCAATGGGAGTGCGCTTGCGCGCGGTGGCCTTCCAGTCGATCTGGCGCAGGGTGTCGCCGTCGCGGAACTCGCGCAGTTGGTGGAACTCCAGGCCAAGACCGCGGCGCGGGCGCTGACGCACGCCGAGCTGGCTGAGCCAGTCGTCCACCGCCTTCAACTGGGCGCCATAAAGGCGGGCGAAATCCGGGTAGACGCGTGTCTCGCCGGGCAGTTCCAGCACCCGCTTGTGGCGCCACAGGCCCAGCGGACCGGGCAGCAGGACTTCGCAGGCGGGGAAGCGGAAGTGTCCGCGCTTGAGCGGGCGGACCCGATAGCCGAATTCGGTGTGCTCGCCGGGATGCAGGGCCACCTGGCGGGGCAGGGTCTCGAATTCCATGGCCGCCGGCACCTGGTCGAACACGCCGATCTCCAGGGTGCGACCGTAGTCATGGTGCAAGGTCAGCCTGACTTCGCTCCAGCGGCCCAGCGCCAGGTTCCCCGGCAGGGCGCGGGCCAGGCGTGGCGACGGCAGGCGGCGCAGCCAGAAGGCGTCGAGCGCGCCGAGCAGGGCCAGGGCGCAGAGCAGGCCCCACCAGAGCGGACCGAGCGCCGCCGGCAGGCCGATGCCCAAGGCCGGCAGGGCACCGAGCAGTAGGGCCAGGCCGAAGAGCGTGGCCACCAGCGCGAGCAGTGCGCGGGAGGGTTTCATAGACGGGGCGCCGGCACCTGGTCGAGAAGTTGCTGGAGCACCTGGTCCACCGACAGGCCTTCGATATCCAGTTCCGGCGACAGCCGCACACGGTGGCGCAGCACCGCCAGGGCACAGCCCTTGACGTCGTCCGGCAGCACGAACTCGCCGCCGCGCAGCAGCGCGCGGGCGCGCCCGCCACGCACCAGGGCGATGGAGGCACGCGGCCCGGCGCCCATGGCCAGGCCTGGCCAACTGCGGGTGGCCCGGGCCAGGCGAACGGCGTAGTCGAGCACCTGGTCGTCCACCGGCAGTTCGCTGGCGATCTTCTGCAGCGCCAGTACGTCACGGGCCTGGAACAGGGTGCGCAGGGGCGCCACGTCGAGCATATCGGCGCGTGCCGAGCGGGTGACCTGGCGCACCAGGTCGAGTTCTTCGGTGGCGGCCGGGTAGTCCATGCGCAGCTTGAGCATGAAGCGGTCGAGCTCGGCTTCCGGCAGCGGGTAGGTACCCTCCTGCTCGATGGGGTTCTGTGTCGCCAGCACCAGGAAGGGCTGAGGCACCGGCAGGGCGCGGCCCTCAAGGGTGACCTGGCGTTCCTGCATCACTTCCAGCAGGGCGGCCTGGGTCTTGGCCGGGGCACGGTTGATCTCGTCGGCCAGCAGCAGGTTGGTGAACACCGGACCCTTGCGCAGTTTGAACTGCTCGCTCTGCATGTCGTACACCGCGTGGCCGGTGACATCGCTGGGCATCAGGTCGGGGGTGAACTGGATGCGTGAGAACTCGCCGCCGAAGCAGCGGGCCAGGGCGCGCACCAGCAGGGTCTTGCCCAGGCCCGGCACGCCCTCCACCAGCACGTGGCCGCCGGCCAACAGCGCGGTGAGCACGTCGTCGATCACCGCCGCCTGGCCGACCACGGCCTTGCGCAGTTCCAGGCGCAGGGCCTGGGCCAACTGGCTGGCGCGTTGACGCTGGGGGGCGGCCGAGGGCGCGGCGGCGCTGGCGGCATCGGGTTGATCGGAACTCTGTTCACTCATCGGGTCCGGAACCTTGTTAACGGTTACATGTGATTTATCTGTCATAAATCAATCACTTACCTAGTCTGAATTGTCGGCTTCTTTGTGCGAAGCGGGTGAGTGAATGCCAACCTGCACAGTTGCAGTCCGGCCACGAGCGGCTGTCGCTTGAAGTGCTGGATAACGACTCAAAGAGCTGGGCGTGTGCGCCAGTGATTTTGAAGAGGCTAATGATCGACACCCTGGCTCCTTGGGGATGCGTCTAGTGTGACGCGCATTCTTCCCATACTTCCTGTGTACCTGGTTTAACACGTTCATCAATTGTTCAGGCTGAATTGTCCCTGATTTTGTCGCCTCTTGGGACTATTCACGCCATCGCTTGAGCAGCATCTCAATGAAGAGTTCTGCAGTGCTCGATAGGGGCTCGCCATCTCGGCGCACCAGTCCGATGGTGCGTTCGATATGAGGCGGAGGGAGTTCCCTGGAACAGAGATTCTCATGTTCGGCATCAGGCATGGCCATTCGCGGCAAAATCGCTACACCAAGGCCGCACTCGACCAAGCCTAGCGACGTGGACAGATGCTGTACTTCGTAAAAGCCGTTGAGGCGGATTCCGTGGCCGGAAAGCGCACTGTCCAGCAACATGCGGTTTCCACTGTCCCGACTCACAGTAATCAGGCGTACGTTCTGGAGATCTTGCCAGTTCACTTCAGGGAGCGCGGCCAAGGGATGGTCGCTCCGCATGGCGAGCACGAAAGGGTCACGGCGCAGCGGCGTGAAGCTGACGTCTGGATGTTGGGCGCTGATCATGTTGATGCCGAAATCAGCGTCTCCGCTCACTACACGCTCCAGACCTTCATTGGCGCTGACATCCAGTATCCGAATGCGTATGCCCGGGTAGGCCTCGTTGAACACCCGTATCACGCTGGGCAGGAAGTAGAACGCTGCAGTAGGGATGCAGGCGATGGTGACGGTGCCTTTCTGATGAGTCTTGAGTTCGCGTATGCCCTGGATTGAGGACTCATGGTCTTCCAGCATTCGGCGCGCTCGGGGCAGGTACTCCTTGCCTATTTCGGTCAACCAGGTACGCCGAGTCGTGCGCTCCAGAAGCTTGGCGCCGAGCGTTTCTTCCAGTTTCTGAAGACGGCGTGATAGGGCAGGTTGCGACAGGTGAAGTGCCTGGGCGGCCTCTTGGAAGGACTGTGATTCAGCCACCCGTACGAAGGCTGCTAGATCCAGGAACTCTATCCTATGCATAAAAAGGCCTCTCTTCTTCTGGGGTGCGCATTAATGCTTATATCCTATCAGTGGAGGATTATCTTTGCATTTGAAGCATTAAAAACCTGCTGACAAGCTGTAGCCATCGTTGGAACGGTCACGGGTTAGACCAAGATGATGAACAGCATTCCCTGCATGATCATGCGTGGCGGCACCTCAAGAGGTCCCTTCATTCACATGACTGACTTGCCAGAGTCAGAGGAAGCTCGAGTTCAGGTACTGCTCGACTTGATGGGCTCAGGGCATCCCCTCCAGGTGGATGGTATTGGCGGCGGCAACTCGCTAACCAGCAAGGTGGCTATTGTGGGGCGTTCCAAGCGCCCTGACGCGGATGTGGATTACCTGTTTGCCCAAGTAGACGTTACTGAGCGCCGGGTCGACTTCACCCCCAACTGCGGCAACATGCTCTCAGCGGTTGGCCCGTTCGCAATCGAAACCAGTCTCGTTGCTCCCACCTATGGGGAAACGCGCGTGCGGGTGTTCAACGTCAACACTCAGCGCATCATCGAATGCTTCGTGCCTACGCCGCGAGGACGAGTGGAATACGAGGGCGATACCAGTATCAGCGGCGTACCAGGTTCTGCTGCGGGTATTCGACTCAGCTTCCTGGATGTCGCTGGTGCCAAGACCGGAGCCCTGCTTCCTACGGGGCATGTCATCGAGCAGATTGAGGGCGTCGACGTCACTTGTCTGGACGCCGCGACGCCCACAGTCATGATTCGTGCGAGTGATCTGGGCGTTGATGGTCATGCTGATCCGGTCGCACTGGATGCCGATAGCGCACTGCTTGAGCGCTTGGAGCGCATTCGTTGCGAAGCGGGCCGCCGCATGGGCATGGGAGATGTCAGCCAGTCGGTGCTGCCAAAGCCAATACTGCTTTCGCCGGCAGTTGGCGAAAACGGAACGCTTTGTGCGCGCTACTTCGTGCCGCAGCGCTGCCACAAAGCGCTTGCCGTAACTGGCGCGATTGCTCTTGGCGCCGCGGTGAATGTGCCCGGCAGCGTGGCTCAGCGCCTCGTCCAGGAAACCCGTCGCGTAGACGCTGGCAAACCACTGGCGTCAATTCGTATCGAGCATCCCTCGGGTCATCTGGACCTGCAAGTCGAGTTGCGCGATGGCAACCCGATGGAGATCGCGCGAGTTTCACTGATCCGCACTGCCCGCAAGATCATGGACGGCCACCTGTACTACCGCATGCCGGAAGCAATCCATTGACCTGA
The DNA here is from genome assembly GCF_028010285.1 of Pseudomonas sp. Q1-7. Taxonomy (NCBI): domain Bacteria; kingdom Pseudomonadati; phylum Pseudomonadota; class Gammaproteobacteria; order Pseudomonadales; family Pseudomonadaceae; genus Pseudomonas; species Pseudomonas sp. Q1-7. The sequence continues at coordinate 1,511,401 of NZ_CP116304.1, forward strand.
CCGCTGTCTCGCGTCTCGTTGCGCCCTGACAACAATGACAAGACGGGTAAAAAATGAAGATTTCCTCTTTACGCTGCCTGCATCACTTCAGCGCCGCTATCGGTCTTCCTCGTTCGTCGTGAGGATGGCCGGGGCGCTTGCACGCCCTGGCGATTAACGGCTTCATGTGTGGCGGTTCACGCGTCGCGCATGGAGCTGGAACCCATAATTACAAGAGTCCAACGCCATGCTTTCTCTACTCGGTTTGTCCATGGTGGTCGTGTTCACCTACCTGATCATGACTAAACGCCTTTCCCCGGTAGTGGCCTTGACCGTAGTGCCCATCGTTTTCGCACTGCTCGGCGGGTTCGCGCCGGAGCTTGGCAAGATGATGCTCGATGGCCTGAAGACGGTGGCCCCCTCGGCAGCACTGCTGCTCTTTGCCATCCTGTTCTTCGGCATCATGATCGACGCCGGGCTATTCGACCCGCTGATCCGCCGGATCCTGCAGACGGTCAACGGTAACCCGGTAAAGATCGCCATCGGCACAGCGGTGCTGTCGCTGCTGGTGGCGCTGGATGGTGACGGCACCACCACCTACATGATCACCGTCGCCGCCATGCTGCCGCTGTACAAGCGCATCGGCATGAACCCACTGATCCTCGCCTGTGTGTCCATGCTGTCGCTGAGCATCATGAGTGGCATGAGCCCTTGGGGCGGTCCGGCCACACGTGCCATCGCGGTCCTCGGGCTGGACGCCACCGAGTACTTTATTCCCATGCTGCCGACCATGGTGGGCGGCGCCCTCTGGGTCGTATTCACCGCGTACATTCTCGGCCGCAAGGAGCTGAAGCGGATCGGCAACACTCACCTGAAAACCGGCGGTGACGATTGCTACATCAAGGCCATCCTTTCCGATAACCCGAACAAGCGGCCGAAGCTGATCTGGCTCAACCTGCTGCTGGTGATCGCCGTGATGGTGGCGTTGGTGGCGGGGCTGATGAATGCAGCGGTGCTGTTCATGCTTGGTTTCGTGGTGGCGCTGATGATCAACTTCCCGCAGTTGGACCTGCAGAAGGAGCGGATCCTGGCCCACTCGGGCAATGCCATGACCGTGGTGCTGCTGGTATTTGCCGCCGGTGTATTCGCAGGGATCTTCTCTGGCACCAAGATGGTGGACTCACTTGCCAACTCACTCGTGGAAATGATCCCGACCTCGTGGGGCAGCTTTTTCCCCCTGGTGGTAGCCATCACCAGCATGCCGCTGACCTTCGTGCTATCCAACGACGCTTACTACTTCGGTATGGTGCCGATCCTCGCCCAGGCGGCGGCTGCTTACGGCATTGATCCGGTAGAGATCGCTCGCGCATCGATCCTCGGCCAACCGGTGCATCTGATGAGTCCGCTGGTGGCGTCCACCCTGCTGCTGGTAGGTATGGTCGACCGCGACATCGGTGACTTCCAGCGCTTCACCTACAAGTGGGCGATCTTGACCTCGCTGGTCATCACCATCCTGGCCCTGCTGACCGGCGCCATCACACTGCTCGCCTGAGTTTTCGCGCCCGGTGAAGTCGGGCAAGCCCCCTGATATCCGACCCCGTGGCGTGTTTCTGCGCGCCCGCTGGCCGCGTGCGTCCAGAACAAAAAGGTGAACACATCATGAAAACCAACGCCAAGCCCCTGCCTTCCACCCTGGCGTGCCTGGTCGCCTGCCTGGCACCTGCCGCAGGGGCCGCCGGCTTTATCGAAGACAGCAAGGCCAACCTGCAATTGCGCAACATTTACTTCAACGATGACTTCAAGGACGAGACGGGCATGACCGCCAAGTCCGCGGCCAACGCACAGTCGAAGAAGGAAGAATGGGCCCAGGGTTTCCTGTTGGATATGCAATCCGGGTTCACCCCAGGCCGCTTCGGTTTCGGCTTGGACGCGTTGGGACTGCTGGGTGTGAAGCTGGATTCCGGCGCCAGCCGCGCCGGTACCGGGCTTTTGCCCCGGCACGATGACGGTCGGGCGGCGGACGAATTTTCCAGCCTGGGCCTGACCGCCAAGGCACGCTTCGCCGGTACCACGCTCAAGCACGGCACTCATCAGCCCAAGCTGCCGGTGCTGGTGCGCAACGATGCGCGCTTGTTGCCACAGACTTTCGAAGGCACCCAGGTTATCAGCGCAGACATAGATGGCTTCAGCCTCACGGGTGGTTACTTCGATGAGTTCCGCATGCGCGACTCCGGTGACAATCATTCGATCACGGCCGATGGCTACGCAGGTGATGACGGTGAGGGCTTCTGGTTTGCCGGTGCCGACTACAAGCCCAGCCAGGCCCTGATCCTGAGTTACTACTATGGCGAGCTGGAGGAGTTCTACCAGCAGCACTTCATTGGCCTGGTCCACAGCCTGCCCCTGGGGCCAGGCAGCCTCACCACCGACCTGCGCTTCTTCCACAGCCAGGACACCGGAGAGGCGCGCAACGGTGAGCTGGACAACGACATGTACAGCGGCCTGCTGACCTACACCCTGAAGGGCCATGCCGTTAGCGCTGGCTATCAGCAACTGAACGGCGAAGGTGGTCTTCCATTTGTTGACGGTGCCACGGTGTACAGCTTCAGCAACGCTGGTGTCGGCAAGTTCATCGAGGAAGACGAACGCACCTGGATGCTCGGCTATGCCTACGACTTTGCGGCCGTTGGGGTGCCCGGACTGACAGCTGGCGTTCGCTACTTCAAAGGCCGAGACGGTACGACCGAATTACGCGGCAGCGAAGTGAGTGCCCACGAGTGGGAGCGGGACGTCGATCTCGCCTATGTGGTGCAGCAGGGAGCGCTCAAGGGGTTGGGGCTGAAACTGCGCAATATCAGCTATCGCTCCAGTTACAGCCGGGGCCGCGACAACAATCGCCTGTATTTCACCTACGACATCGCGCTCTGGTAGGTCCCGATGCGGGCTTACCAGCCCGAAGTGGCGCTTGGAAGAGCGGGCGCCGCGCCCGTGCGCTCACAAGGCGCGCGGGCCCTTATTCCTCAAACCACGTTTTCCGACCTGCCGTCTCGACTACCCGTCGTGCCGGTAGAGATTTCGGAGCCGGGGGGGCTGTGCCCCCGGCATTTTTTATCGATAGCGGAGATACGGATTCATGGAGTGGCTGATTGACCCTGTTTTCTGGATGGCGCTTATGCAGATTATCGCCATCGACATTTTGCTGGGGGGCGATAACGCAGTGGTCATCGCACTGGCCTGTCGACATCTTCCGGAAGGGCAACGTCGGCGTGCGATCTTCGGTGGAGTAGCAGGGGCAATCCTGTTGCGCATCACGTTGTTGTTTTTCGCCATGCAGCTTTTGGCCTTGCCGTACTTGAAACTGGCAGGTGCAGCGCTGTTGCTATGGATCGGCGTGAAATTGCTGCTGCCCGAAGACGAACAGGCTCACGAAGTAAGGGCAGGCGCGAGCTTCTTCGCTGCGATCAAAACGATCATCATCGCCGACGCCGTCATGAGTCTGGACAACGTATTGGCTGTGGCGGGAGCCGCCGGTGGGAATTTGCTCCTCGTCAGCCTGGGCGTGCTGATCAGCATCCCGATCATCGTCTGGGGCAGCCAAATTGTGCTCAAGCTTATGGATCGTTTCCCGCAGGTCGTGTTGCTGGGGGGCGGCTTGCTCGGCTGGATTGCTGGGGGCATGGCTGTAACCGACATCGCGGTGACGAGTTGGATTCCAAGCGAGGTCTGGTCGAAGCACCTGGCCGCGGTCTGCGGCGCCGCCCTGGTGATGGGCGTAGGTCTGTTGCTGCGTGCTCGAGCATCAACAGTGGTTGATTAGTCAATCGATTGATGTCCAGGGGGGCGATGTCAGTCAGGCACGGATGGGTCTTCGACCTGCCGCGGCGCCTGTTGTCCGACTACCCTCCTGCCTCACGACTCTTCTCTTCGCCGCGGTCCTGCATGCCGGCTGTATGACTACACGTGCTTTCGCCGAATCGGGGCGATGGGATAGCCCCTCAAGCTCCCTCTCGGGACCTGGGTTCGTCAGGGACGATCTCTTGATAGAACGAAGGTCTAGCCCTTGACCGGCCCCAGATCACAGGGCATTCCTGAGGGTTTGCAGGTGGGCGACCTGACGGGCGAAGTCGGCGGCGTTGAGCCGCTGTTTCGGCAGCGGCCGCATGGCCTGGCTGATGGCGCTGGGCGGCAGGCGGGTCAGGCGGCCCAGCGCCTGCCATTGCTCGGCCACGGGGAGCCGTTCGAAACCGGGATGGCGATGTCGCGCGCGGCGCTGGATGTCCCGCTGCAGGCCCTGCAGCAGGCTGGCCTGGCCACTGCGGCGGAGCAGGAAGTCGGCGCTGCCGCGCAAGTGTTCTTCCAGTTGCCGGCGTGCCCGGCTGGCCGGCGCTAGCAGCGGGCCCTGGCGTTGGCCGACGTGCCAGAGCGCGAGGGCGATGAACAGGACCAGGGCCACCAGCGCCTCGGGGAAGTTTCGCCCGAGCAGGGTGGCCAGGTTGTCGCGCTCGGCGCGGTAGAGCAGGGTGACGGCGCTGTCCTGGGTCAGGTACCAGAGCAGCCAGGCGTTGTCGTATTCGTCGATGTCGCGGTTCTGCCAGACCCAGCCGTCGGTGAGCACCGTGACCAGCCCGCTGCCGTGGTTCAGCTGCAGCATGTGGGTGGCCTTGGCACTGTTGGCCCAGGCATGGGCACGGTTCTGGCTGTCGTAGAGGTGGAAGTCCGGGTCGAAGCTGGCGTAGGCCGGCGCCTGCTCATTCTCCAGGTAGAGCTTGGTCAGCTCGGGGTAGGGGTCTCTCTCGGCCGGGGCGTCGGGCGTCTGCCCGGAGGTTTGCGTGGTGTCTTCCTGTTCCTCGGAGGCGGTGTTTTCGTCGTCGTCCAGGTCCTTGGCTTCGTATTGCTGGATGCCCAGGCGGTCGGCCAGCAGGTCGCCGCTCTTGCCGTCTTCCTCGTCGTAGAGGCGCTCGGCGATGAACAACAGGTGGCCGCCTTTGCTCGCCCAGTCGAGCAGGCGGTCGGCCTGGCGGGGTGTCATGCGTTCCCGGCTGCCGAGCAGCAGCAGGCTGTGGCCGGCGCTGGGCAGTTGGTCGAGCACCTCCAGGCCATCGGCGCGGGTCACCTGCAGGTCCTGCTTGCGCAGGAACTGTTCGGCGGCCAGGTAGGGATTGCCCAGTACCTCGGGGGCCGGACCATGCTCGATGGTGTCCTGGTAGGGCTGCAGGTTCGCGATCACGTACAGGGCCAGCAGGCCCAGCAGCAGGGCCAGGCCGGCGCCGATGAGGACGCGAGGACGCAGGTTCATGTCGCGGCTCCATGGGCGAACAGGCGCCGCCAGCCATCGCAGAGGCCCTGGCGCAGTTCATCGGCGGGCAGGCGATGGCCGTAGGCGAGGTTCTGCCAGTGGCCGGTCAGCGTGCGGCTGAAGCCTTCCAGTTCGCCGTTGTCCAGGTTGCGCACCAGTTGCAGCACTTCGCCTTCGGTGTGGGATTGCCGGAGGGGCAGGCGGAACTCGTGCAGCAGGCGGCTGAGCAGGGCGCGATAGAGCAGGCCGAGGGCTTCGCGGGGTTGGCTGGCCCAGAGGCGTTCGGCTTCCCCGGCGACATCGTCAGGCAGGCTTTCCGGGGCCAGCTCCAGGCCGAACAGCACCGCCGGCGTTTCCCGCGGATGGCGCTGCGGCAGCCCGAGCCGACCGGCGAAGGCGCTGATCCAGTCGCGGTAGCGCCAGACCAGCAGCGCCAGAAGGCTGAGCAGCAGACCCCAGAGCAGTACCTTGATGACCAGGGCGACGCTGTCCAGGCTCTTGGCATACTCGGCGAGCTGGAACAGCTTGCGGATGAACTCGGCCCAGCCCTCCATGTCTTCGGGCTTCACCTCCTGGTCGGGACTGTCATCGCCCAGGCGCCAGCGGGTGACGGTTTCGCGATTCTGGAAGGGGGGAGCGTCGAGCAGGGCGGCAATGTCTTCTTTTGCCGCCTCGCCGGTCAGGGCCTGGCGGGTGAGGCGTTCGGCATCGGGGCCATCGAGAAAGGCCTGGGGGGCGAGACAGAGCGGCGGCGCATCGGCCGCCATGGCCGGTTGCGTCCACTGGCCGGCCAGCAGCGCCAGACCCAGCAGTACGGCATAGGCGCTGCCGGTGAGGCGCTGGCGCAGGCGGCGGAATTGCAGTTCGATGTCCCAGCCCTCCAGGGCGGTGCGGCGATTGAGGTAGAGGGTGAAGCCACAGGCCACGTACACCGGACCCCAGACCATCAGCACCAGGGCATAGAGGCTGTTGGACAGGTGCTCCAGCCAGAGCCATTCGCCGGAGGCGATTTCCAGCAGTTTCTGCCAGTCCCAGTCGATCGCCACCTGCTTGGGCAACATCAGGTAGAGCAGCGTGACCAGGCCGAACCAGAGGGCTGACTCCAGGTGCACGCCGATCACCGTCAGCCAGGTGGCGCCGCCGGCATCGCGCTGACCCAACACCACCAGGCGCTGGCTGCGGGCCTGTCCCGAGAGTCCTTCGAGCTGCAGCACCGGCAGGTCGAAACTGCGGGTGGTGCTGAGGCGGCGCCAGGTGAGGCTGGCGAGCAATTGCGGCTTGAGCAGGCGCGGATAGGCGCGCAGCGCCTCCCGGAGGGTCGGGGTGTCACCGAACAGCGCACGGGACAGGATGTACAGCGGCAGCCGTTCGTAAGCCGGCTTGAGCAGCCAGAAGAGGAACACTGCCAGGCCCGGGTAGTTCCAGCAGACCAGGGTGAGCAGGGCGTACACCGGCAGGGTGACCAGCGCCCAGCTGGTCATCAGCAGGCCGGCGTGGCGGCGCGCCAGTAGCACGCCGAGGTCCATGGCCTCCCAGGCGCTGCGCGGGCGAATGGCGACGCTGGCATCAGTCAGGCGCATGGGCCCTCCTGCCGACCAGTCCGAAGTAGAGGCCCACCAGCAGCCAGAGGCCGGCGCCCACCAGGTACTTCACCTGGGGTTCGATGATCCGCAGGGAAGACCAGTAGGCCTCGACGAAGGCGGCGATCACCAGCAGCAGGATCACCCCCGCCACCAGTTGCACGCTACGCCCGGCGGCCAGGCGCAGGGCTTCGCCACGGGGCAGGCGGCCCGGTGCGAGCAGGGCCCAGCCTAGTTGCAGGCCGGCGGCGCCGGCGAAGGCGATGGCGGTGAGCTCGAAGGCGCCGTGGCCGACGACGAAGGACCAGAAGGTTTCGCCGAAGCCGATCTGCGTCAGGTGGCCGGCCACCGCGCCTATGTGCAGGCCGTTGAACAGCAGGAAGAACAGGCTGCCGACACCGAACAGCAACCCGCCGGCATAGGTCTGAAAGGCGATGCCGATGTTGTTCATGATGTAGTGGCCGAACATCATCCAGTCGTCGCCCGCGTCCCGTTCGCTCATGGGGCCGATGCGCCGGGCGTCCGGGTCGTACATGGACTCCATCGATGACACCTGCTCCGGGTCCAGCACGCTGTAGACCAGGTCGGGCCAGTTGTGCACCAGCAGTCCCATGAGCAGCAGGCTGCCGTAGAACAGCAGGCTGGCGGCGGCGATGCTGCGCCACTGGCTGCGCACCAGGCGGGGAAAACCACCGAGGATGAAGCCGAGCAGGCGTGCGCCGAGATGGCTGCGATGGCGATAGAACTGCTGGTGGCCGCGCATGGCCAGTTGTTGCAGGTGTTCTACGAGGTGGCTGCTGTAGCCGCGCTCCTGGGCCAGCGCCAGTTGCTGGCAGACCTGCCGGTAGTCGGCGGAGAAGGTTTCGCAGGCGCGGGCATCGGCCTTGCCGCGCTCGAGGCGGTCGAGTAGATCGGCGAAGGTTTTCCAGCCGGCCTGATGCTGGCGTTCGAAGAGGTTCTGCTTCATGGCGGATTCGTCCCCAGCAGGCCGCGGGCGATGCCGTTGATGCGCGCCTCTGCCTGTTCCGGCGGTACGTCCAGCGGCTCGGCGAGGATGCCAGCGAGCTCGGCGCGACGGGCCGGGGACAGGCTGGCCTGGCGCTCGGCGAATCCCAGCAGGGCGCGTTGGTCGGGCAGGCTCAGGGAAAAGGGCGCGCGCTCCGGCTCGGCATCCGGCAGTTCCGGGCGCTGGGCCCTGTCGTCGCGGTAGACCACCAGGCTGCCGGCGGCGATGTCGCCCAGGCGTTTGAAGGTGGGGTGCAGCAGGCAGCTGAGGGCGCCTAGGCTGTAGGCGAAGGGCAGCATGTCGACGAAGCGCAGCAGGTTGCGCACCAGGGAGGCAGACCAGCCAATGGGCGTGCCATCGTCATGCACCACCCGCAGGCCCATTACCTGCTTGCCCGGCGAGCGGCCCTGGTTGAGCACTTCGAACAGCACCATGTACCACCAGTTGAGCAGGAACATCAGGATCAGGCCGAGGCCCAGGCCGAGTTGTCCGAGCAGGGCCAGGGCAATGAACAGCACGAGCATGATCGCGCCGCGGATCGCCAGGTCAATGGCATAGGCCAGGGCGCGCGGCAGCAGGCCGGCAGGCCGCAGCACCAGGTCGATGCCTTCGGGGGTCTCCACCTGGTAGCGGGTGTCCAGTGGTCGGGTGAGAGACTCGACGACGTGGGAACTGGCTTGGGATGCGGGCATCGGCAGGGCGTCAAGGGGAAACCCAGATGCTAGCGAGCGACCGGTATCCAGGCAACCTGCCGGGAACGACTCAGCCCCCATGCTGTGAAGGGATCGGAGTATTCGATGGCGCAGATGATGCGCAGAGGTGCGCGCGGGGAGCGGCGGGCGCGGGCATGGGGCAGTCCTTGTCGGGGGCAATCGTCCAGTGGCGACGATTCTAGGCGTGCCGGAAAGAGCCCAGCAAGCATGCGCAATGCGAAGTTTCCCAGGGCGCCCGGCGCCGTGCCGGTCCTGCGCCCGGTGTTAGACTGCCGGGCTCACGAACAAGGGGGCCGCCGTGACATCCAGCATCTTCTGGCACGACTACGAAACCACCGGCATCAACCCGCGCTGCGACCGGCCGCTGCAGGTCGCCGGTATCCGCACCGACGAGTCGCTCAATGAGATCGGTGAGCCGATCAACCTCTATTGCCGGCCCAGCGACGACATCCTGCCGCACCCCGCCGCCTGCCTAGTGACCGGCATCCTGCCTTCCACCCTGGCACAGAAGGGACTGGGCGAGGCCGAATTCATGCATCGGGTCCATGCCGAACTGGCGCTGCCGGGCACCTGCGGCGCCGGCTACAACAGCCTGCGCTTCGACGACGAGGTGACCCGCTACAGCCTCTATCGCAACTTCTACGATCCCTATGCCCGCGAATGGCAGGGCGGCAATAGTCGCTGGGACCTGATCGATCTGGTGCGCACGGCCTATGCACTGCGCCCGGAGGGAATCGAATGGCCACTGCAGGAAGGGCGTGTCAGCCTGCGCCTGGAATTGCTCACCGCCGCCAATGGCATCGAACACGGCCAGGCCCACGATGCCTTGTCCGACGTCCGCGCGACCATCGCCCTGGCACGCCTGCTGCGCGAGCGCCAGCCGAAGCTGTACGACTACCTCTATCAACTGCGCAGCAAACACAAGGTGCAGGAGCAGATTCGCCTGCTGCAACCGCTGGTGCATATCTCGGGTCGCTTCTCCGGCGAACGTCACTACCTGGCGGTGGTACTGCCCCTGGCGTGGCATCCGCGCAATCGGAATGCGCTGATCGTGCTCGACCTGCAGTCGGACCCGTCGCCATTGCTTGAACTGGACGGGGACAGGCTGCGCGGGCGTCTCTATACCCGCCGTGAGGAACTGGCCGCGGACGAACTGCCGGTGCCGCTGAAGCTGCTGCATATCAATCGCTGCCCGGTGGTGGCGCCGCTGGGCGTCCTGCGTGAGGCCGACCGCCAGCGCCTGGGCGTCGACCTGGAACTCTGCCAGCAGCGTGCCGCATTACTCGCCGAGCAGGCCCCGGCCTGGCAGGCCAAGTTGCCAGCGATCTATGCCGAGGAAGCGTTTTCTTCTCTGGATGATCCGGAACAGCAGTTGTATGAGGGTTTTCTCGGTGATCGCGATCGTCGTCTCTGCGAGCAAGTGCGTCGCGCGGACCCACAGCGACTATCCCGGGAAAACTGGCCGTTCGACGACCCGCGTCTCCCGGAGTTGCTGTTCCGTTACCGTGCGAGAAACTTCCCTGAAACTTTGTCGGACTCCGACCGGTCACGCTGGGAAGAATTCTGCAGAAATCGGCTGAAGAGCCCGGAATTCGGGGCGCCTAATACGCTCGAGAGTTTTCTCGCAGCACTGGGTGAGTTCGAGGCGACAGCCAATCCGGCACAACAGGCGGTGTTGCTGGAGTGGCGTCGATATGCGACGGAACTGGGGCATCGCTATCAGCTTTGATAACCCACCCCGTGAACTTTTCGGGGGCGGCGGAGCCAATAAAAAACGCCAGCGGTTGCTGGCGTTTTTTATTACCGGAGGCTTAGCCCAGGATGGTGGACCAGCCTTCAACGGCTTCGGCGCCCCACTTGGCTTTCCACTCTTTCAGGGTTTTGTGGTTGCCACCTTTGGTTTCGATGACTTCACCCGTGTGCGGGTTCTTGTACTGCTTGACCTTGCGGGCGCGCTTGGTGCCGGTTGCGGCGGCCTTGGCGGCGCGCGGGGCCTTGCTGGAGCGGGCATCCGGGTCGAGCAGGGCAATGATGTCGCGCAGCGACTTCTGGTATTCACCCATCAGGGTGCGCAGTTTGCCTTCGAACTCCAGTTCTTTTTTCAGCTTGTCGTCCTGGGACAGGTTCTTCAGGCGCTCTTGGAGCTCCTTGATGGCTTCTTCCGTTGCCCGGTATTCGTTGATCAGCGACATGTCGGCGTCCCTTGTTGGAATCGTACGTTGACTTGCGATTGCGAAGTGTCAGCAATAATAGACAGCGATTATCTGCAAGTAAATAAGCAGGAAAACTTTTGTGCGCATTGTTGGCGACTTCTTCATTCATACTAGTCCCGCCGCCCTGCTCATGCGTAATTGCGCGCTAGATACTCACTATATCGCTGGCTGCCGGCCCCTTTAGTTGCGCCGGTGTGTTGTTCCCCGATCCGCCGACATTTCCCTGCAAGCCACGGGGTTACTGAAGTTTTTGCGCATACTGGCTAGAATGGCCGCCTTTGCGAAGTCTCTGGAGTGTTCCCTCATGCGCACATTTCGTCTGGTGATTGCCTGTCCGGACGGCGTCGGCATCGTAGCCAAGGTCAGTAACTTCCTGGCCACCTACAACGGCTGGATTACCGAGGCCAGCCATCACTCGGATCATCAGAGTGGCTGGTTCTTCATGCGCCATGAAATCCGGGCCGACTCCCTGCCTTTCGATCTGGATGGTTTCCGCCAGGCCTTCGCGCCCATCGCCCGCGAGTTTTCCATGGACTGGCGCGTGACCGATTCCGGCGTGAAGAAGCGCGTGGTGCTGATGGCCAGCCGCGAGTCCCACTGCCTGGCCGACCTGCTGCACCGTTGGCACAGCGGCGAGCTGGATTGCGAGATCCCCTGCGTGATCGCCAACCACGATGACCTGCGCAGCATGGTGGAGTGGCACGGCATTCCTTACTTCCACGTACCGGTGGACCCGGCGAACAAGCAGCCGGCTTTCGACGAGGTCTCCCGTCTGGTGGAAGCGCACAACGCCGATACCGTGGTGCTCGCCCGCTACATGCAGATCCTCCCGCCGGCGCTGTGCCAGCGCTACGCCCACCAGGTGATCAACATCCACCACAGCTTCCTGCCGTCCTTCGTCGGCGCCAAGCCGTATCACCAGGCCTCCCTGCGCGGCGTGAAGCTGATCGGCGCCACCTGCCACTACGTCACCGAAGAGCTGGATGCCGGCCCGATCATCGAGCAGGACGTGGTGCGCGTGACCCACGGCGACAGCATCGAAGACATGGTTCGTCTCGGTAAGGACGTGGAGAAGATGGTTCTTTCCCGTGGGCTACGCTATCACCTTGAAGATCGGGTGCTGGTGCACGACAACAAGACCGTCGTGTTCGACTGATCCCGCCGGCGGGTGTCCGCGCCGGTCCCTCGGCAAAGGAGCCCGCCCATGCTCAAGTCCATCAAAGTCCGCGACTACATGACTCACCACCAGGTGACGTTCCGCTCCGACACCGACCTTTTCCTGGCTATCGGGCGACTCCTTGAGCACCGCATCAACGGCGCACCGGTCGTGGATTCCCAGGGCCACCTGATCGGCATGCTCTCGGAGGCCGATTGCCTGCGCGGCATCCTTTCCGGCGCCTACTACGAGGAGATCGGTGGCAGCGTCGCCAACTACATGAGCACCCCGCTGGAGTCCGTCAACCCGGATGTCGACATCATCGACGTCTGCCAGCGCTTCCTGCGGGAGAACCTCGAGCAGTTGCCGGTGGTGGAGAGCGGCGCACTGGTGGGGGTGATCAGTCGTCGCGATGTCTTGCGCGCGGTGAAGGCCTTTGCCCAGCATGAGCGCGACCAGCCACCGGAAGTCTGAGGAGCCTTGCCATGTCCGACCCCCGCGACCGCGCCACGTCCACGCCGCCACCTACCTTGGGCGAAGGCTGCGTCCGGCGCTACGATCCCGATGAACTGAGCGAGGACAACGGCACCGACTTCCCTGGCGCCGAGGAATTGTGGCGGAAGGTGCAGGAAGAGGAGCAGATAAATAAAAAGGCGCCCTAGGGCGCCTTTCTACTGGCATCGGCTGTTGGCCATGCTTGCCGGGTGCCAGCCCCTGTTGGGCTTCGTTCCTCAGCGCCCACCTACGGCGGGGCTGCGTCCTGCATCGCGAATGCGTTCGCTGCAAGACTCCCCGCCCGGCGTCGGTTGGCCCGTCAGATACGGAAACTGCCCACCAGCTGCTGCAATCTCGCCGCCTGTTGGTCGAGGTCGGCGCAGGCGCGCAGGGTGGCCTGGAGGTTTTCCACGCCTTCCTGGTTGAGGGTGTTGATCTCGGTGATGTCCATGTTCAGCGAGTCGACCACGGCGGTCTGTTCCTCGGTGGCGGTGGCCACCGACTGGTTCATGCCGTCGATCTCGCCGATGCGCTGGGTCACGCTGCCCAGACGCTCGCCGGCCTGGTTGGCGATCTCCACGCTCTGCTCGCTGTAGCGCTGGCTTTCGGTCATGGTGCTGACCGCCTCGCGGGCGCCGACCTGCAGTTCCTCGATCATCTGCTGGATTTCCTGGGCCGATTCCTGGGTGCGGTGGGCCAGGTTGCGCACCTCGTCGGCCACCACGGCGAAGCCGCGGCCGGCTTCCCCGGCGCGGGCGGCCTCGATGGCGGCGTTGAGCGCCAGCAGGTTGGTCTGCTCGGAGATGCCTTTGATCACTTCGAGGATCTGGCCGATGTTCACCGTCTTGCTGTTCAGGGTCTCGATGTTGCCGCAGGAGGCGCGGATCTTCCCGGACAGCTCGTTCATCGCCTGGATGGTGCGCTCCACCACCTGGCGGCCGTCTTCGGCCAGGGTGCGTGCGGACGAGGCCTGGTGCGAGGCGTCGGCGGCGTTGCGGGCGATTTCCTGGGCGGCGGCGCCCAGTTCGTTGATCGCCGCGGCCACGCTGTTGGTGCGGTTGGCCTGCTCGTCGGAATTGCTCATGGACGAGTTGGAGGCGTTGAGCACCAGCTTGGCCACCTGGTTGACGTGGTTGGTGGCCGAGGACACTTCGCGGATGGAGCCGTGGATACGCTCGACGAAGCGGTTGAAGGCGCCGGCCAGTTCACCGAACTCGTCCTGGGCGTGGATCGCCAGGCGGCGGGTCAGGTCGCCTTCGCCCTGGGCGATGTCCTGCATGGCGCGGCCCATGGTGTGCAGCGGCTGCATCAGGACGCGGATCAGCATGCCCAGGAGCAGGATGATGATCACCACGGCCACCAGCGTGGCGATGATGGCCGAGGCACGGAAGTCGCTGAGCATGCCGTAGGCCTTGTCCTTGTCCACCGACAGGCCGATGTACCAGTTCACCGAGGGCAGGCCTTTGATCGGGGTGAAGGTGAGGATGCGGGTGGTGCCGTCCAGTTTCACTTCGCTGAAGTCGGCGCTGATGGCCGGCGTGTTCTGCGGGAAGACGTCCCGCAGATTCTTCATTACCAGGTCCTTGTTCGGGTGCACCAGGATCTTGCCGTCAGCGCTGACCAGGAAGGCATAGCCCATGCCGTCGAAGTCCAGGGCGTTGATGAGCTTCACCAGGGTCGCCAGGCTCAGGTCGCCGCCGGCCACGCCATGGGATTGCACCGGCGTGGCGATGGTAATGATCAGCTGGCCGGTGGCGGCATCCACATAGGGCTCGGTCAGCGTGGTGCCGCCGGCCGCCTTCGCGCCCTGGTACCAGGGCCGGCTGCGCGGATCGTAGCCTTCCGGCATGGCGCTGTCCGGGCGCATGGTGAAGGCCCCTTCCTGGGTACCGAAGTAGGTGAAGGCGAAGGTGGAGGCCAGCGCCCGTTGTTGCAGGATGGCCGGTACCGCGTCGGCGGAGGGCGCGGCGGCCAGTGACTCGGCCACGCTTTCTACCAGCAGAATCCGGCCCGAAAGCCAGTTCTGGATATTGCCGGCGGTGACATCGCCCATTTCCTGCAGATAATTTTCCAGGTTGTCTCGGATCGCATTCCTTTGCAGGTAATCGTTGTACAGGGTGAACAGCGAGAAAGCTGCAATTACCACCAGCGAGGCGGCGAGCAGAATCTTGTGGCTGAACCGCAGGTTTTTGATCATGGTTGCTTGCGTCCGGTTAGGTCTGGCACCAGTCTTCATGGCACGAAAGTGCTGAAAAACTGATTAGAAACGTCGGTTTATGTATCGGCCAAACCCAATGAAAGCTTTAACCCGAGGGCGGCAAAATGCTCGAACAACCTTCCTTGACGCTTGGCGCTGATCCAGAAGGCAACGCCATCGTCCAGGCCATGAAACTGGCCAACCGCCATGGCCTGATTGCCGGGGCCACCGGCACGGGCAAAACGGTGACCCTGCAGCGGCTGGCCGAGGCGTTCAGCGACGCCGGCGTGGCGGTGTTCGCGGCGGATATAAAAGGTGATCTTTGTGGCCTGGGTGCCGTGGGCGATCCCCAGGGCAAGGTGGCCGAGCGTATCGCCTCCATGCCCTGGCTGGGGCACCGGCCCCAGGCCTGTCCGGTCACCCTCTGGGATGTGGCCGGGCAGTCCGGGCACCCCTTGCGTACCACCCTCAGCGAAATGGGCCCGCTGCTACTGGGCAACCTGCTGGAACTGACCGACAGCCAGCAGGCGGCGCTCTACGCCGCGTTCCAGGTGGCCGATCGCGAAGGCCTGCTGCTGCTCGACCTGAAGGACCTCAAGGCTCTGCTGAACCACCTGAAGGATCACCCGGAGCTGCTGGGCGAGGATCGCGCGTTGTTCGCCGGCGCTTCTGCCCAGGCCCTGCTGCGGCGCCTCGCGACCCTGGAGCAGCAGGGTGCCGAGGCGCTGTTCGGTGAACCCGCGCTGCAGTTGGAGGACATCCTTCAGCCCGACCGCGATGGCCGTGGGCGTATTCATCTGCTGGACGCCAGTCGCCTGGTGCATGAGGCTCCTAAGGTGTACGCCACCTTCCTGCTCTGGCTGCTGGCCGAGCTTTTCGAGCAACTACCCGAACGCGGCGATGCCGACAAACCGGTGCTGGCGCTGTTCTTCGACGAAGCGCACCTGCTGTTCGCCGATACCCCGAAAGCCCTTCAGGAACGCCTGGAGCAAGTGGTTCGGCTGATCCGCTCCAAGGGCGTCGGCGTCTATTTCGTCACCCAGTCCCCCAGCGACCTGCCGGATGACGTGCTGGCCCAACTCGGCCTGCGCATCCAGCACGGCCTGCGGGCCTTCACGGCCAAGGAGCAGAAGGCCTTGCGCGCGGTGGCCGACGGCTTCCGTCCGAATCCGGCATTCGACACCCTGGCCGTGCTCACCGAGCTGGGCATCGGCGAAGCCCTGGTGGGCACCCTGGAAGAGAAGGGCACCCCGGCCATGGTCCAGCGCGTGGCCATCGCCCCGCCGCAGTCGCGCATCGGCCCGCTGAGCGAAAGCGAACGCGCCGCGCTGGTGCGTGGCTCACCCCAGGCCGGCCGTTACGACAAGGCCATCGATCGCGAATCCGCCTATGAGATGCTCACCGCTCGCGCGGCCCAGGCGCCCGTGGAGAGCCCCGGGCAGAGCAGTGGCAAGGCACCGGCCAGCACCCCCGGTATCGGGGATCTGGCCGGCGAACTGCTTGGCACCTTCGCCAGCCAGGCGATGAAGACGGCGGTGCGCCAGGCGGCCAACCAGTTGGGCCGGCAGTTGGTGCGCGGACTGATGGGGTCGTTGCTGGGCGGCAGCAAGCGCCGCTGAGAAGAGCCTGGTGGGGGCGATTTCAATCGCCTGGCAAGCTTCGCGCAGGGCGAGAGTGGGCCTTGGGGATGGGACATCGGAAAGAGAAAGGGCGCCCGAAGGCGCCCTTTTTCAGGCTTGTGTCCCGTCCTGAATAAGGTTTACACCTTGGCCTTTGTTTTCAGGAGCGTCCCATGGCGCAAGGTGTACGACGTAGCCAGCGCGATTACACGCTGGCTTTTAAATTGGCGGTCGTCGACCAGGTCGAAAAGGGCGAAATGAGTTACAAGGAGGCTCAGGCCCGTTATGGCATCCAGGGTCGGTCGACGGTGTTGGTGTGGTTACGCAAGCACGGTCGGCAGGATTGGAGCCAGGGGGCGTCCATCCGTACCGCAAGGAGCCTTTCCGTGTCCGAGCCCGATCGACCCTTGACCCCCGAGCAACGCATCAAGGAACTGGAGCAGCAGCTGGAGCTAGCCAACCAGAAGGCCCAGTTCTTTGAGGCCGTGGTGGATGTGCTGAAGAACGACTACGGCGTTTCCATCGTAAAAAAGCGTACCGGCAAGTCCTCACGCAAAGGCAAGTCCAAGGGCTGAGCGTTAGCAGGGCTTGCCAGTTCATGGGCATCAGTCGCCAGGCCTATTACCAGCGCAACCGGACGGCGGATCGCCGCGGCCATCAGGATCGACAGGTCGCCCAGTTCGTGCGGCACCTGCGGATGCGTCAGCCGCGCCTGGGCACACGGAAACTGCATTTCGTGCTTCAGCGTCAGGCCGACCCGAGGCTGCGGGTCGGGCGGGATCGCCTGTTTCGCGTGCTGGCCGAGCACCGGCTGCTGATCTTGCCCAAGCGGGCGTATCACAAGACCACTCAAAGCTTTCACCGCTTCTATCGCCACCCCAATCTGCTCAAGCCCGGCCCGCAGCAAGTGCAGCCCGACGCGCCGGAACGGGTCTGGGTCGCCGACATCACCTACCTGCCCAGCCAAAGCGGCCCGTTGTACCTGAGCCTGGTCACCGATGCCTACTCGCGCAAGATCGTGGGGCACCATGTCCATGAAGGGCTGCATGCCGAGTCGGTTGCCCGGGCTTTTAGCCTGGCCTTGCAGCGGCGCCGGACGCGCCAGCCCCTGGTGCATCACTCGGACCGTGGCATCCAGTACTGCTCGGCGCATTACCAACGCCTGCATGCCCAGCACGGCATTACCTGCTCGATGACCGATGGCTATGACTGCTACCAGAACGCCCTGGCCGAGCGGGTCAACGGCATCCTGAAGAACGAACTGCTGACCCAGACTCCAGCGAACCTGGTACAAGCCCGCCGGATGGTGCGCGAGGCCGTGGACATCTATAACCGGGAACGCCCTCACCAAGCCCTGAAATACAAAACGCCCGATGCGGTGCATCGGGCGTTTTGAGGTCTGGATCCTGGCCTGATAGGTGTAAACCTATTTCAGGACTAGACATTGTCCGGTTCAGACGATCACGGTGATCGCCAGCCAGAAGAAGGCGGCGGACAGCACGATGGTGGTGGGCAGGGTGAGTACCCAGGCCATCAGGATGTTGCGTACGGTGCCGCCCTGCAGGCCGCTCTTGTTGGCGACCATGGTGCCGGCGACGCCGGACGACAGCACGTGTGTGGTGGAAACCGGCAGGCTGTAGATGTTGGCCATGCCGATGGCGCAGGCGGCGGTGATCTGCGCGCTCATGCCCTGGGCGTAGGTCATGCCGTGCTTGCCGATCTTCTCGCCGACGGTGCGCACCACGCGCTTCCAGCCCACCATGGTGCCGATGCCGAGGGCCAGGGCCACGGCCAGGATCACCCAGAAGGGCGCGTATTCGGTGGTGGCGGTCAGGTCCTTGCGCAGTTTATCCAGGTCGGCCTTCTCGCGTGCCGGCAGGGCGGAGAGCTTGCCCACCTTCTTCGCGGTGTCGTCCAGGCAGAGCAGATAACGACGGGCTTCGACGCGGCGCTCCTCGTTCAGGTCGTTGTAGTTGGAAACGCCGTCGAGGGTCTTCAGCAAGGCCGCGATGGTCGGCTCGGTCTGCTTCGGATCGCAGCGATACAGAGCCGGCATGTCGCTGCCGTTGTTCTTGCCCAGGGCCAGCATCTCGCCGAGGGTGTCGGTGTGGCGCTGGTAGAACTGGTTCAGGTGGATCGCCGCGTCGCGGGTGCGCTCGATCTGGTAGGTGGTGCTGTTGAGGTCCAGCACGAACTTGGCCGGAACGATGCCGATCAGCACCAGCATGATCAGGCCGATACCTTTCTGGCCGTCGTTGGAGCCGTGGACGAAGCTCACGGCCATGGCGGAGAGCACCAGCACCAGGCGGTTCCAGAAAGGCGGATGCTTCTTCTCATCCAACTCCTTACGGGTTTCCGGGGTCTTGTGCATCTTCGACAGCGGGTACACCCATTTCAGGCTGAGCAGCACCAGGGCGGCGACGAGGAAGCCGGCGGCCGGGGAGAAGATCAGCGACAGGCCGATGTCGATGGCCTTGCCCCAGTTCACGCCTTCGCCCAGCGGCACGTCGGTGAGCAGTGCATTGGCCAGGCCGACGCCGAGGATGGAGCCGATCAGGGTATGGGAGCTGGAGGCCGGGATACCGAAGTACCAGGTGCCGAGGTTCCAGGCGATCGCCGCGGTGAGCAGGCTGAACACCATGGCCAGGCCATGGCCGGTGTTGACATTGATCAACAGCTCCACCGGCAGCAGGTGAACGATGGCATAGGCCACGCCGACGCCGCCGAGCAGTACGCCAAGGAAGTTGAAGATCCCCGAGAGGATCACCGCCCGGTAAGGCGACATGGCCTTGGTGTAGATGACCGTGGCCACCGCGTTGGCGGTGTCATGGAAACCGTTGATGAACTCGAAGGTCAGGACGAATGCCAGGGCGAGACAGAGGCTCACCACCAGCCAGGCATCTAGCCCACTGAAGAGATCGAACATGAAGGTTATGTGACAGGCTCATGAAGGGGCCGCGATTATGCCAGAAAACCGGTCGTCGCCCAGACCCGGGCGTCGACCGGTTTCCGGTAGTCCCTGCATGTGTTGCCACAAATCAATAGGAGCGATTCTCCCGGCTTGCCGGCTGCGGCAATTTGTCAGGAGGTTTGTCCGAGTTCTTTCTCGATCTTTTCCAGCTCTCTTTCGAAGCTCTTGTCGAGCAGGCTGGGTTTTTTTCGCCAGGGCTTGCGCTCGGGGTCCCGTTGCGCCGCGTAGGTGGTGACTTCACCACCATAAACATCCTTGTAACGTTGCGCCTGGCGCTCGAGTTCGGCGCGCAGTTCGTCTTTCGTCACGTGGTTTTCCGTCTCTTTAATCAATGGTCGTGTGGTGGATCGGGCGATCTAGAGGCCTTGGCCTCCACAGCGTCTGTCCCCCGATCGGGGCCGTCGGTGCGGTCTTCTTGTAGGACAAAGTTCGATAGTCGCAACTACGGGCCATCTTTCCAGGCATTGCGGAATACCCCTGCGACTATTCCGGGATCAGAAGTCGAATTTTCTGAGGAACCGGAAAGAACAGGGTGAAGTATAACAAGCAAATGAGAAATCACCATTGCAGGTGATTCGCTCCGGTGTGAAGGACTTCTACTCTCGAGATATCAGGAATTGCCCAGAAGAGACCTGATAATTCTGCCCAGAGTTTCCATGGCCTGTTCGCTGGAGTTGCTCCAGGGGTGGCCGTAGTTGAGGCGGGCGCAATGGCCGAAACGCCGTGTGGCGGAAAATATCGGACCCGGCGCGATGCTGATGCCCTGGGCCAGGGCGAGTTGGAACAGGCGTAGCGAGTCCACCTGTTCGGGGAATTCCAGCCAGAGGAAGTAGCCGCCTTCCGGCCGGCTGACGCGGGTTTCCTCCGGGAAATGTCGGGCCACGGCCGCCAGCATGGCGTTGCGCTGGCTTTCCAGGGCATAGCGCAACTTGCGCAGGTGACGGTCGTAGCCGCCGTGTTGCAGGTAGTCGGCGATGGCCGCCTGGGCCGGGACGGAGGCGGAAATGCTGGTCATCAGTTTCAGCCGCTCGATCTGCCCGGAGAAGCGGCCGCCGGCGACCCAGCCGACGCGGTAGCCGGGGGCCAGGCTCTTGGAGAAGGAGCTGCAGTGCATCACCAGGCCCTCGGTGTCGAAGGCCTTCACCGGCTTGGGCGCGTGCTGGCCGAAGTACAGCTCGGCATAGACGTCGTCCTCGATCATCGGCACCTGGTGTCGGGTCAGCAGGGCCGCCAGTTGGCGCTTCTTGTCCTCGGAGAGGCTGGCCCCCATCGGATTCTGGAAGTTGCTCATGAACCAGCAGGCCTTGATTGGCAGCCGTTCCAGGCTGCTCTCCAGCACCTGCAGATCGATGCCGTCGCGCGGGTGCACGGGAATTTCCACCGCCTTCAGCTTCAGCCGCTCCAGCACCTGCAGGCTGGCATAGAAGGCTGGTGCCTCGATGGCCACCAGGTCGCCGGGACGGGCGACCACTTGCAGGCAGAGGTTCAGCGCTTCCAGCGCGCCGTTGCAGATCACCAGTTCCTCGATGGGCAGCGGCAGGCCGCCGACCATGTAGCGCAGGGCAATCTGCCGGCGCAGGGCGTGGTTGCCCGGGGTCATGTCGGCCACGGTGGAGCGTGGGTCCATCTCCTTGACCGCATGGGCCATGGAGCGGGCCAGGCGCTGCAACGGAAAGAGTTCCGGGCTGGGGAAGGCCGAACCGAAGGGCACGGTGTCCGGGTCCTTGATGGAACTGAGCACCGAGAACACCAGCTCGCTGACGTCCACTTCGGTGGTCGCCGCTTCCCTCGGTCCCGGCTGGGGTTCGGGCAGCGGTCGCCGCGCGTGTTCGCAGACGAAGTAGCCGGAGCGCGCGCGGGCCATGATCAGCCCGCGGCTTTCCAGCAGGTAGTAGGCCTGGAATACGGTGGAGGCGCTGACGCCGTAGGTACGACTGGCGTGCCGCACCGAGGGCACCTTCTGCCCCGGGGCCAGGACCCCGGTGCGGATCAGCTCGGCGATCTCGTCGGCGAATTTTTCGTAGCGCTTCATTTTTTCCAGGTTGGGCAGCGGCCAGTGGGTGCCCAACTCTAAGCGCTCGGCGCGTGCGCCGCCATGATCCCGGCCCATGGTTCAGCGCCTCGGGCTGACGAAGGTGCTGCTGGCGCTGGCCTCGTTGTCCGGCTCGTCGAGGCTGCGCACCACGAAGCGCAGCGGACGGGAACCGGCCGGGCCGCTGTCGTCGGTGTGCGCCACCGAAACCGGCAATGAGAGGATCTCGCCGGCGGCGATGCTCACCTCGTGCTCGCCCTGCAGGCGGAACCCGGGGGCATCGGCCAGCGCCACGACATAGCGCTGGTCGCGCTGGGTCTTGTTGATCAGCTTGAGGTTGTAGATGTTCTCGATCTCGCCGGCGGCGTTCTCGCGGAACATGCCCCGGTCCTTGATCACATCCACCGACAACTGCGGACGGGTGATGCCCATCCAGGCCAGGGCGATGATCATCAGCACCAGGGCGATGGCGTAACCGATCAGGCGCGGGCGCAGCAACCGGGTCTTGCCGCCCTCCAGGGCGCGCTCCGAGCTGTAGCCTACCAGGCCGCGGGCGTAGCCCATGCGGTCCATGATCGAGTCGCAGGCGTCGATGCAGGCGGCGCAGCCGATGCAGGCGATCTGCAGCCCGTCGCGGATGTCGATGCCGGTGGGGCAGACCTGCACGCACATCTGGCAGTCGATGCAGTCGCCCAGGCCTTGCGCCTGCGCGTCGCTGCCCTTCTTGCGCGGACCTCGGGATTCGCCCCGGGTGGCGTCGTAGGAAACGATCAGGGTGTCCTTGTCGAACATCACGCTCTGGAAGCGCGCATAGGGGCACATATGGATGCACACCTGCTCGCGCATCCAGCCGGCATTTATATAGGTGGCGCCGGTGAAGAAGATCACCCAGAACAGCGCCGTGCCGCCGACTTCCCAGGTGGCCAGGTTCGTCACCAGTTCGCGCACCGGGGTGAAGTAGCCGACGAAGGTGATGGCGGTGGCCAGGCTGATGGCCAGCCAGAGCGCGTGCTTGGCGCCGCGGCGCATCAGTTTGTCGGCGCTCCAGGGGGCAGCGGCCAGCTTGATGCGCTGGTTGCGGTCGCCCTCGGTGACCTGCTCGCACCACATGAAGATCCAGGTCCAGACGCTCTGCGGACAGGTGTAGCCGCACCAGACGCGGCCGGCGAACACCGTGATGAAGAACAGGCCGAAGGCGCAGATGATCAGCAGCCCCGAGAGCAGGATGAAGTCCTGCGGCCAGAAGGTCGCGCCGAAGATATGGAACTTGCTGTCTTCCAGGCTCCAGAGCACCGCCTGGCGGCCATCCCAGTCGAGCCAGAGGGTGCCGAAGAAGAGCAGGCACAGCAGACCCGCGCCGATGCGTCGCAGATCACGGTAGAAGCCGGTGAAGCGGCGGGTGTGGACGGGTCCGTTGGTGGCGGACAGGGGTTTGCTGGCTATGGGAGGCAGGCTGGGGGAGACCTCTATGACCTGCGCCGGAATTCTTTCGCTCATGATCAGTGCCCATCAGGCTGTTACGGCGAGGCGGACTGTAGGACGACACTGATGGGTAAAACAGATTCAGATCAGTCGACAAAAACCATATCAGATGGATTCGGCAGGGGCCTCCGGTGTAGCCCTGATGGTGGGTCGATGCAACGATGGTTCCCCGGCCGGACCGCTTGCGAATGTCCCTTCAAGGACAGTGAGCGACATGGCGTGATCGCAACCAGAATTGTCAGTCGCGCCAGTGTCGAAAAGGGCTGGCGCGCCCTAAAGTGAGCCTCACCACCACTCGCCACGGAGACCCGTCATGTACCAGAGGACCCTTATCGCCGGTTGGGGCGACATGGACTTCAATTCCCATATGCGCAACACCGCCTACCTGGATAAGTCGGCCGACGTGCGCATGATGTACTTCGCCGACTTCGGCTTTCCCATGTCCGAATTCCGCCGCCTGCGCCTGGGCCCGGTGGTGATGAAGGACGAGATCGAATACTTCCGCGAATGCCATCTGCTCGACGAACTGACGGTCAGCATGAGCGCCGCCGGGCTGTCGGCCGATGGCAGCCGCATGCTGCTGCGCAACGAGTTCCACCGCGGCGGCGTCCTGGCGGCGCGGGTCACCTCCACCGTCGGCTGGTTCGACCTGGAACAGCGCAAGCTGGTGGTACCGACGGCCAAGCTGCTGGAGGCGCTGCAGGCGATGGACCGCAGCGAGGATTTCCGCGAACTGCCCGGCAGCAGCCGCTGAGGAGGTGCGATGAGCATCAGCATCGTCCAGTTGGGGACACCGCGCGCCGCCGATGAGGGCCTGCGCATCGGCACCGTGCGCCGACCGCCGCGCGGCGTGCCCAAGGCCGAGTTCGCCAGCCGCGACTACTACGACACCTGGCTGCCCCTGCTGGCCCCCAGTGCCGAGCTGATGGCCGAGGGCAAGGCGGTCGAAAGCGACGCCGACTGGGCGCGCTTCGCCAAGCGCTACCGGGCCGAGATGGAGGGCGGGGAGGGCGCGCGGGTGCTCGACCTGCTGGCGGCGCTGTCCCACGGCAGCCATTTCGCGGTGGGCTGCTACTGCGAGAACGAGGCGCGCTGCCACCGCTCCCTGTTGCGTCAGTTGCTGGCCGAGCGGGGCGCGCTGATCCGCTGAATCGGCGCGCTGCTCACCGCCATTCCCTCCCACTGGCGATCACCCGACCAAAGGCGCAGAATCGCGCCCTGTCGACGGAAGGTGCTGAGTATCCCGGCAGCTTCGTTCCTATACTCTTCGTTGCGGGGCCCCCTCTCCCGGCCCCTATTTTCATTGGAAGCATCGTGAATATTCGTAGTTCGATCACCAAGTTGTTCGTTCTGGGTTCCTGCGTCTTCATGTTGGCAGGTGCCCCTGTGCAGGCCGCGGAGCAAGCCCTGCCGCAGCGCGACCCGGCGAAGCTGCAACTTTCCTCCCGCAGCGCCCTGCTGGTCGACCTTGCCAGCGATAAAGTGGTCTATGCGCGTAATCCCGCCCGGGTGATGCCCATCGCTTCGGTGACCAAGCTGATGGTCGCGGTGGTTGTGCTGGAAGCCCGGCAGCCCTTGAAGGAGGTGCTCACCGTCACCATCCGCGATAACAAGGAAATGAAGGGGATCTACTCGCGGGTGCGCCTGGGCAGCCAGCTCAGCCGCGGTGAACTCCTGCATATCGCCCTGATGTCGTCGGAGAATCGGGCCACTTCCACCCTGGCCCACAATTACCCGGGCGGCTACTCGGCCTTCATCAAGGCGATGAACGCCAAGGCCCGCGCGCTGGGTATGACCAGCACCCGCTATGTCGAGCCCACCGGTCTGTCGCCCTTCAACGTTTCCACCGCCAACGACCTGGTGCGACTGCTGAAGGAAACCCGCAAGTACCCGCTGATGACCGAGTACAGCACCACCTCGGCCAAGGTGGTCAGTTTCATCAAGCCGCGCTACAGCCTGAGCTTCCGCAACACCAACAACCTGGTGCGCAAGCCCGACTGGAGCATCCAGATGACCAAGACCGGCTTCACCAACGATGCCGGGCATTGCCTGGTGATGCTCACCCGTATGGGGCAGCGCCCCATGGCCGTGGTGCTGCTGGACGCCTTTGGCAAGTACACCCACATGGCCGATGCCACGCGCATGCGCCGCTGGCTGGAAAGTGGCGTCAGCGGCAAGGTGCCGGCAGCGGCTGTGGCCAATCGCCGATGAGCGGCCGGTGCAGCGCGCCGATCCGCTGAACGAGAAAAGCCAGCCGCGAAGGGCTGGCTTTTTCGTTGCTGCCGTCAGGCCTGGGCTGTCGCGCTTTGCGGCAGGCCGGCGCTGCGCTCGCGCACCCTGTGGTGCAGCACGCCGGACACCATGAAGCCGATCACCGCCAGGACGCTCATCAGGCTGAACACGTAGGTGTAACCCTGCTGGCCCGGGTAGTGATCGAGGATGGCGCCGTAGATGACGTAGGCGAACATGCCCGGCGCGTAGCCGATCAGGCAGCCGATGCCGAAGGCCGAGCCGGTGATGCGCGAGGGAATGCCGACTTCGCTCATGGGCGCCCAGAACACGCCGCGCATGGTGAAGACGATCAGCGCGAACGACAGGGTGGCGGCCATGCCGGCGTAGATGTAGTCCGCACCGGTGGGGATGGTCAGGATCACCGCCATGACCGGCAGCAGCGCCAGGAAGGCCCACTTCAGGTAGCGGCTGGAACTCCTGAAGCCCGTGTCCGCCAGGAAGCCGCCGGCCGGTCCGCCCAGCACCTTGAGGAAGTACTGGTTGATGATCCCGTAGGCGCCGACCAGGGCCACCGGCAAGTGGTACATGTCCTTCAGGTAGGGGATGAAGTAGGTCAGGCCGCAGTAGACGATGTAGACCATGAACACGTTGAGGCTGACCAGCCAGATACCCGGTACGCGCACCGCTTCCAGCAGGCCGGCGAGGCCGATGGTTTCACCCGCGGGCGCGCTGGCCTTGCTCTGCCGGAGCAGGAACCAGGTCAGCACGCCGATGCCGATGTCGATCGCCGAATAGAACAGGATGGCCGCTTTCAGCCCGACGGCGCCGGAGCCCATCGCGACGAACACGCCCAGGGCGGAGAACGCCACCAGGGTGTCGATGACGCCCCGGCCGCCTTCGAGGAAGCCGAACATCCGGCCCTGTTCACCATCGTCACCCAGGTTGCGGATGGCCTTGAGCAGCGACGGCCAGAACAGGCAGTCGGCGCAGATGGCGAGCAGGCTGAAGACGATCAGAAGCTGGCTGTAGCCGGGAAAGGTGGCCAGGTACAGCCCCAGGCAGCCGGTGCCGATCAGGCCCAGGGGAATCAGCTTGCGGGTGGCGAAACGGTCCGCCAGGAAGCCGCCGACCACGAACAGCGCGGTGGCGACGATGGCGTTGGCGCTGAGCAGGGCGCCGATCTCGGTATGGGTCAGTCCCATGTGCTCCTGCATGGGGACGTAGAAGGCATCCTTGAGGTTCGCCAGCTTGTAGATGGTCCCGCCGCCGAGGACGAGGACCAGCAACCTGAGCCATTTGGCCTTGGCCTGTGCTGTCATTGTTGTTCTCCACAGTTTCCGGATTGAAAGGTCACCTGCCGCCTCGGGCGGTTCAGGCAGGGGCTTGGCCGCAGGCGGCCAGGGTCAGCTCGGCCAGCACACGCCACTCGGTGAGCAGGCCGCGCACATGGCGGACCTGGTTGTTCGCCCAGCGCTGCTCGTCGGCCGCCATGCGCGCGACCGTGTAGCCCGGCGGCAGGCCGGTCTCACTCATTTCGCGGTAGGGGATGAAGGGGTCATCGGCTTCGTCCGACTGGCGGAAGGCCGGGGCGATGTAGTGGTTTTCCTGTTCCAGGATGAAGGCGATCACTTGCGGGGCCGGGTCGCCGAGCATCAGCAGCTCGAACAGCATCCGCGCGCCGGGCAGGTCGTCCTGCGGGCTGCCGTGCAGCACGCCGTAATGGCCGAAGCCGTTCTGCTCGGGGACGATGCGCACGCCCTTGAGGTGTGCCTGGCGGATGTACGGGGCCAGCGCCCGCAGCGCGGGCAGCGGCTGCTCGCAGGCGTTGATCATGTTGCCGAAGTCGAACAGCGCATTCAGGCGCGGATTGCCGACCTGGCGCAGCAGTTGGGCGATCTCGAAGCTCTTGAGCTCCTCGTGCTGCTCGAAGTCGAAGTTCAGGTCATAGCGGTCGGCGAGTTCGCCGAGGTAGCGCAGGTCCGTCTCGATCAGCGCCATGACCCGCGACAGGTGGCCCTCGTAGCGGGAATACACGCGAATGTTGCGGGTGCCGATGGCGCGGGCGATGGCCACCACCTGGTCGACGTCTTCGCGGCGCGTGCTGCTGATTTCCAGATGGACCTCCAGGCCCAGGGCGCGGGCCTTGTCGGCGAAGGCCTGGAGCTGGGCAGGGCCCATCTGTGACAGGCTGTTCGCTTCACCGTCCAGCAGGTGCAGGGAAAGGCCCTGGAGTTCGTGGCGGTAGGCGAAGTCCAGCAGGTCTTCCGGCTTGAGCAGGCCGTGGGTCAGGTTGGTCAGCAGCGGGTAGCCGTGGGCGAACAGGCGGAGGCCATCGAGGCGTTCGAGGAGTCGGCCGGCGAGGGCGGGCGTCAGCAGGGGCGGTGGCACGTCGCTGCCGGCGTTGTGGCCGAGCAGGGCGGCAAAGCGGGCTTGGATAGCGTTCATTCTTGTCATTCCTGAAAAAGGTGCCGGTTTGCCCGGCGCAGCCTTTATCTCTCCGGAATGGCGCTATCGATATAGCCATTATTTTTTAATTGTTATGACCACTTTGGCCGTCGTCCGCTACAGATGGTGACCGAGTCCTTCCAGGGCCCGTGCCAGTGCCTCGACCTTCTCCCCGGCCTGTTCGGCGGGGGTGCCGGCAAAGCCGATGAGCAGCCCCGGCGGCAGGTAGCGCTTGAGGCAGTAGTCGCCGAGGGCATAGGTGTAGATCTGCTGGCGGGCCAGCCCCAGGGCGAGGGCGGCGTCGTCCACCGTCTCGTCCAGCCAGCCGATCAGGTGCAGGCCGGCCACGACCGGATTGACCTCGAGGAAACCGTCCAGATGGCGCCGCAACTGCTCCACGAGGCTCTCCTGGCGAGCCTGGTAGAGCGCGCGCATGCGGCGGATATGGCCGAGGAAGTGACCCTCGGCCATGAAGTCGGCGGTGGTTGCTTGGTGCAGCGTGGAAGGGCTGCGGTCCATCACCGCGCGGATGGCGCAGAAGGGTTCCACCAGCGCCTCGGGGAGGATCACGTAACCCAGGCGCAGCGACGGGTAGAGCACCTTGCTGAAGGTGCCGACGTAGATGACCTTCTGCCACTGGTCCATGGCGAACAGCGCCGGCTGGGAGCGGCCAACGTAGCGGAACTCGCTGTCGCAATCGTCCTCGACTATCCAGCCGTGGCCGCGGCCCGCCCACTCGATCAGTTCCTGCCGACGGGCATAGCTCATGGTGGTGCCCAGCGGATGCTGGCGCGACGGGGTGGTGAAGGCCAGGCGAGCGTCGGGGCAGTCGCGCAGGCCTTGCTGCACGTCCAGCCCCTGGTCGTCGATGCGCAGGGGAACCAGGCGCGCGCCCTGGGCCTGGAAGGCAATGCGCGCGGCGATGTGGCCGGGGTCCTCCATCCACACGCCGTCCTGTCCGTCGAGCAGCAGCATGGCGAGGATGTTGAAGGCCTGCTGGGCGCCGGAAACGATCACCACCTGATCGACGCTGCATTCGATGCCACGGGCATCGAAAACGTATTCGACCAGGGCCTCGCGCAAGCGCAGCAGACCCTTCAGCTCGCCGTAGCCGAGCATGGCCTTGGTCGGCTGGCGCAGGTGGCGATTCATCAGGCGCCGCCAGACCGGCAGCGGGAAGGCATCGTAGGCCGGGTGGCTGGGCAGGAAGGAGGTCGGGCACTCGGGCGCCCAGGAGGCGTAGGACATGCCGCCGAAGTGTTCACTGCGCAGCGACAGCACGGACTGGCCCAGGCTGGACAGGCGCGGCGGCTTGCGTGGGGTGTCGGCGGCGGCGTTGCGGCCCTCCCATTCGCGGCCGACATAGGTTCCTGCGCCGGTGCGTGGCGCCAGGAAACCTTCGGCGGTGAGCTCGTCGAAGGCATTGAGGAGGGTGATCCGCGACAGCCCCAGCTCCTTGCACAGGGTGCGCGTGGAGGGCAGGCGCGTGCCGCCCGGCAGTCGCCCGGAGAGTATCTGCTTGCGCACCTGGAGGTAGAGCTGGCGGTACAGCGGAATCGGGCTGGAACGGTCCAGTTCGATGCCTGTCAGCAACATGCCGCCGGGGGATTTCATGCTTTGGTTGCCTCGTGTCGTTCAACTGTCCCGGAGCGGGGCCAGGCTGTCATTGTTGGTACTTCGGCCTGGCGCGGAAAGAGGTTCTTCAAGGCAATGCGAGGAGCTGAAAGGCATACCGGATTGGCAACATTGCGTGAGTGCCATGGGTTGGCAATGTGTGGCCGGATGCATCCCTCTCCCCCGGCCCCCACCCTGCGTCCCAGCCTGATCGCTTTGCGGTCAGTCGTTCATCGGCAGCGGAAGCGGTGCTCCCGAAAAGCATGCCTCTTCACCCCAGAGGTAGAGGGGTGACACGCGCCGGCGAGGGCCAGACAAAGCCAAAGCGCATACGGTTCTGAAACCGAGAGAACAAAGGTGAAGCAGGGACTTCGCCCCTTCAGGAGGCCGAGCGGAATCCTTGCAGAGGGGGACGAGCGGCATGGATGCCGCGAGAGGCGTGCGGGGCCATGGATGGCCCCTCACGCCGTGCCCCCGGCGCAAGGATGGAGCGAGGGTACCCGGCGCAGCCGGGCCGGATGCAGGGGCAAGCCCTTTGGTTCCTTTCGGCGACTGAGAAAGGGACTCGTCCGGGGGGACGAAACAGAGAGCTGAAGCCCACTCGGCAATGAGCCGAACCACAAGACCCCGAGCTCCCTCCTACCGGATTGCCAATCCGACGTGGGCCCACCGATTCCCGGAAGTTCCCGTGGCCCCCCAAAAAGGGAATATCAATCCAGCCGCCCGAGGCGTGTCTCCAGTTCCCGGCTCATCTGCCCCGCCTGTTGCTGCAACACTGCCTCCGCCTCATCCACCAGGACCGAGGAGGGACGGTGTTCCGGGCGGATCAGTTGCACCCGGAAGGGGATCGATGTGCGCAGCCGGCGTACCTGCAACCCGCGTCCCGCCTCGTCCAACGCGCTCAGCGGGTTGACGATGGCCAGTCCCAGGCCCTGGCGGACCATGGCGCAGACCGAGGCGGCGGTGCTGGTTTCCACCACCATGCGTCGCTCGATCCCGGCGGCGAGGAAGTGGGCGTCCAGGCTCTGCCGGTAGATGTCCAGGCCGGCCAGGCTGATGAAGGGCTGGCCATGAAAGTCCGCCAGCGCCAGTTCGGCCTTTGCCAGCAGTGGGTGGTGCTCCGGCAGCACGCAGACCATATCGGCGGCGAACAGCGTCGAACCGCGGGTGCCGCGCGGCAGCAAGTCAGTTTCCGACAGGCCGAGGTCATGCCGCTGGCCGCTCAGGGATTCTTCCAGCAGCGGCGACTCCTGGGCGCTGATGGCCAGGCGCACACCCGGATGGCGCGCGAGGAAGGCCTGGCAGAACGCGGGCAGCAGGGTCTGGGCGAACACCGGCAGGCCGGTGATGGCCAGCTGGCCCTGGTCGAAGCGGCGGATGGCCTGGGCCGCGCCGGCGATGCGCTCCAGCCCGGCGTAGGAGCGTTGCACTTCGTCGAACAGCGCCAGGCCCTGGGCGGTGGGGCTGAGGCGGCCGCTTTCGCGGTCGAACAGGCGGAAGCCCAGCAGGTGCTCGAAGCGCGCCAGCTCGCGACTGACGGTCGGCTGCGAGGTGAACAGCAGGCGCGCGGCGCCGGTGACGCTGCCAGCGGTCATCACGGCGCGGAAGATTTCGATATGGCGGAGGGAGAGGTCCATGGGCGGTTCCGAGGTGTTAGCCATATCAATAATGAATCGAGTATGGATGAATTGGTATTTTTCTGAATCGATACGGCTTGCCATCATGGCGGCATCCCGACTTCGGAGGCCGCCATGCGCCCGACCCTTCCCGCCGCTACCCTCGCCAATCTCGCCCGTGAACACGGCACCCCGCTCTGGTGCTACGACGCCGCGGTGATCCGCGAGCGCATCGCCCAGCTCAAGGGCTTCGACGTGATCCGCTTCGCCCAGAAGGCCTGTTCGAACCTGTCCATCCTGCGCCTGATGCGCGAGGAGGGCGTGCAGGTGGACGCGGTGTCCCTCGGCGAGATCGAACGTGCGTTGCTGGCCGGCTATTCGCCCCAGGGCGAGCCGGCCGGCGTGGTGCTGACCTGCGACCTGCTCGACCGGCCGACCCTGGCCCGCGCCGTGGAGCTGGGCATCGAGGTCAACGTCGGCTCCATCGACATGCTCGCCCAGCTCGGCCAGGCCAGCCCCGGCCACCGCGTCTGGCTGCGCATCAACCCCGGTTTCGGCCACGGCCACAGCCAGAAGACCAACACCGGCGGCGAGAACAGCAAGCACGGCATCTGGCACAGCCAGCTGGACGCCGCCATGGCGGTGATCCGCGACTATGGCCTGCAGCTGGTGGGCCTGCACATGCACATCGGCTCGGGGGTGGACTACAGCCACCTGGAGCAGGTCTGTGGCGCCATGGTTGGCGCGGTGCGCGACCTGGGCTGTGACCTGGAGGCGATTTCCGCGGGGGGCGGCCTGTCGATTCCCTACCGCGGCACCGATCCGCTGGTGGATATCCCGCGCTACGCCGAACTGTGGAACCAGGCCCGTCGCGAAATCGAAGGCATCGTCAAGCACCCGGTGCGCCTGGAACTGGAGCCGGGCCGCTTCCTGGTGGCCGAATCCGGCTGCCTGCTCAGCGAAGTCCGCGCCACCAAGGATGTGGGCAGCAACCACTTCATCCTGGTGGACGCCGGATTCAACGACCTGATGCGCCCGTCCATGTATGGCAGCTACCACGGCATGACCCTGCTGGACGATGCCGGCCAGCCGATCGACGCGCCGAGCCGCCCCACTGTGGTCGCCGGTCCGCTGTGCGAGTCCGGCGACGTCTTCACCCAGCACGACGGCGGCCTGGTGGCTCCGCGCGAGCTGCCAGCGGCGAAGGTCGGCGACCTGCTGCTGATCCACGACACCGGGGCCTACGGCGCGTCCATGTCGTCCAACTACAACAGCCGCCCGCTGCTGCCGGAAGTGCTGGTGGACGGTGGCGAGGCACGCTTGATTCGCCGCCGCCAGACCCTGGCCGACCTGCTGGCGCTGGAGTTGTAGGAGCGAGTTCATTCGCGAAGGGCCGCGCAGCGGCCCGTGGGTCCGCATCACGAATGAATTCGCTCCCACAAAATGGGGTGCCCCCTTGTTTCCCGTGGCTCAACCGCCACAATGCGGCGCCATGAACGTCGATTCCCCCCTTGCCGCCTACCGCCATGCGCTGGACCAGGGCGGCTTCCAGCCCGACCCGGCGCAGCGCCATGCGGTCGACTGCCTGCAGGCCTGCCATGAGGCGCTGCACCGTACCGGCCAAGTGACCGGCGTCTACCTCTGGGGCCCGGTGGGGCGCGGCAAGACCTGGCTGATGGACCGCTTCCACCAGAGCCTGCGGGTGCCCGCCCGGCGCCAGCATTTCCACCATTTCATGCGCTGGGTGCACCAGCGGCTGTTCCAGCTCACCGGCACGCCGGACCCGCTGCGGGCCCTGGCCCGCGAGCTGGGCCGGGAGGTGCGGGTGCTGTGCTTCGACGAGCTGTTCGTCAACGACATCGGCGACGCCATGCTGCTGGGGCGCCTGCTCAGCGCGATGTTCGCGGAGGGCGTGGCCATGGTCGCCACCTCCAACCAGCCGCCGCGACAGCTCTATGCCGACGGCTTCAACCGCGAGCGGTTCCTGCCGGCCATCGACGCCATCGAACGGCACATGCAGGTGGTGGCGGTGGATGGCGGCCAGGACCATCGCTTGCACCCGGGCACCCTTCACCAACGCTACTGGGTGGCCGAGCCCGGCCGGCCCAGTGCACTGGCGGAGGTTTTCGAGCGGCTGGCGGCGGGGCAGGGCGTGTCCAGCGGGGCGGTGGAACTGGGCCATCGCCCGGTGGCGGTGGTGCGCCAGTGTGCGGCAGCCGTGTGGTTCCGCTATGCCGAACTCTGCGAGCAACCCCTGGCGGCGCTGGACTTCATCAGCCTGTGCGACCGCTTCCCGGCCATTCTCCTGAGTGAGGTTCCGGCGCTCGGCGCGCCCCGGCGCGAAGGGCGCATTGCCCGTGGCACCGAGGATGCCGCCGAGCGCGTGGTGGCAGGCGACCGCGAGCTGCCGCAACTGTCGGTGCATGACGATGGCGTGCGCCGCTTCATCGCCCTGGTGGACGAGTGTTACGACCGCCGGGTGCCGCTCCACCTGGAGGCGGCCGTGCCCATGGACCGTCTCTACACCGAGGGCTACCTGGAATTCCCGTTCCGCCGCACCCTGAGCCGCCTGCGTGAGATGCAGCTGGCGCGCTTCTGACGCGTCTTAACATTTGTTAATGCCGCCCCGTTCGCGGCCTTCAAGAATCGGCGCACAACAACGCGCAGGTCCAGGAGGCCGCCATGTCCGTTTCAGCTCCCCGTACCGTCTATGAATTGCTCCAGGCTTCGGCCACCGCTTATCCACAGCGGACCGCCCTGACCTTCATCCACAGCCTGGGGGCGGAGATCGGCGCGCAGGATTTGAGCTACGCGGATTTCTTCGCCCAGCTCAACCGCACTGCGCGCCTGTTGCTGGACCTGGCGGGCAAGCCCAGGCCGGTGATCAGCCTGCTGCTGCCGAACCTGCCGCAGAGTCAGTGCCTGCTCTGGGCGGCCGCCAGCATCGGTGTCGCCAACCCGATCAATCCGTTGCTGAACGAGGACGCCCTCGCCAGCTTGCTGGAGAAGGCCGGCACCGACCTGGTGGTGGCCCTCGGCCCGGTGGAGAGTTCCGACCTCTGGCAGAAGGCCCTGGGCGCGTCCTTGCGCCTGCCGAACCGGCCGGCCTGCGTGTCGGTGCTGGCGCAGGGGGGCGCGTTCTTCTACGACCTGTTGCAGGCCCACTACAGCGGCGAGCCGTTGGCGGATGAACTGCGGCCCCGGGCCGACGATATCGCGGCCTACTTCCATACCGGTGGCACCACCGGCCTGCCCAAGCTGGCCCGGCAGACCCACGCCAACCAGGTGGCCGCCGCCTGCGCCTATCGCCGGTGCATGGCCGCCGTGCCGGAGGACGTGGCGCTCAACGGCCTGCCGATCTTCCATGTCGCCGGTGCCCTGGTGAACAGCCTGGGTGGCCTGGCCAGCGGGCTGCGCATGCTGCTGCCGACCCTCGGCGGCTTCCGTAACCCGGAGGTGATCCGCCAGCACTGGCGCCTGGTGGAGCACTACGGCATCACCCTGAGTGGCGGCATTCCCACCTCGGTGGCGGCAATGCTCGAGGTGCCCCTCGATGGGCGCGACATCTCTAGCCTGCGTTTCATGCTCTCGGGCGGTGCGCCGGTGCCGGCGGCCCTGTGCGAGAAGGTGAAGGCATTGACCGGGCTGGAGCTCTACCAGGCCTACGGCATGACCGAATGCGCTGGCGTGATCGCCCTGCCCAACCTGTCCGGACCGGCCATTCCCGGCAGCGCCGGGCATGTGGCGGCACCCATCGAGGTGAAAATCGACGGCGGGGAGATCTGCGTGCGCGGCCCCACCGTGTTCGCCGGCTATCTGGGCCAGGAATCACCGACGCTGGAAGCAGGTTGGCTGCGCAGCGGCGACCTGGGCCACCTGGATGAGCAGGGCAACCTGTTCATCACCGGCCGCGCCAAGGACCTGATCATCCGCAGCGGCCACAACATCGACCCGGCGCTGATCGAAAATTGCCTGGAACGCCATCCGGCGGTGTCCCTGGCGGCCGCCGTGGGCATGCCGGACGAGTACGCCGGCGAGCTGCCGGTGGTCTTCGTGCAGTTGCGCCAGGGCCATGGGGCCAGCGTCGACGAACTGCAACGCTTCGCCTTCGAACACATCGACGAGCGACCGGCCTGTCCCAAGCGGGTATTCCTGATGGACGCCCTGCCGGTAACGGTGGTGGGCAAGATCTTCAAGCAGCGCCTGCGCGAGCTGGCAGCGGCCAGCGTCTACCTGGAGCGGCTTCGCGGCGATTGCCCGGAGCTGGATTGCGAGGTGGAGCAGGGGTGCGACGGCATCCTGTGGATCAGTCTGTCCGGCGTGCCGGCCGAGCAGCGTACCCTCTGCCTGGAGCGCGCCGAAGCCCTGGGTTTGCGGGTGCGCGAGGGGGTCAGCTCGCCCGTTTGCGCTTGACCCGCGAGAACGACACCGGGTCCATCCCCAGGTAGCTGGCCAACTGGTACTGGGGAACCCGGTCCAGCAGCCAGGCTTCGTGCTCCAGCAGCCACTGGTAGCGCTGCTCACCATTGCCGGTGAGCAGCATGGCCTCGCGGTCTTCGTTGCGCAGCATGATCTGGCGGACCATCAGTTCCTGCATCTGCAGCAACTGGGGAAAGCGCTGGCCGTGCTGGGCGAGGACGGCCAGGGGCAGGCTGGCCAGCCGACACTTTTCCACGGCAGCGATGTTGTAGGTGCAGGGCTGCTGCTTGAGGTGGGCGCTGAGGGAACCGATCAACTGGCCTTCGCGGAAGAAGGTCTTGTTCCACTGCCGGCCTTCGGGGGACAGGTAGTAGTAGCGCGCCACGCCGGCGAGGATGGCGTAGAAGTGGGTGGGGCGTTCGCCAGCGCGGATGATCAACTGGTCGCGTTCGTAGTCACGCAGCTTGATCGTGGCCATCAGGCAGTCCTGCAGCGCTGGCTCGGTCATGCCGTGGGCGGTGAAGAGGGCCTGCAGCTGGGTCTGGATTTCTCTGGGGATCATGGGTAGCGCCCAGGTTGTCTGGCGTTCAGCTAAGCACAGGCTGGGGGGGGGGGCTCCAACGGGATTTGCCCATCGCCCGGGCGTGGCTGAAACTAGAATCCTTTTTCAGCCCCCCACCCAGAAGGAACCTCCCGTGTCCCCAAGCCAAGATGAGAGCTGGGCCCAGATCTGCCTGGCCGCCGGCCTCGACCCGGAAAAGCGCCAGGCCGCCCGCCAGGCCGTGCTCGGCCATGCCGATGCCCAGGACTGCAGCCTTTACCGTCCCGACGAAAACGATCTGGATGCCGAG
Source organism: Pseudomonas sp. Q1-7 (assembly GCF_028010285.1). Taxonomy (NCBI): domain Bacteria; kingdom Pseudomonadati; phylum Pseudomonadota; class Gammaproteobacteria; order Pseudomonadales; family Pseudomonadaceae; genus Pseudomonas; species Pseudomonas sp. Q1-7. Next base: position 1,547,317 of record NZ_CP116304.1, read on the forward strand.
GAGGAAGACCTGGGAGACGCGCGCATTCTCTTCACCGGCCCCTTCCAGGCACCCGCCGAATGGAGCGCCCAGGACCGCGAGGATTATTTCGGCGACATCGACCCCAGCGCCTTCGTCACGGCCCTGATCGAGTGCCAGGCCGAGCCGGCGAGCCGCGCGTTCTACCTTGCCGATGCCGGCGACTTCGTTGCGGTGGTCACCGCCAGCGGCGAGGTGCAGATGTTCTACCTCTTCGATTGCCACGAGGACGACGACGGCCTGCATTGCGTGCTGGTGCGGGAAGACGAGGAGGACTGAGCGAGCTCGCCTTCAACCCTGGCACGGCCGGTTTGATGTAGGAGCGAATTCATTCGCGAAGGGCCGCGAGCGGCCCGTTGGCCGGCATCGCGAATGAACTCGGTGGGGGATCCACCCGCTGTGTTTGGCCGGGCCGCGAATGGTGGACCGGTGAAGCGTGGTCCACCTTACGAAACGCATGCCCGGGCAAGGGTGGATAACGCTCTTTTATCCACCATTTGATTTCAGCGCAGGTTCACGTGCCGGCTGATCAGCGCCCGCAAGGCGGCCGGCTTCACCGGTTTGGCCAGGTAATCCAGGCCGGCGGCGTGGACTTCGGCCACCAGTTCGGCGCGGCCGTCGGCGCTGATCACCACGCCGGGCAGCGGCTCGCCCAGACGGGTGCGCAGCCAGGCCATCAGCTCGGTGCCGGTTTCCCCTTCATCCAGGTGGTAGTCCACCAGCGCCAGTTGCGGGCGGACTGCCTCGGCCAGCAGGTGTTCGCATTCCAGGCGGTTGCGCGCGGTCCACACCTGGCAACCCCAGCGTGACAGCAGGCTGTGCATGCCGGTGAGGATGCTGTCTTCGTTGTCGATGCACAGCACCTGGGTGCCATTGAGCGCCTGGCCGTTGGTATCGGCCTGTTTCTGCCGCGCCGGTAACGGCTGCTGGGCGCGGGCCAGCGGCACGGTGACGCTGAACACGCTGCCCTTGCCCGGCCAGGAACGCACTTCCAGCTTGTGGTCGAGCACCCGGCAGAGGCCGTCGGCAATGGCCAGGCCGAGGCCCAGGCCCTTCTCGGCGCGGGTCTGGTGGCTGTCCAGGCGCTTGAATTCCTCGAATATCACCTTGCGCTTGTCTTCCGGGATGCCCGGGCCGCGATCCCAGACCTCCAGGCGCAGGTGGTCGCCCTCGCGCCGTGCGCCCAGCAGCACATGCCCCTTGGCGTAGCGGAAGGCGTTGGTGAGGAAGTTCTGCAGGACGCGGCGCAGCAGCCTGATGTCGCTTTCCACCCGCAGCTTGCTGCCGCGCACACGGAAGTCCATGCGCTGTTCCTGGGCCAGCACCTTGAACTCGGCGCCCAGGGTGTCGAACAGCGAGGCCAGGGGAAAGGCCGTGCGGTCGGGGGTGATGCGTCCGCTTTCCAGGCGCGAGATATCCAGCAGGTCGGTGATCAGGTCCTCGGCCGAGCGCAGCGAGCTGTCCAGGTGGCTGACCAGCTCGCGGGCCTCGCGGGGCAGGGCATCCTGCTGGTGGCCGAGGGCCGCGGAGAACAGTCGCGCGGCGTTGAGCGGCTGCATCAGGTCGTGGCTCACGGCGGCGAGGAAGCGGGTCTTGGACTGGTTGGCGGACTCCGCCGTGCCCTTGGCCTCGATCAGCGCCTGGTTGAGCTGGGACAGCTCCTGGGTGCGTTCGACGACGCGCTGCTCCAGGCCTTCGTTGGCGTCCTTGAGGTCGCGCTCGGCCTGGCGGTAGGCGGTGATGTCGGTGAAGCTCATGACGAAGCCGCCGCCGGGCATGGGATTGCCGATCAGCTCGATGACCCGGCCGTTGGGGAACAGCCGCTCGGAGGTGTGCGGGGTGCCCTGGCGCATCCAGAACAGGCGCCGGGCGACATGGGATTCCACTTCGCCCGGTCCGCACAGGCCGCGCTCGGCGTTGTAGCGGATGATGTCGGCAATGGGCCGGCCGACGCTGATCAGGCCTTCGGGATAGTCGAACAGCTCCAGGTAGCGACGGTTCCAGGCCACCAGGCGCAGGGACTGGTCCACCACGCTGATGCCCTGGGTGATGTTTTCGATGGCGCCTTGCAGCAGGGCACGGTTGAACTGCAGCACCTCGGAGGCTTCGTCGGCGATGCGCACCACGTCCTCTACCTGCATCTCGCGGCCTTCGATGGCGGCCTTCACCACCGCCCGCGCCGAGGAGGCGCCGAGCACGCCGGCAAGCAGGCGCTCGGTGTGGGTGATCCAGTCCTGGTTGGCGTTCTGCGCCGGGTTGAAGCTGATTCCCTGGCGGTAGGCGAAACGGATGAAGCTCTGCCGCGCGCGCTCCTCGCCGACGAAGCGCGCGGCCAGCATCAGCAGGTCGTCCACCTGCACCGCCAGCAGCGTGCGCGAGCTGGCGCGGGCGGAGACCTGCTGGCCGACGAAGCGGCTGGCCTGCCAGTGTTCGGAGACGCGGGTACGGGAGAACACCGAGACCCAGGCGAAGAGCAGCCAGTTGCCGGCCAGCGATAGCAACACGCCTTGGGTCAGGGGCTCGATGGGCAGCTGCAGCGGGTTGGCCATCATCCAGGCCAGGCCGGGGAAGTTCTCCAGCGGCCAGCCCAGGCCACGCGCCACCACCGGCAGCACCAGGGTGTAGGCCCAGAGCGCGGCGCCGGCGGCGAGGCCGGCGAACACGCCACGGCGGTTGGCCTGTTTCCAGAACAGCGCGCCGATCATCGCCGGGCCGAGCTGGGCGATGGCGGCGAACGCGATCTGGCCGATGGTCGCCAGGCTCGCGGTGGAGCCCAGCAGACGGTAGCTGACGTAACCCAGCAGGATGATCACCACGATGCTCACCCGGCGTACCGAGAGCATCCAGTGGCGGAACACCTCGAAGGGGCGCTCGGCGTTCTGCCGGCGTAGCAGCCAGGGCAGCAGCATGTCGTTGGAGACCATGGTGGACAGCGCCACGGCTTCGACGATCACCATGCCGGTGGCGGCCGAGGCGCCGCCGATGAAGGCCAGCAGCGCCAGGGCCGGATGGGCCTCGGCCAGCGGCAGGCTGATGACGAAGGAGTCCGGAATCACCCCGCTGGGCAGCAGCATCTGCCCGGCCAGGGCGATGGGGACGACGAAGAGCGCCGCCAGGGCCAGGTAGATCGGAAAGACCCAGCGTGCCTGGCGCAGGTCGCGCGGCTCGATGTTCTCCACCACCGTGACGTGGAACTGCCGGGGCAGGCAGATGATGGCCAGCATGGCGACGCCGGTCTGCACCATCACCGACGACCAGTCCATGGATTGCGACCAGTAGTGCTCCAGCTGCGGGGCGCTGCGGGCGCGGGCGAACAGGTCGTCGAAGCCATCGAACAGGCCGAAGGTGACGTAGGCGCCCACCGCGAGGAAAGCCAGCAGCTTGACCAGCGACTCGAAGGCGATGGCCAGCACCATGCCGCGGTGGTGCTCGGTGGCGTCGAGGTTGCGGGTACCGAAGAGGATGGTGAACAGGGCCAGCACCAGGGACACGATCAGCGCGGTGTCCTGGGCGCGGGTGCCGGCGGATTCCGCCCCCGGGCCGATCAGCAGGTTCACCCCGAGGACGATGCCCTTGAGCTGCAGGGCGATGTAGGGCAGCACGCTGACCAGGCAGATCAGCGCCACCACCACCGCCAGGGCCTGCGACTTGCCGTAGCGCGCGGCGATGAAGTCGGCGATGGAGGTGATGTTCTCCTGTTTGCTGATCAGCACCATCTTCTGCAGCACCCAGGGCGCCACCAGCAGCAGGAGGATGGGGCCGAGGTAGATGGGCAGGAAGTTCCACACCTGCCCGGCGGCCTGGCCGACGGCGCCGAAGAAGGTCCAGCTGGTGCAGTACACCGCCAGCGACAGGCTGTAGACCCAGGCGCGCATGCGTGGCGACAGCGGCGCGCTGCGGCGGTCGCCATAGAACGCGATGGCGAAGAGGATGGCCATGTAGAGGAAGGCGACCGTGGCGATCAGCCCGCTGGACAGCGACATTGCGACTCCGGATGCGGCGGTGGCGGGGCGGGCCCGCCGGTGTTCGAGTTCCAGCAGTTTCGCACCAAAGGCAACAATTCGTCAGGCGGCTGCGACCAAGGTCGCAGGCGCTCTTGAGCGCCCGCACCGGGGCTGCTAGCGTGCTCGTTCGCCCGCGCCGTTCCGTCTGTTCCGCGCGGGGACCTGCTGGCACTTCCGCTTTGCGCGACGTTCTCATCCGGCAGGGTTCTTTCGCCTGAGGAGGGCGCAGATGTTCAATCCACAACCGGTCACCCTGCAGCGCGGCGCCCTGCGCCTCGATCCGCTGGTGGAGGCCGATATCCCGCCGCTGGTGACCCTGGCCGAAGCCAACCGTGAGGCGCTGGCCTACATGAACGGCCCGCTGCGTCCCGACTGGTACCGCCAGGGCCTGGCCGCGCAGCGGGACGGGCAGGCGGTGGTATTCGCCATCCGCCTGGGCGACAACCTGGTGGGCACCACCCGTTTCGCCGATTTCCTGCCCAGCCTGCCGGCCGCCGAGATCGGCTGGACCTGGCTGGCGGCCGGCGAGCACGGCAGTGGCCTGAACGCCTCGATCAAGTACCTGATGCTGCGCCATGCCTTCGAGGAATGGCAGCTGGTGCGGGTGGAGTTGAAGACCGCCGCCAGCAACCTGCGCGCCCAGCGCGCCATCGAGAAGCTCGGCGCCCAGCGCGAGGGTGTGCTGCGCAACCATCGCCGCCTGGCCGACGGCCGGCTGGACGACAGCGTGCTCTACAGCATTACCGACCGTGACTGGCCGGACGTGAAGCAACGCCTCGAGGCGCTGTTCAGCGCATAGGCCATGGGCGAGCCACGGGAAGACGCGCATTTCTGGCAGGCGGGCCACCTCGATGGTCTGGAGCTGCTGTCCGCGCGTTATATCGAGCACCGCTTCGCCCCCCATGTGCACGACGGCTATGTGATCGCCGTGCTCGAAGCCGGTGCCGAGCGTTACCGCTATCGCGGCGTCGAGCACCTGGCCGGTGCCGGCAGCCTGGCGCTGATCAACCCGGACGAGGTGCATACCGGCTCCAAGGGGCATGACGAGGGTTGGCGCTACCGGGTGTTCTATCCCGACATCGCCCTGGTGCGCGGCGCGCTGGACGAACTCGAACTGCCGCTGGCGGGCATGCCGGCCTTCATCGGCAGCGTGCACCGGGACCCGGACCTGGTGCGCTGGTTCGTCAACCTCCACCGGTTGCTGGAAGGCGAGGCCAGCGCCCTGGAGCAGCAGACCGCCTGGCGCGAGGCGCTGCTGGCGCTGTTTCGCCGCCATTCGAAGCTGCCCGAACCGGGCCTGCCCGGACGCGAGCCCCTGGCGGTGCTGCGGGCCAAGGACCTGCTGCGTGAACGCCTGGCCGAACCGCCGTCCCTGGAGGCGCTGGCCGCCGAAGTCCGGCTCTCGCCCTTCCATTTCGCCCGGACCTTCCGCCGCGCCACCGGCCTGCCGCCCCATGCCTGGCTCAAGCAGCAGCGGCTGGACCAGGCCCGCGCGCTGCTCAAGGCCGGTTGCGCGCCGGCCGGGGTGGCCGCGCAACTGGGCTTCGCCGACCAGAGCCACCTGACCCGCCAGTTCAAGCAGGCCTACGGCGTGGGGCCGGGCGAGTACCGCAACGCCTGCGCAAGATCGTTCAAGACCCATTGACGGCCGGGCGCTAGCCTTTCGGGACAAGGAGGCCCCATGTCCCGTATCAGCGAGTTCATCCGTGGCGCCCGCGACATCATCCCGATGATCGTCGGCGCCATCCCCTTCGGCATCATCTTTGGCACCCTGGCCAGCGGCGCCGGGTTGTCCGCCTGGCAAACCCTCGGCATGTCGTTGCTGGTGTTCGCCGGTTCGTCCCAGTTCATCGCCATTACCCTGCTCAGTGGCGGCGCCGGCGCGGCGGTGGTGCTGCTGACCACCTTCGTGGTCAACCTGCGTCACGCCCTCTACAGCGCCACCCTGCAACCCTTCGTGCGCCACCTGCCAACGCGCTGGCGGATGCCGCTGGCCTTCTGGCTGACCGACGAAGCCTTCGCCGTGGTGCAGCACCGCTACGCCGAGGCGGATGCCTCGCCACACAAGCACTGGTACTTCCTCGGCGCGGCCCTGGCCATGTACCTGAACTGGCAGCTGTGCACCCTGGTCGGCGTGCTCTTCGGCCAGGCGGTGCCCAACCTGGCGGCCTGGGGCCTGGACTTCGCCATGCTCGCCACCTTCATCGGCATCGTCGTGCCCATGCTGCGCAACAAGCCGCAGGTGGCCGCCGCGCTGGTGGCCGGCGCGGTGGCCCTGACCTGCCAGGGGCTGCCCTACAAGCTGGGGCTGATGGTGGCGGCGCTCTGCGGAATCGTGGTCGGCGTGGTGCTGGAGCGGCGTTATCGCCTGGACCTGATGAGGGAGGACATCTCATGCAAACCTGGAGCCTGATCCTCGGCATGGCGGCCATCACCTTCGCCATCCGCTACAGCCTGTTCGCCTGGCCGAACCTGAGCTTCCCACCGCTGGTGCGCCAGGGCCTGCACTATGTGCCGACGGCGGTACTGACCGCCATCGTGGTTCCGGGGATGCTGATGCCCGACGGCGAGCACCTGCGGCTCGCCCTGGACAACGCCTACCTGCTGGCGGGGCTGGGCGCCATCCTGATCGCCGCCCTGACGCGCCACCTGCTGGCGACCATCCTCGGTGGCCTGGTGCTGTTCTTCCTGCTGCGCTGGGCGCTGGGGCAGTTGCCGGTCTGAGCGGCTCTGTGGGCGCGATTTCAATCGCGAAAGGGACTCGTGCCGCGGTTCGTCAACGCCGTCCACCGGGCTGCTTCGCGAATCAATTCGCTCCTACAGGGTTTTCCCCCTGGAAGATCTTCGCGGTGAATGTGGCTTTCGGCCAGCCATCTGCTGTCCAATCAGCGATGTGCGGTTCCCCAGCCAACCACCAGGTATTAAGGACGATGAGCCAACACTCGCAATTCACCCTGCTGGGCACGCGGCGATTCCTGCCGTTCTTCGTGACCCAGTTGCTCGGCGCCTTCAATGACAACATCTTCAAGCAGTCGCTGATCCTCGCCATCCTCTACAAGCTCGCCATTTCCGGCGACAAGAGCCTGTTCACCAACCTCTGCGCGCTGTTGTTCATCCTGCCGTTCTTCCTCTTCTCGGCCCTCGGCGGGCAGTTTGGCGAAAAATTCGCCAAGGACGCGCTGATTCGCGCCATCAAGCTGGCCGAGGTGGCGATCATGGCGGTGGGCGCCTTGGGTTTTTATCTCGACAGCCTGCCGCTGCTGTTCCTGGCGCTGTTCGCCATGGGCACCCACTCGGCGCTGTTCGGCCCGGTGAAGTACTCGATCCTGCCCCAGGTGCTGCGGGAGGATGAGCTGGTGGGCGGCAACGCGCTGGTGGAGATGGGCACTTTCCTGGCCATCCTCGCGGGCACCATCAGCGCCGGCATCATGATGTCCGCCGAGCGCTACGAGCCGGTGGTGGCTTGCGCCATCGTCCTGACCGCCAGCCTGGGTTACCTCGCCAGCCGGGGCATCCCCCGTGCGGCGGCGGCCCTGCCGGAGCTCAGGCTGGACTGGAACATCTTCCGCCAGTCCTGGCAGATCCTGCGCCTCGGTCTGGGCCAGCGGCCATCGGTGTCCCGCTCGCTGGTGGGCAACTCCTGGTTCTGGTTCCTCGGCGCGGTCTACCTCACCCAGATCCCGGCCTATTCCAAGGAACTGCTGCACGGCGACGAAAGCGTGGTGACCCTGATCCTCACTGTGTTCTCGGTGGGCATCGCCCTGGGTTCGATGCTCTGCGAGCGGCTATCGGGCGGCAAGGTGGAGATCGGTCTGGTGCCCTTCGGCTCCATCGGTCTGACGCTGTTCGGCCTGCTGCTCTGGTGGCATTCCGGCGCATTTCCCCAGGGCGCCGTGCCCCATGACTGGCTGGCGCTGCTGGGCCATGGCCAGGCCTGGCTGATCCTCGCCGACATCCTCGGCATTGGCCTGTTCGGCGGCTTCTACATCGTGCCGCTCTATGCGCTGATCCAGGCGCGGACGGCGGAGCACGAGCGTGCGCGGGTGATCGCCGCGAACAACATTCTCAATGCGCTGTTCATGGTGGTTTCGGCGATCGTCTCGATCCTTTTGCTCAGCGTCGCCGGGCTGGCGATTCCCGAGCTGTTCCTGGTGGTGTCGCTGATGAACATCGCGGTGAACAGCTACATCTTCAAGATCGTCCCCGAGTTCAGCATGCGTTTCCTGGTCTGGCTGCTGGGCCATTCCATGTACCGCGTGGAGCACAAGGGGCTGGACGCGATCCCGGAGGAGGGCGCGGCGGTGCTGGTGTGCAACCACGTGTCCTTCGTCGATGCCTTGCTGATCGGTGGCGCGGTACGACGGCCGGTGCGTTTCGTCATGTACTACAAGATCTACCAGTTGCCGGTGCTGAACTTCATTTTCCGCACGGCTGGCACCGTGCCCATCGCCGCGCGCCACGAGGACCTGCTGGTGTATGACGCGGCCTTCAAGAAGATTGCCGAGTACCTGCGCAACGGCGAGCTGGTGTGCATCTTCCCCGAGGGCAAGCTGACCGGCGACGGTGAGTTGAACGAGTTCAAGAGCGGCATCGAGCGCATCCTCGAGGAGAACCCGGTGCCGGTGATTCCCATGGCGTTGCAGGGGCTCTGGGGCAGCTTCTTCAGCCGCGACCCGGCCAAGGGCGTCTTCCGGCGCTTCTGGTCGCGGGTGCGTCTGGTTGCCGGCGCGCCCCTGTCGCCGGACCTGGCTGACCGCCAGGCCCTGCAACTGCAGGTGGCTGAATTGCGGGGTGATGCCCGCTGAGTGAACAAGCCCGCCACCCGGAGGGCTTTTTCGTGGCCGCGTCAGTGGCTGAGCTTGAGGCCGATCAGACCGCTGATGATCAGCGCGACGCTGAGCAGGCGCACCAGTGCCATGGATTCGCCGAACAGGATGACGCCGGCGATCACGGTGCCGACCGCGCCCACGCCGGTCCAGATGGCGTAGGCGGTGCCGAGCGGCAATTCCTTAATGGCCAGGCCGAGCAGGCCCAGGCTGATGAGCATGGCGAGGACGGTGAGGGCGGTGGGTAGCGGCTTGCTGAAGCCGTCGGTGTACTTGAGGCCGATGGCCCAACCCACTTCGAACAGGCCGGCGAAGAAAAGAATGATCCAGGACATGGTGACCTCCCGTTGACGACACATTGGAATGGGGCCGTCCCCGGTGATCACTCGCAGAGTGGTAAGGTCGTCCTTACGCTGCGCAATATTTTGCACATTCTGGTCGGCCGGACAAGTCCGGCCGGATGAAGTGGGATGGAGGGCTACTGTCGTCCGGGTTGGCTGGTGCCGTCGTCCATGCGCCGGAAGATGGCCGCCAGCAGGGAGCCGGACAGATTGTGCCAGACGCTGAACAGGGCGCTGGGCACTGCGGCCAGCGGAGAGAAGTGCGCGTTGGCCAGGGCGGCGCCGAGGCCGGAGTTCTGCATGCCGACCTCGATGGACAGCGTCTTGCGCTGGGCCAGTGGCAGACCGAAGAAGCGCCCGGCCAGGTAACCCAGGCACAGGCCCAGGCCGTTGTGCAGCACCACCACGGCCATGATCAGCAGGCCGGATTCGGCGATCTTCGCCTGGCTGGCGGCGACCACCGCCGCGACGATCGCCACGATGCTCACCACCGACACCAGCGGCAGCACGTCCACCACCAGCCGGACCCGCTCGCCCAGCAGGCGCTGCGCCACCAGGCCGAGGGCAATGGGCAGTAGCACCACCTGCAGGATGGACTTGAACAGGGCGCCGAACTCTACCGGCAGCCAGGCCGAGGCCAGCAGCCAGATGAGGGCGGGGGTCACCAGTGGGGCGAGGAGGGTGGTCACCGCGGTGATGCCCACCGACAGGGCGACGTCGCCCCGGGAGAACCAGGTCATCACGTTGGAGGCGGTGCCACCGGGGCAGCAACCCACCAGGATGACGCCCACGGCGATCTCCGACGGCAGTTGCAGCAGCTTGCAGAGCAGCCAGGCCAGTCCCGGCATGACGATGAACTGCGCGAGCACGCCGATCAGCACCCGCAGCGGGCGTCGGGCGACCTCGCGGAAGTCGGCGGCCTTCAGCGTCAGGCCCATGCCGAACATGATCAGGCCGAGCAGCGGGACTATCCAGGCGGTCAGCGGCAGGAACCAGGCCGGTTGGTAGAAGGCCAGCACGGCGAAGAGCAAGATCCACAGGGCGAAGGTGTTGCCGATGAAACGGCTGAAGGCGGCGAGGGCACGCATGGTCGATCCTTGTCGTCAACGTGAAAGCGCCGGCTCGGGGCCGGCGCTCGGAAGGGTCAGACGCCCTGGGGGATCTCTTCGCCGCCGAGGGCTTCGAAGAGCTGCGGGATGAACTCCACCAGGGTCAGCATCATCAGGGTGAAGCTGGCGTCGAGCTGGCTGAGGGCGTCGTCGCCGCCGTCCTGCTCGGCCTTTTCCTGCAGCAGGTCTTCGAAGCGCAGGCGCTTGATCACCAGCTTGTCGTCGAGGATGAAGGAGAGCTTGTCCTGCCAGGCCAGGGACAGCTGGGTGACCAGTTTGCCGGAGGTCAGGTGCAGCTGGATTTCGTCACTGGTCAGGTCCTGGCGTTTGCAGCGCACCACGCCGCCGTCTTCGTCGGTGTCGCGCAGTTCGCACTCGTCCAGCACATAGAAGTCGCTGGCGGCTTCCTGGGTCTGGACCCACTGGGTGAGGGTGGCGGTGGGGGCGATCTTCACCGAGGCCGGACGCACCGGCAGCGAGCCGATGGCTTCACGCAGGGTGGACAACAGGTCCTCGGCGCGCTTGGGGCTGGAGGCGTCCACCAGGATCAGGCCCTGGGCCGGGGCGATAGCGGCGAAGGTGGCGGATTTGCGGATGAAGGCGCGTGGCAGGAAGCTCTGGACGATCTCGTCCTTCAACTGGTCGCGCTCCTTCTTGTAGACCTTGCGCATTTGCTCAGCTTCGATCTGGTCGACCTTCTCTTTCAGGGCATCACGCACGACGCTGCCGGGGAGGATGCGCTCTTCCTTGCGCGCGGCCACCAGGAAGAAACCTTCGCTGACATGCACCAACGGCGCATCCGCGCCCTTGCCGAAGGGCGCCACGAAGCCGTAGGTGGTCAGCTCCTGGCTGGCACAGGGTCGAGCCGGTTTGGTGGCCAGCGCGGCTTCCAGCGCCTCGGCATCGATGTTCAGATCCTGGGTGAGGCGATAGACAAGCAGGTTGCGAAACCACATAGGGGGATAACCTCCGGACACAAAGCGCGCATTATTCTCATCGGGAGGCGTTGGGCTCAACCCTGAGCTAAGCCTTTGGAAGGCATGAGAAATTTTTTTTGAAAGAGGGCTTGCCAGGGTCCGGATACCTCTCTAGAATGCGCCCCACTTCGAGAGTGAAGGGTGATTAGCTCAGCCGGGAGAGCATCTGCCTTACAAGCAGAGGGTCGGCGGTTCGATCCCGTCATCACCCACCATCTCGCAGTTACGCGCAGCGGTAGTTCAGTCGGTTAGAATACCGGCCTGTCACGCCGGGGGTCGCGGGTTCGAGTCCCGTCCGCTGCGCCATATTAAAAGCCCTCAGGTAACACCTGGGGGCTTTTCATTTAGTGTGCGTTGCTTCGTTGGACGCATCCGGGTGATTAGCTCAGCCGGGAGAGCATCTGCCTTACAAGCAGAGGGTCGGCGGTTCGATCCCGTCATCACCCACCATTTTCGCGGTTACGCGCAGCGGTAGTTCAGTCGGTTAGAATACCGGCCTGTCACGCCGGGGGTCGCGGGTTCGAGTCCCGTCCGCTGCGCCATCCAAAAGCCCTCAGGCAGTCATGCCTGGGGGCTTTTTCTTTGCCCGGCGGAAAGTTCCTACGGCACCGGCGCAATGGCTTGCGTGATGCGGTGCAAGACGCTGAACTTATTGCCAAATCTCAGTTCTCATTGCCCATAGCCACTTCTCGCGGCGGCCTGCTAAGCTCGCCGTTCCATCGTATTGCCATCACGGCACAGACAAGGATTCAGCATGAAACAACATCGGTTGGCAGCCGCTGTGGCCCTGGTGGGCCTGGTTCTCGCGGGTTGCGATTCGCAGACCAGCGTCGAACTCAAGACTCCGGCCCAGAAGGCCTCCTACGGCATCGGCCTGAACATGGGCAAGAGCCTGGCCCAGGAAGGCATGGATGACCTCGATTCCAAGGCCGTTGCCCAGGGTATCGAAGACGCCATCGGCAAGAAGGAACAGCGCCTGAAGGATGAAGAGCTGGTCGAAGCCTTCGCGTTCCTGCAGAAGCGTGCCGAGGAGCGCATGACCGCACTGAACGCCGAGAATGCGAAGGCGGGCAAGAAGTTCCTTGAAGACAACGGCAAGCGCGAAGGCGTGGTGACCACTGCCTCCGGCCTGCAGTACGAGATCGTGAAGAAGGCCGAAGGTCAGCAGCCCAAGGCCAGCGATGTGGTGACCGTTCACTACGAAGGCAAGCTGACTGATGGCACCGTGTTCGACAGCTCCATCCAGCGCGGCAGCCCCATCGACCTGCCGGTCAATGGTGTGATTCCCGGCTGGGTCGAAGGCCTGCAACTGATGCACGTGGGCGAGAAGGTCAAGCTCTATATCCCCAGCGAGCTGGCCTACGGCGAGCAGAGCCCGAGCCCGGCCATTCCGGCCAACTCGGTGCTGGTGTTCGATCTGGAACTGCTCGGCATCAAGGACCCGGCCGCCGCCGACCAGCAGTAAGCGGTCGCAGCGTCCTGGCAAACGCCCCGTTCGACGGGGCGTTTGCATTTCTGGTGACGGTCCTGTTCGAGCCTGGAACCGACCTTTCGGTCACAAGAAGAATGGAGCGCCTGGAAAGTGTTACGGTTATGCACATCACCGGGTAACCAGGCCCATGCTGGATGCGACCTGCGGTCGCACTGCCGACCGACTGGTCAAATGCTTGATTTTGCTGATCTTTTGGCCCTGGGTAAAATTTGCCCGATCTGTCGCGGGGCCGCGTGACATGGGCCTTTGCCTTGCTCTGTGGAAAACTGTTCACAAGCTTATCCACAGAATTCGTGGATAACCACGCCAAGCCCTCTAGGCCAGGCCTCAGCCGAGGAGTACCGATGAAAGCTCCGTGGAATTTCCAGCGTTACCTGACGCTGGCACAGCGTTTCCTCGCCGGTGGGCGTTTGCCCTCGCTGCTGCTGGCGGTGTCGCGCAAGAGCGCGAGCCAGAGCGGTCGGCTCGGTGCAGTGAAAGATGACCTGCGACTGTTACTGTCCCTTGCCAATGCCTGGTTGCGTGGCGAATACCGGCAAATCAACCCGAAGGCATTTCTCGCCGTGGTGGGGGCCTTGCTCTACTTCGTCACGCCGCTCGATGCACTGCCCGACTGGCTGGTGGGCATGGGGTTCGTCGACGACCTGGCGGTTCTGGCCTGGGTGCTGAAGACCTGGAGCGGCGAGCTGGATGCCTTCCGCGCCTGGCGCGCGGCGCAGAGCCCAGAAGCGCGGGCGGCCCTGGAGCGCTTGCCGGCGCCGGATTCTCAGCGGTCCTGAAGGCCGGCGCGTTGCTGTTCCCCCAGCAGCATTGATTCGAGTTCGCCGCTGTCCCGCAGGTGCTGCAGTGCCGTGTCCAGGCGCTCGGCCGGTATCGGCAACTGACTGCCATAGACGCAATGCAGGCGATAGCGCTCCACCACCCAGGGGCTGAAGACCAGGGGCGCGTCCGGGCGCTGGGCCAGTTCATAGGCGAGGGCGCGACGCATGTCGATAATGGCGTCCAGGCGCTTGCGACTGAGCAGGTTCAGGCTGGTGTCCAGGTCGCGCACATCCTTGCGCTTCACCGCGTGGTTCGCGAAGGCTTCCATCAACGGCATGCTGTAGGCATAGCCCAGGCTGGTGCCCAGCACCTTTCCCCGCAGGTCGGCCAGGCCGCCGATGGTCGGGGTGTCGCGGTGCTGCAGCAGGGCATCCTCTTCTTCGAACAGCGGCGGCGACCAGCGATAGGCCGAAGCGTCCACCACCCACTCCGGATTCATGTTGCAAATCAGGTGGATGCGCCCTTTCCTGAGGGATTCCTCGATGCGCTTGTTAGGGGTTTCGATGAAGCGTACCGGGACGGAAAGGTCCTGGGCGATGCGTTCGCCGAGACGCTGGATGAAGCCGCCGAGCAGGGTGTGGTCGCTCACTTGAACATAAGGCATGCCGTCGGCCGGACCGAAGCCCCAACGCAGCGCGTCGGCCAGCAGCAGACTGGGCCAGAGGCTGACGAGTACCCACATCACCACATGAAAATGCCGCGTCACGGACCTTCCCCCGGCTGGTGGACGCAGTATAGTTCACCCTTTGCGGGGCTTCGGCCTGCTAAGATGGCCGCCTGCATGGAGGTGCTGAAGCAGTCGGCACTGCGTTCCACGGGGAGCTTCAATGAGTGTGCAAGTGATCATGCGTGACGGTCAGGCGGAGTACGCGGTACTGCCTTGGGCCGACTACCAGGCGCTGCTGCGCGCCGCCGGCCAGGCCACTACCGAGCCTGCCGCCGAACCCGCCAGAACCGTCCTCGGACAACTGAAGTCGCTGCGTGAAGCCCAGGGGCAGAGCCTGGAGCAGTTGGCCCGCGTCGTGGGGATCAGCCCGCACTACCTGGGGCTGATCGAAAGCGGCGAGCGCGAGCCCGACGAAGCGATCAAGCGCGGCCTGGCGCGTGCCCTCGGGGTATCCGGCTGGGAGTCCGGATCTTGAGCCTGAGAATCAGCCGCCAGCATTGGCAAGCCTTGTTGAATGAACTGGAGGACGCCCGCCGTCAGCGACACCTGCTGACCTACCGGGCGTTGATCGAGCGCCTGCAACTGCCGCCACCGGCCATGCAGACCCTCACCGCCGCCCTTGAACATCTGGCTGTCCTCGATGCCCGTGCCGAGCGTCCGTTGCGCAGCTCCCTGGTCATCAGTCAGGGGGCGAGTCGCCTGCCGCGCACGGGCTTCTTCGAGTGCGTCGAGCGTCTGGGTCGCTTTTCCGGCCCGCCGGACGGAACGGCAGCGGCATCCTGGCATGCCGCCGAGGTGGTGCGCGTGTTCGAGTCCACTTATCCCGAAGAGCTCTGATGCTCTGGAATCTGCGGGCGCGGCTCGGCTACCAGGTGGCGCGTCGGCTGATGCGATTTCCCGGGCTGGTGGCGCACCCGCGGGCCTGGCAGTGGATGCAGGGGCAGTTCGCACGCATGGCCGCACTGGGCGATGTGTCCGCGCAGAGCTTCTACGGCCATCTGTTGCTGCACCGGGGGCATGGCTTCGGCGCTCGCGAGGAGGGAATCCGTCTACTGCGACTGGCGGCCCAGGGGGGCGATGGCAAGGCCGCCTACCAGTTGGGCCTGCTGAGCCTGGCGGGCGATGCCCGGCAAGCGCCGGATGCCGCCGAAGCCGCGCACTGGTGGGGTCTGGCAGCCAACGCCGGCCATCCGCTGGCAGCTCGCAAGCTGGCTGACCTCTATCGCGATGGCGGACCGGGCCTGGGGCCGGATGCCTCCGCCGCAGAACGCGCGGCGCGGCGCGCGTTCGAACTCGGACTCTGATTCTGTCGAAACGCCTTCGCGTTCAATCCGCTTCGATGATGTGCAGGCTGTAGCCGGGTACCGCCTTGGCGTGGCGCTTGGCTTCCGAGGCCAGGCCGGCGAGTTGCGCGGCGTCCAGTCGTTCGCAGTCTTCCGCTTTCAGGGTCACCACACCGATGGACAGCGACAGCAGCGGAAACTCCTCGCGTTGGCCGTGGCGGTTGTGGGCGACGAAGCAGCCGGCTTCCAGGTGGTCGGGGCGGTAGAAGCGCCGGCACTGGCTCTGGAAATCTTCCAACAGGTGATTGAGCCGCAGGCGCCAGTCGTCCGATCCCAGCACCAGCATGAAGTCGTCGCCGCCGATATGGCCGACGAAGTCCCGTGCCGGATCGACTCGCTCGCTCAGGCACTGGGCCAGGCACAGCAGCACTTCGTCGCCTTTGGCATAGCCGTAGAGGTCGTTGAAGGGTTTGAAACTGTCGATGTCCACGTAGCAGACCACGGCCTGGCGGCGCTGCTGCAGCAGTCGGGTCAGGCACTGTTGGATGGGCACGTTGCCGGGCAGCAGGGTCAGTGGATTGGCGTGACGCGCCTGCTGGATCTTCAGCTCGGTGATCAGCTTGAGTACGTCGATCACCCGTCCCAGCCCACGGTAGTGACCGTCGAGGAGGATGATGAAGTCTTCTTCGATGCGCTGCCGCGCGCGGCTGGTGATGAGACGGCTGACCTGCTGCAACGATTGCCCGATTTCCACGGCGAGGAAGTCCGTGCTCATCAGTCTGTTGACCGCTTTGCGCGTGAACAGGTCGGTGGCGAAAGGCCGCAGCAGGGCCTCTGAAAGCAGGTGGCGATGGACGATGCCCACCGGCCGCTGATGGGCGTCGAGTACCGCGAGGGAATTGAGGTTGGCCTGGGCGCGAAAGGCTTCCAGCACCTCGTGGATCGGCGTGTCCTGCTGCACGGCCGGTTGCTCGTTGAGCAGGGCGGAGAGGTCGCTGTTCTCTTCGTTCATGCTGCCGAGCGATTCCAGCGGTGGCAGCAGGGCGCGGGCATCGCGGGAAGGGTGTTCCTGGGGGCGGCCCAGCAGGTAGCCCTGGACGAGATCGATGCCCATTTCCGCCAGTACCGCCAGCTCTTCCGGCAGTTCGATGCCTTCCGCAATGACGTGGGCGCGCGAGGCCTTGGCCATCTTCAGGATGGATTCGACGAATTCGCGTTTCACGGCGTCCTGGTGGATGCCATCGATGAAATGGCGATCGATCTTCACGTAATCCGGGCGCAGCTCGGACCACAGGCGCAGGCTGGAGTAGCCGGCGCCGAGATCGTCCAGGGCAATGGAGAAGCCCATGGCGCGATAGTGGTGCAGGGCGGTGTCGAGCAGGCCGAAGTCTTCGGTCGGGGTCTGTTCGGTGAGTTCGATCACCACCTGGCTGGGCGGTATGCCGAAGGCCTGCAGCATTTTCAGGGTTCGGCCCGGTTGATGCGCCGGGTCCAGCAGGGATTCCGGGGAGACGTTGAGGAACAGCAGACCGTCGAGCTTGAGCTCCTTGAAACGGCGGCAGGCGCTCTTGCGGCAGGCCATCTCCAGTTCGCTCAGGCGCCCGGCATGGCGCGCCACCGCAAACAGGGTCATCGGCGAGTGCAGCGGGCTGTTGGAGGGGCCACGGGTGAGGGCCTCGTAGCCAAGGATGCGCCGTTCCGACAGCGACAGGATCGGCTGGAACAGACTGTGCAGGTCGCCCTGGGCAAGAATCAGGCCCAACGCGCTCAACTGCTCGGTGACGGTCATGCTGTTACTCGTGAAAAAGAAGGGGGCCGCAGTTGCGGCCCCCGGATTTCACGACAGTTGTATGACAGCGTTATGACATCAGTTCAATGCTTCGCCACGGCTGAGTTCAGACCCAGGTAGTCCAACAGGATCTGCCCGGTTTCGGTCAGGTAGGCGTCATCTTCCGGCTTGGTCTTGTCTTCCTCTTCCGGCAGGGCGTCTTCATCCTCCGGCTTGAGCTCCTGCAGCAGTTCCTCGCCCTTGGCCTTGCGGCGGGTGTTCTCCATCGCCAGCTGCTTGGCCTCGATGTCGCTCTGCTGGGCGCGGCGCTTGGTTTCGTTGAGGCTGACCACGGTGTCTTTCATCAGCTTCTGCGCCAGCGCCAGACGCTCGCGGCTGTAGACGAAGTCCGGGTTCTGCGCGGTGCGCGCATCATGGCGGGCTTTCAGCTCGGCCAGGAACGGCTTGAACGGGTCCAGCTCGGGCTTGATGGCCGGGCGGATGCTGTCCCAGGGCATGGCTTCGGGCAGCGCGCTCTCGCCGATCTGCTTGGTGTCCACCACCGAGGGGTACTCGATGTCTGGCAATACGCCCTGGTGCTGGGTGCTCTGGCCGGAGACGCGATAGAACTTGGCCAGGGTCAGCTTCAGCTCGCCATGGTTCAGCGGCTGGATGGTCTGCACGGTGCCCTTGCCGAAGGTCTGGCCGCCGATGATCAGTGCGCGGTGGTAGTCCTGCATGGCGCCGGCGAAGATTTCCGAGGCCGAGGCGGACAGTCGATTGACCAGCACGGCCATCGGTCCGGTGTAGTAGACGCCGGTGTTCTCGTCGGCCAGTACGTCGACGCGGCCGTCGCTGTTGCGTACCAGCACGGTCGGACCCTGGTCGATGAACAGCCCGGTCAGTTCGGTGGCTTCCTGCAGGGAGCCGCCGCCGTTGTTGCGCAGGTCGATGACCACGCCGTCGACCTTCTCCTTCTGCAGCTCGCCGAGGAGTTTCTTCACGTCGCGGGTGGTGCTCTTGTACTCGGGGTCGCCGGCACGGAAGGCCTTGAAGTCCAGGTAGAAGGCCGGCACTTCGATCACGCCGAGCTTGAACCGGGTGCCTTCATGTTCGAGGTTGAGGACGGATTTCTTCGCCGCCTGTTCTTCCAGCTTCACGGCCTCGCGGGTGATCGATACCACCTTGCTGGTCTGGTCGTTCGGCGCGTTGCTCGCCGGGATCACTTCCAGGCGTACCACCGAGCCTTTCGGGCCGCGGATCAGCTTGACCACCTCGTCCAGGCGCCAGCCGATCACGTCGACCATTTCGCCATTGCCTTGGGCGACACCGATGATCTTGTCCGCCGGCGCCACTTGCTTGCTCTTCTCGGCCGGTCCGGCCGGCACCAGGCGCACCACCTTCACGTACTCGTTGTCGCTTTGCAGCACGGCGCCGATGCCCTCGAGGGACAGGCTCATGTTGATGTCGAAGTTCTCCGCATTGTCCGGGGAGAGGTACTGGGTGTGCGGGTCGTAGGTCTGGGCGAACGCGTTGATGTAGGCCTGGAACACGTCCTCGCCACGGGTCTGGTCGAGGCGCGAGAGCTGGTTCTTGTAGCGCTTGACCAGCAGTTCCTGGATGGCCTTGGGTTCCTTCTTGGCGAGTTTCAGCCGCAGGACCTCGTCCTTCACGCGCTTGCGCCAGAGGTCGTCGAGGGCGGCGCGATCCTTGGCCCAGGGCGCCTTCTCGCGGTTGGTCTCGAGGCTTTCATCGACGTTGAAGTCGATCTTGTCGACGCCTTTGTCGAGCATTGCCAGGGCGAAGTCCAGGCGCTCCTTGAGGCGGTCCAGATGGCGTTTGTAGATGATGAAGCCGGGTTCCAGGTCGCCGCTCTTCAGCAGGTCGTCGAAACGGGTGCGCCATTTGTCGAATTCAGCGATGTCGGCGGCGGTGAAATACATCCGCGCCGGGTCGAGGAGCTTGAGGTAGCCCTCGTAGATCTTCACCGAGCGGTCGTCGTTGAGCGGCGGCTTGTTGTAGTGGTGGCGCTTGAGCAGTTCCACCACGTTGAGGCTGGCGATCACCTGTTCGCGGTCGGGCTGGAGGGCATCCCAACTGTTCGGGGCGGTGGGGGCGGCATGCAACGGCAGGACGCTGACGCTGAGGGCCAAGGCAAGTGCAGAACTGATCAGGGAGCGCTTCATGCTGATTCGACGTCGGGACAGGTGATAACGCATATTAGGCCGTATTTGAGGGCGCCGGGTTCCATTGGCGCAATGCAAAGGCCCGGCAGCTCGCCGGGCCTGGTCCAAGCTCACTATGGAGGCACCGTGAAGGCATTGCAAGGCGTCGAAGGGCGCGTGGAGTGGGGGGAGCGGGCCAGTCCGGCCTGCGATGTGGGGCAAGTGCGAATTCGCGTAGCCGCGGCCGGCCTGAACCGGGCCGACCTGTTGCAGCGGGCGGGGCTCTATCCGCCGCCGCCGGGTGCCAGCGACATCCTCGGCCTGGAGGCCTCCGGCGTGATCACCGAGGTGGGCGCCGGCAGTGGCGCCTGGCAGGTGGGCGACCGCGTGTGCTGCCTGCTGGCCGGCGGCGGCATGGCCGAGGACGTGGTGGTGGACGCCCGCCACGTATTACCTGTGCCCGAGGGCCTGTCTCTGGCCGAGGCCGCGGCGCTGCCGGAGGTGTACGCCACCGCCTGGCTCAACCTGTTTCAGCTGGCGGCGCTGAAGCCCGGCGAGAAGGTGCTTCTGCACGCCGGGGCCAGCGGTGTCGGCTCCGCCGCCATTCAGCTGTGCAAGGCCTTCGGCAGCCCCTGCTGGGTCAGCGTGGGGTCGCCCGAGCGCCTGGCCTACTGCGAATCCCTCGGCGCCCAGGGGGGCGCGCTACGTGGCGAAAGCCTGGACAGCCTGCGCGATTTCGGCCCCTTCGACGTGATTCTCGACCCCGTAGGCGGCAACTACGCCAGCCTCAACCTGGCCCTGGCCGCCACCGATGGCCGCTGGGTGAACATCGGCCTGATGGGCGGACGCAATGCCGAGCTGGACATGGCGCTGCTGCTGGGTAAGCGGGTGCAACTGATCGGTTCCACCCTGCGCAGCCGAGATGAGCAGTTCAAGGCCGACCTGATCAGCGAGCTGCGCCAGCACGTCTGGCCGCTGTTCGAGGAGGGTCGCCTGCAGCCGCGCCTGGAAAAAACCTTCCCGGGCAAGGATGCGGATGCCGCTTTCGACGCACTGGCCAGCAACCAGGTGGAAGGAAAGCTGGTGTTGCTGGTGGATGAAAGCCTGGTCTGAGGTACTTTGGTCAACGCTCCAGGCCTCGTGGTTCGGGGCGTTGACGAGTTGCATTGATGTAATCAATCGATCTGATGCCTGTAATCAATATGATCTTTTTGGAATAACCTCATAGTCTTCGTCGGGTAAATTTTCTAACCCACGAGGACGTTGCGATGTCTCTGATCAACACCGAAGTCAAACCTTTCAAAGCGACTGCTTACCATCAGGGCAAGTTCGTCGAAATCTCCGAAGCCAGCCTGAAGGGCAAGTGGTCCGTGTTCTTCTTCTACCCGGCCGACTTCACCTTCGTCTGCCCGACCGAGCTGGGCGACCTGGCCGACAACTACGACGAGTTCCAGAAACTGGGCGTGGAAATCTACGGCGTGTCCACCGACACCCACTTCACCCACAAGGCCTGGCACGACACGTCCGACACCATCGGCAAGATCCAGTACCCGCTGGTTGGCGACCCCACCTGGGTCCTGTCGAAGAACTTCGAAGTGCTGATCGAAGAAGCCGGTCTGGCTGATCGTGGCACCTTCGTGATCGACCCGGAAGGCAAGATCCAGATCGTCGAAGTCAACGCCGGCGGCATTGGTCGCGACGCCCAGGAACTGCTGCGCAAGGTCAAGGCTGCCCAGTACGTCGCCGCTCACCCGGGCGAAGTCTGCCCGGCCAAGTGGAAAGAAGGCGAAGCCACTCTGGCGCCGTCCCTCGACCTGGTCGGCAAAATCTAAAAACGGTCGGGAAGCTGTTGCGCAGCGCTGATGCTGCGTTGAATGCAGGTTCGGGCTGCTCATTTACAGCTCGTAAACGCCGCGCCCTCGCCTGCATTCGCCTTGCCTGAGCGCTTGCTCTCGACGCTTCCCACGCCGTTTTACGTGCTGCAAAGGCGAGCGGCAGGCCTTCCGGCCATCTGCTCGCATCACACCCCTCAACCCCGTTCAGGGCGGCCGGCGACGGCTGTCGAGGGGTGACTCATGCCCGCAAAAAAGGAATCGCACATGTTGGACGCCAATCTTAAAACCCAGTTGAAGGCCTACCTTGAAAAGGTCAGCCAGCCGTTCGAGATCGTCGCGTCCCTCGATGACAGCGACAAATCCCGCGAACTGCTCGGGCTGCTGCAAGACATCACCGGCCTGACCGACAAGATCACCCTGAAGACCGATGGCAGCGACGCCCGCCGCCCGTCGTTCTCGCTGAACCGACCGGGCGCAGAGATTGCCCTGCGCTTCGCCGGTATTCCCATGGGCCACGAGTTCACCTCGCTGGTGCTGGCCCTGCTGCAAGTCGGCGGTCATCCGTCCAAGCTCGGCGCCGATGTGATCGAGCAGATCAAGTCCATCGAAGGCGAGTTCAACTTCGAAACCTATTTCTCGCTGTCCTGCCAGAACTGCCCCGATGTGGTGCAGGCGCTGAACCTGATGGCGGTGCTCAACCCGAACATCCGCCACGTCGCCATCGACGGCGCGCTGTTCCAGGACGAGGTCAACGAGCGCCAGATCATGTCGGTGCCGAGCCTCTATCTGAACGGCGAACTGTTCGGCCAGGGGCGCATGGGCGTGGAGGAAATCCTCGCCAAGATCGATACCGGCGCCGCCGCCCGCGATGCTGAGAAGCTCAACGCCAAGACGGCCTTCGACGTGCTGGTCATCGGCGGTGGCCCGGCCGGTGCATCCGCCGCCATCTACGCCGCCCGTAAAGGCATCCGCACGGGCGTCGCTGCCGAGCGTTTCGGCGGCCAGGTGCTGGACACCATGGCCATCGAGAACTTCGTCTCCGTGCAGGAAACCGAAGGCCCGAAGCTGGCACGAGCCCTGGAAGAACACGTCAAGCAGTACGACGTCGACATCATGAACCTGCAGCGAGCTTCCGCGCTGATTCCGGCCAAAGCCGAAGGCGAGCTGCACGAAGTGAAGTTCGAGAGTGGCGCGAGTCTGAAAGCCAAGACCGTGATTCTCTCCACCGGCGCCCGCTGGCGTGAAATGAACGTGCCCGGCGAGCAGGAATACCGTGGCCGTGGCGTGGCGTACTGCCCGCACTGCGACGGCCCGCTGTTCAAGGGCAAGCGTGTGGCGGTGATCGGCGGCGGCAACTCCGGTGTCGAGGCAGCCATCGACCTGGCCGGCATCGTCGCCCATGTCACCCTGATCGAGTTCGACGACAAGCTGCGTGCCGACGCCGTGCTGCAGAAGAAACTGGGCAGCCTGCCCAACGTCACCGTCATCAAGAGTGCGCTGACCACCGAGGTGAAGGGCGATGGCCAGAAGGTCAACGGCCTGGTCTACAAGGACCGCACCCGCGATGAGCTGCGCACCGTTGAACTGGAGGGCATCTTCGTGCAGATCGGCCTGCTGCCCAACAGCGAATGGCTGAAGGGTGCCGTGGAGCTGTCCCCGCGTGGCGAGATCATCGTCGACGCCAAGGGCCAGACCAACGTGCCCGGCGTATTCGCCGCCGGCGACGTGACCACCGTGCCCTACAAGCAGATCGTGATCGCCGTGGGCGAAGGTGCCAAGGCTTCCCTCAGCGCCTTCGACCACCTGATCCGTACGACCTGATTTCTCAGCGTGGTGTGCTGAAGTGGCGGAGGGCCCGCAAGGGCCTTCCGCTTTTTTTATGTCCGTGCGGCTTCCCTGTATCCTTCGCGCTTTCGATCTTCAAAGCGGCAGGGCCCTCTGGTGAAACAGCAACTCATCGAATTGATTACGGCGATCAGCTCCGGCTGCATGGCCGAGGACGAGATCCAGCGCGTCGCTGACGAGGCGGCCCAGGCCTACGCCGATCAGGACGCCTTTCTCGCCGCCAACCCCGATATCAACTATGACGACAGCTTCCCCATCCCCCTGGGCGAATGGGTGGTGGTGGGCAGCCTGCCGGACACCGTGCTGTTCCAGGCCGACAGCTATGACCAGTTGTTCCAGCAGGTGGTGGATTCCTTCGGCCCGAGCGTGAACTTCGTGCTCAAGCCCAAGCAATTGGTGAAGGTGGAGCCGCTCAAGGCCCTCAACCGCATCCAGGTGCAGATGGGCAGCCTCTACCCGGAGAAGGGGGGGTATGTGCTGGTGGACTTCAGCGAGCCGCTGGATGACGAGCTGCAGTGCGTGCTGGTCTACAAGAACGACCTGGAGAAGGTCATGCAACTGGCGGTGGATGTCGGCATCTACGCCGCGCCGGCCTTCGAGGCCCTCAAGGCCGCGATGGAGGAGGGCGACGACGACTGAGCCGCGTCGCCTGTTGGTGCTGAGCGCAGCGAAGCCCAACGATCGAGCGGGCCCATGCCTTGCGCGTTGGGCCTCGCATAGCTCGGCCCAACCTACGAGGAGGGAACCTTACAGCTGATAGCCGTAGGACTTGATCACGTCCGCCGCTTTCGGCCCCTTGAGGTAGTCCACCAGCGCCCTGGCCGCGGGGTTCGCCTCACCCTTCTTCAGGATCAGCGCGTCCTGCCTGATCGGTTCATGCATCTCGGCCGGCACTATCCAGGCCGAGCCGTGGGTGATCTTGCCATCCTTGTACACCTGGGACAGGGCGACGAAGCCCAGCTCCGCATTGCCGCTGGAGACGAACTGCAGCGCCTGGCTGATGTTCTGGCCTTCCACCAGCCGGGGTTTGACTTGCGCGGTCAGGCCCAGCTTGTCCAGCACCTGGGTGGCTGCCTGGCCGTAAGGCGCGGTCTTCGGGTTGGCGATGGACAGGTGCTTGTACTGGCCGCTCTTCAACACATCGCCCTGGGCATCCACGTAACCATCCTTCGCCGACCAGAGCACCAGAGTGCCGATGGCATAGGTGAAGCGTGAGCCAGGCACGCTGTCGCCTTCCTTCTCCAGCTTGGCCGGGGTGCTGTCGTCGGCGGCGAGGAACACCTCGAACGGCGCGCCGTTCTTGATCTGGGTATAGAACTGCCCGGTGGCGCCATAGGCGGCCACCAGTTTGTGGCCGGTGTCCTTCTCGAAGTCCCTGGCGATGGCCTGGATCGGCGCGGTGAAGTTGGCGGCGACCGCCACCTGGACTTCCGCCGCCGAGGCGCCGCCCAGCGTGATCAGGGCGAGCAGTGCGATGACAGGGCGGGCGATGGGCTGACTCATGGAGGCTCCTGGGAAGTTCTTCTTCTTTGGAATTCGCTATGTAGAAATTTATATAGCGATGGAGGCGGCATTCTCAAGATGGTTTGACTTTGAAGTCAAGCGCCGTATCGATGCGCGCCGCTCCTCGTCGCCAACCTACGGACAGTGGCGCTGTCCATCGCGAATGAATTCGCACAGGTTGCGGGAGCGGTGGCTCAGCGCCAGTCGAGAATCGGCCAGCCGGCCTGTTCGGCGTGGGCGCGCAGGGTGGGGTCGGGGTTGACGGCCTTGGGGTTGGCCACCCGGTTCAGCAGCGGCAGGTCGTTGCGCGAGTCGGAGTAGAAACAGGCGTTTTCGAGGCTTTCGCCCTGCTCTTCCAGCCAGGCCAGCAGCCGCGTCACCTTGCCTTCCCGGTAGGTGAGCACGCCACGGGTGCGGCCGCTGTAGCAGCCGTGCTGCTCCTCCAGGTCGATGGCCAGCACTTCCTCCACGCCCAGGCGTTCGGCGATGGCGCTGACCAGGAAATGGGCCGAGGCGGAGATGATCAGGATGCGATCGCCCGCGGAACGATGCTGCGCCAGGCAGCGCATGGCGTCGGAATGGATCAGTGGCTCGACGACGTCCTCGACGAAAGGTCCGACCACGAATTCCACTTCTTCGGCCGTGCGCCCCACCAGCGGCGACAGGCTGAAGGCCATGTAGTCCTCCATGGCCAGCTTGCCTTCGGCGTAGAGCGCCATGAGTTCGTGGTCCTTGCGGACGAAGGATTCGCCATCGACCCAGCCCAGCTCAGCCATATGCGCGCTCCACAGGCTGGCGCAGTCGCCGTCTATCAGGGTGTCGTCGAGGTCGAAGATTGCCAGGGCCATCAGGCCACCTCCCGTATGGCGTGGTCGTCGATGCGCAGGCCGATGCGTTGGCCCTTGCGGTGCAGATCATCGGCGCAGCGGTTGAGCACGTCCACCACCAGCTCCACGCCACGGGCTTCGACGCGGTAGCGCACCACGTTGCCGAGCAGGCTGTGGCTGCGCACCTCGGCCTCGATGCCGCCGTCGTGGCTCAGGGCGATGGCTTCCGGGCGGATGGCGATGCGGCCATTGACCGCGCGTTGCAACAGGCGGCTGGCGGCCTCGGCGTCGAGCAGGTTGTAGTTGCCGATGAAGCCGGCGGCGAAGGCATCCACAGGCGCCGTATAGAGGGTTTCGGCGTCGCCGCTCTGGACGATGCGCCCGGCGTTCATCAGGAAGATGCGGTCGGACAGGGTCAGCGCCTCCTCCTGGTCATGGGTGACGAAGAGGGTGGTCAGCCCCAGTTCCTGCTGGATGTGGCGGATCTGCTCGCGCAGGTGCTTGCGGATGCGAGCGTCCAGCGCCGACAGTGGCTCGTCCAGCAGTAGCAGGCGCGGGCGGGTCACCAGCGAGCGGGCCAGGGCCACGCGCTGGCACTGGCCGCCGGAGAGCTGGTGCGGGTAGCGCGTGGCGTAGTCCTGCAGCTCCACCATGGCCAGGGCGTCGGCGACCCGCCGCTGGCTGTCGGCGGGGGAAACCTTCTGCATGCGCAGGCCGAAGGCGACGTTTTGCTGGACGGTCATGTTGGGGAACAGCGCGTAGCTCTGGAACACCATGCCGATGCCGCGTTTCTGCGGCGACAGCGGCACCAGGTCCTCGCCGTCCAGCAGGATCTGTCCGCCATTGACCTCGGTGAGCCCGGCGATGCAGCGCAGCAGGGTGGACTTGCCGCAGCCCGAGGGGCCGAGCAGGGTGACGAACTCGCCCTTGCCGATCTCGCAGTGGATATCGCTGAAGATGGGGGTCTGGGCGTAGTGCTTGTGCAGGCCGCGGATGGAAAGAAAGCTCATGCCTTGTCCTTGTTCAGACGGTTGGCTGCCCAGGTGAACAGCAGCACGAAGAAGAAGTAGGAGATCACCAGGGCGCTGTTGAAGTGGCCACTGCTGTTGCGCATGTTGTTCAGGTAGACCTGCAGGGTCTCGTAGCGGGTGCCCACCAGCAGGTTGGCGAAGACGAACTCGCCGAAGAGGAATGAGAACGACAGGAACAGCGACACCATCAGGCCCTTGCGCAGGTTCGGCAGCACCACCAGGAAGGCCGCCTTCCAGGTGCTGGCGCCGAGCAGGTGGGCGGCGTCCATCAGGTCGCGCAGGTTGATTGCCTGCAGGTTGTTGGTGATGGCGCGGTACATGAAGGGCAGGGCGATGGTGAAAAAGCAGCCGATCAGGATCCAGGGCGTGCCGACCATGGCCAGTGGGCCCGAGCCATAGACCTGCAGCAACCCCACCGAAGACACCACCGGCGGCACCGCGAAGGGCAGCAGGATGAGGATGTTCATCAGCCCGTCGAGCTTCGGGAAGTGGTAATTCACCACGAACAGCAGCGGCAGGATCAACAGCACCGACAGCAGCAGTGCGCCGAAGCACACCAGCAGCGACTGGCCGAAGGCGGTGAGGAAGCGCGCATCGCTCCACAACGCCAGGTACCACTTGAAGGTCAGTCCGTCCGGCAGGATGGTCGCCGACCAACTGGTGGACAAGGAGTAGAGCAGGGTGCCGGCCAGCGGCAGCAGCAGGATCACGAACAGCAGCCAGACCACCACGCGATGGTAGAGGCCGCCGCTGCGGGCTTCAGCGCGCGACATGGTAGCTCCTCCTCAGCAGCCACTGGTGGACCACGGTGATCAACGCCATCAGGCCCACCAGGATCATCGCCAGAGCGCTGGCCAGGTTGGGGTTGAGGGCGATATCGCCGGCCACCATGC
The DNA here is from genome assembly GCF_028010285.1 of Pseudomonas sp. Q1-7. Taxonomy (NCBI): domain Bacteria; kingdom Pseudomonadati; phylum Pseudomonadota; class Gammaproteobacteria; order Pseudomonadales; family Pseudomonadaceae; genus Pseudomonas; species Pseudomonas sp. Q1-7. The sequence continues at coordinate 1,574,723 of NZ_CP116304.1, forward strand.
CGGCGATGCGGATGGTCAGCACGTTGAAGTTGCCGGTGGTCAGGGCGTAGACGGTGGCGTAGGCGCCCAGCGCGTTGGCCAGCAGGATGACGAAAGTGCCCAGCAGCGCGGGGGTCAGCACCGGCAGGCCGATGTGTCGCCAGAACTGCCAGGGGTTGGCGCCGAGCAGGGCGGCCGACTCGCGCCAGTCCTCGCGCAGGGCATCGAAGGCCGGGTAGAGCAGCAGCACCCCGAGGGGAATCTGGAAGTAGGTGTAGAGCACGATCAGGCCGGTCTTGGAGTAGAGGTTGAAGTCCTCGATCAGGCCGGACTGCTTGAGCAGCAGGGTCAGCGCGCCGTTGAAGCCCAGCAGGATGATGAAGGCGAAGGCCAGCGGGACGCCGGCGAAGTTGCTGGTCATGTTGGAGAAGGCCATGACGAAATCGCGCAGCCTGGAGTCCACCTGGCGCAGGGAGTAGCTGCCGATCAGCGCGATGACAATGCCGATCAGGCTCGACCAGAAGGCGATCTGCAGGCTGTGCTTGATGGCTTGCAGGTAGAACTTCGAGCTGAACACCTTGGTGAAGTTGCCCAGGCCCCAGCCCTCCGGCGTGTTCAGGCTGTGGATGGCGACCCACACCAGCGGTGCGATCTGGAACGCGATGAAGAACAGGGCGAAAGGCAGCAGGCAGAGCAGCGCCAGCCACTTGCCGCGCTTGGCGGTATTCACGTGAGCAACTCCCGGCAGAACGCCTTGTCGTGGGGGACACCGAGCAATTCGCAGAGGGTGCCGCACAGCTCGGTCTGCTTCGGCTGCGCGCTGGCGTCCAGGCTGAAGGCATCCCCCAGCACAAACAGCGGAACCTCCCGTTCCTCGGCCAGCAGGCCGTTGTGGGAGCGGTCGTTGTTCATGCCGTGGTCGGCGGTCACCAGCACCTGGTAGCCGGCATCCAGCCAGCGCTGCAGGTACTCGGCCAGGATCACGTCGGCCATGCGCGCGGCATTGCGGTACTGCGGGCTGTCGAGCCCGTGCTTGTGGCCGGCGTCGTCGATGTTCATCGGATGCACCAGGAGGAAGTCCGGCCCGTGCCGCAGGCGCAGGCTTTCGGCATCGGCGAACAGGTGCGAGTCCGGGTAGTGGTCGGCGTAATAGAAGTGGCCGTGCTGGATCGGCAGTCCGGGGTCGTCGGTGTGACGGTCGCGGGCAGCCTCGAAGGGCGAGCGGTTGTACAGCTCGCTGACCCAGTGGTAGGCGGCCGCGGCGGTCGTCAGCCCGGCGGCGCGGGTGTAGTGGAAGATGCTGCGCTCCTTCGACAGGCGCGACACCTCGTTATGCACGATGCCGCTCTGGATTGGCGGCACGCCGGTGAGGATGCATTCGTAGAGCGGACGGGACAGCGCCGGCAGCTCGCACTGGAGCTTGTACAGCGCCGCCCGGCCGGCACCGCAGTAGGCCTGCAGGTGGCCCAGCGCATGCCGGGCCACCTCGTAATTCAGGCCATCCAGCAGGACGAGGATGACTTTGTGGTTCATAGCGTTCCCCAAAAGCCGTTCAAGCTCTCGGCGAGCGCAGTTCAGGCAAGGCGAACGTGGGCGAGGAAGCGGAGTTTACGTCTGTAAATGAGCATTCCGATCCCGCGTTCAACGTAGCATGAGCAAGCGCAGCCAGAGATTGGGCGGCTTCTTATTCCATCTCGATGATCACGTGCTCCTGCCACTGCTGCGGCAGGGCCTTGGAGGTTTCTTCCCAGGCCTTGGCATCCTTGATCGGCTGGACCTTGGCGTACTGCTCGTTGGGCAGCAGCTTGGCCTTGACCTCGGCCGGCAGGGTCAGGTGTTCGGCGCGGATCGGGCGGGCGTTGCCCTTGGCCAGGTTGATCTGCCCGGCATCGCTGAGGATGTACTCGCGGGCCAGCTTCGCGGCGTTGGGGTTCTTCGCGTACTTGTTGATGATGGTGGTGTAGCCGGAGATCACCGAGCCATCGGAGGGGATCAGCACCTCGAAGCGGCTGGGGTCGATCTGGTCGCGGTAGGACAGGCCGTTGAAATCCCACACCACGCCCACCTCCACCTCGCCCTTCTCCAGGGTCTGGATGGTCGGGTTGGACAGCGACAGGCGACCCTGCTTGGCGATTTCGGCGAAGAACTCCAGGCCCGGCTGGATATTCTTCTCGTCGCCGCCGTTGGCGATGGCGGCGGCCAGCACGCCGTTGACCGCCTGGGCGGCGGCGCTGACGTCACCGATGGCAACCTTGTACGTGCCCTGCTTCAGCTCCGCCCAGGACCTGGGGGCTTCCTTCACCAGTTGCTTGTTGACGATGAAGGCGATAGAGCCGGTATAGGCCAGCATCCAGTGGCCATCCTGGTCCTTGGCCCACTCGGGAATCTGCGCCCAGGTGCTGGGCTTGTAGGGCTGGGTCACGCCCTGCTGCACGGCGATGGGGCCGAAGGCGGCGCCGACGTCGCCGATGTCGGCGGTGGCGTTGTCCTTCTCGGCGGCGAACTTGGCGATCTCCTGGGCGGAGCTCATGTCGGTGTCGACGTGCTTCAGGCCATACAGTTTGCCCAGGTCGACCCAGGTGTCCTTCCAGTTGGCCCAGCTGTCGGGCATCCCCACGCTGTTCACCGCGCCTTCCTTGCGGGCGGCTTGTTCGAGACTCTTCAGATCTGCGTCGCTTGCCATGGCCTGGGTACCCAGGGCGATGGCCGTTCCCATCAGTGAAGCCAGCAACAGGCGTTTCATGTGAAGCTCCTTAGCAGGTTTGGAGGTTGGTCTAGATCAGCAAGACCCAGGCCAAATCTAAAAGCCTTGGATGACGGTTTGATTTCAGAGGATGCCCCCGGATGGGTGGCGGTGAACGCCTGGACAGCGTAGACCATGGGCGGATGGCTGATTCCCGGGGCTGTCGCAAATGGCGGTGGCATGGCGCGTGCAGGCTGGCCTGGCTGTCATCCCACAGTCATCTAGGCTGCCTAGGATGGCCGGCAAACCCGGACCTGACGCACCTTGCTGGTGCTGGTCTATTCCAGATTGGAGTCTTTCGATGCGCGATGAGGCGCCCCGCACCCTGACCGCCATCTGCAGTGCACTGCAGGAACAGATCGAGCACGGCCTGCTGCCCCACGGCAGCAAGCTGCCGGCCGAACGCAAGTTGAGCGAGTTGTTCGATACCACCCGGATCACCCTGCGCGAGGCGCTGGGGCAACTGGAGGCCCAGGGGCTGATCTACCGCGAGGACCGCCGTGGCTGGTTCGTCTCGCCACCCCGCCTGCTCTACAACCCGCTGGTGCGCAGTCATTTCCACGCCATGGTGGCCGGGCAGGGGCGCATGCCCGCCACTGAGGTATTGGGTGCGCGGCTGATCCCGGCCAGCGTGGAAATCTGCGAGCGGCTGGAGCTGCCGGCGCTTTCCAGCGTCTACCAGATCCGCCGCGCCCGGCGCATCGACGGGCGCCTGGTGCTCTATGTGGAGCACTATCTGAATCCGGCCTATTTCCCCGGCATCATCGAGTTCGACCTGACCCGCTCGCTGACCGAGCTGTACGACAGCCAGTACGGCATTCGCTACGGCCGGGTGCGCTTCGACATGGTGCCGACCGCACTGCACCCGGAAGCGGCGGCGCCCCTCAAGGTCTCAGCCGGAAGCCCGGCGCTGAAGATTACCCGGATCAACCGCGACCAGCATGGCCGGCTGATCGACTGTGACCTGGAATTCTGGCGGCATGATGCGATCCACGTCAGCGTGGAAGTGCCGGAATAGACGCGAGTTGCCTGGCGTAGGTTGGGTAGAGGAACGAAACCCAACATCAGGTGGCCGGTGCCGCGACCGTTGGGCCTCGCTACGCTCGGACCAGCGTGGCCCGCACCAACCTACGCTTGGCGACTGCTCAGGCGTAGTTCTCCGGCGCCAACTTGCGCTCCACCAGCTCGATGAGGATGTGCACCACCTTGATGTGCAGCTCCTGCACGCGGTCGGCGAAGTCGCCGCCGGGTGCGCAGATGCACACGTCGGCCAGGGCTTCCAGGGCGGAGCCGGGCTTGCCGGTGAGTGCCACCACCTTCACGCCCAGGGCGCGGGCGGCTTCGGCGGCCTTGATCACGTTGGGGCTACGACCGCTGGTGCTGAAGGCGAGCAACACATCGCCCTCGCGGCCGTGGGACTCGATGTAGCGGGAGAAGATGTGGTCGTAGCCGAAATCGTTGGCGACGCAGCTGATGTGGCTGGCGTCGCTGATGGAAATGGCCGCGACGCCCGGGCGGTTCTTGCGGTAGCGGCCGGTCAGCTCCTCGGCGAAATGCATGGCGTCGCACATGGAGCCGCCGTTGCCGCAGGAAAACGCCTTGCCCTTGCTCTCGAAGCTTTCTACCAGGAGTTCCGCCGCGCGTTCGATATTCTTCAGCGTCTGTTCGTTGGCGATGAAGGCGTCCAGGGCGGCCCTGGCTTCCTCCAGGCTGTTGCGGATGTGGCTGAGCATGAGCGTTCCTTCCTGATCAGGGCAGGTCGTGGCTGGAATAGAAAGCGGCCAGCACTTTCACCAGATGGGCCAGGTCGTGGCTACCGGCCAGCTCGCGGATGGAGTGCATGGCGAAGGTGGGCAGGCCGATGTCCACGGTGCGCACGCCGAGCTGGCTGGCGGTGATGGGGCCGATGGTGGAGCCGCACCCCATGTCGCTGCGGGTCACGAAGCTCTGCACCGGTACTTCGTTTTCCAGGCACAGGTGGCGGAAGAAGCCGGCGGTTTCGCTGTTGGTGGCGTAGCGCTGGTTGCTGTTGATCTTGATCACCGGACCGGCGTTGAGCTTCGGGCCGTGGTTGCCGTCGTGCTTGTCGGCATAGTTGGGGTGCACGCCGTGGGCGTTGTCGGCGGATACCAGCAGGGAGCGCTGGATCACCCGGGCGAAGGCATCGCCTTCCGGCAGCACGCGGCGCAGCACCTGCTCCAGCATCGGGCCGTCGGCGCCGCAGGCGGAGCAGGAACCTACTTCCTCGTGGTCGGTGCAGACCAGCACGCAGCTTTCGTCGGCTTCGGCGGCCAGCAGGGCTTGCAGACCGGCGTAGCAGGACAGCAGGTTGTCCAGGCGCGCGCCGGCGATGAAGTCGCCACCCAGGCCGATGACCGCGGCGCTCTGGGTGTCATAGAAGGACAGTTCGTAGTCCAGCACCGCGTCGGCCACCACGCCGTGCTCCAGGGTCAGCTGCTCGGCCAGCAGATCGCGGAACTCGCGGGCTTCGCCAGCGGCCAGTTGCGCCAGGATCGGCGGCAGCTCGGTCTGGGCGTTGATCGCCCAGCCCTGGTTGGCCTCCCGATTGAGGTGGATGGCCAGGTTGGGAATCACGGCGATGGGGGCCTGGAAGTCCACCAACTGGCTTTCCACCATGCCGGCGGCGCGGTAGGTGACGCGGCCGGCGAGGGACAGGTCGCGGTCGAACCAGGGCGCCAGCAGGGCGCCGCCGTAGACTTCCACGCCCAGTTGCCAGAAGCCTTGCTTGTGCAGTTCGGGGTTCGGCTTGACCCGCAGGCAGGGGCTGTCGGTGTGAGCGCCGACCAGACGCAGGCCGCCTTCCAGAACCGGACGCTTGCCCAGCTTGATGGCGATGATGGAGGAGTCGTTGCGGGTGACGTAATAGCGGCCACCGCTTTCGATACGCCAGGCCTCGCGTTCGTCGAGGCGCACATAACCGGCGGCTTCCAGGCGCTTGGCCAGGCTGCGGGTGGCGTGGAAGGGGGTGGGCGAGGCCTTGAGGAAATCGATCAGGCCCTGGTTCAACTCTTCGCGCATGGGGGGACTCCGGACAGCAGTGGCGGGAGTTTATCCCATAGCCCCTGGGGATTAGGAGGGCGACCGGCGGCGAATTTTCCTAACAGGTCGATAGACAGGGACTGAGGTTGGTCTGTGGGAGCGATTTCAATCGCCAAGGGACTCGTGTGCAACGTCGGTCAAAGGCGCCGGGCGACCACCGAGAACAGGTGCCAGTGCTTGTTGCGGCCCTTGGCGGTGACGCCGTCTTCTTCCTTTTCTTCCAGCATCAGCACGTCCCAACCGCACAGCAGTTCCTCCAACTGGTGCCGACGCAGGATGGTGATGCCGTTGTCGGCCCAGTCGTCCCGCTCGCCGAACAGGTGGCCGGCGAACAGGCCCCCCTCCGACAGCGCATTGCAGATCGACAGCCAGAGACCGGGAAAGGCGGCGGGTGGGCAGAGGGGCAGGGCGAAGCTGGAATTCACCAGTTGCGCCGGAGGCAGGGGCAGGGACTCGAAACGACCGCAATGGCTCTGCAGCAGCGCGCGCCTTTGGTCGTCGACCTGGGCGTCCAGGCGGGCCAGGGCCTCGGGCTCGGCGTCCACCGCGAGCACCCGCCAGCCGCGCCGGAGCAGTTCCAGGGTGTCGCGGCCCGCGCCGCAGCCCAGGTCCAGGGCGTGGCTGGGCGGTCCGTCCCAGTACGCCAGGGCGGTGAGCAAGGTGAAGCGGGCGGGCTGGCCCTCGGTAGCGTTGTAAAACGCGGTGAGGCTCATGATGTCCCCGGTTTGCGGTCTTTTTCTTGAGCCTAGGTCAGAACGGCGCCGGGCACTCGAATCTCAGGCGTTCACCCGTCTGGGGATGGGTCAGGCAGAGCAGGCTGGCGTGCAGGCAGAGACGCTCATGGGCGGCCAGCGCTTCGGGGTTGGCGTAGAGCCGGTCACCGAGCAGCGGGTGGCCGATGGACAGCATGTGCACGCGCAACTGGTGCGAGCGGCCGGTGATGGGGGTCAGCTCGACGCGGCTGTAGTGGCCGCAGCGCTCGACGACCCGCCAGAAGGTGAGGGCATGGCGGCCGTGTTCGAAGTCCACCACATGGCGCGGCTTGGTCGGCGGGTCGTAGCGCAAGGGCAGTTCGATGCGGCCGCTGTCCAGTTCCGGCTCGCCCCAGCAGAGGGCGGTGTAGGCCTTCTCGGTCTCGCGGTCGTGGAACTGGCGGGACAGCTCGCGGTGGCTGTCGGCATCGCGGGCCAGGACGATCAGGCCGGAGGTCTCCCAGTCCAGGCGGTGGACGATGCGCGCCTCCGGGTAGCCGTTCTCCTGCAGGCGGGTGATCAGGCAGTCCTTGTTGTCTTCGGCGCGACCGGGCACCGACAGCAGCAGGGTGGGCTTGTTGACCACCAGCAGGGCGTCGTCCTGGTGAATGAATTCGATCTGGGAAAGCGGCATGGGGTTATCCACAAACGCCGACGGCGGCCGAGGCCGCCGTCGTTGGACTATCGCTCGATCAACGATCGGGCAAGGTGATGTTCAGCTCGAGGATGGAGCAGTTGCCCTGGTCCTCCAGCAGGACCTGAACCTGCTCCTGGTCGATGTCGACATACTTGCGGATCACGTCCACCAGGTCCTTCTGCAGGGCTGGCAGGTAGTCCGGCTGGCTGCGCTGGCCACGTTCGTGGGCAACGATGATCTGGAGTCGTTCCTTAGCGATCGAAGCGCTACTCTGCTTCTTCCGCTCGCGAAAGAAGTCGAAAATGTTCATTCACGGCCTCCAAACAGGCGTTGTAAGAGTCCTTTCTTCTGCACGTCGAGGAAGCGGTGGGGCAGCTCCTTGCCGAGCAGGCGATCGACGGCATCGCTGTACGCCTGGCCGGCGTCGCTCTGGTCGTCGAGGATGACCGGAATACCCTGGTTGGAGGCCTTGAGTACCGCCTGGGATTCCGGGATGACGCCGAGCAGGTTGATGGCGAGGATTTCCTCGACGTCTTCGACACCGAGCATTTCGCCCTTGGTGACGCGCTCGGGGTTGTAGCGGGTCAGGAGCAGGCGCTCCTTGATCGGGTCCTCGCCCTTCTCGGCACGGCGGGACTTGCTGGCCAGCAGGCCGAGCATACGGTCGGAGTCGCGGACGGAAGAGACTTCCGGGTTGGTCACGACGATCGCTTCGTCGGCGTAGTACATGGCCAGGTGGGCGCCTTTCTCGATGCCCGCCGGCGAGTCGCAGACCACGTATTCGAAGTTCTGGGACAGCTCCTCGATGACCTTACCGACGCCTTCGAGGGTCAGCGCGTCCTTGTCACGCGTCTGGCTGGCGGCTAGGACGTAGAGGTTCTCAAGGCGCTTGTCCTTGATCAGGGCCTGGGTGAGGCTCGCTTCGCCATTGATGACGTTGACGAAGTCGTACACCACGCGGCGTTCACAACCCATGATCAGGTCCAGGTTGCGCAGGCCAACGTCGAAGTCGACGATGACGGTCTTGTGACCGCGCAGTGCGAGACCGGTACCGATTGCGGCGCTGGTGGTGGTTTTACCCACACCACCCTTGCCGGACGTGACAACGAGGATCTTGGCCAAGGTGATTCACCCCAAAAGAATAAGTAAAACGGGAAGTTATCGGCCCATCCAGGCCGGTCCAGCTTCCCTTTCAGTTCCCTGAAATTTCGCGGCAGTATCCGTTAAAGGCGGGTGATGTTCAACACGTCTCCCGACAGGCTGACCTGCACTTGCTGACCCCACAGCGGGTCGCGGCGCAGGTCGTCGGCAACCTTGTACTGGCCGGCCACCGAGACGAGTTCGGCGGCCAGTTGGCGGCAGAATATCCGCGCCTTGGTATCGCCCTTGATGCCGGCCAGCGCACGGCCGCGCATTGGTCCGTACACATGGATGTTGCCGTCGGCGAGAAGTTCCGCGCCGGGGCTGACCGCGGCCAGCACCACCAGGTCGCCGCCGGGGGCGTAGACCTGTTGGCCACCGCGCACCGGGGTGGTGATGATCTTGGTTGGTTGCACCTCGGGCTTCGGCGGCTCGGCGGGCTTTTCGACGGCCTTCTTCGCCCTGGGTTCCACCGGGTCGATGGGCCGTTCGCGGGCGCCGGACGGCGGCAGTACCGGGATATCCAGGGCGTCGGCGGCCTTGATGTGTTCTTCGCGGCTGGCCCGGATGGCCAGGGTCCGCAGGCCGTGGCGGCGGCAGGTGTCCAGCAGCGCGGGCAGGTCCAGTTCTGGCTCGCCGTCCGGCAGCTTGTCCAGCGCCATCACCAGTGGGGTGTTCTGGAAGAAGTTGGGGGCCTGGGCGACTTTCTCGTCCAGTTGCCGGTCCAGGCGTTCGAGGTCGTTATGGGCCAGTTCCATCACGGTGATGGCGAGCATGCTGCCCTTGAGCTGGAACACGGGATCTTGGTCGAGAAGGTCGGCTTGGCTCATGGTCTGTCTGCAGTCGTGAATGGCGAGGACTTATAGCGAGATCGCCCGGCGCTCGCAAGCCGGAGGGGGCGGCGCATTTGGAGTAGAATGCGCGGCTTTCTCGCTCAAGCGGATTCAGAGATGGATAGACCTCAATTTCGCCCACAGTTCTTTCACCCGCGCTATTGGGCGCTGTGGCTGGGGCTGGGGTTGCTCTGGCTGATCACCCTGTTGCCATACCGGGTGCAACTGGGCCTGGGTCGCATGCTGGGGAAGCTGATGCTGTGGGGCGCCGGTTCCCGGCGCAAGATCGCCCGGCGCAACCTGGAACTGTGCTTCCCGGAGCTGTCCGCTGCCGAGCGTGACCGGCTGCTGCGCGAGAACTTCGCGTCCACCGGCATCGCCTTCTTCGAAATGGCCATGAGCTGGTGGTGGCCCAGGGCGCGCCTGGCGAAGCTGTCCCATATAGAAGGCCTGGAGCATCTGCAGAAGGCCCAGGCGCAAGGGCAGGGGGTGATCCTCATGGCCCTGCATTTCACCACCCTGGAAATTGGCGCGGCGTTGCTCGGCCAGGTGCACACCATCGACGGCATGTACCGCGAGCACAAGAACGCGCTGTTCGACTTCATTCAGCGCCGCGGCCGCGAGCGCCACAACCTGGATGCCTCCGCGATCGAGCGCGAAGACGTGCGCGCCATGCTCAAGGTGCTGCGTGCCGGCCGCGCCATCTGGTATGCCCCGGACCAGGACTACGGCCGCAAGCAGAGCCTTTTCGTGCCTCTGTTCGGCGTCGAGGCCGCCACTGTGACCGCCACCACCAAGTTCGCCCGCCTGGGGCGCGCCATTGTCCTGCCCTTCACCCAGCGCCGCCTGGAGGACGGCTCCGGCTACCGGCTGGTGATCCATCCGCCGCTGGCCGATTTCCCCGGCGAAACCGAGGAAGCCGACTGCCTGCGCATCAACCAATGGGTGGAAGAAGCGGTGCGCGAATGCCCGGAGCAGTACCTCTGGGCCCATCGCCGATTCAAGACCCGTCCGGAAGGCGCGCCCAGGCTCTACTGAAACCTATACTCGGAACATCCCGCCCGGAGAGCCGTCCATGGATTCCAGCTCCACCACCCAGAAGCCCGTGACCGGGCTGATCCTCTCCGGTGGCGGATCCCGAGCGGCCTATCAGGTAGGGGTGTTGGGGGCCATCGCCGACCTGCTGCCGGATGCCGCCTGCAACCCCTTTCCGGTGATAGTCGGCACCTCCGCCGGTGCGGTGAATGCCGTCGGCCTGGCCTGCGGCGCGCTGCATTTCAGTCAGGCAGTCCGCCGCCTCAATACGGTCTGGCAAGGGTTCCGTTGCGGGCAGATTTATCGCAGCGACTGGCCCGGCGTGCTGCGCCAGAGCTCGCGCTTCTTCGGCCACAGCCTGCTCGGTCTCGGCCGTGACATCCCGGCGGCACTGCTGGACAACGCTCCACTGCACGACCTGCTGGCGCGCGAACTGGACTTCAGCGGTATTTCCGCCGCCGTGCGCACCCGCCAGTTGCGCGCCGTGGCCGTGACCGCCTTCGGCTATGAAAGCGGCCAGGCGGTAACCTTCTACCAGGGGCGAGCCACCATCGATCCCTGGTACCGCCATCGACGGGTCGGGGTGCCGACCCGCCTCAGCGTCGAACACCTGATGGCCAGTGCGGCCATTCCCCTGCTGTTCCCGGCGGTACGCCTGGGGCGCGAGTACTTCGGCGACGGCGCGGTGCGGCAGACGGCCCCCATCAGCCCGGCGCTGCACCTGGGGGCCAGCCGGGTGCTGGTGGTGGGCGTGAGCGGCAACCCGCTGGGCATGAACCTCACTGCGGAGGTGGCGCAGGCGCAGATCGGGCGTCCGCCGACCCTGGCGCAGATCGGCGGACACCTGCTGAACAGCACCTTCATCGACAACCTGGAAAGCGACATCGAACTGCTGGAGCGGATCAATCACATGAGTCGGGCCATTCCGCCCGAGTCGCGGCCGCGCAACCTGAGTTCGCAACAGGTGGACGTGCTGGTGATCTCGCCGAGCCGGCCGCTGGACGAGATCGCCGCCCGCCATCGCCGCGAGATGCCCCGCGCGATCCGCACCTTCCTGCGCGGGCCGGGGGCGACCCGGGCGAGCGGGGCGGGCGTGCTCAGCTACTTGCTGTTCGAACCGGGTTACTGCAACGAACTGATCGAACTGGGGTACCAGGACGCCATGGCCAAGCGCGATGCCCTGCAGCGCTTCCTTGGCCTGGAGACAGCGCCGGTGCGTCCCCAGGTCATTCCCGCGCTCCAGCCCTAGGGCCGGGCTGCGGCCCGCCGAACGGCGTGTCCGCTCAGCCGCCGAAGCGGCCGTCGCGGTAGTCGCGCAAGGCCTGTTCGATCTCCTCACGGCTGTTCATCACGAAGGGGCCGTACTGCACGATGGGTTCGCCAAGGGGGCGGCCGGCCAGCAGCAGGACCTTGCTGTCCGCGTCACTGGCCAGTTCCAGCGCACCGCTGTCGGAAAGCCGCGCCAGGCGACCCTGGCCGATGGTGTGGCCGTTGACCTGCACTTCGCCCTCGTAGACGTAGAGCATCACCCGCAAGCCATCGGCCAGTCGCGGCGACACCCGTCCGCCGGCAGGCAGATGCAGGTCGAGGATCTGCGGTTCGGTGTGGGGGCGTTGCACGGCGCCGTCCTGGGATATGCCGTCGGCCTCGAAGCGCCCGGCGATCACCAGGGCTTCCACGCCGTTCTCCAGGCGCACGCGCGGAATCTCCGCCGGGTCGAAGTCGCGGTAGCCGGGGTCGCCCATCTTGTCCTTGCCCGGCAGGTTGAGCCAGATCTGGAAGCCGCGCATCACGCCTTCCTCCTGCTCCGGCATCTCGCTGTGGATGATGCCGCGCGCCGCGGTCATCCATTGCACGCCGCCGTTCTGCAGCAGGCCGCTGTTGCCCAGGTGATCCTCGTGGCGCATGCGGCCTTCGATCATGTAGGTAATGGTCTCGAAACCTCGGTGCGGGTGCGCCGGGAAGCCGGCGACGTAGTCGTCCGGGTTGGCTGAGCCGAATTCGTCGAGCATCAGGAAGGGATCGAAGCGCGGCACGCCCTGCTCGGCGAAGACACGGGTCAGGTTGACCCCGGCGCCGTCGGAGGCGGGTTGGCCCGGACGTTGTTCGAGAATCTGGCGGTCGCTCATCTGAACCTCCTCAAGGTTGGAATGAACGCGATACTACGCCCGCCAATTGAATTGATGGTGCGTGATTTTGCCTGATTTATATCGAATTATTGGATGCTTTTTACTGTTGTGAGGGCGAATTCCTTCGCGAAAGGGCTGCTGAGCAGCCCCGGGTATCAATGACAGGCCTCTGGCCTGCTTCGCGAATGGATTCGCGGCTACTCGGCGATCTGCAGCCGGCGCGATTCCGTGTAGACGTAGCGCAGCTTCTCGTACTCGAAGGGCGAGTTGAGCTGGCCGTAGCGGAATTTCGTCGTGTAGCGCTTGTCCACCGCGCGCAGCAGGGTGATCTCCGGGTGGTCGCTGCTGACCTCCGGGACGTTGAGGAAGTTGATCTGGTAGTCGGCCACGTAGTCCACCACCAGGCCACCGGTGTCCCGCAGATTGGAAGGGCCGAGGACCGGCAGCATCAGGTAGGGTCCTTCGCTCACCCCGTAGAAGCCCAGGGTCTGGCCGAAGTCCTCGGTCTGCCTGGGCAGGCCCATGCGGGTGGCCGGGTCCCAGAGACCGACGACCCCGATCGTGGTGTTGAGCAGCAGGCGCCCGGTGATCTCCATGGAGCGCTGGCCCTTCAGTTGCAGCAGGCTGTTCAGCAGGTTGGGCACATCGCCCAGGTTACTGAAGAAGTTGCTCACCCCACTGCGCACGAAGCCCGGTGTGATGTACCGGTAGCCATGCACCACCGGCAGGAACACCCATTCGTCGAAGCGGTAGTTGAAGTGGTAGATCCGGCGGTTCCAGGACTCCAGGGGGTCATAGACGTTCAGCGCGTCCAGGGTGGCGCGCTCGAATTCACGCTGGTCCAGGCCGGGGTTGAACTCGAGATCCTTGAGCGGTTGGGTGAAACCGTCCTGGTCGGGTTCCTGGGCCCAGGCCAGGCCGCTGCAAAGCATCAGGGCGATCAAGAGGGATTTCCTAGCCACGGAAGAACTCCAGCATGGCGTCGCCGTTGACGCGGTAGTTGAGGTTGCCGCAGTGCCCGCCACGGGGGTAGACGGTCAGGCGGTCGCCCAGGGTGCGGCGCAGGAAACCCAGGTCCCCCGGGCCGAGGATGAGGTCGTCGGCATTGTGCATGACGGCGATCTTGCGGTTTTCCCTGAGGTAACCCTCCAGGGCATAGAGGCTGACCTGGTTGATCAGCTGGGCCAGGCTGCCGCCGTCGTAGCGGGCGCGCCAGTAAGGGATCAGTTGCTCGGTGATGTAGCAGTCGAAGTCGCACTGCAGGGCGCGTTTGTAGAAGGGGGTCAGGCTGGTGCCTTCGTTGATGGGGTACTTCACCGGGGTGATCAGGCCGCGGCGGTTGATCAGGTCCGAGGTGAAGGCGATGTCCGAGGAGGAGAAGCGGAAGGCGGTGCCGATCAACATCGCCATCTGCTCGTTGGACAGGCGTTGCCTGGATTCCTGGAAGTCGAACAGCAGGGCGTCGTTGAGGTCGATGTAGCCCTTCTGCTGGAAGTAGCGGGTCAGCTTGCCCAGCACCACCTGGTAGAAGGTGGTGGCGTCGTCGATGCCCTTGACGCGGGTCTGCACCAGGCGATCGAGGTTAGTCACCGAGGTGTAGAGATTCACCGGCGGGTTGAGCAGCAGCACGCGCTTGAAGTTGAAGCTGCGGCGGGTCTCGTCGAGGTGGCTGACGAAGGCCGCTTCGAGGGCGCCCAGGCTGTAGCCGGTGAGGTAGAAGTCGGTGATCGGCAGGTCCGGGTGCTGGGCACGCACCGCCTGCATCACCCGGTAGAGATCGTCGGCGTCTTCGCTGGAAAGCCCGGGGGTGGCGTGGCGCGAGGCGGCCGCCATGAAGTCGTAGCTGGTGGGCGAAGACAGCTGCACCACGTGGTAGCCGGCGCCGTAGAACAGCTTCTTGAGGTTCTCCGCGTGCGTGCTGGCGTAGTGGCCGCCCGTGCCGGCGATGACGAAGATCAGGGGCGCCGGCCCGTCCTGCCGAGCCAGGCGGTAGCGCATTTTCTTCACCGGCCAGAAGTTGTCCGGCAGTTCGCTTTCCCGCTCCGGGCGCAGCCCCAGGGCGTAGTCGGACTGGTCGATGTCATCGTCGGCCGGTACTTCGCTGCGCAGGTTGGGCGGCGTCGTGGCGATGGTCGCCTCGAAGGGATTGGCGATGGGAAAGCCGTAACTGGCTGCGTCCGGGACCGCGGCCAGCGTGTGGGCGCAGAGGGACAGGCAGCCCAGCAGGGCGGCAAGGCGAAGAGGAAGCATAGGAAAGGTCCCTGTTCAGTGTCTGCGGAGGCCGGGCTCCACCGGGATGGAGAGGCTCCGGTCATGCCCCCGGTCATGCGCGCCGGGGTGGATATGATTGAACGTAATGAGTGAATACCGAGGCTATGACAACTGCAAGCCTTCCGAGTGCGGTCCACGCGTCAGTCCATGCGGTGGAGGGTTCTTGCATGGCGCGCGTGGGGGTATCCTTGGCGCCGCTTACCCATTCGGAGAGAACCATGTCCAGCCGTTCGTCCCTCATTCTGTTGCTGATCCTGCTGCCGCTCTGGCTGGCCGCCAGCTACGGGGTCCGCTTCGCCCTGATGGAGGACGGCCAGTGGGTCGGCCTGTGCGTCGACCAGGCTCAGCGTTGGGAATGCCAGGCACGGGCGGGCCTGGGCCTGCTGATCCACTTCCGCGTCATCGCCTGGATCAGCCTTGGCGCCGCGCTGGCCGCCTTTTTCGTTCCCGGCCGCGCCGGCTGGGGCCTGGCGCTGCTGGCCCTGCTCTTCGCCCTGCCGGCCCTGGTGCTCTATACCGCCAGCCTCGCCGTGTTCGCCTGCGTGATCGCCGGCCTGCGCCTGGTGCGCCGCCAGGCGGAGCCGGTTCCGCTCGCCGCCTGAGGTTTCGCCGGGCATGAAAAAAGGACGCTTCGGGCGTCCTTTTTTTGCGCCAAAGGTTCTGAGCCAGGTGCCCTGTGGGAGCGGTTTCAATCGCGAATGAATTCGCTCCCACAGAATTGACGCCTTCAGCCGCGAACCCGCAGGCAGCGCCAGAGGGCGGCCAGCAACAGGGTGCTCACGGCGGCCCAGCCGATGGCCTGGACGTTGCCCAGGGTTTCCTCATAGAGCTGCGGCACGATGCCGGCGCCGACCAGCACCGCCATCAGGGCGATTTCGCGGCGCGGTGCGGCTACCGGGCGGAACAGGTAGACCAGCGCCGGCAGCAGCAGGGCGGCGCTGGGGAAGCTGCGGTAGCGGGCATCGAACACCAGCGCCAGCATCAGCACTGCACCGGCGAAGCCGGCGGCGGCCAGCCACCAGCCGGCACGGGCTTCCAGCCAGCCGAACAAACGGCCACGGACGCCATCGCGGGCGGACAGGGCCAGGGCGCCATGGGCCAGGACGACCAGATTGAGGCCGACCAGGAAGGCCGCCCAGGCCCATTCGCCGACGAAGCGGCTGGTGACCCGCGCCATTTCGCCCCAGAGGCCGATGCAGGCGGCGCCCAGCGCGGCCAGCAGTGGCAGCACCAGGGCGGCGCGGATGGAGGCCGGCCGGCCGGCGAGCACCAGGGTGGCGAGAACGATCAGGCCGGAAACCCCCAGCCACATCGGCCACAGGGGCAGGTTGCTGACCGGGCCGGCGAGCACGCCCTTCTCCTGGCGGTCGGCGTCGAACAGGCCCCAGTAGCCACCCACCGCGCCTTCGCTGGCGCGCTTCCAGGGCTGGTCGAAGGCTTCGATCAGGTTGTAGCCCCAGCCGTTCTGCTCGGCCAGGGCGACGAAGCCACGGATGAACTTCGCCTCGTTGACTCGACTCGGCACGGCGGTTTCGCGCTGGCGGCCTTCGCTGGGCCAGCCGGTCTCGCCGATGAAGATGTCCTTGGGCGCGAACCTGTTGCCGAACACCTGGCGGATTTCGGCGACATGGCGCAGGGCCTGGTCGATCCCGGCGGGATCGTCTTCCCAGTAGGGCAGCAGGTGAATGGTGAGGAAATCCACCGCCGGGGCCACTTCCGGGTGGCGCAGCCAGAATTCCCAGACGTCGGCATAGGTGACCGGCTGCTCGACCTGGGCCTTGACCTGTTCGATCAGCGTGGCCAACTGGGCGCCGGTGACCTCCTTGCGCAGCAGGGTCTCGTTGCCCACGATGACCGCCTGCACCACGTCAGGATTGGCGTTGGCGGCCTTTATCAGCGCGTCGATTTCCGTTTGGGTATCCACCGGGTTGCCGTTCACCCAGGCGCCCAGCATCAACTTGAGGCCGTGCTTGCGGGCCAGCTCCGGAATGGCTTCCAGACCGGTCATGGAATAGGTGCGTACGCAGTGGAAGCGGGTCGCCAGCAGGGCCAGGTCGGCATCCATGCGCTCGGGGCGCAGCACGAAGGGCTGGTCGAACGGCGACTGGTCCTTGTCGAAGGGGCTGTAGGACGCGCATTGCAGCTTGTGTTCGGGGGTGGCGGCGTCCGGCAGGATCACCGGTTTTCCCAGGCCGTACCAGAGGCCGATGAGGGCGACGCTGGCGAGGAGGAAGGACAGCAGGTAGGGGAGTACAGGGAAACGGGCGTTCTGACTCATGGCTAAGGATGCTTGCGTGGGGGCAAAGCCGCGCATCTTAGCGGATTGGACTTCCGCGCTCCTACGTTCGGCACCGGAAATTACGTACAGCGGATTGCCCGTCCGGAACCACCGGCATACCCCCGATGGAATGCTCAAGCGTGGTGGTGCAACCAGGCGTGCCTGGGGATCTCCTGGCCGGGCTTGTCGTCCTTCTCGAAGCGCTTCCAGATCTTCTCGTGGAAGTAGAAACCCACCGAGTTGCACAGCGGCTCAACCGCCGCCACCAGGCCACCCACGGTGATGCTGCCGGTCAGGGCGTACGCCACGCTGAAGGCAATGCAGAAGTGCATGATGGTGAAGGTCACGGTCTTGAGCATGGCGCACCTCGGTAATGAGAATGATTATTCGATGTGCCCAGACTAGGCCTCGCGTTCGATACATGGAAATGCGCATCCGCGATAGTGCTGATAGCTTCGCTGTATGACGGCTCTACGACCTTGGTCGAGAATGCTCCGAAGTACGACTAAGGTCGTCTGTTGCGCTTGCAGGACGGTTCTATTGTTGGCTTCACCAGCAACCCGCGCTGTGGAGGACAACAACAATGAACGACAGCACCTACAAGCGGATTCAGGAGAATCCGCGCTTCCAGGAACTGGTTTCCAAGCGAGAGCGCTTCGCCTGGATACTTTCTGCCATCATGCTCGGCCTCTATCTGGCCTTCATTCTCCTGATCGCCTTCGAGCCGCAAGCGCTCGGCACCCGCATCAGTCCTGACTCTCCCGTTACCTGGGGCATCCCGCTCGGTGTCGGTCTGATCCTGTCGGCCTTCGTGCTGACCGGTATCTACGTGCGCCGCGCCAACGGCGAATTCGATCGCCTGAACCAGGAAATCCTCAAGGAGGTCCAGTAAATGATCGCGCGCATCCTTGCCGTGCTCGGCCTGATGGCCGTCGCACCCGCCCTCTGGGCCGCCGGTGCCATCGAGGGCGACGTCCAGCGCCAGCCGTTGAACACCTCCGCCATCGTCATGTTCATCGCCTTCGTCGGCGCGACCCTGTACATCACCTACTGGGCCTCCAAGCGCAGCAAGTCGGCTTCCGACTTCTACACCGCCGGCGGCAGCATCACCGGCTTCCAGAACGGCCTGGCGATTGCCGGTGACTACATGTCGGCAGCCTCCTTCCTGGGGATTTCCGCCCTGGTATTCACCTCCGGCTACGACGGCCTGATCTACTCCATCGGCTTCCTGGTGGGCTGGCCGGTGATCCTCTTCCTGATCGCCGAACGCCTGCGCAACCTCGGCAAGTACACCTTCGCCGACGTGGCCTCCTATCGCCTGAAGCAGAAGGAAATCCGCACCCTGTCCGCCAGTGGCTCGCTGGTGGTGGTGGCCTTCTACCTGATCGCCCAAATGGTCGGCGCTGGCAAGCTGATCGAACTGCTGTTCGGTCTCAACTACCATGTAGCGGTCGTTCTGGTCGGCATCCTGATGGTGCTCTACGTGCTGTTCGGCGGCATGCTGGCGACCACCTGGGTACAGATCATCAAGGCCGTGCTGCTGCTCTCCGGCGCTTCCTTCATGGCGATCATGGTGCTCAAGCACGTCAACTTCGACATCGCCACCCTGTTCAGCGAAGCCATCAAGGTTCACCCGAAAGGCGAGGCCATCATGAGCCCCGGCGGCCTGGTGAAGGACCCGATCTCGGCGATCTCCCTCGGCCTGGCCCTGATGTTCGGTACCGCCGGCCTGCCGCACATCCTGATGCGCTTCTTCACCGTCAGCGACGCCAAGGAAGCCCGCAAGTCGGTGTTCTACGCCACCGGTTTCATCGGCTACTTCTACATCCTGACCTTCATCATCGGCTTCGGCGCCATCCTGCTGGTCAGCACCAACCCGGCCTTCAAGGACGCCGCCGGCGCGCTGCTGGGCGGCAACAACATGGCGGCGGTGCACCTGGCCAATGCCGTGGGTGGCAGCCTGTTCCTCGGCTTCATCTCCGCCGTGGCCTTCGCCACCATCCTGGCGGTGGTGGCCGGCCTGACCCTGGCTGGTGCCTCGGCGGTGTCCCACGACCTCTATGCGTCCGTGTTCAAGAAGGGCAAGGCCAGCGAGAAGGATGAGCTGCGCGTGTCGAAGATCACCACCGTGGCCCTCGGCTTCGTGGCCATCGGCCTGGGCATCCTGTTCGAGAAGCAGAACATCGCCTTCATGGTGGGCCTGGCCTTCTCCATCGCTGCCAGCTGCAACTTCCCGGTACTGATCCTCTCCATGTACTGGAAGAAGCTGACCACCCGTGGCGCCATGATCGGCGGCTGGCTGGGCCTGATCACCGCCGTGGCGCTGATGATCCTCGGTCCGACCATCTGGGTGCAGATCCTCGGTCACGCGACCCCGGTCTACCCCTACGAGTACCCGGCGCTGTTCTCCATCCTGGTGGCTTTCGTCGGTATCTGGTTCTTCTCCATCACCGACAAGTCGGCTGCCGCGGACGAGGAACGTGCACGCTTCTACCCGCAGTTCGTGCGTTCCCAGACCGGCCTGGGCGCCAGTGGTGCCGTGGCTCACTGATCCCGCTTCATCCCTTGCAAGTCTTTGGGCAGCCTTCGGGCTGCCCTTTTCTTTGCGGCTTCTGCTCGCTTCGCGCTCAGGCGTTCGTCAGCGTGTACCTGATGCCTCGACAGCATGGGTTTCGTACCTCAACCCATCCTACCTATGCGTGGCAATCCTGAAGCCACCAGCGGCTTGAAACTGAGCAGAAGAGGTGGGGCGGCGACTCCGCCCCTTCAGGAGGCCGAGTGGAATCCTTGCAGAGGGGGATGAGCGGCATGGATGCCGCGAGAGGCGTGCGGGGCCATGGATGGCCCCTCACGCCGTGCCCCCGGCGCAAGGATGGAGCGAGGGGACCCGACGCAGTCGGGCCGGATGCCGGGGCAAGAGTTCTTGGTTACTCCTTTGTGGTTCGGCACCCCGACGACTGAAAGAAGTGACTCGCCGGGAGGCGAAACCAAAAGCCAAAGCCCGCACAGCAATGAGCTATAAATGAAGTTCCAAGCCCCTCACACCGGATTTCCCATCCGGTGTGGACTTCACATCCCCAAAAATCCGTGAAGAAGCGAATCACGGGAACGGGCGGCAAGTGTGCCGCCCGTCCTTCGTTCCAGCCGTGGGCGACAGCGGCTAGATCATGCCGAACAACAAAAGCACCACTACGATGACCAGCAGCACCCCGACCAGGCTCGATGGCCCGTAGCCCCAGTTGCGCGAGTGAGGGAAGACCGGCAGTCCGCCGATCAGCAGCAGAATCAGGATGACAAGCAGCAGAATGGTGATCATAGGCGGTGACTCCTCGTGAGCTCGTAAGCCGGGGCGCGGCCTTGCTGGATTGATGGCCAATTGACCGTGCCTGTAGTAACCGACTGACCACCTTTCGTGATGGTTCAAGGAAAACGACCCCATGGACCTCGCGCCATGACCTACCGCCTCGCCGCCGATGCCGTGCTGCTGTTGCACCTGGCCTTCATTCTCTTTGTGGTGCTGGGCGGCCTGCTGGTACTCCGCTGGCCGCGCCTGGCGCTGCTGCACCTGCCGGCGGTGGCCTGGGGCGCCACACTGGAGTTCCTGCATCTCATCTGTCCACTCACGCCGCTGGAGAACCGCCTGCGCCGCGCGGCGGGGGAGCAGGGTTACAGCGGCGGCTTCATCGAGCATTACCTGGTGCCGTTGATCTACCCGGCGGGGCTGACGCCGGATATCCAGCTCTGGCTGGGGGCCTTCGTGCTGCTGTTCAATCTGGTGCCCTACGGACTGCTGGCGAGGCGGTTGATCCGGCGCCGTTAGTGGCGTTTGCCCTCCATCATTCAGCGCCGTGATTCAAGGGTGGCGGCACTATGGCCTTCGCTACACTGCGGCTCATCGACCGTACAAGCACGAAGGCACCTCACCATGCACAACCGCATCATGATCACCGGGGCAGGCTCCGGACTCGGCCGCGAAATCGCCCTGCGCTGGGCGCGCGAGGGCTGGAAGCTGGCCCTGTCCGACGTCAATGAAGCCGGCCTGACGGAAACCCTCAAGCTGGTCCGCGAGGCCGGTGGCGACGGTTTCACCCAGCGCTGCGACGTCCGCGACTACAGCCAGCTCACGGCTTTCGCCCAGGCCTGCGACGAGAAGCTGGGTGGCATCGACGTCGTCGTCAACAATGCCGGCGTGGCCTCGGGCGGCTTCTTCGAGGAGCTGTCCCTGGAGGACTGGGACTGGCAGATCGCGATCAACCTGATGGGCGTGGTGAAGGGCTGCAAGGCCTTCCTGCCGCTGTTGCAGAAGAGCAAGGGACGCATCATCAACGTGGCGTCCATGGCCGCGCTGATGCAAGGCCCGGCGATGAGCAACTACAACGTCGCCAAGGCCGGCGTGGTGGCCTTGTCCGAAAGCCTGCTGATCGAGCTGAAGGAGGAGGGGGTGGGTGTGCATGTGGTCTGCCCGTCCTTCTTCCAGACCAACCTGCTCGACTCCTTCCGTGGCCCGACCCCGGCCATGAAACAGCAGGTGGGCAAGCTGCTGGAAGGTTCGCCGATCAGCGCCGCCGATATCGCCGATTACATCTTCCGCGAAGTGGCCGTCGGGGCCTTCATGATCCTGCCCCACGAGCAGGGCCGCGTGGCCTGGGCGGTGAAGCAGAAGAACCCGCAGGCCCTCTACGACGAGATGGCCGGCATGGCGGCGAAGATGCGCGCCAAGCACCGCGGCCACGCCTGAACGCGGCTGGCCGGTCGGTCAGCTTTTGTGCCGTCCGGGGTTGCCTGGCGACGGACCGGGGGAGTAGGGTTGCTGCCCCGGCCCGACTGCCGACCCGGATGGACCCACCGTGAAACCCCTTTCCCGCGCGCTGCTGATGCTGGCGCTGATCTTCGCCGCCATCAACCTGCGACCCGGCATTACCTCCCTTGCCCCGCTGATAGAACGCATCGCCGAGGAGCTCGCCCTGAGCCGCGGCCTGGTCAGCCTGACCACGGCGCTTCCGGTGCTCTGCATGGGCCTGCTCGCGCCGCTGGCGCCGCGCCTGGCCGTACGCTTCGGCCTGGAGCGGGTGATCACCGCCTGCCTCGGGTTGATCGGCGTCGCTCTGCTGGCGCGCCTGGGCAGCCATGCCAGCAGTGTGCTGATCGGCAGCGCCGTGGCGATGGGCGCCGGCATCGCGGTGGCCGGGCCGCTGCTGTCCGGCTTCATCAAGCGTCACTTCCATGACCACGTCGGGCGCGTGGTCGCCTGGTATTCCCTGAGCATGACCCTCGGCGGGGCCGCCGGCGCGGTGCTGACGCCGCCCCTGACCCAACTGCTGGGCGACCGCTGGCACTTCGGCCTGGCCTTCTGGGCGCTGCCGGCTCTTCTGGCGCTGCTGCTCTGGCTGTGCCTGCCCAACCGCGCCGAATCCACCGGCGAGGCGGAGCCTGGCGGCCTTCCCTGGGGCGAGCCGCGTGCCTGGCTGATCACCGCCTTCTTCGCCCTCCAGGCCGGGCTGTTCTATGCCCTGACCACCTGGCTGGTGGCGCGTTACCACGAGGCCGGGCTCAGCCTGCTGCGCAGCAACGGCCTGTTCAGCCTGTTCATGCTGGTGGGCCTGCCCAGCGCCTTCGTGCTGCCCTGGCTGGCCCAGCGCTTCGACAACCGTTACACGCTGCTGCTGGGCTGCGGGCTGGTCAGCTCCCTCTGCCTGGGAATGATCTGTTTCCAGCCGACGTTGCTGCCGGACGTCTGGGCCGGCCTGCTGGGCCTGGGGCTCAGCGGTTCCTTCGCCCTCTCCCTGGTGTTGCCACTGTACGAGGCGAACACGCCGCTGGCGGTGAGCCGCTGGACCGCGATGATGCTGTTCGCCGGCTACGGCATGGCCAGCCTGGCACCGATCCTGGCCGGCATCGGCCGCGACCTGGCGCACAGCTACCAGGTGCCTTTCGCGGTGCTCACCGGCCTGGCGCTGAGCATGTGCGTGCTGGCCTGGTTGCTCGGACGCGGTCGGCGCTGAAGACTTCGACGCATTTCCTTTCTCCCGTGGCGGTCCTGTGTTAGAAGGCTGCCACTGTTTTCCTGGAGTGCCCGCGTGGAGTCCGAATCCATCGTCTATGGCTGCATCCGCGACTGGCCGTCGCTCGACGACCCGGAGTACCACCTGCGCCGCGAGACCAACCGCCGCGTGCTGGATAGCCTGCCCAGGGGCGAAGCCTGGCCCTTCCTCGGCCGGGAAATGTTTTCCTGCTGCGAGCAACCGGGCATGGGCCTGTTTCGTACCCAGGTGATCCATTTCGGCGCCAGCTATCCGGCGGTGGAGTACGAGTGGAACCTCTGGGTCAAGGCCTTCGAGTCGCTGCTCAAGCAGTTGTATTGGAGCAGCGCGGTGGTCCACCTGGAAACCGAACTCAACGGCCTGCACACCTTTCGCTGGGAAAGCGAGCAGGGCCTGCACAGCCCTCAGGAAGACAACCTGCGCGTGCGCTGCGCCTGGGAGCGGGAAGGCGGCGTGCACGGCTGAGTCCACCCCATCTCGAAGAGAGGCTGTCGATGCTCAACTACCTGTGGTTCTTCCTCGCCGCGCTCTTCGAGATCGGCGGCTGCTACGCCTTCTGGCTGTGGTTGCGGATGGGCAAGAGCGCCTGGTGGGTGGTTCCCGGCCTGCTCAGCCTGACCCTCTTCGCCCTGCTGCTGACCCGCGTGGAAGCCGCCTACGCCGGGCGCGCCTATGCGGCCTATGGCGGCATCTACATCGTCGCGTCCCTGGTGTGGCTCGGCGTGGTGGAGCGTACCCGCCCCCTGGCCAGCGACTGGTTGGGCGCGGCCCTCTGCGTGCTGGGCGCAACGGTGATCCTGCTGGGGCCGCGCTTCTCGCCAAGCTGACGGCAAGCCGCGCCGACCTGCCCGCCAGCGATCCCTCCCCAACCTGGCCAGGTCCCGCGAAGAACAGGGCGCGGCGCTTGCTGCCGTAGTGCCCTGAAGGGGCTGGAAGAAATTCCTTCAACCTTTCCCGACGTCAGGCTGTCGAACGGGCATGGCGACCCGGCAGGCGTCTCGCACAGGCGCTCCGGGCATCGACCCACCCTCCCGCTGGAGGATGCTGGATGAACCTACCGTCATCAGGGAGCGTGGCGCGTGCCCTGGTGGCGCTCTATTCGGCGCTTCTCCTGGCGTGCACCCCGCTGCCGCGGATCAACCCCGACCTGGTCCACTCGCCGGATGCCAGGGTGCAACTGGATGGCGCCCAGGGCCCGCTGTCGGAGGCGCGCAGCCAGGCCATCCTCGACCGCCTCAAAGCCTCGGGCCTGCGGACCGATATCTTTGACCTGCACCTGGCGATCGAAGAAGCGCTGGTGGGCAGCCCGCTCACCGCCGGCAACAAGGTCGACCTGCTGCAGGACGGTCCGGCTACCTACGCGGCGATGTTCGCGGCCATCGACGCTGCCCGCGACCACATCAACATGGAAACCTACATCCTGGAGGGCGACGAAGTGGGGCAGCGCTTCGCCGACAAGCTGATCGCCAAGCAGCGCAGCGGTGTGCAGGTCAACCTGATCTACGACAGCGTCGGCACCCTGGGCACATCACCCGCGTTCTTCGAGCGGCTGCGCCAGAGCGGCATCCGCCTGGTGGAGTTCAACCCGGTCAATCCCATGACCGCCAAGGCCGGCTGGCAGCTCAACCAGCGCGACCATCGCAAGCTGCTGATCGTCGACGGGCGCATCGCCATCCTCGGCGGCGTCAACATCAGCGGCGTCTATTCCGGTGGCTCGGTCGACTCGGGCCGCCACCCGCCGAGGCGCGAGGACCTGCCCTGGCGTGACACTGACCTGCGCATCGAAGGCCCGGTGGTGGCCGATCTGCAGAAGCTGTTCATCGGCACCTGGGACCGGCAGAAGGGCGGCGAGCTGGTGGCGCGACACTACTTTCCACCCCTGGAACACGAGGGCAACGCGGTGGTACGGGCCATCGGCAGCGCGCCGGAAGAGCCCTACAGCCAGATCTACGCCACGCTGATATCCGCCCTGCACAGCGCGCAGAGCGAAATCTGGCTGACCAGTGCCTACTTCGTGCCCGATCCGCAATTGCTCGATGCCTTGAAAGCCGCGGCGGCGCGGGGGGTAGACGTGCGCCTGGTGGTGCCCGGCAGCACCGACTCCTGGCTGGTGTTCCATGCCGGGCGGGCCTCCTACAGCGAGCTGCTGAAGGCCGGGGTGCGGCTCTACCAGCGGCGCGATGCGTTGCTCCACGTGAAGGCGGGGGTGATCGACGGTGTCTGGTCCACGGTGGGTTCCACCAACCTCGACTGGCGCAGCTTCCTGCACAACCAGGAAGTCAACGTGGTGGTGCTTGGGGTGGATTTCGGGGAGCGGATGCGCCAGGCGTTCCTGGCGGATGTGGCGGGCTCGGAAGAACTGACGTTGAAGGCGTGGCAGCGGCGCCCCATCCGCGCCCGAATCAGCGAAGGGATAGGGCGCGTCTGGGCGTACTGGTTGTAGCCACGCCTGGCGTGCCGGAGGCCTCAGGCCTGGACGTCGGCCGGGTCCGGGCGTTGCTCCTCCCGTGCGCGCTGGAAGGCCACTTCGTGGAGCGTCTGGGCATCCGCCAGGAGCAGCCCCAGGGCGGATGCGAGCCGGGCAGTCTCCTGGGCAAGGACGTCGCCGCGGCTGCCGCTCTCCAGTATCTGCAGCAGGTCGCCCAGGGCGGCCATGCGTTGGTTCGCGGCTTCGAACAGGTGCGCGGCGGGGGCGGCGGCATTGATGAAGAGCACGTCGTCGTAGGGTTGCGAAGACGTGGTCAGGGGCTTGAAGTCGTTCATGGCGCCCTTCCGGGAAGGATGGGCGGCGCCGGGGGGCGTGGCGTGGTCTGCGTGCATGTCCTTGCTTCCTCGCGTGTGGGGAGGCCGCTCCCTGCGTTACGACACGATAGGGTGGCGGGTCGTGCAGGGGTCGCAAACCGGATACGCGAGGAAAACCCGGCAAGGCCTAGGCCTTCCCTGCACGACCTGCCATGGAGGCGGACGGGCCGTGACCTGCGTGAAGTTCGGGTTGCGACACCCGGTCGTGGTTCCAACCATGACGGACCGGGACTCTAGCGAGGGCTTTTGTAGGCACTCAAGGCTTAAGTTCCGTACGAAATGTCTTGTCTGGCCGAGGAAATGTATGGATGAGGGATGCGGCCGCCTACGGAGTGCATTCCGCTCGTCTGGCCACAAAGCGCGAATCAGAGCCTTTGCGCTACGTATCGACGATTTTGCCGACGAAATGCCTGTTGTTTTTCCAGGCGCCGTCATCATTTCGTAGCAGAACTTCTACACTCTGATTTCAGAGTCTCTTGGTGCTCTGTGCTTTGTTTAGGTCGCCCCCATCCGGCGGCCTTTTTTGTGCGCGTCGTTCAAGGCCGTGCAGCCGGTCGCTGGTACGGGTTAATCGCCACTTCATCGCCTGCTTGATTATTTTCTTTTTCTGTAAAGTCGATAAAAATCAAATAGATGTATTGGCTGGTTGGCAATTTTTTACGCCTGTCCAATCGTTGACGCTGCCGCTTCTCCCATCTACTACTGACTTACGCCCCCACTTGCGGGGGAATCAGGTTGGAAATTGGCCAAAAGGCGCCGAACGAGACGGCTATTGCCGCAGCTCTGTGGGTTTCGTGCGCCTTCTTGTTGGGTTCTTCTCGATGCAAGTGAGGCGGCCAGATGGGCGATCCGGCGAAGAGGTCCACTACTTCGATCCTTTCGGTTCGACCTGGCACGCGGCTGATCGCTTGTGCGCTACTGGCAATGCTTGCCCTGGCGGCGGTTGCTGAAACGCTCCCGCGCAACGACAAGTGGTTGGAGCCCGCGCGTTCCCGGCTGCTGAAGGACAAGCAGGGGTTGCCATTTTTCCCCCATCGGGCCAATACGCCGAACAACACCTTGTTGAGCGTCGGCGATTTCGATGACGCGCAGGTGTGTGGCGCCTGCCATACCGAGATCTACCGGCAATGGCGCACCTCGATGATGTCCCACGCCTGGGAGGAGCCCATCTACCGCGCGCTGCTGCGCCATGCCAGCGAAGCCACCGATGGGCGTGTCGATAACTTTTGCACCGGTTGCCACACCCCCATCGGCCTCACCACCGGCCAGATCAATTCGACCGTCAATCGCGCCTCGATAGCGTTCACCGCCGAGCACAATCCGATGCCTGGCGTGGACTGCGAGACCTGCCACAACATCAGCGCCCGCACCGGCCTGGATAACGGTGCCTACGTACTGAGCCCGCGCGCCCACGGCAAGCCCACCAAGTTCGGCCCGCGCAGCGATGCGGTATCCCCTTACCACGATACGGTCTACTCCGACCTGCACACGCGCTCCGACTTCTGTGCGACCTGCCACAACGTCACCCACCCTTTCAGTACCGTTGCGGTGGAGCGCACCTATGACGAATGGCTGGAAAGCCCCTACAGCTTCAACGGCGAGACCTGCCAGAGCTGTCACATGCCGGGTTTCGCCGGCAAGGCGGCGGTCATGGGACCGGAGCGGGCTGACGTGGCGTCCCACTGGTTCACCGGCGCCAACGCGGCGGTGCTGGAGTACCTGGGTGAAAAGGACGCGGCTCGGCGGGCCCGGGAAAACCTGGCGAAGGCGGCGCAGATCAGCTTCGAGTCGCTACCGGAAGATCTGCTGCCGGGTCAGGAGGTGGCGGTACGGGTGAGGGTTGCCAACGTCGGCGCCGGGCACAAGCTGCCTACTGGCTTTCCCGAGGGGCGCGAAGTCTGGATCGACTTTCATGCGGTGGACGGCGCGGGACGCGAGTTCTACCGACTGGGGGCTGTCGAGGACGGCGCCACCGAGCCCAATACGCGCAACTTCAAGGTCCATCTCGGCGACAAGGACGGCAAGGAGCTGGACATCGAGGTGTGGAACGCTACCCAGATCCTGTCGGACAACCGAATTCTGCCGAAGGGCTACGACATCTGCGAGTTCATCTTCGAGGTGCCGAAGGACGCCGTCGGCCCCATCACCTTGAGGGCGGAACTCAATTACTGGCCTTTTTCGCAGCGTCTGGTGGATTACCTGTTGGGGCCGGACAGCTTGGAAGTGGAAGTGACGCGCATGGACCAGGTTGCGGAAACCCTGCCCCTGGCGGGGGCGGCGCAGGCGGCGAAATGGTGATGCGTTGCCCTTGAGAGCCCATTCGCCCCCGTGAGGCAGCGTTCGGCGGGTTACTCCTCCAGCCATTCCTTGGGCACATCCAGCTTGAGCATCAGTTGGCACTGCTGGCTGTCGGGGTCATAGACGATCACCGCCTCGCCCTTGCGCAGGGCCCGGCGTACCCGTTCGACGCGGGTGTCCAGCGGCGTGTCGTCGCCGTTGTCGGTGCCTTCGCGGGTGACGAAGTCCTCGATCAGGCGGGTCAGGGTATCGGCTTCGAGCAGATCGAATGGAATGAGCATGGGGCCTCCGGGCAGCGGCGGCAGATGCTAACGCCGCCGTCGCGCGCCGTCATCCGTCCACGCCCTGGCGGACGATAAAGCGCTCCAGGGTGGCGAACAGCAGGGCACTGTCCAGGGGTTTGCCGAGGAAATCGTCCATGCCGGCGGCGGCGCCGGCCTGGCGGTGTTCTTCGAGGATGTGCGCCGTCAGCGCGACGATGGGTACCGGCGGCCAGTTGCGAGTGCTTTCCAGCCGGCGAATCTGCCGTGTGGCCTCGAAGCCGTCCATCTCCGGCATCTCGCAGTCCATCAGGATCAGTTGGATACCGTCCGGGTCGCGCTGGTACTCGTCCACCGCGGCCAGGCCGTTGGCGACGGTGCGCACCAGGTAGCCGCGCTTCTTCAGGAAACCCTGCACCACCATCTGGTTCACCGGGTTGTCCTCCGCCACCAGGACGCAGGGCGTGGCGTTCGTTCGGCGCCGCTCTTCCTGTTGCGGCGTGCGTTCTTCCAGGCGCCGTTCGCGGTAGAGCTCCTGCAGGGTGTCGCGCAGTTGCGCCAGGGTCAGTGGCTGGGCCAGGGCGCGCAGACGCAAGCCGGCGCCCGGCGGCAGGTGCTGGCAGTGTTCCGGCGGGCAGATCAGCATCACCCGCTGGCCGTGCTCCAGGTGGGGGCGCAGCGCGTCCAGCCAGTGTTCCGGATCGCCCGGCCAGGGTGCTTGCAGCACCAGCAGCGGCGGTGCGGCGAAGTCTTCCAGGCGCTCGATGAGCCTGGCCGGGTCCTGGCAGCGCTCGCAGCGCATGCCCCAGCGACCCAGCAGGCGGCCCAGGGCATCCAGGCCTAGGCCGTCCTGGCAGGCGAGCAGCGCGGCGCGACCATCCAGTAGCCGGGTCAGGTCGTCGGTGCGGAACTCGCCCGGCTGCAGGGGAATGTCGAAGCTGAAGCGAGTGCCCTGGTTGAGGGTGCTCTGCACCTCGATGTGCCCCCCCATCATTTCCACCAGCTCCTTGCTGATGGCCAGCCCCAGGCCGCTGCCGCCGAAGCGGCGGGTGGTGCTGGAATCGCCCTGGGCGAAGGAGTTGAACAGCTGCGCCAGGGCCTCGGGGCGGAT
The DNA here is from genome assembly GCF_028010285.1 of Pseudomonas sp. Q1-7. Classification (NCBI taxonomy): domain Bacteria; kingdom Pseudomonadati; phylum Pseudomonadota; class Gammaproteobacteria; order Pseudomonadales; family Pseudomonadaceae; genus Pseudomonas; species Pseudomonas sp. Q1-7. The sequence goes on from NZ_CP116304.1 coordinate 1,604,092, forward strand.
ACCGATACCGCTGTCGCTGACGCTGAACACCAGGTGCGTCGTGCCTTCGGCAGTACGGCGCAGGCCGAGGTCGAGGGACACATGGCCCTGGGCGGTGAACTTCAGGGCATTGCCCAGCAGGTTCATCAGCACCTGCTTGAGCCGCGTCGGGTCGCCCTGAATGCGTCGGGGCACGCCGGCATCCAGGCTGAGGTACAGGCCCAGGTGCTTGTCCATGGCCTGGGCGGTGAACAGGCCGAGGGTTTCCGAGGCCAGGTCTTCCAGGTCGAATTCGATGTGTTCCAGCGCCAGCTTGCCGGACTCGATGCGGGCGAAGTCGAGGATGTCGTTGATCACCGTCATCAGCGCAGCGCCGGAACTGGAGATGGTGTCGACGTAGAAGCGCTGACTGCGATCCAGCGGGGTTTCCCTGAGCAATTGCAGCATGCCCAGCACACCGTTGAGCGGGGTGCGGATCTCGTGGCTCATCGTGGCCAGGAATCGGCTCTTGGCCTGATTCTCGAAATGCGCCTGCTCGGCCGCCTGGCGCGAGCGGAAGCCCTCTTCCTTGAGGTTGTTGATACGGTCGGCGAGGCCGATGGAGAGGGTGATCAGCTCGATGGTGACGCCGATCTTCACCACGGTGGCGCCGAACAGCCCGAGTACCTCGATGCCCAGGGAGCCGGTGGTGGTCTGGATGAAGGCGAACAGCAGCACACCCCAGGCCAGGATGTAGTAGGAGCCGTAGCGCAGCCCCCGTCGCCAGACATAGATGCCGGTGAGCAGGAGGAAGGCGGAAACCCCGGACACCGTGAGGCTGGCGAGGATGTTCCAGTGCTGCAGGCCGATCAGCGGGACGCTGAGCAACGCCACCAGGGTCGCGACCATCAGGCCGCGCAGCACCCGGTCCAGGCGCGGGAAGTGCGCCCCGGTGTGGAGGAAATGGCGGCTGAACTGCAGGGCGACCAGGCAGTGCAGGTACATGAAGATGTAGATCGCCACCGACTGCAGCCCCACATGTTCGGGCAGCAGCTTGAACAACATGCCGTCGAAGCAGGCGGCGAGCAGGCCGACGTTGAGGATGTAGGCCAGGTACCAGAAGTAGGCGCGCTCGCGCAGAGACAGGTAGAGGAACAGGTTGTAGCAGAACATGGCGAACAGCACGCCGTAGAAGGCGCCGTTGAACCCCATGAGGTTTTCCTGGGCGGCGGCGCTGGCGTCGTAGGTGCTGAACACCAGCGGCACGAAGAGTGTGCTGGTGCTTTCCACCCGCAGGATCAGGGTGCTCTCGCCCGGCTCCAGGCGCAGGGGGAACCAGAAGTTGCGCACCTGCACCGGACGTTGGGAGAACGCGAAGCGGTCGCCGGTTTCCTGACTTCGGACCTGGCCGTCGGGGCCGATGGCGTAGAGGCGGATGTCATCCAGCAGCGGGTAGTTGGCTTCCAGGTAGCCTTCCAGGGCACGGGGGCGACGGTTGTCCAGCCGCACCTTGAACCACCAGGCCGACGCATTCTTGCCGAGGTTGACCTGTTCCCCCGCCGGTTTCCGGAAGGCCGGATCGGGGAGCTCGCGTACCTGCTTCAGGTTGAGCTCGCCCTTGGGGTCTTCCAGGTAACCGAGCCACTGGCCGAGGGGAAGGCGCAATGACTCCTGGCTGAGCGGCACCGCCTCCAGGGCGAAAGCCGGCCGGCAGAGCCAGAGCAGGAGAAAGGCCAGACCGAGTGCGACGCTTTTCACACTGCCTGAGAGGTGAAGCATGGGGTGGCCACCCGTGTTGTTATGTCGTTCGTCCCTAGGTGGCACTTTGCTCCTGGCTCAAGCGCCCTTCAAGGGGCGTTTTCACCCTTTCCCACAAGACTTTCCACGGTCGGGACGCGCGTCTCGCTCTCCATTTGCGCGTCATGCTCCAACTGATGACTGAAAGGCTCCAGGGATTGCTGCAGGGTCGTGGCGTCGCTGGCGAATACCGGCGGACTCATCAGGTAGGCGGTGAGCAGGCGGCTCAGGGCTTCCAGGCTGTCGATATGGGTGCGTTCGTAGCCGTGGGTGGCGTCGCAGCCGAAGGCCAGCAGGGCGGTGCGGATATCGTGGCCGGCGGCGACCGCCGATTGGGCGTCGCTGTGGTAGTAGCGGAACAGGTCGCGGCGCAGGGCAATGCCCTGCGCCTCGGCCAGGCGCAGCAGGTGCCGCGACAGGTGGAAGTCGTAGGGACCGCCGGAATCCTGCATGGCCACGGTCACGGCATGTTCGCTGGAGTGCTGGCCGGGGGCGACCGGGGCGATGTCGATGCCGACGAACTCGCTGACATCCCAGGGCAGCGCGGCGGCCGAGCCGGAGCCGATCTCCTCGGTGATGGTGAACAGCGGGTGGCAGTCGATCGGCGGTATCAGGCCGCCCTCGGTGATGCCCTTGAGGGCGGTGAGCAGGGCGGCGACGCCGGCCTTGTCGTCGAGGTGGCGGGCGCTGATATGGCCGCTCTCGGTGAATTCCGGCAGTGGGTCGAAGGCGACGAAGTCGCCCACCGCGACGCCCAGGCTTTCGCAGTCGGCGCGGGTGGTGCTGTAGGCGTCCAGGCGCAGTTCCACGTGGTCCCAACTGACGGGCAGGCTGTCCACCTGGGTATTGAACGCATGCCCGGAGGCCAGCAGGGGCAGGACGCTGCCGCGCAGCACCCGGCCGTCACCGAACAGGCTGACGCGGCTGCCCTCGGCGAAGCGGCTGGACCAGCAGCCCACCGGCGCCAGGGCCAGGCGGCCGTTGTCCTTGACCTCGCGGACGATGGCGCCAATGGTGTCCAGGTGCGCCGATACCGCGCGGTCCGGGCTGTTCTGCCGGCCCTTGAGGGTGGCGCGAATGGTGCCGCGGCGGGTCAGTTCATAGGGAATGCCGATCTCGTCCAGGCGCTCGGCGACGTAGCGCACGATGGTGTCGGTGAAGCCCGTGGGGCTGGGGATGGCGAGCATCTCCAGCAGCACCTTCTGCAGGTAGGCGAGGTCGGGTTCGGGAAGGTTCTGGCTCATGAAGTCTCCTTCGTTCGAGGACTTGGGTCCTTGGGATGGGTAGCGCTCGCAAAACCCATCTCCGGTGTGAGGAGTATCGCCCCGCTCGCGGAGCGTTGCCCGCCACATGCTACGGAGACGGTGTGCGCGTCAGCGGGAACAGCAGGTCGATGAAGCGCTCCGCCGTGGGCTGCGGCTGGTGGTTGGCCAGGCCGACGCGCTCGTTGGCCTCGATCAGCACGTAGTCCGGCTGGTCGGCGGCCGGTACCAGCAGGTCCAGCCCCACCACCGGGATTTCCAGGGTGCGGGCGGCGAGGATGGCGGCCTCGGCCAGGGCCGGGTGGAGGCTCGCGGTGACGTCTTCCAGGGTGCCGCCGGTGTGCAGGTTGGCGGTGCGCCGCACGGCCAGGCGGGTGCCCGCCGGCAGCACGCTGTCGTAGTCGAAGCCGGCGGCGCGCAGGGTGCGCTCGGTCTCGCCGTCCAGCGGAATGCGGCTCTCGCCCTGGGTGGCGGCCTGGCGCCGGCGGCTCTGCCGCTCGATCAGCTGGCGCAGGCTGCGCTGGCCGTCGCCGACCACTTCGGCCGGGCGGCGGACGGCGGCGGCCACCACCTCGTAGTTGATCACCACCACCCGCAGGTCCAGGCCCGGGTGGCAGCTTTCCAGCAGCACGCGGCTGTCGAAGTGTTCGGCGGCGGCGATGGCGGTGCGCACCTCGTCCGGGCTGCGCAGGTCGACGGCCACGCCCTGGCCCTGCTCGCCATTGACCGGCTTGACGACGAGGCTGCCGTGCTCGGCAAGGAAGGCGGCGTTGTCCGCCTCCGAGCCGGCCAGGCGCTGGGCCGGCTGGCGGATGCCGACCTGGGCCAGCGCGCGGTGGGTGAGGTGCTTGTCCTGGCAGAGGGTCATGCTCACCGCGCTGGTCAGGTCGCAGAGCGATTCGCGGCAGCGGATTCGCCGGCCGCCCAGGCTGAGGCTGAACAGGCCGCCCTCGGCGTCGTCCACCTGCACGCCGATGCCACGGCGCAGCGCCTCGTCGACGATGATGCGGGCGTAGGGGTTGAGCTGCTCTTCGGGGCCGGGGCCGATGAACAGGGTCTGGTTGATGCTGTTCTTGTGCTTCACCGCGAAGGTGGCCAGCTCGCGGAAGCCCAGTTTGGCGTAGAGCGCCTTGGCCTGGCGGTTGTCGTGCAGCACCGAGAGGTCGAGGTAACTGAGTTCGCGGCTCATGAAGTGCTCGATCAGGTGGCGCACCAGCGCTTCGCCGACGCCGGGGCGGCTGCATTGCGGGTCCACCGCCAGGCACCAGAGGCTGGAACCGCCTTCCGGGTCGCCGAAGGCCTTGGCGTGGTTGAGGCCCATGACGGCGCCGATCACCTGGCTGTCGCGTTCGTCCTCGGCCAGCCAGTACACCGGCCCGCCCTGGTGGCGCGGGGTGATGGCGTCCTGGTTCACCGGCAGCATGTCGCGGCAGCGGTAGAGCTGGTTCACCGCCTGCCAGTCCGCCTCGCTCACGGCGCGGCGGATGCGGAAGCCGCGAAAGGCGCGGCGTGCCGGGCGGTAGTCGGTGAACCAGAGGCGCAGGGTGTCGGACGGGTCGAGGAACAGCTGCTGCGGCGCCTGCGCCAGCACCTGCTGGGGGGCGGCGACATAGAGGGCGATGTCGCGCTCGCCGGGGCGTTCGTCCAGCAGTTCGTGGGCCAGGATGGTCGGGTCGGCGAAGGTATGGCCGAGCAGCAGGCGGCCCCAGCCGCAGTGCAGGACCTGTGGCGCGGCGTGGGGCGCCTGATGTTCTTCGGCCAGGCGCGCCTGTAGGCGCTGGTAGGACGGTGCCTGGCCGCGCAGCAGGCGTTGGCTGTGCAGGGTATGGGCTTTCATCGGTTCAGAGTCCCTGTTGATTGAGCCAGAGGTTGAGGGCGGCCATCTGCCAGAGCTTGGAGCCACGCAGCGGGGTGATGTCCTGCTCCGGGCTGGCCAGCAGCTGTTCCAGCATGGCCGGCTGGAACAGGCCGCGGTCCTGGCTCGGGTCCAGCAGCAGTTCGCGCACCCAGTCGCGGGTCCGGCCTTCCAGGTGCTTGAGGCCGGGCACCGGGAAATAGCCCTTGGGCCGGTCGATCACCTGGGCGGGAATGACCTGGCGCGCGGTGGCCTTGAGCACCGCCTTGCCGCCGTCGCCGAGCTTGAAGCGCGAGGGGATGCGTGCCGACAGCTCGGCCACCCGGTAGTCGAGGAAGGGCACCCGCGCCTCCAGGCCCCAGGCCATGGTCATGTTGTCCACGCGCTTCACCGGGTCGTCCACCAGCATCACCGTGCTGTCCAGGCGCAGGGCCTTGTCCACCGGGTCGAGGGCGCCGGGGCGGGCGAAGTGCTGGCGCACGAAGTCGCCGGCCAGGTCGTCGGTGAGCCAGGCCGGCTGCACCGTGGCCTGGTATTCGCTGTGGGCCCGGTCGAAGAAGGCCGCGCGGTAGCTGCCGAACGGGTCGCGGGTGTCGGCCAGCGGCGGGTACCAGTGGTAGCCGCCGAACAATTCGTCGGCGCCCTGGCCGCTCTGCACCACCTTGCAGTGCTTGGACACCTCGCGGGCGAGCAGGTAGAAGGCGATGCAGTCGTGGCTGACCATCGGCTCGCTCATGGCGGCGAAGGCGGCGGGCAACTGTTCCAGCACTTCGTGTTCGCCGATGCGCAGTTGCTGGTGGCGGGTGCCGTAGTGGCGGGCGATCAGGTCGGAGTATTCGAACTCGTCGCCGCGCTCGCCGCCGGCGTCCTGGAAACCGATGGAAAAGGTCGCCAACTGTTCGACGCCGGTTTCCGCCAGCAGGCCCACCAGCAGGCTGGAATCCACCCCGCCGGAGAGCAGCACGCCGACTTCGCGGGCGGCGCGCTGGCGGATCGCGACAGCATCGCGCAGGCTGTCCAGCAGCCGGTCGCGCCAGTCATCGAAACCGAGGCCCTGTTCGTCCTCGCGGGGACCGTACTCCAGTTGCCACCAGAGCCCCTCGTGGCTATTGCCCAGGGCGTCGATCTGCATCCAGCCGGCTGGTGGCAGCTTTTCCACGCCCTTGACCAGGGTGCGTGGCGCCGGCACCACGGCGTGGAAGTTGAGGTAGAAGTTCAGCGCCTGCGGGTCGAGGGTGGTATCCAGGTCGCCACCCTGGAGCAGGGCCGGCAGGCTGGAGGCGAAGCGCAGGCGTTGCCCGGTGCGCGACAGATACAGCGGCTTGATGCCGAGGCGGTCGCGGGCGAGGAACAGGCATTGCGTATCCCGCTCCCAGATGGCCAGGGCAAACATGCCGTTGAGCTTGGGCAGCATGTCCTTGCCCCAGGCGTGCCAGGCCTTGAGCAGCACTTCGGTGTCGCCCTCGGAATGGAAGCGGTAGCCCAGGGCGAGCAGTTCCTTGCGCAGTTCGGGGTAGTTGTAGAGGGCGCCGTTGAACACCATGGCCAGCCCGCGTTCAGGGTCCAGCATGGGCTGCCCGGAGGCATCGGCGAGGTCCATGATCTTCAGCCGGCGGTGGCCCAGGGCGATCGGTCCCTGGCTGTGCAGGCCCCAGGCGTCGGGGCCGCGAGGTGTCAGGTGGTGGGTAATTCTATCGAGGGCGGCCAGGTCGGCCGGTTGCTTGTCGAAACGCAGTTCTCCGCAGATGCCGCACATGAGTCCTTACCGGTGTTGCCGTTGGGGATTTCGTGCTCCTCGGAGGGGAGGCACTCAAGGGTCCGACCCCAGTGTGCGCCATCCGTTTTATATCGATTGGTTATGTGGACGGTACCCGATTCACGCCAGGAGTTTCTGCACCGCCAACGACAGGCTCACGGCCACCAGCATCAGGGCGAACAGCCGTTGCAGGGTGGCGCCGCGCAAGCGCAGGGCCAGCAGGTTGCCGCACAGCACGCCGATGGCCCCACCGGCCGCCAGGCCACCCAGCAGCGCCATGGGCGGCTGGGCGCCGGTGAGGTAGAGGAGGAAACCGCCGCCGGATACCAGGGCGATGACCGCCATGGACGTGGCGGTGGCGGCCAGCATCGTCAGCGGGGTGAACCAGAGCAGGGCCGGCACGATAAGGAAACCGCCGCCCACGCCCATCACCCCCGAGAGTAGGCCCACGCCGGCGCCGATGGCCACCAGTGGCGCGCTGCGCAACGGGCCGGAGGTGCCAGGGGGCAGCCCCGCGCCGCGCCACATGCGCCAGGCGGACCAGAGCACCAGCAGGCAGAAGCCCAGGATCAGGGCGGATTCGGGAATGAAGCGTCCCAGCCACTGGCCGAGCGCGTTCCCCGGCCAGCCGGCCAGGGTCAGCAGCAGGACCGGGCGCCAGGACACCAGGCCTTGTCGCGCGCGGGGGATGGCGCCGACGGCGGCGGACAGGGCCACCGCCCCCAGGCTGACGCCGATGGCGTCACGCAGGGGCAGGTGCAGGCTGAGCAGCAGGGGCAGGGCCACCAGCGATCCGCCGGCGCCGGTCAGGCCGAGCAGCAGGCCGAGCACGGCGCCGATGCCCAGGGCTTCAAGCAGCAGGAATTCCATGCTCAGGCACTCTGGCCGCGAATCAGGCGGCGCAGGGCGAAACGGTTGGGATGGCAGGCTTCCGCCACGGCACGGGGAACCGGTAGCGGCTCGTCGTCAAGCCAGGCCGCCAGCAGCTCGCCGGACAGCGGCGCGGTGATCAGTCCGCGCGAGCCATGGGCGCTGTTCAGGTACAGGCCGTCGAACCAGGGAGCCGGAACATCCGGCACCTGGCGGGCGTCCCTGGCCAGCACGGCGTAGGCCGTGGCGAAGGCTTCGGCATCGGCCAGCGGACCGACGATGGGCAGGTAGTCCGGGGTGGTGCAGCGGAAGGCGGCACGGCCTTCGAGCAGGGCTGGGTCCAGTTCGTCGGCGTGCAGGCGGCGGCAGAGGTCGGGGGAAATCTCCTCCAGCAGGGCGAGGTTGCCGGCGTGTTCGGCGGCGGTAGGTTCCAGGTCCGTGCTGTGGAAGTCGAAGCTGGCGCCCAGGGTGTGCTCGCCGTCGCGCGGCGGCGCCACGTAGCCCTCGGCACAGAGCACGGTGCCGAGTCCCGCGCTTTCGGCAGTGACCGGCAGGCGGCTGATCTGCCCTCGAATCCGCTTGAGCTGCAGCCCCGCGGCCTGGGGAAAGCGCAACACCTCGGCGGCGCCGGCCAGCACCACCACCGGTGCGGTGGCGAGTGTGACGTCGCCGCTTCGGGCGCTCCACAGGTCGTCTTCACGCTGCAGTTCGAGTACTTCGCGATGGGGAACCAGGTGGATATTCGGGTGCTCGCCCAGCAGGCGGCACAGCGCCGGCGGATGCACCCAGCCGGCCTCCGGGTAGAACAGGCCGCCGGCGGGCAGGGCGACGCCGGCCAGGGCGCTGGCGGCGGCCTGGTCCAGGCGGTGCAGCAGGTTGGCGGGGAACGCCTCGGCCAGCCTGGCCTGGCGTTGCGCTTCCTTGTCGTCGAAGGCCAGTTGCAACACGCCGCAGGCCTGCCAGTCGCGGCCCTGTTCCAGCCGCTGCAGGAGCCGGCGGGTATGCCCGAAACCGCTGAGGATCAGTCGCGACAGCGGTGTGCCATGGGCGGAGAGCTTCAGATAGAGCACGCCCTGGGGATTACCTGAGGCCTCGCGCGCCGGGGCGTCGTGACGCTCCAGCAGGGTCACCCGCCAGCCCCGGGCGGCCAGGCTGGCGGCGCTGGCGCAACCGGCCAGTCCGGCACCGATCACCAGCGCCTCGCGCCGCGCCGGGGCGAAGCGCGGGCGGGCGTACCAGGGCTTGGCCGCGTCGCGGGCCTCACCCGTGAAGCGGCCCTGGCTCATCTCCCACTTCTTGCCGAAGCCCGGCGTGCGCCGGATGGCGAAACCCACGTCCTTCAGGCTCCGGCGCACGAAGCCGGCGGCGGTGAAGGTGGCCAGGCTGGTGCCGGGGGCGGATAGCCGCGCCAACTGGGCGAAGAGGGCGGGGCTCCACATCTCCGGGTTCTTCGCCGGGGCGAAGCCATCGAGGAACCAGGCGTCGATGCGTGCGTCCAGCTCCGGCAGGCAGTCCAGGGCGTCGCCTATCAGCAGGGTCAGGCTGACGCGACCGCCGGCCAGGTTGAAGCGCTGGAAGCCGGGGTGGACCGCCACGTACTGGTCGAGGAGCTGGGCGGCCAGCGGCGCCAGTTGCGGCCACAGGCCCAGGGCGCGCTGCAGGTCGTCACGGGTCAGGGGGAATTTTTCCACGCTGACAAAGTGCAACCGGGCGTCCTCCGGCGCGCAGCGTTCGAACAGCTGCCAGGCGCAGAGAAAATTCAGGCCGGTGCCGAAGCCGGTTTCGCCGATGGTGAAACGCCCGCCCGCTGGCAGCTCGGCGAAGCGTCGGGCCAGGTCGTTGCCGGCAATGAACACATGGTGGGTTTCGTCGAAGCCTGAGACGGGGGAGAAGTAGACATCGTCGAATTCCCGCGACAGCGGTCGGCCCTGTTCATCCCACTCGAGCCGGGCGTGATGGAAATCGGACATGGAGGGTTCCGTGACTGCGAAGCGCGAATGGTAGCCGATCGGCGATGGATCCGAGATCGGGCTTCCGGCTTTTCTTGTGGGGGTGCCTCTCTGGAAAGGCCCACAGACAGCCTCGCACCCATCCGCTACCTTTTCCCCATCACGCCAAGGAGGTCTGCATGTTCGAGTCCGCTGAAATCGGCCACGCCATTGACAAGGAAACCTACGAGAAGGCCGTGCCGGAGTTGCGCGAAGCCCTGCTGGACGCTCAGTTCGAGCTGAGGGAGCAGGGCCGCTTCCCGGTGCTGATCCTGATCAATGGCATCGAAGGCGCCGGCAAGGGTGAGACGGTGAAGCTGCTCAACGAGTGGATGGACCCGCGCCTGATCAACGTGGAAAGCTTCCTGCGGCCCACCGACGAAGAGCTCTCGCGTCCGCCGCAGTGGCGTTTCTGGCGCAAGTTGCCGCCCAAGGGACGGATCGGCATTTTCTTCGGCAACTGGTACAGCCAGATGCTCCATGCCCGGGTCGAGGGCGATATCAAGGATGCCCGCCTGGACCAGGCCATCAACGATGCGGAAGATCTGGAGCGCATGCTCTGCGACGAGGGGGCGCTGATCTTCAAGTTCTGGTTCCACCTGTCCAAGAAGCAGCTCAAGGAGCGTCTCAAGGCCCTGGAAAAGGACCCCCAGCGCAGTTGGCAGCTCAATCCGCTGGACTGGAAGCAGAGCGAGGTCTACGACCGCTTCGTGCGCTTCGGCGAGCGCGTGCTGCGCCGCACCAGCCGCGAATACGCGCCCTGGTACGTGATCGACGGTTCCGACGAGTATTACCGCAGCCTCAGCGTCGGCCGCATCCTTCTCGAAGGCCTGCAGGCGGCCCTCAGGCAGAAGGGCAGGCCCAAGCCGCAACCCCATGCCGCCCCGTTGATGTCCAACCTGGACAAGCTCAGCCTGCTGGACAGCCTCGACCTCAGCCTCACGCTGGAGAAGAGCGACTACAAGGAACAACTGGCCACCGAACAGGCGCGCCTCAATGGCCTGTTGCGTGACAAGCGCATGCGCGGCCACGCGCTGATGGCGGTGTTCGAGGGCAACGACGCGGCCGGCAAGGGCGGCACCATCCGCCGCGTCACCGGTGCGCTGGACCCCCGCCAGTACCGCACCGTCCCCATTGCCGCGCCCACCGAGGAGGAGCGTGCGCAACCCTACCTCTGGCGCTTCTGGCGGCATGTGCCGGGGCGAGGGCAATTCACCATCTTCGACCGCTCCTGGTACGGCCGGGTGCTGGTGGAACGGGTCGAAGGCTTCTGTTCCGAGGCCGACTGGCTGCGGGCCTATGGCGAGATCAACGACTTCGAGGAGCAGTTGCACAACTACGGCATCGTGCTGGTGAAGTTCTGGCTGTCCATCGACAAGGAGACCCAGATGCAGCGCTTCAAGGAGCGCGAGAGCGTGGCCTTCAAGCGCTACAAGATCACCGAGGAAGACTGGCGCAACCGCGAAAAGTGGGACCTCTACGTCGACGCGGTGGACGACATGGTCAATCGCACCAGCACCGAGATCGCGTCCTGGACCCTGGTGGAGGCCAATGACAAGCGCTATGCACGGATCAAGGTCCTGCGCACCATCAACGATGCCCTGGAGCAGGCCTTCAAGGAAGACTGAAGGCGGGATGGGCGCGCATACGCGGGATGAATGATCGTGGTGGCCGAGAATGCAGCGGAACTATGCTCGGTCCACTTCCATTCCCAACGAAAGCGAGGTGCGTCATGCGTGAAGTGGTGATCGTCGACAGCGTGCGGACTGGCCTGGCCAAGTCCTTCCGCGGCAAGTTCAACATGACCCGGCCGGACGACATGGCCGCCCACTGCGTGAACGCCCTGCTGGCGCGCAACGACCTCGACCCGGCACTGGTGGACGATTGCGTGGTCGGCGCCGGCTCCAACGAAGGCGCCCAGGGCCACAACATCGGCCGCAATGTGGCGGTGCTTTCGGGGCTGGGTATCGGCGTCGCCGGCATGACCCTGAACCGCTACTGCTCCTCGGGCCTGCAGGCCATCGCCATTGCCGCCAACCAGATCGCCTCCGGCTGCAGCGACGTGATGGTGGCCGGCGGCGTCGAGTCCATCACCCTGACGCTAAAGAGCATCAACCAGGACAACTTCGTCAACCCGCGCCTGAAACTGGAACACCCCGGCATCTATTACCCCATGGGGCAGACCGCCGAAATCGTCGCCCGCCGCTACAACGTCAGCCGCGAAGCCCAGGACCTCTACGCCCTGCAGAGCCAGCAGCGCACCGCCCGCGCCCAGGCCGAAGGCCTGTTCGCCGACGAGATCGTGCCGATGAACGTGAAGTACTTCGTCGAAGACAAGGCCAGCGGCGAGAAGCGGGTGCTGGACGGCGTGGTGGAGCACGACGACTGCAACCGCCCCGACACCACCCTGGAAGGCCTGAACGCGCTGAAACCGGTATTCGCCGAGGAGGGTTCGGTCACCGCCGGCAACTCCTCGCAGCTCTCCGACGGCGCCTCCATGACCCTGCTGATGAGCCTGGACAAGGCGCTGGAGCTGGGGCTCAAGCCCAAGGCCATCTTCCGTGGCTTCACCGTGGCCGGTTGCGAGCCGGACGAAATGGGCATCGGTCCGGTGTTCTCGGTGCCGAAGCTGCTCAAGGCCAAGGGGTTGTCCATCGACGACATCGACCTCTGGGAACTGAACGAGGCCTTCGCCTCCCAGTGCCTCTACGCCCGAGACCGCCTGGGCATCGACAACGACAAGTACAACGTCAACGGCGGCTCCATTTCCATCGGCCACCCCTTCGGCATGACCGGTTCGCGCCAGGTCGGCCACCTGGTGCGCGAGCTGCAGCGGCAGGGCAAGCGCTACGGCATCGTCACCATGTGCGTCGGCGGCGGCATGGGCGCCACCGGGCTGTTCGAGGCGTATCGCTGAGGCTGTAGGGGGACTCGCGCCGGAAGCCCGCTCGTTCCCTGAACCTTCACCCGGGGCGGCGGCGTCGCCCTTGGCGATGCGTGTCATTCCCGCAACGACGGCGCCTGCCACCACGTTGAACCGTAGACAAGAAAAACCCGCGCCAGGCGCGGGTTCTTTCATGGCGGGGCGGTTATCGGCCCCGAAAGGCGAGTATGGCGTTAGCCTGCTGAATACGGCGGATGTACAACGCAATTTCCCGTTCTGTATCCACACGGGTGAAAAAAGGCCCTTCCAGAGTCCCTTCCCGGGTGGAAAAAAAGTATTGCCCGTTCACGGCACTGACGCGCTCACTGCGGTAGTGGGTGCCTGGCGCCATGTCGGACGCACGTCGACCGAACATCGAACCACCTCCATTTCCCCGTTGGCTATATGAGTCTAACCAGCGCCACCGGCCTTGTTGCGGGGCTCGACGGGCGGCAGCCGGGGACAGGTACAGTTGCGTTTCCGACCGCTCGGGAACTGTTCCTGTGCCCTGGGAACCGGCGCTCCTAGAATGGCGTCCCTTGTCCTGCCCGCCGCCCTGGCGGGCTCGTCTGCAGAGGTTCCCATGCATATCGCTTCCGGCCGTTGGCTCTACGGCCTGTTCCTCGCCCTGGTCACCGCCGTGCTCTGGGGTGTCCTGCCCATCTGGCTGAAGGAAGTCCTGCAGACCATGGACCCGGTGACCGTCACCTGGTACCGCCTGATCGTCGCCGGTTCGCTGCTGTTCCTCTACCTCGGCGCCAACCGCCGGCTGCCGGCCTTCCGCCCGCTGGGCGCGCGTGGTCGCTGGCTGGTGGTGCTGGCCGTGGGCGGCTTGACCGGCAACTACGTGTTCTACCTGATCGGCCTGAAGATGCTCAGCCCCGGCACCACCCAACTGGTGATCCAGGTGGCGCCGATCCTCTTCCTGCTGAGCAGCCTGTTCGTGTTCAAGGAAAGCTTCAGCCTGGGCCAGGCCCTCGGCCTGATGGTGACGGTGCTGGGCTTCGGCCTGTTCTTCAACCAGCGTCTGGAAGAACTGCTCACCTCCATGAGCCAGTACACCCTGGGGGTGCTGGTGATCCTGCTGTCCGCGTTCGTCTGGACCTTCTACGGCCTGGCGCAGAAGCAGCTGCTGAGCCACTGGGGTTCGGCCCAGGTGATGATGGTGATCTACCTCGGTTGCGCCGCCCTGCTGACCCCTTGGGCGCATCCTCTGGAGCTGCTCGACCTGAGCCCGCTGCAAGGCTGGCTGCTGCTGGCCTGCTGCCTGAACACCCTGGTGGCCTACGGCGCCTTCGCCGAGGCGCTGGCCCACTGGGAAGCCTCGCGGGTCAGCGCCACCCTGGCCATCACGCCCCTGGTGACCTTCGCCAGCGTGGCCCTTTGCGCCAGCCTCTGGCCGGACCATGTGCAGCCGGAAACCATCAACTGGATCGGCTATGCCGGTGCGGTGTTCGTGGTCCTCGGTTCGGCCCTCACCGCGTTGGCCCCGTCGCTGATGCGCAGCTGGCGGACGCGCCGTGAGACAACTCTGGTGGGGGGTGAATAGAGGGCACCTGTGGGAGCGAATCCGTTCGCGATGGACAGCGCAGCTGTCCCGTAGGGGGCATGCCGCTCTTTTTATCCACCGTCGGTGTCCGGCCGAGCCTCGATGGTGGACCGGTGAAACATGGTCCACTTGATGGGTTTCGCTCCGCTCAACGCCATCCTACGAAAGCTCTGCGCGCCCCTGGGGGAGGAAAATCATTCGCGAACGACTTCGCTCCCCCATCAGGAAACTAGCAACGGGTGCCGAGCATTTCCGCCTTGCGCAGCCAGGTCTGGCGCTGCTCCTCGGAGGACGGGCGTACCGGGGAAAATTCGGTCAGGCGGCGGGTCTTGATGCCGCAGAAGCCGAGGATGGTGCGCACCATCTGGCGGTGCGCCGGGGCACCGTAGATCCAGCGGAAATACCAGGGCGGGGTGTCCAGGGTCACCAGCAGGTCGGCGGTGCGTCCGCTCAGCAGCTTGTCCCAGGCCTGGGACTGGCCGCGGTAGCGAAAGGCGAAGCCGGGCAGGAAGACGCGGTCGAAGAAGCCCTTGAGCAACGCCGGCAGGCCGCCCCACCAGACCGGGTAGACGAACACCAGGTGCTCGGCCCAGTGGATTTGCCGCTGGGCCTCCAGCAGGTCGGGCTCAAGGGTCTGGTTGTGGTCGTAGCCCCCGCGCAGCACCGGGTCGAACTGCATCTCGCCGAGCTTCAGCAAACGCACCACGTGGCCTTCGCTGCGCGCGCCCTGGGCGAAGGCTTCGCTCAGGGCGTGGCACAGGCTGCCGCCCTTGGGCGTGCCGAGGATCATCAGGATGCGCTTGCCGTCGCCTTCCAGTGGCGTGGCGCCGTGCTTGAGCGCTTCAACCATGCTGACCGGCCTCCAGCATGCTTTCCGGGCGGACCCAGGCATCGAACTCGGCCTCGGTCAGATAGCCCAGGGCCAGGGCCGAGGCGCGCAGGGTCGTGCCTTCGGCATAGGCCTTCTTGGCGATCTGCGCGGCCTTGTCGTAGCCGATGTGCGGATTGAGCGCGGTGACCAGCATCAGGCCGCGCTCAAGGTGTTCGGCCATGCGCGCGGCGTCCGGCTCCATGCCAGCCACGCAATGCTGCTGGAAGTTGCGGCAGCCGTCGCCGAGCAGTCGGATGGATTGCAGCAGGTTGTGCACGATCACCGGCTTGAACACGTTCAACTGCAGGTGACCCTGGCTGGCGGCGAAGCCGATGGTGGCGTCGTTGCCCATCACCTGGCAGGCGAGCATGGACAGCGCCTCGCATTGGGTGGGGTTGACCTTGCCGGGCATGATCGAGCTCCCCGGCTCGTTGGCCGGCAGCTTCACTTCCGCCAGCCCGCCGCGAGGACCGGAGCCCAGCAGGCGCAGGTCGTTGGCGATCTTCATCAGGGCCACGGCCAGGGTTTTCAGGGCGCCGGCCAGGTTCACCAGTGGCTCGTGGCCGGCCAGGGCGGCGAACTTGTTCGGTGCGGAAACGAAGTTCATCCCGGACAGCGCCGCCAGCTCGGCGGCCATGGCGTCGGCGAAGCCATGGGGCGCGTTGAGCCCGGTGCCCACGGCGGTGCCACCCTGGGCCAGTTCCAGCACGGCCGGCAATGCCGCGCGGATGGCCTTGTCGGCGTAGTCGAGTTGGGCGACGAAAGCGGACAGTTCCTGGCCGAAGGTGACCGGCGTGGCGTCCATCATGTGGGTGCGGCCGGTCTTCACCAGGTGGGCGTGGCGTGCCGATTGTTCGGCCAGGCCGCCGGCGAGTTCGGCGATGGCCGGCAGCAGTTCGTGCTGCACCGCCTTGGCGATGGCGATGTGCATCGCGGTGGGGAAGCAGTCGTTCGAGCTCTGGGCGAAGTTGACGTGGTCGTTCGGGTGAACCGGGCTCTTGCCGCCGCGCTGGCCGGTGGCCAGTTCGTTGGCGCGGCCGGCGATCACCTCGTTGACGTTCATGTTGCTCTGGGTACCGCTGCCGGTCTGCCAGACCACCAGGGGGAACTGGTTGTCGTGCTTGCCGGCCAGCACCTCGTCGGCGGCCTGCTCGATCAGGCGCGCGACATCCGGCGGCAGGTCGCCGTCGCGACCGTTGACTCGCGCGGCGGCCTTCTTGATCAGGGCCAGGGCGTGCACCACCGCCAGCGGCATGCGTTCGCCGCCAATGGCGAAATTCTCCAGCGAACGTTGGGTCTGGGCGCCCCAGTAGGCGTCATCGGCGACTTCGACGGGCCCCAGGCTGTCGGTTTCTGTGCGGCTCATGTGGGTTGGCTCCGGCTATTGATTCCGCAGTTTAGGCTCTATCCCAGGCACTCGGTTCAACCGTTCGGGCAATTACCAGCGCGCGCGGGTGGCCCCCAGCCAGCCGAGGATATTGTTCACCGGCACGCATTCGCCGTCCGGACTGCGCAGCACACCGTCGAAGCGGCCGAACCACTGGCGCGTGTCGGCGTACAACGGGCCCAGGCGCGGGCAGGCCTGGTGCAACTGGCGCGGGGTGAAGGTGAGTTCCACCTGGCGGCAGGCGGTGGACAACTGCCAGGGGGCCAGGGGTGTGCTGGGAGTCTGTTCGATCCGCACCGGGCGATCGAGCTTGGCCAGGCGGCCGCCGAACCACAGGGCGTTCTCGGTCAGGCCGCTGGAGTCGGTCCAGCCGGAGCCGAAGTTTCCGGCGATGCCGCCGGGGCCGGCGAAGGCGGCGCGGGTCCAGCGACTGTGGAAGGGCCAGACGCCGCGGCCGAAGTCCAGGGAGGCAAAGCTATGGCCGACGGCGCAGAGGTACTGGCGTTCCCCCAGTTGCACGCTGCCGCTGGTCGGCAGGCCCAGTTGGCGGCTGCTGGCATGGAAGCCGCGGCCGGGCAGGGGGGCGACCAGGTTCACCGAGTCCAGGTGGGCGGGGCGCAGCACCTCCAGGGCGACCTGCAGCCGCTGGCCGCCCAGGTCCGGCGCTTCCACCCGCAGGCTTACCCGGCCGGGGTGTTCGCCCACGCGTATCCGCAGGCGCGGATGCTCGAAGTCATGGCTTTCCAGCGGCGTGTCGGGCAGCCGGCAGCCCAGGGAGAAGGGTCGCAACTGGGTGTGGGCGACGGCCTCGCCGCTGTCGAGATCGAGGAAATAGGCGGCGCCGTAGCCGATGTAGTCGAGGTCCGCCAGGGTCAGCGAGAGCACCCAGCGTGGGGTGGTGATGCACCAGTGGTTCCAGCGCTTGCGCCGGCCGAAGTGGCCGGGAATCGCGCAGTTCAAGCGGGGCCGGTTGGACCAGCCGATGGCGGCGGGCGCGAGCAGACCGCGGGCATCGCAAAGCGCGGGAATTCCCGGCGGCAGGGTGGAAATGTGGCTGTTCATCGGGCACGTCCGTGTGTGTGCGAAGCCTGGGCAGTTCAGAAAACGGCTGGCGGTCGACCTAGGGTCGTTAACTTTTCATACAGTTCTGTCGGCCGCAAGTAGTCGTTTGGTCGGAAATTTCCTCAACCAGAAAGAAAGGATTCCGAGTCATCAAAGGATGCCCAGTGGAGGGGAGCCTGGGCAAGTGATAGCCAGTCGATTCGCGGCGGTATCGCACATTTCGGCGGCCCGATTGTCGAAAGAGTCGCCCTTGAGCCGGATATCCGCTTGAGCGCAGAATGACCGGCCCCCCGGGGCCGCCCCCGCTATCCGTGCCAGACAAGGATTCCCGATGACCAAGTTTCGCGTTCTCTGCACCGCCTTGCTGCTGGCGTGCGCCAGTGGCCAGGTCCTGGCCGATGCCGCCAGCCACGCCGCCGATGCTGAACGTTTCCTCAAGCTGGCCCGCGCCGACAAGCTGACCGTCCCGGTCTACGCCCAGGTGCAGCAGATGTTCGAACAGCGCTTCGAGCAGGCCCAGGCGCCGGCCAGCAAGAAGGCCACCCTGGAAACCTACCAGGCCAAGGCCAATGCCGCGCTGGACAAGGCCGTCGGCTGGGACAAGCTGAAGCCGGAACTGGTGAAGATCTACACCAGCGCGTTCAGCGAGAGCGAACTGAAGGAGTTGATCGCCTTCTATGAGTCGCCCCTGGGCAAGAAAGTCCTGGAGAAGATGCCGGCCCTGACCCAGCAATCCGCCCAGCTCACCCAGAGCCGTCTGGAGGCTGCGGTGCCCGAGGTCAACAAGCTGCTCAGCGAGATGGCCAGCGAGCTGGCGCCCCAGGACAAGAAAAAGCCGTAAGCGGAGTCCACCGATGACCATGCGCAACCGTATCCTGACCGCCCTGGAAGCCTTGGAGCCCCAGCATCTCGATGTGCTGGACGAGAGCCACATGCACAGCCGTGGCCTGGAAACCCACTACAAGGCGGTGATCGTCAGCCCGGTGTTCGCCGGGTTGAACGCCGTCAAGCGCCACCAGAAGGTCTACGCCAGCCTCGGCGAGCTGATGGGGCAGTTCCATGCCCTGGCCCTGCACACCTACACCCCGGAGGAGTGGGCCGAGCAGGGTGCGGCGCCGGATTCCCCGACCTGCCGTGGCGGCAGCAAGCACGACCACTGAGCCTCCGCCCGCCTTGTCTCGGCGGCCTCGCCTGGGTTTTTCCAGCATCCATTCGGCGGCTGGGACAATCTCACGCAGCCTGCGTGCCGCGGCTTTTTGATAGACTTCGCACCGCGCCGGCCCAGCCGGCGCAGTCGTTTCTATTGCCCGGTCCGCCCTTTACGCGGGCGACCACTGGAGGAAGTACCGCATGACTCAAATCGTCGTGGCGGCGTTGTACAAGTTCGTCACCCTGAAGGACTACGTCGCGCTGCGTGAACCCCTGCTCAAGACCCTGCTCGACAACGGCATCAAGGGCACCCTGCTACTGGCCGAGGAAGGCATCAACGGCACCGTCTCCGGCACCCGCGAAGGCATCGACGCGCTGCTTGCCTGGCTCAAGGTCGACCCGCGTCTGGCCGACCTGGACCACAAGGAGTCCTACTGCATTGATCAGCCCTTCTATCGCACCAAGGTCAAGCTGAAGAAGGAAATCGTCACCCTTGGCGTCCCCGGCGTCGACCCCAACCTGCAGGTCGGCACCTACGTCGAACCGAAGGACTGGAACGCCCTGATCAGCGACCCCGAAGTGCTGCTGATCGACACCCGTAACGATTACGAAGTGGCCATCGGCACCTTCGAAGGCGCGGTCGACCCGAAAACCAGATCGTTCCGCGAATTCCCCGACTACATAAAGGCGAACTTCGACCCGGCGGTGCACAAGAAGGTGGCGATGTTCTGCACTGGCGGCATTCGTTGCGAGAAAGCTTCCAGCTACATGCTCGGCCAGGGCTTCGACGAGGTCTTCCACCTCAAGGGGGGCATCCTCAAGTACCTGGAGGAAGTGCCCCAGCAGGAGACCCTCTGGCGCGGCGACTGCTTCGTCTTCGACAACCGCGTCACCGTGCGCCACGATCTTTCGGAGGGGGACTTCGACCAGTGTCACGCCTGCCGTAACCCGATTTCCGTGGAAGACCGCCAGTCCGAGCACTTTTCCCCCGGCATCAGTTGCCCGCACTGCTGGGACAGCCTGAGCGAGAAGACCCGTGCCAGCGCCATGGAGCGGCAGAAGCAGATCGAGCTGGCCAAGGCCCGCAACCTGCCGCACCCCATTGGCCGCGACCCCCGCCAAGCCCTGGAGGATTGAGCGTGTCCACTGCCCGCCTGCTCTATGTGATGGACCCCATGTGTTCCTGGTGCTGGGGCTTCGCCCCGGTGATGACGGCGCTGGCCGGGCAGGCCGCGGCGGCCGGGGTGCCGCTGCATCTGGTGGCCGGCGGCCTGCGCACCGGCCAGGGTGCCGCGCTGGATGCCCATACCCGGCGCTACATCCTCGAACACTGGCAGGCGGTCAACCAGGCCACCGGACAGCCGTTCCGCTTCGACGGTGCGCTGCCCGACGGCTTCGTCTACGACACCGAGCCGGCCTGCCGCGCCCTGGTGGTGGCCCGTTCCCTGGCGCCCGAACTGGCCTGGCCGCTGGTCAGGCTGATCCAGCATGCGTTCTACGCCGAAGGCCGTGACGTGACCCAGGCGTCCACCCTGGTGGCGCTGGCCGAGCAGGCGGGCATCCCGCGCATCGAGTTCGCGCAGGCCTTCGATGCCGCCGCCAGTCATGAGGCGACCCTCGCCGACTTCGCCTGGGTGCAGGACCTCGGCATCGCCGGTTTCCCCACCCTGTTGGCCGAGCGCGACGGCCAACTGGCGCTGCTGACCAATGGCTACCAGGCCCTGGATGAACTGGCGCCGCTGCTGGGCCGCTGGCTGGAACGGGGTACCCATGCCTGATCGCTTGAGCTGGGCGGAGATCCGCCGTCTGGCCCTGCGCCACAGGAAAGCCCTCTGGCTGGCCAATCTGGTGGCCGTGCTGGCCACCCTCTGCAGCGTGCCGATTCCGCTGCTGCTGCCGCTGCTGGTGGACGAGGTTCTGCTGCAGCGGGGCGACGCCGCCCTGCGCTTCATGGACCACTTCCTGCACCAACCCTGGGAAAGCGCCGCCGGCTACATCGGCCTGATGCTGTTGGTGACGCTGCTGCTGCGGGGCATGGCCCTGGTGTTCAACGTGCTGCAGGCGCGCCTGTTCGCGCGGCTGGCCAAGGACATCGTGTTCCGTATCCGCACCCGCCTGATCGAGCGCCTCAAGCGCATCTCCCTCGGCGAGTACGAAAGCCTCGGCGGTGGCACCGTCACCGCCCACCTGGTGACCGACCTGGACACCCTGGACAAATTCGTCGGCGAGACCCTCAGTCGCTTCCTGGTGGCCGTGCTCACCCTCACCGGCACCGCCGCCATCCTGGTCTGGATGCACTGGCAGCTGGCGTTGCTGATCCTGCTGTTCAACCCGCTGGTGATCTACGCCACCGTGCAGCTGGGTAAGCGCGTCAAGCACCTTAAGAAGCTGGAGAACGACAGCACCGCGCGCTTCACCCAGGCGCTCACGGAAACCCTGGAAGCCGTCCAGGAAGTGCGCACCAGCAACCGCCAGGGCTTCTTCTTCGGCCGCCTCGGCCAGCGTGCCCAGGAAGTCCGCGACTACGCCGTGGCCTCTCAGTGGAAGAGCGACGCGGCGGGACGCACCAGTGGCCTGCTGTTCCAGTTCGGCATCGACTTCTTCCGCGCCGCGGCCATGCTCACGGTGCTCTTCTCCGACCTCTCCATCGGCCAGATGCTGGCGGTGTTCAGCTACCTCTGGTTCATGATCGGGCCGGTGGAGCAACTGCTCGGCCTGCAGTATTCCTACTACGCCGCCGGCGCCGCCCTGGGGCGCATCAACGAGCTGCTGGCGCGCGCCGACGAGCCCCAGTACACGCCGAGCGTCGACCCGTTCAAAGGCCGCGAAACCCTGGGCATCGAAGTCAAGGGCCTGCGCTTCGCCTACGCCGAGGAGCCGGTGCTGGACGGCCTCAACCTGTCCATCGCCCCCGGCGAGAAGGTCGCCATCGTCGGCGCCAGCGGCGGCGGCAAGAGCACCCTGGTGCAACTGCTGCTGGGGCTCTACCAGCCCCAGGCGGGGCAGATCCGCTACGGCGGTTGCCGGTTGGAGGAGATCGGCCTGACCCAGGTGCGCGACAACGTGGCGGTGGTCCTGCAGCATCCGGCGCTGTTCAACGACAGCGTGCGCGCCAACCTGACCATGGGCCGTGAACGCAGCGACGAGGCCTGCTGGCGCGCGCTGGAGATTGCCCAGCTGGCCGCGACCATCCGCAGCCTGCCCCAGGGGCTGGACACCGTGGTGGGGCGTTCCGGCGTGCGCCTGTCCGGCGGCCAGCGGCAGCGCCTGGCCATCGCCCGCATGGTGCTCGCCGAACCCAAGGTGGTGATCCTCGACGAAGCCACCTCGGCCCTCGACGCCGCCACCGAGTACGCCCTGCACCAGGCGCTGGGAGCCTTCCTCAACGGCCGCACCACCCTGATCATCGCCCACCGCCTGTCGGCGGTTAAGCAGGCGGACCGGGTGCTGGTATTCGACGGCGGCCATATCGCCGAGGACGGCGACCACCAGCAGCTGATCGCCGAAGGTGGGCTCTACGCCAAGCTCTACGGGCACCTGCAGCAAGGTTGAAACGGCGCAATCCGCCGGCTGGCGCAGCCGTACGCTGAACCAGGCCTCACCGGTCCACCCTCGAGGTCTGGCATCGCGTCGCGGGTGGATGGAAAGCGCCACCCACCCTGCGGGGCTGCGAACTGCTTCGCGAGTGAATTCGCCGCTCAGCCGTACTTCACCGCTTCGAGGAAGCCGATGCGCTGGCCGACATCGTGGAACACCCGCGCCGAGGCGATCTGGTTGTAGTCGATACCGTCCAGCAGGCCGAGCAACTGCGCGTCGAGGCGATAGCGCGGACGCCAGTCCAGCAGCCCTTCGAGGAAAGCGATGGCGTCGATTCCGGGGCGGAAGTTGGCCAGCAGGACGCGGCCGCCCGGACGCAGGGCCTGGAACAGACACGGCAGCAGACGCTCGCAGTGCCGGTCGTCCAGCACTTCGGTGATCCCGGCCGAATACACCAGGTCGTAGCCCTGGAACCGGCACTCGCCGGCCAGCAACTGCTCCAGACTGCCCAGACGGGTGCGCACGCCCAGCGCGCCATAGCTCTTGCGCACGGTTTCCAGGCGCTCCGCATCGTCGTCGAACACCAGCATTTCGCTGAAACGCCCCTGGTGCAGCTCGCGTGCCAGTTCCGCTTCGCGCAGGTGGCCGCCGGCAACGCACAGCATGCGCACGCCCTGGCCGACGCGCTGGCAGGTTTCGTCCACGGCGCGCGCCAGCATGCGCCGCCGGCAACGCAACGCGCGGGCCGCCTGGGCGCCGGTGGCGAAATCGAACAACTGGCGGGTGCGCGCCTCCGGCAGGTCGCGCAGGGCCTCGGACTCCAGTCCGTAGAGGTAATCCAGCAGCACGGGATTGCCGCAGCGCATGGGGGGCTGCCGGCAGGGGAAGGGCAGGATGTTGCTCGGCGCCGGCGGCACCTTGGGGGGTGGGGCGGCCTTATCGAAGTGCAACCGTTCGCGTTCGGCCTTGATACGCGCCAGTTCTTCGTGGAGTTGCCGTTGTTCTCGAACGTCTCTGCTCAGTTCTTCCGGATCTCTGATTTCTTCCACATGCCACCTCCTCTGGCCAGACGTGGACTCCTTGACCCATCACGCGGGATGAAGACAGTCGCTCATTCCGTGAAGAACCTTAGTTGATGGCGATGTGCCTTCAATCGGGCGAGTAGCGGAACGGGGCATTTCGGATGAGTGGTCGGTGCCTTTCCGAAGCGGCGGGCAAGGGGTGGCTCGCAGTCGTCGCCAGAGCTGTTGGCGGCTTGTCCTGGAAGCCTGCCTGAACGCGCCGTCAAGAAAACACTACACAAGGGAGGCGGGCGGCACGTGGTATCGAGCCCGGCCCGGCAGTGTAAGGAAAACTTGCCGTAATGACCGTCCGGCGCTTCGCCCCGGTGGATTCCGCGCCTTGTTCGCCAGGCGCTGCCAGAGTGAGATGACGCAAACAAAAAATCGGCCCGTTGCCATGAATACCGAACTCACCCTCTACGGGTACTGGCGCTCCAGCGCTGCGTACCGTGTGCGTATCGCCCTCAACCTCAAGGGCCTGGCATACCGCCAGGCGCCGGTCCACCTGGTCAAGGACGGTGGCCAGCAGCACCTGCCGGCGTATCGCGAACTCAATCCCCAGGGCCTGCTGCCGTTGCTGGTGGATGCCGGCAATGCCGGTGGCGAGATTCGTATCGCGCAGTCCCTGGCGATCCTCGAATACCTCGAAGAAGTCTTCCCCGTGCCGGCGCTGTTGCCGGCCGATCCGGCCCAGCGTGCCCTGGTGCGCTCCCTGGCCTTGCATATCGCCTGCGATGTCCACCCGCTGAACAACCTGCGGGTGCTGCAGTACCTCAAGGCCGAACTGGGTGTGGCCGACGACGCCAAGGACGCCTGGTATCACCATTGGGTGGGGCTTGGCCTGGCCGCTGTGGAAAAAGGCCTGGAGTCCTTCGACGGCCAGCTGTCCCTCGGCAGCCGGCCGGGCTACCTGGAGGCTTGCCTGATTCCCCAGCTGTACAACGCACGCCGCTTCGGCTGTGACCTCTCCGCCTATCCGCGCATCCTCGAGGTCGCTGCGCGCTGCGAAGCCCTCGAAGCCTTCAGCAATGCCGCTCCGGAGGTACAGCCAGACGCCCAGTGATCCGAGGTTACCCGCCTTGCAGACTTCCGCCGTGCCACAAGCCCGGCGGGTGAAATCCCGTCACGACAACAAAAAAAGGTGACGCAATGAGTGACATGCAACACTCGGGCGAGCTGAAACGCGGCCTGAAGAATCGCCATATCCAGTTGATCGCCCTCGGTGGCGCCATCGGCACCGGACTTTTCCTCGGCTCGGCCGGGGTACTCAAGTCGGCCGGACCGTCGATGATCCTCGGCTACGCCCTCTGCGGTTTCATCGCTTTCCTGATCATGCGCCAGCTCGGCGAAATGATCGTCGAGGAGCCGGTGGCCGGTTCCTTCAGCCACTTCGCCCACAAATACTGGGGTGGCTTCGCCGGCTTCCTGTCCGGCTGGAACTGCTGGGTGCTCTACGTCCTGGTGGGTATGAGCGAGCTCACCGCGGTGGGCAAGTACATCCACTACTGGTGGCCGGAAGTGCCCACCTGGGCCACCGCCGCGGCGTTCTTCCTGGTGGTCAACGCCATCAACCTGGCCAACGTGAAACTGTTCGGCGAGGCCGAGTTCTGGTTCGCCATGATCAAGGTCGTCGCCATCGTCGGCATGATCGTCCTCGGCTGCTGGATGCTGTTCAGCGGTAGCGGCGGCGAGCAGGCGGCCGTGAGCAACCTCTGGGCGCACGGAGGCTTCTTCCCCAATGGCGTCAGCGGCCTGGTGATGGCCATGGCCTTCATCATGTTCTCCTTCGGCGGCCTGGAAATGCTCGGCTTCACCGCCGCCGAGGCCGACAAGCCGAAGCAGGTGATCCCGAAGGCGATCAACCAGGTGATCTACCGCATCCTGATCTTCTATGTCGGCGCCCTGGTGGTCCTGCTTTCCCTGAGCCCCTGGGACGCGCTGCTGGCTTCCATCAACGGTGCCGGCGATGCCTACAGCGGCAGCCCCTTCGTGAAGATCTTCGCGCTGATCGGCAGCGATACCGCCGCCCACCTGCTGAACTTCGTGGTGCTCACCGCCGCGCTGTCGGTCTACAACAGCGGCACCTACTGCAACGGCCGCATGCTGCTGGGCCTGGCCGAGCAGGGCGACGCCCCGCGCGGCCTGGCCAGGGTGGACAAGCGCGGCGTGCCGGTGCGCTCGCTGCTGGTCTCGGCGGCGGTGACCTTCCTCGCCGTGGTGGTCAACTACGTGATCCCGCACAACGCCCTGGAGCTGCTGATGTCCCTGGTGGTGGCCGCCCTGGTAATCAACTGGGCGATGATCAGCTACTCCCACCTGAAGTTCCGCCAGCGCATGGACAAGGACGGTGTCCGCACCGGCTTCCGCGCCCTGTGGTTCCCCATGGGCAACTACCTGTGCCTGGCCTTCGTGGTGTTCATCCTCGGCATCATGCTGATGATCCCGGGCATCCAGGTATCGGTGTACGCGATTCCCGTGTGGCTGCTGGTGATGTGGGGCTGCTACCGCCTGAAGCTCGCCAGCGCGGCCAAGGCCCGCGAAGCCTACGTCGCGGGTTGATTCCCGCGTCCCGGCAAGGCCGGCCCGGTGCCGGCCTGTCGGGTGGATTGCGCGGTACGCGCCGCCAGGTTGCGAACCGCGTCCGCCACCACCGCGAGATCCCGGCCAGCCTCACCGTTGCAGCAATCCCGCCCAGGTCGACAGCGGCACCGCCTGGTCCTCGTGCCAGATGCGTTGCCAGAGCAGGGTCAGGCGCTCCAGGTCGCCGCGGTCGGTGGGCCAGCGGCGCGTCTGCGTCACCGGCTGCCAGCGGCCGTCCCGCTGTTCGGCGAGGATGAAGCGGAACGGGTGGAAGCCGGTCATGCCCAGGCGCAGGTCGGTGACCACCAGCATCTGGTCGATCTGGTCGTAGCGCAGGATGCCGTGGGTGAACCAGGCCAGGCGCAGGTGCTGCGGCGAATCCCGCAGGCGCCGCGCCAGCTCGGTGCCGCGTGGAATGCGTTCGAGCCTGGGGGGCTCCCGGTCGAACCAGCTCACCAGGGCTTCGTGGTAGTCCTCGCCGTCGACCACCACCACGCGCCAGAGCAGCGTATTGAACGGCGTCGGCGTGCTGAACAGGGCCTGCGGGCGGATGCCTTCGCGTTCCAGGACGTCCTGCACCCGCTGCTCGGCCATGAACTTGCCGCCGAGGCTGGAGAGCAGGTACAGGCTCGACAGCGCCAGGGCCGCCAGCGGAATGCCGGGCTTGCGGTCCTTCAGGCCGAACAGCAGGCCGCCGACCACCGCCGCCAGCAGCGGCACGGTGTAGAGCGGATCGATGATGAAGATGCTTGACCAGGCGATGGGCGGCATCTGCAGCGGCCAGAACAGCTGGGTGCCGTAGCTGGTGAAGGCGTCCAGCAGCGGATGGGTGACCAGCACCAGCCAGAGCGCGAGGAACAACCGCCGTGTCGAGTAGGCCGGATTCGGTCGCCATCGTCGCGCCAGCAGGGTGAGCGCGGCCGCCAGGGCACTGAGGACGAAGACCGAATGGCTGAAGCCCCGGTGGTAAGTCATGGCTTCCACCGCATCGGTGTAGCGGATCACCACGTCGAGATCGGGCAGGGTGCCGAGCACGGCGCCATAGAGCAGCGCCTTGCGTCCTTGCCAGCGGCCGAGCATCGCGCCCTGCAGCGTGGCGCCGAGCAGCGCCTGGGTAAGTGAGTCCATTGCCGTCCCCCGTGAAAGATCCACCGGCTAACTTACTGTGCCGACGCGCTTCCCGGCAGGGGGAAATTTCCACGAGATTTTTCCGTCGACGGAGTCAGGCGCCTTTGGCGGGAGCGAATTCATTAGAACTTGGGAAACCACGTCCTGAGGACGTGGTCATGAGTTATCGGCTCTGCCTGTGACGATTGGGCTGCCCGGGTATCAGGATGACGTTCGTAGGATGTGGTTGAGCGAAGCGATACCCATCGGTCCCAGCAAACGGCATAGGTTTCGCAGGCTCAACCCATCCTACGTTGCTGCGTCGTCGTGGCCAGTCTCGTCGCAGGGAAGCGCTTGGGGAGAAGACCCGTCAGTGCTCCCGGATTTCCTCCCGGCTCCGATTTGCCGGGCGGCGCCTGGATGCCCCTTTCTAGGGAGCCAAGAGCAACTCCACGTTCCACGAGCGTGGATGTTTACTCGCGATGGACAGCCTCCGGGCGCGGGGCGCGCCCGGAGGGATGGACAGGCTCAGCTCACTGATCGTACTTCAGGTTCCGATGGTGGATACGTGACTGGTAGCGGGTCTGCGGCATGGCGCCCACGTCCTTGGCTTGCTTGGCGGCGCCGGCCGCGGTGGGTTGTTCCTCCACCAGTTGGACGAAGCGCTCGCTGTCGTCCGCGGTCGTTTGCCTGCGCTGTGCCTGTGCCTCCCGGTACTGGATGAGGCGATCACCGCCTCCTTCCGCCAGCATCAGGAATGGTTGCTGGCCGGCTGCTGGAAGGGACTCGCTGAATGCCTGCATGGAAGTCATGGCAACAAGGGAAAACAGCAGGCTGGACAAGGCGGTGGTGCTAATTGCGGATTTCATGTTTCTTCCTCATTAGTTTCCAGGTAACCCCCCGAGAACGGATAATAAGGAAGTTGCAAAACACCGCTAGCGGTATTTTCAGGTGCCTGACAAGTGGCGAACTTAACGATAATTGGTAAGTTCGTAACGTGCTGATTGGCATGAGTTATTCCGATGATTTTGTTTGTTTTTGGTGCCTGTTACGGACTGTATTGAAGTATGTAATTGTCTGTAATTGGAATGTTTCCCGTCGGTTTCATGGAAACACTTCAGAAACATATGCGGCCATTTCCTGGAAAACCTTGGTCCGACTTTTGAATGGCTGTTTTTTGCGCTAGTTCCAACGGACGATGCCTGCTACCGGAGCAACGGATTCAATCCCTCCCCATGAAGTTCCGCGTTCGCCGTGTGTGGCGATAACGACGCGACAGGCCAACGTGACGAGTATTGAGTGCCTTTGATTTCGTTGCCCTCTCCCGGAAGCGGGAGAGGGGGCCGGGTACACGTGTGGGACCACCCCATGCCCATCTGCCAGAACCGCTTCCTCATCATCACCGGCGCAGAAGGTGTATGGCACCTGAGAATGGGCAGGCACCGGGCATTCTTGTGGGGGCGAGCTCATTCGCCAAGGGCAGCGCAGCTACCCCTGGAGACCACAGGCCTTCGGTTTTGCTTTCCCCAAAAAGAAAGAAGGCGCCACAGGTGGCGCCTTCTGCCTTTCGAGGTGCATACATCATGAATTGCCTGCCTCTGAACTGCTCCGGGAATCAGCTGATGCGGTTGGCGCCAGTGCGGTCGGCACCGCCTTCGGCTACACGCAGGGACTGGGAGCGCTCGGAACCATTTTCAGCGACATCGAAGGCCTTGGTGCGGTCGGAGCCACCTTCAGCTACGCGCAGGGACTGGGAACGCTCGGAACCGTTTTCAGCGACATCGAAGGCCTTGGTGCGGTCGGAGCCACCTTCGGCTACGCGCAGGGACTGGGAGCGCTCGGAACCGTTTTCAGCAACATCGAAGGCCTTGGTGCGGTCGGAGCCGCCTTCAGCGACGCGCAGGGACTGGGAACGCTCGGAACCGTTTTCAGCCACGTCGAAGGCCTTGGTGCGGTCGGAGCCGCCTTCGGCTACGCGCAGCGACTGGGAGCGCTCGGAACCGTTCTCGGCGATGCGGTGGATGCTGGTGCGGTCAGAGCCACCTTCGGCGACGCGGTGGATGGAAGTGCGGTCAGAACCACCCTCTGCAACCGACAGCGCAAAAGCGGAAGCGGACAGGCTGGCGATGAACAGGCTGGCGAGGATTTGCTTTTTCATTTTGGTCACCTTGGTTAGAGGGGGTTGGAATTCGTCTACGGGGCCCATCTTACGGATGTGATTTCGATGAAGAAGTGATGCTGCGTGATGGTTACCATCGACGCCGATGATAGTTGTATGGAGTCCAATAAAAACAATATGTTAGGCGATCAATTGGGTCGTTATTGTGGAATATGGAAAGGCTTTTTCCATGAATTGGTATAATCGATTAAATAGATATATTAGGGCTGGGTTTGCTCGTTTTCTGAGCAACTGGTGAATAATCGCCTTGGCGGCCACCAGGCACGCCGGTGACCGCGAGCGCTTGGCCTGCCTGGGTTTCAGCGGTTGTCGGCATCAATGACGGCCTGGGTGAAGGCCTGCGGATCTTCCTGCGGCAGGTTGTGGCGGATGCCACGGGTGATTGGCCGGTACGCGCGCGGGTGAAGCGCTGGGCGCAGTCCTCGGCTTTCGGGGGCGGCGCACCGTGGCGTCACCTTCCGGGGTGATGGTGGGTTCCCGGCGTGTCAGGCTCGCAGTTGAACACGGGGACTTAAACTGGCCGGCGTCGGTTATCCGGCCAGATCGGTGCCCCTGCATCCGGATGCCTTTCAGACACACCCTGATGCAGGGCGGCCGTTGTCCCCTTCAGGTCGAAGACAATCGCACGACCATCGCTACTGTCGGTGGTTGACGCGTTTATGCAAGGCAACCGCCGCTAGGCTGTTGGAATCGTGCCGCCGTCGATTACAAATTCACTCCCGGTAATAGAGGCAGCGCGAGGCGAAGCAAGGAAAACAATCAGATTGGCAACCTCTGTCGGCGTCGAAGGGCGGCCGAGCGGGATGCCGCCCAGTGCATCCATGATGATCCGCTTGCCACCTTCGTAGTCGGTGCCAGCCTCCTGAGCCAGCCGCTCGGCCAGTGCGACCGACGCTTCGGTTTCAATCCAGCCGGGCGAAACCCGGACCACTCGCACGCCTTTGGGCGAGACTTCTTTCGACAGGCTTTTGCTGTAGGTCGAGAGCGCAGCCTTGGCAGCGGCGTAGGCCGTAGTAGCCTCGGGCAGGGGTAAGCGGCTCTGAATGGAGGTCACATGGATGATCACGCCCCCCTGTCGCGCCAGCATATCCGGGAGCAAGGCGCGATCCAGGCGCACGGCCGGAAACAGGTTCAGATCGAGTTCGCGCTGCCACTGCTCTTCATCCAGCGCGGCGAACCCGCCACCGGGTGCCGACGAGCCACCCAGGACGTGGACGATGATGTCCACATGGCCCAAGCGTCGCCTGGTCGCGGCCACCAGTGCCGCGCAACCTTCCCGGGTCGCGAGATCAGCCTGAACGAACAGGTCATCCGCCATGTCGATGTTCGCCTGCCGCGCCGAGGTGAGCACCTTCGCGCCTTCCGCGAGGAACAGGTTGACCACCGCCCGCCCGACGCCTTTGGTGCCACCGGTGACCAGGACCCGCTTGTCGGCCAACTCGAGGCTCATCATGGCGCAATCTCCAACGAGCTGATCCGACCCTCCTGCAACATGAACACATGAACCAGGTTCACCGGGCTGCCGGGGAAGTTGCCGACCACACGCGCCGTGACGGTCAGCCTACCGTTCTCTCGCGACGCTTCCAGTGGCTCGACACGGTAAGTGAATGCCTGCTGTACCCCGTCATGCCAGGCTTCGATGGCCTCGATGCCCAGGTGCGTCCTGTTTTCGTCGATCACGGTGGCGTCCGCACAGAAACAGGCTGCGAGGCGTGATGCGTCGCCGCCATTGCTGATCTCGAAGTACGTCTCCACGACGCGAGGCAGTTGAAGACTCATGACCTGATCTCCTTTCTCACAATTGCTGGGGGCCGACTGCGATCTTGCCGCTCAGTTGATAATTTGCTCAACTGGGATAGATGTTAACGACCTATCCCGATAATCAGGACAATCGAATGACTGCCCCACGCCTGGGCCTCAATGAGTTGGACGCTGTACTGGCTGTGGCACGCCGGGCCTCGTTTCGGCAGGCGGCCATCGACCTCGATGTTTCAACCACCGCGTTGAGCAACACCATTGCCAAGCTGGAGGCGACGCTCGAAACGCGACTGTTCAATCGCACCACACGCAGCGTGTCGCTGACCGAGGCGGGCAAGATGTACCTGGAGCGTGTCGGGCCAGCCCTGCAGGACGTACGTGCGGCGCTCGACGCGGTGCGGTCACACAATGCCGGGCCTTCGGGCGTCCTGCGCATCAATGCGTTCGCCAGTGCCGCCCGCGCAGCTCTTCTGCCGCTGGTGCTGGAGTTTCTGCGGCGTTACCCGAAGGTGCATGTCGACTTGGTCACCGAAGGCCGAATGGTGGACATCGTCGCTGAGGGTTTCGATCTGGGCGTGCGGTCCGCCAATCTCGTGCCCAGCGACATGATCGTGATCTCGCTCGGCCGGCAACAACGGTATGCCGTGGTCGGTACGCCAGCATACTTCGACAGGTACGGCCGACCCCGTACGCCAGCCGATCTTCCTCACCATCAGTGCATACGTATCCGTCTGCCGAATGGGGCGATCTACCCCTGGCATTTCGAGCGGGCGGGGGAGGTGACCCGGCTTGATGTGGGCGGACAGCTCACGCTCGACGAGCCCAGTGTCGCCAAGGCAGTCGTACAGGAAGGGATGGGGCTCGGCTTTCTCATGGAACAGGACGTCCAGGGTGAAATCGAGGCCGGACAGTTCGAGCGGGTGCTGGAGGAGTGGACGCCTCCCAGAGACAACCTGTGCCTGTACTACCCGAACCGTCGCAACCCCTCCGCTGCGCTCAAGGCGTTCACCGCTCTGGCCCGGGCCAATCTGGCCAGCAAAGACGGATTCGCGTAAGTCGCCGCGCGATCCGCCGGCGCCTCCTCGCCTGCCGTGAAATGAGTAGGCTTGAATTCCGCCCCGTTTCGTTGAGGGTTCTGCGGGACAGATGAATCACCGCATCCATCAGCGCGCTTTCCCAGACCTCGCCCTGCCATTAAGCGCTCAGCCGCAGCTTCGTCGCCTGTTCCATTGCCAGGACCGTTGGCGCTGAGCCTGCGAAGCCCAACATCACGAGGTCGCCTGGTCGAAAGCGCCTCCTGCGGGGGGGCTTCGTTCTCGGCGGCGAACCGGTGGACCGCGTGAACTGGAACGGCCCAAGCTGCGCAGGCGGGTGTTGAAGAACGGCGCGCGCCGTGAGCCGCGCGAGGCCGGCAGGGAACGGCTTTCGCGCGGCGGTCGGTTCGCGGGCGATGGTCTAGAGTCAATGGCTCAAGACCATCACAACAACAAGGGAGTTCTACCCATGCGACCACGATCCTCCATTCGTGCCCTCGCCCTGGTTTCCGCCCTGGCGGCCAGTGCCGCGGCCTTCGCCGCCCCCACCTTCATCAATATCCTCACCGGCGGCACCAGCGGCGTGTACTACCCCATCGGTGTCGGTCTCTCGCAGATCTACGGCTCTGGCATCGACGGCGCCAAGACCTCGGTGCAGGCCACCAAGGCCTCGGTGGAAAACCTCAACCTGCTGCAGGCCGGGCGGGGTGAACTGGCCCTGGCCCTGGGCGACTCGGTGAGCGATGCCTGGACCGGCGTCGAGGAGGCCGGCTTCAAGTCGCCGCTGAAGAAGCTGCGCGCCATCGCCGCCACCTACCCGAACTACATCCAGATCGTCGCCAGCAAGGACGCGGGCATCAAGACCCTGGCCGACCTCAAGGGCAAGCGCATTTCTGTGGGCGCGCCCAAGTCTGGCACCGAGTTGAACGCGCGGGCGATCTTCGCGGCGGCGGGGCTGAGCTACGAGGACATGGGCAAGGTGGAGTTCCTGCCCTATGCCGAGTCGGTGGAACTGATCAAGAACCGCCAGCTCGACGCCACCCTGCAGTCCTCGGGCCTGGGCATGGCGGCCATCCGCGACCTGGCGGCGACCATGCCGATCAACTTCGTCGAGGTGCCGGCGGAGGTCACGGCGAAGGTCGGCAGCGCGGCTTACCAGCCGGCGATCATTCCGGCCAAGACCTATGACGGCCAGGACGTGGACGTGGCGACCGTGGCCATCACCAACATCCTGGTGAGCCATGAGGGCGTCTCCGACGAGCTGGCCTACCAGATGACCAAGCTGATGTTCGACAACCTCGATCGCCTGGCCAACTCCCATGCGGCGGCCAAGGACATCAAGCTGGAAACGGCGGCGCAGAACCTGCCGATTCCGCTGCATCCGGGCGCCGAGCGCTTCTACAAGGAAGCCGGCGTACTCAAGTGATGGCCCGCGCCGGCGGCGGGGGCCGCCGGCGCTCCAGGCAGTAGAGGTTGTGCCATGACTCAAGACCATTCGGGGCTTTCGGCCAGCGTTTCGGACTGGCCCAAGGCGTTGTTCGTCGTCGCCTTGCTGTTTTCCTGTTTCCAGATCGTCACCGCCGCCTTCCACCCGGTGTCCACGCAGATACTCCGGGCCGTGCATGTCGGCTTCCTGCTGATGCTGGTGTTCCTCAGTTATCCAGCCCTGGGCCGGGGACGGCCCTGGCAGCCGCTGGCCTGGCTGCTCGCCCTGGCGGGGGCGGCCACCGCGGCCTACCAGTGGGTGTTCGAGGTGGACCTGATCCAGCGCTCCGGCGACCTGACCACGGGCGACATGGTGATCGGCTTGCTGCTGATCGTCCTGGTGTTCGAGGCGGCGCGGCGGGTGATGGGCATCGCCCTGCCGCTGATCTGCGGTGTATTCCTGGCCTACGGCCTGCTCGGCGAATACCTGCCGGGTGACCTCGCGCACCGGGGCTACGGGCTGGACCAGATCGTCAACCAGTTGTCCTTCGGCACCGAGGGCCTGTACGGCACGCCCACCTATGTGTCGGCGACCTACATCTTCCTGTTCATCCTGTTCGGCGCCTTTCTCGAACAGGCGGGGATGATCAAGCTCTTCACCGACTTCGCCCTCGGCCTGTTCGGCCACAAGCTCGGTGGTCCGGCCAAGGTGTCGGTGGTGTCCTCGGCGCTGATGGGCACCATCACCGGCTCGGGCGTCGCCAACGTGGTCACCACCGGGCAGTTCACCATTCCGCTGATGAAGCGCTTCGGCTATCGGCCCGCCTTCGCCGGTGGCGTGGAGGCCACTTCCAGCATGGGCAGCCAGATCATGCCGCCGGTGATGGGCGCGGTGGCCTTCATCATGGCCGAGACCATCAACGTGCCGTACTTCGAAGTGGCCAAGGCGGCGCTGGTGCCGGCGCTGTTGTATTTCAGCTCGGTGTTCTGGATGGTCCACCTGGAGGCCCGCCGCTCGAACCTGGTGGGTCTGCCGAAGGACCAGTGCCCCAGCGCCTGGGGGGCGGTGAAGCAGCGCTGGTTCCTGCTGATCCCGCTCTTCGTGCTGATCTACCTGCTGTTCTCCGGGCGCACGCCGCTGTTCTCCGGCACCGTGGGCCTGGCGTTGACGGCCATCGTCATCCTCGGTTCGGCGATCATCCTGCGGGTGTCTTCCTTTGGCTTGCGCATCGCCTTCTGGATCGCCCTGGGGCTGCTCTGCGCAGGCTTCTTCCAGCTCGGCATAGGCGTGGTCTTCGGCGTTATCGGTGCGCTGGTGGTGACCTGCTGGTTCATCAAGGGCGGACGGGAAACCCTGCGGCTATGCCTGCACGCGCTGGTGGAAGGCGCCCGCCATGCGGTGCCGGTGGGCATCGCCTGCGCCCTGGTGGGGGTGATAATCGGCGTCGTCAGCCTGACCGGCGCCGCGTCCACCTTCGCCGGCTACATCCTCGCCATCGGCCAGGAAAACCTTTTCCTGTCGCTGGTGCTGACCATGCTCACCTGCCTGGTGCTGGGAATGGGCATCCCCACCATCCCCAACTACATCATCACCAGCTCCATCGCCGCGCCGGCCCTGCTGGAACTGGGCGTACCGCTGCTGGTGTCGCACATGTTCGTCTTCTACTTCGGGATCATGGCCGACCTCACGCCGCCAGTGGCTCTGGCCTGCTTCGCGGCGGCGCCCATCGCCCGGGAGAAAGGGCTGTTGATCAGCTTCTGGGCGGTGCGCATCGCCGTGGCCGGTTTCGTGGTGCCGTTCATGGCGGTCTACGACCCGGCGCTGATGCTGCAGGGCGACAGCTGGGGGGCGAACCTCTACATGCTGTTCAAGGCGGCACTGGCCATCGGCCTGTGGGGGGCGGTGTTCACCGGCTGCCTGCAGGTGCGCCTGGCCCTCTGGGAGCGTTTGCTGGCCTTTGCGGCGGGCGCCAGCCTGATCCTCGCGGCGCCCATCAGCGACGAGGCGGGCTTCGTGCTGGCCGCGCTGTTCTTCGCTCAGCACTTCTGGCGCGCACGCCGCGCCGGGCCCGCCCCGGCATGATCGCGCTGTGCCTGGGCCTGGCCGGCAGCGTCTGGGCGACGCTGCCGGCCGAGCCCTTCACCCTGGCCTGGCGGCATACGGTGGAGAAGGTGCGTTGGGAGGAGGACTACCGCGTGACCCCGCAAGGCCTGCGGTTGGACGAGGCGCGCGTGCGTGGCAGCGGGGCCGGCATGGAGATCCCGCAGGATGCGGTGCTGCGGGATGGCGCCTGGCACTACCGGCGCGAGCTGCCGCCCCTGCAGCCCCTGCGCCTGGGGCGCACGCCCGAGGCCGGGGATTATCAGCTGTGCCGCTCCGGCGAGTGCCGCGAGCTGACCCATTGGCTGGGGCCGCCCAGGGCCGACAGGCCAGCGGTTGAGCTGTGGAGCTGCGAGGGCGCCAGCCAGGGAAGCTGAAAGGGGGGCTACTGAGTCACACAGCCCACGGTTCGTTCCGTAGGTGGGTGCCGAGCGCAGCGAGGCCCAACATCGCAAGGCCCAAACCACGCACTGTTGGGTTTCGTTCCTCTACCCAACCTACGGCAGTCCGCAGCCCGGATGAAATCCGGGGACAATCCAACCGCCGCTCCCGGGTTTCACCCGGGCCACGTTCGGATGAGGGAAGTCAATCCCGCGGCGAGCCTCACACCCTGTTCCCGGTCCCTCTTTTCCTGGCCTGCGCCAGCAGTGCCGGGCCAATCTCCTCCAGCGGCAGCACCTCTTCCGCCGCGCCTAGCTCCGCCGCTTCCCGGGGCATGCCGTAGACCACGCAGCTGGCTTCGTCCTGGGCGACGGTGTAGCCGCCTGCTTCGCGTATCGCCAGCAGGCCGCGGGCGCCGTCCTTGCCCATGCCGGTGAGCAGGGCGGCGATCAGGTTGCGGCCGGCGCAGCGCGCGGCGCTGGTGAACATCACGTCCACCGCCGGGCGGTGGCCGTTGACCGGGGGCGCTTCGGACAGCCGGGCCACGTAGTTGGCGCCGGAGCGGGCGACTTCCATGTGCAGGCCGCCGGGGGCGAGGAGGGCGGTGCCGGGGAGGATGCGGTCGCCGTCGCGGGCTTCGCTGACGCGAACGCGGCAGAGTTTGTCCAGGCGCGCGGCGAAGGAACGGGTGAAGCCGGCCGGCATGTGCTGGGTGATGACCACGCCGGGGCTGTCCGCCGGCAGTCTCAGCAGCACGTCCTTGATGGCTTCGGTGCCGCCGGTGGAGGCGCCGATGGCGATCAGCTTTTCCGTGCCGAGGATAGGCAGGCCGCGTTCGGCGGGGCGTTCCGCCACCGGCGCGCGGTGGATCATTCGCGCGCGGGCGGCGACCTTGAGCTTGGCGCGGATTTCCTCGGCGTAGGCCTGCATGCCTTCGGCGATGCCCAGCTTGGGCTTGGCGACGAAGTCGATGGCGCCCAGTTCCAGGGCGCGCAAGGTGGCCTCGGAGCCGCGTTCGGTGAGGGACGAGATCATCACCACCGGCGTTGGTCGGCCCTTCATCAGTTTGTCCAGGAACGTCAGGCCGTCCATGCGTGGCATTTCCACGTCCAGGGTGATGACGTCGGGGGCGTGCT
The DNA here is from genome assembly GCF_028010285.1 of Pseudomonas sp. Q1-7. Taxonomy (NCBI): domain Bacteria; kingdom Pseudomonadati; phylum Pseudomonadota; class Gammaproteobacteria; order Pseudomonadales; family Pseudomonadaceae; genus Pseudomonas; species Pseudomonas sp. Q1-7. The sequence goes on from NZ_CP116304.1 coordinate 1,640,818, forward strand.
GCTTGATCAGGTCGCGGGCTACATAGGCGTCGGGCGCCACGCCCACCAGTTGCAGCTCGGTGTCGGCGCGAATGATCTCACTCAGCAGGCTGCGGATCAGCGCCGAGTCATCCACCACCAGTACCTTGATCGGCACGTGGTCACTCCTTGAACAGGTCGTAGGGGCCCAGCGCCTCGCCACGCTTGAGGTAGAGGAAGTACTCCAGCTCGCGCTGGAGGATGGTGTCGTTGTGCAGGTTCTTCAGCTTCTTCACCAGCACCTTGCCGCTGGACGGGAAGATGTAGACCTTGCGCGCCTGGGCGCCCATCACGTCCTCGGCGAGCAGCGGCAGGCCCTCGGTGTCCAGGTAGCTGTGGACGAACTCCACGGTGCGCAGGGTGGTGTCGGGGCGCAGCAGTTCGTGGGGCAGGTTGCCCGCGCCGAACACCTTGGCTGCCAACTGGTGGCGGCGGGCACCTTCACGCAGCAGTTCGTCGATCAGTTGCTCCATGATGCGCACGCCGTGGTGGACGCTGGCGAGGTCGGGCAGCAGGAACTGGTTCACGCCGCCGATGCCGCGCTGGCGATCGAACAGGCAGACCGCGACGCAACTGCCGAGGGCCGAGACCAGCACCTGGTCCTGCGCGGTGGCGTAGAACTCGCCGGGCAGCACCTTTACCGCCGGCAGCTGGAAATCGGGGTCGAAGTAGCGCGTGGCGGCGATGGCGCCGGCGGTTTCGCCTTTCATGTCGGCCCTCCTGGCACGGGCTGGTAGACGGTGCGGCAGACCAGTTTCACCACATGGCTGGCCTGGACGAAACTCTCCGAATGCCCAGCGAAGAATAGGCCGTCCGGCCGCAACAGGCGCACCATGCGTTCCAGCAGGCGCACTTGGGTGGGCTTGTCGAAGTAGATCATCACGTTGCGGCAGAAGATGGCGTCGAACCCGCCGCTCAGGCGCCAGTCGGTTTCCAGCAGGTTGATGCGGCGGAACTCGACCATCTGCCGCAATTCCGGCACCACGCGCGCCAGGCCCGCGTTGCTGCCGGTGCCGCGCTGGAAGTAGCGCTTCTTCAGCGCCGGGTCGAGCGGGTCGATTCGCTCCAGGGGGTAGATGCCGCGCCGCGCGGTTTCCAGCACGCCGGTGTCGATGTCCGAGGCGATGATCTGCACCCGGTGGGCCTGTTCGCCCAGGGCCTGGCGTAGCGCCATGGCCATGGAATAGGGCTCTTCGCCGGTGCTGGAGGCGGCCGACCAGAAACGCAACGGTCGGCCTCGGCGCTGGGGCTCGCGGGCCAGGCTGGCAAGCTGCTCGAAGTGGTGCTGTTCGCGGAAGAAGGCGGTGATGTTGGTGGTCAGGGCATTGATGAAGGGCTGCCATTCCTCGGGGTGCTGGTCGAGGTAGGCCAGGTAGCTGGAGAAGCTGCGCAGGTTCAATTCGCGCAGGCGCCGCGCCAGGCGGCTGTAGACCATCTGTTGCTTGCTGCTGGCCAGGCTGATGCCGGCGCGGCGATAGAGCCGGTCGCGCACCTGCTCGAAATCGTCTTCGTCGTAGCCGAACTCGTGTTCGCCCAGTACCCGCGCGTTCATCGTCTCACCTCGAGAGCCCTCGGCGCCGGGGCGCCGAGGGCGACGGGACTAGAACTCTTCCCATTCCTCTTCCTTGCTGCGGGACGCGCGTCCGGCCCGCGCCGGACGTGCCGCCCTGGGCTGGCGTTCGGTGCCGTGGCTGGCGGCGGGCTGGCCGGCGTGGGCCGGGTCCAGCTTGAACACCGCCACCGATTGGGCCATCACCCCGGCCTGGTCCTGCAGGGCATCGGCGGCCGCGGCGGCCTGTTCCACCAGGGCGGCGTTCTGCTGGGTCATTTCGTCCATCTGGCTGACCGCGCCGTTGACTTCCTCGATGCCCCGGCTCTGCTCGGCGGAGGCGGCGGCGATCTCGGCCATGATGTCGGTGACCCGCTTGATGGCGACGACGATGTCGCTCATGGTCTGGCCCGCCTGGGCCACCAGGGTGTTGCCGTTCTCCACCTTGCTCACCGAGTCGGAGATCAGGGTCTTGATCTCCTTGGCCGCCGCCGCCGAGCGTTGCGCCAGGGTGCGCACCTCGGCCGCCACCACGGCGAAGCCACGGCCCTGTTCGCCGGCGCGGGCGGCCTCCACCGCCGCGTTGAGGGCGAGGATGTTGGTCTGGAAGGCGATGCCGTCGATGACGCCGATGATGTCGGAAATCTTCCGCGCCGACTCGTTGATGGCGGTCATGGTGCTGACCACTTTCTGCACCACGTTGCCGCCCTCGGTGGCGACTTCCGAGGCGTTCACCGCCAGCGAATTGGCCTGCCGGGCGTTCTCGGCGTTGAGTTTCACCGTGCTGGTCAGCTCTTCCATGCTGGAGGCGGTTTCCTCCAGGCTGGAGGCCTGTTGCTCGGTGCGGGTGGAGAGTTCGGCGTTGCCGCTGGCGATCTCGCCGGCGGCGGTGTTGATGGTGTCGGCGGCTTCGCGGATCTGCCCGAGCATGCGCGACAGGCTCTGGGCGGTTTCGTTGGAGTAGTCCTTCAGTTCGCCGAAGGTGCCCTGGTAGTCGGCGCTGATGCTTTGGGAAAGGTCGCCCTGGGCGAGGGCGCCGAGCATCCGGGTGACGTCCTTGAGACCCTTGTCGGCGGTGTCCACCAGGCTGTTAAGGCCCTTGGCCAGGTTGAGCAGGAAGCCGCTCTTGCCGTCTTCCTCGATGCGCTTGGAGAAGTCCCCGGCGGCGGCGGCGCCGACCAGCCCGGCCACTTCGCGCTCGACCTGGACTTCCAGCGTGCGGTCGGCCCATTCCACCACCGAACCGAGGCGCTCACCGCTATCGCTGATCACCGGGTTGGCCACCAGGCCGAAGGTGCGGCCGCCCACTTCGATCTGGGTGCGGAAGGTGCTGGTGAAGGTGGCGAGCAGGCGCTTCTGGTGCTCGGGGTTCTTGTGGAACTGGTCGATGGAGCCGCCCAGCAGCCTGCTCACCGAGAAGCTCGGCAGGGCTTTGCGCAGGTCCGCCTCGGCGTTCTGCAGCATGCTGGTGACGGTCTTGTTCATGTAGATGATGGTGCGTTCGCCGTCGGCGATCATCACGTTGGTGCTGCAGTTGTCCAGGGCGCTGCGGATGCGGATGTTCTCACTGGCGACCTGGGCGGCGGCGTGCAGGCGGTCGCGCACGCGGTCGATGGTTTCGGTGATCTGCGCCTTCTTGCCCGGCAGGCGCTCCATGGCCTGGCTGAAGTCGCCGTCGCCGTAGGCGTTGACCACGCGCACCACCTGCATCTTCACGGCGATGTGGGCGGCCACCAGGTCGTTGATGCCCTGGGCGATATGGGCGTGCACGCCGCCGAAGCGCTCCACCGGAATGATTTCGTCGATCCAGCCGTCGCTGTGCTGGCGGGTCATCTCCGCCAGGGCCTGGTCCAGCGCCACGGTCTGGGCCTGCTCCGCCTCACGTTGGCGCAGGTGTTTCTGCAGGCCCGCGAGGGCGTCATGCACCGGCGCCCAGATCGGGTCGTCGGCGCTGCCGATGCTGTGCTCCAGATTGCCCTCGGCCAGGTTCCGGATCAGGCCGGCCAGGTGTTGGGCGCGCTGCTGTGCGTGTGCTTTTCCGTTGAACAGACCCATGGGTTCTCCCCTTGTGTGTCAGGCTGCGGCCGATTCGACCAGGGCCATTTCGCGGCTGGTCATCAGCTTCTCGATATCCACCAGAATCAGCATCCGCTCGGCCACGCTGGCCAGGCCAAGCAGGTACTCCGTATCGAAGCTGGCGCCGAATTCCGGTGGCGGTTTGATGTCCCCGGCCGTCAGGGCGATCACGTCGGACACCGAGTCGACTACCACGCCGACGATGCGCCGGCCGATGTTGAGGATGATCACCACGGTAAAGGGGTCGTAGGTGACGTCGGCCAGGTTGAACTTGATGCGCAGGTCGACGATGGGAACGATGGCGCCCCGCAGGTTGATCACGCCCTTGATGAAGGCCGGGCTGTTGGCGATGGCGGTCACCTGGTCATAACCGCGAATTTCCTGCACCCGCAGTATGTCGATGGCGTACTCCTCGCGACCGAGGGTGAAGGTCAGGTACTCCTGGGCCGGTTGCCCGGCCTGGTCCGCACTAGGGGCGTTCATGCGTCACGGCTCCTTGTTGTTGCGCCAGCCCCGGCAGGGCGTCGACGTCGAGGATCAGGGCAACGCTGCCGTCGCCCATGATGGTGGCGCCGGCGATGCCATCGATCCGGCGGAAGTTCTGTTCCAGGCTCTTGATCACCACCTGCTGCTGGCCGACCAGGTCGTCCACCTGCAGGGCGAAGGGGCGGCCGTCGGCTTCGAGGATGACCACGATGGATTGCTCGGCCGGCAGCGCGGGGGCGGATTCGCCGAGCAGGTCGTGCAGCGAGAGCAGCGGCAGGTACTCGCCACGCACGCGGATCACCGCGCCTTCCTCGCCGGCCAGGCCGCGGATGTCGGCGGCTTTCGGTTGCAGGGATTCGACGATGTAGGTCAGCGGGATCACGTAGTGGGCGCGCGCCACGGCGACGATCAGGCCGTCGAGGATGGCCAGGGTCAGCGGCAGGCGGATGCTGATGTGGGTGCCCTGGCCCTTGGCCGAGTCGATGTCGATGCGCCCGCCCATGGCCTGGATGTTGCGCTTGACCACGTCCATGCCGACGCCGCGCCCGGAGAGGTCGGTGACCACCTCGGCGGTGGAGAAGCCGGGCATGAAGATCAGCTGCCAGACCTCGGCGTCGCTCATCCCGTCGTGCACGGCGAGGTCATTCTCGCGGGCCTTGGCGAGGATGCGCTCGCGGTCCAGGCCCCGGCCGTCGTCGCTGATTTCGACGACTATGCTGCCGCCCTGGTGAAAGGCGCCCAGGCGTACCGTGCCGCTGGCCGGCTTGCCGGCGGCCAGGCGCTCCTCCGGCAGCTCGATGCCGTGGTCGATGCTGTTGCGCACGATGTGGGTGAGGGGGTCGCTGAGGCGCTCGATCACGCCCTTGTCCAGCTCGGTGTGTTCGCCCTGCAACTGCAGGTCCACCTGCTTGCCCAGGCGCGAGGAGGTGTCGCGTACCAGGCGCGGGAAGCGGCTGAAGATGAAACTGATGGGCAACATGCGGATCGACATCACCGATTCCTGCAGGTCGCGGGTGTTGTGCTCCAGCTGCGCCAGGGCCTGGTGGATGCGCTCGTGGACGCTGGGGTCGAGGGCGCCGCCGAGCTGGCCGAGCATGGCCTGGGTGATCACCAGCTCGCCTACCAGGTTGATCAGGCTGTCGATCTTCTCGACGCTGACGCGGATCGAGCTGGACTCGCTCTCAGCGTTGGCCGGCCTGCTGGCGAGCGGAGTGGGGGAGGGCACCGGGCGAGCCGGCTCGACGGCGGTCACTGGGGTTGTCGCGTCGCCGAAGGCTTCCGTCGTTCCGGCGGGCGTGCCCGGGGCATCGTCGAAAAAGCCGAAGTCGTCGTCCGTCGCCGCAGCGGGTGTACCCGGCGCGTCATCGAAGAATCCGAAGCCCTCGTCCGCACCGCCAGTCGGCGCCTCCTCCAGCAGTGCGCGCAGGCGGGCGACGGTGTCCTCCACCGGCACGCTGGGGTCGTGGCGCTGCTGGCGATGGCCGTCGAGCAGGCGCATCAGCACGTCGCGGGCCTGCAGGAAGAGGTCGACCATTGCGCCGTGCAGGGCTATCCGGCCGCTGCGGATGCGGTCGAGCAGGGTTTCCAGTTCATGGGTCACGGCGGTCAGGTCATCGAAGCCGAACATGCCGGCCGAGCCCTTGATGGAGTGGGCGGCGCGGAAGATGCCGTTGAGTTCTTCCGCGTCAGGCTGCTGCAGGTCGAGACCGAGCAGCAGCAGTTCGAGGCTGGCCAGGTGTTCTTCGGTTTCCTCGAAGAACACCTGGAGGAACTGATTCATCCCGTCGCTCATGGAAAGCGCCTTGTTCCGGAGTCAGGGGAGGACCTTGCGGGTGACTTCCAGCAGTTTCGGCGGATCGAAGGGCTTGACCAGCCAGCCCGTGGCGCCCGCCGACTTGCCTTGCTGCTTCATGGCGTCGCTGGACTCGGTGGTCAGCATCAGGATGGGGGTGGCGCGGTAGCCGGGCAGCCCGCGCAGGCTGCGGATCAGGCTGAGGCCGTCCATGTTGGGCATGTTCTGGTCGGTGAAGATCAGGCTGTAGGCCTTGCTTTGCGCCTTGCCGAGGCCGTCCTTGCCATCGACCGCCTCGTCCACGAGATAACCGGCGGCCTTGAGGGTGAAGCTCAGCATCTGCCGAATGGATGCGGAATCATCGACTATCAGGATCTGCTTGCTCATCAGGTGCCGCTCTCCATGCCGCTTGTCTATGTGGTGCGCAGCGCGTTCCCGGTGAGGGGACGCCGTTGTCCCAGCTTTGCCCGGCAGACTGTCGGCCTGCTTGGCGAATGAATTCGCCCCTACGGATTGGTGGACCCATGATGGCTACGGGCCATGTATTTTTTTAGACGGGCGTACCATGTGCGTCCAGTCTTTGGCGCCAACCGTTCGTCGCTCGATGGGCGGCGGCCGATAACCGACCCGTGGTTCAGAACAGCTCCACTTCTCCCGCGCTGACGTTGCTCTGGCTTACGGGGTTGGCAATGGGTTTGCGCAGCTCGCCGGCTTCCTCGTCCAGCCGCTGCGCCCAGTGCTCCGGGGCTACGGCGTGCAGTCCGCCAAGGCCGGCGGCGAACCCGCCGAGCCGGGCGAAGTGCTTGCGCATCTGGCCGAGCAGTTGGCCGCTCATGTCCTGGAACTGCAGGGCGGTGATGGCCTGGTCGACGCCCGCGCCCACTTCCAGGGACAGGCGGTCCAGCTCCTGGATCACCTTCAGAGTGTGGCGGTTCATGCCTTCCAGGTCCTCCAGCATGTGATGCAGGTGCTGCCGGGAGTCCACGGCGAAGCCCATGTCCTTGTCCGCCAGTTGGGCGATGGCCGATTCGGCATCGCGGATTTCCCGGTAGACCACGTCCACGTGCTCGCGAATCTGCTCGGAGAAACCCGTGGAGCGGGTGGACAGGGCGCGCACCTCGTCCGCCACCACGGCGAAGCCGCGCCCGCTTTCCCCGGCGCGGGCGGCCTCGATGGCGGCGTTCAGCGCCAGCAGGTTGGTCTGCTTGGCGATGGCGTCCATATCGTGGGTGGATTTGAGGATGTCGGAGATTTTCTGCGTCACCCGGTCCATGCGCTTCACCAGCTCCTGGGAGGTCTGGCTGGTCTCCAGGGCGGCCTCGACGAACAGGCCCAGGGTGCTGCGGGTGGTGGCGATGAATTCCTGGAAGTTCATGCCGTCGTCCAGGCCCTGCTGGTTGCCGTAGCGCTCGATCAGGGAATGGGAGTGGGCGCGCTGCTGGTCGATGCGCGCCGCCAGGCCATGGAAGCTGTCGCCCAGCCGGCCGATGGCGTCCTGCAGCAGGCCGTCGATCTGTCCGGCGTGGGCCTGAAGGGTGCCGAGGTGCTCGTCCACGGCGTTCTGTGCGCGCTGCCAGTCCGGCGCCGGCACGGGTTCCTGTCGGGCCTGCGCAGGCGCCGGGTGTGCATCCGACTGTAGCCAGACCAGCAACAGGGTGGCCAGCCAGCCGCTGCCCAGGGCCAGCCAGGGCGGCATGTCCAGGGCCAGCATGCCGGCGCAGGCCAGCCAGATGAGGGCGTGCAGGGCCAGGCCCTTGATGGGGGCGGACGATGGATGCGGCATGGAGCACTCCCTGGCGAGGATGGATGACCGGACGGCGGCCCCGGCCACGGGAAGGCGACGGGGCTCGGTGGTCCGGCGCGGGATCGGCCGGGCCACCTTTGCCCGCGAGGCCTTCTTGCAACCTGTTGCAAGGCCATCGGCAACGCTGGTTAAAGCTAGAGCCCTAGAGCCTGCTGTCAAATGGCTATCGATCGACCGCTTTGTCCATTCAGCCCGCCGTTTCCGCCTCCTCCTCCGGTGGGCTCACATAACGGTGGGCGCCGCAGCGCAGGCAGCGCTGGCAGATCATGGGCACGGCGCCCACTGCGGTACGGAAACCCTCGGTCCATTGGCAACCGAGCAGAAAGCAACGAATACGCATGGCTCCTCCCCCGGGGGCGTACCCCCTGGTTCGTTCGGGCAGTGGTGGATGGAACTGCACTTGCCTTGTTCTTGTTGGAGGCATGGATCGCGGCCGAGCATCGGTCGGGCGCTCTAGAACGAACAACCTAAAGGGGCAGGCGGGCCTACCGCCGGTCGGGCGGCGTCATTTCACGCCCTTGTCCTCGATCGGGTCGGTATCGAACAGGTTCTCCAGTTCAGCGCGGGCTTCGCGGGCGGTCTGGATCATCGCAGCGTCGTCGTCGTAGACCTTGTGCTGGGCGGCCAGCACGTCCTCGTCATGACGCTGGAAGCGGCGGATACGGGCGTCGGCCTGGTCTTCGTCGAGACCCAGGCCGAGCAGGGCCAGGCGGCTCATCTCCAGGGCGGAATGAAAGGTTTCGCGCACCGGGATGGCGTCCAGGTCGAGCAGGCGGTGGACGTGCTGGCGGTTGCGCGCGCGGGCGATGACCTTGAGGTGCGGGTAGAGGCGCTTCACCCGCTCGGTGAGCTTGAGGTTGGTGTCCGGGTCGTCGGTGGCGACGATGAGGAATTCGGCCTTGTCCACCTTCGCCGCGCGGAGGATTTCCGGGCGCAGCGGGTCGCCATAGTAGACGGGCATGCGGCCCAGGCTGCGGCCGTATTCGATCATTTCCACGGCGGTGTCCAGCGCTACGTAGGGCACGCGCTGGGCGCGCAGCACGCGGGCGATGATCTGCCCCATGCGCCCCATGCCGGCCACCACCACGCGCGGGTCGTCGCTCTCGATCCGTTCGAACTCCGGCGGCACCGCCCCCGGCGCCGAGGGAACGTCGAGCCGGCCGAACAGGGCCATCACCAGCAATGGCGTGATCGCCATGGACAGGGTGATGCCGAGCACCAGCAGGCCGTGCAGGTGGGCGTCGAGCATGCCGTGCTCGAAGGCCAGCTTGAACACCACGAAGGCGAACTCGCCACCGGCCGCCAGGATGATGCCCAAGCGCAGCGCATGGGCTCGCGCCAGGCCGCCGGAGAAACGTCCCACCAGATAGAGCAGCGGCAGTTTCACCAGCATCAGCACCAGGGTCAGCGCCAGAACCGCGAAGGTCTCGTCGACCAGCAGGCCGAGGTCGGCGCTCATGCCCACGCTCATGAAGAACAGGCCCAGCAACAGGCCCTTGAACGGCTCGATCTGCGATTCCAGCTCGTGGCGGTACTCCGAGTCCGCCAGCAGCAGGCCGGCGATGAAGGCCCCCAGGGCCATGGAGACGCCGGCCAGTTCCATCAGCCAGGCGGTACCGATCACCACCAGCAGGGAGGTGGCGGTGGACACTTCCTTCAGCCCGGCCTTCAGCACGGTGCGGAAGATCGGCCGCAGCAGGTAGCGACCGCCGACGATCACCACGCCGATGCTGGTCAGTGCCAGGAGGATATCCGGCAGCTCGACCCGGTCCGTGTCCAACTGGCCGGTGCCGCTGAGCAACGGCAGCAGGGCGATCATCGGGATGGCGGCGATGTCCTGGAACAGCAGGATGGCGAAGGCCAGCCGGCCGTGGGGGTTGGTCACTTCCCGGCGTTCGGCCAGTATTTGCAGGCCGAAGGCGGTGGAGGACAGGGCCAGGCCGAAACCCAGCACGGCGGCGGTGTTCAGGTCCTTGGCGAACACCAGCCAGGCCATCAGGCCGAAAACCAGCGCGGTGAGCAGCATCTGCGCGAGACCGGCGCCGAATACCGAGTGGCGCATCACCCACAGCCGCCTGGGCGACAGCTCCAGGCCGATGATGAAGAGCAGCAGCACCACACCGAGCTCCGACAGGTGGGCGACGCTCGCCGGATCGGTGACCAGGCGCAGCACCGAAGGGCCGATCAGTACCCCGGCCAGCAGGTAGCCGAGCACGGAGCCCAGTTGCAAACGCTTGGCCAGGGGGACGGTGATTACGGCGGCGAACAGGAACACCACCGCAGCCTGCAGCAGGCTGCCGTCATGGGACATGGGTCACTCCTTGGTCTGACTGCATGAGGGGTCGACATCTTAGTGCCGGGAGGAATCCGCGGAGGGGCTTCGCGCCAATCTGACGTGCTTCCCCCGCGTCACGTACCGGCGAGGTTGCCGTAGCGGGTGATCGGCGCATGGGGTGGATCTCGCTATTCACACCCACCAGCGGAGTATAGGGGAACCCCGATGCCGGGCCGGTGAGACGCGGTCCGTCCTGCGGGGTGAAGGCTCGGGACGCAGCGGGTGTCGTCCTTCCTATCCGTCGGCGGAGCCCCAGTGAACCGCGAAGGGGGCGCGGCAGGGTGCAGGCGACTCACCGCGCCGCGCTCACCCCTTCCAGCGTGGCAAACGAGGTGTCCTTGGCGGTCAGCAGGAAGTCGCGCATGAAGGGCGCATCCAGCATGTCGGCGCGGATCGCCGCGTGGAGCGTGCAATACAACCCCTTCTCGCCCAGGCGCCTGGCGGTGACATAGCCGCGCGAGCTGTACTCGTGCAGTGCCCAGTTGGGCAGGCAGCAGACGCCGCGGCCGCTGGCCACCAGTTGCATCATCATCACCGTGAGTTCCGAGGTGCGTACCTGGGCCGGTTCCACGTCGGCCGGCTCCAGGAAGCGGGTGAAGATGTCCAGGCGGTCGCGCTCCACCGGGTAGGTGATCAGGGTCAGGCTGGCCAGGTCTTCGGGCACGATGAAGGGCTTGCCCGCCAGGGCGTGCTGGTTGTCCACCGCCAGCAGGGCCTCGTAGGTGAACAGGGGCACGTAGGTGATGCCGGCCAGGTCCACCGGGTCGGCGGTCACCACCAGGTCCAGGTCGCCGCGGGCGAGGGCGGGCAGGGGGGCGAAGGAGAAACCCGAGGCGAGGTCCAGCTCCACTTCCGGCCAGGCGTCGCGGAACTGGTCGATGGTGGGCATCAGCCACTGGAAGCAGCTGTGGCATTCGATGGCCATGTGCAGGCGGCCGGCAGTGCCACCGGCCAGGCGTGCCAGGTCGCGCTCGGCGCTGCGCAGTTGCGGCAGCAGGCTGTCGGCCAATTGCAGCAGGCGCAGGCCGGCGCTGGTGAAGCGCACGGGCTTGGTCTTGCGCACGAACAGCTGCATGCCCAGGCGCTCCTCCAATTCCTTGAACTGGTGGGAGAGGGCGGACTGGGTCAGGTGCAGGCGGTCGGCGGCTTCCACCAGGCTGTCAGCCTCGCGCAGCGCATGCAGGGTCTTGAGATGGCGCAGTTCGAGCACGGCGGTCTCCATGAAGAAAATTTGAGATCAACGCGAATTTGTTGAGTTTGTCTCAAGTGGCGGGGCCTGTCGACAATGCCGCCATCACGTTCATGGAGATTCGACACATGGCCTTGTCCCATTCCCTTGGCTTTCCGCGCATCGGTCGCGACCGCGAACTGAAAAAGGCACTGGAAGCCTTCTGGAAACACGAGCTGGATGAGACCGGCCTGCGCGCCGTCGGCCGCCGGCTGCGTGCCGAGCATTGGCAATTGCAGAAGGATGCCGGCATCGAACTGCTGCCGGTGGGTGACTTTGCCTGGTACGACCAGGTGCTGACTCACTCCCTGACCTTCGGCGTCATCCCCGAGCGTTTCCGCTCCCATGCCGGCAAGCCCGACCTGCAGACCCTGTTCGCCATGGGCCGTGGCGCCGTGGCGACGGACCGCAGCGACAGCTGCTGTGGCGGCGCTCACGCGCAGGAGATGACCAAGTGGTTCGACACCAACTACCACTACCTGGTCCCCGAGTTCTCCGCCGACCAGCAGTTCGCCCTCGGTTGGGAGCAACTGTTCGAGGAAGTGGAGGAAGCCCAGGCCCTGGGACACAAGGTCAAGCCCGTGGTGATCGGCCCGCTGACCTACCTCTGGCTGGGCAAGGCCAAGGGGGCTGCCGCTGAAACCGAGGGCTTCGACAAGCTGGAGCTGCTGGAGCGCCTGCTGCCGGTGTACGGAGAAATCTTCCAGCGTCTGGCCGCCCAGGGCGTGGAGTGGGTGCAGATCGACGAGCCGATCCTGGTGCTGGACCTGCCCCAGGACTGGAAAAACGCCTTCGAGCGCGCCTACAACCTGCTGCAGAAAGAGCCGCTGCGGAAGTTGATCGCCACCTATTTCGGCGGTCTGGAGGACAACCTCGGCCTGGCCGCCGGCCTGCCGGTGGACGGCCTGCACATCGACCTGGTGCGCGCGCCCGAGCAGTTCCCGACCATCCTCGACCGCTTGCCGGCCTACAAGGTGCTTTCGCTGGGCGTGGTGAACGGCCGCAACGTCTGGCGTTGCGACCTGGAAAAGGCCCTCGACGTACTGCGTCACGCCCACGAACGCCTGGGCGAGCGCCTCTGGGTGGCGCCGTCCTGTTCACTGCTGCACAGCCCGGTGGACCTGAGTCGCGAAGACAAACTGGATGCCGAGTTGAAGAGCTGGCTGGCCTTCGCCGTGCAGAAGTGCGGGGAAGTCGCCGTGCTGGCCCGCGCCCTTGCCGAGCCCGAGGCCCCCGCCGTGCTTGAAGCCCTGGCCCGGAGCCGCACCGTGCAGGCCAGCCGCGCGGCCTCGCCGCGTATCCACAAGCCCGCGGTGCAGGCTCGCGTCGCCGCCCTGCGGCCGGAGGACAGTCAGCGCGCCTCGCCCTTTGCCGAACGCATCGAGACGCAGCGGGCGCGCCTCTACCTGCCGGCCTTCCCGACCACCACCATCGGTTCCTTCCCGCAGACCTCCGCCATCCGCCTGGCGCGTCAGGCGTTCAGGCAGGGCAGGCTGTCCCTGGCCGAATACACCGAGGCCATGCGCAGTGAAATCCGCCACGCGGTGGATGTGCAGGAGAAGCTGGGGCTGGACGTGCTGGTGCACGGCGAGGCTGAGCGCAACGACATGGTGGAGTACTTCGCCGAGCAACTGGATGGCTACGCCTTCACCCGTTTCGGCTGGGTGCAGAGCTACGGCTCCCGCTGCGTGAAGCCGGCGGTGATCTACGGCGACCTGAGCCGCCCGAAGGCCATGACCGTGGAGTGGATCACCTACGCCCAGGGCCTGACTGCCAAGTGGATGAAGGGCATGCTGACCGGCCCGGTGACCATGCTGATGTGGTCCTTCCCGCGCGAGGATGTGTCCCGCGAAGTGCAGGCCAGGCAACTGGCGCTGGCCATTCGCGACGAAGTGCTGGATCTGGAAGCGGCCGGCATCCGCATCGTGCAGATCGACGAAGCGGCGTTCCGCGAGGGGCTGCCGCTGCGCCGGGCCCATTGGCAGGCCTACCTGGACTGGGCCACCGAGGCCTTCCGCCTGACCGCCAGTGGCGTGCGGGACGAGACCCAGATCCACACCCACATGTGCTACAGCGAGTTCAACGACGTGATCGAATCCATCGCCGCCATGGACGCCGATGTCATCACCATCGAAACCTCGCGCTCGGACATGGAGCTGCTGGATGCCTTCGAGGCCTTCGCCTACCCGAACGAGATCGGCCCGGGTGTCTATGACATCCACTCGCCGCGCGTGCCGGACAGCGGCGAGATGGCCAAGCTGCTGCGCAAGGCCGCCGGGCGCATCCCCGCCGAGCGGCTCTGGGTCAACCCGGACTGCGGCCTGAAGACCCGCGCCTGGCCGGAAACCGAAGCCGCGCTGGTGAACATGGTGGCGGCGGCGCGGCAACTGCGGGTGGAGTTCGCCTGAGGGCAGGTCGTCGGGGCGAGCTGCCGTCAGCCGCGGTAGTAGCGCTGCGGCACGAAGGGGGTCTTGGCGACTTTCATCGCCACGCGCTTGCCGCGCACCAGGGCCCAGACCTCGGTGTCCAGGGCGGCCTGCTCGGCGGCCAGGTAACCCATGGCCACCGGCGCGCCCAGGCTGGGGCCGAAGCCGCCGCTGGACACGCGGCCGATCACCGCGCCCGCGGCGTCGACGATTTCCGCGCCTTCGCGCACCGGCACGCGCTCCTGAGGCAGCAGGCCGACGCGCTTCTCGGCGACGCCGTCGCGCTGCTGGGCGAAGAGGCGCCCGGCGCCGGGGAAGTTGCCGGCGCGCGCGCCGTCGGCGCGGCGGGCCTTGGAGATGGCCCAGGCCAGGCTGGCCTCGATGGGGGTGGTGGCGCTGCTCATGTCGTGGCCGTAGAGGCACAGGCCGGCTTCCAGGCGCAGCGAGTCGCGGGCGCCGAGGCCGATCGGCTGGACTTCCGGCTGGGCCAGCAGGGTGCGCGCCAGGGCCTCGGCCTGGGCCGCGGGCACGGAGATCTCGTAGCCGTCTTCGCCGGTGTAGCCGGAGCGGCTGACGAAGCATTCGACGCCTTCCAGGCGCACGCTGCCGAACTGCATGAAGGTCATCTTCTTCACGTCCGGCGCCAGGCGGCCGAGCACTTCGACGGCGGCGGGCCCCTGCAGGGCCAGCAGCGCGCGGGACTCGAACAGCGACTCGATCGCGCACTGCTCGCCGAGGTGCTGCCGGAGGTGGGCCAGGTCCTGCTCCTTGCAGGCGGCGTTGACCACCAGGAACAGCTGGTCTTCGGCCAGGCGGGCGACCATCAGGTCGTCGAGGATGCCGCCGTTGTCGTCGGTGAACAGCGCGTAGCGCTGGGTGCCCACCGGCAGGTCGAGGATGTCCACCGGCACCAGGCTTTCCAGGGCGCGGGCGGCATGCTCGCCACGCAGGAGGATCTGGCCCATGTGGGAGACGTCGAACAGGCCGGCCTGCTCGCGGGTGTGCAGGTGCTCCTTGAGCACGCCGAGGGGGTACTGCACCGGCATGGCGTAGCCGGCGAAAGGCACCATGCGGGCGCCGAGTTCGAGGTGCAGGGCGTGCAGCGGGGTGTGGGCGAGAATCTCAGTGGTCATCGGTCACTCCAATCGGGTTGTTCCTTTCTCCCGTTGGGCGACGACGCCCCCTCTCCCGCTGGCGGGAGAGGGCCGGAGAGAGGGTGATAGGACTCAGCGGTACACGGGGAAGTCGGCGCAGAGGCCGGCGACCTGCCTGGCCACCTGGGCCTCGACATCGGCATCGCCGAGGTGGTCGAGGATGTCGCAGATCCAGCCGGCCAGTTCGGTGCTCTGGGCTTCCTTGAAGCCGCGGCTGGTGATGGCCGGGGTACCGATGCGCACGCCGGAGGTCACGAAGGGCGACTGCGGGTCGTTGGGCACGGCGTTCTTGTTCACGGTGATGCCGGCGCGGCCAAGGGCGGCGTCGGCTTCCTTGCCGGTCTTGCCCTGCTTGATCAGGCTGACCAGGAACAGGTGGTTGTCGGTGCCGCCGGAGACCACGTCGTAGCCGCGCTCGACGAACACCTGGGCCATGGCCTGGGCGTTCTTGATCACCTGGGCCTGGTAGTCCTTGAAGCCGGGTTCCAGGGCTTCCTTGAAGCACACCGCCTTGGCGGCGATCACGTGCATCAGCGGGCCACCCTGGGCACCGGGGAATACGGCGGAATTGAGTTTCTTCTCGATCTCTTCGTTGGCTTTGGCCAGGATCAGGCCGCCGCGCGGGCCGCGCAGGGTCTTGTGGGTGGTGGTGGTGACCACGTCGGCGAAGGGCAGCGGGTTCGGGTACAGGCCGGCGGCGACCAGGCCGGCGACGTGGGCCATGTCGACGAACAGCAGCGCGCCCACCTTGTCGGCGATGGCGCGAAAGCGCGGGAAGTCCAGGGTTTTCGAGTAGGCGGAGAAGCCGGCGACGATCATCTTCGGCTTGTGCTCGATGGCCAGGCGCTCGACTTCATCGTAGTCGATCAGCCCGGTGGCGGTGTCCAGGCCGTACTGCACGGCGTTGTACAGCTTGCCGGAGGAGGACACCTTGGCGCCGTGGGTCAGGTGGCCGCCGTGGGCCAGGCTCATGCCGAGGATCGTGTCACCGGCATTCAGCAAGGCCAGGTACACGGCGCTGTTGGCCTGGGAGCCGGAGTGCGGCTGGACGTTGGCGTAGTCGGCGCCGAACAGCTGCTTGGCGCGGTCGATGGCCAACTGCTCGACCTTGTCGACGAACTCGCAACCACCGTAGTAGCGCTTGCCCGGATAGCCTTCGGCGTACTTGTTGGTCAGCGCGCTGCCCTGGGCCTCCATCACCTGCGGGCTGGTGTAGTTTTCCGAGGCGATCAGCTCGATATGGTCTTCCTGGCGCCGGGCCTCCTGGCGGATGGCCTCGGCCAGGACCGGGTCGAAGTCGGAGAGGGTGAGGCTCTTGTGGAACATGGGTCGGTTTCCTTCTTGTTCGGTTTTTGGGGCAAAAACCTTGTAGGAGCGAATTCATTCGCGAAGGGCTGCGCAGCAGCCCCCTGAAAGCTTGATCGCGAATGAATTCGCTCCCACGGACGGTCGGGTCAGGCGTCCTGGTAGGCCTCGATGGACGGGCAGGCGCAGACCAGGTTGCGGTCGCCGTAGACGTTGTCGACGCGGCCCACCGGCGGCCAGTACTTGCCGTCCACCAGGCTGGCGGTGGGGTACACGGCCAGTTCGCGGCTGTAGCGGTGGGGCCATTCGCCGACCAGCTCCTGCGCGGTGTGCGGGGCGTTCTTCAGCGGGTTGTCGTCCCGGTCCAGTTCGCCGCTCTCCACCGCGCGGATTTCCTCGCGGATGCGGATCATGGCGTCGCAGAAGCGGTCCAGCTCTTCCTTGGACTCGCTCTCGGTGGGCTCGATCATCAGGGTGCCGGGCACCGGGAAGGACATGGTCGGCGCGTGGAAGCCGTAGTCGATCAGGCGCTTGGCGACGTCGTCGACGCTGATGCCGCTGGTTTCCTTGAGCGGGCGCAGGTCGAGGATGCACTCGTGGGCCACCAGGCCGTCGGCGCCGCTGTAGAGCACCGGGTAGTGCTCTTCCAGGCGGCGGGCGATGTAGTTGGCGTTGAGGATCGCCAGCTGGGTGGCGCGGCGCAGGCCGTCGCCGCCCATCATGCGGATGTACATCCAGGTGATCGGCAGGATGCTGGCGCTGCCGAAGGGCGCGGCGCTGACCGCGCCTTGCTTGCGCGCCATCTGCGCGTGGCCGGGCAGGAAGGGCGCCAGGTGGGCCTTCACGCCGATCGGGCCGACGCCCGGGCCGCCACCGCCGTGGGGGATGCAGAAGGTCTTGTGCAGGTTCAGGTGGGACACGTCGCCACCGAACTGGCCCGGGGCGCAGAGGCCGACCATGGCGTTCATGTTGGCGCCGTCGATGTACACCTGGCCGCCGTTGGCGTGGATGATCTCGCAGATCTCGCGGATGCCTTCCTCGAACACGCCGTGGGTGGAGGGGTAGGTGATCATGATCGCGGCGAGGCGGTCCTTGTGCTCCTCGGCCTTGGCCTTGAGGTCGGCGATGTCGACGTTGCCGCGGGCATCGCAGGCGGTCACCACCACGCGCATGCCGACCATGCTGGCGGTGGCCGGGTTGGTGCCGTGGGCCGATTGCGGGATCAGGCAGATGTCGCGCTGGTCGTCGCCCCGGCTCTGGTGGTAGGCGCGGATCGCCAGCAGGCCGGCGTACTCGCCCTGGGAGCCGGCGTTGGGCTGCAGGGACACGGCGTCATAGCCGGTGGCCTGGCAGAGCATGGCTTCCAGTTCGGTGGTCAGTTCCTGGTAGCCGGCGCTCTGCTCGGCGGGGGCGAAGGGGTGCAGGGCGCCGAACTCGGCCCAGGTCACCGGGATCATCTCGCTGGCGGCGTTCAGCTTCATGGTGCAGGAGCCCAGCGGGATCATGCTGCGGTCCAGCGCCAGGTCCTTGTCGGCGAGCTTGCGCAGGTAGCGCATCAGCTCGGTTTCCGAGTGGTAGCGGTTGAACACCGGGTGGCTGAGGATCGCGCTCTGGCGCAGCAGGGCGGCCGGCAGGCGGCTGGCGACGGACGCGGCGAGGGCGGCGAAGTCCGGCAGGGCCTGGCCGTTGGCGAAGATCGCCCAGAGGGCCTCGACGTCGGCCTGGGTGGTGGTTTCGTCGAGGGACAGGCCGAGGCGGTTGGCGTCCACTTCCCGCAGGTTGATGCGCTGGGCGCGGGCCTTACCGTGCAGCTCGGCGGTCTGCTCGCCGGTGGCCAGGGTCAGGGTGTCGAAGAAGTGCTGCTGCTCGACGCTGACGCCGAGCTGGGCCAGGCCGTCGGCCAGGACCGCGGTCAGCTGGTGCACGCGACGGGCGATGCGGGTCAGGCCCTGCGGGCCGTGGTAGACGGCGTACATGCTGGCGATGTTGGCCAGCAGCACCTGGGCGGTGCAGATGTTGCTGGTGGCCTTCTCGCGGCGGATGTGCTGCTCGCGGGTCTGCATCGCCAGGCGCAGGGCCGGCTGGCCGTGGCGGTCGATGGAGACGCCGACCAGGCGGCCGGGCATGTCGCGCTTGAAGCTGTCGCGGGTGGCGAAGTAGGCCGCGTGCGGGCCGCCGAAGCCCAGCGGCACGCCGAAGCGCTGGGCGCTGCCGAGGGCGACGTCGGCGCCGAACTCGCCGGGCGGGGTCAGCAGGGTCAGGGCCAGCAGGTCGGCGGCCACGGCGACCAGGGCGTTGGCGGCGTGGAAGCGCTCCACCAGTGCGCGGTAGTCGAAGATGTCGCCGTCGGCGGCCGGGTACTGCAGCAGGGCGCCGAAGTAGGCGCTGGCATCGCCGATCTCGCGCTCGTCGCCGATCACCACCTCGATCCCCAGGGGCTCGGCGCGGGTGCGCAGCACGTCGAGGGTCTGCGGGTGGCAGTGCCGGGAGGCGAAGAAGGCGTTGCTGGCCTTGTTCTTCGACAGGCGCTTGCAGAAGGTCATGGCCTCGGCGGCGGCGGTGCCTTCGTCGAGCAGCGAGGCGTTGGCCACCGGCAGGCCGGAGAGGTCGCTGACCAGGGTCTGGAAGTTCAGCAGGGCTTCCAGGCGGCCCTGGGAGATTTCCGGCTGGTAGGGGGTGTAGGCGGTGTACCAGGCGGGGTTTTCCAGCAGGTTGCGCAGGATCGGGCTGGGGGTGTGGCAGGGGTAGTAGCCCTGGCCGATATGGCTCTTGAACAGCAGGTTCTTGCCGGCGATGGCCTTGATCGCGGCGAGGGCTTCGGCCTCGCCCTGGCCGGCCGGCAGGTCGAGCACGCTGGTGCCCTTGATGCTGGCGGGCACCACCCTGGCGATCATCGCCGTCAGGCTGTCGAAGCCGAGCATTTCGAGCATGGCGCGGATATCGGCGTCACGCGGGCCGATATGGCGGGCGATGAATTCGTTGCGTGTGTCCAGGGGGAACTGGGCGAGGCTCATGGCGGTTCCTCCGGCTCAGGCGTTGGCGGCAAGGAAGGCGTCGTAGCCGGCCTGGTCCATCAGGTCGTTCAGGACTTCGGGGTTATCCGGGCGGAAGCGGAAGAACCAGCCGTCGTTCATGGGGGCTTCGTTGACCCGCTCGGGGCTGTCGGCCAGTGCCTGGTTCACCTCCAGCAGTTCGCCGGTCAGCGGCATGGCGATGGTGCTGGCGGCTTTCACCGATTCCAGCACGGCGACTTCCGCGCCCTGTTCATAGCGCCCGGTGTCGGGCAACTGGACGAACACCACGTCGCCCAGGGCTTCCTGGGCGAAGCTGGTGATGCCGACGGTCACTTCGCCGTTCGCTTCGATGCGCAGCCATTCGTGCTCGGGAGTGAAACGCAGGATGGTCATGGGGCTTCCTCTTGTTATCCGGTCGGTTCCGAGCATTGGCTCGGCTGATGGAGCAAGAGCAAGTGCAGTGCCAGTTGTTAAAACATATTAAATATCAATGTATTAGCGTGTTTATGGCGGTCGGGTGAAAAGGCGTGTGGAGCGATATCGCTCCATGGCCACTGCGCGCTTTCAACCGCCTGGGACGAGGGGAGCCCCGGAAGACGGGACTTGAAGGGCGGTGGAGCGATTTCGCTCCAATGGAGCGAAATCGAACCGGGGCGCTGACGGGGCTTGAGTCATCGGGCCTGCCTGTGACGCTTGTTGGGCTTAACGGTGTGCCAGGAAGCTGCAGGCTTTTCGCCGTCCTTGCCGAGTGAATTCAGACCCTACGCATAGGCCGCGCCCGCCTCAGCGAGAGATGCCGTATTTCCTCAAGCGCTGGCCGATGGCCGTGTGGGACGTGTTCAGCCGCGCCGCCAGTTGCCGGGTGGACGGGTAGTGGGCGAAGAGCTGTTGCAAGAGGTTCTTTTCGAAACCCTGCACGGCTTCTTCCAGGCTGGAGACTGCCATGGGATCGGCTTTCTCGCTGACGAGGGCGGTGCCGGCCAGTTCCAGTCCGTCGCAGTCGATCAGCTCGCCTTCGCTGATGGCGGCGGCGCGGAAGATCACGTTCTGCAACTGGCGCACATTGCCTGACCAGGGATTGCCGAGCAGCAAGGCGAAGGTGGCCGGGGCCAGGCGGCAGGGCGCGCGCTGGATCTGCGCGCAGGCCTGGTGGAGGAAGTGCTCGGCGAGCAGGAGGATGTCCTGGCCGCGCTCGCGCAGGGGCGGCACGTCGAGGTTGAGGACGTTGAGGCGATAGAACAGGTCTTCGCGGAAACTGCCTTCGCTGACCATGCGTTCCAGCGGCCTGTGGGTGGCGCCGAGCACGCGGACATTCACCTGGACTTCGCGGTCGCCGCCGACCCGGCGGAAGCAGCCGTCGCTGAGGAAGCGCAGCAGCTTGGCCTGCAGGTAAGGGGACATCTCGCCCACCTCGTCGAGGAACACCGTGCCGCCGTCGGCCAGCTCCAGCAGGCCGGGCTTGCCGCCGCGCTGGGCACCGGTGAAGGCGCCCGCCGAGTAGCCGAAGAGTTCGCTCTCGGCCAGGCTCTCCGGCAGCGCCGCGCAGTTCAGCGCCAGGAAGGGCGCATCCCGACGATCACTGAGGGTGTGGCAGGCGCGAGCCACCAGTTCCTTGCCGGTGCCGGTTTCGCCACGGATCAGCAGGTGCGCGTCCAGCCGGGCGACCTTGCGCAGGCGTGCCTTGAGCTGCTTGATCGACGGCGACCGGCCGAGCAGGTCGTCGAGTCCGTCGCCGCCGTCATGGCGCAGGGAGGCGAGGCGTTCGCCAATGCGGCTGGGCGGGTAGAGGGTCAGCAGTCCACCCGCCAGTTCGCCTGGGCCGGCACTCACCGGCGTTGCGTCGAGCAACAGGGCCTGGCCCTTGAACGCCACTTCGCACATGGGGATGCGGAAGCCCCGCGCGATCAGTGTCTGGGCCAGGCCGGGGTCGTCGAACAGCCTCGACAGCGGTTCACCCGTGGGGTCACTGCCATGCAGGCTGATCAGCGCCGGATTGGCCAGCAAGGCGTGGCCGCTGTCATCCACCGCCAGCACCGGGTCGCTGACGGCGGCCAGCAGGGCATCGAGCTGAAGATGGCGGCGCTGGCCGGGCAGGATGTCGACCACCTTCACCGCCTGCACGCCACGCACGGCCAACAGGGCCTCGCGCAGTTCGTCGAGCACCTCGGCACCGAGGGTCGGGGCGTCGATGTAGACATTCGGTGGAACCATCTCCACGGCTTCGAGGTTGAGGTTGCGGCCACCCAGCAGGGCCAGGACCTCCTGGGTGATGCCGACGCGGTCGATGAAGGTGACATGGATGCGCATGGCTTCAGTCCTTGGCCGGGCCGCCCGAGCAGGCGGTGAGATCTTCGAGGAAGGCGCGGAGGATCGGCGGCGCCGCTCCCCGGCGAGTGATCACGTCGAACGGCGATTCGAGCTGGAGCCCGGCGAAGGGCAGGCAGCGCATCTCGCCGGTGCGTACCCACTGGTCGGCGACGTGCATCGGCAACAGGCCGAGGTAGGCGCCGGAAATGATCAGGATCGCCAGGGCCTCGATGTTGTCCACGGTGGCGGCCGCCTTGCTCACGCCGAGTGCGTCGAGGTCGTACTGCTGCATGTAGCCGCGCACCACGATGCGGCTGGCACCGATGGCCTCGCGCAGCGCTGGGCCGTCCAGGGTGCTGGCGAACAGCGGGTGGTGGCGTCCGCAGTAGAGGCCCAGCGCTTCCCGGTAGAGCGGCGAATAGTCGAGACCGGCGACCCGAGCGGGGAAGTGACCGATGGCCAGGTGCAGGCGGTTGTCGAGCACCCGTTCCTCCAGTTCGGCGGGCGTACCGACGTAGACGCTCAGGTGCACGTCGTGCCCGCGGGAGACGAAGCGCTGGGTGGCGCGGGGCAGGGGGGAATCGCGGTCGGTCAGCGTGCTGTCGATGATGCCGAGGTTGAGCTTGCCGCTGATGCTCTGCTTGAGCACGTCGGCATCCATGCAGAAGGCTTCCACCGCCGAGAGCAGGCGCTGGGTCGCCTCGTGGATGGCGACGCCCTGCTCGGTTAGCCGGAAGCCGCCACGGCCGCGCTGGCAGAGCTTGACCCCGAGGCGGGTCTCCAGGTGGCTCATCTGTTCGCTGATGGTGGATTGGCCTGCGTTGAGCGCGGCCTGGGCGGCGGAGAAACCGCCGCATTTGACGATGGTGGCGAAGACCCGGAGGAGCTTCAGGTCGACATCATGCAACTGGATCATGGCGCGGCTCCCTGTCGGGCGGATACTTCGATTTTAGCGATATGAGTATCTGATGTTTTGCATTTTTCCAAATTAAACCTGCGCCCATAGTGCCTGCAACGGCGACTACCAAGCCGGTTCGCCGACGACAGAAAACAAGAAACGGAGGCGCATGAACATGCCGAAGAACGCTTATGAAACCGGGCGCTTGAACCTGCCATTCGTAGGTCACTGCACCTTTGCCAAGGCGCCCGTCTGCACCGATTGGGAGGCCATCGACGCCGACGTGGCGATCCTCGGCGCGCCGAATGACATGGGTACCCAGTGGCGCTCCGGTGCGCGCTTCGGACCGCGCGGCATCCGCGAGGCATCCACGTTGTTCTCCTTCGGCCATTCCGGCGCCTACGACCACGAGGACGACGCCCTCTACCTGACCCAGGACCAGGTGCGCATGGTCGACGTGGGGGACGCCGACATCGTCCACACCGACATGGCCTCCAGCAACGACAACATCGAGTTCGCCGTGCGCAAGATCCTCGCTTGCGGCGCCATGCCGGTGGTGCTGGGCGGCGACCATTCGATCCACGCTCCGGTGATCAAGGCCTTCGAGGGCCACGCGCCGATCCACATCGTGCACTTCGACGCCCACCTGGACTTCGTCGACGAGCGCCACGGCGTGCGCTACGGCCACGGCAATCCGCTGCGCCGCGCATCCGAGCTGGACCATATTGTCGGTATGACCCAGATGGGCATCCGCAACGTGTCCTCCTCCAACCGCGACGACTACGACGCCGCGCGCGCCGCCGGCTCGCAGATCCTCTCGGTGCGCGACGTGCGCAGGCTGGGCACCGAGGCGGTCCTGGCGAGGATTCCGGAAGGCCTGGATTACTACATCACCATCGACATCGATGGCTTCGACCCGTCCATCGCCCCCGGCACCGGCACGCCGAGCCACGGCGGCTTCCTCTACTACGAAGTGCTGGAAATCATCCAGGCGCTGGCCCGCCGCAGCGGCGGCCGGGTAGTCGGCATGGACCTGGTGGAGGTGGCGCCCGCCTACGACCCCACCGGCATGACCTCGATCCTCGCCGCGCAACTGCTGATGAACAGCATCGGCTTCATCTTCCACGAGCGCGCGCGCAACCGCTGAGCGGCGGCCCACCCGTATTCGGCCAGGCCCGCGAGTGGCCCGGCCAAGAGGAGAAGACAGTGGATAACAAGGTAAAAGACTATCTGCAGACGTTCGGTGTATCCGAGGCGACCCAGCGCTTTCTCGGCAAGGCGCAGAAGCTGTTCATCGGCGGCGCCTGGCTGGATGCTGCCGACGGCGCCAGCGCCGAGGTGATCGAGCCTGCCAGCGAAGGCGTGCTGACTCGCATCCCCATGGGCACGGCACAGGACCTGGACCGCGCCGTGCAGGCCGCCCGTGCGCAGTTCGACGGCGGTCCCTGGCGCCAGCTCAAGCCGCTGGAGCGCGAGCGCCTGCTGCAGCGCCTGGCCGACCTGATCGAGGCCAATGCCGACGAGCTGGCGGAGATCGAGTCCATCGACATGGGCAAGTCCGTCGTCCAGGCGCGCGCCGTGGATATCCAGGGCACCATCGACACCTTCCGCTATTTCGCCGGCTGGGCCAGCAAGATCCACGGGCGCACCGTCGAGCCCTCGCTGCCCGGCAATTACCTGGCCTATACCCGCAAGGAGCCGGTGGGCGTGGTGGGGGTCATCGTGCCCTGGAACTTCCCCCTGCAGACCATGGCCTGGAAGCTCGGCGCCGCCCTGGCGGTGGGCTGCACAGTGGTGGTCAAGCCGGCCGAACTCACCTCCCTGTCGGCCTTGCGCTTCGCCGAACTGGTGCAGGAGGCGGGCATTCCCGACGGCGTGGTGAACATCGTCAGCGGACGCGGCAGCGTGGTCGGCACGGCCATGTCCGGTCATCCCGGCATCGACAAGCTGAGCTTCACCGGATCGACGCCGGTGGGCTGCTCGGTGGGCAAGGCAGCCATGGATCAGATGAAGCGTCTGACCCTGGAGTTGGGCGGCAAGTCGCCGGTGATCGTCTTCGCCGATGCCGATATCAAGGCGGCGGCCCAGGCGGTGGCCAATGGCGTGTTCTTCAACTCCGGGCAGGTGTGTGACGCCGGCACCCGCGCTTACATCCACCGCAGCGTCTATGCCGAGTTCCTGCGCGAGCTGGCAGCCTATACCGCGACCCTGAAGATCGCCCCCGGCCTGGACCCGGACTGTTTCATCAGCCCCATGGTGTCGCGCCAGCAACAGCAGCGTGTGCTGGAGTACATCGAGGCCGGCAAGGCGGAAGGCGCCGAGTTGTACTACGGCGGCGAGCCGGTCGAGGGGGCGGGCTTTTTCGTCCAGCCGACCATCTTCGCCAACTGCCGCAACGACATGCGCATCGTCCAGGAAGAAATCTTCGGCCCGGTGCTGGTGACCGCGCCTTTCGACGACGAGGACGAAGCCCTGGCCCTGGCCAACGACTCTGACTTCGGCCTGGCGGCCGCGCTGTATTCAAATGATCTGGGGCGCGTGCATGGCCTGATTCCGCGCCTGCGGGCCGGCACCGTCTACGTCAACGCCCACAGCACGCTCGATCCTTCCATGCCCTTCGGCGGCTACAAGCAGTCGGGCTACGGCAAGGACCTCGGGTCGGAGCAACTGGAGTTTCTGCTGGAAACCAAAGCCGTGTGGATCACACTGCCCTGAGGAACTGGGCGGGAAGGCGTCGTCGCCTGCGGGCGGCGGCGTCCATCAGTTGGATGCATCGAATTTCAAGAACAAGAACCCATTGAGGTGATGCCCAGATGAACAGCCAAGCCGAAATCGAGCGTGCGCAGGAGCTGGAAAGACGCATCCGCGTCTTCGAGGAACTGGAAAACAGCAAGCACTGGCCGGGGGCGCTGAACGCCGTCGACTACATCGCCATGACCCTGATGACGCTGGTGCTGGTCATCGGCTCCTACGTCTGGGGGTACTGAGCCATGGCCCCTCAAGAACGCGTCAATCACAGCCTGGAAGCCGAGCGGGGCGACACGCCGCTGCTGCCCAACGAACGCATGTGGGGCTTCTGGGAGTTCACCTACGCCAACTCGGCCCTGGCCATCGCCACCTGGGCTTTCCTCATCGGCGGCGCCACGGCCTTGTTCGTGGGCCCGATGCAGGGCATCGCCGCCATCGTCATCGGCAACATCCTCGGGGTGCTGCTGACCACCTTCGCCACCTGCATACCCTGCGGCAAGTACGGGACCGAGCAGTTCACCTTCCTGCGCAGCATGTTCGGCGGCAATGGCAGCCGGCTGGTGTACGTGCTGGCGGTGGTGTTCCTCACCATGGGCTGGCTGGCGGTGCTGGGGCTGATGTTCGGCCGCTCCATCGACGGTCTCACCAGCCTGGTTTCCGAGCACAAGACCGAGGCCAACGGCTGGCTGGTGCTCGGCTCGGGCTTCTTCGCCATCCTTCTGACCGGCTTCGTGGTCGCCAGGGGGCCCACCTCGATCAAGCTGTTCAACACCATCGTGGCGCCGGCCCTGGTGCTGATCATGGGGGTGATGTTCTACATGATCCTCAGCCAGCACACCTTCGCCGAGCTGATGGCCATGCCCGCGCTGGATGCGCCCTTCGATGATCCGCGGGTGAACTTCATGATCGCGGTGGAAGTGAACATGGCGGCGGGGTTCTCCTGGTGGCCCTACGTCGGCAACCTCGCACGCCTGTCGAAGAACCAGCGGACATCCTTCTGGCCCAACATCATCGGCATCTTCGGCGCCGCTTGCCTGGGCGAAGTGGTGGGGCTGCTGGCCGCCGCCGCGCTGGGCGACAGCGACCCGACCGTGTGGATGGCCCGCATCGGCGGCCTGGTCTTCGGCGTCAGCGCCCTGGGTTTCGTGGCCTTCGCCAACGTCACCAGCATGGTGAACATCCTCTACACCTCCATCGTTGGCCTGCGCCAGTTGGCGGGGCAGAAACTGCGGGCGATGAGGTGGGAGTGGCTGGTAGTGCTGTTCTGCGTGATTCCGGGCCTGATCGTGCTGCTCGCGCCGGGTATCTATGACGGATTCTTCATCTTCCTGGTGTGGACTTCGGCCCTGAACAGCGCCCTGGCGGGCATCGGCATCGCCGACTATTTCTTCCTCCGCCGGCAACGCCTGAACCTGCGCCACCTCTACGCCGACCAGGACCGCTCGCCGCTGCGCTTCTGGCACGGCTTCAACCCGGCGGCCATGGTGGCGCTGGCGGCGGGCTTCGCCATCTACGTGGTGGTGTTCAACCCGCAGACCCTGGCCAACACCACGCTCTTCACCTTCGCCACCGCGTCCCTGCCGTCCTGCCTGCTGGCCGGGGTGATCCACTACGTGCTGACCCGCGTGCTGGTCGCCCGCCTGGGCTGGGGCGGCTACCCAAAGGCGAACGAAAGCAAGACCGAGGTACTGGGCCTCGATGCAAAGGGCTACAGCAATGAATAAGCGATACGACTACATCATCATCGGCGCGGGCTCCGCCGGCTGCGTGCTCGCCAATCGCCTGACCGAGGATGCCGGCACCTCCGTGCTGGTGCTGGAATTCGGCGGCAGCGACCGCAGCGTGCTGATCCAGATGCCCAGCGCCTTTTCCATCCCGATGAACACGAAGAAGTACAACTGGCGCTACGAGACCACGGCCGAGCCGCACCTCGACGGCCGCCGCCTGCACTGCCCGCGCGGCAAGGTGCTGGGCGGCTCGTCGTCGATCAACGGCCTGGTCTACATCCGGGGTCATGCCTACGACTTCGACGAATGGGAATCCCTGGGCGCGAAGAACTGGGGCTATCGCCACTGCCTGCCGTATTTCAAGCGTGCCGAGACCTACAAGTTCGGCGGCGACGACTACCGTGGCGGCGCCGGCCCCCTGGCCACCAACAACGGCAACAACATGCAGAACCCGCTGTACGGCGCCTGGGTGGAGGCCGGCGCCCAGGCCGGCTACATCAAGACCGACGACTGCAACGGCTACATGCAGGAAGGCTTCGGCGCCATGCACATGACGGTGAAGGACGGCGTGCGCTGGTCCACCGCCAACGCCTACCTGCGCCCAGCCATGGAACGGCCCAACCTGACGGTGGTCACCCATGCCATGACCCGGCGCATTCTCCTCGACGGCAAGCGCGCCGTGGGCGTGGAGTACGACCAGGGCGGGAAGACCCATACCGTGCACTGCAACCGCGAGGTGCTGGTGTCCTCCGGCCCGATCGGCTCGCCGCACCTGCTGCAGCGTTCCGGTATCGGCCCGGCGGAGGTCCTGAAGAAAGCCGGCATCGAGGTCCGCCACGACCTGCCTGGCGTGGGCGAGAGCCTGCAGGACCACTCGGAAATCTACATCCAGTACGAATGCAAGGAGCCCATCACCCTCAACGGCAAGATGGGCCTGCTGGGCAAGGCGCTGATCGGCCTGCGCTGGCTGCTGTTCAAGGACGGCCTGGGCGCCAGCAACCACTTCGAGGCGGGTGGCTTCATCCGTTCCGAGCAGGGCTTGAGGTGGCCGGACATCCAGTTCCACTTCCTGCCGGCGGCGATGCGCTACGACGGCGACAAGCCGTTCAAGGGCCATGGCTTCATGGTCCTCACCGGCCCCAACAAGCCGAAGAGCAGGGGCCATGTCCGGGCGCTGTCGGCGGACCCCTACGAGCATCCGGAAATCCGCTTCAACTACCTGGAGAGCGAGGAGGACCGCGAGGGCTTTCGTCGCTGCGTGCGCTTGACCCGCGAGATCATCGGCCAGCCGGCCATGGATCGGTACCGAGGCGCGGAGCTGGCACCGGGGCCGCACGTACAGAGCGATGAGGAAATCGACGCCTTCGTGCGTGCCAACATGGAAAGCACCATGCACCCATGCGGTTCCTGCCGCATGGGCGAGGACGATCTGGCGGTGGTGGACTCCGAGCTGCGGGTGCGGGGCATCCAGGGGCTGCGGGTGATCGATTCGTCGGTCTTCCCCACCGAGCCCAACGGCAACCTCAACGCGCCGACCATCATGCTCGCCGAGCGTGCCTCGGACCTGGTTCGCGGTCGCCGGTCGCTGGCGCCGGAGGACTTGCCGGTAGGCCTGGCCGCCAACTGGGAAACCGCCCAGCGCAGCAGCGCCCCCATGCGTCAGGTCGGCGCCTGAAACCCGCCGGGGGAGGGGCCGTAGTGGCCGCTCCCCCCGGTGTGGCAACGACCGTTCGGCGCTGGTCATCAAACTGTCACGGTTCTGTGGCAGCGCGAACGCAAGGAATTCATCAGAATCGCGTTCAACTGGGGTTTTGCGTTCTGGATTTCCAACATGCGTGTGCTGATCCTGCTCGCCGCGCTCATTTGCGGCTTGCCTTCCTTTACGTTCGCCAACGTCCGCTGCGATGTGACCGTGCCGACCGAGACCGTCGACCTGGGCGACGTGCGCCTGGCCTACCAGAGCGTGGGGCATGAGCGGGACCCGGCGCTGCTGCTGATCATGGGGCTGGGCGGGCAACTGATCCATTGGCCGGACGAAGTGGTGGAGCGGCTCTGCCGCAGCGGATTTCGGGTGATCCGCTTCGATAACCGCGACGTGGGCCTGTCCGCCTGGACCGGCGTTGCGCCCTCGGCCAACCTGCCGTACGAGGTGCTGCGCTACCGCCTCGGACTGCCGGTGACGGCGCCCTATGGCCTGCGCGACATGGCCGTCGATTCGCTGCACCTGCTGGATGCCCTCGGTATCCGGCAGGCTCATGTGCTGGGCGCGAGCATGGGGGGGATGATCGCCCAGCACCTGGCCGACCTGGCGCCGCAGCGGGTGCTCAGCCTGACCCTGGTGATGACCAGTTCCGGTGCCCAGGGTCTGCCGGCACCCAGCCCGGCCCTGCTGGAGCTGCTGGCCCGGCGCGAGGCGCCGAGCCGCGAGGTGGCTGTCGAGCATCAGGCGGACCTGCTGGCCGCGCTGGGCAGCCCCGAGGTCAGCGACGATCGCGCGCAACTGCTGGAACAGGCCGCCCGGGCCTATGACCGATCCTTCAACCCCGAAGGGGTGCAGCGGCAGATCCTGGCGATTCTCGCCGAACCCAGCCGCGTCGATATGCTCAACCGCCTGAAGGTGCCGACCCTGGTGGTGCACGGCACGGCCGATCCGCTGCTGCCGGTGATGCACGGCGTGCACGTGGCGGCGCATATCCGGGGCGCGGAGTTGAAGCTGATCCCCGGCCTGGCCCACCGCTTCCAGGAAGCGTTCAAGGAGCCCCTGTTGTCGGCGGTGCTGCCGCACCTGTTGGCCCATCGTGCAGAGGGGCATGTGGCGCAGCTGTGATCAAGCCGTTGTGGCCGGATGTCTTCGATTGTGGGGGCGAATTCATTCGCGAATGAATTCGCCCCCACAGGTTGTTCCCCGATATCTCCTTACGCCGCATCCGCCCGTGGTCGGCGCGGATGCTCGTGCTTCAGGTAGTGGGCCAGGCGTGCCTGCTGGCTGGCGCTCATGAACAGGCCGAGCTTGGTGCGGCGCCAGAGGATGTCTTCGGCGCTGACGGCCCATTCCTCCTGGCAGAGGTAGTCCACCTCCCGCGTGTAGAGGCCGGCGCCCAGGTGTTCGCCGAGGTCGGCCAGCTCGCGCACACCCCGCAGCAGATGCCAACAGCGGTTGCCGTAGAGGTTGGCCCAGCGCCGGGCGATCGAGGTGGGCAGCCAGCCGAAGTGGGCGCAGAGGGCTTCCACCAGGGCACTGCGGCTTTCCATCTGTTCGCCGCCGGGTAACGGCGCCGTGGCGGTCCATGGGCCCCTGGCATCGGGAAACCAGGGCGCCAGTTGCTCCAGGGCGGCTTCGGCGAGTTTGCGGTAGGTGGTCAGCTTGCCGCCGAATACCGAGAGCAGCGGCGCATCGCCGGGGTGGGCGGAGAGTGCCAGGGTGTAGTCGCGGGTCACCGCCGAAGGGTCGTCCGACTCGTCGTCGCACAACGGGCGGACACCGGCGTAGCTGTGGAGGACGTCCTCTTCGCGCAGTTGGCGCTTGAAGTGGCGGTTGACCACGTCCAGCAGGTAGCGGGTTTCTTCGGGCGTGATCGCCACATCCGCCGGGTCGCCGTGGTATTCGCGGTCGGTGGTGCCGATCAGGCTGAAGCGTTCCAGGTAGGGGATGGCGAAGACGATGCGGCGGTCTTCGTTCTGCAGGATGTAGGCCTGCTCGCCGTCGTGCAGGCGCGGCACGATGATGTGGCTGCCCTGGATCAGGCGGATGCCGTGGGGCGCCTGCTGCTTGAGGTCCTGCTCGATGAAGCGGGCCACCCAGGGGCCGGCAGCATTGACCAGGGCGCGGGCGCGGATCGACAGCAGGCTGCCGTCGGCGCGTTCCAGATGGATATGCCAGAGGCCCTTGCTGCGCCGGGCGCTGACGCAGCGCGTGCGGGTGTGGATATGGGCGCCGCGTTCGCGGGCGGCCATGGCGTTGAGCACCACCAGGCGCGCGTCGTCCACCCAGCAATCGGAATATTCGAAGCCCTGGCTGATCTCCGCTTGCAGCGGGCTGCCAGCACCGAAACGCAGGCCGCGGGAGGCGGGCAGGCGCTTGCGCTTGCCGAGGTGGTCGTAGAGGAACAGGCCGGCGCGAATCATCCAGGCCGGACGCAGGTGCGGCCGGTGCGGCAGGATGAAGCGCATGGGCTTGACGATGTGCGGGGCCTTGGCGAGGAGCACTTCGCGCTCGGCCAGGGCTTCGCGCACCAGGCGGAATTCGTGATGTTCCAGATAGCGCAGGCCGCCGTGGATCAGCTTGCTGCTGGCCGAAGAGGTGTGTCGGGCAAGGTCGTCCTTCTCGCAGAGAAACACCGACAGGCCCCGGCCGGCCGCATCCGCGGCGATGCCGACGCCATTGATGCCGCCGCCGACGATGGCGAGGTCATAGACTTCGGCAATGGGGGGGTGGTTGTGGTTCATGGGCAGGCACCAAGGTCGAAATCGAACTTTCAATGTTCACTTTCGAAAATAGCCTAGTCGAGCAGGCGCGGAATGAACAGCCCGATGCGCGCTTTCGCGCTGGGCGGTCACGGAAAATTCATGTGGGGAGGGCGGTCAGACCCGCTCGAGGTGTACCTTGTGCTCGGCCAGCAGGCGGGTCAGGGCGGGGGACGGTTGGTGGTCGGTGAACAGGCGGTCGACCAGGGCGATGGAGCCCAGGCGTACCACGGCATTACGCCCGAACTTGCTGGAATCGGCGGCGAGGAACACCTGCCGGGCGTTGTCGATGATGGCCTGGGAAACGCGCACTTCCTGGTAGTCGAAGTCCAGCAGGCTGCCGTCTTCGTCGATGCCGCTGATGCCCACCAGGGCGTAGTCGACCTTGAACTGCTGGATGAAATCCACCGCCGCCTGGCCGACGATGCCACCGTCGCTGCGCACTGTGCCGCCGGCCACCAGCACCTCGAAGTCGGGTTTATCGGCCAACTGCGCGGCCACGTGCAGGTTGTTGGTGATCACCTTCAGGCCCTTGTGGCCCATGAGTTCGCGGGCGATGGCCTCGGTGGTGGTGCCGATGTTGATGAACAGCGAGGCGTGGTCGGGAATGTACTCGGCCACCGCCTCGGCGATGCGTTGCTTCTCGTCGCGGTTCTGCCCGGCGCGCATGGCGTAGGCGGTGTTCTGGGTGCTCGAGGCTTCGCTGGCGGCACCGCCATGGGTGCGTCGCAGCAGGCCGTGCTCGGCGAGCTGGTTGATGTCGCGGCGGATCGTCTGCGGGGTGACGGCGAAAGCCTGGGCCAGCTCGTCGATGCTGACGTAGCCACGCTCACGGGTGAGGTCGAGGATGTCTTGTTGCCGTGGGCCCAGGTTCATGCTGGCTCCTTGATTTGCGCGGCATTATAGCGGTGTGCTGCCGAATCACGGCTTTTCCGTTAAGGTACGCCGAATCTGTCGCAGGATTTTCACAATCGAACATGACTCCCGCCATCGATCTGCTGAAGAAAGCCAAGGCTGAGCACAAGGTGCTCAGTTACGCCCATGACCCCAAGGCGCCGTCCTATGGCCTGGAAGCCGCCGAGAAGCTCAACCTGGACCCGGCACGGGTGTTCAAGACCCTGCTGGCCGTCACCGAGAAGGGTGAGCTGCTGGTGGCCGTGGTGCCGGTGGCGGGCAGCCTGGACCTGAAAGCCCTGGCGCAGGCGGCGGGGGTGAAGAAAACCGAGATGGCCGACCCCGGTCAGGCCCAGCGCAGCACCGGCTACCTGGTGGGGGGCATCAGCCCGCTGGGGCAGAAGAAGCGCCTGCGCACCTTCATCGACAGCACGGCGCGCCACTTCGACAGCATCCATGTCAGCGCCGGACGGCGTGGACTGGAGGTGGAGCTGGCCGCCGATACCCTGGCCACCCACACCCAGGGCCAGTTCGCCGATATCGGCCGCCCCTGATTCCCATAACAACAAGGAAGCATCGCCATGGCCCAGTACCTGCTCGCCATCGACCAGGGCACCACCAGCAGCCGCGCCATTGTGTTCAGTGCCCAGGGCCTGCCGGTGGCGCGCGCCCAGCAGGAGTTCAAGCAGTACTTTCCGAAGGATGGCTGGGTGGAGCACGACGGCGAGGAGATCTGGCTGACCACCCTCAAGGTCTGCCGCGAGGCGATCGAGCAGAGCGGTCTCAACCCCGCCGAGATCGCCGCCATCGGCATCACCAACCAGCGCGAAACCACCCTGGTCTGGGATGCGGCCACCGGCACCCCGATCCACCCGGCCATCGTCTGGCAGGACCGGCGCACCGCCGACTATTGCACCGAGCTGAAATCGGCCGGCCACGAGTCCGACGTGGCCAATCGTACCGGTCTGCTGATCGACCCGTATTTCTCCGCCACCAAGCTGCGCTGGATACTGGAAAACGTGCCCGGGGCCCGGGCGCGTGCGGAGCGGGGAGAGCTGCGCTTCGGCACCGTCGACTGCTTCCTGCTCTGGCGCCTGACCGGCGGCAAGGTGCACCGCACCGATGCCACCAATGCCTCGCGTACCCTGCTGTTCAATATCCACAGCCAGCAATGGGACGCCGAGTTGCTGCGCTTGTTCGACATCCCCGCCAGCCTGCTGCCGGAAGTGCTCGACTGCGCCGCCGAGTTCGGTGCGACCGACGCTGCGCTGCTCGG
The DNA here is from genome assembly GCF_028010285.1 of Pseudomonas sp. Q1-7. Taxonomy (NCBI): domain Bacteria; kingdom Pseudomonadati; phylum Pseudomonadota; class Gammaproteobacteria; order Pseudomonadales; family Pseudomonadaceae; genus Pseudomonas; species Pseudomonas sp. Q1-7. The sequence goes on from NZ_CP116304.1 coordinate 1,674,319, forward strand.
CGCCAGCATTCCGGTGCTGGGCATGGCCGGCGACCAGCAGGCGGCGCTGGTCGGCCAGGCCTGCTTCCAGCCGGGCATGGTGAAAAGCACCTATGGCACCGGCTGCTTCATGATCCAGAACACCGGCGAGCGACCGGTGACCTCGCGCAATCGCCTGCTCACCACCGTCGGCTATCGGCTGAACGGTAAGGTGAGCTATGCGGTGGAGGGCAGCATCTTCGTCGCCGGAGCCGCCGTGCAGTGGCTGCGCGATGGCATCAAGCTGATCAGCCATGCGCGCGACACCGAGGCACTGGCGGAACAGACCGGTGACGCCTGCGGGGTCTACCTGGTGCCGGCCTTCACCGGACTCGGCGCGCCCTATTGGGACCCGCGCGCCCGTGGCGCGATCTTCGGACTGACCCGCGACACCGGGATCAAGGAAATCGTCACCGCCGGCCTGCAATCGGTCTGCTACCAGACCCGTGACCTGCTGGAGGCCATGGCCCAGGACGGCGCCGCCGCGCCGAGCGCCCTGCGGGTGGATGGCGGCATGGTGGAGAACAACTGGGTGATGCAGTTCCTTTCCGACATCCTCGGGGTGCCGGTGGAACGCCCGGAAGTGACCGAGACCACCGCGCTGGGTGTGGCCTACCTCGCAGGCCTGCAGGCGGGTCTGTATCGCGATCTGGACGAAGTGGCCAGTCACTGGCATCGTCAGCAGCGGTTTGCCCCACGCATGGCCGATGACCACCGTAACAAGCTCTACGATGGATGGCTGGATGCGGTGCAGCGAGTTCGCAGCGGCACCTGACCAGGTCCCGGGCGCCCCCATGCGCCCCATTGCGGAAGCGTTACGGCCTGACTCCGCTAGACTGAGCTGACTTCCCTCTGATCAAGGCTGGCCGCGTCATCCGTGTGGGGTGTCGGCGGCCGGTGTGCCGCTTCTGCTTGCCCCATCTCAAGGAGCTTCTCATGCAGCTGGATTTCCACCAGGTCGATGCCTTCACCCAGCGCCCCTTCGGCGGCAATCCGGCGGTGGTCTACCGCCTCGATGCCTGGCTCGACGACCAGCTCATGCAACGCATCGCCGCCGAACACAACCTGTCGGAAACCGCATTTCTGGTGAAGGAAGGCCATGCCTGGCATATCCGCTGGTTCACCCCCAGGGCCGAGGTGCCGCTCTGTGGCCACGCCACCCTGGCCAGTGCCCATGTACTGTTCGAGCTTTATCAGGAGCCGGGCGATCGCCTGGCGTTCACCAGCAAGTCCGGTGAGCTGCGGGTGAGCCGGGAGGAAGAGGGGCGCCTGGCCTTGGACTTCCCGGCGCAGGTGCCGCATGAGGTGGGCGTGAGCCTGGAGCTGGAGCACGCTTTGGGAGTCGCCCCGGTGGATGCGCTGGGGGCCAACTTCCTGCTGGTGGTGTTGGAGTCTGAGCAGGCGGTGCGTGATTGCGCGCCGGATTTCAGGGCCCTGGCCCGGCTGCCCTGGACCGGGGTGATCGTCACCGCGGCGGGGTTGAAGTATGACTTCGTTTCGCGCTTTTTCGCGCCCTCGATCGGCCTCGACGAAGACCCGGTGACCGGGGCCGCCCACTGCGCCCTGATTCCCTACTGGGCGAATCGCCTCGGCAAGCGTGTGCTGCGTGCCGAACAATGTTCGGCCCGTGGCGGCGAACTCTGGTGCCGCCTGGATGGCGAGCGGGTGAGCATTGCCGGGCACTCGGTGCTGGTGGCCAGCGGCCGGTTGTGGGTCTAGGGGATGAACAGGACGATCCTGATTCACGAGGACTGAAAAAAGGAAGGGGCCGCATCTGTGCGGCCCCTTGTCGTTTCAGAGTGCGCCACTGATGCGGCGCACGCCGGATTCCTGGGGTGTGAAATGGGCGGCGACGCTGCCCTGGGCGGGGAACACCACCAGATGGTCGGCAGCGATGCGGATGCCGACATCCTCTCCGGGCTGGTGGTCGGCGTGGCTGGGGAAAATGGACTCCAGCTGGCTGCCGGTGGGGAGCAGCAGGCGATAGAGGGTCGCGGCGCCGAGGAAGGTCTTGCCGATCACCCGCGCGCGCAGGTCGCTGTCCGGTGCGTGGACGATGTCGTCCGGGCGCAGCAGCACATCCACCGCCGCCCCCTGGGGCCAGGTGTAGGCGCGGTTGCCCCGGATGGTACCCAGCTCGGTGTTCACCGCGTCGGCGGATACCAGTTGGCCGCGGATGAAATAGCCCTGGCCGACGAAGCTGGCGACGAAGGGGGTCAGGGGCTCGTGGTAGAGGTTATACGGCGTATCCCACTGTTCCAGCAGGCCGTTCCTGAACACGCCGATGTGATCGCTGACGGCGAAGGCCTCTTCCTGATCATGGGTGACCAGGATGGCGCTGGTGCCGCGCGCCTTGAGGATCTCGCGGACCTCCTGGCTGAGGCGGCGACGCAGTTCGCCATCGAGGTTGGAGAAGGGCTCGTCGAGCAGCAGCAGGCTGGGCTCCGGCGCCAGGGCGCGGGCCAGGGAAACCCGTTGCTGCTGGCCGCCCGACAGCTCATGGGGGTAGCGCCTGGCCAGGTGGCCCAGTTTCACCAGTTCCAGCAGTTCGTCGACCTTGCGCGCGCTGTCGGCCTCCTTGCGGATGCCGAAGGCGACGTTGTCGGCCACGGTCAGGTGGGGAAACAGGGCGTAGTCCTGGAACACCATGCCGATGCGTCGCTTCTCCGGCGCCAGGGTGAAGCCGGCGCGGGAGATGACCTCGCCGGCCAGCTCGATTTCGCCTTCCAGCACCGGCTCGAAGCCGGCGATGGCGCGCAGTGTGGTGGTCTTGCCGCAGCCCGAGGGGCCCAGCAGGCAGCCGATGTCACCGGCGTTGAGATGGAGATTCAGGCCCCGCACAACCTGCTGGTCGTGATAACCGCAGCTGAGGTTGCGCAGGCTGAGGAGCATTTCGTGAGTCATGCGTGATGGGCGTGTTCGACCAGCAATTCAAGCAGGGCCTTCTGGGCGTGAAGACGGTTTTCCGCCTGGTCCCAAGCCACCGAACGCGGGTCGTCGAGCAGGTCGACGCTGATTTCCTCGCCTCGGTGGGCCGGCAGGCAGTGCATGAATATCACGTCCTCCGCCGCCAGGTCGAGGAGCGCCTTGTTCACCTGGTAGGGGGCGAACAGCGCCAGGCGCTTGGCCGTTTCTTCCTCCTGGCCCATGGAGGTCCAGACGTCCGTGCTGACCAGGTGAGCGCCGGCCACGGCTTCGCGCGGGTCCCGCGTGATCCGGACGCGGTCACCCGCCTGGGCGAGGAACGCGGCGTTGGGCTCGTAGCCTTCGGGGCAGGCGACGCGCAGTTGGAAGTCGAACTGGATGGCCGCTTCTATGTAGGTGTTGCACATGTTGTTGCCGTCGCCGATCCAGGCCACGGTCTTGCCCTGGATGCTGCCGCGATGCTCGAGGAAGGTCTGCATGTCGGCCAGCAGTTGGCAGGGGTGCAGGTCATCGGAGAGGCCGTTGATCACCGGTACCCGCGAGTGGGCGGCGAATTCGGTGAGCGTGCTGTGGGCGAAGGTGCGGATCATCACCGCGTCGAGCATGCGCGACATGACGATGGCGCAGTCGCTGATCGGCTCGCCGCGACCCAACTGGGTATCGCGCGGCGACAGGAAGATGGCCTGGCCGCCGAGTTGGATCATGCCGGCCTCGAAGGACAGGCGGGTACGGGTGGACGCCTTTTCGAAGATCATGCCCAGCACGCGGCTTTTCAGGGGCTCGTAACGCACGCCTCGGTTGCGCAGATCCTTCAGCTCGGTGCCTCGGCGGATCAGGCTGTTCAGCTCCTGGGGAGTACAGTCCATCAGGGAGAGAAAATGCCTAGCGCTCATGGTTACTACCTTTCTTTCTTGTCACTGGCCGCGAGTCCTGGCCGGGTGTTGCGGGAACAAAGCAGGCGGGACGGCGGATGAGGCCGCACGAAGCGACGATTTAGGGGGAAGGCGCGATCTTATAAGGAAATGTCGCGGTTTTCCAATATGTGCCGGAAGCCGTGCCGTTCATGGCGATGCGCCCGCGAGGGGATTCGCTCCGGGGGGCTGGGTGCGCCGAGGGTCGGGGCCGCTCTGGCCTGGCGCTCCGGGCAAGGACGAAGTTGTACAACGGCATTGGCACGTCTGGCAATCAGCGGAATGCCAGATTGTTTCAGCCTACCGGCTTGTCTAAGGTGAGCCCAGGTTGAAAAGCGTGAGGAGCGAAAGGGATGGTAGGAACCGGTCCGGATCCCGACCAGGGTAATCCGGGAACGCGGCGTTCCCTCTGGCTGGCTTACGCCCTGCTGGTGGCGGCGGGGCTGGGCGCCATTCTGGTCAGCCTGCTGCAGGTGCTCGACTCCAAGCAGCTCTACCTGCGCGAAGCGGACAAGGCCAATGCCAACCTGGCCTACTCCATTGCCCAGCACGCCCAGGAATCGCTCAAGGAGGCCGACATCATCCTCGCGGGCATGGTGAAGCTGCTGGAGCGCGGGGAGAACAGCCCGGCGGTGATCAACGAACTGCTGATGACCTACAAGCAGCGCACCTCGCAATTGGCCGGCGTGTTCGTGTTCGACGCCCATGGACGCTGGCTCCACACCACCACTCCGCCACCGACGCCCGATGCCAGCAATTCGGACCGGGCCTACTTCCAGCATCATCTCCATTCGATGAGTCGCGATACCCAGGTGAGCAATCCGGTACTCAGTCGTTTTTCCGGCGAATGGGTGCTGCCGGTGTCGCGTCGCTTCAACGACGAGCACGGCCGGTTTGCCGGGGTAGTGGTGGCGGGCATCCGCATCGATCACTTCCGTGCGTTCTACAAACTCTTCGACATAGGCCGGCAGGGCACCATCCTGATCGCCATGAACAACGGCACGGTCATCTACCGGCGCGCCAATACGCCTGGCTCCACCGGGGTGAACATGTCCGGCGGGCATCTGTTCCAGTCCGACCTCAAGCGCTCGCCCGTGGGCGTGGGCGCGAGTATCTCGCTGTTCGATGGCGTGGACCGGGTCTATGCCTATCGGGCGCTGGATCATTTCCCTTTGGTGGTGGTGGTCTCGATGTCCCGCGACGAGGTGCTCGCCGAGTGGGGAGGCAAGGCGGCGATGGTAGGCAGCCTGGTGGCCTTGCTGGTGCTGGCGTTGATCCTGGTCGGCAGCAGCCTGGTGACGCGTCTGCGCAAGCGCATGGACGCGGCCCAGACCATCGCGCGGGAAAACCGCGAGCTGTTCCACCTGGCCAATCGCGACAGCCTCACGGGCATCTCCAACCGGCGACAGTTCGACCAGGCGCTGCAGATGGAGTTTCACCGTGCCGCCACCGTCGGTACGCCGCTGGCGCTGGTGATGATCGATGTCGATTTCTTCAAGGCCTACAACGATCGCTACGGCCATCAGGCAGGGGATGTCTGCCTGAAGGCGGTCAGCGATGTGCTGCGTCGCTTCAAGGTGCGGGCCGGGGACACCGTGGCGCGCTACGGCGGGGAGGAGTTCGCCGTGCTGCTGCCGCATACCGACCTGGCGGGTGCCCGGCTGGTGGCGGAACGGATTCGCCAGGCGGTCTACGAGCAGGGACTGGTCCATACCGACAGCCCCGCCGGCGTGGTGACCGTGAGCATCGGTGTGCACAGCCTGGTGCCCATTGAGGCCGACGGTCCACAGCAACTGCTGGAAATGGCCGATGGAGCGCTCTACCGGGCCAAGAACGCCGGGCGCAACAGGGTCTGCCTGGCCGACCCGGCCCCTTGAGGTCCAGCTGGAGAGGCTGGCGAGCCCGGTTGCGGACCGATCAGGAAATTTCCCATGGGCTTTTCGGACTTCATGGCCTGATGTGCCGCAGTCTCCATTGCTAGGGTGGCGCGTCCCAGAATCGCCTGCGATTCAGGGACCGGTGTCCGCGTAAGGAAAATCTGCGGAACCGATCAGAGACCTATATTTCCATGGAGAAATCGATGAAGAAGTTCCTCGTCCCCGCTGCGCTGACTGCAGCCCTCGCCGTTCTTTCCGGTTGCAGCAGCTACAACGTCAGCCAGCCGGCCACGCCGCTCAACGGGAGCGTGAAGACCGGTCTGAAGGCAGACGTTGCCGTGGGTGAGCAGATCAGCGGACAGTCCGAAGTGAATATCCTGTTCAGCGTCCTGCGTTTCGGTGGCGACTCCCAGTTCGCCGATGGCGTGACCTATGGCGGCGACTCCAGCGGCGTCCTGCCCTTCGGTCCCGATCCGATTTCCGCCGTGAAAGCCGCCGCGGCTTACAAGGCCGTGAAGGCCTCGGGCGCCGATCTGATCGTCGCCCCGCGCTATGAGCTGACCGTCCAGGACTATTTCGTCTTCAAGAAGGTCATTGCCAAGGTGACCGGCAACAAGGGCACCATCAAGTCCATCCATTAACGCCTGAGGTGGATCGGCAGGCCTGATGCCTGCCGATTCATGGCGCTGACCCTGCTGGCCGAGCGGTGAATCTGGCTCCATAGTCTTGCTTTCGCGACCCGACCGATCGTCTCGGACAAGAATAGAGGCCAGGCCATGACCAAGACCCTCCATCACCGTGCGTGCCATCTCTGCGAAGCCATCTGTGGCCTGACCATCGAAACCGAGGACCAGGATGATGGCGGTCGCCGTATCCTCTCGATCAAGGGCGATGCCCAGGACAGCTTCAGTCGCGGCCATATCTGCCCCAAGGCCGTGGCCCTGCAGGATATCCAGAATGACCCCGATCGCATCCGCCAGCCGATGCGCCGCGCCGGCAGCGAATGGTTGCCGATCGGATGGGACGAGGCCTTCGCCCTGGTTGCCGAGCGCCTGGCGGATATCCAGGCCCGACACGGCAACAATGCAGTGGCGGTGTACCAGGGCAATCCCAGCGTGCACAACTACGGGTTGATGACCCACAGCAACTACTTCCTCGGTCTGCTCAAGACCCGCGGGCGCTTCTCCGCCACTTCGGTGGACCAGTTGCCTCACCACCTGATCAGTCAGCAACTGTATGGCCATGGCTTGCTGATTCCGATTCCCGACATCGACCACACCCGCTTCATGCTGATCCTCGGCGGAAATCCGCTGGCTTCCAACGGCAGCATCATGACCGTGCCGGACGTGGAGAAGCGCCTGAAGGCGCTGCAGGCGCGGGGCGGCAAGCTGGTGGTGGTGGACCCGCGGCGCAGCGAAACCGCCGCCATGGCCGATCAGCATCTGTTCGTGCGGCCGGGACAGGACGCGGCGCTGCTGTTCGGCCTGCTCAACACGCTGTTCGAGGAAGGCCTGGGACGCGCCACGCACCTGCAAGTGGACGGCTTGCAGCAGGTGCGGGAGGCCATTGCCCATTTCACCCCTGAAGCCATGAGCCTGCGTTGCGGTATCCCGGCGGAGCAGATCCGCCGGTTGGCGCGGGAGTTCGCCGCCGCCGACAGCGCGGTGTGCTACGGCCGCATGGGCGTTTCCACTCAGGCCTTCGGCAGCCTCTGCCAGTGGTTGATCCAGTTGATCAACCTGGTCACCGGCAACCTCGACCGGGTGGGGGGCGCGATTTGCACCGAGCCCGCCGTCGACCTGGTGGCGGCCACCTCCGGCGGGCATTTCAATCGCTGGCAGAGCCGCGTATCCGGGTTGCCCGAGTACGGTGGCGAGCTGCCGGTGGCGGCTCTGGCCGAAGAAATGCTGACTCCAGGCGAAGGGCAGGTGAGGGCGCTGGTGACCGTTGCCGGCAACCCCGTGCTGTCCACGCCCAACGGGCGGCAGCTGGAGCAGGCGCTGGATGGCTTGGAGTTCATGCTCAGCGTCGATCTCTATATCAACGAGACTACCCGCTACGCGGATTTGATCCTGCCACCCACCGCGCCCCTGGAGCATGAGCATTACGACACCACCTTCAACCTCTTCGCGGTGCGCAACGTCACCCGTTTCAACGACGCGGTGCTGGCGAGGCCAGCAGGTGCGCTGCATGACTGGGAAATCTTCGTCGGCCTGGCCAAGGCCTTCGCCGCGCGGACCGGTGGCGAACTCAAACCTACCCTGGCGCCGGAGCAGATGATCGACATGGGGCTGCGCGCCGGTCCCTACGGCGACCGCTCCGAGCACAAGCTTTCCGTGGCTCGTCTGCGCGATTATCCCCATGGGCTCGACCTGGGGGCGCTCAAGCCTAACCTTGCCAAGCGGATCAGAACGGCCAGCGGCAAGATCGAGGCTGCGCCGGCGATTCTGCTCGCCGACCTCGAACGCTTCGCCGCGCAGCCGGTGCCGCGCGAGGGCGAGTTGGTGCTGATCGGGCGGCGCCATGTGCGCAGCAACAACTCCTGGATGCACAACTATCACCGTCTGGTGAAAGGCAAGCCGCGCCACCAGTTGCTGATGCACCCGCGTGACCTGGAGGTCCGTGGCCTGGTGGATGGTCAGCGGGTGAAGGTGCGTTCGCGCGTGGGCGTGATCGAAGTGGAAGTGGGCGCCAGCGAAGAGATGATGCCCGGCGTGGTCAGCCTGCCCCACGGCTGGGGTCATGCGCGTCCCGGCGTGCGCATGGGCATTGCCAGCGAGCAGCCGGGCGCCAGCGCCAACGACCTGACCGACGAGCGTCAGCTGGACATGGTGTCCGGCAATGCGGCACTCAATGGCGTTCCCGTGGAAGTGGTGGCCGCCTGAAGGCAAGGGAAGCCCGAGCGCACTGCTCGGCTTTCCGTTACAATGCCGCCATCCTGCCGACTCGCCAGTCGGAAAGTTCAGCCGAGGTGCCCAATGGATATCATCGAAACCATCAAAGAGCAGATCGCCAACAACACTGTCCTGCTGTACATGAAAGGCTCGCCGAATGCTCCGCAGTGCGGCTTCTCGGCGCGTGCCGCGCAAGTCCTGATGGCTTGCGGCGAGAAATTCGCCTACGTCGACATCCTGCAGAACCCGGAAATCCGCGCCAACCTGCCAAAGTACGCCAACTGGCCGACCTTCCCGCAACTGTGGGTGGGCGGTGAGCTGGTCGGCGGCAGCGATATCATGACCGAGATGTTCGAGAAAGGTGAGCTGCAGACTCTGGTCAAGGATGCCGTGAGCAAGGCCAGCGCCTGATCACTCCTTGAATTGAAAAGAGCCCCGCCAAGTGCGGGGCTTTTTTATGGTTCATCGCGCTTTCCCGGGGAAGGCGGCCTTGATTTTCAGGAAGAAGTAGTGGGAGTCCCGGAAGCCGTAGGCCATCCGTTTGATCACCTTGATGCGGTTGTTCACGCCTTCCAGGACGCTGGTGTGCAGGGGGAAGCGGGCGCTGGCGAGGATGCCCCGGGCGTATTTGCGCAGATTCCGGGCAAAGCGTTGGAGCGGCTCCAGACCGCTGTCCCGAGCATGCCGTAGCCAACTTCGCCAGCGCCGCCAGCCCTCTCGCACAGTGGGGGCGTACCAGACTTCCTTCAGGGCATCCTTGAGCACGTAGACCGTGGCCAGCGGCTGGTTGGCGTCGAGTAGCTCCTGCAACTGCACGGCTTGCCCGTCCTTCAGACTCTCGCGGTTGCGCAGCAACAGCCAGCGGCTCTGCTTGACCACCTTGCGCGCCGGTTTGTCCTGGCGCAGCAGGTTGGCCTGGTCGACCCGGATGCGGTCGATCACCTCGCGGCCGTAGCGCGCCACCACATGGAAGAGGTCGTACACCACTTCGGCCTGCGGGCAATGCCGCTGCACCTCCAGGTCGAACGCGGTGTTCATGTCCATCGCCACCGCCTCGATCTGTTGGCAGCGCTCGCCGAGCAGCTCGAAGAACGGACGAATCGCCTCACGGCTGTTGCCATGCCCCACCCACAGCACCCGTGTCCGCTCGGCATCCATGATCACCGTGGCGTAGCGATGGCCCTTGTGCAGGGCGAACTCGTCCATCACCAACCGGCGCACCTCGCCCGGATCGAACGCGCCGACGGCGGCTTCCAGGCGACGTTTATCGAGCTGCTTGAGCGTGTGCCAGTGCAAGCCGGTGAGGCGGCTGACGTGGCTGATCGGCAGCAGTTGCAGCAAAGCCTCGAGCCAGGCCTGCAAGCGCCGCGTCAGGCGTGACGCCGGCTCCAGCCAGGCGATCCGCTCGGTCACCCGCCCACAGCGCAGGCAGTCAACGCGGCGCACCGGCACCTGGAGCAGAACGCGCTGGTCGAGCAAGTCGCGATCGCGTACCCGACGCAGTCGGCACTCATGGATCAGCGGACAAGCTTGGCCGCAGCGCCCACATTCGGGGATGGCGTCGGCTCGAGGCTTGAGTTCGATCAGCAGGGTGTTGTCGGCAGAGGGGCGACAGGCGACGACTTCGTAGCCTGGCCAGAACTGGGCAAGATCAATAGGATGCACGGCGGCAGCAGGGAGTGGGGGTTGGTTCGTTTGGCGACTGCCAATTTACCCACTTCCCTGACTGTCAACGCGCTCTTCCCCCAGACTCCGCGAAGAACCTTTTTTATTGCCGGAAGTTCTTGGCGTTATTCGGAATTACGGTTGTCAGTTGAAATCGGTCCTGCTTGCGGAAATTCTGATTTATTTGGGCCTCAAATGAAAAAGCCCCGCATCGGCGGGGCTTATTGCCGTGCGCTGGATTATTCGTCCATCTGCGACTGCAGGTAGTTTTCCAGACCGACTTTCTCGATCAGGCCCAGCTGGGTTTCCAGCCAGTCGATATGCTCTTCCTCGGACTCGAGGATTTCTTCCAGCAGCTCGCGGCTGCCGTAGTCACCGACGCTCTCGCAGTAGGCAATGGCGGTCTTCAGGTCCGGCACGGCCTGCTGCTCCAGCTTCAGGTCGCTGGCGAGCATTTCCTTGGTGTTCTCGCCGATCATCAGCTTGCCAAGGTCTTGCAGGTTGGGGAGGCCTTCGAGGAAGAGGATGCGCTTGATCAGCTTGTCCGCATGCTTCATCTCGTCGATGGACTCGTGGTACTCGTGATCGCCCAGCTTCTTCAGGCCCCAGTCTTCATACATGCGGGCGTGCAGGAAGTACTGGTTGATCGCAACAAGCTCGTTACCGAGGATCTTGTTGAGATGCTGTATGACTTTCTTGTCGCCTTTCATTTGGAATCCTGCCGTGTGAAGAATGGATGATTAACGAATTCTGATCTCCGGAACTATCCGTGTCAAATATAAGTCCTTGAATTGCAAATGAATTTGAATATTAATAAGAATGTTTAACTTCTACATTTGAAGTCTAAACGTCTGAAATATAGGCACAAAAAAACCGGACGCTGAGGTCCGGTTTTTTGTTTTCCGCCGAGCGGTCAGGCGACAGCAAATGACGCCGGGTAGGCGAGGGCGCTCTGGCTGCTCTGTACCTCCGCCAGGGTGTCCTTGACGACCTGTTTGGCGAGGCACGCGCACTTGCCGCACTGGGTACCCACTTCGAGGGCGTTACGCACTTCGCGATAGCTGCAGCAGCCTTCGTAGATGGCTTCGCGAATTTGACCGTCAGTGACACCTAGACAGAGACAGACGTACATGGCGACTCGAGACTCAGGGTGTGGTTGGATGTGAGGGATACTAATAGTAATGAGAATGATTGTCAAAGTTGTGCTTGAAAGCGGCGGAGTAGACGGGTTCGACGGCTGATCGGCGTCAGTCCGAGGGCCTTGGCCAGGGAGTCGAAAGCACCAGGCGGGGCGTGTATGATTGCCCGTCCTTTTGGAAACGGGTGTCACGGCGCCGCCATATAGGTCGGCCAGGCTGTGCCCCACCCCACCGATTACTCATGACAACTAGGAGACATGGAATGAGCGTACTCGTAGGCAAGCAGGCTCCGGATTTCACCGTCGCCGCCGTTCTGGGCAATGGCGAGATCGTCGACAGCTTCACCCTGTCCGAAGCCATCAAGGGCAAATACGGCCTGGTGTTCTTCTACCCGCTGGACTTCACCTTCGTCTGCCCGTCCGAGCTGATCGCCCTGGACCACCGCATTCCCGAGTTCCAGGCTCGCGGCGTGGAAGTGATCGGCGTGTCGATCGACTCCCACTTCACCCACAACGCCTGGCGTAACACCCCGGTGGACAAGGGCGGTATCGGCCCGGTCAAGTACACCCTGGCTGCCGACATGAAGCACGAAATCGCCAAGGCTTACGACGTCGAGTCCGAAGGCGGCGTGGCCTACCGTGGTGCTTTCCTGATCGACAAGAATGGCGTTGTGCGTTCCCAGATCGTCAACGACCTGCCGCTGGGCCGTAACATGGATGAGCTGCTGCGTCTGGTCGACGCCCTGCAGTTCACCGAAGAGCACGGCGAAGTCTGCCCGGCCAACTGGAAGAAGGGCGACAAGGGCATGACCGCTTCTCCGGAAGGCGTTGCCCAGTACCTGGCCGAGAATGCCAACAGCCTGTAATACGCTGCGGCGCGATTCTCAAGCCAAAGAAGAAGCCCGGCATCCGCCGGGCTTTTTCATGTCTGGGTTTCGACGCGGAGTCAGTCCTCGTCGTCGATCCAGCCGCCCATTTCCTTCCAGCGGTTGACGATGCCGCAGAACAGTTCGGCGGTCTTCTCGGTGTCGTAGCGCGCCGAATGCGCCTCGCGCCCGTCGAAGTCGATGCCGGCGGCCTGGCAGGCCTTGGCCAGCACGGTCTGGCCATAGGCGAGGCCGGCCAGGGTGGCGGTATCGAAGCTGGAGAACGGGTGGAAGGGGTTGCGCTTGAGACCGGTCCGATTCACCGCGGCATTCAGGAAGCCGAGGTCGAAGCTGGCGTTGTGGCCGACCAGGATGGCGCGCTTGCAGCCATTGGCCTTGATCGACTTGCGCAGGCCCCGGAAGATTTCCGTCAGTGCGTGCTCTTCGCTCACCGCCATGCGCAGCGGATGGTCCAGCTTGATCCCGGTGAACTCCAGCGCGGCCTGTTCGATGTTGGCGCCCGCGAACGGCTCGATGCGGAAGAAATGGGTGTGGTCCGGGTAGAGGAAACCCTGCTCGTCCATGGCGATGGTGGTCGCCGCGATCTCCAGCAGGGCGTCCGTGGCGGCGTTGAAGCCGCCGGTTTCCACATCCACCACCACCGGCAGGTAGCCGCGAAAACGCGCCGCCATCGGGTGGCGGGGGCCGGACGGCAGGCTGCCGTCCAGTTCGTCGTCGAAGATGTCTTCGCTCACGCTCGCTCCTCCAGCAGACGCCAGCGCAGCTTCTCGCCAGCGCGCAGCGGGACGACCACCTGCTCGCCCAGGGGCAGGGTGGCAGGGGCGCTCCACTCCTCGCGCACCAGGGTGATGCGGTCGGTGTTGCGCGGCAGGCCGTAGAAGTCCGGGCCGTGGAAGCTGGCGAAGGCCTCCAGCTTGTCCAGCGCGTTGCGCTGTTCGAAGGCTTCGGCGTAGAGCTCGATGGCCGCGTAGGCGGTGTAGCAGCCGGCGCAGCCGCAGGCGGCTTCCTTGGCGTGCTTGGCGTGGGGGGCCGAGTCGGTGCCGAGGAAGAACTTGGCGCTGCCACCGGTGGCGGCGTCCAGCAGAGCTTCCTGGTGCACGTTGCGCTTGAGGATCGGCAGGCAATAGAAGTGCGGCCGGATTCCGCCCACCAGCATATGGTTGCGGTTGTACAGCAGGTGGTGGGCGGTGATGGTGGCGCCCACGTTGGCCGAAGCCGATTGCACGAACTGCACCGCATCGCCGGTGGTGATGTGCTCGAAGACCACCTTGAGGGTCGGGAAGCGCTCGACCACGCGGGTCAGGTGTTCGTCGATGAAGACCTTCTCGCGGTCGAACACGTCGATCTCGCCGCGGGTCACTTCGCCGTGGACCAGCAGCAGCATGCCCACTTCGGCCATGGCTTCCAGGGCCGGGAAGATCTTGTCGATGCTGGTGACGCCGGAGTCCGAGTTGGTGGTGGCGCCGGCCGGGTAGAGCTTGGCGGCGTGGATGAAGCCGGATGCCTTGGCCGCGCGGATGTCCTCGGGGCTGGTGCGGTCGGTGAGGTAGAGCACCATCAGCGGCTCGAAGCGGCTGCCGGCCGGGCGGGCGGCAAGGATGCGCTGGCGATAGGCGTCGGCCTCCTCGGCATTGCGAACCGGGGGCACCAGGTTGGGCATGATGATGGCGCGACCGAAGGTACGGGCAGCATCGGCAACGGTGTGGGCCAGGACGGCACCATCGCGCAGATGAATGTGCCAGTCGTCGGGACGCAGGAGGGTCAAACGGTCGGACATGAGGGGCTTCCAGGCGGGCAGAACTGGGCCGACATGCTACCGGAAAAGCCCTTCCGGGGCACGCGGGGCTTGCGCCCGCGGCATGTGTGCCGGCAAATCCGCGCTCAAGTTTTGCCGCCTGGGACCGATATCCAGCAGGAACGCCGCAATTCCCCGTGGAGCCCGCCGTGCGCCAGCGCTATCTCGTCTTCCTGAGCTTGTTCGCCAGCCTGCCGGCCATGGCAGTCACCTTCCAGACGCGCCTGGAGAAGGTGGAGTGGAAGGTCGAGGGCGACAAGTTCGAATGCCGGCTGTCGCAGCCCATCACCGATTTCGGCGCCGGCGAGTTCGTGCGCCGTGCGGGCGAGCAGGCCATCTTCCGCCTGAAGGCCCACGAGCGCTGGCTGGGGGCCGGTTCGGCCACCTTGCTGGCGGCCGCCGCCCCCTGGCAGCCGGGGAGGGGGGATATCAATCTCGGCGTGGTCAGCGTTGGCGGCGGTGAAGTGCCCTTCAACAGTTCCCAGCAGCAGGCCGGGCGCCTGCTTACGGGGCTGCTGGAGGGGCGCAGCCCGCTGGTTCGCCATCGCACCCTGCAGGGCGGCGATGCACTGGAGGTACGCCTGCTGCCGGTGAAGTTCAACCAGGCCTATCAGGATTACCTCGCCTGCACCGCCAAATTGCTGCCGGTGAACTTCGATCAGGTCAGGCATGTCCAGGTGGGCTTTCCCGGTGACGGAATCGAGCTGGATGACCTTTCCCGCGCCAAGCTGGGGATCATGCTCGACTTCATCAAGGCCGACCCCAGTGTCAACCACATCGAAATCGATGGCCACTCCGACAACAGCGGCAACCGCCTGACCAACCGCGACCTCTCGCGTCGCCGTGCCCTGGCGGTGTACGACTTCTTCAAGGCCAACGACTTCCCCGAGGCGCAGATGGTCATGCGCTTCCACGGCGAGCGTTATCCGCTGGTGCCGAACAACAGTGCGGCGAACCGTGCGAAGAACCGCCGTGTCACCGTCCGGCTGTCGCGCGTGGACCTGCCCGTGGAAGCATCGCCCGCGGCGCCCGCCCCCGCTCCCGCCCCGGCAGAGGCGCCGGCGCCCACGGCACCGGGGGTTCCCGCCGCCGCACCCGGAGCTCCCGCCGCCACCCCCGGCGCCCAGCAGGGGGCGGCCAGGCCGCAGCCGCCGGCCGGTTCTTGATCGCGCCATTCGTCGTGACGCCGACAGAATCTGTCGCCTCGTCGTCATAAGCTGTCGCGCCACTGTAATTTGGCCGCCAGGGTCAGTAGAATCACGGGTTTTTCGTACAACCCCCGTGGAGTTGATGGCATGGCGGACGTGAAGAAGGTTGTCCTGGCTTATTCCGGTGGCCTGGACACCTCGGTGATCCTCAAGTGGCTGCAAGATACCTATAACTGCGAAGTGGTGACCTTCACCGCCGACCTCGGCCAGGGCGAGGAGGTCGAGCCGGCCCGCGCCAAGGCCCAGGCCCTGGGCGTCAAGGAAATCTACATCGATGACCTGCGCGAAGAGTTCGTCCGCGACTTCGTCTACCCGATGTTCCGCGCCAACACCATCTATGAAGGCGAGTACCTGCTGGGCACCTCCATTGCCCGTCCGCTGATCGCCAAGCGCCTGATCGAAATCGCCAACGAGACCGGTGCCGACGCCATCTCCCACGGCGCCACCGGCAAGGGCAACGACCAGGTGCGTTTCGAGCTGGGCGCCTACGCCCTCAAGCCGGGCGTGAAGGTGATCGCCCCCTGGCGCGAGTGGGACCTGCTGTCCCGCGAGAAGCTGATGGACTACGCCGAGAAGCACGGTATCCCGATCGAGCGTCACGGCAAGAAGAAGTCCCCGTACTCCATGGACGCCAACCTGCTGCACATCTCTTATGAAGGCGGCGTGCTGGAAGACACCTGGACCGAGCACGAAGAGGACATGTGGCGCTGGACCAAGTCCCCGGAAGCCGCGCCGAACACCCCGACCTACATCGAGCTGACCTACCGCAACGGCGACATCGTCGCCATCGACGGCAAGGACATGACCCCGGCCCAGGTGCTGACCGAGCTGAACCGCATCGGCGGCGAGAACGGCATCGGCCGCCTCGACATCGTCGAGAACCGCTATGTCGGCATGAAGTCCCGTGGCTGCTACGAGACCCCCGGCGGCACCATCATGCTCAAGGCCCACCGCGCCATCGAGTCGATCACCCTGGACCGCGAAGTGGCCCACCTGAAAGACGAGCTGATGCCCAAGTACGCCAGCCTGATCTACACCGGCTACTGGTGGAGCCCGGAGCGCCTGATGCTGCAGCAGATGATCGACGCCTCCCAGACCAACGTGAATGGCGTGGTGCGCCTGAAACTGTACAAGGGCAACGTCATCGTGGTCGGCCGCAAGTCCGACGACTCCCTGTTCGACGCCAACATCGCCACCTTCGAGGACGATGCCGGCGCCTACAACCAGGCCGATGCCGCGGGCTTCATCAAGCTCAATGCCTTGCGCATGCGCATCGCCGCTGGCAAGGGCCGCAAGCTGTTCTGATAAGCTGGTAAGCCATGAGCCCACGGACCCCGGCCACGAGCCGGGGTTCGTCGTTACAGCGCCCGGGATCGCGGGCAACCGATGAGGAAGAATCGATGAGACTGCTGCATACCATGCTGCGTGTCGGCGACCTGGACAAATCCATCGCCTTCTATACCGAAGTGCTGGGCATGACCCTGCTGCGCCGCAAGGACTATCCGGACGGCCAGTTCACCCTGGCGTTCGTCGGCTACGGCGACGAGGGCCACAACAGCGTGATCGAGCTGACCTACAACTGGGGTGTGGAGCAGTACGAGCTGGGCACCGGCTACGGCCACATCGCCCTGGAAGTGGCCGACGTCTACAAGGCCTGCGAGGACATTCGCGCCCGTGGCGGCAAGATCACCCGTGAGCCGGGCCCGATGAAGCACGGCACCAGCATCCTCGCCTTCGTGGAGGACCCGGACGGCTACAAGATCGAATTGCTGTCCCCCTCTCGCAACGACTGACGTGCTGTGCTGATATGAAACCTGGGCGACTTGCCCCGGTATGGAGGCATGGATCCATGGATGGTGACGTTGTCAGCTACGAACGCAACCTCGAATGCCTGGTGCGGGCCATCCAGGAACTGTCCCTGGCCCGCGATCTCGACCGTATCGCCGAAATCGTGCGCAGCGCCGCCCGCGAGCTGGTGGGCGCCGATGGCGCCACCTTCGTGCTGCGGGATGGCGATCGCTGTTTCTACAAGGACGAGGACGCCATCTCGCCGCTCTGGAAGGGCCTGCGTTTCCCCATGGAAACCTGCATCAGCGGCTGGGCGATGCTCAACCGCGAGCCGGCGGTGATCGACGACATCTACGTCGATCCGCGCATTCCCCACGACGCCTACCGGCCTACCTTCGTCAAGAGCCTGGTCATGGTGCCCATCCGCAGCCTGGCACCGGTGGGGGCGATCGGCACCTACTGGGCCACCCCGCGCCTGGCCAGCGCGCGCGAGGTTGGCCTGCTGCAGGCGCTGGCGGACTCCACCTCGGTGGCCATGGAAAACGTCCGGCTGTACGACGAACTGGAACAGCGGGTCGTCGCCCGCACCCAGGAACTGGTCGCGGCCAATCGTCTGCTCTATGAAGAGGCTTGCGAACGCGAACGGGTCGAGCAGGATATCCAGCGCTTCTCCATGACCGACGAACTCACCGGTCTGCACAACCGGCTGGGTTTCCTGCATCACGCCGCCGAACTGCTGAGCGCTTCGCGCCAGCAGGGCACGCCTTGCCTGGTGCTTCACCTGGAGGTCGAGAGCCACGACAGCGGGCCGGGCGAAAACCTGCCGCTGGCGGCCGCGCGCATGCTGCGCGCGCAGTTTCGCCGCGACGACCTGCTGGCCCGGCTCGGCGGTGGCGAGTTCCTCGTGCTGGCCACTGGCTACGGCGAGGCGAGCGCCGTCCTGCAGCGCCTGCGCGCGGGACTGGGGGCCTTCAACCGGGCGACCAACCAGAACCTGGACCTGCGCATCGGGCATGCCGAGTCGACCCGTGGCCAGGGCCTCGAACAATTGCTTTACGAAGCGGACAACGCCCTGCAACGCAGCGGTCCGGGATGGGGTGGCACCTGACTGGCTGACCGCAGGTCTCCGCTATATAGTTCGCCATACAGCGAAACTGATTCCCCGGGCAATCCATGAGCCTCCCCCTCGATCGCACCGACCTGGCCGCCATCTGGCTGACCCTCGAACTGGCTACCCTGACCACCTTGCTCCTGCTGGTGCTGGGCACGCCCATCGCCTGGTGGCTGGCGCGCACCCGCTCGCGCCTGAAGGGGGCGGTGGCCGCGGTAGTGGCGTTGCCGCTGGTGCTGCCGCCCACCGTCATCGGCTTCTACCTGCTGGTGAGCATGGGGCCACACGGGTTCATCGGCCACTTCACCCAGAGCCTCGGCCTCGGCACCTTGCCCTTCACCTTCGCTGGCCTGGTGGTGGGGTCGGTGATCTATTCCATGCCCTTCGTGGTGCAGCCGCTGCAGAACGCCTTCAGCGCCATCGGCCAGCGTCCGCTGGAAGTGGCCGCGACCCTGCGTGCCGGTCCCTGGGACAGTTTCTTCAGCGTGGTGCTGCCCCTGGCGCGGCCGGGTTTCGTCACTGCGTCCATCCTCGGCTTCGCCCACACGGTGGGCGAGTTCGGCGTGGTGCTGATGATCGGCGGCAATATCCCGGAAAAGACCCGCGTGGTTTCGGTGCAGATCTTCGACCACGTCGAAGCCATGGAATATGCCCAGGCCCACTGGCTGGCCGGCGGCATGCTGCTGTTCTCCTTCCTCATCCTGCTGGCGCTGAACACCAGCCGGCGCCTGAAACCCGGCTGGACCTGAGCCCATGCAATCGATCCGTGCGCGTTTCCACCTGCAACTCTCCGGTTTTTCCCTCGACGCCGACCTCGACCTGCCCGGCCGGGGCGTCAGCGCGCTGTTCGGCCATTCCGGCTCCGGCAAGACCACCTTGCTGCGCTGCATCGCCGGCCTGGAGCGGGCTGCCGGGGGCTTCCTGGAAATCAACGGCGAAGTCTGGCAGGACAGCGCTCGCGGCCACTTCCTGCCTACCCACAAGCGTCCCCTGGGGTATGTGTTTCAGGAGGCCAGCCTGTTCGAGCACCTCTCGGTGCGGCGCAACCTGGAGTTCGGCCAACGGCGCATCCCGGCGCGGGCGCGGCGCGTGCACCTGGACCAGGCGGTGGAGTTGCTGGGCATCGGTCACCTGCTGGAGCGCATGCCGGGCGGCCTGTCCGGCGGCGAGCGGCAACGCGTGGGCATCGCCCGCGCCCTGCTGACCAGTCCGCGCCTGCTGCTGATGGACGAGCCCCTGGCGGCCCTGGACTTCAAGCGCAAGGGCGAGATCCTGCCTTACCTGGAGCGCCTGCATGACGAACTGGATATCCCGTTGCTGTACGTCAGCCATTCGCCGGACGAAGTGGCGCGCCTGGCCGATCACCTGGTGCTGCTGGACAACGGCCAGGTGCTCGCCAGCGGCCCGCTGGACCAGACCCTGTCGCGCCTGGACCTGCCCACCGCCCAGGAGGACGAGGCGGGCGTGGTGATCGAGGGGCGGGTGCGTGGGTTCGACGCCGGCTACCAGTTGCTGACCCTCGCGCTGCCCGGCAGCGAGCTGAGTGTGCGGGTGGCCCATTCTCCGGTCGTCGAGGGGCGCACCCTGCGGTTCCGGGTGCTGGCGCGAGACGTCAGCCTGAGTCTGGAAAGACAGCGTGACAGCAGCATCCTCAACCTGCTGCCGGCGCGGGTGGTGGAAGAGACGCCCGCGGCCAACCCCGCCCACGTGCTGGTGCGCCTGGAGGTGGAGGGCACCTCGATGCTGGCGCGCATCACGCGCTTCTCCCGCGACCAGTTGGGCCTGCATCCCGGCCAGGCGCTCTGGGCCCAGATCAAGTCGGTGGCGCTGCTGGCGTAGGCGTTTGCCGCGGTCCACCCTGCGGCCCTGCACGCAGGATGGGGAGCGCGGAGCGAAACCCGTGCGGTCGACCCGATAGGCTTCGTGGCTCCGCCCTACGACGGGGCCAATCCGCTCCCACGCGTCACAGGACGTCGTGGTTGCCGGAGGGCTCCACGCAAACGCAGTTGCGGCCGGACTGCTTCGCCCGATAGAGACCACGGTCGGCGCGGCCGATCAGGCTGTCCAGGGAGTCGTCCGGGTGCATCTCGGCCAGGCCGATGCTGGTGCTCACCTGCAGGTTCACGCCCTTGAAGGGGTAGCGCTGGGCGGCCACGTCGCCACGGACCTTCTCCGCCAGCTGGTGTGCCGTGGCATGGCCGGTGTCCTTGAGCAGGACAATGAACTCCTCGCCGCCCCAGCGGCAGATGATGTCCGACTGGCGCAGGCCATCGCGCAGGTTCTGGGCGAAGCCCTGCAGCACCTGGTCGCCGGCCTGGTGACCATAGGTGTCGTTGAGCATCTTGAAGTGGTCGAGGTCCAGCAGCAGCGCGGCCAGCGGCTTGCGGTCGCGGCGAGCTTCCTGCAGCGCCTGGCCGGCGAGCAGTTCGAAACCGCGCCGGTTGGGCAGGCCGGTCAGGCTGTCGGTGGTGGCCAGCGCGGCGATGCTGCGCTGGTAGCGGCGCATCAGGCGGACCAGCAACACCAGCACGACGACGGTGACCAGCAGGCAGATCAGCAGGTTGAGGTAGAGGGTATTGCGCAGGTTGGCGAGCATGCCGTCTTCGTACTTGTCGACGAACAGGTACCAGTCCAGTTCGGGGATGTAGCGCACGTTCAGGTAGTGGTCGCGGCCGCGCTCCTGGTATTCGAACTTGCCGGTCTGCGGGCGTCTCAGCCTGGCCTGCAGGTCGTTCAGGCCCGGCACTTCGGCCAGGCTCTGGCCGATCCGTGCGCCCATCGGGCCGCCATCCGCCCCGGTGAGGACGATGCGCCCGCCGGTGTCGACGAAGTAGACGCTGCGCTGGTAGCGGCGCTGGTATTCGTCGATCAGCTTGACCACCGCGTCCACCGTCAGGCCCACGCCGGTGGCGCCGAGGAACTTGCCGTCGTAGTCGAACACCTTGTAGTTGATGAAGATGGTCAGCCGGTCCTGGTTGGCCATGTCCACGTCGACGTTGATCTCGTAGGGCTCCTTCAGGTCTCGCACGCGGAAGTACCAGATGTCCCGCGGCTCGTTCGGGCGTATCTGCTTGAGCACGCCCTTGGTCTGGTAATAGGTCAGGCTGCGGTCGGAAATGAAGAAGCTGGTGAAGGCGCCGTAGTGCTCCTGGATTTCGCGCAGGTAGCGGGTCATCTGCTCGACGTCCTTTTCGCCGCGCATCACCCAGTCGCGCACGAACGTGTCGCGGCTCATCATCGAGGAAATCAGGATGGGGCGGACCAGGTCCTTCTGGATTTCCGAATAGACGTTGTCCGAGGTCAGTGGCAGCTCGGTGTTGACGATGCTGCTGCGGATGGACTTCAGGGCTGCCTGATAGCTGACCAGCGAGGTGGCCAGGAAACCGCCGCCGAGCAACAGAATCAGGGCGAGTACCAGCGGGAGATGACTTTGCTTGGTGTGTTCTGGTAACGGCATCGGACAACCTGATCTCGGACTGGTGGCGTCATGCTAGCGTGCGCTTGGTACGGGCGTCACGGACGGGTACTTGGCGTCATGCTATCGGCGGTTCACCCTTTTCCTTGACCGGCTTTTTGCGTCGGTGCCGCTTGAAATGTAGGGCCGCTCGGCGGGATGGGCAAACGGCCGATTGCGCGCCTGGAACACCCAGGGGGCGAATTCATTCGCCAAGGGCAGCGCAGCTGCCCCTGTTGGCGCCAGAAGGGCAGACCGGCGGTCTGCCTGGCGATTGAAATCGCCTCCACAAGGGGCCGCTGCCCGCACGGCGCGGTTGTCAGGCTTCTTCCAGCACCACCACCCGTTGCCCCGCGCGCACGGGCGAGCCGGGCTGCACCCGCACTTCGCGCACCACGCCGTCGCGCGGGGCGGTGAGGGGGATTTCCATTTTCATGGACTCGAGAATCACCAGGGTGTCGCCGGCCTTCACGCTGGCCCCTTCTTCCACCTGCACCTGCCAGAGGTTCCCGGCGATATGGCTTTCCACCGCGTGCTGGCCGCTGCCCAGGGGCGCGTCTTCGCCCAGGTCCGGCGCCGGCTCGTCGCTTTCGAAATGGGCCTGGCCCGAGGCGATCCAGCGTTCCCGCTCGGCATTGAAGGCCGCCTGCTGCTGGGCGCGGAAGGCGGCGATGCCGTCCGCCTCGCGGGCGAGGAAGGCCTGGTAGTCGGCCAGGCACAGCTCCGTCTCTTCTATACGCAGCGGGAAGCGGCCCAGGGGAAAGTCGCGGCGGATGTTCAGCAGCTCCCCGGCCGAGACCGGGTAGAAGCGGATCTGGTCGAAGAAGCGCAGCAGCCAGGGCTTGCCGTCGAAGGCAGCGACGTCGCGGTAGCGGTTCCACATCTGCAGGGTGCGTCCGACGAACTGGTAGCCGCCGGGGCCTTCCATGCCATAGACGCACAGGTAGGCGCCGCCGATGCCCACCGAGTTCTCGGCGGTCCAGGTGCGCGCCGGGTTGTACTTGGTGGTCACCAGGCGATGGCGCGGGTCCAGGGGCGTGGCCACCGGCGCGCCCAGATAAACGTCGCCCAGGCCCATCACCAGGTAGCTGGCCTCGAACACGGTGCGCTGCACTTCATCGAGGTTCGGCAAGTCGTTGATGCGGCGGATGAACTCCAGGTTGCTCGGGCACCAGGGGGCGTCCTTGCGCACCGTGGTCATGTATTTCTCGATGGCCAACTGGCACGCCGGATCGTCCCAGGACAGCGGCAGGTGCACGATGCGCGACGGCACTTTGAGGTCGCCAGCGGCGCAGACGTCGTCCCAGAGCCCGCTGACGGTTTCCAGCAGGCTGTGCAGGGGCAGGGTTTCGGGTTGGTAGTGCACCTGCAGGGAGCGGATGCCGGGGGTCAGGTCGATCACGCCGTCCAGGGCCTGGGCCTCCAGCGCCTGCATCAGCGCATGGGCGCGGAAGCGCAGCACCAGGTCCAGCTCCGGCGCGCCGATCTCCAGCAGCAGGTGGGTGTCGCCGGAAAGGCGCGCCACCAGTCGCTTGTCGCCTTCACCGAGGTCGAGCACGATCGGAGACTGTAGCCCGGATGCAATCCGGGGCACCCTTGGCGCAGTGCTCCCGGCTTGCATCCGGGCTACGCAAGGGTCCTGTGCCTGGGCTAGTTCCCGCGCATCGTCGATGCTCACCGCCACGAAGCGCACCTTGTCCCCGGCCTTCAACTGACCCAGTTGCCAGAGGTCGGCTTCGATCACCGTCACCGGGCAGACGAAGCCACCCAGGCTGGGGCCATCCGGGCCGAGGATCACCGGCATGTCGCCGGTGAAGTCCACGGCACCTATGGCGTAGGGGTTGTCGTGGATGTTGGACGGATGCAGGCCGGCCTCGCCGCCGCTTTCGCGCGCCCACTCCGGCTTGGGCCCGATCAGGCGCACGCCGGTGCGGCTGGAGTTGAAGTGAACTTCCCAGTCGGTGGCGAAGAAGCGGTCGATATAGGCCGGGCTGAAGTATTCCGGTGCGCCGTGGGGGCCGTAGATCACCCGCAGCTCGCGCACCGCCGGCAGCGATGTGCGCTGGGCCAGCGGCAGGCTCGCGCCGTGGCTGGCATCGGTCAGCGGCGCCAGGTGCAGCACGTCGCCGGCGCGCAGGGCGCGGCCGGCATGGCCGCCGAACTGGCCGAGGGTGAAGGTGCTCTTGCTGCCCAGGTAGTCCGGCAGTTGCAAGCCGCCGCGCAGGCACAGGTAGCTGCGCGCGCCGCCGCCGGCGAGGGTGCCCAGGGCCAGGGTGGTGCCGGCGGGCACGAACAGGGCGGTATCCATGGGGTGCGGCTGGCCGTCGAGGGTCAGCGGGATGGGTGCGCCGGTGACGGCCACCACGGCATCGCAATTGAAGCGCAGGCTCGGGCCGCTCATGGTGATTTCCAGCCCGGCGGCGCCCTCGGCGTTACCCAGCAGGCGGTTGCCCAGGCGCAGGGCGCGGTTGTCCATGGGACCGGACGGCGGTACGCCGACGGCCCAGTAGCCGAGGCGGCCGGGATAGTCCTGCACTGTGGTCTGAGTGCCGGCGCTCAGAATTTCAAAGGTATTGGCCTTGTAGCGCAGGCCTTCCAGGCAGCGGGTCCAGGGCGAGCCGCTGGCGAAGGGGGTGTCTGCAAGGATCTGCCGCAGGTAGTCGCGGTTGCTTTCCACCCCGTACAGGGTGGTTTCGGCCAGGGCCCGGTCGAGGGCGGCACTGGCCTCGAGGCGAGTCGGCGCCCAGGCGATGAGCTTGGCGATCATCGGGTCGAAGTAGGGCGGGATTTCGCAGCCGGCTTCCACCCAGGTGTCGATGCGCAGGTGCTGGCCGTCGGCCTCGGGGAAGGCGACGGCGGTGAGCAGGCCGGGGCAGGGCTGGAAGTCGCGGCCCGGGTCCTCGGCGTAGAGCCGCGCCTGAATGGCATGGCCGGCGGGTTTCAGTGCCGTGCCCAGTTCGCCCAGCGGCGGCAGGGTGCCGGCGGCCAGTTCGATCATCCAGCGCACCAGGTCGACGCCCCAGACCTGTTCGGTGACGCCGTGCTCCACCTGCAGGCGGGTGTTCACTTCGAGGAAGTAGAAGCGCTCGGCTTCGCTGTTGTAGACGAACTCCACGGTGCCGGCGCTGCGGTAGTTCACCGCTTTCGCCAGCTTGATGGCGGCGGCGCAGAGTTCATCGGCCATGCCGGCGGGCAGGTTGGGGGCCGGGGTTTCCTCCAGCACCTTCTGGTTGCGCCGCTGCACCGAGCAGTCGCGCACGCCCAGGGCCAGCACCTCGCCCCGGCCATCGCCGAACACCTGCACCTCCAGGTGCCGGGCGAGCGGGATGTACTTCTCGATGAACACGCCGGCGTCGCTGAAGTTGTTCTGCCCCAGGCGCTTCACGGCCTCGAAGGCGTCGCTCAGTTCCACGGCTGAGCGGCACACGCGCATGCCGATGCCGCCCCCGCCGGCGGTGCTTTTCAGCATCACCGGGTAGCCCACCTGGTCAGCGGCGGCCAGCGCGGTATCGAGGTTTTCCAGCAGCTCGGTGCCTTCCAGCATGGGTACGCCATTGGCCTTGGCCAGGGCGCGGGCGGTGTGCTTGAGACCGAATACCCGCAGCTGTTCCGGGGTGGGGCCGACGAAGGCGATGCCGGCGGCCTCGCAGGCTTCGGCGAAGGCGGCGTTCTCGGAAAGGAAGCCGTAGCCGGGATGGATGGCGCTGGCGCCGCTGTCGCGGGCGGCGGCGAGAATCTTGTCCACCACCAGGTACGTGCTGGCGGCGGGGCCGTCGCCCAGGCTGATGGCCTGGTCCGCCTGCTGGATGTGCAGGCTGGCGGCGTCGGCCTCGGAGTACACGGCCACGCCCTGTACATCGAGCTGGCGCAGGGTACGCAGGATGCGGCAGGCAATGGCGCCGCGGTTGGCGATCAGGAGTTTTTCGAACATGAGGTTTTCCCCATGAGTGGTGGGTCGTCCCGCCGGTATTCGGTCAGCACCACGGTCGTCCGCGGAGCATGGCTGGAGGTTTCGTAGGATGGGTCGGGCGGCGTTCCGCGAGCGGAGCGAAACCCATCAATCCGGAGCGATGGGTTTTGCAGGCTCTACCCATCCTACGGGGGTGTCTCGCAGGCATTGGCCGGAGCGGCTCTGGCAGAGCAGGAAGAGCCACCGCCGCAGGCGGATCAGTCCCATACCAGCACCTCCGCCGGCGTCGGGTTCCAGCCGTTGCAGGGGTTGTTCAGCTGCGGGCAGTTGGAGATCAGCACGATGATGTCCATGTGCGCGACCAGCTCGACGTACTTGCCGGCGGCGGAGATGCCGTCCTCGAAGGTCAGGCCGCCTTCGGGGGTGACCGGCACGTTCATGAAGAAGTTGATGTTGGCGCCGAGGTCACGCTTGCTCAGGCGGCCGTCGTGCAGGCTGGCGCGCAGGAAGTTGTCGCGGCAGCTGTGCATGTAGCGCCGGTCCAGGGCGTAGCGCACGGTGTTGCTCTCCTGGGCGCAGGCGCCGCCGAGGGTGTCGTGGCGGCCGCAGGTGTCGGCGCTGATGGTCAGCATGGGGTTGCCGAGGTTGGACCAGAGCACGCTGCCTGGCCCGAGGTAGACGCGGTTCTGCTTGCGCAGGGTGCGCTGCACGTCGTAGCGCTCGCGCGGGTTGCGCGCGTTGTAGAACAGGGTGTCCACCGCCTGGTTGCCTTCCAGGTCCGAGAGGCGCAGGGTCTGGCCGGCCTTCACCTCGGTCAGGAAGGGCTCGCCGGCGGCGATGACCGCGCGGTAGGCGGCGGCTTCGGGGTGTTTTTCGCTGGGGATCGGGTGCATGGGGCGGTCCTCAGATGTACAGGCGTTCGGTGTTGTGGAAGCCGCGCGCGTTTTCCGGGCGTGAGGTGCGGCAGAGCAGGGTGATGCCGTCGTTCTGCACTTGGTGCCAGGACAGCTGCACGGGCTTGGGCGCGTAGGCGGTGTTCGGGTCCATGGGGTGCTGCAGGGCGGTGAGCACCACCAGCGTGTCCATCGGCGCGTACAGCTCGATGTAGTCGCCGGCGCTGGAATTGCCCGGTTCGAACCGGAAGCAGCCGTCGCCGTCCACCGTCACCTTGCTGAACAGGTTCAGGCACATCAGCAGGTCCTGCAGGTTGAGGTCCCACTTGCCCATTTCCACCAGCAGGTTGTCCGCGCCGTTGCGGAAGAAGCCGTTGCGCAGTTCCTGGTAGCGGCCGGCGCCGTACTTCTCGTGCACCTCATCGGCGTTCAGCACGCCGCCGAAGCTGTCGTGCCAGCCGCAGGTGTCGGCGGTGATGGCGGCCAGCACCCGGCCCATGTCGGAGTACAGGCAATGGCCGGCGCTGAGCTTGGCGGTGTGCTGGCACTTGAGGGTGTCCGGCAGGTTCAGGCGCTCGCTCTTGTCGATGGCATTGAGCAGCAGCAGGCTGACATTGGCGCCCCCTTCGAGATCGGTGATGCGCAGCAACTGGCCGCGTTTCAGCACGAAGGAGGTGTGGCCGCCGCCGGGGACGGTTTCTTCATAGAGGGTGGGGCGCAGGGCCAGGGGGTCGCTCATGGGGCAGGTTCCTCGTCAGTGGGCTGTGGCGGGCTGCAGGGCGGCGGCGAGCCGCTCGGGCAGGGCCTCGACGGCTGCGCGGGCGGCGCGGCGGTCGGCGTTCAGGGGAATGTCGTAGGTGATGCGCGCGCCGTAGGCGTTGGGGGCCTGCGGGTCCTGGCGCACCTTGTCGAACACCAGCAGGCGGGTGCCCAGGCTGAAGCCTTCGGCGAGGTCGTGGGTGACCATGAACACGGTCAGCCGGGTTTCCTGCCAGAGGCCCAGCAACAGTTCGTGCATGTCCTTGCGGATGCCGGGATCGAGGGCGCCAAAGGGCTCGTCCAGCAGCAGCACGCGGGGTTTCATCACCAGCGCCTGGGCGATGGCCAGGCGCTGCTGCATGCCACCGGAAAGCTGGCTGGGGTACTTGTCCAGGGCATGGGCGAGGCCGACCTTGGCGAGGATGGCGGCGGCTTCGTCACGGGCCGCGCGCTTGGCGCTGCCGAACAGGCGGCCGAGCAGCGGCGAACGTGGCAGCTCCAGGCCGAGGGCGACGTTGTCCAGCACGCTGAGATGGGGGAATACCGAGTAGCGCTGGAACACCACGCCCCGGCTGGCGTCGGGTTCGGCCACCAGCGGACGGCCGTCGAGCAGCAGTTGGCCGCGGCTGGGGCTTTCCTGGCCGAGCAGCATGCGCAGGAAGGTGGACTTGCCGCAGCCGGAGGCGCCCACGAGGGTGCAGAACTCGCCTTCGTTCACCGACAGGTTCAGGTTCTCCAGCACCACCTGGTCGTCATACCGCTGCCAGACATTGCGGACACTGATGAAGCTCATGCCTTGGCTCCTTCGTACCAGGGGAAGGCCAGCCGCGTGAGCTGGCGCAGGCCCAGGTCCATCAGCCAGGCGAGCAGGGTGATCCACGCCACGTAGGGCAGGATCACGTCCATGGCCAGGTAGCGGCGGACCAGGAAAATGCGGTAGCCCAGGCCATCGGTGGAGGCGATGGCTTCGGCGGCGATGAGGAACAGCCAGGCCGAGCCCAGCACCAGGCGCAGCGAGATCAAGAGGCGCGGCATGAGCTGCGGCAGTACTACGCGGAGGATCAGCGTCCAGGTGTTGGCGCCCAGGGTCTGCGCCTTGATCAGCAGCTCGCGGGGGATTTCCCGGGCGCGCTGTTCCAGGTCGCGGGCGATGCAGGGGGCGATGCCGATGACGATCAGCATCACCTTGGACAGCTCGCCCAGGCCGAAGACGATGAACAGGATCGGCAGGATCGCCAGTGGCGGGACCATCGACAGCACCGTCAGCAGCGGCGACAGCGGCGCGCCGAACAGCGGCAGGGTGCCGGCGGCGATCCCCAGGGCCAGGCCCAGCAGCGCGGCGATGGACAGGCCGATTGCCAGGCGCTTGAGGCTGGAAGCGCTGTCCTGCCAGAACAGGTAGTTGCCGCTGCGCTTGTCCTCGGTGAAGGCCAGGCGCTCCACCGCATCCGCCATCTGCACGGCGCTGGGCAGCAGCTTGTCGTTGGGGTTCTCCGCGAGTCGGGTCGCCGAACCGCTGAAGTAGGCCAACAGCAACAGGGCGAACGGCAGCAGGACCAGGATCAGGCGTCCGGCGCGGTCCGGTTGGCGGTTGATCAGGCGCATGACGGGTACTCGGATAGGTGGAGCGGGTAGGTTGGCGCCGAGGAACGGGGCCCAACATCGTCGGGTATCCGGACGTTCGTTGGGCTTCGCCGCGCTCGGCGCCAGCCTGCGGTCAGAGCTGGCCGTCGGCGGCGAGCTGCACGTAGGTCGGGTCGAAGCGCAGCTTGACGTTGCCCTTGTCGCCGGTGACCACGCCCTTGGCGAAGCTCATGCCCACCGCGTTGGCGTCCTTGGCGCCTTCACCCAGCAGGCCGTGGTTGAACGAGAAACTGGCCACCTTGTCCATGGTCGCCGGCAGCTTCGGGCTGGTGACGAAGGCCAGGGCGTCGGCCGGGGTCTGGAACAGGCGGGTGGCGGCCAATTGCGACTGGTAGCCGGCCAGGTCGGTGCCGGAGGCCTTGGCCATGTGTTCCAGGGCGGCGGCGCTTTCGGCGGTGCCGGCATTCATCAGTGCGACGATCTCGAACCAGGCGCCGGTGAGTGCCTTGCCCAGGGCGGGGTTGGCCTGCAGCGTCTCGGTGTTCACCACCATCATGTCCATGATTTCGCCGGGTACCTTGCTGGAGTCGAATACCAGGCTGGTGCCGGGCTTGGCGGTGATCTCGGCGAGCATGGGGTTCCAGGTGGTCACCGCCTGGACTTCGCGGGTGTCGAAGGCGGCGGCGATGTCGGCGTCGGAGGTGTTGACCACCTGCACGTCCTTTTCCGAGAGGTCGGCGCGCTCCAGGGCGCGGGCCAGCAGGTAGTGGGAGACGGACAGTTCCACCAGGTTGATGGGCATGTCCTTGAGGTCGGCCAGGGTCTTGCCTTCGCCCTTGACCACCACGCCGTCATTGCCGTTGGAGAAGTCGCCGACGATCAGCGCGGTGCTGTCCACCCCGCCGGCGGCCGGAATGGTCAGGGCGTCCATGTTGGTCATGGTGCAGCCGTCGAACTGGCCGGCGGTGTACTGGTTGATGGATTCGACGTAGTCGTTGAGCTGGGTGACCTGGATCTCGATGCCGTACTTCTTCGCCCACTTGTCGACGATGCCTTGGGTGGCGCCGTACTCCCAGGGCATCCAGCCGGCGTAGAGGGTCCAGCACACGTTGAAGCTGTCCTTCTGGGCAGCGGCGGTATTGAAGCTGAGGGCGGCGGCGAGGCCGGCAAGGGCGAGGGCGAACAGACGGGACTTGCGCATGGAGAACCTCCGGTTCGGTTGAGGGCGGGCGGAGCTGCGCGGCACTTCCCTGCAAAGGGGCGCGTTCTCCCGGGCTTTTGTCCCGCCGTGTAACCTCGCTGGAGGTCGCCAGCTCTCGGACCAGTCATCCGCCTGCGCGGACCGGAACCCTAGCCAGCCATTGCAAATTGTGGTGCGTGGACCCGGTGGTCCGGGCAGCTCCTGCACACCAAAAGCAAAGCGAAGGCCGTGCCAAGATGGTTCGAGGGCTCTGGCGTGGGCCTTTCGCTGTAGTCGGGGTGATTCGGAGCGGGAACGGGTGCCCGCTCATGGGGCGTCGGGCGTCAACTTGGTGCGCAGCAACAACTGGCAACGGATTTTTCCGACAGATGCCGAGTGCTGTTCTGTAGGACGTGTTGTCCAACGCAGTGGGAGCCATCCCAGTCGCCGACATTTGTCTGCGCCGTCCCTCGCGGTCGAAGGAGGCCGCCATGTCCTACCGATCATTCATCCTTGCCGTACTCAGCCTGACCCTGGGCGGCTGCGCCGTCTACGACTACGACAACAACTACCCCAGCCGCCGCTACTACGGTGCCGACGACTACCGGGCGCACCGGTATTACTACGATCCGCCCGGTGCCTCCTATTACATCGTCGACAAGCGCTACGACGACCGTTACCACGAGCGTCGCCATTACGACCGTCGCCACTACGACGGTCGCAAGGACTACTACGACAAGCCCTACAAGCGCTATGACAAGCGCTACAAGGACAATGACCACCCGTACCGGCATGATCGCCGCTATTACCAGCCGCGCCAGGACAACTTCCAGGAACGCCGACACGACTACACGCCGCGCCTGCAGACCTGGGGCCGCAACGACCCGCAGCCCGGCTATCGCCAGCCCCACTACAAACAGCCCAGCCACCGTCAATCCGGCTACCGCCAGCAGTACCGGGTGCAGCCGGGCTACGAGGCGCGCCCGCACAACAATCCCCGTTACAACAACCGCAGCAACTGGTCGCTGCAGCAGCGTCGCTGAGCCAGCGCTTTCGGCGTTCGGCAAGACGCTTGTCACAACTCCCGCGCAGCCGGTGACCGGCTGCACGCGGAGGGGCTGAACACGCCACAGGCGGATGAACTCCGCGCGTCGTCAGGGGGTAGCGGCGGCGCCGGGTTCAGATCAGCCCCGATTCGCCATCATCGATGAGGTGCGAGATGCCACCCAGGGCTTCGCGCGCCTGGCTGCGGCTGAGCAGCTTGGACTGGGCGGCCGGCGGCAGGTCGGTGATGCGAATGACGCCCTTGTCCATCAGCACCGTGATCAGGTCGTCGAGCACGCGGATCATGTCCAGGTCGCTCTGCTGCAATTGCACCAGGCTGACCTGGGCCGCCTGGCCGGCGTACCACGCGCGCAATTCCTGGTCTTCGGCGGGCAGCGTCCCGCTCATGCCGTCGAATGCCGTGGTCTCGACGCGCACCAGGCGTCCTTCCGCATCACGCTGGATATACAGCATCGCTCCTGCCCCCTCCTCGAGATCGCTCGCACAAGGTTAGTTGCTGCCCCTTGGTCCCGCCCGTTCGTCGACCCGCCGGTCGGGCAATGCGCTGCCGTCGATCCGGGCTTCGCGGCCGTTCGTCGCTGCGGTGCGCCGGAGTGGCGCTGGAGGGCGCGATTTCCGTGGAGGAAACGCCGTTCAGTGGACAGGTGTAAGCACAATATCAAGTTGACATCAATTTCTAATTCCGCTGTAGAATTGACGTAATTCCGCGTAAGAATAAGAGAAATGATGGTTTATTGACGCGAGATTTTTGGCTCGGTCACTTGAATCTCTGCCGCCATACAAACCTGAAGTGTTGACATGAGCGTATCGAGCGATATTTCCAACCTGTTCAAGCATTTCGGCGGCAGTGTCGACCAGTACCAGGAGATTTCCCGGCGCGATGACGAGCACGATGCCCACAGCCGCTGGCCAGTCGTCTCGGCGGCCGACCCCCAGTCGCCCTCCCGTGACGGCCAGCGCAGTGGCCTGTTCGGCCAGCCCGCTGCCACGCCCGAGCCCCGTATCGAGCCGGTGATTCCGCCTGCCCCGCAGGTTCCGCAAGCGGCGCCCGTTGCCGAATCCTCGGCCTGGTCCGCCGCTGGCCTGCAGGGGCTGCTGGCCAAGCTGGCCCAGGAAGGCCGCGAGGAGGTCCGTCGTGAAAGGCCGGTCGATCACGTCCGGCCGCAACTGGATCACCTCAAGATCATCGCCGTGGTATCGGCCAAGGGCGGGGTCGGCAAGAGCACCCTGGCCGCCAATCTGGCCGCGGCCCTGCAGCGGGTGGGGCAACCGGTGCTGGCGCTCGATCTCGATCCGCAGAACGCCCTGCATCACCACTTCCAGCCGGCCACCGACCTGTCACCGGCGGCGCTCGACGCCGGCATCGCCCAGTCCGGGCGCGACTGGCGCGAGTTGGGCGTGCCGAGCATGAACGGTGTCTTCGTACTGCCCCACGGCCTGGTGGACGAGGACCAGCGGCGCGACTTCGAAGAGCAACTGGAGACCGACCCCTTCTGGCTTGCCCGACGCCTGCACGACCTGCAACTGGCCGAGGGCGCCGTGGTGATCGTCGACACCCCGCCGGGGCCGTCGCCGTACCTGCGCCAGGCCCTGTCGGTGGCCAATATCGCCCTGGTGGTCAGCCTGGCCGACGCCGCGTCCTACACGGCACTGCCGATGATCGACAAGCTGATCGAACGCTACACCGCTGGCCGCGACGACTTCCTCGGCAACGCCTACCTGATCAATCAGGTGGACAATTCGCGGCAGTTGAACAAGGACATCGCGCAGATCATGCACGGCCTGCTGGGCAAGCGGGTGGTGGGTGCGGTGCACCGCGACCAGTCCATTACCGAGGCCCTGGCCTATAACCGCAGTGTGCTGGATTACGACCCGCACGGCCGCGGGTGCCATGACATCCTCCATTGCGCACAGGCCCTGATCGGCCGGCTGGCGACACACGTCCGACACGGACAACCGGCATGACCGCACCGGCGCAAAGGGCCGGCGTCCTGGCGCCGGCCTCCGGTCTCATGCGGCTGCTGAGTCGGCCAGCCTGCTACCGGAGCCTGGCGCTGCTGGCCTTCGGCCTGCTCTGCGTCATCGTCGCGGTGCCCCTGGAGCTGGAATCGCAACTGCTGTTCTCGGCCGTCTGCATGGGGGCCGCGATGCTGCTGCGGCGCCGGGCCAACCGCCTGACCATCCTGGCGATGATCGTGCTCTCGGTCATCGCCTCGCTGCGCTACATGTACTGGCGCCTGACGTCTTCCCTGGGGTTCGACGACCCGCTGGACATGGTCTTCGGCTACGGCCTGGTGCTGGCCGAGTTCTACGCGCTGCTGGTGCTGCTGCTGGGCTACCTGCAGACCGCCTGGCCATTGCAGCGCAGGCCCTATCCGCTGCCGGCGGACCGCAGCCTGTGGCCCACCGTCGACCTCTACATTCCCACCTACAACGAGCCGCTGGACATCATCAAACTGACCGCCTTCGCCGCCCAGGCCATCGACTGGCCGAAGGACCGGCTCAAGGTCTACGTGCTCGATGACGGCCGCCGCGAGGAGTTCCGCGCCTTCTGTGCATCCGCCGGGATCGGTTACATCGTTCGCCCGGACAACAGCCACGCCAAGGCCGGCAACCTCAACTTCGCGCTGAAGCAGACCGGCGGCGAATACATCGCCATCTTCGACGCCGACCACGTGCCGACCCGTTCCTTCCTGCAGATCGGCATGGGCTGGTTCCTCAAGGACCCGAAGCTGGCGCTGCTGCAGACACCGCACTTCTTCTTCTCGCCGGACCCCTTCGAGAAGAACCTCGACACCTTCCGCGAAGTGCCCAACGAGGGCGAACTCTTCTACGGCCTGGTGCAGGACGGCAACGACCTGTGGAACGCCACCTTCTTCTGCGGCTCCTGCGCGATCATCAAGCGCGGTCCCCTCGAAGAGGTTGGCGGCATCGCCGTGGAAACCGTGACCGAGGACGCCCATACCGCGCTCAAGCTCAATCGCCTGGGCTACAACACCGCGTACCTGGCGCTGCCCCAGGCAGCGGGCCTGGCCACCGAGAGCTTGTCCGGCCACATCGGCCAGCGCATCCGCTGGGCGCGGGGCATGGCGCAGATCTTCCGCACCGACAACCCCCTGCTGGGCAAGGGGCTCAAGCTCGGCCAGCGGCTGTGCTACCTCAACGCCATGCTGCACTTCTTCTACGGCCTGCCGCGCCTGGTGTTCCTCACCGCGCCGCTGGCCTACCTGGTGTTCGAGGCGCAGATATTCCAGGCGCCGGCGCTGCTGATCATGGCCTACGCGCTGCCGCACATCCTCATCGCCAGCGTCACCAACTCCACCATCCAGGGGCGCTTCCGCCATTCCTTCTGGAACGAGGTCTACGAGACGGTGCTGGCCTGGTACATCATGCGCCCGGTGTTGCTGGCGATGGTCAACCCCAAGCTCGGCAAGTTCAACGTGACCGCCAAGGGTGGGGTGATCGACCAGAGCTATTTCGACTGGAAGATGGCCCGTCCCTACATCCTGGTGCTGCTGCTCAACCTGTTCGGCGCCCTGGTCGGCCTGGTCAAGCTGGGGGGCGACCCGGACGCCGACGCCGTGACCCTGCTGATCAACCTGATGTGGACGCTGTACAACATCGTCATCAGCTCCGCCGCCGTGGCGGTCGCCGCCGAGGCCCGGCAGATCCGCGCGGAACCGCGTGTGTACGCCCGCCTGCCGGCCACCCTCGGCCTGGCCAACGGCAAGACCGTGGTCTGCCACACCAACGACTTCTCCCAGAGCGGCATCGGCATCAGCCTGCCCGAAGGCGTGCGGGTGGAGCGCGGCGAGAACGTCCAGGTCTCGTTGTTCCGCGATGCCGAGGAAGGCGTGTTCCCGGCCACCGTGGTGTTCGCCCGTGGCCAGGTCCTGGGCTTGAACTTCGTCGACCTCGACCTGCGGCAGCAGCGCGAGTTGACCCGCATGACCTTCTCCCGCGCCGACACCTGGGCCGCCACCTGGGGCCAGGGCGCGGTGGATACCCCCCTGCGCGCCTTGCGCGAGGTTTCCGGCATCGGCTGGCGCGGCATCCGCCTGCTGTCCCGGGCCAGCTTCGCCGAACTGGCCCGCAGTCTCCGTTCACTGGCCCTTGCAGCCAAAACCCAAGCGAGGAATTCATGAGTCTCCAGCG
This sequence comes from Pseudomonas sp. Q1-7, assembly GCF_028010285.1. NCBI lineage: Bacteria > Pseudomonadati > Pseudomonadota > Gammaproteobacteria > Pseudomonadales > Pseudomonadaceae > Pseudomonas > Pseudomonas sp. Q1-7. The sequence continues at coordinate 1,709,536 of NZ_CP116304.1, forward strand.
CAACGGAACGTCTTCCGTCTGGTTCGGGCTGGCCCTGTCGGTCCCGCTGCTGCTGGCCAGCGCCACGCCCGCCGGGGCGGAAGAGGCCGCTGCCGTCGCCGATCCCGCGACGAGCGCGCCCGCCGAGGCCGCGCCGGCCGATGCCGGCCTGAGCTACCGCTACACCCTGCGCCAACTGGGCGCGAATTACCCGATGAACCTGCGCGGCATCGAAGGCAGCGACAGCGTCAGCTTCGACGTGCGCGCCGACCAGGTGGTGACCGGCGCCTCCCTCAACCTCGAATACAGCTACTCGCCGGCCCTGCTCAGCGACCTGTCGCAGATCAACGTGCTGGTCAACGACCAGGTCGCCGCCAGCCTGGCGCTGCCCAAGGAAACCGCCGGCACGCCGCAGACGCAGGTGGTGGATATCCCGGCGCACCTGATCACCGAGTTCAACCGTCTCAGCCTGCAGCTGATCGGCCACTACACCATGCAGTGCGAAGACCCGCTGCACTCCAGCCTCTGGGCCAAGATCAACAACGGCAGCCAACTGGACCTGCGGGTTACCCCCATCAGCCTGCCGGACGACCTCGCCCGCCTGCCGCTGCCGTTCTTCGACCCGCGCGACGCGAGCCTGCTGGAGCTGCCCTTCGTATTCGCCGCGAACCCCGACGAGCGCAGCCTGGAGGCCGCCGCCGCGGTGTCCTCCTGGTTCGGCGCCCTGGCCAGCTACCGGGGCGCGAAATTCCCGGTGAGCGTCGGCCAGTTGCCGGAGAAGGGCAACGCCATCGTCCTGCTCGGCGGCGACGCCGGCATCGCCGGTATCGAGGCACCCCGGGGCGACGCCCCGAGCCTGACGCTGATGGCCAACCCCAGCGATCCCTACGGCAAGCTGCTGGTGATCGCCGGCCGCGACGGCGAACAGCTCAAGCAGGCCGCCCGTGCGCTGGTCAGCGGCAACCGCGCCCTGTCCGGCGCCAGCGTGACCATCGAGCGCATCGACAGCCTGGCGCCGCGCAAGCCCTATGACGCGCCGAACTGGCTGCCCAGCGACCGCCCGGTGCGGATCGGCGAACTCATCGACGCCAAGCGCCTCAGCGTCTCCGGCTACGATCCGGGCACCATCAGCGTCGACCTGCGCCTGCCGCCCGACCTGTTCAACTGGCGCCAGCCGGGCGTGCCGCTGCACCTCAAGTACCGCTACACGCCGCAGCCGGTCTCGACCAACTCGTCGCTGCTGGTGAGCGTCAGCGGCAAGTTCGTCAAGTCGTTGCCGCTGCCGTCCCTGGAGCGCCTGAAGGACGACGAGCCGTTGCTGGCCCGGCTGCAGTCCGACGACAGCCTGATCCGTGAAACCGACCTGCTGCTGCCGCTGGACAGCCTGCCGCTGCAGTCGGCCCTGCAACTGCGCTTCATGTACGACTACATCAAGCAGGGCGAATGCCGCGACATCATCATCGACAACATGCGCGGGGTCATCGAGCCGGACTCCACCCTGGACCTCAGCGGCTACGACCACTTCATCGCCATGCCCAACCTGGGTGTGTTCCAGAGCACCGGCTTCCCCTTCACGCGCATGGCCGACCTGTCGGAGTCCGCCGTGGTGCTGCCGGAGGGCGCCGGTGTCGAGGAGCTCTCGGCGTTCCTCACCGTGCTCGGCCGTTTCGGTGAGTCCACCGGCCTGCCCGCCACCGCGCTGACCGTGGCCCGGGCCGAGGACGAGGCGGCGCTCAAGGGCAAGGACCTGCTGGTGTTCGCCTCGGGCAGCAACCAGCCCCTGCTGGAGCGCTGGGCGGCGCACCTGCCGGCGAGCCTGGACGGCGACCAGCAGCATTTCGAGCTGTCGGACCTGGTCTACCGCATGCGCAACTGGTTCAGCAGCGACGAGCGCGCCAACCTGCGCCAGGCCCACGCCAGCCTCACCACCCGTGGCGGCACCGCCAGCGCCTACCTGAGCGGCTTCGAGTCGCCGCTGGACAGCGGCCGCAGCGTGGTGGTGATCGCCAGCGGCAGCCCGGACAGGCTGTCCGACGTCACCGCCGCGCTGATCGGCGGCGAAGACTACAAGGAGTCGATCCAGGGCAGCCTGGCCGTGATCAACGGCAAGCAGGTCAGTTCCCTGGTGGCCGACGAGCAGTACTTCGTCGGCCACCTCGGCTGGTTCAAGTACCTGCAATGGCTGATGTCCCGCCACCTGGGCCTGCTGCTGCTGGTCACCGCCCTGGGTGTGGGCCTGATCAGCCTGCTGCTCTTCGTCAGCCTGCGGGCCCGTGCCCGGGCCCGCCTGAGCGACTGAGGCGCGCCCATGAGCCGAACCCGAACCGCGTGGTTGCCGCGCCTGTGCACCGGCCTGTTCGCCAGCCTGGCGAGCGCCGTGGCGCAGGCCGCCACGTGCGACGCCAACTGGCCGGACTGGCAGCGGTTCGCCGAACGCTGGGTGCAGGATGACGGCCGCGTGCTGGAGTCCAGCCTGCAGCCCGACCACAGCACGTCGGAGGGACAGGCCTACGCGCTGTTCTTCGCCCTGGTGGCCAACGATGCGCCGCGCTTCGAGAAAATCTGGCGCTGGAGCCGCGAGAACCTCGCCGGCAACGCACCGCAGCACCAGTTGCCGGCCTGGCTCTGGGGCAAGGGCGAAGACGGCCAGTGGAAGGTCCAGGACCCGAACTCCGCTTCCGACGCCGACCTCTGGTTCGCCTATGCCCTGCTGGAAGCCGCACGGCTGTGGCGCAAACCCGAGTACCAGGCCGACGCCGGGCGCCTGCTGGGCCGCGTCAAGGCGCAGGAAATGGCCGACCTGCCCGGCCTCGGGCCGATGCTCCTGCCTGGGCCGGTGGGCTTCGTCCAGCCCGATCACCTGTGGCGCCTGAACCCCAGCTACCTGCCGCTGCCGCTGCTGCGCCGCCTGGCGCGGTTCGAGCCGGACGGCCCCTGGCGGGCCATCGCCGAAAACACCGCGACCCTGCTGGTGCGGGGTTCCGCCCATGGCTTCGTCGCCGACTGGGTCGGCTATCGCGGCACCTCCGAGGGCAGCGGCCTGTTCGTCGACGATCCGTTCAAGGGCGATGTCGGCAGCTACGACGCCATCCGCGTCTATCTCTGGGCCGGCATCACCGATGACGCCGACCCGCTGCTGGCCAAGGTGCTGGCCAGCCTCGACGGCATGGCCAGGGTCACTGCCTCCAGCGGCGTACCGCCGGAAAAGGTGGCGGTGCAGCAGGGTCGCGGCGAAGGGGCCGGACCGTTCGGCTTCTCCGCCGCCCTGGTTCCCTATTTCCATACGGCGCGGCAACCCTGGCTCGCCGACCTGCAGTACAAGCGCGCCAGCGCCGGCCTGGAGGCCGCGCTCGCGGGCGAGCGCAAGGCAGACCAGCCGCCGGTTTATTACGACTACATGCTCAGCCTCTTCGGCCTCGGCTGGGCGGAGAAACGCTACCGCTTCGACGCCGAAGGCAGCGTTCACACGTTCTGGGAGTCTCCATGTTCCGCCACCACCCGCTGACCCTCGGTCTCATGCTCGCCCTGGCGCAGGGCGTCGGCCACGCCGACGACAGCGACGCCCAGAGCCTGTTGATCCAGCAGGGGCAGTTCTGGCAGGCCCAGGACAAACCCAAGCGCGCCGCCGAAACCTGGAACAAGCTGTTGCTGCTCGACGCTGCCCAGCCCGACGCCCTTTATGGCCTGGGCGCCATCGAAGTGCAGGCCGGGCAGTTGCGCAAGGCCGGTGAATACCTCGCTCGTCTGCAGGCCATCCAGCCGCTGCCGCGCCAGGCGCTGCAACTGGAGCAGGACATCCGCCTGGCCGAGCCGGCCAACCGGGAGAAACTGGAAGAAGCGCGCCTGCTGGTGGACAACGGTGAGCGCGAGCAGGCCGCGGCGGTCTATCGGCAACTGCTGGGCGGCAAGCCGGCCCAGGGCCTGATCGGCCGCGAGTACTACAACAACCTGGGCTTCACCGAAGGCAACTGGGCGGAAGCCCGCGGCGGGCTGGAGCGCCTGGTGCGCGAACGCCCCGACGACGCCTTCGTCGACCTGTTTCTGGCCAAGCACCTGGCCCGGCGCGAGGACACCCGCGCCGAGGGCATCCGCGCCCTGGCCAGGCTGTCCACCCGCGAGGACATCGGCGGCGACGCCGACGAGAGCTGGCGTCTGGCGCTGACCTGGATGGGCGCGCCGAACAAGGCTCAGGCGCCGCTGTTCGAAGACTTCCTCAAGGCCCACCCGGACGACGAGGAAATCCGTGCGCTGCTGGCCAAGGGCCGCAGCCAGCCCGCCGCCGGGACCGGCGCCTGGCAGCGCGACGCCGGCGTGGCGCGCGGGCTCGAGGCGCTGGAACGGGGCGACCGGGCCAGCGCCGAACGCGCGTTTTCCGCACGCCTGAAGACCCACCCCGACGATGGGGACGCCCTGGGCGGCCTGGGTGTGCTGCGCCAGCAGCAGGACCGTCTGGACGATGCCGAGGTCTTGCTGAGCAAGGCCGTGCGGCAGAAGGGCGGCAGCGCCTGGCGCAAAGCCCTGGATGAGGTGCGCTACTGGTCGCTGTTGCAGCGCGCCCGCGATGCCCAGGCCAAGGGCCGTGGCGCCGAGGCGCGCCGCCAGTTGGAACAGGCCATTCGCCTGAAACCGCGCGACGTCGCCGCCCAGGCCGCGCTGGCCGACCTTCAGGCCGAGCAGGGCGACTACGCCGCCGCGGAGGCGGGCTATCGCCGGGTCCTGGCGCAGCAGCCTGCCAACGCCCAGGCTCGTCGCGGCCTGATCGCCGTACTCGGCCCACAGGGCAAGCAGGAGGAAGCGCTGCGCCTGATCGAGGCGCTGCCCAAGGCCGAACAGGACAAGGTCGGTGGCCTGGGCCAGATGCGCGCCGAACAGGCCATGCAGCGGGCCCGCCTGGCCGAACAGCGCGGCGACCCGGCCGGGCAGCGCGCCGCCCTGGAGGAAGCGCTGCGCCATGACCCGAACAACGCCTGGGCGCGTTTCGCCCTGGCCCGCCTCTATGTCGGCCTGGGCGCCGTCGAGGAGGCGCGCAGCCTGGTGGACGGCCTGCTGGCCAGCCAGCCGAAGGACCCCGACGCCCTCTACACCAGCGCCTTGCTGTCGATGCAGCTCGGCGAATGGCAGAAGGCCCGTGACAGCCTGGCGCGGATTCCGCCGGCGGCGCGCAATGCCGACGTCAACCGGCTGGTGGGCGAGGTGGATTTCAACCTGCGCCTGCAGGACATCCAGGCGCTGAACAAGACCGGCCGCTACCAGGAGGCCCGTGCCTTCCTGGTGCGCCTCGAACCCCAGGCCGCCAGCCACCCGCAGCGTCTGGCGAGCCTGGCCACGGCCTATGCCGAGGCCAGGGACCCGCAGCGCGCCATCGCCATGATGCGCGACCTGCTGGCGCGCAGTCCGCGCGCCGAACCGGGCCTGACCCTGCAATACGCCGGGGTGCTGCTGCAGGCCGACCAGGACGCCGAGGTCAGCGCCATCCTGCGGGACTTGCAGGGGCGCAGCCTGAGTCCGGACGAGCGCCGGCAGTACGACGACCTGCTGTTCCTCTACCGTGTCCGCCAGGCTGAGAAGCTGCGCGAGCGCGGCGAACTGGCCGCGGCCTACGAGACCCTGGCGCCGGCCCTGGCGCAGCGGCCGCAGGACAGCCTGGCGGTGTCCGCCCTGGCGCGCATGTATGCCGCCAACGGCAACCCGAGCAAGGCCCTGGAACTCTACAAGCCGCTGCTGCAACGCCAGCCCGACGATGCCCGGCTGCAGATCGGCGCCGCCGACATGGCCGCCCAGCTGCGCGACGACGGTTTCGCCGAGCAGTCCTTGCAGCGTGCCCTGAAGCTGGCGCCGAACGACCCGGACATCCTCACCAGCGCTGCGCGCATCTATCGCCAGCAGGGCCGTTCGGGCAAGGCCGCCGAGTTGCTGCGCAAGGTGGTGGCCCAGGAGCAGCGCCAGTCGAGCAGCCCGGCCTTCGCCGCCAGCGCGCCGGCTGCCGCCGCCCAGGCCAACCCCTTCGCCGGCATCGGCACCGCCGCCGCGATGTCGGGCGCCATCCCGGCGCCGGTGGGCGCCGAGCCGGCGGGGCAGGGCGAGCGGCTGCCCGCCACCGACCCCCTCTCCGCCGCGCCCATGGCGGTGCCAGCGGCGACCTACCTGGCCGATCCCTACGGCGGGGCGCTGGCTTCCACCGATGCCTACGGACAAACCGCAGCGGCCCTGGCGGCCAACCCCTTCGCCGAGCCGCCGGCGGCCGCCCAGGCGGACCCGCGCGCCGGCATGAGCGAGGCGGCGCGCGCCCTCGACGACATCATTCAGGAGCGCAGCGGCTTCGTCGCCCAGGGCCTGACCATCCGCGCCAACGACAGCGAATCCGGGCTGAGCCGTCTGAGCGACATCGAGGCGCCCTTCGAGGCGAACATCCCGGCCGGCGACAACCGCCTGGCCGTGCGGGTCACGCCGGTGGCGCTGAATGCCGGCAGCCTCGATGACGACGCCGCCAGCCGCTTCGGCGGTGGGCCGGCCGCCTCGGCCGCCAACCCGGGCCTGTCGCCCGGCTCGCAGAAGGACGCCGGGGTCGGGCTGGCCGTCGCCTTCGAGAGCCCCGCCGAGGGCGTCAAGGCCGACCTCGGCACCACGCCCCAGGGCTTCCTCTACAGCACGGCGGTCGGCGGCGTCAGCGTGCAGCGCCCCTTCGCCAGCAACCCCAACCTGCACTGGGGCGCCAAGCTGTCGCGGCGCGCGGTGACCGACAGCCTGCTGTCCTTTGCCGGCGCCGAGGACAAGCGCACCGGCCAGCAGTGGGGCGGGGTCACCGCCAACGGCGGGCGTGCCGAACTGAGCTACGACGACCAGGAAGTGGGCACCTACGCCTACGGTTCCTGGCACCGCCTGCTGGGCAAGCATGTCGAGGACAACAACCGTGGCGAACTGGGCGCCGGCGTCTACTGGTACTTGCAGAACGACGACGACAGGCTGCTCACCGCCGGCCTGAGCATGACGGCCATGGCCTACGACGAGAACCTCGGCCAGTTCACCTACGGCCACGGCGGCTACTTCAGCCCGCAGACCTTCTTCGCCATCGGTGTGCCGGTGAGCTGGGCGCGCCGCTACGACCGCCTGAGCGTGGCGCTGAAGGGCTCCCTGGGCGTGCAGTTCATCGACCAGGACGAGGCCGACTACTTCCCCGGCGACGCCAACCTGCAGGCCGAGGCCAGCCGCGTCCTCGGCCGCGAGGCGGTGTACCGGGGCGAGAGCAAGACCGGGGTCGGCTACAGCCTCGCCGGTGCCGCCGAATACCAACTGGGCAGCCACTTCTACGTCGGCGGTCACCTGGGCCTGGACAACGCCCAGGACTACCGCCAATGGAACAGCGGTCTGTACCTCCGTTACCTGTTCGAGGACATGACCCGGCCGATGAAGCTGCCGGTCAGCCCTTACCAATCCCCCTATTCGAACTGATCGAGTCAAGGAGCCGTTGCGATGTCTTCTTCCGTCCTGGCCGGACTGTCCCTGCTGGTACTCGGCGAAAGCCACATGAGCCTGCAAAACCACCTGACCGAACCGCTCAACGCGGCGCTCGCCCAGAAGGGCGCGACGGTGCACGCCATCGGCGCCTGCGGCGCCAGTGCCGGCGACTGGCTGATCACCAAGAAGGTGGATTGCGGCGCGGAGCTCAAGGGCACCGGCAAGCTGCTGATCAAGGGCCGCGAAGCCACCACCACGCCGATCAAGCAACTGATCGCCGCGGAAAAACCGGACGTGGTGGTGCTGGTGATCGGCGACACCATGGCGTCCTACGACAAGCCCGCGTTTCCCAAGGCCTGGGCCTGGCAGAGCGTGACCAGCCTGACCAAGGCCATCGCCGAAACCGGCACCCGCTGCGTGTGGGTGGGCCCGGCCTGGGGCAAGGAGGGCGGCATGTACAAGAAGAACGCCCAGCGCACCCAACTGATGTCGCAGTTCCTTGCCGCCAACGTGGCGCCCTGCAGCTACATCGACTCGCTGAAGCTGTCCAAGCCCGGCGAGTGGATCACCACCGACGGCCAGCACTTCACCGTCGCCGGCTACAAGGCCTGGGGCAATGCCATCGCGGACGCGATGAGCAAGCTGCCGGCCGCCAGCCTCAAGGGGGCCAAGTGATGACGCGCGCCCTGCATGCCCTGGCGGGCCTGGGTGGCCTGCTGGTCCTGGGCGGCGCCCAGGCCGCCGAAATTCCCCTGTACCCCACTGGCCCCAGCGAAGACTCGGCCTTCCTGCGCTTCTTCAACGCCGGCACGGGCCCCCTGGAGCTGACCGCTGCCGGTTCCGGCGCCAGCCTGAGCGTGGACAGTGTCCGGCGTGCCTCGGACTTCCTCACCGTGCCGGCCGGCAAAGCGGTCAAGGGCAGCCTGAAGCTGGACGGCCAGGAGCAGGCGCTGGATGTCAGCGTCGAGCCGGGCGAATTCGCCACCGTGGTCGGCATTCCCGTGGCGGGGCAGGGCCTGCGCCTGGTCACCGTGCGCGAGCAGCCGGATGACTTCAACGCGCTCAAGGCGTCGCTGGCCTTCTACAGCCTGGATGCCACCTGCGCCGATGCCGGCGTGCAGGCGGCCGGACGCAACGTCGACATTTTCAAGGGCGTGGCCGACGGCAGCCTGCAGCGCCGCTCGATCAACCCGCTGAAACTGTCGGTGCAATTGCGCTGCGGCGGCGCCCCGGTGGGCGAACCGCTGGCCCTCGGCGAACTGGCCGCCGGCCAGCGCTATACCCTGTTCCTGGTGCCGTCGGCCCAGGGCCCGCGCCTGATCCAGGTGCAGGACAACCTGGCCCACTGACGAACGCCCATGGTCTTCGCTTCCCTGGAATTCCTCATCCTGTTCCTGCCGGCGTTCATGCTGGTCTACGCACTTGCCGGGGCGGGGGGGCGCAACCACGTGCTGCTGCTGGGCAGCTGGTTGTTCTACGGCTGGCTGAGCCCGGCCTTCCTGCTGCTGCATGTGCTGCTGACGGGGGTGGGCTGGCTCGGCGGCCTGCTGGTCGAGCGCAGCGGCGACCCGGCGCGCCTGTTGCGTATCCGCCTGCTGGCGGGGCTGATCGCCCTCAACGTGCTGGTGCTGTGCTGGTACAAGTACGCCAACATCCTCGCCGCCACCTTCAACGAGCTGTTGGTCACCCAGGGCGCGCTGCCGTTCGAGTGGCAGAAGGTCGCCCTGCCGGCGGGCCTGTCGTTCATCGTCCTGCAGGTGATTTCCTACCTGGTGGACGTGCACCGCCGGGTGGTGCCGGTGGAGCGCAGCTTCGCCAACTTCGCCACCTACCTGGCGATGTTCGGCCATTCCATCGCCGGGCCGATCATCCGCTACGACTGGGTGCGCCAGGAGCTCAACCAGCGATATTTCAACCGGCAGAATTTCGCCCTCGGCTCGCGCCGCTTCATGATCGGCATGAGCATGAAGGTGCTGGTGGCCGACAGCCTGTCGCCGCTGGTGGCCGTGGCCTTCGCCCAGGAGTCGCCGTCCTTCGTCGATGCCTGGATCGGCTGCCTGGCCTACTCGCTGCAGCTGTTCTTCGATTTCGCCGGCTACAGCGCCATGGCCATCGGCCTGGGCCTGATGCTCGGCTTCCACTTCCCGGAGAACTTCAACCGGCCCTACTGGGCGCGCAACATCCAGGATTTCTGGCGGCGCTGGCACATTTCGTTGTCGAGCTGGCTGCGCGATTACCTCTACATCGGCCTGGGCGGCAATCGCCTGGGCACCTGGAAGACCTACCGCAACCTGTTCCTGATCATGGCCATCGGCGGCCTCTGGCACGGCGGCGACAGCTGGAACTACGTGATGTGGGGCGCGGCCCACGGCCTGGCGCTGTGCGTCGACCGCGCCTGGAGCCGCGCCGGCCTGCCGGACCTGCCGGCCTGGCTGGCGCACAGTGTGACCCTGCTGTTCGTCTGCCTGGCCTGGACCCTGTTCCGCGCGCCGGACTTCGCCACGGCGCTGAACCTGTACGCCGGGCAGTTCGGCCTGCACGGCTTCGCCCTCGGCGCCCCCCTGGCGGCGACCTTGCGTCCGGCCCACGGCATTGCCGCGGCGCTGGGCGTGCTCTGCCTGATCCTGCCGCTCTACCAGGCGCGCGCCGAAGCCCGCTTCGGCGAGGTGGCGCTGTTCCGCGTGGTCGGCGCGCTGTGGCCGGTACTCGGTTTCCTGCTGTCGTTCGCCCTGATCGCCAGCCGCGAAACCGTGCCCTTCCTCTACTTCCAGTTCTAGGGGCCCGAGCATGTCGAAGAAAGACGACTCCCTGGCACCGGTGCCGCCCAGCCAGATGATGATCCGCCTCAGCCCGCTGGTCGGGGCGGTGATGTTCACCTTCCTGTTCTTCGGCCTGGCCTGCAGCTTCTGGGCGCTGTTCGTCAGCGGTGCGATCCAGCTGATGCCGGCGAAGGTTGACTGGAACGCCATCCGCAAGGGTGAGATCACCCACCATATCGCCCGGGAACTGGCCCACGTGCCCTTCGCCCAACAGGCCGCCGACTTGGAGCGGGCGGCCAGTTGGCTGGCCATTGGTGACACCGGCAGCCGCGTGCGCCAGGGGTGTCCCGGCTGGCTGTTCCTCACCGACGAGCTGAAGGTGCATCCCCACGCCGCCGCCCATGCCGAGGCCCGCGCGGCCAAGGTCCGCGCGGTGCGCGACTACCTGGCGAGCCGGAACATCCGCCTGCTGGTGGTGCTGGTGCCGGACAAGAGCCGCATCGCCGCCGACCGGCTGTGCGCCATCCCGCGCTCCGCCGGCTTCGCCGGGCGCGCGGTGCAATGGCAGGCCGCCTTGCAGGGCGCCGGCATCCCGGTGCTGAATCTGGCCGAGGTGCTGGGCCCGTTGGGCAGCGCGGCTTACCTGCGCACCGACAGCCACTGGAACGAGACCGGCGCCGAGGCGGCCGCCCGCGCGGTGGCCGGCCGTGTCGCCGCGCTGGGCGTCACCGCGACACCGGCCAAGGCCGTCCGGCGCACCCGGGAAGCGCCGGCCGTGCGCCCCGGCGACCTGGTGCGCCTGGCCGGACTCGACTGGCTGCCCGCGGCGCTGCAGCCGGCGCAGGAGCGCGTCGCCAGTACGCTGTTCAGCAGCGTGGAAGCGACGGACGACGCCCTCAGCGAAGATGATCTGTTCGGCGACAGCCAGTTGCCCAACGTTGCGCTGATCGGCACCTCCTTCTCGCGCAACTCGAACTTCGTGCCCTTCCTCGAACAGGCCCTGGGCGCCAGCCTGGGCAACTTCGCCAAGGACGGCGGCGAATTCTCCGGCGCCGCGAAGGACTACCTGGCCAGCCCGGCGTTCAAGCAGACGCCACCGGAGCTGCTGATCTGGGAAATCCCCGAACGCGACCTGCAATCGCCGTACGAGGACGACATCGTCCTGCCGCAGGGGTAGGGCACGGAGTCCCGGCGGGCCGCGAATGGTGGACCGGTGACGCGTGGTCCACCCTACGAACCTCCCGGCCGAGGGGGCGGGCCATTCACTCGGTGAACAGCTTCTGCACCACCGAGAAATCCTTCTTGCCCTTGCCCTGCTTGAGCAGCAGGCGGTAGAGCTGCAGCGCCAGGGCGCCCATGGGGGTGCTGCTGAGGCTGTGCTGCGCGGTTTCCTGGGCCAGGCCCAGGTCCTTGGCCATCAGTTCGGCCATGAAGCCGCCTTCGTAGTCCTTGCTCGCCGGAGCGTTGGGCATCACGCCCGGCCAGGGGTTGTAGCGCTCCAGCACCCAGTTGCCGCCCGAGCTCTGGCGCATGATTTCGGCCAGTACGTCCGGGTCCAGGCCGTTGGCCACGCCCAGGGCCATGGATTCGGCGGTGCCGATCATCTGCACCGCGAGCAACTGGTTGTTGCACACCTTGGCCACCTGGCCGGCACCGTCGGGGCCGGCGTGGAAAATGTTCTTGCCCATGGCCTGGAAGATCGGCCGGGCCTTTTCCAGGGCCGCCGCCTCGCCACCCACCATGAAGGTCAGGGTGCCTGCCGCCGCCCCGGCGGTACCGCCGGACACCGGGGCGTCCAGCAGCTCGATAGCGCGCGCCTTGGCCGCTGCGTGCACCTTGCGCGCGGATTCCGGGGCGATGGTCGAGCACTCCAGCAGCAGGCTGCCGGCGGCGATGGACTCCAGCAGCCCGCCCTCGCCCAGCAGCAGGCCCTCCACGTGCCGGCTGGCCGGCAGCATGGTGATGACCACCTGGGCATCGCCGACGGCGTCACGGGCGTCCCGCGCGGGTCTGGCACCCTCGGCCGCCAGTTCGTCGACGGCGGCCTGCACCAGGTCGTAGACCTTGAGTTCGTGGCCGGCCTTGAGCAGGTTGCGGGCCATGGGCAGGCCCATGTGGCCGAGTCCGATAAAGGCGATCTTGCTCATCGTGCTTCTCCTTGGGCCGGGCCGTGCGGCCGCGGCGTTCGGTCAGAGATCGTCCAGCGGGTGCCGGCCTTCCCACACCGGCTCGAAATGGGCTTCCACCACCGTGCGGGGAATGGCCGCCACGTCCGGCCAGTGCCAGCGCGGCGCGTTGTCCTTGTCGATCAGCCGGGCGCGCACGCCTTCGGGGAACTCCGGGTGGCGGCAGCAGTTCAGGCTCATGGTGTATTCCATGCGGAACACGTCGGCGAGGGACAGGTGCCTGGCCCGGCGAATCTGCTCCCAGACCAGGTGGGCCGTGAGCGGGCAGCCGGCGGCCAGGGTCTTGGCCGCGCGCGCCAGGGGCACGTCGCTGTCGTGCTGCAGGGCGGTCAGGGCCTTCCAGGCGGCGGGCAGGTCGGGCACATCCAGCAGCGCGTCGATGCGCTTGCGCCGGGGCAGCCACTGGGCTTCCGGCAACTGGCCGCGGGCTTCGTGTTCCAGGGCCTTGAGCAGGCTGTTGAGCTGGGCGTCGGGCTGGTCCTGCCAGTTGAGCTGGACCAGGCCGGCCAACAGGGCGTCCTGCTGGTCGTCGAGGAGGAAGCGATCGGCCAGGTCCAGGTCCAGGGCGTCGTGGGCGTTGATGGTGCCGGCGCCCAGGCCGAGGAACAGACCGAGCCTGCCCGGCAGCCGGGCGAGGAACCAGCTGCCGCCGACGTCGGGATAGAGTCCGATGTTGATTTCCGGCATGCCGAGGCGGCTGGAGGGGGTGACGATGCGAATCGAGGCGCCTTGCATCAGGCCCATGCCGCCGCCCAGCACATGGCCGTGGGCCCAGCAGATCAGCGGTTTGGGATAGGTGTGGATGCGGTGATCGAGGCGGTACTCATCGGAGAAGAAGCGGCCAGCGAGCGGCGGCACCACACCGGGGTGCTCGCGGCAGGCGTCCACCAGCTTGCGCACGTCGCCGCCGGCGCAGAAGGCCTTGGGGCCATTGCCGCGCAGCAGCACGCAGACGATCTCCGGGTCGTCGGCCCAGGCCCGCAGCCGGTCGTCCAGGGCCTCGATCATCGGCAGGGAGAGGGCGTTGAGGCTGGCCTCGGCGTCCAGGCTGGCGATGCCGATACGTGCGCCATGCAGGCCGTTGCGTTCTTCGAAACTCACATTCATGGTCGTTCTCGTCCGGCTTTCGCTCATTTGTTGCGCCAGTGCGGGTCGCGCTTTTCCAGGAAGGCGTTGACGCCTTCGCGGGTGTCCTCGGCGTCGAACAGGTCGACGAAGCGTTCGCGTTCTTCCGGCAGCCAGCTGTTCGGCCCACGCGCACGGGCACCCTGGATCAGCGGCTTGATGGTGCGCACCGCCACCGGGCTCTGCCGCGCCACCTTGGCGGCCAGCAGCAGGGCGGTGCCACGGGCTTCGCCGCTGTCCACCACCTGCTCCACCAGGCCGATACGCAGGGCGGTTTCGGCGTCCAGCCGTTCGCCGCAGAGGATCATGCGCTTGGCCCAGCCTTCGCCCACCAGCCAGGACAGCGCCTGGGTGCCGCCGGCACAGGGCAGCAGGCCCACGGTGGCTTCCGGCAGGGCCATCTGTGCCTGGCGCTCGGCGATGCGGATGTCGCAGGCCAGGGCGCATTCCAGGCCGCCACCCATGGCGTAGCCGTTGATCGCGGCGATGGATACACCGCGAAAATCGCGCAGGGCCTCGAAGGCCTCGCCGAAGCGGCGGGCCATTTCGCGGGCGCGGGCCTTGTCGCCGTCGGCGAACAGGTTGAGGTCGGCGCCGGCGCTGAAGAACTTCTGCCCCTGGCCGGTCACCACCAGCGCGTAGATATCGTCGTCGCGGTTGAGGTGCTCGATCAGTTGCTTGAGACCGATCAGCGACTCGCGGTCCCAGGTGTTGGCCGGCGGGTGGTTGATGGTGATCAGCGCGGTATGGCCGTGCTTCTCCACGGTGAGTTTGTGGGTCAGGTCGAAGACGCCGGGTTGGTAGGGTTCGACGGCGGTGGTCATGTGCAGCTCCTTACAAGAGGCGGTCCAGGGCGCCGCCCTGTTCCAGTAAACGGCGCGCGATGATCACGCGCATGATTTCGTTGGTGCCTTCCAGGATCTGGTGCACGCGGGTATCCCGCACCCAGCGTTCCAGAGGATAGTCGTTCAGGTAGCCGTAACCGCCGTGGAGCTGCAGGGCCTCGTTGCAGAGTTCGAAGCACTGGTCGGTGGCGAAGCGCTTGGCCATGGCGCAGTAGAGGCCGGCCTCGGCGTGGCGTTGGTCCAGACGATGGGCGGCCAGGCGCACCATCTGCCGGCTGGCGGTGAGGGCGGTGAGCATGTCGGCGAGTTTGAACTGCAGCGCCTGGAACTCGGCCAGGGGCTTGCCGAACTGCTTGCGTTCTTCCACGTAGCGCAGGCTCTGCTCCAGGGCAGCCTGGGCGGCCCCGAGGGAGCAGCTGGCGATGTTCAGGCGGCCACCGTCCAGGCCCTTCATGGCGTAGACGAAGCCCTGGCCTTCCGGGCCGATGCGGTTGCCGACGGGAATGCGCACGCCTTCGAAGGTGATGGTGCGGGTGGGTTGGGCGCGCCAGCCCATCTTGTCCTCGTTGCGACCATAGCGGACGCCTTCGGCGTCGGCCGGCACGAGGAAGCAGGAGATGCCCTTGGCGCCGTCCTCGCCCGTGCGCGCCATGACGATCAGCACCTGGGTGCTGCCGGCGCCGGAAATGAAGCACTTGCTGCCGTCCAGCACATAGTGGTCGCCGTCGCGGCGGGCGCGGGTGCGCAGGCGGGCGGCGTCGGAGCCGGCGTCGGGCTCGGTCAGGCAATAGGACGCCAGCAACTCGCCGTCGATCAAGCCGGGCAGCCAACGGGCCTTGAGCTTCGCGTCGCCGAACGAGGCGAGCATCCAGGCGGCCATGTTGTGGATGGTCAGGTAGGCGGTGGTGGCTACGCAGCCGGCCGCCAGTTGCTCGAAGATCAGCGAGGCGGAGAGTCGGGACAGGCCCAGTCCGCCGTCCTCCTCGCCGATGTAGAGGGCCAGGTAGCCCTGCTCGGCGGCGCGGCGGATCACCTCCAGGGGGAAGTGGTGCCCGCGGTCCCAGTCGGCGGCATGGGGCGCCAGTTCGTGGCTGGCGAAGGCGCGGGCACTGTCCACCAGCAGGCGTTGTTCTTCGGTGAGGTCGAAATTCATCTGTGTTCTGCCTCGGTTCGGTTCCGGGGCGGTGCTGCGCACCGCTGGGCGACTGCGTTCGCCCTTACTTCAGGTGGATGGTCATGTTCGGTCCGCTCACCGGGGCGTCGTCGAACCAGCGGCTGGTGACGGTCTTGGTCTCGGTGTAGAAGCGCACCGCCTGCTTGCCGTAGGCATGCAGGTCGCCATAGAAGGAGCCCTTCCAGCCGGTGAAGGAGAAGAAGGGCAGGGGCACCGGAATCGGCACGTTGATGCCCACCTGGCCGACTTCCACCGCGTGCTGGAAGTGCCGCGCGGCGCCGCCGGAACGGGTGAACAGGCTGGTGCCGTTGCCGTAGGGGTTGGCGTTGACCAGTGCGATGGCCTCTTCCAGGCTGTCCACCTCCATGCAGATCAGCACCGGCCCGAAGATTTCCTCGCGGTACAGGCCCATCTTCGCGGTCACGCCGCGGAACAGGGTGGGGCCGAGCCAGTTGCCGTTGGGATAGCCCGGCACCTGGCACTGGGAACCGTCCAGCAGGCATTCGGCACCTTCCGCCTTGCCTTCGGCGATCAGCCGCAACACCCGCTGGCGGGCCTGCTGGCTGATCAGCGGGCCGAAGGCGGAATGGGCGTCCTTCCAGTGGCCGGGACGCAGCTCGGCCATCTGCGCGGCCAGCTCGGGAATCCACGCCCGCGCCTCGCCGACGAAAACCGCCACGCTGATGGCCATGCAGCGCTGGCCGGCGGCGCCGCAACTGGCGCCCACCAGGTTGCTCAGCACCTGGTCCTTGTGGGCGTCGGGCAGCACCACCATGTGGTTCTTGGCGCCGGCGAAGGCCTGCACCCGCTTCAGGTGGGCGGTGCCGGTGCGGTAGATGTGCTGGCCCACTGGCACCGAGCCGACGAAGGAAATGGCACGCACGTCCGGGTGGGTGAGCAGGGCGTCCACCTGCTCGCGGCCGCCGTGGATCACCTGCAGCACCCCCTTGGGCGCGCCGGCTTCGAGGAACAGCTCGGCAAGGCGGTTGGGGGTCAGCGGGTCCTGTTCGGACGGCTTGAGGACGAAGGTGTTGCCGCAGGCGATGGCCAGGGGAAACATCCACAGCGGGATCATCGCCGGGAAATTGAAGGGGGTGATGCCGACGCAGACACCGAGGGGCTGCACCCAACTGGCGGTGTCGATCTCGCGGGCGACGTTCTCCACTGTCTCGCCCATCATCAGGCTGGCCACGTTGGCGGCGTGCTCGGCCACTTCGATGCCGCGCCAGACGTCGCCCTTGGCATCGGCGAAGGTCTTGCCGGTCTCGCTGGCGAGCAGTTCGGCCAGTTCGTCGTGGTGATCCTTGAGCAGTTGCTGGTAGCGCAGCATCATCCGTGCGCGCTCCGGGACCGGCACCTCGCGCCAGGTCTGGAAGGCTAGCTTGGCGCTGGCGACGGCGGCCTCGATTTCCTCGGCCGTGGCCTTGGGGGCCAGCGCGAGGACTTCCTGGGTCGCCGGGTCGGTCACTTCGATCAGCTCGCGGGCGCGGCTTTCGCGCCACTCGCCGTCGATCAGTTGCGGGATGGTCTTGGCCATCTGGGACCTCCACCCGTGAGACGGGACTGTGTTGTTTCTTGCTCTTATAACGGCCGCCGGGGCAGATGTGGATTGACGATCTTGGTCGTCGGATGGACGATCTTGGCATTGCAGACGCATTCGAGAACCGCCATGAGCCGCTCCGTGGAAACCTCCAACTGGCCGCTGCCGGCCAATGGCGTGCGCTTCACCACGCCGCCCCGCCTGCGGCGTCTGTTGGCGCGTCACCCCTTGACTTCGGCCTGTTATCCCCTGGCGCTGGGCTACTACCCGGAAGCCCTGGGGCACCGCATGGAGCGCCATGCGCCGGCGGACCACCTGCTGGTCTACTGCCGTTCCGGGCAGGGCTGGCTGGAGTGCGGGGATGGACGATTCGAGGTGGCGGGTGGCGACCTGTTGCTGCTGCCCAAGGGCCGCCTCCACGCCTATGGCGCGGACGCCCGGCGCCCCTGGAGCATCTACTGGGTGCATTTCGAGGGAGAGCTGGTGGAGGACTACCTGCGTCCCCTGGGCCAGTCCGTCCTGCATCGGATCGGTGTGCAGCCGCGCCTGCTGGCGGACTTCGATGCCCTGCTGGGGCTGCGCAAGCAGGGGCTGAACCTGCCGCACTTCGTGCATGCCAGCCACCAGTTGCAGACCCTGCTGACGTCCCTGGCGGTGCTGCCGGTGCGTGGCTACCTGAAGTCCGGGCGGGTGCTGGATGTGGACGCGGTACAGGCGGTGATGCGCGCCCACCTGCACGACAGCCTCAACCTCGACCAACTGGCGGCGCAGTTCAAGCTGTCGCGTTTCCACTTCGCCAAGACCTACCGCGCCCTGACCGGCCATGCGCCGATCCAGGACTTCATCCAGTTGAAGATGGCCCATGCCTGCCGGCTGCTGGACGAGGGCGACCAGGGGGTGAAGCAGATCGCCGAGCAGTTGGGTTACGAGGACGTCTATTACTTTTCGCGGTTGTTCAGGAAGGTGGTGGGCATGGCGCCCAGTCACTACCGGGCGCTGCACCAGGGATGAGCCGGGCACGACTTGCAGGTCGTGGCTGAGCTGCGCGAAGCCCAACGTCGGAGCCGTATCGGACGCCGGGCCTCGCGACGCTCGGCGCCAATCTACAGACGCGTCATGCCTCCGCTGTGAGGGGGCGACCGCCCAACAGTTTGAGCCACAGCGCCGCCACTTCGGCCAGGTCCGCGCGCAGGACCTGGGGCGCCGGCAGTTCCATGCGCTGGTAGGCGGGCAGCCTGGCCAGGCGGTTGTCGTCGCGGGGTTCTTCCAGCAACTGGCTGGCGACCTGCACCACGTCCGCCAGGTCCACCGGACCCTTGTGCTGGCGACACCAGTCGCGGCGCAGGCGGGCGCAGTCCTGCAGGCTCGCCGGCAGCTTCCAGGCCCCCAGCAGCAGGTCGCCCAGCTCGGCGGAAAGCTGCTCGCACAGTCGCTGCAGGTCGACCTCCAGGCGCGACACCTGCGGCCACCGGTGCAGTTCCTTGAGCAGCGGCAGACAGCCGACATCCTGCAGCAGGCCGGCCAGCAGGGCGTCTTCCACGTCCAGGTGGGGCAGGTGCTGGGCCAGGCCGGCGCTGAGCGCGGCCCGTTGCAGACTGAGGTTCCAGCGCTTGGTGAAGACCTTGCGCAGGCTGGGTTCGTCGCCCTCGAAGAGGTTCCGCAGCTCGAAGGCCAGCACCAGGTTGGCCAGGCGCCGCGCGTTGAGTTGCCGGACTACGTCCAGCAGGCCGGTGCCAGGGTGGATATGGCCGAGCAGCGGCAGGCCGGCGAATTCCAGCAGGCGCCCGGCCAGGTCGGGACGGCCTTCCAGCAGGGCAGCAGCCTGTTCGTGGGCGGGCGCGCCGCTACCCGGCAAGCGGCGCAGGTGCGCGGAGGTTTCGGGCATTGGCGGCAACGCACCGGCCTCCTTGAGAAAGTGCTCGTAGAGCGCGAGTTTCACCCTGTCGTGACGATTGTCCATGCGGGAATGCTCCGTGCGTCCTTGATTGACAAGGGTAGTGGGCATTTCTTAGGGTGCCCGACCATCGGGCGGGAAGCGCCCCGGCAACCGCCATGGAACAGAAAGCGTGATGACTGAAAGCGACGACCGGATCAAGCTCGAAGCGAGCTGGAAAGAAGCCCTGCGGGACGAGTTCGACAAGCCCTACATGAAGGCCCTGGGCGATTTCCTGCGCCAGGAAAAGGCCGCCGGAAAGGTGATCTTCCCGCCGGGACCGTTGATCTTCAACGCACTGAACTCCACCCCCCTGGAACAGGTGAAGGTGGTGATCATCGGCCAGGACCCGTACCACGGTCCGGGCCAGGCCCATGGCCTGTGCTTCTCGGTGCAACCGGGCGTGCCGGCACCGCCGTCGCTGCAGAACATCTACAAGGAACTCAAGCGCGACCTGAACATCGACATGCCGTCCCACGGCTACCTGCAGTCCTGGGCGGAGCAGGGCGTGCTGCTGCTCAACACCTCCCTCACGGTCGAACAGGCCCGCGCCGGTTCCCATGCCGCCGCCGGCTGGCATCACTTCACCGACAAGGTGATCGAAGTGGTCAGCCAGCAGCGGCCGAACCTGGTGTTCCTGCTCTGGGGGGCCCATGCCCAGAGCAAGGAGCGGCTGATCGACCCCACCAAGCATCTGATCCTGAAGTCGGCGCACCCGTCGCCGCTGTCGGCCTACCGGGGTTTCCTCGGCAACGGCCATTTCGGCCGCTGCAACAAGTTCCTCGCCCAGCACGGCCTGGGTCCGATCGACTGGCGCCTGCCCGAGCTCTGAACGCTCAGCCCGGATAGCACGCCAGCCCTTTCAGGTCGGCCACCATCTCGCGGATGCGCGCCCGCAGCGCGTTGCGCTGGGTCGCGTCGGCGCTGTTGAACAGGTCGGCCAGCAGTTCGGCCAAGGCCGCTTCCGACGCGCGGTAGGCCTGGCGATAAGCGGGCGTCCAGAAGTCTTCAGGTTGCTGCAACAGGGCGGTGACGCGCCGCGGGAAGTCCGCCGTATGACGGCCGTAGAGGGTTCGGCGCAGTTCCTGCTGCCAGGCCTCGCGGTTCTCCGCCCAGATCCGGTTGTAGTCGCCCTGGCCACGAGCCCAGGCGTCGATGCGTGCCCGCTGGCTCGATCGCAGCGGCCCGAACCAGTCCTCCACCCGCTCGCGCATGCGTTGCGCCCGTTCCTCGATCTGTTGCTTCAGCGGCGGTTCTACGTGCTCCTCGCGCAGTTCGGCGTCGCGCTCGTCCAGGGCCACATAGAGCTCACCCATCTGCCGGGGCGTGAGGCTTTCCGCCAGGTCTTGCACGGTCGGGGTGATTTCCACGGCGATGCGCCGGATGGCACCGCGCACCTGGCCGAATTGGCCACGCAGGTCGGCGGGGCTCAGCTGGCGGCGCCGGCTGAGTTCGAGCGATTGTTCCAGCCAGGCGACGTATTCCGGTAACTGGGTGCTGCAATGCCAGGCGAGGTGCTTCTGCAGGCGCGGTTCGAGCCAGTTGCGCTGGCTGGCGTCGAGGCTGACGTAGTCGTCGATCCACCAGGGGATGATCAGGTCGAGGTTGCGGTACGCCAGGTCGAGCCGGCTGCACGCCGCCAGCAGCAGGAAGGCGCTCATGATCAGCAGTGGGCGAAGCGGGGCGAGGCGTCTGGACATTATTCGGCCTTGGCGAACCACGGATAGGGGAGAGCATAGGGTGGACCCACGTGCGCCACCAGAGGTTGCAGGAGCATGAAAAAGAGCCCGCGCGAGACGGGCTAAGCGTGGGTTCGTGATTGCTGCCAGCGGCGGAACAGCGGCTCGGCGAGGAACAGCACCAGCAGCAGGCGCAGCACCTGCAGGGCGGTGACCAGCGGCACCGAGAGCTGCAGCGCTTCGGCCGTGAGGCTGAGTTCGGCGATGCCGCCGGGCATCATGCCGAGCATCAGCGAGCGGTGGTCGAGGCCGTCCAGCCAGCCGAGCAGCTCGGCGGCCACGGCGGCGAAGGCCATGCCCAGGGAGGTGGCGAGCAGGGTGCGGGCGATGAAGCTGGGGGCACGGCGGAAGAAGGCGCGGTCGAAATGGCAGCCCAGGGCGCTGCCGATCAGCCATTGGCCGAGCTGGCTGGCGCCGTGCGGCAGGCCCAGTTGCAGGTCGAAGCCGATGGCCAGGGCGGCGCTGACCAGCAGCGGGCCGATCAGCCAGGGGTTGGGCTGGTGGAAGCGCTGCATCAGCATCGCCAGCAGGGCGCCGCCGCCCAGCAGCAGGGCCAGCCAGCCCCAGTCCACCGGCGCCGCCTGGTGCGGCAGGGCGGGCAGGCCGACGAACAGTTGGAACAGTGCCGGCACGCTGAGGACCACCAGCAGCAGCCGCAGGCTCTGTCCGGCGGCGACGCGGCTGAGCACCGCGCCGTTGCGCTGGCCGAGGTTGACCATCTCGCTGGCGCCGCCCGGCATGCTGGCGAAGAAGGCAGTGGCGCGGTCTTCGCCGCTGCGCAGCATCAGGCTGATGCCGATGACGCTGGAGAGGGCGGTGGCCACGGCGCCGACCAGGATGATGGCGCTGTTGGCCAGGACCTGCTCGATCACCGCCGGGGTGAAGTGCAGGCCGATGCCGATGCCGACGATCCATTGTCCGCACTTGCGCCCCCCCGGTACTTCGGCCAGGGGGACATCGGCGAGGCAGCGCACGGCGATTACCGCCAGCAGCGAGCCGACCATCCAGGGCAGCGGCCAGCCCACCAGGCTGGCCAGCCAGCCACCGATGACGCCCACCAGCGGCGTCAGCAGCCACCTAGGCATGGGCGAGCTTCGCCTTGCTCCGGCGTGCACGCAGCCAGCGGATGCCCGGCAGGGCCAGCATCACGGCGGTGAGTACCCAGAGGGCGATGGTGATCGGGCTGCTCCAGAGAATGCCGAGATCGCCGTTGGTGATGGACAGGGCGCGACGCAGGTTGGACTCCATCAGCTCGCCGAGGACGAAACCGAGGATAAGCGAGGACAGCGGGAAGTCCATCTTGCGCAGCAGGTAGCCGAAGACGCCGAGGGCGGCCATCAGCACCAGGTCGAAGGTGGTGCTGTGCACGGCATACACGCCCACCACGCTGACCACGGTGATGGCCGGCACCAGGACCCAGGTCGGTACGCTGAGCATGCGCGAGAACAGGCCCACCAGCGGGATGTTCATCACCAGCAGGATGACGTTGCCGATGAACAGCGAGGCGATCAGGCCCCAGACCACGTCGGGCTGCTGCTCGAACAGCAGCGGGCCGGGGGTGATGTTGTACAGCGTCAGGGCGCCGATCATCACCGCGGTGGTGCCGGAGCCCGGTACGCCGAGGGTCAGCATGGGGATCAGCGAACCGCAGGCCGAGGCGTTGTTGGCCGCCTCCGGCGCCGCCAGGCCGCGCAGGTCGCCCTCGCCGAAGCGGCCGGAGGCACCGGCCATGCGCTTTTCACTCATGTAGGTGATGGCGCTGGCGATGGTGGCGCCGGCGCCCGGCAGCACGCCGATGACGAAGCCGGCCAGGGCGCTGCGCACGCTGGTCCACCAGGTGGAGGCGAATTCCTTGAGGTTGAACAGCATGCGTCCGCTGGTCTTCACCGCCTTCTGGCCGGTGGTGGTGTGTTCGAGCATCAGCAGCATCTCGCTGACGCTGAACAGGCCGATGACCACAATGACGAACTGGATGCCGTCGGAGAGGCCGATGCTGTCGAAGGTAAAGCGGTAGACACCGGTGGTGGCGTCAACGCCGACCGTTGCCAGGCCCAGGCCGATCAGCGCCGAAAGCAGCGTCTTGACCGGCTTGTCGCCGACCATGCCGCCCAGGCAGGCGATGGCGAAGACCATCAGCACGAAGTACTCCGCCGGTCCGAAGGCCACCGCCCAGTTGGCCAGGATCGGCGCGAACAGCACCACGCCCATGGTGGCGATGGTGCTGCCGATGAAGGAACTCATGGCCGACAGCGACAGGGCGATGCCCGCCTTGCCCTGGCGCGCCAGCGGGTAGCCGTCGAGGGTGGTCATGATGGCGGCGGCGTCGCCTGGCACGTTGAGCAGGATGGCGGAGATGCGTCCGCCGTACTCGCAGCCCAGGTACACGGCGGCCAGCAGGATCAGCGCGGTTTCCGGCGGCAGGCCAAGGGCGAAGGCCAGCGGCAGCAGGATCGCCACGCCGTTGATCGGGCCCAGGCCCGGCAGCAGGCCGACGACGGTGCCGATGAAGGCGCCGAACAGCGCCACCAGAAGGTTGATCGGGCGCAGGGCGACGTCGAAGCCCTGGGCCAGGAAGTTCAGGGTTTCCATCTCAGTTCTCCAGGATGCCCAGCAGGCCGAGGGGCAGCGGGACGTCCAGCAGGTAGTCGAACAGGCCGTAGAGCAGCGCACCCATCAGCACGCCGCTGACCAGGCTCGGCAGCGGGCGGCCGTTGAACAGGAGGCCCAGGCCGAACCCCGCCAGGGCGGTGCTGAGGACGAAGCCCAGGGGCTCGAACAGCAGGGCATAGGCGAACAGGCCGGCGATGAAGAGCGCGACCTTGCGCGCCAGGGGCCAGGAAATCGGCAGGTGCTCGGCATCCCCCGGCTTGTAGATCAGCCAGAGGGCGGCCACGGCCATCAGGAACAGCAGCAGCAGGGGGTAGGCGCGCGGGCCCACCGGGTCGTAGCTGAAGGGCGCCTGGAAGCCCCAGGCGACCACGGCGAGCAGGGCGCAGACGAGCAGCCAGACCGCAGCAAAGATTCGTACGTACATGGCGGTTTACCTGGAAGTACGGAAGCCGCCTCTCCCCGCGGGAGAGGGGGCCTTGATGGGAGGATTACTGCGCCAGGCCGAATTCGCCGGCGAGCAGCTTGTACTGCTTCACCTGGTCGAGGACGTAGCTCTTCAACTGGTCGCCGGTGAGGCTCAGGGGGAACAGGTCACGCTGTTCGCGCAGCTTGGAGAAGTCCTCGCTGGCCAGCAGGGTGTCGAACTGCTGCTTCCACCAGTTGAAGTCCTCGTCGCTGACTTCCGGGCCCATGTAGAAGCCGCGGATCACCGGCCAAGTGATGTCGTAGCCCTGCTCCTTGGCCGTGGGGAGATCGGCCAGCTTGCCCGGCAGGCGCTGCTCGGACAGCACCGCGAGGACGCGGATCTTGCCGGCGGCGAGCTGCGGGGTGACTTCGCCCAGGCCGCTGCTGGTGACCTGCACGTGGCCGCCGAGCATTGCGGTGAGGGTTTCGCCGCCGCCTTCGAAGGCCACGTAGCGCAGCTTCTGCGGGTCGATGCCGGCGGCGCGGGCGATCAGCGCGGTCTGCATCCAGTCCTGACCGCCGATGGTGGCGCCGGCGCCGAAGACGATGGCGGCCGGGTCCTTCTTCACTGCGTCCACCAGGTCGTCGAGGGTCTGGTAGGGGGAGTCGGCGCGCACCGAGATGGCGCCGTAGTCGGTGCCGATGCCGGCCAGCCAGCGCACGGCGTTCTCGTCATAGCGGCCGAACTTGCCCTGGGCCAGGTTGAGCAGGGAGCCCGAGGAGAAGGCGGTGATGGTGCCGGCGTCCTTCGGCCGCTGGGCCACCACGGCGTTATAGGCCACGGCGCCGACGCCGCCCGGCATGTAGGTGACGCGCATCGGCGCCTTCAGCAGGCCGCCGTCCTTCAGACCGCTCTGGGCCAGCTTGCAGGTGAGGTCGAAGCCGCCGCCGGGCTTGGCCGGGGCGATGCACTCGGGGCGCTTGGGTTCGGCCAGCAATTGAGTCGAGAGCAGCAGGCCGGAGGTAATCAGGGCGATGCGGGAGAGGGCGGTTTTCATCGAAGGTCTCCTGTGGAGTTTTATTGTGGGTCACCAGATCGGCAGTGCATAACTGACGATCAGGCGAAGTTCGTCCGCATCGCGGGCGAAGGTGGAACGGAATCCGGCGTGGCGGGCTCGGAAGGTCAGGTTCTTCAGGCTGCCGCTGGGCACCACGTACTTGAACTCGACGTCGCGCTCCCTCTCGCGGCCTTCCTCGGGGCTGCCGGTGACCTGGGCGTTGTCGCTGGTGATGTAGCGGGTCATGAAGCTCAGGCCGGGCACGCCCAGGGCGGCGAAGTCCAGGTCGTAGCGGGCCTGCCAGGAACGCTGGTCGGCGTTGGCGAAGTCGTTGATCTGCACGAAGTTGACCAGGAAGGGGTCGCTGCCATCGATGTAGGCGTAGCCGGTGTCGCCGCTCATGCGCTGGTAGCCCAGACCGACCTTGTGGCTGCCCTGGCCGTAGCTGAGCATGCCGTTCAGCGCGCGGTTGTCCACCTTGCCGGCTTCGGCGCGGCCGCTGTCGTCGCTCACCGCGTAGCGCAGGTCCGCGCTCAGGGTGCCGGCGCCAAGCGGGTGGCTGGCCAGCAGGCCGAAGAAATGCTGGCGGTAGACCTCGTCCAGTTCGGCGAAGTAGTAGCGGCCGGTGTAGTGCTTGCTGAAGGCATAGTCGGCGCCGGCCAGGTCGAAGTGATCGCCCGTGGCGGCAGCGGCGAAACGCTTGTTCTTGTTGTTGATGGCCAGGTCTTCGGAGTTGGTGGAGGCGCGGTCCTTGACCTCCGAGAGGCGTCCGCCGGTGAAGGTCAGGTTGCTGATTTCCTTCGAGGTGAGCAGGCCGCCTTCGAACACCTGGGGCAGGATGCGGCTGTCGCTGGCCTTCACCACCGGCAGTTCGGGAATGTGGGTGCCGAGGCGCAGCTCGCTCTGCGAGGCGCGCAGTTTGGCGGTCAGGCCCAGTTTGCTGTATTCGTCCGGCGTGCCGCCGTCGTCCTGCACCGGCAGCAGGTCGGTGCCGCTGCGGCCGGGACCGGAGTCGAGCTTGATGCCGAGCATGCCGAGGGCATCGAGGCCGACGCCGACGGTGCCTTCGGTGAACCCGGATTCGATATTGAGGATGAAGCCTTGCGCCCATTCCTCGCGCTTGGACTGGCCGCTGCCGTCGTGGAAGTCGCGGTTCAGGTAGATGTTGCGGGCTTCGAGGGTGGCCGAACTGTCCTTGAAGAACTCGGCCTGGGCCTGGGTGGCCAGGGTGCAGCCGGCGATGGCCAGGCTGAGGGTGCGAACAGGCGGAAGCGCCTGCCGTGCGGCAGTGAGCATCGGGTGGTCTCCGTTGTTGTTTTTGTCAGCCGGCGCAACCACGGGCCAGCTGTTTGGCGGGTGGTCCTTGCCACCCTGTCGCGATGCTATGCAGTGAAACTTTCGCCAGCCTTTCAGCGTGAAAGAAAACCGCAGCGGCGTTCACAGGCTCCGACTGCCCGTTAAACTGCTGGGCGATCGCTGCCATTTCGGAGGCTTTGTCGTGCGAATCCTGCTGGTCGAAGACCATCCCCAGCTGGCTGAAAGCGTTGCCCAGGTACTCAAGAGCGCGGGCTGGACGGTGGACGTGCTGCATGACGGCGTGGCCGCCGATCTGGCCCTGGCCAGCGAGGACTACGCCCTGGCGGTGCTGGACGTGGGCCTGCCGCGCCTGGACGGCTTCGAGGTGCTGGCGCGCCTGCGCGGCCGTGGCAAGACCTTGCCGGTGCTGATGCTCACCGCCCGAGGCGAGGTGAAGGACCGGGTCCATGGCCTCAACCTCGGCGCGGACGACTACCTGGCCAAGCCTTTCGAGCTGACCGAGCTGGAAGCGCGCGTCAAGGCGCTGCTGCGCCGCAGCGTGCTCGGCGGCGAACAGCAGCAGCGCTGCGGGGCGCTGGTCTATGACCTGGGCACCCGGCGCTTCAGCCTGGACGGGGACATCCTCAGCCTGACGTCCCGCGAGCAGTCCGTGCTGGAGGCCCTGATCGCCCGGCCGGGCAGGGTGATGAGCAAGGAGCAACTGGCTTCCCAGGTGTTCGGCCTGGACGAGGAGGCCAGCCCCGACGCCATCGAGATCTACATTCATCGCCTGCGCAAGAAGCTGGAGGGCAACGCGGTGCGCATCGTCACCTTCCGTGGCCTGGGCTACTTGCTGGAGAGCCCGGATGCGTGAAGCCGGTAGCCTGCGCGGGCGATTGTTGCGCCGCCTGGCGCTGATGCTTGGCGGCCTGCTGCTGATTGCCAGCCTGAGTGCTTACTGGAATGCCCGCGAGGCCGCCGATACCGCCTATGACCGCACCCTGCTGGCTTCGGCGCGGGCCATCGCCGACGGCCTCTACGAAAATGACGGGCGCCTGAAGGCGGACGTGCCCTATGTGGCCCTGGATGTCTTCGCCTACGACAGCGCCGGGCGCATCTTCTACCAGGTGATCGACCCCGACGGGAAACTGGTTTCCGGCTACGAGCACCTGCCACCGCCGCCGTCGGGCACCCGACGCACCGACGACTATCCGGCCCTGGCGCGTTTCTACGATGCCGAGTACGAGGGTGTCGGGGTGCGCGTGGTGAGCCTGATGCAGCCAGTGAGCGAGCCGCGCCTGAACGGCATCGCGGAAATCCGCGTGGCGGAGACCGAAAGCGCCCGCGAACGACTGGCCCGGGGCCTGCTGGTGGACAGCCTGTGGCGCCTGGCGCTGCTGGTGGTGGCGGCACTATTGCTGGTGTGGTTGGCGGTGAGCGCGGCGTTGCGGCCCCTGAACAAGCTGCGCCTGGCGGTGGAGGA
This sequence comes from Pseudomonas sp. Q1-7, assembly GCF_028010285.1. Taxonomy (NCBI): domain Bacteria; kingdom Pseudomonadati; phylum Pseudomonadota; class Gammaproteobacteria; order Pseudomonadales; family Pseudomonadaceae; genus Pseudomonas; species Pseudomonas sp. Q1-7. The sequence goes on from NZ_CP116304.1 coordinate 1,737,123, forward strand.
ACGCCAGGCCGACGATCTGCGGCCCTTGCCCGAGGTGGCGGTGCAGCGTGAGCTGCGGCCCCTGGTGGATGCCCTCAACCAGTTCACCGAGCGCTTGCGCGGGCTGTTCCAGCGCCAGGCGGACTTCATTGCCGACGCCTCCCACGAGTTGCGCACGCCCCTGGCCGCCCTCAAGGCGCGGGTGGAACTGGGGCTGCGCGAGCAGGACCCGGCGATCTGGCGCTCGACCCTGGAGGTGGCGGCGCAGAACACCGATCGCCTGACCCATCTGGCCAACCAGTTGCTGTCCCTGGCGCGCATCGAGAGCGGTGCGCGGGCCATCGCCGAAGGCGGCGCCGAACGTATCGAACTGGGCCAGATTGCCCGCGAGCTGGGCATGGCCCTGGCGCCGCTGGCCCACGCCCGCGGCATCGCCCTGGCCCTGGAGGCGGAGGACCAGGCCTGGGTGATGGGCGAGCCGACCTTGCTCAACGAGCTGCTCTGCAACCTGGTGGACAACGCCCTGGCCCACACGCCCAAGGGCGGCAACGTGATCCTGCGGGTACGTGCGCCGGCGGTGCTGGAAGTGGAAGACGACGGCAGCGGCATCCCGCCCGAGGAGCGCGACAAGGTGTTCCAGCGCTTCTATCGGCGCAACGCGCAGAGCGGCGGGGCTGGACTGGGCCTGGCCATCGTCGGCGAGATCTGCCGCGCTCACCAGGCGGAGATCAGCCTGCATGACGGCGATGCGGGTGGCTTGAAGGTGCGGGTGCGTTTCCCGGCGGCGTGAGGCGTTCGCAATGGGCCCGCTGAACGAGCGAAATCATTTGAGAGAGGAAGCCACGTCCTACGAACGTGGATGTTCACTCGCGAGGGCTGCAAGGGCCTTGAGGTCAGCTCCGCTCCCACAGGCGATCCAGACCTACGGCGCCAGGGATAGCGGCTGCTGCACTTCCAGCAGGTACTGGGCGACCTTGCCGCTTTCCCGCAGCCGGGCCAGGCCTTTGTTGAAGCGCACAATCAGCTCGGCATTGCCGGGTACCTCGCGGGAAAGCATCAGGTGCAGGCCGTCGCTGCGCAGCGGGAGTGGGTGGAAACTCAAGCGCGCACGTTCGGCGGAGCTGAAGCGGTCGTTGAGCAGGGAGAAGGCAACCACCTTGTCCATCGGGAAGGCATCCAGCCGGCCTGCCAGGACCATTCGCATTCCCTGTTCCTCGTTGCTCAGGCGCTTGACCTGGATTTGCCCGCCCAGCTCGGCCCGCTGGAAGGCCGTGCCGTAGTCGTAGCCGATGGCGCCGCCCAGGCGCAGACCCTTGAGGTCGGCAACCTGCCGCCAGTCCAGGGGACGGTCCTTGCGGTGGAACAGGTAGTAGGTGCTCTCGATCACCGGGTCGCTGATGTAGAAGGTCCTTTCCCGTTCCGGACTGCGTAGCCAGACGGCGGTGCCGGCGCGTTCGCCGCGTTCGGCCAGGTACATCGAACGGGCCCAGGGGTAGAACTCCCAGTGCACCTGGACGCCTTCCAGGGCGAAGGCTTCCTCGACTATGCGCGACGCCACGCCCTGGTGGGGCAGGCTGGCACCCAGATAGGGTGCCCATTCGCCGTTGGTCAGGCGCACCTCTTCCGCGGTGGCGAGCCCGTGGAATAAGAGGCAGAAAGCGAGCAGGAAAACGCGCATCCGGATCCATCCAGCGACGTCAGGGGATGCCTGAGTCTAGCGCCGGATGGGCGAATGCGCGCAGGGTTGTTACTGCAGCATGCCCATGGCCGCTTCCATGGCGGCGGAGAGGTCCTCGTCGGCCTGCATGTCGACGTTGGGGTCGAGGCCGAGCTTGCCGAAGGCGGGCACCTGGCTCCAGTCCAGCTGGGTGTAGGGGTGCTCGCTGCCGAGGTAGCTTTGCAGGGTTGCGACCTGGACGATGTCGACATAGTCGACGCGTGCCGAGTTGCGGTTGAAGTCCAGGTGCTGGCTGGGGACGGCGGCGATCGGCTCGGGGAATTCCCAGGCACGCAGGATGCGGTCGCCGATCAGCGGGTGAATGCGCTCGATCACGTGGTTCAGGCTGATGGAGTCGGCCAGCAGTTCGTTGTGTTCTTCGGCGTAGGTGAGGATCGGCAGCACGCCAATCTGGTGCACCAGGCCGGCCAGGGTGGCCTGGTCGGGCATCAGGCGGGTGTAGTGGCGACACAGCACGTGGCAGATGCCGGCGATTTCGGTGCTTTTGTTCCAGACCTCGCGCATCTTGCGGTCGACCACGTCCGTGGTGGCCTGGAACATCTGCTCCATGGCCAGGCCCGTGGCCAGGTTGCTGGTGTAGTTGATGCCCAGTCGGCTGATGGCCATCTGCAGGTCGGTGATTTCCTTGTTGGTGCGCAGCAGCGGGCTGTTCACCACCTTGATGATGCGGGCGGTCAGCGCGGCGTCGTTGCCGATCACCTTGGCCAGATCCTGGATGCTGGCATTCGGGTCTTCGGCGGTTTCGCGCACCTTCAGTGCGACTTCCGGCAGGGTTGGCAGCACCAGTTCATCGCTTTCGATGGCCTGGATGAGTTCCTGTTGGACTTTGTCGGCTAGCTTGCTCATTCACTTCCTCGTCATTGGCCGGAAAGGACTAGCGTTGGATTTCGCGGTCGGCGTCCAGGGTATAGGGCAGATCCAGCAGGTCGAGCGCCGGGCCGTCGGCGGCACCCAGGTAGAGGCGGCCATCGTTCACGGCATCCTCCTGTAGCACGGCGAGCAGCTCGCAACCCTCGGCCGCCGGGGCTGCCAGCACCACTTCGCCTACCGAGCTCTGGTGCACCGGCGAAAACAGTTCGACACCGGGAAGGGGCGCTTCGCCGGCGGCCAGCTCAAGGCGGTAGAGGCGGCGCTTGAGCTTGCCCAGGTACTGCATGCGGGCAACGATTTCCTGGCCGGTGTAGCAACCTTTCTTGAAGCTGACGCCGCCCAGGGCCTGGAGGTTGATCATCTGCGGGATGAACAGCTCGCGGGTGCTGCCGAAGACCTGGCCGATGCCGGCGCGCACCTGGGCCAGCAGCCAGGCTTGCAGTTCTGCGCGAGGCAGGTGCGCGGCCAGGCGGGCTTCCAGGCTGGCGGCTTCGGCACTGGGCGCCCAGAGTTCGGCGCGGCCGTCGGGCAGACGGATGGCGATCAGGTTGCCGTCGCGGGCGACGCTGTCGGCGGCTTGGGGAAGGTCCAGGCCGAGGGCGAGGAGGGCGCCGTCGCCCTGGCTGAGGCCGAAGCGTGCCCAGTCGGCGCTTTCGTCGATCAGGGTGGACTTGGAGAAGACGGCGTACTTCTTCAGGTCGTTCAACTGCGCTTCCAGCAGGTCGCTGGACAGCGCCAGCAGGAAGCCGTCGCCCTGGGCCAGGATGCGGAAACTGGAAATCATCCGGCCCTTGGGCGTGCAACGGGCGCCCAGGCTGCTGGTGGACTGGTCCAGGTAGTTGAGGTTGCAGGTCACCTGGCCCTGTAGGAACTTCGCGGCATCCACGCCGCGGACGGCGAGCAGGCCTTCGTGAGTGAGCAGGCAGAAGAATGCGGAGTGGGCCATTGCGGATCGCTGGAAAAAAGTCTGGGGCGCCATCATAGAGTCCCGCCGGTGGCTTGTCAGCGGGTGCCCGGCGAGGCGGCTGTGGTTATAATGCGCGCCTCTTTCCTGGAGGCGCTGTGATGGCCGACGCAATTGAACTGAACCGACTCTTCTGGCACAGCCGTCGCGGCATGCTCGAACTGGACGTGCTCCTGGTGCCCTTCGTGCAGGAGGTTTATTCGAGCCTCGACGCCGAGGACCAGGCCCGCTACCGCAAGCTTCTGGAGTGCGAGGACCAGGATCTGTTCGGCTGGTTCATGCAGCGTGGCGAGCCGGAGGATGCGGACCTGCGCCGCATGGTTCGGATGATCCTGGACCGTGTCCAGCCCAAGTGATGTCTTCGAATGCCACTGGCGCCCGTCGCGGCGCCTGTTGGTCCTCTACCTGATCCTGTCGCTATTGGCCGCCCTGGCCCTGTCGTTCGCCGGGATTCCCCTCTGGGCGCGCTTCGCCGGCTTCTCCGCCCTCGCGATTCATGCAGCCTGGTGTCTGCCCCGGCAGATTCTCCTGAACTCCCCCTGGGCCTTTACCGGTTTGCGCCTGGATGGCGACGGCTGGCAGCTCTGGCGTTCGGCCGACGGCTGGCGGCCGGTGCAGCTGCGGCCGGACAGTCTGGCGCTGCCGCAAGCGGTGATCCTGCGCTTCCGCCTGTCGGGCGAGTGGTGGGCGAGGGGGCTGTGCATTCCGGCGGATGCCCTCGATCGCGAGCAGCACCGCCGGTTGCGGGTCAGGCTGGGGTTCAGTCGCCGTAGGTGGGCGGCACCAGAATAGTGTCCCTGGCCTCGGGAAGCAGTTGCGGGTAGTCCAGGGTGTAGTGCAGGCCGCGGCTTTCATGGCGCTGCATGGCTGAGCGGATCATCAGTTCCGCGACCAGCGCCAGGTTGCGCAGCTCGATCAGGTCGCGGCTGACTTTGTAGTTGCTGTAGAACTCGTCGATCTCGCTGAGCAGCAGGCGGACCCGGTGCTGGGCGCGCTGCAGGCGCTTGTTGGTGCGCACGATGCCCACGTAGTCCCACATGAATCGCCGCAGTTCGTCCCAGTTGTGGGCGATGATCACGTCCTCGTCCGAGTCGGTCACCTGGCTGGCATCCCAGGTCGGCAGGCTGGTGGGCATCGCAACCTTGCCCAGTTGGCTGAGAATGTCTTCCGCCGCCGAGCGGCCATAGACGAAGCACTCCAGCAGCGAGTTGCTGGCCATGCGGTTGGCGCCATGCAGCCCGGTGAAGCTGGTTTCGCCGATGGCGTAGAGGCCGGGGATGTCGGTTCGCCCATGCTGGTCCACCAGGACGCCGCCGCAGGTGTAGTGCGCCGCCGGCACTACCGGAATCGGCTCGCGGGTGATGTCGATGCCAAAGTCCAGGCAGCGTTCGTAGACGGTGGGGAAATGGCTCTTCACGAACTCGGCGGGCTTGTGGCTGATGTCCAGGTAGACGCAGTCCACGCCCAGTCGCTTCATTTCATGGTCGATGGCGCGGGCCACCACATCGCGCGGTGCCAGTTCCGCCCGCGGGTGGAAGCGCTGCATGAAACGCTCGCCGTTGGGTAGCCTGAGCAGGCCACCTTCGCCACGCACGGCCTCGGTGATCAGGAAGCTCTTGGCCTGCGGATGATAGAGGCAGGTGGGGTGGAACTGGTTGAACTCCAGGTTGCCTACCCGGCATCCGGCGCGCCAGGCCATGGCGATGCCGTCGCCGCAGGCGCTGTCGGGATTGCTGGTATAGAGGTAGACCTTGGCCGCGCCGCCGGAAGCGAGCACGGTGAAGCGGGCGTGGAAGGTATCCACTTCGCCGTTGCTGCGGTTCAGGACATAGGCCCCCAGGCAGCGCTGACCCTTGCGGCCGAGCTTGCGCTCGGTAATCAGGTCGACGGCGACTCGCTGCTCCAGCAGTTGGATATTGGGGCGCTTCTTCGCCTGTTCCAGCAGGGTGTTGAAGATGGCCGCGCCAGTGGCGTCGGCGGCGTGGATGATGCGCCGGTGGCTGTGGCCGCCCTCGCGGGTCAGGTGGAACTCGAAGCCGCCGTCCTCGCGGGCGCTTTCGTCGTCGCGGGTGAAGGGCACGCCCTGGTCGATCAGCCATTGGATGGCGGCACGGCTGTGTTCCACGGTGAAACGCACGGCGTCTTCGCGGCACAGGCCGGCACCGGCGACCAGGGTGTCCTCTACGTGGGATTCGACCGTGTCGGTAGTGTCCAGCACCGCGGCCACGCCGCCCTGGGCCCAGTAGGTCGAACCATTGCTGAGATCAGCCTTGCTCAGCACGACGACGCTCAGGTGCGAGGGGAGGGTGAGGGCCAGGGTCAGGCCGGCGGCGCCGCTGCCGATGACCAGTACGTCATGCTGGAGATGTTGGCTCATGTCGGTTCCCGCGAAAAAAGCGGCGGCTAGTATATAGCTGGGGGGCTGGGCACAATAGCGCGCTTATGATCTTGCATGGAGCCAGGGAACTTTTTTAGTCGTTCAGGTTCCATTCAGGGTCACCATTTTAAAGAGACGGTGCTTGCTTACTCTGACGCGACGAATGCACATGAAATGTGCAGCCCGGATGCCTGTAGATCAAGCGACTAATATTCTGCGCAGCAAGGCCACTGGCCCTGCTGCGTCATGCTGTGCAGATGAAAAGACAATCTGCAGGAAGCTTGCTTGGAGGGGAGAACTTTTGCGCAACGCCCGAGTCTATTTTGGCAAGCCGATCCACTGGCTGGCGCAACACCCCTTCGAGATCGACGAGGAGTGTTCATGCTAACCCAGGAACAGGATCAGCAACTGGTCGAACGGGTGCAGCGGGGCGACAAGCGGGCTTTCGATCTGCTGGTGTTGAAATACCAGCACAAGATTCTGGGGCTGATCGTGCGTTTCGTGCATGACGCCCAGGAAGCCCAGGACGTCGCTCAGGAAGCCTTCATCAAGGCTTACCGCGCGCTCGGAAACTTTCGCGGCGACAGTGCGTTTTATACGTGGCTGTACCGTATCGCCATCAACACGGCGAAGAACCATCTGGTGGCGCGTGGCAGACGCCCGCCGGACAGCGATGTAAGTGCTGAGGACGCCGAGTTCTACGACGGCGACCACGCCCTCAAGGATATCGAGTCGCCGGAGCGAGCGCTGCTCCGCGATGAGATCGAGGCCACAGTGCACCGGAGCATCCAGCAATTGCCTGAAGATCTGCGCACGGCGTTGACCCTGCGCGAGTTCGATGGCCTGAGTTACGAAGACATTGCCAGCGTTATGCAATGTCCGGTCGGTACTGTGCGATCCCGCATCTTCAGAGCGCGGGAAGCCATCGATAAAGCCTTGCAACCTCTGTTGCATGGAACCTGAGACAGCGGCGACAGCCAAGAGAGGAACCGCCATGAGTCGTGAAGCTTTGCAGGAATCGCTGTCCGCGGTGATGGATAACGAGGCGGACGAACTGGAGCTGCGTCGAGTGCTCGCCGCCAGCGAAGATCAAGAGTTGCGAGCTACCTGGTCGCGTTACCAGATCGCCCGGGCCGTGATGCACAAGGAGTTGCTGGAGCCGCGCCTGGACATCGCCGCCGCGGTATCGGCCGCCCTGGCCGAGGAGGCGGTGCCGCCGACCAAGGTGGCGCGCGGCCCCTGGCGCAGCCTGGGGCGTCTGGCGGTCGCAGCGTCCGTGACAGTGGCCGTGCTGGCCGGCGTACGCCTGTACAACCAGGACGAGGTCGCAGGTACCCAGCAACTGGCGCAGCAGGGCAGTCAACCCACCATGGTCATGCCGCAGGCCCAGCAAGGCGCGGTGCTGGCTGGCTATAGTGAAGAGACCCAGCAGGCGCAGCAGCCCATCGGCGTGAACCAGTCGTCCGGTTGGCACGAGAAACGCTTGCCGGCATACCTGCGGCAGCATGCGCAGCAGGCCGCGATGAGCGGTAGCGACAGCGTACTGCCCTACGCTCGCGCAGCCAGTCTGGAGAGCCGCTGAGGAGGAACATGCGCGCACTTCCGGTATTCATCTTGCTGGGCGGCTGGCTGATTCAATCAGCCCACGCCGCCGACGCTCAGGACTGGCTGCAGCGCCTCGCCGATGCGGAGCAGCGTCAGAGTTTCCAGGGAGTCTTCGTCTACGAACGAAATGGGAGTTTCTCCACGCACGAAGTCTGGCATCAGGTCCGGCAGGGCGGGGAAGTGCGCGAGCGTCTGTTGCAGCTCGATGGTCCGTCGCAAGAAGTGGTGCGCATCAACGGCCGCACACAATGTGTGAGTGGCGCCCTATCCGGCCAGATGTCCGATAGCGAGGTATGGCCGGCTCGTGCCTTCGATGGGAAACAGCTTTCCGAGTGGTATGACCTGCGCCTGGCCGGCGAATCGCGCGTCGCCGGTCGAGTGGCCGTGGTCCTGACCCTGACCCCCCGTGACCAGCATCGCTACGGCTTCGAACTGCACCTGGACCGTGACACCGGCCTGCCGCTGAAGTCGCTGCTCCTGAGCGACAAGGGGCAGTTGCTGGAGCGCTTCCAGTTCACCCAGATCGATACCTCCGCTGCGCCGGCCGATGCCGATCTGCAGCCCGGTCCAGCCTGCAAGGCGGTGCGGGTCGGCGAGGCGCAGGCCGACAAGCCGGCCCGGTGGCGCTCCGAATGGTTGCCGCCGGGCTTTAGCCTCACCGGCGCCCAGCAGCGCCGTAGCCCGGCTTCTTCCGATTCGGTGTCCAGTCTGCTTTACAGTGACGGCCTGGCGCGCTTTTCGGTGTTCCTCGAGCCGCTGCACGGTGCCGTTGTCGAGGATGCGCGCAGCCAACTGGGGCCGACGGTCATGGTGTCCAAGCGGGTCAGCACGGCGGATGGCGACGTGATGGTGACCGTGGTCGGTGAAATTCCCCTGGGAACGGCCGAGCGGGTTGCCCTGTCCATGCGGGCAGCGGAGGCTTCAGCGACACAATGATCCCTGCTGGAGGATCCGCCGCCATCTTGCGAGGCGGGAGCATGGGCTCCCGGCTTGTCTTTTTCACGATGTTCCACCGAGCCTGGGGCTGACGCCCCGGGCTCGTTTTGCTTTCATGTTGCTGTTTTGTTCACCGGACCGGGCGGTCCGGTGAGTCCATACCACTCGTTATGCGACGGGAGCTGTATGTCGATGCTTAACCTAAAATCCTGCATGACCGCCGTGGCCGCATTGCTGCTGCTCGGTCAAACCCTAGTGGCCCGCGCCGAGCTGCCGGACTTCACGCCTCTGGTCGAAGAGGCGTCTCCGGCGGTGGTCAACATCAGTACCCGGCAGAAGGTGCCCCAGCGTGGTGCGGGCGGACCCCAAGTGATGCCCGACCTGGAAGGGCTGCCGCCCATGCTGCGCGAGTTCTTCGAACGCAACATGCCGCAGATGCCGCGCAATCCCCAGGGAGGGCGCCAGCGCGAGGCGCAGTCCCTGGGTTCCGGCTTCATCATCTCCAAGGACGGCTATGTCCTGACCAACAACCACGTGGTGGCCGATGCCGATGAGATCATCGTGCGGCTGTCGGACCGCAGCGAGCTGGAAGCCAAGCTGATCGGCGCCGACCCGCGTACCGACGTGGCGCTGTTGAAGGTCGAGGGCAAGAACCTGCCGATCGTCAAGATCGGCAAGTCCGACGAACTCAAGGTGGGCAGTTGGGTGCTGGCCATCGGCTCGCCTTTCGGCTTCGATCACTCGGTCACCGCGGGCATCGTGAGTGCCAAGGGTCGCAGCCTGCCGAACGAGAACTATGTGCCTTTCATCCAGACCGACGTGGCCATCAACCCGGGTAATTCCGGCGGCCCGCTGTTCAATCTGGATGGCGAGGTGGTCGGCATCAATTCGCAGATATTCACCCGATCCGGCGGCTTCATGGGGCTGTCCTTCGCCATCCCGATCGACGTGGCCATGGGCGTGGCGGACCAGCTCAAGTCCGAAGGCAAGGTCAGTCGTGGCTGGCTGGGCGTGGTGATTCAGGAAGTGAATAAGGACCTGGCCGAGTCCTTCGGCCTGGACAAGCCGGCCGGCGCCCTGGTGGCCCAAGTCCAGGAGGGTGGCCCGGCAGCCAAGGGCGGTCTGCAAGTGGGTGACGTCATCCTCAGCATGAACGATCAGCCGATCGTGGTTTCCGCCGACCTTCCGCATCTGGTGGGCAACCTCAAGCCGGGCAGCAAGATCAGTCTCGACGTGGTGCGCGGCGGCAGCCGCAAGACCCTCGACATGGCTATCGGCGCCCTGCCGGAAGACGGTGACGAGATGGCCGCGGCCACCGGCGACGGGGTCGAACGCAGCAGCAATCGCCTCGGCGTGAGCGTGGTCGAACTGACCAGCGAGCAGAAGAAGGCCTTGGATATCCAGGGTGGCGTGGTGATCAAGGAGGTGCAGGACGGTCCTGCCGCCATGATGGGCCTGCGTCCGGGTGATGTGATCACCCATCTGAATAACCAGGCCATCGCCTCGGCCAAGGCTTTCACGCAGATCGCCAAGGAGCTGCCGAAGAACCGTTCGGTGTCCATGCGCGTGCTGCGCCAGGGCCGTGCCAGCTTCATTACCTTCAAGCTGGCTGAATAAGACGGTAGTGGTATGAAAAGGCGGCCCCGGGGCCGCCTTTTTCGTTTTCGTCTTCCGCCGCATGGGCGTGACGGGCTGGCCGCCGATCAGGTAAACTCCCCCGCTATTTTTCGGCGAGCAGCCTGCTCGCGGCTTTTTCGAGTGTCCATCCGTGAGTGACCTGAGTCATATCCGCAATTTCTCCATCATCGCCCACATCGACCACGGCAAGTCGACCCTGGCGGACCGCTTCATCCAGATGTGCGGCGGTCTGTCCGACCGCGAGATGGAGGCCCAGGTGCTGGACTCCATGGACCTGGAACGCGAGCGCGGCATCACCATCAAAGCCCATAGCGTCACCCTGCACTACAAGGCGCAGGATGGTAAGACCTATCAGCTGAACTTCATCGATACCCCCGGACACGTGGACTTCACCTACGAGGTGAGCCGCTCCCTGGCTGCCTGCGAAGGCGCGCTGCTGGTGGTGGACGCCGGTCAGGGCGTGGAAGCCCAGTCCGTAGCCAACTGTTACACCGCCATCGAGCAAGGCCTGGAGGTCATGCCGGTGCTGAACAAGATGGACCTGCCCCAGGCCGAGCCGGAGCGGGTCAAGGAAGAGATCGAGCACATCATCGGCATCGATGCCACCGACGCCGTGCCCTGCAGTGCCAAGAGCGGCATGGGCGTGATCGACGTGCTGGAGCGCCTGGTGGAGGTGATCCCGGCGCCGGAAGGCGAGATTGACGCTCCGCTGCAGGCCCTGATCATCGACTCCTGGTTCGACAACTACCTGGGCGTGGTCTCGCTGGTGCGGGTCAAGCACGGCCGGGTGAAGAAGGGCGACAAGATCCTGGTGAAGTCCACCGGTAAGGTCCATCAGGTGGACAGCGTCGGTGTATTCACCCCGAAGCACACCGAGATGCCTGATCTCAAGGCGGGCGAAGTGGGCTTCATCATTGCCGGTATCAAGGACATTCATGGCGCTCCGGTGGGAGACACCCTGACCCTGTCCAATACCCCTGATGTGGACGTTCTGCCGGGTTTCCAGCGCATCAAGCCGCAGGTTTACGCCGGTCTGTTCCCTGTCAGCTCCGACGACTTCGAGGACTTTCGCGAAGCGCTGCAGAAGCTGACCCTGAACGACGCCGCCCTGCAGTACGAGCCGGAAAGCTCCGAGGCCCTGGGCTTTGGCTTCCGCATCGGCTTCCTCGGCATGTTGCACATGGAGATCATCCAGGAGCGCCTGGAGCGCGAATACGACCTGGACCTGATCACCACCGCGCCGACCGTAGTGTTCGAGATCGTGCAGAAGAACGGCGACATCATCTACGTCGACAACCCGTCCAAACTGCCCGACCTCGCTTCCATCGCCGAGATGCGCGAGCCCATCGTGCGCGCCAACATCCTGGTGCCCCAGGAGCACCTCGGCAACGTCATCACCCTGTGCATCGAGAAGCGCGGTGTCCAGCGCGACATGCAGTTCCTCAGTTCCCAGGTCCAGGTTTGCTACGACCTGCCGATGAACGAGGTGGTGCTGGACTTCTTCGACCGCCTGAAGTCGGTAAGTCGTGGTTATGCGTCGCTGGACTACAGCTTCGATCGCTTCGAACCGGCTAATCTGGTCAAGCTGGACGTGCTGATCAACGGCGAGAAGGTCGATGCCCTGGCACTCATCGTGCATCGCGACCAGGCCCACTACAAAGGCCGCGCGCTGACCGAGAAGATGAAGGAACTGATCCCACGGCAGATGTTCGACGTGGCGATCCAGGCGGCGATCGGTGGACAGATCGTTGCGCGAACTACTGTAAAGGCGCTCAGGAAGAACGTTCTGGCCAAGTGCTACGGCGGCGACGTCAGCCGTAAGAAGAAGCTGCTGGAGAAGCAGAAGGCCGGTAAGAAACGGATGAAGCAGGTTGGCAGCGTGGAAATCCCGCAGGAAGCCTTCCTCGCTGTGCTCAAAGTGGATAGCTAGGGTCTATGTCGATCAATTTCCCGCTGTTGTTGGTTATCGCCGTGGCAGTCTGCGGCGTGCTTGCACTTATCGACCTGGTTCTGCTGGCGCCGCGCCGGCGCTCCGCGATTGCCGCCTATGAGGGGCAAGTCAGCGAGCCCGACCCCGAGGTTCTCGACCGGCTGAACAAGGAGCCGCTGTTGGTGGAGTACGGGAAGTCCTTCTTCCCCGTGCTGGCCATCGTGCTGGTGCTGCGCTCCTTCCTGGTCGAGCCCTTCCAGATTCCCTCCGGCTCCATGAAGCCGACCCTGGAAGTGGGCGACTTCATCCTGGTCAACAAGTTCGCCTACGGCATCCGCCTGCCGGTGCTGGACAACAAGGTGATCGAAATCGGCGATCCGCAACGCGGCGACGTCATGGTGTTCCGCTACCCCAGCGACCCGAACATCAACTACATCAAGCGCGTGATCGGCTTGCCCGGTGACCGCGTCGCCTACAGCAGCGACAAGCGCCTGACCATCAATGGCCAGCCGGTCGCCGAGAAGCTGATCGGTGAAGAGCCGGGCACCCTGGGGAGCGCCAATCTCTATCACGAGAAGCTGGGCGAGGCCGAGCATCTGATCCGCAAGGAAATGAAGCGCTATCGCATGGAGCCAGGCCGCGAGTGGGTGGTGCCCCAAGGGCATTACTTCATGATGGGCGACAACCGGGACAACTCCAACGACAGCCGCTACTGGAACGATCCCCGAATTCCGAAGGACCTGCTCGGCATGGTTCCGGACCGGAATATCGTCGGCAAGGCGTTCGCCGTGTGGATGAGCTGGCCCGATCCCAAACTGCGCAACCTGCCGAACTTCTCCCGAGTGGGCCTGATTCACTGACGGTCCGCTCGCCATTGCGGTTTTGCGGCGCTGTTCATGACAGCGCCGCAGTCGCTATATAGTCTTGCTTGCGGGCCAACCGGCCTCCATAAAAACACAGACATTGAGGTCGATCATGACGTTCGCGCGTAAGCAGAAGGGTATGTCGGTTCTGGGTTGGCTGCTGGTTCTGGCCGTAGTGGCTTTCCTCGCCAGCACCGCCTTCAAGATCATCCCGCATTACCTCGACTTCTTCTCCCTGGAGAAGATCATCACGTCGATGGAAACCGAGAAGGCCCTGGAAATCCGGAGCATTCCCGACTTCTATAGCCATGTCTCCAAGGGCATGCAGGTCAACGGCATTCGTGACCTGGACCTGGAAAAGGCGTTGACGGTGACCCTGCAGAACGACCAGTTCGAGGCGCACCTCAAGTATGAAAAACGCGAGCCGCTGGTCGAGAACCTCGATCTGGTGGTGCGCTTCGACAAAGAATTCCGTGTGCGAACCCAGTGAGCGTATCCCTCAGCCGTCTCGAGCGTAAGCTCGGCTATACCTTCAAGGAACAGAGTCTGATGACTCTGGCCCTGACTCACCGCAGTTACGCGGGGCGCAATAACGAGCGCCTCGAGTTTCTCGGCGATGCCATTCTCAATTTCGTCGCCGGCGAGGCCCTGTTCGAACGCTTTCCCCAGGCTCGCGAAGGGCAGCTGTCACGGCTGCGAGCGCGCCTGGTGAAGGGTGAAACCCTGGCGCTGCTGGCTCGCGGTTTCGAGTTGGGTGAGTACTTGCGCCTCGGCTCGGGTGAGCTGAAGAGCGGCGGATTCCGCCGCGAATCGATCCTCGCCGATGCACTGGAAGCGCTGATCGGCGCGATCTACCTGGATTCCGGGATGGAGGCCGCGCGCGAGCGCGTCCTCGCCTGGCTGGCCAACGAGCTTGACGGCCTGACCCTGGTGGATACCAACAAGGATCCCAAGACCCGCCTGCAGGAGTTCCTGCAGTCCCGGGCCTGCGAGCTGCCACGCTATGAGGTGGTGGATATCCAGGGCGAACCGCACTGCCGGACGTTTTTCGTCGAGTGCCAGGTCACCCTGCTGAATGACAAGACCCAGGGGCAGGGCGCCAGCCGCCGCATCGCCGAGCAGGTGGCCGCCGCCGCCGCCCTGGTCGCCCTTGGTGTGGAGAATGGCAATGACTGATATCGATACCCCCCGTTGTGGCTACGTCGCCATCGTCGGCCGTCCCAATGTGGGCAAGTCGACGCTGCTCAACCACATCCTCGGGCAGAAGCTGGCAATCACCTCGCGCAAGCCGCAGACCACTCGCCACAACATGCTGGGCATCAAGACCGAGGGCGGTGTGCAGGCGATCTACGTCGACACCCCCGGCCTGCACAAGAAGAGCGACAAGGCGCTGAACCGCTACATGAACCGCAGCGCTTCGGCGGCGTTGAAGGATGTGGATGTGGTGGTCTTCGTGGTGGACCGCGATCGATGGACCGAAGAAGACCAACTGGTGCTGGAGCGCGTGCAGTACGTGCAGGGACCGGTGCTGATTGCGGTGAACAAGACCGACCGCATGGACGAGAAGGGTGAGCTGATCCCGCACCTGTCCTGGCTCCAGGAGCAGCTTCCGAACGCTGAACTGGTGCCCATTTCCGCCCTCCAGGGCCACAACCTGGACACGCTGGAGCGTCTGGTGGCCGAGCGCCTGCCGGAGGGCGATCACTTTTTCCCGGAAGACCAGATCACCGACCGCAGCAGCCGTTTTCTCGCTGCCGAACTGGTGCGCGAGAAGATCATGCGCCAGCTGGGCGCCGAGCTGCCCTACCAGATCACCGTGGAAATCGAAGAGTTCAAGCAGGAAGGTCATGTCCTGCACATCCACGCCCTGATCCTGGTGGAGCGGGACGGCCAGAAGAAAATCATCATCGGCGACGGCGGCGAGCGCATCAAACGCATCGGCCAGGACGCCCGCAAGGACATGGAAACCATGTTCGACTCCAAGGTCATGCTCAACCTCTGGGTGAAAGTGAAGGGCGGCTGGTCCGACGACGAGCGGGCCCTGCGTTCCCTGGGCTACAACGACCTCTGAGCCCCTCATGATCGGCGCGGCGCTACCGGCGTTCGTTCTGCACAGCAGGGCCTATCGGGAAAGCAGCGCGCTGGTCGACTTCTTCACCCCCGAAGGCCGGCTGCGCGCGGTACTGCGCGGTGCGCGCGGCAAGGCCGGCACCCTGGCGCGGCCGTTCCTGCCGCTCGAAGCCGAGATTCGTGGCCGTGGCGAACTGAAAAACGTTGCCCGGCTGGAAAGTGCCGGTATCCCCAACCTGCTGGCGGGCGAAGCGCTGTTCAGTGGCCTGTACCTCAATGAGCTGCTGATTCGCCTGCTGCCGGCCGAAGACCCGCAGCCTGCGCTTTTCGACCACTACGCCGCCACCCTCCAGGCACTGGCCGCCAACCGTCCGCTGGAACCCCTGCTGCGCGCCTTCGAATGGCGTCTGTTGGACGAGCTGGGCTATGGTTTCGCGCTGGATCGGGATCTGGCCGGGCAGCCCATCGCCCCCGAAGGCATCTATCGCCTGTTGCCCGATGCCGGCCTGGAGCCGGTGGGTCAATTGCAGCCCGGCCTGTTCCAGGGCCGCGAACTCCTTGCCCTGGCTGATGCCGACTGGGACGCCCCGGGTGCTCTCGGCGCGGCCAAGCGCCTGATGCGTCAGGCCCTGGCACCTCACCTGGGCGGTCGGCCGCTGGTCAGCCGCGAGCTATTCATGACGATCAAGGAACCTCTCCGTGACTGAAGCCAATCGTGTACTTCTGGGCGTCAACATCGACCACGTCGCCACCCTTCGCCAGGCCCGTGGCACCCGTTACCCGGACCCGGTGAAGGCGGCGCTGGACGCCGAAGAGGCCGGCGCCGACGGCATCACCGTGCACCTGCGTGAAGACCGCCGGCACATCCAGGAGCGCGACGTGCGCCTGCTCAAGGACGTTCTGCAGACCCGCATGAACTTCGAGATGGGCGTCACCGAGGAGATGATGGCCTTTGCCGAGGAAATCCGCCCCGAACACGTCTGCCTGGTGCCGGAGACCCGCCAGGAACTCACCACCGAAGGCGGCCTCGACGTCGCTGGCCAGGAAGCCCGCATCAAGGCGGCGGTGGAACGCCTGGCGAAGGTGGGCAGCGAGGTGTCCTTGTTCATCGACGCAGACCCCGCGCAGATCGAGGCGGCCCATCGTGTCGGCGCGCCGGCCATCGAGTTGCACACCGGCCGCTATGCCGATGCGCACACGCCGGAAGAGGCCGCCCGCGAACTGCGGCGCATCGAGGACGGTGTCGCCCTGGGCCTCAGGCTCGGCCTGATCGTCAATGCCGGCCATGGCCTGCACTACCACAACGTCGAACCGGTGGCGGCCATCCCCGGCATCAACGAGCTGAACATCGGCCACGCGCTGGTGGCTCACGCCCTGTTCGTGGGCTTCAAGCAGGCGGTGGTTGAGATGAAGCAGTTGATCGTTTCGGCGGCTGCGCCGCGCTAAGCAACATCGAAGGGCAGGTCTTCGGCCTGCTCAGCGAATGAATTCGCCCCCACAGGAAATGCACGCACCTTGTGGGGGCGAATTCATTCGCGAAGGGTCGCGCAGCGGCCCCTTTCAGGTCAGGGCTTGCGTGCGATCAACACGGCCCGCGCCGGCGCCGGCAGGCCCTCGATGGTGCGGCTGTGGTCGGCGGGGTCGAGGAATTCGGGCAGGGACTGGAAGCGCATCCAGTCCGTGCTGCGCTGCTCTTCCACGCTGGTGTAGCTGACGTCCACGCAGCGGACATCCACGTAGCCCGCGCGGCGCAACCAGAGTTCCAGCGCGGGCACCGAGGGCAGGAACCAGACGTTGCGCATCTGCGCGTAGCGGTCCTCGGGCACCAGCACCTGCTGGGCGTCGCCTTCCACCACCAGGGTTTCCAGCACGAGCTCGCCGCCCCGGCGCAGGCAGTCCTTGAGGTCCAGGAGGTGGTCGATGGGCGAGCGGCGATGATAGAGCACGCCCATGGAGAAGACGGTATCGAAGCCTTCCAGCTTCGGCGGCAGTTCCTCCAGCGCCAGGGGCAGGTGCCAGGCGGGGAGGTCGGGCAGGAAGCGCTTCATGGCCAGGAACTGGCAGAAGAACAGCCAGTTGGGGTCGACGCCCACCACCGCGTCGGCACCGGCGCCGAGCATGCGCCATTGGTAGTAGCCGTTACCGCAGCCCACGTCCAGCACGCGACGGCCGCGCAGGTCGAGATGGGGTGCTACCCGCGCCCATTTCCAGTCGGAGCGCCATTCGGTATCGATGTGCACGCCGAACAGTTCGAAGGGGCCCTTGCGCCATGGGATCAGACCCTGCAGCGCGGTCTTCAACGCCGCACGCGTGGCGTCATCGCAGGGGCCATCGAGCAGGAAGCGCTGGGCCAATTCCACCTGCTGCGGTTGCAACGGCGGTAGGGCCTCGACCGCAGCGCCCCACCGCTGCAGGTCGCCATGGCCGACCGCCAGCTTGGTGTCCAGTTGCGCGGGCAGGTCCGCCGCCCAGTCCTGCAGGGGGCTGCCCGCCAGTCGTTGTTGCAGGGCGTCAAGGTCCAGCGTACGAATCATGGCAGGGCGAT
Organism: Pseudomonas sp. Q1-7; assembly: GCF_028010285.1. NCBI lineage: Bacteria > Pseudomonadati > Pseudomonadota > Gammaproteobacteria > Pseudomonadales > Pseudomonadaceae > Pseudomonas > Pseudomonas sp. Q1-7. Next base: position 1,754,638 of record NZ_CP116304.1, read on the forward strand.
CAGCGAGGCGAAATTGAGACACTGGAACCAGGGCACCACCCTGGAGAAACCGGCGTCGAGCAAGCGAGCGCGGTGTTCCTCGAGGCTGTCCGGCTGCATGACGTTCTCCAGGGCGCTGCGCTTCTGGGCGATTTCCAGTTCGCTGTAGCCATTGGCGCGCTTGAAGGCGATATGCAGCTCGGTGAGCAGTTGATGTTCCTCGGCCTCTTCGAAGCGCAGTTTCTCCGACAGGATCAATGCACCGCCCGGCAGCAGGGCCTGGCGGATGCGACCGAGGAGGTCGCTGCGGTGCTCGCGGGGCACGAACTGCAGGGTGAAGTTCATCGCCACCAGGGAGCAGGGCTGGAGGTCCAAGGCGAGGATGTCCGCTTCCAGTACCTCCACCGGCAGCAGTTCCTGGAACATGGCGTCCTGGGCGTGCAGGTATTCCCGGCAGCGCTCCACCATGGCGCTGGAGTTATCCACAGCGATCACCCGACAGCCGTCCGCCTTCACATGGCGACGCAGGGCCTGGGTCACCGCACCGAGGGAACTGCCCAGGTCATAGAGCGGAGTCCCTGCCTGGGCGAACCGGGCGGCCAGCACACCGATGTTTTCGACAATGGTGGGGTAGCCCGGCACCGAACGCTTGATCATGTCCGGGAACACCCTGACCACGTCTTCGTTGAAGGCGAAGTCGGCGACCTGGGTCTGGGGCTTGGCGTAGATGCGATCGGGGCTTTCGGTCACGGGCCGGTACCAGCAAGGGAAAAGGCCGGCATTCTAGCGGACTGCGCGGCGCGGCCAAACCTCCCTTACTTCAACTGATCGGAAAAGAACTCGCCGGCGCCCTGTAGCGGACCGAGGGGATTGCGCTTGACCTCGTAGCGGCGAATGTTCGGCTCGCCGTTGCTCACCTTGTGCACCAGTACGTCATCCACCAGCACGAAGACCGCGCGGAAGGTCCAGCCCTGCAGTTCACGGTTCTTGCGGAAGTTGAATACGTCAGCCCAGAAATTGCCGACGCGCTGGGTGTCGGTCTTGGTGAACTCGAAGGCGTAGCCGATGCAGCGGTCCTTCGCTTCCAGGCAGCTCATCAGGCCGTCGGGCAGGTAGTCGATGGGGACGTTGGGCTGCACGAACATCAGGCGCACGTCGATGAACGACAGCATCTTGCCATTGCCCTGGACGAGCGGGTCGAAGCCCAGCGAGAACAGCTCGGTCCGGCTGGTCTTGCCGGGCTGAGCCTGGGAATAGCGGATTTCCGCGTCGGTGTAGTCGCGAAAGGGTGACAACACTTCCGCCCGTTCGCTGGGTAACAGGCTACCGCAGCCTGAGAGAAGCACTGCACAGCACAGCATCAAGCTCCACAGTCGTACCAGACCACCCATCCCGCGTTCCCCATTTCAAGTGTCCGCCTAATTCCTATAGCCGATTTCCCGCGAGGGTGCCGATGGTTTTTCCCTGCTTGCCAACGGGGTCAAGCTCCTTGGAACGGAGGCGGCGATGCCCCACTGGCCCAGCCAGTAAGTGAGGATGATGAGATAACTGGCGCCCTCGAAGGGGGCGACGAATCGATTGACGCCGATCAGGCTGTCGGACAGCACGAACAACGTCGCGCCACCGGCCGCGAGCAGCGCCGAGGGACGGTCGATTCCGCTGCCCAGACGGGCCAGGGCACGCCAGAGCATGGCACTGATGGCCAGTGCGTAGCAGGCTACCGGCAGCAGCAATGCGCCCAGGCCGCCGCTGGCAAGCAGGGCAAAGATGGCGCCACCCGCGCTGGCCGCCGCCAGCAGCGCCAGTGGGGCCAGGCGGCGGGTATTCAGCAGGTAGGCGCGCAGGTACGCCAGGTGGGCGACGAGGAAGGCGCCGAGGCCGAAGACGAACAGGTCGCCCGGCCACTCCAGCAGCATGTCGCCGAGCAGCGACAACCCCAGGCCGACGGTGATCCAGCGGCGGTACGGACTGCTCGGTGCGCGGCGCAACCAGAACAGCAGGGCGATGACGGGGACGGGCTTGCTGACGAAGGACAGCCAGTCCAGTTCCAGCGCGCGGCCGGCGAGAAAGGCCAGCACGCCGGCCAGTCCGAAGATCAGGGTTCCCATAAGTGCTCCTGCGGATTCGACAGAGCCCCACTATGGGAAGGTGCCGACGCGCGCGCCAGGCGGCGGACGCCAGCGGCACCGTCATTTGGTGCTATTTGACGCTGATCTGGCAGTCGAAGGATTTGGCGGGCGCCACCTCGACTTCCCAAGGGCGCTGGTAGTCCAGGTGCAGGCGGCCCTCGCCGGGCTGGCTGGCCTTGAAGCGCCAGGTGGATTGGCCGGCGCTGCCCACCAGGCCGGCATCCTCCGGCGTCGAGTAGACCTCCGGGCCGAGGCTCTGCAGCACGTTGGCGGCGGCGTCGCGCATGACCCAGCGGAAACCGGTGGTGGGATTGCTGGGCAGGGTCAACACCAGGGGCTGGCCCTGGCTGAGGGACAGCGGACAGTCATCCCGCTGGTCCTGGACCAGGACGGGGCCGGTCTTCTGCTGGGCGCAGGCGGTGAGCAGGGCGAGGCCCAGTGGCAACAGCAGGCGAGGGGAGGGGACGAGGGACATCGGCGGCTCCATCGATCAAGGGCGGGGCCAGCATAACGGCTGGCTCCGCCCTTGCGTAGGCTGCGAGGAGAAATGACCGGGATGGCGGCTCATCTCGCCGCGGCGACGCGTGACCTGGTGGCGACGTGTAAGCGACTTCGAGCGCGAGCGAACTCGCGCTCCCATCGCGCGCAGGCTCAGTCGAAAAGCACCTTGGCGACATCGGCGAAGCGCCGCGCGAAGTGCACCGTCAGGCCTTCCTTGAGGTAGTCGGGCAGTTCTTCGAAAGCCCCCCGGTTGGCTTCCGGCAGGATCAGCTCGAAGAGCTTCTGCCGGCGCGCGGCGATAACCTTCTCGCGCACCCCGCCGATGGGGAGTACCTGGCCGGTGAGGGTCAACTCGCCGGTCATGGCCACGCCTTTCTTCGGCGTCTGGTTGCGTGCCAGGGAGAGCAGCGCGCTGGCCATGGTGATGCCGGCGCTGGGACCGTCCTTGGGCGTGGCGCCTTCCGGTACGTGGAGGTGGACGAAGGCCTGGTCGAAGAAGGTCGGATCGCCGCCGTAACGCTTCAGGTGTGCGCTGATATAGCTGTAGGCGATCTCGGCCGATTCCTTCATCACCTCACCCAACTGGCCGGTGAGCTTGAAGCCGCGGTTGAGGGTGTGGATGCGCGTGGCCTCGATAGGCAGGGTGGCGCCGCCCAGACTGGTCCAGGCCAGGCCGGTGATCACGCCGACGCCCGCCAGCAGTTGTTCCTTGCGGAAGGGGGCCAGGCCCAGGTAGGGCTCCAGGTCCTTCTGGCCGACCTTGATCTTGGTGTCCGGCTCCTCCAGCAGGCGCACCACCGACTTGCGGATGATCTTGCCAAGCTGTTTCTCCAGCTGACGCACGCCGGCCTCGCGGGCGTAGCCCTCGATCACGGCCGTCAGGGCGCCGTCGGTGATGGACAGGCGTTCCTTCGGCACGCCGGTGCGTTCCAGCAGGCGCGGCCAGAGGTGGCGCTTGGCGATGGCGTGCTTTTCCTCCGTGATGTAGCCGGAGAGGCGGATGGTTTCCATGCGGTCCAGCAGCGGGCCGGGGATGGAATCCAGGGTGTTCGCGGTACAGACGAAAAGCACCTTGGACAGGTCCAGGCGCAGGTCCAGGTAGTGGTCGAGGAATTCGACGTTCTGCTCCGGGTCCAGGGTTTCCAGCAAGGCCGAGGCCGGGTCGCCCTGGTAGCTGGCGCCGAGCTTATCGATCTCGTCGAGCATGATGACCGGGTTCATCACCTCCACGTCCTTGAGGGCCTGCACCAGCTTGCCAGGCAGGGCGCCGATGTAGGTGCGCCGATGGCCCTTGATCTCCGCCTCGTCGCGCATGCCGCCGACGCTGAAGCGGTAGAAGGGGCGGCCGAGGGATTCAGCGATGGATTTGCCGATGCTGGTCTTGCCCACTCCGGGCGGCCCCACCAGCAGCACGATGGAGCCGGATATCTCGCCCTTGAAGGCGCCCACCGCGAGGAATTCGAGGATGCGACTCTTCACGTCGTCCAGCCCGGCGTGGTGCTTGTCCAGCACCTTGCGCGCGTGCTTGAGGTCGAGTTTGTCCTGCCCGTAGACGCCCCAGGGCACCGAGGTGGCCCAATCCAGATAGTTCCGGGTGACTGCGTACTCCGGCGATCCGGTCTCCAGGATCGACAGCTTGTTCAGCTCTTCGTCGATGCGTTTCTTCGCCTGCTCGGGCAGCACCTTGCCTTCCAGGCGCTGAATGAACCGCTCGCTATCGGCGCTGCGATCGTCCTTGGTGATACCCAGTTCCTGCTGGATCAGCTTGAGCTGTTCCTTGAGAAAGAACTCGCGCTGGTGCTGACCGATCTTGCGGTTCACCTCGGCGGACAGCTCGCTTTGCAGCCGCGCCATCTCCACTTCCTTGCGCAGTAGCGGCAACACCTTCTCCATGCGCTTGAGGACCGGCACCGTGTCCAGCACTTCCTGCAGCTCGCGGGCGGGCGCGGTGGTCAGGGCGGCGGCGAAGTCGGTCAGGGGCGACGGGTCGTTGGGGCTGAAGCGGTTGAGGTAGTTCTTCAGCTCCTCGCTGTACAGCGGATTGAGCGGCAGCAGCTCCTTGATCGCGTTGATCAGTGCCATGCCGTAGGCCTTCACTTCGTCACGCGGATCGAGGGGGCTCTGTGGATAGTCCACCTCCACCAGGTAGGGCGGGCGATGGCGCTTGAGCCAGCCGCGGATGCGTACCCGAGACAGGCCCTGGGCCACGAACTGCAGCTTGCCGCCTTCGCGGCTGGCGTGGTGGATCCGTACCAGCGTGCCGTGCTCGGGCAGGGTGTCGGGGTCGAAGTGGCGCGGGTCTTCCGGCGGATTCTCCATGAAGAACAGCGCCACGCAGTGATGTTCGGTCTTGCCCACCAGTTCCAGGGTTTCTGCCCAGGGCTCCTCGTTGACGATCACCGGCAGCACTTGGGCCGGGAAGAACGGGCGGTTGTGGATGGGGATGATGTAGACCTTGTCCGGCAGGGTCTGGCCGGGCAGTACCAGGCCCGTCCGCTGGCTGGAAGTGGCTTCTTCGACGATGTCGGCGTTGATGTCCTGATCGCTCATGGGGGCACCTGGCTATTGGCTTACCCAGGCTAGATGGGGCGGCCTGGAGGGCATTTCAACCGCCTGTGGCGATGACCCCTGCCGGGCGGTGCTGTGCAACCCGGGTTGCGACGTCTAGAATGCGCAAATTTTGTACAAGTTGCCCCATGTTCGAAGCCCGCCTCCTGCGCCTGGACGATCAGGTTCACCACCACGCCCACGACCATCACCAACTGGTGATGTCCCTGGCCGGCCGCGCCGACTTCGAGGTGGACGGACGTGGCGGCGAAGTATGCCGGATGCGTGCCTGCCTGGTGCCGGGCGATGCCGGACACGGATTCGCCGGCGTGGGCGAGAACCACATGCTGATCCTCGATCTGGACGAGCAGGGCACCTCGCCCGAGGACCTGGAATTGCTCGGCCGCCTCTTCGAGACGCCGCGGTACCCGGAGCTGGATGCGGATTTCCAGAACCTCCTGAGCTATGCCGGCGCCGAACTGGCCCGTTACGGCAGCGACCCGATGCTCGCCCGCTCCCTCGGCGGCATCCTCCTGCGTGCCCTGTACCTGCGGCTGTTTGGCGAGGTGCGCCGGCGCCCGCTGGGCAGCCTCGACATCGAGCGCCTGGACGACTACATACGGGACAACCTGGCGCGCCGGATCAGTGTGGCGGAGCTGGCCCAGGTGGCCTGCCTGAGTCCGAGCCATTTCCATGCGCAATTCAAGGACAGCCTGGGCCTGACCCCTCACCAGTACCTCTTGAAGACCCGCCTCGATCGCGCCGCGCGCCTGCTGCGGGAAAGCGATCGACCCCTGGTGCGCATCGCCGAGGAGTGCGGCTTCTCCAGTCAGAGTGCGCTGACCACGGCCATGCGTCGCTACCTGGGCCTGACGCCCAAGCGCTTGCGCGGCGCCGAATAGATCCCGCCCCGCCGTTTCCCGCGTTGCCGGTTATCGGTATTTTTCGCGTAAGTGCAACCGTGCTGGCTTGATTGGGCAACCTTTGCATGAGTTGCTTGTTTGGGTTGTACCCCTATGGAGCAACCTGATGCTTCGTGTGGGGATTGGTTTTTTCCTGGAATGTCCGGCTGGACTGACATGGTCGAGGTTGCACCTTTTGGCGGAAAGTTCCCTGAATCAGAGTTTTTCGCAAATAAACCAGAGAATCCGACAAGAAAGGCGCAGTGCCATATCTCTAAATTCCGCACTCGCCTCACGGCCGCCAAGCGCTCGAAGCGCTCTTGCGGGCCGGGGAGGTTGAACTAGACCAAAGTAGAAGCGAATCCGGAGACGGGTGGGCGTGGCACCGATCGCAGGCCGCCCTTCCCCGGGCAGTGGTCGCGTTGCCGTCTTGTCCACTGCCGTCATTTGCAGCCCGTTGGTCGCCATGCCCTTCGTCTGCCGCCCCGCACGCGGCCCGTGGGGCAAGCAGGGGGATCACTTATTCGCATGGTGGACCGCGCCCGAACCGGCAAGGTCCACTGTCGCATTGGCAGGGCCGGATGCCCTGCGAACGTTGCTCGACCGGGATAGCGTCGGCTCCATGGCCGAGGCGGTCGGGAAGTTAACCGGTGGCTGCCACAAGCGCCCGCCAAATACCAACCACGGAAGCGGATGACCCGCCGCCTCCGAATAAAAACAAACGAACAGGGGAGACCCCCATGAGTGTGAGCAACCCGACACTGATTACCTTCGTGATCTATATCGCGGCCATGGTACTGATCGGCCTCTATGCCTATCGTTCCACCAACAACCTTTCCGACTACATCCTCGGTGGCCGCAGCCTCGGCAGCTTCGTGACCGCCCTGTCCGCCGGCGCTTCCGACATGAGCGGCTGGCTGCTGATGGGTCTGCCGGGTGCCGTCTACCTCTCCGGTCTCTCCGAAAGCTGGATTGCCATCGGCTTGATCGTCGGTGCCTACCTGAACTGGCTGTTCGTCGCCGGCCGTCTGCGCGTGCAGACCGAGCACAACGGCAACGCGCTGACCCTGCCCGACTACTTCACCAACCGCTTCGAAGACAACAGCCGCATTCTGCGTATCTTCTCCGCCGTGGTGATCCTGGTGTTCTTCACCATCTACTGCGCCTCCGGCATCGTCGCCGGTGCCCGCCTGTTCGAGAGCACCTTCGGCATTTCCTACGAAACCGCCCTGTGGGCCGGTGCCGCTGCGACCATCTGCTACACCTTCATCGGTGGCTTCCTGGCGGTGAGCTGGACCGATACCGTCCAGGCCAGCCTGATGATCTTCGCCCTGATCTTCACCCCCATCATCGTGATGATCGCCACCGGCGGCGTCGATCCGACCTTCATGGCGATCGAAATGAAGGACGCGACCAACTTTGACATGCTCAAAGGCGCCACCTTCATCGGTGTGATCTCCCTGCTCGCCTGGGGTCTGGGCTACTTCGGCCAGCCGCACATCCTGGCCCGCTTCATGGCCGCCGATTCGGTCAAGTCCATTCCGAACGCCCGCCGCATCTCCATGGCCTGGATGATCTTCTGCCTCGGCGGCGCGGTGGCTGTGGGCTTCTTCGGTATCGCCTACTTCTCCGCCCATCCGGAGCAGGCCGGCGCCGTTGGCGAGAACCATGAGCGCGTGTTCATCGAACTGGCCAAGATCCTCTTCAACCCCTGGATCGCCGGCGTGCTGCTGTCCGCCATCCTGGCGGCGGTAATGTCCACCCTGAGCTGCCAGCTGCTGGTGTGCTCCAGTGCCCTGACCGAAGACTTCTACAAGGCCTTCTTCCGCAAGAGCGCCAGCCAGCTTGAGCTGGTGTGGGTCGGTCGCGCCATGGTGCTGCTGGTGGCCGTGGTCGCCATCTCCATCGCCTCCAACCCGGACAGCAAGGTGCTGGGCCTGGTGTCCTACGCCTGGGCCGGTTTCGGCGCCGCCTTCGGTCCGGTGGTGATCCTGTCCCTGCTGTGGAAGGGCATGACCCGCAACGGCGCGCTGGCGGGCATGATCCTGGGTGCTGTCACCGTGGTCCTGTGGAAGAACTTCTTCGGCTGGACCGGCCTGTACGAGATCGTTCCGGGCTTCATCCTCTGCACCCTCGGCATCATGATCTTCAGCAAGGTCGGCAGCGCTCCGTCCGCCGCCATGCTCAAGCGCTTCGACGAAGCCGAGAAGGAATACCAGGACGCCCACATCTGACTCTGTGCGGCGCGCGGCTGGTCCTCCGCGTGCCGCGCTCCGGGGTATCCCGGGCTCTCACCTACGACCCGATAGTGCTTCACCGGCCCATGTCCTCGGATATGGGCCGGTTTTTTTTGCCTGGGCGATGCCCCGGCAAGAGTGGGGAGGGCGCGGCGTGCAGGCTTCGGGGCGCGTCCGGCTCCGGTAAGACCATGGTCGAATGGCCCCACAGAAGGGTGGGGGATACAAAAGGCGCCATACAAAAACAACTACCCACCGAGGTAAGACCCATGAGTGCTGCTTCTCTGTATCCGGTCCGCCCTGAAGTGGCCGCCCAGTCCCTCACCGACGAAGCGACCTACAAAGCCATGTACCAGCAGTCCGTCATCAACCCCGACGGCTTCTGGCGCGAGCAGGCCAAGCGCCTCGACTGGATCAAGCCCTTCAACAAGGTGAAGCAGACCTCCTTCGACGACCACCACGTCGACATCAAGTGGTTCGCCGACGGTACCCTCAACGTCTCCGCCAACTGCCTGGACCGTCACCTGGAAACCCGTGGCGACCAGGCGGCGATCATCTGGGAAGGCGACGATCCGTCCCAGAGCCGCACCATCACCTACCGCGAGCTGCACGAGCAGGTCTGCAAGTTCGCCAATGCCCTGCGTGGCCAGGACGTGCACCGTGGCGACGTGGTGACCATCTACATGCCGATGATTCCGGAAGCGGTGGTCGCCATGCTGGCCTGCACCCGTATCGGCGCCATCCATTCCGTGGTGTTCGGTGGCTTCTCCCCCGAGGCCCTGGCCGGACGCATCATTGACTGCGGCTCCAAGGTGGTGATCACCGCCGACGAGGGTTTGCGCGGTGGCAAGAAGGTGTCGCTGAAGGCCAATGTCGACGACGCGCTGACCAACCCGGAAACCAACAGCGTGCAGAAAATCATCGTGTGCAAGCGCACCGGTGCCGACATCAAGTGGAACCCGCATCGCGACATCTGGTTCGAGGACCTGATGAAAGTGGCCGGCTCCACCTGCCTGCCGAAGGAAATGGGTGCCGAGGACCCGCTGTTCATCCTCTATACCTCCGGCTCCACCGGTAAACCCAAGGGCGTGCTGCACACCACCGGGGGCTACCTGGTCTACGCCTCGCTGACCCATGAGCGGGTGTTCGACTATCGCCCTGGCGAGGTCTTCTGGTGCACCGCCGACATCGGCTGGGTCACCGGTCACACCTACCTGGTCTACGGCCCGCTGGCCAACGGCGCCACCACCCTGATGTTCGAGGGCGTGCCGAACTACCCGGACGTGACCCGTGTGGCCAAGATCGTCGACAAGCACAAGGTCAACATTCTCTACACCGCTCCCACCGCTATCCGCGCCATGATGGCCGAGGGCAAGGCGGCGGTCGAAGGCGCCGACGGTTCCAGCCTGCGCCTGCTGGGGTCGGTGGGTGAGCCGATCAACCCGGAGGCCTGGCACTGGTACTACGAGAACGTCGGCCAGGGCCGCTGCCCGATCGTCGACACCTGGTGGCAGACCGAGACTGGCGCCTGCCTGATGACCCCGCTACCGGGCGCCCATCCGTTGAAGCCGGGTTCCGCCGCGCGTCCCTTCTTCGGCGTGCAGCCGGCCCTTGTGGATAACCTTGGCAACATCATCGAGGGTGCCGCCGAAGGCAACCTGGTGATCATCGATTCCTGGCCGGGTCAGGCCCGTACTCTCTACGGCGACCACGACCGTTTCGTCGACACCTACTTCAAGACCTTCAAGGGTATGTACTTCACCGGCGACGGCGCCCGTCGCGATGAGGACGGTTACTTCTGGATCACCGGTCGCGTGGACGACGTGCTGAACGTTTCCGGCCATCGCATGGGTACCGCGGAAATCGAAAGCGCCATGGTCGCCCACTCCAAGGTGGCCGAAGCCGCCGTGGTCGGCGTCCCCCATGACATCAAGGGGCAGGGCATCTATGTCTATGTCACCCTGAATGCCGGCGAGGAGGCTTCCGAGCAACTGCGCCAGGAGCTGAAGGCCTGGGTGCGCAAGGAGATCGGTCCGATCGCCACCCCGGATGTCATCCAGTGGGCGCCGGGCCTGCCGAAGACCCGCTCGGGCAAGATCATGCGCCGCATCCTGCGCAAGATCGCCGTGGCCGAGTACGACGCCCTCGGCGACATCTCCACGCTGGCCGATCCCGGTGTGGTGCAACACCTCATCGATACCCATCGCACCATGCAGGCGGCCTGACCCGGGCCAGCCACCGAACCCCGCCCCGGCCACAAGCCGGGGCGGGGTTTTTCGTTTCTGTGTGGCGTCGGCGTCGGCGGTCGACGCGCGAAATCCGATTGGATATCGGCTTAGCCCGTGGGAGGGGCGCGGTCGTAACAGTCGGCGTTACGCCATGCACGTATCTGGTTCCATCGGAAACGCTCTGATCGATAGTGGTGCGTTTTCAATGGCGGCTCTCGCAAGTTGAAAAGCGCAAAGCCCCTTGAATAGTGGTCTGCGTGTTTTATGGCCCGACAATTGCCTGTTTATTAGGTTTAATGATTTTCCCTGTCCGCACTTTTTGTCCCGCCTGTCAATCCTCTTTCCCTTGTCCTCCGGCCCTTCTGTAATTTGTTGTCGCATTGAAGAAATATCGACTTAAGGGCTGTGGCTAGAATGCCGCACACTCAGTCGTAGCCTTTTGCCTACAGCCACTGTCGGCAAAGACGACGACTCTTTCTACAATTTCGCGGACCGTCTGGACGTGTGCTTGCGCTGCCGACAGAAGCCATATCCTTTTGAAGGAGTCACAAGATGAAGAAGATTGCACTTCTCGGCGCCATGGCGCTGTCCCTGTTGTCGCCGCTGGTCGCCATGGCGGACGACAAGCCCCTGCGTATCGGTATCGAAGCGGCGTATCCGCCCTTCGCCTACAAGACGCCCGACGGCAAGATCACCGGCTTCGACTACGACATCGGCAATGCCCTGTGCGAAGAGATGAAGGTCGAGTGCAAGTGGATCGAACAGGAGTTCGATGGACTGATCCCGGCCCTGAAAGTGCGCAAGTTCGACGCGGTATTGTCGTCCATGACCATCACCGAAGAGCGCCTGAAGTCCGTAGATTTCACCGGCAAGTACTACCACACCCCCGCGCGCCTCGCGATGAAGGAAGGCGCCGTCATCAATGACCCGCTGGCTGACCTGAAGGGCAAGAAAGTCGGCGTGCAGCGCGCGTCCATCTACGATCGCTACGCCACCGAAGTGTTCGCACCGGCAGGTGTGGAAGTGGTGCGCTACAGCTCGCAGAACGAAATTTTCCTCGACATGTCCGCCGGCCGTCTCGACGCCACCCTGGCGGACGTGGTCAACATCGACGATGGCTTCCTCAAGACCGACGCCGGCAAGGGCTTCGCCCTGGTAGGCCCGGCCTTCACCGAGAAGAAGTACTTCGGCGAAGGCGCCGGTATCGCCGTGCGCAAGGGCGACAAGGCCCTGGCCGAGAAGATCAATGCCGCCATCGCTGCCATTCGTGCCAATGGCAAGTACAAGGAAGTACAGGACAAGTACTTCGCCTTCGACGTCTACGGCGAGTAATCGCAATTCCCTGAGAGTGGCACAAACTTCACATAGCGGTTTGTGCCACTTTTTCGTTGTGGCGGTGCCGTCCGGGGCCTTCCGGCGCGCTGCATGAGGATCTGATCATGCTCAACGGCTACGGCTCGACCATTCTCGAGGGCGCCTGGCTCACCCTGTTGCTGGCCCTTTCATCCATCACCCTGGCGGTGATACTCGGCCTGATCGGCGCGGCTTTCCGGCTCTCCCCGGTCAAGTGGGTGGCGCTGCTCGGCGAGACCTATGCCACGGTGATCCGGGGCATCCCGGACCTAGTGCTGATCCTGCTGATCTTCTACGGCGGTCAGCAACTGGTGAACGTGGTCGCGCCCATGGTCGGCTACGAGGACTATGTCGACCTCGATCCCTTCTGGTCGGGTGTCTTCACCCTCGGCTTCATCTTCGGTGCCTACCTCTCGGAAACCTTCCGTGGTGCCTTCATGGCGATTCCGAAAGGGCAGGGCGAGGCGGGCCTGGCCTATGGCATGAGCGGTACCAAGGTGTTCTTCCGCATCCTGGTGCCGCAGATGATCCGTCTGGCGATTCCCGGTTTCACCAACAACTGGCTGGTATTGACCAAGGCCACCGCGCTGATCTCGGTGGTCGGCCTGCAGGACATGATGTTCAAGGCCAAGAGCGCAGCGGACGCGACCCGTGAACCCTTCACTTTCTACCTCGCGGTTGCCGCGCTCTACCTGGTGCTGACCAGCGTCTCCCTGCTGGCGCTGCGCTACATGGAGCGACGCTACTCGGCGGGCATCAAGGCGGCTGAACTATGATCTTCGACTACAACGTGATCTGGGAGAGCCTGCCGCTCTACTTCGGCGGCGTGCTGGTGACCCTCAAGCTCCTGGCGATTTCCCTGGTCCTCGGCCTGACCGCGGCCGTGCCGCTGGCGCTGATGCGTGTGTCCAGGCAGCCCTGGGTGAATTTCCCGGCCTGGCTCTACACCTACGTGATCCGCGGCACCCCGATGCTGGTGCAGCTGTTCCTCATCTATTACGGCCTGGCCCAGTTCGAAGCCGTGCGTGAAAGTGCACTGTGGCCCTACCTGTCCAACGCGACCTTCTGCGCCTGCCTGGCCTTCGCCATCAACACCAGCGCGTACACCGCGGAAATCCTCGCCGGCAGCATCAAGGCCACGCCTCATGGCGAGATCGAGGCGGCCAAGGCCATGGGCATGTCCCGCGCCAAGCTCTACCGCCGCATCCTGCTGCCCTCGGCCCTGCGCCGCGCGCTGCCGCAGTACAGCAACGAAGTCATCATGATGCTGCACACCACGAGTCTGGCGTCCATTGTTACCCTGATCGATATCACTGGCGCCGCGCGCACCGTGAACTCGCAGTACTACCTGCCGTTCGAGGCCTTCATTACCGCCGGTGCGTTCTATCTGTGCCTGACCTTTATCCTGGTACGCCTGTTCAAGGCCGCCGAACGCCGCTACCTGGCCTACCTGGCCCCGCGCAAGGCCTGACGCCATGGAGCGAATCGATCACGAACTGCCCTGGGGTTGCCTCGGAACTCGTCGCCAACTGACGGTATTCCGTTTCGGTGGCGGTGCACGTAAGGCCTATATCCAGGCCTCCCTGCACGCCGACGAACTGCCGGGCATGCGCGTTGCCGTGGAACTCAAGCACCGACTGCGCGAGCTGGAAGAGCAGGGTCTCCTGAACGGCCTGGTCGAACTGGTGCCGGTGGCCAACCCCATCGGGCTCGGTCAACTGATCCAGGCCACCCAGCAGGGGCGCTTCGAGCTGGGCAGTGGGAAGAACTTCAACCGTGACTTCGCCGATCTGGCCGACCTGGTGGCCGATCGTCTGGTCGGGCGCCTGGGGGTCGATGCCGCCGCCAACGTGGCGCTGATCCGCCAGGCCATGGGCGAGGCCCTGGACGCCCTGCCGCCGGCCGGCTCCGAGCTGGACGGCCTGCAGCGCCTGCTGCTGCGGCAGGCCTGCGACGCCGACCTGGTGCTCGACCTGCATTGCGATTTCGAGGCGGCGGTGCACCTCTACTGCACGCCCCAGCACTGGGCCGACCTGCGTTCGCTGGCGGCGCGCCTGGAGGCTGGTGCGGTGCTGACCGCCGAAGACTCCGGCGGCAGCTCCTTCGACGAATCCTGCTCGCTGCCCTGGTTGCGCCTGGCGCAACGCTTTCCCGGGGCGTCGATTCCCCCGGCTTGCGTGGCAGCCACCGTGGAACTGGGCAGCATGGCCGATACCGACAAGCCGCTGGCCGAGGCCCGCGCCGAAGCCATCCTGGCCTACCTCGCCGACCAGGGCCTGATTGCCGGGCAGTGGCCGGCGGCACCGCAGGCTTGCTGCGAGGCCACACCTTTCGAGGGCGCCGAGTACCTCTACGCGCCGCATGCCGGCGTGGTCAGCTTCCTGCAGCCCGCCGGGGCGAAGGTGAAGGCGGGCGATGCGCTGTTCGAGGTGATCGATCCGCTGGAGGACCGCCATGCCGTGGTGCGCGCTTCGGTGGACGGCGTGCTGTTCGCGCGTGAGCGGATGCGCTTTGCGCAACCTGGACTTTGGCTGGCCAAGGTGGCCGGCCGTGAACCCATTCGTCAGGGACGCCTGCTGAGCGACTGAGCCAAACGAGACCGAGACCATGTACAAACTGGAAGTCCAAGATCTGCACAAGCGCTACGGCAGCCACGAAGTGCTCAAGGGCGTGTCCCTGGCAGCCAAGGCCGGCGACGTCATCAGCATCATCGGCTCGAGCGGCTCGGGCAAGAGTACTTTCCTGCGCTGCATCAACATGCTGGAGCAGCCCCACGGCGGCAAGATCCTGCTCAATGGCGAGGAGCTGAAGCTGGTGGCGAACAAGGACGGTGGCCTCAAGGCGGCCGATGCCAAGCAGCTGCAGCGCATGCGTTCGCGCCTGGCCATGGTGTTCCAGCACTTCAACCTCTGGTCGCACATGAGTGCCCTGGAAAACGTCATCGAGGCGCCGGTGCATGTGCTCGGAGTGCCGAAGAAAGAAGCCATCGAAAAGGCCGAGCACTACCTGGCGAAGGTGGGGGTGGCCCATCGCAAGGACGCCTACCCGGCGCACATGTCCGGCGGTGAGCAGCAGCGCGTGGCCATTGCCCGCGCCCTGGCCATGGAGCCGGAGGTGATGCTGTTCGACGAACCGACTTCGGCCCTGGACCCCGAACTGGTCGGCGAAGTGCTCAAGGTGATGAAGGACCTGGCCGTGGAAGGCCGCACCATGGTGGTGGTGACCCACGAAATGGGCTTTGCCCGCGAGGTGTCCAACCAGTTGGTGTTCCTCCACAAGGGGCTGGTGGAGGAGCGCGGTTGCCCGAAGGAAGTGCTGGCCAACCCGCAGTCCGATCGCCTCAAACAGTTCCTTTCCGGCAGCCTGAAGTGATCTCCGACATGGCGGCCCCAGGGCCGCCGTCGTGCGTTCCAAGCCCTTGTCCGCCTTGTCCCTTTCCTCCTGCCGGGGTCTGCTAAGCTGCCTGCCATGACTGCCCATCGAATTGCCTTTCTCCTCTGGCCTGGTACCAAGGCGCTGACCCTGGCGCTGGCCGAGGAAGCCCTGCGCGTTGCCCAGCGACTGCATCCGGACGTGGTCTACGAGATGTCTTTCCTGCAGGCCGAGCCGGCCGCCGAGGGCGCCTGGCGCCTGCCCGGCGAACCCTGGGCCGGCAAGCTGGAAGGCCAGCAGCGCTTGTTCCTGGTGGCTGACGAGCCGCCAGCGCAGCTGTCGCCGGCGCTTTCTGCCGCGATCAAGCAATGCGTGCGTGGCGGTTGCGTGGTCGGCGGCCTCTCCGCGGGCGTCTACCCCTTGGCGCAACTCGGCCTGCTGGACGGTTATCGCGCGGCGGTGCACTGGCGTTGGCAGGACGACTTCACCGAACGCTTCCCCAAGGTGATCGCCACCAGCCACCTGTTCGACTGGGACCGCGATCGCCTCACGGCTTGCGGCGGTCTGGCGGTGCTCGACCTGCTGCTGGCGGTGCTGGCCCGCGACCATGGCGCGGAACTGGCCGGAGCGGTGTCCGAGGAGCTGGTGGTGGAGCGCATCCGCGAGGGTGGTGAGCGCCAGCGCATCCCGCTGCAGAACCGGCTCGGCTCCAGCCATCCCAAGCTGACCCAGGCCGTGCTGTTGATGGAGGCGAACATCGAAGAGCCGCTGACCACCGACGAGATCGCCCAGCACGTCTGCGTATCCCGTCGTCAGCTGGAGCGCATCTTCAAGCAGTACCTCAATCGCGTGCCCAGCCAGTACTACCTGGAGTTGCGCCTGAACAAGGCGCGGCAGATGCTGATGCAGACCAGCAAGTCGATCATCCAGATCGGCCTGTCCTGCGGCTTCTCCTCCGGCCCGCACTTCTCCAGCGCCTACCGCAACTTCTTCGGCGTCACCCCCCGCGAAGACCGCAACCAGCGCCGCGGCTCCAGTCCCTTCGAAGCCCAGCAGCAGCCGGCGGCGGTGGCCGAGCGGG
This sequence comes from Pseudomonas sp. Q1-7, assembly GCF_028010285.1. Lineage (NCBI taxonomy): Bacteria > Pseudomonadati > Pseudomonadota > Gammaproteobacteria > Pseudomonadales > Pseudomonadaceae > Pseudomonas > Pseudomonas sp. Q1-7. The sequence continues at coordinate 1,770,967 of NZ_CP116304.1, forward strand.
GGTGATCCTTCTCTCTCCCTGCCTCTTCTTTTCTTGTGGGGGCGAATTCATTCGCTGAGCAGGCCGAAGGTCTGCTCTTCGAACCACCAGGGGGCAGCGCTGCTGCCCTTAGCGAATGAATTCGCCCCCACAATCAGTTTGGCCTTCGCTGTAAGTCATTCAGTCCCGCCCCTTCCTCTGATACCCGCCAGTCACCCTGTGGAGAAAATTTCCCCCACGGTGCGTGGCGGTGCCGATCAGCGTTTAAACTGCGCCTTCCCGACGCTTTCTGTCGCATTTCCATAAGCGCCGGTTTTCGCCGGGTTGGCGCTGTAAGAAGTTGTCGCATGGCGGCAATGCCAACCCCGATTCAGTCCCTACAATCCTTTCATCACTAGCCGTTCATGGCAGGAGAAACTGATGTCCGTTGAGCATGCGCAGGTCGAGCGCGCCGATTTCGACAAGGTGATGGTTCCCAACTATGCCCCCGCCGCTTTCATTCCGGTGCGTGGCGAAGGTTCTCGCGTCTGGGACCAGTCTGGTCGCGAGCTGATCGATTTCGCCGGCGGCATCGCAGTGAACTCCCTGGGCCATGCGCACCCGGCGCTGGTCAAGGCGCTGACCGAGCAGGCCAACAAGATCTGGCACGTGTCCAACGTCTTTACCAACGAGCCGGCCCTGCGCCTGGCCAAGAAACTGGTGGACGCCACCTTTGCCGAGCGGGTGTTCCTCGCCAACTCCGGCGCCGAGGCCAACGAAGCGGCCTTCAAGCTGGCCCGCCGTTACGCCCATGAAGTCTATGGCCCGCAGAAGCACGAGATCATCTCGGCCACCAACAGCTTCCACGGCCGTACCCTGTTCACCGTGACTGTCGGCGGCCAGCCGAAGTACTCCGACGGCTTCGGTCCGAAAATGGAAGGCATCGCCCACGTGCCTTACAACGACCTGGAAGCCCTCAAGGCGGCTATCTCCGACAAGACCTGTGCGGTCGTCCTGGAGCCCGTGCAGGGCGAAGGCGGTGTGCTGCCGGCGGACAAGGCCTACCTGGAAGGCGCCCGCAAACTGTGCGACGAGCACAACGCCCTGCTGATCTTCGACGAGGTGCAGAGCGGCATGGGGCGGACCGGTCACCTGTTCGCCTACCAGCACTACGGCGTGACCCCGGACATCCTCTCCAGTGCCAAGAGCCTGGGCGGTGGCTTCCCCATCGGCGCCATGCTGACCACCACCGAGATCGCCAAGCACCTGTCCGTGGGCACCCACGGCACCACCTATGGCGGTAACCCGCTGGCCAGCGCCGTGGCGGAAGCCGTGCTGGACGTGATCAACACGCCGGAAGTCCTGAGCGGCATCAACGCCAAGCACGACCGTTTCAAGACCCGTCTCGAAGCGATCGGCGCCAAGTACGGCATCTTCAGTGAAGTGCGCGGCCTCGGTCTGTTGATCGGCGCCGTCCTTTCCGATGCCTGGAAGGGCAAGGCCAAGGACGTGCTGAACGCCGCCGAGCGGGAGGCCGTGATGGTCCTGCAGGCCAGCCCGGACGTGGTGCGCTTCGCCCCCAGCCTGGTGATTCCGGATGCGGACATCGACGAAGGCCTGGATCGCTTCGAGCGCGCCGTTGCCAAGCTGAACCAGGCGTAAGCCGCCGCTGTACGCAGCGCAGGGACGCGCTGCACGTAAAAGAGCCCAGGGATGACAGGGATTCATACGTGAGCACGGGCCATCGGCCCGGCTTCTCTCCGGATGGAACCACTGGTTCGTCCGGAGTCTTCGACAAGAAAAAGGAGTGACCCCAATGCTGGTGATGCGCCCCGCGCAAATGGCCGACCTCGCTGAAGTCCAGCGCCTGGCTGCGGATAGCCCCGTCGGCGTCACTTCGTTGCCGGACGATGCCCAGGTGCTGGCCGAGAAGATCGCCGCATCCGAGGCATCCTTTTCTGCCGAGGTGAGTTTCAATGGCGAGGAAAGCTATTTCTTCGTCCTCGAAGACAGCGCCACCGGTCGCCTGGCCGGCTGCTCGGCGATCGTCGCCTCCGCCGGCTTCTCCGAGCCCTTCTACAGCTTCCGCAACGAGACCTTCGTGCATGCCTCACGGGAGCTGAAGATCCACAACAAGATCCATGTCCTGTCGCTTTGCCACGACCTCACCGGCAACAGCCTGCTGACCAGCTTCTACGTCGAGCGCGACCTGGTGAGCACCCCGGTCGCCGAACTCAACTCCCGTGGCCGCCTGCTGTTCATGGCGAGCAACCCCGAGCGTTTTGCCGACGCGGTGGTGGTGGAGATCGTCGGCTACAGCGACGAGCACGGCGAGTCGCCGTTCTGGGATGCCGTGGGGCGCAACTTCTTCGACCTCAACTACACCGAGGCCGAGCGCCTGTCGGGCCTGAAGAGCCGTACCTTCCTCGCCGAGCTGATGCCGCATTACCCGATCTATGTGCCGCTGCTGCCGGACGCAGCCCAGGAATCCATGGGCCAGGTGCACCCGCGCGCGCAGATCACCTTCGACATCCTGATGCGCGAAGGCTTCGAGACCGACAACTACATCGACATCTTCGACGGCGGCCCGACCCTCCATGCCCGCACTTCGAGCATCCGCTCCATCGCCCAGAGCCGTTTAGTCCCGGTGAAGCTTGGCGAGCAGGGCAATGGTGGTCGCCAGTACCTGGTGTGCAACGGCCAGTTGCAGGATTTCCGCGCCATAGTCGCCGACCTCGACTGGGTGCCCGGCAAGCCCGTGGTGCTTGGCGCAGAAGCCGCCGAAGCCCTGGGTGTCGGTGAAGGTGCCAGCGTGCGCTTGATCGCGGTTTGAGTCGTTGACCCGCCTCCCACCGGGAGGCGGTGGCCCTGATGGGGCCGGATGAGAGCGAGGCTCTCTCCCTGGCCGCCTTCCCGGACGGAAGGGGGCGCAATTTCTGGAGGCACTATGATCGTTCGTCCCGTACGCAGCGCCGATTTACCGGCCCTGATCGACCTCGCGCGCAGCACCGGCGCAGGCCTGACCACGCTGCCGGCCAATGAGGAGCGCCTGGCGCATCGCGTCGGCTGGGCGGAGAAGGCATTCAGTGGCGAGGCCGAACGCGCCGATGCGGACTACCTGTTCGTCCTCGAGGACGACCACGGCGCCGTCGTCGGCATTTCCGCCGTAGCCGGCGCCGTGGGGCTGCGCGAACCCTGGTACAACTACCGGGTCGGCCTGACCGTCAGCGCCTCCCAGGAGCTGCACATCCACCGGCAGATTCCTACCCTGTTCCTGGCCAACGACCTGACCGGCAACTCCGAGCTCTGCTCGCTGTTCCTCCATGCCGGCCACCGTAACGGCCTCAACGGTCGGTTGTTGTCCAAGGCACGCTTCCTGTTCATCGCCGAGTTCCCCGAGCTGTTCGGCGACAAGGTGATCGCCGAGATGCGCGGCATGTCCGACGAGCAGGGTGTTTCGCCGTTCTGGGAAAGCCTCGGCCGGCACTTCTTCAAGATGGAGTTCTCCCGCGCCGACTACCTCACCGGCGTCGGCAACAAGGCCTTCATCGCCGAACTGATGCCCAAGTTCCCGCTCTACACCTGCTTCCTCTCCGAAGCGGCGCGCAACGTCATCGGTCGGGTGCACACCGACACCGAGCCGGCGCTGGCCATGCTCAAGGGCGAGGGTTTCAGCTACCAGGGCTATGTCGACATCTTCGACGCCGGCCCGGCCATCGAATGCGAGACGGCGAAGATCCGTGCCGTGCGCGACAGCCAGAACCTGGTGCTGGCGGTCGGCACGCCGGGCGACGATGCCACGCCCTTCCTGATCCATAACCGCAAGCGCGAAGACTGCCGCATCACCGCCGCGCCGGCCCGTCTGGCGGCCGGCACCCTGGTGGTGGACGCGCTGACCGCCAAGCGCCTGAAACTCTCCGCCGGCGCCTCGGTCCGTGCCGTGCCGCTGTCGGCCAAGGAGTCCGTATAAATGAGCACCCATTACATCGCCGGCAACTGGCAGGCAGGGCAGGGCGAAGCCTTCGATTCGCTGAACCCGGTGACCCAGGCGGTCGTCTGGTCGGGTCGCGGTGCCGACGCCGGCCAGGTGGATGATGCAGTCAAGGCTGCCCGTGCCGCCTTCCCGGCCTGGGCGCGCCGTCCGCTGGAGGAGCGCATCGCCATCCTCGAACAGTTCGCCGTGGCCCTGCGTGGCCGCGCCGACGAGCTGTCGCGCTGCATTGGCGAGGAAACCGGCAAGCCACTGTGGGAATCGGCCACCGAAGTGACCAGCATGGTCAACAAGGTCGCCATCTCCATCCAGAGCTACCGCGAGCGTACCGGTGAGAAGAGCGGCCCCCTGGCCGATGCCACTGCCGTGCTGCGCCACAAGCCCCACGGCGTGGTGGCGGTGTTCGGGCCTTACAACTTCCCCGGCCATTTGCCCAACGGCCATATCGTGCCGGCGCTGCTGGCCGGCAACGCGGTGGTGTTCAAACCCAGCGAGCTGACGCCGAAAGTCGCCGAGCTGACGGTGAAATGCTGGGTGGACGCCGGTCTGCCGGCCGGGGTGCTGAATCTGGTGCAGGGCGCCCGTGAAACCGGAATCGCCCTGGCCGGCAACAGCGGCATCGACGGCCTGTTCTTCACCGGTTCCAGCCGCACGGGCAACCTGCTTCACCAGCAGTTCGCCGGACGCCCGGACAAGATCCTCGCCCTGGAGATGGGCGGTAACAACCCGCTGGTGGTCGACCAGGTCCAGGACGTGGATGCCGCGGTCTACACCATCATCCAGTCCGCCTTCATTTCCGCCGGCCAGCGCTGCACCTGCGCGCGCCGCCTGTTGGTGCCGCAAGGTGCCTGGGGCGACGCCCTGCTGGCGCGCCTGGTGACGGTCGCCGCCAGCATCCAGGTCGGCGCCTTCGACGCCCAGCCCGCGCCTTTCATGGGCTCGGTCATCTCCCTGGACGCCGCCCGTCACCTGATCAAGGCCCAGGATCACCTGATCGCCAAGGGTGCCAAGGCCCTCCTGGCCATGTCCCAGCCGCTGGCGACGGCCGCGCTGCTGACGCCCGGCATCCTCGACGTGACTACGGTGGCCGAGCGTCCTGACGAAGAGTTCTTCGGCCCGCTGTTGCAGGTGATCCGCTACGCCGATTTCGACGCTGCCATCGCGGAGGCCAACGCGACGCAGTACGGCCTGGCTGCCGGCCTGCTCTCGGATTCGGCCGAGCGTTACCAGCGTTTCCTCATCGAAAGCCGCGCAGGAATCGTCAACTGGAACAAGCAGTTGACCGGTGCCGCCAGCAGTGCCCCCTTCGGTGGCGTCGGCGCGTCGGGGAACCATCGCGCCAGCGCGTACTACGCCGCGGACTACTGCGCCTATCCGGTGGCCTCGCTGGAAAGCGAAACCCTTGCCCTGCCTGCAACCCTTACTCCAGGAGTCAGCCTGTGAATGCCTATGAAGTGAACTTCGACGGACTGGTCGGCCCGACCCACAACTATGGTGGCCTGTCGTACGGGAACGTCGCCTCGCAGAGCAACAGTCAGGCGGTCTCCAATCCGAAGGAGGCCGCGCTGCAGGGCCTGGGCAAGATGAAGGCGCTGATGGAGATGGGCTTCAAGCAGGGCGTGTTCGCCCCGCAGGAGCGCCAGGACGTCGCCGCCCTGCGCAGCCTGGGCTTTGCCGGCACCGACGCCGAAGTGATCGCCCGCGCCGCCCGTGAAGCCATGCCATTGCTGGCCGCCTGCAGCTCCGCGTCCAGCATGTGGACCGCCAACTCCTGCACCGTCAGCCCCAGCGCCGACACCGCGGATGGCCGCGTGCATTTCACCGCCGCCAACCTGAACTGCAAGTTCCACCGTTCCATCGAGCACCCGACCACCAGTCGCGTGCTGCGCGCCATGTTCGCCAACGACCAGCATTTCGCCCACCATGCGGCACTGCCGGCGGTCGGCCAGTTCGGCGACGAAGGCGCGGCCAACCACACGCGCTTCTGCAAGGGCTACGGCGAGGCCGGCGTGGAGTTCTTCGTATTCGGCCGCAGTGCCTTCGACAGCCGCTTCCCGTCGCCGCAGCGCTATCCGGCACGGCAGACCCTGGAAGCCTGCCAGGCGGTCGCGCGGTTGCACGGCCTGGGTGCCGACGGCGTGGTCTACGCTCAGCAGAACCCGGCGGTGATCGACCAGGGCGTGTTTCACAACGACGTGATTTCGGTGGGCAACGGCGAGGTCCTGTTCTACCACGAGGACGCGTTCCTCGAGACCGACAAGGTCCTGGGCGAAGTGGACACCAAGCTGGGCCAGCGCGGCGGTCGCTTCCAGGCCGTGCGCGTGCCGCGCAGTGCGGTGAGCGTGGAGGACGCGGTGCGCTCCTACCTGTTCAACAGCCAACTGCTCAGCCGCGCCGACGGCAGCATGCTGCTGGTCGTGCCGGAGGAGTGCCGCAGCAACGCCAACGTGTGGAATTACCTCAGCGAACTGACCGCGGGCAGCGGCCCGATCCGCGAGGTGAAGGTCTTCGACCTCAAACAGAGCATGCAGAACGGCGGCGGCCCGGCCTGCCTGCGGCTGCGCGTGGCGCTGAAGGAAAACGAGCTGGCGGCGGTCAATCCGGGCGTGATCCTGACGGCTGAACTCCATGCAAGCCTGAGCGCCTGGGTCGAAAAGCACTACCGCGACCGCCTGAGCGAAAGCGACCTGGCCGACCCGCAATTGCTGGTGGAGTGCCGGACGGCATTGGATGAACTGACGCAGATCCTTAAACTGGGCGCTGTCTATCCCTTCCAGCTCAACTGAGAAACCTGAAATGTCCGATGCCCTGCAACTCATCCTCGAAGATACCGACGGCACCCAGCTCGAAACCTCCTGCACCCGGTTCGCCGTTGTCTGGCAGGGCAAGGAGGTCTGGATCCAGCAGGCCGGCAACGGCCAGTTGCTGATCGGCGTCGACGTGGAGGAGGGCGATACCGAGTACGCCAACCTGCTGCTGCGTCCGCTGGCCACCAACCTGGTCAGCCTGCAGCTGGAAATGGAACCGGCCGACGCCGCCGACGACGACCATGTGCACGGTCCCGACTGCGATCACGATCATTGAGGTAACAGGATGCTAGCCCTCGGAAAACTGCTCGAACTGACCCTCGCCGGCCGCGAGCCGACCGAGAAGATCCAGCTGACATCCGGGGGTGTGCGCCTGCACTGGCTGGGCGAGGGGGCGCTGGACGTCACTCCGCCCGCCGCCGAGGACAGCGGGTTCGACCTGCTGTTGTCGGCCGGGGTCCACGGTAACGAAACCGCCCCCATCGAGTTGCTGGACCGCCTGGTCCAGGCCATTGCCCGCGGCCAGCTCAAGCCGCGCGCGCGAATTCTCTTCCTGCTCGGCAACCCCGAAGCCATTCGTCGTGGCGAGCGCTTCGTCGAGCAGGACATCAACCGCCTGTTCAACGGCCGCCATGCCGAATCCAGTGGTTTCGAGGCCATGCGCGCCGGTGAGCTGGAGCGCTACGCCGCCGCCTTCTTCAGCAAGCCCGATCGTTCGCGCCTGCACTACGACCTGCATACCGCCATCCGGGGCTCGAAGATCGAGCAGTTTGCCCTCTATCCCTATGTGGAAGGCCGTGATCATTCCCGCCAGGAGCTGGCCCGCCTGCGCGACGCCGGCATCGACGCCGTGCTGCTGCAGAACAAGACCGGCATCACCTTCAGTTCCTACAGTTATTCGCAGCTGGACGCCGAGGCCTTCACCCTGGAACTGGGCAAGGCGCGGCCCTTCGGCAGCAACCAGGAGGTCAACCTCGACCGCCTGGAAGCCCGTCTGCATGCCCTGATCGAGGGCCGCGAGCCGCCAACCGACGGCGACAGCCTGGACGGCCTGCAGCTGTTCTCGGTGTCGCGGGAAATCATCAAGCACAGCGAATCCTTCCAGCTGCACCTGGCGCCGGATATCGAGAACTTCAGCGAGCTGCCGGTGGGCTACCTGCTGGCCGAGGACATCGCCGGCACCCGCTGGGTGGTGGAAGAGCCGGGCGCGCGCATCATCTTCCCCAACCCCAGGGTGAAGAACGGCCTGCGTGCCGGCATTCTCGTGGTGCCCGCCAGCGTCTGAATCGCGCTTTCCACAGTCTTCTGTATCTGTACCGGCGGGGCGGTGGGCCTTAGGATCGGGCCTTTCGCCCATCCAAGGAGCCCGGCATGAGCCTGATCGACCTGCGCAGCGACACCGTTACCCAACCTACCACCGGCATGCGCGAAGCGATGCAGCGTGCCGAACTGGGTGACGATGTCTACGGCGAAGACCCCACGGTCAACCGACTGGAGGCGACCCTCGCCGAGCGCCTCGGTTTCGAGGCCGCCCTTTTCGTGCCCACCGGCACCATGAGCAACCTGTTGGCGCTGATGGCCCACTGCGAGCGCGGCGACGAGTACATCGTCGGCCAGCAGGCGCACACCTATAAGTACGAGGGCGGCGGTGCGGCGGTGCTGGGTTCGATCCAGCCCCAGCCCATCGACGGCGAAGCCGATGGCAGCCTGGACCTGGCCAGGGTGGAGGCGGCCATCAAACAGGATGACTTCCACTTTGCCCGCACCCGTCTGTTGGCGCTGGAGAACACCATGCAGGGCAAGGTGCTGCCGCTGGACTATCTTGCGGCGGCCCGCGAGCTGACGCGCCGGCGCGGCCTGGGCCTGCACCTGGACGGCGCCCGCCTGTACAACGCCGTGGTCAAGCTGGGCGTGGATGCGCGCGAGATCACCCGGTATTTCGACTCGGTGTCGGTGTGCCTGTCCAAGGGGCTTGGCGCTCCGGTGGGCTCGGTGCTCTGTGGCAGCGCGGCGCTGATCGCCAGGGCCCGGCGCCTGCGCAAGATGGTTGGCGGCGGTATGCGCCAGGCCGGCCTGCTGGCGGCGGCGGGGCTCTATGCGCTGGATCACCAGGTCGAGCGCCTGGCTGAGGACCACGCCAACGCCGAGCGGCTGGGAGCCGGGTTGCGTGAGCTGGGCTTCGAGATCGAGCCGGTGCAGACCAACATGGTCTACGTACAGGTCGGCGAGCAGGCGCGGGCGCTGGGCGAGTTCCTCGCCGGCCAGGGCGTCCGAGTGAGCCCCGCCGCGCGCCTGCGCCTGGTGACTCACCTGGACGTGCGGGCTGCCGATATCCCCCGTGTCATCGAGGCATTTGCTGCTTTTCGACAGGCCTGAGCCGGCGGCCGGCATAAATAGCCGCCTTCTATCGCACAAAGGCACTATCCCCCCAGCGCAGGGCCGATATAATGCGGCCCTTTGCCGGTGATTCGTATGCCCGTCGCCAGACGGCTGCGAGTTTCGCGCGCAATGTTGGAAACGGGCGGGGAATGCCGGGATTTTCTGGAAAACCTGCAGCATTTTCGCCGATTTCCGCTTGCCGTCCTTCGCCGATAACGATTTGCACCCACCGTTGTGGCCGCAGTTTCCGTGGAAGAACCTATGAAAAGCGCAGAAATCCGTGAAGCCTTCCTGAGCTTCTTCGAAGAGAAGGGGCATACCCGTGTCGCTTCCAGCTCCCTGATTCCGGGCAACGACCCGACCCTGCTGTTCACCAACGCGGGGATGAACCAGTTCAAGGACTGCTTCCTTGGCCTGGAAAAACGCGCCTACACCCGCGCCACCACGAGCCAGAAGTGCGTACGTGCCGGCGGCAAGCACAACGACCTGGAAAACGTCGGCTACACCGCGCGCCACCACACCTTCTTCGAGATGCTGGGTAACTTCAGCTTCGGCGACTATTTCAAACGCGATGCCATCCACTACGCCTGGGAATTCCTCACCGGCGACAAGTGGCTGAAGCTGCCCAAGGACAAGCTCTGGGTCACCGTCTACGCCACCGACGACGAGGCCTACGACATCTGGACCAAGGAAGTCGGGATTCCCCACGAGCGCATGGTGCGTATCGGCGACAACAAGGGTGCGCCCTACGCGTCCGACAATTTCTGGGCCATGGGCGACACCGGCCCGTGCGGTCCCTGCACCGAGATCTTCTTCGACCACGGCCCGGACATCTGGGGTGGCCCGCCCGGGTCCCCGGAAGAAGATGGCGACCGCTACATCGAGATCTGGAACAACGTGTTCATGCAGTTCAACCGCACTGCGGACGGCGTGATGCACCCGCTGCCGGCACCGAGCGTGGACACCGGCATGGGCCTGGAGCGCATCAGCGCCGTGCTCCAGCACGTGCACTCGAACTACGAGATCGACCTGTTCCAGAGCCTGCTGAAAGCCTCCGCCGAGGCCATCGGTTGCGCCAACGACGACGCCCCTTCGCTGAAAGTGGTGGCCGACCACATCCGTTCCTGCTCTTTCCTCATTGCCGACGGCGTGCTGCCGTCCAACGAGGGCCGCGGTTATGTACTGCGCCGCATCATCCGTCGTGCCTGCCGTCACGGTAACAAGCTGGGCGCCAAGGGCAGCTTCTTCCACAAGATCGTCGCGGCGCTCGTGGCCGAGATGGGCGACGCCTTCGTCGAACTCAAGCAGCAGCAGGCGCACATCGAGCGCGTGCTGAAGACCGAGGAAGAGCAGTTCGCCAAGACCCTGGAGCAAGGGCTGAAAATCCTCGAACAGGACCTGGTGGGCCTGAAGGGCAAGATGATTCCCGGCGAAACCCTGTTCAAGCTGTACGACACCTACGGCTTCCCCGTCGACCTGACCGGCGACATCGCACGCGAGCGCGGTCTGACCATCGACGAAGCCGGCTTCGAGCGTGAAATGGAAGGCCAGCGCGAACGCGCCCGCGCCTCCAGCGCCTTCGGCATGGACTACAACGCCCTGGTCAAGGTGGACGCTGATACTGACTTTACCGGCTACGTCTGCACCTCCGGCGAAGGCAAGGTCCTTGCCCTGTTCAAGGACGGCCAGGCCGTCGAGCAACTCGCCGAAGGCGAGGAGGGCGTACTGGTCCTGGATCGCACCCCCTTCTATGCCGAATCCGGCGGCCAGGTGGGTGACTGCGGCTTCATCGCCGCCCAGGGCCTGCGTTTCGACGTGCGTGACACCACCAAGGCCGGTGGTGCCTTCCTGCACCATGGCGTGATCGATCACGGCGTCCTGCGCGTGGGTGCCACTGTCACCGCCCAGGTCGACGCCAGCGTGCGCCAGGCCACCGCCCTGAACCACTCGGCTACCCACCTGCTGCATGCCGCGCTGCGCCAGGTGCTGGGTGACCACGTCCAACAGAAGGGCTCCCTGGTCGACAGCCAGCGCCTGCGCTTCGACTTCAGCCACTTCGAGGCCATCAAGCCCGAACAGCTGAAGGACCTGGAGGACATGGTCAACGCCGAGATCCGCAAGAACAGCGAAGTCGAAACCGAAGAGACCGACATCGACACCGCCAAGGCCAAGGGCGCCATGGCCCTGTTCGGCGAGAAGTACGGCGACCAGGTGCGTGTGCTGACCATGGGCGGTGACTTCTCCGTCGAGCTGTGTGGCGGTACCCACGTCTCCCGCACCGGCGATATCGGCCTGTTCAAGATCATCAGCGAAGGCGGCGTAGCGGCTGGCGTACGCCGTATCGAAGCGGTGACCGGAGCGGCTGCGATGGCCTACCTGAACGGCGCCGAAGAACAGCTCAAGGAAGCCGCGAGCCTGGTCAAGGGCAGTCGCGACAACCTGCTGGACAAACTGTCCGCGCTGCTGGAGCGCAACCGCCAGCTCGAGAAGGAGCTGGAACAGCTCAAGGCCAAGGCGGCCAGCGCCGCCGGCGACGATCTCGCCGCTTCCGCCATCGACGTGAAAGGCGTGAAGGTCCTGGCTGCGCGCCTGGATGGCCTGGACGGCGACGCGCTGCTGGCGCTGGTCGACCAACTGAAGAACAAGCTCGGTCGCGCGGTGATCCTGCTCGGCAGTGCGCTGGAGGGCAAGGTGACACTGGTCGCCGGCGTCACCCAGGACCTGACCGGCCAACTCAAAGCCGGCGATCTGATGAAGCAGGCCGCGGCAGCGGTCGGTGGCAAGGGTGGCGGTCGCCCAGACATGGCCCGTGGCGGCGGTACCGACGCCGCGGCCCTGGAGCAGGCCCTGGCGCTTGCCGTGCCGTTCGTCGAACAGGGGCTCTGAAGGCCCCGGCACCAGCGGCCCGCCCCACGCCCGGCGGGCCTTGGCAGTGTTCTGCGTTGATTGTTTAATGGGCGCCCTTCACGGGATTAGGCGGCTTTGAAATGGCTTTGATCGTACAGAAGTTTGGGGGGACCTCGGTCGGCACTGTCGAGCGCATCGAGCAGGTGGCCGAGAAGGTGAAAAAATTCCGCGAAGGCGGCGATGACATCGTGGTCGTGGTTTCCGCCATGAGTGGCGAAACCAACCGCCTGATCGAACTGGCCAAACAGATCAGTGAGCAGCCGGTTCCGCGCGAGCTCGACGTCATGGTTTCCACCGGCGAGCAGGTGACCATCGCCCTGCTGGCCATGGCGCTGATCAAGCGCGGCGTGCAGGCAGTGTCTTACACCGGCAATCAGGTGCGCATCCTCACCGACAGCGCCCACAACAAGGCGCGCATCCTGCAGATCGACGACCAGAAGATCCGTGCCGACCTCAAGGCCGGTCGCGTCGTCGTGGTCGCCGGCTTCCAGGGTGTGGACGAGCATGGCAACATCACCACCCTCGGCCGTGGCGGTTCCGACACCACTGGCGTGGCGCTGGCGGCGGCTCTGAAGGCTGACGAGTGCCAGATCTACACCGATGTGGATGGCGTCTACACCACCGACCCGCGTGTCGTTCCGCAGGCCCAGCGCCTGGACAAGATCACCTTCGAAGAGATGCTGGAAATGGCCAGCCTTGGTTCCAAGGTGCTGCAGATCCGCTCGGTGGAATTCGCCGGCAAGTACAATGTCCCGCTGCGCGTGCTGCACAGCTTCCAGGAGGGTCCGGGCACCCTCATTACCCTTGATGAAGAGGAATCCATGGAACAGCCGATCATCTCCGGCATCGCCTTCAACCGCGACGAAGCCAAGCTGACCATCCGTGGCGTACCGGATATCCCCGGCGTGGCATTCAAGATTCTGGGCCCGATCAGCGCCGCCAACATCGAGGTGGACATGATCGTGCAGAACGTGGCGCACGATAACACCACCGACTTCACCTTCACCGTCCATCGCAATGACTATCAGAACGCCCAGCGCGTGCTGGAGCAGACCGCCAACGAGCTCGGTGCCCGTGAGGTGATCGGCGACACCAAGATCGCCAAGGTGTCCATCGTCGGCGTCGGCATGCGCTCTCACGCTGGCGTCGCCAGCCGTATGTTCGAAGCGCTGGCCAAGGAGACCATCAACATCCAGATGATCTCCACCTCGGAAATCAAGGTGTCCGTGGTCATCGAAGAGAAGTACCTGGAACTGGCGGTCCGTGCCCTGCATACCGCTTTCGAGCTGGATGCCCCGAACCGACAGGGCGAGTAAGGCATTTATCAAAAGGCGCGGCTCATCCCGCGCCTTTTGTCGTTTTTGGCCGCTACGGTGGAACTTTCCTTTTGCCGGGGCTGGTCAATACTTGGGTGTAAGCTCCGGCGGCTAATGTCCTGGAGCCGCAACCATTTCTTTTTTGCAGACTGTTGTCCCGAAACGAATCCGTAAGGAGAAAGGAATGCTGATTCTGACTCGCCGGGTCGGAGAGACCCTGATGGTGGGTGACGATGTCACTGTGACCGTGCTTGGCGTGAAAGGTAATCAGGTGCGCATTGGTGTCAATGCTCCCAAAGAGGTTGCCGTGCACCGCGAAGAAATCTACCAGCGCATACAGAAAGAGAAAGACCAGGAACCAAGCCACTAATTTTTCTGCACTTTTTGCTTTGCAAACGGGGAAAACATGGATATCATGCGCCCCGTGTTGCGGAGAGGTGGCCGAGTGGCCGAAGGCGCTCCCCTGCTAAGGGAGTACACCTCAAAAGGGTGTCGGGGGTTCGAATCCCCCCTTCTCCGCCATTTATCGTGTTGTAGGGTGGTTGGGTGCTAGATCGATAAGTTATTGAAACTTCTCGAAAAAAGCAGTTGACCGAAGCAGAAAGATCCCTATAATGCGCGCCCACAACGCACTCGTAGCTCAGCTGGATAGAGTACCCGGCTACGAACCGGGCGGTCAGAGGTTCGAATCCTCTCGAGTGCGCCATTTTTCAAGGTTCCGGTTTGATCGGAATCGTGGAAGCAACCAGCGGTGATCTGGTCAAAAAACACCATACGCACTCGTAGCTCAGCTGGATAGAGTACCCGGCTACGAACCGGGCGGTCAGAGGTTCGAATCCTCTCGAGTGCGCCATACCGAAGAGGGCCTGCAGAAATGCAGGCCCTTTTTCTTTGTGCTGAAGGCGTGCTGTGTGCCGGCAACGCGTTGCCTGCGAGTGGCAAGGCCTTCTCGCCCGTGCTCGCGGTCTCAGCGTCCGCCTTTCACGCAGCCCGTCTCATCGAACTGCACCAGGTGGCGGGCTCCCTGCTTCGGTTGATAGTGATATCGAACCTGTCCATTTCTGCCGCTGACGCGGTCGGGCTTTCCTAGTGCGCTCTCCACGTCGGCACGGGTCATGCCGCTGCGAACCTGCTTGCGAATGATGGCCTGACGTCGTTCCTGCGCTGAAATCAGCTTGCCGCACACCTCATCCCGCTCACCGACCACTACTATTTCTTGGGTGTGTTGAGCATTTTCCCGGTGATGAATCGGAAAACTCCTGTCGTCAGGTTCTTTCCGTAGCGGCTCGCTGTTCAACAGGTTTGGCGTCCTGGTGCGCTGTTGTTCGGTCTGGCTGCCTGGCGGGCAGCCGTACTGGTTGAAACTGACGTTGCCTTCGGCATCGCTGCAACGGAATACCGAGGCCGCATGCAGCGGGGCTTCGGGCCAGCAGGGCAGGGTGGCGACGAGGAGCATCGAGAGTCGTTTCATGGGGCCTTCTCCTTGGCTTGGACTCTCGAGGGTATCCGCTGATTTTCGTTGCGGGCGCGTGTCCTACAGAGGAACGCCATCGTCGCAACAGGGTGAAGGCAATCCCAGCTTTGCGATGCAAGCGATTGTTCTTTCCATGATTTTGTAACGCGAGAGCCGAACGGCGGTGTTATCATTGCGCGGTCAGCCCCGCCGGGGCATTCGGACAACCATCATGGACTTACCCAGTAGTTACTCAGAATCCCGATTGCACAATCGCGAAATGACTGTCTGACCCCTTCTGGCGTGCTCTGCCACTGGGGGTGGAGCGCGCTATATGACTGAAGTAGAAGCCAAAAAGCCGCAAGAGAGCCTGCAGGACCGTCTGGCCCAGGTAATCGAACTGCTGCATCGCCACAAGCTGGTGGAAGACCTGACGCACCGTCAGGAAGGCCAGCATCGCGACCTCGTTGAAAACCTCGTCCACCGACAGAACCTTGTCGAGCTGCAGCGCAAGCTGGACGAGCTGCACCCTGCCGACATCGCACACATCCTCGAGGCCCTGCCGCTGGATGACCGCCTGACGGTCTGGCAACTGGTCAAGGCCGAGCGCGACGGCGACATCCTCCTCGAAGTCTCCGACGCTGTCCGTGAGTCGCTGATCGCCGACATGGACGATCACGAACTGCTCGCCGCGGCCAAGGAGATGGATGCCGACGAGCTGGCCGACCTCGCGCCCGAGCTGCCGCGGGATGTGATCCACGAGCTGATGGAGTCCCTCGATGCGCAGCAGCGCGAGCGCGTTCGCTCTGTGCTGTCCTATGAGGAGGATCAGGTCGGTGCGCTGATGGACTTCGAGATGGTCACCATCCGCGACGACGTGGCCCTTGAGGTGGTACTGCGCTACCTGCGCCGGCTCAAGGAATTGCCCGGCCACACCGACAAGCTCTTCGTGGTGGATTACGACGGCATCCTCAAGGGCGTTCTGCCGATCAAGCGCCTGCTGGTCAACGATCCGGACAAGGATGTGGCCGAGGTGATGGCCACCGACCCGGTCAGCTTCCATCCGGACGAGGATGCTTACGACGCCGCCCAGGCGTTCGAGCGCTATGACCTCGTATCGGCACCGGTCGTGGACAAGAACGGCAAGCTGATCGGCCGCTTGACCATCGACGAGATGGTGGACCTGATCCGTGAGGAAAGTGAGACCGAAGTGCTCAACATGGCCGGTCTGCGCGAAGAGGAAGACATCTTCGCTTCGGTCTGGAAGTCGGTAGGCAACCGTTGGGCCTGGCTGGCTGTGAACCTGGTCACCGCCTTCATCGCTTCGCGGGTGATCGGCCTGTTCGAAGGCTCCATCGAGAAGTTGGTGGCGCTGGCCGCATTGATGCCTATCGTCGCCGGTATCGGTGGCAACTCGGGGAACCAGACCATCACCATGATCGTTCGTGCCATGGCCCTGGACCAGGTGGGCACTGGCAACACCTCGCGCCTGATGCGCAAGGAGCTGGGCGTGGCCCTGATCAACGGCCTGGTCTGGGGTGGGGTGATCGGCCTGGTGGCTTTCTACCTCTATGGCAGTTGGTCGCTGGGCGTCGTGATGACGGGCGCCATGACCCTCAACCTGTTGCTCGCTGCATTGATGGGGGTATTGATTCCCATGACGCTCACACGCATGGGGCGTGATCCGGCGATGGGCTCCAGTGTGATGATCACCGCCGTGACCGACAGTGGTGGCTTTTTCATCTTTCTCGGCCTTGCCACCCTGTTCCTGCTCTGAACCTTCCGTGTACGAAAAAGCCGCCTCAAGGGCGTAATGCTGTTCACTTAAGCGGAGCAGCCTTGCGGTCCACCGGGTAGCGGGTCTTGGAAATCTTCACCGTCCTGGGTCTTGATGGCTTGGGGCGGTGATCCAGAAACAACCCGCCAATACCGGCTCGCAACTCCGACAGGCGACGGCCCGTGGCCGAAATCGGGTTGGCCGCCGCCATCACGATCAATTGCACGGCGATATAGTGAGCCACCGGCTTGAAGCGGATGTCGGCGGGTGAGCGGCCGAAGGCGACTGCCGCCTGACCGGCCTCACGGCGGATGATGTTGTAGGCCAGCAACAATCCCCAGACCTCCTGGTAGACCAACGCCTTGACCTTACTGCGCAGGGTCACCGCATTCTGCTGCAGGGAACTCTTGATGTTCCGGAAGCCCAGTTCGATCTCCCAGCGCTCCCGGTACAGTGTGGCGACCGCCTTGGCGCTGTAGCGCTCGGCCGGCAGCGAGGTCAGAACGGTTTTTACCTTGCCCTGGACTTCGTAGCTGACCTCGCGCACCTCCCAGTGCGTGGGTAGGTTCGGGTTACGGTTTCGCGCCTGGGGCGACACCTTCATGCGCAACAGGCGATCCCCTTTGCCATAACGCGTCACTTCCTCGCTGACTAGACCCTGGCGGGCCGGGATCAACCAATGTCGGTGGTCACCGCCCTTGTTCAACCCCAACAGCAAATCGGCGCTCCAGAACCCCTTGTCGAACAAGGTCACCGAATGGTCGGGAATCTGCTGCACAAAGGCATCGGCCAAGCGCATTTCACTGCGCCGGTATGGGCTCAGCTGGGCATCCAGAATCAAGTGCGAGCGCACATTCATCAGGGCCACCAGACGCAGCATGGGGAACGGCGTCTGACGGTCGGTGGCGGTATTGCCAGAGCCGAAATGCTCCCGCAGTTCGGGTGTATCCGGGGTGCGCAGCAGTGCACCATCCACCGCCAACACCTGCAGGCCCTGCCAGCTATCGCCGTCATAGCGCTCACACCCCCATTGCTGACCCGTCTGGCGAAACAGCCATTCAACCGGATCGGCCCCCAGCCGTTTGCGTGCCTCGGTGACCCCACTTCTGGCCAGCAGGTGGTCGGAGGCCAGACCCTGGGCGCAGATGTTCAGGCGCCGCGCCACCTCATGGACCGGCTCGTCGCGGAACAAGGCCATGCCGAGCACCAGCCAGAGCACCTGATCACTGGGCAGGCGCCGGCGGCGGATGGTGGCCTGGGCAGAAAGCTCCAGCGCCGACGCCACCCACTCGATCGGGATGTTTTGGGTGAAGGTGCTCAAGTCGGAGAAGTTGAACAACTCGCCCAGGTCGAGCAACTGCTGTTGAAAGGACATAAAAAATCCGATGCCAGAGGTCTGGCATCGGATTCTCGGGGAACCTCGGCTGCAGCTCAAATGCTTATGTGAACAGCATTAGCCTCAAGGGCGGCTTTTTCGTATCTGCGATCCCGACGCCATGGAACGGGACGTGAAAAAGCCGGCTATTGCCGGCTTTCTCGTTCAATGCGGGGTGGTCTCACGACTCCTCGGCTGCGAGTTCCGCATCGTGGGCAATCAGTGCAACCAGCGCATTCTGCTGGCGCCGCGAGAGCTGACGGAAGCGCTGCAGCAGTTCGCGCTCGTGCAGGGTCAGTTCCGGGCTGTCCAGGCGCATGGATACACCTTCGTCCAGCGCGCCTTCCTGGAGCATGCTCTGCTCGAGGCGGGCGATGATCTCGGAGTTCATGCTGCGATGGTGGTTGCGGGCCACGACGGCGATGCGCTCGCGCATGCCCTCGGGGAGGCGAACGACGAATTTGTCAGCCGTGCGACTGGAATAGATAGCCTGTTTCATAGGGCGCATACATTCAACCGGTTAGTTCAGGAAAGCGATGCTGGCAATTAGCTGCGAGATTGTCACCGGTTTGACTGTCCTTAGCAGCAATTGTTCAACCAGTTTCGCGCTTCGAATCGGTACGACCCGCAGATCGTCAAAACATTTCCTTGACGTCAATATGATGTCGAATTGTGGTCATTGTAGCGGCTTTTAGCCAGCACCAATTGTCCAAAATGCGAGTGGATGAACAATCCGTACTTCTCCGACGTGCGTGTAGGCCAACGCCGGTCCTGATCGCACTCTCGCGGTAGCGGACAGTACCGGGCGATGAAACGCCATGATGCTGTCTGGCCATCATGTTGAAGGGTAGCCGCTGTTGTCTGACCACGCTCTGTGCAAAAGAGTCCTTTGCGCTGTCATGAAAGCGGTTCAGAATTTTCACCTCGATCTCCTGTTTCCGGCCACGATCCCGGGACGCAATTCCCTTCTCGTCAGGTGTTCCCATGAAAGGCAGGCTCATTTATCTCATTGGCCCTTCCGGTGCCGGCAAGGACAGCCTGCTCGACGCCTTGCGTGTCGACCTGGACGGACAGGGCTGCCGCGTCGCGCGCCGGGTCATTACCCGCTCGGCCGAGGCCCGCGGCGAATTGGCCGAGGCGGTCAGCCCCCAGGCGTTCGCCGAACGCGAGGCCCGAGGCGATTTCGCCATGAGCTGGTATGCCAACGGCCTTTCCTACGGTATTCCCCGGGTGATCGACGACTGGCTGGAGGCGGGCGAGGACGTCCTGGTGAACGGCTCCCGTGGCTACCTGCCGGAAGCGCGCCGCCGCTACCCTCATCTGCTGGCCGTGCTGCTGACGGTGGAGGACGAGGTCCTGCGCCGCCGCCTGCATGCCCGTGGCCGCGAGTCCGCGGAGGAGATCGAGGCCCGCCTGGCGCGCAATGCCGGCTTCGCCGACACCCTGCTGGCCGGCGAGAATCCCGACCTCTGCCTGCTGGACAACTCCGGTTCCCTCACCCAGACCTGCCAGCGCCTGCTGCAGCTCATCGAGGATCACCGCCCCATCGCCTGGCCGGATTCCGCCTGAGTCTCAGTCCAGCGGCAGCTCCGTGGTGCGCTTGACCTCGCTCATCGCGATGTTCGAGTGCGCCTCCAGCACATGGGGCCGTTGCAGCAACTGGTCACGCAGGAAGCGCTCATAGCTGGCGATGTCCTTGGCCACCACCTTCAACAGGTAATCCGAGCCGCCGGCCATGGTGTAGCACTCCTGCACTTCCGGGTAGCCGACTATGGCTTCCTCGAATTCGGTGAGGTTGTTGCGTCCGTGGGCGGACAGCTTGATGTTGACGAACACCGTGATCGAGAAGCCCAGCAGCTTGGGATTGAGCAGCGCCACCTTGCGCTCGATCAGTCCTTCCTCCTGCATGCGGTGGATGCGCCGCCAGCAGGGGGATTGCGACAGCTCCACCTTTTCCGCCACTTCGGCGGCGGAAAGGTCGGCATTGTGCTGCAGCAGACGGAGAATCTTGCGGTCGATGGGGCTCAAGGCGTTCTGCATGAATCAGTCCGGGATTTTGTTCTTGTTGGAAGGATCATGCGCAAGTCTGGCGCTGGAGCCCAAAAATAGAAAGAAAAAATCAGCACCGTCCGGTCATGATCTTGGCAAGCGTCCGATGCGGCGATCCCGCGCCGGGCTGAACAAGGGATGGCACCCACCGTTGCCATCCAGGTCGCCATAACAATAAAAGGAGCGCCCGCATGTCTCTGGCCGAGATCCGCCTGGATGACAAATACCGCCTCGAAACCGGTCACCTCTACCTCACCGGCACCCAGGCCCTCACCCGCCTGCCGATGCTGCAGAAGCAACGGGACAAGGCCCACGGCCTGAACACCGCCTGCTTCATTTCCGGCTACCGGGGATCGCCGCTGGGCAACCTCGACAAGAGCCTCTGGGAGGCCAAGTCCTTCCTCAAGGAAAACCACGTCCACTTCCAGCCCGGCGTCAACGAAGAACTGGCCGCCACCGCATGCTGGGGCAGCCAGCAGACCAGCCTGTTCCCGGGTGCCAAGTACGACGGCGTGTTTTCCATGTGGTACGGCAAGGGGCCGGGCGTGGACCGCTGCGGCGACGTCTTCAAGCACGGCAACTCCGCCGGCGTTGCGCCCCATGGTGGTGTTCTGCTGCTGGCCGGCGACGACCACGGCTGCAAGTCCTCCAGCATCGCCAACCAGAGCGAGCACGCCTTCATCGGCGCCTCCATCCCGGTGCTGAACCCGGCCAACGTCCAGGAAATCCTCGATTACGGCATCATCGGCTGGGAGCTGTCGCGCTACAGCGGCTGCTGGGTCGCCCTGAAGACCATCGCCGAGAACGTCGACTCCTCCGCCGTGGTGGAAGTCGATCCGCTGCGGGTCGAGGTGAAGATTCCGGACGATTTCGAACTGCCCGAAGACGGTGTGCACATCCGCTGGCCGGACCCGCCCCTGGCGCAGGAAAAGCGCCTGAACATGTACAAGATCTACGCCGCGCGCGCCTTCGCTCGCGCCAACAACCTCAATCAGGTGATGCTCGACTCGCCCAACCCGCGCCTCGGCATCATCACCACCGGCAAGTCCTATCTTGACGTGCGCCAGGCCCTGAACGACCTGGGCCTGGACGAGGAACTCTGCGCCAGGGTCGGCCTGCGCGTGCTCAAGGTCGGCATGAGCTGGCCGCTGGAGCCCATCTCCGTCCACGAGTTCGCCGAAGGCCTGGATGAAATCCTGGTGGTGGAAGAGAAGCGCAGCATCATCGAGGATCAGGTCACCGGCCAGCTCTACAACTGGCCCGTGGACAAGCGTCCGCGTGTGGTAGGTGAGTTCGACGAAGAGGGCAATTCCCTGTTGCCCAACCTCAGCGAGCTGACCCCGGCCATGATCGCCCGGGTCATCGCCAAGCGCCTGGCGCCGATCTACTCCAGCGAGCAGATCGAATCCCGCCTGGCCTTCCTCGCCGCCAAGGAAAAGGCCCTGGCCGCGCCCAAGCACACCACCACCCGCACCCCGCACTTCTGCTCCGGCTGCCCGCACAACAGCTCCACCAAGCTGCCGGAAGGCAGCCGCGCCCAGGGCGGCATCGGCTGCCACTACATGACGCAGTGGATGGACCGCAACACCGACACCTACACCCAGATGGGCGGGGAGGGCGCCACCTGGATCGGTCAGGCCCCCTTCACCGACACCCCACACATCTTCCAGAACCTGGGTGACGGCACTTATTTCCATTCCGGTCAGTTGGCCCTGCGCGCGGCCGTCGCCGCCGGGGTCAACATCACCTACAAGATCCTCTACAACGACGCCGTGGCCATGACCGGCGGCCAGCCCATCGACGGTGAGCTGCGCGTCGACCAGCTCAGCCAGCAGGTCTTCGCCGAGGGCGTGAAGCGCATCGCCCTGGTCTCCGACGAGCCGGAGAAGTACCCGAACCGCGCCACCTTCGCGCCCATCGTGACCTTCCACCACCGCCGCGAGCTGGACGCCGTGCAGCGTGAGCTGCGCGAGTTCAAGGGCGTGTCGGTGATGATCTACGACCAGACCTGCGCCACCGAGAAACGCCGCCGCCGCAAGCGCGGCAAGCTGGTGGACCCGGCCAAGCGTGCCTTCATCAACCCGGCGGTGTGCGAGGGCTGTGGCGACTGCAGCGTGAAATCCAACTGCCTGTCCGTGCTGCCGCTGGAAACCGAACTGGGGCGCAAGCGCCAGATCGACCAGAACGCCTGCAACAAGGACTTCTCCTGCGTCGAGGGCTTCTGCCCGAGCTTCGTCACCGTGCACGGCGGCAGCCTGCGCAAGCCGGAAGCAGCGGGTGCCAAGGCGCTCTTCGTGGCCCTGCCGGAGCCGCGTCAGCCGAGCCTGGAGCGTCCCTGGAACATTCTCCTGCCGGGCGTCGGCGGCAGTGGCGTGACCACCGTCGGCGCGCTGCTGGGCATGGCCGCGCACATCGAAGGCAAGGGCTGCACCGTGCTCGACCAGGCTGGTCTGGCGCAGAAGTTCGGCCCGGTGATCACCCACATCCGCATCGCCGCCAGGCAGGATGACATCTATGCCGTGCGCATCGCCGCCGGCGAAACCGACCTGCTGCTGGGCTGTGACCTGGTGGTGGCCGCCAGCGAGGAAGCCCTGGCCAAGCTCAACGAGCGCATTGCCCACGCGGTGGTGAACAGCCATGAAGCCGCCACGGCCGAGTTCACCCGCAACCCCGACGCCCAGGTTCCCGGCGCGGCCATGCGCGAAGCCCTGGCCGAAGCGGTGGGCGAGTCCAAGACCCACTTCGTCGACGCCACCCGCCTGGCCACGCGCCTGCTGGGCGACAGCATCGCCACCAACCTGTTCATGCTCGGCTACGCCTACCAGCGCGGCTTGGTGCCCATCTCCGCCGAGGCCATCGACAAAGCCATCGAGCTCAACGGTGTGTCCGTGGTCCTCAACCAGCAGGCCTTCCTCTGGGGCCGTCGTGCCGCCCACGACCTGGTGGCGGTGGAGAAGCTGGCCAAACCGGCGGAGGTAGAGGCGCCGCGTTGCGAAACGGTCGAAGAGATCGTCCAGTACCGTGCCGATCACCTGCGTGCCTACCAGGATGCCGCCTATGCCGAGCGCTATCGCGCCCTGGTGGAGCGCGTGCGGCAGGCCGACAGCGGCGAGGACAAGGCCCTGACCCGCGCCGTCGCCCGTTACTACGCCAAGCTCCTGGCCTACAAGGACGAGTACGAAGTCGCCCGTCTCTACAGCGACAGCGCCTTCCGCAAGCAGCTGGAGGCGCAGTTCGAGGGTGACTACCACCTCGAATTCCACCTGGCGCCGTCCTGGCTGGCCAAGCCCGATCCGCTGACCGGCGAGCCGCGCAAGCGCCGCTTCGGCCCCTGGATGCTCAAGGCCTTCGGTGTGCTGGCCGGCTTCAGGTTCCTCCGTGGCACGGCCTTCGACCTTTTCGGCTACAGCCACGAGCGCAAGCTCGAGCGGGAGCTGATCGGCGAGTACGAAGCCCTGGTGACACTGATCCTCAAGGAGCTGAAGCCGAGCAACTACGCCACCGCCGTGGCCCTGGCCGAACTGCCGGAACAGATCCGTGGCTACGGCCCGGTGAAGGAGCGCGCCCTGGCCAAGGTCCGCGAGCAGGAGAAGCAACTGCGTGCGCGCCTGACCGCCAACGAAATCCAGGTGCTGCACCTGTTCGACCCGGCCGCCTGATCGTATTCCTGCCCTGAACCTCCCCCCTCTCCCGCTTGCGGGAGAGGGGCCGGGGGAGAGGGTGCTTTCCGACTTGAAACACGCCAACACCGAATCGAGGAAACACCATGTCCGTCTTCACCCACGTCGAGTTCGATCATCACGAGCAAGTGGTTTTCGGCCACGACAAGGCCACCGGTCTCAAGGCCATCATCGCCATCCACAACAGCAACCTCGGCCCGGCCCTCGGCGGCTGCCGCATGTGGCCCTACCAGAACGACGAACAGGCCCTGCGCGACGTGCTGCGCCTGTCCCGTGGCATGACCTACAAGTCCGCCCTGGCCAACCTGCCGCTGGGCGGCGGCAAGGCGGTGATCATTGGCGATCCGCACCGCGACAAGAGCGAAGCGCTGTTCCAGGCGATGGGTGACTTCGTCGACAGCCTGGGCGGCCGTTACATCACCGCCGCCGACTCCGGCACCGGCGTCAGCGAAATGCGCATCATGGCCGAGCGCAGCCGCCACGTGGCCGGCGCCGGCACTCGCGAGGCCCTGGGCGGCGGCGTGCGTGACGGCAACCCGTCGCCGTCCACCGCCTATGGCACCTTCGTCGGCATCCGCATGGCGGTACAGCACCGCCTCGGTCGCGACGACCTCACCGGGCTCAAGGTGGCCATCCAGGGCGTCGGCCAGGTGGGCTTCAGCCTGGCCCAGTACCTGAAGGCCGCCGGGGCCCAGCTCTGGGTCTGCGACATCCACGAAGCCAACGCCCGTCGTGCTGCCGAGCAACTGGGCGCCACGGTGGTCGGGCAGAACGAGATCTATGGCCTGGACGTGGATGTCTTCGCGCCCTGCGCCATGGGCGGCATCGTCAATCCGCAGACCCTCGAGGCCCTGCGCGCGCCGATCATCGCCGGCGCCGCCAACAACCAACTGGCCGATGCCGGCCTGGCCGAAGAGCTGCGTCGCCGCGGCACCCTCTACGCGCCGGACTACGCAATCAACGCCGGCGGCATCATCGATGTCTGGTACGAGCGCAGCAACGGCAGCGAAGCCGCGCTCAAGCAGCATGTCGAGGGCATCGGCGAGACCCTGCGGGAGATCTTCGTCCGCGCCGACGCCGAAGGCCGCACCACCACCGCCGTGGCCGACCGAATCGCCGAGGAGCGCTTTGGCCGCGATTGAGTGGATTTCCCGGCCGGCCACCCGCAGCGCCGGATGGCCGGCACGTACCTCACTACAACAACAAGACGGTATGTCCCCATGACCCAAGAAAGCCTCATATCCGGCACTGCCGGTGATGCCTCCCGACCCTCCGGCGCCCGTGGACAATGGTCGTCGCGCTGGGCCTTCTTCCTCGCCGCCACCGGCTCCGCCGTGGGGCTGGGCAATATCTGGAAGTTTCCCTACATCACCGGCGAGAACGGCGGCGGCGCCTTCGTCCTCGTCTACCTCGGCTGCATCCTGGCGATCGGCATTCCCCTGCTGATGCTGGAAGTGATGCTCGGCCGACGCGCCCGCGCCAACCCGGAACAGGCGCTTGGCCTGGCGGCACTCGACGCTGGCGCCGGACGCCACTGGCGGCACCTGGGCACCGTGGCGGTGCTCACCGGCTTCCTCATCCTCAGCTTCTACACCCTGGTGGCGGGCTGGGCGGTGGCCTACGTCCCGGATGCCCTGAGCGGACGTTTCGCCGGGATCGACGGCAAGGCCAGCGAGGCGCTGTTCGGCGCCATGCTGGCCAATCCGCTGAAGCTGCTGGCCTATGGCAGCGGCGTGCTCCTGGCCACCCTGCTGATCGTCGCCCTGGGTGTGCAGAAAGGCCTGGAGCGTTCCCTGCGCTTCCTCATGCCGGGGCTGTTCCTGCTCCTGCTGGTACTGGTGGGCTATGCCGCCACCACTGGCCATTTCGGCACCGCCGTCCATTTCCTCTTCGATTTCGACTTCAGCAAACTCACTGGCCAGAGCGTGCTGATCGCCCTGGGACACTCCTTCTTCACCCTCAGCCTCGCCAGCGGCGCCATGATGGTCTATGGCTCCTACCTGCCCGCCGGCACCTCAATCGCCCGCACCTCGATCATGGTGGCCATCGCCGACACCAGTGTGGCCTTGCTGGCCGGGCTGGCGATCTTCCCGCTGGTGTTCGCCAATGGCCTCGAGCCTGGCGCCGGCCCCGGCCTGATCTTCGTCACGCTGCCCATCGCCTTCGGCCAGATGCCGTTCGGCAGCCTGGTGGGCGGGCTGTTCTTCGTCATGCTGGCGATTGCCGCGCTGACTTCTGCCATTTCCCTGAGCGAGCCCACCATCGCCTGGCTCACCGAGCGCTTCGGCATGGGGCGGGTCAAGGCGGTCCTGGTGAGCGGCCTGGGTCTGTGGGTGCTGGGCCTGGGTTCGGTGTTCTCCTTCAACCATTGGGCGGAGTACACCCTGTTCGGCAAGACCTTCTTCGATGCCCTGGATTACCTCACGGCCAATCTGCTGATGCCCATCGGCGGTCTGCTCACCGTGCTGTTCTGCGGCTGGGTCCTGGGCCGCGCCAAGGTGGAAGACGGCGTGGGCATTGCCAGCCCGGCGCTGTTCGGCCTTTGGTGGCGGGTGCTGCGCTATGTCACGCCGCTGTGCATCCTGGTGGTCTTCCTGCACAGCCTGGGCCTGTTCTGAGTCCGTCGGGATGGCATGACAAATCGCGCGGACGCCGTTAACATGCCGCCCGTCCTCAGGACCTCGCCATCGTCGGCGAGCCCGCCGCGTCCCAGTAGCTCAATTGGATAGAGCATCCCCCTCCTAAGGGGAAGGTTGGTGGTTCGAGCCCACTCTGGGACGCCATATAAAGCCCTTTCACGGCGGCAGCGAGTAGCGCCCGTGACAGCAAGCTCGAAGCATCGGCACCCGTCACGCGAACGGGGCGCGGATGCGCAGAACAGCAGTGCTGCCAATGGCGTGGCGCACCGTAGTTCGGATACCCGGGCCGGCCTTCAGCCACTCGCTAACGCGTTTGTGCAGATCGGCCCCACTTCCTTCGTTAACACGCGCAGACGCTCCAGCCGGTCGACCTTGGCGCCGCTGGAGCCCTTCCCGTACTGCGCGGCGATCATTTCGTTCGTGGCTGGCGGCGAACGGCTGCAAGTGGCATGGGCAGTTTGGCGGCCGGCGGTTCCGGCGGGCGATCTGGCTCTATCTTTAAGGCATTCACCCCGTACGTTCATCGAGACTTGGCGTGAGTCTTGCTGCTTTACGGCATGCCGCCAGTCATTGCCTCAAGCCTGGTTACGATGCGTCCGGCCAGCATTCTCATGCGTGAGGATGCGGCGTGCCATTTTTCAACGGGATCCAAGTCCGCATGCCAGATAACCCAAAAGTAGACGACTTCAATAGCTCACCCGCCTTCTGGCGCTCTCAGGAAATGCTCCTGCTGCAGCAGGTCACGGCGCTGGCGGGCAAGAGTCTGGCCGTGGAGCCGGTGTTCAAGGAGATGCTCCACCTGCTTTCCGAGCTGTTGGGCCTGAACCGGGGACGGATCGTCCTGCGCGATGACGATGAACGCGGCGGGACCATTCGCTATGCGTACGGTTTGACCAGGGAGGAGGTGGCGCTTGGTCACTACGCCCTGAATGAAGGGGTGACCGGCAAGGTGCTGGCGCATGGCCAGGTGACGATCGTGCAGGATATCGACAAGGAACCGATCTTCCTCGGCCGCATGGTCGAGCGCAGCAAGCTGCCGGCAGGACCGGTGTCCTTCATCGCCCTGCCTATCCAGATCGGCCAGAAGACCGTCGGCGTGCTGGCCTGCCATCGAATCCGCATGCGAGCCAGGCCATTGGCCGACGATCTGACCATCCTGCGCATCCTGGCGACGCTGGCCGGGCAGATGTTGCATCTGCAGAGTTACATCGAGGAGAAGACCCGCGCGCTGGAACAGCGCAACGACCTGTTGACCAGGGCCCTGCATGCCGATGCGACCCGCTACGGCATCGTCGGGACGTCCCCCGAACTGCTGCGGGCCATTTCCGAGCTGGAGCGGGTTTCCAGTGCCACCGCCAGCGTGCTGCTTCTCGGCGAGTCCGGCAGCGGCAAGGAGCTGTTCGCCCGCGCCCTGCACTTGGCCAGTCCACGTTCCGACAAGCCGTTCATCAAGGTCAATTGCGCCGCCATTCCCGACACCCTGTTCGAGTCCGAACTGTTTGGCTACGAGCGCGGAGCCTTCACGGGGGCCAGTGCGATGCGTGCAGGCTGGTTCGAGCAGGCCGACGGCGGCAGCATTTTCCTCGACGAGATTGGCGAGCTGCCGCTGGGGATGCAGGCCAAGCTGCTGCGCACCCTGCAGGAGGGCACGATTACGCGCCTGGGCGGCAAGCGGGAGATTCCCGTCGACGTTCGCCTGGTGGCGGCGACCAACCGTGACCTGGCCATCGAGGTGGCGCGCGGGCAGTTCCGCCAGGATCTCTACTACCGGCTCAATGTCATCCCCATCCATCTCCCGTCCCTGGCCGAGCGACGTAGCGACATCCCCGCGCTGGCCATGCACTTTCTCAACCGGGTCAACCAGGCCAACCAGCGCAACATCAGCCTGACCGCCGATGCCATCGAGCGCCTGCAGGCGCACCCCTGGCCGGGCAACATCCGCGAGCTGTCCAACGTGATCGAGCGGGTGGTGCTGCTGGCCGACAAGTCGCCCCTGAGTGCCGGCGATCTCGAGCCCTTCCTGAGTATTGGCGAGACGGTGGAGGAGGTGCGGGTACAGCCGGTCAGCAGCCGACCGCAGGCAGAGCCATTTATGCTGTCGCTGCCCGTGCGCCCCTACGCCCCCGCCGGCTCGCACTCCGCGGATGCGTTGCAACAGGCGCTGGTCCAGTGCGGAGGCAACAAGTCGCGTGCCGCGCAACTGCTCGGTCTGACTCCACGCCAGTTCAACTACCGCTGGCAGAAGCTCGGCCTGTAGGCCGAAGCACGACCTTGCCCGCGCTTCTCTCCCACAGGGCAGACCACGGTCTGCCCTGTGCGTTTGATACCACCGCATCGGCCAGATTGGGCGACATTGACATTATTGACAATGTTGCCAATTGGTCGTCCGCCGCCTGATGGTCAGTCGTCGAGAGGGCTGTTCGAATACCTCTCGTCTAATTTCAACTTATTGATTTCATTGTGTTTTATTGGTTTTTCTGCGAATTGGCATACCCCCTGCAAAAGAGCATTCGACACTCGATGGGGCAGCCCGCCTGCTCCCCAGATACCGCTGGAGAATGCCATGACCGCAGCAACCGAGACTTGCCCGACCACCCTGAAGACCTACCTGAAACCGATCGACCGCGAGGGCCTGCTGGCCTTCGCCGAGAAGGGCCGCAACAACCCCGCCAGCCGTGGCACCAACAAGGTCCACACGGTGATGCAGGGGATGTACCGCAGCCTGAGCTACGTGGGCGATCACGAAGCGGTCGTGGTCGATGAGCCGCTGCACCTGTTCGGCGAGGACACCGCGCCGGCACCGGGCGAGATCGTGCTTTCCGGGCTGGGTGGCTGCCTGGCCGTGGGCATCACGGCGGTGGCGACCTGGAAGCAGGTGAAACTGAGCAAGCTGGAAATCTTCCTCGAGGCCGACATCGGCAACCCGGCGGCGTGGGGCGCCGGTGGTGCGCAGATGCAGCCGGAGCAGATGGGCTTCCAGGCGATCCGCGTGAAGGTGCTGGTGGAAGGCGACGCGAGCCGCGAGGAACTGGACGAGATCGTCAGGCACGCCAACTTCTACTCGCCGGTGGCCAACACCCTGCGCAACCCGATTCCGTTCAGCATCGCGCTGGCCGACTGAGCCGCGGAGGACGCCATGAACAGCCTCGCACTTGCAGTACCCTCCGCGGCAGCTGCCTGGACCGACGATGCCCGCGTGCTCGCCGAGGTCGGCCGCGTCGCCCGCGGCCCGCTGGCGCAGATTGTCAATCGCATCGACCATGAGGGCTATTACCCACTCGACATCATGGCTGCACTCGGCGAGGCCGGCGCGCTGGGCGTGCATCTCGACAGTCACGGCAGCCGTTACGGGCTGTCGCTGGCGGCCATGCAGGAGATCAGTCGCACCTGCGGTTCGACCGGCTTCCTCACCTGGTGTCACGACGTCTGCGGCCTGTACATGGAGCAGTCGGGCAACCCGGCGTTGCTGGCCCGGCTGTCCGACCACGCCACCGGGCGGACCTGCGGCGGTACCGCACTGTCCAACCCGATGAAGTCGCTGGCCGGTATCGAGAACATGCTGCTGCGCGCCCACAAGGTGCCGGGCGGCTACAGGGTCAGCGGCTCGCTGCCCTGGGTCAGTCATATCGCCAAGGGGCAGTACTGCGGTGCCATCGCCGCTGTGGAGCGTGACGACGGCAGCCGTTCGCACGAGATCATGTTCCTGCTCGATCTGGACGAGCGCGTCGAGCTCAAGGCCTGTCCGGAGTTCTCCGCCATGGAGGGCACCAGCACCTGGCGCATTCAGCTCGACAACTACTTCGTCGGCGAGGACTGCATGATCGCTGACCCGGCGCGTCCGTTCATCGCCCGCATCCGCGCCGCTTTCGTGCTGCTCCAGGCCGGCATGGCCACCGGCATCGTCCAGGGCAGCCTGGACTCGATGCGCGAGGTGGAGCCGGTGCTCGGCCACGTCAACCGTTTCCTGCACGACCGCCCGGACGAGATCCAGGCCGAGTTCGAGGAGCTGGGGGGGCGGATCATGACGCTGGCGCAAACCCCGTTCGACGGCAGTACCGACTTCCTGCTGGATGTCCTCGACGCACGCACCCAGAGCGCCGAGCTGGCGCTGCGTGCCTCGCAATCCGCGCTGCTGCACCAGGGCGCGCGAGGCTACCTGAAGAGTGCGGCACCGCAGCGGCGTATTCGCGAGGCCCAGTTCGTGGCCATCGTCACCCCGGCGATCAAGCACCTGCGTTGGGAGATGGCGCGCCTGATGAAAGAGGAGATGCCGGCATGAGCGACGCGACCCGAGCCTGGCGGCAGTTCATCTGCCGCGCCTGTGGGCTGATCTATGACGAGGAAATGGGTGATCCGGACAGCGGCCTGGCGCCCGGCACCCGCTTCGAAGACATCCCCGACGACTGGGAGTGCCCGCTGTGCGGGGTGACCAAGCTCGACTTCGAGCCCTTCGTCAGGCGCGAGGCCGCGCCATCCTGTGTGGTGCAGGGCGCACAGCAGGGCAGGGGCGTGGTGGTGGTGGGCGCCGGCCTTGCCGGCTGGGCCACCGTCGAAGCCCTGCGTGCGCTGGACGCCGCGGTGCCGATCACCCTGGTCAGCGCCTGCAAGGGCGACCTCTACCACAAGCCGGAACTGTCGGTGGCCCTGAGTCGCGGCCAGACGCCCGAGTCACTGGTTCGCGAGACGGCGGCCGACGCCGCCCGTCGCCTGGGCGTGCGTCTGTTGACCGACACCTTCGTGGTCGGCCTGACGCCGGCGCAGCACCAGGTACGCACGACCCAAGGCACGCTGACCTACACCCGGCTGGTGCTGGCCCAGGGCGCGCGCCCGGTACTGCCCGCCGAGCTGCCGCCGGCGTTGTGCTGGCGGGTGAACCACCTGAGTGGCTGGAGCGGTCTGCAGGCACAACTGCGCCAGGGGTCGCAGCGGGTCGCCATCGTCGGCGCCGGCATGGTCGGTTGCGAGCTGGCCGAGGACTTCGCCCGCGCCGGGCATCAGGTGACCCTGGTGGATCGCCAGCACCTTCCGCTGGCGGGCCTGCTGCCCGAGCCCGCGGCGCGTCGGCTGCGGCGGAGTCAGCAGCAACTGGGTATCGGCTATCTCGGGGCCGTGCAGGTTGCCGGCGTCAGTGGCCTGGATGACGGCAGCAAGTGCATCGCCACAACGTGCGGGCAGCACCTGGTCGTCGACCAGGTGATCGCTGCCACCGGCCTGGCGACCGATGCCCGTCTGGCGCGGATGGGCGGGCTGGATTTCGACAGGGGCATCCAGGTCGATCCTGGCACCCTGCAGACCAGCGCCGCGGATGTCTACGCGCTGGGTGACTGCGTGAGCCTGGAGGGCACCGCCTGCCGGTTCATCGAACCCATCGCTCACCAGGCCAGGGCGATTGCCCATGCCGTTCTGGGCCTGGCCGGGGAGCGTTACCGGCACAGCCAGCCGGTGATCCGTCTGAAGACCCGCTCCCTGCCGATCGAAATGCATGGCACGCCTTGTGCTGCGGGCCAGTGGCGGGTGGTGCACGAAGACGACAGTTATCTGCTCATGGAACAACAGGTCGATGGGCGTACCGCTTCAACCTTGCGTGTGGGCCAGGCCAAGGCCGCCTGATCGGATGACTCAGAGGAGGGCACAGCGATGACCGACAAGAATTTCTACCGCCCCTATTCGGAGCACAGCAGCCTGTCAGGCTGCACCTGCGGGGCCCACGGCAGCCAGCAGGAACACGACCTGCAAGTCGAGCGGGAGCGTCTGGCCTGCGGGCGTGACAGTGACAGGCTGTCTCGCGACTTCATTGAGGCCGCCGCCGTGCGCGCGCTGTTCCCCCAGGATGCCGCCCGGCGCCGCTTCCTCAAGGCGGTGGGCATGGGCACTGCGATGGCCGCCATCGCCAGCGTGCTGCCGTTGCAGGCGCTGCAGGCAATGGCCGAGGAGCGCGGCCCGCTGGAAAAGAAGGACCTGAAGATCGGCTTCATTCCGATCAACTGCGCTACCCCGCTGATCATGGCCGATCCCATGGGCTTCTATCGGGAACAGGGACTCAGCGTCAGCCTGCAGAAGACCGCCGGCTGGGCCCTGGTGCGCGACAATATGCTCAACGGCGAGCTGGATGCCTCGCACTTCCTGGCCCCCATGCCGCTGGCCATCTCCATGGGCCTGGGGTCCAGCCCGCAACCCATGCGTGTGGCCACCATCCAGAACACTAACGGCCAGGCCATCACCCTGGCGCTCAAGCACAAGGACAATCGCGATCCGCGCAACTGGAAGGGCTTCAAGTTCGCCATTCCCTTCGAGTTCTCGATGCACAATTTCCTGCTGCGCTATTACCTGGCCGAGCACGGCCTCGACCCGGACCGTGACGTGCAACTGCGCGTGACGCCGCCTGCAGAGATGATCGCCAACCTGCGCGCCGGCAACATCGACGGTTTCTTCGGGCCCGAGCCGTTCAATCAGCGTGCCGTGTACGACGGCATCGCCTTCCTGCATGTGTTGTCCAAGGATATCTGGCAGGGGCACCCGTGCTGTTCGTTCGGCACCTCGCAGGCCTTCATCGAGCAGAACCCCAACACATTCGCGGCGCTTTACCGGGCGGTGCTCAACGCGGCCGCCGCCGCCAACGACCCGGCCAATCTGCCGACGATCGCTCAGGCCATCTCCACGCCGAACTATCTCAACCAGCCGGAGATCGTCGTGCGGCAGGTGCTCACCGGCCGTTACGCCGATGGTCTGGGCGAGGTCCGGAACGAGCCCGATCGAGCCAAGTTCGACCCGATGCCCTGGTATTCCATGGCGACCTGGATGCTGATCCAGATGAAGCGCTGGGGCTACGTAAAAGGCGACGTGGACTTCAACGCCCTGGCCGAACAGGTTTTCCTGATGACCGATGCCCGCCGCCACATGGCCGAGCTGGGCATGAACGAGGCGTCCGCCGAACCGGTGAACGGCTACAAGAGCTTCTCGGTGATGGGCCGCCCGTACGATCCGGCCCAGCCGAAGGCCTATCTGGACAGCTTCGCGATCAAGCGCGTGTGAGGAAAGGATCATGAACAAGTCGATACGACTGAAATCCGCCTTGCTGTCGCTGGTGATGCTGCTGGTGCTGCTGATGGTCTGGCAGGTGTCGACCCTGCCCGACAAGCAGGTTGCCGCAAGCGCGATGGATGAGGAGTACGCCCTGCTGATGGGGCAGGCCACGAGCGGCGAGAGCCAGAAGATCAACGGCATGCCTAGCCCGCTGCAGTTCGCCGAACTGGCCTGGGAGCAACTCCGCGATCCCTTCTACGACAACGGACCGAATGACAAGGGCATCGGTATCCAGTTGGTGCACTCGCTGGGGCGCGTAGGCCTCGGCTACCTGATCGCCGCGCTGGTGGCGATCCCGCTGGGTTTCGTGATCGGCATGTCGCCACTGCTCTACAAGGCGTTCGATCCGTTCATCCAGGTGCTCAAGCCGATCTCGCCTCTGGCCTGGATGCCGATCGCGTTGTACACCATCAAGGACTCCACCACCTCGGCGATCTTCGTGATCTTCATCTGCTCGGTCTGGCCGATGCTGATCAACACCGCCTTCGGCGTCGCAGGGGTCCGCAAGGACTGGCTCAACGTCGCCCGCACCCTCGAGGTCGGCCCGCTGCGCAAGGCCTTCCAGGTGGTTCTGCCCGCGGCCGCGCCGACCATCATCACCGGCATGCGCATCTCCATGGGTATCGCCTGGCTGGTGATCGTCGCCGCGGAAATGCTGATCGGCGGTACCGGCATCGGCTACTTCGTGTGGAACGAATGGAACAACCTGTCCCTGGGCAACGTGATCTTCGCCGTGCTGATGATCGGCGTGATCGGCATGCTCCTCGATCTCCTCTTCGCCAGCCTGCAAAAGAAGGTGACCTATGTCGAATGAAGCTCACAAGCACGGTGTCCCCTTCATCAAGGTGGAAGGCTTGACCAAGCGTTATCGCGACGATCAGCCGCCGGTGTTCGAGAACATCAACTTCAGCATCCAGCAGGGCGAGTTCATCTGCATCATCGGCCACTCGGGCTGCGGCAAGAGCACCATCCTCAACGTCATCGCCGGCCTGGAAGAGGCCAGCAGCGGCGGGGTGGTGATGGCGGGCAAGGAAATCTCCGGTCCCAGCCTGGACCGTGGCGTGGTGTTCCAGAGCCATGCGCTGCTGCCCTGGCTGAGCGTCGAGCAGAACATCGCCTTCGCCGTGCGTTCGCGCTATCCGGCCTGGTCGCGCAAGCAGGTGGCCGAGCATGGTGCCCGCTTCCTCGACATGGTCGGCCTCAAGGTCGCGGCGCAGAAGAAGCCCAGCGAGCTGTCCGGAGGCATGAAGCAGCGCGTCGGCATTGCCCGCGCCTTCGCGGTGGAGCCGAAGATGCTGCTGATGGACGAGCCGTTCGGCGCGCTGGACGCGCTGACTCGCGGCGTGATCCAGGATGAACTGCTGAAGATCTGTTCGGCGACCCGGCAGACGGTGTTCATGATCACCCATGACGTCGACGAGGCAATCCTGCTGGCTGACAAGGTCATGCTGATGAGCAATGGACCGCGCGCCCGGGTGGCCGAGATCGTGATCAACACCCTGCCGCGCGAGCGGACCCGCGAAACCCTGCACCACGATCCGCAGTACTACCGTATCCGCAACCACCTGGTGGACTTTCTGGTGCGCCGCTCCAGGGCCATCCAGCAGGGGGAGACGGATGCGGAGTCCGGCGGTGAGCCGCTGATCGTCAGGCCCGGACTGGAAGGCGACGAGCCGCCGCCGGGGCCGGATCAACCGCAGACCTCCACGATGCGCATCGTCGCCTGATCGACCCGCCGGTAACGCCCTTTCCCGCTTCGCCGACCCGCTAACGGCCGCCAGCACGCCAGTACTGGCGGCACGGGGAAGGTGCGCCCTGAAAACATGCCAGGAAAGCCCCCATGCGAGCCAACCCTCTGCTGCTTTGCCCCCTGCTGTTCGCCGCGACTGCGCCAGTCGTGGCCCAGGCCGAAGAACACCTTGCCAACCTGTTCACCCAGGGCAAGCCGCTGCTCGATCTGCGCTATCGCTACGAGCGCGTCGATCAGGACAACGCCGGCGAGCATGCCGACGCCCAGACCCTGCGCACCCGCGCCGGCTTCCAGAGCGGCAGCTGGTACGGTTTTTCCGGACTGTTCGAGGTCGACAACGTCAGTCACATCGGCGAGGAGCGTTTCAACGATACCCGCAATGGTCGCGTTCAGTACCCGCTGGTTGGCGACCCTGACGGTACGGAAATCAATCAGGCGCTGCTGCGCTACGAGCATGGGCGGGGTAGCGCGGTGGTCGGCCGCCAGCGCATCGAGCTGGACAACCAGCGCTTCGTCGGTAGCGTCGCCTGGCGGCAGAACGAGCAGACCTACGACGGTGCGCTTGCCCAGTGGCGGCCGCTCGACGGGCTGACCCTGACCTACGCCTACCTGGACAACGTCAACACCCCGTTCGGTCCCGACGGACAGCATGGCTATCCGACCAACCCGGCGAACATCGAGGGGCACAGCCAACTGTTCAACCTCGCCTATGCCTGGCGTGCGGAACTGAAGGTCAGCGCCTACAGCTACCTGCTCGGCCTCGACAACCTGGCGCTGGCGCCGGCCGCGGCACCGGGCAGCCAGTCCAGCCGCACCAGCGGCCTGCGCCTCACCGGCGTGCGCAATGGTTTCAGCTATGCGCTGGAATATGCCCGCCAGCGTGATTACGCCGGCAACCCGCTGGCGCTGAACAGCCACTATGTCCTCGGCGAACTGGGTTACCAGTACGGCGGTTACCTGGCCAAGGTCGGCTACGAGGTGCTTGGCGGGGAGAATGGGCCGGGCAACCGCGCCTTCCAGACCCCGCTGGCGACCAAGCACCTGTTCCAGGGCTGGGCTGACCAGTTCCTCATCACCCCGGCCGATGGCATCCGCGACCGCTACGTCGGTGGCAGCCTGCCCCTGCTGGGGGGCAGCCTGCAGGTCTGGTACCACGACTTCCGCGCCGACCAGGGCGGCGCCCACTACGGCAAGGAGCTGGACCTGGCCTACAGCCGCCCGATCCCCCAGATCAAGAACCTGTCGGCCATGGCCAAGTACGCCCGCTACGACGCCGACCAGTTCGGCGTGGATACCGACAAGTTCTGGCTGCAGCTTCAGTACCGCTACTGAACGGCAATGGGCGCCCGCCGGGCGCAGGAGGACGCATGCTGCTGGAAATGCTCTACGGACTGGGCGTGGGCGTTGCACTGGGCCTGACCGGAGGCGGAGGGGTGTTGGCGGTGCCGGCCCTCATGCTCGGGCTGGGTTACAGCTTGCCCGAGGCCACGCCGGTGGCACTGATTGCGGTCGGCGCCGCGGCGATGCTCGGCTGCCTGGACGGCTTGCGCCGTGGGTTGGTGCGCTACAAAGCGGCGCTGCTGATGGCGCTGGGCGGCGCCATCTGCGCCCCGCTGGGACTGCAGCTGGCGCGGACCCTGCCCGTCACGGCGCTGATGCTGCTGTTCTGCGCCGTGCTGCTACTGATCGCCGCCCGCATGGCTGGCCAGGCGCTGAGCGCACAGGCGCCGGGGGCGCTGCCTGAGACGCTGGGCAGGAACTGCATGATCAATGTCGCTACCGGGCGCTTTCGCTGGAACGCGCGCTGCTTCATCAGCTTGTCCGCCATCGGCGGGTTGTCGGGGCTGTGCAGTGGCCTGCTCGGCGTCGGCGGTGGATTTCTGATCGTTCCTGGCGTGCGCCAGTTCAGCAACCTCGGCATGCACGGCATTGTCGCTACCTCACTGATGGTGATCGCGCTGATCTCGGCCACGACCGTGACCGGCTTCCTGTGGACGGGGGGCACGCTGCCCTCCGCAGCCTGGGTGTTCATCGCCGCCGCGGGTGGCGGAATGCTCGGCGGTCGCCTGCTGTCGCCACGGGTGCCAGCCCGCCACCTGCAGCTGGGTTTTGCCCTGTTGGCCGGCCTGGCCGCGCTGTTGCTGCTGAGCAAGGCCCTCGTACCCCTTCTGCCGTTTCTCTGATCACCGGAGCCTCCATGCCGCCTCATGTGGAAAGCTTTTTCGACGAACCGACCTCGACCTTCAGTCATGTGGTGCACGGTGGGCCGGGCACGCCCTGCGCCATCATCGATTCGGTGCTCGGCTATGACCCGAAGTCCGGGCGCACCGACACCCGCGCTGCCGATGCCATCCTCGACTACGTGCTCCAGCAAGGCCTCAGTGTGCAGTGGCTGCTGGAAACCCACGCGCATGCCGACCACCTTTCCGGCGCGGCCTACCTGCGCGAACGCCTGGGCGGGCGGATCGGCGCCAGCGAGGCCATCCGCCAGGTGCAGCAGGTCTTCCGGGGGATCTACAACCTGCCCGCCGACTATTGCGCGGCCCACGGCCAGTTCGATCACCTGTTCCAGGCTGACGAGGCGTTCGCCATCGGCGAACTGCGCGCCCGAGCCCTGCACGTCCCTGGCCATACGCCGGCGGACCTGGCGTTCCAGGTGGAGGAGGTGCTGGTGTTCGTCGGCGACACCCTGTTCCCGCCGGATGTCGGCACCGCCCGCTGCGACTTCCCAGGCGGCTCCGCCAGCCAGCTCTACAACTCGGCTCGTCGCCTGCTCGCGCTGCCGGGGGAAACCCGCCTTTTCATGTGCCACGACTACCCTCCGCCCGGACGCCAGCCGATCGCCGAGTGCACGGTGGCCGAACAGCGCGCCACGAACCTCCACGTGCGTGATGGCGTGGGCGAGGGCGACTTCGTCGCCATGCGCCGCCAGCGCGATGCCCAGCTCGACATGCCCAACCTGCTGTTGCCGTCGATCCAGGTGAACATCCGCGCCGGTGTACTGCCGGAGCCGGAGGGCAATGGGGTGCGGTATATGAAGATGCCGATTGATGGCCTCTGAAGCGCGCGTACCGGCCTGGGCGCGTTAGCCGCCCCTGGTCCGTCCATCGGCAAGTGGCGCCCTCGCCGCAGCCTTCCTCCCTGAACAGGCCACAGTGCCTGTCGGTTCCCGTTTCAGCCCTTGCACCCCTGACGCCCGCATCCGTCGAGTGACTCCCCGGCGTTCCGGCACTTTTGCCAACGTCCGAGGCGGCCATTCACGGTGCGGCATAGGTCCAGTCTTCACCGGACATTGTCGACATTGTCTTCAATGTCCGGTGCTGGCCCAGGGCGCCGCTTGCTGGGCAATGGGCTGCGTATGGCCTTTGAAAATTGTAAGAGACTGATTGTAAAGGATTAATTTTCGTGTCGTGGCGGGTTGGTGTGGGTTGGCACACTCGCTGCAAAAGAGCATACGAGTCCAAACGAGCCGTCACTGCTCGATCAACACCCGATGGAGAATGCCATGTCTGCTGCAACCGAGACTTGCCCGACCACCCTGAAGACCTACCTGAAACCGATCGACCGCGAGGGCCTGCTGGCCTTCGCCGAGAAGGGCCGCAACAACCCCGCCAGCCGTGGCACCAACAAGGTCCACACGGTGATGCAGGGGATGTACCGCAGCCTGAGCTACGTGGGCGATCACGAAGCGGTCGTGGTCGATGAGCCGCTGCACCTGTTCGGCGAGGACACCGCGCCGGCACCGGGCGAGATCGTGCTTTCCGGGCTGGGTGGCTGCCTGGCCGTGGGCATCACGGCGGTGGCGACCTGGAAGCAGGTGAAACTGAGCAAGCTGGAAATCTTCCTCGAGGCCGACATCGGCAACCCGGCGGCGTGGGGCGCCGGTGGTGCGCAGATGCAGCCGGAGCAGATGGGCTTCCAGGCGATCCGCGTGAAGGTGCTGGTGGAAGGCGACGCGAGCCGCGAGGAACTGGACGAGATCGTCAGGCACGCCAACTTCTACTCGCCGGTGGCCAACACCCTGCGCAACCCGATTCCGTTCAGCATCGCCCTGGCTGACTGAGCCGGCCTGCTGCCTTGCCAATCACTTCTGCTGGCAGCTGTCATCCCGCGCTGTCCGCATGCCTAACCGAATGAGGAACGCATCATGATTTCCAGCCGTGAAGACGTGACCAAAATGATCCTGGCCGCCAAGGTCAGCAAAGGCCTGAAATGGGGGCATGTCGCCGAAACCATCGGCCTGTCCAAGGAGTGGACCACCGCCGGCTGCCTGGGTCAGATGACCTTCGACAAGGCCCAGGCGGAAACCCTCGGCAAGCTGTTCGATCTGCCTGATGAGGCGGTGGCCTGGCTGCAGATCGTGCCGTACAAGGGCTCGCTGCCGAGCGCCGTGCCCTCCGATCCGCTGATCTATCGCTGGTACGAGATCGTCAGTGTCTACGGCACCACCATCAAGGAGCTGATCCACGAGGAGTTCGGTGACGGCATCATGAGCGCCATCGACTTCTCGATGGACATCCAGCGTCAGGCCGACCCCAAGGGGGACCGCGTCAACGTGGTGCTGTCCGGCAAGTTCCTGCCCTACAAGAGCTACTGATTCAGGCGCCAGCCTCCACTCCCGGCCAGCTGCGGCTGGCCGGCCCCGATCAGACGAGGATGGAATCATGGACAATCAGCTCCTTTTCAGGCCCGAAGAAGTCGCAGCCCTCATTCAGGCCGGCCAGGCCATAGTGGTCGACATCCGTGACCGCGAGAGCTACCAGGCCGGACACATCAGTGGCGCAGTCAATGCGCCGGACGTTTTCTCCTACCTGGCGGAAACCAGCCCCGAGGGTCTGCAAGCCTTGCAGGCGCAGTTCGCCGAGGTGTTCGGCAAGGTCGGGCTCGATGGCCAGAAGGTGGCCATCGTCTACGAGGATGCACTGAATACCCGCTACGGCGGCTCCTGCCGAGGTCTCTGGCTGCTGCAGTACCTGGGGTATCCAAAGGTCGGCATTCTCGATGGCGGCCTGCGGGCCTGGCAGGCGTTCGGCGGCACGGTCGACACCGCCGCGGTCACGCCGGACTCGGTCAGCTTCCCGCTGCGACCGCGTGCCGAGCTGCTGGTGACCAAGGAGCAGATGCTCGCGGCTCTGGCCGATCCCGCGATCAAGTTGCTCGACAACCGCGACAAGGATGAGTGGCTGGCCGAGAGTTCGTCTCCTTACGGCAAGGATTTCGCGCCGCGCAAGGGCCGCATCCCCGGTGCGGTTTGGCTGGAGTGGTACGAGCTGATGGACACCAGCCAGCCGATCGCGGCGTTCAAGTCCGCCGAGCAGGTCCGTGCCCTGGCGACCGAGCGGGGGCTGAGGCCCGACGATGACATCATCATCTACTGCTTCAAGGGCGCGCGGGCAGCCAACACCTTCGTCGCCATGCAACTGGCGGGGTTCACCCGCTTGCGCATCTACCTCGGTTCCTGGAACGAGTGGTCGCGGGACGAAAGCCTGCCCATCGAAAGCGGCCTTCCGAAGGGTGCGGTGCGCATGTTGCCCCTGGCAGGCTGAGGTCGGCGCGGGGGCTCCGGCACGCTGACCAACTGCCTGGCCGGACGTTGCTCGGATCGCTTCGGACGCCAGCCGCTTCCGGGGCGTCCGGGCCTCGCCCCTGGGGCGCAAGCGCTGCTGTGAAACCCTCGCCCGCAGCCGTTATCGGCGCCCCGCCGGGAAATCGAGCGCCCCGGCGGCTTTTTCGACCCGGTGGCCGGTCCGGGTCGAAAAGCAGGCTTGCTTCCTGTACCATGCCGTCCGCAATTCACCCCGAGACTCCCCGAAGTCCCATGAGCGTGTCCCTTCGAATGACTTGGCTGCCCACTCCGCCATAGCGTTTCGCCCCCCGCGTTACCCGTGACTGCTTGCCTTGTCCAGCGGTCGCGCGCCGCTGCCTGTCCGCTTCCCTTGCCGGCCCGGCTGCCTCCTGAACCCAAACAATCCGAAATCCGTACTCGCCTGCTCGCTGCTGCCCGGTGTGCCGGTCGATGCCTTTGCTTTGGACGTCACGATGCTTCAGACAATCAAACAGAACTGGTTTTCCAATATCCGTGGCGATGTGCTCGCCGGACTGGTGGTGGCACTCGCCCTGATACCGGAGGCGATCGCCTTTTCGATCATCGCCGGGGTCGATCCCAAGGTGGGGCTGTACGCGTCCTTCTGCATCGCGGTGGTGATCGCGTTCGTGGGCGGACGTCCGGGAATGATTTCCGCCGCCACCGGGGCCATGGCCCTGCTGATGCTCACCCTGGTGAAGAATCACGGGCTCGAGTACCTGCTGGCGGCGACGTTGCTGTGCGGCGTGTTCCAGATCGTCGCCGGCTACCTCAAGCTCGGTTCGCTGATGCGCTTCGTCTCGCGGTCGGTGGTGACCGGATTCGTCAATGCGCTGGCGATCCTGATCTTCATGGCCCAGCTACCGGAACTGACCAACGTCACCTGGCACGTCTATGCGATGACCGCGGCGGGTCTCGGGATCATTTACCTGTTCCCCTACGTGCCGAAACTGGGCAAGGTCATTCCCTCGCCGCTGGTGTGCATTCTGCTGCTGACCGCCATCTCCATCTATCTGGGGCTGGATATCCGTACCGTGGGCGACATGGGGCAGTTGCCGGACACGTTGCCGGTGTTCCTCTGGCCCGACGTTCCGCTGACCTTCGAGACGCTGGCCATCATCTTCCCTTACTCGGCCGCCCTGGCGGTCGTGGGGCTGCTGGAGTCGATGATGACGGCCACCATCGTCGACGACCTGACGGATACGACCAGCGACAAGAACCGCGAGTGCAAGGGCCAGGGGGTTGCCAACATCGCCGCGGGCCTGATGGGGGGCATGGCCGGTTGCGCCATGATCGGCCAGTCGGTGATCAACGTGAAATCGGGCGGACGTACCCGTCTGTCCTGCCTGGTCGCCGGTGTGGTGTTGCTGTTGATGGTGGTGTTCCTCAGCGACTGGGTGCGCCAGATTCCGATGGCGGCCCTGGTCGCCGTGATGATCATGGTGTCCATCGGTACGTTCAGCTGGGACTCCGTGCGCAACCTGGGCAAATTCCCCCTGTCGACCAATATCGTGATGGTGGCGACAGTCGTGGTCGTCGTCTTCACCCATAACCTGGCCTACGGCGTGCTGGTCGGCGTGTTGCTGGCCGCCCTGTTCTTCGCCAACAAGGTGGGGCATTACCTGGATATCGGTTCCGAACTCGATGGCGCGGGTGAGCACCGCACGTACAAGGTCGTCGGGCAGGTGTTCTTCAGCTCGGCGGAGAAATTCGCGGCCGCGTTCGATTTCAAGGAAGCACTGAGCAAAGTCACCATCGACCTCAGCCGCGCCCACTTCTGGGACATCACCGCGGTCGCCGCGCTGGACAAGGTGGTGATCAAGCTGCGCCGCGAGGGCGTGGATGTCGAGGTGCTGGGGCTCAACCAGGCCAGTGCCACCATCGTTGACCGCTTCGGTGTGCACGACAAACCGGATTCCATTGACTCGCTCATGGGCCACTGAAAGGGAGAACGACCATGACCCACGTAATCGCTTGCATCGACGGTTCCACGTCCTCTCCGGCGCTGTGTGACTACGCCGCCTGGGCGAGCCTGCGTCTCGGCGCACCGCTGACGTTCCTGCACGTCCTGGATCAGCGGCAGTATCCGACCCGGACGGATCTCAGCGGCAACATCGGGCTGGGCAGCCGCGAACACCTCCTGGAGGAGCTGGCCGCACTCGATCAGCAACGCAGCAAGCTGGCCCTGGAGGAGGGGCGCATCATGCTCGCGGCGGCCAAGGAGCGCGCCCTGGCCGACGGTGTTGCGAATCCCGAGTCGAGGCAGCGTCATGGCGACCTGCTGGACAGCCTGCGGGAGCTGGAAGGGCAGACCCGCCTGCTGGTGATAGGTAAGGGCGGGGAAGCCCATGGCGGTTCAGGGCGCCACGTTGGCAGCCATGTGGAAACGGTGGTTCGCACCCTGCACCGACCCATTCTGGTGACCCCGACGACCTTCAAGGCGCCAGAGAGCCTGATGCTGGCCTTCGACGGCAGCGCGA
The DNA here is from genome assembly GCF_028010285.1 of Pseudomonas sp. Q1-7. Lineage (NCBI taxonomy): Bacteria > Pseudomonadati > Pseudomonadota > Gammaproteobacteria > Pseudomonadales > Pseudomonadaceae > Pseudomonas > Pseudomonas sp. Q1-7. Next base: position 1,814,195 of record NZ_CP116304.1, read on the forward strand.
CCACCCGCAAGGGCGTCGACATGCTGGCTGCCAGCCCGCTGTTCAAAGGGCTGCCCATCCACCTCGTGACAATCGGTTCGGACACCGCCGACACGCGTGCGCAACTGGATTCGGCCCGTACGGTTCTGCAGGCCGCCGGATTCGCTGTGAGCACGGCGGTCCGCGCTGGCGAGGTGGAGCCTTCTCTGCATGCCTACCAGGCCGAACACGCTATCGACCTGGTGGTGATGGGGGCTTACGGTCACTCGCGCATTCGCCAGTTCCTGGTGGGCAGCACCACGGCGAACATGCTGGCGACCAGCGTCACCCCCCTGTTGCTGTTGCGTTGAGCGGACGCGTCGACGAAGGCCCGGCGGGCTGATTGCCCAGCCGGGCTCAAGGGGTCGCACCGTCGATTCGGCGGGTGGCGTTCGCCGCCCTCAGCGCGTCATCGGCAAGGCCGCGCCGATCAGCGCGAACAGCGTGCCGCAGCCGCGATTGAAGCCCTTGCCGCCGCGCTCCAGCCAGGGGCGGATCTTGAATGCCAGGCGTGCCAGCAGGTACTCCACCAGGAACTCCACCGCCACGAAGGTCAGCGCCATGACGATGAACTGGCTGACCAGGGAGCGCTGCAGGTCGAGGAACTGCGGCAGGAAGGCACCGTAGAAAAGCAGCACCTTGGGGTTGGAGATCGCCGACAGGAAGCCCTGGCGGAACAGCGTGGTGACGGGCGTCGCCGTGGCACCGGCGAGGGGGGTCAGGTGTAATGCCGGCGCCCGCCACAGCTGGATACCCAGCCATACCAGATAAGCCCCGCCCAGCCACTTCAGCACCGTCAGCGCGGCCGACGAGGTCTGCAGCAGGGCGCCCAGCCCGAACATCGCCAGTGCGATCAGCAGGCTGAACCCGGTGACGCCGCCGATGATGGTGAACAGCGTGCGCGTCGAACCGTGCAGGGCGCCGTGGGTCAGGGCCAGCAGGCTGTTCGGACCGGGTGTCAGCGCCAGGCCGATGGTGGCGATGAAGTAGAGCAGCCAGGTATCGGCAGCCATGTGCGCTTCCTCGTGGATTCCTGCGCTGCAGTCTAGGGGCGTCGGGCGTTACACAGAAGGCCTGCCGGGCGGAAAAGCGCCGGTGTCAGGCGCGCTGGCGGGCGCCGGCCAGTCGGAAGGGTCACTCGAAGACGTATTCCAGATCGACTCCCGCATACCAGCTGCGGCCGGCGCCGGCTTCGTAGAAGCGTTGGTTGGCCTCGCCGATGATCACCGAACCGACGTAGTCGCGGTCGAACAGGTTGTTCACGCGCAGGGTCTGGCTGAAGGTCCAGGGGCGCAACCGCTGTTCGACGCGCAGGTACCCGTTGGCCAGGGCGTAGCCCGGCGCGGCGCGGGCCTGGTTGTCGTCTTCCACCTCCAGGCTGCTGCGCAGTTGTCCCTCCAGGCCGGCGCTGATGGCGGGGCGGGGCGTCCATTCCAGGCGCGCGAACAGGCTGTGTTCGGCGATGCCGGGCATGCGCCGGCCCGAGGGAATCGGTTCGCCGGCACTGATGAAGGCCTGGGAATAGCGGGCGTCCAGCCAGGTGTAGGCGAGTTCCAGTCGCCAATGCGCGGCCAGTGCGTGTTCCAGGCCCAGTTCCAGCCCCTGGCGGCGGGTCTGGGCGGCGTTCTGGTAGCGGGTGCGGCCGCCGACGGAGGAAGCCACCACCAGCTCATCCTCCGTGAGGATATGGAACAGCGCCAGGTTCAGGTGCCCGTCGGCGGGCAGCAGCGCCTTGATGCCCAATTCGACCTGCTCGCTGGTGGCTGGCCGCAGGTCGAAGCCGAAGCTTCCGTCCGGGCCGGAGTAGGACAGCTCGTTCAGGGTGGGCGTCTCGAAACCCCTGGCCCAGCTGGCGTAGACATTCAGCTCCGGCGTCAGGGCATAGGTGGCGCCCAGGCTCGGCGTGGTCTTGCGGTAGGTGACGCGGCCGCTGTCGTCGCCGTTGGCCAGATAGTGGTCGTCCACGTCGAACGCCACCTCGTTGTGCCGCAGCCCGCCCAGCAGGCGGAAGTCCTGCCGTTCCCAGGCAAGCTGCAGGTAGGGCGAGGTACCGGTCACGGCGTCGCGTTCGTCGCGGCGCAGCGCACCCTTCACCCCGAGGCTGTCGCCGATGAAGTTCTCGTAGCCCTGGCGGTCGTCGCGGGAACGGTCGTAATCGATTCCGGCGGTGGCGGTGAAACGGCCCAGCCCGGTGTCGAACGGCTGGATCCAGCGGCTGCCGATGCCCTGGTAGTCGCGCGCGAAATCGATCACGCCGCCGGCTTGGCGCGGGTTGACCTGGGCCGCCACCGGGATCGACTGGAACTGCAGCACCCGCCGGGTGCCGCTGTAGAGGGTGGTTTGCCAGGTGGCTTCGCCGACCCGGCGTTCGAGGTTGAGGCCGCCCTGGCGCTGGTCCACGGTCTTGCGGGTATTGAACAGCAGGGTGGTGGCCGAGACCGCGCGCGGGTCCTGGCGGTAGGCCTCCCAGGTCAGGCCCTGCGGGTCCTGGGTGCCGTTCTGGTTCAGGTCGCTGTAGATCAGTGCCAGGCGCGTGTCGGCATCCGGGCGCAGGGTCAGCTTGGCGAAGGACTTTTCGAACTGCGCCGCGCTGTGGTCGCGATAGCCGTCGGTCTCGTAATGGGCGCGATTGACCAGGTAGCCGATGTGGCCATCGCCACCTTCCAGCGTCACGCGCTCCCGCTGGGTCGCCCAGGACCCGAGCGTGGTGCTGCCGGACAGCCGTGGCGAGCCTTCGCCGTCGCGGGAGAACAGCTGCACCACGCCGCCGGAATTGCTCCCGTAGGTGCTGGCGAAGGGGCCGCGCAGCACTTCGATATGGCCGAGCACGTCCAGGTCGAAGCTGGAGGCCTGGCCCTGGCCGTCTGGCGTCGTGGCCGGTATGCCGTCGCTGAGCAGCTTGATGCCACGCACACCGAAGGCCGAGCGGGCGCCGAACCCGCGCGAGGAGAGCTGGGGTTCCTGGGCATGGTTCTGGCGGTTCTGGATGGCCAGGCCGGGCACGCCGGAAAGCGGTTCGGACAGATCGATGCCCGGTTGACCCCGTGGCTGCGGGTCGACCCGGTCCACCGAGAAGGGCAGGTCGAATGCCGGCGCGCGGTAGCGGCTGCCACTGATCACCAGTGGCGGGGCATTCGGCGCTGGCGGATCGGCCGCTGTCGCCGCCCCGCACGCCAGCAGGCAGAGGACAGCGGCGCAGCGGAGGAGGGTGGCAGCCATGATGGAGGTCGTTTTGATGGCTTTTGATACTGGTTGATCTTTCCTGAAGGTAGCATCGGCCACGATACGCCCGGCCCCTCCGGCTGCGCGCGGGCGAGGAATCAACACGCGGTCCGCCCCTCGGATCGCCCAGGAAAAGAACCCAGATCGCATGCGCAAGCACAGACGCCTGACCTTCCGCCAGATCGACCGTATCCATGTCATCAACCGCCTGAGCAGCGAGCCGATGGGCTATATCGCCGACTTGTCCGTCGGTGGCCTGAGGCTGGTCAGTCCTTCTCCGTTGGCGCCAGGGGCCTGTTTCGAAATGCGCCTGGAGGTGCCGGTGCGCGAAGGGCATTTCCGCTCGGTGGACATTCACGTGGTCTGCCAGTGGTCACGCAAGGACGGCATGAGCGGCCGCTTCCACATCGGCTTCGCCCTGGACCGGCCGGCGCCGGAATTCACCGAGATGGTCGCCTCGCTGAATGCGTCGCTGGGATTCGTGCGCGCCCAGAAGAGCTGAGCCCACCGGGACCCTCCAGGTCGGCGCCTTGCCGGGTGACGCTAAGACAGCCGCCACCCCGCGAGGGCCTGTCGGTCAGCCGAGGGTGCCGAGGATGTTCACCCCCACCTTCTCCGGAATCTCGTTCTGCGACAGCACGTGCAGGCCCGGGCTGAACACCCGGGCGTAGCGGGCCAGCAGCGGGCGCAATTGCGGCATCACGGTGAGGATCGGCGGGTGGCCTTCCTTGCGCAGCTTTTCCTTCACCACCGGCATGGCGTTCTGCAGCTGGTTGAGCAGCGCCGGTTCCACCGGGATGTTGTCCAGGCTCACCGGGCCGGCCTGCTGGGCGATGGAGAGGGCGCCCAGCAGGGTGTTTTCCAGGGCGTTTTCCAGGATGAACACGGCAATCTCGCTGCGATCCCCGGCGATCCGCGAGACGATGCTGCGGCGCAGCGCATAGCGCACGTCCGACGCCAGCAGCACCGGGTCCTTGGTACTTTCGCTGCCTTCCAGCAGGGCGCTGGCGATGGACACGATGTCCTTCAGCGGCACTTCTTCCTGCAGCAACTGGCGGAATACCCGGTGCTGCTGGGCGTAGTTCAGCTGCGTCTTCAGGGACTCCGCCAGCTTGGGCGCCTGCAGTGCCAGGCGCTGCATCAGGTGCTCCACGTCGTCGTGCTTGAAGATGTCCGGCAGGTTCTCGCGAATCACCTTGTTCAGGTGGGTCGCCACCACGCTGGCGCAGTCGATCACCTGGTAGCCGAGGTTCAGCGCGCGGGTCTTGTCGCTGGGCAGGATCCACACCACCTGCATGCGGTAGGCCGGGTCGATGCCGAGGATGCCGTCGATCTCGCCGTAGACCTCGGGGGAGGGGATGGCCATCAGGCGGTCGGCGTGCAGTTCGGCGCCGTCGATGCGCTCGCCGTTGATGTGGATGCTGTACTGCGAGGCCTTGAGCCGCAGGCTGTCGCGGATCTGCACTTCCGGCAGGAGGAAGCCCAGGCTCTCCGACAGCGTCTGGCGCACGCCGCGCACCCGCTGCGCCAGGGGCGCGCCGCTGGCGTCGCTGACCAGGCCGACCAGCTTGTAGCCCAGGGAAATCGACAGGCGCTCCACCAGCGGGATGTCTTCCCAGGCCAGGTTCTGCGCGCGCTCCTGGTCCATCGCCTTGCTCAGCGCCTGGACCTGCTCCAGGGATTGCGCTTCGGCGATGGGTTCGGCCAGCGATACCCGCCAGCCGATGTAGCCGATCACCGCGGCGAAGCCGAGGAAGGCCAGGTGCGGCATGCCCGGCACCAGGCCGAGTACCGTGAGGATGCCGGCCACGGTGTAGAGCACCGAAGGCGAGGCGAGCAGTTGCCGCTGCACCAGGTTGGTGATGTCCGCCGACTCGTTGACCCGGGTCACGATGATGGCCGCCGCGGTGGACAGCAGCAGCGCCGGAATCTGCGCCACCAGGCCGTCGCCGATGGTCAGCATGGCGTACTGCTGGAAGGCCTGGCTGCCGTCCAGGCCATGGACGAAGACGCCGATGGCGATACCGCCGAAGAGGTTGATCAGGAGCACCAGGATGCCGGCGATGGCGTCGCCGCGGACGAACTTCGAGGCGCCGTCCATCGCACCGTAGAAGTCGGCCTCCTTGGCCACTTCCTGGCGCCGTACCTTGGCTTCTTCCTGGGTGATGATGCCGGCATTGAGGTCGGCGTCGATGGCCATCTGCTTGCCGGGCAGGGCGTCCAGGGTGAAGCGCGCGGTCACTTCGGAGATCCGCTCGCCGCCCTTGGTGATGACCATGAAGTTCACGATCATCAGGATCACGAAGACGATCATGCCGACGATGAAGTTGCCGCCGATCACCACTTCGCCGAAGGCCTCGATCACCTTGCCCGCGGCGCCGGTACCGGTGTGGCCCTCCAGCAGCACCACGCGGGTGGAGGCCACGTTCAGCGACAGGCGCAGCAGCGTGGTGACCAGGATCACCGTCGGCAGCAGGGAGAAGTCCAGCGGCCGTTTCGACGACACGCTCACCATCAGCACCAGGATCGCCATGCCGATGTTGAAGGTGAAGAGCGCGTCCAGCATCAGCGGCGGCAGCGGCAGGATGATCATCGCCAGGACGGACAGGATCACCAGCGGGATGCCGATGCGCCCGCTGCGCAGGGTGGGGGTCAGTTGCTGGAGTAAACGCATGGGGTCAGGCCCTGTTCAGCAGGTCTTCGGGAATCGGGAGGTTGTCCGCCAGCTCCGGTTTGCCGCGGCGCCCCTGGCGCCACGCCTTGAGCTGGAGGATGTAGGTCAGCACATGGGCCACGGCGCGGTAGAGCTGCGCCGGGATCTGCTGGTTGACCTGGGTGGTGAAATAAATGGCGCGCGCCAGCGGTGGGGCTTCCACCACCTCCAGGCCGTGGGCATTGGCCATCTTGCGGATGTACAGCGCGGTCTCGTCCGCGCCACGGGCGATCACGTAGGGCGCCTGGGCCTTTTTCGGGTCGTACTTGAGCGCGACCGCGAAGTGCACCGGGTTGACGATCACCACGTCGGCGTTCTTCATCACCCGGTTGATCTGCCGTTGCACCAGCTGGCGCTGCAACTGCTTGATGCGCGACTTCACTTCCGGGCTGCCTTCCTGGTTCTTGTGCTCTTCCTTGCGCTCCTGTTTGGTCATGCGCATTTTTTTCAGGAAGAAGAAGCGCTGCAGCGGGACGTCGATCAGCGAGAAGACGACGAACACCAGCAGCAGCGAGAGCGTCAGGTCGAAGGCCAGGGCGAAGGCGCCGGCCAGCGCCTCGTGCAGGTTGCCGCGCTGCAGGGCGATCAGCTGGGGCAGGGCGTCCTTCAGTTGCCACCAGGCCACCAGGCCCAGCACGCCGATCTTCAGCGTGGACTTCAGCAGCTCCACCTGGTTCTGCAGGGAGAACATGCGGCCCAGGCCGGCGATGGGGTCCAGCTTGGACCACTTGGGGTGGACGTTCTTCGACGCGAACAGCCAGCCGCCGGACAGCAGCGACAACGCGACCACCACCAGCGGCGTGAGCAGCAGCGGCAGCAGGATCTGCATGAACAGAAGCAGGCCGTTGCCCATCACCAGGCGAATGTCTTCCAGGCTGATCTCGCTGCGCGACAGGTCCACCCAGGTGCGGCTGAAAATCTGTTCCAGGCCGTGTTGCAGCCAGTCGAGGCTGAATTTCAGCAACAGCAGCGTAGCCAGCAAGGACAGCGTGGTGGACAGGTCCTTCGAGCGGCTGACCTGGCCGTCCTCACGGCTTTTCTTCAGCTTCTGCTGGGATGCTTCCTCGGTCTTTTCCTGGGCGCTGTTCTGCTCAGCCATGGCGCCCCTCGACGAGGATGCGGCCGAGGTTGTCCAGCAGCGCGCGGGTCAGGTGCAGGTAGCTTTCCGGCAGGTTCGGCAAGGTCAGCTGGATGCAGAAGAGCCCCGCGACGATGGCCATGGGGAAGCCCAGGGAGAACAGGTTCATCGCCGGCGAGATGCGGTTCAGCAGGCCGAAGCAGAACTGCAGCAGGGTCATGCAGAACACCAGCGGCAGGGCCACCAGCACCGCCGCCGAGAACACCCAGCCGAGGGACTGCAGGATTGCGCCCAGGCCGGTGTAGTGCAGGCCGCTGCCCACCGGCCAGTAGACAAAGCTCTGGAACAGGATGCTCACCACCAGCAGGTGCCCGTCGATGGCGAAGAACAGGAACACCAGCAGGATGAAATAGAGCTGGAAGATGATCGACGACGAAGACACCCCATTCAGCGGGTCGTTGAACATCGCCATGCTCAGGCCCAACAGGGTGGCGACCACGTCGCCGACGATGCCGAAGATGGCGAACACCAGCATCAGCGCCAGTCCCAGCAGCAGGCCGAAGGCGATCTGCTCCAGCGCGGTGAGCAGGCCCCGCGCCGACAGCGGCTCGATGGCCGGCATCGGCGGCAGGGCGGCGGACAGGGCGAGGGTCAGGGCCAACGCCAGCAGCACCCGCAGGCGCATCGGCAGGGCCTTGTGGCTGAACAGCGGGGCCAGGCCGAACACCGCCATGATCCGGCAAAAGGGCCACCAGTAGCTCTGCAACTGGTGCAGGTACTGGCTGAACTGCAGGATCGCTTCGCCGCCCGCCATGGCATCAGCCGACCAGGCGACCCGCTTGCTTGAAGGTTTCGATGAACAGGTCGCTCAGGGTGCGCAGAATCCAGTGCCCGGAGAACACCAGCATGCCGAGGGTGATCAACAGGCGCGGCAGGAAGCTCAGCATCTGTTCGTTGATCTGCGTGGCCGCCTGGAAAATGCTGATCAGCAGGCCGCCGAGCAGGCTCGGCACGATGAGCACGCAGACCACCAGGGTGGTGATGTGCACAGCGTTGGAGATGATGCCGACGGCGGTATCGGGGGTGAGCATGGGCGACCTCAGAAGGGCTGCACGCTGGTGGTCAGGGTGCCCATCATCAGGGCCCAGCCGTCCACCAGGACGAAGACCATCAGCTTGAAGGGCAGGGAGATCATCATCGGCGAGAGCATCATCATGCCCATGGCCATCAGCACACTGGCCACCACCAGGTCGATCACCAGGAAGGGCACGAAGATCATGAAACCGAGCTGGAAGGCGGTCTTCAATTCGCTCAGCACGAAGGACGGCAGCAGCAGGGAAAAGTCCAGCGCCTCCAGCTTGTCCGGCATCTTCTCGCCGGCCAGCGCGACCATGGTTTCCAGGGAATTGCGGTTGGTCTGCGCCAGCATGAAGCGCGACAGGGTGGTCTTCGCGCGTTCCAGGCCCTGTTCCAGGGTGATGGCGTCGGACTCGAAGGGCTGGTAGGCCTCGCTGTACATCTCCTGCCAGACCGGGCGCATCACCAGCAGCGTCATGATCAGGGCGATGCCCACCAGCACGTTGTTCGGCGGGCTCTGTTGCAGGCCGATGGCCTGGCGCAGGATCGCCAGGACGATGACGAAACGGGTGAAACAGGTCATCAGCATGAGCATCGCCGGGAGGAAGCCCAGCAGCGTCATGATGATCAGGATCTGCAGTTTGACGCTGAATTCCTGGCCGTTTTCCGTCTGGTTCAGGTTGAACAAGGTGATGTCGCCGCCGGCGGCCTGGGCCAGCAGCGGGAAGCCGCCGGCCAGCAGCAGGGCGAGGCAGGCCAGGCGGCGGATCATGCCGGCAGTTCGTTGAAGCGGTTGCTGTTCAGTTCGACGATGCGCAAGCCGTAGTTGCCGTTCATCACCACCACTTCCGCCTTGGCGAACAACGCGCCGTTGACCTTCACGTCGAGCGGCTCGCCGGCCAGCTTGTCGAGGATGATCACGCTGCTGGTGTCCACCTCCATCAGCTCCTTCAGGGAAATCTCCACCGACGCCACTTCCAGGGTGACGTTCACCGGAATCTTGCCGAAGAAGCTCATGTCCGGGCGCGGCGCCTGGATGGCCGCCGGCTCGACCGTCTCGGCCAGGCCGGCATCCAGGTCCAGGCCGTCGTCGTTGATCAGGGATTCGAACTCGTTTTCCGAAACCGCGCTGCTCATGGGGTCTTCACACTCTCGATGGAAGTCAGGAACAAGGTGCCATCGTCTTCGAAGATGGCGCCACGGAAGAGGGCCTGCTGGTTGACGCGCACGTCGGCGCGCTCCTTCAGGCGCAGGGTCAGGATGTCCCCCAGCTGCAGGCCGAGCACCTGGCTCAGGGGCATGCGCGCCTGCGCCAGCACGCAGTCCAGGCGCACCGGCAGGTGCCTGATGTTGTCCAGCGGATCGCCGGCCAGGCGCGGCGGCGGCGGTCCGGCGAGCAGGCTGGTGAGCCGGTCGGTCAGCTCGGCATCCAGATAGAGGAAGAGCGACGATTCGCTGCCGGTGAGGTGGCTGCTGTAGCGCAGCTCGGCGACGTACTCCCAGAGGGTTTCCTCATAGGCGTTGTCGAAGCGCTCCAGTTCGCCCAGGCCCGACCCGCTCAGCAGGGTGCGGCCGAAGATCCGGCAAATGTCCTGCCCCAGGCGTTCGCGCATCCGTTGTTCGGAGGTGCTGATGGGCGTTTCTTCGTGGCTGGGCAGGCTGGTGCCGCCGTAGTAGCACTCCAGGGCTTCGGCCAGCAGGGCGCGATCGATGGTGAAACCCACCTTGCCCAGCGTGGAACGGTAGATGCACTCGGCGGGGCGGGGCGAATGTTCGAGAACATCCACTTTGTTCAATTCGAGATTGATTCGATAACCCCGCAGAAAGTAGTCGCTGATAATGCGCGGATACTTGTGCGTGGTTTCCTTTATATGTTGGGGAATCCGATGATGGTGCCGCCCAAGCTTCTGGGGCTTGAGGCGAATCAGACTTTCGGCGGGCACGCCATGATGGACTTTGGAGTTGCCAGTCATGCTGAAGATTCGTAATTCCAGGTTTGCACCAAAGTTGTGCGTTTGGCGAACGCCTGAATGTCTCGGCCGAAGACATTTCATGCGCCGACGTGCTGCTCCTTACCAGTTGCGCTGAACACCTCGCGGCATCGCACAGTCTGGCCACTGGCGGCGCCATTCTAGGGCTGTAGCCTTGTGGGGTTTAAATCAAGAGCTGTCAAAAGCTGTCTTTTGATCTTTGATTTCGACTTTTGACGGAAAATAAGCGGAGTGCGATGTGGCAATTTGCCCGCACTTGATATGGTGCGCGCACTGACACCGGCAGAACGCCGAGGAATTGGGCTTTCGAATGCCGGTTAAAGCACTAAGGCGACCATTCAGGCGAAAAGTTCAAATTTATTTCGAAATTATTTCGAAGTGTCGAAAGTGCCGGCTTGGCGCAAGGGAAAGATGCAGGTGATATGCGATGAGTAGTCAAAGTCAGGCGCTGACCCGAAGGGATGAAGTCTTGCTCGAACAAGTTCCGGCATTGCACCGGATCGCTGTTATCGGCTGCGCCGGACAATGCCAGGCCCTGCTCGACGGCTTGCGTCGCGAAGGTTGCCGGATAATCCCGTATTCCGGACTGGAGGCGGTGGGCGCCGACGACCTGGCGGACACCGACCTCGCCTTTGTCTTCGCCAGCCAGCAGCCGGACCAGGCGCTCTATGCGCGGGTCGGCGCCTTGCTGCGGCAACTGCCCCAGCTCAGCCTGGTGCCGGTGGTGGAATACGCCGACCAGGAAAAGGCCGCCACCCTGCTGGAGCTGGGCTGCATCGACTACCTGCTGACACCCTTCAGCGGCTCCCAGCTCAGCGCCCTGCTGCAGCGCCAGGCCCAGGCCCGTGCCGCCCAGGACGACTTCGTCTGCTGCTCCCAGGCCGGCCGCCGCCTGCTGGCCATGGCCCAGCGTGTGGCGCCGACCCGCGCGCCGGTCCTCGTCACTGGCGAGACCGGCACCGGCAAGGAGCTGATGGCGCGCTACATCCATCGCTTCTCGTCCACCCCGGACGCGCCGTTCATCGCGGTCAACTGCGCGGCCATCCCCGAGGCCATGCTCGAGTCCATCCTTTTCGGCCACGAGCGCGGCGCCTTCACCGGCGCCGTCACCGCCCAGCCGGGCAAGTTCGAGCTGGCCAACGGCGGCACCCTGCTGCTGGACGAGATCGGCGAACTGCCCCTGGGGCTGCAGGCCAAGCTGCTGCGGGTGCTGCAGGAACAGCGTGTCGAGCGCCTCGGCGGGCGCAAGGAAATCGCGCTGGACGTGCGCATCATCGCCGCCACCAACCGTGACCTGCAGCAGGAAGTGGCGGCGGGGCGTTTCCGCGCCGACCTGATGTTCCGCCTCGACGTCCTGCCGCTGCACATCGCCCCGCTACGCGAGCGGCGGGACGACGTGCTGCCCCTGGCGCGGCGCTTCATCCGCAAGTACGCACCCCAGGACGCCCAGCACAACCTGCTCACCGAAGCCGCCTGCCAGGCGCTGCTGGCCCATGACTGGCCGGGCAACGCGCGGGAGCTGGAAAACACCCTGCAGCGCGCCCTGGTACTGCGCAACGGCCTGTTCATCCAGCCGCGCGACCTGGGCCTGGCGGCGGCCGACCTGGCGCAGCCGCTCGCCACCGGCGCGGCGCCGGTCCAGGCCGTGGAAGGCCGCGCCGCCCTGCGCGCCAGCGGCAAGCTCGCCGAATACCAGCACGTGCTGGACACCATCCGCCGTTTCGGCGGCCACAAGACCAAGGCGGCCGAGAGCCTGGGCATGACGCCCCGGGCCTTGCGCTACCGCCTCAACGCCATGCGCGAGCAGGGCCTGCAGGTACAGCTCTGACCCTTTCCGGAGAACAAGCATGAGTTCGATCACACAGGTCCAGCAGGACATGCTGGCGCGCATGGGGCAGTTCGCCGAACTGGCCGGCGGCGACGCCGTACGCCCGGCCATCCTGCCCAGCGACGGGGCCGCCGACGGCATTCGCGAATCCTTCGAGTCCGCCCTGCGCGCGGTGGACGCCGAGCAGCACCGCGCCGGTGAAGCGATGGCGGCGGTGGACAGCGGGCGCAGCGACGACCTGGTCGGCGCCATGGTGCAGAGCCAGAAGGCCAGCGTTTCCTTCAGCGCGCTGATGCAGGTGCGCAACAAGCTGGCCACGGCCTTCGACGACGTCATGAGAATGCCGCTCTGAGCGGCTGCGGGAACTGAATCGTGCTGCAGTTGATCAAGAGCAAGCTGGCCGAGGGCGGCTTCAAACCCGACCCGCGCCTGACCCTGCTGGCCATGGCCGGCGCCGCCGCATTGCTGGCGGTGGGCACCGTCTACTACCTCTGGCGCGACCAGGGCGCGTTCAAGCCGCTGTATGGTGCCGGCGAGGCCTTTCCCGCCGCCGAGGTGATGCAGGTGCTGGACACCGAAGGCCTGGCCTACCGTCTCCACCCGCAAAGCGGGCAGGTGCTGGTGGGCGAGCGCGACCTGGCGCATGCGCGGATGCTGCTGTCGGCCAAGGGTGTGAAGGTGTCGGTGCCGCCGGGTTATGAGCTGTTCGACAAGGACGAGCCGCTGGGCACCAGCCAGTTCGTCCAGGACGTGCGCCTCAAGCGCAGCCTGGAAGGCGAGCTGGCGCGCACCATCATGGCCGTCAAGGGCGTCAAATCCGCCCGCGTACACCTGGCCCAGGAAGAGGCCACCTCCTTCGTGGTCAACCGCCGTTCGCCGCCCAAGGCCTCGGTCATGCTGACCCTGGACCCGGGGACCCGGCTCAAGCCCGAGCAGGTGGGCGCCATCGCCAACCTGGTGGCCAACAGCGTGCCGCAGCTCAAGCCGCAGGACGTCAGCGTGGTCGACCAGCTGGGGTCGCTGCTCTCCCGCGGGCTGAACACCTGGGGCGACACGGGGCAGAACTGGGAAGTGATCGACGACTACCAGCAGAAGGCCGTGGCCAACATCGAGGAAGTCCTGGCGCCGGTGCTGGGGGCGGGCAACTACCGCATCAGCGTGGCCGCCGACATGGACTTCAGCCAGAAGGAAGAGACCTTCCAGGCCTATGGCGACAACCCGCGCATGCGCAGCGAAGTGCTGCGCAACGAAACCACCCTCGACCAGCTCGCGCTCGGCGTGCCCGGCTCCCTGAGCAACCGGCCGCCGCCCGCGCCGCCGCAGCCCGACGCGGCTGCCCAGGCGGAGGGTGGCAACTCGATGGTGAAGACCGAGAACAAGGCCGCCACCTCCACCCGCAACGAGACCACGCGGCAGAACGACTTCGACCAGAGCGTGACGCACATCCGCCATCCGTCCTACGCCCTGCGCCGGCAGAGCGTGTCGGTGGTGCTGAACGCCGCCAGCGCGCCGGAGGGCGGCTGGACCGCGCAGGCCCGCGCCGAGCTGGAAGCCACGGTGAAGAGCGCCGTGGGCTTCGACGCCAAGCGTGGCGATGAGCTGACCCTGAACGTGTTCCCCTTCACCCAGCCGGTGGCCGTGGAAGATCCGGCACCCTGGTGGGAAAGCAGCGCCCTGCAGGAGTGGATCAAGCTCGGCCTGCTGGGCCTGGTGAGTCTGCTGCTGCTCCTGCTGGTGGTGCGCCCGGCGGTCCGGCACCTGACCCGCGCCCCCGAACCGGCGCCCAGCCACGACCTCCTGGAAGATCCCGAGGCCCTGGCCGCGCTGCCGCGCCATGAAGCCGAGCGCCTGCTGGCCCGCAGCAGCGGGGGAGAACCGGGCGGTGGCAGCGTGTTCGGCGAACTGAACCCGTTGTCGGAGATTCGTCTGCCGGCGCCGGGCTCTGGCCTGGAGCTGCAGATCGAGCACCTGCAGATGCTCGCCCAGAACGACCCCGAGCGCGTCTCGGAGGTGATCAAGCATTGGATCGGCCGCAATGAGAGAAGCCATGAGCCAGCCTGATGAAGGGGCGCTGCCCTCGGTCAAGGACCTGAAGAAACGCCCGGTGCAACAGCGCGCGGTGAGTTCCCTGGAGCAGGCGGCGATCCTCATGCTGAGCATGGGCGACGACATCTCCGCCGGCGTGCTGCGGCACTTCAGCCGCGAAGAGATCATCGCCATCAGCCAGGCCATGGCGCGCCTGTCCAACGTCAAGCAGCCGATGGTCTCTGACGTGATCAGCCGCTTCTTCGACGACTACAAGGAGCAGAGCAGCATCAAGGGCGCGTCCCGTGGCTACCTGGCCGGCATGCTCGGCAAGGCCCTGGGCGGCGACATCACCCGCAGCCTGCTGGACAGCATCTACGGCGAGGAAATCCGCGCCAAGATGGCCAAGATGGAATGGCTCGATCCCAAGCAGTTCGCCGCGCTCATCGCCAAGGAACACGCGCAGATGCAGGCGGTGTTCCTCGCCTTCCTGCCGCCGTCCATGGCCACCGAGGTGCTCGAAGCCATGCCCGCCTCGCGCCAGGACGAGCTGCTGTACCGCATCGCCAACCTGAACGAAGTCAACAGCGACGTCATCCGCGAGCTGGAGCAGCTCATCGACCGCAGTCTGAATGTGCTCACCACCCAGGGGTCTCAGGTGCGCGGGGTGAAGCAGGCGGCGGACATCCTCAACCGCTTCAAGGGCGACCGCAACCAGATGTTCGAGCTGCTGCGCGCCCACAACGACGACCTGGTGACGAAGATCGAGGACGAGATGTACGACTTCTTCATCCTCTCCCGGCAAAACCAGGACGTGCTGCAGACCCTGCTGGAAGTCATTCCGCTGGACGAGTGGGTGGTCGCCCTCAAGGGCGCCGAGCCCGAACTGGTGCGCGCCATCCAGGCCGCCCTGCCGAAGCGCCAGGCGCAGCAGATGGATTCCATCAACCGCCGCCAGGGCCCGGTACCCCTGAGCCGCGTCGAGCAGGTACGCAAGGACATCATGGCCGTGGTTCGCGAGATGGCGGCCGAAGGCGATCTGCAACTGCAACTGTTCCGCGAACAGACGGTGGAGTGAGGCGATGACGGTCAGGGTGATCAAGTCGGCCGGCACCGCCTGGCGCGCCTATCGCTTTCCGCCGCGTTCGCGGGTGCTGCCCGGCGACTCCGGCGAATGGGACAGCGACCCGGCGGCACGTCAGCGCGCGGTGGCCGAAGGCTTCCAGGAGGGCATCGAGCGGGGCTACCAGGACGGCCTCAACGAGGGCCGCGAAGCCGGTCAGCGCGAGGGCATGGAGCGCGGTCGCCAGGAGGGGCAGCGGCTGGGCCGGGAAGAGGGCCGCACGCTCGGCCAGCAACAGTTCGAAGAGGCCAGCCGGCCCTTGCAGCGGGTCGCCGCCGAGTACCGGCAGTTCCTCCAGGATTTCGAGCAGGCGCGTCGCCAGCAACTGCTGGAGCTGGTGAAGAAAGTGTCCAAGCAGGTCATCCGCTGCGAACTCACCCTGCACCCCACCCAGTTGCTCAGCCTGGCCGAGGAGGCCCTGGCGGCGATGCCGGGCGATCCGGGCGAGGTGCAGATCCTGCTCAATCCCGAGGAATGCGCGCGTATCCGCGACCTGGCGCCGGACCGCGCCGAAGCCTGGCGCCTGGTGCCGGACGAGCGTCTGGCCCTGGGCGAATGCCGCGTGGTGACCGCCCAGGCCGAAGCCGACATCGGCTGCCAGCAGCGCCTGGACTCCTGCATGGATGCCCTGGCCGGACACCTGCAAGGCGAAGAATGAAATGAGCGCGCGGGAAACCTTCAACCTCGACGACGCCCTGCGCTCCCTCGACAGCGTCCAGCTGGCCAAGGTCAGCGGCCGCCTGGTGCGGGTGTCCGGCATGCTCCTGGAGAGCCTCGGCTGCCGCCGCATGACCGGCCAGCGCTGCCTGGTGGAGCTGGCCGACGGCAACATGCTGGAAGCCCAGGTGGTGGGCTTCAACCGCGACATCACCTACCTCATGCCATTCAAGAAACCGGTGGGCCTGACGTCCGGCTCGCGGGTCTTCCCGGCCCGCGACCAGGCCCTGCTGCAGATCGACGCCAGCTGGCTGGGACGGGTGGTCAACGGCCTAGGCGAACCCCTGGACGGTCTCGGCAAGCTGGCCGGGCGCGATCCGCTGCCCGCCGAGCTGCCGTCGGTCAACCCGCTGCGCCGACGCCCGGTGAGCGAACCGCTGGACGTCGGCGTGCGCGCCATCAATGCCCTGCTGACCCTGGGCAAGGGGCAGCGGGTCGGCCTGTTCGCCGGCAGCGGCGTGGGCAAGAGCGTGCTGCTGGGCATGATCACCCGGCAGACTAAGGCCGACGTGGTGGTGGTCGGGCTGATCGGCGAGCGCGGTCGCGAAGTGCAGGAGTTCCTGCTCCACGCCCTGGGCCCGGAAGGCCTGAAGAAGGCGGTGGTGGTGGTGGCACCGGCCAACGAATCGCCGCTGATGCGCCTGAAGGCCACCGAGCTGTGCCATGCCATCGCCGCCTATTTCCGCGACCAGGGCAACGACGTGTTGCTGCTGGTGGACTCCCTGACCCGCTACGCCATGGCGCAGCGCGAAATCGCCCTGGCCCTTGGCGAGCCGCCGGCCACCAAGGGCTACCCGCCCTCGGTGTTCGGCCTGCTGCCGGAACTGGTGGAAAGCGCCGGTAACGGCGAGAGTGATCGCGGCAGCCTCAGCGCCATCTACACCGTGCTCGCCGAAGGCGACGACCAGCAGGACCCGATCGTCGATTGCGCCCGCGCCATCCTCGATGGCCATATCGTGCTGTCGCGGCGCCTGGCGGATGTCGGCCACTACCCGGCCATCGACGTCGGCGCCTCGGTCAGCCGCTGCATGAGCCAGGTGTCGCAACCGCGCCACCTGGCGGCGGCACGCCAACTCAAGGAATTCAGCGGCACCTACGAGAAGATCAAGGAACTCATCCCCCTGGGCGGCTACACGCCGGGCATGGACATGAAGACCGATCGCGCTGTGCAACTGGCACCGGCCATCGAGCGTTTCCTGCGCCAGGACGTGGGGGAGGGCGCCGAGCTGGAGGCCTGCATCGCCGCCCTGCAAGGGTTGACCGGCGCATGAAGGAACAGATCGAGATGCTCTCGCGCCTGGCCGGTCTGCGCGGCGCCAGGGTGCGCGAGATCCTCGGGCGGGTGAACTACCAGCGCAACCTGTGCCAGCGCTACCGCAACAACATTTCCGGCCTCAGCAAACTGTGCAGTTTCAGCGCCCCGGTCAGTACCCCCTTGCAGCGCAGCAACCAGCAGCAGTACAAGCTCACCCTGCACAAGATGCTGCACCTGCAGAAAGTGGAACTGTCGGTGGCCGAACAGACCCTGGCGCGTATTCAGGACGAACTGCTGGCGGCCATGCGCAGCGAGAAGCTGCTGGCCCAGGTGATCGACGGACGCCTGCAGGAGTGGCAGCAGGTGCTCGCCCGGCAGGAGCAGAAGATCCAGGACGGGCTGGCCAGCCAGGCCTGGTGGCGGGGGCAGGGCGCGTAGGCGGAAGAATTCTTTGCGCACCGATTTAAGCGCCGCCGCGAAGCGGTCGCCTGTACAGCAGTAACCCGAAGATCTGGACGCAACCATGGAAATCAGCAGGCAATTGAAAACCGGCGCGGCCCTGCAAGCCGAGGCTGCCGACAAGCCCCGCCAGGAGGCGCCGAAGGCCGTCCGCGAGGCCGTCGAAAGCCGTCCGGCGGAAAAGCTGCAGCTGGACCAGATGCAGGAAACCCTGCGGCAGATGCCGGACGTCGACCTCAAGCGCATCGAAGAGATCCGCCAGGCCCTGCGCAACGGCAGCATCGACACCGATGCACGTTCGCTCGCCGCGAGCATCCTGTCCTACCACACCGGCAGCGAGTCGTGACCCGCCGCGACAAACTGCTGAACCTGGTGGAGCGCGATATCCAGCAGGACCGTGACGACTACCTGGCCCTGCGCGGCCTGATGCAGCGCCTCTACGGACACCTGCTGGAGCGCGACAGCCCGCGGATCGAGCAGGCCAACCGGGACATCCTGGCCCTGGTCGACGCCCTCGGCGAGCGTGCCGCGCGCCGTGCCAAGGTGCTTGCCGCCTTCGGTCACGCGCCGGGAATGGCCGGCATGGATTCGCTCTTCGCCCATTACCCCGGTGTTCGTGGCGAACGCCTCGGGCAGGCCTGGCAACAGCTCGGCCAACTGGCGGCCCAGTGCAAGCAGCTCAACGAGCGCAACGGCAAGCTGCTGGCCATGCACAACGACATCCTCACCCAGCTCCTTGGCGCCAACGAGGGCGCGCAGCTCTATACCCAGCAGGCGTACTGAGTCCGGCCGGGCAGGCCGGAAGCCGCCCCGGTCCCTCTCCCTGAAGAGGGGAGGGCGGCGAGGTCCCAACAATCCTGAAGCCCCGGCGCGACGATGGCGCGAGGGAATCCGACGAAGTCGGGTCCAGGGGCAAGCGTTTTTGGTTTCTTCTTTGGCGACTGCAAAAAGAGACTCGCCGGGAGGCGAAACAGAGACGTGCAGCCTGCTCGGCAATCGGCTTGGCCCTGGATGCTCTAGCGACACTCAATGCAGGCATCACCAGGTGCTCCCCGCGCCTTAACGAATCCCTCCGCCAGGTCGCCTTTGCCTGGTAGCACGCCCACCCGAGTGGTGCGGAAACGCTTTTTCCCCTTGTCGTCATCTGGCGTCCAGGGGGAAGCCGGGTTTCTCCTTCTTCGCGCGGAAAGCCGCATGAATACTGGCTTTCGGCCATTGGCATCGAACTTGCTCTTCCAGGCTCAAGGGGTAATACGACATGGCTATAGATTCCGATTACGTAAAGCAGATGGCGTCGCAGCTGGCCAACTACGAGGTGCAGGCCTCGCTGGCCAAGGCCAGTCGCAACCAGAGCGCCTACAAGGCCCAGCTGGACGCGGTGAACAAACTGGATTCGGCGCTGAAGAGCTTCTCGTCCGCTGTGCGTGGCCTGAAGGGCACCACATCCAGCGTGCTGGTGAACAAGGCCACCTTCAGCAAGGAAGGCATGGCGTCCGCGACCCTGGGGCCGAAGGCCACGTCGGGCAGCTACCAGTTCTTCGTCGAACAACTGGCCAGCACGCACCAGGTGGCGCTGCAGGGGCTGCAGACCGATGACATCGATACCCAGGGCGAACTGACCATCAGCCAGAACGGCCTGTCGTTCAAGGTCGACCTGTCCACGGTCGACAGCGATGGCGACGGCAAGAACTCGCTGGAGGAACTGGCGGCGGCCATCAACGGCCATGCCGACAACAAGGGCGTCAAGGCCAGCCTGTTGCGCGCCAATGGCCAGGTTTCCCTGGTGCTGGGCGCCGAGAAGAGCGGCGCGGCCAATGCCATCGGCTTGTCGCTGGCCGGCACCGACGGTGCCAGCAACGTCTTCGAGAACGCCGTCGCCAATCGTCTCGAACTGTCCGCCGCGCGGGACGCGCGGGTGCGCGTGGGCGGTGAGTCCGGGATGCTGCTGACCAATTCCAGCAACACCTTCGACAGCCTGATCGACGGCGTCAGCCTGACCTTCAACCAGACCCACAAGCCTGGTGACCAGCCGCTGCAGGTGGATATCGGCCGCGACCAGACCGGCACCAAGACCCAGGTGCAGAAATTCCTCGATGCCTTCAACACCCTGATGTCCACCTTCGACACCCTCACCGCCAGCGGCGGCGAGAACAGCGGCAACCGTGGCGTGCTGGCGGGCGACTCCAGCGTGCGCGCCATCGAAGGGGCGCTGAATCAACTGGTGCGCAAGGCGTTCGGCGGGAACAGCCTGGCCAACTTCGGCATCGGTGCCGACCGTAGCGGCAAGCTGACCATCGATGCCGCGCGCTTCGAGAAGGCGGTGGCTGCCGATCCTCAGGCCCTGGACCAGCTGTTCCGCGACAAGGACGGCCTGCTGGAGTCCGTGGACAAGAGCCTGTCGGTCTACACCAGCAGCGCCAACGGCCTGATGAAGAATCGCAAGGACTCCCTGAACCAGGGACTCAAGCGTGTCGATGAGCAGTTCGACAGCATCCAGAAGCAGTACGACAACTACTACAACCGCTACCTCAAGCAGTACACCAGCATGATGCAGATCATGGACTCCATGTCCCAGACCAGCAGCCTGTTCTCCACCTCCGGCGGGATGTTCGCATGAGCGGCTACGACATGACGGACAGCTACAACAGCTACCGCGCCATCGACCTGGAAGCCAAGGCCGCCGCGGCTTCCCCCTATGAGCTGGTGCTGGTGCTGTTCGACGGCCTGCTCGACGAACTGGCCCGCGCCCGTGGCCATATCGAGAACAAGCGCTACCAGCAGAAGGGCCAGTCCCTGGAGAAGTGCCTGAATATCCTCAACGGCCTCAACGGCGCCCTCGACTACGAGAACGGCGGCGAGGTGGTGCAGGGCATCGCGCGTCTCTACGACTACTGCATCTACCGGCTATCCGACGTCAGCGTGTCGCTGTCGCTGGACGGCCTGGACGAAGTGGTGCACCTGCTCGGCACCCTCCGCGAAGGCTGGGAGGGCGTGAGTGCAACCCGACGTTGAATGCCAGCAGGCGCGCGAACTGCACGACCAGCTGGAAGCGGCCCTGCTCGCCCAGGACTGGCCGGCGGTGAGCCGCGCCGATCTCGCCATTCGCCAGTACCTGCAGGCCCAGGTAGGCCGCGACCTAGCGGCGGAAGTCCAAGCGTCGCGGCAGCAGCTCAAGGCACTGCACGACCGCGCCATGCACGCTTGCGCCCAGGAGTGCGAGCGCCTGCGGCGCCTGTTATTGAACCGCCTGGAGTATTCCGAAGGACGTTCGGCCTACATGCAGGTGGATGCCTACCCAGGAGGGCGATAGGCCGTGATCCAGACCTTCAATGCGCCATCCCAGCCCCTTGCCGCGTCCACCGGCGAGCCGCTGCCGCTGCCCGCCGCCCAGGACCTGCTCGCGGTCCAGCCCCCGCCGATGGCGGAGCCGGCGTGGCAGACGCGCTCGGCGGTGCTGCCGCCGAGCTTCAGCGACGAACTGCTGGACAGCGTCGACGCCCTCGTCGAGGCCCCGGCGCAAGCGCTGCCCGAGGAACCCCTGGACGAACCGCTCGCCAGTCCGGCCGAGGTCCACACCCTGCCACGCGGGCAGGCCGAGCAGCAGGCCCCGGCGGCACTGACCCCCGAGCTCTGGTTGCTGAGCATGCTGGGCCAGCAGAACCTGCAGGTGCAGGCCCAGGACACGCCGGCCGGCGACGAACCGGCCGGGGCCGCGGCGACGGCTGGCGATCCGCTGCCCCCCGTCGCGTCCAGGCCCGCGCTACGCGCCACCGATGCCGCCCCCCGCGACGCCGTTGCGGCTCCGCCGCCGGAAGCCGCCCGCGCGCCGCATGCGCCGGTCGACCTGCCCGACAGCGCCCAGGCCGCCGTGTCCTCCGCACCGTCCAGCGAGCTCGGCGCGGCGTCTTCCGTGCCCGGGGAACGCGCGGCCCCGGCCGCGCCGCCCGCCCTCCATGTCGAGACACCGCGGGCGCCGGCCGCCAGCGCCGCGCCGACGACCCGCCCGGCACTGTTCGAGCGCACCCTCGGCCTGCACGGCAATGAGGCGCGTTGGGGCGAGCAGATGCTCGGTGCGCTGCGCGACAGTGTCGAGCTGCAGCTGAACCAGCGCGTGCAGAACGCCACGATCCGTCTCGACCCACCGGAGCTGGGCAGCCTGGAGATCCTCCTGCGCCACGAATCCGGCCAGCTCAACGTGCAGATTTCCGCCAGCCAGGCGGATGTCGCCAGGGCCTTGCAGGGCACCAGCGAACGTCTGCGCCAGGAATTGGTGGGGCAGAACTTCCTCCAGGTCAGCGTGCAGGTTTCCGCCGATGGCCAGCAGGGGCAGGGGCAGCAGCAGCACGCGCGTGCGCGGTTCCTGGCCGACGAGGCGCCCCTGGCGGCCCGTGAAACCCTGGGCGAGCACGAGTCGCGGGCCGTGGCGCAAGCCGCCGGCCGGGATGTGCTGGTCACCGTCTAACCCGATCCGAAACCCTGCGACCCAGGTCCAATCGAGAGCCCCGCATGTCCACCACCCGTTTAGTGTTGCTGATGTTCGTGCTGAACATCGCCGTCGTCCTTGGCGGCCTGTTCGTCAACTACAAGATGATCCAGTCCGCCACCCTGGGGGCCGCCCGGCCGGTGGCCGAGTCCGCGCAAGGCCAGGCGGCCGTGGAGGAGGAAGAGGACGAGCCGGCCGAGTACCTCTTCGTGCCGGTGGAGAAGGTCATCGTCAGCCTGGCGGGTGAAGGCCGCGAGCACTACTTCGTGCTCGATCTGGTGCTGCAGGCCGAAGTCGGTACCGATCCGAAGAAGATCGAGCAGGTTGCCCCCATGGTGCGCAGCTCGGTGGTGGCCAACCTTTCGGCCATGCGCTTCGACGAGCTGCGTGCGCTGCCCATCCCGCAATTGCAGCAGAAGCTGGAAGAGCACCTGCTCGCCGACTTCGCCGGCCGCAGGGTGGCGACGCCGTTCCAGCATGTGCTGGTCAGCAAGATGATCGTGCAGTAAGGCCGGGCCCGCGCCATGCACGCCAACTGCAGTGCCGACTTCGACTACACCGCCGCCCAGGGCGCCCTGACGCTGTTGTCGCCGGCGGCGGAGCAGCGCTGGATGATGCAGTACTTGCCGCTGGTCAGGCGTATCGTCAGCCAGCTGTCGCTGCAGGCCAACCAGGTCCTCGATCGCGAGGACATGGAGCAGATCGGCCTGATGGGCCTGCTCGAAGGCCTGCGCCGCTATGGCGAGCCGGACGAGCAGTTTGGCCGTTTCGCCGCCCTGCGCATCCGCGGCGCGATCCTCGACGAGCTGCGCCGCCAGGACTGGCGGCCGCGCCAGGTGCGCCAGCAGGCGCACCGCCTGCGGGACAGCATCCGCGCCCTGGCCCGGCAACTGGGGCGCGAGCCCGGCGAGGAGGAAATCCTCGCCCACACCGGCCTCGACGCCCGGGACTACCAGGACTTTCTCCAGGCCGAGTCCAGCGAGGCGATCGAGAGCCTCGACGCTCTGCTGCAGTCCGGCCAGGAGCAGTTTCACGACGCCGGCTCGGTGGTCGAGGAGCGGGTGCTGCAGCAGCGCCTGCTGGAACAGGCCCTGGGCCATTTGAACGAACGGGAGCGGCTGATCCTCACGCTCTACTACCAGCACGAGCTCAACCTCAAGGAGATCGCGCTGGTGCTGGAGCTGACCGACGCCCGCATCTGCCAACTGATGAAGCAGGCCATCGCCAAGGCCTGTCGTTTCCTCACCGCGAGAGCGTAGAAGCCGCCATGCAGAAAATACTGGGTTCACTCATCATCATCGCCTGCGTCCTGGGGGGCTATGCCATGGCCCACGGCGACATGCGCGTGCTCTGGCAGCCGGCGGAAGCGCTGATCATCCTGGGGGCCGGTCTCGGCAGCCTGATCGTCGCCAACCCCCGTGAAGTGCTGATGGAAATGTGCTCGCAGATCAAGGGTGTGTTCCTCCACAAGCGCCGTGGCGAGGAGTTCCAGCGCCAGTTGCTGATGATGCTCTACGAGCTGCTGGAAATGGTCGACGTCGGCGGCCTGAAAGTGCTCGACGCGCACATCGAGGAACCGGAGCAGAGCGACCTGTTCGCCAAGTACCCGCTGATCCTCCAGGAACCCAACCTGATGGCGTTCATCGCCGACAACTTCCGCCTGATGGCCATGGGCAAGATCAGCGCGCACGAGCTGGAGGGCTTCCTCGAACAGGAGCTGGAAGCCATGGAGCACGCGCTGCTGCAGCCATCCAAGTCGCTGCACAAGGTGGGCGAGGCCATGCCTGGCTTCGGCATCCTGGCGGCGATCATGGGCATCATCATCACCATGGGCAACATCGGCGGTTCGGTGGCGGAGATCGGCACCCACGTCGCCGCCGCCCTGGTGGGCACCTTCCTCGGCATCTTCTTCTGCTACTGCCTGATGGACCCGCTGAGCAACGCCATGTCGCAACGGGTCAAGACCGAGCTGTCGGCCCTGGAATGCGTGCGCACCACGCTGGTCGCCCACGTTGCCGGTAAGCCCACGCTGCTGGCGGTGGACGCCGGCCGCAAGCTGATCGAGCAGGACGTGAAGCCCGCCTTCAAGCAGTTGGAGAACTGGGTCAACCGCTATGAAGAAGAGCGGGACGCGGCATGAGGAAACGCGCCGACAAGGACCATGAAATCATCGTCAAGCGCCGTAGCAAGAAGGGCCATGGCGATGAGCACGGCGGGGCCTGGAAGGTCGCCTTCGCCGACTTCACCCTGGCGATGATGGCGCTGTTCATGGTGCTCTGGATCGTCCACCCGCAGACGCTGGAGCAGCCCAAGGCCATGGGCGACCAGCAGACCAACCCGCTGGTGGACGGAGGTGTCGGCGTGTTCGACGGCGCCAGCCGCACGCCCCTGGAGCTGGATGGCTTGCCGGCGCCGCTGCATCGCGAGGCACCGGCCAGCCCGCAACCGCCCGAACCGGTGGCCGAGGCGGACCCGGCCAGCGCCAACGAGGCGCTGGCCCGGCGCATCCAGTCCAGCGAGGAGCTGCAGCAACTGGCGCGGCTGATCCGCGATGTTTCCGGCACCGTGGACGCGCTGACCAATATCGAAGTCGACGTGGTGCCCCAGGGCCTGCGCATCCTGATCAAGGATGACCAGCAGCGCTTCATGTTCCAGCGCGGCAACGCCAGCCTCGACCCGCATTTCCGTGGCCTGCTGGCGGCTCTCGCCGGGGTGCTGGGCAAGGTGGAGAACAAGCTGATCATCAGCGGCCACACCGACGCCACGCCCTATCGCCGCCAGTCCGGCTACGACAACTGGAACCTCTCCGGCGATCGCGCCCTGCGCGCGCGCAACGTGCTGGTGGACAACGGGCTGCCGCCGAAGAACGTGCTGCAGGTGGCGGCCCAGGCCGACGTCATGCCGATCAAGCCGGACCAGCCGGAAGACGGCGCCAACCGTCGGATCGAGATCCTGCTGCTCACCGAGCGCGCCGAAAGCCTGTACCGCGAGCTGTTTGGCGAGGGCTATGCGCAGGCCCAGGTATCCGCCTCCGGCGCGCGCTACCAGGCACCGGCGAAGCCCTAGCGGCGGGCTCGCCCGCCCCGTTCAGTTCGATGGGCGGGTGGGGCAGTAGACCTGGCGGGTTTCCACCGCGTAAAGGCAGGCGCCCAGGCGTTCGAGGTTGAGCACCGAACCGCGCTTGCGGCTGTAGAGCATGTTGAACACCAGGTCGTTATCCAGGCCTTCGCCGGGCCACAGGCCGCTGACTTCGCCTTCGTCCACCCGCAGGCGGAAGCGCCCGAGAAAACCCGATTCCACCTTGCCCGAGGTTTCGATGATGGCATTGCCCTGGCGGGTCATGGCGTAGAAGCGGCCATCCTTGAACAGGATGGTGTGGGAGACGTCGAGGGTAATGCCGCTGCTCAGGATCACCTGGCCGGACGAGCCGTAGCGGCCCGCCAGTTCGGCACGGGCGTGGAAGTGGAAGGCGATCAGGCCGAGGCCGGCCAGCGCGACGGTGCCCCCCAGAAGCAGGGGACGGCGAAAGCGGCGAATCAATTCAGGCAGCTCTTCAGGTTCTCGTTGGGAATCGCTGCGAGCTGGCTGTTGTGCACCATCAACCAGTTGACTCCGCCATTGGGCTGCACGCAGAGGATTTCATAGAAATCGGCGGTGAGGTTCAGCACCAGCTTGGCCGGCCGGGTGGCGAGCTCCGCCACCTGCTGGGAGAGCGAGTGGGTGTCCATCACCAGCTCCTGCAAGGCTTTTTCGCGGGTGTCGGCGTAGATGATCTGTGCCTTGCCCGCCTGCACTTCGGTGCTGAACACCCGAGTCTGGAACATCGTTGTGTAGAAGCCGCTCAACACCATCAGCAGCATCAGCGCGAGGACGCCGCCAATGCCCACCGTGCGCAGGGAAAGACGCCAGGACGCCAGCGGGCGCGAAAAATGTTCCAGGGAGGCGGCGAAGGGTGGGCTGGGCGTGACTGTCTCGGTCGCCTCGGTGGTCGGTGCGTCCGGCTGCCGTTCGGCAGTGAGGGGTGGGCTGGCGAGGAACTTGGGGTTGAACAGGTAGCCGCGGCGCGGAAGCGTCTGAATGATCTCGCGCCGCTTCTCGTCGCCCAGCACCTGGCGCAGGGTGTAGATCTGCTGGTTCAGGCTGCCCGGCCCGACGATGCGATCGGACCAGGCATGGGACAGCAGCGCGTCCCGTGGCACCACCTGGCCGGGGGTCTGGAGCAGGCGTTCGAGCAGGCGGCTGCCGGAAAAACCCAGGTCGATCTTCTCTTCCCCGTCCGCACGGATCAGGTCCAGGCGGTAGAGCGCCGGATAGAAGCGTGCACGGCAGTCAGTATGGCCGGTGCCGATTTCCAGGTAGGCGATCGATTGACCGGATTCGCTGAGTGGCTGGATGTTCTGCATGCTGGTCATGTTGTCCCGCAACTGCGCTCGCTACGACTCGTGGAGAATGGTTCTGGAACAGCGGATTGCCACTAGGGGGCCAGCATTTTGGCGTCAGAAAAATGTTGCTGCAAGTTCTGTTTTTCTTGTAATCCGATTGATGGGTTCTTCAATAGTGTGCTAGGCGCTTGGCGTGCCTGGGCCGATTTCCGCTAATCCGCAGCTGTAGCGTCCAGCAAGTCGGCGAAAGACTGATGAACCTCGGGAAAGTCCCGATGGACGGGGTGGGGAGAAACGGCCTGTTGCGGTCGATTATGTGTTTTGTGAATACCGCTTCATAAATGAGAACGCCCCGACCAGGTCGGGGCGTTTCGTTTCGCGTGGTCGGTACCGCGGGATCAACCCAGCAGGGACATGACCATGCCCGGCATCTGGCCGGCTTGCTTGAGCATGGAGATGCCCGACTGCATGAGCATGGAGTTCTTGCTCATGGCGGCGCTTTCCTTGGCGAAGTCGGCGTCCATGATGCGGCCCTTGGCCATGTCGGTGTTGTCCTTCATGTTGGCCAGGTTGTTCGCGGTGTGGTTCAGGCGGTTGATGGAGGCACCGAACTGGGCGCGCAGGGCGCCGACGGCGTCCAGGGCGTCCTTCACCAGGTCGATGGTGGCGTTGGCGGCGCCGGTGATCTCGGCGCCCGCAGTGGCGGCGCTGCCGGCGGTGTAGACAGTGGACATGGCGTCCAGGGCATCGGTCAGGGTCTGGATGGCGTCGGAGCCGCCAGCGGTCAGGTCGATGGTCATGGTTTCGGCGGCGGTGGCACCGATCTGGAAGTTCACGGCAGCGGCGAACTTGCCTGCGCTGTTGTCCTTGCTGAACAGGGCCTCACCGGCGTAGCTGGTGTTGTCCATGATGTTGGCCATTTCTTCGGCCAGCTGGTCGTACTCGGCCTGGATGGAGTCCAGGTCGTCGGTGCTGTTGGTGCCGTTGGCGCCCTGGGTGGCCAGGTCCTTCATGCGCTGCAGGATGTCGGTCATTTCGTTGAACGCGCCTTCGGCGGTCTGCAGCATGGAGATGGCGTCGCCGGTGTTGCGCATGGCCACGTCCATGCCACGGGACTGGGCGTTCAGGCGGGTGGCGATCTGCAGACCGGCGGCATCGTCCGCGGCGCTGTTGATGCGCAGGCCGGTGCCCAGGCGCTGCTGGTTGGTGCTCAGCAGGCTGTTGGTCTTGTTCAGGTTGGTCTGGGTAGTCAGCGCCGAGTAGTTGGTATGAATCGACAGAGCCATTTGAGTCTTCCTTCGTGCAAGGGAACTTGATTGAAGCTGGCTGTGATTGCCTGCTGATGGGGTAAGGCGACGGTTCCCGGAAGGGACTTAAATGGCGCTGGAAAAATATTTGGCGGCAGGGCTTTGGCGCTATCGGTGCCGGATCAGCGCCTGTCGAAGGTGCTGCTCACCACCCCGTTGCCGATCACCTTGGCGTCGATGTGCTTCTGGCTGCCGGTGTTCTTCACCCGGATCACATCGCCGTTGCGGCCGTCGGCCAGGGCTTCGCCCTGGGTGGCGGCGACTATGCCTTCATGGCTCGCCTGGATCGTCACCTTCTGGCTGCGCCTGACCAGCAACGCACCGGCCAGCAGCGCCGGAGTGAGCAATTGGTTGGCGCGGATGCGGCGCTTGGCGGTCATGCCCGCCACCTCGGCCGGGTCCTGGTAGAAGCCCTGGCGCGCCTTGCCGAGTTCCTGGGTCTGCAGCGCCAGCTGCGTGGCCGACAGCGCCTGCCCGCGCGCGATCACCCCGGTCGCCACCAGCATCGGCAAGGCCAGGCGCGGGGTGCTCAGCACCGTCACCGGCCAGCCGGGCTGTCCCGGCGGACAACTGACTTGCAGGCGCTGGCGGGTGAGCGGGTCGCCGCCGACGGGGGCCCGCACCACGGGCGTGGCGGGGCAGGGCGACAGGCTGGCGGCGCTGCCGAGCAACTGGTTGTCCAGGCTGTGGCGCATGCCGGTCCAGCCCTGGCGTTGCGCTTCCTGTTGGAGGCTGGCGTCCTGGTAGGCGGCGACCGCCTGTTCCACCTGCCGACGAGCATCGTCGGCGGCTTGGGCGAAGCCGACGCAGGCGAGGAGGAAAAAGGCGGAAGCGGCCTTTCCGCATCGACGCGCCATGGCTGCCGTGGGCGCCTTGCCGTTTCCGCATGGGCGCTCTTCGTGTCTGTAAAAGTTCAGTGAAATCAACTGTTTAGTCTTCCTTGTCGGGTTCGGCACGTTTCGTGCGAAGTGACGCGGGCTTACCAACAGGCAAGGGCAAGAAGCGGATGAGTATACGGATTGACGAAGCCTTGGGCGTCCATACCCGTGCACTGGCACTGCGCATGGAGCGCAGCGAGATACTGGCGGCGAACCTCGCCAACGAAGACACGCCGGGCTTCCAGGCCCGGGACATCGACTTCGCCGGTGAGATGCGGCGGCTGGACGGCGACGGCCAAGCGCTGTACGCCAGCACCGGCGGGCCGAACCTGAAGTACCGCGTGCCGACCCAGCCCGCCCAGGATGGCAACACCGTGGAGCTGTCCGTGGAGCAGGCGGAGTTCTCCCGCAACGCGATGGATTTCCAGACCAGCCTGACCTTCCTCAACATGAAATTCCGTGGGCTGAAAGAAGCCATCGAGGGCCGTTGATCATGTCTTTCGACGCCATCTACCGCATCGCCGGCTCGGCGATGAACGCGCAGACCGTGCGCCTGAACACCGTAGCCAGCAACCTGGCCAACGCCGATTCGGCCTCGGCCAGCGCCACCGACACCTACCAGGCGCGCAAGCCGATGTTCGCCGCGGTCTACGAGAACGGCGAGCTGACCCGCGATGCCGGCCTGGGCGGCGCCCATGTGCAGGTGCTGGACGTGGTCACCTCGGGCCGCGACCCGGTGCGTCGCTACGAGCCGGGCAATCCCCTGGCCGATCGCGACGGCTACGTCTTCTACCCGGACGTCAACCAGATCGAAGAAATGACCGACATGATGTCCGCCACCCGCAGCTTCGAGACCAATGTCGAGGTGCTGAACCGGGTCAAGAGCATGCAACAGGGCCTGCTGCGCCTGGGAGAAGCCTGATGTCCACCGTTAACGGCACCCGCGCCGACGGCAGCGCCGCCGGCACCGACAACGACCTGCCGCGCGCGGCGGTCAACCTCAGCGAAGCGAGCCAGCTGGAGAACAATTTCATCAGCCTGATGGTGGCGCAGATCAAGTTCCAGGACCCCACCAACCCGGTGGACAGCACCGAGTTCCTCAACCAGTACTCGGCCATGTCCCAGGTCAAGAGCATGGAGAACATGACCAAGCTCTCGCAGAGCAACCTGGTGCTGATGGACAACCTGCAGACCCTCACCGCCGCCGGCCTGGTGGGCCAGGAAGTGAAGGTCCGCGTCGAGAGCCTGGAGCTGGACGAGCAGCCCATCGACGGCCAGGTCCAGCTCGAGTTCGCCTCCGGCAAGACCGTGCTGCGGCTGATTGACGCCAACGGCCAGAAAACCGAAATCCAGCTCGGTCCGCAGGTGGCCGGCAGCGTCGATTTCCGCATCGATCCCAAGGCCCTCGGCCTGCGTCCCGGCGAATACCGCATCGAGGTCGATACCGAGAGCGGCGAGACGCCCCAGGTGGAAGTGGCCGGTCTGGTCGGCAAGGTTCGCGTCAGCGCCGAAGGTCCGGTGCTGGAGGTGGACGGAGTCGGCTCGGTGCCGTTCTACAACATCGTCGAATTCGGCCCCGGCAAGACCGCCGTCTGAGCCGCCCCGTCAGTTTTCACATTCCAGGAAGAGGTCCTCGGCCCATGAGCTTCAACATTGCCCTGACCGGTCTGAACGCGGTCAACGAGCAACTCAACACCATCAGCCACAACATCGCCAACGCCGGCACCGTGGGCTTCAAGTCCTCGCGCACCGAATTCGGCAGTGTCTACGCCGACAGCCAGGCGATGGGCGTGGAAGTCATCGGTACCACCCAGAGCATCAGTCAGGGCGGCGCCCTGGTGGCCACCGGACGCAACCTGGACCTGGCCATCTCCGGCGGCGGCTTCTTCGTCACCAAGGCCAGCAACGGCGACGTGCTCTACACCCGCGCCGGGGTCTTCGGCACCGACAAGGACAACTACCTGGTCAACAGCTCCGGCATGCGCCTGCAGGGCTACCCGACCGACGCCGCCGGCAACCTGCTGGTGGGCACCATGAGCGACCTGCAGATCAAGAACGCCAACCTGCCGGCCCGGGCCACCGACAAGCTCGCGTTCGTCGCCAACCTGGATTCCAGTGAGAACGTGCCCGCTGTCGTGCCCTTCGATCCGCAGAACCTGAACACCTACAACTCCACCTACACCACCCGCGTGTACGACTCCCAGGGCCGCGAGCACACCCTGACCCAGTACTT
Organism: Pseudomonas sp. Q1-7; assembly: GCF_028010285.1. Lineage (NCBI taxonomy): Bacteria > Pseudomonadati > Pseudomonadota > Gammaproteobacteria > Pseudomonadales > Pseudomonadaceae > Pseudomonas > Pseudomonas sp. Q1-7. The sequence goes on from NZ_CP116304.1 coordinate 1,844,984, forward strand.
CGTGAAGACCGCCGCCAACCAGTGGGACGCCCACTACTACATGGACGGCGCCGCCATGGGCGGTCCCCAGGCGCTGACCTTCTCCACCGCCGGCCAGTTGACCGCGCCGATGGCGCCGGTGAACCTCACCGCCGCGCTGCCGGGCGTCGACCCGCTGAACATCGCCCTCGACTACACCGGCACCAGCCAGCACGGTTCCGACTTCGTCGTCACCACCAACAACCCCAGTGGCTACCCGCCCGGCGAGCAGACCGGCCTGATGGTGGAGAAGGACGGCCGCGTCTTCGTCAACTACAGCAACGGCGAGCGCCTGCTGCAGGGCCAGGTGGTGCTGGCCAACTTCGCCAACGCCGGCGGCCTGGCCAACCAGAGCGGCACGGCCTGGAGCGAGACCGCCGAATCCGGTGGCCCGCTGATCGGCGTCGCCGGTATCGGCGCCTTCGGCTCCCTGTCCGCCGGCAGCCTGGAAAACTCCAACGTCGACCTCACCCAGCAACTGGTGAGCCTGATGGAAGGCCAGCGCAACTACCAGGCCAACACCAAGGTCATGACTACGGACAAGGAACTGACCCAGGTCCTGTTCGGCGCCATCTGAGGAACCTGACATGGATCGCCTGGGATACACCGCCATGGCCGCCGCCAGCCGCACGATGATGTCGCTGGAGGTGCGCTCGAACAACCTGGCCAACGTCAACACGCCGGGCTTTCGCGCCGACCTCGAGCGCGCCGCGGAAGTCGCGGTGCCGGGCTACGGCTACGACAGCCGCCACCTGGTGCGCGTGCAGGACAACGGCGTCAGCCTGGAGAGCGGCACCCTGATGGCCACCGGCCGCGACCTCGACTTCGCCATAAAGGGCCCGGGCCTGGTCGCCGTGCAGACCGGCGAAGGCGAGGCCTACACCCGCAGCGGCAACCTGCAGATCGATGCCGAACGGCGCCTGACCATCGGCGGCCGGCCGGTGCTGGGGGAGGGCGGTCCGATCGTGCTGCCCGAGTACGACGCCGTGAGCATCGGTTCGGACGGCACGGTGTCGGTGATGCCGCGCGGTGACTTCCTGATGGCCGAGGTGGACCGCATCAAGGTGGTCGACCAGCCCGCCGGCGCCTTCACCAAGAACGCCGCCGGCCTGCTGGTGGCGCGCAACGGCCGCCCGGCGCCGGCCATGGACAACCCGCTGCTGGTCAGCGGCCACCTGGAGTCGAGCAACGTCTCGGCCATCGATCAGTTGGTGTCGAGCATGAGCCTGAACCGCCTGTTCGAGACCCAGGTGAAGATGATGAAAGCCGCCGAGGACCTGTCCTCCGCCGGCAACCGAATGATCCGTGGCAGCTAGAAAGCGACCGCACTCGGCCATGCGGCGTTGGCAGCGTCCGAAAACCGCCCCCTTACCGCTGGTAAACGGTGCCTTTTCGGACGATTCCGCCTTGCCTGGCCTTCGCTCGCAACGCTTTTCATAGGGAGAAAAAGGAATGAGTTCAGCACTCTGGGTCAGCAAGACCGGCCTGGCCGCCCAGGACACCGCCCTGTCCACCGTGGCCAACAACCTGGCCAACGTGAACACCAACGGTTTCAAGTCCGATCGCGTGGTCTTCGAGGACCTGTTCTACGCCGTCGAGCTGCAGCCTGGCGCCCAGGCCGACCAGGTCAACACCGTGCCGTCCGGCATCCAGCTCGGCAGCGGCGTGCGCGTGGTGGGCACCCAGAAGGTGTTCACCGAAGGCAACATGCAAACCACCAACCAGCCCATGGACCTGGCCATCATCGGTCGTGGCTTCTTCCAGGTGGAGGCGCCCAACGGCGACATCCTCTACACCGAGAACGGCCAGTTGCAGCTCAATGCCGAAGGCGTGGTGGTGAACGCCCAGGGCCTGCCGCTGACCCCGGCCATCGAGGTGCCCAACGGGTCCAGCAAGTTCACCGTGGGCAGCGACGGCATCGTCACCGCCGTGCTGCCGGGCGACAGCCAGCCCACCGAGCTGGGCCAGATCACCCTGGTCAACTTCACCAACCCGGCCGGCCTCGAGGCCCTGGGCGGTAACCTCTACCGCGAGAGCGTGGCCAGCGGCGAACCGGTGGAAGGCACGCCGGGCGAGGAAGGCCTGGGCACCCTCAAGCAGGGCGTGCTGGAAGGCTCCAACGTGCAGGTGGTGGAGGCCATGGTGAACATGATCGCCATCCAGCGCGCCTACGAGGCCAACGCGAAAGTGCTGGATGCCGCGTCGGGGATGCAGCAGTTCCTCAATCAGACGGTGTGAGTGCCATGATGCGCGCGCCGATCCTCGTTGCCGCCCTGGCCCTGCTCGCCGGCTGCCAGAGTTTCAACGAACTGCTCCCGGACGAGGACTCCTCGGCCTACCAGCCGCCGGAACTCGACTACAGCCTGCCCGCCACCACCCGTGGCGGGCTGTTCCGTCCCGGCTACAGCAGTTCGCTGATCCGCGACAAGCGCGCCATCGGCGTGGGCGACATCGTCACCGTGGTGCTGAACGAATCCACCCAGTCGAGCAAGAGTGCCGGCACCAGCTTCGGCAAGAGCTCCAGCATCGATGTGCCGGTGCCGACCATCCTCAACCACGAGTACGACCGGCTGAACACCTCCGCCAGCGCCGAGCGCGACTTCAACGGCTCGGCGAAGAGTTCCCAGCAGAACACCCTGCAGGGCTCCATTGCCGTCACCGTACACAAGGTGCTGCCGGGTGGCGTGCTGCTGGTCAAGGGCGAGAAGTCCCTGCGCCTGAACCAGGGCGACGAGTTCATCCGCCTGACCGGCCTGGTGCGCATCGACGACATCAACCGCGCCAATCAGGTGTCCTCGCAGAACGTGGCCAACGCGCGCATTTCCTATGCCGGGCGCGGCGTGCTCAACGACAGCAACTCGGCCGGCTGGCTGACGCGCTTCTTCACCCATCCGCTGTTCCCGATGTGAGCCTGGAGTCCTTCGTGCGCAAATCCCTGCAACTGATGCTGGCCGGCCTCGCCCTGCTCTGGCATCCGACCCTGTCGGCGGTGCCGCTGATGGACCTGGTGGATGTCGAGGGCGTGCGCGGTAACCAGCTGATCGGCTACGGCCTGGTGGTGGGCCTGGATGGCACCGGCGACAAGAACCAGGTGAAGTTCACCAGCCAGTCGGTGACCAACATGCTCAAGCAGTTCGGTGTGAACCTGCCGCCCAACGTCGACCCCAAGCTGAAGAACGTCGCCGCCGTCAGCGTCACCGCCAGCGTGCCGCCGAACTACGGGCCGGGGCAGACGGTGGACGTCACCGTGTCGTCCCTGGGCGACGCCAAGAGCCTGCGCGGCGGCCTGCTGCTGATGACCCCGCTGCAGGGCGTGGACGGCGAGGTCTATGCCCTGGCCCAGGGCAACCTGGTGGTGGGCGGCCTCAAGGCCGAGGGCCAGAGCGGCTCCAGCGTCGCCATCAACAGCGCCACCACCGGCCTGATCGCCAACGGCGCCACCGTGGAACGGACCATCCCCAGCGACTTCACCGAGCGCCCCGAGGTGATCCTCAACATGCGCCAGCCGAGCTTCCAGACCGTCAGCCGGGTGGTCGACGCGGTCAACGCGCGCTTCGGCTCCGGCACCGCCACCGCGCTCAATGCCACCAAGGTGTCGCTCCGCGCGCCGCTCACCAGCACCCAGCGCATGAGCTTCATGGCCATGCTCGAGTCGGTGGACGTGGCCGAAGGCCGCAACCGGCCCAAGGTGGTGTTCAACAGCCGTACCGGTACGGTGGTGGTGGGGCAGGGCGTGCGGGTGAAGGCCGCGGCGGTGTCCCACGGCACCCTGACCGTGACCATCAGCGAGAACCCCCAGGTCAGCCAGCCCAACGCCTTCTCCCGCGGCCAGACCGCGGTCACGCCGCAATCCGACGTGGCCGTCACCCAGGACAAGAACGCCATGTTCAAGTGGCCCGAGGGCTCCAGCCTGGAAAGCATCATCAATACCGTGAACAGCCTGGGCGCCACCCCGGACGATGTGATGAGCATCCTCCAGGCGCTGGAGCAGGCCGGCGCCCTGAACGCCGAACTCGTCGTCATCTGAGCCGGTTTCCCATGAGCATCGTTTCCCTGCCTACCTCCTTCGTCTCCCCGCGTCGCGCCGAAACCCCGGCCGGCCGAAGGGAGCAACTGGAAGCCGTGTCCGAACAATTCGAGGCGCTGTTCCTGCAGCAGATCCTCAAGCAGATGCGCAAGGCCGGCGACGTCTTGTCCGCCGGCAGCCCGATGCGCAGCCGCGAGCTGGACACCCTGCGCGACTTCCACGACGAACTGCTGGCCGAGACCCTGGCCGGCAAGCGCCAGACCGGCATTACCGACATGCTGGTCAAGCAGCTCTCCGGCGACCCGACCGCCGCCGGCCTGGCGGAAACCGTCATCGCCGGCGGCGAGCTGCCCCGCGCCGGCGCGGCCAGCCTGGAGCCCCTGCGCGCCACCTGGCATCGCGGCGGCGAACTGCTCTCCAGCGCCTGGGAGCAGGGCAGCGCCGGCTTCCGCGCCCTGGTCGACAGCCTGATCAGCCAGGAATCCAGCGGCAATCCCGATGCGGTGTCGCCCAAGGGCGCCCGTGGCCTGATGCAGCTGATGCCGGACACCGCGCGGGAAATGGCCGCCGAGCTGGGGCTGGACTACAGCGAGGAACGCCTGACCCGGGACCCGGCCTACAACAGGCAGTTGGGCACCGCCTACCTGAACAAGATGCTCGATCGCTATGACGGCAACCGGGTGCTCGCCCTGGCGGCCTACAACGCCGGCCCCGGCAAGGTGGACGAGTGGCTGCAGGCCAACGGCGACCCGCGCAGCGGGCGGGTCGGCATCGACGACTGGATCCAGCGGATTCCCTATCCGGAAACCCGCGACTACACCCGCAACATCCTGCGCAACCTGGAAGCTGCGGCGCCGCAACCCGGCCCGGCACAAGGTGCATTTAAGCCGGCGGCCGAACCGGTCGCCTTGCAATCAGGCCAGCAGCAGATCCCGTCGGCCAGCGCGCACCAGGCCCGCTCCGCGGCCTTCGCCCAGTCGATCAGGATCGAGAACCAGGAGAAACGCTCGTGAGCCTATTGAGCCAGATTGCCTACAGCGGCCTGCGCGCCGCGCAGATCGGCCTGTCGACGACCGGGCAGAACATTGCCAACGTCAATACGCCGGGTTTCAGCCGGCTCACCCCGAACCTGGTCTCCCTCGGCGGGCAGGGCGGCCCCAACGTCGGCGGCGGCGTGGAAGTGAGCGGCATCCGCCGCATCGCCAACGATTTCCAGAACCGCCAGCTGTGGCGCGCCACCACCGAACAGAGCTACTACAGCGGCTCCCAGCAGTACCTCACCGCCCTGGAAGGGCTGATGAGCGGCGAAGGGTCCAGCATCAGCGTCGGCCTCGACCGCTTCTTCGCCGCCCTCAGCGAGGCCAGCCCCACCCCTGGCTCCATCGCCCTGCGCCAGCAGGTGCTCGCCGAGGCGGGCAACCTCGCCCAGCGTTTCAACGGCCTTTCCAGCAACCTCGATGCCCAGCTCTCGGCCCTGCAGGAGCAGCGCCAGACCATGGTCAACGAAATGAACGGGCTGTCGCGCAACATCGCCGAACTGAACCGCCAGATCGTCGAGGCGCAGTCCGTCGGCGGTGACACCAGCGCCCTGCGCGACCACCGCGAGAGCCTGGTGAAGGACCTCAGCCGCTACGCCGGCGTGCGTGTCAACGAGTCCGCCGATGGCGGCCTGACCGTGGCGTTCGACAGCGGCCAGCCGCTGGTGGCCGGCAGCACCGCGGCACAATTGAGCGTATCCACCAACGCCGCCGGCGAGCAGGTTGTGGAGCTGGCCTTCGCCGGCACCCGGTTCCCGCTCGACCTGAGTGGCATCGGTGGCTCCCTCGGAGGCATCCAGGACGTCGAGTTCGGCCAGTTGCGGCCGAAGATGCAGGCCCTGCACGAGATGGCCGGGCAGATGGCGCAGATGGTCAACGACATCCTGGTCACCGGTTTCGACCTGGCCGGCAACCCCGGCCAGCCGCTGTTCACCTACGACCCCACCAGCAACACCCGGCTGCTCAGCCTGAACAACCTCAAGCCCGAGCAACTGGCTTTCTCCGACACCACGGGGGAGAGCGGCAACAACAAGGTGCTGCTGCAGTTGCTCGACGTGCGTACCCGGACCGTCACCGTCAACGGCAGCCAGGTGGGCCTCAACGACGCCTACACCGGGCTGCTCGGCCAGGTGGCGAGCGCGAGCCGGCAGAACCAGGCCGACCTCAAGTCCGCCACCACCGTCGTCGAGCAGGCCCAGGCCCAGCGTGACAGCACCAGCGCCGTCAGCCTGGATGAGGAGGGGGTCAACCTGATGACCTACCAGCAGGCCTACCAGGCCAACATGAAAGTCATCAGCACGGCCAACGAACTCTTCGACGCCATGCTGGCGGCGTTCTGACGCCGTCCCTTACCGAGAGCGGAACCATGCGGATCACCAACCCCCAGATCACGGCGCTGATGAGCAACTCGATGAGCGCCAGCTCGGCGCAAATCGGCAAGCTGATGCAACAGATGGCCACGGGACAGCGCATGATGCTGCCGTCCGACGACCCCATCGCCAGCGTGCGGGTCATGCGCGTGCAGCGCGAAGAGGCAAGCCTGGAGCAGTACCGCAAGAACATCGCCAACCTGTCCAGCAGCCTCTCCACCCAGGAGGCCAACCTCACGGCCACCTCGGATGCCATGCTCAGCGCCCGCGACCTGCTGCTGTGGGCCGCCAACGTCGGCGCCAATGCCGAGGAAGACGTGGCGGCGATGGCCAGCGAACTCGAAGTCATCGAGTCGACCATCCTCAGTTTCGCCAACGTGCGCGACGAGGAGGGCCGCTACCTGTTCTCCGGCACCCTCAGCGACCGCCCGGCCGTGACCTTCGATGCGGTCACCGGCACCTACGGCCTCACCGGCAACGACAAGCATCGCCAGGCCGCGGTGGCCAACGGCGTGCTGGTGGACGAGAACGTCACCGCCGCCACGGTCTACGGCCCTGGCGTCGATGCCCTCAATGGCCTGCACGAGATCGTGCAGATGCTCAAGGACCCGGCGCTGGACATCACCGATCCCACGGTCAAGGCGCGGATCGACGACGCCCTGGGCAAGCTCGATGCCGGACATGGCAACGTGCTGGGGGCCATCACCGACCTGGGTGGTCGGCAGAATTCCCTGAGCCTGCTCAATGGCAGCAACGAGGAGGTCTCCCTGGTCAATCAGAAGACCGAAGGGGAACTCGCGCGCCTGGACTACGCCGGCGCGGCGATCGACCTGAACAACTACCAGCTGTCGCTGCAGGCGACCCAGAAGACCTACCTGAAGATCAACCAGCTGTCGCTGTTCGGCCTGTTGTAAGCCAGGAGCCCGCCGATGAAGGTCGAGAATTCCCTCACGTCCGTCGCCGTCGCCGATGCCCAGGCGCGTCGCCAGCCGCTGCTGCCGGAAGCGGTGCCGGCCGTGCGACGCAAGGCCGAGAAGCGGGCCGCGGAAACCACCGGCGGCGAACGCGGACCGCACAAGAACGCCAGCTTCAACCTGCAACTGAACCAGCAGCTGTCGTCCATGCAGACGGCGGAAAGCTACCTCGACCAGTTGGCCGAGCACCTCGGCCAGCTCAAGCTGAACATCGGCCGCGAGCTGGCCAACCCGCAGAACGGCGACAAACAGGCCGTGCGCGAGGCCGCCCAGCAGGTCAACACGCTGCTGGAGGAACGCACCCGGCGTTCCGGCAACGCCCTCGACGCCAGCCTCAAGCTGCGCCTGCACGAACCGGTGCGCAGCCGCTTCAGCCTGCAGGGCCTGGACTCGGTGGAGGCCATCCAGCGCTCCGGCAAGGAAACCCTGCTGTTCGCGGGCGGCCGCAGCCTTGGCGAGCCGGTTGCGGTGGTGCTGGACGACGGCATGAGTACCGAGCAGGTGCTGCGCCGTTTCAACGCCACCCTCGGCCAGGCCGGCATCCGCGCCGAGCTGGACCGGGACGGCGCGCTGAAGTTCTCCGCCCAGGAGGGCGACTGGCAGTCGCTCAAGGGCCAGCTCAAGGTGCAGGGCGAGGACAAACTGTTCGCCAAGGGCCGCTTCACGCCGCTGGACAGCCAGGAAGAGGGGCTCAAGGCCTTCCCCACCGACTTCAAGGGCGACACCCTGCGCGAATTGCGCCAGGTGCTGGACCAGGTGGTCAGCGCACTGGACAAGGTGTCGTCCCTGCGCGAACAGATCCGCAACCGCCAGGAAGACATTCGCGAGTTCCTTGCCCGCCAGTCCGACGAAGACGAGCAGACCTGGGCGCACAACTTCGCCACCGCCGTCTTCAACCTGATGCGCAAGAGCCCGAGCAGCTACGGCGCCGTCACCCAGACGGTGGTCGCCCAGGCCAACCTGAGCCGCTATGCGGTGGTGAGCCTGCTGTCGTAAGGGGGTTTTCCATCGCGAGGGGGAGCACGCAGGCCGGTTTCGCGAAAGCACGCGCGCCCGCACCGGCAGCCCGGACGAAATCCGCGAGGGGTATGCCGGGGACGCGGCTTGCATCCGGGCTGGGGTCCGCCCGGCCGTGCGGCTAGAATGCCCCGCACATCCGCTTTCCGAGGTCCATCGCCATGCTCAGCGCCGAGCTCAAGGCCTTCTATATGGTCGCCCGCCTGGGCAGCATCACCCAGGCGGCGAAGAAGCTCGGTCTCAGCCAGCCCACGGTGACCACGCAGATCCGCAACCTCGAAGGCCAGTACGGCGTCGAACTGTTCCACCGTGGCGGCCGCCGCCTGGTGGTGAGCGAGGAGGGCGCGCGGCTGCTGCCCATGGTCAAGGTGCTGCTGCAACAGGAAGCCGATATCGAATTCTTTCTGCGCAATTGCGGGCAGATGCAGGGCGCCCTGCGCATCGGCGCCACCGCCCCTTATTACATCCTCGACCTGGTGCGCACCTTTCGCGGCCGTTTCCCGCAGACCGATGTCTCGCTGGAGATCGGTAATTCCCAGCAGGTGATCGAGGCCCTGGAGGAATACCGCGTCGACCTCGCCGCCTCCTCGCAGAAGCTCGACGATGCGCGCCTGACCCGCCTGGTGCTGGGCAGCGACCCGCTGGTGCTGGCCGTACACCGCGAACACCCCCTGGCGCGGCGCAAGTCCGTCGCCCTGGCCGACCTCAAGGGCCATTGCCTGCTGATGCGCGAACCCGGCTCCACCACCCGCCAGCTCACCGAGGCCATGCTCAAGGACGCCGGCATCGCCATCGGCCCGCTGCTGGAGATCGGCAGCCGCGAGTCCATCCGCGAAGCGGTGATCCGCAACCTCGGCATCAGCATCATCGCCCGCCACGAAGTGCCGGATAACCCGGACCTGCGCGTGATCGAACTCAAGGGCGCGGCGCGGATCGACGAATACCTCTACTGCCTCAAGGAACGCCGCCAGGCGCGTCTGCCAGCGGCGTTCCTGGCCCTGGCGCGGGAAGGCGCCACGTAGATTGGGCTGAGGCACGAAGCCCAACACCACCCGGTGGAGCGCCGCACGTTGGGCCTCGCTGCGCTCGGCGCCCATCGCAAATCCGCCAATGCCACTATCGGCGTACTTTGCCTGACTGCCATCTAGCCTTCGCATTGGCTACCTAGCATCAACCTCGTCGAGTCGTGCACCTGTGCGCGCCCACCGCTCAACGAGGTACCGCCATGCCCCATTCCGACCAGCTCGCCCCCCACATGCGGGTGCGTGATATCCACAAGCGCTTCGGCCATTTCACTGCCCTGGGTGGCGTATCCCTGGATATCGCCGAAGGCGAGCTGGTCTGCCTGCTGGGGCCTTCCGGCTGCGGCAAGACCACGCTGCTGCGCTGCATCGCCGGACTGGAGCAGCAGGACGGCGGCAGCCTGCATATCGGCGAGCGCGACATTTCCCGCCTGCCGCCCCAGGCCCGTGACTACGGCATCCTGTTCCAGTCCTACGCCCTGTTCCCGAACCTGACCGTCGAGCAGAACATCGCCTACGGCCTGGCCGGCAACGGCCGCGAGCAGGCCCGCGCGCGGGTGGCCGAGATGCTGGAGCTGGTGGGCCTCGCCGGCAGCGAGAAGAAGTTCCCCGGTCAGCTCTCCGGCGGCCAGCAGCAGCGCGTGGCGCTGGCCCGCGCCCTGGCGCCGAGCCCGTCGCTGCTGTTGCTGGACGAACCCATGTCGGCCCTGGACGCCCGCGTCCGCGAACACCTCTGCACCGAACTGCGTCAGCTGCAGAAGCGCCTGGGCATCACCACCCTGATGGTCACCCACAACCAGGACGAGGCCATGCTGATGGCCGACCGCATCGCGGTGATGAACCAGGGCCGCGTGGAGCAGTACGGCACGCCCCGGGAGATCTACCGCCAGCCGGCCACCCCCTTCGTCGCCGAGTTCGTTGGCCAGGGCAACTGGCTGCCCTTCGAATCCCGCAGCCAAGGTCACGCACGCGTCGGCGCCCTCGACCTGCGCCTGCCGGAATCCGCCGGCACCGCCGCCAGCGGCCGCCTGTTCTGCCGCCCCGAGGCCATCGCCATCAACCCCGCCGAGCAGCAGGACAACCGCTTCCGCGCCCAGGTGCGGGAAATCACCTTCCTCGGCAACCGCTGCCGCATGAGTTTCGAGCTGGAACAACTGCCTGGGCATCCGCTGCTGGCCGAACTGGACCCGGAAAGCCTGCCGCGCCTGGGCAGCCCGGAGATCTGGGTGGCCCTGCCGTCCCGCAGCCTGCAGGTGTTCGCCTGAAATGGATGCCGTGATCAAGCTGGGCAAGGCCCAAGGCCAAGGCGCGCCGCGCAGCGACCTGGGCGATCGCCTCTTCGTCCAGGGCGGCAGGTACCTGCTGCTGGGCCTGCTGACTTTGGCCGTGCTGCTGCCGCTGCTGGCCATCTTCTGGCGCGGCTTCAGTGGCGAGGCGGGGCAGGGCGGTGGATTCGTCGCCGCCCGCGAGCTGTTCGCCAGCGCCAACTTCCACTGGCTGCTGGGCAACAGCCTGAAGGTTTCCCTCAGCGTGGCGGCCATCGTCGTGCCCAGCGCCTACCTGTTCGCCTACGCCCTGCAGCGCACCCTGATCCCGGCCAAGGGCCTGTGGCGCGGCATTTCCCTGCTGCCGTTGCTGGCGCCCTCGATGCTGCCGGGCATCGCGCTGATCTACCTGTTCGGCAACCAGGGGCTGTTGCGCGATTGGCTGCCGGACAACATCTACGGCTTCTGGGGCATCGTCCTGGGCGACGCCATCTACACCTTCCCCCACGCGCTGATGGTGCTGCTCTCGGCCCTGGGCATGGCCGACGCGCGCCTGTTCGACGCCGCCGCCAGCATGGGCGCCGGCCCCTGGAAGGCCTTTCGCAGCATCACCTGGCCGGCCACCCGCCAGGCGGTGTTCGCCGCCTTCTGCCTGGTGTTCACCCTGTGCATCACCGACTTCGGTGTGCCCGTGGTGGTCGGCGGCGACTACCAGGTGCTGGCACTGGAAGCCTACAAGGCCGTGGTGGGCCAGCAGCAGTTCGGCCGTGGCGCGCTGATCGGCATGGTGCTGCTGGTGCCGGCGCTGCTCAGTTTCGGTGTCGACGCCTGGCTGCGTCGCCGCCAGGGCGAAGCCATGAGCGGCCGTGCCCAGGTCTTCCAGCCGGCACCGTCGAAGGGCCGAGATGCCTGCTTCCTGGTCCTGGTGCTGGTGATCTGCGCCATCCTCCTGCTGGTGCTGGGCATGGCGGTGTACTCGTCCCTGGTGAAGTTCTGGCCCTACAACCTGTCGCTGTCCCTGCGTCACTACGCCTTCGAGGAAACCGCCGGCGGCGGCTGGCTGGCGTACCGCAACAGCCTGACCCTGGCCACCTGCACCGCGCTCTTCGGCAGTGCGCTGATCTTCACCGGCGCCTACCTGATGGAGAAAACCCGCGGCCGGAAAGGCTTGAACCAGGCGCTGCGCCTGCTCAGTTTCGTGCCCATGGCCGTGCCAGGCCTGGTGCTCGGCCTCGGCTACGTCTTCTTCTTCAACCTGCCGGGCAACCCGCTGCACGTCCTCTACGGCAGCATGACCCTGCTGGTGATCTGCTCCATCGCGCATTTCCTCACCACCGCGCAGATGACCGCCACCACCGCCCTGCGCCAGCTGGACGGCGAGTTCGAGGCCGCCGCGTTGTCGCTCAAGGCCCCGCTCTGGCGCCACTACCTGCGGGTGACGGTGCCGATCTGCCTGCCGGCGCTGCTGGATATCGTCCGCTACCTGTTCGTGTCCGCCATGACCACGGTGTCCGCCGCCATCTTCCTCTACAGCCCGGACAGCATCCTCGCCGCCGTGGCCGTGCTGAACATGGACGACGCCGGCAACGTCGGCGGCGCGGCGGCCATGTCCACCTTGATCCTGCTCACCTCGGCCACGGTGTCCCTGCTGCTGGCCTGGGCTTCGCGCGGCCTGCTGCGCCGCTCCCAGGCCTGGCGCAACGGTGCCCCGGCTACCACCTGAACAACCCCAAACCGCAAGCCAACCCCGACAAGGAGCTTTCCATGTTCAAACGCCTCGCCCTCGCCGCCGCCGTTGTGGCCGGCTTCAGCCTCCAGGCCCAGGCCGCCACCGAGCTGACCGTCTACACCGCCCTGGAAGCCGAGCAACTGTCGGCCTACAAGAAGGCCTTCGAGCAACAGAACCCGGACATCGAGATCAAGTGGGTGCGCGACTCCACCGGCATCATCACCGCCAAGCTGCTGGCCGAGAAGGACCGCCCGCAGGCCGACGCCGTCTGGGGCCTGGCCGCGTCCAGCCTGGCCATCCTCGATGCGCAAGGCATGCTGGAGACATACGCGCCCAAGCACCTGGAAACCATCGGCGCCAACTACCGCGACGCCGCCAACCCGCCGGCCTGGGTCGGCATGGACGTCTGGGCCGCGACCATCTGCTTCAACACCGTGGAAGCCGAAAAGCAGGGCCTGACCAAGCCCGGTAGCTGGGAAGACCTGACCAAGCCCGAATACCAGGGCAAGATCGTGATGCCGAACCCGGCCTCTTCCGGCACCGGCTTCCTCGACGTCAGCGCCTGGCTGCAGACCTTCGGCGAGAAGCAGGGCTGGGCCTACATGGACGCCCTGCACCAGAACATCGGCCAGTACGTCCATTCCGGTTCCAAGCCGTGCAAGCTGGCCGCTGCCGGCGAGTTCCCCATCGGCATCTCCTTCGAGTACCCGGCCGTGCAACTGAAGCGCCAGGGCGCGCCGCTGGACATCGTCCTGCCGAAGGAAGGCCTGGGCTGGGAAATCGAAGCCACCGGCATCGTCAAGGGCACCGATCAGCTGGAAGCGGCGAAGAAGCTCGCCGACTTCTCCGCCAGCCCGGCGGCCATGGCGCTGTACAAGGAGAACTTCGCCGTCCTCGCCGCCCCCGGCATCGCCAAGCCGCAGACCGAACTGCCCGCCGACTACGAGCAGCGGCTGATCAAGAACGACTTCGCCTGGGCCTCGCAGAACCGCGACCAGATCCTCGCCGAATGGCGCAAGCGCTACGACGGCAAGTCCGAGAAGCTGCCGCAGTAAACCGAGGTATCCGGCTTCTCCGCTTTGCTCCCTCTCCCTCCGGGAGAGGGCTGGGGTGAGGGAGGCCGGCCCCGCTCGAACCCAAGGAGTTCCCATGCTGCAAGACACCGATATCGCCATGGTCGGCGCCGGCATCCTCGGCCTGTCCCACGCCTACGCCGCGGCGCGGCGCGGTTTGCGCGTCAGCGTCTTCGAGCGCAGCGCCACGCCCCTGGGGGCCTCGGTGCGCAACTTCGGCCAGGCCCTGGTCACCGGCCAGCCGCCGGGTCCGATGCACGCCCTGGCCCGGGACAGTCGGGACATCTGGGCCGGTTGGGCCGAGGCCGCCGGATTCCACCTCCGTCGCAACGGTTCCCTGCTGCTGGCCCGGACCCGTGCCGAGGAAGCGCTGCTGGAAGCCTTCTGCGAGGTGCGCGCCCGCGAACACGGCTACCGCGTGGAGCTGCTGCGCGGCGACCGCCTGCATGACCTTTATCGGGGCCAGTTCAGCCACCACCGTGCCGCCCTGCTGGGGCTGGACGACCAGCAGCTCTATTCCCGCGAGGCCGTGCCCGCGCTGGTGGACTACCTGCGCCGGGAGTACGGCGTCGAATTCCATTTCTCCACCCTGGTGCGCGCGATCGAACCGGGGGTTATCCACAGCACCGCCGGTCGTTGCCGCGCGGAGCAGATCATCGTCTGCTCCGGCCACGACTATCAGACCCTGCTGGCCGAGCAGATCGCGCCGCTGCAACCCCAGGTCTGCCGCCTGCAGATGCTGCGGGTGCGCCCGGAGCGCGACTTCGGCCTGAACCAGGCGGTGCTCACCGGCCTCAGCTGCGTGCACTACGGCGCCTTCTCCGACCTGCCGGAAGCCGAGGCCATTCGCGAGCAGATCCGCAACGAACAGCCGGCCTTGGAGGAGCACGGCATCCACCTGCTGGTCAGCCCGACGCCCCATGGCGAGTTGATCGTCGGCGACTCCCACCACTACGGCAGCGATGCGTCGCCCTTCAATGCCGAAGCGGTGGACGACATCCTGCTGGAACTGGCCGAGCACACCCTCGGCACGCGCCTGACGGTGGTGGAACGCTGGCAGGGTGTCTACGGCGCCCGTGGGCCGGGGCCGTTCTCGGTGCTCAAGGCGGCGCCGGGGGTGACTGCGGTGCTGATGCACAGCGGCGTGGGCATGAGCGTCGGCCCGGCACTGGGCGAGCGGACGGTGGCGGGATTGCTCACCTGACTGCAAACAAAAAGCCCCGCATTCGCGGTAATGCTGTTCACTTAAGCGGAGCAGCCTTGCGGTCCACCGGGTAGCGGGTCTTGGAAATCTTCACCGTCCTGGGTCTTGATGGCTTGGGGCGGTGATCCAGAAACAACCCGCCAATACCGGCTCGCAACTCCGACAGGCGACGGCCCGTGGCCGAAATCGGGTTGGCCGCCGCCATCACGATCAATTGCACGGCGATATAGTGAGCCACCGGCTTGAAGCGGATGTCGGCGGGTGAGCGGCCGAAGGCGACTGCCGCCTGACCGGCCTCACGGCGGATGATGTTGTAGGCCAGCAACAATCCCCAGACCTCCTGGTAGACCAACGCCTTGACCTTACTGCGCAGGGTCACCGCATTCTGCTGCAGGGAACTCTTGATGTTCCGGAAGCCCAGTTCGATCTCCCAGCGCTCCCGGTACAGTGTGGCGACCGCCTTGGCGCTGTAGCGCTCGGCCGGCAGCGAGGTCAGAACGGTTTTTACCTTGCCCTGGACTTCGTAGCTGACCTCGCGCACCTCCCAGTGCGTGGGTAGGTTCGGGTTACGGTTTCGCGCCTGGGGCGACACCTTCATGCGCAACAGGCGATCCCCTTTGCCATAACGCGTCACTTCCTCGCTGACTAGACCCTGGCGGGCCGGGATCAACCAATGTCGGTGGTCACCGCCCTTGTTCAACCCCAACAGCAAATCGGCGCTCCAGAACCCCTTGTCGAACAAGGTCACCGAATGGTCGGGAATCTGCTGCACAAAGGCATCGGCCAAGCGCATTTCACTGCGCCGGTATGGGCTCAGCTGGGCATCCAGAATCAAGTGCGAGCGCACATTCATCAGGGCCACCAGACGCAGCATGGGGAACGGCGTCTGACGGTCGGTGGCGGTATTGCCAGAGCCGAAA
This sequence comes from Pseudomonas sp. Q1-7, assembly GCF_028010285.1. Classification (NCBI taxonomy): domain Bacteria; kingdom Pseudomonadati; phylum Pseudomonadota; class Gammaproteobacteria; order Pseudomonadales; family Pseudomonadaceae; genus Pseudomonas; species Pseudomonas sp. Q1-7. Next base: position 1,860,640 of record NZ_CP116304.1, read on the forward strand.
TGCTCCCGCAGTTCGGGTGTATCCGGGGTGCGCAGCAGTGCACCATCCACCGCCAACACCTGCAGGCCCTGCCAGCTATCGCCGTCATAGCGCTCACACCCCCATTGCTGACCCGTCTGGCGAAACAGCCATTCAACCGGATCGGCCCCCAGCCGTTTGCGTGCCTCGGTGACCCCACTTCTGGCCAGCAGGTGGTCGGAGGCCAGACCCTGGGCGCAGATGTTCAGGCGCCGCGCCACCTCATGGACCGGCTCGTCGCGGAACAAGGCCATGCCGAGCACCAGCCAGAGCACCTGATCACTGGGCAGGCGCCGGCGGCGGATGGTGGCCTGGGCAGAAAGCTCCAGCGCCGACGCCACCCACTCGATCGGGATGTTTTGGGTGAAGGTGCTCAAGTCGGAGAAGTTGAACAACTCGCCCAGGTCGAGCAACTGCTGTTGAAAGGACATAAAAAATCCGATGCCAGAGGTCTGGCATCGGATTCTCGGGGAACCTCGGCTGCAGCTCAAATGCTTATGTGAACAGCATTACCGCATTCGCGGGGCTTTTTCGCAGGCGTCGACTACAGGTCGAAGTCGTAATCGGAAAGCTGCTTCTGCAGGCGCCGCTCTTCGAGGTAGTTGTCGATGATGCGGCGCTTGGTCAGGTTGGTTTTGGCGGTTTCTGCCGGGGCTTCCGAATCTTCGCTGTCTTCGGAAACGAAATCTTCTTCGAGCTCGATGTCGTCTTTGGCTGTGCTCATAAGGGTCACTCCACAAAGCGGGGCGCTATTGGCGCACCTTATAGCGGCAAAGACAGGACCGGTAAAAAAGATTTTTTCAATCGGATACTTGAGCGAATCAATAGGTTATCAATCGTCAGACGTCTTCGCCTTGTACTCGCAAAGATCCTCGATACGGCAGGCGCCGCAGCGCGGCTTGCGCGCCACGCAAACGTACCGGCCGTGCAGGATCAGCCAGTGGTGGGCGTCCAGCAGGAATTCTTTTGGTACGAATTTCAGCAGCTTCTTTTCCACCTCCAGCACGTTCTTGCCGGGGGCGATGCCGGTGCGGTTGCTGACCCGGAAAATGTGCGTGTCCACCGCCATGGTGGGCTGGCGGAAGGCGGTGTTGAGCACCACGTTGGCGGTCTTGCGGCCGACGCCGGGCAGGGCTTCGAGGTCCTCGCGGTTGTCCGGCACCTGGCTGCCGTGCTGCTCGATGAGGATGCGGCAGGTCTCGATGACGTTCTTCGCCTTGCTGTTGTAGAGGCCGATGGTCTTGATGTACTCCGACAACCCCTCCACGCCCAGGGCGTAGATGGCCTCCGGGGTGTTGGCCACCGGGTACAGCCTGGCCGTGGCCTTGTTCACGCCGACGTCGGTGGCCTGGGCGGAAAGGATGACCGCGATCAGCAGCTCGAACGGCGTGCTGTAGGCCAGTTCGGTGGTGGGGTTGGGATCGTCGTCGTGGAGGCGGCGGAAGATTTCGTAGCGTTTGGCGGCGTTCATCGGGAATCAGCGGTCTTCTTGGTCAGGTGGCGCCAGAGCGCCAGTAGCGTTCCCAGCAGGATAAAGGCTCCGGGCGCCAGGGCGAACAGGGGGATGCCATCGGCGCCGAACTGCACCCGCCAGCCCAGCGCGGGCGGACCCAGCAACCAGTCGAAATGGGCGAACAGGCTGGCATGCCCGAGGGCTTCCCGCAGGGCGCCCAGGAGTAATGCCAGCAGGGCGAAGGCGAGGCCCAGGCGCAGGCCGTCGAGCGCGTCCGAGCGTTCCCCTTGGCTCAGCTGCAGGCAGGGCACCAGCAGCAGGTAGAGGTAGGGGCCGAAGGCCCGGTGCAGTTCGAACGCGCCGGCTTGCAGCAGCAGGCTGGCGATACTCACCAGCAGGACGGACAGCAGCAGTGCGCCGAGCCCGTGGGCGGTGCCGGTCAGGTGACGATCGAGCAGCGGCAGGACCAGCCCCAGGAGGCCGAGCAGGGGCAGGCCGACCAGGGCCAGCCCCAGGCCCTTCACCAGCAGGTCGGTGGCGCCGATCAGCAGGGCCAGGCCGATCAGGCCGAGGTGGCTGGCTTTCATGGCGTGGCCTCCCCGAGCAGCAGTCGGCGCTGGCCGTCGAAGAATTGCAGCGCGCGCTGGATGGCGCTGACCACGGCGCGGGAGGTGATGGTGGCGCCGGCGATCTGGTCGAACTGGCCGTTGTCGGCTTTCACCTGCCATTGCGCTTCCGGGCGCCCGGCCAGGGAAACGCCATCGAAGGTTTGCAGCCAGGGACTGCGGGCCGGCTCGATGCGGTCGCCGATACCCGCTGTTTCGCGGTGGTCGAGCACCTTGCTGGCCAGCAGGCGGCCGTCCGGACGGATCGCCAGCAGCAGGTGGATCGGCCCTTCGTAGCCCTTGGCGACGACCGGCAGCAGCACCGCCACCGGGACGCCTTCGCGGGTGGCCAGCCAGGCCTGGTTGGGCGGCGGGCTGCCCAGCAGCTCGCTGGCGGGCAGGGCGATCGGCCGGGCCAGGGGGCGGTTGTCGTAGCTGCCGGCGGGCAGCAGGTCGAGCAGGGCGCGTTCGTCGGCGGCCTGGCGTTCGGCGTCGATCCGCCCGGCGAGCAGTTGGCTGACGGCGATCAGCACGGCCAGCCCGGCGCCCGCCAGCAGGACCAGCACCCGGATGTCGCGGCCATTCACGCGGGCGTCTCCCGGCTGCGCGCCGTCAGCCGGTCCAGGGACGGCGTCAGCAGGTTCATCAACAGGATGGCGAAGGCCATGCCGTCGGCATAGCCGCCCCAGGTGCGGATCACATAGACCAACAGCCCGGCGCCGATACCGAAGTACAGGCGGCCACGGTCGCTGGCGGCGCCGGACACCGGTTCGGTGGCGATGAAGAAGGCGCCGAGCATGGTGGCGCCGCTGAGCAGGTGGAACAGCGGCGAGCCGTTGGAATCGGAGCCGCTGCCGTTCCAGCACAGCAGGCTGATGACGAAGAGGCTGGCCAGCAGTCCGGCGGGCGCGTGCCAGCGAATCACCTTGCGTTGCAGCAGGAACAGGCCGCCCAGGAGGAACGCCAGGTTGACCCACTCCGCGCCGTGCCCCCCGACGCCGCCGAAGGCGGCGTGACCGGCGAAGAGTTCATCGACGGTCAGGCGGTCGTTGTGCTTGAGGCTGTCCAGGGCGGTGGCCTGGCTCCAGCCATCCACCAGACCGCCGCCGACACCCAGGACCTGCTGCAGGGCTTCGCCCAGGCCGGGCTGCTGGCCGGGCGTGGGCCACTGGCTGAGCTGGACGGGGAAGGCCACCAGTACCAGGGCGTAGCCGAGCATGGCCGGATTGAGGGGGTTCTGCCCGAAGCCGCCGAACAGTGCCTTGCCGAACAGCAGGGCGAAGGCGCAGGCGCAGGCGGTCAGCCACCAGGGCGAATAGGGCGGCAGGGCCAGGGCCAGCAAGGTGGCGCTGACCAGGGCGCTGCCTTCGCCCAGCAGGGGGCGGTTGAACAACGCGGCTTGCGTCGCGACGGGCTGCCGGCGCAAGCGGCGAACCAGTGCCTCGCAGGCCAGGGCGACCGGGAGGGCCACCAGCAGTTGCAGCAGACTGCCCCAGCCGTACTGCCAGAACAGTGCCAGCAGGCCCGGCAGGCAGGCCAGCAGCACCAGTTGCATGCTGGGGCGGGGGTCGAAGGCCGGGCGGGTGGTCATCGCCGTTGGTCGTCAGGGATGTTCGGCGAGGGCCCGTTCGGCCTTGGCCAGGCGTTCGCGGGCCTTGGCCAGGGCGGCCGGGTCGTTGTCGGCCTGCCGTTCAAGCTTGCTGAGTTCGGCTTGGGCGTAGGCCAGTTCGGTCTTCAGGGCGCGCATGGCCGGGTCCACCGGGCGCTTGTCGATGCGTTGCAGGTCGGGTGGTTGCTTGCCGGAGGCGTCCTCGGCCGCGTGCAGGGCGACCTCGGCGTCGGCCAGGGCCCGGCGCAGCGCGACCAGTTCCGCGTCGATGGCGCCACGGGCTTCGGCGCCCTTCAGTTCGGCGCGGCGGCTGGCGAGGGCGATCTTGGCCTGCTTGAGGCGGGCCTGGCCGTCGCTGGCGACGGGCGCGAGCGGGCTGCCCTGAAGGGCTTCCAGACGCTGCTGGGCCTGCTCCTCGGCGGCGCGCAGCTCGGCCAGTTGGGCCAGTTGTGCGTCGGTCGGGGCTTCGCCAAAGGCCTTCTCGGCCTTGCTCAGTTGGGCGCGGCTCATGGCGGCGGCGATTTTCGCCTGCTTGAGGGCGGTTTCATCCACCTGCGGCGCCGGGGCTTCCAGGGCCGCCTTGAGGGCGGCCTGGGCCTTGTCGTTGGCCAGGCGCAGCTCGGCGACCTGGGTTTGGAGGTCGGAGGTGCCGTAGACCTCCAGCTGGGCTTCGGCCTTCTTCAGCGCCACCTGGGCCATGGCGGCCTCGATCTTCAGGCGCTTCTGCTGATCGCTGAGGCTGGGGGCGGCGGCCTTCTGCGCCTTGACCCGTTCGATGGCGGCCTGGACGGCATCCTGCGGCGCGGCGGCGGTTTGCCCGGCCTGGGCGATGCGGGCGACACGGGCCTCACGCTCGGCCTGGCGGCGTGTCTCTTCGCGGGCGAGGCGGGCATTGCGGAATTCGAAGCGCTCGCGGAACTGGTCGGCGCGTTGGCGCTGGGCGCCGGCGGCCGGCTCGGCGAGCGGCAGGATATCGATGCAGTCCACCGGGCAGGGCACCACGCAGAGTTCGCAGCCGGTGCATTCATCCGTGATGACGGTGTGCATCTGCTTGGCGGCGCCGACTATGGCGTCCACCGGGCAGGCCTGGATGCACTTGGTGCAGCCGATGCACTCGGCTTCGCGAATGAATGCGATCTGCGGCGGCACCGGGCCGTTGGGGGCGTCCAGGGGCAGCGGCGGGACCTTCAACAGGTCGGCCAGGGCCAGGATGGTGGCGGTGCCGCCGGGCGGGCATTTGTTGATCGGCTCGCCCTGGGCGATGCCTTCGGCGTAGGGCTTGCAGCCGGGATGGCCGCACTTGCCGCACTGGGTCTGGGGCAGCAGGGCGTCGATGCTGCGGATCAGGGCTGCTTGGGTCATGGAGTGCCGAATCCGTTGAAGCCGAGAAAAGCCAGGCCCATGAGTCCTGCGCAGATGAGCAGCATGGGCGTGCCTCGGAAAGGTGCGGGGACGTCGGCCTGTTCGACCTGCGTCAGCAGGTCGTCGAACAGGCGCAACGCGAGCCAGAAACCAAATCCACCCCCCAGCCCCAGCCCCAGTGCCTGGAGCAGGCTTCCGGCCGGGGCCAGGAGCATGGCGCCGAGGGCCGCGCCGTTGCCCAGCAGCAGGAAGCTGTCCACCGCCAGGGCCGGGCGCCAGCGTGCCAGCAGGCGCGTCACCAGCCAGGCCAGGGCCGCCAGCAGCGGCAGGAAGAGGAACAGGCGCAACGGGCCGAGGTTCAGGGGGGCGAGGAAGAATTGGTCGAACAGCCAGGCGAGGGGGGCCGCGGCCGCCAGGAGCACGCCGCCCGCCAGGGCCAGCGCCCGGCTGCGCGGCTGGCGCAGGGCGTCGGCGCCCAGGGGCAGGCCGAGGACCAGGTTACTGGCCAGGGCCGCGCCGAGCAGGGCGAAGAGAAGGTCGGTCATGGGACGTGGCGTCGCCGGGCTGGAAAAAGGGCCGCGTATTATCCGGGATGCAGCCGGAGCGGTACAGGGGCGCGGTGCCCGCAGGCCGTGCCTAGGTTCAAGGCTAGCTCAGCTGAAAGGGGGCAGGTTGGCGCCGAGGAACGAGGCCCAACGTGCTGATGTCCGCCTCCGCAGGTTGGGTTTCGTGCCTCAACCCAACCTGCGGCAGAAAACACAACGCCCGCGATAGGCGGGCGTTGTGCTGCAGCTCGGCGTCTTACTTGACCCGCTGACCCGGCTTGGCGCCGCTGTCGGGGCTGAGCAGGTAGATTTCCTCGCCGCCGGGGCCGGCCGCCAGGACCATGCCTTCGGAGATGCCGAACTTCATCTTGCGCGCCGCCAGGTTGGCGACGTACAGGGTGAGGCGGCCTTCCAGCTTGCTCGGGTCCGGGTAGGCGCTCTTGATGCCGGAGAAGACGTTGCGCTTGGCGTCGCCGATGTCCAGGGTCAGGCGCAGCAGCTTGTCGGCGCCCTCGACGAACTCGGCCTTCTCGATCAGGGCGATGCGCAGGTCGACGGCGGCGAAGGTGTCGAAGGTGATTTCCGCCGCCAGCGGGTCTTTCTCCAGCTCGCCATTGCCCTTGGGCGCCGACGCGGCGGCCAGATCTTCCTTGGAGGCGGCGACCATGGCTTCGACCTTCGCCGGCTCGATACGGGTCATCAGCGGGTTGAAGGGGTTCAACTGATGCTCGGCGAGCAGGGTCTTGTGGTTGTCCCAGGTCAGCGGCGCGACGTTGAGGAAGGCCTCGGCGTCCGCGGCCAGCTTCGGCAGCACCGGCTTGAGGAAGATCACCAACTGGCGGAACAGGTTGATACCGGCGGCGCACACCGCCTGCACCTCGGCCTGCTTGCCTTCCTGCTTGGCCAGGGCCCAGGGCGCCTTGTCGGCGATGTAGGCGTTGGCACGGTCGGCGAGCGCCATGATTTCGCGCATGGCACGGGCGAAGTCACGGTTTTCGTAGGCTTCGGTGATGCTCGGTGCGGCCGCGGCGAATTCGTCGAACAGTTCCGGGGCGGCGTTCTCGGCCACCAGCTTGCCGGCGTTGCCCTTGTGGATGAAGCCGGCGCAACGGCTGGCGATGTTCACCACCTTGCCCACCAGGTCGGAATTGACCTTCTGCACGAAGTCCTCGAGGTTCAGGTCGAGGTCGTCGACGCTGCGGCTCAGCTTGGAGGCGTAGTAGTAGCGCAGGTATTCCGGGCTCAGGTGATCCAGGTAGGTGCGCGCCTTGATGAAGGTGCCGCGGGACTTGGACATCTTCTGGCCGTTCACGGTCAGGTAGCCGTGCACGTTGAGCGCGGTCGGCTTGCGGTAGCCGGCGCCTTCGAGCATGGCGGGCCAGAACAGGGCGTGGAAGTTGACGATGTCCTTGCCGATGAAGTGGTACAGCTCGGCCTTGGAGTCCTTGTTCCAGAAAGCGTCGAAATCCAGCTCGGGACGGCGCGCGCAGAGGTTCTGGAAGCTGGCCATGTAGCCGATGGGCGCGTCCAGCCAGACGTAGAAGTACTTGCCGGGGGCGTCGGGAATTTCGAAGCCGAAGTAGGGCGCGTCACGGCTGATGTCCCACTCCTGCAGGCCGGCGTCGAGCCACTCGGCGATCTTGTTGGCCACCGACTCCTGCAGCGCGCCGCTGCGGGTCCACTCCTTCAGCATGGCGTCGAAGTCCGGCAGCTTGAAGAAATAGTGCAGCGACTCCTTGAGCACCGGGGTGGCGCCGGAAATGGCCGACTTGGGGTTTTTCAGTTCGTTGGGGGAATAGGTGGCGCCGCACACTTCACAGTTGTCGCCGTACTGGTCTTCGGCCGCACATTTGGGGCAGGTGCCCTTGATGAAACGGTCGGCCAGGAACATTTCCTTGTCCGGGTCGAAGTACTGGGTGACCGGGCGGGTGGCGATGTGGCCGGCGTCGCGCAGCTTGGTGTAGATGCTGCTGGACAGCGCGCGGTTTTCTTCCGAGTGGGTCGAGTGGTAGTTGTCGAAGTCCACCAGGAAGGCGGCGAAGTCGGCGGTGTGCTCGGCGCGGACGTTGTCGATCAACTGCTCGGAGGTGATGCCCTCCTTCTCGGCGCGCAGCATGATGGCCGAGCCGTGGGCGTCGTCGGCGCAGACGTAGACGGCCTGGTTGCCGCGCATCTTCTGGAAGCGTACCCAGATGTCGGTCTGGATGTACTCGACCATATGCCCGAGGTGAATGGACCCGTTGGCATAGGGAAGGGCGCTTGTCACGAGGATTTTGCGGGGCTCGGTCATGGTGCTCGGCTACCGGATTACGAAACGAAGGGAAGTCGGCAACTATATAGGCGCGGCGCGATTTTTTCACGTCCGGAGGACCCAGCGGCGAGGCGGTCGGTTAGGATAGCCGCCTATTCCGCTCGGTCTTTCCGGAGTCATGCGATGAGCACTCTTTCCCGCGCCCAGGTCGAAGCCACCCTGCGCCAGTTCACCGATCCCCACCTGAACCAGGACCCGGTCAGCGCCGGCTGCCTGCGCGAAGTCGATATCCAGGGCGGCAATGTCCGCGTGCGCCTGGAGCTGGGTTACGCTGCCGGGCTGTTCAAGGGCGGCTGGGCACAAATGCTGAAGATGGCCCTGGAGAACCTGGACGGCGTGGACGGCGCCGATGTCCAGGTGGATTGCGTGATCGAAGCGCACAAGGCCCAGGAGCAGGTGCCGGCGCTGGCCAACGTGAAAAACATCATCGCCGTGGCCTCCGGCAAGGGCGGCGTGGGCAAATCCACCACCGCCGCCAACCTGGCCCTGGCGCTGTCCCGCGAGGGCGCGCGCGTCGGCATTCTCGACGCCGATATCTATGGCCCCAGCCAGGGCATCATGTTCGGCGTTGCCGAGGGCACCCGGCCCAAGGTGCGCGACCAGAAGTTCTTCGTGCCCGTCGAGTCCCATGGCGTGCAGGTGATGTCCATGGCCTTCCTCACCGATGACAACACTCCGGTGGTGTGGCGCGGCCCCATGGTCTCCGGCGCGCTGATCCAGCTGATCACCCAGACCGCCTGGGAGGACCTGGACTACCTGGTGGTGGACATGCCGCCGGGCACCGGTGACATCCAACTGACCCTGGCGCAGAAGGTCCCGGTGAGCGGCAGCGTGATCGTCACCACGCCGCAGGACCTGGCGCTGCTGGACGCGAAGAAGGGCGTGGAGATGTTCCGCAAGGTGAACATTCCCGTGCTCGGCGTGGTGGAGAACATGGCGGTGCACATCTGCTCCAACTGCGGCCACGCCGAGCACCTGTTCGGTGAGGGCGGAGGCGAGAAGCTGGCGGCCCAGTACGGCGTGGAGCTGCTGGCCTCGCTGCCGCTGTCCATGGCCATTCGCCTGCAGTCCGACGGCGGCAAGCCCACCGCCATCGCCGATCCGGAAAGCCAGATCGCCATGATCTACCAGCAGATGGCCCGTTGCGTCGGCGCGCGCATCGCGCAATCCGATCAGGCCGCCACCGCCATGCCCGCGATCAGCATCAGCGACGACTGACCGCGCCGCGGGGGCGTCCGCTCAGTCGCCCCCGCCGCCACAGCCCCCGCCACCATCTCCACCGCTGTCTCCGAAGTCCGTAGAGCCGGAGTCGCCTCCCGAGCAACCGCTGGAAAGGTCGCTGCCGCAGTGCACCACCCCGCCCGAGTCCCTGGCCGGGCGCGGCAGGCCGCTGCAGTCGGCGACATAGGCGAATCCGCCGGCGATTCCCAACTGGCTGTCCAGGGCGAACAGCAGCGGCACGCGGCTGGGCGCGCGGGGATCGATGCGCTCTTCGCGGCAGCTGAACCACCAGCAGCGACGCAGGCCGGCGTCGCTCTGTCGCTGGCCGCCCAGGGCTGCGGCGGGGGTGTGGTGGAGGAAGCGGCCAAAGGCCAGTTTGCAGAAGGCCTGGTAGGCACGGGTGTGCAGGATGAACTCGTGCCAGAGGTCGTCGACAACCTGGGACGGCATGGAGACATAGCCGTGGCCGCTGTTCAGGTAGGCGAGGAAAAACTGCCGCAGACCGCCCGCGACGAGCTGGCAATCCGCCTGGCTCAATTGCGGATGACGGGTCCTCAGTTTGGCGAGCAGGTGCTCGGGAACGCTGAACCGGCGGATGAAGGCTTCGCGTTTGCGGGTGCGCTGCCGCTTCAGGTACAGCACGGCCAGTCCGACCAGTGTCAGGGCGACGATCCATAGCATCACGATCATGGGACTTCATCTTTTGCGGAGGGCGGGCCGGACATTGTGCAATCGCCAGCGGAAATTCAAGTGCCTGCGACCCGTGCGGCGCTTTCGGCCCGATGGTTCGCCGGTCGGAACGGCCGGCGCCGACCGGTCGTGTGTGACCTTTGCCCGGATGACCCGCGCCCGGTAATATTCGCGGTCAATTTTCAGCCCCTGACAGGAACACCGCCATGAGCATCAAATCGGACAAGTGGATTCGCCGCATGGCCCAGGAGCACGGCATGATCGAGCCTTTCGTCGAGCGCCAGGTGCGCGGCGCGGGCGACAGCCGGGTGATTTCCTACGGGGTGTCCAGCTACGGCTACGATGTGCGCTGCGCCGACGAATTCAAGGTGTTCACCAATATCCATTCGGCCGTGGTGGACCCGAAGAACTTCGACGAGAAGAGCTTCGTCGACATCAAGAGCGATGTCTGCATCATCCCGCCGAACTCCTTCGCCCTGGCCCGCACCGTGGAGTACTTCCGCATTCCGCGCGACGTGCTGACTATCTGCCTGGGCAAGAGCACCTACGCGCGCTGCGGCATCATCGTCAACGTGACCCCGCTGGAGCCCGAATGGGAAGGCCACGTGACCCTGGAGTTCTCCAACACCACCAACCTGCCGGCGAAGATCTACGCCAACGAAGGCGTGGCGCAGATGCTCTTCCTGCAATCGGACGAGGCCTGCGAAGTGTCCTACAAGGACCGCGGCGGCAAGTACCAGGGCCAGACCGGAGTGACCCTGCCCAAGGCCTGAGGTCTGTCTGAAATGAAAAAGCCGGGCGTTTGCCCGGCTTTTTTGTGCCCGCGATGTGGCGGGAGGCCAAGGCGACATCCACCCGGGGGCGGGCGTCGCGGCGCTCAGGGCACCAGCGGCAGGATGCGCTTGTGCTGGGTGTTGTCGTAGGTGCGTACGATGGTGGCGTAGGCTTCGGGGCTGACTTCCTGGCCATGCAGGAAGGCGTCGATTTCCACGTAGGTGACGCCGTGGGCTTCCTCGTCCGGCTTGCCCGGGCGCAGTTCTTCCAGGTCGGCGGTAGGCACTTTGTGCACGGCGCTTTCCGGCGCTCCCAGGTAGCGGGCGATGGCACGCACCTGGTGCTTCACCAGGCCGGAGAGCGGGGCGAGGTCGCAGGCGCCATCGCCGAACTTGGTGAAGAAGCCCATCACCGCCTCGGCGGCGTGGTCGGTGCCGATCACCAGGCCGTTGTTGGCGTTGGCGATGGCGAACTGGGCGACCATGCGGATACGTGCCTTGACGTTGCCGGTGACGAAGTCGCGGCGGGCGTCGCTGAGGTTGTTCAGGTGAGCCACCTGCTCGGCCAGGCCGAGCACGCTGCCGGCGATATTCACCGTTTCTTCTTCGTCGGCGCGGATGAAGTTCATCGCCACCTGGGCATCCGCCTCATCGTGCTGGACGTTGTAGGGCAGGCGCACGGCGATGAAGCGGTAGCCGGCGTCGCCGGTCTCGGCGCGCAACTCTTCCACCGAGAGCTGGGCCAGGCGGCCGGCGGTGGTGGAGTCGACGCCGCCACTGATGCCGAGCACCAGGACTTTGAGGCCGGACTTGCGCAGGCAGTCCTTGATGAAGGCCTTGCGGCGTTCGACTTCGGCCACCAGGGCGGCTTCGTCGGCGAAGGGCGGAACGACGTCCAGGGCCTTGGCGATTTCTTGCTGGCGATTGCTCATGAGGGGAGTCCTTGCTGGGCGTCGGCGACGCGGAAAACGTGTTTCAGGTAGGCGACGAAGTGCTCGTCTTGGCATTGGGACTGGCCCGCTGCGTCGGTAATCCTGGCCTCTGGCAGGCCGTGAAGGGCGCAGGATGCGACAAGGGGGCGGGGCGGTGCAAGACGGCTGGAGTCGGCCAAAGCCTGGAGACCCCATGCAGAGGCTGACCCTGCTGGTGGGCAAAAGAAAAGGCGCCCGGGGGCGCCTTGAAATGTGATCGATGGAGTAAGTCCACCGGATCAGAGCGGCGTGGCGGCGGAAAGTTCCACCGCCGGCGGATCATTTCTGCGGGGTCAGCATCAGGCGCTTGGTGCCGTAGACGGCGTCGAGGTTCTGCGGCTGGAAGGGGAACTTCATGTAGCGCGCCTTGAGCCAGGCGTCGATGCCGTCGGCGTAGTGCGGGCTGGCCGGGTTGCCGGACTGGCCGGAGCTGTTCATGCCGATCATGGGCTCGGGTTGGCCGAAGTCGACGATGATGCGCATGGCCGGGATCAGCCAGGTATCGAAGCCCTGTCCCCAGTGGTAGGCCGAGACGTTGAGGGTGCTGTGGTCGCCGCCGGCCGCATAGGGACCACGGTCCAGGTAGCCCTTCAGGGCGTTGAGGCCGGTGCGCTGGCTGGCGCTCATGTAGGGCGCCAGTCGGGTGCTCTCGGTGACCCACTCGTAGGTATGCAGCTTGCCCCATTGCCAGGCCTTGCGGTCTGCCCCCAGGCGGCTTTCGGTGAAGGTCACGGCACTTGCCAGGCTGCGCGCGAGGATGGTGGCCTTGTCCTCCTTCTGCGGGGTGTTCACGTCATCCCAGAAGGGGCTGTCGACACGGCCCAGCAAGTGGTCGGCCTGGGCCGAGTAGGAGAGGTCGCCGGCCTGCACCAGGGCGCGCCAGGCGGGGCTGGATTCCGGGCCCAGTTCGTCGAGGAAGATCTGCCGCGCGCTTTCGTGGAGGAAGGCGCCGTAGTAGGCGGCATCCGCCGAGGTGGGGCTGAGGCGGCCGTCGAAGGCCAGCAGGCGGCCGAGGCCTTCCTGGGCCTTGCCGCGCTCGACCGGCGGCAGGGCATCGATGGCCTGCTTGAGCGGCTGGGCCATGCCCGGGTCCTGCAGCATGGCCTTGAGCTTGGCCGGGAAGGGGCTGGTCTGGTCGTACTGCATGGCGATCATGCTTTGCCAGTCATGCCGGCTGCTGCCGCCGGCCAGTTCGGCGATGCGTTCGGCGCGCTCCGGGTAGTACCAGGAGTTGGACAACTGCACGCCATAGCCGCCCTGCACGGTGCGGTGGTTGGCGGTGCCGAGCCAGCCCTGGGCGGGGTCCTGATCGTAGGGGTGGAGAATCGGGTCGGCGTAGCCGTCCCAGTCATAGCGACCGTCCCAGCCGGGGGAGGGCAGCAGGCCACGACCTTCGCGACGGTTGGGGTAGCGGCCGGTGACCTGCCAGGCGATGTGCCTGGCATCGGCATAGAGGATGTTCAGGCCCATGGCGCGGACAGCGCGGGTGGCCTCGTGGGCTTGTTCCACCGACTGGGCGCGGGACAGGGCGAAGAAAGCGTCCAGGGACTGGTCGGCCTCGAACTGGCTGGTCTGCAGGGCGATGCCGTAGCCGCTCTTGATCTCCAGAGGCTGTAGCGGGTGCTTGCGCTGGCCCAGCACGCTGTTCAGCAGCGGGCCGTGGCGGGTTTCGTAGATGACCTCGCGCACCGGGCGCTCACCTTTCACGAAGAAGGTTTCCATGCGCTCGCTGGCGGGCAGCCACTTGCCGTCGGCCTGGTAGTAGAGACGGTTGCCTTCGCGCTTGATCTTCTCCAGGAACAGGTCCTGGTTGTCGCCCATGACCATGGTCATGCCCCAGGCCAGCTTGCCGTTGTAGCCAGCGACCACGGCCGGCACGCCGGCGATGGAGACGCCCGCGGCCTGGAATTTCGGCGAGCGGATCTGCACGAAGTTCCACACCGACGGCATGGACAGCGGCAGATGGGTGTCGTTGGCCAGGATGCTGCGCCCGGTGCGGCTCTTCTGCGGGGCGATGGCCCAGTTGTTGGAAGCGGCAACGCCGAGCATGTTCAGCGCGGCGATCTGCCCGGCGGTTTCGTTCAGCGCTGCCAGGCCGGGAATCTGCCCGCCCAGTTGCAGGCCCTTGAGCTTCTCGGCTTCCTCGAACGGCAGCGGCTCGTCCGGGTAGACGGGAGTCAGCCAGGCCAGTTTGTCGGCGCCGACCTTCTGCGCCAGCACCAGGGACGCGATCTCTTCCTGCAGGTTCACCGCCAGGCCGAAGTTCAGCAGGCTGAATACCAGCACCGAGTCTTCCGGTTTCCAGTAGGCAGGTGTGTAGCCGGACTCGGCCAGGTCCATCGGCAGCTTGTCGCGGTAGCGGTAGAGGTAGGCGTTGACGCCGCGGGCGTAGACCGCGAAGAACTCCTTCAGGCGCGGCGAAGCGTTCTTGTAGAGGATGTCGGCGCTCTTGCGCAGGTTCACCGCGCGCATGAACCGGTCGATTTCCAGCACGCCGGGGCCGGCCATTTCCGCCAGGCGGCCCTCGGCCATCAGACGCAGGCCGACCATCTGGCTGAGGCGGTCGGAGGCGTGGACGTAGCCCAGGGTGAACAGGGCGTCGTGGAAGGTGGTGGTCTCGATCAGCGGCATGCCCAGCGGGTTGCGACGGATGGACACGCTTTGTGCCAGACCCTTCACCGGCTGGAAGCCGGAGGTGGGCGGCAGGCTGCTCGAGTAGCGGCTATCCAGCCAGGATTGGCAGCCGCTGAGGCCGATCATGGCGCCAGCGGCGGCGGCAACGCAGAACCGGGGAAGGAAGCGCTTGAAGGCTGGCGAAGCCATGGAACGGGCTCTCCTGAGAGGGGCATCGGATCAAACGCGCTACGTTAGTGAGCCGCCCCGTGCCACGCAAGCGCCGCCGCCCCTACTTTTTTCCGGTGGCCGGGTTGATCCGTTCCACGACTGCGTAGGCGCGGAGGGTGGCCGGGCGGGCTTTGATGGCCTGGTACCAGCGCTTGAGGTTGGGGAAGTCGTCCAGGTTCTGCTCCTGCCAGGGATGGCGGTCGATCCAGGGGTAGATGGCCATGTCGGCAATGCTGTACACGTCGCCGGCGACGAAGGCGCGATCGGCCAGGCGCCGGTCAAGCACGCCATAGAGTCGGGCGGTTTCCTTCACGTAGCGTTGGATGGCGTAGGGCAGCTTTTCCGGGGCGAAGCGGTTGAAGTGGTGGTTCTGCCCGGCCATCGGACCCAGGCCGCCCATCTGCCAGAACAGCCATTGCAGGCATTCCTGGCGGCCGCGCAGGTCGTGGGGGATGAAGCGGCCGGTCTTTTCGGCCAGGTAGAGCAGGATGGCGCCGGACTCGAACAACGAAACCGGCTCGCCGCCATCGGTCGGTTGGTGGTCGACGATGGCGGGGATGCGGTTGTTCGGCGAGACCTTGAGGAAGTGCGGCTGGAACTGCTCGTCCTTGCCGATATCGATCGGGTGGATGCGGTAGGGCAGGCCGGTTTCTTCGAGGAACAGGGTGATCTTGTGGCCGTTGGGTGTGGTCCAGTAATACAGATCGATCATCGAGAAGACTCCAAGGGGGCTCTGGCCTGAAACGAACAGGCCCGCACTAGGCGGGCCTGGTTGAGTGCACGCGCATCAGGCGCCGTGGCACTTCTTGAATTTCTTCTGGCTACCGCAGGGGCAGGGGTCGTTGCGCCCGACTTCCTTCAGCGGGTTGCGCACTGGCTCCTGGTGGTCGTGGTTGCAATGCGGGCCATGCACATGGTGGTGATCGTGGTCATGGTCGTGGTTGCAGTTCGGACCATGGACGTGGGGTTCTTGACTCATGAAGGTTCTACTCCGGGATGTAACTGCCGGGGATTATCTCGCCATTGCGGCTGAGGTGCACGCTCTTGCCGAACATCAGCCCGGTCTTCACTTCGCCCTGGAGGCGGTACTTGATGGGCTCGTTGGGTTTTTCCAGGAGCTTGACGATGTACTTCATGTGTCGCCACAGGTTGGTGCGTACCGGAACCTCGAAGGTCTGGTTGCCACGGGCGGGGACGGTGAACCAGGTACTGGACTCGCCGGATGCGAGCTTCACGTCGTTGAGATAGACGGTGTAGGCCAGGCCGCGTACCGGCAGGCTGACGTCATTGGGATTGTCGATGCGGAAGCGCAGCACGAACTGCTGTTCCAGCAGCTTGGCGCGCACCACGTCGACCTTGAGCAGACGCACATCGGGGTCCTGGAAGCTGCTGCTGATCCAGGTGGAACATCCACTGAGGCCCGAAAAAGGTAGGGCGAAGATAAACAGTAGGCTGAGAATTCTTATCGTTTGCGCCTGGTAAAACATCGCGATACTCCAAGTAGGGCTCCAGTGTAACAAGCAACTGCTCGGCCGCAAGCGGTTGTAGGCCGAAAAAAAGCTGCGCCATACTGCAGGGCAATTCGGACAGGAGTGTGACCAATGGGTCGTTACGAAATCGCCTTTTCCGGGAAGCTGGTACCCGGTGCGCAACTGGAACGGGTGCAGGCGAATCTGGCCAAGCTGTTCCAGGCCGACGCCCAGCGCGTTGCCATGCTGTTCTCCGGTCGGCGCGTAATCCTCAAGAACAACCTGGATGAAGTAGCCGCGGAGAAGTACCGCTCGACCCTGGAGCGTGCGGGGGCGCTGGTCGAGGTGGTGTCCATGGAGCCGGAAATCGAAGAGGTGGAACTGGCGCCGCCGCCCGAGCCGGACGCCGAGGCCCTTTCCGCGTCGGCTCCCCAGCCGGTGCCGGCCGCCGCGACGGGTCGCCTCAAGGTCGTGCCGCGCGATGAGTACATGGCCGCCTTCGCTGGCGTGGACGCACCTGATTTCGGTATCGCGCCGGTCGGCGCCGACCTGCAGGACGCCAAGCCGCAGACTTCACCGCCGCGTTTCGATTTTTCCGGCATCAGTGTGGCGCCGGCAGGCAGTGACATGGGACAGGTCAAGGCACCTTCGGCCGCCCCGCCGCCGGACACCTCGCACCTGCGCCTGGAAGAGCGCAAATAGCCAGACGGAGGCCCGCAACCAGCGGGCCTCTTCGCGATCGATTCAGAAATAGCTCGAACAGCACTTCTTGAACTTCTCGCCACTGCCGCACGGACAGGGATCGTTGCGGCCCACCTTCACCGGCACGGTCGGGTCGAGGAAGTACCAGCGGCCGTCTGCCTGGACGAAGGCCGATTTCTCGCGATGACTGTGTTCGCCGCCCTGGTCGTGCCAGCGCGCGGTGAAGGTGACGAAGGCGTGCTCGGGCTGGCCGCCCAGTACTTCGTGACCCTCCACCTCCAACCCGAGCCAGGTGCTGGACAGGCTCCAGGCGCGGATGGACTCGACATCCAGCCCGGCGCGCTGGGCGGGCAGGGTGGTAGCCACCAGGTAGTCCACCAGGCCCAGCACATAGGCGCTGTAACGCGAACGCATCAGCGCCTCGGCGCTGGCCGCGGGGTGGCCGGCATGATGGCGGCCGCAGCAGACTTCCAAGAGGTTGCCGCTACCGCAGGGGCAGATC
This sequence comes from Pseudomonas sp. Q1-7, assembly GCF_028010285.1. Classification (NCBI taxonomy): domain Bacteria; kingdom Pseudomonadati; phylum Pseudomonadota; class Gammaproteobacteria; order Pseudomonadales; family Pseudomonadaceae; genus Pseudomonas; species Pseudomonas sp. Q1-7. Next base: position 1,877,715 of record NZ_CP116304.1, read on the forward strand.
GCAGTGCTCATGGCTTACCACCAGTACTTTCCAAAATTCTCCGGGTTGGCCCAGAACTTGGCGTTGAGCCAGTCGGGGACCTGCTTGTATTCGCGCAGGTCGTAGGTGAACAGGGTCAGGGTCTGATCGTCGCGGCGGAAGCGCTCGCTGGCCTGCAGGGCCAGGGCGAAGAAGTCGATGTCCTTCCAGTCGCAGGCGTTGAGATCCGCCAGTACCGCCACGCGGCTGGCGTTGAGGTTGCGGATGCCGCCCAACAGTTCCAGGCCGCTGCGCTTGGGCAGGTGCTCCAGGCAATCGGCCAGCAGTGCAAGATCGAATCGGCGCACGGCCTGCTCGGCCGGCAACGGTCCGGCGGGCACCTGCACCACCTTGCTGTCCGGGTGGGCGGCGGCGAAGGCCTCGAGTGCCGGGAGCGGGCTGTTGCCGACCAGGAGCAGGCTTTGCGGGACATAACGTTCGAGCAGGGCCGCAAGGGCTTGCTGGGGTGTGCGGGAAGAAAAGCTGGCAGTCATCGAAAATCCTCGAACAAGTGGGTCAAGACTAGCCTGAAGGCGAGTCATGGCCTAGTGCTGGCGGTTTCCGGGGCTGGCGTCTTTACTCCCTATTTGTCGGTATGGGCCGATTCTAAGAGGAGACTCGCTTATGAGCATTACACGGACAGCTTTACCCCTGATTCTAGTGACAAGCCTGCTCACCGGTTGCGCCGGCCTGCAAAAGACCGACTGGCCGAAATGCGCGGCGGTAGGGGGTGTGGTAGGTGCGGGGCTGGGTGCGATTGAAAGTGGCACTTATGCCGGCTGGGGCGCCCTGATCGGCGCCGGTACGGCGGCCGCCTATTGCTGGGTGCATGGTGACGGTGACGAGGATGGCGATGGCGTTCTCGACAGTCGCGACAAGTGCCCCGGTACTCCGCGCGGCACCCAGGTGGATGCCGATGGCTGCCCGATCAAGGAAGAACCGATGGTTGAAGAAGTGGTCGTGGTCGAGCACGAAACCATCGTTGTCCGCGACCTGCTGTTCGCATTCGACTCTTCCAAGCTGGATGCCGCCGACGAAGCCGTCCTGGACGACGTTGCCGCTCGCCTGAAGAGCGAAGCACCGGACGCCAAGTTGACCATCACCGGTCACACCGACAGCGTTGGCTCCGATGCCTACAACCAGAAACTCTCGGAGCGTCGCGCCCACGCGGTGGCTGACTACCTCATGCGCAGTGGCATTCCGGCCTCCAACATCGTCAGTGTCGGTGGTGCGGGTGAAAGCCAGCCGGTGGCCGACAACTCCACCAAGGACGGTCGGGCGATGAACCGTCGCGTGGAGATCCAGATCGACCGCTAATCCTCGGATAACCTGCGGCGCACGCCTTGTGCGCCGTGGGGGCCGGGTCTTTACTCCTGTGTTACCGGTTGGTCCGGTGACACAGGAGAATTCTCATGAGCAACCAACTCCCCCGGGTTGCGATTTCCCTTCTTCTGGTCAGCAGTTTCCTCTCGGGTTGCGCTTCCACGTCCAGTGATGGCCGCGCCGCGCTGAATCAGGGGAATTGGCCAATCTGTAGCGTGATCGGCGGCCTGCTGGGCGGCGGACTGGGTGCCATCGAGAACTCCGCCTGGGCGGCTGGCGGTGCCGCAGCCGGCGCGATTGCCGGTGGTCTCATCTGCTTTGCCCAGGATGGCGATGCCGACGGTGATGGCGTGTTCGACCGCCGCGATGATTGCCCCGGAACCCCTGCCGGCATGCCCGTCGACCACCGGGGTTGCCCGCCGCGGACGTATCCCGAAGCACCCGCGGAAGCGCCGCCGCAGGACGAAGTGATCGTGCTCAGCGACATGGGCAACGTGCTGTTCGCCTTCGATTCCGCCGAACTGACCTCTGTCGCCAGGGAGCAGTTGGTGGCCATTGCCAACCGCCTCACCAGCGCCAGCCTGATCAGTGTCAGGGTCGTGGGACATACCGACAGTGTGGGCTCCGAGCGCTACAACCAGGGGTTGTCCGAGCGCCGAGCAAGGCGTGTGGCGGACTTCCTGGCGAGTCAGGGCGTGCCTTCGGACAAGCTGGTCAGCGAGGGCCTGGGTGAGAGTCGGCCAATCGCTGACAATGGCACGGACGTGGGGCGTGCGCAGAATCGCCGGGTGGAAATCCACGTCGACCGCTGACGGGCATTCCTGCCCCTGCATCGATGACGAGCCCGCGATCCCGGAATTTTCCCGGCGGCGAACTGGTACGCCGCCGGGCTTCGGCGTATGTTTCGCAGAATTAGAACAATGCCGGGAGGAAGGCATGCGGGTATTCATGGGGGTGGGCAAGGTCATTGCCCTGTTGTTCTGGTTGGTGGTCATCGCCAACCTGTTCTCACCATTCGCCAGACCATTCGGGACCTTGCTGAACATCGCCGGAGCCCTGGTGATACTGGCCCATCTGTTCGAAATCATGCTGTTCAACGCGCGGCTGCGTGATCGCCCCAGTCCCTGGGGCGATCGCCTGCAACTGCTTCTGTTCGGTGTCTTCCACCTGCTCGGCATCCCGCGCCACCGCCGCAAGGAGGCCCGTGATGCGTAAGCTTGTCATGCTGGCCGCCCTGATCGCCCCCATTGCCCTGGCCGAGGGCCAGGTGAAGGTGGAGGCGCACAACCTCCTCAAGCTGCCATCCAGGACCGGCAGCCTCAGCCTGGACCGGGTCGAGGTGGCCGATTACGCCACGCTGCTGATCCCGGCGGGGGTTACCGAACTGCGGATCGGCGAGCTGCGCATGGGGCGTGAGGCGCGCCTGGGCATCGCACCCTCCGATAAGACCTTTCGCCTGGAGGTGCAGCGGGGCGAGATCGGTACCGGCAGCCATATCACCGCCTCCGGCGCCGCCGGCAGCATGAGCAAGCCGGCCAGCTCGGGCCGCAGTCTCGACCTGCGCCTGGTGGATGTCCAGGTGGGCGAAATGACCGTGGACGTGCGGGGCGGTATCGGCGCGCCCGGTCATCCTGGCCTGGCGGGTGCCGACGGCGATGCCGCCGGCTGTGTCTGGGGCGAGGCCAGTCGTGGCTGGGATGGCCAGCCCGGCGGGGATGGGCAGGCCGGTGGCGCCGGTGGCCAGGTGCGTCTGCAGGTGCCCGAGTCATTCCCCGTGGAACGGGTTCGTGTGCGTCTGGAGGGTGGCGTCGGCGGTGCCGCCGGCGAAGGTGGTGCTGGCGGCCAGGGCGGCGCCGGCAAGGGATGCCTGCTCTACCAGGCCGATGGCGCCAGGAGCGGCCGCGACGGCCAGTCCGGCCGATCGGGAGCCGCCGGCAGCACCGGCAGCTTCAAGGTCGTGCGTTTCTGATCGAGCGCTGGCGCACGGGGTTGTGCGCCAGCTTCAGAAGCTCGGGCGGATGGCGACTACGGTCACCAGTGCCAGCCCGATCAGCAGGTTGAACCCCACCACCCGGCGGATGCGGCCCAGAACGGCGCCGCCTTCCGGCCAATTCTCCGCGTTCACCGCCGTTCGCAGTTGCGGCAGCAGCAGGGCGCTCACCCGCAGGAACAGCGCGAGCATCGCCACGTACAGGCCGATCATCATGTGCACGTAGCGCGGCGCCGCCTCCATGCTGGCGTAGGACATGTGCAGCATGCCGACGCCGGTGAAGGGCAGCACCAGCACCGCCGGCCAGACCCAGAGGAAGAAGCGGCGGAACACGTCCAGCCACAGACGCAGCCGGGCAGGCGGCTCCAGGGTGGCAACGGCAGCGGGTCGCAGGATCATCCAGGCGAAGAACATGCCACCGACCCAGATCAGGGCGGCCAGCAGGTGCAGGGCGTAAAGGGCGGCGTGAGGTGTCATCCGGTCAACTCCATTCGGCGGGGAAGAGAAGGCGCGCTATCATAGCCGCCCTGTTAAAGTACTGAAAATTTATCCAGCATTCCGGCCCCGCCATCTCCCATGCTCAGCACTGAACTCAAGTCCCAGATCCAGGGCGCCTATAGCCGTTTCCTCGAAGCCAAGGGCCTGAAGGCCCGCTACGGCCAGCGCCTGATGATCGCCGAGGTGGCCAAGGCGCTGGGCGCCATTCCCGTGGACGACGAGGGGCATCGCGAGGGGGAACCCGCCGTGGTGGCGGTCGAGGCGGGGACCGGTACGGGCAAGACGGTGGCCTACAGCCTGGCGACCATTCCCGCGGCCAAGGCTGCCGGCAAGCGCCTGGTGATCGCTACCGCCACCGTGGCCCTGCAGGAGCAGATCGTCCACAAGGACCTGCCCGACCTGATGCGCAACAGCGGCCTCAATTTCAGCTTCGCCCTGGCCAAGGGCCGTGGCCGCTACCTCTGCCTGTCCAAGCTCGACATGCTGCTGCAGGAAGGCCAGGCGCAGAGCGCCACCGCGCAGTTGTTCGCCGACGAAGGCTTCAACATCGCCGTCGACGAGAAGGGCCAGAAGCTGCTCAACCAGATGATCGAACGCCTGGCGGGCAACCGCTGGGACGGTGACCGCGACGCCTGGCCCGAGGCCATCGAGGACCAGGACTGGGCGCGAGTCACCACCGATCACAGCCAGTGCACCAAGCGTCATTGTCCGAATTTCCAGCAGTGCGCCTTCTATAAGGCGCGCGAAGGCATGACCAAGGTGGACGTCATCGTCACCAACCACGACATGGTGCTGGCTGACCTGGCGCTGGGCGGCGGTGCCGTGCTGCCCGATCCGCGCGACACGCTCTACGTGTTCGACGAAGGCCACCACCTGCCGGACAAGGCTATCGGTCACTTCGCCCACTACACCCGCCTGCGCTCCACCGCCGACTGGCTGGAGCAGGTGGCCAAGAACCTCGCCAAGCTGCTGGCGCAGAACCCGCTGCCCGGCGATTTCGGCCGCCTGGTGGAAGGCGTGCCGGAGCTGGCGCGGGAGCTTCGCACCCACCAGCAGTTCATGTTCAATGCCTGTGAAGAACTCGCCGACTTCCGCGCCGGCGAGGACATGGAAGGGCGTGATCGCCCGCGTCATCGTTTCGAGGCCGGCGTGGTCCCCGAGCACCTGCGGGAGCTGGGCATCGAACTGAAGAAAGGTTTTTCCAGGCTGCATGACGTCTTCACCCGGCTGACCGAACTGCTCAAGGAAGCCATGGACGGCGAAGGCAGCATCGGCATTGCCAGCCACCAGGCCGAGGAGTGGTACCCGCTGTTCGGCAGCCTGCTGGCCCGTGCCCAGGGCAACTGGGAACTGTGGACCGCCTTCACCGCCGAAGACCCGGAAGACAGCCCGCCCATGGCGCGCTGGCTGACCCTGGCCGAAAGCGGTGCGCTGCATGACATCGAAGTCAACGCCAGCCCGATCCTCGCCGCCGAAACCCTGCGCCGCAACCTGTGGAACGTGGCCTACGGCGCCCTGGTGACCTCCGCCACCCTTACCGCCCTGGGCAAGTTCGACCGCTTCCGCATGCGCGCCGGACTGCCGAAGGCGTCCGTCACGGCCGTGGTGCCGAGCCCCTTCCAGCACGCTGATGCCGGTCTGCTGCGGGTGCCGGATCTCAAGGCCGATCCCCGCGATGCCGCCGCGCATACCGCCGCCATCGTGCGTGAACTGCCAGCCCTGGTGGAGGGCGCGCGGGGCACCCTGGTGCTCTTCGCATCGCGTCGGCAGATGCAGGACGTGTTCGAAGGCCTCGACCGCGATTGGCGCAAGCGCGTGCTGATACAGGGCAACCTGTCCAAGCAGGAAACCCTGAACAAGCACAAGGCGCGGGTGGATGACGGTGAGCCCAGCGTGCTCTTCGGGCTGGCCAGCTTCGCCGAAGGGGTGGACCTGCCGGGTGCCTACTGCGAGCACGTGGTGATTGCCAAGATTCCCTTCGCCGTGCCGGACGACCCGGTGGAAGCGGCGCTTTCCGACTGGATCGAGGCCCGTGGCGGCAACCCCTTCATGGAGATCGCCGTGCCCGACGCTTCCCTGCGCCTGGTGCAGGCCTGCGGCCGCCTGCTGCGTACCGAGGCGGATCGCGGCACCATCACGCTGCTGGACCGCCGCGTGGTGACCCAGCGCTACGGCCGCGCGATCCTCGACGCGTTGCCGCCGTTCCGCCGAGAGATCGCCTGATGACCTGCCGGCGGGCAGGGGATTTCTCCGAGCCCGCGCGTTCCCGGTCGGCGTAATCGCCCCGCCCTTGACGCTGTGCGCCCCCGATCTGCGATGATGCCGCAGTTTTTGCGGGCGCCCCCGGCGCCCGCCCGGTCCGCTTCGTTTTGTCGCACCCCTGGCGAAGAAACGAACGTCCTGCGGTCTATGCACTGCATTCTCTTGGGAACCCCGTCTGATGCTTTCGACACCCAAACGCCCCCTTGTCCTGGCCATCTTCCTCGGGATGGTGGGAATTCCCTTGGCCGCCCAGGCAGAGACCCTGTTCAACTTCGTCCGGCCGCTGGACGCCGTGCAGGTAGCGACCGAGGACGCCAACCTGCCGAGCGTGACAGCCGAGTCCACCGCCGATGGCGAGATCCTCCGCCGACTCACCTTCAACGCCGCCGAGAAACCCAGCCTGCGCCTCACCCCGCAGAGCGGTAGCTGGGATTGGTCCAAGGCCCAGGCCATGAGCCTGCGCATCCAGAGTGCGCAGGATTGGGCCATCACCCTGGACGTCGCCATCGAGAGCACCGATGGCAAGGTACTGACCACCCAGGTGGCATTGCCGGCTGGTCCGGCACAGACGCTGCTGGTGCCCCTGGCCGCCACCTCGCCGAATGCCCACGGCATGCGCGCGGCGCCGCCAGTACCCTGGACGCGTGGGGGCAAGCGCTGGCTGCCGGCAACCCAGGTCCAGGGCGAACTGGATCGCAGCAAGGTCGCGTCCGTGACCCTCTCCCTCAACCAGCCGAATGCTGCCCAGAGCATCCTGCTCGGTCGTTTCGGCACGGAGCAGGACGACCAGCAGGAGGCCCTCTATGACGGTCTGATGGACGCCTACGGCCAGTACGCCCGGGCCGACTGGCCGGGCAAGGTGAAGAACGACGAGCAGTTGAAGAAGGGCGCCGCGGACGAGGCGCGCCAGCTCGCCGACTGGACCGCCAAGCTGCCGCAACAGGATGCCTACGGTGGCTGGCTGGGTGGCGAGACCTTCGAGGCGAGCGGCTTTTTCCGCACCGAGAAGCGCAAGGGGCGCTGGTTCCTGGTCACGCCGGAAGGCCATCCCTTTTTCTCTCTCGGCGTCAACGCGGTCACGCCGGGCCTGAGCCAGACCTACATCGAAGGGCGCGAGGCCATGTTCAAGGCATTGCCCAAGGACGGTGAGCCCCTGGCCAGGCACTTCGGCCAGGGGGATGACCGGGCCGACACCGATGCCAACAAGGGCCGGGCCTTCAACCAGGGCCGCTGGTACGACTTTTATGGTGCCAACCTCGAACGCACCCATGGCGGCAACGACCCGCAGCGCTGGCTCAGCCACAGCGTGGAGCGCCTCAAGGCCTGGGGTTTCAACACCGTCGGCAACTGGAGCGATCCCGCTTTCGGCACCGGTCCGCGCATGCCGTACACCTTGCCGCTGTCCATTCGAGGCGACTTCGATGTCATCAAGACCGGCTTCGACTGGTGGGGCGGCATGCCCGACCCCTTCGACCCGCGTTTCGCCATGGCGGCGGAACGGGCCATCGCCATTGCCACGCGCGACCATCTGGACGACCCCTGGCTGCTGGGCTACTTCGCCGACAACGAACTGGCCTGGGGCGGCCACGGCCAGGACCCGAAAGCCCGCTACGCCCTGGCCTACGGCACCCTGCGCCTGACCACCGACGTACCGGCCAAGCGCGCCTTCCTCAAGCAACTGCGCGACAAGTACCGCAACCAGCAGGGGCTCTCCAAAGCCTGGGGCATCGATCTGCAAGCCTGGGAGTTGATGGAGGACCCGGGGTTCGAGGCACCGCTGCCGAACCCCGAGCACCCGGCCATCGAGGAGGACTTCAAGCGCTTCCAGCGCTTCTACGCCGACACCTACTTCAAGACCATCGCCGATTCGCTGAAGTGGCACGCCCCCAACCACCTGCTGCTGGGCGGCCGCTTCGCCGCCACCGTACCCGAGGCCGTCGAGTCCTGTGCCCAGTACTGCGACGTGATCAGCTTCAACCGCTACACCCGCGAGCCGCAGCACGGGCTGGACATGGAGCTGCTGCGTCGCCTGGACAAACCGCTGATGCTCACCGAGTTCCACTTCGGTTCCCGCGATCGTGGCCCGTTCTGGGGCGGTGTGGCCGAGGTCTACAAGGAAGAAGAACGGGGCCCGGCCTATGCCGCGTACCTGAAGAAGGCCGCTGAAGAGCCGTTGATCGTCGGTGCCCATTGGTTCCAGTACCTCGACCAGCCCGCCACCGGCCGTCTGCTCGACGGCGAGAACGGCCACCTCGGCCTGGTGGGGATCACCGATCGTCCGTGGCAGGGCTTTGTCGAGGCGGTGCGCAAGGCCAACCTCGCCCTGGCGGCGAGCCTCGGCAAACCGCTGGAAGCCAAGGCGCCGGCTGCGCGGGCGGAAGTCGGCAAGCCCTGACGGGCGACCCGTCTTCGGCACGGTTCACAAGGGGCGGCAAGGCTGGAACAATGCCGCCTCCATTTCTTCAGGAGCATGCCGGTGCAGACCCAGGGCTATTTCGACTTGCGCTTCGAGGCGGCGAGAGACGCCTTCGCCGAACTCTTCGCCGACCCGCAGGAGCGCGGCGCCGCCCTTTGCGTGCAGGTCGGCGGGGAAACCGTGCTCGACCTGTGGGCCGGCGTGGCCGACAAGGATGGCCGGGAGGCCTGGCACAGCGACACCATCCTCAATCTGTTCTCCTGCACCAAGCCCTTCGCCTCGGTGACCCTGCTGCAGCTGGTCGGGGAAGGCAAGCTGGAGCTGGATGCCCCCGTCGCACGCTACTGGCCCGAGTTCGCGGCCGCCGGCAAGGCGCGGATCAGCGTGCGCCAACTGCTGTGCCATCGCGCGGGGCTGCCGGCGATCCGCGCCGCGCTGCCGGCCGAGGCCCTCTACGACTGGCAGGCCATGACGGCCGCCCTGGCCGCCGAGGAGCCCTGGTGGACGCCGGGCGAGGCCCACGGCTATGCGCCCATCACCTACGGCTGGCTGGTGGGCGAGCTGATCCGCCGTGTCGAGGGGCGTGGCCCCGGCGAGGCCATCGTGGCCCGTGTCGCCAACCCCCTGGGGCTGGACTTCCACCTCGGTCTGGCGGATGAAGAGTTCCATCGCGTGGCGCACATCGCCCGCGCCAAGGGCAACCTGGGCGATGCCGCGGCACAGCGCCTGCTCAAATGCATGATGACCGAGCCAACCTCGCTCAGTACCCGGTCGTTCACCAATCCGCCGTCGATCATGACCAGCACCAACAAGCCGGAATGGCGGCGCATGCAGCAGCCGGCGGCTAATGGTCACGGCAATGCGCGCAGCGTGGCGGGGTTCTACGCCGCCCTGCTGGAGGGTCAGTTGCTGGATTCGGAACTGCTCGCCGAACTGACCCGGGAGCATGCCCAGGGCGAAGACCTCACCCTGCTGACCGCCACCCGCTTCGGCCTCGGCTGCATGCTCGACCAGCCGGACGTGCCCAACGCCACCTACGGCATGGGCCGCTACGCCTTCGGTCATCCTGGTGCGGGCGGTTCCACCGGCTTCGCCGATCCGGAGCGCGAACTGGCGTTCGGTTTCGTCACCAACACCCTCGGCCCCTACGTGCTGATGGACCCTCGCGCGCAGCGTCTGGCGCGGGTGGTCAAGGATTGCCTGGGCTGAGCCACTCGTCAGGCGGATAGATTTTTTCTTTGCTGATTAACGACTTGCCGCCAGAATTTAAGCCTTATTGTGAAGTCATATCGCCATCATCGCGCTGTCGGTGTGCGGCTTTCAGCGAGTACGGAGCGCTGCCTATGAAGCTGTTGAAGATATCCACCTTGATTCTCTGCGTGTCTGCCTCCGGTTGCAGCATGCTCGGCCAACCGAAGGCCGAAGCCCCCGCCAGGCCCGAAAAAGCCACCGCCGCCAGCCACTGGTGGTGGCCCTTCGGCGCCGAGGCGAAGGCCCAGGCACCGAAGGTGGCCAAGGTGGACGTCAAGGCGACCCAGGCCTGGCTCGACCAGTACGAACCGCGCCTGCGCGAGGCGCTGAAAGGCAGCAGGCTGGAAGTGGAGCGGCGCGAGAACGTCTTGGTGGTGACCCTGCCGGTCGATCCCTCGTTCAACCCGGACCGCCCGAGCATGCTGCTGCCCGTCACCCTCGGGCCCATTACCAAGGTGGCCAAGCTGGTGGAAGGCGATACCAAGACCGGGGTGCTGGTTCTGGGGCACGCCGACAGCTCCGGCAAGGACGACGCCAACCGCAAGCTCAGCCAGGAGCGAGCCCAGGCGGTGGCGGCGATCTTCCGCCTGAGCGGCCTGCAGCGCGATCGCCTGTCCCTCAAGGGCCTGGGCTCGGACATGCCGCGTGCGGCCAACGACAGCCCGCAGGGCCGTGCCCTCAACCGGCGCGTCGAAATGCTGCTGACGCCCCAGGACACCCTGGTTGCGCTCATCGCCCAGCACAGCAAGCCGGCCAGGCCGGAACAGCCGGGCAAGTCCACGCAGGTGGTTGCGGCGGATCAAACCAAGTAGGCCGGGCTTGGGTAAGCTATTGGCTTTCCGTACACAGGACTGCCAACCATGACCCAGACCCTGGCCGATATGCGCCGTGACTACACCCGTGACGGGCTCAGCGAGGAGCAGGCTCCCGCCGAGCCTTTCAGCCTGTTCCAGCACTGGTTCGGCGATGCGGTGAAGACCGAGCAACTGCCGGTCGAGCCCAACGCCATGACCCTCGCCACGGTGGATGCCGAAGGCCGTCCGCATTGCCGGGTGCTGCTGCTCAAGGGCCTGGATCAGCGCGGCTTCACCTTTTTCAGCAATTACGACAGCGCCAAGGGCGAGCAACTGGCCGCCAATCCCTTCGCCGCCATGACCTTCTTCTGGCCGGCGCTGGAGCGTCAGGTGCGTATCGAGGGCAGGGTGGAGCGAGTGACCCCGGCCGAATCCGACGCCTACTACCAGGTGCGTCCGCTGGGGAGTCGCCTGGGCGCCTGGGCCTCGCCCCAGAGCCGGGTCATACGCGATCGCGCCGAGCTCGAATCCCTGCTGTCGCAGACCGAGCAGCGCTTCCTCGACAGCGCGCCCGGTTGTCCGCCGCATTGGGGCGGCTATCGCCTGTTGCCCGAGCGCATCGAGTTCTGGCAAGGGCGGCCGAGCCGCCTGCACGACCGCCTCAACTACCGCCTGGTGGACGGCGCCTGGGTTCGCGAGCGCCTGGCGCCCTGATCCTTTCCCGACGGGCATGCCGGGGCGCTAGACTGCCTGCTGCTCAGGAGACCCCGATGCTCGAACTCGATTCCGCCCTTGCCCAGCTGATCGTCGACCGCGCCATGGCGATCCTGCCCTACAACATCAATGTGATGGACGAGCAGGGCATGATCATCGGTACGGGGGATCCGCTGCGCCTGCATACCCGTCATGAGGGCGCACAGCTGGTCCTCGCCAACCGGCGAGTGGTGGAGATCGATAGCCAGGCAGCGGAATGCCTGCGCGGCGTCCGCCCCGGGGTGAACCTGCCGCTCTTCCATGCCGAGCGGCTGATTGGTGTGCTCGGCATCACCGGTGAGCCGGAGGTGGTGCGCCCCTATGCGGAACTGGTGCGCATGGCCGCGGAAGTGCTGGTGGAACAGCGCCAATTGCAGGTCGAGCGGCACTGGCAGCGGCACCAGCTGGAAGCCTGGCTGTGTCAACTGGCCGATCCCCGGACCGATCTGGTGCAGCTCTCCGCCGAGGCCGAACGCATTGGCCTGCTGCTCGGTTGGCGGCAGCAGGTCTGCCTGCTGGAGCTGGCGGAAGAGGAAGACTTGTCGCACCGGGCCAGGCTCATCGACAGCCTGTCGCGCCAGGGGTATCTCTGCGCGCCCTTGTCCGCTCGGGAACTGATCAGTTGTCGCCCATTCAGTGCCGAGCGGGACGATCAGGCCTGGCTGGAGCTGGCCGACGAGCGCGGCTGGGGCATTGTCCGGCTGTGCGTCAGCGATCCCCAGGCCAGCATTGGCGACTTGCGCGAGGCGGCCGTGGCGACCCGGGCGCTGTTGGCATTCGCCCGAGCCTGCCGGCCGACGCAGCGCCTGCTGCGCTTGGAAGAACATCGGCTGTCGACCCTGCTGTTCACCCAGCGGGACAACTGGTTGATGCGTCGCTGGCTGGGGCCGTTGCAGCGACTGCGGGCGGAAGACACGGATGGCGTCCTGCGCCAGACCCTGCTCAGCTGGCGCGACCACGACGGCCATACCCAGGACTGTGCGCGGGCGCTGGGCATCCATCGCAACACCTTGCGCTACCGCCTCGAGCGCATCGCCGAGCTGGGTGGCCTGGAGGATGTTCGCCATGACCAACTGGTGTTGCTCTGCCTGGGCCTGGACTTGTTGGAGGAAGGGACTTGTGCCAATGCACGGGTCGGCCCGCGAATTGGGGCGCCGCGCTAGGGCATCCGCACAGGGTTGAGGATGGCGGGATTGCTGCACAATCTCCGGGTTGTATCCGGCATCCATAACAACAACCAAGGAGTCCGCACATGGTTCTGGTACTGATTCTGGCGGCGCTGATCGCCTTCATCGTGCTTTCCACCACGCGCCTTAAACTGCACCCCTTCCTCGCCCTGCTCGCGGCGGCCTTCATCGCCGGTTTCGCGTACCAGGTTCCCACCGCCGAAATCACCAAGACCATCACCGCTGGTTTCGGCGCCATCCTCGGTTACATCGGGATCGTCATTGTCCTGGGCACCATCATCGGCGTGATCCTCGAGCGCAGCGGCGCCGCCATCACCATGGCGGAGACGGTGATCAAACTGCTGGGTGAACGCTTCCCCACGCTGACCATGTCGATCATTGGCTACCTGGTGTCCATTCCAGTGTTCTGCGACTCGGGCTACGTGATTCTCAACTCCCTGAAGAATGCCCTGGCGGCGCGCATGCGCATCTCCACCGTAACCATGAGCGTCGCCCTGGCCACCGGCCTGTACGCCACCCACACCTTCGTGCCGCCGACGCCCGGCCCCATTGCCGCCGCCGGCAACCTGGGCCTGGAAACCAGTCTCGGTCTGGTGATCGCGGTGGGCCTGCTGGTCGCGCTGGTGACCGCCTTCGCCGGCATGTGGTGGGCCAACCGTTTCGTCGGCCGCGATGTGCAACTGGAGGATGACGGCCTGCCGCATCCGTCGGAGCAGGACTTCGCCGAACTGCGTGCCAGCTACGGCAAGTTGCCCAGCGCCTTCCAGGCCTTCGCGCCGATCTTCGTTCCTATCCTGCTGATCTGCCTGGGTTCCATTGCAGCCTTCCCCACCAAGCCTTTTGGCAATGGCATCTTCACCGCCACCCTGGGCTTCCTCGGTCAGCCGGTGGTGGCGTTGCTGGTGGGCCTGGCGATCGCCTGCACGCTGCTCAAGAGCGATGACAAGCGCAAGGAGTTCCATGACCGTGTGGTGGATGGGATCCTCTCCGCCGCGCCCATCCTGCTGATCACCGGTGCCGGCGGCGCCTTCGGTGCGGTGCTGAAGATCACGCCGCTGGGCGATTACCTCGGCAGTACCCTGTCGGCGCTAGGTATCGGCCTGTTCATGCCGTTCGTGGTGGCGGCCGCGCTGAAGACCGCCCAGGGTTCCACCACCGTGGCCCTGGTGACCACCTCGGCGCTGGTGGCGCCGCTGCTTGGCCAGCTCGGCCTCGACAGCGAGATGGGCCGCGTGCTGACGGTAATGGCCATCGGCGCCGGTGCCATGACCGTGTCCCATGCCAATGACAGCTTCTTCTGGGTGGTGACCCAGTTCAGCCGCATGCCGGTCTCGCTTGCCTACCGTGCCCAGACCCTGGCGACCCTGGCACAGGGCATCGCCGGCATGCTCGCCACCTGGCTGCTCAGCCTGGTCCTGCTCTGACCGCAATTCCGCCCGGAGCCGCGAGGTTCCGGGCCTTCCCGAGGTAGTTCGATGAAGATCGTCATTGCTCCCGATTCCTTCAAGGAAAGCCTGAGCGCACCCGAAGTGGCCGCCGCGATCGCGCGTGGCTGGGCTTCAGTGCTGCCAGACGCCCTGCTGGTGTGCAAACCCATGGCCGATGGCGGCGAAGGCACAGTGGACGCTGTGCTGGCGGCCACCGGGGGCGAACGCCGTGAGGCGTCGGTACAGGGGCCCCTGGGGGAACCGGTACAGGCCCACTGGGGCTGGTTGGGGGAGGGGCGCGCCATCATCGAGATGGCGGCCGCCAGCGGTCTGCACCTGGTGGCGCCCGCGGCCCGCGATGCCACCCGCACCAGCAGCTTCGGCACCGGTGAGCTGATTCGCCATGCCCTGGATGCCGGGGCGACGCGCATCATCCTCGGCCTGGGCGGCAGCGCGACCAATGATGGCGGCGCCGGCCTGCTGACGGCCCTGGGACTGCGACTGCTGGACCAGAACGGCGCGCCCCTGCCGGCTGGCGGCGCGGCCTTGGCGCGTCTGGCCAGGGTCGATGTGTCGGGTCTCGATCCCCGTCTCGCCGGTGTCGAGTTCGAAGTGGCGGCGGATGTGGATAACCCGCTATGCGGACCCCGCGGCGCCTCCCATGTCTTCGGCCCGCAGAAGGGTGCCACTCCCCGGCAGGTCGAGTTGCTGGATGCCGCCCTGGGGCACTATGCCCGGGTGGTGGCCGAATGCCTGGGCGAAGACCACAGCCTGCATCCGGGTGTCGGCGCTGCCGGTGGTCTGGGCTTCGCCGCCCGCTGCTTCCTCGGGGCGCGCTTCCGACCCGGCATCGAGCTGGTGGCCGAACTCGCCGGGTTGGCCGAGGCGGTTCGGGGCGCCGATCTGGTGGTGACGGGGGAGGGACGCCTCGATTCCCAGACCCTGCATGGCAAGACGCCGGTGGGCGTGGCGCGGATCGCCCGGGCCGCCGGAGTCCCGGTGATCGCCCTGGCCGGCAGCCTGGGGGAGGGCTACCAGCGGCTGCGCGAGGCGGGCATCGGGGCCGCCTTCAGCCTGGTCCCCGGTCCCATGGAGCTGGCTCGCGCGATGGCCAGTGCTGCACCAGAGCTGGAAGCCCGCAGTGCGGATATCGCCCGGCTCTGGACCCTCGCTTCAGGTCAGGCGCGGTAACGCTGCGCCGCACGCTCCAGCCAGGTCGGCAGGTCCTTGCGCTTGACGCCTTCGGTGTAGGCAGCCTGCAGTTGCTCCAGCATGAAGGCTTGCCTGGCCTTGTCGCCCTCTGCCAGGGACAGCGCGAGGTCCCGGTCCATCCAGCGCTTGATGCGTACGTAGAGCCACCAATGGAAGTACAGGCCGGCGGTGGTGGTAATTACGATGATGAAGTAGTCCATGGGCTAACCTTGGTGTACTGGGGCGTAGGAAGATTTCCCGGGTGCCGTCGGAAAGCTGAATTCAGGCTGAATGAAATTTGAGTAGTTTGGTCGTTCTGGTGACAGCCTCAGCGGCGGGGAGTCTAATGGACAGGTAATCAATCTGGAGGAAATGCTATGCGTAAACCCGTCCTGCTGGTGGCCTCTTTCACGGCATTGGCACTGGCGCTGGGTGGCTGTCAGTCGAGCCTGACCGGTGACACCTATTCCCGTGACGAGGCTCGGCAAGTACAGACCGTGCGCATGGGTACCATCGAATCCCTGCGCCCGGTGAAGATCGAAGGTACCAAGACGCCGATCGGCGCCGGTGCCGGCGCGGTGGTCGGTGGTATTGGCGGCAGCACCATCGGCCATGGCCGAGGCAGCGCGGTGGCCGCCGTGGTCGGCGCGGTGGCCGGTGGCCTGCTGGGTGCGGCGGCCGAGGAAGGCCTCACCCGTACCCAGGGTGTGGAAATCACCGTGCGTGAGGACGATGGCTCGATGCGCGCCTACGTCCAGGAAGTCCAGCCCAACGAGGTATTCCGGGTCGGCGAGCGTGTGCGGATCATGACCGTCAACGGTACCAGCCGCGTCAGTCACTGAAGTCGAGCTGCCCATCCGGGCAGCTATTCTTTCATTTTCCAGTCCTGCAAACGGGCGACAGTGGATGCACCTGTCGCCTTTTGGGCTGTGCGTCTTCCGGCGTCTCAAGTGTTTTGAAATGATTCAATCTATCGTCGAGAATCGATAGTAATGGATAATCGCCTACTATTTTCGCTCGCCATTTCCGCCACTTAGGAGGAAATGGCGCTGACCTGGGGGAGATTTGGATGATCCTGGTGCTCATTGTCGCCCTGCCTTTTCTCGGGGCGCTGTTGCCACCACTGGCCGAGCGCCATGGCCGTTCCGTCTGCGCGGGTGCTGCCGCGCTGGTGCCGCTCACCGGCCTCATCCTGCTGCTGGCCCAGACCGACAGTGTCTTCGCCGGCCACGTCCTGACATTCGCCCAGCCCTGGCTGCCTGGCGTCGGCCTGAGTTTCAGCCTGCGCCTCGATGGCCTGGGCTACCTCTTCGCCTTGCTGATCCTCGGCATTGGCCTGCTGGTCATCCTGTACGCCCGTTACTACCTGTCCAGCGAAGAGCCGATGGGGCGCTTTTTCGCCTTCCTGCTGCTGTTCATGGGCGCGATGCTAGGGGTGGTGCTGTCCGAGAACCTGCTGCTGATGCTGGTGTTCTGGGAGCTCACCAGCCTGTCGTCGTTCCTGCTGATCGGCTTCTGGGGAAGTCGCTCCGACGCTCGCAAAGGGGCGCGCATGGCCCTCGCGGTCACCGGCGGCGGTGGCCTCGCGTTGTTCGCTGGCGTGCTGCTGATAGGGCATATCGTCGGCAGCTACGAACTGACCCACGTGCTGGCGGCGGGCGAGCGGATCCGCGCCCACGCCCTCTATCCGGTGGCCCTGGCGCTGGTGCTGCTGGGGGTGTTCACCAAGTCCGCACAATTCCCTTTCCATTTCTGGCTGCCGCACGCCATGGCGGCGCCGACCCCGGTATCCGCCTACCTGCACTCGGCCACCATGGTGAAGGCCGGCGTTTTCCTCCTGGCGCGTCTCTATCCGGCGTTGGCCGGTTCCGACCTGTGGTTCTACCTGGTCAGCCTGAGTGGCCTGGCGACCCTGCTGATCGGCGCCGGCATGGCCTTGTTCCAGCATGACCTCAAGGGGCTGCTGGCCTACTCGACCATCAGCCACCTGGGCCTGATCACCCTGCTGTTCGGCCTGGACTCGCAACTGTCCAACGTGGCGGCGGTGTTCCACATCATCAACCATGCCACCTTCAAGGCCTCGCTCTTCATGGCCGCCGGGATAATCGACCACGAGACCGGCAGTCGCGACATGCGCCTGATAAACGGGATGTGGAAGTACCTGCCGCACACCGCGGTGCTGGCCATGGTGGCGTCCCTGGCCATGGCCGGGGTGCCGTTGTTGAACGGTTTCCTGAGCAAGGAGATGTTCTTCGGCGAAACCCTTCAGCAGGAGCTGCTGGGCAGCTTCAGTTGGGTGGTGCCGGCGGCGGCGACCCTGGCCGGGGTATTTTCGGTGGCCTACTCGCTGCGTTTCGTGCACGACGTGTTCTTCAACGGCGAGCCGGTCGCGCTGCCCAAGTTTCCGCCCCACGAGCCGCCGCGCTATATGAAGGTCCCGGTGGAAATCCTGGTATTCCTCTGCCTGCTGGTGGGTATGCTCCCCGGCTACACCGTGGCGCCCCTGCTGGCGGCCGCGGCGTCCGCCAGCCTCGGCGGCGAATTGCCGGTGTATAGCCTGGCGATCTGGCACGGCTTCAACCTGCCGTTGGCCATGAGCTTCGTGGCGCTGGTCGGTGGCGTGCTGGTCTACGTCTTGCGCAAGCCGCTGTTCCACTGGTACGCGGGGCTGCCCGACATCGACGCCAAGGAAGTCTTCGAGCAACAGGTGCAGCGTGTAACCCGGGTGGCCCGCTGGATCACCGGCGTGCTGGAGAACGGCTCCCTGCAGCGTTACCTGGTCCTGTTGCTGGGCAGCGCCATGGTGTTGGTGGCACTGCCCCTGGCGTCGCTGTCGCAAGTCGCCGGCGATCGTTCGCTGACGCCGCTGGACGGCATTACCGCCCTGGGCCTCGCGGTGCTGGGGCTGTCCGGCGTGCTGAGCGCGGCCTTTCACCGCCAGCGGCTGATCTCCCTGATGATTCTCGGCGTCGCCGGCTTGCTGGTGGCGCTGGTGTTCGCCCGCTTCTCCGCCCCCGACCTGGCCCTGACCCAACTGGTGGTGGAGGTGGTGACCCTGGTGCTGCTGATCCTGGCGCTGTATTACCTGCCGTCCCGCACCCCCGGGGAAAGCTCCAGCCTGCGCGGCCTGCGCGACCTCATCCTGGCCTGTGCCGTGGGCGTGATGGTGGCGCTGCTGGCTTATGCGGTGCTGACCCGTCCCTACACGGGCATCGCCGATTTCTTCCTGGCCAACAGCCTTTCCGGTGGCGGCGGCAGCAACGTGGTCAACGTGATACTGGTGGACTTCCGCGGCTTCGACACCCTGGGCGAAATCACTGTCCTGGCCATCGCCGCCGTGGGCATCGCCGCCATGCTCTCGGGCCTGCGCCTGGTGAATCCCACCTGCGATCCCCAGGGCCGCAACTGGGCCCGCGCCAAGCATCCGCTGATCCTCGAAACCCTGTCGCGCCTGGTGCTGCCCCTGGCGTTGCTGATCTCGGTGTTCATCTTCCTGCGCGGCCACAACCTGCCGGGCGGCGGCTTCATCGCCGGCCTGATCACCGCCGTGGCGCTGGTGCTGCAGTACATCGCCAGCGGCACGGCGTGGGTGGAGCGACGGATGAGCCTGAACTACCAGCGCATGGCCGGCGCCGGCGTGCTGGTCGCCGCGCTCACCGGCCTTGGCAGCTGGGCCTTCGGGCGCAACTTCCTCACCTCCGCCTTTGGCCATTTCGAGCTGCCGCTGGTGGGGGAATTCGAACTGGCCACCGCCATGCTGTTCGACCTCGGTGTCTACCTGGCCGTGGTCGGCTCGACATTGCTGGTCCTGGTCAATCTGGGGCAGCTCAGCCTGGCCCCGGCCGCGAGCAAGGAGATTCATTGATGGAGGCGCTGTTCGCCGTGACCCTCGGCCTGCTCACCAGCAGCGGCGTCTACCTGCTGCTGCGTGGGCGGACCTTCCCTGTGGTGCTGGGGCTGACCCTGCTGTCCTACGCCGTCAACCTGTTCCTTTTCGCCATGGGGCGGCTGGCCGGCGAGGCCGCCGTGCTCGGGCGTGACGTGCAGTACGCCGACCCGGTGCCCCAGGCCCTGGTGCTGACCGCCATCGTCATCGGTTTCGCCATGACCGCCTTCGTGGTAGTGCTGGCCCTGCGCGGCATCGGCGAGCTGGGCAGCGATCATGTGGATGGCCGCGGCGACGGGGAGTCGGCGCCATGACCCACCTGACGATCCTGCCCATCCTGATTCCGCTGTTCACCGGCGCGCTGCTGCTGATACTGCCCTCCATCGAGCGGTTGAAGCGCAGCCTCTCCGTACTCGCCACCCTGGCCCTGGTGCCGCTGGCGCTGCTGCTGATGCAGCAGGCCGGTGATGGCCAGTTGCGGGTGTATGCGCTGGGCAGTTGGCAGCCGCCATTCGGTATCGTGCTGATGCTCGACCGCCTGGCCGCGATGATGTTGCTGGCCACCGCCGTGCTGGCCAGCGCCGCCGTGCTTTACGCGGTGCGTGGCGACGACCGGATCGGCCTGCGCTTCCACGCGCTGTTTCAGTTCCAGCTGCTGGGGATCAACGGCGCCTTCCTCACCGGCGACCTGTTCAACCTCTTCGTGTTCTTCGAAATCCTGCTGATCGCGTCCTACGCGCTGCTGCTGCACGGCGGAGGCGGCGAGCGGGTGCGCGCGGGCTTGCACTACGTGGTCCTCAACCTCGCCGGGTCGGCGCTGTTCCTCATCGCGGTGGGGACCCTCTACGGCATCACCGGGACCCTGAACATGGCCGACCTGGCCCGCCAGGTGGCCGCCGCGTCGGCGGGGAACGTGCCGGTGCTGGCCGCCGCCGGACTGGTCCTGTTGCTGGTGTTCGCCCTCAAGGCGGCCCTGCTGCCGCTGTACTTCTGGCTGCCGCGCGCCTATGCCGCCGCCAGCGCACCGGTGGCGGCGCTGTTCGCGATCATGACCAAGGTGGGCATCTACTCGATCCTGCGGGTCTACAGCCTGGTCTTCGGGCCGGAGGCCGGCGAGCTGGCCAACCTGGCCCAGCCCTGGCTCTGGCCGCTGGCCCTGGCCACCGTGATCCTGGGGGCCCTGGGTGCCCTGGCCGCCAACACCCTGCAGAGGCTGCTGAGCTACCTGGTGGTGGTGTCCGCCGGCACCCTGCTGGCGGCCATCGCCCTCGGTACGCCCGAGGCCCAGGGCGCGGCGCTCTTCTACCTGCTGCACAGCACCTGGGTGGCCGGCGCGCTGTTCCTGCTCGCCGACCTGGTCAGTCGCCAGCGGGGCGACAAGTCCGGCGACCTGGTGCAGGGGCCGGCGCTGCGCAATCCGGGGCTCCTGGGCGCGGCCTTCTTCTGCGGGGCCATCGCCGTCGCCGGCCTGCCGCCATTGTCCGGCTTCTTCGCCAAGCTCCTGCTGCTGCAGTCCGTGCCACCGGGTGGCGGGGCGTTGCCGCTGTGGAGCGTGTTGCTGATCGGTGGTTTCGTCAGCCTGGTGGCCTTGAGCCGCGCGGGTAGCACCCTGTTCTGGCGCACCGGCCACCAGGTGCTCGGCAGTGCCGAACTGGATGGCGGTCGGCTGTTCGCCACGCTGCTGTTGCTGGCCGGCAGCCTGGTGCTGGTGGCCTTTGCCCAGCCGCTGCTGGAGTATGCCCAGGCGAGTGCCGCGCAACTGCACGCGCCGAACCTGTATCGCGCGATCCTGGAGGGCGCTGGAGCATGATGCGCAGACTCTTTCCCCATCCCGCCGAGAGCTTGCTGCTGCTAGTCGTCTGGCTGCTGCTGGTGGATTCCTTCGCCTTCGGCCAGTGGCTGCTGGGCGCGTTCCTCGGCTGGGTGATTCCCTTCTGCATCAAGCCGCTGCTGATCGAGCGGCCCAAACGCTGGCACCCCCTCAGGCTGATGCGCTTCCTGGTGATGGTGATGGGCGACATCGTGGTCGCCAATTTCCAGGTGGCGCGCCTGACCCTGGGGCGCGTCGAAGCGTTGCGCCCGGCATTCGTCGAGGTGCCCATCGAACTGGACGATGAACTGGCCATCAGTGTGCTGGTCAGCGTCGTTTCGCTCACCCCCGGCTCGCTGTCGGCCGACCTCAGCGCCGATCGCCGGACCCTGCTGGTGCATGGTCTCGACGTGCCGGACAAGGCCGCCATGGTGGCCGGGATCAAGTCGCGCTACGAGGCGCCGCTGAAGGAGATCTTCCCGTGCTCGCCTACGTGATCCCCCTGTGCCTGGCCATGCTCGGCCTGGCGCTGCTGCTGACCCTGGCCCGGCTCATCAAGGGGCCCTGCCTGCCGGATCGGGTGTTGGCGCTCGATACCCTCTACATCAATGCCATCGCCATGCTGATGCTCTACGGCATCTGGAAGGGCAGCGACCTGTTCTTCGAAGTGGCATTGCTGATCGCCGTACTCGGTTTCGTCAGTACGGTGGCGGTGGCCAAATATATGCTGCGTGGAGACATCATCGAATGAGCGGCGAACCCATGGCCCTGTGGCTGGAAATACTGGTGTCGACCCTGCTGCTGCTCGGCAGCGCTTTCGTGCTGACCGGCGCCATCGGCCTGTACCGCCTGCCGGATTTCTTCATGCGCCTGCATGGCCCGACCAAGGCCACCACCCTGGGTGTGGGCGGCCTGGTCCTGGCGTCCCTGGGTTACTTCTCCGCCGATGCCGACGGGCTCAGCCTGCACGAACTGCTGATCAGCCTGTTCCTCTTCATCAGCGCCCCGGTCAGCGCCTACATGCTGGCCAAGGCCGCGGTGCTGCAGCGACTGCCCCTGGACCCGCGCACCCGCGGCAAGCCCTGGAACCAGTAGCCGCATCAGTTTTTTCATCGGGCTGTCCCTGTCGGGCAGGGGACGCTCACGCCTAGACTGGTGCCTTTTCAGCGGAGGTTGTATCCATGGCACAGCAAGGTCGAGGCGTGGCGGCGGCCTGCCTGGTGTTGGCGATGGCGCTCTGGGGCAGTTCATTCATCGCCCTCAAGCTGGCCTTTCAGGAGGTGGCGCCGCACTGGGTGATCTTCGTGCGGATGGCCCTCGGCAGCCTGATCTTCCTCGCCGCCTGGCGCTGGCGAGGGCGCCTCGACTACCGACCTGGCGACTGGAAGTACCTGATCGGACTGGCCGCGTGCGAGCCCTGTCTCTATTTCATTTTCGAGGCCCTGGCGCTGCAGCACACCAGCGCATCCCAGGCCGGCATGATCACCGCGCTGCTGCCCCTGCTGGTGGCGGTGGGCGCCTACGCCCTGTTGCATGAGCGCATCACCCGCAGCACCCTGTTCGGCTTCCTGCTGGCGGTGGCCGGTGCCATCTGGCTGAGCCTGGCCGGCGAGTCCGACAACCACGCACCGCAGCCGCTGCTGGGCAACTTCTACGAATTCCTCGCGATGCTCTGCGCCACCGGCTACACCCTGCTGCTCAAGCACCTGTCGTCGCGCTATTCGCCGTTCTTCCTCACCGCCATGCAGGCCTTCATCGGCAGCCTGTTCTTTCTGCCGCTGGCCTGGGCGACCTCGCCCTTGCCAGCGTCCGTCAGCCCACTGGGCATCGCCGCCATGATCTACCTGGGCACCGTGGTCACGGTGGGCGCCTACGGCCTCTACAACTTCGGCGTTTCGCGCCTGCCGGCCAGCCAGGCCACCGGCTACATCAACCTGATCCCGGTCTTCACCCTGGTGTTCGCCTGGGGCTTCCTGGGTGAACGGCTGACCGGCATGCAGGTGCTTGCCGCCGGGCTGGTGTTCGCCGGGGTGGCGTTGAGCCAGTGGCGCAGTACCGCCCCGACGCCGGCTGGGGTCCTCGACTAGGACTTATACGAAAAGGCGTCGAGCGAAGGTCAGGCAAGGCGCAACGACCACCGGGAGTATCCGCCGAAGAAGTGTTGTAAGTGAGCATTCTGAGGGCGATCTCAACGCAGCATCACCGAGCGCAGACACTTTCCGTACATGGCCTAGGACCTGGTCCAGGCCAGCAACACATCCAGCATCCGGTTGGCGAAGGCCCATTCGTTGTCGTACCAGGCCAGCACCTTCACCAGCTCCCCCTGCACGCGGGTGTGATTGAGGTCCACCACGCAGGAAATAGGGTGGCCGTTGAAGTCGCTGGATACCAACGGCAGTGCGTTGCATTCCATCACCCCCGGCGGCAGGTCGCGTGCGCCGGCTTCCAGTGCGGCGTTGATGGCGTCGCGGCTGGCCGGGCGTTCGGCGATGAAGGAAAGGTCCAGCAGCGACACATTCGGCGTCGGCACCCGCACCGCCAGGCCATCCAGGCGCCCGGCGAGTTCCGGCAGCACCAGGCCGATGGCCTTGGCCGCGCCGGTGCTGGTGGGGATCATCGAAACCGCCGCCGCACGGGCCCGGTAAAGGTCGCCGTGGCTCTTGTCCAGCAGGTTCTGGTCGTTGGTGTAGGCGTGCACCGTGGTGACCAGGCCGCTGCGGATGCCCACGGCGCGGTGCAGCAGCAGCGCCAGCGGCGCCAGGCAGTTGGTGGTGCAGGATGCGTTGGAGACGATCTGCTGGCTGCCCAACTGCTCATGGTTGACGCCGTACACCACGGTCAGGTCGGCGCTGTCCAGCGGGTGGGAGAGCAACACCCGCGGGGCGCCCGCGGTCAGGTGCTGTTCCACCTGCGGGCGCTTTTTCATCTTGCCCGAGCATTCCAGCACCAGGTCCACGCCCAATTGGTCCCAGGGCAGGTTGACCGGGTCGCGCTCGCGCAGCAGGTGGATGGTCTGGTTGTTCACCTGCAGGTGACGGTCGTGCAGGGCGACGTGGCCGTGGAAGCGGCCGAAGGTGGAGTCGAAGCGGGTCAGGTGGGCCAGCGATTCGAAGTCGCCGAGGTCGTTGATGGCTTCGATGCGCAGGCGCTGATCGAGCCTCCGTTCGAACAGTGCACGAACCACGGCGCGACCGATGCGCCCGTATCCATTCAGGGCGATACGCAGCATGACGTTCTCCTTTTCCTGTCGTCCTGGATTGAGCTTAGCGACGAAGAGGGAGACGGGCGGTCGAGGTTGTAACGGAAAGCGCCCGAGGGGCCGGCGAACGGCCCCGGGGCGATGCTCGATCAGTCGTTGCGGGCCCCGCCGAAGGCTGCGCAGCCACGGTGTGGCTTGCCGTCCAGGCGCAGTTCGGCGCTGAGGTGCTGGACCGCGCCGCTCATGCCGTCGACGCAGCGCTGGGGCGCGACCCAGAGTTCCAGGCGCTGGCCGTTGGCCTCGCTGGACAGGTTGAAGCGGCCATCCGGCAGTTGCTCTTCCATGTAGGGCAGGGCAAGGGAGGGCTGGCCGGGGCGGTCGAGCACCAGGCCCTGGGTGCTGACGCTGACGCTCCAGTCCGGCTCGTGGCCGCTGGCGCGCAGCAGCAGGCGCTTGAAGTTGATGTCTTCGCAGCCATGGCCTTCGCGTTGCACGCGGTAGAGGGTGTGCAGGTCCAGTTGGCCATCGGCGCCGGGGACGCTCGTTGCCCCCATGCTGGCGCGGACATCGGCGAACAGCGGGCCGGGGCCGTCGGCGGCAAGATTGGCCGCCTCCGGCAGCAGGCCGGTAGCGCCGCCGTCCACCAGGGCGAAGCGGCGTTTCTCGCCACAGGGGCTGAACATCACCCGGTCAGCGTCTACGCTCAGCACACCTTGCAGGCGCACCAGGTTGGCGGCGGGCGCGGGGGCTTTCTCGGCGAACATCTGGCAGGCGCCGAAGAAGGGCAGCAGGCTGAACAGCAGGGGGCGGGCGAAACGCATCGTGGGGTCTCCTTCAGGGAGCGGCCACGTTACCGGCGCGAAGCGCCCGGCTCAAGGGTGGGAAATTCGGATGATAGGGTTCAAGCGTGTCTATGAACCGGTGGCCGAACGGGACGGCCAGCGGGTACTGGTGGATCGTCTCTGGCCGCGGGGCTGCCGCAAGGAGTCCCTGGCGCTGGCTGCCTGGTCGAAGGAGGTGGCGCCGTCGGACGGGCTGCGCAAGCAGTTCTGCCATGACCCGGCGCTGTTCGACGAATTCCGCCTGCTCTACCGTGCCGAGCTGGCGGCGCATCCCGAGCACTGGCAGGGGCTGCTGGAGCTGGCCCGCAAGGGGGACCTGACGCTGCTCTATGCGGCCAGGGACGAGGTACACAACAACGCCCGGGTGCTGGCGGAGTTTCTCGAGGAAGAGCTGGAGCGCGGCGGTCCGCCGAGTTCGCCGACCTGCTACGCCGGCGAGTTGTAACCTCGGGACCGGTGTGCTCCTGGCCAATGGCGTTTGGTCCGCGCATGGCTTCACTGCGGCAATGCACCACATCCAGGTTCGACTTCCTGGCCTGATGGCCTGGCGCTAGAGTCGCCGCCCATGAAAACCAGCCGCCAAGACCGCTCGCTGATTGCCTGGATGCTCTATGCCTGCGTCCTGTTCAATCTCGTTGCCTGCGGCCTGCACCATGGCCAGGCCATGGGCCTGGAACTGAGCGGCCTGGGTGGCGTCTTCTGCTCCACCGATAGCTTCGGCCCTTCGCTGGACAGCGATCCGGGCGGCAGCAACTCCTCTGCGTTCTCCTTCGCGTTCCAGTGCCCGGTCTGCGGCACGGTCGTCCTCGGCATCGCCGCGCTCTTTGTTCTGGCCTGTTGCTGATGCGGCGCAAACGCCTGGCGCTACGGAGCGGCAAACCTTCAGCGAGCTCACCGGCGGCCAGGTGATCACCGCCAACGACGCGCAGAAAGCCAACACCCTGCGTTGGCAGCGGGATGACGTCGGCCTCGACCTGGTGGTCTACCACAGCGAAATCCGTGACGAGCTGCTGGCGCTGAACGATGGCAACGGCCAGCCGCTGGGCACTATCAATGCCGACCGCACCCTCCACCGGGGTGATCGCCGATGCCCAGGGCCGCGACAGCGCCCAGTTCATGCCGGGCGATGGCCGGAGTGTCTACGTTGGCCTGGAATGGCGGCTGTGACGGTAAACCTCCGCGAAGCGTGATTCGTGCCGCCCAGCTCGCCGGTGGGCTACACCGGCGAGCTGCAGGGTTCGATTACCAGACGCGGTAGGTCTGCCCGGTCTGCGCGCCCTCGGCGCTCTTGGCGTAGGCCAGCGCCGCCTCGGCCGCCGGCACGGCCTTGTAACCACGGAAATAGGGCGCGTAGCCCGGTAGTGCCTCCTCGATCACCGTGGGGCTGACGCTGTTGATGCGCTGGCCGCGCGGCAGCTCCAGGGCGGCGCTGCGCACGAAGGCGTCGATGGCACCGTTGACCAGGCTGGCCGAGGCGCCGTAGCGGATCGGGTCGTGGCTCAGCACCCCGGAGGTGAGGGTGAAGGAGGCACCGTCATTGGCGAACTCGCGGCCGATCAGCACCAGGTTGACCTGGCCCATCAGCTTGTCCCGCAGGCCCACTTCGAATTCCGCTTCGCCCATCTCCGCGAGTGCGCCGAAATGCACCTTGCCGGCGGCGCTGATCAGCGCATCGAAGGGACCGGCCTGCTCGAACAGGCGGCGGATCGATGCCGGATCGGTGATGTCCGCCTGCAGGTCGCCGCTGTTGCGACCGACACGGATGATCTGGTGGCGCTCCTTGAGCGCCTGTTCGATGGCCTGGCCGATGGTGCCGCTGGCACCGACGAGGATGATTTTCATGGGGACGGTTCCTTTGTTGGGGAAGGGGAGACCGGCCCAGTGTAGAGTGCTGTCCGTGGTCGATAATCCATGCAATCGGAAAACGTTGGTTTCCGTTTGGAAACAATAGGGTGGTATTTCCCATGAGTGAACTGGACGATCTGGCGGCCTTCGCGGTGCTGGTGGAGGCCGGCAGTTTCACGGCGGCGGCAGAGCGGTTGGGGTGCAGCAAGGGCCAGTTGTCCAAGCGCATCCGCGTGCTGGAGCAGGGGCTTGGCGCGGCGCTGCTGCATCGCACCACGCGCCGTCTCGACCTGACGGCTGCCGGCGCCGCGCTGTTGCCGGAAGCCCAGGCTCTGGCCGCCCAGGCCGAGCGCGCGCGGCAGTCGGTGCGGCGGATGCAGGAGGAGCTGGTCGGCTGCGTGCGGCTGACCGTGCCGGTATCCCTTGGCGAAACCTTCTTCGACGCGCTCCTGCTGGACTTCACCCGCCAGTACCGGCAGCTCCGCGTCGAGCTGGACCTGCACAACGGTTATCGCGACCTGGTGGCCGAAGGCTTCGACCTGGCCATCCGTTCCGGCATGGAGATGGACGAGCGCCTGGTGGCCCGGCCACTGTTCTCCCTGCAGGAAATCACCTGCGCCACCCCGGCCTACCTGGCCGCCCACGGCGAGCCGCTGCATCCGGCGGACCTGGCCGGGCACCAGTGCCTGCTGAATACCCACTACAGCGGTTTCGAGGAATGGCTCTACCACCGCCAGCACCAGTTGGAGCGGGTCAAGGTGGCGGGGGCGCTGGCGAGCAATCACTACAGCCTGTTGAAAAAGGCGGCGTTGGCCGCTGCCGGCATCGCGCGGCTGCCGTCCTACCTGGTCTACGACGAGCTGGCCGATGGTCGTCTGGTGTGGCTGTTACGGGATTACCAGACCCGCCAGACCCCGGTGTTCCTCGTCCACCCCTGGCAAGGCGGCCTGCCGCGTCGTACCCAGGTTCTGGCGGACTACCTGCTGGCCTGGTTCGAGCGCAGCCGCAAGTTGCTGGACCAGGTCGAAAACCTGTAGGAGCGAATTCATTTGAACTTGGGAAACCACGTCCTTAGGGCGTGGTCATGAGTCATCGGCTCTGCCTGTGACGATTGAACTACCTGGCTATCAGGATGGAGTTCGTAGGATGGGGCGAGCGGAGCGATACCCATGCTGACAGGGCTGATGGGTATCGCAGGCTCAACCCATCCTACGTTGCGACGTCGCCATGACAGGCTTCGCGCCGGACAACGCCCCTACCGCGCTCCCGCAACACCTCCCAGCTACGATTTTCCAGGCAGCCCCGAGGTGCCCCCTTCTTGGGGGCCAAGAGCAAGTCCACGTTCTACGAACGTGGGTTTTACTCGCGAAGGGCCGAGGAGCGGCCCGTTGGTCCGATTCGCAAATGAATTTGCTCCCACACGGATTCGACCTATGGGCGCGCGTGACCCAACCGCAAGCTGAACTCCGCCACCGCCCGCTCATCCGCCGCTACCCGCTCGGGAACGAATTCGCGGAGGAATTCCACCCAGGTGCGGATCTTCGCGTCGAGGAACTGCCGCGACGGGTACAGGGCATAGATGCCCAGGGGAAACAGGCTGTGGTTGGGCAGCACACGCACCAGGCTGCCATCCTTGAGGCCGCTGATGGCCGAGTACACCGGCAGCACGCCCACGCCCATGCCCGCCTTGATGGCTTCGGTCATGGCGTCGGCGGTGTTCACCTGGAAGGGCGTCTGGTTGATGCTGACCAGCTCGTGGCCGTCCGGCCCGTCGAACAGCCATTTGTCCAGGGACATCACGTTGTTCACCAGGCGCAGGCAGCGGTGCTTCGACAGCTCCGTGGGCAGGCGTGGGGTACCGTGCTTCTCGAGGTAGCCAGGGGCGGCGCAGAGCACGCTGTAGGTGGTGCCGAGCTGCTTGGAGATGAAGCCCGAGTCCGGCAGCTCCTGGGCGATCACCACCGAGATGTCGTAGCCCTCGTCGAGGATGTCGGTGGTGCGATTGGCCAGGGTCAGGTCGAAGCTTACGTCCGGATACCTTTCGCGGTAGTCGGCGATGGCCTTGATCAGGTAGTGCTGGCCGATGCCGGTCATGGCATGCACCTTCAGATTGCCTACCGGCCTGGCGTGGGCCTCGCTGGCCTCGGCCTCCGCTTCTGCGATGTAGGCGAGGATCTGCTCGCAGCGCAGCAGGTAGCGCTGGCCCGCTTCGGTCAGGGCGATGCGGCGGGTGGTGCGGTGCAGCAGACGGGTACGCAGGTGGGTTTCGAGGGTGGCCACCGCGCGGGAGATGTACGAGGTGGTGAGGTCCATGCGCTGGGCGGCGGCGGTGAAGCTGCCGGTCTCCGCCACGCAAACGAAGGCGCGCATGTTGAAAAGGATGTCCATGAAGGGTCCTGGCCCGGGAGGGAGGCGGATTCTGTCACGAAATGTGTCGGTGGATTATCGCTGAATCAGTACACAATCCTTCATCTATCCGTCGCCTTATCCTGCCTGCCGGCCCCCCCTAGAATCGCCGCCTCCCCTGGCTCTCCCAGCATTCAGGACCCGCCGCAGTGCTCCGCAGACCTTGGCCCGGCATCGTGCTTGCCGGCCTGCTCACCCTCCTTTCCGCCTGCATCGACAGCCATGGCATAGCGCCCCGCGCCGAACGCCTGGATGCCGCCCGGCTGGACGCCGGTTCGGCCATCCGCCGCGCCGAGCGCGATGCCGCCTGGCCGCTCGCGCAGTGGTGGCGCGCCTATGGCGACGCACAACTGGACGCCTGGATGGACCAGGCCCTGGCCGGCAATCCCGGCCTCGCCATGGCCGCCGCGCGGGTGCGACGGGCCCGCGCAATGGCCGGTGTGGTGGAAGCCGCCGAGCAGCCGCAGGTGAGCCTGGAAACCAACGTGCAGCGCAGGCGTTGGCCCCACGACTACTTTTATGGACCCGGCGATCTGGCGCGCACCACCAGTTGGAACAACACCAGCCTGTTGGGTTTTTCCTATGACCTGGACCTCTGGGGGCGCGAGCGCAGCCGCAGTCACCAGGCCCTGGACCAGGCCCGTGTGGCGGTGGCGGAGGCGCGTGTGGCGGCCCTCGAACTGCAAGGCAACCTGATGCGCAGTTACATCCGTCTGGCCCTGTTGCATAACGAGCGGGACATTGCAGAAGCCAATCTTGCACAGCAGGAACACGTTCTCGCCCTGGCCCGGCGGCGCCTGCGCGATGGCATCGGCACGGGGCTGGAGGTCAGCCGCGCCGAGGCTCCGTTGCCGGAAAGCCACCGGCAGCTCGATGCCCTGGACGAATCCATCGCCCTGACCCGCAATCAGTTGGCGGCCCTGGCCGGCAAGGGGCCGGGGGAGGGCGAGCAACTGCGGCGACCGAGCCTCGATCTGCAGCAGTCGCCGGGTCTGCCGTCCAACCTGCCGTTGGCGCTGCTCGGTCGCCGGCCGGATCTGGTGGCCAGTCGTTGGCAGGTGGCAGCCCAGGCCCGCGGCATTGAAGTGGCCAGGGCCGGTTTCTATCCCAACATCAACCTGCTGGGCGGAATCGGCTCAAACGCCACCCAGGGCGGCGTGCTGGATTTCCTGCGCTACGACAAGCTCACCTACAACCTCGGGCCAGCCCTCAGCCTGCCGGTGTTCGATGGTGGATTGCGGCGTGGCCGCCTGGGCGCCGCCGCCGCCGACTACGACCTGGCGGTGGAGCGCTACAACCAGACCCTGGTCAACGCCCTGCAGCAGGTGGCCGACGGCCTGGTCCGCATCCATTCCCTGGAGCTGCAGGCGCGCTTCGCCGCCGAGGCGGTGAGGGCCGCGCAGAAGACCTGCGACCTCGCCCTGCTGGCGCAGCAGCGCGGCCTCGCCGATTTCGACAGCGTGCTGGACGCCCAGCCCACGCTGTTCCAGCGGCAACTGCGGCAACAGCGGGTGTGGGCGACATTGCTCGGCGCCCGGGCCGATCTGCTGCTGGCCCTCGGCGGCGGTGCGCTGCCCGAGCCTGTCGGTCCGGACGACGCCACCCTGGCGCCACGGGAACCGCACCTGCGTCTACTTCCCAAGCCCTGAGGACCCTTCATGGTTCGAACCTTCAACCGCGCGCTGGTCGAGTGGGCGCACAGTGACGGCCTGACCTGGGCCTTCATCTGCAAGGTCCTGCTCACCGCCTTCTCCGCCCTCTGGCTGGCCTACCGCCTGGAGCTGCCGCAGCCGGGCACCGTGCTGGTCACCGTGTTCATCGTCATGCAGCCGCAGAGCGGGCAGGTCCTGGCGAAAAGCTTCTACCGCATCATTGGCACCCTGCTGGGCCTGGCGGTGATGGTGGCGCTGATCGCGCTGTTCAACCAGGAGCGAGTGCTGTTCATGCTCTGCCTGGCCATCTGGATCGGCCTGTGTACCGCCGGTGCCGCGCGTTACCGTGACTTTCGCGGCTACGCCTGCGTGCTGGCCGGCTATACGGCGGTGATGATCGGCCTGCCGGCCACGGCCCACCCCGACGACGCCTTCATGTTCGCCCTCTGGCGGGTACTGGAAATCGGCCTGGGCATCCTCTGCGCTGGCCTGGTCAGCGGCCTGATCCTGCCGCAGAGCAGCAGCGGCGACCTGCGCAACACCCTGCACGGCCGCTTTCGCGACTTCGCCGCCTTTGCCTGCGACGGCCTGGCCGGAGGGCTCGATTCCGCCCGCATCGAGTCCGCCAACGCGCGTTTCGCGGCGGCCGCCGTGCGCCTGGAGAACCTGCGCAGCGCCACCGCCTTCGAAGACCCGCACATGCGCATGCGCAGCGGCCGGCTGACGCGGCTGAACAACGAATTCATGGTGCTGTCCACCCGCTTTCACGGCCTGCACCAGCTGCTGCGGCGCCTGGCCTGGGGGGCGGATGTCGGCGGCGGTGCCGTGCTGGATGCCTTGCGACCCTGCCTCGCGGAAGTCGCTGCCCGACTGGCGCCCCTGCGCGACCGCTTGAGCGGCGAAACCGATGCCGCGCCACTCGCCATCCGCCTGGCCGCCTGCAAACGGGAGCTGATGCCGCTGATCCGTACCGGTCGCATGCAACTCGCGGTGCGGCAGCCCGGCGAGGCCCAGGCCCTGGACTACGACACCGCCGCCGAGCTGCTCTATCGCTTCGCCGATGACCTGCACAACTATGCCCAGACCCACGCCTCGCTGCTGGACGACCGCCACCCCCGCGAGCAGTGGAAGGAGAGCTTCCGGCCTCGCACCAATGCGGTGGCTGCCACGGTGGCGGGCCTGCGCAGCAGCCTGCTGATCCTGCTGCTCGGTCTGTTCTGGATGGCTACCGCCTGGCCCAGTGGCGGTACCTTCGCCATGACCATCGGCATGGTTTCCGCGCTGGCGTCCTCGTCCGCCAATCCTCGGCGTCTGTCCCTGCAACTCACACTGGGCGCCTCCGCCGGTGCCTTGCTGGGCATCTTCATGACCTTTTGCGTGTTGCCGGCAATCGACGGTTTTGCGCTGCTCTGCTGTGCCCTCGCACCGCTGGTGGCGCTGGGGGCCTGGTTGCTCGCGCGACCTCGGCTGGCTGGCGCCGGCCTGGGCCTGCTGGTGTGGTTCAGCATGACCGCCATGCCGGCCAACCTGACGCAGTTCGACCCGCACAGGGTGCTTAACGAGTACCTCGCTTCGGTACTTTCCATGGCCCTGGCGACTGTCGCGGCGGCTGTGCTCCTGCCGCCCAACCGGCCCTGGCTCTGGCGGCGCCTGGAGCGTGACCTGCGCATGTGCGTGGTGCACGCGGTGAGCGGGCGGATGAAGGGCTTGGTGTCCGGCTTCGAAAGCGGCACCCGTGACCTGCTGAACCAGGCCTACTTGTATTCCGCCGGGCGGCCGGATGTGCAGCGCCAGTTACTGCGCTGGATGTTCCTGGTGCAGGAAGTCGGCCACGCGGTGATCGAACTGCGCCTGGAGCAGGCGCGGCTGCCGGCGCTGTCCTGCTACGCCGAGTCCATGCCCTGGCGCACCGCCATCCGCACCATGGGGCGGGCGCTGGTGCGGCTGTTCATCCAGCCTTCGGAAGACAATCGCCAGCGCGCCCTTGGTGCCGTGGAGCGGGCCATCGACAGTGTGCGCCACACCGCCGAGCCTTGCGCCCCGCAGTTCGACACCTCGCCCCTGCGACGGCTGCAGAGCTACCTGCACTTCATCCGCACCTCGCTGCTGGACCCGCAGACGCCCCTGGCCGGCGGCGACGCGCGGCTGCAAGGAGCCGCCCATGCCACGTGAGGTCCCCCTGCACGGCGTCTACCTGCCGAGCCTGACCCTGCTGTTCCTGCTGGCCTTCCTGCTCGGCTGGGGGTTGGACAGGCTGTTCGCCCGGTTCGGCCTGTACCGCCACGCCTGGCACCCGGCGCTGTTGCGCGTCGCTCTGTTCACCTGCCTGTACTGCGCCCTGGCGCTGACCATCTACCGTTGAGGCCTCCATGTCCCTGAAACGCATCATCAGCGTCGGCGCCACGCTGCTCATCCTTGCCCTGGCGGTCACGCTGGTGCGCACGCTCTGGCAGCACTACATGGATTCACCCTGGACCCGCGATGGCCGGGTGCGTGCCGACGTGATCAATATCGCTCCCGATGTGGCCGGGCTGGTCACCGAGGTCAGGGTGCGGGACAACCAGCAGGTGGAGGCGGGCGACCTGCTGATGCGCATTGATCCGTCCCACTACGAGGTGGCGGTGAAACAGGCCGAAGCCCTGGTGGCAGCACGCAAGGCGGCGCTGGACATGCGCCGGGTCAACGCCGAACGCCGTGCCGCCATGGACGACCTGGTGGTCTCCCGGGAGAGCCGCGAGGACGCTGGTCATCTCGCCGCCGCCGCCGCTGCCGACTACCAGCAGGCGCTGGCCGCCCTGGACGCGGCGAAGCTCGACCTGGCGCGCACCGCGGTCCGCGCACCGGTATCCGGGCACATCACCAACCTGAACCTGTACAAGGGCGACTACGCCCAGCGTGGCGAAGCCAGCATGGCCCTGGTGGATGACCGCTCCTTCTACGTCAACGGCTATTTCGAGGAGACCCGCCTGCCAGCTATCAGGGTGGGTGATCCCGCCGAATTGCGTCTGATGAGTGGCGCGCGTATCCGAGGCCATGTGGACAGCATCGCCCGGGGCATCTACGACCGCGACAACCCGCAAAGCCGCGAGCTGATTGCCGACGTCAATCCCACCTTCAACTGGGTGCGCCTGGCCCAGCGGGTACCGGTGCGCATTCACCTGGACGAGGTGCCGGAGGGCGTGCTGCTGGCCGCCGGCATGACCTGCACCGTGGTGATTGGCGAGCGGGGCGGGGCGCCGGAAACCTCCGGCTTTATCAATGGATTGTTGTTTGCACAGTAAAGAGTCCTTGTTTCATCCGGCGCTGTTTCGACAGTGACCCCCTCAATAAAATGATCCCGCCTCCCACGACGAGGCGCTTGCTGCCGTTAACGGCACCGCCAGGTGCTGCGCTGTACCTTCGACCCGTTCGTGGAGAGCGGGTCGAAGTTTCAACTTCCAAGCACTCGGAAAACTATCCAATGAAAACTTTTGCCTTGCTGGCATTGGCCGGCATGTCTGCCTTCGCCTTGGCTGAAGAAACCGTGGAGACCGCCAATACCGTCGAACCCGTGGTCGAGCACTACACCTATGGCATGGAACTGGATATCGCCAAGGTGCTTTCGCGCAGCGACATCCCCGATGCCTGCGGAGTAGTGCCGGCCTTCATGCTCTACGAAGACCACCAGGGCAAGGTTCACCGTCTGGAATATAGGGTGTTCGGCCAGGGTTGCAGTAACGGCTGAGCACCGCGCACACCGATGGTGCAGCTTAGCGCCCGGGCTGGGTAGGAAAGTCTGTTTGCCGCCTCGTCTTGCCGCGCTGCGAGAGTGCGGATATTTTCATTAAAATCTTCACGATACAGCCCCGGACCCTCTCCAACATGCCCGAAACCCGACCCTCCCTGACCCTCACCCTGCTGCAGGCCCGCGAAGCGGCCATGAGCTTCTTCCGTCCCCTGCTCAACCAGCACGACCTGACCGAACAGCAGTGGCGGGTGATTCGCCTCCTGCGCCAGCACGGCGAGCTGGAGAGCTATCAACTGGCCGACCTGGCCTGCATTCTCAAGCCGAGCATGACCGGCGTGCTGGCGCGCCTGGAGCGCGACGGCATGGTAGTGCGGCGCAAGGCCCCGCAGGACCAGCGCCGCGTGCTGGTGAACCTCACCGAAAAAGGCCAGCAATGCTTCGTCTCCATGAGCTCGGGCATGGAAGCCAATTACCAGAAGATCCAAGAGCAGTTCGGCGAAGCCAAGCTCAAGCAACTGTTCGACCTGCTCAACGAGCTGAAGCAGATCAAGCCCTGATCCTTTTGTTGGGCCGCGCCGCGCTCATACGGAACGCCGCCCGCCCGAGCTCTATGCGCCCTGTGGCAGGGCCGGCTTGTCGTAGGAGCGAATTCATTCGCGAAGGACAGCGCAGCTGTCCGTTATCCCAGCGGCACAGTTCGGCCCTTCGGTCCGTTTCGCGAATGAATTTGCTCCTACCGCATGTCGCTTGCACCAACGGATACTCCATGAAAAGTGCAATCGAGACTGCGTAACGTCCATTCTGAGGTCACGCCCCCCCATCCCATAATCGCCCTGCACCCACCTGGGTCCCCGCCTGCGGCAGTGGCCTGGTCCAGTCACCAGGACCGCTTCGGCCCAACGGCGTCGCCTCTAACAATAAGCAGGGCTCCGACATGAAAAAGCCAAACCCTCTCCTTGAAGACCTGAAGGCCATCCTGCCTGCCATCGCCGCCAATGCTGCAAAGGCCGAGCAGTTGCGCCAGGTCCCTGACGAGAACATTGCCATGCTCAAGGGCATTGGCCTGCACCGCGCGCTGCAGCCGAAGCAATACGGGGGCATGGAAATCTCCCTGCCCGAGTTCGCCGAGTGCGTGGTCGCCCTGGCCGGTGCCTGTGCCAGCACCGCCTGGGCCTTCAGCCTGCTGTGCACCCATAGCCACCAGTTGGCGATGTTCCCCGCGCAACTTCAGGACGAGGTCTGGGGCGAGAATTCCGACGCCACCGCCAGCAGCTCGATCGCGCCTTTCGGCAAAGTCGAGGAAGTAGAGGGCGGTGTACGCTTCAACGGCGAGATGGGCTGGAGCAGCGGCAGCGACCACGCCGAGTGGGCCATAGTCGGCTGCCGCCGGAAGAATGCCGAGGGCGAACTCATCTACTGCTTCGCCGTGCTGCCCCGTCGCGACTACGAGATCCGTGACGACTGGTTCGCCGCCGGCATGAAGGGCAGCGGCACCAAGACCTTGGTGATCAAGGACGCCTTCGTGCCCAACCACCGCATCCAGGCGGCCAAGGACATGATGGAAGGTAAGTCCGCCGGCTTTGGCCTCTACCCGGACAGCAAGATCTTCTACGCACCGTACCGCCCGTACTTCGCCAGTGGCTTCTCCGCCATCAGCCTGGGTATCGCCGAGCGCATGCTGGAAGTCTTCAAGGAGAAGACGAAGAACCGGGTGCGCGCCTACACCGGTGTCAGCGTCGGCACCGCCACTCCGGCGCTGATGCGTCTGGCCGAATCCACCCACCAGGTGGCAGCCGCCCGTGCCTTCCTGGAGAAGACCTGGCAGGAGCACGCCGAGCATGGCGAGCGCCACCAGTACCCGAGCCGCGAGACCCTGGCCTTCTGGCGCACCAACCAGGCCTACGCAGTGAAGATGTGCATCCAGGCGGTGGACCGCCTGTTCGAGGCTGCCGGCGGTACCGCCTGGTTCGAGAGCAACGAGATGCAGCGCCTGTTCCGCGATTCCCACATGACCGGCGCCCACGCCTACACCGACTACGACGTCTGCGCGCAGATCCTCGGTCGCGAGCTGATGGGGTTGGAGCCCGATCCGTCGATGGTCTGAGCCGCTGCTCACCATCTCCACCTGCGTGCCACGTGTTCGAACAATCGCGCGGTCACCCCATGAGGTGGCCGCCAGGAGCTGCGCCATGTCCTCCCATGAAAACCTCTTCGATTCCCGTGCCTTCCGCCGCGCCCTGGGCAATTTCGCCACCGGCGTCACCATCGTCACCGCCACCGCGCCTGATGGCACGCGGGCCGGCGTCACTGCCAACAGTTTCAACTCGGTGTCCCTGGAGCCGCCGCTGATCCTCTGGAGCCTCGACAAGCGCTCCAGCAGCCTGGAGGTCTTCCAGCAGGCCAGCCATTTCGCGGTGAACGTCCTCGCTGCCGACCAGATCGACCTGTCCAACCGGTTCGCCCGCCCACGCGACGACAAGTTTGCGGGCGTCGATGTCGAGATGGGCATCGGTGGCGCGCCACTGTTCCCCGACTGCGCGGCGCGCTTCCAGTGCGAGCTGCACCAGCAGCTAGAGGGTGGCGATCACGTCATCCTTATTGGCAGGGTGCTGGCCTTCGACGATCTCGGTCGCTCGCCGCTGCTTTATCACCAGGGCGCCTACTCCATGGTTCTGCCGCATACCCGCATGACGCCGAAGAGCGAAGGCCAGCCCGCCTCCAGCGCCTTTCAGGGGCGCCTGTCGCACAACCTCTATTACCTGATGACCCAGGCAGTACGGGGCTATCAGGCCGATTATCAACCGAAGCAGCTTTCCACCGGACTGCGCACCAGCGAGGCACGCATGCTGATGGTCCTGGAGAACGATGCCGGCCTCGACCTGTGCGACCTGCAGCGGGAAGTGGCGATGCCGCGACGCGAGATCGAGGAGGCGGTGGCCATCCTCAAGCGCAAGGGCCTGGTGGC
Source organism: Pseudomonas sp. Q1-7 (assembly GCF_028010285.1). NCBI lineage: Bacteria > Pseudomonadati > Pseudomonadota > Gammaproteobacteria > Pseudomonadales > Pseudomonadaceae > Pseudomonas > Pseudomonas sp. Q1-7. Next base: position 1,915,157 of record NZ_CP116304.1, read on the forward strand.
CGACGCCGGCGAGCGCTATGTGCTGACCCCGGCGGGGGCGGATCAGGCCGAGGCGCTCTGGCGCATTGCCCGTGAACAGCAGGACAAGGTCTTCGCCCAGTTCAACGAAGAGCAGGTGGAGACCTTCAAGCAGATGCTCAAGGCGGTGATCGCCCTGGGTTGATCGAGCCGGAATGAAAAAATGGCGCCCCATGTGGGCGCCATTTTCATGTTTGGGAAGGATGACCCTGTGGGAGCGAATTCATTCGCGAATGGATTCGCACACAGCATGGGTTTCGCTCCGCTCTACCCATCCTACAAAGCTGGCCGTGCAGGAGGTGGGCGTTGGCACTTCTCCGCCGGCGCGAGTCACCCCTCTCCTTTCGGGAGAGGGGCCGGGGGTGAGGGAGGTTTGTGGCCGCTCGGTGCTGAGGTGGATGGCACAAAAAAGCCGGCTACCCGAGCCGGCTTACTTGATATGGGGTAATCAATACACTCCACCCCCGCTCACCGGCGCCTGCGTGCCCTTGAACGCCCCCGCCAGGCTCTGCAGCCCGCGCATCAGCACCGTGGTATCCACGCCGACGGCGACGAAGGCCGCGCCCAGTGAGAGGTAGCGGCGCGCCAGGGCCTGGTCGGCGGAGAGGATGCCGGCGGCCTTGCCCGCATTGCGGATGCGGAGGATGGCGTCTTCGATGGCCTCCTGTACTTCAGGGTGGCCCGGGTTGCCGCGATGGCCCATGGCAGCGGACAGGTCGGCGGGGCCAATGAACACGCCGTCGACACCTTCCACGGCCGCGATCACCTCCAGATTGGCCAGGCCTTCGAGGTTCTCGATCTGTACCAGCAGGCACATCTGCTCGTCGGCGTTATCCAGGTAGCCGGGGATGCTGTTCCAGTGCGAGGCGCGGGCCAGGGCGCTGCCGACGCCACGTATGCCGAAGGGTGGGTAGCGCATGGCGCGCACCAGTTCGGCGGCCTGCTCGGCGGATTCCACCATGGGCACCAGCAGGGTTTGGGCGCCGATATCGAGCAACTGCTTGATCAGCACCGCGTCGCCAATGGGCGGACGGATGATCGGCTGGGCGGGGTAGGGCGCGACGGCCTGGAGCTGGCCGAGCAGCGTGCGCAGGTCATTGGGCGCGTGCTCGCCATCCAGCAGCAGCCAGTCGAAACCGGCGTTGGCCGCCAGCTCGGCGCAGTAGGCATCGGCCAGGCCGAGCCAGAGGCCGATCTGCGGGGTATCGGACTTGAGGCGTTGTTTGAAGTGGTTGATCGGCAGGTCCATGGAGGGCTCCTTGCAGGGCGCGGGTCTGTAGGAGCCAGCTCTGTTGGCGAATCAGAAGCTTCGCGAGCAGAGCGCGCTCCGACGTGGTTGCAGTCCGTCAGACGAAGCGGCAGGCGATGGAGCCCAACTGGTCGTAGTCGACATGGAAGGTATCGCCGGGTTTCGCGGCCACCGGGCGGGTGAAGGAGCCGCCGAGGATGATCTGCCCTGCTTCGAGGGTGACGTCGTAGGGCGCCAGCTTGTTGGCCAGCCAGGCCACGCCCTTGGCCGGGTGGTTGAGCACCGCCGCGGAGACGCCGGACTCCTCGATCACGCCGTTGCGGTAGAGGATGGCCGGCACGCGGCGCAGGTCGATCTCGGTGGGGCGCACGGCGCGCCCGCCCATCACCACGCCAGCGTTGGCGGCGTTGTCGGAAATGGTGTCGAAGACCTTGCGGGTGACCTGGGTGTCCGGGTCCACCTGGTGGATGCGCGCGTCGATGATTTCCAGTGCCGGGATCACCCATTCGGTGGCCTCCAGCACGTCGAAGACGGTGCAGTTCGGCCCGCGCAGGGGTTTGCCGAGGATGAAGGCTAACTCCACCTCCACGCGCGGCACGATAAAGCGCTTGAAGGGAATGTCGCTGCCTTCCTCGAAGAACATGTCGTCCAGCAGCGCGCCGTAGTCCGGTTCGGTGATGTTGGATGAGACCTGCATGGCGCGGGAGGTGAGGCCGATCTTGTGGCCCACCAGCTTGCGACCGTCGCGGATCTTCTGCGCCACCCAGGCGCGCTGGATGGCATAGGCGTCGTCGATGCTGATGGACGGATGGTCCAGGGAAAACTGGCGCACCTGCTCGCGGGAGCGCTCGGCGGCGTCGAGGCGGGCGGCGGCTTGCTGGATGATGCTGGCGTCAAGCATGGAAACCTCAGGAATTCTGGGTGAACAGGGGATGCAGGCTGCTGTGCTTGGCGTCGTAGACCTGGCCGGGGCTTTCGTCGATCTGCAGGGTGACGCCGATGGGTCGTTGTTCCAGCAGTGCGTCCAGATGGCGTCTCAGCACGGCCAGCAGGTTGTCGCCCACCTGCTTGTGCACGGTCGGGCTGCGTCCGGCGCCCATGCGCAGGTTGGCGTAGAGAAAGCCGTAGTCACCCTTGCCGTCAGCCACGGCGGCATGGGCCGCCGGGTAGGCCAGCACGCGGGTGCCGCCGGTGGGGAACACCTGGCGGTCGGCTTCGTCGCGCTGTTCCAGCATGCAGTCGGCCAGGGCGCGGCACAGGCCGCCGATGTCCGCCTCGCGTTCGAGGTCGGGGCTGTAAAGCAGGACCAGATGGGGCATGGCGCGGCTCCTTACAGGCGGCTGGTGGAAGCCACGCCGGCCGGGTTCGAGGCCTGGGCGGCGGGGATGGCCGAGCCATCCTGCGGAGTGACCGGGAAGATGGCGTTGATCTGGCCGGTGCCGGAAGAGCCGAAGTAGGGGGTGACGACTTCGGCCCTGCCGTCGTACTTCGACCAGCCCAGGGCGCCCAACAGCATCGCGGTGTCGTGCATGAAGCCTTCGCCGTGGCCCTTCACCGCGTACTCCGGGAGCATGGCGCAGAAGTCTTCCCAGTCACCGTCCTCCCACATCTGCACCACGCGATGGTCGAGCGTCTCCAGGAAGGGGCTCCAGACGCGGGTGGCGAAGTCCGGCGCCTGGCCGTTCTGGGCGAAGCGATGGGACAGCGAGCCGCTGGCGAAGAAGGCGACGGTGCCGTCGTAGTGCTCTTCCACCGCCTTGCGCATGGCCCAGCCGAGGCGGGCGCTGTCGTTCAGGTAGTGGGAGGTGCACAGCGCCGAGACGGAAATCACCTTGAAGTGCTGGTCGACGTTCATGTAGCGCATGGGCACCAGGGTGCCGTACTCCGGACCGAGGGACGTGGCGTCGTGGGCCATGGTTTCCACGCCCAGGCGATTGCATGCCTCAGCCAGCAGGCGGCCCAGCTCCGGGTTGCCGGGAAACTCATACTCCATGTTGCTGATGAAGTGCGGCAGCTCGTTGCTGGTGTACAAGCCCTTGAAGTGCGGTGCGCAGTTGATGTGGTAGTTGGCATTGACCAGCCAGTGGGTGTCGAACACGACGATGGTGTCCACGTTCAGCTCGCGGCAACGACGACTGATTTCCAGGTGCCCGTCGATGGCGGCCTGGCGGAAGCCCTGGCGCGGGCCCGGCAGCTCTGACAGGTACATGGACGGGACGTGAGTGATCTTGGCGGCGAGAGCGACAGTGCCCATGACATTGACTCCTGATCGTTATTGTTCGGTCGGTTGCACGCCGGCACGGGAGGGGAACGCACGCCCCTCCATTATTCAGCCGTTATCTCACACACCCCAGCGCGGGATGTGATGGCTGCCCATGGAAATGCATACGTTCTTGATCTCGGCGAAGACCTCGAAGCTGTACTCACCGCCTTCACGGCCGGTGCCCGAGCCCTTCACACCGCCGAACGGCTGGCGCAGGTCGCGCACGTTCTGGCTGTTGATGAACACCATGCCGGCCTCGATGCCGCGGGCCAGGCGGTGGGCCTTGCCGATGTCCTGGGTCCAGATGTACGAGGCCAGGCCGTATTCGGTGTCGTTGGCCAGACGCAGGGCTTCGGCTTCGTCCTTGAACGTCATCAGGCAGACCACCGGGCCGAAGATTTCTTCCTGGGCGATGCGCATGCGGTTATCCACATCGGCGAACACCGTGGGCTGGATGAACTGGCCGCGAGAGAGGTGCGCCGGAAGACCCGTCGGGCGCTCCAGGCCGCCGGCCAGCAGGGTGGCGCCTTCCTCGATGCCGATGCGGATGTAGCCGGTGACCTTGTCGTAGTGGGCCTGGGTGATCATCGAGCCGACCTGGGTCTTCGGGTCTTGCGGGTCGCCGACGATCAGGCGCTTGGCGCGGGCGGCGAACTCGGCGACGAAGCGGTCGTACACCGATTCCTGGATGAAGATCCGCGAGCCGGCGGTGCAGCGCTCGCCGTTCAGGGAAAAAATGGTGAACAGCGCGGCGTCGAGGGCGCGGTCGAGATCGGCGTCGTCGAAGATCAGCACCGGCGACTTGCCGCCCAGTTCCATGGAGTACTTCTTCAGGCCAGCGGTCTGCATGATCTTGCGCCCGGTGGCGGTACCGCCGGTGAAGGAGATGGCGCGCACGTCCGGGTGGCGGACCAGGGCGTCACCGGCGGTGGCGCCATAGCCCTGCACCACGTTCAGCACGCCTTTCGGAATGCCGGCTTCCAGGGCCAGGCGGCCCAGTTCGTTCGCGGTCAGCGGCGACAGCTCGCTCATCTTCAGCACCGCGGTGTTGCCCAGTGCCAGGCAGGGCGCGGTCTTCCAGGTGGCGGTCATGAAGGGCACGTTCCACGGCGACACCAGGCCGCACACACCCACCGGCTGGTAGAGGGTGTAGTTGAGCATCTGGTCGTCCACCGGGTAGCTGTGGCCATCCATGCGGGTGCAGACCTCGGCGAAGAACTCGAAGTTGTGCGAGGCGCGGGGGATCAGCACGTTCTTCGTCTGGTGGATCGGCAGGCCGGTGTCCAGGGTCTCCAGCTCGGCCAGGTGCGGCACGTTCTGGTCGATCAGCTCACCCAGCTTGCGCATCAGCCGGGCGCGCTCCTTGGCCGGGGTGTTGGCCCACTTGGGGAAGGCCTCCTTGGCGGCGGCCACGGCGGCAGCGATTTCCTCGGCGCCGCCGCTGGCGACTTCACCGATGGCGTCCATGGTGGCCGGATTGTAGTTGACGAAAACCTCTTTGCTCTCGACTTCCTGGCCGTTGATCCAGTGCTTGATCATGTTGCTCATGCCTCTTGTGGCTTGCGGGCGAAGCCCTTGCTTTCGAAGAACTCGGCTTCGCTGACGATGCGGTTGACCAGGCGGCCGACGCCTTCCACTTCCACCACCACCTCATCGCCCGGTACCACGTCGGCCAGGCCCTCCGGCGTGCCAGTGGCGATCATGTCGCCCGGCTGCAGGGTCATGAAGCTGGAGAAGTATTCGATCAGGTAGGGGATGTCGAAGATCATGTCGGCGGTGGTGCCTTCCTGCTTCAGCTCGCCATTCACCCAGGTGCGCAGTGTGAGATTCGAGGGGTTGGCCACGTCGCCAGCGTCGACCATCCAGGGACCGACCGGGGTGGTGCAGTCGCGGTTCTTCACCCGCAGGTTGGGCCGGTAGTAATTCTCCAGGTAGTCGCGGATGGCGTAGTCGTTGCAGACGGTGTAGCCGGCCAGGTAGGTGAAGGCGTCCTCGCGCTTGACGTTGCGCGCCGGCTTGCCGATTACCGCCACCAGCTCGCACTCGTAATGCATGTAGGCGACGTTGTCGGGGCGCCAGGTGACCTGGTTGTGGCCGGTGTAGGTGCCCGGCGACTTGATGAAGGCCAGCGGCTCGGTGGGCGCCTTGAAAGCCAGCTCGGCGGCGTGGTCGGCGTAGTTCAGGCCCAGGGCGAACATGCTGCCGGTGGCCGGCGGCAGCCACTCGACCTGGTCTTCCGCCAGCAGGCGGCCATCGGCGAGGCGGACGGCGTTATCGGCTTCCACGGTCACGGCGTGTACTTCGCCCTGGTATTGGATGCGTGCGTGTTTCATCTTGGGCTCCTTATTCCGCGACCAGGGTGTTGGCGAGACGGCCGAGGCCGGTGATTTCCACCTCCACGACATCGCCCGGCTGTACGTCGACGCGGCCTTCCGGGGTGCCGGTGATCAGCACATCGCCCTCGTGCAGGGTCATGAATTCACTGATTTCTTCGATCAGCTGCGGAATGCGGCGCACCAGGTTGGCGGTGCTGTTTTCCTGGCGCAGCTGGCCGTTGACGAAGAGCTTGAGGCTGAGGGCGTGCGGGTCCTGCACGTCGGCGGCGGGGACGAGTACCGGGCCGATGGGGCAGAAGCCGTCGCGGCACTTGGCTTTAACCGCCGGGCGGTAGTAGCTCTCTTCCGGCAGGCTGAATTCGTTGACGATCACATAGCCGGCCACATGGCTCAGGGCATCTTCGGCGCGCACGCGGCTGGCACTCCGGCCTATCACCACACCCAGCGCCGGGCCCGGCTGCAGGCGCTCGACGCCTTGCGGATAGACCACCGGCTGGCCGTTGCGATTGCGGGTGTTCGGGGTCTTGATGAACAGCACCGGCTTGACCGGCGGCTTCTGGTAGGGCTGCTGCTGGAATTCCTCCAGGCGGCTCTCCAGCAAGCCCCGGTAGTTAAGCGCAACGCCGAACAGGGTGCCGGTGGCGACGTGGTCGAGGGCAGGGCGCATGGTCGTCTCCTGTGGAAAAAGCGGGTGAGCCGTGACGGACTATCACCCGTAAACGAGGGTTTCGTTAATATGTTAACGTTATATTTAACATGTTAATGAACGTCAAGCCTTGCGCCTTCGCCTTTCGTCATCGAAGGTGGGAGATGTCAGCGGAGAAAGGTCGCCATGTCAGAGCGCCAGCCCATTCCCAACATCAACATCGGCCAGGTCTACGACCAGCGCTACGCCGATGCCGAGGTGCATTACGAAGCCCTGGGCAAGCTGGCGGATTTCTTCGGTCGCAACATGCCGGTGCATCGCCATGACCGGTTCTTCCAGGTGCACTACGTGAAGAGCGGGGCGGTGCGGGTCTATCTGGATGACCAGCAATACCGCCAGGAAGGTCCGCTGTTCTTCCTGACCCCACCGACCATCCCTCACGCCTTCGTCACCGAGCAGGACGCCGATGGCCATGTGCTCACCGTGCGCCAGCAACTGGTCTGGCCACTGCTGGAGGCGGAGCAGGGCCTGGCGGACGGCCCGCAGATTGCGCCGGTATGTGTGGCCTTCGCGGAACTGGGGGAGGAATACCGCGAGGAGGTCCAGCGCCTGGACCTGCTGTTCGGCCAACTGCGCGCCGAGTTCGCTGCCGACCGCCCCGGACGCGAGGCGGCGCTTTCGGCCCTGACCCGGCTGATCTTCATCAGCTTGCTGCGGCTGTCGGCCCGCTCGCTCAAGGCACAACCGGCGCGCCACGAGGACCTGCAGGTGTTTCACCGCTTCAACGGGTTGATCGAGGCGCACTACCGGGAGCATTGGCCCCTGGCGCAATACGCCGGGCAGATGGGGGTGACCGAGGCGCGCCTCAACGATATCTGCCGACGCATCGCCGACCTGCCGTCCAAACGCCTGATCCATGACCGTGTGATGCAGGAGGCCAAGCGCCTGCTGTTGTTTACCGGCAGTTCGTCCAACGAGATCTGCTACCTGCTGGGGTTCAAGGACCCGGCCTACTTCAGCCGTTTCTTCGCGCGCAACGCCGGCATGTCGCCGGGCGAGTACCGCCAGCGCAGGTCAGGGGACAAGGAAGAGGCCTGGCGCTGAGCCCGTCTGCGGGGCGGTCGATGGGTTTCGCTTCGCTCTACGCCATCCTACGGTCGGAACCTGTCTGCCGGGAAAGGGGCATCGTAGGTTGGGTAGAGGAACGAAACCCAACGAAGCCGCGTTACCCTGGCCAGTTGCGGCGCGGAAATTGATGGGTTTTGCTTCGCTCTACGCCATCCTACGGTTGGAGCCTGTCTGCCGGGGTGAGCTCATTGCGGCTGTGGTGCGGCAGCAGGACGCGGTTACCACAGCGCCAGGGTATAGCCGAGGATGATGCGATTCTCGTCGATGTCCTGGGTCAGTCCGTCGCCAGAGCGGAAGGTGACATTGCGCAGGCGGATGTTGAAACCGCGCAGGCTGCCGCTCTGCACCACGTAGGCGAGGTCGGTGTCGCGCTCCCACTCGCGGCCGTTGCGTACCGCGCCCTGTTCCACGCCGTCGCCGCTGACATAGCGGGTCATGAAGCTCAGCCCCGGAATTCCCAGGCGGGCGAAGTCGTAGTCGTAGCGCAGTTGCCAGGAATCCTCCTCGGGCTTCGTGAAGGTGTTGTAGGTCACCAGGTTGACCACGAAGGGATCGCCGCCGGTGAGGAAGGGGAAAGTGCTGTCGCCGGACAGCCGCTGCCAGGCCACGGAGAAGCGCTGGGCGCCGGCGGTGAGGCTGAGCATGCCGTTGAAGTTGCGGTTGTCGACGCGCCCGGCCTTGGCCGAGCCGGCGTCCTGGCTGTCGAAGTAGCGCAGGTCGCTCTTCAGGCTGAGTCCCTCGCCCAGGGGCAGGGTGTGCACCAGCCCGGCGAAGTGCTGGCGATAGATGTCCTGCAGTTCCGACGTGTAGGCGGTCAGGGCAAGTGCAGGTGTTGGCGTCCAGGTGCCGCCGGCGAAGTCGAAGTGGTCGCTGGTCTGCCCGGCGTAGCCGATATCGTCGCGGCTGGACGAGTCGCGCAGATTGGTTTCGGTCAGGCGGCCGGCATTCAGGGTGAGGCCGTCGAACTCCTGGCTGGTGAGCATGCCGCCGCTGAAGGTCGAGGGCAGCAGGCGCGTGTCGTTGTACAGCGCGATCGGCAGGGTCGGCTGCAGGGTGCCTAGGCGCAAGGTGCTCTTTGAGGCGCGCAGCTTGGCGGTCAGGCCCAGTTCGCTGTAGTCGTCCACCGGATCTTTCGTCGCGGGGTCGAAGGGCAGCAGGCCGGTTCCGCGGCGGTCACGGCTGGAATCCAGCTTTACGCCCAGCTCTCCCAGGGCATCCAGGCCGAGGCCGACGGTGCCTTCGGTGAAGCCCGATTCGAAACGGGTAATGAAGCCTTGCCCCCATTCGGCCGCCTTGGACTGCGGCGCGCCTTCCTGGCGGAAATCGCGGTTGATGTAGACGTTGCGCAGTTCGAGGCTGGCCTTGCTGTCGCCGACGAAGTCGGCGCTGGCCTGGGTACTGCTGAGGAGCGCGAGGAAGGCGAGGGTGGGGCGGGACGGATGGGGCCGGGTCATTGTTCTTGTCTCCAGTTGGCCATTCGAGGGGCCAATGGCCGCCGGGGCGGGCATTGGTGGAGCGGATTGATAACAGTTGATTAGCATATTAACAATCAGCTTTTTGTGTATACCTGCCAGATCGTTTTCCCGGTCGTCGCGTGGTTCAGCATTTTCAACAAGATCAAGTTATTGAATTAATTGATTTTTATTTGAAATTTGCGAAATTTTTCTGCATGAGCCATCACTTGTCCGTGGTTGACAGACGTGTTTGAAAGATTAATGTGTTAACGAGATCTTGAACCTGTTAACGAGATCACCGCCGCCGATGCTCCCTTTCCGGCTTGGCAGGCGCACACGAGTACAAGAACAACGAGGCTCACCCCCATGAAGATGTCCAAGCTCGCCGTCCTCTTCGCTGCCGCCTACACGTCCGCTGCGGCCCTCGCGGATACCACCTACACGCTGAAGGTCGCGCACTTCCTACCCGCCAACTCCAATGCCCAGCGCAACATCATCGAACCCTGGTGCCAGCAACTCTCCGCCGAATCCGCCGGTCGTTTGAAATGCCAGCTCTACCCCTCCATGCAACTGGGCGGCACCCCGGCCAAGCTGGCCGACATGGCGCGCAACGGGGTTGCCGATATCGTCTGGACCGCACCGGCCTATTCAGCGGGCAAGTTCCCGCGCATCGAAGCCATGGAGCTACCCTTCATGCTGCCGGCGGGGGCCAAGGCGAGTAATCCGATCATCTGGCAGTACTACGAGCAGTACGCCAGGGACGACTTCAAGGGCTTCAAGGTGCTCTCCGTCCACGGCGATGGCGGCATGGACATCCACACCCGCGGCAAAGGTGTCGCGACCCTGGAGGACCTGAAGAACCTCAAGCTGCGCGCTTCCAGCCGTACCGCTGCCAAGCTGGTGGAGGCCCTGGGCGCGACTCCGGTGAGCATGCCCCCGGCGCAGATGACTGAGTCCATCTCCAAGGGGGTGGTGGACGGCGCGCTGGCGTCGTGGGAAGTGGTGCCGCCGACCAAGCTGGATGAAGTCACCGACCACCATTCCTCGATTCCTGCCGGACAGTCGGCGTTTTCCTACACCGTGCTCGCCATGCTGATGAACCCGCGCAAGTTCGACAGCCTGCCGCAAGACTTGCGCGCCATCATCGATCGCAACAGCGGCCCGGCCCTCAACGACCGCTTCGCCAGCGCCTGGGACAGCTTCCTCGACAACGCCCGCGACGCCACTCCGGCGGAGCAGATGGTCCCCATCGGCGAGCCGGCCTATGCGGCGATGCGCCAGGCCGCCGCGCCGGTGGCCGATGCCTGGGCTGCCGCCGCCACCGACAACGGGCTCGATGGCAAGGCGCTGCTGGAAGGCGCCCGCACGCTCTCGACCAAGGCCCGGTGATCGTCCATGAACGAGTCCCTGTCCTTCGACGCCGCCCCCGCCGAGGGGGCCGGCCTGATCAGCCGCGCGCTGCTGCGCATCGCCCAGGGGTTCGCCCTGGGTGGCGGTTTCATCCTGCTGGCGCTGGTGGCCATGTCCCTGGTTTCCATCATCGGCCGCAAGCTGTTCGCCACACCCATCCAGGGTGATATCGAGCTGATGGAGATCGGCGCGGCAGTGGCCATCGCCGCCTTCCTGCCGTTGTGCGAACTGCGCGGCCAGCACATCAAGGTGGACGCCTTCACCCTCAAGCTGCCATCGCGTGTCCAGGTTTGGCTGGACGCCTTCGCCCACCTGCTGTGCCTGCTGGCGGCGTTGCTGCTGGCCTGGCGCACTGGCCTGCAGGTGTTGGAGAGCCACGAGTACGGCGAAGTGTCCACCCTGCTCTCGGTACCGCTATGGATGCCCCTGCTGGGCATAGTGCCGAGCCTGCTGTTGCTGGCAGTTACCGCTGGCGCACGCACCCTTCATTGCCTCTATCGGGAGCAACGTCCATGAGCGGTTTGAGTCTTGGTCTGCTGGCGCTGGCCGCCACCTTCACCCTGCTGGTGCTGCGCGTGCACATCGGCCTGACCATGATGGTGGGTGGCGCCCTGTGCTTCCTCGCGGTGAATGATGGCGACCTCTCCGCGCTGCTCTTCAGCCTCAACAACCTGGCCTGGTCGCGACTGTCCAACTACGACCTGGCGGTGATTCCGCTGTTCGTGCTGATGGGCCAGTTCGCTACCCACGGCGGCCTGTCCAAGGCCATCTTCCGTTGCGCGGCGGCTTTTGTCGGCCACTTGCGCGGCGGCCTCGGCATGTCCGCCATCGGAGCCTGCGCCGGCTTCGGCGCCATCTGCGGTTCTTCCCTGGCCACTTCGGCCACCATGAGCCAGGTGGCGCTGCCGGAGCTACGCCGGCACAGGTATTCCGGGCGCCTGGCCACCGCCACTGTGGCCGCGGGCGGCACCCTGGGCATCCTCATCCCGCCATCGGTGCCGTTGATCATCTACGCGGTGCTGACCCAGGAATCCATCGCCAAGCTGTTCGTCGCCGCCGTGATGCCGGGCCTGTTGGCGGCGTTGGGCTACCTCGTCGTGGTGCGCCTGATGGTGGCGCGCGAGGCGCAAGGTCACAGCTACAGCGTGCCGGCCAGCGCCGCCGAGCGCTTCAAGTCCTTCCTCCAGGTGCTGCCGGTGCTGGGCGTGTTCCTGGTGGTGATAGTCGGCATCTACGGCGGCTGGGCGAACCCCACCGAGGCAGCCTCCATCGGTGCGGCGGCCTGCGGCCTGCTGGCGGTGTTCCAGGGTGGCATGCGCACGGAGGGCCTGCGCCAGAGCCTGCTGGGCACTGCCGAGACCACGGCGATGATCTTCCTCGTGCTGCTGGGCGCCGACCTGCTCAACTCCGGCCTGGCCCTGACCCAGATGCCCACCGAGCTGGCCGAGTGGGTCAAGCAGAGCGGCCTGGCGCCCATGCTCGTGCTCTGCGCCATCCTGCTGCTGTACCTGCTGCTGGGCTGCGTGATGGATTCCCTGGCGATGATCCTGCTGACCATCCCGATCTTCTATCCGGTGGTCATGGGCCTGGATTTCTACGGCATGACCGAGGTGCAGAAGTCCATCTGGTTCGGCATCCTCGCGCTGATGGTGGTGGAGATCGGCCTGATCCACCCGCCGCTCGGCATGAACCTGTTCATCGTCAACAAGGTGGCACGGGACGTGCCCTACCTGGAGACGGCCAAGGGCGTGCTGCCGTTCCTCGCCTCCGACCTGCTGCGCATCATCCTGCTGGTGGCCTTCCCCGGCATTTGCCTGGGGCTCCTTGGCCTCTGACCCTTCGCGAGCCGCGATCCGGCCCACCTTCGTCCTGCCGGTGTGGAACTCTCAAATGACGCGGTCGCTTTCGTCGGTCGGCAGTGGATTGATCGTCCTGCCGGCCGCACTCGTCGCCGTTGCGCCCCCTGTCCATAGACATGTACCTGCCCACCTTCGCACGGAACCTCGCCGCGAGGGATGCCCGGTGCGAACCATGGACAATGTCCGTGTTGCGACAACTGAGGGTAGAAGGAAGGTATCGTGACTATGGGGATTTAGTGTGTAGAGATCGAGCCTGTCGCCTTGACTGAAGACCTTTAGCTGCATGCAGCTTTTCTACTCGATACTTAATGGCGCATCGCGCCGAATTCTCAACTCTCGCCAGACTCATCACCTGATAACGAGCCATGCGTTTTCGGAATGGATTCTTACGCCTGGCCGAAGCCAATCCTTGGTAAGAGGACGAAGTGACAGATGCTATGAGGTACGTAAAGAGATTCAGTTCGTGTCGTCGAGTTGCTACGGGCTTTCATTTTGCTGAACGCTGAAGTTAGACATAGATGCAAGTGAGGAACTGCACGTAGGATTGCGTGGATACGCCAAGCTAGGCTCTTGTATAAGGAAGTTTCCTACATTATTCCGAGAAATGGCTTAATCATTCGAGTGGTCTATTTAAATTCTTTGGTTATATAAAATAAGGGTGGTTGCGAGGCTAAAGAAATTGGTCGTGAGTTGTTCGTACTTTTTGCTCTGAGGTAATGTCCCAGGGGCGGTCGGACATCTCCGTGGTGTATTTGCCTGCCCGTCGCTCGGTTACGCAATATGTGCGATAACGAGTGTCGGATGCTGATTCTTGTTTTCTCACTTAGGTGTGTATATGTGCAAACTACTACGAAAAATCCGATTATTCTTGGGCAAGGAAAGTTGCGCCGACACTCTCTCAGTGGCGGTATCGTCGTGGGGCTAAAGGTCGGCGAAGTTGATGGTGTTGCAAAAGGACGGTCTCTATTCATGGTTTCGGGAGAGCGGCTCTGTCGCGTGGGCGCAACTCAAAGAATAATTTTATATAAATTAGGTCGGCGTGCCTTTCTTTTGGGGCGTGCACGGGAATAGGCGAGTATTGTTTGTGTGGGGCGCTTTAGTCTATCTACTTAGTGATGGGTAAGTTGGAAGGGGTGGATCGCTCGGGCAATATGTTTGAAGTTTAGAGTGGTGTGTGGAAGGTCTAATGTTTCAGAGGGTTTCTGCGCGTATTTGACGATGCTTCGAGGGGGCTGGTTTTATTGCTAGGTGAGATATATTTATTCGGTTGACTGGATTGTGAGTTTATGTTTTTAGTGTTTGGGTATTAATCTGGCGTATTTTAAGGGGGGTTGCCTCCTGGGCTTTTGGGGAGGCAAAGGCGATGATTGGATTTCTTCTTTTGCTATTCGAAGATGATTGTCGGTTGTCGCATTATCATTGTGGATTTCGTTAAGAAGGAGAAGGTATGAGGGAGTTGACTTATTTTGAATTGGAACTGGTTGGGGGCTGGAAATGCTACCGATACAGTTAACACCACAGTAACGACATCTGGCGCTGGGTATGCGGCAGGACGCGTTATTGCTTCGGCGGTTGGAGGGGCAGTTAATGGAAGTCGGGCTGGCTTGTATGGGGCAGCAGTAGGTGCCGTCATTGGTGCGGCAGCGGGTGTGTATGATTGGTATAACAGTGCTCCTGATGGAAGCGATTATGGTGATGGTGCTGGATATTAATCTATGAAGAATAGCCAGGTGGTGATTGCCGCCTGGATTTAATTGAGGAGGGATGAATAGGTGAGGTTTTTCTCAAGGAAGGCGTTTGATCAAGGGCTTTGGTTTGTTGTTTTTTATGTTTTGGTTGTTCTAACTTTGGCAAGCGTTCTTTCGACTGTGTATTTTGCTGTTTTGGGGGAGGGTGGTAAGAGGAATGAGAGCTTTATTTCCGCTTTGGTCGGCATGGTTTTGGTTTTGTTGCTAAAGGTTGGGCGAAAAAGCCTATAAAGGATGGTCTGAAATTGCCACGTGTTCCTGGCTGACTTCACGCCCGCCGATTTTTGAAAGCGGCCAATTGATCAAAAACACTCAGATCATCAGGGTTTCCCTAAGTGGTAGCGCCGGGCGCAGACGATTGTGACGGGTGCCCTGAAGCGTTCGACGAGACTCCTACGAGTATTCGCCAATGGTGTCATACCGAAGAGCGTCTAGATATAGAGCGCCATCACGCGGGTCTGCAGGAGATCCGGCGCCAGACCTTGTAGCAGGATGTTGGTGCCCGCGCTGCAGTTGATTACGGTGAAGCGGTGCAACGCTTGGCGGACTGTATCGGCAATGGCTCCAACTTAGCCAAGGCAATCATCGTCGCTTCGTTCCGGCCGACGATCCCGAACTCACCGCCGAAGTCTGGTGCGCCGCGGTGGCAATGGCTTTCGACGGCGAGATCGTTGTGGGCGAAGACGGAATGGAGATCGGCCTTGGTCGATGAACGACTTTCCGCAAGGCGACGCGACCCACGTCGGATACCGACTCTGGCCGCGTTGTGTTTACCAGCTTTTCCCAGGCCTGCGCTGTCTTCCGACAGCCGGCTTCAGGCCACCGCGTAGTAGTGCTTCACGAAGCTCTCGCTGAGCACTTCCCAGAGCACCGGAGTGCCCTTGTTTACGAACCAGGTGTCGCCAGTCTTGAACACCTGGCTGTGGCCGGTGGATTCGTCGGTCAGGCGCAGTTCGCCGCTGACTACGGTGGCTTGTTCGCTGAAGGGGTAGACCATGCGGAACTTGCCCCGGGTGGTGCCGAAGTAGGCCGCGCTGACCGGGTCGGTGGGGGCGCCGGCGGTCATCTTGCCGAAGGCGCGGACCTCGCCTTCGAGGATTTCCGAGCCGAGATCGGCGACCGTGCCCCAGGCGTCCAGTTCGTCGAGGGTGATGCCGTGCTTGATGGGCGTGAGGGCCATGGATAGTGCTCCTGTGCGATTGAACCTGTTGGGTGGTGAGCGTGGCTAGCGTCGGCCGTTCCAGTAGCCGGACACCTGATGCCAGGTCTTGCCGGCGCTGAGCAGCAAGGGGCGGACCTGGTCCTTGCCGTGGACGCGGATGCGTTTCACCGAGCTGATCAGGTCGTAGCGGGCGGAGCCTTCGCTCATGCCCTCGGCCAGTACCTTGCAGATGATGTGGCTGGGCGTGACGCCGAAGCCCGAATAGCCCTGGACGAAGAAGGCATTGGGGCGACCGGGCAGGGTGCCGATCTGCGGGAATAGGTTGGGGCTGCAGGCCATGGGGCCGCCCCAGGCGAGGTCGATCTTCACGTTTTCCAGGTAGGGGAAGATCTTCAGCATCAGCGCACGGTTCCAGGCCTTGAGATCGCCCGGAATGTGTTCGATGAAGGGGGTGGCGGAACCGAACAGCAGGCGGTTTTCGTTGGTTACCCGGTAGTAGTCGATGACCGGGCGGATGTCGCTGTAGGCACCGCGAATCGGACTGATGCGCTGGATCAGCTCTTCCGGCAGCGGCTCGGTCATCATCTGGAAGGCATAGGTGTTGATGGTGGACTTGTGCAGTTCGGGTTCCAGCTTGTTGAGGAAGCTGTCACAGGCCCAGAGCAGCTTGCTCGCCCGGACCGAACCCTTGGCGGTGCGCACGGTGATGCGCTCGCCATAGCTCACGTCCAGCGCCGGGCTGTACTCGAATATCTTCACGCCATGGCTGGCCAGCGCCTTGGCCTCGCCGAGCAGCAGGTTGAGGGAATGCACGTGTCCGCCACCCATGTGCAGCAGGGCGCTTGAGTAGGCGTCGGAGCCGATGATCTGGCGCACTTCCGATCCATCCAGGTAGCGGATTTCGTGCCTGGAATTGAGCGATTTGAACTCCTTCTCCCAGGCCCGCAGGGTCTTTGCCTGGCGCGCGTTGAAGCCCATGTAGCCGTATCCATGGCAGAAGTCGGCGTCGATGCCGTACTTCTGGATGCGGCCCTTGATGATGTCGGCACCCAGGTCGCTGATCTCGAAGATCGAGCGCAGTCCGTCCTCGCCGACGTCCTTGCGGATCTTGTTCAGGTCATGGCCGATGCCCGCCATGATCTGCCCACCGTTGCGCCCGGTTCCTCCGAAGCCCAGGTAGCGCGCTTCCAGCACCACGATGTCGGTGATGCCTTTTTCGGCCAGTTCAAGGGCCGTGTTGATGCCGGAGAAGCCGCCGCCGATGACGACGACGTCGGCTTCCAGGTCCTGCTCCAGGGAGGGGAAGGACAGGTCGTACTTTCGGGTCGCGGTGTAGTAGGTGGGGGTCTCGATAGTGATCATGACGGCAGCCTGGAACCGGGTGGCAAGGGGCGGCGGATGCCGCGCGAATGACCTATTAGGGGCCCGCGCGGTGCTACCTGTCTTGACCCAGGCTGCCGGGGTTCTTGTCCGGGACTGACAAGCCTTCCCCGGTCTTGCGGAAAGGGCGGCCCTCAGGCCGTGGTCGGCGCCTCGGCGATCTCCCGGCCCAACTGGCGCTGGCGTGGCAGCAGCCAGGCGCAATAGGCCAGTAGCACCAGGCCGGCACCGGCCATGGCCCAGGGCGCGCCGAATCGTTCGGCGAGCACACCCACCAGCAGGCCGCCGATGGCATCGAAGCCGAAGCGCGTCGAGGTGTAGAGCGCCACCACCCGGCCACGCAGATGCTCCGGCGCCAGGCTCTGCAGCAGGATGTTGGTGCCCACATTGCAGTTGGTGATGGCGAAGCCGAGCACCGCCATGGCCAGCAGCGAGAGCACGAGTTGTCCGCTGGCCGCGAAAGCCAGCAGCGCAGCGCCGGCGGCCAGGGCGCAGGCCATGATGCTGCCGACCAGGCTGGGCAGCGCGTGGCGGTTGGCGAGGAACAGCGTGCCCAGCAGCGAGCCGAGGCCAGCCGCCCCCCAGAGCCAGCCCAGGGTGCGTGCGTCGCCGGTGAAGATGTCCTTGGCGAACACGGGCAGCAGCACGGCATAGCTGGAGGCGGTGAGGTTGACCACCAGCACGCTGGTCATCATCAGGCGGATCGGCGGACGGCCGGCGATGTACCGCAAACCTTCACGGAACACGTCGCGGGTGGAACCCTGGGCGCGGGGCGTTGGCGCCATGCGGATCACCAGCAGGCCCGCGGCCAACCCCAGGTAGGACAGCGCATTGAGGGCGAAACAGGCGGCCTCGCTGGTGAAACCCAGCAGCACGCCGGCCAGGGGCGGGCCGATGAAGCGCGATGAGTTGAACAGCATGGCATTGAGGGCCAGCGCGTTGGGCAAGTCCTCCTTGCCGCTGACGAACTGGCTCAACAGGGACTGACGCAAGGGGGTATCGAAGGCGTTGAGCACGCCGAGCAGGGCGGCCATGGCGACGATCAGCGTCGGCCCGATCAGCCCGGTAGCGGTGAGCAGGGTCAGGCCGATGGCTTGAAGACCGAGCAACCCCTGGACGCCAATCAGCAGTCGGCGCTTGTCATGACGGTCGATCCAGGCGCCCGCCAGGGGACCGACCAGGAGCTGGGGCAGCAACGCCGCGAAGGTGGTAACCCCGAGCAAGGCGGCTGAACCGGTGAGGCGGTAGATCAGCCAGGCCAGCGCCACCTGTTGCAGCCAGCTGCCCAGGGTGGAAATGGCCTGGCCGGTGAAGTACAGGCGGAAGTTGCGGTGGCGCAGGGCGCGGATGGCCTTGGGCCAGGGGCGTCGTTCGGACATCTGGACGGTTACGGGCAGGATGGAAAGAGAAGGTTAATATCTTAACTTCCAGCGCCCTACTGTGGGTTCGAATTCATTCGAAAAGGGTCGCGCAGCGGCCCCGAGGGAGTTTCCATAGGCAAGACTTCCTCCCGCTTCGCGAATGAATTCGCCCCCACAGCCTCACACCTGCCCGAAGGCCAATGTCGGCACGTCGACGATGCTCGACCCGCCATCCGCCACCAGGCTGGCGCCGGTGATGATCGAGGCTTCGTCCGAGAGCAGGAAGCGGCAGACGGAGGCGATTTCCTCGGGGCTGGCCGGACGGCGTAGCGGCACGTCGGCGGTGACCCGCGCATAGGCAGCATCCAGGCTCTCACCGTGGCGCTTCATCAGGGGCTGCATTTCGGCATCGGCCATGGGGGTGCGTACCCAGCCCGGGCAGAGGGCGTTCACCCGGACACCCAGCGGGCCATAGTCCCGCGCCAGGGAGCGGGTGAGGCCGAGCAACGCATGCTTGGCGGTGGTGTAGCCGCACACGCCTTCCCCGGCGGCCAGGGCGGCGATGGAGGCCATCAGGACCATCGACCCGCGACGTACCTGCAACAGTGGCAGGCAGGCGCGCGCGGTCTGGAAGGCGCTGTCGAGGTTGGCATGAATCGCCGCCTGCCAATCGTCGTCGGAGGTCTCGGTGGCGCGGCCCAGGCCGTGGCCGCCAGCGTTGGCGATCACCCCGTCGAGACCGCCGAAACGCTCCAGGATGGCCGGGATGAAGCGCGCCCAGTCCGTGCTGCTGGCGGCGTCCCCGCAGAGCACCAGGCCGCCGGTGTCGCGGGACACCGCTTCCAGCGGCTCGCGGCGACGCCCCACCAGCACCAGTTGCACCCCTTCTCCCGCCAGGCGCCACGCGCAGGCGGCGCCTATGCCGGTGCCGGCTCCGGTGATGAGGACGATGCGGCCGTTCATTGCGGGTACTCCGTGCGGTTGAGCACGCTGCAGTGGGAGCTCACCGGGAAGTTCGACAACTGGCCGAAATCACCGCTGGCGTAGCCGCAGATCTTGCCGTCGCTGCGGTGGTGTTTCAGGTCGATCAGCACCACGCCGAGGGTGGGGATGATCTTCTCGCGCCAGACAAACAGGTAGAGTTCGTCGGCGATCTTCAGGGTGTGGCAGCGGTCGGTATCGGCCAGCCCCTGTTCAACCCCTTTCAGGCACTGCCAGCTGTAGAAGTGCTCGTTGAGGTAGAGGTGCTCGTAGACCTCGGTGGGGCTGTAACGGTAGAGATTGCGCAGACCCACCAGATCGCGGCTCGGGGCATGGGGGCAGGCACCTTCGCGCCAGGCACGGTCAATGCTGCCGTGGAGGAAGTCGGCCTTCACCGAAGTCAGCTCGCCGCCGGAAAGGGCCTTGCCGAACAGGTCGCCCCGGCATTCCGCTTCCGTGGGCATCCGCCCGAGCACGGCGGTGAAGGCAGCGTTGGCAATGTCCAGCACCAGGCTTACGGAAATCTCGCGACCGTCGTCCTGCTTGAGGAAGTCCACCAGGTACAGGCCCTCGCGAACCGAGGTGGCGCGGTAGGGCGATTCACCCCGGGCGCTGCCGTCGGCCATGCTCCAGGCGAGCTGCTCGGCTTCGAAGCGATGCTCGATCCGCCAGCCATTGGCGAAGTGAAGGGTGAAGACCTTGCCAGCGAGGTCCGCCAGGTTCGGCAGGGTAAAGGCCTCGGGGGCGAAACCGTCTGCCAGGGCGCCGACGTTGATCCATTCGGGTTGGGTGGTCATGGCACATCTCCGTTGGGTTGGGTTGGGATGGCGCCATGGTCGGCCGGATGGGGGAGGGGCGGTATCAACCGGAAGGTGGAGCCCGTGCTCCGGCCTGCATGGGTTTCGTTTCTCTACGGAACGCCGCCCGACCCATCCACAAAAGCCGTCCGTGCTTCAGGGAAAGAGCTTGCGCACCAGCTCGGTTCGGCTGCGCGCGCCGGTCTTGCGGAACAGGTTGATCAGGTGGGTTTTCACCGTCGCCAGCCCCAGGTCCAGCTGGCGGGCGAGGTCCTTGTTGGTCAGGCCTTCGCGCAGCAGCAGGGCGATCGCCTGTTCGCGCGGCGTAAGACCGAGGAGTGCGTCGGTCGGCAGGGGCTGCTCCGGCATCTGGCGTACGGCGAGATCGAGCAGGCTGCGCAGGCCGTCGAGGCGCTGCAGGTCCTCGTTGGCGAAGGGGGTCAGGTCGCCGGTGCGCAGCAGGGAAATGCCCGCCACCGGCCGCTGCCGGTCGTGGGCGATCACTTCCACGACGTCGCGGATGCCATGACGGACCAGGAAACCCTGGTAGATACGTCGCGAGTCGCGCGCCTGGCGGGCCATGGCTTCGCGCAGGGGCACCACGGCGTGGCGTTCGTCCTGGCAAAGGGATGGCTGCAGCGGGTCGAAGTCGCGGTAGTGGTCGAGGTAGTCGCGGTGGGTGCGGGCGTTCATGTGCAGCAGTTGGAAGTCCCGGGCGCGCAGTTGCTCGTCGATCCGGTAGAAGGCGAAGCAGGACGCCGGGACTACCCGGCTGAAGGCGTGCAGGCAGTGCAGGCCGAAGTCTTCATGCATGGCGACGCTCCTTTAAATGGAACGAGCGCGGCAGGTGCCGCGCTGTCGTGCACAACACCTATAGCAACCGGCCGCAGCTGTCTTGTCTTTCTCTGCAAGGCCGGTTGCCCCTTCCGGTCTATCCCTCGCTTCGCCTCAGCGCTGCACGGATCTCTTCGCGCACCCGATTGAAGTCGGCCGCCGCCTGCGAGTCCGACAACAGGCTCGCCACCAGCGCCGCGGCGGCGATCTGCCCGCCTTCCAGGTCGCTGGGGTAATGCACGCCGGCGATCACCCGGCTGTCGGCGTGTTCCCGCGCGCGCTCGAACAGCTCGCTGCGTTTCTCCGGTAACACCATGCCCAACAGGGTGGCGTTGAGGTAGGCATTCATGCTGTGGCCGCTGGGGTAGGAATCACCCTCCGGCGGAGGCAGCACGGGCTCCACCCGGGTGTCAGTCTCGTAAGGGCGGGGCCGGTCGAACTGCTGCTTGGCCGGCATCAACACCTGCACCAGGTCTTCCTGGGCGCGGCGGAAGAAGGCACGGGTCAGGGGCAGATTTTCCGCGTCGAAGCCGCTGCCCAGCAGGTCGGCAGCGAAGGGGAAGATACCGTCTTCCCACTGGTCGTCGGCCTGCACTTTCTTCACCTGCGCGGTGCTGCGCGCGGCCTGGGCATCAAGCACGGCCTGGAGGTCGAGCCTGGCGGCGGGCGAGTCGGCAGCGGGCGGCGGTGGCAGGAAGTCCGCCAACTGCAGGCGGGTGCTGGCGAGGTAGGGCGGATAGGCGGTGGCCTGATCGGCCTGAATGGCGAGCGCGGGCAGCAGCAGAGCGAGGCCGAAGATCAGGGCGCTTGAAGTCTTGTGCATGGCAACGGTCCTTATTGTTGTCGAGTGGCGTGAGGCGGTGGTTCCAGGCCGTCTCGCCTGTCCTTGTCCGTCATGGGCGGAGGCGCCGCTTGTGCTTCCCTGCCGCCCCTTTGTCTCCGCGTGCCTGGGGCAGGGAGGGTCAAGGTCCTGGCAGGGAAGGGCAAGCCCGGTTGCGCGACGACGGCGACAAGGGTGGCGTGGAATACCGGCGCAAAGTCATCGAATCCCGGCGTCCTGGCCGGGCAGGAGAACAACGATGCGCAAGTTGGGATGGGTGGCCTGCGGGCTGTCGGTGTTGCCCTTTTCGGTGACGGCCGAGGGGTTCATCGAGGACAGCAAGATGACGCTGCTGAGCCGCACCTACTACTTCAACCGCGACTACCGCGACCAGGCCAGCAAGGCCGGTCGCAATCGCTTCAAGCCGGAATCGGAACGCAACGGTTATCGCGAGGAACTGACCCAGGGTCTGCAGGCCCGCTTCACCTCCGGCTATACGGCAGGCACCGTCGGGTTGGGCGTGGACGCCCATGCCATGCTCGGCCTCAAGCTGGACAGCGGCGGTGGTCGCACCGGAACCGGAAACCTGCCGGTGGGCGCCGACGGCCACCCCGACGACAGCTACGGCAAGCTCGGCGGCGCCTTGAAGCTGCGCCATGGCGCCACGCAACTGAAGTACGGCCAGATGAACACCACGGCGCCGGTGTTCGCCGCCAGCAGCAGCCGCACCTTGCCCGGCATGGCCTATGGGTTGCACGCCGAGAGCCGGGCCATCGATCACTGGTTGCTGGAGGCCGGGCACTTCAACGCGGCCTCGGGGCCCGGCGAGTCCAAGGTTCACGGAGAGATATCCACCGTCTACGGGCGCGGGCGGGTCGACTCGGTGGACTACCTCGGTACTGTCTGGCAGGCGTCGGACGACCTCGCGTTGAGCCTCTACTCGTCGCGCTTCGAGGACATCTGGCGGCAGCACTACCTGGGCGCTGACTACCGCCTGCCGCTGGAGGAGATGCAGGCCCTGCGCCTGAAGCTGGACCTGTACCGCAGCCGCAGCACCGGCCAGGAACGCTTCGGTGCCATCGATAACCTCGCATCCTCCCTGGCGCTGTCCTATGAGCGGGGACCGCAACGTCTGACCCTGGCCTACCAGCGTGTGAGTGGGGACCAGCCGTTCGATTACCTGGCCTTTGGCGACGGGCGCTCCAGTGCCTCCATCAACCTGGCCAACTCCCTCGGTTACTCCGACTTCAACGGCCCGGGCGAGCGTTCCTGGCAATTGCGCCATGACCTCGACCTCAGTGCTCTCGGGTGGGCTGGATGGCGCACCTACGCGCTGCATGCGCGCGGCCGCCACAGCGACGGCAGCCAGACGGCGCCGGACAGCCGCTACGCCGGAAAGTATGGCCGAGGCGGCCGTCACTTCGAGGCCGATGTCGGCCTTGCCTGGCAATTGCAAGCGGGTCCGCTGGCCGGGTTGTCCTTGCGTGCCAGTCAGGTGTGGCATCGGAGCAACACGGCCTATCCGGATGACGACATCGACGAAACGCGCTTGATCCTCGACTACCCGCTGGACCTCCGCTAACGCACTGGCAGCCAGTGGCAAGTCCCCCGGCAGGCTGGGTCAAGAGCGCCCGCCGGGTTTGTCGCAGAGTACTGCTCGACTAACCGTTCATTCGGCCGCCGCGGTGGCCGAGCACGAAGAGGAAACGAGATGAGCATTGCCCTTGAGCCACGCGTTGCGGCCTTCGTCCGGGCCCGCCATGGCCTGTTGATCGACGGCCAGTCCAGGCCGGCGTCGTCTGGCGCCGAGATGCCGGTGCACGACCCTGCCACGGGTGCGGAACTGGCCCGTGTCGCGGTGGCCGGCAAGGATGACGTGGACGAGGCGGTGGCCGCCGCGCGCCGTGCCTTCGAGGGCAGTTGGGCGCGGCAGCGACCGGCGGACCGGGAGCGCCTGCTGCTGAAATTGGCCGACCTGTTGGAGGCCCACGGCGAGGAACTGGCGCAGCTGGAAACTCTGAACAACGGCAAGTCGATCAACCTGTCGCGGGCCATCGAAGTGGGCTCGGGCGTCGAATTCGTGCGTTACATGGCCGGCTGGGCCACCAAGATCGAGGGCAGGAGCCTGGACGTCTCCATCGGCGCCATTCCCGGCGGCAAGTACCGCGCCTACACAGTGCCGGAACCGGTGGGCGTGGTGGGGGCCATCGTGCCCTGGAACTTCCCGCTACTGATGGCCCTGTGGAAGATCGTGCCGGCGCTGGCCTGCGGTTGCACGCTGGTGCTCAAGCCGGCTGACGAAACGCCACTCACCGCCTTGCGCCTGGGCCAGCTTTGCCTGGAGGCGGGGATTCCCGCTGGCGTGGTGAACATCGTCACCGGCGTCGGCGCCAAGGCCGGCGCGGCCCTGGTGGCCCATCCGGGCATCGACAAGCTGGCCTTCACCGGCTCCACCGCGGTGGGCAAGCTGATCGGCCATGCGGCAGTGGAAAACATGACCCGCTTCACCCTGGAGCTGGGCGGCAAGTCACCGGTGATCGTGCTCGACGACACGGCGCTCGAACAGGCCGCCGCCGGTGCAGCAGGGGCGATCTTCTTCAACAACGGCCAGGTCTGTACCGCCGGCTCGCGCCTCTATGTACAGCGCAAATCCTTCGACCGGGTGCTGGAGCGACTGCACGGTATCGCCGCTTCCCTCAGCATCGGGCCGGGGATGGACCCGAGCGCGCAGATCACCCCGCTGGTGTCCGCGAAACAGCAGCGCCGCGTACTGGGCATGGTCGACAGCGGCCGGGCCCAGGGCGCCAGCGTCATCTGCGGGGGCGGGACCCATGGCGAGCGCGGCTTCTTCGTCCAGCCAACGGTGATCGCCCATGTGCGACCGGAGATGCAGGTGGTGCGCGAGGAAATCTTCGGCCCGGTGCTGGTGGCCAGCGCCTTCGACGAACTCGACGAAGTGGTCGCCCTGGCCAACGACAGTCCCTACGGCCTGGCCGCCAGCATCTGGTCCAACGACCTGAAGCAGGTCATGGGCCTGATCCCGCGGCTGAAGGCCGGCACCGTGTGGGTCAACGCCCACAACCTGCTGGACCCTTCCATGCCTTTCGGCGGCTTCAAGCAATCCGGCCTCGGCCGCGAGATGGGCCATGCCGCCATCGAAGCTTTCACCGAGAGCAAGTCGGTGTGCATCGCCTACTAACCTCATCCACTCGCGAGGAATACAACAATGAACAAGAGTTCCCCGAACGGCGCCGGCCTTGCCCTGCCGGCCAGTGCTGACGCCGCCCGGCCGGCGAGGAAGGGTATCGGCTTCGCCACCATGATCGCCATTTGCATCGGTGTGGTGGTGGTGCAGGGCGCGATGATGTCGGCCCTGCAAGGCATGGGCCTAGGCGGCCTGAGCTTCCTCGCCGCCTTCGCGGTGGCCTTTGTCCTGGCGCAATGCTACGTGCAGAGCTTTTCCGAACTGGCGCTGATGTTTCCCCAGGCGGGCACGCTGGCCACCTACACCCAGAAGGCCCTCGGTCACTTTCCAGCCATAGTCGCGGTGTTCGCCGGCTACGTGATAGTGGCCATGTTCGGCCTGTCCGCCGAACTGCTGTTGGTGGATGCCATCCTCGACAAGCTGTTCCCCGGCGTCTTCCCGGCCACCCTGGTACCGCTGGGCATTCTCGTCGTGCTGACGCTGCTGAATATCCTCGGGACCGACGTGTTCGCCCGGGTGCAGAACTTCTTCACCTTCGCCATGGTGGCGGCCTTGCTGCTGGTTGGCGTCAGCGCCGTGGGCGGACTGGCGGAACCGCCGGCGGCGGGATTCGTGGCGGATGTGGACTGGAGCTGGGCGGGCGTGCTCGATGGCAGCTTCTTCGGCCTGGTGACCCTGGCCATGTGGCTGCTGGTGGGGGCCGAATTCATCTGCCCGCTGATCGGCGAAGTGCGGCGGCCGGAGCGCAATATCCCGCGTTCGATGATGCTCTCGCTGACCATCACCTTCAGCCTGTTCGTGGTCTTCTGTATCGGCGCCAGCCGCTACCTGTCGGTGCAGACCCTGACCACTTCGCCCTTGCCCTACCTCGATTACGTATTCGCCGTATTCGGCAAGGGGGCTGTGATCATCGCCACCGTGATGGCCCTGACCGCCACCTGCAGCACCGTCAACACCGTGCTCGCCGCGGTGCCGCGCATGCTCTGCGGCATGGCGGAGAACGGCCAGGCCTTCCCGCAGATGAAGGTGCTGCACAAGCGCTTCGGCACGCCCTGGATGGCCATTGTCTTCGTCGCCATCATCATCGCGCTGCCGTTCCTGCTGATGGGGCCGGACTCCATCATCACCCTGCTGATCGCGGCCTCCACCAGTTGGCTGCTGGCGTACATCATCGCCCACCTCGATGTGATCGTCCTGCGCCGCCGCCATCCGCAGATGCCGCGTCCCTACAGGTCGGCTTTCTATCCGTTGCCGCAGCTGGTGGGCATCCTCGGCATGGGCTACATCGCCCTGAACAACTCGCCGTCAGCGGAAATGACCCAGACCGTCTACCTGTATACCGGCGCTGTGCTGCTGGTGGTGGGGCTGATCGCCGCGCTGTGGGTGAAGCTGGTGATGAAGCGCAAGTTGTTCGAGCCGGATATCTGAGGCTCGATGGCAAGTTCGAAGGGTCGCGCCGCGGCCCTTGTTTCTATCCGCAACCTCCCGGCGAGTGCGGCTTGTCGGTACATGATTAACATGTTAATCATGTCGCCATAATGACAAGGCGGGCCTGAGCCCGTTCCCGGAGGTGTCCGATGGTTTCCCCAGCTGTCCGCTCCCATGATTTCGATTCCTGGCTCCGTGAACTGCGAGGCGTCTGCGGCCGCTTCGAGTCGCGTCCCGCGCTGAGCCATGGCCTGTTCATCGGCGAGATCGCTTGTCGGGACCTTTCCGGCCTGGAGGTGGCGCAGATCCGCACCAACGCCGGCGCGATCAGTCGCCAGCGCACCTCTGTCGACCATGACGATGATCGCCACTGTTTCCTCGTGGTTCAGCGCAGCGGTCGCGCCCAACTGCGGCAGAACGGCGACAGCATCGAACTCATGCCGGGCGAGATGGCCCTGATGGATTCGGCCAGGGCCTGCGAAATCCTGCCCCATGGCCTGATCGAGCACGCCTCCTTCCACCTGTCCCGCGAGGATGTTTGCCGGTCCATGCCGGAAGGCCGGCCCACCTTCGGCAAACTGTCCCAGCACTGCGCCAGTGGCCGCGTGTTGCGGACCCTGGTGGAGCAGATCTGCGGCGGCGAGCTGGATGACTGCGCCGGCCTGGAGGAGGGCGATGCCCTGCAGGACGCGCTGATCGCCTTGCTGGGGCCAACCCTCCGCCAGCAGCCGGGGCAGACCTCCAGTGAGCTGGACATATCCCACATGGCCGGCCTGCGCAGCCTGGCGCAGCGCCTGATCGACCAGTCCCTGTCCGAGCCCGGTCTCACGCCTTTGTTCCTGGCCAGGCAACTGAACATCTCGGTGCGCCAGCTCTACCGCCTGTTCGAAGAAGAGGGCGACAGCGTCTGCCGCTTCATCCAGCGCTCGCGCCTGAAGCGCAGCGCCTCCGACCTTGCCAACCCGCGCTTGCGCCACGAGTCCATCACCGACATTGCCTTCCGCTGGGGTTTCACCGATTCGGCGCACTTCAGCCGCACCTTCAAGAAACACTTCGACCAATCCCCCAGGGATTACCGCGCCAACGCATCCGCCGGCCAGTTACCCTCGTAGATTGGCGCGGAGGAGCGAAGCCCAACTTGGAGGCCAGCCTGAAGTTTTGTCTTGTTGGGTTTCGTTCCTCTACCCAACCTACGGGTGACCGCGGCGCGGTGGGTAGGTTGGCGCCGAGCCTGCGAGGCCCAACGTTGCGGGCACGTTGCACGCGCCTTGTTGGGTTTCGTTCCTCTACCCAACCTACGGGTGACCGCGGCGCGGTTGGTAGGTTGGCGCCGAGCCTGCGAGGCCCAACGTTGCGGGCACGTTGCACGCGCCTTGTTGGGTTTCGTTCCTCTACCCAACCTACGGGTGACCGCGGCGCGGTTGGTAGGCTGGCGCCGAGCCTGCGAGGCCCGATGTTGCGGGCACGCTGCGCTCAGCGCCAGGCCCTAGCGTTCCTTCAGCCGGCGCGCCACGCCGCGCACGCCGGGTTCGTAGAGGTCCTTCTCCACCGCCGCCAGGGCCAGGCCCAGCACCTGTTCGGCGATCAGTTCGTGCTGCTGGTACATGGCGTTCACCGGCAGCGGCAGGAAGTCCAGCAACTGGGTGTCGCCGAAGGTGCCCAGGCGCAGGCTGCCAGGCCAGTCGCCGCGCTCGCGCAGGGCGTCCAGCACGCCGGCCAGCAGCACGTAAGCAGTGGTGATCAGTACATCCGGCAGTTCATCCCCGCGTTCCAGCAATTCGCTCATCAGGCGTCGGCCGCATTCGCGGCTGAAGCTCTCGCCCTGTTCCTCCAGCACCTCGCAGTCCATCCCGGCCAGCGCCTCGTGGAAGCCGGCGCTGCGCTCGGCGCTGGTGGGCAGCTCCGGCCGGGCGCCGAGCAGGACGATGCGCCGGGGCTTGGTCTGCAGCAGGCTGCGGGTCAATTGGCGGGCGGCGTCGCGGTCGTCGCTGACCACCGAACAGAAGCGCCGGGGGTCGCGCACCCGGTCCAGGGCGATCACCGGCAGGCCGGCGTCCAGCAGTTGCGCCAGGCTGTCGTCCTCCGCTGGCAGGCAACTGGCGACGATCAGGGCATCGCAACGTCGCGCGCGGAACAGCTTGAGCAACTGGCGTTCGCTCTCCGGCTCGTCGTCGGAACTGGCGATCAGCAGCTGGTAGCCCCGCGCCCGCGCGCCCTGTTCCAGCAGCTTGGCGAGGCGCGCGTAGCTGGGGTTCTCCAGATCCGGGAGGATGAAACCCAGGGTCCGCGTCTGCCGACTGCGCAGGCCGGCGGCCTGGGGATTGGGCTTGAAACCGTGCTCGTCCACCACCGCCTGCACGCGCTCCACGGTGGCCGGGCTGATGCGCTTCTGCTCGGCCTTGCCGTTGATCACGTAGCTGGCCGTGGTCACCGACACACCGGCCAGGCGGGCGATATCGCTCAGTTTCAAGTTGACGACTCCTGTTATGCGGATGTGTTTCATCGGGCGGGCTTCAAGAAACGAAGATTATCGAGTAACGTGCCAGCTCAGTTTAGTGAAACGATTCAGCAGGCGTCCTGTCTACGCTTTGACCAGCCGCCGCGACGGCTGGTAGGCGCTGCTGATGGAAGGTGACAACGATAAGAAGGGCGCAAGGCCCGGAGAGGTGGTGCGATGCTCGAACTGACCGCAGGGCAGATTTCCATGGGCCTGGTGGCGGCGGACAAGGCGTCCGCGCTGCGCCTGCTCGCCGAGCAGCTGGAAGGCGATGGCCTGGTGGCACCGGGCTACCTGGCCGGACTGGAGGCGCGCGAGGCGCAAGGCGCCACCTACCTCGGCCAGGGTATCGCCATTCCCCACGGCACTCCCGAGACCCGTGAGCTGGTGTACACCACCGGCGTGCGCCTGCTGCAGTTCCCCGAGGGCGTGGACTGGGGTGAGGGGCAGATGGTTTACCTGGCCATCGGCATCGCCGCGAAATCCGACGAACACCTGCGTCTGCTGCAACTGCTCACCCGCGCCCTGGGCGAGGCCGATCTGGGCGCCGACCTGCGCTGTGCGCAAAGCCCGGAAGCCATCCTCGCGCTGCTGCAGGGCGCACCACGGGAACTGGCCCTGGACGACCAGTTGATCGCCCTGGGCGTGGCGGCCGAGGATTGCGACGAGCTGATCCTGCAAGGGGCCCGGTTGCTGCGCCGCGCCGAGTGTGCCGACGCCAGCTTCGCCGCCAGCCTGTTGCAGGGCGAAGCGCTGCCGCTGGGCGACGGCCTCTGGTGGCTGCACAGCGACCAGGGTGTGGAACGCCCCGGCCTGGCCTATCTGACCCCGGAAAAACCCTTGCGCCACCAGGGCCAGCCACTGAACGGCCTCTTCTGCCTGGCCAGCCTGGGGGACGCCCACCTCGCACTGCTGGAGCGCCTCTGCGCCCTGCTGATCGAGGGGCGCGGCCGCGAGCTGGCCCGTGCTACCCAGCGCCGCGCCGTGCTCGAAGCCCTGGGGGGCGAGGCCCGTCCGGACTGGCCGAGCCTGCGCCTGCCGCTGGCCAACGCCCATGGCCTGCACGCGCGCCCGGCCAAGGAGCTGGTGCAACTGGCCAAGACCTTCGACGGCGACATCCGTCTGCGCCTGGCCGACGGCGCGGCCGCTGCCGTATCGGCCAAGAGCCTGAGCAAGTTACTGAGCCTGGGCATCCGCCGTGGCCAGCTCATCGAGATCATCGCCGAGCCGGCCATCGCCGAGGCTGCGCTGCCAGCCCTGAAAACCGCTATCGAGCAGGGGCTTGGGGAAGAGGTGGAGCCGCTGCCTGTCGGCGAAACGGCTCCGGTCGAGGACGAACCGCCCGCCCAGCCCCTGGTCGCGCCGGCACCCGGCAGCCAGCTGCAGGCCGTGCCGGCGGCGCCCGGTATCGCCGTCGGCCCGGCGCACGTCCACTTGCGCAAGGAATTCGACTACCCGCTGCGTGGCGAGTCGCC
Source organism: Pseudomonas sp. Q1-7 (assembly GCF_028010285.1). Classification (NCBI taxonomy): domain Bacteria; kingdom Pseudomonadati; phylum Pseudomonadota; class Gammaproteobacteria; order Pseudomonadales; family Pseudomonadaceae; genus Pseudomonas; species Pseudomonas sp. Q1-7. Next base: position 1,945,208 of record NZ_CP116304.1, read on the forward strand.
CGGCGTCGAGCGCGAACGCCTGCAACAGGCCGTCGGCCAGGTGCGCGGCGAGATCGAGGCATTGGTGCTGCGCAGCGAAGCCAAGGCCATCCGCGACATCTTCATTACCCACCTGGAAATGCTTGCCGACCCGGAGCTGGCGGACGAGGTGGATGCGCGCCTGAAGCAGGGCGAAAGCGCCGCCGCGGCCTGGATGGCGGTGGTGGAGAGCGCCGCCGCCCAGCAGGAAAGCCTGCAGGACGCCCTGCTCGCCGAGCGCGCCGCCGACCTGCGGGATATCGGCCGTCGCGTGCTGGCGCAGCTCTGCGGCGTGGACGCGGTAGCCGAGCCGGAGGAGCCCTACATCCTGGTGATGGACGAGATGGCGCCCTCGGATGTGGCGCGGCTGGACCGCGAACGGGTGGCCGGTATCCTCACCGCCCGTGGCGGCGCCACCGCCCACAGCGCGATCGTCGCCCGAGCCCTGGGCATTCCTGCACTGGTGGGTGCTGGCGCTGCGGTGCTGATGCTGGAACCCCGCACGCCGCTGCTGCTGGACGGCCAGCGCGGCCGCCTGGTGGTGGCGCCGGATGCCGCGCAACTGCAACGCGCCCGTGAAGAGCAGGAGGGGCGCCAGCGTCGCCTGCAACGGGCCGACGCCCACAAGCGGGAACCCGCGCTCACCCGCGACGGCCACCCGGTGGAAATCTGCGCCAACCTGGGCGACAGCGGCGCCGCCGCCAAGGCGGTGGCCCAGGGGGCCGAGGGCGTGGGCTTGCTGCGCACCGAATTCATCTTCATGGCCCACCCCCAGGCGCCGGACCTGGCGACCCAGGAGGCCGAGTACCGCCGTGTGTTCGACGCCCTCGACGGCCGTCCGCTGGTGGCCCGCACCTTGGATGTGGGCGGCGACAAACCCTTGCCCTATTGGCCGGTGCCGGAGGAAGAAAACCCCTTCCTCGGCGTGCGCGGCGTGCGCCTGACCTTGCAGCGCCCGCACCTGATGGAAACCCAGCTACGGGCGCTGATGCGGGCCAGCGAGGGGCGTCCGCTGCGGATCATGTTCCCCATGGTCGGCAGCGTGGAGGAATGGCGTCAGGCGCGGGACATGGCACTGCAGGTGGCGGCGGAGATTCCCCAGGCCGACCTGCAGCTGGGCATCATGGTGGAAGTGCCCTCGGCGGCGCTGATCGCCCCGGTGCTGGCCCGCGAGGTGGACTTCTTCAGCATCGGCACCAATGACCTGACCCAGTACGCGCTGGCCATCGACCGTGGCCATCCGACCCTCTCCGCCCAGGCCGATGGCCTGCACCCGGCGGTGCTGCAACTGATCGACCTCACCGTGCGCGCCGCCCACGCCCGGGGCAAATGGGTGGGGGTGTGCGGTGAGCTGGCCGGCGACCCCGTGGCGGTGCCGCTCCTGGTGGGCCTGGGGGTGGACGAATTGAGCCTCTCCGCCGGCGGCATCGCCGAAGTCAAGGCGCGGGTGCGCGAGTTCAGCCTCACTGCGGCCCGCGAGCTGGCCGAAGCCGCCCTGGCGCTGGAAAGCGCCGCGGCGGTGCGCGAACTGGCGGAGCGTTTCTGATGGCACGGATTCTCAGCATTACCCTCAACCCCGCCCTGGACCTGACCCTGCGCCTGGAGCGCCTGGAAGCCGGCCAGGTCAATCGCAGCCTGGAGCAGGCCAGCCATGCGGCGGGCAAGGGCATCAATGTCGCCCAGGTACTGGCCGACCTCGGCCACGAGCTGACCGTTAGCGGTTTTCTCGGCGCGGACAATGCCGACGCCTTCGACGCGCTGTTCGTTCGGCGCGGCTTCGCCGACGCCTTCGTCCGGGTGCCGGGGGAAACCCGCAGCAATATCAAGCTGGCGGAAGCCGATGGCCGCATCACCGATATCAACGGCCCCGGCCCGCAGGTGAATGCGCTGGCACAGGTCGAGCTGCTGATGCGGCTGGACGCACTCGCACCGGGGCATGACCTCGCCGTGGTGGCTGGCAGCCTGCCGCGCGGGGTCGAGCCGCACTTCCTCACCGACCTGATCAACCGGCTTCAGGGCCACGGCCTCAAGGTGGCGCTGGACACCAGCGGCGAGGCCCTGCGTGACGGCCTGCTGGCGGCGCCCTGGCTGATCAAGCCGAACACCGACGAGCTGGGGCTGATCGGTGCGCGCAACCTGTCCAGCGTCCAGGCCCAGCGTGCCGAGGCCGCCCAACTGCGGGCCCAGGGCATCGAGCACATCGTGATTTCCCAGGGCGCCGACGGCGTGAGCTGGTTCGGTCCGGGGCTTGCCCTGCATGCCCGGCCGCCGCGGGTGCGCGTGGTCAGCACCGTCGGTGCCGGCGACTCCCTGCTCGCCGGCATGGTCCACGGCCTGCTCAGCGGCTGGCCGGCCGAGCGCACCCTGCGCCAGGCCACCGCCATCGCCGCCCAGGCGGTGACCCAGGTGGGCTTCGGCATCCGCGACCGCGCGCAACTGCAACAGCTCGAAGGCGCCGTGCAGGTCCAGGCGCTGCCAGAACAACAAGAGGTCTCCCCATGAAACTCGCCCTCGTCACCGCCTGCCCCAACGGCCTGGTCACCAGCGTGCTCTGCGCACGCCTGCTGGACGCCACCGCCCAGCGCCTGGGCTGGAGCACCAGCGTCGAAATCGTCGACCCGAAGCACCCGGAGAGCCAACTCTCCGCCGCGACCCTGGACGCCGCCGATTGGGTGCTGGTGGTGAAGAGCGGGGCGCTGGACCTGTTGCGCTTCGCTGGCAAGCGGGTGTTCGTCGCCACGCCCGCCGAAGCCTTGCACGACAGCGAGGCCTTCCTGCTGCGCGCGGCGGTGGAGGCCAAGGAACAGCCCGTAGAGGGTGCGACCGCGGTCGCCGCCGCGCGCCCGCGCCTGGTGGCGGTCACCGCCTGCCCCACGGGCGTCGCCCACACCTTCATGGCCGCCGAGGCCTTGAAGCAGGCGGCGCAACGCGCGGGAATCGAGTTGCAGGTGGAAACCCAGGGCTCGGTGGGCGCCCGCGATCCGTTGAGCCCCGAGGCCATCGCCGCCGCCGATGCGGTGCTGCTGGCCACCGATATCGAAGTGGACACCGCGCGCTTTGCCGGCAAGAAGGTTTTTCGCTGCGGCACCGGTGTCGCCCTCAAGCAGGCCGAGTCCACCCTGAAGCGCGCCCTGGACGAAGGCCAGGTGCTGCAGGTCGCCAGCGGCGGGGAAGGGCAGAAGGCCAGGGCCGAACCCAAGGGCGCCTACAAGCACCTGCTCACCGGCGTCTCCTACATGCTGCCGATGGTGGTGGCGGGCGGCCTGTTGATCGCCCTGTCCTTCGTCTTCGGTATCGAGGCGTTCAAGGAGGAGGGCAGCCTGGCGGCCGCGCTGATGCAGATCGGCGGCGACGCGGCCTTCAAGCTGATGGTGCCGCTGCTGGCCGGTTACATCGCCTATTCCATCGCCGACCGTCCGGGCCTGGCGCCGGGGATGATCGGCGGCCTGCTGGCGAGCACGCTCGGTGCCGGCTTCATCGGCGGCATCATCGCCGGCTTCCTCGCGGGCTACTCGGCGCGGGCGATCAATCGCCACCTCAAGCTGCCGCAGAGCGTCGAGGCCTTGAAGCCGATCCTGATCATCCCGCTGCTGGCCAGCCTGTTCACCGGCCTGGTGATGATCTACGTCGTAGGCAAGCCGGTGGCCGGCATGCTCGCCAGCCTCACCCACTTCCTCGACAACATGGGCACCTCCAACGCCATCCTCCTCGGCCTGCTGCTGGGCGGAATGATGTGCGTGGACCTGGGCGGGCCGATCAATAAGGCTGCCTACGCCTTCTCCGTCGGGTTGCTGGCGTCGCAGAGCTACGCGCCCATGGCCGCCACCATGGCGGCCGGCATGGTGCCGCCCATCGGCATGGGCATCGCCACCCTGCTGATGCGCCGTAAGTTCGCCCAGGGCGAGCGTGAGGCGGGCAAGGCGGCGCTGGTGCTGGGGCTGTGCTTCATCTCTGAGGGTGCGATTCCTTTCGCCGCCAAGGACCCGCTGCGGGTGATCCCGGCCAGCATCGCCGGTGGCGCCCTGACCGGGGCCCTGTCCATGTACTTCGGCTGCAAGCTGATGGCGCCTCACGGTGGCCTGTTCGTGCTGGCGATTCCCAACGCCATCAACCATGCGCTGCTCTACCTGCTGGCCATCGTCGCCGGCAGCCTGGTGACCGGGGTGATCTACGCCCTGCTCAAGCGCGGTGCGGAGCAAGAGATGGTGTTGGGCTCACAGCGGGCGGAGGGAACCTTGTAGGATGGGTCGGGCGGCGTGCCGCGAGCTTGCGAAACCCATCGCTCCGTCGTGATGGGTTTCGCTCCGCTCTACCCATCCTACAATTGCGTTGCTTTTCCCATGCTGCTGATCTCCAACAACGTCCATCTGCCCGATGACGAAATCGAGCTGACCGCCATCCGCGCCCAGGGCGCGGGCGGGCAGAACGTCAACAAGGTGTCCAGCGCCCTGCACCTGCGCTTCGACATCAACGCCTCGTCCTTGCCGGCGTTCTACAAGGAGCGGCTGCTCGTGCTGCGCGACAGCCGCATCACCCAGGACGGCGTGATCGTCATCAAGGCCCAGCAGTACCGCACCCAGGAACAGAACCGCGCCGACGCGCTGGAGCGGCTCGCAGAGCTGATCCGCAGCGTGGCGAAGGTGGAAAAGACGCGCCGCCCGACCAAGCCCACATTGGGTTCGAAGAAACGGCGGCTGGACGGCAAGGCCAAGCGCGGGGCGATCAAGGCCGGAAGGGGGAAGGTGGATTACTGAGCACCAACCTATCAACCGCGCCGCGGTCACCCGTAGGTTGGGTAGAGGAACGAAACCCAACAAGACGGAGCGTCAGGCTGGTCTCCATGTTGGGCTTCGTTCTTCAGCACCTACTGTTTCAGCACACCTTGGCGATGGCTGCCGCCAGGTCGTCGATGCGGCTGAAGTCCAGCCCTGCCACGTTCGCCCGGCCGGTGCTCACCATGTACACGCTGAACTCCGCGCGCAGCCGTGCCACCTGCTCCGGCGACAGGCCGGTGTAGGAGAACATGCCGCGCTGTTCGCCGATATGCGCGAAGCGCTCCGCCAGGCCGTACGGCTGCAGGGCTTCCACCAGGCCGGCACGCAGACCGGCGACCCGTTGGCGCATGGCGTCCAGTTCCTCGATCCACTGTGCCTTGAGGGCGGCATCACCGAGGATGGTGGCGACCACCGCCGCGCCGTGGGCCGGCGGGGTGGACCAGAGGTTGCGGGCGAGGAAGGCCAGTTGGCTGCGCACGTCGGTGAGTTTTTCGGCATCGGCGGCGCAGACTATCAGCGCGCCGGTGCGCTCACGGTAGAGGCCGAAGTTCTTCGAGCAGGAGCTGGTCACCAGCAGTTCCGGCAGCGCCTCGGCGAACAGGCGCACGGCCCAGGCGTCCTGCTCCAGTCCGTCGCCGAAGCCCTGGTAGGCGAAGTCGATCAGCGGCAGCAGTTCGCGGGCCTTGACCACCTCCAGCACGCGGCGCCAGTCGTCCTGGCCCAGATCGAAACCGGTGGGGTTGTGGCAGCAGGCGTGGAGCAGCACCACGTCGCCGGCCGGAACCTGCTCCAGGGCCGCGAGCATGGCGTCCACATCGAGGCGGTTGGACGTGTCCACATAGGGGTAGTGGCTGACGTTGAGGCCGACGCCGGCGAAGAGGGTTTCGTGAATCGGCCAGGTCGGGTCGCTCAGCCAGATGCCACGGCCGGGCAAGTTGCGGGCGATGAACTCCGCCGCCAGGCGCAGGGCGCCGGTACCGCCCGGGGTCTGGGTGGCGCCGGCGCGGCCGGCGGCTTCCAGCGCGTTGCCGGTGCCCAGGACCAGGTCCAGCAGGAGGCGGCCAAAGGCGGCGTCACCGTGGCCGCCGACATAGGTCTTGGTGGTTTCGATGTCCACCAGGCGTTGCTCGGCCCGCTTCACCGCATGGGGGATCGGGGTCAGGCCCTGGGCGTCCTTGTAGACGCCCACGCCGAGGTCGAGCTTGGCCGGGTTGGGATCCAGGCGGTAGGCGTCCATCAGGCCGAGGATGGGGTCGCCGGGCACCCGGCCAATCGACGCGAAATGGCTCATTTACGCCCCTCGGCGGTTTCCGCCACCTGGTCGGTGCGGGCGGCCATGATGAAGTCGTTGCGGTGCAGGCCTTTGGCTTCGTGGCTCCACCAGGTCACGGTGACCTTGCCCCACTCGGTGAGCAGGCCCGGGTGGTGGCCTTCTGCTTCGGCAATGGCGCCGACGGCATTGGTGAAGGCCAGGGCGTGGCGGAAGTTCTTGAAGCGGAACTCTTTCTCCAGCTGCATGATTCCGTCGCGGACTTCGATGTTCCAGTCGGGGATCTGCTTGATCAGCACGGCCAGTTCTTCGTCGGACACCAGCGGGGCATCGGCGCGGCAGGCTTCGCAATGGGCTTGGGACAGGGCGGTCATGTTCGTTCTCCAGTATTGGGAAGTAGGTTGGTGTAGAGCGAAGCGAAACCCAACATCACGGACTTTCCAGCCTCGATCGTTGGGCTTCGCAGGCTCAGCGCCAACCTACGAAAAGGGTCAGGCCGCCTTCGGCGGGAACTTCGGCGCGTGCAAGCCCAGGCTCATGGCCTTGTGCACCAGCGCCATGATGTCTTCATGGGCCAGGTCGAACAGGCGCTTGAGGTCCGGCAGCACGAAGTACAGCGGTTGCAGGATGTCGATGCGGTACGGCGTGCGCATGCATTCCAGCGGGTCGAAGGCCTGGTGCTCGGGCTCGCCGGAGAGAGCGTAGACGGTCTCCTTGGGCGAGGAGAGGATGCCGCCGCCGTAGATGCGCCGGCCCTGCGGGGTGTCCATCAGGCCGAACTCGATGGTCATCCAGTACAGGCGGGCGAGGTAGACGCGCTCTTCCTTGCTGGCCTTGAGGCCGAGCTTGCCATAGGTGTGGGTGAACTCGGCGAACCAGGGATTGGTCAGCAGCGGACAGTGGCCGAAGATCTCGTGGAAAATGTCGGGTTCCTGCAGGTAGTCCAGCTCTTCCGGGGTGCGGATGAAGGTGGCCACCGGGAATTGCTGGCTGGCCAGCAGTTCGAAGAAGGTCTGGAAGGGGATCAGCGCCGGGACGCGGGCGACGCGCCAACCGGTGGTGGCCTCGAGCACCTTGTTGATCTCGCCCAACTGCGGAATGCGGTCATGGGGCATGCCGAGCTTTTCGATGCCGTCCAGGTACTCCTGGCATGCACGGCCTTCGATCACTTTCAGCTGGCGGGTGATCAGGGTGTTCCACACCTGATGCTCGGTTTCCGGGTAGTGGATGAAACCGTTGGCATCGGGTTCGCGGGCCACGTACTTCGTCGCTTTCATTCGGCCTCCCTGGGATGGGGCTTCGTTGTTGTGTTGCCTTTATCGATAGCGCAGGCCGGGCCGCGACGCAGCAGGGGCGCGGTCGGGCACGCCGCGCACTGGTGCGGGAAATCGTAAGGAAAACTTTACGGTAGCCGTGGGGTGGCCAGGTGTCGCCTTGTCGGCGCGCGGAAATGTCACATATTCTTGACGGAAAAAGTGGGTCGAGAACGGATTCTTTCTTCGACTACCCAAGGAAAAACCCGACCCAGGGGTGCCTGATGCGTATCAAAGTCCATTGCCAGAACCGCGTGGGAATCCTGCGCGACATCCTCAACCTGCTCGTCGACTACGGTATCAACGTCAACCGTGGCGAAGTGGGCGGGGACCAGGGCAACGCCATCTACCTGCTCTGCCCGAACCTGATCAACCTGCAGTTCCAGGCCCTGCGGCCGAAGCTGGAGACCATTCCCGGGGTGTTCGGCGTCAAGCGCGTCGGCCTGATGCCCAGCGAGCGCCGCCACCTGGAGCTGAACGCGCTGCTCGGCGCGCTGGATTTCCCCGTGCTGTCCATCGACATGGGCGGCTCCATCGTCGCTGCCAACCGCGCCGCCGCGCAGTTGCTGGGGGTGCGCGTGGACGAGGTGCCGGGCATTCCGCTGGCGCGCTATGTCGAGGACTTCGACCTGCCGGAACTGGTGCGCGCCAACAAGGCGCGGATCAACGGCCTGCGCATCAAGGTCAAGGGCGACACCTTCCTCGCCGACATCGCGCCGCTGCAATCCGAACACGACGAGAGCGAGGCCCTGGCGGGCGCCGTGCTCACCCTGCACCGCGCGGACCGCGTGGGCGAGCGCATCTACAACGTGCGCAAGCACGAGCTGCGCGGCTTCGACAGCATCTTCCAGAGCTCCAGGGTGATGGCCGCCGTGGTGCGCGAGGCACGGCGCATGGCGCCGCTGGACGCACCGCTGCTGATCGAAGGCGAGACCGGCACCGGCAAGGAGCTGCTGGCCCGCGCCTGCCACCTGGCCAGCCCGCGCGGACAGTCGCCGTTCATGGCGCTGAATTGCGCCGGCCTGCCGGAATCCATGGCCGAGACCGAGTTGTTCGGCTACGGCCCCGGCGCTTTCGAGGGCGCGCGCCCGGAGGGCAAGTTGGGCCTGCTGGAACTCACCGCCGGCGGCACCCTGTTCCTCGATGGCGTCGGCGAGATGAGCCCGCGCCTGCAGGCCAAGCTGTTGCGCTTCCTGCAGGACGGTTGTTTCCGCCGGGTGGGCAGTGACGAAGAGGTGTACCTCGATGTGCGGGTAATCTGCGCCACCCAGGTGGACCTCTCCGAACTCTGCGCCCGGGGTGAATTCCGCCAGGACCTCTACCACCGCCTCAACGTGTTGTCGCTGCACATCCCGCCGCTGCGCGAATGCCTGGATGGCCTGCCGCCGCTGGTGGAGCACTTCCTCGATTCGGCCAGCCGGCAGATCGGCTGCGGCTTGCCGAAATTGGCGCCACAGGTGCTGGACAAGCTGGGCCACTACCACTGGCCGGGCAATGTGCGGCAACTGGAGAACGTGCTGTACCAAGCGGTGTCCCTGTGCGACGGCGGCACCGTTCGTCCGGAACACATCCGCCTGCCCGACTATGGCGCGCCCCAGCCGCTGGGCGACTTCTCGCTGGAAGGCGGGCTGGATGCCATCGTCGGGCGTTTCGAGAAAGCGGTGCTGGAGCGGCTTTACGCCGAGCATCCCAGCAGCCGCCTGCTGGGCAAGCGGCTCGGGGTTTCCCATACCACCATCGCCAACAAGCTGAAGCTGCACGGGTTGGGGAAGGAGGACAGTTAGACCATGGTTCAATGGTCCGGGCGGAGGTGGGCGCGTAAAAAGGGCCCTGTCTGAATCTTGCGTGATGCGGACACAAGCGTTTCTGACATTCCTCTCCCGGAATGATTGGGCGGGCGACCAGATGGTCGCCCCTTTTTTTGCCTGCGATTTTCAATGGGTAGATCGATGGGTTTCGCTGCGCTCTACCCATCCTACGGGGCGGCGGTTGATCGGTGACGTAGGTTGGGTAGAGGAACGAAACCCAACGAGCGGGGCTGCGCGCTCACGCCAGCTTCAAAAGGCCCATCCCCACCAGCAGCAACCCCAGCCCCAGCCAGCCGCGGCCGGCCAGGCGCTGGCCGAACAGCACCGAACCCAGGGCCACGGTGGCGAGGATGCCGAAGCCGCCCCAGATGGCATAGGCCAGCGACAGGTCGATGCCGCGCACCGCCTGCGCCAGGGCGGTGAAGGCCGCCAGGATGCAGAGCAGCGAAGCGGCGCCCAGCAGGCGTCGGCGGAAGCCGTCGGAGTACTTCAGCAGGACGTTGGCCAGCACCTCCAGGGCGATGGCCGCACCCAGCCAGGCGAAATGAATCCAGGTCACGCCGTTCATGCCAGCACCTCCTGGGGGCGCGACTCGGGCGCGGCGCGGGTGCCGGACTTGATCAGCAGGATGCCGGCGATCATCACGGCCAGGCCCAGGGCCTTGTAGAGGCCGATGCTCTCGCCCAGCCAGGTGACGCTGACGGCCGTGATCAGCACGATGCCGATGCCCTCCCAGAGGGCGTAGGCCACGCCGACCGGCACGCGCTTGACCGCCAGGGCGAGGAAGAAATAGGACAGGCCGATCAGCCCGTACATCAGCAGCAGGCCGAGCACGGGGGCGTGTTCGGCGGCGAATTTCATCGAAGTGGTGCCGACGACCTCGAACAGGATCGCGGCCAGCAGATAGATCCAGGAACGCATGGTGTGCCCTCCCTTGGGCAATGCAGGGCCCTTCGCCGGTGGGCGAATGGCGTATGTGCAGGAAGTCCTGGCCGTGGCGAATCGATATCCCACGGCAACACGGAGGAGGGAGGGGCTACAGGTCGCCGGTCCAGTGGCGCTCGCGGGAGGCGAGGCGGGCGAAGTGGAAAGGGTGAATCGTTGTGTTCAACATAATGAACGGAATGTTAGCCGTTATGCCATGGTGAAGGCAAATTTGCCGGTGTGGCGGCTTGTCGCGCTGTTCTTGTGTTCGTTATTTTGTTCGGTGCTTGATGTAATCCTGTGGGAGCGAATTCATTCGCGATTGCAGGACGCAGTCCTGCCCTTGAAACACGGGACCGCTTCGCGCTCCTTTCGTGAATGAATTCGCTCCTACAAAAGTCTGCGACGCGTCCGATCCCGCTACCCCACCTCCCGGCTCAACCAGTCGAAGAATGCCTTCACCGGTGGGTGCCGCTCCCGCCCCGGCACGCAGAGGGTGGAATAGCCCGCGCCGGCCACGCTGACGTCGGGCCGGTAAGGCACCAGCAGGCCGCTGGCGAGGCTCTCCGAGACCAGGATGGAGCTGGCCAGCACCAGGCCCTGGCCGGCGATGGCGGCTTGCAGGGCGTAGTGTTCTTCGTCGTATTCCCGCTGCGGCGCGATGTCCAGCAGGCGTTCCTCTCCCGCCGCCTGGCACCAGGCCTTCCAGCCCAGCTCAAAGAGCAGGGCGTTGTGCCAACGGAGGGTGATCAGGGTCGGCACGCGGTCGCCCAGGCCCTCGACCAGGGCCGGTGCGCCGTAGACGCCGAAGCACTCATCCAGCAGGCACTGGCTGTGCAGGCTGGGGTAGTCCCCCGTGCCATAGCGGATGACCAGGTCGACGCTGGCGTCCTGGTGCAGGTCGATCAGCGCGTTGCGGGTGTCCAGGCGCAGGTTGATCTCCGGGTGCTCGGCGTAGAAACGGCCAAGGCGCGGGATCAGCCAGAGCGCGGCGAAGGCCGGGGTGGTGGACAGCGTCAGGTTGCCGCTGCTGCGTTGCGGACGCAGTTGGTCGAGGGTCTGGGTGACGTCCAGCAGGGCGCCGTGGAGGCTGCCGAACAGGCGCTGGCCGCAGGTGGTCAGGCGCACGCTGCGGGGCAGGCGATCGAACAGCGGCACGCCCAGCCAGCTTTCCAGGCCGCGAATCTGGTGGGACACGGCGGTCGGCGTCACCGCCAGTTCCTCGGCGGCGGCCTTGAAGCTGGACAGGCGCGCGGCGGATTCGAAGGCGCGCAGCGCGGTGAGGGGCAGGCTGGCAAACATGGAAGGCTCCATGGGTGAATTGAATTCAGTCGGATGAACTAATGCTCATTTGTCCGGTGACGGGCGCGTGAATAGCTTGGTGCCTGAGTTTCCACCCATTCAAGTGCTTCTGGAAGCACGGTCGCCAAGGAGTTTGAGATGAGCACGATTCTTTCCGTTCAAGGTAGCCCCCGTGGTGAGCGTTCCCATTCCCGCCGTTTGCAGGAGGCCTTCCTCAAGGCCTGGCAGGCGCGGGGAGAGGGCCGCCAGGTGCTGCGCCGCGAAGTGGGGCGGGTGGCCATCGCCCCCGTGACCGAAGGCTGGATCGCCGCCGCCTTCCACCCCGAAAACGAGGAACGCAGCGAGGTGATGAAGGCCGACCTGGCGCTCAGCGACCGGCTGGTGGATGAGCTGCTGGCGTCCGACCGGCTGGTGATCTCCGCGCCCATGTACAACTTCGGCGTGCCCAGCGGGGTGAAGGCCTGGGTCGATCAGGTCATGCGCGTTCGCCGCACCTTCGGCATGGACCTGAGCAATCCGGCCAATCCGTACACCCCGCTGGTGCTCGGTCGCAAGGCACTGATCATCACCACCCGTGGCGACCACGGCTACGGCCCCGGCGGCGCCAACGCCCATATGAACCACGCCGATCCCTACCTGCGCCTGGTGCTGGGCCATATGGGCATCACCGACGTGACCGTGGTGGCGGTGGAAGACGATGAGTTCGGCGGCGAAGGCTTCCAGCAGTCCTACCAGCGTGCCGAACGCGCCCTGGCGGACCTGGCCGAAACCTTCTGAGGCGCGCGGCCATGGCCTGGATATTCCTGCTGGTGGCGGCCGTCTTCGAGGTGCTGTTCGCCATGGGCATGAAGTACGCCGACGGCTTCACCCGGCCCTGGCCCAGCCTGCTGGTCGTCGTGGCCGCGGTGGCCGGGATCGGGTTCCTGACCCTGTCCATGCGCGTGCTGCCGGTGAGCATCGCCTACCCCATCTGGACCGCCATCGGCACCCTGGGCACGGTGCTGCTGGGGTACCTCCTGCTGGGCGAGGCGCTGACGCCGGCCAAGCTGGTGTCGGTGGTGTTGATCATCATCGGGGTGGCGGGGCTGAGGTAGGGCTTTCTTGCAGGGGCGAATTCATTCGCCAAGGACAGCGCGGCTGTCCCGTAGGGTGGATGGCGCTCTTTTCATCCACCATCGGCGTCCAGTCGAGCCCCTTATGGTGGACCGATGAAGCGTGGTCCACCCTACGAAAGGCCGTCGGCGTGTTTACCTCCGGCTCACCTGCACCGCCGGGGCCGGGTCCTGGCACTGGGTGCTGAGGCCCGGGACGAGGTAGGGCTGGAGGATCGGCGCCATGCCCTTGAGCACCTGCACCGGCAGGGCCGAGGTGAAGCTGAACTTGTCCGACTGGCTGCCTTCGACGAAGGCAGTGAGGGTGCCGAAATGGCGCGGGCCCAGGTAGAAGACAAAGGTGGCGGTGCGGTTCAGCGCCTTGGAGCTCTTCACTGTGCCCCAGCGGGTCACGGTCTGGATGCGGTTGTCGCCGGTGCCGGTCTTGCCGCCCAGCACCAGCGGCTGGCCGTTGGGCAGGGTGAAGCTGCCCTGCAGGCGTCTTGCCGTGCCGCCTTCCACCACCTGGGAGAGGGCGTCGCGCAGGGCGGCGGCGACTTCCGAGGTCATCACCCGCTTGCCTTCGCCAGTCTGGTGGCCCACCAGGGTTTCGTAGGGCGTGTCGGCGGCGAAGTGCAGCTGGTCGATGCGCAGGGTGGACTGGCGCACGCCGTCGTTGAGGATGATGCCCATGAGTTCGGCCAGCGCCGCCGGGCGGTCGCCGGAACTGCCGAGGGCGGTGGCCAGGGACGGCACCAGGTGGTCGAAGGGGTAGCCCAGGCGCTTCCAGTGCTCGTGGATATCGAGGAAGGCTTCCACCTCCATCATGATGCGGATGCGCTTGTCGCGGGCGTACTTGCGCTTGGATTTGAACAGCCAGCCGTAGACTTCGCGGCGCTCGTCGCCACTGGCTTCCACGGCGTCGCGGAAGCTGGCGTCGGGGTTCTGCTGCAGGTAGCCGAGCAGCCAGAGTTCCAGCGGGTGCACGCGGGCGATGTAGCCCTGGTCGTTGAGGTTGAAGGCACCCGGTCCGTAACGCCTGTAGAGGTCCTCGATGCGTTTGTCGGTCAGCGGCGGATTGGCCTTGGGCACCCGCTCGCGCATGAAGGCGGCGAAGGTGGCGATGTCGGCCTGGGGCTGCAGGTAGCGGTGAATGGCGGCCATGCGCGCGCCCCAGGGGTTGAGGCCGTCGAGGAAGGTCGACATGCGCTGCTCGGCGTCCTTGCCCTGGTACTTCTTCCAGAAACGGCGCAGGTAGGTCTGGCTCTCGCGGGACACGAACAGGTCCAGATAACCCTGGCGGCGCGGGTCCTTGTCGTCGGACAGCAACTGCATCTTGCCGCCGTCGGGGCGGTACATGTCGTGCCGCACCACGTCGCGCAGCAGGCGCACGAAAGGCAGGTTGATGGACTCGCGCAGGGCATCGCGCAGGGTCGGCCGGCGACCGTTGTCCTCCTTGCGGAAGTTGTTGAAGGTGTGCAGCCCGCCGCCGGTGAAGAAGCTTTCGTAGGGGCTGGCGGAGTAGGTGCGGTCCAGGGCGGCCTGGAGCATGGCGTCGAGGTTGCGGTCCCTGGTCTGGATCAGGTAGTCGATGGCCCAGCGGCTGATGAAGTCCAGCGGGTCCACCGGCACCTTCTTCAATTCCGCCGCGCTCATGCCGGCATAACGCTTGTGCAGGGTGGCGACGTCTTCCAGGTAGGTGGCCAGTACGCGCAGCTTGGCGGTGGAGCCCAGTTCCAGCTTGCTGCCTTCGTTGATGTCGAAGGGCTGGTCGGTGTTGTCGGTCTGTACTCGCACGCGATTGCCGGACGGCGTGCGTTCGAAGAGGGTGAAGCTGTAGCGTACCTCGCGGGTCTTTTCCGGCGACAGCAGGCGTTCGCCGTAGAGCCCCACCTGTTCGGCGACGGCCGGGTCGGCCAGTTCCCGCAGGTAATCGGTGACGGCGTTTTGCAGTTCGCTGTGCAGGGTGCTGCTGGCGGTCAGGTCGAGGCGGTCGAGGTCATAGAACGGCATCTTCAGCAGGCCGGAGAGGCGGCTGCGGGCGACGCTGATGCCCTTGTTGGCTTCCACCGCCTGGATCGCCGGTTCTTCCACCCAGTCGCGGAAGCGCAGCCGCGCGCCGAGGGCCGCGTCGCGCAGCGGCGTATCGATCATGCCGGCGTTGGCCAGAACGCGGATATGGCTGTCGGTGAGGGTGTTCAGCTCTTCATGGGCGTTGGTCAGGTAATAGGAAGGACGCCGCTGGGCGATGAACAGCGAGAGCACCTGGCGCATGGCCAGGCCGCGCTCGGCCAGGTCGCCATCCTGGCTCGCCAGGGCCTGGTTGACCCGGTTGAAGTCGGCGCCGTACCAGACCCGCAGGCCGTCGGCGATACCGTGCACCTCGCCATGCCCCGGCGCTGCCGAGAGCGGCACGCTGTTCAGGTAGTCCGTGACGATGCGTTCGCGGGCGGGCAGGGTTTCCGGTCCGTTCTGATAGGCGCGGATGCTGGCGGAGACCATCTGGCGGATTTTCTCGCCGGCCGAGGCGGTTCGGCCGAAGGGCGAGTGACGGTACTTTTCCAGCTGGGTGGCCAGGGTGCTGCCGCCAGCCGACTGGCCGTCCAGGTCGATGGCCTTGCCGACCTGGGTCAGCGCCGCCTTGGAGAAGCGCGGCCAGTCCACCGCCGGGTTGGCCAGGGGTTCGTTGTGGTCCAGCAGCTTGCGGTTCTCGATGAACAACAGGCTGTTGACCAGCAGCGGCGGGATGCTGGCGAAATCCGCGTAGCGCTGCTGCGGATAGCTGAACTCGTAGAAGGGCTGGCCGCGGCAGTCGCAGATGCTGATGCCGGCCTGGATCTTCTCCCGGTAGGGCGGAAACAGGCCGTGCTCGGTGTAGTTGATCAATGCCGGGGAAAAGCGCGCCTGCCGCTGGATCTCGTAGCCACGCTTTTCCAGGCGGTCGAGCATCTGCGGTAGGTAGACGTAACCCAGGCGGCGGTCGAACGGGCCGTCGCCGGGATAGCGGATGGCTTTGCTCGGGCCTTCCCCCAGGCGGTAGCTGAGGGTGGCCGCATAGCGGCTCAGTTCCCGCGCCTGGAAGCGCGAAGTCTGCATTTCATGGGTGATGGCGGCGGCGACGATGCCGCCGGTCACCAGGAACACGCTCCAGAACAGGAGACGGTGTCTGCGGCGGGGACTTTTCGGCGGAACAGCGGGGCCATTGAGATGACCTTGGGGTACCTCGTTCCTGGCTTCGTCGGATTGCCATATTGCGCCCATAGTCCACCGGCCTGGCCTGTCACCGCTCTTGCTTGCAATCTTAGTAGGTCGCTAGCGGGCTGCATGGCGAAGTGGCGGCAAAACAGGCGCCAATCAATGGCAGGCGACAATCGGAAGCAACTGCGCCACAACCGGCGCGCCAGACGCTCTGGCCTGCACCCGCGCGGTGCGCGAACGTCGCCGCGAAAGCCGCCGCCTGGCCACTGATCGGGTCATCCGGCGAGCGGTCCTGGAGGCAAGGGAGCCGCCGCCCGTGGGACGTTGACAGCGTGCCGGGCAATGGCCGGTGGCTGGTCCGAGGCGATTGTCCGGTCGGGAATGTCCCGCAAGCGACTAGGCTGAAACCATCCGCCTTTTACGCCGTGGAGGTTATCGTCATGGCCGGTTCCACCGTAATTGCCTGCCTGCGCTACCGCGATGCGCCCGCCGCCATTACCTGGTTGTGCACCAGTTTCGGCTTTGTCGAGCGCCTGGTGGTGGCGGAAAAGGACGGCGGCATCGCCCATGCCCAGCTCAGCCTGGGCACCGGCATGGTCATGCTCGGCTCGGTGCGGGACAACGACTACGGCCGGTTGCTGCGCCAGCCCGACGAAACCGGTGGGCTCGGCACCCAGGGCCTCTATCTGGTGGTGGAAGACGTCGATGCCGTGTATGCCCGCGCCGTCGCCGCGGGCGCTGTCATCGTGCTGCCATTGAAGGACGAGGACTACGGTGGCCGTGGCTTCACCTGCCGCGACCCCGAAGGCCACCTGTGGAGCATCGGCTCCTACGATCCCTGGACGTGAGCCGCCCCGGGCATTGCCCGAATATTCCACTCCAACTGCCGGCATCCCGACTGAACGGACTTTCCGAGGACTACGCCATGCCATACATCACCTTCCCCGACGGCACCCGGGTGCCCGCCATCGGCCAGGGCACCTGGCACATGGGTGAGCAGCCGGGGCAGCGCAGGCGCGAAGTCGCCGCGCTGCGCCAGGGGCTGGAACTGGGGCTGAAACTCATCGATACCGCCGAGATGTACGCCGAAGGCGGCGCCGAGGCGGTGGTGGGTGAGGCCATCGCAGGCCTGCGCGAGCAGGTCTTCCTGGTCAGCAAGGTCTACCCCTGGAACGCCAGCCGCCAGGGCACCGCCCAGGCTTGCGAGCGCAGCCTCAAGCGCCTGGGCACCGACCATCTCGACCTCTACCTGCTGCACTGGCGTGGAGAGTATCCGCTGGCGGAGACGGTGGAAGCCTTCGAGCGCCTGCGCGAACAGGGCAAGATCGCCCGCTGGGGCGTGTCCAACCTGGACCTCGACGACCTCCACGAACTGCCTGCCGGTTGCGCCGCCAACCAGGTGCTCTACAACCCCGAGGCGCGGGGCATCGAGTTCGATCTGCTGCCCTTCCAGCAACGGCAGGGCATGCCACTCATGGCCTATTGCCCGGTGGGGCAGGGCGGCAAGCTGCTGCGCAACGCGGCGATAGCCGAGGTCGCCCGCCGCCACGATGCCAGCCCCGCTCAGGTGGCCCTGGCCTGGGCGTTGCGCCAGGAGGGGGTGATGGTCATTCCCAAGGCGGTCGACCCGCTGCACCTGACGCAGAACGCCGACGCTCATCGCTTGCGACTCGGCGCCGATGACCTCGCGCTGATCGACCACAGCTTCCCGCCGCCCCGGCGCAAGCGGCCGTTGCAGATGGTGTGAGGTGCGGGGTGGGCAATGCGTCACCTGTCCCCCCCGGCGATGTGCTTGGCTCCGCTTCACCTATTCTGCGTACTGCCTGATGGCAGGATAAACCCTCGGGTAAGTTTCCTATTGTCCGACAGCTCTCATAGACTCTTGCCCACGTCTTTCCAGGGAATGGCTTTGATGAAACCTACGTTGTATGCGGTTTTGGGGGTGTTGGGACTGTGTTCGATCGCCCGCGCGGAAGCGCCGCTTGACCAGGAGCCACTGCTGGCTGTCACCGCCGCGACGGCTGCCAGCGCCGGCAGTGAGGCCCGTGGCGTGCTGCGGGCCCGCAACCAGGCGGTGCTGGCCAGCGAACTGGCCGGGCGCATCGTTGAAATGCCCTATGCCGAGGGCCAGGCCTTCAAAAAGGGCGAGGTGCTGGTGCGCTTCGACTGCAGCGCCTACCAGGCCCAGTTGAACGCCGCCAATGCCGCCGTGCGCGCCGCCCGCGAGGAACTGAAGAACAAGCAGCAACTGGCCGCCCTCAACTCGGTGGGCCGCTTCGAGGTGGCCCTGGCCGAGGCGCGCCAGGCGCAGTCCCAGGCCGAGGCGCAGGTCTATCAGGTGCAGGTGCAGCGCTGCCAGGTGAAGGCGCCTTTCGACGGCCAGGTGGTGGCGCGCAAGGTGCAGCCCCATGAAAGTGTCGCCAGCGGCGCGCCGCTGCTGGACGTGGTGGACAACCGCACCCTGGAGATCCATCTGCTGGTGCCGTCGCGCTGGCTGAGCCGGATCAAACCTGACCAGGCCTTCGAGTTCATCCCCGATGAAACCGGCGAACCGCTGCGCGCCGTGGTCAAGCGCCTGGGGGCGCGGATCGACGAAGGCAGCCAGACCCTCCTGCTGATCGGCGGATTGCCGGCCGAAGCCACTGGCTTGCTGGCCGGCATGAGTGGCACCGCGCACTTCCCGGAGACGCCATGAACGCGGCCACACCCGGCGCGGCCGAGCATGTTTTCGCGCGTTTCCTCGGGCTGGAGAAACAGGCGCGCCAGGCCGCCACCACCGAGCAGCTGGCCTACACCATGGTCAACGATGGCCAGGTGCTGTTCGGCTTTCGCCACGCCGCGCTGCTGGTCGCCGGCAAGGTGCAGGCGCTGACCGGCATCAGCGTCGTCGAGCCCAACGCGCCCTTTGTCGCCTTTGTCGAGCGCGCCGCCGGAACGCTCGCGGACCTTGGCCTGCTGGGCGAGACCCGCGTGGTGGAGGCTAGCCTGCTGGACGAGCCGATCCGCGCCGACTGGCAGGCACTGTCCGCTGCCCAGGCCTGCTGGGTGCCCCTGAAGGATCGCCACGGCGAGCCGTTCGGCGGGCTCTGGCTGGCCCGCGACCAGGCCTTCAACGAAGCCGAACTGGCCCTGCTGGCGCAGCTCGGCGACACCTATTCCCACGCCTGGCTGGCCTTGCAGCCACGCAAGCCCTGGCGGCTGCGCTGGCCGAAGAAAAAGCTCCTGGCCATCGCCAGCGCGCTCTGCCTGCTGCTGTTGATGCCGGTGCGCCAGTCGGTGCTGGCACCCGCCGAAGTCGTGCCCCAGGGCGGTCGCGTGGTGGCGGCGCCGCTGGATGGCGTGATCGCCGAGTTCCTGGTCAGGCCCAACCAGAGCGTGGCCACCGGCGACCTGCTGGTGCGCTTCGATGCCACCAGTCTCAAGGCCCAGGCGGATGTCGCCGAACGCGCCCTGGGCGTGGCCGAGGCCGAACTCAAGGCCAACGCCCAGCGTGCCTTTGTCGATGCCGAATCCAGTGCCCGCATCGACCTGCTCGCGGCACGGGTGGAACAGAAGCGCGCCGAGCGCGATTACGCCCGTGAACTCTTGGCCCGCAGCGAAGTACGCGCCGAGCGGGCCGGCATCGCGGTGTTCGCCGACGCTGAGCGCTGGACCGGCAAGCCGGTGCAGACCGGCGAGCGGCTGATGCAGATCGCCGACCCGGCGCAGGCCGAGCTGCGCATCGAGCTGCCGGTGGGCGATGCCATCGCCCTGGAACCCGGCGCCGAGGTGGCGCTGTTCCTCGACAGCGATCCGCTCAACCGCCACAGCGCGCGCCTGGAGCGCGCCGCCTACGAGGCGCAGGCCACTGCCGCCGGACAACTGGCCTACCGCCTCGATGCGGCCTTCGATGAGGCGCCGCCGCGCATTGGTCTGCGCGGCACCGCCAAGCTGTTCGGCGGCCGCGCACCGCTGGCCTACTACCTGCTGCGCCGGCCGCTGGCGGCGGCGCGCCAGAGCCTGGGGTTCTGATGCTGCCCGCGCTGCGCCCCGACCTGCAGCTGTCCCCGGCCGCGCCCGGGCTGGACGGCGCGCCCCAGTGGACCCTGGCCGACCCCCTGCGCGGACGCTACTTCAAGCTGGGCGCGGTGGCCGTGCGCCTGCTGCGTCACTGGACCCTGGGCGAACCGCAGCGGGTGCTGGATGCGGCCAATGCCGAGCCCGGCATGCCGCTGGGCGCCGCCGAGCTCGAGGAAATGCTGCGCTTTCTGCGCGGGCACGACCTGATCGCCGCCGCGGATGAGGAGCAACGCGCCAGCTACGGGCTGAAGGCCGGTGCCTCGAAGCAAAGCCTGTGGAACCGCGTGCTGCACCAGTACCTGTTCTTCCGCGTTCCGCTGTGGCGCCCGGATGCCTTCCTCAATCGCGCCTGGCCGGTGCTGGAGCGCCACGGCCCCTGGCTGCTGCGTGGGGGCCTGCCGCTGCTGTTCGCCCTCGGCCTGTTCCTGGTGGCGCGGGACTGGCAGCGTTTCATCGCCACCTTCCCGCACCTGTTCAGCCTCGGCGGCGCGCTGGCTTTCGGCGTCGCCCTGACCTTCGCCAAGCTTTGCCACGAATTCGGCCATGCCTTCATGGCCAAGCGCGCCGGCTGCCGCGTGCAGAGTATGGGACTGGCTTTCATGGTGCTGCTGCCGATGTTCTACACCGACGTCAGCGATGCCTGGCGGGTGCGTGACCGCCGCTCGCGACTGCTGATCGGCGCTGGCGGCGTGCTCGCCGAATTGGTGCTGGCGGTGCTGGCCCTGCTGGCCTGGTCGCTGCTGCCGGATGGCCCGGCGCGCACCTCGGCCTTCATGCTCGCCAGCGCCACCTGGATCACCACGGTGATCATCAACCTCAACCCGTTCATGCGCTTCGACGGCTACTTCCTGCTCAGCGACCTCTGGGCCGTGGACAACCTGCAGCAGCGTGCTTTCGCCCTGTGCCGCTGGCGCTTGCGCGAAACCCTGTTCGGTTATGGCGAGCCGGCCCCCGAGCCCTGGTCGCCCGCAATGAAACGGCGCTTGCTGGTCTGGGGCTACGGCTCTTGGCTGTGGCGGGCCGTGCTGTTCTTCGGCATCGCCCTGGCGGTCTACCACCTGTTCTTCAAGGTGCTGGGCATCTTCCTGATGCTGGTGGAGTTGGCCTGGTTCATCGGCCTGCCGATCTGGAAGGAGTTGCTCGAATGGTGGCAGCGGCGCGACCAGGCCGAACCGCGCAAGGTGCTGTTCACCGGCAGCGCGCTGTTGCTGGTGCTCGCAGTGCTGGTGCTGCCCTGGCGCGATGCGGTGGAAGTGCCGGCGCTGCTCGAGGCTTCCCGCACCACCGCCCTGCATGCGCCCGTGGCGGCGCGTCTGAAGGCGCTGCATGTGAAGGACGGTCAGGCGGTGGAGCCGGGCGCCTTGCTCATCGAACTGGAGTCGCCGGACCTGGATTCGCGGCAGTCCATCGTTCGCCGCGAGATCGAGATTCTCCAGTTGCAACTGCGCCGCCAGGCCGGTCGCAGCGAGACGGCCGCCGACGCCGGCATTCTCGAACAGCGCCTCGCCGAGGCCGTGGCCGAATACCGTGGCCTTGCCGCCCAGCGTGAACGCCTGCAGTTGCGCGCGCCGCAGGCCGGCGTGGTGCGCGACCTGTTGCCGGACCTGACGGTCGGGCGCTGGCTGAACCCCGTCGATGCCCTGGCGCGGGTGGTGGAGCCGGGCCTGCGCCTGCGTGGCTATCTGGCCGAAGAGTCTCTCTGGCGGGTGAAACCCGGCGCCGAAGGCCGTTTCATCGCCGATGACCCGGCGCGTCGGGCACTGCCGGTGCGCCTGGACGAAGTGGATGCCACCGGCGTCGCCTACCTGGCGCTGGAAGCCCTCGCCTCCGACCACCACGGCCCCATCGCCGTGCGCCGCGATGCCCAGCGCCGCGCCGAGCCGGTGCAGGCCCAGTACGGTGTGCGCCTGAGCCTGCTGGACGACGCCATCCACCCGGCCCAGCCCCTGCGCGGCGTGGCGGTGCTGGACGGCGAGGGGCAGTCACTGCTGGGCGCCGCCTGGCGGCGGCTGGCGGCGCTGGGGGTGAGGGAAAGTGGGTTCTGATCGGTGCGGCGCACGGGGCGTTGCATGCCAACGCCATGACCGCCGACCGTTCGCGCGTGCTCCCGCAATCGTCTTGGAATGCTTGGCGCCGGGCGGGGGAATCAGACGCGGTGACCGGGCGCGCGGCGCATCTGCACCTGCACCTCGTCGCCACCGTCGGGCAGGGGACGGAAGCCCAGCCGCCGGTAGAGGCGCAGGGCGGGGTTGTGGCGCATCACCGCCAGCTCCAGCGCCTTGCCTCGCGCGTCCGCGTCCCGGACGATGCTGCTCAGCAGATCGTCCCCCAACCCCTGGCCGCGGTACCGGGAGTCGAGCCCGAGTTCGAGGATTCGCATGGACGAGTCGCTTTCATGGAGGGTGACCAGCCCCACGGGGCGGTCCTCCAGCAGGAGCACTTCGGTCCGCGCTCCCGGATATCGGCTGGCGAAGACACGTTGCTGGAGTTGCCACTGCTGCTCCAGCACGGCAGGGCAAGCGGCGAGCAGCGCCGGGTCCAGCCCGCGCAACTGGGCGAAGAGCTGGCGCAGCCAGGATTCATCCGCCGGAGTGGCGGGGCGTCGCCGGAGGCTGGCGGATCGGCTGGCCGTCTTTATCTCGCTCATGCGCTGCTGTAATTTCCTCTACCGCTCAGGCCGGTGCCTGAATTCATAACGATCAGGGAGTGACCAGATGTTCATCGAAACCCAGGGCCTCACCGCAAAGATGTTCGCCTCTGAGGTCGGCCAGGTCTTCACCGCCGAGACGGTGCCCGAGCCTGTGCAACTGACCTTGCTCCGAGTGGTGGAGGGCAACTCGCCCAACCCGGGGTTCCGCACGCCATTTTCACTGGTCTTCACGTCCCCGATGAGCGCGCTGCTGCTGGACGCGCAGTACCGCCTGAAAAGCTCCAGCGGTCGGGAATACCTGCTGCACCTGAGTCCGATCGTTTCTTCCCTCGACGGCCTGCGCCACTACCAGGCCCAGTTCAACTAGGCCTGGCAGCGGGCAGCCCGGCTCAGTCGCGACTCGGGTAAACACCCTGGGTGCAGATGCACGGGGTCAACGCCAGGAACGGCTGCACCACGCCGATGGGCAGGTTCTGGCCGCTGACGCCCAGCGTTGCCTCGAGGCCCGCCCGGGCCGGCAGTTCGACGCTTCCCGGCGCGGGTGCGTAAATCTGCACGGTCACGCTGGTGCGGCCTTCGTTCCCCTGGGCCAGGGCCAGCGTGGTGCCCGGATCCGGCTGGCTGGCTGTCGCCGCCGCACTGGAGGCCTGCATGACGACTGTCGCCTCCGCGGTCGCGGCATGGCCGTGCTGCGGCAGGTTGAGGCTGGTCAGGGTGGTGTATTCCGAGCCGGCCATCTGGCCAAGGGGATGCTGGCCGCCTTGCCCCACCGCCGTCCGCCCGCTCAGATTGGGCAGGCCGAATGTCTGGGTGCCGTTGCCGCCGTAGGTAACGCCAAGCAGCGAAAACAGCGCCGTGTTCTGCTGGACGGGCAGCAACTGGCCGCTGCAGGTCATCCAGTTCCGCGGGGCGAAATTGCCGGCGAAGGGGGCGATTGCGCCGAGGTAGCTTTCGATATCCATCCGTGCGTCCTCCGCCGTCAGTTGCGGGAGGGGAAGACCCCTTCCATGCAGATGATGTAGTTGATCACGGTGAACGGCTGGACGATGGAGAACGGCTGGCTGCCGCCGGCGGTCTCGACGCTGACGGTGGCGGCGCTGGTGAGCGGGACATTCACCGAACCGGGTGCCGGTGCGTAGATTTTCACATCGACGGGCGTGCGGCCTGAGGCGCCATTGGATGCGGCCAGCACGCTGTCCGCTGCCGGAGTCGCCGACGTTGCCGTCGCCGTGCTGGCGGGCAGGGACGCGGTGGCGGTGGCGATGGCGGTGTGGGTGTGGGCGGGCATCTGTGCGGTGGTCAGGGTGACCGATTCGGTACCGGCCATCTCGCCGAGGTTGTATTGGGAGGTGCCAGGGGACTGGCCTGCGCCCACAGGCACGCGGCCCTGCAGGTTCGGCAGGGCGAAAGTGGTCTGTCCGTTACCGCCGTAGACGGTGCCGAGCAGGGAAAACACCGCACTGTATTGGGCGATGGCGAGGGTCTGCCCCTGGCAGAACGCCCAGCCGCGAGGCGCGAAGTTGGGAGCCCAACCGCTGATGGAGCCGAGATAGGACTGGTCACTCATGAGATTGATTCCTTCCTTGCGTGTGTGAGGCCTTGTTGGAATAGGCAAGGAAGTACTGGCATTTGCATGGCACATCCTTGCGCGGGGTGAACGATAGACGAATATTCCTTTCGCCTCCTGTTCTTTAGCACAGCGAAGCGTCGACTCTGTGACTCAAACGAAGTAAGCGAGGGCTGTTTAAGACTTATTGGTCATTGCTGGCGGATTGATGGCTAAAATCCGTATGCAGCGTAGGAAAAAGCAAATAACATCGCGAGAAATATCCGGCAGTGCAGAGTCGACGACAGGGAGCGCACAGCATGTTCGGGTCGAATAACAAGAAGGCATACGGCCGTCGGTTCCAGGCCACTCTCCGTTCTCCCCTCGCGCTGCCCCTCGAACCTCGCATGATGTTCGACGGTGCGGTTGCCGCCACCGTTGCCGATACCGCGGCCAGCCAGCCCACCGACACCCCCGATGCGCAGGACAGCGCCACCTCAGAGCTTTCGACCCATGACGGCCTGGCCGCCACCCCCACGGCCGGCACCGGTGACCAGCGCCAGGAAGTGGTCTTCATCGACAACGGCGTCAAGGACTTCCAGCAACTGGTTGCCGCCATCAAACCGGGCACCGAGGTGGTGGTGCTGGATGGCAGCAAGGATGGTCTGCGACAGATCGCCGACTACCTGGACGGCCGCAGCGGTCTCGACGCCATCCATATCATCAGCCACGGCGCGGAAGGGCAGGTGTTGCTGGGCACCTCGGTGCTGGACATGGGCAGCCTCCAGCAACGCGCCGGCGACCTGGCCGCCATTGGCGACGCATTGAAGGCCGACGGCGATATCCTGCTCTACGGCTGCGACGTGGCCAAGGGCTCCGGCCAGACCCTGATCCAGCAGATCGCCAACCTCACGGCGGCCGATGTGGCGGCTTCCAGCGATGCCACCGGGAGCCTGGCCAAGGGGGGGGACTGGGCACTCGAGGCCCGCGTGGGGAGTGTCGAAGCCGGGTCGCCCTGGCTGGCCGGCACACCGGACTACGACGCCCTGCTGGCCACCGTGACGCTCAACTCGAGCTGGTTGAACAACGCGGGCGACGATTGGATTTACTCGGACAATCAAGATGCCGGGAATATGGCGGGCACCCTCGACTCCATCTATCTGGACGTCAATACCAACGCCTTCAATACTCCGCCGGTGGAGTTCACCATCGCCAGTAGCTCCGGCACGGCATTCAATCTCGACAGCATCACGCTACGCCCATTCAACGACAACAACGACTTCCAGTTCGAGATCTATCCCACTGGCGACTATGGCGCGAAGGTCACCAGCGTCCTGATCAGCAACCAGTCCAACCAGTCCATCGTCATCACCACCAATCTGCTGAACATCACGTCCTTCACCATACGTTTCATCGATACGGGCGCCTTCCAGGGCTCGCCCGCCAACATGGACTTCCTCAGCTTCACGACCTCTCCGGCCAATGCAGCGCCCACCCTCGGCGGCGTCAATGGCGACATCGTCGACTGGGCCGGTGTCGGCGGTACGGTGTTCCTGGATGACGGTGCCAATGCCACCCTCGCCGATGCGGAGCTGGGCGCCCTGAATGGTGGCAATGGCAACTGGGCCGGTGCCAGCCTGACCCTGCAGCGTCCCGGTGCTGCCGTGGCCGCCGATGTCTTCGGCTTCGATACCGCGGGCGCGCTGTTCACCGTCAGTGGCTCGGCCACGAGCGGCGAACTGCAGGCCAATGACATGACCTTCGCCACCTACACCAGCAGCGGTGGCGTGCTGATCATCAATTTCACCAGCAGCGCGACCACCGCGACCACCGCCCTGGTCAACGACGTGGCGCGGCACATCACCTACCGCAACAACACCCCGGCCGGCGATGCGACCGTGCGCTACACCTTGAACGACGGCACCTCCAGCGTCACGGCCGACGCCACGGTCACCAGCAACACCATCTACATCACCAACACCACCGATACCGCCACCGTCAACGTGAGTGACGGCGTGAGTTTCAGCGAGGCGGTGGCCATCGCCGCCGCCGACGGCACCGGAACCCAGACGCTGATCTTCGGCAGCGGTTTCACCAGCAGCATGTCGCTGGCCGGCAACCTCGCCATCAACGAAAGCCTGACCATCAACGCCGATGCGGCCTCGGGCCTCGTCATCAGCGGCAGCACCATTACCCTGGGCGGGGGCACCACGCTGAACTTCACCAATAGCTCGGGTACCGTCGGCATCGCCAGTACCCTGGCCGGCAGCGGGGCGCTGAACAAGGCCGGTGGGGGCACGCTGACGCTCTCCAGCACCGGCAATGAAGCCAGCATGTCGGGAGGTATCACGGTCAGTGACGGCACCTTGCAGGTGAGCAACGACGATCATCTGTCGTCCGGCACACTGACGCTGAACGGCGGAACCCTGACCAACGGCGCCAGCAGTTTCACCATCGACAATGCGGTGGTGCTGGGGGCGGCCGGCGGCACCATCAATGTCGGCGGCGGGGGCGGGGCCGCCAGCTTGACCCTGAGCGGTAGCGTCAGCGGTTCCGGCAGCCTGACCAAGAACGGCCAGGCGATCCTGCAGCTCAACGGCGACAACGGCTACAGCGGCGCGACCACCCTGTTCGCCGGCACCCTGATCGCGAACCATGCCAACGCCCTTGGCACCACCGCCGGCGGCACCGCCGTCAGCGATGGCGCGACCCTGCGCATCGGCGGCGGCTTGAGCATCGCCGAAAATCTTTCGGTCAGCGGCAGCGGCAAGCAGGTGAGCGCCATCAACTACGGCGCCCTCCACCTGATTTCCGGCACGTCGACCCTGAGTGGCAGCGTCACCCTGACGGGCAATGCCGACATCAGTGCCGCCAGCGGCGCCACCCTGACCCTCAGCGGCGTCCTGAGCGGATCGTCCAGCTTGAACAAGACCGATGCCGGCACCCTGGTCTTGAGCAATGCCGACAACTCCGGCAATGCCAGCGGCGGCATCAGCGTCAGCGCCGGCACCCTGTCGGTCGCCAGCGACGCCCATCTGAGCAGTGGAACACTCACCCTGAACGGCGGCACCCTGGCGCTGACCAACACCACCACCGTCGACAACGCGATTGTCCTGGCCGCGACGTCCACGGTGAGCGCGTCCACCAGCGCCACCCTCAGTGGCAGCCTCAGCGGCAGCGGCGGCCTGACCAAGATCGGCGCCGGGACCCTCACCCTGAGCGGCAACAACAGTTATCTCGGCGTCACCAATGTTTCGGTCGGCGGGCTGACCCTCCAGGGCGGCGCGGCCCTGGCGGACTCCGCGGCGGTCACCGTCGGTAGCGGCGCCACGCTCACGCTGTCGAGCAGCGAAACCATCGGCTCGCTGGACGGCGCCGGCGGCGTGGCGCTCGGCGCCAATACCCTGACCACCGGCGGCGACAACACCAGCACTACGTTCTCCGGCAATTTTTCCGGCAGCGGCGGCCTGACCAAGGTCGGCAGCGGCACCCTGACGCTGTCGGGCAGCAACGCCTACAGCGGCTCGACGCAAGTGCAGGCCGGCGGACTGACACTGAGTGGCGGCGCCGCCATCGCCGACGCCTCCAGTGTGTCGGTGAGTTCGGGTGCCACGCTGACGCTCTCCGCCAGCGAAACCCTTGGCGCACTGGTGGGAGCGGGGACGGTGCAACTGGGCAGCAACACCCTCACTACCGGGGCGGCCAACCTGAGCACCACCTTCAGTGGCTCCATCAATGGCTCCGGCAACCTGGTCAAGAGCGGCACGGGCACCCTTACCCTGAGCGGCAGCAATGGCTACACCGGCACGACCTCCGTGACGGGGGGCGGCACCCTGAGCATCACCGATGCCAGCAACATCAGCGGCAATACGCTGATCCTCGGCACCGCCGGCGTACTGCAGCTCACCGGCGGCAATGTCACGCTGAGCAATGCGTTCACGCTCAACACTGGCGGTGGCGTCATCAGCAATGCCAACGCGCTGACGCTGTCCGGCGTCGTGTCGGGCACTGCCGGGCTCACCAAGGTGGGCGCTGGTGTGCTGACACTCTCGAACGCCAACACCCATGCCGGCACCACCACGGTTTCCGCCGGTACCTTGTCGCTGACCGGCAGCACCGCCAGCGCCACCACGGTGGCCAGTGGTGCCACCCTGGCGGGTAGCGGCACCCTGGGCGGCGATGTAACGGTCCAGAGCGGCGGCACCCTCTCGCCGGGCATCAGCGTCGGCACCCTGACGGTGAACGGCAACCTGCAGATGAATGCGGGCAGCACCCTGGCCGTGGAGATCAACGGCACCACCGCCGGCATCGGCCATGACCAGATCCTGGTGAACGGTTCGGTGAATGTGGCCGGCGCCACCCTGGCGATTACCCACGGCTACGCGCCCGGCCTGGGCGATAGCTACGTTCTTGTCGACAACGATGGCGTCGACGCCATTGCCGGCACCTTCAGCGGCCTGGCCGAGGGCGGCACGCTCACGGCCGGCGGCAACGGTACGGTGCTGACCGCCAGCTACGC
This sequence comes from Pseudomonas sp. Q1-7, assembly GCF_028010285.1. Taxonomy (NCBI): domain Bacteria; kingdom Pseudomonadati; phylum Pseudomonadota; class Gammaproteobacteria; order Pseudomonadales; family Pseudomonadaceae; genus Pseudomonas; species Pseudomonas sp. Q1-7. The sequence continues at coordinate 1,973,681 of NZ_CP116304.1, forward strand.
CGGCGGTTCAGGCAACGACTTCACCCTGACCGCGCCGACGAACACGGCGCCCGTGCTGGGCAACCTCGATGGCGGCGGCACCCACACCGAGGGCGGCGCGCCCACCGTGATCGACGCCGACGTAACGGTGTCCGATACCGAGCTCGATCAGCTCAATGGCGGCAACGGCAACTACAACGGTGCATCCCTGGTGCTGGTGCGCAACGGCGGCGCCAACGCCCAGGATGTATTCGGCTTCAGCGATGGCAACGGCATCACCCGCAGCGGCAGCCAACTGATCAAGAACGGTCAGGTGATCGCCAGCTTCGATACCGCTACGTCCGGTCAACTGACGCTGACCTTCAGCGATGCAGGCGGTCAGGTTCCCACCACCGCGGATGTCACCGCCGTCCTGCGGCAGATCACCTACGCCTCGACGTCCGATGCGCCCCCCGCCAGCGTCACGCTGAGCTGGACCTTCAGCGACGGTGCTGGCGGCAACTCTTCCAGCTCGGCCGTGGTGAACCTGGTGGGGACCAACGATGCGCCGGTCCTCGCCCCGAGTTCGCCCATCCTGACCGGCCTGACCGACACCGACGTCAACAACCCCGGGCAGACCGTCGCCAGCTTCGCCGGTGCCGGCATCACCGATGCCGACAGTGGCGCGCTCAGCGGCATCGCCATCACCGGCCTGAACGCGGGCAACGGCACCTGGCAATACAGCCTGGACGGCGGCGCCAGTTGGCAGAATGTAGGCGTCGTCTCGGGCAGCAGCGCGCTGCTGCTGCGCGGCACCGACCGGGTACGTTTCGTCCCGGACGGCGTCAATGGCACCACGGCCAGCCTGACCTATCGCGCCTGGGACCAGACCGGTGCCACCAGTGGCCAGCAGGGCACCAAGGCCGACGCCTCGTCCTCGGGGGGCACCACGCCGTTCTCCCTGTCCAGCGACACCGCCAGCCTCACCGTCACCGCGGTCAACGATGCCCCGGTGGTCAGCGCCAGCGGTGGCAGCACCTCGTTCGTCGAGGGCGACAACGTCGCCTCGACCCCGGTGGTGGTCGATGGCGGCATCACGGTCGTCGACAGCGACTCGCCGCTGCTGCCGAGTGCCACGGTGAGCATCACCGGCAACTTCATCAGCGGGCAGGACGTGCTGGGCTTCACCAACAATGGCGCCACCATGGGTGACATCAGCGCCAGCTACAACAGCGCCACGGGCGTGCTGACGCTGACGTCGGCCGGCGGCGCCAGTGCAGCGCAGTGGCAGGCCGCACTGCGTGCCGTCACCTACAGCAACAGCTCGGAAACGCCGAATACCGCCACGCGCACCATCAGCTTCGCGGTGAGTGATGGCCTCGCCACGAGCAGCAGCGCGACCCGTGGCGTCACCGTGACGGAAACCAACGATGCGCCGGTGGTGAACGTACCGGTCAGCATCAGCCTGCCGGAGGACACCGCCACAGCTCTCACCGGAATCAGTTTCAGCGACGCCGATGCGGGCAGTGGTACCGTCACTGTCACCTTCAGCGTGGCCTCGGGCAGCCTTGCCGCCAGCAGCGGTGGTGGCGTCATCGTGGGCGGTACCACGTCGGCGCTGACCCTCACCGGCTCCATCGCCAACATCAATGCTTTCATCGCCGGTGCCAACCTGAGCTTCACCTCGGCCACCAATGCCGCCGGCAACGTCACCCTGACCGTCGCCATCAACGACAATGGCCTTTCCGGCGGCGCGGCGAAGACCGACAGCGACGTCCTAACCCTGACCGTCACGGCCGTGAACGATGCGCCGACCATCGTCGCTCCCGGCAGCATCGGCGTGACCGAGGATGTGGCGCAGCCGCTCACCGGAATCAGCTTCGCCGACGTCGATGCCGGTTTCGCTGGCGTCACCGTCACACTCGGCGTGGGTTCGGGCAGCCTCGCCGCCACCAGCAGCGGCGGTGTCACCGTGGGGGGGACCGCGTCGGCGCTGACCCTGACTGGCTCCATCAGCGACATCAACGCCTTCATCGCCGGCGGTGGTGTCAGTTACCTCACCGCCAGCAACGCGGCCAGCGACGTCACCCTGAGCGTCACCATCAACGACGGCGGCAACACGGGTACCGGTGGCAGCCTGTCTGCCAGTACCACTGTGACCCTGTCGGTAACGCCGGTGAACGATGCCCCGGTCAACACGGTCCCGGCCACCCAGACGATGCAGCAGGATGGCGTCCTGACCTTCAGTACGGGCAATGGCAATGCGATCACGATCAGCGATCTGGATGCCGGCGGCGGCTCGGTGCGCGTCACCCTGACCGCAACGAATGGTCTGATCACCTTGAGTGGCACGGTGGGCCTGAGCTTCCAGGTGGGCGACGGCACCGGCGATGCCACCATGACCTTCGAGGGCAGCATCGCCAACATCAACACTGCCCTGGCAGGTTTGGCCTTCACACCCACCGGCGGCTATTTCGGCCCCGCCTCGTTGCAGATCACCACCGATGACCTCGGGCTCTCTGGCAGCGGTGGCAACCAGACCGACAGCGACACCATCACCGTCAACGTCGTCCAGCCCAATCCGACGATCACCGGCGTCTCCAGCAGCAGCCCCGACGGCGGCTACAAGGTGGGCGACACGATCAACATCACCGTCACCTTCGACCAGGCGGTCAACGTGGCCGGTGGCTTACCCACGCTACTGCTGGAAACCGGCCTGGTCGATCGCACCGCGATCTATGTGAGCGGTAGCGGCACCAACACCCTCACTTTCGCCTATGTGGTGCAGGCCGGAGACGTCAGCGCCGACTTGAATTACCACTCCACCGCCGCCCTGGTCCTCAATGACGCAAGCATCGCCAGCGTCAGCCTGGGCGCTCCGGCCGTCATTACCCTTCCCGTCGTCGGCGGCGGGGACAGCCTGGCGGACAACGCCGAACTGGTGATCGATGGCATCGCCCCAAGCGTCACCAGCGTCGAGGTGCCGGCCAATGGAACCTACGTTGCTGGGCAGAACCTCGACTTCACCGTCAACCTCAGCGAGGCCGTGACCGTCGACACCACCGGCGGCATGCCGCGCATCGCCATCACCCTGGATGGCGGCGGCACCGTATTCGCCGAGTACCTCAGCGGCTCCGGCGCCACGGCACTGGTTTTCCGCCTGACCGTCAGCAACGGCCAGTTCGACACCAACGGCATCAGCGTCGGCGGCAGCATCCAGGCCAATGGCGGCACACTACGCGACGCGGTCGGCAACGATCTCAATCCCGTGCTCGCCAGCGTGGGTAATACCAGCAACATTCGGGTGGATGCCGTGGTGCCCACGGTGGCCAGCGTCTCCGTCCCGGTGGGGGTGCCCTACAACGCCGGCGATACCCTGACCTTCGTGGTCAATGCCAGCGAGGCCATCATCGTCAATGGCACCCCGCGCCTGGCCCTGGATATCGGCGGCACCACGGTGTTCGCCGACTACGTGGCGGGCTCCGGCACCAACACCCTGGTGTTCCAGTACAGCGTGCGCCCAGGCGACAACGATGCCGATGGCATCGCGGTGAATGGTCTGCTGACCAACGGCGCCGTCTTGCAGGATGCTGCCGGCAATACCATGAACCTGACGCTGAACAACATCGGTGGTACTAGCGGCGTGATAGTCGACACTGTGGCACCGTTCCCAAGCGGCATAGTCGCCATCGACCCGTCGCCGACCAACGCTGGCAGCGTGCGCTTTACTGTGACCTTCAGCGAAAGCGTGAGCGGCGTGAGCCTCAGTGACTTCAATCTGGTGGGTACTGGCACGGCTGCCGGCAGCCTGGCGAGCCTGGTGCAGCTCGATGCGCGGACGTTCCAGATCACCGTCAGCGGCCTGAGCGGCACCGGCACCCTGGGCCTGAACCTGAACGCGTCCGGCACCGGCATCATCGACCAGGCTGGCAACGCCATCACCGGCGGACTGACTGGTGCGGTCTACAGTGTCGACCGCGATACCCCTACGGTCACCGGCGTCAGTGTGCCCGTCGGCGTGGCCTACAACGCTGGCGACAGCCTGACCTTCGTGGTGAACCTGAGCGAGGTCGTCACGGTGAGCGGCAGCCCGCGCCTGGCCCTGGATATCGGTGGCACTACGGTGTTCGCCGACTATGTGGCGGGCTCCGGCACCAACACCCTGGTGTTTCAGTACAGCGTGCGCCCAGGCGACAACGATGCCGATGGCATCGCGGTGAGCAGTTTGCTGACCAACGGCGCCAGCCTGCGCGACGCCACCGGAAACGACCTCAACCTGACCCTCAACGGCGTCGGAAACACCAGCGGCGTGATCGTGGACACCACCGCGCCTGGGGTAAGCGCCACCGTAGCGCCGCTGCCGACCCCCGGCAGCGTGCAGTACACCGTGATCTTCGACGAGAACGTCAGCGGCGTTGACCTCAGCGACTTCAACCTGATCACCACCGGCAACGTCACCGGAACCCTGCAGTCGCTGGTGCAGGTGGATGCCCGTACCTTCCTGGTCACGATCAGCAACGTTGCCGGTTCCGGCACCCTGACCCTGGGCCTGAACACCTCCGGCACCCTGATCACCGACGTTGCCGGCAACCCGCAGGTCTCCGCTCTGTCGGCGCAGACTTACAGCGTGCCGCAGAGCGACGGCGATCCGGAGTTCCGCGCAAGCCCGCCGGTCATCCTGCCGCCCGAGCCCACCGTACCGGTGGATAGCGTGCTGCCGTCGCCACCGCCGCCGCCGTTCACCTCGCCGCTCATTCCGCCGCCGCTGTTCGAGGCGCCGACCCTGGGCAGCGGTATTCCCACCCTGGGCAACATCTTCATCAACCAGGGGGCGCTGGCGCCCAGCTTCATCGCGCAGGTATTCGGTAGCAGCGACGGCTTCGGCGACGGCTCCGGCGCGGGCTTCCTCGGCTTTGGTGGCGGGGATGGCGGTGTGTTCGGCAGCAGCAGTCTGTCGAGCTTCTTCGACAAGGATGTGCCCCAGGAGTCCGGCGAAATGAAACTGTTCGACGGCAAGCAGTGGAAGGGCGGCTCCGGGGGGAGCGGCCAGGGCATCTTCGGTGCGCCCACGCTCGGCCAGCAGTTGCAGGACATCAAGGACAGCGAGCAGCGTCAGGTCAGGGCGTTGGCCCTGGCACTGGGACAGATCCAGGCGGATCGCCCCCAGGTTTGAAGAACAACACGTTGGAAATCGGAAAGTGCCGTGTCTAGGGGGCGGCCCAAGGATGAGCAGAGCAGCGAAGTTTTTCACCGTAAGCGTGCTGGCGCTGGCGGTCACCGGTTGCGCGGTGACCAGCCAGCCCATCGATCGTAGCGTCAGCGAACAGCGCGCCCGGCAGGACCTGGCGACCATGTTCAAGGACCAGGAGCCCCTGAGTGGGCCCCTGACCCTCCACCAGGCCATGGCCCGTGCCGTGAAGTACAACCTGGAGGCGCGGCTGAAGGTCATGGAAGAAGCCCTGGCCAAGCGCCAGGTGGACCTCGCCACCTTCGACATGCTGCCGCGCATGGCCATGGAAGCGGGCTATGCCGGGCGCAGCAACGTCAGCGCCTCCAGCAGCCAGAGCGTGCTGACCAACACCCAGTCGCTGGAACCCTCGACCTCCCAGGACCGCGACCGTGGCGTGGCGGACCTGACCATGGTGTGGAACGTGCTCGACTTCGGTGTCAGCTACGTCAGCGCCAAGCAACAGGCCGACCAGCGCCTGATCGTCGAAGAGCGACGCCGCAAGGTGGTCCACACCATCATCCAGGACGTGCGCTCGGCCTACTGGCGAGCCGTCGCCGCCGATCGCCTGCTGCAGCAGATCGACAGCCTGATGGCGCGGGTCGACGAAGCGCGCGGCAGCAGCCAGCGGATGAGTGCCGAGCGCATCGGCGATCCGGTGCAGGCGCTGAGCTACCAGCGTGCGCTGATCGAGGCCACCCGTCAGTTGGAAGAGCAGCGCCGCGCGCTGTCCCTGGCCAAGACCGAACTGGCGGCGCTGATCAACCTGCCCCTGAACACCGACTTCAGCCTGGCGGCCGCCGACGGCTACGCAGTGCCCGAGCTCAAGGTAGACATCGCCCGCCTGGAAGAAGAAGCCCTGGCCAGCCGGCCGGAACTGCGCGAGCAGGACTACCAGGCGCGCATCAGCGCCGCCGAGACGCGCAAGGCCATGCTGCGCCTGCTGCCGGGCCTGGAGTTCAGCGCCGGCGGGCACTACGACAGCAACTCCTTCCTGGTGAACCAGAGCTGGGCCGACTACGGGGTGAAGGTGACCTGGAACCTGTTCAACGCGCTGTCCGCACCGGCGGCCATCGACGTGGCCAAGGCCGGGGAGAATGTGGCGGCGGCACGCCGACAGGCCATGTCCATGGCGGTGCTGGCCCAGCTCTACGTGGCCAACGCCAACTACCACGAAGCCCAGCGGCAGTTCCAGACCAACCAGGAACTGGCGAAGCTGGACGGCGAGATCGCCGAGCAACTGCGCAACCGCTACAAGACCCAGAGCATCGGCGAGCTGGACCTGATCCAGGGCGAACTCAACACCCTGCAGGCGCAACTCAAGCGCGACCTGTCCTACGCCGAGCTGCGCAATGCCTACGCCCAACTGTTCGTCAGCGCCGGCGTCGACCCGTTGCCGGAGACCTTGCCGGACGACAAGCTGGCGACCATCGCCAGCGCCCTGCAAAGCGGCGAGTCGCGCTGGGAAAGCGGGGACATCGGCGGACGGTAGGAGCGAATTTATTCGCGATGGACAGCGCAGCTGTCCCGTAGGGTGGATGGCGCTTTTTCATCCACCAGCGGCGCCATGCCGGTCTTCGGATGGTGGACCGGTGAAGCACGCTGCTGGCCCCCTCTCCCTCTGGGAGAGGGTTGGGGTGAGGGTGGTTTCCGGCTTGCTCGAAGCCACCCGATTCGCGAATGAATTCGCTCCCACAGTTCGTCGCCCGGTTGCAATCCGGGAAAATCCAGTCGCCTTGGCGAATGAATTCGCCCCCACAGGGCAAAGCGAGACCCATCGCCCCGCCTCAGTGCGCATGCTCCCCATGGTCATGCCCTTCATCATCAGCCGCCCCGGCCCCATGGCCGTGACCGTGACTGGCGCTTTCGCCGCCGCCGTGCTGGTGCCCGTCGCTGCTGGCCACCAGTTGCCGATAGCCGTCCGCATCCAGGGCCGGTAGCTGCTTCAGGAAGGCCACCAGGCCCCAGATGTGCTCGTCGCCCATGCTCTTGCCCCAGGCTGGCATGCCGGTGGACTTGATGCCGTGCTTGATGATCCAGAAGGCCGCCGCCGGGTCGCCGTCCACCCCGAGCCGGGCGAGGTTCGGCGGGGCGGGGTAGAGGGCCTGGCTGAGTTCGGTGGCGGCAAGGCCCGGTGCCAGGTGGCAGTCCACGCACATGGCGTCGTAGTTGCCGGCGCCGGCACGGATCAGGTCCGCGCCGGTCAGCGGTGGAACCTGGATATTCCGTGCGCGTACCTCGATGGAGCGGTCCCGCGCGGCGGCGAGGAAGGCGTGCACCAGGGAGTAGTGCGGGTCGTCGGCGGCGACGTTCACCATGCCGTTGTACACCACCCCGGCGGCACCGGCGGTGACCACCAGGCCGGCGAGGGCCAGGGTCTTTATTGTTCTTTTCATGGTCGGGCTCTCAGAACCAGAGGCGGATACCGGCAACGAAGCGCGCTTCGTTGTTGTCCTCGCCTTCTTCGCGGGCGAAGTCGGCGGTGTTGCCGTAGTTGCGATTCCAGGTCACGCCGATATAGGGCGCGAACTCGCGGACGATCTCGTAGCGCAGGCGCAGTCCCACTTCGGTATTGGCCAGCCCCGAGCCGGCGCCGCGTTCGTGATCGTTGCGGCCGTAGAGGTTCACTTCCGCCGTCGGCTGCAGGATCAGCCGGTTGGTCAACAGGATGTCGTAGTCGCCTTCCAGGCGCAGGGCGCTCTGACCGTTCTCGCCGAGGAAGGCGGTGGCTTCCGCCTCGAAGCCGTACAGGGCCATGCCCTGCACGCCGAAGGCGGCCCAGGTCTGCGGCGAACCCGGCTTGAAATCCTGGCGCACGCCGGCCACCAGGTCCCACCAGGGGCCGATGGCGCGGCCGTAGAGCGCCTGCACCTCGGCTTCCTCGGTGGTGCCGTTGGCGCGTTCACCCTCGGAGCGGAACCAGAAACGGTTGATGTCGCCGCCGATCCAGCCGGAAGCGTCCCAGCTCAGCACGCTGGCATCGTCGGCGTCCTGGTATTCCAGCTGGTCCAGCAGGAAGAAGCTGTGGATACCGCCGGCGTGCATGCGGTGCGGCGGTAGCGCCGGGAAGGCTGCCGCGCGATCGGCGTCGGTCGGTGTCGGAATGGGCGTGCGGCTGCCGTAGCCGGGGATGGCGGAAGGCGGCTGGCCGTGCTGCATCTGGCTGTGGTCCATGGCACCGTGGTCCATCTGGCCGTGCTGCATTTGGCTATGGTCCATGGCGCCGTGGTCCATCTGGCCGTGCTGCATCTGGCTGTGGTCCATGGCGCCGTGGTCCATCTGGCCGTGCTGCATCTGGCTATGGTCCATGGCGCCGTGGTCCATCTGGCCGTGCTGCATTTGGCTGTGGTCCATGGCACCGTGGTCCATGCTTTCCGCCGCCTGTGCGCCGCCAGCCGTGGCCAGCGCCAGGGCGAGCAGGGCAGGGCGCTTGAGGCTATCGATCATCGTTGCTGTCCGCCTTGGGCTTGGCGTCCTTGTGCATGGCGCCGTGGTCCATCTTCGAGTGATCCATGCCGTTCATCTGGCTGTGATCCATGGCGCCGTGATCCATCTGCCCATGGCTCATCTGGTCATGCGCCATCTTCTTGTGCGGTTCGCCAGCGTGGGCGTTGTGCTGGCCAGCCTGGTCGTTCTCGCCGGCCCAGGCGGCGGGGGCCAGCAGGACGAGGGCCAGGGTGGCGGCGCCGAGGATCTGCATCGATTGGTTCATGTCTCTCTCCTTATTCGTCCACGCGGACTTCACGGAACATGCCCATGTCCATGTGGAACAGCAGGTGGCAGTGGTAGGCCCAGCGGCCCAGGGCGTCCGCGGTGACGCGGTAGCTGCGGCGCGTGCCGGGCGGCATGTCGATGGTGTGCTTGCGCACCAGGAAGTTGCCCTGCTCATCCTCCAGGTCGCTCCACAGGCCGTGGAGGTGGATGGGGTGGGTCATCATGGTGTCGTTGACCAGGGTGATGCGCAGGCGCTCGCCGTACATGAGGCGAATGGGCTCGGCATCGGCGAAGGGAATGCCGTCGAAGGACCAGGAGAAGCGCTCCATGTGCCCGGTCAGGTGCAGTTCGAGGGTTCGGCCCGGCTCGCGGCCGTCCGGGTCGGGGAAGGTGCTGCGCAGGTCGGCGTAGGTCAGCACGCGGCGGCCGTTGTCACGCAGGCCGATGCCGGGGTCCGCCAGCTTGGGCGCCGGGGTCATGGTCTGCATGTCCACCAGCGGGTTGTCGGTTTCCGACGCGGGATGGCTCTGCATGGCGCCGCCCATGGCCATGCCGGCGTGGTCCATGCCCGCCATCTGGCTGTGATCCATGCCGGAGTGGTCCATGCCTGGCATGGCGGAGTGATCCATGCCGGCCATCTCGCCGTGTCCCATGTCGCCGTGGTCCATGCCCATGTCGGCCATGCCGATCAGCGGGCGCGGGTCCGGCTGAGGGACGCTCGCGCTCAACCCTTCGCGTACCGCCAGGGTGCCGCGCGCGTAGCCGGAGCGATCCATGGACTGGGCGAAGACGGTGTAGGCCTCGGCGCCCTGCGGCTCCACCAGTACGTCGTAGGTTTCCGCCACGGCAATGCGGAACTCGTCCACCTCCACCGGCTCCACGGGCTGGCCGTCGGCGGCGATCACCGTCATCTTCAGGCCGGGGATGCGCACGTCGAAGTAGGTCATGGCCGAGCCGTTGATGAAGCGCAGGCGGATTTTCTCGCCCGGCTGGAACAGCCCGGTCCAGTTGCCGTCCGGCGCCTGGCCGTTGAGCAGGTAGGTGTAGGTGGCGCCGCTCACGTCCGCGAGGTCGGTGGGGCTCATCTTCATTTCCGCCCACATCCGGCGGTCGGCCAGGGTGGCGGCCCAGCCTTTGTCGGCGACGTCGTCGATGAAGTCGCCGAGCGTGCGCTTGTGCTGGTTGTAGTAGTCCGACTGCTTCTTCAGCTTGGCCATCACCCGCGCCGGATCTTCGTCGGTCCAGTCGCTCAGCATCACCACATAGTCGCGCTGGTACGAGTAAGGCTCAGGCTCCTTCGGGTCGATCACGATGGGGCCGTACACGCCCTCCTGCTCCTGCAGGCCGGAATGGCTGTGGTACCAGTAGGTGCCGTGCTGCTTCACCTGGAAGCGGTACTCGTACAGGCCGTCCGGCGCGATGCCGGCGAAGCTGAAGCCCGGCACGCCGTCCATGTTGGCCGGCAGGATCATGCCGTGCCAGTGGATGGAGGTGTCCTCGTCCAGGCGGTTGTGTACCCGCAGGGTCACGGTGTCGCCCTCGCGCCAGCGCAGCAGCGGGCCGGGGAGGGTGCCGTTGATGGTCTTGGCGATACGCGCCTTGCCGGTGAAGTTCACCGGCGTCTTGCCGATGAACAGGTCGAATTCGGTGCCGCTGAGTACCGTCGGTTGGCCCGGGCTGGTCACCGCCCAGACGGGCGTTTTCCACAACCCGAGACCCCCGATCAGGCCGCCGGCGGCCAGGCCCTTGACGAAGGTCCGCCGCGAGGTTTTGCACTGCATGCCGTTTCAATCCAGTCAGTCGAAAGAGGCGCCGCGCAGCCTCTTCGGTGCGCGGTTCGAGTGCAAAAGGTGCCATATCGGGCAACGGCGGGTGATTACATTTCTGTCAGGTGAGGCGCGCCACTCACATGCCGTTGGCGAATTCCGCGCGGCCCATGTCCACTTGCCGGCGCACGCTGCGCAACGCCTGCGCGTAATGCGACAGCATCGCCAGTGCCCAGTCCGCCCGCTCGCGAATGCGCAGGTCCTCGGTGCTGGCGGCGCTGTCGCCGTTCATCACCGCTTCCACCTGGCGCACGATGAGCTGCTCGGGCAGATAGCACACCCGGCAGTTCTTGTAGCTGGAGGCGCGCAGTTCCGAGAGCGGATAGGCGCCCCCGAGGCCGGCGGATACGCCCACCAGCAATGCCGGCTTGTGGCCCAGCTCGCGCAGGCCCGCATGCACGAAGACGTTCTTCACCGCCGGGCTGGCCATGCCGTGCCATTCCGGCACCACCATCACCACGGCGTCCGCTTCCCGCAGCAGCGCCGCATGGTCGGCCCACAGGCCGTTGGCGTCCTCGGCGGGCCAGAGGGGCAGCGGCGCGCTGCCCAGGTCGATGACGTGGGCCGCCTGGCTCAGGTCGAGCGCCCGGAGGCGCCCGGCGAGGTAATGGGCGACCTTGGCGGACTGGCTGTGCCGGCGGCTGGAACCGGCGATCAGGGCGACCTTCAGGCTCATTGGGAGACCTCCTGTCCGACCGGGCGGGCATGGCTGGCCTTGCGGGTTCGCACCAGGGGCCAGAACACCTCTTCCTGCCAGCTCACCGGCTTGAGGTTTTCGATGCCGTAATGCTGCGGCCGGCGGCGGGTGATCTTCGCGGTACCGAACAGCACGTCCCAGAAGAACAGCAGGTTGCCGAAATTGCCCTTGTAGTGGGTCACCCCGTCGTCGGCGCAGAGGCCGTGGTGGGCGGAATGAGTGGACGGGGTGGAAATGGTGCGCTCCAGGACCCACATCAGCGGCCGCAGCGCGGCGATGCGGTACAGGCGCTCGTCCCAGGGCACGCTGCTGTGGGCGGCGAAGATCACCAGCATCTTTACGATCAGGTAGCCGTAGTAGATGTGCGCCAGCCCCAGGTAGATCAGCACGCCGGACAGCCAGATCCCCGGCATCAGCAGGTAGTAGAAACTGTTGTTGCGGTACACGATGCGAATGCTCATGTACGGCGCCGAATGGTGCGCGCGGTGCAGCGCGTAGAGGAAGGGCACCCTGTGCGCCAGGCGGTGCCACCAGTACTGGGTCATGTCGTCCAGCAGCAGGAACAGCCCCAGGCCGGCGACCCAGTGCAGCCCGGCGAGGCTGCCCTTGAGTTCCGGGGCGAAGCGGGTCATCAGGGCGTCGCTGGCGAACATCACCAGGGGGAAGGTGAGCCCCAGCAGCACGCTGGAGCCCAGGATCTCGATCAGCGCATCGCGGCGCTGGCCCTTCGGCTGGCGGAAGCAGGAGCAGGCGATCTCCAGCAGGATGAAGCCGAGGAAAATCCCGGCGACGACAAGGGTTGGGTTATTGGCGAGCATTGTTGTATTCATGGCAACCTCGGTCAGGCCCGACAGGGGCGATGCCCGACCAATAAGAAACCAGAAGCGGCCAGTTCCCCATGCGCGAAACGGACAGAAACACCCGAGAAACGGCCAATCGCACGCCCCAGCGTTTTCATCGCGGCCACCTGGGCCGGGTGCTGGAACGCTTCCTCCACACTCACCGGCGCAGCCCCCAGGCCGACTACAGCATGGTCGAACTGAAACAGCTCTGGCTGGCCGCGGCGGAACTGGACCCCGCCATCGGCCTGCACCTGTTCGGCCACTTCACCCCGCAGGACTGGCACATCCTCGCGCACCTCTGCCTGTTCTGCCCGGACCTGGCCGCCGCGATCGACTGCTGGCAGCGCTATGCCGGGCTGGCGTCCGACATGGACAGCGTGCGGGTGCTGGAAGACGACGCCGGCGTTTGCACCGAACTCAGCATCGACGCGCCGCCCCAGCTTGCCCAGTACATGGTGGAACACTACAGCGTGATGGGCCTCACCCAACTGCGGCGCGGCACCGGCCAGGCCGTGCTGCCGACGCAGGTGCGGTTCGCCCACCCGCGACCCCGCTACCACGCCGAATACCGGCAGTGGTTCGGCGAGCGCATCGAGTTCGGCTGTGGGCATAACCGCATCTACTACCCGCGGGACGCCCTCCACCTGCCCATGCAGGGGCGTCATGCCGGGATGTTCGAGCTGCTTCGCCACGAGCTGGATCGCCGCGTCGCCCGTGTGCGTCAGCTCAGCGGCTGGGCCGGGAAGGTGGCCGCCGGCGTGCGCCAGCAACTGGCGCGCGGGCAGGTGCCCAGCCTGGACAGCCAGGCCGATGCCCTGCACCAGAGCCCCCGCACCCTGCGTCGGCGCCTGGAGGAGCAGGGGCTGACCTTCCGTCAACTGCTCGACCAGGTGCGGGCCGAGCTGGAACAGCAGCTCGAACTGCAAGGCGAGTCCCGTTCGGAGATCGCCGCGCAGCTCGGCTACAGCGACCTGGCCGCCTATCTCCATGCGCGCAAGCGCTGGCAGGGCGACGACTAGGCAGGCGAGTTTCCCGGCCGACCCGGACGTCCTGGACTATCGTTTCCCAACGGCAGCGGTAGGGTCTGCGCCCTTGCCTGGGTCGAGGAAAACCAATCCCTCTGCGGGAGTAGCGCCATGCAAATCCGCACCCGATTCAGCGCGGTCCTGTTCGCCCTGCTGGCCAGCGCGCCGCTTGACGCCGCCACGGACGCCGGCATTTCCGCTGCCGAAAACGACAACGTGCCCGCCGCCGGCGTGTCCTCAGTCCCGGCGGACGCACCCGCCCCGGCTGCCCAGCCGGCAGCGCCCCAGGCCGTGTTCAGGACCGAAGAACTCGACCAGATGATGGCGCCCATCGCCCTCTACCCGGATTCCCTGCTGGCCCAGGTGCTGATGGCCGCCACCTACCCAGGCAACGTCGCCGATGCCGTCGCCTGGTCCAAGGCCCACCCGGATGCCAAGGGCGACGACGCCGTGAAACAGGTGGCCGACCAGCCCTGGGACCCCAGCGTGCAATCCCTGGTGGCCTTCCCGCAGGTGCTCGCCACCCTTGGCCAGGACCCGGCCTGGGTCCAGCGCGTGGGCGATGCCTTCCTCGCCCAGCCGAACGACGTGATGGACGCCATCCAGCGCCTGCGCCGCCAGGCCCAGGCCGCCGGCAACCTGGAGTCCAACGAGCAGCAGACCGTCACCGTCCAGCCGGCCGCGCCGGCCAGTTCCACCACCGTGGTGCAGCCGGCCGCCACCCAGACCATCGTCATCGAGCCTACCGACCCACAGGTGGTCTACGTGCCCAGCTACAACCCCACCGTGGTCTACGGCACCTGGTCCTACCCGTCCTACCCCCCGCCCTACTACCCGCCGCCGCCCAGCTACGGCTACCCCATCGCCACCGGCCTGGCGGCGGGCCTGGCCTTCGGCGTCGGCGTGGGCATCGTCAACTCCCTCTGGGGTGACTGCGACTGGGGCGGCGGCGATGTCGACATCGACGTGAACAAGTACAACAACATCAACACCAACCGGCAGATCGACCGGAGCCAGAACAAGTTCGTCCACAACCCCATCAACCGTCAGGGCGTGCCCTACCGCGACAACCTCAACCGCCAGCAGAACGGCCTGCGTCTCAGCGGTGGCGCCCAGCGCGAATCGTTGCGCGGCTACGACGACCAGCGCACCGCCGAACGCCAGCGCGCCCGCCAAAGCCTGCAGCAACGCGGCATCGAAGCCCCGGCCCGTACCAACCAGCAGGCCCGCGAACGCGCCCAGGCCGCCACCCGCGACCTGCGCAACGACCCGCAGGCGCGCCAGCGTGCCGAAGGCGCCCTGCAGCAGCGCCAGGCCGGCGACGCCGCCCGCCAGCAACGCCCTCGCGCGCAGAACAACCAGCAGGTGCGCCAGCAGGCTCGCCAGCAGCATTCCGCCGCCAGCCGCCAGGCCCCGCGCAACAACGCTTTCGCCGGCGCCCGGCAACCGTCCCAGAGCCGCGCCGCCGCCAACCGTGGCCAGGTCAGCCGGGCCTCAGCCTCGCGTCCGCAGCAAGCGGCCGCCGGCCGCCAGGTGCAACGCCCCGCCCATGCGCCGTCGCGTGGCGGCGGCGGTCGGCGGCGCTGAACAGGAGACAGCACATGAATCGCGCGAACCGCACTCTCATCCTGCTGTTGCTGGCCGGCTGTGCCTCGCTTGCCGGCGCCAACGAACGCTTCAAGACCCCGGACGCCGCCGCCGAAGCCTTCGTCGCCGCCCTCGGCACCGACGAGGCCGACGCCGAGCGCCTGGCCGCCCTGCTGGGCGACGACTGGCAGGACTACATTCCCACCCAGGGCATCGAGCGCAAGGACGTCGACGCCTTCATCAGCCACTACAAGGAAAAGCACAGCATCGACAGCGCCAAGGGACGCGCCCATATCGTCGTCGGCAACGACCCCTGGACCCTGCCCATCCCCATCGTCCAGGACAAGGACGGCTGGCGCTTCGACGCCAAGGCGGCCGCCGAGGAAATCCGCCTGCGCCGAATCGGCCGCAACGAACTGGCCGCCATCGAGGCCGCCGAGGCCTACCACGACGCACAGATGGACTACGCCGAAGTCGACCGCAACGGCAACGGCCTGCTCGAATACGCACAGAAGCTCATCAGCAGCGACGGCCAGCACGATGGCCTCTACTGGCCCGACGAAGACGGCACCGACGAAAGCCCCCTCGGCCCGCTGTTCGGCGGCCAGGCCCAGGGCGACGACTGGCACGGCTATCACTTCCGCATCCTCACCGCCCAGGGCCCCTCGGCCCCCGGCGGCGCCTACGACTACCTGCTCGGCAAGGCCATGAGCCGGGGCTTCGCCCTGGTCGCCTGGCCCGCCCGATACGGCGACAGTGGGGTGATGAGCTTCATGATCAGCCACGAAGGCCAGCTCTTTCAGAAAGACCTCGGCCCCGACAGCGAAACGCTTGCCAAGGCCATGAAAACCTTCGACCCCGACAGCAGTTGGGATGAAGTCAAAGCCCAGGACGAGCCCTGAGCCCGGGCGGTCATTCGCAAGGCCGGAATGAAAATGCCGCAGGGCGCGTGAGAGCGGCCTGCGGCATTTCGCTATGCAAGGTCGGGCGTCCGTGCCCGCCCCGCTCACCAGGAGGCGAGCGCGGGGTTCATGCGGGCCGTGGCCGGCGCTTTCGTCCGGTTGGCCGCCCAGGAGACCAGCAGGCTCATCGCGGCAAAGCCGAGGCAGATGAGCAATGGGTAGGCGAGCATGATTTCGCCCAGGGAGTACTTCCAGCTCAGCGGACGGGCGATACCCAGCATCGCACCGTAGAACCAGGAAACCCCGGACACGACACCCGCGAACAGCGCGAGATTACGGGCATTGAAGTTGAGCTTGAGCAGGCTGCCGGCCTTGTCCATCGCCGGCATCACCACGCTGTGCAGCACCCAGCCGTTGAGGGTCAGCAGCATGACCACCAGAATCTTTGCCTGGAGCTTGGGGTTGAGGAAGTACATCGCGCCCTTCTGCGAGTAATCCAGCGCGATGATGCCGATGCCGGTGACCCAGAGGGCCGCAAGCGCCATCAGGACGGTCTTCTTCAGCATGTGCAGGTGTTCCTTGTCGGCAGCGGTCGAATCGCGGCCCTGGAACAGTTGCTTGACCATGGCGACATCACTGGTCAGGACCAGGCCGATGGCCACGCAGCACGCAATAAGGTGGGCGTAGACAACGCCCATGCGCGTCAACTCCATGGTTACCGGCTGCTGGAACAGGGCGGCAATAAGATGAAAAAGCTCCATGGTTTACCTCTTTTCTAGCAAATTACGCGGCTGTACTGATGCAACAGCGGCATTGGACTTGTTGGATTGAGCGTTTGTGTTTCGCGGCGAAAAAAAGCTGATTCAAGGGTTGCGGCACCAAACGCCTTTTTTCGAAACGAACTACCCCCTGCACATGAATCGGTGCATGCGGAGTCGTTCCGAGGGGTGAAGGAAAATGAGGGTCGCGTCGACAGTGCTTATGCCGGAACGTGACCTGATCGCCGGGGCATAATAATCGCAACTTTCAGGTTTTGATCAAAAAACGATCAGCTGCCCGACGGGCGGCAGTGACTCCGCAAGCCAAGGCAGCCTCGAAAAAGGTTCGGTGCCCCGCGAAGAATGCGGGTTTCAGACACCCGGGATGCGCCGGTGATTCGCCGGGTTCGCGCGCTCGCGGCGCGCTGCCTTGAGCGATCTCCCTGGGGCCAAAAAAAAAACATCCACGCTCAACGAACGTGGATGTTTTCTTGCCAGGCCGATCATCCTAGGTCGCCGCCGTGAGACCCCCTTGCCGGTCGAAGGCCCGTAGATCATCGAAACCACCGATATGGCGACCTTCGACATAGATCTGCGGCACTGTCCGTCGGCCGGTCCGGGCGACCAGTGCGGCACGTTCCTCGGGGTCGGCGCCGACGTCGATCATGGTGATATCCAGACCGCGGCGCGACAGCAGCGCCAGAGCCTGAACGCAGTAGGGGCAGCCAGTAGCGGTGTAAAGGGTCGCTTTCATGCTGTCACTCCTCGGCAAGCGGCGCGACAGCGGGGAAATCGATCTCCGTCCCGGCCACGTTGTTGACGTAGTTGGTCAGGGTCAGCAGCGCAATCTGCGCCACGATGTCCACCAGTTGGGTGTCGCTCAGGCCGGCGGCACGTGCCTCGGCCAGTTGCGCATCGGTCACCTGGCCCCGGCTTTCGGTCACGTGCCGGGCGAAGGCCGCGACGGCGTCGAGGCTGCCGCGGCGCGCCTGCTCGATGCTTGTCTCATCCAGGCCAGCCTTGCGGCCGAACAACGCATGAGCCGCCAGGCAGTAATCGCAGCCGTTCACCTCGGAGGTGGCCAGCGCGACCGTTTCGCGCTGGCGTGCGGTCAGCGAGTTCTTGCCCAGAGCCTGCGACAGTGCCAGGTATCCGCTCAGTGCGGCCGGCGCATGGGCCAGGGTACGGAAGGTATTGGGAATGGAACCCAGGTTTTTCTGGATGCCGCTCAGCAATGGGCGGGCGGCATCCGGGGCTTGCTCGATCAGAACGGGGGCAATGCGGCTCATGGAGGTTCTCCTCATGATTGGGATTGGCTGGGCACTGGCGCCAGCGTCGAGTTCATGATCTGGAAAACCACTTTCCAATTGGCTGCTAATCGTCAATGTTATGCGGCAGATCGTCCAAACCTGTCGAGAAAACCCCTATGGATCGCCTGTCCTCCCTGCTCACCCATTTCCACATGCACGCCACCACCTACTACAGCGGCGGCTTGTGCGGCACCATCGAATACGACGGCGAGGATCGACAGGGCCAACTGCACCTTCTGCGCGCCGGACGCATTCGCATCCAGGCCGAGCGCCTGCACGTCCACGAGATTGACGAACCGACCCTGATCCTGTTTCCGCGCCCGGTTCCGCACACCTTGATCGCCGACACCGACGACCAGGCCGAGCTGGTCTGCGCGTCGCTGGCCTTCGATGGCGGCGTCGACAACCCGCTCACCCAGGCCTTGCCCGGCTACCTGCTGTTGCCCCTGTCGCAGTTGCCCAATCTGGCGGGCAATCTCGAGTGGCTGTTCCAGGAAGCCTTCGGCGAGGAATGCGGACGCTTCGCCGTGCTGAATCGTCTGTTCGAGCTGATGCTGATCCAGCTCCTGCGCCACCTGATGGCAAGCCGCAGTCTGTCCACCGGCCTGATGGCGGGGCTGGCCGACCCACGGCTGGCGCGCGCCCTCACCTTGATGCACGACGCACCGCAGCAGGCCTGGTCGGTGGAAACCCTGGCACAGGCCTGCAACATGTCCCGCGCCAGTTTCGCGGCGCGCTTCCACCAGGTGGTCGGTAGCACACCGGCCGATTACCTGCTCGGCTGGCGCGTCAGCCTGGTGCAGAAGCGCCTGCGCGAAGGCCGCCCGATCGCCCTGATTGCCGATGAAGTGGGCTACGAAAGCCCATCGGCACTGTCGCGCGCCTTCCGCCGCAAGGTCGGCAAAAGCCCCCGCGAGTGGCTGGGCGCCGCCGAGGCGCAAGCGGTCTAGCCAATGACCAACCCATTGGGCGGCAGCGGCAGGGCTGTCTTGTAACGCACCTGCTTGAGCGCAAAGCTCGAACGGATGTTCGCCACGCCTGGAATTTTCGTGAGATGGTCGAGGATGAAGCGTTCCAGCGCCTGGATATCGGGCACCAGCACACGCAGCAGGTAGTCGGCGTCCCCCGTCATCAGGTAGCACTCCATCACCTCCGGACGCTCGGCGATGGCGTTCTCGAAGCGCGCCAGCGCATCCACCACCTGCTTCTCCAGGCTGACGTGGATGAACACGTTGACGTTCAGCCCAAGCAGCTCAGGCGCCAGCAGCGTGACCTGCTGACGGATCAGACCGAGCTCTTCCATGGCCTTCACCCGGTTGAAGCAGGGCGTGGGGGAAAGATTCACGGCGCGCGCCAGCTCGGCGTTGGTGATCCGCGCGTCGTCCTGCAGGCGGTTGAGAATGCCAATATCGGTGCGGTCCAGTTTTCGCATGATAAATATTCTTTAGATTTGACTGATTGAAGAGTATTTCTCTTTAAGAGGGACAATTACCAGATAAATAGAGAAAGTTTCTCCGCCCGCTCCGGCATAGGCTGTTCCGCATCGATCCATCGATGAAGGAGAGCCGCCGTGACGACGTGCCCGCACAGCCTGCCCACCCAAGCGCAAACCACCGTCGCCACGCGTCGCGTACTGACGCCACGATTCAAGGGCACGCTGCTGCTCCTGATGGCGATCCTCCTGTGGGGCGTGAACTGGCCGGTGATGAAGGCCGGCCTTGGTCACGTCACGCCCGTGTGGTTCTCGGCCAGCCGCTTCGCGCTCGGCGCCCTGTGCCTGTTCGCCGTGCAGTTTGCGACCGGCACCTTGTACCGACCGAAGCGGCAGGACTTGCCACTCATCTTCAGCGTCGGCCTGCTGCAGATGCTCGCGTTCACCCTGCTCGGGTCGCTGGCGATGACCGACATCCCGGCCGGCCGCTCGGCGGTGCTCGCCTACACCACGCCGCTGTGGGTAACGCCCCTGGCGGTGCTGTTCTTCCGTGAGCGCCTGGCCGCGCGACAACTCATCGGCACCGTTCTGGGCATCGTCGGCGTGGCCTTGCTGTTCAATCCTCTCGCCCTCGACTGGAGCGATACGACGCTGCTGCACGCCAACCTCATGCTGTTGGCCGCTTCGGCCTGCTGGGCGCTGTGCATCCTGCACCTGCGCTACGCCAAGGCAGGTGCCAGCGCCTACCAGCTCGCTCCCTGGCAGATGCTGGTCGCGACCATGCCGCTGCTCGCACTGGCGCGGATCGTCGAAGGGCCGTTCACCGGAGATGGCTCCGCGGCACTCTGGCAGATCGTGCTCTTCGTCGGCCCGGTCGCGACTGCGTTCTGCTTCTGCGCGGTCAACGCCGCGAGCATGTGGCTGCCGGCTACCAGCATGTCGCTGGCCATGCTCGGCGTGCCGCTTGTTGGCTTGATTAGCTCGGTGTTCTGGCTCGGCGAAACGCTGAGCCTCAGCCTCATTGCCGGCGTGCTGGCGATTTCCGCCGGCATCCTCGTTGCCATCGTCAAACGGCGGTCGAGCCGTTAGCCGGACATCACTCAGACGTCCCGCTCACGTCATGATCTGTGTGCCGGCGAGGGCAATCGCCCGGTCGTGGGCCGCCTCGTAGAGTGTTCGTGCGTCGCCCAGCAGCAGCCCCACCGCAAAGGCCAGCCGCGCTGCTTCGTGCTGGACGAAATCGCTGTTGTCCGCCTGTTCCACCAGATGCAGCAATTCGATCGCCGCCGTCATGCGCTGCTGTGCGGTTTCGAACAGGTGTCCAGGGCTGGCGGCGGCGTTGAAGAACATCACGTCGTGAAAGGATTGGAAAGGCGAGATGAGGGCCTTGAAGTCACGCATGGCGCACCTCCGCGGTGGAGGAGGGGGAGGGCGAGGCGATGAAGCAGGCGCGGAGGCGCGCGTGGGTAAAAGGTGGGAAACGCATGTCCGTTGCTCCCTCGTGTGATCGGGGATACCGCTGCCCCATTCGTTGCTACGCGAAAAGAGGGTGGCGGTGCCGTGCGGGAGTAGCAAACCGGTCACACGAGGGTTTCCCCACCGGCAAGGCACAAGACCTTCCCCGCACGGCTCCGCCATAGACGCCAAGAAACATCAGGCAGAAGAAAAGCGCCCGTGCTTGAGGCATCGGCGCTTCCGCGCTCGTGTGAATCCGGATTGCTACATCCAGGTCACGGGATTGACCGTGACGGGCCGGACTCTAGCCAGGGCGCGCGTAGGCGCTCAAGGCTAAAGGCTGGTAGGAACTGGCACTGTCAGCGGGTAGGTTTTGCGTACAGAAAAGGCTGTAGGAAGCGGCCCCGCCGTATGTCGCCGTAACCCTTCTGGCCGACGCAAGGTCGCCCGGTTCCAGGTTCGGAGTGGGTCAAAAACTATACTCACGATGCGGGGGTAAAGCTGGGGGGAACCATGCAGGAGGGCTCGCCATGCGCATCCTCACACTGTCCGTGATCCTCCTGGCCATCGCCACCGGCGGCCAGGCCCTCGCCCAGCAACCCTGGCCCACCCCCAGCAGCAGTTCGGGCGAAACCCTCCTTGCCTGGAATGGTGGAGGCCACGGCGGCCGCCACCACCACAAGCAATTCCGCGGCTACGGTCATAAGCACAGCTACAAGCACTACTACCAGCGCCGCCATCACCCCTACTACAACCACCGGCCGCGCGTGATCTACGCCCCGCGCTACTACGGCGGCCACGTCGTCGTCCCGCAGCCGTACTACTACCCGCGTTATGGCAGCCCGAGGATCGTGATTCAGTACTACGACCCGAGGTCGGGAATATTCGTGGGCGGTGATCTGGGCGGGTACTGAGTGAATGCCGAAACGGCTGGCCGGAAGCGGGCTACCGACTTTTCGCGCTACTTAGCAGAGGCCAGGAGATACGCGACCAGCGCATTGGCATGACCATGCCCGAGGCCATGTTCCGCCTTGAGCCAGGCCACCATTTCCATGTGCTTCTTGCCGCTCTGCGTTCCCAGCAGATCGAGCCAATGGCTGATGGGGTGGCCGTATTTTTTCTCTATCGAGGGGAAGTACGAGGCGGGGCCCTTTACCTGGCTTTCTTCGGTCATGGTGAAAGTCCTTTTAGATGCTCGAAGGCCGAAAATCGCTGAAGAAGACAGCGCGAAAGTAGAAGGCGCCGCCGGGCGGCGGCGCCTTGAATCCATCAATCCTGACGGCTGGTGACTTCCAGCAGGTGATAGCCGAACTGGGTTTTCACCGGGCCTTGCACGACGTTCAGCGGGGCGCTGAAAACGACCTGATCGAACTCCTTGACCATCTGGCCACGGCCGAACGAGCCGAGGTTGCCGCCGTCGCGGCTGGAGGGGCAGGTGGAGTGTTGTTTGGCGATGTCGGCGAAGTCGGCGCCGGCTTCGATGGCGGCTTTGAGTTCGTTGCACTTCTCTTCGCTGGAAACCAGGATGTGGCGGGCAGTGGCGCGTGCCATGGTGGTGTACTCCTTGTTCATTGAGGAGGCAGAGACTAGCGGAATTGGTGGGCGATTCAAGGTGCCTGGTCCGCGTTTGCCGGTTCGTCGCCCAATCGTCCGTTACACCTGCCCGCCGTGGGCTTCTGCGACCAGCCAGTCCACCAACGCCTGCAGTGGCGGACTGGCTCCGGGGCGTTCGGGGTAGACGAGGAAGTAGGCGCCGCCGGTGGGCACCTTGAGGTCGAAGGGCGCCACCAGGTGGCCGTTGGCGAGGTCTTCGCCGATCAGTGACCAGTCGCCGAGGGCGATGCCGGCGCCCTGGGCGGCGACGGACAGGGCCAGGTCCATGGTGTCGAAGTGGTGCCCCCCGCTGAGCGCGCCGGGCGTATGGCCGGCGGCGCGCAGCCAGCCTTCCCAGTCGTGCTTGTCCCGCGCAGGGTGCAGGAGTACGTGGCGTTCCAGGTCCGCCGGGGTGTCCAGCGGCAGCGGGCCCTCCAGCAATTGGCGGGTGCAGACGGGCGTGAGTTGTTCATTGAACAGGTGGTGCGCGGTGACGTTTCCGGTCGGCGTGGGGCCGTAGATGATCGCCGCGTCGAACTGGTCGCGGCGGAAGTCCACGCCATAGGCGATGGTGGTGGTGAGTTCCACCGGCACGTCGGGGCGCTCGGCCTGCCATTTCATCAGGCGCGGCAGCAGCCAGCGCATGGCGCAGGTGGGGGCCTTGAGTTGCAGGGCCTTGCGCCGGGCGCCGACTTCTTCCACGGCTTCGTCGATCAGGGCGAACACCTGCTGGATGCGCGGGAACAGGTCGCGGCCCTGTTCGGTCAGGGCCAGGCCCCGCGCCTGGCGCAGGAACAGCGGGTAGCCGAGGTGGCTTTCCAGTCCGGCGATCTGCCGGCTGACGGCGCCCTGGGTGATGTGCAGCTGCTCGGCGGCGCGGGTGAAGTTGCAGCACTGGGCGGTAACCAGGAAGGTGTGCAGGGCAGGCAGGGGCGGGAGGCGTTTCATTGGTTGAGTCATGATCCAGAGACATGGCTAGTATGACGATTTTTGCCTTGTCAGTGTGGCCGCTGGGCGGCTCAATGGGCGCCACTTGTGGCCCTCCAGCCTGTCGTGCAGGGAGCGGCTGTCCTCCGTTCTGCTCATGGAGCCCCTGCAATGTCGAATACCCTCCCGACCTTCCCCGAAACCCTGTCCGGCGTGTGCATCGACGGCCAGTGGTTGCCCGCCGCCGCGCCGCTGGAGGTGGTGAACCCCGCCACCGAGGAGCGCCTGGCGAGCATCGGCACCGGCGATGCGGTGACTGTCGACCAGGCGGTGCAGGCCGCCAGCCGCGCATTCCCGGCCTGGGCTCGCAGCAGCGGCGGCGAGCGTGGCGCGCTGCTGCGGCGCATTGCCGAGGGCGTGCGCCAGCGCCGCGAAACCCTGATCCAGCTGCAGTCGCTGAACAACGGCAAGCCGCTGTTCGAGGCCGCCATCGACGTGGATGACGTGGTCGGCACCTTCGAGTACTACGCGGGCCTGGCCGAAGGCCTGGACGCCCAGCAGGACCGCCCGGTGGAGCTGCCCAGCGAAGACTTCGCCGCCCGCCTGCGCCGCGAGCCCGTGGGCGTGGTGGGGCTGATCGTGCCGTGGAACTTCCCCATGGTGACCACCGCCTGGAAACTCGCGCCGGCCCTGGCCGCCGGCTGCGCGGTGGTGCTCAAACCGTCCGAGGTGACGCCGCTGCCGGAGCTGGAGCTGGCGCGCATCATCGTTGAGGCCGGCGTGCCGGCTGGCGTGTTCAATGTGGTGTGCGGCACCGGCCTGGCGGTGGGCGCGCCGCTGTCGTCGCACCCGAAGGTGGCCAAGGTGTCCTTCACCGGCAGCAATGCGGTGGGTGTGCAGGTGATGCAGCGCGCCGCGGAAACCGTGAAGGGCATCAGCCTGGAGCTGGGCGGCAAGTCGTCGCTGCTGGTGCTGGAACAGGCCGACCTGGACCTGGCCGTGGAGCTTGCCTGTGGCGGTGCCTTCTTCAACGCCGGGCAGATGTGTTCCGCCACCAGCCGCGTGCTGGTGGCCGAACCGCTGGTGGCGGATTTCCTGGCACGGGTGCAGGCCCGCGCCGAGGCCACGAAGGTGGGCGACCCCTTCAGCGAAGGCGTGGAGATGGGCGCGCTGGTGAACGCGGCGCAATACCAGCGCGTGCGTGGCCATATCGAACGCGGTATCGCCGCCGGCGCACGTCTGGTGTGCGGTGGCGAGCGTCCGGCGGAACTGGCGCGTGGCTACTTCCTCACGCCGACGGTGTTCACCGATGTGCCGCAGGACAGCGCGCTGTGGAACGAGGAAATCTTCGGCCCGGTGCTCTGTGTGCGCAGCTTCGCCAGCGAGGCAGAGGCCATCGAGCTGGCCAACGACAGTGAGTTCGGCCTGGTGGCCAGCGTGGTGAGCGCCGACCTGGAGGCCGCCGAGCGCGTGGCCAACGCCCTGCAGGCGGGCATGGTGTGGATCAACTCCCCGCAGGTGATCTTCCCGCAGACCGCCTGGGGCGGTTACAAACAGAGCAGCATCGGCCGTGAACTCGGCCCGTGGGGCCTGGCCTCCTTCCAGGAGCTGAAGCATGTGGTGAGGGCGGTCTGAATTCGGTGGACTGCTTCCTCTGTGGGGGCGAATTCATTCGCTGAGGGCCGCGAAGCGGCCCCATTTCCCCAGGCAGGCCTGCGGCCTGTATAGCGATTGAAATCGCCCCCACAAGATTGGTTGTGCCTGCCCATTGGCCGTTGCCATAGCCAAGCGCACACTGGCTAACGAATTCGGAAAAGGAGTGCTGACCATGGACCTTCAACTTGAAAACCGCAGTGCCCTGGTGTGCGGTGGCAGCTCCGGGCTGGGTTTCGCGGTGGCCGAAGCCTTGGCCAGAGAAGGGGCGCGGGTTTGCCTGTTGGCGCGCAATCTGTCGAAGCTGGACCTGGCGGTGGAGCGCATCCGCAGGGCGGGCGGCGAGGCTCAGGCGGTGGCGGTGGACCTGAACGACCTGGGCGCAGTGGACATGGCCATCGAGCAGGTGGTGGCGGCCATCGGCGCGCCGGACATTCTGGTCGCCAACAACGGCGGGCCGCCGCCGGTCAACGCGGTGGAGTTCGACCCGCAGCTCTGGCACCGCCAGCTGGATGCCATGTTGCTGAGCACCATGGCGCTGGTGAACGCCTTTCTTCCCAGCATGCGCCAGCGGCGTTTCGGTCGCATCCTGATGATTTCTTCCACCAGCGTGGTGGAGCCGATTCCCGGGCTGGTGCTGTCCAGCGCCCTGCGCGGCGCCCTGGCCAACTGGGCCAAGACGCTGTCGGCCGAGGTGGCCGCCGACGGTGTGACGGTGAATACCCTGATGCCCGGCTCCTTCTGGACCGAGCGCACCGAGAACCTGCTGCTGCGCGCCGCCGAACGCAGCGGCAACCCGGTGGCGAGCCTGATGGCCAAGGAGCAGGCGGCGATTCCGGTGGGGCGCTATGGCGCGGCGGAGGAGTTCGGCGCCATGGCGGCGTTCCTCGCCAGCCCCTTGGCCAGCTATGTCACCGGGGCGCGGATTCCGGTGGATGGCGGGGTGTTGAAGGGGTAGGGCAGGCCCTTAGGATGGGTAGAGCCTGCGAAACCCATCCATCCTGACTGATGGGTTTCGCTTCGCTCTACCACATCCTACATATCGTTCTTCCGAGGACATTCACCAGGCCCGTAGGATGGGTAGAGCCTGCGAAACCCATCCATTCTGACTGATGGGTTTCGCTTCGCTCTACCACATCCTACATATCGTTCTTCTGAGGACATTTACCAGGCCCGTAGGATGGGTAGAGCCTGCGAAACCCATCCATCCTGACTGATGGGTTTCGCTTCGCTCTACCACATCCTACATATCGTTCTTCTGAGGACATTCACCACGCGCACGAGCCCGTAGGATGGGTAGAGCCTGCGAAACCCATCCATCCTGACTGATGGGTTTCGCTTCGCTCTACCACATCCTACATGTCGTTCTTCTGAGGACATTCACCAGGCGCACGAGGGCTCGAAGCTGTCGGCCCGCGCCATGGCCCACATGCGTTCGTAGAAGTCCGCTTCGATCTTGTCGTTCAGCAGGTCGCCCGGCTTGAGGAAGACGTGTATCTGCGAGAACAGGCGGATTTCCTTGTCCGAGACGCGCCGCACCAGGTGGCGCGGTTCCAGTTGGTTGGGGTGTTCCAGGCCGGCGGCGGCGAGCATTTCCGCCAGGGTCTTCAAGGTGTTGCGGTGGAACATCTGCACCCGCTGGGCCTTGTCCGGGACCACCAGCGCGCGTTGGCGCAGCTTGTCCTGGGTGGCGACGCCGGTTGGGCATTTGTTGGTGTGGCACGACTGCGACTGAATGCAGCCGATGGCGAACATGAAACCGCGCGCCGAGTTGGCCCAGTCGGCACCGAGCGCCAGCACGCTGGCGATGTCGAAGGCGCTGATGATCTTGCCGCTGGCGCCAAGCTTGATCTTGTCCCGCAGGTTCAGGCCCACCAGGGTGTTGTGCACGAAGAGCAGGCCCTCGCGCAGGGGCACGCCGATGTGGTCGGTGAATTCCAGGGGCGCCGCGCCGGTGCCGCCTTCCTTGCCGTCGATGACGATGAAGTCCGGCAGGATGCCGGTTTCCAGCATGGCCTTGGCGATACCCATGAATTCCCAGGGGTGGCCCAGGCAGAGCTTGAAGCCCACCGGCTTGCCCCCGGACAGCTCGCGCAGCCGGGCGATGAACCGCATCATTTCGATGGGAGTGGAGAAGGCGCTGTGGCGCGCGGGGGAGACGCAGTCTTCGCCCATGGGCACGCCACGGGTGAGGGAAATTTCCTCGGTGATCTTGTGCTTGGGCAGGATGCCGCCGTGGCCGGGCTTGGCGCCCTGGCTCAGCTTGATTTCGATCATTCGCACCTGCGGGCTTTGCGCCTGGGCGGCGAAGCGTTCCGGGTCGAACTGGCCGTCGCTGGTGCGGCAGCCGAAGTAGCCGCTGCCCAGTTCCCATACCAGGTCGCCGCCGTTCTCGCGGTGGTAGGGGCTGATGCTGCCTTCGCCGGTGTCGTGGTAGAAGTTGCCGAGCTTGGCGCCCCGGTTGAGGGCGCGGATGGCGTTGGCGCTGAGGGAGCCGAAGCTCATGGCGGAGATGTTGAACACCGAGGCCGAATAGGGTTGCGCGCATTGCGGGCCGCCCACCACCACGCGGAAGCTGGACGGGTCGCTGAGGGGCGCCGGGCGCATGGAGTGGCCGATGAATTCGTAGCCGGCCTGGTAGACGTCGATCAGGGTGCCGAAGGGCTTGTCGCCGCCTTCGTTCTTCGCCCGCGCGTAGACCAGCGAGCGCTGGGCGCGGGAGAAGGGCAGGCGTTCGTCGTCGCTTTCCAGCAGGTACTGGCGGATCTCCGGGCGGATGCTTTCCACCAAATAGCGGATGTTGCCGAGGATCGGGTAGTTGCGGCGCACCGCGTGGCGCGACTGCAGCAGGTCGAAGATGCCCAGCAGGCTGAGGGCGCCGGTGAGCAGGGTGAAGGGCCAGACCCAGTCATGCTCGACGAAGGGCAGGCTGAACAGGGTGAACAGCACGCAGAAGGCGAAGAAGGCGTAGCGGCTCAGCAGCGAAAGGCTCATGCGGACTCCTTGTTTACAGGTATCGGCATAGGGTAGTGCCTGCGAGCAGGAAATGCCTTTCGACGGCTCAAGATCGGGCTGTAGGAAGGGGCCGCGGGTTGTGCAGGGGCCTTTGATCGTGAGAGCAACTGCCTTTTCCTGTGGGGGCGATTTCAATCGCCAAGCGGACCGCAGGTTCGCCCTGTCGCGCCCAAGGGGGTGATGCCTGGGTTTGGTGGATAGAAGAGCGCTATCCACCCTACGGGCCAGCTGCGCTGGCCAATCGCGAATGAGTTCGCCCCCACGAAGAGCAGGACCGGGCCTGGGCCACAAAAAAACGGCCCCGAAGGGCCGTTTTCTGCTGCAGCGAGCGTTTAGCCGCCGAGGTAGGCGTCGCGCACCTTGGGGTCATTGAGCAAGTCTTCGCCGCTGCCTTGCATGACGATGTGGCCGTTTTCCAGCACATAGCCACGGTCGGCCAGCTTGAGCGCCTGGTTGGCGTTCTGTTCCACCAGGAAGATGGTCACGCCGTCCTTCCGCAGCTGTTCGATGATGTCGAAGATCTGCTGGATGATGATGGGCGCCAGGCCCAGGGACGGTTCGTCGAGCAGCAGCAGCTTGGGCTTGCTCATCAGCGCGCGGCCGATGGCGAGCATTTGCTGTTCGCCGCCGGACATGGTGCCGGCACGCTGCTCGAAACGCTCCTTCAGGCGCGGAAACAGGTGCAGCACCTTGTCCATCTGCTCCTGGAAGTCGCCCTTGGCGGTGAAGAAGCCGCCCATGGCCAGGTTCTCTTCGACGGTCAGGCGGGCGAACACGCGGCGGCCTTCCGGCACGACGGCAATGCTCTTGCGCATGATGTCGCAGGATTCCTGGCCCACCAGTTCTTCGCCTTCATAGCGAATGCTGCCGCTGGCCGCGCGCGGCGAGCCGCAGAGGGTCATCAGCAGGGTGGACTTGCCGGCGCCGTTGGCGCCGATCAGGGTGACGATCTCGCCTTTCTTCACTTCCATGCTGACGCCGTGCAGCGCCTGGATCTTGCCGTAGAAGGTGGAAACCTTGTCGAAAGTAAGCATGGTTCAGGATTCCCCCAGGTAGGCTTTGATCACGTCGGGGTTGTTGCGGATCTGTTCCGGCGTGCCGTCCGCCAGGGGAGTGCCCTGGTTGATCACATAGATGTGGTCGGAAATGCTCATCACCAGCTTCATGTCGTGCTCGATCAGCAGCACGGTCACGTTGTGCTCATTGCGCAGCATGGCGATGAGCGCCTTGAGGTCGTCGGTCTCCTTCGGGTTCAGGCCCGCGGCCGGCTCGTCGAGCATGAGGATGCGCGGGCGCGTCATCATGCAGCGGGCAATTTCCAGGCGGCGTTGCTGGCCGTAGGCCAGGGTGCCGGCCGGACGGTTGGCGACGTCGGTCAGGTTGACCTTCTCCAGCCACTGGGCGGCGTACTCCATGGCCTCGCGTTCGCTCTTGCGAAAGCCCGGGGTCTTCAGCAGGCCGGCGAGGAAGTTGGTGTTGAGGTGGCGGTGCTGGGCGACCAGCAGGTTTTCCACCGCGGTCATTTCCTTGAACAGGCGAACGTTCTGGAAGGTCCGCACCACGCCCTTGTGGGCGATCTTGTGGCCCGGCAGGGCCTCGATCTGCTCGCCATCCAGACGGATGCTGCCGGAGGTCGGCTGGTAGAAGCCGGTCAGGCAGTTGAAGACGGTGGTCTTGCCGGCGCCGTTCGGGCCGATCATCGACACAACCTGTTTTTCCTGCACGCTCAGGCCCACCCCGTTGACGGCCAGCAGGCCGCCGAAGCGCATGGTGAGGCCGCTTACTTCGAGAATCGGGCGGCTCATTGTTTCAGCTCCAGGTGGGGACGTTGCATCGGCAGGAGGCCCTGCGGACGCCAGATCATCATCAGCACCATCAAGGCGCCGAACATCAGCATGCGGTACTCGCTGAACTCACGCATGAGTTCGGGGAGCAGGATCATCACGATCGCCGCAAGGATCACACCCAACTGGGAACCCAAGCCGCCGAGCACCACGATGGCGAGGATGGTCGCCGACTCGATGAAGGTGAAGGATTCCGGCGTTACCAGGCCCTGGCGCGCGGCGAAGAAGCTGCCGGCGAAACCGGCGAAGCAGGCGCCCAGGGTGAAGGCGGAGAGCTTGATCACGGTGGGGTTCAGGCCCAGGGCGCGGCAGGCGATCTCGTCTTCGCGCAGGGCTTCCCAGGCGCGGCCCAGCGGCATGCGCAGCAGGCGGTTGATCACGAACAGGGTCAGCAGCACCAGCAGCAGGGCGATCAGGTAGAGGAAGATCACCTTGTTGATGGAGTTGTAGGCGAAGCCGAAGTACTCGTGGAAGGTCTGCAGGCCTTCTTCGGCACGGCGCTCGAAGGACAGGCCGAAGAGGGTCGGCTTGTCGATGTTGCTGATGCCGTTGGGGCCGCCGGTGAGCTCGGTGAGGTTCCGCAGCATGATGCGGATGATCTCGCCGAAGCCCAGGGTCACGATGGCCAGGTAGTCACCGCGCAGGCGCAGCACCGGGAAGCCGAGGATGAAGCCGAAGAAGGCCGCCATCAGGCCGGCGATCGGCAAGCAGATCCAGAAGCCCAGGCCGTAGTAGTGCGACAGCAGCGCGTAGCTGTAGGCGCCGACGGCGTAGAAGCCGACGTAACCCAGGTCCAGCAGACCCGCCAGGCCGACCACGATGTTCAGGCCGAGGCCGAGCATCACGTAGATCAGGATCAGGGTGGCGATGTCCACCGCGCCGCGCGAGCCGAAGAACGGCCAGGCCAGGGCGAGGACGATCAGGCCCAGGATGAACCAGCGCTGGGTGGAGGGCAGGGTGAGGAAGTTGGTGGTGCCGCTGGACATGCCCGGCAGCTTGGGCGCGGCGGCCCAGGCGCCTTGCACCTGGTCGCGGAACAGTTGCCAGAGGAACATGGCCACGGCGCACGCGGCGATGGCCAGCAGGGTCGAGGTATCGGCGCCGGTGACCACCAGGCCCACGCCCACCACGCTGAGTTTCAGGCCGAGCACCGGGTAGGCGACGGCCAGGACCAGGAGTGCGCTGAAGAACGCAGTCTTGAGACGAGTATTCATACCTTCTCCACCTCCGGACGGCCGAGGATGCCGGTCGGCCGGAACAACAGGACCAGGACCAGCAGGCTGAAGGCCACGACGTCCTTGTACTGGTCGCCGAAGACGTCGGCGCCGAAGGCTTCGGCCACGCCCAGCACCAGGCCGCCGAGCATGGCGCCCGGAATGCTGCCGATGCCGCCCAGTACCGCTGCGGTGAAGGCCTTGATACCGGCGAGGAAGCCGATATGCGGGTTGATCACGCCGTATTGCATGCCCAGCAGCACCGCGGCCACGGCGGCCAGGGTGGCGCCGATGACGAAGGTCAGGGCGATGATGTTGTTGGTGTTGATGCCCAGCAGGTTGGCCATCCTGATGTCTTCGGCGCTGGCGCGGCAGGCACGACCCAGGCGCGAACGGGAGATGAACAGGGTGAGACCGTACATGACCAGGAAGGTGACGACGAAGATGAGGATCTGCATGTAGGAGATCACGACGCCGTTCATGCTGCTTTCACCCAGGATGAAGTTCCCCGGGATCAGGTTGGGGATGGCCTTGTCCTTGGAGTCCTGGGTCAGCAGTACTTCGTTCTGCAGGAAGATCGACATGCCGATCGCGGAGATCAGCGGGATCAGGCGGTTGCTGCCGCGAAGCGGGCGGTAGGCGACCCGTTCGATGCTGTAACCGTAGGCGCTTGCAACGATGATGCTTGCCGCGAAGGCCGCAACAATCAGGATCGGAAGGCTGTCCAGCCCGAGCATGGTAAGCCCGGCGATTGCGATGAAGGCTACGTACGAGCCGATCATGTAAACCTCGCCGTGGGCGAAGTTGATCATGCCGATGATGCCGTAGACCATGGTGTAGCCGATGGCGATCAGGGCATAGGTGCTGCCAACGGTAAGCCCGTTAACCAGCTGTTGCAGATAGTGGTAGAGATCAGGCATTCCCTAACTCCTCGGGCATCACGAAAAGCGGCGCTTGTGGCGCAGCGGAGCCCGTAAAACACGGATAAACAAAGCCCACTGCGCGAGCAGTGGGCTTTGCGTTCAGGCGGGAAGCTTATTTAGCTTCGGTTTTGGTGCCGTCCTTGTGCCACTCGTACACCACGAAGCTGAAGTCCTTCAGATCGCCCTTCTCGTCGAAGGCCAGGGTACCGGTCGGGGTTTCGAACGAGTTGGCGCGCAGGGCGGCGGCAACCTTGGTGGTGTCGTTGTCGCCGGCTTTCTTGATGCCTTCGGCGATGACCTGCACAGCCGCGTAGGCCGGGAACACGAACGGACCGGTCGGGTCTTCGTTCTTGGCCTTGAAGGCGTCTACCAGGGCCTGGTTCTTCGGATCCTGGTCGAAGGACTTCGGCAGGGTCACCAGCAGGCCTTCGGAAGCCGGGCCGGCGATGGCGGACAGCTCTTTGTTGCCCACGCCTTCCGGACCCATGAAGCGTACTTTCAGGCCTTTCTCAGACGATTGGCGCAGCAGCAGACCGAGTTCCGGGTGGTAGCCGCCGTAGTAGACGAAGTCCACACCGCTCTGCTTCAGCTTGGCGACGATGGTGGAGAAGTCCTTGTCGCCGGCGTTGATGCCTTCGAACATCGGCACCTTGATGCCCTTGGACTCCAGGGTCTGCTTCACGGCGGTGGCGATGCCTTCGCCGTACTGCTGCTTGTCATGGATGACGGCAACGGACTTCGGCTTGATGTGGTCGGCGATGAAGTTGCCGGCGGTCGGGCCCTGCAGGCTGTCCAGGCCGATGGTGCGGAACACCAGCTGGTAGCCACGGGAGGTGATGTCCGGGCTGGTGGACGCCGCGGTGATCATCAGGATGCCTTCGTCTTCATAGATGTCGGAGGCGGGCTGGGTGGAGCTGGAGCAGAGGTGGCCAACCACGTAGTGGATGCCGTCGTTGACGATCTTGTTGGCTACGGCAACGGCCTGTTTCGGGTCGCATGCGTCGTCGTAGACCACGCCTTCGAGCTGAGCACCGTTCACCCCGCCGGCCTTGTTGATCTGCTCGATTGCCATTTTCGCGCCAATGAACTGCATCTCACCGTACTGGGCGACCGCACCGGTCACCGGGCCAGCCAGGGCGATCTTGATGGTGTCGGCTGCTACGGAGTAGCTGGCGGCACCGGCGAGAGCCATGGCGGCGAACAGTTTGGAAATCTGCTTGGTAGCCTTATTCATAGTGCTCCACTCTTGTGTTTTTCGTTGTTGTTGTCCTGTTTGCCGAAGCTACGGGACAGGGAATTGCACCCCGCCAACACGCCCCGGCAACTGTACCGGAACAGTGTAGATTGCTGATTTGCGGCTTGAAAAGTCGGGTTTTGATGGCGGAATGATCTTGTGTCGCTTAATCGAAACAAACGTATAGAAATACGGCGTGTCTCGTCGGTGGTTGGCATCGTCGGGATGGGCTTGTCTGAATGTTGACCGACGCTATCATTGCGCCCCCCAATCCATTCGTTACCAACCAACACAAAACAAGCCATGAACGACAACGCTAGCACCCTCTATGCCAAGCTGCTCGGCGAAACCGCCGCCATCACCTGGGAGGAGTTGCAGCCCTTCTTCGCCCGTGGCGCCCTGCTGTGGGTGGATGGCGCCGAAGACCTGGTGGGCGTGGCCCTGGCGGTAGCCGAGGACGACAAGCCCCAGGTGGCGGCCCTGCTGGCTGCCGGCAAACTGAGCAAGGTGGAGGAGATGCGCGCCCAGGACCTGCTGGCGCGCGACCCTAAGCTGTGGGCGGTGGTGGTGGCGCCCTGGGTGCTGATCCAGGAGCGGGACGAGGCGCCCACCCGTCACTGACGGGGCGCCCGGAAGGACGCCAGGGACGGGGTCCAAGAGTGTGCCGTCCGCCCGGTCATGCACCGGTCTGGGGCAACGGCAAAGCCGGTGGGGCGAGCTAGACTCAATCCACCTTCTACTTCTCTTCGATATCCACAGGGAGCGTCATCATGTTCGAGCCAGGCCATATCCATCGGGCTAACCTGCCCGGCTTCCCGGGGCAGCAGTTCTCCGTCGACATCTATTACGAAGCGCGCCCGAATGCACAGGAAGGCACCATGCTGCATTTCCGCATGGTGGGCGAGATCGACGGCAAGCCGTTCGAGGAAGAGTTCGAGTTGCACCGCGACACCGCCTTCAACTTCGCCAGCGTCCTGAGCAAGGCCGCGGTGAAGCATGGGCTGCACCCCAACAGCACCCTGATCATGCGCAACCACAAGGAATACGACCAGGTCTTCGAGGACATCCGTCGCATCCTGGGCGCCGCGCCTGGCGAGGCGGTGAACTTCGACCATCTCGAGAAAGACCGATTCTGAGCCGCTTGCCGCCCTTGCTGATGGGTTTCGTTTCGCTCTACGCCATCCTGCGACTCCCGTAGGTGGGGTAGAGGAACGAAACCCAACGAGGCGCATGCCGACTCGAACTCAGCTCACTCCATCCTCTACGCGCTGACCCAGCGCTGGCGTATCCAGCCGCTCAGGGCGTCCACGCCCAGCACCAGGGTCAGCATGGCGAGGATCACGCTGGCCGCCTGGGCTTCCTGGAACAGCGACAGGCTCATGTAGAGCATCTGCCCCAGGCCGCCGGCCCCGACGAAGCCGAGCACGCTGGCCATGCGGATGTTGTTCTCCCAGCGATAGAGCATGTAGGCCACCAACTGCGGCCAGACGCCCGGCAAGGTTCCGTAGCAGAAGGCCGCGATGCGGCCGCCGCCGTTCAGGCGAATGGCCTCGGCGGGTTCCGGTGGGGTGTTTTCCAGGGCTTCGGCGAACAGGCGGCCGAGCACACCGGCGGTGTGCAGGGCCAACGCCAGCGTGCCGGCGTTCGGGCCGAGGCCGGCGGCCAGCACCATCAGGGCGGCCCAGACCAGTTCCGGCACCGCGCGCAGTGCGTTCAGCAGCAGCCGCGCCGCGCCCTGGGCGACTCCGCCGAAGCGGCCGGCGGCGGGCAGGGCGAAGAGCAGGCCGAGCAGCGCCGCCAGCAGGGTGCCGAGGGCCGACATGGCGAGCGTCTCCAGGGCGCCCCGGCCGATGGCCGCGAGGTGTGGCGTGGAGAAGTCCGGCTGCAGGAAACGCGCTGCGTAGCTGGCCATCTGCGCTGGCGCGTCGCCGCTCACCAGGGCGCCGAGGTCGATGCCCAGGCCGATGAAGGACGCGATCACCGCCACCAGCAGGGCGAGGATCACCAGCAGATTGCCCACCCTCATGCGAACCTCCCGCGCAGGAAGCGGCTGAGCTGGTCGGCCAGCAGCACCAGGGCGAGGAAGGTCAGCAGCATGCTGGCGACTTCGCCGCCGGCGAACATGCGCATGGACAGGTCCATTTGCTGACCCAGGCCGCCGGCGCCGACGAAGCCCATCACCACCGAGGCGCGCACCGCGCACTCCCAGCGGTACACGCTGTAGGAAATCATCTCCGCCGCCGCGCTGGGCAGCACGCCATAGGCGAAGGCGGCCAGGCGCGGGCTGCCGGCGGCGAGCAGGGCGCGGGTGGGGCGCGGGTCGACCGATTCGAAGATTTCCGCGTAGACCTTGCCGAGCATGCCGCTGTAGGTGATGGCGATGGCCAGCACCCCGGCGGTAGGGCCCAGGCCGACGGCGCGGACGAACAGCAGCGCCCAGACGATTTCCGGCACGCTGCGCAGGAAGATCAGCAGCCCGCGCACCGGCCAGCGCAGGGCCTGCGCCCACCAGGCCGGGCGGCCGCCACGGGGCAGGGCGGAAAGGGATAGCGCACGGCTGGCCCAGAGCGAGGCGGGCAGCGCGATCAGCAGTGCCAGGCTCATGCCGGCGGTGGCGATGGCCAGGGTTTCGAGGGTAGCGCGGCCTAATAGAAGAAGGAATTCCTCGCCGTGCTCCGGCGGCCAGAAGGCGGAAAGGAATTGGCCCATGGTGCGGGCATTGTCCTCGTCCAGCAGCACCGCCGGGTTCAACTCGCTCAGCCGCAGGCCGGGCCAGAGCAGCGCCAGGGCCAGCAGGGTGAGCAGCAGCCGCGGTAGGGCGGCCGGGTCGCGGGGCTGGGCGTTCAGCATCGTGGAATGTGCAGCACGGCCGGCGCGACGGGAGGTGATGAGGGTTGGTCGCCACGCAGTTGCTCGTTGGCGTAGAGGGCGTCCAGGTCCGCCTGGGTCACCGCTGTGCGGGGACGGTCGAAGGCGATGCGGCCGTCGCGCACGCCGACGATGCGCGGGAAGTGCGCCAGCGCCAGTTCCACCGCGTGCAGGCTGGCCAGCAGGGTGACGCCACGACGGCTGGCGTCGGCGCAGAGCACCCCGAGGGTGTGGTCGGCCAGTACCGGGTCCATGGCGGAAACCGGTTCGTCGGCGAGGATCAGTTCCGGTGCCTGGTAGAGCACCCGGGCAATGCCCACGCGCTGCAGTTGGCCGCCGGAAAGCTGGTCGCAGCGTTCGAAGAGTTTGTCGGCAAGGTCCAGGCGGCCCAGGGCAGCGGCGGCGCCGGCGCTGTCCAGCGGATGCAGCAGACTGAGCAGTCCCTTGGCCAGCGGCCATTGGCCGAGCTTGCCGGCGAGCACGGCGGTGACCACGCGTTGGCGCGGTGGCAGCGGCGGGGCCTGGTGGACCAGGCCGATGCGGACTCGCAGGCGCTGGCGGGCCCCGGCGGAGAGTGCCCAGGGCGCCGCGCCGAGCAGTTCGAGCTGCCCGGCGGCGGGTTTCAGGTGGGTGGCGAGCAGGCGCAGCAGGCTGGTCTTGCCGGCGCCGGAAGGGCCGATGATGGCGACCCTTTCGCCGTGGGCGACCTTGAGGTCGATACCGCGGAGCGCCGGCTGGCCATTGGCGTGGACCAGGTCCACGCCGTGCAGCGTCAGGCTCACTTCAACAGGCCGGCCGAGCGTGCGGCTTCCTCGATGCCGGTGTAGTTCTCCGGCTTGGTGGGGATGAAGCGGGTGGCGGCCTGCAGGTCGAGAATCGCCTTGTGCTCCGGGTTGGCCGGGTCGAGGGCGAGGAAGGCCTGCTTGATCTTCTCGGACAGGGCTGGGTCGAGGGTGCCACGGACGGTCCAGTTGTAGTCGTAGTAGGTCGGGGTGGTGGCGAAGACCTTCACCTTGTCGGTGTCGACCTTGCCGGCGTCGACCAGCTTCTGCCAGACGCTGGCATTGAGCACGCCGCCATCCACCTTGCCGGCCTGGACCCAGGCCACGGTGGCGTCGTGGGCGCCGGAATAGGCGACGCGGGAGAAGAACTGCTCGGGCACGATGCCGTCCTTCTGCATGAAGTAGCGCGGCATCAGGCTGCCGGAGGTGGAGGACACCGAACCGAAGGCGAACGTCTTGCCCTTGAGGTCCTGCAGGGACTTCACATTGGCGTCGGCGGAAATGAACTTGCTGGTGAACTTCTCGTCCTGCTCACGCTGCACCAGGGGAACGGCGTTGCCGGTCTTCAGACGGGTCTGGACGAAGGTGAAGCCGCCCAGCCAGGCCAGGTCGAGACGGTCGGCGGCAAGGGATTCGACCACTGCGGCGTAATCCGCCACGGGCACGAACTCCACTTTCATGCCGAGCTCTTTCTCCAGGTAGGCGCCGAGGGGCTTGAATTTGCGCAGCAGTTCGGTGGGTGCTTCGTCGGGAATGGCCGAGACCTTGAGAACGTCGGCGGCTTGGGAAACGACGGTGGACAGGGACAGGGCGATGCCGGCCGCGAGGGCCAAGGTGCGTTTGAACATTGGATTCTCCGGTTCAATAGCGGAAAAGGCAGGCGGATTATAGTGGCCCCCCGCCGTCTTGGAAGCTTCCCGTTGCGGGCCAGGCGTTTAAGATGTGCGTTTCGCCAACTGCCTGGAGTCCCGGCATGACCGATTCCCTGCCTTCCATTGCCTTCGCCGGCATCGGCCTGATGGGCTTGCCCATGACCCGTCGCCTGCTGGCTGCCGGCTTTCCGCTGACCGTCTGGAACCGTTCCCCGGAGAAGTGCGCGCCGCTGCTGGAGGCGGGCGCCCGCCGCGTGAAGACGCCGGCGGAGCTGTGCGCCGAGGCGGACATCGTCATGCTCTGCCTGGCCGACACCCGCGTGGTGCGCAAGGTGGTGTTCGGCGAGGGCGGCATCATCGAAGGGGCGAAACCCGGCCAGGTGCTGGTGGATTTCTCCAGCCTGGAACCGGCCGCCACCCGCGAGATGGCGGCCGAGCTGGAAGCGCGCACCGGCATGCGCTGGGTGGACGCCCCGGTGTCCGGCGGCACCCCCGGCGCCGAGGCGGGCACCCTGGCGATCATGGCGGGCGGACATGAGCCGGACGTCGAGCGGGTGCGCCCGATCCTCGCGCACCTCGGCCAGCGCCTGACCCGCATGGGCGCCGTGGGCGCGGGCCAGGTGACCAAGGTGTGCAACCAGATGATCGTCGCCTGCAATGCCCTGGTGATCGCCGAAGTGGTGGCCCTGGCGGAGAAGGCCGGGGTGGATGCCAGCCTGATCGCGCCGGCCCTGGCCGGTGGTTTCGCCGACTCCAAGCCGCTGCAGATACTCGGCCCGCAGATGGCCGAGAGCCGTTTCGAACCCATCAAGTGGCATGTGCGGACGCTGCTGAAAGACCTCGATACCGCCGTGCGCCTGTCCCGCGAGCATGACTCGGCCACGCCGCTCAGCGGGCTGGCGGCGCAGCTGATGCGCCTGCACGGCAGCCAGGGCAATCTGGAGCGCGATCCGGCTACGCTGGTGGAAATGTACCGGGAGAACCATTGATGAAGATCGCGGCCAACCTGTCCCTGCTGTTCACTGACCGCCCGCTGATCGAGCGCGTCATTGCTGCCCGCGTCGCCGGTTTCGACGGCGTCGAGGTGCAGTTTCCCTACGAGTTGCCGGCGATCCGCATGAAGGAAGTGCTGGAGGCCGCCGGCCTGCCGCTGATCCTGTTCAACCTGCCAGCCGGCGACCTGATGGAAGGTGGCCCGGGCCTGGCCGCGGTGCCCGAGCGTCAGGAGCAGTTCGACGATGCCCTGGAGCAGGCGCTTGCCTACGCCGCCATGACCCGCCCGCGCTTCGTCAATGTGCTGGCCGGGCGCAAGGCCGAGGGCGTCACCCGCGAACGTGCCCTGGCGTGCCTGGCCGCCAACCTGCGCAAGACCGCCGAAGCCTTCGCCGTGCTGCACATAGGCGTGGTCTGCGAGGCGGTCAATCCGCTCGACATGCCGGGCTTCCTGATCAACACCCCGGAGCAACTGGATGAGCTGCTGCGCGATGTCGACCACCCCAACCTCAGCGCCCAGTACGACCTCTACCACATGGCCCGCCAGGGCGTGGACGCGGCGGCGGGCATTCGCCTGCTGGCCGGGCGCATTGGCCATGTGCAGTTCGCCGACTGCCCCGGCCGTGGCGAGCCGGGCAGCGGCAAAACCCACTTCGAGCCCGCGCTGCAGGCCCTGCGGGACGACGACTACCCCGGCTGGCTGGGCGCCGAGTACAAGCCCGCGGGCGTAACCGCCGACAGCCTCGGCTGGCTGGCGGACTGGAAGGCCAGGCTGGCCTGAGCCTCCGGTTCACAAGAAACTGATTCAGCAAGAGACCGACAGATGACCGATCCCATCCGCCTCACCCAGTACAGCCACGGCGCGGGCTGCGGCTGCAAGATTTCCCCCAAGGTGCTGGAGGTGATCCTCGCCGGCAGCGGTGCGCAGAACCTCGACCCGAAGCTCTGGGTGGGCAACGCCTCGAAGGACGACGCGGCGGTATACGCCTTGGACGAAGCGCGTGGCGTGGTGTCCACCACCGACTTCTTCATGCCGATAGTCGATGACCCCTACGATTTCGGCCGTATCGCCGCCACCAATGCCATCAGCGACATCTACGCCATGGGCGGCGACCCGCTGATGGCCATCGCCATCCTCGGCTGGCCGGTGAACCTGCTGCCGCCGGAAGTGGCCCGCGAAGTGGTGCGCGGCGGCCGCTCGGTGTGCGACGAGGCCGGCATTCCCCTGGCCGGCGGGCACTCCATCGATGCGCCCGAGCCGATCTTCGGCCTGGCCGTCACCGGCGTGGTGGACAAGCGCCACATGAAGCGTAACGACACCGCCACGGCGGGTTGCAAGCTGTACCTGACCAAGCCGCTGGGCATCGGCATCCTCACTACCGCCGAGAAGAAGGGCAAGCTGCGCGAGGCCGACATCGGCCTGGCCCGCGACTGGATGTGCACCCTGAACAAGCCGGGGAGTCGCTTCGGCAAGTTGGCCGGAGTCCGCGCGATGACCGATGTCACCGGTTTCGGCCTGCTCGGCCACCTGGTGGAAATGGCCGACGGCAGCGGCCTCACCGCGCGCATCGACTATGCCAAGGTGCCCAGCCTGCCTGGCGTGGAGTACTACCTGGAACAGGGGTGCGTGCCCGGTGGCACCCTGCGCAACTTCGACAGCTACGGCGACCGCCTGGCGCCGTTGGCCGAGGTGCAGAAGCTGCTGCTCTGCGACCCGCAGACCAGCGGCGGCCTGCTGGTGGCGGTGACCCCGGAAGGGGAGGCGGAATTTCTCGCCACCGCCGAGGCGCTCGGCCTGACGCTGGCCCCCATCGGCCAGTTGCATGAGCGACAGAGTCTCGCGGTCGAGGTGTACTGATGCGCCCGGACACCGCCGATTACCGCGACATCTTTCTCAATGACCTGCCGATGATGGACGCCCGGGCCCCGGTGGAGTTCGCCAAGGGCGCCTTCCCCCATACCGTCAACCTGCCGCTGATGACCGATATCGAGCGGCAGAAAGTCGGTACCTGCTACAAGCAGCACGGCCAGCAGGCCGCCATCGACCTGGGCCACCAATTGGTCGGGGGCGCCACCAAGGCCGAGCGCATCGAAGCCTGGGCGGCCTTCGCCCGCGCCAATCCCCAGGGCTATCTCTACTGTTTTCGGGGCGGCCTGCGTTC
The DNA here is from genome assembly GCF_028010285.1 of Pseudomonas sp. Q1-7. Taxonomy (NCBI): domain Bacteria; kingdom Pseudomonadati; phylum Pseudomonadota; class Gammaproteobacteria; order Pseudomonadales; family Pseudomonadaceae; genus Pseudomonas; species Pseudomonas sp. Q1-7. The sequence goes on from NZ_CP116304.1 coordinate 2,014,494, forward strand.
GCAATTGGTCCAGCAATGGCTGAAGACCGAAGCCGGCATCGACTACCCACGGGTAAAAGGCGGCTACAAGGCGATGCGGACCTTCCTTCTGGATACCACCCAGGAGGCCGTGGCGCAGTGCGATTTCGTGCTGGTGGGCGGCCTCACCGGCACCGGCAAGACCGATGTGATCGCTCAGTTGGCCAACAGCCTGGACCTGGAAGGCCACGCCAATCACCGGGGTTCCAGTTTCGGCAAGCGCGCCACGCCGCAGCCGGCGCAGATCGATTTCGAGAACCGGCTTGCCATCGACATCCTGAAAAAACGCGCCGCCGGCCACCAGCAGTTCGTGCTGGAGGACGAGGGCCGCATCGTCGGCAGTTGCTCGGTGCCGCTGGAGCTGTACCAGGGGATGCAGCACTTCCCCATGGTCTGGCTGGACGACAGCTTCGAGGACCGGGTGGAACGCATTCTGCGGGACTACGTGGTGAACCTCTGTGCCGAGTTCATCGCCACCCACGGTGAGGAGCACGGCTTCAGCCGCTTTGCCGAGCGGCTGCGCCAAAGCCTGGACAACATCCTCAAGCGCCTGGGCGGCGAACGTCACCAGCGCATGGCGGCGCTGATGGACCAGGCCCTGGCCGAGCAGCAGGCCAGCGGCCAGGTGGACCTGCACCGGGGCTGGATCGAAGGGCTGCTGCGCGAGTATTACGACCCGATGTACGCCTTCCAGCGCGAGAGCAAGGCGTCGCGCATCGAGTTCGCTGGCGATCAGGCGGCGGTCCTGGCGTACTTGCGGCAGCGCAAGCCGGGGCGGAGCTGAGGGCGAACGTCGATCAGCCCGCCTGCTCAGGGCAGTGCTGCGCGGGCTCCACGGCGACTCACGCCGGATTCGAATCCACCGGCCGCAGCGGCAGCACATTGCTGCTGCCCAGCTTTTGGGGGTGGCGCAGGAAGTCTTCCACGGCGGTGAGTGGCAAAGGTTTGCTGAGCAGGTAACCCTGGATGAAGTCGCAACCCTGGTCGCGCAGGAAGTCCAGTTGCTCGTGGTTTTCCACGCCTTCGGCGACCACCTGCAGGTGCAGGGTATGGGCCATGCCGATGATGGCCTGGACGATCTCCATGTCGGCATGGCTGCCGGGGATATCCATGGCGAAGGAACGGTCGATCTTCAAGGTGTCCAGGGGCAGGCGCTTGAGGTAGGCCAGGGAAGAATAGCCGGTGCCGAAGTCGTCGATGGAGATGCTCACGCCCAGGCCACGGATGCGCTCCAGTTGCTGCAGCGCGTGGTTGACGTTGCTCATCAGGGCGTTTTCGGTGACCTCCATCTCCAGCCGTTGCGGGCGCAGGCCGGTTTCCTGCAGGGCCTGTTGCACCTTGTCCGCCAGTTCATCGCAACTGAGGCTGAGCGCCGAGCAGTTCACCGCCACGCGCAGGTCATGGAGACCGCGGGCGGCCAGACCGGCCAGATCCCGGCAGGCGCGGCGCAGCACCCAGGTGTCCAGTTCGGCGATGAAGCCATTGGCTTCGGCGATACCGATGAAGCGGTCCGGCATGAGCAGACCCAACCGCGGATGCTGCCAGCGCACCAGGGCTTCCAGCTTGGTGATCCGGCCGCTGTGCAGGTCGAGGATGGGTTGGTAGTTGAGGAACAGGCCCTGGTCGCGAGCCAGTGCCTGGTGCAGTTCCTCTTCCAGCTGCAGTTCGAAGGTGGCCTTGTGCTTCAGGTGGTTGCTGAAGAAATGCAGGTTGTTGCGCCCGCTGCTCTTGGCCTGGTAGAGCGCGAGGTCGGCGTGCTTGAGGAGCTCTGCGCAGGTTTCGCCATCGTCCGGGTAGAGGCTGATGCCGATGCTGGTGGTCATGGTGACGTTGCGCCCGGCCAGGGTAATGGGCTCCTTCATGCGCTGCATGATGCGCTGCGACAGGGCCTTGGCTTCTTCCAGGCTGCCCAGGCCGGCGAGCACGCAGAATTCGTCGCCCCCCAGGCGGGCGATCATGTCCTCGCGGCGCAGCGCACTGCGCACCCGTTCGGCCACCACCTTGAGCAATTCATCGCCGGCATCGTGACCGAGGCTGTCGTTGACGCGCTTGAAGTGGTCCACGTCCAGGAACATCACCGCCAGCGGCCGATTGACGTGTGCGTGGGCCTGCAGCTTGTCCGCGAAATATTCGTTGAAGGCGCGGCGGTTGGGCAGGTTGGTCAGGGCGTCGTAGTGGGCGACGTTCTGCAGCTTCACCTTCACCTGTTCCAGTTCCCGCAGCAGATTGTTGACGTGCTGCAGGTCGCGCTCCTTGCGTTGCAGCTTCTTGTCGGCCCAGGCCACGCCCAGGGCGAACACCAGCACCATGCCGGCGATCACCGCCAGGCTGAAGGCGAGCTGAACGGCATTGTCGGCGCGCGCGAGGTGCAGTTCGGTGCCGGCCGGTACGGTCAGCTGCAGGGCCAGGATGCCGGTGAAGTGCATGCTGCAGATGGCGCCGCCCATGGCCAGGCTGGCGGGGATCTTCAGCAGTTGGTGGCCCTCGCAGCGTTCGCGGAAGAAGGTGGACAGCAGCATGGCGGCCAGGCTGGCGGCAATGGCGACGCCCACCGACACCGCGACCATGCCGGGGTGGTAGTACTGGGTCGCCACCGAGCGGATGGCGGCCATGCCGCAGTAGTGCATGAGGGCGATGCCGAAGCCGACGGCGAGGGCCGCCACCAGGTAATGGTGCGGCTCGACCTGGGGCCGGCCGAGGGTGTACATGCCCACCAGCGAGGCGGCGATCACGACCACCAGGGACAGGGTGGTGGTGGGGATGTCGTAGTTGATGGGGATCGGGACTTCGAAGGCCAGCATGGCGATGAAGTGCATCGCCCAGATGCCGCCGCCCAGGCACGCGGCGCCGAGCCAGGTCCAGCGTCGTCGGGTTTCCGGCTGCCGGGCATGGGCCACCCGTTCGGCCATGTCGAAGGCACAGTAGCCGGCCCCCGACGCCACCAGGAACGCCAGCAGGACCAGCCAACTGTTGTGGGTACAGGCCAGCAGGACCTGGCCATCCATGGGAAGTTCGGTTCCGAAACGCAGGCCAAGCCAGTCCATAGAGAGTTTCCCATGCACGAGTTTCGACTTCGGGGCGAGCGCGCTTGCTGGCGAAGTGCCGTCAGTATAGCCAGCATGGGGCATCTACCTTGTACGAACGTGCCTGGGCGCCGAACGGTCATCCACGCGGGATGGCTGGAAGGGGCGGCGTTCCTCCGGGCAGCATCGGGTTACATAAATCAAACTGATTTTCGCAGACAGCGCCCCGCAGGACGCTCTAGATTGCAGGCTCGAACCCGGCTGCCGGTTGTCCGGGCGCCTACAACAACAACGAGACCGACGACCCATGCAGCAATCCCCCCAAGCGGCCAATGCCTGGCGTGTACTTTTCCTGCTGTTCCTGGCCAACCTGTTCAACTTCTTCGACCGCACTATCCCGGCCATCATCATCGAGCCAGTGCGCCATGAGTGGAGCCTGAGCGACTTCCAGCTCGGCCTGATCGGCACCGCCTTCACCCTGGTCTACGCGGTCGCCGGGGTGCCGCTGGGACGCATGGCCGACACCGGCGCGCGCAAGAAGATCATGGGTTGGGGCCTGGCGGTGTGGAGCGGACTGACGGCGGTGAACGGCCTGGCCTGGAACTTCTGGAGCTTCCTGCTGGTGCGCATGGGTGTGGGGATCGGCGAAGCCAGCTACGCCCCGGCGGCCAACTCGCTGATCGGTGATCTCTTCCCGGCCCACAAGCGCGCCCGCGCCATGGGCATCTTCATGCTTGGTCTGCCGCTCGGGCTGGTGCTGGCCTTCTTCACCATCGGCGCCATGGTCAAGGCCTTCGACAGTTGGCGCGCGCCCTTCTTCATTGCCGCCGTGCCGGGGCTGATCCTGGCCATCTTCATGTTCTTCATCAAGGAACCGCTACGTGGCGCCGCCGAGGCGGTGCAGGTGCGGGAGAGTGTGCCGGTGGATAAGCCGCTGCGCCGGGTGCTGGCGATCCGCACCTTCTGGTGGCTGACCCTGGCCGGCCTGACCTACAACTTCGCCACCTACGCCACGAACTCCTTCATGGTGCCGATGCTGCAGCGCTACTTCCTGATGTCGCTGGAACAAGCGGCGATTTCCACCGGCATCATCACCGGCCTGACCGGGCTGGTGGGCCTGACTCTCGGCGGCTGGGTGGCGGACAAGGTGCACCAGAAGTCAGAGCGCGGACGCCTGCTGCTGGCCGCCTTCAGCATGGCGATCGCGGCGGCCTGTACCGGTTTTGCGCTGCTCGCCGGACGCATCGAGATCGGTGTATTCGTCGGCGTCTTCAGCCTCGGCTGGCTATTCGCCTACAACTTCTACACCTGCGTCTACACCGCCATCCAGGACGTGGTGGAGCCGCGTCTGCGGGCCACCGCCATGGCGCTGTTCTTCGCCGGCCTCTACCTGCTCGGCGGCGGTCTCGGCCCGGTGGTGGTAGGGCTGCTGTCTGACCACTATTCCCAGGCGGCGATGCTGGCGGCCGGCGCCAGTGAGATGAACGAAACCTTCAAGGCCGTGGGTCTGCACAACGCCATGTTCCTGATACCGGCTGCGCTGACCCTGACCATGCTGGCACTGTTCCAGGCGGCGCGCTGCTTCGTGCGCGATGCGGCGAACATGCGCGCAGGGCTGACTGCCGCCGCGGCGTGACGGTTTGCGTAAGCGACAGGGCCCGCCTTGTGCGGGCCTTGTCGTTTTACGGTGGAAGCGAAGCCCAGCGGTCTGGTAGAGGCCGCTGCGTTGGGCTTCGCGGGCTCAGTCCAACCTACCTGGCTGCCTGGCTGTAGGGGCGAGCAGGCCGTAGGCCTGCCCATCAACCCGCGACGAGCACCCGGATCGACTCCAGGCGCAGGGCCGCCTTGTCCAGCAGTTGCAGGCCTTCGTCACGCTGGTGGCGAACGGCTTCCAGTTCGCTGTCGCGGACGCTCGGGTTGACCGCCTGGAGGGCGGTGAGGCGGGCCAGTTCCTCGTCCAGTTCGGCCTTCAGACGGCGCTTGGCCTCGGCGACGCGCTCGGCGTGGCGCGGGGCGATCTTGGCCTCGCCGGCGTTGATCTGTTTGGCGAGCACGTCGCGCTGGGCCTGGACGAACTTGTTGGCGCTGCCACGCGGCACGCTTTCCAACTGGTCGTTGAGGGTGTCGAAGGCCACCTTGGCGGCCAGGTCGTTGCCGTTGGCGTCCAGCAGGCAGCGCAGGGCCTTGGGCGGCAGGAAGCGGCTCAGCTGCAGGGCGCGCGGCGCCACCGCTTCGCTGACGTAGAGCAGCTCCAGCAGCACGGTGCCGGGCTTGAGCGCCTTGTTCTTGATCAGCGCCACGGCGGTGTTGCCCATGGACCCGGACAGCACCAGGTCCATGCCGCCCTGCACCATGGGGTGTTCCCAGGTGAGGAACTGCATGTCCTCGCGGGACAGCGCCTGGTTGCGGTCGTAGGTGACGGTCACGCCTTCGTCGTCGCCCAGGGGGAAGCCGGCATCGAGCATCTTCTCGCCGGGCTTGAGCACCAGGGCGTTCTCGGAGTGATCCTCGCTGTCGACGCCGAATGCCTCGAACAGCGACTCCATATAAATAGGCAGGGCGAATTGGTCGTCCTGTTCGAGAATGTCCTCCACCAGGCGTTCGCCTTCGCCGGCACCGCCGGAGTTGAGTTCCAGCAGGCGGTCGCGGCCGTTGTGCATCTCGCCTTCCAGGCGCTTGCGCTCGGCTTCCGCTTCGCTCACCAGCGCTTCCCAGGCGCCATCGTCGCCGCTTTCGAGCATCGACAGCAGGCGCGAGCCGAACCGGTGCTGGAGGGCGTTGCCGGTGGGGCAGGTGGCGAGGAAGGCGTTCAGGGCCTGGTGGTACCACTGGAACAGGCGTTCCTGCGGGCTGGTTTCCAGGTAGGGCACGTGGAGCTGGATGGTGTGCTTCTGGCCGATCCGGTCGAGACGGCCGATGCGCTGTTCCAGCAGGTCCGGGTGGGCCGGCAGGTCGAACAGCACCAGGTGATGGGCGAACTGGAAGTTGCGGCCCTCGGAGCCGATTTCCGAGCAGATCAGCACCTGGGCGCCGAACTCTTCGTCGGCGAAGTAGGCGGCGGCGCGGTCGCGCTCAAGGATGCTCATGCCTTCATGGAACACCGTCGCGGGGATACCGGAGCGCACGCGCAAGGCGTCTTCCAGGTCCAGGGCGGTTTCCGCGTGGGCGCAGATCACCAGCACCTTGAACTTCTTCAGCATCTTCAGGGTGTCGATCAGCCACTCGACGCGCGGGTCGAAGCGCCACCAGCGTTCGCTTTCGTCGCCGCTGTCCTGCTGGGCCTGGAAGCTGACTTCCGGATAGAGGTCCGGATGCTCGCCGATGGGCAGCTCCATGTACTCCACCGGGTTGGGCAGCGGATAAGGGTGCAACTGGCGCTCGGGGAAGCCCTGCACGGCGGCGCGGGTGTTGCGGAACAGCACGCGGCCGGTGCCGTGACGGTCCAGCAGCTCGCGCACCAGGCGCGGCGCGGCATCACCGTCGCCGCCGGCCAGGGCGTGCAGCAGGCTTTCGCCTTCCTCGCCGAGGAAGCCCTTGATGGTGGCTTCGGCCTTGGCGCTCAGGCGGCCCTGGTCCAGCAGCTCCTGTACGGCTTCGGCCACCGGACGGTAGTTGGCGCTTTCGGCGCGGAAGGCTTCGAGGTCGTGGAAGCGGCTCGGGTCGAGCAGGCGCAGGCGTGCGAAGTGGCTTTCCAGGCCCAACTGCTCAGGGGTAGCGGTGAGCAGCAGCACGCCGGGAATGACCTCGGCCAGTTGCTCCACCAGGCGGTACTCGGGGCTGGCCTGTTCCGGGTGCCAGACCAGGTGGTGGGCTTCGTCCACCACCAGCAGGTCCCAGCCGGCGGCGAAGGCGGCGTCCTGGGCTTGCTCACTGCTCTTCAGCCACTCCAGGGAAACCAGGGCGAGCTGGCTGTCCTCGAAGGGGTTGCTGGCATCGCTTTCGGCGAAACGCTCGGCGTCGAACAAGGCCACCTGCAGGTTGAAGCGCCGGCGCATTTCCACCAGCCATTGGTGCTGGAGGTTTTCCGGCACCAGGATCAGCACGCGGCTGGCCCGGCCGGAAATCAGCTGGCGATGGATGACCAGGCCGGCCTCGATGGTCTTGCCCAGGCCCACTTCGTCCGCCAGCAGTACGCGCGGCGCCACGCGGTCGGCCACTTCGCGGGCGATGTGCAGCTGGTGGGCGATGGGCTGGGCGCGGGCGCCGGACAGGCCCCAGAGAGAGGATTGCAACAGGCGCGAGCGGTGTTCCAGGGTGTGGTAGCGCAGGGCGAACCACTTGTGCGGGTCGATCTGGCCGGCGAACAGCCGGTCGTTGGCCAGGCGGAACTGGATGAAGTTGTTCAGCTGGGTTTCCGGCAGGATGCGCGGTTCGTTCTGCGCGGTGATGCCGTGGTAGACCAGCAGGCCGTCGATGTCCTCGACTTCCTGGACGTTCAGCTTCCAGCCGTCGAAGTGGGTGATCTCGTCGCCCGGGGCGAAGCGCACACGGGTCAGGGGCGCATTGCGCAGCGCGTATTGGCGGGTGTCGCCAGTGGCCGGGTAGAGCACGGTGAGCAGGCGGTCATCCGACGTGAGGATGGTTCCGAGCCCCAGCTCCGCTTCGCTGTCACTGATCCAGCGTTGCCCCGGTTGATACTGCTGCGCCATGCCTGTCTCCCTGAGATGAAAAAAGCCGCGTATGGTAACGGAACCGAGGGCGCAGGGCGACGCCGGATCGGGGCCGTGTGTCCGCAAAAGTGTAGCGAGCGCAGGTAAAGAAGCGCCGAAGCTGGCCGACAGACTGACCAAAGGAGGGCTTGAGCATGTTGCCACCCATTCCCCAGGGCCTGGTCCCGGTCACGGCCCAGCAGGACGTGGTCAAACCGCGCCCGGAAATCCCGCCGGTCACGCCCGCGCAGGAGAGCGCCCAGGAGAGTGCCGTCGGCCTGGACAAGCGCCATCCCCAGGAGACCGAGGAACTGCTCCGGGAGGAGCAGCGGCGACGCCAGCGGCGTGGCTATACGCCCCAGGAGCTGGCCGCCGGCGAGGTGGACGAGGAGGACGAAGCCGTGTTGCGGGAGCTGCCCCGGCAAGGCCTGTGGGTGGATGTGGAGGTTTGAGGCGCGCAGAATGGAACCTCCTTTTACCTGAGCCGACCGCGTTGGACCTGTTCGACGATATGCCCCTCCGGCTGCCCGACGCCGATCTGCGCCATGAGCCGGGCTTTCTTGTCGCGGACGAGGCCAGCGACTGGCTGGCGCGTCTGGTGGCTGAAACGCCCTGGGAACAGCCGCAGGTCCATCTCCATGGACGTTTCTACCCGGTGCCGCGCCTGGTGGCCTGGTATGGCGACCCGGATGCCCGCTACCGCTATTCCGGCCTGACCCATGACCCTCTGCCCTGGACGCCGCTGCTGGCGGAAATCCGCGCACGGGTCGTGGACGCGGTTGGGCAGCCCCTCAACGGCGTGCTGCTCAACTACTACCGCGACGGCCAGGATTCCATGGGCTGGCACAGCGATGACGAGGCGGAGCTGGGGCGCAACCCGTTGGTGGCCTCCCTCAACCTGGGCGGTACGCGCCGTTTCGACTTGCGCCGCAAGGGCGGCAGCCGCATCGAACACTCCCTGGAACTGGGCCACGGCGCGCTACTGGTCATGAGCGGGCCGACGCAGCATCATTGGCAGCATCAGGTGGCGAAGACCCGTACCCCTTGCGCACCTCGCCTCAACCTCACCTTCCGTTGGATCCGCTCATGAGCAACGACGAAAACCTGATCGACTTTGGCGCCGAGCGCGACAAGCGCATCCACGACGTCCACGAAAAGCGCCTCAACGACATGCGCAAGGCCTTCGAGCAGGCCATGCCGCTGCCCAAGGGCAAGAAAGGCAAGAAACCGAAGAAGCGCTAGCTACAGGTTGGTTCCCTCCAGCCACAAAAAGGGCTGCGCGGATGGCTTTACGTAGGATGGGTAGAGGTACGAAACCCATCGTTTCGGAGGGATGGGTTTCGCTTCGCTCTACGCCATCCTACGGGACCTGCGCTCGAGCAGGCCATGCCGCTGCCCAAGGGCAGTTCCCCCCAACTACAAAATGGGGCTGCGCGGATGGCTTTTCGTAGGATGGGTAGAGGTACGAAACCCATCGTTTCGGAGTGATGGGTTTCGCTTCGCTCTACGCCATCCTACGGGACCTGTGCTCGAGCAGACCATGCCGCTGCCCAAGGGCAGTTCCCCCCAACTACAAAATGGGGCTGCGCGGATGGCTTTTCGTAGGATGGGTAGAGGTACGACACCCATCATTTCGGAGTGATGGGTTTCGCTTCGCTCTACGCCATCCTACGGGACCTGCGCTCGAGCAGGCCATGCCGCTGCCCAAGGGAAGTTCCCCCCAACTACAAAATGGGGCTGCGCGGATGGCTTCTCGTAGGATGGGTAGAGGTACGAAACCCATCGTTTCGGAGGGATGGGTTTCGCTCCGCTCTACGCCATCCTACGGGACCTGCGCTCGAGCAGGCCATGCCGCTGCCCAAGGGCAGTTCCCCCCAACTACAAAATGGGGCTGCGCGGATGGCTTTTCGTAGGATGGGTAGAGGTACGAAACCCATCGTTTCGGAGGGATGGGTTTCGCTCCGCTCTACGCCATCCTACGGGACCTGCGCGGGTACGAGGCCCATCGCCCTATCCCGCGCCATGGCGCCACAGCCAATCCCTCACCCTCCCCAAAAATTGACCTGGATCAGTGTCCCGAGAGCCGCCTCACAGGGCTACCTGGGCGATTGACCCAGATCAATTTTCCATCCCTGCCGTGCGGGTAACTTGCACCCATCGAAGCAACAACGCCGCAACGCAGGAGGCAGATCATGTTCGTCGATACAGTGGTTCTCGCCGGTATAGGCACGGTCGGTCTCATGGTCGCCTTCTTCGCTGGCGTCGGTTACTTCATCTGGAAGGATTCGCACAAACGCAAACCGCGTTGAGTCACTCCGGGTTTACAGGCACGCAAGGCACCTCGGGCGACTTCGGTCGCCCATTTTTTTGTTCCCGCTTTTCTTCCTGATCGGCCCGCGCCAGACTGGGCGCCATGCCGATCCAGACCCTTTCCCGCCTCGTCGATCTCGACCCGCAGCACTGGGATGCCCTGCTGCCGGACGACCAGCCTTTTCTGCGTCACGCCTTCCTGTCCACCCTGGAAGAAAGCGGCAGCGTTGGCGGCCGCAGCGGCTGGCATCCGGCCCACCACCTGCTGCGCGGGGCAGGCGGCGAGCTGAAAGCGGCTTTGCCGGCCTACCTGAAGAGCCATTCCTACGGCGAGTACGTGTTCGACTGGGCTTGGGCCGACGCCTGCCAACGCGCTGGCATTCCTTACTACCCGAAGCTGCTGGCCGCGGTGCCTTTCACCCCGGTGGGTGGTGCGCGGCTGCTGGCGGTGGACGATGCGGCGGCCGGCGAGCTGCTGGACGCGCTGGTGGTCGATGTGGCCGCCGACGACCTGTCGGGCGTGCACATCAACTTCACCGACGCCTTCGCCGACCGTCACTTGCGCGGCCGCGAGGGGTGGCTGGAGCGCCTGGGCTGCCAATTCCACTGGCGTAACCACGGCTACCGCGACTTCCAGGATTTCCTCGATGCGCTGAGTTCGCGCAAGCGCAAGCAAATCCGCAAGGAGCGTGAGCAGGTGGCGGGGCAGGGGATCGAGTTCCAGTGGCGCCAGGGCCATGAGCTGGAAGAGGCGGACTGGGATTTCGTCCATGCCTGCTACGCCAACACCTACCGTGTGCGAGGCCAGGCACCCTACCTGACGCGTACCTTCTTCAGCCTGCTGGCGCAGCGGATGCCCGAGGCCATTCGCGTGGTGTTGGCGCGGCAGTCAGGGCGGCCGGTGGCCATGGCGTTTTCCCTGCAGGGTGGCGACAGCCTCTACGGGCGCTATTGGGGCTGCCTGGCGGAATTCGACCGGCTGCATTTCGAAACCTGTTTCTACCAGGGCATCGAGCAGGCCATCGCCGCCGGGCTGCAGCGTTTCGACGCCGGCGCCCAGGGCGAGCACAAGTTGATTCGGGGATTCGAGCCGGTGATCACCCGCTCCTGGCACTGGCTGGCCCATCCCGGGTTGCGGGCTGCGGTGGGCGATTTCCTGGTGCAGGAGCGGGACGGGGTGCTGGCCTACGCCGAGGAGGCGCGGGGCCTGCTGCCGTTCAGGCGGGACTGATCAGCCGATCTGGCTGGGGTGATCGGGCGTGACGGTGCTGCCGCCCCACTCGAGGAAACGGATCTTGTGGACTTCACCTTCGCTGTCTTCGTAGACGAGGGTGACTGGCACGACGCCGACTCGTCCGGAGGTGTCGGTGCGGTGCAACACCCTCTGGACGTCGATGTCCATCCCGTAGTGATAGTCCACCGGCGCGACGCCGGCACCTTGGTTCTGCAAGCCATCCTGGGCGAATACACTGGGCGCGAGACTGGAGAGCAGGGCGCTTACAACCGAGGCCATTTTCATCGGCTTTGTATTCCTCTGTTGGGTTTCGCTGACAAGGGACTTTATCTGACCCGCTGAGGACGGTTAGTTCAGTGGCCCTCGTCGACGCTTCCGCTCTGAGCGTTTTTTGATCAGTCCGAATCGCCCGTGCTTGAGCCGCTGCGACCGTTTGTCGCACTGGCTGAAATTCTTCCGATCCTGGTCTACGGGGCGAGTCGCCTCGCCCCTGCGTTGCCGTTCGTCGACAGGCTCAGCTGTTGCTGGCGTGGTTGCCCCATTCGAGGAAGCGAACCTTGCGCAGCTCGCCCTTGCTGTCCTCATAGACCATGGTGACCGGCACCACGCCGGAGCGTTGGCTGGCGTCGGTGCGGTAGAGGACGCGCTGCACGTCCAGTTCCATTCCGTAGTGGTAGTCGACGGCGGGGATTCCGGCGCCGATGTCGCGCTGGTAGTCCTGGGCGAACACGCTGGGGGCGAGGCTGGCGAGTACGGCGCTGACGGCGGATGCGATCTTCATGGGCTGTTCCTCTCGGGGTCCGGGGTCGGTTTCGGATGAAACCGGGTACGGGCTCCATAAGACCTGTCGGACGCGCCTGACAGAAATCGAAGCGCCTTGTAGTGGAGATCAACCGCGTCGATGGGAGACGCGGCCGGACTTCACTCCACCCCGACGAAGCCGCCGGTCTGGTGCTGCCAGAGGCGCGCATAGAGGCCGCCATGGGCCAGCAATTCGGCATGGCTGCCGCTTTCCACCACGCGGCCCTTGTCCAGCACCACCAGGCGGTCCATGCGGGCGATGGTGGAGAGGCGGTGGGCAATGGCGATCACCGTCTTGCCGCGCATCAGGGTTTCCAGGCTTTCCTGGATGGCCACCTCGACCTCCGAATCCAGCGCCGAGGTGGCTTCGTCCAGGATCAGGATCGGCGCGTCCTTGAGCAGTACGCGGGCGATGGCGATGCGCTGGCGCTGGCCGCCGGACAGCTTCACCCCACGCTCCCCGACATGGGCGTCGAAGCCGCGCCGGCCGCTGGCATCCGAGAGCAGCGGGACGAACTCGTCGGCGCGGGCCTTGCGCACCGCTTCCAGCAGCTCGGCATCGCTGGCGCCAGGGCGGCCGTAGAGCAGGTTGTCGCGGATCGAGCGGTGCAGCAGCGAGGTGTCCTGGGTGACCATGCCGATCTGTGCCCGCAGGCTTTCCTGGGTCACCCCGCTGATGTCCTGTCCGTCGATGAGGATGCGTCCGCCTTCCAGGTCGTAGAGCCGCAGCAGCAGGTTGACCAGAGTCGACTTGCCGGCGCCGGAAGGGCCGACCAGGCCGATCTTCTCGCCAGGCCGCACGCGCAGGTCGAGGTCCTGGATCACGCCACCGCCCTTGCCGTAGTGGAAGGCGACGTGCTCGAAGCGCACGTCGCCCCGCTCGACCCGCAGGGGCTCCGCCTGTGGCTGGTCGATCACCTGGCGCGGCACGGCGATGGTCTGCATGCCGTCCTGCACCTGGCCGATGTTGTCGAAGATGCCGGTGACCACCCACATGATCCAGCCGGACATGCTGATGATGCGGATCACCAGTCCGGTGGCCAGGGCGATGGCGCCGACGCTGATCAGCCCCTGGTTGCACAGCCACAGGGCGAGGCCGCAGGTGCCGACGATCAGCAACCCGCCCATGACGGTGACGGTGGCGTCCATGGCGGTGATCACCCGCGCCATCGCCTGGCTCTTGCGGGTCTGTTCGTCGATGGCCTCGCGGGCGTAGTCCTCTTCCTCGCGGGTGTGGGCGAACAGCTTGAGGGTGGTGATGTTGGTGTAGCCGTCGACGATGCGGCCCATCAGTCGCGAGCGGGAGTCGGAGGACTCCACCGAACGCTGCTTCACCCGTGGCACGAAGTAGCGGAGGGCGCAGAGGTAGCCGGCTATCCACAGCCCCAGGGGAATCATCAGGCGCCAGTCGGCCTCGGCGAACAGCACCAGGGAACTGAGTGCGTAGATCAGTACGTGCCAGAGCGCGTCCACCGCCTGCACCGCCGAGTCACGCAGCGAGTTGCCGGTCTGCATGATGCGCTGGGCGATGCGTCCGGCGAAGTCGTTCTGGAAGAAACCCAGGCTTTGCTTCAGCACGTAGCGGTGGTTCTGCCAGCGGACCAGGTTGGTCAGGCCAGGGGTAATGCTCTGGTGCACCAGCAGGTCGTGCAGGCTGTTGAACAGCGGCCGCAGAATCAGCGTCACCACGGCCATCCAGGCCAGTTCCGGGCCGTGCCGCCGGAAGAGTTCGCCGACGGGCGTGACCTGCACCAGGTCGACGATGCGGCCGAGGAAGCTGAACAGCGCCACTTCGATCAGCGCGACGATGAGCCCCACCACGAGCAGGGCGATGAATACCGGCCAGACCTGGCGCAGGTAATAGACATAGAAGCGCAGTACGCTGCGCGGCGGCATTTCGTCTGGCGCCTGGCGGAAGACGTCGATCAGGCGTTCGAAGCGTTGGAAGAGCATGGCGAATCCATCCGGAGGAAAACGCTCGGCCCGGGCGTCCTGCCCGGGCGCGAGTAGCGCTTAGAGGCGCTTGGCGGAAAGTATCACCACCGGCTGCAGCGGAACGTTCTGGTACATGCCACGGTTGCCGGTGGGAACGCTGGCGATCTGGTCGACCACGTCCATGCCGCGCACCACCTTGCCGAACACTGCGTAGCCGAAGTCACGGCTGCCGTGGTCGAGGAAGGCGTTGTCGTTGTGGTTGATGAAGAACTGGCTGGTGGCCGAGTTGACCGCCTGGGTGCGCGCCATGGCCAGGGTGCCGCGCTGGTTGCGCAGGCCGTTGTCCGCCTCGTTCTTGATCGGGGCGTTGGTGTCCTTCTGGCTCATGTCGGTGTCGAAGCCGCCGCCCTGGATCATGAAACCGGGGATGACGCGGTGGAACACGGTGCCGTCGTAGAAGCCGGCGTCCACGTAGTCGAGGAAGTTCTTCACGCTCACCGGCGCCTTGTCGGCATCCAGTTCCACTTCGATTTCCCCGGCGCTGGTGGTCAGCAGCACGTGGGGCTTGTCGGCGGCCAGCAGGTTGAGGGAGACGAGCAGGGCGCAGGCGCCCAGGGCGAGTTTTTTCAGCATCGGTTTTGGTCCTTGTTGCGCTCCACTTCATCGAGGAAGTCGAGCAGGGTGGCGTTGAAACGTTCGGGTTGGTCCAGTGGTGTCGCGTGGCGGGAGTGTTCGATGACCACCAGGCGTGCGTTCGGCAGTTCCTTCACATAGGTTTCCTTCTGGGAAACCGGCGTGTAGTCGCGGTCGGCGCTAACCACCAGGGTCGGACACTGGATGCGCCGCAGCCGCTCGCGCACGCCCCAGCCGATGATGGCGTCCAGCGCGGACAGGTAGGCGCGCTTGTCATTCTGTGGCCAGCGCTCTTCGATCTTGCGGCGCAGTTCGGCCTGTTCCGGCAGCGGGAACAGCAGGCCACCGAGGGCCTTGGCGATGCTCTCCAGGCTGAGCACGCGGGAGAGGGTCCAGCGCTTGGCGATTTCCAGGAAGTCCTTCGGTGTGCGCGGTTTCACCTCCGGGCCGCTGTTGACGATGGTCAGGCTGCGCAGGAGTTCGGGGTGATCGACGCCGAGCTGAAAGCCGATCATGCCGCCCATGCTGATGCCCACCAGGTGCACGTCGATCAGCCCCAGGTGCTCGATCAGCGCGACCACGTCATCGGCGAAGGTGGCGATGCTGTAGCGCTCGCGCGGCTTGTCCGAGCGCCCGTGGCCGCGTACGTCGAGGGCGATGACCCGGTAGCGGGCGGCGAGGGCGGGGACCTGGTATTCCCAGTCGCGGGTGCTGGAGCCCAGCCCGTGGACCAGTAGCACCGGCATGCCGCGACCGTAGTCCTCGTAGTGCAACTGGCAGCCGTCGTTGTCGAAGTAGGACATGCTCGAACTCCTGTCAGACACTGGAAACCGGGGCCGCGAAGGGGACGTCCAGCGGTGCGGAATCGAAGGTCTTCAGCAGTTCGACCAGGATCTGCGATGCCGGGCCCAGGGCCTTGTCCTTGTTGGCGTAGAGGTAGAACGAAGGGTGGCGGCTTCCGCCCTGGTCCAGGGGCAGGGGTTTGAGCTGGCCGTCCTTGAGCTCTCGTTCGATGAGGTGGCGCGGCAGCCAGGCAAAGCCCAGGCCGCTGCTGACGAAATTGGCCGCGGTGGACAGACTGCCTACCGTCCAGCGCTGTTCGGCGCCCAGCCAGCCGACGTTGCGCGGTTGGGTGCGGCCGGTGTCGCGGATCACCACCTGCAACTGGCTTTCCAGGTCCTGGAAACTGACCTGGCGTTGCAGGCGATGCAGCGGATGGTCGGGGTGCGCGACCGCGACGAATTCCACCGAGCAGAGGGCGGCGCCCAGGTAGCCCTGGATATCCAGCGTGGTGATGGCCAGGTCGGCCGAGCCCTCCAGCAGGACTTCCTCGACGCCGGACAGCACCTCTTCACGCAGGCGCACACGGCAACCGCGGCTTTGCGGCATGAACGCGGAGAGGGCGCGCACCAGGCGGGCATTGGGGTAGGCGGCGTCGACCACCAGGCGCACTTCGGCTTCCCAGCCCTGCTCCATGTGATGGGCCAGCTCTTCCAGCTGGCTGGCCTGCTTGACCAGTTGCCGCGAGCGACGCAGCAGCACTTCACCGGCTTCGGTCAGCACCGCCTTGCGTCCTTCGATACGCAGCAGCGGTACGCCCAGTTGCTCCTGCATGCGCGCGACCGTGTAGCTGACCGAGGACTGCGAGCGGTGTGTGGCCTCGGCGGCCTGGGCGAAGCCGCCGTGGTCCACCACCGCCTGCAGGGTGCGCCACTGGTCGAGGGTAACGCGCGGGGCTTTCATGCTGTGCTGCTCCTCTTGCTGCTGATGCCGGCAAATCGCCCGCGCCCATGGCGCTGATGCCGCTTGCGGCGCTCTGTTAAGCTGGCGCTCTCTGCACTGGAGATCGCCCATGAAAAAGCTGTGTTGTGCCGTGTTCGCCCTGCTGCCCGCGCTGGCCGTCGCCTACCCCATCGAGGTGGAGAAGCAGTACAACGGCGCCGAGATCGTCTACGACACCACCGATATTGCCGACAACCTGGCCGCCATCAACATCCAGAACATCGGCGGCACCACAGCCGAATGCAAGGTGGTCTTCGTCAACGGTCCGGAAACCCCGAAGGTGCGCAAGGCACTGATCGAGAGCGGCAAGAGCGCCTACCTGACAGCCACCTTCCAGCGTTCGGTGATCAGGCTGCGGATCAAGCTGACCTGCAAGCCCACATGAGCGGGTCGGGGCACAGCAAGCAGCCTAGTGCCCCTCCTGCTACAAATCAACTTTCTTGATGTTTTTAGGCGGATATTTACGCTTTTTTATCGATTCATGACGACCTAATCTGCGCCCCATCGACGCAATCAACCCCGATGGAGGCAGCCCCCCATGTCCCGCGTACTCGTCATCGAAAGCAGCGCCCGCCAGCAAGGTTCCGTTTCCCGCCAGCTCACCCAGGACTTCATCGCGCAATGGTCGGCCGCCCACCCGGCCGATGAGATTACCGTCCGCGACCTTGCCGTGGAGCAGGTCCCGCACCTGGACGCCGACCTCCTGGGTGGCTGGATGAAGCCCGCCGACCAGCAGAGTGAAAGCGAGAAGGCCGCTCTGGTGCGCTCCAACCTGCTGACCGAGGAACTGCTGGCGGCCGACGTACTGGTGATGGCGGCTCCCATGTACAACTTCGCCATCCCCAGCACCCTGAAATCCTGGCTGGATCACGTGCTGCGCGCCGGCGTCACCTTCAAGTACACCGAAACCGGCCCGAAGGGCCTGCTCACCGGCAAGCGCGCCTTCGTCCTGACCGCTCGCGGCGGCATCTACTCCGGCAGCCCGCTGGACCATCAGGAGCCCTATCTGCGCCAGGCGATGAGCTTCATCGGTATCCATGACGTGACCTTCATCCACGCCGAAGGCCTGAACATGGGCAACGAGTTCCAGGAAAAAGGCCTGGCCTCGGCCAAGGCCCGGCTGGCCCAGGTCGCCTGATCCCGCGTCACCCACCGGCTCCTCCTGGTGCGCCAACGCTCCGTGGGCGCACCTTCCCTGCCCGGCCTGATTCAGGCCGGGCTTTTTTATGTCCGGGAGCAGGGGGCTTTTGCCTGAACGATGGCGTTTTCAACAATGCCGAGGACGGCCCTGCCCGGGTGGTCAGTTTTCCCGCTTGTTAAGCTTCCGCTCGCGGCAAGGAAGGCGTATGTTCGCCGGCTGCTTTGCGAGGCCCCCGATGATTTCCCTCCCGTTCCATTCCCGCGTGCCGAGACGCTCATGAGGCTCTCCGGTCGCGGTGTCGCGCTGTCGCTGACGGCGTCTGTGCTCTTCGCCCTGATGCCCGGTTACGTGCGCGAACTGGCGCCGCTGGACGGCGTGCAGGTCTTCGCCCAGAGGGTGCTCTGGTCGATTCCGGCGGTGTTGATGCTGCTGGCGCTGAGTCGCCAGTGGCCGGCCTTCGTGGCGGTGCTCGGACGCTTGCGGCGCGAGCCCTTGCTGCTCGCGTCATTGCCCCTGTCGGCGTTGTTGATCGGCCTGCAGTGGGGGCTGTTCCTCTGGGCGCCCTTGCAGGGACGGATGCTGGAGGTGTCGCTCGGCTACTTCCTGCTGCCCTTGGCGATGGTGCTGGCCGGTCGGCTGTTCTACGCCGAACGCCTGCGGCCGTTGCAATTGCTGGCAGTGGTGTGCGCGCTGGCGGGCGTGCTGCATGAGCTCTGGCTGACCCGTGCCTTCTCCTGGCTGACCCTGGTCACTGCCCTGGGCTACCCGCCCTATTTCATGCTGCGTCGCTGGATGCGGCTGGATGCGCTGTCCGGTTTCATCCTGGAAATGCTGGTGCTGGCGCCCCTGGCCATCTGGCTGATTCTTCGCTTCTCGCCGCCTGGCGCGTTCGCCCAGGCGCCGCAGCTCTGGTGGTTGATTCCCGGCCTGGGGCTGCTCGGCACCCTGGCTTTTGCCGCCATGATGGCGTCCAGCCGGCTGCTGCCGCTGGGGCTGTTCGGCATTCTCAGCTACGTGGAGCCGGTGCTGCTGTTCGCGGTGGCGGTGGCCTTCCTAGGCGAATCCTTCGATCCCGCCCAGCTCTGGACCTACCTGCCGATCTGGCTGGCCGTGGTGCTGATCGGCTGGGACAGCGCCAACCTGCTGCGCAAGCAGGCGCGGCAAGGCCTGTAGCGTTCCATTCAACGGCCCGCCAGGGCGTCCAGCACGTGGTCCCGCAACAGCGGCGCCAGGTTTTCCGGGTGGGGGGCGCCGGGCTCCAGCCAGGCCAGCTCTTCCAGCTCCGCTGCCGCGTGCACCGCGCGGGGCAGGCGGGCGACGAAGATGTCGGCATCCACCCAGGTGTCGGCTTCATTGGCGGCCGGTGCGCGGAAGCGGCCCAGGGGCGTAAGGGCGGAGGCCTCCAGGCGTAGCTGGAGTTCTTCCCAGAGTTCGCGTTGCAGGGCTTGCAGCGGACTTTCGTCCGCTTCGCGCTTGCCGCCGGGCAGCATCAGCGCCCGGGTACCGCGCTTGCGCACCAGCAGCAGGCGGTCGTTTGGGTCCAGCAGGCAGGCGGCGGCGATGTTCAGGGTGGTCATGTGATCTCGGCTTCGGGCAGGAATTGGTAGTGCAGCTGCACCACGCCGGTGGGGAAGCTGCGCTGCTCGCGTAGCTGGAGGCGGCGTTCGAGGCCGGCGGCGAACAGCGGGATGCCGGCACCCAGCAGATGGGGAATGACGCTGACCACCAGCTCATCGAGCAGGCCGGCAGAGTAGCAGCTTCCGGCCAGTGAACCACCACCCACCAGCCAGATGCGCTTGCAACCAGCGGCAGCCAGTTGCTCGATGGCCTGGGCCGGTGTGTCGTGGTTGATCCGCACGTCCGGCGCGGCGGGCGGCAGGTCGCCGCGGGCCAGCACCAGGCAGGGTTTGCCGGGGTAGGGCCAGTCGCCGCCGAAGGCGAGCAGGGTTTCGTAGGTCGCGCGGCCCATCAGCAGGCCGTCGATGCTGTCGTAGAAGGCCTGATAGCCGTGGTCGTCACCCGATTCTTCGATGGCCTCCAGCCAATCGACGCGGCCATCCGGGCGGGCGATGTAGCCATCCAGGCTGGCGGCGACGTAGTAGATCAGGGCTGGGCGCATGGCAGGGCTCCGATTGTGGCTGGAAAGAGCGTATATGCGCTGGCGGGTTCCGTCGCTGTGTCGCAGGTAAATCGCGCGTTCGCTCGCGACTCCGGGTAACCTATGCAGCTGTTTACGCTTTCGATCGAGGTAGCCCCGTGTTTTCCCAATTCGCCCTGCACGAACGTCTGCTCAAGGCCGTTGCCGAACTCAAATTCGTCGAGCCGACCCCGGTGCAGGTGGCGGCCATCCCGCCGGCCCTGGAAGGGCGCGACCTGCGGGTGACCGCCCAGACCGGCAGCGGCAAGACCGCCGCCTTCGTCCTGCCGTTGCTCAACCGCCTGATCGGCGAAGCCAAGCCCCGTGTACGCATTCGCTCGCTGATCCTGCTGCCGACCCGCGAGCTGGCCCAGCAGACGTTGAAGGAAGTGGAGCGTTTCTCCCAGTTCACATTCATCAAGTCCGGCCTGGTCACTGGTGGCGAGGGCTTCAAGGAACAGGCGGCCCTGCTGCGCAAGCTGCCCGACGTGCTGATCGCCACCCCCGGCCGCCTGGTGGAACACCTGGACGCCGGCAACCTGGACCTGCGCGAAGTGGAAGTGCTGGTGCTGGACGAAGCCGACCGCATGCTCGACATGGGCTTCGCCGAGGACATGCAGCGCATCACCGAACTCTGCGCCAACCGCCAGCAGACCCTGCTGTTCTCCGCCACCACCGGCGGCAATGCCCTGCGCGAGGTGATCGCCAAGGTGCTGCGCGACCCGCTGCACCTGCGCCTGAACAGCGTCGACCAGCTCAATGAGAACACCCGCCAGCAGATCATCACCGCCGACGACCCCGAACATAAGGAGCAACTGGCGCGCTGGTTGCTGGCCAACGAGACCTACCAGAAGGCGATCCTCTTCACCAACACCCGCGCCCAGGCCGACCGCCTCTACGGCCACCTGGTGGCGGGTGGCTACAAGGCCTTCGTGCTGCACGGCGAGAAGGACCAGAAGGACCGCAAGCTGGCCATCGAGCGGGTCAAGCAGGGCGGCACCAAGGTGCTGGTGGCCACCGATGTCGCCGCACGCGGCCTGGACATCGAGGGCCTGGACCTGGTGATCAACTTCGACATGCCGCGTTCCGGCGACGAGTACGTGCACCGCGTCGGCCGGACCGGTCGTGCCGGCGGCGAGGGCCTGGCGGTTTCGCTGATCTGCCACAACGACTGGAACCTGATGTCGAGCGTCGAGCGCTACCTCAAGCAGAGCTTCGAACGCCGCGTCATCAAGGAGCTCAAGGGCACCTACAGCGGCCCGAAAAAGGTCAAGGCATCCGGCAAGGCCGCCGGCACCAAGAAGAAAAAGACCGACAAGAAAGGCGACAAGAAGACCACCGCCAAGTCCGCCGCACCCAAGCGCAAGCCCAGCAAGCCGCGCGAGGAGTCCCGTGTGGTGAGTGGCGACGGCCTGGCGCCGCTCAAACGCAGGAAGCCGGCGGCGGAATAAGCCTTGTCACTGGACCTCACCCAGCCCGTCCAGGCGTTGCTGCTGACTTACTTGGCGATGAGTCTGCTGTGCTTCGTCGCCTACTGGCGTGACAAGCACCTGGCCATCGCCGGCCAGCGACGGATTCCGGAGTCACGCTTGCATCTGCTGGAGCTTCTCGGCGGCTGGCCGGGCGGCCTGCTGGCCCAGCGGCTGATCCGCCACAAGAACCGCAAGGTCGCCTACCAGGTGAAGTTCTGGCTGATCGTGGCCGTGCATCTGGGCGCGCTGGGGTATTGGGTCTCGCATTGATGGCGCAGGGGCTGCCCTGCGGTCAGCTTCGCGAATGAATGCTCACGGACCTGGCCGCTCACGGCACCTGGCGTAGGGTGGATGTCGTTTTTTACATCCACCAACGGGGCCGGGTCTGACGCCGATGGTGGATCGGTAAAGCTGATCCACCCTACGCAGGCAATGTCGGGCCGGTTCAGGGCACCAGCACGATCTTCCCGTCGCGCTCGCCGCTGGCCGCCGCGGCCACCGCTTCCTTGATCCGGCTGATGTCGTAGGTGGCGGCGATGCGCGCCTTGAGCTTGCCGCCGGCGATCAGTTGGATCAGTTCGCCGAACAGCTGCATCTGCTGCTGCGGCGTGGCCTGGCGGAACCAGCGGGCCAGCCAGAAGCCCTTCAGGGTCACGTCGCGGAACACGAAGGAACCCGGGTTCACCTGGCAGGGCTCGCCGCTCATGCGGCCGTAGTTCACCAGCACGCCGCCGTCGGCCAGGCTGGCCGCCAGGTGATCGGTGGAGGCGCCGCCCACGGCGTCGATGCCCAGTTTCACCGGTGCGCCGCCGGTGGCTTCGCGCACACGCTTGGGCAGGTCCGGGCCGTCCACCAGCACCACGTCGCCACCTTCGGCCCGGACCGCCGCCACCGCCGAGTCGCGGCGCACCACGTTGAGGGTCTTCAGCCCGCGGATCTTCGCCAACTGGATCAGGTAACTGCCCACGCCGGAGTTGGCGGCGTTCTGGATCACCCAGTCGCCAGGTTGCAGGTCGACGAAGTCGCGCAGCATCAGGTAGGCGGTGGGTGGATTGACCGTGAGCATCGCCAGTTGCTGCGGGTCGGCGCTGGGCAGCGGGATGAGCTGCTTGGCGTCGGCGATCAGATGGGTGCGCCAGGTGCCGCAGCCCACCGGCAGCAGCACGGTCTGGCCGGGCTTGAGGGCGCTGACGTCGGCGGCGACTTCCAGCACTTCGCCCACGCCTTCATTGCCGCCGATGGCGGGGAGGGGCGGCAACATGCCGTACTCGCCGGTCAGGGTGAGCACGTCGGACGGATTGATCGGCGCCGCCAGCACTTTCACCAGCGCCTGGCCAGCGGCCACGGGCGGCAGTTCGAACTCCACGGCTTCGATCACATCCTGAGGCACCGGGCCTCGGGTCTGGTATTCGGCTTTGAGCATGGCGCTTCTCCTGGCGGCTTGGGGAAGCTGAGTCTAGCCGCTGACCGGCACCGCCAACTGAATCCCCCGGCATTTGCGGCGTTGATGGCATGACGCGTCGAGGACGTTGGAGGTCGTTCTCGTGCGGGGCGCGGGCAGGCTCTTTGCTAGGTTCGGCGGCGAAGCAGGAGTAGCGCTTCCCCACGCCATCCAACAAGGGAATAAGAAGATGAAGATCGCCAAGACGCTGATGTCCGCAGCCCTTAGTCTCGGTCTGGCCGTCACCGCACAGGCCGCCACCGAGCTCGCACACTGGCCCGAGCCCGCGGCGAAGCAATTGAATGCCCTGATCGCCAAGCACGCCAACCAGGGCAATTTCGCGGTATTCGACATGGACAACACCAGCTACCGCTACGACCTGGAAGAGTCGCTGCTGCCATTCCTGGAAATGAAAGGCGTGCTCACCCGCGAGAAGCTGGACCCCTCCCTCAGGCTGATCCCCTTCAAGGATGTGAACGGCCACAAGGAAAGCCTGAACAGCTACTACTACCGGTTGTGCGAAGTGGACGATCTGGTCTGCTACCCCTGGGTCGCCCAAGTGTTCTCCGGTTTCACCCTGGGTGAGCTGAAAGGCTACGTCGACGAACTGATGGCCCACGGCAAGCCGATTCCCGCCACCTACTACGAGGGGGATGAGGTGAAGACCATCGAGATCAACCCGCCGAAGGTCTTCACCGGCCAGAAGGAGCTGATGAACAAGCTCCACGAGAACGGTATCGAGGTGTACATCATCACCGCCGCCCTGGAGGAGCTGGTGCGCATGGTCGCCGCGGACCCGAAGTACGGCTACAACGTGAAGCCGGAAAATGTCATCGGCGTCACCACGCTGCTGAAGGACCGCAAGACCGGCGCCCTGACCACCAGCCGCAAGCAGATCGCCGACGGCCAGTATGACCAGAAGGCCAACCTCGACCTGGAACTGACTCCCTACCTCTGGACCCCAGCCACCTGGATGTCCGGCAAGTACGCGGCGATCCTCACCTATATCGATGAGTGGAAGAAGCCCATCCTGGCCGCCGGCGATACCCCCATCAGCGACGGCTACATGATGTTCCATGGCACCGACGTGGCCAAAGGCGGCATCAACCTGTGGATCAATCGCAAGGCCAAGTACATGGAGCAGATCGCTGCCATGCAGAAGCGCAACGCCGAGGCCCAGGCAAGCCAGGGCCTGCCGGTGACGGCGGACAAGAACTGGATCGTGGTGGTCCCCGACGACATCCAGTGAAGCAGACGGCCGCCCCCGGGCGGCCGTTTCGCTTGTGCGCCATGCACTACAGTGGTTCCTGACGGCTTGATCGGTGAGTCCGGCTGTCCTGGCTGGTCAGTGAAGGCCCGTGAAGTGGCTGGTACGCTGGTGGGCCCTGCGCGAAAACCTGCCCCTGGAGTGATCGATGAAGTACCTGGCGCTCGCCCTCGGCCTGAGCCTGGCTGGCCTGCCGTCCGCCGCCCTGGCCTGGTCCAACCATGCCCTGGGCACCGCCCTGGCGCTGGCGGCGCTGCCGCAGGTCAAGGATGCGCCACCGGTGCGGGTGGAAAGCCTGGAGGCGTTCCTGGAAGAGGAGGGCGTGGCGCTGGAATACGTGCTGGACGAGCAGGAGGCGTTCTTCCGCGACCATCTGCCGGACTATCCCGCCAGGCCCGATGACCTGCGCTGGATTCCCAGCCACAGCGGCGACCCTCGCAAGGCCTTCCTGATGGCACTGCGGGTGAACCCTGAAATCAGGCTGGCCTATTTCGTCCAGGCGCTGCCGGGCATGGACTGGCGCGGACGCCAGCCGCTGGAGGCCGCCGATGTGCTGGTGTTCCGCACGCTCGGTCTCTGGCGCGAATGGCGCTTCTTCCAGGTAAAACCCGGCGACATGCTGCCGGCCCTGGCGGTGGTGGCCAGCGCTGCCGACGAGCCGGACTACGGCCACGACATCAACCTGTTCAGCGACAACCCCGGCGAAATGGGCGCCCGCTACAACTTCGGCACGCAACCGTTCGGCGATGCCCGCTTCGAGTACTCGTCCCAGGCGCCGTTCCATATCGGCTACTACCACGAGGACGAGATCATCTACCGCGCCGCGCCGTACCTGGCGCGCACCTACCCCGAGGTGCGGGTCTACCAGTACCTGGGGCTGGCGCGCTTCGCCTTCGAGAGCGGCCACCCTTACTGGGGCTACCGCTTCCTCGGCTGGGGCCTGCATTACATCCAGGACCTGACCCAGCCCTACCACGCCAAGGCCGTGCCGGGACAGGCCATGCCCCGGCTACTCTGGATTGCCTTGAAGGCGGCGGTGGGACTGGACGACGACAGGCTGGCGGCCATCGAACAGGTGGCCAACCGGCATACCGAGGTGGAGCGGTACCAGGCCGACTGGCTGCGCAGGCTGCTGCGTGAGGGGCGCAACGACAGTCCGTTGCTGCGTGCCTACGCCGACCGCCGCACGGATGGGGATTACCCGCCGTTCGACGGCGAGTCCCTGCGCCGGGTGGTGTCCAGGGAGGCCTACGAGGCCGCCGATGACTTCGACGCGCGGATCGCCCACTGGCTGGCGGGCGGACAGGCGCAGCCGGGGTTCAGCCAGGGCAACCAGTTGGCCTCGCTGCCCGATGACGTGCAGCTCGACCAGGCCCTGGTACGCCTGATCCGACATTTCGGCAGCCACAGCCGCAACGCGACCCGGGCGACCCTGCCCTGATGTCGCGGTTCATGGCTGGGCGACACGTGCTGGTGCGAATTCGTTTGCGGGCCCCACGAGCCGCCTGGCAAGGCAGGGCCTCAGTGATACTGCGGCAAGCGCGGCTCGGCGCTCTCGGGTAGCACGGCGCGTTCTTCGCCCGGCGTCTCCAGCTCGCTCTCCGTGGCGTCCTGCTGGCGGGCCAACAGGCCGAACAGGGTGGTGATGGGGTGCGGCGCGCGATGCTGTGCCAGCGGATCACTATTGCCAGCGGTCACGACCGGCGCCGGCAGGAGCTCGGTCGTGACGCGGAAGTCGCTGATCTCGATCTCCCCGCGGCCTTCGGCCAGCAGGTGGAAGGAGAACGCCTTGCGTGCCTCGGGGTTGTCGAAGGCGAAATCGACCTTCAGTGGCTTGCCCTGTTTCAGCAGTGGCATCTCGGGCATCGGCAGGGCCACATCGCGCTCGAACTCCTTGGCCTTCAGCCGCAACTGGGCACCCCGTTTGTCCATGCGCACGACCTTGATCGACATCTGCACGCGGGTGCGGCTGTTCTTCGGCAGTTCCATGTATTGCGCGCCGATCAGGTTGTCGGCCCAGTCATCCCTGGCCTTTTCCTTCAGGCGGATGCGCTCGCGGCTGGCGAACTGGTATTCCTGGCCGAGGTTGCCGTCCAGCAGCGACTGGTCCAGCAGGGCCGCGCGCTGGGACACCAGGCGGGCCTTCTTGCCGCGGTAGCTGCCCAGGTAACGGGCTTCATCGGCAATGAATCCTTCGCTCTGGTAGCGCCGGCAGACCTGGCGGAAATCGCACTCGGTGAAGGTATCCAGACCGTCGTGATGGCGCAGCTTGCCGTTGGTGTAGGACATCATCTCGCGGCCGCTGGCGTAGTCGCGGAACAGCGAGCGGCCGGCCAGGTTCCGCGGCACGCCGTAGCCGAAGTAGTCGAGGATGGAGGCGGTCAGGTCGACGTGGCCGTAGACGCCGCTCTTGATCGGCGGCAGCGACGCCTGTTCGGGTGCCAGTACGAGGTTGAACCCCCAGGCCGAGGCGAGGCGGACGTTTTCGAGGCCGTGGGATTCGTCCGAGGTGACGATCACCAGGGTGTCCTTCAGTACGCCCTGTTTCTCCAGGCCCTTGAGGAAGGCGTCCACCGCGTCGTCCAGGTAGGCGATGGCGGCCTTTTTGGCGTCCGGGTAGCGCAGCAGGTAGTCGGCGGGCGCCGAGTAGGGCTGGTGGGTGCCGACGGTGAGCAGGGTGAGCATCCACGGTTTCTTCTGCTGGCGCAGTTGCTTCACGTAGGTCTGCGCGCCTTCGAAGAAGGCCTTGTCGTCCATGCCCCAGGGGAATTCAAGGTAGGCCTTGTTGCGGAACCAGTTGCGCCCCAGAGTCTTGTCGAAACCCATCTGCGGCATGATCTTGTCCTTGGCCATGAAGCGCAGCCCCGCGCCCTGCAGGAAGTGGGTGCTGAAACCGTGCTGCCGCATCTGCGCGGGCAGGCAGGCCTTGGCCCGGGCGGGATTGTTCAGCAGTTCCAGGCCCTTGGGCGTGCCCGAGTCCAGCTTGCTGTAGTCGCCGCAGAGCATGGCATACAGCCCGCGGATGGTCTGGTGGCTGTGCAGCACGTAGTCCGGTGTGGTCATGGCGCGTTCCGCCCAGGCGCTGAGCCTGGGCATCGGCGAATCCTGGTAGCTGCTGTTGATCGCCGCGCGGTTGGCGGCGATGTAGGCACCGGGAATGCCTTCCAGGGTGATCACCAGCACGTTGCGCGCACGGCCGGGGCCGGCGAGCAGCGGCGCGCCGTCGAGGTCCAGGCGCGTCAGGGCGGCGATGTCCGGCGGCGTTTCCGGCTGGTCGCCATCGAGCCAGTCCTCGACTGCCAATTGGCCAGTGTTCACGGCGCTGGCCAGCAGCTTGTGGGGCAGGTTGAATTGCCGCCATTGATCGGCGTCGCTGGGCTGCACGGCCTGCAGCGCAACGTGGCCCGCGAGCAGGGTCGCCGGGGCGGCGAACCATTTCCAGTGCAGCGCGCGGGTGCGCCGCCGCCAGCACAGCAGACAGGCGAGCACGCTGGCGCCCAGTGCCAGGCCCAGGTACGGGTAGGTGATGCCGCCGCCCTGGGTGGAGTGGCTGACGAACTGCGGGTCGAGCAGGTATTTGAGGTCGCCGGGCTCCGGCATGCGGCCGACGGCGCCGACCAGTTCGGCGTTGCCGAGGATCATCAGGCACCAGAGCAGCATCAGCGGTAGCGCCAGCAGCAGCGAGCGGCCATGCAGCAGCGCGATCAGGAAGCTGCCGACGGCGAGGTCGGACAGATAGCCGAAGGGGGAGGACCAGCCCAGCCAGTAACGGCTGGCGACGGGAATGACCAGGAACAGCACGCCAAGTGGTGCGAGCGATGAGGACTGCGGCAGCCAACGGCTGAATGGGCGCACAGGAACTCCTGAGATCGGGCGGTGAAATTCCGTCGAGTGAGGCCGGAATGCTTCGGGGTCGCGGGTGCGACGACACGATTCTGAAACATTATTGTGCTAGCGGCCAGTAGACAGTTCCGCGGAATGAAAATTCAGCGGGTTGCTGGCGGCCTTTGCGCCGGGGAAGGGGCCCTCCTGGAAGCCATGCTTCGCGTGGTTCGCCGGCCGGCCAGCGGGTAGAATGCCGCTTCGACTCACAGAGGTAGCGAAGATGGCACTTATCGGGCGATTCAATTCACTTCAGGTGGCCAAGCACACCGACTTCGGCCTGTACCTGGACGGTGGCCCCGACGGCGAAATCCTCCTGCCCAATCGCTATGTGCCCAAGGATCAGCCCACCGAGGTAGGCGACTGGCTGAACGTCTTCCTTTACCTGGACAGCGAAGACCGCCCGCTGGCCACCACGCTCAGGCCCAAGGTACAGGTGGGCGGTTTCGCCAGCCTCAAGGTGGTGGAGATCAACCGGGTCGGCCTGTTCCTCGACTGGGGCCTGCCCAAGGACCTGTTGCTTCCCCATTCGGAAGAGAAGCGCCCGCTACAGGTTGGCGACTACTGCGTGGTGCACGTCTACCTGGATCAACGTACCCGCCGCGTCACCGCGACCGCGCGCCTGGACCGCTACCTGGACAAAACCCCGCCGCGCTACCGTCCTGGCCAGGAGGTCGACCTGCTGGTGGTGGAGCGGACCGACCTCGGCTTCAAGGCCATCATCGACGGTCAGCACTGGGGGCTGATCCACAAGAACGAAGTCTTCAAGTTCGTGCGCAGCGGCATGCGCGAGAAGGGCTACGTCAAGGAAATCCGTCCCGACGGCAAGATCAGCCTGAGCCTGCAGCCGGTCGGTGCCGAGGCGGTCAGTGGCCTGGGCGAGCAGATCATCGCCGCGCTGC
This sequence comes from Pseudomonas sp. Q1-7, assembly GCF_028010285.1. NCBI lineage: Bacteria > Pseudomonadati > Pseudomonadota > Gammaproteobacteria > Pseudomonadales > Pseudomonadaceae > Pseudomonas > Pseudomonas sp. Q1-7. The sequence goes on from NZ_CP116304.1 coordinate 2,043,121, forward strand.
GGGCCGAGGGCGGAGTGCTGAAACTTTCCGACAAGAGCCCGCCTGAATTGATCAGCCAGCGCTTCGGCGTAAGCAAGGGCAATTTCAAGAAGGCCATCGGCGGGCTGTACAAGCAGGGCTTGATCCGCATCGAGGACGATCGCATCGAACTGCTCTGATCCGCGCCAAGCGCGCTTCTCGCCGCCCTGAATACACAGCCCCCGGTTCGGAGCCTGCTCCGGCCGGGGGCTTTGCATTGCATCGGTCCTGCAAATTGCACGCTGGAAACGGCCTGAATCGTGCGCAATGCATGGCGAAAGTTGTTAAAAAAGATTGCAACTGGCTGATTTATTTGGCGTTTCCGTTGTCATAGCGCTGGCATGCACACAACCGACGGGTGCAGGAGCAATCATTTTTCTGGGAGAGAAGACATGGATCTGGATTTTGACAAGCTGATCAGCGCCTTTCCGGAATACCAACTCAGCCGCAAGCCTCGGCCGGATGGTGGTTTCGTGCTGACGCTGGAACGCGAGGGGAAATTCTTCCAGCGTGTGGTGGCGGCGACGGCGCAGCTGGATTGGCTGGTGAGTACGCTCAAGCGCGACCTTGCGCTGGAGCATGGCGAAGTTCCGCCGCTGGACTCCCTGAAGGTGCTGCATCGCAAGCCCTTGCCGCGCTACCTGCGCGCCTGAGGCCCGGCGGCCGCGACAGGGGCGCGCGGCCGCACTCGCCAGGGATCAGGTCTCGATGCCGGAGGGGGGCAGCAGGGCATCCTCTTCCTCGCCCTCATGCTTGTTCGACGGCCCGCGCGGCGATTCCTCGCGGGCTTCTTCCTTCCGCTGCTCGCCGAGCAGCGCCTTGGCCGAGGCCTGGACCTCGTCCACTCGTTTGTTCAACTCGTTGACCGCTTCGCCGATGGCTTCCCGGGCGATCTCCTGGGCGGCCGCCTCGGCTTTTTCCGCCAGCGTGTTGGCCGACTCCTCGGCCAGCTCGCAGCCGGCCAGCAGGCTGGCGCCGAGCAGCAGGGCAGTGAGGCGGTGGGCAGGTTTCATGCAGTGTGTCTCCAGTTACGACAGGCGGCGGCCATCATTGCCCAGGGTTGGCTCCGAGGAAACACGCCGACCTGGCGATTCTGTGTACGGAGATTTCCGGCCCAGGTGCAGGGTAAAGCCCCGGGCTCCGCAGCGGCGACTGGATGGAGTCCGGGGCCTGGGGCCGGCGTCGGCCGGCCTCGAATAGACTGACCGGCGGATGCCGGCGGGGTTCCGCGCGACGGCGCGATGCGGGTCGATTCACTAGGCTTAGCGAGGCAATCACTGCCGAGATGGGGTCGAAATGAACACAGCGCCGGGTCTGGTCACACTCTGCTCGCTGTTCCTGGCATCCGCTCTGGCCTGGGCGCAGGACGTCAGCTTCGACGCGATCCAGCCCATCCTCCAGGCGCGCTGCGTGATGTGCCACGCCAGCGAGGCGGCGCCGCTCGGGCTGCGTCTGACCAGCCTCGAAGAACTGCTCAAGGGCAGCCGTAACCGCGAGGTGGTGAAGCCTGGCGACCCGGCCGGCAGCGAACTGGTCCGCCGGCTCAAGGGACAGAGCCAGCCGCGCATGCCGATGACCGGGCCACCCTTTCTCAGCGATGCGGAAATCGCCCTGTTCGAAGGCTGGATAGCCGGCGGCCTGCAGCCCGGCAGCCAGCCGGCGAGCGCGACGGTCGAGCCCGTTCCGCCGCAGCGACCGCCGGCGGGCGAGCCGGTGACCTATGCGCATGTGGCGCCGATCTTCGCCAGCCGCTGCGTCAAGTGCCACTCCAGCAACGGCCTCATGGGTTCCGCGCCGGAAGGACTGCTGCTGAATGCCTACACGGCCATCCTCGACCGCGACGAGCGCATGCGCGTCGTGCCCGGCGCGGCCAGCGCCAGCGAGTTGGTGCGGCGCATCCGCGGCCAGTCACGACCGCGGATGCCGTTCGACGGTCCGCCTTTTCTCAGCGCGGAGGAAACCCAGTTGATCGTCGACTGGATCGACCAGGGCGCCCGTGACTCCAATGGCCAGCCGGCTCCCAGTCCGGTGGGCGCGCGGGTACGGCTGCAGGGTGTGCTGGGGGAGGGCTGGACGTTGGATTCGCTGCCGCTGGTGGTGGGCCCCGGTACGCGCCTCGACAAGTCGCCGGAAGCTGGCGACTACGTGGAAGTGCGCGGACGCTGGGGGGCGGACGGCCGGCTGCTGGTGGAGCGCATCCGGCGGCGTTGATCAGGCTTCGGAGGCGGCCAGCACCTTGCGCGGCCGGCGGCCGCGCAGCAACTCGGCACCGCTGACCAGCACGATGCCGACCAGCACCAGGGTGGCGCCTATGGCGAAGGAAAGGTCGATCTGCTCGCCCAGGACCAGCACGCCGAAGGTCACGCCGAACAGCGGGGTCATGAAGGACAGCACCGACAGGCGCGAGGCCAGGTAGCGGCGCAGCAGCCAGAACCAGGCCAGGTAGCTCACCAGGGCGATCACCACCACCTGGAAGCCGAGGCTGATCACCGCGGTCCGGGTCAGTTGCATATCGGTCTGGCCGCTGTTGAAAGCCACCAGCGTCAGCAGCAGGGCGGCGCCGAACAACTGGTAGAACAGGGTCTTCACCGGGTTGGCCTCGGACAGCGACGACCCGCGAATCACCAGCGTGGTGGCGCCCCAGGCCAAGGCGCCGCACAGGGCGTAGGCGTCGCCCAGCAGCGCGTTGCCGGGCGCGCCGGCAGGCTTGCCGAGGAAGGCTCCGGCGATACCGCCGAAGGCCACCAGCACGCCGAACCACTGGAGGGGCGAGAGGCGTTCCTCGGGGAGCATCAGGTGCAGACCGAGGGCGGCGAACATGGGGGCGGTATAGAGGAATACCGAGACGTGCGATGCGCTGGTGTGGTTCAGCCCTTCGCCGATGAACAGGAACTCCAGGGCGAACAGCGCGCCGACCGCGATGCCTGGCAGCAGGGTGCCGTCGCGGAAGGCGTTACGACCTTCCTTCCACAGGACCAGGGCGCCGAGCACCAGGGCCGCGCCGCCGGAGCGAATGGCCAGCTGCAGGATGGAGGGCACGTCGTCCAGGGTCAGCTTGATCGCCACCTGCTGGAAGCCCCAGCAGATGCAGAGGACGAACATCAGTCCACAGGCGAACCAGTCCAGGGGGAGGCGGGAGGGTTTCATCATAGAACTCGCAAGGCAGAGGGGCACGGCAGGGGCCGTCAAGGGCTGTAGGATCGGCCCTCGGGCACCTTGCATTCAAACGATGATTTGTCATCATGCTTTGACTTGAACTCAAAGCGAACCGGCACCATGCGCCTCCCTTCCCTGATCGCCCTGCGCACCTTCGAGGTGGCCGCGCGCAGCCGCAATTTCACCGAAGCCGCCCAAGAACTGTCCGTGACCCCGGGGGCGGTGAGCCGGCAGATCCGCCTGCTGGAGGCCGAACTGGGGGTGAGCCTGTTCGACCGCACCCGCAACACCGTCACCCTCAACGACAACGGCCGCCGCCTGGCGGGCACCGTCGCCCAGGCCTTCGAACTGCTCGTACGGGGTGCCGACGAATTGCGCGGCCAGGACGAAGGACCAATCCACATCACCTGCGCGCCATCCATTGCCAGCCACTGGCTGATGCGCCGCCTCAACCAGTTCGCCGCCAGCAACCCGGACATAACCCTGAGCCTGGAGGCCACTGAGCAACGGGTGGACCTGGAGCGCGGCGAAGCTACCCTGGCCATTCGCTTCACCACCACCGATACGCCGTTGCCGGCCAGCGAACTGCTGTTCAGCGAAGCGTTCTTTCCGGTGTGCAGCCCCGCCTACCTGGAACAGTTCGGTGTGCTGCGCGAACCCCGCGACATGCTTCGTGCGCGGCTGATCCACACCCACTGGAAGAACAGCGCCAACCTGCAGTTGCCGAGCTGGGAAGACTGGTTCGCCACCTATGTGGGCGAGCCGGGGCCGGTGAAGGGCGGGATGCGCTTCGGCCTGATCGGCCATGCCATCCAGGGTGCCGTGAGCGGTCAGGGCTTTGCCCTGGGGTCCACCGCGCTGGCCTGCGATGACATCGCCCATGGCCGGTTGGTGTTGCCCTTCGGCGGGCGTTGCCGCCTGCCGACGCCCTGGGCCTACCGGCTGGCGTGGAGCCGCAGGTCGCCGCCAGCGGAGAAGGTGCGCCGCCTGATCGATTGGCTGCTGGCCGAGGCCCGCGCCAGCATGCTGGCGGGCCCGGACGACGTGGCGGAAGGCTAGAGGAGGCGGATGACGCCAGGCGTTGCATCCGCCATCGCGCTGCGGAGTCAGATCATCTTGCGCAGTTGATGCAGACGGTGCTGCAGGCCTTCGGCCCATTCCGGCGTCGCCCGGCCGGTGCCGGCGGTGCGGAGCCTCGGGTGATGGCCGACGACGTGGGCAAGGACAGCTTCCTGGCCGGGTTTCACGTCGACGAAGAACACATGCTTGCCTTCGTCCAGGGGGCGCTGGAAACGCTTCACCAGGGGGTTGGGTGTCTGGATGCCGTACAGGCTGCCTTCCCAGACGCTGAAGCCGAACAGGGCGATGGCGAAGAAGATGAAGGGAATCCAGCCGGCCGCCGTGCCGGTCCAGCCGCCGAACCAGGCCAGCAGCATCACCAGGGCCGCCAGGGCCACGCCGATGCCGACGCCGATCAGGCCGGAGTTCAGCATGTCGCGCTTCATCACGGAGGGAACGCCGTGGAGCCGGTAGTGCTCGACGTCGGCATCGCGCTCGCTGAGCACGTGGATCTGTTCGTGGTCGATGCCCTGCGCTTCGAGTTCGCTTTCGACCCTTTCCAGATCCTTGAGGTTGTCGCTGATGTAGTAGTGCCGCTGCATGGGACGCCTCCCATCTGGTTGGCGCCGGTTCCCCGTCCGGCCTTTACCCCCGGGTTTCGGCCATTATCGGCCTGCGTGGAGTTTAGTCCGGCGAGGGCAGGGCGGTGGCGCCCGGCGGCAGGTCGCGTGCCTGTCCGCCTCGGGACGCCAGACGGGGCTTACTTGTTGCCGATGCGGATGTGGCGGCTGGGGGCCACCTGGGCGCTGACGCCCTTGGCGATTTCCTGGATCTCGCCACCCTGCTTCAGGAAGGCGGCGACCTGGGCTTCCAGGTCTTCACGGCTGGTGGTGGCTGCAGGGGGTTTGGGGGTGCTGCTGTGGGAGGTCTTGATACGCATGTCTATCGCTTCCGCTGTTCGTACTGGCCGGCGAGGGGCCTGAAACCGCTGAAAAAAAAACCGGCCCGAAGGCCGGTTCTTCTTTCGGCTCGTGATCAGATCACTTGCACTTCGTCGGCCTGCATGCCTTTCTGGCCTTGCACGGCGATGAAGGAAACCTTCTGGCCTTCCTTCAGGCTCTTGAAGCCGGCGGACTGAATGGAACGGTAGTGAACGAACAGGTCCGGGCCGTTATCGGTGGTAATGAAGCCGTAGCCCTTTTCATCGTTGAACCACTTGACGGTGCCGGTTTGGCGCTCGGACATTGGAATGTCTCCTAGAAACTGAATTATTGCTGGGCTGGACCGTTCCAGCCTGTCACTGAGTGCAGAAAGTCGGCAACCGATGAAGAGGGGACCGCTAAAGTACAGACCGTTTCCCGGTGACACGTGCATCACAGCGCTCGACACAATACCTGTGCTTGCGAGGAATGCCTAACCTTTTATTCGCCGGCCGTCAGATCGTAGTGCCGCGTGACGGGCGCCAGGGCCCGCCGCAACGCCTGCCTCGCCCCTGTCACGGTGCGCAGCGAATCGCCAGGAAAACCGACGAGTCGCTCGGTCTCTTCCTGCGCGATAGCGGCAAGCGCAGCACCTATTCCGCCTGGAACCAGGGGGCGGACTGTTCGTGCACCAGTTGCTCCAGCCAGTCCATGAACAACCGCACCCGGCGCGGCAGGCGGCGATGGGCGTAGAGCAGGGTGGCTTCCAGCGGCGGCGGTGGATACGCCGGCAGCAGCGCCACCAGCTCACCGCTTTCCAGGTACTCGCGCACCCCGTGCAGCGGCACCTGGATCAGCCCCAGGCCGCCCAGGCAGGCGGCGCTGTAAGCCTCGGCATTGTTCACCGTCAGGTTGCCGGCCATGGGCCGCTGCTGCAGCTTGCCATCGACGAGGTATTCGAACCCCGGCGGTCGGCTGCCCAGCACCGAGACGTAGTGCACCAGCCGGTGCCGGGACAGGTCGTCCAAGTCACGCGGCACGCCGTGGGCGGCGAGGTAGGCGCGGCTGGCGCAGTTGACCATGGGGAAGGCGCCCAGGGGGCGCGCCACCAGCGAAGCGTCCAGCACAGGCCCGACCCGCAGCACCAGGTCGAAGCCCTCGCGGACCAGGTCCACCCGTCGGTCGGTGCTGCTGACTTCCAGCTCCACCCCCGGGTGGCGGTCGCTGAACTCGCCCAGGCGCGGCAGGACCACCTTGCGTGCCAGCACGGTCGGCATGTCCACCCGGATGCGGCCGCTCAGGGCGCTGGCATCCTGGCGGAACAGCCCTTCCAACTCGTCCATCTGCGCCAGCAGCTCGCGGCTGCGCTCATAGAGCAGCAGGCCATCCTGGGTGGCCTGCACCTTGCGCGTGGTGCGCTGCAACAGGCGCGTGCCCAGCAGTTCCTCCAGCGCCTGCACCTGGTCGGAGACGGTGGAACGGGGCAGGCCGAGGCTGTCCGCCGCCTGGGTGAAACTTGACAGTTCGCTGACCCGTACGAAGGTTTTCAGTAGCTCCAGCTTGTTCATCCGTGTGGCACCTCGCTCCGGATTGTTCGATTGAGCCGATCAGTGATTCCGGTATCAGCATATTTATCGCGAACTATCCGGACAATAAAGTCCTCACACCTTCCCCACCCGCAGTCAGGAGCACGGCAATGACCCGCAAGATCGCACTCATCACCGGCGCCAGCCGCGGCCTCGGCAAAAGCATGGCGCAGCACCTGGCCGCCCAGGGCATCGACATCATCGGCACCTACCACAGCAAGCTGGACGATGCCGAATCCCTCAGCCGCGAAATCACCGACCTGGGCGGGCGCGCCGCCATGCTCCAGCTGGACGTGAGCAAGAGCGCCACCTTCGATGATTTCGCCGCCAGCCTGGGACGACTGCTGAAGAACGAGTTCGGCCGCGACAGCTTCGATTTCCTGGTGAACAACGCCGGCATCGGCATCCATGCCAGCTTCGCCGAGACCACCGAGGAACAGTTCGACCAACTGGTGAACGTCCAGCTCAAGGGGCCGTTCTTCCTGACCCAGAAACTGCTGCCGCTGATCGCCGACGGGGGACGCATCCTCAATATCTCCACCGGCCTCGCCCGTTTCGCCCTGCCGGGCTATGCCGCCTATGCGGCGATGAAGGGCGGCATCGAAGTGCTGACCCGCTACCAGGCCAAGGAACTCGGTGCGCGCGGCATCTCGGTGAATGTGCTGGCGCCCGGCGCCATCGAGACCGACTTCGGCGGCGGCGTGGTGCGCGACAACGCCCAGGTCAATGCCTTCATCGCCGGCAATACCGCCCTGGGCCGGGTCGGCCTGCCGGAAGACATCGGCGCGGCGGTGGCCATGTTGCTGTCCGATGCCGGCCGCTGGATCAACGGACAACGGGTGGAAGCCTCGGGCGGGATGTTCCTCTGACGTCCCGGCGGCACTGTCCTGAAACGCAACGCCCTCCATAAAGGAGGGCGTTTTCGTTGCCGTGGGGCCTTCAGGGATTCGGCGCGTGGCTGCCGAGAATGCCCGTGCCGGATTTCCGGGTGCGCTTGGCCATGCGTTTTTCCTGGAGGGTTTTCTGAGGCTTTTTCTTCGCCTCGCGTTTTGCGTCGAGACCTTTGCTCATGGTGGTGACCTCCCCGTGAGGGTGGATGGTTCAGCGCATCCTTGCCTTGAAGCGCTCAATGGCCATTACCACCTCCTGGGCTGCGTGAGCCTGTGATTTGCGAAGCCGATGAAAACAGCATAGCCGCCCGGAGGACGGCTGCATGGCCGGACGAATCCTCGACTGCTTAACACTTCATGCGCCAGGCGATGACAGCGCCCCGGCCGTCGCCGCATGATGTGAAATCATCGCTGGACGGTAGTAGGGACCCCATGTCCGAGCTCCTGGGATACGCCGCGCAATCCATTGCCGGTTGCGTGCGTGAACACAACGAAGACGCGCTGCTCTGCGCCCCCGAGCTGGGGCTATGGGCGGTGGCCGACGGCATGGGCGGCCACCAGCGCGGCGAGGTGGCCAGCGCGGTGGCGGTGGCCGCCTTGCGCGATGCCGTGGCGGCCTGCGAGGGCCTGGAGGCCTCGGTGCAGGCCGCTCATCGCGCGGTGCTGGCGGCGGCGTCGGGCTCCGGCATGGGCACCACGCTGGTCGCGGTGAAGTTCGACGGCGCGGCGTTCGGCCTGGTCTGGGCCGGCGACAGTCGCGCCTATCGCGTCGGCCTCGACGGCATCACCCGCCTCAGTCACGACCACAGCCTGGTCCAGGCCCTGGTGGATGCGGGCGAACTGAGTCCGCAGGAGGCCCGCCACCATCCCCGGCGCAATGTGGTGACCCAGTGCCTCGGGCAGGAGCAGCAGACGCTGGATGTGGGCTGGCTGGACGGCCGGCTGGAGCCTGGCGAACTGCTGCTGCTGTGCAGCGACGGCCTGACCGGCGAGCTGGAGGACGCGGAAATCCTCGCCCAGTGCGCCAGCGCGGACACCCTGGAAGAGCTGGTGGCGCACCTGCTGGGACTGGCATGCGAAGCTGGCGGCCGGGACAACATCTCCTGCATCGTCATCGGCCTGGCGCCGCCGGAAACCACCGCGGTATCACGCAGGTCGAAATCGATCCTGAGCCGATTGCTCAAACCGCGAAGACCAAACCCATGAACGACAATCCGCTTGAAATACCCGGCTACCGGGTGCATGGCCGCTTGGGCAAGGGGGGCATGGCCGAGGTCTACCTCGCCACCCAGGAGTCCCTCGGCCGCCAGGTCGCGGTCAAGGTTCTGGACAGGCTGGATGACGATGCCTTCACCGATCGCTTCATCCGCGAAGCGCGCATGCTCGCCTCCCTGCACCATCCCTCCATCGTCACCATCCACGCCATCGACCGCCTGCCCGATGGCCGCCACTACCTGGCCATGGAGTACCTCTCCGGCGGCGATCTCGGCCGCCACAAGGGACAGGCGCTGGAACCCCTGGAAGCCCTGCGCATCGTCCGGCAGATCGCCGGCGCCCTGGCCGTGGTGCATGGCAAGGGCCTGGTGCACCGGGACATCAAACCGGCCAACATCCTCTTCCGCGACGATGGCACCGCGGTGCTCACCGATTTCGGCATCGCCAAGGACCTGGAGCTGGACAGCGAGTTGACTCAGTTCAACGTCGCCGTGGGCAGCCCGGCCTACAGCAGCCCGGAGCAGGCCCAATGCCAGGCGCTGGACGCGCGCAGCGACATCTACAGCCTGGGTGTGATCCTGCTGGAGCTGCTGACCGGCGAGAACCCCTATCGTGGCGCCAGCTACGCCGAAACCGTGCTCAACCACGTGCAGATGGAGCCGCCCCGGCTGCGTCGTGGGCTGGGCGACTACCAGCACCTGATCGACCGCATGCTGGCCAAGGACCCGGACGAGCGCTTCGCCGACTGCCGTGTGCTGCTGGACAGCCTGAACGCGCTGTGCGACCTCGATCTCGACTTCACCCGCATCGCCCCGGCCGCGCCGCTGGAGCGGCCGGCGCCGCCACGGGCCGGCCGCCGTTACGCCGGCCTGCTCTGGGGGCTGGCCGGGCTGGCGCTGCTGGTGGTGTCCAGCGCGGGCGGCTACTACGTCGTGCTGCGGATGAAGGTCGCCGATCTGCTGGCGCTGGGCGAACAGCGCCTGGCCGAGGGCAAGCTGGTGGAGCCGACCGGGGACAACGCCGATTTCTACTTCCACGAAGCGCTGCGCCTGGACGACGACAACGCCAAGGCCGGTGACGGCCTGCAGCGGGTGCTGGCGGCGCGCATCGCCAACGCCCTGGTACTGGCCGAGCAGCGCCTGGGCGAAGACCGCCTGGTGCAGCCGGAGCAGGACAGCGCGGTGTTCTACTACCAGCAGGTCCTGGCCTGGGCACCGGACAACGAACAGGCCATGGCTGGCCTGGAGCGGGTGGCGCAGCGTTTCGTCGACCTCAGCGAAGAGGCCTACAGCCGTCGGGAGTTCGCCCTGGCGCTGGAGTACATCGATGCCGGGCTGCAGGTCGCACCGGCGAACCCGACCCTGCTCGAACTGCGGGCCGTCCACGAGCAGCGGGTGCGCAAGGCCAAGGGTGCGCGCGTGGCGGCCGGCCGTCCGGCCAAGGCGCCGGCGAAGTCGCAGGAACAGAGCAACCCGATCAAGCGGTTCTGGAATCGTCTTTTCAACTGACGGCCAGCCATCGCCGGATCGAATCTGGCGGCATATGGCTATCATTGTCGAGTGCCCTGCCTCCAAGGACCTTCCATGCTCAGGATTCACTTCGCGGACAATCGTCAGGCGCCGATCTGGCTGGTGGACGAACGCTTCACCATCGGCCAGGACAGTCGCAACAGCCTAGTCCTGGCGGACCCGGAGGTCGGCCTGTTCCACGCGGAGATCCGCCAGGACCACGGCCAGTACTACCTGAGCGATTGCGGCACACCCGGCGGCACCTATGTCAATGACGAGCGCATCGGTACGCGTTTCCAGCTGCGTTCCGGTGACCGGCTGCGCATCGGCGCCCTCGAACTGCTGCTGGTGGACCCGGCCAAGGCCGTGCCCCGGGCGCAAGCCGCGACGCGCTGGTTCCTGCAGGTGATCAAGGGCGAACACGAGGGGCAGAAGTACCACGTCACCGGCTCCATGACCTTCGGTCGCTCAGTGAAGTGCGAGTTGTGTTTCAGCGACCAGGAACTGTCGCGTCGGCACGGCGAGTTCTTCCTCAAGGACGACGTGCTGGAGATCAAGGACCTGGCGTCGGCCAACGGGGTGTTCGTCAATCAGCAGCGGGTGAGCGCTGCCGTGCTGCAGCCGGGCGACCAGGTGCGCATGGGCTCGGTGACGCTGCTGGTGATCGGCCCCAGGGTGGCCGCGCCCCAGGCGGTGGACGAGGACGCCACCCTGTTCATGCCCCTGGCCCGCTTGCCGAAGCCGGTTGCGCCGCGACCGGCTGGCCGCCAGCCGGTCGCCAACCCGCTACGGGCAGCGGCGCAACAGCAGAGCGCCGCGCCCAGTGACGCGGCGCGGCAGTCGCCGAACCGGTTGCTGGTCGGCCTGCTGGTGCTGGCGATTGCCCTGGCGGCCGCACTCGCCGGAACGGCGATGCTCTGATGCTCCGGCCCTGCGGGCCTCAGACGGCGATACCGAAAACCTGGGCCAGATGGTCCTCATAACGCTTCACGTCCGCCTCGATGTTCGGCTGTTTCATCACGTCCACGCAGAGGAAGGTGGGCAGGCCGTGCATGCCGAGGAACTGGTTGGCCTTGTGGAAGGGGAAGTACACCGCGTCCACGCCTTTGGCCTCGAAGAAGTCGGTGGGGTCATCGAAGGCCTGCTGGGGCGCGTTCCAGGTCAGCGAGAGCATGTACTGCTTGCCGTGGATCAGGCCGCCGCTGCCGTACTTCTGCGACGCGTCGGAACGGGTGCGGCCGTCGTTGGCGTAGAGGCTGCCGTGGCCTTCGGTGAACACTTCGTCCAGGTAGCGCTTCACGGTCCAGGGTGCGCCCATCCACCAACCCGGCATCTGGTAGATCAGCACATCGGCCCAGAGAATCTTCTGCACCTCTTCGGCGACGTCGTAGCCGGCGTCGATGCGGGTTTCCCTGACGTCGCAACCGGCGCGGTCGAGGAAGGCCAGGGCGGCATCGTGCAGGGTGTCGTTGTACTGGCCATTGGAGTGGGCGAACTTCTTGCCGCCGTTGAGCAACAGGATCTTTTTCATGGCAGGTGTGCCTCCGCAAGGTGATGTGGCGGCAGACTACCGGGGGCATCCAGGCGGAAAAACCGGCCGTGGCGCAATTGATACTTGCTGCTAAATCATGAATTTCGGCAATTGTATTGCGATAAGGTTGATAGAAAGACCGGTCCGAGACGACACCCCATGACTCAACCCTATGGCTTCATCCTTCACGCCCACACCCGCCCCGAGCAAGCCGATGCGTTCGAGGCGCTGTTCCGCGCCTACGTCGAACCCAGCCGCGCGGAGGCGGGCTGCATCGAATACCACATGCTGCGCGACGCCCGGGACCCGACCCTGTTCATCTTCTACGAGGTCTGGAAAAGCCGCGCCCATTTCGAGCGCCATATCGCCCTGCCGCACATGCGCCGCTTCCACGAAGAACGCATGGACTACCTGCGTCGAGAGTTCGATGTCCGCGAGATCGAGATGCTGAGTCCTGCGTCCGGCTGCGCCTAGCCTAAAGGGCGCTGCGGATCAGCCGCAGGTACTCCGGCCGCGTGCCGATGTCGTTGTGCCCCGTCCCGGCGATCACCTCCCAGCGGGCTACGCCGGAACGGAAGCGGGCGAAGAGCTTTTCGCTGCTCCAGCGCGGAATCACTTCATCCCGTTCCGCCACTATCACCAGGGTGGGCGCGGTGATTGCCGGGGCGTAGCGCCAGGATTCGTACGGGTCTTCGAGCATCCAGCGCACCGGATAGATCGGGAACTGCCGCTGGGCCAGTTCGAGGATGCTGTTGTACGGCGTGACCAGCACCAGCCGCGTCGCCGGGCGCTGGCTCGCCAGGCGAATCGCCACGCCGCTGCCCAGGCTGCGGCCGACCAGGGCTACGTCCTTGTGCAGGGCGCTGACCTTGTCGAACAGCGCCAGGGCGTCGCGCTGGATGTCCTCCTCGGTGGGTTTGCCGGTGCTGTCGCCAAAACCCCGGTAATGCAGCAGGTAGAGGGCGTGCTCGGGAAAGGCTTCGGCGAAGTCCGGCAGGCTGCGCGAGACGTCCTCGGCATTGCCACCGAAATAGATCAACGCCCTGGTGCTGGCCAGAGGGCGCACGGTGACGGCGATCCGCTGGTCCGTCACCGGCAGCATCAGCAGGCGGTCGGCGCCGCCGATGGCGCGGGGCTGGGGGAAATAGATCAGCGACCGCTGGAAGACGAAGAGCAACGCGCCGACTCCGAGATAGAGCGCGACGGCCAGCAGGACGGCGCCGATCAGGCTGCGGACCATGCTGTCGGCGGTGATGGAATCCGGCGGGAGCGCACCCCGCAGTGTGTGCGGAGGCCGTGGCGAGGTCTGGGCATGGGGACGGTTCTCCCTGCGGGCGGGCGAGTCCTTTAACCATAGATCGTGCGACCGCCGAGGGTTTCCTAAGCTGAAAGGGCATCCCCTAGCGAGGTGGCCCCATGGAACGCAAGCACGATCTCGAAACCTACAAACGCTTCAAGAAGCAGCACCCCGCGTACTTCCAGGCGGTGGAAACCCTTGGCGCCGTGGTGCGCCAGGCCGGTCCGCTGGATGAGCTCAGTCTGCAACTGATTCAGCTGGCCGCCGCGGCGGCCAGCCATTCCGAAGGCGCGGTCCATAGCCACACCCGTCGCGCCCTGGAGGCCGGCGCCAGTCCCGAGCATATCCACCATGCCCTGCTGGCGCTGACCAGTACCATCGGCTTCCCCACCGTGGTCGCCGCCCTGAGCTGGGCCGGGGATGTGCTGGAGGCCAAGGAGTAGGCCGCACGCCCACGGTGGAGGTCTACCCGAGCGTGATCAACCCTTCACGCTGGGGACCGGCGAGCCGACCACTTCCGGCTCCTGCTGCTGCAGCAACCACATCTGCGCATAGGTGCCGCCGGCATCCAGCAGATCGCGGTGGGTGCCTCGCTCGATGATCCGCCCGGCGTCCATCACCAGGATCTGGTCGGCGTCCATCACGGTGGACAGGCGGTGGGCGATGACCAGGGTGGTGCGACCCACCTGGATGCTGTCCAGGGCGGTCTGGATGGCCTTCTCCGACTTGGAGTCCAGCGCCGAGGTGGCCTCGTCGAAGATCAGGATGGCCGGGTTCTTCAGCAGCGCGCGGGCGATGGCCACGCGCTGCTTCTCGCCGCCGGAAAGCTTGAGGCCACGTTCACCCACCTGGGTTTCGTAGCCATCCGGCAGGCGCAGGATGAAGTCGTGGATGTGCGCGGCACGGGCGGCGGCCTCGACCTCCTCGCGGCTGGCCTCGGGGCGGCCGTAGCTGATGTTGTAGTAGAGGGTGTCGTTGAACAGCACGGTGTCCTGGGGAACGATGCCGATGGCGCTGCGCACCGAGCCCTGGTCCAGCTCGCGCAGGTCGTGGCCATCGATGCGGATATGCCCGGCGTCGATGTCGTAGAAGCGGTAGAGCAGGCGGGCGAGGGTGGACTTGCCGGAGCCGGAATGGCCGACCACCGCGACGGTGCCGCCGGGGGGAATCTCGAAATCCACGCCATGGAGGATTTCCCGGCGCGGGTCGTAGCCGAAATGCACCTGCTCGAAGCGCACCCGTGGGCGGCGGGTCTGCAGGGGAATGGCGCCCGGCGCGTCCTGTACGTCCTGGCGTTCGTCCAGCAGGCCGAACAGCCGCTCCATGTTGGTCAGCGCCTGCTTCACCTCGCGGTACATCATGCCCAGCATGAACAGCGGCGCGGAGAGTTGCAGCAGGTAGGTATTCACCAGCACCAGGTCGCCGATGGTGAGCTCGCCGGCCACGACGCCGGCGGCGGCGCGCCACATCATGGCGGTGACGCCGACGGCGACGATGGCGGTCTGGCCCAGGTTGAGCAGCGCCAGGGACTTGGTCGCCTTGACCCTGGCGTTCTCCAGCACACGCAGGTTCTCGTCGTAGCGCGTCGACTCGTGGGCCTCGTTGTTGAAGTATTTCACGGTCTCGTAGTTGAGCAGCGAGTCCACCGCGCGCTCGTTGGCGCGGGTGTCGGCTTCCACCGAAGCGCGGTAGTAGCGGGTGCGCCACTCGGTCACCGCGAAGGTCCAGACGCCATAGGCCAGCAGGGTGCCAAGGGTGATGAAGGCGAAGCCCCAGTCATAGGCCCAGACCAGCACCACTGTCACCAGCAGCACCTCCAGCAGGGTCGGGATGATGGTGTAGAGGGTCCAGTCCAGCAGGTCGGAAATGGCGCTGCCGCCACGCTCCACGTCGCGGGCCACGCCGCCGGTGCGGCGGCTGAGGTGGAATTTCAGGCTCAACCCGTGCAGATGCTGGAACACCTTCAGGGTGATCTGCCGCGAAGCGCGGGCCATCACCCGGGCGAACACCACCTGGCGCAGCTCGGTGAACAGGGTGACGCCGATGCGCGACGCGCCGTAGGCCAGCAGCAGGGCCACCGGCAATACCAGCAGACCGGGTTCGACATTCAACTGGTCGACGATCTGCTTGAGGGCGACCGGGATATAGAGGTTGGCCAGCTTGGCCGCGACGATCAGGCCCAGTGCCACCGCAATGCGCCCCACATAGGGGCGCAGGTAGGGAAGCAGCGTGGCGATCACGGCGGCATCGCCACGGGAGCCGGCCTTGCGCGCGATGGGCGCGGTGCCGTCGTTCTTGCTGTCGACCGCGTCGTGCGGTACGGGATCGTTGTTCAGGGCTGCCATCGCCCACCTGCCTTCTGTTACGGAGATGTGGCGACCTTACTCCAGCGGCGGACGCATCGCGACGTGTCCCTGGCGATACGGCTAATCGACAGCCGTGATAGCGGACGGCCGGAGCAGGGCGACTCCGAGCCGGCGCGCGATCACCCGCGCCCTCACGCCATCGGCGGCAACCGCCGCTTCACCGGCGTCTTCTTGACGATGGCGGTGCTGGTTTCGGCGCTGACGTTGAGGCGGTCGAGCAGGGTGTCGAGTTGCTCCATGGAGCGCACGCACATCCGCGCGACGAAACAGTCTTCCCCGGTCACCTTGTCGCACTCGGTGAACTCAGGAATCTCCTGGATCAGTCGCTCCACCTCCTGCAGTTTTCCCGGCAACGGACGAACGCGGACGATGGCCTGGAGTTGGTAGCCGAACGCCTTCGGGTCCACCTCCACGGTGTAGCCCTTGAGTACGCCGCGCTCCTCCAGTTTGCGCAGGCGTTCCGCGACGCTGGGGGAGGAGAGGCCGCTGATCTGCGCCAGGGCCTTGAGGGAGCGCCGGGAGTCTTCCATCAGCGCGGAAATCAGTACCTGGTCGATGTCATCGGTCATGGCAGCCTCGTTAAGCGGTTTTACGGAAATGCCTTGATAGTAAAGGTAGATGGTCGTATGCGCCTTTGCTTTCGCATGGCATCAGCGGGTTCTGGCTCGTCATACTGTGCCCAACACAGAGGAGCCCCATCATGGATAAATCAATTCAACGCGGTTCGCTGGAAATGGTCGCCGCCATGCTCATCTCCGGCACCATCGGCTGGCTGGTGATGCTCTCCGGGCAGCCGGTGCTGGACGTGGTGTTCTGGCGCTGCCTGTTCGGCGCGGCGACCCTGCTGGTGATCTGCGCGGCCATGGGCTTCCTGCGGCCCGGTATCCTTACCCGCACCACCTTCCTGCTCGCCGTGCTCAGCGGCGTGGCCATCGTCGGCAACTGGGTGCTGCTGTTCGCGTCCTATTCACGGGCATCGATTTCCATCGGCACGGCGATCTACAACGTCCAGCCGTTCATGCTGGTGGGGCTGGCGGCGTTGTTTCTCGGCGAGAAGATCACCGCGCAGAAGATCGGCTGGCTGCTGGTGTCCTTCGCCGGCATGCTGGCCATCGTCAGCGCCCACGGCGGGCAGGGCGAAGGCGGCGGCGACTACCTGGCGGGCATCGCCCTGGCCCTCGGCGCGGCGCTGCTGTATGCCATCGCCGCGCTGATCATCAAATGGCTGGGCGGGGTGCCGCCGCACCTCATCGCGCTGATACAGGTGAGTACCGGCACGCTGCTGCTGGCGCCGGTGGCCAATCTGTCCAGCCTGCCGCAAGGGACGGAGACCTGGTCGATCCTGCTGACCCTGGGGGTGATCCACACCGGGGTGATGTATGTGCTGCTCTATGGCGCCATCCAGAAACTGCCGACGGCCCTGACTGGCGCGCTGTCCTTCATCTACCCCATCGCGGCGATCTTCGTCGACTGGGTCGCCTTCGGCCGGCAGCTCGAAATGCTGCAGTGGGTGGGCGTGGCGGCCATCCTCATCGCGGCGCTGGGCATGCAGCAGGGCTGGGGCTTCAGTGTTCGTCGGGTGGCGGTGCGCTGAGTCTGGAGGGCGCGGCCCCTTATCGGCCAATGCATGCCGCACAGGGCATCCGACGGGACGCCGGGCACGGCGCCGCTACACTTCCAGGCGACAGCACAGGGGAGGGTGGCGCAAATGCGGGCGTTTCGGTCGATGCCGGTGGCGGCGCTGCTGCTCATGACAAGCCTGGCCGCCGGGGCCTATGAGTCCGACTTCCACTATGGCCTGACCTGGTGGCTCGCCCGCCAGGCCGGCTTCGACGCCTTGCAGAGCCACCACATCGCCCGCGGCAACGAGCTGACCGACACCGGCATGCTCGACGCCAAGCACGCCATCGTCTGGCGCCTGTGTCTTGCGGGCGATGAGAACGCCAGCCGGCTGACCCGCGAGCTGCACTTCCGCGCCCAGAAGAGTCCGCCGGCCGATCCCGAGGAGCGCATCGTCGACAGCGGTCAGGCCTTCGCCAGCCTGGAGGTGAAGAACCTCATCAGGGAGGAGGGGACCGAAGAGGTCGACCGGCTGGTGAGATTCGGCAAGGCCCTCCACGGCTGGCAGGACGCCTTCTCCCATAAAGGTGTCCCCGACACACCAGGCCGTTGCGCCCCCGACTGGGTCTGGGCCCACCCCGAGAAACGGGGCGGCGCCTACCGGCACCAGGCCGACCAGACCTTCATCTATCCGTCGGATTGCCTCGACGCCGCGCGCACCAGCTACGACCTGCTGCTGGCCTATCGACGGGCCCGCGCCATGCCCGGCTCAGCACCTGATTGGAGCCGGCTGTTCGACCGGGTCATTGCGTTCTGCCAGGCCAATACCAGGACCGCCAAGGCCGAGTGGCTGCACAAGCAGCAGGTGCTCCAGGCCGACGCCGTGGCCAGGAACACCAGCCTGCGCAATGGCGACAATCCGCCGTCGCGGGGACGCATCGATCTGGGCGAAAAGCTCCCGAATGCGACAGCCGCTGCGGCCGAAGTCCCCTTCTACGAGCAGCAGGCCATGGCCTGGCAAGCCGATGCGCAAACCCGCGCGTTGCTGCAGCCGCTGCTCCAGTCCCTTCCATCCATCGAAGCCTCGGCGCAAGCCCAGGCCTGGGCCGCCGATTTTTCCCAAGCCTGGCTGACCACGCCGGCGGAAAAACTGGCCGATGCATTGGCGCCATTCTTTGCCGAGGAGGTGCTCAAGGCGCGCCCGCGGCATCTGCACACCCTGCTACGGCTACGCCTGGAGGACCCTGGCATGGCGGTGGACGACCTGAAAGACCTGGAGGCAGGACAGCTGGTGACCGCCAAACCGGATGACTGGCGCTCGTTGCTGGTGCCCGTCCGCGGCCGGGACGCCCCCTTCCTGGTCGGCCACCGCGAGGGCGATGGTCAGCGTATCGCCCTGATCAGCATCCTGCGCAGCGCACCCAACGATGTGCTCCTGATCGACGCCCGACACGATGGCGAGACTTACCGCATCCAGTCGCTGGGCGTGCTGGTGTTCCACTGAAACCAGATCGCGTGCTCCGAGAGGCCCCTTATAGGTAGAGGCCTGGATATTTCCTCATGGCTATTCGAAATAAGGCTTATTGCTAAACCTGAACGGGTAAAGGTTTATAGGTGTGGATTCGCGGGTTGTATACGTTTGAGTGCGGGTTGTTGGTTGCGGGTCGACAACTTTCGGGATGTTTCTCATTCAACTCTCTGCCTTTGTCTATGCTGAACGCGTTGCATGGGGTTGGTTTTCGGTACAAGACAGGAATATGAAGGTTTAACTTCAGGAAACTTCCAGAGTCTGTGTCGGGATGCGCCGTGGCACTGGGCTGTCGCACAGGGGGGAATGGTCCGGAAGCTGGTGTCTCCGCTGGTTTCGTCCCGGCGGCCGGAAACGACCTGAACGAGCGTTGGATGCAGTAACGGTTTGCGGGAACGCCTCGCCTGATTGTGCGAGTTGAAGTTGGCGAAGCGTTATTTGACTGAAAATTGCCAGCCAGGCGAGGACATCCAGATGGTTGACTCCACCAGCAAGTTGGACTTCGACAAGCAAACTAAACCCGATAAGGAAACCCAGGTTGCCGGCACCACCGGCAAATTGAAAGTTGGCGCGTTGATTGCCTTGGTAGTGGGGTCCATGGTCGGCGGCGGTATCTTCTCGCTGCCGCAGAATATTGCCGCGAGTGCCAGTGCTGGTGCCACGTTGATCGGTTGGTTGATCACCGGTGTAGGCATGTTGATGCTGGCGTTCGTCTTCCAGACCCTGGCCAACCGCAAGCCGACCCTCGACGGTGGGGTGTACGCCTATGCCAAGGCGGGGTTCGGCGACTACATGGGCTTTTCTTCGGCCTGGGGCTACTGGATCAGTGCCTGGATCGGCAACGTCAGCTACATGGTGCTGCTGTTCAGCACCCTGGGCTTCTTCTTCCCCCTGTTCGGCGAGGGGAACACGCTGCCGGCGATCATCGGCGCGTCGGTGTTGCTGTGGTTCCTGCACTTCCTCGTGCTGCGGGGCATCAAGGAAGCCGCCTTCATCAACACCCTCACCACCATTGCCAAGATGGTGCCACTGGCGCTGTTCATCGTCCTGACCGGGGTGGCCTTCAAGCTGGACGTGTTCACCAGTGATTTCTGGGGAGCGGGCAACACCGAGCTGGGCAGTGTGATGAATCAGGTGCGCAGCATGATGCTGGTCACCGTCTGGGTATTCATCGGCATCGAAGGCGCGAGCATCTTCTCCGCCCGCGCCGAGAAGCGCAGCGATGTGGGCAAGGCCACGGTGGTCGGGTTCATTGGCGTGCTGCTGCTTCTGGTGCTGGTCAACGTGCTGTCCCAGGGCATCATGGCCCAGGCCCAACTGGCCGGGTTGAAAAACCCCTCCATGGCCGGTGTTCTGGAGCAGGTGGTCGGGCACTGGGGCGCGGTGCTGATCAGCGTCGGGCTGATCGTTTCCCTGGCGGGTGCGCTGCTGTCCTGGACCCTGCTCTGTGCCGAAATTCTCTTCGCCAGTGCGCGCGACCACACCATGCCGGAGTTCCTGCGCAAGGAAAACGCCAATCAGGTGCCGGCCAATGCCCTGTGGCTTTCCAATGGCCTGATCCAGCTGTTCCTGATCATTACCCTGTTCAGTAGCTCCACCTACCTCAGCCTGCTGTACCTGGCGACCTCGATGATCCTGGTGCCGTACTTCTGGTCGGCGGCCTACGCCTTGTTGCTGACACTGCGCCACGAAACCTATGAGCAGGACGCCAGCGGGAGGGGCAAGGACCTGCTGGTGGCGTTGATCGCCGTGATCTACGCGGTCTGGCTGGTGTATGCCGCCGGTGTTCAATACCTGCTGCTTTCGGCGCTGCTCTATGCGCCCGGCGCCATCCTGTTCGCCAAGGCCAAGCGCGAGCTGGGCCAACCCGTTTTCACGGGAGTGGAAAAGGGGATTTTCGCCGTGGTGGTGATCGGCGCCGTGATTGCGGGGTATGGCCTCTACAGCGGTTTCCTGAGCCTGTGAATCGGCGTTGCCTCCGGTGAAGGGCGTGCCCTTCAGCGGAGGCAAGCCGGTCATGCGACGTGACGCCTGTCGCGGGCCCGCGCCCGGGCTCCGTCAGTCGCCGCCGCTCTTGCCGCTCCTGGCGACCCGGAAGGCTTCGAGCCGGCTGTCGCGTTCGTTGGCGTATGCCGGGCTCGGCTCGCTCAGCAGCTCTTCGCGCCGCAGCACCTGGCCACATCCGTCGCACAAGGGGCCCAGGCCCGCCGGCTGCCCGCAACGGTGAACCAGCCGCACCGCAATGCCTTCTTCCGGTGACTTGCACCACTGTTCGCCCCAGGCGCGCAGCGCCAGGATCACGGGGTAGAAGGCTTCACCCTTCGCGCTCAGCCGGTACTCGTAGCGCAGTGGCTTGTCGCTGTAGGGCGTGCGCACCACCAGTTGGTCGGCTTCCATCTGTTTCAGGCGCGTCGCCACCATCTGCGGCGTCCCACCGGTCTGCGCCTGGATCTCGTCGAAGCGTCGGATGCCCATGAACAGCTCACGCAAGATCAGCACGGTCCAGCGATCGCCGACCAGGTCTTCGGCACGGGCCACCGGACACAGGGTTTCAACAGCTTTGCTCGGGCCAGGCATGGGGACTTCCATTCGTTGATTTTGCTGATATGATTTTCATAGCTTTAACGGATGCTAGCAAACCAGGGATGTCCGATCACCCTCAAACGGCGAGGAACCTTCATGTCGAACACCGCCTATCCTATCGGCACAACGGCCTATCTGCTTGTCGATCCCTACAACGACTTCCTCTCCGAGGGCGGTCGCGTCTATCCCCACATCGAGCCCATCGCCACGCAGGTCGGCCTGCTCGACAACCTGCGGGCACTCGACCGCGCCGTGCGCGAACGCGGCATCCAGGTGGTGATCGTGCCGCACCGCCGCTGGGAACCCGGCGACTACGAAACCTGGGCGCACCCGAGCCCGAACCAACGCAAGATCATGCAGGGCCATCACTTCGCCCGTGGCGAGTGGGGCGGCGAGTGGCACCCCGACTTCGCACCCCGGGACGGCGACATCATCGCCTCGGAGCACTGGGGATCGAGCGGATTCGCCAACACCGACCTGGACTTCCGCCTCAAGCAGAGGGGCATCACCCACGTCATTGTCGTCGGCCTGCTGGCCAATACCTGCATCGAAGCGACGGCGCGCTATGCCTCGGAGCTTGGCTACCACGTCACCCTGGTGCGTGACGCCACGGCCGCTTTCCGGCACGAGATGATGCACGCCGCGCACGAGCTGAACGGGCCCACGTTCGCGCACCGCATCGTCGACACCCGCGAACTCCTGCTGGAGCTGCAACAGCACTGAGGGGCTCGACGTGTCCGAAGCGTCCACGACTGCGACCGGAATTTCCGGTCGCCTGCTCGTCATGATGGCGGTGAGCTGTGCGCTCGCCGTCTCCACCATCTACTACCACCAGCCGCTGCTGGCGCAGATGGCCTCGTCGTTCGGCCTGGCGCCGGCGCAGGCCGGCCTGATCAGCACGCTGACGCAACTGGGCTACGCGATGGGACTGCTGCTCATCGTGCCGCTGGCCGACTGCCGGCAGCCACGCCGGCTGGCGACGCTGGCCATCGCCACGAACGCCGGCGCCCTGCTTGCCTGTGCCGCCGCCCCAAACTTTGCAATGCTCTGCGCCAGCAGCTTCGTCGTCGGCGTGACGGCGATCACCGCGCAAATCATCATTCCCTCGCTTTCGTCCCTGGCGACACCTGCGACACGCGGCCGAGTCGTGGGCGCATTGCTGAGCGGCCTCTCCGCCGGGTTGCTGCTGGCGCGCACCGTCGGTGGCTTCCTCGGCGCCCAGGGAGGGTGGCGAAGCGTCTTCGCGCTGGCCGCGCTCGTCGATGTGCCGCTGCTGATCATCGTGGCCCGGAGCCTGCCGCTGGCCACGAATCAGGCTTCGATCGGCTATGCCGGGCTGATCCGCTCGCTGGGCAGCCTGGTGCGCGAGGAACCGGTGCTACGCCTCTGCGCGGCAAGCGGTTTCATGCTGTTCGCCGCGGTCAGCGCGCTCTGGGCCTCGCTGGCGGCGCTGCTGGCACAGCCCCCCTACGCGTTCGGACCCGCCACCATCGGCTTGTTCGGCCTGGTCGCGCTGTTGGGCATCGCCGCGTCGCCGGGCATCGGCGTCCTGGTCGATCGTCTCGGTGCGCGGGCCATGGTGCTGGCGGGGGCGATGACCCTCGTCCTGGGCATGGTTTTCGTCGCGGCCGCTGGCCACAGCCTGGTCTGGCTGATCGTCGGACTGGTGCTGATCGACTTCGGCAACCGTGGCGGCCTGGTCGCCAACCAGTCGCGCATCTACGCCTTGCGCGCCGAAGCGCGTAGCCGGCTGAACACTGTGTTCATGAGCGCCTACTTCCTGGGCGGTGCCGCCGGCGCCGCAGCGGGAAGCTATGGCGCGCACCGCGCCGGCTGGATCGGCCTTGCCTCGGTAGGCGCCTTGTTCGCCGTCCTGGCCGCCGTGATCAACGCGCGCACGCCGCGCACGGCGGACACGACGCTCGCCGTCGAGCGCGCCGGGGCGACGCACGGTCCGCAAGGACCCCGTGAATAAAGGGCCGGGCGAATGCCCGGGGCGGCTCAATGCAGCTCTTTCGACAGCTGGCCGAACTGGCGGTCCGCCGTGCTCAGGCGCTCCAGCTCGCGGCGCACCATGTTGGCGAAGGTGGAGGGCTTGAGGTGGTAGAGCTCGGTAGCCACCCAGGCCAGCCAGCGCGGGCCCATGGCTTCGCGCTGTGCCAGCAGGCGCAGCGCTTCGTCACGGGCCTGCGCGGCATGTTCCTGGTGGAACTGCCGGCGGCTCTCGGGCTCAGTTGGCTTGCAGGCCGACATAGACGTTCTGCACGTCGTCGTGGTTGTCCAGGGCTTCGAGGAAGGCTTCCACTTCCTCCAGCTCGGCGCCGGACAGGCTCACCGGGTTCTTCGCCTTGTAGCCCAGGTTGGCGGACTGCACGTTGAAGCCGAACTCCGGCAGTGCCTTGCACACGGCGTCCAGGTCGGTCGGGTCGGTGTAGAACAGGGTGGCGCCTTCCTCGGCGGCTTCGAAGTCCTGGGCACCGGCCTCGATGGCGGCCAGTTCCACGTCGGCGTCGGCGCTTGCCGGCTCGGCTTCGATCATGCCCAGGTGGTCGAAGTCCCAGGATACGGAACCGGACGTGCCCAACTGGCCCTTGCGGAACAGCACGCGCACTTCGGCGACGGTGCGGTTCAGGTTGTCGGTCAGGCATTCGACGATCACCGGCACGCGGTGCGGGGCGAAGCCTTCATAGAGGGTGCGCTCGTAGTGGACCACTTCGCCCGACTGGCCGGAGCCTTTCTTGATGGCGCGCTCCAGGGTGTCTTTCGGCATGGAGGCCTTCTTGGCCTGGTGCACGGCGAGGCGCAGCTTGGGGTTCATGTCCGGATCGGCGCCGTTGCGCGCGGCGATCATGATTTCCTTCACCAGTTTGCCGAAGATCTTTCCTCGGGCGTTGGCGGCGGCTTCTTTCGGTTTGGCTTTCCACTGGGCGCCCATGGCGGCTCTCTCGCTGGTTGCGTGTTCGGGGAACGGGCTCGGGGCGCGTTCGCGATGGGCGGCGATTCTACTGGGGCGACGGGGCGCCCGGCCAGCCAACTCGTCAGTTGACGTTGCAAGTGGGCGGCCAGGGCCTAGGGTGAGGGAATCCGGATGGCGTTGCGGAGGAACCGGCCATGCTGCAGGCGGTGCTGCTCGATATCAGTGGCGTGCTGTGCGACGGCGACCAGCCCATCCCTGGTGCTCGGGAAGCGGTGCGCACACTGCAGGACAATGGCTATCCGTTGCGCCTGGTGACCAACACCTCGCGCCAGGGCCGGGCGGCGCTTCACCGGCAGTTGACTGGCATGGGGTTCGCCGTCGCGCCCGAGCAGTTGTTCACCGCGCCCCAGGCGGTGCTGCGCCATGTACGGGCGGCGGGGCTGCATCCGTACTGCCTGATTCATCCCGAGCTGGAAGCCGAGTTCGCCGGGCTGCTCGATGCGGCCGAGCCCGACGCCGTGGTGCTGGGCGATGCGGAGCTGCGCTTCGACTATGCGCACCTCGACCGGGCCTTCCAGTTGCTGATCCAGGGGGCGCCGCTGATCGCCATGGGAGATAACCGCTATTTCCGCAGCCAGGGTGTCCTGCACCTGGATGCCGGCCCCTTCGTGCGGGCCCTGGAATACGCGGCGGACACCACGGCGCGGGTGCTCGGCAAGCCCTCGGCGGATTTCTTCGCCAGCGCCCTGGACGACCTGGGCGTGGACGCCGGGTCGGTCCTGATGATCGGCGACGACGTCGACGCGGATGTCCTCGGCGCCCAGGCGGCCGGTCTGCAGGCCTGTCTGGTGCGTACCGGCAAGTACCGCGCCGGCGACGAGGCGCGGGCACCGTCGGCCTCGTTGGCGGCCGACCTGGCCGAAGCCGTGGCGCGCTGGTGTTGAGGCGGGGAGGGGGCCGGCCCCGCACCTGGACGGCGCCAATGCAGTGCCACAGGGGTATGAAGCCAGATTGCCATATGGTTAGACTGCGCTACCCATGCCGATCAACGCCAGACGGCGTTCCCAGTCCCGGCGAGGCGGAGTTCGAATGCAGCCGTTGTGTCCTGCAAAGGCGCCAGAGAGCGCCAACGATGATCGATTCGAGGGCCTGGTCCGCCTGGCCCGCCGACACTTCGGTGTCGTCGCGGCGCTGCTGGCGACGGGCGCCACGGACCGCCCGCGGGTCCGCGCGTACGACGGCCCGGCCTCCGACAAGGCCTGGCGCTTCGAGCCGTTCGACCCGGCCTTGCACGGCGGCGATGCGCTGATCCAGGTCCCCGACATTCAGGTCGACGAGCGCCTCCGCGAGCACGCACTGCTGCGGGCCATGCCCCAGGCCCGCTTTCTCGCCGCCTGCCCACTGCCCCATGCGGGCGGCGAAGTGTCCGGCGCGCTGTACCTGCTGGATTGCCAGCCCCGTGCCCTGGACCCGGCCCAGCAACACATGCTGCGCGAGCTCGCCGGGCTCGCCGCCGACCTGTTGGCGCGGGAAGCGGCCGATGCCCGGCTGCGGCGGGAAATGGAGGCACTGCGCGCCAGTGAGCGGCGCATGGCGCTGGCCATCACCGGCAGCGGTACCGGCATCTGGGACCGCAACGTCGCCACCGGCGAAATCCATTACTCCAGCGGTTGGAAAGCCCTGCTGGGCTACGCCGAGCATGAAATCGGCAACCGCATCGAAGAGAGCTATACGCGTGTCCATCCGGCGGACCTGGACTATGTGCGGGCCACCATCCAGGCGCATTTCGAGCAGCGCACCGAAGCCTATGAAGTGGAGCATCGTCTGCGCTGCCGCGACGGCGGCTACAAATGGGTGTGCAGCCGCGGCAAGGTGGTGGAGCGCGATGCCGTCGGCGCGCCCCTGCGCATGATTGGAACCACCACCGACATCACCGCCCTGCGCGAGATGGCGGAACGGGTGCAGCGGTCCGCCGCGCTGATGACCGACCTGACCAACGAAATCCCGGGCATGGCCTTCCAATACCGGCGAGGCGCGGATGGCCGGTCAAGCTTTCCCTACGTCAGTGGCGGGGCACGCGACATCTATGGACTTGCAGCGGAGTGCCTGATGGACCGCGCGGAGGCCTTGCAGGCGATCATCCATCCGGACGACCTGGCGCACTACCACCAATCCCTGGAATCGTCCGCCCGCCACCTCACGCCCTGGCACCTGGAGTACCGGGTGGTGCTGGCCGGACAGGGGACGCTCTGGCGCCAGGGCGAGGCGCGGCCCAAGCGCCTGGACGACGGCAGTGTGCTCTGGCACGGCTTCATCACCGATATCACCGAGCGCAAGGCGATAGAGGCCGAATTGCAGTTGTTCGCCACCACCGACTTCCTCACCGAGCTCTCCAATCGCCGGCATTTCATGCAGCAACTCGACGCGGAGCTGGTCCGGGTGCGGCGCAAGCCCGACCACGCCGCCACCATCCTGATGTTCGACCTGGACCACTTCAAGGCGATCAACGATCGCTGGGGGCATTCGGTGGGCGACCAGGCATTGCGGCATTTCGCTTCCATTCTCTGCACCCAGCTGCGCAGGACCGATGCCGCCGGACGGATGGGCGGCGAAGAGTTCGCCGTGGTGCTGGGCAATGCCACCCTCGACCACGCCATTGCCTTCGCCCGGCGCATCCAGGCGGAACTCGACAAGGCGCCCGTGCTGCATGGCAACGAGCGAATCCCACTGACCGTCAGCATCGGCGTTACTGCCATCCAGGCCCTCGACCCGAGCGCGGAGGCCGCCTTGTCGCGCAGCGACATGGCCCTGTACCGCGCCAAGCGGGGCGGCCGGAACCGTATCGAGTGCCACAACGGCGCGGCCTGATACGTCGATAGTGCCGGCACGCGGGCCTGCTCGGTGCCGTCTCCCGAGGACCGGCGGCGGTACGGCGCTATACCTTATCGCGAGAAAATCTCCCCCTCATGGGACAGCGCATTGCACAGGATGGGGCGGAATCGCGCATCATGGGCGCATTCAGCTCAAGGGAGGATTCCATGGAGGTCTTGTCATCCGTTCCGCGTCTTGCCGCCCTGTCGCTGGGGCTGGCGCTCGCCGGCAGCGCCGTGGCCAGCGAAGAGACGCAATTGGTGGAGTCCATCAACGCCTATCGCAACCAGGTGCAGCCCTGCGCCGGGCAGGCCTCGATGGAGCTGCCGCCGCTCAGGCCCGATCCGCGTCTGGTCCTACCGGCCGGCAGCATCGGCGACCTGCAGCAGGCGCTGACTCGCACGGCCTATCCGCTGGTCAATGTTCAGGCCATCAACCTCTCCGGCCCCCGCGACGCCCAGGCGGCCATGAAGGCGCTGCAGGAAAGCTTCTGCCAGGTGGTGCTGGACCCGCAGTTCGTCGATGTGGGTGTGAGCCGCGAGGGCGTGGATTGGCGCATCGTGCTGGCGCGGCCGCTGCTGGTCGGCGGCCTGGGTGACTGGCAGGCCGAAGGGCAGAAGCTGCTGGAGCAGATCAACGCCGCCCGTGCCCAGGCTCGCCAATGCGGGACGCAGTCCTTTCCCGCCGCCGCGCCGCTGACCTGGAACGCCACCCTGGCCGACGCCGCCCAGAGCCACACCAGAGCCATGGCCAACCAGAACTTCTTCGACCACAAGGACCGCGACGGCCGTACCCCCGGCGACCGTGCCGAACTGGCCGGTTACGCCGCCCAGGCGGTCGGCGAGAACATCGCCGCGGGCCTGGATACCTCGACCAAGGTGGTGGAAGGCTGGCTGGCCAGCCCCGGCCACTGCGCCAACCTGATGAATGCGCAGTTCCGCGAGTTGGGCGCCGCCTACGCGGTGGACCCGAAGAGCGACGCGGGTATCTACTGGACGGCGATGTTCGGGGCGCAATGAGCACCCCGCTTGGCCGATTCGACTGCGCCCGGAAATCCGGGCTCAGCTTGCCGGCGGCGCCGGACGTTTCGGCGTCGCCCGGTTCCAGCGCCGCTCGATGGCGCCGGATGACGCCGCCTTCAGCAGCCGCTTGAAGCTCGGGCATTCCGAATGGCGCGGCGCGGGACAGGCCGCCGCGTGCCGCAGGCCGTCGCTCATGGCTTTCAGGCGCTTGACCCGCGCGTCGATCTCATCGGCTTTCGCCAGCAGCAGGTCACGGTCGATATTCGGCTCGTCGTCGGGCGAGAACATCGAGCGGATCTCATCCAGCGACAGACCCGCCGCCTGCCCCAATGAAATCAGTGCCAACTGATCCAGGATGCCGGGCGCGAACCAGCGGCGGCTCCCTCGCTGGCTGAGGGAGCGAAGCAGCCCTTTCTTCTCGTAGAAACGCAGCGTCGACGCGGGAATGCCCGACCGTCTGGCGACCTCGGCAATGTCCATTTTCTGCCCCTTGACTTGAAGTTGACTTCAACTTCTACAGTGAGCCCCAGCCCGTCCAACCGTCAACGCCTGGAGGCTCATATGACACTGCTGCACGACATCATCCGGATCACCCTCATCGGCGTCGGCGCCACCGCCGTGATGGATCTCTGGCTCAACCTGCTCAGGCTGCTCGGGGCGCAGACCCTCAACTTCGCCTTGATCGGCCGCTGGGTCGGGCACTTGCCCCGAGGGCGCATCGCCCACGCCGCCATCGCCCAGGCCACCCCGGTTCCCGGTGAACGAGCGCTGGGCTGGATCACCCACTACGCCGTCGGCGTGCTCTTCGCCGCCCTGCTGGTCGTGCTTTTCGGGAGCGCCTGGATGGCCCGTCCGACGCTGCTGCCCGCCCTCCTGGTGGGGGTGGCGACGGTCGCCGCGCCGCTGCTGGTGATGCAACCGGCCATGGGCGCGGGGTTCTTCGCCTCGAAGACGCCGTCTCCCCTGAAGAGCTGCCTGCGCAGCCTGCTCAACCACAGCGTCTTCGGCCTCGGCCTGTTCCTCGCCGCCGTGCTGGTCGACTGGAGCCTGCGCTGATCCCGCGTTGTTGCGAACCCATCTTCCCAACCCATGGAGCCCGCACCATGAAAAAACTCGCCGTCATCTACCACAGCGCCCACGGACACACCGAACACATCGCCCGCCAGGTCTGCGAGGGCGCCCAGGCCGTCGCCAGTACCGAAGTCCACCTCCTCAGGGCCGAGGACCTGGAGAAGGCGCCGGACGTACTGCTCGGCTACCACGGTTATATCCTCGGCTCGCCGACCTATTTCGGCGGCGTCTCCGGCGTCTTCAAGCGCTTCATGGATGCCACGGGGCCGCTGTGGCGCACGCAGCAGCTCAAGGGCAAGCTGGCGGCCGGTTTCACCGTGTCGTCACTGCCGGCGGGAGACAAGCAGTCGACGCTCATGTCGCTCTTCGTCTACTGCATGCAGCACGGAATGCTCTGGGTGGGAAACCCTATCCTGCCCGAGCAGCACCGCGGTGTGCCTTACGACGAGGCCGCCAACCGCCTGGGGTCCTGGTCGGGCTTGGTGGCCCAGTCCAGCCACACCGCTCCAGCGGACACCTTCGCCCCGGGCGATATCAAGACCGCGCGGCTGTTCGGCCAGCACTTCAGCGAAACCCTGCACCGGCTCGCCGGCGCAGCCTGAGCGGCGAGGTGCGGCCATGATTCCCGAACGCTACGGCCCGCCGTTGTTCAGCCTGATCCTCTCCGGGCTCATGTCCCTGCTGGTGTCCGGTATTTCCACCGTCCGCGCCACGGGGCTGGTGCCGGACTTTGCCGGTCTCTGGTTCGGCGCCTGGCTTACCGCCTGGCTCTTCGCCTTTCCGGCGGTGCTGCTGGTCACGCCCATCGCGCGGCGGCTGGTCGGCTGGCTGGTGCGCAAGGCCTGAGGCAGGCCGGGGAATCGAATCGGGGGGGCGGAAACGACGACGGGAGCCAAGGGCTCCCGTCGAGGTGGATCAGTGCGGCTGGTTTAGCGTCAGGCGCATGTGGCGGTTCACATCCTTGTACAGCAGGTAGCGGAAGCGACCGGGGCCACCGGAGTAGCATGCCTGCGGGCAGAACGCGCGCAGCCACATGAAGTCGCCGGCTTCCACTTCGACCCAGTCCTGGTTCAGGCGGTACACCGCCTTGCCTTCCAGCACGTACAGGCCGTGTTCCATCACGTGGGTCTCGGCGAAGGGGATCACGCCGCCCGGCTCGAAGTTGACGATGTTGACGTGCATGTCATGGCGCATGTCGCTCATGTCCACGAAGCGGGTGGTGCTCCAGCGGCCTTCGGTATCCGGCATCACCAGCGGCTCGATGTCCTGCTCGTTGGTGACGAAGGCTTCGGGCAGCGGTACGCCGTCGACTTTCTGGTAGTGCTTGCGAATCCAGTGGAAGCGCGCGTGCTGGCCGCTGGTGTTGCGGACCTTCCAGTCGGCGCCCGGCGGAATGAAGGCGTAGCCGCCCGGCTGCATGCTGTGTACCTGGCCCTGCAGGGTCAGGCTCAGCTCGCCTTCCACCACGAACAGCACCGCCTCGGCGTTGATGTCCTGTTCCGGCTTGTCGCTGCCGCCGTTCGGGGCCAGCTCGACGATGTACTGGGAGAAGGTCTCGGCGAAGCCGGACAGCGGGCGGGCGATGACCCACATGCGCATGTTGTCCCAGAAGGGCAGGTGGCTGGTGACGATGTCACGCATCACGCCCTTGGGGATCACGGCATAGGCTTCGGTGAACATCGCGCGGTCGGTGAGCAGCTCGGTCTGGGCCGGGTGCCCGCCGTGCGGCGCGTAGTAGCTGGATTTGGACATTGGGGCAGTTCCTCATTGTTGTTTTGCTGCCTGGCGCGCGAGGGGCGCCGGGGCGACAAAGCGGGCGGAGCGGTGCGCCGGGGGAGGCGCGAACCGTCGCTGACCGCCACGATAGCCAGCGGCGAATTCATGCACAAATTAAATGTTGAAATCCGCCGTATTCGTTTTTCGAATGCCTGTCAGCCGCGCGTATCCTGGGCCAGCACCTGCGACAGCACCTGGGCGAGCGCCTTGACCATCGGGTCCGCCACCGGTCGATGCAACAGCGCCACCTCGAACACATCCACCGGCGGCAGCCCAGAATTCTTCGGCACCACGCTATGGCCGGCGGTCACCGCGCGCAGGGGCAGCAGGCCGATGCCCATGCCGTCGGCGATGGCCGACTGGATGCCGCTCAGGCTGGAGCTGGTGAAGCTGATGTGCCAACGCCGGCCCACCGACTCCAGGGCGCTGATCATCTCGTCGCGGTACACCCCGCGCGGCGGGAAGGTGACGATCGGCAGCGGGTCCAGCTCGATGCAGGGGTTGCGCGCGCTGTCCACCCAGCGCGTCTTCTCCGGCCAGCAGGCCACCGCCTCGCGGCTGTTCTGCCGCTGCTTGAGCAGCACCAGGTCGAGTTCGCCACGGTCGTAGCTGGCAGACAGGTCGCGGCTGAGCCCGCTGGTGACCTCCAGCTTCACCTGCGGGTAGCGCCGGTTGAAGGCGGCCAACTGCTCGGTGGTGCGCCCGCTGGCGAAGTCGTCCGGCACGCCGATGCGCACCGTCAGCGCCACCGTGGCGCCGGACAGCGCCTCGGCCATCTCGTCGTTCAGGGCCAGCAGGCGTCGGGCGTAGCCCAGTAGCGTCTCGCCGGCGTCGGTGGGCAGCACATCGCGGTTGCCGCGTTCCAGCAGGCGATGTCCGGCCATTTCCTCCAGGCGGCGGATCTTCTGGCTGATGGTGGACTGGGTGGAATGCAGGCGCGTCGCGGCTGTGGTGAAACTGCCGCAGTCGGCCACCGTGACGATGGCCCTGAGCAGGTCGAGGTCGAACAGACGGCTATTCGATTTGTCACTTTCGCTCATGGCGGTATCTATTTTATGAATGGGTGTTCCGCTTTTAGCAGGTTGCCCGCGCCCCGGCAACGCCCGTGGAGCGAGGGACGCCGGTGCTATGATTGCGCTTCTTCCTGCTCGGCAATTGGGTGTCCTATGGACCGCCTGTCCACCTTGCTTTCGCAGTTCGGCGTGCGAGCCAGGCTGTTCCACAGCGGCAAGCTGTGCGGCACCGCCATCTACGATGGTGCCGACCAGCGCGGCCACATCCACCTGCTGCAGGCGGGTCACCTCACCCTGCGGGGGCCGCGTGGCGCCGACCTGTCGCTCACCCGGCCCAGCCTGATCTTCCTGCCCCGCCCCCGCCACCACCAACTCATCCCCGTCGAACCCGAGGGCGCCCGGTTGCTGTGCGCTTCCATGGCCTTCGACGGCGGCGCCGGCAACCCGCTTTCGGCGTCGCTGCCCGACCTGCTGGTGCTGCCCCTGGATGAGCTGCCGCTGCTGGCCGACACCCTGAACTGGCTGTTCCGCGAGGCGGCCGACGGGCATTGCGGCAGGGAGGCGGTGCTTGACCGCCTGTTCGAGCTGCTGGTGATCCTGCTGCTGCGCCACCTGCTGGACCACCAGGCGCTGGACACCGGAATGATGGCTGGGCTGGCTGACCCGAGGCTGTCCCGCTCCCTGGTGCGGATGCACGAGACGCCCCGGCATCCCTGGTCGGTGGCGGAGCTGGCGGCCGAGTCCAACATGTCGCGCACCGCTTATGCCGGGCATTTCCGCACGGTGGTCGGCCAGACCCCGGCGGACTACCTGCTCAGCTGGCGCATCAGCCTGGCGCAGAAGCGCCTGCGGGAGGGACGACCGATTGCGCTGATCGCCGACGAAGTGGGCTATGAAAGCCCGTCGGCGCTGGCCCGGGCCTTCCGCCGCAAGACCGGTTGCAGCCCACGCGACTGGCTGAGGACGCTGGTGGATGCCGAACCGCTGATGGACGAAGGGGCCTGAACGCGGCGGTGCGTGCAGGCCCCTTTGGCGAGGGAGGGATCAGCGGCTTTCCAGGCGGCTGAGGGAGTGACCGGCGACGAAGATGGAGGCGGCGAGCAGGCCCAGGTCCTTCAGCAGGAACTGGCCGGGCGCCACGCTGACGGCGGGGAAGCCGAGGCCGGGCTCGATCACGCCGGGGGTGGAGAACATAAAGCTCAGCGTGGTGAAGAACAGCCCGGCGGACAACACGCCCCCTACCAGGGACAGCTTGGGCGACACCAGCCGGCCGGCGATCAGCAGGCCGATCGACACCTCCAGCACGCCCAGCAGGCTGGAGAAGGTCTGCACGCTGAACAGCCCGTAGAGCCAGCCCAGCAGCGGGCTGTTGCTCACCAGCGGCACCAGCCCTTCGGCTTCGTACTGGGTGAACTTCATGCCGCCGAACCAGAAGTAGATGACGGCGAGGGCGAAATAGGCGCCGTAGATGCCCACGGCGGTGGTCAGGGTCCCGAGGGACGGCTTGGCGGGGGTGTTGCGGTCGAGGTTGCTGATAGTCGTGGTGCTCATTGTCGTGTTTCCTGTGTTCTGGCCAAGGGGCGTCCCGGCAATGGGACTGTGGTCAAGCGGTGTGCGATTTGCGTGATGACGACCCGATCGTCGTTGCGTGCCCCTCACGCCAGGGGCCTTCAGTCCATCCGGCGCGTGTGGTCGATGAGTCATCTCCCGTTGGGCCGTCGCGTCATGCGTCGGGTTGGGGAGAGTCTCTCCGTCCGCGTTGTCTTCTTGGGTTCCGAACGTACGGAGTTCGGTGCAGATCGTTCAGACCACTCGGCAACCGGGCGTGGACCCTGGCGTGGAGCCGTGCCCTGATCTTCGCTTTCCCTGACGTCATCGGGCGTAGCGAGAGGGCCGGGCCATGGGCGGACGGACGAGCGAGTTGCTGCAAGGGGTGTTGGCCGCCCATGGCGGGCTAGCGCGCTGGAAGGGCTTCGAGCGGGTGGACGCGAGCATCGTCACCGAAGGCTTGCTGTGGGGCATGAAGGGCCTGGTGCAGGACAGCGAGCCACGGCGGATGACCGTGTGGCTGCGGGAACAGCGGGCTTCGGTGATGCCCTTCGGCGGCCCGGATCGGCGCACGGCCTGGACGCCCGGGCGGATTGCCATCGAAACCACCGATGGCCAGCTGGTGGCGGAGCGCACAGAGCCCAGGGCGTCCTTTAGCGGCCATGGCGAATCGACCCCCTGGGACCCGCTCCACCGCGCCTACTTCAACGGCTATGCGCTCTGGTCCTACCTCACCATGCCCTTTCTCTTCACCTTGCCCGGCGTGACCGCCGAGGAGATCGAACCCTGGGAGGAGGGCGGCCAGCGCTGGCGCCGCCTGCGGGTGCGCTTTCCGGACAGCGTCGCCACCCACTGCGCGCTGCAGGATTTCTATTTCGATGGGGACTGCCTGCTGCGTCGGCACGACTACCAGCTCGACGTGAGCGGCGGACTGCCCGCCGCCCAGTACCTGCACGACTACATCGAGGCCCAGGGACTGCGCATGCCCGGCAAGCGGCGCGCCTACCGCCGCGATGCGGACAATCGCGCGGTCGACGCGCAACTGCTGGTCGCCATCGATATCAGCGACCTGCACTACACCTGACGCGAGCGCCGGCCGGGATCAGAGATCGGCGCTCTGCTCCCACGGGTCGCTGCTCTTGCCCCGTCGGCTGCCTTTCCTGCGGTCTTCCTCGAAGCGGATCGACTGCCGGCGCTCGCCGGCCTTGCGCCGATCGCCGCCGCCGCGGGTATCGATCTGGAACTTGGCCTTGCCCTGCGCGGACGGCTTGGCGCCCGGTCCATCGATGGGTTCGAGGCCGAGTTCGTCGAGGTTCAGTTTGTCGCTCGTGTTCATCGCGTGGCTCCGGTGGATCACAACCAGAGGGTAGATCGACGGCCGTCAGCCTACCCACGCAAAGGCATGAGCGGTCGATTGCTGCCATCGGCCGGAATCGGCCTAGGCCGTCCAGTCCACATTGTGTTCGTCGAGATAGGCATGCACCGCCGCGCCCAGCGTCGGGTGGAACACTTCGCTGCCGATCTGCTCCAACACCCCGAGGCGCTGCATCTTGTCCTTTACCGGGTCCTTCATCTCGGCGAAGCGCAGTTCGATGCCCTGCTTGCGCAGCCACCGCTCCAGCTCCACCAACATGTCCGCCGAAGTGACATCTACGCTGGTCACCGGTTCGGCGGCGACCACTACGCGGCGCACGGGCGTCGGGGACTCGGCGATGGCCTCCGCGATGCGGTTCTGGAACAGGTCGGCGTTGGCGAAGAACAGCGGCGCGTCCCAGCGGAACAGGACCAGGCCAGGCGGCCGCCGCGCATGGGGATAGCGCGTGATGTCGTGATAGCCGCGCACGCCGTCGACGCGGCCGAGAATGGCGTAATGCGGGCGCCAGCCGTCCCAGAGAAACTCGATCACCGCGATCAGCACCGCCAGGCCGATGCCCGGCACCGCACCGAGCACGACCACGCCCACCAGGCAGACGATGGACAGCCAGAACTCCCAGCGCTGAATCCGGTAGATGCGCCCCAGATCCTTGAACTCGAACAGCCCGATGGCCGAGGCGATCACCACCGCAGCCAGCGCGCTTTCCGGCAGGTGCTTGAGCAGGTTGGGGCCGAGCAGCAACAGCAGCGCCACGCCCACGGCGCCGAACACCCCGGTCAACTGGCTCTTGGCGCCGGCCGCCTCGGCCACCGGTGTGCGCGAGGAACTGCTGCTGATCGGAATGCCCTGGAACAGGCCGGTGGCGAAGTTGGCCACGCCCAGTCCGACCATTTCCTGGTTCGGATCCACCCGGGTGCCGAGCTTGGCCGCATAGGTGCGGGAAAGCACGCTGGTGTCGGCGAACGACACCAGCGCCACGGCGAAGCCGCCAATCAGCACCTGGCTCAAGTCGCCCAGCTCGATCCGTGGCAGCACCAGGCTCGGCAACCCCTGTGGCAGCTCGCCCACCACCTTCACCCCATGCCCGGCGTCCAGGCCGAACACCGCCACCACCAGGGTGGCCGCCACCACCGCGACGAGAATGCCCGGCACGCGCTCGAAGCGCTTGAGCAGAAGGATCGCCACCAGGCTGGCGCCACCCAGGGCAAAGGCATACCAACTGGCCTTGCCGTCGAACAGCGCTTCGATCAGCCGCAGCACATCGCGCAGAGGGCCACTGCTGTCGATGGAAATGCCGAACAGCTTGGGCGTCTGGCTGATCAGCACCGTCAACGCGATCCCGTTCATGTAGCCGTAGCGGATCGGCTTGGACAGCAACTCGGTGATGAAACCGAGGCGCAGCAGGCCCGCGCCGATGCACACCAGCCCCGACACCAGGGCCATGGCGCTGGCCAGGACGATGGCCCGCTGCGGATCGCCAG
The DNA here is from genome assembly GCF_028010285.1 of Pseudomonas sp. Q1-7. Lineage (NCBI taxonomy): Bacteria > Pseudomonadati > Pseudomonadota > Gammaproteobacteria > Pseudomonadales > Pseudomonadaceae > Pseudomonas > Pseudomonas sp. Q1-7. Next base: position 2,079,412 of record NZ_CP116304.1, read on the forward strand.
CCGACAGCGGCAGCACCACCGCGAGAAGGATCGCCACCAGTGCCGAATCCGGCCCGAGTACCAGGAAACGGCTGGGGCCGAACAGCGCATAGGCGAGCAACGGCACGACCGTGGCGTATAGGCCATAAATGCCCGGCACCCCCGATGCCTCGGCATAGGCGATGCCCACCGGCACCAGCATGGCGGTGAGTACCAGACCGGCGACCAGGTCCCTGGGCAGCCAGCTGGGCCGATAGTGCTTCAGGACTTGCAGGCCCGGCAGCCAGCGCAGCCAGCCGGCCGGTGCGGGAGTGGGGGCGCCTGGAGGTCGTTCCGAATGGCGGGGTTCGCTGGGCGGGCTGTCGTTCATGGGGCGCATCGGGTCCTGTGGGCTGACGCTGAAACAAAACCGTCGTGACTGGAAAGGTAGACCCGCGAGCCGCAGGGCGGTGCGCTTTTTCCGAGCGATGGGCCGTTGGCACGGGGCCGCGCGCCGGGTTGGATTCGCGGGTTCGGAGAACGCCCGTTCAGTGCCCTGCGCTGCAGCCTGACGCCGCGCCGGCCAGTGCCTAGACTGCTCAGACACACGCCGAGTCGGGCGTGTCGTCGTCACAACGACCGGATACCTTTCGGGAGGAGGCGGGCGTGAACAATGATCGAAGGGCGGGCATCTCGCGGCGGCGTTTCCTGGGCGGCGGCGCGGTGCTCCTGGGGGGCGGGCTGCTGGCCGGGCGCGCCTTCGCGCAGCAGGGCTGCCCCGTTACGCAAGGCGATATCCTCGGCCCCTACTATCGGTTCGGCGCGCCCTTCCAGTCGCGGCTGGCCGGGCCGGAGGAGCCGGGCGAGCGGCTGGTGGTAAGCGGCACCGTCTACAGCGCGGACTGCCGAACCCCGGTTCCGGGGGCGCTGGTGGAAATCTGGCAAGCCAACGGCGCCGGCCTGTACGACACCGAAAAGCCCGGCAACTACACCGACAAGGGCAACTTCCGCCTGCGCGGCATGCTCTACACCGACGCGCAGGGCAAGTACCGCATCGAAACCGTCATGCCGGGCCGCTATCCCGTGCCACCGAACCTGCCGGGACTGGAGAAGTACGGCGGGCTGATGCGCCCCGCGCATATCCACTTCCGCGTCATCGATGCGCTGCATGTGCCCGTGACCCTGCAGCTTTATTTCAAGGGCGACCCCTTCATTGCCGGCGACCCCTGGGCCCACGAGCGCACCACCAACATCATCGAACTGGAGCAGGACGCCGAGCAGCGCCGGGGCGTGTTCGACATCGTGCTCGCCCGCGGCTTCCAGTGACGCGGCTGGCCGATGGAACCGGCCGCCGCACACCCTTGACCGCAGCGCTGCTATGCGCGCCGGTTTCCCCCGCGTGCAGGGAGACGTGTGGCGTGTGAGGTGCAATCAGCGTCACCAAAATAAATCGGTGCCCCGTTCGGGTCCCGACTACTATTCGCCAGCTGACCGACCAGCCGATCACCCGTGCAGGAGCCTTGATGCCCGTCGTTACAGGCCTGACGAGCCACGATGAACCTCGCCGCCCCGGAGGCTGGACGCTTGGGGAGTCATCCGGAAAGGCCGCCAGGTTTGCGCTGTAACCCGACATAACAACAAGAAGTGAGGATATGGATCATGCAAAAGAAGTCGCTGCTGTTCCTGTTGTGCCTGGTTTGCCCGTTGGTCTGGGGAGATGGACGAAGCGCCGGGCAGTTGAGTGAACTCCGCAGCCGCAGCCAGTTGATGTGCGCCAGCGCGATGGTCTATTTCAACCCCGCCGAACGCACGCCCGACCCGCGAGGCCTGAGCGCCACCTTCGGGCACCTCAACACGATGGAAGCCTACGTGGTGCAGCTGGGGCAGCCCGAGGCGCTGGTGCAGCCGCTGCGCGCCATGAAGAAGGTTTTCGAAACCCTCGATCGACTACCGCCGTCCGAGCGCCAGCGTTATCCGGAACTGATCCAGCAACTGCTCGGCCATCAGCAACAGCTGCAGCAGGCGGCCTCCGCCGCGTATGCCGGTGCCGGGCCCGACCTGGCCGCCGCCGAGCTGGGCGCGCAAAGCCAGGCCCTGTCCACACTGTTGCTGGACCATCAGGTACGTCTCTACCCGCTGCCGCAGAAGGGCGGCCTGACGCTGACGCCCGAGCAGGCCAAGGCGCTCGACCAGATGATCGAGCAGCGTTTCGAGGCGCTGCTGGCGCGTCACGTCGAACATGCCGAGGTGTTGTCCAAGGCCAAGGCCAACTACCTGTTCGTACGTCCGCAACTGCAGCAGGTGGCCAGCGGCGGTAACGCGGGCAGCGGTGGCGCCGAGTTCTACCTCAGTCGCGCGGTCATCGATCTGGACGAACTGGCGCTGGCGGTGGCGACGCCCTCACCCTGAGCCGGACCTCCGGCTCTCCCCAACCGTGCAGCCGCTGTTGCGGCTGCCTGCCAACGACCTGCACCCATGGACGACTTGGTCCGTTGACCCTGTCGTGAAATGAAAAGTCCCTGACAGCCAAAGCGAAGTCGGCACGCACCGTCATTCCTAGGATTTGGAGCGGCGGGACGGAGCGGCGCCATACCGCAACGCCGCCCTTACCTCCGCAACGTTGCTCCCAGCAGGAATACAGATGCGCAAGAACATGCCGATCACCCAACGGGAGCGCCAGGTCCCGGACCACCAGCATCTGACGTCGGCCACCGATTGCCGCGGCATCATCACCTACTGCAACGACGAATTCGCCGCTGTCAGCGGTTTCAGCCGCGAGCAACTGATCGGCAGTCCGCACAACCTGGTGCGCCACCCGGACATGCCGGAGCAGGTATTCGGCCAGATGTGGGACTACCTCAAAGCTGGCAAAAGCTGGATGGGCATCGTCAAAAATCGTTGCAGCAATGGCGATTTCTACTGGGTCAACGCCTATGTCACGCCGATTCTCGACGCGGGGCGCGTGGTCGGTTACGAATCGGTGCGGACCCGCGCCGATGCCAGGCAGGTGCGCCGCGCCGAGCTGCTCTATGCGCGACTCAATCGCGGGCAGGCGGCAACCTCCATCGGCGAGCGGCTGGGTGTCGCCGCGCGCTTCCTGCTGCTGCCACTGCTCGGCGCGCTGCTGGGCGTAGCGCTGTACGCCAACGGGCACGCAGGGCTGGGCATCGCCAGCGTGTTGATGCTGACCTTCGGGCAGACCCTGGCTACCCTGGGGTTCGTGAAGCGTGCTCTGTCCCGGGTGGCGCAGGCGGCGCCCAAGGCATTCGCCAGCGACCTGGTGGCGCGGACCTATACCGACGACACCGGGGCGGTGGCCAGCCTGCAACTGGCCCTGATCAGCGAAGGCGCGCGGATTCGCGCCGCCCTTTGCCGGCTCGGCGATTTCGCCGACCTCACCGCCAGCCAGGCCTCGCAGAACGGCCAGCTCGTGCAACAGGCCGAGCAGGCCTTGCAGGCCCAACGGGTCGAGGCGGAAATGGCGGCCACCGCCATGCACGAGATGGCGACCTCGATCACCCAGGTGTCCAGCCATGTGCAGCAGACCGCCCAGGAGGCCCGGCAGGTCAGCCAGCTCTCGCTGGAGGGCTCGCGCCAGGCGCAGCAGAGCCGAATGGTGGTGGAGAAACTGGCCCAGACCGTGGACCAGATCAGCACGTCGGTAACCGGCCTCGCCAGCGAAGCCGAATCGATCCAGCAGGCGGCGGACATGATTCGCGCCATCGCCGAACAGACCAACCTGCTGGCCTTGAATGCGGCCATCGAAGCCGCGCGCGCCGGCGAACAGGGACGTGGCTTCGCCGTCGTCGCCGACGAGGTGCGCGCCCTGGCCTCCAAGACCCAGGAATCCACCGAGGCCATCCAGCGCATCATCGCCAGCCTGCAAGGCGTGGCCGGTCAGGCCGTGGCGATTGCCCGGCAAGGCAGCAGCGAGGCGCGTAGCGGGGTAGAGCGGGTCGTCGAGACGGAAGCCGCCCTCGACGGCATCACCGTTGCGGTCGAGCGCATCCACCTGATGGCCGAACAGATGGCCAGCGCGGCTGGGGAGCAGAGCCAGGTGGCCGAGGATATCTCGCGGCAGATCGGCACCATCTCCCAGGCCGCCGAACACAATGCGGCGATCACCTCGCGCTCGTCCCAGTTGGGCAGCGAGCTGGCCAGCACCGCGCATTCCCTGCATGCCCTGGTGGCGCGCTTCAACGCTTGAGGCGGGTGGAACGCACCCCGCGTCGTAGGTTGGGTAGAGGCACGAAACCCAACATTCCGGAGCCCGAATCGGGCTCCGACCTTGACCCTCGTCCGGAATACGCCAGCTAATTGCGCAGCGTTATGGCCTTCCTGTAGGTCGTGGCGTCGTCGAGGATTCTCACCATGTATTCGGCCACGTCAGCACGAGTCGCCGTCGAGGTGATGTTCCATCGCAGATCGGTCCCGGACTGCAGGTTTCCACGGGCGGGTTTGTTAGTCAGTGCTGCCGGACGAACGATCGTCCAATCGCAGTCGCTCTCCCGAACCGCTGCTTCTTGCTTCTCCTTGTCCGCCATCACCTCCTTGAGGGCCAGCTTGACGATGAAGCCCGCACCGAAACTGCCGGTGCGGTAGCTCTCACCGACACTGACCGAACTCTCGACAATGATCCGGCCCGTGCCTTGAGACATGGCCGCCAGGATGTTCCGGGTTCCTACCGAGCAAACGGGGACCCCGATCTGGCGTCGACCGAGATCCTCTTTCGCCTGGGGTATCACACCCAGCGTGCAGATCACCGCATCCGAGCCCCGGACCGCAGATGCCACCGAGGCTGGGTCCATAGCATCACCCTCGACGATTCTGAGATTCGGATGCGTCAGGTTGATTCGCTTGGGGTCACGTACAAAGGCGGTGACCAGGTGACCCGCAGACAAGGCGGACTCGACGACGAGCCGTCCTGTCGATCCCGTTGCACCAAAGACAACGACGTTCATCGCACCCTCCCGTCGCGCGGCTTCGATGTGCGGTCGCCCTGGTGAGTGGTTTGGCCCGTGACGCAGGAAGCCGCTTTGCGCGGATACTCGGGCAGCGCCCGGGCCATCAACTGCGCAGTTGGAAGAAGGTTCAAGGCAGGCTCCTGTGGATTCCATGGCGACTGACGTTGTGAAAGGGACAAGCACGCCTGGCACTGAGGCGTACTTCGCTCCGTAGGCAACGATGGGCAGCGCTTGTGCGACGTGCAATAGCACCTAGGTATCGAAATGGAGCAGGGCGCCACTTCACCGCCATGATCACGGTGTGCGGTAGATCGATCTAGCGTGGCGAGCCGCACATGGGCCCCTTGCATGCACGGCGCCGTAGGTTGGGTTGAGGTACGAAACCCAACTCAACCCGACCCTACGGTGTGAAGCCCTGCCGTCCCCCCTCGATTATTCAACTATGCGGATAGCCGAGGGGAGTCTTGCAATGGTGACTTCCGGTCAACATCGAATACCCGCACGTTAAGTGCGTTTTCACATAATTGCGGCTCATGCCTTGTCGTCCTTTACTTTCGGATTGACTTGCGTCACTTCGTCTGCGCGCTTTTCCAAGGCTGGAATGACAAAGCCATAGTTGTACGCAAGTCCCGACGTCAGGATCAGAACTGCGCCCAGGCCCTGACTGATACTGATTAGGTGTTCGAAGGCAAAGTAGTCGACGATGAGAGCGACCAACGGATAGAAGAAACTGAACACTGCCAGGCTTGTAGTGGAGGCTTTCTTAAATGCCGTATAAAGCAGCAGATACATGAACGTTGTATGGAATAATCCAAGTGTGATGAGGGCTCCCCAATGGGCTTGGGTTGTCGGGAGAACGGTGAAGTCGGCGATGAAAAGGAAGATGAGCGCTCCGATAACCATATGACTGCTTGCGATCACTTCCGGGCGCAATTCGTTGGAAATCTTCCGTGTCAGCAATGTAGTAACGGCGTACAAGACGGCCGCTACCAATGCACTGAGGCAGCCGATATAAAACTGCCGATCTACGGTCGCATCTTCAGGCAGGACAATGATTACCAGTCCAACGAATGCCAGTATCAGCCAGATCAGGTTGGAACGCCCGACTTTTTCGTTCATGAAAATCATGCTGCTGAACAGCAGAAAGAATGGTTGTAAGTGGTAGATGATGGTGGTGAGTCCAATGCTGGTCAGTTTGTATGCTGAAAATAGAAAGACCCAATTGAATATCAGGCTAAGTGCCCCCAGCAGCAGGAATACCCACTGCCTTCGGGTGATATGTAGGGGTCGATAGAAACCTTTGCAGAGGCAATATAGGATGAGCCCGCCGCCGCCTATCACGCAGCGAAAGAACACCACGTTGAACGGGTTCTGTTCTGATGAAATCACAAAGAACCCGATGGTTCCCGAAATGATCATGGCCAAGATCATGGCCATGCGTCCTTGTTTTTCTTCAATCATCGCGTTCAAAGTCTTTTACTCCAGCGGACTGCTTGTTTCTATTGCAGATCGGCTTCCAGATTGATCAACATCATATCCCTGTAAGCGATATCGTCGCTGATCGTTAGTATGAGGTTTTTGCCGGGAATGAAGCGGTAGCCATTGGTAATATCTAGATGAGTTTTGGCTCGGTGTTAATCTCGATGATAGTTTTCATATTGATTCTTTAATTGATTTTGGAGGGCGGGGCCTGGTCGTGACGTAATATGGGTTACTGTTTTTCATGCACTGTTAGATGATTGTCTGTGTGTCTTTTGCATGATTTGCCTAAAAATAAAGTGGGGGCTTTTATCTTGTAAATATGGTGACCTGAAATCGGAATTGTCAGACAATCTCTGGGGCGAATATCCCGTTCATTGCGAGATGCTCGAAACGATTGCCCGAGTCAGTTAACGACGCAGATGAACTTTACTTACGCCGAGTCCGAATCCCATCGACTACGGTCCGATGGGATCGGTACTTCGGTGAAACGCTGGTCGGTCTATCTCGCGATTCAGCCGATCACGTGCGGCGGCACCGGCAGCAACTGAGGGCAATCGCGTAGTTGCACCCAGGTCGTGCCTCGCCACTGCAGCACTTCCAGCTCCCGGTCCCGCCATTGCAGCAGGGCGCGGTAGGGCAGTTGCGTACCGATGCGCGCCTGATGGCGCAGGCGCGGCACCACCTGCTGGGTGATCCATTCGCGGATGGAGCGGTTCTCTGGGTGGTAATAGAGGATCAGCACGGCATAGACGCCGGATTCGCTGATGAGCATTTCTTCCTGATACTCGCCATGGCCGTCGCGCATCCAGGCGTGTTGCAACTGGTCGTCGTCCAGGTTGCGCTGCACCCGTTCCGGCATCAGCGGATGGTGAATCAAGCGGGCCAGGTCGCTGGCGGCGAACCAGGGCTCATCGTCCAGCACCACGGCGCGCAGTTGGCGCTTATGGCGGACGAACAGGCTGGGCATCAGGACTTCGGCGTCCTGTTCGCAGGAAGGGTGAAGCGGGGGAAGTTCGGGCATATCCATTACCTCTGCTAGGTCTCAATCAGCTTTCTTAAGGCTGTGGCGCCGGGAGTTAAGAAACCCCACCTAGAGGGCCGGACGTATTTCCCTTTCGGGTGTTGTATTAGCCCACTCCCGGCAGAACAGAGGTTTTGTGCGGGCGCGAGTATGCCGCAGGCACAAAAAAGCCGCTGAGCTTTCGGGAGCGGTCGGACCGCTAGGTGAGTAAGCGTTTCTTAGGCGCCGGGGACAGAGGCTATGGGCAGAGCGGGGGAGGGGCAATGCAGTTGCGCTGTGGGATTTTGCCGATTGAAGATCGCGAAATTTGACCCCGCGTAGGGTGGATGACGCTTTTTTCATCCACCAAACAAAGCCAACCCGCACTCACTCGCCCCAGGTGCCTGCATCGTCTTCCAATGCACTTCCCGCCCAATCCACCGGATAAATCCCATCCCGCACGGCTCGATGAAAACTGGAATACGGCCAGTCCCGCACGTTCCGCACGTGGCCGTGTTTCACCGGATTGAAGTGGATGTAATCGAAATGCCGCTGGTAATCGAGATCGTCGCGGATCAGGTGTTCCCAATAGCGGCGTTGCCAGATGCCGCGTTCGCCACGCTTTTGTTGGGTGGCGGTGCGTAGTTCCGCATTCGCCAACCGTTTGGAGAAGGCGAATTTGATGGCCTTCCAGCGATCCGCATAGGCCCTGTCGCCCGGAGGTAGCGTCCAGAGGCAGTGCATATGGTCGGGCAGTACCACCCAGGCATCGATATGGAAGGGGTGACGCTGTTTCACCGCCCCGACCACGGTGCGCAGCAGATCGATCTCACGCACCAACAGGTCGTCGCGGCGGTCACGCAGGTTGACGGTAAAGAAGTACGTGCCGCCCGGCATCCGTGCACGGCGGTAGTTGGACATGGGTCTTCCTTGAGTCTGTGGGGTGAGTGCATTGGAAAGCGGTGGATGAAGAGAGCGTCATCCACCCTACACGAGCCTGAGAGTTGAGTGCTTCCAGGCTACCTCGCTGATGTGTTTTCTTCTTTTTTTTGTTTGGCAATTAGGGAGGGCCAGCAGAGTGAGTGCATACTCCCTCAGATAGGGGCGGGCTGTTCTCAGTCGATTCTGTTGGCGCTAAGTAGAGCCGTATTTGAGTTGAAGCAAGCTGAGTCTTTATATGGGTATGAGGAACGGCTTGTTGATGAGCAGGCTGTCAGAATTATCAAGAGATCAAAGCGTTTAGAGGGGCTGCGTAACCTTTATCCGCGTAGTGTGTGTGGCTCGAGTGAGATTCCGCAATTCACTGTAGTCGACCCCCGGAAGCCGGGGCGTCAGCTTGAAAAAATCGTAGGAAGTCTAAAGTCGCGTGGCTATAGGGCGTACTACAGAGTTGTGCGAAAAATAAACGATCATTCTTTCGTGGCACAAGTGTAGTGGTCAACCCATTCCGGACAGTGGGTTAAGTTTTTCTTCGGCCACCGCAGGTGGCAGTCCGTCGTTGAACTGATGCGGCCTGATCCAGTTGTAACGGTGCATCAGGTAATGACTGATGTCCCGTTGAGCTTCCTGGGCGGTCAGGTATCCGGTCGTTGGTACCCATTCCGACTTCAGGCTTCGGAACAGGCGCTCCATCGGCGAGTTGTCCCAGCAATTACCCCGACGGCTCATGCTCTGCTGCATCCGGTAACGCCACAGCCGCTGGCGGAACAGGCGGCTGGCGTACTGGCTGCCCTGATCCGAATGGAACATTACCTGTTGTGGCTTGCCGCGTTGCTCGTAAGCCATGTCCAGGGCCTTGATTACCAACTCGGCATCCGGTTTGGCCGAGAACGCCCAGCCAACTACCCGACGGGTATGTAGATCCAGCACTGCGGCCAGGTAATGCCAGCGACCTTGCGCCCAGACATAGGTGATGTCGCCACACCAGACCTGATTGGGAGTTTCGGTCGTGAACTCGCGATTCAGCCGATTCGGAATATCTGGTCGTTCAACAGTGGCTTGCTTGTAGGCGTGCGAGCCCGGCTGCTTGCTGACCAGGCCCAGTTCACGCATTAGCCGGCGTACACGAAAACGGCCAATCGTCTCGCCACTCTCGCGCAGCATGCCCAAGATGCTCCGGCTTCCGGCCGAGCCTCGACTCTGACTGAACAACTGATTGACCTGGCTGCGTAGCGCCACGCGGCGAGCATCGATACGGCGACATCGAAGACGATGGGCGTAGTAGCAAGAGCGCGCCACATCGAAGGCTGAACAGACCACCTCTACCGGCTCCTGCTCACTCAACTGGTCTATCAGCGCGTACGATCGAGTTCGTCTGACATCAAGAGAGCGGTAGCCTTCCTAAGAAACACCTTCGACGGCCTGTAGCGTGAAGCCGAATTCGGCTGCTCGCCGGTGCAGGCCTCTGACCACGCGCTCACGATATTTTTGCTCATAGTGGTCGGCTCCCGGATCCTGATAAGCCATGCCGAAGCGCATCGCGTTGTAGAACAGGATGGCGATCTTGCGCGCCGTGGCGGTCACCGCCTTGGCCTTGCCGATACGCGCCGACAAGCGTCGATAAAAAGCGCCCAACGCCGTGTTCGTTCTGCCAGTGGTTACGGCAGCCAACCGGAGATGGGCTGTCACCCGATTCTTGGTCTTGCGCGTGTGTGCCGAGAGCACTTTGCCGCCGCTGATCCGGCAACCCGGCGCTAAGGTCAGCCAGGAGGTGAAGTGCTGGGCGGTACGCCAGCGGCTCAGATCGGTACCGCACTCGGCGACTAACCGCAGTGCCAGGTAGGGGCCGATGCCGTGGATCTGGGTCAGATCGACGCCGACCAGTTGATAGAGCAAGACACGGACATCGAAGTTGAGCGCGTTCGGCTGTCGCGCGCGGTGGCGTGGCTTCGGTAGCGGTTCACTGGGTGAGGGGCGCTGCCGGGCGAGCCGCTGCAGGCTCTCGGCAATCTGCTGGTCGCAGACTTCAAGCTGCGCCTGATAGGCGTCGTACATGGCCAATGCCTGCGCCAGGGCAAACACATGTTCCGGCTGGTAATTGCCCACCAGGGCACTCTGGATGGTCTCAACGCTCGACTTGCAGCGGGTATCGCGCAGGGTTGCCAGTGTCGCCGCGTTGCGCTCGCCGGCGACGATCGCCCGGATGATGCGCATGCCGGTGGCCCCGGTAATGTCGGCGACCACATGCTGCAATTGCAGGTTCATGTGGGTGAGCGCCTTCTGCATGTGCTGGATATGCGCCGCGGCGTAATCGAGGTGGCGTTCGCGCAAACGTAGATAACTGCGTAACGCTGCGATCTCGCGCTCGGGATGGAAACTGGCCCGCAGCAAGCCACAGGCATGCAGACGCTGGATCCACTGCGCATCGTTGACGTCGGTCTTGCGCCCAGGCACAGCGCGGGCATCGCGCGCATTGGCCAGCACGACGTGCAAACCGTGGCTCTCGAGAATCTCGTAAACCGGAATCCAATACACCCCGGTCGACTCCATCGCCACCGTGGTGACGCCCAGCTCGACCAGCCAAGCGGCCATGCGCTCCAGGTCGGCGGTAAACGCCTTGAAGGTTTGCACCGGCTCTTCGGCGAGATCGATGGGCACGGCCACCACATGGAAGCGCGATCCGATGTCGATGCCGGCTGCACGCTGGTGAATCACTGGCAGACCCTGCCGCTGTGAACTGGACGTTTTCATGAGAACCCTCCACTTACCGGATGTACTGGACGGGGACTCGGATCAGATCACATTCCTAAACGGGGTCACGAAACGCGCCACCACTCACGGGTCCGCAGCTTCCCCTGGGTCAGGTTTTTTGACGGGGACTGAGCCTCCAAAAAGCAGACGACCACTGTCCAGCGCTGTCAGTGTAGTGGTCGTGTTTCTAGCCCAATGGGGCGCGGTGCGCCGGGGAGGCGGTTTTTTAATATCGCTTTCTCCCGCTCCAGCCGGTTGATCCGGGCTTCCAGCTCTTGGATCTTCTGCTGCTCGGGCGTCAGCGCCTTGCTCTTCGGGGTGACTCCCTGGCGCTCATCTTGGAGCTGTTTCACCCAGCGGCGTAATGCCGAGTCCACGACGCCCAGCGAACGGCAGGCTTCGATATGGCTGTAGCCTTGATCCAGTACCAAGGCCGCTGCCTCTCGCTTGAACTCGGCGGAAAACGTACGTCGTTGCTTGTTCATCAGACACCTCTTTCACGGCGAGGATTTTCGCCTAAATCGGTGTCCGGGATCAGTAGACCACTACAGAATGAGATGCTGGTCAGCGAAATAAACATTCATTTAAGCGATGCAATAAATCAAACGCTGGAGCAGGGAAGCCTACCATTTGGCATCCTGGGCTTCATAATTGATGAGCCCGCAGAATAGCCTAAATAAACTACCCATAAGTTAATGGGTTCGAAGGAGAAAAGCGGCAGATCTATTTTCCCTGCTGTAAATGCCTCTCATGGTCGATAGTTACCGGTTGAGACCGGCTGCTATTGACCGATTCTGTTGAAAAACGCCGGGAAAAACCAGGGAGAGGAGAGTGACCTTACCGCTACAGCCAGCCTTTGAGCGGGTATTCCAGGATGAGGTACAGACGATCAATGTCGTCACCGGCCTGGGCCGAATTGCCCCGGTGGCTGACGTGGGACAGATTGATCGAGAGATCCTTGGCTGCACCGGACATGAATCGATAGCGCAGGTCGATATCCCACTCCCAGTGCTTGCCATCACGGCCCTGCTGCGGCACGAAGCGGCCGGTGGCCGGATCGAAGGGGTTGTAGGCGCCGCCGGCCGGGGCGTTGGTGCCGTCGATGTCACGACCGCTGACATAACGGGTCATGAAGGTCAGGCCAGGGATGCCCAGCAGGGCCATGTCAAGATCGTAACGAACCTGCCAGGAGCGTTCGCCGGGTCCGTTGAAGTCGGCGTACTTGATGGAGTTGGCCAGGTAGATGGAGTCGCCGCCGACGAAGTCGAAGGGCGTGTCTCCCTCGATCCGCTGATAGGCGAGGGTGAAGGCCTGGGCGCCGGACAGGTACTTCGCAGACAGGCTGTAGGCCAGGGTATCGATGGGGCCAGCGTGCGCCGCGCCCTGGTCGAGGGTCTTGTACAGGCTGGCGTCGACGACCCATTGCGTCTGCTGCAGGTTCAGGTTGAGGTAGCCCTGACGCCAGGTGTCTTCCAACTGCCCCAGGTAGATCGCGCCGCCAAAGGGACCAGGCCGGGCAAGGGAGGCGCCGGCCAGGTTGATGGCGCTGCCGTTGGTGGTGGCGCCGTAGCCGCTGAAATCGCCCCGGCCCGAGCTGGCGTCCTGATTCTTGAAGGCCGTGAATCGCCCTGCCTGGAAGCGCAGGTTCTGCATTTCAGCGTCGAACAGGAAACCGGTGGCGTATTCGGGCTGTAGGCGCTTGTCCGCCGTATCGAATACCGGCGTCGCCACCGTCATCTCGCCATATCTGATCAGGCTCTGGCCCATCCGCAGCTTCAGGGCGCCACCGGCGCTGGAGTAGTCGTCGGCGCTGCGGCCATCGCTGTCGCGGGGCAGCAACCCGGTGCCCGCATGACCGCGGCCGCCGTCCAGCTTCATCCCGAGAAAGCCGTGGATATCTGCTCCAATCCCAACGGTGCCAGGCGTGAACCCGGAGCGTATCTCCCCGATGAAACCCTGAGCCCATTCCTGGCGGTAGTTCTGGCCACTGGGTGAATCGCTGCGGAAATCGTTGTGCAGAAAGTAGTTGCGGCCGAGCAACGACCACCACGGCTTGGCCAGCGAATCGGCAGCAGGCTCCGCTCGGGCATCACCTGTTCCCATCAGGGGTAAGAGCAGTGCGAGGTATTTCAGCGGGGGAGAGTGGCTCCGGAACACGAGTCGGGCCATGGGCTGATCACTCAGGTGAGCCATGCAGGCGCTGGTTTCCGTCCTGGCAACCTTCCGGACACAGACAGGTTACCTGGGCCGGCGATGAACACGGTGACGAATATGATCAACAGCAACCAGGCGAACTGCCCTTCGGCCAGTGTCCACTGCGGATGCACGATGGCCACCGAAACCAGCAGGACTGCCAGGATTGGAAGGCACGCCAGTCGCGTTAGTACGCCGAGGATGATCGGCAATGGACACAGTACTTCGGCAAAGATCGCCAGGCTAAGCGTTGGCAAGGCACCGAGGTGGAGCGGATCTTCGATTACGGTCAGCTCGTGGCTGAAGTTCAGCAGTTTCGGCAGGCCATGAACCCAGAGCAGAAGCAGGCTGCCGGACACGCGCAGGAACAGCAGGGCCCGGTCGGTCGAGGAGTGGGACATGGCGATACCTTCCAAGGTTGATGGGCTGGCACCACGATGGCGCGTACTCCTGTCCGTTTCTTGTACCTGTGTGCTCGCTTGAACGAACGGTGCCTCGGTCAGTCCTGATCGCCCGCCCCATGGAAGCGCCGCCATCTGGACGGGGAGGTGCCTGCGATCCTTTGGAACACTCGGGAGAAATGGGACTGGTCCGCAAAGCCGCAGTCCAGGCCGATCTGCGACAAGTTGAGTTGAGTGTGCAGCATCAATTGCTTGGCCTTTTCAACACGCATTTTCAGCAGCCATTCATGGGGTGTAATCCCGGTACTCTGCTTGAATGCGCGGGTGAAGTAGCTACGGGAGAGCGAGCACTCCTGTGCCAGTTCGGCAACCGAGAGGCCATCGGTCAAGTGATTGGCAATCAGCTCTTTGGCGCGTGTCACCTGCAGTGTGGAAAGTCCCCTTACCGGTTCCTGCCAGTTGCCCACGTTTCCGTATTGCGAGCTGATGTGCGTGCACAGTGCGAGGACCACTTGTTCGACGAAAAGTCGATTCACCTGGCTTGGCATCTTCAGAGCGGGCAGCAGTGATTGGGTGAGGTGATAAGTGACGGGATCAAGGGTTCCTGGCGGGCAGTTCAGGGCGATGCGCGTGCTGATGCCTTCCTCGTACAGGACCTCCTCGAGCTGTGCACGCTGGAGGTTGATGCGCAGGTTGTCATAGGGGGCGAGGTGCTGGCATCTCACCTCTTCGCCGAGGTAGGCGATGGAAGTGCTTTCCCTGACATGGCCGCCCTTGAAGGCCAACTGGCCTCCGCGCCACAAACGGTGTGAGGCGAAATCTTCGAGCTGGATGATGACCGAAAAACTGTCGCTGCAAGGGATATTCAGGATGCTGTTCAGGTCCGGATTTCGGTCGCTATTGCGGAGGATCGAATACTGGCTGGCAATGAGCTGGGATCTGACTGGGCCTGCGTCTGCAGTGTGGGCTGATGGAACATCGCTGGACTTGGGCATTGGTGGGCTTCTCCAAGGGCAGGTGCTTGTCTGCGAGTCTGTCTGGCTGCCGAGGACGCTTCAGTCCGTAGCTCGGTGGGCCACGTCAGGGGCTTGATTGGTCCCAGTAGGGCGGATTGCCGAAGCGTTCGGTAAAGAAATCGATGAATGCGCGGACTTTCTTCGAACCGCGCCGGTTGGGCAAGTACAGGGCGTACACGCCGCCATCCTCGCTGTCGAGTCCTGCTTTCCATTGCGGAAGCACCACCTGCAGCCGGCCAGCCTCGATGTCCTCTCCAAGGAGCCAACTGGGCATCAGGACCAGGCCCATGCCGTTGAGCGCAGCCTCGCGTAGTACTTGCGAGTTATTGGCACGCAGTGGACCACTCACACGCACGCTTTCTTCGCTGTGACCGCTGAACTGCCAGAGGCGGCTACCGCGCGCGTAGGCAAACGTCAGGCAGGCGTGGTGTACGAGGTCGGCAGGGAATTCGGGCGTGCCGTGGCGACGCAGGTATTCCGGGCTGGCGCAGAGCAAGCGGCGCTGGGGAGCCATTCTCCGGGCCACGACCTGGGGTGAGTCCACGCCGCCCAGGCGAACAGCGAGATCGAGCCGCTGCTCCACCAAGTCAGCTACATCGTCGGACAGCACCAGATCCAGGGTGATGCCGGGGTAGCGCTGGTTGAAGTCGTGCAGGCCAGGTGCGATATGCAATTGGCCAAAGGCAACCGGCAGGCTGACACGGAGCCGACCGCGAGGCGGTCCTTCCGCCTCGCTGACTTCCAGGTTGGCGCTCTCCAAGTCCGCCAGCAGACGCACCGCGTGCTCGTAATAGCTCTCGCCCGCCGCCGTGAGCGTGACCTGTCGAGTCGAGCGATTGAGCAGCCGCGTACCCAGGTGTTGCTCCAGGGCATCCACCTGCCGGGTGACGGAAGAGGTCGCCACCCCCATCTGCCTGCCGGCTGACGCGAAGCCGCCTGCCTCCACGGTGGCGGCGAATGCTTTGAGTGCAGCAAAACTGTCCATGAACCACCTTTGCGTCATTCGCAACGAAGTTAACCGAACTGGCTGGATTATCACTTGGCGGGGGCAAGCATAGATTGCCTCCCAATCGGAGGACAAAGCCATGCCTGGCCGGAACACCTCACTGAAAGCGCATCGCGTACCGGAGATTGACGGCTCCCTTGGGCGCGCCCTTTACCCGTCCGCCCGTGAGATCGATGACCACCTCCCGTTCCACCGCCTGCCGGCGCATTCGGTGGGCAAGTCCCAACCCTGTCCCGGAGTATCCGAAATGCACCTGAACCTGTTCCAGCCGATTGCGGTCGGTCCTTTCACCTTGCCTCACCGTGTAGCCATGGCGCCGCTGACCCGCTCGCGCGCGGGCCAGCCGGGCGATGTGCCGACTGCGCTCAACATCGAGTACTACCGCCAGCGCGCTGGTGCTGCGCTGATCGTCACCGAGGCGACGCAGATTTCCCGCCAGGGCCAGGGCTATGCCTGGACGCCGGGTATCTATAGTCAGGATCAGGTCGAAGGTTGGCGCGAAGTGGCCGATGCCGTGCACGATGCCGGAGGGGTGATCTTCATGCAGCTCTGGCATGTCGGTCGGGTTTCTCACCCCAGCTTCCAGCCAGGCGGCGCATTGCCGGTGGCGCCCAGCGCATTACCGGTGCCGGGCAAGACTTTTATCGTCGACGAGAACGGGCAGGGTGTTTGGGGGGAAATCCCGGTACCTCAAGAGCTAACCCTAGAGGGCATCCGCGCCATCGTCGAAGACTATCGTCGGGCCGCGCGGAACGCGATGCGCGCCGGCATGGACGGTATCGAGATTCACGCGGGCAATGGCTATCTGATCGACCGATTCATTAACAGCCAGAGCAACCAGCGGCAGGATACCTATGGCGGCCACTATCGGAACCGGGCCAGACTGCTGTTCGAGGTCGTCCAGGCGGTGGTCGATGAGGTGGGCGCCAATCGTGTTGGCGTGCGCCTGACGCCAATGGGCCGCTTTATGGGGATGGGCGACGACACGCCGGAAGAGACGTTCGGCCATATCGTCGAAGGCCTCAACAAGTACGAACTGGCCTACCTACACTTGGTCGAGCCGATGATGGTGGGCACCGTGAAGGACGAGCAGGTGGATCCGCGTTGGGATCTCATCATCCGTGACTTGCGCAACGCCTGGCGCGGCATATTGATTCTGGCCGGCGGCTACGACGCAAGGAGTGCGGAAGAGGCGCTCGCCAATGGGCGTGCGGATCTGATCGCCTTCGGCCGACCCTTCATCGCCAATCCGGACCTGCCCCGTCGTCTGCGCGAGGGGCTACCCCTCAATACGCCCGACCCGGCAAGCTTTTTTGGGGGCGACCATCGTGGCTACACCGACTACCCGGCGCATGGCTGAGTGAGCGGTTAGGCAACGTTTCCATGGAAGGAAGACCCGAATAGCACCTGCTTCGGTCGAGCACATCTGTACAGGAAGGGTGGCCGCATCTGTGTTCGATTGATGTACCAGCCTTGGGAGCGATGGACCATGAATCGAAATGACCTGCGTCGGTTGGACATGAACCTGTTGGTGATCTTCGAGTCGTTGATGATCGAGCGGAACCTGACCCGCGTCGGCGAGAAGCTTTTCATCACCCAATCTACCGTGAGTGCCGCCCTTGGCCGTCTGCGCGATCTGTTCGACGACCCGCTGCTGGTGCGCAGCGGACGGAGCATGGAGCCCACGTCGAGGGCGTTGCACATACTGGAGGAGCTGCGTCCGGCGATGGATGTGATTTCCTCCGCAGTGAGTCGGGCCAAGACCTTCGACCCGGTCAGCAGCAGCAACATCTTCCGCCTCGGTCTGTCCGACGATGCCGAGTTCGGCCTGTTCCCGGCTTTGCTCGCGAAGTTGCAGGAGGAAGCGCCGAACATTGTTGTCGTGGTACGCCGTGCCAACTACCTGCTGATTCCGTCATTGCTGTCCTCGGGCGAGATCACCGTAGGCGTGAGCTACACAACCGACCTGCCGGCCAACGCCAAGCGCCGAAAACTGCGTGATATCGGCGTAAAGGTGCTACGCGCCGACAACCGTCCTGGAGCGCTCACGCTAGAGGAGTATTGCGCGCGGCCTCATGTGATGGTGTCGTTCTCTGGCGATTTGAGCGGCGCTATTGATCTCGATCTGGAGCGTATCGGCCGCAGCCGCCGCGTGGTGCTTGCGGTGCCTCAGTTCGGTAGTTTGCGTGCACTGCTACGCAATACCGAAATGATCGCTACGGTGCCCGATTACGCTGCCTGCACCCTTGTGCAGGACAGTTGCTTGCGTGCCGAGGATGCCCCCTTGGAGATCAGGCCGGCGGAGTTGTCGATGGTTTGGAGTTCCGCTCATGACAACGATCCGGCCGAGCGCTGGCTACGCGAGCGCATGATTCAGTTCATGCGCGCACCGACATAGCACAGACGTACAAGAGATACTGGCAGTCTGGTCGGAGGATGGCCGGACCATTTTCCGTGGAGGCGCGTAGACATGCCGGTTCACCGTTCCGCACTCAGGTTTCCCTTACTAGCTGGCGTGCTGCTGCTGGCGTCGATATCGGCCGCGGCGCAACCGCAGGCTGCACACTTGGCGTTTCCCGGCATCGGCCACATGGTCGCTGAGGACAAGGGTTTTCACTGGGTGCCGGTGGTCTATGGCCCCTACCAGCGCGCCAGCCAGGTCCCGTTCATTCAGTAGCTGGGCTGGACGCTGTGCTGAATGCCTTGGCGATAGCGTCGATCACCGCGCGTACCCGCGCGGTGTGGCGTACGTCCTTATGGGTCACCAGCCAGACGTCATAGGGGAGAGGCGCGCGTTCCGGCCACAAGCGCATCAGTCCATCGAGCTCGCCCAGGGGAACCGGGACCTCGCCCACTCCCAGGCCATTGATCAGGGCGCGGCGGACCATCATGCCGGAGGTACAGGTCATGGCGATGCGTCCGTGGATGATCGGCTCCGACGCCAGAAACACGTCCTTGCCGCTGTCCAGGTACGGCTGGTAGACCACTAGATCGTGGCCGGTGAAGGCGGTGCCGGGTTCTGGAATGCCGCGTGCCCGCACATAGTCGGCGGAGGCGAATAGTGCACTACCCCAGCGTGCCAGCCGTCGCACGATGAGTTCCGGGTTCTCCGGTTGATGGGTTCGCACGGCGATGTCGGCTTCGCGCTTGGTGAGGTTGAGCATTTTCGTCGAAGTTTGCAGTTGTACCTCGATGCCAGGATGTTCCCTGCGTAGCTCGGCGATCACCGGAATGATGTAGTCGATGGCGAAGGAGTCGGTGGAGGTAACCCGCACCACGCCGCTCAGGCACTGGTCCATGCCGAGGATCTGCCGCTGCAGCTCGGCGGCCGAGGATTCCATGTTCAGCGCAGCAGCCATGGCGACTTCACCGGCCGAGGTCAGGCTGTAGCCGGCGGAGGTGCGCAGGAACAGGGTGGCTTGCAGCGCTTTTTCCAGTGACGCCAAACGTCGGCCGACAGTTGCTTGGTCCACCGCGAGTACCCGGGCCGCGCCACGCAGGGTCTGCTCACGACAGAGGGCGAGGAACACGCGGGCGTCATCCCAGTTCATGCGAGGCTCTCCTGGCTGATGCAAAAACGCATGTAAGGCAATCGAAATCGCTGCATTATTACATGTCGGTGGATGCTTATGATGACCCCGTCACCACTACTGCCACCCGCCAAAGGGTGCAACGGGGTCAGCATGAGTACCGATACTTCCCGCCTCGCGAATCGAGGTTCCCTGTGGCTGCCAATCTGGGCCGGCCTGTGTGCCAGTCTGGTCGGAATCGGCCTCGCACGTTTCGCCTATACGCCGCTCCTTCCGGCCCTGATCGACGCACACTGGTTCCCCGCCACGGCCGTGGTCTACCTGGGGGCCGCCAACCTCGCTGGGTACCTGATCGGTGCGTTGGCTGGAAGGCCGCTTGCGGCGCGCTGGTCGAATGTCACGGTGTTGCGGGGAATGATGCTTCTGGTCACGGTGTCGTTCTTTGCCTGTGCCTGGCCGCAGTCCCAGGTCTGGTTCTTTGCATGGCGCCTGGTTTCGGGCATTTCCGGCGGGGTGATCATGGTCCTGGCGGCCACCAGCATCCTGCCGCATGTGGCGGCCAAGCGTCGTGGCCTGGCCAGCGGTGCGATCTTTCTCGGCATTGGCCTGGGCATTGCCGCCTCAGGTACCTTGGTGCCGCTGTTGCTTTCACACGGGCTGCAACTGACCTGGTTGGGATTGGGCGCATTGGCCCTGCTGCTGAGTGCCAGCAGCTGGTTCGGCTGGCCTCGTGAGCATCTGCACGCGCCATCCGAACCTATCGAAACGAAGCATCAGGCCTCGTTGGGCGTTCAGGTGCTGTTCGTTCAGTACGCGCTGATGGCTGCCGGCCTGGTGGCGCCGATGATGTTCCTGGTCGACTACGTCAGCCGTGGCCTGGGTGCTGGAATTCACGGTGGGGCACTGATTTGGACGCTCTATGGTATCGGTGCAATCGTTGGCCCCGTGATCTATGGCTTCGTCGCCGACCACGTGGGCGCCCGCTCGGCCATTCGCTGGGTGCTGCTGATCCAACTGGTGGCGCTGGGGTGCCTGCTGGAGAGCCGGAACCTGATAACTCTCGGTGCTGCCAGTGTGGTCATAGGATCGTTTCCACCGGGCATCGTACCCCTGGCCTTGGCGCGAGTGCACCAACTGGTTCCCGGGCGCGTGGCGCAGAACACCACCTGGAGCCGTGCCACGGTGTCCTTTGCGAGCTTCCAGGCCATCGCGGGTTACGCCTACTCGGCAATGTTCAGTGCTAGCCAAGGGCACTATGGCCTGTTGTTCGCAGTTGCTGGAGCCGCGATTGGTTTGGCGCTACTGGCAGAGCTGGCGTTGCTGTGGAAGGGATCGCTGGAACGGAATACGGCCGCTGGGGCCGGCTGACCGCGGAAGGGAGCGGCAGAACCGCTCCCCGCCTGGGCTCAGTGGCCTTCGCTGGCGTTGAACATGGTCTTGGCGTAGATCAGGCCAAGGCCATAGGCGCCGCCGTGCTCGATGGAGGTCTTCACAGTCTGGTCGTAGGTTTCGCCACGGGCCCAGTCGCGTTGCAGTTCAAGCAGGTATTGCAGCGAGGTCATGGGGCGTGCGCCGAGCTGAATCATGCGCTGCATGGCCATTTCGTGGGCTTCGTTGGAAACGTCGCCGCAGGCGTCGGCGATCACATAGACCTCGAAGCCCTGGTCCAGAGCGGAAAGCGCCGGGCCGACGATACATACGGAGGTCCAAAGACCCGCCAGTACGATTTTCTGCTTGCCGAAACGGTTTACTTCGACGGCGATGCGCGGGTCTTCCCAGGTGTTCATGCTGGTGCGGTCGATGACGTGATGGTCAGGGAAAACCGACTTGATCTCGTCGAAGATCGGGCCCGAGAAGCTCTTTTCGGCGACGGTAGTAAGAATGGTGGAAACACCGAACTCCTTGGCTGACTTGGAGACCAACGCGGCGTTGTTGCGCAGGGTAACCGCGTCGATCGATTTGGTCGCGAAGGACATCTGCGACTGGTGGTCGATCATGATCAGGGTGTGGTCGGTTGGATCCAACAGGGTCTTGCCGGGAACGGCCGAAGCGGTGGCCATGGGCGTATCTCCTTGGGTGATGTGCGCAACTCTTGCGCGAGGGATCGCCGGCTACAGGGCCGACGGTACGCCAAAACTATGGATTCCCATGGCGAGGCATTTCTTGGACAGATGTGCTCGACACGTCGCGCAGGCGAGGGCGCAAACGTTCTATTCGCCCTCGATCGGGCTGGGTAGATTGGCGCCAGACAGGTTTGGGTGGCCAGTTCCTGCCGGTACCTGCTTCGCCGTCGTCGCGGTGTCGCCCGGAGTCC
Source organism: Pseudomonas sp. Q1-7 (assembly GCF_028010285.1). Taxonomy (NCBI): domain Bacteria; kingdom Pseudomonadati; phylum Pseudomonadota; class Gammaproteobacteria; order Pseudomonadales; family Pseudomonadaceae; genus Pseudomonas; species Pseudomonas sp. Q1-7. The sequence goes on from NZ_CP116304.1 coordinate 2,100,966, forward strand.
CGGCCCAGCGCGCCCCACCGACGCAAGAGATGAATGGCCGATGAGCGCAGTTTCCGATTTTCGCACTGACACGATCCTGCAGTTTGGGCGCTTCCGCTTCTACCCATACGAGCGCCGCTTGCTGCAAGGTGACCGTCCCGTGCGTATCGGTAGCCGAGCCCTGGACATCCTCCAGGTTCTGATCGCGCGGCCCGGCGAAATCATCAGCAAAGACGTCATCATCGCCCAGGTCTGGGGCGCAACCGTGGTGGAGGAGACCAACCTGCGGGTGCACATCGCTGCGCTGCGCCGGGCCCTCGGCGAGGGACGGACCGGCGAGCGCTACATCGCCAACGTACCCCTGCGTGGATACGGCTTCGTCGGCGTGGTCGACACGCTGGCGGAGTCGCCAGGGACATGCTCTCGCGAGGCGCAGCTGAGCAACCTGCCGGTGCTGCTGATGGGGTTGGTGGGGCGCCAGAAGCATATCCGGCACTTGGTCGCGCAACTGCCACGTACTCGCCTGTTGACGCTGGTGGGAGCGGGTGGGATGGGAAAGACGTCGCTGGCGATCCACGCTGCCGACCAGGCCCGATCACATTTTACCTTCACCTATTTTGTCGATCTGTCGGCGGATTCCGATGGTGCGTTGTTGCACCAGAACCTCGCGCGGATGTTCGACGAGCCGACGGGTCAACCTACGTTGTTGCTGCTCGATAACTGCGAGCACTTGGCGAACGTCTGCGCAGAAGCGGTGGAACACCTGCTGTGCTCACATCCGGAACTGCACGTGCTGGCCACCAGCCGCGAGCCGCTTCGTGCCGAGGGTGAGTACGTGCTGCGCTTGCCACCACTGGAGGTGCCTGAGCGGGACGAGGTGTCCTTGGCACAGGCCATGACCTGTTCGGCAGTACAGTTGTTTGTGCAGCGAGCCCGGGAGGTTTCGCAGTGCCTTCGACTGCGTCGGGCGCAGGTTCGAGCCATCATCGAAATCTGCCGACGCCTGGATGGCATTCCCCTTGCCATCGAGATAGCTGCACGGCAGGTGGGTGTTCTCGGGCTCCCCGAATTGGCAGCGCTACTCGATACCCAGTACCACCTGATGATGCCTGGACGGCGGACCGCGCCCGTGCGTCAGCAGAGTTTGCGTGCCACTTACGATTGGAGCTTCGGCCAGTTGGGCACCCGCGAGCAGCTGTGCCTGCGCCTGCTGGCTCGGATGAAGGGTGCATTCACTTTGGAATCGGCGATGGCCTTGCTGGATGACACCCGACTGTGCCCGGCGTGCATCTTTGCCGCCGTACACCATTTGGCGGACAAGTCGCTCCTGATAGTGGAACAGGGGGAGTGTGGGTTGGCGTACCGGGTACCCAACACCGCCCGTGCCTATGTGCTCAGCTCGCCAGGCGCCTCCAGCTCTGCGGCGTGATGCCTTCCAGGCGGCCGAAGATTCGGCAGAAGTGAGCCTGGTCGCAGAACCCGCATTCCAATCCGATCTCTGCCAGCGGCAGGCGCGCTTCTGCCAGTAGTCGCTTGGCCTTTTCGACCCGTTGCACCCGTAGCCAGGCTTGCGGCGAATGCCCGGTGCTGGCCTTGAATTTGCGGCTGAAGTCGCTACGGGAGAGACAGCATGCGGCGGCCAGGGTGGTCACATCAATACCGCTGTCCAGATGCTTCAGCAACAGCGTCAGGGCTCGCTCAAGTTGCCAGGGCGCAAGGCACCGCTGGATGGGGGCCGCCGCGGAAATCGCGGTCACGATCTTGGGCTGTAGCATGCTCATCCTCTCCCTGTTCCGACTGTCTAGGGCCGATCTTTGGGGGAGGCGATGCGGTGAGCCAGTTAATGCGGGTTAATCCTGGTTAACGCGTGTTTACGTGGAGGCGCTCTGCTGCAGCACATGCGTCCAATCCCGGGGTTACGGAGGGCGCCATAGTTAGCGGCATCGACGAACAAGCCTATGGAGCGCCCATGAGCACTGAAGGCATCGACCTGAACAGCGTGGTGACTCTGGTGATCCAGCACAAGGTTCGCGGCGGCTCGCTGTCGCAGTACGAAGCTTGGCTGCGTAAGGCCGTCAAGGCGGCACGGCTCCAGCCTGGTCACCTGGGAGTGAATGTGATCCGTCCGGACGGCGGGGGCGCGACGTTCACTACTGTGGTGCGCTTCGCCGAGGCTGCGCAGTTGCAAGCATGGATTGACTCGGCCGAACGAGCTGTGTTGATCGAGGAAGTGCAGCCATTCCTGGAGGAGGGTGACCACCCGCTGGTCCACGACGACGCGGAGTTCTGGTTCACGCCGGTCGACACACTCCAACCACTGCGCTGGAAGCAGGCCTGCGTCACTTTCCTGGTGATCCTGCCGCTGGCCCTCGCCGTGCCACTGCTCTGGCAACCGCTGTTCCACCTCTGGCCCGTACTCGGCGGCTACGTCGCCAGCAACGTGGTGATCACCGCCAGCATCGTGCTGCTGGTCGTCTACCTGTTCATGCCGCCGGTGACCCGCTTCTTCGCCGGCTGGCTCAGTCAACGCTGAGTCCAGGGAGGGTTCCATGAGCAAAGACCCATCCAGCAACAGCCGCCGCCAGTTCCTCGCCGCCAGCACCGTGCTCGGCGCCGCCGGCGCGCTCTGGTCCGCACTGCCTTTCGCCGGTGACACCGGCTCCACCCATGCCAGCACTCAAGGGGGTTCCATGACCGCTGACCTGATCCTGTTCAACGGCCGCCTGCACACGGTCGACCGTGAAAAGCCTACCGCCAGTGCCGTGGCGATCAAGGACGGCCGCTTCCTCGCCGTCGGCAGCGACGCCGAAGCCATGGCCCTGCGCGGTGACGCCACCCAGGTCATCGACCTCAAGCAGCGCACCGTCATCCCCGGCCTCAACGACTCGCACCTGCACCTGATCCGTGGCGGCCTCAACTACAACCTGGAACTGCGCTGGGAAGGCGTGCCCTCCCTGGCCGACGCCCTGCGCATGCTGAAAGACCAGGCCGACCGCACCCCCAGCCCGCAGTGGGTACGCGTAGTGGGCGGCTGGAACGAATTCCAGTTCGCCGAAAAACGCATGCCCACCCTGGAGGAGATCAACCGCGCCGCGCCGGACACCCCGGTGTTCATCCTCCACCTCTACGATCGCGCTCTGCTCAACCGCGCCGCCCTCAAGGCCGTGGGCTACACCAAGGACACCCCCAACCCGCCCGGTGGCGAGATCCAGCGCGACGGCAACGGCAACCCCACCGGCATGCTCATCGCCCGACCGAATGCCACCATCCTCTACGCCACTCTGGCCAAGGGGCCGAAGCTGCCGCTGGAGTACCAGGTCAACTCCACCCGCCAGTTCATGCGCGAGCTCAACCGCCTGGGGCTGACCAGCGCCATCGACGCCGGCGGCGGCTACCAGAACTACCCCGACGACTACCAGGTGATCCAGGAACTGGCCAACCAGGGCCAGCTCAGCGTGCGCATCGCCTACAACCTGTTCACCCAGAAGCCCAAGGAAGAACTCAAGGACTTCCAGAACTGGAGCAAGGTGGTCAAGCCTGGTGACGGCAGCGACTTCTTCCGCCACAACGGCGCCGGCGAGATGCTGGTGTTCTCTGCCGCCGACTTCGAAGACTTCCTCGAACCGCGCCCGGACCTGCCGCAGACCATGGAGCAGGAACTGGAACCGGTGGTGCGCCACCTGGTGGAGCAGCGCTGGCCCTTCCGCCTGCACGCCACCTACGACGAATCCATCTCGCGCATGCTGGAGGTGTTCGAGAAGGTCAACCGCGACATTCCCTTCAACGGCCTGCCCTGGTTCTTCGATCATGCCGAAACCATCTCGCCGAAGAACATCGAGCGCGTCCGCGCCCTCGGCGGCGGTATTGCCATCCAGGACCGCATGGCCTTCCAGGGTGAGTACTTCGTCGACCGCTATGGCGCCAAGGCCGCCGAAAAGACCCCACCCATCCAGCGCATGCTCAGCGAGGGCGTGCCGGTGGGCGCCGGCACCGACGCCACGCGGGTGTCCAGCTACAACCCCTGGACCTCACTGTACTGGCTGGTAAGCGGGCGCACCGTGGGTGGCCTTGAGCTTTATCCACAGGGCCTGTCCCGCGACACCGCGCTGGAGCTGTTCACCCACGGCAGCGCCTGGTTCTCCAGCGAGCAGGGCAAGAAGGGCCAGATCAAGGTGGGCCAGTTGGCGGATCTCGCGGCGCTGTCGGCGGATTACTTCAGCGTCGATGAGGAAGCCATCAAGTGGATCGAGTCGGTGCTGACCATCGTCGACGGCAAGGTGGTCCATGCCGCCGCCGAGTTCGACAAGCTCGGCCCGCCGCAAGTGCCGGTGCTGCCCGAGTGGTCGCCGGTGGCCATGGTGCCCGGCCACTGGAAGCCCGCCGCACCCCTTGCCGCCCAGGTGCACCAGTGCGTCGGCGCCTGCGCCGTGCATGCCCACAGTCATGAGCGAGCGCGCCAGTCCAGCGTGCCGGTGAGCGACTACCAGGGCTTCTGGGGCGCGCTGGGCTGCTCCTGCTTCGCCTTCTGACGAGCCACATCGTGGGGGCGAATTCATTCGCCAAGGGGGCGCGCAGCGTCCCCTTGCGGGCTCCAAGCAGGCCTGCGGCCCGCCTGGCGATTGAAATCGCCCCTACAGGGAAGGGCATTGCGTTGTTCAACGCGGCGGCGAATGTCAGTGCAGCGTTGCGTAAATCGCATTGGTGTGTTGTGCGGCAGCCGGATTCTGAATTGCCGGTGGGCGACTTAGTCTGGCGCCGCCAACTCTCAACCCACCCGATGAGGTTTCGCCATGTCTTCTGGTAACCCCGCAACCGCCGACTCCAGCACAGCGTTCGCCGTTGCGACGCCAGCATTGTCCAGATCCCTGGTGCTGTTTCTTGCATTCTGCTGCGGCGCAGTAGTCGCCAACCTCTATTACGCGCAGCCGATCGTGGAGCTGATCGCTCCGTCCATTGGTCTTTCGAGCGCTCACGCTAGCCTGATCGTTTCTCTGACCCAGTTCGGCTACGCCCTTGGCCTGCTGTTCCTTGTGCCCCTGGCAGATCTGCTGGAGAACCGGCGACTGCTTGTCGGATTCACCTTCGCCGCGGCTCTTTGCCTGGCGGCTGCCGCGTTCAGCCAAACACCCACTCTGTTTCTCGTCAGCGCGCTGCTGATTGGTTTGACCTCGGTAGCCGTGCAGATCCTTGTGCCACTCGCCGCGCACATGGCTCCGGAAGAGTCCCGTGGCCGTGTGGTAGGCAACATCATGAGTGGCCTGCTGCTGGGAATCCTGCTGTCCCGTCCGCTGGCCAGCACGCTGGCTGAAGCCTTTGGGTGGCGTGGGGTGTTCTACAGTGCGGCAGCCTTGATGGCAGTGATGGCGCTGGTCATGGGGGTTCTACTCCCGCGTCGGGTGCCGGCGCATCAGGCCAGTTATGGCGCTCTGATCGCTTCGGTATTCACGCTGGTCCGGAGGTACGCGGTACTGCGAGAACGTTCTCTCTACCAGGGCTTGCTGTTCGCCAGTTTCAGTAGTTTCTGGACCATCGCGCCCATCGAGCTGGTCCGTCAGCACGGCTTCAGCCAGACCGAGGTCGCGATCTTCGCCCTGGTCGGAGCGGTAGGCGCCATCGCTGCGCCCATCGCCGGGCGTTTGGCTGACGCTGGGCACAGTATCCGTAGTACCGCCTTCGCGCTCTTGCTGGCGCCTCTCGCGCTGCTTGCCGGCTCGCTACCAGGGGGCGATTGGGCATGGATGGTTGTCACTGCCGTACTGTTGGATTTCGCCGTCCAGTTGAACATGGTGCTCGGTCAGCGTGAGGTGTACACCCTTGATCCAAATAGCAGGGCTCGCCTGAATGCGGTGTACATGACCAGCATCTTCGTTGGCGGAGCCCTGGGTTCGCTGATCGCCAGCCCGCTTTACGAGTACGTTGGCTGGGCGTCCTTCGCCTGCTTGTCTGCCTTGCCGCCGGCGGTCGCCATGCTGATGTTCATTCTGCGGTCTCGTGGCTTCGCGAAGGGCTGAGGTTGGGAGCGCAACGGGCGCAGCAGGCTGCACCGGCTCAGCCTGCCCGCCCGGATAACCGGTGGCGGATCTGAATCACGATGCCTTCGGTCTGATAGCGCCTGGCCCCGGCCTCGATGCGCTGCTCGGCGCGGGTGACCCGGCTGTGGTGGCGCAGGTGTTCGAGCCAGGACTCGTCGAAGAAGAATTCGGACCAAATGCGCGGGTTCTCGGCGTCCTGCACCAGCCCCCAGGAAAACGAGCCATTGCGCTGGCGCATGCGTCGCACTTCGGCCATGGCCGCCTGAAAGGCCGACCAATGCTCGGGGGCAATGTCGTATTCGAGGGTGACCATGACGGGCCCGCGATCAGGATCCTGGTCGGCGACTTGTATCGGCACGGGCCAGTGCAGCGAGGGCGCCAGGTCCTCCGCATCGGTAACCGGCAGCTTGAACCAGGCTGTGGCGCCAACACCCAGCAGCAAGGCTGCGGCTGCGGCACAGAGGGCCAGAGGGATCGAGCTGTGACTGGCGACGAAACCCCAGAGCATGCCGCCGGTGGCCATGCTGCCGAAGAACACCAGTATGTACACCGACAGTGCTCGAGCCTTGACCCAACTCGGCACCGAAGTTTGTGCCGCTACCTGCAGGCTGGAAAGCACGGCGATCCAGCCTCCGCCACTCAGCAGCATTACCGGGATCAGCAGGTACAGGTCGCGCACGAAAGCCAGGGCGATTATTACCAGCGCGTACAGCAGGCTGGCCAGTGCAACCAGCCAGTCGGCGCCCATACGCGGGCGCAGGTGTGGCAGCAGCATGGCCCCGGCGACAGCCCCGATACCTACGCAGCCGAGTAGTAGACCGAAGTCAGTTGCGCTGCCATGCAGCTCGGTCCGCACGATAAGCGGCAGCAGCGACATACCCGCACTGGCGCCAAAGAAAAATGCAAAGGCGCGAACCAGTACTGCTTGCAGCGGCCTGGAGGCTCGGCTGTGGCGCCAGCCGGCACGCATCGCTCCGAACAGTCGTTCAGCCGGCATGACCGCCGGGGCAATTTCACGATGCCAGAAAAAAAGGACCGCGATCACTGCGAAGAACGACAAGGCATTGAGGGCAAAGGTCGCCCAGGGCCCGCTCAGACTGACCAGTACCCCGGCTATTGCCGGGCCGACGGCGCGCGCCACGTTGACTCCTACGCTGGACAGGGCGATGGCGGCGGGTAGCTCGGCCCTGCCCACAAGCTCAGGGATCAGGGCCGACCAGGCGGGCATCATCAAGGCCGTACCGATACCCATGCCGAGGGTCAGCAGTAACAGCAGCGGTACCGTGATCAGCCCGCCCAGCGTCAGCAGCGCCAGAGACATGGCTACCAGAGCCATCCACATCTGCACGAGCAACAGAAAGCGTCGTCGGTCCACGATATCGGCCAGAGCCCCAGCCGGCAGTGCAAGAAAGAACATGGGCGCGGAACCGGCGACCTGGACCAGTGCCACATTCATCGGGCTGGCGGACAGTGAAGTCATTAGCCATCCGGCGCCAACTTCATGCATCCAGGTGCCGATGTTCGAAGCGATACTCGCCAGCCACAGCCAGCGGAAGGTGGTTTGGCGCAGCGGACTCCAGGGTGAGAGGGCGGATTGGGGCATGCTCGTGACCAACCTTTCAGGAGATATTCGAGGATCAAGTTAAGGCGGACGACGTCGGCCCCAGCTTGTGCGTTGTGAGGTGGAACAGCGTCAAAGAGTTGCGTCTCGCTGAGAACATGGCGCAAGCCGATACCGTGCTCTCCGTGGCGTTCTTCCTCGCCTTACTGCGGCGGACGGTATCGCTGGCGGAGTCCATGGGGTTCCCGCGCTCTCAACTTGGGTTTAGCCAGGCGTCGAATAGAGCGGTGACTGTGGGCATGAACAGATAGACGACCAACACAACGATGCTCAGCGTGATCAGCACATTGCTCGGGACATAGCCTCCTAGCCACGGAAGACCAGCAAACACCGGTTGCCACAGCAGTGGCACCAGGAGGCTCAGGGGCAGGATCACCAGATAGGTGACGCAGGCTTGCTTCCAGCGTGGTGGTGACACCGCAGAGCTCGGGGCAAACCAAAACTCACGGCTGGTCTCGGCTTCTGTCTGGTCGCCTTCGGTCAGCAGCGGCGCCACTTCGTTGACGAGGTGCCGACGCTCGCTGGAGTCCAGCCAGCACTGCAGCTCGTGAGTACCGGCAAAGCGCAGCACGCAGACGAACCGATCCAGATCGCGTATCACGTTCACCCCCAGATGGCCTGGGTAGGTGCTGGCGATGCGGGTGGTGCGCCGTAGCCATTGTTCGTAGGCATCTTCCCGTCCCGCTTTGATCCTGTGGCGCACGATCAATGTGACTATGCCGAGTTCGTCCATTGGCAGGTCCCGCGGTGGTTCACGCCGTCATCATGCCGGATCGCCTTGCCGAGGGGATCGGCGAGGCACTGACCGATGTCGAGGGGGCCGAAATGATAGCCAAACCCTATTGCAGGTGTTTCTTTAGCTCTGCTCCGGCTTGCAGCATCGCCGATTGCGCGCCGCTGATATGGGCCAGCGGGTTGAGCAGGCCGAAGTCGTGAATCATTCCGTTGTAGCGGGTGGCGGTGACCGCGACGCCGGCGGTATCGAGTTTGCGTGCGTAGGCTTCACCCTCATCGCGCAGCACGTCGAACTCGGCTGTCTGGATCAGCGCGGGTGGCAGCCCCTGAAGCTGCTCGAGCGAGGCGCGCAAAGGCGAGGCAAGGATTTCCGCACGTTGCTGGTTGTCGGTGGTGTAGTTGTCCCAGAACCACTTCATCAGCGGTTTGGTCAGGAAATGGCCTTGGGCAAACTGGTTGTAGGAGGCGGTTTCCAGGTTGGCGTCCGTTACCGGCCAGAGCAGGGCCTGGAAGCGGATCTGCGGGGTGCCCTTTTCCTTGGCCATCAGGCTCACCACCGCTGCCATATTGCCGCCGACGCTGTTGCCGGCTACCGCCAGGCGTGAAGCGTCGACTGATATCTCCTCGCCATGCTCGGCCACCCAGCGCGTAGCGGCATAGGCCTGATTGATCGCGGTGGGGTAGTGTGCCTCCGGCGAGGGGGTGTAACCGACATAGACAGCGACCGCCCCGGAGTTCACAACCAGGTCGCGAATCAAGCGTGCGTGGGTCGGGTAGTCGCCGAGGACCCAGCCACCGCCATGGAAGAACATGAACACCGGCAGCTTGCCCGTGGCCCCTTCGGGACGAACGATGGTCAGTTTGATCGGCTGACCACTCACCTGGATGGTCTTTTCCTCGGTGCGGATTCCGGAGAGGTCGACTTTTACCGAGGCCTGCGCACCGACCAGAACGGCACGCGCCTCCTGCGCGGTCATCTCCTCCAGCGGCTTGCCGCCACCCGCCTCCAGGGCCTGGAGAAAATTCTGGGTGTCCTGCTCGACGCCGGGGCTCCCGGCCGCCCAGGCAAGGCTGCTGGCAAGGCTGAGTGCAGCGACGATTGGGCTTCTTGGCAGGCTCATGATTTGTCTCCCCTTAATGATTGAGCGAGATACCACCTCCGGGTGGCCTCGGGTGCATGGTGTCAGGGAGACATCCTTCGCCTTGCTCGAGCATTTGGACGAGTTAATGCTTGTTAATCCTCGTTGTTTCGCCGACTTGTCCCGCTTTCCTCACTCGCTGCGCTCTTGCGCCCCTCCGAATGTCCCAGCACCATGATGGGAAATGGTGTCGCGAGCCATAGCAGCCCGTCACTCGACAGACACAGGTATTCGCACATGGCGTTTGACGGAATTACCGGCGTGGCAGGAGCCGAATCAGCGGTAGGAGGGGCCCAGCAGCGGAGAGCTGGTGTCGCAGACCGTGTGGCTCGCATTGGCGCCTACGAAGTATTCGCTCACAAGCGCCTGGTGCTGGCTGACGGCCGCCCCGTGCATTTGGGCAGCCGCGCATTGGACATCTTGCTGGTTCTGTTGGAGCACGCCGGTGGTGTGGTCAGCAAGGAGCAATTGATCGCTCGGGTGTGGCCCGACAGTGTCGTGGAAGAGATCAACTTGCGGGTGCATATTGCCGCCCTGCGTAAGGCGCTGGGAGATGGCCGCGACGGCCAGCGCTATATTGCGACCGTTCCCCTGCGTGGCTACTGCCTGGTTGCTCCGATCGCCTGGCAGGAGCCGGCGAAAGATGCAATCAGGTCAGCGGAACACAATCTTCCCCGGCGCCTGAGCCCTATGGTCGGACGCAGCGAGGTCGTCGACAGGTTGGTTCGGCAACTGCGTCATCAGCGATTCATCACACTGGTGGGCCCGGGAGGGATTGGCAAGACCACGGTCGCTCTGCACGTCGCAGATCGACTTCTGGCGGACTACCCGCAGGGCGTCCGACTACTCGACTTGGCCCCGCTCGACAAAGCGGAGCAGCTACCGTCGACACTTGCCGCTGAACTCAACGCGCCTTTGCATGGCGAGGAGCCGATGCCCCAGTTGGTCGGCTACCTGCGCGACCGGCATATGCTGCTGGTCCTCGATAACTGCGAACACCTGATCGATGCGGTAGCCGACTTTGCCGAAACGCTGCTCAAGTCGGCTCCGCGCCTCGACGTCCTGGCCACCAGTCGTGAAGTTCTGCGCGCCGAGGGGGAGCAGGTGCATCGCCTGGGCCCACTTGCCTGCCCGCCACCCACTTTGGCCATGACGCAGGCGCAGGCGTTGAGTTTCCCTGCGCTACAGCTGCTTCTTGAGCGGGCCGCCGACAACCAGGGACGCTTCGAGTTGAACGACAGTGACTTACCGCTAGCCGCTGAGCTCTGCCGACGCCTCGACGGCATTCCCCTGGCGATCGAGCTGGCCGCTGCACAACTTGGCGCCTTGGGACTCACCGGTGTGCTATCGCAGTTGGCCGACTGTTTTCGTTTGCTCAGCAGGGGGCGCCGTACCGCTCCCGCCCGCCAGCAAACCCTGCGCGCTACCTTGGAATGGAGCCATGAGCTTCTTCCGGAGCGTGAGAAGGCCTGCCTGCGCCGGCTGAGTGTGTTCCCCGCCAGCTTCACCCTGGACGCCGCTGCCGCGTTGATGGGAGATGACCAGGACGCGCCGCTGCTGTGCACAGCGCTGGGCCAGTTGGTGGCCAAGTCGCTGGTGAACGCGGACCTTGGCGACGAGCAATCCTGTTACCGTCTGCTGGACACGACCCGCACCTACGCATTGGAAAAGCTTCGTGCTGCTGCAGAAGAGGAGACCGTGCGCCGACGGCACGCAGATTACTGCCTGACCCTGATGAACCGAGCCTATCAGGAGTTGGCTGCCGCTCCTGACAGAGAGAGGATCAGGCGCTTGGCACCGCACCTGGACGATCTGCGTGCTGCGCTCGACTGGAGTTTCGAGGCGCCAGGTGATGAAGCGCTCGCCATTCACCTCACTGTCTGTTCGACACCGCTTTGGCAGGAGCTGTTTCTTCTCAAGGAACACAGCCGCTATGTGGTCAGGGCACTGGCCAAGCTGCGGGCCGTCGATCAGCCCTGCCCAATCCTGCAGATGAAGCTCAAGCTCGTGTTAGGCAGCGTCTGGTACCACACGCGCGGTGGCACCCTGGACACCATCGACGCCTTCGTGAGTGCAGGGCGGCAGGCGGAACGCTGCCAGGACCTGGCCGGACAACTCATGGCCGCGTCGGGGCTCATGGCTGTCAACCTGAGTCGCGCCGACTACTTGGCTGCGCTTGAGCAGACTCGTCACTTTGACCGGCTTTGTCTGCGTGACGGCGCCGAAATGGCGCTGAGCTTGCAACGCCTGAGTGGCCTGGCTCAGCACTTTGCCGGCAACCAATTGCAGGCCAAGCGGCATGCTGTCTCCGCGCTGGCGCAAATCGAGCGGAACCCGTCTGCCTGCCAATATACGAACGGCTTTGGCGTGCAGTACGACCAGCAGGTCGCCGCCCTTACTCTGCTGGCCCGCATCCTTTGGTTGCAGGGCTTTCCGGAGCAGGCCTGGCAACGGGCGCTTCAGGCTCTCGATGTGGCCAAACGCCGCGAGCACGGGACCTCTCTGTGCTACACGCTGACGCTATCGACCTGGGTGATCGCCCGTTACAACGGGAATGTCGAGGCCAGCCGTGAGCTGCTCGAGTTGCTGCTGGAGCAGACTCGCAGGCTCTCCATGAACATGTTCCTCGGCTGGGCCCAGCATTACGCGCGCGAAACATTGATGCCTGGGGTGCCTCTGGGGAATGAACCAGCCTTGCCGGGCGACGGCCTGATCAAAGACATCATGGTTACCCTGAATCCTGCCTATGCCGACGACACGTTGCTCGCACGTGCACGATCCTGCCAGGCCGGCTGGGTCACCGCGGAAGTGCTACGCGTCGAGGCCGAGGCTCTGCTCAACAGTGAGGTTCAGGACCTGGTCGGAGCGGAAGCCCTCCTCGCCCAGGCGCTGAACATAGCCGGCGAACAAGGTGCACTGGCCTGGGAGCTCCGCGCTGCCTGCAGCCTCGCACGCCTGTGGCAACAACGAGGACGCTGGCATGACGCCCACGCACTGCTCGAGCGAGTGTATGGGCGTTTCACCGAGGGGTTTGCCACCCCTGACCTGCTGGCGGCGGGGCAACTGCTCGACGAGTGTTCAGCGGTGCTCGACGCCTCCGTCTGAACCGCATTTAGACCAGCCCTGAGTCACCAGGATTGTCGGTCTCGTGGCTGTCCCTCAGCCTCTCCAGCGCGTAGGCACGGGAAAGGTTCAGCAAGCGGTAGTGCACCACGGAGTCGACTAGCTCCACCTCCAACCAGGACTTGGCCACCAACTGGGTAATGGCCTCGAACACCTGCGCCTCGTCGAGTTGCATACCACTAATGAGATTCAGCGCCATATCCAGTGAAAGCGCTGACTTGAACACCGAAAACCTTTGCAGCACGGTTTTCTCAGACGGACCGAGCAGCGCATAGCTCCAGTCCAGCGTCGCCCGCAGAGACTGATGGCGTGACGCTGCCGTTCTGCGTCCGTGGGTCAGCAACTGTAGGCAGTGCTCCAATTGCCCCAACAAGCCATGCAGGCCCAGCGTACCAACCTGGGCGGTGGCCAGTTCAATTGCCAGCGGCATACCGTCCAGCCGCCGGCAAATTTCGATGACCACGGCGACATCCTGTTCGTGCAGGACAAAACCAGGCAGGTGCGCTGTTAATCGGGCGACGAACAGTTGGACCGCCGAACAGCCCATGACTGCTTCGATGGTCGACGATCTTGGTGGGATCGTCAGTGCGTCAAGCCGTTGTACGCATTCGCCATCACTCAACAGCGGTTCACGGCTGGTCGCCAGGATGGTCAGCTGCGGCGCGCTCCTGAGAAGGCCTTCGACCAGTGCGGCGCAGTGCTCGATCAGATGCTCGCAGTTATCCAGCACCAGCAGCGTCTGGCGAGCGTTCAGGGAGCTACCAAGGTCACACGGGGCGTGTTCGCAGAGCGGCGCAAGGCCGAGTGTGCTGGCAACCTTGGCCGCGATCAGGGTTGGGTCGAACAGGCCACTGAGGTCGATGAAGTAGACACCATCGCGGTAGTGCGGCAACACCATCTCAGCCAGCCGCAGCGCTACGGTCGTCTTACCTATCCCGCCTGCTCCGACCAGCGTCATCAGACGGCGCGTTGGTAACTTGCGGGCTAGCTCGTCGACGACAGCATCGCGCCCAACGATTGGCGAAAGGCGCCCCGGCAGATTGTGTGGCAGCTTGTAGCTCGGCTCATCGGATATCGAATCGTCGGAGTGGGTGAGTTGTACGTCAGCGACGAAGCTGTAGCCGCGCTGCGGGACATTGGCAATGTAGTGCTTGCCGTCTTTGCCGTCGGATAGGGCGCGGCGCAGAGCGGCGATATGTACGCGAAGATTGATTTCCTCGACTACCGTCGCGGGCCAGACGCGAGCCAGAATGGTCTCCTTACTGACCACGTTGCCGGCGTGCTCGAGCAGTAGGTGGAGGATGTCCAGAGCTCGGCTGCCCACCCGCAGCGGTCGATCTCCCTGGAGAATCAGGCGACGTTGGACGTAGTAGTGGAAGGGGCCAAATTCCATCACCGCATCGGTCTGGATAGTTCTGAGTTTGTTCACGCAATCACAAGCGTCGAAACACCCGGCCAGGTTAACCGCAGCCAACTACACGCAACGCTATCTCCCACCCGAGATCGATCGCCCCTCCAATTCAAAGCTTTCCCATAGGATGTCAGTCACTCACGATCGGACAACGCCGAATAGGGGCCGTAGACGGCCAATCAAAGGCCCTATACGGACATCACATGCCTAGCTGAATTGGTGCCGGTATTGCGTGGGCGTAAGTCCGAGCTTGTCGCTAAACAGTGCACGCATCTGCCGCGCGCTACCGAAGCCGCTGTGATAGGCCACTGTCTTCAGCGGCATTTCACTGGTTTCCAGCAGGTTACGGGCGCGGTCGATGCGCGCGCGCTGAACGAACTCCATGGGGGTCATGTTCACATCGCGGCTGAATACTCTGGAGAAGTGGCGCGGACTCATGGCTGCGAGGCAAGCCAAGCGCTCGACGCTAAGGTCCTCGGTCACATTGTCCAGCACGTACTGCTGAACCTTGGTGATGGGAGAGTCATCCTTGGCCAATGCGCTGACCAGAGGACTGAACTGCATCTGCCCGCCCTGGCGCTTCATCACCACCAGCAGCACTTTGGCGACCGCGAGCGCAATCTCCCTTCCGTGATCCTCCGCTACTATGGACAGCGCCAGATCTATCCCGGTCGTGACTCCACCGGAGGTGATGAGGTTGCCGTCCCTGACGAAGACCTGATCCGTTTCGATCTTTGCCTTGGGGAAGCGCTCGGATAGCAGTTCGATGTACTTCCAGTGAGTGGTGACGTGACGACCGTCCAGTAACTCAGCCTGTCCCAGGATGAAGGCGCCCGTGCAGACAGATGCCAGACATCTGGTCTGGGGTGCCACGGCACGCAGCCAGTGCTGCAGTCGTGGGAACTCCTGGTTGTATGCGCCAGGCCCGCCAGGCACCAGCAACACGTCATAGGCGTCGGGCGCGTTATCGATGAGCGTGTCGGCGGTAAGCGCTATCCCATTGGAGGCGCGTACACGCAACTCATCCGAGCAGATTGTGATGATCTCGTACCAGTTCGCCGGATCCAGGTAGCGATTGGCAATCGAAAAGACCTCTACCGGCCCGGCCACATCGAGTAGCAACAGGTCCTGGAACAACACGACAGCGACAGATTTCATAGGGATTCAACCTGCGTGGGTAGCTTTTTTCAGATCGCTCGCTTGGTTGGAAAGCGTCGAGTCGAAAGCTGCGGTTTTGGAAGGTCGATCTGTATTTTTAACCAGCGCGCCAGGGGTAGCCAGGCTGATTGGCAACCTGGAGGACGTCACACTGACGGCCAGACGCGCGGCAATAGTTGGTATCTGGCCGACCAGGCAAGCTCTCAGCGCCTGTCGCTAGATCCGATGCTCGCAAGATGAGAGGCATGTGCATGTCCTGGAAGGCCAACAATGGCTCCAGCTTGCCTAGGCTCTGTACGAAAAGTACTGCCGTAGGCATCGCAGCGTGCAAGCCAGCGTGACCATCGCGCCAAAACTTCTGGCGAGCTTGTCGTAGCGGGTAGCGATTCTCCGGTTCTCTTTCAGCCAGCCAAACATCCGCTCAATGATGTTCCGTTGCCGGTATTTCGGACGATCAAACAGTCGGCGTAGCCCTGGCTTGGGTTGCTGCGGAATCACCGGCTGCATGCGGTAGTGGTCGCAGTACTGGCGCAGATACTCGGCATCGTAACCTTTGTCTGCCAGCAACCAACGACAGCGCTTACGAGGCCGTCCCGACTTTCCGGGGATTCGCACCTGATCCAAGAGCGGCTGAGCATGGGCAATGTCGCTGGCTTGCCCCGGTGACAGCATGAAGCGAAGAGGTATCCCATTGGCATCGCAGATCAGGTGGATCTTGGTGGTCAGGCCGCCTCGGCTACGTCCCAATGCATGATCTACCGGTTCTTCTGGCCCCCCTTTTTCCCGGCGCCAGAAGAGGCTCGGGTTGCGCGCACCGCAGTGGAGTCGATCATCCACGTATCCAGGTCAATCAGGCCTTCCTGATTCAGCCGGACGTGCAATCGCTCAAGTACTCGATCAAACGTGCCGTCGTCTCGCCCGTCGCGGAACCGTTGATACACCGTCGACCACGGGCCGAAACGTTCCGGCAGGTCGCGCCAGGCGGCTCCGGAGCAGAGGGTCCAGAAGATGCCGTTGAGCACCAGCCGATCATCACTTCGCGGTCGGCCCATCTTCTGTTCCGGGAAACCAGATCCTTAATCAACTCCCAGCCCGCATCCGGGAGTTCGTAGCGCCTTGCCATGTGGGCTTCCAGCCAATCATGGCGACGATTCTACCTGCACCGGCTTTTCGTACAGAACCTAGGTATCGAAATGGAGCAGGGCGCCACTTCACCGCCATGATCACGGTGTGCGGTAGATCGATCTAGCGTGGCGAGCCGCACATGGGCCCCTTGCATGCACGGCGCCGTAGGTTGGGTTGAGGTACGAAACCCAACGTTTGCGGAGCCCCGGCCAGGCTCCGGTGTTGGGCCTCGTTCCTCGGCCCAACCTACGGGGGAGTCAGCCGATCACATGCGGCGGCACCGGCAACAACTGCGGGCAATCGCGTAGTTGCACCCAGGTCGTGCCTCGCCATTGCAGGACTTCCAGTTCCCGGTCCCGCCATTGCAGCAGGGCGCGGTAGGGCAGTTGCGTGCCGATGCGTGCCTGATGGCGCAGGCGCGGCACCACCTGCTGGGTGATCCATTCGCGGATGGAGCGGTTCTCTGGGTGGTAATAGAGGATCAGCACGGCATAGACGCCGGATTCGCTGATGAGCATTTCTTCCTGATACTCGCCATGGCCGTTGCGCATCCAGGCGTGTTGCAACTGGTCGTCATCCAGGTTGCGCTGCACCCGTTCCGGCATCAGCGGATGGTGAATCAAGCGGGCCAGGTCGCTGGCGGCGAACCAGGGCTCATCGTCCAGCACCACGGCGCGCAGTTGGCGCTTATGGCGGACGAACAGGCTGGGCATCAGGACTTCGGGGTCCTGTTCACAGGTGGGGTGAAGCGGGGGAAGTTCGGGCATATCCATTACCTCTGTGTGAGCAGCTTTCTTGGAGCTGTTGGCGTCGGGAGTTAAGAAACCCACACAGAGGCCGGGCGTATTCCCCTTTCGGGTCTTGTATTAGCCCACTCCCGACAGAGCAGAGGTTTTGTGCGGGCGCGAGTATGCCGCAGGCACAAAAAAGCCGCTGAGCTTTCGGGAGCGGTTGGTCCGCTGTGTGAGTAAGCGTTTCTTAGGCGCCGGGGACAGAGGCTATGGGCAGAGCGGGGGAGGGGCAATGCAGTTGCGCTGTGGGATTTTGCCGATTGAAGAACGCGAAATTTGACCCCGCGTAGGGTGGATGACGCTCTTCTCATCCACCAGACAGAGCCGATCCCTGACTCGCTGGCGCAAGCTTCTGCCATCGTCCTCCTGCTGTGCGTTCATGCGGGGCGGCCGTCTCTTTTGCCCATTGCGCCAGGAGCGAGAGTCTTCGGAGCTTCGCATGGATGCCGTTTTCTCCTCCCGAATTGGAAATATCCTACTGAACGAAGGTGTAGAGAATGACAATTGTTCTCGCGTAGCGTGGACGCTCCATTGCGGCATCTTCGGTCGCTGTTACTACCGATGCGGCTATTCATATATATGAATAATGGGAATGCGGGATAAGAAAGGGAGTGTTGAGATGAGTAGAGTTGTTGTTGAGTCGGGATGTGGTGATTGGCTGGATGATAAATTATGCAGTGATATAGCGAGGGTTTATTGTTCCGTGGGGTGGGGAGATCATTATGAAGTTTCGTTTGTCAGGGAGTTGTACCGCAATTCTGGATTCTTCGTGTTGGCCCAACATGAAGGCGCGTGTATTGGGGTGCTGCGTGCTCTAACGGATAGCTGCCTCACGACTTGGATTGCAGAAGTGGTGGTTGATCCAGCGTTTCAAAGGATGGGGGTCGGGGCAGCAATGATGAAGGAATTGAAGAAAGTATATAGGCACACAGCTATTTACTCCGAGCCACTGAAGGAGGCGGCAGGGTTCTTCGATAAAATGGGGATTTCACCTAAGGAAAGATTAGTGGCTTGTTCGCGCAAGGCCGAGGATCTGTAAGGCAAAAGCCGTTAAATGAGTGATGCGAAACTGCGAACAAGTAGTCCACGGAACAGGACGTTCCTGAATTGGTAGATGCTCGTCGATCTACGATATCCAGACCTCGCGTAGGGTGGATGATGCTTTTTTCATCCACCAACCGCCGCCATTCCCGGCACCTTGTATGGACAGCCTTAACGGAGCCGCCACCACTCACTCGCCCCAACTGCCGGCAGCGTTCTCCGACACGCTACCCGCCCAATCTACCGGGTAAATCCCGTCCCGCACGGCGCGGTGAAAGCTCGAATACGGCCAGTCCCGCACGTTCCGCACGTGGCCGTGTTTCACCGGATTGAAGTGGATGTAATCGAAATGCCGCTGGTAATCGAGATCGTCGCGGATCAGGTGTTCCCAATAACGGCGTTGCCAGATGCCGCGTTCGCCACGCTTTTGTTGGGTGGCGGTGCGTAGTTCCGCATTCGCCAACCGTTTGGAGAAGGCGAATTTGATGGCCTTCCAGCGATCCGCATAGGCCCTGTCGCCCGGAGGTAGCGTCCAGAGGCAGTGCATATGCTCGGGCAGTACCACCCAGGCATCGATATGGAAGGGATGGCGTTGTTTGACCGTGCGGACCACGGTGCGCAGCAGTTCGATTTCGCGGGTCAGCAAATCATCGCGGCGGTCACGCAGGTTGACGGTAAAGAAGTAGGTGCCGCCCGGCATCCGTGCACGGCGGTAGTTGGACATGGGGCTTCCTTGAGTCTGTAGGGTGAGTGCGTTGGAAAGCGGTGGATGAAGAGAGCGTCATCCACCCTACGTGAGTCTGAGATCTAAGTGTTTTCAGGTTACCTTGCTTTTGTGAAAGCCTCGATTTGATAGTTTAGGAGTGGTGTGATTTTGACCTTGTTGTCGAGATATAGCGCTAGGTGGCTGCTTGAGGCTGAAATTATGTACCCGCGCGATACTTCTTTTTTACCGTCGAGCAGTCTAATGCAAGCGGCCTTGGTTGTTGAGTTGCACTCTGTCTTGTAGATCTCTATATCTCTATTTATTCCTATTTTAGCTCCTTCTACTCCGATGAAAGCTGGGACTAAGAGGAAAAAATTTGCTGCAAGCGGAATTAGTAATATAAAGGCGCTGGTTAATGTGGAGATTAGGATTAGTGACAGGCCGTTTTTTAGGTGTTTTCTATTTTTTATCCAGCCCGCTGGTTTGCTATTTGTTATTATTCTGGGGAGTCTGTTTAGAATTATTATTTCTAGAAGAATTACTAGCGTTAGGCCTGATATGTATAGCCAGATCTTGTAGTTAAGAATTATCTCTAGCCAGGATGTTCCTATGTTGATTATGGCAATGTATGCCAATGTGAAAAGCTCGGTGGTTGACTTGGGGAACAGCTCTGGCGCTATGTTGAAGTGGCTTAAATATGTTTCGTGATATATGAGTCCAATAAGGTAAAGGGATGCATATCCCATAACCCCGAGGAGCGGTGTTAGTACCAGCCAGCTCGCTCTGGCAATTGTTCTATCTGTTGAGGTTTCGTCTGTCATGGTTTTTTTGAATATCACTGAAAATAAAAACCCCGCACTAGGCGGGGCTTTTGTCTTTCTATCGCCACCCCGAATTTCCATTTCAGGCAAAGCGTTTACGTTTTCCTAATGTCTTGACCCGGACTCAATCCCAGCTCAGCGCGCCGCCGGTCTGGTACTCGATGACGCGAGTTTCGAAGAAGTTCTTCTCTTTCTTCAGGTCCATGATTTCGGACATCCACGGGAACGGGTTGGTAGCGCCCGGGTATTCCTCTTTCAGGCCGATCTGGGTCAGGCGGCGGTTGGCGATGAACTTGAGGTAGTCCTCCATCATGGCCGCGTTCATGCCCAGTACGCCGCGCGGCATGGTGTCGCGAGCGTATTCGATCTCCAGCTGGGTGCCCTGGAGGATCATCTGGGTGGCTTCGTCCTTCATCTGGGCATCCCACAGGTGCGGGTTCTCGATCTTGATCTGGTTGATCACGTCGATGCCGAAGTTCAGGTGCATGGACTCGTCACGCAGGATGTACTGGAACTGCTCGGCGGTGCCGGTCATCTTGTTGCGGCGGCCCATGGAGAGGATCTGGGTGAAGCCGCAGTAGAAGAAGATGCCTTCCAGTACGCAGTAGTAGGCGATCAGGTTGCGCAGGAACTGGCGGTCGGTCTCCGGGGTGCCGGTCTTGAACTCGGGGTCGGAGATCGAGCGGGTGTACTTGAGGCCCCAGGACGCCTTTTTCGCGACGCTCGGGATCTCGTGGTACATGTTGAAGATCTCGCCTTCATCCATGCCCAGGGACTCGATGCAGTACTGGTAGGCGTGGGTGTGGATCGCCTCTTCGAAGGCCTGGCGCAGGATGTACTGGCGGCATTCGGGGTTGGTGATCAGGCGGTACACGGCCAGTACCAGGTTGTTGGCAACCAGGGAGTCGGCGGTGGAGAAGAAGCCGAGGTTGCGCATCACGATGCGGCGCTCGTCTTCGCTGAGGCCGTCCTTGCTCTTCCACAGAGCGATGTCGGCGTTCATGTTCACTTCCTGCGGCATCCAGTGGTTGGCGCAACCATCCAGATACTTCTGCCAGGCCCAGTCGTACTTGAAGGGTACGAGCTGGTTGAGGTCGGCGCGGGCGTTGATCATCTGCTTGTCGCCAACCTGCACGCGCGCGGCGGAGCCTTCGAGGTCATCCAGGCCTTCCTGGATGTCGAGGTCGTCGAGGGCCTTCTTGGCGCGGGCGACGGCGTCGGAGTCGGCGGCGGATACGGCGCGCGCGTCTTCAACGGAGCCGGCGGCTTCGTCGTCGAGTTTGTCGATGGTCTTGGCGGCGGCCTGGGCAACGGCGGGGGCTGCCTTGGCTTCGGTGGGGTCTTCTTTGTCGAATTCGTCCCAGCTGAGCATTGTTCCTCTCCTGGTTTGGCGGGCCGGTCTGTGCCGACCTGGGTGTTTGGGTGCGTGGGTGGTTGCACGCTGAAGCAGTGGTTCATGGCCGGGCGGTGGATTGCCCTGGCCTGCGCACACCCGGTACGTGGGGGTGACTGTTCGGATATCGGTGCTGCCTGAGGTTTCCCTCACCCCGGACCCTCTCCGGAGGGAGAGGGGAGGGTTCTTGCTCTCGGTCGAGCGCGAAGCTGGGCGAGTGGCCGCTAGGCGCTGGGTTGCTCTGGCCCCGGAGCGTACTGCTGTACGTGAGGAGCCAGAGCAGCCCGGCAACAACGCGGACGCCGCTCAGATTCGTGCGTCACCTGTCATTGGCAGGCTTCGCAGTCCGGGTTGTCGATGCTGCACGCGCTCGGTACCGGTGCCGGAGCCGGCGCTGCAGCCGGAGCGGCCTGCAGGGTTTCGCTGCCGCCCGCGGACACGGCGTTCAGCTTGCCGGTGTTGATGGTCGACTTCTCGGTGCTGGTGGCGGCCAGGGCGCGGAGGTAGTAGGTGGTTTTCAGGCCACGGTACCAAGCCATGCGGTAGGTCACGTCCAGCTTCTTGCCCGAGGCGCCGGCGATGTAGAGGTTCAGGGACTGGGCCTGATCGATCCACTTCTGACGGCGGCTGGCGGCGTCGACGATCCACTTGGTTTCGACTTCGAAGGCGGTGGCGTACAGGTCTTTCAGGTCTTGCGGGATGCGCTCGATCTGCTGCACGGAGCCGTCGTAGTACTTCAGGTCGTTGACCATGACCGGGTCCCACAGGCCACGGGCTTTGAGGTCGTGAACCAGGTAGGGGTTGATCACGGTGAATTCGCCGGAGAGGTTCGACTTCACGTAGAGGTTCTGGTAGGTCGGCTCGATGGACTGCGATACGCCGGTGATGTTGGCGATGGTCGCGGTCGGCGCGATGGCCATGATGTTCGAGTTACGAATACCTTTCTTGACGCGTTCGCGAACCGGAGCCCAGTCCAGGGACTCGGTCAGGTCGACGTCGATGTACTTCTGGCCACGGGCTTCGATGAGGATCTGCTGGGAGTCCAGCGGCAGGATGCCTTTGGACCACAGGGAACCGTCGAAGGTCTCGTAGGCGCCACGTTCGTCGGCCAGGTCGCAGGAAGCCTGGATGGCGAAGTAGCTCACCGCTTCCATGGACTTGTCGGCGAACTCGATGGCGGCGTCGGAGCCGTAGGCAATGTGCTGCAGGTACAGGGCGTCCTGGAAGCCCATGATGCCGAGGCCGACCGGACGGTGCTTGAGGTTCGAGTTGCGCGCCTGCGGGACCGAGTAGTAGTTGATGTCGATAACGTTATCGAGCATGCGAACGGCGGTCTTGACGGTCTTCTCGAGCTTGGCGGTGTCCAGCTTGCCATCGACGATGTGGTTGACCAGGTTGACCGAGCCCAGGTTGCAGACCGCGATCTCGTCCTTGTTGGTGTTCAGGGTGATCTCGGTGCACAGGTTGGAACTGTGGACCACGCCCACGTGCTGCTGCGGGCTGCGCAGGTTGCACGGGTCCTTGAAGGTCAGCCACGGGTGGCCGGTCTCGAAGAGCATCGAGAGCATCTTGCGCCACAGGTCTTTGGCCTGGATGGTCTTGAACAGCTTGATCTTGCCGTACTGGGTCAGGGCTTCGTAGTACTCGTAGCGCTCTTCGAAGGCCTTGCCGGTCAGGTCGTGCAGGTCCGGTACTTCGGACGGCGAGAACAGGGTCCACTGGCCATCGTCGAATACGCGCTTCATGAACAGGTCCGGAATCCAGTTCGCGGTGTTCATGTCGTGGGTACGGCGGCGGTCGTCACCGGTGTTCTTGCGCAGCTCGATGAACTCTTCGATGTCCATGTGCCAGGTTTCGAGGTACGCGCAGACGGCGCCCTTGCGCTTGCCACCCTGGTTCACGGCGACGGCGGTATCGTTCACTACCTTGAGGAACGGAACCACGCCCTGGGACTTGCCGTTGGTGCCCTTGATGTAGGAGCCCAGCGCACGTACCGGGGTCCAGTCGTTGCCCAGGCCGCCGGCGAATTTGGACAGCATGGCGTTGTCGTGGATGGCGCTGTAGATGCCCGACAGGTCGTCCGGAACGGTGGTCAGGTAGCAGCTGGAGAGCTGCGGACGCAGGGTGCCGGCGTTGAACAGGGTCGGGGTCGACGACATGTAGTCGAAGGAGGACAGCAGGTTGTAGAACTCGATGGCGCGTTCTTCTTTCTGCTTCTCTTCGATGGCCAGGCCCATGGCCACGCGCATGAAGAAGACCTGCGGCAGTTCGAAGCGGATGCCGTCCTTGTGGATGAAGTAGCGGTCGTAAAGGGTCTGCAGGCCGAGGTAGGTGAACTGCTGGTCGCGCTCGTGGTTGATGGCCTTGCCCAGTTTTTCCAGGTCGAAGGTCTTCAGCTGCGGGTCGAGCAGTTCGAACTCGACGCCTTTTTCCACGTAGGCCGGCAGGGCCTTGGCGTAGAGGTCGGCCATTTCGTGATGGGTGGCGCTTTCGGCAACGCCGAGGAAGCCCAGGGCTTCGGCGCGCAGGGTGTCCATCAGCAGGCGGGCGGTGACGTAGGAGTAGTTCGGCTCGCGCTCCACCAGGGTCCGGGCGGTCATCACCAGGGCGGTGTTGACGTCCTTCTCGGCCACGCCGTCGTAGAGGTTCTTCAGGGTTTCGCGCTCGATCAGCGCGCCGTCGACTTCGGCCAGGGCTTCGCAGGCTTCGCTGATGATGGTGTTCAGGCGGCCCATGTCCAGCGGCACCAGGTTGCCGTCGGCACGGGTGATGCGGATGCTCGGGTGCGGCTGGGCGACGTCGCTGCCGGCGCTGCGCTTGGAGCGCTCCTGAGCGCGGGATTCGCGGTAGATCACGTAGTCGCGGGCGACTTTCTGCTCGCCGGCGCGCATCAGGGCCAGTTCGACCTGGTCCTGGATCTCTTCGATGTGGATGGTGCCGCCGGAGGGCATGCGGCGCTTGAAGGTGGCGGTGACCTGCTCGGTCAGGCGCGCGACGGTTTCGTGGATACGCGAAGAAGCAGCGGCAGTACCGCCTTCCACGGCGAGGAACGCTTTGGTGATGGCAACGGTGATCTTGTCGTCGGTGTAGGCGACTACGGTGCCGTTGCGTTTGATCACGCGCAGCTGGCCGGGCGCGGTGGCTGCCAGATCCTGGTTGGAATCGGCGGCCTGCGGCGCTGCGGCCTGCGGGTTCTCGCGAGTGGTGTCGGTCTGCATGGGGTTCTCCATGTTCTGATTTATGTAAGGGCGCCCGAGTTGCCTTCATTGCCTTTTCACAACGCGATGCGCACGGCGGGGCGCCGGGCGCATGACGGAGTGCTACGAGGCAGAAGGGCAGGACTCAGGTGCCTTCCTGGCCCTACAAGTCAATCGCCACGGTGTTAAAACACCGTGACAAACACAATACCTAGTGGTGGGCGTTGTTCGCGCCGCACCCGCTTCCGGCCCCCGGTCAGCTTCTCTGTGTCCTGGGTCGGCACCCTGCGCGGATGGCGCGGGGTGGGTGAAATACCGCAAATGACGCACCGGTGGTCAGGCTCTGAAAAAGCCGTTTGCGCTTGGTTCTAGTTGTGTCCGGTGGTAGGCCATCACCCCAATATGTAGGGGCTGGGCTTGATGGGGGTACAAGATAATGCGCTGTTGGGGGTATTGCAAGGTGAGCCACAACATCTAGCCTGTGGATAAGTTGTGGGTGATTTGTGGGTGACTGTGGGGTAACGGAGGCGAAGGCCCGACGGCTCTAGGCTCTGCCGTTCGTCGCCGCCAAATGGCAGGTTTTCAAGGGCCTGCGACCCTGTCGACGGCGTCGCAAGCTAACACAATATCTTGTGTTTCTGTGACCGTTTGGCATGCGCTGTGCTATCGGGCCGGCATTGCTACAATGCCGACCCTTTTCCGATGGTCCTGACGCTGTCTGCGGGAGTGTGTGGTGGAGCAAGAAGCCTGGCGAATCCTCATAGTCGAAGACGATCAGCGTCTGGCCGATCTGACGCGCGAGTACCTGGAGGGCAATGGCCTGCGGGTGGCCATCGAGGCCGACGGCGGCCAGGCGGTGGCGCGCATCCTCAAGGAGCGTCCGGACCTGGTGGTGCTGGACCTGATGCTGCCGGGCGAGGATGGCCTGTCCATCTGCCGCAAGCTGCGTGGCGAGTACGAGGGGCCGATCCTGATGCTCACCGCGCGCACCGACGACATGGACCAGGTCCTGGGCCTGGAGCTGGGCGCCGACGACTATGTGTGCAAGCCGGTGCGCCCGCGCGTGCTGCTGGCGCGCATCCGCGCGCTGTTGCGGCGCAGCGAGGCGGTGGCCGAGGCGCCGGTGGCGGAGAACCAGCGCCGCCTGGAGTTCGGTCCGCTGGTGATCGACAACGCCATGCGCGAAGCCTGGCTCAATGAACGCAGCATCGAGCTGACCAGCGCGGAGTTCGACCTGCTCTGGCTGCTGGCGGTGAACGCCGGGCGCATCCTTTCCCGTGAGGAAATCTTCAACGCCCTGCGCGGTATCGAATACGACGGCCAGGACCGTTCCATCGACGTGCGCATTTCGCGCATCCGTCCGAAGATCGGCGATGACCCCATGCACCCGCGCCTGATCAAGACGGTGCGCAGCAAGGGCTATCTATTTGTACGAGAGGCCGCCGAAGGCCTCTGACCCAGCGGCCGGCGGTCCGCAGTCGGCGGGCGACAGTCCATGAACTCGATCTTCCTGCGCATCTATGGCGGCATGCTGGTGACCCTGGTACTGGTGGCCCTGCTGGGCATTTTCACCATCCATCAGGTCAACCAGGTACGCGCCGACCAGTACCGCGAAAGCCTGGCCCGAGGCACGTTCCGCCTGATGGCCGATAACCTGCAACCGATGAACGAAGTGGAGCGCCGCCGCGCGGTGGTGCTCTGGGGGCGCCTGCTGGGCATTCCCCTGGAGCTGCAGCCCATGGAGGGTTCGAAGCTTGACAGCAGCGCCCGCAGCCGCCTGGTGCGCGGCCAGGTGCTGGTGGAGCAGACCGGGCCCCACGCGGCGCGGGTGTTCAGCCTGGTCAGCGTGGGCGAGCGGCTGATGCTGACGGGCGACGTGGAGCAGATCAGCGAGCAACTGGCGCGGGCCACTGTCTACCTGTTGATGGACGAGCTGGTGCGCTTCCCGGTGAACGAACAGCCCCAGCGCCTGGCTTCCCTCAAGGAGAACAAGCAGTTCGGCTTCGACATGCGCCTGATCCCGCTGAAGGATGCCGACCTCGACGACGACCAGCGCCGGCGCGTGGATGAGGGGGACACGGTGATGGCCCTGGGCAAGGATGGCGACTCCATCCGCGTCTTTGCCGGCATGGTGGACACACCCTGGGTGCTGGAGATGGGCCCGCTGCACCAGATGAACCCCTATCCACCGCAGATGCTGGTACTGATCGGTTTCCTCGGCCTGACCCTGATCGGCCTTACCGTGTATTTCCTGGTGCGCCAGCTGGAGCATCGCCTCATGGGGCTGGAAAGCGCCGCCACCGATATCGCCCAGGGGCGGCTGGACGTGCGGGTGCCGGCCAGGGGCGCCGACTCGGTGGGGCGCCTCGCGGCGGCCTTCAACGGCATGGCCGAGCAGTTGCAGCGCCTGCTGTCGCTGCAGCGCGAGCTGATCCGCGCGGTATCCCACGAGTTGCGTACCCCGGTGGCGCGCTTGCGTTTCGGCCTGGAGATGATCGCCGACGCCGAGAGCGAGGGCGCCCGGCGCAAGTACATGGAGGGCATGGACGGCGACATCCAGGAATTGGACAAGCTGGTGGACGAGATGCTGACCTACGCGCGCCTGGAGCAGGGTTCGCCGGCCCTGCATTTCCAGCGCGTGGACCTGGATGCGCTGTTCGACCAGGTGATCGCCGAGCTCTCGCCGCTGCGCGCCAGCGTGCGCATCGAACGCGGCCTGTGCCTGAACGTCGGCAGCGACGGCGCCTGGGTGGAAGCCGAGCCACGCTACCTGCACCGTGCGCTGCAGAATCTGGTGAGCAATGCCATGCGTCACGCCGAGTCGCGGGTGCAGCTGAACTACCAGATCGGCCACAAGCGCTGCCGCATCGATGTCGAGGACGATGGCCCCGGCGTGCCGGAAAGTCAGTGGGAGAAGATCTTCAAACCCTTCATGCGCCTCGACGACAGCCGCACCCGTGCCTCCGGTGGTCATGGCCTGGGGCTGTCCATCGTGCGGCGAATCATCTATTGGCACGCCGGCCGTGCGCAGATCGGCCGCAGCGAAACCCTCGGCGGGGCGCGGTTCAGCCTGGTCTGGCCACGGCGACAGAGCGAAGCGGAGACGTTGTAGAGGCTGGCAACTGGTGTGGGATGGTCTTGTGGGGGCGAATTTATTCGCAATGCAGTCCGAAGGGCTGCCCTGTGGGATGCAATGGGACAGCTGCGCTGTCCTTTCGCGAATGAATTCGCTCCTACAGGCCTGTGGCCGGAATCGCCACCAGGCTCAGCAGCCTGTCGTGGAAGCGGCAGTGCCAGCCATCCAGTTCAGCGCCCGCGGGCCATTCCTCCGACAGATCGATCAGCAGCCGCAGGCGTGCGCGTGCGTCGTCGCAGGCCAGGAGTTCGGCGTCGTGGAAGTAGAAGCGCTTGCCCACCAGCGGATAGAGCGCCTTGAACAGGCTTTCCTTGCTGGAGAAGGTCAGGGTGATGCGTTCGGCCTGCTGCGCCGGCGTCAGGCCATCCAGGCGGCGCAGCTCGGCGGGCGTGAGGATTTCCTCCGCCAGGCGCAGGGCGCGGTCCGCGCCCATGGGCTCCTCCAGATCCAGGCCCAGGCCGCACCAGGCGCTGGCGGCGGCGACCAGGGCGGTGGCCAGGCCGTGGCTGTGGCTGATGGAGCCGGTGATGCCGTGGGGCCAGACCGGCGCCCGGTCCTCGCCCAGGGCCGGCACGTCGGGGCAGCCGGTGAGGTCGAGGAGGGCGGCGCGGGCGCAGAGGCGGCCGGCGAGGAATTCCGTCTGCCGTTTGGCCACCGAGCGCTGGATGTTGGCCGGCGCGGGAATGGCGCTGCGGCGGAAGTCGTCGGCGGCGAGCCGGGCCGGTTCGAAGCGGCAGGAACGCATGACCACGCCGGCCAGGGTTTCGGTGAAGGGCCAGGTGGTGTCGAAGGGGCCGCAGCAGGCGGGGTGGTGGGCGGTCATGGCGGCCATTCTGCCCGGCGTCGCCGGAATCGGCCAGTCAAACGGCCGTTTACATATGTTTGCAAATGGCAAACAAAGCGAAACGGAAGCCGGTCCCCTCCTTTTGCGAGACTAATCCTGCGTTTCTTCTGGAACGCAGGTGAGGTTGTAGTCTGGAATCCTGGCGATGCCGGTTCCGGACATTTTCTCTGAATTGAGTGCGGGAGCCCGGATGGGCTCCCGTTTTTTTTGCGCGTGCCGTTCAGGGGTAAAACGGCGTAGGACGGCGTCAGACGTTTCGTTCAGCTTCGGTTCAAGGAGGGTTCAGCAGCGGTTCAGTGGCCGACGGGCAATCTGGCCCCGTGTTCAGCCAACCACCGAGAGGCACATCTCATGAACCGTACCCTGAGCCGTATCGTCCTCGCGTCCTCCCTGGCCCTTGCCGCTGCCGGCGCCCAGGCCGCGGACAACTTCGTCGGCCTGACCTGGGGCCAGACCAACAACAACATCCAGAAATCCGATTCGCTGAATGCGGGCCTGGATAATCCCAAGCTGGATAAAGTCATCCACAAGACCGGCACCTGGGGCGTGCGCGCCGGCCAGCAGGATGACATGGGTCGCTACTACGCGACCTACGAAAACTTCTCCGACAGCGACAGCGGCTACAAGCTGCGCCAGCAGAACCTGCTCGGCAGCTACGATCTGTTCCTGCCGGTGGGTGACTACAACACCAAGCTGTTCGGCGGCGCCACCCTGGGCCTGGTCAAGCTGGAGCAGGAAAGCCGTGGCCTGAGCCGCGACAGCAACATCAACTACGCGGCCGGCCTGCAGGCCGGTATTCTGCAGGACCTGAGCAAGAACGCGTCGATCGAGGCGGGCTACCGCTACCTGCGCACCAATGTCAGCACCGACATGGCGGAGCACGGCGGCCCACGCCTGGGCTCCCTGGACCTGCACAGCAGCGGCCAGGCCTACCTGGGTGCCAACTACAGGTTCTGATCCGTTCTCAGCATCAGGCCGGGCAATTGCCCGGCCGTCTCATTTGACAGGGAGGACCGCGCATGAAGCTGCTGGTCGTGGAAGACGAGGCGTTGCTGCGTCACCATCTCTTCACCCGCCTGGGCGAACAGGGGCATGTGGTGGACGCCGTGCCGGACGCCGAGGAAGCGCTCTACCGCGCCGCGGAATACAACCATGACCTGGCAGTGATCGACCTGGGCCTGCCGGGTATCAGCGGGCTGGACCTGATTCGCCAGTTGCGCAGCCAGGGCAAGAGCTTTCCCATCCTGATTCTCACCGCGCGCGGCAACTGGCAGGACAAGGTGGAGGGCCTGGCCGCCGGTGCCGACGACTACGTGGTCAAGCCGTTCCAGTTCGAGGAGCTGGAGGCGCGGCTCAATGCCTTGCTGCGTCGTTCCTCGGGCTTCGTCCAGTCGACCATCGAGGCGGGGCCGCTGCTGCTCGACCTGAATCGCAAGCAGGCCCGCCTGGAGGGCGAGACGCTGCCGTTGACCGCCTACGAATACCGCATTCTCGAATACCTCATGCGCCACCATCAGCAGGTGGTCGCCAAGGAGCGGCTGATGGAACAGCTGTACCCCGATGACGAGGAGCGCGATCCCAATGTCATCGAAGTGCTGGTCGGGCGCCTGCGCCGCAAGCTGGAGGGCGGCAGCGGCTTCAAGCCGATCGACACGGTGCGCGGCCAGGGCTATCTGTTCACCGAGCGCTGCCGATGACCCGCCGTTGGCAGCGGTTCTACCGGCGCCTCGGCGCGTCCCTGCGGGTACGCCTGATGCTGAGTGCCGCCTTCATGGCGGTGCTGTTCATGCTGGCGCTGCTGCCGGCGTTGCGCGGGGCTTTCGTCATTGCCCTGGAGCAGTCCATCCAGCAACGCCTGGCGGCTGACGCCAGTGCCTTGATCGCGGCGGCGCGGGTGGAGAATGGCCGCCTGACGATGCCCGACAAGCTGCCCAACGAAGAATTCGACAACCTCGATGCCAAGCAGCTGGGCTACATCTACGACAGCCAGGGGCGGCTGGTCTGGCAGTCCCGTTCCTCGCGGGACGAACGCCTGGACTACCGGCCGAGGTACGACGGCCAGACCCATGAGTTCCTGCAGATCGACGATGGTGGGGGGCGCACGTTCTTCGTCTATGACGTGGAGGTGGACCTGCTGCGCGGGCAGAAGGCGGCCTACAGCATCGTCACCATGCAGCCGTTCAGCGACTACCAGGGTATGTACGACGGTTTCCTCCACCAACTGTACATCTGGCTGGGAGGCGCCTTGCTGGTCCTGCTGGGACTGCTCTGGTTCGGCCTCACCTGGGGCTTTCGCAGCCTGCGCGGGCTGAGTGCCGAGCTGGACGACGTGGAGACCGGAAACCGCGACAGCTTGAGCGATGAGCATCCGCGCGAGCTGCTGCGCCTGACCAACTCCCTTAACCGCCTGCTGGACAGCGAGCGCCGCCAGCGCGAGCGTTACCGCCATTCCCTGGATGACCTGGCGCACAGCCTGAAGACGCCACTGTCGGTGCTGCAGGGCGTCAGCGAAACCCTCGCCGCGAGGTCGTCCGATCGCGAGCAGGCGCGGGTGCTGCAGGGCCAGATCGAACGCATGAGCCAGCAGATCGGCTACCAGTTGCAGCGCGCCAGCCTGCGCAAGAGCGGCCTGGTGCGCCATCGCGTGCAACTGGCGCCGCTCCTGGACACCCTCTGCGATGCCCTGGACAAGGTCTACCGGGACAAGCGCGTGCATGTGGTACGGCATTTCGACAAGGGACTTTGGGTGCCGATGGAGCAGGGCGCCCTGCTGGAGCTGCTTGGCAATCTGCTGGAGAACGCCTTCCGCCTGTGCCTGGGCGAAATCCATGTCAGCGCCCGGGTGCGCGATGGCTATTGCGAACTCAAGGTCGAGGATGACGGCCCGGGCGTGCCGGTGGACCAGCGCGAGCGCATCCTCAAGCGCGGCGAGCGCCTGGATGCCCAGCATCCGGGGCAGGGCATCGGCACCGCGGTGGTCAAGGACATCATCGAGAGTTACGAGGGCGAGCTGTATCTCGACGAATCGGCCCTGGGTGGCGCGGAGTTCCGAATCCGCTTTCCAGTGCTCTGAGCGCTGCCGGCCGGTTTTCTTGTGGGGGCGAGTTCATTCGCGATGGGTAGCAACGCTGCCCCGTCGGTGCCGAGCCGGCGAGGCCTTGCGATGCGGAGTAATGCGTCTTGTCGGGCTTCGTTCCTCGGCCCAACCTACGGCAGGACTTCCTGCGCCCGGTAGGCCCCCGGTGTCAGCCCCGTCCACTTCTTGAATGCCCGGTGGAAGGCCGAGGGCTCGGAGAAGCCGAGCTGTTCGGCGATGTCCTGGATCGAAAGCTCGTCGCGCCCCAGGTGGTAGATGGCCAGGTCGCGGCGCAGGTGATCCTTCAACTCCTGGAAGCTCGAGCCTTCTTCCCGCAGGTGCCGGCGCAGGGTCTGCGGGCTGATGTGCAACTGCTGGGCGACCGCTTCCAGGTCGGGCCAGGTGCGGCAGTCGCGCCCCAGCAGACGGCGTATCTGGCTGATCAGGCTGTCGCCGCCATCGGGGCGGGCCAGGAGGTCGGCCGGGGAGTGTTCGAGGAAGTGCTTGAGGGTGCGCTCGTCCTGCAGCAGCGGCATGGCCAGGTAGCGGGCATGGAAGCGCAGGCTGATGCGCGGCGCGGCGAAATGCCGAGTGGTGGGGAAGAGCAGCTCGTATTCGCTGGCATGGGCCGGTTCGGCGTAGCTGAACGTGGCTTCTTCCAGGCGGATGCGCTGGCCGATCAGCCAACTGGCCAGGCGATGCCAGATCACCAGCAGGCTTTCCACCAGGAAATGGTCCGGGTCGCGCAGCGTGGCGTCATCCACCGTCAGTACGGCGCTGTCGCCATCCCGCTCCAGCTGGATGCGCGGGCCGTCGGGAAACAATCCATAGAAGAGGGTGCCCCGGATCAGGGCCTTTTCCAGGGTCCGGCAGTGGATGATGGCGTGGCACATCATCGCGAAGGTCCCGCGCTTGCTGCGCTGCTGGCCGAAGCCCATGTACTCGTCGTCGAGGGTTTCCCAGAGCACTTGCATCAGCCGTGCGAACTGCTCGGGGGCGACGCGTGCGCGGGGTTCTTCGAGAAGCGCCGGCTGGATGCCGGCGCTGCGCAGCAGTGGCACGCACGCCATGCCAAGTCCCTCGGCACCGCGCAGCGCGGCCCGGACGAAATGACTGGCGATGGTGCGTTCGCGCATGGGCGGGTTCCGGAGTCGGGAAGGCGAATGGTAGGGCGGTGATCGAAGCGTCCACAAGGGTTGGCGTGGCGGAAATCCCCCTCGGGCCTTGGCGGGAATCCGCCCTGAGGCCTGGCCATGCTTCACGTGTTTTGTTTTTAAGTTGTTGAAATATAAGTATTTTTATAAATTCAGAGACTTGGCACAGCGACTGCTATAGGGACAGTGCCGTCCATTCGACTGGACCGCACAACAACAAAAGTCTCCCAGACAGGGAGACGGGTCGATCACAGTGACGCCAGGCCGTATGGATCGGGTCGGGATCACTTGAAAGGAACACTGCCATGTCCCGCCAGCCTTTCTACAAGAGCCTGTACGTCCAGGTCATCGTCGCCATTGCCATCGGCATCCTGCTGGGCCACTTCTTTCCGGAAACCGGTGTCGCCCTCAAACCCCTGGGTGACGGTTTCGTCAAACTGATCAAGATGGCCATCGCGCCCATCATCTTCTGCACCGTGGTCAGCGGCATCGCCGGCATGCAGGACATGAAGTCGGTGGGCAAGACCGGCGGCTATGCGCTGCTGTACTTCGAAATCGTTTCCACCGTCGCGCTGATCATCGGCCTGGTGGTAGTCAACATCGTCCAGCCGGGCGTCGGCATGCACGTCGACCCCTCCACCCTGGACACCAAGGGTATCGCCGCCTTCGCCGCCGCCGGCGAACAGCAGAGCACCATCGCCTTCCTGCTCAATGTGATCCCCGGCACCATCGTCGGCGCCTTCGCCTCCGGTGACATCCTGCAGGTGCTGTTCTTCTCGGTGATCTTCGCCTTCGCCCTGCAGCGCATGGGTGATTACGGCAAGCCGGTGCTGGAGTTCATCGACCGCATCGCCCACGTGATGTTCGGCATCATCAACATGATCATGAAGGTCGCCCCCATCGGTGCCTTCGGTGCCATGGCCTTCACCATCGGCCAGTACGGCGTGGGCTCGCTGGTGCAGCTCGGCCAACTGATGCTGTGCTTCTACATCACCTGCGTGTTCTTCATCCTGGTGGTCCTGGGCGGTATCGCCCGTGCCCACGGCTTCAGCATCCTGCGTTTCATCCGCTACATCCGCGAGGAGCTGCTGATCGTGCTCGGCACCTCGTCGTCCGAGTCGGCCCTGCCGCGCATGCTGAACAAGATGGAGAAGCTGGGTGCCAACAAGTCCGTGGTCGGCTTGGTGATTCCCACCGGCTACTCCTTCAACCTGGACGGCACCTCCATCTACCTGACCATGGCGGCGGTGTTCATCGCCCAGGCGACCGACACCCCCATGGACATCACCCACCAGCTGACCCTGCTGGCGGTGCTGCTGATCGCCTCCAAGGGCGCCGCCGGCGTCACCGGTTCCGGTTTCATCGTGCTGGCCGCCACCCTGTCTGCCGTTGGCCACCTGCCGGTCGCCGGCCTGGCGCTGATCCTCGGCATCGACCGCTTCATGTCCGAAGCCCGTGCCCTGACCAACCTGATCGGCAACGGCGTGGCCACCATCGTCGTCGCCAAGTGGTGCAAGCAACTGGACGAGAACACCCTGCAGAACGAGCTGGCGTCCGGCGGCAAGTCCGAAGCCGCCGCTGCGCCGCAGACCGCCGTCTGATCGACCCACCGTTACAGCGTTCTCCTCCCGTCAGGAGACCTCTCCAGCCCGGCCCCCGCAGCCGGGCTTTTTTTCATCCCGGGAATGTGCCGGGACGGATCGGGCGGGCTCGTTGCGGGGTTTCGTAATCGTCCTATTCCGGAGGGTGCCGCCGGTTTGGAGAATCCTGGCGAGCGAGCGGCCCTGGCCGTTCGCCAGGCGTGTCGCCGCGCGACCGTCCCTTCACGTCCAATCCAACGTTCTGATTGAAGTAGACCCCACCATGAAGAAAGCACTGCTAGCCCTGGCCCTGATATCCGCGACCCACCAAGCCTATGCGGCGGATATCCGATTCCAGGGTGAGATCGTCGACGAAACCTGTTCGCTGGAAGTGAACGGCGTCGAAAGCCCAACCATCCTGCTGCCTTCCGTTTCCAGGAAAGAACTCGCGTCGCAGGGCCAGACCGCCGGTGAAGAGTATTTCACCCTGGTGCTCAAGGGCTGTAATGGCGCCACCGCGAGCCAGGGCCTGGTCGCCGCGTTCCTGCCCAATGGTGACGTCAACGCCCAGGGGCGCCTGCTGAACGGCGCCGCTGGCGGCAGTGAAAAGGTCAGCCTGGAACTGCGGGATGACACCACCCCGATCAACCTGGCTTCCAGCGACACCAACAAGGTCACCCTGGTGGAAGAGGGCGGCTCCACCTCCGGCGTCAGCAAGGTGCTGAACGTGCGCTACTACGCCGAGGCGTCGGGTCTGGAAGCCACTGCTGTGGAAGGTTCCGTGCAATACCTCATCCACTATCAGTGAGCCTTGCCCGAAATCCGCTGCCAACGAGGCGCGAATGCGCCTCACCGGTCGCCTGACCGATTGCGTCAACCCGGCTGAGCGCTTGCGTCATTGAGGGGCGCCGGCGCTGGCGCCTAACCTGCGGCACCACGTCGCCCCAGGGAGGCACGCCATGCAGCGCATTCATTTCGAGACCGAACACAACCTTTTCCGCGATGCTTTCCGCGCCTTCCTCGAAAAGGAAGTGGTGCCTCATCAGGAGGCGTGGGAAGACGCCGGCGTGGTGGATCGCGGCGTGTGGAAGAAGGCGGGGGAAATGGGCTTCCTGCTGCCCTGGGCGGACGAGGAATACGGCGGCGCCGGGCTCAAGGATTTCCGCTACGAGCAGATCATGGCCGAGGAACTGGCCTACATAAACGAGCCGGGCTTCATGATCCCGCTGCACTCGGCACTCTGCGGCCCCTACATCGCCGAGTACGGCAACGCCGAACAGAAGGCGCGCTTCCTGCCGGGGATCATCCGTGGCGAAACCATCCTCGCCGTGGCCATGACCGAGCCCGCCGCCGGCTCCGACCTGGCCGGCATGCGCACCACCGCGGTCGACAAGGGCGACCATTACCTGCTCAACGGTTCCAAGGTGTTCATCTCCAATGGCCTGCTGGCCGATGTGGTGATCGTCGCCGCCAAGACCGACCCGGCGAACAAGCACGCCATGGGCCTGTTCCTGGTGGAGCGTGGCATGGCGGGTTTCGAACGCGGCCGCAACCTGAAGAAGCTGGGCATGAAGAGCCAGGACACCGCCGAACTGTTCTTCAACAACGTCAAGGTGCCCAGGGAAAACCTGCTGGGCGACGCCAAGGGCGGCTTCTTCTACCTGATGAACATGCTCGCCCAGGAGCGCCTGACCAACGCCTGCGGCGCGGTCGCCGGCGCCGAGGCGGCGCTGCTCGCCACCATCGACTATGTGAAGGAACGCAAGGCCTTCGACCGCCCCGTGGCGACCTTCCAGAACACCCGTTTCA
Organism: Pseudomonas sp. Q1-7; assembly: GCF_028010285.1. Taxonomy (NCBI): domain Bacteria; kingdom Pseudomonadati; phylum Pseudomonadota; class Gammaproteobacteria; order Pseudomonadales; family Pseudomonadaceae; genus Pseudomonas; species Pseudomonas sp. Q1-7. Next base: position 2,136,837 of record NZ_CP116304.1, read on the forward strand.
AACTCGCCGAGATGCGCACCCAGATCGACGTCGCCCAGGTCTTCACCGACCGCTGCGTGATGGATCACAACCAGAAGAAACTCACCCCGGAAGTGGCCGCCGAGGCCAAGCTGTTCACCACCGAGCTGCTGTGCAAGGTGGTGGACGAAGGCGTGCAGCTGCACGGCGGCTGGGGCTATATGTGGGAGTACCCCATCTGCAGGATGTACGCGAACGCGCGCATCCAGCGCATCTTCGCCGGCACCTCGGAGATCATGAAAGAAATCATCAGCCGCGGCATGAAGCTCTGAGGCCATTGCCATCCGGCTGGATCGACGAAGCGCGCGCCAGCCTGGCGCAACCTAGACGCAGGGCAATCATCGGAGGAGTAGATCATGTCCAGAATCGGCGCCATCGACGCCTGGGCCCAGTTGGCCACCGGCCGCACCCGCGAACTGATTCCAGAAGCCGTGCGGCTGTTCGAGAAGTCAGGCACCACGGCCCTGCTCGACAAGGGCCTGAGCCCAGAGGAAACGGTGGCTGAGATGGACCGCGCCGGCATCGACAAACTGATGGTCAGTGCCTGGTGCAGGCCCGAGCGCTGGGTCAGCACGAATGACGAAGTGGCCGAGTACACCCGTGCCTACCCCGACCGCTTCGTCGGCGTCGCCGCGGTGGACATGAGCAAGCCCATGGCCGCCCTGCGCGAACTGGAGCGGGCGGTGACCGAGCTGGGCTTCAAGGCGCTGCGGGTGGTGCCCTGGCTGTGGAAACTGCCGCCCAACCACCGCCTCTATTACCCGCTTTACGTGAAGTGTGTCGAGCTGGACATCCCGTTCTGCACCCAGGTCGGCCACACCGGTCCGCTGATGCCTTCGGAGACCGGGCGCCCGGTACCCTACCTGGACGACGTGGCGCTGGATTTCCCCGAGCTGCGCATCGTCGCCGGGCATATCGGCCACCCCTGGACCGAGGAAATGATCGGGGTCGCGTGGAAGCACGACAACATCTACATCGACACCTCCGCCTACCTGCCACGCTATTACCCCCAGGCACTGCTGCAGTACATGAAGAGCTATGGCCAGGACAAGGTGCTGTTCGGCAGCAACTTCCCGCAGCTGTCGCTGGCCCGCTGCATGGAGCAGGTGGATGAACTGGACCTGCCGGCTGCCGCGAAGGAAAAATTCCTTCACGGCAACGCAAGACGGGTGTTCAAGCTCTAGAGTGCTGAGGCACCACGCCGATAAGCCGACAACAAGAACAAGAGGGCCGAGCATTGAGCGAAGCACTTCCGTTGCAGCGTTTCGCCCATTGGGTGGCGAACCAGCCGGATCGCGTCTGGTTGCGCCAGCCGGTGGCGCGAACCTGGTATCCCATCACCTGGCGCGAGGCCGACGACCGCGCCCGGCGCCTGGCCAGCGCGTTGCGCGCCCTGGGCTGCGAGCCGGGCGACCGGGTGGCGATCCTGGCGAAGAACTGCGCCGAATGGGTGCTGAGCGACATGGCGATCATGCTCGCCGGGCTGGTCAGCGTGCCGCTCTACCCGCTGCAGTCGGCGGAGAGCATCCATTACGTGCTGCGCCATTCGGCCTGCAAGGCGATCATCCTCGGCAAGCTGGATGATGCCGAGCGCCTGGAACCCGGCATCCCCGCCGACGTGGTGCGCATCGCCATGCCCTATCCCACCCTGCGCGCCGACCATGACTGGGGTGAGCTGCTGGCCCGCCATGACCCCCTGCGAGAGACCCATGTACAGCGGCCGGACGACCTGCTCAGCATCCTCTACACCTCCGGCACCACCGGCCAGCCCAAGGGTGTGATGCAGACGGCGCGGGCGTTCGCCTTCGCTTCCAGCCGCGCGGTGAGGGAGATGGGCCTGGGGGAGGAAACCCGCTTCTTCTCCTACCTGCCGCTGTCCCACGCCGCCGAGCGCTTCCTGGTGGAAACCAACAGCCTCTACTGCGGTGGCAGCATCGCCTTCACCGAATCCCTGGAAACCTTCGCCGAGGACCTGCGCGACGTGCGGCCCACCCTGTTTTTCTCGGTGCCACGCCTGTGGACGCGCTTCCAGCAGGGCGTGCTGGAGAAGCTGCCGCAATCAAGGCTCGACCGCCTGCTGCGCCTCCCGCTGCTGGGCCGCCTGGTGGCCTGGAAGGTCCGTCGCGGCCTGGGGTTGGACCGGGCGCGGGTGCTGATCAGTGGCGCGGCGCCCATTCCCGTGGCACTGCTGGAGTGGTACCGGCGCATCGGCCTGATCCTCTGCGAGGGCTATGGCATGACCGAGAACTTCGCCTACGGCAACTTCAACCGGCCCGGGCAGGTGCGTTTCGGCAGCGTCGGCCGGGTAATGCCCGACAACGAACTGCGTATCGCCGACGATGGCGAAATCCTCTACCGCAGCCCGTCGCTGATGGCCGGCTATTACCTGGAGCCGGAGAAGAGCGCGGAGTCCCTGCGTGATGGCTGGCTGCACACCGGCGACAAGGGCGAGATCGACGGCGACGGCTACCTGCGCATCACCGGCCGGGTGAAGGACATCTTCAAGACCAGCAAGGGCAAGTACGTGGCGCCGGCACCCATCGAGGGGGAAATCGCCAAGAGCCTCTGGGTGGAGCAGGTCTGCCTGATGGGCAGCGGCCTGGACCAGCCTCTGGCGCTGATCGAACTGAGCCCGGCGGCGCGCGAGCAGGCCAGGGCGAACGTGGAGGCCGACCTGCTCGCCACCCTGCGACAGCTCAACGGCAAGCTGTTGCCCCACGAGCGCGTCAGCCATTTGCTGCTGGTGCGCGAGCCCTGGACCGTGGACAACGGTTGCATGACCCCCACCATGAAAATCCGCCGTAGCGTGCTGGAAGCCCGTTATGCCTCGACGGCCGAACGCCTCGATGCCCGCCAGGCGTTGCATTGGGAATGACCGCCAGAACCCCCGATCAGGAGTCGCCATGACCGGCCCGCTGTCTTCACTGAAAATCCTCGATTTCTCCACCCTGCTGCCGGGGCCCTTCGCCTCGCTGCTGCTGGCCGACATGGGCGCCGAGGTGCTGCGGGTGGAATCCCCCACGCGCATGGATCTGGTGCGCCTGCTGCCGCCCCACGATGGCGGCCAGTCCACCAGTCACGCCTACCTCAACCGCAACAAGCGCAGCATTGCCCTGGACCTGAAGCGGCCGGAGGCGGTGGAACTGGTCAGGCGACTGGTGCGGGACTACGACATCGTCCTGGAGCAGTTCCGTCCGGGCGTGATGGACCGCCTGGGGCTGGGCTACGAGGCGTTGAAGGCGGTCAATCCGAAGCTCATTTACGTCTCCATCACCGGCTACGGCCAGACCGGCCCCTACCGTGATCGTGCCGGTCACGACATCAACTACCTGGCCCTGGCCGGCGTTGCCAGCTACACCGGCCGTCGAGACAGCGGGCCGCTGCCCCTCGGCGTGCAACTGGCGGATATCGGCGGGGGTTCGTTGCACGGCGTCATGGGCCTGCTGGCGGCGGTGATCCATCGCCAGGCGACGGGGGAGGGCCAGCAGGTGGATGTCAGCATGACCGACTGCGCCTTCGCCCTGCACGGCATGGCCGGCGCCGCCTACCTGGGCGCCGGGGTGGAGCCGGAGATGGAAAACCAGGTGCTCAACGGCGGCAGCTTCTACGACTACTACCGGACGCGCGATGGGCGCTGGTTCTCGGTGGGCAGCCTGGAGCCGCAGTTCATGCAGCCGTTCTGCACGGCCATCGGTCGGCCGGAGCTGGCGGCCAAGGGGCTGTCGCCCAAGGCCGAGGACCAGCGCGAGCTGAAGCGCGCCATCGAGATCGAGTTCGAGAAGCGCGACTACGCCGAATGGCTGGAGGTCTTCGCCGCCCTGGACGCCTGCGTGGAGCCCATGCTGGCGCTGTCGGAGGCGGTGGAGCACCCGCAGCTCAAGGCCCGTGGACTGGTGGTAGACGTGCCCCGCGACGGACTGCCGCCGCAGAAGCAGATCGCCTGCCCCGTCAAGTTCTCCGCCGGCCTGCCGGCCCCACGTCATGCCGGTGGTGCGGTGGGGGCGCATACCGACGAGGTCTTGGCCGGGTTGGGCTTGAGCGCCGAAGAGATCGATGCCCTGAAGTCGGCCAAGGTGGTGGGGTAGTCGGGCGCCGGGAACAGCTCAGCCGCCCACCTGGCTTTGCTCCCCGCTGAACACCAGCGTCACCCGGCAGCGCCGGCAGTAGTAGCGGCGGCCTCGGGCCACCAGGGCGTGGCGCTGGGCGGAGAAGGGATGGCCGTCCGGGCAGGCGCAGCGGTACAGGTAGCGGGTCACCTGGCGCCGCTTCACTTCATAGCTGTGGCAGCGGTCGGGGGGCAGCTCGTAGACGCCGCGCATGATCAGCTGCCATTCCTCGCCATGGGGCTGGATGCGTGGACCGAATAACTGATGGGCCACCAGGTGCGCCACTTCATGAGCCACCGTCTGGCGCAGGAAGTCGTCCTGGTTCTCGCGGTAAAGCTGCGGGTTGAAGCGCAGTTTGTTCTCGTCCAGGTGGGCGACGCCGGCTTTTTGCCCGCGCAGCTTGAAGCTCACTTCGGGGCGGGGAAAGCGGCATTTGAAAAAGGCTTCGGCCTGCTGGTAGCAGGCCTCGACGCGGGCTAGCAACTGCTCGGGCATAGGGCACTCCGTTGGCGCGCAATTATGCCGCAAAGCGCGGCGGGCCCGAATCGCCGTCCTGCCGAGCGGTCGCATGGTCACCGGCCTGATCTCGCCGCCATGAAAAAGGCCGCCCGCAGGCGGCCTGTGCACAAGGATGAACCTCAGCTGGTGTACACCGGCCCCAGGCCGAAGCCCCAGAGGATCACGGCGCAGGCGATCATCGCCACCAGCACCACCAGGCCCACCGCCAGCACCGAGCTGGAGAACAGGAAGCCTTCGTCCTTGGGAATGTTCATGAACGTCGGTATGCCCACGTACAGCAGGTAGACCGTGTAGCAGATGGCCAGGGTGCCCACCGTCGCGCCGAACCAGAGGTGCGGGTAGAGCGCCGCGAGGCCGCCGATGAACAGCGGGGTGGCGCAGTAGGCGGCGAAGACGATGCATTCGGTGACGCTCGGGTTGGCATCGTAGGTCCGCGCCATCCAGTGGATGAAGCCGCCCATCACCGCCACGCCGGCGAGCATCGCCAGGTAGGACATGATGGACATTTGCAACGCGCTGGCCTGGGTGAGCATCACGGGATCGCCCTTGCCCAGTACCCAGCCCACCTGGGTTGTGCCGATATAGGCGGAAATCACGGGAATTGCAGCAAGGATCAGGACGTGGGTGAGGTACATGTGACTGACGCTTTCCTCTTCGCCACGAATCTCCTGCCACTCTTGATCGGGATGGGTGAAGAGCCCCCAAACGTGGTGGATCATGCTGAACACCTCCTCATTATTATGAGGTCGCCCCCCAGCGAAGCGCCGGGGGCGCGTAGCCAGCGCCACCCGGTGCCCGGCCGACCTATGCGACCTTATGTCGCAGTATAGGCAGGTGGTTCGCGGCCGCCTTAGAGCGAATCGAAGATTCAGCCTCAACTGTAATAGCGTTGAAGTATTTCCATGGCTTTGTTGATCGATTGCAGGCGCGACGTGCTGCCGCCGCGATCGGGGTGGTGCTGGCTCACCAGTTGCCGGTAGCGCTGCTTGATCAGCGCCAGGCTCAGCGGCTGGCTGCCGCTATGCAGGCCGAAGAGTTCCAGCGCCGCGAGCTTTTCCTCGCTGCCCTGCATGCGTGTCCAGAAGCTCGCCAGCAGACGCTCCACGTCGTCTTCCGTGGTATCCCGCAGGTTGGCCAGGTCCAGGTAGTAGTCGCGCAGCGGGTCCTGCTCGCTGAGGGCGGCCTCGGTGCCGGGCCGGTACGGCAGCAATTGCACGCACAGCGGGCTGATGACGAGTTGGGCCAGGCCCTCGCCGTTGAGGCGGTCACGCAGGCGGTAAAGGGCGTTGAACACCAGGAAGTGGGTGCGGAACAGCACCAGCTTGTCGGTGAGTTCCAGGTGAGGGATATGGGTGGAGTGGCGGACCTTCAGGCCCTGGATCAACTGATACTCGCTCAGCCCCTCGGGGGCACCACGCAGGAGTTCGTGGAGCTGGTCGCTGAGGTCCAGGGCGGGGTCGAGGTCGCTGTTCATCGCCGGAGCCTAGCACAGGCTGACGATGGGGCTGGGGCGGCGCACGCTTTGTGCGTAAAATAGCCAGCTTTTCGCATCTCCCCCCGGATTTCAGAGCACCATGGGCACCCTTTCGGTCAACCAGAACAAACTGCAGAAACGCATCCGCCGCCTGGCCGGCGAGGCCATCGCCGACTTCAACATGATCGAGGATGGCGACAAGGTCATGGTCTGCCTGTCCGGCGGCAAGGACAGCTACACCTTGCTGGACGTGCTGCTGTACCTGCAGAAGGTGGCGCCGATCAAGTTCGAGATAGTCGCGGTGAACATGGACCAGAAGCAGCCCGGCTTCCCCGAGCACGTGCTGCCGGCCTACCTGGAATCCATCGGCGTGCCGTACCACATCATCGAGAAGGACACCTACTCGGTGGTGAAGGAGAAGATCCCGGAGGGCAAGACCACCTGCTCGCTGTGCTCGCGCCTGCGCCGTGGCACCCTCTACACCTTCGCCGACGAGATCGGCGCGACCAAGATGGCCCTCGGTCACCACCGCGACGACATCCTGGAAACCTTCTTCCTCAACATGTTCTACGGCGGCACCCTCAAGGCCATGCCGCCGAAGCTGCGCGCCGACGATGGGCGCAACGTGGTGATCCGCCCACTGGCCTACTGCAACGAAGCCGATATCGAGGCTTACTCCAGGCTCAAGGAATTCCCGATCATCCCGTGCAACCTCTGTGGTTCCCAGGAGAACCTGCAGCGCCAGGTGGTCAAGGAAATGCTCAACGAGTGGGAGCGCAAGTCGCCGGGCCGCACCGAGATCATGTTCCGTGCCCTGCAGAACGTGGTGCCCTCGCAACTGGCCGACCGCAACCTGTTCGACTTCACCAACCTGCGCATCGACGAAACCGCCGCGCCGCGCACCCTGGACGTGGTCAATATCTGACCCCAGCCCTCTCCCACGGGAAGAACCGGTCAAGGACACCCCATGCGCGACTACCGCTGGCTCCACGAGTACTGCCTGAACCGCTTCGGCTCGGCCGAGGCCCTGGAAGCGCGCCTGCCGCAGCCGCGCAGCGATGCCGAGCTGCGCGCCATGAGCGATGACCGCTACCTGTCGCTGGTGGCCCTGCGGGTGTTTCGCGCCGGCCTCAAGCACAGCCTGGTGGATGCCAAGTGGCCCGCCTTCGAAGAGGTGTTCTTCGGCTTCGACCCGCAGAAGGTGGTGCTGATGAGCGCCGAGCACCTGGAGCGGTTGATGCAGGACAGCCGCCTGATCCGCCACCTCGGTAAGCTCAAGAGCGTGCCGCGCAACGCGCAGTTCGTGCTGGACGTGGCGCGGGAGCAGGGCAGCTTCGGCGCGCTGATCGCCGGCTGGCCGGTGACCGACATCGTCGGCCTGTGGAAGTACCTGGCCAAGCGCGGCCACCAGTTGGGCGGGCTGTCGGCGCCGCGTTTCCTGCGCATGGTCGGCAAGGACAGCTTCATCCCCACCGACGACATGGTTGCGGCCCTCAAGGCCCAGGACATCATCGACAAGGCGCCCACCAGCCAGAAGGACCTGGCCCGGGTCCAGGCCGCGTTCAACCAGTGGCATGCCGACAGCGGCCGGCCGCTGTGCCAGCTCTCGGTGATGCTGGCGCACACCGTCAACCACTGATCCTCAGGGCAGCGCCAGCTCGCGGCGAAACGCCCGTGGCGTGCCCCGATCGTCCATCAGCAGGTACTCCAGTCCGGCGGCAGCGCCGGATGACCCACGTGCCCGGCCGGGCACGTCCAGGACCCACTCGGCGTAGGGCGCGAGCATCTGCCGCTGCCGTTGCAACCTGCCGTCGGGCAGCGTCAGGTCGAGGTCGCCCAGGCTCATGAAATAGGGCGTGGGGTTGCGCCAGACCACCTGCAGCGCGTCGGCCTGCCGGCGCAGATGGATCTCCTGGCGCTCGGGCGCGGCGTCGCTCGGCAGGGGCAGTTCGCCGGGGCGATACAGGACCTTCAATTGGGTCTGCAGCGTCATCGTCAGGCGATTTGCGTCCTCCGCGCCGGCAGTCGTCGGCGGAATCTCCAGCAGGTTCAGCCAGAACAGGCTCTCCCGGTCGCCGGGCAGCGGCGTGGCGTTGCGCATCAGGCGCAGGCTCTGCAAGGCGCCGGGCTCCAGGCGGAACACCGCCGGCAGCGCCACGATCGGGCTCAGGTGCCGTTCGGGCGTGGCATTGCTGCGGCCATCGTCGACCCAGGTCTGCACCAGCACCGGATAGTCGCTGGTGTTGACCAGTTCGAGGGTCTGCTCGCGAGCGCCTTCGGGGTAGATCACCCGCGTGGCGGAAAACTGCAGCCCGGCGTCGACGCTGGCGCTGGCGAGGCCGAGCAAGAGGCCGAGCAGGCGTGCAAGGACGGCCATCAGTGGATTCTCACCACGACTGTCGCATTGGCATCGACCCGGCCGGGCGTGACCCGAGGCGCCAGCGGTACCATGGCCGCGCTGAACTGGCCGGAGTAGCGGAAGGCGCCCTGGGCGCCCGTGCCGTTGGCCTGGAACGTCTGGAGCAGCGGATACCAGCCGGCTGACGTGCCGCTGCCGCCTTCCTGGCCGCCCGTCGGACGGGGGGCCCAGCCCGCCAGCACCAGCGGGCTGTGGTTGCGGTCGAGGATGCGGATGCCGACGCCGGTCGCCACGCCGGGATCGCTGCCGTAACCGTCGGACAGCAGGACCTGGGCACCGCCGGAGGTGGTGACCTGCTCCGGGTGATGACGGCGCAGGGCCTGCTCGCTGTTCTGGGACACCTGCAGCCCCACTTCCACCAGGCCTCGGCCCGTGTGCCCGGCGGTCACGCCGCCGCTGCATTCGATGTCGATGCCGAAGCTGGCCTGGCGGGCGCCGCCATTCTTCAGTTCCGTGGCCGTCATCCGGCCCAGGTCGACCACTGGCGTGGCCGAACGCACCATGCAGCTGTTCTGCCGGGTGAGGTGGGTGTGGTTCCACAGGCCGATGGCCGCCGGCCAGTGCTGGTGCTTGCCGCTGGTGCAGCCCGCGGCGTGGTCGCAGCCCGGGCTCAGGCCGGGGCTGAGCCCGCCGCCCTGGAAGGCGATATAGCCGTTGGGCTGGGCATGGCTGTAGAGCCCCTCCGTCGGTTCGCCGAGGCCGGGCTGGACCTGGGTGTCGTCGAGCTTCACCAGTTCCACGGTGACGTCGCTGAAGTCCCTGGCCTTGATCTCGACCCGGCCAGTGGCGGGGTTGAGTTCACCGGCGATCTGCCGGCGCTGCCAGGTGCGCGAGAAGGTCCGGTTGCTCTGCACATGGGTGATCTTCACCGCGACGTTGCGCCACGGGCTGTAGTAGTGGCCCGGCATGCCGCTCACCTCGTGCCTGCCGCTGAGGGCGTCGCTGCCGTTGGTGGAGAAGTATTCATAGAAGGGGCCGTCGCTGGGCAGGCATTCGTAGGCGACCGTCTCCGGGTTGACGTTGGCGTTGCGCGCCACCGAGATCGTCGCCATGCCCAGCACGGTGCCCGCCGGCTGCAGGCTGTCGGCGTTGAGGGTGACGGCGGGCAGGCCGAGGTTGCCGTTGGCGGTTTCGTGGGCGCTGTACGGCCAGACCGGGCGGCAGGCCGCTTCGGCCAGGCCGGGGGCGCAGGGGAGTCCGATGAGCAGGCCGAGGCTGAGCAGGCCGTGGCGCAGAGGGGAAGCGAGGAATGCCATGTCGGTCGGTTCCTGGGGTCAGGGGTGTTGGGCGGGGCGGCAGGCGGATTCGAGGTGGATCATCGGCTTGAGCCGGTCCGCCTCGGCAATCGCGTAGCCGGTCACGCACTGTTCGTCCGGGGCCTCGCCCCAGCGCACGGTCAACTGGCCGCGCTCCTGCTCGACGCGGGCGTAGAGCTGGCTGGCCTGGCCGACCATGCCGACGTTCCTGCCCTGGGCGTCGTAGACCTCGGCGCCCATGGGCAGCGCCTCGTCGCCGTCGCGCGGCGCCCGCAACAGCAGGGCGTAGCCGGCCAGGGTGTCGAACGTCAGGCGCAAGGCGGCGCCGGCGGTGGGGACGACGCGCTTCTGGGTTTCCTGCAGCTCCACATTGGCGGCCATGCCTTCGCTGTTCAGGCCGACCACGTTGTAGCGGTAGGGCGCCAGGGTCGGCAGCAGGGCGTAGCCGAAACGGTCGATCCGCGCGCCCTGGCCGTTCATCACCAGCGCGCCCTCGGCGCCCTTGGCTTCGATCAGGGCGAAGGTGTCGCCCAGGTACGGACCCGCGGTGATCCCGCCGGAGTGGATCGCCAGCGACCCCATGGCATTCGCCGAGACCTGCCAGAAGTCCGTGCCACGGGACAGGCTGCCGCTCAGCGCCACATTGGGGAAGCGCTTCTGCAGGGTGCCGCCCAGCACCGTGCTGTGGTCGATCTCGGCATGGGAGACGTTGAGGCCGTAGGTCAGGTCCCGCGCTTCTCCGGCCGTGCCGGAGAGGTTCGCCTGGTGGTAGTAGCCCCGCCGGCCGCTGTGGTTGGTACTGGCGGTGAGGGTCGAGTTGCCGCCGGCGCTGCCCAGCGGTATGGAAATCGACAGCATGTGCAGGGTGTTGGCGCGCTGGTCCAGGCTGTCGAAGCGGCGCGAGATGGCCAGGTTGTAGCCGATGCCGTTGGCGAAAGTGCCCGAGTAGCCGAACTGCAACTGCCGGTCGTTGCCCTTGCGATTGCGGTAGCTCTGGGTGGAGGCCGCGAGGTACAGCGAGTCGGTGCCCGCCAGGCGCTGGTTGACCTGGACGTCCAGGCGCGAGCGCTGCTGGTAGCTGCCGGAACTCCAGTCGCCTTGTACCCCGCTTTCGCGTTCGCCCAGGGCGTCGATCAGTTCGCGGTAGCCCTCGGTGGAATAGCGTGCGCTGCCGATGGACAGGTTGGTGCCGCTGCCCTGGAAGGTCCGGCTGTAGGTGGCCTGGCTCATCCAGCCGCGTTTCTGGCCGTCGGGCACCTCCGCGCGGGAAACGGTCGTGCTCAGGCCGAAGGCGCCGAGGCTGTTGGTGTACACCCCGCCCACCAGGGTGCCGAGGTAGCCGGAGGCGGCGCGGCTGGCGAGGCGGGCGGTCAGGGCGTTGCTCAGGCCATATTCGAAGCTGCCCTCGACGAACGACGCCTGGGGCATGTCCATGCCGCCGTGGCGCACCTGGCCGGCGGCCAGCGAGTAGCGCCAGAGGCCCGGCCGCAGGGCGTTGGGCATGGGCGAGTAGGGCACCTTGAAGGTGCTGGTGCGGCCGTCCGCCTCGGTGACTTCCACCTCCAGGTCGCCGCCGTATCCGGTCGGGAACAGGTCGTTGATCGCAAAGGGACCGGGCGCCACCGTGGTCTGGTAGAGCTCGTTGCCGTCCTGGCGAATCACCACCCGCGCATTGCTGTTGGCGATACCGTGCACGGTCGGGGCGTAGCCGCGCAGCGAGTCGGGCAGCATGCGCTCGTCGCTGGCCAACTGGATGCCGCGATAACCCATGCTGGACAGCAGTTGGCCGCTGGTGAAGGTCTCGCCCACGGTCACCTCGCTCTGCAGGCCCGGCAGGCTGCGCTGGGCGTAGGTGCGCAGGGACTTCCAGACGCTGGGCATGTCGTTGCCCGTGTTCAGGCTGGCCTGGTGGCGCAGGCGCCAGCCGGCCAGGTTGAGCCCGGCGTTGAGCCCCAGGTAGCTGGAATGGCTGTGCCCGTCCCGCGCGGTGACCCGGAAGTGGCTGGCGTTGTAGCCGATGAAACCGAGGCTGCCGCCGTCATCCCATTCTTCGACGGGGATGTGTCCGCGCGGCAGGCTGTGCAGCGACGCCTGGGGAATCGACAGCTCCAGGCGCAGCCGTGGAAAGTCCAGCCGTTCGCTGGCGCCGTCGAGGCTTTCGGCCAGGTGCCGGCAGGAGGGGTTGGCCGCGGCCGGCAGTGGCTCGAGCAACTCGGGGAGTACGCCGAAGGCGGCCAGGTCCTCCGGGCTGAAGCAGGCTTGCAGCCTGTGGTCGGCGTCTTCCTCGAAACGCAGGTCCCGGCGGCCGAGGGACTCGCCATTGAGGATGACGTCCACCCCATACGTGCCGGGGACGGCGGCATTGGGCCGGTTGAAACGGGTCAGTGACTGCCCGCTGGCGACACCGCGCAGCAGATGGCTGTCGAAGCTGTAGCCGGCGGCGTCCGTCCCCGCATGGGCCGGCGCCGCTGTCGCCAGCGCAAGGGCCAGCGGCGCGAGTGCTGTGAAACGTCCCATGTCTCAGCGGGTCAGCGGAATGTGCTTTTCCAGTCGCCCGCCGAGGTCGGTGACCAGGAGCAGGCGCAGGCTTTCGGGCTGGCCGGGAAGGCTGTCGCGCCGTACCCGCCATTCGGCCTTCGAGAAGGGCGGCAGGCTGCTGTCGAACGCCACCGGCGCGCGTTGCTCCCGCAGCCCTGCGTCGACTTCGGAAAAGGTGACGAAGTAGCCGGTGGGGTTGCGGACGCCGATCAGCCAGTGGTCGCCCTCGGCGCGGACGTCGAAGCTCAGCAGGTCGGGCACCTGCTGCGGAGCCTGGGCGATGGTCTTGGGGCGGTAGAACACCTTGAGGCGGTGGCGGGGCATGATCACGAACTGGTTGCGGCCCTCCTGGTCGACATGGCTCGGCGGAATCTGCAGCACATTGAGGAAGAACAGCGATTCGCGATCGGCCGGCAGTTCCTCCCCGGTGAAGCGCAGGCGAATGGACTGGCCGGAGCGGCCTTCCATGCGGAACACCGGCGGCGTGACGATGAAGGGGGCGTCGGCCGTTTCCGGCGTCGAATCCTCGGAGCCCCGGTCCATCCAGGCCTGGACCAGGCTGGGGTATTCGGCCCGGTTGCTCATATGCAGCGAGCGCTCGCGGGCGTCCGAGGGATAGAGGATGCGGCTGCCGGTGATCACGACATTGGCGTTGGCCTGGCCGGCGAGCCAGGTGCCGCAGACGAGGGTGAGGCTGATGAGGAGGCGAATTTTCGACATGAACGGGCTCGCGCCGCCGCAGGCGTGGCTGCGCGGCATTGGGTAAGCGTTGGGGCAGGCCCTTCGGCGGGGCGCTGGTTCAGGGCTGGGGATGGTAGGAAGCGGCGGCCGTGCGGCGAATGGGACGAATCCGAATCAGCGCAGCGGCCCGATGCTGGGAGCCTGGCCGGCATTGCGCGTAAGCTTGCCCCGTTCCGCCCGGCGCGGAGGGCGGCGAGGCGCAGAGGAGGATATCGGGATGCAGGACCACGACATCGCACAGGTCGCAGCCGTGCTCAGGGACGCTCGGCGAATCCTGGTCATCACGGGGGCGGGGTTGTCGGCCGATTCGGGCCTGCCGACCTACCGGGGGCTGGGCGGGCTGTACAACGGCGTGACCGAGGAAGGCTTGCCGATCGAAGAGGCGCTGTCCGGTCCCATGCTGCAGCGCAACCCGGCGCTCTGCTGGAAATACCTGGCGCAGCTCGGCCATGCCTGCCTGGGCGCCCGCCCGAATGCCGGTCACGACGCCATCGCCCGCCTGCAGCAACTGAAGCCCGAATGCTGGGTACTGACGCAGAACATCGATGGCTATCACCGCCAGGCGGGGTCGCCGCCGGAGCGGCTGATCGAGATACATGGCGAACTGTCGCCGCTGTATTGCCAGTCCTGCGGGGCGGAAAGTTCCGACCTCACCCGACATCTGGCGGGCGAAATGCCTCCCAGGTGCCGGGAATGTGGTGGTATCCTCCGACCGCCCGTGGTGCTGTTCGAGGAAATGCTCCCAGAGCAAGCCATCGACAGCCTCTACGCCGAGCTACGCAAGGGATTCGATGCGGTGATCTCGGTGGGAACCACGGCGAGCTTTCCTTACATCATCGAGCCCGTGCTCCGCACCCGCCATGCAGGCGGTTTCACCGTGGAGATCAATCCGGCGCTCACCGACCTCAGCCCCGTGGTCGATGTTCACCTCAGAGGAAAGGCCTTAGATATTCTGCAAGGACTGCTGAGTCACATTTTGGGCGATTAAATTTGCAAATCGATTTGATAGAGGGCATAGTCGCGCCTTCATCAAATTCCAGTCGACACGGTCGTGCCCATGCTGAAGCGCTTCGCACCCCTCGTGCCTCTCACCTTCGTCCTGTTTCTCGCCGCTTGCGCGAACACCGCGCAGCAGCAACCGCAGTTCCAGAGCCAGGCGCCCGTAGCCGATGGCGCGCCGGATTCGCTGCTCGCCGATCGCGAGCCCACCGCCCTGGACCTGGCCAACCTCACCGACGACGAGCCCTACCAGATGCCCTCCCTGGCCGACGGCCTGCTGGAGCGCGGCTTCGAACTGGTCGGCACGCCTTACCGCTTCGGCGGCCGCTCCCTGAAGACCGGCTTCGACTGCAGTGGCTTCGTTGGCTACCTGTTCAAGGAAGAAGCCGGCATCCAGCTGCCACGCTCGACCCGCGAGATGATCAACCTGGACGCCCCGGTGATCGCCCGCAGCGAACTGCAGCCCGGCGATATCGTGTTCTTCAACAACCGTGGCCGCGGCCGCGTCAGCCATGCAGGCATCTACATCGGCGACGACCAGTTCATCCACTCCAGCAGCAGCCGTAGCGGCGGTGTCCGCGTCGACAGCCTCGATGACCGCTACTGGAAGGCCAGCTACATGGAAGCCAAGCGCGTCCTGGCGCTGAACACCCCGCATCCGCTGCATCGCTGATCTCGCCGGTTGCGAGACGACAAACCGAGGCGGCCCCAGTGGCCGCCTCGGCTTTTTTCTGCCTGAGCGTACAGCTTTTTCTTGCAATATCACTGTGCGATCAGCACATTAGCGAGGATTCCTCAAGTCAGGACTGACTTGCCATGCTTGCACCGGACCGCTTCGCCATCCTTGCCCTGGCCGCGCTGCTCACCGCTTGTGCGAGCAAGGCGCCGCCTTCCTCGCCCGTCGTCATATCCCCCGTCCCGCAGCAGTTCTCGCCGGCTGCCGAAGACGTCTTGTTTCGCGCCCTGGGCCTGGTGGGCACGCCCTATCGCTGGGGCGGCAACACCCCGGACAGCGGCTTCGATTGCAGCGGCCTGATCGGCTACGTCTACCGCGACGCCGCGGGCATCAGCCTGCCGCGCACCACCGGCGAGCTCCTCGCCATGCGCGCCCCCAGCATCGGCCTCGATGCTCTGCAGAGTGGCGACCTGGTGTTCTTCGCCACCAACGGCGGCGGCCAGGTCAGCCATGCCGGCATCTATGTGGGGGAGGGGCGCTTCGTCCATGCGCCGCGCACCGGCGGAACGGTGCGCCTCGACAGCCTGTCGGACGGCTACTGGCAGCGCAGCTATCTCAGCGCCAAGCGCGTAATCTTCGACCCACGCATGGCGCAGAACCCCTGAGGCCCCCATGACCAACCGCACGCTGAACCTCGACGACGCCCTCTACGGCTACCTCCTCCAGGTCTCGCTGCGGGACACGCCGCTGCTCGCCCGCCTGCGCGCGGAAACCGCCGCGCTGCCCATGGCTCGCTGGCAGATTGCCCCGGAGCAGGGCCAGTTCATGGCGCTGCTGGTGAAGCTGATCGGTGCCCGGCGCATCCTCGAAGTGGGCACCTTCACCGGCTACAGCGCCCTGTGCATGGCCGCCGAACTGCCCGCCGAGGGCCGCCTGATCTGCTGCGACCTGCCCGGCGACTACAACGCCATCGCCCGTCGCCATTGGCAGGAAGCCGGCCTCGCCGACCGCATCGAACTGCGCCTGGCACCGGCCCTGGAGACGTTGGCGCAGTTGGACAGCGGCAGTTTCGACCTGATCTTCATCGATGCCGACAAGGCCAATTACCCGGCCTACCTGGAAGAAGGGCTGCGCCTGGCGCGCCAGGGTGGCCTGATTCTTTTCGACAACGTGTTGTGGAGCGGCCGCGTGCTCGAGGCCGCACCGGACAGCGCCGACACCCGCGCCATCCAGGCCCTGAACAGCGCGCTGAAAAATGACGCACGCGTCGATCTCTCGATGCTCCCCGTGGGCGATGGCCTGACCCTCTGCCGAAAACGCTGAGCCGCATACCCGCGCCGCCGGTTGGCGCCAAGCGCAGCGCGGCCCAATGGCGCGATTACCGGCATGGGCTCGTTGGGTTTCGTGCCTCAACCCAACCTACGGCGGACCGCATGCGCTAACGGGTATGCCGCCACCGGGACCGCAGGTTGGCGCCAAGCGCAGCGCGGCCCAATGGCGCGATTACCGGCATGGGCTCGTTGGGTTTCGTGCCTCAACCCAACCTACGGCGCGCTGCAGACGCTGAGCGGCATCCTTGAACCGAGGGGGTGGCTCGAATTGACGCTGCCTCCCCGAGTCTCTAACCTTCGCCGCTGCCTCAGGTGCCCCATGGCTTCGGCCAATGGGGTGAAACAGGGAAGCCGGTCCATTCCTTCGAAGAATCCGGCGCTGCCCCCGCAACGGTAGGCGAGTAGACAGCCGCAATCGGCCACTGTGCCCCTGGCATGGGAAGGCGCGGCACGGGAGTTTCGGCTCCACTCGCAAGCCCGGAGACCGGCCTGGCGCAAACAGGGCATCGCGGAGCCTTCCGCATGCAGTATTCCTTGTAGATGTCGCGCGGGTGGCACGACGGAGACCCAGACCTTGATTCGCAAGCCTTTCTTCAGGCCGGCGGCGCTTGCGCTGCTCGGCGGAACCTTCATTTCCCCCTCCCTGGTCGCGGCGCCGCTGACCCTCGACGAGCAGGTGGTTACCGCGACCCGCAGCGAGCGGCCGGTGCGCGCCAGCCTCGCCGCTACCACGGTCATCGACCGTGAAGAAGTCGAGCGCAGCCAGGCGCGTTCGGTGCCCGAGCTGCTGCAGAAGGTGCCGGGCGTGACCCTCAGCAACAACGGCGGTCCGGGCAAGAACACCACGCTGTTCCTGCGTGGCAGCGAGTCCGACCACGTGCTGGTGCTGATCGACGGCATCAAGGTGGGTTCGGTGAGCGCCGGCCTCACCGCCTTCCAGGACCTGCCGGTGGAGTTGATCGAGCGCATCGAGGTGGTCCGTGGTCCGCGTTCCAGCCTCTACGGTTCCGAAGCCATTGGTGGGGTGATCCAGATCTTCACCCGCAAGGGCGGCCAGGAAGGGGCCAAGCCCTGGTTCTCCGCCGGCTACGGCACCCACGACAGCTACGAAGGCAGCGCCGGGGTTTCCGGGGGGGACGGCAAGGGTTGGTACAGCCTGGGGGTCAGCAGCCAGGACACCGACGGTATCAACTCCCGCCGTCAGGGCAGCGACTACTACGAGCCGGACGCCGACGGCTACCGCAACCTCTCCGGCAACCTGCGCGCCGGCTATCGTTTCGACAACGGCCTGGAGCTGGATGGCACGCTGATGCGCGCCAAGGCCCACAACGATTACGACGACATCGACTCGTCGGGCTTCTTCCACCCACAGGGCGGCCACAATGCCAACGCAGACAACCGCCAGGAATTGCTGGGCGGCCGCGTCCGCTACAGCCCGGCGGAACGCTGGGATGTGACCCTGCAGGCCGGCCGCAGCGAGGACAAGAGCACCAGCCACACCGATGGCGTGTTCGATGCGCGCTTCGACTCCACCCGCGACAGCGCCTCCTGGCTCAACGACCTGACCCTGGCCGAGGGGCATGTGCTGACCCTGGGCTACGACTGGCAGCGCGACCGGATCAGCAGCTCCACCGCCTTCGACAAGGACTCCCGCAAGAACCAGGGCGGGTTTGCCCAATACCTCGGCCAGGCCGGTCGCCAGGACTGGCAGCTGGCCCTGCGCCGCGACGACAACGAGCAGTTCGGCACTCATGACACCGGCAACGCCGCCTGGGGCTATGCCCTGACCGAAGCGCTGCGTTTCAGCCTGAGCTACGGCACCGCCTTCAAGGCGCCCAGCTTCAACGAGCTGTACTACCCCGGCTACGGCAATCCCGACCTGGATGCGGAAACCTCGGAGAGCTTCGAAGCCGCCCTCGCCGGTCAGCACGACTGGGGCCACTGGTCGATCAATGCCTACCGCACCCATGTGGATGACCTGATCGCCTACGACTCCACCCTCGGCCCGTTCGGCGGCCCGAACAACATCGGCAAGGCGCGCATCGATGGCCTCGAACTGGTGGTCGGCAGCCACTGGCTGGGCTGGGACTGGAGCGCCAACGCGACCTTTCTCGACCCGGAGAACCGCGAGTCCGGTGCCAACGATGGTAATGAACTGCCGCGTCGGGCCAAGGAAATCTTCAATCTGGACCTCGATCGGCGCATCGGCCGCTTCGGCGTCGGCGCCACTGTGCATGCCGAAGGCCGCAGCTATAACGACCTGGCCAACCGCGAACGCGTTGCCGGTTACGCCACGGTGGACCTGCGCGGCGAATACTGGCTGACCGAGGAGTGGCGCCTGCAGGCCAAGGTCAGCAACCTGCTGGACGCCGATTACGAAACCGCCCTGGACTATAACCAGCCGGGACAGGCGGTGTTTTTCACCGTCCGTTACCAGGCCCTGTGAGGAGGAACGTCCGATGAGCGAATCCGCCGAACGCGATGCCCGCCACAAGGCGCGCATGCAGCGCAAGAAGGCCGTGGTCGACGAAAAGATTGCCCAGGCCCAGAGCGAGTACGGCCTGCTGCTGGTGCACACCGGCAATGGCAAGGGCAAGAGCAGTTCCGCCTTCGGCATGGTTGCCCGTGCCTTGGGCCACGGTCTCAAGGTGGGCGTGGTGCAGTTCATCAAGGGCGGCATGTCCACCGGCGAGGAGAACTTTTTCCGCCGCTTCCCCGACGAGGTCAGCTACCACGTGATGGGCGAGGGCTACACCTGGGATACCCAGGACCGCCAGCGCGATATCGAGAAGGCCCGCGCGGCCTGGGCGGTGGCCCGCGGCCTGCTGGACGACCCGCGGATCGGCCTGGTGGTGCTCGATGAGCTGAACATCGCCCTCAAGCACGGCTACCTGGAGCTGGACGAGGTGCTCAGGGACATCGAGTCCCGCCCCGAACGCCAGCACGTGGTCGCCACCGGCCGTGGGGCGCCCCAGGGCCTGATCGACGCCGCCGACACCGTCACCGAGATGAGCCTGGTCAAGCACGCTTTCAAGGCCGGCGTGAAGGCCCAGAAGGGCGTGGAGTTCTGATGGATCACGCCTGTCCCGCACTGTTGATCGCCGCCCCGGCTTCCGGCCAGGGCAAGACCACCGTCACCGCCGCCCTGGCGCGCCTGCACACCCGTCAGGGGCGGCGGGTCAGGGTGTTCAAGTGCGGGCCGGATTTCCTCGATCCGATGATCCTCGCCCGTGCCTCCGGCGCGTCGGTCTACCAACTGGACCTGTGGATGATCGGCGAGGCGGAAAGCCGCCGCCTGCTCTGGGAAGCGGCGGGGGAGGCCGACCTGATCCTGATCGAAGGCGTCATGGGCCTGTTCGACGGCTCGCCCTCGGCCGCCGACCTGGCACGGCACTTCGGTGTGCCGGTGCTCGGGGTGATCAACGGCGCAGCCATGGCGCAGACCTTCGGTGCCCTGGCCGTGGGCCTGGCTACGTATCAGCCGGACTTGCCCTTTGCCGGCGTGCTCGGCAACCGGGTCGGCAGCCAGCGTCACAGCGAGCTGATCCGCGACAGCCTGCCGGACTGGATTCGCTGGTACGGCTCGCTGCCGCGCAGCGCGGATGTGGAGCTGCCCAGCCGCCACCTGGGGCTCGTACAGGCCGAGGAGCTGGCGGACCTGGATGCTCGCCTCGATGCTGCCGCCGATGCCCTGGCCGCCAGCGCCGAAGTGGCCTTGCCGCCCCCGGTGACCTTCGCGGCCCCCGAGCCGCAGTCGCTGGGCAACGAACTGGCCGGCGTACGTATCGGCGTCGCGCGTGATACCTCCTTCGCTTTCCTCTATCAGGCCAACCTCGATCTGTTGCAGCGCCTGGGCGCCGAGCTGGTGTTCTTCTCGCCGCTGAACGATGAGCGCCTGCCCGAGGTGGACAGCCTTTACCTGCCGGGTGGTTATCCCGAGCTGCACCTGCGCCAGTTGCAAGGCAACCGCGCGATGGCCGAGGCCATCCGTGCCCACCATGCGGCCGGCAAGCCGATCCTCGCCGAATGCGGCGGCATGCTCTACCTGCTGGCGTCCTTGACGGACGCAGGGGGCGAGTGCGCCGAGCTGCTCGGCCTGCTGCCCGGCCAGGCACGCATGCAGAAGCGCCTCGCGGCCCTGGCCCTGCAGGAGGCGCCGCTGCCCGAAGGCAGCCTGCGCGGGCACACCTTCCATCATTCGTTGCTGGATTCGCCGCTCCAGCCCCTGGTGCGTGGCCTGTGCCCCAATGACAAACCGGTGGCCGAGGCGGTGTTCCGCATCGGCCGGCTGACGGCGTCCTATATCCACTTCTACCTGCCGTCCAATCCACGGGCGGCGGCGGAGCTGTTCCGACCATGAGCGAACACGCCTTCAGCCCGGATGAGCGCGCGGCGGTCTACCGGGCCATCGCCGAGCGACGCGACATGCGCCACTTCAGCGGTGGCGAGGTGGCCCCCGAGCTGCTGGCGCGGCTGCTGGAAGCGGCGCATCACGCGCCCAGCGTCGGCCTGATGCAGCCCTGGCGCTTTATCCGCATCACCTCCACCGAACTGCGTCGACGCATCCATGCCCTGGTGGAAGCCGAGCGGGTGCGCACCGCCGAAGCCCTGGGCGAGCGCTCCGATGCCTTCATGACGCTCAAGGTGGAAGGCATCCTCGATTGCGCCGAACTGCTGGTGGCGGCCTTGATGGACGGCCGCGAGGCCCACGTGTTCGGCCGTCGCACGCTGCCGGAAATGGACCTTGCCTCGCTCTCCTGCGCCATCCAGAACCTCTGGCTGGCGGCTCGCGCCGAAGGCCTGGGCATGGGCTGGGTGTCGCTTTTCGAGCCCGAGGCCCTGGCTGCGCTGCTGGGCATGCCGGCCGGCAGCAAGCCACTGGCGGTGCTCTGCCTGGGGCCGGTGGCGGCGTTCTATCCGGCGCCCATGCTGGCCCTGGAAGGTTGGGCGCAGCCGCGCCCGTTGGCCGACCTGGTGTTCGAGAACCAGTGGGGGGAGCGCCCATGAGCCTGGGTTTCCTCACCCTCGGCGCGGTGGCGCTGGATGCCCTGTTCGGCGAACCGAAGGGCTGGCATCCGCTGGTGGCCTTCGGCAGGCTCGCCAGCCGCCTGGAAGGGCGTTTCAATCCGGGCGGACGTGGCTGGCGCAGCCACGGCGTCAGCGCCTGGGTGCTGGCGGTGCTGCCGCTGACCCTGGCCGCCTGGCTGTTGTCGGAGCTGCCCTATGTCGGTTGGCTGGTGGGCGTGGTCGCGCTCTATGCCGCCATCGGCCTGCGCAGCCTCAACGAACATGCCGAACCCGTGGCCGATGCCCTGCGAGCCGGCGATCTGTCCGAGGCGCGCAGGCGCGTGGGTTACATGGTCAGCCGCGAGACCCGCGAACTGGACGAATCCGCAGTGGCTCGCGCCGCCACCGAATCGGTGCTGGAGAACGGCAGCGATGCAGTGTTCGCCGCGCTGTTCTGGTTCGCCGTGGCCGGTGCGCCGGGGGTGGTGCTCTATCGCCTGTCCAACACCCTGGATGCCATGTGGGGTTACCGCAACCCGCGCTTCGAGCGCTTCGGCTGGGCGGCGGCGCGCATCGACGACCTGCTGAACTACATCCCGGCACGGCTGGTGGCGCTGACCTACGCCGTGCTGGGCAGGACCGGCGTCGCGCTGCGTTGCTGGTGCCGCCAGGCGCCACAGTGGGACAGCCCGAATGCCGGCCCGGTGATGGCCGCTGGCGCCGGCGCCCTCGGCGTGGCCCTGGGCGGGCCGGCGGTCTACCACGGCGAGCGGCACGAACGCCCGGTACTGGGCGAAGGCCCGGCGGCCCGCGCCGACGATATCGGCCGGGCCATGGACCTGGTGCGCCAGGGCGTGTTGCTCTGGCTGGCGGCACTGATCATCGGAGGCTGGCTCCTTGCTTGAGCATGGCGGACGGCTGCGCGCGGCAGCGCGGCGCTACGGCATCGCCGAGGCGGACTGGCTCGACCTTTCCACCGGCATCGCGCCCTATGGTTGGGAATTGCCGGCCATTCCGGCATCCGCCTGGGCACGCCTGCCCGAGCGGGACGATGGCCTGGAGGAGGCCG
This sequence comes from Pseudomonas sp. Q1-7, assembly GCF_028010285.1. Lineage (NCBI taxonomy): Bacteria > Pseudomonadati > Pseudomonadota > Gammaproteobacteria > Pseudomonadales > Pseudomonadaceae > Pseudomonas > Pseudomonas sp. Q1-7. The sequence continues at coordinate 2,158,990 of NZ_CP116304.1, forward strand.
CACGGCGCTATTACGGCTGCGCCAGCCTGTTGCCGGTGGCCGGCTCGCAGGCGGCGATCCAGGCCTTGCCGCGCCTGCGCGGGCACAGCCGGGTCGGGGTGATCTCGCCGTGCTACGCCGAGCATGCCCATGCCTGGCGCCGCGAAGGCCATGTGCTGGAAGAGCTCGACAGCGAGCGCGCCGAGCGTGAGCTGGAGCGGTTCGACGTGCTGCTGGTGGTCAATCCCAACAACCCCACCGGCCAGCGCCTGTCGCCGGATCGGCTGCTGCGTTGGCGTGAGCGCCTGGCGGCGCGGGGCGGCTGGCTGCTGGTGGATGAAGCCTTCATGGATTGCACGCCGCAGGAGAGCCTGGCGCCTCACTGCCCGCTACCGGGTCTGCTGGTGTTGCGGTCCTTCGGCAAGTTCTTCGGCCTGGCGGGCATTCGCCTGGGCTTCGTGCTGGCCGAAGCCGCCCTGCTGGAGCAGTTGGAGGAGCGGCTCGGCCCCTGGACCGTCAGCGGGCCCGCGCGGGTGCTGGCCAGGACCCTGTTGCAGGACGATGCCGGCCAGGATCGCCAGCGCCAGGCCTTGCTGCGGGACGGCCAGCGCCTGGAACGCCTGCTGCGCGACTGCGGCCTGGCGCCCAGTGGCGGGACCGCACTGTTCCAGCGCCTGCTGCGCGACGACGCGACGGCGTTGCATGCCTTCCTCGCCGCCCGTGGCATCCTCACCCGGCTGTTCACCACACCCGCGAGCCTGCGCTTCGGCCTGCCACCGGACGAACCGGGCTGGTCGCGGCTGAGCCGGGCCCTGATCGATTATCGAAAGGAACATCCATGACCACCCTGATGGTGCAGGGCACCACTTCCGACGCCGGCAAGAGCACCCTGGTGACCGCCCTGTGCCGTTGGCTCCGGCGCCAGGGCGTGGCGGTGGCGCCGTTCAAGCCGCAGAACATGGCGCTGAACAGTGCGGTGACCGCCGACGGTGGCGAGATCGGCCGAGCCCAGGCGGTGCAGGCCCAGGCCTGCGGCCTGGCACCTCACACCGACATGAATCCGGTGCTGCTCAAGCCCAATACCGACATCGGCGCCCAGGTGATCATCCAGGGTCGCGCCGTCACCAGCATGAACGCCGCCGCCTACCACGACTACAAGCGGGTCGCCATGCAGGCCGTGCTGGAATCCCACCAGCGCCTGCGCGCCCAGTACCCGGTGGTGCTGGTGGAGGGCGCCGGCTCCCCGGCGGAAATCAACCTGCGGGCCAACGACATCGCCAACATGGGCTTCGCCGAAGCGGTGGACTGCCCGGTGATCCTGGTCGCCGATATCGACCGGGGCGGTGTGTTCGCCCACCTGGTGGGCACCCTGGCGCTGCTCTCGGAAAGTGAACAGGCGCGGGTGAAGGGGTTTGTGATCAACCGTTTCCGTGGCGATATCGGCCTGCTCAAGCCGGGCCTGGACTGGCTGGAACAGCGCACCGGCAAACCGGTGTTGGGCGTGTTGCCTTACCTCACCGACTTCCACCTGGAGGCCGAGGACGCCATCGACCTGCGCCAGTCCGCCAAGGCCGGCGACCTGCTGCGCGTCGCAGTGCCGGTGCTGCCGCGCATCAGCAACCACACCGACTTCGACCCGCTGCGCCTGCACCCGCAGGTGCAATTGAGCTTCGTCGCTCCGGGCCAGCCGATTCCACCGGCGGATCTGATCATCCTGCCCGGCTCCAAGAGTGTGCGCGCCGATCTCGCGCGGCTGCGCGAGCATGGCTGGGACCTGTCCCTACAGCGCCATCTGCGCTATGGCGGCAAGGTGTTGGGCATTTGTGGCGGCTACCAGATGCTCGGCCAGCGCATCGACGACCCCCACGGGCTGGAAGGCCCGGCGGGGGAGAGCGCCGGCCTCGGCCTGCTGGCGATCGACACCGTGCTGGCGCCGGAAAAGCAGTTGCGCAATGTCCATGGCCGCCTGCTGCTGGAAGATGCGCCGGTCAGCGGCTATGAAATCCATGCCGGCATCAGCCGCGGCGTCGGGCTGGAATACCCCTTGGTGACCCTCGACGACGGCCGCCTCGATGGTGCCCGCAGCGCGGACGGCCAGGTCATGGGCACCTACCTGCACGGCCTGTTCGAAAGCGCCGCGGCCAGTGCGGCGATCCTGCGCTGGGCGGGCCTGCAAAACGTGCAGGCGGTGGATTACCAGGCCCTGCGCGAACGGGATATCGAGCGGCTCGCCGATCAGGTCGACGCGCACCTGGACACCCGCCTGCTCGTCGAACTCTGCGGTATCCAGGAGAGCGTCCATGGCTGAACTCATCCTCGGCGGTGCCCGTTCCGGCAAGAGCCGGTTGGCGGAAAAGCTCGCCGCCGAAAGCGGCCTCGGGGTCGTCTATATCGCCACCAGCCAGCCGCTGGACGGTGAGATGAGCGCCCGCGTCGCCCATCATCGCGCCCGCCGCCCGGACCACTGGGGGCTGGTGGAAGAACCGCTGGCGCTGGCCCGCGTGCTGCGGGAGAACGCGGCGGCCGATACCTGTCTGCTGGTGGATTGCCTGACCCTCTGGCTGACCAACCTGCTGATGCAGGACGACCCGGCGCGGCTGGACGAGGAGCGCGAGGCGCTGCTCGGCTGCATCGCCGAACTGCCCGGTCGCGTGCTGCTGGTGAGCAATGAAACCGGCCTGGGCGTCGTGCCCCTGGGCGAGCTGACCCGTCGCTACGTGGACGAGGCCGGCTGGCTGCACCAGGCCCTGGCCGAGCGTTGCGAACGGGTGGTCTTCACCGTCGCCGGCCTGCCCATGATCCTCAAGGGAGAGCCCCTATGACTCCGCTGCACTGGTGGCAGGCACCCTGCCAGCCGCTGGACCCCATCGCCCGCGCCAAGGCCCGGACGCGCCAGGACCTGTTGACCAAACCCCGCGGCGCTCTTGGCCAACTGGAAGCGCTGGCCATCACCCTGGCGGCCCAGCAGGGCCGTGAAAGGCCGCGCGTCGACCGCCCCTGGTTCGCCGTATTCGCCGGCGACCATGGCGTGGTGGAGGAGGGCGTATCCGCCTACCCGCAGGCGGTGACGGGCGAGATGCTGCGCAACTTCGTACGCGGCGGCGCCGCCATCAGCGTGCTGGCGAAAAGCCTGGGCGCCACCCTGGAGCTGGTGGACCTGGGCACCGCGCAGCCACTGGAACCGCTGCCCGGCGTGCTGCACCTGCAGGTGGGCGCCGGCACCGCGAATTTCGCCCGTGAACCGGCGATGACCGCCGCGCAATGCCTGATCGCCCTGCAGGCCGGCCGTGCCAGTGTCGAGCGCGCTCTGGGCGCTGGTGCCGACCTTTACGTCGGCGGTGAAATGGGCATCGGCAACACCACCACCGCCAGCGCCCTGGCCTGCGCCTTGCTGGACCTGCCAGCCAGCGCCCTGGCCGGTCCCGGTACGGGCCTGGACGGCAGCGGCGTGGCCCGCAAGGTCGAGGTGATCGAGCGTGCCCTGGCGTTGCATCGCCAGGGTTGCGACAGCGTCGAGGAAACCCTGCGCCGCCTCGGTGGCTTCGAGGTGGCGGCGCTTACCGGCGCCTACCTGGCCTGCGCCCAGCTCGGTCTGCCGGCGCTGGTGGACGGTTTTATCTGCAGCGTGGCGGCGCTCTGTGCGGTGCGCCTGAACCCGGCCTGCCGCGAGTGGCTGCTGTTCGCCCACCGCTCCGCCGAACCCGGCCACCTCGCCGTGCTCGACGCGCTGGAGGCACAGCCGCTGCTGGACCTGGGCCTGCGCCTGGGCGAGGGCAGCGGCGCCGCCATCGCCCTGCCGTTGCTGCGCCTGGCCTGCGAGCTGCACGGCGGCATGGCCACCTTCGCCGAAGCGGCGGTTTCGGATCGCCCGGCATGAAGCTCGACCTCCTGCGCCACGGCGAAACCGAGCTTGGCGGCGGATTTCGCGGCAGCCTGGACGATGCGCTGACGGCAGCTGGCTGGGCGCAGATGCGTCGTGGCATGGAAGGCGCGGGCCCCTGGGACCTGCTGGTGAGCTCGCCGCTGCAACGCTGTGCCGCCTTTGCCCGTGAGTTGGCGCAGTCGCACGGCCTGCCACTGCAGGTCGAGGCCGACCTGCGGGAATTGCACTTTGGCCAGTGGGAAGGGCGCAGCGCCGCCGAATTGATGGAAGACCACGCCGAAGAACTCGGCCGGTTCTGGAACGATCCCTACGGCTTCACGCCGCCGGATGGTGAAACCCTGCTGGACTTCGAGGTTCGGGTCCTGGCTGCCGGCGAACGCCTGCGGTCGCGCTTTTCCGGTCAGCGGGTGCTGTTGGTCACCCATGGCGGGGTGATCCGCATGCTGGTGGCGCGGGCTCGTCAGTTGCCGCGTGCGCGCTTGATGCAGGTGGAGGCGGCCCACGGCGAACTGTTCCGCCTGACCTTCGACGATCACGGTCTGCGGGAACGGCCATGACGCCGCTGCTGATCGCCCTGCAGTTCCTCACCCGCCTGCCGGTGCGCCTGCCGGGCATGCCGGCGCCCGCGCAGATCGGTCGGTCGATGCTCTGGTATCCGCTGGTGGGTCTGCTGCTCGGTTCGTTGCTGGTTGGCGCCGCCTACCTGCTGGAGGGGCGACCCGCGATGCTGTCGGCGGCCGTGCTGCTGGCGCTCTGGGTGGGCCTTTCCGGCGGCCTGCATCTGGATGGGCTGGCCGACACCGCCGATGCCTGGGTGGGCGGCTACGGTGATCGCGAGCGCACCCTGGCCATCATGAAGGACCCGCGCAGCGGGCCCATAGCCGTGGTCGTGCTGGTGGTGGTCCTGCTGCTGAAGTTCGCCGCGTTGACGGCCCTGGTGCAGGCCGGCCAGTGGCTGCCGCTGCTGCTGGCGCCCTGGCTGGCGCGGGGGCTGCTGCCGCTGCTGTTCCTCACCACGGCCTACATTCGCCCCGGCGGCCTCGGCCAGGCCCTGGCCGAGCACCTGCCGCGCCGGGAGCTGCCGGTATGGCTGGGCGTGCAGGGGGGCGCGATGCTGCTGCTGGGCTGGGTGGCGTGGCTGTCGCTCGCGCTGGCGCTGGTGGTGTTCGCCTGGCTGCGCGGGCGCTTCGTGCAGCGGCTGGGTGGGACCACTGGAGATACGGCGGGGGCCATGGTGGAGGTAGTGGAAATGGGCGTGCTGGTAGCTGCTGCCTTGTGCCTGGCTGAAGCCCCTCCCTGAGGGCGGGCTGATTCTGTCGGTGAGGCGTCGTCCTCGGAAGAATTTGGTTGATCTTCGGGGAGGTGCGGGTATATACATGCATCCCATGTTGCCGACCCAATGCCTCTGCACCAAGTTGCGCCGTGCCACCCGTAATGTGACCCGGCTCTACGACGACGCGCTTGCCGATGTCGGGCTGAGCGTCGCCCAGTATTCGCTGCTGAAGAACCTGTCGCGCCTGGACCAGCCGAGCATCACCAGCCTGGCCGAGGCCATGGGCCTGGATCGCAGCACCCTGGGGCGCAACCTCAAGGTGCTGGAGGGCAAGGACCTGGTGCGGCTGGAAGGCGGCGAGGACCAGCGCAACCGCCTGGTGGCCCTGACGCCGGCCGGTCTCGCCTGCCTGCAGCAGGCCTTGCAGGCCTGGGAAGGGGTGCAGGCGCAGATGGCGCAACGCATGGGGCCGGAGAAACGCGCGGCGTTGATGGCGCTGCTGGACGATCTGGAATACCTGGACTGATTTTGCGGATAAAAGCGGGTATCTACCCGCAAAGGACTTCTTTATGACTTCGGTGTGGCGTACGAGTGGCTGGATTCTTCTGGGAGCGTCGCTGATCCTGGCGCTGTCCCTGGGTATCCGTCACGGCTTCGGTCTGTTCCTGGCGCCGATGAGCGGCGAGTTTGGCTGGGGCCGCGAGGTGTTCGCCTTTTCCATCGCCCTGCAGAACCTCATCTGGGGCCTGGCGCAACCGTTCACCGGCGCCCTGGCGGACCGCTTCGGCGCGGCCAGGACGGTGATAGTGGGCGGCGTGCTCTACGCCCTGGGCCTGGTGCTGATGGGCTATTCCGATTCGGCGCTGTCGTTGTCTTTCAGTGCCGGCCTGCTGATCGGCCTCGGCCTGTCCGGCACGTCGTTCTCGGTCATCCTCGGGGTGGTGGGCCGCGCCGTGCCGGTGGAGAAGCGCAGCATGGCCATGGGCATCGCCGCGGCCGCCGGTTCCTTCGGTCAGTTCGCCATGCTGCCGGGCACGCTCGGGCTGATCAGTTGGCTCGGCTGGTCCGCCGCACTGTTGGCCCTGGGCTTGCTGGTGGCGCTGATCGTGCCGCTGGTGGGGCTGCTCAAGGACAATCCGCTGCCGCTCCAGGGCCATGAGCAGAGCCTGGGCGAGGCCCTGAGCGAGGCGGTCGGCCACTCGGGGTTCTGGTTGCTGGCCCTGGGTTTCTTCGTCTGTGGCTTCCAGGTGGTGTTCATCGGCGTGCACCTGCCGGCCTACCTGGTGGACCAGCACCTGCCGGCTTCCGTAGGCACCACCGTGCTGGCCCTGGTGGGGCTGTTCAACGTGTTCGGCACCTACATCGCCGGCTGGCTGGGCGGTCGCCATGCCAAGCCGAAGCTGCTGACCGGGCTCTACCTGCTGCGCGGTGTGGTGATCGTCGCGTTCGTCTATTCACCCCTGAGCATCTGGAGCGCCTATGCCTTCGGCATGGCCATGGGCTTGCTGTGGCTCTCTACCGTGCCCCTGACCAACGGTACGGTCGCTACCCTGTTCGGCGTGCGCAACCTGTCCATGCTCGGTGGTATCGTCTTCCTGTTCCACCAGTTGGGTGCCTTCCTCGGCGGCTGGCTGGGGGGGTACCTGTACGACCACACGGGCAGTTACGAACTGGTATGGCAGATTTCCATCTTCCTCAGCCTGGCAGCCGCCGTGCTCAACTGGCCGGTGCGCGAGCAACCGGTGGCGCGCCTGCAGGCCGCCGAAGCCGCATGAGCCTGCGCCTGGGCTGGGCCTTCGGTGCGCTGCTGCTCGGCCTGCTGCTGGTCCTTGGCTGGTGGGGCTGGCAGCAGGGCGGCCTGGCGCTGATGCAGCTCGGCTTCGTTTGCTAGGCCGGCCGCTTGGCAGTAGCGTAGGCAGATCGCCCGACCCGCGACGGAGTCCGTCATGAAAGCCTTGTCCATCCTCGCCCTGTCGCTCACGCTGTTCGGCGGCCAGGCGCTGGCCGCCGAATGCCCGTCGCTGCTGCAGCATGAACTGCCGCAGTTGCGCTCCAAGGACAGCATCGACCTCTGCCAGCGCTTCGCCGGCAAGCCTCTGGTGGTGGTCAACACCGCCAGCCATTGCGGCTTCACCCCGCAGTTCAAGGGGTTGGAGGCGCTCTACAAGCGCTACAAGGATCAAGGGCTGGAAGTGCTGGGCGTGCCCTCGGACGACTTCAGGCAGGAAGCCGCCACGGCCGAAGAAACCGCCAAGGTCTGCTACGTCAACTACGGGGTGACCTTCGCCATGACCCAGCCGCAGCACGTCACCGGCGATGAAGCGACGCCGCTCTTCAAGGGGCTGATCGCCCAGTCCGGCCAGGCGCCGCGCTGGAATTTCTACAAATACGTGGTGGATCGCCAGGGCAAGGTGATCGCCCATTTCTCCAGCCTCACCAAGCCGGACGACCCGGATCTGGTGAAGGCGGTGGAACAGGCCCTGGCCAGCCAGCCCTGACCGTCAGGCATGAAAAAGCCCGGATTCGTCCGTAATGCCGTTCACTTAAGCGCGCATGACTCGCTCCCCTCTCCCATTTATGGGAGAGGGGCTGGGGGAGAGGGGCGAAATCCCTGCGAAACAGTCGTTTCCCCCTCTAACCCCCTCTCCCCAAAGGGGCGAGGGGACTGATCGAGCCCCATTACTTCTTATGTGAACAGCATTCCGGATTCGTCCGGGCTTTTTCGTTCCGTCGCGGATGGCTCAGAAGCGATAGGTCATCTGCGCGCCCAGGCCGTGGGCGCTGTTCTGGAAGGTGGCGCGGTAGGCGCCCTTGCTGGCGCTGACCTGGTTGATGTCGGCGTCCTTTTCCTTCAGGTAGGAATAGGCGACGTCGATGGTCAGGTCGTCATTGGGACTCCAGGCGGCGCCCAGGCTGAAGATCTTGCGGTCGTCGGTGGGGATGCGCGGCGAGCGGAACTCGTTGCGGGCCGGGGACTGGTCGTAGGCCAGGCCGGCGCGCAGGGTCCACTGCGGATTCAGCTTGTAGGCGGCGCCCACGGCATAGGACCAGGTGTCGCGCCAGTCCTGCTCTTCGACGATGTCGCTGAGGGTGGCGGGCAGACGGCCCTTGTTCTCCACGCGGATCTCTTCCAGGCGGCTCCAGCGGGTCCAGGTGCTACCGGCGTAGAGGGTCCAGCGGTCGTTCAGGTCGTGGGTGACGGAGAAGTCGACGGACTCCGGGGTTTCCAGGTCCAGCGAGGCGTCGTACGTGCCGGCCAGGGGGCCGAACCCACTGCCGCTCAGGGTGGTGTCGCCTTCCAGCTTGTAGTCCACCTTGGAGTGGTAGGTCAGGCCGAAGCGGGTGCGGGCATCCAGCTCGAAAAGCACGCCGGCGTTGAAGCCCAGGGCGGTGTCGTCACCCTTGACCTTCACCTTGCCGTCGTTGCGGCCCGGCGTGGCCGGGTTGAGCACGGCAGAGGTCAGTTCGCCGTCGATGCGGTTGAGGGTGGGGCCGAAGCCGACCGACAGCTGGTCGTTGATGCGGTAGCTGAGGGTGGGTTGCAGGGTGATCACTCGCACTTCGCTGCGGTCACCGTAGTAGCGGCCGGCGTAACCGGACTCGTAGTCGGTGATCAGGCCGAAGGGGACGTACATGCCGAGGCCGAAGGTCCATTTGTCGTCGATCGGCTTGACGTAGTAGCCCATGGGCACGGCCACGGTGGGCACCATGTCGCCGTCGTTGCTGCCGCCGAAGGTGCCGCGGGCGTCATCGATGTCGGTCTTGGCGAAGATGGCCGCCGCGCCGACGCTCACCTGTTCGCGCTTCAGGCGAGACATGCCGGCCGGGTTGCCGAATACGGTGGTGGCGTCGTCGGCCGAGGAGGAGCGGCCGGCGAACGCGGTACCCATGCCGCTGACGCTCTGTTCGTTGATGGCGAATCCGGCGGCCAGGCTGTAGCTGGAAGCGGCGCCGATGGCCAGGGCGAGGGCGGTCTTGAAGACTCTGCAGATCACGGTGAACTCCTGAGCGGTCGTACAAAGGGGCGGCACGCTATCAGGATTCGATGGACCTGGCCAGTTCGTTATTTTCGGGTAATTTCTTGTAAGATTGTCGAACAATACGGCAAAAGAGTGGCATTTTCGCCGATCGTGAAAGCTGATTGGTACGCGGGTTCCTGACTGTATGGTCAGTGATCAGGCGACCTGGCTCAGGCCTCCGACATGGCGTTGCCAGGCCTCGAGGAAGTCCCGCGGACTGCCTTCGGGCTGGAACACCTGGCGCCAGACCATGGCCATGCCGATCAGGTCGTCGGCGGCGGGCAGGACCAAAATGCTGGATTCCACCAGCATCCAGGCGATGGCGGTGGCGTAACGCAAGTTGACGGTCAGTTCCAGATGCGGTGCGGCGAGGAAGGCGTGCTGGCTGGCCAGGCCGCGCACCTGGCTGGCGAGTTCCGGGTCCCGGGCCAGGTGTTGGTCCCAGAGTTGCTGGTGGCGTTCGTCGCTGATGCGGTAGAGGCCGCGTCCCTTGCTGCAATCCAGGGCGGCGCCGAGGGCCGATTGACAGGCGGCGGCACCCAGCAGCAGGCGTTCGGCGGTGGAGGAGGGGCGCTGCAGGTAGAGCAGCGTCGGTCGTATCACGTGTTGGCGGAGATCGCCGGCGGCAATTCCCATGGGGCCCTCGCGAAGGGTGCCGGCGGGGCCAGGGCGTTTTGGCAGCTTCTCATCGTTCTAGGGAAGGGCCCCACCGGGAGCGGAGTTAGCCGCTCGTTTTGAAGTCTAGTGGGATATTTGTGCTGTAAAGGTCTGTTTTTAAACTGTTTCGGGCTTCTGGTTATTGTCCATATAGCTGGTTGTGATTAAAAAACAACCAGCGGCAAAGGGCCTGCCAGCCCTCTGCCACCAAGCTTTCGGCCTTATTCGCCCTTGGCCAGGGGGCGCTGGGTATTGGTGATCCATTCGCTCCAGGAGCCGGCGTAGAGCCGGGCCAGGGGGTAGCCGGCGAGGCTGAGGGCGAAGAGGTTGTGGCAGGCGGTGACGCCCGAGCCACAGTAGGCCACCAGTTCGTCCAGCGGACGGTCGCCGATCAGGGCGGCGAAACGTTGCTTCAGGGCCTCCGCCGGGAGAAAGCGGCCATCGCTGCCGAGGTTGTCGGTGAAGGCCGCGCACTGGGCACCGGGAATGTGACCGGCCACCGGGTCGATGGGTTCCACTTCGCCCTTGAAGCGGGGCAGGGCGCGGGCATCCAGCAGGGTCAGGGCGGCGCTGCCCAGGCGTTGCTGCAGGGTGTCGGCATCCACCAGCAGGTCGGCGTCGGGCTGGCCGTCGAAGCGGCCGGGCTTCGGCGCCGGTTCCACGGCGGTCAGCGGCAGGTCCGCTTCGCGCCAGGCCTTCAGGCCGCCATCCAGCAGGAACACGCCATCGCGCTTGCCCAGCCAGGCCAGCAGCCACCAGGCGCGGGCGGCGAAGGCCCCGGGGCCGTCGTCGTAGAGGACGATGGTGCTGTCGTTGTCGACGCCCCACTCACGCAGTTGTTCGGTCAGTTCGGCCGGGTCCGGCAGCGGGTGGCGGCCGGTCACGCCGCGTTTCACCGGGCCGGAGAGGTCGTGCTCCAGATCGGCGAAGCGGGCCTTGGGAATGTGGCTCTCGGCATAGCTGCGTTGACCGTAGGCCGGATCGTCAAGGGAGAAGCGGCAGTCGAGGATGATCAGGCCCGGTTCATCCTGGCGGGCGCTGAGTTGTGCAGGGGTGATGAGTTGCGCGAGCGACATGGCGGGCTCCTTGTCGTGACCATTGGTGTGGCAAGCATCATAAGGACGCCCGCCCTGACTGTCGCGCGCTATCGGCCGTGGCGCGGAGCCTGCGCCGCCGCTGGTTCAGCGGCAGGCGGCGCGCAGGCGCTGGAAGCCGGCGTCGAGGTCGGCGATCAGGTCGTCCGGGTGCTCCAGGCCGATGTGCAGGCGCACCAGCGGGCCGTCGGCCCTCCAGGTGGTCGCGCTGCGGTGGGCGCTGGGATTGGTCAGCAGGATCAGGCTTTCGAAACCGCCCCAACTGAAGCCCATGCCGAACAGCTGCATGTGGTCGAGCATGGCGTGGACGGCCTGATCGGGCATCGCCTTGAGCTCCACGGCAAAGAGGCCGCAGGCGCCGCCGAAGTCGCGCTTCCACAGCTCATGGCCGGGTGCTCCGGGCAGCGCGGGGTAGAGGATGCGTTCCACCTCCGGCTGTTCGGCCAGCCAGCGGGCGACCTGTTCGGCATTGCGCTGATGGCGTTCCAGGCGCGTCGACAGGGTGCGCAGGCCACGCAGGGCGAGGTAGGCGTCGTCGGCGCTGACCGACAGGCCGAGTTGCTTGTAGAAGCCGCGTACCTGGGGATAGAGCGCCTCGGTGGTCATGATCACGCCCATCAGCACGTCGGAGTGACCGACGATGTACTTGGTGGCGGCATGGATGGAGATGTCCACGCCGTGCTTGAAGGACGCGAAGTTCACCGGCGTGCCCCAGGTGTTGTCGAGCATCACCAGGGCGCCGTGGGCATGGGCGACCTCGGCGATGCTGGGCACGTCCTGCACCTCGAAGGTGAGCGAGCCGGGGGATTCGAGGAACACCACGCGTGTGTTGGGGCGGATCAGTTCGGCAATGCCGCCGCCGATCAGCGGATCGTAGTAGGTGGTCTCGATGCCGAAGCGCTTGAGGGTCTCGTCGCAGAAGGCGCGGGTCGGGTCGTAGACCGAATCGGTCATCAGCAGGTGATCGCCCGGCTTCAGCGTGGCGAGCAGGGCAGTGGTCAGGGCGCTCAGGCCGCTGGGGGTGAGCATGGCCCCGTGGGCGCCTTCCAGTTCGGCCAGGGCGCGTTCCAGGGAGCGGGTGGTGGGGTTGCCGTGGCGGCCGTAGGTATTGAGGGTGCCGCTCTGCGATTGCAGGGCTTCCACCGTGGGAAAGAGCAGGGTGGAGGCGCGGTAGACCGGGGTGTTCACGGTGCCGCCGACGCGGCCCCGTTCGCGGCCTTCGTGGGCCAGCAGTGTTTCTGGATGCAGCTTGCGGTCGTCCACCTGGTGGTACCTCTGGGTCGGCGTAGCGGAAAGGGAGAGCAGCGCCCGGGGGCGTCTGGAATGGGGAAAAGATTACCGATGGCGGTGGGGAATTTCTTTGCTTTGATGGGCCGGCTTCAGTGCGGAGGTAGAAATAAAAACCAACAAATCTGTAATTGTTGGAAAAATATTTCTCTCTGCTTCGTATGTGGGGAAATCACGACTCGCCAGGCTGCGTCAGGTGGTCGAGGGGCAGGGCGGTGGTGTGCTTGATCACTTCCATGGCGAAGCCGGCGCTGACGTCGGACAGGTCGGCCACCCGGATCAGGCGCTTGTACACCGCGTCGTAGCCCTTGATGTCGGGCACCACGATCTTCAGCAGGTAATCCACATCGCCGGTCATGCGGTAGATCTCGACGATCTCCGGGATATCGCGGGTACCTTCGATGAATTGCCGGGTCCAGTCGTCGCTGTGGCGGCTGGTGCGGATGGTGACGAACACGGTGACCCCGAGCTTGAGCCGCTCGGCATCGCAGAGCGCCACCTGGCGGGTGATCACACCATCCTCGCGAAGCTTCTGCAGGCGCCGCCAGCAGGGCGTGGCGGAGAGGTTCACCGCCTCGGCGAGCTCCGCCAGGGAGAGGGAGGCGTCCTGCTGCAGGAGGGCGATGATCTGCAGGTCTTTCTTGTCCATGGGCGGGGTCCGTGCCGGAGGCGTTTGGTCAGGAGGCTGGCCGGCCAACTGTGTCGAAACGATGACAGTCGGCATCATAAGGTCACCCGCGCATGAAGTCGCGCGGACAGAAGATGGGAGAGCTGAATTGCCAAGCCTGCAACTACTGAGCGAACGTGCCTCGCTGATCCGCCGCCTTGGCGTGATCCTGGGAACCCTGTCGGTGGTCTTCTACTACTGCTGCCTGGTGCTGGTCCGGGCACCGCTGGGGCGCCTCGATCGCGCCTGCGTCGACCGCTACACCCGCGCCATGTCGCGCCTGCTGCTGCGCCTGGTACGCATGGACCTGTCGGTGCACGGAACCCTGCCCGATTTCAACGATGGCCGGCGCTACCTGATCCTCTGCAGCCACTCCAGCCACTACGACATCCCGGCCAGTTTCGTCGCCCTGCCGGGCTCGATCCGCATGCTGGCGAAGAAGGAGCTGTTCCGCATTCCCTTCCTCGGCCCGGCCATGCGCGCTGCGGAATTCCCGTCCATCGACCGGCACAACCGCCGCCAGGCCCTGGCCGACCTGGAGACCGCCCGGCGCATGATGGAGAGCGGCATCGTCCTCTGGGCCGCGCCCGAGGGCACCCGTTCCGCCGACGGCCACCTGCTGAAGTTCAAGAAGGGCTGCTTCCACCTCGCGCTGGACACCGACGCGGTAATCGTCCCGGTGTCGATTCGCGGCATCCATCACGTGCTACCGGCGCGCACCTTCCGCCTCAACCTCGGGCAGAAGGTGGAAGTTCATGTGGGTGCGCCCATCGATGCCAGCCAGTACAGCATCGAACGGTTGGGCGAGCTGATGACCGAGACCCGGGCGCGGATGCAGGCGTTGCTGGGGCACGAATCGGCCGACGCCGCCGCGCCGAGCGCGCGCGTGGCAGGCGTTCAGAAGGCCGTGTGAGCGAATCCGTTCGCGACAGGGCCGCGTAGCGGCCCCCAGCGCTGAGCCCGGTGTTCTGCCCTCAGCGAATCTTCAGCTTGCCGATCCGATCGTTTTCCAGGCTGCCCAGGTAGAGGTAGTCGCCTACCGGCTTGGCCGACGTGACCATGCGCAGGTGGGTGCCGCTGGTGTCGTGCAGGCTGTGGACGATCTCGCCCTGCTCGTTCAGTTGCAGCACCAGGCCATAGGGAATCGGCTTGGGCCAGAACATGCGCGGCAGCTTGGCGAGCTGTGCCTTGAGCCAGGGCTGGGTGTGGAGGAAGTCGGCGTCGGCCTTGCGCGGCGAGGGCAGGGCGACCCAGAAACTGCCCTGGCGGTCGCCCTGGAGGTTGTCCGGCAGGCCCGGCAGGTTGTCGATGAATACGTCATGGCTACCGGCCTTGTCGCCGCTGAGCCAATAGCGGGTGATGCGGTAGCGGTAGGTCTCGTTGACCAGCACGAAGTCCTCGTTGGCCGACAGCGCCACGCCATTGGCGAAGTACAGGTCCTTGAGCAGCACCTCGGTCTTGCCGCTGGCCGGGTCGAAGCGCATCAGGCGGCCGTGGGGGCGGGCTTCCAGCAGGTCGAGCAGGTAGTCCGGTTGCTGGAAGCGGCTGGAGGCGTCGGTGAAGTAGATGCGACCGTCGCGGGCGATATCCAGATCGTCGGTGAAGCGGAAGGGCACGCCCTCGGCCTCGGTGGCGAGCACGCTGACCTGGCCTTGCGGGTCGACGCGCAGCAGGCCTTTGTAGGCATCGCCGACGATCAGGTCGCCGGCGGCGTCGAAGTCCATGCCCAGCGGACGGCCGCCGGTCTCGGCAAAGGTCTCGACCTCGCCGTTCTCGGCGATCCGCACGATACGCCCGTCGTGCAGGCTGGCGTAGAGGCGGCCCTGGGCGTCGACGGCGGTGTCTTCCGGACCGTGCAACTGGCCCTGGGCGACCAGTTCGGCCTTCATCAGGGTGTCGTTGGGCTCCAGCACGCCGGTCATCTCGGGCGCCTTGGGGGCGTCCCACGCCAGCGGGTCGATGGGGGAGGGCGTGACAACGAGGTAGATCGCCAGGGCGGCGACCAGCAGGGCAAGAAGGCCCAGCAACTTTTTCATCTTCTTGTATCCGTTCAGGTGAGCGATGGCCGGAGCCTTGTTCTTCTGTGCGCGGGCTTTTTAGCAGCCGGCCGGCCTCCCGCGCCAGGGCTGAATGTCGCAGCGGTGGATGGGGCACCGTCGACAGCGCCGTGGCAGCGCGCCACCCACCCCGATGAAACGCCCGCGGAGGCCGATTCGCGGCGAGCTGGGTCGGTCCTCAAGGCTGGCCCGTGTCGGGCGAAAGCGATGCCAGGCGCGTAGCGGGCGCCCCGCGCGATATACTGCGCGCCACTGATTCAAGGAGAACCCTGTGGCCATCGACATTACCTGGATCCGCGACGACGCTGCGCTGGCCAGACATTGCGCCGACTGGCGGCGCCTGCCCTTCGTGGCCCTGGACACCGAGTTCATGCGGGTCGACACCTTCTATCCCAAGGCCGGCCTGGTGCAGGTCGGCGACGGCGAGCGGGCGTACCTGATCGACCCGTTGCTGATCGGCGACTGGTCGCCATTCGCCGAGCTGCTGGAAGACCGCGCGGTGCTCAAGGTGCTGCATGCCTGCAGCGAGGATCTGGAGGTCTTCCTGCGCCTGACCGGCGCCCTGCCGCAACCGCTGCTGGACACGCAACTGGCCGCGGGTTATCTCGGTATCGGCTATTCCATGGGGTATTCGCGCCTGGTGCAGTCGGTGCTCGGCATCGAGCTGCCCAAGGACGAAACCCGTTCCGACTGGCTGCAGCGTCCCCTCACCGAGATGCAGGTGCGCTATGCCGCCGAGGACGTGCAGCACCTGGCAGAACTCTACGCCGCGCTGGAGCCGCGCCTGGTCGATCCCAAGCGCGCCTGGATGCTGGAAGACGGCGCCGAACTGGTGGCCAACCTGCGCCGCGAGGTCGTTCCCGAGGAGCTTTACCGCGAGGCCAAGCTGGCCTGGAAATTGTCCCGTGCGCAGCTCGCCGTGCTCCGTGAACTCTGCGCCTGGCGCGAGATCGAGGCGCGCCTGCGGGACCAGCCGCGCAATCGCATCCTGCGGGAACACAGCCTCTGGCCCCTGGCGCGTTACCAGCCGGACAACCTGGTGTCGCTGGCGCGGATCGACGACATGCACCCGCGCACCGTGCGCCAGGACGGCAATACCCTGCTTAAATTGATCCGCGAGGCCGCCGAGACGCCGCCCGAGCATTGGCCCGAGGCCCTGCCAGAGCCGCTACCGCCGGACGCCACGCCGCTGCTGAAGAAGCTCCGTGCCGTGGGCCAGGCCGAGGCCGAACGGCTGGGCATGGCGCCGGAACTGATGCTGCGCAAGAAACACCTGGAAGCCCTGCTCAAGAGCGGCTATCCCGATGGCCCCTACAGCCTGCCCGAGGGCCTGCGTGGCTGGCGCCGCGAACTGATGGGCCAGGCCCTGCTGGATGCCCTGGCCACGGCCGGCCAATGACCCTTCAGCCGTGCCGACCGGCACGGCCTGCCCCACGAGTCCGACCATGAAACGTATCTGCTCCATCTACAAGAGTTCGCGCAAGAACGAGATGTACCTCTACGTGGACAAGCGCGAAGCCCTGACCCGTGTCCCCGAAGCCCTGCTCGCTGCCTTCGGCGCCCCGCAGCACGCCTTCGACCTGGTGCTTTCCCCCGAACGCCAACTGGCCCGCGAAGACATCGGCAAGGTGCTGGAAAACATCGAGAAGCAGGGCTTCCACCTGCAAATGCCGCCGGCCCAGGAGGACTACATTGAGCACCTGCCGGAAGAGCTGCTGCGGATGAACGACCCCGTCTGATGAAAGTCCTGATCGCCGAAGAAGAGTTCGCCCTCTACGCCGACCTGCTGCGCGGCGAGGCCGGCCTGCAGTTGCATGGTGGCGTCGATGTGGAGCGCCTGCTGGAGGCGGCGCGGGAGTGTCCGGTCTGGCTCGGCCAGCCCGACCTGCTGGCGCAGTTGCTGCGCCGGGGCTGCAAGCCGGCGTGGATGCAGTCCACCTGGGCCGGCATTACGCCGCTGCTGGCCGCCGAGCTGCCGCACGATTACCGGCTGACCCGCGCTGTCGGCATCTTCGGCCAGGTCATGGCCGAGTACGTCCTTACCTACCTGCTGGCCCACCAGCGGCAGCTCTTCTCGCGCGTCGCCGCCCAGGCCGAGAAGCGCTGGGACAATCGCCTGCCGCACAGCCTGGAGGGCAAGCGGGTGCTGATCGTCGGCAGCGGCGATATCGGCCAGAGCGTGGCGGGCTTCCTCGAACCCTTCGGCGTCGAACTGCATGGCATCGCCCGCGAGCCCAGGCCGCTGGAACCGTTCGAGCGGGTCCTCGGCATGGAGACCCTGGCCGAACAGGTGGCCTGGGCCGACTGCGTGGTGAACCTGCTGCCGGATACCCCGGCGACCCGCGATATCTACGATGCGGCGCTCTTCGCGCGCATGCGGCCGACTGCGCTGTTCATCAATGCCGGGCGCGGCGTGGCGGTGGTGGATCATGACCTGGTGGCGGCGCTGCAGGCCGGCCGACCGGCCGCGGCGGTGATCGACGTCTGCCGCGAAGAGCCGCTGCCCGCCTGGCATCCGTTCTGGACTGCGCCCCACCTGCTGGTCACCGGCCACAGCTCGGCCCCGACCCTGCCGAGCGCCATGGCGGCGCTCTTCGTCGACAACCTCCATCGCTATCGGGCGGGCGAGCCCCTGCGCGGCCAGGTGAACTTCGAGCGCGGCTACTGAGCCCGCCGCCCGGAAACCAGCGGTCAGCTATGCTTGGCCGACACCCCGGAGCCGACGAACGGGCCGTTGAATAACTTGGGTCAGGGGCGGCCAGCGCCAGGCAAAAACAGGTGAAAAAACGCAGCTTACGTGCGGTAAATGAGCATGTGAGGCTGTTATGAACGCGGCGATGGCAACGTAGGTAGTTTTTTAACCGCCTGCTAAACTACGCGCCCCGAATCAACCCCCCTCCCGTACGCCATGGCCGCCAAAGTCGAACCCTTCTGGAAGCGCAAGACCCTCGCTCAGCTCGATCAGGAGGAGTGGGAATCCCTCTGCGACGGCTGCGGCCTCTGCTGTCTGCAGAAGCTGGAAGACGAGGACGACGGTGGCGTCTATTACACGCGTATCGCCTGCAAGCTGCTGGACCTCAAGACCTGCCGCTGCACCGACTACGCCAACCGCCGTCAGTTCGTCGCCGATTGCATCCAGCTCACCCCGGCCCAGGCCGACGAATTCCGCTGGCTGCCGCCCACCTGTGGCTACCGCCTGGTGGCCGAGGGCAAGGACCTGCCGCCCTGGCACCCTCTCGTCTGCAACGACCCTGAGGCGGTGCACAAGGCTGGTATCTCCCAGTCCGGACGCATGCTCAGCGAAAACAGCGTGGCGGAGGACGACTGGGAAGACTATTTGATTTTTCGCGCAGGCTGAGGCGGACAAGGATCGAATCGCCGCCTTTCGAGTCTCAGGGACTGACCGTTACCCACCAAGGAAGCCACCTTCGATGTCCGCCCGTTCCCGGCTGCTGCTGTCCACTGTCCTGTTGACCCTGAGCGCCCCGCTGTGGGCGGCCAAGAAGGTCGATCTCGACTACCAGGTGCGCTTCCTGCCGGACAGCGACCAGGCCGAAGTCAGCCTGGTGCTGGAGAAGGGCGACGGCGTGCGCAGCCTGCGCTTCAACCTGGGTGACAAGGGCTACTACAGCGATTTCAAGGCCAGCGGCAGCTGGACCCAGGACGACCCCGCCCACGGCACCTGGGTGCCCGGCAGCGGCAAGGCCAGCCTCACCTACAGGGTGCGCGTCAGCCACCCGCGCGGCGATGGCCGTTTCGATGCCCGCATGACCCCGGATTGGGCCTTGCTGCGCGGCGACGACCTGGTGCCGGCCGCGCGCCTGGACGCGGTGGCGGGCGTCGACCTGGTGGCCCGTTTGCGCTTCGAGCTGCCCAAGGGCTGGAAGTCGGTGGAAACCGGCTGGCCGCGCATCGGCAAGAATCGATTCCGCATCGACAACCCCGAACGCATTTTCGACCGTCCCACCGGCTGGATACTTGCCGGCAAGCTGGGCAGCCGGCGCGCCGCCCTGGGCAATACCGATGTCACTGTCAGCGCACCGCTGGGCGAGGGCATGCGCCGCATGGACGTCCTCACCCTGCTGACCTTCGTCTGGCCCCATGCCCGGGAAGTCTTTCCCCGCGAGCCCGGCAAGCTGCTGATCGTCGGCGCCAACGACCCTATGTGGCGTGGCGGGCTGTCGGCGCCCAACTCCTTCTTCATGCACGCGGCGCGGCCGCTGGTGAGCGAGAACGGCACCAGCTCCCTGATGCATGAGCTGGTGCACGTCCTCAGCCGCATCCAGGACACCGACCGCAGCGACTGGATCAGCGAAGGCATCGCTGAGTATTACGCCATCGAACTGCTGCGCCGCGCCGGCGGCCTAACCGATGACCGCTACGAGGCGGTTCGCCGGCAACTGCGCCAGTGGAGCAAGAAGGTGGACAGCCTGCGTGGCGAGCACGCCACCGGCGCCATTACCGCCCGTGCCGTGCTGCTGCTGCAGGACCTGGACAAGGAAATTCGCCTGCGCACCGACGGCAAGCATTCCATGGACGATGTGGCCCGTGGCCTGATGCGCCTGGACAAGGCCAGCACCAAGGACTTCATCGAGATCACCGAGAACATCATGGGCAGCGCGTCGGACGTGCTGGACACCAAGCTGTTGCGTTGACCCGACAGGCTGTTCGCGCCCGCCCTACATCTCCCCCCGTCGCCCGCTCAGCAGCTC
The DNA here is from genome assembly GCF_028010285.1 of Pseudomonas sp. Q1-7. Taxonomy (NCBI): domain Bacteria; kingdom Pseudomonadati; phylum Pseudomonadota; class Gammaproteobacteria; order Pseudomonadales; family Pseudomonadaceae; genus Pseudomonas; species Pseudomonas sp. Q1-7. The sequence continues at coordinate 2,178,618 of NZ_CP116304.1, forward strand.
CAGCAGCGCCGCCGCCACGGGCTCGGACGAGGCCGGGTTCTGGCCGGTGATCAGGTTGCCGTCGGCGACCACATGGGGCTGCCAGTCCGCCACCTTGGAGTAATGGCCGCCCTTCGCCTTGAGTTCGTCCTCCAGCAGGAAGGGCACCACGTCGGCCAGGCCCACGGCGGTTTCCTCGGAGTTGGCGAAGCCGGTCACCGCATTGCCCTGCACCAGCGGCGCACCGTCCGGCGCCTTGGCGTTGAGCAGTACCGCCGGCGCGTGGCACACGGCGCCCACCGGCTTGCCGGCGGCGTAGAGGGTTTCCACCAGCACGATGGAGTGCAGGTCCTCCACCAGGTCCCACATCGGGCCGTGGCCGCCCGGGTAGAACACGGCGTCATAGTCGCCCGGCATCAGGCCGGCCAGCACCTGGGTGTTGGCCAGGGCGCGGCGGGCCTGGTCGTCGTTCCGGAAGCGGTGGGTCGCCTCGGTCTGGAACTCCGGATCGTCGCTTTTCGGGTCCAGTGGCGGATGGCCGCCCTTGGGCGATGCCAGCACCACCTCCGCGCCGGCATCGCGAAAGGCGAAGTAGGGCGCGGCGAACTCCTCGAGCCAGAAGCCGGTCTTCTTGCCGGTGTTGCCCAACTGGTCGTGGGAGGTCAGTACCATCAGGATCTTCATCGTGATCTCCTTGCGGACTCGGTGACGAACGGCCCGGCGGGCTATTCCTCGCGCTTCAACAGGTCGCCGATGGCGGCGAATGCCTTGTAGGTGGCGCGCGGTCCCTGCCGGGCGCCGGGTTGTTCCTCGCCATGCCACTGCTGGTCGGTGTAGCGGGCGTGCTCGTTGTCGTGGCAGTAGAGGCAGAGCAGCTCCCAGTTCGACCCATCCGGCGGGTTGTTGTCATGGTTGTGATCGCGGTGATGCACCGTCAGTTCGGACAGGCGCTTGCCGCTGAATTCACGCCCGCAGCGCGCGCAGACCCAGGGGAACAGCTTCAGCGCCTGTTCCCGGTAACTGTGTTCGCGTCGCTTGCGTTCGTCGGCGAGCAGCCTGTCCAGCTTGCTCGTGGGGCTCGTGCTCATCCGCCGTGCTCTCCCCAGGGGTTCGAGGAAAGTCTAGTCCGGGCGCCGGAGGTCGCCGGCATCCCGTCGCCGTGGGCGGCATCCGGGTGGGCGGGGATTAGACTGAAGGCATCCCTGAACAGGAGGCCGGGACCATGATCCTCTTTCGTGTTCCGTCGCTGCTGGCGCTGGTCCTGGTCGCCGGCACGGCGCTCGGACAAAATCCACCGCTGCTGCAGGCGCCCCTGCAAGCGCCTGCGGGGGCGCCCGGTGCAGCGAACCCGCAGCCTTATCCGCAGGTGGCGCCGCGCGCGATCACCAGCCCCTCGCCGCAGAGCGGAAGCCCGCAACTGATGAAGCGCCCGGACCAGGAGCAGCGCCTGCGGGAATCCCTGGAGCAGCGCGACCAGCCGATCCCCGCGCTGGAGCAGAAGCTGGAGCGCAACAGCCAGGGGCTCGGCACCAGCACCGGCAACCCCTGATCAACGCTGGGGCAGGCCCAGCACCTTGAGCAGGAAGGCGTACTCCAGGGCTACGTCGCGCAGCGCCTGGTAGCGGCCGCTCATGCCACCGTGGCCGGCGCCGAGGTCGGTCTTGAGCAGCAGCGGCTTGTCGTCGGTCCGGGTGGCGCGCAGGCGGGCCACCCATTTGGCTGCTTCCCAGTACTGCACGCGGCTGTCGTTGTAGCCGGCCACCACCAGCATCGCCGGATAGTCCTGGGCGCGGACGTTCTCGTAGGGCGCATAGCCCCTGATTCGCTGGTACACCTCCGGCTCGTTCGGGTCGCCCCATTCGTCGTACTCGGTCACCGTCAGCGGCAGGTCAGGGTTCTGCATGGTGTTCAGCACGTCGACGAACGGCACTTCGGCGATGGCCGCGGCGAACAGCTCCGGGCGCAGGTTGAGCACCGCGCCCATCAGCAGGCCGCCGGCGCTGCCGCCGCTGATGGCGAGTTGCGACTTGGTGGTATAGCCCTCGGCGATCAGGTGTTCGGCGCAGGCGATGAAGTCGCCGAAGCTGTTCTGCTTGTGCTCCAGCTTGCCGGCGCGGTACCAGGCCTCGCCCAGCTCGCCACCGCCGCGCACATGGGCGATGGCGAAGACGAAGCCGCGCTCCAGCAGGCTCAGGCGGGCATGGGAGAACCAGGGGTCGAGGCTTTCGCCATAGGCGCCGTAGCCATAGAGGTAGAGCGGGGCGGGTTTGCCCAGGGTGTCGCGGCGGGCCACCAGGCTGATGGGCACGCGCGTGCCGTCCGCCGCCGTGGCCCAGAGGCGCTGGCTGACGTAGGCGTCGGCATCGAAGGGGCCTTCCACCGGTGTTTCCTTGAGCACCTGCTGCGCACCCGTGGCCAGTTCCAGCTGGCGCACCTGGGCCGGGCGGTTGAGCGCCTCGTAGCGCAGGCGGACCACCGGGCTGTCGAATTCCAGACTGTCCTGCACGTACAGGCTGTAGGCGGCGTCCGGCAGTTGCAGCGGGTAGGGCGCGGCGCCGTCCGGGTGCACCTGGATGATCGGCAGGCCGCCTTCGCGGAGGCTGAGCACGTAGCCGCCGGCGTTCAGGCTGACACCTTCCAGCATGCGTGCCGCGTCATGGGCGATCAGCTCCTTCCAGTGGGCGCGTCCCGGCGCGGCGTCCGTGGCCCGGTAGAGGGCGAAATTGATGCCGCTCTGGTTGCTGCGGATGAACCAGGTCCATTGGCCGTCCAGCTGGCCGTGGTCGGCGTAGTACTCGTGGTCTTCCTCGCGCGGGGCCAGGCAGGTCCAGGCGGCGTCGGGCGTCTCGGCGTCCAGCACCCAGGTTTCGCTGGTGGTCTTGCTGTTCAGCAGGAGGATCAGCTGGCGCTCGGAGCTGGCGCGGTAGCAATGCAGGAAGAAGCGCCCGTCGGCTTCCTCGAACACCCGCTCGGCGCTGGCCTCGCCCAGGCGGTGGCGGTACAGGCGATGAGGGCGGTGGGTGTCGTCCAGCTCGCCGAAGAACAGCGTGGCGCTGTCGTTGGCCCAGGTCATGCTGCCGTCGCACTGCTCGAAGGGCAGGGCGGTGATGTCGCCAGTGGCCAGGTCCTTGATGAACAGTCGGTAGACCTCGTCGCCGCTGGTGTCCAGGCTGTAGGCCAGGCGCTTGTGGTCCGGGCTGACGCTGAACGCGCCGATGGACAGGAAGCCGCCGGCCGCCAGCTCGTTCGGGTCCAGCAGCAACTGCTCGCCGGCTTCGTCCAGGGTCAGTGAGCCGTCGGCCGGACGCGGGCAGCGGTAATGCCGCGGGTATTCGTCGCCGGCGGTGGTGCGCTGGTAGTACAGCCAGGGTCCCCAGGGCACCGGCAGGGACAGGTCGGTTTCGCGGATGCGCCCCTTGATCTCCTGGAACAGCGCTTCGCGCAGGTCCTTCTGGTCGGCCAGCTCGGTTTCCAGCCAGGCGTTCTCGGCTTCGAGGTAGGCGAGCACGTCGGGGGCGTCGCGTTCCTCCAGCCAGCGGTAGGGGTCGTCACCGGGTTCGATGCGGGCGATGGGAGCTTGGGGCATGGGCAGTCTCGAAGGCGGGCGGCGGCGACGGCAGGAGCGCCGGAACCATGAAAAGCGTTTATCATAAGCGCCCTTTTGCCAGCCTTGCCACGGACGCCAATGACTGAAAACGACTACCTGCTCGCCTGGGCCGCCTACGGAGTGGCCGCGCTCGGCTGCCTGCTGGTCTGGTTCCGCCTGACCGGCTGGATGTGGCGCTGGCTGCGCGAACCCCTGCGAGTGCTGGTGGCGGTGCTGCTGCTGACCCCCACCATAGTCGACCCGGCCAAGGACATGTTCGCTCCGGCCGTGGCCATCACCGCGCTGGACCTGGTGTTCAAGGTCGGCAACAACGCCTGGAAGGCAGCGCTGGACCTGACCATGTACAGCCTCATCGCGCTCGTCCTGTATCTGGTCTTCGCCGGCATCCGCTGGCCTATCGAGCGCAAGCTCCAGGCCCGCCGTGCCGAGCGCGAGGCCGCCCGGACGGCCGACGAAGAGCCCACCCTGCGCGAAGTGATGCGCGAGCGCGCCGCCGAGGCGGATACCCGCTACGACAACCACGGCGACCGCCGCCTGCGCATCGAGCCCCGTCTGTAACGCCGAGGCCTTGCAGCCGGGGCACGACACGTTCAGCATGAGCCATCCCTCGCCAAGGAGTGCCCATGGACTGCGTGTTCTGTGCCATCGCCGCCGGCAAGCTGCCGGCCCACCTGCTGCATGAAGACGAGCACTTCCTGGTGCTGCTGGATATCTACCCGTTGCGCCCCGCCCACGTGCTGGTCGTTGCCCGCGAACACGCGCCGCTGCTCACCGACCTTTCCGGCGAAGCCCGCGACCGGCTGCTGGCGCTCACTGCGCGCCTCAGCCAGACCCTGCGCTGGGCGGGCTACGGGCGCGAAGGCATCAACCTGCTGATCAACGACGGCCCGGCTTCCAACCAGCACGTGCCGCACCTGCATCTGCACCTGATTCCGCGTCGCCGGGGCGACCTCGTCGGTCTGCTCTGGCGCGCCCTGACCCGTTTCCTGCCCTTCGGCCGCGCCAGCCTGCAGGCGCGCCTGGAGCGTGAAGCCGACCAACTGAAGAACGCCCTGAAGCTGGAATTCTGAACATGTGCGAACTGCTCGGCATGAGCGCCAACGTCCCCACCGATATCGTCTTCAGCTTCACCGGCCTGATGCAGCGCGGCGGCGGCACCGGTCCGCACCGCGATGGCTGGGGCATCGGCTTCTACGAAGGCCGCGGCCTGCGCCTGTTTCAGGACCCTTCGGCCAGCGTCGATTCCGAGGTGGCGCGCCTGGTGCAGCGCTACCCGATCAAGAGCGAAACGGTCATCGGCCACATCCGCCAGGCCAATGTCGGCAGGGTCTGCCTGTCCAACACCCATCCTTTCGTGCGCGAACTCTGGGGCCGCAACTGGTGCTTCGCGCACAACGGCCAGTTGGCGGGCTTCGCGCCGCCCAAGGGCTTTTACACGGCGGTCGGCGATACCGACAGCGAAGCGGCCTTCTGCGACCTGCTCAACCGGGTGCGCGGCGCGTTCCCCGAGCCGGTGATGGCCGAGATCCTCCTGCCGGTGTTGATCCAGGCCTGCTTCGAATTCCGCCAGAAGGGCGTGTTCAACTGCCTGCTGAGCGACGGCGACTGGCTGTTCAGCTTCTGCTCCAGCAAGCTCGCCCACATCACCCGCCGCGCACCCTTTGGCCCGGCGAGCCTGAAAGACGCCGACCTCACCGTGGACTTCCAGTCGGAAACCACGCCCAACGACGTGGTCACCGTCATCGCCACGGAACCCCTGACCGACAACGAAACCTGGAACCTCTACCAGCCCGGCGAGTGGATTCTCTGGCGTCGTGGCGAGATCGTCACCCAGGGCCGTACCTGAGCAGCGGAGAACAGGGAATGTTGCGAAGCTACCTGCGCCTGATCCTCTTCACCCTGGGCCTGCTGGTGGGCGTGCAGGTGCCGGGTTTCGTCGAAGACTACGCCAAGCGCGTGGAGGCCCATCGCATCGAGGCGGAAGAGGGGCTTTCGGGTTTCCGCGACACCGCCCGGCGCTTCTTCAAGGGCGACCTGGTCGCGCTGGTGGCCCACTACCGCGCCAGCGCCGACCCGGTGATGCGCAGCGACGCCGACAGCATCGCCCACCTGGTGGCCCGCGCCGAGCTGATGCACGCGGAATGGCGGGCTCTGCAAGGCCCCTGGTACCAACGCGCCTGGCATGTGCTGGCCATGGCCAACCCGGAACTGCGCCGGGAAACCTTCGCCGCCTACGGCTACCAGCTGCTGCTCAAGCCCGAGGCCATGGCCTGGGGCCTGGGCTGTGGCCTGCTGCTGGCGTGGGTGGTGGAAAGCCTGTGTCTGCTCATCGGCTCCGCCGCCGGCGTCGGACGCAGCCAGCGTGTGCAGCAGCGGCACAGGTTCTGAGCCGCCGTTCGGGCAACGCTTCGCCAGCTACTCGACGGACTCCGCCGTGCCCGCCTGCAGCGCCTCGGCCAGCGCGCGGAAGCCTTCCAGCAGCAAGCCATCGTCGTGGCTGGCGTTGCTGACGCTGGCCCGCACGAACTGCGGGACCGCCGCCCGTCCCACCGCGAAGGTTTCCGCGGTCGAGATCAGGACATTCTTCAGCTTTAGCTCCGCTTCCACATCCGCCGCCCGCCAGGGTTCCGGCACCTCGATCCAGAAGTGCGGGCTCTGCGGATGCGTGTGGTAGCGCGTGTCCGCCAGCAGGCCTTGCACGAGCGCCTTGCGTCTCGCCAACTCGACGACCTGCTGGCGCCGGAGCTGCTCCGCCACACCGCCTTCGATCCAGTTGCAGGCCAGTTCCATTGCCAGCGGTGTCGCCATCCAGCAGGAGCCGCGTAGGGCCGCCGCCAATCGCCCCAGCAGTGCCGTCGGGGCGTGCAGGTAGCCGACCCGCAGGCCAGCGGCCACCGCCTTGCTCAGGCTGCCGATCAGGACACCCCGCTCCGGCGCGTAATGACTCAGCGGAAGCGGGCGATCCGCCACCAGCACGGCGTGGGCTTCGTCTTCGATCATCAGCAGGTTGTGCTGCCGGCACAGCTCGGCAATGGCTTTTCGGCGCGCGGGCGACATGACGGCCGTGGTGGGGTTCTGCAAGGTCGGGGTGCAATACAGGGCGCTGACCCGGTTGTGCCGACAGATTTCATCCAGGGCGGCGGGGATCAGGCCTTCCTCGTCCATCGCCACGCCCAGCAGGCGGATGCCCTGCATGCGCGCGGCACCGATCAGTCCGGGATAGGTGAGCTGTTCGGTGGCCACGCTGTCGCCGGGGCGTAGCAGCGCCATCAGCGTGCAGAGCAGGGCGTGCTGGGCGCCGTTGGTACACAGTATCTGCTCGGCCTGGGGGCGGAACTCGCCCTGGGCCAGCCAACGGGCGCCGGCCCGGCGATGTCGCGGAAGGCCCTGTTCGGGGCTGTAGAGGGTCAGTTCGTGCAGCCGGTCCGGGTCATTCGCCAGCTCCCGCAGGCTGTCGGCGAGGAACGCGGTTTCCTGTCCGGGGATATGCAGGTTGCGGCTCATGTCGAACAGCCCGGGAGTCTTGTCCGAGGCATTGCGAAAGCCGGTATCGCGCTTGCGCTCGACGTCGTGCTGGCGCACGAAGGTGCCGTCGCCGACCCGTGCGACCACCAGCCCCAGGCGTTCCAGCTCGGCATAGGCGCGGCTGACGGTGCCCGCGGTGATGCCCAGACGGTCGGCCAGGATGCGATGGGGCGGCAACTTGCTGCCGGCTTCCAGGCCGCCGTCGCGAATCTGCTCATGCAGCGCTGCCGCCAGGCGCTGGTACTTGGTTCCCTGTCCCGACTCCAGTGCATTCTTGAGCAATGACAGGGTGTCATTAATCAGTTTGACAGTCATTTGCAGTCCGAATAGCGTGATTTGACGGCGTTAATCTAGCAAATTGGATGCTTTGATATCATGTCAATTATCGAATCGACTGCGAATGTCGCGACACCCTCGCAGCGGTGGCTGAAGGGCCTGGTCACCGCGTTACTCTTCCTGGTGGTCTGCATCAGTTGGGGCACCACCTGGCTGGGTATCAAGATCGCCGTGGAAACGGTTCCGCCGCTCACGGCCTCCGGCCTGCGCTTCCTCATCGCCTTTCCGCTGTTTCTCGGCTTCGCCCTGCTACGCGGCGAGCCGTTGCTGTTCCCGAAGGCGCGGCTCGGCTTCTTCGTCTTTGTGACCCTGTGCTACTTCAGCCTGCCGTATTACCTGCTGAACTACGGTGAACTGCAGGTTTCCTCCGGCCTCACCGCCTTGCTGTTCAGCTGCATGCCGGTGTTCATCCTGATCTTCTCGGCGATTTTCCTCCGCGAACGCATCCATCTGTCCCAGGTGGTGGGCATCGCCATCGGTTTCGGCAGCCTGTTCATGATCCTCCGTGGCCAGGGCCTGAGCCTGGCGCATTCCGGTTTCGCCGGGGTGCTGGCGATCCTCGCCGCCGCGCTCATGCATGCGCTGTGCTACGTGGTGACCAAGCAGAGGGGGGCGCGGATCAGCGTCATCACCTACAACACCCTGCCAATCGGCCTGGCCGGGCTGATGCTGTTCTCGGCGGGACTGGGGCTGGAGCAGCCGGATTTCAGCGGTATCAGCGCGGAGTCCTGGTGGGCCCTGGCTTACCTGGGGCTGTGTGCGTCGGTGGGCGGATTCATTGTCTACTTCTTCCTGCTCAAGCGCCTGAGCCCGGTCGTTCTCTCCTTTGTCTTCATTATCTTTCCGGTGTTTGCGGTGCTCATTGGCGCCTGGTACGAGGGCCAGGCGATCTCCCGTGACTTCGCGCTGTATGCGGCGACGTTGCTGGCGGGGTTCGCGCTGACCAAGCTGCCCCTGGAGCGGCTGGCGGAAAGGCTGGCTCCGCGCGGCTGAGCCCGTGGCGGTCCAGGGCGCGACGAAGGGTTACGACCCAAAGAAAACGGGCCCTTGTGGGCCCGTTCTCGTCACTTGGACAGAAACTTCATCCCATCCTCCAACCCTTGCAGGGTCAGGGGGTACATCTGGTCGTTGATCAGCTCGCGGACGATGTTGGTGGAGGCGGTGTAGTTCCAGGTGTCCTTGGGGTAGGGGTTGATCCAGATGAGCTTCTTGTATTTCTCCATGAAGCGTTTCATCCAGGCGTAGCCGGGCTCCTCGTTCCAGTGCTCGACGCTGCCGCCGGCCTGGGTGATTTCGTAGGGCGCCATGGCGGCGTCGCCGACGAACACCACTTTGTAATCCGGCCCGTACTTGTGCAGCAGGTCGAGGGTGGAGGTGCGTTCGGAAGTGCGGCGCAGGTTGTTCTTCCACACGGACTCATAAATGAAGTTGTGGAAGTAGAAGTACTCCAGGTGCTTGAACTCGGTCTTGCAGGCGGAGAAGAGTTCTTCGCAGACCTTCACGTGGGCGTCCATGGAGCCGCCGATATCCAGCAGCAGGAGCAGTTTCACCGTGTTGCGGCGTTCCGGACGCATCTGGATGTTGAGCAGGCCGGCATCGCGCGCGGTGTGGTCGATGGTGCCGTCCAGGTCCAGTTCTTCCGCCGCGCCCTCACGGGCGAACTTGCGCAGGCGGCGCAGGGCGACCTTGATATTGCGGGTGCCCAGTTCCACCTGGTCGTCGAGGTTCTTGTATTCGCGCTGGTCCCAGACCTTCACGGCACGGCCCTGGCGCTTGCCGGCATCGCCCACGCGGATGCCCTCGGGGTTGAAGCCGCCGGAGCCGAAGGGGCTGGTGCCGCCGGTGCCGATCCACTTGTTGCCGCCGGCGTGGCGTTCCTTCTGCTCTTCGAGGCGCTTCTTGAACTCCTCGATCAGCTTGTCCAGGCCGCCGAGGGACTGGATCTGCGCACGCTCCTCGTCGGTGAGCATGCGTTCGAATTCCTTGCGCAACCACTCCTCGGGAATCAGGGCCTCGATGTGCTCATTGAGGTTCTGCAGGCCCTTGAAGTAGGCACCGAAGGCCCGGTCGAACTTGTCGAAGTGGCGTTCGTCCTTCACCAGTACGGTACGGGCGAGGTAATAGAACTCGTCCATGTCGGCGAAGACGACGTTGTGTTTCAGCGCGTTGATCAGGTCCAGCAGTTCGCGGACCGAAACCGGCACCTTGGCCGCGCGCATTTCATTGAACAGGTTGAGCAGCATGGCTGCACCCTCGTTATCGGTTGGTACTCAGGAGCGGCGCTCCTGGGGCAGGCCGTCGGCGATGGCGTACCAATCGGCCTTGGATTCTGCGTAGATGTGCTTCTGCGGTATCTCGCCCAGCGGCGAATCCAGCGTGCCCAGGGCCACCGATACCCAGTCGAGATAGGGGTGATCGGCGAACCATTGCAAATTCGAGCCGCACTGCCGGCAGAAGGTGCGCGTCACGCCGGGGGAGGAGTGGAAGTGCGCCACCGCCTCCTCGCCAGCGGTCCAGCGGAAGTCGCGCCAGCGCACGTTGCCGTAGCTGGCGAAGGCCGCACCATGGCCCTTGCGGCACTGGCCGCAGTGGCAATGGGTGGCGGACTTGATGGGCGCGTCGATCTGGTACTTCACCGCGCCGCACAGGCAACTGCCGTGGTGCATCTGGGTCTCTCCTGCGTTGCCGGACACATCCCTCACCCCCGGCCCCTCTCCCGGCGGGGAAGGGGAGAAAAAGCCCTCAGCGGCTGGCGCGACGGGCCATGAAAGCCAGGCGTTCGAGCAGCATCACATCCTGCTCGTTCTTCACCAGGGCACCGGCCAGCGGCGGGATGGCCTTGGAGGGATCGCGCTCGCGCAGCACGGCTTCGCCGATGTTGTCGGCCATCAGCAGTTTCAGCCAGTCCACCAGTTCGCTGGTGGAGGGCTTCTTCTTCAGGCCCGGCACCTTGCGCACGTCGAAGAACACGTCGAGCGCCTCGGCCACCAGCTCGTTGCTGATGCTGGGGTAGTGCACGTCGACGATCTTCTTCAGGGTCTCGCGGTCGGGGAAGGCGATGTAGTGGAAGAAGCAGCGGCGCAGGAAGGCGTCCGGCAGCTCCTTTTCGTTGTTGGAGGTGATGATGATGATCGGGCGCTGCTTGGCCTTGATGGTTTCGTTGGTCTCGTAGACGTAGAACTCCATCTTGTCGAGTTCCTGCAGCAGGTCGTTGGGGAACTCGATGTCGGCCTTGTCGATCTCGTCGATCAGCAGGATCACGCGCTCGTCGGCCTCGAAGGCCTCCCACAGCTTGCCTTTCTTGATGTAGTTGCGAACGTCGTGGACCTTGTCGGAATTCAGCTGGGAATCCCGCAGGCGGCTCACTGCGTCGTACTCGTACAGGCCCTGGTGTGCCTTGGTGGTGGACTTGATGTGCCAGGTGATCAGCTTGGCGCCGAAAGCTTCGGCCAACTGCTCGGCGAGCATGGTCTTGCCGGTACCCGGTTCGCCCTTGACCAGCAGCGGACGCTGCAGGGTGATGGCGGCATTCACCGCGAGCTTGAGGTCGTCGGTGGCGACGTAGGACTGGGTGCCTTCGAACTTCATCAGGGAATCCTCGGACTCGGCGCCGGTTGGCAAACCGGACGGTTCAGTATTTGGGAAAGGTCTGACTATAACGCGCGCATGAGTCGACTGTGAACGCAGGGGTTTCATTCAGTCACTGAATGGCAGATTTGCCCTCGACCCGCCACGGGACGCGCTGGACGGCCTGCTGGCGCCGTCTTAGGCTTGGTCCTTTTCCCGCCATGACAAGGAATCCGCCATGAGCCGCATCTTTGCAGACAACTCGCAAGCCATCGGCAACACCCCGCTGGTGCGCATCAACCACCTGGGCCCGCGCGGCGTGACCCTCCTCGCCAAGATCGAAGGCCGCAACCCCGCCTACTCGGTGAAATGCCGCATCGGCGCCAGCATGATCTGGGAGGCCGAGGCTTCCGGTCGTCTCAAGCCGGGCATGACCCTGGTGGAGCCCACCTCCGGCAACACCGGCATCGGCCTGGCCTTCGTCGCCGCCGCGCGTGGCTACAAGCTGATCCTCACCATGCCGGCGTCGATGAGCCTGGAGCGCCGCAAGGTGCTCAAGGCGCTGGGCGCCGAGCTGGTGCTCACCGAGCCGGCCAAGGGCATGAAGGGCGCCATCGAGAAGGCCAACGAGCTGGCCGCGTCCAACCCCGAGCAGTACCTGCTGTTGCAACAGTTCGAGAATCCGGCCAACCCGGCCATCCACGAGAAGACCACCGGCCCGGAAATCTGGAACGACACCGACGGCGCGGTGGATGTGCTGGTGGCCGGCGTGGGCACTGGCGGCACCCTCACCGGCGTGTCCCGCTACATCAAGCAGACCTGCGGCAAGCCGATCCTCTCGGTGGCGGTGGAACCGGTGAGTTCGCCGGTGATCAGCCAGACCCTGGCCGGCGAAGAGGTCAAGCCCAGCCCCCACAAGATCCAGGGTATCGGTGCCGGTTTCGTGCCGAAGAACCTCGACCTGAGTCTGGTGGACCGCGTCGAGCAGAGCACCGACGACGAGGCCAAGGCCATGGCTCTGCGCCTGATGCGCGAAGAAGGCATTCTCTGCGGCATTTCCTCCGGCGCCGCCATGGCGGTGGCCGTGCGCCTGGCGGAGAACCCGGAAATGGAGGGCAAAACCCTGGTGGTGGTGCTGCCCGACTCGGGCGAGCGCTACCTCTCCAGCATGCTCTTCGACGGCCTGTTCACCGAGCAGGAACTGCAGCAGTAATGCCGTGACCCAGGGTGGATGGCGCGTGTCCATCCACCCGTGGCCCTATGCCGGGCCGTACCGAGTCAGCCCTACGACCTCACCGCGGCCGGCACGACCGCCGGCTTGAGCACCAGCCACAACGCCAGCGCGATCAGCACGCCACCCTGCAGGTGCGCCATGGACACCGTCTCGTCCAGCAGCAGCACGCCCCAGAACACGCCGAAGGGCGGGATCAGGAAGGTCACGGTCATGGTCTTCACCGGCCCGATGTTGGCGATCAGGCGGAAGTAGAGGATGTAGGCGAACGAGGTGCAGACGAAGCCCAGCGCGGCCAGGGCCAGCCAGGTGCCCGGCTCGGCCAGCGGTGCCAGGGGCATGGAGGTCGCGTCCCAGGCGAATACCGGCAGCAGGCAGAGGGTGGCGCCGATCTGGCAACCCAGGGCCACCATTCCGCTGTCCATGCCGCCCGCCTCGGTGATCCAGCGCTTGGTCATGAAGCCGGCGAAGCCGTAGCAGGTGGTGGCCACCAGGCAGGCCGCCGCCCCCCAGAGCAATTGCATGTCGAAGGCCACCGGCCCGGTGCGGGTCAGCACCGCCACCCCTGCCAGACCCATGAGCACCCCAGTGGCCTTGGCACCGGTAAGTTTCTCGGCGAAGAACAGCCCGCCGATCAGCACGCCCATCAGCGGCGTGGTGGCGTTGAAGATGGCCGAGTAACCGGCCGGCAGTACCTGGGCCGCCAGGGCGTACATGGCCGCGGGCACGCCGGAACTGACGATGCCGATCACCAGGGTCTTGCCCAGCTTGCCGCGAAAGTCCCAACGGTTGCGCAGCAGGACGAGCAGTACCGCCAGGCCGATGGCGGACAGCAGCACCCGCAGGAAGGCCGTGGGCAGCGCGCCGATTTCCGGCACCAGCACGCGGATGAACAGGAAGCTGGCGCCCCAGATGGCGGCGAGGGCCAGCATGCGGACGAGATCGGTGGGGTTCATGGACGACTCCAGGCAGTGGAGCCGGCAAGATGCGCCGCCGGAATGGGCGGCGCAATCCACAACTTGCTTTCAAATTGGCGGAACAGTTTTCCAGACGATGAGACGGGATTCCTGTAGGGGCGAATTCATTCGCGAAGGGAGGCGAAGCCGCCCCATTGGATGTCTCAGGGCAGCCCTGCGGCCTGCATCGCGAATAAATTCGCTCCCACAAAAATGGGGCACCGTTCAGCTAGAAACTCTTGCTCGCGTTGACCACCCAGGTCGCGGTGCAGACATCGGCGAAACCGTAGTTGCTGGCGCACTCCGATTCGGACAGGTCGGTGTCGATGTAAGCCAGACCCCAGGTCACGCCGAGGAAGTCGCGGGTCAGCTTGGCCTGCCACTCGCGGTAGTCATCGGTGCTGTCGCCGCTGCTGGACCAGAACATCGGGTCCTTGAAGTCCATGCGTCCGTAGCGCAGCTCCAGGCCCACTTCCAGGGGCAGGCTGGTCTGGTAGCCGACATAGCTGTAGAGCGCGTCCTGGTCCTCGCCGAACACGGTCGAGGCGTCGTTGGAGTAGTACGCGGCGAGCTGGAAGCCGTACGCCCCGAGGATGGCGTAGACCTCGCTCTGGTTGAACTGGCTTTCCTTGGGATAGACGTACTTGATGTAGCCCAGGTCCAGGCTCAGGTCATCCGTGGCCTGCCAGTACCAGCCGGCGTAGTAGTCCACTTCCTGGCGGGTCTTGAGGCCGAAGCCGAAGTCGACGTTGGAGGTCCAGGCCCCGGCGTACAGGCCGCTGGCATGCGCCAGGGTGGCACCGGCCTGGGCGGTCGGGTCGTTCTGGGTCTGGGAAATGCCGCGGGTGCGGTAGTCGCTGGCGAGGGTCAGGTCGACCATCAGGGAAAAGTCGTCGGAGAGCTGAACGGCCTGGCAGGCGAGGGGAGCCAGGGTGAGGGCGAGGAGCGTGATACGGCGCATGGTGAGACCCGTTGTTGTGGTTGTTATGGCAGGTGCGGGCATGGCTCCGCCCAACCCCCGTCGGGAAACGGGGGGTGAGGCGGGAGCGGAGGTTTCTTGTCGTTAGCGGTTGGCGTCGAACACTTCGCGGCCGCCGAACCAGGTCTGCAGCACACGGGTTTCGGCCAGGTCCTGGTCGGTCACTTCGAGCACGTCGCGATCGAGGACGATGAAGTCGGCCTGTTTGCCGGGGGCGAGGGAACCGATCGTGTCCTCCAGCCCGATGGTGCGCGCAGCGTTCAGGGTGTAGGCCTGCAGCATGGTCGCGCGGTCGATGCGCTCGTCGGGGTTGAGCACGCCTTTCGGCCCTTCGCGGCTGATGGCCTGGGCGATGGCCTGCCAGGGGTTGGGCGAGGACACCGGCCAGTCGCTGGCCCCGGCGATCATCGCGCCCTGGCTCAGCAGCGAGTGGGCCGGGTACTGGTAGCGGAAGGCGAAGGCGCTGACGTAGGGCTTCACCAGGTCCAGGGTGTAGTCGTCGCCCGAGGCCCAGAGCAGCTGCATCGAGGCGGTCACGTCCAGCGGCTTGAAGCGGGCGAACTCCTTCGGATTCACCAGTTGCAGGTGGGTGATGGAGTGGGCGATGCCGCTGCTGCGGTCCGTGCGTGCCTGCTCGATGCCATTGAGGGCTTCGCGCACCGCGCGATCGCCGATGGCGTGGATGTGCACCAGCCAGCCGCGGGCGTCCGCCGCGCTCACCAGTTCGCCGAAGTGTTCCGGCTCGATCAGCAGTTCGCCGCGCGTCTGCGAATTGGTGTAGGGATCGATCAGCGCCGCGCTCTGCGCCGGGTATTCCAGCACGCCGTCGGCGAACACCTTGATGCCCGGCAGGCTCAGGTTGGGAATGCCCCGGAAGCGCTGGCGCACCGTGTCCAGGGTGTCGAGGTCGGCCGGCCGGCTCTTCGGGTTGGCCACCAGCAGGGCGGCGACGTGGGCGGTCAGCGCGCCCTTCTCGGCCAGGGCCTTGTACACCGGCAGCACGCCGACAGACTGCTCGGTGGGCTTGAGGGCGAAGATCGCCTCGCCCGGCGCGGCGTTGGCCGCCGGGTCCATCCAGGCGGTGATGCCCTGGCTATTGTTGTACTTCACCGCCGTCTCGCCGGCCTTCAGCAGGGTGTCCGTGCTGGCCGGCGGCAGGGCGGCGGCGATGCGGTCCCAGCCGGCGTCCACGGCAAAGCCGTTGGGCTGCCCGTCCTTGCTGGCGCCCAGGGTGCCGCGCTCGGCCTCCGGCAGGGCGGCGATCAGCCCGGCGTCGATGCCGGCGCGTGCCAGCATGGCGCGGTTGGCCCAGCCGGTGTGGTGGTCGCTGCCGCTGAACACCACCGGCACCTCGGCCCATTCGCCCTGGTTGAAGATCCGCCCCAGTTCCTCGGTCTTGCCCCAGTAGGCCGAACTCATGCCAACCACGTTCAGCACCTCGCCCTGGCGCGCGGTGCCGTCGTCGCGCCAGCCGCGCAGGCGCCGTTCCAGCTCCGCCAGCTCCACCACCTCGTCTTGCATATTGGCGATGGACAGCTCCAGGCCGCCGAAGATGGCGTGGGAGTGGGTGTCGATCAGACCCGGCATCAGGCGCTTGCCCGCCAGGTCGATGAGGCGCGTGGAGCCGTCGGCCAGGGCCTTGATCTCGGCGTCACTGCCCAGCTTGAGGACCTTGCCGTCTTCCACCGCCATGGCCTGGGCCGAGGGATGGGAGGGGTCGGCGGTGTACAGCTTGCCGTTGAACAGCACCAGATCAGGCGCCGCCATGGCCGCCGTCGAGGAAAAAGCCAGCGACAGCGCCAGCAGATTGGGTGCGAAAGACCTCATCGTTGAACCCCTTGTTTTTATTGATCTGGCGGCGAGACTAGCGTTTCATCCGGGCTCGGCAGAACGCCCGAAACGTGCAAAACCCTTTTTCCTGAATGGAAAAACCCATGGATAAGCTCGGCGCCATCAGCATGTTCGTTGCCACGGCGGAGCACGGCAGTTTCAGCCGCGCCGCCGAACAGCTCGGCAGGACCCCGTCGGCCCTGACCAAGGCCGTCACTCACCTGGAAGACGAGCTGGGCGTGCGTCTGTTCGAACGCAGCACGCGGCGTACCGTACTCACCGAGGCCGGGCGGCTCTACCTGGAAACCGCGCGCCTGGTGCTGCAGCGCCTGCACGAGGCGGGGGAGGAAGTGAGCCAGTTGCAGCACGGCCTGCAGGGCAGCCTGCGGCTGACGGCGCCGCTGGCGTTCGGCCGGGCCTTTCTCGACGACGTGTGTGCCGGCTTCCTGGCCGAGTTCCCCCGGATACGCCTGCGCGTCGATCTGACCGACGCCTTCGTCGACCTGCTGGAGGCCGGCTATGACCTGGCCCTGCGGGAGGGGCCCAGCGACCAGCCGGGGATGATCGCCAGAGTGGTGGGGCGCAACTGCCTGGCCCTTTGCGCCAGCCCCGCCTACCTGGCGCGCAACCCCCTGCCGGTGAGCCCGGACACCCTCGACCAGCACGATTGGCTGCTCTACTACCACGCCGCCCTCGACCGCACCTATTGGTGGGTGGAGCGTGACGGCGTGCGCCTGAGCCTGCCGAGGCCCACGGCGCCCCGCATGGAAAGCGACAACCACGACCTGCTGATGGCCAGCGCCCTGGCCGGTGTCGGTGTCTACCACGTACCGCTATGGAGCGCCGCGCCCTACCTCGCCGATGGCCGCCTGGTGCGCCTGATGGCCGACTACGAGATCGACCCCGACGCCTTCGGCGCCCACATACTGGCGGTCTATCCCAGCCACCGTCGCGCCACCGGCAAAGTACTGGCATTCGTCGACTACCTGGCCCGGCACCTGGCGGCGCGAGGGTTGGCGTAATGGGGCAGGAGTGAAATTTTAGTGTGGGGGCGGATTCATCCGCCAAGCAGACCGCAGGTCTGCCCCTGGCCCGACTGGGGGGCAGCTTCGCAGCCCTAGGCGAATGAATTCGCCCCTACAACAGGCCATTTTTTCTGGCTAAGCTCGCCTTTCCCATGACCGCAGCCGAGAACAATTCCATGGCGCAGCAATGGCCGGCCGAAGGCATCGCTCGATTGATCCTCGAAGGGTTCGACGACTACCGCGAACAGTTCCGCCAGATCACCGACGGCGCCCGCGCCCGTTTCGAACAGGCGCAATGGCCGGCTACCCAGCAGGCGGCGGCCGAGCGCATTGCCCTCTACGAAGTGAAGGTCAGCGAAACCAGTGGCAGGCTGCGTCAAGCCTATGCGCCGGACGAATTGCTGGACGTGCAGCTTTGGCCGCTGGTGAAAAGCGCCTATATCGACCTGATCGACCTGCGCTTGGACGATGAGCTGTCCGAGACCTGGTACAACTCAATCTTCTGCAGCCTGTTCAGCCACGACCTGATCAGCGATGGCTGCATGTTCATCCACACCACCCGGCCTTCGCTGCGCGCCCACGAGCGTGCGCCCCAGACCCGCAGCTACCGCCCGCAAGGCCGGCTGCACGCGGTGCTCTCGGCGATCCTCGACGATTACCGTTTCGACGTGCCCTACGACGACCGCACCGGCGACCTGGAACGTCTCGAAATCCAGTTGCGCGAGAACCTGCCGGACTGGGTGTGCAAGGACCCGGAACTCACCCTCGAACTCTTTGCCGCACCGCTGTTCCGCAACAAGGGTGCCTACCTGGTCGGGCGCATCTACACCCGCGACGAACAGTGGCCGCTGGTGATCCCGCTGCTGCACCGCGAAGGCAAGGGCATCCAGGCCGACGTGGTGATCACCGACGAAGCGGAGGTGTCCATCATCTTCTCCTTCACCCGCTCCTACTTCATGGTGGACGTGGCGGTGCCGGCGGAGTTCGTCGGCTTCCTCAAGCGCATCCTGCCGGGCAAGCACATCGCCGAGCTGTACACCGCCATCGGCTTCTACAAACACGGTAAGTCGGAGTTCTACCGCGCGCTGATCAACCACCTGGCCAACACCGACGACCGCTTCATCATGGCCCCCGGCGTGCGCGGCATGGTGATGAGCGTGTTCACCCTGCCGGGCTTCAACACCGTGTTCAAGGTGATCAAGGACCGCTTCGCCCACGCCAAGACGGTAGACCGCAACACCGTGATCGAGAAATACCGCCTGGTGAAGAACGTCGACCGGGTAGGGCGCATGGCCGATACCCAGGAGTTCGCCGACTTCCGCTTCCCCCGATCCAAGTTCGAGCCGGAGTGCCTGGCTGAACTGCTGGAAGTCGCGCCGTCCACCATCGCCCTGGAAGGCGACGTGGTGCTGGTCCGCCACTGCTGGACCGAGCGCCGCATGACGCCGCTGAACATCTACCTGGAAAGCGCCAGCGAGGCCCAGGTGCACGAGGCGCTCTACGATTACGGCCTGGCCATCAAGCAACTGGCAGCGGCGAACATCTTTCCCGGCGACATGCTGCTGAAGAACTTCGGCGTTACCCGTCACGGCCGCGTGGTGTTCTACGACTACGACGAAATCAGCTACCTCACCGAGGTCAACTTCCGCGTCATCCCGCCGCCGCGCTACCCGGAAGACGAACTGTCCGCCGAGCCCTGGTATTCGGTGGCGCCCAACGACGTGTTCCCCGAAGAATTCCCGCGCTTTCTCTTCGCCGATATCGGCCAGCGTCGCCTGTTCCAAAAACTGCATGGCGATCTCTACGACGCCGAGTACTGGAAGTCACTGCAGGATGCCATCCGTGCCGGCAAGGTGATCGACGTCTTCCCCTACCGGCGCCAGGAGCGCGAACTGACCGAGGCCATCCAGTAGTCGGATATGGTCGAGCACGTATTTTCCCGCGCCACCTGGCTCAACTCGCTGCATATGTCGGCGCTCACCGTGGCCTTGTTGCAGGAGGAGGGGATTCCCGCCCGCGAGGTGCTGGCCGGCAGCGGCATCAGCGAGCAGGACCTGCTGGAACTGCAGAGGCTGGTCAATCCCGAGCAGGAGCAGCAGGTCTATGCCAACGCCGTGCGCCTGGCGCCACGCCCGGCCCTGGGGCTGACCCTGGGCCTGCGCACGCGCATTTCCGCCTACGGGTTGCTGGGTTACGCCATGCTGTCGGCGCCCACCCTGGGCGAGGCCCTGCGCGTCGGCCTCAGCTACCCGGTGCTGCTGGGCACCTACTTTC
Source organism: Pseudomonas sp. Q1-7 (assembly GCF_028010285.1). Taxonomy (NCBI): domain Bacteria; kingdom Pseudomonadati; phylum Pseudomonadota; class Gammaproteobacteria; order Pseudomonadales; family Pseudomonadaceae; genus Pseudomonas; species Pseudomonas sp. Q1-7. The sequence goes on from NZ_CP116304.1 coordinate 2,197,927, forward strand.
GCCTGGAGCTGGAACAGGACGGTGAACGGGTCTGGCTCACCGCCGCCGGCTACAGCGAAGCGGAAAGCCTGCGGGCCTTCAACACCGAACTCTGCTTCGGCTCGCTGAAGGTGATCTTCGCCGACCTGCTGGGCCAGGTACTGCCGCTGCGCGCTGCGCAACTGGACTACCCGGCCGCCAGCGGCATGGCGCGGCCCTACGCGCGGGGCTTCGGCTGCCCGGTGAGCTTCGGCGCAGCACGCAGCGCCATCGGTTTCGACGCCGCCTGGCTGACGCGCCGACTGCCCCTGGCCGACCCGGTGACCCACAAGGAAATGCTCGAACAGTGCCGCCGGCAGAACGTCGAATTCGCCGCCCGCCGCGCCTGGCTGGAGCGGGTGCGCGGCCTGATCAAGGCGCGCCTGCAGGACCCGCCGGGGCTGGAGGAACTGGCGCGGCAGATGAACTGCTCGTCCCGCAGCCTGCGTCGGCATCTGGCCCAGCAGCAGACCAGCTACCAGCAACTGTTGGACGAACTGCGCTTCACCCGCGCCAAGGAAATGCTCCAGCAGGGCGACATCCCCATCTACCGCATCGCCGAAGCGCTCGGCTTCAGCGAAACCGCCAGCTTGCGTCACGCCTTCCAGCGCTGGAGCGGCCAGCCGCCGAGTCATTTCAGGGGGTAGCGGCTACCTGCATCCGCATGGGTTTCGCTCCGCTCGCGGAACGCCGCCCGACCCATCCTACGAGGGTGCCGTCGATCCTCGACGTAGGATGGGTAGAGCCTGCGAAACCCATCGATTTCCCCTAGGGGCGAGTAACTACGCCGCTCTTCGCGCCGCACGCAATTCCGGAATCACCTCATGGGTCAGCCAGCGGCGCAGGTTACGGTTTTCCGGGTGGTAGAAGCGGCGCAGCAGCAGGTCGTAGCTGCCGGATTCGCTGATCAGCATCTGCTCCTCCGCCAGTCCCCGGCCACACTTGATCAAGCCGCTGCGCCACTGGTCCGGGTCCAGGCCTTCGTTCATCCGCACGTTGGCGGAAATGCCCAGCAGGCGGCCCAGGTCGCGGGCGGCGAACCAGGGTTCATCACCCACGAGAGTGGCGCGCAGCAGGCGGCCGTGGCGAATGAAATGGCGGGTTTCGTAAAAGATGGCGCTCATGGTGCAACTCCTTGTCGAACGATGAGGAGCCGCCACCGCGAAAATCCTGAAAGGGTGGCGGACTGTACGAGGTTGGAACCACCGGGTACAGGAACCGGCCGGGCACATGCCCGCCTCGCACAGTCCGCCATGACTGCCAGGTGAAATTGAGTAATGCCCTGTTCACCTGCATGGCTTACCGCACTCCTGTATACATCCGGGGTTCCAGCCCGGGTCACGACCAAAGTCGCAACGAGGCCGGATGCTGCCCAAAGGGCTTGTAAGACGGCAATGCGGTTGCGTTGTCGGACATTTCGGATTTGCGATGCGAGCGAAGCGCATGGGGACATCCATCGATGGGTTTCGCAAGCTCTACCCCTCCTACGGGGGAGCGTTGGCGTTCGGCCAAAGATATTGGCCATATCGATCCCCTATTGGCCGGCCCAACCTCTGCGCAAACGTCCGTGTGGGCCACAGAATCCACCCATCAATAACAAGACAGATGAGGTGCCCCCATGCTGACCGTCTACAGCGACGATCACCGTCTCCATTTCGGCCAGTCGGAACTGGTGGATGGCAAACTCCAGCCCTGCTTCGAAATGCCCAGCCGCGCCGACACCGTGCTGGCACGGGTTCGCCAGCAGGCAATAGGCGATGTGATCGAGCCGAAGGACTTCGGCCTGGACCCGATCCTGCGGGTGCATGACGCCGCCTACGTGGCGTTTCTCAAGGGCGCCTGGGACCGTTGGGCTGCCGAGGGCCACAGCTGCGACATGCTGCCCAGCACCTTCCCGGCGCGCCGCCTGCGCCGCGACGGCCCCATTCCCACCGCATTGCACGGCCAGCTCGGCCACTACTGCTTCGACACCGAGGCGCCCATCACCGCCGGTACCTGGCAGGCCGTGTACAGCTCGGCGCAGGTGGCGCTGACTGCCCAGGACCATATGCGCCAGGGCGCCCACACCGCCTTCGCCCTGTGCCGCCCGCCGGGCCACCATGCCGGCAGCGACTTCATGGGCGGCTACTGCTTCTTCAACAACGCCGCCATCGTCACCCAGGCCTTCCTCGACCAGGGCGCCCGGCGCGTGGCCATCCTCGACGTCGACTACCACCACGGCAACGGCACCCAGGAGCTGTTCTACGCCCGTGACGACGTGCTCTTCGCCTCCCTCCACGGCGACCCGCTGGTGGAATATCCCTACTACCTGGGCCACGCCGACGAGCGCGGCGAAGGTGCGGGCGCAGGCTTCAACCACAACTACCCGTTGCCCCACGGCACCGGTTGGGAAGGCTGGTCCGCCGCACTGGACGACGCCTGCCGCAAGATCGCCGCCTACGCGCCGGACGCCCTGGTGATTTCCCTCGGCGTGGACACCTACAAGGACGACCCCATTTCGAAGTTCAAGCTGGACTCGCCGGACTACCTCCGCATGGGCCAGCGCATCGCCGCGCTCGGCCTGCCCACCCTGTTCATCATGGAAGGCGGCTACGCGGTGGAGGCCATTGGCGTCAACGCCGTGAACGTGCTGCAAGGCTACGAAGGAGCCGAACAATGAACGCCCGCATCCTGCTGGTCGGGGCCCTGTTGGGTGCCTCGCTGAATGCCGCCGCCGAGCCCCAGGTGCGCATCTACAACTGGTTCGACTACATCGGCCCGAACACCCTGAAGGACTTCCAGGCGTCCACCGGCATCACCCCCCAGTACGACGTTTACGACAGCAACGAGGTGCTGGAGGCCAAACTGCTGTCCGGCCGCTCCGGCTACGACCTGGTGGTGCCCAGCGACGGCTTCCTGCCCAACTACATGAAGGCCGGCGTGTTCCAGCCGCTGGACAAGAGCAAGCTGCCGAACTGGGAGAACCTCAACCCGGCGCTGCTCAAGGTGCTGGCTGCCAAGGACCCGGGCAACCAGTACGTGATGCCCTACATGTGGGGCACCAACGGCATCGCCTACAACGTCGACAAGGTCAAGGCGGTGTTGGGCGAGAACGCCCCGGTGGATTCCTGGGAGCTGATCTTCAACCCCGACAACCTGGCCAAGCTCAAGAGCTGTGGCGTCGCCTTCCTCGACTCGCCCACCGAAGTGATTCCGGAGGTGCTGCACTACCTGGGCCTGCCGCCCAATAGCCACAACCCGGACGACTACAAGAAGGCCGAGGCACTGTTGGCGAAGCTGCGGCCCCACGTGAGCTATTTCAGCTCGTCGAAGTTCGTCACCGACCTGGCCAACGGCGAGGTCTGCGTGGCCCTGGCCTGGTCCGGCGGCGCCATGCAGGCGGCGGCCCGCGCGCGGGAGGCCGGCAACGGGGTGAAGGTGGAGTACCGCATTCCGAAAGAGGGCACTGCCGCCTGGTTCGATGTGCTGGCGATTCCGAAGGACGCGCAGAACGTCGAGCAGGCCCACGCCTTTCTCAACTATCTGCTGCGCCCGGAAGTGGTGGCGCCGATCTCCGACCACGTGGCCTACGCCAACCCCAACCGGGCGGCGGACAAACTGATCTCGGCGGAGCTGCGCGACAACCCCAACGTTTACCCGCCGGCGGAAGTCCAGGCCAAGCTGTTCTCGGTGGAGATGCTGCCGCCGAAGCTGGAACGCATCCGTACCCGTACCTGGACCAAAATCAAGACCGGGACCTAGGGGCTCTCTTTGTTGGTGCCTGCTCTTTGTGGGGGCGAATTCATTCGCCAAGGGCTGCGCAGCAGCCCCTGCATTATCGGAGGTGCAGGCCTTCGGCCTGCTCAGCGAATGAATTCGCCCCCACAGGTTTCCTACCCCAGCTCCCCAGCATCAACGCTCCCGCCAGCAGCAACCCCGCACCGGCCACATAAAGCGCCGGCTGCAGGCCGCCGCTCAGCTGACTGCTCACCGCGGCCAGCAGCGGGCCCGTGAGTTGGCCCAGGGCGAAAGCGGCGGTGAGCAGGCCGACATTACGCGAGTGGCCGTGCGGGTCGAGTTCGCGGGCGTACTGCATGACCAACTGCATTCCGGCGAGGAAAGGGCCGCCGCAGAGAAGTACCCCCAGGCTCAGGCCGGCCAGCCCCGGCAGGGCGCACGCGAGGGTGCCCGCGGCCTGCAGCCAGAGGGCCATTACCAGGGCGCGGCGGGTGCCGCCCGGACGCTGTCGGCGCAGGCTGACGACGACCACGCCGAGTGCCGCCGCCAGGCCGAAGGCGGGCCAGAACAGATCGGCCTGCCACTGGCCTTGGAAGCGCACGGCGGCCATTTGCGAGAGGAAGGTGGCGGGGATGATGTAGCCCAGCCCCACCAGGCCATAGGCGGCCAGCAGCGCATGCAGGGCGCGTGGACGCCGGCGGAAGGGCGGGTCGGCCGGACGGGCAACGGGCTGCGGATGGGGCAGCAGGGGGTGGCTGACCAGCGTCAGCAGCAGCGCCAGGGCGCCGAAGGCCAGCCACAGGGTGGCGGAGCCCTGGCCTTGCAGGTTCAGCGCCAGGGCCAGCAGCCCGGTCAGCATCACCCCGAAGGCGGGACCGGCGAACACCAGGCTGCCCAGGCGCGGCCGGCCGCTTTCGGCGGCGATACGCTGGCTGAGCCCGGTGACCACCACCAGCACCCAGGCGCTGGTCACGCCGAGAAGAAAGCGCAGTACGGCGTGGGGCCAGAACCCTTCGACTGGCACCGACGCCAGGGTCAGCAGCACCGTGGCCCAGAGCCCCAACACCAGGCGAAAGCGCGCCTGGCGCGGCGAGCGGGCATTGAAGGCGTCCAGTGCGCCAATCAGGTAGCCCAGGTAGTTGGCCGCCGCCACCAGACCGGCGCCGGTAAGGCTGACCTGGCCTTCGGCGATCAGGTGCGGCAGTTGCGGGGTGAGGGCGAACCGCCCGACACCCATCGCCACTAGCAGGGCGAGGAAGCAGGCGATCAGGCGGATTGGCACGGGCATGGTACGTCTCCGAGGCAAGTCATCGGTTTTCCATGCTAGGGGCTGGATGTGTTCATTAAAAACGAATAAAAAAGAACGCATCTGTTCTCAAATAATGAATGGTTGCCCTATGGAACTCAGCCAGCTCCGCATCTTCCAGGCCGTGGCCGAGGAAGGTTCCATCACCCGCGCCGCCACGCGCCTGCACCGGGTGCCGTCGAATCTGTCCACCCGGCTCCGGCAACTGGAGGAAAGCCTGGGCGTGGAGCTGTTCCTGCGCGAGCGCCAGCGCCTCACCCTGTCGCCAGCGGGTAAGGTGATGCTGGGCTACGCCGAGCGCATGTTTGCCCTGCAGGCCGAGGCCGAGGCGGCGTTGCGCGGCGGCGAGCCGGCGGGGGATTTCGTCATCGGCTCGATGTTCAGCACCGCCGCCATCCACCTGCCGCCGATGCTGGTGCGCTACCACCGCGCCTGGCCGGCGGTGAACCTGCAGGTGCAGACGGCGCCCAGCGGCGAGCTGCTCGACGGCCTGCTCGGCGGCCGCCTGGATGCCGCGCTGGTGGATGGTCCGGTGGAGTACGCCGAACTGGACGGCCTGCCGATGTTCGAGGAAGAGATGGTGCTGATCACCGAGGCCGCCCACGGTCCGGTCAGGTCTGCCCAGGATGTGGCCGGGCTGGAGGTTTTCGCCTTTCGCCAGAGCTGTTCCTACCGCCGGCGGCTGGAGGGCTGGTTCGTCGCCTCGCGGGTGCCGATGTCGCCGCCCATGGAGATCGAGTCCTACCACAGCATGCTGGCCTGCGTGATCGCCGGTGGCGGCATCGCCCTGGTGCCGCGTTCCATGCTGGAAAGCCTGCCCGGCCGGGACGAGGTGCGGATGCATCAGCTGGAGGCGCCGTTCAACCGCGCCACCACCTGGCTGATGTGGCGCAAGGGCATGCTCGGCGCCAACCTGCGGGCCTGGATCGATCTGCAGCAGGTGTAGGCTGGGCCCGAGCCCGCGAGACCCAACACGGCGGGACTGGGCCTGGCCTCGTCGGGCCTCGTTGCGCTCGGACCAGCGTGGCCCGCACCAACCTACGGTAGGTGGGAAGTTTCCTTGATACCGTTCAGCGGTTTGATGTGGGTCAGTGGGAAATTTCCGGGCCTGCGTATTCTGGTTCCTGTCCGGAGCAACTAAGCTCCTGCATAGGGTGGCCCAAGAAGCACGGGCCACCCGACCAACGTCCCAGGAAAGGGGGTCAAGCATGAAGAAGCGGCTAGAAGCGTGGATGTGGCATCTGGGTGTCGCGCTGGGCCTGATCGAGGCACCGCGCCTGCAACCCATTCCGGTCCGTAGTGAAGAACAGCACCGCCTCGCCGGGCGGCGCCGCCAGAGGCAGTAACCGGCTTATTCGTGGGCCCTGAGCCAGTTGTCCGCCAACTCGCGCAGGCGCTCACCGGAAAAGCTGGGGAAATGACCGCCATGCACGGCGCGCACCGGAAGGTTGCGCAGCCGTGCGAGGCTTTTCGCGTAGTCGTCCAGGTTGGAGTGGTAGGCATTATCGATCAGCGGGCCGTCGTAGAGGATGTCGCCGCTGAACAGGATGCCCGTCTTCGCTTCCCACAGGCTGATGCCACCCGGTGAATGGCCGGGGGTATGCAGCACCTCGAGGACCCGGTCGCCCAGGTCCAGCACATCGCCCTCATCGATCAGCCGCGTCGCCGGTGCCGCCTTCACGCGGTATTCGGCGTAGCACAGCGGGCAGTCCGGGTGTGCGTCGAACATGTCGTCACCGACCCAGTCCGCCGCCAGGGTGTTGGCCCCGGTGGGGTTGGCGAGTATTTCCGCTTCCGCCGGGTGCACCAGGCGTTCGGGGAATTCGTGATGCCCGGCGATATGGTCGAAATGCGTGTGGCTGGCCACCGCCAGCAGCGGGCGCCGGGTCAGCCACGGCAGTTGCTCGCGCAGGCTGACCAGGCCGGAACCGGAGTCGATCAGCAGGTCGCGGTCGCGTCCCTGGACGTGCCAGATATTGCAGCGGTAGAAGGGCCGCACGAAGGGTTCACTGATCAGGCTGATGCCGTCGTAGCAGTGCTCGACGTTGAACCATTGGTCGCGGCTGACGATGTTCATGGGGGACCATGCAAGGGCGAACTACCTGCCTGCAGGATGGCACCTGTGGGGGCGAATTCATTCGCCAAGCAGACCGAAGGTCTGTCCTGGATCTCGAAGTGGGGCGGCTTGGCCGTTCTTGGCGAATGAGTTCGGGAGCGGCTCGGCCGGAACAAAAAAGCCCCGGTCGGCGGGGCCGGACCGGGGCGGTAAGGGCCGCCTCAGGGGAGAGGCGGCAGTGCATTCAGGCCAGTTCGCCGGCCGCCGTCGGGCGGCGCGACAGCAGGCTGATCGCCACGAAGCTCACCGCGCCGACAGCCAGGCTGTAGTAGATCGGGGTGTTGGCTTCCAGGCCGTCGGCGTACATGAAGATGCAGGCGGTGATGCTGCCCAGGACCATGCTGGCGATGGCGCCGGCGGTGCTGGCGCGCTTCCAGTAGATGGCGCCCAGCAGCGGGATCAGCATGCCGCCCACCAGCAGGTTGTAGGCCAGGGTCAGGGCACTGATCACGTCGCTCACGACCAGGGCGATGCCCAGTACCACGACGCCCAGCAGCAGGGTGAACAGGCGGTTCTTGTGCGCGTCGCCTTCGTCGTCGGTGCGGCCACCCAGCAGCGGCCAGAGATCCTGGGCAGCAGTGGTGGAGGCGGCGAGCAGGCCGGCGCTGGCGGTGGACATCAGGGCGGCCAGGGCGGCGGCGACCACCAGGCCACGGATGCCATCCGGCAGGGTGGTGTCGACGATGGTGGCGAAGGCGTTGTTGACGTTGTCCAGGTCAGGCAGCAGCACCTTGGCGGCCATGCCGATCAGGGCGCCGGCCAGGCCGTAGAGCACGCAGTAGACGCCGGCGGCGGTGCCGGAAACCTTGGCCACGGTCTCGCTGCGGGCGGTGAACACGCGCTGCCAGATGTCCTGGCCGATGAAGATGCCGAAGAAGTAGATCAGGAAGTAGGTGATGATGGTGTCCCAGCCGATGGCGGTCAGGGAGAAGTAGCTTTCCGGCAGCTTGGCCACCAGGGCATCCCAGCCACCCGCATCGCTCATGGTCATCGGCAGCAGGATGAATACCAGGCCGATGGTCATGATCAGGAACTGCACGATGTCGGTCAGGGTCAGGGACCACATGCCGCCGATGGTGGAGTAGGCGACCACGATGCCGCCGCCGATCAGTACGGACATCCAGAACGGCAGGCCGAACAGCACCTGCATGACGGTGCCGATGGCGATGGTGGAGGTGGCGCCGATCATCAGCGCGTACACCAGCATGATCGCGGCGCTGGCATGGCGGGCGGTCGGGTTGTAGCGACGCTCCAGCACCTGGGTCACGGTGTAGATTTTCAGTTTCAGCAGTGGCTTGGCCAGGAACAGGCTGATGCCCATGATGCCGAAGCCGAGGCTGGCGCAGAGCCAGAAGCCGGAAATGCCGTGGACGTAGCCCAGGCGGACGGTGCCGATGGTGGCGGCGCCGCCGAGCACGGTGGCGGCCATGGTACCCAGGTAGAAGCCCGGCCCGAGGTTGCGCCCGGCCACCAGGTAGTCTTCGCGGGTCTTGGCGCGGCGCATGCCGTACCAGCCCAGCGTGAGCATGGCAGCTACGTATAGGAGTACTACGAAAATATCCAAAGCCATTTCAGGTCTCTCTTTCTATTGTTGTAGCCGCGGCGGCTAAGGCCGCGGCAGGTGTTGCAAGGCGCGCAACGCTTCACACTGCGCCGTTTCAAAGCAATCCTGCTTTTCCTAGTCCTTGTATTCCGGGCACTCCCTTTCGAGCTTGCGCAACCAGGCCTCCCAGACCAGATGGCGCTGCCATTCGGCGGCCTGGAATTGTTCGCATGCGTGCAGGCTCAGTGCTGTAGGCATCTCTCTGATCCCGCGTAGGCCGGAGGCGGCGATCTGTATCTCGCAGGCCTTGTTCAGGTAGTACATGACGTAGAAGGCGTCGGCGACGCTGGCGCCGACGCTGAGCAGGCCGTGATGGCGCAGCATCAGGGCGATGTTGTCGCCCAGCGATGCCACCAGGCGCTCGCGCTCGCCCAGGTCCAGGGCGATGCCTTCGTAGGTGTGGTAGCCGACCCGCTGGTGGAACTCGGCGCTGATCTGGTTGAGCTGGGCCAGGCCGTTGTCCGCCGCGGCCACTGCCATGCCCGCCAGGGTATGGGTGTGGATCACGCAGTGGGCGTCGGCGCGGGCCATGTGCACTGCGCTGTGGATGGTGAAGCCGGCGATGTTGTAATCGGCGTTGCCTTCCACCACGCGGCCGTGCATGTCGACCACGATCAGGTCGCTGGCGCGGATTTCCTCGAACATCAACCCGAAGGGGTTGATCAGGAAGCGCGGTTCCACGCCGGGCAGGCGCACCGAGAAGTGGGTGTAGAGGGTGTCGTCCCAGCCAAACAGGGCGGCCAGCCGGTAGGCGGCCGCCAGGTCACGGCGCAGGAGGGCTTCGTTCTGCATGTTCATCAGTGCCGGATCTGCGAGAGGAAGGCCCGCGTGCGCGGGTGCTGCGGGTTATCGAAGAATTCGGCCGGCGTGGCGGTTTCCACGATCTGGCCGGCGTCCATGAACACCACGCGGTCGGCCACCTTGCGGGCGAAGCCCATCTCGTGGGTCACGCAGAGCATGGTCATGCCGTCCTGGGCCAGCTCGGTCATCACGTCCAGCACCTCGCCGACCATTTCCGGGTCCAGTGCCGAGGTGGGCTCGTCGAACAGCATCACCTTCGGGCTCATGCACAGGGCACGGGCGATGGCCACGCGCTGTTGCTGGCCGCCGGAGAGCTGGCCGGGCTTCTTGTGCGCCTGGGAGCCGATGTGCACGCGGTTGAGGTAGCGCAGGGCCAGTTCCTCGGCTTCCTTGCGGCCCAGGCCACGGACCTTCATCGGCGCCAGGGTGCAGTTCTCCAGCACGGTCAGGTGGGGGAACAGGTTGAAGTTCTGGAACACCATGCCCACCTCGCGGCGTACGTGGTCGCTGCCGGCCTTGGTGGCGATGTCCTGATCCTCCACCGTGATGGTGCCGGTGTCGTGGGGGTTGAGGCGGTTGATGCAGCGGATCAGGGTGGACTTACCGGAACCGGACGGGCCGCAGATGACGATCTTCTCGCCCTGGCGCACGGAGAGGTTGATGCCCTGCAGCACCTGGAAGTCCTCATAGCGCTTGCCGACGTTCTGCAGACGGATGATTTCGTTCATGGCGAGCTCCTCAGATACGGCGCATGCGGGCCAGGGTGCGTTGCACCAGGCCAACGGATTTGCTGCTGGTGCTGGTATGGGCATCCCATGCCAGGCGCCGTTCCAGGCCACCCTGCATCCAGGTCAGGGTGTAAACCATGACGAGGTAGTAGACGAGGGCGACGGCGTAGTACTCGGAGAACTGGAAGGTGGTCGAGACGGTCTGCGAGGTCACCGCCATCAGTTCCTGCAGGGAAATCACCGAAGCCAGCGAGGTGATTTTCAGCAGGGTGATGAATTCGTTGGCGGTCGGCGGCACGGCGATGCGCGCGGCCTGCGGCATGACGACGTAGCGGAAGGTGTGCCAGCGCGACAGGCCCAGTGCGTGGCCGGCGGCGTACTGGCCCTTGTCCACGGCTTTCAGTGCGGCGCGGTTGATCTCCACCTGGTAGGCGGCTTCGTTGATCGACAGCGCGATCCAGGCGGCGATGAAGGGGGTGAACCACTCTTCACGGAACACCGGGAAGAACTGCGGCAAGGCGTTCCACACGAACAGCAGCTGCAGCAGGGTGGGCGCGCCTCGGAACACGCTGAGCACGCCGCGCAGGGTGCTGCGCCAGAAGTTCGCCGGGCCGTCCAGGGCGAGGGCGCAGGGAATGGAAATCAGGATGCCCACGGAATGGGACACCAGCGCCAGGATCAGGGTGATACAGGCGCCGCGGAAGAAGTGCCAGGACGTCAGGGCGTCCCAGAAGACAGTTACATCGAAGTTCATGTACGTGTCCTGCGTGAAAGGAAGCGAGCATTCAGCCTCCTCTCCATCGACGGGAGAGGGCCGGGGAGAGGGCGACATCGCACCCTCTCCGCCGGGGGAGCTGTCAGTGCGCGGCGGTTTCCAGGTTGGCTGGATCGAGCTTCCATTTCTCGGCGATGGCCTTCAGGGTTCCATCGGCCTTCAGGGCAGACACGGCGTCCTCGACGGCCTGCTTGTCTTCCGGGTTCGGCCGCATGTAGGCGCCGAAGATGTCCTTCTCGGGGAAGGCGTAGAGGGTCTTGAACTGGCCGGGGGTCTGCAGTTCGCGGTAGGCCAGTTCGGTGTCCTGGGACAGGCCGGCGGCGGCGCGGCCCACCAGCACCTGCTGGGCGACGTCGCTGCCCTTCGGATAGGTCTGCAGGGTCGCCGGGGTCTTGCCGGCGGCTTTCAGCTCTTCGTTGAGCTTCTCCATGATGGTCACGTAGCGGGTGCCGGACTGCACCGCCACCACCTTGCCGGAGAGGTCTTCCAGCGCGTTCAGCTTGAGCTCGCTCTTGCCGCTGCCGAAGACGATGGTGGCGCTGGACAGGTAGGCCACGGCATTCAGCTTCTGGATGCGCTCAGGGGTGATCAGGGTGCCGCTGATGACCGCGTCGCAACGCTGGGCATCCAGGCCGGGGAGTAAGCCGGTGAACTCGGTGACGATGAAGCGTGGCTTAACGCCCCAATGCTTGGCCAGGGCGCGGATCAGGTCCGCGTCGAAGCCGCTGGGTTCGCGGTCACCGGTCTTCTCGAAGAACTCCAGCGGCGGGAAGGTCGGGTCGGAGCAGACCTGGAAGCTTCCCGAACTCACGAACGAGGGTTTGCCATCGGCGGCCATGGCGCCACCCGTGACGGTGGCGGCGAACAGGCCGGCGAGGGCGAACAGTTTCAGCGGACGATTGCTCATCGTTAACTCCTTCAAGGCGTATTGCAGTGGTTGTTGTTGTAGGCAGTCGCAATAAGGTGGAGCTACTTCATTGTCACGCGGCTTCAGGCGAACCCTGGGCGGCGGTTTGGGAATCCTTGCCCGGAGGCCGCGGACGGCGGCCGCTTCCGGGATCGGCCGACACGTGCTGGTGACAGGCCAGCCAGCGTCCGCCGTCGTGCGCTTGGCGGGTGGCCTCCAGGACCTGTCGCCGTTCGTCCACGGTGGTTCTCAGCGCCGCTCGACACCCGGCAGGACGCAGAGCATTTCGTACAGCAGGTTGGCGCCCAGCAGCGAGGTGTTTCCGGTGGTGTCGTACGGCGGGGAGACCTCGACCAGGTCGCAGCCGATGATGTCCAGGCCCTGGCAGCCACGGATGATTTCCATCGCCTGGATGGTGGTCAGGCCGCCGATTTCCGGGGTGCCGGTGCCGGGCGCCCAGGCCGGGTCGATGCCGTCGATGTCGAAGGTGAGGTACACCGGGCCGCCGCCGACCTTTTCGCGGACTTCCGCCATCAGCGGCGCCAGCGACTTGTGCCAGCACTCTTCGGCCTGGACCACGCGGAAGCCCTGCTTGCGGCTCCAGTTGAAGTCTTCGGCGGTGTAGCCCTGGGCGCGCAGGCCGATCTGCACCACGCGGTCGCAGTCGATCAGGCCTTCTTCGGCGGCGCGGCGGAAGGTGGTGCCGTGGGCGACCTTCTCGCCGAACATTTCATCGTTGACGTCGGCGTGGGCGTCGATGTGCACCAGGCCGACCTTGCCGTGCTTCTTGTGGATGGCACGCAGGATCGGCAGGGTGATGGTGTGGTCGCCGCCGAGGGTCAGCGGGACGATGCCATGGCCGAGGATGCGGTCGTACTCTTCCTCGATGATGCGCACGGCTTCTTTCAGGTTGAAGGTGTTGATCGCCACGTCGCCGATGTCGGCGATGTTCAGCGAGTCGAAGGGAGCGGCGCCGGTCGCCATGTTGTACGGGCGGATCATCACCGATTCGGCGCGGATCTGGCGCGGACCGAAGCGGGTACCGGAACGCAGGGAGGTGCCGATGTCCAGCGGCACGCCGACGAAGGCGGCGTCCAGGGCGTCGAGTTCGGCGGGGGTCTGGACGTGCGGCAGGCGAAGCATGGTGGCGATACCGCCGAAACGGGGCATCTCATTGCCGCCCAGGGGCTGATGGAGTGTCTTGTCCACGGGGTGGCCTCACGTTGTTGTGGTTGTAGGTTGTGGGCCGATTCTGGTGGCTGTGCCATCCGTGAAAAATCGCTGGTGGCAAATAATTACTTCAAGGATTTCTAAACTATCGGGAGCGGGTACACTGCCGGGCTCAGGTCAGGAGTACCTGTTCTTGCGGGAGCGAATTCATTCGCGAAAGGCCGTGCAGCGGCCCAAAGGCATACCAGGGAGCGGGCAGGCCTGCGGCCTGCATCGCGAATGAATTCGCTCCCACAGTCGATAGCCTCTCTGATGCCCGATGGAGCCCCCATGTCCACCGCCATGCCCGACCTCAAGCTCCTGCGCATCTTCGCCAGCGTGGTCCGCCACCAGGGTTTCGCGGCCGCGCAGCAGGAACTGAACCTTTCCACCTCGGCCATCAGCACCTACATGAGCCAACTGGAAGGGCAGGTGGGCCTGACCCTCTGCCATCGGGGCCGGGGCGGCTTCCGCCTGACCAGCAAGGGGGAACTGTTCTACCAGGAGACCCTGCGTCTTCTCGGCGAGCTGGAAAGCTTCGAGCGTTATTCGGCGTCCCTCAAGGGCGAACTGCGCGGCACCCTCAACCTCGGCGTCCTCGACTCCACCGTGAGCGACCCGGCGCTGCCGCTGGCCGAGGTCATCGGTGCCTACAGCCAGGAGCACGCGGCGGTGCACCTGCACCTGTCGGTGATGAGCCCCTACGACCTGCAGCTCGGCGTGCTGGACAACCGCCTGGACCTGGCCATCGGCGCCTTTTCCACGCGCATGAACGGTCTGGTCTACCAGCCGCTCTACCGCGAACAGCACTGGCTCTACTGCAGCGAACGCCACCCGCTGTATGGCGAACGGCGCATTCCCGCTGAACTCATCACCCAACAGCGCATGGTGGGGCGTGGCTACTGGAGCCAGGCGGAGCTGGCGCGGCATGGTTTCAAGCACAGCGCGGCGACGGTGGAGTCCATGGAAGCGCAGCTGATCCTGGTGCTGTCCGGCGCCTACATCGGCTACCTGCCGGAGCACTACGCCCAGCCCTGGGTGGAGCAGAAGCGCCTGCGGGCACTGCTGCCGGCCACCTTCGGCTACCAGGCGCCGTTCTCCATGATCCTGCGCCGGGGGCGCGCCAAGGAGCCGCTGATCCTGACCTTCCGCGACCTGCTGCGTGCGCAGCTCAACCTGCGCTGAGGAGTTGCCGTCATGCGCCGTCCGCACTGCCCGCGCTGCCAGCGTCCCGCAAGCCATTGCCTGTGTCCGCTGATCCCCCATCTGGCCAGCCGCACCCGAGTGCTGCTGTTGCAGCACCCGAGCGAGGTGAACCACGCGCTGAATACCGCGCGCCTTGCTGCCCTGGGGTTGGAGAACGCCGAGCTGCGGGTGGGCGAGCGCTTCGCCGATCTGGCGGAGATGCTGGCCGATCCCCGCTACCGCGCCTGCCTGCTGTTTCCGGGCGACGATGCGCGGCCGGTCGCCGCCGCCGCGGCCGATGATCCGCGTCCGCTGCTGCTGGTGGTGCCCGACGGCACCTGGCGCAAGGCGCGCAAGCTGCTCTACCTCAACCCTGAACTGGACACCTTGCCACGGGTGACCCTGCCCGAGGGCCTGACCTCACGCTACCGCCTGCGCAAGGCGCCCATGGCTGGCGCGCTGTCCACCCTCGAAGCGATCGCCGCCGCCCTCGACATCCTCGAAGCGCCGACGCGCTTCGATGAACTGCTGAGGCCGTTCGAGGCGCTGATCCAGGGTCAGATCGAGGCGATGGGGGAGGAGACGTTCAGGAAGAACCACCCGCAATGACGAGCGATGCCGGCGGGCATTGGCACGGCCTTCTTCATGTAGGCGCGAATTCATTCGCGAAGGGCCGCGCAGCGGCCCGTGGGTCCGCATCGCGAATGAATTCGCTCCCACAAGGTTCCCCACAAGGGCTCAACGCTCCCGCATCGCTTCCTGGCGCGCCTTCAACACCGGTTTCAGCAGGTAGTCCAGCACGCTTTTCTCGCCGGTGATGATGTCCACGGTGGCGACCATGCCGGGGATGATCAGCAGCGGGTGGTCGTCCTGGCCCAGGTGGCTTTTCTCGGTGCGCACCTGGATGAGGTAGAAGCTCTTGCCTTCCTCATCCTGGATGGTGTCGGCGCTGATCAGTTCCAGGTCGGCCTTGAGGCCGCCGTAGATGGTGTAGTCGTAGGCGGTGAACTTGACCATCGCCTTCTGCCCCGGATGCAGGAAGGCCACGTCCTGCGGGCGGATGCGCGCTTCGATCAGCAGGCTGTCTTCCAGTGGCACCACTTCCGCCAGGTCACTGCCCGGCTGCACCACGCCGCCGATGGTGTTGACCTTGAGCTGCTTGATCACCCCATGCACTGGCGACACCACCGTGGCGCGGCTGACGCGATCGTCGATGGCCTTGCTGGTGGAGGTGATCTTGGACAGCTCGGTGCGGGCCTCGTTGAGTTCCTTGAAGGCGTCGGAGCGGAACGACAGCCGACTTTCCTCCATCTTCCGTTCGCTTTCCGCCACCGCCGCCTCCGCGCGCGGGATGGCCAGGTTGGTGGCTTCCAGTTCGCCGCGCGTCTCCACCGCGCTGCGCTGCAGGCGGAGGATCTCCACCTGGGAGATGGCGCCGGCCTTCACCAGCGGCCGGGACATGTTCAGCTCCTGCTGGATCAGCCCCAGGCTGGAGCGGTACTGCTGGCTCTTGGAGCGGAATTCGGCCAGCTCCTGTTTCTTCTGCCGCAGTTGCTCGCCGAGGATGCGCTGTTCGCTCTCCAGGCGCAGGGTGCGCGCCTGGTGGAGGGCCTTCTCGTCCTCGGCCAGTTGCGGTGCCTCGCGGAGGATCTCGTCGGGCAGCTTCATCTCGCGGCCCTCGGCCTCGGCGGACAGGCGTTCGACGCGCGCCATCAAGGCCAGTCGATCAGCCTCGGTCTCGCCCTTGTTGGAGAGAAAGCGGGTGTCGTCCAGGCGCAGCAGCACGGTGCCCTTGTCCACCACCTGGCCTTCGCGCACGAGGATCTCGGAGACGATGCCGCCCTCCAGGTTCTGGATGACCTGCACCTTGCTCGACGGAATCGCCTTGCCTTCGCCGGTGGTGACTTCCTCGAGCACCGCGAAATGCGCCCAGGCCAGCGCGACCAGCAGCAGGCTGCACGCCACCCAGACGGTGATGCGCGTGGCCCGTGGCGAGTCTTCCAGCAGGGCGCCGGCCACGTCCGGCATGAACTCGGTGTCGGCGCCATCGCGGCGGCCGAAGTAGGAGGGAGCTGTTTCCGGGCTGGCCATGGGGTGCCTCCTCAGGCGTTGCCCGGGCCGATGCGGCCCTTGCGCAAGGCATCGATGACGGTGTCCTTGGGCCCGTCGGCGACGATCTGGGCGTTGTCCAGCACCACCAGGCGATCCACCAGCGCCAGCATCGAACTGCGGTGGGTGATGAGGATCAGTGTCCGGCCTGCCGACCAGGTGGCCAGGCGCTGGCGCAGTTGCTCCTCGCTGCTGTTGTCCATGGCGCTGGTGGGTTCGTCGAGCACCAGCAGCGGCGGGTCGAGCAGCAGCGCGCGGGCCAGCAGCACGGCCTGGCGCTGGCCGCTGGAGAGCAGTTGTCCGCGTTCGCCCACCGGCCGCTCATAACCCTGCGGGTGCTGCCGGGCGAGGTCGGCGACGCCGGTCATTTCCGCGACTTCGAGCATGCGCTCGTCGCTGACGTAGCGCGCGCCCAGGGTCAGATTGTCGCGCAGGCTGCCGGCCAGCAGTGGCAGGTCATGGCTGACGTAGCCGATCTGCTGGCGCAGGTCGCCAATGTCGGTCTGCCGCAGGTCGATGCCGTCCAGCAGCAACTGGCCCTCGTCCGGTGTGTAGAAACCGAGGATCAGTCGCGCCAGGGTGCTCTTGCCGGAGCCGCTGCGGCCGATGATGCCGACCCGCTCGCCGGCGGCCAGGCGCAGGCTGATCTTGTTCAGTGCGGGCGAGGTCTGGCCCGGGTAGCGGAACTCCACCTGGCGCACCTCCAGGTGGCCCTGGAAGGTCTGGTGTTCCAGTGGCTGCTGCACGGCCTCGCGCTCCTGGGGCAGGGCCATCAGGGCATCGGTGGACTTCATGGTCAGGCGCGCCTGCTGGTAGCGGGTGATCAGCCCGGCGATCTGGCCAAGGGGGGCCAGTACCCGGCTGTTGAGCATGTAGCAGGCCACCAGGGCGCCGACGCTGAGGTTGCCGGCGATGATGCTGTAGACCCCACCGACGATCACCGCCAGGCCGGCGAACTGCTGCATGAACAGGGTGCCGTTGGTGGCCAGGGCGGAGAGGAAGCGGGCATGGCTGTCGAGGCGGGTCAGGGCGCCGTGGGTGTGTTCCCAGTGGTGCTGGCGTTCGCTTTCGGCGCCGCAGGCCTTGAGGGTTTCCAGGCCGGAGAGGGTTTCGATCAGCAGCGCCTGGCGCTCGGCGCCCAGGGTCAGGCTGCGTTGCACCGTGTCGCGCAGGCGGACCTGGATGATCCAGGCGAAGATCGCGGTGAGCGGGAACGCGAGAAGCGGGATCGCCACCAGTGGCCCGCCGAGCAGACCGATCACCAGCAGCATCAACACCGAGAAGGGCAGGTCGATCAGGCTGGTGAGGGTCACGGCGGTGAGGAATTCCCGCAGGCCCTGGAAGTCGTGGATGCTCTGGGCGAAACCGCCAACGGTGGCCGGCCGCGCCTTGAGCGACATGCCGACGATGCGTTCGAAGAGGGTGGCCGAAAGCACCACGTCGGTCTTCTTTCCGGCGGTGTCCAGCAGGTTGGCGCGCAGCACCCGCAGCAGCAGGTCGAAGCCGGTGCCGATCAGCAGGCCGATGGTCAGCACCCAGAGCGTCGCGGTGGCCTGGTTGGGCACCACGCGGTCGTAGGTCTGCATCACGAACAGCGGCACCAGCATGCCCAGCAGGTTGATCAGGAGGCTGGCGAGCATGGCGTCGGCGTAGAGCCAGCGGGACAGCCGCAGGGTGTCGCGGAACCAGGAGGTCACCCGCGGCACCAGCGGCGCGCGGGCGTCCTCCAGCTCATGGCGTGGGCGCGCGAACAGGGCCTGGCCGGTGTACTCCAGGGCGAGCAGCTCGCGGGCGATCCATTGCTCGCCACCGTCGGCCTCGCTGGGCAGGATCAGTGCCCGGCCCTGGTCGTCGAAGCGGGTCAGCACCGCGCTGCGGCCGCCCTTGAGCAACAGCAGCAGCGGCAGGTTGAGCGGCGAGATGGCGTCCAGGTCGCGACGCAGCAGGCGCCCCTGCAGGCCGGCGCGGGCGGCGGCGCGGGGCAGGAGTTCGGCGGACAGGCGCTGGTCCGGCAGTGGCAGACCGCTGCTCAGGCTGGCGCGGCTGGCCGCGCGGCCGTGCAGCCGGCAGAGAATCAGCAGGCTGTCGAGCAGTGGGTCGTCATGACCCTGGCGCGGGTCCCTGGGACTGTCAGTCCGCTCCATGGTGGTCATGGTCCTGGACTCCCATTCGGGCTCACTTCATCTCGGGCAGTTGGGCTTCGCTTTTCACCTCGGTGAGGGCAACGGCTTCGGCCGGTACCACGACTTTCTGGCGGCGCAGCAGGTCGCCCATGGCGGAAATCACCCGGTACATGGAGAACTCCTCGGTGTAGCGCACATCCACGTAGCGGCGGTTGGCGGTGAAGAGTTCGTTCTCGCTGTCCAGCAGGTCCAGCAGGGTGCGCTGGCCAAGGCCGAACTGCTGCTGGTAGGCCTCGCGGACGCGGGCGGTGTAGTCGGCGTAGGCGCGGGCCTCGGGGGTCTGCTTGCGGGCGTTCTCCATGGCGTTCCAGGCCAGGGAGAGGTTCTCGTTGAGCACCCGCAGGGCGTTGTTGCGGATGTCCATGGACTGGTTGATCTGGTGCGCGGCGGCCTGCAGGCGGGCCTTGTCGCGCATGCCGTTGAACAAGTTGTAGTTCATCACCACGCCGGCCCGCCAGGTGTTGTAGTGGCCCTCGTCGCCCTGCACGTTGTCGTCGGCGGTGGTGGCCAGTTCGGCGTCGAAGCGCGGGTAGAAGGGCGCCTTGGCGGATTCGTACTGGCTTTCGGCGGCCTGCACGTCGGCCTGGGCGGATTTCAGCAGGGGGTTGGTGTCCATCACGCCCTGGCGCGCGGCCATCAAGTCGGCGGGCATTTCGCCCTTGATGGAGGCCGGCGTCACCAGTTCGTCGGCGGGCACACCCACGGCGCTGTAGAAGTTGGCTTCGGCATCGGCCAGGTTCACTTCCTCGGTGTAGAGGTTGTTCTTGGCCAGGGCCAGGCGTGCTTCGGCCTGGTCGACGTCGGCGGTGCTGCCCACGCCGCGCTCGCTGCGCAGGCCGATCTGGTCGTGGATGCGCTCGTGGGCCATCAGGTTGTTCTTCGCCAGGATCACCATTTCGCGGCGTTTGAGCACATCCAGGTAGACCTCCACCGTGCGCAGCGCGAGGCTTTCGGCGGTGCCCAGGGTGAAATACGCGCGCGAATTGACCACGGATCGGGTGCGCTCCACCTCGTTGGGCGTGTTGAAGCCGTCGAAGAGCATCTGCCGCAGGCGCAGTTCGGCGTCGCGGAAGTTCAGGGTTTCCTTGTTGTGATCGCCGAGGGCGCGAGTGGTGGGGCTGTCGGACTGCTCACGCCCTACACCGGTTATCAGGTCGACGGTCGGTAGGTACCCACCTTTGGCGATTTTCGCCTCTTCGTCGGCGACCAGGCGATCTTGCGCACTGGCCAGGAGCTCGGGATGTTTGTCCAGAGTGCTCTGGATCGCCTCCGTAAGCGTCATGGCGTGGATCTGCATGGCCGACATCGCGAGCAGAATGCCGGTCCACAGGGGGCTGAGAGTGTGCATTTTCTGTCGTTCTCCATGTCGGAATTCTGCTTCCCGGCGCCGAAAATTTGGCGAAATTCCATGGCAAACCGTTTCAGGCCTGTAACATCAGAGCTAAGAACAACTTTCAAGCGACCTAAGAAGAATTCTTCACAAGCCTTATCAGGAAAAATTCTTATGCACTCGTCGGAAATCCAAGACATCTTCATGCCAGCAGTTCGTATGTTTTGGGCCTTCCGGACCCGCCGTGCGAACGCGCAATGCGGTCAGGCACAAATCAAGAAACACAGGGCGGGGTAATCCGACGAGAAAGCGTCACGTCGGTCTGTGCGACGATTTATTGACGTTGCGTGGTTTTTTATTGGCGTGGACCTCGTCCTCTGATTCTTCATCCCTCCGTTGCTCGGTTCGGACGTGCTGTGACCCACATCGATTGGGATCGGCGCTGCCCGACTGGCAGCACGTGGTGCGGGAGGAAGGAACATGGCTGGATCAATCGGGGTCGTTCGCCAGGTCGTGGGCGAGGTCTATGCGGTAGCAGCCAACGGTGCGCGCCGCTTGCTGACCGACGGTGACCGGGTATTCGCCGGCGAGCAGCTGGTTACTGGCGCCCGGGGCGCGGTGGCCGTGACGCTCAGCAATGGTCAGGAGCTGGTGCTGGGCCGCGAGAGCAGCATGCCGCTGCACAATGGCCTGCTCGCCAATGCCCCTGACGGGGCCCGGCCCGACGCCGCTTCTGCGGCGGCCGCGCCCAGTCAGCAGGACCTCACCGACGTCGAGCAACTGCAGGCCGCTATCGAGGCCGGCGTCGACCCGACCCAGGCTGCCGAGGCGACAGCAGCCGGTCCTGGCGTGGGCGCCGGTGCCGGCAACGCAGGTGGTGGTCATTCCTTCGTGCTGTTGGACGAGGTTGGCGGCGCGCTGGACCCGACCATCGGGTTCCCCACCGGCGGCATCGGTGCGACCCCCGAGTTCCCTACGCCCTTCATTGACCTCGCTCCCGAGGTCGTTCCCGCGGTGGTCGATGAACCGGTCAACGGTGTACCGGTCGCCGAGGACGACGTACAGGGCATTCGCGAAGGCCAGGAAAGCGTCCAGGGTAACGTGCTGGACAACGATGACGGTGGCCCCGATCTGCCCACTACCTTTCTCTCCTGGCAAGCTCCAGGCGCCAGCAATGGCCCCGGCGGCAGCCTGGTGGTCAACACGCCCTATGGGGTCGTGAGCCTGAATCCGGATGGCAGTTACAGCTTTGTACTGGCCAACGGTACGCCTGCTGTGGAAGGGTTGGCGGAGGGCCAGACCGTCGACGTCAGCTTTGGCTACAGCATTCAGGACAGCAACGGCGACCAGAGCAGCGCGACCCTGACCATCACCATCACCGGCAGCAACGACGTGCCCACCATCGACGTCAGCAGCCCGAACGCCGAAGGCGGCCTGGCCCAGGTGTTCGAGAAGGGGCTGGTGGGCGGCAGCGCGGCGGGGGATGGCAGCAACGTCACGACGGGCAGCTTCACGGTGGGTGATGCCGACGGGCTGGCGGACCTGAAGAGCCTGAGCGTCGGCAGCCTGAGCCTCGACCTGAGCGTCAGCGGCTTCGCCAGCCTGGTGGGGCAGAGCTTCGCCACCGCCCATGGCACGGTGCTGATCACCGGCTACAGCAACGGTACCTACAGCTTCAGCTACACCCTGACATCGGCCACGACCGATGCCGCCGGTCCGGAGACGGACGGCTTCCTTATTAGTGTGGGGGATGGCCTGGCCACGGCCTCGGCCACGGTAAGCATCGAGATCGTCGACGACCTACCCAGTGCCAATCCGGACAGCGGCAGCCTGATCGAGAATGGCGCATTGTCGAGCCTGGTCGGGAATGTGCTGGACAACGACGTGGGCGGCGCTGACCAGCCGAAAGCCTTCAGCAGCTGGAATGGAGTGGCCGGAGCCACGCCCGGCGAGGGCGGCAGCCTGCTGGTGAACACCCCGTATGGCCTGGTCACCCTGAACCCGAACGGCAGCTACAGTTTCGTGCTGGCCAATGGGTCGGCGGCAGTGGAGGCGTTGGCTGCGGGGCAACAGGTGAGTTTGCAGTACGCCTATACCATGCGTGACGGTGACGGTGATCCGAGCAGCTCGACCCTGACCATCACCATCACCGGCAGCAACGACGTGCCCACCATCGACGTCAGCAGCCCGAACGCCGAAGGCGGCCTGGCCCAGGTGTTCGAGAAGGGGCTGGCGGGCGGCAGCGCGGCGGGGGATGGCAGCAACGTCACGACGGGCAGCTTCACGGTGGGTGACGCCGACGGGCTGGCGGACCTGAAGAGCCTGAGCGTCGGCAGCCTGAGCCTCGACCTGAGCGTCAGCGGCTTCGCCAGCCTGGTGGGGCAGAGCTTCGCCACCGCCCATGGCACGGTGCTGATCACCGGCTACAGCAACGGTACCTACAGCTTCAGCTACACCCTGACATCGGCCACGACCGATGCCGCCGGTCCGGAGACGGACGGCTTCCTTATTAGTGTGGGGGATGGCCTGGCCACGGCCTCGGCCACGGTAAGCATCGAGATCGTCGACGACCTACCCAGTGCCAATCCGGACAGCGGCAGCCTGATCGAGAATGGCGCATTGTCGAGCCTGGCCGGGAATGTGCTGGACAACGACGTGGGCGGCGCTGACCAGCCGAAAGCCTTCAGCAGCTGGAATGGAGTGGCCGGAGCCACGCCCGGCGAGGGCGGCAGCCTGTTGGTGAACACCCCGTATGGCCTGGTCACCCTGAACCCGAACGGCAGCTACAGTTTCGTGCTGGCCAATGGGTCGGCGGCAGTGGAGGCGTTGGCTGCGGGGCAACAGGTGAGTTTGCAGTACGCCTATACCATGCGTGACGGTGACGGTGATCCGAGCAGCTCGACCCTGACCATCACCATCACCGGCAGCAACGACGTGCCCACCATCGACGTCAGCAGCCCGAACGCCGAAGGCGGCCTGGCCCAGGTGTTCGAGAAGGGGCTGGTGGGCGGCAGCGCGGCGGGGGATGGCAGCAACGTCACGACGGGCAGCTTCACGGTGGGTGATGCCGACGGGCTGGCGGACCTGAAGAGCCTGAGCGTCGGCAGCCTGAGCCTCGACCTGAGCGTCAGCGGCTTCGCCAGCCTGGTGGGGCAGAGCTTCGCCACCGCCCATGGCACGGTGCTGATCACCGGCTACAGCAACGGTACCTACAGCTTCAGCTACACCCTGACATCGGCCACGACCGATGCCGCCGGTCCGGAGACGGACGGCTTCCTTATTAGTGTGGGGGATGGCCTGGCCACGGCCTCGGCCACGGTAAGCATCGAGATCGTCGACGACCTACCCAGTGCCAATCCGGACAGCGGCAGCCTGATCGAGAATGGCGCATTGTCGAGCCTGGTCGGGAATGTGCTGGACAACGACGTGGGCGGCGCTGACCAGCCGAAAGCCTTCAGCAGCTGGAATGGAGTGGCCGGAGCCACGCCCGGCGAGGGCGGCAGCCTGCTGGTGAACACCCCGTATGGCCTGGTCACCCTGAACCCGAACGGCAGCTACAGTTTCGTGCTGGCCAATGGGTCGGCGGCAGTGGAGGCGTTGGCTGCGGGGCAACAGGTGAGTTTGCAGTACGCCTATACCATGCGTGACGGTGACGGTGATCCGAGCAGCTCGACCCTGACCATCACCATCACCGGCAGCAACGACGTGCCCACCATCGACGTCAGCAGCCCGAACGCCGAAGGCGGCCTGGCCCAGGTGTTCGAGAAGGGGCTGGCGGGCGGCAGCGCGGCGGGGGATGGCAGCAACGTCACGACGGGCAGCTTCACGGTGGGTGACGCCGACGGGCTGGCGGACCTGAAGAGCCTGAGCGTCGGCAGCCTGAGCCTCGACCTGAGCGTCAGCGGCTTCGCCAGCCTGGTGGGGCAGAGCTTCGCCACCGCCCATGGCACGGTGCTGATCACCGGCTACAGCAACGGTACCTACAGCTTCAGCTACACCCTGACATCGGCCACGACCGATGCCGCCGGTCCGGAGACGGACGGCTTCCTTATTAGTGTGGGGGATGGCCTGGCCACGGCCTCGGCCACGGTAAGCATCGAGATCGTCGACGACCTGCCACAGGCGAGGGCCGACGCCGCAGTGGTCGGTGAAGGCAGCAGCGTGAGCGGCAATGTGGTCACCGGCGTCGGTGCCGGCTCGGTGGCCGACCTCTTCGGCGCCGATGGCCGCCCGTCGCCGACCACTGGCGTGGTGGGTGTGCGCGTCGGCGCCGACATTTCGACGCCGGTCGCCGGTGGGGTGGGTGACAGCATCAGCACGGCCTTCGGCACCCTGGTGCTGAATGCCGACGGCAGTTACACCTACACCAGCAGGCCCGACACGGTGGGCGCGGCAGGTGCGGTGGATACCTTCACCTACACCATCGTCGACGCCGATGGCGATCTCAGCACCACCACCCTGACCATCGACCTGTCCGACCACACCGTGGTGGGCAGCGTGCAGGCGGGCTCGGACCAGGATGTGCGCGAAGCGGCGCTGAGCTTTGGCAGCGAGCCGTCGAGCGACGACGAGTTCGCCAGCGGCACGCTGGTGGGCAGCGGCGGCAACGGGCCGTACAGCTTCAGCCTGGATGCCGGCGCGGGCAACGGCCAATACGGGCAGTTGGTGGTGAACAGCAGCGGCGCCTACACCTACACGCTGGTTTCCGCGCCGAAGGTCAACCCCGGCAACAACGGCAACAACCTGCAGTTCACCGAGACCTTCACCTTCAGGGTGACCGACGCCAACGGCAACACCGGGATTGGCGTGCTCACGATCGGCATCGTCGACGATGTGCCGAGCGTCAGCGTGAAGGGGCTGGGCGGGCTCGAGCTGCAGGTGGACGAGACCACCCTCGGTGAGACCGCCAGCACCCATTTCGCCGGGGCCTTCACGACGGTGTTCGGCGCCGATGGCGCGGCGGCGAGCAACGCGATCGAGTACAGCCTGAACGTGAAGGCGCAGGGCGTGGACAGCGGCCTGCGGGACACCGCAACCGGCAACAGCATCCTGCTCTCCAAGGTGGGTTCGGACATCGTCGGCCTGGTCAGCGGAGGAGGGCAGTTGGCCTTCCGCCTGAGCGTGGCCAGTGACGGCAGCGTGACCCTCGAACAGATGCGGGCGATCTTCCACACACCCAACACCGGTCCCGACCAGGCGGCCGGGCTGGCCGCTGCCGACCTGATCACCCTGACCGCGCGTGTCACCGACGCCGATGGCGACAAGGACAGTGCGACGCTGAACCTGGGCGACGCCATCAGCTTCAAGGATGACGCGCCCCGTATCGACCCGTACGTGAAGGTCTACCTCGACGACGATGCCTTGCCCCATGGCAATCCCGGTGGCGTGGGCGACCGATCGCCGGACACCCACAACACCAGCGGCGTCATCGCCCACGACTTCGGCGCCGACGGCCCGGGCGAAATCGAGCTGCAGGACAGCGGTGCGCCCTACGGCTTCACCTATGTGGAAACCAAGGACGGGTTGCTGATCAAGCAGGGCGACGTGACCGTCATCACCATCACCCTGGACAAATTCACCGGGGCTTACACCGTCACTCAGAACGCGCCGATCCTGCACCCCGAGGGCCATGACGAGAATGACCTGACCTTCGAGGTCGAGTACAAGATCACCGACCGCGATGGTGACCGGGCCGACGGTTCGCTGTACATCAAGGTGAACGACGACACGCCAGTGGCCTATGCGGACAGCGCGTCGGTCAGCGAAGGCGGCAGCGTGAGCGGCAATGTGGTCACCGGCGTCGGTGCCGGCTCGGTGGCCGACCTCTTCGGCGCCGATGGCCGCCCGTCGCCGACCACTGGCGTAGTGGGCGTGCGCGTCGGCGCCGACATTTCGACGCCGGTCGCCGGTGGGGTGGGTGACAGCATCAGCACGGCCTTCGGCACCCTGGTGCTGAATGCCGACGGCAGTTACACCTACACCAGCAGGCCCGACACGGTGGGCGCGGCAGGTGCGGTGGATACCTTCACCTACACCATCGTTGACGCCGATGGCGATCTCAGCACCACCACCCTGACCATCGACCTGGCCAACGTCACCGTGGCCGGCGCTGTGCAGGCGGGTTCGGACCAGGATGTGCGCGAAGCGGCGCTGAGCTTTGGCAGCGAGCCGTCGAGCGACGACGAGTTCGCCAGCGGCACGCTGGTGGGCAGCGGCGGCAACGGGCCGTACAGCTTCAGCCTGGATGCCGGTGCGGGCAACGGCCAATACGGGCAGTTGGTGGTGAACAGCAGCGGCGCCTACACCTACACGCTGGTGTCCGCGCCGAAGGTCAACCCCGGCGACAACGGCAACAACCTGCAGTTCACCGAGACCTTCACCTTCAGGGTGACCGACGCCAACGGCAACACCGGGATTGGCGTGCTCACGATCGGCATCGTCGACGATGTGCCGAAGGTCAGCGTGAAGGGGCTGGGCGGGCTCGACCTGCAGGTGGACGAGACCACCCTCGGTGAGACCGCCAGCACCCATTTCGCCGGGGCCTTCACGACGGTGTTCGGCGCCGATGGCGCGGCGGCGAGCAACGCGATCGAGTACAGCCTGAACGTGAAGGCGCAGGGCGTGGACAGCGGCCTGCGGGACACCGCAACCGGCAACAGCATCCTGCTCTCCAAGGTGGGTTCGGACATCGTCGGCCTGGTCAGCGGGGGAGGGCAGTTGGCCTTCCGCCTGAGCGTGGCCGGTGACGGCAGCGTGACCCTCGAACAGATGCGGGCGATCTTCCACACACCCAACACCGGTCCCGACCAGGCGGCCGGGCTGGCCGCTGCCGACCTGATCACCCTGACCGCGCGTGTCACCGATGCCGATGGCGACAAGGACAGTGCGACGCTGAACCTGGGCGACGCCATCAGCTTCCGCGATGCGGCCCCGACAGTCACCAGCAACGGCCTCGTGCTGCTGGATGACGATGCCCTTCCCGGCGGTATCCCCGGGGGGACCGGCGATGGTCCCGACGCGGTGAATACCCTAGGCAGTGTTGGATTCAGCTACGGCGCCGACGGCGCCGGCAGCGTTCAGTGGCTGACCACGGGGGCTCCGGATGGCTTCACCTACGTGAAGTCGGGCAGCACCCTGCTGATCAAGCAGGGCACCACCACGGTCATCGAGGTGACCCTGAACAGCACCAGCGGCGCCTATGGCGTGACTCAGCTTGCGCCTATCCAGCATGCCTTGGGCGGGCATGAGAACGACCAGTTGTTCACCCTGACCTATCAGGTCACCGACAAGGACGGCGATTCCACCAACGGCTCCCTGGACATCAAGGTCAATGACGATACGCCATACGCACGGGACGACATCGCCGATGTGGCCGAGGGCAGCGGCCAGGATTTCAACGTCGTATTTGTGCTGGATTTCAGCGGCAGCATCGACAACACCGAACTGAACACCATGCTCACTGCCGTTCGCAGTGCCGGGCAGACGCTGTTCAATACCACCGATGGCGACGTGCGCATTCAACTGGTCGCGTTTTCGGGAACCGCTGCGTCCTACCCGGTGGTCACCGACGTCGGTTCATTCATCTCGCTGGTCAACAGCCTTAACCCGCAGGCCGGCGGCACGCGTCCGTTCTCCGGCAACACCGACTTCACGGCGGCCATCGAGAAGGCCATGGCGGTCTATACGCCGATTCCGAGCTGGAGCAACCAGGTGTTCTTCATCAGCGACGGCAACCCGAACGAGCAGACCGGCCCGAACGGTTCGTCGCTGACCTCTGCCGTGGCGACCCAGTGGAACCATTTCGTCAATGGCAACGGCATCAATGTGACCGCCATCGGCGTGGGCAACGGCATCAATACCGCACGTCTGCAAGATGTGGATGTCGATGGCTCCGGCTCGCCCATCCTGGTGAACAACTTCGGGGATCTGGTGGAAACCCTGGCCGGTCAGATCGTCGGCGGGATTGTGTCAGGCAACGTGCTGCTGGGAAGTGACAATGCAGTGGGTGGCGGTGATGACGATGCCTTCGGCGCCGATGGCCCTGGTCGCATCCTGTCCATCCAGATCGGTACCACCACCTACACCTGGAATGGTGCCGGCAGCATCGCCGTGAGTACGGGCGGCACCCTTTCCGGCAACATGCTCAATGCGCTCACCACCCCACTCGGCGGCAAGCTGACCTTTGACTTCAGCACGGGCGCCTGGACCTATGTCGCTCCGAACAGCGTGGCTGCCGACACCAGCGAACACTTCATCTACACCATCGTCGACAAGGACGGTGACCCCTCGAGTGCTTCCCTGACGGTACGAATCGAGGACGCCTCGCCGGTGATTGGCCGGGTCGATGAGGACGAACTACCCGGTGGCATCACCGACGGCGATGGCCAGACCACCGTGGCGACCGGCAACCTCAGCGAACTCTTGGTGGGTACCCCGGCCGGGGCGCAGTTCTCTGTGGCCGCAACACCCCTGGCGATGCCCCTGGCGACGTCCCATGGCGTTGCGCTGACCTATTCGAGCGTAGGCAATACCCTGATCGCCAAGGCTGGAACCACGACCATCTTCACCCTGCAGGTGCAGAGCAACGGTGATTACACATTCACCCTGCTGGGCGCGCTGGATCATCCCGGCAGCGGTGCGGGTGGCGACGACCAGCTTCTCACCCTCAACCTGACGGGGGCGTTGCGGGCGAGTAATGGCAGCGGCAGCCTGCCCCTGGCGGGCGATTTGCTGATCCAGGTGGAGGATGACGTTCCGGCCATCCTGCAGAGTTCGAACCTGATGTTCTCCAATGGCGACAGCGTAGCGGGTGCGTCGGGTGTATTCGTGTACAGCACCGGTGCAGACACCCGTGGCGCCGGGCCCTTCTCGCCAGCCGACTCGGATTTCACCTCCATCGGCCTGAGCGGCACCGTAGGCGGGGTGGCGATCTCGTCCGGCGCGGTGACCTGGATGGCCGAATCGGCTGCCAGCGCCACCTTCAGGATCGGTTTCGACTACGCCCCGAACCCCGCTAGTCCGGGGACGTTGGAGCAAGCCAGCGGAACCCTGACCTTCGACAAGGTCAATGGCACCTACAGTGTCGCGCTGGATGAGCCGATTCAGGGCTACACCATCCTCAAGACCAGTACTTCGCTGAGCATCACCGGCTACGAGGTCAACAGCACGGTGCCGGACTCGACCCAGCCCGCGGTCGCGGTGGTGGCGCTGAATAACAACTTCTTCGTGCAGTACACCAGTTACGCGGAGCCAAGCAGCGGCACCGGCAGCGACAACCTGCGTGCCGGCTCGTCCAGCACCTCGGTCTTCACCGACGGCGAACTTTTCAATCAGGCCATGTCCTGGGTGAGCGTGAGCAATTCCGCCAACGGTGTGGCCGGGGACACGTTGGGCAAGGGCGAGGTACTGGATCTGAACTTCTACTCGAGCAACCCTAAAGGTCACCTGGGCGTCGAACCCAATGCTCGGGCCGACGGGATGTTCCTGAAGTTCGATGGCGTGAACAACGAAGACCTGGTCGTGGTGCTGAAACTGATCGGTGTGGGTGGCGTCAAGACTACGCGCGCACTGGTGGTGAGCAATGCCGACATCATGACGGCCAACAGTGCGGTGCTCGCGGCTTACGGCATCTACCTGGACAACAACGATGGCGCCATCGTCATCGAGAAGAACGACTTCAACGCCCCCGGGGAGAACTGGCAGATCTACGGCGCGCAGGTTCTTACCAGCGTCGAGGGCATCACGTCGTCAGCTGCCATCAACTTCAACTCCGCTATCGGCAACGGCGGTGCGTCGAATGTGAACAGCCGTGTGAGTTTCACCTCGTCTGACACCGACCACGACGTGCTCAAGGTTTCCGACGTGGGCTTCATCACATCGGAGACCAACACGCTGGATACCACGCTCGACTTTTCCGTGGCCATTCGCGATGCCGATGGCGACACCTCCTCGACGCGGGTGCTGCAAGTCAACCTCGAGGCCAGCAGTACCTTCGTCGGCACTGCCTCCGATGATGTGATTCAAGGAACCAGTGGCAACGACCTTATTTCCGGCATGGGTGGCAACGATGTGCTGATTGGCGGAGCAGGGAACGATGTGCTCGACGGCGGGAACGGCATCGACACTGCCTCCTACCAGGGCGCGACGGCGGGCGTGACGGTCGATTTGTCGCTGCTGGTTGCCCAGGACACGGTAGGCGCAGGGATCGATACGTTGCTCAATATCGAGAACCTGCTGGGTTCCGGCCTGAACGATACCCTGAGCGGCAACAGCGGCGACAACGTTCTGGCGGGCAACGGCGGCAATGACCGCCTGACGGGAGGAGACGGCGCGGACACCTTCAAATGGCTACTGGGCGACACCGGTGTCACCACCATCACCGACTTCACGCCCGGCGTGGACAAACTGGATCTGTCTCAGTTGCTGACCGGCGAGCACAGCAATGTGGGCAGCCTGGACGACTACCTGACCATGGCCTTCGGTGCGAACACCACCATCACCGTGGATTCCAACACCCCGGCCAACCCGGGGGGCACTGGGCAGACCATCGTGCTGGAAGGGGTGAACCTGCTCACGGCCTACGGGGCGCCGGATACCGCCTCGGTGATCTCCCACATGCTCGATGACGGCACCTTGAAGGTGGACGCCTGATACAGGCCTGACTCCGCGCCGGCCCGGTACGGAGTGGAAAAGGGAGGGAACCATGGTTTACGTGCAACGCGACGAGAACGGCAGTGTGCTGCGGGTGGAGCACGAACCCTTCAACAGCATGACCCAGAGCATGCCGGCCAGCGACCCGGAAGTGTTGAGCTGGTTCGCCAGCCGCAGCCTGCACGACCACCTGATGGCCCTGGCGCACTCCGACCTGGAACTGGTGCGGGTGGTCGAGGATCTGGTGCAGGCGCTGGTGAACCGTGGGGTGATGAACTTCACCGACCTGCCGGAGGCCGCCCGCCACAAGCTGCAGCAGCGCGCCCATGTCCGCGCCCAGGTGGGCGGCCTGAGCAGCCTGGTGCCGGACGAAAACGACCTGTCCTATTGAGCGCGGCTAGCGGGCTGACCGACGACCCGCTCACGGCGCCGTCCCGTTCGCGGGCCGGGTCGTGTCACTCATGCCAGGGCGCCGGCGCACCGACCACGCGGCCCATCACGCCCTGGATGCCCATCTCCCGCAGGACTTCCAACTCACCCTGGGTTTCCACCATTTCGGCGATCAGCGGCAGGTCGATGCTGTTGGTGGCGCGGAACAGCGCTTCGATGAACAGGCGCTTGTCGCTTTCCTGGTCGATGGCGCGGATGTAGGCACCGTCGATTTTCAGGTAGGCCAGGCCCAGGTGGGCCAGGTTGCCGATCAGGCTGAAACGCCCGCCGAAGTGCTGCAGGCCGACGCCATAGCCGGTGCGGCGGATCGCCTGGCAGATCTGCCCGAGTTCGCCGGCCGGCGGCAGATGGCGTTCGTCCAGCTCCAGGGTGAGCTGGGCCGCTTGCTGCGGATGGG
Organism: Pseudomonas sp. Q1-7; assembly: GCF_028010285.1. Classification (NCBI taxonomy): domain Bacteria; kingdom Pseudomonadati; phylum Pseudomonadota; class Gammaproteobacteria; order Pseudomonadales; family Pseudomonadaceae; genus Pseudomonas; species Pseudomonas sp. Q1-7. The sequence goes on from NZ_CP116304.1 coordinate 2,229,411, forward strand.
ACTTGAGCAGGGCCAGCAGGCGTTCGCGCTCCTCCCCCGGACGCAGGCTGGCGGCGGACAGGCTGAGGGCAATGGGCGACGGCGATTGCTGCAGGTGTGCCAGGCAATGCTCCAGCATCGCCAGGTCGAAACGCGCGGCCCAGCCGAGGCGCTCGATCCAGGGCAGGAAGCGACCGGCGGGCACGGCTTCGCCCTGGGGGTCGAGCAGGCGCGCCAGGACCTTGTGGTGCAGGATTTCCGCGGGATTCGCACAAAGTCCCACCGGCTGGAAGTAGAGGCGCAACTTGCCCTTGTTCAACGCATCGTCGATCCAGGCCCGCCAGTCATGCTGGCTCTGGCCCGGGGCAGGGTCGAAATCGTCCAGCCGGGCCCAGGGCCGATTGTGGTCCTGCGCCGCCTGGGCGAGTGCCTGGTCGGCCCGGCCCATGACCTTGTGGATGTCCTCGCCCGGGCGGTAGGCGGCCACGCCGAGCAGGACCACCGGACTGCGGTCACTGGCGCCGGTCTCGTGCAGGCTTTCCAGCTGTTGGGTGATCGTCTCGGCCAGGGGCTCGGTGTCTTCGCCGGTGAGGCCGGGGGCGAGCAGGGCGAATTCGCCGCCACGGCTGCGCGAGGCGAGCCAGTCCGGGGTGCCGCGTTGCAGCACCAGCGCATTGAGGCGCTCACCGATGTCGCGGATCAGGGCATCGGTGCGCTGGCCGCCCAGGCGCTGGTTGAGCCCGCCGAGGTCGTTGACCCGCAGCAGCAGCAGGTAGCCGGAGGCGTTCTGTTCGTTGGGCACCAGTTGGTTGGCCAGGTGGATGTCGAACTGGCGGCGGTTGGCCAGGCCGGTGAGGCTGTCCTGGTAGGCCTCTTCGCGCAGGCGCTCGCTACGCGCGGCTTCCTCGGCGAAGAGTTTGCGCAGCTTGTCCACCATCTGGTTCATGGCCAGTACTACGCGGCGCAGTTCCGGTGTGCGTGGCACCTTGGGCAGGGCGAGAAACTCGCGGCGGCTGATGGCTTCGGCCTGTTGCACCATGTTGTCCAGCGGCCTCAACTGGGTGCGCAGCAGCCAGGCGCCCAGAAGGGCGCTGATGACGCCGCAGAACAGCAACCAGAGCAGACTGCCCACGGCGCTGTCCCACAGCTTGGCCAGGGCGAACTGCGGATGGCTCAGCACCTCCACCCGCGCCGCCTGCTGCCAGCCGCGCATGATCAGCGCGTCACCGCCCTGCGGGCGCAGGTCGACCAGCTGGGCGAACCAGCCCGGCACCTGTTCGCGGGTGCCGGTGGCCTTGCGCTCGGCGATCACGCTGCCGTCCGGGATGCGCACGACGCGGATGCTGGCGAAGTAGCCGCTGTCGAAGATGGAACTGACCATCAGCTCGATCATCGCCGGGTCATCCACATGGGGTGTCATCGACAGGCCGAGGGCCGTGGCGGCGTCCTGGGCGTGGGAGCGCAACTGGCTGAGCAACTGCTCGCGGGAGCTTTCCACGCCGGCGAGGAAACTGCCGGCGAAGGCCAGCGCGAGCAGCAGGCAGATGGCCAGGAACAGTTGCTTGAGCAGGGACATGGGCTAACCCTCTCCTATGGCGAAGCCTTCGGCTCGCATCTTTTTCAGCAGGTCCTGCCAGCGCGACAGCTTCTTGGTGTCCCCGGCGCGCTTGACGCCGGTGTAGAGCCCCTCGGCGTTGAAGGCGTAGACCGGCAGCAGGTCGGTGCGCTGGGAGGCGGGGCGTATCTCGCCGATCAGGTTGTCCAGCACCAGAGGGTCGGCGCTGGGTGTCTTGTAGTAGGTGAGGACCATGTGCGCCTGGTTCTGGCGCAGGGCCTTGACGTAGGTGATGCGCAGCTTCTCGGCGGGAATGCCGAGGCGACGCAGGGTGAAGTACTTGGCGATGGAGTAGTCTTCGCAGTCGCCGGCACCCTTGACCAGGGCTTCGATGGGGGTGGCCCAGTAGTCCTTCTCGTGCCAGGTGCTCAGGTCGTCGGTGAAGCGCAGTTGGCGATTGAAGAAGCGGTTCACCGCGCCGAGTTTATCGCCCTCGGGTTGGTCGACGCTGGCCTGGATCAGTTCGCTCCAGGCGAGGATGCGGTCTTTCGCCGGCCCCAGGTCGCCGTAGCGCCGGGCGGCGTTCTGCAGGATCAGGTCGAAGTCCCAGTTGGCCAGCACGCTGGTCAGGCAGAGCAGCAGGCCGCTGAGCAGGCAGCCGCATTGCCATGCCAGCCACGAGGGTCGCCGCACTCCCTTTGCTGCCCATCGTTGCCGCATTGGCCATCTCTCCGCCCGGAATGCTCAGAGTCTAGGCGGGCAACCGGCGGTTTGCCGAGTGGGCGTCAGTGAGGACGCAGGGTTTTCTGGCGCAGGATATAGATGCTCACCAGCACGGCGCTGGTGAGCATGAAGCCACGGGCCCAGGGCAGCGGCACGAGGATGCAGGAGAGGGTGATGCTGCCCCACATCAGCGCCAGGGCGTAGACCTTGCCCTTGAGCGGGATGCCCTGGCCTTCCAGGTAGTCGCGGATCCAGGGGCCGAGCCGGGGATGTTCCACCAGCCACAGATAGAAACGCCGCGAACTGCGCACGAAGCAGGCCGCGGCGAGCAGCAGGAAGGGGGTGGTCGGCAGCACCGGCACGAAGATGCCGATCACGCCCAGGGCGACGCTGAGCCAGCCGACGACCAGGAGGATCATGCGCAGCGCCGGGTGGCGCTGCTGCTGGATATCGCCGTGGGCCATACGCCCGCCTTAGTGGTGGCGGGGCTTGAGCAGGGCGGGCTTTTCTTCCGGGGCGTTGCACAGCAGGAAGAGGGCGGTCAGCAGTTCGGGGATCTGCTCGACCATCTCGTCCACCAGGCTGCGGTCCCGGGCGATGTCGGCGAACTCGGGCTGTTCGTCGAACAGGCCGGAGCCCACCATGATCGGCAGCAGCAGCTCGCTGACTTCATCCTCGGCACTCTCGAACCAGACCTCCTCGCGGAGGAACACCCCTTCCATGAAGCCGATGCACCAGCCGCGCAGGTCGGAGTCGTCCGGGTCCTCGCCCAGGTCCAGGTCGCAGGGCAGCTCGGGGTCCTCGTCGCTGGCCAGTTGGCGGGCGATGTGGGCCTTGAGGTCCAGCAGGGCGGTTTCGATCTCGGCGCGCTCGGCGTCGCTGCGGTAGTGCGGCGGCTCGGCGAACAGGGCGTCGATCCATTCGCGCTCGGGCACCTGCTCCGGGCAGATCGACAGGGCGGTCAGGTAGCCGTGGGTGGCCACATAGTCCAGAGCCTCCTCGTGCAGGTCATCGGCATCGAGAAAGGCTTGCAGGCGGGACAGTTGCTCAGCGAAGGACATCGTGGGACTACCTTGAGGAATAAACGACGCTGAATTCTAGTCGAGTGCGAGGTTTGCGGCAAAAGCCATGGGCGATGGGCGTGGCCATCTTGCCGTTACGGCTGACGTATAATGCGCGGCTTGTTCCGGAGACCCCCATGCTCGACCAGGCACTGCGCATCCTCAAAGACGTATTCGGCTACGACGCTTTCCGCGGCAACCAGGCCGCGATCATCGAACGCGTGGCCAGGGGAGGCGATGCCCTGGTGCTGATGCCCACCGGCGGCGGCAAGTCCCTCTGCTATCAGGTTCCGGCGCTGCTGCGCGAGGGCCTGACCGTGGTCGTGTCGCCGCTGATCGCGCTGATGGAGGACCAGGTCGCCACCCTGGACGAACTGGGCGTGCCGGCCGTGGCGCTGAACTCCACGCTGTCCGCCGAGGCTCAGCGGGATATCGCCGACCGCCTGCGCCGTGGCGAGATCAAGCTGCTCTACCTCGCCCCGGAGCGTTTGGTGCAACCGCGCATGCTGGCCTTCCTGCAGCGCCTGCCGATCGGCCTGTTCGCCATCGACGAAGCCCACTGCGTGTCCCAATGGGGACACGATTTCCGGCCGGAATACCTGCAATTGGGCCAATTGGCCGAGTTGTTCCCCAATGTGCCGCGCATGGCCCTGACCGCCACCGCTGACATGCGGACCCGCGAGGAGATGGTCCAGCGCCTGCACCTGCAGAATGCCGAGCGCTTCCTCTCCAGCTTCGACCGGCCGAACATCTTCTACCGCATCGTCGCCAAGGATCAGCCGCGCAAGCAGTTGCTGGGCTTCCTCGCCGAGCGCCGCGGCGATGCCGGCATCGTCTACTGCCTGTCGCGCAAGAAGGTGGAAGAGGTGGCGTCCTTCCTCTCCGCGCAGGGTTTTCCGGCGCTGCCGTACCACGCGGGGTTGTCCAACGACCTGCGGGCCTACCACCAGAAGCGCTTCCTCAACGAGGAAGGGCTGATCATGGTCGCAACCATCGCCTTCGGCATGGGCATCGACAAACCCAACGTGCGTTTCGTCGCCCACCTGGACCTGCCCAAGTCCCTGGAAGCCTATTACCAGGAAACCGGCCGCGCCGGCCGTGACGGCCTGCCGGCCGATGCCTGGATGGCCTACGGTCTGCAGGACGTGTTGCTGCTCAAGCAGATGCTGAGCAACTCCGAGGGCGACGAGCGCCACAAGCGCATCGAACAGCACAAGCTGGATGCCATGCTCTCGCTCTGCGAAGAGACCCGCTGCCGTCGCCAGACCCTGCTGGCCTACTTCGACGAAGAACTGGCCCAGCCCTGCGGCCACTGCGACATCTGCACCGATGGCGTGCAGACCTGGGACGCCACCGAGCCGGCGCGCCTGGCGCTCTCGGCCATCCACCGCAGCGGCCAGCGCTATGGCGTCGGCCACCTGGTGGACCTGCTGCTGGGGCGCGATAACGAGAAAGTGCGTTCCGCCGGCCATCAGCACCTGTCGGTGTTCGGCATGGGCAAGCAGTTGTCCGAAGCCGAGTGGCGCACCCTGTACCGCCAGTTGGTCGCCCGTGGCCTCGCGGACGTCGACCTGGAGGGGTTCGGCGGCCTGCGCCTGACCGAAGCCTGCCGCCCGCTGCTGCGGGGCGAAGTCAGCCTGGAACTGCGCCGCGACCTGTCCAGCAAGGCGCCCAAGCCGACCGCCAGCGCCGCCAGCCAATTGGTGCGGGGCGAGGAGCGCGAGCAGTGGGAGGCCCTGCGCACGCTGCGTCGCAAACTGGCGGAAGAACACAGCGTTCCGCCCTACGTCATCTTCCCTGATGCGACTCTGCTGGAAATGCTGCGCAGCCAGCCGCGCAGTCTGTCCGAGATGGCCCGGGTCAGCGGCGTGGGCGCGCGCAAGCTGGAGCGCTACGGCGAGGCCTTCCTCGAAGTGCTCAATGGCGCCGGCGAGGCGCCGCGCGCGGTTACCGACCTGCGCCATGAGCTGGTCAGCCTGGCGCGTGCGGGCATGACGCCCGCGCAGATCGCCCGCCAGCTCAACTGCAGCGAAAAGAACGTCTACAGCCTGCTGGCCGAAACCATCGGCAACCAGCAGCTCAGCCTGGAGCAGGCGCTGGACCTGCCGGAAGACCTGCTGGGCGAAATCCAGGACGCCTTCCTCGATGGCGAAGGCGAGTTGCCGCCCGTGGCGGAAGTGGCCGCACTGTTCTCCGGTCGGGTGCCCGATGGCGTGCTGCACTGCGTGCGGGCTGCCCTGGAGGCGGAGTTCGAGGCCTGATCGGCTGCTGTCGAGGTTCGCGTCAGGAGTATGACGGGGCAAAGCGACGAACTTGTGACGCCGCGCACGACCGGCTAAGGTGCGCCAGAGGCCTCCGACAGAAGAGGTAGATGTGTCCTACAGCAACACTGCCTGGCTTGACGATGTCCGCCCCAATCCATACGCCGATCAACTGGCCCTGGGGTTCCGGCATCTGCGTTTCGCGCGCTCCCTGGAGCGTGAATACCGCGACTATTTCCTCGAAGAGAACTTCGATCTCAAGCGCATTGCCCTGGGGCTCGGTCTGCTGACCTGGCTGGCGTTCGCCGTGCTCGATTTCTACCTGATCAGCAGCGCGGAGCGCTGGTGGATGCTGGCCGTGCGCCTGGGCGTGCTGGGGCTGCTGCTGGGATGCGGCGTGCTGATGCTGCAGCGCCGTCGTCGCGATCTCCTGGCGCCGTTGAGCCTGGTCTGCATCGGCGCCCTCGGTATCGGCGCGGGCGCGGTGGTGGCCATTGCCCACCGCAGCGATCCGTCCTTTCCCTATGAGGGGCTGCTGCTGGTGTGCATGGCGGCCTATTTCCTGGTGGGGCTCCGCCTGGGGGAGGCATTGGGTGTTTCCCTGGTGATCCTGCTGGCCTATGTGGGGCTGGAGATCTGGGCCGGGCTGCCCTGGCCGAGGTTGGTCAACAACCTGCTGTTCCTGCTGTTCGGCAACCTGGCGGGGGCGGTCGGCTGTTACCTGCTGGAGTTCAAGTCCCGCGAGCACTTTCTCATCAGCCGGCTGATGCGGGTGTTGGCCGACCACGACAGCCTGACCGGGCTGTACAACCGCCGCAGCTTCAATCGACAACTGGAACGCCTGTGGCGCCAGGCCCAGCGGGAAAAACTCGGGTTGGCGCTGCTGCTTTGCGATGTGGACCATTTCAAGGCCTACAACGACCGCTACGGCCACCAGGCCGGCGACCAGGTGCTGCAGCAGGTGGCGCGGGTGCTGGAAGGCACCGCGCGCCGTCCCCTGGACATGGCGGTGCGCCTGGGGGGCGAGGAGTTCGCCGTGCTGCTTTATGACGTCGGCGAACAGGAAGCGCGGCGCTGCGCGGAGAGGCTGCGCGCGGCGCTGGAGGCGCAGGCTATTTGCCATGAGGCCTCGCCCACCGCGCCCGTGCTGACCATGTCCATCGGTGTGGCGTGCGTGCATCCGCTGCCGGGCATGCCACTGGCCAGGCTCTACGAGTTGTACGAGCAGGCGGATCGGGCACTCTATGAAGGCAAGGCGTTCGGCAGGAATCGCGTGGTGGCCTAGTTGGTCGCTCCGGATGGCGCGCCCCGTGACTGCCCGGCGCGCCGACCGGTGCTAGCATCGCCGCTCCTTCTGCTTCGAGCGATCCGCATGGACAAGCTGATCCAGGCCGATGGCCAGCCGCATTACGGCATCTTTCCTTCCGCGCCGGGCCTCATCAACTACCGTGACTTCGACTTCCGTTCGCCCATGGGGCGTCGCCTCGGCGCACTGGCCAAGTGGCGGCGATTCCACCAGTTCCAGTATTTCGGCCTGCTCAGCGACGAGTTGATCGGCGGTTGCGCCCTGGCCAACCTGAGCCTGGTGGGTGTCGGCTTCGTCTACCTCTTCCATCCGGCCAGTGGGCGCATGATCGAACGGCAGTTCAAGCTACCGCTCGGGTTGGGTACGTCATTCTCCCAGCAGCCGGACGGGGGCACCGGCGAATTGCGCCAGGGGCGCAATCTGCTGCGCTTGGAAAACTGCGCTGAAACCGGCGAAAAGCGCCTTCTGGTGGCGCTCGACGACGGTACTCGCATCGATGCCCGTTTCAACGAGCGCCAGCCGGCCTTCCAGCCCATGTGCATCTGCACGCCGACGGCGGTGAATGGCTGGGTCTATGCGCAAAAGGTGGCGGGTGTGGCGTGCCAGGGGCAGGTCAGCAGCGACCTGGGGCGATTCGATCTCGGCCAGATAGGCGCCTTCGCCCATCACGACTGGTCGGCCGGCTACATGCGCCCGGAAACCCACTGGAATTGGGCCTGCCTGTCAGGCCTGGCGGAGGGCCGGCGGGTCGGCCTGAACCTGTCCTGCGGGGTGAACGAAACCAGCTTCACCGAAAACTGCTTCTGGCTGGATGGCGAGCTGCTCAAGGTGGATACCGTGCGCTTTGCCTTCGATCGCGACCAGCCGTTGAGCACCTGGAGCATCGCGTCCCACGACGGCCAGGTGGACCTGCGATTCGAGGGCGAGGGGTTGCACCGGGAGCGGCTGAACCTCGGTTTCATTGCAAGCAATTTCAAGCAGGTCTTCGGCCGCTTCAGCGGCACCCTGCGTCCGCCGGGACGTCCGCCAGTGCGCATCGACCAGATGTGGGGGTTCGTCGAGGACCAGTATGTGAAGTGGTAGGGCAGGGGGCTTGCCCGCGGCTTTCGGCTATGATTAGCTGGCTAATTATTAGTATAAGAAGTCCGAGTCATTTCGATGTCCTACCCCGATCAACACCGTTTCGCCATGCAGCTTGCCCAGATGTCCCGCGCATGGCGCGCCGAACTCGATCGCCGCCTCGCCGGCATGGGGCTGTCCCAGGCCCGCTGGCTGGTGCTGCTGCATCTTTCCCGTTTCCAGGAATTGCCGACCCAGCGTGAGCTGGCCAAGAGCGTCGGCGTGGAAGGGCCGACCCTGGCCCGCCTGCTGGACAGCCTGGAAGCCCAGGGCCTGATCCAGCGCATGGCGGTTGTCGAAGACCGCCGGGCGAAAAAGATCGCCCTGTGCCCGCCGGCCCGTCCCCTGATCGAGCGGATCGAGGCCATTTCCAGCCAACTGCGCCAGGAACTCTTCGCGGGTATCGACGACGACGAACTGCGTCACTGCCAACAGGTTCACGCACGGATACTGGCGAACCTGGACCGCCTCTGATGGGGCAGGATCTGGAAGCGCTGCACCAGCGCTTCGGGGCCCGGTATCCGCAGTGGCTGCTGGGCCTGCTCATGCTCGGCAGCATGGCGATGATCCTCGCGTCCACCAGCATCAACGTCGCCTTGCCGGCGATCATGGCCGATTTCCACATCGGCCGCCCGTTGGCGCAATGGCTTTCCACCGGTTTTCTCGCCTCCATGACGGCCGGCCTGCTGCTGGCGGCCTGGTGCCAGGCACGCCTGGGCGCACGGCGTACGGTACAGCTCGGACTTGGCCTGTTCAGCCTGGCTTCACTGCTGGCCCTGGCGGCCACTTCCGCCTGGCAATTGATTGCCCTGCGCATCCTCATGGGCGCCTGCGCCGGCATCATCCAACCGCTGGCGATGGTGCTGATTTTTCGGGTCTATACCGACGGTGGTCGGGGCATGGCCCTGGGCATCTATGGCCTGGGCGTCATGGTGGCGCCCACCCTGGGGCCGACCGTCGGCGGCTACCTGATCGACCACTTCGGCTGGGGTGCGGTGTTCTGGCTGCCCCTGCCGCTGTGCCTGCTGGCGCTGATCGGGGCCCGGTGGCTGATGCCCAGCGAGCGGAACCGCAGTACGCCAGGCGTCGATCTGCCCGCCTTCCTCCTGCTCTGCGTTGCCCTGTTCGCCTTGCTCGGCGCGTTGGCGGAGGCCCAGCGTTATGGCTGGCTGGCGCCGAATACCTGGCTGCCCGGGCTGCTGGGCCTTGGCTGCGCCGTGGCCTTCCTGCGTCGCAGCCGTGCCTGCGCGCGGCCCCTGCTGCCGATGCAGCTGTGGCGTCACGCAGCATTCCGCAAGGCCAGCTGGGTGGCTCTGGTGCTGGGGCTGGGGTTGTACGGTTCCACCTACCTGATTCCACTCTTCCTGCAGACGGTGGAAGGCTATAGCGCGGGCCAGGCCGGTCTGCTGCTGTTGCCGACCGGCGTGGTACTGGGGCTGGCGTCCTTCCTCGGCGGTTGGGCCAGTGACCGTCTGGCGGCGGCGTCCCTGCTGGTGGTCGGCCTGCTGGTGTTCGCCCTGTCCTCGGCGGCCCTGGGGTTGGCGGGGGCGGGCGCTTCCTTCTGGGTGCTCTGTGGCTGGGCCTGTGTCGGCCGGCTCGGGCTGGGGCTGCTGCTGCCGGCCATGAGCACCGGCGCGCTGGACGTCCTCAGTGCGGAGGAACTGGCGCTGGGCGCGGGCGCCATCACCTTCGTCCGTCAGTTGGGCGGCGCCTTCGGGGTCAACCTGCTGACGTTCTTCCTGGAGTGGCGCCATGCCGCCGAAGGGGGCGATGCCGCAGCCGAAGCCCTGGCTTTCGAGCAAAGTTTCTGGCTGGTTGCGCTACTCTTCCTGTTGGCGGTGGTGCCGGCCAGGGGCGTGCGGCCTGCACGAAAATGAGCATGCAAATCGCACGATGAAAAAAATGTCAAGCCCCCTGGCGAAATATTCCGAATAGTGGAGTAAGCTACAACGAAGGTCTGTGGCCAGCTGCCATTACGCCGGATGAGGGAGAGAAAGGTCCGGCGCTACAGGTTTCAGGTGGAGTGGACAGGGAGCGACATTCCACTGTCATGCAGCTTTGAGGTCAGCGTGTTCCACCACGTTTCAGGGGTGCCCGATTGCGGCATCAGGGGCGTGATTCGTGAGTGCGATTGGCCGGGGAGGACATATGGCGAGGGTTCACAAGCTTCTTCTCACGCTTGCTTCCGGGTCTGCGCTCTATTCAGGCCTGGTACCAGCGCTGGGGCTAGGCGAGATAACCCTGCACTCCGCTCTCAATCAGCCGCTGGATGCCGAAATCGAGCTGCTTGAGGTCGGTGACCTGAGCGACAGCGAAATCAAGGTCAGCCTGGCGTCGGCCGATGCGTTCGAGCGTGCCGGCGTCGATCGTTTCATCTTCCTCAACGACCTTCGTTTCAGTCCGGTGATCCGCGGTTCCAGCAGCCGCATCCGCGTGGTGTCCAATAAACCCGTCCGCGAACCCTACCTGAATTTCATCGTCGAAGTGGCGCGCCCCAATGGCAAGCTGCTGCGTGAATACACTTTGCTGCTGGACCCGCCCGGTTCCGCCTTTACCGCGAGCGCCGCCGCGGTCAGCCCGGCGCGCGAGGTGTCCGCCGCCACGGGTCGGGGTGCATCGGTACAAGCTGGGCCGGCGCCTGCCGCAACCGAAGGCAAGCGCTACCAGGTTGTGCGGGGTGACAGCCTGTGGCTGATTGCCAAGCGCGTCAGCGTCGGCAGCGGCTTCTCCCAGCAGCAGATGCTGGAAGGCATCTTTGCTCTGAATCCCCAGGCATTCCCCGGCGGCGACATCAATCGACTGCATGTCGGTCAGTCGTTGCTACTGCCGGACCGCGCAGTGCAGGTCGGCGCCCCGTCGGCCCCCGTGGTCGAGGCTCCCGCTGCTGCGCCGAGCGAGGCAGCGGCGCCTGCCGTGGCGACACCGACCGCGCCGACCCTGGATGTGCTGAACCAGGCCCAGGAACGGGTGGACGCCAGCATGGCCCAGGTCGAGGCCGAGCGTGTTGAGTTGCGCCAGCACATCGCCGAACTCCAGGCCAGGCTGGATGCGATGCAGCAGCAGTTGGACGGCAGCGACCAGCAGATGACTGCCCTGCAGGCGCAGATCCAGCAACGCACCGCCGAGCCGGCCGTCCCGGTCGCCCGCGAAGCCGCCCCGGTCCAGCCAGCCGTTGCGGTGATTCCCAAGGCCCAGGCGGCCGAACAGAGTGTTTCGCTGACGGCGCACGAAGGCACCACCGGTATCAGCCCGTTCTGGTGGGCGATCATGGTGTCCGGCCTGGTTCTGTTGTTCCTGCTGGATTGGGTACTACTGCGCCGCTCCCGCCGCGCGGCCCAGGAGCAGGAGCTGGAAGAAGCCCAGACCAGCGGCAAGGCCAAGGTGGCCTTCCAGCATCGTCGTCAGGAGGTTCAGCCGGTCACCCCGGAACTGCCGGAAGTGGCTCCGGTCGCCAAGGTACAGAGCGCTCCGATGCCGGCCGTTCAGGCCCGCGATACGCGAGTCAGCGCCGATGCCCTGGACGGCGCCAATATCTACATCGCCTATGGCCGCTGGCGCGAAGCCCTGGCCGTGTTGCGCCCGGCTGTCGCCCAGGAGCCCCAGCGCCTGGAGCTGCGTTACCGCCTGCTGGAAGTTCTCGGCGAGCTGCGTGACCCGGTGGCCTTCACCCTCGAAGAAGCCGCTCTGCGCGATGTGGGCGCCGACGAACAACGCCTGGCCGCCATTTGCGCCCGTTATGCGGATGTCGGGTCGGCAGGGAGCGCACCGAGCGACCCCGTCTTCGTACTGGACGAAGCCCCCTCGTCCCTGTCCGCAGCGAGCAACGAACCCATCGACGGCCCGCAGTCCGACTTCGATGGCTATCCGCTGGATGCCGACTGGGAACAGGTCAGCCCGTTCAAGACCGCCGAGCCCAAGCGCAAGGCGAGCGTGGTCCGAGCCTTCCCGACCGTGGAGGACGACGCCGCCTTCCCCACCAACCTGCAGGAGCTGCCGGAAGTCTTCGAACTGACCCTGGATGCCGACACCCTGAGCCCGTTCGGCGAATTGCCGGAGCTGCCGCAGGCCGAGAGCCTGGACGGGTTCGCCGACGAGTTCGTCGATCCCCTGGTCAGCCTGGACGAGCTGGACAAGCTGGATGCCCGTCAGGAGAACCTCACGAAACTCAACCTGGCGCTGGCCTACATCGAGCAGGGCAATATCGAGGCGGCCTGCAGCATCCTCAACGAGGTCATCAGCGAAGGCGACGACCAACTGAAACAGGAGGCGCGTGACCTGCTGGCGAAGATTGCCTGAAGCCTGTCGGCCTGAACGAAAGAGCCCGGACCTGGTCCGTAATGCTGTTCACTTAAGCGGAGCAGCCTTGCGGTCCACCGGGTAGCGGGTCTTGGAAATCTTTACCGTCCTGGGTCTTGATGGCTTGGGGCGGTGATCCAGAAACAGCCCGCCAATACCGGCTCGCAACTCCGACAGGCGGCGGCCCGTGGCCGAAATCGGGTTGGCCGCCGCCATCACGATCAATTGCACGGCGATATAGTGAGCCACCGGCTTGAAGCGGATGTCGGCGGGTGAGCGGCCGAAGGCGACTGCCGCCTGACCGGCCTCACGGCGGATGATGTTGTAGGCCAGCAACAATCCCCAGACCTCCTGGTAGACCAACGCCTTGACCTTGCTGCGCAGGGTCACCGCATTCTGCTGCAGGGAACTCTTGATGTTCCGGAAACCCAGTTCGATCTCCCAGCGCTCCCGGTACAGTGTGGCGACCGCCTTGGCGCTGTAGCGCTCGGCCGGCAGCGAGGTCAGAACGGTTTTTACCTTGCCCTGGACTTCGTAGCTGACCTCGCGCACCTCCCAGTGCGTGGGTAGGTTCGGGTTACGGTTTCGCGCCTGGGGCGACACCTTCATGCGCAACAGGCGATCCCCTTTGCCATAACGCGTCACTTCCTCGCTGACTAGGCCCTGGCGGGCCGGGATCAACCAATGTCGGTGGTCACCGCCCTTGTTCAACCCCAACAGCAAGTCGGCGCTCCAGAACCCCTTGTCGAACAAGGTCACCGAATGGTCGGGAATCTGCTGCACAAAGGCATCGGCCAAACGCATTTCACTGCGCCGGTATGGGCTCAGCTGGGCATCCAGAATCAAGTGCGAGCGCACATTCATCAGGGCCACGAGCCGCAGCATGGGGAACGGCGTCTGACGGTCGGTGGCGGTATTGCCAGAGCCGAAATGCTCCCGCAGTTCGGGTGTATCCGGGGTGCGCAGCAGTGCACCATCCACCGCCAACACCTGCAGGCCCTGCCAGGTATCGCCGTCATAGCGCTCACACCCCCATTGCTGACCCGTCTGGCGAAACAGCCATTCAACCGGATCGGCCCCCAGCCGTTTGCGTGCCTCGGTGACCCCACTTCTGGCCAGCAGGTGGTCGGAGGCCAGACCCTGGGCGCAGATGTTCAGGCGCCGCGCCACCTCATGGACCGGCTCGTCGCGGAACAAGGCCATGCCGAGCACCAGCCAGAGCACCTGATCACTGGGCAGGCGCCGGCGGCGGATGGTGGCTTGGGCAGAAAGGTCCAGCGCCGAGGCCACCCACTCGATCGGGATGTTTTGGGTGAAGGTGCTCAAGTCGGAGAAGTTGAACAACTCGCCCAGGTCGAGCAACTGCTGTTGAAAGGACATAAAAAATCCGATGCCAGAGGTCTGGCATCGGATTCTCGGGGAGCCTCGGCTGCAGCTCAAATGCTTATGTGAACAGCATTACGGACCTGGTCCGGGCTTTTTCGTCTGGGATTCAATCCGCAGCGCGCCGGGGAGCGGGCTGAGGCCGCCCGATCATCCGTTTGGCCGCCAGCACGAGCCAGCAGGCGAGGATGAAGGGTGCCGTCATGGCGGGCAGGCCGAGGACGGCGAAACCCGGTTGCAGGACGACGCCCAGGAGGATGCCGGCCAGCGCGCACCAGGGGCGGCGGAAGTCCTTGCCGAGGGCGAGGGCGATGAGTGCGCCGTTAAGGCTGAACAGACCGCCGAGCGACGCTTGCAGGGGCATACCCAGCGCGATGGCGAAGAGCAGCGCGACGACTGAACCCAGCAGTGCCCAGAGCCCGACGCGCCAGCCAGCGAGGAACAACGCACCGAGTACCAGCGCGCCGGACAGGGGCTGGTCGAGGAAAATCACCTGGCCAATGCCGCGCAGCACCGCAAGCGGCGTGTCGATCCAGCCAGGCTCAAACGCGGTGGCCGCGCTGAGGGTGGGCGTCAGCTCCAGCGGGCCGCCCAGGGCCAGCAGCAGCCAGCCGAGCGCGACGAAGGGCGACGTGTAGGCGCGCAGCCAATTGTGCTGGCGTAGCGCATTCAGCAGTGCGTTGAGCAGCAGGCTGGACAGGCCGGCGGCGCAGAGAATCAGCAGCGCCAGGTAAAGCGAGGCTTCGAAGCGCGCGCTGAGTAGCAGGCCAAGGAGCACGCCGTTGTAGCCGTAGAGCCCGGCTTCGATGTCGTTGGGGCTGTAGCGACGACGTACGGCGGTGAGCCAGGAGGCGCCGCCGCCGAGCAAGGCGCCGCCCAGGAGGCTGGGTGCGCCCACGGCGATGGCGAGCAGGATCAACGCCCCGCAGGCCGGATGGCGCTGGAGGAAAATCTGGCTGAAGCCGTTGAGTTGGGCGCAAGCCCAGCTACGGACTTCGGGTCGTAAAGGCAGTCGGTACATGGCAGCTTGAAAAAAGCAGCGCCCCGGTGAAAGGGCGCCTATTCACCGGCGGTGGCCAGTGGGGATTTCCGTCATCGCCCGGCCTCGGGGCCGGTGCGGGGCGCGCGTGGTCTCTGCGGACTTCGTCGCGCCGGTGTTTCTTCAGTTCAGGGTTTCGATCCGCAGGCTGTTGGTGCTGCCCGGCTGGCCGAAGGGGACGCCGGCGGTGATCACCACGGTGTCGCCACGCTTGGCCATGCCCTGGGCCTGGGCGATCTCCAGTGCGGTGCTGGTGACTTCCTCGACCTTGTGCAGGCGCTCGTTGACGACCGAATAGATGCCCCAGGCCACCGTCAGGCGACGCGCGGTGTTCAGGTTCGGCGTCAGGCTGAGGATCGGCGCCTTGGGCCGCTCGCGGGAGGCGCGCAGGCTGGAGCTGCCGGACTCGGTGTAGTTCACCAGGGCGGCCACCGGCAGGATGCTGCTGATGCGGCGGATGGCGCAGCTGATGGCATCCGAAGCGGTGGCTTCGGCCTGTGGGCGGCTGACGTCGAGCTGGCTCTGGAAGTCCGGGCCGTTCTCCACCTGGCGGATGATCTTGCTCATCATCTGCACGGTTTCCAGCGGGTAGTCGCCGGAGGCGGTCTCGGCCGACAGCATCACCGCATCGGTGCCTTCGGCCACGGCGTTGGCCACGTCGGTCACTTCGGCGCGGGTCGGGGCGGGGGAGAAGCGCATGGATTCCAGCATCTGGGTCGCGACCACCACCGGGCGGCCGAGTTGGCGGCAGGTGCGGATGATGTCCTTCTGGATGCGCGGCACGTTCTCCGCCGGCACTTCCACGCCCAGGTCGCCACGGGCGACCATGATGGCGTCGCACAGGCGGGCGATTTCTTCCAGGTGCAGCACGGCGGACGGCTTCTCGATCTTGGCCATGAGGAAGGCGCGGCCCTGGATCAGCTCGCGGGCTTCGACGATGTCTTCCGGGCGCTGCACGAAGGACAGGGCCACCCAGTCCACGCCCAGGTCGAGGCCGAAGTCCAGGTCGCGGCGGTCCTTGGTGGTCAGCGGGCTGAGTTGCAGCACGGCTTCTGGCACGTTGACGCCCTTGCGGTCGGACAGCTCGCCACCGGCAATCACCTTGGTTTCCACCGCGTCTGCGTGCTTGGCAGTTACCTGCAGGCGCAGGCGGCCGTCGTCCAGCAGCAAGTTCATGCCCGGTTCCAGGGCCGCGATGATCTCGGGGTGCGGCAGGTTGACCCGCTGCGCGGTGCCGGGGGTGGCGTCCAGGTCCAGGCGGAAGGCCTGGCCGCGCTCGAGGTTGACCTTGCCATCGGCGAAACGGCCAACGCGCAGCTTCGGCCCCTGCAGGTCCATGAGGATGCCGATCGGGTAGTTCAGCTGACGTTCGACCTCGCGCACCCACTGGTAGCGCTGGGCGTGGTCGGCGTGCTCGCCATGGCTGAAGTTCAGGCGGAACAGGTTGACGCCGGCTTCCACCAGTTGGCGGATGTCGTCGATGCCTTTGATCGCCGGACCGAGGGTGGCGAGGATTTTTACTTTCTTGTCAGGCGTCATTTTTCAGGGCTCTCGAGAATCAGGATGGCGCGGAAGTCGTTGACGTTGGTGCGGGTCGGTTCGGTGACGATCAGGTCGCCGAGGGCGGCGAAATACCCGTATCCGTTGTTGTTGTCCAGTTCATCGCTGGATGAAAGGCCCTGCTTGACGGCGCGGCTGTGGCTGCAGGGGGTCATGAGGGCGCCGGCGTTGTCTTCCGAACCGTCGATGCCGTCGGTGTCGCCGGCCAGGGCGTAAACGCCCGGCAAGCCTTTCAGGGTGTCGGTCAGGCTGAGCAGGAACTCGGCGTTGCGCCCGCCGCGGCCATCGCCGCGCACGGTCACGGTGGTTTCGCCACCGGAGAGGATCACGCAGGGCGGCTTGATCGGCTGTCCGTGCAGCACCACCTGGCGGGCGATGCCGGCATGGACCTTGGCCACCTCGCGGGATTCGCCTTCCAGGTCGCCGAGGATCAGCGGGGTGAGGCCGGCAGCGCGGACTTTCTCGGCAGCGGCATCGAGGGACTGCTGAGGGGTGGCGATCAACTGGAAGTGGCTGCGGGCGAGACAGGGATCACCCGGTTTGACGGTTTCCGAGCGCGGGTCCTGCAGCCAGGCGCGTACATGGGCTGGCACTTCGATGTCGTAGCGGGCGAGGATCGCCAGGGCTTCGGCGGAGGTGGTCGGGTCAGCCACGGTGGGGCCGGAGGCGATCACGGTGGCCTCATCGCCGGGCACGTCGGAGATCGCGTAGGTGTAGACGGTGGCGGGCCAGCAGGCCTTGGCCAGACGGCCGCCCTTGATCGCCGAGAGGTGCTTGCGCACGCAGTTCATCTCGGAGATGGCGGCGCCGGATTTCAGCAGGGCCTTGTTGATCGCCTGCTTGTCCTTCAGGGTCAGGCCTTCGGCGGGCAGCGCGAGCAGGGAGGAACCGCCACCGGAGAGCAGGAAGATCACCCGGTCGTCTTCGGACAGGCCGCTGACCAGCTTCAGTACGCGCTGGGCGGTTTCCAGGCCGGCGGCATCGGGCACCGGGTGAGCGGCTTCCACCACTTCGATTTTCTTGCAGTCGGCGCCGTGGCCATAGCGGGTCACCACCAGGCCGGAGATCTCGCCCTGCCATTCGCGCTCGATCACTTCGGCCATGGCGGCGGCGGCCTTGCCGGCGCCGATGACGATGACGCGGCCGGAGCGGTCGGCGGGCAGATGGTCGGCCAGGACCTGGCGCGGGTGGGCGGCGGCGATGGCGGTGGCGAACAGGTCGCGCAGGAAGGCTTTCGGGTCGAGGGACATGGCAGGCTCCAGATGAGCGGATTCTTGTTGTAGGGCGGCGTGCCGACGAGGTGGGGCGTCGGGCGTATCAGGCCGATTTCAGTCCCGAACCGCCGCGCGCAGCGGCTCGGGACTGGAATCGACCTTCCTGGTCGTTGGCGCCGTGTCACCGCGGACCAGGAGGGTCGAAAGGGGCCCCATTGAAGGGAGGAACGGGATGTTCCCGCTCACCCTTGCAGTGGGTGTTGGATCACTCCTCGCGGATCGAGAAGTTGGCCATGTGCTCCAGGCCCTTGATCAGGGCGGAGTGGTCCCAGTTGCTGCCGCCGATGGCTGCGCAGGTGCTGAACACTTGCTGGGCATTGGCGGTGTTCGGCAGGTTCAGGCCCAGTTCACGAGCGCCGGACAGTGCCAGGTTGAGGTCCTTCTGGTGCAGGCTGATGCGGAAGCCCGGATCGAAGGTGCCCTTGATCATGCGCTCGCCATGGACTTCCAGGATCTTCGAGCCGGCAAAGCCACCCATCAGGGCTTCGCGCACCTTGGCCGGGTCGGCGCCGTTCTTGGCGGCGAACAGCAGGGCTTCGGCAACAGCCTGGATGTTCAGGGCGACGATGATCTGGTTGGCGACCTTGGCGGTCTGGCCGTCACCGTTGGCACCCACGCGGGTGATGTTCTTGCCCATGGCCTGGAACAGCGGCAGGGCGCGCTCGAAGGCGTTCGGGCAACCACCGACCATGATGCTCAGGGTCGCAGCCTTGGCGCCTACTTCACCGCCGGATACCGGGGCGTCCAGGTAGGCGGCGCCGGTGGCCTTGACCTTCTCGGCGAAGGCTTTGGTGGCGGACGGGGAGATGGAGCTCATGTCGATCACCACCTTGCCGGCACCGACGCCTTCGGCCACGCCGTCCTTGCGGAACAGTACGTCGTCCACTTGGGGGGTGTCCGGCACCATGATGATGATGAACTCGGCTTCCTGGGCGACTTCTTTCGGGTTGGCCAGGGCGACGCCGTTGTCGCCCAGCAGGTCGGCCGGAGCCTTGTCGAAGTGCTCGGAGAAGAACAGGGTGTGGCCGGCTTTCTGCAGGTTCTGAGCCATGGGCTTGCCCATGATGCCGGTGCCGATGAATCCGATCTTGGCCATGTGGTGTACCTCTTTTCTTAGATGGCGTTATGGGTTTTCAGCCAGCCCAGGCCGGCAACGGTGGTGGTGGCCGGCTTGTATTCACAGCCGATCCAGCCCTGGTAGCCGATGCGGTCCAGGTGCTGGAAGAGGAAGCGGTAGTTGATCTCGCCGGTGCCCGGCTCGTTGCGGCCCGGGTTGTCGGCGAGCTGCACATGGTTGATCGCGGCCAGGTTGGACTCGACGGTACGCGCCAGGTCACCTTCCATGATCTGCATGTGGTAGATGTCGTACTGCAGGAACAGGTTGGCGCTGCCCACTTTCTCGCGGATGGCCAGGGCCTGCTGGGTGTTGTTCAGGTAGAAGCCGGGGATGTCTCGGGTGTTGATGGCTTCGATCACCAGCCTGATGCCAGCGGACTGGAGCTTTTCGGCGGCGAACTTCAGGTTGTCCACGAAAGTCTGTTCGACGGTCGCGCAGTCGACGCCCTGCGGGCGGATGCCGGCCAGGCAGTTGATCTGGGTATTGCCCAGCACCTTGGCGTAGGCGATGGCTTTGTCCACGCCAGCGCGGAACTCTTCCACGCGGTCGGGATGGCAAGCGATGCCACGCTCGCCCTTGCCCCAGTCACCGGCCGGCAGGTTGAACAGCACCTGTTCCAGATTGTTGGCGTCCAGGCGGGCGCGGATTTCCTCTACCGGGAAGTCGTAGGGGAAGAGGTATTCGACACCGCTGAAGCCGGCTTCGGCGGCAGCGGCGAAACGGTCCAGGAAGTCCACTTCGGTGAACAGCATGGACAGGTTGGCGGCAAAACGGGGCATGAATGTCTCCTCGAATCGAATTCCCTCACCCACCACGAATAGGTGAGGGAGCAGGCTGGGGATGCGGCGAGTCGCCTCGGGCATCCCTCACCCCCGGCCCCTCTCCCGGAGGGAGAGGGGAGTCGGTCAGTCCAGCAGCGAAATGGCGGTCGGGGCGTCGGCGCCGGTCAGGGCCAGTTCCTCGAACTCGTTGATGGCGTTGATCTCGGTACCCATGGAGATGTTGGTGACACGCTCCAGGATGACCTCGACCACCACCGGTACGCGGAACTCTTCCATCAGCTTGCGCGCCTGGGCGAAGGCCGCCTGTAGGTCGTTGGCGTCGAATACGCGGATCGCCTTGCAACCCAGGCCCTCGACCACTGCGACGTGGTCCACGCCATAGCCGTTGAGTTCCGGCGCGTTGACGTTCTCGAAGGACAGCTGCACGCAGAAGTCGATCTCGAAGCCGCGCTGCGCCTGGCGGATCAGGCCCAGGTAGGAGTTGTTCACCAGCACGTGGATGTAGGGCAGGTTGAACTGCGCGCCCACGGCCAGTTCTTCGATCATGAACTGGAAGTCATAGTCGCCGGACAGCGCCACGACCGGACGGGTCGGGTCGGCCTTGACCACGCCCAGGGCCGCCGGAACGGTCCAGCCCAGCGGGCCCGCCTGGCCACAGTTGATCCAGTGGCGCGGCTTGTAGACGTGCAGGAACTGGGCGCCGGCGATCTGCGACAGGCCGATGGTGCTGACGTAGCAGGTGTCCTTGCCGAAGAACTCGTTCATCTCTTCGTACACGCGCTGCGGTTTGACCGGCACGTTGTCGAAGTGGGTCTTGCGCTGCAGGGTGCGCTTGCGCTCGCGGCAGGCTTCGACCCAGGCGCTGCGGTCCTTCAGCTTGCCGGCGGCTTTCCACTCGCGGGCAACTTCCAGGAAGGCGTCCAGTGCGGAGCCCGCGTCAGACACGATGCCCAGGTCCGGGGTGAAAACGCGGCCGATCTGGGTCGGTTCGATGTCCACATGGATGAAGCGGCGGCCTTGGGTGTAGACGTCCACGGAACCGGTGTGGCGGTTGGCCCAGCGGTTGCCGATGCCGAACACCAGGTCGGATTCCAGCAGGGTGGCGTTGCCATAACGGTGGGAGGTCTGCAGACCGCACATGCCGGCCATCAGCGGGTGGTCATCAGGTATGGTACCCCAGCCCATCAGGGTCGGGATCACAGGCACGCCGGTCAGCTCGGCGAACTCGACCAGCTTGGCCGAAGCGTCGGCGTTGATGATGCCACCACCGGCAACCAGCAGCGGGCGCTCGGCGTCGTTCAGCATGGCCAGGGCCTTCTCGGCCTGGACGCGGCTGGCGGACGGCTTCTGCACCGGCAGCGGCTGGTAGGCGTCGATGTCGAATTCGATCTCGGCCATCTGCACATCGAACGGCAGGTCGATCAGCACCGGGCCAGGACGGCCGCTGCGCATTTCATAGAAGGCCTTCTGGAAGGCATAGGGCACCTGGCCCGGCTCCAGGACGGTGGTGGCCCACTTGGTGACCGGCTTGACGATGCTGGTGATGTCGACGGCCTGGAAATCCTCCTTGTGCAGGCGTGCACGGGGAGCCTGGCCGGTGATGCAGAGGATCGGGATGGAGTCGGCGGACGCCGAGTACAGGCCAGTGACCATGTCGGTGCCGGCGGGGCCGGAGGTGCCGATGCAGACGCCGATGTTGCCCGGGTTGGTGCGGGTGTAGCCCTCGGCCATGTGCGAGGCGCCTTCGACGTGACGGGCCAGTACATGGTCAATGCCGCCAATCTTGTTCAGGGCTGCGTACAGCGGGTTGATGGCGGCGCCGGGGATGCCGAACGCGGTATCGATGCCTTCGCGGCGCATTACCAGGACGGCAGCCTCGATTGCTCTCATTTTGGCCATGTTTTGTGCCTCGTTATTGTGAAAATTGTATACAAGCTACGTGGCTGGATTCTATTCAGCAGCTGACTGATGGGTCAAGGCCATTTGTGAGGCCAAGGGTCGCAGGGCGACGACTTCTTTAAAACGCCCGTTTCATGGGTGTTTTAAGGCAGTCTCAGTGAGCTGGTGGAAATACTGTATACAAAAAATAATGTGATTGTATCTATGTGTTGATTTTTTTGTGTTCGGTGGGATAGTGGGCTACAGCTTTCGGATGCGCCGCAGGACGGGCTGGAAAATGCCCGCATGGTCATGGGTTCTCGGAAACCCAGGCCCGGACGACGCCGCACAAGGTTCAACCACTCACGAGGAACGCTTGAAAATGACCACCCTCACCCTGGAAACCGCTGTGAGCATTTCCAACCATGCTCTGGCCGTCGGCCGTGACCTGCGCACCGCGCCCCTGACCATCGCCGTGCTGGATGCCGGCGGCCACCTGATCACGCTGCAGCGCGAGGACGGCGCCAGCATGCTTCGCCCGCAGATCGCCATCGGCAAGGCCTGGGGCGCCGTGGCCCTGGGCAAGGGCTCGCGCCTGATTGCCGCTGACGCCCAGCAGCGTCCGGCATTCATTGGTGCGGTGAACAACCTGGCCGACGGCAACCTGGTGCCGGCGCCCGGCGGCGTGCTGATCCGCGATGGTCACGGCCAGGTGATCGGCGCCATCGGCATCAGCGGCGATACCTCGGATATCGACGAACAGTGCGCGGTCAGCGCCGTGGAAGCGGCCGGCCTGAAAGCGGATGCCGGCGCGGCCTGATGACTGATGGGGGCTGCCGCGCAGCCCTCAGCGAATGAATTCGCCCCCACAGGGTGGGTGCCGAACGGTACCCACCCTGTGGGGGCGAAATGTTTTGGGGAATGCTTTTTGTGGGAGCGAATTCATTCGCAAAAACAACCCGCAGGGTTGTCAAGGGTCAGGGGCGGGAAGGGCTGCTGCGCAGCCCATGGCGAATTAATTCACCCCTGGAGGGGGCGGAAGTCAGGCGCTCTTGGCCTGGGCCTTTTCCTCGACCTCGCAGCCCTTGATCACCAGGCGGATGATGGTCTCGGCCGCGGCGTCGTAGTCGGCATCGCTGAGGCTGGACTTGCCGGTGACGGTGGAGATCTGCCAGTCGAAATCCGCGTAGGTCTGGGTCGCGGCCCAGATGCTGAACAGCAGGTGGTGGGGGTCGACCTTGGCCATCAGGCCCTGGTCGATCCAGCGCTGGATGCAGTCGATGTTGTGCTTGGCTTGCAGGTTGAGCTGCTCGGTCTGCTCCGGGGAGAGGTGCGGCGCACCGTGCATGATCTCGCTGGCGAACACCTTGGAGGCGTAGGGCAGGTCGCGGGAGATGCGAATCTTCGAGCGGATGTAGGCGGTCAGCACCTCGTGGGGATGGCCAGCCTGGTTGAAGGGTGCGGAAGCCTGTAGCAGAGGCTCGACGATGCTCTCCAGTACCTCCCGGTAGAGGTTCTCTTTCGATTTGAAGTAGTAGTAGACGTTGGGTTTCGGCAGACCGGCCTTGGCGGCGATGTCGCTCGTCTTGGTGGCGGCGAACCCCTTGTCGGCGAATTCCTCGCTGGCCGCGCGCAGGATCAGGTCTCTGTTGCGCTCGCGAATGCTGCTCACATCGGCTCCTTCGTTGGCTCGCCGAGGCGCCAGGAAGGCCGGTCGGCGAGAGGTCGGGCATGGTAGCACCCGCTTTGTAGCGCTCTCAAGCGAGCCACTGGATGAATTTCCTGTATACAAAAAACTTCTGTTCTGTTTCCATTCGGCATCCGTCCATGTCACCGGCGCCCTGTCCGGTGCGTGTTGCGGCAGACGTCACCCATGCAAGACAACCACTTGCTCGACCCCTTCGGGCGTCGAATTTCCTACCTGCGCCTTTCGGTCACCGACCGTTGCGACTTCCGCTGCACCTACTGCATGAGCGAAGACATGGTCTTCGCGCCCCGGGCGCAGATCCTCAGTCTCGAAGAACTCTATGCCGTTGCCGATGCCTTTATCGGTCTGGGGGTTTCGCGCATTCGCATCACCGGTGGCGAACCGCTGGTGCGCAAGGGGTTGACCTCCCTGCTGGCGCGCCTGGGCGCCCGCGATGAGCTGGAAGACCTGGCGATCACCAGCAACGGCTCCCAGCTCGGGCACATGGCTGAAGGGCTGCGCGCCGCCGGCGTCACCCGCCTGAACATCAGTCTCGATTCCCTGCAGCGCGAGCGTTTCGCCGCATTCACCCGGCGCGATCGCCTCGATCAGGTGCTGGCCGGCATCGACGCCGCGCGTGCCGCCGGGTTCCGTCGCATCAAGCTGAACACCGTGGTGCAGAAGGGCCGCAACGACGATGAGGTTGAGGACCTGGTGGCGTTCGCCGTGGAGCGTGGGCTGGACATCAGTTTCATCGAGGAGATGCCCCTGGGCAGCATTTCCAGCCATGAGCGCAAGGTCACCCTGTGCACCTCGGAAGAGGTGCGCGAGCGGGTCGAGCAGCGCTTCCAACTGTTGCCGAGCAGCTACCGAACCGGTGGGCCGTCGCGCTACCACCAGGTGGTGGGCAGCGACACCCAGGTCGGCTTCATTTCCCCCCATAGCCGCAATTTCTGCGGCGACTGCAACCGTGTGCGCGTCACCGCCGAGGGCAAGCTGGTGCTCTGCCTCGGGCATGAAGGTGCGCTGGATCTCAAGGCCTTGATCCGTCGCCATCCGGGCGATAGCGACCGATTGCGCGCCGCATTGATCGACGCCCTCAGGTTGAAGCCGGAGCGGCACCATTTCGAGGCGGACTCGCAAGTCCAGGTAGTGCGCTTCATGAGCATGACCGGCGGCTGATCGAGCTCCTTGGGTTAGCCCTGGCTGCGTTGCGTCATCTCGCCGTAGGAGACCTACTGTCTTCGATGACGCGCCTTGCCATGGCGTCCCCAAGGACCCCGATCCGATTCTGATACTCAAAACAAGATCGCCCTGGAGGCGAAGGAGAAGAGACATGGGCAAGACGCTACTGGTGAAGAACGCCGACCTGCTGGCGACCATGGATGGCCAGCGCCGTGAAATCCGGCAGGGCGGGATGTACATCGAGGACAACCGCATCGTTCAGGTCGGGCCAAGCAGCGAGCTGCCGCAGACCGCCGACGAAGTTCTCGACATGAAAGGCAAGGTCGTCATCCCCGGCCTGGTCAACACCCACCATCACATGTACCAGAGCCTCACCCGGGTGGTGCCGGCGGCCCAGGATGGCGAGCTATTCAACTGGCTGACCAATCTCTATCCGATCTGGGCGCGCCTGACCCCTGAAATGATCAGTGTGTCCACCCAGACCGCCATGGCCGAGCTGATCCTGTCCGGCTGCACCACCTCCAGCGACCACCTCTATATCTACCCCAACGGCTGCAGGCTGGACGACAGCATCCACGCCGCCGGCGAAATCGGCATGCGCTTCCACGCGGCGCGCGGCAGCATGAGCGTCGGCCGTAGCCAGGGCGGCCTGCCGCCGGATTCGGTGGTGGAGAAGGAGTCGGACATCCTCAAGGAGTCGCAGCGCCTGATCGAGGACTACCACGATGCGTCCCACGGCTCGATGCTGCGGGTGGTGGTGGCTCCCTGCTCGCCCTTCTCGGTGAGCCGCGACCTGATGCGCGACGCCGCGGTGCTGGCGCGCGAGTACGGCGTTTCGCTGCACACCCACCTGGCGGAGAACGTCAACGACATCGCCTACAGCCGCGAAAAATTCGGCATGACGCCGGCCGAGTATGCCGAGGACCTGGGCTGGGTCGGCCATGACGTCTGGCACGCCCACTGCGTGCAACTGGACGAGCACGGCATTGAGCTCTTCGCCCGTACCGGCACCGGTGTCGCCCACTGCCCCTGCTCGAACATGCGCCTGGCCTCGGGCATCGCCCCCGTTCGCCGCATGCGCGATGCCGGCGTGCCGGTGGGCCTGGGCGTGGATGGCTCGGCCTCCAACGATGGTGCGAGCATGATCGGCGAAGTGCGCCAGGCGCTGCTGCTGCAGCGGGTCGGTTTCGGCCCGGACGCCATGACTGCCCGCGAGGCCCTGGAAATCGCCACCCTGGGCGGCGCCAAGGTGCTCAACCGTGACGATATCGGCGCCCTGGCGCCGGGCATGGTGGCCGACTTCGTGGCCTTCGACCTCAACCATATTGCCTACGCCGGCGCCTTGCACGATCCGCTGGCGGCCCTGGTGTTCTGCACCCCGACCCACGTGTCCACCAGCGTGATCAACGGCAAGGTGGTGGTGCGTGACGGTCACCTGGTCACGGTGGACCTTCCGCGGGTGGTGGAGCGCCACAACCAACTGGCACGCCAACTGGTATTCGGCGAGTAACACGCCATCCGGGAGCGGGCTGACCCCGCTCCCGTTCTTCCCGTGCAATTGAAAACAAGGAGGAGGTCATGACACCTCGGGTTTTCGGCTGGCTGGCGGCCGGCCTTCTGTCTGCGAATGGCGCCTTGGCGCAGACCTATGTGATCGGGGTCGAGGGGCAGTCCTTCCAGCCCCACTACTGGATCGGCGACAAGGGCGAGTATCAGGGCTTCGCCCGCGAGCTGCTGGATCTGTTCGCCCGCGACGCCGGGCTGGACATCCAGTACCAAGTGCTGCCGGTTAACCAACTGACGCAGCACCTGCTCAACGGCAGCATCGATTTCAAGTACCCGGACAACGCCAACTGGGCCGGTGAGCTGAAGGGCGGCAAGGCCATCGCCTACAGCCAGCCAGTGGTGCAGTACGTCGACGGCGTGCTGGTGCCGCCCAAGCGCCAGGGCGACGGCATCGAGCAGCTGCAGCGGCTGGCGGTGGTGGACGGTTGGACGCCCTGGACCTACCAGGACCGCATCGACGCTGGCCAGACCCAGGTGGTACGCAGCGCCGACCTGGGGCAGATGATCAAGCAGGCGATGAGGCAGCAGGCCGACGGCGCCTACTACAACGTGGTGGTCGCCACCTACTACCTCGACAACATCCGCGCCCGTCCCGGTGCCCTGGTATTCGACCCGAAGCTGCCCCACAGCCGTGGCACTTTCAACCTCTCCAGCCTGCGGTACCCGGAACTGATCGCGCGCTTCGACCGCTTCCTTGCCGAACGTCGGCCGGAGGTGGAGGCCTTGAAGGCCCGCTACCAGGTGGAAGCCAACCTGGACTCCGAGTACCTGGGGCTTGAGCAGTGGAAGATCGATTTCCTCAAACGGCAGAAGGAGAAGGCCACCCCCTGAACACGCCCGGAGCAGAGCGCTTCGCTCTGTGTCGCGCGTCGTTAGGGCGATTTTTTGTACACAATTCTGAAAGAAAATGTTGTTTGTGATGTGCACAGCGTGTATATAGTTCGAAAAATCCTGACTTCAAGATCAGCTTTTTGAGCAGTCAATGCATGGGGTGTCCCTCTCCACCCTGTAAGCCCACGACCGAAAACAACAATAGGCAGGCTTTACCCATGAGTTCGTCCGATATTGCCGGGGCCAGCCCCGAGTCCCGCCACGCCCAGGATGACCTTCCAGCGACGGAGCGCATGCGCGCCACGCTCGCGCGACAGCGCCCGGGCGCTGCGCCGAACGCCCTGGCAGGCGCCAGTAGCCGCGCCAAAGACTCCCTTTGCCCGACTTCCATCATCGAGGTTCTGCAGAACCTCCTGGACGCAGCCGAACAGCGCAACGCTGAAGACAGCCCGTCCGGTATCGCCCGCCATTCCCGCCTCGGCCTGAGCGGCTGACGCGCGGCGCGCACCACTCCCGATCCCGAGCCCACCGCCGACCTGCCCTGATTCCGGGGCGGGCTGCGGGTGGGCGCGGGATGGAAAAACCTGAAACCCACTACAACAAGGAACACGCCATGAAAGCCAAGTATCTGCCGCACTGCCTCGCGCTCTCCACCGGACTGCTCGGGGGGGGCCAGGCCCTCGCCGGTGACCTGCTGTACTGGCAGAACAACAGCCTGACCTACCTCTACGGCCAGAACTTCAAGATCAACCCGGAAATCCAGCAGACCGTGACCTTCGAGCACGCGGACGGCTGGAAGTACGGCGATAACTTCTTCTTCCTGGACAAGATCTTCTACAACGGCGACGAAGACGACCTGGTCGGCAACAACACCTACTACGGCGAGTTCCAGCCGCGCCTGTCCCTGGGCAAGATCTTCGACCAGAAGATCCAGTTCGGCCCGGTGACCGATGTTCTGCTGGCCATGACCTACGAGTTCGGCGAGGGCGATGTCGAGTCCTACCTGATCGGTCCGGGCTTCGACCTGGCCATCCCCGGTTTCGACTACTTCCAGGTCAACTTCTACAACCGCACCACCGACGGCAGCCGCCCGGGTGACAACGTTTGGCAGATCACCCCGGTCTGGAGCTACACCATCCCGGTGGGCAACTCCGACATCCTGATCGACGGCTTCATGGACTGGGTGGTGGACAACGACGAGAACAGCCGCGGCACCTACCACGCCAACCTGCACTTCAACCCGCAGGTGAAGTACGACCTGGGCAAGGCCATGGGCTGGGGCGAGAAGCAACTGTACGTCGGCTTCGAGTACGACTACTGGAAGGACAAGTACGGCATCGACAGCGAAAGCTTCCTCGGCGAGGAAATCCTCGATGGCACCAATCAGAACACCGCCAGCCTGCTGGTCAAGGTGCACTTCTGATCCATCGGAAAAAGACCGGAGGAGGGCGCGATGCGCCTTCCTCACGGTTAGAAGGGGAGGGGAGCTGGTCGCTCTTCTGTGGCGGCGAATTCATTCGCCAAGGGATGCGAAGCAGACCCCTGTGTGGCTTGGGGGCAGTCCTGCGGCCTTTGCATAGGATCTACAGAGGACGTCATCCCTTTACGGACGGGCCCGCCTTGCGGTTAGCCGGCGTTCAGAAGGTGAATTCCAGGTTCACCGTTGGCGTCGATGTGCGGCTGCCCCGGCCGCCGTCCACGCCGAACTTGTTGTGCCAGTACTCGTAGCCCACGCCCAGCCAGAGATTCGGCTTGCGCTTGGCGCCGGGCATGGCGGCGACCATGAGCGAGGTGCGCATCAGGGTCTCCGGGGCGGTGTCCTTGTCGAAGTAGTCCTCGCCCTTTTCGCCCACGTAGTTGATGAACCCCTGGAACTTGGCATCGTGATCACCCAGCTGGAACGGCTTGAGCCAGACCAGGCTGGCCATGTAGGTGGCGTCGAAGGTGTGGTTGGGATGCTTGGCGCCGGGAATGCCCGAATGGTTCTTCTCGCGGTAGTACATCAGGCTCAGGTCCAACACCCCGGCGCCGTTGAATTTCAGAGTGGGGCCGAATACCAGTGCGCGCTTCTTCGCCGAGGCCAGGTTGTTGTTGCGGCTGGCGTCGAAGCCCAGGGTGAAGGCGTAGTCCTTGATCAGTCCGGTGCCCAGCGGCTGGTCGAATACCCGTGAAGCGAACAGCTGGTGACGGTAGACCGCATAGACCTCGCTTCCGCCGTGATCGGTGCCTTTGCGCGGGTCGCGGCTGTCGGACAGGAACACGTCCAGATTGAAATAGTTGCTGCCATAACGGTAGCCGTCCGCATGGGTGAAGCTGTAGGCCCGCTTGGCGAACTTGTTCGGGTTGTTCGGATTGGTGAACTGCTGGCCGTAGCGGAAGCCGACGCTGTTGTTCATCCACTCGAAGAACTTGCCGTCTTCGGCGGCGAATCCGCTCGGACCGGTGGCCATCAGGGCGGCGCCAAGCGCCAGGCTGGTGTAACGACGCATTCGGGTACTCCTTCTTGTTGTTGTTGAGCAGAAAGTCGGGATGAGCCGTGCCCTGGGCGGCGGCGCAGGCCACCATCCCCGGGCGTGAGGTTTTAAAAGAGCCCGCCGTGTGGGCGGGCTATGGAGTTCCGGCCGCACCTCATGGGCACGGACGGATGGGAGCAAAGGCGAAGTCGATCAGTGAGCGGCGCAGTGCCGACTGCGATCCTTCTCACCGAGGATGTTGAACAGCAGGTTCAGGGTGAGGGCGCTGACCGTGGCCATGGCGATGCCGCTGTGGGTGATCGGCTCCATCCAGTGCGGCAGGTGGGCGAAGAGCTCCGGGCGCACCACGGGGGCCATGCCCATGCCCATGCTCACGGCCACCAGCAACTGGTTGCGCCGGTCGCTGATGTCCGCTTCATGGAGGATCCTGATGCCGGTGGCGGCCACCATGCCGAACATCGCCAGCCCTGCACCGCCAAGCACCGCAGGAGGAATGGACGCCACCAGAAAGGCGGCCTTCGGCAGCAGGCTGAGGCCGATCAGGAAGGCACCCGCGGCCACCGTCACGTAACGGCTACGTACGCCGGTCATCTGCACCAGGCCGATGTTCTGGGCGAAGGACGAGTGGGTGAAGGTGTTGAAGAAACCCGCCAGGAAGGAAGCGCCGGCGTCGCACAGCAGGCCGCGGCGCAGGGCGCTGGGGCAGACGTCGCGTCCGGTGATCTTGCCCAGGGCGAGGAACATGCCGGTGGACTCGACGAAGATGATCACCACCACCAGGCACATGGACAGCACCGAGGCCAGTTCGAACTTCGGCATGCCGAAGTGCAGGGGCTCCACCACCTGGAACCAGGGCGTCTCATCCAGGCCGTTGAGGTCGACCATGCCGCAGGCGCCGGCCAGGGCGTAGCCCAGGGCCATGCCGATCAGCACCGATACATTGACCCAGAAGCCCTTGAGGAAGCGGTTCACCAGCAGGATGGTGCCCAGCACCAGGGCGGCGATGGACAGGTACTCCAGGGCACCGAACTGGCTGGCCTGGTTACCGCCACCCGCCCAGTTCACCGCGACCGGGAACAGGGTGAGGCCGATGGAGGTGATCACCGTACCGGTCACCAGTGGCGGGAAGAAACGCACGATGCGCGACATGAAGGGGGCGATCAGCAGGCCGAAGAAGCCCGCGGCGATGGTGGCACCGAAGATGCCCTGGATACCGACGCCGGGCATCCCGGCCATCACCACCATGCTGCCGACAGCAGCGAAACTGGCGCCCATCATCACCGGCATGCGAATACCCACCGGGCCGATGCCCATGGATTGCACGATGGTGGCGATGCCGGCGACCAGGAGGTCGGCGTTGATCAGGAAGGCGACTTCTTCACGGGAGAGACCGGCGGCCTGGCCGACGATCAGGGGTACGGCAACGGCGCCACCGTACATCAGCAGGACATGTTGGAAACCGACCAGCAGCAATTGCATCAGTGGCAGGCGCTGGTCAGCGGGCGAAAGGGCGGTTTCCCGCTCTGTCGGAGTGGTCATGCAACACCTCGGGCGCTTTTGTTCTTGTAAGTCGCTTGGCAACGCCGCACCTCGTGGGTGTGGCGTGCCGGGTATTCATGTTGCGGGCCGGGTGGATGACACCCGGCCTGGAAGCAGCGGTACAGCGGGGAAGAAAAAAAGCCCGCCTGGGGGCAGGCTTAAGAACGGACGGCGCTTGGGGCACCGTCCGTCGTGGTCTTGCGGTGGATCAGTTGGTCTTCGCGCCCTGGGCGATCCAGCGGCCGATCAGGTCGCGCTCTTCCTGGGTCATCTGGGTGATGTTGCCCAGCGGCATGATCTGGGTGGCGACGGCCTGGGCCTGGATCTTCGGTGCGAGCATCTGGATCTGCTGCGGGGTGTCGAGCATCACGCCGCCCGGCGCCGAGGTGAACATCGGGCTGGTGGGCTTGGCGGAATGGCAGACGGTGCAGCGTTCCTGGATCACGCTGTGGACCTTGCCGAACTCACCGCCGGTGGCGCTGGCCTGGGCCGCAGCGGCTTGCGCCGGCTGGGTGGGGGCAGCGGCCTGTTCGGCGGGCGTGCTTTCGCTGGTGACAGCGGCGCTGGCGGGGGCGGCATGCTCCTCGTGGGCGGGCTGGGCCAGGCTCGGTTCGGCGGCCTTGTAGTTCGGCGCGGTGACGAAGGCCAGGCAGATCATGCCCAGGGCGCCGGCCGGCAGGGTCCAGGCGAACTTGTTGCTGTCGTGGCGGGTGTTGAAGTAGTGGCGCACCAGTACCGCGATCACCGCGATCCCGGCCAGGATCAGCCAGTTGTACTGGCTGCCGTAGGTGCTCGGGAAGTGGTTGCTGATCATGATGAACAGCACCGGTAGGGTGAAGTAGTTGTTGTGGCGCGAACGCAGCAGGCCCTTGGCCGGCAGCACCGGATCGGGGGTGCGGTTCTCTTCGATCGCCTTAACCAGCGCCCGCTGGGCCGGCATGATGATGCGGAACACGTTGCCGACCATGATGGTGCCGATCAGCGCGCCGACGTGGATGTAGGCACCACGGCCGCTGAACACATGGGTGAAGCCCCAGGCAGCCCCGACCACCAGTACGAACAGCACCAGGCCCAGCAGGGCGGGGGTCTTGCCCAGGGGTGAGTCGCAGAGGAGGTCGTAGATGAACCAGCCTGCGATCAGCGAGCCGATGCCGATGGCGACGGCGGCGGCCGGGGAAATATCCACGCCGGGCGCGATCAGGTACAGGGTCGGGTTCAGGTAGAACACCACGGTCAGCAGGGCGACGCCCGACAACCAGGTGAAATAGGCTTCCCATTTGAACCAGTGGAGGTTGTCCGGCATTTTCGGCGGGGCGAGCTTGTATTTCTCCAGGTGGTAGATGCCGCCACCGTGGATGGCCCAGAGGTCACCCGACAACCCTTCGCGGGGGTTGGAACGGTTGAGGTTGTTTTCGAGCCAGACGAAATAGAAGGACGCGCCGATCCAGGCGATGCCGGTGATCATGTGAACCCAGCGAATGCCCAGGTTCAGCCATTCGGTCAAATGTGCTTCCACAGTTTGTTACCTCATTTCCCGCCGACCGGCACGCCGATCGTTGGGCTTCTCTTATTAGTGGTGGGGATCGAGGAGAAGCTGTTCGTCCTCGGTGAAGTAATGCTCATCGCAGTTGTTGCCAGAACCACTGCGATCAACCACCAGGAAGTCATCCCGCTTTTCGATCGTCAGCACCGGGTGGTGCCAGACGCCGCGATGGTAATTAACGCCCTGCCTGCCATTGGACATGAAGGCACGGACCAAGCCCGGTACAGGTACATCGCCAAGTGGCGCGACCACGACCAGAAAAGGGTTGCCGAGCAGCGGAATGAAGGCCTGGCTGCCCAGCGGATGTCGTTCCAGCATGCGGATGCGCAAAGGCATCTCGAGGGATTCGGCACTGAAGATGCTGATGATCGCCTTGTCATCCGGTTGGGCGGTCTCGACCGTCGCCAGCTTGTGATAACGGCGGGTGGAGCCGTTGTTGATCATGAAGTACTCGCTGCCGTCGGTTTCGATCACATCGCCGAAAGGTGCGAAGGCTTCTTTGGTCAGGGGCTCGATCTTCAGGGTACGCATGGCTGTTCTACTTGTTCGTTGCAGGTTCCCACCCGGAGAGTGGGGCCGGTGGCGAGAGGGCTGTCATTCCATCCTCTCGCCTGGCTCTCCATCAGGGTGAAGAGCCGATGGGCGGACCGTGGCCCGCCCGGGCGGTTTCGACGCGGTGGACCTGCGGCTTACATCTGCTGCAGGCGGAACAGCGCGATCTTGTTGATCTCGGCCAGGGCGCGGTTGAACTCGGCTTCCGGGGAGTTGTGGATACGCTCCTCGAAGGCCGCCAGGATCTGGTGCCGATTGCTGCCTTTCACCGCCATGATGAACGGAAATCCGAACTTGGCCTTGTAGGCGTCGTTCAGCTCGGTGAAGCGTGCGAACTCTTCAGCCGTGCATTCGTGGATACCGGCACCGGCCTGTTCGCTGGTGCTGGCTTCAGTCAGCTCGCCACGGACGGCAGCCTTGCCGGCCAGGTCCGGGTGAGCGTTGATCAGCGCCAGTTGGGCTTCGTGGCTGGCGCTGAGCAACAGGTCGGCCATGCGCTGGTGCAGGCCGTCGATATCATCGATGCGGTCGTCCCGGCCCAGGTCGAAGGCCTTCTCGGCGACCCAGGGCGAGTGTTCGTAGATGTCGGCGAAGGCCTCGACGAAGGCGTCGCGGGACAGGCGGGACGGGGTCAGGGTCTGGAAGCGGCTCATTTCGCTTGCTCTTTGAAAGGGTGGGTGGCGTGCCAGTGGCGGGCAATGTCGGCGCGGCGGGCGAACCAGACTTTCTCGTGGCCTTTCACGTACTCGATGAAGCGGGCCAGGGAGGCCAGGCGTGCCGGTCGGCCCAACAGGCGGCAGTGCATGCCGATGGAGAGCATCTTCGGCGCGCCGGCGGCGCCTTCGGCGTAGAGCACGTCGAAGGCGTCCTTGAGGTATTCGAAAAAGTCGTCGCCCTTGTTGAAGCCCTGCACCTGGGTGAAGCGCATGTCGTTGGTGTCCAGGGTGTAGGGAATGACCAAGTGCGGCTTCTCCGCGGTGCTGGCCGGGTCCCAGTAGGGCAGATCGTCATCGTAGGTGTCGGAGTCGTAGAGGAAACCGCCTTCCTCCATCACCAGGCGACGGGTGTTCGGGCTGGTGCGGCCGGTATACCAGCCCACCGGGCGCTCGCCGGTCAGTTCGGTGAGGATGCGGATGGCTTCGAGCATGTGCTCGCGCTCCTGGGCCTCGTCCATGTACTGGTAGTCGATCCAGCGATAGCCGTGGCTGCAGATTTCGTGGCCGGCCTCGACCATGGCGCGGATCGCTTCCGGATGACGTTGGGCGGCCATGGCGACGGCGAAGATGGTCAGGGGGATGTCGTGCTTCTGGAACAGGTCCAGCAGGCGCCAGACGCCGACGCGGCTGCCGTATTCGTAGAGGGATTCCATGCTCATGTTGCGCACGCCCTGCAGCGGCTGGGCGGCTACCATTTCGGAGAGGAAGGCTTCGGATTCCTTGTCGCCGTGGAGCACATTGCGCTCGCCACCTTCCTCATAGTTGAGGACAAAGGACAGGGCGATGCGGGACTCACCCGGCCAGTGCGGATGAGGAGGGTTGTTGCCATAACCGATCAGGTCGCGTGGGTACTCAGCGCTCACTGCAGTCTTCCTTCTTGTCTGTTGGACGGTCCGCGGCAACCTGGAAGGTGGGGCGCGACCGGGATGGGGTGATTGTATACAAACTGTTGTGCGAGTTGTAAATCAAATCTTCATCCTGGCTGCCATTCATCCCCTGGATAGGGAACCTGTCCATCCGGTCAGGTCAATAAGACGAAAGGCACGGCCCATGGCCTGTGGATGAAATGCCTGTGACAAGCAGGCCGGTACAGAGCCCGCGAGATTGATGCCGGATATTGTGTACAATTTTTTGAGTTTATGTCTTACATTCTTGTGGTCGCATGGTATTCTGCGCTCCGTACCGGGGCTTGCGCCCTGACCACGCACCGATATGAACAAGCAGAGGAGGTGTGGCGTTCCGATCGCGGCCCGCACAACGGCCCGGTGGACGCCCAGCGAGCAATGGGACGTTTGACCACGCATGTACTGGATGCCGCCCACGGCTGCCCTGGCCGTGACATCAAGATCGAGCTCTACCGCGTCGAAGGCGCAGGCCTTGAGCTGGTCGCCACCGCCACCACCAATGACGACGGCCGCTGCGACGCGCCCCTGCTGCAGGGTGCCGATTACCAGAGCGGCGTCTACCAGATCCACTTCCACGCGGGCGACTACTACCGCGCCCGCGGCGTGAAACTGGCCGAACCGGCTTTCCTCGATGTGGTCGTGTTGCGCTTCGGCATCTCCGCCGAGCAGGACCACTACCATGTGCCGCTGCTGATTTCCCCCTACAGCTACTCCACCTATCGCGGCAGCTAGTACCCGAATCTCGTTACCCTCGACTCACTGGAGTCTTTACGGCCCGTCCACACTGCGGGCCTTTTTTATTTCCGGAGGAGCGTGGTCCGCACCGGCGCCACTGTCTGCCTGTCCGTGCATAAAAAAGCCCGGCACGAAGCCGGGCTGAAACGCATCACGGGGAGATGCGCAAGGGATCAGTTCATTTCCAGCCAGGTCGGCAGCGCCAGGGATATCCAGGGCACGTAGGTGACCAGCAGCAGGAAGGCCAGCAGGATCATCAGCCACGGCAGGGCCGCACGGATGGTCGAGGTCAGCGGCATGCCGGTGACCGCCGAGGACACGAACAGGTTCAGGCCTACCGGCGGCGTCACCAGGCCGATTTCCAGGTTGACCACCATGATGATGCCGAGGTGGATGGGGTCGATGCCCAGCTTCGTGGCGATGGGGAACAGAATCGGCGCCAGGATCAGGATGATCGCCGAGGGCTCCATGAAGGCTCCCGCGATCAGCAGCACGATATTCACCACCAACAGGAAGGTCACCGGCGTCAGGCCGGCTTCGATTACCCAGGCTGTGATCTGCTGCGGCAACTGCTCGGTGGTCAGCACGTGGGCGAAGAGCATCGCGTTGGCAATGATGAACATCAGCATGATGGACAGCTTGCCGGACTCCAGCAGCACCTTGGGTGCCTCGCTGAGCTTCATGTCCTTGTAGACGAACAGGGCGATGAAGGCCGAATAGACCGCTGCCACGGCCGCGGCCTCGGTGGGGGTGAACATCCCGGAGTAGATGCCGCCGAGGATGATCACCATCAGCAGCAACCCCCAGAGGGCCTTGCGCCCGGCATTCAGCCATTGGCGGAACGTCGCGCGGGGCAGGGCCGGCAGGTTCTTTTTCACCGCGATGATGTAGATGGCCGCCATCAGCACCACGCCCAGCGTGATCCCCGGTACCACGCCGGCCATGAAAAGCTTGCCCACCGAGGTTTCGGTGGCCGCGGCGTAGACCACCATCACGATCGACGGCGGAATCAGGATGCCGAGGGTGCCGGCGTTGCAAACGATGCCGGCGCCGAACTCCTGGGGGTAGCCCGAGCGGACCATGCCGGCAATGGCGATGGAGCCAACCGCCGCGACGGTCGCGGGGGATGAGCCGGACAGCGCGGCGAAGAGCATGCAGGCCAGCACCGCGGCAATGGCCAGGCCGCCGCGAATGTGCCCGACGCAGGCATTGGCGAAGTCGATCAGGCGCCGGGCGACACCGCCCGTGGTCATGAAGGCGCCCGCCAGCAGGAAGAAGGGGATTGCCAGCAGGGTGTAGTGTTCCGAGGTCTCGAACAGCTTGATCGCCAGGGAACGCACGGAGTCCGGGCTGAACAGCATGATGGTGAGCGCGCCCGAGAGCCCCAGGGAAATGGCGATGGGCACGCCGATGAACATCAGCAGGAAGAGCAGAAAGAAGAGGAAAAGAACGGTCATTTCGAGTCTTCCTTGTGCGAACCGTCGTCGTGCTCGGTGAGTTTCATCGCCTCGGCCGCCTCATCGGCCAGGCCAAGGCCGGTCTGCTGGTCGCGCAGGATACGCACGAGAACCTCGGTGAAGCGGATGAACACCAGGGCGAAGCCCAGGGGCAGAATCAGGCCGATATGCCACTGCTGGATTCCGTAATGGCCCAGGTCCTCGGCGCCTATGGCGGCGGTGAAGAGCGTCTGCACCCATTCGAAGCTGGCGACTGCCATCAGGCCGGCATAGGCCAGGCAGCAGAAGCAGGCGATGACACCGATGACGCGCTGGACATGGCGCGGGGCGAGCTTGACCAGGGCGTCCACGCCGATGTGGCCGGCGGTGCGCACGCCGTAGGCAAGGCCGAAGAAGATCAACCAGGCGAACAGCGCCTTGGTCAGCGCGATGCTCCAGGTCATGGCCTGAGCCATCGCGAGAATGGCGTCGCCGATGGCGAACAAGCTGTCGCTGGCCGCCTCCCAGCGGTCGGCCAGGTTGTAGAACAGGGTGTAGAGGTTGTTGAGGATGACGTAGACGAAGGTCACCAGTGTCATGGAGGCCAGGAGGAAGGCGATGAAGGCTTCCTCGAAGTGGTCCCAGACGCGCCGCAAGGCATTCATGAATGGCATCTCCCGATGGCTGAAGCGTCGAGCCACGGCCAGCGGGGTTAGCGCTGGCTGTGGCGGGGCGGATTTCACTGGGCCTGGTTGGCGGTCTCCGCGGCCTTGATCAGGTCAGGTCCGATCTCGCCTTCGAACTTCTTCCACACCGGCTTCATGGCTTCGCGCCAATCGTTGCGCTGCTCAGGAGTCAGCTCGATGATCTCGCTGGTCTTGGCCTCGATGATGCGTTGCTTGTCGGCCTGGTTCAGCGCTTCGGCCTGCTTGTTCACTTCGCTGGTGACTTCAGCCGTGATCTTCTCCAGCTCGGTGCGTACATCGGCCGGCAGGCCATTCCAGAACTTGGTGTTGGTGATCAGCATGTAGTCCAGCACGCCGTGGTTGGACTCGGTGATGTACTTCTGCACCTCGTGCATCTTCTGCGAGTAGATGTTCGACCAGGGGTTCTCGGCGCCGTTGACCACGCCGGTCTGCAGACCCTGGTAAACCTCGGCGAAGCTCATCTTGCGCGGGTTGGCGCGTACGGCCTTGAACTGCTCCTCGAGCACGGCGGAAGCCTGGACGCGGAACTTCAGGCCGCGGGCGTCCTTGGGTTCGCGCAGGGGCTTGTTGGCCGACAGTTGTTTCATGCCGTTGTGCCAGTAGCCGAGGCCGGTGATGTTCTTGCTTTCCATGGATTTGAGCAGAGCCTGGCCTTCGGGGCTGAGCTGGAAGCGGTCCACGGCCTGGATGTCGTTGAACAGGAACGGCAGGTCGAACAGCTGGACCTGCTTGGTGTACTGCTCGAACTTGGCCAGGGAGGGCGCGATCAACTGCACGTCGCCCAACAGCAGGGCTTCCATTTCCTTGCCGTCACCGAAGAGCGAGGAGTTGGGGTACACCTCCACCTTCACCTTGCCGGGCAGACGCTCTTCCGCGAGCTTCTTGAACAGCAGCGCGCCCTGGCCCTTCGGCGTGTGTTCTGCAACGACGTGGGAGAACTTGATCACGATGGGGTCGGCAGCCTGCGCGATGCCGGCGGCACCCAGTGCGAGGGCACAGGCAAGGGCTTTCAAAGCGGGTTTGAACATCGATACATCCTCTTGTTGTTCTTGATAGGTGTCAGGCCTCAATGAAGGCCTGGACGAGGCAACAAGAAGGAGTCTAGGCAGCCACTGCCGAATTAGTAGGCGAATGGCTCGTGAATGCGGCATGACCTGCTCTTGTTGGCTCGCGCGCCAATCAATGGCAATCAACGTGCCAGTCGTGCGTGCGCCGCGGGGATTGCGGGCTGGGGCGGAACGGGGGTTGTCTGTGGTGGCGGATTTCCGCCCGATTCTCATGAGATGGTGGCGGAAAGCCGCCATTGGTTTCGGTGTGTATGGGGGCGCCGCGTTCATCGGCTCGACCTGGCCCGGGCATTCGCCGGCTCGTGTTCAGCCTTGAGCAAAAGAAGCCCGGCACGCGGCCGGGCTGAAACGCATCACGG
Source organism: Pseudomonas sp. Q1-7 (assembly GCF_028010285.1). Taxonomy (NCBI): domain Bacteria; kingdom Pseudomonadati; phylum Pseudomonadota; class Gammaproteobacteria; order Pseudomonadales; family Pseudomonadaceae; genus Pseudomonas; species Pseudomonas sp. Q1-7. The sequence goes on from NZ_CP116304.1 coordinate 2,268,046, forward strand.
GGAGATGCGCAAGGGACAGGGCAACTCACAGGACACGGCCCTTGCGCCAGTCCTGCAGGACGGCGCGGGTGTCCGGGATGGATGCTGGATCAGGGGAGAGTGTAGGCGGCCATTGTCATTTCGCCGGCCGGTGGTCGGTAATCGTTGGGGGCTGTCGCTGCCAGGAAAGGTGTCGGAAATGAAAAGGCCCCGCCGCGGTGCGGCAGGGCCTCGTGTCGTCGTTTCCGGTCTTACAGGAAGATGAACTTGGCGACGAAGATGGCGCACAGGGCATACAGGCTGATGGAGACGTCCTTGTACTTGCCGGTGAAGGCTTTCATCGCCACGTAGGTCACGAAACCCAGGGCGATGCCGTCGGCGACCGAGAAGGTCAGCGGCATCATGATCACGGTGACGATGGCCGGGATGGTCTCGGTGTGCTCTTTCCAGTCGATGTGGGCCATGCCACCCATCATCAGCATGGCGACGTAGATCAGCGCGCCGGCGGTGGCGTAGGCGGGGATCATGCCGGCCAGCGGGGCGAAGAACATGGCGGCGATGAAGAGAATGCCCACGGTCACCGCGGTCAGGCCGGTGCGGCCGCCGGCGGCGACGCCCGCGGCGCTTTCCACATAGCTGGTCACCGGCGGTACACCGAGCACGCCGCCGAAGACGCTGGAGGCGCTGTCTGCCTTCATCGCCTTGGACAGGTTCTCGATGCGGCCGTCTTCCTGCACCAGGTTGGCACGCTGGGCCACGCCCATCAGGGTGCCGGCGGTGTCGAACATGTGCACGAAGAGGAAGGCCAGGATCACGCTGACCATGGTCACGTCAAAGGCGCCCGTGATGTCCATCGCCATGAAGGTCGGCGCCAGGCTCGGCGGCATGGAGAACACCCCACCGAACTTGACGATGCCAAGGCCCACGCCGATCAGGGTGACGGTCAGGATGCTGATCAGGATGCCGCCGAAGATGCGGCGGTACTCCAGCACCGCGATCATCAGGAAGCAGATGGCGGCCAGCAGTGGGCCGGGAGAGGTCAGGTCACCGATGTGCACCAGCGTTGCCGGGTGGGCGACCACGATGCCGGCGGTCTTCAGGCCGATCAGCCCGAGGAACAGGCCCACGCCCGCGCCCATGGCGAAGCGCAGGCTGCTGGGGATGCTGTTGAGCAGCCATTCGCGGATGCGCGAGAAGGTCAGGATCATGAACAGCACGCCGGAGAGGAACACCGCGCCGAGCGCGATCTGCCAGCTGTAGCCCATGGTGTTGACCACGGTGTAGGTGAAAAAGGCGTTCAGGCCCATGCCCGGTGCAAGGCCGACCGGCCAGTTGGCGTAGAGGCCCATGAGGAGGCAGCCGAAGGCTGCGGCGAGGCAGGTGGCCACGAAGGCCGCGCCATGATCGATCCCGGCATCGGCCATGATGTTCGGGTTGACGAAAATGATGTAGGCCATGGTGATGAAGGTCGTCAGGCCAGCGGCCAGTTCGGTCTTCACGGTGGTGCCATGGAGGCTGAGCTTGAAAAGACGTTCAAGCAGTCCGTTGGCGGGTGGGGTCTCGGCGTACGTTCCTTGTTCTTGTTGTTTGATGCTTTCCACAGCGGGGTACTCCTCATCTCTTTTGTATTTGTTCACCCGGGGCCAGGGGGGCACCGGACTGACTGAGGCGGATGGCGTGAGTGGTGCGCTTCCTCGGATTCTTGACTGCTGGGTCAGGAAGTTCACGGCGCGATTATGCCTTTGTATACAAAAAAAACAAATAATGTTTTCAGTGTTCGAAAAAACGCCTCAATGTCATGAACCTGACGTTCGAGTCAGCTGATGTTGAGACAATTTGTGAACTGAAAAACTTAATAAATCCTTAATAAACAAGGAGTTACTAATTTCTATCAACAGAGAGACGAACGGAGGGCGGCGAGCGGAAAGCACCAAATGGCAGAGGATGGGCAGGTTTTATGCCAAAAAAATGGGAAGAAAACCGACGTCCCTGCGGTTGGCCTGCGGCGAAAAACGCGAAGCGCGATCGGCTGGAAAAATCTGTGCAACTGGTCAGGAATGGGGTTTGAGCTGCGGCGAAACTGTTCAAGGTGGGATGATTGTGTACAATATCACTCGCTTTTTCCCTGATTTCCCTCGCTGACCTACCCGCTCAGCCCGGCGGAAAGGGGCAAAAAGGGCCCTGGAAAACCGCCGACCCCCTTTTGACTCGAGCACCCATGAACGAACAGTTGCAGCCACTCAAGAAGCAGCCGCGCACCGCCAAAAGCACCCGCAGCGGCACGCAGGACGACATCGTCTATGCGCACATTTTCGATGCCATTCTCGAGCAGCGCCTGGCTCCCGGCACCAAGCTGAGCGAAGAAGCCCTGGGCGAGATTTTCGGCGTCAGCCGTACCATCATCCGTCGTGCGTTGTCGCGCCTCGCCCATGAAGGGGTGGTGCTGCTGCGGCCGAATCGCGGCGCCGTGGTCGCCAGTCCCAGCGTCGACGAAGCCCGCCAGATCTTCTACGCCCGCCGCCTGGTGGAGCGCGCCATCACCGAACTGGCCGTGGAGCACGCCACCGTCGAGCAACTGCAGGAACTGCGGCAGATGGTGCTCGAGGAGCAGGCCTGTTTCTCCCGTGGCGACCGTGGCGCGGGCATCCGCCTGTCCGGTGAGTTCCACCTGAAGCTGGCCGAGGCGGCGAAGAATGCTCCGCTGGTGAGTTTCCAGCGCAGCCTGGTGTCCCAGACCTCGCTGATCATCGCCCAGTACGAGAGCGGCAGCCGTTCCCACTGTTCTTTCGACGAGCACAATCGCCTGATCGATGCCATCGAGTCCCGCGATGCCGAGCGCGCAGTGATGCTGATGATGCATCACATGGACCATATCGACGACAAGCTGAACCTGGACGACAGCGGCGCCTCGGACGACCTGCACGCGGTGTTCTCGCACCTGCTGCAGACCAAGAAGAAGCCCGGGCGCGGCAATAACCGCAACGCCTGATCCGTCCCGGTAGAAAGCCTCGCGAAAGCGTAATGCTGTTCACATAAGAAGTAACTGGACTCGATCAGTCCCCTCGCCCCTTTGGGGAGAGGGTTAGGGAGAGGGGGGAAACGACTGTTTCGCAGGGATTTCAACCCTCTCCCCCAGCCCCTCTCCCATAAATGGGAGAGGGGAGCGAGTCATGCGCGCGCTTAAGTGAACAGCATTACCGCGAAAGCGGGGTTTTTTGTTTCTAGAGGATTTGGCGCCAACGACAACCCATCTGTGGGAGCAAATTCATTTGAACTTGGGAAACCACGTCCTTAGGGCGTGGTCATGAGTCATCGGCTCTGCCTGTGACGATTGAACTACCTGGCTATCAGGATGGAGTTCGTAGGAGGGGGCGAGCGGAGCGATACCCATGCTGACCGGGCTGATGGGTATCGCAGGCTCAACCCATCCTACGTTGCGACGTCGCCATGACCGGCTTCGTACCGGACAACGCCCTACCGCGCTCCCGCAACACCTCCGAGCTACGATTTTCCAGGCAGCCCCGAGATGCCCCCTCCTAGGGGGCCAAGAGCAAGTCCACGTTCTACGAACGTGGATTGTTACTCGCGAAAACGCAAAAGCCCCGCCGAGGCGGGGCTTCTTCATGGGCGATGAGTCACCCGCGCTGATGCACGCTGCGGCCGGCGGCGAAGGTTTCTTTCACGGTACGGTCGTCGCCGAGGATGGTCAGGGCGAAAAGCTTTTCCGGCAGGCTGGTGGCTTGCTGCATGCGGTAGTCCAGCAGCGGGGTGGCCTTGTAGTCGAGCACCACGAAGTCCGCGTCCTTGCCGTTGGCGAAGTTGCCGATCTTGTCGTCCAGGTACAGCGCCCGGGCGCCGCCGAGGGTCGCCAGGTACAGGGACTTGAACGGGTCGAGTTTCTTGCCCTGGAGCTGCATCACCTTGTACGCCTCGTTCAGCGACTGCAGCTGGGAGAAGCTGGTGCCGGCGCCGACATCAGTGCCCAGGCCGACCCGCACGCCGTGCGCTTCCAGCTTCTGCAGGTCGAACAGGCCACTGCCGAGGAACAGGTTGGAGGTGGGGCAGAAGGCCACGGCCGAACCGGTTTCCGCCAGGCGCTTGCATTCGTCGTCGCACAGGTGCACGCCGTGGGCGAACACCGAGCGCTTGCCGATCAGCTTGTAGTGGTCGTACACGTCCAGGTAGCCCGTGCGTTCGGGGAAGAGCGCCTTGACCCATTCGATTTCCTTGCGGTTTTCGGACAGGTGGGTGTGCATGTAGAGGTCCGGGTACTCGCCGAACAGCTTGCCGGCCAGCTCCAGTTGCTCGGGGGTGCTGGTGGGGGCGAAGCGTGGGGTCACCGCGTAGTGCAGGCGGCCCTTGCCATGCCAGCGCTCGATCAGTTCCTTGCTGTCGGCGTAGCCGGATTCGGCGGTGTCGATCAGGTAATCCGGCGCGTTACGGTCCATCAGCACCTTGCCGGCGATCATGCGCAGGTCCAGTGCCTGGGCCGCTTCGAAGAAGGCGTCCACCGACTCCTTGTGAACGGTGCCGAACACCAGGGCGGTAGTGGTGCCGTTGCGCAGCAGTTCCTTGAGGAAGATGGCGGCGACATCGGCGGCGTGGGACTTGTCGGCGAACTGCTTTTCGGTGGGGAAGGTGTAGGTATTCAGCCAGTCCAGCAGTTGCTCGCCGTAGGAGGCGATCATGCCGGTCTGCGGGAAGTGGATATGGGTGTCGATGAACCCGGGGGTGATCAGCGCGTCGCGGTATTCCCGCACCTCGACGTCGGCGGGCAGGCTCGGCAGCAGCGCGCTGGCTTCGCCCAGGGCCTTGATGCGGCCGTCTTCCACCACCATCAGACCGTCTTCGAAATACTGGTAGGACTGCTCGACACCCACCAGGGCGGGGTCGGCGATGCTGTGCAGGATGGCAGAGCGGTAGGCGGTTACGTGGCGGGTCATGTCAGTCTCGTTCTTTCGTGATTTCTACGCCCGAAGGCGGAATTCGTCGCAGGTTGGCGCTGAGCCTGCGAAGCCCGATGTCAGCGGTTGTTGGGCTTCGCTCCGCTCAGTGCCGACCTACAGGGATGTCAGGCCTGTTCGCGGCGGGAGGAGGGGATCAGCTTGGCGATGGTCTCGCCTTTTTTCACCTCTTGCCCGAAGTTGGCGTTGTAGGTGGCCACCACTTCGCCGGCGATGGAGATGGCGATCTCCGCTGGCAGCTTGCCTTTGACTTCGCCGATGCCCATCGGGCAGCGCATGCGTTGCACGGTCTCGCTGGCGAAGCCGCGTTCACGCAGGCGGTGTTCGAACTTGACGCGCTTGGTCTTCGAACCGATCAGGCCGAAGTAGGCGAAGTCGTTGCGCTTGAGAATCTCGGCGGTGAGTTCCAGGTCCAACTGGTGGTTGTGGGTCATGACGATGAAGTAGCTGCCCTTCGGCATGTCGGCGATTTCGTCGATCACCTCTTCGTTGACCACCTTCTCCACGCCGTTGGGGATCTGCTCGGGGAATTCGTTCTCCCGGGAATCGATCCAGCGCACCTTGCACGGCAGGCTGGCGAGGATCGGCACCAGGGCGCGGCCGACGTGTCCGGCGCCGAACACGGCGATGTGCGCCTGGGGCTGGCCCATGGGTTCGAACAACAGGACGGTGGCGCCGCCGCAGCACTGGCCAAGACTGGCCCCCAGGCTGAAGCGCTCCAGGCGGGTGTCCTGGGTGCGACGTTCGAGCATCTCGCGGGCGATCTCCATCGCCTTGAACTCGAGATGACCGCCACCGATGGTTTCGAAGATGCGCTCGGCGGTGACGACCATCTTGGAACCGGCATTGCGCGGCGTGGAGCCGCGCTCTTCGATGATGGTCACCAGCACGCAGGGTTCACCGCGTTGCTGCAGGTCGGCGAGGGCGCTGATCCAGCTCATTTGCTCAGTCTCCAGCTACGCAGTGGTCGGGTGGTTCGCGACAGCCGCCAATCGTCCATTGCAGCCTGCTGAAAAGCTACCTGCGTTGCCGATGCGTCGTTGGGGCCAGACTCAAAATGCTCATTTACAGCTCGTAAACTCTGCTTTTTCGTCTGTCCCTGCCTCGCCTCGGCTTCCTCGCCAACGCATTTCAGCAAGCTGCTAGGACGCACAGGGGCCGGCAGCGTTTCCAGCAGCACGGGCTCATTGTCCGGCTGCGTTGTCTTCGAACGATCGGTGGATGTTGTCATTGTTCTGCACCGTTTGTTTGTGCCGGGGCCGGCAAGCCGACCCCTGCGGGGTCATGCCGGTTCGGTCTCCGCCTGTTCGGCGGCCAGGGCCGGCTGTTGCAATTTGCGCATCTGCTCGACTCCCCAGAGCACGCGCTCGGGGGTGGCGGGTGCGTCGATCTGCGGCTGCACCTTGTAATCCCCCAGGCTCGCCACCGCGTCCTTGATGGCGCACCAGACGGCGATGCCGAGCATGAACGGCGGCTCGCCCACGGCCTTGGAGTGGAACACGGTCTGTTCGGGGTTCTTGCGGTTTTCCACCAGCTTCACCCGCAGGTCGATGGGCATGTCGGCGATGGCCGGAATCTTGTAGCTGGCCGGGCCGTTGGTCATCAGCTTGCCCTTGGCGTTCCACACCAACTCTTCCATGGTCAGCCAGCCCATGCCCTGGACGAAGGCACCTTCCACCTGGCCGATGTCGATGGCCGGGTTCAGCGATGCGCCCACGTCATGCAGGATGTCGGTGCGCAGCATCTTGTACTCGCCGGTCAGGGTGTCGACTATCACTTCGGCGCAGGCAACGCCGTAGGCGAAGTAGTAGAAGGGGCGGCCGGCGGCCTTGTCGCGGTCGTAGAAGATCTTTGGCGTGCGGTAGAAGCCGGTGCTGGAGAGCGAGATCTGGTTGAAGTAGGCGAGCTGGATCATTTCCTCGAAGGAGAGGTAATGGTCGCGCACGCGCACCTGCTCGTTGCGGAACTCCACATCCTCGTCGGTCACCTTGAAGTGGGTGGCGAGGAACTGTACCAGGCGGCCCTTGATGGTTTCGGCGGCGTTCTGCGCGGCCTTGCCGTTCAGGTCCGCGCCGGACGAGGCGGCGGTCGGCGAGGTGTTGGGAACCTTGTCGGTGTTGGTCGCGGTGATCTGGATGCGGCCGATATCCACCTGGAAAACCTCGGCCACCACCTGGGCGACCTTGGTGTTCAAGCCCTGGCCCATCTCGGTGCCACCGTGGTTCAGGTGGATGCTGCCATCGGTGTAGATGTGGATCAGCGCGCCAGCCTGGTTGAGGAAGGTGGCGGTGAAGCTGATGCCGAACTTCACCGGCGTCATCGCCAGGCCTTTCTTCAGCACCGGGCTCTTCTCGTTGAACGCGCGGATTTCCTCACGGCGCTTGGCGTACTCGCTGCTGGCCTCGAGTTCGGCGGTCATCTCGGCGAGCATGTTGTGCTCGACGGTCTGGTAGTAGTGGGTGACGTTGCGCTCGTCCTTGCCGTAGTAGTTGAGCTTGCGCACCTCCAGCGGGTCCTTGCCCAGGCTGCGGGCGATGGCGTCCATGATCTCCTCGATGGCGACCATCCCCTGCGGGCCGCCGAAGCCGCGGTAAGCGGTGTTCGACGCGGTGTTGGTCTTGCAGCGGTGACCATTGATGGTGGCGTGTTCGAGGAAGTAGGCGTTGTCCGAGTGGAACATCGCGCGGTCGACGATGGAGCCGGACAGGTCGGGCGAGTAACCGCAGTTACCGGCCAGTTCCAGTTCGATGCCGGTGAGCAGGCCGTCGTCGTTGAAGCCCACGTCGTATTCGACATAGAAGGGGTGACGCTTGCCGGTGATGGACATGTCTTCCACGCGCGGCAGGCGCATCTTGGTCGGGCGCTTGGTGTGGTGGGCGATCACCGCGCAGAGGCAGGCCGGGCCGGCCGCCTGGGTTTCCTTGCCGCCGAAGCCGCCGCCCATGCGACGCATGTCGATGACGATCTTGTGCATCGGTACGCCCAGCACTTCGGCCACCAGCTTCTGGACCTCGGTGGCGTTCTGGGTGGAGGTGTAGACGAGCATGCCGCCGTCCTCGGTGGGCATCACCGAGGAAATCTGCGTTTCCAGGTAGAAGTGCTCCTGGCCGCCGATGTGCAGGGTGCCCTGCAGGCGGTTCTTCGAAGCCGCCAGGGCGGTGGAGGAGTCACCGCGCTTGTGCTGGTGGCTGTCCAGCACGAAATGCTTCTTGCGCAGGGCGTCGACCACGTCCAGCACCGGCTCCAGGTCCTCGTATTCGACTATGGCCGCCATCGCCGCCTTGCGTGCGGTTTCCAGGCTGTCGGCACCCACGGCCAAGACCACCTGGCCGACGTACTCGACCTTGCCATCGGCCAGCAGCGGATCACCCGCGACCACCGGGCCGATGTCCAACTGGCCAGGCACGTCCTTGGCGGTGATGGCGATGGCCACGCCCGGAAACTGATAGCAGGGCGAAGTATCGATGCGGGTAATGCGCGCGTGGGCGCGGTCGCTCATGCGGGCATAGACGTGCAACTGGTTGGGGAACTCCAGGCGGTCGTCCACGTACACGGCCTCGCCGGAAACGTGTTTCGGCGCACTCTCGTGCTTGACGCTCTTGCCCACGCCGGTGGTGATGTCGGCACGGAACAGTTCCGCCAGCTCTTCCTGGGTCTTGAAGTGGTGTTTGTTAGACATACGCGGTCACCCGGGTTTCGACTTCTGGGGATTGCAGCTCGAGGAAGAACTTGCGCAGCAGGTTCTGCGCGGCCAGCAGGCGGTACTCCTTGCTGGCGCGGAAGTCCGTGAGCGGGGTGAAGTCCTTGGCCAGGGCCTCGCAGGCGCGTTCGACGGTGCCCGGGTACCAGGCGGCGCCGATCAGGGCCTGCTCGCAGGCGCTGGCGCGCTTGGGAATGCCGGCCATGCCGCCGAAGGCGACGCGGGCCTTGCGCACCTGGCCATTCTCGATCACCAGATTGAACGCGGCGCAGACGGCGGAAATGTCGTCATCCAGGCGCTTGGACACCTTGTAGGCGCGGAAGGCCTGGTTGTTGCGGGCGCGGGGTACGCGCACCTTCTCGATGAACTCGGACTCCTGGCGGGCGGTGACCTTGTAGTCGAGGAAGTATTCGTCCAGGGGCAGGATGCGGGTCTGGTTGCCCTTGCGCAGGACGATCTCGGCGCCCAGGGCGATCAGCAGCGGCGGAGCATCGCCAATGGGCGAGGCGTTGCCGATGTTGCCGCCCAGGGTGCCCTGGTTGCGGATCTGCAGCGAGGCGAAACGGTGCAGCAACTCGCCGAAGTCCGGGTACTCGCGGGACAGGGTTTCATAGCAATCGGACAGCGGGGTGGCGGCGCCGATCTCGATGAAGTCGCCGTTCTCCTCGATGCGCTTCATGGACTCGATGTGGCCGACGTAGATCATCACCGGCAATTCGCGGTGGAACTGGGTGACTTCCAGCGCCAGGTCGGTGCCGCCGGCCAGCAGGCGCGCTTGCGGGTTGGACACGTAGAAGTCGGCCAGGTCAGCCACGGTCAGCGGCACCAGGCAGCGCTTGTCGCCGCTGTTCAGCTCGGCGGTTTCACGCGGGGCGATGGATTTCAGCTGGGCGACGGTCTGGGCTTCGGCAGCGTCGAACTGGTCCGGCTGCTTCTGGCAGCAGGCCTGCTCGGCGGCATCGATGATCGGGCGGTAGCCGGTGCAGCGGCACAGGTTGCCGGCCAGGGCTTCCATGGTCTGGGCCTTGTCATAGCCGCTGCTGTTCTTCTGCAGGGCGAACAGCGACATGACGAAGCCTGGGGTGCAGAAGCCGCACTGCGAACCATGGCAATCCACCATGGCCTGCTGCACGGAATGCAGTTGACCCTGATGCTTGAGGTCTTCCACGGTGATCAACTGCTTGCCGTGCAGGGAGGAGACGAAGGTCAGGCAGGCATTGAGGGTGCGATAGCGGATGCGGTCCCCGTCCAGCTCGCCGACGACCACGGTGCAGGCACCGCAATCGCCTGAGGCGCAGCCTTCTTTGGTACCGGGTTTGCCGACGTGCTCACGCAAGTAGTTGAGCACTGTGACATTCGGGTCGAGGGCATGCTCGGTGCGCAGCTCCCGATTGAGTAAAAACTGGATCAAGGACGACCTCCAGGCACTTTATTGTTTTTACGAGGGCTCGTATGGGGGCAAATTTAGTGAGGTCTGACCTGCGGGTCAATAAATATTTGACTCAAAAGTCAGGAAATAGTCATTTCTCTAGGTTATGAGCCCGCCGTTTCCGCTCTGTTTCAAGGCTCGGCGCGATTCATACCGCCTGTTTTCAGTGTAGGAAATGGTGGGCCGACCGCCCGGCGGCGGAGAGTCTTGCTGCAGGGCTGAATTCATTCGTCCCTGCAGGAGCCGTCCACACCATGTGGTAGACTCCGCCGCCTGTCCGCGTCCTGCGGCAGAGTCGGAAAATTCCTTCCCCATCGCTCTTGCGTGCACTGCCCGTACCCGTAGTACTGTCAGCGCCGAAGCCTTTGTGCGGGATCGTTTCCGCGCGGCGCACCCAGTTTCCCCACGTTCGAAGGAAAACCATGACGTTCAAGGCACCGGACAGCCTCTCCGAGCAGATTGCCCACCACCTGGCCGAGCGGATCATCCGCGGCGAGCTGAAAGAGCGCGAGCGCATCCAGGAACAGAAGGTCACCCAGGCCATGAATGTCAGCCGGGGTTCGGTGCGCGAGGCATTGCTGATCCTCGAGCGCCGCCACCTGATCACCATCCTGCCGCGCCGTGGCGCCCAGGTATCCGAGCTGACCCAGCAGCACGTGCGCAGCCTCTATACGCTGGTGATGGAGCTCTACATCCTGCTGGGCTATGCGGTGGCCGAGCACTGGCGCAGCGAGGAAGACCTCGTGCCCTTTCGCGCCATCCAGCAGCGCCTGGCCGAGGCGCGCCAGCGGGAGGACATCCTGGGGTTCGTCGACGCCAGCTTCGCCATCATGCAGGCGGCCTATCCCTTTGCCGACAATCCTTACCTGCAGCAGACCCTGGACAACCTGCAGCCGGCCATCGCCCGAACCTACTACATCGCCCTGGAGCGTCGCCGAGGCCAGATGGACAGCTTCGGCGCGGTGTTCGACGGCCTGCTGGCGGCGGTGATCGAGCGCGACCAGGCCAAGGTCCGCGACGTGCTGCTCGGTTACGGCCGGCAGAACTGCGAGCTGGTGCTCGCAGCCCTGGCTGAGCGTTGAGCGGAGCGCTCCGATGCGGCTGAAGTGCATCAAGCTGGCCGGGTTCAAGTCCTTCGTGGACCCGACCACCGTCAGCTTCCCCAGCAACATGGCGGCCGTGGTCGGCCCCAATGGTTGCGGCAAGTCGAACATCATCGACGCCGTTCGCTGGGTAATGGGCGAGAGTTCGGCGAAGAACCTCCGTGGCGAGTCGATGACCGACGTCATCTTCAATGGCTCCAACACGCGCAAGCCGGTGGCCCAGGCCAGCATCGAACTGATCTTCGACAATTCCGACAACAGCCTGGTGGGCGAATACGCCGCCTTCGCCGAGATTTCCATCCGCCGCCGCGTCAGCCGCGACGGCCAGAACACCTATTTCCTCAACGGCACCAAGTGCCGGCGCCGCGACATCACCGACATTTTCCTCGGCACCGGTCTCGGGCCGCGCAGTTACTCGATCATCGAGCAGGGGATGATCTCCAAGCTGATCGAAGCCAAGCCCGAGGACCTGCGCAATTTCATCGAGGAAGCCGCTGGCATCTCCAAGTACAAGGAGCGCCGCCGCGAAACCGAGAGCCGCATCCGCCGTACCCAGGAGAACCTGGCACGCCTGACCGACCTGCGCGAAGAGCTGGAGCGCCAGCTGGAGCGCCTGCACCGTCAGGCCCAGTCCGCCGAGAAGTACCAGGAGTACAAGGCCGAGGAGCGTCAACTCAAGGCCCAGCTCGCCGCCCTGAAATGGCGGGCGCTGAATGAACAGGTTGGCCAGCGCGAGGCGGTGATCGGCAATCAGGAAGTCAGCTTCGAGGCCCTGGTGGCCGAGCAGCGCAATGCCGACGCCAGCATCGAGCGCCTGCGTGACGGCCACCATGAGCTGTCCGAGCGCTTCAACCTGGTGCAGGGGCGTTTCTATTCCGTGGGCGGCGACATCGCCCGCGTCGAGCAGAGCATCCAGCACGGGCAGCAGCGCCTGCGGCAATTGCAGGACGATCTGCGCGATGCCGAGCGGGCGCGCCAGGAAACCGAATCCCACCTCGGCCACGATCGCACCCTGCTCGCCACCCTGGGCGAAGAATTGGACATGCTCGGGCCCGAGCAGGAAATGAGCGCCGCCGCTGCCGAAGAGGCCGCCGCTCAACTGGAAAAAGCCGAAACCGGCATGCAGGCCTGGCAGGAGCAGTGGGACGGCTTCAACCAGCGCAGCGCCGAGCCGCGCCGCCAGGCCGAAGTGCAGCAAGCGCGCATCCAGCAGTTGGAGCAGAGCCTGGAACGCCTGCTGGAGCGCGAGCGCCGTCTCAATGACGAGCGCGCCCAGTTGTCCGCCGACCCGGAAGACGCCGCCGTCCAGGACATGCTTGAGGAGCTGGCCGTCGGCGAGATGCGCCTGGAGGAACTCCAGGCCGCCGAGCAGGGCCTTGCTGAACGCCTCGACGGCGTGCGTGAAGACCTGCAACAAGCCATCCGCGCCCAGCAGGAAGCCCAAGGCGAGCTGCAGCGCCTGAACGGCCGCATTGCGTCCCTGGAAGCCTTGCAGCAGGCCGCGCTGAACCCCGGCAAGGGCGCCGCCGAGTGGCTGCGAGAACACAACCTGGCCGATCGCCCGCGCCTGGCCGAAGGGTTGCGGGTGGAGCAGGGCTGGGAACTGGCGGTGGAGACTGTGCTGGGCGCCGATCTGCAGGCCGTGCTGCTGGATGATTTGAGCGGTCTCGATCTGTCCGGATTCAGCCAGGGCGAACTGCGTCTGGCCAGTGCTGGCCAAGGCGGCGCGCGTGCGCCCGGCAGCCTGCTGGACAGGGTCGAAGCGCCGTTGGACCTGGCGCCCTGGCTGGCCAACGTGCTGCCGGTGGAAAGTCTCGACCAGGCCCTGGCCCGTCGCGGGGCTCTCGGCGAGGGCGAAAGCCTGATCAGCCGTGACGGCTACTGGGTCGGCCGGAACTTCCTGCGGGTGCGTCGCGCCAGCGAGGCGGAAAGTGGCCTGCTGGCCCGTGGCCAGGAGCTGGAACGCCTGCATGCCGAGCGTGGGGAGCGCGAAGCCAGCCTGGAGCAGTTGGAAGAGCGCTTGCAGCAACTGCGCGACAGCCAGCGTCAGCAGGAAGAGCGCCGCGAACAGCAGCGTCGCCTGTTGCAGGACGAGTCCCGCGTCCTGGGCGAACTCAAGGCTCGCCTGTCCGCCCAGCAGGCCAAGGTGGAGCAACTGGCCCTGCGCCGTCGCCGCCTGGAAGAAGAACTCCGCGAGCTGGACGAGCAACGCGCCCTGGAGCATGAGCAGTTGGGTGAAGCCCGGCTGACCCTGCAGGATGCACTGGACGCCATGGCCAGCGATACCGAGCAGCGCGAGAAGTTCCTGGCCGAGCGCGACGGTCTGCGCGAACGCCTCGATCGCATCCGCCAGGAGGCGCGCCAGCACAAGGATCACGCCCATCAACTGGCGGTGCGCGTCGGCTCGCTGCGGGCGCAGCACGATTCCACCCGCCAGGCCCTGGAACGGCTGGCCCAGCAGTTCGAGCGCCTCAACGAGCGCCGCGAACAGCTCAGCCTCAACCTGGAGGAGGGCGCCGCGCCACTGGAAGAGCTGCGCATGAAGCTCGAAGAGCTGCTGGAAAGACGTCTGGGGGTGGAGGAAGAACTCAAGCAGGCGCGGCTGGCCCTGGAAGACGCCGACCGCGAACTGCGTGACGCCGAGAAGCGCCGCACCCAGGCCGAACAGCAGTCGCAGTTGTTGCGCGGCCAGCTGGAGCAGCAGCGCCTTGAATGGCAGGCCCTGACGGTGCGTCGCAAGGCGTTGCAGGATCAGCTCCACGAGGATGGCTACGACCTGCACGGTGTGCTCGCCACGCTGCCGGCCGACGCCACCGAGTCCGCCTGGGACGAAGAACTGGAGCGCCTTGCGGCGCGCATCCAGCGCCTTGGTCCGATCAACCTCGCAGCTATCGACGAATACCAGCAGCAGTCCGAGCGCAAGCGCTACCTGGACGCACAGAACGACGACCTGGTGGAAGCCCTGGAGACCCTGGAAAACGTCATCCGCAAGATCGACAAGGAAACCCGCAACCGCTTCAAGGAAACCTTCGACCAGATCAATGCCGGGCTGCAGGCACTGTTCCCGAAGGTCTTCGGCGGCGGCCATGCCTACCTGGAGCTGACCGGCGAAGACCTGCTGGACACCGGGGTGGCCATCATGGCGCGTCCGCCGGGCAAGAAGAACAGCACCATCCACCTGCTCTCCGGCGGCGAAAAGGCCCTCACCGCGCTGGCCCTGGTCTTCGCCATCTTCCAGCTCAATCCGGCCCCGTTCTGCATGCTCGACGAAGTGGATGCGCCGCTGGATGACGCCAACGTCGGCCGTTATGCGCGTCTGGTGAAGGAAATGTCCGAGAAAGTGCAATTCATCTATATCACCCACAACAAGATCGCCATGGAAATGGCCGACCAACTGATGGGCGTGACCATGCACGAACCCGGATGTTCGCGCCTGGTGGCGGTGGATGTGGAGGAGGCGATGTCGATGGTCGAAGCCTAGTGGCCGGGCCGACGCGAACTCCGGAAGGCGCGGAGGATCAAATTCGCGTTGGCGCCGGTGTAAGCCTCTATCAGAGGTTTCTCTGCTGGGCTGGTCGTGCTAGCTTTATGCCCAATTTTGTCGCACGTGGAAAACGCCAGTCAGAACATGGAGTTGGGCGCCACGTTTCAGGGGACGGGATGTCCTTTTTTCACCATTATCTGTTTGCATTTTTCACTAGGGGACACAGGACTAAATGGATATCGGTCTGCGCGAGTGGCTGATTGTCATTGGCATCATCGTAATCGCCGGCATTCTGTTCGATGGTTGGCGCCGCATGAGTGGCGGCAAGGGGAAGCTCAAGTTCAAGCTGGATCGCAGTTTCTCCAATGTCGCTGACGACGATGAAGATCCGAATCTGCTCGGCCCGGCCCGGGTCAAGGAGCGCTCGCACCAGGAGCCATCCCTGGACGAGGAAGACCTGCCGTCCCTCAGTGCCCGCGAAGCCGGCAAGCGCCGCGGCGAGCCGCAGCAGGGCGACCTGAACCTCGACGAGCCGGTACCGACGCTGCTCAACCCGGTTGATGAGGGCAAGAAGAACGGCAAGGTCCATCCTCAGGTGCAGGCCCAGGAGGTTCCGGTCGAGGAAGTCCTGGTAATCAACGTCGTGTCGCGCGACGAGGCCGGCTTCAAAGGCCCGGCCCTGCTGCAGAACATTCTGGAGAGCGGCCTGCGTTTCGGCGCCATGGACATCTTCCATCGCCACGAGAGCATGGCCGGCAACGGCGAAGTGCTGTTCTCCATGGCCAATGGCGTCAAACCGGGCACTTTCGACCTGGACGATATCGACCATTTCAGCACCCGCGCCGTGAGTTTCTTCCTCGGCCTGCCGGGCCCGCGTCATCCGAAGCAGGCCTTCGACGTGATGGTCGCCGCCGCCCGCAAGCTGTCCCAGGAACTGAACGGCGAGCTGAAGGATGACCAGCGCAGCGTGATGACTGCCCAGACCATCGAGCACTATCGCCAGCGCATCGTCGAATTCGAGCGCAAGCACCTGACCCCGAAGCGCTGATCTGGCGCCCAGTCAACGAAAGAGCAGCCCAGGCTGCTCTTTTTGTTTCAAGAGAACGAGCCTGACCATGACCGATGCCCAAACCGCCGCCGAACGCATCCACGCGCTGCGCGCCGAGCTGGATGCGCACAACTACCGCTACTACGTGCTGGACGAGCCCAGCGTGCCCGATGCCGAATACGATCGGCTGTTTCGCGAGCTGCAGGCTCTGGAGACCGAGCATCCGGAGCTGGTGACGCCGGAGTCGCCGACCCAGCGGGTCAGCGGTGCGGCACTCTCGGCCTTCGGCGAGGTGCGTCATGAAGTTCCCATGCTCAGCCTGGGCAACGCCTTCGAAGAGCAGGACTTGCTGGACTTTGACCGCCG
Source organism: Pseudomonas sp. Q1-7 (assembly GCF_028010285.1). Classification (NCBI taxonomy): domain Bacteria; kingdom Pseudomonadati; phylum Pseudomonadota; class Gammaproteobacteria; order Pseudomonadales; family Pseudomonadaceae; genus Pseudomonas; species Pseudomonas sp. Q1-7. The sequence continues at coordinate 2,284,119 of NZ_CP116304.1, forward strand.
TGTGCGCGAGGGGTTGGGCGAACTGCTACCCGGCGGCGATCTGTTTGGCGACGGGCCTGCGGTGGAGTACACCTGCGAACCCAAGCTCGACGGCCTGGCGGTGAGCCTGCTGTACGAGAACGGCGTGCTGGTTCGCGGTGCCACCCGTGGCGATGGCACCACGGGCGAGGACATCAGCAGCAACGTACGGACCATCCGCAATGTGCCGCTGAGGCTGCAGGGCGAGGGTTGGCCGGCCGTACTCGAAGTGCGTGGCGAGGTCTACATGTCCAAGGCCGGCTTCGAGGCGCTCAATGCCCGCAACCTGGAGCAGGGGGCCAAGACCTTCGCCAACCCGCGCAACGCCGCAGCCGGCAGCCTGCGGCAACTGGACGCCAGGATTACCGCCAGCCGCCCCCTGGAGTTCTGCGCGTACGGCTTTGGCCGCGTGGAGGGCGAGCTGCCGGACAACCAGTTCGCCATTCTTCAGGCCCTCAAGGGGTGGGGCCTGCCCATCAGTCGCGAGCTGAAGCGGGTAACGGGCGCCCAGGGCTGCCTGGACTACTACCGCGACATCGGCGAGCGTCGCGACGGCCTCGCCTACGAGATCGACGGCGTGGTCTACAAACTCAACAACCTGGCCTGGCAGCGCGAGCTGGGCTTTCGCGCTCGTGAGCCGCGCTGGGCCCTGGCCCACAAGTTCCCGGCGCGGGAGGAGCTCACTGAGCTGCTGGACGTGGAGTTCCAGGTTGGCCGTACCGGTGCGGTGACCCCCGTGGCACGGCTCAAGCCGGTGCAGGTCGCCGGCGTCACCGTGTCCAATGCCACCCTGCATAACATGGATGAAGTGGCGCGCCTGGACCTGAGGGTCGGCGATACCGTGATCATCCGCCGTGCTGGCGATGTGATCCCCCAGGTGATGCAGGTCGTGCTGGAGCGTCGCCCGGAAGGTGCGCGTGCCGTGCATATCCCCGAGCATTGCCCGGTCTGCGGCTCCGCCGTCGAGCGCACCCAGTTGATCAAGCGCGGCAAGGGCAAGGAAACCACCAGTGAAGGGGCGATCTATCGCTGCGTCGGCCGACTTGCCTGCGGCGCCCAGTTGAAGCAGGCGATCATCCACTTTGCTTCCCGCCGCGCCCTGGACATCGAAGGCCTGGGCGACAAGATCGTCGAGCAGTTGGTCGACACGGGCCTGGTGGCGTCGCCGGCGGATCTGTTCACGCTTCGGTATGAACAGGTGGTGGCGCTGGAGGGTTTTGCCGACCTGTCCACCCGCAACCTGCTGAGTGCCATCGCCGACAGCCGCAAGCCCAGCCTGGCGCGCTTCATCTACGCCCTGGGCATTCCGGATGTGGGCGAGGAAACCGCCAAGCTGCTGGCTCGCGCCCTTGGCTCCCTGGCGCGTATCCAGCGGGCGCTGCCGGATGTGCTGACCTATCTGCCGGACGTCGGCCTGGAAGTGGCCCACGAAATTCACGCTTTCTTCAGCGATGGCCACAACCAGAAGGTTATCCGCGACCTGCTGGATCGCGGTATCGAGCTGCAGGAAGAGGGGGATCTCGCGCCTGAGTTCGCTGCTTGCGCGACCTTCGCGGGTTTCATCGACAAACTCAATATTTCCGGTATCGCCACCACCGGTGCGAAGAACCTGGCGGAAAAGACCGTCAGCCTCCAGGGGCTCATCACCCTGGCCCGCGACTGGCTTGACCTCAGCGTGATGAAAGGCTTGAACGAAAAGGCCAAGCAGTCCCTGCGCGAGTTCTTCGCGCTGGACGACAACGTCGGTCGCGCCCAGGCAATCGAGGCCCAGCTGCGCGAGTTCGGCATGCATTGGGAAAGTCAGAAGAAGGTCGTGGAAGGCCTGCCGCTGGCTGGGCAAACCTGGGTGCTGACCGGCACGCTGGAGGTCATGAGCCGGGAAGTCGCCAAGGAGAAGCTGGAGGCGCTGGGGGCCAAGGTGGCGGGCTCGGTGTCGGCGCGTACCCACTGCGTAGTGGCGGGGCCGGGGGCGGGCTCCAAGCTGGCCAAGGCCAACGAGCTGGGTATCCGGGTGTTGGATGAGGAGCAGTTCCTGGTGGAACTGGAGAAGCTGGGCTGAGGGGCGTTGCGCGAGGCGATTCGGAAGGGGCGGACCTGTCGGTCCGCCCCTTTTGCATCACTTGTTGATCGCGTCGGTCAGGGCCTTGGCCGGTACGAGCTTGACCACTTTCTTCGCGGCGATCTCGATGGCCTTGCCCGTCTGCGGGTTGCGGCCGGTGCGGGCAGGGCGCTCGCTGACTTTCAGCTTGCCGATCCCCGGCAGGGTGATCTCATCACTGTTTTCCAGGGAGTCGCTGACGATCTCGCTGAGCTGATCCAGTACGGCGCGCACGGCGGCCTTGGTGGTGTCAGTCGCTTCCGCGATGTCAGAGATCAGCTGGTCTTTGGTGAGTGCCATTGGTGTTGCTCCATTCAATGAGTGTCTGGCTTGTGGCCTGGTCGATCGCGCCGGCACCGCTGAGACAAGCGGCGCGTCCGGAAGTGCGGCGGCGGTCGTGGGTATGGGCCGCAACGGCTGGTGAAACTAACACAAAAGGCCCGTTGAGCCTGTGCGCGTGGCCGGTGTTTGCGTCGATTTGACGCAACCGGTCGTCGCCGACTCTGCGTATCGATGGCGTGGCGAACCCCAATCACCAGCCTCTGCGATGAACAGGCGGCGTCATCGCGGATATCGCTCGCCTTACGGCGACCTTCCATCGCGGCGTCACCGGCTTTGGAACAGAGCGTCCAGGACGGCCCGCGCCTTCAGCGACTTTCCAGCGGCCCGGCCCGGTCGCACGGCGCTTCCGGGCCTGATCCGCAAGTGCTTGTAAGGAAAACGGTTTTACCGGTTGTAAGTTGGCAAGGAGCCGGTACAATGGCGCGGCTCGCCGATCTGGCGAGCCGCGTGATGGTGGCCCTGCCGGTCCCCCCGCAACGATCAGCCGTGAACCCGGTCAGGCCCGGAAGGGAGCAGCCGCAGCGGTGAAATCGTGTGCCGGGGTGTGGCTGGTGGGGTCACCTCCAATCTCTCCTGCTGATTGATCCCTAACGGTTTTCGCTCCGGAGCTGCACGGTGGTGCAGGGAGTGATTCGCCCGTGTCTTCTGCGCCTTTCTACTGCTGTTGTCCCGCCTCTCGGTCTACCGCTTCCAGATCGTGGTGCCTGATTTCTTTGTCCCCGGTTTTCTGGTCGCGAGATTCGCCGCTCGCGGCCACTGGGAGGCTCCAGTCTGCGGCTGTGGGCGAGGGGCGCCGCGGGACTGCCTTTTATCTGCACGATGCTCAGCGATAGCGCGCCAGAATTTCCTCGATCTCTCCTGATTCCTTCATCTGCACCAGTGCGCGAAGGATTTGCTGGGTGGGTAGCGCCGGGTCATTGCGCACCAGGCAGCTCACAGGCTCTTCGTCCAGTACGCCGACGTCTATCAGGCGGCTCTCGTTCGGCAGGCTTCGATTGAACCAGTCCAGCGCCAGTTCGTTGCTCAGGGCGTAGCGGTAGCGGCCGACCAGCAGTTTCTGCAGCACCAGTTGCTGGTTGCGGGCCTCGTCGCGCTGCAGGGAGCCGCGATCGAACAGGTGTTGCAGGCGCGGATAGGTGTAACCCAGGACGGTGCCGATGTTTCCCCCGGAGATGGCGTCGGGGCTGGAAAGCGGTTCACTGCCCTGGCGGGCCACGATCAGGTCGCGCTGAGAGAGGACGGGCACGCTCCAGAGATAATCGTCGCCGTCGGAAATCCATTTCGGGCTGATGTAGCAGCGCACGTCGATCTCGCCCTGCTGCAGCGCCAGTGCCACCCGGTTGCGCGACAGGACCTGGATCTGGGCGATTACGCCGAGGCGTTGTGCCAGGCGCTCGATCAGTTCGTGGACGATACCGCCGACCAGCCGATTCTCTTCGAATTCGGCCAGGGGCATGGCCCAGCTGTCCACCGCCGAGAAGCGCAATGTGGTCGATGCCGCAGCGCCGGCGGTGCTCCAACAGAGAAGAAGGGCGAGGACAAACGAGCGCATTGTGCTCCCTCGTCTGGAGATGGTGGCCCACAATGCCCGTTGTTGTGCCGATTGAACAGGGTGCCGTTCGCATCGGATGCAATTTGCTCATCGCTCCGCTAGCATTAGCTCCTTCTGCTCCCCAGACGCGATGGTTTTCAATGAGTTATCAGGTTCTTGCACGCAAATGGCGTCCGCGCTCGTTCCGCGAAATGGTCGGCCAGACCCATGTGCTGAAAGCCTTGATCAATGCCCTGGACAACCAGCGCCTGCACCACGCCTACCTGTTCACGGGCACCCGGGGAGTGGGCAAGACCACCATCGCGCGCATCCTGGCCAAGTGCCTGAATTGCGAGACCGGCATCAGCTCCACCCCTTGCGGCCAGTGCTCGGTCTGCCGGGAGATCGATGAGGGGCGTTTCGTCGACCTGATCGAAGTGGACGCCGCCAGCCGGACCAAGGTGGAAGACACCCGCGAACTGCTGGATAACGTGCAGTACGCACCCAGCCGTGGGCGCTACAAGGTCTACCTGATTGACGAAGTGCACATGCTGTCCACGCACTCGTTCAACGCACTGCTGAAGACCCTCGAAGAGCCGCCGCCCCACGTCAAGTTCCTGCTGGCCACCACCGATCCGCAGAAGCTACCGGTCACCATCCTCTCCCGCTGCCTGCAGTTCTCCCTGAAGAACATGCCGCCGGAGCGTGTGGTCGAGCACCTGACCCATGTGCTCGGTGCCGAGAACGTGCCTTTCGAGCCCGACGCCCTCTGGCTGCTGGGCCGCGCCGCCGATGGCTCCATGCGCGATGCCATGAGCCTGACCGACCAGGCCATCGCCTTCGGTGAAGGCAAAGTGCTGGCCGCCGATGTGCGCGCCATGCTTGGCACTCTCGACCATGGGCAGGTGTATGGCGTGCTCCATGCGCTGCTGCAGGGCGATGCCCGTGCGCTGCTGGAGGCCGTTCGCCAGTTGGCGGAGCAGGGGCCTGACTGGAATGGCGTCCTTTCCGAAATGCTCAATGTGCTGCACCGCGTGGCCGTCGCCCAGGTGCTGCCGGATGCCGTCGATAATGGCCAGGGCGACCGCGAGCGCGTGCTGGCGCTGGCGCAGGCCCTGCCCGGCGAAGACGTGCAGTTCTACTACCAGATGGGCCTGATCGGCCGGCGTGACCTACCCTTGGCGCCGGACCCGCGCAGCGGCTTCGAGATGGTGCTGCTGCGCATGCTGGCGTTCCGCCCAGCGGACGCCGAAGGCACACCGAAGGTGGTGCTAAAGGACCCGGGGATCAGCCAGGCCACGACTGATCCCCAGAACAAACCAGTGGCCGGAGCCGCCTCGCCGGCTCCGGTAGTCGTTGCCGCGCCGGCACCCGCGCCCGTGCAGACACCTGCTACGGTCGTTGCGCCGGCACCGATCGTCAGCGAGCCTGTTGCGGCTCCGGCTCCGGCTCCGGCTCCGGCTCCGGCTCCGGCTCCGGCTCCGGTGATCGATGCGCCAGCCGCGCTTGCCGATGTCCCGGCTTCCGTACCGGAGGCCGAGACGCCCCCGACGCTTGCCGCCGCGCCGGTTGTTGAGGTCGCTCCGGAGCCCGTGGTCGAGGCTGAGCCCGCTGTGGCGGCCGTCGCGCCTGCCGCGGAAGTGGTCGACCTGCCGTGGGAGGAGTCGGCCAGTCCTGCGACGACGCCCAAACTCGAACCTCAACCCGTTGCGGAGCCTGTGTCGGCTGCGCCGGTCGAGCCCGCGCAGATCGCCGTCGCGCCAATTGCGGCCCCCGAACCAGCCATCGCCGTCGCGGCCAGCGATGTCGACGACGATCCGCCGCCCGGCGATTACGACGACTATTACGAGGCTGATACCGACAGCATCGCCTACATGGATGACTTCGGTCCTGCCGAAGCACCTGCCGCCGAAGTCGAAGTGCTGCCAGCCGCGCAGCCGGCCACGGGCCTGGCCGCCGAATGGCTCGACCTGTTCCCGCGCCTGGGGTTGTCCGGCATGACCGGCAATATCGGTGCGAACTGCACCCTGGTGTCGGTGGAGAACGACGTCTGGTGTCTGCACCTGGACCCGGCGCAGAGCGCGCTGTTCAACGCCAACCAGCAGCGTCGTCTGAACGATGCGCTGAACCAGTACCATGGGCGTACCCTGAAGCTGGAAGTCGAAGTGCGCCGTCCGGAGCAGGAAACCCCTGCCCAGGCTGCCGCGCGCAAGCGTGCCGCTCGTCAGCGCCAGGCCGAAGAGGCCATTGCCAGCGATCCGCTGGTGCTGAAAATGATCGAACTGTTCGGTGCCCAGGTGCGCGCCGACACCATTGAACCCCTTGACCGCTGAGGACAATCACCATGATGAAAGGTGGCATGGCAGGCCTGATGAAGCAGGCCCAGCAAATGCAGGAAAAGATGCAGAAGATGCAGGAAGAGCTGGCCAATGCCGAAGTTACCGGCCAGTCCGGCGCCGGCCTGGTGAGTGTGGTGATGACCGGTCGTCATGATGTCAAGCGCGTCACCTTGGACGACAGCCTGATGCAGGAAGACAAGGAAATCCTCGAAGACCTGATCGCTGCCGCGGTGAACGACGCCGTGCGCAAGATCGAGCAGAACAACCAGGAGAAAATGGCCGGCATGACGGCGGGGCTGCAGCTTCCGCCCGGCTTCAAGATGCCCTTCTGAAAAGCGTGATGCCCAATCGGCGCGCTTGATGGCGTTGCCGCCGGATTCGGAATCCTCATGTGCCGCAGCACACTCCGGTTCCTCATCCGTCGGCGCCTTGTCCTGCACGTCGCCTGATCGCCACTCACTCCGTGCAATGCTATTCCTTTCCGGAACTGATACATGAGCTTCAGCCCGCTGATTCGCCAACTGATCGACGCGTTGCGCATCCTGCCCGGTGTGGGCCAGAAGACGGCGCAGCGCATGGCGTTGCAGTTGCTGGAGCGCGACCGCAGCGGTGGCCTGCGCCTGGCCCAGGCGCTGACGGCGGCAATGGAAGGGGTGGGGCATTGCCAGCAGTGCCGGACGCTGAGCGAGGAGGCGCTTTGCCCCCAGTGTGCCGATCCGCGTCGCGACGACTCGCTGCTCTGCGTCGTGGAAGGTCCGCTGGATGTGTTCGCCGTCGAGCAAACGGGCTATCGCGGGCGCTTCTTCGTGCTCAAGGGGCACCTGTCGCCGCTGGATGGCCTGGGTCCGGAAGCCATCGGTATCCCCGAATTATTGGTGCGCATCGAGGCCGGGCAATTCGCCGAGGTGATCCTGGCCACCAACCCCACGGTGGAGGGTGAGGCCACCGCCCACTACATCGCCCAGTTGCTGGCGCCCAAGTCCATCACTGTTTCCCGTATCGCCCATGGTGTGCCCTTGGGTGGCGAGCTGGAGTTGGTGGATGGCGGCACCCTGGCCCACGCCCTGGCGGGGCGTCGCCCGATCGGGCTCTGAGATGAACGGCTGCGGCTGATACGGCCTTGCCGATGGCACAAGTCTCGCCTTGAAAACCAAGCAAGCGCTCGGTAAGTTCAATCGATCTTACCTGGGAGCCTTGCCATGTCCGCCTATCAGGAATACTTCGACGAGTCCCATCAACTGGTGCGGGACGCGGTGCGTCGCTTCGTCGAGCGGGAAATCCTGCCCCATATCGCCGAGTGGGAAGAAGCGGAGGAGTTTCCCCGCGACCTCTACCTGAAGGCAGGCGCGGCCGGCATTCTTGGCATTGGCTATCCCGAGCAGTTCGGCGGCAGCCATGAAGGTGACCTGTTCGCCAAGGTGGCAGCGAGTGAAGAACTGATGCGCAGCGGTTCCGGCGGCCTGGTGGCCGGGCTGGGCTCGTTGGATATCGGCCTGCCGCCGGTGATCAAGTGGGGGCGGCAGGTATTGCGCGAGCGCATCGTTCCGCAGGTGCTGGCGGGGGAGAAGATCATGGCCCTTGCGATCACCGAGCCTTCCGGTGGCTCCGATGTGGCAAGCCTCAGGACCCGTGCGGTACGAGAGGGGGATTGCTACCGCGTTACCGGCAGCAAGACCTTCATCACCAGCGGCGTGCGGGCGGACTACTACACGGTGGCGGTGCGCACCGGCGGCGAGGGGTTCGGCGGCGTCAGCCTGCTGCTGGTGGAAAAGGGCACGCCGGGATTCACCGTGGGCCGCAAGCTGAAGAAGATGGGGTGGTGGGCCTCGGATACCGCCGAGTTGTTCTTCGATGACTGCAAGGTGCCGGCGGAGAACCTGATCGGCATGGAGAACATGGGGTTCGCCTGCATCATGGCCAACTTCCAGAGCGAGCGCCTGGCCCTGGCCGTCATGGCCAACATGACAGCACAGCTTGCGCTGGAGGAGTCTCTCCAATGGGCCGGTGAGCGAGAGGCCTTCGGCAAGCCGATCGGCAAGTTCCAGGTGCTCAAGCATCGACTGGCGGAAATGGCCACTCAGCTGGAGGTCTCCCGCGAGTTCACCTACCGCCAGGCGGCGGCGATGGCGGCGGGAAAAAGCGTCATCAAGGAAATCTCCATGGCCAAGAACTTTGCCACCGATGTGGCTGATCGCCTGACCTATGATGCGGTGCAGTTGCTCGGCGGCATGGGCTACATGCGCGAGAGCCTGGTGGAGCGCCTTTACCGCGACAACCGCATCCTCTCCATCGGAGGCGGTACGCGGGAAATCATGAACGAGATCATCGCCAAGCAAATGAGCCTCTGAATCCGAACCGGAACCTCCGAACGGGCGTTCCGGTTTTCTGTGGTCGAGATATATTATGGCTAGCATTTAACTCGGCCCAACGGTTAGGAGATGACCCGATGAGCGATTTGTCCCGTGAAGAGAAACTGCAAGTCTGGCTGGCGGCCGAGGCTGAAATCCGCGCACGTCTGAAGCCCGGCACCATGAGCATCATGGATGTGGCAGCGCTGAGTCCCCTGGAGTTCTTCGACGGCATCGGTCGCGGCGAGCTGCCGGCGCCGCCGATTGGCGAGCTGATGGGCTTCGTGCCTATCGAATGGTCGAAGGAGCGTTTCGTCTTCCAGGGCCTGCCGCAGATGAAGCACTACAACCCCATAGGCTCGGTCCACGGCGGCTATGCCGCGACTCTGCTGGACTCGGCCATGGGCTGTGCTATCCACGCCAACCTGGAGAAAGGGCAGGGCTACACCACGACTGACCTGCGTATCAGCTACATCCGGGCCTTGACCACCCAGACCGGCCCGGTGCGCGCCGAGGGGCGCATTATCCATGTCGGCCGCTCGACCGCCCTGGCGGAAGGGCGCATCTACGATGTGGACGGCAAGCTCTATGCGACCGGTTCCACCACCTGTCTGATCCTGGGTGGCAAATGAACTCGGCGATGCACTGGTAGGAGCGATTTCAATCGCGAAGCAGGACGAAGTCCTGCCCGATTCAGGCTTGGGCCGGCTGCACCGTCGGATCGCGAATAAATTCGCTCCCATAAGAAACGCCCTGGCTGAACAGTCGGGCAAAAAAAGGTTCATCGCGCTTTCCCGGGGAAGGCGGCCTTGATTTTCAGGAAGAAGTAGTGGGAGTCCCGGAAGCCGTAGGCCATCCGTTTGATCACCTTGATGCGGTTGTTCACGCCTTCCAGGACGCTGGTGTGCAGGGGGAAGCGGGCGCTGGCGAGGATGCCCCGGGCGTATTTGCGCAGATTCCGGGCAAAGCGTTGGAGCGGCGCCAGACCGCTGTCCCGAGCATGCCGTAGCCAACTTCGCCAGCGCCGCCAGCCCTCTCGCACAGTGGGGGCGTACCAGACTTCCTTCAGGGCATCCTTGAGCACGTAGACCGTGGCCAGCGGCTGGTTGGCGTCGAGTAGCTCCTGCAACTGCACGGCTTGCCCGTCCTTCAGACTCTCGCGGTTGCGCAGCAACAGCCAGCGGCTCTGCTTGACCACCTTGCGCGCCGGTTTGTCCTGGCGCAGCAGGTTGGCCTGGTCGACCCGGATGCGGTCGATCACCTCGCGGCCGTAGCGCGCCACCACATGGAAGAGGTCGTACACCACTTCGGCCTGCGGGCAATGCCGCTGCACCTCCAGGTCGAACGCGGTGTTCATGTCCATCGCCACCGCCTCGATCTGTTGGCAGCGCTCGCCGAGCAGCTCGAAGAACGGACGAATCGCCTCACGGCTGTTGCCATGCCCCACCCACAGCACCCGTGTCCGCTCGGCATCCATGATCACCGTGGCGTAGCGATGGCCCTTGTGCAGGGCGAACTCGTCCATCACCAACCGGCGCACCTCGCCCGGATCGAACGCGCCGACGGCGGCTTCCAGGCGACGTTTATCGAGCTGCTTGAGCGTGTGCCAGTGCAAGCCGGTGAGGCGGCTGACGTGGCTGATCGGCAGCAGTTGCAGCAAAGCCTCGAGCCAGGCCTGCAAGCGCCGCGTCAGGCGTGACGCCGGCTCCAGCCAGGCGATCCGCTCGGTCACCCGCCCACAGCGCAGGCAGTCAACGCGGCGCACCGGCACCTGGAGCAGAACGCGCTGGTCGAGCAAGTCGCGATCGCGTACCCGACGCAGTCGGCACTCATGGATCAGCGGACAAGCTTGGCCGCAGCGCCCACATTCGGGGATGGCGTCGGCTCGAGGCTTGAGTTCGATCAGCAGGGTGTTGTCGGCAGAGGGGCGACAGGCGACGACTTCGTAGCCTGGCCAGAACTGGGCAAGATCAATAGGATGCACGGCGGCAGCAGGGAGTGGGGGTTGGTTCGTTTGGCGACTGCCAATTTACCCACTTCCCTGACTGTCAACGCGCTCTTCCCCCAGACTCCGCGAAGAACCCAAAAAAAGGGGGCACGCTTGTGGCGTGCCCCCATTGCCGTCAGTGAATGACAGCCAACCGTCGAAGAGAAGGGCGGAGTCGCCCGGTAAGGCGGTCCGCCTGGAGGCGATGCCTCCGGTGTTGCGTCCAGCGCGCGCCTTGTGAGCACCCGCCGGGGTGGAACGATGCCGCGCCGCTGGGCGCGGCGAGGCGTCAGCCGATGGTCATCAGGCTGGCGTTGCCGCCGGCGGCGGCGGTGTTGACGCTGATGGCGCGCTCGATCAGCAGGCGTTCCAGCGGGATCGCTGTCTCGCCCTGGGACAGCCCCTGGACGCCGATGATCGGCCCTTTGCGGGATGCGACCTGCTGGCAGACGCTACGTAGCTGGTCAGAGTGGCCGTGGTGCAGGACGGCGTCGAAGCTGACTTCGGACTGGGTCCAGTCGGCGACCAGTTGGACGCGCGCCTGGACCGCTTTCGGCAGGGCGCCGCGCAGCTTGCCGGTCAGTTCGCTGGTGCCCCAGAGCGCACTGCTGCCTACGGCCAGGGTGGCGGCCAACTGCGTCAGCAGGTCGGCTTCGTCGTCGGCCAGGCAGAGCACGGCCTCGCGGGGCAGCAGCACGTAGGTGTTGCGCTCGCCGGTCGGGCCGGGGAGTACGCGGCTGAGGCCACTCTGGGACTGCTCGGCGAAGCTGTCGCAGAGGCTGGCCAGGCTGTCCTTGCCGTTCTTCGCGGCCCAGGCCTTGAGGGCTTCCAGGGGCTTGCCCTGGCGTTCGCGCAGACTGTCACGCTGTTGCGCATCGGCGCTGACACCGCCGTCCAGGCGCTGGAAGGTGCGGCTCACGCCGTCGGCCGGACGGGTCGCTAGGAGGCGGTACATGTAGAGCGGACCGCCAGCCTTCGGGCCGGTACCGGACAGGCCTTCGCCGCCGAAGGGCTGCACGCCGACCACGGCGCCGACCATGTTGCGGTTGACGTAGAGGTTGCCGGCATGGGCCTTGTCCACCACCTTGGCGATGGTTTCGTCGATGCGGGTGTGCACGCCCAGGGTCAGGCCGTAGCCGGTGGCATTGATCTGGTCGAGCAGGTCGTCCAGGTCCTCACGCTTGTAGCGCAGCAGGTGCAGCACCGGGCCGAAGATTTCGCGTTCCAGATCGGCGAGGCTGTCCAGTTCGATCAGAGTCGGCATCACGAAGGTGCCGCGCTGCATCACGTCGCCCTCGGTGCGGGCGATCTGGAACACGCTGCGGCCTTTGCTGCGCATGGACTGGATGTGCTTGTCGATGTTGGCCTTGGCTTCGGCGTCGATCACCGGGCCGATGTCCACGTTCAGGTGCTCGGGGTTGCCGATGCGGCACTCGGCCATGGCGCCCTTGAGCATTTCCACCACGCGATCGGCCACATCTTCCTGCACGCAGAGTACGCGCAGGGCAGAGCAGCGCTGACCGGCGCTGTCGAAGGCCGAGGCGATCACGTCGGTCACCACCTGCTCGGCGAGGGCGGAGGAGTCGACGATCATGGCGTTCTGGCCGCCGGTCTCGGCGATCAGCGGGATCGGGCGGCCCTGGACGTCCAGGCGGCCGGCAACGTTGCGGGCCAGAATGCCGGCCACTTCGGTGGAGCCGGTGAACATCACGCCTTTGACGCGCTCGTCGCTCACCAGGGCGGCGCCCACGGTGTGGCCGAGACCTGGCAGCAGTTGCACCACGCCTTCCGGAACGCCCGCTTGGAGCAGGATGCGCACGGCCTGGGCGGCGATCAGCGGGGTCTGCTCGGCGGGCTTGGCCAGCACGGTGTTGCCGGCGGCCAGCGCCGCGGCCACCTGGCCGGTGAAGATCGCCAGGGGGAAGTTCCACGGGCTGATGCACACCACCGGGCCCAGCGGACGGTGGCTGTCGTTGGCGAAGTCGTGACGGGCCTGGGCCGCGTAGTAGCGCAGGAAGTCCACGGCTTCGCGCACTTCGGCGATGGCGTTGTTGAAAGTCTTGCCGGCTTCGCGGACGAGGATGCCCATCAGCGGCTGGATCTCGGCTTCCATCAGGTCGGCGGCGCGGTCCAGGGCGGCGGCGCGCTCCACCGGCGGGGTGGATTGCCAGATCGGCGCGGCGGTGATGGAGGCCAGGATGGCATTGCCGACGTCAGCGGTGCTGGCGTTCTGCACGTGGCCGACCACGTCGCGATGGTCCGCCGGGTTCAGCACGGGCTCGCTCTGGCCTTCGCTGGCCGGGCAGCCAAGCATGGGTTCGGCGCGCCAGTCGGCATGGCCGGAACTCAGCAGGGCGCTGGACAGGGAGGCCAGGCGGTGTTCGTTGGCCATGTCGATGCCGCTGGAGTTCAGACGGGCTTCGCCATAGAGGGCTTTGGGCTGCGGGATGCGCGGGTGCGGCAGGCCCAGGGCGCCTTCGACGGTGGCCATGGCTTCGGCGCTGGCCACCGGGTCTTCCACCAGCTCCTTGATGGAGATGCTGTGGTCGGCGATGCGGTTGACGAAGCTGGTGTTGGCACCGTTCTCCAGCAGGCGGCGAACCAGGTAGGCCAGCAGGGTTTCATGGGTACCGACCGGGGCGTAGATGCGGCACGGACGGTTCAGCTTGCCGTCGGCGACCTTGCCCACCACCTGCTCGTACAGCGGCTCGCCCATGCCGTGCAGGCACTGGAATTCGTACTGGCCCGGGTAGTAGTTCTGCCCGGCGATCTGGTAGATGGCCGACAGGGTGTGGGCGTTATGGGTAGCGAATTGCGGGTAGATGGCGTCCGGCACACCCAGCAGCTTGCGCGCGCAGGCGATGTAGGAGATGTCGGTGTAGACCTTGCGGCTGTAAACCGGGAAGCCTTCCAGGCCGTCGACCTGGGCACGCTTGATCTCGCTGTCCCAGTAGGCGCCCTTCACGAGGCGGATCATCAGGCGGTGCTGGCTGCGGCGGGCGAGATCGATGACGTAGTCGATCACGTACGGGCAGCGCTTCTGGTAGGCCTGGATGACGAAGCCGATGCCGTTCCAGCCTTTCAGGGACGGCTCGAAGCAGAGGCGCTCGAGCATGTCGAGGGAGATTTCCAGGCGGTCCGCTTCTTCGGCGTCGATATTCAGGCCGATGTCGTAGCGCTTGGCCAGTTGGGTCAGCGACAGCAGGCGCGGATACAGTTCACCCATCATGCGTTCGTACTGGGCACGGCTGTAGCGCGGGTGCAAGGCGGAAAGCTTGATGGAAATGCCCGGGCCTTCGTAGATGCCGCGACCGTGGGAGGCCTTGCCGATCGCGTGGATGGCCTGCTCGTAGGAGGCGTAGTAGCGCTGGGCGTCTTCTTCGGTCAGGGCCGCTTCGCCAAGCATGTCGTAGGAGTAGCGGAAGCCCTTGGCTTCGAAGTTGGTGGCGTTGGCCAGGGCTTCGGCGATGGTTTCGCCGGTGACGAACTGCTCGCCCATCAGGCGCATGGCCATGTCCACGCCCTTGCGGATCACCGGCTCGCCGCTCTTGCCGATGATGCGGTTCAGCGAGCTGGAAAGGCCGGCCTCGTTATGGGTGGACACCAGCTTGCCGGTGATCAGCAGGCCCCAGGAGGCGGCGTTGACGAACATGGACGGGCTCTGGCCCAGGTGCTGCTGCCAGTTGCCGGTGCTGATCTTGTCGCGGATCAGGGCGTCGCGGGTGCCCTTGTCCGGGATACGCAGCAGGGCCTCGGCCAGGCACATCAGCGCCACGCCTTCCTGGGAGGACAGGGAGAATTCCTGCAGCAGGCCCTGGACGATACCGGCACGGCCGCCGGCGCTCTTCTGGTTGCGCAGCTTCTCGGCGATGCCATAGGCGAGCTTGTAGGCGGCGTCGGCCATCTCGGCGGGCAGGCGGGCCTGCTCCAGCAGCATGGGCACGGCTTCCTGCTCGGGGCGACGGTAGGCGGCGGTGATGGCCGCGCGCAGCACGGACTGCGGCAGGATGCTTTCGGCGAAGTCGAGGAACGGCTGGTGAGCGGACTCGGGGAGGGCTTCGAGCGCGTCGTGGTCACCCTCGGCCAGGCGCTGGGCGATACCCTGGAGTTCCGGCAGAGTCATGCCGCTTTCCAGTGCCTCGAGGTAGCTGAAGATCGCTTGCTTGATCAGCCAATGCGGGGTGCGCTCGATCCTGCGCGCAGCTTCCTTGAGACGGTCGCGGGTAGCCTCGTCCAGTTTCACGCCAAGGGTGGTGCTCGTAGCCATTTCTTGTCCTCTTTTCAGCCGTGTCCGCACGGCATAGCGGCGCAAAGAGTAACGATGTCCCACAAGGGGTGCAACCGGGTGCAACCAAAGGTCGTATGCAGGGTGCCGTTATCCTGATGAAAGGTCGTAATCCGGCGCGGAAAAAGTTGCACTTTATTGGTGCGGGGCCTTGGGTTCTCGGGCCTTCAGCGATAGGGGGCAGGTTTGGCGGAGTAGGGTGCAACCCAGGTGCAGCCTGCTGGAGCCGATCTGGAAAGCATAGGCCGCCCTCGGCGAATGCCGAGGGCGCGGTGTGCCAGGCGACGGATGGCCGCCCTCAGGCCTTGGCGGCTTCCAGGGCTTCCACCTGGGCGATGAGGCTTTGGCGGGCGTTGTCGAGGATGCGGTCCGACAGTTCCTCGCTGGCGACGCTGCGGGACAGCGTCAGCGCGCCCACCAGGGTGGCGAGCATGGCCACGCTCTGTTCGGTATTGCCGGTTGCCTTCTCCAGACGCTCCAGCAGGCCGACCAGCACGGCATCGGTGATGGGGCTGGCGTTGCCGCGCTGGCCGAGTTCCGCCGACATGGTGGGCAGCGGACAGCCCTGTTCGGGGTGGGCACGATGCTGGGGCGAGAGGTAGCGCTCGAAGAAGGTTTTCAGCGCATGTTCCTTGGAGAATGCCTTGTCCCATTGGGCGCTGGTGTCATTCGCCGCTGCCTGCAGGGCTTCTTCCACCAGGGCGTCCTTGGATTTGAAATGCGCATAGAAACCACCGTGGGTCAGGCCCAGGGCCTTCATCAGCGGCTGCAGGCCGGTGGCGTCGATCCCGTCGGCACGGAAACGGCGCGACGCCTCGGCAACGATGCGCTTGTGGGTTTCGGCTTTGTGGTCTTCGGGGTAACGCATGTGGGTCGCCTCGTTCGCGATTGATATGGCGATTGTAATTCACATCGCCCGTTGCGCGAGGGAGGAATCGATCCGACGTCGGGCCGGGCGTCGGACCGTTCGCTCAGGCCTGTTCCAGGAGGGTCGCGATGCCTTGGCCGCCACCAATGCATTGGGTGGCGATGGCATAGCGGCCGCCGCCGCGCTTGAGCAGGCTGGCAGCCTTGCCGGTGATGCGTGCGCCAGTGGCTCCCAGGGGATGGCCGACTGCCATGGCGCCTCCGTCCAGGTTGACCTTGGCCGGATCGATATTCAGCTCGCGGATGCAGGCCAGGGCCTGGCTGGCAAAGGCTTCGTTGATCTCGAACAGGTCGATCTGGCTCGCGTCCAGGCCGCTGCGCTGCAACAGCTTGCGCGTCGCATGGAGCGGGCCCATGCCCATGATCTCCGGCGGGCAGCCGACCACCGCCACGGCCTTGATGCGCGCCAGGATGTCCAGGTTCCAGCGCGTGGCGAAGTCTTCGGTGCAGACGAACACCGCGGCTGCGCCATCGGTGAGCGGGGAGGCCGTACCGGCCGTGACGCTGCCGCCGAAGGCCGGTTTCAGCTGCGCCAGGGCTTCGGCGCTGGTGCCGGGGCGAATGCAGCCGTCTTCGCTCACCACGCCGTCAGGCGTTTCGATGGCGATGATTTCGTCCTGCAACAGACCCTGGGCGCGTGCTGCGGCAGCCTTGCGATGGGACTCCACGGCCATGGCTTCCTGATCGGTGCGGGAGACCTCGAAACGTTCGGCGACGACTTCTGCGGTATGCCCCATGGCCATATAGGCCTGCGGGTAACCGTTCACCAGCTTGGGGTTGGGCGAGATATTGAAGCCGCCCATGGGCACGCGGGTCATGGATTCCACGCCAGCGCAGACGAAGGCTTCGCCCGCACCCAGCTGGATCTGTCCGGCGGCGAAATGGATGGCGCTCATGGAAGAGCCACAGAAGCGATTGATCGTGGCGCCGGCCACGGTATCCGGCAACCCGGCGAGGAAGCCGGTGATGCGCGCCAGATTCATCCCCTGCTCGGCCTCGGGATAGGCACAGCCGAGAATCAGGTCCTCGATTTCCCGGGGATCGATCTCCAGGCGATCCACCAGGCCTTTCACCACTTGGGCGGCCAGATCATCCGGGCGGAGGTTGATCAGTCCGCCCTTCTTGGCGAAGTGGAACGGCGAGCGGGCGTAACCAGCGATGACGATGGATTGCATGGACGACTCCTCGGGCAAGGGGGGATCAGTGAGTTGGATGATATTTGTAATTCAATTTTTTGTACATGATGGTTGAAATATGACTCGCCTGCCGCTGCGATTCCTGGCGGCCTCAATCGGCCGGCTCTTGAGCCGACGAGGGTTAGCCGATATCTTGAGGCGCCTAACCGTTAGTCTGCTACTCAGTCCCTCGCCGCAGACGCCCCCGGATCTCCGATGAGCTCGCAAAGCCCCCTGTCGCCACGTGTCGACCAGCCGCTGAAAGGCATCGTGCTGGTATGCCTGGCCACCTTCCTGTTCTCCAGCCATGACGCGATAGCCAAGTACCTCGCTGCCTTCTATCCCATCGTGATGGTGGTCTGGGTGCGCTATCTGGTGCATACGCTGCTGATGGCGGGTTTCCTGCTGCCGCGCGAGGGATTGCGCGTGCTGCGCACCAAGCGTCCGCTGCTGCAGGTGGTGCGGGCGCTGTGCCTGGTCGGGGTGAGCCTGTTGTTCACCACCGGCCTGCGGCACATTCCCTTGGCTGAGGCGACATCGGTGATCTTCCTGGCGCCTTTGCTGGTCACTGCACTGTCGGTGCCGCTGCTGAAGGAGCGGGTGTCCCGTGGGCAGTGGATGGCGGTGCTGGTGGGCTTCGGTGGGGTGCTGCTGATCGTGCGACCGGGCAGCGCCTTGTTCACCCCGGCTATCCTCTTTCCGCTGGCGGCGGCCATTTGCTTCGCGTTCTACCAGTTGCTGACGCGCATCCTCGCCCGGACCGATAGCTCGGCCACCAGCAACTTCATTACCGGCCTGACCAATACGCTGTTGATGAGCGCCCTGGTGCCGTTTTTCTGGCACCTGCCGGACAGCTCCGGCCACAGTCTGCTGATGCTGGCGCTGGGGGCCTGCGGCATGGGTGGGCACATGTTGCTGACCCAGGCATTCCGCCATGCCTCGCCACCCCTGCTGGCGCCCTTCGGCTATGGGCAGATCGTCTTTGCCGGTTTGCTCGGGCTGCTGCTGTTCAAGCATGCGCCCGACCAGATCGGCCTTCTGGGCATCGCCATTATCGTTGGCAGTGGCCTGTTCATGGCCTATGCGCAGAAGCGCTGATCGGCGCCTGGCAGGGTCAGCGGCCCGCCTTAGGCGATCTCCTCCCGGCGCGAATCCACGTAGTCCTTCAACCACCTGAGCACCTGTACCGGTTCCCAGCGGGCCGGGTCGAACAGGGCGTAGGCCTGGCCCTGGTAGCCCACCACATCCAGTTGCCGGTGGTAGCCGGCGCGCTGGAACAGCGCTTCGATCTCGGCCAGGCAGGTGTTGAAGTGCAGGCGGCCGAAGGGTGTCTTGCCATCGGTCACCAGCCCTTCCAGGCGCAATTCTTCCACCGCTTCGCGGATTTCTTCCGGCGCCATGCGGCTCACGGTGTATTTCAACTGGCGTACATCCAGCATCCGGGTGTCCTCGATGGATTCAGTGCGGCTGCCGGCTGGCGATCAGGGGCCGTACCTGGTCGCGAGGCGGGAAGGGCAGCGGTAGCTGATAGGGCAGGGGGCTGTTCTGTGGAACAGGCTGTTCAGGCATTGGCAAGCGGATCGGGGCTGATACAGGCATAGGATTTTTCCTTGATTACTGTATATTTATACAGATACCAGTTGCCGTCGTCCGATAGCAACTAAACCAAAGGAAAAATATGCTGTCAGTCATTTCCCACTGACGCAGTACCGGGAAAGAAGAAGCTTGATGACCCGCTCTATCCTGCTGTTTTGCCTACTGTTTTCCGTCGCAGCCGAAGCAGCCGCCCCCCGAACTTTCAATGAGGCGAAGAAGATCGCCTGGAAGCTCTATGCGACCCATCCGGTGGAGTTCTATTGCGGCTGCCGCTACCAGGGCAATCGCGTCGACCTGAAAAGCTGTGGCTATGTCCCGCGAAAGGCGCCGCAGCGGGCCAGTCGCATCGAGTGGGAGCACATAGTGCCGGCCTGGGTGATCGGCCATCAGCGGCAGTGTTGGCAGAAAGGCGGGCGCAAGTATTGCGCGGAGAACGATCCTGCCTACCGGCGTGCCGAGGCGGACCTGCACAACCTGGTGCCGAGCATTGGCGAGGTGAACGGCGACCGCAGCAACTACGGCTTCGCCTGGTTGCCGCAGAAGCCCAGCCAGTACGGCGCCTGCCCGATGGTGGTGGACTTCAAGGCGCGCAAGGCGATGCCACGCCAGCAGGTCCGCGGGATGATTGCGCGGACCTACTTCTATATGAGCGATCGCTATGGCCTGCGCCTTTCCGGCCAGGATCGCAAGCTCTACAACGCCTGGAACCGCCAGTACCCGGTGGAAGCCTGGGAACGCAACCGCAATCAGCGGGTGGCCTGTGTGATGGGGTACGGCAACCCCTTCGTGGGCAAGGTCGATATGGGGGCCTGCCAGCGATAGGGCGGCCACCCCCGGGGCGCTCTTCCTCTTGGACAGGCTTGCCAGCATCACTTGACGGCTGGAATCAGGACATTCGCCCCTACGGGCAATCGATGGACCACCAGTTCGGTAGCAGGCGTTGCACCTCGGGCCGGGCGAAGCGATCGTCTATCAGGTGCACCACGCCCTGGTCCGAGGGCGTGCGAATGACCCGTCCAGCCGCCTGCACCACCTTCTGCAGGCCGGGATAGAGGTAGGCGTAGTCGTAACCGGCGCCGAACAGCAGGTTCATGCGCTGCTTCAGTTGCTCGTTGACCGGGTTCAACTGCGGCAGGCCGAGGGTGGCGACGAAGGCGCCGATGAGGCGCTCGCCGGGGAGGTCGATGCCTTCGCCGAAGGCGCCGCCGAGCACCGCGAAGCCAATGCCTTGGCCGCCCGCCTCGAAACGCTGGATGAAGGCCTGGCGCGCGGTCTCGTCCATCTGCCGGTCCTGGCGCCAGGTCGGCACGTGAGGATGTTCATGGGCGAACAGGTCGGCCACCTGCTGCAGGTAGTCGTAGCTGCTGAAAAAGGCCAGGTAGTTGCCCGGGCGCTCCGCGAACTGCTCGGCCATCAGGCGGGCGATGGGGGCGAGTGAGGCGGCGCGGTTCTGGTAGCGGGTGGACACTTCCGACGCCACCCGCACGTGCAATTGCTCCGGGCGGAAGGGGGAGTCCACGTCCAGCCAGGGTGTGTTGTGCGCCAGGCCCAGCAGGTCGCTGTAGTAATGGCGCGGATTGAGGGTGGCGGAAAACAGTACCGTGGAGCGGCTGGCAGCGAAGCGCGGGGCCAGGAAGGGCGCCGGCACCAGGTTGCGCAAACACAGGCGCGACAGGCTGCGTCCGCCTTTGCCGGGCCGCTTGCTGATATCGAACAGTGAATGACTGTCGAACTGTTCGGCCAGACGGCCAAAGTGCAGGGCGTCGAAGTAGAAGTCCTGCAGGTTGGGATCGACTGCCGTGGGGTTATCGCCCAGGTAGTCAGTGATGGCGGTGACCGCACCCTGCAGGGCGTTGAGCAGCTTGGGCGGTGGTGTGTCGTAGGCGCGGTAGTCCTCGACCTGTTCCCTGTTCAGTTCGCTCCAGAGGCGCGCGACCCGTTCCAGTGGCTTCTTCAGCACAGCGGGTACCGATTTGCGCAGGGCCATGAGGCCGAACTGGTCGAGTTCGGCCGAGTACATCCGGCGTGCCCGCTCCACCAGGTTGTGGGCTTCATCCACCAGCACCGCCACACGCCACTGATTGACGCTGGCGAGGCCATGGAGCAGGGCGCTGCTGTCGAAGTAGTAGTTGTAGTCGCCCACCACCACGTCACTCCAGCGGGCCATTTCCTGGGCCAGGTAGTAGGGGCAGACCTGATGGGCGAGCGCTACGTCGCGAATGGCATCGCGATCAAGCCAACGGCGTTCCGCCGCCGCTTCGCGGGCGGCCGGCAGGCGCTCGTAGAAGCCCCGGGCGAGGGGGCAGGACTCGCCGTGGCAGGCGTTCTCCGGGTATGCGCAGGCTTTGTCGCGGGCCACCAGTTCCAGCACTCGCAAGGGCGAGGCGTCGATTTGCGCCAGGGTATCCAGAGCCAACTGTCGACCAGGAGTCTTGGCGGCGAGGAAGATGATCTTGTCGAGACCCCGGAGCGGCATGGCCTTGAGCAAGGGGAACAGAGTGCCGAGGGTCTTGCCGATGCCGGTGGGCGCCTGGGCCATCAGGCAGCAGCCGGTGCTGACCGCCTTGTACACCGCTTCGGCGAGCTGGCGCTGGCCCTGGCGGAACCCGCTATGGGGAAAGGCCAGGGCGTCGAGGGCGGCATTGCGCGCCGCGACGTGGTGGGTTTCCCGCTCGGCCCAGGCGATGAAGCGCTGGCACTGCGCGTCGAAGAACAGGCGCAGGTCCTCCGCCTTGTGGCGTTCGAGGAACAGGGTCTCCTTCTGGTTGCCGACCTCGAAATAGACCAACGCCAGTTCGATCTCCGTCAGCCCCTGCTGCTGGCAGAGCAGCCAGCCATAGACCTTCGCCTGCGCCCAGTGCAGCCGCCGGTGATTGTCCGGCATCCGCTGCAGGTCGCCGCGGTAGGTTTTCACCTCTTCCAGGCGATTCTGCGCAGCAGCGTAGCCATCGGCGCGGCCGCGCACTTGCAGCGGGCCGTACTGACCGCTCAGGGCGACCTCTGTCTGGTAGTCCTCGCCCCGGCGGCTGGCCACCTGCGCATGGCCGGCGATGCCTTCCAGCGCGGTCGGTGCCGGCGTGAAGCGCAGGTCGAGGTCACCGCCTTTGGCGGTGAATTCGCAGAGGGCCCGCACGGCGACGCTGTACATGGTCAGGTGTTCGCCCACTGCACGTAGCAGACTTCCACGGGGATTTCGTGTTCGGCGCAGAACTCCAGCCAGCGCAGTTGATTGTCCTGCAGGCGGTCGCCGGGGCCTTTCACTTCTATCAGGCGATATCGGCGCGCTTGCGGCCAGAACTGGATCAGGTCCGGCAACCCGGCGCGGTTGGCCTTGATGTCGGTGAGGATGCGTTGGAAGCAGGCCTTGAGTTGGGCGGCCGGCAGACAGGCCAGGGCCTGTTCGAGCAGGGCCTCGTCCAGGTTGCTCCAGTAGACGAAGGGTGACAGCAGCCCCTGCTTGCTGGTGTAGATCCGGCGGATGGTGGCCAGGTAGGCATCGCTGTCCAGTTGGGTCAGGCAGGCGTCGAAGAGGTCCGCGCGCCGGCCATGGAAGTCCGGGCTCAGAAGATCCGCCGGGCCATTGTGGAAGGGGTGGAAGAAGGCGCCGGGCAAAGCCGCGAAGATGGCGTCCCAGCAAAGCAGGCCGAACAGCGAGTTGATCAGGGTGTTTTCCACGTAGTGCACGGGGGCGTCCTCCTGCTGCAGGTGCAGCAGCACCGCGTGCTCCACCGACAAGTGCTCAGGCGGCTGGGGCAGGACCAGATCGATGCGCCGGACCGGTGCTCTGCCGGCGACGGGCTCCTTGGGCAGGCCCAGCTTGCGCCGCAGGCGCGGCAGGATGCGCGCCAGATGCTGGCGTTCCTCGTCGCTCTCGGGAGAGGACCAGGCCTGCATGGCCAGCTCGAAGGCATCGGCCCGGGCCTCCAGGCGTTCCAGTACGCGGATGCGACGCACCCTCGCGCCGGCGTAGTCGCTCAGGCTGTAGAGCACAAGGGCCGCTTCCGGTAGCTCGCAGCGCTCGCAGTGCTGGCCCACCTGGAAAATCAGCTTGCGCCGACGTGCATCCAGCCACGGGTTGGCGTGAGGTTCCACCGGGAGCTCCGCCAGCAGCCCGTCCAAGGCTTCACCCGCCTCGAAACGTTCACGCCAATGGTGCAGGCGCAGGTAGTAATCAAGGTCGGCGCGCACCCGGAAGCCCCGTGCTGCAGCATCGATCTCGACCTTTTCGTACTGGTAGATGCCGAGGTCGGCGAGCACGAATTCGGACCAGTCCTGATACAGGTTGCCGAAAAACATCAGCCGCAGGCGGTCGCAGATGTCCATCAGGCCGAGGGCGTAGATGCGGTCATTGCTGGCCGGGTACCAGTCGCCGAAGTCTCGTGCTTGGCCCTGTGCGTCAAGCAGGGCTTGCAGGCGCTCGGCCTTGCGCCCTGGCGCCTTGCCGAAGCAAGCGTCCACCTCGCCCAGGGTCAGCAAGGAAAAGAGCTGGGGCAGGTCGAGCCGCGGCGCTGCGTCCACCCACCCCATTTCCACCAGCGGCGCGGCGGCTTCTCGCGTGTCGCCAATCTCCGCGTAGTTCAGCTTGCTCGCGCGGAACAGCGTGCCCTTTCGCATCACCATGCGGACCAGCAGCGCCTGCGACGCCCGTGGCAGGGCGCGGAAGTCGCGGATAAAGGCCGATTCCTCGTCGCTCAGCAGGTCGTTGTAACGCTCGCTGATCCAGTCCAGCAGGGTGTGGAAGTTGTGCAGGTAATAGAAGGGATCTTCGAGGGCGGCGGGCATGGCAGAGAGCAAAGGCTGGATTCTACTGTGGATTTATACAGATATCAGGGCCGGCCCGGATTGGGCAAATGGATTTCGATCAAAGGGGCGCGGCGTGCGCAAAGACCAGCGGATTTGTCGTGCCTGCCCCTAAAAGAACTATTGCCAAAGCCTTTGGCCACGCGGGCCGCGGGCTTTGCGGTCGCCCAGCTTATTCCTAGCCAGCGACGACAAAAATCATAATTTCGCGAATCCCTCGCTCTGAACAGAATGCGGCCAACCCCGAACAGATAGCCGCGCCTGCGTACTGGCGGCGGTACCGGCGTTTCTCCAGCGGCTATTTCGCCGGCATCATCGGCGGGTTGTTCGACCAGGCCGGTATCCCCACGGTGATCTGCGGGCCGGGCAGTATGGGCCAGGGCCACAAGCCGGACGAGTTCATCAGCAGCGAGCAACTGGCCGGTTGCGACGCGATGCTGCGCCGTCTGGCGCTGTATATACAGGGTGAGGGAGGGCTGCTGTAGACTGCCTGCGCCAGCGGAATGGGCGCGGCTGTGCAATTGACGAGCGTCAACCCCATTGCTACCATTCCAGCCCTTATGTTGGCTCGATTCCTCCGTCCGGAGGTTGAAAATGCCAATGTCAACTCCGAGATTCGCGCCACGACCGGCTTCGGTTGGGAAGGGCGCCACCGGGGCGACGCGGGATACCAGCTTCGATCTCCGTCGCCTCTATTGATGACTTGACCGCATTGGCTGGAGTGCGGAATAGGGCCTTTCCTGGCCTTTGACTACAGGTATGAACATGAGCGAAAGCTTTGCAGAACTTTTTGAAGAAAGCCTGAAATCCCTCGACATGCAGCCGGGTGCAATCATCACCGGCATCGTGGTCGACATCGATGGTGACTGGGTCACCGTCCATGCTGGCCTGAAATCCGAGGGCGTCATCCCGGTCGAGCAGTTCTACAACGAACAAGGCGAGCTGACCATCAAGGTGGGTGACGAGGTCCACGTAGCGCTCGACGCGGTGGAAGACGGCTTCGGTGAGACCAAGCTGTCCCGCGAGAAAGCCAAGCGTGCCGAATCCTGGCTGGTTCTGGAAGCTGCTTTCAACGCCGAAGAAGTGGTCAAGGGCGTTATCAACGGCAAGGTCAAGGGCGGTTTCACCGTCGACGTCAGCGGCATCCGTGCGTTCCTGCCGGGCTCCCTGGTGGACGTGCGCCCCGTGCGCGACACCACCCACCTGGAAGGCAAGGAACTCGAGTTCAAGGTCATCAAGCTGGACCAGAAGCGCAACAACGTTGTCGTTTCCCGTCGTAGCGTCCTGGAAGCCGAGAACAGCGCCGAGCGCGAAGCCCTGCTGGAATCCCTGCAGGAAGGCCAGCAGGTCAAGGGTATCGTCAAGAACCTCACCGACTACGGTGCGTTCGTGGACCTGGGCGGCGTAGACGGCCTGCTGCACATCACCGACATGGCCTGGAAGCGCATCAAGCATCCGTCCGAGATCGTCAACGTTGGTGACGAGATCGACGTGAAGGTCCTGAAGTTCGACCGCGAGCGCAACCGTGTATCCCTGGGGCTGAAGCAGCTGGGCGAAGATCCGTGGGTCGCCATCAAGGCCCGTTACCCGGAAGGTACCCGTGTGACCGCCCGCGTAACCAACCTCACCGACTACGGCTGCTTCGCCGAGCTGGAAGAGGGCGTGGAAGGCCTGGTACACGTTTCCGAAATGGACTGGACCAACAAGAACATCCATCCGTCGAAAGTCGTTCAGGTTGGCGACGAAGTGGAAGTTCAGGTTCTGGACATCGACGAAGAGCGTCGTCGTATCTCCCTGGGCATCAAGCAGTGCAAGTCCAACCCCTGGGAAGACTTCTCCAGCCGCTTCAACAAGGGCGACAAGATTTCCGGCACCATCAAGTCGATCACCGATTTCGGTATTTTCATCGGCCTGGAAGGTGGTATCGACGGTCTGGTTCACCTGTCCGACATCTCCTGGAACGAAGTTGGCGAAGAAGCCGTTCGCCGCTTCAAGAAGGGCGACGAGCTGGAAACCGTCATCCTCTCCGTTGATCCGGAGCGTGAGCGCATCTCCCTGGGTATCAAGCAACTGGAAGACGATCCGTTCTCCAGCTACGCCTCCCTGCACGAGAAGGGCAGCATCGTTCGCGGTACCGTGAAAGAAGTTGATGCCAAGGGCGCTGTAATCAGCCTTGGCGGCGAGATCGAAGGTGTTCTGAAGGCTTCCGAAATCAGCCGTGACCGCGTTGAAGACGCGCGCAACGTGTTGAAGGAAGGCGAAGAAGTCGAAGCCAAGATCATCAGCATCGACCGTAAGAGCCGTGTAATCAGCCTCTCCATCAAGTCCAAGGACGTTGATGACGAGAAGGACGCCATGAAGGAACTGCGCAAGCAGGAAGTCGAGTCCACCGGCCCGACCACCATTGGTGACCTGATCCGTGCTCAGATGGAGAACCAGGGCTAATCACCCTGCTCCACCAGCAAAAAGGGCGGCCTAGGCCGCCCTTTTTGTTTGTCCAATTCCTGTCATCCCGGCTTGGGCTGTTCAAAGCTCTTCTGGCGTGCTAAAACCTCAATGAGCTGATCTAGCCGCTTGAATTAGAAGGGAAAACCATGACCAAGTCGGAGTTGATCGAACGAATCGTCACCCATCAGGGCCAGCTGTCATCGAAGGATGTAGAGCTCGCTATCAAAACGATGCTTGAGCAGATGTCCCAGGCGCTGGCAACTGGTGACCGGATCGAGATTCGCGGGTTTGGCAGTTTTTCTCTTCATTTCCGTGCGCCGCGCGTCGGGCGCAATCCGAAGACCGGCGAGTCGGTCAGGCTGGATGGCAAGTACGTTCCGCATTTCAAGCCGGGGAAGGAACTGCGGGATCGCGTCAATGAATAGTTTCGGTGATCTCGTAGATGGCTGCGTTATGCTGATGACGGGATTTAGTCGTTTGTTGATCTTGCTCATGTCTGTCGTGTAATGGAGCTCTCTTCCTCCCTATCAATTGGGCAAATTTGACTCAATTCGCGTCGGGTGGTGGTGTGTAGGAGTTTGGATTAGTAGCCTGATATTCATTTTCGTTAAGGTTATTTGCCCGCCTGGTGATGGATAGTTGTTATGATGGCTTTCTATCCCAGGTTTTCTTGTTTGTGATTTCTGCTTTGGCGGGCTTTTGATCTGTGTTTCAACATTGTTTATAATTTGTTTTTTGGGGTCTGGAAGGGCTCAAAGACGATTTTTATATGAAAATACTGATTGTTTCGCAATATTTTTGGCCGGAAAATTTCTTGATAAATGATTTTTCAAGGAAACTGGCCGAGCGAGGGCATGAGGTGACTGTTGCGACCGGAAAACCAAATTACCCCGATGGTGAAATCTATAATGGTTATGGGTTGCCTGGCATTCAGTACGAAACTTACTCGGGAAATATTGAGGTGATTCGTGTACCTATCCGCCCTCGCGGGAGGGGCGGGGCAGTTGATCTTGCACTGAATTATCTGTCGTTTGTTTTTTCTGGTTTGTTTAATTTTCCACGATTGCTCCGTGGTCGTGAAATAGATTTTATTATCGTTTTTGCAGTATCGCCAATAACTCAGGCTATTCCGGCGGTTTTCCTTAAGTGGTTGAAGCGTGCTCATTTGGCTATTTGGGTTCAGGATCTTTGGCCTGAAAGTCTTTCTGCAACTGGATTTGTGAAGAAAGGCCCGTTGCTTAAGCTTGTTGGTTATATGGTTAGATTCATCTATTCGAGCAGCAACACAGTTCTTATTCAGTCGCGTGCGTTCCTTGATTCAGTCATGTCATATTCGGATTCATCAAAAATTGTATATTTTCCAAATTCTATCGATTCCAGTACTTTTGTTGTGGAAGAGAGTGAGATTCCTATTGGGTTAGCTCATGAAATTGAATGCTGCTTCAGTGTTGTTTTTGCTGGAAATGTCGGTAGTGCTCAAGCCATTGAAGCAATTGTAAGTACGGCAGGTCTTCTCAAAGATAATAAAGATATAAAGCTTTTTGTGATTGGTAGTGGCAGTAAGCTGGATTGGCTAAAGGAGCAGAAGGAGTTGCTGGGCTTGAGTAATCTCATTGTTCCCGGGCGATTTTCAGCGGAGTCCATGCCGCACTTGTTTAGGATCTCGTCCGCGTTGCTAGTGTCACTCAAGGATGAGCCAATTTTTTCTTTGACTATACCGAGTAAGGTGCAGGCTTACTTGGCGGCTGGGAGGCCAATCATTGCGTCTTTAGGAGGGGAGGGAGCTCGCGTGGTTCAGGAGTCTGGAGCAGGGCTCGTCAGTCCTCCAGAGGACCCAGTCTCTCTTGCTGCTAATATCAAGCGTTTGTACGAAATGGCTCCGGAGGAGCGCGAGCATATGGGGCAAATGGGAAAACTGTATTTTGCTAAAAACTTTGATATGAACCTTCAGGTAGGCAGGCTGATCGATATCTTGACTTCGCGCTCAGGGTATTGCGTGGGTGAAGGTGGTTCTGGCTAAACGAACAAAGGTGTGCTTGTGGCAAGTTTAGATTCGCTGGTTGTCAGGCTCTTAAGGGGTGGAGCCTGGGCCTTCATTTTTCGTCTATTGGCATCCGTATCCGGGTTCGTGATAAGTGTTATTTTGACAAGGCTTATGGCCCCTGCGGAAGTAGGGGCATATTTTCTCATGCTTAGTGCCGTGTCGGTGGCGTCTGCAGTTTCTTTGTTTGGTTTGAATTTTTCATTAGTTAGGCTAATTGCTGAGGCGATGGGGAAAGGTGAACGAGAAAGAGGGCTGGAAGTCATCAGGAGGGGAACTGGCGTTGCTCTTTTTTTCTCTCTGGCTATTTCCTCTATTTCGTACTTCGTACTTCGGCATGGGATCGCTGCGTTCGGTGAGACACCATTCTCTGATGGCTACCTCCCAGCTCTTGTGGCTGTTTGGATATTTTTTTCTGCAGCGCTGATGCTCCTTTCAGAAATTTATAGGGGGCTTCAGATTTTATTCATGGCTTCAGTTCTCAATGGCTTTCTTGCCAGTTTTCTTGCCGCCTTGGGTTTGTTTGCGTATTGGATAGTGTCTGGAGTAGGAGAGTTGTCAGGGGTTGTTGGAATCATAGTAATTTCAACTGCGGCGTCTTGCTTTTTTGGGTATGTCGTGCTGGCTGTCTTTGAGGGGGGGGGGGTTTCTGTACGTGGTTGGCGAGCGTTGCTGAAGATGTCAGCGCCTCTTTGGATTGCAAACTTGATGCTGATTGTGTTGTTGCAGGTCGATGTTTGGATACTGGCATCTAGTACGGATCGCGCTACGATAGGGTTGTATGGGGCAGCTTCCAGAATTATTCAGTTTTTGACATTTCCCATGCTGGTGATCAACTCGGCGTTGATGCCCATAATTAGCGAGCTATTTTCGAGAGGAGAGGGAGAGAAGCTCGAAAAAGTCGTAAGAGGAGCTGCGATGATTGGATTTCTACCCGCTTTGCTTGTTTTCTTGCTGTTTCTCTTTTGGGGAGGAGAAATTCTCCAATACGTTTATGGTGTGGAGTACGGAGAAGCCGGAATGGTTCTCGTGGTGCTGGCAGCTGGCCAGCTCATCAGCATAGTATGCGGTCCTGCCGGTTATACCCTTATGATGACGGGTAAACAGACGCTTATGATGTGGGTCACTCTAGCAGCGGGAATCTTCTCTGTGACAATGAGTTTGGCCTTGGTATCTAATTATGGTGCTCTAGGCGTGGCTGTGGCAACTTCAGTGGGGTTGGCCACGCAGTGTATTTTTATGTGGTTTTCTGCGTACCGCGCGACTGGTATTTGGACCCATCCATCAATGGATGTTGTGTTTCGCCCATATAAATATCTGAAAGCTTTGAAATGAGTATTGAAGTCAATAAGTTGAATGTGGCGAGTCCAACAGGTCCTTTGGTTTCACTGGTTGTTCCTGCCTATAATGCGGAGCTGTATGTTGAGGAAACTATTGAAAGTCTTCTTGCTCAGAGTTATAAAAACGTCGAAATAATAGTTATTAATGATGGATCTACGGATGCTACAGAATATGTTCTTTCGAAGTTTTCTGGGAAATGTGTAATTATTAATCAGGATAATTGCGGGCAGGCGGCCAGCCTCAATAAGGGGTGGCAACTAAGTCGCGGTGAGCTAGTCGGTTACTTGAGTGCAGATGATACATTGGAGTCTACTGCGGTTGAGCAATTGGTTGCGCAATTTGCAATTCACAAGCGGGCTATTTTTTTGTACCCCGATTATTTCCTAATGGATGGAAGCTCCCGGCGACTTCGCAGTGTTGTGGCCCCTGATTTTGATTACCGTGATGTGGTGTTGATGGGTATATGCCCGGTGGGACCGGGCGCCTTGTTCAAGCGTGTTGTGCTTGATAGTGTGGGAGGGTGGGACCCATGTTTGCGCCAAATACCTGACTACGACTTTATATTGCGGGTTGGGTTGTTCGGTGAGATTCGTAGAGTTCCTGGATTTCTCGCCGGGTTTAGGGTTCATAACGAATCACAGACATTTGCCGCATCAGATGAACGTAAAACTGAAGAATACAAGTATGTCCTGAGGAAGTATTTCGAGCGCAATGATGTTCCTTGGGAGATATATAGCGAGCGTCCAAGAGCGGAGGCGAACGCGCGTATTTTAATGGCTCGATTGCATTTGCGTGCTAGAAGGTTGGCTGCTGCGTTGCGTTGTTTAAGAGAGGCCATGGGGTTGAATGTTACGTCGGTCTTCAGTTTCAGATCGGTTCGGCTTTTGCTGAACGGACTTTTTGGTCATTATCGTCATTGGCTTAAGATGAAGATTAGGGGTTAGCAGAGTGAGTCCTCCGAGGCCCAACGTGAAGCGCGCCTTGTGGTCCGGAATTGATCAATTTTCTTTCTCGGGCGTGAGTCGCACGTGGATGCATCTGTCTTTTTTGGGGGGCTATCTTTTATTGGCTTTCTGGTCGTTCTTGCATGGTGCGGGAAGCCTCCCGGTTTTAGTGATGTTTCATTTTTCATTCCTGCTTTTGACGCTGCTTGCCTTCGCAGGGTTTAGGAGTGATGGTTATTGTTATCTTGCTTTTTTCTTATTTCTCGGCTTCTGGCTCAAGTGGTTGGTTCATGAGATTTTTGAATATCCATTTGTTGAGCCGGTGGGTAATTATTTGGGCGAGCCAGGGCAGGTAGATGTGGCCCTAAGTATCGCGTCTGTTGCTTCGCTCGGTGTGGCGGCGTCCAGGTTATTACATGTTTACGTTGAGAGGCGTTTTTGCGCGGTCAAACCTGTTTCTGCGAAAGAAAATATTCCTTCAATTTATTCTAGATGGTTTTTACATATTTGGGTTATTTTTGTACTTCTCTCTTTTGTTTTGTATTTTTTTAATTATAGATTTTCTTTTTTTCAGGTTGGTGTGAATGCGCGCCTGGTTCTCCCTTCAGGGGTAAATGCAATAGCTGCCTGGTTGGTGTGCTGTGGTATGCCAATGATTTTTTCTTTGCTGCTGGATTGGGAGATTTCTCGGAAACCGGATCGTTATTGGCCTGCTATTTATGGTGTGTGCATATTTGCTCTTATCATGTCTGTTTCTATGGCAAGTCGCGCGGTGTTGCCATTCTTGTACTTGGCCGTTGGGGGCTGTTTGTACTTTCATAAGCGTGAGTACCTTGTGCGCATGATTGCTTTATGGACATGGCGCTTGCCTCTGCTGATGTCTGGATTCTTTGCGTTTTCGCTAATTTTGGTATCGGCGTTCAGGTTGGACACCTACCAGCCGAGTCAGCCAAGTCAGTCCTCTGTTACATCTATAATTGATTCTGAGAGTCCCTCTAGTCTTTCGGCGCTTGATGTTGGGCGAGCGGAGGACATGATGCTTTACAGAGGGACTTTTTTTCAGGTACTGAGGCTAGGTGTCGATCGCTGGATCGGGATTGAGGGGGCCTTGGCGGTTGCTTCGAGTGAAGGCCAGGGCATCTCACTTCTGATGGCGGGTCTTATGGAGAGACCCAGCGCTGGCGTAGATGCTCTGTACCAGAGAATCTCCGGATCCTTTTATAAACATCAGGAAGGTCTGACGTTTCTTACTCTACCTGGGGCCGCTGCTGTTCTTTTTTACAGTGGCTCGTTTTCCATTGTTTTTTTTGGAATGATGGCCCTGGCTTCGATTGTCTTCTTCGTGGAAAGGCTGGCCGTACGAATGACTGGTAGTCACTTGGTTAGTTCGTGGGTCGCTCTTTTGGTGGCGAATTCCGTGTGTCAGATGAATTTCCCTTATCTCTGGGGGGTTTTTATATTGGAGTGTTGTGTCGCATTGCTGGTGCTGGGATTTACCCATAAGTTCGTGATTCGAGAACACTCCGATGAATGACTCTGTGTTCAAGAAGAAGGTGATTTGTGTAACGGGGGCGTCAGGTTTTATTGGCTCTCACCTGATGCCGCTCCTCTTGGATAATCACGAATTTACGGTGAGGACACTTCGCCGAAGATTGCCTGTGAATAAGCTTGATAATGATGAGGTGTATTTAGGTGATCTAACGGAGCCTGGCACCCTTAGTGCTTTCCTAGAGGGGGGGGATATAGTGATACATCTTGCCCAGCCTGCTTGGGGATGTGAGGGAGATGTAAAGCCGTCGGACTGCTCTGAATTGGCGATGGCGTGTCGCGCGGCAGGTGTAAAGCGATTTCTCTATGTCAGTACGGCAACTGTCGTTGGAAATACCGATGCTGTCATCGTGAATGAAAGTACTCCGTGCGAGCCTCGGAATAATTACGAGCGGCAGAAGTTTAATTGTGAGCTGGCGTTGCGGAAAGGGCTTGGTGAGGATGTCGATCTTGGGATACTTCGGCCGACGGCAGTGTTTGGTCCTAATGGGAAAAACTTGGTCAAACTAGCGCGTGTAATTCTTTACTCTACAGATTGGCGTCGCATTATTCTGCGCTTCCTGCATGGGCGGCGCAGTATGCATCTAATAAGTGTGGAGAATGTCGTTGCCTCGGTTGTCTTTCTCGTTTCTTGTGAAAGAGCGCTGGATGGCAATGTTTTCATTCTCAGCGATGACCACAATGAGAAGAACCACTATCAGGCCATTGATCGGCTCTTGGCGAACGCAGCTGGAAGACGTGGTACGGTCTTTGACGTTGCAATTCCTGCGTGGTTGCTTCGCGTGCTGCTAGCTCTTATGGGGCGTTCTCAAACAAATCCTGAGCTCAGATATGATTGCAGCAAGATTGTGTCTTGGGGATTTCGCCATAAGGTGCATCTGGAGGAGTCGGTTGAGGGTTTTATGCGCTGGTACATCAGTAACCAGGGTGGTAAACGGTGAGAGTGCTGCATGTATGTGATGCGATCGATCCGGCTGTTGGTGGGGGCACTGCTGAGAGAACCTTTCAGCTGGCCATAGCGCTCGTCAGAGCAGGGGTGGCATGCACAGTCTTGGCTACGAATTCTGGAGTCACCAAGGCGCGTATGGAGGATATGAAGGGTGTCGAACTAGCGCTTGTACCCAGCTTGCTTCGTCGCTTCTATGTTCCACGTATTTCGTCTGCCCGGATCGACGAACTCGTCTCACAAGCTGATATTGTTCATTTAACAGGGCATTGGAGCATACTGGGCGCTAGGGTTGCAATGGCTGCCCGTCGACTTGGAAGACCTTATGTCTATTGCCCAGCCGGGTCTCTGCGGATCTTCGGTAGATCCGCTCTATTGAAGAAGGCGTTCAATCGACTGGTCGGGCGCCGAATCGTCAGAAGCGCCTCCCGGTGCTTGGCAGTAACAGCTTTGGAGCGTGAGCAGTTCTATGAGTATGGTGTCACTGACTCACAGATCTTTCTGTTGCCAAATGGCGTAAATCCAGCTGAAAGAAAAGGATCCTCAGGTGAGCGTTTTCGACGTCTTTACGACCTCGAACATAATGCACTGTTATTGCTCTTTCTAGGGCGACTAAGTCCCATCAAAGGCCCGGACTTATTGCTGGAAGCGTTCTGCAGTCTCGCTGGGCGCTTCCCGCAAGCGCACTTGATTTTCGCGGGTGGTGATGAAGAGCTTGGTGGAAAGCTACGAGCCAAAGCGCGAGATTGCGAGGTAGGATCGCGCATTCACTTCGTCGGATTTCTTGGTGGGATAGCTAAGCATGATGCGTTAGAGGGGGTCGATTTGCTTGTGGTGCCATCAAGACAGGAGGCGATGTCTTTGGTGGCTCTCGAAGCTGGGTTGGCGGGAACGCCAGTTCTACTCACTGACCGATGTGGCTTTGATGACGTTGAGCTTGTGGGCGGTGGTAGAGTTGCTAGCGTCAATGTGGAGTCCATTGCTGCGTGCTTGGAGAAGATGCTGAACGAGCCAGTAATGCTTGAGTCCATGGGCGCCCGTTTGAAGCAGTTGGTGCTTGAGCGATACACGTGGGACGGCCTTACGAGAGATTGTTTAGCGCTCTATCGGGAAATCATTTCGGAGAGTCGCTGAGAATGCGAGGCATGGCAGGGGTAAATTATTTGGCTTTCCGGATGGAGTGCTAGGCATGCGTGTTTTGGTATTGGGTGTGACCGGGATGCTCGGAAACGCGGTATATAAAATCTTTGACAGTAGTGATGGGTTCGAGGTTTGGGGTACGTTACGGAATTCCCAGGACAAACATTATTTTCCGGCCACGGCACATGAACGACTTATGTCTGGGGTTGACGTGCTTGACCACGATATGCTGGTGAAGGTGTTAGCGAGGATTAGGCCTCAGCTGGTAATTAATTGTGTCGGGCTTATCAAGCAGCTTGCTGACTCGAAAGATCCTCTTAGTGCGCTACCGATCAACGCGATGCTTCCTCATCGGCTAGCTAATCTCTGCGGATTGTTGGGAGCACGTCTGATCCAGCTCAGTACGGACTGCGTGTTTTCCGGTCGCAAAGGGTATTATGTTGAGGATGACGTATCGGACGCTGAGGATTTGTATGGAAAATCAAAATACATTGGCGAAATACGCGATAATCCTCACGTGATTACGCTCAGAACCTCAATTATCGGGCATGAACTATCCACGAATTTTTCTCTAGTGGATTGGTTTCTTGCGCAAGAGGGGGCGGTTAAGGGGTTCTCCAAGGCAATATTCTCTGGCCTCCCGACCGCAGAGCTTGCGCGTGTTATGAAAGACTTTGTTGCTCCCAATGCCGAACTGAGCGGGCTTTATCATGTTGCGACCAAACCGATTTCAAAGCATGATCTTTTGAAGTTGATCGCTAAGCAATATGGAAAAAAAATCGAGATCACGCCGGACGATTCACTGCAAATTGACCGCTCCTTGAATGGGGCTCGTTTCAATCAAGCCAGCGGTTATGTTGCGCCAGAGTGGTCGCAGCTCATTTCGATCATGCATGAAAGTCGTTAACGAATATTACGGATTGAATCAAATGTTCGATGAAAAAATTCTGATGATCACTGGAGGTACCGGTTCGTTTGGTCATACAGTTCTGAAGCGCTTTCTGGATACGGCTGTTAAGGAAATTCGAATTTTCAGTCGAGATGAGAAGAAACAGGAGGATATGCGAATTGCCTTGGCCAACGATAAGGTAAAGTTCTACATCGGTGATGTAAGGGACTATGACAGTCTCGTGCAGGCTATGATTGGTGTTGACTATGTTTTCCATGCGGCTGCTCTCAAGCAAGTTCCTTCCTGCGAGTTCTATCCCATGGAAGCGGTGCGCACCAATGTGTTAGGAACCGAGAATGTATTGAACGCTTCTATTGCAAGGGGCGTACAGCGTGTAGTAGTCCTCAGTACCGACAAGGCCGTGTATCCGATCAACGCCATGGGGATTTCCAAGGCCATGGCAGAGAAACTGATGGTTGCAAAATCACGGATGATTCCCGCTAATGGCCCGGTGATCTGTGCTACTCGTTATGGCAACGTGATGGCTTCGCGTGGTTCGGTCATTCCGTTGTTCGTCGATCAACTCAAATCAGGTATGCCTCTAACCATCACTGACCCCAACATGACTCGCTTCTTGATGTCTTTGGAGGACTCGGTCGATTTAGTCATTCATGCGTTCGAGAACGGGAAACAGGGGGACATCTTTGTTCAAAAGGCGCCAGCATCTACGGTTCGCAACCTCGCCCAAGCGTTAAAGGAGCTCTTTGGCCAAGATAACCCGCTCACTGTAATCGGGACGCGTCATGGTGAAAAATTGTACGAGTCTCTGGTTTCTCGCGAAGAAATGGCCAAGGCCGAGGATATGGGTAGGTATTATCGAATTCCTGCAGACAATCGCGATCTCAATTACAAGAAGTACTTTGTTGAGGGCGAGGAAAAAATTGCTGAACTGGATGACTATACTTCTCATAATACCGAGAGGCTTGATGTTCAGAGCGTCAAAAATGTGCTCTTGAGGCTGGATTATATTCGTGAGGCCCTGAATGCTTAAGGTCATGACGTTGGTCGGAACTCGTCCGGAACTCATTAAAATGAGTCGCGTGATTGCTGAGTTGGATGAACAGGTAAACCATGTGCTTGTGCATTCCGGGCAGAACTATGACTATGAGTTGAATCAGGTCTTTTTCGATGAATTAGGGATACGTAAGCCGGATCACTTCTTGGGGGCGGCTGGAGATACCACGGCCAAGACTATTGCAGAGGTGATTTCCAAGTCGGATGAAATTTTCGATCTGGAAAAGCCGGATGCTCTTCTCCTCTATGGTGATACGAACACCTGCCTCGCAGTGATCGCTGCGAAGCGCCGAAAGATACCGGTATTTCATATGGAAGCCGGTAATCGCTGCTTCGATCAACGAGTCCCTGAGGAACTCAATCGCAAGGTACTTGATCACCTGAGCGACATAAATTTGGTGTTGACAGAGCACGCGCGTCGGTATTTGATTGCCGAAGGTATTCGTCCAGAGACTATTATAAAAACTGGCTCGCATATGGCTGAAGTGCTTGAGCATTATATGCCAAAGATCCTGGAGTCTGAGGTGCTGGAGCTTTCCGGACTCGAGCCAGGTAAGTATTTTGTTGTAAGTGCGCATCGGGAAGAGAACGTCGACACTGCCGAAAATTTGCGCGATCTACTCTATACCTTGCGAGCTTTGGTCGATGAATACGGTTACCCGGTTATTGTCTCCACGCACCCCCGAACGCGCAAGCGCCTGGAGGCTTTGGGCGAGTCTCTCGAGCATCCGTTAATTTCCTTTGTAAAGCCATTCGGCTTGCTGGATTACATAAAATTGCAGATGTCTGCATTTTGTGTTCTTTCCGACAGCGGAACAATTACTGAAGAAGCGTCATTGCTGAATCTGCCAGCGATCACCATCCGAAACGCCCATGAACGTCCGGAGGGGATGGATGAGGGCACTCTGATCATGAGCGGCCTGAAGGCCGAACGGGTCATGGATGCAGTCCGTATCATCACGACTCAGCATGATCGTCTGCAGCGTGTGATCCCGATTGTGCGCGATTACCGTGCTGGGCCAGTGTCCAAGCAAGTGGTTCGGGTGGTGCTGAGTTACACGGACTATATCAACCGCACCGTCTGGTCCAAGGTCTAACTCTCTAGAGGTTGCTGATGCGCTTATTGCTGACTGGCTCCACAGGATTTGTCGGCGGAGCCCTGTTGCGCAAACTGCAGGAGATGCCTCATCTGCAGATCGTAGCGGCAGTTCGCAGCGCTACCGACAAACTGCCTGGTGCGGTTACCAGGTTAACAGTAGATGGTTTGGCACTCGGCACGAACTGGAAGGACTCGCTGAGGGGGGTTGAAGTTGTGATTCACTGTGCGGCGAGAGTGCACGTGATGAGCGATGTCGAGGCCGACCCACTCGCTGCTTTCCGGCGGGCCAATGTTGAAGGTACGCTCGGTCTGGCCCGGCAGGCCCGGGACGCTGGTGTTCGGCGTTTCATTTTCGTTAGTACGATCAAGGTCAATGGTGAGTCCACTAAGCTCGGTAATCCGTTTACTGCTGATCAGGCGCCTGCGCCCGTCGATCCCTATGGCGTTTCCAAGCTAGAGGCCGAGCAAGGACTTCGTAAAATCGCTGAGG
Organism: Pseudomonas sp. Q1-7; assembly: GCF_028010285.1. Classification (NCBI taxonomy): domain Bacteria; kingdom Pseudomonadati; phylum Pseudomonadota; class Gammaproteobacteria; order Pseudomonadales; family Pseudomonadaceae; genus Pseudomonas; species Pseudomonas sp. Q1-7. The sequence goes on from NZ_CP116304.1 coordinate 2,321,525, forward strand.
AATCTGCCATGGAAGTGGTTATCGTTAGGCCCACGTTGGTGTACGGGCCCGCGGTAAAGGCCAACTTCCTCAACATGATGCGCTGGGTTAACAGGGGAGTGCCCTTGCCTTTCGGTGCTATTCATAATCGGAGGAGCTTGGTTTCTCTATATAACTTGGTGGACCTGATTATCACTTGTGTCTACCATCCCGCAGCGGCGAATCAGACTTTCTTGGTCAGTGATGGTCAGGATGTTTCGACCACCGAGCTATTGCGTCGTATCGGAGATGCTCTTGGGCGTCCGGCGCGACTGTTGCCCGTCCCCAGCATACTGCTCGAAGTTGGCGCTACCGTATTTGGCAGGCGTGCCTTGTCACAACGGCTTTGCGGTTCTCTCCAGGTTGATATTAACAAGACCCGCGAGTTGTTGGGTTGGACGCCACCCGTGAGCCTGGATGATGCACTGAAGAGAACCGCGAATTATTATCTGGAACATCAAGACAAATGACTATTTGGTGGATGCTCGCGGTGGTCGCGTTGGCATCACTTCTTCTCACGGGGGCTCTGCGCCGCTACGCGCTCAGCCGCAGGCTCATGGACATACCAAGCGCACGGAGTTCACATTCCATGCCGACTCCTCGTGGCGGCGGCGTGGCTATAGTAATTTCTTTTCTCGTTGCCTTGCCCGTTCTATCGCTGCTTGACGTTCTTCCCTGGGGGCAGTCTTGGGCGCTGCTGGGGGCGGGATTGTGTGTCGCAGTCGTAGGGTTCCTGGATGACCATGGCCACATCGCTGCGCGCTGGCGTCTTCTGACCCATTCCACCGCAGCTATCTGGGCGTTGTTCCATCTCGGGGGACTGCCGCACATTGAACTGTTCGGTTTTAAGTTGCAACTGGGGATATTGGGGGCTGTGATAGCAGTCTTTTATTTGGTGTGGCTGCTGAACCTCTATAACTTCATGGACGGTATAGATGGTATCGCCAGTGTAGAGGCAATTTCTGTTTGTCTGGGAGCTACTCTCATCTATTGGTACTTGGGACATATAAGGTTGTCTTTTGCCCCATTGCTACTCGCCATCTCTGTGGCAGGTTTTCTGTACTGGAATTTTCCACCTGCGCGGATATTCATGGGAGATGCGGGGAGTGGCTTTCTAGGAATATCGCTTGGCATCCTTTCATTGCAGGCGGCCTGGGCCGCTCCCCAGTTTTTGTGGAGCTGGCTTGTTCTCCTGGGAGTATTCATTGTTGATGCCACTTGGACACTTTTTCGTCGTCTATTGAGGGGCGAGAAGGTCTACGAGGCACATAGGACTCACGCCTACCAGTTCGCATCGCGCCGCTACGGTCGGCATATGCCCGTCACGCTGGCGGTTTTCGCCATAAATCTTTTTTGGCTATTTCCAATGGCCTTCCTGATCGGCGTGGGGCGAGTGGAGGGTGCTGTTGGGCTGATTGTCGCCTATATTCCGCTTTTCGCACTTGCTGTGAGATTCAAGGCTGGCGAGCGGGAATGAGTCGTGTTGCTTGAAGGCTCCGATTACGGTGCGAAAAAGAGGGGGCTCGAAATCTTGATGGATGCTTCCGCGTATTTGAAGGCGCTCGAGATTGGATGAGTTGTGGGGTTTGTTGTGCAAGTCGTGATTAGACGAGGAAAGGATGACCATAAAGCTGCGTAAATGGCTATTGTGCTTGCCTAGGCGGTACAAAAGGCTCATTCAGGTCCTGGCGGATATCGCCTTGGTCGTGCTGGCCTTGTGGTTGGCGTTTCTGGTTCGCCTCGGAATCGAGGCACCACTCAATCCTTTCCTCATTCATACTTGGCTTTTCTTTGTGGCGCCGTTGGTGTCGATACCCATCTTCATTCGCTTTGGAATGTATCGGGCGGTAATGAGGTATTTTGGTAATGATGCACTGGTTACTATTTTTAAGGCGGTAACGCTTTCTGCATTGCTGCTCGCGCTCATCGTTTACTGGAACCGTGAGCCGGCGGTCAATGTGCCTCGCTCGGTGGTCTTCAACTACTGGTGGGTAAGCCTGGTGCTCATTGGCGGTTTGCGTTTGGTCATGCGTCAGTATTTCCTTGGGGATTGGTACGGTGCAAGCCACGCAATGCCGTTCGTGATGAGGGGGGATGGATTACCTCGTGTAGCGATTTATGGCGCGGGGGCGGCAGGAAATCAGTTGGTCGCTGCGCTGAGAATGGGCCGTGCCATGCGGCCAGTAGCCTTTATTGACGACGACAGCAGTATCGCTACGCGTACCATTGCCGGATTGCAAGTCTACAAACCCAAGCACGTACAGCAGATGATTGATCAAACGGGGGCGACGGAGATTTTGCTAGCTATTCCTTCCGCCTCTAGGGAGCGCCGTCGCGAGATTCTCGCGACACTTGAATGTTACCCGCTTCACGTCCGCACAGTTCCCGGCTTTATGGATCTCGCCAGTGGTCGGGTAAAAGTCGACGATATCCAGGAGGTCGATATTGCCGATCTGTTGGGTCGTGACGCGGTTCTTCCCCGAAAGGAGCTTTTCGAACGATGCATCCGCGATCAGGTGGTCATGGTGACGGGGGCCGGAGGCTCTATCGGCTCCGAACTGTGCCGTCAAATACTGAATTGCGGTCCGCGCACTCTGGTCCTGTTTGAGCATAGTGAGTTCAACCTATACAACATCCAGATTGAACTAGAGCGTCGAGTTTCTCGCGAGTCGCAGAGCGTTCATCTCGTCCCTATTCTTGGCTCGGTTCGCCACCTGGCGCGTCTTAACGATGTGATGCGGACTTGGCGTGTGGACACCGTTTATCACGCAGCGGCGTACAAGCATGTCCCCATCGTCGAGCACAACATCGCTGAGGGTATTCTCAACAACGTGATGGGGACTCTCAACACTGCGCAGGCTGCCATTCAGGCTGGTGTCGAGAACTTAGTGCTGATCTCGACCGACAAGGCCGTGCGTCCGACGAATGTCATGGGCGGGACTAAGCGACTTTCGGAAATGGTGCTGCAAGCATTGAGCGAGGAGTCGGCTCCGGTGCTGGTGGGTGACAATGCGTCGATTCATCGTGTCAATAAGACACGTTTCACCATGGTTCGCTTCGGCAACGTGCTGGGCTCTTCGGGTTCGGTGATCCCATTGTTCCGCGAGCAGATTAAGCGCGGTGGGCCGGTCACCGTGACTCATCCAAATATCACGCGCTACTTCATGACAATTCCTGAAGCTGCCCAGTTGGTGATTCAGGCAGGTTCGATGGGGCAGGGTGGTGATGTATTCGTGTTGGATATGGGCCAGCCGGTGAAAATTGCTCATCTGGCGGAGAAGATGGTGCATCTGTCCGGCTTGACTGTGCGCTCTGACAAGAATCCCAATGGCGATATTGCCATAGAATTCACCGGTCTGCGCCCAGGCGAGAAACTCTACGAGGAACTGCTGATCGGTGACAACGTCAGTCCGACCGAGCATCCGATGATCATGCGGGCCAACGAGGAGCATCTGCCTTGGGATGTATTCAAAGGCATCCTCGCCGAACTGTTCTCCGCGGTCGAGCGTGACGACTACGTCCGAGTAAGGCAGATCCTACGAGAGACTGTGAATGGTTACGCTCCCGAAGAGGAAATTGTTGACTGGATTCATCAGCAACGTCGGATTGAGCCTTCCAAGTCGAGGCGCTAGGGTGACAAGGCGGTTTTGGATGTACCGCCTTCCCCTCTTGATGACAAGGAAAGTTCACGATGATCCGTTTTCGAATTGCCTCGCTGTTTTTCGTTCTTTGCTCGCTTTTACTCGGCTACAACCAAGCTTCGCTAGCTGCCAATGCTCAGCCGGTAGTGGCGAGCGCCGAGGTGCAAGTTGGCAAACTCAATATCAACACTGCCGATGAGGCTGCATTGCAGGCTCAGATGGTCGGTATTGGTGCGGCGAAGGCCAAGGCTATCGTGCAGTATCGTGAGGAGCATGGTCCGTTCTCCTCGGTGGACGATCTGCTGGAGGTCAAGGGCATTGGTGCCAAGACGCTTGATAAGAACCGCGAGAAGCTGATGGTGGAGTGATCGCGCGTGGTATGGAAGAGCCGGTGCATCAGGGCCGGTTTTTCGTTGTGACGCCGCAAAGAAAAAGCCCTCGGCATATGCCGAGGGCTTTTTGTTTGGCTCCGCGACCTGGACTCGAACCAGGGACCCAATGATTAACAGTCATTTGCTCTACCGACTGAGCTATCGCGGATCGGATGCGCGTATCTTACTGATTAGAAAGGAGAAGTCAAGCGCCTGCTTGCGCTTCTTCGGCTTCTGTTCAGAGCACCTTGGTAATGGCTCGGGTGATACTTTCCAGGTTGCTATTGTTCAGCGCGGCAACGCAGATGCGACCTGTGCTGACGGCATAAATGCCGAACTCGTTCTTCAGGCGTTCTACTTGCTCGGCGGTGAGGCCGGAGTAGGAGAACATGCCGCGCTGGCGGGCCACAAAGCTGAAGTCGCGCTTGGCACCCAAGGTGGTCAGTTGCTCGACCATGGCCAGGCGCATGCTGTGGATGCGGGTGCGCATCTCGCCCAATTCCGCTTCCCACATGGCACGCAGTTCGGGGCTGTTCAGCACCGAGGCGACCACGGTGGCCCCATGGGTTGGCGGGTTGGAGTAGTTAGTGCGAATGACTCGCTTGACCTGGGACAGCACGCGGCCGGCTTCTTCCTTCGAGCTGGTTACCACTGACAGGGCGCCGACGCGCTCGCCGTACAGGGAGAAGGACTTGGAGAAGGAGCTGGACACGAAAAACGGCAAGCCGGATTCCGCGAACAGGCGCACGGCGAAGGCGTCTTCATCGATGCCGGCACCGAAGCCCTGGTAGGCGATATCCAGGAAAGGAACGTGCTCGCGCTCGCGCAGGACTTCCAGAACGGCTTTCCAGTCCTCCAGTTCCAGGTCCACACCGGTCGGGTTGTGGCAGCAGGCGTGCAGGACCACGATGGAGCGGGCGGGCAGGGCCTTGAGGTCCTCGAGGAGGCCTGCACGGTTCACCCCATTGGTGGCGGCATCGTAGTAGCGGTAGTTCTGCACCGGGAAGCCGGCGGATTCGAACAGGGCGCGGTGGTTCTCCCAGCTCGGGTCGCTGATCGCGACAACTGCATTCGGCAGCAGGCGCTTCAGGAAGTCAGCGCCGGTCTTAAGGGCACCGGTACCGCCGACTGCCTGGGTGGTGACCACGCGGCCTTCCGCCAGCAGCCGGGAGTCGGCGCCGAACAGCAGCTTCTGCACGGCCTGGTCGTAGGCAGCGATGCCTTCGATCGGCAGGTAGCCGCGCGGGGCGTGCGCATCGATGCGGGCCTTTTCCGCTTCTGCCACCGCACGCAGGAGCGGGATTCGGCCCTGCTCGTTGTAATAGACCCCTACGCCCAGATTGATCTTGGTGGCGCGGGTGTCGGCGTTGAACGCTTCGTTGAGACCCAGGATGGGGTCGCGCGGAGCCATTTCGACGGCAGAAAACAGACTCATGATGCGGCAGCTCGGAGGAGGAGGGTGAGGATGGAAGCAACCCCGAACGATGTGCGCTAGGGGTTGCGCAATCGGGCCGGTATTATAGCGGCCCAGACAGCTTGCGGCGACATCGCCCGCAAGCTTTCCGCCAGGTATGACGCCCGTTCCGCGCAGGTGTCACATCCAATGTCGAGGTTAGTATGTCGGAGTTCCAGCTTGTCACCCGTTTCAAGCCCGCCGGCGACCAGCCGGAGGCCATTCGCCAGATGGTGGAAGGGCTGGACGCCGGCCTTTCGCACCAGACCCTGCTGGGTGTGACCGGGTCGGGAAAGACCTTCAGCATTGCCAACGTCATTTCCCAGGTCCAGCGGCCTACGCTGGTTCTGGCTCCCAACAAGACATTGGCTGCGCAGCTATATGGAGAATTCCGCGCTTTCTTTCCGAATAATTCGGTCGAGTACTTCGTTTCGTATTACGACTACTACCAACCGGAAGCCTACGTCCCGTCGTCCGACACCTATATCGAGAAGGATGCCTCGATCAACGATCACATCGAGCAGATGCGATTGTCGGCGACCAAGGCCCTGCTGGAGCGGCCGGATGCCATCATCGTTGCCACCGTGTCTTCCATCTATGGCCTGGGGGACCCGGCTTCCTACCTGAAGATGGTGCTGCATATCGACCGCGGCGACCGTATCGACCAGCGGAGCCTGCTGCGCCGGCTGGCGGAGCTGCAGTACACCCGCAACGACATGGATTTCGCGCGGGCAACGTTCCGCGTTCGGGGCGACGTGATCGACATCTTTCCGGCGGAATCCGACTTGGAAGCCATTCGTGTCGAGCTGTTCGACGATGAGGTGGAGAGCCTGGCGGCCTTCGATCCCTTGACCGGCGAGGTGATCCGCAAGCTGCCGCGCTTCACCTTCTATCCCAAGAGTCACTACGTCACGCCCCGTGAAGTGCTGCTCGAGGCGGTGGATCAGATCAAGGAGGAATTGAAGGAGCGCCTGGAGCAGCTGCGTAGCGCCAACAAGTTGGTGGAGGCGCAGCGCCTGGAGCAGCGCACGCGTTTCGACCTGGAAATGATCCTGGAGCTGGGCTACTGCAACGGCATCGAGAACTATTCCCGCTACCTCTCCGGCCGGGCTGCCGGGGAGGCGCCTCCCACCCTGTACGATTACCTGCCGGCCAACGCGCTGCTGGTGATCGATGAATCCCACGTCACGGTTCCCCAGGTCGGCGCCATGTTCAAGGGCGACCGCTCGCGCAAGGAAACGCTCGTCGAATACGGTTTCCGTCTGCCCTCGGCATTGGACAACCGTCCACTGCGTTTCGACGAGTGGGAGGCCATCAGCCCGCAGACCATATTCGTTTCGGCCACCCCGGGCCCCTACGAAGGTGAACATGCCGGTCGCGTGATCGAGCAGGTGGTAAGGCCGACCGGCCTGGTGGACCCGGAGGTGGAGGTGCGCCCGGCCACTACCCAGGTGGATGATTTGCTCTCGGAGATTCGCAAGCGTGTCGTGGTCGAGGAGCGGGTGCTGGTCACCACGCTGACCAAGCGCATGGCTGAAGACCTCACGGATTACCTGGCTGACCACGATGTGAAGGTTCGCTATCTACACTCGGACATCGATACCGTGGAGCGTGTTGAGATCATTCGCGACTTGCGCATCGGAGCTTTCGATGTGCTGGTGGGGATCAACCTGCTGCGGGAGGGCCTGGATATGCCCGAGGTGTCCCTGGTGGCGATTCTCGACGCGGACAAGGAAGGCTTCCTGCGTTCCGAGCGCTCGTTGATCCAGACGATTGGCCGCGCGGCGCGCAACCTCAACGGCAAGGCGATTCTCTATGCCGATAACGTAACGGGCTCGATGCAGCGGGCGATCGGAGAGACCGAAAGACGTCGCGCGAAGCAGGTGGCCTTCAACGAGGTCCATGGCATTGTGCCCAAGGGCGTGAAGAAGGACATCCAGGACATTCTCGAAGGCGCCACAGTGCCGGGTTCGCGCAGCAACAAGCGCAAAGCGATGGCCAAGGTGGCGGAGGAGCAGGCGCGTTATGAGGCTGAGCTGAAGTCGCCGAGCGAGATCACCAAGCGTATTCGCCAGATGGAAGAAAAAATGTTCCAGTTGGCACGCGACCTGGAGTTCGAGGCCGCGGCTCAGTTGCGGGACGAAATCCAGAAACTACGAGAGCGTTTGCTCCAGCTCTGAATAAGGGCGCCATCAGGCGCCCTTATTCGTTGATCGTCAGCGGCGGCCGAAGATGATCAGCATCACGCCGGCCAGGGTGGCCAGGCAGGCCATCAGGGTGGCGACTTCCAGTCGCTCGCCGAGGATCAGGAATCCCAGCAGTAGCGCCACCACCGGGTTCACGAAAGCGAAGGTGGATACCAGGCTCGGTCGCACTACGCGCAGCAGCCAGAAGTAGGCGGGATAGACGCCCAGGCTGACGGGAATTACCAGATAAGCCATCCACAGCCAGGCGTCCAGGCTGACGCGGCCCAGATCCACGTGTAGCCAATCGCCACGCCAGAGACCGAACAGCGCGAGGATCAAGGTGCCGGTCAGCATTTGCAGGCTGAGGCCCATCCAGCTGGAGCGGAACGGTGGGCGTTTGCGCAGCAGCCAGGCGCCAATGGCCCAGAGCAGCGTCGCCATGACCACCAGGCCGCCCGCGAACCACTGCTGGAACCCCGCTTCAAGGCCCAGGCCACTGCCCATTAGCATCACGATTCCGCCGCTGGCCAGAGCCAGGCCGCAGAGCACCCAGAGGGGTGGGCGGCGATCCAGCAGCCACTCCAGCGCCACGCTCCAGAGGGGCAGGGTGGTGTAGAGCATCGCCAGCATGCCGGTGGGAAGGAACTGGTTGGCGTAGATGAGGGCGCCCTGGCCGACGGCGATCAGCAGTACACCACCGATCAACGCGCTACCCAGGTCCGTGCGTTGGACCTGTGCCATACCGTTGGCCAGCACCCAGCCCAATGCGAGGAGGCCGGCGAAGAGGAAGCGGAGGGTGGCGATGACGAAAGGTGGCAGTTCGCGCAGAAGGAAGTGGTTGGCCAGGTAGGTGGTGCCCCAGCCGATGTAAATCATGGCAAAGGCACCGATCAGTAGAAGGGTGCGGCGGGATGAAACCTGAGAAGACATGTACAGCCTGAAACGCGGAGCGCCGGTTGCTCGGCGCGGATTAGTGGGCGGCGGCGCCTGCGCCGCCGGTTGTGCCGGCCGGCAGGGTGCGAGTGAGCAGCACGGCAAGCATGCTGATACCGAGGGCGATACCAATGAAATGAAAGGCGTCATTGTAGGCCATGATGCTGGCCTGCTGGTGTGCGATTTCGCTGATTTTGCCGAGGGCCGCTTGCTCGCTGCCAAGCTTTTCGGTCAGCAGCGCAAGGCGTTCGGCGACCTGCGGATTGCTCGGTACCAGGGATTCGCGCAAGTAGTCGAAGTAGACCTTGGCGCGGGCATCCAGCAGGGTGGCGAGCAGGGCAATGCCGATGGCACCGCCGAGGTTGCGCAGGATGTTGAACAGACTGGAGGCGGAGCCGGCGTCCTGGGGCTCGATATAGGCCGTGGCGATCAGCGAGACGGTCACCATCACCAACGGTTGGCCCAGGGCGCGGAGAAGCTGGATCTGGTTGAACTGCGGCCCGGCGAAGTCCGGGTTGAGTACGCCCGAGGCGAAGCTGGCGTAACCGAACAGGCCAAAGCCCAGCGCGCAGAGCAGCTTGGGCGAAATGACCTTCATCAACCGGGGTACCAGTGGGATCAGGAACAACTGCGGAATGCCCATCCACATGATCACTTCACCGATCTGCAGCGCGTTGTAGTTCTGGATTTGCGCCAGGTAGAGCGGCAACACATAGATGGACCCGTACAGGCCCATGCCCAGGCCAACGCTGGAAATGCTCGACAGGCCGAAGTTGCGGTTCTTCAGGATGCCCAGGTTGATCAGTGGGTTGGGGCGCGACACCTGCAGGATCACGAAGAGAATCAGGCTGACCAGGGCAATGCTGCCCAGGCCGACGATCAGCTCGGATTCCAGCCAGTCCTTGCGATGGCCTTCCTCCAGGAACACCTGCAGGCAGCCAAGGCCCAGGCCGAGGGTGACGATGCCGGCATAGTCGGTGCGCTTCAGCAGCTCCCAATGCGGTGCCTTCTTTTCCAGGCCGTAGAGCAGGCCGGCAATCATCAGCAGGCCCGGCGGCACGTTGATGTAGAAGATGTATTCCCAGCCGAAGTTTTCCGTCAGCCAGCCGCCCAGCGTCGGCCCGATGGACGGGGCGAAGGTGGCAGTGATGGCAAACAGGGCCATGCCCTTGGCCCGATGGTGCTCGGGCAGTTTGATCAGGGTCAGGGTGAAGGCCAGTGGGATCAGTGCGCCGCCGGTGAAGCCCTGCAGGGCCCGGAACAGGATCATGCTTTCCAGGCTCCAGGCCATTGAGCAGAGCAGGGACGAGACCAGGAAGCCGATGGACACCCAGACCGCTAGGCGTCGCGCCGAGAGCAACTGCACCAGCCAGGCAGTGAGCGGAATCATGATGATCTCCGCCACCAGGTAGGACGTGGAAATCCACGAGCCTTCTTCCAGCGTGGCGGACAGCGCACCCTGGATGTCCTTCAGCGAAGAGTTGGTGATCTGGATATCCAGCACCGCCATGAAGGCGCCAAGCATGGCGCTCATCACCGCGATCCAGTCGCGCCGACTCGGTTCACCCACTGGGCGAACCAGTGCGTCAGCCACCATGGGTGTCGGCCTTCAGGTGCACCTTGACCAGGACGGACATGCCCGGGCGGATTCGGCCCTTGAGGGGATTATCGGCGGCAAACGTCAGCTTCACTGGGATGCGTTGCACCACCTTGGTGAAGTTACCGGTGGCGTTGTCGGGGGGCAGCAGGCTGAACTGTGCGCCAGAGGCTGCGAACAGGCTGTCCACGCGGGCTTCGATCGGGCTGTTGGGAAAGCTGTCGAACACAAGCTCGGCGGATTGGCCGGGGACCATGTGCTCGATCTGGGTTTCCTTGAAGTTGGCCTGGACCCAGATATCGGCGTCCGGCACCAGGGACAGCAGGTGGGCGCCCACCTGAATGTACTGCCCGTTGCGTGCGGCACGCTGGCCGACGCGGCCGTCTACCGGTGAGCGGATTTCCGTACGACCGAGGTTCAGTTCGGCCTGTGCCACTTCAGCGCGGGCGTTGGCGATCTGCGCTTCCAGGCGCTTGATCTCGGCATTCAGGGCATCCACTTGCTGGCGCTGGGCCTTGAGGTCGGCCTCGGCCTTGGCCACTTGGGAGCGCGCCACGCGGGAGTCGGCGGACAGGGTGGTGACCCGCTCCTCGGAAATGTAACCCGGCTTGCGCAGGGTCTGGGCACGGGACAGGTCGATCTGGGCGCGGCCCAGGGTCGCCTGGCTGGCAGCGACCTCGGCCTGGCTGGCGGCGATCAGGCTGGATTGTTGCACCAGCTTGCTCTGCGCCTGGGCCAGTTCGGCTTCGCGCGTTTCGAGCTGGGCGCGCGCGCGCGCCAGGGCGAGCTTGAAGTCATCGGCTTCCAGGCGTACCAGCAGGTCACCTTTGTTCACCGGCTGGTTGTCGCTGACCAGCACTTCCTCGATGCGAGCGCCCAGCTGGCTGGATATCCGCGTGATTTCGCCCTGCACATAGGCGTTGTCGGTGGTTTCGACGAAGCGGCCGATCAGCAGCCAGTGGGCAAAGAGAGCGGCAATGACCAGGGCCACCAGAGTGATGAACACAAAGAGGCGGCGTTGCAATTTGGCAGGCATGGCGAGGAACACTCGAAGTCTTTGCAGAATGTTGCGAATCTATCAGTGTTCCGTGTTCGCAAATAGCCGTTACAATTCAGAAACTTTGTTGCTTATAGGGAACAATAATGGGGTTGGATGATGCGCTGATCTTCACTCGGGTGGTCGAGTGCCACAGCTTTACCCAGGCAGCCCAGAGCCTGGGGATGCAGAAGTCCACCGTCAGCCGGCGTATCGCCCTGCTGGAAGAGCGATTGGGGGTTCGCCTGCTCAATCGCACCACCCGCAAACTGCGTCTGACCGAAGTGGGCTTGGCCTATTACGAGCGCTGCCGGCAGATCATGCTGGACTTCGCCGAAGCCGAGCAGGCGGTGATGCAGTTGCAGCAGGAGCCTTCCGGCCTGCTGCGGGTCACCGCGCCCATCGAATTCGGTCAATTGTTCCTCGGCAGGGTGTTGGGCAGTTTCATGCGCCAGTACCCGCAGATCACCGCCGAAGTGGAGATCACCTCGCGCAATGTCGACCCGCTGGAGGAGGGCGTGGATATCGCCATCATGATCGGCCAGCCGCAGGATTCCACGCTGATCGCTCGCAAATTGTTCGAAAGCGCCCGACGGCTCTGCGCCAGTCCGGACTACCTGGCGGCCCACGGTACGCCGCGCACGGTGGAGGCGCTCGCCGGTCATCGGGCGGTGCTGCTGCCCCAGGACTCCCAGCGCTACTGGATGCTGCAGGGCGAAAGCGTGCCCTGCCAAAGTGTCCTCTGCTGCAACAACATCACCTTTGCCCGCGAGGCGGTCATGGCCGGCGCCGGTATCGCCGCGCTGCCGCTGATGTTCACCGAACCGGCCGTGCAGCGCGGCGAGCTGATCGAGTTGCTGCCCGAAGCTCGACTGCCCAGCGGTGAAATCTATGCGGTCTATCCATCGCGGCGGTTCCAGGCGATGAAGGTCAAAGCCTTCCTCGACTTCCTGATGCGCAGCCTGCCGGTACAGGAAGGACACTTGCTGGAGCCTGCGGCGGCCAGCCTGATAAGATCGCGCCTTTGATCGTCCCTCAGTTCCGAGAGTCCTACATGACCACCGTCCGTACCCGTATCGCGCCGTCGCCCACTGGCGACCCGCACGTGGGCACTGCCTACATCGCCCTGTTCAACCTGTGTTTCGCGCGCCAGCACGGCGGTCAGTTCATCCTGCGCATCGAAGACACCGACCAACTGCGCTCCACCCGCGAATCCGAACAGCAGATCTTCGACGCCTTGCGCTGGCTCGGCATCGAGTGGGACGAAGGCCCGGACGTTGGCGGCCCGCATGGCCCGTACCGCCAGAGCGAACGCGGCGAAATCTACAAGAAGTACTCTCAGGAACTGGTGGACAAGGGGCATGCCTTCCCTTGCTTCTGTACCGCTGAGCGCCTCGACAAGCTGCGGGCCGAACAGACCGAGCGCAAGGAAACCCCGCGCTACGACGGTCACTGCATGCACCTGTCCAGGGACGAGGCCGACAAGCGCATTGCCGCTGGCGAGCCCCACGTCGTGCGCATGAAGGTGCCGAGCGAGGGTGTCTGCGTGGTGCCGGACATGCTGCGCGGCGACGTCGAGATTCCGTGGGATCGCATGGATATGCAGGTTCTGATGAAGACAGACGGACTGCCGACCTACTTCCTTGCCAACGTGGTGGACGACCACCTGATGGGGATTACCCACGTGCTGCGTGGCGAGGAATGGCTCCCCTCGGCGCCCAAGCTGATCAAGCTGTACGAATACTTCGGCTGGGAGCAGCCCAAGCTCTGCTACATGCCGCTGCTGCGCAATCCGGACAAGAGCAAGCTGTCCAAGCGCAAGAACCCGACCTCGATCACCTTCTACGAGCGCATGGGCTTCCTGCCCGAAGCGATGCTCAACTACCTGGGGCGTATGGGCTGGTCCATGCCGGACGAGCGCGAGAAATTCTCCCTGGCGGAGATGATCGAGCACTTCGACCTCTCGCGTATCTCCCTGGGCGGCCCGATCTTCGACCTGGAGAAGCTGTCCTGGCTGAATGGCCAATGGATTCGCGAACTGCCGGTAGAGCGTTTTGCCGCCGAGGTACAGCAGTGGGCGCTCAATCCCGAATACCTGATGCGCATTGCCCCCCATGTGCAGGGCAGGGTGGAAACCTTCAGCCAGATCGCCCCGCTGGCCGGGTTCTTCTTCTCTGGTGCCGTACCGCTGGACGCCAAGCTGTTCGAGCACAAGAAGTTGAGCCCGGATCAGGTGCGCCAGGTCATGCAATTGGTGCTGTGGAAGCTGGAGGCCCTGCGCCAGTGGGAAAAGGACCGGATCACGGGGGTCATCCAGGCTGTGGCCGAAAGCCAGGGGCTCAAGCTGCGGGATGTGATGCCGCTGATGTTCCCGGCCATCACCGGTCAGGCCAGTTCGGTTTCGGTGCTGGACGCCATGGAAATCCTTGGCGCCGACCTCAGTCGCTTCCGCCTGCGCCAGGCCATCGAGCTGCTCGGTGGCGTGTCGAAGAAGGAAACCAAGGAGTGGGAGAAACTGCTCGCCGCCATCGCCTGATGGCCCTCTGGTCGGTGCCGGGCGGTCCCCGCAGCGACCGAGTTCGGGTAAGTGATTGTTCTTCCAGATAAAAAAGTTCGTCTTGTAGAAAAAATAGTGTTGACAGCGGGAGGGGGCGCCCCTAATATGCGCCCCGTCCTCGCGACGGGGCTATAGCTCAGCTGGGAGAGCGCTTGCATGGCATGCAAGAGGTCGACGGTTCGATCCCGTCTAGCTCCACCACTTCTTTCGAGGTGGGTCGCGAACAGGCATGAAGGTTTTGTCCCCTTCGTCTAGTGGCCTAGGACACCGCCCTTTCACGGCGGTAACAGGGGTTCGAGTCCCCTAGGGGACGCCATTTTCCAGCAGCATCGGCAGGCCGGTGCAGCCGAAGTGATTCGGGGCTATAGCTCAGCTGGGAGAGCGCTTGCATGGCATGCAAGAGGTCGACGGTTCGATCCCGTCTAGCTCCACCAAATACGATGCGCCACGCATCGCAGGGTCAGCCTAAACGCTGGTCCCGTTGTTAGAAGGTTTTGTCCCCTTCGTCTAGTGGCCTAGGACACCGCCCTTTCACGGCGGTAACAGGGGTTCGAGTCCCCTAGGGGACGCCATTTTCCAGCAGCATCGGCAGACCGGTGCAGCCGAAGTAATTCGGGGCTATAGCTCAGCTGGGAGAGCGCTTGCATGGCATGCAAGAGGTCGACGGTTCGATCCCGTCTAGCTCCACCAAATCGATGCCGCGCGCATCACACAGGGCCAGCCTAGCGCTGGCCCTGCTGTTCGAAGGTTTTGTCCCCTTCGTCTAGTGGCCTAGGACACCGCCCTTTCACGGCGGTAACAGGGGTTCGAGTCCCCTAGGGGACGCCACTTTCAAGTTTCCCGCTCTGCGGGCTTTTCAAGGGTCATTCCAATCTGGGATGGCCCTTTTGTTTTTCTCCTCAGAAAACCTCCAGCACCGACGAATGGCTTCATGCCCCGCTTGCCAATTTGTATTACGTCAATAATATTATGCTTGTAATTCAACTGGAGGCTGCCATGAGCGACAAGAAAGCCCAGACCCGCGAGCGCATCTTGCAGGCCGCTGCTTCGGCGATGCTGCGGCATGGCCCGCGGGAGCCCGGCGTGGCCGATGTGATGGCTGCCGCCGGGCTCACGGTTGGCGGTTTCTATGCCCATTTCGCCAGCAAGGATGCGCTGATGCTGGAAGTCTTCGACCAGCTGCTGCGCAAGCGACGCGAGCTCATGACGCTGGTGGATCCCAGTTTGCCGGGCGAAGAGCGCCGCGCACTGGCCGCCAGTTTCTATCTGTCGCGCAAGCACCGGGACGCCCTCCGTTCGGGTTGTCCGCTGCCCAGCAGCCTGGGTGTAGTGCCGCAATTGCCGGAGGCCTATCGGGAAATGCTGGCCGAACACCTGGAAGTGATCAGCGCCAGGTTGTGCGACAGCCCCGAGGAGGCCGATATGGCCCTCGCCGACATCGCTCTGATGGTGGGTGGGCTGGCCCTGGCGAGGGCCTTGGGGGAGAGCGATTTGTCTGATCGAGTATTACGCGCCGCCAAGGCGGCGGTCATTTGAGGAGTCCGACCATGAACCACCTGAGCCTGATTCGCGGCGTCAACGCAACTCTGGGGCGTCTGGCGCCGGAAGCTGTCGCCCGTCGCATGCGCCGCCAGTTCATGACGCCGCGCAATTTGCCGCCACGGGACTGGGAGATGCCGCTGCTGGCCAGTTCCGAGCGCATCACGCTTCGTTTCGGCCTGTCCGCGCTGCGCTGGGGAAGCGGCCCGACCGTGCTGCTGATGCACGGTTGGGAAGGGCGTCCGACCCAGTTCGCCGCCCTGATCGTAGCCCTGGTGGAGGCCGGGTATGGTGTGGTGGCGCTGGATGGCCCGGCTCATGGTCGCTCGCCGGGGCGTGAAGCCAATGTGGTGCTCTTCGCCCGGGCCTTGCTGGAGGCTGCCGGCGAGCTGCCGCCGCTGCACGCGGTAATAGGCCATTCCATGGGTGGGGCGAGCGCCATGCTGGCCAGTCAGATGGGGCTGCGTGCCAAGGCGCTGGTGAGCATTTCCGCGCCCAGTCGCATCCTCGGACCCATACGCAGCTTCGCCAGCTTCATGGGGCTGCCGCCGAAGGCTCGAGCGCATTTCGTGAGCCAGGTGGAGCACCATGCGGGAATTCCTGCCGCGCATCTGGACGTGCAGCGCTATCAAATGGACATCCCCGGTCTCGTGGTGCATGCCGAGGACGACCCGCTGGTACCCGCGGCGGACGCCCAGGTCATTCACGACGCCTGGTTCGATAGCCAATTGCTGCGGCTGGAGCGGGGCGGTCACCAGCGCCTGCTGGCCGACGGTCGTCTGGTCAAGGCGGTGCTCGCCTTGCTGGCGCAGGTCCGTGAGTCTCGCGTTGAAGTCGACGCCGTGCGCTGAGTGCGACAGGGCTGGCGGGTGACCTGCCGTCGGTGCTCTACTTCCAAGGTTCACCGGCCCGCGGGCCCGAGAACCCTGCAACGTGGAGAACTGATATGAGCCTGACGATGGATGTGGTGCTGCAGCGGGCGCGCCCGGTCCTGCCTGTGTTGGTGATTGAGGATATCGGGCTGGCCCTGGACCTCGCCGGGGCGCTGAGTGCCGGCGGCGTCGAAGTGCTGGAGGTGACCCTGCGTACGCCGCGCGCACTGGACGCGCTGGCGGCGATTCGCAAGGCGTTCCCGGACTTGCTGGTGGGGGCGGGAACCTTGATCCATACCGAGCAGTTCCTCGAGGCGCGCGATGCCGGAGCGCATTTTGCGGTCAGCCCCGGCTGCACCGAGCGCCTCGCCGCAGCCGCCGAGGAGTCTGGCTTGCCCTACCTGCCGGGGGTGATGACACCCTCCGAGGTGTTGCTGGCGCTGGAATACGGCTATCGCTCGTTGAAGCTGTTCCCGGCCAATGGCAACGGGAGCGTGAAGATGCTGAAGAGCCTGAAGGGGCCTTTCACCGGCATCCGCTTTTGCCCGACCGGCGGGGTGACTCCGGACAACCTGTTGAGTTTCCTGCGCCTACCCAACGTGGCCTGCGTCGGCGGTACCTGGATCGCGCCGTCCAGCCTGATCCGCGCCCGTGCGTGGGATCAGATCACCCAACTCGCCGCCGAGGCGCGCGAACTGGCCAGCAGCCTGGAGCATCATTCATGAATTGGGACATGCCCGATCCCTTCGTCATCGACATCACGGTCGTCGCTGACGACATCGACGGCCTCGGCCATGCCAACAATGCGGTCTACGTCAGTTGGCTGGAGCGTTGCGCCTGGCGTCACTCCCAGAGTCTGGGCCTGGACCTGGCCGAATACCGTCGGCTGGATCGCGCCATGGCCGTGCTGCGCCACGAAATCGACTACCTGGCGGCGGCCTACGAGAGCCAGGCGTTGCAGATGGCTACCTGGATCGTGGAGTCGGACCAGCGCCTGAAGATGGACCGACGCTTCCAACTGGTGCGCCCGGACGATGGCGCCACCTTGCTGCGTGCCAGGACCACCTTCGTCTGTATCGAGCTCTCCAGCGGCCGGCCCAAGCGAATGCCCGCCGAGTTCGTCGAGGGGTACGGGCGCGCGCTGCAGCCGCCGTACCCGCTGGAACTCTAGGCTCCGCACGAAAGACGTCTGTGCTCGGTCGTGCTCCGTGGGATATTCGTCGCCCGTCCCGCTGCGTAAACTACGCGCCTTTATCCTGTGAGCCTGTCATCCATGCAAATCGCCCTGGCCCCCATGGAGGGGCTGGTCGACGAAATCCTCCGCGATGTGCTGACCCGCGTCGGCGGCATCGACTGGTGCGTGACCGAATTCATCCGCGTCTGCGACCGCCTGCTGGCGGCCAGCACCTTCGAGAAACTGGCCCCTGAGCTGGCCCATGGCGCCCGCACCCGTGTCGGCACGCCGATGCGGGTGCAGTTGCTGGGCTCGGACCCGGTCTGCCTTGGCGACAATGCCGCCTTCGCCTGCGAACTGGGGGCTCCGGTAATCGACCTCAACTTCGGTTGCCCGGCCAAGACGGTGAACAAGTCCCGAGGTGGCGCCGTGCTGCTCAAGGAGCCTGAGTTGCTCCACGCCATCGTTCGTGAAGTGCGCCGCGCGGTGCCGGCGGCCATCCCCGTGACAGCCAAGATGCGTCTGGGCTTCGATAGCCCGGATGGCGCCCTGGACTGCGCGCGGGCGCTGGCCGAAGGCGGGGCCCAGCAGATCGTGGTGCATGCGCGGACCAAGGCGGAAGGCTACAAGCCGCCGGCTCACTGGGAGTGGGTGGCGCGAGTGCAGGAAGCGGTCAAGGTGCCGGTGTTCGCCAATGGCGAGGTCTGGACCCTGGACGATTGGCGCCGTTGCCGCGCCGTGAGCGGGGTTGAAGACATCATGCTCGGTCGCGGACTGGTGTCGCGCCCGGATCTGGCCCGGCAGATTGCCGCGGCGCGAGCCGGCGGGGCGGTGACCGAAATGAGCTGGGAAGAGCTCCAGCCCCTGCTCCTGGACTTCTGGCGCCAGGCCCGCCGGAAGCTGGCGCCGCGTTATGCGCCGGGGCGTCTGAAGCAGTGGCTGGGCATGCTCACCCGCAGCTATCCCGAGGCCGTGGCGTTGTTCGCCGAAATCCGCCGGGAGAATGACTGCGGCCGAATCGATGCGTTGCTCGGCCTGTCCGTCCAGCGGCGGGAGTGGGCCGAGGCCGTCTGAACGCTAGCGCCCGCCAGCGACATCGAGGAAGGTGCCACTGGTATAGGACGCCTCCTCGCTGGCCAGCCAGAGGATCGCGCCGGCCACTTCCTCCGCTTCTCCGCCGCGCCCCATGGGTACCGCCTGGCGTACCCGCTCCACGCGATCCGGCTCGCCGCCGCTGGCGTGGATTTCGGTGCGAATCACGCCGGGACGCACGGCGTTCACGCGAATCCCGTCGGCCGCCAGTTCCTTGGCCATGCCCAGGGTCATGCTGTCGATGGCGCCCTTGGCCGCCGCATAGTCGATGTATTCGTTGGGTGCGCCGATACGCGCGGCGATGGACGACAGGTTGACGATGGCGCCGCCCTGGCCGCCGTGGCGGGTGGACATGCGCTTGATGGCTGCGCGGGCGCAGAGGAAGCTGCCCACCACGTTGGCGCGGAGCACCCGTTCGAAGCGATCCGCGTCCATCTCTTCCAGCCGCATCTGCCGTTCCAGCATGCCGGCGTTGTTGACCAGCACATCCAGCCGGCCGAACGCGTGATCCAGGCGTTCGAACATCGCCAGCACCTGGGCCTCGTCGCCCACGTCGGCACCGAGCGCCACCGCGCGGCCACCGGCGGACTCGATCTCCCGCACCAGCGTTTCGGCGGCTTCCCGCTGCTGGCGGTAATTGATGCCGAGGGCGTAACCGCGCTGGGCGGCGAGACGGGCGGTGGCGGCACCGATGCCGCGGCTGGCGCCAGTGATCAGCATGACTTTCATGGAGGTTCCTCGGGGGCTTGAAATGCGTTCGGGCGTCCTTATCTAGGTTACTGCGGGAGGCCAAAAATTGGGTCCCGCCCTTGAACACTTGCTGATTATTCAGGAGATCATCATGAGCACTACGTTATCTCTCGCCCCCCTGTTCCGTCATTCCGTGGGTTTCGACCGTTTCAACGACCTGTTCGAGTCCGCCCTGCGCAATGAAAGTGGCAGCAGCTACCCGCCCTACAACGTCGAAAAGCACGGTGACGACCAGTACCGTATCGTGATCGCCGCGGCCGGCTTCCAGGAAGAAGACCTGGACCTGCAAGTGGAGCGCGGTGTGTTGACCGTCGCCGGCGGCAAGCGCGAGAAGAGCGACGAGTCCGTCACCTACCTGCACCATGGTATCGCCCAACGGGCCTTCAAGCTGTCGTTCCGCCTGGCCGACCACATCGAGGTCAAGGCCGCCGGGTTGCAGAATGGCCTGCTGAACATCGACCTGGTGCGCATCGTGCCGGAAGAGGCCAAGGCCAAGCGCATCCCGATCAATGGACAGCGCGCGGTGCTGGAAAACTGATCTCCGGGCCATACCGGAAAGAAGAGGGCGCCCGAGGGCGCCCTTTTTCTTGCCCGCGACTCGAGGTTGTGGTGGCTTTCGTGCCGGGGTCAGGTCCGCGACGGTCGCTGCCGGCTGTGGGCCAGCAACGCGCGGAACTCGGCCAGCGGTACGGGGCGGCTGTACAAGTAACCCTGGTACAGGTGGCAGCCCTGCTGCTCGAGGAAGGCCAACTGATCCTGGCGTTCAACGCCCTCGGCGATCATTTCCAGGCCCAGGCTGCGGGCCATGGCCACGATGGCGCGGATGATCTCCGCGTCGTTCGGGTCCTGGGTTGCGTCGCGGACGAAGGATTGGTCGATCTTCAGCACATCCACCGGCAGGCGCTTGAGGTAGGTGAGGGATGAATAGCCGGTGCCGAAGTCGTCCATGGCAAAGTTCACGCCCAGCTTCTTCAGCCGGCGCATCTTGCCGATGGTGTCCTCGATGCTCTGGATGACGATGCCTTCGGTGATCTCCAGCTTCAGCAGTTGGGGTGGCAGCTGGCTCCGCTGCAGGCTGCGCTCGACTCGTTCGACGAAATCGCTCTGGCGGAACTGCCGGGGGCTGATGTTCACGCACAGGCTGAAATCGCTGGCTTCGACCAGCCCCTCCGCCACCAGTTGCTCGCAGGCGTTGCAGGCTTCGTCCAGAACCCAGGCGCCTACGTCCAGGATCAGGCCGCTTTCCTCCAGCACCTGGATGAACTGCCCGGGGGACTGTGGCCCCAGGGTCGGGTGGTGCCAGCGGAGCAGCGCTTCGGCGCCCACCACGCAGTTTTCACGGGCGTCGACCTGGGGCTGGAAGTGCAGTTCGAACTCGCCGCGGGCCAGAGCCTGGCGCAGGTCGTTCTCCAGGCGCAGGCGTTCGCTGGCGGCCTCCTGCATGGTGCTGCGGAAGATCTGAATGGCGTTACGCCCGGAATCCTTGGCCCGGTAGAGCGCGATATCGGCGCGCTTGAGCAGGTCCTCCGGGCTGGCGCCGTGATCCGGGATCAGGGCAATGCCGATGCTCGGAGTGACCTGCAGGCGGTGGCCGTCCAGCCGCATGGGTTCGGCCAGCAGGGTGCGCAGTTTGTCGGCGATCCCGCGGACCTGGCGGGTGACTTCCGAACGCTTGCCTTCGAGCCCGGTCAGCAGCACCACGAACTCATCGCCACCCAGGCGGGCGACGGTGTCTTCCAGGCGCACGCTGGCTTCCAGACGGGCGGTGACCATCTTCAGCACGGCGTCGCCCAAGGGGTGCCCGAGGGAGTCGTTGATGTGCTTGAAATGATCCAGGTCGAGGAAGAGCAGGGCGCCGCGCATGTTGTGGCGCTGCAGCAGGGCGATCTGTTGGGTCAGGCGGTCGGTCAGCAGGGCGCGATTGGGCAGGTTGGTCAGCGGGTCGTGGTAGGCGAGGTGCTGGATCTGTGCCTGAGCGTCCTTCAGCGCACTGATATCGCGAGCGGTGAGCAGCAGGCAGGGCGTGCCGTCCAGGTCGATCTGCTCCACCGAGACTTCCACCGTCTTCTGATGGCCGTCGCGATGCTGGCCCAGCATTTCCAGGTGGTGCACGCGGCCGTTGCGTTTGATCGTTTCGATCAGGTGGTCGCGTTCGCTCGGCCGGGCCCAGATGTTCATTTCAGCGGCCGTGCGCCCCAGCACTTCCTCGGCGCGAAAGCCGGTCAGACGGCTGAAGCCTTCGTTGACCTCGATGTAGCGTCCGCTATCGCGCTCGGTGATGGTGATGGCGTCGGGGCTGGAATGGAACGCCTTGGCGAACTTTTCCTGGCTGGCCTTGAGTGCGGCCTCGGCCTGCTGGCGCGCGGTGATGTCTCGGAAGGTCGTGGTGATGCAGAGCTGGCGTTCGACGCGGATGAAGCGACTTGATACCACGCACGTCAGCAGGCGGCCGTCGCGGGTGAGGAAGTGCGCCTCGACGTTGTCCAGGCCCTGGTCGCGGAGCAGGTCGCTGAACAGTCGCGAGCGCTGCTCGGGCTCCGCCCAGAAGCGGAGTTGCGGCGCGGCGCGGCCGACGATCTCCTCCGGCTGCCAACCAAACACCTGGCTGAAGCTGGGGTTGATCTCGATGAACACGCCGTCACGGATGCGTGACACGCAGATGGGGTCGGGACTGGCCTGGAACAGGGTGACGAACTTTTCTTCCGACGCTGCCAGACGCTGTTCGCGGCGCACGCGCTCGCTGATGTCCATGAGGATGCCGGTCATCCGCTGGGGCTGGCCCCGCGCGTCGCGGTAGAGCTTGGCGGTGCTTTCCAGGTAATGCACTTCGCCGTCGGCGAAGCGCGTGCGGTAGGTCACCTGATAGTCGTCGCCGCGTCCCTCCAGCAACTCCTGATAGGCGCGGCGCATGCCCTGCCGGTCTTCCTCCGGCACGCAGACGAAGAAGTCGCGGAAATCGCCTTCGAAGGGCTCCTTGGCCAAGCCATGGAGCGCCGACGCACGGGCCGAACCGTAGAGGATGCCATTGGCGATATGCCAATCCCAGGTACCGAGGTCGGCGGATTCCAGGGCGAGGTTGAGCCGCTCCTGGCTCTCTTTCAGGGCCTGCTCCTGGGCGCGCTGGCGCGTGACGTCGCGGGCCGTCAGCACCAGGCATGTGTGGCCGCCCAGCTCGATTTCCTCGCCATAGAGTAGGCAGATGGCGCGGCTGCCATCGCGGCGTCTGAGGGTGACTTCCAGTTCGTCGAGACGTCCCTGGTGCTGCAGGGCGTCGAGCATCACCTGGCGTTGTCCTGGGTCGTCCCAGAGTCCCAGTTCCAGCGAGCTGTGACCGATGGTCTCGCCCTGGCTCCAGCCGAACTGGCGCTCGAATCCGCCGTTGACCTCCATGAAGCGGCCGCTGGCTCGGTCGGTGATCACCACGGCCTCGGGCGAGCTGCGGAAGGCTTTGGCGAACTTCTCCTCGCTGATACGCAGGGCCCGTTCGGCGCGCTTGCGTTCGGTGGTGTCGAGAAAAGTGCTGATCAGGTAGGACTGACCTTCCAGCTCGATGTACTGGCTGGAGAGCACGCCTTCGAGGAGTTTGCCGTCGCGGGTGCGCAATTTCACTTCCTGGGAGACCGGTGCCGCGTTGCCGCGCGCATGGCGATGCAGCCATTCGCGCTGACTGAGGTCTTCCCAGATGTTCAATTCCAGGGTCGTGCGGCCGATGGTTTCCGCCACCGGCCAGCCCAGCACGTCTTCGAAGTGGTGGTTGGCCTCGACGATCAGGCTGTCGGCGAGGCGGACCAGCAGTACCACGTCCGGGCTCAGGTGGAACAGGCTGGAGTAGCGCTGCCTGGAGTTGTCCAGGTCCTGGGCGCGCTGCTGTTGCCGGGTCACGTCGCGGATGACGCCGATCATCCGCCGGCGGCCATCGGCCAGGGGTTGCAGGCTGCCGCTGATTTCCAGCCAATGCAGGCTGCCGTCGGGCCAGCGGATGCGGTGGCGCATGGCGCGCTCGGCCGGGCGGCCGTCGAGCACTTCCTGAAACAGGCGCAGCACTTCGCTGCGATCGTCTTCGGGAATCAGCTGGATGTAATCCACCGGTTCGTTCAGCGGCCGGTGCGGGTCGATGCCGAACAGCGCTTGCGCGCCGCGGGACCAACTGACCTGGCCGGACTCGATGTCCCAGGACCAGGCGCCCAGCTGGGCACCGTTCAGCGCGGCCAGCAGGCTGGGGGCGTCCTGCCAGGATTGTTCGAAGGCGATGGGGTCAAGGGCAGGGATATGGGGAAGCGGGGGACTCGGGTCACTGACTTTGCGCATGCGCGCCCCTTCCGGCGATAGGGCAGGTATTCGGGTCGGTAAACGGCGCACGCTGATGGCGCCTTCCCGACCCTGTTCTTATGTTCTGCGGCTCAACTTAGCCTTTGCCGTTACAGGTACGCAAGGTCGTCGCGCTGTGCATCCAGCAGTGCCATGAAAGCCTTGGCGGCGTTGGACAGGGTGCGCTCGGTGTGCAGGATGTAGCCGAGCTGGCGCGACAGTTGGATGTCCTGCAGCGGCAGGCGGACCACCGAATCGTCGAGCATGGTGCGCGGCAGCACGCTCCAGGCGATGCCGATGGAAACCATCATCTTGATGGTTTCCATGTAGTTGGTGCTCATGGCGATGTTCGGCGTCAGCCCCTCGGCCTCGAACATGCGGCGGACGATGTGGTGGGTGAAGGTGTTGCCGCCGGGAAAGACCGCCGGGTGCCGGGCCACATCGGGCAGGAAGATGGTCTTGTCGCGGGCGAGGGGATGCTCCGGCGCGGCGACGAAGTCCAGCGGGTCGTTCCATACCGGGACCGCCTGCACCGGCAGCGCGGTTTCCGGTGCCAGGGTGATCACCGCCAGTTCGACGCGGCCGTGGACGATTTCCTCATAGGCCACCTCCGAGTCCAGGAACTGGATATCCAGCGCCACCTGCGGATAGGCCTTGGTGAAGGCGCGCAGCAGTGGCGGCAGGCGGTGCAGGCCGATGTGGTGGCTGGTAGCCAGGGTCAGGCGGCCGCTGATGTCGCCGGAGAGGTTGCTCAGGGCGCGGCGCGTGTCGTCCAGCACATTGAGGATCTGGTACGCACGTGGCAGCAGGGCTCGCCCGGCTTCGGTCAGGCTCACCTCGCGGCCCAGGCGGTCGAACAGGCGCACGCTGAGCTGCTGTTCCAGGGACGCGATGCGCTTGCTCACCGCCGGCTGGGTCAGGTGCAGGCGCTCGCCCGCTTCGGAGAAACTGCCGGCTTCGGCGATGGCAATGAAGGCGTTGAGGCTGGCCAGATCCATAGGGGGCTCCGTGATTGCTGGGACGCGCCTGACTTCATTCCTCGAAGGAATGCTTTAAATAAAAAATATGAATTTGAGTTATTCGATGCAAGCCCCTAGGATCGTCCCCACAAGCAAAAGGGGCTTTCGACCCCTGCGCACCGAAAGACGCTGATGAGGACCTGACCGATGGCCGGCAAGACGCTCTACGACAAGCTCTGGGATGCACACGAGGTGAAGCGCCGCGACGATGGCTCGTCGCTGATCTACATCGATCGTCACATCCTCCACGAAGTGACCTCGCCGCAGGCCTTCGAAGGGCTGCGCCTGGCGGGCCGCAAACCCTGGCGCATCGACGCCAACATCGCCACTCCGGACCATAACGTGCCGACCACCCGCGCCGAGCGCCAGGGTGGCCTGGAAGCCATCGCCGACGAAGTGTCGCGCATCCAGGTCAAGACCCTGGACGAGAACTGCGATGACTTCGGCATCCTCGAGTTCAAGATGAACGACGTGCGCCAGGGTATCGTCCACGTGGTCGGTCCGGAGCAGGGCGCCACCCTGCCAGGCATGACCGTGGTCTGCGGCGACTCGCACACCTCCACCCACGGCGCCTTTGGTGCGCTGGCCCACGGCATCGGTACCTCCGAGGTCGAGCATGTGCTGGCCACCCAGTGCCTGGTGGCGAAGAAGATGAAGAACATGCAGGTGCGTGTGGAGGGCAAGCTGCCCGCTGGCGTCACCGCCAAGGACATCGTGCTCGCGGTGATCGGCAAGATCGGCACCGCGGGCGGCAATGGCCATGCCCTGGAGTTCGCCGGCAGCGCCATCCGCGACCTGTCCGTGGAAGGCCGCATGACCATCTGCAACATGGCCATCGAGGCCGGTGCCCGCGTCGGCCTGGTGGCGGTGGACGAAAAGACCATCGACTACGTCCAGGGCCGCCCCTTCGCGCCCAAGGGCGCCGACTGGGACAAGGCCGTGGCCGCCTGGCGCGAGCTGGTGTCCGATGCCGATGCCCACTTCGACACCGTGGTCGAGCTGCGTGCCGAAGACATCATTCCGCAGGTCAGCTGGGGTACTTCGCCTGAGATGGTGCTGCCGGTGGATCAGCGCGTGCCGGATCCGGCCGTCGAAGCCGATCCGGTCAAGCGTGGCTCCATCGAGCGTGCCCTGAAGTACATGGGGCTGGCCGCCAACCAGGCGATCACCGATATCCAGCTGGATCGCGTGTTCATTGGCTCCTGCACCAACTCGCGTATCGAGGACCTGCGTGCCGCGGCTGAAGTGGCCAAGGGCCGCAAGGTCGCCCCGACCATCAAGCAGGCGCTGGTGGTGCCGGGTTCCGGCCTGGTCAAGCAGCAGGCCGAGAAGGAAGGGCTGGACAGGATTTTCATTGAGGCAGGGTTCGAATGGCGCGAGCCGGGCTGTTCCATGTGCCTGGCCATGAACCCGGACCGCCTGGAGAGCGGCGAGCATTGCGCGTCGACCTCCAACCGCAACTTCGAGGGGCGTCAGGGCGCCGGTGGTCGTACCCACCTGGTCAGCCCGGCCATGGCCGCCGCCGCCGCGGTGACCGGCCGTTTCGTCGATGTTCGCGAGTTGCTCAAGTAAGGAAGGAGAGTCGAGATGAAAGCCTTTACCCAACACACCGGTCTCGTCGCTCCGCTGGATCGCGCCAACGTCGACACCGACCAGATCATCCCCAAGCAGTTCCTCAAGTCCATCAAACGCACCGGTTTCGGCCCCAACCTGTTCGACGAGTGGCGTTACCTGGATGTCGGTCAGCCGAACCAGGACAACTCCAAGCGTCCGCTGAACCAGGACTTCGTGCTGAACTTCCCGCGCTACCAGGGTGCCAGCGTGTTGCTGGCCCGTGAGAATTTCGGTTGCGGCTCCTCCCGCGAGCACGCTCCCTGGGCCCTGGATGAGTACGGCTTCCGCGCCATCATCGCACCGAGCTATGCCGACATCTTCTTCAACAACAGCTTCAAGAACGGCCTGCTGCCGATCATCCTCAAGGATGAAGAGGTGGATGAACTGTTCCAGCAGTGCGAGGCCACCGAGGGCTACCAGCTGACGGTCGACCTGGCGGCGCAGACCGTTACCCGTCCGGACGGCAAGCAGTACAGTTTCGAGGTGGATGCCTTCCGCAAGCATTGCCTGCTCAACGGTCTCGACGACATCGGCCTGACCCTGCAGGACGCCGATGCGATCAAGGTCTTCGAAGGCCAGTACCGCGCGAGCAGCCCCTGGCTGTTTCGCGACGCTTGAAGCCGATCCCGGAGAAACGAGACGTGACTGACAGGGCCCATGAGCAGGTGGTACAGCGCCAGTTCGGTGAGCAGGCCAGCGCTTATCTGAGTAGTGCCGTGCATGCCCAGGGCGCCGAGTTCGCCCTGCTGCGGGCCGAAGTGAGCGGGCGCGACGATGCCCGCGTCCTCGATCTCGGTTGTGGCGCGGGCCATGTCGCCTTCCAGGTCGCGCCGCTGGTCGGCGAGGTGGTGGCTTACGACCTGTCCGAGCAGATGCTCGAGGTGGTGGCCATCACCGCGGCCCAGCGTGGCCTCGGCAATCTGGCGATCCAGCAAGGGGCCGCCGAGTCGCTGCCGTTCGCCGATGCCAGTTTCGATTTCGTCTTCAGCCGTTATTCGGCGCACCACTGGAGCGACCTGGGCCAGGCCCTGCGCGAAGTTCGTCGTGTGCTGAAACCGGGCGGTGTCGCCGCCTTCATCGATGTGGCCTCGCCTGGTCGTCCGCTGCTGGACACCCACCTGCAGGCGATGGAGGTGCTGCGCGACACCAGTCATGTGCGCGACTACTCGCCGGCCGAGTGGCTGCGGCAAGTGGCCGAGGCCGGCCTGTCCACCCGCAGTCACGCCCGCCAGCGCCTGCGCCTGGAATTCGCCTCCTGGGTCGAGCGCATGCGCACGCCGGAGGTATTCCGCGAGGCGATCCTGGCCCTGCAGAATGCGGTCGGCCATGAGGTTCGCGAGTATTTCGAGATTGCCGCGGACGGCTCCTTCAGCACCGATGTCCTGGTGCTCTGGGCCGAACGCTAGAACGAATTGCCTGGCGCGGAGTGCGCCTAACGAGAGGAAAGCATGAGCAAGCAGATTCTGATTCTCCCCGGTGACGGCATCGGCCCGGAGATCATGGCCGAAGCGGTCAAGGTGCTGGAGCTGGCCAACGATAAGTTCCAGCTCGGCTTCGAGCTGACCGAGGACGTCATCGGCGGTGCCGCCATCGACAAGCACGGTGTGCCCCTGGCCGACGAGACCCTGGAGCGTGCGCGCAAGGCCGATGCCGTGCTGCTGGGCGCCGTGGGTGGCCCGAAGTGGGACAAGATCGAACGTGACATCCGTCCGGAGCGCGGTCTGCTGAAGATCCGTTCGCAGCTGGGCCTGTTCGCCAACCTGCGACCGGCCATCCTCTACCCGCAACTGGCCGAGGCGTCCAGCCTCAAGCCGGAAGTGGTTGCCGGCCTGGATATCCTCATCGTCCGCGAGCTGACCGGCGGCATCTACTTCGGCCAGCCCCGCGAGCAGCGCGTGCTGGAGAACGGCGAGCGCCAGGCTTACGACACCCTGCCGTACAGCGAGAGCGAGATCCGCCGCATCGCCCGTGTCGGCTTCGACATGGCCCGCGTGCGCAACAAGAAGCTCTGCTCGGTGGACAAGGCCAACGTCCTCGCCTCCAGCCAGCTGTGGCGCGAAGTGGTGGAAGAGGTGGCCAAGGACTACCCGGACGTGGAACTCAGCCACATGTACGTCGACAACGCCGCGATGCAACTGGTGCGCGCACCCAAGCAGTTCGACGTGATGGTCACCGACAACATGTTCGGTGACATCCTGTCGGATGAGGCTTCCATGCTCACCGGCTCCATCGGCATGCTGCCTTCTGCCTCGCTGGATTCGCAGAACAAGGGCATGTACGAACCTTGCCACGGCTCCGCACCGGACATCGCCGGCCAGGGCATCGCCAACCCGTTGGCGACCATACTTTCGGTATCGATGATGCTCCGCTACAGCTTCAACCAGACCGCTGCCGCCGACGCCATCGAGAAAGCCGTCAGCCTGGTCCTGGACCAGGGGCTGCGGACCGGTGATATCCATTCCGCCGGCGCGACCAAGGTCGGTACCCGCGAAATGGGCGATGCGGTGGTCGCGGCCCTGCGGAATCTGTAATCTGTCGGGCCCGCTGGAGTACCAGCGGCCCACTTTTTCAAGAAAGGTGTAGTTGTCATGAAGCGTGTAGGTCTGATCGGTTGGCGCGGCATGGTGGGTTCCGTGCTCATGCAGCGAATGCTGGAAGAGCGGGATTTCGACCTGATCGAGCCGGTGTTCTTCACCACTTCCAATGTCGGTGGCCAGGGCCCCGCGGTCGGCAAGGACATTGCCCCGCTGAAGGATGCCTACAGCATCGACGAGCTGAAGAGCCTCGATGTGATTCTGACCTGCCAGGGTGGCGACTACACCAACGAAGTGTTCCCCAAGCTGCGCGAGGCCGGTTGGCAGGGTTACTGGATCGACGCCGCTTCCAGCCTGCGGATGCAGGACGATGCGGTGATCGTCCTCGATCCGGTGAACCGCAAGGTCATCGACCAGCAACTGGACGCCGGCACCAAGAACTACATCGGCGGCAACTGCACCGTCAGCCTGATGCTGATGGCCCTGGGCGGCCTGTTCGAAGCCGGTCTGGTGGAGTGGATGAGCGCCATGACCTACCAGGCGGCGTCCGGTGCCGGCGCGCAGAACATGCGCGAGCTGATCAAGCAGATGGGGGCGACCCACGCTGCCGTCGCTGACGACCTGGCCAATCCGGCCAGCGCCATCCTCGACATCGACCGCAAGGTGGCCGAAGCCATGCGCGGAGAAGACTTCCCCACCGAGAACTTCGGCGTACCCCTGGCTGGCAGCCTGATCCCCTGGATCGACAAGGAATTGCCCAATGGCCAGAGCCGCGAAGAGTGGAAGGGCCAGGCGGAGACCAACAAGATCCTTGGTCGCTTCAAGAGCCCGATCCCGGTGGACGGCATCTGCGTGCGCATCGGCGCCATGCGCTGCCACAGCCAGGCGCTGACCATCAAGCTGAACAAGGACGTGCCGATCGCCGATATCGAAGGCATGATCAGCCAGCACAACCCCTGGGTGAAGCTGGTGCCGAACCAGCGCGAAATCAGCATGCGCGAGCTGACCCCGACTGCCGTGACCGGCACCCTGACCGTACCGGTCGGCCGTCTGCGCAAGCTCAACATGGGCTCGCAGTACCTGGGCGCCTTCACCGTCGGCGACCAGCTCCTGTGGGGCGCCGCCGAGCCGCTGCGCCGCATGCTGCGCATCCTGCTGGAGCGTTGATGGCCGGTGGGGCAGCGATGAGGCTCGTCGGTGTCCCCTGACCCTCGATTGCCTGGTGGCGGGAGCGGCGGTTAAAGTGCCGCTCCCTGCACCGCCAGAAGTAGTCCCCCCTCCATGAGTCAGTCCCTCGACATCGCCGTGATCGGCGCCACCGGCACCGTTGGCGAAACCCTTGTCCAGCTCCTTGAGGAGCGGGAATTCCCGGTCGGCAACCTTCACCTGCTTGCCAGTGGCGAATCCGCGGGGGCCTCGGTGCCCTTCAGGGGGCGCAACCTGCGGGTACGCGATGTTGCCGATTTCGATTTCTCCCAGGCACGCCTGGCCTTTTTCGCGGCGGGCGAGGCGGTCACCCGCAGCTTCGCGTCCCGTGCCACCGCCGCCGGCTGCTCGTTGATCGACCTGTCCGGCGCGCTGGATCCCCTGGATGCGCCCGGCCTGGTACCTGAAGCCAATCCGCAACTGCTCGATGGGTTGTCTGTGCCCTATCGCCTGACCAGCCCCAGCGCGTCCGCCGTGGCCTTGGCCTGCGTATTGGCGCCGCTCGGCGATCTGCTCAGACCGCAGCGTCTCGGCGTGATGGCCAGCCTTGCGGTTTCCAGTCGAGGTCGCGAGGGTGTCACCGAGCTGGCCCGCCAGACGGCGGAGCTGCTCAACGCCCGTCCGCTGGAGCCGCGCTTCTTCGATCGCCAGATCGCCTTCAATATCCTGGCCCAGGCCGGCACGCCGGATGCCGAGGGGCACATCGCCCTGGAACGTCGGCTGGCGGGCGAAGTCAGGCAGTTGCTCGGTGAGCCCGATCTGCGTGTCTCTGCCACCTGCGCCCTGGCGCCGGTGTTCTTCGGCGACAGCCTGGCGGTTACCGTGGTGGCCGGGCAGCCAGTGGACCTGGCTGCGGTGCGTGAGCGCCTGGCGCGGGCGCCGGGCGTCGAGTTCGTGGAGGAAGAGGGCGATTATCCGACCGCTGTCGGCGACGCCGTAGGGCAGGATTCGGTATATGTAGGCCGGGTTCGCGGCGGGCTGGACGACCCTTGTGAACTCAATTTGTGGATTGCTTCAGATAATGCAAGAAAAGGCGCCGCGCTCAATGCTGTGCAGTCGGCCGAGTTGTTGATAAAACACTATCTGTCAAAGATACTTACCTGAAAATTTGTAGAAATATTCTAGCTTGACAATACTGGCTTGGCCTTGTCGTTGATGGGGAACCGCCGTTTCGGCGTGCGCAGGCAGCGACAAAAGACCCTCCTCTCGCCTAGCGAGAAAAAAGATAAAACAAGGGAATCTCTCTATGGTTCGGGTTCGCAAACTTGTGCTGGCAATCGCGGCAGCATCCGCGCTGACTTCGGGCGTGGCCAACGCCTTAGGGCTTGGGGAACTCACCCTGCGCTCCTCCTTGAACCAGCCTCTGGATGCGGAAATCGAACTGCTCGAGGTGCGTGACCTGGCCTCCACCGAAGTCAGGCCGAGCCTGGCGGCAGCGGAGGAGTTCGCCAAGGCTGGCGTCGACCGCCAGTATTTCCTGCAGGACCTCAAGTTCACCCCCGTGCTCAAGCCCAATGGCCGCAGTGTCATCCGGGTGACGTCGAGCAAGCCGGTGCGCGAGCCCTATCTAAACTTCCTCGTCGAGGTGCTCTGGCCCAACGGCCGCCTGCTGCGTGAGTACACGCTGCTCCTGGATCCGCCACTCTATTCGCCTCAGGCGGCGGCTGCCGCCGTGCCACGGGCCCCGGTCGCCGCGCCGGCGCCGCGTCCCGCTGCGGCCACGTCTCCGGCTCCGGTTCGTAGCGCCCCGGCCGCCCCGGTTGCCGCCGCGCCGCGTCCAAGTGCCCCGGCTCCCAGGGCACCCGCCGACCAATATCGCACCACCTCCCGCGACACCCTCTGGGAGATCGCCGAGCGCACCCGGGCCAGCGGCTCGGTGCACCAGGCCATGCTGGCCATCCAGGAGCTGAACCCGGACGCCTTCGTCGACGGCAATATCAATCGCCTGAAGAGCGGCCAGGTATTGCGCCTGCCCGACGAAAAACAGATCGCCAGTCGTAGCCAGGCCGAGGCCATTGCCCAGGTGCAGGCGCAGAATGCCGCCTGGCGCGAGGGACGCAGCCTCGCAGGGGAGGGCAAGCGCCAATTGGATGCCACCAAGCGCAGCAGTGCCGGTGCCGCTCCCGCGAAGGTCGAAACCCAGGACAACCTGCGCCTGGTGTCCGCTGAAGGCGGCAAGGCCTCCAGTGGCAGCGACAAGGGCGCTGGCAGCGAAAGCAAGGCCCTCAGCGACAAGCTGGCGGTGACCCAGGAAAGCCTGGACTCGACCCGCCGCGAGAACGAAGAACTGAAGAGTCGCATGAGCGACTTGCAGAGCCAGATGGACAAGCTGCAGCGCCTGATCCAGCTCAAGGATGACCAGCTCTCCAAGCTGCAGGCCGATATGGCCGCCCAGGGGCAGGCAGCACCTGTCGCCCCGGCCGCTGCTCCGGCGGAAACGGTCAAGCCCGAGGCGGCACCCGCCCAGCCACCCGCCGCTGCAGCGCTTGCCGCATCTCCGGAGCCGGCACCGGCACAGCCCGTCGCCCCGGCAGCCGAAGCCCCCGTCTCGCCGGCGGCTCCAACTCCGGCGCCGGCCGAACCCGTTGCCGCCGTCGAGCCCGTCGCCGCCACCGAACCGACGGCTTCCCCTCAGCCTGCCGAACCGGCTCCCGCGCAACCGACCCAGCCGGCGGAACCCGCCGAACCGGTGCAGACAGCACCCGCCGCTGCAGTGGTCGAGCCGCCGCAATCCAGCATCATCGACGACGTGCTGGCCAACCCCATGCTGCTCCTGCTGGCTGGCGGTAGCGCGCTGGTCGCCCTGCTGGTGCTGCTGATGGTGCTGTCGCGCCGCAATGCACTGAAGGAAGCCGAGCTGCAGAACAGCCTCTCCGCACGGGATGACGAGAACACGCTGGACGGCGATCTTGACCTGAAGGACGACAGCTTCGACGCCCTCGACAGCTCGGACCTGATGTCTACCCTGGATGAGGCACCGGAAGCCGCGCCGGCCAAGGCGGAAGAGCGCGTCACCGCGCAGACCGGCGACGTGGTCAGCGAGGCCGACATCTACATCGCGTACGGCCGCTTCAATCAGGCTGCCGAGCTGCTGCAGAACGCCATCAACGATGAGCCCCACCGCGGCGATCTGCGCCTGAAGCTGATGGAGGTTTATGCCGAACTGGGCGATCGCGAAGGTTTTGCGCGCCAGGAAGGCGAGCTTCGCGAAATCGGCGGCGCCAGTGGCGAAATCGAACAGCTGAAAGGCAAGTACCCAGCCATGGTCGCTGCCGCCGTCGCGACTGGTGCGGCTGGACTGGCCGCCGCCGACGATCTCGACAGTTTCAGCCTTGACGACCTGACCCTGGATGACGCCCCGGCGAGCGCTCCGGCGGCCGCGGGTGCAGCCCTGGATGACACCTTCGATCTGAGCCTGGATGACCTGGGTTCCGATCTGGATCTCGACCTGGCAAACGAAAAACCGGCCGCTATCCAGCCGGCTGCGGCACCGGTCGATGAGCTGAGCCTGGACGACCTGGAGCTTGATGCTCCGGCGGCGCCGGCCAATGCAGAGGCCGACCTGGACTTCGACCTGGACATCGGCAGTGGTGAAGAGCTGTTGGCGGGCGATGAGAGTCTTGAGCTCAGTGACGACCTGGCCGATTTCAGCCTCGATCTGGAACCGGCTGCCCAACCGGCGGAGGCCGACGAGGACGATTTCCTGCTCAGCCTGGATGGTGAGCTTGATACCCCCATGGCCACGGAAGAGCCTGCTCCAGCAGCGGAGGAGGCGAGCGCGAACCTGCTCGACCTGCCGGCCGATTTCGACCTGTCCCTGCCCGACGAGCCGGCTGCCGAACCGGTGGCTGACAACGACAGTTTCGCTGCCCAGCTCGACGAAGTGACCGCCGAACTGGACCAGCTCGCTGACAGCCTGCAGCAAGCGCGTGAGCCCGAACCGGTCGCGGTGCTGGAGGATGAGACAGCCGACCTGGGCCTGGGCGAGGAAGACGATTTCGATTTCCTCTCCGGCACCGACGAAACCGCGACCAAGCTGGATCTGGCTCGCGCCTATATCGACATGGGTGACACCGAAGGTGCTCGCGACATCCTCGACGAGGTGCTGTCCGAGGGGAATGACACCCAGCAACAGGAAGCGCGCGAACTGATCGCACGACTCAGCTGATAGATGACAGAAGCAGTACCCGCAGCGGCAGCCCCTGAGGCTGCCGCTGGCATTTACAGAATCGCCCTCGGTGTCGAGTACAAGGGCTCGCGCTATCGCGGCTTCCAGCGCCAGGTCGACGGGGTTCCCTCCGTCCAGGGTGCCCTGGAAAAGGCGCTCTCCCGTGTGGCGGGTGGCATTCCCGTGGCCATCTCCTGCGCCGGCCGCACCGATGCCATGGTCCATGCCAGCGGGCAGGTCGTGCACTTCGATACCCCGGTGGAGCGGACCGATCACGCCTGGATCATGGGGGGCAATGCCAACTTGCCGGCGGACATCAGCATCACGTGGGCCAAGCGGATGCCGACGAGCTTCGATGCCCGTTTCAGCGCCATGGCCCGCCGCTATCGCTATGTGATCTACAACGATCAGATCCGCCCGGCGCACATGGCTGAAGAGGTCACCTGGAATCACCGTCCGCTGGATGTCCAGCGTATGCGCGAGGCGGCTCGCTGCCTGGTGGGCACCCACGATTTCAGTGCCTTTCGTGCCAGCCAGTGCCAGGCCAAGTCGCCTATCAAGACAGTGCATCATCTGGAGCTGATCGAACACGGGCGGCTGATCGTGCTCGATATCCGCGCCAATGCGTTTCTCCACCACATGGTGCGCAACATCGCCGGTGTGCTGATGACCATTGGCGCCGGCGAGCAGCCGGTGGAGTGGGCCAGGCAGGTGCTGGACACCCGCGTCCGGCGCGACGGCGGGGTGACCGCGCATCCCTATGGGCTCTACCTGGTCCGTGTCGAATACCCGGAAGTGTTCGAAGTGCCGCAGCGCTACCTGGGGCCGCATTTTCTCTCCGGCTTGCCGGATACGGTGGGCTGACGCTGTGCCGGGCCTTTGCTAACATCCCAGCTTCTTAGCCTTCAGGTGCCTGCATCTTGTCAGCCGTTCGCATCAAAATCTGCGGTATTACCCGAGTCGAGGATGCGCTGGCCGCTGTCGCCGCCGGCGCCGATGCCCTGGGTTTCGTGTTCTATGCCAAGAGCCCGCGCGCAGTCACTCCGGCCCAGGCGAGTGCCATCATCGCTGCCTTGCCACCTTTCGTGACCACGGTCGGGCTTTTCGTCGATATGCCCCGGCCTGAGCTGAGGGCGCTTCTGGCCGAGGTTCCGCTGGACCTGCTGCAGTTCCACGGCGACGAGACGTCGGCGGACTGTGCGGGTTACGGGCGTCCCTATATCAAGGCCTTGCGGATCAAGCCGGGCGACGAGGTCGCAGCAGCCATTTCCCGTTATCCCGAGGCATCCGGCGTCCTGCTCGACACCTTTGTACCGGGCACTCCCGGCGGTACTGGCGAAGCCTTCGACTGGAGCCTGGTGCCCCGGGATCCGGCGAAGCCGCTGATCCTGGCTGGCGGCCTTACCCCGGAGAACGTGGGCGAGGCGGTCCGTCAGGTACGACCGTACGCCGTCGATGTGAGTGGTGGGGTCGAGGCCAGCAAGGGCATCAAGGATGCCGCGAAGATCCAGACCTTCATCCAGCGTGCACGCGCCTGACATGTGGGGCGCGGACACTTGGCCGGGCTTGCTCGCTGGCGCGTCTCCTGCATATGTGACGGACGGCGTTTCGCTGCCGTCCATTAGCGAGTTGCCCGGGCAGGCGAAGCCTGCCGGGTCGTGTGGCAGGGCCGCGTCGACCGGGCCTGTTTTTTACGAGGGCGATGGCCGGGCCATCGCCGGGGTGATTCCCGGGCATGCCATGAGCATCGGGGTCGCAACCATGAATTCGCCGAAGGACATGCGCGGGGCTATGAACCGCTAGCGCGTGTTCGGGCCTGAAAGCTGTGGAGAACTAGAGCATGAGCAACTGGCTGGTAGACAAACTGATCCCCTCGATCATGCGTTCCGAGGTGAAGAAGAGCTCGGTCCCGGAAGGCCTTTGGCACAAGTGCCCGTCCTGCGACGCGGTGCTGTACAAGCCCGAGCTGGAAAAGACGCTGGACGTCTGCCCGAAATGCAACCATCACATGCGTATCGATGCGCGCACCCGCCTCGATATCTTCCTGGACCCGGAAGGCCGTGAAGAGATTGGCGCCGATCTGGAGCCGGTGGATCGCCTGAAGTTCCGCGACAGCAAGAAGTACAAGGACCGCCTGACCGCCGCCCAGAAAGATACTGGCGAGAAGGACGCCCTAATCGCCATGCGTGGCACCCTGCACAAAATGCCGATCGTGGCCTGTGCCTTCGAGTTCTCCTTCATGGGCGGCTCCATGGGTGCGGTCGTCGGTGAGCGATTCGTGCGTGCCGCCAACGTGGCCCTGGAGCAGCGCTGCCCGCTGGTCTGCTTCTCCGCTTCCGGCGGTGCCCGCATGCAGGAAGCCTTGATTTCCCTGATGCAGATGGCCAAGACCTCCGCGGCCCTGGCTCGCCTGCGTGAAGAAGGTATACCCTTCATCTCCGTACTGACCGACCCGGTCTACGGCGGCGTTTCCGCCAGCCTGGCGATGCTCGGCGACGTGATCGTCGGCGAGCCGCGCGCCCTGGTGGGCTTTGCCGGTCCGCGGGTGATCGAGCAGACCGTCCGCGAGAAGCTGCCGGAAGGCTTCCAGCGCAGCGAGTTCCTGCTGGAGCACGGCGCCATCGACATGATCATCTCCCGCGCGGAACTGCGAGATCGCCTTGGTCGGCTGCTCGCGCAGATGCTGCGCCGTCCTTCCCCGGCTATCGCATGACCCCAAGAACCCTTGCCGACTGGCTTTCCTATCTAGAACAGCTCCACCCCACGGCGATCGACATGGGGCTGGAGCGCAGCCGCGAAGTCGCCGGCCGGCTCGGCCTGGGCCGTCCGGCACCAAAGGTGATCACGGTCACCGGCACCAACGGCAAGGGTTCTACTTGTGCGTTCCTGGCCTCGCTGCTGCGCGCCCAGGGGCTGAAGGTCGGTGTGTACAGCTCGCCACATCTCCTGCGTTACAACGAGCGTGTGCAGTTGAATGGCCAGGAGGCCAGTGACCAGGCGCTGTGCGATGCCTTCGTCGCCGTCGAGGCGGCGCGTGGCGAAATCTCCCTGACCTATTTCGAAATGGGGACCCTGGCGGCTTTCTGGTTGTTCCAGCGTGCCGGCCTGGACGCCGTGGTGCTGGAAGTCGGTCTGGGCGGACGGCTGGATGCGGTCAACCTGGTGGATGCCGATCTTGCGCTGGTCACCAGCGTCGGTCTGGACCACGCTGACTGGCTGGGCGACTCCCGCGAGAGCGTGGCTTTCGAGAAGGCGGGCATCTTCCGCGCCGGCAAACCGGCCCTTTGCGGCGACCTCGATCCGCCCACGCCGCTCCTTGAGCAGGCGAGCGCGTTGCCCGCGCCGCTGTTCCTGCGCGGCCGGGAGTTCGATCTGGCGCAAGGGGAGGGGGGCTGGCACTGGCGCGGCGCCAGTCGTTCCGGGCAGATGCTGGAGCTGCATGACCTGCCGCTGCTCGATCTGCCCATGGAGAATGCCACCCTGGCCCTCCAGGCCTATGCGCTGCTGGACCTGCCCTGGCAACCTGAAATCCTGGCGACCGCACTGCTCGATACCCGTGTCACCGGTCGCCTCGACCGACGCTGCGTGGAATGGCGCGGCAAGCGGCTGTCCCTGTTGCTGGACGTCGGCCATAACCCCCACGCCGCCGAATATCTTGCGGCACGCCTGGCTGCGCGCCCGGTGGCCGGTCGCCGCCGGGCCGTGTTCGGTCTGCTCGCCGACAAGGATCTCCCCGGCGTGCTCGCTCCGCTCCAGGCGCGACTGGACCATTGGGCCGTGGCGCCACTCCCCACGCCACGCACGCGTCCCGCTGCCGAACTGCAGGCGGCATTGACGAACCTTCACGCAAGCGTCAGTGTCCACGAAACTATCGCCGCCGCACTGGAAGCGCAGTGCGAGCAGGCGACACCAGACGACGAAGTCCTGGTGTTTGGATCGTTCTATAGCGTGGCCGAGGCGTTGAGCTGGCTGGAAAGTCGGGCAACCGGGGAGTAGGGGAATGGCTGTATTGGACAAGGGACTCAAGCAACGTATCGTCGGCGCGCTGGTGCTGGTGGCGCTGGCGGTGATTTTCCTGCCCATGCTGTTCAGTCGCGAGGATGAACTGCGCCAGGTCGTGGTCGAGGCGCCGCCCATGCCGAAGGCGCCTGAGATGCCGCCGGTGGAGCTGGAGCAGGTCCAGGTGCCGGAACCCCAGGCGCTGCCCCAGGAACCGGTGCCGCCGCTGGAGACCGCCGAAGAAACCCTGGCGGCTACTGTGCCGCCCGCCCAGCCCGCCGCTCCGGCTGTTCCGGTTCCCGCTCCGACGCAGCCACAACCTCCGGCGCAGCCCAAGCCGGCTCCGGCCCCGCCCGTCGCCGAGGTGAAGACCGAGGAAAAACGCCTCGACGTCAACGGGCTGCCGGTCAGCTGGTCGATCCAGCTTGCCAGCCTGTCCAACCGCGCCAGTGCCGAGAACTTGCAGAAAAACCTGCGCACCCAGGGCTACAACGCCTATATCCGCAGCGTCGAAGGTATGAATCGGGTTTTCGTCGGACCGGTCATTGAGCGCGCCGAGGCCAACAAGCTGCGTGATCAACTGGCTCGTCAGCAGAAGCTGAATGGCTTCATCGTCCGCTTCCAGCCGGAAAAGGGTTGATAGACCCGCATAATCGAGCCCTTTCTGTTCCGCGGGTTACCGGAGGGGAAGTGCTCTGCTAAAATGCAGCGCCTTTTCAGTTTGTGGGCCGCATCGTGGCATTCACCTGGGTCGATTGGACGATCATCGCCATCATCGCCGTTTCCAGTCTGGTCAGTTTGAGCCGGGGCTTCGTCAAGGAAGCTCTCTCGCTGCTCACCTGGATAGTCGCAGGCGTGGTCGCCTGGACTTTTGGCGGCGCCCTGTCGCAGCATCTCACCGAGTTCATCGAAATGCCGTCGGCGCGCATCATCGCCGCCTGCGCCATTCTCTTCGTCGCCACCTTGCTGGTCGGCGCCTTGATCAATTTCCTGATCGGCGAGCTGGTCAGGGTCACCGGTATGGACGGCACCGACCGTGTGCTGGGCATGGCCTTCGGTGGCGCCCGTGGTGCGCTGCTGGTCGTGCTGCTGGTCGGCCTGCTCAGCCTGGCCCCGGTGCAGCAGGATCCCTGGTGGCAGCAATCGGTGCTGTTGCCGCATTTTCTAATGGTCGCCGACTGGTCGAAGAACCTTATTCTGGGCTTCACCAGCCAGTGGCTCGCGAGCGGCATCAGCTCACCCAGCTGATGCGTCGCACCCGGAAGAATGCCCGTCCGTGCCCAAACGGTCTGGTCGGGTACTTGATTAGCCTGAACTACTAGCAGGGGTTGCGTCACATGTGTGGCATCGTCGGTATCGTCGGTAAGTCGAACGTCAATCAGGCGCTGTATGACGCGCTTACCGTCCTTCAGCATCGCGGCCAGGACGCTGCCGGTATTGTGACCAGCCATGACGGCCGGCTCTTCCTTCGCAAGGATAACGGGTTGGTGCGTGATGTCTTCCAGCAGCGCCACATGCAGCGCCTGGTTGGCCACATGGGCATCGGCCACGTGCGCTACCCCACTGCGGGCTCCTCCAGCTCCGCCGAGGCGCAACCGTTCTACGTCAACTCGCCCTACGGCATCACCCTGGCGCACAACGGCAACCTGACCAACGTCGAGCAACTGGCCAAGGAAATCTACGAGTCCGACCTGCGCCACGTGAACACCAACTCCGACTCGGAAGTGCTGCTCAACGTGTTTGCCCACGAACTGGCCCACCGGGGCAAGCTGCAGCCGACCGAGGAAGATGTGTTCGCTGCCGTTTCCGGCGTGCACCAGCGCTGCACCGGTGGCTACGCCGTGGTGGCGATGATCACCGGCTACGGCATCGTCGGCTTCCGCGACCCCCATGCCATCCGCCCGATCGTCTTCGGCCAGCGCCATACCGACGAAGGCGTCGAGTACATGATCGCCTCCGAAAGCGTTGCCCTCGATGTGCTGGGCTTCACCCTGATCCGCGACCTGGCGCCGGGTGAAGCGGTGTACATCACCGAAGAAGGCAAGCTGTTCACCCGCCAGTGCGCGGAGAATCCGCAGTACGCTCCCTGCATCTTCGAGCACGTCTACCTGGCGCGCCCGGACTCCATCATGGATGGCGTCTCGGTCTACAAGGCGCGTCTGCGCATGGGTGAGAAGCTGGCCGAGAAGATCCAGCGCGAGCGTCCGGAGCACGACATCGATGTGGTGATCCCGATTCCGGACACCAGCCGCACCGCAGCCCTGGAGCTGGCCAACCACCTGGGCGTGAAGTTCCGCGAAGGCTTCGTGAAAAACCGCTACATCGGCCGCACCTTCATCATGCCGGGCCAGGCCGCACGCAAGAAATCCGTGCGCCAGAAGCTCAATGCCATCGAGCTGGAGTTCCGCGGCAAGAACGTGATGCTGGTGGACGACTCCATTGTGCGCGGCACCACCTGCAAGCAGATCATCCAGATGGCCCGCGAAGCCGGCGCCAAGAACGTCTACTTCTGCTCCGCGGCGCCGGCCGTGCGTTACCCCAACGTCTACGGCATCGACATGCCCAGCGCCCACGAACTGATCGCCCACAACCGTTCCACCGAGGAAGTGGCCGAGCTGATCGGTGCCGACTGGCTGGTCTACCAGGACCTGCCGGACCTGATCGACGCCGTTGGTGGCGGCAAGGTGAAGATCGATCACTTCGACTGCGCGGTGTTCGACGGCCAGTACATCACCGGCGATGTGGATGAGCACTACCTGAACAAGATCGAGCAGGCGCGCAACGACGCCAGCAAGGCCAAGGCCAGCGCGGTCAGCGCCATCATCGATCTGTACAACAACTGAGCCACGGACATCGGCTAACTCGAGGTTGAGTGAGATGACGCAAGAATGGGAAGCCGGCAGGCTGGACAGTGACCTGGAAGGCGCCGCCTTCGATACCCTGGCCGTGCGTGCTGGCCAGCGCCGTTCGCCGGAAGGCGAGCACGGCGAGGCCATGTTCCTGACCTCCAGCTACGTGTTCCGCACCGCCGCTGACGCCGCCGCGCGTTTCGCCGGCGAAGTGCCGGGCAACGTCTATTCGCGCTACACCAACCCGACGGTGCGCACCTTCGAGGAGCGCATCGCCGCCCTTGAAGGCGCCGAACAGGCCGTGGCCACCGCCTCCGGTATGTCGGCCATCCTTGCCATTGCCATGAGCCTGTGCAGCGGCGGTGATCACGTGCTGGTTTCCCGCAGTGTGTTCGGCTCCACCATCAGCCTGTTCGAGAAGTACCTGAAACGCTTCGGCATCGAGGTGGACTACCCGGCTCTGTCCGACCTGGCCGGCTGGGAAGCGGCGATCAAGCCGAACACCAGGCTGCTGTTCGTCGAGTCGCCTTCCAACCCGCTGGCCGAGTTGGTAGACATCGCCGCCCTCGCCGAGATCGCCCATGCCAAGGGCGCGCTGCTGGTGGTGGACAACTGCTTCTGCACCCCTGCGCTGCAGCAGCCGCTGAAGCTGGGCGCCGACATCGTCATGCACTCGGCCACCAAGTACATCGACGGCCAGGGCCGCACCATGGGCGGCGTCGTTGCGGGCCGTGCCGAGCACATGAAGGAAGTGGTGGGCTTCCTGCGCACCGCAGGCCCGACCCTGAGCCCGTTCAACGCCTGGGTGATGATCAAGGGTCTGGAAACCCTGCGCGTGCGTATGCAGGCCCATTGCGCCGGCGCCCTGGAAATCGCCCGCTGGCTGGAGCAACAACCCGGTGTCGAGCATGTCTACTACGCCGGTCTGGAAAGCCACCCGCAGCACGAGCTGGCCAAGCGTCAGCAGAAGGGCTTCGGCGCGGTGGTCAGCTTCGAGGTCAAGGGGGGCAAAGAGGCCGCCTGGCGCTTCATCGATGCCACCCGGATGATCTCTATCACCACCAACCTGGGCGACACCAAGACCACCATCGCCCACCCGGCCACCACCTCCCACGGTCGCCTCTCGCCTCAGGAACGCGCCAATGCCGGTATCGGCGACAATCTCATCCGCCTGGCCATCGGCCTGGAGGATGTCGA
This sequence comes from Pseudomonas sp. Q1-7, assembly GCF_028010285.1. NCBI lineage: Bacteria > Pseudomonadati > Pseudomonadota > Gammaproteobacteria > Pseudomonadales > Pseudomonadaceae > Pseudomonas > Pseudomonas sp. Q1-7. The sequence goes on from NZ_CP116304.1 coordinate 2,363,638, forward strand.
CGACCTCAAGACGGACCTGGCGCGCGGCCTGGCGGCACTTTAAGTACTCGAGTCCCGACTGAAAAAAGCGGGGCGGCCACACCAACAGGTGTGGCCGCCCCGTTGCATTTCTGCGGGCGAACTGAGCGTCGTCGTTCGCCCTTTCAGCGCTTGCGCAAGTCCACCGCCGGATCCTGGACGCCGTCGAACAGCTCCACCGGCTGGCGCGGCAGGATGGCCGGGCGACCTTCCTTGTTGTGCTCGCCGACGATGCGGATGTCGTTGTACTTCTTCCCGGACAGCGCGGCGAGGCCGGCGCGGTCGCGGACCACGGTCGGGCGCAGGAACACCATCAGGTTGCGCTTCACGTGGGAGTCACGGGTAGAACGGAACAACCGCCCGAGGATCGGGATATCACCCAGCAGCGGCACCTTGGAGTCGGTCTGGGTGATGTCGTCCTGAATCAGGCCGCCCAGTACGATGACCTGGCCGTCTTCGGCGAGGATCGTGCTCTTGATCGAGCGCTTGTTGGTGATCAGGTCGACCGCCTGGGCGGTGAGGGTGGCGGTGGGGGCGATGGACGAGATTTCCTGCTCGATCTCAAGGCGCAGGGTGGCGCCTTCGTTGATGTGCGGCGTTACCTTCAGCGTCACGCCGATGTCCTGGCGCTCGATGGTGGTGAAAGGGTTGTTGGCGCCCGAGGCGTCGGTGGTAAAGGTGCCGGTCTGGAACGGCACGTTCTGGCCAACGAGTATCTCGGCCTTCTGGTTGTCCAGGGTCAGCAGGCTCGGGGTGGACAGCAGGTTGCTCTTGCTGTTCGCAGAAAGGGCGGTGATCAGCGCGGCGAAATTGTCGGTGCCGATGCCGATGATGGCGCCGTCGGGCAGGGGGGTGGGGATTTCTTCGTCGCGAATGGCATTGAGCACGGTGCCCACGGAGAGCCCGGTATTGCCGAAGTTGACCCCGCCCAGGCCGCCGGTGCTACCGCGGGCATCCACCGCCCACTGCACGCCGAGGGCATCGGTGATGTCGCCGGAAATCTCCACGATAGCGGCTTCCACCATCACCTGGGCGCGGGGCACGTCGAGTTGGCGGACGATGTCCTCCATGGCGGTGACCACGTCCGGCTCGGCCAGCATCACCAGGGCGTTCAGGCTCTCGTCGGCGCGAATCAGGATGTTCTGCGACCTGCCGTTACCGCTGGAGGCACCTTCGGCAGCCCCGCCTTCACCGTTCCTCAGGCCTTCGGAAATCTCGCCGAGGGTTTCTGCCAGGCTCTTGGCGTCGTTGTGGCGCAGGCGGATCACCCGCGTGTTGGCCGAGCGCGAGGTGGGCGTGTCGAGGGATTGCGCGAGGGCCGCCAGTTTTCTGCGGGCGGCCGGAGGGCCGAGGATGATCAGGCGGTTGGTGCGGGCGTCGGCGATCACCTGGGTACCCGAGCCACCCTTGGACTGGCCGCGGTTAAGGGACGCATTGAGCACCTCGGCGGCGTCCATCACCCAGGCGTACCGCAGGTTCAGCACGGTGTAGTCGCGGTCCCCCTTCTGGTCCAGTTGGCGCATCAGGTCTTCGATGCGCGCGATATTGGCGGTGCGATCGCTGATGATCAGGGCGTTGGCCGAGGTCACGGCGGCGAGGTGGCCGTACTGCGGGACCAACGGTCGAATCAGCGGGATGAGTTCAGTCACCGGTGTGTGCTGCACCTGGATCACGCGGGTTTCCAGTCTTTCCGCGCCGGCACGGCTGCTGCCGGCTTCGGCCTTGGCTTCGGCATTGGGAATGATGCGGGCCTGGTCGCCCTGGGTGACCACGGTGAAACCGTGGGTGGCCATCACCGAGAGGAACAACTGGTAGACCTCGTTGAGCCCCAGCGGCGCTTTCGAAACCACGCTGACCTGGCCTTTCACCCGCGGGTCGACGATGAAGGTCTCACCGGTGATATCGGCGATCTGGTCGATGAACTCGCGGATATCGGCGTCCTTGAGGTTGATGGTCCAGCCGTCCTGACGCTGTTGCTGCGCGACGCCCGGTGTGGCGGCAGGCTGGGCGGCGAGCAGCGGCAGGGGCGCGGCCAGCATCCCGGCGGCGATCAGGGCGAGCGTGAGGCGCGAGAAGGTCAGGGTCATCGTTTCATTCGCTTTCCGGGGGCTGTTCGGCGGAAGGTTCGGGGGCAGTGTTCTCCGGGTCTTCCATCTGTTGGCGTAGTTTTTCCATGCGCTCGCGCAATTCGGCGACGTTGTCTTCCTGCAGGCCATTGAGATCATCGATTACCGCGGCAGACGACTCCGCGGAGGTTCCGCTGGCCGGCGTGAAACGTGAACGCGGTTCCGGGAAGCTGAGGCTCTCAAGGCGCCCGCCGCGCTCGATCTCGACCCGGTCGCGGTACACCGCGTGCACCTTGACGCCGCTGGTGATCTCGTCCCCGGCGCTGAAGCGGCGGGGCTTGCCGCCCTCGTACTGGATGATGGCGATGGACTTGTCCGCCCCCGCATGGACGAAGCTGCCGAGCAGGGTCAGGCGCAGGTTGGTGGTGGGCGGCGGGCCGCTGGGTTGGACTTGCGGGGCCGGGCCGAACAGTGGTTCCAGATTCTGCAGGGGCTGCCGGGCGGCGATGGGGGCCCCCGCTTGCGTCGAGGTTTCGGCCGGGGCCCCGACCAGGCGCAACCACTCGCGGGTCTGCCAGGCGAAGCTGGCGCCCATGGCCAGAACCAGCAGCGCACCGACCAGGGCCGGCGCATGGCGTTGCAGCCAGTGTGCGGAATCCGGGACTTGCAAGAGGGGTGAACTCCTAATGCCGTGTTCGTTCTTTGGTTTTATGTTTGGCAGAACTGCTTTGATCATAGCAGCGCAGGCGAGTGCCGGGCTCGGCCGGCCGGATGATGTTGCGAAACGGCTGCTGTGCTAAAGATATCTCTGAATTTTTACGGCTTTAGGTGGTTTTGTTCACACTCGCCATAAGTTCTGGTCAGCGGCTCTGCACAAGGGTCGGATTGCGCTGCAATACTTTCCTCTGGACTCACTTGAAACAGGCGCCCACGGATGAATCCTCCACGCGTTGATGCTCCCCTGCGACGGCTGCCCTTCGGTTTCGCCAAGCGGCACGGCGTGCTGCTGCTGGATGGCCTGGAGCCCTGCCTGGCCCATCGCCCTGGCGTCGAGCTGGTGGCCCTGGCCGAGGCGCGCCGCTTCGCCGGACGCAGCCTGCCGCTGAAGCCACTCACGGGCGACGCCTTCGAGCAGGCCCTGGCAGAGGCTTACCAGCACGACGCTTCCGCCGCGATGCAGCTGGCAGAGGACCTGGGGGGCAGCCTGGACCTCGCGGCCCTGGCCGAGCAGATTCCGGAAACCGAAGACCTGCTTGAGCAAGAGGACGATGCGCCGATCATCCGCCTGATCAACGCCATCCTCGGCGAGGCGATCAAGGAGAACGCCTCGGACATCCACCTGGAAACCTTCGAGAAGCGCCTGGTGGTGCGCTTTCGTGTCGATGGCATCCTCCGCGAAGTGCTCGAACCCAAGCGCGAGCTCGCGGCCCTGCTGGTGTCGCGGATCAAGGTCATGGCGCGCCTGGACATCGCCGAGAAGCGCATCCCCCAGGACGGCCGCATCTCCCTGCGGGTGGCGGGGCGCGAGGTGGATATCCGGGTTTCCACGCTGCCATCGGCCAACGGTGAGCGCGTGGTCCTGCGCCTGCTGGACAAACAGGCCGGGCGACTAACCCTGCAGCACTTGGGCATGAGCGAGCGCGACCGCCATCTGCTGGAAGAAACCGTGCGCCGGCCCCACGGCATCCTGCTGGTCACCGGCCCCACCGGCTCGGGCAAGACCACCACCCTGTACGCCAGCCTGGTCACCCTCAACGACCGCACGCGTAACATCCTCACGGTCGAGGACCCGATCGAGTACCACATCGAGGGCATCGGCCAGACTCAGGTCAATCCCAAGGTGGACATGACCTTCGCCCGCGGCCTGCGTGCCATCCTGCGCCAGGACCCGGATGTGGTGATGGTGGGGGAGATTCGCGACCAGGAGACCGCCGAAATCGCCGTGCAGGCGTCGCTGACCGGTCACCTGGTGCTGTCCACCCTGCACACCAACAGTGCCATCGGCGCCATCACCCGGCTGGTGGACATGGGCGTCGAGCCCTTCCTGCTGTCCTCGTCCCTGCTCGGCGTGCTGGCCCAGCGGCTGGTGCGGGTGCTTTGCCCGCACTGCAGGGAGGCGTATCAGGCCGACGCCGCCGAATGCCGGCTGCTGGGCCTGGAGGAGGACAGTGCGCCGACCCTGCATCGTGCTCGCGGCTGCGCGGAATGCCACCAGCAGGGTTATCGCGGGCGGACCGGCATCTACGAACTGGTGGTCTTCGATGACCACATGCGCAACCTGATCCACAACGTCGCCTCGGAGCAGGACATGATCCGCCACGCGCGGCAGTCCAGCCCGAGCATCCGCGAAGACGGCCGGCGCAAGGTGCTGCAGGGTGTCACCACGGTGGAGGAAGTGCTGCGGGTGACCCAGGAAGAATAGGTTCTTACCCATCATGGCTGCATTCGAATACCTCGCCCTCGACAACAAGGGCCGCCAGCAGAAGGGCGTGCTTGAAGCGGACAGCGCCCGCCAGGTGCGCCAGTTGCTGCGCGAGCGGCAACTGGCGCCGCTGGAGGTGCGCGCGACCCGAGTACGCGAGCAGGAGGAGAAGGGCCGCTTCAGCCTGTCGCGTGGCCTCTCCGCCCGCGACCTGGCGCTGGTGACGCGGCAGCTCGCCACCCTGGTACAGGCGGCGCTGCCTATCGAGGAGGCACTGCGTGCGGCGGCCGCGCAATCGAGCAGCTCGCGCATCCAGTCCATGCTGCTGGCGGTGCGCGCAAGGGTGCTGGAAGGGCACAGCCTGGCCAGCAGCCTGCGGGAATTTCCCTCGGCCTTCCCCGAGCTGTACCGCGCCACGGTGGCGGCGGGGGAGCACGCCGGCCACCTCGGGCCGGTGCTGGAGCAACTGGCCGACTACACCGAACAACGCCAGCAGTCGCGACAGAAGATTCAGCTGGCGCTGCTCTACCCGGTGATCCTGATGTGCGCGTCGCTGGCGATCGTCGCCTTCCTGCTGGGGTTCGTGGTGCCCGACGTGGTCAAGGTGTTCGTCGACTCCGGGCAGACCTTGCCGCTGCTTACCCGCGGCTTGATCGCCCTGAGCGACCTGGTCAAGCACTGGGGCTGGCTGATGCTGCTGGTGCTCCTGGCCGCCATCGTCGGGGCGCGCTGGGCCCTGCGCGACCCGGATGTCCGTCAGCGCTGGCACGGCCTGGTGCTGCGCGTCCCGCTGGTGGGCGCTCTGGTGCGCGCCACCGACACGGCGCGCTTCGCCTCCACCCTGGCCATTCTCACCCGCAGCGGCGTGCCGCTGGTGGAGGCCCTGGGCATAGGCGCCGAGGTGATCGCCAACCGGGTGATCCGCGCCCAGGTGGTGGTGGCCGCGCAGAAGGTCCGCGAAGGCGGCAGCCTGACCCGCGCCCTGGAGGCCAGCGGACAGTTCCCGCCGATGATGTTGCACATGATCGCCAGTGGCGAACGTTCCGGCGAGCTGGATCAGATGCTCGCCCGCACCGCGCGCAACCAGGAAAACGACCTGGCCGCGCAGATTGCCCTGCTGGTCGGCCTTTTCGAGCCGTTCATGCTGGTGGTCATGGGCGCCGTGGTATTGATGATCGTGCTCGCCATCCTGCTGCCTATCCTTTCTCTCAACCAACTCGTGGGGTAATCGCGTGAAACTGCGCCGTAGTCAGTCGGGCTTTACGCTCATCGAAATCATGGTGGTGGTGGTCATCCTCGGCATCCTCGCCGCGCTGGTGGTGCCACAGGTGATGAACCGCCCCGACCAGGCCAAGGTCACGGTGGCCAAGGGCGACATCAAGGCCATCGGCGCCGCGCTGGACATGTACAAGCTGGACAACTTCGCCTACCCGAGCACCCAGCAGGGCCTGGAAGCCCTCGTGAGCCGGCCGTCTGGCAATCCACCGGCGAAGAACTGGAACCGGGACGGTTACCTGAAGAAGCTGCCGGTGGACCCCTGGGGCAACCCGTACCAATACCTGTCCCCGGGCAGCAAGGGCTCCTACGACCTCTATTCCCTGGGGGCCGATGGCAAGGAAGGCGGCAGCGACAACGACGCCGACATTGCCAACTGGGACAACTGATGAACAACAGGCGGCAGGGTGGCGCCGGACGGATGCCCGGTGCCCTGGCATCCGCCGGTTTCACCCTGATCGAGGTGCTGGTGGTGATGGTGGTCATCGCCTGCCTCGCCGGCCTGGCGGTGATCGGCTCCGGCGTCGCCGGCCCCGCCCGCGAGCTGAACAACGAGGCCGAGCGCCTGGCGGGCCTGATCGGCGTGCTCGCCGACGAGGCGGTGCTGGACAACCGTGAATACGGCCTGCGTCTGGAGCGGGATCGCTACCAGGTCTACTACTACGACGAAGCCGGCGCCCGTTGGCAGCCGCTGTCCGATGGCGCCCGCCAACTGCCCGAGTGGGCCGAGCTGACTTTCGAACTGGACGGCGAACCCCTGGTGCTGCCAGCGCCCGCCGAGGATGAGAAAAAGCCCGGAGATGCGCGGCCAGTGCCGCAACTGATCATCCTCTCCAGTGGCGAACTCAGTCCCTTCCGCTTGCGGCTGGGCGAGCGGCGCAGGGATGGGCTGCGCCTGCAGCTCTCCAGCGACGGCTTCCGTCTCCCCCGCGTGGAACACTTGGACGGCCAGGGGCGTGCCGGATGAGACGCAGCCGCGCCTTCACCCTGATCGAGGTGCTGGTGGCCCTGGCGATTTTCGCCGTGGTCGCCGCCAGCGTCCTCACCGCCAGCGCACGCAGCCTGCAGATCGCTTCGCGCCTGGAAGACAAGACCCTGGCGATGTGGATCGCCGACAACCGCCTGACCGAACTGCAACTGCGCGAAACGCCGCCGGGCAACGGCCGCGACCAGGGTGAGCTGGACTATGGCGGGCGCCGCTGGGAATGGTTGAGCCAGGTGGAAGCCACCCGCGACCCGGCGTTGCGACGGGTCACCCTCTGGGTGGCGCCGAAGCCGCTCCGGGGTATCGGCGGCAAGCTGGAAGAGCGGGCCATGGTGCGCCTGGTGGGTTTCCTCGGGAGCACGCCATGAAGCGCGCCAGGGGGTTCACCCTGCTGGAGCTGCTGATCGCCATCGCCATCTTCGCGCTGCTGGCCCTTGGCACCTGGCGCATGTTGGGTGCGGTGCTCGACAGCGATGAGGCGACCCGCCTGCAGGAGCGGCAGCTGCGGGAGCTGGTGCGCGCCATTTCAGCCTTCGAGCGGGACGTGCGCCAGGTGGTTTCGCGCCCGGTCCGCGACGCCTATGGCGAGCCCCGTGCCGCGCTGCTGGGTGAGCATGCCGGCGACAGCGACAGCCTGGAACTGACCCGCGACGGCTGGCGCAACCCCACCGGCGCGCAGCGCTCGCGCCTGCAGCGGGTACGCTGGCAACTGTCCGGCGAACGCCTGGAACGGCGCTATTGGACGGTACTCGACCAGGCCCAGGACAGCCTGCCGCGCGTGCAGAACGCGCTGGAGGGCGTCACCGCCATGAAGCTGCGCTACCTGGATGGCAACGGCGACTGGCAGGACAGCTGGCCACCGGCGGGACCGGCGGCCGATGAGCGCCTGGATCGCCTGCCGCGCGCCCTCGAATTGAGCCTGGAGCATCGACGCTATGGCGAGCTGCGCCGCGTATTGCGCCTGGTGGAAACCCCGCCCCGGCAGTTGCCCCAGGCCGGCGACGGTCAGCCGGATGGCGCGCAACCGGACGCGCAGGGCGGGCAGCAGGCTGGTGCTCAGGAGCGGGCACAATGAAGCGGCAGGCGGGGGTGGCGTTGCTCACCGTGCTGTTGGTAGTGGCGGTGGTCACTGTGGTCTGTGCCGGCCTGATCGCGCGCACCCAGTTGTCCATCCGTTCCAGCGGCAACGCGTTGCACACTCGCCAGGTGGCCCAGTACGCCCTCGGCGGCGAGGCCCTGGCCAAGGCCATCCTCGTGCGCGACCTGAGCCAGGGCGATCCGCGGACGCCGGTGGATCATCTGGGCGAAGCCTGGGCCCGTCCGCTGACCACCTTCCAACTGGACGATGGCGGCTCCCTGAGCGTCCGTATCGAGGACCTCAGCGGTCGCTTCAACCTCAACGGCCTGGTGCGTGACGGGCAACTGAGCGAGCCGGGTATCCGCCAGTTCCGCCGCTTGCTGCTGCGGCTGGGGATCGAGGCGCCCTACACCGAGCGCCTGGTCGACTGGCTCGACCGTGACCAGGAACCCTACGGTCCCAACGGCGCGGAGGACAACCAGTACCTGTTGCTGCAGCCGCCGTACCGAGCGGCCAATCACGCCATGAGCGATGTGTCGGAGTTGCGCCTAGTGTTAGGCATGACGGAGCTGGACTATCGCAAATTGCTGCCATTCGTCACCGTGCTGCCTGCCGATGCCGCGCTCAATGTGAACACCGCCAGCGCCTTGGTGCTGTCTACCCTGGCCGACAACCTGAGCGCCGACAGTGGGGGATTGCTGATGGCCGCACGCGGAACCACGGGGTTCCGCAGCCTGGATGCCTTTCTTGGTCAGCCGGCCCTGGCCGGCATGGGCCTGGAGGCCCAGGGGCTGGCGGTGGGCAGCCAGTACTTTCAGGTGATCAGCGAGGTGCGCCTCGCCGGTCGCCGCCAGGTTCTGGTCAGTACCCTGCAGCGCAGCAGCGACGGCAAGGTACGGGTTCTCTCTCGTGATCTCGGGCAGGACGGCTTGCCGCCGTTGCCCGTCAAGGAGCCGCAGTCATGACACAGGCATGTATCTTCCTGCCGGTGGCCGCCAGCACCCAGCTCGACGCCGAACTGGAGGTGCTGCTCTGGCAAGCCGGCATGAGCCGCCGCCTGCCGTTCGCGCGGGCGCTTGAGGAGGTGGCGCCGCCCTGGCGTCTGGTCCTGCCGGTGGAGGCGGCGACCTGCTGCGCGGTCCGCCTGCCCACCCGGAAAGGGCGCTGGCTACGCCAGGCGTTGCCCTTCGCGGTGGAAGAGTTGCTTGCCGAGGACGTGGAAAACTTCCACCTCGGCCTGGGTGGCGCGCTGGCCGACGGCCGGCACCGGGTATTCGCCGTGCGCCGCGCGTGGCTGGCGGGGTGGCTGGAGCTGGCCGGCAAGCTCGGGCCAGCGCCGGCGGCCATCCATATCGATGCCGACCTGCTGCCGGAGCAGGGCACCCAGTTGCTCTGGCTGGAACAACGCTGGTTGCTGGGGGGTGAAGGCAGTACCCGGCTCAGCTTCGAGGAGCAGGACTGGCCGTACCTGCAAGGCGCCTGCCCGGCACCGCGCAGCGGCTACGCACCGGCTGGGCGCCAGACCCTGGACGGCGTGGACGACTGGGGCGACGAAGGCGATCCCTACGCCTGGCTGGCGGCGCAGAAGGGCGCCGACCTGGCGCAAGGCGAATTCGCCCTGCGCCAGGAAGGCCAGCGCTGGTCCCGCTGGAAGCCCCTGCTGGGGCTGGTGGGCCTGTGGCTGGTGCTGCAGTGGGGCTTCAATCTGGTCCAGGCCTGGCAGCTGGAGCGTCAGGGCGAGACCTATGCCGACGCCAATGAAGCGCTCTATCGCGAGCTGTTCCCCGAGGACAGCAAGCTGGTGAACCTGCGCGCGCAGTTCGACCAGCACCTGGCCGAGGGGGCCGTATCTAGCCAGGGGCGCCTGCTGGCCCTGCTCGGCCAGGCGGCCCAGGCGCTGATCGCCGAAGGCGCGCAAGTCCGGGTGCAGCAGCTGGACTTCAGTGACGTGCGCGGCGACCTCGCGCTCCAGGTACAGGCGCCGGGCTTCGATGCCCTCGAACGTCTGCGTCAGCGCCTGATCGGCAGCGGGCTTTCCGTGCAAATGGGGTCGGCCAGCCGCGATCAGGGCGGTGTCAGCGCGCGACTGGTGATAGGGGGATGAAGATGATCGACGCAATCAAGTCACCACTGCAGACGCAATGGCAGGCCTCTTCCCTGGGCGTGCGTTGGCGCGCCATGCCCGCCCGGGACCGCGTGGCATTGGCCGGGCTGGGCGTATTCCTCGGCCTGGTCCTGCTCTATCTGCTCCTCTGGCTGCCGGCCGAACGTCGTCTGGCCAGTGCCCGCGAGTTCTTCGAGGACCAGCGGGGCCTGCATGCCTACCTGCAACTGCACGCTCCCCAGGCACGCGCGGCACAGCGCCAGCCGCTGGCCCAGTTGGACCCGGAGCGGCTGCAGGGACTGGTCACCGCCACCGCCGCCGAGCAGGGGCTGGCAGTCGAGCGCATCGACAGCGACGCGCCGGGCGCGGTGCAGGTGAACCTGCAGCCGGCCGCTTTCCCCAGCCTGTTGCGTTGGCTGGGCGTGCTGGAAGGGCAGGGGGTGCGCATTGAGGCAGCGGGCCTGGACCGCACCGACGATGGCCGCGTCACCGCGCGGTTCGCGCTGAAGGTGGGGAACTGATCCCGCCCCGATCCAGGGCGCTTGCGCCGGGATGGTGCGCTCCGGTGATCGAGCGATACGGTAAAAGCTGGGTTTGCAGAAAAAATCCATACAGGGTGTTGACTTAGCGAGGGCCACTGCGTAAATTGCGCGCCTCGCAAGGCGATGGGTGGTTAGCTCAGCCGGGAGAGCATCTGCCTTACAAGCAGAGGGTCGGCGGTTCGATCCCGTCACCACCCACCATTCCTTGTGAATTTCGGACGCAAGTCCGGCCGACGCGCAGCGGTAGTTCAGTCGGTTAGAATACCGGCCTGTCACGCCGGGGGTCGCGGGTTCGAGTCCCGTCCGCTGCGCCATACCTTCCATGTTCGAGTCGCTCGGGCATGAGGCGGCAGAAGCTTGTAAGCCTCTGCGCCAGACGCAAGTTAGCTCCATCGGACGCAAGTCCGAACCGACACGCAGCGGTAGTTCAGTCGGTTAGAATACCGGCCTGTCACGCCGGGGGTCGCGGGTTCGAGTCCCGTCCGCTGCGCCATACAGAGAAGCCCTCAGGTAGAAATACCTGGGGGCTTTTTCTTTGCCTGTTCGGCCGGGTAATTTTCCGGTCACCTGGGATCGTTACGTTCTTGGCATGGTCTTTGTTTCCATGACTGCTATCGAACCCGGGAGGAACAGCCAATGGACGATTATCAGGAAGAAATCCTCGATTTCCACGCCTCCGAGCAGGACCCGGTGGAGCCCGCCGACGACGCCACGGAGATGTGATCAGCCCGCCTGGCGCTGGGCGCGGCGGAATTCCCCCGGGGTGCTGCCGCTCCAGCGCTTGAAGGCGCGCTGGAAGGCTTCGGCCGAGGCGAAGCCCAGCAGGTAGGCGATTTCGCCGAAGGCCAGTTCGGTGTCGCGGATGTAGGCCATGGCCAGGTCGCGGCGGGTCTCGTTGAGAATGGCGCGGAACTGGGTGCCTTCCTCGGCCAGCTTGCGGCGCAGGGTCCAGCTGGGCATCTGCAGGCGCGCCGCCACCTCTTCCAGGTCCGGTTCGCGGCCGTGCAGCAGTGGCCCCAGCAATTGGGTGATGCGTTCGCGCAGGCTGCGGGTGCGGGTCAGTTGCTGCAATTCCCTTTCGCAGATCTCCAGTAGTTGCCGCCAGGTGCTCGGGCAGTGCTCGCGGCCGCGCAGCGCCAGGGTGTCCAGGGACAGGCGCAACTGGTTGGCAGCGGCCTCGAACTCCACCGGGCAGCCGAAATACTCGGCATAGCGCTCGGCGTAGTCCGGCGCGGGAAATTCGATCTCCACCTTTTCCAGGCGAATACCGCTGCCCGCCAGTTGGCTCAGGTGGTTCTGCCAGCCGGCCAGCACCGAGTCCACCACGAAGCGGTTGTAGGCGTTGTAGGGGCTGATGGAATAGAAGCGCAGCCAGGCGCCCTTGCTGTCCTCGTGGAAGCTCGATTGGCCCCGGTAGTTACTGGCGTAGAGCCGTTCGAAGCGCGTCAGGGCACGGGCGGCTTCCCGCAGGTTGGGTGCCTGCGCCGCGCAGACGCCCGCCAGGCCCAGCTGGCTGAGGTGGCTGAGGCAGCCCATGCGCAAACCCAGTGCCGGATCGCCGCTGAGCTGGATGGCGGCATGGCCGAGGCGCATGTAGCGCGGGATCGACAGACGTCCCTGGGGTTCGGCGAAGCGCGCGGCGTCCAGGCCAAAGCGCTGCAGCAGCTCCGCGGGCGACTGGCCGGCCTGTTCCAGTGCCGCGACCAGGCTGTGGACGAAGCTGACCGAGAGGTCGCCGAGCTTGACCCGTTGCGCTTTCATCGGGCGCTCAGCCAGGCGTTCAGCAGGTGACTGCCCGGCGCCTCGCTGGCCTGCGGAGCGCCGGCCGGGGTCAACTCGCTGCCAGCGGGCGCGTTGTGCAGAGGCCAGAGCCGACCACGCAGGAACAGCGCCTCGCTGGCGTGGGTCTGGCCGTCGCTCAGGGTCACCTGGCTCTGCGGATAGCCCAGGCTCCAGTCGCGTGTGATGGTCACCAGGCCGCTGGCGGTTTGCAGGTCCTGGCGGGACTCGCCACGGGCGCTCTGCGGCCAGGGCTGGCTGAAGGGCTCGCCGAGCAGTCGGCCGTCCGGGGCGAAGGCCAGCGCCAGGTTATAGAGAGCGCCGTGGCCGCTGCGCAGCTTGCCGTCCTTGAAGTAGGGCGAGGGCAGGAGGATGGAGCCGGCGAGGAGCGTTACCTGGTACTCCCCGGCCAGACGGCTGAACAGTTTCTGGTAGTCCCGCGCCATGCGTCGCGCCTTGGCCCGCAGCAGGGCCTCTTCCAGGTCCTGGCCCTGGAGGAACAGGCGGCCCAGCAGGGTCGGGTGGCTGAGGGTCAGCAACCGGCCGCCCTCGGCGAAGCTGCGGGCCTGGTAGAGGTCGTGCTTCTCGTCCTGCAGCAGCAGCCAGGTGCCGATATGGTCGGGCAGGGCGACCACCGTCTTCTCATTCAGCAGGCCCTGGGCGCGGGCCTGGTCGAGGGCGGCGGCCAGCTTCATCCGCAGCAGGTCCGGGTCGCGGTAGTCGCTGGGGTAGAGCGCCGGGCGGATCGCCAGCAGGTTGCCGTTGGCGCTGGCGGTGCCGACATCGCTGGCCAGGCTGGCGCGCAGGTCGGACAGGTAATGGCCGCGTGGCCGTTCACCGGTCCAGAGCGCATAGGCGGTCAGGCAGCTCACCAGGATGGCGGCGATCAGGGGCGTCAGCAGTTTGCGCATGGGGAGTCCGGGCCTTGGGAATGCCGGTCAGGGTAGGGGACGCACGGCCGCTTGCCAAGGTGGGCTGTCAGTTTGGATCAGTAACTTGTCAGTTTCGATCATTGAGCGGGGCATGCCTGCTCTTTATCTTCAGCCCCATAACCGACCCCGGCCCCGAGGCCAGGGCATTTCGTGAATAGCACCGCCTGTTGTGGAGGAATCATGACCGCAGCCCGTTACCCGCACCTGCTCGCCCCCCTCGATCTGGGCTTCACCACCCTGCGCAACCGCACCCTGATGGGCTCCATGCACACCGGGCTGGAAGAGAAGCCCAACGGCTTCGAGCGCATGGCCGCCTACTTCGCCGAGCGTGCCCGTGGCGGTGTTGGCCTGATGGTCACCGGCGGCATCGGCCCGAACGCCGAGGGCGGCGTCTATGCCGGCGCGGCCAAGCTGACTACCCCTGAAGAGGCGGAGAAGCACCGCATCGTCACCCGCGCAGTGCACGAGGCGGGCGGCAAGATCTGCATGCAGATCCTCCACGCCGGCCGCTATGCCTATAACCCCAAGCAGGTCGCGCCGTCGGCCATCCAGGCGCCGATCAACCCGTTCAAGCCCAACGAACTGGATGAAGCCGGCATCGAAAAGCAGATCCAGGACTTCGTCACCTGCTCGCAACTGGCCCAGCAGGCGGAGTACGACGGCGTCGAGATCATGGGGTCCGAGGGTTACTTCATCAACCAGTTCCTCGCCGCCCACACCAACCAGCGTACCGACCGCTGGGGCGGCAGTTACGAGAACCGCATGCGCCTGGCGGTGGAGATCGTCCGCCGCGTGCGTGAAGCCGTGGGCCCGAACTTCATCATCATCTTCCGTCTGTCCATGCTTGACCTGGTGGAAGGCGGCAGCACCTGGGACGAGATCGTCACCCTGGCCAAGGCCATCGAGGCCGCCGGCGCCACCCTCATCAACACCGGCATCGGCTGGCACGAGGCGCGCATCCCCACCATCGCCACCAAGGTGCCGCGCGCGGCCTTCACCAAGGTCACCGCCAAGCTCAAGGGCGAGGTGAAGATTCCGCTGATCACCACCAACCGCATCAACACCCCGGAAGTGGCCGAACAGGTCCTGGCCGAGGGCGACGCTGACATGGTGTCCATGGCCCGCCCGTTCCTCGCCGACCCGGATTTCGTCAACAAGGCCGCCGAGGGCCGCGCCGACGAGATCAACACCTGCATCGGCTGCAACCAGGCCTGCCTGGATCACACCTTCGGCGGCAAGCTGACCAGCTGCCTGGTGAACCCGCGCGCCTGCCACGAGACCGAGCTGAACTACATTCCGGTGGCCCAGGCGAAGAAGATCGCCGTGGTCGGCGCCGGCCCCGCTGGCTTGGCGGCTGCCACCGTCGCCGCCGAGCGCGGCCACAGCGTGACCCTGTTCGACGCCGCCGGCGAAATCGGCGGCCAGTTCAATGTGGCCAAGCGGGTGCCGGGCAAGGAGGAGTTCTTTGAAACCCTGCGCTACTTCAAGCGCAAGCTGGAGACCACTGGCGTCGACCTGCGCTTGAACACCCGCGTGTCCGCGCAGGATCTGGCCAAGGGCGGCTACGACGAGGTCATCCTGGCCACCGGTATCGCGCCGCGTACCCCGGAAATACCGGGCATCGATCACCCGAAGGTGATCGGCTACCTGGACGCCATCCTCGAGCGCAAGCCGGTCGGGCAACAGGTGGCGGTGATCGGCGCTGGCGGCATCGGCTTCGACGTGTCCGAGTTCATCACCCACCAGGGGCAGTCCACCAGCCTCTCCCGCGAGGCGTTCTGGAAGGAGTGGGGCATCGACGGCGCCCTGGAGGCCCGCGGCGGTATCGCTGGCATCAAGGCCCAGCCGCATGCCCCGGCGCGCCAGGTGTTCCTGCTGCAGCGCAAGAAATCCAAGGTGGGTGACGGCCTTGGCAAAACCACGGGCTGGATCCATCGCACTGGCCTGAAGAACAAGCAGGTGCAGATGCTCAACGCGGTGGAGTACCTCAAGGTGGACGACGCCGGCCTGCACATCCGCGTGGCGGAAGGCGAACCCCAGGTGCTGCCGGTGGACACCGTGATCGTCTGCGCCGGCCAGGACCCGCTGCGCGAGTTGCACGACGGCTTGCTGGCCGCCGGCCAGAGCGTGCACCTGATCGGCGGCGCCGACGTGGCCGCCGAGCTGGATGCCAAGCGTGCCATCAACCAGGGTTCGCGCCTGGCCGCCGAACTTTGATCCACCCCGCCGCCCGGCGTCGGGCCGAGCGGCTTCCCTCCAGCTCCAACCACGTCACATTTCTGCCCTGCCGCCGGTCCGACAGCGTCCGGTGGCGGGGCTCTGCCAACCCAGTCACATTGCTCGGCGGCTAATATCCCCTAGACTTTTCTAAAGTCCGGATCGGTGCGTGCAGAGGAAACCGCGTGCCAAAGGCCCCCCATCAACGCCCGCCGTGATTCACCGCGCAGAGCCAGAGGTAGAGCGATGAGCATGCTGAAGAAGCCACAACTGGTGGAAGCCGTCGTGTTCTTCAACGACCGCGGCATCTGCAAGCAGATGCTCTACTCGGAGTTCGAAGCCATCCTCGACGGTGTGGTCGGCCTGCCGGAGTTCGCCGACTCCCAGATGAACCTGGCCTACCTGATGATCAATCCGCGCCTGCAAGTGCGTGCGGCGGTGTTCTTCTACCTCGACTTCGACGAAGAGGGTCGTGCCGATACGGGCTGGAACCTGCCCCTGCGGCAGTTGGCCGAACGCGCCGGCCGGGGCCCCGACCTGGGCGCCGGCCCCATCCGTCTGGCCTGTCGCAGCCAGTGCCCGGTGGCCTGGCAGCAGATGCACCTGTGGGATCCCAGCCTGAACGCCGATCGCAACGACCTGGCGCTGCTGCGCGATGCCATCAAGGGCAACAGCCTTGGCCTGCTCGTGGAGGAGGAACTGCCCAAGGTGCTGGACGCCGAGCGGTTGCAGATGGCCTCGGAAGACAGTTGGTACGCCCCACCGGAAATCACCCGGGAAATGGCCGAGCAACTGGCGGAGAAGATGGAAAAGGAGCACCGCCTGAAGACCGCCCAGTTGGTGCGGCAGCAGCGCCTGCGTCTCAGCTCCCTCAGCCAGCAGAACGAAGAAGCCATCGCGCGGGTGCGTCAGGCCGCCGACCAGAGCAACTCGGCCCTGCAGGAGCAGATCCGTACCCTGCAGCAGGCTCTGCGCCAGCAGGAAGAGACCAATGCCGAGCTGCAGTCGCAGTTGGCCAGCGAGGTGGAGCGCTATCAGGCGGGTCGTGAGGAAATGACCCTGCAATTGCGTGCCCTGGAGCGCCATGGGCGCACCGAGGCCGACATCCTTCGCACCCAGTTCGAAAGCGAGCTGCAGGCGCGAGTCGCCGCCGCCGTGACCGAGTACCGCGAGCAACTGGCCATCCGCGATGTCGAACTGGCCTACCGCGACCAACTGGACGCCCAGCTGCAGGCCGAGGTCAATCGCCTGCGCCAGGAGTGCGAAATGCTGGAAGGGCAGTCCGGGCAGCGGATGCTGGAGCACCTGGCCCAGTTGGGCGTGGTGTTCGTGGTCTACCACCCGGGCGCCGGCCACCTGACCATCCCGCTGGCGGACATTCCCCGCTATCAGGACAACCCCCAGGCCTACGCGGCGGCCAAGTGCTTCGTCTCCGAGAACCAGTACCGCCAATGGCTGATCCACTACCAGCAGCCCACTTGCGAGGCCAGCCTGGCCAACGGCGAGCGCTGCAGCATGCCCATCGACCGCATCGAGGCGCCCAGCCGCTTCGTGGCCGGCGAGTCCAACTGCTGTCCCCGGCATCGGGCGGGCGGGCGATTGCGTACCGCCGGTTGAGCGGAAGCACAAACCTGCCTGATTTATCCTTGCGCCCCCCGAACGGACGCCAACGGACCCGACCTTGCCCCTGACCCTACCCGACTGGAACCCGCGCGCCACCCTGGCTCCCCTGCGTCTGCCCTGGTTGGACGCGGCTGGCCTGGAGCTGGCCGTGCTGCGCCTGGACGCCTTGGACCCGCTGGTCTCCGGTAACAAGTGGTTCAAGCTGGCGCCCTGGCTGGCCCGCGCCGAGCAGCAGGGCGCCGAGGGGGTGATCAGCCTGGGCGGTGCCCATTCCAACCATCTCCACGCCCTGGCGGCGGCCGGTGCGCGCTTCGGATTTCCCAGCGTCGGCCTGCTGCGTGGCGAACCCCAGGACACACCGACGGTGCGGGACCTCGCGCGCTTCGGCATGGAGGTGCATTGGCTGGGCTACGGCGGCTACCGCGCCCGTCACCAGGCGGGGTTCTGGGAGCCCTGGCGGCAACGCTACCCTGGCTTCCAGGCGGTGCCCGAGGGCGGCGGCGGCCTGCCGGGCGCGCAGGGCTGTGCCGGGCTGGTGGGCATGATCCGCGAGCAACTGGCGGCCCTCGGCTGGGCGGACTATCACAGTCTCTGGACCGCCGCTGGCACCGGCACCACCCTGGCTGGCCTGGTGCTGGGCGAGGCGGGCGCGCACCCGGTGATTGGCGCCCTGGCGGTACCGCCGAGCCATGGCGTGGCCGAACAGGTCGAGGCCATCCTCGACGAGGCGGGCCAGACCGATCGCGACTACCACCTGATCGACGCCAGCCGTGGCGGCTTCGCCCGCCTCGACGCCCGACTCGCGCATTTCCTGCTCGACAGCGAGCGGGAAGGGGGCATGCCCCTGGAGCCCCTCTACACCGCCAAGGCTCTCCTGGCCATCCACGACGAAGCCGGGGCCGGCCGTATTCCCAGCGGCAGCCGCCTGGTGCTGCTGCACACCGGTGGCCTGCAGGGGCGCCGTGCCCTGCAGGCCGAACTGTCGCGACTGGCCGGCTACACTGAGCGGGCAGTGGAAGCACAAGGATGACGCCATGAGCGAACCCCTGACTCCCCAGCAACTG
This sequence comes from Pseudomonas sp. Q1-7, assembly GCF_028010285.1. Lineage (NCBI taxonomy): Bacteria > Pseudomonadati > Pseudomonadota > Gammaproteobacteria > Pseudomonadales > Pseudomonadaceae > Pseudomonas > Pseudomonas sp. Q1-7. The sequence continues at coordinate 2,381,743 of NZ_CP116304.1, forward strand.
CGTAGCCTGGTTCCGCTCAACGCGCTGACCGACCAGCAGTGGCGCGAACTGCGTACGCAGTTGGTTCCCCAACCGCTGCTGGCGGGCCAGTTGCTGTTTCGCCGGGGCGATCAGGCGCGGATCACCTGGTATCTGCTTTCCGGCGAACTGCTGCTGCGCGACGCCGCGGGTGTCGATACACGCCTGGAAGCGGGCAGCGAAGCCGGTTGCCACCCCGTTTCCACCAGCCTGCCGCGCCTGCACGAGGCCCTGGCATTGCGCGATTGCTCATTGCTGGCCATCGACAGCGCCATACTGGCGCGCCAACTGTCCTGGGGCTCGACCCACCAGGACCTGTTGCTGGAGCACTGCCTGGAGGGTGACGGCGAATGGCTAGAAGCCCTGCTCGCCAGTCCATTGCTGGCCAAGGTGCCGCCGGCCAACGTGCGCAGCATGCTGGAGCGCCTGCGGCGCGTGGAACTGCCGGCGGGCACGCGGGTGATGGACGAGGGCGAGGAGGGCGATTGCTGCTATTTCCTGCAAGCCGGCCGCGCCGAAGTCATCCGTGGCGCCGGCAGTGCGCAGCAGTTGCTGGCCGAGCTGGAAGTAGGTGCCTGCTTCGGCGAGGAGGCCCTGCTGGGGGATTGTCCGCGCAACGCCAGCATCACCCTTTTGGAGGACAGCGTGCTGCAGCGCCTGGACCGCAGCGACTTCCTCGATCTGTTGAAAGCGCCGGTGGTGGACGAGGTCGGCCTGGGTGAAGCTGTGCGCCTGCTGGGGAACGGTGGCCAGTGGCTCGATGTGCGCCTGCAGGAGGAGTACGAACGGGCCCATGCACCCCAGGCGCTGAACATGCCCTTGCACCTGCTGCGCCTGAAGGCACGGCTGCTGGATAGCGATGGAACCTACCTGTGCTACTGCGACAGCGGCAAGCGCAGCGCCAGCGCGGTGTTCATGCTGTCCCAACTGGGCTTTCGCGCCTACGCCCTGCGCGACGGCCTGGATGCCCTGCCGGCGCTGCAGCGGGACGCCCTGATCAGCGAAACCGGCGCCGGCTACCTGGCCCGCTCGGGCGGGCGGATCGAGCGCAGCCGCTGACAGGCTACAAGGGCCCCAGCGGCCAGCGGTCGCTGACCACGAAGACCCGTTCCGCTTCCTTCCAGCGTCCATCGCCATCGGGTGTCAGGCGAGCCAGCAGGCGCGCCGGGCCGTCCGGCTCCAGTTGCTCGCGCCATTGCCGAAGGCGCTCTGCTGTCCAGCGCTCCTCGCTTCCGCTCATCGCTGGCGCCAGCCAGGATTGCCTGGGCATGGCCTGCCAGCAGCCAGCGGCGGACTGGTCGAGGAAGTCGTCCAGCTCGTTCTGGCGGAGCCAGTGGCCGCGCAGGTGGCCCGGATTGGCGCCCTGGGGCGCCGTGCAGTTGCCCGGCCAGGGATAGAACAGGTAACCGCCCAGCCAGAGTTCGGCACTGGCCGGCTGGGCATCCAGTTGAGCCAGCACTTGTCGGCTTTCCGGGCTGGAGGACAGCGGCAGTTGGTGCTGGCTGAGGTGTTCCAGCTTGAGGTCGAGGCGGTCGTGGCTGCCGGGGCCGAGCCATTCCGACGGGTTGCTGCCGTCGCCATGGCGCGGTCCCAGGTAGAGTTTGATGGCCAGTTCCAGGTGATGAACACCTTCTGCGTCGCGCAGCAAGAGGTCGAGCTCGCCCAGGGTCTGGCCGGCGAAGCGGATCGGCAGGTTCGCCGCCAGCAGTTCCACATCCGGCGCCTGGTCCAGGGCGAATTGCCAGAGGCGCTCGTAATAGAAGCCGAGGCGCCGGCTGGGGGCCTCGGCCAGCCAGTGGTCGAGGGGCTCGGGCTGCCGGTCCAGCGTGCGCAGCCAATCGGCCAGGCGTTCGGGATGGCGGGCCCAGCCGCTGGCGCAGAGGGGGTGGCGCTGACGCCAGGGTGGCTGGCTGAGCAGCGGAGGGGAAAGTAGGGCCCAGGCCAGGTCCCGTACGCCGGGGTGGCGCAGTTGGCGGGGCAGGTCGGTCAAGGATTCGAAGGCGTGCATGCTGCGAGCATAGCCGACGGCGGTTTGCCGCTGTCGGCCGCTATCCTCCATAATTTCGCCATTCCCTTCCTACCGATACGGCCCTGGAGCCCTATGGAGCAATTCCGCAATATCGGCATCATCGGCCGCCTGGGCAGTTCCCATGTGCTCGACACCATTCGCCGGCTGAAGAAATTCCTGCTGGACCGCCATCTTCACGTGATCCTTGAAGACACCATCGCCGAAGTACTGCCGGGCCATGGGCTGCAAACGTCTTCACGGAAGATTCTCGGCGAAGTCTGCGATCTGGTCATCGTGGTCGGCGGCGACGGCAGCATGCTCGGTGCCGCGCGCGCCCTGGCGCGGCACAACGTGCCGGTGCTGGGGATCAACCGTGGCAGCCTGGGCTTTCTCACCGACATCCGTCCCGACGAACTGGAAGTGAAGGTGGCCGAGGTGCTGGACGGCCGCTACAGCGTCGAGACGCGCTTCCTGCTGGAGGCGGAGGTGCGCCGCCACGGCGAGGCCATTGGTCAGGGCGATGCGCTGAACGATGTGGTGCTGCATCCCGGCAAGTCGACGCGGATGATCGAGTTCGAACTGCACATCGATGGCCAGTTCGTCTGCAGCCAGAAGGCGGACGGCCTGATCATCGCCACGCCCACCGGTTCCACCGCCTACGCACTGTCCGCCGGCGGGCCGATCATGCACCCCAAGCTCGATGCCATCGTGGTCGTGCCCATGTACCCGCACACCCTGTCCAGCCGGCCCATCGTGGTCGACAGCACCAGTGAGCTGAAGATCGTGGTGTCGCCCAACCTGCAGATCTACCCGCTGGTGTCCTGCGATGGCCAGAACCACTTCACCTGCGCGCCCGGCGACACCATCACGGTGTCCAAGAAACCGCAGAAGCTGCGCCTGATCCACCCCCTGGACCATAACTACTACGAGGTCTGCCGGACCAAGCTGGGCTGGGGCAGCCGACTCGGCGGAGGCGACTGATGAGCCTCGATCCTGGCCGTGGCTACGACCTGATCGGCGACGTCCACGGCTGCGCCCGCACCCTGGAGCACCTGCTCGATCGCCTGGGTTATCGCAAGCACGGCGACGTCTGGCAGCACCCGCAGCGGCTGGCGCTGTTTCTCGGCGATATCATCGACCGCGGCCCACGCATCCGCGAGGCGCTGCACCTGGTCCACGCCATGGTGGAAGCCGGCCAGGCCCTGTGCATCATGGGCAACCACGAGTACAACGCCCTCGCCTGGAGCACCCCGGCGCCACCCGGCAGCGGCCGCCAGTTCGTCCGTGAGCACACACCGCGCCACGCCCGGTTGATCAAGGAAACCCTGGAGCAGTTCGAAGGTCACGCGGCGGACTGGCGGGACTTCCTCGGCTGGTTCTACGAACTGCCCTTGTTCCTCGACGGCGGCCACTTCCGTATGGTCCATGCCTGCTGGGATGGCGAGCTGATTGCCGCCTTGCGTGACATGCAGACCAGCGGCCGGGTCAACGAGGCCTTCATCAAGGCCGCGGCCGACCCCGCCAGCTTCGCCGCCCGGGTGTTCGATCGCCTGCTGCGCGGCACCGACCTGCCGCTGCCCGGCGGCATGACCCTGACCGGCAGCGATGGCTTCACCCGTTCGGCGTTCCGTACCAAGTTCTGGGCCGAGAACCCGCAAACCTATGGCGACGTGGTGTTCCAGCCCGACGCGCTGCCCGAACAGGTGGCCAGCGCGCCGCTGACCCAGGCGCACAAGTCGCGCCTGCTCAGCTACGGGCCGCAGGAGCCGATGCTGTTCGTCGGCCACTACTGGCGGCGCGGTCGGCCCGCGCCGATCCGCGCCAACCTGGCCTGCCTGGACTACAGCGCGGTGATGTACGGCAAGCTGGTGGCCTATCGGCTCGACCAGGAAAGCCGGTTGGACCCGGACAAGTTCGTCTGGGTCGAAGTGGAGCGCCCCGAGGAGCCCCGATGAGTGCAGTGGAAGTATTGCGCCTGCCCCTGAGCGTGGACCTGTCCGGTTTCATCGCCCTGTTGCAGCGCCTGGAAGTGCCCTATCGGGTCAGCGAAGAGTCGGGCGAGCAGGTGCTCTGGGTGCCGGGGGCACAACTGGCGGAGCAGGTGCGCGGGCTTTACGAGCGCTTCCCCGATGGCAACCCGCAGGTCGAGCTGCCCCAGGAGGCGCCGAAAGCGCCGGTGCGTGCTGGCGTTATCGCACAGCTCAAGGCCAGCCGGGTCACCAGCCTGATGCTGTTGCTGACCCTGGCGGTCGCCGCGCTCACGGGCCTGGGCGACAATTTTTCGGTCATCCGCTGGCTGAGCTTCCAGGACTTCCAGATCGAAGGTGACTACATCTATTTCGCGCCGCTGGCCGAAGGCCTGGCGGCGGGGCAGTGGTGGCGCCTGGTGTCGCCCATGCTGATCCACTTCGGCATCCTTCACCTGGCGATGAACGGCATGTGGTTCTGGGAGCTGGGGCGGCGCATCGAGTCGCGCCAGGGCGGCTTCATGCTGCTGCTGCTGACCCTGGGCTTCAGCCTGGTGTCGGATTTCGCCCAGTACTTCAGCAGCGGCGCGTCGTTGTTCGGTGGGCTGTCCGGCGTGCTCTACGGCTTGCTCGGGCACTGTTGGGTATTCCAGCGCCTCGCCCCGTGCCCGGCCTACCGGCTGCCGCCCGGCGTGATGGCGATGATGCTGGTCTGGCTGCTGGTGTGCCTGTCCGGGCTGATCACCGCCCTGGGCTTCGGCGCCATCGCCAACGGCGCGCATATCGGCGGCCTGGTGGCCGGCTGCGCCACCGGACTGGTCGGTGGTGCCCTCGCGCGTTTGCGCCGTTAGAATACGCAGCTCTTTCCCGTTTCCGGTGAGTGGTCCATGTCGTCTTTTGCCCAATTGATCAGCAACATCACCCAGGATGTCTACGAGAGCCTCAAGCTCGCGGTGGAGATCGGCAAGTGGCCGGACGGCCGCGTGCTGACCCAGGAGCAGAAGGAACTGTCGCTGCAGGCGGTGATCGCCTGGGAGCTGAAGAACCTGCCCGAGGACGAGCGCACCGGCTACATGGGGCCGCAGGCGTGCAGCTCCAAGTCCGACCCCATCCCCAACCTCCTGTTCAAGTCGAATTCGGTTCACTGATGCAGGAACTAGGACGCGGCGCACTCAGCAAGATGTCGGTGCGCCTTGAAGCTCCCGTGCAGTACGCCTTCCGCCTGGACGCGGTGGACATCGCGGCGAATCCGCTGATCGGCAGGCCGTTGCGCCTGGAGTTCCTCGGCGCCATCCACTGCATTCACTGCGGACGCAAGACGAAGAAGAGCTTCAGCCAGGGCTACTGCTATCCCTGCTTCACCAAGCTGGCGCAGTGCGACAGTTGCATCATCAGCCCGGAGAAGTGCCATTACGCCGAAGGCACCTGCCGTGAGCCGGAGTGGGGCGAGCGTTTCTGCATGACCGACCACGTCGTCTACCTGGCCAACTCTTCCGGCATCAAAGTGGGCATCACGCGCGCCAGCCAGGTGCCGACTCGCTGGATCGACCAGGGCGCCAGCCAGGCGCTGCCGGTCATGCGCGTGGCCACCCGCCAGCAGTCGGGCTTCGTCGAAGACCTGCTGCGCAGCCAGGTCGCGGACCGCACCAACTGGCGCGCCATGCTCAAGGGTGACGCGCCGGCGCTGGACCTGCCGGCCATCCGCGACGCGCTCTTCGGGCAGCTCGCCGATGGCATCCGTGCCCTCCAGGACCGCTTCGGCCTGCAGGCGATCCAGCCGGTCAGCGATATCCAGCCCATCGAGATCAGCTATCCGGTGGAGGCCTATCCGACCAAGGTCGTCAGCTTCGATCTGGACAAGACGCCGGTAGTGGAAGGTACGCTGCGGGGGATAAAGGGCCAGTACCTGATCCTCGACACCGGCGTGATCAACCTGCGCAAGTACACCGCCTACCAACTGGCCATCAGCGCCGCTTAGTACCATCCCCCAAGGTCGGCTGGGGAATAGTCCATACTCCGACCTTGACCCATTCATCATGCGGCCCAGGGTTTCGGGGCCGCCTATCGAAGAGACTGACCATGCGCACCGAGCAACCGAAAGTCATCTACCTCAAGGACTATCAGGTCCCGGACTACCTGATCGACGAGACCAACCTGACCTTCGAGCTGTACGAGGACCACACCCTGGTCCACGCCCAACTGGTGATGCGCCGCAACCCCGAGGCCGGCGCCGGCCTGCCGCCCCTGGTGCTGGACGGCCAGCAATTGGAGCTGCTGTCGATGTCCATGGACGACCGCGAGCTGGGCGCCACCGACTACCAGCTCACCGACAGCCACCTGACCCTGCAGCCCGTCGCCCAGGCATTCACCCTCGACAGCACGGTGCGCATCCATCCGGAAACCAACACCGCGCTGGAAGGCCTGTACAAGTCCGGCAAGATGTTCTGCACCCAGTGCGAGGCCGAAGGCTTCCGCAAGATCACCTACTACCTTGACCGCCCGGACGTGATGAGCAGGTTCACCACCACCCTGAGCGCCGAACAGCATCGCTATCCGGTGCTGCTGTCCAACGGCAACCCGGTGGCCAGCGGGGCGGAAGAGGGCGGTCGGCACTGGGCGACCTGGGAAGACCCGTTCAAGAAGCCGGCCTACCTGTTCGCCCTGGTGGCCGGCGACCTCTGGTGCGTGGAAGACAGCTTCACCACCATGACCCAGCGCGACGTGGCGCTGCGTATCTACGTCGAGCCGGAGAACATCGACAAGGTCCAGCACGCCATGGACAGCCTGAAGAGGTCCATGCGCTGGGACGAGGAGGTCTACGGCCGCGAGTACGACCTGGACATCTTCATGATCGTGGCGGTCAACGACTTCAACATGGGCGCCATGGAAAACAAGGGGCTCAACATCTTCAACTCCAGCTGCGTGCTGGCCAAGGCCGAGACCGCCACCGACGCCGCCCACCAGCGGGTCGAGGCGGTGGTGGCCCACGAGTACTTCCACAACTGGTCGGGCAACCGCGTGACCTGCCGTGACTGGTTCCAGCTCTCGCTCAAGGAAGGTTTCACCGTCTTCCGCGACGCCGAGTTCTCCGCCGACATGAACTCGCGCACCGTCAAGCGCATCGAGGATGTGGCCTTCCTGCGCACCAATCAGTTCGCCGAGGATGCCGGCCCCATGGCCCACCCGGTGCGCCCCGACTCCTTCATGGAGATCTCCAACTTCTACACCCTGACCGTCTACGAGAAGGGCTCGGAAGTGGTGCGGATGATCCACACCCTGCTGGGCGCCGACGGCTTCCGCAAGGGCACCGATCTCTACTTCGAGCGCCATGACGGCCAGGCCGTGACCTGCGACGATTTCGTCAAGGCCATGGAGGATGCCAACGGCGTCGACCTGACCCAGTTCAAGCGCTGGTACAGCCAGGCCGGCACCCCGCGCCTGCAGGTTGAGGACCGCTACGACGCCTCGGCCAAAACCTACAGCCTGACCTTCCGCCAGAGCTGTCCGGCCACACCGGGGCAAAGCGACAAGCAGCCTTTCGTCATCCCGGTCGAATTGGGGCTGCTGGACGCCGCTGGCAACGACCTGCCGCTGCGTCTCGCGGGGGAAGCCGGGGCGCAGGGCAGTAATCGCGTACTGTCGGTCACCGAGGCCGAGCAGACCTTCACCTTCGTCGACATCGCGGAACGTCCGCTGCCGTCGCTGCTGCGCGGCTTCTCGGCGCCGGTGAAGCTGGCCTTCCCCTACAGCCGCGACCAGCTGATGTTCCTCATGCAGCACGACTCCGACGGCTTCAACCGCTGGGAAGCCGGCCAGCAGCTGTCGGTCCAGGTCCTGCAGGAGCTGATCGGCCAGCATCAGCGCGGCGAGGCACTGGTGCTGGACGCGCGCCTGATCGCGGCTTTCCGCACCCTGCTGGAAGACGAATCGCTGGACCAGGCCATGGTGGCGGAAATGCTGTCCCTGCCGAGCGAGGCCTACCTCACCGAGATCAGCGAGGTGGCCGACGTGGACGCCATCCACGCCGCCCGCGAGTTCGCCCGCCAGTCCATCGGCGAAGCGTTGTTCCAGCCGCTGCTGGCCCGCTACCAGGCCAACCGCGGGATTTCCCGCGACACCGGCTACAAGGCCGAGGCCGCACACATCGCCCGCCGCACCCTGCAGAACATCGCCCTGTCCTACCTCATGCAGAGCGGCAAGGCCGAGGTGCTGGAGGCATGCCTGGAGCAGTTCAACGGTTGCGACAACATGACCGAGCGCCTGTCCGCGCTGGCGGTGCTGGTCAACTCCGGCTTCGAGCAGGAGAAGGCCGACGCCCTGGCACGCTTCGCCGACTACTTCAAGGACGACCCGCTGGTGATGGACCAGTGGTTCAGCGTCCAGGCCGGCTGTGGCCTGCCGGGTGGCCTGGAACGTGTCCAGGCGCTGATGGCGCACCCGGCCTTCACGCTGAAGAACCCGAACAAGGTGCGTGCGCTGATCGGCGCCTTCGCCAACCAGAACCTGGTGAACTTCCACCGGGCCGATGGCGCCGGCTACCGCTTCCTGGCCGACCATGTGATCACCCTGAACGCCCTCAACCCGCAGATCGCCTCCCGGCAGTTGGCGCCGCTCACCCGCTGGCGCAAGTACGACGCCTCCCGCCAGCAACTGATGCGGGCTGAACTGGAGCGCATCCTCGCCTCCGGCGAACTTTCCAGCGACGTGTTCGAAGTGGTCAGCAAGAGCCTAGCCTGATCCCCCTCCGACGGCCCGCACTCAGCGGGCCGTCATCCCCTTGAAATCCCGCCTTCATGAAGTGTTACTGGTTAGCTCCGGTAACACTTTTTTGTTACTCAAGGAAATACATGGCGCCTTCCTTATGTGGGAATCGTCTTAGAAGCCCAGAAAACGCTTGACCAGGCAGCTTTTGGTATGAACGTACATGCCCTGCAAGTGTGATCTTGAGTGACAAATCGTGCCAGATCGTCCGACAAGATCGGACAGAAAATTTGAAATTGATCAGTGGATGATCAGTCACTTGTTTGACTGAATTCCGTCGCATGGGTCGTGAAATATTTCTGGCGGCCATCGACGAATTGGCACCATGGTTGCAATCCCGCTGGCGATTTAGCCCCGTTTCGGTGCATTCGGGACGGGGTGCGCTCTGCGCTGGGGATTTCCTGCCGAAGCAAGACAAGGCCGCCAGGCGGCTGGACAAACGAGCCCGCCCGACGGGCCGCCAATAACAAAGTGATCAGTCCACGGAGTAAGACTCGATGGAGCTCAAGTCTCGTAAGCCCATGTTGCGTTTCGCACCGGCCAAGGCAGGTTTCGCCTTTGCCGGTATCCTGCCGCTGCTGGTAGCCGCCCAGGCCCAGGCGGTGGAGTTCAGCTTCGCCAACGACGAAATTTCCGGTTCCCTTGATACCACCGTCTCGTACGGCCAGCTGTGGCGCGTCCAGGGTCGCGACAAGACCAACGACGACATCAACACCAACGACGGCAACCGTAACTTCGATACTGGTCTGGTTTCCGAGGTCTACAAGATCACCTCCGACCTGGAAGCGACCTACAAGAACTACGGCATGTTCGTCCGTGGCACTGCGTTCTATGACACCCAGATCATGGACAAGCGCAATGACTACCTGGACAACAACAACCCGGCGCAGCCAAGCCAGAACTTCCCGAAGGATGACAGCTTCACTCACGAAACCCGCCACAAGGCCGGCCGTGATGCGCAGATCCTCGACGCCTACCTCTACGGCAACTGGGACGTGGCCGACATGCCGGTCTCCGGCCGTATCGGCAGACAGGTGTTCAACTGGGGCGAAGGCATCTTCTACCGTGGTGGCGTGAACACCACCAACCCGGTGGATGCCGCCAAGTTCCGCCTGCCGGGCTCCGAACTGAAGGAAGTGCTGGTGCCGGTGGAAGCCCTGAGCTTCAACCTCGGCCTGACCGAAAACCTGTCGATGGAAACCTTCTACCAGTGGAACTGGAAAGAATCGGCCATCGACCCGGTGGGCACCTACTACTCCGAAACCGACCTGTTCGCCGATGGCGGCAATACCGCCTATTCGACGCAACCGGCACTGCTGCCGCTGGCAGGAGCCTATTCCGCTCTTAGCGCCCAGGGGCTGGGCGGTCTGGCGGGTGGTCGCACCGTCGATGAAAACGGTGTGATCAAGGTCGCGTCGATCCGTCCGGATATCAACGCCAAGAACGACGGCCAGTTCGGTGTGGCCTTCCGCTACATTGCCGAAGAGCTGAACTCCACCGAATTTGGCTTCTATTTCGTCAACTACCACGCCAAGGAGCCGACCATTCAGGCTGACCTTGGCAGCTACGCTGGCGCCACTCGGCAGCAAATCGCCCAGGGCGTCGTGACTGCCCAGACTATCCAGCAATTGATCCAGGGCGGCTTTAATCAGCAGCAAATCGCGCAGGTCGCCGCGGGTGGGACCACTGGGGTGCCAGCGTTCGATGCAATCATTGGCGGCGCGCTTGCAAACATCCCGAACTTGGTTGCTGCTGGCTTGGCTGATCCAGCGTCCGAACTGTCCCAAGCTGCGAATGGCCTGGCAGTGATCGATGTAGCGAACCAAGTCAACGCCCGTCGTGAGTACGCCGAAGACATCCGCATGTACGGCTTCAGCTTCAACACCACCATCGGCGACGCGTCGGTGTTCGGTGAGCTGTCCTACCGTCCGAACCTGCCGATCGGCATCGCCACCACCAACGACCTGCTGGGCGACCTGCTGCTCCAGGCGCCGCAACTGGCGTCCGGAAGTGTCGTCAACATCGGCGGCCAGAGCGTGCAACTGGGCGACTCGATCCACAACTACGAGCGCGTAGAGGCCTACAATTCGTCCCTGGGCACCATCTACAACTTCGGCCCGGCGCTGTCGTTCGACTCCCTGATCGGCGTGGCCGAGCTGGCGTCCGAGCACCTGCGCGGCAGTGACCTGCAATACACCGCGTTCAACGGCCAGAAGCGCTACTACTCCGGCCGTGGCAACAGCTCCTACGTCTCCGGCGGCGACCGCGACGACCAGGTCAACAAGAACGCCTACGGCTACACCCTGCTGCTTTCCGGTACCTGGAACGATGTCTACGCGGGCGTGAACCTCTCCCCCTTCGTCGTCTACAAGGACGACTTCGAGGGCAACTCCTACCAGACCGGCAACTTCATCGAGGGCCGCAAGGCTTACACCCTGGGTGTCAAGGCCAGCTACCTGAACGCTCTGGAAGCCGAGCTGCAGTACACCGAGTTCTACGGCGGCGGCCAGAACAACTCGGTACGCGACCGCGACAACATCGGTCTCAGCGTCAAGTACTCCTTCTAATACCGACAAGAACAAGACGGGCGCCCAGGCGCCCGATACGGACTCATCACGGAGAAAACCCATGCTGAAAAAGCTTTCGCTGATTAGCGCCGCGGTTGCCCTGGCGCTCGCCGCTGGCAACGCCCTGGCGCAGGTTTCGGCCCAGGAAGCCGCCAAGCTCGGCGCCAGCCTGACCCCCTTCGGCGCCGAGAAGGCCGGCAACGCCGCTGGCACCATTCCCGCCTGGACTGGCGGCATCACTCAGGTTCCGGCGGGCTACAAATCCGGCCAGCACCATCCGGACCCGTTCCCGGAAGACAAGCCGCTGTTCACCATCACCAAGGCCAACCTGGACCAGTACAAGGCCAACCTGACCCCGGGTCAGATCGCCCTGTTCAACGCCTACCCGAGCAGCTTCCAGATGCCGGTCTACCAGACCCGCCGCTCCGGCTCCGCGCCGCAGTGGGTGTATGACAACAGCATCAAGAACGCCACCTCCGCCAAGCTGCTGGATGGCGGCAACGGCTTTGCCGACGCCTACGGCAGCATCCCGTTCCCGATTCCGCAGAACGGTGTCGAGGCCCTGTGGAACCACATCACCCGCTATCGCGGTTCCTACATCGTGCGGCGTGCCTCGGAAGTGGCGGTGCAGCGCAATGGCGACTACTCGCTGGTGACCTCGCAACAGGAAGCCCTGTTCAAGTACTACAACCCGAAAGGTTCGTACGCCGACCTGAACAACGTCCTGTTCTACTACCTGTCCTTCACCAAGAGCCCCGCCCGCCTGGCCGGTGGCGCGACCCTGGTCCACGAAACCCTCGACCAGGTGAAGGAACCGCGCCAAGCCTGGGGCTACAACGCTGGCCAGCGTCGCGTGCGCCGTGCACCGAACCTCGCCTACGACACCCCGATCGCCGCCGCCGACGGCCTGCGTACCGCCGACGACACCGACATGTTCAACGGTGCCCCGGACCGCTATGACTGGAAACTGGTGGGCAAGAAGGAAATCTATATCCCGTACAACAACTACAAGGTTTCCAGTCCGGACATCAAATACAAGGACCTGCTGCAACCCGGCCACCTGAACCCGGCGGTCACGCGTAACGAGCTGCACCGTGTGTGGGTCGTGGAAGGCACCCTGAAGTCCGGCGCCCGCCACATCTACTCCAAGCGCACCCTGTTCCTCGACGAGGACAGCTGGCAAGCCGCCGTGGTCGACCAGTACGACGGCCGTGGCGAGCTGTGGCGCGTATCGGTGGCCTACCTGAAGAACTACTACGACCTGCCGACCACCTGGTCCGCGCTGGACGTGTTCCACGACCTGCAGGCCCGCCGTTACCACGTGCAGAACCTGGACAACGAAGAACCGACCACCATCGACTTCACCCAGGCCATTCCGGACGATGGCTACTTCAAGCCGTCCGCCCTGCGTCGTCGCGGTACCCGCTAAGCGACACCCGAAGGAAGAAGGCCGCTCTCGTAGCGGCCTTCTTCTTTTTGGGAGGAGCCGACTGAAGGCTGGACGAAGGGATGCCGCGCGGCTGAAGGTTGGTGCGGGCCACGCGGGTCCGGGCGAAGCGAGGCCCAATGTTTCACCGAAAATCCCGCCTGTTGGGCTTCGCAGGCTCAGCGCCAAGCAGCGAAGGCGGAAGGGCCGATACAAACGCTGAAGGCTAATCGAAGGAGCTTGTCCCGGCCTTGGTCCGAGCGAACCCGGTCCAACCTCCAGCCATGATCCTCGATCTAGGGCTCGTCGCTCACGGTTACAGAGCGCCACGGGTGATTAACAAAACATAACGTCCCGCCGATTGTGCGCGCTTTCCAAAGCTGGCTAGGATTACTGCGCCTGCCTGCCCGGGACAGGTCCATCTATAACAAAAAGGGGAAAGGTGTATGAGTGAGCCCGTCATGCGGCGCACCCCGTCCGGCCTCTCCGTGGAGAGCCTCCACAAGCCGACGTTCCGCTTCCACTCGCCGCTGGCCAAAGCGCTCTCGCTGTTCAGTGTGCTCTCTGTCCTCGCTGTCGCCGCCGTGCCCATTACCGCATCCGCGCTGGCCGCCGACGCGCCGATCCTCTCCATCGAGTCGCCCAAGGCGGTAAGCAGCCTGCTGCTCGATGTCGCCCACGCCGGCAAGCGCCTGGTGGCCGTCGGCGACCGTGGGCACATCCTCTATTCCGATGACAACGGCAAATCCTGGACCCAGGCCAAGGTGCCGACCCGCCAGATGCTGACCGCTGTCTATTTCGTCGATGGCCAGAAAGGCTGGGCCGTCGGCCACGACGCGCAGATCCTCTCCAGTGAGGACGGCGGCGCTACCTGGACCGTGCAGTTCGAAGACCTGCAGCGCGAAGCGCCGCTGCTGGACGTCTGGTTCAAGGACGCCAGCACCGGTTTCGCCGTGGGGGCCTATGGCGCCCTGATGGCCACCCGTGACGGCGGCAAGAATTGGGAAGACGTCGGCGACCGCCTGGACAACGAAGACCAGTACCACCTCAACGCCATCGCCGCGGTGAAGGACTCCGGCCTGTTCGTGGTGGGCGAGGCGGGCAGCATGTTCCGCTCCTCCGACTGGGGCGAGACCTGGGAGCGCGTCGAAAGCCCCTACGAGGGTTCGCTGTTCGGCGTGCTCGGTGCCGCCGAGCCTGGTGTGGTGATCGCCTATGGCCTGCGCGGCCACCTGTTCCGCTCCGCGGATTTCGGCAGCAGTTGGGAGACCGTGCCGCTGCAGGCCGCCAGTGGCGAGCTGGAGTTCGGTCTGTCCGGCGGCGCGCTGCTGCCCGACGGCAGCCTGGTGGTGGTCGGCCATGGCGGCAGCGTGCTCAAGAGCACCGACAATGGCCGCAGCTTCGCGGTGGTGAACCGCAGTGATCGACTGTCACTGGCCAGCGTCATCGCCGATGAGAAGGGCAACCTGATCCTGGTGGGGCAGGGTGGTGTGCGCGTGGCGTCGCCGACCGGCGCCGAGCTGGGCCAACTATAAGAAAGGCGGAGAGTTTCGATGACGACCCATCACCAGGACAAGGCGACCTTCCTGGAGCGCCTGATCTTCAACAACCGGCCGACAGTGATCATTCTCTGCCTGCTGACCACCGTCCTTCTCGCCTGGCAGGCGCTGCAGGTTCGGCCGTCCACCAGCTTCGAAAAGATGATCCCGCTCCATCATCCCTACATCCAGAAGATGATCGAGCACCGCAATGACCTGGCCAATCTGGGCAACACCGTGCGTATTTCGGTGGAAGCCAAGAACGGCGACATCTTCAACAAGGAGTACATGGAGACCCTGCGTCAGATCCACGACGAGGTCTTCTACATCTCCGGGGTTGATCGCTCCGGCCTGAAGTCCCTGTGGAGCCCCAGCGTGCGCTGGACCGAGGTGACCGAGGAAGGCTTCGCCGGCGGTGAAGTGATCCCGCAGACCTACGACGGTTCCGCCGCCAGCCTGGAAGAGCTGCGCAACAACGTGCTCAAGTCCGGCCAGATCGGCCGCCTGGTGGCCAACAACTTCAAGTCCAGCATCATCGACGTGCCGTTGCTCGAGTCCTACCCGGACCCGAACGACCAGGGCACGCTGCTGAAGCTCGACTACCGCCAGTTCTCCCATGAGCTGGAAGAGAAGATCCGCGACAAGTACCAGCAACAGAACCCCAACGTGAAGGTCCACATCGTCGGCTTCGCGAAGAAGGTGGGTGACCTGATCGATGGCCTGATCATGGTGGTGGGCTTCTTCGGCATCGCCTTCCTGGTCACCCTGGTGCTGCTCTACTGGTTCAGCTGGTGTATCCGCAGCACCATCTCGGTGCTCTGCACCACCCTGATTGCGGTGATCTGGCAGTTGGGCCTGATGCACCTGGCCGGGTTCGGCCTGGACCCCTATTCCATGCTGGTGCCCTTCCTGATCTTCGCCATCGGCATCTCCCACGGGGTGCAGAAGATCAACGGTATCGCCCTGCAATCCAGTGATTCCGACAACGCCCTGACAGCCGCGCGGCGTACCTTCCGCCAGCTGTTCCTGCCGGGCATGATCGCCATCCTGGTGGATGCGGTGGGCTTCATCACCCTGCTGGTCATCGATATCGGCGTGATTCGCGAACTGGCCATCGGTGCCTCCATCGGCGTGGCCGTGATCGTCTTCACCAACCTGATCCTGCTGCCGGTGTCCATCTCCTACATCGGCATCAGCAAGCGGGCCATCGAGCGCAGCAAGCGCGACGCCCAGCGTGATCATCGCTTCTGGCGCCTGCTGTCCAACTTCGCTCATCCGGTGGTGGCGCCCATCTCCGTGGTGATTGCCCTGATCGCCTTCGGTGGCGGCCTCTGGTACAGCCAGAACCTGAAGATCGGCGACCTCGACCAGGGGGCTCCGGAGCTGCGCCCGGACTCGCGCTACAACCAGGACAACAACTTCATCATCAACAACTACTCCACCAGCTCCGACGTACTGGTGGTCATGGTCAAGACCGGCCCCGAGGGCTGCTCCACCCATGAGGCCCTGGCGCCGGTGGACGAGCTGATGTGGAAGATGGAGAACACCCCGGGCGTGCAGTCCGCGATCTCCATGGTCACCGTCTCCAAGCAGGTGATCAAAGGGATGAACGAAGGCAACCTGAAGTGGGAAACCCTGTCCCGCAACCAGGACGTGCTGAACAACTCCATCAGCCGCGCCGAGGGCCTGTACAACTCCGACTGCTCCGTGGCGCCGGTGCTGGTGTTCCTCAATGACCACAAGGCCGAGACCCTGACCCGCGCCGTGAACGCGGTGAAGGAATTCGCCCAGCAGCACAACCGCGAAGGCCTGGAGTTCATCCTGGCGGCCGGTAACGCCGGTATCGAGGCCGCCACCAACCAGGTGATCGCCCAGGCGGAGCTGACCATCCTGATCCTGGTGTACATCTGTGTGGCGGTGATGTGCCTGATCACCTTCCGCTCCGTGGCGGCCACCCTGTGCATCGTGCTGCCGCTGATCCTCACCTCGGTGCTGGGCAACGCGCTGATGGCCTTCCTCGGCATTGGCGTGAAAGTGGCCACCCTGCCGGTGATCGCGCTGGGCGTGGGTATCGGCGTGGACTACGGCATCTACATCTACAGCCGCCTGGAGAGCTTCCTGCGTGCCGGCCTGCCGCTGCAGGAGGCCTACTACGAAACCCTGAAGTCCACCGGCAAGGCCGTGCTGTTCACGGGCCTGTGCCTGGCCATCGGCGTGGTCACTTGGATCTTCTCGGCCATCAAGTTCCAGGCCGACATGGGCCTGATGCTGACCTTCATGCTCCTCTGGAACATGTTCGGTGCCCTGTGGCTGCTGCCGGCCCTGGCACGCTTCCTGATCAAGCCCGAGAAGCTGGCGGGCAAGGTCGGTGGTTCGCTGCTGGCTCACTGAGCCCGGCAGCGGGACAAGAAACCGCGGCCCTGGCCGCGGTTTTTTTATGGGCGTGATCTGGGGGCCTGGCCACCTCGGACTCCGTAGGTTGGTGCGGGCCACTCTGGTCCGAGCGCAGCGAGGCCCAACAACCCGCACATCGCTGGGCTTCGCAGGCTCAGCGCCAGCCTACGAAATGCCCTTGGCCCAGCCTTGCAGCCAGCTAGCGTCGCAGGCAGGGCCGGTGACTCATGCCACGCGCAATGGGCGTGGTTCCCCACGTTCAAATGAATTCGCTACCACCGGGAAAGGCCCAGGATTAGCCCCCGGTCGCGGGGACGGCTATCGCGGATACAGCGGCGGTAGCTGGCCGGATTCGCCGGTCACCTGCTGCCGTTCGGCGGCCGGCAAGGCGCGGATGGCCTTCCACAGGTCCTCGCCCTGCCAGTGCTGGCCGATCTCGCTGTAGAGGGCGCCGTTCAGCCCATCCATGGCGTCGGACAGCGGCACGAAGCGCGCGGCCATGTCGGCGAGGGTCTCCGGTTGCTGGCGTGCCCAGTTGTCCAGGGCCTGGCGGGTGGCGTGCGGGTCGTTGGACTGGCAGGCGCGGCGCAGTTCGTCCAGCAGGGTGCGTGGGCTCGGCCCGGCCTGGGCGGTGGGCAGGACCGCCGGCAGACGGCGGGCGCGCCACCACAGGCCGAACCCCAGCAGGGTGGTGCCGGCGAGCAGGGCGCAGGCGAGCTGCCAGGGCCAGAGCCGCGCCTGGGCCTGCGCATTGCCGACGGGGGCTTCGGCGGTCGGCGCCGGGCGGGCTTCCAGTTCGGGGTTGCTGGCGACTTCCAGGGTGCGCGCGGGAATCTCGCTGCGCTCCAGACGGTTCTCCCGCGTGTTCCACCAGGTCACGACAACCGCCGGCAGCTCCAGGCGACCGCTGCTGGTGGGCACCAGCGCCTCGCGTTCCTCGCGGCTGCCGAGCAGGCCGCGCTCGTCGGTCTTGTTGCCCAACTGCGGTTGGTCGGGATAGCGCCGCAGTCCCTGGGCCTGGGTGGCCGGCAAGGGTGGAATCTGCGCGCTGGAGAGGCCTTCCACCGTCATCATCAGGCTGCGGGTCAGCGAGTCGCCGGTCTGTACGCCGGCGGGGTCGGGGCTCCAGGATTCGGTCAGGGTCAGGTTGCGCGCCGGCAGCCAGGGCGCGTCGGCCGGGTATTCGGCGGGCTTGGGTTTGACGTTGAGGGGGATGCGCGGCGAATTCACCCGCGTCAGCTTGCCGGGGCGCGGGCCGAAGGGCTGGTAGCCGGATTCGCTGCCGGGGTCGACCAGGGTGGCACTGAACACCTGCGGGGGAATCTCCAACACGCCGCTCTTCTGCGGGAAGAGCGCGTAGCGCACCTCGATCACGCCGTGGCGCACACCGTTGATTTCCTTTTCGTAGGTGCGTGGTTCGCCCAGCCGCTCGACGCGGGCGTCGTCCATCTGCAGCGGGCTGAGGCTGCTGTCGTCGTAAAGGGACACCGAGTGGTAGATGCGCAGGGTCAGCATGGCCTGAGCCTGCACGTAGACGCTTTCCTGGTCGAGGCTGGCGTCGATGAACACCGGCGCCAGGTGGCCGCCGGCTGGCTTGTCGGTCTTCTCGGCCTTCTGCACGTTGAGGGTGATGGGGGCGCTGTGCACGTCGCCCAGCTTCAGTGCGGGAATGGTGACGAAGCCGGCCTGCTTCGGCTGGAGGGTGATGATCCAGCGGGTGGCGCGGTCGTTCTTGCCGTTGAAGGTGCCGAGCTGGTTGATCTGACGGGTGCCGAGCACTTCGAAGTCCTGGTTCAGCGGCGTCAGGTCGGGTTTGCCGAACAGCGTCGGATCGGAGGATTCGAGGGTCAGCTCGACGGTCTCGCCTTCGCTGAGGCGGGTGCGGTCGACGTTCGCAGTGAAGCCGGCGGCCTGGGCGGCCAGCGTCAGCAGGCTGAGGAGGAGGGCGCAGAGCGGGCGCGTCATCACGGTTCTTCCTGGCGCTGTTGCTGTTCGTACCAGAACTTGCGGCGCAGCAGTTCGGCGGGGTCGTCGGGGATCTGCCGCAGCCATTGTTCGAGGGCCTGGCGGCGTTCGTCGCCCAGGGGTTCGTTGCTGGCGGTCTGGGTGGGCGCGTGGTCCCGGGGCGTGGTTTGCTCAGCGGTGCCGCCGCTGCCGGACGGCGTCTGGCTGCCTGGCTGGGCCTCGCCTTCGCCTGATTGTGGCGCGTCCTCGGCGGCACTGCGCTCGCCGGGCCGTTGCTGCGCGGAGGCCTGCTCGCCAGGCTGTCCGGCCTGTTGCTCGCCCGCCTGCTGGTCCTGGCTGGCGGCGGCTTCGGCTTCGCGCTGGCGCAGCAACGCCTCCACCAGGGCCTTGTTCTTCTGCGCGGCGGCCAGGTCGGGCTGGCGCTGCAGGGCTGAGTCGTAGGCGTCCAGCGCCGCTTCCAGCTCGCCGTCCCGGGCCAGGGCGTTGCCCCGGTTGTAATGGTCCGCCGCGCCGTCGCCCTGGGCGAAGCGCGCGGCGGCCTCGGCGTAGTCGCCGGCCTGGTAGAGCGCCATGCCCTGCCAGCGCGGGTCGGTGAAGCGCCGCGCCGCTTCGGCGGGTCGCTGTGCCTGCAGCAGGCGCTGGCCCTGCTGGTCCGGGCGCAGCCAGAGGTCGTCGAACTCCACGGCCAGGCTCGGGCGCGGCAACGCCAGCAGCAGTGGCAGGCAGAACAGCCAGCCACGGCGGCCGGCGCAGGCGGCGATCAGCAGCACGGGCAGCAACAGCCAGTGACCCTGGTCGGCCCAGGCCGCCAGCCGGGCGATTTCGCTGCTTTCGCGCAGGCTGCCGGGGCTGTCCAGCAGCCCCAGGCCGCGCAGGTCGCTGTCATCCAGCTGGACGCCGCTGTAGCGGCCGCCCAGGTCGGCGGCGAAGCGGCGCAGTTGGACGCTGTCGAGCTTGGGCAGGAGGATCGTGCCTTGGTCATCCTTGAGGAAGCCGCCGCCTTCCTGGGCAATGGGAGCGCCCGCCGCCGTGCCGACGCCGAGAATGGCCAGGCGCTCGGAGCGGGAGCCGAGGGCCTCGCGGATGCCCTCTCGTTCCTCGGTGCCGAGACCGCTGGTGACCAGCAACAGGCGTCCCTGGCCCTGGCCCCCCTGTTCCAGCAGGCGGAGGGCGCGGGCCACGGCCAGGTCGGCGCGGTGGCCCTGCTGCGGCATGATCGACGGCTTCAGCGACTCGATCAGGTTGAGGCTGGTCATCAGGTCATCGGACAGCGGCACCAGGCTATGGGCGCTGCCGGCGTAGACGACGATCGCCGTCTGCGCGTCGCGGCGGGCATCCAGCAGGTCGCGCAGCTTGCGCTTGGCCTGTTCCAGGCGGGTCGGGGCGATATCGCCGGCCAGCATCGAGGGGGTCAGTTCCAGCATCACCACCAGCGGGTCGGCGCGCTTCTGCGTGCTCTGTTCCACCTGCTGCCAGCTGGGCCCGAGCAGTGCCAGCAGGCCGAGCAGCCAGGACAGGCCAAGGGCCAGCCAGGGTAGCCGGTTGCCACGTTGGCGGCTGCCTTCGAGCAGCCAGGGCTGGAAGGCGCGGGGCAGCAGTTGTTCCCAGCGCCCGCTGCGCCGCTCGCGGTGCCAGAGCTGCCAGAGCAGCCAGCCCAGCAGCGGCAGCAGGAGCAGCCAGGCGGGCCGCAGCCAGTGGGGCCAGAGCGCGATCATGTGCGTCTCCGCAGCCACGGCGGGCGTTGTTGCAGGGCGTGGGGCCAGAGCACGTGGAAGGCCAGGGCGACGCTCAACAGCAGGGCGCCAGCCAGGGGCCAGCTGTAGAGGGCGTGGGCCGGGCGCGCCTGGCTGGCGCGCTGGGTCACCGGCTCCAGGCGGTCGAGGCTTTCTTCGATCGCCTCCAGTTCCTGGCTGTTGCGCGCGCGGAAGTACCGGCCACCGGTCTGTTCGGCGATGGCGATCAGGGTGGGCTCGTCCAGGTCCATGCTCGGGTTTAGGCCGAGGATGCCGAGCACGTCGCTCTGTTCCGGGTCAGCGCCGATGCCGATGGTGTAGACCTTCACCTGCTCCTCGGTGGCCAGGCGCGCGGCGGTCAGGGGGTCGATCTCGCCGCCGGTGTTGGCGCCATCGGTGATCAGCACCAGCACGCGGCTGTCGGCCGGGCGCTGGCGCAGGCGTTTCACCGCCAGGCCGATGGCGTCGCCGATGGCGGTGTTCTTGCCGGCGATGCCGATCAGCGCCTCGTCCAGCCAGGTTCGCACGGTGTCGCGGTCGAAGGTCAGCGGTGACTGCAGGTAGGCCTGGCTGCCGAACAGGATGAGACCGATGCGGTCGCCACGGCGGCCGTCGATGAATTCTCCCATCAGGTGCTTCACCAGGGTCAGGCGGCTGACGTCTTCTTCTTCCCAGCGCATGTCGGCGTAGTCCATGGAGCCGGACACATCCACCGCCAGCAGCAGGTCGCGGCCGCTGGTGGCCATGGGTTGTGGCTCGCCCACCCATTCCGGACGGGCGGCGGCGCAGAGCAGCAGCAGCCAGAGCAGCAGGAACGGGGCCTGCTGGCGCCAGGCCGGCAGGTTGGCGCGGGCACGGCGTCCTACCAGGCCTTCGAGGTCGGCGAGAAAGCTCACCTTCAGCGCCGCTTCGCCGCTGTCCGCCGGGGGCAACAGGAGGCGCAACACCCAGGGCAGCGGGGCGAGCAGGAAGACCCAGGGCCAGGTGAACTCAAACATGTTTGCGCACCCAGGTCTCGACAGACTGGTAGAGACCGGCGATGGCCTTGTCGTCCAGTTTGCACTGCGGCCGGTAGGCGCCTTCGACCAGGATCATCCAGCGCGTCAGGCCGGCCGCCGGACAACGGTTGTCGAGGTAGGCGAGCCAGGCGCGACCGCTCAGGGTATGGCTCTGGTCCGCGGGATAGTGCTGGCGGCACACGCGCTTGAGCAGGCCGTTGAGCTCCTGCAGCCAGGGGCCGGCCGGGGCGCCGTCGTAGGGTTTGGGCAGGTGCGCCAACTCGTCCAGGGCGGCCTGGCGCGCCGGGTCCAACGGCTGTTCGGCTTCGGCGGTCTCCTCGAACGTGGCCCGTCGTCGCCAGTACCACAGCCCCCAGGCCAGCAGGCCGAACAGGGGGGGCAGGCACCACCATCCGGGGGCGGGCGGCCACCAGGCAACGGCGGCCGGCGCGATCAGCGGCTCCAGTTCGTCCAGCGGATTCATTGCGCCCCCTTGCGCTGCAGGTAGTCACGCAGCTGGTCGATCATGCCTTCCTGGGTGGACAGGGGCAGCAACAGTACGCCGAGGCGCTGGGCGAGGCGCTCCCAGCGTGCGACGCGGGCCTCGCCCAGTTCGCGATAAGCCTGGCGCAGGTCGCTGGCGTGGGTGTCCAGCTCCAGTTGGGCGCCCTGCTCGGCGAAACGCAGCAGGCCGGCGGCGGGCAGGGCGTGGTCCAGGGGGTCGGACACCGGCAGGAGGATCAGGTCGGTGTGGCGGGCGAGCAGGGCGATCTGCTGTTCGGCGGTGTCGGACAGGGTGCGCTCGTCGCAGAGGATCACCACCAGGCTGCCTGGCCGCAGCACTTCGCGGGCGCGGCGCAGGGCCAGGCTGAAGCCTTCGCGCTGGATCGCCGCCTGCGCGCCAAGGGCCTGGTTGGCGCGGGCCAGCCGGCTGAGTAGCTGCAGCAGGCTCTGCTTGCTGCGCCGGGGTTTGATCTCGTGGTGCTCGCTGTCACTGAACACCAGGCCACCGACCCGGTCGTTGTGGGCCAGGGCGGCCCAGCCGATCAGGCTGGCGGCCTGGGCGGCGAGGACCGACTTGAACACCAGCCCGGTGCCGAAGAACAGTCGATGGCTCTGTTCCACCATGATGAACACCGGACGCTCGCGCTCCTCGTGGAACAGCTTGGTGTGGGGCTCCTGGGTGCGCGCGGTGACGCGCCAGTCGATGGTGCGCACGTCGTCGCCGGCCTGGTAGATGCGGACCTGATCGAAGTCCACGCCACGGCCGCGCAATTTGGAATGGTGCAGGCCGATCAGCGGACTGCGGCGGGCGGGGCTGGAGAAGATCTGCACCTCGCGGACCCGGTGGCGCATGTCGATCAGCTCCGCCAGGCCCACGTGCACGCCTTCCGCGCTGGCGGCCGGCGGGGCGAAGCCAGGTGTCGCCGGATGGCGTTTCCTGATCCGGAACTTCCAGGCCGCCGCTTTCAGGCGCATCAAGCCACCGCTACCACATCCAGGATGCGCTGGATCACCCGGTCCTGGTCGATTCCGGCGGCCTCCGCCTCGAAGGAGAGAATCAGACGATGGCGCAGCACGTCGAACAGCACCGCCTGGATGTCCTCGGGGCTGACGAAGTCGCGCCCGGCCATCCAGGCGTGGGCGCGCGCGCAACGGTCCAGGGCGATGGAGCCGCGCGGGCTGGCGCCCCAGGCCAGCCATTCGGCCAGCTCGTTGTCGAACTTGGCCGGGGTGCGGGTGGCCATGACCAACTGCACCAGGTACTCCTCCACGGCGTCGGCCATGTAGAGGCCGAGGATTTCCTTGCGCGCGGCGAAGATCGCCTGCTGGCTCACCTGGTGCTCGGAACGGGTTTCGCCATGCAGCGCCTCGCCACGGGCCTGCTGGAGAATCTTGCGCTCCACCGAGGCGTCCGGGAAACCGATGCGCACGTGCATCAGGAAGCGGTCGAGCTGCGCTTCGGGCAGGGGATAGGTGCCTTCCTGCTCGATGGGGTTCTGGGTCGCCATCACCAGGAACAACGGCGGCAGGTCGTAGGTGGAGCGGCCAATGGACACCTGGCGTTCGGCCATGGCTTCCAGCAGCGCCGATTGCACCTTGGCCGGCGCCCGGTTGATCTCGTCCGCCAGCACCAGGTTGTGGAAGATCGGCCCCTGCTGGAACACGAAGCTGCCGTTCTCCGGGCGGTAGATCTCGGTCCCGGTGATGTCGGCCGGCAGCAGGTCCGGGGTGAACTGGATGCGATGGAACTCCGCCTCCACGCCGTCCGCCAGGTCCTTGATCGCCTTGGTCTTGGCCAGGCCGGGGGCGCCTTCCACCAGCAGGTGGCCGTCGGCGAGCAGCGCGATCAGCAGGCGGTCGATGAGTTTTTCCTGACCGAGAATCTGGGTGGAAAGGACGTTGCGAAGGGCGACTAGCGCGTCACGGTGTTCCATCGATGGACTCGTCGAACTGGGGAAAGGAGAGCGGTAAGCCCTCCGCTGATGAGGCATCACTTTAATCCAGACCAGGGGAAGCGGCCTAGAAGAGCCTGTTGTCGGGGTATTGGTTCCGTGATGCAGGTGGGTTTTACGTCGCCCTGGCACCGGCGGCCGGCGCAGCCGCGCGGGAGCGAAACCCTGCGCGAGCCGCTTTGGTATGGGGAATCCATACCGAGGTATGGAAGCGGACGCAGCATGAACGAATATGTCGCAGCGCCGTAAGCGTGGCGTCGTGCTCCCTCGTTAAGCTTTCGCGGCAATGGTGACCGCCGGGTCGCAGTTGTCCCCCCCCGGCGTCGCCCGGAGCGGGGGTGCACTGCCTGGATCGACCTGTGGCCCTTGCTCCGCTTGTAGGCGTTCTACGCTTAACCCACCAAAACGAGCCTAGCGGAGCACAACCATGGCGTTCTTCACGGCGGCCAGCAAAGCCGACTTCCAGCATCAACTGCAAGCGGCCCTGGCGCAGCACGTCAGCGAACAGGCATTGCCACAAGTTTCCCTGTTCGCCGAGCAATTCTTCGGCATCATCGCGCTCGATGAACTGACCCAGCGCCGTTTGTCCGACCTGGTCGGCTGCACCCTGTCCTCGTGGCGCCTGGTGGAGCGTTTCGATCCCGCCAGCCCGGAAGTGCGGGTGTTCAACCCCGACTACGAGAAGCACGGCTGGCAGTCCACCCATACCGCGGTGGAAGTGCTGCACCCGGACATCCCCTTCCTCGTCGACTCGGTGCGCATGGAGCTGAACCGTCGCGGTTACAGCATCCACACCCTGCAGAACAACGTGATCAGCGTGCGTCGCGGCGCCAAGGGCGAGCTGCAGGAAATCCTGCCCAAGGGCACCCAGGGCAAGGACGTGTGTCAGGAGTCGCTGATTTTTCTGGAGATCGACCGCTGCGCCGGCAATGGTGCCTTGAAGACCCTGGAGAAGGCCCTGCTGGACGTGCTGGGCGAGGTCCGCGTGGCCGTTGCCGACTTCAAACCGATGAAGGCCAAGGCCCAGGAACTGCTGGCCTGGATCGACAAGGCCAAGCTCAAGGTCGACGGCGACGAGTTGAAGGAAGTGAAGGTGTTCATGGAGTGGCTGCTGGACGACCACTTCACCTTCCTCGGCTATGAGGAATTCACCGTGGCCGACGACAAGAACGGCGGCCACCTGGTGTACGACGAAAAATCCCTGCTGGGGGTTTCCAGGCTGCGCCGCGCCGGCCTGAAGAAGGACGACCTGCACATCGAGAGCGAAGCGCTCGCCTACCTGCACGAGTCCAACCTGCTGTCCTTCGCCAAGGCCGCCGAACCGAGCCGCGTGCACCGCCCGGCCTACCCGGACTTCGTCTCCATCCGCGAACTGGACGCCAAGGGCAAGGTGGTCAAGGAGTGCCGCTTCATGGGCCTCTACACCTCCGCCGTGTATGCCGAAAGCGTGGATCACATCCCCTACATCCGCCGCAAGGTTGCGGAAATCCGGCGTCGCTCGGGCTTCGACGCCAAGGCCCACCTGGGCAAGGAACTGGCCCAGGTGCTGGAAGTGCTGCCGCGCGACGACCTGTTCCAGACCCCGGTGGACGACCTGTTCAGCACCGCCATGTCCATCGTGCAGATGCAGGAGCGCAACAAGATCCGCCTGTTCCTGCGCCGCGATCCCTATGGCCGCTTCGCCTATGCCCTGGCCTACGTGCCGCGCGACGTCTATTCCACCGAAACCCGCGTGAAGATCCAGCAGATCCTCATGGAGCGCCTGCAGGCGAGCGACTGCGAGTTCTGGACCTTCTTCTCCGAGTCGGTGCTGGCGCGCGTGCAGTTCATCCTGCGCCTGGACCCGAAGAACAAGGTCCAGGTCGACATCGCCCTGCTGGAGAAGGAAGTCATCCAGGCCTGCCGATCCTGGAAGGACGACTACGCCAGCCTGATCAACGAGAGCTTCGGCGAAGCCCAGGGCACCCGCGTGCTCTCCGACTTCCCGAAAGGCTTCCCGGCCGGCTACCGCGAACGCTTCGCCCCGCACTCGGCGGTGGTGGACATGCAGCACCTCTACAGCCTGTCCGACGAGCGCCCGCTGGTGATGAGCTTCTACCAGCCGCTGGCCCAGGGTGAGCAGCAGCTGCACTGCAAGCTGTACCACGCCGACACGCCGCTGGCGCTGTCCGACGTGTTGCCGATCCTGGAAAACCTCGGCCTGCGCGTGCTGGGCGAATTCCCCTACCGCCTGGTGCGTCAGGACGGCCGCCAGTACTGGATTCATGACTTCGCCTTCACCAGCGCCCTGGGTGACGACGTCGACCTGCAGCAGCTCAACGACACCCTGCAGGACGCCTTCGTCCACATCGTCGGTGGCCACGCCGAGAACGACGCCTTCAACCGCCTGGTGCTCACCGCCGCCATGCCCTGGCGCGATGTCGCCCTGCTGCGTGCCTACGCCCGCTACCTGAAGCAGATCCGCCTGGGCTTCGACCTGTCCTACATCGCCAGCACCCTGCTGAACCACGCCAACATCGCCAAGGAGCTGGTGCGCCTGTTCAAGACCCGCTTCTACCTGGCGCGCAAACTGGCGACGGACGACCTGGAAGACAAGCAGCAGAAGCTCGAGCACGCCATCCTCGGCGAGCTGGACAACGTCGCCGTGCTCAACGAAGACCGCATCCTGCGGCGCTACCTGGACCTGATCAAGGCCACCCTGCGGACCAACTTCTACCAGACTGACGCGGCCGGCCAGAACAAGTCCTACTTCAGTTTCAAACTGAGCCCGCGGCTGATCCCGGAAATCCCGCGCCCGGTGCCCAAGTTCGAAATCTTCGTCTACTCCCCGCGGGTCGAAGGCGTGCACCTGCGCTTCGGCGACGTGGCCCGTGGCGGCCTGCGCTGGTCCGACCGCGAGGAAGACTTCCGTACCGAAGTGCTGGGCCTGGTCAAGGCGCAGCAGGTGAAGAACGCGGTGATCGTGCCCATGGGCGCCAAGGGCGGTTTCATCCCGCGCCGCCTGCCGGTGGGCGGCACCCGCGACGATATCCAGAACGAGGCCATTGCCTGCTACCGCATCTTCATCTCCGGCCTGCTGGACGTCACCGACAACCTCAAGGAAGGCAAGGTGGTGCCGCCGGCCAATGTGGTGCGCCACGATCCGGATGACCCCTACCTGGTGGTGGCGGCCGACAAGGGCACCGCAACCTTCTCCGACATCGCCAACGGCATCGCCCTGGAGTATGGCTTCTGGCTGGGCGACGCCTTCGCCTCCGGCGGCTCGGCTGGCTACGACCACAAGGGCATGGGCATTACCGCCAAGGGCGGCTGGGTGTCGGTGCAGCGCCACTTCCGCGAGCGCGGCATCGACGTGCAGAAGGATCACGTCACCGTGATCGGCATCGGCGACATGGCCGGCGACGTGTTCGGCAACGGCATGCTGCTGTCGGACAAGCTGCAGGTGGTGGCCGCCTTCAACCACATGCACATCTTCATCGACCCGAACCCGGATGCCGCCTCCAGCTTCAATGAGCGCAAGCGCCTGTTCGACCTGCCGCGCTCGTCCTGGGCCGACTACGACGCCAAGCTGATTTCCGAAGGCGGCGGCATCTTCCTGCGCAGCGCCAAGAGCATCGCCATCAGCCCGCAGATGAAGGCGCGCTTCGAGATCGAGGCCGACAAGCTGACCCCCACCGAACTGCTCCACGCCCTGCTCAAAGCGCCGGTTGACCTGCTCTGGAACGGCGGCATCGGCACCTACGTCAAGGCCAGCAGCGAAAGCCACACCGATGTCGGCGACAAGGCCAACGACGCCCTGCGCGTGGACGGTCGCGAGCTGCGGGCCAAGGTGGTGGGCGAGGGTGGCAACCTCGGCATGACCCAGCTGGGTCGCGTCGAGTACGGCCTAAACGGCGGTGCCAGCAACACCGATTTCATCGACAACGCCGGCGGCGTGGACTGCTCGGACCACGAAGTCAACATCAAGATCCTGCTCAACGAGATCGTCGCCAACGGCGACATGACCGGCAAACAGCGCAACAAGCTGCTCGCCGAGATGACCGACGACGTGGGCAACCTGGTGCTGGGCAACAACTACAAGCAGACCCAGGCACTGTCCCTGGCGCAACGCCGCGCTCGCGAGAAGATCGGCGAGTACAAACGCCTGATCGCCGCTCTGGAAGCGGCCGGCAAACTGGACCGCGGCCTGGAGTT
This sequence comes from Pseudomonas sp. Q1-7, assembly GCF_028010285.1. Lineage (NCBI taxonomy): Bacteria > Pseudomonadati > Pseudomonadota > Gammaproteobacteria > Pseudomonadales > Pseudomonadaceae > Pseudomonas > Pseudomonas sp. Q1-7. The sequence continues at coordinate 2,409,768 of NZ_CP116304.1, forward strand.
CCTGCCCTCGGACGAAGAGCTGAACGAGCGCCTCTCCAGCGGCCACGGCCTGACCCGTCCGGAACTGTCGGTGCTGATCTCCTACAGCAAGATCGACCTCAAGGAGTCGCTGCTCAAGTCCCTGGTGCCGGATGACGACTACCTGGCCGAGGAAATGGAAACCGCGTTCCCGGCGCGCCTGGCCGAAACCTTCGGCGAATCCATGCGTCGTCACCGCCTCAAGCGCGAGATCATCAGCACCCAGATCGCCAACGACCTGGTCAACCACATGGGCATTACCTTCGTGCAGCGCCTGAAGGAGTCCACCGGCATGAGCGCGGCCAACGTGGCCGGCGCCTATGTCGTGGTCCGCGACGTGTTCCGCCTGCCGCACTGGTGGCAGCAGATCGAGGCGCTGGACTACAAGGTCCCGGCCGAACTGCAGCTGACCCTGATGGACGAACTGATGCGCCTCGGCCGTCGGGCGACCCGCTGGTTCCTGCGCAGCCGCCGCGAAGACCAGAACGCCGCCCGCGACGTCAACCACTTCGGTCCGCGCGTGGAAACCCTGGCCGGCCGCCTGGACGAACTGCTCGAAGGCCCGTCCCGCGAACAGTGGCTGGCGCGCTTCCAGTCCTACGTCGAAGCCGGTGCGCCGGAAGACCTGGCTCGTGTGGTGGCCGGCACCAGCCACCTCTACACCCTGCTGCCGATCATCGAGGCGTCGGATGTCACCGGCAAGGACACCGCCGAAGTCGCCACGGCCTACTTCGCCGTCGGCGGTGCGCTGGACCTGTCCTGGTATCTCCAGCAGATCACCAGCCTGCCGGTGGAGAACAACTGGCAGGCGCTGGCGCGGGAGGCCTTCCGCGACGACCTGGACTGGCAGCAGCGGGCGATCACCATCTCCGTGTTGCAGATGAATGAAGGCCCGGCGGATATCGAGGAGCGGGTGGCGCTGTGGCTGGACCAGCACCGCGCCCTGGTTGAGCGCTGGAAGGCCATGCTGGTCGAACTGCGCGCCGCCACCACCACCGACTACGCCATGTACGCCGTGGCCAACCGCGAACTCATGGACCTGGCCCAAAGTGGCCAGCACGGGGTGTGCATTCCCTGACCCCCGTGATGCCGTAGGTGTTTAGTGCTCTCAGCCCCGCCTTGTGCGGGGCTTTTTTTCATCTGTACGGGCGGCATCCACCTACAGCGGCACTTAGTCACGGTGACGGGGGCCGGTTGCAAGGCGTTCCGTAGGTGGGTGCTGCGAGCCTGCGAAGCCCAGCGGTGTGCGGGCTGTTGGAACTCGCTGCGCTCGACACCCAGCGACCGCGTCCGGGTCGGTAGCCCGGACGCAATCCGGGGAAATTCGTTCCGCCTTGCGATTCCCCCGCCCCGGACCGCATGGGTATCGCTTCGCTCCACCCATCCTACGGGCGCGCCGCCACAGTGCTGCGCGTTCTGTCGGAGCGACTTCCTTCGCGAAAACGCGTTGCGGCACCTCCCCATCTCGACCGGCGAACCCATGAGGATCGGCCAGGACAAAATGCACGATGCCGAAGCTCTGGACGACTCGGTGTTCTTTCTTGCCCACCTGGGCGGCGCCATCATCAAGGCGTGACGTTGACGCCGGAGGGGCAGGTTGCACGGCTGCCCGCGGACCTGTGGGATCGAATTCATGGGCGATTGAATTCGATCCCACAGCGTTCAGCCTAGCAATCCCCGACTGGCAGGTTCCGCCAGCTTGGCCCATCCCGCAGTGCCGGTTCGTCATGGGCCGCCATGAACCTCGGCAGATCGCGCCGGGCGATCCACAGCTCGCCCTGCCACCTCACCACGCCGACCCGCTGGTCGGCCCAGCTCATGAACGCCCGCTTCGGCGAAACATCCGCCTCCCGGTGCTGGTCGTGCAGCGTCGGGACCACCTCTTCACTGAGCCACTGGCCAATGCTGCGGTGCTCCGGGTGGCCGAAGCGAAACAGCGCGTTGTAGGCCCCCAGATCGCTGATGACATCCAGCTCTTCCCGAGTCCCGCTGTCGTACTGCAGCAACACCGTGCGCCGCTGGTGCACAGGCATGCGCCTGGCCAGGAGGAGCGCGCGCGGTGCAGCGATCAGACGGGCGAAGTCATAGGCGACGAACCAGGGACGGTTGTCGATCATCAGCGCACGAAGTTGAAGGGAATGGCGTTGGAAAACGACGGGAATGAATGCGTCTTGCATAGCGAAGCTCCTACTAGTCGATTGAGGTCCGCCGCTTTTCGCTGTCATTCGAAGGGCGGCAGATCGCGCGGGGTTGACAGACCGGCTAGTAGGCACCGGCAGACCACGAGGGTCTCCCCACGCGACCTGCCATAAAGCAGTGCAGTTCAGAAAACTGCATACGTGCAAATGCCTGCAAAAAACGTCCGCCGTTTTTCGCATGCACCTTGCGGCGCAATCGCGCCTACTAGTCTGGGCTGTCAAACCCGGTCACGGGATTGACCGTGACCGGCGCAGGATAGGGAGGGGCGGGCGGAAGGGCAAGCGGGCGAGTCGGAGGCTGCCTGTAGGAAACGGGTGATGTCTCGCGAGTGCAGCGATACCTGGCGTTGTGGCCGGTGGCGGCGCCGTCAGGCCAGTGCCTGCAGGTACCTCACCACATCCGCCGCACCGGCCAGGCGCAGGCCTTCGCCGAGGGCCGTGGCGTCGGCATGGTTTTTCGGCAGCAGGATGAATTCCGGGGCGCCGGCGTTACGCAGGAAGGTCAGGCGCGAGTAAGGGATGCCGCCGTCCAGCAACAGGCCCATGAACGCCGGGTCGCTCCAGGCCTGCACCGGCATGGCCAGCACGTGGTAGCGGTCATCCAACTGCCCGAGACCGGCGGTATCGAGGTGGTAGTCGGTGATCTCGGCGGGGAGGGTGGCTTCGAGCTCGCGCAAGCGGGCGTAGGCGACGGCGGCGGCGAAGGCCTCGGCGTGCTGGTCGCCGCTCCAGAACACCCGTTTGCCGCGCCAGTTGGCGCGACACAGGTGGATGGGCACGCCCGCGAGGAAGCGTGGCAGCGGCAGGCTGATGGCCTTGATGAAGTCCTTGTAGCTGATGATGCGAACCTTGCGGCTGTGCAGACCGGCCAGGTAGTCCTCGAAGCTGGGGGTGGGCGGCGGTTCGTGGTTGCTGCCGCACAAGCCGTCGACCTGGCGCAGGTCGAAACTGGAGAGGTGCTGCTCGCTGCGCTTGACCACGCCCACCAGCACGGCATGGGCTTCGGCCTTGTCGTCCTGGACGGGGCCGGAAAGGGCGCCGCGCGGCAGCTCCACCAAGCGCTGCAGCGGCGGGCCGGCCTGCCACCAGATGCTTTCCTGGGCTTGCGGCAGTTGCTGGAAGGGCAGGCGTAGCTGGCTGGCGCGCTCGACTATACGACGTGGCGCCTTGCCGATACCGAAACGCTGGGCGATTGCAGCCAGACGGGCGCTCAAGGGTGGTGGTGGCTGCATCTCACTCATGGCCTGAATACTCCCCGGTCACGGGTGGCAGTGTGGCAGAGGGCCGGCGGCCTCGCGAACCGGGCGTGGAACAATTCCGCTTGGCGGGGACGGAGAGCGAACGGACGGTATGGCAGAATTCCGGTCTTCATTTGCCGAGGACGCCTCCATGCCCAGCCTGGTGCTGGATATTTCCCTGACTGCGGACGAATTCCTCGCAGTCTATCAAGGTCGGGCCAACCGTGTGCTGCTGCGCAGCCGCGATGGACGAAAGGTCAGCCTGCCGGCCCATCACCTGCGCGCGCACCTGGATCACGCCGGGGTGTGCGGCACCTTTGTGCTGGATTTCTCCGCCGACGGAAAGCTGCTCAACCTGCGCCGCCTCGCCTGACGGGGGCGGCGCGGCTATAATCGCCGGCCCCTATCGCCGATCGATGCCCGACCGACCATGTACACACTGGCCCGCGAGCTGCTCTTTTCCCTGTCCCCGGAAACTTCCCACGAACTGTCCATCGACCTGATCGGTGCCGGTGGCCGCCTCGGCCTCAACCGCCTGCTGACCAAGTCGCCGGCAAGCCTGCCGGTGAAGGTGATGGGCCTGGAGTTCCCCAACCCGGTAGGCCTGGCCGCCGGCCTGGACAAGAACGGCGACGCCATCGACGGCTTCGCGCAGTTGGGCTTCGGTTTCGTCGAGATCGGCACCGTGACCCCGCGCCCGCAGCCGGGCAACCCCAAGCCGCGCCTGTTCCGCCTGCCCCAGGCGCAAGCCATCATCAACCGCATGGGCTTCAACAACCTGGGCGTCGATCACCTGCTGACGCGCGTTCGCGCGGCCGCGTATGACGGCGTGCTGGGCATCAACATCGGCAAGAACTTCGATACGCCCGTCGAGCGCGCGGTGGACGACTACCTGATCTGCCTGGACAAGGTCTATGCCCATGCCAGCTACGTGACGGTGAATGTCAGCTCGCCGAACACGCCCGGCCTGCGCAGCCTGCAGTTCGGTGATTCGCTCAAGCAACTGCTGGAAGCCCTGCGCACCCGCCAGCAGCGCCTGGCCGCCGAGCATGGCCGGCATGTGCCGCTGGCCATCAAGATCGCCCCGGACATGAACGACGAGGAAACCGCCATGGTGGCCAAGGCGCTGCTGGAGTCCGGCATGGACGCGGTGATCGCCACCAACACCACCCTCGGCCGCGAAGGTGTCGAGGGGCTGCCCTACGGGGACGAAGCGGGTGGCCTGTCCGGTGCGCCGGTGCGGGACAAGAGCACCCACACGGTGAAGGTGCTGGCCGGTGAGCTGGGTGGTCGCCTGCCGATCATCGCGGTGGGTGGCATCACCGAAGGTCGTCACGCGGCGGAGAAGATCGCCGCCGGCGCCAGCCTGGTCCAGGTCTACTCGGGGTTCATCTACAAGGGGCCGGCGCTCATCCGCGAAGCGGTGGATGCCATTGCCGGGTTGCCCAGGCAGTGAGCGGCAAATAAAAAGGGCTCCCGTTTGGGAGCCCCTGGGCTTGCGCCCGCCGCCCGGATGGGGCGTGCTTGGTGAAGTCGGTGTGATCCTGATCAGCCGACGGCGTGGAGTTCGTTCAGACGGTGAATACCGGCGGCGCCGGTGAGCCCATCCCAGTTGTCGCCACGGCCCTCGCGCCAACCGTTGATCCAGGCTTGCCGTGTGGTGGGATGGGTGAAAGGACAAAGATCGCGGGATTTACCATTGATGCCGTGCTGATAGCCGCGCAAGAATGCTCGTTCCATCGGATCACGCTTAAGTCTTCTCATAGGGTGTAGCCCTCATTTGTTGACTGTTATGTCCATTGGGTTCCAATGGCGGAACCCGGCAGAAATGCTCTGCCTTCGAAGGCCCGCTGCCGGCGTGGCGAGCCTCCATCCCTCGCCATTGCGGCGGCGGGTTAAGCTGAGTTCTAACCAATGCCCCCAGGCATGTGAATGATCGTTTTGTCATAAGGGCGTAACTTGAAGGTGGCAACGGCCATAAGCTGACGGAAACGATTTTTGCCACTTTTCGGTCTAAGCCCCGTGGCTTAAGGGCTGGCCGGAGAATTGATGTCGGAGTGCCATTTCATTGGGCGCCTGGCTCGAACGCTTTTTCATTCCGACGAAGGGCCGTTCCCGCGACCTTACGTCACACACTTTCTTACCGCACAGCACTGCTTCTGTGCCGCTGATCGCCTTGAACGGGCCCTGGATTTTCCCGATGTCGGATCGCTTCGAACTTTTCCTCACCTGCCCGAAGAGCCTGGAGGGCCTGCTGGCCGAGGAGGCCGCGCAGCTCGGCCTGCAGGACGTGCGCGAGCAGGTTGCCGCGGTACGTGGTCAGGGCGACCTGGAAACGGCCTACCGGCTCTGCCTCTGGTCTCGCCTGGCCAACCGCGTGCTGCTGGTGCTCAAGCGTTTCCCGGTGCAGAACGCCGAGGAGCTCTACCAGGGTGTGCTGGCGGTGGACTGGCATGACCACCTGCTGCCTGGCGGCAGCCTGGCGGTGGAGTTCAGCGGCCATGGCTCGGGCATCGACAACACGCATTTCGGTGCGCTCAAGGTGAAGGACGCGGTGGTGGACAAGCTGCGTGGTGCCGACGGCGTGCGTCCTTCCGTGGACAAGGTCAATCCCGACCTGCGCATCCACCTGCGCCTGGAGAAGGGCGAGGCGATCCTTTCCCTCGACCTCGCCGGCCACAGCCTGCACCAACGTGGCTACCGCCTGCAGCAAGGCGCCGCACCGCTGAAGGAGAACCTCGCCGCCGCCATCCTGATCCGCGCCGGCTGGCCGCGCATTGCCGCCGCCGGCGGGGCGCTGGCCGACCCCATGTGCGGCGTCGGCACCTTCCTGGTGGAGGCGGCGATGATGGCGACCGATATGGCGCCCAACCTCAAGCGCGAGCGCTGGGGCTTTTCCAACTGGCTGGGCCACGTGCCGGCGCTGTGGAAGAAGCTTCACGAAGAGGCGCGCGCCCGTGCCGAGGCCGGCCTGGCCCGGCCGCCGCTGTGGATTCGCGGCTACGAGGCGGACCCGCGCCTGATCCAGCCCGGCCGCAACAACATCGAGCGCGCCGGCCTGGGCGACTGGGTGAAGATCTATCAGGGCGAACTGGCCACCTTCGAGCCGCGTCCGGACCAGAATCAGAAAGGCCTGGTGGTCAGCAACCCACCCTACGGTGAGCGCCTGGGCGACGAAGCCAGCCTGCTCTACCTCTACCAGAACCTCGGCGAGCGCCTGCGCCAGGCCTGCCTCGGCTGGGAGGCGGCGGTCTTCACCGGTGCGCCCGAGCTGGGCAAGCGCATGGGCATCCGCAGCCACAAGCAGTACGCCTTCTGGAACGGCGCCCTGGCCTGCAAGCTGCTGTTGCTCAAGGTGCTGCCGGAGCAGTTCGTCACCGGCGAGCGACGCCCCGCTGGCGAGGTCGATCAAGCCGCGCCGCGCATCGAGCCGGCACGCCTTTCCGAAGGCGGGCAGATGTTCGCCAACCGCCTGCAGAAGAACCTCAAGCAGCTGGGCAAGTGGGCGCGCAAGGAGAACATCCAGTGCTATCGCCTGTATGACGCCGACATGCCCGAGTACGCACTGGCCGTCGACCTCTATGGCGACTGGGTGCATGTGCAGGAATACGCGCCGCCCCGTTCCATCGATCCAGAGAAGGCCCAGGCGCGCCTGCTCGACGCCCTGGCGGCGATTCCCCAGGCGCTGGACGTGAACCCGGCGAAGGTGGTGGTCAAGCGCCGCGAGCGCCAGAGCGGCACCCGCCAGTACGAGCGCCAGGGCGCCGAAGGGCGCTTCATGGAAGTGAGCGAAGGCGGCGTGAAGCTGCTGGTGAACCTCACCGACTATCTGGACACCGGTCTGTTCCTCGACCACCGGCCGATGCGCCTGCGCATCCAGCGCGAGGCCGCCGGCAAGCGCTTCCTCAATCTCTTCTGCTACACCGCCACCGCCAGTGTCCATGCGGCGAAGGGCGGCGCGCGCAGCACCACCAGCGTCGACCTGTCGAAGACCTACCTGGACTGGGCGCGGCGCAACCTGTCGCTCAACGGCTTTTCCGACAAGCACCGGCTGCAGCAGGGCGACGTGATGGCCTGGCTGGCGGAGGACCGTGGCGAGTACGACCTGATCTTCATCGACCCGCCGACTTTCTCCAACTCCAAGCGCATGGAAGGGGTGTTCGACGTGCAGCGCGACCACGTCCAACTGCTCGACCTGGCCATGGCGCGCCTGGCGCCGGGTGGGGTGCTGTACTTCTCCAACAACTTCCGCAAGTTCCAGCTGGATGAAAGCCTGGCGGCCCGCTATGCGGTGAGCGAGATCAGTGCCGAGACCCTGGCCCCGGACTTCGCCCGCAACTCGAAGATTCATCGCGCCTGGCGTCTGACCACCCGCTGAGGCGCGTTCGCGCCACGCTCCCCACTTTCCTGCCGGCACGTCGGCGGCTCCGGCCGTCCGACGTTTGCCAGGGGCGGTCGGCCACCTGTGCCCCTTCCTAGGCAAAGTGCCACTAGCCTGACTATGTTGATGCTCACAGGGACGGTATTTCCACACCCCGATTCGAGAAGTGAGCATGCAGTCGCTTACGAAGGAAACACTGAACCTGTCGGCATTGCTGTCCGGCCGCCCGCTGGTTTGGCTGGTTTGTTTGCTGGTTGTCTTCGGCGGTGCGGCGTTGACCCTGCTGCTCAGTCAGGCGGTACGCAGCGCGGAGGAAATCCAGCTGCGCGAGCGTTTCAGCCTGGCCGCCAATGAGCGCATCAGCCGCATCCAGGAGCGACTGGACGCTCAACTTCGCGAGCTGGACGCGGTCCAGCGCTTCTTCAGCAACTCCCATGAGGTCACCCTCGGCGAATTCCAGGGTTTCGTCGGTCCGTTGCTGGGCGACACCCTGGTCTATTCCTGGGTGCCGCGCGTAGCCGGAAAGGAGCGGCAGAAATTCGAGGCCCGCGCCCGTGCCGAAGGCATGGCGGGATTCGCGATTCGCGACCTGAAGGGTGACAGCCTGGTACCCAGCCCACCTCGGGACGAATATTTCCCCGTCTACTACAGCGTCACCTCGCGCATCGACGAAGTCCCCCTGGGAATGGACCTGAATTCCAATCCGCCACGCCGCGCAGCCATCGCCAAGGCGCGGCGGACTCACGGCGTCACCGTCACCGAGCGGTTGCGGGTGATCGGGGTGACGGAGCGCGAGGCCAGCGGTGTGGCAATCATGGCGCCGGTCTACGCGGGCCACCTGGCGGACGATGCCCACCTGCGTGGCTTCCTGGTGTCGGTGTTCAGCCTGAACCTGGAAATGGAGGCGGCCATCGCGCCGCATGGCCTGGAAAGCCTGGTGATGCGCGTCAGCGATGTCAGCCTGGATAGCCGCGAACAACTGATCTACCAGAGCGCCGAAACACCGCAGAGCGACCTGCGGCAGAGCCGCGTGGTGCCATTCGGGGACCGTCAGTACTTGCTGGAAGTGGTGCCGAGCGCAGCCTTCCTCGAAGGGCCGCCGTTGTCCACGGCCAACCTGGTGGCCATCAGCGGCCTGGCCTTCACCCTGCTGCTGGCCGGTTACCTGATGCTGATGCTCAACCAGCGGCAGAACGCCCTGGCCCTGGTGGCCGAGCGCACGGCGGCGCTGCGCGACCGTGAGGTCCAGTTGAAACTCAGTGAAGAACGCTGGAGCTTCGCCCTGGACGGTGCCGGGCATGGGGTCTGGGACTGGGAGCCGCAGAGCGGGCGGATGTTCCTGTCGCGGGGCTGGAAGACCATGCTCGGTTACGCGGAGGACGAGCTCGGCGACAGCCCGGAAACCCGCTGTCGGCTGATCCATCCGCAGGACCAGGCGCTGGCCCGCGCCGAGCTGGAGCGTCACTTGCGCGGATCCAGCGCCGTCTACCAGAGCCAGCACCGCATGCTGCACAAGGATGGCCGCTGGGTCTGGGTGCTGGATCGCGGCAAGCTGGTGGAGCGGGACGCCGACGGCCTGCCGCTGAGGATGATCGGCACTCAGACGGACATCAGCTCCAACAAGGCGGTGGAACTGCAATTGGCCATGGCCCACGGTCAGTTGCGCGGCCTGCTGAATGCCGCCACCCAGGTCGCCATCATCAGCACCGACCTGCACGGGGCGATTCTTCAGTTCAATGTCGGCGCCGAGCGCATGTTCGGTTACCGCGCCCTGGAAATGATCGGCCGGCATCCCCTGGTGCTGCACCTGGAGGACGAAGTGGAGGCGCGCTGCCGGGAGCTCGGGCGGCAGCTCGGCAAGCGGATTCCCGACTACCAGGCCTATGTCGAGGAGGTCACTGCCGGCGACCGCTACGACGAACACGAGTGGACCTTCCAGCGCCGCGACGGCAGCCGGCTCATCGGCAGCCTGATTCTCACGGGCGTGCGTGACGAACGCGAGGTGCTGGTGGGGTATCTCGGCGTGGCCATCGACATCACCGAGCGTAAGCACGTGCAGCAGGCACTGGAAGCGCGGGATCGCCTGCTGGAAAAACTCAGTGCGCGGGTGCCCGGCGTGCTTTACCAGTTCCGTATGGCGCCGGACGGGCACTTCAGCTTCCCCTACACCAGCGCCGGCATCGTCGAGGTTTTCGAAGTGACGCCGGATGCGGTTCGGGATGACGCACTGAGCTTGCTGGAGCGCGTCCATCCCGATGACCTGGAGCGGGTGCAGGCCTCGATCCGCCGCTCCGCCGAGGCGCTCACGCCCTGGCGCGAGGACTTCCGCGTACTGCTTCCGCGCCAGGGTCTGCGCTGGCTGCGGGGTGAGTCGGTGCCCGAGCGTAGCGAGGATGGCACCCTGCTCTGGCATGGCTACATCACCGATATCACCGGGCTCAAGCTGGTGGAGCAGGAGTTGCGCGCGCTGTCGATCACCGATGCCCTGACCGGCGTCTACAACCGGCGTTACTTCCAGGAGCGCCTGGAGCTGGAAATCGCCCGCGCCGAGCGGCGCGAGGGGCCTCTGGCGCTGGTGATGCTCGATGTCGACCACTTCAAGCAGATCAACGACTGCCATGGCCACGAGGCCGGCGACCGGGTGCTCAAGACCCTGTGCGCGCGGGTTGGCGAGCGGCTGCGGCGAATCGACGTGCTGTGTCGGCTGGGCGGCGAGGAGTTCGTGGTGCTTTGTCCGGATACCAATGTCGACCAGGCCTTTCAGGTGGCACAGGCGCTATGGCAGGCGCTGGCCCGGGAGCAGGTGCCGGGGGTGGGGCGGGTAACGGCCAGCTTCGGCTGCGCCGACTGGCGCGAAGGGGAGAGCGCCGATGACCTGTTGCGGCGAGTGGATGCCGCCGTGTACGCGGCCAAGCAGGCCGGGCGTAATCAGATCCGTATCGCCGACTGATGGGGGCGACTTTTCCTGTGGGAGCGAATGGGTTCGCGAAGGGCTGCATGGCAGCCCTATTCGGCTCTCCAAGGGAGCCAGGCGGTGGCCGGAGCGGTCAGCGGCTGCCGACCATGCTCTTGGGCTGACGGTAGAGGTCCACCAGTACCTGGTCGAGGATCGCCGAGGCACCCCAGGGACGCGCATCGTTGAGGATGGCGACCACCGCCCAGGTGTTGCCGTTGCTGTCGCGACTGAAACCGGCGATGGCGCGGACGGTGTTCAGGGTTCCGGTCTTGATATGAGCTTCGCCTTCCAGGTTGGTGCGGCGCAGGCGCTTGCGCATGGTGCCGTCCATCGCCACCAGCGGCAGCGAGGAAATGAACTCGGCGGCGTACGGACTCTGCCAGGCGGCCTGGAGGATGGTGGCCATCTCACGAGCGCTCACCCGCTCGTTGCGCGACAGGCCGGAACCGTTCTCCATCACCAGGTGCGGCGCGGTGATGCCTTTCTTGGCCAGCCAGTTGCGGATCACCCGCTGCGCGGCCTTGGCGTCGTCGCCATCGGCGTCGGTGCGGTAGCGCGCGCCGATGCTGAGGAACACCTGCCGGGCCATGGTGTTGTTGCTGTATTTGTTGATGTCGCGGATGACTTCCACCAGGTCCGGCGAGAAGGCGCGTGCCAGCAGCTTGGCGCTCTTGGGCACGTCACCCAGGCGGTCCTTGCCGTCGATGCTGCCGCCCAGTTCTTTCCAGAACGCGCGCACTGCGCCGGCGGCGTAGCCAGGATGGTCGAGCAACGACATGTAGGTCTGCGCGCTGCAGCCTTCCGGCAGCCTGCCACTGGCGATCAGCGTGGTGCCGTCGAACTGGGTCACCGGGTTGTAGCGCACGTCGGGCCAGGAGGGGCACTTGGCGGCCTTGGTCACCTGCACCTTGTTGTCGATGCGGATGCTTTCGATCGGCGGCTCCATGGCCAGGTTGACCCTGCCGCCTTCGGCGCGGGCGATCAGGCGCACGGCCTTGAGGTTGACCAGCAGCGAGTCAGGGCCAACCAGGAAGGGTTTGTTGTCGTCGCCGCCGTCGTCGTTGAAGGCGGGCAACTGCGGGTGGATGAAATAGCTGCGGTCCAGCACCAGGTCGCCGGTGACCTGGCGCACGCCGTTGGTGCGCAGGTCGCGCATCATCAGCCAAAGCTTTTCCATGTTCAGCTTGGGGTCGCCGCCGCCCTTGAGGTAGAGGTTGCCGTTGAGCACGCCGTTCTTCAGCGTGCCATCGGTATAGAACTCGGTCTTCCACTGATAGGTCGGGCCGAGCAGCTCCAGCGCGGCGTAGGTGGTGATCAGCTTCATGGTGGACGCCGGGTTCACCGACACGTCGGCGTTGACCAGCGTCTGGGCGCCCGGGCCGGTCAGCGGCAGGGTCACCAGGGACAGCGAGTTGGCGGAAATCTTGTTGGCGGCCAGGGCCTTCTGCACCTTGGCCGGCAGGCTGGTGTTGACCTGCGAGGCATGCAGCGGCAGCGCGCAGGGCAGGATCAGGGCGGCCAGGGCGAGGCTGCGAACGGACTTGAACATCAGGACTGGCCCTCCTGGCGAGGGCGGGTGACGAAAACGAATGACATGGCGACGGTTCCCACGGGGTTCGGGAAATCGGCGCATTATGCCGCAACCCTTGGCCGACTGTGCGAGTTCGCGGCTCATTTCGTCCGCCCGGATGGCCGGGGCGCGCGGTTGACGGGCAAGTTGCCGCGGAAGCTGCTAGAGTGCCGCCCGTCATTTATTCCGAGGAACTGCCTGATGGCTACCAACCGCTCCCGCCGCCTGCGCAAGAAGCTTTGCGTCGATGAATTCCAGGAACTGGGTTTCGAACTCACCCTCAACTACAAGGAGGGTCTGGAGTCGGAAGCGGTTTCGGCGTTCTTCGAGCGCTTCATCGATGAAGCTGTTGAAGGCAGCGGCCTGGGCTTCATCGGTGCCGAGGACTACGGTTTCGTCTGCCTCGGCAAGCGGGGTTCGGTCAGCGCGGAGCAGCGCGCCCAGGTCGAGGCCTGGCTGCAGAAGGGCCATGCCGAGCTGGCCGGCTTCACCGTCAGCCCGCTGATCGACGTGTGGTACCCGGAGAATCCCGTCAACGCGTGACGGCACCGGAAATGAAGAAGGGCGCCCTGGGGCGCCCTTCTTCATTTCCGAATCCTGCCTTTCAGCTCTCCATGGGAAGGCATCGCGGCGCACCCGGGTCCAGGCACCTGGTCGGTATCAGGTGACGTGCGGCCTGTCCGGCGCGGCAACCGCCAACGCAGACATGGCCGACGAATCCCGCCCTACACCACCCCCGCCTTGGCCAGCACCGCCGCTTCGTCCACCTCGTCGATCTGCTCCGGTGTGAGGAAACGCCGGGCATAGTCCAGGTACACCCCCGAGCGAATGAACAGGCCGAACAGGTCGGGATCGATATGGCCGCCACGGCACATGCCGCCCATGATGCCCAGCGACTCGGAAAGCGTCTTGCCCTTCTTGTAGGGCCGGTCCACCGCGGTGAGGGCTTCGAAGATGTCGGCAATGGCCATCATGCGCGCCGGCAGGCTCATTTCCTCGCGGGTCAGTCGTTTCGGATAACCGGTGCCGTCCATCCTCTCGTGATGCCCTCCCGCGATTTCCGCCACATTCGCCAGGTGTGGCGGGAAGGGCAGGTGGTTGAGCATCAGGATGGTCTGCACGATGTGGTGGTTGATGATGTAGCGCTCTTCCTCGGTCAGGGTGCCGCGACGGACAGACAGGTTGTGCAGCTCGCCCCGGTTGAACTTGTGCGCGGGCACCTGGAGCTTGAAACCCCAGGGGTTGTCCGGCGCGATCAACTCGCTGGCGGGGCGCTCGAAGAGATGGTCGGGTCGATCGGCCAGCAGTTGCTCTTCCGTCGGCAATGTCGGCGCCGGTGTTCGGGCCATGCGCTGGGCCTCTTCCCAGGAAACCCCCAGGCGGTTGTCCAGGGTGCGCATCCAGGTGCGCCCGGCGATGCGTTGAAGGCGTTCCTGGTCGGCCTCGGCCATGGTTTCGCCGCCGAGGTTGCAATGGGCGATGAATGCGAAATCGTCGTCCAGGGCCTGCAGTTCCTCGTCGCGCAGGCGCGCCTGCTCGTTGTCGTCCGCGCCTTGTGCGCGCGCTTGCCAGTAGCGCACCCAGGCGTCGCGCTTGAGCACCTCGAAGCGGGTGCGGATTTCATGGATGCGATCATTCAGGGTTTCCAGCTTGGTGGCCTTGTCCACCACGTACTCTGGTGTGGTCACCTTGCCGCAGTCGTGCAGCCAGGCGGCGATGTGCAGGGCTTCCCATTCCTCGTCCGTGGGGTTGAAGCCCCGGAAAGGCGGTTCCTGGCTGTTCGCGGCGGCGCGGGCGAGCATCAGGGTGATTTCCGGTACGCGCTGGCAGTGGCCACCGGTGTAGGGGCTCTTGGCGTCGATGGCGCCGGCGATCAATTGGATGAAGGCATCCAGCAGTTGCTTCTGCTTCTCCAGCAGACGCTGGCTTTCGATGCACAGGGCGGCGACGCCTGAGATGGCCTCGACGAAGGCAATGCGTTCCGGTCTGAGGATGGCGGGGCGTGATTCGTGGCCGGCATCGCGGTGCAACAGCACCAGCACGCCGATGGTGACGCCCTGGCGGTTGTGCAGGCCGGTGCTGACCAGGTGCACCCGTGGGCTGTCCAGGGTTTGCAGCAGGTCGCGGTAGGCGCCGGCCTGGTCATAGCCGAAGGAGCACACCTGGCTGGGACCGCCGTGGGCTGGCAGCTCCAGCCAGTGCGGCATGGCCGGGCTTTCCATGCCGAAACCGCGGATGCCGTGGGCTTCCAGGTCCTGCGCCTGGTCGTTGAGGAACAGGCCGTGGGGCTCCAGGCGGCCGTTCTGGTTGTCGATCAGGTAAAGCAGGCCGCCGGAGGCCTCGCTGATATCGATGGTTTCGTCGAGGACCCGGCGCAGCAGATGGTCGAAGCGGTTTTCCGCCGAGAGACTGGAGGCGATCTCGAGGAAGCTGGAAATGGTTTCCTTCATTCGCGCCATGGCCACCGCCAACTGGTCCACTTCCAGCACCGGCGAACGGCCCATGGCCGGCAGGCTGAAGTTGAAGCTGCGAATGGCTTCGGCCTGGGTCACCAGCGCACGCAGCGGCCTGACGACAATGCGCGAGAGCAGGATGCCTACCGGAATGCACAGCAGCAGGATGGCCAGGGTCAGCATCGAGCCCTGCCATCGGATGCGATAGGCGTCTTCCAGCAGCTCGTCTTCCGGGGTGAGAACGGCCAGTTGCAGGCCCTCGGGCCCGCCTTCTGCGAGGTGCTGGCGGGCAACTACCCAGCGGCGCCCGTCGATCTCCAGGTCGGTGCGCAGCTCATCCTGGCCGGGGAGGGCGGCCAGCGCGGCCAGTGCCGGGCTGAAGTCCTTCACTTCGCCCAGTTCGAGCACACCGTTGACTCGTTTGACCAGCCTGCTGGTGTCGGGGTAGGCCACGGCATGGCCGTCGGGCTGGTACAGCACCACGTCGGAGGAAGGCGTGGACCGGTGGCTGGCCAGGGTGGCGGAGAGGTCCTCCAGGGTCAGGTCGGCGCCTATCACCCCGTCGCTGCCGCTGGGCCGGGCGAGGGTGGTGCCGACGGCGCTGCTGGAGAAGAACACATAGGGCGCCGTGGTGATCGGCCCACCCTGCTCGAGGGCTCGGTAGTACCAGGGGCGGTTGCGGGGGTCATAGCGTTCGTTGAGTTCCTGGCGGCTGCTGATCTGCTGCAATTGCTCGTCGAAGAAGTAGGTCTGTGAACGGGCCCTGGTCTGGTCGTCGCGTTCGATGCTCCAGACCTGGTAGGCCGCGTTCGGTGGGGCGTCGAAGATCTTCTTCAGCGTTTCACTGCGCAGGTGGCGGACCATGAAAAAGTCGCCGTCGTCATGGCCCAGGTAAAGGGCCGCCAGTTTGGGATTGTCGTTCAGGGCCTGGGACAGCGGCTTGAGCAGGAGGTCAAGGCGCTCGAAGCTGTCCTGGCGCTGGTTGACGTCGCTCAGGGCCAACAGATTCAGCAGGTGGTAGATGGGCTGGTAGGTGTGCCGCAGGTCGGTCTGCACTTCCGAGCTGATGCGGCCGAAGAGCTTGTCGCTGCTGGAGAGGATGATCTGGCTGGTCTGGTGGTAGTTGAACAGGCCCAGGACCACGCCGGTGAACAGCAGAAGCAGGGTGAACAGCACACTGATATGAACGTGCAGCGGAAAGCGACGCTCAGCGAACCTTTGTGGCATTGCGGCAGCTCCTTAGCCCCATCCCCGAGGGGCTACAGCAGCATAGATGCTCTGTGTGACGCTCGTCGTGCAAATTGCCATGAGGGCCGAGGCAGAAGTGGATGTCGGAAAGGGATGAAGTCCTGACGTTTTCTGGTGAACGTCCGCCATGGACGGAGTGGTCGATACCCTGGAATCGCACCTTCGTTCCCGCCGAAATAAGCCTGGGTTTGTAGGACAAGACGCAAGCTGAAGTAGGTTGCGTCCTGAAACCAGTGGTCGGCCTCATTCGGGGGTCGACAGCTTGGCGGGCTTCTCTATCTTGGCAGCCACCAACCACGCCAAGGGAGAGATGCTGTGAGCAAGCTGGTCAATCTGGACGATTTCATCGAACCGGGAAGCGAGTCCACCTACAGGGTGATGATCGTCGACGATCACCCGGTGATTCGCCTGGCCGTGCGTTTGCTGCTGGACCGCGAGGGCTACGTGGTGTCGGCGGAAACGGACAACGGCGTGGATGCCATCGCCCTGGCGCGGGAGCTTCAGCCGGACCTGGTGATCCTCGATATCGGCATTCCCAAGCTGGGCGGCCTGGATGTCATCTCCCGCCTGCATGCCCTGGACCTGCCCCTGCGGGTACTGGTGCTGACCGGGCAGAATCCCAGTCACTATGCGACGCGCTGCATGCAGGCCGGCGCCGCGGGATTCGTCTGCAAGGTGGGCGACCTGGCCGAGCTCACCTCGGCGGTGCGCGCGGTGCTCTCCGGCTACAGCTACTTCCCCAGCGAAGTGATCAAGTCGGGCAGGCGTCAGGTCGGCCTGCCCGATGACCTGGAACTGATCGGCCGTCTCTCCGATCGCGAGCTGGTCGTGCTGCGGTTTCTCGCCAACGGCTACACCAACAAGGACATCGCCGAGGAGATGTTCATCAGCAACAAGACCGTCAGCACCTACAAGACACGCCTGCTGCTCAAGCTCAATGCCCGTTCGCTGATCGAGCTGGTGGAATTCGCCAACCGCAACGCCCTCGCCTGAACCCGCCATGCGCTTTTCTGTCCTGCTGGGCTGGCTACTGCTCGGTTACAGCCAACTGCCGTCGATCAGCATGGCCGACGCCCCCGTCGCGCTGGAACTGCTGGGGCGTTCGCAGTCCCGCGAGCTGAGCGTGCGTCTGGATGATGCGGACAAGCGCTGGCTGGACGCCAAACGGGTGCTTTGGATAGGCACCAACGAACCCGATTTCCCGCCTTTCGACATCACCGCCAGCGGCCAGGACTATGAAGGCGTGACGGCCGACTTCCTGCGCCTGATCAGCCAGGCCCTCGGGGTCGGCATCGAAGTCCTGCGCTTCTCGGACCGGGAGTCGGCCCGCGAGGCGCTGCGCAAGGGCGAGATCGACCTGCTGGGCAACAGCGTCGAAGGAGACGCCGCCAGCCCCGGTCTGATCCAGAGCATTCCCTACCTGCAGCAACAACCGGTGATGGTGACCCGCATCGATGATCGCGACCTCGCCTCGAGCAATCTCGATGGCCTGCGGCTGGCCTACTCGGGCGAAGGCCCCAGCCGTGAGTTGATCCACCAGCTCTACCCGCGGGCGCAGGCCATCCGGCATGGCTCGGTGCGTGCCGCGCTGCAGTCGGTGGCCTTCGGCCAGAGCGATCTGTTCATCGGCGATGCCATGGTGGCCAACTACCTCATCAGGCAGGGCTACCTCGTCAATCTGCGCATGACCGATTTCGCCGGTTTCGAGGGGATGGGGGTGTCCTTCTCGTTGGCCGCCGGCAATGAGCGGTTGCGGCGCATCGTCGACAGCGCCATCGCCGCGATCCCGGAAACCGAGCGGGTCAACATCATCAAACGCTGGGGCGGTGGGATGGGGATGTTCCTGGACAACCTCAAGCCCAAGCTCACCCGGCGCGAGCAGCTCTGGCTGGAGCGACATGGCCCCGCACGGCTGGTGGTGGACGAAACGTTCG
Source organism: Pseudomonas sp. Q1-7 (assembly GCF_028010285.1). NCBI lineage: Bacteria > Pseudomonadati > Pseudomonadota > Gammaproteobacteria > Pseudomonadales > Pseudomonadaceae > Pseudomonas > Pseudomonas sp. Q1-7. The sequence continues at coordinate 2,427,764 of NZ_CP116304.1, forward strand.
AGCCCTTGACCTATTTCAACGCCCAGGGACGCTTTCATGGGATCGTGCCGGACCTTCTCGAACTCATTCGGCAGCGGACCGGCCTGGAGTTCGAAGTCCTCCGCCGCGCCTCCACCCTGGACATGCTCGACGACTTGCGCGCAGGACGGGCGGATATGGCGGCCACGCTGTTCTTCACCCACGAACGCAGTCACTACCTGCGCTTCACCCGACCCTACTTCAGCACCAGCAGCGTGCTGGTGGTGCGCAGTGTCGCGAGCGGCCTGCAACTGAGCCAGATGGATGGCCGAACCCTGGCGATCCCGGCCGGCCATTCCCAGACCGAGTACATCCGCCAGCGTTTCCCTGGAGTGAAGCTGCTCGAAGTGGAAACCGGCCTCCAGGCGCTTTCCCGTGTGGCGGAAGGCAAGGCCGACGCAGCCCTGCACGCCATGGTGTCCTCGACCTTCCTGATCAACCGCTACTTTCCGGGGCGTTTGCGCATCGCCGAGACCGTGGGGCGCGATCCCGGCCGCTTCGCCTTCGCCGTGGCCCGCGACGAGCCCGAACTGCAGCGCATCCTGGAGAAAGCCGTGCTGTCCATCTCCCCGGATGAGCTGGGGAGCATCATCAATCGCTGGTACACCGATGCCGAAGAGTCCGAGAGCGGCTGGGCCGACTACCGGGTGCGTTTCTACCAGATGGGGGCAGCGCTGTTGCTGGTGGCGCTGGTGTTCGCCGTCTGGGCCCTCCATCTGCGTCGGCAGGTGGCGCGGCGCACTCGTGAGGAGCGGCGCCTGAACGACCAGTTGGCGTTCAAGCGTTCACTGATCGACGGCATTCCCTTTCCGCTTTCGGTCTGGGACCCGGAAGGCCGCACCATCACCTGCAACCGCAGCTTCGTCGACGCCCTCGGGGTGCCCCGCGACGACGTGATCGGTCGGCGTCTGAACGAGATCGAGGGCCTCTGCGCGCAAACCCTGGAGGCGCTGGAGCAGTTGGGGCGACGTGCCCTGGAGGGCGGGATGGCGATGTTCAGCGACCAGCCGCTGCACCTGTGCGACGGCACCCGCGCGGCATCCTGCTGGGCCATCCCATATCGCGATGCCGAGCGCAACCTGCGCGGCCTGATCTGCGGCTGGGTCGACATCACCGAGCGTAACCGGCTGATCGACGAACTGCGCCAGGCCAAGGAGGAGGCGGAATCCGCCAACGTCGCGAAGAGCCGGTTCCTGGCCACCATGAGCCACGAGATTCGCACGCCGCTGAACGCCATCACGGGCATGCTGGAACTCGCCCTCAGGCGCGAGGCGCTGGATCGCGGAGCGATCCAGGTGGCGCGCGAGGCGGCCGATTCCCTGCTGGCGCTGATCGGCGACATCCTCGATATCGCCAAGATCGAGTCCGGCCGTACCGTGCTGGAACCCCGGCGAGCTTCGCCGCTGGAGCTGACGCAGTCGGTGGTCCGGGTATTCGAGGGGCTGGCGCGGCAGAAGGGCCTGGAGCTTGCGCTGACGCTCGACCTCGAAGCCCGGGACGATGTGCTGGTCGATCCGTCCAGCTTCAAGCAGATCCTCTCCAACCTGGTCAGCAACGCGATCAAATTCACCGACCGTGGCAAGGTCGGCGTTGGCCTGACGACTCGCTACCTCAACGAGGAGTACTTGCACCTGTCGCTGCTGGTGGAAGACAGCGGAATCGGCATTGCCCCGAAAGACCAGCAGCAGTTGTTCCAGCCCTTCACTCAGCTAGTCGGCAGCCTGGGGGCGGGGCGGGGAGGCACGGGGCTGGGCCTGAGCATCTGCCAGCGCCTGGTGGCGATGATGGATGGGCGGCTGGAGCTTTCCAGCGAGCCGGCGGTGGGTACCCGCATCGAGGTGCAGTTGCGCCTGCCACGGTTGGCCCCCCTGCCGCAGGTGGCGCCATCGCCGGTCATCGCCGAGCTGCCGCCAGGGGCGTTGCGCGTGCTGGTGGTGGACGATCATCCGGTCAACCGCATGATGTTGGCGCAGCAGCTGGAACTGCTCGGCCAGTCGGCCCAGCAGGCCGAACACGGTGAAGAGGCCCTGCGCGCCTGGTCGCAAGCCGACTTCGACCTGGTCATCACCGACTGCAACATGCCGGTGATGAATGGCTATGAGCTGACCCGGCGCATCCGCGCGCTGGAGCGTGAGCGGGGCGGGTCGCCGGGACTGATCGTCGGCCTCACCGCCAATGCCCAGCCGGAGGAACTGGCGCGTTGCCGCGAAGCCGGCATGGACGATTGCCTGTTCAAACCCATCGGCCTGGAGGGGCTGCAGGATTATCTGCAGCGCCTGATTCCCGCGGTTCCTGTTGCCGGAGACCGTATGGGCGTTCGACCGGCCAGTCTCGACCTGAGTTTGCTGCAACGAGCCACGGGTGGCTCCCATGACGTGGCCCTTCTGTTGCTGCGGGAGCTGCACCAGGCCAATGCGGCCGATGCGCTGGAGCTGGACGATTTCCTCCGGGTTGGTCGCCGGGATGAGCTGGAACGCCTGGTGCACCGAGTCAAGGGCGCGGCGGAGCTGGTCAATGCCCAGCCGCTGCTGGCCCACTGCATCGCATTCGGCGAAGCCCACCATGCGGGTGCCGCGCCGCAGGAACTCGAACGCTTGGCCCAGGCGGTACAGGGTAGTCTGGCGAGCCTGCAGGCAGCACTGGCGCAGCACCTGCGGGCGTGATGGTTCAGGCCGGGTACAGCGTTCAGTTGCTCTCGCGTGCGGTTGCCAGGTGCGCCACCGGATTGCCCCAACGCAGACGCGCGCGGTGCGCGAGATAGGCCACCAGCAGGGCGAGCGCCGCGCCGAGCAGGGCGTTGTACAGGCGCACCTCGGGAAGGTGCCAGTCGCCGGACAGGCTCTCGGCCAGCAGCACGAAGCACGCGCAGATCTGCAGCGCGTAAAGCCCGTATGACTGGGCGATGAATGCCCGGCAGAGCACGATCAGCGGCAACAGGCAGACCACCAGCAAGGCCGGGCTTTGCAGCCAGTAGCCCATCCCGATCAGGATCAGCGCAGCCATCAGGCTGCCCAGGCAGCGCTGGATGCCGCGCTGCAGGTTGTCGTCCAGTTCCAGTTGAAGGGTGGCCAGCACCGTCAGCGTCAGCCAATAGCCGCGCGGCAGCCCCGAGAGGCTGACGGTGAGTCCGGCGAAGGCGCCCGCCAGGCTGCAGGCCAGGGCGTGGATGAGCCAGAGCCGGTGGGACATGCGCTGGATGAGGCGCCGCACCATCTTCGTCAGGTTGGCCGGTCGGGGCAGCAGCGGCCACAGGCGCAGGCCGTGCAAGGCGCGCAGGGAAAACGCCAGGAGCATGACCCAGAGCCCGCCGATGGCGAACAGCGCGCCGACCGCCATGCCATTGTTCAGGTTGCCCAGGCCCGCTTGTCCCTGGCCGAGGCAGAGGCAGGCCGCAACGCCGGCCCCCAGTTTGCCCAGTTCGGTGCCGAAGCGTTGCAGCGCGGCCAGCAGGAGGCCCATCAGGGCGAAGCTGGCGAGGCTCGCCAGCGGGTGGCTGGCGGCCCAGAATCCACCCCCGGCACATAGCGCCCCCAGGCCCGTGAGCAGGACCATGCGCAGCATGCCAAGACGGTGCAGAGGGTTGGCCAGGGCGGCCTGAAAGGCGCCGGTGGCCACCCAGAGGAAGCCGCTGTGGCTGGTGAACAGGCCCAGCATCAGTGGCAGCCCGCAGCCCAGACCGGCGATCAGGGCGGGCCCCCATGCCGGCGGGCCTGCGTGCAAGGGCGGGTTTCGTCTGGACAGGTTGTGCATCGCGCGGTCCCCGAGGCGTGGATCAGGTCGGACTGGAGCGGCCGGTCATTTCGCGGGCCATTTCGGTCGCGTAGCTGTCGGTCATTCCGGCGATGAAGTCGATCACCCGGACGAACGAGCGGTACAGCGGCCATGAGGGATCGGGTGCGTTATTGCCGAGCAAGTCGAGGATGCGCCGGTGCTTGAAGGACGGCGTGCGTCCGCCGTGCTGCTCCAGCGCTGCACCGCAGAAGGCGTTGAGGAGGATTTCCAGGGTGGTGTAGGCGCCGATTTCGTGCAGGGTCTTGCGCTTGTCCTGGAAGATCTTTTCGCGGGCGATGGCCTTGGCCTTGAGCACGCAGCGCTTGGCCGCGCCGTGCATGTGCTCCACCAGGTCGCCCTGCAGGGTACCGGCCAGCAGCGCGTCCTGTTGCTCGACGAAGGCGCGCGCGGCGGCGTTGGTCAGGTGTTCGATGGCCTTGCCGCGTAGGATCGCCAGTTTGCGCCGGCGGGAATCCTTCGGACCCAGCTGGCGGTAGGTTTCCGGCAGGTCGTCGCCCACCAGGCCGAGGAGCAGCGCTTCGACTTCGGCGTATTCCAGCAACTCCATTTCCAGGCCGTCTTCCAGGTCGATCAGGCCGTAGCAGATGTCGTCCGCCGCCTCCATCAGGTACACCAGCGGATGGCGTGCCCAACGGTGCTCGTCGAGGCGCGGCAGCTCCAGCTTGGCGGCGATCTGCTCCAGCAGGGGCAGTTCGCTCTGGTAGCAGCCGAACTTGTGCTTCTTGTAGCCCAGGGCCTCGGCATGGCGCGACGTCCAGGGGTACTTCAGGTAGGTGCCGAGGGTGGCGTAGGTCAGGCGCATGCCGCCGTCGAACTGGTGGTACTCCAGTTGGGTCAGCACCCGCAGCCCCTGGGCGTTGCCCTCGAAGCTGAGGAAGTCGGCGCGCTCGGCCTCGCTCATGGCGTCCAGCCAACCCCGTGCCGCCGCTTGTTCGAACCAGTGGCGGATGGCGTCTTCGCCGGAGTGGCCGAAGGGTGGGTTGCCGATGTCGTGGGCCAGGCAGGCCGACTGGACGATCACGCCGAGATCCGAGGGTTCGCACCAGCCTGGCAGTACGTCGCGCAGGGTCTCGCCGACCCGCATGCCCAGCGAGCGTCCCACGCAACTCACTTCCAGGGAGTGGGTCAGGCGGGTATGGATGTGGTCGTTGCTGGAGACCGGATGCACCTGGGTCTTGCGCCCGAGGCGGCGGAAGGCGCCGGAAAAGATGATGCGGTCATGGTCTTTGTGAAAGGGGCTGCGGCCCAGCTCGTCGGTGCTGTGCACCGGTTTGCCGAGGCGTTCGCGGGTGAGCAGGGTCTGCCAGTCCAAGGCCTGTCCTCGCCGTTCAGTGGCCGAAGGCCCTACTCTAACCCAAGCCTCGGCCGGCGACTCGCAGCTTGAATGTCAGTCGAGGTCGGCGGCGTCGATATCCACCAGTAGCAGGCGGCGTCCGTTGTCGATGAATTGCCCCGCGGTCATGCAGTACTGGTTGGTGGTGGCGTCGCGGTAGGTGGTGGACAGGGTCAGGCGGCGTTCCTCCCAGCCTTCGGCCAGCAACTGGTAGAAGTAGGGCCGCCAGGACCAGTTGTGGCCCTGGTAGCTGGAGTCTTCCCGCCAGGCCCCCGATACCCATTGCAGGTTGGGGGAGATCTGGGTGCCGTTGCGGTCGCACTGGTAGATGCGCAGCAGCCAGGGGTAGTCCGCCGGATCGGCCAGGCTGGACGCTGGCGCGCCGCTTTCGGCCCACTCGCGCAGGCCGGCCATCAATTGGCTGAGCGTGCGACGCAGGGTCATCAGTCGTGCGCGTTCGGCCAGCTTGCCCTGCACGTAGCGGTCGCGCAGCAGGGCGAAGCGCTGGACGAAAGCATCGGTTTCGAAGAACGCCAGGCTGGGGGCGGCGAACAGGTAACCCTGCACGTAGCGGGCCCCGCATTCCAGGGCGAAATCCAGCTCGGCCTCGGTTTCCACCCCCTCGGCAATGATCCAGCAGCCGGTTTTCTCGGCCATTTGCGCCAGGGCCTTCACCACCTCGCCGCTCGGTCCGCCGCGGGCTGCGGCCTGGAACAGGCGCATGTCCAGTTTGAGGATGTCCGGCTGCAGTGCCAGTACCCGGTCCAGTTGGGAGTAGCCGGCGCCGAAGTCGTCGATGGCGATTCGCGCCCCGGCCTCTCGGTAGCGCGCCACCACGTCCGCCAGGCGCTGGCTGCCGCCGCCCAGTTCGGTGATCTCGAAGACGATGCGTTCGGCCGGCACGCCGAAGCGTTGCAACTGCTTGAGGCTGGGCAGGGGTTGCCCCGGGCGCAGGCGGCTGATCCAGCGCGGCGAGATGTTCAGGCTGAGGAACCAGTCCGCCGGTGCGGCGTGCAGCCGTTGCAGGGCATCTTCCCGTAATTGGCGGTCGAGGCGGCGCAGGGCCGCCGGCGACAGTTTCGAATCGAGGAACAGCGGTCCCACCGAGTGCAGGCTGCCGTCCGGCTGGCGCAACCGGCCCAGGGCCTCGATGCCGGCGATCAGCCCCGTAGCGGTATCAATGAAGGGCTGGAAGCAGGCGAGCGGTTGCCCATCGATCACGGTGACTCCTTGGCGGAAGGCGAGGGTGGTGGTGCCCAGGCCTGGTGCGCTGGGTCGCTCACCCTAGCAAGAATGTGGCCAGATGCCTGCTTTCATGACCGGTCAGCCGGGGCGGTCCTGCGGCGGGTTCCTGAGCAGCGCCTGTAGCAAGGGATAGAGCGCACCGGCAAGGCGCAGGCCGCGCCTGAGGCTGCCCTTGCGTGCCGCGAGGAAGCCCAGGGCGGCTACCGCCGCCACGCCCCAGAGTGGGGCGTGGGGGATATCCAACTGGCGGGTCAGGTCCTGTGCCTGGCGCAGCGGCTGGGTCAATAGCAGGGACTCGTGTCGCAATTCCTGGCGCTGCATTTCCAGGCGCAGGCGTATCAGCGCCTTGCGCATGTCACGGCGGCTGGCATGGCGGGGCAGTTCCGGCTGGCTCATGGCAGGAGGCGTTCCCGGTCGCGGGCCAGTTCTTCCAGGGTCGCGCCGAAGGGCGACCCATCGTCGTCGACGGCGGCCCGCAGGCGTATCGCGCAGTACAGCGTCGCCAGCAGGTAGAAGAGGCAAAGGCCGCCCAAGGCCTCCAGGCGCCAGGTGTCCCAGAGCAGGACCAGGAGCAGGCCCGACAGGCCGACCAGCAGGAGCAGGGCGAAGATCAGCGTGAGTCCACCGAGCAGCAGCAGGTGCAGGCTGTTGGCCTTCTGCTCCTGCAGTTCGATGCCAAAGAGCTCCACGTGGCTGCGCAGCAGGGCCAACAGCGACGCGCCCACGCGGCGTGGCGAGGGCGCGCGCGGCGTCTTCGGGGAGGTCGGGTCGCCCATGTTCAGCGCCGCGCGGCCAGCAGGCCAAGCAGGAAGCCGACGCCGGCGGCCAGGCCGACGCTCTGCCAGGGGTGTTCCTGGACATAGCCCTCGGTGGCCTGCACGGCGGCCTGGCCGCGCTCGCGCAGGTGCTGTTCGGTATCGCGGAGGGTGTCTCGGGCGCGCTGGAGGCTTTCGTGGATCTGCAGGCGCAGCTCGTCGGCCTGTTCGCCTGCCAGGCCGGCGGTGTCCTGCAAAAGCTTCTCGGTGTCGCTGACCAAGGTCTGGAAGTCGGTCAACAGGTCATCCTGGGTGCGGGCGGTGGTGGTCTTACGGGACATGGCGATTCTCCTTGCAGGACTCAAAGCCTATGAGTCGGTCGTTCTCGCCAGGGTTCACTCTGAATTTTCCGCCGTCCGTTGGTATGGCGCTTGCTTCGGGCTGGGTCGCGGTTGTGGTGCTGTGCGCCGGATCGGGGCATTCAGGATGGTCCGCCCGATTCCGGTACGTGCTCACAACCTTGTGAAAAACAAAGAGAAATGCTGTCAGGTGGCTTCCTTGTGCCGGCCTTCTTGCACCAAATCGGGATGCGACTTCGGTCCTTCGCGGTGCGCGATGGCTTCAGGATGGTGCGCAAGAAGGCATGCCTGAACTGCTTTGGTGCTTTTTTCATCGCTGCCGGAGTTGCCTTCGCCAATGGAAAACCTCAACAGCGCCGTGGAAACCCTGATCCACGGTTCCAACACCCTGTTCATTCTGATGGGCGCCGTAATGGTGCTGGCCATGCACGCGGGCTTCGCCTTCCTTGAAGTCGGCACTGTGCGCCAGAAGAACCAGGTCAATGCCCTGTCGAAGATCCTTTCCGACTTCGCGGTCTCGACCCTGGCCTATTTCTTCATCGGCTACTGGATCGCCTACGGCGTGACTTTCCTTGAACCGGCCAGCGTGCTCGCTGCCGATCACGGTTATGCCCTGGTGAAATTCTTCTTCCTGTTGACCTTCGCCGCGGCGATCCCGGCCATCATCTCCGGCGGCATTGCCGAGCGTGCGCGGTTCTGCCCGCAACTCTGCGCCACCTTGCTGATCGTGGCCTTCGTCTACCCCTTCTACGAAGGCCTGATCTGGAACGGTAATTTCGGCCTGCAGGACTGGCTGAAGAACCGCTTCGGCGCCAGCTTCCATGACTTCGCCGGTTCGGTGGTGGTGCATGCGGTCGGTGGCTGGCTGGCCTTCGGCGCGGTACTGCTGCTGGGCCATCGCAACGGGCGCTACCGTGACGGTCGCCTGGTGGCCTTCGCGCCGTCGAACATCCCGTTCCTCGCCCTCGGCTCCTGGATCCTCATCGTCGGCTGGTTCGGCTTCAACGTAATGAGTGCGCAGACCTTGCAGGGCGTCAGCGGCCTGGTGGCGGTGAACTCATTGATGGCCATGGTCGGCGGTACCGTCGCCGCCTTGCTGGTGGGCCGCAACGACCCGGGCTTCCTGCACAATGGCCCTCTTGCCGGTCTGGTGGCGATCTGTGCCGGCTCCGACCTGATGCACCCGGTGGGTGCCCTGGCCACCGGTGCGGCGGCGGGTGCCCTGTTCGTCTGGGCGTTCACGGCGACCCAGGTGAAGTGGAAAGTCGACGACGTCCTCGGCGTCTGGCCGTTGCACGGCCTGTGCGGCGTCTGGGGCGGCATCGCGTGCGGCATCTTCGGCCAGGAGGCCCTGGGCGGCCTGGGCGGAGTCAGTTTCGTCAGCCAGTTGATCGGTACCGGTCTGGGCGTGCTGGTGGCGCTGCTGGGGGGCTTCGTGGTGTACGGCCTGCTGAAGGCCAGCGTAGGCATCCGCCTCACACAGGAGGAGGAGTACCACGGCGCCGACCTGTCGATTCACAAGATCGGTGCCACCTCACAGGATTGACGCGTTCGCGCAAGTTGCCGATGAGCTACGCAAAGGTTCGCGGGAGGTGCTGATCCCGCGATGCCCATCAAGCCATCCGCATGGGTTTCGCTCCGCTCAACTCATCCCACAAAAGAAAAGCCCGCCGGATGGCGGGCTTGTTCGTTAGGAGCGGCTTACCAGAGCGGCAGGGCGTAGCTGAGGATCAGGCGATTCTCGTCGATGTCGTTGCCGAAGTTGGTGGAGCGCACGGTGGCGTTGCGCCACTTGACGCCGAAGTTCTTCAGCGGGCCGTCCTGGAACACGTAGGCGATGTCCATGTTGCGTTCCCACTCCTTGCCGTCTTCGCGATTGGCCCCCAGGTCAATGTTGTCGCCGGACAGGTAGCGGGTCATGAAGGTCAGGCCGGGGATGCCGAGGCTGGCGAAGTTGTAGTCGTAGCGGGCCTGCCAGGATTTCTCGTCCTTGTTGGCGAAGTCGCCGATCTGCACGTAGTTGACCAGGAAGGGATCGCTGCCGTTGATGTAGGCGAAGCCGGTGTCGCCGCTCATCTTCTGGTAACTGAGGCCAAAGGCATGGCCGCCCAGGGCGTAGGTGAACATGGCGCCGAAGGCCTTGTTGTCGACGTTGCTGGAACCGTCGTCGGTGGAGCGGGCGAAGCGCAGGTCAGTCTTGAAGGACTGCTTGTCACCCAGGGGTAGCAGGTGCACGGCACTGAAGTAGTGCTGTTTGTAGAGGTCCTCCAGCTCGCCGTAGTGGTAGCCGGTGCTGAGGTTGTCGGTCCACTTGTAGGTGGCGCCAGCGAAGTTGAACTCGTCGCTGGTGGTGCTGTTGCGGACGGTGATGCCGCGGGCGGCGCCGGTGGCGACGGTCATGTCCTCGTTGTCGGAGGAGTCGCGCTGGTTGACCTGCTTGAGCTGGCCGGCGTCGAAGGTCAGGCCGGCGAGCTCCATGGAGTTCAGGTGGCCGCCCTGGAAGGTCTGCGGCAGCAGGCGCGAGTCGTTGTACTGGACGACCGGCAGCTTGGGCAGCAGGGTGCCGAGCTTGAGCACGCTCTTGGAGGCGCGCAGCTTGGCGGTGAGGCCGAGTTCGCCGTACTCGTCCTGGGCCCGGGCGGTTTCGCGGTCGCGCTTGAGCAGGCCGGAACCAGAGCGGTCGGGGCTGGAATCGAGCTTGACGCCGAGCAGGCCGAGGGCGTCGACGCCGACGCCGACGGTGCCTTCGGTGTAGCCGGACTCATAGCGCAGGAGGAAGCCCTGGGCCCATTCCTCGGCCTTGGACTGGGCGGCGCCGTCCTGGCGGAAGTCACGGTTGAAGTAGAAGTTGCGTAGTTCCAGGCTGGCCTTGCTGTCCTTGATGAACTCGGCCTGGGCGATGCCCGGCAGGGTGACACTGGCGCCAAGCGTGGCCAGGGCCACGGCTCGCGCAAGCGAGGTCTTGCTCATTGTTATTGTCTCCTCGTGGGATTGCAGGTCGGTCGGGTCGTCCTGTTACAACTATTTGACTAAAGCATTTCGTTACAGATTTTGCATTTAGACGATGGTCGGTTACCCACCTACTGCACCCATTGCGGGTAGTAGCCGAGCGAGTCCTGCACCTCCGCGTCGTGGGCCGGTATCACGGTGAGATCGGGTTCGCGCAGGAGCAGATCATGGACTTTCTGCAACTGTGCGCGAGTACCTTCGCGGTCGTTGTCCACCAGCTTTCGGCTTAGCCAGAACTTCTCCTTCGGCCCGGTGAAGCCTTCCAGACGCCAACTGGCATCGCCGGTAAAGAAGAAGCGGCGACCGTCGTCCAGGGTCAGGAACAGGCCCACCGAACCCGGCGTATGACCGCTGAGCGGCACCAGCACCAGGCGGCGGTCGCCGAACAGGTCGAGGCTTTCTTCGAACCCCATGAAGGGAATCGGCAAGAAGGTGAAGGGATGCCATTTCACGCCGTGGGCGAACTGGCTGGGCAGGATCGCCGGTGGTGCGGCGGTCTCGGTGAACTCGATTTCCTCGTAGGGCGCCCACACTGGGAGCTCAGGAAAGTCCGCCAGTCCCGACGCATGATCCCAATGAACATGGCTGAGGAGAACGCGGTCGACGCGGATGCCGTCGCGGTCCAACTGGTCGCGGGCCGGCGTTACCGCGCCGTACTGCATGAGCGGCTTGTCCCACCAGGGCATCTCGCTGCCGAACTGGCTGTCCACCTGGCGACCCAGGCCGGTATCGAAGAGCAGGGTGGCGGCATGATGCTGGATCAGCACCGCCACATGGTTGGCCCTGACCTTTTCGGTCCACTGGCCGTCGGTCACGGTGAAGGCGTCCAGGGTTTCGGTTTCGGACGTCTTCACCAGGGCGAAGCGGAGGCCTTCGGCCTGGGCGGCGAGGCCGAAGGTGCCCAGCAGGAGCAACACGAAGTACGAACGCAGGCGCATGGGATCAGTGTCCTTGAGGCAGGAATGGGGAGGGGCGAGCCGGCGAGAAATCCAGCGGCTGGCGGCTGCGACGCAGGCGCCAGCGTCCGGGCGTGAGGGCGGCCAGGCTGCCCACCAGCAGCCAGAGCAACTGGGCGAAGAACAGGCGGTGCTGCTCCGGCATATGGTCGCGAATCATCCGGCTGCCCTTGGCCTCCACCTGATCGCGCACGTCGAGCCGCTCCCGCAGTGTCCGTTCACCGGGATGGAAAGGGCTGTTCATGTTGGCCTCCAGGCCCCAGTCAGAGACGGGGCAGGTCGAGGTAGCCGGGCAGCGCGCGGAGACGCGCAAACCAGGCGGCAAGGTTTTCGTAGGGCGCCAGATCCAGGCCACCTTCGTCGGCCAAGGCCAGGTAGGGATAGACCGCCACGTCGGCGATGGTCGGCTGGTCGCCTACCAGCCAGAGACGGCCTGCCAGATGCGTGTCCACCAGTTCCAGCACCTGCCGGCCACGGGCCTGGGCGTCTTCCAGATCCACCGGGCGGCCGAATTTCAATCCGACCCGCGCGCGAGCCGCCCCGTTGTGGATCTCGTTGGCGGTCAGGCTCAGCCAGCCGGAGATCAACCCTTGGGACAAGGCATCCTGCGGGTACCAGTGAGCCTCTCCGTAGCGTCGCGCCAGGTAGACCAGGATGGCCTGGGAGTCGACCAGCGGCTGGCCGTCGTCCACCAGCACGGGGACTTGCCCGCGCGGATTGAGGGCGAGGAACTCAGGGTGCTTCTGCGCACCGCAGGGCAGGTCCACGTTCAGCATTTCGGCCTGCAGCCCCAGTAGGCCGAGGAACAGGCGGACCTTGTAGCAGTTGCCGGAGAGGTAGAAATCATGGAGTTGCATGGCGAGTCCCTTGCGGTGGAATATGCGTCGAATGTTAGACAGACAGGTCTGTATATTTCAAGGGCGAGATTTGCCTCTCACTGGGCTCCGCCTCAGGCGCGGTTTGAGCAGGCACGGGTGGATGCGCATAATGCGCCGGTTCAGGAGGCTGCAATGGCATCGAGCAAACGCGATCAACTGGTCAACACCGCCCTCGCGCTCTTCTACCGCGAAGGCTTCCACGCCACCGGCATCGACCGCATCCTGGCGGAGTCCGGCGTGGCCAAGATGACCCTCTACAAACACTTCAAGTCCAAGGACGAGCTGATCGTGGCCGCCCTGGAGGCGCGCTTCGCGCCGGCGGCCGAGCGTATGGCCCGGGCCTTCGAGCACCTGCCGCCACGGGAGGCGATCCTGCGGGTGTTCGATGGCCTGGACGAGTGGCTGAAGCAGGACGAGTTCTGCGGCTGCGCCTTCATCAACGCGGCGGCGGAATTCCATGACCGCGACCACCCGGTGCATCGCCTGGCCGCCTCCTACAAGATCGGCACCCAGAATTACTTCCGCGAGGCCCTGGAACGCCTCCAGGTCGCGGACCCCGCGCGCCTGGCGCGCCAACTGCAATACCTGATGGAAGGCGCCATCAGCATGGGCCACATCCAGGGCCCGGGCGACCAGGCACTGGAGGCCAAGGAAGCCGCCGACCTGCTGCTTCGCGCGGCCGGCGTCTGAGTTCGCGGCCGCTTGTCTGCGCGGCTCAAGTTCTTCGACCTTCGGCCGCCAAAGAGGGGACATCGCCGACTCCGGACGCCCCCCAATGAATGCCCCGGCTTCTCTTGTACCTTCAGCCCAACGCTCAGCCTTTTCCGGCCTGGCTTCCGCCGTGGCGCGCAAACCGGTGGATGCGCAGGCAACCCTCGCCGGCCGCCTCGGCGAACGCCTGGGGCTCGAGCCGGGGGCGCTGAGCGCGCCGGCGTCCAACTACACCCCCGAGAAGGTGGCGGACCGTGTGCTGGGCTTCATCGACCAGCGCCTGCGCAACGAAAAGGCCGAGGGTGCGGACCCGGCCAGGCTGCAGGGCCTGCTCGACCAGGCACGCGCCGGCATCCAGAAAGGCTTCGATGACGCCCGGAAGATCCTCGACGGCATGGGTGCGCTGGGCGGCAAGGTGGCCGAAGACATCGACGATACCTTCAGCCGCATTCAGGACGGTCTGGACCAGCTTCAGAAAACCTACGCCCAGCCCGCGCAAACCCGCCAGCCCGGCGGGACGCTCGCGGTGGCGGGCTACAGCGAGCGGTTCAAGGCGCAGGCGGAAACCTTCGACCTCGAAGTGAAAACCCGCGATGGCGACAGGCTGCGCATCTCCATCGCCCAGGCATCGGCCAGCTATTCGCGCGGGAGCGTGGCGGCGGCGAGCGACGGCACGAACTCGCTGCTGTCGGCCAGCAGTCAGTCCTCCAGCCTGCGCATCGGCGCCTGGCAGATCGAGGTCGAGGGTGAGTTGGACGACGGAGAAAAAGCTGCCCTGAGCGACCTGCTCGGCCAGGTTCAGGACATCTCCAGCAAGTTCTACGCCGGCGACCTGGCTGGCGCCTTCGACCGTGCCATGGCTCTGGACATGGACGGCGAACAACTGGCCTCCATGTCCCTGCGCCTGACCCAGACCAAGGTCATGCAGGCCACCGATGCTTACGGTGCCGTCGCCCAGCAGGGCGGCCAGGCGGCCAGCGCGGTCAACGGCGCTCTCAAGGACTACGCCAGCAGCCTGCTGGATGCCCTGCGCAGCGCCACCGAACTGGTCGAAGAGGGGCGCGGCACCCTGGAAGCGCTACTCAAGGGCGGCTTCGCCCTCGACGAGCGTTTCACCTCGCCCCAGTTGGCCAAAGCGGAAACCTTCAACAATCGCCTGCTGGACGGTCTGCAGCCCTTGCTGGACAAGGCCCGGGGCCACTCCCGCGAGGTCTGACGCGTGCTAGACTTCGCGCCTCGCTGATCTACGAGGCGCGACCCCATGCTTCCTGAATGCCAACTCTTCGGCACCCTCGGCTGCCACTTGTGCGAAGTGGCGGAAGGCGTGCTCATGCCCTTCGTCGAACGTGGCCTGATGGTGGAACTGGTGGACATCGCCGACCGCGAAGAATGGGTCGAGGCCTATGGCCTGCGCATCCCGGTCCTGCGCCGCTGCGACACCGGGGGCGAGCTCGGCTGGCCCTTCGATGCGACGGCGGTGGCGGCGTTTCTTTCCCGCTGAATCCGCTGCGCCGGGGCCGGGCCGCGCCCCTCGGTCGGACTCGCACCATCCTTCCCATGTACCCGCCTATCGGCAGCACCTCCTGATCGCTCGCATGGGGCTGGCTCCAGGCAGCTCCAAATGTGAAATTTCGTACGAACGAAGTGCCTTGTGGGCTTGCAACCGCCGCCAATAGATTTCTGCTGCCACCGAGCATGCCAATCGCAATGACCGGCTCTCGGCGACAGGTAACCGTCAGCACCCCTTCGACGAGTGGACGGCTGGAAGCAATCTGCCAAGGTAGCGGGAAATGCAAAGCAAGGATGCGGGCGCGTCAGGCGCGCAGGCGGCGGACACGGTTCCACTGGATACGGGGCTGGCCTGCCTGGTCATGCTGGCGCGGTTTCACAATGTCGCCGCTTCGCCTGAGCAACTGGCGCATGAGTGCGCCGAGGCGGGCCGAGCGCTCGGCACCACGGAGCTGTTGCTGGCCGCGCGCCAGCTGGGGTTGAAGGCCAGGTGGGTGCAGGCGAGGCTGGAACGTCTGAATCGCACGCCGTTGCCTGCCATCGCACGCTCCAGGACGGGTGAATTTTTCATTCTGGCGCGCCTGGATGAGGGCAAGGTCCTGATCCACGACCCGCTCAGCGGGCAGCCGGAAATCCTGCCGCAACAGGCGTTCGAGGATCGTTGGTCTGGCGAGCTGCTACTCGTTCGCTCCGAAGCATCCCTTGCGAGTGAACTCGCCCGATTCGACTTCACCTGGTTCATCCCGGCCATCGTCAAGTACCGGAAGCTGCTGGGCGAAGTGCTGCTGGTGTCCTTCGTGCTGCAGATATTTGCCCTGCTGACGCCGCTGTTCTTCCAGGTGGTCATGGACAAGGTGCTGGTCCATCGAGGGCTCTCCACGCTGGACGTGCTGGCGGTCGGCCTGCTCGGCATCATGCTGTTCGAAAGCCTGCTGAGCGGTTTGCGTAGTTACGTGTTTGCCCATACCGCCAGCCGAATCGACGTCGAACTGGGGGCCAGGCTATTCCGCCATCTGGTTGCCTTGCCTCTCGCCTATTTCCAGGCCCGTCGGGTCGGGGATTCGGTCGCACGGGTTCGCGAGCTGGAGAATATCCGCAGCTTCCTCACCGGCAACGCCATCACGCTGCTCCTGGATGTGCTGTTCTCCGTGGTGTTCATCGCGGTGATGTGTTTCTACAGCGGCTGGCTGACGCTGGTGGTGGTGCTATCGCTTCCGCTCTACTTCCTGCTCTCACTGTTCATCACGCCGCCACTGCGGGCACGGTTGCAGGAAAGCTTCAACCGCGGCGCGGAAAACCAGGCGTTCCTGGTCGAGTCCATGAACGGCATCGACACCCTCAAGTCGATGGCGGTGGAGCCGCAGCTCGCCCGGAGATGGGACAACCAGCTCGCCAGCTACGTCGCGGCCAGCTTCCGCACGCAGATCCTCTCGACGCTCGCCAATGAGGGCGTATCTTTGATCGGCAAACTGGTAACGGTGGCGACGCTCTGGCTCGGTGCCCGTCTGGTCATCGACGGCCAGTTGAGCGTTGGCCAGTTGATCGCCTTCAACATGCTGGCCGGGCGGGTGGCGCAGCCCATCATGCGCCTCGCGCAACTATGGACCGACTTCCAGCAGACCGGCGTTTCGATCCAGCGCCTGGGGGATATCCTCAATACCCGTACCGAAATCGCGCAGTCTTCCCGCTCGGCCTTGCCGCCGTTGCGCGGACGGATCGAATTCGACCAGGTGCATTTCCGTTACCGCCCCGACGGCTCGGAAATCTTGCGCGGCATCAGCCTTAGCATCCGTGCTGGCGAAGTGATTGGCGTCGTCGGTCGATCCGGCTCCGGCAAGAGCACCCTCACACGTTTACTGCAGCGTCTCTACACGCCCGAAAGAGGGCGCGTGCTGGTAGACGGCATGGACCTGGCCCTGGCGGACGTTTCCTCGTTACGGCGGCAGATCGGCGTGGTGCTGCAGGAGAACATCCTGTTCAACCGAAGCATTCGGGAAAACATCGCCCTGACCGACCCCGGGGCGCCGATTGAAACCGTGATGCAGGCGGCCAGGCTGGCCGGCGCCCACGAATTCATCCTTGAACTGCCGGAAGGCTACGACACGATGGTGGGCGAGCATGGCGCGTCGTTGTCCGGGGGCCAGCGCCAGCGGATCGCCATCGCCCGCGCACTGATGGGCAACCCGCGCATCCTGATCCTCGACGAGGCCACCAGCGCACTGGACTACGAGTCCGAGCGCATCATCCAGCAGAACATGCAAGCCATCTGCAAGGGGCGCACGGTGATCGTCATCGCTCACCGCCTGTCCACCGTGCGCAATGCCGATCGAATCCTGGTCATGGATCGTGGCCAACTCGTGGAGCAGGGCACCCATGCCGAGTTGCTGGCCCACCAGGCTGGCCACTACGCGCGCTTGCACCGTCTGCAAGGAGGTGCCGCGTGAGCCAGCCCTCCGCAGTCGGATCGCTGCTGCGCCGCTATCGTCGCGTGTGGCGCCATTGCTGGCGTCAACGCAAGGCCATGGAGGCGCCGCCGCGCCTGGGGCATGAAATCCAGTTCCTGCCCGCAGCGCTGGCGTTGCAGGAGCAGCCGGTTCATCCGGCGCCTCGCTATGTCCAGTGGGTGATCATGGCGTTCGCCGTCCTGGCGCTGCTGTGGGCCTGCCTTGGCGAGATCGACGTCGTCGCAACCGCCACCGGCAAGATAGTCCCCAGCGGCAAGAGCAAGGTCATCCAACCCAGCGATGTGGCTGTGGTGAAGGCCATTCATGTCCACGATGGTCAGCGGGTCCGAGCGGGTGACCTGCTGGTGGAACTGGATGCCCAGATCACCGGTGCGGATGTCGAGCGGCTGAAGAGCGACCTGCTCGCGGCCCAGGTGGACAGTGCGCGAGCCACTGCGCTGTTGGATGCCATTCAGCAACAGCGCGAGCCGGCACCGCTGGCCACGCTCATCCCCCACGCTAGCGCTGGGCAGCA
This sequence comes from Pseudomonas sp. Q1-7, assembly GCF_028010285.1. NCBI lineage: Bacteria > Pseudomonadati > Pseudomonadota > Gammaproteobacteria > Pseudomonadales > Pseudomonadaceae > Pseudomonas > Pseudomonas sp. Q1-7. The sequence goes on from NZ_CP116304.1 coordinate 2,445,308, forward strand.
GCAGGGGGCTCAGCGCTGGCTGCAGGGGCAATATCTGGAGTTGCGCAGCGCCGTTGAGCAAAAGGAGGCCGAGATCGACCAGCGCGCTGCCGAAATCCGGGCGGTACAGGCAACCCTGGCTTCCCTTCGAGAAAGCCTCCCCATCGCTCGGCAACTCTCGGCCGATTACAAGCGGTTGCTGGACAAGGCCATCGTCGGCAAGCACGCCTGGCTGGAGAAGGAGCAATTGCGCCTGGAGCAGGAAAGGGACCTGCAGGTACAGCAGGCGCGCTTGCAGGAACTGACGGCTTCGAGAACGGAAGCCGAGCGCAGCCGGCAAGGTGTCATCGCCCAGACTCGCCGCGCCATGCTCGACCTGCTGCACCAGTCCGAGCAGTCTGTCGCGGCCCTGACTCAGGAACTGAAGAAAGCCGAACAGCGCAATCGCCTGACGCGCCTCACCGCCCCGGTGGACGGCACCGTGCAGCAACTGGCGATCCACACCGACGGCGGCGTCGTTACCGAAGCCCAGCCCCTCATGGTGATAGTGCCAGTCGACCAGCCGGTGGAAGTGGAGGCCATGCTGGAAAACAAGGACGTCGGCTTCGTGCGGCCGGGGCAGGACGTGGAAATCAAGGTCGAGACCTTCACGTACACCAAGTACGGCGTAGTACACGGCACCGTACTCAGCATATCCAGCGACGCCATCGACGACGAGAAACTCGGTCTTGTCTACAGCGCCCGAATTCAACTTCGCGAAAGCAGCATTCAAGTAGGCGGATCGGACGTTGCGTTATCGCCAGGCATGGCGGTGCGTACGGAGGTCAAAACCGACAAGCGAAAGATCATCGACTACTTCCTCAGTCCACTGAAGGAGTACGCAAGTGAAAGTCTGGATGAAAGGTAATGGCCTGATTCACGAGTCGATTGGTCTGGGGCCGAAACGTGAAATGACGCTTATCTCTTGTCGAGGATTCATATCTTTCATTGTGCGTATTTGTTTTTTTTTATTTGGCAGGCGGTGCGACGAAGGAAGTGTCGATTGGATTGGGGTATTTGGCTTGTTTGCTGTTTTTTCCTTCGTGCCCGGTCTTGTTTTTGGGGTGGTGAGGGTGAGGACACTTCTTCTGGTTTCTTTGGCGTTCGCTGCTCTGACACTCTGTGTTCAGTATTTCTTGAGCGAGGATAGTGTGCTGCAAGTGTGTGTGCTGTTCATGTTTGCGTATTCTGCATCAAAGCCGCTCAGCTATTTCATGGCAAGTGTGTTGGTGGGTCATGGAGATAATGTTTGAGCCTAGGGGGCGGAAGTTTGATGGAAATGCACGGAAAGTACGTCTGCCCCGTCCTTGTTCGAAGTGGGAGCTGGTGCTGAGGGCTGTTATATGAGGGTAAATCGTGGGGATGCATAGAGGGCAGCGTGTCGCTGGCTGGCTGTTATTGGCGTTATTCGCATGTGGAACTCTTTTCTTTAATTACTTTGTTAGGAGGTTTGGTTTTTTTGGGGTGACGTTTTCACTTTATGTGATTTCGATTCTGATTTTTTTAAATGTCGGTGTATTGGCAGTAGAGAATTGGAGGGTGCTGAGTCTATATGACTACAAGAAATGTTTGTTGAAAATTTATGATGGTTCATCTCCGAGGTTTCTGTTTTCTTTTGAGGAGTATAAATGCGCATATGGAGATTATTTGGTGGGGGCAGCTGCGCTTTCGTATTTCCTTCTTCCGATTGTCCTATACGGAAAAATTGAGGGATTTATTGATCGGCAGTCTCGATATCCGCTTGCCATGCTTGTGGCTCTTGCGGTGCATGTGCAAATCGGAACTACATTTGAATTAATCGTTTGGATAGTAAAGAGAAGGAGTAAATGATGTCTGTCTTTCAATTTCTTGGGCGGAAATTGTTTAGGTCAGGTTGTGGCAGTTGGGCTAAATGAAAATAATGATATCGATTATTATTGCTGTTGTGGTGTCGGCTGCATTAGCGGTGGTGGCCGTTGGTCAATACGTTACTTACGTTGGTGAAAGAGATTCGCGTTGGATAAGGGAAGGCTTTTGGAAAGGGAAGTATTTTAACGTGGCTCGAGGTGATCTTGATGAAATAGAGAGAGTGAATATCAAAACGTTGCGTGAGGGTATTTCAAAAGATCAAGGTATTCTTGATTACCTGGGTGGGACTAAGTGCAGGGAAAGTACTGCTTACTGCTATTTTTCGATGCTGTCCGTGGCAAACGTATTAGTAGATGCTGGTCATTTTGATCAAGGTATAGGGCTTATTGGGGCAGTGCGTGATAAACAATCGGATATGTGTTTGGTGAGTTTTGAGTCAAGCTTGCTCAGATACAAGATTGTGCGGCTTGAAAATATGCGGCGCTCGGACTCTCGGCGTGAGGCTGAGGCTGTAATTAGGAAGATTAAACAGGAGGGTGGATTGGTTGTGGATTTGCGGAGTCAGTCTTGCGAGAGGGCGTTATTGCAAAAGCCAGAATTTTTCCATGCTTATACGGCTTTGGTGTCGGAGGTTATGGAGTATGTTGGTGGGGATACGGCAATGGCGGGCGCATATATTCGTGCGGTTGATATAAATAGAGAGCGATGAGTATGGGTCTTCATGCAGGTAGTGGCTTCATCATTAAGGATGGTGGCGGGCAGGCTGTGCAAAAATAAATATTTCCCTTTGTTGTGAGATCTTGGATGATTGTTAGATGTATTTGCTGTGTTTGCGGGTTTTTTAGAAAGTGGCTCGGTAGTGAGTTTATAGAAGCTATATTGTTCGGTGCTTCCTATGTGACTCTGATATTTTTTATTTCATTTTTATTTGGATTGTTTGGGGTTGGCGTTGTTCGATTTGTATCAGTGTACAAGAAGTTTGGCTTTGAGTTTGAGTCTCATGTTGCCGAGCTTTTTTTGGTTTGCCTAGTGGCGTCTTCTCTTGTGCATGCTGTTTTTATGATTTTTTCTTTGCATGGAAAGGAGGTCGTGAAGCAAGTTGGCGGTGGTGTTGTTTGTCTGACTTTATGTGGGTCTCTGATGTTTTTGGCTTTTTTTCTGTTGGGGGTGGGGGTGCTAGGGGATATTGCTTCTGTCTACTACGTAAAAGGAGGTGGAGTTGCATCAATATATATAGGTTCTTCGGTTCTCGGTGGTTGGGTTTGGATAGTTGGGGGTTTATGGCTTTGCATGCGTTCCTACATAGGGGAAGGTGCCGGTGACTGATTTTTGGAAGCTTCCCTAAACTACCAGGGGCAATAAGTGTTCTCCTGTTTCGTCACTTTGATGTGTGTTTTTCTGTGTCTTAATAAGATCTTTCTTGCAAAATTCTTCCTTGCCAGGAAATGAGGTGAGAAAGGAGTATTTTTCCGCCGTCTGAATCTTCGGTGGAATTATCCCGCAGGGCGGATTTGATCAGGCATAGGACATCGATCTGGCTGCAATCTAAGTATTTTTTTTGCGGCGAACGCTTGAGTGCCACAGCAGCGTTGCTACGGATTGGGTGAGGTAATTGACTTTGGTTGCAGGAGGCAGTGTTGAGAGTTTTTGGAATTCTGCTATTGGGCTTCATCCTGCTGCTAACGGCATGTACCGATAGGTTGTGGTTGATAAAACCATTTGATGTGTCGAAGAGCAATCAGGTTGTTATGGCGAATTTTCTAATAAAGGAGAGGGGAAGTTATCAGTCTTCCTTGTTGTTTGTCTGGAAGCAGAGTCTGGATGAGATGCGTGAGCAGGAGAAATTTATCGGAACGGGTGGTGTACCTACGGTGGCTTATGAGTCGGATTCTGAAGTCATTAAGCGCATAAAAGGTGTGCCGATTTCAGTGCATGTTCGTTTGGTCAGAGACGGGGAGTTGCTGGTTGATGAATTCATTGAAAATTCTGGGGCGCAGTTTGGTAAAGGCTTCGACTACAAGGGGTTGTCCAAGAGTGCTGCGGGAAGGGTGATAAAAAACATTACGCTGGAGTTGGGTAATTATTTTGTCGAGGTTTGAGTGGTCAAGGGCGTTGTGATGTATTCGGGGGCTGGAACTTATTTCTAATTTACTTACTACAAGCCAAAGATATAGAGGTTAAGGAGGTTGTATGGCTGGGAATAAGCAATGCACGGTTACTTACAAAGTGGCTGCAGCAGGAAGAAAGTATGTTTATCAGGAGGGGGGTTGTAAAAGTAAATCTGTCCTTCTTGTTGAGTGGCGATAAACAAATTTCAGTGAAATAAAATCGGCTTTGCGTTGGTGTGAGGTGGGATAAGTGGGGCAAAGGTTAAAAGCTCTTGAAGATATTTACTTGGCTACTTGCGCGTTTCTTTTCTATTTGGCAGGCGGAGCGATGAAGGAGGTTACGGTTGGGCTTGGATATTTGGCTTGCTTCTTGTTCGTTCCTTCCTATCCATTGTTGGTTGTGGGAGTAAGGTTGGTCAAGAAAACTACATTGGTTTCAATGTCCTTGGTTTCGGCTTTGTTGGTTTTTGTTGTTCAGTTTGTTCTGGAGGAGGGGAGGCTTTTGGATATGTGTATTCTGTTTTTGATTTCCTATTTTGCGTCAAAACCGTTTAGGTTTTTTTTGGTTAGTTTGTTTGCATGCGAATAAAAGGAGCACTTGGCTATGGGAATGCTTGGAACAACTGCAGTTCTGATGAAAAATGCGGATAGATTGAAGTCCGCAATAGATGCATACGATACTGCTCGGAGCGTTGATAGTGCCTTAGATGTCGCTCAGGCCTTTTCTCAGTTTCTCGGTGTTGCCGCTGTGGCCGGCCTGACTGAGGTTGGAGTAGGCAAATTTCTTCAAAAGGCAGGGCTGGATAGGGTTTTTGACTCGCTAAGAAAAGATAAAGGGTTCCAGGAGTATGTTCAGAGTCAGTTTCATGTAAGAGAGGTTGCCTCAGTTTCGGTGGCAGTTCTGGTAGATTATGGTATTAATTATTTTAATAATAACGTAAGTCTTGGTTCTTGGGTCTATGATCTGATTCATCAGGAGGAGCAGAAGTCTGTCGATTTGGTTGTATTCGAGAAAAAGTTTACCAGCCACTATGCGGGAGGTCTTTTCGATAAGACTTACTATAACGACTTCACCAAGTGGTTCTCCACAACATTGGTGAACTCCTTAAAAGGTTCCAGTGCGCCCGGTTTCGATTTCAAACTGGATACCAGCGGCCTGCGCTACACCCCCATAGGTGCCTTCTACGAATCGCGCACGCCCGCCACCGATAACGCTCCTTCCATCGCTAACAAGACCCTGGTCTTCCTCGACAGCAACGGCAAAACCCAGTCCGCAGCAATGCTGGCAGCGCTGGATGCCAACCGTGATGGCAAGTTGAGCGGTAACGAGTTGGGCACGCTTCGGGCCTGGGCGGATCTCAACGAGAACGGTCTGCTCGATGCCGGTGAGTTGTTGACCCTGGGGCAGGCGGGCATGACCCAGATCCGCGATACCGATTACGGCTTCTACACCCGTGGCAACGGTCGCCGGAGCAATGGCGTCCTGGCGGCACCTGCGCGACCCGATGAGAACGCCGGGTTGCCGGGCCGTGTGAATCGCACTCAGGTCGTTCCTGCAAGCAATTACCGGGCTCTGCGCGATGCCGACCCATTCTTCCTGGCCTATGAGGGGTACATTGTCTGGCAGCCCACGCAGGTGAAGGTCAATTACAAAAACCAGAGCTACCTGATCGGTACCGAGGGCAATGACTGCTTCGATGCCAACTACTACGCACAGTACCGCTTCATCAACAGCGCGCTGCTGGTGAACTTCCTCGGCGGTGGTGGTGACGATCTGGTGGGGGGCAGTGCGCGCAACGACACGATCTGGGGTGGTACCGGCCACGACACGTTGCTGGGCTATGCCGGAAGCGACAGGTTGTACGGCGAGGAAGGCAACGACGAACTGCAAGGCCAGGATGGCGACGATTATCTCGATGGCGGCATCGGCAACGACAAGCTGTTCGGTGGCAACGGCAATGATGTATTGCACGGCGCCGATGGCGATGACGGACTCAGTGGCGACAGCGGCGATGACAGCCTCTATGGCGGAAAAGGCAACGACCTGCTGATAGGCGGGCTGGGCAACGATCTGCTGGAGGGTGGCGAGGGTAACGACAATCTGCGGGGGGATGCGGGTAACGACGTCCTGTTCGGTGGTGACGGCGTCGATGAGCTCCAGGGCGGTGACGGCCATGATCGTCTGCTGGGGGAGGCTGGGAACGACCGGCTGTTCGGACAGGCCGGCAACGATGTCCTCTGGGGCGGAGCGGGCGATGACTTGCTGATGGGCTTCACGGCGGTCAATGAGACCAAGCAGAGCCTGCTTCCGGGGGAAACCGACGATGACCGCCTGTTTGGCGGGGCGGGTGCGGACAACCTCTATGGCGGACTGGGTAATGACGTGCTGGATGGTGGCACCGAGAACGACTTCCTGGCGGGCAACGAAGGCAACGACGTGCTGTATGGCGGTGCTGGCAACGATGAGTTGCAGGGAGGCGATGGCCATGACCGATTGCTGGGCGAGGCGGGCAACGACCGGCTGTTCGGCCAGGCTGGCAACGACATTCTCTGGGGAGGCGATGGTGATGACCTGCTAATGGGGTTCATGGGCACCAATGAGGCCAAGCAAACCCTGTCTGCCGGCGAGACCTACGATGACATTCTGCATGGCGGTGCCGGCAATGACCTGCTGTTGGGTGGTCTGGGCAACGACACCCTGTTCGGTGAAGCGGGCAACGACGAGTTGCAAGGTGGCGATGGCCACGACCTCCTGTATGGCGGCGATGGAAATGACAGCCTCTTCGGCCAGGTCGGGAACGATGTGCTGTACGGCGGCGCGGGTGATGACTTCCTGATGGGGTTCACCGGCACCAACGAAAGCAAGCAAAGCCTTGCTGCCGGTGAACTCGACAATGACTGGCTCTATGGGGGTGAAGGCAATGACACGCTTCTCGGTGGACTCGGTAATGACTACCTGGATGGCGGTGCCGGCAGCGATTTAATGGAAGGTGGCAAGGGTAACGACACTTACATCGTCAACAGTGTCAACGATGTAATTCTCGAACAGGCTGGCGAGGGTTATGACACGGTCATCAGCAGCTCCAACTACTTGCTGAACGCGAATATCGAAGAGCTGCGCCTGGTAGAAGGCTTCGATATCCACGCCACGGGCAACTCGCTGGACAACAAGCTCATCGGTAACAGCCGCAACAACATCCTCGATGGCGTGACTGGCAAAGACACCATGATTGGTGGCGCGGGTGACGATACCTACTACGTGGACAACGCCGGCGACCGGACCATTGAACTGGCCGGGGAGGGTGTGGACACGGTGCAGAGCAGCATCAGTCACACACTGGCGGACAACGTGGAAAACCTCATTCTTCTGGACTTTGCCAAGGCCGAAAAAGGGCTGGTGGATGGCGAGCGCAGCCTGGTTTACGGCTACCCGAAGCGCTACGAGCTGGACTACATGCAGGGCGATGCCGTGCCCAATTTCCAGGGCACCTGCGCCCTGACGTCGATTGCCAACCTGCTGACCCAGGCGGACCGTCCGACAACGGAGGGGGAAGTGGTCAAGGTCGCCATCGACAACAACTGGGCGGTGATCGATCCGGCCAGGCCGGTCTACGAGCGGGGCGGATCCAACTTCGTTCAGCAGCAGGCGATCCTCGATCGCTTCGGCATACGCAACGAGCTTCTGGCCGGCTACAACGAACAGGGGGTCGCCAATCTCATTCGCAGTGGACGAGGTGTCATTGTCGCGGTCAACGCCGGGGTACTCTGGGATGATCCTACCCACCGGGCGAGCGGTGCGGTGAACCATGTCGTCACCGTGACCGGGGCTGCCTATGGTGAAGCCAGCGGCAAGCTGCTGGGCTTTTACATCGCCGATTCCGGTCGGCAGAAAGTCAGCGATATGACGCGCTTTGTAAGCCTGGACAAATTCCGCCAGGCGGCGAATGTCGCCAGCAGCTATGCGATCTACACCATCGAGCCGCTCAAGCTCTGGAACGAGGACATCGATGGTTGGGGTAACACCCTGAATAACGTGCTGGTCGGCAACCGTGGCAATAACGCCCTCAACGGTGGGGCGGGCGACGATACGCTGGAAGGAGGCCAGGGTGATGACAAGCTGTGGGGTGGACTGGGCAATGATCGTCTGGATGGCGGCAGCGGCAACGATACGTTGAGCGGTGGTGCCGGCAATGATACGTACCTGTTTGGCCGGGGCTTTGGGACCGACACTTTGGTGGAGAACGACGCCACAGCAGGGAATACTGATGTCGTGCAGTTCCTGGACGGTGTATCGGCCAGCCAGATCTGGTTCCGGAAGGTCAATGCCGGCCAGGATCTGGAGGTGAGTGTCATCGGCACGGATGACAGCCTGCTGATCAAGGACTGGTACAAGGGCTCGGCTTTCCACGTCGAGCAGTTCAAGTCCGCCGATGGCAAAACGCTGCTGGATGGCCAAGTGCAGAACCTGGTGGATGCCATGGCCGCCTTCGCTCCTCCGGCGGCCGCGCAAACCAGCCTGCCGCCGAATTACCAGTCCTCGCTGTCTACGGTGCTTGCCGCCAACTGGCGTTGATTCGGGCTTTGGCCAAAAAATCCCGGGCAATAAAAAACCCGCCTTTTAGGCGGGTTTTTCGGGATTTGGTCGGAGCGACTGGATTCGAACCAGCGACCTTCTCGTCCCGAACGAGACGCGCTACCAAGCTGCGCTACGCTCCGTTGTGTGGCGCGCATTCTACAGAAAAACTTTTGGCCTACAAGGGGTTAGCGAAAATTTTTTTGAAATTTCTTGCGCGGGAAGGAGGGCAAGAGCGGCGGGCTGCGGATGGCGCGGGGTCGTGGGCGGGGCGAAGGCCCGCTGCGCGGCGGCGGCGTCAGCGGGCCATGGGGCTCAGAGTTCCTTGATGGTGCGAACCTGATCCTTGTTCACCTTGGCGTGCTTGCCGTCCAGTTGTTCGAACTCGTAGAAGCCCGAGTCGTCGTCATACTCGGGTTTGTCCACGGTCTGGATTTCGCGCCCGTCATTGAGGGTGATCACGGCCGGTGAGGAGCAACCGGCCAGAGTGAAAAGGCCCATTGCGAGAAGGAAAGCGGGGATCATCCGCTGGTTCATCGTCATCTCCTTGATGATTACGCTGGTTGTACGCAGCTTCTGACGAAGAACTTCCTGGCAAAGTTCCGACAATCTGGCCTGTTCCCTCAGTCGAACAGGTCCGGCGTATTCAGGTTCGCCAGGCGTGGATCACCGTTCGGGCAGCTTACGGCCACGGGGTTCAGTGTGTGCAGGATGCGTTGCGGGCTGCGCTCCCCGGCCTGCCAGCCGGCTTCCAGAACCGGCAGTACCGTGCGCGGCAGGACGCAGAACAGCGGCTCCCAGAATTCGCCCTGGCGGACCATTACCGGGCGTTCGCAGGCCGCGCCGAGGAGTTCCGCGATCAACGCATCGTCCACCAGGGGGGCGTCGCAGGGCAGGATCAATACCTGCTCATGCCGGGCCACCGCCAGGCCCGCGCGAATGCCGGCCAGTGGTCCGGGATAACCGGGGCTGTCGTCATGCACCAGCCGATCGGCCCAGTGGGCGTAACGCTCGGCGTTGCGGTTGCAGGAAATGATCAGGTCGTCGGTGAGTGGGCGGACCTTCTCGTGGAGCCAGGCGATCAGGGGACGTCCCCGCCACGCCACCAGGCCCTTGTCGCGACCGTCCAGGCGCTGTCCGCGGCCGCCCGAGAGCAGCAGGACAGAGCAGGGGGGCAGGGGCTTGTCGGACATGGCACGGTCTCCAGGGCGGCGCTGTGATATAACACCGGGCATTCACTCCTACAACTGGAAGCCTGCCATGAGTCACAAGGCCGAGGCGCTGTTCGTGCCGCTCAACATTGCCGTTCTTACCGTCAGTGATACCCGCAGCCTGGAGACCGACACCTCCGGCCAACTGTTCGTCGATCGCCTGACTGCCGCCGGCCATCACCTGGCCGCGCGGGTGCTGCTGAAGGATGACCTGTACAAGATCCGCGCCCAGGTCGCCACCTGGATCGCCGACGACGATGTGCAGGTGGTGCTGATCACCGGCGGCACCGGTTTCACCGGTCGCGACAGCACCCCCGAGGCCGTGGCCTGCCTGCTGGACAAGCAGGTAGATGGCTTCGGCGAGTACTTCCGGCAGATTTCCGTCGGCGATATCGGTACGTCCACCATGCAGTCCCGCGCCCTGGCCGGCCTGTCCAACGACACCCTGGTGTGCTGCCTGCCAGGCTCCACCAACGCTTGCCGCACCGCTTGGGACGGCATCCTTGCCGAGCAACTGGACAACCGCCATCGCCCGTGCAATTTCGTGCCGCACCTGACCCGCGCCAACGCCTGCGAGGGACGCGGATGAGCGGTTGCGACCGTCCCGGTCTGATGCCGGTGGAGGACGCCCTGGCGCGTTTGCTGGCGCTGGCCGCTGACGCCCCCATCGCAGGCGCCGAGCCTGTCGCCCTGGCCGAAGCCGATGGTCGGGTGCTGGCCGAGCCACTGGTGGCGGGGCTCGACCTGCCACCCTGGGACAACAGCGCCATGGATGGCTATGCCCTGCGCTTGGCCGACTGGCAGGGCGAGCCGCTGGCGGTCAGCCAGCGCATCCTCGCCGGTGACGCTCCGCAGCCGCTGCAGCCAGGGACCTGCGCGCGCATCTTTACTGGCGCGCCGCTGCCCGAAGGCGCCGATCTGGTGGAGATGCAGGAAAACGCCGAGGTGCTGGACGATGGCCGCGTGCGCTTCCTCGAACCGCTGAGGGCCGGGCAGAACGTTCGTGCCCGTGGTCAGGAAACCCGTATCGGCGAAACCGTACTGCCGGCCGGGACCCGTCTTGGTCCTATCGAGATGGGGCTCTGCGCTTCCCTGGGCGCTGCCGAATTGCTGGTGCGCCGTCGTCCCGTCGTCGCGGTGATTTCCACTGGCGACGAGCTGGTGCCGCCCGGTCAGCCCCTGGGGCCGGGACAGATCTACAACAGCAACCGCAGCCTGCTGATTGCCTGGCTCAAGCGGTTGGGCTGCGCGGTGGTGGATGCCGGCATTCTCGCCGACGACCTTGAACTCACCCGGCAGGCCCTGGCCGGGCTGGGGCAGGTGGACCTGATCCTGTCCACCGGCGGCGTTTCCGTGGGCGAAGCGGATTTCCTTGGCGTGGCCTTGCGCGAGGCGGGCGAGCTGGCCCTGTGGAAGCTGGCCATCAAGCCGGGCAAGCCGCTGACCTTCGGGCATTTTCGTGGCGTGCCGGTGATCGGCCTGCCGGGCAATCCGGCGTCGACACTGGTCACCTTCGGCCTGCTGGCGCGGCCCTATCTGTTGCGTCGCCTTGGCGTGGAGGCGGTCGAGCCGCTGGGCTTCGTGGTGCCGGCCGGCTTCACCTGGAAGAAGCCGGGCAATCGTCGCGAGTATCTGCGTGCTCGGCTGGAGAATGGCCGGGCGGTGATCTACCCCAACCAGAGCTCCGGCGTGCTGCGCAGCGCGGCCTGGGCCGAGGGGCTGGTGGAGGTCCTGGAAGGCACCACGCTGGTCGAGGGCGATACCGTGCGCTTCATTCCGTTGAGTGAGCTGCAGGCCTGAGCGCGAGCCCGCTGACATTCCCTCGAGGGAGCGAATTCATTCGCGATCCGGGCTGCCCCATGGCAGTCCTTCAGCCTGCTTCGCGATTGAAATCGCTCCTACAGGCTCAGGCGCCGTCGCGCCGCTTCGCGATACTCCCCCGGCGTTTGCCCGGTCCAGGCCTTGAAGCTGCGATGGAAGGAGCGGGATTCGGTGAAACCCAGGTAGCAGGCGATGTCCTGGATCGGCAGGTCGCTGCGCAGTAGGTAGTGCTCGGCCAGTTCGCGGCGCAGTTCGTCGAGAATCTGCTGGTAGCTGGTGCCGGCCTGTTGCAGGTGGCGCTGCAGGGTACGCACCGTCATGTGGAATTTCTCTGCCACCCGCTCCTTGCGCGGCAACCCGTCCTTGAGCAGCAGGCGCAGGGCGTTCTTCACCCGCTGTGGCAGCGGTTCGTCGCTGTCCAGCCCGGCGATCAGCGCCAGGGCGTGTTCTTCCAGGGTGCGCAGCAGGTTGGCATCCGCCTGGCGTAGCGGCACGCCCAGGTATTCGAGGGGAACCAGCAGGGCACTGCAGGGTTGTTCGAAACGCACCGGGCAGTCGAACACCGCTTCGTAGTCTTCGGGGCGGGTGCCGGCCGGTTGCGGGTGTTCGAACCAGACTTCCCGTGGCGAGCGTTGCATGTCGGCAATCCAGCGGGCGTAGAGCAGCCAGGAGGCGAGGACGTTCTCCACCATGTGGCGGCGGATCGCTGAGTCCTGGTGGCGGCAGCTCCAGATCATTCGCACCAGATCGCCGTCGGCCTCCATTCGGCTCACGCCCATGTCGCCCACCAGTTTTTCGTAGGGCGCGATGCGGCTCATGGCTTCGCCCAGGGTGGCGCAGTTCATGGTGATGTAACCGAGCACGCTCCAGGAACCGGGTTGCACGTAGCGCGCCGAGTGCAGGCCGAAGAGGGCGTCGCCGGACTCGCGAATCAGGTGGGCCAGCAGGCGCTCGTGGACTTCGCTGGGCAGGCGCCGGCCGTTGTCGGCCAGGTCTTCCGGGCGGATGCCGGCGGCGGCCAGGGCCGTCGCCTGGTCGAGGCCGAGCTGTTCCGCATGGCGCAGGTACTTGAGAAGGGCGGGAACCGAGGTATAGCCGAGGGCGTGCATGCGTTTTCTTGTTATGTCCTGATTGGCGATGGCCACTGTCCCGTTTCGACAGTGACGCCTTGGCGCGGCTGGCTAGTATAGGCAGCCATCGAAATCCTCCGAAACAACCCGAACAAGGAGAATGGCATGCGACGCTGGAACGGCTGGGGCGATGAGGCGACGGTGGTGGAGTTGCCCGCCAATGGGGCGGCCTTCCTGGCCGAGCGCATAGGCACGGGCCAGCCCCTGGCCGACGCCAGCCTGGAGCAGGTGCTGGCGCGCGTGCCGGCCTCGCGCCTGGAGGCCCATCCACTGATCAGCCTGGATGCCGAGACCCGCGTGCGCCACGCCCGTGGCCAGAGCCTGCCCGACTGGCTGGCGATGCGTGAGGGCGAATTCGGCGTGTTCCCTGACGGCGTCGCCTTCCCGGAAACCCCGGAGCAGATTCGCCAACTGCTGGCCTTGGCCATCGAACGTGACCTGGTGCTGATTCCGTATGGCGGCGGCACTTCGGTGGCCGGGCACATCAATCCCCAGGCTGGCGGCAAGCCGGTGCTGACCCTGTCCCTGGAGCGCATGAACCGACTGCTGGAACTGGACGAGGAAAGCCAGATCGCGACCTTCGGCCCCGGCGCCAGCGGCCCGCAGGTGGAAAGCCAGTTGCGCGCCCGCGGCTACACCCTGGGGCATTTTCCGCAGTCCTGGGAACTGTCCACCCTCGGCGGCTGGGTGGCGAGCCGCTCCAGCGGCCAGCAGTCCCTGCGCTACGGCCGCATCGAGCAGCTCTTCGCCGGCGGCACCCTGGAAACCTTCGCCGGTCCCCTGGCGCTGCCGACCTTCCCGGCATCGGCGGCGGGGCCGGATCTGCGTGAGCTGGTGCTGGGCTCGGAAGGGCGCTTCGGGGTGATTTCCGAGGTGCGGGTACGGGTCTCCCGGCTGGCCGAGCGGGAGGCTTTCTATGCGGTCTTTCTGCCCAACTGGCGTCAGGCGCTCGAGGCAATTCGCCGCCTCGCCCAGGCGCGGGTGCCGCTGTCCATGTTGCGCCTGTCCAACGCCATCGAAACCGAAACCCAGTTGGCCCTGGCCGGCCATCCGGGGCAGATCGCCTTGTTGGAGAAATACCTGGCGCTGCGGGGTGCCGGTGCCGGCAAGTGCATGCTGACGTTCGGCGTCACCGGCAACCGCGCACAGAATGCGGCCTCGCTGAAGCAGGCCCGCCGTCTGTTGAAGGGCTTCGGGGGCGTATTCACCGGTACCCTGCTGGGCAAGAAATGGGCGCACAACCGCTTCCGCTTTCCCTACCTGCGCCATGCCCTGTGGAGTGCCGGCTACGTGGTGGATACCCTGGAAACCGCCACCGACTGGGTCAATGTCGACAACCTGCTCGGCAAGGTCGAAGCGAGCCTGCGCACGGGCCTGGAGGAGGAGGGCGAGCGGGTCCATGTGTTCACCCACCTCTCCCACGTTTATGGCGAGGGTTCGAGCATCTACACCACCTACGTCTACCGGCCCGGCGACAGTTATGCCGAGGCGCTGAGGCGCTGGAGCACGCTCAAGCGTGCCGCCAGCGAGGTCATCGCGCAGAACCGCGGCACCATCAGTCATCAGCACGGTGTCGGCCGCGACCACGCGCCCTGGTTGCCGGTGGAGAAGGGGCCGCTGGGCATGGCCGCCCTGCGCAGCCTGGCGACGCATTTCGATCCCGAGGGGCGCCTGGCCCCCGGTGTGCTGCTCGAGGACTGAGCATGGGCCTCTGGAACGCCGACTGGCGCGCGTCCGCCTTGCCGGAGCTGGCCAGTCGCGAGTGGGACCTGATCGTGGTCGGTGGCGGCATCTGTGGCGCCGGCATCCTGCGCGAGGCGGCGCGACGCGGCTGGACATGCCTGCTGCTGGAGCAGCGGGACTTTGCCTGGGGCACCTCCAGCCGGTCGTCGAAGATGGTCCACGGCGGCCTGCGCTACATCGCCAAGGGCCAGTTCGGCCTGACCCGCGCGTCGGTGCGCGAGCGTCAGCGTCTGTTGGCGGAAGCCCCGGGCCTGGTGGACCCGCTGAGCTTCGTCATGCCCCATCGTGGCGGCTTCCCGGGGCCGCGCGTGTTCGGCGGCCTGCTGGCGGTCTACGACGCCCTGGCTGGGCAGCGCAACCACCTCTATTACCCGTTGCAACAATTGCGCTATCTGGTGCCGGGTCTGACCGAGGCGGGCTTGCGCGGCGGTACCCGCTTTTTTGATGCGGTGACCGACGACGCCCGCCTGGTGATGCGTGTACTGGGCGAAGCGCGCGCCGAGGGGGGCGAGGCCCTCAATGGCCTGCGCGTCGCAGCGCTGTTACGGGAGCAGGGGCGGGTGACCGGGTTGCAGGCGGAAGACCTGGAAAGCGGCCGGCAACTGACCTTCCGCGCGCGCGCGGTGGCCCTCGCCACCGGCGCCTGGGCTGACCATTTGCGCGCGGCACAGGGCACGGAGCATATCCGCCCGTTGCGCGGCAGCCACCTGCTGCTGCCGGGTTGGCGGTTGCCCCTGGCCCACGCCATCAGCTTCATGCACCCGGCGGACGGGCGACCGGTGTTCGTTTTCCCCTGGGAAGGCGCGACGGTGATCGGCACCACCGACCTCGACCATCGGGATGGACTGGAACAGGACGCGCGCATCAGCGTGGCTGAAGTGGATTACCTGCTGGAGGCCTGCGCCCAGCAGTTCCCGGCGCTGAACATCGGCCGGGACGACGTGCTGTCCACCTGGGCCGGCGTACGGCCGGTGGTGAGCGATGGCGACGCGCGCCTGAAACCGTCGGACGAAAAGCGTGAACACATGCTCTGGACCGAGCCCGGCTGTGTGACCCTGGCGGGCGGCAAGCTCACCACCTTCCGCCTGCTGGCGCTGGAGGTGTTGCGTGCCTGCGCGGGCTTTGTCGGTCGTGAGCTGCACGAGGCGGACGGTCCGGTGTTCCAGCCCTGCTCGGTTCCGGCCCTGCCCGCCCTGTCGCCGGCCCAGCGCCTGCGTCTGGCCGGGCGACACGGGCGTGCCCTGGCGGAGCTGGCGCGCCGGGTCGAGTCGCTGGGCAATGAACGCATTGGTGCCACCGACACCCTCTGGGCCGAGCTGGCCTGGGCGGCGGAGGGCGAGTTGGTGCTGCATCTGGACGACCTGCTGCTGCGGCGTACGCGCATCGGCCTGCTGCTACCGGAGGGCGGGCGTGCCCTGCTGCCGCGTATTCGCGCCCTGTGCCAGCCGCTGCTGGGCTGGGACGATCCACGCTGGCTGCGCGAAGAGTCGGACTACCTGTCGCTCTGGCGGCGCAGCTACAGCCTGCCCGAATAACAAGAACAAGGACGCATCGTGAGCGAAAAGAGCTATCTGCTGGCCATCGACAACGGTACCCAGAGCGTACGGGCCCTGTTGTTCGACCTGGAAGGCAACCTGCTGGGCAAGGGCAAGGTGCCGCTGCAGGCCTACTATTCCGACCAGCCCGGCTGGGCCGAACAGGACCCGGACTACTACTGGGCCAGTCTCGGCGAGGCCTGTCGGCTGCTCTGGGCGTCGGTGGACATCGACCGCAGCCTGATCCGCGGCGTCTCCCTGACCACCCAGCGCGGCACCGTGATCAATGTCGACGAGCAGGGGCGGCCGCTGCGTCCGGCCATCCTCTGGCTGGACCAGCGCCAGGCCGAGGTGCGCGGGCGCCTCAAGGGGCCGTGGGGCTGGTTGTTCAAGGCCATCGGCCTGGAGGGCACGGTGGACCATTTCCGTGCCCAGGCCGAGGCCAACTGGGTGGCGCAGCAGCAGCCGGAACTCTGGGCGCGCACCCACAAGGTGCTGTTGCTGTCAGGCTTTCTCAGTCACCGGCTGTGTGGCCGTTTCGTCGATTCGGTGGCCTGCCAGGTGGCCTACCTGCCGTTCGACTACAAGCGCCTGCGCTGGGCCGCGCCACGGGACTGGAAATGGCAGTCCATGCCGGTGCGCCGCGAGCAGTTGCCGGAATTGTTCAAGCCCGGCGAGCGCCTGGGCAGCATCACCGCCGAGGCCAGCCGGCATACCGGCATCCCGGAGGGTTTGCCGCTGATCGCCGCCGGTGCCGACAAGGCCTGCGAGGTGCTTGGCGCCGGCGGGGTCGAGCCGAACGTGGCCTGCCTGTCCTACGGCACCACCGCGACGATCAACACCACGCGGCGCAAATACCTGGAAACCATTGCGCTGATCCCGCCCTATCCGGCAGCCATCCCCGATCACTTCAACACCGAGGTGATGATCTACCGGGGCTTCTGGATGGTCAGCTGGTTCAAGCAAGAGTTCGGCCTGCGCGAGATGCAGCGGGCGAAGGAGTTGGGGGTGGAGCCCGAGGCGCTGTTCGATGAACTGGTCGACAGTGTGCCGCCCGGTTCCATGGGGCTGATGCTGCAGCCCTACTGGTCGCCCGGCATCCGTGAGCCCGGGCTGGAGGCCAAGGGTTCGATCATCGGTTTCGGCGACGTACACACCCGCGCGCACCTCTATCGCGCGATCCTCGAAGGTCTGGCCTACGCCCTGCGCCAGGGCAAGGAGCGGATCGAGAAACGCTCCGGCACCGCCATCACCCGCCTGCGGGTATCGGGAGGCGGCTCCCAGAGCGACGCGGCGATGCAGTTGACCGCGGACATCTTCGGCCTGCCGGCGGAGCGGCCGCATGTCTACGAAACCTCGGGGCTGGGGGCGGCCATCGACTGCGCGGTGGGGCTTGGCCTGTACCCGGACTTCCCCTCGGCGATCCGCGCCATGACCCGTGTGGGGCAGGTGTTCCAGCCGGACCCTCAGGCGCGCCAAACCTACGAGCGGCTGTACCGGGAGGTCTACCTCGGCATGTACCGGCAGTTGCGGCCGCTGTACCGGAAGATCCGCGAGATCACCGGGTATCCGGCCTGACGGCGGAACGGACTGTGGGAATGGCGGAGTAGCGGCCAAGGGTGGGTGGCGCTGTTCCATCCACCCGCGGCGCTATACCGGGCCTCGACAGGGGTCAGGCCACGTCCACCAGGACGATCTCGCTGTCTTCGCTGGCGGTGAAACGGAGCACATCCTCATCCCTCACCGCCACGCCGTCCCGGGCCTCGGCGGCTACGCCGTTCACCTCGTAGCGGCCCTTGGCGGCCACCAGATAGGCCTTGCGACCCTTTTCCAGGCGGTATTCGGTGCTTTGGCCGGCCTTCAGTGTGGCGGCAGCGAGCCGGGCATTGGCGCGAATCGGCAGGGCGTCGCCCTCGTCCAGGCCACTGGCCAGGGTCACGAAGCTGCCGGAGCGCTCGCCTTTCGGGAACGGACGGGTCCCCCAGGACGGTTCCGCGCCGTAGGCGGTGGGCATGATCCAGATCTGGAAGATCCGGGTGGTTTCGTTCTCCAGGTTGTACTCGCTGTGGGCGATGCCGGTGCCGGCGCTCATCACCTGCACATCGCCGGCCTCGGTGCGGCCCTTGTTGCCCAGGTTGTCCTGGTGGGTGATGGCCCCCTCGCGGACGTAGGTGATGATCTCCATGTCCTGGTGCGGGTGCGGCGGGAAGCCGGAGTGGGGGGCGATTTCGTCGTCGTTCCAGACCCGCAGCTGGCCCCAGTTCATTCGCTGGCTGTCGTAGTAGCTGGCGAAGGAAAAGTGGTGGCGGGCATTGAGCCAGCCATGATGGGCGCCACCCAACTCGGAGAAGGGGCGTACTTCGATCATGTTCGGGTCTCCTGTCTGCTCGCGGAGGAGGTCTCCGAGAGGAATGGCGCCATGATCGATCATCATATAACGATTAAAAAGCGCAATTTTTCTGGCCTTCATATCTAGCAATTAGATGTTTTCGGCGTCCGAGGTCGTGTCGATGGCGTCATTGCGAAGTTCCTGCGGTCCTATACTCCGGCCACTGCCGATCAACGGAGGTCATCATGGGCGAGCGCAAGGCCTTGCTGATCCTGCATGGCAAGCAGGCGACCAACGAGGAGGTGCGCGCGGCCGTGCGGGTCCGCCGCGCTGAGGGCTGGGACCTCGCGGTACGGGTCACCTGGGAGGGTGGGGATGCCCGCCGCCTGGTAGACGAGGCCCTGGCCGCCGGCTACCGGACCCTGATCGCCGGCGGCGGCGACGGCACCTTGCGCGACGTGGCGGAGGCCGTTGCGCTGGCCGGGCCCGACGCCAGCCTGGCGCTGTTGCCCCTGGGTACCGCCAACGACTTCGCCCGCGCGGCCGGCATTCCCCTGGAGCCGGACGCGGCGCTGGCGCTGCTGGGGTCGGAGCCCAGGGCGATCGACCTGGGCGATGCCGATGGCCACCTGTTCCTCAACATGGCCACGGGGGGCTTCGGTTCGAAGATCACCGCCAATACCTCCGAGGAGCTGAAAAAGGTGCTGGGCGGGGCGGCCTATTTCCTCACCGGGCTGACCCACTTCGCCGAGGTTCACTCGTCCTTCGGCCGTTTCCACGGGCCGGATTTCGACTGGGCGGGCGACTTCCTGGCCGTGGCGATCGGCAATGGGCGCCAGGCCGGCGGCGGGCATCCGCTGTGCCCGCAGGCGGTGGTAAACGATGGCTTGCTCGACCTGTGCATCGTGCCCGCGCCCCAGGACGTGGCGGACACCCTGGCGACCCTGCTGTCTGGCGGCTTGCTCGGCCTCGAAGCGGTATCCATTCGCGCGCGGCTGCCCTGGGTGGCGGTGGATGCCCCAGAGGGCCTGGATCTCAACCTGGATGGCGAGCCCCTGGCAAGTACCGGTCTGCGCATCGCCGCCCGACAGCGGGCGGTGCGGGTACACCTGCCGCAAGACTCGCCGTTGCTGCTGTCCCGCTGAGCGCCGGAACGCTGGCGTCGTGGTATTGGCTCGGGCATGATGGCGCACTGCCATGGCTTCAGGTTTCCGCCGCCCGGCCGACAACCTGCCCAGGCAGTTCCGCCCATCACCGAATCCGCTGCAGGGGAAGTTCCATGGCCGGCATTCTCGACACCGTCGATCAACGCACCCAGCTGGTGGGTGAAAACCGGCTGGAAATCCTGATGTTCCGCCTCAGCGGCCGTCAGCTCTTCGCCATCAACGTGTTCAAGGTGCAGGAAGTGCTGCAGCTGCCGAAGATGACTCTGATCCCGCAGCGCCATCCGGTGGTGTGTGGCGTGGTCAACCTGCGCGGCCAGACCCTGCCGGTGATCGACCTGTCCCAGGCCATCGGTATGCGCCCGCTGGTGCCGGATGAGCGCAGCACCATCATCGTCACCGAATACAACCGCTCGGTGCAGGCGTTCCTGGTCGGCGGGGTGGACCGTATTCTCAACCTCAATTGGGAGTCCATCATGCCGCCTCCGGGCGGGGCCGGCCGGCAGCATTACCTGACGGCCATTACCAAGGTGGAAGAGCAGATCGTCGAAATCATCGACGTCGAGAAGGTGTTGGCCGAAATCGTGCCCATGAGCACCCGGGTTTCCGCGGATCGCCTGGACAATCCGCTGCTGCAGATGGCGGTGGGCCGCGAAGTGCTTCTGGTGGATGACTCCAGCGTCGCCCTGACCCAGTTGCGGGAAACCCTTTCGCAGCTCGGCATGCGCATGCACGTGGCCAGCGACGGGCTGAAGGCGTTGAGGATGCTCAAGGCCTGGGCGGACAGCGGCGAGAACATGACCGAGAAGCTGCTGATGGTCTTCACCGACGCGGAAATGCCGGAGATGGACGGCTATCGCCTGACCACCGAAATCCGCAACGACCCGCGCCTGCGTGACCTCTATGTGGTGCTGCACACGTCGCTGTCCGGCAGCTTCAACGACGCCATGGTGAAGAAGGTCGGCTGCGACAACTTCCTCTCCAAGTTCCAGCCCGACAAGCTGGTGGACGTGGTGCTGGATCGCCTGCAACGGGACCGATGAGCTTGAGCTGAGGGGCTGCGGCTGCGTATAAGGGTGGCTTCGCTCGAATGCCATTCAGGAAGCCGGCCATGCTGCGTCTCTCGTCCCTCTACCGTTTTCCCATGAAGTCCGCCATCGGCGAGCGCCTGCAACGCGCCGAGCTGGATGGCCTCGGGCTAGCCGGCGACCGCCGCTGGATGCTGGTGGATGCCGATAACGGCCGCTTCCTGACCCAGCGCGCGTTCGCCCGCATGTCACAGCTTTCCGCGCGCTGGAACCAGGCCGGCGGCCTGACCCTGAGCGCCGAGGGGTTGCCGTCCCTCGAGGTGCCGCTGCCCGATCCCGATGCCAATCTGCGCGGCGCCTTTGTCTGGGGCGCTCCCATGCACGTGCCGGATGCCGGCGATGAAGCGGCGGAATGGCTCAGCGGCTTTCTCGGCAAGGCCTGCCGCCTGGTGCATGTGCCCGACCACCGCGCGCGGGACATCCCCGGTAGTCTGTTGCCGGAGGAGAAGGTGGGGTTCGCCGATGGCTTCCCGCTGCTGCTGATCGGACAGGCTTCGCTGGATGACCTGAGCGCGCGGGTGGGGCGGCCGCTGGAGATGCTGCGCTTCCGTCCGAACCTGGTGGTGGAGGGTGGCGGGGCCTATGCCGAGGACCGCTGGAAACGTATCCGCATCGGCGGTATCGAGTTCAGCGTGGCCAAGGGGTGCAGCCGCTGCATCCTCACCACCATCGACCCGGCCACCGGCGAGCGCAGCGCTGACCGCGAGCCGCTCACGACTCTCAAGACCTACCGGGAGCGCGAAGGCGAGGTGTACTTCGGGCAGAACCTGATCAACCGTGGCGCCGGGGTGCTGGAGGAGGGGATGGCGGTCGAGGTGCTGGCGTAGTTCAGGTCAGGTCAATGAAAAAGGGCGCCAGATGGCGCCCTTTTTCCTGTCACTGATCGTCGAAATAGCGCTCGTGCCAGTCCACCAGAGGCTGCGGGGCGTTCAGCTTGTGTCCGTAGATCACCGAGTAGGACAGCACGTTCTGCACGTACTGGCGGGTTTCGTCGAAGGGAATGGTCTCTACCCAGACGTCGTAGGACAGGTGGTCGGCGCCGCGCAACCATTGGCGCACGCGGCCGGGGCCTGCGTTGTAGGCGGCGGAGGCGAGCACGCGGTTGCCGTTGAACTGGCCATGGACCTGGCTCAGGTAGGCGGCGCCCAGCTGGATGTTGACATTGGGATCGAACGCCTGCCGCGGCGAGGCCAGCGGAATGCCGAACTTGCGCGCGGTTTCCTTGGCGGTGGTTGGCATCAACTGCATCAGGCCCATGGCGCCGGCCCCGGAGCGGGCGTCGGCCATGAAGGCGCTTTCCTGGCGGGTGATGGCGAACACCCAGCTGGAATGCAGTCCACGCGCCTTCGCCTGCTGGGTCAGCGCAGAGCGGTGGGCCATGGGGAAGCGGATATCCAGGTCATCCCAGTACTGGGCCTGGCTGATGGTGCGGATGGCCGGGAAGTACCACTGCAGGTCGTAGGCGATCTTCGCCTGGGCCACCAGTTCGTCGCGGTTGAACAGGCGGCTGACGTGATACCACTCGCGACGGCCGTTGACGATCTCGCCACGGTCGTGGAATTCCAGGGCGCGGCGGATGCCAGCGGTGTTGCGCACCTTCTGCATCACCTTCGGGTCCAGCGCCAGCGGCTTGTTGTTCAACTGATAGGGCGCCTGGATGCGGTCGGCCGCCATGAAACCGTAAAAATCACGCTCGCGGGCCACCGGCTGGTAGAGCGGGATCGGCTGCTGGCTCTGTGGCTGGGCCAGTTGCAGGCTGCGGGCCTGCCAATAGCGCCAGCGGTTGGTCTTGGCCAGGTCGTCGGGCATCTGCCGGGTCAATTGGTAGGCATCGTCCCAGCGGCCCATGCGCAGCAGCAGGCGGGCGCGCCATTCGCTGACGGTGTTGTCGCGCAACTCGGGGTCGTACTGGGTCATGACCTTGAGGGCACGGGAATCGAAGCGTTTGGCCAGGGTCAGGCCGATTTCGCGGGCGATGGCCACCTTCTCGTCCTTGGAGAACGGCAGGCGGGCCGCGTAGACATCCAGCAGGCTCAGGGCCTTCTCCGGGTCCTGGCGGGCCAGGCGGCGCAGACCGAGGCCCACGGCGTCGGCCATATGGCGGTCGGCAGGGGCGAAGCGTGCCGTCTGGCTCAGCAGTTGTGGCTTCTGCGCCACCTCCACCATGAGCTTGCCCTGGGTGCTCAGGCGCGGTACGCCCTTCACCAGGTGATTGGCCAGGCCATAATTGCGGGCTTCGGCCGCCAGCTTGGCACGCTTCCAGCGCAATTCCTCGGTGAGCTGTCCGCTGGCGCTCCACATGCCGAACAGCACATCGCAGGCGTTGGGCTGCGACTTGCCTACCAGCCAGAGCTTCTTCGCGGTGGCGTAGCCTTCCTGCTTCATGCCGTGTTTGAGCTGGTATTGGCCGAACAGACAGTCCAGTTCGGTGAAATTGAGCTTGGGATCGTAGTGGTTGGCGAAGGTCTGCCATTCGCCACGCTCGGCCAGCCAGCGCAACCAGCGCAGCTTCATCCAGCCGGCCTGGGGCAGGTCGCCGTGTTCAGCGAGGAATTTCTCGATCTCTTCGTTGCTTGCCCATTTCAGACGGGCGGTCAGCTCGTCGTAGGCCAGGTAGGGTTCCAGCGGGTAGTCGCGCAGGGCGCTGGCGTAGCGCTGGTATGGGCCCGAGTCGCCTTTGGCCAGGGCCTTCCTGGCCTCGTCGTACATCAGGCGCTGCTGGGTGAGGGACGCCGCGGACGCGGAGGTGGCCTGCAGGCCGAGCGTGGAAAGGAGTAGGCAGGAAAACAGGCTGAGCAGACGACCGCGCATGAGACTTCCGAGGCAGATATAACGTTGTGGATGCCCCCTATCGAGCATCGAATAGCGCCTAGCTTAGCCGTAAGGCCGGGGCGGTTAAAGCATGGCGCCAGCAGGCGAAACCAGCGGTAAAAAATGCCCGAGAGGCAGTACGGCAAGTCGGGTAGAATGCGCGCCCTGATTCCGGAGGCCCCCCATGACACTGCTCAAGTTCACCGACGTATCCCTCGCCTACGGCGCCATGCCGCTGCTGGATAAGGTGTCCTGGCAGATCGCCCGCGGCGAGCGGGTGTGCATCATCGGCCGCAATGGCACCGGCAAGTCCAGCCTGCTGCGCCTGGTGAAGGGCGACCAGTTCGCCGACGACGGCGAAATCTGGCGTGCGCCGGCGCTGAAGATCGGTGAGTTGCCCCAGGAACTGCCGCGCGCCGACGACCGCAGTGTGTTCGATGTGGTGGCCGAGGGCCTGGCGGAAGTAGGGGCGTTGCTCGCCGAGTATCACCATCTCAGCCAGCACATCCAGTCCGACGCCGACCTGGCCAAGCTGACCCGTGTCCAGCAGGACCTGGAAGCCCGCGATGGCTGGCGTCTGCAACAACTGGTGGAAAGCACCCTGAGCCGCCTGCAACTGCCGGCGGACAAGACCTTGGCCGAACTCTCCGGTGGCTGGCGCCGCCGCGTGCTGCTGGCCCAGGCCTTGGTGGCCGAGCCCGACCTGCTGTTGCTGGACGAACCCACCAACCACCTGGACATCGGCGCCATCGCCTGGCTGGAAGAGGCGTTGCTGGGCTTCAACGGCGCGGTCCTGTTCATCACCCACGACCGTTCCTTCCTGCAGAACCTGGCCACCCGCATCCTCGAACTGGACCGTGGCCACCTGATCGACTGGAACGGCGACTATGCCAGCTTCCTGGTGCACAAGGAGCAACAACTGGCGGCCGAAGAAGCGGCCAACGCCCTGTTCGACAAGCGCCTGGCCCAGGAAGAAGTGTGGATTCGCCAGGGCATCAAGGCTCGCCGTACCCGCAACGAAGGCCGGGTGCGGGCGCTCAAGGAGATGCGCCGCGAGCGCTCCGAGCGCCGTGAGCGCCAGGGCAAGGCGAGCTTCCAGCTGGAGGCGGCGGAGAAGTCCGGCAAGCAGGTCATGGTGGTGGAGAACGTCAGCTTCGCCCATCCAGGCGGCGATCCGCTGATTCGCGATTTCAACCTGGTGCTGCAACGCTCCGACCGCATCGGCCTGCTGGGTGCCAACGGCACCGGCAAGACCACCCTGCTCAAACTGCTACTGGGCGACCTGCAGCCCACCGGCGGCAGCATCGAGGTCGGTACGCGCCTCGAAGTGGCGTATTTCGACCAGTTGCGTCACCAGCTCGATCCGGAGAAGACCGTGATCGACAACCTTGCCGAAGGGCGCGAATTCATCACCATCGATGGCCAGAATCGCCACGTGCTGAGCTACCTGGGCGACTTCCTGTTCAGCCCCCAGCGTGCCCGCACCCCAGTGAAAGCCCTGTCCGGTGGCGAGCGGGCACGGCTGTTGCTCGCCAAGCTGTTCAGCAAGCCGGCCAACCTGCTGGTGCTGGACGAACCCACCAACGACCTGGACGTGGAAACCCTGGAACTGCTTGAAGAAGTCCTGCTGAATTTCCCCGGGACCGTGCTGATGGTGAGCCACGACCGGGCCTTCCTCGACAATGTGGTGACCAGCACCCTGGTATTCGAGGGGAAGGGCCGTGTGCGCGAGTACGTTGGCGGCTACCAGGACTGGTTGCGCCAGGGCGGTTCGCCGCGGCTGCTGGGTGTGGGTGACAGCCGAGAAGCCAAGTCCGAAGCGCCCAGGGTTGCGGAGCCGACGCCTGTCTCCAAGGCATCTCCCGCCGAGGCGCCGAAGAAAAAGCTGAGTTACAAGCTGCAGCGCGAGCTCGAGGCCATTCCGGGACAGATCGAGACCCTGGAAGCGGAGCAGGCGACGCTGCAGGAGGAGATTTCCGATCCGACGTTCTACCAGCGTCCGCCGGAGCAGACCCGCACGGTACTGGAGCGTCTGGACGGCTTGCAGAAAGAGCTGGACCGCCTGATCGAGCGCTGGGCGGAACTGGAAGACAGCTGAGGAAGTGAGCCGGAGAGCCCATGGCCATTGAATACCGTATCAGCCTGGATGACCTGCACGAATTCAGCTACCGCATCGAGCTGGATCGGGAATACGACCAGGCGCGCGCAGCCGTTGCGCCGAAATGGACGCGCCTGGAACACCAGCAGTGCAGTAACTGCCCGCTCAGCCGCGACGCCTACAGCCATTGTCCGGCAGCGGTGGACCTGCACCGCGTAATCGAGGACTTCCAGGGGCTTCCAGCCTTCAAGAAGGCGCAGGTCTGGGTGCGGACCCCGGAGCGCGAGTACGCCAAGGTGGTGGGGCTGGAGGAGGGGTTGCGCGCTTTGCTGGGGGTGATCATGGCCACCAGCGCCTGCCCGGTGCTGGGCAAGCTCAAGCCCATGGCGCAGCAGCATTTGCCATTCGCCAGCAACCAGGAGTTCATCCTGCGGGCGGTATCGCTCTACCTGGCGCGGCAGTATTTCAACTTCCGCGAAGGGCGCCACGCGGACTGGGAATTGAAGGGGCTGGTGCGATTGTTCCAGCAGTTGCAGTTGGTGAATCAGGCGTTCTGGCAGCGTATCCACGATACCTGCGAAGGGGATTCCAACCTCAAGGCGTTCCTGACCTTCTTCTCCATGGCGTCGAGCATGACCTACTCGCTGGAGACCCAGTTGCAGAAGATCCGGCCGCAGGTGATGAGTGCGGGCGAAGGCTTCGATTGAAGCCCGCGCCCACGGGGCATTTCACCTACTCAGGCTTCTTCAGGCGGACCGCGAGTACGTCGCAGGGTGCGCCATGCAGGACGTCATTGGCGGTGGAGCCGAGCAGCAGGGCGAGGCCGTGGCGCCCATGGCTGCCGACCACGATCAGGTCGCACCCCTGTTCTTCGGCGAGACGGTGGATTTCCTGGCGTGGCTGGCCGTAGGCCAGATGGCGCTGGTCGCTGGTCAGCTCGGCGTAGATGCCGGCGAACGACTGCAGGCGTTCGCGGGCCTGCTCGAACTGCTGTTGCTGGAGCATGGACAGGTCCATGGGGACATCGCCGCCGAAGGCCATGGCCATGGGTTCGACTATGTGCACCAGCGACAGCTTGGCACGGCTGGCCTGGGCCAGTTCCTGGGCACGGCGTACCACCGGATGGCATTCATCGGTCAGGTCGACGGCGACCAGAATGTGCTGGTAGGGCATGGGGAGACTCCTCCTTAAGGTTTCGCATGATCACAAGTATGGCTGTCTGCAACGTTTAACACAGGCTTTCGCGCAGGATTACCTTTATGACCCTCTGGATCGTTCTATTGCTCCTGTTGGCGGTGCTCAGCCCCCTGGTCTGGCTGCTGCCGTCGAAGGGACAGCGGGGCCGCATGGAGATTCGCCTGCAGGCGCGGCGGATGGGACTCGCCATGCAGCTGTCGCGCCAGGATTGGCCGCACTGGCTGGTCCAGGAGCCGCCGCATGCCTGCGCCCAGTACTACCGGCCGCGCCTGCGTGGACGCGAGGCCTGGTGCTATTGGCAGAGCGAGCCGGGCATCTGGCTGAATCAGTGGCGTGAGCCGTGCGTCGACCCCGCCCTGCTTGCGAATTTGGCGGCATTGCCTGGAGATGTCTACAAAGTCGAAGCGAGCTCGCAGATGATCGCTCTCTGTTGGGGAGAGCGCGGCTCGGCGGAAGAGCTGCAGCGCATCGCCGACACGCTGAAGGCGCTGGCCTGAGGGCTGCGCCGGGGGCGTGTCGCGCCGAATGCCAATGGTTCAGCTCTGGGCTGCCGAGTAGCGCGCGGAGACGTTTTCGAGCCCGTCGATGATGCGGTCCGAGTACTTGTTGATGAGATACGGCACGCTGTTCTCGTTGTAGTTCTTCAGCGATTTCTCGATGTAGCGCCATTTGGTGCCGATGTCGTCCAGTGCCTGGCGGATTTCCGGCGTGTTCTGCGGGGCCTGCTCCAGGCTGGCCAACCGGCTGGCGAACTCGCCGGCCAGTTCGTCGATGGCCTTGCCGCCGTTGCCACCGATGAAGCTGCCGCCGATGGACGCGCTACGGGAGGCATAGTCCACCGCGATGGCCTGCATCAGCAGGCTTTGATCGCGGCTGCGCTGGGTGAGGGGCGGCACCTGGGTTGAGCTCTCCTGCTGGATCCGGGTGTACAGCTCGTTGGAGAGATCCATCAGGCGCTTATTGCGTGCGGTCAGGTCGGCCACCGGCTGCAGGTCGGTATAACCCTGCTGCTTGAGGGCGGTGACCAGGCCGATCAGTTCGCTGTTGTAGGCCTGCCATTCCTGCGCCAGCTGCGCGCGCAGGGCCTTCGAGGCCTCACCGGGCATCTCGCCCAGCTCTTTCAGGCGGGTATCCGCTTTCTGCACCGATTCGTCGATCAGGCGCGCATAGCGCTGGTCGCCTTCCATGCCGTTGTACATATAGAAGTCGCTCAGGCTGCGCTGGGCGGCCAGGCGCATCTGGTGGAGCTTGAGAAGGCTGTCCGTCTGTGGGGCGGGGGCGGAACCGACGGCGGGAAGGGTAAGCAGGGTAGCCAGCAGAATGGCAAGCAGGCGGCTCGTCATTTGTGCTTCTCCGTGGGCCATTGGCCTCGATTGTTGTTGTTCTGGCGCTCGAATCCTGACGGTCCGAGTGGCACGAATGTACTCGTGGAGCCGGCAATTTGCCAGTGACCTTCCGGAGAGTTTCCCGCTGATCACCGGCAATCGTGATGGGTTGCGATCATTCGCGTGAATCTTCGCCCGCGTTTTCCGCCTCAACCCTGGCGAGGCCGGCTCCAGAGCGGTTCTTTCGTGGCCGACCGGTCACGCTGCGCGATTGACAAGCGCGGACTTTTCCGTGAATCTCCGCTCACCCAAATCAAACGGGCGTATGAATCGAGCGTTTGTCTTGTCAGGCGACTCCGATGCAGCCCGAATATCGCGTCGGCGGGTGTGCCGGACCGATCGGGACTATGCTCCGGCAGCGCCGGAGGCGGGTCCGCCGGTTGGCTCCGATGCGTACAGTCCAGTTTCCCAAACCGTGGAGATCAGTTGATGATTTACGAAGGTAAAGCCATCACGGTTAAGGCTCTTGAGGGCGGTATCGTCGAACTGAAATTCGACCTCAAGGGTGAGTCCGTCAACAAGTTCAACCGTCTCACCCTGAACGAACTGCGTGATGCAGTCGCAGCCATCAAGGCCGACGCTTCGGTCAAGGGTGTGGTCGTGAGCAGCGGCAAGGACGTCTTCATCGTCGGCGCCGACATCACCGAATTCGTCGATAACTTCAAACTGCCCGACGAAGAGCTGGTGGCCGGCAACCTCGAAGCCAACAAGATCTTCAGCGCTTTCGAAGACCTCGAAGTTCCCACCGTTGTCGCTATCAACGGCATCGCCCTGGGCGGCGGCCTGGAAATGTGCCTGGCTGCCGATTACCGCGTGATGAGCAGCACGGCCAAGGTCGGTCTGCCGGAAGTCAAGCTGGGCATCTACCCGGGCTTCGGCGGTACCGTGCGTCTTCCGCGCATCATCGGTACCGACAACGCCATCGAGTGGATTGCTTCGGGCAAGGAAAACCGTGCCGAGGACGCCCTGAAAGTCGGCGCCGTCGACGCCGTGGTCGCTCCCGAGCTGCTGCAGGCCGGTGCTCTGGACCTGGTCAAGCGCGCCATCTCCGGCGAGCTGGACTTCAAGGCCAAGCGTCAGCCCAAGCTGGAAAAGCTCAAACTCAACGCCATCGAGCAGATGATGGCCTTCGAAACCGCCAAGGGCTTCGTCGCCGGCCAGGCCGGTCCGAACTACCCGGCTCCGGTAGAGGCCATCAAGACCATCCAGAAGGCTGCCAACTTTGGCCGCGACAAGGCGCTGGAAGTCGAGGCCGCCGGATTCGTGAAGCTGGCCAAGACTTCGGTCGCTACCAGCCTGATCGGTTTGTTCCTGAATGACCAGGAGCTGAAGAAGAAAGCCAAGCAGCACGACGAAATCGCCCGCGACGTGAAACTGGCCGCCGTGCTCGGCGCCGGCATCATGGGGGGCGGCATCGCCTATCAGTCCGCCTCCAAGGGCACTCCGATCCTGATGAAGGATATCCGTGAAGAGGGTATCCAGATGGGGCTGAAGGAAGCTTCGAAACTGCTTGGAAAGCGCGTCGAGAAAGGTCGCATGAAGCCTGAGAAGATGGCTGAAGCCCTGAATGCGATCCGCCCGACTATGTCCTACGGCGATTTCGTCAACGTCGATATCGTGGTCGAAGCCGTCGTCGAGAACCCGAAGGTCAAGCACGCCGTGCTGGCCGAAGTGGAAGGACACGTTCGCGAAGACGCCATCATCGCCTCCAACACCTCCACGATCTCCATCAGCTACCTGGCCCAGGCCCTGAAGCGTCCGGAGAATTTCGTCGGCATGCACTTCTTCAACCCCGTGCACATGATGCCGCTGGTGGAAGTGATCCGTGGCGAGAAGTCCAGCGAAGTGGCCGTGGCCACCACCGTTGCCTACGCCAAGAAGATGGGCAAGAACCCCATCGTGGTAAACGACTGCCCCGGCTTCCTGGTCAACCGCGTGCTGTTCCCGTACTTCGGTGGCTTCGCCAAGCTGCTGGAATTCGGCGTGGACTTTGTCCGTATCGACAAGATCATGGAGAAGTTCGGCTGGCCCATGGGACCGGCCTACCTGTCCGACGTGGTCGGTATCGACACCGGCCACCACGGCCGTGACGTGATGGCCGAAGGCTTCCCGGATCGCATGGCCGTGGAAGGCAAGACCGCCGTCGACGTGATGTACGAGGCCAACCGCCTGGGTCAGAAGAACGGCAAGGGCTTCTACGCCTACGAGACCGACAAGCGCGGCAAGCCGAAGAAGGTATCCGATCCGGTCGCCTACGAAGTGCTGAAGCCCATCGTCAAGGAGCAGCGTGAGCTGACCGACGAGGACATCATCAACTTCATGATGATCCCGCTGTGCCTGGAAACCGTGCGCTGCCTGGAAGACGGCATTGTCTCGTCCGCTGCCGAGGCCGACATGGGCCTGATCTACGGCATTGGCTTCCCGCCCTTCCGCGGTGGTGCGCTGCGCTACATCGATAGCGTCGGTGTGGCCGAGTTCGTGGCTATTGCCGACAAGTACGCCGACCAGGGCGCGCTGTACCACCCGACCGCCAAGCTTCGCGAAATGGCCAAGAACGGCCAGAAGTTTTTCGGCTAATTGAGCGAGAGTGAAGAATATGAGCCTGAATCCTAGAGATGCAGTCATTGTCGACTTCGGCCGCACCCCGATGGGTCGCTCCAAGGGTGGCATGCACCGCAACACCCGCGCCGAGGACATGTCGGCGCACCTGATCAGCAAGCTGCTGGAGCGCAACACCAAGGTCGATCCGGCGGAAGTCGAAGATGTGATCTGGGGCTGCGTGAACCAGACCCTGGAACAGGGGTGGAACATCGCGCGCATGGCCTCGCTGATGACCCAGATCCCTCACACCAGTGCCGGCCAGACCGTCAGCCGCCTGTGTGGTTCCTCCATGAGTGCCCTGCACACCGCCGTGCAGGCCATCCAGACCGGCAACGGCGACGTATTCGTGGTCGGTGGCGTGGAGCACATGGGCCACGTCGGCATGATGCATGGCGTGGATCCGAACCCGCACCTGTCCCTGTACGCCGCCAAGGCGTCCGGCATGATGGGCCTGACCGCCGAAATGCTCGGCAAGATGCATGGCATCAGCCGTGAGGCCCAGGACCAGTTCGGCGTGCGTTCGCACCAGTTGGCGCACAAGGCCACCGTCGAAGGCAAGTTCAAGGATGAAATCATCCCGATGCAGGGCTACGACGAGAACGGTTTCCTGAAGGTGTTCGACTTCGACGAAACCATTCGTCCGGAAACCACCCTGGAAGGCCTGGCTTCCCTGAAGCCGGCATTCAACCCCAAAGGCGGCACCGTGACCGCGGGTACTTCCTCGCAGATCACCGACGGCGCTTCCTGCATGATCGTGATGAGCGCCCAGCGGGCCCAGGACCTCGGCATCCAGCCGATGGCCGTGGTGCGTGCCATGGCGGTCGCCGGCGTTGACCCGGCAATCATGGGCTATGGTCCGGTGCCGTCCACCAAGAAGGCGCTGCAGCGTGCTGGCCTGACCATCGACGACATCGACTTCGTCGAGCTCAACGAAGCCTTTGCCGCCCAGGCCCTGCCGGTGCTGAAGGACCTCAAACTCCTCGACAAGATGGAGCAGAAGGTCAACCTTCACGGTGGCGCCATCGCTCTGGGTCACCCGTTCGGCTGCTCCGGTGCCCGTATCTCCGGCACCCTGCTGAACGTGATGAAGCAGAACGGCGGTACCCTGGGTGTGTCCACCATGTGCGTGGGCCTCGGCCAGGGCATCACCACCGTCTTCGAGCGCGTGTAAGCGCGAGCGGGACGAGAAACCGGGGCCTTGTGCCCCGGTTTTTGCTTTCATGTGGAGGAGGGTCGCAGGAATTTTCGTCCAAGGGCTGGCTTCGAGCCGAATCACACGGCACCATGCGCAACTTTTGCGGGATGGCCTGCATTCATCACTGTGAGGCAACCATGAGCCTGCAACCGGGTCTCTATCGTCACTACAAGGGGCAGCAATACCGGGTCATCGGTGTTGCCCGGCATTCCGAAACGGAAGAGGCGCTGGTGGTCTACCAGGCCCTCTACGGCGAATACGGCCTGTGGGTGCGGCCGCTCAGCATGTTCACCGAAACGGTTCAGGTGGATGGTGAGCAGATCGCGCGCTTCGCTCTGGTGAGCGCCGAGCCTGACCCCTTCCCACGCCCCTGAGGGGTGTGGAACCGGCCAGGGGCGCGCTTGACCGCGTCGCGTTGGCCACTATATATAGCGGTGCCGCGACAGGCGGCTCCCGCCTTTTACATTTTTCAATCAGGAACAGACCGATCAATGGGCAAATCGCTGGTCATCGTGGAATCCCCGGCCAAGGCCAAGACCATCAACAAGTACCTGGGCAGCCAGTACGTGGTGAAGTCGAGCATCGGCCATATCCGTGACCTCCCCACCAGCGGTTCCGCCAGTGCCGCCAAGGAGCCGGCCAAGCGGGGCAAGACCGCTGCCGAGGCTCCGGCGCTGTCCGCCAAGGAAAAGGCCAAGCGTCAGTTGATCGCGCGCATGGGCGTCGATCCCGAGCATGGCTGGAAGGCCAAGTACGAGATTCTGCCCGGCAAGGAAAAGGTGATCGAGGAACTGCGCCGCCTGGCCAAGGATGCCGACACCATCTATCTCGCAACCGACTTGGACCGCGAAGGGGAGGCCATCGCCTGGCACCTGCGGGAATCCATCGGGGGTGATGACAGCCGTTACAAGCGTGTGGTGTTCAACGAAATTACCAAGAAGGCCATCCAGGAAGCCTTCTCCCAGCCCGGCGACCTCGATATCAACCGCGTCAACGCTCAGCAGGCCCGTCGTTTCCTCGACCGTGTGGTGGGCTACATGGTTTCGCCGCTGCTGTGGCAGAAGATCGCCCGTGGCCTGTCCGCCGGGCGTGTACAGTCCGTGGCGGTCAAATTGGTGGTGGAGCGCGAGCGCGAGATCCGAGCCTTCGTGCCGGAAGAATATTGGGAAGTGCATGCCGACCTGGGAACGGCCAAGGACGCCAAGGTGCGTTTCGAGGTGGCTCGCGAGAACGGCGAAGCCTTCAAGCCGCTGAACGAAGCCCAGGCCATGGCAGCCCTGGAAAAGCTCAAGGCTTCCAGCTACACAGTGGCCAAGCGCGAGGATAAGCCGACATCCAGCCGTCCGTCCGCGCCCTTCATTACCTCTACCCTGCAGCAGGCCGCGAGCAATCGCCTGGGCTTCGGGGTGAAGAAGACCATGATGATGGCTCAGCGTCTCTACGAGGCCGGCTACATCACTTATATGCGTACCGACTCGACCAACCTCTCGGCCGACGCCATTTCCATGGTGCGCGGCTTCATCGAGGGCGAGTTTGGCCAGAAGTACCTGCCGTCCAAGCCCAATGTCTATTCCAGCAAGGAAGGTGCTCAGGAGGCTCACGAGGCGATTCGCCCGTCCGACGTCAACCTGCGCCCAAACCAACTGTCCGGCATGGAGCGTGATGCTGAGCGCCTGTACGACCTGATCTGGCGCCAGTTCGTGGCCTGCCAGATGCCGCCGGCCGAATACCTGTCCACCAGCGTCAGTGTCAACGCGGGCGCATTCGAGCTGCGCGCCAAGGGCCGCATCCTCAAGTTCGATGGCTACACCCGTGTTCTGCCGCAGCAGACCAGGCCGGGCGAAGACGACGTGCTGCCGGAAATGCGCGAAGGTGAACTGCTCAAGCTGCTCAAGCTCGACCCCAGCCAGCACTTCACCAAGCCGCCGGCTCGTTATTCCGAGGCCAGTCTGGTCAAGGAGCTGGAAAAGCGCGGCATCGGTCGCCCATCCACCTACGCGGCGATCATTTCCACCATTCAGGAGCGTGGCTACGTTACGGTGCACAACCGCCGTTTCTATGCGGAGAAGATGGGCGACATCGTCACCGAACGTCTGAATGAGAGCTTCGCCAACCTGATGGACTACGGCTTCACCGCCGGCATGGAAGAGCACCTGGACGATGTCGCCCAGGGTGAGCGGGACTGGAAACACCTGCTGGATGAGTTCTACGGTGACTTCAGAAAGAAGCTGGAGCTGGCTGAGGGTGCCGACAAGGGTATGCGTGCCAACCAGCCGACCCTGACTGATATCCCCTGCCGCGAATGCGCTCGTCCGATGATGATCCGTACCGCGTCCACCGGCGTGTTTCTCGGGTGCTCGGGCTATAGCCTGCCACCGAAAGAGCGATGCAAGGCCACCATCAATCTGGTGCCGGGTGACGAGATCGCTGCCGATGACGAGGGAGAGTCCGAGTCCCGCGTGTTACGCAGCAAACACCGCTGCCCCATCTGCGCCACCGCAATGGATGCTTACCTGCTGGACGAAACCCGCAAGCTGCACATTTGCGGCAACAACCCGGATTGTTCCGGCTACGAAATCGAGCAGGGCCAATACCGCATCAAAGGCTACGAAGGTCCGAGCCTGGAATGCGACAAGTGCGGGAGCGAGATGCAGCTCAAGACGGGCCGCTTCGGCAAGTTCTTCGGCTGTACCAACGCCAGCTGCAAGAACACCCGCAAGCTGCTGAAGAGTGGCGAGGCGGCGCCGCCGAAGATCGACCCGATTCGCATGCCCGAGCTGAAGTGCGAGAAGGTCGATGATATCTATGTATTGCGCGATGGCGCTTCCGGCCTGTTCCTGGCCGCCAGCCAGTTCCCGAAGAACCGCGAGACCCGCGCGCCGCTGGTGCAGGAACTGATTCCACACAAGGATGAGCTGGATGCCAAATACCACTACCTGCTCGATGCCCCGAAGAAGGACCCCGAAGGGCGTCCGGCTGTGATCCGCTTCAGCCGCAAGACCAAGGAGCAGTACGTGCAGACCGAGGTCGACGGCAAGCCCACTGGTTGGCGCGCCTTCTACGACGGCGGCAAGTGGAAGGTCGAGGACAAGCGCTGACCGACTGCAGCGCGCCCCACCGCGGGCGCGCATATACTGCCGGAGTCACTTGTGGAGGGCGCCGTCATGGCCCATGAGCTGTATACCCGCACCAACCAGAAACTCTTCTTCGCCGGCCTGTCACTGGAGTCCTGGCGCAAGGCGGAAGAGGGCAGGGCGATGAATGCCCAGGCGCTGGCGCAATCCGAGCGCGAGGCGTCGCTGTTCCATCTTTATGGTGCGCTGCTCGGTCTGTGCCATGAGATCGCCGGTTACTACCGCCTTCCCGAGGCGAGCGCACCACGCGTCGAGTTGTTGCTGACACCTGAGGTGCTGGCGGCGGCACCGAGTCCGGAGCTGGCCGAGTTGGTCGAGCTGGCACAGCAGGGGGAGACCTGGCTGGCCGAGCTGCTGGCTGCATACGGTGCCTTGTTCATGCCGCCCCAGGCGCCGAAGCAGGCCAAGGTCGATCCGACCTTGCCGCTGATCACCGCCGTCAGCGTGGAAGAGGAGGTGGAGCCGTTGTCGCGGGAGGTCCTGGAGTCCTGGCGGCAGAATCTGAAATCCCTGGCCTTGCGCTTCCGCGAAACCCTCAGCGAATGCTGATTTGATCGACGGACTAGGGCGTGCTGGCGGCTGGCTGGTACAATGGCCGCCTTTCGTGGAGAGATAAGCCTATGCCTACGTCCTTTCTGGAAATTGTCGAGCTACCCGACGGGCGCATTATCCTGCGTCGGGCTGATGACGAGGAGGCGTTGGTGACGCTGGACTTCTCCTCCGATGCCAAAGCCTTTCTCCAGGGGCATCACCTGGAAGTCGCCAAGGCCATGCTGAATGTCGGCGTGCAGATGGCCGGTCGACTGGCCGAGGGCGATATGGATCATCACGACGGACCACGCGTTCTGCATTGAAGTGTGGAGCCGAATCTTCCGTTGATTCGGTTACCGTCTGATGTCATCGGCCCTGGGTGTTCACCTGGGGCCGTTGCTTTTCAGCCCAGTTGAATGTTCAGGCTCTGGGCGCTGCCCTGGCGTGCGGCTTGTGCCAGTTGGCGTTTGGCTTTTTGTCCCAGTTGCAGCCAACTGACCACCGTATGACTGCGGCCCAGGCGCAACGCTTCGCATGCGAGTTCCAGTGCGCTCTGCTCGCCGCGCGGTTGCAGGAGCAGGATGCGCTCGCGGTTGAGGCCGGATTCGCGCAGCCAGTCGCGGGTCAGGCCTGCAGGGGCGCCAATCAAAGTCAGCCAGCGGGCATCCTGTTCTTCGCTCAGTTCCCGCAGCACCGAGGCCAGCAAGTTCCGGCAGTGGCTGGTGGCACCGCGCAGCGAGAGCTCGCTGAAGGCTTCCGGTTCCTCTGGGCCGGGTTCTTCCACG
This sequence comes from Pseudomonas sp. Q1-7, assembly GCF_028010285.1. Classification (NCBI taxonomy): domain Bacteria; kingdom Pseudomonadati; phylum Pseudomonadota; class Gammaproteobacteria; order Pseudomonadales; family Pseudomonadaceae; genus Pseudomonas; species Pseudomonas sp. Q1-7. The sequence continues at coordinate 2,481,612 of NZ_CP116304.1, forward strand.
ACATCGGTCAGCATCGGCACTACGGGATTGGCCAGGATGGCGTCGTGGAACAGGGGGAGCTGTGACCGGCCAAGCGACTGCGGGAACTGCATAAAGCCTCCTTTAACGGCGGATCACGCCGACACTCAAACCTTCTATCACCAGGTCCTGCTTTTCCAAGCTCACCTCAATGGGGGCGAACTCGGGGTTCTCGGCAATCAGCCAGACCTTGTCGCCCTCGCGCTTGAAGCGCTTGACGGTGACTTCATCGCCCAGGCGAGCTACTACCACTTGGCCATTGCGGGCCTCGCGGGTACTGTGCACGGCGAGCAGGTCGCCATCGTAGATACCGATGTCCTTCATGGACATGCCGCGAACGCGCAGCAGGTAGTCGGCGCGGGGGTGGAAGAAGTCGGGGTTTATTCGGCAGGATTCTTCGATGTTCTGCTGGGCGAGAATGGGCGCGCCGGCGGCGACCCGGCCAATCACCGGCAGGCCGTCGTCTTCATTGTTCCCGGGTTCGAAACCGGGAATGCGGATGCCACGGGAGGCGCCGGGCGTCATTTCGATGGCGCCCTTGCGAGCCAGGGCCTTGAGGTGCTCTTCGGCGGCGTTGGGCGACTTGAAGCCAAGTTCCTGGGCAATTTCTGCCCGGGTCGGAGGAAACCCGTTGTCTTCAAGGCAGCGCTTGATGAATGCGAGAATCTCGGCTTGGCGGGGCGTCAGTTTCAGCATGGCGGCGCTCTGTTTTTATATACAGTGACTGGGATTATATACAGTGATCCAGTCTTGGCAATGCTTGTTTTCTGGAATGGTTGGAAAGCGGGAAGGGTTATGAGCAGGTGAGGCTTCCCGTGATCGGGCGGCTGGGAGGGTGACCGTTGCGTCGGATGGTGGCGTGTACGGCTTGACAAGCTGACCGGCTGAAACGTATGTTTCAAACAAGTGTTTGTCAGGCGGAGGAGCCATGGCCCAGTCGGAAACCGTTGAACGCATTCTGGATGCTGCGGAACAGCTGTTCGCGGAAAAAGGCTTCGCCGAGACCTCGTTGCGCCTGATCACCAGCAAGGCAGGAGTCAACCTGGCTGCGGTGAACTATCACTTCGGCTCGAAGAAGGCGCTGATCCAGGCCGTGTTCTCGCGCTTTCTCGGTCCGTTCTGCCAGAGCCTGGAGCGCGAACTGGACCGTCGCCAAGCCAAGGCCGAGAGCAAGGCCAGCCTCGAAGAACTGCTGGAAATGCTCGTCGAGCAGGCCCTGGCGGTAAAACCGCGTAGCGGCAATGACCTGTCGATCTTCATGCGTCTGCTCGGACTTGCATTCAGTCAGAGCCAGGGCCACTTGCGCAAGTACCTGGAAGAGGTTTACGGCAAGGTTTTCCGTCGTTATATGCTGCTGGTCAACGAGTCGGCGCCCAAGGTGCCGCCTCTGGAGCTGTTTTGGCGCGTACATTTCATGCTCGGCGCGGCGGCTTTCAGCATGTCGGGCATCAAGGCGCTGCGCGCCATGGCGGAGAATGATTTCGGCGTGAACACCTCCATCGAGCAGGTGATGCGCCTGATGGTGCCTTTCCTGGCGGCCGGTATGCGCGCTGAAACCGGCGTCACCGACGAGACGCTGGCCGCTGCGGTGCTGAAACCTCGCAGCAAGGCCCCGGTGGCACCAGCCAAGGCTTAAAACCATATGGGCTCGGGCGAGCCGATCGGCTAAGCTTGCGGCCCATGCAAAACCTCGATCTGCTGCATATTTCCATTGCCGACCAACAGCTCTACGGGTTCGCCGAAGGGCGTCTGGTGCTGCGCATGCCGGTTTCCACCGCCCTGAACGGTCCCGGCGAAACCAATGGTTCCAATTGCACGCCCCGTGGGCTGCATCAGGTTCGTGCGCGAATTGGTGACGGCCTGCCCCTAGGGGCGGTACTGCGTGGCCGGCGCTGGACTGGTGAAGTCTGGGATCCCGAGTTGCACGAGCGCTTCCCGGGGCGCGACTGGATCCTCAGTCGCATCCTCTGGCTGAGCGGCTGCGAACCCGGCCGCAATCGCCTTGGGGCGGTCGACAGCTTCCGTCGCTACATCTACTTGCACGGCACGCCGGACACCGAGCCCATGGGCGTACCCCGTTCCCATGGGTGCATTCGTCTGCGCAATACCGATGTGCTGGAACTCTTCGAGCGCGTGCCCGTCCACTGTGCGGTGCGCATCGACGAAGCGCCTTGCCCGGCTTGGGCGATGGCATCCCTCTCTTAAGGATTTTTCATGCAAGGTTCCCTGATGCTGGATATCGGTGGCACCTGGCTGACCGCCGAGGATCGGCAGATCCTCCGTCAGCCGGAAGTTGCCGGCTTGATCATCTTCGCCCGCAATATCGAGAGCCCGCGTCAGGTGCGCGAGCTCTGCTCATCCATCCGTGCCGTTCGTCCGGACCTGATTCTTGCCGTCGACCAGGAAGGTGGTCGCGTACAGCGCCTGCGCCAGGGGTTCCTGCGGCTGCCGGCGATGCGAGCGCTGGCGGACAACGACAATGCCGAGCAACTGGCCGAGCAGTGCGGCTGGTTGATGGCGACCGAAGTGCTGGCCGTGGGGCTGGATATCAGCTTCGCCCCGGTGCTGGACCTCGACCACCAGCGCAGCGCGGTGGTCGGTAGTCGCGCCTTCGAGGGCGACCCGGAGCGCGCAGCGCGCCTGGCCGGTGCCTTCATTCGTGGCCTGCGCCAGGCGGGCATGGCTGCCACCGGCAAGCACTTCCCTGGCCATGGTTGGGCGGAGGCCGATTCCCATGTGGCGATTCCCACCGACGAGCGCAGTCTGGAGCAGATCCGCCTGAGCGACCTGGTGCCCTTCGCGCGTCTGGCTTCCGAGCTGGACGGTATGATGCCGGCCCACGTGATATACCCGCAGGTGGACAATCAGCCGGCCGGGTTCTCCCGCCGTTGGCTGCAGGATATCCTGCGCGGCGAATTGAAATTCTCCGGTGTCATCTTCAGTGATGACCTGTCCATGGCCGGCGCCCATGTCGTTGGCGATGCCGCCGAACGTATCGAGGCGGCACTGAGCGCCGGTTGCGACATGGGATTGGTGTGTAACGACCGCGCCGCCGCCGAGCTGGCTCTCGCGCGTCTGCAGCGCCTGGGCGCCAAGCCCCCGGCCAGCCTGGCGAGGATGCGCCGGCGCGCCTTCCCCGGTACTGAGTACCGCCAGGATCCCCGCTGGCTGCAGGCCGTTGCAGCCCTGCGCGAAGCCCAGTTGATCGATTGAGGAACCGAAATGACCGTCTACGCCATCATTGGTGGTACAGGCCTGACCCAGCTCGATGGCCTGAGCATGAAAGCCCTGCTCAACCCTGAGACGCCCTACGGCGCGCCGTCGGCCGGCATCGTCCACGGCGAATACGCTGGGCACGATGTGCTGTTCCTGGCCCGCCACGGCCACCCCCACCGGATCGCGCCACATCAGGTGAACTACCGTGCCAACCTCTGGGCCCTCAAGCACGCTGGTGCTCAGGCGGTGATCGCGGTGAATGCCGTGGGAGGCATCCATCCAGCCATGGGCAGCGGCCACCTGGTGGTACCGCATCAGGTGATCGACTACACCCACGGGCGCGCCGGTACCTTCTTCGAAGGGGGGCTGGACCACGTTACCCATATCGATTTCAGTCATCCTTATGACGAAGCGCTGCGCAGCAAGCTACTGGCGGCCTTGAACGCCTGCGACTATCCGCACAGCGATTTCGGCGTCTACGGCTGCACCCAGGGGCCGCGCCTGGAAACCGTGGCGGAGATCGTCCGTCTGGAGCGCGATGGCTGCGACATCGTTGGCATGACCGGCATGCCGGAGGCAGCCTTGGCGCGTGAGCTGGGCCTGCCATATGCCTGTCTGTCGCTGGTGGTCAACCCGGCGGCCGGCAAATCCGAAGGCATCATCACCATGGACGAGATTGAGGCTGCATTGGCTGAGGGCATCGGCAAGGTGCGCAATGTCCTGGCTCATCTGATGAAGGGCTGAAGCGACTCGCGCCGCTGGCAGGTGGAACGCCTCGTTACCTGCCAGCGGCGCGTGTCAGGCGAATCGCGGCAGGGGCGCGAAGAGGGCGTCGATGTCGTCCTCCTGCAAGCGCCAGCCTTCCTTTTCCTGGCCATCGAGAATGCCCCGCGCCAGCGCGGCCTTCTGCGCTTGCAATTGCTGGATTTTCTCCTCCACCGTTCCGCGCGAAATCATTCTGTAGACGAACACGGGCTTGTCCTGACCGATGCGATAGGCGCGGTCGGTGGCCTGGCGCTCCACCGCGGGGTTCCACCAGGGGTCGTAGTGGATCACGGTGTCCGCGGCGGTCAGGTTCAGGCCGGTGCCGCCGGCTTTCAGGCTGATGAGGAAAAGCGGTACCTCGCCGTTCTGGAAGCGTTGCACCGGCGTGCGACGGTCGCGGGTATCGCCGGTGATCTGGACATAGCCGATGGCGCGCTTGCGCAATTCGTCCTCGATCAGTGTCAGCATGCTGGTGAATTGCGAAAACAGCAGCACCTTGCGGCCTTCTGCGATGAGTTCCTCGAGCATTTCCATCAGGCTGTCCAGCTTGCCTGAGCTGCTTCCCCGTGAGCGGCCGCTGCCGTCTTCGATCAGCCGAGTGTCGCAACATACCTGGCGCAGTTTCAGTAGTGCTTCGAGGATCACGATCTGACTGCGCGCCAGGCCCTTGCGGTCGATCTCCTCGCGTACCTTGTGATCCATGGCCAGGCGCACCGTCTCGTAGAGGTCGCGCTGGCGATCGCTGAGTTCGACCCATTGGGTGATTTCGCTCTTGGCTGGCAGTTCGGTGGCCACCGCTTCCTTGCTGCGGCGCAGCAGGAAAGGCTTCAGGCGGGCGTTGAGGTGAGCCAGGCGCGTGGTGTCGCCGTGCTTCTCGATCGGTGTGCGGTAGTTGCGCACGAAGCTCTGGTTGTCGCCCAGCCAGCCGGGCATGAGGAAATGAAACAGCGACCAGAGCTCGCCAAGGTGGTTCTCCAGCGGCGTGCCGGTGAGGCACAGGCGCTGCCTCGCGTCCAGCTGGCGCGCCGCCTGGGCCGCCTTGCTGGTGGGGTTCTTGATGTACTGCGCCTCGTCGAGGATCAGCAGGTGCAGCGACGTTTCCGCGAAGTGCTCCAGGTCCCGGGGCAGCAGGGCATAGGTGGTCAGCAGCAGGTCGTACTCGCCCATGCGCTCGAAGGCCTTTTTCCGCCCGGGGCCGTGCAGGGCGAGTACGCGCAGCCCCGGCGCGAAGCGGGCGGCTTCGTCGAGCCAGTTGGGGATCAGGCTGGTGGGCATCACCACCAGGGCGGGGCGATCCAGGCGGCCGGCTTCCTTTTCGATGAGCAGGTGGGTCAGGGTCTGCAGCGTCTTGCCCAGGCCCATGTCGTCGCCGAGGATGCCGCCGGCCCCGACTTCCCGCAGAGTCTGCAGCCAGGCCACGCCTTCCAGTTGATAGTGGCGCAGGTCCGCGTTCAGGCTTTGGGGTGGGGTGATGACGAGCTTGTCGCTGTCGCGCAGCTTGCGCGCCAATTCACGCAGTTCGTCGCCGCCCTGCCAGTGCAGGTCCAGGCCTTCGAGTTGGATCAGGCGCGCCGCGTCGGGACGGCTCAGGCGCAGGCTCTGGCTCGGGTCCTGGTCGCGCTGGTAGAGCTCGCCCAGGGTGGTCAGCACCGGTTTGAGGCGGGAGAAGGGCAGCATCACCTGAAGGGGGCGGCCATCCGTGGCGCGGGTGGCATCCAGCTGCAGGCGCAACTGCTCGTCGTCCTTGCGCCGTTGCAGGTGTTGCGGATCGAGCAGCTCGGGGGTGCGCTGGATCAGTCGCAGCAATACCGGAAGCAGGCTGATGCGCTGGCCTTCGACGACGATGCCCAGCTCCAGGTCGAACCATTCTCGGCCAGGCGCTTCGTCCACTTCGGCGTACCAGCCTTCGACCTGGCTCAGGTCGAACTGGAAGCCGGGGCGAATATCGATCTGCCAACCCTGTTCACGCAATGCCGGCAGGTGTTCGCGCATGAACTGGAGCCAGTGTTCGTCGCTGGGTAGCTCGAACATTTCGGCGCTGTTGGCCGGCAGCGCCAGGCTCTGCCGCAGGGCCTCCCTGAAACCCAGTTGGCGCAGGCTGTCGCGCCAGGCCTGCTCGGCCTTCGGCTGGCGGGCGATGGAAAGTCGCTCGCCGTTGGCGCGATGCTGCAGTCGCTCCGGGCGCATCGGCTTGCCGTGGGTATGGGCGCCGCCGTAGTCGAACAGAAGGCCGGCGCGGTGCTGCTGGCTGCCGACCATGCGCCCGCTGCGCAGGTCGTACTGGCTCTGGGCGTGGCTGCCGAAAATCAGGCGCGGCACGGGCAGCAGATCGTCCACCAGGCGTTCGCTGGGTGGAGGTGGGAGCTGCCAGCCTTCCGCGGGGCGTGTCAGGAGGACGCTGATTGCGGCGACGCAGTGCTTGCAGTTGTAGCTCACCGGGCAGCTGCAGTTTCCGACCACGCCCAGGCCTCCAGGCGCGAGTCGAATGCGCTGCGTGTAGAAATGGCCTTCAGAGCCTTCGCAGCTGGTTTCGACGGCCTTGTCGCTCAGGCTGAGTAGGCGAATGCGATCTTCCGTGGCGTACTTGAGGCCGCGCGCGAGTGCGTCTGGGTCGAAGTCCAGGCGCCAGTCCATCTGCCTCAGCTGTTCCAGCAGAACGCTCATGGGGCCTTAGAGGGGGCTGATACGGATCAGGATGCCCAGGTTGCCGTGGTCGAGGTAAGTGAGTTCGCCGTTCTTCAGGCGGGTGCCCTGGCGCAGGCGCTCGCTGCTGCTGATCAGGCCGCTGCCATCGAACTGGTTGATCCAGAAGTCGGCCTCGGCGTCGACGCTGCGATCGAGGGTGAGCGCCAGGGTGCCTTCCACCGGAAAATGTCCGAGCTGCGGTTCGCCGATGCTCACCGCGACCTTGTTGGGGATGGCGGAGAGGTTCTGCGACCAGGCCTTGTGCAGCAGCACTTCATAGCCAGCGTTGGGGTTGAGCTTGGCGGCTTCGCCGTCCAGTGCGGTGGCGCGTTCGCTGCCGGCAATGGATTGGCTGCCCGCAGCCCAGTCGTCCGGCGCCGGTTGGCTGGAAGGGATGGGGTCGCCAGCCTGGCGGAAGATGATCATTTCCACCGAATAGAGTCCGTCTGCGAAGGCGGCCGGGGCCAGCAGGGCGAGCAGCAGGGCGAAGTTACGAATGGCACGCATGGGTGGGTCCTTATTGGGGCATCGTTCCGCAGACTACTGCGGGGTCAGGCGTTCGAACAGCGCTTCAAGGGTATTGAAGCGTTCTTCCGGGCGTTCCATGGGAACCTGGAACTTGAACTGGGTGGCGCCTTCGAACTTGTAGCGCTTGGGCTGGCCCTGGATCAGCTTGATCAGCACCAGCGGGTCGACACAGGTGTCGGCGGCGAACTCGATGCGGCCGCCCTGGGGGCCGGCGTCGACCTTTCTGATGCCGAGCTTCTCCGCCTGCAGTTTAAGTAGGGTCAGGCGCACCAGGTGCTTGGTGGGCTCGGGCAGCAAGCCGAAGCGGTCGATCATCTCCACCTGCAGTTCTTTCAGGCCGTCCTCGTCGGCTGCGGAGGCGATGCGCTTGTAGAGGATCAGCCGCGCGTGCACGTCCGGCAGGTAGTCCTCCGGGATCAGCGCCGGCACCCGCAGGTTGATTTCCGGTCCGCCGCCCAGCGGTTGCTCCAGGTTGGGTTGTTCGCCCTTGCGGATGGCTTTCACTGCGCGCTCGAGCATTTCCATGTAGAGGGTGAAGCCGACGGCCTGGATTTGCCCGCTCTGGCCCTCGCCCAGCAGTTCGCCGGCGCCACGGATTTCCAGGTCGTGGGTGGCGAGGACGAAGCCGGCGCCGAGGTCCTGGGCATTGGCGATGGCCTCCAGGCGCTTCTCGGCGTCCGGGGTCATTTGCTTGCGCGGCGGCGTCAGCAGGTAGGCATAGGCCTGGTGGTGGCTGCGGCCGACCCGGCCGCGCAACTGGTGCAACTGGGCCAGGCCGAACTTGTCGGCGCGCTCGATGACGATGGTGTTGGCGCTGGGCACGTCGATGCCGGTCTCGATGATGGTGGAGGCCACCAGCACGTTGAAGCGCTTGTGGTAGAAATCGCTCATCACCTGTTCGAGTTCACGTTCGCGCATTTGCCCGTGACCGACGGCGATGCGCGCCTCTGGCACCAGCTCGGCCAACTCGGCGGCGCATTTCTCGATGGTCGCCACCTCGTTGTGCAGGTAGTAGACCTGGCCGCCGCGCAGCAACTCGCGCAGCAGGGCCTCCTTGATCGCGGTGTTTTGCCGCTCCATGACGAAGGTGCGCACGGACAGGCGGCGCGCCGGGGGCGTGGCGATGATCGACAGGTCGCGCATGCCCGCCACGGCCATGTTCAGGGTGCGTGGAATGGGCGTGGCGGTGAGGGTGAGGATGTCCACTTCGCTGCGCAGGGACTTCAACTGCTCCTTCTGGCGCACGCCGAAGCGGTGTTCTTCGTCGATGATCGCCAGGCCGAGGTTCTTGAAGCGCACGTCATCCTGCAGCAGCTTGTGGGTGCCGATGATGATGTCGATCTTGCCTTCGGCCAGCTGCTGCGCCGCACCTTCCACTTCCTTGGCTGACTTGAATCGGCTCATCACCTCCACGGTCACCGGCCAGTCGGCGAAGCGGTCGCGGAAGCTGTTGTAGTGCTGCTGGGCGAGCAAGGTCGTAGGGACCAGCACCGCGACCTGTCTGCCACTGTGGACGGCGACGAAGGCCGCGCGCATGGCGACTTCAGTCTTGCCGAAGCCGACGTCGCCGCAAACCAGGCGGTCCATCGGCTTGGGCGCCAGCATGTCCGCCAGCACCGCTTCGATGGCGGCCTGCTGGTCGGGGGTTTCCTCGAAGGGGAAGCCGGCTGAGAAGGTCGCGTAGTCGGCCTTCGGGTCCTTGAACGCATAGCCTTCGCGGGCGGCCCGGCGGGCGTAGATATCCAGCAGTTCGGCAGCGACGTCGCGGACCTGTTCGGCAGCCTTGCGCTTGGCCTTCTGCCAGGCTTCCGAGCCGAGGCGGTGCAGCGGGGCCAGGGCGTCGTCGCTGCCGGTGTAGCGAGCGATCAGGTGGAGGCTGGCCACCGGCACATAGAGCTTGGCGTCCTCGGCGTATTGCAGGGCGAGGAATTCGGCGGCCTGGTCGTCGATTTCCAGGGTGATCAGGCCCAGGTAGCGGCCGACTCCGTGGTCGATGTGCACCACGGGGGCGCCCTCGCGCAGCTCCGCGAGGTTCTTGATCACGTTGTCGCCGGCGTCGCCACGGCGCTCGCGGCGCCGACGCTGCATTACCCGCTGGCCGAAGAGCGGGCTCTCGGCGATCAGCGCGATGCCCGGATCATCCAGCAGCAGGCCTTCGTCCAGCGGGGCGATGGTGATGGCCAGGCGCTGGTCGCTGGCGATGAAGGCCGGCCAGCCTTCGACTTCCTGCGGGCGTACCTTGAGGCGGGCAAGCATTTCCAGCAGCACTTCGCGACGTCCCGCCGATTCGGCGCTGAATAGCACGCGGCCGGGGAATTCGTCGAGGAACCGGCGCAAGGCGGCCAGCGGTTCCGTGGCCTTGGCCTGGATCGCCAGGTCGGGCAGGGCGCGGGCGGAGAAACGCTCACGGCCGACGCCGGGCTCGAGGTCTTCCTGGCTCAGCACCAGGCGCGGCGAACCCTTGAGGCGGGCGAAGCAGTCCTCCACGGGCAGGAAGAGTTCGGCGGGGGGGACCAGGGGGCGCTCTGGGTCGACGCGCCGCTCCTCGTAGCGGTTGCGGACATCGGCCCAGAACTGTTCGGCAGCCTGTTCGATGCCCGGCAGGGAAAACACCTGGGTGTCCGTTGGCAGGTAGTCGAAGAGCGTCGCGGTCTCCTCGAAGAACAGCGGCAGATAGTACTCGATGCCGGCGGGGGTGATGCCGCTGGCCAGGTCCTGGTAGATGGGGCAGCGGCGGAAGTCTACGTCGAAGCGCTCGCGGAAGCGTCCGCGGAAGTCGGTGACGGCTTTCTTGTCCAGCGGGAACTCGCGGGCCGGCAGCAGGCGGATGGAGTCCACCTTGTCCACCGAGCGCTGGGTTTCCGGGTCGAAGGTGCGCAGGGTCTCGATCTCGTCGTCGAACAGGTCGATCCGGTAGGGTTGGTCGCTGCCCATGGGGAAGAGGTCGATCAGCGCGCCGCGCACGGCGAACTCGCCGTGTTCGTAGACGGTGTCCACGCAGCGATAGCCGGCTGCCTCCAGGCGCAGGCGCATCTGTTCCACATCGAGCTTCTGGCCGACATCCAGCACCAGGCTGGAGCCAAGCAGAAAGCGCGTTGGCGCCAGGCGGTGCAGGGCGGTGGTGATCGGCACGACCAGTACGCCGCGCCTGACTTCGGGGAGCCGGTAGAGGGTGTCGACGCGCTGGGAAATGATGTCCTGGTGCGGCGAGAAGAGGTCGTAGGGCAGGGTTTCCCAGTCGGGAAAGTGCAGGACGTCCAGTTCCGGGGCGAAGAAGCCGAGTTCCTGTTCCAGGCGTTCGGCAGTCTGGCTGTCGGCCGTCAGCAGCAGGGTGAAACGCTTGCCGGCGCTGGTGGCTTCGGCGATGGCCAGGCTCAGGGCAGCACCGGGCAGGTTGCCCCAATGCTGCTTGCCGGCGGCGGAGGGCAGGGGCGGGAGGCGCAATACGGACACGGGCAAGGGGGCTCCGGTCGGGAAAAGATCGGCGGATTGTAACTATCCCGACTAGCGGATGTCAGTGTTGGGGCCGCTGCTGATTGCCGCCGCCTGCGCGCGCCGTCATAATGTAGCCCCTTTTTTCATCCCCTACATGTGGAAGGTACTGCCCGTGACTCAGAAGCCCGACCAGTGTCTCGGTGAATGGATCGATCGTGAAGCCCTCGCGGAAGCCATGATTCCGATGATTGGCCAGCTGTATCGCAACAATAATGTTGTGACTTCGATCTATGGCCGTGGCCTGATCAACCGCTCCGTGATCGCCATCCTCAAGGCGCACCGTTTTGCCCGTCACCGCCTGGCGGACGAAGCTGAACTGTCGGTTCACGAAACCTTCCCGATCCTCAAGGCCATGAGCGAGCTCAAACTGGGCGCCGCCTCCGTGGACCTGGGCAAGATGGTTGCCAAGTACAAGGCCGAAGGTAACGGCCGCAGCATCGAGCAGTTCACCAAGGATGAACTGGCCGACGTGGTCGGCAAGCAGAACGGCAACGCCCGCGAAGGCACCGACGTCGTCCTGTACGGCTTCGGCCGCATCGGCCGCCTGCTGGCGCGTATCCTGATCGAGAAGACCGGTGGCGGCGACGGCCTGCGCCTGCGCGCCATCGTCGTCCGCAAGGGCGCGGAAAACGACCTGGTCAAGCGTGCCAGCCTGCTGCGTCGCGACTCCGTGCACGGTCCGTTCGATGGCACCATCGTCATCGACGAGGCCAACAGCACCCTGACCGCCAACGGCAACCTGATCCAGGTGATCTACTCCAACGATCCCGCTTCGATCGACTACACCCAGTACGGCATCAAGAATGCCCTGCTGGTGGATAACACCGGCAAATGGCGTGACGCCGATGGCCTGGGCCAGCACCTGAAATGCCCGGGTATCGATCGCGTGGTCCTGACCGCTCCGGGCAAGGGCGCGCTGAAGAACATCGTTCACGGCATCAACCACGGCGACATCACTGCTGACGACAAGATCGTCTCCGCCGCTTCCTGCACCACCAACGCCATCGTGCCGGTGCTGAAGGCGGTCAACGATCAGTACGGCATCGTCAACGGCCACGTCGAAACCGTTCACTCGTACACCAACGACCAGAACCTGATCGACAACTTCCACAAGGGCAGCCGTCGCGGCCGCAGCGCTCCGCTGAACATGGTGATCACCGAGACCGGTGCCGCCACCGCCGCCGCCAAGGCCCTGCCTGTCCTGAAAGGCAGGCTGACCGGCAACGCGATCCGCGTTCCGACGCCGAACGTCTCCATGGCGATCCTGAACCTGAACCTGGAGAAGGCCACCAGCCGCGACGAGATCAACGAATACCTGCGCCAGATGGCCATGCATTCGGACCTGCACAAGCAGATCGACTACGTCTCTTCCCAGGAAGTGGTGTCCTCCGACTTCGTCGGCTCCCGCCACGCCGGCGTGGTAGACGCCGAAGCCACCATCTGCAACGACAACCGCGTTGTCCTGTACGTCTGGTACGACAACGAGTTCGGTTACAGCTGCCAGGTGGTACGCGTGATGGAAGACATGGCCGGGGTCAACCCGCCGGCGTTCCCGCGCTAAGTCGTGACCTGTGAAGAACGGGAGCTTTCGGGCTCCCGTTTTTCATTGTTGCGTTTGTAATCGGATAACAAGAATCGCTCGGGGAATTCCCAGATGGAAGGACACCACCTTCACCAGGGGCCGCTTAAAAGGGGCCTGAAAAACCGCCACATCCAGCTTATCGCGCTGGGCGGCGCCATCGGTACCGGCCTGTTCCTGGGCTCGGCCGGGGTGCTCAAGTCGGCCGGTCCGTCGATGATTCTCGGCTATGCCGTCGCCGGCTTCTTTGCGTTCCTGATCATGCGCCAGCTGGGCGAAATGATCGTCGAAGAGCCGGTGGCCGGTTCCTTCAGCCATTTCGCCCACAAGTACTGGGGTGGCTATGCGGGTTTTCTTTCCGGCTGGAACTACTGGGTGCTCTATGTGCTGGTCGGCATGGCCGAACTGACGGCCGTGGGCAAATACATCCAGTTCTGGTGGCCCGAGGTGCCCACCTGGGTGTCGGCGGCGGTCTTCTTCGTGCTGATCAACCTGATCAACCTGGCCAATGTGAAGGTGTTCGGCGAAGCTGAATTCTGGTTCGCCCTGATCAAAGTGGTCGCCATCATCGGCATGATCGTCCTGGGTATCTACCTGCTGGTCAGCGGCGAAGGTGGTCCGCAGGCGGCGGTCGACAACCTCTGGAGTCATGGCGGCTTCTTCCCTAATGGCATCGAAGGCCTGGTGATGGTCCTGGCCATCATTATGTTCTCCTTCGGTGGCCTGGAGCTGGTGGGTATCACCGCAGCCGAGGCCAGCGAGCCGAAGAAGGTGATCCCGAAGGCGATCAATCAGGTGATCTACCGCATTCTGATTTTCTATATCGGGGCCCTCAGTGTGTTGCTGATGCTGTACCCTTGGGACAAGTTGCTGGAAACCCTGGGCGCCGCTGGCGATCCCTACAGCGGCAGCCCCTTCGTGCAGATTTTCTCCCTGATCGGCAGCGACGCCGCCGCCCATATCCTCAATTTCGTGGTGCTCACCGCCGCGCTGTCGGTTTACAACAGCGGCGTCTACTGCAACAGCCGGATGCTCTATGGTCTGGCCGAGCAGGGCGATGCGCCCCGGGCGCTGATGAAGGTGGATGACCGAGGCGTGCCGGTACTGGCCATCGGTGTCTCGGCGCTGATCACCTTCCTCTGCGTGGTGGTCAACTACCTGGCGCCGCAGAAAGCCCTTGAGCTGTTGATGGCGCTGGTGGTCGCGGCCCTGGTGATCAACTGGGCCATGATCAGCCTGTCTCACCTGATGTTCCGCAAGAGCCTGAACGCCCAGGGCATTCAGCCCTTCTTCAAGGCGTTCTGGTATCCCGTCGGCAATTACCTGTGTCTGGCCTTCGTGGCGCTGATCCTGGGTGTAATGCTGATGATTCCGGGCATCAACGTGTCGGTCTACGCCATTCCCTTCTGGCTGGCGCTGATTGGTGTCTGCTATTGGTTCAAGCGCTCTGCCGCTCGCGCTACCGCCCACTGAGGCGGGGTAGGGGGCCACAAGGAACGGGAGCCATCGGCTCCCGTTTTTTTGCGCGCAGGGTGCGGCTGTCGCCAAAGGGCGGGGGGTAGAGCGGTCGACCCGTGGTTCACAAACGGACGCTGGGTTGCCCTGGACTGGCTAAACCACTGAAAAGAAAGGGCTTGGCTGGCAAGCGCGGGAGCGGCTCTCTATAATCCGCCGCTTAACCGTCCGAAATGCAGCACAGTCGTGCCATCCCATGTTGGTGCGAGTTGGGCGTTTGGGCCCCGGGGCCCGGGTATTGCGGGCAGAAATCCTGTATCAGGCGAAACCTATGATCAGAATCAAGCGAGGGCTGGACCTGCCGGTGGTGGGGGAGCCCGTCCAGCGAATCGACGCCGGACGCCCGGTTCGGAGCGTTGCCGTCATCGGCTTCGACTACCACGGCATGAAGCCGACCATGGATGTCCAGGTGGGGGATCGGGTCAAGCTCGGTCAGCCATTGTTCTCCGACAAGAAGACCCCGGGCGTGATCCATACCGCGCCCGCCGCCGGCGTGATCAGCGCCATTCACCGTGGCGAGCAGCGTGTACTGCAGTCGGTGGTGATCGATGTCGACGGCGACGACGAAGTTCGTTTCGAGCAATATCCCGCCGCGCAACTCGACCAGTTGGACGCGCAGCAGGTGCGTGACAACCTGGTGCGGTCCGGCCTCTGGACCGCCCTGCGCACCCGGCCATTCAGCCGCGTGCCGGCCATCGACGCCACCCCCAGCTCGATCTTCGTGACCGCGATGGATACTCATCCGCTGGCCGCCGATCCCGCCATCGTGATCGCCGAGCACGCCGAAGACTTCGAGCACGGCCTCAAGGTCCTCGCCCGCCTGGCGCGCGTCTTCCTCTGCAAGGCCGAGGATGCCAGCCTGCCGGGCGAAGGCCTGGCCCAGGTCCGCAGTGAGTCCTTCGCCGGGCCGCATCCGGCTGGCCTGCCCGGTACCCACATCCATTTCCTCGATCCGGTGAGCGCCAGCAAAAGCGTCTGGCACATTGGCTATCAGGATGTGATCGCCATCGGCAAGCTGTTCACCAGCGGTCGGCTCTGGGTCGAGCGTGTGGTCGCCCTGGCGGGGCCGGCGGTGGAGAAGCCGCGCCTGCTGCGCACCCGTCTGGGCGCGAACCTGGACGAACTCACCGCCGGTGAGCTGCAGCCCGGTGCGAATCGCGTGGTCTCCGGCTCCCTGCTCGGCGGACGCACGTCTCGTGGCGCCTGCGCCTACCTGGGTCGCTATCACCTGCAGGTGTCCTGCCTTGCGGAAGGCAGTGATCGCGAGCTGCTGCACTACCTGCGCGCCGGGGTGAACAAGCATTCGGTGCTGAACATCTTCGTTTCCAAGCTGCTGGGTGGCCGCAAGTTCGCCTTCAGCACCAGCACCAACGGCAGCCCGCGCGCCATGGTGCCGGTGGGCAACTACGAGGCAGTGATGCCCCTGGACATCCTGCCCACTCAACTGCTGCGCTACCTGATTGTCGGCGACACCGAAATGGCGCAGAAGCTCGGCTGCCTGGAGCTGGATGAAGAGGACCTGGCACTGTGCAGCTACGTCTGCGCCGGCAAGTATGAGTACGGCCCGATCCTTCGGGACAACCTCAGCCGTATCGAGAAGGAGGGCTGAATGGGCCTGCGCAAATTCCTCGACAAGATCGAGCACAACTTCGAGCAGGGCGGTCGTTACGAAAAGTGGTACGCCCTCTACGAGGCGATCGACACCTTTTTCTATCGCCCCGCCAGCGTCACCCGCACCACCGCGCACGTGCGCGACGGCATCGACCTCAAGCGGATGATGATCACCGTCTGGCTCTGCACCTTCCCGGCCATGTTCTTCGGCATGTGGAACGTCGGCTACCAGGCCAACCTGGTGTTCGCCCAGAGCCCCGAGCTGCTGGCGGCCCAGGATGGCTGGCGCTTCGCCCTGATCGGCTCCCTGGGCGGGTTCGACCCGAACAGCCTGTGGGACAACTTCATCCAGGGCGCTGCCTGGTTCCTGCCCATCTATGCCGTGACCTTCATCGTCGGCGGCTTCTGGGAGGTGCTGTTCGCCTCCATCCGTCGCCATGAGGTGAACGAAGGCTTCTTCGTTACCTCGGTGCTCTTCGCCCTGACCCTGCCGCCGAGCATTCCGCTGTGGCAGGTGGCGCTGGGCATCAGCTTTGGCGTGGTGCTGGGCAAGGAAGTCTTCGGCGGTACCGGCAAGAACTTCCTCAACCCGGCCCTTGCCGGCCGCGCCTTCCTGTTCTTCGCCTATCCGGCGCAGATATCCGGCGACGGAGTCTGGACCGCGGTGGACGGCTTCGCCGGCGCGACCTCCCTGGGCCTTGGCGCTGCCGGTGGCGTGGAGAGCATCGTCGGTCACGGCATCAGCTGGATGGACGCTTTCCTCGGCACTATCCATGGCTCCATCGGCGAGACCAGCACCCTGGCCATCCTGATTGGCGGCGGCGTGCTGCTGATCACCCGCATCGCCTCCTGGCGCATCGTCGCCGGCGTGATGCTGGGCATGATCGCCAGCAGTTGGCTGTTCAATGCCATCGGTTCCGAGACGAATCCGATGTTCGCCATGCCCTGGTACTGGCACCTGGTCCTGGGCGGCTTCGCCTTCGGCATGATGTTCATGGCCACCGACCCGGTCTCCGCCTCCATGACCGACACCGGCAAATGGGTCTTTGGCGCCCTGATCGGCCTGATGGTGGTATTGATCCGCGTGGTCAACCCGGCCTTCCCGGAAGGCATGATGCTGGCGATTCTCTTCGCCAACCTGTTCGCGCCCCTGATCGACCATTTCGTCGTCCAGGCCAATATCAAGCGGAGGCTGGCACGCAATGGCTGACCAGAAAGAATCCACTGTCCGCACCCTGATGGTGGCCCTGGTGGTCTGCCTGGTGTGTTCCGTGTTCGTCGCTGGCGGCGCCGTCGCGCTCAAGCCGGTGCAGGTGGAGAACCGCGAGCTGGACAAGCAGCGCAGCATTCTCGCCATCGCCGGCCTGGACGAGCCGGGCATGTCCGCTGGCGAGGTGAAGAAGCGTTACGCCGAACGCATCACCGCCAAGGTGGTTGACCTGTCCAGCGGCGACTTCACCGACGCGGTCCAGGCGGCCGGCTTCGATCCGCTGAAGGCCGCCAAGGACCCGACGCTCTCCGATGCGCTGCCCGCCGGGCAGGACATCGCGTCCATCAAGCGTCGCGAGCGTTATTCCACCGTCTACCTGGTGGAGCAGGACGGCAAGCTCGATACCCTGATCCTTCCGGTGCGAGGTTATGGCCTGTGGTCCACCCTCTACGGCTTCCTGGCGCTCAAGGGTGACCTGAACACCGTGGTCGGCCTCGGCTTCTACCAGCACGGCGAGACGCCCGGTCTGGGTGGCGAGGTGGACAATCCGAAGTGGAAGGCGCTGTGGAACGGCAAGAGCCTGTTCGACGAGCAGGGCCAACTGGCGATCCAGATCATCAAGGGCAGCGTCGATTCCGCCTCGCCCAATGCCGTTCACCAGGTGGACGGCCTGGCCGGCGCCACGCTGACCAGCAAGGGCGTCAACAACCTGCTGCATTTCTGGCTCGGCGAGAATGGCTTCGGTCCGTTCCTGGACAAGCTGAACAAGGGAGGAGCATGAGCATGGCGCAACCGACTATCCGCTCGGTCCTGCTGGACCCGATCCTGCACAACAACCCCATCGGCCTGCAGATCCTCGGCATCTGCTCGGCGCTGGCGGTCACTTCGAACCTGAAGACCGCGCTGGTGATGTCCGTCGCCCTGACCCTGGTGACCGGCTTCTCCAACCTGTTCATCTCGATGATCCGCAGCCAGATCCCGAGCTCCATCCGCATGATCGTGCAGATGGTGATCATCGCCTCGCTGGTGATCGTGGTCGATCAGGTGCTCAAGGCCTATGCCTTCAGTCTGTCCAAGCAGCTTTCGGTGTTCGTCGGCCTGATCATCACCAACTGTATCGTGATGGGCCGCGCGGAAGCCTTCGCGATGGCCAACCCGCCGCTGCTGTCCTTCTTCGACGGCATCGGCAACGGCCTGGGCTACAGCGCCATGCTGGTCCTGCTCGGCATCGTTCGCGAGCTGTTCGGCGCCGGCAAGTTGCTGGGCTACGAGGTGCTGCCGGTGATCAATGACGGCGGCTGGTACCAGCCCAACGGCCTGCTGCTGTTGCCGCCTTCGGCCTTCTTCCTGATCGGCCTGATCATCTGGACCCTGCGCAGTTGGAAGACTGAGCAGAAGGAAGCGCCGAGCTACAAGATCGCGCCCCAGGTATCCAACAAGGAGGCCTACTGATGGAGCATTACCTCAGCCTGTTCGTGAAGGCCGTGTTCGTCGAGAACATGGCCCTGGCCTTCTTCCTCGGCATGTGCACCTTCATCGCCATTTCCAAGAAGGTGGAGACCGCCATCGGCCTTGGCATCGCGGTAATCGTCGTGCAGGCCATCACCGTGCCCGCCAACAACCTGATCTTCACCTACCTGCTCAAGGATGGCGCGCTGGCCTGGGCCGGCCTGCCGGAAGTCGACCTGTCGTTCCTCGGCCTGCTCAGTTACATCGGGGTGATTGCCGCCATCGTGCAGATCCTCGAGATGCTGCTCGACAAGTACGTGCCCGCCCTCTACAACGCCCTCGGCGTGTTCCTGCCGCTGATCACCGTGAACTGCGCGATCATGGGCGGCACCCTGTTCATGGTGGAGCGCGACTACAACCTGAGCGAGAGCGTGGTCTACGGCGTGGGTTCCGGCTTCTCCTGGGCTCTGGCCATCGCGCTCCTGGCGGGTATCCGCGAGAAGCTCAAGTACAGTGATGTGCCCGAAGGCCTGCAGGGGCTGGGCATCACCTTCATCACCATCGGCCTGATGTCGCTGGGCTTCATGTCCTTCTCGGGCGTCCAGTTGTAAGGAGACGACATGCCGAGTTTTGAAATCTTCCTGGCCATTGGCATGTTCACCGCCATCGTCCTCGCACTGGTGGTGATCATCCTCGCGGCCCGCGCCAAGCTGGTCTCCAGCGGCGACGTGAACATCGTGATCAACGGCGAACGCACCATCACCGTGCCGGCCGGCGGCAAGCTGCTGCAGACCCTGGCCTCGCAAAACCTGTTCCTCTCTTCCGCTTGCGGCGGCGGCGGCACCTGTGCCCAGTGCAAGTGCATCGTCGAGAGTGGCGGCGGCGAGATGCTGCCCACCGAGGAGTCCCACTTCACTCGCCGCCAGGCGAAGGAAGGCTGGCGCCTGTCGTGCCAGACCCCGGTCAAGCAGGACATGCACATCGAAGTACCGGAAGAGGTCTTCGGGGTGAAGAAGTGGGAATGCACGGTCGAGTCCAATCCCAACGTGGCCACCTTCATCAAGGAGCTGACCCTGCGCCTGCCGGAAGGGGAGAGCGTGGATTTCCGCGCCGGCGGCTACGTGCAACTGGAGTGCCCGCCGCACCAGGTGGCTTACAAGGACTTCGACATCCAGCCCGAATATCGCGGCGACTGGGACAGGTTCAACCAGTGGAAGTACGTGTCGAAGGTGGATGAAACCGTCATCCGTGCCTACTCCATGGCCAACTACCCGGACGAGAAGGGCATCGTCAAGTTCAACATCCGTATCGCCTCGCCGCCGCCCGGCAAGGACGACCTGCCGCCAGGGCAGATGTCCTCCTGGGTGTTCAGCCTCAAGCCGGGCGACAAAGTTACCGTGTACGGTCCCTTCGGCGAATTCTTCGCCAAGGACACCGATGCCGAGATGGTCTTCATTGGCGGTGGCGCGGGCATGGCGCCCATGCGCTCGCACATCTTCGACCAGCTCAAGCGCCTCGGTTCGAAGCGCAAGATCAGCTTCTGGTACGGTGCGCGCTCCCTGCGTGAAGCCTTCTATACCGAGGAGTATGACCAGCTGGCTGCGGAAAACCCGAACTTCGAGTGGCACCTGGCGTTGTCCGACCCGCAACCCGAGGACAACTGGACCGGCCTCAAGGGCTTCATCCACAACGTGCTTTTCGAGAACTACCTCAAGGACCACCCGGCGCCCGAGGATTGCGAGTTCTACATGTGCGGTCCGCCGATGATGAACGCCGCGGTGATCAAGATGCTCACCGACCTGGGCGTGGAGCGGGACAACATCCTGCTGGACGACTTTGGTGGCTAGAGCGCTGCTGCCGTCGCTCCTGGCCGGCTTCCTGCTGGCCGGTTGCGGCGGTGATCGGCTGGAACAGTTCGGTGGCCCGACCATGGGCAGCAGCTATTCGGTGAAATACCTTCGCACGGCCTCGGGGCCTTCCGTGGACCAGGCCCGTGGCGAAGTGGAGCGCATACTCGCCGAGATCGATCGGCAGATGTCCACCTACCGGGCAGACTCCGAGGTGGAACGCTTCAACGCACTGCCGGCCGGCAGCTGCATGGCGCTGCCGGCGCCGATGCTGGAATTGGTGACGTTCGCCGGCGAGCTGTCGAAGGACAGTGAAGGCGCCTTCGACATGACGCTCGAACCCCTGCTCAACCTCTGGGGTTTCGGTCCGCAATCCCATGGCGACCAGGTGCCCAGCGCCGAGGCGATCGCTGCTGCCCGTGCCGATGTCGGCCAGCGGCACCTGGCCGTCCGTGGTCAGGAGTTGTGCAAGGACGCGGCCGTGCAGCTGGACTTCAACAGCATCGCCGCCGGCTATGCCGTGGACCGCGTGGTCGCGCGCCTTGGCGAGCTGGGCATCGACAGCGCCCTGGTCGAGATCACCGGCGAGCTGAAAGCGGTGGGACTCAAGCCCGATGGCACGCCCTGGCGCATTGCCATCGAAGCGCCGCGGGATGATCGTCAGGTGGCGCAGAAAGTCTTGCGCCTGGATGGGCTCGGCGTATCCACCTCGGGCGACTATCGCAACTATTTCGAGAAGAATGGCCAGCGCTACTCCCATACCCTCGACCCGCAAACGGGGGCACCTATTCGCCACAAGCTGGCGGCGGTGACCGTCGTCGACGAGTCGGCACTGCGGGCCGACGGTCTGTCGACCCTGTTGATGGTGCTGGGACCGGAGGCGGGGGAGGCGTACGCTGAAGCCAAAGGCATCGCTGCCTTCTTCGTGATCCGTGACGGCCAGGGCTTCGTCAGCCATGGCAGCAGCCGCTTCCGCGAGCGGTTCGAACTAGAGGAGCAATGAACATGACCTTCGTACTGGTATTTCTGATCATGCTGCTGGTGGTGCTGGGCATGGCCGTTGGCGTGATCATGGGGCGCAAGCCCATCGCCGGCTCCTGCGGCGGTATCGCCAACCTGGGGATCGAAAAGGAATGCTCGATCTGTGGTGGTGACCGGCAGAAATGCGAAGAGGTGAAGCAGGGCGCCGATGTAGTGGATTCAACGCTCGCCTACGACGCGACCAAGCGCTAATGTGCAGCGCCAGGCGGCTCGGCTAAGCTGCACGCCAGTTCCAGGTCCTGCCCGGGATCGCCGAAACAGGTTCCGAATGCCGCGGTGGGGTTCGCCGCGGATCTTGCCGGGGGCGCCAGAAGGCGCCCCGGCCCGTTATGAGGAGTAAGCATGGCTGTCTACAACTACGACGTAGTGGTGCTGGGTTCGGGCCCGGCGGGTGAAGGTGCGGCGATGAATGCCGCCAAGGCCGGGCGCAAGGTGGCGGTGGTGGACAACCGCCCGCTGGTCGGCGGCAACTGCACCCACCTCGGCACCATCCCGTCCAAGGCCCTGCGCCACTCGGTACGGCAGATCATGCAGTACAACACCAACCCGCTGTTCCGCCAGATCGGCGAGCCGCGCTGGTTCTCCTTTCCCGACGTGCTGAAGAGCGCCGAGCGGGTCATCGCCAAGCAGGTCGCCTCGCGCACCGGCTTCTATGCACGCAACCGCGTTGATGTGTTCTTCGGCACCGCCAGCTTCCATGATGAGCAGACCGTGGAAGTGGTCTGCACCAGCGGTGTGGTGGAGAAACTGGTGGCCAAGCAAGTCATCATCGCCACCGGCTCGCGTCCGTATCGTCCGGCTGACGTCGACTTCAACCACCCGCGCATCTACGACAGCGACACCATCCTCAGCCTCACTCACACGCCGCGTCGCATTATCATCTACGGGGCCGGGGTGATCGGCTCCGAGTACGCCTCGATTTTCAGCGGTCTGGGCGTGCTGGTGGACCTGATCGACAACCGCGACCAGTTGCTCAGCTTCCTTGACGACGAGATCTCCGACGCGCTCAGCTACCACCTGCGCAACAACAATGTGCTGATCCGTCACAACGAGGAATACGAGCGCATCGAGGGGCTGGAGAACGGGGTGATCCTGCACCTCAAGTCCGGCAAGAAGATCAAGGCCGACTGCCTGCTGTGGTGCAACGGCCGTACCGGCAACACCGACAAGCTGGGGCTGGAGAACATCGGCATCCAGGTCAACAGCCGTGGCCAGATCAATGTCGACCAGTACTACCGCACCGAGGTCGGTAATGTCTTCGCCGCCGGTGACGTGATCGGCTGGCCGAGCCTGGCCAGCGCCGCTGCCGACCAGGGCCGCTCCGCCGCCGGCAGCGCGGTGGAGAACGATAGCTGGCGCTTCGTCGATGACGTGCCAACCGGCATCTACACCATTCCGGAGATCAGTTCCATCGGCAAGAACGAGCGCGAACTGACCCAGGCGAAGATTCCCTACGAAGTGGGCAAGGCCTTCTTCAAGGGCATGGCGCGTGCGCAGATTTCCCATGAGCCGGTCGGCATGCTGAAGATCCTGTTCCACCGCGAGACCCTGGAGATACTCGGTGTGCATTGCTTTGGCTACCAGGCTTCGGAAATCGTGCACATCGGCCAGGCGATCATGAACCAGAAGGGCGAGGCGAACAGCATCAAGTACTTCGTCAACACCACCTTCAACTACCCAACCATGGCGGAAGCCTACCGCGTCGCGGCGTTCGACGGTCTCAACCGGCTTTTTTGAGCGGCACCGGCCGGGCGCCTGAGCCGGCCGGGGAGGACCCTCTCGGTGATCCGCGCACGTGGCGCTGGCCGAACCGGGAGAGCTTCTGATCAGGCGATGCCAGAAGCAGAACCGGCCCCTTGGGGCCGGTTCTGCTTTGGGTGGGAGGTGGAGGGCGTCAGCGTACGCCGAGGGTCGCCGCCGCCAGGCCCGGGAAGTCGGTAATGATGCTGTCCGCGCCGAAGTCGGCGAGGCGCCGCATCAAGGCCGGTTCGTTCACCGTCCATACCGACACATGCAGCCCTTCCTTCTGCGCCTTCAGCAGGCGCTCCGGCGTGCACAGGGTCCAGTTCAGCGCCAGCAGGTTGCAGCCGTGGTGCTTGGCCACCTTCAGCGGATCGAGCCAGGCGTACTCCGCCACCAGGCCGCGACTCAACCTCGGGGTCAACCGGTTGAGGGCGCGCAGTACTTCCCGCGAACTGGAAGTGACCGTCACCTTGTCCAGCAGGCCATGGCGCTCGGCCAGTTCCTGGATCGCCAGCACGGTCCGCGCGGCGCGAACCCGCGAGGCGCTCTTCACTTCCAGTTGCCAGTGATCGAACTCGCAGTGTTCGAACAGCGTCGCCAGGCGCGGAATGGGGCAGGGCTGGTGCCAGCCCGGGCCGCCCAGCCGTGCGTCATAGGTCACCAGCTCTTCGGCGTCGTGCTCCGCCACCTTGCCCCGACGGCCGGTGGTGCGCTTCAGGCTGGGGTCGTGGATTACCATCAGCTCGCCGTCACGGGACAGGTGCAGGTCCAGCTCGCAACGCTTCACGCCATGTGACAGGCATTGCCGGAAGCTGGCCTGGGTGTTTTCCGGGCATTCGCCCTTGGCGCCTCGATGGCCGTAGATCAGGGTCACGTTTATTCCCTAGGTGCTCTGGGTTGGTGGTGGCGAACGCTGTCGATGACCCGTCCGCTTTCGAAATAGACCGAAAAGTCGCGGTAGTCCCAGCGGCTGATCGGCGGTTTGCCTACCGCGGGATGCTCGGTGTCAGGCAGGCCAAAGCGTTCCAGGACGGCGCGCTGGCTATCGCCCCGGGCAGGCAGCGAAAGACTCAGGTCGCCCTGGTCGCCGATGGGGATTTCGAGGGTTTGCGCGCTTACGGGCAGCGCAATGAGGAGCAGGGACAGCAACAGGCCGGTACGCGTCATGCGAGGGTCTCAGGGCGAAGGGGAGGAACGTTCGCGGGCCAGGCGTCGCTGCTGGGCCTGCTTCTGCAGAATATGTCGTGCCAGCAGTTGGCGCTGGGCGTCGGTGAGGGCCTCGAACTCGGTGCCGATATCGAACTGGCCATCGTCGCGGGCCTGGTTGTGGATCACCACGGCGCGCAACAACAGACCCAGGGCCTGGGGCATCAGTACCATCTTGATCGACAGGCGGGTGCCCGCTTCGATGGGCTGCGCGCTGCTGAAACCGATGCCGCCTTCCGAGAGGGTGACCTGGCGTGCCGGGCCGATCTCCCGCAGCAGGCTCTGAGCCAGGGCCTGGCCGAGTAGGTCGATGCGCTTGTTGATGACCTTGAGGTAGTTGGCCAGTGTGCGATCGCGCTCATGGATATGCCGCAGCAAGTGCTGGGATTCGAAGTCCATCAGGTGCAGTTCGCTGAGCAGGCTGAAGAGCTGGGAAGCGCTGTCGGCGCCGCTTCCAGCAGCTGTTTCGCCCTGTTTCAACGGGTGAAATTCCAGTGCGATCGTATCTTCGATGCGGTAGTATTCGCGGCGGTCATCCGCGTCTCGTGTCGACATGGCGAACCCATGGCAGCGGTGGTGGTCGAAGAGCTGTTCCGATTTTGCAAGTCCGTTTGCGTCGCCCGGGGCGCCGCGACAGATCACGAACAGAATTTGAGTGTAAACGCTGCTCGCCAAGCCCCGCCACAAGGACGTCCTTTCTTTCGCCAGCGAACTCCACTTCCATGTTCAGACCGCTGTCCCTGTACATAGGCGCCCGTTACACGCGCGCCAAGCGCCGCAGCTACTTCGTCTCCTTCATCTCCCTGACTTCCATGATCGGCCTGGCCCTGGGCGTGCTGGTGATGATCCTGGTGCTGTCGGTCATGAACGGTTTCGATCACGAGATGCGTACCCGCGTGCTAGGCATGGTGCCCCATGCCACCGTCGAATCCGCCGTGCCGATCGGTGACTGGCGAAAACTGGCCGCAGGCGTGGCCCGCCATTCCGAAGTCAGCGCCGTTGCGCCCTACACCCAGGTCCAGGGCCTGCTGACTGCCGACGGCAAGGTGCAGAAGGTGCTGGTCAATGCCGTGGACCCGCAGGAAGAGTCCAAGGTTTCGATCATCGGTGACTTCTTCCGCCAGGGCAGCCTGGCTTCGTTGGCACCGGGCGAGTTCGGAATCGTCATCGGCGACCGCGCCGCCGCCAAGCTGGGGGTGGGCATGGGGGACAAGGTTACCTTCGTGCTGCCCGAGGTCGCGGTAACGCCGGCCGGTGTGTTCCCGCGCATGAAGCGCTTCACCGTGGTGGGGATCTTCCATGTCGGTGCTGGCGAGTTGGACGGCTTCCTGGCCCTGGCCAACCTGTCTGACGTGGCCCGGTTGAAACGCTGGCAGCCGGACCAGGTGCAGGGCCTGCGGTTGAAGCTGAACGACCTGTTCCAGGCGCCCCAGGTGGCCTGGCAGATCGCCGGGGAACTGAAAGGCGAGGACTTCTACGCCCGTGACTGGACCCGCACCCACGGCAACCTGTACCAGGCGATCAAGATGGAGAAGGCAATCATTGGCCTGTTGCTCCTACTGATTGTCGCCGTGGC
This sequence comes from Pseudomonas sp. Q1-7, assembly GCF_028010285.1. Classification (NCBI taxonomy): domain Bacteria; kingdom Pseudomonadati; phylum Pseudomonadota; class Gammaproteobacteria; order Pseudomonadales; family Pseudomonadaceae; genus Pseudomonas; species Pseudomonas sp. Q1-7. Next base: position 2,507,096 of record NZ_CP116304.1, read on the forward strand.
CGCCTTCAACATCATTTCCACCCTGGTGATGGTGGTCACCGACAAGCGCGGCGACATCGCCATCCTGCGCACCCTGGGCGCCACGCCAAGGCAGATCATGGGCATCTTCATGGTCCAGGGTACGGTGATCGGCATCGTCGGTACCCTCATCGGCGGGGCGCTGGGCATCCTTGCTGCGCTCAACGTGAGCGAGGCCATCGCCCTGCTGGAGCGGCTGCTGGGGCACAAGTTCCTCAATGCCGACGTGTACTTCATCGACTACCTGCCATCCCAGTTGATGGCCGAGGACGTGGCGCTGGTCTGTTCCGCCGCCCTGGTCCTGAGCTTCCTCGCCACTCTTTACCCCGCCTGGCGTGCTTCGCGCACCCAGCCAGCAGAGGCTTTGCGCTATGAGTAACAAGGCAGTCCTGAGTTGCCGCAACCTGAGCAAGAGCTATGACGAAGGCCCGCAGTCGGTCGAGGTGCTGACGGGCGTCGAGCTGGAGCTCCACCCGGGTGAGCGGGTGGCCATCGTCGGTAGTTCCGGCTCCGGCAAGAGTACTTTGCTGAACATGCTGGGCGGCCTGGATACCCCAAGCAAGGGCAGTGTCTGGCTGGCCGGCGAGGAGCTGTCAGCGCTCAGTGAGACGGCCCGCGGCTTGCTGCGCAACCGCGCCCTGGGCTTCGTCTACCAGTTCCACCACCTGCTGCCGGAGTTCACCGCCCTGGAGAACGTCTGCATGCCGCTGCTGATCGGTCGCACCGCCATTCCCGAGGCGCGCCAGCGCGCCACCGCACTGCTGGAACGGGTGGGCCTGGGTCATCGCCTGTCGCACAAGCCCGCCGAGTTGTCCGGCGGCGAGCGCCAGCGCGTGGCCATCTCCCGCGCCCTGGTCAACAACCCAGCCCTGGTATTGCTGGACGAACCCACTGGCAACCTCGACCAGCACACGGCCCATGGCATCCAGGAGCTGATGCTGGAACTCAGCCGCTCCCTGCGTACCGCCTTCCTGGTGGTGACGCACGACCTGCAACTGGCCCGTCAGATGGACCGGGTGTTGCGCCTGGAAGACGGTCGGTTGGTGGCTGCCTGACATGTTCAGACCTCTCCCGTTCTTCATCGGCACGCGCTACACCCGCGCCAAGCGCCGCAACCACTACATCTCTTTCATCTCGCTGACCTCGATGATCGGTCTCGCCCTTGGCGTGCTGGCGATGATCGTGGTGCTGTCGGTGATGAACGGTTTCCAGAAGGAAATGCGCTCGCGCATCCTCGGTATGGTGTCCCATGCCACCCTGAGTGCCGAACAGCCGCTGAGCGACTGGCGTCGCCTGGCCGATGCGGCGCTGAAGCATCCGGAAGTGGTGGGAGCGGTGCCCTTCGCCGAACTGGAAGGCATGCTTTCCTACAAGGGCATGATGCAGCCGGTGCAGATCAACGGCATCGACCCGCAGGAGGAGACCAAGGTCTCCATCATTGGCCAGCACATGGTGCAGGGCGACCTGGCCGCGCTGAAAGCGGGGGAGTCCGGCATCGTCATCGGCGAGATCACCGCGCGGCGTTTTCGCCTCAACGTTGGCGACAAGTTGACCCTGATCGTCCCCGAGGTGAGCAGCGCGCCCGGCGGTATCACCCCGCGCATGCAGCGACTTAATGTGGTGGGGGTGTTCAAGGTCGGTGCCGAGCTGGACAGCTCCCTGGCGTTGATCAATATCGCCGACGCTTCGGCCATCCAGCGCCTGCAGGACGGCGAAGTGCAGAGCGTGCGCATTGCCCTGAAGGACCTCTTCCTGGCGCCCGAGGTATCGCGGCAGATCGTCGCCGAGTTGGGCCAGGGCTACCGGTCAGAGGACTGGACTCACACCCAGGGCAGCCTGTTCAGCGCCATGAAGATGGAGAAAACCATGATTGGCCTGCTGCTGCTGCTGATCGTGGCCGTGGCCGCCTTCAACATCATCGCCACCCTGATCATGGTGGTGGCCGACAAGCGTGCCGATATCGCCATCCTCCGCACCCTCGGCGCCACGCCTCGGCAGATCATGGCGGTGTTCATGGTGCAGGGCAGCGTGATCGGTGCCATCGGCACCCTGGTTGGCACGCTGCTGGGCGTCATCGCCGCCCTCAACGTCAGCGAGTGGATCGCCGCCCTGGAGCGCGCCAGCGGCCGGCAGATCTTCAGCTCCGACGTCTACTTCGTCAGTTACCTGCCATCCGAGCTGCAGCTGGGTGACGTGTTGCTGATCTGCGGCGCGGCGCTGGTGCTGAGCTTCCTGGCAACCCTGTACCCGGCCTGGCGTGCCGCGCAGACTCAGCCGGCCGAGGCCCTGCGCTACGAGTGAGTGCGCTGCCGACAACAAAAACGCCGCATCGAGTGCGGCGTTTTTCATTTCAGCGGCTGATTTCCCGCCGGGCTTTCTGGCGCTTGCGCCAACTGTGTCCGACCCACCAGCGCCAATAGAGCATGGTCAGCATGTAGGCCAGCGCGCCGATCAGTACACCGCAGAGCAGTGATCCTAGGAGAAACGGCTGCCAGACCGAGGAAATTTCCTGGGTAATCCATTCCCAGGTCAGTTCATCGGGTAGGGCGCGCGGGGAAATCTGCATGATCCAGGCGCCCACCTTGTAGGTGCAGTAGAAGACCGGTGGCATGGTGATGGGGTTGGTCAGCCAGACCAGGCCCACGGAAATCGGCAGGTTGGCGCGGACCAGGATGGCCAGGCCGGCGGCCAGCAGCATCTGCATCGGGATGGGCACGAAGGCGGCGAACAGGCCCATGGCCATGGCGCGGGCAACCGAGTGGCGGTTGAGGTGCCAGAGGTTCGGATCGTGGATCAGGGTGCCGAGAAAACGCAGGGATTTGTGGTCCCTGATGGTGTCCGGATTCGGCATGTAGCGTTTGAAGATGCGACGCGGCATGGGCGGTCTCTGGCGGACGGAAGCGCCGGGTATTATGCACACCCGGAAATGACATCGCCGGGTCAGTTTGTGTCGGCAAGTTTAAACGGGATTGCATCGGCCGGAGCAGCTGATGGAGGGCGGTACAGGACGTCGCCGCGCCTCCCGTTCCAGGGAAAGGGAGTCGGACAACCATGGTTTCGGGCCTGGCCACGCTTGCCGTCGGCCTTCTTCTGTTGCGCTGGATGCCCAGCCTGCCGCCGGTCTGGTGGCTCTATCTGCAACTGCTGCTCGGCTTCGCGCTGCTGGGCTCGCGTGCCTGGCGGCCAGGGCTCTTGCTGCTCGGCCTCGGTTGGGCCTGCCTGAGCGCTCAATGGGCACTGGATGACCGCCTGGACCCCCGGCTTGACGGTCAGGTGCGCTGGCTGGAAGGGCGGGTGGTCGGCTTGCCGGAGTCGGCCGACGGCATGGTGCGTTTCGAGCTGGAGGACCTGCATTCGACGCGGGCGCGGCTACCCCGGCGCCTGCGGTTGTCCTGGCTAGACGGTCCGCGTGTGCTGGCGGGGGAGCGCTGGCGCCTGGCTGTCCGACTCAAGCGGCCCCGCGGCTTGGTGAATCCGGCGACTTTCGATTACGAGGCCTGGCTGCTGGCGCGGCGCATCGGGGCGACCGGCTCGGTCAAGGTCGGCGAGCGACTGCAGCCAGCCAGCGGGCCTGTTGCCTGGCGCGATGCGCTGCGCCAGCGCGTCTTGCAGGTGGACGCCTGGGGGCGAGCCGGCGGCCTCGCCGCGTTGGTGCTGGGCGACAGTTCCGGCCTGCAGGCGCGGGACTGGCGCCTGCTGCAGGACACCGGAACCACTCATCTAATGGTGATATCGGGCCAGCACATCACCCTGTTCGCCGGCGTGCTCTATGGTCTGGTGGCGTCGCTCGCGCGCTTCGGACTCTGGCCGCGACGCCTGCCCTGGTTGCCCTGGGCTTGCGCCATGGCCTTCGCGGGCGGGCTCGGTTACGGCGTCCTGGCGGGCTTCGATGTGCCGGTGCAGCGGGCCTGCATGATGCTGGCCGTAGTGCTGATCTGGCGCCTGCGCTTTCGCCACGTTGGCCTGCTCACCCCTTTGCTGGTCGCGCTTTGCACGGTGTTGCTGGCCGATCCGCTGGTGGTCCTGCTGCCTGGTTTCTGGCTCTCGTTCGGCGCCGTGGTCCTGCTGGTCCTGGCCTTTGCCGGGCGACTCGGCGCCTGGTCCTGGTGGCGGACCTGGTGGCGCGCCCAGTGGGTCATGGGGATCGGCCTGGTGCCGCTGCTACTCGCGCTGGCCTTGCCCATCAGTCTCAGCGGTCCGCTGGCCAACCTGCTGGCAGTGCCCTGGGTCAGTCTGGTGGTACTGCCGCTGGCGCTGTCGGGGACCCTGTTGCTCGGCGTTGGCCCGCTGGGGGAAGCGTTGCTCTGGCTGGCCGGAGGGGCCCTGGAACTCCTGCTCCAGATCCTCGCCTGGGCCGCTGCGCAGCTACCCGCCTGGATTCCGTCGCGGGTTCCGCTTTGGGCCTGGCTGCTGGGTGCGATCGGTGTTCTGTTGTTGATCGCTCCGGCCGGCCTGCCGTTGCGCGCCTTTGGCTTCGCCCTGTCGTTGCCGATGTGGTTTCCGCCGCAGGCGCTTCCGGCAGCCGGTCAGGCCGAGGTATGGGTGCTCGATGTGGGGCAGGGACTTTCGGTGCTGGTTCGGACTCGCGCGCATGCGTTGCTCTACGATGCTGGTCCACGCCAGGGCGAGTTCGATCTCGGCGAGCGGGTGGTAATTCCGGTCCTTCGAGGTCTTGGAGTACGGGAGCTGGACTTGATGCTGATCAGCCACGCTCACTCCGATCACGCCGGCGGCGCTGTGGCCGTAAGCCGGGGGCTGACGGTCGCCAAGGTGCTCGGTGGAGAGGCCGGGCAGTTGCCCGGCGAGCTCGGCGCGCTGCCGTGCCAGGCCGGGGATGCCTGGACCTGGGATGGGGTGAAGTTCCTCGTCTGGCACAGGCCCGTGCCCGGCGACAGCAATGAAAGCTCGTGTGTACTGGCCGTCGAGGCCAATGGCGAGCGCATCCTGCTCAGTGGCGATATCGGCGCCCGCGGCGAGGCGGCCTGGATCGCCAGTGGCCAGCCGCTCGCGGCGCGCTGGCTGGTGGCCGGCCACCATGGCAGCCGCACATCCTCCACCCGCTTTTTCCTGCGCGCGGTGGCGCCTGAGAAGGTGCTGATCTCGCGAGGCCACCAGAACGCCTTCGGGCATCCGCACCCGCTTGTCGTTTCGCGGGTCCGGGCTCTCCCGGCCGAGATCCATGACACGGCGGAGCAGGGCGCATTGCGGCTGCACCTGGGGGCCTGGGGCGAGGCCGAGGGCTGGCGGGAAAAGTCCGTTTTCTGGAGGGAAAAATGAGAACGGCGGCGGTCGGCAGGGACCGACCCTATGCTAGAGTGGCGCCACTTTTCCGAAGGGGATTTCCTACCGTGTGGGAGTTGGTCAAAGCCGGTGGCTGGATGATGCTGCCGATCGTTCTGTGTTCCATCGCCGCCACCGCCATCATTGCTGAACGCCTGTGGACCCTGCGCCTCAGCCGGGTCTCGCCGCCGCATCTGCTGGGCCAGGTCTGGCGCCAGATCAAGGACAAGCAATTGAATGGCCAGAAGCTCAAGGAGCTGCGTGCCTCCTCCCCCCTGGGGGAAGTGTTGGCGGCAGGGCTGGCCAATTCCAAGCATGGCCGCGAGATCATGAAGGAGTGCATCGAAGAGGCCGCCAGCCGGGTCATCCATGAGCTGGAACGCTACCTCAATGCTTTGGGTACCATCGCTGCCATGGCGCCGTTGCTGGGCCTGCTGGGCACGGTATTCGGCATGATCGAAATCTTCAGCGGCTTCATGGACAACGGCATGGCCAACGCGCCGGTGCTCGCCGGCGGTATCGCCAAAGCCCTGGTGACCACGGCCGCCGGCCTGGTCGTGGCTATTCCGGCGGTGTTCTTCCATCGTTACCTGCTGCGCCGTGTCGACGAGTTGGTGGTCGCCATGGAACAGGAAGCGATCAAGCTGGTGGAAGTGGTCCAGGGCGACCGCGAGGTCGACTTCGCAGAGGAAGCCAAAGCGTGAAGTTCCGTCGCCGGGCGGGCAACATCGCCCGCGAAGAGGTGTTCCTCAACCTGACGTCGCTGATCGACGTGATTTTCGTGTTGCTGCTGTTCTTCGTGGTCACCACCACCTTCAGCAAGCCCAGCCAACTGAAGATCGAGTTGCCCGAGGCGGTCAGCGGTACGCCGCCGGAAGAGACCCAGCTGAAGACCCTGGAACTCAGCATCGCTGCCGACGGCCAGTACTCGCTCAATGGTCAGAGCCTGGTGAAAAGCGACCTGGCGACGCTGATCGCCGCCCTGGGCCGCGAGTCGGAGGGGGACAACAGCCTGCCGCTGGTGATCACCGCTGATGCCCGCACCACCCACCAGTCGGTGATCACCGCCATGGATGCCGCGGGCAAGCTGGGTTTCAGCCACCTGCGCATGACCACCATCGAGTCTGACGCGGCCAAGCAACCCTGATGGCCTTCTCCGACCGCCTGCTGGACGCCTGGTACCGGGGGCATCCGGCCCTCGGCCTGCTGGCGCCGCTGGAATGGCTCTATCGTGGGGTGGCGCAGCGCAAGCGCGCTGCCTTCCTGGCGGGGCAGGGTGACAGCTACCGACCGCCGGTGCCGCTCATCGTGGTGGGCAATATCACCGTCGGCGGCACCGGCAAGACCCCCATGATTCTCTGGCTCATCGAGCACTGCCGCGCCCGTGGGCTGCGCGTTGGCGTGGTCAGTCGCGGCTACGGCGCCAAGCCGCCACGGTTGCCCTGGCGGGTGTGCGCCGACCAGCCGGCGGAGCAGGCCGGCGACGAGCCGCTGCTGCTCGTGCAGCGCAGTGGTGTGCCGCTGATGATCGACCCGGACCGTTCCCGCGCGGTTCGGGCGCTGCTGGAGCAGGAGCCGCTGGACCTGATTCTCAGCGACGATGGTCTGCAGCACTATCGGCTGGGGCGCGATCTGGAGTTGGTGCTGATCGACGCCGCCCGTGGTCTCGGCAATCGACGTTGCCTGCCGGCCGGCCCTCTGCGCGAACCGGCCGAGCGCCTGGATTCGGTGGACGCGGTGCTGCGCAACGGCGCCGAGGCCGATTCCGTTGAGGGTTTCGCCTTTCGGCTGCAACCCAGCGCGCTGGTCAACCTGCGCAGCGGCGAGCGCGTGGGCCTGGAACATTTTCCAGCGGGCCAGGCCGTTCACGCGGTGGCCGGCATTGGCAACCCGCAGCGTTTCTTCAGGACCCTGGAGGCGCTAAACTGGCGCCCGATTCCGCACCCCTTCTCCGATCATGCAGTCTTCAGTCCCCAGGCCCTGGATTTCGCACCGTCGCTGCCGCTGCTGATGACCGAGAAGGATGCGGTGAAGTGCCGGGCCTTCGCGGCCAGCGACTGGTGGTACCTGGCGGTCGATGCCGTGCCGTCGCCGGCCTTCGTCGCTTGGTTCGACGGGCAATTGGCCCGCCTGCTGCCGAACCGCTTCTAACCCAGGCAGCCCTAGGGCTGCCGTCTCAAGGATTCACTCATGGACCCGAAACTCCTCGATATTCTCGCCTGCCCCCTGTGCAAGGGCCCGCTGAAGCTGGCCGACGACAAGAGCGAGCTGATCTGCAAGGCCGACGCCCTGGCCTTCCCGGTGCGCGACGGCATTCCGGTGATGCTGGAAGGTGAGGCGCGCACCCTGAATGTCGACGAGCGGCTGGACAAATGACCCGGGCCTTCACCGTCGTCATCCCTGCCCGCTACGCGTCCACCCGCTTGCCGGGCAAGCCGCTGCAGGACATCGCCGGTAAGCCGATGATCCAGCACGTCTGGGAACAGGCACGGCGCAGCGCGGCCCAACGCGTGGTGGTCGCCACTGACGATGTGCGTATCGTCGAGGCCTGCCAGGCATTCGGCGCCGAAGTGCTGCTGACCCGCGTCGATCACAACTCCGGCACCGACCGCCTGGCCGAAGTGGCCAGCCACCTCGGTCTGGCCAGCGATGCCATCGTGGTCAACGTGCAAGGTGACGAACCGCTGATCCCGCCGGCCATCATCGATCAGGTCGCGGCGAACCTAGCGGCGCACCCGGAAGCGGGCATCGCCACCCTGGCCGAGCCGATCCGGGACGTCCAGGCGCTGTTCAATCCCAACGTGGTGAAAGTGGCCGCAGACCTCAATGGCCTGGCTCTGACGTTCAGTCGTGCGCCGCTGCCGTGGGCCCGTGACGCCTTCGCTTCCAGCCGTGACCAGTTGCCGGACGAGGTGCCGTATCGCCGCCACATCGGCATCTACGCCTACCGTGCGGGCTTTCTCCACGACTTCGTCGCCTGGGGCCCGTGTTGGCTGGAGAACACCGAGTGCCTGGAGCAGCTGCGCGCGCTGTGGCACGGCGTGCGCATCCACGTCGCGGATGCCCTGGAAGCGCCGCCTGCGGGTGTTGATACCCCGGAAGACCTGGAGCGCGTCCGGCGCTTGCTGGGGGCCTGATGCGCGTTCTCTTCGTATGCCTTGGCAACATTTGCCGGTCGCCCACCGCGGAAGGTGTCCTGCGGCACAAGCTGCGCGAAGCCGGGCTGGCAGAGCGGGTGCGCGTGGACTCCGCCGGCACCGGCGACTGGCACGTGGGCAAGGCGCCGGATGCGCGTACCCGCGTGGCGGCGCAGCGTCGAGGCTATGACCTGTCGCCGCTGCGTGCCCGGCAGGTGTCGGTCGACGACTTCGGCCAGTTCGACCTGATCCTGGCGATGGACGAGAGCAACCTGTCCAACCTGCGCCGGTTGCGTCCTGGCAGCGCGATCGCCGAGCTGGACCTGTTCCTGCGCCGATACCAGCTGGCGCTGGACGAGGTGCCGGACCCTTACTACGGCGGTGAGGAAGGCTTCGAGCAGGTGCTCGACCTGGTGGAGCAGGCTTGCGATGCCCTGATCCTGGAAATCAAGGGGCGCCTGTGAGCCTGGCACTTTTCGAGAACGTCTCCCTCAAGCCCTACAACAGCTTTGGCGTCGACGTGAAGGCGCGGCTGTTCGCCGAGGCACGCACCGACGTGCAGGTGCGTGAAGGGCTTGCCCTCGCCGCCCAGCGCGGTCTGCCGCTGCTGGTGATCGGCGGCGGGAGCAATCTGCTGCTCACCCGTGACGTCGAGGCGCTGGTGCTGCGCATGGCCAGCCATGGCATCCGTGTGCTGGCCGACGATGGCGTGAACGTCCTGCTCGAGGCCGAAGCCGGCGAGCCCTGGCATCCCCTGGTGCTCCGGACCCTGGAGCAGGGCCTGGGCGGTCTGGAGAACCTCAGCCTGATCCCCGGCACCGTGGGGGCCGCGCCGATGCAGAACATTGGCGCCTATGGCGTCGAGCTGAAGGATGTTTTCGCTGGTCTGACCGCGCTGGACCGGGAATCCGGCGAGTTGCGCGAGTTCGGCCTGGAGGACTGCCAGTTTGCCTATCGCGACAGCCTGTTCAAGCGTGAGGCGGGCCGTTGGCTGATCCTGCGCGTGCGCTTCAACCTCAGCCGGTCGCCGCAGTTGCATCTGGATTACGGCCCGGTGCGTCAGCGTCTGCAGGCGAACGGCATCGAGGCGCCGACGCCCATGGACGTCAGCCGTGCCATCTGTGCGATCCGTAGCGAGAAACTGCCGGACCCGGCCGAGCTGGGTAATGCCGGAAGTTTCTTCAAGAACCCGTTGGTGAGCGCCGAATTGGCCCGGAGACTGCGTGGCGAGCATCCGGATCTGGTGGCCTATCCGCAGCCTGGTGGGCAGGTGAAGCTGGCTGCTGGCTGGCTGATCGAGCGCGCCGGCTGGAAGGGCTTTCGCGAAGGCGACGCCGGGGTGCACCGGCTGCAGGCTCTGGTGCTGGTGAACTACGGGGCAGCGACCGGCGAACAGCTGCATGGCCTGGCCCAGCGTATCCAGGCGGATATCGAGGCGAAATTCGGGGTCGCGCTGGAGATGGAGCCGAATCTGATCTGAGGTGCCCCGGAAATGAAAAAACCGGCCAATGGGCCGGTTTTTTCGTGGTGCCAACTTAGCGGTATTCGCAGAGGTAGGCGGTGTCCTGGGCGACTTTCAGCTGGAATTTGCTGTTTGCCGGAACGGTGAACTTGCTGCCGGCGGCGAAGGTTTCCCAGTTCTCGCTACCCGGCAGCTTCACGGTCAGGGCGCCGGCGATGACGTGCATCACTTCCAGTTGGCTGGTGCCGAATTCGTATTCGCCCGCGGCCATTACGCCAATGGTGGCCGGGCCTTCGCTCATGCCAAAGGCGATGGATTTGACGGTGCCGTCGAAGTACTCGTTGACCTTGAACATGCTGGGCTCCTGGAGGGGGTCTGAAAGGGCTCGACAGTATGCCCAAGGTCGGTCCGGGCGTCACTAGGGCGGGGGTTTCAGGCGGGCAGCACCAGCGGTAGCAGGCGCGCGGTGTTGCGTGCGTCTTCCAGGGCGCGGTGCTGCCGTCCCTGGAAATGCAGTCCGGCCAGTTGCAGTGCGGTATGCAGACCCACGGCCCGCTGGAGCTGGCGCACCTCGGCGAAGCGCTGCTTGAGGTTCAGGTGGGGGATTGCGGTCAACTGGCTGTGCAGACCGTGCAACTGCCATTCCTGCTCCAGTTGGCGGCGGTCGTAGTCCCCCCAGCTCGCCCAGCCCGCCAGGCGCGGGCTGTGGTGCGCGAGCCAGCGCTCGAAGGCCTGCCAGACCTGGGGCAGGCTCGCTGCGCCGTCCACGTCGGCCTGGTCGATGTGGGTGAGCTGGCGGCAGAAGCCGGTGAGGCAGGGCCGGCGCGCGGGGCGCACGAAACGCTGGAAATGGTCCACCTCATGACCGTCCGTGCGGACCAGGGTTGCACCGATTTCGATGATTTCCATTTCTTCAAGAGGCCAGCCTCCTTCCTCGGTGGTGGCTTCCAGGTCAATGACCAGCCAATGCGGCATGGGGGTCTCCTTGGCAGGGGCGGCCGGGGCCAGCCTGGTGCGAGTATGGTGGTGCTTTCGCGGGTCGGCAAACTGCGTGTTAGGCTTTTCCGCAGGTCGACGAAGGAGAACAACAATGGCTGAAGTAGCGTTCATCGGTCTGGGGGTGATGGGCTTCAACATGGCCGGACACCTGGCATGTGAAGGTCATTCGGTGCGGGTCTACAACCGTACGCCGGGCAGGCTCAAGCTCTGGTGCGACGAGTTCGCCGGCGACGCGTTCGCCACGCCGCGCGAGGCGGCCGAGGGTGCGGAATTCGTGATGGTCTGCGTCGGTAACGATGCTGATTTGCGCGCGGTATTGCTGGGGCCGGACGGCGCATTTGCCGGTATGGCGCCCGGTTCGATTCTGGTGGACCACACCACCGCCTCCGCTGACGTGGCGCGGGAAATGGCCGTGCTGGCCGCCGAGCGTGAACTGGGCTTCCTCGATGCACCGGTGTCCGGCGGCCAGGCCGGTGCCGAAGCGGGCATGTTGTCGGTCATGGTGGGGGGCGAGCAGGCGTTCTTCGACCGTGCCGCGCCGGTGATCGACAGCTACGCCAAGATGATTCGCCGCATGGGCCCGGTGGGCAGCGGTCAACTGACCAAGATGGTCAACCAGATTTGTGTCGGCGGCCTGTTGCAGGGGCTGGCCGAGGCGCTCCACTTCGCCCAGTGCGCGGGTCTGGATGCCCAGGGCGCTATGGAGGTGATCGGCAAGGGGGCCGCCCAGTCCTGGCAGCTGGAACACCGCCACCAGAGCATGCTGGACGGCAGTTTCAACTTTGGCTTTGCCGTGGACTGGATGCGCAAGGATCTGTCCATCGTGCTGGACGAGGCTGCGCGCAATGGCGCGCAGTTGCCGGTGACGGCGCTGGTCGACCAGTTCTATGCCGAGGTCCAGGCCATGGGTGGCGGGCGCTGGGATACCTCAAGCCTGATCGCGCGGCTGAAAAGGCCTGCTTAGCCATTCGAGGAAAAAGCAGGTGTACTAGCTGCGGAAAATGAAGTAGACGGCGCCCAGCAGGCACATTCCCGCCCATAGATAATCCAGTTTCAGCGGCTGCTGCATGTAGAGCACGCTGAAGGGAACGAAGACGGCCAGGGTGATCACTTCCTGCATGATCTTCAGCTGGCCGACCGGTAGCTCGGTGTAACCGATCCGGTTGGCCGGCACCATGATCAGGTACTCGAACAGGGCGATGCCCCAGCTGATCAGCGCCGCGATGATCCAGGGCTTGGTATTGAGCGTCTTGAGATGGCCATACCAGGCGAAGGTCATGAAGACGTTGGACAGGGTAAGCAGGGCGGCGGTCTGCATCCATACCGGCATGATCTGGGGCTCGGGGGCGGAAAAGATGCGCAAGCCTAATGGGTGAAGATTCTCAAGGAAAGGGGCGAACCATGGCCGTCTGGCGTGGATTGGGGTTGGTGGTTCTGGTGTTGCTTGGCATCGCGATTGCGCTGCTGCGTGGTATCGATGCTTGGCGCAAGGAGGCAGTGATCGCCGAACTGCACCTGCCGCCGGCGTTCACACTGGCGCGAGACTTCGATTTCGGTCGCTACCGGTTGTCCTGGCGTGGCCAGGGGGGCGTGGTTCATCCGCAGGGGCGGCCAGACAAGGTGCTTTGGGCGATCGAAGGCGGTTTCCTGGCCGCGGGCACGGGGCAGGTGGTGTCCGCTCCGCTCGAGCCGGGGCGCATGCCGCGGGATCGGCGTGAACGCTTGTGTCGCGAGCAGAGTCTCGAGTCATTCGAAAGGTTGGGGGGCAGGCTCCAGCTGAAAGGGTTCCTGCGCTGTTCGGACGGCAGTCTGAGTCGCTATCTGGTGGTTCTGGAAGATGACGGTGAGCGCGGCCTGACGCTGACCGTGAACCTTGAAAAGCCGGAGTTGAACCGGCTTTACCTGACCTGGCGCCGGGAAGAGGGGGAGCAGGTCTTCGGCCTTGGCGAGCCGTCCGGCGCCTACGACCTGTCGGGACGGCGCGTGTCGGTACCTGCGACAGGGCATGGTCGGCGCGCCGCCACGAGCCAGGGGATCTATGTCACTTCGCGCTTGCGGGCATTCCACAGCCAGTCTGACGCCTACCAGTTGTTCGACCTGCGCGACCCGCGGCGTGTAGGGCTGGAGGTGCATGCAGGGCGACTCATGGCGCATATCTACAAGGGCGACAGCCTGGAGGAGCTGCGTGCGCATTGGGCTTCGGTGCTCGAGGCCGTGTCCACGCCGCGTACACCCAAGTAAAATGGGCGTTTGAATCCGAACCGTCGTTCCGAGGTGTTTCGTCATGCTCTGCCGCCCGGGCTGTGGTGCCTGCTGCATAGCGCCATCCATCAGTTCCCCGTTGCCCGGTATGCCCAAGGGGAAGCCGGCGGGCGAGCGCTGTGCGCATCTGTCCGCGGAGAATCTCTGTCAGCTGTTCGGTGATCCGCGCCGTCCGGCAGTCTGCAGCGATTTCGACGCTGATCCCGAGGTCTGCGGCGACAGCCGGGAGGACGCCATCCGTCTGATCGGCTGGCTTGAGCAGGCAACCTCGGCGGCCTGAATCACCAGGCGGGCGAATCGCCTGCCACATTCGTGCAAGGAGGGATCATGGGAATCAGGGGCGTGGTGCTCTGTGCGTTGGGACTGCTCGCGGCGTCCAGCGTTCATGCTGAGGGCTGGGAGCTGGCCAGGGACGAGGATGGCATTCGCGTCTTCCTCAGCGAGGTTCCTGGCTCCAGGTACAAGGCCTACCGGGGCGTCGTTACCATGAAGACGGATATTGCCACCCTGCGTGCGCTGCAGGAGGACGTCGCCGGTTCCTGCGCCTGGATCCACGAATGCGAGGAGCAGAAGCTGCTCAAGACCGAGGGGGCGCAGAGCTGGACCTATACGCGTTTCAACACGCCCTGGCCGGTGATGCACCGGGATTCGGTGATTCAGGTCACCTCCGAGCTTGGTGCCGACGGCAGTGTGACGCGCCTGCTCGAAGGGGTGCCCGAGTACCTGCCTGAGTCCACCGGCTACGTTCGGGTGACCGAGGTGAAGGGGCTCTGGAAGCTGGTACCGAAGGGCGCAGGGGAGGTGGAGGTAACCTATGAGTTGCACACTGAGCCGGGTGGCAGTGTGCCGTCATGGCTGGCGAACAGCTTTGTCGTCGATGCGCCCTTCAATACGTTGAAAGCGATGCGTCAACGGGCGGAAAAGCGCTGAAAGGCTAGACGAAGTCGAAATAAAAAAGGCTGCCGATCGGCAGCCTTTTTCATTGGGGGCGCAAGTCTTACTTGCGTGCCTCCAGCGAGATGAACTCGCGCTGCTCCTGGCCGGTGTACAGCTGGCGCGGACGGCCGATCTTGTACGGGCTGGAGAGCATTTCCTTCCAGTGCGAGATCCAGCCGACGGTGCGGGCCAGCGCGAAGATCACGGTGAACATGCTGGTCGGAATGCCGATCGCCTTCAGGATGATGCCCGAGTAGAAGTCCACGTTCGGGTAGAGGTTGCGCTCCTTGAAGTAAGGATCGTTGCGCGCGATCTCTTCCAGCTTCATGGCCAGTTCGAGTTGCGGGTCATTGATGCCCAGTTCGGCCAGCACTTCATCGCAGGTCTGCTTCATGACCTTGGCGCGCGGGTCGAAGTTCTTGTAGACGCGGTGGCCGAAGCCCATCAGCTTGAACGGATCGTTCTTGTCCTTGGCCTTGGCCACGAACTTGTCGATGTTCGACACGTCGCCGATTTCGTCGAGCATGGTCAGCACGGCTTCGTTGGCACCACCGTGGGCCGGGCCCCAGAGGGCCGCGATGCCGGCGGCGATACAGGCGAAGGGGTTGGCGCCGGAGGAGCCCGCCAGGCGGACGGTGGAGGTGGAGGCGTTCTGCTCGTGGTCCGCATGCAGGATGAAGATGCGGTCCATGGCCTGGGCCAGCACCGGGCTGATCGGTTTGATCTCGGCCGGGGTGTTGAACATCATGTGCAGGAAGTTTTCCGCGTAGTTCAGGTCGTTACGCGGGTACATCATGGGTTGGCCCATGGAGTACTTGTAGGCCATCGCCGCAATGGTCGGCATCTTGGCGATCAGGCGCATCGCCGAAACTTCGCGGTGTTGCGGGTTATTGATGTCCAGGGAGTCGTGGTAGAAGGCGGAGAGGGCGCCCACTACGCCGCACATGATCGCCATCGGGTGGGCGTCGCGACGAAAGCCGTTGAAGAAGCTCTTCAGCTGCTCGTGAACCATGGTGTGGTTCTTGATGGTGCCGACGAACCTGACCTTCTCCTCGGCGGTCGGCAGTTCGCCGTTCAGCAGCAGGAAGCAGGTTTCGAGGTAGTCGGATCTTTCTGCCAGCTGCTCGATCGGATAGCCACGATGCAGCAGTACGCCCTTGTCGCCGTCGATGTAGGTGATCTTCGACTCGCAAGAGGCGGTCGACATAAAGCCAGGATCAAAGGTGAAGCAGCCCGTGGAGGTCAGGCCCCGCACATCGACTACATCGGGTCCCATGGTACCGGACAGAACGGGCAGCTCTACGGGGGCTGCGCCCTCGATGATCAACTGCGCTTTTTTGTCAGCCATAGCGGCCTCCTAGTTATGCTTGAAATCATCAGACAGCCCCCCACGCAGGGCCCGGGACACTATAGAGGTATAAATCCGAATGTCAATTTGAAGAAACCCATGTGGCAGTGGGGTTTGCGTGGGTTTTTCGACGGAAAAGGAGGGGCTGTTTACGCCTTTTATATAGGGAGTGCAATCCGCTTTTAGGGGCAGGACTTCGCATTGTCATTAGTCAGCTAACTGTCTATACTCAGCGCCCGATCGCCAGGGGCCTAAAGCCCATATTCTGGAGGTCGGCACTCCCTTTGGTGAGGGGTACCTGATCAGTGCACTTCCCGACAACTTGCCCTGTTTGTTAGGGGCCTCAGTGTGAAAAAAAAGCCGTGAATAGCCAACGACCTGTAAACCTAGATCTCAGGACCATCAAACTCCCCGTCACTGCTTACACGTCCATCCTGCATCGTATCTCCGGCGTCATCCTCTTTTTCGGCATTGCCGTGCTGCTGTTCGCGCTCGACAAGTCGCTGAGCTCCGAGGAAGGCTTCGAGCAGGTCAAGGCGTGCCTGACCAGTCCGCTGGCCAAGCTGGTGATTTGGGGCCTCCTGTCCGCACTGCTTTACCACCTGGTTGCCGGTGTGCGCCACTTGGTAATGGATGCGGGCGTCGGCGAGACGCTCGAGGGCGGCAAGCTGGGCTCGAAAATCGTCATCGTAGTTTCTGCGGTGCTGATCGTGCTGCTGGGGGTGTGGGTATGGTAACCAACGTTACGAACTTCTCGCGTTCGGGCCTCTACGACTGGATGGCCCAGCGCGTTTCTGCGGTCGTTCTTGCGGCTTATTTCCTTTTCCTGCTGGGCTACCTGCTGTTCAATCCGGGTCTGACCTATGCCGAATGGCACGGTCTGTTCTCCCACACCGCGATGCGCATCTTCAGCTTGCTGGCCCTGGTCGCCCTGAGCGTTCACGCCTGGGTCGGCATGTGGACCATCTCCACCGACTACCTGACGCCCATGGCGCTGGGCAAGTCGGCGACTGTCGTGCGTTTCCTGTTCCAGGCGGTATGCGGCATTGCCATGTTCGCGTTCTTCGTCTGGGGCGTGCAGATTCTCTGGGGTGTGTGATCCATGTCTAGCATTCGTACTCTCTCTTTCGACGCCATCATCGTAGGTGGCGGCGGCGCCGGCATGCGTGCCGCGCTGCAACTGGCCCAGGGCGGCCACAAGACCGCCGTGGTGACCAAGGTCTTCCCGACCCGTTCCCACACCGTTTCCGCCCAGGGCGGCATCACCTGCGCCATCGCTTCGGCCGACCCGAACGACGATTGGCGCTGGCACATGTACGACACCGTCAAGGGTTCCGACTACATCGGTGACCAGGACGCCATCGAATACATGTGCTCCGTTGGTCCGGAGGCCGTGTTCGAGCTGGAGCACATGGGGCTGCCGTTCTCCCGTACCGAGCAAGGTCGCATCTATCAGCGTCCGTTCGGCGGTCAGTCCAAGGACTTCGGCAAGGGTGGCCAGGCTGCCCGTACCTGTGCCGCGGCCGACCGTACCGGTCATGCCCTGCTGCACACCCTGTACCAGGCCAACCTGAAGAGCGGTACTTCGTTCCTCAACGAGTGGTACGCCGTCGACCTGGTGAAGAACCAGGACGGCGCCGTGGTCGGCATCATCGCCATCTGCATCGAGACCGGCGAAACCGTCTACATCCGCTCCAAGGCCGTGGTTCTGGCCACCGGCGGTGCTGGCCGTATCTACGCCTCCACCACCAACGCCCTGATCAACACCGGCGACGGCGTGGGCATGGCCCTGCGTGCTGGCGTTCCGGTCCAGGATATCGAAATGTGGCAGTTCCACCCGACCGGCATCGCCGGTGCTGGCGTGCTGGTGACCGAAGGTTGCCGCGGCGAGGGTGGCTACCTGATCAATGCCCATGGTGAGCGTTTCATGGAGCGTTACGCTCCCAACGCCAAGGACCTGGCCGGCCGCGACGTGGTCGCCCGTTCCATGGTCAAGGAAGTGATCGCCGGCAACGGCGTGGGTCCCAACAAGGACCACGTGCTGCTGAAGCTCGACCACCTCGGTGAGGAAGTCCTGCACAGCCGCCTGCCCGGCATCTGCGAACTGTCCAAGACCTTCGCGCACGTGGACCCGGTCGTCGCGCCGATCCCGGTCATCCCGACCTGCCACTACATGATGGGCGGCGTTGCCACCAACATTCATGGCCAGGCCATCACCCAGGACGCCAACGGCAACGACACCATCGTCGAAGGCCTGTTCGCCGTGGGCGAAGTGGCTTGCGTATCGGTACACGGTGCCAACCGTCTGGGCGGCAACTCGCTGCTCGACCTGGTCGTGTTCGGTCGTGCCGCCGGTCTGCACCTGGAGAAGGCGCTCAAGGAAGGTATCGAGGCGCGCGGCGCCAGCGAGACCGATCTCGAGCTGTCCCTCAAGCGTCTGTCCGGTGTCAACGAGCGTACCAGCGGCGAAGAAGTCGCCCCGCTGAAGCGCGAGCTGCAGCAGTGCATGCAGAACTACTTCGGTGTATTCCGTACCGGCGAATACATGCAGAAGGGCATCGCCCAGTTGGCCGAGCTGCGTGAGCGCATCGCCAACGTCAAGATCAACGACAAGTCCCAGGCTTTCAACACCGCGCGCATCGAGGCGCTGGAGCTGCAGAACCTGCTGGAAGTCGCCGAAGCCACCGCCATCGCCGCGGAAGTCCGTAAAGAGTCCCGTGGCGCCCATGCCCGTGAAGACTTCGAAGACCGCGACGACGAGAACTGGCTGTGCCACACCCTGTACTTCCCGGGTGAGAAGCGTGTCGCCAAACGCGCTGTCAACTTCGCGCCGAAGACCGTTCCGGCGTTCGAACCCAAAGTACGTACTTATTAAGGGTGGCCGACATGTCCAACACTCTCACTGTCAGCGTCTATCGCTACAACCCGGAGCGCGACAGCGCTCCGGCCATGCAGGACTTCCAGATCGATACCGGCGGCAAGGACGTGATGGTTCTCGACGTGCTGGCCCTGATCAAGGAGCAGGACGAAGGTTTCTCCTACCGTCGCTCCTGCCGTGAAGGCGTCTGCGGTTCCGACGGCATGAACATCAACGGCAAGAACGGCCTGGCGTGCATCACGCCGCTGTCCGCTGCCGGTCTGAAGGGCGGCAAGCTGGTGATTCGCCCGCTGCCGGGGCTGCCGGTCATCCGTGACCTGGTTGTCGATATGAGCATCTTCTACAAGCAATACGAGAAGGTGAAACCCTTCCTGCAGAACGAGACTCCGGCTCCGGCCATCGAGCGTCTGCAGTCCCCGGAAGAGCGCGAGAAGCTGGACGGTCTGTACGAGTGCATCCTGTGCGCCTGTTGCTCGACCTCTTGCCCGTCCTTCTGGTGGAATCCGGACAAGTTCCTGGGTCCGGCCGCGCTGCTGCAGGCCTACCGTTTCCTGGCCGACAGCCGCGACACCAAGACCGAAGAGCGACTGGCTGCGCTGGATGACCCGTTCAGTGTGTTCCGTTGCCGCGGCATCATGAACTGCGTGAACGTTTGCCCGAAGGGTCTTAACCCGACCAAGGCGATCGGTCATGTGCGCAACATGCTGCTGCAAAGCGGTACCTGATTCGATTGCTGTACCCGCAACACCTGCGGTGCCGGCTTTGCCGGTGCCGCAGTGAAACCAGGAACGCAGCCCACAAAGCCGTATTCCTTATTTGAAAAATATATAGATGACCAGCAGGGGCAACCGGGCTGGTGCCCGGACTATCTGCGGGATCCTTGGTGGCTTCAGTCGCTGTGCCAGGACTTGTGAGCCCTGTAGTGTCCACGCCGATGGCGTCCCCTTATCGAGGGTGACAAAGCATGCAAGAAAGCGAAATGCAGCGCATGTGGAACAGTGGCCACCTGTCCGGTGGTAACGCTGCCTATGTGGAGGAGCTCTACGAGCTCTACCTGCACGATCCCAACGCTGTGCCCGAAGAGTGGCGCACCTACTTCCAGAAGCTGCCGACCGACGGCGGTCTTGCCACTGACGTTTCGCACTCCACCGTCCGCGATCATTTCGTCCTGCTCGCCAAGAATCAGCGCCGCGCCCAGCCGGTGTCCGCTGGTGCGGTAAGCAGTGAGCACGAGAAGAAGCAGGTCGAAGTCCTGCGTCTGATCCAGGCTTTCCGCATGCGCGGCCACCAGGCTTCCAAGCTCGATCCGCTTGGCCTCTGGCAGCGTCCGGTTCCGGCCGACCTGTCGATCCGTCACTACGGACTGACCGATGCCGACCTCGATACCACCTTCCGCACTGGCGAGCTCTACATCGGCAAGGAAGAGGCTACTCTGCGCGAGATTCAGCAGACCCTCAACGAGACGTATTGCCGCACCATCGGCGCCGAATTCACCCACATCGTCGATTCCGAACAGCGCAAGTGGTTCCAGCAGCGCCTGGAAAGCGTGCGCGGCCGTCCTGCGTTTTCGCCGGAAGTGCAGAGCCACCTGCTGGAGCGCCTGACTGCTGCCGAAGGCCTGGAGAAGTACCTGGGCACCAAGTACCCGGGCACCAAACGCTTCGGCCTGGAAGGCGGCGAGAGCCTGATCCCGCTGCTGGACGAGATCATCCAGCGCTCCGGCTCCTATGGCCTGAAGGAAATCGTCATCGGCATGGCCCACCGTGGCCGACTGAACGTTCTGGTCAACACCTTCGGCAAGAACCCGCGCGACCTGTTCGACGAGTTCGAAGGGAAGAAAACCGAGGGCCTGTCCTCCGGTGACGTGAAGTACCACCAAGGCTTCTCGTCCAACGTCATGACCCCGGGCGGTGAAGTACACCTGGCCCTGGCATTCAACCCGTCCCACCTGGAAATCGTTTCCCCGGTGGTCGAGGGTTCCGTGCGCGCCCGCCAGGACCGCCGCCAGGACCAGGCTGGCGACAAGGTACTGCCGATCTCCATCCATGGCGACGCGGCCTTCGCCGGCCAGGGCGTGGTGATGGAAACCTTCCAGATGTCGCAGACCCGCGGCTATCGCACGGGCGGCACCATCCACATCGTCATCAACAACCAGGTGGGCTTCACCACCAGCCGTCCGGAAGACTCCCGTTCCACCGAGTACTGCACCGACGTCGCCAAGATGATCCAGGCGCCGATCCTGCACGTGAACGGCGACGACCCGGAAGCGGTGCTGTTCGTCACCCAATTGGCCGTCGACTACCGCATGCAGTTCAAGCGTGACGTGGTCATTGACCTGGTCTGCTACCGCCGCCGCGGTCACAACGAGGCCGACGAGCCGAGCGGCACCCAGCCGCTGATGTACCAGCAGATCGCCAAGCAGCGTACCACCCGTGAGCTGTATGCCGACGCTCTGGGCGCCTCCAGCGTGCTGGACGCCGCCAGCATCCAGACCAAGGTGGACGAGTACCGTGCCGCCCTGGACAACGGTCAGCATGTGGTCAAGAGCCTGGTCAAGGAGCCCAACAAGGAGCTCTTCGTCGACTGGCGTCCGTACCTGGGCCATGCCTGGACTGCCCGCCACGACACACGTTTCGACCTGAAGACTCTGCAGGAGCTTTCCGCCAAGCTGCAGGAGATTCCGGAAGGCTTCGTGGTTCAGCGCCAGGTCGCGAAGATTCTGGAAGACCGCCAGAAGATGGGCGCCGGCGCCATGCCGATCAACTGGGGCTACGCCGAGACCATGGCCTACGCCACCCTGCTGTTCGAAGGCCACCCGGTGCGCATCACTGGCCAGGACGTGGGTCGTGGTACCTTCTCGCACCGCCATGCGGCGCTGCACAGCCAGAAGGACGCCAGCGTCTACCTGCCGCTGCAACACCTGTTCGCCGACCAGCCGAAGTTCCAGCTGTACGACTCCTACCTCTCGGAGGAGGCGGTACTGGCGTTCGAATACGGCTACTCCACCACCACGCCGAACGCGCTGGTGATCTGGGAGGCCCAGTTCGGCGACTTCGCCAACGGCGCCCAGGTGGTGATCGACCAGTTCATCACCAGCGGCGAGCACAAGTGGGGCCGTCTGTGCGGCCTGACCATGCTGCTGCCGCACGGTTATGAAGGCCAGGGGCCGGAGCACTCCTCCGCGCGTCTGGAGCGCTACCTGCAGCTGTGCGCCGAGCACAACATCCAGGTCTGCGTACCGACCACCCCGGCACAGGTCTACCACATGCTGCGCCGTCAGGTGATCCGCCCGCTGCGCAAGCCGCTGGTGGCGCTGACGCCCAAGTCCCTGCTGCGCCACAAGCTGGCCATCTCGACCCTGGAAGATCTGGCCGAAGGCTCTTTCCAGACCGTCATCGGCGAGATCGATGCGATCGACCCGAAGAAAGTCGATCGTATGGTCTTGTGCAGCGGCAAGGTCTACTACGACCTGCTGGAGAAGCGTCGTGCCGAAGGCCGCGAAGATATTGCCATCGTGCGTCTCGAGCAGCTCTATCCGTTCCCCGAGGACGATCTGGCCGAGGTCTTGGCGCCGTACAAGAACCTCAAGCACATCGTCTGGTGCCAGGAAGAGCCGATGAACCAGGGTGCCTGGTACTGCAGCCAGCACCATATGCGTCGCGTCGCGGCGGCCCACAAGAAGGGGCTGTTCCTCGAGTATGCCGGCCGTGAAGGCTCGGCGGCCCCGGCCTGCGGCTACGCTTCCATGCACGCCGAGCAGCAGGAAAAGCTCCTGCAAGACGCCTTTACTGTTTAACGCCTTCGCGCAGAAGAAACCGAATTAGATAGGAACCTACATAATGGCTATCGAGATCAAAGCCCCCACTTTCCCGGAATCGGTTGCCGACGGCACCGTGGCTACCTGGCACAAGAAGCCGGGCGATGCGGTCAAGCGCGACGAGCTGATCGTCGACATCGAAACCGACAAAGTGGTCATGGAAGTCCTGGCGGAAGCCGACGGCGTCCTGGCTGAAATCGTCAAGAACGAGGGCGACACCGTCCTCAGCGGCGAACTGCTCGGCAAGCTGAACGCCGGCGCTGCGGCTGCCGCCGCTCCTGCAGCCGCTGCCCCTGCTGCTGCCCCTGCGGCTCAGGCTGCCGCGCCGGCCGCCGCTGGCGACGACGCCATCCTGTCCCCGGCTGCCCGCAAGCTGGCCGAGGAGAACGGCATCGACCCGAACAGCATCGCCGGCACCGGCAAGGGCGGTCGTGTGACCAAGGAAGACGTGGTTGCGGCTGTTGAAGCCAAGAAGAACGCTCCGGCTGCCGCTCCGGCCGCTGCCGCCAAGCCGGCCGCCCCGGCTGGCGAGGCCCCGATCTTCGCCGCCGGCGATCGCGTCGAGAAGCGCGTGCCGATGACACGCCTGCGCGCCAAGGTCGCCGAGCGTCTGGTCGAAGCCCAGTCCACCATGGCCATGCTGACGACTTACAACGAAGTCAACATGAAACCGATCATGGACCTGCGCGCCAAGTACAAGGACCTGTTCGAGAAGAAGCACAACGGCGTTCGCCTGGGCTTCATGTCCTTCTTCGTCAAGGCCGCCACCGAAGCCCTGAAGCGTTTCCCGGGTGTCAACGCCTCCATCGACGGCAACGACATCGTCTACCACGGCTACCAGGACATCGGCGTTGCCGTCTCCAGCGACCGTGGCCTGGTGGTACCGGTGCTGCGTAACGCCGAGTTCATGAGCCTGGCGGAAATCGAAGGCGGCATCGCCAACTTCGGCAAGAAGGCCAAAGAAGGCAAGCTGACCATCGAAGAGATGACTGGCGGTACCTTCACCATCTCCAACGGTGGCGTGTTCGGCTCGCTGCTCTCCAGCCCGATCGTCAACCCGCCGCAGACCGCCATCCTCGGCATGCACAAGATCCAGGAGCGCCCGATGGCCGTAAACGGCCAGGTGGTCATCCTGCCGATGATGTACCTGGCGCTGTCCTACGACCACCGCCTGATCGATGGCAAGGAAGCTGTGAGCTTCCTGGTCACCATCAAGGACCTGCTGGAAGACCCGGCTCGTCTGCTGCTCGACGTCTGATCGGCAGTCTCTCTTAACGGCGGCCCCCCATACAGGGGCCGTCCGGTTTCATACGAGAAGGAATGAGTTATGACCCAGAAATTCGACGTGGTAGTGATTGGTGCGGGCCCCGGCGGCTACGTCGCCGCCATCAAGGCCGCTCAGCTCGGCCTGAAGACCGCCTGCATCGAGAAGTACCAGGGCAAGGACGGCAAGACCGCACTGGGCGGCACCTGCCTGAACGTCGGTTGCATTCCGTCGAAGGCGCTGCTGGACAGCTCCTACAAGTACCATGAGGCCCACGAGGCCTTCAAAGTCCACGGCATCGATGCCAAGGGCGTTTCCATTGACGTTCCCACCATGGTCGGCCGCAAGGACACCATCGTGAAGAACCTGACCGGCGGCGTGGCCACTCTGTTCAAGGCCAACGGCGTGACCCTGCTGGAAGGCCATGGCAAGCTGCTGGCCAACAAGCAGGTCGAAGTGACCGGTTCCGACGGCAAGGTACAGATCGTGGAAGCCGAGAACGTGATCCTTGCCTCCGGCTCCAAGCCCGTGGACATCCCGCCGGCTCCGGTCGATCAGGACGTGATCGTCGACTCCACTGGCGCTCTGGACTTCCAGACCGTGCCGAAGAAGCTGGGTGTGATCGGCGCTGGCGTCATCGGCCTCGAACTGGGTTCCGTCTGGGCCCGCCTGGGCGCCGAAGTGACTGTTCTGGAAGCCCTGGACAAGTTCCTCCCGGCCGCCGACGAGCAGGTTTCCAAGGAAGCCATGAAGGTGCTGACCAAGCAGGGTCTGAAGATCCGCCTGGGCGCCCGCGTGACTGGCTCCGAGGTGAAGAAGAAGCAGGTGACTGTGAACTTCACCGACGCCGAAGGCGAGCAGAAACTGACCTTCGACAAGCTGATCGTGGCCGTGGGCCGTCGTCCCGTGACCACCGATCTGCTGGCTACCGACAGCGGTGTGACCCTGGACGAGCGTGGCTTCATTTACGTCGATGATTTCTGCGCCACCAGCGTTCCCGGCGTCTATGCCATCGGTGACGTGGTGCGCGGCGCCATGCTGGCCCACAAGGCCTCGGAAGAGGGCATCATGGTCGCCGAGCGCATCGCCGGCCACAAAGCCCAGATGAACTACGACCTGATCCCGTCGGTCATCTACACCCACCCGGAAATCGCGTGGGTCGGCAAGACCGAGCAGACCCTGAAGGCCGAAGGCGTTGAAATCAACATCGGCACCTTCCCGTTCGCCGCCAGCGGCCGCGCCATGGCTGCCAACGATACCGCCGGCTTCGTCAAGGTCATCGCCGATGCCAAGACCGACCGCGTACTGGGTGTCCACGTGATCGGCCCGAGCGCCGCCGAACTGGTCCAGCAGGGCGCTATCGGCATGGAGTTCGGCACCAGCGCCGAAGACCTGGGCATGATGGTCTTCTCGCACCCGACCCTGTCCGAAGCGCTGCACGAAGCTGCCCTGGCGGTGAATGGCCACGCCATCCACATCGCCAACCGCAAGAAGCGCTGAGCAACACCTCCTGCGCAGGCCACCCACGGGGCCGGTGCAGGATTCAGAACCACGGCGGGCGGCCCGTCGTGAGCAACAGCCGGAAGGCCGTGGCTCACCGCGGAAAGCCCGCCGGACTGCCTTCATCAGCAGTCACAGGTGGCGCGGCACCACGAATGCAGCGCCGAATGCGCAATACCTAAACGAAGACGGTAGACAAGCATGAATCTCCACGAGTATCAGGGTAAGCAGCTGTTCGCTGAATACGGCCTGCCCGTATCCAAGGGCTTTGCCGTAGACACCCCGGAAGAAGCCGCAGAAGCCTGCGAAAAAATCGGTGGCAGCGAATGGGTTGTGAAAGCCCAGGTCCACGCCGGCGGCCGCGGTAAAGCGGGCGGCGTGAAGCTGGTCAAGAGCAAGGAAGATGCCAAGGCCTTCGCCGCCAACTGGCTGGGCAAGCGCCTGGTGACCTATCAGACTGACGCCAATGGTCAGCCGGTCAGCAAAATCCTGGTCGAATCCTGCACCGACATCGCCAAGGAACTGTACCTGGGCGCCGTGGTAGATCGTTCCAGCCGCCGCATCGTGTTCATGGCTTCCACCGAAGGTGGCGTGGACATCGAGAAAGTAGCTCACGACACCCCCGAGAAGATCCTCAAGGCCACCATCGACCCGCTGGTCGGCGCTCAACCCTACCAGGGCCGCGAGCTGGCATTCCAGCTGGGCCTGGAAGGTGACCAGATCAAGCAGTTCACCCACATCTTCGTGAACCTGGCCAAGCTGTTCCAGGACTACGACCTGGCCCTGCTGGAAGTGAACCCGCTGGTGATCAAGGCCGATGGCAACCTGCACTGCCTGGACGCCAAGATCAACATCGACAGCAACGCCCTGTACCGTCAGCCCAAGCTGCGCGCTATGCACGACCCGTCCCAGGACGACGCCCGTGAAGCCCATGCGCAGAAGTGGGAACTGAACTACGTAGCCCTGGAAGGCAACATCGGCTGCATGGTCAACGGCGCCGGCCTGGCCATGGGTACCATGGACATCGTCAACCTCCACGGCGGCAAGCCGGCCAACTTCCTCGACGTTGGCGGCGGTGCGACCAAGGAGCGCGTGACCGAAGCGTTCAAGATCATCCTGTCTGACAGCAACGTCGCTGCCGTTCTGGTGAACATCTTCGGCGGCATCGTTCGTTGCGACATGATTGCCGAAGGCATCATCGGCGCGGTGAAGGAAGTGGGCGTGAAGATCCCGGTGGTCGTCCGTCTGGAAGGCAACAACGCCGACCTCGGCGCCAAGGTACTGGCCGAGAGCGGTCTGAACATCATCGCGGCGACCAGCCTGACCGACGCTGCACAGCAAGTCGTCAAGGCCGCGGAGGGCAAGTAATGAGCGTCCTGATCAACAAAGACACCAAAGTCATCTGCCAGGGCTTCACCGGTAGCCAGGGTACTTTCCACTCCGAACAAGCCATCGCCTACGGCACCAAGATGGTCGGCGGCGTGACCCCCGGCAAGGGCGGCACCACCCACCTGGGCCTGCCGGTGTTCAACACCGTCAAGGAAGCCGTTGAAGCCACCGGCGCCGAAGCTTCGGTGATCTACGTTCCGGCTCCCTTCTGCAAGGACTCCATCCTGGAAGCGGCCAACGGCGGCATCAAGCTGATCGTCTGCATCACCGAGGGCATCCCGACCCTCGACATGCTGGACGCCAAGGTCAAGTGCGACGAGCTGGGCGTGCGTCTGATCGGCCCGAACTGCCCGGGTGTGATCACTCCCGGCGAGTGCAAGATCGGTATCATGCCGGGTCACATCCACCTGCCGGGCAAAGTAGGCATCGTGTCCCGTTCGGGCACCCTGACCTATGAAGCCGTGAAGCAGACCACCGACGCCGGCTTCGGCCAATCCACCTGCGTGGGCATCGGCGGTGACCCGATCCCGGGCTCCAACTTCATCGACATCCTGAAGCTGTTCCAGGAAGACCCGCAGACCGAAGCCATCGTGATGATCGGCGAAATCGGCGGTTCCGCTGAAGAAGAAGCCGCTGCCTTCATCAAGGCCAACGTAACCAAGCCGGTGGTGTCCTACATCGCCGGTGTAACCGCACCGCCCGGCAAGCGCATGGGCCACGCGGGCGCCATCATCTCCGGTGGCAAAGGCACCGCGGACGAGAAATTCGCCGCCCTGCAGGACGCTGGTGTGAAAACCGTGCGTTCCCTGGCTGACATCGGCAAGGCCCTGGCCGAGCTGACCGGCTGGGAAGTCAAGAACGCCTAAGGCGTCCTGACTCAGGCAAAGGCCACCCCCCGGGTGGCCTTTGTCGTTTCTGGCGCAACCCATCTTCACGGAGGTACAACCGCCTGTCGGGCAAGCGACAGAAACGGTTGCTACTCCGACAGCCTGATCCACGCCAGCCGATTCCCCAAGTAAAATCGTCGGGCTTGCAACCATCTCGCTCGCCACGCTCCAAAAGGGCTGAGGCGGGGCACCAGAGATCGATCCCAAACGGATGGATGACGTTTCCCCCAACCCCTGGGGAAACCCTTCGGAACAATGAACTTCTTTCTGTGGTACTTCCCCTCATGACTCGATTGAAAGGCTCGGATCTCCTGGCCCTTGGCTTTATGACCTTTGCCCTGTTCCTGGGCGCGGGCAACATCATTTTTCCGCCCAGCGCCGGCCTCGCCGCAGGCGATCACGTCTGGCGCGCAGCGCTGGGCTTCCTGCTGACCGGTGTCGGCCTGCCGCTGCTGACCGTGGTCGCACTGGCGCGCGTAGGGGGCGGCATGGATCGCCTGACCGCGCCCCTGGGCAAGCGCGCCGGAGTTCTCCTGGCCGTCGCCGTTTATCTGGCGATCGGCCCGCTGTTCGCGACCCCGCGTACGGCCGTGGTGTCGTTTGAGATGGGTGTCGCGCCCTTCGCCGGGGAAAACGACCTCGCCTTGTTCCTCTACAGCGTGGCCTACTTCGCGGCAGTGCTCTTCCTGGCCCTGAACCCGGGCAAGTTGGTGGACAGCATTGGCAAGTTCATCACCCCGGTACTGATCGCCGCGCTCCTGGTCCTGGGCGGCGCCGCCATCCTGGCGCCCTCCGGCGAGATCGGCACCGCAGCGAGCGCCTATCAGGCCGCTCCGCTGGTGGAAGGCTTCCTCCAGGGTTACCTCACCATGGACACGCTGGGCGCCCTGGTCTTCGGTATCGTCATCGCGACCGCGATCCGTGATCGCGGCGTGAAAGACGACGCCCTGGTCACCCGTTATTCGATGATTGCCGGCACCATCGCCGCCATCGGCCTTTCCCTGGTGTATCTGGCACTGTTCTACCTCGGCGCCACCAGCCAGGGCATCGCCAGCGAAGCGCAGAACGGCGTACAGATCCTCACCGCCTACGTGCAGCACACCTTCGGTATCGCCGGCAGTCTGCTGCTGGCCGTGGTCATCACCCTGGCCTGCCTGACCACGGCGGTCGGTCTGCTCACTGCCTGTGGCGAGTTCTTCAGCAGGTTGCTGCCGTTGTCCTACCGTACCGTGGTGCTGGTCTTCGGTGCTTTCAGCCTGCTGGTGGCCAACCAGGGCCTGACGCAATTGATCAGCCTGTCCGTGCCGGTACTGGTGGGCCTGTATCCCCTGGCCATCGTGCTGATCGCCCTCAGCCTGGCCGATCGCCTGTGGGTGGAGCCCCGCCGGGTGTTCATTCCCACCATGGGCGTCGCGCTGATCTTCGGCCTGGCCGACGGTATTGCCGCCGCCGGCTTCAAGGATGTGGTTCCGACGTTCTTCACCCAGCTTCCCCTGGCGCACCAGAGCCTCGGCTGGCTGGTGCCGGTGCTGGTCGTGCTGGCCATCGCGGCGCTCGCCGACCGCCTGCTGGGCAAGCCGGTGCAAGCGATTGCCTGATTCGCCGTGTCGTCCCTAGGCCGCCTTCGGGCGGCCTTTTCATTGGGCGATCCACTGCATATGCGCATAGGGAGTGCGCTTGCGTGCCGCTATAATTCGCCGTGCTCTTAAAAGGAATTCGCATGTCGACCATTCTGCGCAACTGGCCCCACGTGTTGGCCATCCTCTGGTTCATTACCTGCTGGGTGGGCTATACCCGCTACGCGACCTGGAAGGGCAGGGATACCGCCTGCCTGGCCTCGGTCCTGCATCTCTACCGCGAGGACTGGATGCGCCGCCTGCTGCTGCGCGACAACCGCATCGCCGATGCCAGCGTGATCGCCAACCTGGAGCGCAACGCGTCGTTCTTCGCCTCCAGCACCCTGATCATCCTCGCCGGCATCCTCACCGTGCTCGGCTCCACCGACCGGGCGGTGTCGGTGCTGGCCGACCTGCCGCTGGTGCAGCCCGCCAGTCGCGGCATCTCCGAGCTGAAGTTGCTGGGCCTGGCGGTGGTCTTCGTCTACGCCTTCTTCACGTTCAGTTGGTGCATGCGCCAGTACAACTTCGCCGCCATCCTGGTGGGTTCTGCGCCGATGATCGGCGAGAAACACGTCAGCGAGCAGGAGCGCAAGGCGTTCGCCGAGCGCACCGCGCGGGTGGTTTCCCTGGCCGCCAACCAATTCAACTTCGGTCTGCGCAGCTACTATTTCGGCCTGGCGATGCTGGCCTGGTTCATCAATGCCTGGTGTTTCATGCTCGTTACCGCCGGGGTGGTGCTGGTGCTCTACCGCCGCGAATTCCATTCCGATGTGCTGGATGTAATGGTCTACACGCCGACGCAGGCGCCGGATGCGCCCAAGGAGAAAGTCGAATGAGTCTTCCGTTCTGGTGCCTGTTCATTGCCGCGCTGCTTATCTACCTGGCGAAAGCACCCGTGGCCAAGGCCATGAGCGAGGAGGGCGGGGGCTACGACAACCGTAATCCGCGCGCACAGCAGGGGCGCCTGACGGGTTTCGGCGCGCGGGCCCTGGCGGCGCACCAGAACAGCATCGAGATATTCCCGCTGTTCGCCGCGGGCGTGCTGATGGCCCATGTCACCCAGACCCAGGGCTGGTTCGTCGACCTGCTGGCGATTCTCTTCGTCGTCTCGCGGGTCCTCTATCTGTTCCTCTACTGGAACGACAGGGCCACCCTGCGCAGTCTGGTCTGGGTGGTCGGCCTGCTCTGCTGCCTGGTGCTGATGCTCAGCCCGGCAATCTGATCACCCCACAAACGACAAGGCCCGCATCGTGCGGGCCTTGTCGTTCCAGCGGCGGAAGGCTTACTGGCTCTGCTCGTCGGTCGGCGCGGTTTCCGGTGCGGGCTGGGTCGGCGCCGGGGCGGTTTCCGGAGCGGGGGTAGGCGCTGGCGCGCTCGGCTGGGTTTCGGTCGCCGGTGCAGCCGGCGCCTGGGCCTCTTCCTTCTTGTCGCAGGCAGCGAGACCAAGGCTGGCGGCCAGCAGCAGGGCGAGAGACAGGGTTTTCTTCATCATTGAGCCTCCATATGTGGCTTTCCTCATCGATAGCCGTTGGAGCTTGCGAGAAGATTCTAAGTTCCACTGAAATGGCAAAAGCCTGACCGGGCGGTCTCCCACGGCGTAACCGGCCCTGACACGGTATGATTCGCGTCTTTGCCCAGACGCCAAGGTCGCAGTCATGTCGGATCTTTCCCTTATCGAACGGGCGCAGCGCTTCCTCGCCGCGTTGCGCCATTGCCAGGTGCTCGACCTCAGCGTGCACGACGCGTCTGCCGCCGGGCTCACCCTGCGCCTGCCCTATAGCACCCGGATCATCGGCAATCCGGAAACCGGCGTGATCCATGGCGGCGCCATCACTACCCTGATGGACACCACCTGCGGCATTTCCACCGTCTGCGTGCTGCCCGAATTCGAGATCTGCCCGACCCTGGACCTGCGCATCGACTACATGCACCCGGCCGAGCCGCACAAGGACGTCTTCGGCTTCGCCGAATGCTACCGGGTGACCCCCAACGTCATCTTTACCCGCGGCTATGCCTACCAGGACGACCCGTCCCAGCCCATCGCCCACGTGGTGGGGGCTTTCATGCGCATGGGCAAGCCCGGCCAACTGAAGCAGGGAGGTGCGGCATGAGCCTCGACCTCAACGCCCTGGTGCGCGAAGCCCACGAGAAGAACGATTACGACTCGCTGGTATGCCTGATTCCCTACGCCAGACTGATCGGCATGGAATGCCTGCGCCTGGGCGATGACATGGTCTTTCGCCTGCCGGCGAACAAGGACAACATTGGCAATCCGACCCTGCCGGCCATCCACGGCGGCGTGATCGCCGGTTTCATGGAGCACGCCGCCATGCTCCACCTGTTGATGTTCATGGGCACGCCACATATGCCCAAAATCATCGACTTCTCGATAGATTACCTGCGCGCCGGCCACTATCGTGACACCTACGTCCAGTGCCAGGTCTGGCGGCAGGGCCGTCGTGTCGCCAACGTCGCCATCACCGCCTGGCAAACCACCCAGACCGAACCCATCGCCACCGCGCGCGCCCATTTCAAGGTCGACGAACCCTGAGGCACGCCAGGCGCGTCCGGTCGCTTACAAGGAAAGTCCGATGGTTGCGTTACTGATACTTGGCGGCCTGTTGCTGATCGTCACCGGCCTGGTCTGGCTGGTGATGCTCGCCTTCGGCACCAGCCTGCTCTGGGGCTTCGGCAGCCTGTTGCCGCCGGTCACGGTCGCCTATGCGCTCTGCCATTGGCGCACCGCGCGCAAGGCCGTGGCCCTCGGCGCCATGGGCTTCATCCCGCTGGTGGTGGGGGTCACCATGCTCGCCGCGCAGCACCCGGAGCGTCTTCAGGCAATCATCGGCCTGCGCTGGCTCGGCGATGGGGCGCAGGGTGCGTCCGAACTGGACATCCGCCTCAAGGGCGAACTCAACGGCCAGCAGTTCTCGCCGCTGCAGGCTGAGCTGGTGGACGGTGTGCTCAGCCTGCGCGAGGGCCAGGACTTCTATGCCCGTCGCGAGTTGACCATTCGCATCGGCCAGCAGCCCCAGGGCGCCTTGCGCCTGGACGTGCTGCCCCAGGACCAGGGCCCGCGGCCGGAAGTCGAGATCAGCTGGCTGTCGCCGGATCAGGAACTGCCGGAGGCCCGCCGCATCCCTCGTGGCTACACCCTGCACCTGGACCTCCAGCCGGTGGCGCCGAATCGCATGGCGGGGGACTTCCATCTGGTCCTGCCGCCGAAGTTCGCCACCACACTGTCCGGACACCTGGAGGTGTTCACCGACCGTCTGCGCTACCGCGATGGCCGGGTGGATACCACCTACGATTCCCGCGATACCCTGGCGTACGTGATCCGCGACTACCTGCAGCGACGGTTCGCGACGCGCGCGGTCGAACTGGCCCCGCTGCCTGTCGTGAACCTGCCGGCATTGCGGCTGGAGCTGGACGTGGACGCGCGGATCGACGGCCAACTTCAGCACCTGCCGTTGCAGCTCAGCAAGAGCGAGGCGCGTGGCTGGCGCGTCCAGCACGACAGCTTCCCGCCCCTGGCGGCGCCTGCCGCCACCGCCGAAGCGCCCGCCGAGGCGCGCGAGCCGGCGCCGGTCGCCGACACCCCGCGGCCGCTGGACCGCCGCCTGCGCTTTTCCCTGCAGCGCTTGCTGAACAACCCCGGCCAGTACCAGGCGCTCAGCATGCGTGTGTATACGGTTCGCGGCAGCACCGCCGAAGGACGTTTCGCCGGGGTGGATCGCGAGGGCCGCATCCTTATCCGCCGCACCCTGGGTGGCGCCGGGGCCGCCAGCTACAGTTTCGACGTCAACGAGGTCGCCCACGTCGAACTGCTCGAGCCCTGATAGCGGCAGGACGGCCGGCGATCATCCGGCCATTTTCGCCTGCCGGCCGTACCGGGGCGGCAGGCGGGAGCAGCCCTGTTCGCCCCGCGCCCCATTCCGAATTCGCTAAGCACTTGAAATCCTTGTCGAAGGCCCCATCTGGATGACATCCGCCGCCGTGCGCGGCCCAAGCCATCCATGTGGAGAAAGAAGACCATGAGTGTGGAAACTCAAAAAGAAACCCTGGGCTTCCAAACCGAGGTGAAGCAGTTGCTTCACCTGATGATCCATTCCCTGTATTCCAACAAGGAAATCTTCCTCCGCGAACTGATTTCCAACGCCTCCGACGCCGCCGACAAGCTGCGTTTCGAGGCCCTGGCCAAGCCGGAACTGCTGGAAGGCGGCGCCGAGCTGAAGATCCGCGTCAGCTTCGACAAGGACGCCCGCACCATCACCATCGACGACAACGGCATCGGCATGAGCCGTGATGAAGTGATCGCGCACCTGGGCACCATCGCCAAGTCCGGCACCGCCGACTTCCTGAAGAACCTCTCCGGCGACCAGAAGAAGGATTCCCACCTGATCGGCCAGTTCGGCGTGGGCTTCTATTCCGCCTTCATCGTGGCCGACAAGGTCGACGTCTTCACCCGCCGCGCTGGCCTGCCGGCCGCCGAGGGCGTGCATTGGGCCTCGAAAGGCGAGGGTGAGTTCGACGTCGCCACCATCGACAAGGCCGAGCGCGGGACCCGCATCGTCCTGCACCTGAAGGCCGGTGAAGAGGAGTTCGCCGATGGCTGGCGCCTGCGCAACGTCATCAAGAAGTATTCCGACCACATCGCCCTGCCCATCGAATTGCCGAAGGAACACCACGGCGAAGACCAACCGGCGGAAGCCGAGTGGGAAACCGTCAACCGCGCCAGCGCCCTGTGGACCCGTCCGCGCACCGAGGTGAAGGACGAGGAATACCAGGAGTTCTACAAGCACATCGCCCATGACTTCGAAGACCCGCTGACCTGGAGCCACAACAAGGTCGAAGGCAAGCTCGAATACAACTCGTTGCTCTACGTCCCGGCCCGCGCGCCGTTCGACCTGTACCACCGCGAAGCCCCGCGGGGGCTCAAGCTGTACGTGCAGCGCGTGTTCATCATGGACCAGGCCGACCAGTTCCTGCCGCTCTACCTGCGTTTCATCAAGGGTGTGGTGGATTCAAACGACCTGTCGCTGAACGTGTCCCGCGAAATCCTGCAGAAGGACCCGGTGATCGACTCCATGAAGTCGGCCCTGACCAAGCGCGTGCTGGACATGCTGGAGAAGCTGGCGAAGAACGAACCCGAGCAGTACAAGGGCTTCTGGAACAACTTTGGCCAGGTGCTGAAGGAAGGCCCGGCCGAGGACTTCGCCAACAAGGAGAAGATTGCCGGCCTGCTGCGTTTCGCTTCCACCCAGGACGAGTCCGGCGAGCAGAGCGTGTCCCTGGCCGACTACATTGGCCGCATGAAGGAAGGCCAGGACAAGATCTACTTCCTCACCGGCGAGAGCCATTCCCAGGTGAAGAACAGCCCGCACCTGGAGGTCTTCCGCAAGAAGGGCATCGAAGTGCTGCTGCTCACCGACCGTATCGACGAGTGGCTGATGAGCTACCTGACCGACTTCGACGGCAAGGGGCTCGTCGACGTCGCCCGTGGCGACCTGGACCTGGGCAAGCTGGACTCGGAAGAGGACAAGAAGGCCCAGGAAGAAGTCGCCAAGGCCAAGGAAGGGCTGATCGAGCGCCTGAAGAAGGCGCTGGACGAACAGGTCAGCGAAGTGCGTGTGTCCCACCGCTTGACCGACTCCCCGGCCATCCTCGCCATCGGCGAACAGGACCTCGGCCTGCAGATGCGCCAGATTCTCGAAGCCAGCGGCCAGAAAGTGCCGGATTCCAAGCCGATCTTCGAAATCAATCCCGCTCACCCGCTGATCGAGAAGCTGGACGGCGAACAGGACGAAGACCGCTTCGGCGAGCTGTCCCACATCCTCTTCGACCAGGCCGCCCTGGCCGCCGGAGACAGCCTGAAGGACCCGGCCGCCTATGTGCGCCGCCTGAACAAGCTGCTGGTGGAACTCTCCGCCTGATAGCCGGTTGGAATGAAAGAGGCCCGCATGTGCGGGCCTCTTTCGTTGGGCGCGGAAAACCGCGGAATGAGCCGCCGGTTCCGCCGCAGGGTCTAAGCTCAGTCATCCCCCCTTGGCACAGGAGAGCGCTCCATGAACCGATTGCTTCTGCCTTCGCTACTCGTGGCTATCGCCACGCCTTCCTGGGCGGCGATGGTCACCCAAGCGGTGCCTTACGAGATCGATGGCAAGGCCTTCGAGGGCACCCTGGTCTACGACGACGCGGTGAAGACTCCGCGCCCCGGCCTGATGATGGTTCCCAACTGGCTGGGCGTCACCCCGGCTGCTGCCGAGCAAGCCAAGGAGATTGCCGGCCAGCGTTATGTGATCTTCATCGCCGACATGTATGGCAAGGACGTCCGACCCGCCAGCCCGGAGGAGGCCAGGGCTGCTGCCACGGTGGTACGTGGCGACCGGGCGCTGATGCGCAAGCGCGCCCAGGCCGGGGTGGACGTGTTCGGGAAACTGGGCGAGAAGGTGCCATTGGACCCGGGCAGCCTGGGCGCCATCGGCTTCTGCTTCGGTGGCGGCAGTGTGCTGGAGTTGGCCCGCTCCGGAGCTCCGCTCAAGGGCTTCGTGTCCTTCCACGGCAACCTGGACACACCGAATCCGGATGATGCGCGCAATATCCGCGCGCCGGTGCTGGTGCTGCATGGTGCCGACGACCCGTCGGTTCCCAAGGCTCAAGTGGATGCCTTCACCGCCGAAATGACCGCCGCCAAGGCCGACTGGCAGTTGGTGAGCTACGGCGGCGCAGTGCACTCCTTCACCGACCGCGAGGCCAATGTGCCGGGTCGCAACGAATACCACCCGAAGGTTGCCGCGCGGGCCTACCAGGCCATGAACGACCTGTTCGACGAAGTCTTCGGCGGAACGCGGTAGCCATGACGCGAATCCGCGGCCGCGCACTACGCCCCCAGGGTGTGGCGGCGGGGCTGTTGGACGGGCTCTTCACCAGCCGGCGCGATGGGTTTCGCGGGCTCTACCCATCCTACGTGTCCTGCGGAACTGCCGTACGGCGAACTCACCCGTAGGATGCGGTAGAGCGAAGCGAAACCCATCAGTTCCCACTGATGGATTCGGGAACCGCGACAAAGAGGCCGGCTCAGCGCGGCAGTTCGATGCGTGTGGTTTCGCCCGGCACGGTTGGCCAATCGCCCGCTGCCCAGCGGTTGCGGGCCTGCTCGATGAGTGCCGGGTTGCTGGCGACGAAGTTCCAGTTCATCCGCCTGGGGCCCTCCAGGGGCGCGCCGCCGATCATCACCAGGTGGCACCCGCCACAGGCTGTGAGCAGGTACTCGACGCCTTCGGGCAGAACCAGCAAGCTGCGCGGTTCGATCGGCTGGTCGTCCAGCAGTGCCTCGCCGTCCAGCAGATAGAGCGCCCGCTGTGGATGCTCGGTGGGAATGTTCAGGGTGGCGCCGGCTTCCAATTGCAGGTCGGCATAGAGGGTCGGGGAGAGTACGGGGACCGGGGATTGCAGGCAGAATCCGCTGCCGGCGATCAGGCGGATGCGTACGCCGAGGGACTCGTGCTGCGGAAGGCTGGCCGCCGGGTGATGGCTATAGCTGGGTTCGCAGTCCTCGAATGCCTGTGGCAGCGCCAGCCACACCTGCAGCCCGTGGGCGCGGGAGCCGCTGGCCATCAGGCCGGCCGGCGTGCGCTCGACGTGGGCCACGCCGCGCCCGGCGGTCATCCAACTGACGTCGCCCGGTTTCACCACCTGATCCGAGCCGAGGCTGTCCTTGTGCTGCAACTCGCCTTCGAACAGGTAGGTGAGGGTGGACAGGCCGATATGCG
The DNA here is from genome assembly GCF_028010285.1 of Pseudomonas sp. Q1-7. Lineage (NCBI taxonomy): Bacteria > Pseudomonadati > Pseudomonadota > Gammaproteobacteria > Pseudomonadales > Pseudomonadaceae > Pseudomonas > Pseudomonas sp. Q1-7. The sequence goes on from NZ_CP116304.1 coordinate 2,543,664, forward strand.
GATGCTGGCGCACGTCCATGCCGCTGCCGGGGGCGTAGTCGGCTTCCAGCATGTGGTCGAAGAACACGAAGGGCCCGACACTGCGACATTGGGCCGACGGCAGCGGGCGGAGGATGGGCTGCCCGGCGACCTCTTCGGCGCGTGGGCGGATGGTGAGTATGCTCATGTTCGGACTTCCCGTTCGGTTCACTGGCTGAAGTTGCCTTCCGCGAGGCGTGTTTCGATGCGGGTCTCCACCTGGGTCATCAGCTTGTGCACCGGGCATTTGTCGGCGATGCGCAGCAGAGTGGCGCGTTGCTCGTCGGTGAGGGCGCCGCGCAGGGTCAGCTTCACGTCCAGGCGATACTGCCCCTTGCGTTCCTCGCTGTCGTCGCGGGTCACTTCGACGTCCACGCCGGTCAGCGGAATATCGTTCTTGCGGGCGTAGTAGGTGACGGTCAGCGCCTTGCAACTGCCCAGGGCGGCATCGAAGTAGTCATGTGGCTCCGGGTCGGCACCGGCGCCGCCCAGGTCGCTCGGCAGGTCGGTGAACAGCGGCGACTTGCCGTCCAGTTCGATGCGATGGCGGGTACCGTGGGCGGAGTCGCGGGTGAGGCGGATGGTCATGGAAGGCCTCCTGGCCGGTGGAAGGGAAAGGTCCCGGCTAGGCTAGCGCAAAGACCGGGGTAGCGGGACGGATTGAACGGGGGCCGCGGGCTGCCGGTCTATAGTCGCTCAATCACCAGGGAGCGTTCGTCTTGTATCGACTTGGGAACAGTGTCGCGGCCTTGCTGCTGCTGGCGGCCACCTGCGGCGAGGCGCGCGATTACCGCTACAGCGACGCCCACTTGCACTACGTGGATTTCTTCCAGGAAAGCGACGGCATGCCGGCCCTGATCGACGCGATGGACAAGGGCCGTATCGATCACGTGATGATCTCCGGCATTCCGGTGGCCAAGAAATGGCACGAGGATGAGCCCAAGCGGCCGCGCTATTACGCTGGCGACGACGCCCGCGCCTACTGGTACAGCGCCACCGACGTGCTGGTGGCCGCCGCGGTGAAGCAACTGCCGGCCCGGCATCGCGAGCGCTTCCACCCCTTTCTCAGCGGCTTCAACCCCAACGACAAGAATGCCGACGCCCATATTCGCCGCATGTTGGAGCTGGACCCGGGGCTCTGGCAGGGCATCGGCGAGGTGTTCACCCGCCACGACGACCTGACCGCCCTGATTGATGGCGATACGCCGCGAGCCAACAACGAGGCCATGGGGCGCGTCTATCACTTGGCCGCCGAGTACGATCTGCCGGTGCTGCTGCACGCCAACATCACCTCCAAGCGCGAGCGCAATCCGCTCTATCTGGAGGAGGTGGAAGAGCCGTTGCGCAACCATCCCCACGTGCGCTTCATCTGGGCCCACGCCGGTACAAGCATGGAAATCCACCGTCACCAGACGAAGCTGGACTTCCTGCTGCCCACCCTGGAGCGGCTGCTCGACGCCTACCCGAACCTTTACATCGACCTGTCCTGGAGCGTGCTGCAGCCCTACCTGCTGGACAGGCGCGGCAAGCCGGACCGCAAATGGCTGGCGCTGGTGGAGCGCTACCCGGAGCGCTTCATGCTCGGCTCGGACGTGGTGGGGCGTTTCGATGGCCTGGGCGACACTCTCGCGGCCTACACGCCGTTCCTCGACGCGTTGCCAGAAGCGGTGGCGCGCAAGGTGGCGCGGGACAATTTCCTTGCCGTGCTGCCACGCAAACGGCGGGGTGGTGATGCGCCGTGAGTCTGTCATGCGCTTGTCATGACCACGTCATAACCTCGCGCCACCGCAAACAAGGAGCGCGACATGACCCCCTTTCGAATGACAGCACTCATGGCCCTGGGCCTGGCTTCCGGCGCGGCCCTGGCCGACGTGCGGGTGGACGGGCCGGTGGAGTACGGCATCTTCGAATCCCAGTACCAGGACTACCAGCCGGGTGAGCGCGTGCTGACCCGCAGCAACCAGACCATCCAGCAGACCGACGAGATTCCGGCCAAGCTGGGCACCAAGTTCGGCCTGCGCTACACCCTGGCCGGCAAGCAGGAAAAGGACACCCCGCTGACCCTGCTCTACCTCACCCCTGGCGTGGTCACCCCGGACGGCAAGCGCCACGACAAGTTCGTGGTCGAGCAGCAGATGGCCCCCGGTGCGCCGCTGGACGTCATGGCCTTCGAGTTCACTGAACACCACGAAGTGGTGCCGGGCGAATGGCGCTTCATGGTGTTCCAGGGCGACCGCCTGCTGGCCGAACAGCGCTTCACCGTCCGCTGAGCCCGCGCGCGTCGCCGGGGCGCGCTATAGTCGCTGGGTCTGAAGCAGGCGCGAGGCGCGGGCCCATGGCTGAACAGATCAGCATCCTGGTGGTGGATGACGACGAGGCGATCCGCGAGTTGCTGCTGGATTACCTCGGCGGCCAGGGTTACCAGGTCCGTGCCGTGGCCGACAGCGGCCAGCTGCGCGCACAGTTGGCCAAGGCGCTGCCCGACCTGGTGCTGCTGGACGTGGGGCTGCCCGGCGAGGATGGCCTGAGCCTGGCGCGCTACCTGCGCGAACACCACGACCTGCCGGTGATCATGGTATCCGGCGCCGGCACGCCGCTGGACCGTATCGTCGGTCTGGAGGTTGGCGCCGATGACTACCTGGCCAAGCCCTTCGACCCCCGCGAGCTGCTGGCGCGGGTCAAGACCGTGTTGCGGCGTTATCGCCGCGCCCCGGCCGCCGCCGTTCCATCGGGCCCGGAAAGCGAAACCCCCTGCCTGCAGCTGGGCCTCTGCCGTCTCGACCTGCAGCGCCGCCAACTGTTCGATGCGGTGGGCGAGGAAATTCCCCTGACCGCCATGGAGTTCGACCTGCTCCAGGCCTTTGCCCAACGTCCCAATCGGCCATTGTCCCGCGACCAGTTGCTGAACCTCACCCAGCATCGCGACTGGAATCCCTTCGACCGCTCCATCGACATCCGCATCGCCCGCCTGCGCCGCAAGCTGGAGCCGGACCCGGACAAGCCGCAGATCATCCGCACCGTGCGCGGCGTGGGTTACATGTTCGTGCCGGGATGAGTGGGGGGGGTGAATCCGCAATCCCCCATGCCGATAGGGCAGCTTTGTTTCAATTGTTTCAATGACCTCCCAGCCCCATCGGGCGTGGCCGGGCTGTTCCATACTCAGGCGAGTCGCCACCTCCCGAGGGCCTGCCGGTGAGCCAGCCATTGACCCGCCATTTTGCCGTCAGCGCCGAAGAACATCGCCTGCGGCAGATCGTCGACAACAGCAGCGCGGTGATCTACGTGAAGGACCTCGATGGGCGTCTGGTGCTGGTCAACCGCGCTTTCGAGCGGTTGTTCAAGGTCCGCGCCGAACGGGTGCTGGGACATACCGACCACGAGTTCTTTCCTCGGGAAATCGCCGACGTGCTGCGCGCCAACGACCTGCGCGTGATCCAGCTCGGCCATGAGCTGGAGTTCGAGGAGCAGGTGCCCATGGGCGGGGGCATCCGCACCTACCTGTCGAACAAGTTCCCGCTCTTCGATGGCGAGGGGCGGGTCAGTGCGGTGTGCGGCATCTCCACCGACATCAGCTCGCGCAAGAGCCTGGAAGAGGTGCTGCGTTTCGTTGCCCTGGGGGTGTCCGCCGCCACCGGCAACGAGGTGTTCGAGGCCATCGCCCGCTACATGGTGCGTTCGTTGAATGCCGACTTCGCCTTTGTCAGCCGCATCAGCGACGACGGGCCGCATTGCCTGACCACGCTGGCGCTGTACTACGAAGGCAGGCTGCAGCAGAACGCCACCTACGCGCTCAAGGGCACGCCTTGCGCCGAGGTCTTCGGCCGCAGCTTCCACTTCGTGCCTCGTGACCTGTGCTCGTCCTATCCCGACGACCAGGTGCTGGCGGCCTTCGGCGTCGACAGCTATGCCGGCTTTCCGCTGTTCGCCAGCGATGGCCGGCCCCTGGGGCTGATCGCCGCCGGCCGGCTGGGCAGCATGACGGATCGCGACAAGGTGGAGTCGGTGCTGCGGATTTTCTCGGTACGGGCGGCGGCGGAGATCGAGCGGCTGGAGGCCGAGGCCAGCTATCGGGCGATCTTCGACACCTCGGAGGACGCCATCTTCGTCCACGACATCGACAGCGGCGCCCTGGTGGATGTCAATCCCAAGGCCTGCCGCGCCTACGGCTACAGCTACGAGGAAATGCTCAAGCTGGATATCGATGCCTTCAGCGCCGGCTATTCGCCTTACACCGGCAAGGAGGCCGCCGGCTACCTGGCGCGTGCCGCCGCCGGTCAGATGCAGCGCTTCGAATGGCATCGGCGCAACCGCGATGGCAGCCTGCACTGGGACGAGGTGCTGCTGAAACGTGTGGCCATCGGCGGCATCGACCGCATTCTCGGCATCACCCGCGAAATCACCCAGCGCAAGGAGGCCGAGCAGGCATTGCGCGCCAGCGAACTGCAGTACCGGGCCATCACCAATACCGCTCTGGACTGTTTCATCAGCATGGATGAGAGCGGGCGGGTGCTGGCCTTCAACCCGGCGGCCGAGCAGTGCTTCGGCATCAGTCGCGAGCAGGCCCTGGGCCAGCCGCTGTTGAAGCTGATCATCCCGCCGCGCTTTCGCGATGCCTACGAGCGCGCGCTGGAGCACTACCTGATGACCGGCCATGGCGCCTTCCTCGGCAAGCGCATGGAAGTGGTGGCGCAACGCGCCGATGGCCACGAGTTCGCCGCCGAGCTGGCCCTGACCCAGGTGCCGGGCGACGAGGGGCCGCGCTTCATCTGCTACCTGCGCGACATCACCGAACGTACCCAGGCCGAAGAAGAGCGCGCGCGCCTGGAGCAGCAACTGCGGCAGGCCCAGCGCATGGAAGCCATCGGCCATCTGACTGGCGGCATCGCCCATGACTTCAACAACCTGCTCACCAGCATGCTCGGCTACACCGTCATGGCCCAGGAGCTGGCGGAGCAGGGCGGCGAAGAGCGCCTGGGTAAGTACCTGGCGCGTGTGCAGCGTTCGGCGGAGAAGGCTCGCGACCTGATCCAGCAGATGCTGACCTTCAGCCGGGGCAGCCGGGGCAAGCCGCAGGTGGTAGCGCTGGACCTGTTGCTGGAGGATTTCATCCGCCTGGTGGAGTCCACCCTGCCGGCCACGGTGGAACTGGAGGTCCAGCTCGACCACAACCTGCCGCGCGTGCTGGCCGATCCGGTCCAACTGGAGCAGGTGTTGATGAACCTCTGCATCAACGCCCGTGACGCCATGGGCAGCGTCGGACAACTGCGCGTCAGTCTCGGCCAGCAGGAGCTGGAAGGCGTCTGCGCGTCCTGCCAGCAGCGGATCAAGGGGCATTTCGTCGCCCTCACCGTCAGCGATAGCGGGCCAGGGATTGATCCGGCATTGCGGGCGCAGATCTTCGAACCCTTCTTCTCCACCAAGGCCAGCGGCCAGGGCAGCGGCATGGGGCTATCCATGGTGCATGGCATCGTCCACGAGTACGGCGGCCATATCCATCTGGACAGCGCGCCGGGGCATGGCAGCACGTTTCGCGTACTGATGCCGGTCCATAGCCCGGCGGTGTCGGACGAGGCGTATTTCACGGTTGCCGAGCGACCGCCCCTGCGCTCGGCCCTGCACGGGCGGGTGGCCGTGGTGGATGACGATGCCACGGTGGCGGAGTTCATGGGGGAATTGCTGGAGGGCTGGGGCCTCACGGCCGGCATCTTCTGCGATGCGGAACAGGCCAGCCAGTTGCTCTGCGCCGATCCCTACGCCTGGGATTTCGCCATCCTCGACCAGAGCATGCCGCGTCTCTCCGGCCTGCAACTGGCACGGCGGCTGCTGGCCTCGCGCGCCGACCTGCCCATCGTGCTCTATACGGGGTTCAGCGATGCGCTGCTGGAGAGCGAGGTCCAGCAGCAGGGCGTCAAGGCCCTGCTGACCAAACCCCTGAACCAGCAACGCCTGCATCAGTTGCTGCAGGCCTGGCTGGGCAGTTCGAAGCACGGATACAAAGCCGAAACAAACTGAGCGCCGTCAGCCATCGGGCTGATACAGGCCGGGGCCAATCTGGCATCCAGGGCGGAGCGATTCCGCCAGCCAGAGCCCCAGGCAGGAGCGCACCATGGTCACCTACTTCAAGCGCATCTCGATCTTTTCCTATGGCCTGATCAGTTACCTGATCTTCTTCGCCACCTTCGTCTACTCCATCGGCTTCATCGCCAACCTGCCGTTCGTACCGCGAACCCTGGATGGCGAGCCGCGCCTGCCGTTCTGGACCGCCCTCGGGATCGACGTGCTGCTGCTGAGCATCTTCGCCGTGCAGCACAGCCTGATGGCGCGTCCGGCCTTCAAGGCCTGGTGGACGCAGTGGATAGCCCCGGCGGCGGAGCGCAGCACCTATGTGCTCTTCTCCAGCCTGGCGCTGATCCTGCTGTACAGCTTCTGGCAGCCTCTGGGCGGGGAGATCTGGAACATCGAGAACCATTCCGGACGGCTGGTGATGGGCGCCATCTTCGGTTTCGGTTGGGCGCTGGTGTTCTACTCGACCCTGCTGATCAACCACTTCGACCTGTTCGGTGTGCGCCAGGTCTGGCTGAACCTGCTGGGCGAACCCTACACCGCGCTGGCGTTCAAGACCCCGGGTGCTTACAAGCTGGTGCGCCACCCGCTCTACCTGGGCTGGTTCCTGTGCTTCTGGGCCACCCCGACCATGAGCGCGGCCCACCTGCTGTTCGCGGTGCTGACCAGCCTCTACATCCTCGCCGCCATCCAGCTGGAAGAGCGCGACCTGCTGCGGGAACACCCGGAATACGCCGAATACCGGCGCCAGGTGCCCATGTTGCTGCCGCGCATCGGCGGTCGCACCGAGGCCGGAAACGATCGCGAAGCGGCCTGATCGCCAGGAAAGGAAGAGGGCGCCGTACTGGCGCCCTCTTTTGTTCGAGCGGGGCCAGAGAGCCGCCCCGTAGATTGGTGCGGGCCACGCTGGTCCGAGCCTGCGAGGCCCAACGGTAGCCCGTGGTCGTTCCTTGTTGGGTACGGCAGGTCTTCCCACGGTCAGACCACGAAGCGCGCGATCATGCCGTTGAGTTCCACTGCCAGCCGCGACAGCTCGTGGGTGGCGGCGGAGGTCTGGTTGGCGCCGGCCGAGGTCTGCACCGAGATGTTGCGGATGTTCACCAGGTTGCGGTCCACCTCGCGGGCCACCTGGGCCTGCTGTTCGGCGGCGGTGGCGATGACCAGGGTGCGCTCGTTGATCTCGCCAGCCTGACGGGCGATCTCGTGCAGGGCCTGGCCGGCGCTCTCCGCCAACTTGACCATCGCTCGCGCCTGGGTGTCGCTCTGATTCATGGCGCCGACCGCCGCGTCGGAGCCGGCCTGGATGGTGGCGATCATCTGCTCGATCTCGCGGGTGGATTCCTGCGTACGGTGGGCGAGGGCGCGTACCTCGTCGGCCACCACGGCGAAGCCGCGTCCCTGTTCTCCGGCACGAGCCGCCTCGATGGCGGCGTTGAGGGCCAGCAGGTTGGTCTGCTCGGCGATGGCGCGGATCACGTCCAGCACGGCGGCGATGCCTTGGGCCTGCTCGGCGAGCCTGGTTACCAGATGCGTGGTGTGGGTGACTTCCTCGCCCATGCCGCGAATGGCCTGGACGGTTTCTTCTACCCGCTCGCGGCCGCTGCGCGCGGCTTCTTCCGAGGCGGTCGAGGCCTCCGAGGTGGAGGCGGCGTTGCGCGCCACTTCCTCCACTGCCGCGCTCATCTGGTTGACCGCTGTCGCGGCCATTTCGATTTCATCGTGCTGGCGGCTCAGGGAGCGATTGCCTTGCTCGGTCACCGCATTCAGCTGCTCTGCCGCCGAAGCGAGCTGGGTGGCGGAATGGCCGATCTGTTCGATGGTGTCGTGCAGGTACTGCCGCATGGCTTGCAGGGCTTGCATCAGCCGGGCGGGTTCGTCGCGGCCGGTGCTGTCCAGCTCGCCGGTGAGATCCCCAGCGGCCACCCGTTCTGCGGTGCGCATGGCCTCGCGTATCGGTCTGACGATGCTTTGGGTGAGCAGCCAGGCAATGGCGGTGCTGGCCAGCGCGGCCAGCAGCATCACCAGCAGCAGCGAGCGAGTCGCCTCGTCGACCACCTCATTGCCCTGTTCGCTGGAAATCCGTGCCTGGCGCTGATCCAGGTCGATCAAGGCGGCGAGGCTGCGCGACAGCCGCTCGTAGCGCTGGCTCAGCTCACCGCGGATCAGCGCATGGGCGCGCTCGGTGTCGTTGCGCCGCGACAGTTGCAGAAGTTCCTTGTGGCCGTCCATGTAGTCGCGGCTGGCATCGAGTATCTGCTCGAACAACTGCTTCTCTTCCGGCAGCGACAGCAACGGCCGGTAGGCCTGCTCCACCTTCACCAGTTCGTCGCGCAACCGCTCCATGCGCTGTTCCTGGGCGTCCATGGAGGCGCTGTCCTGGGCGAGGACATGGTTCATCTCGCTGAGGCGGAACTCGGCCATGAGCAGGCCCATCTGCCCGGACGCCTGGACACTGGGGAGCCAGATCTCGCTGATCTGGGTGGAAGCCTGGTTGATGGCCGTCATGCGCTCATGGGCGAAGCCGCCGAGGCCGATCAGCATGAGGGTGATGAGGGCGAAGCCAATGGCTGCGCGGTAGGCGATAGGCAGTTGGCGAAGGAACATGCGTCTACTCCGGTCCGGTACGAGTGGGGTGTCACTGGTCCCTGTAGCGGAGGCGGGCGGCGCTTCTTGATGGCGAAACAGACGGTTCGGAAAAGCCCTACAGGCCTTACGGACCGGGAGTGGAAGAGGGCGGCCACGAACGACGACGCCCGTATCCGGGGGGATACGGGCGTCGTGGATACCGCCGGGGTCGGGCTCAGCCGTTGTAGCGGCGCAGCACCAGGGTGGCGTTGGTGCCACCGAAGCCGAAGCTGTTGGACATCACGGTATCGATCTGGGCGTTCTCGCGGGTCTCGCGCAGGATCGGCAGGTCGGCCACTTCCGGGTCCAGCTCGTCGATGTTGGCGGAGCCGGCCATGAACTTGCCTTCCATCATCAGCAGGCAGTAGATGGCTTCCTGCACGCCGGCGGCACCCAGGCTGTGGCCGGACAGGCTCTTGGTGGAGCTGATGGCCGGAGCCTTGTCGCCGAACACCTCGCGTACGCCGCGGATTTCCGCCACGTCGCCCACCGGGGTGGAGGTGCCGTGGGTGTTCAGGTAGTCGATCGGGGTGTCGACGGTGGCCAGCGCCTGCTGCATGCAGCGGATCGCGCCTTCGCCGCTCGGGGCGACCATGTCGTAGCCATCGGAGGTGGCGCCGTAGCCGACGATTTCGGCGTAGATCTTGGCGCCGCGCTTCAGCGCGTGTTCCAGCTCCTCGACCACCACCATGCCGCCGCCGCCGGCGATGACGAAGCCGTCACGCTTGGCGTCGTAGGCGCGGGAGGCCTTCTCGGGGGTTTCGTTGTACTGGGTGGACAGGGCGCCCATGGCGTCGAACAGGCAGCTCTGGCTCCAATGCTCTTCTTCACCGCCGCCAGCGAAGACCATGTCCTGCTTGCCCAGCTGGATCTGCTCCATGGCCTGGCCGATGCAGTGCGCGCTGGTGGCGCAGGCCGAGGAGATGGAGAAGTTCACGCCCTTGATCTGGAAGGGGGTGGCCAGGCAGGCGGAAACGGTGCTGCCCATGGTACGGGTCACGCGGTATGGGCCGATGCGCTTGACGCCCTTTTCGCGCAGGGTGTCGATGGCTTCCATCTGGTTCACGGTGGAAGCGCCACCGGAGCCGGCGATCAGGCCCACGCGCGGGTTGGAGATTTGCTCGGCGGTCAGGCCGGCGTCTTCGATGGCCTGCTGCATGGCCAGGTAGGCGTACGCGGCGGCATCACCCATGAAGCGGAAGAGCTTGCGGTCGATCAGTTCTTCCAGGTTCAGGTTGACGGAGCCGGACACCTGGCTGCGCAGACCCATCTCGGCGTAGGACGGGTTGTGGCGGATACCGGCCTTGCCGGCGCGCAGGTTGGCGGAAACAGTGGCTTTGTCATTACCCAGGCAGGAAACGATGCCCAGGCCAGTGATCACGACGCGACGCATGCGGATGTCCTTCAGAAGCTGTCGGTGGAAGTGAACAGGCCGACGCGCAGGCCTTCGGCGCTGTAGATCTCGCGGCCATCGACGGCAACGGTGCCATCGGCGATACCGAGGATCAGCGATCGGTTAATAGTGCGCTTGATGTGGATGGTGTAGGTGACCTTTTTCGCGGACGGCAGGACCTGGCCGAAGAATTTCACTTCACCCGAGCCCAGCGCGCGGCCACGGCCGGGGTTGCCCTGCCAGCCGAGGTAGAAGCCCACCAGCTGCCACATGGCGTCGAGGCCGAGGCAGCCGGGCATGACCGGGTCGCCTTCGAAATGGCAGGCGAAGAACCACAGGTCGGGATTGATGTCGAGCTCGGCGACGATCTCGCCTTTGCCGTACTTCCCGCCGGTTTCGCTGATATGCACGATGCGGTCGATCATCAGCATGTTGGGGGCGGGCAGTTGCGCATTACCAGGGCCGAACAGCTCGCCGCGACTGCAGCGCAGCAGGTCTTCCCGGGTATAGGCGTTTTGTTTGGTCATGCGAGCTCCTCAATGGTCCCCGTGCGACACGGGGCTTTGCATTCGTCCTTCTGCCGTGGCCGGTTATAGGGGCGTCATGCGGCAGACTAGTCATAGACTGTTGCGTTGTGGTGAAAGTCACAGCGGGGGAGTACAGACGTTCACTTGAGTGACGTCGCCCCGCCGTTACGGGGGCGCCAGGGGCATCCCGTTCGCAAAGAGTGGTGCACTTTAACATCCCGGGACACTCGACGAATGTCTGGAAACGGCACCAATCGTTTCAGTCCGACGGTCTGCCCAGCCAGCGCTGCATCACTCGCAGCAGGTCGGCGCGCTTGAAGGGCTTGGCCAGGTAGTCGTTCATGCCCGCGGCCAGGCAGGCTTCGCGGTCGCCCTGCAGGGCATTGGCGGTGAGGGCAATAATCGGCAGGACCGCACCACCATTCATCTGGCGAATCTGGCGGGTGGCCTCATAGCCATCCAGCACCGGCAGCCGGCAATCCATGAGAATGGCGGCATAGGGATGGCGCGACGCCTGGTGCACGGCCTGGGCGCCGTCACCCACCAGGCTGACCTGATAGCCGAGGCTGCGCAGCATCGCCTCGATCACGGTCTGGTTCACCGGGTTGTCTTCCACCAGCAGCACGTGCTGGCCGCTGCCCTCGCTTTCTCCACGCGCCTGGCTGGACAGCGCCTCGGCGCTCTGGGGGCGGAACGGCAAGGGGATCTCAAGAGTGAAGACCGAGCCCGAGCCCTCGTGGCTTTCGGCCCGCAGGGTGCCGCCCATGCGTTCGGCCAGGGTCCGCGCGATAGGCAGGCCGAGGCCGGTGCCGCCGTAGCGGCGGGAAATCGAATGATCGGCCTGCTGGAAGGCGTCGAACATGTGCTCCAGGCGATCGGGCGGGATGCCGATGCCGCTGTCATGTACCGCACAGGTGAGCCAGAGCACTTCGCTGTCCAGCGCCTGCCAGCGGGTTTCCACCCGGATACCGCCTTCTTCGGTGAATTTCAGGGCATTGCCCACCAGGTTCACCAGGATCTGCCGCAGACGCGTCGGATCGCCTTGCACCTCGACCCGCTCGAGACCGTCCTGGGTATCCAGGCTGAGGGTCAGCCCGCGTTGCTGTGCGCTGTGCTGGAACACCTGCACCGAGCTTAGGATCAGGTCCAGCAGATTGAAGGGGATGCGCTCCAGCTCCAGTGCGCCGCGTTCGATGCGGGAGAAGTCGAGGATGTCGTTGATCACCTTCAGCAGGTGCTCGGTGGATTCCGTGGCCAGTGCTGCGTATTCCGCCTGTTCCTCGGTCATCTCGGTGGTTTCCAGCAGCTGCAGCATGCCCAGCACGCCGTTCATGGGGGTGCGCAGTTCGTGGCTCATCATCGCCAGGAAGTCCGATTTGGCCCGGTTGGCCATTTCCGCTTCCTCGCGCGCGTTGATCAACTGGTCCATCGCCTGCTGCTGCTCATGGCTGGCCTTTTCCAGGCCGCTGGCGAGGTTGTTGATATGGCGGCCGAGGTCGCCCAGTTCGCTGTCGTCCACCACCGGCAGGCTGGCGTTGTAGTTGCCGTCCTGGATGGCCTTGACCGCTTCCCCCATGGCGCTGATGGGCTGCGACAGGCGGGTGGCCAGGCGGCGGGCGAGGAGGAAGGTGAGCAGCAGGGCGATCAGCGCCAGGACCGTGGCCTTGAGAAGGATTTCCTGCTGGCGGCTGCTGAACGCGTCGTTGGACATGCCGACCACGACGCGTCCCAGGTAGTTGTCGTCGTTGCTGCGGCTGTCGGTCCTGGCCTGGGTGCGCCGGGTCAGCAGGTGCATCTGCTGCTGGACGATCGGTGCGTGGAACACTTCAACCTGGCTGCCGCTCGTTTCCAGGCTGTCCTGCTGCTCCAGATAGACCAGAATGTTGTCGGCGCGGTCGCGCACTTCGAGGAAGCGCACGTGGGGTGTGCCCAGACCGGCCTGGAGCAGGCCTTCCAGGACCTCCAGGTTGCCGGCGACCACGCCATACTCGGCCGCCGGGGCGAGCTGGCTGGCGATCAGCTGGCCTGTATGGTTCAGCTCCTGGCGCAAATCCTGCAAACGGGCGAAGGTGAAGAACCCGGTGAGCAGCAGGGTCAGCAGCAGTGCCGGGCCGAGGCTGATCAACTGGGTGCGGGTATGAATGTCCCAACGGTGCCGCAGGCTCATGGGCACGGCTCTCCTGTGGCGGGAGCGATCGGGATGCGGGGGGTGGGTCGGCACATCGTCCTGTCTGCCTCGGTGCGGTGTCGTCCATGGGGCGGAGCCATGTTGGAACTTTAGTCCCCTTGCGCCCCTGTGCAGGGGGAAATTCGATACGTGGGGGCCGCCGGGGGGCGAATGGGGAACCTTGACGTCAAAAAACTGCGGCATCTTAACCGAGGATGATCGCTTTGCCAGCGCAATGGCTCCGGACAGAGGCTGGCTGGCCGGCGGCGCCTCCGTATAATGCGCGGATTCGCCAAATCCAATGGCCTACATGGACCCGTTATGACTGAACAGCAACCCGTCGCGGTGCTCGGCGGCGGCAGCTTCGGCACCGCCATCGCCAATCTGCTGGCCGAGAATGGCCAGCCTGTGCGCCACTGGATGCGCGATCTCGAACAGGCCGAGGCGATCCGCACCCAGCGCGAGAACCCGCGCTACCTCAAGGGGGTGAAAATCCTCCCCGGTGTGGAACCGGACACCGACCTGCAGGCCGTTCTCGCCGCGTGCGAGCTGGTGTTCGTCGCCCTGCCGTCCAGCGCCCTGCGCCATGTGCTCGAGCCGGTGGCCGGACAATTGGCCGGCAAGTTCCTGGTCAGCACCACCAAGGGCATCGAGGCGCAGAGCTTCAAGCTGATGAGCCAGATCCTCGAAGAAGTCGCACCGGCGGCCCGTATCGGCGTGATTTCCGGCCCCAACCTGGCCCGGGAGATCGCCGAACACGCGCTGACCGCCACGGTGGTCGCCAGCGAGGACGCCGAACTCTGCCGGCGCGTTCAGTCCGCCCTGCACGGCCGCACGTTTCGTGTCTATGCCAGCCAGGATCGTTTCGGGGTCGAGCTGGGCGGTGCCTTGAAGAACGTCTACGCCATCATCGCCGGCATGGCCGCCGCCATGGGCATGGGCGAGAACACCAAAAGCATGCTGATCACCCGCGCCCTGGCGGAGATGACGCGATTCGCCGTACAGCTCGGCGCCAACCCCATGACCTTCCTCGGCCTGGCCGGGGTGGGCGACCTGATCGTCACCTGTTCCTCACCCAAGAGCCGCAACTACCAGGTGGGTTACGCCCTGGGCGAGGGGCTGTCCCTGGAGGATGCGGTGGCGCGCCTGGGCGAGGTGGCCGAAGGGGTCAATACCCTCAAGGTGCTCAAGACCCGCGCCGAGGAGCTGCAGGTCTACATGCCGCTGGTCGCGGGCCTGCATGCCATCCTTTTCGAGGGGCGTACGCTGGCTCAGGTAATCGAGGCGCTGATGCGCGGCGAGCCGAAGACCGACGTAGACTTTATTCCAACCACCGGCTTCTAGGCCCGCCACGAGAGGTGCCTGCGCTCGGTCATGTGTCGTTGAAAATCGGTTCGGAATGCTCATTTGCAGCCGTAAACGCTGCTTCCTCACCGACTTTTGCCTAGCCTGACCTTCGCTCGGCGACATTCATAAAGGGCCTAGGGCCCTTAATTTTTTCGGACAAGGAGATTCCCCCATGAGTGAAGAGCGCGAAGACCTGCAACGCGAGCACATCCTGCTGCGCGTCCTGTGGATGCTGATTTTCGTCATCGTCTGGCAACTGGCCGAGATCGTGCTGGGCGCCGTGGTCCTGCTGCAACTGGGCTACCGCGCCTTCTACGGCGCGCCCAACGCCGGCCTGCTGGCCTTCGGCGACAGCCTGAGCCAGTACCTGGCGCAGATCGGCCGCTTCGGCACCTTCAATACCGAGGAGAAGCCCTGGCCCTTCGCCGATTGGCCGGAGGCCCGTGCACCGCAAGGCGAGGCGCCCCACGACGTGCCGCCGGCCGCCCATCCGGTGCGTGACGAAGAGCCCAAGCTATGAGGCTCTGGCTGCTCCGTCACGGCGAGGCGGAGCCCCGCGCCCATACCGACGCACAGCGCGAGCTGACCCGTCATGGGCGCAAGGACGTGCTGCACAGCGCCGCCCAGCTCGCCGGGCGGCCATTGGGCGCGATCCTCGCCAGCCCCTACGTGCGGGCGCAGCAGACCGCCGAACTGGTGCGCGATGCCCTGGGCTTCAGCGCGCCGGTTGGCACCGCCCCCTGGGCCACACCCGACAGCGATCCGCGTGAAGCGCTGAATTTCCTCGCCGAACGCAACGAGCAGGATCTTCTGCTGGTCACCCACAATCCCTTCGTCAGCGAACTGGCCGGGCTGTTGCTTCATGGCCATCGCCAGGACCCGCTGCCCATGGGGACGGCCAGCCTGGCGGAACTGGAAGGTGACCTGCTGATCCCCGGCCTGATGTCCCTGCGCAGCCTGCATCACGTTCGCCGCCACTGACCGTTCGCAACATTTCTTAACTTGCGCCTCCTCCGGGTGCGTGGAATAGTCGCCCAAGCAAGTGCTTGGTTGTCCCCCACAAAAAGAACAAAGGAGGAAGCCCTGTGGCTGATGCAGTCCGTTTGCCGCTTGAGATGTTCGTTGAGCGTGAAGCCCGTCACCCGAACAAGCGCTACCTGGTCCAGCCGCTCGGCGGCGGTCGGATCGAGGAGCTGACCTGGGCGGATGTCGGCGAGCAGGCCCGGCGGGCCGCCAGTTGGCTGCGCGGGCGGGACCTGCCCCAGGGCAGCCGTATCGCGATCATTTCCAAGAACTGCGCCCATTGGATCATCGCCGACCTCGCCATCTGGATGGCCGGCCACGTTTCCGTCCCGCTCTACCCCAATCTCACCGCCGAATCGGTCCACCAGGTGCTGGAACACTCCGAATCGGCCCTGGCCTTCATCGGCAAGCTCGATGACTGGCCGTCCATGGCCGCCGGTGTGCCCCCGGGCGTGCCGACCATCGCGCTGCCGATCCACCCCTCCGGCGAGTTCGACTTCCACTGGGCCGACCTGCAGGCCGTCAACCCGATCCAGGACAATCCCCGGGGCGCGCCCGGCCAGCTCGCCACCATCATCTACACCTCCGGCACCACCGGCACGCCCAAGGGTGTGATGCACAACTTCAGCAACCTCGCTTTCGCCGCAAGCCAGGGCATGGGGTTGTTCCAGACCGGCGAGGAAGACCGCCTGCTGTCCTACCTGCCGCTGTGCCACGTGGCCGAGCGCATGTTCGTCGAAATGGGCTCGCTCTATGCCGGGCAGACGGTGTTCTTCGCCGAGAGCCTGGACACCTTCCTCGACGACCTGCGCCGCGCGAGGCCCACGGCGATCTTCGGCGTGCCGCGGATCTGGACCAAGTTCCAGATGGGGGTCTATTCGAAGATGCCGGCCCGGAAGCTCGACCGCCTGCTGCGCCTGCCCATCATCGGCCGCATGGTCGGCCGCAAGGTGCTCGCCGGCCTTGGCCTGGACGCCGTGCGCAATGCCCTGTGCGGCGCCGCGCCGGTGCCCGGGGCGCTGCTGGACTGGTACAAGCGCCTTGGCCTGGAAGTGCTGGAGGTCTACGGCATGACCGAAAACTGCGGATATTCCCACCTGTGCCGCAAGGGCGAGCTGAAGCCGGGCTGGATCGGCCGTAACAGTCCCGGTGTCGAGGTGCGCATCAGCGAGGAGGGCGAAGTGCAGGTGCGCAGCGCCGCCACCATGCAGGGTTACTACAAGGACCCGGCCAGGACCGCCGAGACCCTCACCGATGACGGCTATCTGCGGACCGGCGACAAGGGCGAGCAGGATGCCGAGGGCAATCTGCGCCTGACCGGGCGCATCAAGGAAATCTTCAAGACCAGCAAGGGCAAGTACGTGGCTCCGGCGCCCATCGAGAACCGCCTGGCGGTGCATCCGCGCATCGAGCAGGTGTGCGTGGTGGGCGACGGTCTGCCGCAGCCGATGGCCCTTTGCGTGCTGTCCGAAGCGGGGCGACAGGAAGCGGTCAACGACGCCCGCCCGGAGCTGGAACTCAGCCTGCGCAGCCTGCTGGAAGAGGTCAACGGCGGCCTCGACAAGCACGAGCGTCTGCAAGGGCTGGTGCTGGTCAAGGAGGTCTGGGCGGTGGACAACGGCTTCCTCACCCCGACGTTGAAGATCAAGCGCAACAAGGTGGAAGACGCCTACGGCAAACGCTTCCCCGAATGGCTCGAACGCCAGGAATCGGTCGTCTGGCACGAATGAATCCGTCCGGCCGGACGCTGCGTTCCGGCCTCACAAGGAGTGAACCATGGGACTGTGGCAACGAACCCCTGATCTTGCGCACCTCAACGAAACCCTGAAGAACACCATCGGAGAAGGCCTGGACATCCGCTTCGAGGCTTTCGGCGACGACTTCCTCACCGCCAGCATGGTGGTCGATTCACGTACCCACCAACCTTATGGCCTGCTCCATGGCGGCGCCTCGGTGGTGCTGGCGGAAACCCTGGGCTCGACGGCCAGCTACCTGTGCATCGACACCAGCCGCTATTACTGCGTCGGCCTGGAGGTCAACGCCAATCACCTGCGCGGCCTGCGCAGCGGCCGCGTCACCGCAGTCGCCCGCCCGGTTCACCTGGGCCGCACCACCCATGTCTGGGACATCCGCCTGTCCGGGGACGACGGCAAGTCCAGCTGCATTTCCCGACTGACCATGGCCATCGTGCCCCTCGGCACCGAGCCGCCAGTCGGGTAGGAAATGCCAGGCTCCGCCGGAACGCCCGTCGCCAGTCGAGTAGTTAGAGCCTGCTAAACCAGTGGATTTTCACCACAGTCACCCGCAATTTTGTCCAAGAACCCTCGAGCGCCACGGAGTAGAGTGGCGCCCATGGACCGCTCGAACCACATCCCCAGTTGCCTGCCCGGCGTCCGTCTGATCGACGCCCGGTATCAGCACTTCGCCTTTCCCCGGCACTTTCACCTGGAGTATCACTTGGGGCTGCTGGTGTGTGGCCGGCAGCGCTACCAGCATCAGGGCGAAAGCCACCAGGCGGGCGCCGGGGATGTGCTGTTGATGGCGCCGGAACAGATTCACGATGGCGCCGGTGTCGATGGCCAGGGCTACCAGCTCCGCGTGCTCGCCTTCGACCCGCACTGGCTGGATGACGCCAGTCGCAGCCTCAGCGACGATCGCCAGGGCGCGCCGCGCCTGACCACCAGTATCCTCCGTGACCCCAGCCTGCGCGGCCGGTTGCAGGGCCTGCACGGCGCGCTGCTGCAGGGCTCGCATCTGGAGCAGGAAAGCCACCTCTGGTCGGCCCTGGCCAAGGTGCTGGAGCAGGGCTCCACCTTGCGCATCCGCGAACCGACGCAGGGCTTCGATGCCCGCACCTGGGCGCGTTTGCGGGAATGGCTGGAGTCGCGCCTGGATGCACCGCCCTCGCTGAAGGAACTGGCAACCTTTTGCGGTCTCAGCCCCTGGCAGGCGCTGCGGCGCTTCAACCGCCAGTGCGGACTGCCGCCCCACCAATGGCTGACCCAACTTCGCCTGGAGCGGGCCCTGCCACGGGTGCTGCGCGGCGAGAGCCTGAGCGAAGTGGCCCTGGACCTGGGCTTCTACGATCAGGCGCACTTCTCGCGGCTGTTCCGCCGTACCTACGGCGTGCCACCGGCGAAGCTGCGCCGCCACTGACCCTCCCATATCCTGGAGACCTTCCATGCTGGAGACTTTTGTCTTGCTGTCGCTGGCGGCCGCATTCGCCATCGCCCTGGTCGGTGGCCTGGTGCTCCTGCTGGTGGCCCTGGGCCTGGTAGGGCGCCTGCAGGCACCCGGGGTTTGGCAATAGCGCCATCATCACTGGCGGATACAGTCATTGCCGCGTCCGCGGGGCTGCCGGACAATCTCCGGCATTCCCCGACGAGCCGGATGCCATGCCGCACACGATCTTCTTCGCCCACGCCAACGGCTTTCCTTCAGCCACCTACGGCAAGCTGTTCGCTGCCTTGGAGCCTGACTTTCATGTCGAACACCTGGAGCAGCACGGCCACGATCCGCGCTTCCCGGTGAATGACAACTGGTCGAACCTGGTGGACGAACTCATTCACCACCTCGAAGGCCGCGACGCGCCTGTCTGGGGCCTGGGCCATTCACTTGGCGGCGTGCTGCACTTCCATGCCGCCCTGCGCCGACCGGACCTCTATCGTGGCGTGGTCATGCTGGACTCGCCGGTACTGACCCTCGCCGACCGCATCGTCATTCGTGCCGCCAAGCGCTTCGGTTTCATCGACCGCATCACCCCTGCCGGCCGCACCCTGGGCCGCCGCGAGGAGTTCGGCGACATCGGCGAAGCCCGCGACTACTTCGCCGGCAAGACCCTGTTCCGCCGTTTCGACCCGGAATGCCTGGACGCCTACGTGCAGCATGGCCTGGCGCGCCAGGGCGACAGCCTGCGGCTGAAATTCAATGCCGCCACCGAGATCAGCATCTACCGCAGCGTGCCGCACCGCACGCCAGGCCGTCCGCAGCAACTCCAGGTGCCGCTGGCCCTGGTGCGCGGGCGTCACAGCCGGGTCGTGCTGCCCCATCACGCACGCTTGGTGAAGCGGGTGCCGCAGGGCGAGTACCTGTCCCTGCCGGGCGGACACATGTTCCCCCTGGAACGTCCGCAGGAAACCGCCGACCTGCTCAGAACCGTTTTCGGTCGCTGGGATGACCGCCAGGAGGCTCGCGCATGACTGCCCAGGTCGAAGAAATCCGTCTCAACCTGCCCCATATCGAACTGGCCGCCCACCTGTACGGCCCCGAGGACGGCCAGCGGGTGATCGCCCTGCATGGCTGGCTGGACAACGCCAACAGCTTTGCCCGCCTGGCGCCGCGCTTGCCGGGGCTGCGCATCGTCGCCCTCGACTTCGCCGGCCATGGACTGTCCGCCCACCGCGCGGCCGGGGCCAGCTACCTGCTCTGGGACTATGTCGCCGACGTGCTGCAGGTGGCTGAACAACTGGGCTGGGAGCGCTTCTCCCTGCTCGGCCACTCCATGGGCGCCATTGTTTCGGTGCTGCTGGCCGGCGCCATGCCCGAGCGCGTCGAGCGCCTGGCGCTGATCGACGGCCTGATGCCCTATACCGGCGAAGCGGACCAGGCGCCGGCCAAGTTGGGCGAGGCGCTGCGCGCGCAACTGGCCCTGGCCGGCAAGCGCAAGCCGGTCTATGCCGACATCGACCGCGCGGTGGAGGCGCGCATGCGCAGCACGGGCGCGGTCAGCCGCGAGGCTGCGGAGCTGCTCGCCGAGCGCGGCCTGATGCCGGTGCCCGGCGGTTACACCTGGCGTACCGACAGCCGCCTGACCTTGCCGTCGCCGCTGCGCCTGACCCGTGGCCACGCCCTGGCCTTTGCCGGCGCCGTGCAATGCCCGGCCATGCTGGTGCTGGCGGAGGAGGGGCTGCTGCACACCGAGCCTCGGTTCGCCGGTCTGCTGGACGGCCTGGCCCTGGACGTGCGGCGTCTGCCCGGCAAGCATCACCTGCATCTCGATGACGAAGCCGGTGCCCAGGCCGTAGCAGACTGTTTCAATCCCTTCTTCGCCATTCCTTGACTTGCCCCGCCCAACCGGGAAGGCTGGCGGCTTTTGGCCAAGGAGCAACGGGATGATCGACCATCAGGGGAATGTGGCGCAGTGCGCTTGGCGGGCAAAGGTCGCGAAGCTGGTCCAGACTGCTCAATCCATGACGAGCCAATAAGGATGCGCATGCATCAGACCCTGTTTGCCGGCCTGCTCCTGGCCGCATCCGCCCAGGCCGCCGACGTGCCTGAGAGTCAGGACCTGGCCGCGTTGCCGCGCTTTCCCCAGGCCGAGATCACCGATTTCCGTGAGTCTGCGGATCAGGAAAGGCTCTACCCGCAGAGCTCGATCCGCCGCATCAGCAACCGGCTGCGTATGGAGAACAAGGTGGAAACCGTGGGCAAGCAGACCTCGGTCACCTACCGTCTGCCTCGCGACCACAGCTCCAGCGAAGCCTTCGACCGTGCGCGCAAGGATCTGCTGGCTGGCGGCGCCGAGCTCCTCTACTGGTGCCAGGGACGCGATTGCGGTTCCAGCAGTCTCTGGGCCAATGCCATCTTCGGTAACGCCAGGCTCTACGGCCCGGACGACCAGCAGGCCTATCTGTTGCTGCGTCTGGCCGAGCCCCGTCAGGACAGCCTGCTGGCCGTCTACGCCATTACCCGTGGCAACCGCCGGGCTTACCTGCACGCCGAGCAACTGGACGCCGACGCCCCCCTGGGCGAACTGCTGCCCACCCCCGACACCCTGATGCGCGAGCTGAAGAGCCGCGGCGAACTGCACCTGCCGCGCCTGCCGGCCGAACCCACGGAAACCTGGGCGACGCTCCTGAGGCGCTGCCTGAACCTCGACATCACCCTGCGCATCAGCCTTGCCGGCGCTGGCGCCGAAGCCTGGCGCGAAGCACTGGTGGAGCGGGGCGTGCGTGCCGCGCGCCTGGAGCTGGGCGAAGGCAAGGAACCGGGCCTGCACCTGAACCTTCTGCGCTGAGAAACGGTCAGCATCAGTCTCTATGCTTGTGCCTGCCGTGCGCCCGTGGCGTGACGGCAGGCGCCGTCCTTTTTCGTTCGCTGGAGTGATTCCGGGATGCTCGATAACGACCGACTTCTGGTGCAGATCGTCCTGCTCGCCTTGCTCGGTGCCAGCCTATGGGTGCTCGCGCCCTTTGTCTCGGCGCTGTTCTGGGCTGCTGTGCTGGCTTTCGCCAGTTGGCCGCTGATGCGCCTGTTGAGCAACGCCCTGCGCGGCCGTGAGTCCGCCGCCGCCGCGCTGCTCACCGCCGGCTGGATGGTGCTGGTGGCGATGCCGCTGGTGTGGTTGGTGAGCAACCTCGCCGAGCACGTGCGCGATGCCACCGAACTGCTGAAGAGCGTCCAGGTGGAAGGCCTGCCGCCGCCGGACTGGCTGGCGACGGTGCCCCTGGTGGGCGAGCGGCTGGTGAGCGCCTGGCTGTCCATCGACGCCCAGGGCGCCGCCTTCTTCGCCAGCCTCAAGCCCTACATGGGCCAGGCCGGCAACTGGGTGCTGGCGCGAAGCGCGCAGGTCGGCGGCGGTATGGTCGAGTTGGTGTTGAGCCTGGTGCTGGTGTTCTTCTTCTACCGCGATGGCCCGCGAATGGCGCTGTTCGTCCAACGCGGCCTGGAGCGCTTGATCGGCAACCGCGCGCAGCACTACCTGGATCTGGTGGCCGGAACCGTGCAGCGGGTGGTCAACGGCGTGATCGGCACCGCCGCTGCCCAAGCCGTGCTGGCGCTGGTCGGCTTCTGGATTGCCGGCGTGCCCGGGGCCCTGGTGCTGGGCATCGCCACCTTCGCCCTCAGCCTGATCCCCATGGGGCCGCCGCTCGTGTGGGTGCCCGCCACCGCCTGGCTGGCCTGGCATGGCGACTACGGCTATGCGGTGTTCCTGGGCCTCTGGGGCATGTTCATCGTCAGCGGCGTGGACAACGTGCTGAAGCCCTACCTCATCAGCCGGGGCGGCAACCTGCCGCTGGTGGTGGTGCTGCTCGGCGTCTTCGGCGGCATTCTCGCCTTCGGCTTCATGGGCCTGTTCCTCGGGCCCACCTTGCTGGCCGTGGCTTACAGCCTGATCTCCGACTGGATTGGACATGTGCAGCCGCAACAGTTGAGCCCGACCGACGTCCAGGACAAGGAAAACCGTTCCTCCTGACAGAAGCGGCGGGGCCTGCCCCAGCCTCGGCGCTCCGAACCTCAACGGAGGCGAGTGCATGGGGTGGCGCGATTGCGGCTGGAGGCTGGCTTGAGTCTCTCGGCGTTGCAGCCACTGCCAGTTGCTCCGGGGACAGCAAAGCTGCGCCGGCTCAGGGTGTACGCAGTGCTTCGTCGCCCGCCAGGGAGCGATCCACGAGGCGGATGCTGTCCCGTCCGCCGCGTTTGGATTCATAGAGCGCAGCGTCGCTTTGTTCGATCAAGGCAGCCAGGCTTGCCGGTGGCTGGTCGAACAGGCTGGCGCCGATGCTCAGGGTCACCGCCTTGGGCGTGTCGAAGGTCTGGGAAGCCATCATGTGGAACTGTTGCCGCAGTTGGTTGCCCAGCTCGACGACGCGTTCATGCGAGGCGCTACCCAGCAGGACGACGAACTCGTCGCCGCCCAGCCGGGCGGCCAGTGCGCGCTCGGGCAGCAGCGAGCGGATCATCTCGCTGAGCGCCACCAGCAACCGGTCGCCCGCGCCGTGGCCGTACAGGTCGTTGACCAGTTTGAAGTTGTCGATATCGATCAGCAGCAGCGCGCCCGGCCGAGCGCCGCAGACTTCTTCCAGCAGGTGTGGCGCGCGCGCTTCGAGGGCACGGCGATTGTAGAGCGCGGTCAGGGGGTCGCGTGCGGCCAGCCGTGCTATCCGTGTCTCCCGCCGGTGTCGTTCGGTGCCGGTCATCGATAGGGCGATCAGCATGATCGCCATCGCGCCCTCGACCAGCGAGATCTGAATGATCTCGCCACGGAACGCCGCGAGATCGAGCAGCGTGCCGGGAATCACGACCGTCAGGGACTTGATCAGGTAGAACAGGCCGTGGACCAGCAACACGTAGCGCAATTGCACCGCCCCTACGCTCAGCGACTTGCCGTGGGGACGCAGGAGGGCACTGGCCCGGAGCGCCAGCAGGGCGACCAGCAGCGAATTGGCCAGGAACATGAGCTTCGACCACAGCGGCCCATCCGGCAGCAGCAACAAGGCCGCCCAGGCGACGAAGACCAGGTACCAGGTTCGGGCCAGCTGTGTCCCGGTGAAGCGCGCGACGCCCAGCAGGAAAAGCCAGTGAGCGATTACCAGCAGGCCGTTGGCGAACCAGATCCCGATGAACAGCAGCCCGTTTCCGCGCAGCAGGGCCAGCGTCGAGCCGACGGTGATGGTGGCGAAGCCTGCGCTCCAGAACAGCAGAGAGGGTTCGCGAACGCTGCGCCATTCAACGGCCAGGTACAGACTGGCGGCCGCCGCGAGCGCGATGGAAAGGGTCAACATCGTGGGCGGATCGAGCGGCATATCCGAAATGGGCTGTCTGGCGGCTGAAGCCCAGGATTGTAAGCGCACGCCGCGGTCTTTCGTAGCGCCCGCCAGGCGTTTGCGGGTGATGGAGAGGGCGGGCCACTGCGTTTCCCGGAATCTCTCATGGGGTGGAACGGGGGAACCGACCCGCCGTGGATGGCCGGCGTCTTCAGTCGATATCCCGTGTGTCGAACAGGGGGGCTTCGCTTCGTACTACCTCGATCAGGCGTGGCGAGCGCGGGTCATCGTCGAGCTTGGGGCGCACACGCGAAACCCGCAACGTGGTGCCGGTGAAGCTTGCCGCCGCCTGCGCGCAGCCTGACTGCCCGCTTCTTTACGCCTTCTTTATGCCGCGCCGCCCCCGTGCGGCTCGTTCCTTTACGCCCCTCATTCCGACAATGGCTCCACAGCGGCATGGACCGCATCAAGGAGCAAACGCAATGAGCATTCTCGACGGGGTGTCCCTGGTCCTGGCCATGGGGCTTTTCATCTATCTGCTGGTGGCGCTGCTGCGCGCCGAGCGCGGCTAGGAGGCCCCATGCAACTTCAGGACATTGGCCTCATCCTGGCCTTTTTCGCGCTGGTGCTGGCGCCGGCACCTTTCCTCGGGCGCTACTTCTACCGGGTGATGGAAGGGCAGCGCACCGCCCTCGCTCCGCTGTTCGCGCCGGTGGAGCGCTTCTGTTACCGCGTGGCCGGCGTCGACGCCGAGCGCGAGCAGGACTGGAAGGGTTACGCGGCCGCGCTGCTGGCCTTCAACCTGGCGGGCCTGGTGCTGCTGTTCGCCATCCTCACGCTGCAGGGCGTGCTGCCGCTGAACCCGCAGCAACTGCCGGGCCTGGAGTGGAGCCTGGCGTTCAACACCGCCGTCAGCTTCGTCACCAACACCAACTGGCAGGCCTATAGCGGCGAGGCGTCGCTGAGCTACTTCAGCCAGATGGTCGGCCTCGGTGTGCAGAACTTCGTCAGCGCTTCCGTCGGCCTCTGCGTACTGGTTGCCTTCGCTCGCGGCATCAGTCGCCGCAGCACTGACCGCCTGGGCAACTTCTGGGTCGACCTGACCCGTGGCGTGCTCTACGGCCTGCTGCCGCTGTGCCTGCTGCTGGCGCTGTTGCTGGTCTGGCAGGGCGTTCCGCAGACCTTCACCGACTACATCCACGCCGTGACCCTGCAGGGCGCCGACCAGAGCATCCCCCTGGGCCCGGCGGCCAGTCAGATCGCCATCAAGCAACTGGGCACCAACGGTGGCGGTTTCTTCGGTGTCAACTCGGCGCACCCCTTCGAGAACCCCACGGCCTGGAGCAACCTGCTGGAGATGGCTTCCATCATCCTGATTCCGGCGGCCCTGGTGTTCACCTTTGGCCACTACGTGAAGGACCTGCGCCAGAGTCGCGCGCTGCTGGCCTGCATGCTGGTGCTGTTCGTCATTGGCCTGGGCGTTGCCCTGTACTCCGAACATCAGCCGAACCCCGCCCTGGCCGCGCTGCCGATCGAGCAGACGGGTTCCCTGGAAGGCAAGGAGAGCCGCTTCGGCATCACCGCCTCGGCGCTCTGGGCGGTGACCACCACCGCTGCGTCGAACGGCTCGGTGAACGCGATGCACGACAGCTTCAGCGCCCTCGGCGGGATGATCCCGATGTTCAACATGATGCTCGGCGAGATCATCTTCGGCGGTGTCGGCGCCGGCCTCTACGGCATGTTGCTGTTCGTGCTGATCGCCGTGTTCCTCGCCGGCCTGATGATCGGCCGCACCCCGGAATACCTGGGCAAGAAGCTGGAAGCCCGCGAAGTGCGTCTGCTGGTGGCGACCCTGCTGGTGATGCCCGTCGGCGTGCTGGTGTTCTGCGGCCTGGCCATCAGCCTCGACGGCCCGGCGGCCTCCATCACCAACCCCGGCGCCCACGGTTTCAGCCAGGCCCTGTACGCCTACACCTCGGGTGCCGCCAACAACGGCTCGGCCTTCGCCGGGTTCGGTGCCAACACGCCGTTCCACAACGTACTGATCGGCCTGGCCATGCTCCTCGGGCGCTTCGGCTACATCCTCCCGGTGGTGGCCATCGCCGGCAGCCTGGCGATGAAGAAGCGCGCGCCCCTGGGGGCGAACAGCTTCCCCACCCATGGTCCGCTGTTCGTCACCCTGCTGACCCTCACCATCCTGCTGGTGGGCGGCCTGACCTTCCTGCCGGCGCTGGCCTTGGGGCCCATTGCCGAACACTTCGCACTGATCCAGGGCCTGTAACGGAATTCGGAGAACCCAGATGAATGCCCCCATGCAGGCGCTCAAAAGCAGCGCCAAGCAGCAACCCAAGACCTCCTTCGCCGCGCTGTGGCAGCCGGCGCTGCTCCAGGCCTTCGTCAAGCTCGACCCGCGCCAGCTGGTGCGCTCGCCGGTGATCCTGGTGGTCGAGTTGACCGCAGTACTGACCACGGTCCTCTGCTTCATCCCCAACCCGGCGGTGAGCACCGGCCTGGCCGTGCAGATCGCCCTCTGGCTGTGGTTCACCGTGCTCTTCGCCAACTTCGCCGAAGCCCTGGCCGAGGGCCGCGGCAAGGCCCGCGCCGACAGCCTGCGCGCCGGCAGCCAGGGCCTCAGCGCCCGCCGCCGCAAGGCCGACGGTCAGTTCGAGACCGTCGCCGCCGCCAGCCTGCGCCGGGGGGATGTGGTGCGTGTCGAAGCCGGTGAGTTGATTCCGGGCGACGGCGAGGTGATCGAAGGGATCGCCGCTGTCAATGAAGCGGCCATTACCGGCGAGTCCGCGCCGGTGATCCGCGAGTCCGGCGGCGACCGTTCCGCCGTCACCGGCAACACCCGCATCGTCTCCGACTGGCTGCTGGTGAAGATCACCGCCAACCCCGGCGAATCCACCCTGGACCGGATGATCGCCCTGGTGGAAGGCGCCAAGCGCCAGAAGACCCCCAACGAGGTGGCGCTGGACATCCTGCTGATCGGCCTGACCCTGATCTTCCTGCTGGTGGTGGCGACCCTGCAGCCCTTCGCCCGCCATGCTGGCGGCGACCTGCCGCTGGTCTATCTGGTGGCGCTGCTGGTGACCCTGATCCCCACCACCATCGGCGGCCTGCTGTCGGCCATCGGCATCGCCGGCATGGACCGCCTGGTGCGCCTGAACGTGATCGCCAAGTCCGGTCGCGCGGTGGAGGCGGCGGGCGACGTGCATGTGCTGCTGCTGGACAAGACCGGCACCATCACCTTCGGCAACCGCCGCTGCAGCGCGGTGATCAAGGCGCCGGGCGTGGCCGGCAAGGAGCTCGCCGACGCCGCGCTGCTGGCCTCCCTGGCCGACGAGACGCCGGAGGGCAAATCCATTGTCGAATACCTGCGTGCGCTGCATACCGGGCAGGAGCCGGCCCGTGAAGACATCACCGCGATTCCCTTCACCGCCGAAACCCGCCTTTCCGGGGCCGACTGGGGCGGCCACAGCTACCGCAAGGGCGCGGTGGATGCCGTACTGGCCTGGGTCGGCCTGGCCCGCGAAGACGTGCCGGTCCCCCTGGCCCGCGAGGTCGAGAAGATCGCCCAGAGCGGTGGTACGCCGCTGCTGGTGGCCGCCGACGGCAAGCTGCTGGGCGCCATCCACCTCAAGGACGTGGTCAAGCCCGGCATTCGCGACCGTTTCGCCGAACTGCGGCAGATGGGCATCCGCACCGTGATGGTGACTGGCGACAACCCGTTGACCGCCGCCGCCATCGCCGCCGAGGCCGGGGTGGACGACGTGATCGCCGAAGCCACGCCGGAGAAGAAGCTGGCGCGCATCCGCCAGGAACAGGGCGAAGGCAAGATGGTCGCCATGTGCGGCGACGGTGCCAACGACGCCCCGGCACTGGCCCAGGCCGACGTCGGCCTGGCGATGAACGACGGTACCCAGGCCGCCCGCGAGGCCGCCAACCTGGTGGACCTGGATTCCGACCCCACCAAGCTGCTGGACGTGGTGCAGGTGGGCAAGGAACTGCTGGTGACCCGTGGCGCCCTGACCACCTTTTCGGTGGCCAACGACGTGGCCAAGTATTTCGCCATCCTGCCGGCGCTGTTCGCCGGGATTCATCCGCAACTGGGCGTGCTCAACGTCATGCAGCTGGCCAGTCCGCAGAGCGCGATTCTCTCGGCCATCGTGTTCAACGCGCTGATCATCATCGGCCTCGTTCCCCTGGCCCTGCGCGGGGTGCGGGTGCAGGCCAGCGATGCCGCCAGCCTGCTGCGCCGCAACCTGCTGATCTATGGCCTGGGCGGCATCGTCGCGCCCTTCGTCGGCATCAAGGTGATCGACGTCCTGCTCAATGCCGTCGGGCTGGTC
The DNA here is from genome assembly GCF_028010285.1 of Pseudomonas sp. Q1-7. Taxonomy (NCBI): domain Bacteria; kingdom Pseudomonadati; phylum Pseudomonadota; class Gammaproteobacteria; order Pseudomonadales; family Pseudomonadaceae; genus Pseudomonas; species Pseudomonas sp. Q1-7. The sequence goes on from NZ_CP116304.1 coordinate 2,571,665, forward strand.
TGAAACGCGCCCCTTTCCCGAACCGGGGGAGGGGCTGGCGAGAGGGCAGAGAGCCTCTCGCCAACTTAGATTTCCCACGAGGAACTGCATATGCTTAGCCAACTCCGCCCAGCCATTAGCCTCCTGGCCCTGATGACCCTGATCACCGGCGTCGCCTATCCCCTGACTGTCACCGGCATCGCCCAGGTGGCCTTTCCCGAGCAAGCCAATGGCAGCCTGGTGCGTGACGCCAAGGGCGAGGTGCGCGGCAGCTCGCTGCTGGCGCAGAACTTCGAAGGCCCGCAGTGGTTCCAGCCGCGCCCCTCGGCTGCGAACTTCGCCACGGTCGCCAGTGGTGCCAGCAACCTGGCGCCGAGCAACCCGGCCTTGGCCGAACGCATCAACCAGGACGCCCACCGCCTCGCCACCGAGGGGCATGGTCCGGTGCCCATGGCCCTGGTGACCACCTCCGCCAGCGGCCTGGACCCGCACCTGCCGCCGAGCGCGGTGCGTTTCCAGATCCCGCGCATCGCCGCCGAGCGGGGCGTGTCCGCCGACCGCCTGGAGCGCCTGGTGCGGCAGAACACCGAACAGCCCCTGGTGGGGCCGGCGGTGGTCAACGTACTGGCCTTGAACATGGCGTTGAATGAGATGACTCGATGAGCGATGCCCTGCGCGCCGACGCGCTTCTGGCCGACCTGCCCCATGGCGGGCGCGGCCGCCTGAAGGTCTTCCTTGGCGCGGCACCCGGCGTAGGCAAGACCTACGCCATGCTGCAGGCCGCCCAGACGCAACAGCGCCAGGGCGTCGACCTGCGCGCGGGCGTGGTGGAAACCCACGGCCGCGCGGAAACCGAAGCCATGCTCGCCGGGCTGCCGCAGCAACCGCTGCGGCGTTTCGATTACCGCGGCATGGCGCTCAGCGAAATGGACCTGGACGGCATTCTCGGCCAGCCACCGGAACTGGTGCTGGTGGACGAACTGGCCCACACCAACGCCCCCGGCAGCCGGCATGCCAAGCGCTGGCAGGACGTGCAGGAACTGCTCGACGCCGGCATCGACGTCTACACCACGGTCAACGTGCAGCACCTGGAAGCCCTCAACGACCAGGTACGCGACATTACCGGCGTGCAGGTACGCGAAACCCTGCCGGACTGGGTGTTGCAGGAAGCCGACGAAATCCTCCTGGTCGACCTGCCGCCCCGCGAACTGCTGGAGCGCCTGCGCGAGGGCAAGGTCTACGTGCCCGAGCAGGCCCGCGCGGCCATCGACGCTTTCTTTTCCCAGACCAACCTCACCGCCCTGCGCGAACTGGCCATGCAGACCGCCGCCGCGCGGGTGGATGCCGATCTCAACCGCCGTTACCGCCAGCGCGGCCTGGAAGCGCCCGCCGTGCGCGGCCGCATGCTGGTGGGGATCGACGGCGACCACCAGGCCGAGCGCCTGGTGCGCCATGCCAGCCGGGTGGCCGAGCGGCGCCACCTGCCCTGGTCGGTGGTCCATGTGGATACCGGCGGTGCGCGTTCCGAAGAGGTACGCGCGCGCCTGCAAGGCGCCCAGCAGCTGGCCGAGCGTCTGGGCGGCGAAGTGGTGACCCTGCGCGGCGAATCGGTGGCCAAGGCCCTGGTGCAACATGCCGATGAGCGCCGCGCCAGCCTGCTGCTGGTGGGCCGCAGCCGCCAGCGCCTGCGCCGCCGCCTGCTGGGTCGTGGCCTCGCGGAGCGCCTGCTGTACATGGCTGAAGGGCTGGAAGTCAGCGTCCTGGATACCGAGGCCGATCGTCGCCCGCCCAGTCCGCGTTCCAGCCATGTCGCGCGAGGGCTGGACTACGGCCTGGCGGCGCTGGCCGCGATCGCCGCCAGCGCCCTGGCCTGGGTGGTGTCCAGCTCCCTCGAATTGCCCAACATCTCCCTGGTGTTTCTCGCCGCCGTGCTGCTGGTGGCGGTGCGCAGCAGCCTGGGGCCGGCGCTGCTCTGTGCCGGGCTGTCGTTCCTCGCCTATGACGTCCTGTTCATTCCGCCGACCTTCTCGCTGACCATCGCCCGCCAGGAAGACGTGCTGACCCTGTTGTTCTTCCTGCTGATGGCCGGGCTCACCGGCAACCTGGCGTCGCGCCAGCGCCGCCAGCTCGACGCCTTGCGCGAGACCCAATCGGAAACCACCGCGCTGCTCGACCTGTCGCGCAAGCTCACCGCCGCCACGGACCGCCAGGCGGTGCTCAACGTCGCCATGCAGCAGTTCGGCTGGCCCGACCTCGAGGTCTGCCTGCTGTCCCGTGGCCGTGACGGCATCTGGAAGGTGGAGGCGGGCGCCCAGCGCTTGCTGGCCGACCAGGAACGGGCGGCGGCGGAATGGTCCTGGCAGCACGACCAGCCGGCCGGGCTGGGTACCGATACCCTGCCCGGGGGGCGCTGGTGGTGGCTGCCGCTGTCCGCCGAGGAAGGGCCGCTGGTGCTGCTCGGCGTCAGCCCCCGTGACGAAGCGCCGCTGCCGGCGGGTCGCTGCCGCCTGATCGCCGCCCTCGGCCAGCCCCTGGCCCAGGCCCTGGCGCGTGCGCAGTTGGCCGAGGACCTGGAAGCGGCGCGGCTGCACGGCGAGACCGAGCAACTGCGCAGCGCGTTGCTGGCCTCGGTGTCCCACGACCTGCGCACGCCGCTCACCGCCATGCGCGGCTCCATCGACAGCCTGCTGGCCCTGGGCGAAGCCATTCCCCTGGCCGACCGCCGCGAGCTGCTGGAAGGCACCCGCGACGAGGCCGAGCGCCTCGACCGCTACATCCAGAACCTGCTGGACATGACCCGACTCGGCCACGGCGGCCTCAAGCTCGCCCGCGACTGGGTGGCGCCGGTGGACATCGCCGCCAGCGCCCTGCAGCGCCTGCGCCCGGTGCTGGCGCCGCTGCAGGTGGAGACCCGGGTGCCCGAGCCGTTGCCGCTGCTCTATGTGCATGCCGCGCTGATCGAGCAGGCCCTGGTCAATGTGCTGGAGAATGCCGCGCGCTTCTCGCCGAGCCAGGGACGCCTGCGGGTGGCGGTGGAGGCGGACGAGGCTGAGCTGCGTTTCTCCGTCAGCGACCAGGGGCCGGGCATTCCGCCGGACGAGCAGGATCGGATCTTCGACATGTTCTACACCGCTGCCCGAGGCGATCGGGGCGGGCAGGGCACCGGCCTGGGCCTGGCCATCTGCCAGGGCATGGTCGGCGCCCATGGCGGCCGCGTCAGCGTCGGCGAAGGCCTGGACGGCCGTGGCGCCACCCTGACCCTGCACCTGCCGCTGCACCCGCAGCCGCAGTTGGAAGAAGAATGACATTTACCCTGTAGGCGCGAACTCATTCGCGAAACGGGCCGCAGGGCCGTCTTGCGGGGCTGGGAGACACGGACAGCGGTGCTGTCCTTCGCGAATGAATTCGCTCCCACAAGTAGAAAGTCCGAATTGGCAATGGAAACGACGAATCTCGAATGAGCACCAACCAACCGACCATCCTGGTCATCGACGACGAAGCGCAGATTCGCAAGTTCCTGCGCATCAGCCTGGTCGCCCAGGGCTACCGGGTGCTGGAGGCCGCCAATGGCCGCGAAGGGCTGGAGCAGGCAGCGCTGGCCCGGCCCGACATGCTGGTGCTGGACCTCGGCCTGCCGGACATGGACGGCCAGGACGTGCTGCGGGAGCTGCGCGAATGGTCCGGGGTGCCGGTGCTGGTGCTCTCGGTGCGCGCCAGCGAGGGCGAGAAGGTGCTGGCCCTGGACGGTGGCGCCAACGACTACGTGACCAAACCCTTCGGCATCCAGGAATTCCTGGCCCGAGTACGGGTACTGCTGCGCCAGGGTGGGGCCGGCGAGCAGCAGGAGGCGAGCGTCTCCAGCGGCCCGTTGCGACTGGACTTCGCCTACCGTCGCGTGACCCTCGACGGCAACGAGGTGGCGCTGACCCGCAAGGAGTATGCCGTGCTGGCCCAACTGGCCCGCCACCTGGGCCGGGTGGTCACCCAGCAGCAACTGCTCAAGGACATCTGGGGCCCCACCCACGTGGAGGACAGCCACTACCTGCGGGTGGTGGTGGGCCATCTGCGGCAGAAGCTCGGCGACGACCCGGCCAACCCCCGATTCATCGTCACCGAGGCGGGGGTCGGCTACCGTCTGAGAGAGGCGTAGCGAGCTGTGCCGCCCGACTCGCGCCGGGCGTCCACTGCTGCATGAGCGCGAAGACGCTCCCCACCGGAAGGACCAGCATGCAGCAGTTGTTGAACGAAATCCTCGACGAAGTCCGCCCACTGATCGGCCAGGGCAAGGTCGCCAGTTACATCCCCGCACTTGCCAGCGTCAGTCCCGATCAGCTGGGCATCGCCGTCTACAGCAATGACGGCGAAATGACCTACGCCGGCGACGGCTTGGCACCCTTTTCCATCCAGAGCATTTCCAAGGTCTTCAGCCTGGTGCAGGCCATCCAGCATTCCGGCGAGGCCATCTGGCAGCGCCTGGGCCACGAGCCGTCGGGGCAGCCCTTCAATTCCCTGGTGCAGCTGGAGTTCGAGCGCGGCGTGCCGCGCAACCCCTTCATCAACGCCGGCGCCCTGGTGATCTGCGACATCAACGAATCGCGCTTCGCCGCGCCCTCGCTGTCCATGCGCGATTTCGTCCGGCGCTTGTCCGGCAACTTCCACGTGGTGTCGGACGAGGGGGTGGCCCGTTCCGAGTACCAGCACCGCGCACGCAACGCTGCCATGGCCTACCTGATGCAGTCCTTCGGCAATTTCCACAACGACGTGGAAGCGGTGCTGCACAGCTACTTCCACCACTGCGCCATTCGCATGAGCTGCGCCGACCTGGCGCTGGCCTTCAGCTTCCTTGCCAACAACGGCGTCAGCCCCCACAGCGGCGAACAGGTGCTGACGCCGCGCCAGGCCAAGCAGGTGAACGCCATCATGGCCACCAGCGGCCTCTACGACGAGGCCGGCAACTTCGCCTACCGGGTCGGGTTGCCGGGCAAGAGCGGGGTCGGGGGCGGGATAGTCGCGGTGGTGCCGGGGCGGTTCACCGTCTGTGTCTGGTCGCCGGAACTCAACGAAGCCGGCAACTCCCTGGCCGGCATGGCGGCCCTGGAGAAGCTTTCCGAGCGCATCGGCTGGTCGATTTTCTAGCGAGTGGAGGGGCCGGTCAGCGCAGCGTGTGGGCGCGAATTCATTCGCGAAACGGGCCGAAGGACCGTACTGCGGGGCTGGGAGAAACGGGCCGCTTTGCTGCCCTTCGCGAATGAATTCGCGCCTACGGAAAAGTAGATCGAGCTTCGGAATCAGTTCCCCTGCTCGTAACGCTCAAGGGTTTCGCTGGCGATCTGCCGGCCGAGCTGGATCAGCTCCGGCGCCTTGTAGAACTCGAAGAAGCGGCACACCCGCTTGGGTACGTTGATGAGGATGTCCGGCGGATAGCCGGCGATCTTGTACTGGGCGAGGGAGGTCTGCATCACCTCGAAGCTCTGGTTCACCAGGTCCAGCAGGGAGGCCGGGCCGACGCTGGCGATCACCTCCGAGCCGCTGGCGGACTTGGGGGCGCCCTCGGTTTCCGGGCTGGCGGCCGGCTGTTGCATCTGCGGCGCCACGTCTTCCAGCCAGGGATTGCCGCCAGGCAGGCTCTCCGGGTCGAGCATGCCATGGGCGTCGGCGCCGCTGCGCTTCCAGAACGGCAGCCGTGAGCCGAGGGACGCCATCAGCAGGTCGATGCGTCCCTTGATCGCCGGCGGACGCTCGATCACCGGCAATTGGTACTCGCGTTGGGTGGTGGCGTTGAGGTTGACGGCGATGATCAGGTCGCAGTGGCTGGACACCACCGGGATGATCGGCAGCGGGTTGAGCAGGCCGCCGTCCACCAGCATGCGGCTGCCCTGGACAACCGGGGTGAACAGGCTGGGAATGGCCGCCGAGGCGCGCATGGCCTGGTGCAGGCAGCCTTCCTGGAACCAGATTTCCTGCTGGTTGGTGAGGTCCGTGGCGACCGCCGTGTAGGGGATGGGCAGTTCCTCGATATTGATTTCGCCGACGATGTCACGGATGCGCCCGAAAACCTTTTCGCCACGGATGGCGCCGAGGCGGAAGCTCACATCGAGCAGGCGCAGGACATCCAGGTAGTCCAGGCTCTCGGTCCATTCTCGGTAGTGGTGCAGCTTGCCGGCGGCATAGATACCGCCCACCACGGCGCCCATGGAACAGCCGGCGATGCAGGCGATCTCGTAGCCGCGCGCTTCGATCTCCTCGATCACGCCGATGTGCGCATAGCCGCGCGCGCCCCCCGACCCCAGTACCAGTGCCACGCGTTTGCTCATTCGGATTCCCCCGCCGACATTGCCTTGACGATACGCCCGTGGCGGGGCCGTCGCCAAGGCGTTGGGGAGCCGGGTCGGGGCCGGTCGTCGGCGCAGGCGGGGCCGGATTTTCCGTATTCCGGAGTCGCCGCCGGGGCACTAGACTTTGTCGATCTTTCTCACTGGAGCGTTGTTCATGAAAGCCTGGATCAGCCTGCCCCTGGTCGCCCTGCTGCTCGCCGGTTGCGCCGGCAAGACCGCCTACCGCAGCGAATGCGCCACCCAACTGGATGCGGCCTGGAAGGAGCTGGACCTGGCCAAGGCCGAAGGCTTTTCCGGCGCCGTGAGCTACTCCAAGGCGCTGAGCCTGCTCACCGCCGCCAAGACCGAGCAGCAGTTCGAGTCGTTCGAGGGCTGCTACGACAAGGCCGAGAAGGCCCGCTTCTACATCCGCGAGTCGCGGGCCGGGCGCTGATCCCGCGTCGGTGCCCGGTGAGGGAATGGTACTTCTGTCCCAATTTCCCACTGCCAAGGCGCGCAACGCCATTCCCGCGCGAGCGATGGCGAACTAGCATCTCCCGTCATAGGGACGGGAGATAACAATGCACAACAATGCCCAGCCGTCGCTGCGGGTGCTGATCATCGGCGCCGGCTTCGGCGGCCTCGGCCTGGCCATCCAGTTGCAGAAGGCCGGCATCCACGACTTCCTCATCCTCGAGAAGGGCGATGAAGTCGGCGGTACCTGGCGCGACAACGGCTACCCCGGCGCGGCCTGTGACGTGCCTTCGCATCTCTATTCGTTCTCCTTCGAGCCCAAGGCTGACTGGTCGCGCAAGTTCGCGCCGCAGGAGGAGATATTCGCCTACCAGCGCCATTGCGCCGACAAGTACGGTTTGCGCCGGTACATCCGCTTCGGCTGCGAGGTGGCGGAGGCGGCGTTCGACGCTGACAGCGGCACCTGGCAGGTGGCTAGCCGATCCGGTGAACGCTTCAGGGCACGAGCGCTGGTCAGTGCCTGCGGCCAGTTGAACCGTCCGGCCTGGCCGCGCATTGCCGGGCTGGACGGCTTCAAGGGCGAGCTGTTCCACTCGGCCCGCTGGAACCACGACTACCCGCTGGAGGGCAAGCGCGTGGCGGTGATCGGCACCGGCGCCAGCGCCATCCAGTTCGTTCCGCGGATTGCCTCGAAGGTTGCGCGGCTGACGCTCTTCCAGCGCTCGGCGGCCTACGTGATTCCCAAACCGGACCGCGCCTACCGGCGCTGGGAGCTGGCGCTGATGCGGCGCGTGCCCGGGCTGCAGAAGCTCGACCGGCTGCTCAAGTACATCCAGCACGAGTCGCGGGTGCTGGCGTTCTCGGTGTTCCCACCGCTGATGAAACTGATGCAACTGCGTTTCCGCTGGCACCTGGCGCGCGGCATCGCTGACCCGGCCTTGCGCAAGCGCCTGCTGCCGGACTATCCACTGGGCTGCAAGCGCATCCTGATCTCCAATGATTTCTACCCGGCCCTGGCGCGGCCGAACGTTGAGGTCGTCGACGCGGGCATCCGCGAGGTGACGGCGGACGCGCTGGTCACCCGCGACGGCCGCCGCCATGAGGTGGATGCGATCATCCTCGGCACCGGTTTCACTGCCACCGACTTCCTGGCGCCCATGAGCATCCGCGGGCTCGGCGGTCGGGACCTGAACCAGGCCTGGCGGGATGGTGCCGAGGCCTACCTCGGCATCAGCGTCAGCGGGTTCCCCAACCTGTTCATCCTCTACGGGCCGAATACCAACCTCGGGCACAACTCCATCCTCTACATGCTGGAAAGCCAGTTCCCCTATGTGCTGGACGGCATCCGCGCGTTGCGTGATCTGCGCTACCTCGACCTCAAGCCCGAGGTGCAACGCCGCTTCAACCAGCGCCTGCAGCAGGACGTGCGCCACACCGTCTGGGAGCAGGGCTGCAACAGCTGGTACAAGACCGCTGACGGCCGCAACACCAACAACTGGCCGGGATTCACCTTCAGCTACCGCCAACAGACTTGTCGCCTGGAGTTGGACCATTATGAATGCACCCGTTGAGTTCACCGCGCCGGAGCCCGGCCAGCCGTTGCGGCGTGCGACCCTGCGCGCCGCCCTGAGCCTGCTGTTCCGCGGTCTGATGCGGCCGCCGTTGCCCGTGTGGCTGCAACGCCGGGTGCTGCGCGCGATCACCGCCGGCACCCTGGCGCCACGGGGTGTGCAGCGCGAGGCCGGGCAACTGGGCGGCCGTCCTTGCGAATGGCACCGACCGCCGGGCGGCAGCCATGTGGCCTTGCTCTACCTGCACGGCGGCGCATTCATCACCGGCTCACCGGCCACCCACCGCGCGATCACCGCCAGCCTGGCCAGGCGCGCCGGGGTGGCGGTGTGTGCCCTGGACTACCGGCTGGCGCCGGAGCATCCCTTTCCCGCCGCGCGGGAAGACGCCGTGGCGGCTTATCGCGGGCTGCTGGATGCCGGCTACCCGGCTTCGCGCATTGTCATCGGCGGCGATTCGGCGGGGGGCAACCTGACCCTGCTCAGTGCGCTGGAAATCCGCCGCCAGGGCTTGCCGCTGCCGGCTGGGCTGGTCTGTTTCTCGCCGGTCACCGACCTCAGCGGCACCGCGCAGCACAGGCCGCCCGCCGGCGATCCGCTGATCCACCCGGCCTGGGTCGAGCAGGCGATGCGCCTTTATTGCCCACCCGGCCTGGACCGTCGCGACCCGGCCTTGTCGCCGCTGTTCGCCGACCTTTCCGGGTTGCCGCCGATGCTGGTGCAGGTGGCCGAGGACGAAGTGCTGCGTGACGACAGCCTGCGCCTGGCCGAACGGGTACGTGCCGCGGGCGGCTGGGTGCGCCTGGAGCGCTATCCGGGGCTCTGGCATGTGTTCCAGGCCCACGCCGGGGTGTTGCGCCGGGCCGACGAGGCCCTGGACAGCGCCGCCGACTTCATCTGCCGGCATGTGGAGGTAGAGCGCTGAGATGGACAACATCCTGATCACCGGTGGCGCCTCCGGCATCGGCGCCGCCACCGCCCGGCTGTTCCATGAGCGCGGTTGGCAGGTCGGGCTGATCGACCGCGACGCCGAGGCGCTGGCGACCCAGGCGGAGGCCTTAGGCGGCGTCTGGCGCCAGGCGTTGGACGTGACCGACCTGGCCGCCGTCGAAGCCGCCCTGGCGGACTTCTGTGGTCGCCACGACGGCCAGTTGCGCCTGCTGTTCAACTGCGCGGGTGTGCTGCGTTTCGGTCATTTCGAAGCGATCGACATGGCCGAGCATGCGCGCATCCTCAACATCAATGTGCTGGGACTGGTACAGGTGACCCACGCGGCCTTTCCCTACCTCAAGGCCACCCGCGGCGCCCAGGTGATCAACATGGGCTCGGCCTCGGGCGTCTACGGCACGCCGCACATGGCCAGCTATTCCGCCTCGAAGTTCGCGGTGCGCGGCTTCACCGAGGCCCTGGAACTGGAATGGCGCCGGCATGGCATCCGTGTCGGTGACTTGATGCCGCCCTTCGTGCGTACCCCGATGGTCAGCAGCCAGCGCTTCGAACCGCCGGTATTGCGCCGCCTGGGGGTGAATCTGGATGCCGAAGACATCGCCCGGGCGGCCTGGCAGCAGGCCCAGGGCGCGACGGTGCATCGACCGGTGAGCGGATTGTTCCGCCTGATGTACGGAGCGGGGCAGGTGTCGCCGGCCTGGGTCAATCGCTGGGTGATGAAGGTGCTCAGCAGGGGCTGATTGCCGAGGCGGCACCTGGCGGGTGGATGGCAGCGGGCGCTCAGCCCCGAGGCTCCCCGAGCGCCGCCTGTCGCCACTTTTGTGACTATTTGTCCTGCTTTTCGGCAGACCCGCCTGCGTGGCGCTACCCTGCAAAATGAAAGCTGAAAGATCACTCGACGAGTGAATCAGTGGCCGGGTCCGCGCGGGGTCCGGCCAGGGTCTGGCGCTGTGTCTGCGGTGCCGGCCCGGGGGCGGCACCGCATGGTGCCGCGAAGCCGGCTCGAGCGGCTTCTCGGAGAAAGCGGAAAAGCGGAATCTCATCCATCGCTAAGAGGAGGTCGTTTCATGAGCACAGCCTTCCACGATGATGTCAGCAGCAATCTGTTGCGCCGCATGAAAGAGGGCGGTTTCGATTTTGCCCGTGTCCATCCGATCGAGTTCTACGCCATCTTCCCCGACGAGGACCGGGCGCGACTGGCGGCGAAGAATTTCCGTGGCGAATCCTTGAACGCCCAGGTGTCGGTCCGTGCCGATGGAGCCTGGCACCTGCAGGTCAGCAAGGTGATGTACGCCACCCATGCGGGAATCGGTGATTTCGAGCACGACCTGGAGGCCCTGGTGGTCCCGCTCGGTGGCGTGCTCGACGGCTGGGGCGTGACCCAGGAAGTTTCCGTCAAGCATCCTTGATAACCACCCCGGTTCGTGGCGGCGCGACTGTCGCGAACCGGGCATACCGGACAAAGATCCGGCTGGTTTCCCTCCCTCACCCGGGCTCGCAGAAAACTACGGTTCCCTTACTCGACCGCGGCATGGCCTTTGCCTCAGACTCAGTCGATCAGAGGGGACCCCATGACCGATATCCTGATTCTTACCCACGCGGATTTCTGCCCTGCCGGCCACCTGGCCACCGTTCTGGACCGGGAGCAGCGCGACTTCATCGTCGTGCGCTCGGACCTGGGCGAGCTGGAGGGCTACGACCTGGACCGGCCCAAGGCGGTGGCCATCATGGGCGGGCCCATGAGCGTCAACGACCCGCTGCCCTGGATCGGGGCGGAAATCGCCGCCTTGCAGCATTTTGTCGCCCGCGGTGTGCCCCTGATCGGCCACTGCCTGGGCGGCCAGTTGCTGGCCCGTGCCCTGGGGGCCGCCGTGCACCGCATGCCCTACACCGAGATCGGCTGGCAGCCGCTGGAGAAGCGCGCCCTGGCTATCGACAACCCTTGGCTGTCCCACCTGCCGCGGGAGTTCTCGATCTACCAGTGGCACAGCGATACCTTCGACCTGCCCGAAGGCGCGCAGTGGCTGATGGACAGTCCCTGGTGCCCCAACCAGGGATTTTCCTGGGGCGACAAGGTATTGGCCCTGCAAGGCCATCCGGAAATGACCGAAGAGCTGGTGCGCAACTGGCTCACCGACTGGGCGCATCTGCTCGACGAAACCCAGCCCAGCCAGCAGGCCCGCACGCGGATGCTGGAGGACCTGCCGGCCAGGGTGACGGCGCTGAACCAGGTGGCGGAAGGGTTCTACCAGCGCTGGCTGGCGCTGGCGTTCGGCTAGGGCAGCGGGGCTTCGCTCTCCCTGTGGGGGCGACTTCAGTCGCCAACCGGACCGAAGGTTCGGCCATCAACGCCCGAGGGGTGAGCTTCGCCGCCCTGTGCGAATGAATTCGCCCCCACAAGCTGGGGGCCGTCCGAACCCGATCAGTGTTTGATCATCACATGCCGCACCACGGTGTAATCCTCCAGCCCGTACATGGAGAGGTCCTTGCCGTAGCCGGACTGCTTGAAACCGCCGTGGGGCATTTCGTTGGTGAGCATGAAGTGAGTGTTGATCCAGGTGCAGCCGTAGTGCAGGCGCGAGGCGACGGCGGCGGCACGGCCCACGTCGTGCGTCCATACCGATGACGCCAGGCCGTAGTCGGAATCGTTGGCCCAGCGCACCGCCTCGTCCACATCGCTGAACGGCGTCACTGTCACCACCGGGCCGAACACCTCGCGCCGCACGATCTCGTCCTCCTGCCTGGCATGGGCCACCACCGTGGGTTCGTAGAAGAAACCGCTGCCGGCCACCGGCTTGCCGCCGGTGGCGATCTGGATGTGCGATTGGCCACGGGCGCGGTCGACGAAACCGGCCACCCGTTCGCGCTGGCTCTGGGTGATCAGTGGGCCGAGTTCGGTGGCCGGGTCGTCCTGCAGGCCGGTCTTGAGGCTGGACACCGCGCTGGCCAGGTCGGCGACGAAGTTGTCGTAGATCTTCTTGCCGGCATAGATGCGGCAGGCGGCGGTGCAGTCCTGCCCGGCGTTGTAGAAGCCGAAGGTACGGATGCCGGCCACCACATCAGCCAGGTCGGCGTCGTCGAAGACGATCACCGGCGCCTTGCCGCCCAGTTCCATGTGGGTGCGCTTCACGCTCTCGGCGGCGCTGCGTATGATCGCCTTGCCGGTGCCCACTGAGCCGGTCAGCGACACCATGCGCACCAGCGGGTGGGAGACCAGCGGGCTGCCCACGGTGGGGCCCCGGCCGAGGACGATGTTCACCACCCCCGGCGGCAGCAGTTCGGCGATGAGTTCCGCCAGGCGCAGGGCGGTCAGCGGCGTCTGCTCCGAGGGCTTGAGCACCACGGTATTGCCGGCGGCCAGGGCCGGGCCGAGCTTCCAGGCGGCCATCATCAGCGGGTAGTTCCAGGGCGCGATGGAGGCGATCACCCCCACCGGGTCGCGGCGGATCATTGAAGTGAATCCCGGCAGGTACTCGCCCGCTGCCGAGCCGGTAAGGCAGCGGCTGGCCCCGGCGAAGAAGCGAAACACGTCGGCGACCGCCGGGAGTTCGTCGTTCAGCGCGGCGGCGTAGGGCTTGCCACAGTTGTCCGACTCCAGCCTGGCAAGTTCGCCAGCCTGTTCTTCGATGCGGTCCGCCAGTTTCAGCAGCAGGGTGGCACGGTCCCGGGGCGAGGTCCGCGCCCAGCCTTCGAAGGCCGCGTCGGCCGCGCGCACGGCGGCGTCCACCTGGGCTTCGCTGGCTTCGGCGATTCTCACCAGCACCGCGCCGGTGGCGGGATTCAAGACGTCGAGGGCTTCGCCGTCGCCCTGGAGGAACTGGCCATTGATCAGGAGTTTGGTTTGCATGTCGGATTCCTCGGGTAGATGCCTTGTCCCCCCTCCCGCGCGCGGGAGAGGGGCGTTGTCCAGGGGAGTCGAAGCGACTTCACTTCCCACCCCCCGCCACCGACTCGGTGCCCCGCGTCAGGTAATAGGCGCCGAGGATGGGCAGCATGGTGACGAGCATCACCAGCAGGGCCACCACGTTGGTCACCGGGACGTCGCGCGGGCGGCTGAGCTGGCTGAGCAGCCAGAGGGGCAGGGTCTGTTCATGGCCGGCGGTGAAGGTGGTGACGATGATCTCGTCGAAGGACAGTGCGAAGGCCAGCATGCCGCCCGCCAGCAGGGCGGTGGCGATGTTCGGCAGGATGATGTAGCGAAAGGTCTGCCAGCCGTCCGCGCCCAGGTCCATCGAGGCTTCGATCAGGCTGTGGGAGGTGCGCCGGAATCGCGCGATCACGTTGTTGTAGACGATCACCACGCAGAAGGTGGCGTGGCCGACCACGATGGTGAAGATGCCGGGTTCGATGCCGAGGGTCTTGAAGGCCGAGAGCAGGGCGATGCCGGTGATGATGCCGGGCAGGGCGATGGGCAGGATCAGCATCAGGGTGATGCTTTCCTTGCCGAAGAAGTCGCGGCGGTAGAGCGCGGCGGCGGCCAGGGTGCCGAGGACCATGGCCAGCGCGGTGGCCAGGCAGGCCACTTTCAGCGACAGGATGATCGCCTGCAGCACGTCGTCCCGGCTGCCCAGCACGGCGAACCATTCCAGGGTGAAGCCCTTGAGCGGGAAACTGTAGGCCGACTGCTCGACGTTGAAGGCATACAGCAGGATCACCAGGATCGGGAAGTGCAGGAACGCCAGGCCGCCCCAGGCCGCCAGGCGCAGTCCCCAGGACGCCCGTTCCCCCTGTCTTTCCGAGTCAGAGTGCATCGAAGGCCCCCAGCCGCTTGGCGATGGACAGGTAGAGGGCGATCAGCAGGATGGGCACCAGGGTGAAGGCCGCCGCCAGGGGGATGTTGCCCACCGAGCCTTGCTGCACGTAGACCATGGTGCCGATGAACAGGCCACTGGGGCCCACCAGTTGCGGGATGATGAAATCGCCCAGGGTCAGGCTGAAGGTGAAAATGGAACCGGCCACGACGCCGGGGAAAGCCAGCGGCAGGATGACCTGGGCGAAGGTCTGCCGGGGCCGGGCGCCGAGGTCGGCCGAGGCCTGCAGCAGCGAGGGTGGCAGGCGTTCGAGGGAGGCCTGGATCGGCAGGATCATGAACGGCAGCCAGATGTAGGTGAACACCAGGAAACGCCCGAGGTGAGAGGTGGACAGGGTGTTGCCGCCCACGCCGGGAACGGCCAGCAGGCTGCCCAGCAGGCCTTCCAGGTGCAGTTGCTGGATCAGCCAGTAGAGGATTCCGCCCTTGGCCAGGATCACCGTCCAGGCATAGGCCTTGACGATGTAACTGGCCCACATCGGCAGCATCACTGCGATGTAGAAGAAGGCCTTCTCCCGGGGCGAGGCGAAGCGCGCCATGTAGTAGGCGATGGGGAAGGCCAGCACCGCGCTGGCCAGGCTCACGGCGATGGCCATGCCGAGGGTGCGCAGGATGATGTCGTAGTTGGCCGGGTTGAACAGGGCGGCGTAGTTGGCCAGGGTCAGCTCCGGCGTCACCGCCATGGTGAAGTCGTCGAAGGTGTAGAAGCTCTGCCAGAGCAGGGCGAACAGCGAGCCGATGTAGACGACGCCGAACCACAGCAGCGGCGGGGTCAGGAGCAGCAACAGGTAGAGGGTGGCGCGGCGATAGAGCAGGTTGGAGACCCCGCGCAGCGGTCCGGCCCGGTGGCTGGCGATGACGCTGCCCATGGCCTACTCGCTGAGTGCAACCATGGCGCTGCGGGCCCAGCAGGCCTGGACCTGCTGGCCGGGTTGCGGGCGGCCGCTGTCCGGCTGCTCGCCGTTGGGCAGGCTGACGGCCAGGCGCCCGCCGTCGTCCAGGTTGAGTTCGTAGCGGCTGCTGGCGCCGAGGTACTGCACGTCGTGCACCGTGGCGCTGACCTGCAGCTCGCCGCTGGCGGCATGGCCGAAGCGCACGTGCTCCGGGCGCAGGGAAAATGCGCCGGGACTGCCGGTCAGGCGCTGGGCGAAGTCGCCATGGAGCACGTTGGCGGTACCGACGAATTCGGCGACGAAGCGGGTGCGCGGCTGGCGGTAGAGGTTCTGCGGGCTGTCCACCTGTTCGATGCGGCCCCTGTTGAACACCGCCACGCGGTCGGACATGGAGAGCGCCTCGCCCTGGTCATGGGTGACGAAGATGAAGGTGATGCCGAGCTGGCGCTGCAGCTTCTTTAACTCGCTCTGCATCTGTTCGCGCAGCTTGAGGTCGAGGGCGCCCAGGGGCTCGTCCAGCAGCAGCACGCGGGGGCGGTTGATCAGCGCGCGGGCCAGGGCCACGCGCTGGCGCTGGCCGCCGGAGAGCTGCGCGGGTTTCCTGTCGCCATAGCCGGGGAGGGCGACCATGCCCAGCGCTTCCTCCGCACGGCCCAGACGCTCGGCCCTGGCGACGCCCTTGACCTTGAGGCCGTAGGCGACGTTGTCGCGCACGTTCATGTGGGGGAACAGGGCGTAGTCCTGGAACACGGTGTTCACGTCGCGCTCGTAGGGCGCAAGGCCCCCAGCCTCCTCGCCGTGGATGCGGATGGAGCCCGAGGTGGGCCGCTCGAAACCGGCGATGAGGCGCAGGCAGGTGGTCTTGCCCGAGCCGGAGGGGCCGAGCATGGAGAAGAACTCGCCGTCGCGGATTTCAATGGACACGCGATCCACCGCCTTCACATCGCCGTAGAAACGGCAGACATCGGTGAACTGGACGGCTGTGGTCATGGGGGAGCTCCGGATGGCTTTGCTCCCTCTCCCTCCGGGAGAGGGCTGGGGTGAGGGGTATCTCAGTCGTTCGGTGTTTCACGGTGCGCGCTATGCCTGACCTCCCTCACCCCCGGCCCCTCTCCCAGGGGGAGAGGGGTGACTTCTGGAGGGAGATCGGTGCGGACTACCTACCACCCATGATGGCGATGTAGTCCTGCGTCCACCGACTGTAGGGGACGAACTTCCCGCCCTGGGCTTCCGGGGTCTTCCAGAAGGCGATCTTGTCGAACTGGTCGTAGCCGTTGGTGGCGCAGCCGTCGGGGCCGAGCAGTTCGCTGCCGGTGCAGCCCTTGGCCACCACCGGCAGCGAGCCGAACCAGGCGGCCAGGTCGCCCTGCACCTTCGGCTGCAGGGACCAGTCCATCCATTTGTAGGCGCAGTTCGGGTGCTTGGCGTCCACGTGCAGCATGGTGGTGTCGGCCCAGCCGGTGACGCCCTCCTTCGGGAACACCGTCTCCACCGGCTGCATCTCGGCCTTCAGGGCGTTGGCCATGTAGCCCCAGGTGCTGGCGGCCGCCACCCCTTCGTTCTTGAAGTCGCTCATCTGCACGGTTGCGTCGTGCCAGTAGCGGTGCACCAGTTCATGCTGTTTGCGCAGCAGGTCGAGCACGGCGGCGTACTGCGCTTCGGTCAGCTGGTACGGGTCCTGGATACCCAGTTCCGGCCTGGCGGATTTCAGGTAAAGGGCGGCATCGGCGATGTAGATCGGGCCGTCGTAGGCCTGCACGCGGCCCTTGTTGGACTTGCCGTCGGCCAGGTCCAGGGGTTCGAAGACCACGGCCCAGCTGTCCGGCGCCTGCTTGAACAGCCGGGTGTTGTACATCAGCAGGTTCGGGCCCCACTGGTAGGGGGTGCCGTAGTGAACGCCCTGCACCGTGTGCCAGGGTGCGTCCTGCAGGCGTTCGTCGAGGGTGTTCCAGTTGGGGATCAGGGCGGTGTTGATGGGCTGCACGCGCTTGCCGGCCACCAGGCGCAGGGAGGCGTCGCCGGAGGCGGTGACCAGGTCGTAGCCACCCTTGGCCATCAGGCTGACCATCTCGTCGGAGGTGGCGGCGGTCTTCACGTTGACCTTGCAGCCCGTGTCTTTCTCGAACTGGGTGACCCAGTCGTAGTTCTTGTCCGACTCGCCGCGCTCGATGTAGCCGGGCCAGGCGATGATGTCGAGCTGCCCTTCGCCCGCGCCGAGTTGCTTCAGCGGTTCGGCGGCCTGGGCGGAGGCGATGAGGCAGGCGCAACTGACGGCGAACGAGAGGGAAACGGACTTGAGCGAGGGCATTGTCGACTCCTGTTGTACATGACGTGCGGAGCCCGATCGGCGGAACTGCAGGCCGTTGGCGGTGCGCGGAAAGCGTGCCGAAAATCACGGCCGCTGCTCGCATTGAGCAGCGTAGTTCGGGGCTTTGGGGCTGACAAGGCAGCGCGGATGGACCCCGGCGAGGCTGCTCGCCGGTTCAGAAATGAAGGGTCGCCTCGCCCTTGCGCCAGTTGCAGGGACAGAGTTCCTCGGTCAGCAGGGCGTCGAGCAGGCGCAGGGTTTCCTGCGGATTGCGCCCCACCAGCAGGTCGTTCACCGAGACATGGCGAATGACGTTGTCGGGATCGATGATGAAGGTCGCGCGCAGGGCCACGCCTTCGTGGCGGTCGATGATGCCCAGGGCGTCGGCCAGCTCGTGCCTGCTGTCGGCCAGCCAGGGGAAGCTCAGGCCTTTCAGGTCCTTGTGGTCGCGGCGCCAGGCAAGGTGGACGAACTCGCTGTCGGTGGAGGCGCCGATCAACTGGGTGTCGCGATCGTCGAACTGTTCCAGCAGGTCACCGTAGGCCTTGATTTCGGTCGGGCAGACGAAGGTGAAGTCCTTGGGCCAGAAGAACAGCACTTTCCATTTGCCCAGGTAGCTGTCCTGGTTGACCCGTTTGAAGGCGTTCTCCGGGGTCGGCAGGGGTTCCGAGTCGTGGTCCACCGCCAGCAGGTCGAACGCCGGCAGTTTGTCTCCGATGGTAAGCATTGCGGGTTTCCTCCGATGGCAGGGTGCGGAGGCACCGGGTTGGGGCAAGTATGGAAGGCGCTTGGCCGCTTTGAAATGCGGCCCGGCTATGCGGCCCATAGCGGCGTTCCAATGAGCATAGGCCGACCGGTTATTGGGCAAATTCCAAATCGCAACATATGTATAGAACAATCGGGCCATAGGGCTGCGCGGAGGCCGGACTAGACTATCTATTCCAAGGATGGAAGTTCCCCTGCCCGACGATAGGGGGAACACCTCGCCGTCGCATTCCGTCCAACCCGGTACCGCCGCCAAATAGGGCGAGCCGTGGAGTTCCGCCCAGCGGGATGCACCGGTCTGGGGCGCGACGGCTGTGCGTGTGCTGCAAGTTGTTGAAATGCAGACGATTGTTGCGATGGCACGGGGCTTGCGACTGCATATCTGCCCGTGGTGACAAGGAGTTAGGCATGTCCCGCACTTTCTATGACGAGATGTACGACGCGAGTGGCGAATGCCGTCCGCATTACCGGGAATTCGCACGCTGGCTGGCGGACGCGCCCGAGGAGCTGCTGGCGCAGCGACGCCGAGAGGCCGACCTGCTGTTCCACCGCGCCGGTATCACCTTCACCCTCTACGGCGATGAGCAGGGCACCGAGCGGCTGATCCCCTTCGACACCATTCCCCGCGCCATTCCCATGAGCGAATGGCGGGTGGTGGAGAAGGGCTGCATCCAGCGCGTCAAGGCGCTGAACATGTTCCTCGCCGACCTCTACCACGACCAGCGGATCATCACGGCGGGGATCATTCCCGCCGAGCAGGTGCTGGCCAACGAGGGCTACCAGATCGCCATGCAGGGCCTGGACTTGCACCGTGGCATCTACGCCCATATCGCCGGGGTGGACCTGGTGCGCGATGGCGACGGCACCTACTACGTGCTGGAGGACAACCTGCGCACGCCCAGCGGCGTCAGCTACATGCTGGAAGACCGCAAGATGATGATGCGGCTGTTTCCCGAGCTGTTCTCCGCCCAGCGCGTCGCCCCCATCGACCACTACCCGAACCTGTTGCTGGACACCCTGAAAAGCTCTAGCCCGCTGGACAACCCCAGTGTGGTGGTGCTGACCCCGGGGCGCTTCAACAGCGCCTACTTCGAGCACGCCTTCCTCGCGCGCGAGATGGGTGTGGAGCTGGTGGAAGGCGCCGACCTGTTTGTCCGCGACGACCGCGTGTTCATGCGCACCACGTCCGGTCCGCAGCCGGTGGACGTGATTTACCGCCGGCTGGATGACGCCTTCCTCGACCCCCTGGCCTTCAACCCCGAATCCATGCTCGGCGTACCCGGTCTGCTGGCCGCCTATCGCGCCGGCAATGTGCTGCTGGCCAACGCCATCGGCACCGGGGTGGCGGACGACAAGTCCATCTATCCCTATGTCGGCGAGATGATCCGCTTCTACCTGAACGAGGAACCCATCCTGCAGAACGTGCCCACCTGGCAATGCCGCAAACCGGAAGACCTGTCCCACGTGCTGGCCCACCTGCCCGAGCTGGTGGTCAAGGAAACCCAGGGCTCCGGCGGCTACGGCATGCTGGTGGGGCCGGCGGCCAGCGCCAAGGAGATCGAAGCCTTCCGCGAGCGCCTCAAGGCCCGGCCGGAGGCCTACATCGCCCAGCCGACCCTGTGCCTGTCCACCTGCCCGACCTTCGTCGAGCAGGGCATCGCGCCGCGCCACATCGACCTGCGACCCTTCGTCCTGTCCGGTCGGGAAACCCGCCTGGTGCCCGGCGGCCTGACCCGCGTCGCGCTGCGCGAAGGCTCCCTGGTGGTGAACTCGTCCCAGGGCGGCGGCACCAAGGACACCTGGATTGTGGAGGACTGAACATGCTCAGCAGAACCGCCTCCGAACTCTACTGGATGTCCCGTTACCTGGAACGCGCGGAAAACCTGGCGCGCATGCTGGACGTCAGCTACTCGCTGTCGCTGATGCCCCAGGACGGCCGTGGCGACGGGCTGGAAGAACTGGCCATGTCGCTGCTCAGCACCGGCACCCTGGAGCTCTACCAGGAGCGCCACGGCCAGTTGAACGCCGGGCGCATGCTGCACTTCTTCGCCCTGGACGCCGACAACCAGGCCAGCATCTACAGCTGCCTGCGCGCGGCACGGAGCAATGCCCATGCGGTGCGCGGCCGGATAACCGCCGACATCTGGGAGAACATCAACGCCACCTGGCTGGAGATGCTGAGCATTTCCAACGAAGGGCTGGGTCGCTACGGCATCAGCCGCTTCTGCGAATGGGTAAAGGAGCGTTCGCACCTGTTCCGTGGCGCCACCTACGGCACCATCATGCGCGGTGAAGCCTACAGCTTCATTCGCCTGGGTACCTTCATCGAACGGGCCGACAACACCCTGCGCCTGCTGGACTCACGCTACGAGATGTTCGGCGAGGAATCGGAGGAGGTCAGCGACAGTTCGGCCCGTGGTTATTACCAATGGAGCGCCTTGCTCCGCGCCCTGTCGTCCTTCGAGGCGTACACCGAGGTCTACCGGGGTTCCCCGGAAGCCCGCCAGGTCTCCGAGCTGCTGCTGCTGCGCGCCGACGTGCCGCGCTCGCTGCGCACCTGCATGGGCGAGCTCAACGACATCCTCGCCAGCCTGCCCGGAGACAACGGTCGCCCGGCCCAGCGCCTGGCGGCCGAACTGGATGCGCGGCTGCGCTACACCGCCATCGACGAGATCCTCGCCGAAGGCCTGCACACCTGGCTAACCGACTTCATTCTGCTGGTCCGCCAACTGGCCCGGGCCATCCACAGTTCGTATCTGGAGGCCGTATGAAACTGTCCATCCGCCACGACACCACCTATCGCTACGACGACCCTGTCCGCGCCAGCATCCAGTACCTGCGCCTGACGCCCCAGGAGAACGAACGTCAGCACGTGCTCAACTGGGAGCTGACCCTGCCGCATCCGGTGCGCGCCCAGGTCGACCCCTTCGGCAATATCTTCCATGTGCTGACCCTGGACGAGCCCCATGAGTCCATCGTCATCAGCGCCCGTGGCCAGGTCGAGATCGACGAGCACAGCGAGGCCGAGCACGACCATCATTCGGCCTTGCCCTTCCTGCGCTTCACTCGCCTGACCATGGCCGACGACGCCCTGCGCGAGTTCGCCGCGCGGCAGTGCGGCAGCCGCCGCGACCGCAGCACGCTGATCGAGCTGATGGACGCCTTGCACGAGCAGATGCCGTTCAAGAAAGGCGTGACCCACGTCGACAGCACCGCGGCCGAAGCCTTCGCCGGCCGCGCCGGGGTCTGCCAGGACCACGCCCACGCCTTCCTCGCCTGCGCCCGCAGCCTGGGCATCCCGGCGCGCTTCGTCTCCGGTTACCTGTACCAGGGCGACAAGCAGAGCCTGGCCAGCCATGCCTGGGCCGAAGCCTGGCTGGACGATGCCTGGTACACCTTCGACGTGACCAACAAACTGGCCCGTCCCGAGCGCCACCTGAAGCTGGCGGTGGGCCTGGACTACCTGGATGCCTGTCCGGTGCGCGGCATGCGCCGTGGCGGTGGCGGCGAGCAGATGCACGCCAAGGTGGTCGTACAGCCGTTGTTGCAGGTTCAGGGACAGTAAGGCGCGCATACCTGTCTGCGCGCGGCGCCGGTCGCCGCTTCCTGCCCAGGCCCGTCGCACGACGGGTCCGGCGACCGGGTTCACGGCGCGCGCAGTCCCAACAAGGAGAACCGGCATGACCTATTGCGTCGCCATGCACCTGAAAGAAGGCCTGGTATTCGTTTCCGACTCGCGCACCAACGCGGGCATCGACCACATCGCCACCTTCCGCAAGCTCTACGCCTTCGGCGTCAGCGGCGAACGGTTGATCGTGCTGCAGAGCGCCGGCAACCTGGCCACTTCGCAATCGGTGGTGAACCTGCTCAAGCAGCGCCTGCACGGGCCAGGCCCGAACCTCCACAGCGTGCCCACCCTCTACGACGCCACCGCCCTGGTGGCGGAAACCATACGCGAAGTCATCGCCCGCGACGGTGCGCCCCTGGCCGGCAACACCGACCTGACCTGCTCCTTCCTGGTGGGCGGGCAGATCGCCGGCAACCCGCCGGACCTCTACAGCATCTATCCCCAGGGCAACTTCATCCAGGCCACCGAAGACACGCCCTTCCTGCAACTGGGGGAGAGCAAATACGGCAAGCCGATACTCGACCGCAACCTGGAGTTCGAGACCAACCTGGAAGAGGCTCTGCGCTGTGCCCTGGTGTCCTTCGATTCCACCATCCGCAGCAACCTGTCAGTGGGCATGCCGCTGGACCTGCTGGTGTACCACCGCGACAGCCTGATCCTGCCGGCCGGCTACCGGGTCACCGAGGACGACACATACTTCGCCGACATCCGCAGGCAATGGGCCGCCGGGCTGCAGGACCTGATCGGCCAACTGCCGCCCCCGCCGGTGGAATACAACGTGTGATGGGGGAGGGGCGACTGGCCTGCTCCTGCTTGCGGGAGAGGCTGGCTGACCTCGGGTCGAGGTCACTTCAAGGTGCGACCTTCCTTCCCGCCATATGCCTGAGGTAGCCAATCAACTGGCCCAGTTCCTCATCGCTGATGGCCTCCTTCGAGAACCCCGGCATCTTGCCCTGGGGCCAGCGGCGCAGGCTTTGCGGGTCGCGGATGTAGCGGGGCAGGAAGTCCCCCGCCAGGTATTCGGTGGGGTTGTAGGGAATGTTCAGGTCGGGGCCGAACTGGGCGTCGCCCGCGCCGTTCAGGCGGTGGCAGGCCAGGCAGTTCTTCTGGAACTGGACGAAGCCGGCGCGTACCTCGGCGCTGGTGTCGGCGGCCGGGAGCAGGGCGGGGAAGCGTTCGGCCACCGAAGGCAGGTGCCGGATGCGTGCCACCTGGAACGGCCATTGCTCGGGGCCGATGCGGGCGGCTTTCGGATCGGTCCAGACCAGATAGAACGGCCCCGCGCTGGGCTTGCCCTTGGCCAGGGCCGGCCAGGGACGGGCCGGGTCCTCGATGGCCAGCCAGGCACGGGCGCCCTTGTGGTTCAGCAGGGGTGCGGCAGGTAGTTCGGCGGCGAAGCCGTCCAGCGCGACCGCTTGCAGGTGCTCGTCCGGCTTTACGCCTTCCAGCAGCACTGCCACCGGCACGGCGCGGTAGCGCATGGTCTTCTTGTAGGACACGTCGTCGGGGATGGTCACGTCCTGCGCCTTGGGGTGGCTGAGGAGGGCGGCCGTGTCCAGGGTTCGGGTGCCGCCGGGCAGTTCCAGGGTCAGCTCGGCGGCGTGGAGCGGGGTGAGGCAGAAGAGCAGGGCGAACAGCGCGTTGCGCATCGATCAGTCCTTGTCCAGGGCGTTTTTCAGGTCGAGATAGCCGCCGCCGTTGACCACATGGCTGTAGCCCAGCTCCCGCAGGCTGTCCTGGGCGATGCTGGAGCGCCGGCCGCTGCGGCAGTAGAGCACTATCGGGGTGTCCTTGTCCGGTGCGACTTCGGCGATGCGCTGGCCGATCTCTTCGTAACCGATGTTGCGGGCGCCGGGGATGCTGCCTTCGGCCACTTCTTCCGGGGTGCGCACATCGATCAGCACGGCGTTGGGCCGGGCCATGGCCTGGACCGCGGCGGCCTGGTCGGTTTCTCCGGCGGCGGCCGGCAGGCTCAGGATCGAGAGCAGGAACAGTGCAGGAATAGCGAGCAGGGTACGCATGATGGCGGCTCCTACGAGGTGTGTCCTGGCAACCTAGCACAACTGCCCGGGCGCGGCGTAGGCCGCCGGGAGCGCGGCTTTCCGTCAGGGTCAGAGGCCGTATTCGAGCGCCGCCAGCCGTTGCGCGGGCGAGCCTGGCGATGGGCTCGACGCTGCGCTCCTTCGGGCTGATTCCTGTATTGCCGGCGTGGTGGCTACCCGCGCTGCGTTGACCGCAAGTAGCGGTACGCAGCACAGGACAACCAGTGGTTGGATGACGATCAGCTGACCAATCGGGTCAGGTTCGGAAGGATGAGAATCACTGTGGTGGCAAAGACGATCAGGCTCGCTTGCCGTATTTTCGGCTGCTTGAACATGGCCAACTGCCTTTGTTGTTGTTGGAGGCGCGTCGGTCAGGGCTCCCTACGGCCGGCCCAAAACCTGGCCTTCCTCCGTGGCTAGCGAAAAACACCGCTCCGGCAAAACCCGGCAGCGGCGGTGACTTGCAACCCAAACTCTAGGGCCGGCGTCACAGACTGTTTATATCGGTTGGTAACTAGTCCGTGACCGCTAGTAGCGCCGGGTTATGGAAAATCCATGGCGTGGGACGATCGACCCCGACTCCAGACAGCTTCCTTTCATACTGGCTGGCGACTGGCCACCAATCGACCGTTCGTCTGAGCGCAGCGGTCAATGGGGCTGAGCATTTCCGTCATTGAGCACTTGGCCTATAGCGATAAGGTAGCCATGGCCTGCCGGACCTTCGGCGGCCGACGTACAAGAACAACAGGCACCCCAGTTGCCTCAAGAGGACGCCATGACCGAAGCATTCATTTTCGACGCGGTGCGCACACCCCGCGGCAAGGGCAAGAAGGACGGCGCTCTGCACAGCGTCAAACCGGTCAACCTGATCGCCGGACTGCTGCGCGCCCTGGCCGAGCGCAACGACCTGGACACCAGCCAGGTGGATGACATTGTCCTCGGCTGCGTGACGCCGGTGGGTGACCAGGGCGCGGATATCGCCAAGACCGCCGCGCTGGTGGCGGACTGGGACGAAACCGTGTCCGGCCAGCAGATCAACCGCTTCTGCGCCTCGGGCCTGGAGGCGGTGAACCTGGCGGCGATGAAGGTGCGTTCCGGATTCGAGGACCTGGTGGTGGCCGGTGGCGTGGAATCCATGTCGCGCGTGCCCATGGGGTCAGACGGTGGCGCCTGGGCCATGGACCCGGAAACCAACTTCCACACCAGTTTCGTGCCCCAGGGTATTGGCGCCGACCTGATCGCCACCCTGGAAGGCTTCAGCCGTGCCGACGTCGATGCGTTCGCCCTGCGCTCCCAGCAGAAGGCCGCCCGTGCCCGCTCCAGCGGCGCCTTCGCCAAATCCCTGGTGCCGGTCACCGATCAGAACGGCATTGTCCTGCTCGACCATGACGAATTCATCCGTGGCGATTCCACTCTGGAGGGCCTGGGAGCACTGAAGCCGAGCTTCGAGATGATGGGACAGATGGGGTTCGACGCCACTGCCCTGCGCAAGTACAGCCAGGTGGAGCGCATCGAACATGTGCACACTCCGGGCAACAGCTCCGGCATCGTCGACGGCGCCGCCGCCATGCTCATCGGCTCCGCCGCCAAGGGCAAGGAACTGGGCCTCAAGCCGCGCGCGCGCATTGTCGCCACCGCCGTCACCAGCACTGACCCGACCATCATGCTCACCGGCCCGGCGCCGGCCACCCGCAAGGCCCTGGCCAAGGCAGGCCTGGATGTGGCCGACATCGACCTGTTCGAGGTCAACGAAGCCTTCGCCTCGGTGGTGATGAAGTTCATGAAGGAGATGGGCGTGCCGGAGGAGAAGGTCAACGTCAACGGCGGCTCCATCGCCATGGGCCACCCGCTGGGCGCTACCGGCTGCGCCATTCTCGGCACGCTGCTGGACGAGCTGGAAGCGCGCAAGCTGCGCTACGGCCTGGCCACGCTCTGCGTGGGCGGCGGCATGGGTATAGCAACCATCATCGAACGAATCTGACAGGAGCGATCAGGGGCAGATGCGTTCGCAACGCCCCTGAAGCGCTCTCCCAGCTAAGGGAAGAACAAGAATGAACGAGCCCATCCGTTACGAAAAAGGCCAGGACAATATCGTCGTCCTGACCATGGACATGCCTGGCCAGAGCGCCAACACCATGAACGCGGTGTACCGCGAGGCCATGGGCAGGACTGTCGAACGCCTGGAGGCCGAGAAGGACAGCATTGCCGGGGTGATCGTCACCTCGGCGAAGAAGACCTTCTTCGCCGGCGGCGACCTCAACGAGCTGGTCAAGGTCACCCGCGCCGACGCCGATGCCTTCTACCAGATGGTGCTGGGCATCAAGGGCCAGCTGCGCCGCCTGGAAACCCTCGGCAAGCCGGTGGTGGCCGCCATCAACGGTGCGGCCCTGGGCGGCGGCTGGGAAATCTGCCTGGCCTGCCATCACCGCATCGCCCTGAACGACAACAGCGTGCAGCTCGGCCTGCCCGAGGTGACCCTCGGCCTGCTGCCGGGCGGCGGCGGAGTGGTGCGCATGGTGCGTCTGCTGGGCATCGAGAAAGCGCTGCCGTACCTGGCCGAAGGCCGCAAGGTGCGTCCGGAACAGGCCCTCAAGGCCGGCCTGATCCATGACCTGGCGCAAACCACGGACGAGATGCTGGCCAAGGCCCGCGCCTGGATCGTCGCCAACCCCACGGCCGCCCAGCCCTGGGACACCCCCGGCTACAGAATCCCCGGCGGCACCCCGTCCAGCCCGAACGTGGCGCAGATGCTCGCCATCGCCCCCTCGGTGCTGCGCGACAAGACCAGGGGCTGCTTCCCGGCGCCGGAAAAGATCATGTGCGCCGCCGTCGAAGGCGCACAGGTGGACTTCGATACCGCCCAGTTGATCGAGGCGCGCTACTTCACCGAGCTGACCACCGGCCAGGTGGCGAAGAACATGATCGGCACCTTCTGGTTCCAACTGAACGAGATCAATGCCGGCAGCTCGCGGCCCAAGGCACCGGCGCCCAACGTGACGAAAAAGGTCGGCGTACTCGGCGCCGGCATGATGGGCGCGGGCATCGCCTATGTCTCGGCCATCGCCGGCATCGAGGTCGTCCTCAAGGACGTATCGGTAGACGCGGCGGAGAAGGGCAAGGCCTATACCCGGGGTCTGCTGGACCAACTGGTGAGTCGTGGCCATATGGCCGTCGAGAAGCGCGACGCCATCCTGGGCCGCATCAAGGCCACCGCCAGCGATGCCGACTTCGACGGTTGCGACCTGATCATCGAAGCCGTGTTCGAGAACCGCGAGCTGAAGGCCAAGGTCAGCGCCGCCGCCGAGGCCGCCGCATTGCCGGACGCGGTGATCGCCTCCAACACCTCCACCTTGCCGATCACCGGGCTGGCCCGCGCCGTGGCCAAGCCGGAGAAGTTCATCGGCCTGCACTTCTTCAGCCCGGTGGACCGCATGCCGCTGGTGGAGATCATCCGCGGCGAGAAAACCTCGGACGAAACCCTGGCCCGTGGCTTCGACTACGTCCTGCAGATCAGGAAAACCCCCATCGTCGTCAACGACAGCCGTGGATTCTTCACCTCCCGCGTGTTCGGCACCTTCACCAACGAAGGCATCGCCATGCTGGGCGAGGGCGTGTCCGCCGCGATGATCGAGAACGAAACCCGCAAGGCCGGCATGCCGGTGGGGCCCCTGGCGATCTCCGACGAAGTCTCCCTGAGCCTGATGAGCCACATCCGCAACCAGACTGCCGAAGACCTCAAGGCCGAAGGCAAGGCGCTGCCGACTCACCCGGCGTTCGCCGTGATCGACCTGATGCTCAACGAGTACAAGCGGCCCGGCAAGGCGGCGGGCGGTGGCTTCTACGAGTACCCGGCAGGCGGCAGGAAGCACCTGTGGCCGGAACTGAAAGCGCGCTTCGAGAAGGCCGACCGGCAGATTCCGCAGGAAGACGTGCGCGACCGCATCCTCTTCATCCAGGCCATCGAGACCGTGCGCTGCGTGGAGGAGGGCGTGCTGCACGCCACCGCCGACGCCAATATCGGCTCGATCTTCGGCATCGGCTTCGCTGCCTGGACCGGTGGTGCGCTGCAATTCATCAACCAGTACGGCCTGAATGACTTCGTCGCCCGCGCCCGTTACCTGGCCGAGCAGTACGGCGAACGCTTCGAGCCGCCGGCGTTGCTGCTGGACAAGGCGGCCAGGGGCGAGCCGTTTTGAGACGGATGTGAGGGATGGAAAACCGGCTCCTGGTGAGCCGGTTTTCTTTTACAGGGCTGACGTTCAGGGCGGCAGCGGGATGTCCGGCATGGCATGGCGGGGCATGATCGCACCGGGGTGGCCGATTACCGCCGCGGCCAGTCGATGGCCGTGCTCCGCCGCCGTCTGGACCGCAAGGCCCCGGCTGCGGCTCGCCAGGTAGGCCGCGGCGAAGGCGTCTCCCGCTGCGCAGCTGTCCACCACCTGGGCCACGGGTTGTGCGGGCACCTCCAGCCATTGCCGCGCGTTGGCGATCAGGCAAGGCTGCGCCCCGCACTTGACCACCACCTCGCCGCAGCCCAGCGCCAGGCCGAGGGCGGCGGCTTCCTCGGCGGCCTGTTCGTCGTCGTACAGTTGGCATTGGTCGTCCAGCGTGAGCAGGGCAATGTCGGCCAAGGCCAGGACGCGTTCATGGACCCGTCGCGCTTCATGGGCGGACCACAGCGCGGGGCGGAAGTTGTTGTCGAACCAGAGTCGACCACCCGAGGCGGTGAAGCCGGAAAGTGCCCGCAGCAGGGCTTCGCGGCGTGGCGCCGGGAACAGCGCCAGGCTGATGCCGGACAGGTAGAGCGCGTCGGTGTGCGTACGGTCCAGCCAGCGTTCCCAGTCGATATCGCCGGCGAAGTGCTGGCGGGCCGCGCTGGTGTCGCGCCAATAGAGGAAGCTGCGCTCTCCGCGGGCATCCACTTCGACCAGGTAAAGGCCGGGCTGCCGGCCTGGCAGTCGGGCGATGCGCCCGGTCTCCAGGCCTTCGTCCCGCCAGTGGTGCAGCAGTTCGTCGCTCAGGCGGTCGTCACCGAGCGCGCTGAGGTAGTGCACCCGGTCGTCGCGACCGGCCAGCAGCCGTGCCATGTACAGCGCGGTGTTGAGGGTGTCGCCACCGAAGCGGCGGCACAGGGGCTGGCCGCTCAGTTCGACCATGGCCTCTCCCAGGCAGGCGATATGCATCTCGTCCTCCTTGCTCAGGGTGCCCGGTAGGCGACGCAGTCCACTTCGACCTTACAGTCGATGACCATGCTCGACACCACGCAGGCGCGGGCCGGTGGATGGGCGCCGAAGTAGCGCTGGAACACCTGGTTGAAGGCGGCGAAGTCACGCGGGTCGTCCAGCCAGACGCCGCAGCGCACCACATGCTCGGGCCCGTAGCCGGCTTCCTCGAGAATGGCCAGCAGGTTGCGGATGCACTGATGGGCCTGGGCGGCGATGCCGCCCTCGACCACCTGGCCGTCGCGCATCGGCGTCTGTCCGGAAACGAACAGCCAGCCGTCGGCCTGTACGGCCCGGGCAAAGGGCAGGGACTGGCCGCCGGTGCCTTGGGCGATGCCGTGACGTTGCAGTGTTTTCATCGGATGTTTTCCTCGGTTGCGGGGGGATTCGCGCCAGCGCGGGGCAGGAAGCGCCCGGCGCGGGCCTGGCAGGGCTGGCCGTCCTGGTAGGACAGCACGCCGTTGACCCAGACCGCGCGGATGCCGGCGGCGGGCTGGATGGGGTCGTGGAAGCGCGCGGTGTCGGCGATGGCGTGCGGGTCGAACAGCACCAGGTCGGCCCAGTAGCCGGGCGCGATCAGGCCGCGCTGCTCCAGGGCGAAGCGGCTGGCGCTGAGGCCGGTCATCTTGCGCACTGCGTCTTCGAGGGTGAGCAGCCCCAGATCGCGGCTGTAGTGGCCCAGCACGCGGGGAAAGGTGCCCCACAGGCGTGGATGCGGGCGTGGGTCTTCGGGCAGGCCGTCGGAGCCGATCATGCTCAGTGGGTGGGCGAGGATGCGCTGCACGTCGGCTTCGCTCATGCAGTGGTACACGGCGCCGGCCGGTTGCAGGCGGCGGGCGGCTTCCAGCAAGGGCAGACGCCAGTCGTCGGCGATGGCGGCCAGGGTCCTGCCGGCCATTTCCGGGTGCGCCCGGGACCAGGTGATGAGGATGTCGAAGTCGGAGGTGACCTGCTTCAGGTCCAGGGTGGACGAGCTGGCCGAGTAGGGATAGCAGTCGCAGCCGACCGGCTGGTGCCGAAGTGCCTGTTCCAGGCTGGCGAGCACCTCCGCGCTGCGTCCCCAGTTGCCCGCGCCGGCGCACTTGAGGTGGGAGACGATCAGCGTGCAACCGGCGTGGCGGGCGATGGCGCAGGCCTCGTCGAGGGCGCCGAGGATGTCGTCGAACTCATCGCGCAGGTGGGTGGCGTAGAGGCCACCGTGAACGGCCAGTTCCTCGGCCAACTGGCAGACTTCGTCGGTACTGGCGGCGGCCGCCGTCGCGTAGGCCAGGCCGGTGCTGAGCCCCAGGGCGCCGTGCATGAGGCTGTCGGCCAGTTGCGCGCGCATGGCCGCGATTTCCGCCGGGCTGGCGACTCGCTCGAGTCGGTCCAGGTGATTGCTGCGCAGGGCGGTGTGCCCAACCAGAGCGGCGACGTTGACGGCCGGTGCTGCCGCGTCCACCGCCGCGCGGTAGTCGGCGAAGCGCGGATAGGCGAAGGCGGACGCGGGGCCCAGCAGGTTCATCGGGTCCGGCGGGGCGCCCGTCAGGCTAACTGGCGCCGCGCTGATGCCGCAGTTGCCCACGACCACGGTGGTCACGCCCTGGCTCAGCTTGGGCAGCATGTCCGGTTGGCGGATCACGACGGTGTCGTCATGGGTGTGCGCGTCGATGAAGCCCGGTGCCAGTACCAGACCCTCGGCCTCCACTCGCTGGTCGGCGCTGGCGTTGCCGGCTTCGCCAAGCAGGGCGATTCGGCCCTGGCGGAGACCGACGTCGGCGACGTAGCGGGGCTGGCCGCTGCCGTCGATGAGGGTCGCCCGATGGATAAGGGTATCGAACCTGGCCATGTTTCAATCTCCCAGGGGTAACCAGTCTTCACCCTGGCGCAGATCGTCCAGGGCCAGTTTCACCCGGCGCAGCAGCTCTTGGCTGGTTTCGGGATTGCGCAGCGCGGTCTCGGTGGCCAGCAGGTCGATGGCCAGCAACATGCCGTAGCGCGCGG
This sequence comes from Pseudomonas sp. Q1-7, assembly GCF_028010285.1. Classification (NCBI taxonomy): domain Bacteria; kingdom Pseudomonadati; phylum Pseudomonadota; class Gammaproteobacteria; order Pseudomonadales; family Pseudomonadaceae; genus Pseudomonas; species Pseudomonas sp. Q1-7. The sequence continues at coordinate 2,602,599 of NZ_CP116304.1, forward strand.
CGGTGGGTTTGTAGATGAAGTCGGTTTCGGCGAGGACGATGGGCAGCAGGGTGTCGGCCATCGCGGCCAGCGGGCTGCCCGCGCGGGTGATGGCCAGCAGCCGGGCGCCATAGGCGCGAGCGAGGCGCGTGCAGGCGAGAAGTTCCGGGGGGAGGCCGCTGAGCGACAGCACGATCAGCAGGTCCTGCGGGCCCAGCGTGGCGGCGGCCATGCGCATCAGCACCGGGTCATGGCAGGCGGTCGCCTGGTAGCCCAGGCGCACCAGGCGGTACTGCATTTCCGCTGCCAGCAGGGTGGAACAGCCGCCCATGCCGAAGATGTGGATCTTCCCGGCCGAAACGATCAGATCGACCGCCGTGCCGAAGCGCGCCTCGTCGAATGCCGCCAGGTGGCGATGCAGGCTCTGCTCGATGTCGCCGACCATCCGGCTGAAGAACTCCGGCGGCTTGGCGGCCGGCGCCTCGTCGAGGAAACGGGCGCCCACGGCGCTGGCCCTCGCCAGCCGAAGGCGCAGTTCGCGCAGGTCGCCGCAGTCCATCAGGCGCGCGAAGCGGGACATCGCCGCCTTGCTCACGCCAGCCTTGGCGGCCAGTTGGTCGATGCTGGCGGACGCGGCGAACTCCACGTCGTCCAGGATGGCCTCGGCGACTTTCGCCGGATTGCCCCGCAGGCGATCGCGGCGACCGCGGATGAGGTAGAGGATGTCCATCTCAGAGCATCCTCGCCAGGCCGAGGGTGAAGGCGAAAGCCACCAGGGAGATCAGGGTTTCCAGCACCGTCCAGGTCTGCAGGGTCTGCACCACGGTCATGTCGAAGTACTCCTTGATCAGCCAGAAGCCGCCATCGTTGACATGGGAAAGGATCAGCGAGCCGGCCCCGGTGGCCAGCACCAGCAGCTCCGGATGGGGGTAGCCGCTGGCCAGGGCGATGGGGGCGACGATGCCGGCGGCGGTGGTCATGGCCACGGTGGCCGAGCCCGTGGCGACGCGCATGAGCGCGGCCACCAGCCAGCCCAGGATCAGCGGCGAAAGGTCGAAACGGGCCGACAGCTCGACGATCTCCCGTGTCACCCCGGTTTCGATGAGGATGCGGTTCAGCCCACCGCCGGCCCCGACCAGCAGGGTGATGGCGGCGGTGGGCGCCAGGCATTCGGTGCTGAAACGGAGAATGGCGTTGCGGTTGAAGCCCCTGGCCAGGCCCAGGGTCCAGAAGCTCAGCAGGGTCGCAATCAGCAGCGCGATTACCGAGTTGCCGACGAAGTGCAACAGCTGGTTGGCGGCCGAGCCGGGTGTGCTCAGCAGGTCGGCCCAGCCGCCCAGCAGCATCAGCCCCACGGGGAGCAGGACGGTGCCCAGCGTGACGCCGAAGCCGGGCAGATCGGCCACCCGCGTGCCGGTTTCGGTGAATTGCGCCGCCACGGCGTTGTGCGCCGGCAGGCGGATACGCGGCGCCACCAGGCGGGCGAACAAGGGGCCGGCGATGACGGCGGTGGGGATGCCGACCAGGGTGGCATAGAACACGGTCTTGCCGACCTGCGCCGCGTATTCCCCCACGGCCAGCATGGCCGCGGGGTGGGGCGGCACCAGGCCGTGGACGACGGAAAGTCCCGCCACCATCGGCAGGCCGGTCAGCAGGATGGAGACGCCCAGGCGTCTGGCGATGGTGAAGGCGATCGGCACCAGCAGGACGAAGCCCACTTCGAAGAACAGCGGCAGGCCACACACGAAGGCGATGCTGACCATGGCCCAGTGGGCGTTCTTCTCGCCGAAGCGCTCGATCAGGGTACGGGCGATGCGTTCGGCACCCCCCGACTCGGCCATCATCTTGCCGAGCATGGTGCCCAGCGCCACCACCAGGGCGATGTGGCCAAGGGTCTTGCCGACACCAGCTTCATAGGCGGCCATGATGTCGCCGGCGGGCATCCGCGCCGCCAGGGCGAGGCCGATGGACACCAGGGTGATGACGATGAAGGGGTTGATCCGGTATCGCGCGATCAGCAGCACCAGCGCGATGATCGCCAGCGCGGCGTAGATCAGCAGCGGACTTCCTGCGGCCGGGGTCATGAGCGGTACTCCTCTGTCTCCAGGCAAAGGGATGGCCTCCCACCTCCGGTCGGGGGCGGGTGATCACGGGGTTGGGGGGCTAGAACAGCGTTTCGATGGCGCCGGTTACCCGGTAGTCGTCATCCACCAGCAGCAGTTGCCGCCACTTGTCGAAGGTCAGGCAGGGGTGGGAAATGTCGAACGCCAGCATGTCGCCCACCCGCAGGTCGGCGTTGTCGGGAATCGCCATGAAGGCGTGTTGGTCCATCATTTTCGTCACCCGCCAGTCCGCTGGCGCCGGGGCGGGGCCAGCGCCGGTGCCAGGCCTGTGGTGCAGCGTGGCGAGGGGCAGGCCAGCGTCGAAGGCGGCGTCACGCTTGCCCATGGCGATGATCGCCAGGCCGGGCTCGGGCCGCGATTGCACGTTGGCCCAGAGTTGCAGGGCGGGCAGCAGGCTGCGGCCCATTTCGCGAGCCACCGCGTTGTGCGCCTGGATGCGTCGTTCGGCCTCGCGGTAGATGCCGGCATCGTGGGTGAGGTAGCAGCCGGGGCGCAGGATCACGTTCAGGGGCTGGCCGATGCTCTGTTGGGCGAACTCCTCGGCGACGACATCGAACCAGGCCGAACCCGCGCCGGAGAGGATGACGTCCGGCTCGGCGAAGCGGCCTTCGGCGGCCAACTGGCGGGTTCGCTCCAGGACATGGCGGAGCAGTTGGCGGATCTGGGTTTCGTCCTGCAGCACCCCTTCATAGAGTTCGGTCCCGACCAGCCGCACCGACTGCGGCCAGCGTCGAATGGCGCTCAGGGCTTCGTGTTCCTGTTCGATGGAGCGCAGGCCGGTGCGACCGCCGGCGACGCCGTATTCGAGCAGCACCCGTATCGTCTGTCCGGCCTCGGCGAAGTGGCGGCCGAGGGCGTCGATGTTGGTGGCAGAGTCCACCAGGCAACAGAAGCTGAAATCCGGGTCGCGCTGCAGGTCGGAAACGATGGCCATGTTGGCCTTGCCCACCAGTTGGTTGGCCAGCAGGACGCGGCGTATGCCATGGGCGTGGGCCGCCTGGACCTGCGGGGCGGTGGCGAGGGTGATGCCCCAGGCGCCGTGCTGGAGCTGCAAATGGAAGAGCGCGGGGCTCATGGTGGTCTTGCCATGAGGGGCCAACTGCACGCCGTAGTGGCGGATGAACCGGCTCATCCAGGCCAGGTTGTGCTCGATGCGGCTCTGGAGCAGCACCGCCACCGGCAAGCTGACGTCCTCGTCAAGTATTCGCCAGCCCAGCGCGCCTACCGCGTCGAGCGTGCAATCCGGAGCCACGCGGCCCAGTCCTTTGGTGCGCTGGTTCAACATCGGTACGTGATTCTTGTTTTCAGCCACAGGTGCGTCCTCCCTGGTTTCCTGAAAATAAGTATCACCAGAGCCCGGAGCCGGCCAGTGGCGGGATTGGGTGCGGCAGCCTGTGGGGTTAGTCGGTTATCCAGGTTGCCCCGCGGTGGCCTGATCCGGACTGGCGCCAGGCGCCTCGCACCTTTCGCCAGCCCAGGGGGTGACCAGGGATGACCAGGCGGCGGAAACATCCTGTTCCCGCAGGGCGATTTGGGCGGTGGTATTCAGATGAGGGCCGGGCGCGTGGCGAAAATTTCCCGCTGCCACTTCCCGGTTTCAGTGGGAAAAAGGGGCGTAATCCCAAGGGGTAGGCGACGGAGTTCTCAACCCATCCAGACGCAGCTGTCTTTCTCCAGGCAATCCAGCATGAAGGGTGAAGGCAAGGCCGCCAGGTCGCGCTGCGGCGGCTTGCCGGTATAGCTGCGCAAGCCCAGCTCGTTGGTGATGCCACGGCTGATGTTGTGCTTGGCTTCAATGTTCTTGGCGAGCGCACCCACCGAGCCGTGGGCGTGGCCGATCAGCGAAAAACCGTTGGTCATGACGGCCAGGGCGGTCAGGAAATAGAGTCGTGTTCTGTGTTGCTTCATCGTCGCTGCTGCCTGTATCTCGTATCAGCCTTGTTGTCTGCCGCTGGGCTTCTTCTGGCTCGCCAGCAGCACCGGGATGCTCTGGCTGAGTTGCTGGTAGAAGCTCATGGAGGCGTCCGTGGGGCTCACCCCGATGCGGCCGCGCTCGTAACCGAAGCTGACAGCGAGCACCACCATCACCACGATGAAATACAGGCCGAGGCTGGCGAGGGCGCCGTTGCGTGCGTACTTGAGGGTGGGATTGCGCATGTCGGGACTCCTCGACCAGGGTTTGGGGTGGGCGTAGGGTCGCGGAAATCCCTTCGATGAAAAAACGACGTAGAAGCATGGTAAGTATCGACGGGACCAATAATTCTCCCGACAGCTGTCAATTTTACTTGACGATACCCGGAGAGCCCCGAGCCAGAGCGGGGTGGTGGGGCGGCACGGCCGTGAGCGGTGCTCTCTATCGGCCCATTAGGCAGGGGCTATGGCCGCGTGGACCGGTTGGTATTTCAATCACGGGGTCAGTGTGTTAAATAAAACGCACATTTCGCCATAGAGTCCCCCCTGCGTTCTTGAGGAACCCATACCTAATGCCACTCCGCATCTGCATTCTTGAAACTGACATTCTCCGCCCCGAACTGGTCGATCAATACAAGGGATACGGCCTGATGTTCGAGCAGCTGTTCGCCAAGCAGCCGATCGCCGCGGAGTTCAGTGTCTACAACGTGGTGCAGGGGCATTACCCGCCTGAAGGGGAGACGTTCGACGCTTACCTGGTCACTGGCAGCAAGGCCGATTCCTTCGGTTCCGATCCCTGGATTCTCACGCTCAAGGCCTTCCTGCTGCAGCGTTACGAGGCCGGCGACAAGCTGCTGGGCGTCTGCTTCGGCCACCAGTTGCTGGCCCTGTTGCTGGGTGGCCGTACCGAGCGCGCTACCCAGGGCTGGGGCGTGGGTACCCACAGTTACCAGCTGAAGCAGAAGCCGGAATGGATGACGCCGGCCCTGGACGACCTGACCTTGCTGATCAGCCACCAGGATCAGGTCACCCAGTTGCCGAAGGGCGCCACCCTGCTGGCCTCCAGCGACTTCTGTCCGAACGCCGCCTATGCCATCGGCGATCAGGTGCTGTGCTTCCAGGGGCACCCGGAATTCGTCCATGACTATTCCCGCGCGCTGCTGGACCTGCGCCAGGACTTCCTCGGCGAGGAAATCTACAAGCAGGGTGTAAACAGCCTGGATCGCGACCACCAGGGAGCGGCGGTCGCCGAGTGGATGATGCGCTTCATCTCCCGCGATAGCGCTGCCTGACACAGCACCCACCACACGAGAAGCCCGCCATCCGGCGGGCTATTTCATGCGGCGGGGTCAGAGCCAGCCGTAGTATTTGAAGCTGGCGTACAGCCCGGTACAGCCGGTCGCCACCAGCCCCAGCACGCCAAAATAGCCGTAGTGCCAGGTCAGTTCGGGCATGTATTGGAAGTTCATTCCGTAGATGCCGGCGACCGCTGTCGGGAACGCGAGGATGGCTGCCCAGGCGGCGAACTTCCGCTGGACCACGCTCTGCCGCGATGACTCCAGCAGCAGGCCGATCTCGATGGCGTGGTCGGCCATTTCGCGCAGGCCGGTCAGGTCTTCCAGCAGGCGATTCACATGGATGGAGATGTCACGGAAGTACGGCCGCATGTGCTTGTCGATGAAGGGGAAGTCCAACCTCTGCAGCTCCTCGCAGATTTCACCCATGGGGCCGATATAGCGACGCAAGCGCAACAGGTCGCGGCGCAGGCAGTGGATACGCTCGACATCGGCCTGGGCCAGAGGGCGATCCAGCACGTTCTGCTCGATTTCCTCCAGCTCCGAGTGATAGCTGTCCATCAGTGGCCGATAGTTCTCCATCACGAAGCTGAGCAGGGCGTAGAGGACGAAGTCCTCGCCGTGCTCCAGCAGCAACGGCCGCGCTTCGCAACGCTGGCGAACGCGGGAGTAGGGGGCGGACTCCCCGTAGCGGGCGCTGATGATGTAGCCCTTGCCAGCGAACAGTTGGGTTTCGATGAACTGCAGTTCGCCATCCACCTCGATCGGCGAGTAGACCACCAGAAACAGCGCGTCGCCGAAGGTCTCCAGCTTGGGCCGGGTGTGGCGGGTGAGGGCGTCTTCCAGGGCGAGTTCGTGCAGGTCGAACTGCCGCTGCAGGTTGCTCAGCTCCTCGGCGCCCGGATCATGCAGGCCAATCCAGACGAAATGACCCGGCTTGCAGGCCCATTCCAGACCTTCATCGAGGGTAATGTCGGCGACTCTGCGGCCCTTGGCATATACAGCGGCGGCAACGACTCGACCCATGGTTCAGCGGTTCCTTCATCCGTTGGTGGGAAATCTGAGGCGGAGAGTATCGCGCCTGATCTTCTGAGTCTCGACGACGGCCTTGGTTCTGCAATGGCACCCATAGCGCCATTGCTCTGAATGGGGCACCCCTCGATCGGAACCGGAGTCTCCGAGACCTGCCGCCGACACGTGGCGTGGCGGCGCGTAAGTAGGAGAGCCTTGCCCTGGCCTGGTTACATTCCTCAGTGAAGGCAATCGGAACGGTTGTCAGCAGGTTGGCGCTGTTTTCCCGCCCGTTCGCCACCGGTCAGCGCTTATGAAAAATCTTGGTGCCGCAACGAGCGAGCCCCGCAACGCGGGGCTTACTTTGTGTGCGAACTTCAGACCAGGTGCTGTTTGTCCTGCTCGATGGCTGTGTCCAGCGTTTCCAGAAGCGCCTTGCGCACCTTGAGCTTGGTGTTGCGGTGGGCGGTCATGTTGATCTTCTTCAGTTGCAGGGCGGCAGCACGGGCGGTTTCCTGCAGTTGCTCGACAGGCACCACCTTGTCGAGGAAGCCGGCGTCCAGCGCGCCTTGTGGATCGAACATCTCGCCATTGATCACCGAACGGTGGAAGGCGGACTTGCGCAGGCGGTCACGGGCCAGTTCGATGCCGACGTGGTGCATGGTCATGCCAATCTGCACTTCATTCAGACCAATGTTGAACGGGCCCTCGACGCCGATGCGATAGTCCGCGGACAGCAGAATGAATGCACCCTTGGCCACCGCATGGCCCGGGCAGGCAACGATGATGGGGTAGGGGTGCGCCAGCATGCGGCGAGCCAGTGTGGAGCCGGCGGCGACCAGGGCGATCGCGTTCTGCGGGCCGGAGGTCATCACTTTCAGGTCATAGCCGCCGGAGAGAATGCCCGGTTGGCCGGTGATGATCACGATGGCGCGGTCCTGCTCGGCGCGATCCATCGCGGCGTTGAAGGCGGCGATCACATCCGGGGAGATGGCATTCACCTTGCCGTTGCTGAGGGTCAGGGTGGCGATGCCGTCTTCGAGTTGGTAGGAGATCAGCTCACTCATGGCGGGGGTCCTTGTTATAGAAGTGGACCGACGTTACTCAGCGTCGTCGTGGAGGTAAAGGATTGAGACTGACCGACGAGTCAGTCGCCAGCCGCACCCCTCCCGCGCCTGGCTAGAGGCCCTGTTGGCCACTTGACAGTGGAAGGGGAAAAGGGCAGGCGAAAGATATTTTCATAAACGCATGAAATTTATGAAAAAAGTGTTTGCATTCCGGAAAACACTCCACTAAATTAGCGCACCTCGACGGGGCCAACGCCTCGAAGAGATTCCGGTGAGGTGTCCGAGCGGTTGAAGGAGCACGCCTGGAAAGTGTGTATACGGGAAACCGTATCGAGGGTTCGAATCCCTCCCTCACCGCCACTTTCCGTATAGATAAGCCCCTGATTTCTAACGAGATCAGGGGCTTTTTCTTTGCCTGCGAAAAAGCGGGTGTCGAAAAAGTGTCGAAGCTGTCGATTCGGCCACTTCCAGCCTGGTCCGGTCCTGGACAAGAATGACCCATCGCCATGGAAGACAGAGCCGTCCAGGATGCGCACGAATTACGTCCTCATCGACTACGAAAACGTCCAGGTCCAGTCCCTGGAGCTTCTGCAGCAGCCCCACTTCAAGATCCGGGTCTTCCTCGGCCCCAACAACACCAAGCTTCCCACTGAGCTTGCAGTGGCCATCCAGCGTTTCGGTGATCGTGCGGGCTACATCCAGTTGGATACACCAGGCCAGAACGCTCTCGACTTTCACGTTGCCTTCTACATGGGCCAACTGGTGGTCGAAGAACCGGACGCGTTCTTCCACATCATTTCGCGAGACAAGGGCTTCGATCCGCTGATCAAGCATCTCAAGGGCAAGGGCGTTTTCGCGAATCGCTCCGAGACCATCGAAGGCATGCCTTGCTTCTCTCCGCCCAAGATCGTTCCTCCCCCACCTCCCAAGCTGGAGCCCGTAAAGACGCCTCCGGCGAAAACAGCGAAGGCCGTCAAGGAGTCGGACATTAACCTAGTGATCGCTGACCTGGTCGGTCGCAAGGCTTCCCGGCCACGGACCATCAAGACGTTGCTCAACACCATTCGCGCCAAGCTGGGTAAGCAGACAATCGAAGAGATTGAAAGCATCTACCAGGTGCTGAGGCAGCGCGGCTATGTAGAAGAGGCTGGAGCGAAAGTCTCTTACAAACTACCCAAGAGCGCATAGAGGGTTCAGCTTCAGCGCATACTGCAGATGATCCGGCGATAGGTGCGCATGCCGCATCGTCATGGCCAGCGACGTATGCCCCAGGATTTTCTGCAGCGTCAGGATGTTCGGGTTCTACCCCATTTCCAGTCGCTCGGCATCCAATGCCAGCCAGACTTCGCATGCGAGCACGGAGCTGTCCAGGTTGCCGGCAGGACTCAATGACGTCGTTCGACGCTTTTCCTTGTAGCTCCTGAGGCAGGACGATCTACCACTGAAATTGAAATACTGTGTGGGTGAGTGAATCGAGCCAAGTTTTGTAACCAGAAGAATGGCTTCTGTTGGCAACCGAAGAGCATTAGCGATGCGACCGGCAGAGATAACAACCCACAACCGTGACATCGTAGAAGCCGTCAATGGCCTCGAACACCACCACGTTCTGCAGCAAGCCTTGGCTCTGAATGCTTGCCTCCAGGGCGCCCCCGCTATCTTCGGCGACCACACCGGTCCTGATTCCCCCAGCAAGCGCCGGCAGGCGAGATGTACTGGGGCCCGGACGGTCCATCGGCGTCGGCCACCTTCGGGTGGCCTTTTTGCCTTGGCGGGTAATACTTCTCTGCAAAGGCGGGCGTGTTGCTGGTGGTGCGCGCCGCGGGAGGTGTGAGGTGAACAAGCTATCGATTGTGGGCGTCGGTATGGTGGGTGAGGCGGCAGCTCAGATCATTGCCCGGGAAGAGTTCTGTCGTGAGTTGGTGTTGATTGATGTGCAGGGTGAGTTGGCGCAGGGCAAGGCGCTGGACGTCTGGCAGGCGGCAGTTGAGTCAGGTTCTGATACCCGGGTTCACGGCGGGTCCAATGGCGAACTGCTGAAGGACTCTGACCTGGTGGTGATTACCGCGGGTGTGCCCCGCAAGCCTGGCCAGTCGCGCCAGGATGTATTGAGCATCAACCTGCCGATTCTCGACAGCATCATGCAGGATGTTAATCGTCATGCGCCGGCGGCGACGGTGTTGGTGGTGTCGAACCCGGTCGACGTGCTGACCTATCGGGCCTGGAGTCTCAGTGGGCTGGGACGCGACAGGGTGTTCGGGCAGGCCGGGGTGCTGGATACGGCACGGATGAAGTGTTTCATTGCCGAGGAGACAGGGTTTTCTGCTCGGGATATCACGGCGCTGGTGCTGGGCGGGCATGGCGATAGCATGGTGCCGCTGATGCGGTACTGTGCGGTGGGTTCGGTGCCGCTGTCGCACTTCCTGTCCAGTGAGCAGATCGAGCGGATCGTGGAACGCACCCGTAAGGGTGGCGGCGAGATCCTCGGTTTGAAGAAGCTGGGGAGCGCCTGCGACGCGCCGGGCGTGGCAATTGCGCAGATGGTGGATGCCATCGCCAATGGGCGAAACCGCATTTTGCCGGCGGTGGTGATTCTCGAGGGCGAGTACGGGCGAACAGGTATTGCCATGGGTGTCCCCTGCGTGCTGGCAGAGGAGGGGGTTGTGCGGGTGATCGAGTTGCCTCTGGATGCGCAGGAGCAGGCGATGTTCGACCGTTCCGCAGATCAGGTGGTGCGTGATATCGCTGAAATGAATGCTCTATGAGCGGGTAGGCAGGGTCTGTCCCTTCAGGCGAAGGTTTTCGTCGGAACACGGGTCCGAAGCCTTCGCGGCTTCCAGTTCGCCATAGATGGCGAACACCTGATCGGTCGTGGCGTCGGTACGCCGAAGCACGCGTTTAGCGATAGAAGCCACATGCGACATGGTCGCGTCGTAACTCTGCCGCCATGCCAGATGGATCGAAATCACAATGGGCACGCAGATCGCGACCAAGCCCGCAAGAACGGGTCACCCACAGCGTAGCTTTTGGCCGTCCGGTCGTTCTCCGTGAGCGAAGTGCGGGTGTGGCTGGCCGATGCGCGCAGTGGCAGACGATGAGCTGGCGCCTGTCGACGGCGCCGTACCGGCTGGAGGGTCGACCGCCGCACGCTACGAGAGTGCTGGTGGGAAGCCCCTGCGCGCAGCTTGTCGGGCTGCGGCCAGCAGGTCGCAGGCGTCTTCCAGCAGCAGCGCGGCTGCATGGGCGACGTGCTGCAGGTCTCGGCCGCCGGCATCCGATGACTCCATGAGGGACAGGCCGCGCAGCAAGTGCTTCGCGGCGTGCAGGCGCACGTCGGCGCAATCCTGCAGGTCGTCATAGGAACAGTTGCCATCGAGCAGCAGCACGGCGGTCTTGCCGGCGTTGCCGGTCAGGGGGATGAGGTGCGGGGTGTCCTTGTGCATGGTGAAACTCCTTTCGTTAAGAGGAGCCGCCACGCTTCGCGGCCAAGCGAAGGTAAGGTGGCAGCTGTACGCGGGTTGGCCGACCGGGACGAAAGGCACCCGGCACACCCGAAGGTGTCCCACGCACAGCTGCCATAGCTCGCGCCACGGACGGAAAGTTGCCCATGGCGAGAGATAGAACGCTGTTGCGCCTTTCGTTGATGCGACCGGCCAAGGTCGGCCACGGGATTGACCGTGGCGGGCCGGACTATAGGCGTCCGCGCTGCCCCTGGCAATGCCGCGTGCGCTGTGCTGCTTCTCGTGCTCAGGGCGCCTCCTCAGCGACGGCCGCGCGCTCGGGGGTGGCCCGATGGGGTCGGCCCACAACGACATCGATCAGGCGTCATCCCTGTACTCCAAGGCTCGTGCCATCCGGGGGCTGAAGGGTGGTTATCGGCCGATGGAAGGCCTGGGCTTCTTCGTGAGGGGACGTAACCTTTCGTATAACACCTATGTCGCCACCACCGGGGTGATCGCCGACGGGAGCTGTGCCCATGAATAGTCGCGCATCTTTCCCACCTGGCCGGCGGTTTCGCCGGAGCCATCGCTGGCCGCTGGCGGGCGCCTGTCTCTGGGTGTTTCTGATGACCCTGCTGGGGGCCGAAGTGGCCGGTGGCGAGTCGAGGGACGCCTGTCCCGACGAGGGGTATCGCCAGGACGAGGGCAGGGGACGGACGGAAGGGAGGCGGCGGGGCGGAGGCCTATAATGGCCGCTGCGGTACTTCCAGAGTTCAAGCACCCCCGCCATCCCGCTGTTCGCGCTCGTGCCAACTCTGACGGACGGTCGGGGCCCCGAGGGCCCTCACGCCACCGGAGGAGAAAGGCGGTTCGCCCGGCCAACCATCCTGGCCAGCGGCAGTTCGGTGACCCATCCAACCCGGAGCGCCCCATGGGCCTTCCGGCCATCGCCTGCGCGACCGGTTTCTGGCCTGCGTCTTTCTCCGTTCAGCGACCACTCGTCCCCTCGGCGACGGGTGCCTGACAGGAGGTACGGACATGAACAGAACACTGGCGTTTTCCATTCCCGTGCTGCTGGCTGGCGCATGGGTGTCCACGGCGCTGGCCGACGACAGCCTGGTGCGCTTCAAGGGCGGCATTGGCGTGCTGCCGTTGTCCAGCGGCCAAGGCACCGAAGCCATTGCCACGGTGGTCAATCGCAATATCGTGCGCGGCGTGCAGCCGCCGGGGCAGATCTGGCTGATCCGCACGTTCGAGGCGAAAGTGAGCCAGGCCGGTGACATCAAGGCGAAGGGGCGCGGCCTGATACTCGGTGGTGGCAACAATATCGGCCGTGCCACCGGACAGTCAGTGTTCGCCACCCTGTTCTGCGGCGCCGTGGCGCCTTTCAGCGAAAGCAGCAGCGACCTGCTCGGCGTGCCGTTGAACGAGGAGGGGGATTTCGTGATCGACGACCAACTCTCGCCGGCTCCACCCGTTCCGTGCGAAAGCCCTGTGCTGTTGATCCGCAATGCCGCCAATGCCAGTTGGTTCGCTGCCGGCATTCCGCGTGGCAACCGCGTTGTCGACCCGCAGGACGATGAACCCCCGATGGAGGACATGCCCCTCACGCCTTGATGGTGATAACCCCTCTCCCTCCGCGGAGAGGGGTGCGCTCGCCCGGCATGCGGATATACTCGCCGGCATCTTCCCGCCCCATACAACAGGAGGTTGCCGTGGACCCTATCGGTGCGTTGCTGGCCATTTCCGGGGTGCTGGTGCTGAGCGTCGTCAGCCCTGGCCCCAACTTCGCCATCGTCACTTCCACCGCGACCCTGCGGTCTCGCCGCGCTGGCGTGGCCACCGGCTTGGGGCTGGCCGCCGCCTCCGTCACCTGGGTTCTGCTGGCGGTGGCCGGGCTGGGGCTGATCCTGTCCCAGATGGAGTGGCTGTATGTCGGGATCAAGCTGCTGGGCGCCGCCTACCTGATCTGGCTCGGCGGGCGGATGATCCTGGGGGCGCACAAGCCGCCGGCGGCAACGCCCGGGCAGCTCGAGTCCGGCATCTTCGCAGCGGCACGCAAGGGCTATCTGGTGAGCATGACCAACCCCAAGGCCCTGGCCTTCTACGGCAGCATTTTCGCGGTGATGGTCCCGGCCCACGCGCCGGGCTGGTTCTACGCGGCCATCGTCGTCATCGCCGCCACCGTGTCCTGCCTCTGGTACTGCGGCATGGCGGTCCTCTTCTCCAGTTCGGCGGTGCGCGGCGGCATCCTGCGTTTCAAGGCGGTGTTCGAGACCTTGATGGGGGTGTTCCTGTTGGGGCTGGGCGGGCGCCTGCTGCTCAGTCGCTGAATCGGGCGGCCCCGACTCCCATTCGCACATGCAGGCCGGAGGCCTGCCTTCAAGGCTCCCATGGGGCGGCTGTGCTGCCCTTCGCGAATGAGTTCTCCTACCGCTGTTCGCCCGGCTGTCAGCCCCCCATCCGCCGGCTGCGTAGTAATACGTAGCTCCTTCTCGTGGTTTTGCGAATGTCTCTTCGCGCGTCAGGCGCCGATAGTGTCGGCTGCCCTTATCCGGGGTATCGACAACAACAAAAGTGCCGCAGGTAATCCCCAGCGGCAGGAGACAATTCAATGACCCAACTGGCTACCCGAATTGCCTGGTTCGCTGTTGCCGTATTGGGCGCTTTCGCGCTCGGTACCGTGGCGCTACGCCGTGGCGAGGCCATCAACGCGCTCTGGATCGTTACTGCTGCAACCGCGATCTACCTCATTGCCTACCGCTACTACAGCCTGTTCATCGCCAACAAGGTGATGCAACTGGACCCCAGCCGTGCCACCCCTGCGGTGTTGAACAACGACGGCCTGGACTACGTCCCGACCAACAAACACATCCTCTTCGGTCACCATTTTGCCGCCATCGCCGGCGCCGGCCCGCTGGTAGGCCCGGTGCTCGCCGCGCAGATGGGCTACCTGCCCGGCACCCTGTGGCTGATCGCCGGTGTGGTTCTGGCCGGTGCGGTGCAGGACTTCATGGTGCTGTTCCTCTCGACCCGCCGTAATGGGCGCTCGCTGGGTGACATGGTCCGCGAGGAGATGGGCCGGATTCCGGGCACCATCGCCCTGTTCGGTTGCTTCCTGATCATGATCATCATCCTTGCGGTGCTGGCGCTGATCGTGGTCAAGGCCCTGGCCGAGAGCCCCTGGGGCATGTTCACGGTGATGGCGACCATCCCGATTGCGGTGTTCATGGGCGTCTACATGCGCTACATCCGCCCTGGCCGTATCGGCGAGATTTCCGTCATCGGCGTGGTGCTGCTGCTGGCCTCCATCTGGCTCGGCGGCGTCGTGGCGGCCGACCCGGTCTGGGGCCCGGCCTTCACCTTCACCGGCGTGCAGATCACCTGGATGCTGATCGGCTACGGCTTCGTGGCGGCGGTGCTGCCGGTCTGGCTGATCCTCGCCCCGCGCGACTACCTTTCCACCTTCCTCAAGATCGGCACCATCGTTGGCCTGGCCATCGGCATCCTGGTCATCGCTCCGGAGCTGAAGATGCCGGCCCTGACCCAGTTCGTCGACGGCACTGGCCCGGTGTGGAAGGGCGCCCTGTTCCCCTTCCTGTTCATCACCATCGCCTGCGGCGCGGTGTCCGGCTTCCACGCGCTGATCAGCTCCGGCACCACGCCCAAGCTGCTGGCCAACGAAACCCACGCCCGCTACATCGGCTACGGCGGCATGCTGATGGAGTCCTTCGTCGCCATCATGGCCATGGTCGCCGCCTCGGTGATCGAGCCGGGCGTGTACTTCGCCATGAACAGCCCGGCCGCGCTGGTGGGCAGCGACGTCAACGCCGTTGCCGCCACCGTCAGCAGCTGGGGCTTCGCCATCACGCCGGACGTGCTGCAGCAGACCGCCACCGATATCGGCGAGCACAGCATCCTGGCCCGTGCCGGCGGCGCGCCGACCCTGGCCGTGGGCATCGCGCAGATCCTCCACCAGGTGCTGCCGGGTGAGAACACCATGGCCTTCTGGTACCACTTCGCGATCCTCTTCGAGGCGCTGTTCATCCTCACCGCGGTGGACGCCGGTACCCGTGCCGGGCGCTTCATGCTGCAGGACCTGCTGGGCAACTTCGTCCCGGCCCTGAAGAAGACCGAGTCCTGGAGCGCCAACGTCATCGCCACCGCCGGCTGCGTGGCCATGTGGGGCTGGTTGCTGTACCAGGGCGTGATCGACCCGTTGGGTGGCATCAACACCCTGTGGCCGTTGTTCGGCATCTCCAACCAGATGCTGGCGGGCATCGCCCTGATGCTGGGATGCGTGGTGCTGATCAAGATGAAGCGCCAGCGCTATGTCTGGGTCACCCTGGTGCCGGCCGTGTGGCTGCTGATCTGCACCACCACCGCAGGTCTGATCAAGCTGCTCGACCCGAACCCGGCCGTCGGCTTCCTCGCCCTGGCGAAGAAGTACAGCGATGCCGCCGCCGCCGGCCAGGTCCTGGCCCCGGCCAAGGACATGGCACAGATGCAGCATGTGATCTTCAACGCCTACACCAACGCGACCCTGACCGTGCTGTTCCTCTTCGTGGTGCTGAGCATCCTGTTCTTCGCCATCAAGGTGGGCCGAGGCGCCTGGATGAAGTCCGAGCGAACCGACAGGGAATCGCCTTTCCAGCCTGTTCCGGACGCTTGAGGAGACCGCGCGCATGTTCAATGACCTGAGCCGCATGGGGAAGTACCTCGGGCAGGCCGCCCGCATGCTGGTGGGCATGCCCGACTACGACACCTATGTCGAGCACATGCGCAGCAAGCACCCGGACAAGCCGGTGATGAGTTACGACGAGTTCTTCCGCGAGCGGCAGGACGCCCGCTATGGCGGCGGCAAGGGTCGCCCCGTACGCTGCTGCTGAACCCGTCGATGCGGTAACCTGAGCGCCACGCCCTGCGTGGCGCTCTTGTTTCCGCGTCCGTTATCGCGAATGAATTCGCTCCTACAGGGAGGCGGCTGACAGGCCACTCCTGATCCTGAGGACTTTCCGATGTCTGCCCATTTCCCCATTCCGGTCACTGTGCTCAGCGGTTTTCTCGGTGCCGGCAAGACCACCCTGCTGAAACACATCCTCAAGGCCGAGCACGGCCTGAAGATCGCGGTGATCGAGAACGAGTTCAGCGAAACCCCCATCGATGGCCAGTTGCTCGGCGATGAGCCGGTGCAGGTCATGACCCTGGCAAACGGCTGCGTCTGCTGCTCCATCCATGTGGAACTGGAGAAGGCACTGTTCCTGCTGCTGGAGCGCCTGGACGCCGGCGAGCTGGCCTTCGACCGCCTGGTGATCGAATGCACCGGCCTGGCCGATCCGGCCCCGGTGGCGCAGACCTTCTTCGCCGACGATGAACTCTGCGCGCGCTATGTGCTGGACGGCATCATCACTCTGGTAGATGCGGTAAACGCCGAGCGTCATCTGCAGGAAACCATGGCCCAGGCCCAGGTAGGCTTTGCCGACCGCCTTCTGGTGAGCAAGCGCGACCTGGTGGACGAGGCGCAGTTCGACGCCCTCTGCCAACGCCTTGCGCGCATCAACCGCCGCGCGCCGATTCGCGTGGTGGACCACGGCCGCATCGACCTGGCCGAGCTGCTGGATGTGCGTGGCTTCAACCTCAACGCGGACGTCGGCCCGGCGTTGACCCTGCGCCCGCTGGCGCCGGCCGGAACACCCGACCGCATCGGCACCCTGGTGCTGAAGAGCGAGCGCCCGCTGGACATGGAAAGGCTGAGCGCCTTCATGGAGGGGCTGCTGGAAGAACACGGCAATTCCCTGCTGCGGTACAAGGGCGTGCTCTGCGTCGACGGCGAACCCCGTCGTCTGGTGTTCCAGGGCGTGCTGCGGCTTTACGGGTTCGACTGGGACACCGAGTGGCAGGAAGGTGAGGCGCGGGAGAGCGTGATGGTGTTCATCGGCGATCAACTGCCCGAAGAGAAGATCCGCGCGGGGTTCGACGCTGCGCAGGCCTGAGGCCGCTAAACGGCAATCCGCAGGATGTATATGGACTCCTACGAACCAGGACCGGGCGAACCGGTAGAGCGAATTCATTCGCGAAAGGAGCGCGAAGCGCTCCTATGGTCCTCGGGGCAGAACTGCGTTCTGCAATCGCGAATGAATTCGCTCCCACAACGTGAGGCCTGCGAATCGCGCATGCTGCAAAAAGAAAAGCCCGCCGAGTGGCGTAATGCTGTTCACATAAGAAGTAACGGGACTCGATCAGTCCCCTCGCCCCTTTGGGGAGAGGGTTAGGGAGAGGGGGGAAACGACTGTTTCGCAGGGATTTCAACCCTCTCCCCCAGCCCCTCTCCCATAAATGGGAGAGGGGAGCGAGTCATGCGCGCTTAAGTGAACAGCATTACGCCGAGTGGCGGGCTTGTTCGTTAGGAGCGGCTTACCAGAGCGGCAGGGCGTAGCTGAGGATCAGGCGGTTCTCGTCGATGTCGTTGGCGAAGTTGGAGCGTACCGAGGCATTGCGCCACTTGACGCCGAAGTTCTTCAGCGGACCGTCCTGGAAGACGTAGGCGATGTCGGTGTTGCGCTCCCACTCCTTGCCATCGGAGAGCGCCGCGCCACGGTCGACGTTGTCGCCGGTCAGGTAGCGGGTCATGAAGGTCAGGCCGGGGATGCCGAGGCTGGCGAAGTTGTAGTCGTAGCGGGCCTGCCAGGATTTCTCGTCCTTGTTGGCGAAGTCGCCGATCTGCACGTAGTTGACCAGGAAGGGGTCGCTGCCGTTGATGTAGGCGAAGCCGGTGTCGCCGCTCATGCTCTGGTAACCGAGGCCAAAGGCATGGCCGCCCAGGGCGTAGGTGAACATGGCGCCGAAGGCCTTGTTGTCGACATTGCTGGAACCGTCGTCGGTGGAGCGGGCGAAGCGCAGGTCAGTCTTGAAGGACTGCTTGTCACCCAGCGGCAGCAGGTGCACGGCGCTGAAGTAGTGCTGCTTGTAGAAGTCTTCCAGCTCGCCGTAGTGGTAGCCGGTGCTGAGGCTGTCGGTCCACTTGTAGGTGGCGCCAGCGAAGTTGAACTCGTCGCTGGTGGTGCCTTTGCGGAAGGTGATGCCGCGGGCGCCGCCGGTGGCGACGGTCATGTCCTCGTTGTCGGAGGAGTCGCGCTGGTTGACCTGCTTGAGCTGGCCGGCGTCGAAGGTCAGGCCGGCGAGCTCCATGGAGTTCAGGTGGCCGCCCTGGAAGGTCTGCGGCAGCAGGCGCGAGTCGTTGTACTGGACGACCGGCAGCTTGGGCAGCAGGGTGCCGACCCGCAGCGTGCTCTTGGAGGCGCGCAGCTTGGCGGTGAGGCCGAGTTCGCCGTATTCGTCCTGGGCCTGGCCGGTTTCGCGGTCGCGCTTGAGCAGGCCGGAACCAGAGCGGTCGGGGCTGGAGTCGAGTTTGACGCCGAGCAGGCCGAGGGCGTCCACGCCGACGCCGACGGTGCCTTCGGTGAAGCCGGATTCGTAACGCAGGAGGAAGCCTTGGGCCCATTCCTCGGCCTTGGACTGGGTGGCGCCTTCCTGGCGGAAGTCGCGGTTGAAGTAGAAGTTGCGCAGCTCCAGGCTGGCCTTGCTGTCCTTGATGAACTCGGCCTGGGCGGGAGTGGCAGCGCCAATGGCGGTGCCGGTCAGCAGAAGCAGGGAAGAACAGAGACGGGTTTGTCGGGGCATTTTAGAAACTCTTGTTATTGTGGAAGCGGATGTCTGGCGGGCCGGGGTACGGCTACCGCGCAACCGCGCAACTATTCACGGGCGAGCCGCCCATTGATATGCGCTGTACTACCTATCCGGGGTACGTAGAACTACTGAGTTCACCCTGGGCTGCCCTGCGAAGTGAATGACCATGCAACTCAAGTACAAGATCGTGACCCTCAGCGTCCTGCCGCTCATTGCGTCGGTGCTGTTCATCTGCGTCCTGGTATTCGCCCAGAGCCAGAAGCTGGAAGAAGAACAGGCCAAGCTGGTGGAAAGCAGCATCATGGCGGCCAAGAAGGCCGAGCTGAAGAACTACCTGGAACTGGCCCTGAGCTTGATCGCGCCGCTGTATGACAGCGGCCGGGATGACGAGGAGGTCAGGCAGCAGGCGCTGAACATGCTGGCGCGGGCCAACTTCGGCCTGGATGGCTACTTCTTCGTCTACGACCGCCACGGCAAGAACCTGATGCACCCGCGCCAGGCCAATCTGGTGGGCAAGGAACTCATTGGCATGAAGGACAAGAATGGCCTGCCGGTGATCCAGGCGCTGCTGGACAGCGCCCAGAAGGGCGACGGCTACCAGCTCTATACCTGGGAGAAGCCGTCTTCCAGGCAGGTGACGGAAAAGCTCTCCTACGTGGTGATGCTGGACCGCTGGGGCTGGATGCTCGGCACCGGCATCTATATCGATGATGTCGAGGTGGCCACCTCCAAGTCCCGCCAGGAGGTGGCGAGCGGGGTGCTGACCACGGTGCTGGCCATTGCCTCCTTCTCGCTGATCGCCGTGCTGGTGGTGTTCAGCGGTGGGCTGATGCTGAACTTCACCGAGCACCGCCTGGCCGACCGCAAACTGTCGGCACTCAACCAGCGCATCGTCCACCTGCAGGAAGAGGAACGGTCGCGGGTATCAAGGGAGCTGCACGATGGCATCAGCCAGCAACTGGTCTCCATCAAGTTTCAGTTCGAACTGGCCAGCCTGGAGCTGGAGAACGGGCAGGGCAGGGCGCTGGACAACCTGCGCGCCGGCACTGCGCGGCTGGGCGAGGCCATTGGCGAGATCCGTCGCATCTCCCATGACCTGCGGCCCTCGCTGCTGGATACCCTCGGCCTGTCGCCGGCCATCGACCAACTGGTGCGCGAATTCGAACAGCGCACCGCGATCCGCACCCAGTACGAGCGCGGGCTGGATGACGCACAGGTGGAGACGGATGTATCCGTCACGCTGTTCCGCATCATTCAGGAGGCGCTCGGCAACATCGAGCGCCATTCCCAGGCCGGCGCCGCTATAATTTCGCTCTCCACGTCCAGGCACGCCATTGTCCTCCGCGTGGAGGACAATGGCGTGGGATTCGATCCCGGCCTGATGGACAGGAGTCAGGGAATCGGCCTGCGCAACATCAGGGAGCGGGTCGATCACCATCGTGGAACCTTCACTATTTCTTCTTCGCCCGGCCGCACGGAATTGCAGGTCGAGATACCCGCCAGGGCCTGACCGGGCCCGATCCTGCACGCACCAAGAGGCCGTCATGAGCTTTACCAAACCCGTCAGAATCGCGCTGGTCGACGATCACGTACTGGTGCGCGATGGCGTGAAGTCACTGCTGTCGGCCATGCCGCATTTCGACGTGGTGGCCCAGGCCGAGTCCGGTGCCGAGGCCCTGGAGCTGGTGGCCTCCACCGAGGTGGACCTGCTGCTGGTGGACGTCGGCCTCAAGGACATGAACGGCCTGGAATTGACGCGCAGGCTGTGCGCGCTCTATCCGGGCATCAAGGTCCTCATCCTCAGCATGTATGACAACCAGGAATACGTGCGTACTTCCATCAACGCCGGTGCCTTCGGCTATGTGCTGAAGAACGCGCCCTCCCAGGAACTGATCGCCGCCATCGAAGCGATAGTCGCCGGCGGCAGCTTCTACAGCCCGGAAATCGCCCGCAAGCTGGCCACCAATGTCCGTGACGAGAACGAGCTGACCCCGCGGGAACTGCAGGTCTTGTCGATGCTCGCCAAGGGCCTGAACAACAAGGAAGTGGCCCGCGAGCTGGATATCAGCGTGCGCACGGTGGAAACCTACCGCCTGAGCATCCGCCGCAAACTGAACATCGACACCCCCGCCGCCCTGGTGAAATACGCCCTTGAGCATGGGCTGATCTCGATCTGACGTCGTTGCCCCAAGGGGCCGTGCTGTGGTGGTTCCGAGGCGATTGATCAGAGCGATTCGTCGGCAAAGCCGCTGCCAGCAAGGTTGGATGGCCTGAGGCAGCCCTGAAACCACTGGAACAACGCCACTTCGCTCCTGGCATCGAGCAGGCTCGAGCGCGCCCGTTAATTATCAGATGAATGCCCGACCCGACGGTGCGTTTGCTACCGGGCTATTTCCTACGGGCTCAATGCCTGTGATTTCAGTCTGCGTGCTCAGGTCTATCTGACTTGATTGTTTTTTATGTGGGATTTGTCTGATCCATGGATGGCTATTTCTTTTTTACTTCAGAAGTCTTCAATTGGCTTTTTCTTTTGCTTTAACTGCGCTCTTGAGTTCAAGGCTCTATTCGGGTGATGTGAGAACTCCATGTTCTTGGTGCGGCTGGCCGCCCACTGCTGGCGCGGCTTTTCGTGTTGGATTGACAGGGTAAAGACACAATATAGGGAAGTACTTGAATGTCCTCGGATAGCTTTCAGAATGAGGTTCCAAAGGCGCGGGTCAATATCAAGCTTGATCTGCATACAGGCGGCGCCCAGAAGAAGATGGAGTTGCCGCTGAAACTTCTGGTGATGGGTGATTACAGCAACGGAAAAGAGCATCGTCCGCTGTCCGAGCGTAGCAAGGTTGATATCAACAAGAATAACTTCAATAGCGTTCTGGCTGATTTCAATCCGAGTTTGAAACTTGCCGTGGACAACACGCTGGCCGATGACGGCTCGCAGGCCAGTGTCGAGCTGACCTTTCGCCACATGAAGGATTTCGAGCCCGAGCAGGTCGCCCGCCAGTTGCCCGAGCTGCGCGCCCTGCTGGCCATGCGCAATCTGCTGCGCGATCTCAAGTCGAACCTGCTCGACAACGCCACTTTCCGCCGCGAACTGGAGCGCATCCTCAAGGATGACGCGCTAAGCAGCGAGCTGCGCGACGAACTGATCGCGCTCGCTCCGCAAGATCGCTGAACCTCGTCGGTCGATGAATTAGGGAGAGAAAGAAAATGTCCGTAGAAGGAACTGCTGCACAAGTCCCGGGCTCAGCCGTGCTGAGCCGTGAGGGGCAGGGCGTGTATGCCACGCTGTTCGACAAGATCAATCTCAGTCCGGTATCGGCCCTGGCCGATATCGAGGTTTTCCAGAGCACGGATGCGTTGTCCGAAGTGTCGGCCGATGAGCGCGTCACCGCGGCGGTCAGCGTCTTGCTGGATTTGCTCAAGCGTTCTTCGCAGAAGGTCGAGCGTCTCGACAAAAGCCTGTTGGACGAGCACATCGCCAAGTTGGATGAGCAGATAAGCCGTCAGTTGGATGCCGTCATGCACCATCCGGACTTCCAGCGGGTCGAGTCCACCTGGCGCGGGGTCAAGTCGCTGATCGACCAGACCGATTTTCGCCAGAACGTCAGGATCGAGCTGCTCGACATCAGCAAGGATCATCTGGTGCAGGATTTCGAGGATGCTCCGGAGATCGCCCAGAGCGGCCTATACACCCACACCTACATCCAGGAATACGACACGCCCGGCGGCGAACCGATAGCAGCGGCCATATCCAACTACGAGTTCGATCGCGGTCCTCAGGATATCGCCCTGCTGCGCAATATTTCGAAAGTGGCGGCCGCCGCTCACATGCCTTTCATAGGCTCGGTGGGACCGGCCTTCTTCGGCAAGGCGTCGATGGAGGAGGTGGCCGCCATCAAGGACATCGGCAACTACTTCGACCGCGCCGAATACCTGAAGTGGAAGTCTTTCCGCGACTCCGACGATGCGCGCTACATCGGTCTGACCATGCCGCGTGTGCTGGGGAGGCTGCCCTATGGTCCCGACACGATTCCGGTTCGCGGTTTCAACTATGTGGAGAGCGTGAAAGGGCCGGACCACGACAAGTACCTCTGGACCAATGCCTCCTTCGCCTTTGCCGCCAACATGGTGAAGAGCTTCATCAATAACGGCTGGTGCGTGCAGATCCGTGGCCCGCAGGCGGGTGGAGCGGTTACCGACCTGCCCATCCACCTCTACGACCTGGGGACCGGCAACCAGGTGAAGATTCCTTCGGAAGTCATGATCCCGGAAACCCGCGAATTCGAGTTCGCCAACCTCGGGTTCATTCCGCTTTCGTACTACAAGAACCGCGACTACGCCTGTTTCTTTTCCGCCAACTCGGCGCAGAAGCCGGCGCTGTACGAGACAGTGGATGCCACCGCCAACAGTCGCATCAACGCGCGTCTGCCTTACATTTTCCTGCTCTCGCGAATTGCCCATTACCTCAAGCTGATCCAGCGCGAAAACATTGGCACCACCAAGGATCGTCGCGTGCTCGAACTGGAGCTGAACAACTGGATCCGCGGGCTCGTCACCGAGATGACCGATCCTAGCGACGACCTGCAAGCCTCGCACCCACTGCGCGATGCCAAGGTGATCGTGGAGGACATCGACGACAACCCCGGCTTCTTCCGCGTGAGGCTCTATGCCATTCCGCATTTCCAGGTGGAAGGCATGGACGTCAACCTGTCGCTGGTTTCGCAGATGCCCAAGGCCAAAGCCTGAGCCATTCCATAGGGAAACGACGTCATGAACATCGACCGCCCCCTATGGGCTGCGGGGACATTATTGTCTCCGCAGCAGTTCCAGCAGCAGGCGCGCTGGGAGGCATGGACCAACGAATGCCTCGCTCATCTCTCCCTGGTTCATCCTTGGGGGGTGCTGGCGGTAGCCTTCGATACGGACGCGCTGCGACTGGGCAAACTGAAGGCAACGCGGCTGCATGTGCGTATGCCCGACGGCACCCTGATCGACACGGATCGGGTTGATCGCCTGCCGCCAGCGCTGGAGCTGTCACGCGTGTTGGCCGACGACGTCCAGACCGCGAGCCTCTTGCTGGCCCTGCCACTGGAGCAGGGCAATGGCAACAACTGCATCCTCGACGGCGGCCGGGAGGACCGGCCCACGCGCTATCGCCAGGATTGGCGCCAGGTGCAGGACCTCTACGGCGATGAAAGCCAGTCGATCAGCGTGATGGAACACCAGCTCAGCCTGCGCTTGGCCAGCGACGACAATGGTGATTACCTGACCTGTCCAATTGCGCGTCTGACGCGCGACGCTCAGGGCAGTTGGGCTCCAGACCCTGGCTATATACCGCCTCTGCTGAGTTTCGCCGCCCATTCAGGCCTGCTGACACAGCTGGAAAACCTGCTGACGCAGTTGTCCGCCAAGCGCCAACGGCTGATGGGCATGCGTCGGGAAAGCAATCAACGGATGGCCGACTTCGCCGTGGCTGACGTTTCGCTGTTCTGGTTGCTCAATGCGCTCAACACCTATCAGCCGATTCTGGCCGACCTCAAAGCCCATCCCGCACGCCACCCCGAGCACGTCTACGTGGAGCTGGCAAAACTCGCCGGCAGCCTGTTGACCTTCTCGCTGGAACACGACACCGACAAGATTCCGAGCTATCGGCACGAGCACTTGGAAACGGTATTCCCGCCGCTGTTGAGCACGATATCGATCCTGCTCGAAGCCAGCCTACCGTCGCGCGTCATCGCGCTGGTGCTGGAAGAGCAGGGCGCCAACCGCTGGAAGGTCGCGCTCAATGACCCACGCTTGCGCGAACCAGGCGGTGCCGATTTTTACCTGTCGGTACGTTCGCGCTTGCCGGTGGCACAGCTGCAGAGCCAGTTCCCACGCCTGTGCAAGGTCGGCACTCCGGACGAGGTCGATCATCTGGTCAATGCGGCACTCGACGGTATTCCGTTGCAGCCGCTCAACCATGTTCCAGCTGCCATCCCGCTGCGTTTGGAGAATCAGTACTTCGCACTGGATCTCGGGCACCCCAAAGGGCTGGCCATGCTGGCCGAAGGCGTCTGCGCCTTCTACGTCCCCTCCACCCTGATCGATGCGAATCTGGAACTGTTCGCGGTGTTGCGCTCATGAACCTGAAAGCCGAAACACAGAATCTGTCGGCGATTGATGTCGACGCGCTGTTGCAGGACAGCTACCTGCTGGTCGTGGAGCTTCGTGAGGGTGCCAGGGCGCCGAGTGGTCGGGATTTGTGGACGCGTTGTTCGAACCAGGTCGAAGAAGTACGGGAGCAGCTCAAGAATGCCGGAATGAGCCAGCGCAGCATCGATCACATCAGCTATGCCCAGTGTGCATTGCTGGATGAGACGGTGCTCGGCTGTACCACGGAGAAAGCCCACGCCGACTGGGCCGCCGAACCCTTGCAGGCGAAGTTCTTCAACCGCCATCAGGCTGGAGAGTTTCTCTATGAGGACATGCGCGAAGTCCTTCGCGACCCGGCGCCGGACCTGCAGGTTCTGACTGTATTCCAGCGCGTTCTGATGCTGGGGTTCAAGGGCCGTTACAGCGATCTGGAATACCCTGAGCGGGAGCAGATCCTCAGCGCCCTGAGCGCACGCGTAGCGCCCTTTGTCATTCGCCACGCACTCATCTCAGGTCCAGGTCGAACGGACGGTTTCCATGTGCAGCGCTTGCTGCATTCCCCGCTCATGCAATGCCTCGCGGCCGTTGTGCTGTTGGTTGGTGCCTGGTGGGGACTGAACCATCTGCTGGGCGAAGCGATCACCTCGCTCCTGCCCGGCAAGGTGTGAGGGGGCCGAATGATATTGAAGCTGACGCGAGGTCTCTGGGTATGGGCGGCAGCCCTTGCCTTGGCGCTGTTGTCCATCATTCCGATGCCGGCCTGGCAACGCACATGTGGCGCCCTGGCCATCGCGTTCGCCTTGTACCAGGCGTGGCGCTGGTCGGGTCAGCGAGCGGCGAGGCGACGCGAGGCCATTTCGTTCGCCGATGATGTGTCCCTGCCTCCAGCGACCTACCGGCAGCCGGTGGTTCTGGTCTGTGGTGATGGCTTGCAGGGGCTGTTCGATACAGCAGGCGTCGATAAGACTGCCCTGCGTACCACGCCACAGGGTTGCTATCTGCGGGTGGCGAAAGCCGAACAGTTGCCGCGCATGGTCGACAGCGTTCTGGAGCACCGGCCGCATTGGGGTGGTCAGCTCTGCGTGCTCTACATCGTCAATCCCGGTGAACACCTCGATGTCGCGGTGCTGGCCGGACAACTGCGCACATTCCGTCACCAATTGGCGCTTGCGCGCCGGCATGGCGTCGCTCTGCCGTTGCTACAGGCGACCTATCTGTACAGCAGCCAGGGTGCCGGCCCCTGGTTCAGTTGGGCAGCAGGTGCACCGCAGCCTGAGGTTCATGAGGCGGGGGCGTGCGTCAGCCTCGGAGAATGGCAGGAACAGGCGCTTGACGTCCGGACTTCAGCGGCCCGGCTGCGTACCGCCGTCCTGCTGAAAAGCCTGGCCGCCTGGCTGGCCGAAAACGTGCAAACGCACCTCGTCGACCGAGAGGCCCCCGACCCTGCGTGCGTTGCAGTGGTCAGCGCGGTCACGCTGGTACCCACACTGCCTGGTGCTCTGACTGGCAATCTCTGGCAGCAGTGGATGCGCGACAGGACCGCGCTGGCGGAAGCGGCCATTCCGGATCGAGGCGCCGGAGCAGTGCTCCCTTTCCCGGCTCCATTGCTGTCCTTGCTGCGTGTGAAGGTGCATGACTCTCCGCGGCGTCGAGCTGGCCTGATCGCACTCTGGCTGTTCACGGCTACGCTGCTGGCAGCGCTGCTCAGCTCCTCCTGGCAGAACATCCTGTTGGCACGTCAGGTCAGCGACGACTTGCGCCGCTACCTGGCCATTCCCGAGCCGGAGCACCGTGACCAGCCGGAATTCGCCTTGCGCGAAACCGCCATGACGGTGTTGCGTGCCGATGCCGCGCGTCTGGATGACTACTACCGCCATGGCGAGCCGCTAGGGCTCGGATTCGGCCTGTATCAGGGCGAGCGCCTGCGAAGCTCGCTTCAGGCGGTAATCGCCGATCACCGATTGCCGCCGCCGTCGCCGATGGCGGTAGCAGGACGTCCCGATCCCGTTCGACTCGACAGCCTGTCGTTGTTCGCAGTGGGCAGCGCGAAGCTCAAGCCCGAGTCGACCAAGCTGTTGATCAATGCCCTGGTCGATATCAAAGCCCAGCCGGGCTGGCTGATCGTTATTGCTGGCCATACCGACGCCACCGGCAGTGCCGAGCAGAATCTCCAGTTGTCCCGCGCGCGCGCCGGAGCCGTGCGTGACTGGATGCAGCGCATGGGAGATATCCCCGACAGCTGCTTCGCCGTGCAGGGCTTCGGCGCCAGCCAGCCGATTGCCAACAACGACACCGCATTCGGGCGCGCCGCGAACCGGCGCGTCGATATCCGTCTGGTTCCGGAGGTGGGGGCCTGCGTGCTACCCACGGCGGCACCGGAGGGCAAGCATCAGTCGCATTCCGCGGCTGTCACTTACTAAGAGAAGGAGCTTCACATGGCAATTCCGGTATACCTCTGGCTGCAGGACGATGGCGGAGCGGATATCAAGGGTTCCGTGGACGTGCAGAAGCGCGAAGGCAGCATCGAAGTCGTCGCCCAGGACCACAGCCTGTACATCCCTACCGACAACAACACCGGCAAGCTGACCGGCACCCGGGTGCATACGCCGTTCCTCTTCACCAAGGAAATCGATGCTTCCAGCCCTTACCTGTACAAGGCGGTCACGACCGGCCAGACCCTCAAGAGCGCCGAGTTCAAGTGGTACCGCATCGATGACGCCGGCCAGGAAGTCGAGTACTTCATCACCAAGCTGGAGAACGTGAAGGTGGTGAAAGTCGCGCCGAAGATGCACGACATCAAGGACCCGTCCAAGGAGAAGCACAACCACCTGGAACAGGTCGAGTTGCGCTACGAGAAGATCACCTGGACCTACAAGGACGGCAACATCATCCACGCCGACTCCTGGAACGAGCGTCAGAGCGCCTGACGTCAGGTCGGACTGGCGGAGAACCCTCTCCGCCAGTCCCGATGCACCGGGCTGAACGTTCATTCGCGGACGTTCAGCCCGGCTCATCGCGACTCATCGCGGACGCACAAGCGCCACGACCCGTACAAGGACGCACCTCCATGGCTCAGAATGCCGCCGGCCTGCTTCGCCGGCTCAATCCTTATTGCGCCCGGGCACTCAGCGCGGCGGCCTCGCTGTGCCAGAGCCGCGCTCACGCGCAGATCACCATTGAGCACTGGCTGCTCAAGCTGCTGGAACAGGGGGAGGGCGACCTCACCCTGATCGCGCGCCGCTACGACTGGGATCTCGACGCGCTTTGGCAAGGCTTGCTCGATCACCTGAACCAATTGCCGCGCAGCGTGCGTGACAAGCCCCAGCTCTCCGGCAAGCTGCAGCAACTGATCAGGAACGCCTGGCTGCGCGCCTCGTTGGAGAGCGACAACCACAGCCTGCGTTCGCTGCACCTGCTCGGCGCCCTGCTGGAAACCCCCAGCCTGCTCGACTGCGAGGCCGCCTGGCCACTGCTCAGTCTCGGCGACACGCAGCTGCAGCGCTTGCTGCCACTGCTCGACCAGCACTCCGAAGAACGTCCGCAACTGCAACGCGAAGCCGCTCTAGGCGACTCCGAGGCTGAGCGCGCCGTTCTGGCCGCACCCGCTTCCAGCAGCGTCGGGAGCGACGCGCTGCAGGCCGTCCTCGACAGGTTCACCCAGGACATCACCGCCAAGGCACGGGACGGGCATATCGACCCGGTATTCGGCCGCGACGACGAGATTCGCCAGGTCATCGACATCCTCAGCCGTCGGCGCAAGAACAACCCCATCCTGGTGGGCGAGCCTGGCGTCGGCAAGACCGCGCTGGTCGAAGGACTGGCCTTGCGCATTGTCCAGGGCAGCGTGCCGGACAGCCTCAAACCCGTGAGCGTGCGTACCCTCGACCTGGGGCTGCTGCAGGCCGGTGCTGGCGTGAAAGGCGAATTCGAACAACGCCTGAAAAACGTCATCGACGCGGTACAGCAATCGGAGAGCCCGGTCCTCCTGTTCATCGACGAAGCTCATACCTTGGTCGGCGCCGGCAACCCGTCCGGCGGCGCCGATGCCGCCAACCTGCTGAAACCCGCGCTGGCCCGTGGTGAGCTGCGCACCATCGCCGCCACCACCTGGAGCGAATACAAGCAGTACTTCGAACGCGACGCTGCGCTGGAGCGCCGCTTCCAGATGGTCAAGGTCGACGAGCCGGACGACGCCAGCGCTTGCCTCATGCTGCGCGGGCTCAAGGCCCGTTACGCCAGCCATCATGGCGTGCACATTGAGGACGCCGCAGTCCAGGCGGCCGTCAGCCTGTCACGCCGCTACCTGACCGGGCGGCAACTGCCGGACAAATCCGTCGACCTGCTGGACACCGCCAGCGCCCGTGTGCGCATGAGCCTCGATTGCGAGCCGCAGGCATTGGTACGGATCAAGGCGCGGCAGGCGGCGCTTGACCTGGAACTCCAGGCACTGGAGGAGGACAGCCGCCTTGGTGGCGAAACGGCGGTTGCCGAACGGTTGGACAGGATTGCCGTGCAGCAGGCCGAACTGCAGCAACAACACTCGGAACTGGAACGCCAATACCGGCAGGAACTCGACCTCAGCCTGCAACTGCTGGCCGCGCGTCAGGCCGAACCGCTGCAGGCGGAGCGCTGCGCCGAGCTGCGGCAGCAACTGGAAGACGCACAAGGCAATCAGCCGCTGCTGTCCCTCGACGTCACCGCGCGCAGCGTCGCCGAAGTGGTCGCCGACTGGACCGGCGTTCCGCTGGGCAGCCTGCTCAAGGACGAACAGGCCAGCCTGCTCGAACTGGAGCGTCACCTTGGCGAACGGGTGATCGGCCAGGATCGTGCCCTCGGTGCCCTGGCCCAACGCCTGCGCGCCGCGCGCACCGGGCTGACCGACGACCGCGCCCCGCAGGGCGTGTTCCTGCTGGTTGGCACCAGCGGCGTCGGCAAGACAGAGACCGCGCTGGCGCTGGCCGACAGCCTGTTCGGTGGCGAGAAGTCGCTGATCACCATCAACCTTTCCGAATACCAGGAAGCCCACACGGTCAGCCAGTTGAAGGGGGCACCGCCGGGCTATGTCGGCTACGGGCAAGGGGGTGTGCTGACCGAAGCGGTCCGCCAGCGACCCTACAGCGTGGTGCTGCTCGACGAAGTGGAAAAGGCCCATCGCGATGTCCTCAACCTGTTCTACCAGGTCTTCGATCGCGGCTTCATGCGCGACGGCGAGGGGCGCGAAATCGACTTTCGCAACACTGTCATCCTCATGACCTCGAACCTGGGCAGCGACCTGCTGCAGGCCTGTCTGCAAGAACACCCCGACGCCACCGACGGCACTCTGCAGGAACTGCTGCGCCCGACGTTGCGCGAACACTTCCAGCCGGCGCTGCTCGCACGCTTCCAGACCCTGATCTATCGGCCGCTGCGGGGGGACTCCCTCAAGCGCATTGTCGCCATCAAGCTTGGGCAGGTCGCCCGACGTCTGCAGCGCCACTATGGCCTGGAATGTCGGATCGATGAGGCGTTGAGCGACGCCCTGGTCGCGGCCTGCCTGCTGCCTGACAGCGGCGCGCGCAATATCGACAGCCTGCTCAACCAGCAGATCCTGCCGGTTCTCAGCCAGCAGCTTCTACAACGTCAGGCCGCCCGACAGACAACCCGGGGCGTCACCCTGGGCTATTGCGACGAAGACGGCATCACCTTGCATTTCACCGACGCGCTGGAAACCCCGAATCCGGCTCTTGAGGAGGCCTGACCATGCTCGCCGAACTCCGCCCCTTCTTTGACCACAGCCGCCACCGGCTCCGGGTCTACGACCTCGACGCCCCGCTCGACGTCCTCGCCTTCGAGGGCAAGGAGGCGCTCAGCCAGCCCTTCCGCTACACCGTGGAATTCACCTCCAGCGAGCGCGACCTCCCCGCCGCGCGCCTGCTCGGCCGGGAGGCCAGCTTCAGCCTGTTGCCGCCGCCCACGCCGCTGCCCTTCGCCGGCCTGAGCCTGCCGCCGGTCAAGCCACTGCGCACCCTGCACGGGGTGATCACGGGCTTTCGCCGCCTTTCCGGTTCCAACGACGAAGCCCGCTACGAAGTCATCCTGCGGCCGCGCCTGGCGCTGCTCGAACAGGGCCGGCAATACCGCCTCTACCAGCACCAGTCGGTGCCGGAGATCGTCGAAAGCATCCTGCGCAGCCGGCATGCCCTCCAGGGGCAGGACTTCGTCTTCGACCTCAAGCGCGAGTACCCCAGGCGCGACCAGGTGATGCAGTACGGCGAAAGCGACCTCGGGTTCATCGACCGCCTGCTGGCCGAGGTCGGCATCTGGTACCGCTTCACCACCGACGAGCGCCTGAGCATCGACGTCGTCGAGTTCCACGACGACCAGCGCAACTACCAGTTCGACGTGCGCCTGCCGTACCGCCCGCCCTCCGGCACCAGCAGCAGCGGGCAGGACGCCGTGTGGCAGCTGCAATCCAGCCACCGCGTGGTGGAGCGGCAGCTGCACTTTCGCGCCTATGACCCGCGCGATGTCGACGCCTACCTGGAAGGCGAGGTCGACCAGACCCGCGGCGACACGACCACCTACGGCGAGGCCTACCACTACGCCGAGCCCTACACCGCACTGGGCGACGCCCTGGACCAGGACGAAGACCTGCAGAGCGAGAGCGGCTATTTTTATGCGCGCCTGCGCCACGAACGCTACCTCAACGCCCAGACCCACCTCGCCGGTGTCACCAGCAGCGCCGCCCTGGCGCCCGGCCAGGTGCTGCGGATCGACGGCGGCGCGCCGGCGGCCTTCGCCGACGGCGCCGTCATCACCCAACTGACCACCACCGCCGCCCGCGACCGCAGCTTCGAAGCCAGCTTCGACGCCATCCCCTACGCCGACCACATCTGCTTCCGCCCGGAGCTGAAAGACAAACCGGTGATCGCCGGCACCCTTCCGGCGCGCGTCACCAGCCCGCAGCCCGGAGACCGCTACGGCCACATCGACCTGGAAGGCCGCTACAAGGTCAACTTCCTCTTCGACCGCGACAGCTGGCCCGCCGGCGGGGAAAGCCTGTGGCTGCGCCTGGCGCGGCCCTATGCCGGCGACACCCACGGCCTGCACCTGCCGCTGATCCAGGGCACCGAAGTGGCGGTGGCCTTCGAGCAGGGCGACCCGGACCGGCCCTACATCGCCTTCGCCCTGCACGACAGCCGCCACCCCGACCTCGTCACCCTGAAGAACTACAAGCGCAACGTCCTGCGCACCCCGGCCAACAACAAGCTGCGGATGGACGACACCCGCGGCCGGGAACACATCAAACTCAGCACCGAACACAGCGGCAAGAGCCAGCTCAACCTCGGCCACCTGGTGGACGGCCAGCGGCCCCACCCCAACCGCCGCGGCGAAGGCTTCGAACTGCGCACCGATGGCTGGGGCGCCATCCGGGCCGGTAAGGGGCTGTTCATCAGCGCCGACGAGCAACCGCGTGCGCAAGGCCAGGTCCTGGCCATGCAGGAGGCTATCGCGCGCCTGCAGCAGGCCGGCGAGGAGATGCAGCAGCTCTCCTCCGATGCCCAGCGCGCCCAGGCCGATCCAGCGGATGTGCAGGCGCAACTCACCTTCATGCGCGAGCAGGTCGACGAGCTCAAGGCGGCCGTCGCGCTGCTCAGCGCGCCACAGGGCATCGCCCTTGCCAGCGGCAAGCACCTGCAACTGGCCGCCGGACGCAACCTCATCGCCAACGCCGGCCAGGACGCCGCCGTGAGCGTGGTCAAGCGCCTGTTCATCGGTGTGGGCGAAGGCTTGAGCCTGTTCGTACGCAAGCTGGGGATGAAACTCATCGCCAACCAGGGCGCGGTACGGATCCAGGCGCAGAACGACCGCCTGGAACTGCTCGCCCGCCACGGCCTGGACATCGTCAGCAGCGAAGACGAAATCAACATCACTGCCAAGAAGAAAATCATCCTCAACGCCGGCGGCAGCTACATCAGCCTCGACGCGAGCAGCATCGAATCCGGCACCCAGGGCGACTACCTGGTCAAGTCGGCGCACTTCGACCACCAGGGCCCCGCCACGCAATCCCCGCCATTGCCGGAACTGCCCCAACTCGGTGAATACCCGCGCAGCCACCAACGCCTCACAGACTTCTCGGGCTAAGTCGACGTATGCCCAGCAGGGACGAGCACTACCCCCATAACATGGACAGGAGAATGACGATTGTTCTTTTCCAACCTCTATGAAGCGATGAAGGACGAGTACCGGCGCTGGCGGGATGGAACGCCACCGCCGCCGACGCCGACGCCGCGACCCCGAACAACGCCGTCGACTGCTTCACCGTCTCCGTTGCTCCCCTCGCCAGCTCGGGTGCCCGTGCCGTTGTCCTCGGGTGACTTGCCGGCGGTGAAGAACTGGAGCCATCCGTTTGGCGATACGTCGTCCGTCTTCCAGCAGTTGACCACTCTGGCCAAGGCCCAGGCGGGCTACTTTCCGCTGGGCCGCAATGGTCTGTGGCATGGCGGGGTGCATTTCGACTCCGGCACGGCGGGCACGGTGGGTCCTGAAGGCCAAGGCTACGTGCGTTGCCTGGCCGATGGGGAAGTGATCGCCTACCGCATTCCCGAACAAACGCCCAAGACCCTGTTCTTCCCGGCACCGGGCGTCACGATAGAGGCCCCCTTTGCATCGGGCTTCGTGCTGGTTCGCCATCGCCTGGAGGCCCCCAGGATCGAGGGCGAGGCCGACACGCCCCCCAGCCTCATCTTCTACAGCTTGTACATGCACCTTGCCGATTGGGCGAGCTACCAGGCTGATACCGGTAAAGCGCGCCCGGCCTTCTGGTCCGAATCGAGCCGGTGTCGGGTCAAGATGACGGTCAAAGACGTACGCCCTGGGCACCCCGAAGAACGTGGCTTGAATCTTCGGCACTCGCCTTCCAGGGGCAAGGTCATTGGCTTCCTGCCGAAAGGCGCGACTGTCACCGTCAGTGGTGAAGGAGACTATCGGAAGGTCGAAGGCATCAAAGGGCCCGTGGAGCTGCAAAATCCGGACGGGACGCTGCGCGGATATGTCGGTTTCAGTGCCCTGAAAGACATGGGGGGCGGAGTCTATCGGGTCAACACGAGCAGAGACCCTCTCACCGTGCGCCCTGTACCCAACAAATCGGAGAGCGGGATTTTCAAGCTACCCATAGGTAGCGAGATCACGATCAGCGGCGAGGGCGAGTTCCGAAAGCTGGAGAGTGTCGTTCAGTACGCGCACTTTGCCTCACTGGAGAGCGAACGCGTACCGCAGTGTGGAAAGGTTGTGGTGCTGGAAAAGCCGTTCCCGATCAAGGCCGGTAGCTTGATCGGCCATCTCGGTCCCTACCAGGACAGCAAAGAGGAAGCGCCCCAAGAGAAACTGCACTTGGAAGTATTCGCCTGCGAAGACGTGGAGGCATTCTTCACGAAAAGCCGTGAATGGGCGGCTCGAATGCCCGAGAAGTACAAGACTTGGCTGAAGCTGGAGAAGGGAACGAAGGTCGTCGTTCACCAGGCAAGTTACAGCAAGACAACCCCGCCTAACTCTGCCCACCCCCATGTACTGAGCGGTGCCCCGCTACTGATACCGCGCGCTCTGCTGGATGGCCTACCAGCTGACCGCAAGATCACCGTGGCCGCTAGCCAATCCACTCAGGCCAGGAACTGGTATCGGCTGGATAACCTGCTGCTCGATGCGAATGGCGAGAACATTCCGATGGGGTGGGTGTGCGATGAAATCGGCGTAACGCCTTGGGTTAATCCATGGGCGTGGGACGGTTATGAGGTCATCTACAACAATGACCCGCCGCAGAACGCGCTGGCCCACTTCCTGCTCAATCTGGGCAATTACTTTGATGAGAAAGAACTGGAACAGTGGAAGCCGCTGGCTGACGCATCGGACAGAGGGCCAGTTAGGCAACGGCTACTCGACATCATCGATGCCAATGCTGATGGAACGATCACCGCGGCCGAAGTGCAAAAGGCGCTGAGTATTCCCGCCTACGCCCAGTCTATTTCTCAGTTGGTGATCCACAATGAAAGTGAGTGGTATTACCAACAACGGAAGTGGGATGCCTTGGACAAAGTTCTGGGACATACCGGATCGACGCCTATTTTGAATTGGGTGGCTGAGAAAGAGCGAATAAAGGAGTTGAGTTGGTGGGGCGAGGTTTCTGCTAAACGGATTTTGTCTGCTAATGGGGAAACTTATTGCCTGCATCCGTTGCCGCTGATCTTCATGTTTGTAAACGGATGCGCATGCGGTCGAGATATAACTAAAGACGAAATGAGAAGAATATCCCCCGAATCCTCCGAGACCGCAATTGATGCGCACCTTTCTTCCATTAATCAAGGCTTCAATAGGTTCGGTATTGTGACATGCCGGCAGAAGGCACACTTCTTGGCGCAAGTTCTGCATGAGAGCGATAAGCTTTATGCCGTTAGGGAGTATGGTGGAGAGGATGCGGCATATGCACCTTGGTTTGGAAGGGGTCTACTGCAACTAACTTTTAGAGCGAATTACGAGAAATATGGTGCTTATGTTGGGGATGACGTTGTTTCTTCAGATTTGGCTAGAGATAAAGTCGCTGCCCCGCCCCATGCAGCTCTGTCAGCATTTTGGTTCTATGCAAAATACAAAAACTTAGTAAGCGTCGCTGAAAGTGATGATCTGATCATGCTTACTGCGCGAATTAATGGGGGGTTTAACGGGTATGACGAGCGGTTGAAACATTTCAATTCAGCTTCTAAGGTTCTTGGAGGGGGGCATTTGAGTAGGCTTGAGAGTTCTGGGAAGTTTCCTTTTGAGTCAAGTGAGGCTTATAAAAATAAAATATATTCTTTGGCTTGGGGTATTTGGCATGACCCAGATAGAAGGGAGCGAGGAACCTCTAAAGATAGAAGCAAGTCTCTTGCTGGTTATAAGAGGGCAAAATTTCTCTTGTCGTTGAGCCCAATGAGTCTAGGTACGCCTAATTCTATGATTTATGGAATAAAGTATTCGGATGTTCAGGCGTTCATAGATAAAAGAATTGCGGAGCTAAATTTGGAGTGATTTATGATGGTGCTTCGGTTTTTGTTGTGCGCTATTTTTTTGATGTTTTCAGTGTGGGGAAGAGCGGAGGAGTTTGAAGTTAAATGTTTCACTTACCTGAAAAGTGACGGGGCGCCGATAAATCTTAAGTTCTCGACAATGTTTGTGGCTTCTGATAGGTACAGAATTGGATATGTTGTGTACGAAAAGCCAAATAAACCAATACTTTTGTATTATTCGGGTAGAGTTGAAAGAGTATTTGAAGAAGACAGGCCATTTGAGGTGACGACTAAATGGAGGGAAATAGTAGAGGGGCAGCCTGGTGGCGAGTATACGATCGTTTCTCAGGGGGCAATTATTTATAGTTTTTCGTACAAGTCGATATCTGGAGATGTTTTTGATTTTACTTACAACTCAAAGGCCACTGATATAGGGCGAGGGGAATGCAATTGGAGCGGCGATCACTAGTGACTGGAAAACCTTATAGAGTGCTGTTGCTTCTGTTGGGTGATTGTTCTTGACACATGATTTTTCCTAGTGCTTGCCGTAGTGGAGAACTCTCCGGATGGTGGTGCCTGCTTTTTTTTTGGGGGCTTCAGTGGTAGTGATGAGCTGCTTAAGAAGCAATTGGTGCTCAACGATTTTTGGATTGTTGATCTGTTGTTCGGTTGAGGGGGCGGGCTTTAAAGAGTATGAGGCCAAGTTTTCTAGCTCACAGGGAAAGTTAAGGGTAAAAATTGAAGGAGGTAGTTACTATCTTAAGAATGGAGTGGAGTGGGGTTTCCTTAAGTCTTTCGAGACTTTCGGGGGAGTGGCGATTCCCGTAATTTTCATGGATGCCAATAAGGACGGGTATACCGATGTTTTTGTGAAGGTTTATGACGGAAGGGTTGAGGGGTTTTATACTCTTTTTCTAGTCAGGCCGAGCGGAAATAATCTAGCCATCAGTGAGTAGCGATATATTTTTGGGAATCCGAAAATTGATAGCTCCGGATATTTGAGTAGTGCGGAGCATAGTGGCCCCTTTGTTAAGGTCGAGCAATATAGGGTTCGCGATGGAGAGATATATAGATATCTGGAGCGAAATCCTCTTGGTGCAGGTATTGAGCGGGTTTCTATATATAACCACTTCGGCGAGGTGGTTTCGGGCTCTGTGAAGTTTTCGGACTCTGATAAGTTGGCCTGTGCGCAAACTGTTGCAGCTAAGGCGTTTTTCTATTCGGAACCGACTAAGGAATTGAAAACAATGGCATATTTGGTTAAGGGTGACCTCGCCAGGATTATTGATTCGGCTTATGGTGGCGAGTGGTTAAAGGTTGAGTTTTCTAAAACAAAATCCGTGGCTGGCTGGCTGCATGCTAGTCAGGCAGTTGTTGGGGCTCCAGATACTTGCAAGGCAATAAATTGAGGTCTATGTGAGCTGGATGAAGTGAAACGTTTTCTAGAGTTTATTAAATAGTATAAAAATGCAGTAGATGAAAATTGAATCTGGCGGCTTGAGCAAGAGTTGATATCAATATATGGGCCGTCGAGAACCATGGATTCAGCTGTGGCTCGTTACAAGCACCTTCGTAACTTGCTATAGAGGTTGATGTGAAAAAAATAATATTTCTTGCATCGATAATGGTCGCTGGAAACGCCTCGGCTGATGAGGAGTTAGTAGGTATAGGCGGAAGCTTGAAATTCGAAAGTGAGGTCGATGGGGCGTTTGAAAGTGTTTATTTTAAACCAGGGGCAGGAAGGAAAGTGGCACCATTCGATATTGGGCTATTGTTTTATTACTCTCCAGAAGCTCTGTCGCCTGACAAGGCTAAGTCTGTTCTGCAGTTCTCTGAGTCAGGGGTTTTGGAAGATGATTCGGGTAATGCAGTTGGAGATCGCTCCAATTACATGTGCGCATTTGTGAGAATGACGGATGGCTGTGTTGTTCAAGTGGCTGAGGGTGAAATTTGTGGAGGGCAGTGGAATTCTTCAAGTGGCTGGGAAGCTTCTACTTACTCGAACGAAAAGATTATTTTTGAAGGCGGTCCCAGTGTGGCAGATCTATACAAAAAATACTCATCTAAAAGGAAAGTTCAATTAGCTGGGGGTAAGTCATTGGTTTCTTCGTATTTGCAGGAGGGGACTTCTATCGAGAATGTTTTCTCTTGTGATCCCCTTGATTCTAGCAATAAAGATGTCTATTTGAAATTGCTTGATGCTCTGCAAGAGGGTGGCGATTTGGAAAGCGCAACTAAAGTTAAGAGTCTTTTGAATTAGTTGGGTGTTTTGAGTTCTGTGAAATATTTTAAAAGGGATGCTCTCGCAGGAGGAATTATTCGAGTTGGTGGCGAAGTCACAGAGAGGTTGATACAGGCTCCAGGCGGAGGACTGGTTTAACTAGCATGGAGAATATAATACAAAAGTTCCCATGAATAACATGGCGGAGAATTACTGAGGATCCGGATCTGGTTTGTGATGTTCGTGTTGCAGTAAGAATTATGATGCTCGGAATTAGGGATGGTGGCTCTAGAGGTGGGTGCAATCTTGAACGGTATCTCGGGAATGGAAATTCAGATGACCATCGTGCAAGGCTAATAATAAATGGATGCATAGATGGAGATCCTGATAAAACGTCTGAGTTTTAATATTTTGCAAGGCTGTCCGAGGAAATATTGCATGAAGTTGAATTGTTTCTGTGGTTTTCTGATTGCGTTATTTTCTCTGCCAGTATTTGCAGGTGCAGCTTTGTGCCCCAATGGGAGAAATAGTGAGTGCGAAGTTCATTTAGAGGTTGAGGGCGAAAAAATATTCATCACCTCAGAGAGATACGGAAGAATCTTTGATCGCCCAGAGGAAATATCCGTTTCTGAGGGCTTTTCACTATACAGACTTGGGAGGAGGTATGCAGTGTTGAGGGAGGGCTTCAATAGTGGTAAGGACAAGACGATAGTCACATTTGATACGGATTTTGGTCATTTGACATATATGTACCTTTCCAGTGAGATTGATTTTGTTCACAACAAAAAATACTGGACAGGCTTCTACTGTAGTTCAGAAGGAAACGTGCTGCCAGGTAAAGAGAAACGTCCCTTGGAGTTGTTTTATGAGTCGGCATGCAAAAATAAATTGAAGGCTGGTTCGTCTGCTTATGAGTATGTTGATAAAGACATTTTCTTCTTTATTCCCTCGGTAAGCGAAAATGCGGTTAAAAGTATGAAGCTGGTGGCGTTGGGCGCAGATGGGGGTGATGGTGTAAATATTTTGGACTTTGGGTGCGTTGAGGGTTGCCCGAAACTAAATGATGGTTTGGATTTTACAGGAAGGATCAATGGCGAAAAAATAAAGATGAGCCTTGATTTTAATGAGGGTGGGGTTGTTGGGTATTATTATTATGATAAGTATAAGAAAAATATAGATCTCAATGGGGTTGTGATAGGGCGGCGCATTACTTTGCTTGCTGTAGACAAAAGTGGGCGGGTTATTGAAAAGTTTGGTGGGGAAATCAAAGATGGATTATTTAGTGGGCTCTGGGAAGGTCCGGCTTATGGGAAGAAGGTGGAGTTTGAGTTGTATTTATCGGTCATGTGAGCTCATGTAAGTGATCGTCGAGGAACCAGTTGTTGACTGCAAGATCAGATTGATAATGAGTAATTGGGGCGGATTCTGAAGTGAAAGGAATAATTCGAGTTGTTGACAAAAAGACTGGCGGCGGCATGGTTACTTCGGGATCTGTGGTGCAGTAGGTTTTTTAAATTGCTCGACATTTTGCAAGTAGGCGGGGATATGGATGGCGCTGCTAAAGTTAAGAATTCATTTGTCTGATTCGGTTTTTTAAATTTCACGAAGTATTTCAAGGAGATTTGTGTAAATGAAAGGAATCATTCGAGTTGGTGACAAAACCACTGGTGGCGGCACGGTTATTTCGGGCTCTGCTGTCATGAAGTTCCACGGAATTGGCGTGGCGCGGGTTGGCGATACCGTCAGTTGTCCGATTCCTGGCCATGGTCCGACGGTTGTCGCCGAGGGACATCCGGTATTCAAGGACCACGGCGTGCCAGTTGCCTTTCATGGCCATCGCTGTGCCTGCGGTTGTGTGCTTCTGACCTCGCTGCCTGAAGCGACGGCGAGCTGAGCATGCCGGTCAGGTTGGATAAGGTTCCCGTGGCCTTGGATGAGCCGTCGGCGCCTCGTGTCTGGCTGTGGGGGCTGTCGTTGCCGGCGCTCATGGCGTTGGGGGTAGCGCTGGCGCTTTGGTTGGGACCGGATGCGCTGGCGCAGTACTCGCTGCATTTTTGGTGGCTGGCGCTAGGGGCTCCCGTGCTCATCTGGTGTGGCGCGGTTTTTTGGCGTGGGCTGGTTTATCTCGGCCAACTGAGTGTCGTGGAAGGCTGGAACGAGGTGCGTGAAGCGGACCTGACGCAGCGGATGCGCCGAGGCCGGCGTTCACAGCAAGTATTGGCTGTCAGCTTGCAGACGGCCCTGCGCGCTCCGGAAACGGACGGTCAGGCGCAGCGGACTGCCTTGCTGGTGAAGAATGGCGGGGCCTTGCGTACGCAAGCGGGCTGGTGTGGCCAGCAGCGACGCCACAGCCGTTTGCCCTGGCTGGAGCATGAGAATGAGCACCAGTTGTTGCAGCGTGTGCTGTCGACCCTGTTGCGGGAGTTGGCAGATACGCTTGCTGCCTTTCCCCCTGATAGGCCCGTGTCGCTGTTGCTGGAAATGAACAGTGGGCTGTCGAGCCGGGTTACTGGTCAGCTGTGGCAGGAAGCCTTGAAGCAGTCGGGGATCCGTCAGGCAATGACGCGGATCGAAGGCTGTGGCCTGGCGGCCATCGATCACTGGCTGGACCAGTGTATTCGGGATCAGGCGCTTCTGTTGGTGGTGGCGATTCAGGTCGCACCGCCGACGATTGAGGGCTCTGCCGAGGCCGCCGTAGGGCTGCTGTTCGGTAATCGCCTGACGCAGGATGTCTTGGCGCCCAGAGCCTACCTGCACCGCCCGGAACGGGCGCGCGAGCCGACTCCGACGGGCGCGCTAAAGGCCGCTTTCCAGGCCTTGGACTGGGTGCCGTTGCCGGGCACCTCGATCGGACGAGTCTGGATCACGGGAGCCGATGCGACGCATGGCGCTGTGATTACGACCGTGATGGAGAAGGCTTCGTTACCTGCACAGGCTTCCCATGACTTGGGTGCACTCCTGGGTAATCCCGGCAACGCCGCTCCTTGGGTCGCCATTGCTGCGGCGGTGGAGGCGACGGCGGGCGAAGCGGTGCCGCATTTCATTTTCAGTGTTGATCGTGAAGAAGACGCGAGTTTGTGGTGTTCGGTCGTGATGCCGGCCGAGGTACCTGGGGAGTAGGGAAATCCGATGCGCACTGTAACTATCTGGGGACTGATCGGCCTGGTGGCCGTGGTTGGTGGGGGGATCTGTCTGCTGCTGTGGTGGTGGCCGGATCTTTGGGGTGTTAGCCCGGGAAGCGATCGGCAGGAGATCGCCTTGTGGTTGGCGTCGGGACTCTCGCTGTCGTTGGTGGCCCTGCTGGTGGCGTATTGGCAGATGGGGCGCAAGATCGGGCAATCGGGTTACCGGGAGCAGTTGGGCGACGATAGACCGGCCAAGCCTGCCCTGGCCTCGGATGGCACGAGCAATCAGACGGTCGCGGCTGAACTGCGCCAGCACCTGCGCGACACCTACGGCCTCTTCTGGCGCCGCCAAGTGCGCCTGCTGCTGGTGCTCGGCGAGCCCGACGAGATCAAGGCCATCGCCCCGGCCCTGGCCGAGCGGCAGTGGCTGGAGGGCGAGGGCGCCGTCCTGCTCTGGGGCGGCAGCGTGCAAGAGCGCTCGCACGAGGCGTTGCTGGAGCAGTGGCGCCAGCTGTGCCCACGCCGTCCGCTGGACGGCATCGTCTGGGCGCTGAATGCCCAGCAGGGCGCCGACCCCGAGCACCTGGGCCACGGTGTGCGCTGGCTGCAGCAGCTCACGCGGACGCTGCGCTGGCAGGCTCCGGTGCACCTCTGGGAGGTGCGCGGCAGCGCCTGGGCGCAGGCCGCGCGGCCGGTCGCGGCGGTGGGCTGCCGGCTGGCGCCGCGCGCCGGCGTGGCGCAGCTGCACGACAGCCTGGCCGGTCTGGTTCGGCCGTTGCGCGCCGCCGGCCTGGAGCAGATGCGGGGCGACAACCGCCACGACTTCCTGCTGCGCCTGGCCCGCGACCTGCAAGCCGAAGGCCTCGCGCGCTGGACCCAGGCCCTGGCGCCGCTGCTGTCGGCGCGAGACCTGGCGCTGCGCGGGCTGTGGTTCAGCCTGCCGCTGCCGGCGCCCAGTGGGCGCGGCGACACCCACGCCTGGCGGGCGGACCCGGCCTGGCGTGGCGTGCTGGACGCCGCCCTCGGCGGCCGGCCCCGTGGCTGGACGCCGGCGCGCGCCAGCACGGCGCTGCTGCTCGCGCTGATGGCCCTGTGGGGGCTCGGCCTGCTGCTGTCCTTCGCCAACAACCGCGCGCAGATCGCCGAACTGCAGGCCGCCCTGGCAACCCTCGACCAGCCGCGTGAGGGCGACGCGCAATGGCGCGCCCTCCACGAACTGGCCCGCGAGCTGGACCGCCTCGACTACCGCGCCGCGCGCGGCGTGCCCTGGTACCAGCGCTTCGGCCTGAGCCAGAACGACCGCCTGCTGGAGGCCCTCTGGCCGCGCTTCGTCGGCGCCGGCCAGCGGCTGCTGCGCGACCCGGCGGCGGCCCGCCTGGAAGCCGAACTGGCCGCGCTGATCCGCCTGCCGCCGGGCAGCCCGGAGCGCGCCGCCCGTGCGGGCGCGGGCTACGACCAGCTCAAGGCCTACCTGATGCTGGCCCGCCCGGAAAAGACCGACGCGGCCTTCCTCGCCCGTGCCCTTGGCGCTGCCGAACCGGCGGGCGTCAGCGCCGGCGTCTGGCAGGGCTTCGCGCCCGACCTCTGGCGTTTCTACGCCGAACACCTGGCGGCGCACCCGGAGTGGCGCATCCAGGCCGATCCGGTCCTGGTCGCCCAGGCGCGCCGGCTGCTGCTCGGCCAGCTCGGCCAGCGCAACGGCGAAAGCGCCCTCTACCGGCGCGTGCTCGACGCGGCGGCCAACCAGTACCCACCCGTGGGCCTGCGCCAGCTGGTCGGCGACACCGATGCCGAGGCGCTGTTCAGCAGCGCCGCCGAGGTGCCCGGGGTGTTCACCCGCCAGGCCTGGGACGGCCAGGTGCGCCAGGCCATCGACGCCATCGCCGCCGCGCGCCGCGAAGACATCGACTGGGTGCTCAGCGACGACCCGGCCCAGGTCGACGCCGAGCTGAGCCCCGAGGTGCTGCGCGAGCGCCTCACCGCGCGCTACTTCCAGGACTACGCCCGCGCCTGGCTCGACCTGCTCAACAGCCTGCGCTGGCGCCCGGCCGCCAGCCTCGCCGACGCCATCGACCAGCTCACCCTGATGACCGACGTGCGCCAGTCGCCGCTGCTCGCCCTGCTCAACAGCCTGGCCTACCAGGGCCGGGCCGGCACGCGCGGCCAGGCCCTGGGCGAGGCCCTGATGCAGTCCGCGCAACAGCTCATCGGCACCGACAAGTCCCCGGTCATCGA
Source organism: Pseudomonas sp. Q1-7 (assembly GCF_028010285.1). NCBI lineage: Bacteria > Pseudomonadati > Pseudomonadota > Gammaproteobacteria > Pseudomonadales > Pseudomonadaceae > Pseudomonas > Pseudomonas sp. Q1-7. Next base: position 2,645,845 of record NZ_CP116304.1, read on the forward strand.
GCCGCAGGCGCCGATCCCGGCAGGCCCGCTGGCGGACAGCTTCGGCCCGCTGCTGGCCCTGCTCGGCCAGGGCGCCGACGCCAGCGGCAACGACGGCCGCCTGAGCCTGCAGGCCTTCCTCACCCGCGTCACCCGCGTGCGCCTGAAGCTCCAGCAGGTGAGCAACGCCGCCGACCCGCAGGCCATGACCCAGGCCCTGGCGCAGACCGTGTTCCAGGGCAAGAGCGTCGACCTCAGCGACACCCGCGCCTACGGCAGCCTGCTCGCCGCCAGCCTCGGCGCGGAGTGGGGCGGCTTCGGCCAGGCGCTGTTCGTCCAGCCGCTGGAACAGGCCTGGCAGCGCGTGCTGCACCCCACCGCGGCCGGGCTCAACCGCCACTGGCAGCGCGCCATCGTCGACCCCTGGGACAGCGCCTTCGTCGGGCGCTACCCCTTTGCCGCCACCGGCAGCGACGCCTCGCTGCCCATGCTCGGGCAGATGATCCGCGCCGACAGCGGGCGCATCGACCAGTTCCTGGCGCAACAACTGGGTGGCGTGCTGCGCAAGGAAGGCAATCGCTGGGTGGCCGATCCCGGCCACAGCCAGGGGCTGCGCTTCAACCCCGAGTTCCTGCGGGCGGTCAACCGGCTCGGCGAACTGGCCGACGTGCTCTTCACCGACGGCGGCCTCGGGCTGGAGTTCGAGCTGCAGGCCAAACCGGTGCGCGACGTGGTGCAGACCACCCTGATCCTCGATGGCGCCCGCCTGGAGTACTTCAACCAGCGGGAACGCTGGCAACGCTTCGGCTGGCCCGGCGTCCACGCCCACCCCGGCGCCAGCCTGACCTGGACCAGCGTGCGCACCGGCGAGCGGCTGTTTGGCGACTACCCCGGCACCTGGGGGCTGATCCGCCTGCTGGAGCAGGCCCAGGCCACCCCGCTGGACGACAACGGCAGCCGCTACCGCCTGGTGCTCGCGGCGCCCGATGGCCTGGGCCTGACCTGGTACCTGCGCACCGAACTGGGCGCCGGCCCGCTGGCGCTGCTGCAACTGCGCGGCTTCAAGCTGCCGGCGCAGATCTTCCTCGACGAGCGCACGGCGCCGCTCGCCCTGACCCGGACCGGAGCATTGCCATGAGCCTGACTTCATTGATCGCCAGTTGCCTGGGACCGCGCGATGCGCTGACGCTGGCGCGCCAGCAGGCGCCGGACTGGGGCCCCTGGCTACAGCCGATCGGCAAGGACTCGGCCGTGGGGGAGGACCCCGGTTACGACGACGACTTCCAGCGCATGCGTGAGGAGGTCAACAAGCTCTCGGGTGCCGATGCCGGGCTGGTGGCGCAGTTGGCGGAGAAACTACTCAAGCAGCGCTGCAAGGACCTGCGCGTGGCGACTTACTTTCTCTGGGCGCGTTTGCAGTCGGATGGCGAAGCGGGCCTGGCGGACGGCCTGAGCCTGCTGGCCGCCCTGGTGGAGCGCTTTGCCGATGGGCTTCTGCCGAGCCGACCCAACAGCCGGCGGATGGCGCTGGAGTGGCTGGCCAGCGGCAAGGTGCTGGCCAGCCTGTCGCTCTATCCGGAAGTGGTGAAGGCCGAGGCGGAGCGTACGGTGGCGGCGCTGGCCTGGCTGGAACAGGGCCTGGGCGCATGGCCGGAGGATCAGCGGCCGGCCCTGGGGGCCTTGTATGCCGCTCTGACGAGCCGGCTAGCCCAATCCGGCGGGGTGGATGCGCTGGTGCCGCAGAACAGCGCAGCCCACGAGACGACCGAACCGCGCAGCGCGCCGGCCGTTGCTGCCGTGAAGTCCGGTCGCGACCTGCTGGATGGCGGTCGGGCGCTGGCCGGTTATCTGCGCGCACAGCCGCTGGGCTGGCTGGCCGCCCACCGACTGATGAAAAGCCTGCGCTGGGACACCGTGCACCAGCCACCTCCCGAGGAGGCCGGCGGCAACACCCGCCTGGCGCCGCCGCGCAGCGACTACCGGGCGCAGCTCAAGCGGCTGTACCTGCAGCAGAGCTGGAGCGAACTGCTCGATCAGGTGGAGCGCATCTATGCCGAAGGCGTGAACCACTTCTGGCTCGATCTGCAGTGGTACCTGTGCCAGGCGTTGAGCAAGCAACCGGCGCCGCAGGACGGCTGGGCGGATATCGTCAAGCGCGATCTGGGCATGTTCCTCGACCGTCTGCCGGGCCTGGAAAACCTGCGCTGGAACGACGGCACGCCCTTCGCCGACGAGACCACGCGCGACTGGATCGCCCAACAGGTGAGCGGCAACCGCCCCCACCAGTGGCTGCCCGCCCCGGCCGCCCCGGCGGCATTGGAGGCCGACATCCTCGCGCTGGAAAGCGAAGCGCTGGCGCAGGCCGACAGCGATGGCGCGGAAGCGGCGCTGGTCTGGCTCGGCACGCGCCCCGGCGTGCAGACGGGACGCCAGCGCTGGTTGTTGCGCCTGCTGATGGCGCGGGTGGCCGAACAATGCGCGAAGAACGAGCTGGCCATCCATCTGCTGGGTGAGCTGGAAGCCACGGCGCAGCGCCAGGCATTGGCGGAGTGGGAGCCCGAGCTGACGTTCGAGGTCCAGGCTCGCCTGCTCAAGCTGCTGCGGCAGAAGTCCCAGCGCAACGATGCGGACAAGCTGGCGCTCGGGCGACGCATGGATGCGTTGCTGGCCGCATTGGTCGGCATCGATCCGGTACGGGCCGCCGTGCTCTGCGGTTGAAACTTTTACAGAACAGGATGCTTTTTTGTGGACATGGACAACCTGACGCTGCGCTATTTCGAGGCGGAGATGCGCTACCTGCGCGAGGCCGGGCAGGAGTTCGCCGAAGCCTTTCCCGACCGCGCGGCGCAACTCAACCTGGACCGGCCAGGCGCCCGCGACCCGTATGTCGAGCGCCTTTTCGAAGGCTTCGCCTTCCTTATGGGACGTCTGCGCGAGAAGCTCGACGATGATCTCCCGGAGCTGACCGAGGGACTGGTGAGCCTGCTCTGGCCGCATTACTTGCGCACCATCCCGTCGCTGTCGATTGTCGAGTTCGTCCCCGACCTGCAACAGCTGAAGCGCAGTGAGCGCGTCGATCAGGGCCTGGAGGTGCTGTCGCAACCCGTGGGGCCACAACGCACCCGCTGTCGCTACACCACTACCCAGGACCTGACCCTGCAGCCACTGGCTTTGGACTCGTTGCGCCTGGCCTACGAGCCGGACGGCCGCTCGGTGTTGCGCCTGCGTTTCGCCTGCGGCCCGCTGGCCGACTGGGAGCAGTTGGACCTGAGCCGCCTGCCTCTGTACCTGAACGCCGAGGCGCCGCTGGCCAGCGCGCTGCACCTGGCGCTGACCCGGCATGCGCAGGTGCTTTACGTACGTCTGCCCGGCCTGTCGGAGCGCCAGACGCTGGACGGTCATTTCGCCGCCAGGGGGTTCGCCGAGGACGATCGCTTGTGGCCCAAGGGCGATAGCGCCTTCAGCGGATATCAGTTGTTGCTGGAGTACTTCGGCTTCCGTGAGAAGTTCATGTTCGTCACCCTGCACGGGCTCGAGCGATTGAAGATTCCGGAAAACACACCCTGGTTCGAGCTGGAGGTGGTGTTGGCCGAAGCCTGGCCGCATGACTTCGTGCCGCGCGCCGAACACATCCGCCTGCACGCCGTACCGGTGATCAACCTGTTTCCGCTGGAGGCCGATCCGCTGCGCCTCGACCCGCTGCAAAGCGACTACCTGCTGCGGCCCATGCGCTTGCAGGACGGTCATACGGAGATCTATTCGGTGGACCGGGTCACCGCCACGAAGAACGCCGAGCGCGAGGACTACGTGCCCTTCACCAGCTTCCGGCACAAGGGCGGCATGCTGCGGGACGACGCCCCCGAGCGTTACTTCCATACCCGCCTCAAGCGCGGGGTGAACGGTTTGCACGACACCTGGCTGATCCTTGGCGGCGAGGGTTTCGATGTCGACCGGTTGCGGGAGAACGAAAGCCTGTCGCTGCGTCTGACCGGCACCAACGGCCAGTTGCCGCGCAAGGCGTTGCAGAGCACCTTGCTCGATACCCTGGTGCAGTCGACCCAGACCGGGTTGCGGGTGCGCAACCTGTGCGCGCCGACGTTGCCGTGCTACCCGCCCAATCGCGACCGCTTCCACTGGCGTGTGCTCAGTCACCTGGGCTCGAACTTCCTGCCCATGCTGGATAACGCCGAGGTGCTGCGCGGCACCCTGGCGCTCTACGACTGGACCGGCAGCGAGCTGAACCGCAGGCGCCTGGAGGCCATAGTCGAGGTTCGCCATCACCTGATCCAGCGCTTCGAGAAGGGCTTTCTGCTGCGCGGGGTGGATATCGAGGTCACGCTGGACGCCAACGGCTTTGCCGGCGAGGGCGACATCAGCCTGTTCGGTGAAATGCTCAACCGCTTCTTTGCCCTCTACGCCGATATTCACCTGTTCAACCAGCTCACGCTGATCCTTCAACCCACTGGAAAGTGCCTGCGATGGAACGAGAACCACAGTCAGCGTATTCCCGGCTGAACGCCAGCGGCTTGTTGCAGGCCCTGGAAGGGCGCGTGGCCGAAGCCAACCTGTACCGCTTCTGCCAACTGCTGGAGCGGGCGTTGCCGGATCATCCGGCCCTGGGCAGCACCACGCGCCTGGCGGATGATCCGGTGCGCTTTCGCCCGGACCCCGGAATGGGGTTCCCCGCAGGCGAGTTGCGGGCCATTGAAACCGAGGCGGAACACCCGCTGCGCCCGGCCACGGTGCGCACGCGCGTGCTGGGCCTGTACGGTGTGGATTCGCCCCTGCCGACCACCTACCTCGACGATATCGCGCAGCGCCGCGACGGGCACGAGGCATTGGCGGCCTTCCTCGATATCTTCAACCACCGCGTGTTCACCCAGCTCTATCGCATCTGGCGCAAGTATTCCTACCCGGCGACCTTCGAGGCGGGGGGCACCGATGCGACCTCGCAGTGCCTGCTGGGGCTGATCGGCTTGGGGATTCCCGGCACCGCCAATCATGTTGCGACGCCGATTTCCCGCTTCCTCGCGTTGCTCAGTGTCATGCGCCTGCCTACTCGCAATGCCGAAGGTGTGGTGGCGTTGGTGAAGTTGCTGGCGCCCCGGACGCGGGCGCGCGTGATACCGCACTGGCCGCAGCGCATACCGCTGGAGCGACCGGCCAGCTTGTCGACCCGCCATCCGGTGCGGCTGTCCCAGGGGACTCCGTTGGGTAGCGTCGGTCGCGACGCCAACAGTCAGCTGCTCCTGGCGTTGTTCACCGAAGACCGCGAGGAAGCCTTGGGCTGGTTGCCGGGCGCCCGGCTGCACGGTGATCTCCTGGTCCTGCTGCGCGTTTACCTCGGCTGGCGTTGCACGGCCCGCTTGCAACTGTCACTGCCGACGCACTGTCTGCCGCAGCCCGTACTCGGGCGGGCGTCGGTATTGCTCGGCATGACCGGGCTACTGGGGTTGGGCAGCAGCCGGCGAGCGGACGAGCAGGGCACCGTCACCATCGATCTGGGCCATTACCGGGGCCTGCGGAACAATCCCATGGAAAGAGAGGCACGGCATGTTGCGTACCGTTTTTAAACCCTTGCTGCCGGCCCTGCTGGGGACGCTGGTCGGAGGCTGCGGCTTGTACCAGGGCGTAGCGGACAGCTCGGCCTCCATTGCCAGGTCGGTATTCCACAAGCAGGTGAAAACCCTGCACCTGGACTTCAGCGGTCGCGCAGCGATCAACACCGACAACCAGGAGATGTCCGGGCTATCCGTGCCGACCCTGGTGCGCGTCTATCAGTTGCGTGACGGCAAGGCTTTCGAGCAGGCCGCCTATGACAGCCTGCTGACCGACAGCGACATCCTGCTGGGCGCCGACCTGCTGGAGGAGAGGGCCGTGCTGGTGAAGCCTGGCGAAGGCGCGCAACTGACCATGCCGATGGACGAGGCTGCGCAGGTCGTGGCGGTGGTGGCGTTGTTCCGCCAACCGGACATGGCGCGGAACAGCTGGCGGCTGGTACTGACCCGGGAAGAGCTGGACCCGGATCGCTCACGGGTGGTCGAACTGGCCGACAACCGCCTGGATCTGCGTCCGCAGGTCGAGGAGTGACCGATGGCCGAGGACAATCCATCGCTCTACGAGATGCTCCTGCAGAACTTCTCCGGGGAACTGGCACTCCACGAGGTGCGGGAGGAGGACCAGGCGATTCTGTCGGTACTCGACAACGTCCAGCGCATTCTCAACAGCCGGGCCGGTTCCCTCAGTCATTTGCCGGATTACGGACTTCCCGACATGAGCCAGATCCTCCAGGGGTTGCCCGCCGCTGCCCATGGCTTGATGGGCACCCTGACCCACACCTTGCTGAAGTACGAGCCACGTCTGGCGGCGCTGAGCGTTCGGCTGGAGCCGCAGTCCCAGCCGGGCTACCTGGAATACAGCTTCGACGTGAGCTTGATGAGTGGAGAGCAGGCGACCTTCGGAGCCAGCCTCGCGCCGCAGGGCAAAGTGCTGGTGCGCCACCTCAAACGGCAGAACTACCTGTCGCGGTAGCGCCAAAGGAAATGAGCGTCATGAGTGAGCTGGGAATGCGTATTGGAAACGATCCGCGCGGGCGCGGCGAATTCGTCGCGCTGTGCGAAGAACTGTCAAAACTGAATCATCCCGCCCGCCCGGACGTCGACTGGGACAAGGTCGAGCGGTGGTGCCGGGAACTGCTGAGGGACAGCGGTGGCGACCTGCAGACGGCGGCTTTCTTCGCTCTGGCGCTCGGTCATCGGCGTGGCCTTTCGGGGATGGCCGATGGTGTGGCGCTGCTGGGGCAGGTGCTGGGCGGCGGGTGGGAGCGCTTGTGGCCCCTGCGGTCGCAGGAGCGCACGGACATCCTCGCCTGGTTGTTCACGCAGATGCAGCCGCTGCTGCGTGGTCTGGAGGCCGGTGACGGCGAGTTGCCGGCGGCGCGTCGCCTGGAGGTGGAGCTGGACGCTCTGCAGGCCAGGCTGGGCGAACATCTGCAGGCGCCGCTGGCTCCTCTGCGAGCGTTGCGCCAGCAGCTCGCGACACTCGTCGGGCGCCTGGAGAGCAGCGTCGCGGCGAGTTCGCGGACAGGCCGCATCATCCTGCACATGCCCTTCGGCGGCCCCGTCCAGACCGTCAGGCAGGTGCAGGTGCCCAGCCCCGACCCAGCGACGCCCGCCGTCGTCGAACTGGAGATCGCCATGCTGCCCACAGTGGCCCGCCGTGGGCGACGGTGGCTTCCCTGGCTATCGGCGGGACTGGTTGCGGTCATGCTGATGGGCGCGCTCTGGTGGGGGTGGCCGTTTGCGAGGGGGAACGGGGTTGGTGTCTCGTCGCCGGACTTCGCTCAAGCCGGTGTTACCGGGCCGATACGGTTGGACAGCCGATTGCTGTTCGCTGCCGGCAGCGCCCGGTTGAAGCCGGAGTCGACCAAGGCGCTGGTCAATGCCCTGGCCAACATCAAGGCACAACCGGGGTGGTTGGTTGTCATCACCGGGCACACCGACGCCACGGGCGACGCCGAGCGGAACCTGCAACTCTCGCGCCTCCGCGCCGAGGCGGTTCGCGACTGGATGAAAAGCATGGGCGACGTGCCCGACGACTGCTTCGTCGTTCAGGGCAGCGGCTCGAGCCAACCGATTGCCGATAACGGAAGCGAGGCGGGACGAGCCGCCAACCGGCGTGTCGACATCAGCCTGGTGCCACAGAAGGGCGCTTGCCTGACCAAGGCGCCCTGAGGGCAGCAGTCGGTGACCCGGAGCTCACCGGGCTGCGATCTGGACTGGCACCCCATCGTTGGGCTTCGCAGGCTCGGACCAGCGTGGCCCGCACCAACCTACGGGGGACGTGGCTCGCTTTGCAAATGGGGTCGTTTGGGCCGGCTTAGAACAGCGCCATCTGCCGGTCGATCAGCGAGGCGAAGTCGTCGCCCACGAAGGGCAGGATGGCATCGGCCACCGGTTGCAGCTGGCGGGTCAGGTAGTGGTCATAGTCGATGGCCGAGCGGCGGGTTTCCAGCGGCTCCGGGCCGTTCAGGGTGATCAGGTAACTGATCCAGCCGCCATTCTGGTACTGGCGCGGGCGGCCCTGGCGGTCGTTGAATTCGTCGGCCATGCGTGCGGCGCGCACATGGGGTGGCACGTTGCGGGTGTAGTCGTCCAGTTGCCGGCGCAGGCGCTTGCGGTAGACCAGCAGTTCGTCCAACTCCCCTGCCAGGGTCTGTCGCACGTACTCGCGCACGTAATCCTGGTACGGCTGGCGCTTGAAGATGCGCTCGTAGAGTTCCTGCTGGAAGCGTTGGGCCAGGGGCGACCAGTCGGTGCGTACCGTCTCCAGGCCCTTGAAGACCATTTCCCGGCTGCCGTCCGCCCGCGCCACCAGGCCGGCGTAGCGCTTCTTGCTGCCTTCTTCGGCGCCCCGGATGGTGGGCATCAGGAAACGCTGGTAGTGGGTTTCGTACTGCAGTTCCAGGGCGCTTTCCAGGCCGTATTCCTGGCGCAGGTGCTCGCGCCACCACTGGTTGACGAGTTGTACCAGGCCGCGGCCGATGCGCGCGGCGTCTTCTTCGTCGTGGGCACGTTTGAGCCAGACGAAGGTGGAATCGGTGTCGCCATAGATCACGCTGTAGCCCTGGGCTTCGATCAGTTCGCGGGTGCGGCGCATGATCTCGTGGCCGCGCATGGTGATCGAGGAGGCCAGGCGCGGATCGAAGAAGCGGCAGCCGCTGGAGCCGAGTACGCCGTAGAAGGCGTTCATGATGATCTTCAGTGCCTGGGACAACGGGGCGTTGCGGTCGCGCTTGGCCGCTTCGCGCCCCTGCCAGACCCGCTCGACAATGGCGGGCAGGCTGTGCCGGGTGCGGGAGAAGCGGGCGCCACGGAAGCCCGGCACCGAATGCGCGTCGTCCGGCTGGCGCAGGCCTTCGATCAGGCCCACCGGGTCGATCAGAAAGCTGCGAATGATCGAGGGGTAGAGGCTCTTGTAGTCCAGCACCAACACCGATTCGTAGAGGCCGGGGCGCGAATCCATGACGAAGCCGCCGGGGCTGGCCTCGGGGCGCTTGTCGCCGAGGTTGGGCGCAACGAAACCCTGGCGGTGCATCAGTGGCAGGTAGAGATGGGTGAAGGCCGCCACCGAGCCGCCACTGCGGTCGGTGGCCAGGCCGGTGACCGTGGCGCGTTCGAGGAGGAAGTCGAGCAGCTCGGTCTTCTCGAAGATGCGCGTGACCAGCTCGCAGTCCTTGAGGTTGTAGCGCGCCAGGGCGGGCTTGTCCTCGGCGAACATGCGGTTGATCTCGTCCATGCGCTGGTAGGGCGTATCGATTGCCTTGCCTTCGCCGAGCAGCGTCTGGGCCACGCTTTCCAGGCTGAAGGAGGGGAAGCTCCAGGTGGCCGAGCGCAGCGCCTCGATGCCGTCGATGATCAGCCGCCCGGCGGCCTCGGCGAAGAAGTGGTTGTTGCCGCTGCCGTGCTCGCGCCAGACCATGGGGTCGCCGCCTCGGCCCAGGCGCAACGGCACTTTCAACTGCTCGGCGTGGGCCTGCAGCACGCGCAGGTCGAACTGCACCAGGTTCCAGCCGATGATGGCGTCCGGGTCGTGCTCGGCCAGCCACTGGTTGAGGGCTTCCAGCAGCTCGGCGCGGCTGTCGCGGTAGTCCAGCCGGAAATCCACGTCTCCGGCATCGCCGTTCGCCGTGCCGAGCATGTAGACCTGGCGCTGGCCGCAGCCTTCCAGGGCGATGGAGTAGAGTTCGCCGCGCTCGCTGGTCTCGATGTCCAGGGACACTAACCGCAGGCGCGGGCGGTAATCCGATGTTGGCTTGAGCTGGGCTTCCAACAGCACGCCGCCGGCGTCCGGGGTGCCGCCGAAGCGTACCGGCGCGGTGATGAAACGCTCCATCAGGTAGCGTTCCGGCGGGCGGATGTCGGCTTCGAAGACATCCACCCCAGCCTTGCGCAGCGCCTTATCCAGGCGCATCAACTGGCGGTGCTGCCTGCAGTAGAGGCCCAGTACCGGGCGGTGCTGGAAGTCCTGGAGGGCGAGGGGGCGCAGTTCCACGTCGCGCTCGCCGCGCAGCAGGGTTTCGGCGCGCTCGCGCTGTTCGGCGGGGATGAAGGCCACCGAGGTCTGGGCGGGCAGGCGGACTTGTCTCGGGCCGGCGTCGGTGGCCAGCCAGAATTCCACTTCCGTCCCCTCGGCCGTATCCCGCCAATGCCGGGTCAGGACGAACCCCTGCTGCAACTCCACCACGCTGACCTCGGAACCTTTTTCCACGGCGGGATTCTACTCGTCATCGTTTCGACGCGCGCGTCGGAGAGGCGCGGCCGTGCTGTCATGATCGACATCAAATACATTGTCTAAGCCATTGAATTGACAGCACACACCTTGTCCGAAGTGGCTTATTTTTCCTGGCCAGACGGGGGGTATTTCTTTATCCTCCGCGGCCTTTTTCATCCGTCCGGGAGACGATCATGCTGGACAACACCCTCGTACAACTCGAAGAACTCGTCAGCGAGCTGCTGCAACAGAACCAGGCCATCGCCGAGGACAACGCGCGCATCCGCGCCGAATTGCGCAAGGCCCGCGAAGAGAACGACAGCCTGCAACTGGCGATGATGGAGCAGGAAGAGAAGAACAACGCCGCCGCCGAACGCCTGCAGGCCCTGGTCCACCGCGTCAACGAGGGCCGTAGCGGCGTGAGTCACGCCAGCGCATGAACAGGGATGGCATCCGCGTACTGCGCATCCTGGGGCGCGAGTACAGCATCAAGGCGCCCCCCGGCGAGGAGCAGGTACTGCGGGATGCGGCGGCGATGTTGCAGGCGGAGATCGCCGCCAACAACAAGAAATTCCCCTATGTCACCGGCAGCGAGCTGGTGGTGCTTTCCGCGCTCAACCTGTGTGCGCGGCAATTGAACGGTCCGGGCAAAGCCCCCGAGGCCGATGACGTCACCCAGCGCCTCGCCGCGCTCAACCGGCGCATTCGCCAGCAGCTGGACGGTCCCGAGGGCTAGAAAGGAACGCGGGATGTGGCGGGGGTTGCGCCAGAGCGAAGCGAAACCCATCGGCACGGGACGATGGGTTTCGCAGGCTCTACCCATCCTACGAGGTTCGTAGCCGGTTGAAGTCCGCAAGATTGGTGTGGGAGAGCATTCATTCGCGAATGAATGCTCTCCCACAAAGTGGGCTGGGCGGGCTCAGCCGATGACGCGCAGGATGTCGGCGCGGTTGATCTCGGTGCGACCGTCCTCGTACCACACCGGGATGGCTTCCTTGAGTAGTTCCTTGTCGCCATCCAGCCTGAACGGCTGGGTGTAGCGCTTCTTGCGGTAGGCGTAGATGTAATAGGTGCCATCGCGGTAGAGGATGCGGTCGAAGGTGTAGAAGCCGATGTGCGAGCCGTTGCAGCGCGCGGTCAGCACCACGTCGCCTTCTTCGTAGGGCAGGGCGCCCTCGGCGCATTCGTAGGTGAAGAACTCCCGCACATCGTCCCAGGCCACGCCGTCGCTGCTCGACTTGAGGTGGTCGCGCGCTTCGTCCTCGGACTGCTGCGAGTGGTCGCTGTACCAGATGAACAGCGGGATGCTCTGGTTGATGTCATCCCCCAGCCATCCCTCGCTGTCCAGGTACTCGGCGGTACGCGCCAGGCCGGCCTGCATGCGGCGGTGGCTCTGCTTGTAACTGTCCAGCGCATCCTCGAAGGCCTGGGCGTGGCTGCAGGGCAGCACACCCTCGGTGGCCTTGAGGGCCTGGACCCGCGCCAGGTAGGCGTCGTACAGGGCCGCATCGGTAATGACCGTGCAGGTGTCGCGCACCAGGCTGACGCCCACCTGGGTCAGGTTGGCGCTGCCCAGGATCACCACGTCCGGCTCCACCAGGTAGAGCTTCCAGTTGACGCTCGCCTGGTAGCGGAAGTCCACCGACAGGGCCAGGGCGGGGTTCGCCTCGTTGATGCAATGTTCGATGAAATCGGGAGAGGTCAGCGAGTTGATGGTGCCGACCAGGATATCCAGTTGGTTGTCGTTCTCGACCAGCAGATCGATCAGGGGCTCGGTGCCGCTGGCGAAGGCGGAAACTATCGTGATCTTCCTTCCGCTCAGTTCGCCCAGATAGGTTTCAAGGCTGTCTTCGTAATCCAGAATTTCCATACAGTCTCCAGCGACATCTTTTCTGCAATTTCGGCATTTTCGCACAGGCGATGCCAGAAGCCAGCGTCCCGATTGCGCGCGCCCACACGAGGCGCCGGCGAGCGCTGGAACGTCAGCCCTCGCTTTCGGCGAATTCCCGCAGGGCGTCGCCGTCCAGGCGGTAGCGCACCCATTCGTCCTGGGGCAGGGCGCCGATGGAACGGTAGAAGTCGATGGCTGGCTGGTTCCAGTCCAGCACGCTCCATTCCAGGCGGCCGCAGTCGTTGGCGCGGGCTTCGCGGGCGATCTCCCGCAGCAGGCGACGGCCGGCGCCGGTGCCGCGATGGTTCGGGGTGATGTAGAGGTCTTCCAGGTAGATGCCGTTGCGGCCCAGCCAGGTGGAGTAGCTGTAGAAGTACACCGCGTAGCCGATGGGCTGGCCGTCCTTCAGGCACATCAGCGCGCGGCTGGGCGCGTTGGCGGCGAACAGGCTGCCGCGGATGTCGTCGACGCTGGCGATGACTTCGTGGCCGGCCCGCTCGTAGACCGCCAGTTCGATGATGAAGTCGAGAATTTGCTGGGCGTCATCAGGACGGGCAGGGCGGATTTCCAGGGTCACGGTGCATCTCCAGGGTGGTTGGGGCGGCCATGCTAACGCCTTTGGCCGGAGGCACGAAGCGCCCGCTAAGCTGTGAGGTAACGAATCGGCCGGCTTCGGAGGATGAGTGCGTGATCCTGCTGGCGAGTGTGCTCCTGGCCCTGCTGATGGGCTTTGCCGTGCAGCGCGGCGGTACCTGCCTGGTGGCCGCGCTGGAAGAGGCGGTGAACCGCCGTCGCTGGGACCGTTTCCGTGCGCTGCTGGAAACCTCGCTCTGGGTGCTCGGTGGCTTCGTCCTGCTGCGCGCGTTCGACCGCCTGCCGATGGTGCCCATGGGGATTCCGCTGCACTGGCACGCCGCCCTCGGCGGGGCGTTGCTCGGCATCGGTGCCTTCATCAATGGCGGCTGCGCCTTCGGTGTGCTGGCGCGCATCGGCTCCGGGCAATGGGCCTGGCTGGCGACGCCGCCGGGTTTTCTCGCCGGCTTCGTCCTGGCCGACCGCAGCTTCGGTGCGGTTTCGGCCATGCCGGTGGCGATTCCCGACTGGCTGCAACAGGTGCCGATCGGCCTGGTACCGATGATCATCGCCGCCCTGCTGGCGCGCCTCGGCTGGTTGGCCTGGAACCGACGCAATGGTGCGGACGCGGCGTCCCTCTGGTCGCCCCATCACGCCACCATCGTGCTCGGCCTGGCGTTCCTGGTGCTGTTCGTCTGCGTGGGGGCCTGGGCCTACACCGATATCCTCGCCGAGCTGGCCAGCGGCCGTTTCATGGAACTCGGCCTGCGCGGCCTGCTGCTGCCGGCGCTGTTCGCCGGGGCGCTGCTGGGCGGCTGGACCGCCGGGCTCTGGGAACACCGCTGGCCGAACCCGCTGGCGCTGGCGAGGTGCTTCACCGGTGGAGCGCTGATGGGGCTTGGCGCCAGCCTGGTTCCCGGCGGCAACGACAGCCTGATTCTGTTCGGCATGCCGTTGCTCTGGCCGAATGCCTGGCTGGCATTCGCCTGCATGTGTGTGGTGGTGATGGTGGCCCTGCGGCTGGCGCGTCTCGGCAAGCGGGTGTGAGCGGGGGCGGGCGTCGTCGGGTTCGAGCAGAAAAAAGCCCGGCGCGAATGCCGGGCTTCTTTCTGACGGCGGCGTGGCTCAGGCGGCGTGGTCGAACGCCTGGCCCTTGGCCTTGCGCTCCACCTGCTGGCGGCAGGCTTCACCGAAGGCTTCGAAGATCTTCACCGAATCGGGATTCTTCGCGGCCTGCCACTCGGGGTGCCACTGCACTGCAAAGAGGAAGGGCGACAGGCTCGGCGCGTGGATGGCTTCCACCAGGCCGTCTTCCGCGTGGGCGATGGCCTCGATGCCCTTGCCGAGGGTCTTCAGGCCCTGGCCGTGCAGCGAGTTGACCTGGATGCTGTCGGTGCCCAGCGCCTTGTGCAGCCAGCTGTCCTGTTGCACGCGCACGCTGTGGGCCGGGGCGTACTGCACTGCCACCGGGGCCTCGGTGTTCTCGCGGTGATCATTGAAGCCAGGTTCGGCGTAGACCTTCTGGTACATGTCGCCGCCCAGGGCCACGTTGATTTCCTGCATGCCACGGCAGATGCCGAAGATCGGCAGGCCACGCGCGAGGGCGGCGCGGATCAGGGGCAGGTCGAAGAGGTCGCGATCCTTGTCCTGGGTCTTCTCGGGGGTCAGGTTTTCCTGGCCATACAGGGCAGGGTCGATGTTGCTGCCGGCACCGGTGAGGTACACGCCGTCAGCCATGTCGAGGTATTGCTCAAGGTCATCGGTACCGCAGCAGGTGGGGACGAGGACCGGCACGCATTCGGAGATTTCTACCAGCGGGGCGATGTATTTGTGGGTCATCACCTGGTAGTCGTGGCCCTTGCGTTCCTGGGCGCCCATGGACATCAGGACGACCGGTTTACGAGTGGTCTGTTTCTTATTGCCAATGTTGCTGTTGGACATATTTCACCTTGGGACAGGCTCGGCCTATCGTTGCTGTGCAGGCGCGCCAGCGAGGGCGGCGCTACCTGAGATCCCGAGCACTGCCGGTAATCGTCGGGGCGATTTCCGGTCGGGACCTGCGCTATAGCCTGCCAGAGCCGTTAAATATGTCAAACGTGCGCGTCGAGAAATGTAAAAAATAATGGCCGATTTTTATCGATTTATTATTTATAACCTATTGATCTTTAAGAATAAAATTGTCAATCCAAATATATTTTCTGGTGCGACATACAAAACGGGTGTTCAGAATGCTGGACTTTGGCCTCCCACTGGGCCTGGCTGGACGGCACGCAACCCGGCGAACCCGCTTCGGCATGAACTGCCAGGCAGCCCTTCGATGAACAACCCCGTTTCCCGACTCGTTCTCCTTTGCACCTTGCTGGCGCTGGCCGCCTGTGGCGCCCAGCGCCCCCGGGAGCCGCAGGCGCCTCCGGCCGAGGTGCGCGCCACGCTGGTGAGGCTGCTGCCGGCCTCGGTGGCGGACCGCCACGGCTGGGCCGCGGATATCCAGGCGGCCTTCACCGCCCAGGGCATTGCGCCCAGCGCCAGCAACCTTTGCGCGGTGCTGGCGGTGACCGAACAGGAGTCCACCTACCAGGTGGACCCGCCGGTGCCGGGCCTGGCGAAGATTGCCCGGCAGGAAATCCAGCGCCGCGCCGGCCGCCTGCATGTACCGGCGTTCCTGGTGAACAGCGCGTTGAAGCTCGACTCGCCCACCGGCAAGACCTACGAGCAGCGCCTTGCCCGCGTGCGCACGGAAAAGGAACTGAGCGCTCTTTTCGACGACTTCATCGGCATGGTGCCCCTTGGCCAGCAGTTGTTCGGCACCTTCAATCCGGTGCACACCGGCGGGCCCATGCAGGTGAGCATCGCCTTCGCCGAGGCCCATGCGAAGGGCTATCCCTACCCGGTGCGAGGTTCCATTCGCCAGGAAGTGTTCACCCGGCGCGGCGGTATGTATTTCGGCATCGCCCACCTGCTGGGCTATCCGGCCGATTATTCGCGACCGCTGTACCGCTTCGCCGACTTCAACGCCGGCTGGTACGCCAGCCGCAACGCCGCCTTCCAGCAGGCCGTGAGCCTGGCTTCGGGCATTGCCCTGGCGCTGGACGGCGACCTGGTGATCCACGGTTCCAGCAAGGCCGGCGCCACCGAGCTGGCGGTGCGCGCCCTGCAGAAGCAGCTGGACCTGAGCGATTCGGCGATCCGCCGCGACCTGCTCAAGGGCGACCGCCTGGCGTTCGGGGAAACTCGGCTCTACCAGCGGGTCTTCGCCCTGGCCGAGCGGATCGAGCGGCGCAAGCTGCCCCGCGAAGCGATGCCGGGCATCGACCTGAAGAGCCCGAAGATCACCCGCAAGCTCACCACCGAGTGGTTCGCCAGACGGGTGGATGAGCGTTACCAGCGCTGCATGACGCGCGCCCGCTAACTGCGTGGGCAGGGCCCGTTGCGGGGCCCGGCCGCAGCGGCGCTCCTCAGCGCTCCATCACATAGGTGCCCGGTGCCGGGCACAGCGGCGGGTACTTGCGCGAGCCCGGTTTCTTCGGCGCCGGCAGGCTCTCGCCCGAGCGCTGCTGGATCCACTCGCGCCAGTGCGGCCACCAACTGCCTTGCTGGCGCTCACCGGCCTCCTGCAGCCAGGACTCCGGGTCGGCGGCCTTGGCCGTCGCCGCATAGAAGTACGACTTGGGGTTGCCCGGCGGGTTGACCAGGCTCTGCAGGTGCCCCGCGTTGGAGAGCACGTAGGTGGCGTCCTCGCCGAACAGGCGCGCGGTGCGGTAGCAGCCCTGCCAGGGCGTGATGTGGTCGGTGGTGCCGCCGATCACGTAGGCGCCGACCTTCACCTGCGTCATGTCGATCGACTCGCCGGCGATCTCCAGGGTGCCCGGATTGCTGTAGGGGTTGGCCTGCACCAGGTCCAGGTAGTCCGCGTGGAGCTGGGCCGGCAGCCGCGTGGTGTCGTTGTTCCAGGCGAGGATGTCGAAGGCCGGCGGCTTGTTTCCCAGCAGGTAGTTGTTGACCCAGTAGTTCCAGATCAGGTCGTTGGGACGCATCCAGGCGAACATGCGCGCCATGTCCTGGCCGCTGAGCACACCCTTGCGCCGCGAGCTGGCCTTGGCCGCGCGCAGGGCCGCAGGCGTGGTGAAGAGGCCCAGGGTGGTGTCGCCCAGGGCCGAAGGCATGTCCAGCACGCACACCGCCCAACTGGTGTTGGCCACCTTGTGGCCTTCGCCACGGGCCGCCAGCCAGCCCAGGTAGGCCGCCAGGGTGATACCGCCGGAGCAGGAGCCCCACATGTTCACATCCGGGCTGCCGGTGACCTGGCACGCCACGTCCACCGCCTGGTCCAGGCACAGCGCGTAGTCGGAGAGGCCCCAGTCGCGGTGCTCGCTGGTGGGGTTGCGCCAACTGATGACGAACAGGTTCACGCCGCTGTCCTGAATCCACTTGATCAGGCTTTTTTCCGGCGACAGGTCGATGGCGTAGTACTTGTTGATCTGCGGCGGCGACATCACCAGCGGCCGCGCATGGACCTGCGGGGTAGTCGGGGCGAACTGCAGCAGCTCGAACATCTCGTTGCGGAACACCACCTCGCCTTTGGCCGTGGCGATGTTCTCACCCACCTTGAACGGCGTGCTGTCGACCTGGGCCGGCAGCCCCCGGTTGGTCAGCAGGTCGTGGGAGAACTGGCGCACGCCTCGCGCCAGGCTCAGGCCGCCGGTGTCCAGCAGCTTGCGCAGGGCCAGCGGATTGGTCAGGGGTGAGTTGCTCGGCGCCAGGGCATCGGCCAGCAGCGACCCGACGAACTGGGCGCGGCTCTTTTCCAGCGGCGCGAGGTCGGTGGCGTCGATGAAGCGGGTGAACTCTTCCTTCCCGGCCAGGTAGCTCTGCAACAGGGCGCGCAGGAAGACGTTGGACTGCCAGGCCGGATCGGCGAAGCGCTTGTCCCGTGGGTCCGGCGCGATCTCTGAAGTCCCGCTGACGATGGCGCGCAAGGCCTTCAGGTAGCCACCGAAGTGGGCGCCAGCCTTGAGCGGCGAGGTGCCCAGGGCCTTGAGCAGGCAGCCGGCGGAACCCGCCAGGTCGGCCGCGCGCACACTGACCAGCGGGTTGCCGGCCAACGTCTGGTTCGTCGCGGTACCGATCAGCTCGTGCTGCGGGTCATTGCGTGGAAGGTCGGATTCCTGGCGGCGGGAACGCCGCTTGGAGGGCGTGCTGTGCTGGGGTGTGCGGGGGGACTTGCTCATGGCGACTCTTGTTTTTGTTGCCTGCGATGACGGCCCTCGACTCTAGGGCCCGCACGGACTCTGCCGCCTTTCATCTCGTGACAGGCGCATGTCATTTCATGACAACGCAGGCGCCGCCCGACGAGCTGGTGGGCCGCGACGGGTGCGCGATCAGCCGCGTCGTGCCAACACCTCCACCGCACCCTGTACCTTGTTGGTGTACCAGATCACCCGACTCACGCCCCGGGTGATGGCCACGTAGGCCAGGCGCAGGCTTTCGTCCTGCATCGCCTGGTCGTAGCTGTTGCGGAAGAAGCCGCTGTGGGCGTAGAGCGCATTGCGCAGGGGGTGTTTCTCCGGCGGGTTGCAGTCGTCGACGATGATCGCCACCTCCGCCTGCAGGCCCTTGGCGCGGTGGATGCTGTAGGCCCGCACCGGCAGCGCCGGGTCGAGTTGCGCCTGGATCTGCTTCAACGGCTCGTTACGCCGCGAGAGCACCAACAGCGCGTTGCGGTCGGCATTGGCGCGGCCGGCGACGTGGGCGCACTGGGCCTGGATCTCCTGCACCAGCTCCGGCAGGCGCGCCTTGAGATCGAAATGGCTCACCAGCTTCACGCCGTGATCGCCGGGCTGCATGGCCTTGAACGACTTGCTCGCCTTGGCCTGCTTGAAGGCCACCCCGGCCAGCACCGCTTCGCCGTCGCGCAGCACCGGCTCGATGGAGCGGTAGTTGGTTTCCAGCATCAGCACCGCGCTCTTGCGCGACTTGCCCTTGCTGGGGAAGTGCTTGTCGAAATCCATGAACAGTTCCGGCGAGCTGCCGCGCCAGCCGTAGATGGACTGCCAGTCGTCGCCGATGGCCATCAGGCTCACGGCCTGCCCCTGGCGCGCCAGGGCGCGGTGCAGCGCCTGCAGCCACTGGACGATCTGCGGCGAGATGTCCTGGAACTCGTCGATCAGCAGGTGGCTGAAGGGCGCCAGGGCCTCGGCAGGCAAACCGTCCCCCTTGGCCATCAGCTCACCGAGGCGTTGGAAGGCGCCATTGAAGGTCATCAGCCCCTGCTGCTTCAGCAGGCCCTCGAAGTGTTTCCAGAACAGCACCAGGGTCTCGACGAAGATGCGCTCTCGCGTCGAGCAGGTCAGCTCGCGAGGCTTCAGGCGGTCGAGGCGAATGCCGATGCTCTCCATGAAGCCGGCCTGCATATAAAAGGCCTCGAACAGCGGCAGCGGCGTGAACTCGCCGGCCAGCTTGAAGCCATCCAGCGGCGCCTTGGGAATTCGCGGCGCCTCGCCTTCGGCGGGGGCGGGCAGGGGCGGCAGGTCGAGCAATTGATGCACCCGCTCGCGGAACCTGGCGTCCGCCGCATAGCAATCCTCATAGGCCTGCCGCAGCAGGCGCTGCTGGGCGGGACGCAGGCGGCCGGCCAGCAGCGGGTTGTCCAGTTCGTTCGCGGCGGCGTCGTCCAGTTGCTCGAACCAGCGCGGATTGCCCAGCACTTCCTTGGCCAGGGTGCCCATCGCCGAATGGAAAGTGCGCACGCACTGGCGCGCCTGGGCCGCGTCGAAGGGGAACTGCCAGAAGGCGAGGACCTTCAGCAGTTGCTCGCGGAGCTGGGCGCAGGAGGCGTTGGTGAAGGAAATGACGGTCAGCCGCTCCGGCGCCACGCCCATGTGGCAGAGCATGAACACCACCCGCAGCACCAGCGTGGTGGACTTGCCGGAACCGGCGCCGGCGAAGATGCGGGTAAGCGGAGCGCGACCGAGGATCATCGCCCACTGCTCGTCGGACGGCGGGCTCACGACGCCGGCCGCTACCGCCTGGGCCACGCGCTCGCGCATGGCCTCTACCTGGGCGTCAGTCACCTTCAGCCGCGCGGTGCTGTAGATGCCGAGGTCGGCAGGCGCGGCGGGGCCGTCGCCGGAGGCGGCCTTCTTGCTTCCGGTGGCCTTGGCCTTGCCGCTATTGGCGGGCTTCTTCGCCCGTGGCGTGGGTTTGCGCAACTGCGCGGCGGCTTCGCGTTCGGCGCGCAGGTATTCGGTGGTTCGCGGGAAGTAGCGCGCCAGGGCGCGCTTCATGGCAGACAGCATTGGATCGATCCCTGTAACCACGACAAAGCGCGGGATTCTAAGCGCTTTTGGGCGAAGACTGGATGCTGGCGGATTGTCTTCAGCGGGGACGAAGGAATGTTTTTGCGTAGGGTGGACAGCGCTTTTCTGTCCACCAATCGAAGCTGAGCCCGGCGCCGATGGTGGATTGATGAAGCGTGATCCACCCTACGAAAGGGCGATCCGGTCTTACGCCGGCGCGTGGTGTTGCCACCACTGGTGGATGGCGCTGGCCAGTTCGCCCACCGACAGGTTGCCGTCGAGGACCAGGGTGAGGGGTTCGTCCAGGGGCTCTTCCAGGTCGGCGAACTGGCTGTCCAGCAGGCTGGCCGGCATGAAATGGCCCCGCCGCCGCGCCATCCGCTCGGCCGCGGCGACGGGAGAGAGCTGCAGGTAAACGAACGCCACGCCCGCAAAGGCATGGCGCAAACCGTCCCGATAGCTGCGCTTGAGGGCGGAACAGGTAAGGATCGGATGCTCGCCCGCCGCGTTGGCCCGTTGCAGCTCCTTGGCCAGGGCGCGCAGCCAACTGGCGCGGTCCTTGTCGGTCAAGGGCTGGCCGGCGCTCATCTTCTGGATGTTGCGGTCGGGATGAAAGGCATCCCCCTCGATCAACCGCACGCCCGCACGCACCTCCAGCGCCCGCGCCACGGCTGACTTGCCGCTACCGGCCACACCCATGATCACGATTGCGTTGATCGGCTCGTACATCGCCCAATCTCCAAGCCCGTTACTTAAACGGTAGGCAATCTGAGCGAAAAAATGGTTTCAGACGGATAAATCGTGGCGAAAAGCGATTCTTCCGCCAGCCCATCGCCGACCGCGCCCGCATCATCGGTGAATACCACGACACCAACTATTCGGCGGTGGACCTGGACCTGATCGAGCGCATCTACGGCATCTTCTATCGGCAGAAGGTCTCCGGCCCGCAGCGCGACGCCTTCCGCGTACTTGCCGGGCTTTTGCCAGGCGAGCCACGGCCTGAGTGACACACTGCTGTCGGTACTGCCGGTGCAGGCACTGGGCGGGTTGCTGGAGTCGGTGGGCTAAGCCTCCCACCATGACATGCGCCGGTCACGGTGAGCGAGGTGCGGTCGATTTTATTCCAATACGAATGAATAGGTTGAAATAGTTCGGATATGGAGTAGCCTGGAAGGCGGAGAAACACCCTCAGGAGTCGCCATGACCATTGCCGTCCGTCAAGCCAGTCCCGACCTCCAGAGCGGCGAAGCCGGCCGCGTAGCCCTGAAGTTCTTCTTCAACCTGATGGAGAAGTGGGACTGCACCAAGGAACAGCAACGCACCCTGCTGGGCTCCATCGGCAACACCACCTATTTCAGCTACAAGAAATTGCCCAGCGTGCGCTTGCCCCACGACACCCTGGAGCGCATTTCCTACCTGATGGGTATCCACAAATCCCTGCGCATCCTGTTCAGCAACCAGGAGGCGCGCGCCTACGAATGGGTGCACAAGCCCAACAGCGCGGCGCCCTTCAACGGACGCAGTGCCCTGGACTACATGCTGGGCGGCCAGGTGGTGGACGTGGCCGACGTGCGTCGTTACCTGGATGGAGTGCGCGGCTGATGACCCAGGAGCAACTGGTGGAACGGATTCCCGAATGGAGCAAGGCCTATCGCCTGGTCAACAGTTCCTTCCCGCCGATCTCGGTATTCGAGGACACCCTCGACCCCGAAGACCTGGAAGTGGCGTACGCCATCGAGTCCATGACCAACGACCGCCTGCGCGACCAGGTGGGGGAAATCTCCCGCGTGGCCCCCGAGGATCGCGTGAGCGGCGCCGGTTCCACCGTGGTGATGGCGGTCTTCACCCATATCGGCCGCGCCAGCCGCTTCTCCGATGGCAGCTTCGGGGTCTATTACTGCGCCAGCTCCATCGATGCCGCCATCGCCGAAACCCGCTACCACCAGGAACGCTTCTGGCGCGCGACCCAGGAGGCGAGCATCGAAGTCACCGTGCGTGCTTATGTGAACAAGGTGGTCAGTCCTATGCTCGACGTACGTGAGCGCGCCGAGCTGCATCACCCCGATCCTTCCAGCTATGGCGCCAGCCAGGCGTTCGCCGGTCAGCACCGCAACGCCGGACGCTGGGGGCTGCTGTACAACAGCGTGCGCCTGCCGGGCCACGAATGCGTGGCGGCGTTCCGTCCGCCGGCGGTGACCCTGCCGGTGCAGGGGCCGCACTTCCGCTACATCTGGGATGGCCGCACCCAGAGCATGACCTGTGTGCTGAAGATGAGCCCGGTGAGCACCTAGCCGCCGACGGTTTCCGCGATCAGCTCATCCACCACCGCCACCAACGCCTGTTGCCGGGGCAGGCCGGCCTGCAGGGCTTCCCGGTAGCGATGCAGCTGCCGGTCGGCGCTGCTGCCGTAGCGCAGGATGTGGCGGCCCCGGGTGAAGGCCAGGCTGTCGCCTTCGGCGTTGGCCAGTTCGCCGAAGCAGGCGTGGGCCTGCGCCAGCCAGGCGCCAGCGGAAAGGCTGGCTTCCCCCGAGGCGTCGAGGAACATGCCATGGATGCCGAAGCGCATGGCCCGCCAGAGGTTCTCTTTCAGCACCAGGCGCTGCAGCAGCATGTCCGGCGAATCGTCGTTCTGCTGCATGGCCCAGGCCACCAGGGCGCGGAACAGTGCGACCACGCAGAGGGCGTCCTCCACCGAGGGGCAGGCGTCGGCGAGTAACAGTTCCAGCGCCGGGTGCTGCGGCGAGGGGCGGATGAACCAGCCCAGGTCGCTTTCCCGGCGGATCGAGCCACAGGCCAGCAGCCATTGCCGGTAGGCGACGAACGCCGGCTCGTCGGGCAACTGTTCGGGGCAGCCCCGGTGCGGCCATTCCGCGCAGACCGCCCTGCGATAGCTCATCAGCCCGGTGGGGCGGCTGTCCCACAGGGGCGAGGAGGTGCTCAAGGCCAGCAGCAGCGGCAGCCAGCCCAGCACCTGGTTCATCACCCGGATGCGGTCGACTTCCGGCGGCACGCTGACCAGCACGCGCATGCCGCAGATCAGGCTGCGGTGGGCGATCATCCGGTGGTCCTCGAACAGCGGCTGGTAGTGCGGGTCGTCGCAGGGCACCTGGATATGCCAGTCGGCGAAGGGATGGGAGCCGGCGCAGAGTGGGGCCAGTTCGTATTCCCCGGCGATGGCCGCCAGGCGGGTGCGCCGCTCCAGCAGGCAGGCACGGGCCTCGGCTATTTCCAGCAGGCTGGGCTGGACCATGTCCAGGCGCAACAGGTTCTGGAACATTTCCTGGCTGAGTCCTTCGCGGAACTCGGCGCGGGCCGCCTGGAGAAAGGCCTCGGGCAGTTGTGGCGGCAGGTCGCGGCTGCGCTTGTCCACCAGGAAAAAGGTTTCCTCGACGCCGAAGCCGGGAGCGAATGGGGCGCTGGGCATGCGATCCCTCTCGATGGAGTCCAAAGAACAGTGACGTCTCCATGACCGGAGGTTGCAAGGACCGTTTGTCTGCCAGGGCTCTGCAACGGGCCTGTCATCGGGGCGGCGGATGCTTTCCGATGAATTGCCGCCGAATGACATTTACGTGGCCGGTTTCCCTGCTAGGTTTTTCAGTCCGGCCACTCGATTGGTGGGGAGAACTGAGCATGAATCTTTCGATGCTTCGCCAGGTTGAGGACACCCTGAACAAGATGAGCGTCACCTTTCAGTTCGAATGCCTGTGGGAACCCGATGGCAGTTGCTCCATCACCCTCAGCAACCATCACCTCGCCATTCCCCGAACCACGGTCGCCGGTATCAGCCAGCGTCAACTGCAGGACGAATCCAGTACCCAGCGTCTGGGCCTGGAGCTGATGGACCGGGTCCTGGACGACTGATGAAACCGCTATCCCGTGCGCCGAAGTTGCAGGTCCTGCACCAGCCTTCCGGCAAGAGTCCCAGGTCGGTGGAACGCGCGGCCATCTTGATGCTGATCGGCATGTTCACGCTGGGCGTCTACGGCCAGTACTCCGGACGGGGGCCGGGCAATGTCCCGGTGCAGGGCAAGCCGGTCAACACGCCCGTCTTCGAATTCCAGCGCCTCAGCGCCAATTCCGCCGAGCGGACGGCCGCGGCCGGGCAGTCGCGGCAGGAGCGTCGCCCCGATCAGGAACGGCCGGCTCGATTGCGGTTGTAGGGGTGATTGCAGGCCATTGGTCTGCCGGTCGATCGTGCGGGCTGCCGGACCATTCGCCAATGAATTCGCACGAACGGCCCGAGACACCTAGAACCTCTCCGCCGAACCCAGGTAGCGCCACTGCCCGACGGGCAGCTTGCCCATGGGCACGCCGCCGACGCGGATACGCTTCATGCCCACGACCTTCAGGCCGACGGCGTCGCAATAGGCCGCGATGAGTCCGGCGCGAGGGTTCTTCAGGGCGAAGCGCAGGTGGGTTTCGTTCTGCCAGCTCGCCTTCACCGGCGGCAGTTCCCCATTTTTGATGCGGATGCCGCGTTTGAGCTTGTCCAGGCCGTTGTCGACCAGGGTGCCGGTAACCTCCACGACGTACTCCTGCTCGAGCTTGCCGGCGTCTTCGTTCAATTTGCGCAGGGCGCGCCAGTCCTGGGTGAGGATCAGCAAGCCGCTGGCGCCCGGTTGCAGGGGCAGGGCGCTGGAGAGTCGGGAGAAGTGGCCACGCAGCAGCCGGACATCGGCGCGATCCTCGGGCCAGCGGCCCTCCGGCACGAGTACGCGCTGCGCCGCTTCGAGCGTCAGGCCGGCGGGCTGGTTCAGCAGGAGCGTCATCGGCTCCAGCGGTTCGGGCGTGGCCCCGGGCAGCAGGGCGACGACCTGATGGGCTACCTTGAACTGCGGCTGTTCCACCACGGCGCCATCCACCGTGACCCAGCCGCCTTCGATGTAGAGCTCAGCCTCGCGGCGGGAGCAGCCGGTGAGTTCGATGACACGTTTGGACAGGCGGATGGGGTCGTTCATGGAGGTAGCCAGTGGAAAGGAAAGGGCGCCATGGTAACCCCTTTACCGGACTCAGGCTGGGCTGCTTTGCTTGCAGGCCATGGGGCCTGCAAGCCGTCGAGGGGCGACGAGGCAACCATCGCGTGGCGAAGGACATATTCGGCGGTTTGGTCTTAACTTCGCGTCAAGCTCCCTGGCAGGCCTGGAGGCCGACATGATTCCCGCAAAAGGACTTATCCTGGCGCTCAGCGCCACCAGCCCATTGGCCATGGCCGACGCCGGGCCTTCCTTCGACTGCGCCAAGGCCCAGGGGGTCGAGCAGCAGGTCTGCCAGAGCACGGCGCTGAGCGCGCTCGACCGGCAGATGGCGGACGTCTACAGGAAGACCCTGGCGGCCACCGACGCGGCGACGCAGAGGCGACTGCGCGCCGAGCAGCGTGGCTGGCTCAAGGGCCGTGATGAGTGCTGGAAGGCCAGTGACCAGGGGCAGTGCCTGACCCTGAGTTACCAGACACGGTTGGTGGCGCTGCGCATCCAGTCCGGCTCGCTGACCGCGTCCAAGGCGGTGGAGTACCGCTGCGGCAACAGCGGCAAGCCGTTTACCGCGAGCTTCTACAACACGATTGAACCCCGTGCGGCGGTGCTCACCTACGGCGGCGACCAGTCCATCGCCATCAGCCAGCGTACGTCCAGCGGCGCCCGCTACAGCAACGACGGTCTGGAGTTCTGGGAACACCAGGGCGAAGCCAGGGTGAACTGGTACGGCACCGACTTGTCCTGCAAGGCCGCGAGCTGAGACGCGGTTCAGGCCGGCGACGGGGGCTGAACCAGCAGACCGGCGCGCGCCGACCGAACGCACTGACCCAAGGATCGATCCATGCCCTTTATCGATGACCTGGCCTTCCTCCTCGGCTTCCTGGCCGTGATCACCTGCGGACTGATGGGCGGGCTGTTCTTCGCCTTCTCCAACTTCGTGATGCAGGCCCTGGCGGACATCGCGCCGGCCGCTGGCATCGCCGCGATGCAGGCCATCAACAAGACAGTGCTGAACCGTCTGTTCCTCGCCACCTTCCTGGGCACCGCCGCCGCCTGCGGCCTGCTCACCCTCTATGCCTTCGTGCACTGGGAAGTCGCGGGCACCTTCTTCCTGCTCCTGGGCAGCCTGTCTTACCTGCTGGGCACCTTTGGTGTGACGCTGGCCTTCAACGTCCCGCGCAACAACGCCCTGGCGAAACTGGATGCCGAGGGCGCCGGTGCCGTCGCCGTCTGGCGCGACTACGTGGCGCACTGGACACGCTGGAACCACGTGCGCACCGGCGCTGCCCTTTCCGCAACGGCGCTGCTGATGCTGGGCCTGTTCCTGATGCTGACGATGGACTAGCGGCGATCCACGCCGCCCCGACACCGCCAAGTCGCTTCTGCGGTCCAGCGGATCATGTTCGCCGGTAGACGGCCCCAGGGAGCAGGCGTAGTGTTCCGCCTCTTTCCCGGCAAGAACGGAGTCCTGCCATGACCGACTACCTCCATCTGAACAAGGCCAATTGGGACCAGCGCGCGCCCCTGCACGCGGCTTCCAGCGGATACGCCACCGAGGCCTTCGCCACCGATCCGGCACACCTCTCGGAGGTGGTGCGCTTCGACCTGCCGCGCCTGGGCGATATCGCCGGCCTGCGCGGCGTGCACCTGCAATGCCATATCGGCACCGATACGTTGTCCCTCGCACGGCTCGGGGCGCGAATGAGCGGCCTCGACTTCTCGCCGGCCTCCCTGGAACAGGCGCGCGGGCTGGCCCAGCGCTGCGGCGCGTCGATCGACTTCGTCGAATCCGATGTCTACGCCGCCGACCAGGTACTCCCGGCCGGTACTTTCGATTTCGTCTACACCGGCATCGGCGCCCTCTGCTGGCTGCCGCGCATCGAGGCGTGGGCCCGGGTCGTGGCCGCGTTGCTGAAACCGGGCGGACGTCTGTTCATCCGTGAAGGGCATCCGATGCTCTGGACGGTGAGCGAGACGCGGGAAGACGAGCTGGTGATCGAGTACCCCTATTTCGAGCACGTCGAACCCATGGTCTCGGATGACGACCGCAGCTATGTGGAAATCGACACCGCACTGACCGCGACCCGGACCTACGAGTGGAACCACGGCCTGGGCGAGATCATTTCCGCGCTGCTGCGGCACGGCCTGCAGCTCACCGCGCTGGAGGAGCACGACAGCATCCCCTGGAATGCGCTGCCGGGGCGGATGGTGGTGGACGACGCGGGGGAGTGGCGGTTGGCGAAGGACCGCTGGCGACTGCCCTTGAGCTACACCCTGCAGGCGCTGAAACGATAGACGCGGGGCGCTGATCGGTCATGGACTGAACGCGGATGGTGCGCCGCGATGGCAAGACGGCTGCTATATAAGTCTGGGAAGTTCGAGTTGGGGGACTCCAGATGGACGTGGCAGCAATCCTGGGAAATCACGCGGCGGATGCGGAGGACAGGACGGGACGGCCGACCGCCCAGTTCAATCTCCTGCGCTGGTTCTCGTTGGTCAGCCTGGTGATCATCGGCACCGTGGCCTTCGGCGTCGGGACGGTATCCACCCGTTTCCTGGTGAGCGAAAGCCTGGAGCGCGACGCCATGCTGTCCGCGCAGTTCATCCAGACCCTGGCCGTGGGCGAGATGCGTCACCACAACCTGGAAGGCATGGAGATGGGCGATGTGCTGCTGCCCCATCACTACGGCATGCTCAGCCCCGACGCGGCTGGAAACCGCGAACAGGCCCGCTCGGAGTTCCTCGACCATCTCTCCCATGTGCCGGACTCCCTGCTGGCCACCCTGTACGCCCCGGACCGCACCGTGATCTGGTCCACCAACCCGGAACTGGTGGGGTTGCAGGTCGATTCCGATGACGCGCTGGACGAGGCGTTCGAGTCCGGCGGCCGTGTCTCGGCCAGATACAGCGAGGTGGCCGACGGGAAGGTGGAGCAGAAGTTCCAGCGCCCGCCGAAGATGTTCTTCATCGAGAACTACATCCCGCTCACCAACGGCAACGGCCGGGTGACGGCCATGGTGGAAATCTACAAGGAGCCGGTGGACCTGATCGACCGGGTCAACCGTGGCTACCGGATGATCTGGCTGGCCACCGCCATTGGCGGCGTGCTGATGTATTTCGGCCTCTACTGGATAGTGCGGCGCGCGTCCCTGCTGCTGGCGGCGCAGCAGGCGCAACTGGTGGCCAACAGCACCTATGTGGGGTTGGGGGAAATGTCCTCCGCCGTGGCCCATAGCCTGCGCAACCCGCTGGCATCGATCCGTTCCAGCGCCGAGTTGGCCATGGAGATGGAGGGGCCGCAGGCACGCAAATGCATCGACGACATCGTCACCCAGGTCGACCGCATGTCGGCCTGGGTGCGCGACCTGTTGCTCTGCCTGCGCCCGCTGCAGGGCGACTCGGAACAGGTGGAGCCGATGGACGCGGTGCGTACCACGCTGGCCAACTT
This sequence comes from Pseudomonas sp. Q1-7, assembly GCF_028010285.1. Classification (NCBI taxonomy): domain Bacteria; kingdom Pseudomonadati; phylum Pseudomonadota; class Gammaproteobacteria; order Pseudomonadales; family Pseudomonadaceae; genus Pseudomonas; species Pseudomonas sp. Q1-7. Next base: position 2,674,276 of record NZ_CP116304.1, read on the forward strand.
CGACCAGCAACTGTCCCGGTCGAAGATCGAGGTGGAATGCAGCGACGCGGCGACGCCCCTGGTGATCAGCCACCAGTTGCTGCTGGGGCAGGTCCTCAACAGCGTCATCGCCAATGCCATCGAAGCCATGCCCGAGGGCGGCCGGATGAGTATCACGGCGACCCCTGACACTGCCGGCGGCTGGCTGCATCTGAACATCCGGGATACCGGCAAGGGCATGTCGCGGCAGCAGGAAATGATGGCCTTCAAGTCCTTCTACACCACCAAGCAGGGCGGGTTGGGCATTGGCCTGATCATGGTCAAGCAGATCATGGAGCGCTTCGGCGGCAAGGCCAGCCTGACCAGCCGCGAGCACGAGGGCACCTGCGTGTGCCTGAGCTTCAGGCTGGCGGACCGGCCCGCCTGAGGCCGGGGTCGAGGCGCCGGCCGATCCCGGCCTCAGGCTTGCCGCGCATAGCTCACCGTGAGCATTTCCCACTGGTGTCCGTCCGGTTCGTTCCAGTAGACGATGGCGCCGCCGTGTTCGCTGTCCACGCGATAGTCCACCGGCCCGTGTACGGCACTGCGGTAGGCGATGCCCCTGGCCTTGAGGCGCCCCAGGATCGCTTCGAACTGTTCCGGGCTCACCCGGAAGCAGAAGTGGAGCAGCGGAAAGGGCTCGCCCCACTCATCGAAGTCCAGGGTCAGGCCGTCGTTCAGGTAGACCGGGGCGAAAGGTCCGATGCCGGTTTCCGACCAGGGCACGTCGAGCAGCTCGGCCAGCAGCCTGGCTGAGCGCAGCTTGTCGCGCGCCGGCACCATCAGGTGATCGAGTTGAATGGCCATGGCCACCTCCTTGCACGTTCATGCCGTCCACTGGAACCCACTGCAGCGCAGAAACGCCGCGCGCGCCAGTCCGCCTGACGAGGAGCACTGCGCCGGCTTGCGCCAGGAAAAGCCCTGTCTAGACTCGCTCGGTAGCCGGGAAGGCTGCCCCACCCGGCGCGGGGCTCATGTCAGGGTGCATCCAAGGAGGTCGTATGTCGGTTCCACCAGATGAGTTCGACAGGTTGATGGCGTATTTCAATGGAAGGCGCGCACCCAGACTGCCGCTCAAATACGCCGAATCGACACCAGACCGTGCGGTGCTCTACCGCAAGATGGTGAAGAAGGAGTGGGAAGACGCCGCCAAACCGATCGGGGGTCTATACGAAGGCGAGTGCACGTTCGACTTCAGGGTGGCATTCAAGACCTACCACACGGGTGATTACGCCCGCGTCTGGACGTCCACCGAACTGGCCAAGGTGCGTGGCTTCGAAAACGATGCCAAAGGCGGGTCTGACTATGTGATCGCCCAGTTCGTGTTCGAGGAGGAGATGACGACCATCTTCCGCGGCAAGATCCTGCCCCAGAAGATGACGGGAGCCCAGCACATGAACGAGTTCGTCCTCATGCACCGCGAGGGTTACGAGCCGTTTCGCCATGGCCTGCTCGAAGTGAAGATGTTCTCCACCGTGGAAGAGGTCGAGGTGACGATCGCGCGCCACAAGGCGTTCGATCTGGGGTTCTCGGTGGAACACGCAGTGACGCTGAACAAGTACCTGAAGTTCGCGCGCCTGATGGACCCCTGAAACTCTGCCGGCTGGCGCTCAGTTCAAGCGGTATCTCGCCAGCTCATCGCGCGTCAGCACCCGCATGTGCGTGGGCTCGATGCCGTTCATGTCGTTCAGCAGGCTGAGGGGGATGTTCATTTCCCGCAGGTAGGCGGCCGGACTGTAGGCGCTGCCGGTGCCGGCGGCGAGCGCGGAGTCGCCATGGGGGAAGTAGGGACGGTGCAGGCCGACGTAGCCGCGCACGGTTTTCCGGCGTCCGGCGGCCAGCAGGTAGACGCAACTGCCCTGGCACACGCCGTCGGTGGGCACCATCACGTCGAAGCCGGTTTCCCGCAGCAGGCGGCCCAGGCGGATAGCCTCGGTGACACTGCCGCCGATGCTGTCCAGCAGGGCCAGCTTGCGGTCGAATTTGCCAGGGTTGGCAAGCAGGCCCCGCATCAGCGCCTCGTAGTCGCCGGGTGCGATGTCCTCGGAAATCTGCACGGCCAGAATCCGCCCGGCCTTGCCGTGTTGCACGGGCTGGATCTCCACTTTGGCGGAGGCGGCGGCCGAACAGAGGATGGCGAGACAGAAGACGGCGGCCTGGATTGCGCTGCGGCTCATGGAACAGGCATTTCCTGCGGGGTGGTGGGCGACGGCTGGAGAAGATACCCGCAAAGGTGCGCGAGCTCCAGATGGCGCGACAAGGCGGTTTCGCTGGCCGGTAGGGTGGGCGCGGGTGGGCAAATTGCGGGATTATTTGCGATCCATTATCATTCGCGACTTTCGCATTCAGACCCCGCCTTGCCCTGCAAATGCCTCCGCGCACTCCTGGCTTCTTCGAGCACTATGAAGAACTCATCGGCACCTGGACACGCCGGCTGAGGAATCGTCAGCGTGCCGAGGATCTTGCCCACGATGCCTTCGTGCGGGTGCTTGAAACCCGCCAGGACAGCGTTCAGCAGCCGCGCGCCTACCTGCACCAGACCACACGCAATATCGCGGTCGACCAGTTCCGCCGGGAGGAGCGCCGCGCCCAGCTCGAGCTGGATATGGCGGGGCAGGGCGAGGATGCCAAGGACGACCCCGAGTCCTTCATGCACGCCGTGCAACTCGCCGACTCCATCGAGAAAGCCCTGGCGGAACTGCCCGTCAACTGCCGGCAGGTGTTCGTCTGGCAGAAACTCGAAGGGTTGAGCCAGGCGGAGATCGCCGAGCGCCTGGGGTTATCCAGGAACATGGTCGAGCGGTATATGATCCGCACCCTTCGCCATTTGCGTGAGCGCCTGGAACTGAGCGCGTGATGAGCCGGAACCACCCAACAGGGCAGCAAGACCCCACCCATGGACAACGATCGCAGCCTGATTCCCGCCAGAGGGATGGCGACCCGATGACGCCCGCCCGATCCGCCGAGTGCCAGGTGCGGGACGAGGCGGCCTACTGGTTCAGCCGCAACCGCGCGCCCGGACAGGCCGCCGAGGAACGCCAGCGCTTCGAGGCCTGGCTGGCGGCCGATGCGTCGCATCAGGCCGAGTACCGCCTGCTGGAGCAGCTCTGGCGAGCTGCCGACCTGATTCCCGAGCAGCGCCTACGCGAACTCTGCGCGGCCAAGGCGCAGCCCTTGCCCGCACCTGCGCGGCGGCGCTTCCTGCAGGGCGCGCTGGCGGCCGCGGCCAGCGTGGTGCTGGCCGGCGGGGCGAGCTATGTGTTCGATCCCTTCTCGTTGCGTGGCGAAACCTACGTCACCCAACTCGGCGAGCGCCGCCAGGTAACCCTGGCCGATGGGTCGACGCTCGATCTCAATGGCCGCACCCACGTCAGCGTCAGCTACACCGCCGACCGCCGCCTGGTGCGGCTGGAGTCCGGCGAGGCACTGTTCAGCGTGACGCCGGACAAGGCGCGGCCCTTCCTGGTCGAGGCCGGGCCCGGCCGCGTGACCGTCACCGGCACCCGCTTCAACGTGCGCCGCGAAGCGCGTGGCATGCGGGTAGCGGTAGCGTCCGGCCACGTGCGGGTGGCGGGTGAACAGGGTGAGGCCAGCCGGCCGCTGCTGGCCGGCGACGGCGTGCAGGTGGCGGCCGACGGCCAGGTCGGCCCGGTGCGGCGGGTCGACGTCGCGGCCATCACCGCCTGGCGCCAGGGCAAGCTGGTCTTCAACGACGCGCCTCTGGCGGAGGTGGCGGAAGAGGTCTCGCGCTACCGCGAGAAACCCCTGCGCGTGGCCGCGGACGTGGCCAGCCTGCGCCTCTCCAGCGTGTTCCGTGCCGACGACACCGACGCCTTGCTGGCGGCCCTGCCGCGCATCCTGCCGGTCAGGGTAAGAACCCATCCGGATGGTTCAAGCGAAATAATTTCGTTTTAGATTCAGGTTTTTTCTCGCCCGTTCGTCTTCTCGTCCGACTCTTGGCGCCCTGGGGGATTTCAGGGCCACTTTTTCAGGACCGGACGAACGTGATCAACGACGTACAGCAACACGCCACACCGCCAGCTTTTCCCCGCAAGGCCCTACGTGCCCAGCATCTGCTGCCCCTCAGCCTGGCCATCGCGCTGGCGCTGGGCAGCGTCGGCGTCCAGGCCGGCGAGCGCAAGGACGTGCACATCCCCGCCCAGTCCCTGGCCGCCGCGCTCGGCGAGCTGGGCCAGCAGACCGCGCTGCAGCTGTTCTTCAGCCCTGAGCTGGTGGCAGGCAAACAGGCCCCGGCCGTGGACGGCAAGCTGCTGCCGGAAGAAGTGCTGGCGACGCTGCTGCAGGGTAGCGGCCTGACGTTCGACCTGGCCGACGGCACCGCCATCCTGCGTCGCGTTTCCGCCGAGGAGGGCGCTGCGGCCATGGAGCTGCCGGCCTCCAGCATCAGCGTGGTGGGCGACTGGCTGGGCACCGCCGACGAAGCCGTGGTGCAGAACCACCCCGGCGCGCGCACCGTGGTGCGCCGCGAAGCCATGATCGAGAAGGGCGCGATGAACGTGCGTGACGCCCTGCGCGCGGTGCCCGGCGTGCAGGTCCAGGAATCCAACGGCACCGGTGGTAGCGACATCGCCCTGAACTTCGGCGTGCGCGGCCTCACGTCGCGCCTGTCGCCGCGTTCCACCGTGCTGATCGACGGTGTGCCGGCGGCCTTCGCGCCCTACGGCCAGCCACAGCTGTCCATGGCGCCCATCTCCCTCGGCAACCTCGATAGCATCGACGTGGTCCGGGGCGCCGGCTCCGTGCGTTACGGCCCGCAGAACGTCGGCGGCGTGATCAACTTCGTGACCCGTGCGATTCCGGAGACGTTCTCCGGCGACCTGTCCACCACCCTTGAAAACACCAGTCACGGCGGCCCCAAGTTCCTCAACAGCGCCTTCCTCGGCGGTACCGCCGACAACGGCATCGGCGCCGCGCTGCTGTATTCGGGCGTGAACGGCGACGGCTACCGCGACAGCAATAACGGCAACGACATCGACGACGTCATCCTCAAGACCCACTGGGCGCCCACCGAGCAGGACGACATCTCGCTGAACTTCCACTACTACGACGCCACCGCCGACATGCCCGGCGGCCTGACCCAGGCGCAGTACGATGCCGACCCTTTCCAGTCCGACCGCGACCATGACGACTTCAGCGGCCGCCGCAAGGATGTCTCGCTGAAGTACCTGCGCCAGATCGACGACGTTACCCAGGTCGAGGTACTCACCTACTACAGCGACAGCTTCCGTGGCAGCCATATCGCCAGTCGCGACCAGCGGTTCCTCAACGCCTACCCGCGCAGTTACTACACCTACGGCATCGAGCCGCGTGTTTCGCGCCTGTTCTTCGCTGGCGACAGCACCCATGAAGTCGGGCTTGGCTACCGCTACCTGAAAGAGGCGATGCACGAGGAAAGCAGCCGCGTGGCCCTGGTGAACAACGTCCCGACCCCCACCGCCGGCCCCTCGGCCGATGGCCATGTCTTCCAGGACCGTACCGGCGGCACCGAGGCCAACGCCTTCTACCTCGACGACAAGATCGATGTCGGCAACTGGACCGTCACTCCGGGCATCCGCTTCGAGAGCATCAACACCGATTGGCACGACCGCCCGGTGCTCGGCACCAACGGCCGGCCGGTCCAGGAGAAGAAGCGCAGCAAGGACTACAACGAGCCGCTGCCAGCCATCAGCGTGATGTACCACCTCTCCGACGCCTGGAAGCTGTTCGCCAACTACGAGACCTCGTTCGGCAGCCTGCAGTACTTCCAGCTCGGCCAGGGTGGCCAGGGCGACCTGGCCGCCAACGGCCTGGAACCGGAGAAAGCCAAGACCTACGAGGTCGGCACCCGCTACAACGACGAAACCTGGGGCGGCGAAGCGACGCTGTTCTACATCGACTTCGACCACGAGCTGCAATTCATCAGCAACGACGTGGGCTGGACCAACCTGGGCGCCACCAAGCACCAGGGCCTGGAGCTGTCCGGCCACTACAACCTGGACGCGCTGCTCGCCGGCCTGAGCCTGACCGGTACCTACACCTACACCCGCGCCACCTACGAAGGCGATATCCCGGGCTTCAAGACCCGCGACCTGCCGTTCTACTCCCGCCACGTGGCCAACCTCGGCCTGCGCTACCAGGTGGATCGCTGGACCTACAACTTCGATGGCTACGCCCAGTCGCAACAACGCGCGCCCGGCACCGGCATCGATGCCAACGGCAACTTCACCGGCAACTACATCACCGAACCGACCGCCGACGGTCAGTTCGGCGATATCCCCGGCTATGTGACCTGGAACCTGCGCGGCGCCTACGACTTCGGTGAACAACTGTCCAACCTGAAGCTGGGCGTGGGGGTGAAGAACCTCTTCGACAAGCAGTACTTCACCCGCTCCAGCGACAACAACGCCGGCATCTACGTGGGCCAGCCACGCACGCTGTACGTGCAGGCCAGCGTCGGCTTCTGACGCTCCGAGCCTGGGCACACGACCGGCGCTTGGGGGGATGGGGCGGGCGGCGTTGCGTTGAGGTCCGAAACCCATGCTGAGGTCGGTGATGGGTTTCGCGGGGCTCAACCGCATCCTCCGGCGACTCCCGGCATCGTGGCCGAGCCGGCTGTCGGGCTTCGCTGCTCGGCGCCAACCTATGGCGGGCCGTCACTCCCAGTCATCCGGCTTGCGGTCCTTGCTCGGCGCCTTGTCGCTGATGCGTTTCACGTCAGCCGCCGGCACCTGCTCCGGCGGCTGGCTGGGGCCCGGCGGCCTGGGCGCGGGAGCGGGCGTGCGGACATTGGGATCGCTGTTCATCGCGGGGTCCTCCGGGGCAGTCCCTTCCTTCCAGCGCAGCACATTTCCCGCGATCCGATCTGCCGTCGGTCGATCCGCCGGGGGGCGCATACACTGAGTGCATCAGCTGATGTGGAGACACGACCATGAGCGCCAATGTCGACCTGAACCAGCGGCCGCCTTATGACCAGGTGATCCAGGACATCGCCGACTATGTGCTGGATTACCGCTGCCAGTCCCCGGAGGCGCTGGACACCGCGCGCAACTGCCTGATGGACAGCCTCGGCTGTGCCTTGCTGGCCCTGCGTTTTCCCGAATGCACCAAGCTGCTGGGGCCGCTGGTGGACGGCACGGTGGTGCCCCAGGGCGCGCGGGTGCCGGGCACCTCGTACCGGCTCGACCCGGTCAAGGCGGCCTGGGACCTGGGTGCGATGATCCGCTGGCTGGACTTCAACGACACCTGGCTGGCGGCCGAATGGGCGCACCCCTCCGACAACCTGGGCGGCATCCTCGCCGTGGCCGACCACCTGTCGCAGCGGTGCGTGGCGCGTGGCGAGCCGCCACTGACGATGCGCGTGGTGCTGGAGGCCATGGTCAAGGCCCATGAAATCCAGGGGGTGATGGCCCTGGAGAACGCCTTCAACCGCGTCGGCCTGGACCATGTGGTGCTGGTCAAGCTGGCCTCCACCGCGGTCTGCGCCTGGCTGATGGGCGCGACCCGCGACCAGTTGCTGTCGGCCATCTCCCATGCCCTGGTGGACGGGCAGGCCCTGCGCACCTACCGCCACGCGCCCAATGCCGGCTCGCGCAAGTCCTGGGCGGCGGGGGACGCCACCAGCCGTGGCGTGCGCCTGGCGGACATCGCCCTGCGCGACGAGATGGGCGTGCCCGGCGTGCTGAGCGCGCCCCAGTGGGGCTTCTACGAGGTGTCCTTCAGCCACACCAACAAGGACCTGGCGGCCAAGCCCGAAGACAAGCGCCGCTTCAGCCTGTCCCAGGGATTCGGCTGCTACGTGATGGAGAACATCCTGTTCAAGATCCGCTTTCCCGCCGAGTTCCATGGCCAGACCGCCTGCGAGGCGGCGGTACGCCTGCATCCGCTGATCCGCAACCGGGTGACGGAGATCGACCGCATCGTCATCACCACCCAGGAGTCGGCCATTCGCATCATCGCCAAGGAGGGGGCGCTGGCCAACGCCGCCGACCGCGACCACTGCCTCCAGTACATGACGGCGGTGGCCCTGGCCTACGGCCACCTGGAGGCGGAGCACTACGAAGACGCGTTCCACCGCACCCATCCGGTGATCGACCGGCTACGCGAGCGCATGGAAGTGGTCGAAGACCCGCGCTACAGCCGCGAGTACCTGGAACCCGACAAACGCTCCATCGCCAATGCCGTGCAGGTGTTCTACAAGGACGGCCGGCATACCGACAAGGTGGAAGTGGAATACCCCATCGGCCACCGCCGCCGCCGTGCCGAGGGCATGCCGCTGCTGGAAGAGAAGTTCAAGGCCGCCCTGGCCACGCATTACGCCCCCCAGCGCTGCGCCCGCATCTTCGACTTGTGCAAGGACCAGGCCGCACTGGAGGCGATGCCGGTGGACCGTTTCGTGGAACTGTTCGTGACCTAGGCAGGGGCCGGCGGACCGCGAGCCTTGCCCGGCCATCCGGTGGTGCAGGGCGTCCGGCCTCAATCACTGCGCCACCCCCTGTCTTGTCGCAGGGCGGGGTGATGGCCGCGTTCCTATACTCAGAGAACCTTGGCCGAAAGGCCGGCGGGGCGGGCATACCCCGATGCGCGCTGAAAGAAGTCCCCCCGACGCTGGGGCGGGACGGTGGCCAGGCTGGTTCCGGGACGTCCTGGGCGCGGTGTTTCCACTCCTGATCGTCGCCTTGCTGGCGATGCAGGCGGGGTGCGCCTCGAAGGCACCCGAGGCGCCGCCGGTGGTGGTATCGCCAAGTACCTGGCGGCAGGTCGACCGGGACATCGCCGCCGCCTCGCTGGCGGCTACCGGCCAGGCCCGCCGCTATGCGCAGGACTCCATGGAGCGTTGGATGGACCTGGTCTACCAGCGCACGGATACCGCGTTCGTCCCCTGGTTCACCAGCTTCTGGACGCGCAAATGGCTGAGCATCAAGGTCACCTGGTATCGCCTGAGCTCCGACGGCGAGCGTGAGGAAACGGTGAACCGGCTGTCGCGCTACCTGCAGGAGGCCTACGACGACAAAGTGCTGGAGCCCGTGTCGCGGGAGCTGGACCCGGACGACATCATGGAGCAGGCCACGCGCACGTACATCCAGCAGCTCGACGAGCGCCTGCAACTGATACCCCAGCGCTTCGGCGTGCCCAAGGACCAGTTCGCCCAGCACCTGCACGAAATCCCGGCCATCGAACTGGCGCCCCCGATCAGCCAGAGGGCTTCGCTGCTGCAGGTACTGCGTGCCGACCCCCTGGAAGAGCAGCCGGCCTACGCCGCCCTGATGGCGCACATCCGCACGGCGCCGGACGGGGCGGGCGCCTGGACCACGGATGCCGGCCTGTCGTCCATCACCCGCCAGACCAGCGAGCAACTGGCGTCGGAAATGGTCACCAGTGGCGCGGCCAGCGTGGTGTCCGGCCTGGTGGGGCGGGCGGCCGGCTCGGTGCTGTCCCTGGGCTTCACCGGCATCAGCGCCATGCTCCAGGAGGAGGAGCGGCCGGGGCGCGAGGCGCAGTTGCGCAAGAGCCTCAACGACGCCTTCGATGAAGAGTGGCTGGAGCTGATGCGCAACCCCGAAAGCGGGGTCATGGCGGGGGTCTTCCACCTGTCGGGCCAGGTGGAAGGCAGCCTGGAACGAACCATGACCCAGCCCATCCGGTTCGAACCGCTGCCCAGGGTGCTGCCGCCTGGCAACTAGCGGGCCTGGCGGTGCCGTTCAGTCCCGGCCGCCGAGGCCTGTCATGAAATGAAAAGCCCCTGTCGCGCGATGAGAAGCACCGCGAGGGGGGGACGCCTAGAGTCCAATCCATGGGTCCGTAACCCGACTACAAGAATCGAGATTGGAGACAAGTCATGGCCAAAGCCGTTCGCTTCTATGAAACCGGAGGCCCGGAAGTGCTTCGTTACGAAGAGGTCGAGGTGGGTGATCCTGGCCCCGGTGAGGTGCGTGTCCGCCACGTCGCCGTCGGCCTGAACTACGCCGATACCTACTTCCGCAATGGCACCTACCCGATTCCGCTGCCCAACGGCATGGGCGTGGAAGCCTCCGGCGTGGTGGTGGCGGTGGGCGAGGGCGTCAGCAACGTCGCCCTGGGCGACCGGGTGACCTACACCGGCTTCCTCAACACCCTCGGCGCCTACAGCACCGAGCGCCTGGTGCCGGCCGCGCCGCTGATCAAGCTGCCCGAGACCATCTCCTTCGAAACCGCGGCGGCCATGACCATGCGCGGCCTCACTTCCGCCTACCTGATGCGTCGCATCCATGACTTCAAGGAAGGCGACAGCATCCTGCTGCACGCCGCCGCCGGCGGAGTGGGCCTGATCGTCTCGCAATGGGCCAAGCTGCTCGGCCTGACCGTGATCGGCACTGTGTCCACCGAGGCCAAGGCGGAAATCGCCCGTTTCCACGGCTGCGACCACGTCATCAACTACAGCGAAGAAGACATCGCCAAGCGTGTGCGTGAGCTGACCGGCGGCGTGGGCGTGAACGTGGTGTTCGACAGCGTCGGCAAGAACACCTTCAACGCCTCGCTGGATTCCCTCAAGCGTCGCGGCCTGCTGGTCTGCGTCGGCACCGCGTCCGGCCCGATCCCGCCCTTCGATCCGGTGCTGCTGGCGATGAAAGGTTCGCTGTTCGTCACCCGTCCCGCCCTGGCCGACTACATCGCCGATCCGGCGGAAAAAGCCGAACTGGTGGGCGAGCTGTTCGACCATGTCGGCAGCGGCCGCATCAGCATCGACATCAACCAGCACTACGCGCTGGAGGATGCGGTCCAGGCCCATCGGGACCTGGAATCGCGCAAGACCACCGGTTCGTCCATCTTCGTCATCTGAGGTCGCTGGCCATGAAAGTCGAGCAACTCACGTGCGCCATCGGCGCCGAGATCAGCGGCGTGAACCTGGGCGACGCCTCCCGTGACGACGGCCTGTTCGCCGAGATCAAGGCGCTGCTGCTGCAGCACAAGGTGCTGTTCCTGCGCGACCAGGACATCAGTCGCGCCGAACATGTGGCCTTCGCCCGCCGCTTCGGCGAACTGGAAGACCACCCGGTGGCCGGCAGCGACCCGGAGCATCCGGGCCTGGTACGCATCTACAAGGAGCCTGGCCAGCCCAACGACCGCTACGAGAACGCCTGGCACACCGATGCCACCTGGCGCGAGGCACCGCCCATGGGCTGCGTGCTGCGTTGCGTGGAGTGCCCGCCGGTGGGCGGCGACACCATGTGGGCGAACATGGCCCTGGCCTACGAGAAACTGCCGGAAGACGTGAAACAGCGTATCGCCGGCCTGCGCGCCCGCCACAGCATCGAAGCGAGCTTTGGCGCCGCCATGCCGCTGGAGAAGCGCCTGGCACTCAAGGCCCAGTTCCCGGACGCGGAGCACCCCGTGGTGCGCACCCACCCGGAAACCGGCGAGAAAGTGCTCTTCGTCAACGCCTTCGCCACCCACTTCACCAACTTCCATACCCCGGAGCACGTCCGCTACGGGCAGGACTACAGCATGGGCGGCAGCGACCTGCTGCGCTACCTGGTCAGCCAGGCCTACATCCCGGAGTACCAGGTGCGCTGGCGCTGGAAGCCGAACAGCGTGGCGATCTGGGACAACCGCTCCACCCAGCACTACGCCGTGATGGATTACCCGCCCTGCGTTCGCAAGATGGAACGCGCCGGGATCATCGGCGACAGCACCTTCTGATTTCTGCCGCCCGGCCGTGCCGCGCACGGCCAGGCCCCTTGAATAACAACTAACCGAGGGCATTCACATGCAATTCTTCGACGATTCGCTGCACCCGGAAAACATGGAAAAGGTGGTCATCACCGTGGCGCCCTACGGCCCCGAGTGGATGCCGGCGGACTTCCCGGAAGACATCCCGGTGACCATGGATGAGCAGATCCAGAAGGCCGTCGACTGCTACGAGGCCGGCGCCACCGTGCTCCACCTGCACGTGCGTGAACTGGACGGCACCGGCTCCAAGCGCCTGTCGAAGTTCAACGAGCTGATCGCCGGCGTGCGCGAAGCCGTGCCGGACATGATCATCCAGGTTGGCGGCTCCATCTCCTTCGCCCCCGAGAGCGAAGGCGAGGCGGCCAAGTGGCTGTCCGACGACACCCGCCACATGCTGGCCGAGCTGACTCCGAAGCCCGACCAGGTCACCGTGGCCATCAACACCACCCAGATGAACATCATGGAACTCCTCTACCCGGAGTACCTGAAGGGCACCTCCCTGGAAAACCCGATGTACCAGGCGGCCTACAGCGAAATGACCGTGCCGGCCGGCCCGGCCTGGGTCGAGGAACACCTCAAGCGCCTGATGGCCAACGGCATCCAGCCGCACTTCCAGCTCACCGGCATGCACGCCCTGGAAACCCTTGAGCGCCTGGTGCGCAAGGGCGTCTACAAGGGCCCGCTGAACCTGACCTGGATCGGCATCGGCGGCGGCTTCGACGGCCCCAACCCGTTCAACTTCTTCAACTTCATTCACCGTGCGCCGAACGGCGGTACGCTGACTGCCGAGTCGCTGCTGAAGAACGTGCTGCCGTTCAACACCATGGCCCTGGCCATGGGCCTGCACCCGCGCGTCGGCATCGAAGACACCATCATCGACCAGCACGGCAAGCGCTTCACCTCCGTGCAGCAGATCCAGCAGACCGTGCGCATCGCCCACGAGCTGGGCCGCGAAATCGCCAGCGGCAAGGAAGCACGCGAGATCTACAAGATCGGCGTGGAGTACAAGGACGTGGAAGAAACCCTGCGCATGAACGGTATGGCGCCGAACCGCCAGCCGGGCCAGAAACACGTCCCCATGCGTGCCTGACCTGCGCGGCCCGTGCCGGCCCACAAGGCCGGCCAGGGTGGGACGGTAACCCGCCGTCCCGCCGACTCGCGTGACAAGAACAAAAAAACGCATATCCAAGGTATCGCCATGGCTTTTCATTCTGCCGCCACCGCTGACTTCGAAGAGTCGGCCGTGAATGTCCCCCGCACCTACGCCTGGGTCGTATTCGCCCTGACGTTCGGCCTGCTGATTTCCGATTACATGTCGCGGCAGGTCCTCAACGCGGTATTCCCGCTGCTCAAATCCGAATGGGCCCTGACCGATTCCCAGCTTGGCCTGCTCAGCGGCATCGTCGCGCTGATGGTCGGCCTGCTGACCTTCCCCCTGTCGCTGCTGGCTGACCGCTGGGGCCGGGTGAAGAGCCTGGTGCTGATGGCCATGCTCTGGAGCCTGGCGACCCTGGGCTGCGGCCTGGCGGAAAACTACGAACACATGTTCATCGCCCGCTTCCTGGTGGGTGTGGGCGAGGCCGCCTACGGCAGCGTCGGCATCGCCGTGGTGCTGTCGGTATTTCCCAAGCACATGCGCGCCACGCTCACCGGCGCCTTCATGGCCGGCGGCATGTTCGGCTCGGTACTGGGCATGGCCCTGGGCGGCATCCTCGCCGAGCACCTGGGCTGGCGCTGGTCCTTCGCCGGCATGGCGTTCTTCGGCATGGTCCTGGCCACCCTCTACCCGCTGGTGGTCAAGCAGAAGCGCCTCGGCCAGCCGCTGCCCAAGGCGAATGGCAATGACGAAGCGCCCTGCCGTCGTCCGCTGAAGACCCTGTTCGCCAGCCGCTCGGTGCTCTGCGCCTATATCGGCAGCGGCCTGCAGCTGTTCGTCGGCGCGGCGGTGATGGTCTGGTTCCCGAGTTTCCTGAATCGCTACTACCACATGGGCACCGACCAGGCCGGCGTGGTCTCGGCCATCATCGTCCTCACCGGCGGCGCCGGCATGATCCTCTGCGGCATCCTCAGCGACCGCCTGTGCCGCAACGCCCCGGACCGCAAGATCGTCCTGGCCATCGCCTACTGCCTGATCAGCTGCGTGCTGCTGTCCGTGGCCTTCCGCATGGCGCCCGGCGTGGCGCAGTTGGTGGTCATCGGCCTGGCCATGCTGGTGGCCACCGGAACGTCCGGTCCGGCGGGCGCCATGGTCGCCAACCTGACCCACTTCTCGATCCACGGCACGGCTTTCGCCACCCTGACCCTGGCCAACAACCTGCTGGGCCTGGCCCCCGGCCCCTATCTCACCGGCGTGCTGGCCGACCATTTCGGCCTCGACCGCGCCTTCCAGCTGATCCCGCTGATCAGCATCGCCGCGGCTCTGGTGTTCTGCTACGGCAAGCGTCACTACCACCGCGACATCCAGAAGCTGGCGCCAATGATGGCCAGCGAGGAGCGCCCATGACCCCTCTGTTGGTCGAAATGACCTTCGACTTCATCTGCCCCTGGTGCCTGATCGGCAAGCGCAACCTGGAGAAAGCCCTGGCGGTGCTCGCCAGGAGCCGCCCGGAGGCACCGGTGAGCCTGCAGTGGCGCGGTGTGCAACTGCTGCCGCAACTGCCGGTGGACGGCGTGCCGTTCATGGACTTCTACATCCAGCGGCTGGGCAGCGAAGACGCGGTGCGGGCGCGCCAGCAGCAGGTGAAGGAAGCCGCCTACCATGCCGACGTGGACATCGACCTGAAGAGCATTCAGCGCATGCCCAACACCGCCAACGCCCATCGCCTGCTGGAACTGGCCATGGCGCAGGGCAGCGAGCGCCAGATCGACGCACTGCTGGAGCAACTGTTCGCCAGCTACTTCCAGCGTGGCGAGGACCTGGGCGACCGCGACCTGCTGCTGCGCCTGGCCCGGCAGTGCGGATTCGACCCGCAGCGTCTGGAAACCGTGCTGCTCGACGATGGCCGCCCCTTCGAGGGCAGCGAGCGCGTGCCGTCCACCACCGCGGTGCCGTCGTTCGTGATCGACCAGCGTATCCAACTGGCCGGCGCGCAACCGCCGTGGCTGATGCTCGCCCAACTGCAGCGCGCCCTTGACCTGCGCGCGGCGCCCGAGGCCCGCGCGTCATGACCAGCCGGGTTGAAGTCCCCGCGGAAAAGGTGCCGCCGGAGGGCGGTCGCAGCCTGTTCCGCCATGAGGGCAAGTCCTTGGTGCTGTTCAACCAGGGCGGTGCGCTCTACGCCATAGACGAAGGCTGCCCGCATAACGGTGCCTCGCTGTTCGGCGGCCGCCTGGAAGGGCGCCTGCTGCGCTGCCCGGCCCACGGCCTGCGCTTCGACCTGGCCACCGGCTGCGTGCCCGGCGTGAAAGGCTTCGGCGTCGCCACCTACGCGGTGGAGCTGGAGCAGGGCCGTTGTTTCATCGATCTGTCGCGGCCCCGGCCGCAGGAACGTTCTGTATGTCCGCAACCACAATAGCCGCGCTGGGATCGCGCAGCCGGGTGCTGATGCCCGGCGTGATCGTCAGCGCCATGGTCGCCGCGGCGGCGACCTTCCTTTCCGAGCACTACGGTGCCCCGGTGATGCTCTTCGCCCTGCTGCTGGGCCTCTCGGTGAACTTCCTGGCGGCCGACAACAAGTGCAAGCCCGGTATCGAATTCACCGCCCGCGAAGTGTTGCGGGTCGGGGTGGCGCTGCTGGGAATCCGCATCACCCTGGAACAGATCGCGTCCCTCGGCTGGCAGCCAGTCGCCATGGTGGTGGCACTGGTGGTGGTCACCATCCTCGTGTCAGTCGCGGCGGCGCGTCTTCTCGGATTCAACAGCCTGTTCGGCCTGCTCACCGGCGGCGCCACGGCCATCTGCGGCGCCTCGGCGGCCCTGGCCCTGGCGGCGGCGCTGCCGGCCCATGCGCAGAAGGAACGCGCCACCCTGTTCACCGTGATCGGCGTGTCGGCGCTGTCCACCCTGGCGATGATCCTCTATCCGATGATCGCCGAGGCCTTCGACCTCTCGCCGTTGCACGCCGGCCTGTTCATCGGCGGCACCATCCACGACGTGGCCCAGGTGGTCGGCGCGGGCTACAGCATGTCCCCCGAAACGGGCGACAGCGCCACCGTGGTCAAGCTGATGCGCGTGGCCATGCTCCTGCCGGTGATTCTCTGCGCCGCCATGATCACCCGCCTGCGTGGCGCCGAGCCGGGCACCAAACGGCCGCCGCTGCTGCCCTGGTTCGCCGTGGGCTTCGTGGTGCTGGCTGCGGTCAACAGCACGGGCGTCATTCCGGCTCAAGTACAGGACGCCGGCAACGAACTGTCGCGCTGGTGCCTGGTGATCGCCATCAGCGCCCTGGGCATGAAAACCCAGCTCAGGGAGCTGGCCAGCGTCGGCATCAAGCCGATCCTGCTGATGGTGGGTGAAACCGCGTTCCTCGCCGCCCTGGTGCTGGCGATGCTGCACTGGGGGTTCTGAAGACTTACTCCTGCTCCCGTGAGGGGGTCATCGACGCCTGCCACAGCGGGCATTTACCGCGCCGGAGCCTCGTGGGACGGGCTCCGCAGCGCGGTTTTTTTTTGAGCGTGAGAAACCGCGTCCTCAGGGCATGGTCATGAGTCACCGGCTCTGCCCAGGCGTATGAGGGCAGGGCGGCTGCCGAGCCTGCGAAGCCCGGCGATGTTCCACATCCATCAGCACGCTTTCAGAATGGGGCCGGGAGTTCCCTCCCGCCGTCGACGCAGACCGAAGTCGATGCTCATGCCGACACCTCCTTGCCCGAAGCCATCAGGGCCGGCAAATCCCGCCAGGCCACCCAGACCTCGCCCTGCCACTTGACCACCCCGATCCGCCGGCCCTGAACATTCACGACGTCACGGCGCGGCGCCGCATCCGGCACCCGGTGATAGTCATGCAGCGTCGGCACCAGCACCTCGCTCAACCAACGGCCGATATCGCCGTGCCCTGGCTCGCCGAACCGGAACAGCACCTTGTAGGCGCCGAAATCGCTGATGGCCGAGACCTCTTCATGAGCGTCGCGGGTGTACGCCAGGCGGAGCGTCCGTTGCTCGTGCGGCGCCAGGGCCGCCAGCAAGGCGAGGGCGTCGGGGTGGCCCAGCAGCCGGGCGAAATCTTGGGCGACAAACCAGGGCTGGTTGTCGACCATCACGGCGCGCAGGCGATGGGCATGGTGGAAGAAAACGAGGGGGGTA
Organism: Pseudomonas sp. Q1-7; assembly: GCF_028010285.1. Classification (NCBI taxonomy): domain Bacteria; kingdom Pseudomonadati; phylum Pseudomonadota; class Gammaproteobacteria; order Pseudomonadales; family Pseudomonadaceae; genus Pseudomonas; species Pseudomonas sp. Q1-7. The sequence continues at coordinate 2,691,241 of NZ_CP116304.1, forward strand.
TATGCGTCGTGCATGGTGGAACTCCTAGCTAAGGTCTCTGGAGTCGTCACCGTCCGCTGTCATTCGAAGGGTGACGGATCACGCGGGGTTGACAGACCGGAGCTAGGACCCGGCAGACCACGAGGGCCTCCCCGCGCGATCCGCCATAGAGCAGTGCAGTTCAGAAAACTGCATGCGAGCAAGAGCCTGCAAAAAACGTCCGCCGTTTTTCGCATGCACCTTGCGGCGCAATCGCGCCTAGCTGTCGGGCTGTCAAACCCGGCCACGGGATTGACCGTGGCCGGGGCAGGATAGGGATGGAGGCGCAGGACGGCAAGGGGAGGGGAGTGATGAGGGCGGATTATGACCCAGCGCGGCCGGAGGGGACCGGCAGAGATCGGCCAATAGCGGACGCTAACGATAAAGCTAACAGGCAGGAAACGTGCAGATTTTGACTGTCCAGAGAACGAAGTTAGAGACAGTTGAGTTCATTGTTAGGGTTTTTCCGGAAATAAGAATGGAAACTCTGCTTGGCTTCCGTTCTTTAACTTCTGGAAAAGAGTGTGGGCGTGCTCTCCAATTCCCTCCTCGTGAGTAGCTAGGTCTAGGTAGTAATTCTTGTCCTCATGTTTTGCATATATTAACCAATCGCCAGTCAGTCCCCTTTTGGTACGCTCTGTGAATCCATCTATTACGAGTTTGTGAGCTAGATAGCCTGGCCAGGCGTCTGGGTCGTCGCCATGTGCTTTAGCTACATCGCTAATCATTTTATCCAGATCCCGATTTCCATAATTAGGCATATTCCACCGGATGCCAATATTCTTAATTAAGTGTTGTGCAGAGAAAAAGTGCTTATGCCAAAAGGGGAAGAGTGGTAATTTTTTGAATTGGGATTCCGGCTTGGTTCGCGATGCCTTTGTTATGCCTTCTAGATAATTTATTTCGTCAAGAACAGCAAATCTGTCAAATCTTGGGTTAGATGAATCTAAGAGTCGAACCGCCAAGGCAACGCTTATTCGCTCGAAATAATATTGCCCTCGAACTGCCGCAAGCTTAAGGTATCTTACTTGCTCTTTATCTAGACTGACTGTTGCGTGTCTTGGTTCGGTCATGAGGTCAACCTAACGTCCGGCGAACGAATTGATCGGCAATTGAATGAGTTGTTAGCGCTTGCCTGGAGCCATTCTAAGGCGCTCGGAAACCTCAAACTCGAGAAGGATCTTCTTTATTTCTTGCTCCCGTTTTCTCGGGTCTAGAACCCCTTGGATATGGCTTACGAATTCGCGCTGACACATAACCAGCTCTGACTTTGCGTCGTATTCTGGTCCCGATTCTTTTAACGCATCATACGCGGCCACAACACAATCTAGAACCGGTTGGCGTACCCCGCGGTAAGCTGGCTCTTTGTGTGTGCCGTAGTCATCGGCCCATTGATTGGGAAAGTACCAGCGGCCTGTGTCGATGAGGGTGCTTAACTTAATTAGCACTGGCCTCTTGTGCTCCCCATTTAGCTCCGGGTGCTCTGAGATGTGCGTGGCTTCGGAGATCGCGGCACATACTTCCTCTCCCCACACGCGTGTAGAGTTGAAAAATTGATCTGTCCATTCGCGAAGCTTCAGGTCATGCTCCTTTTCGAGAATCTCTGCACTACTTCTGGCTTGGCGCGTGGCTTCTTGTTGTTGTTTCTCTGCTGCCTTTGAGGATTTTGCAGCTGCAATTGCTGATGCAATTGCTACTGCGGTTGCTATCCATGTTGCGATATCTCCAAACTCAATGCTTAGCATTTTTACCTCTAGCACTATGAAATTAGGGCCCCGCGTGGGGCGTTAAAAAACCATCGCTAACACCTCGCATCATCGGTAGCAAAAGGCTGAGCGAGTAAAGAGAGGCGCTTTTTCTGCCTTGGTGCATTTGATGTTTAGAGTCTGCATAGTTTTTCTGTTTCCCACGTTGCTTGAAAAGATATAGTGCCTTCTCCACCTACAATAAAACCAACTGACGCAGCGAGACCGGCCGTAACTGCAATTTCCTTAGGTGTAATCTTTGATTTACAAGCAAGTAAAATTGCCTGCTGAAGCATAGATTCCCTTAAGGCCTCTATGAAGTCTTCTTTAGGTACTGGAATGTTGCTTGCTGGCGACGGCGTTGTTTTTGAGGGTGCGTCAAGTTTTGATGTGGACCATTCGACTGGGATTATATTGCCAAGCGCAGATGCCCCGTAACTTTCACTGGCAGGCAACCATGCTCCTCCAATTTCGCCTTTTTTGTTTGTAAACTTGTACACTTGGCTAAATGATTCTGGCAATGAGTCATAGGACACTGCCTTTGCGGTGTAGCCCCTGTTAATCGCCATTGCAACTGGCTCAATTCTCTCGGATGAGGCAGGTGATACGTAATATCCCGCCAATTCATTGTCAGCACCGAATACCTCAAAGGCTTTTGGGGAAGCCTTATTGTCACCTACTATCTGCTTAATAGCGGGCTTGCTTATGGAGGGGGTGGTGCTTTTTCTTATTTCATCTGGCGCAATCTTTAGATAGTAACTAATGCTCCCGTCGGTATTAATCACTGCATGCATATCGCCGCTAACGATTTCTTGTGACCATATGAGAGATGGATGCAGAAAGAGCAGAAGCAACAGTGTTGAAGTGCGCATATTTCCTCCTTGATCCCCCAGTGTTTAGCTCGTAGAAACTACTACCGTGGCGAATACTTAAACTTACCTCAACAACCCCGGCTGGAGTAGTGCCCATGCGCCAGATCCTGGCCTAGTGGCTTCATAGATGCAGGCAAATTCCAGGGAGTTGGCAGTTTCCCTCTTCTCCCTGATATCCCATGCCCGCTTGTCGAACTCTTTCCCGGCTTCCTCTCTTTCCGGAACGCCGAGAAGCTTCAACTGCCATGCATATCGAGCTATAGCAAATGCCACACACCGCTTGAACATTTCCTCATCCATTTGGATGCCTCCCCTGAAGCGCCACGCTTCATATTAGACAACAGCCAGGGGAAGCCATGTGGAGACCAGATCAGTAGGAATTAAGCGGTGAGACACCCTTGCTTTTGCCGGCCCATCGAATGACTGCCTTTGGTCGATTTCTGCCCATCGTGACCGGCAGAAGTCGCCCCATAGCTGCCGTTCGATAGGGATACTTTCGACCCAACGAGGACAATAGCGTGGCTTTTTGAGAGCCGCGTTGAATTGACGCTTCAGTCGCGGTCATGTTCAGCCACAGCGATGTGGACCATCTTTCCAATCGGGACCGCATCGGCGTTCCACGCTGATTTCGTTGTGTGCTCCGGCCATTTACCATCTGAGGCAATTGAACCTTGCGAGCTGCACATGAAAAAGCGCTTACCTCCATTGAACTGGCTCCGCGCGTTTGAAGCGTCTGCCCGCCACCTTAACTTCACCCACGCAGCCCAGGAGCTGAACCTCACCCAAGCCGCGATCAGCCAGCAACTCAAGGCCTTGGAGTCGCAGCTGGGCACAGCCCTGTTTAAGCGTTTGCCGCGCGGTCTGGAGCTCACGGAAGCGGGCATGTCTTACTTTCCCGTGGTGCGTGAGTCGGTGGAACGTTTGGCAGCGGCTACTGATGAAATTTTTGGCCAGGGGCATCGACGTGTATTGGTCCTGCGAACCAGTCTGGTGTTCTTCACGCACTGGCTAGCGATGCGCTTGCCGCGTTTTCGTGCTCACTATCCCCACGTGAACATCCGAATCGACAGCAATATCTGGGTAGATGACTCCGCGTCGGATTCGGACCTGGAGATTCGCTACGGGCAAGGGCGTTGGCCGGGTATGAAATCCGAGCGACTCACCTGGGATACCCTGCAGCCGGTGTGCTCTCCCAGTCTCCCAACGGCCGAAAGGCCCTTGAATCGCCCGCTGGATCTGGCCCACCACGAACTGTTGCATGTGCTGGGTTACGAAGAAGGTTGGGGCTATTGGCTCAAGAAGAACCGCGCGGACAGCGTTGACTCCTCCCAGGGGTTGCAATTCGACACGCTGATTTCCGCGCTTGAGGTGGCGGAATTGGGCCAAGGCGTGGCCTTGGCCCGCTCATCGCTCGTGCACCACCTGCTGCAAAGTGGCCGCCTCATTGCTCCACTGGGCAGCACGGTCGCCACACAGGAGGCCTTCTATCTCGTGTACACCCCGCACAGCGTTATCAATCCCGATGTTGCTGCATTTGCCGAATGGTTGACCGGTGAGGCGCAGGCCTTCCGCGCAGAAGCAGACTCCGCGAATGCTTGACGCCGACTGCAATAAGCTCCGCTCGACATCCATAAGAATAATGGCCCCTTAGGGCCATTTTTTATTGCTTTTCCCTGGCAGACGTTTTCCCGAAAGTAGCCCCCAGATCGCAAGCCGATGGCCCTGCTAGTCAGGTCAGGTGACCGGTTTACGCAAGACATCGACAACAACAATTAACCGTGGTCGGTCTGCCTGGCCGACTCGGCGCTAGATAGGGTTACCTCATGGGAAACGCTAAGCAACTGCCCCTGCAGGGCGTCAACGTTATCGACTTCGGCCAGTACATCGCCGGTCCCGCGGTAGCGATGATCCTCGCCGATCTCGGTGCCACCGTCATTCATATCGATCCGCCGACGGGGCCGCTCTGGGACAGTCCAGCCAACGCCACACTCAACCGCAACAAGCTGTGCATGCGTCTGGATCTGAAGAGTGCCGATGGTCTGCGCCAGGCTCGCGAACTGGTCGCGAAGGCGGATGTGGTGATCGAGAACTTTCGTCCGGGTGTGATGGTAGACCTGGGCCTGAGCTTCTCTGAATTGCGGCGTAGCCGCCCGGAACTGATCACACTTTCCATCCCCGGTTTCGCCAGCAACGATGAGTTGCGTCGTGAGTGGCGCGCCACCGAGGCGGTAATCGCGTCAGCCTCTGGCGTGTTCACCGACATGGGCCAGAACCGGGTGCTGATGGGGATCAACCCGAGCTTCTCTCCGCTGCCCCTGGCCTCCGCCTACGGCACCATGCTCGCAGTGTCGGCCGTGGTATTGGCTCTGCAGGCGCGCGAAAAAAGTGGCGTCGGTGATGAGATTGAAGTGCCGCTTTCCGCGGCGGTGATGGAAGGGCTTTCCTACAACTCCATCAAGATCGACGGCTATCCGCTGCGATACAAGACCTTGCGCGAGAAAGAAAGCGAGCGGCGCAGGGCGGAGAACCTGCCGATGAACCTCAGTTATGAGGAGCTGCAGGAGTACCTGGATCCCTTCTACCGCACCTACGAATGCGCCGACGGCCGCAAGTTTTATGCGGTCTGTCCTTCGCACCGGGACCATGCCAAGCGCTGCCTGCAGGCCATGGGGCTGTACGAGGAGATGCTCGCCGCGGGCCTGCCCAAGGTGGACAACCCGTACCTGCCGATCGATCAGTGGGAAGGCAATGCTTCCCTGGGTGTCTACCCGTTGCCCGCAGATTGGGCCGCGCGTATCTCCGCACGGATGAAGGAAGTATTCCTCACCAAGACTGCTGCCGAGTGGGAGGTGATCTTCGGCGAAGGGCGTTTCCCTGGGGCTCCACACCGTTCCACTCAGGAATGGCTGCACGACGAGCACGCCAACACGGCCGGTCTGGTAGTCGAGGTGACGGACCGCGAGTACGGGGTAATGAAACAACCCGGGCCGGTGGCATGGTTGGAAGGCTGTGCAGAACCGATGCTCAAGCCGGTTTCCCGTCGTGACGTTACTTTCGATGAGGCGCTGGCAACGCTGCAGGAGCGTCCGACTCCGACTCTGCCGGCACCGAAGCTGGACGGGCAGGGTGGTTGGCTGGACGGCGTGAAGATCCTCGACCTCACCAACGTCATCGCCGGTCCGCACTCCACCTCGTTCCTCGGTCGCTTCGGCGCGGACGTGATCAAGCTTGATCCGGCAGTACCCAATTACGATCCGTGGAACACGGTCGTCTTCGGCCTGTCCTCCGCACGTGGCAAGGAAAGCATCCTGGTCGACCTCAACAGTGCCGACGGTCGCGAGGTGTTCAACCGCCTGGTCCGCGAAGTGGACGTCATCGTGATGAACGCCCCGGATCGACAACTGGCCCCGCTGGGCCTGGACGAGGCCAGCCTGCAGGCGGTGAATCCTGGTGTGATCTTCTGCCAGCTCGACTGCTTCGGTGGCCCGCGCCGTGGCCCGCGTACCGACTACCTGGGTTACGACGATCTGATCCAGGCCACCACCGGCATCATGCTGCGCTTTGGCGGCGGCATGCAGACCCCGGAAGAACACGCCCACGTCGGTACCATCGACGTGATGTGCGGCTTCGCTGCAGCCCTGGGAGTGGCGACCGCGCTGTACCGCAAGCATCGCTCCGGCGAAGCCCTCCGCGCGCGCACCTCTCTGGCGGCACTGGGTAACCTGGTCCAGATTCCGTTCTGCTACGACTACGCAGGTCGCGGCCCCTTCGATGAGCCGTCTGGTCGTGACGCCGTAGGTTACAGCGAGTTGTCGCGCTTCTATCGCACAGCAGACGGCTGGATTTACCTGGATGCTGACGAGAGTGACCTGGACAAGTTCGGTGCTATTGCCGAACTGGCAGGCGTGGCTTCGGCGACTGATCGTGAGGCCTTCCTTGGCCAAGCCTTTGGCCGCATGTCCAGCGAAACGCTGCAGGCGCGTCTGCAGGCGGCCAACATCGCAGCTGCGGCGCCGGACAACATCGACAATCTGCGTCAACGCTATAGCCGCGCGGCCGATGGTCAGCCAGGCACGAGCATCGGCAGCTACGCCTTCAGCGTGTATGGCGATCATCCCAGCGGCCATCGGATCACGCAGCTCGACCCGTATGCGATTCGCCCGCGCGTTTCGCGCATTCGTGCCCTGCCGCCGGCGGAGAAATTTGGCGCCTCTACCCGCAAGGTCCTTGAACGACTGGGTTACAGCGCTGAGCAGATTCGCATGCTGCTGGATATCGGGGCGATCAGCGAAAGCTGGAGTGACGAGTACCTGCCGACCTAACCGGTAGGACCACCCAACACGCGCTTCAGACCTGACCCTGTGTGAGGTCTGAACCGCCCCAGGATGCCCTCACCCTCTCCAAGAACGAGCGTCGAAGCCCGCTCGCGGGCTCGCTCATGCCGCGAAAAGAGATTTCATCATGACTTACTCAAGCATTCTTCCCCGCGTTCTGCAGACCGGAGCCGGCGCCAGCCTGCAGATCCCGCAGATCCTCGCCAGCCTGGGCTGCATGCGCCCGCTGATCATTACCGACCGCATGATGGTTGAACTGGGCTACGCCGGGCGCATTCAAAATGCCCTCGCCGATACCGGTCTGTATGCAGACATCTTCTCCGATACCGTACCGGAACCCACGGTTGCCTCAATCCAGGCAGGTGTCGAAACCGCTCGGAGTGGTGGCTACGACAGCATCATCGCACTGGGCGGCGGTAGCCCGATCGACAGTGCCAAGGCCATCGGCATCCTCGCCAAGCACGGTGGTGAAATGCGCGACTACAAGTTCCCGCGCAACGTTACAGAGGCCGGCCTGCCGATCATCGCCATTCCAACCACTGCCGGCACCGGTTCGGAAGTGACTCGTTTCACCATCATCACCGACGAGAAAAGCGACGAGAAGATGCTCTGCGTCGGCGCGGGCTTCATGCCCGTGGCCGCACTGGTGGACTTCGAGCTGACCCTGAGCCTGCCCCCGAGGGTCACTGCCGATACCGGAATAGATGCGCTGACCCATGCCATCGAGGCGTATGTCAGCAAGAAGGCCAATCTATTCAGCGATGCACAGGCGCTGGCCGCAATGCGTCTGATCGGGCCGAACCTGCGTCGGGTCTATGCGCAGGGTGACGATCGGGTGGCACGGGAAGCGGTGATGCTGGGTTCGACCCTGGCGGGGTTGGCGTTCTCGGCCGCCTCGGTCGCATTGGTGCATGGAATGAGCCGACCGATCGGCGCGTTCTTCCATGTGCCGCATGGCCTGTCGAACGCCATGCTGCTGCCTGCGGTTACTGCGTTCTCCATCCCCTCGGCCCGGGATCGCTACGCCGACTGTGCGCGAGCGATGGGGGTAGCGACCGCCTCGGACAGCGACAACGCCGCTGTGGAGAAGCTCCTGGCTGAACTGGAGGCGATCAACGCTGAGTTGAACGTGCCAACGCCGGCGCAGTTCGGCATCGACCGTAATCAATTCTTTGAGCTCATGCCGACCATGGCTCGTCAGGCGCTGGCCTCCGGCTCGCCTGGCAATAACCCGCGCGTACCCAGCGAGACCGAGATGGTCGAGCTGTACCGCAGCCTCTGGTAAGTCCTACCGCCATTTTCGAACCTGTCTGAACGTACGAGGAATCCGCTGATGAACACTGTAGGCCACCTGATCAACGGCCAGATCACGACTGCCGCCAAGCGCACCCAGGATGTCTTCAACCCGGCTACGGGTGAAGTTTCCCGCCAGGTCGCACTGGCCACCGCCCAGACCGTGGATTGTGCGATTGCCGCGGCTGAAGCCGCCTTCCCGGCCTGGCGCGATACGCCGCCGATCAAACGTGCGCGGGTGATGTTCCGCTTCAAGGAACTGTTGGAGAAGAACGCCGACACCATCTGCCAGATGATCGGTGAGGAGCACGGCAAGATCTCCCATGACGCCGCCGGTGAACTGCAGCGCGGTATCGAGAACGTCGAATACGCCTGTGGCATCGCCGAGCTTCTCAAGGGGGAGCACAGCAAGAACGTTGGACCGAACATTGACTCCTGGAGCGAGTTCCAGCCGTTGGGCGTGGTGGCCGGCATTACGCCGTTCAACTTCCCGGTGATGGTGCCGCTGTGGATGTTCCCGATGGCGATTGCCAGCGGCAACTGCTTCATCCTCAAGCCTTCCGAGCGCGATCCGAGCTCCACCCTGTTCATCGCCCAGTTGCTGCAAGAAGCGGGTCTGCCCAATGGTGTGTTGAACGTGGTGAACGGTGACAAGGAAGCGGTGGACATCCTCCTGCGCGACCCTCGCGTTCAGGCGGTGAGTTTTGTCGGTTCGACTCCGGTGGCCGAGTACATCTATTCCACCGCAACGGCCCATGGCAAACGGTGCCAAGCGCTGGGGGGTGCCAAGAACCACGCCATCGTGATGCCCGACGCAGACATGGACAACGCTGTTAACCAACTGCTCGGGGCGGCCTTCGGCTCTTCCGGCGAGCGCTGCATGGCCTTGTCGGTCGCCGTGGCGGTGGGGGATGCAGCGGCGGATGCGCTGGTCGAAAAAATGCAGGCGGCCATGCAGAACCTGAAAGTCGGCGCCTACACCGACAGCCAGAACGATTTCGGCCCTGTCATCACCCGCCAGCATCAGCAGAAGGTGATTGGCTACATCGACAGCGCGGAAGAGCAGGGCGCCACTGTCGTGGTCGACGGTCGCGAGCCCCGAGTCCAGGGTTACGAGAATGGGTTCTTCGTGGGCGGCACCCTGATCGATCGCGTGACGCCGGAAATGGTCAGCTACAAGGAAGAGATCTTTGGCCCCGTGCTACAGGTTGTTCGCGTCAACAGCATGAAAGAAGCCATGGCGCTGATCGACAACCACGAGTACGGCAACGGCACCTGCATCTTCACCCGCGATGGCGAGGCTGCCCGGTACTTCTCCGACAACATCAAGGTCGGCATGGTCGGTATCAACGTCCCGCTGCCCGTACCCGTGGCCTACCACAGCTTTGGCGGTTGGAAACGCTCGCTGTTCGGCGACCTGCACGCCTATGGCCCGGACGCGGTTCGCTTCTATACCCGCCGCAAGACCGTGACCCAGCGCTGGCCGTCCTCCGGCGTGCGCGAAGGCGTCGAGTTCTCCATGCCGACGATGAAGTAGCGACTGGATGCCCCACCGGGTGTTGGCAACGCCCGGTGGGGATCTGGCCATGTCTCGTTGGGGCGCTGCAACCACCTCCGCCCAACGAGCCCCGCCGCATAAGGGTGACGCCAATCTGATCAAGGCGCCCCGGCAACCGAAGACGACTCAACTCGAACACAACAATAAAACCCGTAATCGAGAGACGACTATGAACAACAATCACAAGAAGCTTTCGCTCCGCTGCCCCTGCTATCTCCTCCCCTCTGCGCGACCTCACGTCAGCTTTCTGGCCGATCGCCGGAACTAATCCGGTTTCTGGCCTTGCACTGCTGTGAAAGGCAAAGAGCTATTGAGGAGACTTGCGAAATGAACAAAGTCCACACGGGCGCTGCGCTTGATGGGCGCGTATTCTGGCCCTCATTGATTGTCATTCTGGGCATCACCATTCCCCTGGTCGCTTTCCCCGAGTCGGGCGAAGCGATCATCAACCAGATGTTTGCGTTTTCCACCGGGAAGTTCGGCTGGCTGTATTTGGTATCCGGGCTTTCAGTGGTTGCGTTTCTGCTCTGGCTCGCCTTCGGCCGTTACGGAAACATCCGCCTGGGTCGGGAGACGGATGTTCCCGAATTCTCCTATTTCAGTTGGGTGGCGATGATTTTCTGCGGTGGCATTGGTATCGCCATCGTCAACTGGGCCTGGGTCGAGCCGATTTACTACTTCAACGCGCCGCCACTGAATGTCGCAGCGCACAGCCGAGAGGCCGCCGAGTGGGCACTGACCTATGGACAGTTCCATTGGGGGCTTACGCCCTGGGCGTTCTACTGTTTGCCCGCCTTGCCCATTGCCTATTCCATGTACGTGCGCCGGCAGCCTGGCGTGCGTCTATCGGTGGCGGCACGCGGGGTACTGGGAACCAAGGCCAACGGCTGGATGGGCATCCTGCTCGATACCATCGTGGTCTTCGGGATTGTCGGGGGTGTGGGAACTTCGCTCGGTCTTGCCGTGCCGCTGGTCTCGACCCTGGCCAGCGATGTCTTCGGGATCAAGCCGTCGTTTGCCTTCGATATGGCGATTCTCTCCCTCTGGACACTGATGTTCGGTATGAGCGTCTGGTTCGGTCTCAGCAAGGGCATCAAGATCCTCAGCGACATAAACGTCTATCTGGCACTTCTGCTGTTGGCGTTCGTAGCCATCATCGGCCCCACCCTGATGATCATTAATGGATGGGCAAACAGCCTGGGATTGATGTTCAACAACTTCATTCACATGAGCTTGTGGACCGATCCGATCGCGAAGGGCTCCTTCCCCCAGGATTGGACGGTTTTCTACTGGGCCTGGTGGATTGCCTACGCGCCGATGATGGGTTTGTTCGTGGCTCGTATTTCACGGGGCCGTACCATCAAGGAGTTGATTCTTGCCGAGTTGGTCTGGGGCAGTCTCGGCTGCTGGATCTTCTTCGCCGTATGGGGCGGATATTCGCTGAATCTTCAACTGTCTGGTGCGCTGGACGTGAGTGCGATCCTCAGTCAGCAGGGTATTCCCGCAGCCGTTCTTGCCATTCTCAAGACCATTCCATTCTCTGGCCCGATAATCGCCGCGTTCGTGCTGTTGTGCTTCGTTTTCCTGGCGACCACGCTGGATTCGGCAGCCTACGTCCTGGCGTCGGTCACTTCGCGTGAACTGAACGGTTATGAAGAGCCGCAACGCTGGTTACGAATTGTCTGGGCATTGCTTCTTGCGGTGATCGGTATCGGGCTGATCAAGGTCGGGGGTCTCAAGGCGGTGCAGACGTCGACGATCGTCGTGGCACTCCCACTGATCCCGGTCCTCGGCGTGCTGGCCTGGTCCCTGGTTCGCATGATCAGGGCAGACTTCGGCGATCAGCTCGAAAATCGTGAAGTGGTTCTGGCCACCTCGCAGGTCACGGTTCCTGGGCATAGGGAAGAGACGGACGATCCGGACATGCTGATCCCGATGGCAACCACGGTAGGCAAATGAGCGGCTAGAGACTGACAAGCAACGCCGTAAGGGTCACTGCGTACTGTGTGGCAAAGCGCAGTGACCCGCCTATATACGGCATTCGAGCAGAACTACGTGTTCTCCTTTTCCAGGGTCATCCTTCGTTTCGTCGTCATCTGCGAGTCTCCTTCTGGCCGATTTGTGCCGGTGCTGCTATGCCCGGACTCGGCCGGAAGCAGCGTAGTTAGGTCTGTCACCTTTTCTCTCTGGCCATTGGCGATGGTTCAACCGCAGTGCCGAGCGGCTCCATGCTCTGCTCTCGGGAGCAGGGCGCCACTCGGGCGCCCCTGCCGAGGGCTTCGCGCGAGTATCTTCGCGCCTGGCCGCTCAGATCGCCTGGCCGCCGGAGACCTCAATGCGCTGGGCATTAATCCAGCGATTCTGCTCGCCGAGCAGGCTGGCGATCATCGGGCCGATATCGTCGGGTACGCCAACGCGGCCGAGCGCCGTCATGTCCGCGAAGACCTTGTTCAGATCCGGCATGTCGCGCACCGCACCGCCCAGAAAATCGGTCTCGATTGCTCCCGGCGCCACAGTGTTGACCGCAATACCTCGGCTGCCCAGCTCCTTGGCCATGTACAGGCTTAGTACCTCGACCGCACCCTTGACCGCCGAGTAGACGGAGAAGCCGGGATAGGAGACGCGCGTCAGCCCCGAAGATATGTTGACGATACGACCGCCATCGGCCAGCAACGGCAGCAATGCCTGGGTGAGGAAGAACACGCCTTTGAAATGGACGTTCACCAGAGCATCGAATTGCGCTTCGGTGGTTTCGGCGATCGACGCCATGTCCCCGTGGCCGGCGTTGTTGACCAGGTGATCAAAGCTGTCACGCTGCCAGGTCTCGCGCAAAGTCTGGCGCAGGCGCTGCACGAAGGCGGGGAAGGTGGTGACGTCGCCGGCGTCCAGTTGCAGCGCGACGGCCTTGCGCCCCAGCGCTTCGACTTCGGCTACCACGGACAGTGCGGCGTCGGCCTGGCTGTGATAGGTGACAACCACATCGCTACCCTGACGTGCGATATTCAAGGTGGTGTTACGGCCGAGGCCGCGGCTGGAGCCGGTTACGATAGCGATCTTGGTCATGGTAAAAATCCTCTGCTTCGTGAAGGGGATTTCATTCTGTGATCTACGGGGGAATCCCGTCCTTACCGAAACCTCGACGCCTTTTGCCTATTTCTCCAATGGTGAGCAACGTGCTCAAGTTCAGCCTAAGGAAGCACCGATGAGCGCAGAGCTGCTGAATGCCGTTCGCGAGTATCTGAATAGCCATGTCGCCCCCAATGACCTTGCCCAAACACCCATTTCCGGCTTGACCATCATCCGTACGCATGAGCCAAGTGGGCTGGATTACGCCATTACCCGGCCTCTCGCCTGTCTCGTCCTGCAAGGCCGCAAGCAGGTGATGACGGGAACTCAGACGTTTACCTTCAGCGCAGGAGATTCGCTGCTGATCACCGCCGATGTACCGACGGTCAGTCAGATTGTTCAGGCGAGTCCCGAGGCACCGTACATCTCGCTGGTGATCGATCTGAATCCCGCCTTGCTCACCGAGTTAATGGAAGAAATGAGGTCCGCTCCGAGCCCTGAGGAGGCGCCGATAAAGATCGAACCGACTGACACTGAGGTCGTTGAAGCGGCGCTGCGATTGATGCGCTTGCTGGATCGCCCGGCTTCAGCGACGGTGCTGCATGCCTCGTTAATGCGCGAGCTGCACTACTGGTTGCTGGCAGGGCGTCATGGTTCGGCAATCAGTCGTCTGGGCTGGCCGGATGGCCATGCGCAGCGTATCGCGCGGGCGGTGACGGTGCTGCGTAACGAGTTCACTCGCCCCCTGCCGGTGGAACATCTGGCCTCCGTAGCCGGCATGAGCACATCGTCATTCCATCATCATTTCCGCAAGCAAACGTCGCTTACGCCGCTGCAGTTTCAGAAGCAGCTACGGTTGATCGAGGCCCGTCGCCTGATGATCGGGGAAGGGGTCTCGTCCAGTACTGCGGCATTCACCGTAGGCTATGAAAGCGTGTCGCAGTTCAATCGAGAATACCGCCGCCTATTTGGCATGCCGCCGGGCCGACATACGGCTGGCGCTTGCTGACCACGGCAGCCCCGGCTCCCTTTGCAGCCTCTTTTCGCTGTGGAGCAAAAGGCGCCGAAGTTCAACCACCGGCGGCCATCACTGTTGAGTGATTATCCAACGACCGAAGGATGCTGTTCTGCATCTTCCGTCATGCACTCAGCGCAGCTTTTCCGGCATCGGGATAGGTTGATTTAGAGATCAGACTGACCGCTTTCGGCCAGGAACGGACACTCAAAGTCACGACGAAAACAAGCGACCTCATGGCGATTTCCCTAACAAATCTCGCAGTGAAACCTCTGGGCGAGAGGCGGAAACGGCCGGACAGGCCCATTAAAAACGCTAATGACCATTGACCTAAAATAATTAGATCTTATGCGCACTACTTGTCAGCATGGACATGGTGAGGGGACCTTTTGCCCATCTACAGACAGAGACGAAAACAATTGAAAACTAAGATTAAAAACCTTGCAGCGAAGCTCAAACTGCTCGGCGAAGCATGGGGAGAGTACAACCTGAGAAACCTTGGTCGGGTTCTACCCCATTTCCACGGACGGTTTGAAAAGGGCTGAAAACTTCAGATCTTGCCGGGCGACTCTACGACGCATTCGTGGGTTATGAAACCGCTCGATGTAGTCGAATAAATCCGCCCGAGCTTCATCACGAGTTCGATACGATTGATGGGCAACGCGCTCCCGTTTGAGCTGACCGAAGAAGCCTTCACAGGCAGCGTTGTCGCCGCAATGCCCGACGGCACTCATGCTGCAGACCAGCGTGTTGCGATTCAGAAAGCGCTGGTAGTCAGCACTGGTGAATTGGCTACCGCGATCCGAATGTAGGATCACCGACCAGTCACCTTGGCGCTGCCAGATCGCCATCTCCACCGCTCGAATCACCATCTGCCGATCCTGACGGTGATGCATCGACCAACCGATCACCAACTTGCTGTACAGGTCGAGCACCACGCATAGGAAGAGCTTGCCTTCCAGTGTGGCTATCTCCGTGATATCCGTGACCCACTTGCGCTCCGGTTCCTGCACGGTGAAATCGCGCTCCAGCAGGTTTTTCACGCCTGCTGGACGGCCGCTGGCGACTCTTCCAAAGCCACGTCTCTTACGGCGGGGCCAGCCTTGAATGCGCTCAGCGGCCATCAGGCGAGCAACGCGGTTCAGGCTGACGATTTCGCCCTCGTCGAGCAGATCCTCGTGCATCCGTGGCGCTCCGATCACTCCACGGCTGTCCTCGTGGATCTCCCGAATACGCCTCACCAGGCGCGCATTCTCTTGAGCACGTGGGCTTGGCTCGCGATCCTGCCAGGCGTAATAGCCACTGGCAGAAACCTTCAGACAACGGCACATCAGTCGTACCGGGTACTCGTTGCGGCAGCGCTGGATCACCGTGTACCGCTCGATGACTCCTTGGCAAAGTACGCTGCCGCGTCTCTTAAAAAATCACGTTCCTTGGTTACTCGGGCCAACTCGCGCTTGAGGCGGGCAAGCTCCTCATCCCGCGGACTTCCCGTTCCAGGGAAGGCTTTCTCTGCGCTTGGTTGTGCCTCCCGAACCCAGCGTGTGAGCAGGTTGGGAGCAACACCAATCTCCAGGGCCACCTGTCGGCAGCTCGCCCCTGAACGACGAACCAGCTCGATGGCTTCCCGCTTGAATTCGGGGCTGTATTTCTTGCGCTTGGACATGAACACTCCTTTAGCTCGACGTGAGCTTACTCGAAAGTGTCCGTGCTAACGGGGTAGAACCCGATCGTGGGAGTTGAAATAGAAATCACGCGACTCATCGGCAAACTCAAACTAAGCCAGGATGATGAGCAGAGAGATGCACGAAACGCCGGCCAGATCTTGATCGAGAGTAACAACCGGGAAATTGGCTCAGCCATGCTTCATTGCGCAAATAATGTAGCTATTGAGTAACCCAACAGCTCTATAGACATATCTAAACGTCCGCTCCTGGCCGCTTTCTGCCCGTCGAGATCGGCAGAAACCGGCCGATAGCAACAGCCGAATGCCTGAGGAGAAGGAGCGATCCGCCCCCGAAAGGGGCGGATCGGGCGGTTGGGCTGGTCAGGCCTGCTCCAATGCCTTGTGATCGGCAACGATCTTGGCTTCGTCCCGAAGGGTCTTCTTCACCGAGGCGCGCTCATCGATGCGAGCCTTGTA
Source organism: Pseudomonas sp. Q1-7 (assembly GCF_028010285.1). Taxonomy (NCBI): domain Bacteria; kingdom Pseudomonadati; phylum Pseudomonadota; class Gammaproteobacteria; order Pseudomonadales; family Pseudomonadaceae; genus Pseudomonas; species Pseudomonas sp. Q1-7. The sequence goes on from NZ_CP116304.1 coordinate 2,707,285, forward strand.
GGCCATCAGGTGCTTCAGGTGGCTGATCTCGGTGCCGGAGCGTTCATGCCAGAAGGTGCCCCAGACATACGCATCCGCCACGGTGAACTGTTCGCCAGTGAGCCAGGTGCGGCCGTCCGCCAGGCGGGCATCCAGGGTGGCGTAAGCCTTGACCAGCTTGTCGCGGGTCCAGGCAGTGCCTTCCTCGGTCAGCAGCTTGCGCATCAGCGGAATGTGCTTCTGGGCGATTTCGGTGGCAAGGAAGGTCAGCAGTTGATTGAACTTGACCCGTTCCAGGCTGCCTTGGGCCGGCGCCAGACCAGCTTCCGGGTGCAGGTCGGCGAGGTAGGACGCGATGACGATGGTCTCGGTGAGGATGTCCTTGTCCGTATTGTCCAGTTGCAGCGCCGGCACATAGAACAGCGGGTTGATCTGGGTGAAGTCCTCACCGTTCGAGGTGGTCCGGTTCCAGACGTCGAAGTGAACCAGTTCCAGGTCCAGGTCCAGTTCATTGGCGATGATCTGGACGGCTTCGGAGCAGGTCTGGTCGGCGATGTAGAGTTTCATGTGCGTCACCTTGTAGTGGGGAATCGGCCTGGGTATCAGGGCCGGTGAGCGCAGTTTCGAAGTTTCTCCTAAGTTGATAAACGCGCCGAAGGGAGACGCTTTGTCGATATCAGGGCGACAATCAAGGCGCCCGGAAGCGGGTGATTGTCTTTTTCGGAGCGACAGTGCGCGGTGGTCGGAGCGGTTTATCTGGCGTTGCCGGTACCTTACTGTCGCGAACCCAATACAAGCTCCAGGAAACTGTGGATGCGCGCCAATGGCGGAAAAGCGCCCGGTAGTCCTGCGAATTTCGTCCACGGGAGATACAGCGATGGAACAGACTGACGCCTCCTTCCCCGAGATCGCTGCCTTCGTGGCAGTCGCCCAGACGGGAAGCTTCACCCGCGCCGCCGAACACTTGGCCAGCAACAAGTCCAACGTGGGTAAGGCGGTCCAGCGCCTGGAGGCACGGCTTGGTACGCGTCTGTTGCAACGCACCACCCGTGCGGTGCGCCTCACCGAGGATGGCGAGACCTATCTGGAAGCTGCCCGTGCTGCCCTGGACGGCCTACGGGAGGCGGCGCAGGCACTGGCTGCGCGACGAGAAGAGCCTATAGGCCGGGTGCGTCTGGACATGCCTTCGGGCTTCCGGCAGCTGTTCCTGCCAACCCTGTCCGAGCTTCGCAAGTGCTACCCCCAGGTCACCCTCGAACTGTCCATGACCGATCGCATGTCCGACGCCGTCGGGGAAGGCTGGGACCTGGTCTTGCGAGCGGGTGAGTTGCCCCAGGACAGCGAAATGACGGTGCGCAAGCTGTGCGATATCCGCCTGGCCCTCTACGCCGCGCCGGACTACCTGGCGCGCCACGGAGCGATCGCCGCGATTTCCGACCTCATCGACCACGATGCGGTGACCTTCCGTGGCTTCACCGGCCGCCTGCGGCCCTGGTCGTTGCTGGAGAACGGCTACATCAAGGAGTTCGCCCCCAACCCGACGCTGGTACTGTCAGATGGTCAGGCCCTGATCGATGCAGTGGTTGCCGGACTGGGTATCGCCCAGATCTACGACCGCGTCGCGCGGCCCTACGTGGAGAAGGGCCAACTGGTTCCGATACTGCCCGAGGCGACGGTCCCCGGCCCGCCAGTGCATGCCTTGATTCCCGCCGGTCACCGGATGCCGGCCAAGACCCGTGCGGTGCTCGACTATCTGGCCGAGCGCCTTCGCGCCTAGACGCATGCCGGGCTCGCTCGGTCCGGCGGCCCGTACCCCGACCCGCTGCGGCGGATTGTAGAAACAGTCGCTACAAAGCGTCGCTTGCCGGCGCGTTTATCCCCGCGCAAGCCGAATTCAGAATTCCTCCCCAGATGGCACCGTCGCCCGGTGCGAGGAGGAATCCCGATGCTGACCAAAGACGCGCTGAGCAGTGGCCGCTATCTGAAGAGCTTCGAGTCGTTCGAAGGCCTGCTGTGGAGCGAGGGCCGCATCCTCCAGTCCCTCGACGAAACCCTGTCGGCACGCACCGGCCATGGCGATATCTGGCTGTTCGCCTACGGCTCGCTGATCTGGAACCCCCTGCTGGACTTCATCGAGCGCGCCGTGGCCACCCTGCATGGCTGGCGACGCAGCTTCTGCCTGCGGATGGTTGCTGGCCGTGGCAGTGAAGCTGCACCCGGACGGATGCTGGCGGTCGAGCCCGGCGGCCATACCCAGGGCGTCGCCTATCGCCTCGGTGGCCGGACCCTGCGCCACGACCTGCAATGCCTGTGGCGGCGGGAAATGGTGTTCGGCTCCTACTTGCCTACCTGGGACCACATCACCCTGGCCGGCGGTCGCCAGGCCGAGGCCCTGGTGTTCGTCGCCGATCCGGCCTTCAGCCTCTATGAGCCCGACTCCTCCGTCGCCGCTATCGCCCGGCAAATCGCCCTGGCCAGTGGGCCTCACGGCAGCAATGCCGAATACCTGCAGCTTCTCCAACAGGCCCTGCGCGAATACGGCCTGAGCGATCACTACATCGATGCATTGGCCACGACAGTGGCCGGCCATCTCCGGGATGCCGCACTCGACGCGCCCCCCTGATGTTCCCGTCTACCCGTCCGCCCCCTTTCTCATCCCGGTTTCCAGGAGAAGCACCATGTCAGTCCAACCCAAGACCCTTGCATTCGCCATCGGCGCCCTTATTGCCCTGGGCGGCGCCGGCGGCCTCGCCATCCATCAGGGCACTCCGTCCATCCCCAGCGCCCAGGCCGCTGCCGAAGCGCCGGCCGTGGAGGTGGATGTGGCTCCGGCCATCGGCCGCACCATCAGCGAGTGGCAAAGCTACTCAGGGCGGCTGGAGGCCACCGAGCACATCCAGCTGCGCCCCTTGGTCGGCGGCACCATCGTCAGTGTCCACCTCAAGGATGGCGGCCTGGTGAAACAGGGTGACTTGCTCTTCACCATCGATCCGCGGCCCTATCAGGCTGCCGTGGAGCGCGCCCGCGCCGAACTGGCCGCTGCCGAAGCCCGCGCCAGCTATGCCGCCACCGATGCCGAACGAGCTCGGCGGCTGATCACCCGCGATGCGATCGCCAAGCGCGAGTTCGACGAGCGCGTCAACGCTGGAAAGGAGACCGCGGCGGCCGTCAAAGCCGCAAAAGCCGCGTTGCAGGCCGCGCTGCTCGACCTGGACCACACCCGCATCACGGCGCCCGTCAGCGGCCGGGTTTCCCGTGCCGAGCTGACCGTCGGCAACATCGTCGCTGCTGGCGCGAGTGCGCCGCTGCTGGCGACCCTGGTATCGGTGTCGCCGATCTATGCGTCCTTTGAGGTCGACGAGCAGACCTACCTGCGTTACCTGCGGGGAGCGAGCGGCACGAAAGTCCCGGTTGCCCTGGGCCTGGCCGACGAGAGCGGCTATTCCCGCGAGGGCGAACTGGTGTCGGTGGACAACCAGTTGAACACCGGGACGAGCACCCTGCGTGTCCGTGCGCGCTTCGACAATGCCGATGGCGCGCTGCTGCCGGGGCTCTTCGCACGGGTCAAGGTCGAAGGCGGCAAGCCGTACGAGGCCGTGCTGATCAGCGATGCCGCCGTGGGCACCGACCAGGCCAAGAAATTCGTGCTGGTGGTGGATGAGCGGGACCGCGTGCAGTACCGCGAAGTGGTTCTGGGTGGGCTCCATGAAGGGCTGCGCATCGTCACCCAGGGTCTGAAGGCCGGCGAGCGCATCGTCGTCAGCGGCGTTCAGCGCGTGCGCCCCAACGACCTGGTGCAGGTCCATGACACCACCATGCAGGCCAGCCAGCCGCTGGCTCTCGCCAACTGAGGCTCGCCATCATGAATATCTCCAAGTTCTTCATCGATCGGCCGATCTTTGCCGGCGTGCTCTCGGTGGTGATCCTGCTGGCCGGGATCATTGCCCTGTTCCAGCTGCCCACGGCCGAATACCCGGAAGTGGTGCCGCCCTCGGTGATGGTGCGGGCGCAGTTCCCCGGCGCCAACCCGAAGGTGATCGCCGAGACCGTCGCCTCGCCTATCGAGGAGCAGATCAACGGCGTCGAGAACATGCTCTACATGCAGTCGCAGTCCAACAGCGACGGCAGCATGACCACCACCGTGACCTTCAAGCTGGGCACCGACCCGGACAAGGCCCAGCAACTGGTACAGAACCGTGTGTCCCAGGCCTTGCCACGCCTGCCGGAAGATGTACAGCGCCTGGGTGTGACCACGGTGAAGTCCACGCCGACCCTGACCATGGGTGTGAGCCTGATCACCACCAACGACCGCTATGACCTGACCTACCTGCGCAACTACGCGGTGATCAACGTCAAGGATCAGCTGGCGCGCATTCCCGGTGTCGGTGAGGTGGTGATGTGGGGCTCGGGCGACTATTCCATGCGGGTCTGGCTGGACCCGCAGAAGGTCGCCCGGCAGAGCATGACCGCTTCGGAGGTGGTGGCGGCGATCCGCGAGCAGAACGTCCAGGTGGCCGCCGGCATCATCGGCGCCGCGCCCATGCCCGTCGATGTGCCGTTGCAGCTGAGCGTCAACGCCCAGGGCCGGCTGAAGACGGTGGAGGAGTTCCGCGACATCATCCTCAAGACCTCTTCTGACGGCGCGGTGATCCGCCTGGGCGATGTGGCACGGGTGGAGATGGGCGCGGCGGACTATGCCCTGCGCGCCATGCTCGACAGCAAGCCGGCGGTGCAACTGATCATCTTCCAGCAGCCCAATGCCAATTCGCTGCAGATCTCCGATGACGTGCGCCGGGTCATGGCCGAGCTGAAAAAGGACATGCCCGAGGGCGTGGACTACGCCGTGCGCTATGACCCGACCCAGTTCGTCCGTGACAGCATCAACGCGGTGATCCAGACCCTGCTGGAGGCCATCGCCCTGGTGGTGCTGGTGGTGATCCTGTTCCTGCAGACCTGGCGTGCGTCGATCATTCCGCTGCTGGCGGTTCCGGTGTCCATCGTCGGGACCTTCTCGCTACTGCTGGCCTTCGGCTTCACCATCAACGCGTTGTCCCTGTTCGGCCTGGTGCTTGCGATCGGCATCGTGGTGGATGACGCCATCGTGGTCGTCGAGAACGTCGAGCGGAACATCGCCGCCGGCATGACGCCGCGGCAGGCGACCTACCACGCCATGCAGGAAGTGAGTGGCCCGATCATCGCCATCGCCCTGACCCTGGTGGCCGTGTTCGTGCCGCTGGCGTTCATGTCCGGTCTCACTGGGCAGTTCTACCAGCAGTTCGCCATGACCATCGCCATTTCCACCGTGATTTCGGCCTTCAACTCCCTGACCCTGTCGCCGGCGCTGGCTGCGCTGCTGCTCAAGGGACACCACGAACCCAAGGATCGCCTGACCCGGATCATGGACGCCCTGTTCGGGCGCTTCTTCGCGGCGTTCAACCGAGTGTTCCATCGCGGTTCGGAGGCCTATGGCGGCGGTGTGCGCCGCGTGGTCGGCCACAAGGGCGCCATGCTGTTGGTCTATGGCGTGCTGCTGGCTTTCGCGCTGTATTTCGGCAAGACCGTCCCCGGCGGCTTCGTGCCGGGCCAGGACAAGGACTACCTGGTGGCCATTGTCCAACTGCCCAGCGGCGCGTCTCTGGAGCGCACCAGCGAGATCACCCGCACGCTGAGCGATATCGCCATGGCCCAGCCGGGCGTCGCGCATGTGCCGTCATTCCCCGGGCTGTCAGTAAACGGCTTCACCAATTCCTCCAGCAGTGCCCTGGTGTTCCCTGTACTGAAACCGTCCAAGGAGCGTGGACCGGGTGAAAGTGCTGCGGAGATCGCCGCGGCCCTCAACGAGAAGTTTTCGAGGATCAAGGGGGCTGCCATCGCTGTATTCCCGCCGCCGCCGGTTCAGGGCTTGGGCACCGTTGGAGGCTTCAAGCTGCAGATCGAGGATCGCGGTGCACTGGGATACGAGGCGCTGAACGAAGCGACCCAGGCGTTCATGAAGAAGGCGGCTGAAGCACCTGAGCTGGGGCCGATGTTCAGTAGCTACCAGATCAACGTGCCTCAGTTGAACGTCGAGCTGGACCGGGTCAAGGCGAAGCAGCAGGGCGTGTCGGTGAAGGCCGTATTCGAGACCCTGCAGATCTATCTGGGCTCGCTCTACGTGAACGACTTCAACGCCTTCGGCCGCGTCTACCAGGTGCGCGCCCAGGCCGACGCGCCGTTCCGTGCCACGGCCGATTCCATTGGCCAGTTGAAGGTCCGCAATGCCGCCGGTGAAATGGTACCGCTGTCGTCGCTGGTGACCGTCACGCCGACCTATGGTCCGGAAATGGTGGTGCGCTACAACGGCTTCCTCGCCGCCGATATCAACGGCGGCCCGGCGCCGGGCTATTCCTCGGGTCAGGCCCAGGCCGCGGTGGAGCGGATCGCCGCCGAGGTGTTCCCCCGTGGCATCAAGTACGAGTGGACCGATCTGACCTATCAGCAGGTGCTGGCCGGCAACTCGGCACTCTGGGTGTTCCCCATCAGCGTGCTGCTGGTGTTCCTGGTGCTGGCGGCGATGTACGAAAGCCTCAGCCTGCCGCTGGCGATCCTGCTGATCGTACCCATGACGCTGCTCTCGGCTCTGGCCGGTGTCTGGCTGACCAATGGCGACAACAACATCTTCACGCAGATCGGCCTGATGGTACTGGTGGGGTTGTCGGCGAAGAACGCCATCCTCATCGTCGAGTTCGCCCGCGAGCTGGAGATGCAGGGGCTCTCGATCGTGAAGGCTGCCATTGAGGCCAGCCGGCTGCGCCTGCGACCGATCCTGATGACGTCCATCGCTTTCATCATGGGCGTGGTGCCCCTGGTGATATCCAGCGGCGCGGGTTCGGAGATGCGTCAGGCGATGGGTATCGCGGTGTTCTTCGGGATGCTCGGTGTGACCCTGTTCGGCCTGCTGTTGACCCCGGTGTTCTATGTGTTGTTGCGCAAGCTCGCGGGTAGCAGGCCGCTCGTCAATAAGCATGCCGGTGAGCACCACGCGTTCGCCCTCGACTCCGTCATGCCCCATCAACCCCAGGCCAAGCACCTGCAGGCCGAGCCGGCCCTGTAAGGCTGAGGACCACTTATGCACGCAATCATAAACAGTGGTTCGCTGCGTCTCAGCCTGGTGGCTGCGGCTGTAGCGAGCCTGATCGCCTGCTCCGTCGAGCCGACCTATGAGCGTCCCGAGGCACCGCTGTCGGAGAGCTTCAAGGAGGCCTCGGCGAAAGGGGACTGGAAGACCGCACAACCTGCCGAGGAACTGCCGCGCGGTGAGTGGTGGAAGGTATTTGGCGATGCCACCCTTGACCGTCTGGAAGCCGAGGCACTGGACGCCAACCAGGACCTCCAGGCGGCAGCCGCGCGAGTCAAACAGGCGCGGGGCATCAACCAGGTCGCACGCGGCGGGTTGTTCCCGACGTTGGATACCGGCATTGGCGCGACTCGCCAACGCGTTTCGGAGGCCGCCCAACGAGAAGGCTCTGAGGCTTACCAGAACACGACGGTGCGGGCCCAGGCCGGGATCGCCTATGAGGTGGACCTGTTCGGCCGCGTCTCGGCGTCGGTCCACGCCGCCGAGGCGGATCTGGCTCGTAGCGAGGCGCTGTTCCAGTCCGTCCGCCTGGCCCTGCAGGCCGATATCGCGCAGAACTACTTCATCCTCCGCCAGCTCGATGCCCAGGCACAGGTGTTGGCGGAGGCCGTGGCGCTGCGGGAAAGGGCCCTGCAACTGATGGAGGCGCGTTTCGACGACAGCGAGGTGGACGAACTGGATGTTTCCCGCGCTCGTGCGGAACTGGCCACTGCGCGCTCCGAGGCGATGTCCGTGGAGCGCCGTCGCGCCACGGCCGAACACAGTCTGGCGGTGCTGCTGGGCAAGGCACCGTCCGGATTTGCCTTGCCCGCCGAGCCGCTGCGCCCGGTGGCGCTGAACATCCCGGCCGGGTTGCCATCCTCCCTGCTGGAGCGCCGCCCGGATATCGCTGCCGCCGAGCGTGCCATGGCCGCTGCCAATGCCCGCGTCGGCATCGCCAAGGCCGCGTTCTTCCCCTCGCTGACCCTGACCGGTGCGGCCGGTTTCGAAGGGGACAGCCTCGGCAACCTGTTCCACTGGAGCCATCGCGCCTTCCTCCTAGGCCCCTTGGCCGGTACTGCACTGAATATCCCGCTGTTCGACGGCGGCCGGCGTAGCGGCAACCTGGCCAGCGCCCGTGCGCAGTACGAGGAAGAGGTGGCGCTGTATCGCCAGCAGGTGCTGGTGGCCTTCCGCGAAGTGGAAGACAACCTCGCCGACCTGGCCGTGCTGCGGCGCCAAACCAGCACCCAGCAGGAAGCGGTGGAGGCCTCCGCGCGGGCGGCCGAGCTTTCTCGCGCGCGCTACCTGGAGGGCGCCACGGACTACCTGGACGTGATCGACGCCGAGCGTTCGCTGCTCCAGGCGCGTCGCGCCGCCGTGGAGCTGCAGGGCGTACAGGCCATCGGCACGGTGAACCTGATCCGCGCGCTCGGTGGTGGCTGGGAATTGCCGCCGAAGCCTCTGGAGGGCACGGACCTGGCCCTGCAGCCCTGATCGCCAACTAGCCCGGCCGGACCGGTCGGGCCCTCAACTCAACGTCCCTTCGGGTGGCGCTCCTGGCGCCGTCCTGGGCGGACTCATGGTGGAAAAAGCAATGAGCACAGCAAACACGCGAGGCAGCTTGATGATCCTCGCCTCGATCTGCCTGGCAGCCCTGGTGCTGCCGATGAGCTTTACCGGTGGCGCCGTGGCGCGTCCGGCGATTGGACATGAACTGGGTGGCAGCGCAGTCCAGCTCACCTGGATCACCAACGCCTTCATGTTGACCTTCGGCAGCCTGCTGATGGCGGCCGGCGCGCTCGCCGACCAATACGGCCGCAAACGCCTGTTCTGCATCGGCACCGCACTGTTCACGCTCACGTCCTTTGCCCAGGGCTTCGCCCCCAGCGTGCTCACGTTGGACCTGCTGCGGGCGCTACAAGGCGTGGCCGGAGCGGCGGCGTTGGCCAGCGGCTCGGCGGCATTGGCGCAGGAGTTCGAAGGCCACGCGCAAACCCGCGCCTTCAGCATGCTCGGCACCACCTTCGGCATTGGCCTGGCCTTCGGCCCGCTCGTGTCGGGCCTGCTGATCGAGAGCCTGGGGTGGCGCTCGATCTTCTTCGCCACGGCGGCCCTGGGTGCCTTGTCGATGATCTTCGGTCTGCCGCGCATGCGTGAAACCCGCGACCCGAACGCCACGGGGCTCGACTGGCCTGGCACCTTGACCTTCACGGGGACCCTGGCGTGCTTCACCTTCGGTGTGATTCAGGGGCCGGAAAGCGGTTGGGGTAGCCCGCTGGTGGTCGGCCTGTTGGCGGCCTCGGCCGTATTGCTGGTGGCCTTCATCAAAGTGGAGAACCGCGTCACCCGCCCGATGCTCGACCTCAGCTTGTTCCGCATCCCGCGCTTTGTGGGCGTGCAGCTGCTGCCCATCGGCACCTGCTACTGCTACATCGTGCTGGTGGTAATCCTGCCGCTGCGCTTCATCGGCATCGAGGGCATGAGTGAGATCCAGGCGGGCTGGATGCTGCTGGCCCTGTCCGCGCCCATGCTGGTGGTGCCCATGCTGGCCGCGACCCTCGCGCGCTGGATTTCGCCTGGCGTGTTGTCCGGCTTGGGCTTCGTGATTGCCGCGGTCGGTCTGCAATGGTTTTCCCGCCTCGATTCGGCTGCCCAGGGCACCGAAGTGATTCTGCCGATGCTGCTGATCGGTGTCGGCGCCGGCCTGCCCTGGGGCCTGATGGATGGGCTGGCGATCAGCGTGGTACCGAAGGAGCGCGCTGGCATGGCCACTGGCATCTTCAATACCGCCCGTGTAGCGGGGGAGGGTGTGGCCCTGGCGATTGTCAGCGCCATCCTGGCGTCCCTTACCCAGGCGTGTTTGCTGGGCACAGTGGACGGCGACATTGCCGGCCTGTCCGATGTCGCCCAGCAAGTGGCTGCCGGTGAGCTGGTCCGTGCGGCGGCGCTGATGCCTGAGATACCGCGGGCCACGCTGGTAGCGAGTTACCTCGAGTCCTTTGACGTGCTGTTGCACATCCTCACTGGGATCACCCTGCTGTCGGCCCTGGCGGTGTTCGGTTTCCTCAGCCGCCCGGCGCCCGTGTCCGAGGCGCCTGCTTCGCTGGACCTGTCCCGTTGATTGTTACGTTTGGCCGGCGCCCGCCGCCGGCCTCTATCCGAGAGGCAACTGCCATGTCCGCCAGTCACGTAAACACTTTGGAAGTCCGGGCGCGCCCAGGTGCAGCGGCGCATGTTGAGCAGGGCCTGATAGAACTCACCGCACGCTTGGGAACGCTACCCGGCTGCCTTGAGTACGGCCTGCGCCGTGCCCGGGGTGACCAACAGTGCTGGGTGCTGAATGGGTACTGGACCAGCCTCAAGACAATGGTCCAACACTTTTCTTCAGTGGAGCTCGAGGAGTTGCTGGGCTTCCTGAGGCGACACGCTGCGAGCATTCGTTTCAGCAGCGTCTCAACGAGTTCGGAGTTGGAGCCTCGCGATGGAGTTCGATGAGCAGGTCTTCCATGCCTTCGATTTGAATGCGTTGGTGACCTTCCTGGTTGTCTATCGGGAGCGAGGGGTGTCACGGGCTGCCGCAAAGCTGAAGGTCACCCAGCCTGCGGTGAGTAACGTTCTGAGCAAGTTGCGGCGACGGTTGGGAGACCCCCTCTTCATACCGCGGGGCAGGTGGGTTCAGCCTACGAGCTACGCGACCCAACTTGCCCGGCGCCTGGAGCCCGCGCTACTCACGATGCAAGAAGTCATTACTTCGAAAGATGCCCCCAGCAGCCGAATGAACGGTGGGAGTCGAGGTTCGTGAGCGTCCCCAGCGTTGTGCCCCAACTCTCTGGCTCGTCAGGTGATCAAGGTCGAAATTCGCTCATCAAGCACGGAGGCAGTTCTGTTGCCTCCGTGCTCGTGAGTGGAGAACGCCGCCTTACTCGTCCGCCTTTACCTGATGCTCCCGCCGCCAGGCGACCGGCGACTTGCCGAACTGGTTGGTGAACCAGCGGGTGAAGGAGCTGGCCACCGAGTAACCCAGCAGGTCGGCGATGCGGCTGAGGGTATAGCGCGGGTTTTCCATGTAGCGCAGCACCAGGTCACGGCGCACTTCGTTGATCAGGTCGGAGAAGGTGACGTCGCTTTCTTCGAGGCGGCGCTGCAGGGTTCGCACGTTCATGCCGAGGGACTGGGCGATCTGCTCGATGGTCGCGCGGCCCATGGGCAGCAGCAGGTAGATGGCCTTGCGCACGTCGTTGAGGGTCGATTGCCGGGCCGCGCCGGGCAGGGTTTCCACCAGTCGCAGGGCGTGGCGCGCCATGGCCGGATCGGCCAGCGGGTTGGCTTTGTCCAGGTCGGTGGCCTGGCAGACGATGCCGTTGAACTCGCTGCCGAATTCCACCTTGCAGCCGAACACCCGCCGATGCAGTTGCAGGTCCGGCGGCGCGTCGTGGCTGAAGTTCACCGCGAGCGGGCGCCAGCCCGAGCCGAGCAGGGCGCTGCACATGCGGAACAGCACGCCAATGGCCAGTTCCATGCCCTGGCGGAGGGGCACCGGCGGGTCGGTGATGATTTCCTCCCGCAGCACCACGGTCTTGCCCACCTCGTCGACGAACAGCGCCAGGGACTCGTTGAGCAGGTGGCGGTACTGGACGATGGTCTCCAGCGCATCGCGCAGGGTCGGCTGGTGGGAGAGCAGCAGGCTGATGACGCCGAAGTCGGAGAGCTGGCGGGACTCGGCCATGCGCAGGCCGAAGGTGGGGCAGTCGCTGGCGCGGGCGGACTCTTCCAGCAGGGTGGCCACGGCGGAGGAGGGCAGGCGTTGCTCGGGGTTGTCCACCAGTGTCTGGCTGAGGCCCGCCTGGCGCAGCATCTGCTGCGGGTTGAGGCCGAGGTGCTGGGCCACCTCGATGTAGTTGGTCAGGGCCGCTGCGCGAACCATTGGGGTCATATCGATCGCCACGCTATTGTGTGTGCCGGCCAGGCTGCCGGTCGTTATTGTCGTTTAAAGCGAAGTGGGTCTGTCGTCGCGGATGGTCTTCGAATTCGTCTTTCATGACAACGCCGGCCCGATTCTTCGAGTGGGCCAGAAGCAAGTAAAGCCAAAGCCTGGGAAATGACCTATACCACGGATGGCGGGGATGGCCGTCCAGCAGGCGCTCGCGGAGGGCTGGGAGAGCCTGTCATGAAATGCGAAGCGCCTGACGCCCTATGAAAAGCGCCTGACCCGTTGCGGTTCTACTGTTCGTATCACCAACTCCTAAGTCGCGATGGCCAGCCCATCGACAGGGTGATGACGTGAACGACAATAACAATGCAACCATCCTTATAGTGCCCGGCCTGCGTGACCACGTGGCCGATCACTGGCAGACCCTCCTGGCTGCCCAACTGCCCAAGGTACGTACCGTACCGCCGCTTGAGCACGACAAGCTCAGCCTGTCTGCTCGCGTCGAGGCCATCCAGCATGAACTGGAACAGATCGACGGCCCGGTGATCCTGGTCGCCCACAGCGCCGGCGTCCTGATGGTCGCGCATTGGGCCGCGCGCTACAGCCGGCCGATCAAGGGCGCGCTGCTGGCGACCCCGCCGGATCTCGACGCCACCTGGCCGGAGAACTACCCGAGCCCCGAATCCCTGCAGGCCAACGGCTGGACGCCGCTGCCGCGCGGTCCGCTGCCGTTCCCCAGCCTGGTCTGTGCCAGCGAGAACGACCACCTGGCCAGCCCGGAGGCGGTACGCGCCTTGGCCGCCGACTGGAACGGCCGCCTGGTGGAACTGGGCCAGGTCGGACACCTCAATCCCGCATCGGGTTTCGGCGAATGGCCGTATGCCCATGAACTGATCCAGGTGCTGGATCGCTGACGCGCGATTTCATTGATTTTGGGGCCGGGGAGACCGGCGAAAGCGGCGCGATGCCAAGCAACCGGCTACGCGTCGACCATGCAGGGAGCAAGGAAAGGGTTGCGGTAGCCATTACAACAAGAAGCGGAGCCAACGCATGAACAACAAGAACAATCACAACCTGAACCTGCGCAGGTGCCTGCTCGCCTCGGCCATCGCGGCCGGCATGGGCGCGCCGGTGGTGGTCCAGGCGTTCGAAGTCAACACCGGTAGTCCGGACTGGTCGGTGCGCTTCGACAATACCGTGAAGTACAACTACGGCGTTCGCACCGAGAGCGCCGACAAGCGGATGCTGGCCACGCCGAACAACAACGACGGCGACTACAACTTCCGTCGCTCCGGCACCAACATCACCAACCGTGTCGACCTGTTGACCGAGCTGGACGTGATCCACCAGGGCAACAAGGGGTTCCGTGTCAGCGCCGCCAGCTGGTACGACAAGGCCTATGACAACACCGGCTCGAACTCCAACCCCTTCGTCAATGGCAACGAGGCCTTTTCCCGCATCGCCGGCCAGCCCGGTGCCAACAATGCGGTACTGGGCAGCCCGCACCTTTCCAACTACGCGCAGCGCTACTACAGCGGCCCGTCCGGCGAAATCCTCGACGCCTTCGTGTTCTACACCACCGAGATCGGCGACGAATCCTTGTTCAGCGTCAAGGTCGGCCAGCACAACGTGTACTGGGGCGAAACCCTCCTCAACCCGGTCCACGCCGTCAGCTACGGCCAGTCCGGCCTGGACCTGGCCAAGCTCGCCGCCGCGCCGGGCACCGAAGCCAAGGAACTCTTCGTCCCGCGCAACCAGATCTCCGCCTCCTTCACCATCAACCCCGAGCTGACCGTTGCCGCCCAGTATTTCCTGGAGTGGGACCAGGCGCGCCTGCCGGAAGCCGGCACCTATTACGGCAGCTCGGACCTGGTGGGCGAGGGCGCCCAGTCCTTCATCCTCGGCCACACCGGCGGCCCGGGCCTGGCGGGACCGAACGGCACCCTCACCAGCATCCGCCGTGGCCACGACATCACCCCGGACAAGCGTGGCGACTGGGGCCTGATGCTCAAGTGGTCGCCGGTCTGGCTGGACGGCACCCTGGGCGCCTACTACCGACAGACCTCGGAAATCCTGCCGCAAGCGGTGCTGGACGGCACCGGCCTGAGCGCCCGTGGCGCCGGCGGCCCCATCGCCAACGTGCAGAATTCCATCAGCACCACCAGCTACAAGTTCGCCTATGGCGACGACATCGACATCTTCGGCCTGAGCCTGTCCAAGGAGTTCGCCGGGGTCAGCGTCGCCAGCGACCTGAACATCCGCCACAACATGCCCCTGGCGAGCATTCCGGCCATCGTCAGCGCCCCCGGCGCCGGTGGCCTGGCCGCCGGCCTCGGCCTGCTGCCGCCCCGCCTCGCGGCCACCGGCGTGGTCACCGAGCAGCCGAGCAGCGGCGACAGCATGAGCGCCACCGGCGACACCCTGCACTGGACCCTCAACGGCCTGATGACCATCGGCAACACGCCGCTGTTCGACTCGGCCTCGCTGCTGGGCGAGCTCTACTACAGCAACCTGCTGAAGCTCGATAGCCATAACGAGGCGCTCTACAAGGGCAAGAGCAGCTACCGTGGCATCGACAAGCCGACCCGCGACAACTGGGGTATCGCGGTGAACTTCACGCCCACCTGGTACCAGGTGTTCCCGGGCGTGGACCTGTCGGCACCGATGTCGATCAACGTCGGCCTGGACGGTGTTTCCCCGGTTCAGGGCGGCGGCGCCGAAGACACCGGCAACTACTCGGTCGGTGTCGGCGCGGCCATCTACAACCAGTACTTCGTCGACCTGAAGTACGTGGACTCCTTCGGCGATGCCGAGAAGTGCACCAACGGAGCCACCGACGGCTCCACACCCAACGCATTGGACGCCACGCAGCGCTACACCTGCTACGCCGGGGGTTACTCCTCCTTCTCCGGCGGCGGGGCTACCACGGAAGACCGTGGCGCGGTGTACCTGACTTTCAAGACCACCTTCTGACATTCCGCACCGCTCGTAACCCGAGCAGGAGAACAACGAGATGAAATTCGTGAAAACTCTGATGGCGGCTTCCCTCGCGGTGGCCTTCGCTGGTTCCGTCCATGCCGCCGTGTCGCCTGAAGAGGCCGCCAAGCTGGGCACCAGCCTGACCCTGGTGGGCGCTGAGAAAGCTGCCAACGCCGACGGTTCGATCCCCGCCTACGAGGGTGGCCTGACCACCGCCCCGGCGGGCTTCAAGGCCGGCGACACCATGCGCCCGGACCCCTTCGCCAGCGAGCAGCCGCTGCTGGTGATCGACGGCAAGAACGTCGACCAGTACAAGAACCTGCTGAGCGCCACCACGGTGGAACTGGCCAAGCGTTACCCGAGCTTCCGCGTGGACGTCTTCCCGACCCACCGCACCGTGGCCATGCCCAAGCCGGTACTGGACAACGCCGTGAAGAACGCCACTGGCGCCAAGACCGCCAATGACGGCCTGGCCCTGGACAACGTACTGCCGGGCGTACCCTTCCCGATTCCGCAGTCGGGCGCCGAAGCCATGTGGAACCACCTGCTGCGCTACCAGGGCGTGACCATCAACACCAAGTACGACTCCTGGAACGTCGACGCCGCGGGCGTGGCCACCCTCGCCACCACCGGCCAGGCGTACATCAACTACCCGATCTACGAAGACCTGTCCAAGCCCATCGCCAACACCGACGTCTACTACCAGATGAAGCTGTACTACTCCGGCCCGGCTCGCCGCGCCGGCGAGGCGATCATGCTCAAGGACGCCGCCAACGCCGTCGAGCAGCCGCGTCGCGCCTGGCAGTACCTGCCTGGCCAGCGCCGCGTGAAGCTGGCACCGAGCCTGGCCTACGACACCCCGAACCCGGGTACCGCCGGTGCCGGCACCTACGATGACGTGTTCGTCTTCAACGGCGCGCTGGACCGCTACGACTGGAAGCTGGTGGGCAAGCAGGAACTGATCGTGCCCTACAACACCTACAAGCTGACCTACGCCCAGGACCCGAAGACCCTGACCACCCCGAACCACCTGGCGCCTGACCACGTGCGCTGGGAGAAGCACCGCGTCTGGGTCGTGGAAGGCACGCTGAAGCCCGGCGCCCGCCACATCTACGCCAAGCGCCGCTTCTACCTGGACGAGGACAGCTGGGTGGCCCTGGCGTCCGACCAATATGACGCCCGTGGACAGATCTACCGTGGCTCCTTCGCCTTCCTCAGCCAGAGCTACGACAAGCAGGTACCGGACACCACCCCGTTCGTGATCTACGACCTGGTGGGCAACTCCTACAACATCAACGGCATCGTCGGCCCGTACGGCGGCATCCGTTACATCGACCCGCTGACCAAGGCTCAGTGGGCAGCCGAGTCCCTGGCTGGCGCCGGCATTCGCTGAGCCAGGCTGGTTGCCGCTCCCTTTGTGTGTGGGGGGAGCGGCAACCCCTTTTTTTTCAGAGGACGTCCCAATGTTTCCTTTCAAATCCATCGCCCTGGGCCTCGCCCTGGCGGCCGGCAGCTGTGGCGCCGCGCCGCTGGTGGACGTGCTGGACCTGCCCGCGGCGCGCAGCGAGTTGGCATCGCGCAGTCCCTTGCTGGACCTGGCGCAGGCCGGCCCGCGCCTGGTCGCCGTGGGCCAGCGCGGGCACATTCTGTATTCCGATGACCAGGGCGCGAGCTGGACCCAGGCCAGCGTGCCGGTCAGCTCCGACCTGAATGCCGTGCAGTTCGTCTCGGCCAGCGAAGGCTGGGCCGTGGGCCATGACGGCGTGGTCCTGCACAGCCGCGATGGCGGCGCCAGTTGGGAGAAGCAGCTCGACGGGCGCCAGCTCGGCCGCCTGATGCTGGACTTCTATGGCGCCCAGCCAGAGGCCGGGCAATGGCTGGAAGAGGCGAAGCGGATCGAGGCCGAAGGCGCCGACAAACCCTTCCTCGACCTCTGGTTCAGCGACGCGCAGAACGGTTTCGTGGTCGGGGCCTTCAACCTGATCTTCCGCACCCGCGACGGCGGCCGCACCTGGGAGCCCTGGGCGGACCGTACCGACAACCCGTCCGCCTACCACCTCAACGCCATCGCCGGCCACGGCAAGCAGCTGTTCATCGCCGGGGAGCAGGGCCTGCTGCTGCGTCTCGACGACAGCGGCGAACGTTTCCAGGCCCTGACGTCGCCCTATCAGGGCAGCTTCTTCGGCCTCAGTGTCCAGCCGGGCCTGGTGCTGGCCCATGGTCTGCGCGGCAACGCCTATCGCAGCACCGACGAAGGCGCCAGCTGGACGCAGGTGAAGACCGGCCTGAACAGCAGTATCACCGCGTCCGCGCGCGACACCCATGGCCAGGTCTACCTGTTCGGCCTGACGGGCCAGGTGCTGGCCAGCAGTGACAATGGCGCCAGCTTCCAGGCCCTGGAACTCGGCCAACCGGTACCCGTCTACGGCGCCCTGGCAGCGACCGACGGCAGCCTGCTGCTGGTGGGACCGCGCGGCGTCAGCCAGCGGCCTCTGCCGACCGGCAAACAAGAATAAGTGCGAGGCGAACCCCCATGGGTGGCATGAAACAAGACGCGATGCCGGTAATCCGGGATCTCAAGGACTTCGATGCGCGCAGCGGCAACCTGCTGGAGCGCATGGTGTTCAACAATCGGCTGCCGTTCGTGGTCGGCATCCTGCTGGTTACGCTGCTGCTGGGCTATATGGCCCTCACGCGGCTGGAGCTGCGTCCCAGCTTCGAGAAGATGATTCCCCAGGGACATCCCTACATCCAGAACTTCCTGGACAACCGCAAGGCCCTGCGCGGCCTGGGCAACAGCGTCCGGGTGGTGGTGGAAAACACCGAAGGCGACATCTTCGACCCGGCCTACCTGGATGCCCTGAAACAGGTGCATGACGAGCTGTTCCTCACCCCCGGCGTCGACCGCGCCTGGATGAAGTCCCTCTGGGCGAGCGGCGTGCGCTGGACCGAGGTGACCGAGGAAGGCTTCCAGGGCGGGCCGGTGATGCCCGACGGCTACGACGGTTCCAAGGCGAGCATCGAGCAGTTGCGGCAGAACATCGCCCGCGCCGGCATCGTCGGCAGCCTGGTGGCCAATGACTTCAAGTCCACGATGCTGGTGGTGCCGCTGCTGGACCATGCCGCGGCCGGCGGCCAGGGCGTGGACTATCACGAGTTCTCCCGCACCCTCGAAGACAAGCTGCGCCTGCGTTTCGAATACGCCGGCGACAGCCAGGCCCAGGCGTCGGGCGAGGAGGGGCAGGGCGCCATCAAGGTCCGCGTGATCGGCTTCGCCAAGCTGGTGGGGGACCTGATCGACGGCCTGATGCGGGTCATGGCCTTCTTCGGCCTGGCCGTGGTCACCGCGTTCTTCATCATCCTGGCGTATACCCGCTGCCTGCGCAGCAGCCTGCTGGTGATCGCCTGCTCGCTGCTGGCGGTGGTCTGGCAGTTGGGCATCGTCGCCTGGCTCGGCTACGCGCTGGACCCCTATTCGATCCTGGTGCCGTTCCTGATCTTCGCCATCGGCGTGTCCCACGCGGCGCAGAAGATGAACGGGATCATGCAGGACATCGCCCGGGGCACCCATCGGCTGGTGGCGGCGCGCTACACCTTCCGCCGCCTGTTCCTCGCCGGGGTCACCGCCCTGCTGGCCGACGCGGTGGGCTTCGCGGTGCTGATGCTGATCGACATCCCGGTGATCCAGGACCTGGCGATCACCGCCAGTATCGGTGTAGCCGTGCTGATCCTCACCACCCTGCTGATGATGCCGGTGGCGCTGTCCTATGTGGGCGTCGGCAAGAAGGCCGCCGAGCGCGCCTTGCGCATCGACACCAATGCCGCCGCGCACAAGGGCTTCGGGCATATCTGGGATTTCCTCGACCGCTTCACCGAAAAGCGCTGGGCGCTGGTTACCGTGTGCCTGGCTGGCGTCCTCGGCGTGGCGGGCTTCATGGTCAGCCTGCAGCTGCAGATCGGCGACCTTGACGCCGGCGCCCCGGAGCTGCGTCCGGAGTCCCGCTACAACCGCGACAACGCCTACATCACCAGCCACTACGCGCTGTCCAGCGACCTGTTCGCGGTGATGGTGAAAACCCCGGCCGAAGGCTGCCTGAACTACCAGACCCTGATCCAGGCCGACCGTCTGGCCTGGGCCCTGCAGCAGCACCCCAACGTGCAGGCCACGGCCTCGCTGGCCAACGCAGTCCGGCAGATCACCGCCGGCACCTACGAGGGCAATCCGAAGTTCCTCAGCCTGCAACGCAACCAGGACGTGCTGAACTACGCCGCCCAGCAGGCCTCGGTGAACACGCCGGAGCTGTTCAACACCGACTGCTCGCTGATGCCGGTGATCGCCTTCCTCAAGGATCACAAGGCGCAGACGCTGGACGAGGTGGTCGCTATCGCCGATCGCTTCGCCAGCGAGAACAGCAGCGAAGATCGTCAGTTCCTCCTGGCTGCGGGCAGCGCGGGCATCGAGGCGGCGACCAACATCGTCGTGCGCGACGCCAACCGCACCATGCTGTTCTACGTCTACCTGGCGGTGACCGTGTTCTGCCTGATTACCTTCCGCAGCTGGCGGGCGACGGTGGTGGCGCTGCTGCCGCTGGTGCTCACCTCGATACTCTGCGAGGCGCTGATGGTGGCGATGGGCATTGGCGTCAAGGTGGCCACCCTGCCGGTGATCGCCCTGGGCGTCGGCATTGGCGTGGATTACGCGCTGTACCTGCTCAGCGTGCAGTTGCAATTCCAGCGCCAGGGCCTACCGCTGGCGGCCGCCTACAAGAAGGCGGTGTCCTTCACCGGACGGGTGGTGGCGCTGGTGGGCATCACCCTGGCCGCCGGTGTGGTGTGCTGGGCCTGGTCGCCGATCAAGTTCCAGGCCGACATGGGCATCCTGCTCACCTTCATGTTCCTCTGGAACATGATCGGCGCGCTGATCCTGATTCCGGCGCTGTCCTACTTCCTGCTGCGCGAGCGTGACACGGCGGAGCAGCCGGTCAGCCCGGAGGGCCCGTCCCGCGAGCGCCAGGCCGCCGCGACCCTGGAAGAAGGCCCCCTGCAGGCCGAGCGGGTGGAAACGGCACAGCCTTGAGATTGGACTAATCTGGAAACGGGGGATCGCCGCCGGCTGTTCTGCAGCACGGCGGCGATGCCGTTTCCGGCCTGGTCGACCTGCCTGCTGCGCGACGGCCAGGGCCATGCTTCAAGGAGGGGAACATGCTCGAGTACGCGGCATTGGTCATTCTTATCTTCGTGGGGGTGGTGCTGTTTTACGGCATCATCGTGCTTCACGACATTCCCTACGAGATCGCCGTCCACCGTAATCACCCGCACCAGGACGCCATTCATGCCGCGGGCTGGGTGAGCCTCTTCACCTTGCATGCCCTGTGGCCGTTCCTGTGGATCTGGGCGATGTTGTATCGCGAAGACCGTGGCTGGGGTTTCACCGCCGGCAAAGCGGGCAACAGCCCCCAGGCGGAACTGGCGCAACAGCTCGCCGAGTTGCGCCAGCGCATCGAGCAGATCGAAGCCCGCGCACAGGCCCCGCAACACGATGAGAAGGAGGACTGAGCCATGGACCTGTTGCTGGTGCTCACCTACACGGCCTTCTGCGTCGCCATCTTCAAGATCTTCAAGATCCCGCTGAACAAGTGGTCGGTGCCCACGGCCGTACTCGGCGGGGTGGTGCTGATCGGTGCGCTGATCTTCACCATGAACTACAACCACCCCTATTCGGAGGTGGCACGGACCTATTTCGTCTCGGTGCCGATCGTTCCCGAGGTGTCCGGCCAGGTGGTCGAGGTGCCGGTCAAGACCAACCAGCCGCTGGAGAAGGGCGATGTGCTGTTCCGCATCGACCCGACGCCCTTCGAGAACAGGGTGAAGTCCATCCAGGCCCAACTGGTGTCGGCGCGCGCCGACCAGTCCCGCGCCCGCGAACTGGCCGCGCGCAACGTGGGCAACCGGCGTGACGTGGACCTCACCACCGCACGGGTGGATGACCTGCAGGCGCAACTCAACATCGCCGAATTCGACCTGGAAAACACCGTGGTGAAGGCACCGAGCAAGGGCTTCGTCACCCACGTTTCGCTGCGACCCGGGGTGCGCGCGGTGAAACTGCCGCTGCGCCCGGCCATGGTGTTCATCCCCGACGAGGGTTTCTACTTCGCAGCCTGGATGCGCCAGAACAGCCAGTTGCGCCTGACCGCGGGCGATGAAGCGGAGGTGGCCTTCGATGGCATTCCCGGCAAGGTGTTCCAGGGCAGGGTGAAGCAGGTGATCGCGGTGATCGGCGAAGGCCAGGTGCAGCCGTCCGGCACGCTGATCAGCTTTACTGGCTCGCCGCCGCCTGGGCGCGTACCGGTGATCATCGAGATCACCGACCCCGACTATGCCCAGTACGCGGCGGTGATGCCCGGCGGCTCTTACGGCCAGGCGGCGCTCTACAGCAAGCATTTCCACCATGTGGCGATCATGCGCAAGATTCTCCTGCGGATGGCGGCCTGGATGAATTACATCTTCCCCTTCCACTGACCGCCGGCGGGATGCTCGGCGATCCAGTGCCGGGCGATTTCCTCGCGGCGGCAGATCCACACCCCCTCATGGCCCTGCAGGTGATCGAGGAAGCGCGCCAGGGCCATGGCGCGGGCCGGGTGACCGCTGATCCGGCCATGCAGGCCGATGCTCATCATCTTCGGTTGCCGCTCGCCTTCGGCCCAAAGGCAGTCGAAGGCGTCCCTGAGCACACGGAGGAAATCCTCCCCCGAGGCGAAGCCGTGGGGCATCAGGTAGCGGGCGTCGTTGTTCACCAGGGTGTAGGGCAGGATCAGGTGCGGTGGCGCGCCGGGCAGCCAGTAGGGCAGGTCGTCGTTATAGGCGTCCGAGCTGTAGAGGAAGCCGCCTTCTTCGCGCAGCAGCCGGCGCGTATTGGCGCTGACCCGCCCGGTGTACCAGCCCACGGGCCGCGTGCCGCAGATTTGCTCGATCAGCTCGATGGTGCGCCGGATATGGCGGCGTTCCTCGTCTTCGGGGATGGCCCGGTAATCCAGCCAGCGGTAGCCATGGCCGGCGACTTCATGACCGGCGGCTCGCAGCGCATGGCCGATCTGCGGCGCCAGCTCCAGGGCGCGGCCCACGGCGAAGGCGGTCAGCGGCAGGCCGCGGGCCTGGAACAGGTCAAGGAGGCGCCAGACGCCCGCCCGTGAGCCGTACTCGTAGAGACCCTCGACGCTGAGGTCGCGTTCGCCGCTGCGGGGCGGGCGGCCGGGCAGTTCATGCAGATAGGCCTCGGACTGGGCGTCGCCATTGAGCACCGTGGATTCGCCGCCTTCCTCGATATTCAGCACGAACTGCACCGCCACCCGTGCATCGCCGGGCCAATGCGGATGAGGCGGCTTGCCGCCATAACCCAGCAGATCGCGTTCCATGCTCAACCCAGCTCGAAGGTGGTGACGCCGAAGATGCGCTCGTGGCTGATATCCGGGAACGGGCCGAGGTACATCCGCGCGCAGCCGAAGACTTCGCTCATGCCATGGCGCTGCACCAGTGCCATGGCCTCGGGGTTGTTCTCCGGGGCATCGAGGAACAGCGGGCCGCCCGCGGCGAAGCCGGCCAGGTAGGTAAAGAGGGCTTCGGCCACGCCGGCGTCATCGGCGAACAGCGGGCCGATCTTGCAGCCGTGCTGGCAGCGCCGGACCACCCCGAACCCCGCGAGGCGGCCATCGCGCCGGCAGCCCAGGGCGAGGGCGTCGGGCTGATCGATCCAGGCCCGCAGGAACGCCGAGCGTGGCGCCGGGAAGCAGGTGCGGTCGTAGGCTTCGATATCAGCCAGCGGGAACTCCGCGAGGGGCACCACGTCTTCATCCGGCGTCCATTCCGGCGCACTGGCGATGTCCAACTGGTAGCGCAGGTTGCGATGGGAAAAGACGAAGCCGCCCCTCGCGTAGTAATCCTGCATGTCGAACACCCCATCCATGCCGATGGTCGCGCCTGGTTGCAGGCGGGCGAGCAGCCGGTCACGACGGGCGTGCCAGAGCTGGTTGCCGAGGCCGCGCCCGCGAAACGCCGGACGGACGATGAAAAACCCCATGAAACCGAATTCGCCGCCGTAGGACGTGATCGCCCCGCCGCCGATCAGCTCGCCGTCCAGTTCGGCGGCGATATAGGCCTGCGGGTCGGTCGCCCAGAACGCGTCGGCATCGTGCAGGCCGGGGTTCCAGCCCTCGCACTCGGCCCAGTCGACCAGTTGATCCAGTTCGGGGCGGAGCATGTTGCGGATCACCAGCGGGATGGACATTGCCGGACACTCCTCGGCCTGGGTGGACGCTTTCGGTATAGCGCCAACCGGGGAGGGCGGCCAGGCCGTCGGGCGGGCTCAGGTGTCGCGCAGCAGGTCGTGGGCGTCCAGCAGGCGCCAGGCGATCTCCGGGCGGTGCTCCAGGCCCCGGCGAATGGCCGCCGGAATCGACTGGCGGGTCTTGCGGCAGAGGCCGGGCAACGCGTCGATCCGGATATCGATGCCGCGCATGCTGCGCACTTCGCTGAAACCCGGGGCGATATGCAGGCGCACCCCCAGTTGCTCGAAAATACGCCGCTGCATGTGCTCCAGGTCATCCAGGCTGCGGATGGCCTCCAGCCGCTCCAGCAGGCGCTTCTCCTCCTGCCGGGTCAACCGCAGGATGCGCAGGTCCGCGCCGGGCGTTTCCAGCAGCGCCTCGCGCCCGCAGTCGCAGGCGCCGGGCGGGCAGGGTTGGCGGGTGGGGAATGAGGGCGTCATGGCTACCGATCATAGCCAGCTGTCAGGCGGGCCGCATCAGCCGAGGTGTTCCACCACGGCCTGGAGTACGACGTCCGCCTTCTCCCGGTGGGGGACGTGGCCGCAGTCGCCGAGCATGAGGACCCGCGACGGGCCGTCGGTGAGCTGGGCGATCCGCTGCGGGTGCAGCGCGGAGCCGAACTCGTCCTGGTCGCCGTGGATCGCCAGCAACGGGCAGTCCAGGCGCTGCACCTCCGCTTCCAGGTTCCAGTCGGTGAAGGCGGGCGACAGCCAGGTTTCGGTCCAGGCATCGAGCACCCAGCGGGCCTTGTCGCCATGGTATTTGGCCAGCCTCTGCAACTGGCCGTCCTGCTGGAAACCGTGCTTGGCCTCGCGGATGCCTTGCAGGGTGAGGTCTTCGACGAAGGCCTGGGCCGATTCGGTGATCAGCGCCTGGCAATGCTCCCGATGGCGGGCCGCGCAATGGACGGCCATGCCGC
The DNA here is from genome assembly GCF_028010285.1 of Pseudomonas sp. Q1-7. Classification (NCBI taxonomy): domain Bacteria; kingdom Pseudomonadati; phylum Pseudomonadota; class Gammaproteobacteria; order Pseudomonadales; family Pseudomonadaceae; genus Pseudomonas; species Pseudomonas sp. Q1-7. The sequence goes on from NZ_CP116304.1 coordinate 2,731,512, forward strand.
CACCGACGCTGTGGCCAAAGGCGATGAACTCGCGAATGCCAAGGGCGTCCTTCAGCGCCGGGAAGTCGCGCTCGGCCTCGTCGCCGACGAAACCGACGCTCAGCTCACCGGGGTGCGCATCGGAACGGCCGAAGCCGAGCCGGTCGTAGGCCACCACCGACTTGCCGGTGACGGCGGCCAGCCGGGCGGGGAACTCCCGCCACAGCTCCACGCAACCGAGGGAGTCGTGGAAGAGCACAATGGGCGCCTCGTCGAAGGACGGGCTGAGGCGGTCCGGGCTCCAGATGCGCACGAAGAGCCGGCCATGCAGGCTGTCGATGCGCAGGTCCTGGGTGTGATGGCTGGGGCTTGGCACGGATTGCTCCAGGTCGGGGAAAGGCTGCACAGGCTGCCAGAAAACGCCCCGCGCGGCAGCAGGGAGGAACTGCGGTCGGCGAAGTTATCCATCCGGCGTGGCGCGCACAGCCACGCCAGCCACCATCAAACAGCCCCGCTTGCGCGGGAATGCAGTTCACAGAAGTAACGGGGCTCGATCAGTCCCCTCGCCCCTTTGGGGAGAGGGTTAGGGAGAGGGGGAAACGACTGTTTCGCAGGGATTTCGCCCCTCTCCCCCAGCCCCTCTCCCATAAATGGGAGAGGGGAGCGAGTCATGCGCGCGCTTAAGTGAACCGCATGACCGCCTGCGCGGGGCTTCTTCTCAGCCTTGACGCTTACTTGCCGCGATTGTCGTAGACGTGGCACGCCTTGCCTTCGGAACGCTTCAGCGAGTAGCAGGGACGCAGGACGATGCGCGAGCTGATGCCGATGTAGGTCTTGATGTACTTCGACAGCTCGTTGCACACGGCCTGCTGCTGGGACTCGCCCAGGCTTTCGTGTTCATGCTTGAGCTCGACATGGACTTCGATGCTGTCCAGGTTGCCGTTGCGGAACAGGTGGATTTCGTAGTTCTCGGACAGCTGCTTGACCTTCAGCACCTGCTCCTCGATCTGCGTCGGGAACACGTTCACGCCCCGGATGATCAGCATGTCGTCGCTGCGGCCGGTGATCTTGTCCATGCGCCGCATCGGCCGCGCGGTGCCCGGCAGCAGGCGGGTCAGGTCGCGGGTGCGGTAGCGGATCATCGGCAGCGCTTCCTTGGACAGCGAGGTGAACACCAGCTCGCCCATTTCGCCGTCCGGCAGCACTTCGCCGGTCACCGGGTCGATGATCTCGGGGTAGAAGTGGTCTTCCCAGATGGTCGGGCCGTCCTTGGTCTCGGCGCATTCCATCGCCACGCCCGGGCCCATGATTTCCGACAGGCCGTAGATGTCCAGGGCGGTGATGCCCAGGCGCTCTTCGATGGCGCGGCGCAGCTCGGCGGTCCAGGGCTCGGCGCCGAAGATGCCCAGGCGCAGGGCCAGTTTGTGCGGGTCGATGCCCTGGCGCTCGATCTCGTCGGCCAGGTTCAGCATGTAGGACGGGGTGACCATGATGATGTCCGGCTGGAAATCGCGGATCAGTTGGACCTGCTTCTCGGTCTGGCCGCCGGACATGGGGATCACGGTGCAGCCCAGGCGCTCGGCGCCGTAGTGGGCGCCGAGACCGCCGGTGAACAGGCCGTAGCCGTAGGAGATGTGCACCTTGTCGCCCTTGCGGCCGCCGGCAGCGCGGATCGAGCGCGCCACGACGTTGGCCCAGGTGTCGATGTCGTTCTGGGTGTAGCCGACCACGGTGGGTTTGCCGGTGGTGCCGCTGGAGGCATGAATGCGCACGATCTCGCTCTGCGGCACCGCGAACATGCCGAAGGGGTAGTTGTCGCGCAGGTCGCATTTGCCGGTGAAGGGGAACTTCGACAGGTCTTCGAGGGATTTCAGGTCGTCCGGGTGCACGCCTTTTTCATCGAAGCGCTGGCGGTACAGGGGGACGTTCTCGTAAGCGTGCTTCAGGCTCCAGCGCAGACGCTCCAGCTGATGCTGGCGCAGTTCGTCGACGCTGGCGGTTTCCATCGGATCAAGCAAGGCGGTATTGGCAATCATGTTCATGGTTTCACTCGAATTGTTTTTGTCGTCAACAGCCAGCGCCTTCGGCTGTGAGTGCTGGGGAACAGCATACTCCCCATCCGTTTATGCAAACTCTGTCGATCCGTTTCAGAGCCTTTCGATGATCAAGGCGATGCCCTGGCCGACGCCGATGCACATGGTGCAGAGGGCGTAGCGGCCCTGGCGTTCTTCCAGTTCGTGCAGGGCGGTGGTGACCAGGCGCGCGCCGCTCATGCCCAACGGGTGGCCGAGGGCGATGGCGCCGCCGTTGGGGTTCACCCGGGCGTCGTCGTCGGCCAGGCCGAGCTCGCGCAGCACGGCGAGGCCCTGGGCGGCGAAGGCTTCGTTGAGTTCGATCACGTCCATGTCGGCCAGCGACAGGCCGGTCAGCTCCAGCACCTTGCGAGTGGCCGGGACCGGGCCGATGCCCATGATGCGCGGCTCGACGCCGGCGGTGGCCATGCCGACCACGCGCGCGCGGGCCTTCAGACCGTGGCGCTTGGCGGCTTCGGGGCTGGCCAGGAGCAGGGCGCAGGCGCCGTCGTTCACGCCCGAGGCATTGCCGGCGGTGACGCTGCCGCCCTGGCGGAACGGGGTGCCCAGCTTGGCCAGTTGTTCGAGGGTGGTGTCGCCACGGGGATGCTCATCCTGCTCGACCACCTTTGGCGGGCCCTTGCGCTGGGGAATCTCCACCGGGACGATTTCCTTCGCCAGGCGGCCATTGGCCTGGGCGGCGGCGGCGCGCTGCTGGCTGCGCAGGGCGAAAGCGTCCTGGTCCGCGCGGGAGATGTTGAACTGTTCGGCGACGTTCTCCGCGGTCTCCGGCATGGAGTCGATACCGAACTGGCCCTTCATCAGCGGGTTGACGAAGCGCCAGCCGATGGTGGTGTCGAAGATCTCCGCCTGGCGGGAGAAGGCGGTGTCGGCCTTGCCCATGACGAAGGGCGCGCGGGACATGGATTCCACGCCGCCGGCCAGCATCAGGCCCGCCTCGCCGCAGCGCAGGGCGCGGGCGGCATTGCCGATGGCGTCCAGGCCGGAGCCGCAGAGGCGGTTGAGGGTGGTGCCCGGCACCGTCACCGGCAGGCCGGCGAGCAGGGCGGACATGCGCGCGACGTTGCGGTTGTCTTCGCCAGCCTGGTTGGCGCAGCCGTAGATCACGTCGTCGATGGCGCTCCAGTCCAGCTCCGGGTGGCGGGCCATCAGGGCGCGCAGGGGCACGGCGCCGAGGTCGTCGGCGCGTACGCCGGACAGGGCACCGGCGTAGCGGCCGATGGGGGTACGCACGGCGTCGATAATCAGGGCGTCATTCATCAGGGGTCTCCTGCGCGAGCACCGCGCCGCGCACTTTGTAGGATTTGCCGTGGAAGAGGGCGATCAATTGCCCGTTCTGGTTTTCGATGCGCACGTCGTAGTTGCCGGTGCGTCCGCTGCGGCTCTGCTCGGTGGCCTGGGCGGTGAGGGTGTCGCCCAGGCGCGCCGGCGCCACGTAGTCGATGCTGCAGCCGATGGCCACGGTGGCTTCGTTGTAGCTGTTGCAGGCGAAGGCGAAGGCCGAGTCGGCCAGGGCGAACAGGTAGCCGCCGTGGCAGGTGCCGTGGCCCTGGACCATGTCCGCGCGCACGCTCATGCCGACGCGCGCCTGGCCCGGCGCCACGGAGAGCAGGCGCATGCCCATGGCCTGGCTGGCGGCATCGCGCTCGAACAGGGCGCTGCCGCAGGCTTCGGCGAGTGAAAGCGCTTCGTGATTGGTCATCGAAAGCTCCTCCCCTCGGCGACCTGGCGACGAAGCAGCAGGGAAGGGCGGTAGCGCGCTTCGCCATAGGCGGCCTGGAGGTTGTCCAGGGTGCGCAGGACTGCCGGCAGGCCGATGGCGTCGGCCCAGGCCAGCGGGCCTTGCGGGTAGTTCACCCCGGCGCGCATGGCCAGATCGATGTCGGCGGCCGAGCCGACGCCCTGGAGCACGGCATCGGCGCCTTCGTTGGCCAGCATGGCCACGGTGCGCAGCACGGCGAGGCCGGGAATGTCGGCCAGCGGGCTGACCTTCAGGCCGGCGCGTTGCAGCAGGGCCACGGCCTGGTCGCGGGCGGAATCGGCGGTGCCGGCGGCGCAGGCGATGCCGAGGCGGGTGGCCTTGGTGTAGTCCAGGGCGAGGTCGATCAGCACCAGATTGGTCAGGCCGTCTTCGCCGGCACGCTGGCTGGCCAGGCGGCCGTCGGAGAGGGCGAGTACCGCATCGCCGACGCGCAGCAGGCCACTGCCGTCGCGACGTGTCACCTGTACGCCAGCGTCACTCAAGCGCTGGATCAGCGGCTCGGCCACACCCAGGCTGCCTTCCACCACGCAGCGGTCGACGTTGGCGCTGCTGCTCAGTTCGGCGGCTTGGGGGCGCTCGACACCTTCGGCGTAGCGGTAGAAGCCCTGGCCCGATTTGCGGCCCAGGCGGCCGGCATCCACCAGTTCCTTCTGGATCAGCGAGGGCTGGAAGCGGAAGTCGCCGTAGTAGGCGTCGAACACCGAGCAGGTGACGGCGTAATTGACGTCATGGCCGATCAGGTCGGTGAGTTCGAAGGCACCCATGCGGAAGCCACCGGCTTCACGCATCAGGGCGTCGAGGGTGGCGCAATCGGCGGCGCCTTCCTGCAGGAGGCGCAGGCTTTCGGCATAGAAGGGGCGGGCCACGCGGTTGACGATGAAGCCCGGCGTGGACTTCGTGTGCACCGGCTGCTTGCCCCAGGCCTTGGCGGTTTCATAGAGGTCGTTGGCCAGGGCGGGATCGCTGGCCAGTCCCGAGACGATCTCCACCAGGGCCATCAACGGCGCCGGGTTGAAGAAGTGCAGGCCGATCACCCGGCCCGGATGCTGGAGGCCAGCGGCCAGGCTGGTGATGGACAGGGACGAGGTGTTGCTGGCGAGGATGCAGTCGGCGCTGCACAGGCTTTCCAGCTGGCGTAGCAGGCCACGCTTGACCTCCAGGTTCTCGACGATGGCCTCAATCACCAGGCTGCAATCGCTCAGGGCCTCGATGGCGTCCGCCGGTTGCAGGCGGGCGACGATGGCGCTGCGCTCGTCGGCGTCGAGCTTGCCTTTCTCCACCAGGCGGCCGAGTTGGCGGTCGATGCCGTCGATGGCCTGGGCGGCGGCGCCGGGGCGGTTGTCATGCAGCTTGACCGGGTGGCCGGCCTGGGCGGCGACCTGGGCGATACCGGCACCCATGGCGCCGGCGCCGATCACGGCGACAGTGGCGGATGTATTCAGGGCGGGCATGGGCTCAGCGTCCTTTGAAGGCCGGGGTACGTTTTTCCATGAAGGCGCTGACGCCCTCGCGGTAATCCTCGCTGCGCCCGGCCAGGCGCTGCAGGTCGCGTTCCAGGTCCAGCTGCTCGTCGAAGCTGTTGTTCAGGCTGGCGTTCAGGCTGCGCTTGATCAGGGCCAGGCCGTAGGTGGGCTGGGTGGCCAGGTGGCGGGCCAGCTTCAGGGCTTCTTCGCGCAGGGATGCGTCGTCCACCACCCGGTAGATCAGGCCCCACTGCTCGGCCTGTTCGGCGCTGAGGCGGTCGCCCAGCAGGGTGAGGGCCTTGGCGCGGGCCATGCCGACCAGGCGGGGCAGGGTCCAGGTGCCGCCGGAGTCCGGGATCAGGCCGATCTTGCAGAAGGCCTGGATGAAATTGGCGGAGCGGGCAGCAATGACCAGGTCGCAGGCCAGCGGAATGTTCGCACCAGCGCCGGCGGCCACGCCGTTCACCGCGCAGATGACCGGCAGCGGCAGGTCGCGCAGGGCGCGGATCAGCGGGTTGTAGAAGGTCTCGATGGATTCGCCCAGGTCCGGCGCGGCGGCGCCCGGCGCGACATTGCGGTCGCCCAGGTCCTGGCCGGCGCAGAAGCCGCGGCCTTCGCCGGTCAGCAGCAGCACGCGGACTTCGGGGTTCTGGCGAACCTGCTTGAGGGCCTCGCGGACCTCGCCATGCATCGTGGCGTTGAAGCTGTTCAGTTGTTCCGGGCGGTTGAGGCTGAGGGTGGCGACGCCAGCCTCGATGGAAAACAGGATGTGCTCGAAGTTCATGGCTCTGGGCGCTCTATGGAGTTCGAAGGGGCGTTCGGCCAGTGCTCACTGGCCGGTGAATTCGGGGCGACGCTTTTCCTGGAAGGCGCGGATGCCTTCCTCGCGGTCGCGGGTGCCGGCCAGCAGGGTGAAGGCGTGGCGCTCGAAGCGCAGGCCGCTGGCGAGGTCGGTGTCCTCGGCCTTCAGCAGCGCTTCCTTGGCCAGGCGCACGGCCAGCGGCGCCTTCCGGGCGATGACACGGGCGATGGCGACGGCGCGTTCGACGGTGAACTCCGGCTGGGTCACTTCGCTCACCAGGCCGGCACGCTGGGCGTGACGGGCATCGATGGCTTCGCCGGTGAGGACCATCTGCATGGCCAGGGATTTGCCCACGGCGCGCAGCAGGCGCTGGGTGCCACCGGCGCCGGGCATGATTCCGAGGTTGATTTCCGGCTGGCCGAAGCGGGCGTCTTCGCCGGCGATGAGGATGTCGGCGTGCATGGCCAGCTCGCAGCCGCCGCCCAGGCAGAAGCCATTGATGGCGGCGATCAGCGGTTTACTGAAGCGGGTGATGCGTTGCCAGTGGGCCAGGCGCGGGTCATTGAGGATGCCCACCAGGTCGCGCTCGGCCATTTCCTTTATATCGGCGCCTGCGGCGAAGGCTTTGCGGCTGCCGGTGAGCACCACCACGCGGGTTTCGCTGTCCTGTTCGGCGGCGTCCAGTTCGGCGGCCAGTTCGCCCAGCAACTCGGTGTTGAGGGCGTTGAGCGCTTCCGGGCGCTGCAGGGTGATCAGGCGAACGCCCTGCTCAGGCGGCAGGACGACAAGGGTACGAGGCATGTCTCGGGTCCTCAGGTGCACGCGCGGCCTCGTGCGGCCGCTCTTATTGGGTGGGTCCGGGGCTGGCCCCTTCCTTTGCCGGCCGCGCTGAGGGCGTGGCGACTTTCGCCGGAGTATAACCACAAAGCGATACAAAACAAGCATGGCAAATATTATTTATGTGTCTCATATGGTCGATGTTTAAGCCAAAGTAACAGGCTCACAACCTGCATTCGGTGGCTTTATGTGCCGTGGTTACTGGGATTTTGATGCTTAGATGTATTCGTGAGGCTGGCTGGCGACCGGCTGTCATCTGATACAGCGGATTGAGCTTTTCTGTTTATGATTGATGTGATACAAAATTCTGCATCGAGCGAATCGCTTTTGGCCCCCTTGGGGCTTCACCTGTCTTGCTGAGGAGTTCTTCCATGTCGACCACTGCCCGCGCCGCCGCCCTCGAGCTGTTCGAGCACCATCGCGGCACTCTCGAACGCGCCGTCCAGGCCATTGGCGAGCGCGGCTACTGGTCGCCCTTCCCGGAAAGCCTCAAGCAGTACCCGGAAGAGGCGGTGAAGGGCGCCCAGGCCGATTTCGAAGCGCTGCTCGGCCAGCACTTCGCCCTGGTCGGCCCGCAGTCCGTGGGCCGCGCGGGTGCCGAGCGTTCGCCCTACGGCTTCGACCTCAATGTGAGCTACGACCAGTACGACGCGGATGAGCTGCTGTCGCGCCTGCAGGCGGCGCTGCCGGCCTGGCGTGATGCCGGTCCGCAGGCGCGGGTCGGTGCCTGCCTGGAGATCCTCCAGCGCCTCAATGCCCTGAGCCCAACCCTGGCCCATGCGGTGATGCACACCAGTGGCCAGGCCTACATGATGGCCTTCCAGGCCGGCGGCCCCCACGCCCAGGACCGTGGCCTTGAAGTACTGGCCTACGCTTGGCGGGCCATGGCCGAAGTGCCGCAGGCCGCACGTTGGACCAAGCCCCAGGGCAAGCAGGACCCGCTGGTGCTGGACAAGCGCTGGCACATCGTTCCGCGCGGCCTGTCCCTGGTGATCGCCTGCTCCACCTTCCCCACCTGGAACACCTACCCGGGCCTGTTCGCCAGCCTGGCCACCGGCAACCCGGTGCTGGTCAAGGCACATCCCGGCGCGATCCTGCCGGTGGCCATGAGCGTCAAGGTGGTCCAGGACGTACTGGCCGAGCTGGGCTTCGATCCGGCCCTGGTGAGCCTGGTGGTGGACACGCCGGAAGCGCCGGTCAGCCAGCGGCTGGCCCTGGACCCGCGGGTCAAACTGGTGGATTTCACTGGCTCCAACGCCTTCGGCAACTGGCTGGAAGACAATGCGCGCCAGGCCCAGGTGTTCACCGAAAAGGCCGGCATCAACAGCGTGATCATCGACAGCGTGCGCGACATCAAGGCTGTGGCGCGCAACCTGGCCTTCTCCCTCAGCCTGTATTCCGGGCAGATGTGCACCACCACCCAGGCCCTCTACGTGCCCCGTGGCGGCATCCGCAATGGTGACGAGCTGATGTCCTTCGACGAGGTGGCGCAGAGCCTGGCCGACGCGGTGCGCAGTTTCCTCGCCGACAACGAGCGGGCCTGCGCGGTGATCGGCGCCCTCCAGTCCGAGGCCACCGCCCAGCGTATCCAGGCCTGCCGCGCCCTGGGCGAGGTGCTTTTGGACAGCGAGGCCCGCGAGCATCCGCAGTTCCCGGGCGCGCGCGTCCACACGCCGCTGCTGCTGAAAGTGGACGCCGCCGACCGCGAGGCTTACTCCGAAGAGCGCTTCGGTCCCATCGCCTTCGTCATCGCCACCGACGATACCGAACACAGCCTGCGCCTCGCCGGTGAGGTGATCGCCGAGAAGGGCGCCCTGACCCTGGGTGTCTATTCCACTGACGAGGCCGTGCTGGACCGTGCCGAGCAGTTGTCCCAGGATGTCGCCGTCGCCCTGTCGATCAACTTCGACGGCGGCGTCTTCGTCAACCAGTCCGCCGCCTTCAGCGACTTCCACGCCAGCGGTGGCAACCCGGCCGCCAACGCTTCGATCACCGACGGCGCCTTCGTCGCCCGTCGTTTCGTCACCGTGCAGAGCCGCCGCCACGGCGAATAAGCAGAAGGAGTTCCAGATGACCTGCTACAGCCTCGATGGCCTGACCCCGGTGGTGCATCCCACCGCCTATGTGCACCCGACCGCCGTGTTGATCGGCGATGTGATCATCGGGCCGGGCTGCTATGTCGGCCCGCTCGCCAGCCTGCGGGGCGACTTCGGCCGGATCGTCCTGGAGGAGGGCGCCAACATCCAGGACACCTGCGTGATGCACGGTTTTCCCGACAGCGACACGGTGGTCGAGCGCAATGGCCACATCGGCCACGGCGCTGTGCTGCATGGCTGCCGCATCGGTGAAGACGCCCTGGTGGGGATGAACGCGGTGGTGATGGATAACGCGCGCATCGGCGCGCGCTCCTTCGTGTCCGCCACCGCCTTCGTCAAGGCCGGTTTCAGTTGCGAGGAGCAGTCACTGGTGATGGGCGCTCCGGCGCAGGTCAAGCGCCGCCTCAGCGACGAGGAAGTGGCCTGGAAGCAGGCCGGCACCCGCGAATACCAGCAACTGGCCCAGCGCTGCCTGGCCAACCTGCAGCCCTGCGCGCCGCTGGCCGAGGTCGAGGCCGACCGTCCGCGCATCGCCGATCGGGGCCTGCGGCCGAAAGGGGGCTCGTCGCAATGAGTGCGGTCTTCGCACACCGGGGAGGTTCCCCGATGGTCATGCCGAGGAGCCTGCGGGTATATTCGGCATCTTTTCCGTTTCCACTATGCCCATGACTTCGCTCGTGCCCCTGGATCAACTCGTCACCCGTTTCCAGCAGCAGACGCCGATTCGCGCCAGCTCGCTGATCATCACCCTCTATGGCGATGCCATCGAACCCCACGGCGGCACCGTCTGGCTGGGCAGTCTGATCCAGTTGCTGGAGCCCATGGGCATCAACGAACGACTGATCCGCACCTCGATCTTCCGCCTGACCAAGGAAGGCTGGCTGAGTGCCGAGAAAGTCGGTCGGCGCAGCTATTACAGCCTGACCGGCGCGGGCCGGCGGCGCTTCGAAAAGGCCTTCAAGCGGGTCTACAGCTCCAGCGTCCCGGCCTGGGACGGCGCCTGGTCCCTGGTGGTGCTCTCGCAACTGCCCCAGGACAAGCGCAAACAGGTGCGCGAAGAGCTGGAGTGGCAGGGTTTTGGTGCGATTTCGCCCACGGTGCTGGCCAACCCGCGCTGCGACCGGGTGGACCTGACCGCCACCCTGCAGGAGCTGGACGCCCTGGAAGACAGCATTGTCTTCGAGACCCGCTCCCAGGACGTGCTGGCCTCCAAGGCCCTGCGCATGCAGGTTCGCGAGAGCTGGAACATCGACGAACTGGGCACCCACTACAGCGAGTTCATCCAGCTGTTCCGCCCGCTCTGGCAGGCCCTGCGCGAGCAGGAGGACTTGCGCCCGGAGGAATGCTTCCTGGCCCGAACCTTGCTGATCCACGAATACCGCAAGCTGCTGCTGCGCGACCCGCAATTGCCCGACGAACTGCTTCCGGGCGATTGGGAAGGCCGCGCGGCGCGCCAGCTGTGCCGCAACATCTACCGGCTGATCTTCGCCAAGGCGGAAGAGTGGCTGAATGCGGCGCTGGAAACCGCGGACGGCCCATTGCCGGAAGCGGGCGAGAACTTCTATCAGCGTTTCGGCGGATTGAGGTAGAGCAACCGCTTCGAGCGGATGTCACGGACGAGGTAAACCCGGCCTGTCGCGTCGCCAGGCCGGAGCAATGATAAGAACAACGATGAGCACGAGGCCGTGAAAGCCATGACGACAGCACGAGCACTGAGGGCAGACCGCTTCGACGAGTGGCTGCAGGGCATCAATCAGGTCTGCGGGCGCTTCGGCGCCAAGCTGCTGGGCTCGGAATTCTCCGGGGCCATTCGTGAATACAAGGCCGGTGCGATCAAGCTGAGTTTCGTCGACGTGGCCCAGGCGCGCCTGTTCCGCACGCCCCGGGAGGTGGCGCAGAGCGAAGGCAAGCACTTCTATCTGGCGTTCCAGCTGGGTGGCCGCGCCGGCATGGAGCAGGCGGGCAGCCGTATCGAGATGGCCCCCGGCGACATCACGCTGATCGACTCCACCCAGCCCAGTGACTTCGTCTACCACGAGAATTCCCGCCAGCTCTCGCTGATCCTGCCGCGCCATGTGGTGGAGCAGGGCCTGCGCTTTTCCGGCGTGCGCTGCGCCCAGCGCATCCCGGCGAGCTCGCCGGTGGCGGTGCTGGCGAACCGGCTGATCCTCGAATCCACCCGCCAGGCGAGCCTCAGCCTGCCGGAAAGCGAGGCCACCCTCGACGCGGTGGTCAGCCTGTTGCGTCCGGCCCTGTGCGCCGCCGAGGTGGAACCGGACGCCCACGAGCGGCTGTTCCGCAAGACCTTGCGCTTCATCGACGAGAACCTCTGCGCGGAAGAACTCTGTCCCGAGGCCATCGCCCGCGAAGTGGGGGTGTCGGTGCGCGGCCTCTACCGCATGTTCGCCAAGAAGGGCCTGGTGGTGGCGCAGTACATCAAGAACCGCCGCCTGGACTTCTGCGCCGAAAGCCTGCGCCACGCCACCGCCGAGCAGAAGCTCTCGGCCCTCGGCTATGCCTGGGGCTTCACCGATTCCAGCTACTTCTCCACCGCCTTCAAGGCGCGCTTCGGCGTGTCCCCCAGCGAATACCGCAGGCAGTACAGCCAGGGTTGAGGCACGCACTCGCATCGCTTTTCTTGTGGGGGCGATTTCAATCGCTGAGGGTGGCGTAGCCGCCCCCTTGAGGGATTCCAGGGCAGGACTGCGTCCTGCTTGGCGAATGAATTCGCCCCCACAGATGTGTATCCCACCTTCCCGCCCCGCCCACACCTGGCAGCCCTGCCAACACGTCTGGCACAGACAAAAAAACCTCGATCCCCGCCAACGCCGAGAATCCGGGCATCGGCCCTGTTTCCGTACGCGTCGCCACGACCGTAGGTGATGGGCCCCGGCCGACGAATCAAGAGGATCACGCATGAGCAAGGTCGAAATCCTGCCGCAGGTCGCGGCATTCCTGGAGCGCCGCCACGGCTGCTTTATCGATGGCCAGTGGGTGCTGCCGGAAGGTCCGACGACCCCGGTGCTGAACCCCGCCACGGGGGAAACCATCGCCGCGGTGCCGGACGTGCCGCTGGTGTACCTGGAGCAGGCCGTGCAGTCGGCCCACAAGGCGTTCAAGTCCCGCGTCTGGTCCGGCCTGCGTCCGGCCGACCGCGAGCGCATCCTGCTGCGCTTCACCGCCCTGGTGGAAGCGCACGCCGAAGAGCTGGCCCAGTTGGAAACCCTGAGCCAGGGCAAGTCCATCAACATCTCGCGCATGCTGGATGTGGGCGCCACGGTCGAGTTCATGCGCTACATGTCCGGCTGGGCCACCAAGATCGAAGGCCAGACCCTGGACGTGTCCATCCCGATCCCGCCGGGCTCGCGTTTCACGGCTTTCGCCCGTCGTGAGCCGGTGGGCGTGGTGGCCGGCATCGTGCCGTGGAACTTCCCGCTGATGATCACCACCTGGAAGCTGATGCCGGCCCTGGCCTGCGGCTGCACCGTGGTCATCAAGCCCGCCAGCGAAACCCCGCTGACCGCCCTGCGCCTGGCCGAGCTGGCCGTCGAGGCGGGCATCCCGGCCGGCGTGTTCAACGTCATCACCGGCGGCGGCAGCACCGTCGGCAACGCCCTGGCTTCGCACCCACTGATCAGCAAGGTGTCCTTCACCGGCTCCACCGCGGTGGGCAAGAGCGTCGGCGTGGCCTGCATGCAACACATGACCCGCTTCGCCCTGGAGCTGGGTGGCAAGAACCCGATGATCCTGCTGGAAGACGCCGACGTGGAGAAGGCGATGCAGGGTGCGCTGCTCGGCGGCCTGCTGAACAACGGCCAGGTCTGCGCCGCAGCCTCGCGCTTCTATGTGCACCAGTCCATCTACGAGCAGTTCGTCGAGGGCCTGGCCGCGGCGGTGAAGGGGCTGTCCATCGGCCCGGGCATGGACCAGGAAGCGGCGATCAACCCGCTGGTGTCGTTCAAGCAGCAGCAGAACGTGCTCAGGCACATCGACCTGGCCCGCCAGGAAGGCGCCCGCGTGGTGGCCGGTGGCGAGCGCCTGGACGGCGACGGCTTCTTCGTCCAGCCCACTGTGCTGGCGGATGTGAACCACGCGATGACCGTGGCCCGCGAAGAGGTGTTCGGTCCGGTGCTGTCGGTGATTCCCTTCACCGACGAAGACGCCATGATCGAACTGGCCAACGACAGTCCCTACGGCCTGGCCGCCAGCCTCTGGACCAACGACCTGTCCAAGGCGATGAACCTGGTGCCGCGCATCGAGGCCGGCACCGTCTGGGTCAACGCCCACGTGCTGCTGGACCCGAACATGCCGTTCGGCGGCGTCAAGCAATCCGGCATGGGCCGCGAGTTCGGCCGCGCCGTGATCGAGGCCTATACCGAGCTGAAGTCGGTGTGCATCGCCCACTGATCCTGAACCCTCGATTTCCGGCAGGCGCCTTCACGCCTGCCGGTCTTTTTGGTTCACGCTGATCCGCCCGGCACTTCGCTGGACGACCTGAGCAGAGACGGTGCGCTGACGATCCGTCGTCATCGGCGCGGAAGCCTCGACCGGCGAAAGTCGGCGTGCAGGCGGGGGCGGCGCATTCAGCGGATGGCGACCGGGTTGACGTTGACCTGGGTGGAGCCGACGTACAGCGGTTGGCCGAGCACGAACAGGAACTCCCAGGCCTGGTCGCGCACCAGCGCACGGCTGTCGATCAGTTCCAGGTTGTAGATGCCGCGCTTGGCGAGCATGTACTGGTTGACCGGGAACTCGTCCTTGCCCTGCGGGTTCGGATAAACCTCCGAGGCCCAGGTGTCACCGCCGAAGGCGACGATGCCCTGGTCGGCCAGCCACTTCGCGGCCTCCATCCCGATGCCCGGTTCCACGCCGAGGAATTGCTCGTTGTCCTTGCCGATCAGCTCCAGCCAGCCGGTGTTGAACAGCACCACATCCCCCTTGCGCAAGGCCAGACCTTGCTTCTTCAGCACCGCCTGGATGTCGGCCACGCTGAACTCCGTGCCGCCCGGGACGATGGCCTTGCCGTAGTGCGCGGTCATGTCCAGCACCACTCCACGCGTCACCATCGGCGGTACTTTCTCGACGCCGAGCCGGGTGACGCCATCGACGGTCACGAAATCGGCGGCCCTGTTGCCGTTGTAGTAGAGGTTGTCGATGCCGATGTGGCCGATCCCATTGAGCTGGGTGCCAACGCCGGTCCAGGCGTTCACCAGTTCATCGTTGAACGTGAACTTGTTAGGCCCCAGCGACTTGCCGGCCTGCTGCCCGACCTGCACGTTGTACAGGCGGAAGCTGCGATGGCGGAACGCTGGAAGGTTCTTGTCCACGGGTACGGCCAGCGGATACGTCTTACCCACCTTGACCAGTCCGACCGCCTGCCTAACCACATCCGGGGTCAGCAGGTTGGCGGCGCCGATCTCATCCTCCGGACCGTAGGCGGAGGGATACCAGCCGGACGCTGAAGCGGCCTGCATGGCAAGCGGCAGCAGGGCCGCCAGGGCGAATCTCGAAAAGGTCTTCATGAGGTATCTCCTGTGTTCCTTCAGGCCGCGTTGGCGGCCAGATGGATGAAGGTGGCGTAAGGCGTCGAGGCCGATGCTGAATCCAGTAGGCGAGAGCGGGACGGCATCGGTCCTCAATCCCAGCGGGGGGACAGGCCCTTGGGGTCGACCTCGCGCCCGTTGCGTTCCAGCCGCGCGATCCTGGCCATGTCGTCGGCGTCCAGGCGCAGTTCGCGGGCCAGCAGGTTGCTGGCCAGGTTCTCGCGCCTGGTCGAGGAGGGAATCACTGCGTGGCCCAGTTGCAGCGCCCAGGCCAGCGCCACCTGGGCGATGGTGGCCTGGTGCTTGTCGGCGATCTGCGCCAGCTCCGGGTCCTGGAGGACCTTGCCGTAGGCCAGGGTCATATAGGAGGTGACGGCGATGCCCTGTTCTTCCAGGAAGGCAACCAGTTTGCGGCTCTGCAAGTAGGGGCTGAGTTCGATCTGGTTGGTGGCGATCTCGCCCTTGCCGACCGCGGCGATGGCCTGCCTGGTCAGTTCGATATTGAAGTTGGAGAGACCGATCTGGCGGGTCAGGCCCAGCGCCTTGGCTTCGGCCAGCGCGGCCATGTATTCGGCCAGCTCGACGCCGTTGCCCGGCGCCGGCCAGTGGATCAGCGTCAGGTCCACGTACTCGGTGCGCAGCTTCTTCAGGCTCTCGCGCAGGCTGGGAACCAGCTTGTTCCGGGCGTAGTTGTCCGTCCAGATCTTGGTGGTGATGAACAGCTCGGAACGTTCGATGCCGCTCTCGGCGATGGCTTGGCCGATCTCGGCCTCATTGCCGTAGATCTGAGCGGTATCGACCGCGCGGTAGCCGAGGTCCAGTGCATGACGCAGCGAATCAATGACAGTCTGGCCGGTCAGCCGGAAGGTGCCGACGCCGAAGGGAGGAACACGCATGAGGGACTCCTGCGAAGGGTGAGGGAATGTGACGGTTGTGGTCAGGCGAGAGCGGGCCCGGGCGAGGCCGCGCGCCGATCCAGACGGCCGGACAAGGCCGTGAGCCCCAAGGCAGCCAGCGTCACGACCGCGGCGATCCACGGAGCCTGGGCCAGGCCGGTCAGCGCGTTCAGGATCGGCGCGCCGATGGCGACGCCGAGCGCACAGAGGCTGACCAGAAGGCCGGCGGAGGGCAGTGAGACGCCGAGATCGGCGGCGATGGTCGGGATCAGGCCGGCGATGGCGAATTCGGTCGTACCGATGGCGAAGGCCGCCAGGGTCAGGGCGAGCAGTGCAAGGGGCATGGCTGCGATCCGGTGAGTTAAGCAGTGGTTCGCAGTGTGCGGGGATTACATTTGCAGATTAAGCGCTGTATCGGCCAAATTTATTTGATTAAAAATCAAGAATATGGGCGGCTGGTGTCGTTGTTCTGCGGGCAGACGCCCGACGTGCGCCACTGCAGGCGAAGCGATTCGGCGCAGGAAGACGTCAAAAATTCTGCGATCTGCACCGTCCCAGTGCTGAAAGTCTTGCGGATTCCAGCGCTGGACTAAGCTTTCGGCAGTCCCCGACCGAAGGTCCGTCCCATGAGCGAACCCCTCCTCAGCTTCGACGAACTCAAGAAGGCCGTTGCCAGCGGCGAGATCGATACGGTGCTGGCCTGCATGGTGGACATGCAGGGGCGATTGGTGGGCAAGCGGTTCCAGGCCGAGTTCTTCGTCGACAGCGCCTTCGAGGAAACCCACTGCTGCAACTACCTGCTGGCCGACGACATCGACATGGAGCCGGTGCCGGGCTACGCCGCCGCCAGCTGGAGCAAGGGTTACGGCGACTTCGTGCTGAAACCGGACATGGGCACCCTGCGTCGGGTGCCCTGGCTGGAATGCACGGCCCTGGTGCTCTGCGATGTGCTCGACCATCACCACCGCGAAGACCTGCCCCACAGCCCGCGGGCCATTCTCCGCAAGCAGGTGGCGCGGCTGGCCGAACGCGGCTATGTCGGCATGTTCGCCTCGGAGCTGGAGTTCTACCTCTTCGACGAGAGCTACGAGGCCATCCACCGGCGCAACTACAGCCATCCGAAGACCGCGTCGCACTACATCGAGGACTACAGCATCCTCCAGACCACCCGCGAGGAGCCGGTGCTGCGCGCCATCCGCAAGCACCTGCAGGCCTGCGGCGTGCCGGTGGAGAATTCGAAAGGGGAGTGGGGACCGGGGCAGGAGGAGATCAACGTCCGCTACGCCGACGCGCTGACCATGGCCGACCGCCATGTACTGATCAAGCACGCCTGCAAGGAGATTGCCCACCAGCAGGGCAAGTCCATCACCTTCATGGCCAAGTGGCGCTACGACCTGGCCGGCTCCAGCTGCCATGTGCACAGCTCGCTGTGGGACAAGCGCGGTAAAAAGCCGCTGTTCTTCGACGGCCGGAACGAGTTCGGCATGTCGAAGCTGATGCGCGGCTGGGTCGCCGGCCAGCTCAGCTACGCCAGCGAGATCACCTATTTCCTCGCGCCCTACATCAACTCCTACAAGCGCTTCCAGGCCGGCACCTTCGCCCCGACGCGAGCGGTATGGAGCCGCGACAACCGCACCGCCGGCTTCCGCCTCTGCGCCGAGGGCAGCAAGTCGGTACGCATCGAGTGCCGCATCGGTGGCGCTGACCTGAATCCCTACCTGGCTTTCGCCGCGTTGATCGCCGCAGGGTTGGCCGGCATCGATGAGCAGCTCGAACTGGGCAAGCCGTTCGAAGGCGATGCCTACATCGACGATCAGTTGCCAGAGGTGGACAAGACCCTGCGCGACGCCACCGCCGCCCTCAAGGGCTCAGTCATGTTGCGCAAGGCCTTCGGCGACGAGGTGGTCGATCACTACGTGCACACCGCCGAGTGGGAGCAGAAGGAATACGACCGGCGCATCACCGACTGGGAGTTGCAGCGCGGTTTCGAGCGCTATTGAGACGGACGGTGCTGTCGCGCCTGACGGCGCTCCGCAGGGTGGACCGGTGTCGCCTGGTCCACCCGAACGCTCCAGCCTCGGCGTGGATGACTTTTTTCATTCACCCAAGACGCCGAGGGGGGCTCCTCAGAGCTTGATCAGCACCGACTTCAGCTCGGTGTAATGTTCGATGGCTGCCGCGCCCATCTCGCGACCGACGCCGGAGAGCTTGTAGCCGCCGAAGGGCAGGGCCGGGTCGAGGGCGCTGTGGCAGTTGACCCACACCGAGCCGGACTTGATGCGCGGCACCATGCGGTGCACCGCCGAGAGGTCGTTGGACCAGATGCTGGCGCCCAGGCCGTAGGGGTTGTCGTTGGCCAGGCGCACCGCCTCGTCGAGGTCGTCGAAGGGCATGGCCACCAGCACCGGGCCGAAGATTTCTTCCTGCACCAGGCGGTGTCTTTGGTCGACGTCGACGATCACCGTCGGCTTGACGAAGTAGCCGGGACCGAAGCCTTCGCCGCCGCAGGCGATGGTGGCGCCCAGTTCGCGGCCCAGTTCGATGTAGCCGGTGACGCGGTCCTGCTGCTTGGCGGAGATCAGCGGGCCCATCTGTACGCTGGGGTCCAGGCCGTTGCCCAGTTTCATGCCGTTGGCGATGCCGGCGATGTCGGCAACCACGTTGTCGAAATGCTTGCGGTGCACGTAGAGACGCGAGCCGGCGCAGCAGACCTGGCCCTGGTTGAAGAAGATCGCGGTGGCGGCGCCGGCGGCGGCTTCCTGCAGGTTGGCGTCGGGCATGACGATGGTCGGCGACTTGCCACCCAGTTCCAGGGTCACGCGGGTCATGTTGTCCATGGCCGCCTTGCCGATCTGTTTGCCGACCTCGGTGGAGCCGGTGAAGGTCAGCTTGTCCACGCCGGGGTGGCGGGTGAGGGCGACGCCGGCATTGAGGCCGGTGCCGGTGACCACGTTGAACACCCCAGCCGGGTAGCCTGCCTCCAGCACCAACTCGGCCAGCTTGAGGGCGGTCAGCGGGGTTTCGTCGGCGGGCTTCAGCACCAGGGTGCAGCCGGTGGCCAGGGCCGGGCCGAGCTTCCAGCAGGCCAGCAACAGGGGGAAGTTCCAGGCGACGATGGCGCCGACCACGCCCACCGCCTCGCGGCGGATGTAGCCGTGGAACTGGTCATTGGGCATCAGCGGCAGGGACGGATCGACCGTGGTCCCTTCGATTTTGGTGGCCCAGCCGGCCATGTAGCGAAGGAAGTCGATGGCCAGTTGCACGTCCATCACCTGGGCCACGGCGGCGCTCTTGCCGTTGTTCAGGCATTCCAGCTCGGCCAGTTCCTGGGCGTCGCGCTCCATCAGGTCGGCCAGGCGCCACAGCAGGTTCTGCCGTTCGCGCGGACGCATGCGGCTCCAGGCCGAGTCGTCGAAGGCCTGGCGGGCCGCCTGCACGGCACGGTCCACGTCATCGGCCGTGGCGGAGGGCACCTCGCCGAGGACTTCACCGGTGGCCGGGTTGCGGAATCTCATGGTGGCGCCGCTGGCGGCGTCCTGCCATTCGGAGCCGACCAGCATCTTCAGCGGGCGATTGAGGAAGGCGCGGGTCTGGGGAAGGACGGGCAGATCGAGGAGCATGGGAAGTGCCTCTGTTCGTTGGAGTTGTTCCCCACTTTCGCAACCGCCATGCCAAGGCCGTTTTTACCTTGTAACCAATTGATTGATAAACATTTTGTGGGGCATTCCGCGGGGTTCTCCCACGCTGCGCTGTTGCAGTTTGAGACGGCCTGAGACGCGTCTGGAACAGTGGCGCCGTCTACCTTTGTCAGGGAACTCCGGCCCAGTCTCAGCCTGGAACAGTCTGTCGCGAAATTAGACGGCGGGGCCCTTGGCCAACATCCCCCTCAGGTCGGAGTTTTTAGAATAAGCCGTTGTAATAAAAGGACTTTCATCGGCATGGCACACATTATGTATTTGCCGTGACAGCTGCACCCGCTCCGCCGTGGGGTGCAAACCATAAGAACAACACCGTGGAGGTCTGACCTTGAAGACGACTCGACTCCGGCAGCACGCGGGCACCCTGGCACTGGCCATGGCGTCCCTGGTGTTCGCCCAGGCCCAGGCAGCGGAGGAGGGGCCGGCCCTCCTCAAGTCCAAGTGCATGGGTTGCCACATCCCCGAGGGCAACGATTCCTACAGCCGCATCAGCCACCAGCGCAAGACGCCCGAAGGCTGGCTGATGAGCATCGCGCGCATGCAGGTGATGCATGGCCTCTCGATCAGCGATGACGATCGCCGCACCCTGGTCAAGTACCTCGCCGACACGCAGGGCCTGGCGCCCAGCGAGACGGACGGCGTGCGCTACGCCATGGAGCGCCGGCTGAACACCGTCGAGCAGTTCGACGATCAACTGAGCCAGATGTGCGGCCGCTGCCACTCCGGTGCCCGTGTCGCCCTGCAGCGCCGTCCCGCCAAGGAGTGGGAGCACCTGGTGAACTTCCACCTCGGCCAGTGGCCGTCCCTCGAATACCAGGCCCAGTCCCGCGACCGCGACTGGCTGGAGATCGCCCTCAAGGACACCGTGCCGGACCTGGCCAAGCGCTTCCCCCTGGAAAACCAGGCCTGGGCCGATTGGCAGAAGGCCAAGCCGAAGGCAGGCAGCTTGCCGGGGCAGTGGAGCTTCAGCGGCCATATGCTCGCCAAGGGGGATGTGCGCGGCGTGATGACGGTGACGGCCGGCGCTGGCGATACCTTCACGGTCGAGGTGAAGGGCCAGTACGCCGACGGCACGCCGTTCAACGGCAGCGGCTCGGCGATCCTCTACAACGGCTATGAGTGGCGCGGCAACCTGAAGGTCGGCGACACCAGCATGCGCCAGGTCTTCGCCGCCCTGAACGGTGAGATGAAGGGGCGCATGTTCGAGGCCGAGCACGACGAGCGTGGCCTGGACTTCAGTGCCGCGAAGGACGGCAACGCCAAGCTGCTGGCGGTGCAGCCGGGCCACCTCAAGGCCGGCAGCGAGGCCGAGCTGACCCTGGTGGGCAGCGGCCTGTCCGGCACGCCGGACTTCGGCTCGGGTGTGGACGTGGTGAAGGTGCTGGAAGTGTCCCCCAAGCAGATCCGCGTCAAGGTCAAAGCCGCTGCCGATGCGGCGCCGGGCATGCGCCACGTGGCCCTGGGTGAACTCAAGGGCGTTGACCTGGCCGTCTACAAGGACATCAGCGAGGTGAAGGTGGTGCCGGAGTTCTCCATCGCCCGCGTCGGCGAGAACGGTGGCTCCACGCCCAAGGTACAGGGCCGCTTCGAGGCCGAGGCCTGGGGCAAGGGCGCCGACGGTCAGCCCTACCGCATCGGTTACCTGCCGGCGAAGTGGTCGGTCGAGCCTTTCGACGAGCGCGCCAGGGAAGACGAGGACGTGAAGTACGCCGGCGTGATGCAGAAGGACGGCGTGTTCGTGCCCGGCGGCGCCGGTCCGAACCCGGAACGCAAGATGATGACCAACAACGCCGGTAACCTGAAGGTGATCGCCGAGTTGGAGGAGGGCGGCCACAAAGGCGAAGGCCACCTGATCGTCACCGTACAGCGCTGGAACAACCCGCCGCTGCCATGACGCCACGGCTCGGGCGGGGCGTCGCTCCGCCCGGCTTCGCAACGACGATTGGGATGAATTCCGGGAGGTCGCCATGGGCGCAATCTTGAATCTGGTCGAACGCAACCTGCACGAAGTGCGGGTGGATGCCGACCGCATGCTGTTCCATATCCCGAGCAGCTCGCTGTTCGCCGCCGACGAAGTCACCGGCGGCATCATCGACGCCCTGCGCCAGCAGAGCTGCTCGTCCGAGGACCTGGTGCAACGCCTGGCCGGGCGTTTCGCCGGTCAGGACATCAATGAAACGCTGCGCGAGCTGATCGCGCTGGAAGTGGTCAGCGACGGTTCGCCGCTGACGCCGGAAATCGGCCTGAAGAAGGTCGAGCGCACGGCGCTGAATACCGTGGTGCTGAACGTCAATACCGGCTGCAACCTGAGTTGTACCTACTGCTACAAGGAAGACCTGGACAAACCCGCCGCCGGCAAGAAGATGGGCGCGGAAACCGCCGAGGCCTCGGTGGAAATGCTGCTCAAGGAATCGCCTGACGAAGAGCGCTACAGCGTGGTGTTCTTCGGCGGCGAACCGCTGTCCAACCGGCCGCTGATCGAGCACATGGTGGACTACTGCGAGCGGCGCTTCGCCGAAGCCGGCAAGCAGGTGGAGTTCATCATGACCACCAATGCCACGCTGCTCACCGAAGAGATCATCGACTACCTCAACGCGCATCGTTTCGGGCTGTCGGTGAGCATCGACGGGCCGAAGACGGTGCATGACCGCAACCGCATCACCGTGGGCGGGCAGGGCACCTACGACGTGGTGCGGCGCAAGGTGGACCTGCTGCTGTCGCGCTACCGCAGCCGCCCGGTGGGCGCACGGGTGACCCTGACCCGCGGCATCACCGATGTCGAGACCATCTGGAACCACCTGTTCAACGAGCTGGGATTCGCCGAGGTCGGCTTCGCCCCGGTCACTTCCGGGGACATGGCCGACTTCAACCTGACCGGCGAGGAGCTGGTGGAGGTTTTCGCCAATATGAAGGCCCTCGGCCGGCGCTACCTGGACGCCGCCCTGGAGCACCGCAACATCGGTTTCTCCAACCTGCACCAGTTGATCACCGACATCCACGAAGGCCACAAGAAGGCGCTGCCCTGCGGCGCTGGCCTGAAGATGCTGGCGGTGGACCACAAGGGTGAGCTGAACCTCTGCCACCGTTTCACCGGTTCCAGCCTGCCGACCTTCGGCAACGTGCACAGCGGGGTGAAGCAGGCCGAGCTGAACGACTTCCTCTCCCAGCGCCTGGACCGCAGCGGCACCGGCTGCGACAGCTGCCGCATCCGCAACCTGTGTTCCGGCGGCTGCTACCACGAGAGTTACGCCCGCTACGGCGACCCCACTCACCCGACCTATCACTACTGCGAGCTGATGCGCGACTGGGTGGACTTCGGCATCGAGGTCTACAGCCGCATCATGGCCGTCAATCCGGCCTTCATCAGCAGCTACATCTCTCCGCGGAAGGCGCACTGACATGAAACATCTGAAGCCGCTCAACAACAAAGCGCAACTGCTCGAAAAAGCCGCAGCCGAAGATCGCATCGAGGACGTCATGGCCATGAGCGCGGTGGCCGGCTGCACCGCCACCACTGACCCGGGCTGGGAAGTGGACGCCTTCGGCGGGGTGGCCTCCCTCTGCCAGCCGATGGAAGCCGACCTTTACGGCTGCTCCGACCCGTGCTGGTGGCCGGCCCAGGTGCCCGACATGATGAGCACCTACCCGGACTGGAACGCCCAGGCGACCAATTCCCAGGAGGATTGGCGCAACCTCGGCACCGTATTCCCCAAAGACAAATGACCGGCGACAAGAACAAGAGGGATAAGCGCATGAAACTGAACACCATCGCCAGCCTGGCGACCGCCGTCGCCGGACTCGCACTGGGTGCCCAGGCCTGGGCCGCCAGCGAAGCCGGCCCGGCGCTGAAGGCCGGTCATGAATACATGATCGCCACCAACTACCCGAACAACCTCCACGTGGTCGACCTGGCCACCGACCGCCTGTACAAGACCTGCCGCCTGCCCGACGCCTTCGGCCCCGGCACGGCGATGATGGCGCCGGACAACAAGACCGCGTTCATCCTCAACAACCACTTCGGCGATCTCTACGGCGTCGACCTGGACGACTGCAAGACGGTGTTCCACGCCAAGCTGTCGCAGAAGCCGGGGGAGAAGGCGCGCTCGATGTTCTCCTTTGCCTTGAGCCCGGACGGCAAGGAGCTCTACACCACGGTCAACCCCACCGAGATGCTCAATGATCACTACGTGGTCAAGCAGCCGCGCCTGGAGGTCTACGATACCAGCGCGGGCCTGGACGCCAAGCCGGTGCGCAGCTTCCCCATGCCGCGCCAGGTCTACCTGATGCGCGCGGCGGACGACGGCACCCTCTACGTGGCCGGGCCGGACATCTACAAGATGGATGTGAAGACCGGCAAGTACGAGGTGGCGGTACCGGGCCGCAACTGGCAGCGGCCGCTCTACAGCGCACCGGATGTGCTCTACTTCTGGCCGCACCAGACCAGCTACCACGAGTTCTCGATGCTCTACACCACGGCCAAGTTCAAGGATGACAAGCAGGACCTGGCCACTGCTGACTTCGTCTATGGCTACGTCAGCATCGACCTGAAGACCGGCAAAAGCACCGTGCAGGACTTCGCGCCGTTGACCGAGCTGTACTTCACCGGCCTGCGTTCGCCGAAGGACCCGAACCTGATGTTCGGCGTGCTCAATCGCCTGGCCAAGTACGACATCAAGGAGCAGAAGCTGATCAAGGCGGCCAACCTGGATCATTCCTACTACTGCGTCGCCTTCAATACCCAGGGCAGCAAGCTGTACCTGGCCGGCACCTTCAACGACATCGCGGTGTTCGACCCGGACAGCCTGGAGAAGATCGGCAACATCAAGCTGCCGGGCGGCGACATGGCGATCACCACGACTCAGGTGTTCGTGAGGTAAGGGCAGGGCCTTTGCAGGTTCTTCTTGCGGGGGCGACTTCAGTCGCCAAGGGCAGCGCAGCTGCCCCCTTCCACCTGAATGGCAGGACTGCGTCCTGCATGGCGAATGAATTCGCCCCCACAGGAAAAGCGGCCCCAGCATCAGGAAGCGCTGAACCCGACTTCGACCAATGGGTCACTAGACAGGAAAACAGGCTTTATTTACCTTTACGTTTACGTAAAGGTAAATAAAGCCGATTACGTCATTCACAGCTGTATCCCAGTACAACGACAAGAAGGGAAAGCCATGACTCAGCAGAGCTACACCCGGGGGCGGCAGGACAAGGACCTGCTCGCCATGACCATCGGCGCGGCATTCGATGCCACGGTTGCCCAGTTCCCCGAGCGCGAAGCGCTGGTGGTGAAGCACCAGAACCTGCGCTACAGCTGGAAGAGTCTGGCCGAGGCGGTGGACCGCCACGCCCGCGCCTTGCTTGCCCTGGGGCTGAACAGCGGCGACCGTCTCGGCATCTGGGCGCCCAACTGCGCCGAGTGGTGCATCACCCAGTTCGCCAGCGCCAAGATCGGCGCCATCCTGGTCAACATCAACCCGGCCTACCGCAGCAGTGAACTGGAGTACGCGCTCAAGCAGTCCGGCTGCCGCTGGGTAATCTGCGCCGACGCCTTCAAGACCTCCGACTACCACGCCATGCTGCTGGGCCTGGTTCCCGAACTGGCCAGCGCCGAGCCGGGCCAGCTCGCCAGCGAGACGCTGCCGGAACTGCGCGGGGTGGTCAGCCTGGCTTCGAACCCGCCGGCCGGCTTCCTGCCCTGGGCCCGCTTGCAGGAGAAGGCGGGGGAGGTGAGTGAAGAGGCCCTCGCCGAACGCCAGGCCAGCCTGCAGTTCGACGACCCCATCAACATCCAGTACACCTCCGGCACCACCGGCTTCCCCAAGGGGGCCACCCTCAGCCACTACAACATCCTCAACAACGGCTACATGGTCGCCGAGAGCCTGGGCCTCACCGAACAGGACCGCCTGGTGATCCCGGTGCCGCTGTACCACTGCTTCGGCATGGTAATGGGCAACCTGGGCTGCATGACCCACGGTTCCACCATGATCTACCCGGGCGATGCCTTCGACCCGCTGACCACCCTGCGTGCGGTGTCCGAGGAGAAGGCCACCGCCCTCTACGGCGTGCCCACCATGTTCATCGCCGAGCTGGATCACCCGCAGCGCGCCGAGTTCGACCTCTCCAGCCTGCGCACCGGCATCATGGCCGGCGCCACCTGCCCGATCGAAGTGATGCGCCGGGTGATCAACGAGATGCACATGAGCGAAGTGCAGATCGCCTACGGCATGACCGAGACCAGCCCGGTGTCCCTGCAGACCGGCCCGGAAGACGAGCTGGAACTGCGTGTGACCACCGTCGGCCGCACCCAGCCGCACCTGGAAAGCAAAATCGTCGACGCCGAGGGCCGCATCGTCCCGCGCGGCACCATCGGCGAACTCTGCACCCGTGGCTACAGCGTGATGCTGGGCTACTGGAACAACCCCCAGGCCACTGCGGACTCCATCGACCCGGGGCGCTGGATGCACACCGGCGACCTCGCCTCCATGGACGACAACGGCTACGTGTGCATCGTCGGCCGCAGCAAGGACATGATCATCCGTGGCGGCGAGAACATTTACCCGCGCGAGCTGGAGGAGTTCTTCTTCACCCACCCGGCGGTGGCCGACGTGCAGGTGATCGGCATCCCCTGCAGCAAGTACGGCGAGGAAATCGTCGCCTGGATCAAGTTCCACCCCGGCCACACCGCGACCGAGGACGAACTGCGCGCCTGGGCCAAGGAGCGCATCGCCCACTTCAAGGTGCCGCGCCATTTCCGCTTCGTGGATGCCTTCCCCATGACCGTGACCGGCAAGATCCAGAAGTTCCGTATGCGCGAAATCAGCATCGAGGAACTGACCCCGCCCAAGGACGACAAGGTGAAGGCGATCCGCTGAGGCACCAGGGTAGGGCTCTTCGCTCTTCTGTGGGGGCGAATTCATTCGCCAAGGGCAGCGCAGCTGCCCCATGGGAAGCAAAAGGGCAGGGCTGCGCCCTGCTTGGCGAATGAGTTCGCCCCTACAATGGCCGTTTCATCCGACGTCGCTACCCCAAGGGAGCCCATGACAGGCCCGTCCACCGAGAAAGGCACCATCTCCGTCCACCTGGTCCACGAAGCCCTGCTGGAACTGCGCCAGCGGGGCTTCGACGATTCAGGGCTGCTGCGTCAGGCCGGCATTTCCGCCGAACTGCTGGCCAAGCCCTATGGGCGGGTGTCGTCGCAGGCCTATGGCCAACTCTGGCTGCTGGTCGCCCAGGCGATGGACGATGAGTTCTTCGGCATGAATCCGCGGCGGATGAAGTCCGGCAGCTTCGCCTACCTGACCCGCCAGGCGGTCAAGGAGCCCACGCTGGGGGCTGCCCTTGACGTGACCCTGGGCTTTCTCGACCTGGTGTTCGACGGTTTCTCGCCTCGCCTGGCGCGACACGGCGGGCTTGCGGAAATCACCCTGGACGAGGCCGACGGCCAGCACGCTCGGGCCTTCGGTTACTTCACCCTGTGGCTCATGGTCCACGGCCTGATGTGCTGGCTGGCCGGACGGCGCATCCCCATTCTCGGGGTCGACCTGCGCTGTGCGGCGCCGGACTACATCGAAGACTACCGGGTGATGTTCAGCACCAACCTGCGGTTCTCCCGCCCGCAGAGCCGCCTGCTGTTCAACCCCGAGTGCCTGGAGCTGCCGGTGCGCCGCAGCTCCCGCGACCTCAAACGTTTCCTCGGCGGCCTGCCGGCGAACATCCTGGTGCGCTACCGCGATCCGCAGAGCCTGGCGGCACGCGTCCGCGCCTACCTGCGCAGCCTCAAGCCCGAGCGCTGGCCCGACCTGGATGCGCTGTCCGGGCATTTCTACATGGCGCCTTCCACCCTGCGCCGCAAACTGTCCCAGGAAGGGCAGACCTACCAGGGCCTGAAGGACCAGGTGCGGCGCGACTTGGCCATCGCCCGTCTGGACAGCGGCGAGGGCAACTTCACCGAGCTGGCTTTCGAGCTGGGCTTTGCCGACACCAGCGCCTTCTACAAGGCCTTCAAGAAGTGGACCGGCTCCACGCCCGGCCAATACCGCACGCTGATCCATCCCGACTCAAGTTGAGACGGGTTTGCGCCGTTTTATAGAAGGGCGCGCGACGTACGCGCCCGAACACCGACTGAAGCACACAGGACCCAGACCCATGTCCCTCAACCGACTCTCCATCCAGTGGAAGATCACCCTGCTGGCCGGCCTCTGCCTGCTGGCCATCGTCGCCGTGCTGATTGGCGTCTCGCTCTACCGAATGGGGGCCTCCACCGAGCTGGTCAAGGCCAACAGCGCGCAGATGCTCGAAGCCTCCGCCCGCGAGCGCATGGAGGGAGAGGGCAAAGTGCAGGCGCTGACGATCCAGCGCTACTTCCTGTCGGCGTACCAGGATGGCCTCAACTTCACCCGCCAAGTGGTGCAGCAGCGCAGTCAGGCACAGTCGCTGGGCATGGACAACCAGGCCCTGCGCGCCAGCCTGCACCAGCAGGTCAAGGAAGCGCTGCAGGCCAACCCGCAGCTGCTCAGCCTCTACCTGGTGTTCGAGGCCAACGCCCTGGACGGCAATGACGCCCTGTTCGTCAATCGCGCGGAGCTGGGCAGCAATGAGATGGGTCGCTTCTCCACCTACTGGGCCCAGCGCGGCGGCGAGCTGACCAGCCTGGCGCCCACCGAGGCGATGATCAGCGACGCCACCCCGATGCTCGACGGCAGCCCCTTCAACACCTGGTTCAACTGCCCGAAGCAGACCCGCAAGCCGTGCCTGCTGAACCCCTACTTCGACGATGCCTCGGGGCAGAAGACCCTGATCACCACGCTCACCTACCCGGTGTTCGAGAACGGCCAGGTGATCGGCGTGGCGGGCATGGACATCAGCCTGAGCAACCTCCAGGAGCTCGCCAGCGGTGGCAGCGCCGGCCTCTACGACGGCCAGGGCGCCATCAGCATCCTCAGCCCGGCGGGCCTGCTCGCCGGCCACAGCAAGGACGCCGGTCAGCTCGGCCAGGGCCTGGCCAAGGTACAGCCGGCGGCGGCCAGCGAGCTGCTCCAGCTGCAGCGTCAGGGTCGGGCCCATGAGCGCCAGGCCGATGGCAACCTGCAGGTGCTGGCTCCGCTGCAGCCGATTCCGGATTCCAAGCCCTGGGCGGTGCTGCTGGACGTGCCAATGCAGGTCCTGCTCAAGCCTGCCCGCGAACTGCAACAGGACCTGGACGCGCGCAACGCCCAGGGCACCTGGCTGGAGCTGTTGTTCGGCCTCGCCGCTGCCGTGGTCGGCCTGCTGCTGGTGTGGCTGACCGCCCGTGGCGTGACCCGGCCGATCCTCGGCGTGGCGGGCATGCTCAAGGACATCGCCAGCGGCGAAGGCGACCTGACCCGCCGCCTGGACTATGCCCGCCAGGACGAACTGGGCGAGCTCGCCGGCTGGTTCAACCGTTTCCTCGACAAGCTGCAGCCGGTGATCGCCGACGTGAAGCGCTCCGTGCAGGACGCCCGTGGCACCGCTGACCAATCCGCCGCCATTGCCAGCCAGACCAGCGCCGGCATGCAGCAGCAGTACCGCGAAGTGGACCAGGTGGCCACCGCCTCCAACGAGATGAGCGCCACCGCCCAGGACGTGGCCCGCAGCGCCGCCCAGGCTGCCGAAGCCGCGCGCGGTGCCGACCACGCCACCCGCGAGGGCCTCGGTGTGATCGGCCGCACCACCAGCGCCATCGAACAACTGGCCAGCGAGATGAGCGCGGCGATGGATGAGGTCCAGGCCCTCGCCAGCAGCAGCGAGCAGATCGGTTCAGTGCTGGAAGTGATCCGCGCCATCGCCGAGCAGACCAACCTGCTGGCGCTCAAT
Source organism: Pseudomonas sp. Q1-7 (assembly GCF_028010285.1). Lineage (NCBI taxonomy): Bacteria > Pseudomonadati > Pseudomonadota > Gammaproteobacteria > Pseudomonadales > Pseudomonadaceae > Pseudomonas > Pseudomonas sp. Q1-7. The sequence continues at coordinate 2,760,506 of NZ_CP116304.1, forward strand.
GCCGCCATCGAAGCGGCCCGCGCCGGCGAGGCCGGACGCGGCTTCGCCGTGGTGGCGGACGAGGTGCGCAACCTGGCCAAACGCACCCAGGATTCAGTGGAAGAAATCCGCCAGGTGATCGAAGGCCTGCAGCACGGCACCCGCGAGGTGGTCGGCTCGATGCACAGCAGCCACCGCCAGGCCCAGGGCAGCGTGGAACAGGTGGAACAGGCGGTCGCGGCGCTGCAGCGCATCGGCGACGCGGTGACGGTGATCACCGACATGAACCTGCAGATCGCCTCGGCCGCCGAGGAACAGAGCGCGGTGGCCGAGGAAATCAATCGCAACGTGGCGGCGATTCGCGACGTCACCGAATCCCTCTCCGGCCAGGCCGAGGAATCGGCCCAGGTCAGCCAGGCCCTGAACCGCCTGGCCAACCACCAGCAGGGGTTGATGGACCAGTTCCGCGCCTGAGGCGCGGAACCTCCGACACGAACCCTGTAGGGGCGAATTCATTCGCCAAGCAGCCCGCAGGGCTGCCCCGGGCGACCGACTGCGCAGGGTGGATGACGCTGTTTTCATCCTCCGGCGGCGTCATGCCGGCCTGCCGACGGCAAGCCGTCCGTAGCCGCGATCTCATTCGCGATTGCCAGCCCCCAGCGTCCCTCACCCCAGCCCTCTCCCATAGGGAGAGGGCGCTATCTGTGCCACCGCCATTGCGCACGGCGCACCGTACGGCCAACTCCCTCCCTGTCAAAACCGCTCACCCAGGTTGATGCCTTTCGACATTGCCGCCTTGCCCGGTCGGCGCGACCATCCCGGTACTCCAACAAAAACAACCTGGGAGGCCCACCCGATGCGCGATTACTTCAGCGCCGCCCGCGCGTTCGATTACGCCAGCGCCGCGTCCACCACCCTGGCCGGGGAACTCGATGCGCTCAATGCCTGTATCGAATGCTGCGACCGCCATGCCGGCAGTGGGCGCGTCGCCCTGGTCTGGGAGGGGCGCAACGGCGAGCGTGCCACCTGGACCTTCGATCAGCTCAAGGAAGCCTCCGCGCGCTTCGCCAACCATCTGGCCAGCCGTGGCATCGGCGCCGGCGACTGCGTCTCGGGCCTGCTGCCGCGCACCCCGGAACTGCTCATCATCGTCCTCGGCACCTGGCGCGTCGGCGCCGTGTACCAGCCGCTGTTCACCGCCTTCGGCCCGAAGGCCATCGAGCACAGGGTGCAGGGCGCCGGTTCGAAGCTGGTGGTCACCGATCTCGCCAACCGGCCCAAGCTGGACGAGGTGGACGGCGCGCCGCCGGTGCTGACCCTGGGCGACGATTTCTGGACTGAACTCGAACGCCAGCCGGCCGACTTCGAGCCCGTGCTGCGCAAGGCCTCCGACCCCTTCCTGCTGATGTTCACCTCCGGCACCACCGGCCTGGCCAAACCGCTGGCGGTGCCGCTCAAGGCCATCGTTGCCTTCGTCAGCTACCTGCGTGATGCGGTGGACCTGCGTCCCGACGACAAATTCTGGAACCTGGCCGATCCGGGCTGGGCCTACGGCCTCTACTACGCGGTCACCGGCCCGCTGGCCATGGGGCATGCCACCACCTTCTTCGAGGGCGGTTTCACGGTGGAGAGTACCTGCCGGATCATCCGCGAATACGGCATCACCAACCTCGCCGGCTCGCCCACCGCCTACCGCCTGCTGCTGGCCGCCCGCGACGAAGTGGAGGCCGCCATCAAGGGTCGGCTGCGCGCCGTCAGCAGCGCCGGCGAACCCCTGACGCCGGAAGTCATCCGCTGGTTCGGCGAAGGCCTCGGCTGCACCATCCACGACCATTACGGCCAGACCGAACTGGGCATGGTGCTGTGCAACCACCACGCCCTGGAACACCCGGTGCGCCTCGGCGCCGCCGGTTTCGCCATGCCCGGCCACCGCGTGGTGGTGCTGGACGAGCAGCAGCGCGAGCTGCCCGCCGGCCAGCCCGGCATCCTCGCCCTGGACATGCCGCGCTCGCCGCTGTTCTGGTTCCCCGGCTATCAGGGCCTGGAAACCCGCGCCTTCGTCGGCGACTACTATCTGAGTGGCGATACCGTTGAATTGAACGAGGACGGCAGCATCAGCTTCGTCGGCCGCGCCGATGACGTGATCACCACCTCCGGCTACCGGGTCGGTCCCTTCGATGTGGAGAGCGCGCTGATCGAGCACCCGGCGGTGATCGAGGCGGCGGTGATCGGCAAGCCCGACCCGGAGCGTACCGAACTGGTCAAGGCCTTCGTCGTGCTGCAGGCCGGCCACGAGGCCGACGATGTCCTGGCCGAGGCGCTGCAGCAATACGTGCGCAAGCGCCTGTCCGCCCATGCCTATCCGCGCGAGATCGAGTTCGTCGCGGAACTGCCCAAGACCCCGAGCGGCAAGATCCAGCGTTTCCTCCTGCGCAACCAGGAAATCGCCAAGGCCCAGGCGGCCGCCGCTCACTGATCCCGAGGAGTCAACAACGTGCGTATCGAGAATTCCGTTTTCCTGGTCACCGGCGGCAGTTCCGGCCTCGGCCTGGCCACCGCCCGCGAGCTGGTGGGGCAGGGCGGCAAGGTGGTGCTGGTGGACATCAACGCCGAAGCCGGCGCAGCCAGTGCCGGGGAACTGGGCGCCAACGCCCGCTTCGTCAAGGCCGACATCACCCGTGAAGAGGATGGCCGCGCGGCGGTGGCCGCCGCCCTGGACGCCTTCGGCGGCCTGCACGGGCTGGTCAATTGCGCCGGCGTGGCACCGGCCGAGAAGGTCGTCGGCCGCAATGGCGCCCACGGCCTGGAAAGCTTCGCCCGGACGATCAACATCAATCTGGTGGGCAGCTTCAACATGCTGCGTCTGGCCGCCGAAGCCATGGCCCAGGGGCAGCCCAACGACGAGGGCGAGCGCGGCGTGATCATCAACACCGCCTCGGTGGCGGCTTTCGATGGACAGATCGGCCAGGCCGCCTATTCCGCCTCCAAGAGCGGCGTGGTCGGCATGACCTTGCCCATCGCCCGTGAACTGGCGCGCTCCGGCATCCGCGTGATGTGCATCGCCCCCGGCATTTTCGAGACGCCGATGATGGCTGGCATGCCCCAGGAAGTCCGCGACTCCCTCGGCGCCGCCGTGCCCTTCCCGCCGCGCCTCGGCCGTCCCACCGAATACGCCGCGCTGGTGCGCCATATCGTCGAGAACACCATGCTCAATGGTGAAGTGATCCGCCTCGACGGCGCCATCCGCATGGCCGCCAAGTAAGGAGAACGCCATGAACAATGATCCCATCGTAATCGTCAGCGCCGCCCGCACGCCCATGGGCGGCTTCCTCGGCGACTTCAAGGACCTGAGCGCCGCCCAGCTCGGTGCCGCCGTCAACCGGGCCGCGCTGGAGCGCGCCGGGCTCGCCGCCGACGCGGTGGACGAAGTCCTCATGGGCTGCGTGCTGCAGGCGGGCCAGGGCCAGGCCCCGGCGCGCCAGTCCGCCCTTGGCGCCGGGCTGCCCCAGGGCGTGGTCTGCTCCACGGTGAACAAGATGTGCGGCTCCGGCATGAAGACCGTGATGCTCGGCCATGACCTGCTGCTGGCCAGTAGCGCCGATGTGGTGCTGGCCGGCGGCATGGAAAGCATGTCCAACGCGCCCTACCTGCTGGAGCGTGCTCGTTCCGGCTACCGCATGGGCCACGGCAAGGTGCTCGACCACATGTTCCTCGACGGCCTGGAAGACGCCTACGACAAAGGCCGCCTGATGGGCACCTTCGCCGAGGACTGCGCCCAGGCCTACGGCTTCACTCGCGAACAGCAGGACGCCTTCGCCATCGCCTCCCTGACCCGTGCGCAGAAGGCCATGACCGAGGGCCGATTCACTGCCGAGATCGTGCCGGTGGAGGCGAAATCCGGCCGCGACCTGGTGACGGTGAGCCAGGACGAACAACCGCCCAAGGCGCGCCTGGACAAGATTCCGACCCTGAAACCGGCCTTCCGCGAAGGTGGCACCGTCACCGCCGCCAACTCCAGTTCCATCTCCGACGGCGCCGCATCGCTGCTGCTGATGCGCCTGTCCGAGGCCGAGAAACGCGGCCTGACGCCGCTGGCGCGCATCGCTGGCCACGCCTCCTTCGCCGGGGCGCCGAACCTCTTCACCACCGCGCCGGTGGGGTCCATCCAGCGCCTGTTGGCGCGTACCGGCTGGAGCCTGGGCGAGGTGGACCTGTTCGAGATCAACGAAGCCTTCGCGGTGGTGCCGATGGTGGCCATGCGCGACCTGGACATTTCCCACGACACGCTCAACGTCCACGGCGGCGCCTGCGCCCTGGGCCACCCCATCGGCGCTTCCGGCGCGCGGGTGCTGGTGACCCTGCTCAATGCGCTGACTCAGTACGACCTCAAGCGCGGCGTGGCGTCGGTGTGCATCGGCGGCGGCGAGGCGACCGCGGTCGCCATCGAGCGCCTGTAAGGAGAGCCTGATGATCCCCAACGAAGACGAAATCCAGATCCGCGACATGGCGCGGCAGTTCGCCCAGGAACGGCTGAAACCCTTTGCCGAGTCCTGGGACCGCGAGCACCGTTTCCCCGCCGAGGCCATCCGCGAGATGGCCCAGCTGGGCTTTCTCGGCATGCTGGTGCCGGAAGCGTGGGGCGGTGCGGCCACCGGTCACCTGGCCTACGCCATGGCGCTGGAGGAGATCGCCGCTGGCGATGGCGCCTGCTCCACCATCATGAGCGTGCACAACTCGGTGGGCTGCATGCCCATCCTCAAATACGGCAGCGAGGAGCAGAAGCAGCGCTTCCTGCGCTCGCTGGCCGAAGGCAGCATGATCGGCGCCTTCGCCCTCACCGAGCCCCAGGCCGGCTCCGACGCCAGCGACCTGCGCACCCGCGCCCGCCGCGACGGCGACCATTACGTGCTGAACGGTGCCAAGCAGTTCATCACCTCCGGCAGCCACGCGGGCATGGTGATCGTCTTCGCCGTCACCGATCCGCAAGCCGGCAAGAAGGGCATCAGCGCCTTCATCGTCCCCACCGACACCCCCGGCTATCAGGTGGTGCGGGTGGAGGACAAGCTCGGCCAGCATGCGTCGGACACCTGCCAGATCCAGTTGGACGAGGTGCGCATCCCGGCGTCCCTGCGCCTGGGTGAGGAGGGCGAGGGCTATCGCATTGCCCTGTCCAACCTCGAAGGCGGGCGCATCGGCATTGCCGCACAGTCGGTCGGCATGGCCCGCGCGGCCTTCGAGGCGGCGCGGGACTACGCCCACGAGCGCAAGACCTTCGGCAAACCGATCATCGAGCACCAGGCGGTGGCCTTCCGCCTGGCCGACATGGCCACCCAGATCGCCGTGGCGCGGCAGATGGTCCACCACGCCGCCAGCCTGCGGGAAGCCGGCATGCCCTGCCTGACCGAAGCCTCCATGGCCAAGCTGTTCGCCTCGGAAATGGCCGAGAAGGTCTGTTCGGCGGCCATCCAGACCCTGGGCGGCTACGGCTACCTCAAGGACTTCCCGGTGGAGCGCATCTACCGCGACGTGCGTGTGTGCCAGATCTATGAGGGCACCAGTGACGTGCAGCGCATGGTGATCGCGCGCAGCCTTTGAGCCCTGGGGCCGCTGCGCGGCCCTTTCGCGAATGAATTCGCCCCCACAAGGGAAGTGCCGTTCCTCTGTGGGGGCGATTTCAATCGCTATGCAGGTCGTAGACCTGCCCCATCCCTCGCAAAGGAACCTCCCATGACCTACCAGACCCTGCTGGTGGAGCAGGCCGGCGCCGTCGGCCTGGTCACCCTCAATCGCCCCGACGCGCTGAATGCCATCAACAGCCAGCTGATCGACGAGCTGAACCAGGCGCTCGACACCTTCGAGCGCGACGCCGCCATCGGCTGCGTGCTGATCACCGGTTCCACCAAGGCCTTCGCTGCCGGCGCCGATGTGAAGGAAATGGCGCCGCTGTGTTTCCCCGGCACCTACCTGGACGACTTCCTCGGCCGCTGGGATCGGGTCGCCCAGCGGCGCAAGCCGATCATCGCCGCCGTCGCCGGCCACGCCCTGGGCGGTGGCTTCGAGCTGGCGCTGATGTGCGACTTCATCATCGCCGCCGACAATGCACGGTTCGGCCTGCCGGAAGTGAAGCTGGGGGTGATCCCCGGTGCCGGCGGCGTGCAGCGCCTGACCCGTCTGGTGGGGCGCGCCAAGGCCATGGAGATGCTGCTCAGCGGCCGCAGCATGGACGCCGCCGAGGCCGAGCGCAGCGGCGTGGTGGCGCGGGTGGTGCCGGTGGGTGAATTGCTGGAGCAGGCCCTGGACAGCGCCAAGCGCATCGCCGCGCAATCGCGCACGGCGGTGATGATGCTCAAGGAGTGCGTCAACCGGGTGGACGAAGGCTCACTCGGGGAGGGCCTGCGCTTCGAGCGGCGGATGTTCCAGGCCGTGTTCGCCACCCCGGACCAGAAGGAAGGCATGGGTGCCTTCATCGACAAGCGCAAGCCGGCGTTCGGGCGCTGAAGTTGCCGCTGTGGCTTTTCACTGTGGGAGCGAATTCATTCGCGAAAGGGCTGCGCAGCAGCCCCGGTTAAAGAACGGCAACCCTTCGGGCTGCAATCGCGATTGAAATCGCTCCCACAATGCCAATTGCCGATGGCAATCACGCCCTTTCCTTCTGCTCCTGCGCCGTCACCTGCTGGCAGATCTCGATGATCTGCTCGCGCATCCAGCGGTTGGCCGGGTCCTGGTCGGTGCTCTCGTGCCAGTAGAGGTGGGTTTCCAGGGAGGGCACATCGTTCACCGGCAGGTCCACGTAGTGCAGGTCCTGGCGGCGGGCGAAGCGTTCGGGAACGGTGATGGCCAGATCGGTGCCATGCAGCACCGTGGAAGCCATCAGGTAGTGCTGCGAGCGCAGGGTGACCTTGCGCTGGATGCCCATCTTGCCCAGTGACAGGTCCACGTAGCCGAGGCCGCTGCGGCGGCTGGAGATGTGGATGTGGGACAGCGACAGGTATTCGTCCAGGCTGATCTTGTCCTTGGCCAGCGGGTGGCCGCGGCGCATGGCACAGACGTAGCGGTCCTCCATCAGCTTCACGTGGCGCACCTGGGGGTCGGTGTTGAGTGGTGCGTCCACGGCGAAGTCCAGGCGGCCGGCGGCCAGTTCCTTGGTGGTTTCCCGGCGCTTGGCCAGGAAGCTCTCGATCTGCACGGTCGGCGCCAGGCGGCGCAGGCGCTGGAACAGCGGCGGCAGGATCACCGTCTCGGTGAGGTCGGTCATGCTGATGCGGTAGGTCTTGTTCGCCTGGGCCGGGTTGAAGGTGCGGCTTTCCTGCACCGAAACGCGCAGCAGCTGCAGGGCATTGCGAACCGGACCAATGATGTTCTGCGCCATGGGCGTGGGCACCATGCCCTGGGCCGTGCGCACGAACAGCGGGTCGTTGAAGGTTTCGCGCAGTCGGGCGAGGGCGTTGGAAACGGCGGGCTGGGTGATGCCGACGATCTGGCCGGCGCGGGTCAGGTTGGCCTCGGTGTAGATGGCGTCGAAGACGATGAAGAGGTTGAGGTCTACCTTGTTCAGATTCATGCCGGACGTGCTCCTCGGAGTTGTTCTTATCAACGGGCCATATATCGGTGATGAATGTTCATAGATGCCGAAAATAGACTAGGGAAATCTTACGCCCTGTTCTAGCATCCTTACCAGACCTCACTCACAGACCCCGCAAAAGGTAGCCCCGCATGGATTTCGCCTATTCCCCGAAGGTCCAGGAACTGCGTGAACGCGTCACCGCATTCATGGACGCCCATGTCTATCCGGCCGAGCCGGTATTCGAGCAGCAGGTTGCCGAGGGCGACCGCTGGCAGCCCACTGCGATCATGGAAGAACTCAAGGCCAAGGCGAAGGCCGAGGGGCTGTGGAACCTGTTCCTGCCGGAGTCCGAGTACGGCGCCGGCCTGACCAACATGGAATACGCCCCGCTGGCGGAGATCATGGGCCGCTCCCTGCTGGGTCCGGAGCCCTTCAACTGCTCCGCGCCGGATACCGGCAACATGGAAGTGCTGGTGCGCTACGGCAACGAAGCACAGAAGCGCCAGTGGCTGGAGCCGCTGCTGCGCGGCGAGATCCGCTCCGCCTTCGCCATGACCGAGCCGGGCGTGGCTTCGTCCGACGCCACCAATATGGAAGCCCGTGCCGAACGCCAGGGTGACGAGTGGGTGATCAACGGCCGCAAGTGGTGGACCTCCGGCGCCTGCGATCCGCGCTGCAAGGTGATGATCTTCATGGGCCTGTCCAACCCCGATGCGCCGCGCCACCAGCAGCACTCGATGATCCTGGTGCCCACCGACGCGCCCGGCGTGAAGATTCTCCGCCCGCTGCCGGTGTTCGGTTACGACGACGCGCCCCACGGCCACGCGGAAGTGGTCTTCGAAAATGTCCGCGTACCTTACGAGAACGTGCTGCTGGGCGAGGGCCGTGGCTTCGAAATCGCCCAGGGCCGCCTCGGCCCGGGTCGAATCCACCACTGCATGCGCTCCATCGGCATGGCCGAGCGTGCCCTGGAACTGATGTGCAAGCGCGCCGTCAGCCGCACCGCCTTCGGCCGGCCGCTGGCGCGCCTGGGCGGTAACGTCGACAAGATCGCCGACTCGCGCATGGAAATCGACATGGCCCGCCTGCTGACGCTGAAGGCCGCGTACATGATGGACACCGTGGGCAACAAGGTGGCCAAGAGCGAGATCGCCCAGATCAAGGTGGTGGCGCCCAATGTCGCCCTGCGGGTGATCGACCGTGCCATCCAGATCCACGGCGGCGCCGGCGTCTCCAACGACTTCCCGCTGGCCTACATGTACGCCATGCAGCGCACCCTGCGCCTGGCCGACGGCCCGGACGAAGTGCACCGCGCGGCCATCGGCAAGTACGAGATCGGCAAGTACGTGCCCCGGGAAATGCTGCGCAGCAGTCATTGATTGCCCGCAATGAAGAAGGCCCGCATCGCGCGGGCCTTTTTCATGGTGTCATTCGCGGGTCTCGGACCACACAGGCCTGCGGCCTGCTTCGCGAATGAATTCGCTCCTACAGTTCGTCTGGCTCCGTGCCACGGGCCTTCAACCAGCTCATCCGCAGGTGCAGTTGCGCGGCGAAGGCCCGGGCGGCCAGCTCCTCCTGAAAGGTCAGGCTGCGTTGGCCCAGGCGCACGCGCCAATGGGTCCGGCCGCCTTTCTCGAAGGGCTCGATGCGTACATCAGCCATGCTTTTCCAGGTCTCCCGAGCGTTGGGCCGGGCGGTCGCGGGTCTTCAACAGGGACAGGAGCACGCCGCCAGCAAGCAGGCCGAAGGTTACGCCAAGGGACAGCAGCGGGGGAATCTTGCCAATGAAACCGTGCAGGAAAATCTTGCCGCCGATGAAAACCAGGACCAGCGCCAGGGCGTACTTCAGGTAGACGAAGCGGTGCATCAGTGCCGCCAGGGCGAAGTACAGGGCGCGCAGACCGAGGATGGCGAAGATGTTCGAGGTGTAGACGATGAAGGGGTCCTGGGTGATGGCGAAGATCGCCGGGACGCTGTCCACCGCGAACACCAGGTCGGCCAGCTCGATCAGCACCAGGGCGAGGAACAGCGGGGTGGCGTAGAGCACGGCCTTGCTCTCGCCAGCCTGCTTCAGGCGCACGAAGAAGTGCGAGCCGTGCAGGTCATCGGTCACCCGGATGTGGCGGCGGATGAACTTCAATACCGGATTATTGGCGAGGTCAGGGTGCGCTTCCTGCCGGGCGAACAGCATCTTCACGCCGGTGAACAGCAGGAAGGCGCCGAACACGTAGAGAATCCAGTCGAATTCCTTCACCAGGGCGCTGCCCAGCCCGATCATGAGGGCGCGCAGCACCACCACGCCGAGGATGCCCCAGAACAGTACGCGGTGCTGGTAGCGGCGGGGGATGGCGAAGAAGCCGAAGATCATCGCCATGACGAACACGTTGTCCATGGACAACGACTGTTCCACCAGGAAGCCCGTGTAGAACTCCAGGGCGCTCTGGGCGCCCAGCTCGAACCATACCCAGACACCGAACAACACGCCGACGCTGAAGTAGCCGCCATAGAGCAGCAGGCTTTCGCGCATCTCGATTTCGTGCTGGTCACGGTGTAGCACCCCGAGGTCGAAGACCAGCAGGGCGAGGACGATGCCGAGGAAGACGAGCCACAACCACGTGGCGGTGCCGAGGAAGTCGGCGGTGAGAAATGCCTGTAGAGCTGCCATGAGCCCCTCCTTCTGTCGATGAAAAAACGTGACTCCGACATGGCGGCTGGCAAGCCGTCAGAGGGGCCCGGCGTCACAAGGAGAAGCCTAGCCGTTGACCGGGAGATGGCGGTACGGGGGCGCTGTAACAAATCTTTGCCTTGCGGGCTGCAGGAGAGGCGCCGGGTTTGGCCGTTATCGCGACCGGACCGTACCGAATCCGGCCAGTCGCCTGACTTCTTGATCCTGTGGGAGCAAAGGGCAGCGCATCTGCCCCATCTGGCGAACCTGCGGTCCGCTTGGGCGGTCCGTAGGATGTGGTTGAGCGAAGCGATACCCATCGGCTCCAGGGAACCGCATGGGTATCGCACAGGCTCAACTAACCCTGCGGGTGTCGTCCGCGCTTGGTGGATCTAGCTCGCCTCAATACACCCACACTTCCACGCGGCGATTACGAATCCGTCCCTCGGTGGCGGTATTGGCCGCCACCGGCAACTCATCACCCAGGCCGGTCACATCCCGCAGGCTCACGCCACCCTTGGCCAGCTCGCGGCGCACGGCCATGGCGCGCAACTTGGACAGCAACTCGGCGCGTTGCGGGTCCGCCTTGGGGTCGCCAAAGCCCACCAGCACCACCTTCTGCTGCAGCTTGTCGTTCTGCTTCAGGTAATCCAGCACCCGCTGCACATCGCGCAGGGCCTTGTTGTCGAGGCTGGCGTTGCCTTCCTGGAAGCGGAAGTTCACCGACAGACGCTGGGCGCTGCCAGCCAGGGCGCGATAGCTTTCCGGCATGTCCTGCTGAGCCTGCACCTTGATCGCCTGAACCTGCTGGGCGACGAAACCGCTGCTGGCCACCAGTGCCTGGCCCCCCGGGCTCTGGGCGAACTGGACCAGGGCCTTGGCCCAGCGATTCTGCTCACCTGGCTTGATATAGAAGAAGAGGCGGCGCGACAGCGGGTAGTCCTCGGTGGCGATCAGTTCGGCATCCGGGGGCATGGCCTGGGAGTCGCCATCCGCGATGGCCAGGGGGCGCGCCTGGTTGACGGACGCCAGGCCGACGAAGCCGATGCCCTGCGGATCGGCGCTGACGGCGGCAGACAGCTTGTCGTTCGACTCGAAGCGCTGGGCGCCCGCGGCCAGGCTCTTGCCCTGACGGGCGAGCACCAGCTCCTTGAAGGTGTCGTAGGTACCCGACTGGTCATCACGGGCGTAGAGGTGGATCGCGCCACCCTTGCCGCCAAGCTCTTCCCAGGTTTTCACCTCGCCGGCGAACACGGCGGCGAGTTGTACGGTGGTCAGCATGCGCAGCGGATTGGCCGGATGCAGGATGATGGCCAGGCCATCGATGGCGACGACTTGCTCGGCGTACTGGCTGCGCAGATCGCCGAAGACGGAAAGATCCTGGGCCTCCGCATCCTTGATCGGGCGCGAAGAGGCGGCCAGGTCCGCGCTGCCGTCCTTGAGGGCAGTGAAACCGGTCGATGAACCGTGGGCCGCCAGCTCCACCTGTACCTCTCTACCCTGGGCGTCGTGGGCGAGGATGTGCACCTCGTTCTCGCGATCCCCCGGCGTCTGGTGGACGGCGCGCAGGCCTTGTTCTTCCAGCATTCCTTTGACCAGTGCCGGTCCCAGCTTGGCGCCCAGGGTGTTGGAGCCCTGGATGCGCAGGATGGTCTCCGGTTGGGCGGCGAATACAGACCAGGGAAAGGCATAGCAGACGAAACCGAGCAGCAACATGCTGAGGGCACGGCCCCAGAGGTCCTTGTCGCTGGCGGTCAGGGCGCGCGGCATGGGCAGACACCTTGTTCGAGGGGGGGGGAGGAGCCGCGAGATTAAGTCAGCAGGGTGACGGAGATATGACAGAAAAGGCTCTGCCTCGGGCATCGCCTCTCCGCTCGAGACCTTTCGTGGAGCGCGGAGTGAGCATTCCCTACAACCCAATAAGGCGGGGCCTATAACCCCGGCCCGCCCGGCGAAGTAGGGTAGCCCGCTGCTGAAAACACCCCTCGCCGGGTTTTTCAGCCAGCGCTTGTGCGCATTCCCTGAATTTGTGAAGGAGTGTTGTGATGAGTGGTTGGTTCGAGCTGCGTAAGAACACGTCGGGCACCTGGCGCCTGCGTTTGAAGGCGGCCGACGCGCAAACCCTGCTGGATACCGGCGTCTATGAAGACCGCGCCGCTGCGGAAGAGGCCATGGCCCTGTTCCGCGAGAACTGCGTAAAGGAGGAGCGCTACGTGAGGCGCATTGATACGGGCGGCAAGAACTACTTCAAGCTGCGGGCGGCCAACAAGGACATCATTGCCCGCAGCCACCTCTACGATTCCGAGCCCACACTGGAACAGGCCATCGCAACCATCATGCGGGTCGGCGCGACCCAGCAGGTGAAGGAAGCCTGAGTCAGGCGTTGAAGGAAGAAAGGCCCATCAGCGATGGGCCTTTTTTGCGGGCGTAAACTCCGCTTCTTCGGCTGATTGATTCGCTGGCGCTCTTTCTGCGGGCCAGACTTCGGCTGTTACTCCCGGCGGTCATTACGCCTTGCCTGAACTTCGCTCGACGAACTTTTCGTACAAGGCACTCAGTAAGTGCCATTCAAGTCTGTCATTTTCTCTTCCTGGTTGTTGTAACTATCGATAATGCGCCATTGGTATCGAATAAATGCCTTTATTCTGATGTGCTCTTTATATCTGGGCGTAGATGGTTGGATGGCTGATCGTGTCTGGGGTAAGGTGAGGCATCTTGGATCCGGTCGAATGGCCGGTCTTTTATCTTTCAACTGATCTTCTTGGGAGGGCAGAGTTGCTGCTGGTGTCAATGAATATGGAGGCGGTTTAAATGAATAGGTTGATTTTTACTTTTCTGGCATTTCTTTCTTCAGTTGTATCGGTGAACGCCGGTGATGAGACTTATGTGAAGGGCGCGAGGCTTGATGACTATATGCGCTTGCAGTCAAAAAACTCTCCGCATGCCAGATATTATTATGGGGAAGACAAGGGTAATAATTTTCTTGATCTTTATGTGCCGGCTGAAATTGATGAGAAAAAGTCTGCCGTGGTTGTCATCCATGGCGGGTGCTGGGATTCAGAATATGAAGGTTTTGCGCAGGCGGGCGATGTTGTAGATTATTTTCTCGGCAAGGGGTACGTCGTTTTTAACCTGGAGTATACCGCGGCGGATATCGGTGGTGGATACCCCAAAACATATGATGATGTCTCTAATGCCTTGCTGAAGGTAAGTTCTGTTCTGGAAGATAAGAAGCTGTCCAATTCAGGGATTTCACTGATTGGGCACTCTGCGGGTGGTCATCTGGCCGTATGGGCTGCTTCGGGAGGTACTGAGTCTCACACGGAAGAGTATCTGGAGAAGGTAAAGATAAAGCAGGCTGTCGGGTTGGGAGCTATATTGGATCTTGGTTTGGCTGAAGAAGCTTGTCCTAATATAGCTAGGTTTGGTGGAGTGGGTAGAATTGCGGGTGCCAATATGGCTTTGACTTCTCCGATTTTGATGGGCAACAACTCCCCCGTTAAGTTGGTGAATGGATCAAAAGATAGTATTGCGCCGCCTAAGTACGCAGAGGCGTATTCTCGCAAGAGGAACAGTGGCTCTGTAAGTTATCGGGTTGTTCCGGATGCTACCCACTACGATCTGATGACTTCAAAGTCAGGTGTTCTTGATATCGTTTTGGATATGATGCGTTCGAAGTGATAAGAATCAAAGCCTGAGTCAGGCGTTGAAGGAAGAAAGGCCCATCAATGATGGGCCTTTTCGTGCGCATTCAGCAGCAGATCACGCCAGTTCCAGCCAGATCGGCGCGTGGTCCGATGGTTTTTCCATGCCCCGCAGGTCGTAATCGATGCCGGCGTCCTTGAGGCGCGCCTGCAGCGGCTGACTGGCGAGGATGACGTCGATGCGCAGGCCGCGCTTGGGGTTGTCCTCGAAGCCGCGGCTGCGGTAGTCGAACCAGCTGAAGCGGTCGCTCACCTCGGGGTTGAGGTGACGGAAGCTGTCCACCAGGCCCCAGCTCTTCAGGCGGTCCAGCCACTCGCGCTCTTCCGGCAGGAAGCTGCACTTGCCGGTCTTCAGCCAGCGCTTGCGGTTCTCTTCGCCGATGCCGATGTCGCAGTCTTCCGGCGAGATGTTGATGTCGCCCATCACCACCAGCGGCTGGCTCGGCTGGAACTGCTGTTCGAGCAGTACCTGCAGGTCGGCATAGAAGCGCGCCTTGGCGGGGAACTTCACCGGATGGTCGCGGCTTTCGCCCTGGGGGAAGTAACCGTTCATCACGGTGACCGGGTTGCCCTGGGCGTCGGCGAAGGTGCCGTAGATGAAGCGGCGCTGGGCCTCTTCGTCGTCATTGGGAAACCCCTTGAACAGCGACAGCGGTTCCTGGCGGGAGAGCAGGGCGACACCGTAGTGGCCCTTCTGGCCGTGGTAGTGGACGTGGTAGCCGAGCTGGCGGATTTCGGCTTCCGGGAACTGTTCGTCGGCGACCTTGGTTTCCTGCAGGCCGATGACGTCCGGCTGGTGCTTGGCGATCAGCGCTTCGAGCTGGTGGGGACGCGCCCGCAGGCCATTGATATTGAAAGAAACGATCTTCATCGCGAAGGCATCCTGGCAAAAACGCGATGCTAGCCCAAGGCGTCGACCCCGGCCAGTCGCATGGCCGCGCCGTGGAACTGGTGCTAATTTCCCTCTTGGCCCGACAAACCCATAACAAATGAGGTGCCGTGAATGCCCGGTTACGTTCCCACCGCGCCGGTTCAGGTGCGCATGCTGGATGGCGGTTACAGCCGTGAAGCCCGGTCGCTGCTGTATCACGCGTACCGTCACGAGCCCACCTTTGCCTACCTGTTCGAGGCCGAGCGTCCGGGCTATGACCAGCGGGTGCGCGCCACGGTGCGCGAGCTGGTCCAACAGCACTTTCTTGAAGACCTGCCGGCCATTGGGCTGCTGATAGAGGAGCGGCTGGTGGGGGTGGCGCTGATCGCGCCGCCGCAGCGCCGCCTGGACATCACCGAAAGCTGGGGCTGGCGTTTGCGCATGTTGCTCACCACCGGTTTCCGCTGCACGCGCCGTTACCTGGATTACCACGACGCGGTGCTCGCCTGCCTGCCGCCGGGCCCCTACCACGTGCTGCCGTTGCTGGGCATCCACCCGGAGTTCCAGGGCCGCCATCTCGGCGAAAAACTGCTGGAAGCCCTGCACAACTGGTGCGCCGAAGACGACGGTTCACAGGGCGTGGTGCTCGACACCGGCAACGCCCGCTACCTGGACTTCTATAAACTGCAGGGCTACGAGGAAGTGGGGGAAGTGGCCCTGGGGCCGGTGGTGGAGCATGTGTTCTTCCATCCGAACCCGCGTCCACTCATGCAAGCCAGCGGCTGACAGGCTTTTCCGACGGCGTCGACAAGTCGCCGTGATAGGATGCCGCGCATGAAATTCTGCCAAGGATTGCGCGGGCCGCTGCTTCTGCTGACGGGCCTGCTGTGTACGAGTGGCCAGGCATTGGCCGACGCTAAGCTGGACGTGAAGGTCGACCCTGCGAACGCGGCGTTGAAGGCCAATATCGAGGCCTACATCGGCGCGCTCGGTGATCGTGACGAAGAGGCCCTGCGACGTTTCCGCCGCTCCGCCGAGGAGCAGGCGCGCCAGGCCGCGCGGGCGCTCGGCTATTACCAGACCGAGATCGACAGCCGCGTCGGCACTGGCAAGAACCCTTCCCTACACCTGCTGGTGGTGCCCGGCGAGCCGGTGCGCCTGCGCAGCGTTGTGGTGCGGATCGATGGCGAAGCCGGCGCCCTCGGGGCCTTTCGCGTGCCGGAAAGCCAGGCGTTGAAGCAGGGTGCCCAGCTCAACCACGGGGTCTACGAGGATGCCAAGAAGCTGATCCAGAACCAGGCGCTGCGCTATGGCTTCTTCGACGGACATTTCACCCGCCAGCGCCTGGACATCGACCCGCGCGCCGGCGTCGCCGATATCGAGCTGGTCTACGAAAGCGGTCCGCGCTACAGCCTGGGTGCGGTGAGCTTCGAAGGCGACACCCCGTTCGATCCGGACCTGCTGGCGCGCCTGGTGCCGTTTCCGGCCAATACCCCCTACGACTCCGACCAGGTCGCCAAGCTCAATCAGAATCTCCAGGCCAGCGGCTATTTCGATGAGGTTCGGGTGGACGCCAGTCCGGTGAAAGGCGGTGGCCGGGTGATTCCGGTCAAGGTCAGTCTGGCGGCGGTCAAGCCTCGCACCGTGGGCCTGGGTGTCGGCTTTTCCACCGACGTGGGGCCCCGCGCCCGCGCCAACTGGACCCGGCACTGGATCAACCCGCAGGGGCATCGTCTCGGCGCCGAGACTGAAGTGTCCTCGGTGCGGCAGAACGTCGGCGCCTGGTACGAGATCCCCCTGGACCCTCCGCTCACCGACACTCTGCGTTTCTCCACCGGCCTGCAGCGGGAAAACCTGGTGGACGTGGACAGCCGCCTCTTCACCCTTGGTGGCCAGTGGCAGTCGAAGCTGCCCAATGATTGGCTGCGCGTGATCTCCCTGCGCTGGGAGCAGGAAACCTTCGATTTCGGCGACGGCAGCGATGACGGACGCAGCAGCTTCCTCATGCCCGGCATCAGCTATGGCGTGACCCGCAGCGACAGCAAGCTCGACCCCAATCGCGGTTATTCGCTGCAGTTCGACGTGCGCGGCGCCAAGGAGGGCATCCTCTCCGACGCCGATTTCACCTATGCCAGCGCCCTGGCCAAGGGGCTCTACACCCTGCCGGGCGGCCACCGGCTGCTGGGTCGGGTGCAGGCCGGGGGCATCGCCACCACCGACTTCGAGGCGATCCCGCCGTCCCTGCGATTCTTCGCCGGTGGCGACCAGAGCGTGAGGGGCTACGACTACCAGACGCTGTCGCCGGAAGACAGCAACGGCAAGAAGGTCGGTGGCCGCTACCTGCTGGTGGGCAGCGCCGAATACCAGTTCCCGATCACCGAGAAGTGGCGCCTGGCCGCCTTCGTCGACCGTGGCAACGCCATGGATTCCCTCAATGCCGCCATGAAGACCGGCGCCGGCCTCGGTGTGCGCTGGGTTTCCCCGGTCGGGCCGATCCGCCTCGACCTGGCTCGTGCCCTGGATGATCCGGGCGGCTTCCGCATTCACTTCTCCATGGGGCCGGAACTGTGATGCGCGCGCTCAAGTGGGGCCTTGCCGGGCTGGGTGCGGTCGTCGCGGGTTGCGGGGCGATCGTGGTGTTCCTGCTGTTCACGGAAACCGGCGGCCGCTGGGCGTTGAACCAGGTGCCGGGTCTGGAAGTGGAGGCTTACAGCGGTACGCTCGGCGGGCGCTGGAGCGCCACCCGACTGGCCTGGCAGCAGGATGGCACGGCGCTGAAGCTGGAGGCGCCGTTGCTGGACTGGTCGCCCGCCTGCCTGCTGCGCGCGACCCTGTGTATCGAAGAACTGGCTGCCGAGGGTGTTGCCCTCGACTTGCCGCCCAGCGAAGCCGGCGAGGCGGCTGGCCCCATCAGCCTGCCAGAGCTGCGTCTGCCGCTGGCCCTGCAGATCGGTCAGGTACGCATCGGCCGATTCGTTCTGGATGGCGACGAGCAACTGCAGCAACTGGACCTGGCGGCCCACTGGCAGGCCGACGGCCTTCAACTGGAGCGCCTGAACCTGCGCCGCGACGACCTGGTTCTGGCGCTGCAGGGCAGGCTGCGCCCCGACGGCGGCTGGCCGCTGAGCCTGCAGGGCAGGCTGCAACTGCCCGCGCCGGGATCGGCGCCTTGGACGCTGGCGCTCCAGGCCGATGGCGATCTGCAGGATGTACTCACGCTGCAGGCCGACAGCAGCGGCTACCTGGCCGGGCGCCTGGAAGGCGAATTGCGACCGCTGGCGGAAAATCTGCCGGCCAGCGCCACCTTGCGGCTCGATGGCTTCAAGGCCAGCCCCGGACTGCCGGATACCCTCACCCTCAACCAGGTGACACTCACCGCCACGGGCGACCTCAAGGCGGGGTATGCCGTGCAAGGCCAGGCCAGTCTGCCCGGCGAAGGCGGCGCGGTGGCGCTGGAGCTCGCCGCCCGCGTGGACGCCGAGGGCGCGGCTATCCAGCAGCTGCAACTGACCGGCGCGCCCCAGCAGACCCTCACCCTGCAGGGTCGCGTCGACTGGCAGCAGGCATTGGCCCTCGACAGTCGCCTGCAATGGCGCGACTTCCCCTGGCAGCGGTTGTTCCCTCAGGAGCAACCGTCACCGGTGGAGTTGCACCAGCTGGATGCCGAGATGCGCTATGCGGAGGAACGCTACGAGGGCCGTTTCGATGCCCGCCTCAAGGGGCCGGCCGGCGATTTCAGTCTGGGCAGCCCGGTGGCCGGCGACCTGGCCAGCGTCACCCTCGCCGATCTTCAGCTGAAGGCCGGCCAGGGCAGGGCACAGGGGCAGGTGAAGATCGATTTCGCCCATGGCGTCGGCTGGGACAGCCAACTGGCCCTCAGCGAACTGGACCCTTCGTTCTGGCTGGCCGAACTGCCGGGCAGGCTCGCCGGTCGGCTGCAGAGCCGCGGAGCCTGGCGTGACCAGCGCCTGGAGCTGAACGCCGACCTCGATCTCAAGGGCCAACTGCGTGGCCAGCCGGCGATGCTCCAGGCCAAGGCCGCGGGCGCGGGCGAACACTGGGACCTGAACCACCTGCAGGTACGCCTCGGGGACAACCGCATCGAAGGCCAGGCGCGCCTGGACCAGCGGCTCAGCGGCCGGCTCGACCTCGCCTTGAACCGCCTCGGCCAGCTCTGGCCGAAGCTCTTCGGCAAGCTCCAGGGGCGTCTCGACCTCGCCGGCACCTTGCAGGCTCCCCAAGGCAAGCTGGCGCTGACCGGCGAGCGCATGGGGCAGGGCGATAACCGTCTCGACCGTCTCAAGCTGGATGCCCAGTTGGATGCTGCCCAGCGCGGACGTGTGCAGTTGCAGGTGGACGGCCTGGCTTCCGGCGACAACGCGTTCGGCACGCTGGCGGCGGAAGGGGCGGGCGACCGCACTCGCCAACAACTGCAGCTCACCCTCAAGGGGCCCATGCTGGACCTGCTGCTGGCGCTGGACGGCAAGCGGGACGGCGGCAACTGGCGCGGCCGGCTGGCGCGCGGCGAAGTCCAGGCCGGCGGCCAGGACTGGCGCCTGGAGGCGCCGGCACGACTGGAGCGGCTGGCCGACGGCAAGCTGAATTTCGGCGCCCATTGCTGGCGTGCCGGCGCGGCCAGCCTCTGTGGCGGCGAGCAACGCCTGATGCCGGAACCCAAGCTGGACTACCGCCTGCGTGACTTCCCCTTGGCCAGCCTGGCCCGCTGGCTGCCGGAGGACTTCGCCTGGCACGGCCAGCTCAATGGCGACCTCAAGCTCGACCTTCTGGCCAGCGGTCCCAACGGCCGCATTACCCTGGATGCCGGCAGCGGCGTGCTGCGCTTGAAGGAAGAGGACCGCTGGGTCGACTTCCCCTATCAGCGCCTGTTGCTCGACAGCACCCTGCGTCCGCAGCGCATCGACAGTCAGCTGGGTTTCCAGGGCGAGGGCCTCGGCCAGCTGCAGCTGGACGCCCGCATCGACCCGCGCCCGGCGAGCAAGCCGCTGTCCGGGCAGTTCCGCCTGGATGGCCTGGATCTCGCCGTGCTGCGTCCCTTCGTGCCCAAGGTGGAGCGACTGGAAGGCCGTCTGCAGGGCGCCGGTACGCTGAGTGGCACCCTGCAGGCACCCTATGTGCTGGGCAACCTGCGCCTGAGCGATGGCCGCCTCGGCGGCGGCGACCTGCCCCTGAGTTTCGACGCCCTGGGCCTGGACGCGCGCATCGCCGGCGAACGTGTGGAACTGAGCGGGCAATGGCGCAGCGGCGAGCAGGGTCAGGGCAGCCTGTCCGGTACCCTGGCCTGGGCTCCCGGCCTGGACCTCGACCTGGCGCTGCGCGGTTCGCGCCTGCCCGTGGTGGTGGAGCCTTACGCCAACCTGGAGGTGGAACCGGACCTGCGCATCGGCCTCGTCGGCGACCGCCTGGAGGTTACCGGCAAGGTGTCGGTGCCGCGCGGCAAGATCAAGGTTCGGGAACTGCCGCCCCAGGCCGTCAAGGTCTCCCCCGATGCCCGCCTGGTGGGAGAGCAGGAAGCGGAAAAGGCGCCGCTGCAGATGGCCATGGACGTCGAGGTCGAGGTTGGCCAGGAGCGCCTGCAGTTCAGTGGCTTCGGCCTGACCGCGGACCTCCAGGGCCATCTCAAGGTGGGCGACAACCTCACCGGGCGAGGTGAACTGGTGCTGAAGAAAGGCCGCTACCGGGCCTACGGCCAGCGCCTCGACCTGCGTCGCGCGCGCCTGCTGTTCGCCGGCCCGCTGGACCAGCCTTACCTGGACGTGGAAGCCGTACGCAAGGTGGGCGATGTCACCGCAGGCCTGCGCCTGAATGGTCGCGCCGACGAGCCCACCACCGAAGTCTTCTCCAATCCGGCCATGAGTCAGGAGCAGGCACTGTCGTACCTGATCCTCGGCCGGCCGCTGAACAGCGAAGGCGATGGTAACGCCGTGGGGCGTGCGGCGCTGGCGATGGGGCTGTCCGGCAGCGCGCCGGTGGCCAGCGAGCTGGCCCAGCGCCTCGGGCTCAAGGACCTGCAACTGGACGACGATGGCGCCGTGGGTCAGATCACCGAGCGGCTGAGCATTCGTTACGGCCTCGGCGTGGTGGACGCCACCAGCGTCGTAGCGCTGCGCTATGAACTGACCAAACGCCTGTACCTGGAGGCAGCCAGTGGTCTGGCCAGCTCCCTGGATCTCTTCTACAAGCGCGATTTCTAGAGTAGGAATCTACCGATTCAGCTAGCGAAGTGCTCCGAGTGTCGTGCTAGCATCCGCGCCGCTGTCTGGCTCGGGCCTTTCCTGGCCCCTGTCCGTATGCCCATGCAATCCGAAGGGGGGCGCTACCCGCCGCCCCCGGTCGTGGAGCGATTCCGGCGCTTACCTGTGCCGGGGTCCCGAACCCGGAGCCGGCCACCGCCGGCTCCCGCTAACAAGAAGAAAGGAGCCTTCCATGGAATCCATCAACAATCTGGTGAATCAGATCAACGGCCTCGTCTGGGGACCGCCCATGCTGGTCGCCATCCTCGGTACCGGCCTGTTCCTCATGGCCTTCCTGCGCTTCATGCCGCTGCTGCGAATCGGCACCGGTTTCCGCCTGCTCTGGCAGGGACGTGCCAAGGGTGACGACGAAAGCGGCGAGATCAGCCCCTTCCAGGCCCTCATGACCTGTCTCGCCGCGACCGTCGGCACGGGCAACATCGCCGGCGTGGCCACGGCCATCTTCCTCGGCGGCCCGGGTGCGCTGTTCTGGATGTGGTGCACCGCCCTGGTGGGCATGGCCACCAAGTACGCCGAAGTGGTGCTGGCGGTGCACTACCGCGAGAAGGACGAGCGCAACGAACACGTCGGCGGTCCGATGTACGCCATCAAGAATGGCCTGGGCAAGAAGTGGCTCTGGCTGGGCTCCGCGTTCGCCCTCTTCGGTGGCCTGGCCGGCTTCGGCATCGGCAACATGGTCCAGGTCAACAGCATGGCCCATGCCCTGGAGTCCACCTTCAGCATTCCCTTCTGGGTCACCGGTGTTGCCACCATGGTGGTCACCGGTCTGGTGATCCTCGGTGGCATTCGCCGCATCGGCAAGGTGGCCGAGGCCCTGGTGCCTTTCATGTGCGTCGCTTACATCGTCGCCTCGGTGACCGTGCTGATCATCAATGTCGACGCCATCCCCGGCGCCTTCCAGTTGATCTTCACCCATGCCTTCAGCCCGGCGGCGGCCACCGGCGGCTTCGCCGGCGCGGCGGTGATGGCGGCGATCCGCTTCGGCGTGGCCCGTGGCATCTTCTCCAACGAGGCGGGTCTTGGCACCGCCGGTATCGCCCAGGCCGCCGGCACCACCAACAGCCCGGTGCGTTCGGGCCTGATCGGCATGCTCGGGACCTTCATCGATACCCTGATCATCTGCACCATGACCGGCCTGGTGATCATCTGCTCCGGTGCCTGGACCAGCGGCCAGAGCGGCGCGGCCCTGTCCGCCGCGGCCTTCGAATCGGCCCTGCCGGGGTTCGGCGCCGTCGTCCTCAGCCTCGCCCTGGTGGTCTTCGCCTACACCACCATCCTCGGTTGGAGCTATTACGGCGAACGCTGCTGGGAGTTCCTGGTGGGCACCAAGGCGATCCTGCCGTTCCGAATCGTGTGGGTGCTGGCCATTCCCTTCGGCGCCGTGGCGCAGCTGGATTTCGCCTGGCTGCTGGCCGACACCCTCAACGGCCTGATGGCCCTGCCGAACCTGCTCGCGCTGCTGCTGCTCAGCCCGGTCGTGCTGAAGCTGACCCGCGAGTACTTCGCCAGGGCGGCGAAGCAGGCGGAAATGTCCTGACCTCTAGGTCAGGACTTTTGCCGCCGAGCGTGCTTAACTTGACGTCTTCGTACAACCCCACCTGAAACAAGGATCGATGCAATGGCTCAAGTAACCCTCAAGGGCAACCCGATCAACGTCGACGGCCAGCTGCCGCAGAAAGGCCAGCAGGCCCCGGCCTTCAGCCTGGTCGGCGGCGATTTGTCCGACGTGACCCTGGCCAGCCTGAGCGGCAAGCGCAAGGTGCTGAACATTTTCCCGAGCGTCGACACCCCGACCTGCGCCACCTCCGTGCGCAAGTTCAACGTCGAGGCCAGCAAGCTGGCCAACACCGTGGTCCTGTGCATCTCCGCCGACCTGCCGTTCGCCCAGAAGCGCTTCTGCGGCGCCGAAGGCCTGGAGAACGTGGTGAACCTGTCCACCCTGCGCGGTGCCAGCTTCCTCAAGGACTACGGCGTCGCCATCGCCAGCGGCCCCCTGGCCGGCCTCGCCGCCCGCGCCGTGGTGGTGCTGGACGAGAACGACAAGGTGCTGCACAGCGAGCTGGTGGGTGAAATCGCCGACGAGCCGAACTACGCGGCGGCCATCGCCGCCCTGTAAGGGATCGGCGAAACGAAGAAGGGAGGCCTCGGACCTCCCTTTTTTGTGCGTGCGGATCGGGCAGGCTGTATGGGTTTCGCTCCGCTCGCGGAACGCCGCCCGACCCATCCTGCGGCGCTGTGCCATCCGTTCGGTCTTGCTCCCACAGGGTTCGGGTGCCTCGGCGGAGGCTCTTGTGGGGGCGAATTCATTCGCCAAGGACAGCGTAGCTGTCCCAGCAACTAAAGCGTCAGTTTCAGGCTCCTCACCAGTGCCCCCGGCAGCAGTGCCGACCAGGTCTGGCGTTCGCCGTAGGTGCTGCTGGACAGGCGCAACTGGCGTTCCACGGTGAGGGCTTCGAGCTGGTCGCCGAGCAGGCTGAACAGGCTGTCGTCGAAGCGCATGGTGTCCACCGGCGCCCGGATCTGGCCGTCTTCCACCCAGAAGGTGGCGAAGCGGGTCATGCCGGTCATCCGCGCGGCGGGCAGGTCGGACCAGTTCAGGTACCAGAGGTTGCCGATGTAGAGGCCCGTGCCCAGCCTTTGCAGCGCATCGGCCTGGGGCAGGGCACCGCCGCCCATGACCAGCGACTGGGGCGCTTCATTGGCCTCGGCGCAGTTGGCGGTGAGGCCGTATTCGCGGGCGCTGCGGGGGTAGACCAGTTGCCCCGCCAGCTGCCCGTTGCGCACCAGCGCCGTATCGCTGCGTGGCGCGCCTTCGGGGCCGAAGGCCGGGGCGAGGGCGCCGGCCACCTGTTCGTCCAGGTTCAGCAAGGGGCTGAGACGCGCGCCACCGCCCTGCAGGCGTTGCAGCGGGCTCTCCTTGTTGGCCAGGGCGCGGGCAGAGAAACCGGTCGAGGCGAGCATGCCCAGCACTTCGTCGAGGGCCGCCGGCGCCAGGTAGGCGCGATAGGCGCCCGGCTGCAGGTGGCGCACCGGCTTGCCCAGGTGGTCGAGCTGCTGGCGGGCCAGGGCGAAGCGATGGGCGAATTCGGCGGCATCCCAGCGGGCGCCGGCATAATCGGCCTTCACCGCCTGGTGGTTGGCGTGGAACAGGCTCCAGTCGAAGTTGAAGCAGGGCGCGGTGTGCCAGCCGAAGGCACCGAAGCTGTTGGCGAACCCCCGGTACAGCGGGCCGGCGGCATAGATGCCGACCAGATCGAGGCCGCTGGCGGCGTTGTCGATGGCCGCCAGCACGCCGGCGCCATCGGGCAGGCTGGCCGGGTCCACCGAGCGGCGGTGCCAGGCCGAGCGTTCCACCTGCAGGTAAGGGTCCGGCGGCAGTTGGCCGATGACCAGGCGTAACTGCACCAGGCCGTCGGCCAGGCGCTGGCGGTCGCTCTCCTGGTCGCCGGAGAGGGTGACGGCAATTTCCGCGCTGCGTTCGTCGCGGATCAGTCGCAGGCGGCCACTGGCCTGGGTCACGTGGCCGGCCTGGCGCACCCGGGCGCGGTTGAAGCGGATGAACTCGGAGTCTTCGGCGCTGTACCACAGGCTGAAGTCCTCGCCGGCCTGCAGGCTGGCGCCCAGGCTCTCGGCCAGGGCGGTGAAGCGGGATTCTGCGTCGGCCATCACTGGGCTCCTCCAAAGACTTCCACCTGTCTGAAGACGCATGCGGGCGAGGCGTGGCCCACGCGCACCACCTGGTTGGGCTCGCCCTTGCCGCACCAGGGCGTACCGTGGACCTCGACGGTGCTGGCATCGCCGACGGCCACCAGGTTGCGCCAGAACGGCGCGGAAACGCCCCGGTAGTTGGGGTTCTTCACCACGCCCTTGAGTTCGCCGTTCTCGATCAGTCGGCCCCATTCGCAGCCGAACTGGAACTTGTTGCGGGCATCGTCGATGGACCAGGACCGGTTGGTGCTCATCAGTACGCCGTGCTCGATGCCGCCGATGAGCTGATCGAGGCTGCGGTCGCCGGGCTCCAGATTGAGGTTGGCCATACGGTCGATGGGCGCGCGGTTCCAACTGCCCGCCCGACTGTTGGCCACGCCCGGCAGGCCGCTGCGTTGCTGCGAGAGCGCACCGCCCAGGGGGCGCAGCAGCAGCCCGTCCTTGATGAGCATTTCCTTGCGCGCAGGCATGCCGTCGTCATCGAAGCTGTAGCTGGCCAGTTCCTCGGGAATGCCGGGGTCGAAACTCACATTCAGCAGCGGCGAGCCGTACTGGTAGCGACCGAAGTCTTCCAGGCCGATGAAGCTGGTGCCGGCGTAGTTGCGCTCGTCGCCGAGGATGCGGTCCAGCTCCAGCGGATGGCCGATGGATTCGTGGATCTGCAGCAGCATCTGGTCCGGCATCAGCAGCAGGTCGGTGAGGCCGCTCGGCGTATTCGGCGCCAGCAGCAGTTGCAGCGCCTCGTCCGCCACCCGCGCCGCCGCGCCGGCGAAGCCCAGGCGCTGGAGCACCTCGGCGCCGCCCTGTTGGCCGCTGTGATAGCCGCCGAAACTGCGGCTCTGGCTGTCGTGGCCGTCGAAGACGGTGACGCTGATGCCGGGGTAAGTGAATCGCAGGTCCTGCCACTGCTCGGCACCGGCGCTGTTGAGGTAGAGCTGCTCGTGACGCTCGCTGCCGATGTACAGGGTCCAGTTGACCAGGCGCGGGTCGGCGGGAAGGGTGGCCGACTCTTCGGCCAGCAGTTCGAAGCGTTCGGCGAGGCCGGGGAAGGGCTGCTCCAGGCCGGGCGACTGGTAGCGGGCCTTGGACTGGGGAGGCGTCAGGCGGCTGTGATCCACCAGGGCGTAGCGAGCAATCCGGCGGGCCAGTTCCTCCGCCCGTTCCAGGGCCCGTTGCAGACCAGCGAGGCTGAGGTCGGTGGTGGCGGCATAGGCTTCCACCCCGGCCAGCCGCGCGCTGAGCATGGCACCCATATCCTGGCCGAGGCTGGGCGGCTCGGCCACGCCACGGCGCAGCCGGGCGTGCTCGGTGCGCTGGCGGACGATGCGCAACGCGTGGAACTCCGCCTGGGTGTGCAGCGCGGCGAAGTGCTGGCGGCAACTTGCGAACACGGAACGCTCCTGGCCCGGCGACATCAAACGGGACCGCGACGAAAGGGCGGCTATCGGTCAGTAAGGATAGTGTGTCGCGTAAGCCCTTGGTAAATAGCCGGTAAATAGACTTTGCCTTCTGCTTTCAACTGCTTATCGTTCACGCTCTCGCACATTTCGACCTGAACCATGTCCCCGATTACTGAGCAAACCCGCAATTCCCGTTCCCTCCGCAACTGGCTGGCCATCGCCGTCGGACTGTTGGCCCTGCTGCTGCTGATTTGGTGGTTCTGGCCTGATAGCGCCGCCAAGCCGAACCAGCAGGGCGGTCGCGGAGGCCCCGGGCGTCCGGGCTTCGGTGCCTTCTCCGGCCCGGTGCCAGTGCGCGTGGCCACCATCACCCAGGCGGATTTTCCGGTCTATCTCAAGGCCCTCGGCACCGTGACTGCGCTGAACACGGTGAACGTGCGTGGCCGCGTCGACGGTGAACTGGTCAAGCTGCAGTTCGAGGAAGGCCAGCAGGTCAAGGCCGGCGACCTGCTGGCGGTGATCGACCCGCGCCCCTATCAGGTGGCCCTGCAACAGGCCGAAGGCACCCTGGCGCAGAACCGCGCTCAGTTGAAGAACGCCGAGATCGACCTGGCCCGCTACCGTGGCTTGTACGCCGAGGACAGCATCGCCAAGCAGACCCTGGATACCCAGGAAGCCCTGGTGGCGCAGTATCGCGGGACCATCAAGAGCAACGAGGCGGCGGTTGCCGAGGCCCGGCTCAACCTCGGCTTCACCCAGGTGCGCGCGCCCATCGCGGGTCGCCTCGGTCTGCGCCAGGTCGACCTGGGCAACCTGGTCAGCAGCGGTGACACCACCCCGCTGGTGGTGATCACCCAGACCAAGCCCATCAGCGTCGCCTTCACCCTGCCCGAAGGCCAGTTGCCGGCGGTGGTCAGCCGTTACCGCGCCGGCGAGCCCCTGGTGGTAGAGGCCTGGGACCGTAGCGACAAGGTCAGGCAGGCCGAAGGCGTGCTGCAAAGCCTGGACAACCAGATCGACACGACCACCGGCACGCTCAAGCTCAAGGCGCGCTTCGCCAACGACGACGAAATCCTGTTCCCCAACCAGTTCGTCAACGTGCGCCTGCGCGCCGAGCTGTTGCCGCAAGCCGTGCTGATTCCGTCGGCGGCCGTTCAGTTCGGCAGCCAGGGCAGCTTCGCCTACGTGATGGACGGCGAGAAGAAGGTCAAGGTGCGCAAGCTGGAAACCGGCCCGGACGATGGCGAACGCACCGTGGTCAGGAGCGGCCTGCAGCCCGGCGAGCGGGTGGTGCTGGAAGGCACCGACCGCCTGCGCGACGGCAGCGAGGTGGAAGTGGTGCACGACGCCGACGAGGTGCCCGCGCAGCCCACTGAGCAATTGCAGGGCGTCCGTCCCGAAGGCCGCGACAAGAAAGGCGGCGTATGAACCTCTCCCGCCTGTTCATCCTGCGGCCGGTCGCCACCACCCTGAGCATGCTGGCGATTCTCCTCGCCGGCCTGATCGCCTACCGCCTGCTGCCGGTTGCGGCGCTGCCGGAAGTGGATTACCCGACTATCCGCGTCCTCACCCTCTATCCGGGCGCCAGCCCGGACGTGATGACCAGCGCCGTCACCGCGCCGCTGGAGCGCCAGTTCGGGCAGATGCCGGGGCTGACGCAGATGTCCTCCACCAGCTCCGGCGGCGCGTCGGTGATCACCCTGCGCTTCAGCCTGGAGGTTCAGCTGGACGTCGCCGAGCAGGAAGTCCAGGCGGCCATCAACGCCGCCAGCAACCTGCTGCCCAACGACCTGCCGGCGCCGCCGGTGTACAACAAGGTCAACCCGGCCGATACGCCGGTGCTGACCCTCGCCATCAGCTCGAAGACCATGCCGCTGCCCAAGCTGCATAACCTGGTGGATACGCGCATGGCGCAGAAGCTGGCGCAGATCAACGGCGTCGGCATGGTCAGCATCGCCGGTGGCCAGCGCCAGGCCGTACGCATCCGCGTCAACCCCGAGGCCCTGGCGGCCAACGGCCTGAACCTGTCCGACGTGCGCAGCCTGGTGGGCGCCTCCAACGTCAACCAGCCCAAGGGCAACTTCGACGGCCCGACCCGCGTCTCGATGCTGGACGCCAATGACCAGCTCAAGTCCGCCGAGGAATACGCCAACCTCATCCTCGCCTACAACAACGGCGCCGCCCTGCGCCTGAAGGATGTCGCCGAGATCGTCGACGGCGCCGAAAACGAGCGCCTGGCCGCCTGGGCCAACCAGAACGAGGCGGTGCTGCTGAACATCCAGCGCCAGCCCGGCGCCAACGTGATCGAAGTGGTGGACCGCATCCAGGCGCTGCTGCCGGCGATCACCGCCAACCTGCCGGCGGGCCTCGACGTGGTGGTGCTCACCGACCGCACCCAGACCATCCGCGCCGCCATCACCGACGTGCGCCACGAACTGTTCCTCGCCATCGCCCTGGTGGTGATGGTGACCTTCCTGTTCCTGCGTCGCCTCAGTGCCACCCTCATTCCGTCCATCGCCGTGCCGCTGTCCCTGGTGGGCACCTTCGCGGTGATGTACCTGGCCGGCTTCTCCATCAACAACCTGACGCTGATGGCGCTGACCATCGCCACCGGCTTCGTGGTGGACGATGCCATCGTCATGCTGGAGAACATCGCCCGCCACCTGGAAGAAGGCGAGACACCGCTCAACGCTGCCCTGAAAGGTGCGAAGCAGATCGGCTTCACCCTGATCTCGCTGACCTTCTCGCTGATCGCCGTACTGATCCCGCTGCTGTTCATGGCCGATGTGGTGGGCCGGTTGTTCCGCGAGTTCGCCATCACCCTGGCGGTGGCCATCCTGATTTCCCTGGTGGTGTCGCTGACCCTGACGCCGATGATGTGCGCGCGCCTGCTCAAGCGCGAAGGCAAAGCACAGCAGGGCGGCTTCTACACGGCCAGCGGCGCCTTCATCGACGGCATGATCGAGCGCTACGGCCGTGGCCTGACCTGGACCCTCAGGCACCAGGGCCTGACCCTGCTGGTGGCGATCGGCACCCTGGCGCTCACCGTGGTGCTCTACCTCGCCGTGCCCAAGGGCTTCTTCCCGGTGCAGGACACCGGCGTCATCCAGGGCATCACCGAAGCGCCGCAATCGGTCTCGTTCCGCTCCATGAGCGAGCGCCAGCAGAAGGTCGCCGCGCTGATCCTCAAGGACCCGGCGGTGGCCAGCCTGACCTCCTACATCGGCGTCGACGGCGACAACGTCACCCTCAACAGCGGCCGCATGCTGATCAACCTGAAGCCCCACGGCGAGCGCGACGTCACCGCCAGCGAAGTGATCCAGCGCCTGCAGCCCGAGTTGGAGCGGCAGAGCGATATCCGCCTTTACCTGCAACCGGTGCAGGACCTGACCATCGAAGACCGGGTCAGCCGCACCCAGTTCCAGTTCAGCCTGGAATCCCCCGACGCCGACCTGCTCAACGCGTGGACAGTGAAGTTGGTGGACGCCCTGCGCCAGCGGCCGGAACTCGCCGATGTGGCCAGCGACCTGCAGGACAAGGGCCTGCAGGTCTACCTGAATATCGACCGCGACATGGCCGGGCGCCTGGGCGTGGAAATTTCCGCCATCACCGACGCCCTCTACGACGCCTTCGGCCAGCGGCAGATCTCCACCATCTTCACCCAGGCCAGCCAGTACCGCGTGGTGCTGGAATCCGCCGCCGGCGAGGTGATCGGGCCGCAGGCCCTGCAGCAGATCCACGTCGCCAACCGCGATGGGGCGCAGGTCCCGCTGTCGGCCCTGGCCCGCGTCGAGGAGCGCCAGACGCAGTTGGCGATCAACCATATCGGCCAGTTCCCGGCGGTGACCCTGTCCTTCAACCTCGCGCCCGGCGTGGCCCTGGGCGAGGCGGTGGAGGTGATCCAGCGGACACAGCAGGAAATCGGCATGCCCGAAGGCGTGCAGACTCGCTTCCAGGGCGCGGCGGCGGCCTTCCAGGCGTCGCTGTCCAGCACCCTGCTGTTGATCCTCGCCGCCGTGGTGACCATGTACATCGTCCTGGGCGTGCTCTACGAGAGCTACATCCACCCGGTGACCATCCTCTCCACGCTGCCCTCGGCCGGCGTCGGCGCCTTGCTGGCACTGCTGCTCACGGGCAATGACCTGGGCCTGATCGCCATCATCGGCATCATCCTGCTGATCGGCATCGTCAAGAAGAACGCGATCATGATGATCGACTTCGCCCTGGAGGCCGAACGCAAGCAGGGCATGGCCCCCGAAGCGGCCATCTACCAGGCGGCGCTGCTGCGTTTCCGGCCGATCCTGATGACCACCCTGGCGGCCCTGTTCGGCGCCATCCCGCTGATGCTCGCCACCGGCTCCGGCGCCGAACTGCGCCAGCCGCTCGGTCTGGTGATGGTCGGCGGCCTGCTGCTGTCCCAGGTGCTGACGCTGTTCACCACGCCGGTGATCTACCTGGCCTTCGATCGCCTGTCGCGCCGCTTCACCGGCCGCAGCGCGGCGGGGGTGGCGGTATGAGCCGCGTTCGCGCCCGCTGGCTGCTTGTCTCTCCGCTCCCGCTCGCGGGAGAGGAACCGGGGGAGAGGGGGCTCATGCCCCGCTCGGACGCTCAGCCATGAACCTCTCCGCCCCCTTCATCCACCGCCCGGTGGCCACCATGCTGCTGAGCCTGGCGATCCTCCTGCTGGGCAGCGTCAGCTTCGGCCTGCTGCCGGTGTCGCCGCTGCCGCAGATGGATTTCCCGGTGATCACCGTGCAGGCCAGCCTGCCCGGCGCCAGCCCGGAAATCATGGCCTCCAGCGTCACCACGCCGCTGGAGCGGTCGCTCGGCACCATCGCCGGCATCAACCAGATGACCAGCCGCACCAGCCAGGGCTCGACGCGGATCATCGTGCAGTTCGACCTGGACCGTGACATCAACGGCGCGGCCCGCGACGTGCAGGCGGCCATCAACGCCTCGCGCAACCTGCTGCCCAGCGGCATGCGCAGCATGCCCACCTACAAGAAGGTCAACCCGTCCCAGGCGCCGATCATGGTGCTGTCGCTGACCTCCGACGTGCTGGAGAAGGGCCAGCTCTACGACCTGGCCTCCACCATCCTGGCCCAGAGCCTGTCCCAGGTCAGGGGCGTGGGCGAAGTGCAGATCGGCGGCAGTTCCCTGCCGGCGGTGCGGGTTGAGCTGGAGCCACAACTGCTGACCCAGTACGGTCTGGCCCTGGACGACGTGCGCAGCACCATCGCCGCCGCCAACCAGCGCCGGCCCAAGGGCGCGGTGGAAGATGCCGGACGCCACTGGCAGGTGGGCGCCAACGACCAGTTGGAGAAGGCCGCCGACTACGCGCCGCTGATCCTCCGCTACCAGGACGGCGCGGCCCTGCGCCTGGGCGATGTGGCCAAGGTCCGCGACGCGGTGGAAGACCGCTACAACAGTGGCTTCTTCAACGATGATTCGGCGGTGCTGCTGGTAATCAACCGCCAGGCCGGCGCCAACATCATCGAGACCATCGAGCGCATCAAGCAGCAGCTGCCGGCGTTGCAGGCGGTGCTGCCGGCCAGCGTCAAGCTGGACCTGGCCATGGACCGCTCGCCGGTGATCCGCGCGACCCTGCACGAGGCCGAGCGCACCCTGCTGATCGCGGTATCCCTGGTGATACTGGTGGTCTACCTGTTCCTCGGCAACCTGCGTGCCTCGCTGATCCCGGCGCTGGCGGTGCCGGTGTCGCTGGTGGGCACCTTCGCCGTGATGTACCTGATGGGTTTCTCCCTCAACGTACTCTCGCTGATGGCGCTGATCCTCGCCGCCGGGCTGGTGGTGGACGACGCCATCGTGGTGCTGGAGAACATCTCGCGGCACATCAACGACGGCATGGCGCCGTTCAAGGCGGCCCTGCAGGGCACCCGCGAGGTGGGCTTCACCCTGCTGTCGATGAACCTCTCGCTGGTGGCGGTGTTCGTGTCGATCCTCTTCATGGGCGGCATCATCGACCGGCTGTTCCGCGAATTTTCCCTGACCCTGGCGGTGGCCATCCTGGTCTCGCTGCTGGTGTCCCTGACCCTGACGCCCATGCTTTGCGCGCGCTGGCTCAAGCCCCATGTGCCGGACCGGGACAGCCGCCTGCAACGCTGGAGCGAGACCCTGCACACGCGCATGGTCGGCGCCTACGACCGCACCCTGGGGCTGGCCCTGCGCCATCCGCGCCTGACCCTGGCCAGCCTGCTGCTGACCATCGCCTGCAACATCGCCCTCTACGTGCTGGTGCCCAAGACCTTCCTGCCGCAGCAGGACACTGGCCAGTTGATCGGCTTCATCCGGGGCGACGACGGCCTGTCCTTCACCGTGATGCAGCCGAAGATGGAAACCTTCCGCCGCGCCGTGCTGGCCGATCCGGCGGTGGAGAGCGTGGCCGGCTTCATCGGCGGCGGTGGCGGCATCAACAACGCCTTCATGATCGTGCGCCTGAAGCCCATCGCCGAACGCAAGGTTTCGGCGCAGAAAGTCATCGAACGGCTGCGCGCCAACCTGCCCAAGGTGCCCGGCGGCCGGCTGATGCTGATGGCCGACCAGGACCTGCAGTTCGGCGGCGGTCGCGAGCAGCGCAGCTCCCAGTACGAGTACGTGCTGCAGAGCGGCGAGCTGTCCGACCTGCGCACCTGGCTGCCGAAGGTCACCGCCGCGCTCAAGGCGCTGCCGGAACTCACCGCCATCGACGCCAACGAGGGGGAGGGCGCCCAGCAGATCACCCTGCAGGTGGACCGCGACACCGCCAAGCGCCTGGGCGTGGACATGGCCATGGTCAGCTCGGCGCTGAACAACGCCTACAGCCAGCGGCAGATCTCCACCATCTACGACACCCTGAACCAGTACCAGGTGGTGATGGAGGTCAACCCGAAATACGCCCAGGACCCGGAAACCCTCAAGCAGGTGCAACTGATCACCGCCGACGGCCAGCGCGTGCCGCTGTCCAGCTTCGCCCGTTACGAGCGCAGCCTGGAGGAAGACCGGGTCAGCCACGAAGGGCAGTTCGCCTCGGAGAGCATCTCCTTCGACCTGGCTCCCGGCGTCAGCCTGGACACGGCCACCGTCGCCATCGAGAAGGCGGTGGCCGCCATCGGCCTGCCCAGCTCGGTGATCGCCCGGATGGGCGGCAGCGCCGACGCCTTCCAGAGCACCCAGCAGAACCAGCCGTGGATGATCCTCGCCGCCCTGGTGCTGGTGTACCTGGTGCTGGGCATCCTCTACGAGAGCTACATCCACCCGCTGACCATCCTCTCCACGCTGCCCTCGGCGGGTGTCGGCGCGCTGCTGGCGATCCTCCTCACCGGCGGCGAGTTCAGCCTGATTTCGCTGCTCGGCCTGTTCCTGCTGATCGGCGTGGTGAAGAAGAACGCCATCATGATGATCGACCTGGCCCTGCAACTGGAGCGCAACGACGGCCTGTCCCCGGCGGAATCCATCCGCCAGGCCTGCCTGCTGCGCCTGCGGCCGATCCTGATGACCACCATCGCCGCCATCCTCGGTGCCGTGCCGCTGCTGATCGGCGGCGCGGAGGGCGCGGAAATGCGCCAGCCGCTGGGCGTGGCCATCATCGGCGGCCTGGTGCTGAGCCAATTGCTGACCCTCTATACCACCCCCGTGGTCTACCTCTACCTCGACCGCCTGCGCCACCGCTTCAACCGCTGGCGTGGCGTGCGCACCGACGCTGCCCTGGAAACACCGCTATGAACACCGCTGCCACCTCCCTGAAACCCCTGCGCCGTGCCATGGCCATGGCCTTCGCCGGCCTGCTGTTGTCCGGCTGCGCCATCGGCCCGGACTACCAGCGTCCGGAGCAGAGCGTGCCCGCGCAGTTCAAGCACGCCGAAGGCTGGTCCCTGGCCAGCCCGGCCGACCTGGAGCACCGTGGCCGCTGGTGGGAGCTTTACAACGACGCCACCCTCAACGGCCTGCAGCAGCGCCTGGAGGCTTCGAACCAGACCCTCGCCCAGTCCGTCGCCCAGTACCGTCAGGCCCAGGCGCTGGCCCGTGGCGCGCGGGCCTCGTTTTTCCCCTCGGTGACCGCCAATGCCGGCAAGACCCGTTCCGGGCAGGGCGGTGGCGACAGCACCGTGCGCCTGGCCGACGGCTCCACCGTCACCAGCTCAGGCGGCGGCGGCGTGTCCAAGAGCTACGACGTCAGCCTCGGGGTGAACTGGGAAATCGACCTCTGGGGCAAGCTGCGCCGGCAACTGGAATCCGACACCGCGAGCCTGCAGGCCAGCGCCGCCGACCTCGCCGCCGCACGCCTCAGCCTGCAATCGGAACTGGCGCAGAACTACCTGCAATTGCGGGTGCTGGATGCACAGAAACGCCTGCTGGAGGCCACCATCGCCGCCTACCAGCGCGCCCTGACCCTGACCCAGAACCAGTACAAGGCCGGTATCGTCACCCGCGCCGACGTGGCCCAGGCCACCACTCAGCTGAAAAGTACCCAGGCCCAGGTGATCGACCTCAAGTACCAGCGCGCGCAGCTGGAGAACGCCCTCGCCGTACTGGTCGGCGTGCCGCCGGCGGAGTTCAGCCTGGCCGAGGTGGACAGCGTACCGGCGTTGCCGCACGTGCCGGCGCTGCTGCCCTCGCAACTGCTGGAACGCCGCCCCGACGTGGCCTCCGCCGAGCGCAACGTGATGGCGGCCAACGCCCGGATCGGTGTCGCCAAGTCCGCCTACTTCCCCAGCCTCAGCCTGAGCGCCGCCGGCGGCTACCGCAGCGGCAGCCTGCATGACTGGATCACCACGCCCAACCGCTTCTGGTCCATCGGCCCGGAATTCGCCATGACCCTGTTCGACGGCGGCCTGATCCGTTCCCAGGTGGACCAGGCCGAGGCCAGCTACGACCAGACCGTTGCCGTGTACCGCCAGACCGTGCTCGACAGCTTCCGCGAAGCCGAGGACTACCTGGTCCAGCTCGACGTGCTGGCCGAGGAGAGCGGTGTGCAGCAGGAAGCCCTGGACGCCGCCCGCGAAGCCCTGCGCCTGATCACCAACCAGTACCGCGCCGGCACCGTCGACTACAACAGCGTGGTCACCAACCAGGCCACCGCGCTGAACAACGAGCGCACGCTGTTGACCCTGATGGGCAGCCGCCTGACCACCAGCGTCCAGCTCATCGCCGCCCTGGGCGGGGGATGGGAACAGACGCAACTGGAGCGGGCGGAGTCGGATGGCGAGGCGCTGCCTTAAGGCCGCGTCGCGTGGTGTTCGCCGCGGCCAACGCCGAGGGCGAACCCTTCGGCCTTTCCACGGCGGCGATCTACGCCCGCTGGCAGGCCCTGCACGCCGCGCGCTGAGCGTTCCGGGCCCCTGGCGGGCCGGGCGCCGCTGATGACCGGTCCCGCACGGGGCGCCATCTGCGGCTATACCACTGGAAAGGCCCACAAGCGGCACCAGCCGTGGTTTTCGGGCCATTCCGGGAGAACCGCATGTCGGAAACCGCCAGAACCGCAATCGTCACCGGGGCGTCCCGGGGTATCGGCGCGGCCATAGCCCGGCGCCTGGCCGCCGAAGGTATCCAGGTGGTGGTCAATTACGCCTCCCGGCCGGAATCCGCCGAGCAGGTGGTGGAAGACATCCGGCGGGCCGGGGGCAAGGCCTACCCGGTGCTGGCCGACGTCAGCGACCCTGTGGCGGTCGCCGTGCTGTTCGACCAGACCGAAATGGAGTTCGGCGCCATCGATATCCTGGTGAACAACGCCGGGGTGATCCAGCCCGGCCTGGTGCCGCTCGCCGATACCGAGATGGCGCTCTACGACCGGCTCTTCGCCATCAACACCCGCGGCACCTTCAACACCCTCAAGCTGGCGGCGTCACGCCTGCGCAGCGGTGGGCGCATCGTCAACCTGTCCAGCAGCGTGGTGGGGCTGAGCCTGCCGGGCTACGCCATCTACGCCGCGTCCAAGGCGGCGGTGGAAACCATGAGCGCGATCTTCGCCCGCGAGCTGCGCGGGCGGAACATTTCGGTCAATTGCGTGGCGCCTGGGCCGACGGCCACCAACCTGTTCCTGGAAGGCAAACCGCCGGAACTGGTGGCGCGCCTGGTCAAGCAGGCGCCCCTGGAACGCCTGGGCAACCCCGAGGATATCGCCAACCTGGTCGCCTTCCTGGTGGGGCCCGAAGGCGCCTGGGTGAACGGGCAGACCCTCAGGGTGAACGGAGGCATCGTCTGACCTCGCGAAGGAGGCTGATATGAAGGGCTGCCAGCTCACGCTCTACACCCAGCAGAACCGGCGCCACCAGGGCAAGATGCTGGCGGACTGGATCGTCGGCCTGGCCATGGAAATGGGCCTGCGCGGCGCCACCCTGGTTTCCGGGATCGAAGGCTTCGGCCATACCCGGCACATCCATTCCCATCACTTCTTCGAGATGGCTGACCAGCCGATGCTGATTCTCCTGGCCCTGACCGAGGCGGAGTGCGATGCCCTGCTCAAGCGCCTGGCAGATGAGGCCGTGCCGCTGTTCTACGTCCGGGTTCCCGCCGAGTTCGGGCTGCTGGGCGCGCCGGTGGATGGTTGAGGCCGGCCTCTGCGACAATCTCCGCTTCGCCACCCGCAAGGCCGTCCGATGAAGCCCGAAGACCTGCTGCTCCTGGTCACCCGCGAAATGCCCTACGGCAAATACAAGGGCCGCCTGATCGCCGACCTGCCCGGACACTACCTGAACTGGTTCGCCCGTGAAGGCTTTCCCAAGGGCGAGATCGGTCGGTTGCTGATGCTGATGCAGGAGATCGACCACAACGGCCTGAAGCCGCTGCTCGAGCCGTTGCGCCACCGGCGCTGAACGCCGCGACGGGTGATGGTGCAGCGGCGGCCCTTGCTCCCGTTGGGTTTCACCTACGCGGGAGCGGACTGGGGGCTGGACGTAGGATGGGTAGAGGTACGAAACCCATCGTCTCGTGGCGTTGGGTTTCGCTGCGCTCTACGCCAACCTACGCGGGAGCGGGCTGGGGGCTGGACGTAGGATGGGTAGAGGTACGAAACCCATCGTTTCGGGGTGTTGGGTTTCGCTGCGCTCTACACCAACCTACGCGGGAGCGGGCTGGGAGCTGAACGTAGGATGGGTAGAGGTACGAAACCCATCGCGTCGTGGCGTTGGGTTTCGCTGCGCTCTACACCAACCTACGCGGGAGCGGGCTGGGAGCGGGACGTAGGATGGGTAGAGGTCCGAAACCCATCGTGTCGCGGCGTTGGGTTTCGCTGCGCTCTACACCAACCCACGCGGGAGCGGGCTGGGAGCTGAACGTAGGATGGGTAGAGGCACGAAACCCATCGTTTCACGGTGTTGGGTTTCGCTGCGCTCTACACCAACCTGCGCGGGAGCGGACTGGGGGCTGGACGTAGTCCCGCCTCCCACTTGCCGCAATTCTGTCCGATAACCGCCCAGCCTGCCGCACCCCCTTCCGGCCGCAACCGCTCTAGCTTCGGGGGCGTCGCCATTGTTCGCGAAGTGCGAACACTCATATCGCCGAAACCGCAATTGTTGGAGGGGTAGGGCACTTGTAGCTTGCAACCCAGCCGGACGGCCCGAACCGCACTGCCAGCGCGCTCCGTCACGGCATCAGGCTGACTAATAACAACAAGGTAGCTGCCATGATCCGTAGCAAGCATTTCTCCGCATCCCCTCTGTTCGCCCCGGTCCTGGCGGCCGTCGCACTGTTCCCCAGCATCGCCCAGGCCGCCGAGCCGGGGCCGTCCGGTT
This sequence comes from Pseudomonas sp. Q1-7, assembly GCF_028010285.1. Lineage (NCBI taxonomy): Bacteria > Pseudomonadati > Pseudomonadota > Gammaproteobacteria > Pseudomonadales > Pseudomonadaceae > Pseudomonas > Pseudomonas sp. Q1-7. The sequence continues at coordinate 2,798,398 of NZ_CP116304.1, forward strand.
CGCTGTTCCGCAGCGCCTTCGGCGACGGCCTGGAAAAGGACCATGGCATCAAGGTCCATGGCTGGGCCCAGGCGGGCTGGATCTACAACGACAACGGCAGCGATGACGTGAGCAAGCAGGCCTTCTTCAACAACGACGAAGGCTTCAACCTCAACCAGTTCGCCCTGTCCATCGAGAAGGCCCCCAAGGGCAATGTGGTCGGTCGCGTCGGCCCGTTCCCCGGTCCCATGCCGCAGGAAGCCGACTGGGGTTTCAACGTCACCGCGCTGTACGGCAAGGATGCGCGCTTCTTCAAGACCTACGGTTTCGACGAAGACCTGGGCGTCAACCGCAGCGCCGATGCCAACGATGAAAACTTCAACATCGCCCAGGCCTACCTGGACTTCTACATCCCGGTGCTCGGCGGCTCCAACCTGATGCTCGGCGTGTTCCACACCCCGCTGGAGAACGAGATCGGCTTTGCCCTGCCGAGCCCCGCGCCGACCGACTTCTACAGCCACACCTATTCCTTCATGCACGGCCCGGCCAAGCACACCGGCGCGCTCTATTCCTTCAAGCTGCCCCAGGAAGAGGGCGGCAGCATGCTCGGTTTCGAACTGGGCCTGGTGCAGGGCTGGAACAATATGCAGGACCCCAACGGCGACCCGGACGTCATCGCCAACCTGCGTTGGCGCTCAGCGGACTTCCGCACCTGGGTGGACTGGGAAAACATCTACGGCAACGGCGCTGGTGACAGCTTCGCCGAGTGCGCCTGCGGCTCGCCCATCCCCGCCGGCACCGATGACCAGGACCTGACGCGCTACGCCTCCTACCTGACGGTTTCCCATGTGCTCGATGCGCGCAACCGCATCGCCGTGGAGTTCAACTACGGCCAGCAGGAAGACGCCGCCTTCGCCGCCTTCGCGGACAAGGGCAATGCCCACTGGTATGGCGCCGACGTCAACTGGTACCACCGCCTGGCCGACGACCTGATGTGGAACAGCCGCGCCGAATGGTTCTACAGCGACGCGCCGGTGCACGTGGTGATGGCCAACATCGACCCGCAGACCGGCATCCCCGATCCGAGCTGGGGCAGCTTCTACGGCTTCACCACCAACCTGGCCTGGACCCCGGTGCCGAACCTGCGCCTGCGCCCCGAGCTGCGCTACGACATCCACAGCGGCAGCGGTCGCGATGCCTTCGGTGGCGGACGCGAGGACAGCCAGCTGATCGGCTCCTTCGACGTCACCGTCTTCTTCTGATCCGGCTCCAAACCACTGCCCTCCCGGCCGGGCCCGTGCGCCCGCGCCGGGCTTCATCTCCACGTCGAGGTACGCGTCATGGACAACAACAAGAAACTCCTCGGTGCCGGGCTGTCCCGGCGTGATTTCCTGCGGGCCAGCGGCGTCGTGGCTGGCGGCTCGCTGCTCGCAGGTCTTTCTTCCGGGCCGCTGTTCGCCGCGGAAAAGGTCATCCGCATCGGCTACGTCAGCCCGCAGACCGGCCCGCTGGCGCCCTTCGCCGCGGCGGATGCCTACATCATCGAGAGCCTCGCCTCGGTGCTGAAGAACAGCATCACCGTCGGCGGCCAGCGCTGCCGCCTGGAAGTGATAGTCAAGGACAGCCAGTCCAACCCCAACCGCGCCGCCGAAGTGGCCAACGAGCTGATCCTGTCCGACGGCGTGGACCTGATGCTGGTGTCCTCCACCCCGGAAACCACCAACCCGGTGTCGGACCAGTGCGAGATCAACGAGGTCCCCTGCATCTCCACCGTGGCGCCCTGGCAGCCCTGGTTCTTCACCCGGGGCGGCAAGCCGGACGAAGGTTTCCAGTGGACCTACCACTTCTTCTGGGGCCTGGAAGACGTGATCGCCACCTACACCGCCATGTGGGGCGGCATGGGCAGCAACAAGGTGATCGGTGGCCTGTTCCCCAACGACGGCGACGGCAACGCCTGGGGCGACGGCAAGCTGGGCTTCCCGCCGGTGCTGGCGCAGAAGGGCTTCCAACTGGTGGACCCGGGGCGCTTCCAGAGTCTGACCGACGATTTCTCCGCGCAGATCTCCGCGTTCAAGAAGGCCGAAGCGGAAATCGTCACGGGTGTGGTCATCCCGCCGGACCTCACCACCTTCTGGACCCAGGCACGCCAGCAGGGCTTCCAGCCCAAGGCGATGTCGGTGGGCAAGGCGCTGCTGTTCCCCTCGGCGGTGGAGGCCCTGGGCAAGGCTGGGCACAACCTGTCCACGGAAATCTGGTGGAGCCCCAGCCACCCGTTCAGCTCGTCCCTCAACGGCCTGACCGCCGGGCAACTGGCCGCGCGCTACACCCAGGCCACCGGCAAGCAGTGGACCCAGCCCCTGGGCTTCGTCCACGCGCTGTTCGAGCTGGCGGTGGACATCCTCCAGCGCACCGAGGAAGTGGGTAACCCCGAGGCCACCCGCGATGCCTTGCTGAAGACCGAGCTGAACACCGTGGTCGGCCCGGTGAGCTGGAAGAACGGTCCGGTGAAGAACGTCGCCAAGACCCCGTTGGTGTCCGGCCAGTGGCGCCTCGGCGGGCCTTTCACCTACGACCTGGTGATCACCAGCAACCAGACCGCGCCGCAGATTCCCCTGGGTGGGGAGATGCAGGCGATCACTTACGGCGGTTGAGTTCGCGCGTGGGGTTAATTAACCCCCTCTCCCCAGCCCTCTCCCCGAGGGGAGAGGGGGCCGTTCGTAGTCAGTAGCCCGGGGGAAATCCGGGAGTCTCGGCACAGTGCCCCCGGATTGCATCCGGGCTACAGATTCATACAGGTAACGACACATGCAACAACTCCTCGTACTGGAGCAGGTGCACAAGCGCTACGGCTCGGTGACGGTGACCGACGATTTCAGCCTGGACCTGGCGCCGGGTGAGGCATTGGGCATCATCGGCCCCAACGGCGCCGGCAAGAGCACCCTGTTCAACCTGATCGCCGGCGGTGTGGCGCCCGACGCCGGGCGCATCCGTTTCCAGGGTGAAGACGTCACCCGCGAACCGGTGTTCAAGCGCTGCCAGCGCGGCATCGGCCGTTCCCATCAGATCCCTCATCCCTTCGTGAAGATGACGGTGTTCGAGAACCTGCTGGTGGGCGCCACCTTCGGCGCCGGCCAGAAGGAAAAGGACGGCCATGCCTGGTGCGCGCACATCCTCGAACTCACCGGGCTGATGAAGAAAGCCAACGCCCTGGCCGGCTCCCTGACCCTGCTGGAGCGCAAGCGCCTGGAAATGGCCCGCGCCCTGGCGACCCGTCCGCAGTTGCTGTTGCTGGACGAGATCGCCGGCGGCCTCACCGAACCCGAGTGCCACGAACTGGTGAGCACCATCCAGGGCATCCACCGCTCCGGTACCTCGATCATCTGGATCGAACACATCGTCCACGCCCTGCTGGCGGTGGTCAGCCGCCTGGCGGTGATCAATTTCGGCCGCAAGCTGGACGAGGGCGAGCCTCAGGCGGTGATGGCCAACCCCAAGGTGCAGGAAATCTACATGGGCATCGGGAGCTGAGGTCATGCTGACGATCCGCAAGCTGCGCGCCGGCTACGGCGACTTCCAGGCGTTGTTCGACCTCGACCTGGACCTGGCCGAGGGCGAGACCCTGGCCATCATCGGCGCCAATGGCGCCGGCAAATCCACCTTCCTGCGCTCCCTCGCCGGGCTGATCCGCAACGACCCCGGCGCCATCCGCTACAAGGGCCAGTCCATCGGCGACCTGCCGGCCAACCGTGTGCTGGAGCGTGGCATCGCCCTGGTGCCGGAAGGGCGCAAGCTGTTTCCCTCCCTCAGCGTCGAGGAAAACCTGCTGATCGGCGCCTACAGCAAGCGCCCGGGGCCGTGGAACCTGGCGCGCATCTATGGCCTCTTCCCGGTCCTGGAAACGCTGCGCAAGCGCCCCGGTACCGCGCTGTCCGGCGGCCAGCAGCAGATGGTCGCCATCGGCCGCGCGCTGATGTCGAGCCCGAGCCTGCTGCTCTGCGACGAGATCAGCCTGGGCCTGGCGCCCACCACCATCAAGGACATCTATGCCGCGCTGCCCTCGATCAAGGCCGACGGCACGGCGGTGATCCTGGTCGAACAGGACATCAACCAGGCCCTGGCGGTGGCGGACCGCTTCTACTGCTTCCAGGAAGGGCGCATTTCTCTCTCCGGCAAACCGGGCGAGGTGGGTAAGGAACAGATCAAGGCGGCCTATTTCGGCCTGGCGGAGGCATGATGATGGAATGGCTCAATACCCTGGTGCAGGGCGTGCTGCTCGGCGGTCTCTACGCCATGTTCGCGGTGGGCCTGTCGCTGATGTTCGGCATCATGCGCCTGGTCAATATTGCCCACGGCGACTTCATCGTCCTCGCGTCCTACCTGGCGCTGGTGGTGGTCCAGACCCTCGGGCTGTCGCCCCTGGCCAGTCTGGCGGTGGTGGTACCGGTGATGTTCCTGGTCGGCTACGGCCTGCAACGGCAACTGCTCAACAGGACCCTGGGCAACGACATCCTGCCGCCGCTGCTGGTGACCTTCGGCTTGTCGATCATCTTGCAGAACGTCCTTCTGGAGTTCTTCAGCGCCGACAGCCAGAAGCTCTCCCAGGGCGACCTGGAAGTGGCCAGCGTCGCCGTGGGCGGCCTCAGCCTCGGCGTGATGCCGCTGATGGTGTTCGGCACCGCGCTGCTGGTCATCGGCGGCCTGCAGTTGCTGTTCTACAAGACGCGCCTGGGGCGTGCCTTCCGCGCCACCTCGGATGACCAGCACACCGCCCAGCTGATGGGCATCGACAACCGTCACATCTTCGGCCTGGCCATGGCGCTGGCGATGGCGGTGGTGTCCATCGCCGGGGTGTTCCTCGCGGTGCGCACCAGCTTCGACCCCAGCGTCGGTCCGGCGCGGCTGCTCTACGGCTTCGAAGCGGTGATCATCGGCGGCCTCGGCAGCCTCTGGGGCACGCTCGCCGGTGGCGTGATCCTTGGCGTCGCCCAGGCGGTGGGCGCGCACATCGATCCGGGCTGGCAAATCCTCGCCGGCCACCTGGTGTTCCTGCTGATCCTGGTTTTCCGCCCGCGTGGCCTGTTTCCCCGGAGTGTCGACTGATGAATGCGATGAACAATGCCTACCTCGTCCAGCGCAGCACCCGCAGCAGCCAGGTGGGCCTGGCGCTGCTGGGCGTGCTGGTGCTGGTCCTGGCGTCCTTGCCGTTCTGGGCCGACCGCGCGGTGCTGCGCCTGGTGGTGGAGTTCGCCTACTACCTGGCCCTGGCGCAGATGTGGAACCTGCTGGCGGGCTACGCCGGCATGGTTTCCGTGGGCCAGCAGGCCTTCGTCGGCCTCGGCGGCTACCTGCTTTTCGTGCTGGCCTCGCAACTGGGCGTGCCGCCGTTGGCCGCGGTGTTCCTTTCCGGGTTGGTGGTGGCCGCGCTGGCGGTGCCCACGGCGCTGGTGCTGTTCCGCCTGCGCGGCGCCTACTTCGCCATCGGCACCTGGGTGGTGGCCGAAGTGTTCCGCCTGGGCCTGGCCCAGGTCGGCAGCCTGGGCGGCGGTTCCGGTCAGAGCCTGCCGGCGTCCATCGTCCGGCAGATCGGCGGCAGCCGCGACGGCCGCGAAATGCTGCTGTACTTCAGCGCCCTGGCCATCGCCGTCGCGGCGGTGCTGGTGGTCTACCTGCTGCTGCGCTCGCGCCAGGGCCTGGCGCTGACTGCCATCCGCGACTCCGAGCCGGCTTCCGGCAGCCTCGGCATCAACGTGTTTCGCACCAAGCTGATGGTCTATGTGCTGGCCGCCGGTTGCACGGGTGTGGTGGGCGCGCTGATCTTCCTGCAGAAGCTGCGGATCTCCCCGGACGCCGCCTTCAGCGTGCAGGACTGGACGGCGGCGGTGATCTTCATCGTCATCATCGGCGGTATCGGCACCCTGGAAGGCCCGCTGATCGGCACCCTGATCTACTTCGTCCTGCGCAGCTGCTTCGCCGAGTTCGGCGCGCTGTACATGATCATCCTCGGCAGCGTGGCGGTGCTGATGATGCTCAAGGCGCCCCAGGGCGTCTGGGGCCTGGTGAGCGAACGATTCGGCTGGCAGCTGTTTCCGATGCAGCGGAGGTTGAGTTCGATGTAGGTTGGTGTAGAGCGCAGCGAAACCCAACATTTGGGGCGAATCGTTGGGTCTCGTTCCTCGACACCAACCTACGGCAGAACTGTGTTCTGCATGGCGAATGAATTCGCCCCTACAGTTGAATCATCGCCAGAACCGGAAACACACATGGACCGCCTGCTCAGCATCGAAGCCTTCGTCCGCGTCGCGGAAACCGGCAACTTCGCCCGCGCCGCCCAGCAACTGGGGGTGACCCGCTCGGTGGTCAGCCACCGCATCCAGCAGTTGGAGGACTACATCAGCGCGCCGCTGTTCCACCGCAGCACCCGCCATGTGCGGCTCTCGGAAGTGGGGGAGACCTACTACAAGGAATGCGCGGACATGGTGGCCAGCTTCAACAGCCTCACCGAGCAGATGCGCGACCTGCGCGCCAAACCCACCGGCAAGCTGCGCATCCAGATGCTGCCGGGCTTCGCCATCGGCCATTTTGGCTGCCTGCTGGCGGAATTCACCGAGCTGTACCCGGATATCGAGGTGGACGTGATCGTCAACGACCGGGTGGTGGACCCCATCGAGGAAGGTTTCGACGTGGCCTTCCAGATGTTCCCGCCGCTCGCCGAATCGCTGATCGAGCGCAAGCTGTTCTCCGTTCGCCGGCTGTTCTGCGCGTCCCCTGCGTACCTGGAGCGCCATGGCGCGCCACGGGTGCCGACGGACCTGCAACTGCACAAGGTGGCGCTCTACGAGGGCTATCCGTCCCGCAACAAGTGGGTGTTCAACGGCGAGGAACAGGTGGAACTCAACCTCACCGGCCAGGTGCGTTCCAATTCCGTGCATCTGCTGCGGGACTACGCCCTGACCGGCACCTGCGTGGTCTGCCTGCCGACCCTGGTGGCCAGCGACGACCTCCTGGCCGGCCGCCTGGTGCCAGTGCTCGGCGACTATTCGCTGACCTCCTTCAGCTTTTCCGCCGTCTACCCGGCCACCCAACGCCGGGCCCTGAAGGTGCGCACCCTGATCGACTTCCTGGTGGAACGCATCAGTGACGAACCGGCCTGGGACAGGCCGCTGCTCCAGCGCGGCTGGGTACAGCCCTAGCCGCGTCTGCGGGCGACAATCAGGCCGCCGCCCGGGCGTCCCGCGGCGTCCCCACGAAATGCTCGCGCGTGCCGAATATCCAGTCGCACCAGGGCTTGGTCACGCACCAGTTGGCCTGGGGATTGGGACCCATGTGGTGGTCGTAGTGCCAGGGCAGGTGCTGGCGCGCCCAGTCCGGGTGGTCGTGGGCCTTCTTGTGGGTGACGTAGTAGTTGCCGGCGCAGTACCACAGCGTGACGCACAGCCAGGGCGCCCAGAAGAACAGCGGCGCCACCAGCAGGCTGGCGACGATGAGCGCCCAGGCTTCCTTGCCCTGGGCGTGCCAGCCCAGCGGCGGGCGGCGGTAGCAGGGGTCGTAGAAGTCGTACTGTCGGGCGTTGCGGTGGTGTTCGTGGAAATGGAAGCTCCAGAAGGTGCCGCGCTTGCGCCCCAGGCCGTGGAGCACGACGCGGTGGAACCACCATTCGCTGAAGTTGCCGAGCAGCAGGCCGGCGGGGATGCTGATGAGGGCTTCGAAGTACCAGGGCATTTTCTTCTCCTTGTTGTCGTCCCAGCGACCCGGAGTACGGCACCCGCTCCGGGTCATCGGCCCCAGATTCGCGCCGACCGCGGGCGAGGACAGCCCGACTTTCGATTAGCGTCGACGCAGCGCCAGCAGCAGGAGCGTGGCCAGGCAGAAGGCCGCGCCGGCGAGGAAGGTGCTCGCGGCGCCCTGGTATTGCCAGAGCCAGCCGGCCAGCAGGCTGGCCAGGAGCAGCGCGGCGCCGCTGGCCAGGTTGAACAGGCCGAAGGCGCTGCCCTTGAGGTCGGCGGGCGTGGTTTCGGCCACCAGCGCCGCGAGGATGCCCTGGCTGAACCCCATGTGCAGCCCCCAGAAGGCCACGCCGGCCAGCAGCAGGATGGGGCGGTCGGCCACTGCCAGCAGCAGGTCGGCGACGATCAGCAGCACCAGGGAGAAGGCCAGCAGCCCGGTCGGGCCCGCACGGTCGGACAACCTGCCAGCGGGGTAGGCGCAAAGCATGTAGCAGCCCGACATCACCACCATCACCAGCGGCGCCCAGGTGGTGGAAAGCCCCGCGTCCTGGGCGCGCAGCACCAGGAAGGCCTCGCTGAAGCGCGCCAGGCTGAACAGCGCGCCCAGGCCCACCACCCACCAGTAGGCCGCCGGGAAACCGCGCCAGGCGCGCAGGCGGATGGGCGAACGCAGGTGCCGGGACGGCCGGGCCGCGTCCGGCTCCCGCACGCCGAGCAGAATCAGGGCCACCGACACCAGCGCCGGTAACAGGGCGAACCAGAGCACCTGGGCGATATCGCCGGCCAGCAGCATCATCAGCAGGATCGCCAGCAGCGGGCCGAAGAAGGCGCCGGCGCTGTCCATCGCCTGTCTCAGGCCGAAGCAGGCGCCCCGTATCGGCGCCGGGGCGACGTCGGCGATCAGCGCGTCGCGGGGGGCGCCGCGAATCCCCTTGCCGACCCGGTCCAGCAACCGGGCGAAGAGCACCTGGTCGGCGGACGTGGCAACCGGGAACAGCGGCTTGCTCAGTGCCGCCAGGCCGTAGCCGATCAACACCAGGCCCTTGCGCCGTCCCAGGTAGTCGCTGATGGCGCCGGAAAACACCTTGACGGCCAGCGCGGTGGCCTCCGCCAGGCCCTCGATCAGACCGACGGCGAGCATGCTCGCGCCCAGGCTGCCCACGAGGAACAGCGGCAGCAGGCTGTGCACCAGTTCGGACGACAGGTCCATGAACAGGCTGACCAGGCCCAGGACCCAGACGGTGCGCGGGATGCGGTGGGTAACGGGAATGGCGGGCATGTCCTTGTCCTGCGTGACCCATGGGTGGGTTTCAGCCTAGGCGGAAACTCGGCGTGGCACGTTGCCGCATCCCCATCGGGTTTCCGCGACTTGATGTTTTTTTCACGAGTCCTTTACCCGTCGCTCACACGGCCCGGCGCAGACTGTGGTGCTTTCGACTTGCCAAGGAGTCTTTCATGTCCCATTCGCGGCCCTTCAATTTTCGGCTGTGGAGCGCGCTGCCGCTGGCGGCCATGGCGTTCCTGCTGCTGATCGACGTACCCCGGGTCGACTTCGCCCTGGCGCACCTGTTCTACGATCCGCAGAACGGTTTCATCGGGCGTCACAGCGCTTTTCTCGAAGACGTGTTGCATGATCGCGCCAAGCAAGTGGTGATCCTGCTCGGCCTGCTCGCCATCGCCGGTTTTCTCGCCAGCCTGCTGGTCCCCCGGCTGCACCCGTGGCGCCGGCCGCTGGGCTATCTGGTGCTGGCCCTGGGCGTGTCCACGGCCATCGTCACGCCGCTCAAGGCGCTGACCGCCGTGCAGTGTCCCTGGAGCCTCACCGAGTTCGGTGGCGTCGAGCCCTACGCCCCGCTGCTCGGCCACCATCCCTATGTCGACAAGCCCGGCCGCTGCTGGCCCGGCGGCCATGCCTCGGCGGGCTTTTCCCTGCTGGCGCTGTTTTTCGTGCTGCGTGACCGCCGTCCGCGCCTGGCGCGCGGCGCGCTGGTCGGCGCCCTGGCCCTCGGCGGCCTGTTCTCCCTGGGACGGATGCTGCAGGGCGCGCACTTTCTCTCGCACAATCTCTGGACCCTGCTGTTCGACTGGATGATCTGCCTGGCCTGCTACCGGCTGGTGCTCTATCGCCCGGTGCCGGAAGCCGAGGGCACCGGGGCCGTGGAATTCAGTTCTTCCTGAAACGGTAGAAAAGGTTGGGTTCGCCCACCACGTACAGGACGCGTTGGTCGTCCAGGGTCAGGCCTTCCGCCTGGCCCACGCTGTCGTCGAGGTCGCCGAGGTGCCCGAGCAGGGTGCGGAAGCTGACCAGCTCGCCATGTTCCCCGAGCTCGATCACCAGTTTCGACTCATGGCTGAGTACCAGGAGGTGTCCGGTCGGGGCGTCGAAATGCAGGTCGGAAATGTCCCTGGCGAAGACGCTGCGCTCGACCCAGTCGCTGAGGTCCTCCACCTTCAACTGGAGCCTGCCGTCCAGGCTCGCCCTGATGCCGGAGACGGCGTAGAGGCTGCGCGGATCACGCTCCTTGGCGACGAATAGGCGATCGTGCGCGGCGTCATAGGCCACCCCTTCGAACCCCTTGTTGTGGGCGCTGGAGGCCAGTGGCAGGGCCAGGGTCTGGGCGCTGCGCTTGTCGATGCGCTGGCCTGCCTGTCCGGGCAGGCGGAAGAACACCAGTTGCTGCTGCACCTCGTCGGTGAGCGCCACCAGGCTGTCACCCATGTAGGCCAGGCCCTCGACATCCTCGAAGCCTTCCAGCGGATAGCTCGCCAGTACCTTGCCCTCGCGGTCCATCTCCAGCAGCTTGATCGGCGGCGCGTTGGTCACGGCCAGCAGGTGCTGGCGGTCGGCGGCGAAGTCAATGGCGGACAGGTCATCGTCGATATCCGCCACCGGCCGTGCCTGGATGTCGGCCCGGTAGTCAGGCAGCCAGACGCTGCGGCCGGCCCATTGGCTGGCCTCCAGACGACTGCTGACGTAGTACCAGGCGCGCTCATGCCAATGAAACCTGAGCGTGGCGACGGTCGCCAGTAAGAGCAGCGTCACGCCCAGGCCGAGCAGGGTCAGCGCGCGCCAAGTGTGCCTGGACCGGGTCTTGTATCTATCGAGTTCAACGGCACTGTTCATGCTGGGTCCTGTCGTGCGGGCGAGCGACGGCCGCGTCCCCACGCAGGCGGGTCCGCGGCGGATTCACGGTCCTTCAGTCGAGCGGTTGCTTCCAGGCGAATCGATAAGTGAGTCGGTGGGACGCCTGGGCGTGGCACTGGCCGTTGTCGGCATCGGCACCGACCAGCCACCAGTCTTCGTCGTGGCCATCGCCCACGCGTCGGGCCTTTTCCGCGCTGAAGCAGCGGGCCAGCTCGGACCGAGCGATCAGCGCATGACCGCCAGGGTTGGCACGCAGCCATTCGGCGGCCCGTTCCGTCTGCTCGGGGGCGCCGACGCCGAAGTGCACCAGTGGCTGGCGCGCGAACAGCCAGTGCCCTTCGCGCCAGTAGGTCAGGGCGAGTTCTCCCCCGGCGGAGACGTCCGCCACTTCGGCCATCAAGGCCTGACGCGGGTTGATCCCTTCCTTGATGGGCTCGATGAAGCCTCGAGCGAACCAGGCGCAGAACCAGAGGATGGCCAGGCCGACGAACAGCTTCCTGGCGCGTGGACGCCCGGCGAACCAGCGACGCAGCAACCAGGGCACCAGGGGTGCCATGGCGAGCACCAGGCCGGGCAGCGCGGGGTAGATGTACAGCTTGCGCTTACCGCTGCTCAGGCTGAAGAAGATCAGCACCAGCACGACCCAGCCCAGCAGCACCAGGTAGCGCCCGTCGCGCTTGGCCAACTGGCGGCGCCAGGCCGGCACCAGCCAGGGCAGGGCGAGCACCAGGGGCAGCCAGTATTTGGGAATCACCTGGGTGAAGAAGTACCAGAACGGCTCGCGGTGGTGCCAGGCGTTGGCGTAGCGCTGCGCGGTCTGACGCAGCAGGACCTCGCTGAGGTAGGCACGGCTGGCCTCGTCGCCGACCAACGCGACTTTCAGCAGCAGCGGCAGCAGCCAGGTTGCGCTGGTCGCCAGCAGCACCAGCAGGCCGAACAGCCAGGCGCGGGCTTCGCCGGGCATCGGCACGACGCCGGGCCAGCCGCGGCGGACCGCATAGGCGTAGGGAACGAGCATCAACGCCGGGAGAAAGCCGACACCTTTGCTGATGATGCCCAGGCCCATGGCGGCGCAGGCCACGTAGAACCAGCCCCAGGCCGGGCCGAGCAACAGGTGCCGGGCCATGCCGTAGAGCCCCAGGGCGGTCCACAGGCAGAGGAAACCGTCGATCTGGCCGGCGCGCTGGAGGCTGTAGGTCTGGTAGGTGGCGAGGAACAGCAGGCCGGCGATCATGCCGACACGGCGGTTCCACAGGCGCGTGCCCAGGTCGTGCAGGCAGGCGGTGGTGACCATGCCGGCGAACAGTGCGGGCAGGAATAGAGCAATGGTCGGCGCCACGCCGATGCGAATGAGTGCCGCTATGGCCCACATGAACAGCGGCGGCTTGTCCGGGTAGATCTCGGCGGCCCGATGGGGAATCAGCCAGTCGCCGTTCTGGAGCATTTCCAGGGCCACGCCCAGGAAGCGCTCTTCGTCCACGTTGGACGGCTGACGCATGCCCAGGCCGGCGCTGATCATCGCGGCGGCGATCAGCAGCAGGAACAGCCACGAGGTCCGCTCGGAACGGATCAGCCCCATGGATTCGGCGCCTCCGTTCAGGGCAGGCAAGAGGCGACCCATGCTCAATCTCCCAGCTCGCGGGGGGTGGCGTCGAAACGGGTGCGCCGGATCAGCCACCAGACCCCGATCAGATCGAGAACGCCTACCAGTGCGCGGTCCAGGTTGCCGTACTTGGAAACGCCGGCGCCACGCGGACGGTGATTGACCGGGTGGACCAGCATGCCGCCCTGGTGACGCTGGATCAGCGCCGGGATGAAACGGTGCATGTGATCGAAATAGGGCAGGCGGAGGAACGCCTCGCGTTCGATCAGCTTGAGCCCGCAGCCGGTGTCCGGGGTGTTGTCCTTGAGCAGGCGGCCGCGCAGGCGGTTGGCGAATCGCGAAGCCCAGCGCTTGCTGGTGCTGTCCCGGCGGTTCACACGGTGGCCGGCGATCAGCTTGAGGTTAATGGGCGCGTCCGGCGCGCGAAGAATGGCGAGCATGCCGGGGATATCGGCCGGGTCGTTCTGGCCGTCGCCATCGAGGGTGGCCAGCCAGGTCCCTTCGGCGGCCCGTGCCGCGTGGTAGATGGCGGTGCTCTGGCCGAGCGAACGCTCGTGGCTGAGGATGCGCAGCTGCGGATAGCCGCGGCGTTTGAGGGCCAGCAGCCGCGCCGCGGTGTCGTCGGTGCTGCCATCGTCGACCACCAGCACTTCGAAGGACTCGCTGGAAAGCGCCTGGCGAATCTCTTCCAGGAGGGTGGGCAGGTTCTCGGCTTCGTTCCTGGCCGGGATCAATACGGAAAGGTAGGGCCTGTTCGACATGCTGGTTCCATCGCTTGAAAGGGTCATGTGAGCTGTTGCCGGGTGGGCGCTACTGTCGCCGGTCCATGTTGCAGGCAATCCATCGCGGCCAGCGGTTGCTCGCTTGTCATGGGCGTTCCACTTCGCCCAGGGCGGCATCCACCTTGTCGCCCATGCCGAGGCCATGACGGTGATACAGCCAGGCGCCGAGCATCCCGGACGCCAGGAACAGCAGGGCGGCGGTGCCGATACGCAGCGCCGGCGCGACGCTGATGCCACTGCCCACCAGGGCGAAGACCAGCGTCTGCGGCAGGAAACCGACCCCACTGGCGGCCAGGAATGGCGCCAGGCGCGCGCTGGAAATACCGGCGGCGAGGTTGGTCAGCACATTGCTGCCCACCGGCAGCAGACGAATCAGCAGGGTCATCGAGAATGGATGTTCATGGATGAATCGGTCGAAGCGCGCGGCGCGCGTACCCAGGCGGCCCAGCAGCAGGCCGCGGCCGAACGTCCGCGCATAGAAGAAGGTGACCAGGCAGCCGAGCAACGTCGCCAGGGTGCCGAGCAGGGTGCCGGCGACCAGGCCGAAGGCGTAGCCGGCGAGGAAGGCGATGATCTGCCGCGGCAGGCCGACTGCGGTGAACAGCGTACCCATGGCGAGGAACAGCAGCGTGCCTTCGACGCCGTGGCCACGGACGTGGGTGTCGATCCAGGTTTCGTTGATGGCGTTGCCCAGGTCGCTCCTGTCGAACAGGTAGCCGATCAGGGCGAGGCTGAGGATCAGCCCCAGCCCCTTGAGCATGGGCCGCATGGCGGGCATGGCCATGTCCCGGCGCGACGGTTTGTGGTGCGAGGCGCCGCGCTGGATCGTGCTCCACGGCCGCAGTTCATTGCCCATGTCGTTTCATGCTCCGTAGAAGGCCCGGTACCAGTCGACGAAACGGGCCACGCCATCCTGCAACGGTGTGACCGGGCGAAACCCGGTCCGCTCGGCCAGGGCACTGACGTCGGCCCAGGTCCGAGGCACATCGCCCGGCTGCATGGGCTTCATTTGCTTGTTGGCCTCGATGCCGATGGCCGACTCGATGCAGCCGACGAAGTCGAGCAGACGTACCGGGGAGCCCAGGCCGATGTTGAACAACCGATCGGTGGCGCCCTGGCGGGTCCGTTCCGACTCGTCGGCATAGGGGGGCGGGCGGTCCTGGATGCGGACGATGCCTTCGACCACGTCGTCGATGTAGGTGAAGTCCCGCGACATGTCGCCGCCGTTATAGAGGTCGATTGGCTGGCCTTCGAGGATGGCCTTGGTGAACTTGAACGGCGCCATGTCCGGGCGGCCCCAGGGACCGTACACGGTGAAAAAGCGCAGGCCTGTGATGGGAATCCGGTACAGGTGGGCGTAGGTGTGCGCCATCAACTCGTTGGCGCGCTTGGTGGCGGCGTAGAGCGAGATCGGGTTGTCGACGGCATCGGTAACCGCGAAGGGGACTTTCGCGTTCATGCCGTAGACCGAACTGCTGGAGGCATAGACCAGGTGCTGGACGCCGCCCTGACGGCAGCCCTCCAGCACATTGACGAAGCCGGTGAGGTTGGCGTCGGCGTAGGCGTGCGGGTTGTCCAGGGAGTAGCGCACGCCGGCCTGTGCCGCCAGGTGGATGACGCGCTCGAACCGATGTTCGTGGAACAGCGCGAACAGGGCCGCGCGGTTCGCGATGTCCAGTTTGCGGAAGGTGAAGCCTGCGACCGCGTGCAGCCGTGCCAGGCGAGCGAGCTTGAGATCGACGCTGTAGTAATCGTTCAGGTTGTCGATGCCGACCACCTGGTGCCCTTCGCTGCACAGGCGCAGGGCGGTGTGGAAACCGATGAATCCGGCTGCGCCGGTGACCAGGAGCTTCATGGCTGACCCAACCCCACGGCGGCACGGCCGATCGGGTAGTAGGCCAGGCCCTCACGGGCCAGGTGCGCCGGCTCGAAGAGATTGCGCCCGTCGAACACCACCCTGTCGCACAGGCGCTGGCGGATCAGGCCGAAGTCGGCGATGCGGAAGTTCAGCCACTCGGTGAGGATCACCAGGGCATGGGCATCGTCCAGGGCCGACTCCTTGGAGTCGGCCAGGTGCAGGTCGTGGCGCTCGCCATACAGGCGGCGGGCCTCCTGCATGGCCTCCGGATCGAAGGCGCGGACCCGCGCACCGGCCGCCCAGAGGGCCTCCAGCAGCACCCGGCTGGGGGCCTCGCGCATGTCATCGGTGTTGGGTTTGAAGGACAGTCCCCAGAGTGCGAAGGTCTTGCCGCCGAGGTCGCCGCCGTAGTGGCGCTGGATGTTTTCGAAGACCTTGTGCTTCTGCCGGTGGTTGACCGACTCCACGGCCTCCAGCAACTGCGGGCGGTAGCCCACATCGACCGCGCTGCGGCGCAGCGCCTGGAGGTCCTTCGGAAAGCAGGAGCCGCCATAGCCGCAGCCGGCGTAGATGAAGTCGTAGCCGATGCGCGAGTCCGAGCCGATGCCCTTGCGCACCATCTCGATGTCCGCTCCCAGGCGCTCGGCGAGATTGGCCATTTCGTTGATGAAGGAAATCTTGGTGGCGAGCATGCTGTTGGCCGCGTATTTGGTCAGCTCCGCGCTGCGGCTGTCCATGACGATCAGTTTTTCGTGATTGCGGCTGAAGGGTTTGTAGAGCTCGCGGAACAGTTCGATGTCGCGCTCGCCGTCGATGCCGATGATGATGCGCTCGGGGCGCATGCAGTCCTCGACCGCCGAGCCCTCCTTGAGAAACTCGGGGTTGGCCACCACCTGCATGTCGAACCCGTGGCCCTGGCGTGCCAGGGCGGCGTCCAGGTGGGCCTTGAGACGCTGTGCGGTGCCCACGGGGGCGGTGGACTTGTTGATCACCACCTTGGCCTCCAGGGCATGCCGGGCGATGGTATCGGCCACGGCGAAGACGTACTGCAGGTCGGCGCTGCCATCTTCGTCGGGGGGCGTGCCGACGGCGATGAATAGGACCCCGGAGAAGCCCACGCCTTTGGCGGCGTCGCTGGTGAAGCTCAGGCGTCCGGCCGTGAGGTTGGCCTGGATCAGTGCCGCCAGGCCCGGTTCGAAGAGCGGCGAGCGGCCCTGGTTGAGTTGCGCGATGCGGCGTTCGTCGATGTCGACGCAGAGCACCCTGTGGCCTACTTCCGCCAGGCACGCTGCCTGGGTCAGGCCGACATAGCCGGTACCGAAGATGGTGATCTTCATTCAGTGCCTTTTGTTGTTATGCCTGCTCTGTCCGGCGAGCTTGCCATGCACCCCTCCCGCCGATCCTGCCCGCGGGCATGAGGGGCAACCTAACGACATGAACGTGAAAATATTGTGGTGACGGCGCAAAAGAGGTCGCCGCGCGCGACCACCACGCCCCCGGGAGCCGGGAGAAGGGTCATCACCGGCCCGCGTCCTGTCGCGCGAGTTCCAGCACGCGATTGCGGCCTTGCTCGGCGACCAGGTAGCGCCCTGGAGCGGTTTCGACGATGGTCTGGGGCGAGCGCAGGTGCGACAGCACCACGGTCAGATCGCCGTGGGGCGCGAGCAGCAGGACGCGAGCCATGTGGGTGGCGTCCTCGGTGACCCACAGACCTTCGCGGTTGCAGAGCAGGAAACCGGGTTCGCGCAAATTGTCGAGGACCACCGGGTCCTGGCCGTCGGGCCGCCACTCGCGGATGTGGCCGCTGTTCTTTTCGGTGTAGAACAGCCGGCCGTCGGGACAGGAAGCGACCGCCTCGGCTTCGTCCAGGCCGCTGCGCAGGGTGGTCAGGCTGTCCGTCTCCGGGTCGTAGCGCAGCAGGCGGCCGTCACCATGGCGATCTTCGATCGCATAGAGGTAGTGGCCGTCGGTGGCCAGGCCCTCGACGCTGTCGGCGCTGAACAACTGCCGGGTGCCCTGGTCGTTCATCAGGAATACCGGGTGCTCACCCTGTTCCTGGCTGAAGGCAACGCCGCCGCGATAGCGCACCATGCCGTCGGGCTTGGACAGGCCCGACTCCACTTCGGTGCGCTGCCCACCAGGCAGGGCGTGAAGAATCCGGCCTTTGCCGTCTTGCAGCTCCTGGCTGATGTAGAGGCCTCCCGTACCATCGGGCAGCAGCGCACTGACCCGCTCGACGGCGTCCATCTGCACGCGGTAGCGCCACCCTTGCGCCGCACTGGCCGGGTAGAGGTGCCGCCAGGCCGGCAGCCCCGCGCCCACCAGCAGGGCCAGGGCGCAGGTCGCCAGCAGCCAGCGTGTGGCCCGCCGGTCGAGCAATAGCATCAGCCATTGTCCAGTGGGCCGCGATCGCTTGCGCAAAGGCGAACGGTGACGGGGAAGCGGGGCGATTTCTGCGGACATGGAAAGCTCCTTTGCTCAGGACGTCTTGCGCAGGACGTAGACCCGCCACATGGCGAAGCCGGGCAGCAGGTCGAGGTGGGAGAGGATGTTGAAACCGACGCTGTTGAACTCGTCTTCTATCTGTTCGCGCGGCACCACGAAACGGCTTGGCTTGCGCCCCGAGGGGGCGGCTGTCGCCCGGCGGCGATCCACGCGCTTGCGTCGCCAAGCCTGGTAATTGCCGTCCACCCAGAGGGAAATGATCAGGGTGTCACGGGTGACCCGATGGAACTCCCGCAAGACGTCCAGGCGCTGCTGCGTGGATTCCAGGCGATGCAGGAAGCGCATGCAGAAGATGGCATCCACGGCGTTCTCGCCAAGGTCGATGGCGAAGCGCGGCGTATGCAATACGCAAATGCGCTCGGCGATTTCCACGCCATGGGTGGAACGCGGCCTGGCCAGCGAGTCCGCCGGGTCATCCGCGGCCAGCACCAGGCGGTTGGGGTGACGAGTCAGCATCGGCCAGTAGCGGCCATTGCCGCAGGGCAGGTCGAGCACCAGGTTGGGCTCGCCGGCGATGCGCAGGGCCTGCCGCGCCACGCGGTCCTCGCGCCAGACCGTCAGCCGGGTGGCCAGGGCGGGACCGCCGCCGTTAGACGGGGACTCATTGCGTTCGCGGTCAGGGGCGCCTGAGCTGTCCAGCGCGAACGGCTTCGGCCTGGGTTGTGGCATGTGTGCACCGGATCCAGATGGGGAGCGAGTCAATCTAGAGGGCGGGCTGTAACGGCGAGGTCAAAAGCCCGTGAAAAAAATGTCAACGGCCGGGGTAGAGCGTCACGGAGAAGCAGCTTCCCGATTCCGGACTGGATGCCACCCGCACCTCCCAACCCTGCTGCTGGCAGATTCGCCGGACCAGGGACAGACCCAGGCCGAGGCCCTCCCCGCGGGCCTGCTGGCCACGCACGAAACTCTGGAAGATGCGTTCCTGTTCGTCCTGCGCAATTCCCGGACCACTGTCTTCCACGCGAAACCCCTGTGCTCCGAGGATCAACCGGACCGTACCTCGCTCGGTGTAGTGCAGGGCATTGCGCAGCAGGTTCGACAGCACGGTGCGCAGCAGTGGCGCCTCGAAGCGGTCTGCGCTGGCGCCGTCGTCGATGAGGGTGAACGCCAGGCCCTTGGCCCGGAACTGCGGCGACCACTGGTGGTACTGCTCGGCAGCGAGACTGGCCAGGTCTACGTGTTCGGTGACGCCGCCGTCCTCCTGGCCGGCCCTCGCCAGACGCAGGAAGGTCTGTACCAGAGCGTGCATATCGGCACTGGCCCGGGCAATCCGTGAGACCTGGGCGTGCTCGCCGGTGGACAGGCGAGGGGCATTGAGCAGCAGTTCGCAGGAGGAGGCGATAACCATCAGCGGGGTGCGCAGTTCGTGGCTGACGTCGCTGGTGAACAGGCGCTCGCGTTCCAGCGAGTGGCGGAGCTGTCCCAGGGTCTCGTCGAATGCCGCGGCCAGTCGCCCAATTTCATCGTCCGGGTAGTCGGGGGCCAGGCGAGGCGCCAGCGGCAGCAACTGGTCGCGGTGGCGGACCTGTTGCGCCAGGCGTCGTACGGGTGCCATTACCCGGCGCGCCAGCAGACGCCCCAGGCCCCAGGCGCCGAACAGGCTGAGCAGGAATCCCGCCAGGACCACAGCGAACAGCGCCCGCTCGCGGGCTTCGAACTCGTGCTGCTCTTCCACCAGCACGTCTTCATGGCTGCCATGCTTGCGCTTGAAGACGTAATACGCCTCGTCGCCGTCGAGCACTTCCGAGAAACCTTCCGGCAACCCGGTGAAGCGGGGCGGCAAGGCCGCCTGGCCGGCGTGGGAACTGAAGAAGCGGGTGGCGGCGTCAATGCGTGCCGCTGCATCGAGCGCGAGTTCTTCGTGGATGGCGAAGTCCAGTTCCCGCCCCAATTCTTCTGACACCAGATGCTCTTCGATGAAGTGCACGATGGCGACTATGCCCAGGGAGAAGGTGCCGCTGACGATCAGGGTCATCAGCACGAAGGCGAAGATGATCCGCCGCTCCAGCGGCTGCTTGGCTCCCATGGCGCCGACCTAGCGCCCGGCCAGGTCGGTCGTCCCGGTGCGGCAGGAGGCGAACAGGTCCAGGCCGCCCCGGTACTCCTCGGTGCGCACCTGCAGCAGGCCCAGCACCGAATGGAACAGGTTGTCCTGGCTCAGCGGCTTGTCGCGCTCCGCGGCCAGGCAGGCGGTATCCAGGGCGAAGTCCTGCCGGTAGCCGTCGGAGAACCAGGTGAGCAGCGGCACGTGCTTCTGCTGGTCGGGTGCCAGCAGGTAGGGCGTGCCGTGGAGGAACAGGTTGTATTCGCCGAGGGACTCGCCGTGGTCGCTGATGTAGAGCATGGCGGTGTCGACCTTGTCCTGGTTCTGGCGCAGCAGGTCGATCAGGCTCGACAGCAGGTAGTCGGTGTAGACCAGGGTGTTGTCGTAGGCATTGATGATGCTCTGGCGGCTGCAGTCGTTCAGGGCGTTGCTGTTGCACACCGGGGTGAATGTCTCGAAGCGCGCGGGATAGCGCTTGGCATAGTCCGGCCCGTGGCTGCCCATCTGGTGCAGGACCAGCACGGAGTCGTCCTTGAGGTTGTCTATGTAGGCCTGCAGGTCCTTCAAGAGGATTTCGTCGTGGCATTCGCCGTCGCGGCAGAGGTCCGGGTCCTTGGCGTGGCTGACGTTCTCCTGGGCAACCCGGTCGCAGGTGCCCTTGCAGCCGGACTGGTTGTCACGCCAGTCCACCTTCAGGCCAGCGTGCTTGAGCACGTCCAGCAACCCCTCCTGGCTGCGTGCCTGGGCGGCGTCGTAGTCGGCACGGCCCATGTTGGAGAACATGCAGGGCACCGAGACGGCGGTTTCCGTGCCGCAGGAACGCACGTTGCGGAAGGCGGTCACGCCCGGTTCGTTCCTGAGTCGTGGCGTCGTGTCGCGGTCGTAGCCGAGGATGCCGAAGTTCTCGGCCCGCGCGCTCTCGCCGATCACCAGCACGGTCAGCGATTTGCGTTGGTGGGTGTCCCACGCCGCCGATTTGCGAGCGTCGGTGCCGATCTGGCGCAACGGCTCGCTGGCCACCGCCCATTGCTCGCGCAGGTAGCCGTAGGAAGCGTTCAGGTAGTTGCTGGGTACCACCAGCAGGCGCAGTTCGTGGTGGTTGCGCAGCAGCGAGGCCAGGCCCTGGTAGTTGGCCAGCGCGACGGCGCCGAGTACCGCCACCGAACCCAGCGCCAGGACCAGCTTGCCGGCCAGCTCGCGGCCCAGCGACTGGTGACGGACCGGCAGCCGCCACAGCAGCCAGCTGGGCAGCACGCCGAGCAGCAGGACGAACAGCAGGAGTTTGAACGAGAGCAGGTCGCGTACCTCGTTGACGTCGGTCTCCGCGACATTGCGCAGCATGTTGGCGTCGACCATCACGCCGTACTGGCTCATGAAATAGGCGACGCCGGAACTGACGAGGAACAGAACGATGAGGAGCGGCTTGAAGATCCGGCGGAACGACAGCAGCGCCAGCACGAAGGTGAAAATGGCCAACACCATGACGCCGAACGCAATGCGCATGCCGAGGCCGTCGGCATCGGCGGGGACAATGGCGAAGAGATGCCGCCAGAGCGGCAGGTTGTAGATCGAGAGAAGCAGGAGGCTGGCCAGGAAGGCCAGGGCTTCGGGGCGTACCGAAAGGCGTTTGAACATGATCCGCTCGCTGTGACGATGTATCCCTCATGGATAGGGCGCGGAGCTTAGGGGCGGCGGAATCAAGGATTCGTGAAAAAAACCTGCAGAAAATGTCGGGTTTGTGAAAGCGATGTCGAGGCGCCCGACCCGCCGGCGGTGCCTTTTGGATCCAGTCGTGGTCAGAGCAAGGGGGCCCGTCGCGGAGGACACATGACCCGCATCGCCACCTGTCTCGCGCTACTCGCCGGCTGCGGTGCGGCGATGGCGGCCTGTCCGCCGGGGCAGTACGAAGTCTGCGTGACGGACTGCATCTGCCTGCCCGAGGCCCGCGAGGTGATCGGACCCTTGCACGGCGAGGCGACCCGGGTGGCGGCCGCCGCCCTGCAGCACTGGCTGGTGCAGGCGCACGCCGACGCCAGGGCCGGGGGCGTGGAGAGGATACCCGCGGCGATCCGCGCCCGGCTGGCGCCTTACTTCGATGCGGCGTTGCTGGATGGGGTGCGCTATCGGGTCGGCGACCGCAGCGAGATCGGCACGGCCGGCGCGATGCTGAACAACCCGGACATCAAGGCGGTGACCCTTATCGACATCATCCTCTTCCGCGATGCCCAGGCCGCGTCCGCGGATGCGGTGCTCTGGGCCCACGAGCTGGTCCATGCCCAGCAGTTCCGGGAGTGGGGTGTCGCCGCGTTCGCCCGGCGCTATACGGCGGATGCCGACAGCGTCGAACGGCCGGCCTACGCGATGCAGTTCAAGGTGGCGAAGGCGTTGCGGGAGAAGAACGTCCATCGTGAATGAATTCGCTCACACCGGGCTTCGGGTGGAAGCGAATTCATTGCGGGGGCGGTGGCTCAATCCCGCTTGGGAATCGCCAGCCCGCGTTGTACCGCCGGGCGTGCGAGGAAGGCGTCGAGCACGCGCTGGACATTGGCGAATCGCTCGAACCGCACCAGTTCGCCAGCCTCGTAGAATCCGATCAGGTTGCGCACCCAGGGGAAGGTGGCGATATCGGCGATGCTGTACTGCTCACCCATGATCCAGTCGCGGTCTTGCAGGCGCTGGTCGAGCACCGCCAGCAGGCGGGCCGATTCCTGCACATAGCGGTCGAGGGGGCGCTTGTCCTCGTAATCCTTGCCGGCGAATCTGTTGAAAAATCCGAGCTGGCCGAACATCGGCCCGATCCCGCCCATCTGGAACATCAGCCACTGGAGGCACTCGTAGCGGCCGGCGGCGTCCTGCGGGATCAACTGGCCGGTCTTGTCGGCGAGGTAAATGAGGATGGCGCCGGATTCGAACAACGGCAGCGGGCGGCCATCCGGGCCGTTGGGGTCGATGATCGCCGGGATCTTGTTGTTCGGGTTGAGGGAGAGGAGCTCCGGGGACATCTGGTCGTTGCGCTCGAAACTCACCAGATGCGGCTCGTAGGGCAGGCCGGTCTCCTCCAGCATGATGGAGACCTTCACGCCGTTGGGCGTCGGCAGGGAGTAGAGCTGCAGCACGTCCGGGCGGGTGGCGGGCCATTTGCGGTGGATGGGGAAAGCCGACAGATCGGACATGGGGACTCCCTGTGGGATGGCTGATGGGGATGAGCAACCTTACCGGTCGACGGGCGTACCTGAAAGGGCGGGTCAATCGCGATCCGGGGCGCCGAGGGGGAACAGCGACCGATAGGGGCGCGCTTCCTCCACCGCGCGGGCGAACGAGGGGCGGGCCAGCAGGCGCTGGCGGTAACCGAGCAGGTTGGCGAAGTCCGTGGCGATGGGGTGCACCCAATCGGCATAGAAGAGCGCCGGCGCCGCCGCGCAGTCGGCCAGGCTGAAGGCTTCGCCGGCGGCCCAGGTGCGGCCGGCGAGCGTGGCGTCCAGCCAGGCGTAACTGCGCTGCAGCAGCTTCCGGGCTTCTTCCACGCCGAACGCGTCGCGCTGCTCCGCTGGGCGCAACGCGTCGAACACCGGCTTCTGCATGGGCGTCATCACATAGCAGTCGAAGAAACGATCCAGCATCCGCACCTCCAGGGCCGCGTCCGCCGCCTCGGGGATCAAACGCACTGGTCCGGCGTGGTGCTGCTGCAGGTATTCGATGATGACGCTCGACTCCCGCACCACCCGCTCGCCGTCCAGCAGCAGTGGGAAACGCTGCAGCGGCCACAGGCGCTGGAACTGCTCGAAGGTCGCCGGATCGTCCGGCGATAACAGGCGCAGGTGGAACGGCGTGGCGTTCTCGTAGAGCGCGATCAGGACCTTCTGGCAGTAGGAGGAGAAGGGGTGGGCGAACAGGTGCAGGGACATGGGCGGCTCCTGGAGCGTTGGGACGCGCGGACTGGTCGACTGCCAGACGCGGAAATCGACAGCCTGGTGACAGCATGGACCGATATCCCGCCGCTGCCCGGTGAGACGATTGCCGGGAAGAGGATCAGTCGTCGCGGGTCAGGACTTCCAGCAGTTCGATCTCGAACACCAGGTTGGAATTCGGCCGGATATGGGCGCCGACCTGGCGTTCGCCATAGGCCAGGTGCGCCGGCACGAACAGCTTGCGCTTGCCGCCGACCTTCATGCCCATCAGGCCGATGTCCCAGCCCTTGATCACCCGACCGGTGCCGATCACGCACTGGAAGGGCTTGCCACGGCTGTAGGAGGAGTCGAACTCGGTGCCGTCTTCCAGGGTGCCGCGGTACTGGGTGGTGATCAGGGCGCCCTTGACCACTTCCTTGCCGTCGCCCGGTTGGATATCGGTTATCTGCAGTTCGTCGCTCATGGGTGTGCTCCTTGGTTCTGTGGCCGGGTTCGGCCGTTCGCGGGCAGCCTTTTCGCAGGAATCGTGGATGCTGGCAAGCCGGATGTCAGTCAATTGCCACTCGTGCACTTTGCATGACGCCAGGGTGGGAGGTCGTGCAAGTCGCCCGCCGGGGCATGCTTGGCGGCGTTGCAGGTGCCTGATTTGCAAGGCATTCGCCCCGGACGCGAAGCGGGCACGGGGGCTGCTAGGAACAAGGAACCCTCGACCCTGAAGGAGAGTCCCGGATGAAGCTGCCTTTCACTGCCTTCCATGACGCTTTCCCGCAGCACCAGGTGTGCGTCAAGCCGCGCCCGGACGGCACCTTGTTGCTGACACTGGTCGACCAGGCCGGCGAAACCCTGTGCAAGGTCGTCGACCGCGAGGCGCTTTACAGCGACGAGCGGGTGCGTCAGGCCATCCATGAATTGCGGCGGGATATGAAGCTGGAGGCGGGGGAGGTGCACTGGCACGCCAGCGGTATCGATTGGGTTTCCCGCGAACTGCCCACCTACCTGGGCGGCCCTGTCCATATGACGGCGTCCAAGACGCTGGTGGCGCGGCGCAAGCAGGCACTCAGGCAGCAACGGCGCCGCGCCCCACACGCCTGACACAGCCGATTCGCCGGGAAAGGGATGGGGCGATGGCCCCATCCCTCGGGGCTCAGCTACGTTTCGCCTTTTCCGCCCGTTCTTTCTGGACGACGGCTTCCTGGGTTGCGCGCTTTTGCTGCTCGACCTGGGCGAGGCGTTGCTCGTAGCGCTTGATGGTACGGTCGCCACCGCCGGACGCCAGCGCCGAACCGGCGGACAGGGCGACAGCGAGCAGGGTGGCAGTGGTGATGAGCGTCTTCATGGATGTTCTCCTGTAGAGATCAAGGTTGAGTTATCCAGAGCAGGCTCCGAATGCGTTATCCGGACGGGCCGGGAAAAAAAGCCCCGCGGCGAGGAGCTCGGACCCGCGGGGTAGAAGTTGCCGGCCTGGGCAGGCCGGGCAAGGGAGGAGAGGGTCAGGCCTGGGGCTGCCAGCCGCCGCCCAGGGCCTTGTAGATGGCGACGATGCCTCGGTAGACCTCGACTTCCGCCTGGGCCTGGGCGTCCTCGGCGGCCAGGCGCTCGCGTTCGGCGTCCAGCAGCACGAGGAAGTCCACCGTGCCTTCGCGGTAGCGGGTGGCGGCCTGTTCGGCGGCGGCGCGGGTGGCTTCCGACTGGCGCACCAGGGACACCAGGCGCTGCTGGCGCTTGCCGTAGTCGCTGAAGGCGTTCTCCGATTCTTCCAGGGCCAGCAGTACCTGTTGTTCATAGCTGGCCAGGGCGCCTTCGGCGTCGGCTTCGGAGGCGCGGATTTGCGCCCGCACGCTGCCGAGGTCGAAGGCGGCCCAACTGATGGTGGGCGCCACGGCCCAGGCGCGGGCGGCGGACGAACCGATCTGCGAGCCGCGCCCGGCGGTGAAGCCGAGGAAGCCGGAGAGGCTGACACGGGGGAACAGGTCGGCGGTGGCCACGCCCACACTGGCGGTGGCGGCGGCCAACTGACGCTCCGCCGAACGCACGTCCGGACGGCGGCGCAGCAACTCGGCGGGGTCGCCGATGGGCAGGGCCTTGGCGATCACCGGCAGCGGCTTGGGCGAAAGGTCCACGGACAGCTGTTCCGGGCGCTGGCCGAGCAGGGTGGCGATGCGGTTGCGGGCGCGGGCTTCCTCGGCCTGCAATTGCGGCAGGCTGGCCTCGGTGGCAGCCAGGCGGCCGTCGGCGCGCAGCACGTCCAGCTCGCTGCCGACGCCGGCGTCGCGCAGCTGTTCGGTCAGGCCACGGGATTCCTGCTGGTTCTCCAGGTTTTCGCGGGCGATGCGTTCGCGCAGCTGGGCGCCGCGCAGGCTGCCGTAGGCGTCCACCAGTTCGGCGATCAGGCTGACCTGCAACTGTTGCAGGTCGGCCTGGGCGGCATCGGCCTCGGCCTCGCTGGCCTCGATCTGGCGCTGGATGCGGCCGAACAGGTCCAGCTCCCAGGCCATATTCAGGCCCAGGTCATAGCGTTCGGCGTTGACCCGCTCGTCGCTTACGCCGGGCTGCTGGCCCTTGCCGATCGCGGCGCTGGCGCCTGCGGTGACCACCGGAAACTGGTCATTGCCGACGTCGTCGCGGATGGCGCGGGCCGCCTTGAGGCGGGCGAAGGCGATGCGCAGCTCGCGGTTTTCCTGAAGGGACTGCTGCACCAACTGGTTCAGGGTCGGGTCGTCGAACTGCTGCCACCAGAGGCTCTCGAAGCGGGCGCGGTCGACCTTGGCGTCGTCGGCCGAGGCGAGCCGCGCGGGCTCGCTCTCGGGGGCCTTGTAGTCCGGGCCCACGGCGCAGGCGGACAGCGCGAGCGCGAGGAGGGCAGGGGCGAAAGCCTTGTGCATCATGCGTGTACTTCCTTCAGTTGCGGGGCGCGGGCGGCTTTGCGGGCTTCGCGCTTCTCCACGAAGCCGCGGATCAGGACATAGAACACCGGGGTCAGCAGCAGGCCGAAGAAGGTCACGCCGATCATCCCGCTGAACACCGCCACGCCCATGGCATGGCGCATTTCCGCGCCGGCGCCGGAGGACAGCACCAGGGGCACCACGCCCATGATGAAGGCGATGGAAGTCATCAGGATCGGGCGCAGACGCAGGCGGCAGGCTTCCAGGACGGCGGCGATGCGATCCAGGCCTTCTTCCTGTTTCTCCTTGGCGAACTCGACGATCAGGATGGCGTTCTTGCACGCCAGGCCCACCAGTACGATCAGGCCGATCTGGGTGAAGATGTTGTTGTCGAGACCGGCCAGGATCACCCCGGTGATGGCGGAGAACAGCACGGTCGGCACGATCAGGATCACCGCCAGCGGCAGGCTCCAGCTCTCGTACTGGGCGGCCAGCACCAGGAAGGCCAGCAGCACGCAGAGCGGGAAGATGAACACGGCGGTGTTGCCGGCGAGGATCTGCTGGTAGGTCAGGTCCGTCCACTCGTAGGTCATGCCGTTGGGCAGTTCTTCATTCAGCAGCTTGCTGATGGCGGCTTCGGCCTGACCGGAGCTGTAGCCCGGGGCGGCGGCACCGTTGATTTCGGCGGTGATGAAGCCGTTGTAGTGCATCACGCGGTCGGGACCGGAGCTGTTCTCCACCTTGACGAAGGTGGACAGCGGAATCATCTCGCCACGGTTGTTGCGCACCTTCAACTGGCCAATCTGCTCGGGCTCCAGGCGGAACTGCTGGTCAGCCTGGACGTTCACCTGGTAGGTGCGGCCGAAACGGTTGAAGTCGTTGGCGTACAGCGAGCCCAGGTACACCTGCATGGTGTCGAAGATGTCGCTGATGGCCACGCCGTGGGTCTTGGCCTTCTCGCGGTCGATGGCGGCATCCACCTGGGGCACGTTGACCTGGTAGCTGGTGAACACCGACATGGGGTTCAGCTCCGGCAACTGGCGCGCCTTGGCGATGATGTTCTGGGTCTGCTTGAACAGCTCTTCGTAACCCAGGTTGCCACGGTCCTCCACCTGCAGGCGGAAGCCGCCGATGGTGCCGAGACCCTGTACCGGGGGCGGCGGGAAGATGGCGATGTAGGCGTCCTGGATGTCGGCGAACTGCTTGTTCAGCTCGGCGGCGATGGCGCCAGCGGACATGGACGGGTCCTTGCGCTCATCGAAGGGCTTGAGCGGGGTGAACACGATGCCGCTGTTGGGGCTGTTGGTGAAACCGTTGATCGACAGGCCCGGGAAGGCCACGGTGTTCTCCACGCCCGGATGCTTGGAGGCGATCTCCGACATGCGCTTGATCACCGCCTCGGTGCGGTCCAGGGTGGCGGCGTCCGGCAGTTGGGCGAAGGCCACCAGGTACTGCTTGTCCTGCTGCGGCACGAAGCCGGTCGGGGTGCTGGAGAAGCCCAGGTAGCCGAGTACCAGCAGGCCGCCGTAGACCAGCATGGCGATGCTGCTGCCGCGCAGCACGCGGCGCACGGTGCTGACGTAGCCGCCGCCGGCGCGTTCGAACATGCGGTTGAAGGGGCCGAACAGCCAGCGGCCGAACAGCGAGTCGAGGATGCGCGAGAAGCGGTCCTTCGGCGCGTGGTGGTCCTTCAGCAGCACGGCGGCCAGGGCCGGCGACAGGGTCAGGGAGTTGAAGGCGGAGATCACCGTGGAGATGGCGATGGTCAGGGCGAACTGCTGGTAGAACTGGCCGGTGAGGCCGGAAATGAAGGCGGTCGGCACGAACACGGCGCACAGCACCAGGGCGGTGGCGATGATCGGGCCGGTCACTTCCTTCATGGCCTGGCGCGTGGCCTCGACGGGCGATTTGCCCAGGCCGATGTTCCGCTCGACGTTCTCCACGACCACGATGGCGTCGTCCACCACGATGCCGATGGCCAGCACCAGGCCGAACAGCGACAGGGCGTTCAACGAGAAGCCGAACAGGTGCATCACCGCGAAGGTGCCGATCAGCGACACCGGCACGGCGGCCAGCGGAATGATCGAGGCGCGCCAGGTCTGCAGGAACAGGATCACCACCAGCACCACGAGGATGATGGCTTCCAGCAGGGTGTGCACCACCGCCTCGATGGAGCCGCGCACGAAGATGGTCGGGTCATAGACGATTTCGTAATCCATGCCCTGGGGGAAGCTCCGCTTCAGCTCGGTCATGCGCTCGCGCACGGCGTCGGAGATTTCGATGGCGTTGGAGCCGGGACGCTGGAACACCGGGATGGCCACGGCCGGCTGGTTGTTCAGCAGCGAGCGCAGGGCGTACTGGTTGGAACCCAGTTCGACGCGGGCGATGTCCTTCAGGCGAGTGATCTCACCGTCGTCGCCGGCACGGATGATGATGTTCTCGAACTCTTCCTCGGTGACCAGGCGGCCCTGGGTGTTGATCGAGAGCTGGAAGCTGTTGCCGGCATCCGAGGGCGGCGCGCCGAGGGCACCGGCGGCGACCTGGCGGTTCTGTTCGCGGATGGCGTTGACCACGTCGGTGGCGGTGAGGTTGCGCGAGGCCACCTTGTTCGGGTCCAGCCACACCCGCAGGGAGTAGTTGCCCATGCCGAACAGTTGCACGTCGCCCACGCCGTCCAGGCGCGCCAGCTCGTCTTTCACGTTGAGCGCGGCGTAGTTGGACAGGTAGAGCATGTCGTAGCGGTTATCCGGCGAGGTCAGGTGCACCACCATGGTCAGGTCCGGAGAGGCCTTGTCCACGGTCACACCCAGGCGCTGCACCTCGGTGGGCAGGGTGGGCATGGTGCGGGTGACGCGGTTCTGCACCTGCACTTGGGCGTTGTCCAGATCAGTGCCCAGGGCGAAGGTGATGGTCAGCGTCAGCTTGCCGTCGTTGGTGGCCTGGGAGGACATGTAGAGCATGCCTTCCACGCCGACGATGGCCTGTTCCAGCGGCGAGGCGACGGTTTCACCGATCACCTTGGGGTTGGCGCCGGGGAAGTTGGCGCGCACGACCACGGTGGGCGGCACCACTTCCGGGTATTCGCTGATGGGCAGCTGGAACAGGGAGATGGCGCCGCCGATCAGGATCAGCAGCGACAGCACGGCGGCGAAGATCGGCCGCTGGATGAAGAACTGGGAAAAATTCATGGCGTGCTACCTCAGCCGCGCGGGCCGACGGAGGGTTTGGCGTTCTGCCCGGCCAGGCGTGGGGCGTCGCGGCCTTCCACCGATTGGCGCAGGCGGGCCAGCTGGGCGAGGGTGGCGTCGTCGGCCATGGGCACGGCCTGCGGCTCTACCGGCGCGCCGGGCATGGCGCGCTGCAGGCCGTTGACCACGATCTTCTCGCCCTTGGACAGGCCGTTGCGGACGATGCGCAGGCCCTCCAGCTTCGGCCCCAGCTCGACGGCGCGGTAATTCACCTTGTTGTCGTCACCCAGGACCAGGACGAATTTCTTGCCCAGGTCGGTGCCGATGGCTTCGTCCTTGATCAGCGCGGCGGGGTAGGTCTCGCTGCCCACCAGCTTGATGCGGGCATAGAGGCCGGGGGTGAAGCGGCCATCTTCGTTATCGAACACGGCGCGGCCTCGGATGGTGCCGGTGCGCGGATTGACCTGGTTGTCGAGGAAGTCCAGCTGACCCAGGTGCGGGTTGCCGGTTTCGCTGGACAGGCCCATGTACACCGGGCTGGCGGCGCGGGTGTCGGTGCCGGCCTTGCGGGCCAGTTCCACATATTTGAGGAAGGCGCGCTCATCGGCGTCGAAGTAGGCATAGACCTTGTCGGTGGAAACCACCGAGGTCAGCAGCGACTGGCCGGCGTTGACCAGGTTGCCTTCGGTGATCTCGGCGCGGCTGACGCGGCCGTCGATGGGGGCGGTGATACGGGTGAAGCTCAGGTTGAGTTTGGCGTTGTCCAGTTCCGCCTGGGTCGCGGCGACCGCCGCCTGGGCTTCGGTGGCGGCGCTGGTGCGGGCGTCGGCCAGTTCCGCGGAAATGGCGTTGCTCTGGCGCAGGCGCTCGCCACGGCGGGCTTCGTTGGCGGCGCGGGTCTGGTTGGCTCGGGCCTGTTGCAGCTGGGCTTCCAGGCGCTTGACCTCGGCCTGGAAGGGGCGCGGGTCGATCTGGAACAGCAGGTCGCCTTTCTTCACCAGGCTGCCTTCATGGAAGGCCACGCGGTCGATATAGCCGGAAACGCGCGGACGGATCTCCACCGATTCCGGGGCTTCCAGTCGGCCGGTGAATTCGTCCCACTCGTTGAGGGGCTGTTCGATCACCTCGGCGACGCTGACCTTGGGGGCCGCATGGTTGAGTTCGGCTTCCGGTGCCTTGCCACAAGCCACCAGCACCACCGCCGCCGCGAGGGTGAGGGGGTATCGCCAGAATTTTTTCTGAGTTGCTTCCATGGGACAGCTCCACCAATTGGTTTTATGAATGGGCGGAGTCTGCGGGCGGCGTTACATCGAGACGAATCGAATGCCCTGAAGATGACTATCACTGGAAGTGATTGATTCAGGTCGTCATATGGAAATATTGATGATGCGGGGTGGCACGGGGAGACGGTTCTGTGGGGGCCAATTCATTCGCCCCCAGAGATGAATGGGCCTGCGCGGAGCCGAGCTATTCCAGGCTATCCGGGTCCCCGCAATACATCTGGATACGCGAGCGCAGCCAACGCTCGGCGGGGTCGTTGTCCTGGGCGCCGCGCCAGGCCATGGACAATTCGAAGCTCTGCACCGGCAGCGGCGGGTCTTCCGCACGCAGACCGCCGGCGGCGGTGAGGGCGGCGGCGGTGTAGTCCGGCACCATGGCCACCAGGTCGGTGCCGGCCAGGAGCGTGCCGAGGCCGTTGAACTGCGGCACCGCCAGCACCACCTTGCGCGTGCGGCCGACCTTGGCCAGTTCTTCGTCGACGAAGCCGCCCAGGTCCCCGGCGAAGGACACCAGCGCATGGGGCCGCTGGCAGTAGTCGTCCAGGCTGAGGGCGCCGGGCACCGAGTCGGCGCGCAGCAGCTTGGGCCTGGAGCGGCGCAGCGTCTTGCGCTTGGCATTGGCCGGCAGCTCTTCGGTGTAGGCGACGCCCACCGAGATCTCGCCGGAGGCCAGCAGGTTGGGCATCAATAGATAGTTGGTGCGCCGCACTACCAGCACCACGCCGGGCGCCTCCGCGCGCAGACGGCGGAGCAGGGCGGGGAGCAGGGCGAATTCCACATCGTCGGACAGGCCGATGCGGAACACTGCGGTGCTGGTGGCCGGATCGAAGTCGGCGGCACGGCTGACGGCGGTGGAGATGGAGTCCAGGGCCGGTGACAGCAGGGCGAAAATCTCCATGGCCCGCGCCGAGGGCTCCATGCTGCGGCCGGTGCGGACGAACAGCGGGTCGTCGAACAGGGTGCGCAGGCGCGCCAGGGCCGCGCTGATGGCCGGCTGGCCGAGGAACAGCTTTTCTGCCGCGCGAGTTACGCTCCGCTCGTGCATGAGCGTCTCAAACACGATCAGAAGGTTGAGGTCAACTCTTCGCAGGTCGTTCCGGTTCATGGAATCATCCGTAATTAATGTGTGAAAGGTGCTATCCCCGTGCTCGGTCGTCAAGGCTCACATCATCGCCATTTATGACAACTATCAATGACCACGGGTGGTTTTGTAGATAAAGCCCGGATAGAGTCCGTGGCTATGAAGAGACACAGGCGAGGTATGTGATGTCCCGCATGATCCGTTTTCACCAGTTCGGGGGCCCCGAGGTCCTCACGCTGGACGAGCTGCCGACCCCCGCTCCCGGCCCGGGCGAAGTCCTGGTACGCACCCAGGCGTTGGGTGTGAGCTGGCGTGACGTACTCTGGCGGCAGAACCTGGCGGCCGAGCAAGCCGCTCAACTACCTTCCGGTCTCGGTTCCGAGCTGGCCGGCATCGTGGAGGCCGTGGGCGAAGGCGTTGACGACCTGGCGCCCGGTACCCCGGTCGCCGGTTTCCCGGCGAGCACGCCGAGCCATCATCCGGCCTGGGGCGACCTGGTGCTGATGCCGCGCAATGGCCTGGTCGCCTACCCGGACGCCTTGACGCCGGAGGAAGCCAGCATCCATTACACGCCGCTGCTGATGGCCTATTTCGCCCTGGTCGACCTGGGCGGCATCACGCCCGGCCAGCATGTGCTGGTCACCGAGGCCGGACACTGTCTGGCGCCGCAGACGCTGCAGTTGGCCAAGGCGCTTGGCGCCAAGGTGATCGCGTCCACCAGCTACCCGGAAAGTCGTGCGTTCCTCAAGCAACTGGGCGCCGACAAGGTCATTGTCACCGAAGAGCAGGACCTGGTCCTGGAAGTGGAGCGCTTCACCCAGGGCAAGGGCGTCGAGGTCGTTCTCGACCAGTGCGCCGGCCCGCAGATGAAGCTCCTCGGCGACGTGGCCGCGCCGCGCGGCAAGCTGGTGGTCTACGGCTGCAATGGCGGCAACGACACCGCGTTCCCGGCTTGCGCCGCGTTCAAGAAGCATCTGCAGTTCTATCGTCATTGCGTACTCGACTTCACCGGTTCTCCGGAGCTGGGCATCGAGGCCAATGCGGCTTCGGTCAAGCGGGCGCTGGACCATATCAACCAGATGACCCGCGATCATCTGCTGAAGCCTCCGATCGATCGCGTCTTCGCGTTCGAGGACTTCGTCGAGGCCAACCGTCACATGGAAACCTGCCCGGCGGGCGGGCGCGTGGTGATGAAGGTCGCCGACTGAGGAAGGCGGGGCGGGCCCTTGGGTCCGCCTCGAATCTGTGTTGTTTTCGAATGTTGGGCAGTGTGCCGCGCGAGACGGCCGGGTCGATAGCCGAATCCTGCTGAATTATTGCCTGATCCTCCTGACCCTGCTCCCGGCGCGAGACGAGCTGGCAAGCCATGGGTAAAGTTGGCCCATCTTCTCCGAGGGTCCAAACCATGAATGCACAGGCGTTCCTTGCCGCGCCGGAAGCGGATGCGGCCACGCGCCAGCAGCAGGCGCTGGTGCAGCTCATTGAACGATTCACTCGCCATGACGGTGTGGTCGATACAGCCATCCCCGGTCTTACCCTGTACCGCGTCACCCAGCCCAGCGAACCGCTGCACTGCCTCTACGAGCCAGCCATAGGCCTGGTGGTGCAGGGGCGCAAGAAGGTCCTGCTGGGGGACGACACCTACTTCTACGGACCGTCCCAGTACCTGGTGGTGTCGGTGGATCTGCCAGTGATCGGTCAGGTCATCGAGGCCAGCCCCGAAGTGCCTTTCCTCAGCCTGCGCCTGGACCTCGACCCCAAGGAAATCAGCGCCCTGCTGATGGACCTGCCGACTCTCGAATCCCCACCGAAGTCCTGCCCGCGCTGCCTGTCGGTCAGCGGAATCGGCGAGCCCCTGCAGGATGCCGTGCTGCGCCTGCTGCGCCTGCTGGATACACCGGAGGACATCCCCGCCCTGGCGCCGCTGGTGCGTCGGGAGATCCTCTACCGCCTGCTGCGCGGCGAGCAGTACGCGCAACTGCGCCAGATCGCCAGCAGCGGCACCCAGGGGCATCGCATCGGCCGGGCGGTGAACTGGCTGCGGCAGAACTTCCACCAGCCCCTGCAGATCGAGCGTCTGGCCAATGAGGTGAACATGAGCACCTCGGCCCTGCATCACCACTTCAAGGCGATGACGGCCATGAGTCCGTTGCAGTTCCAGAAGCACCTGCGCCTGCAGGAAGCCCGCCGCCTGATGCTGGTGGAGGCCCTGGATGCCGCCAGTGCCGGCGGCCGGGTGGGCTACGAGAGCCCGTCGCAGTTCAGCCGCGAGTACAGCCGGCTGTTCGGTGCGCCACCGCTGCGGGACATCGCGCGCCTGCGCCAGTCGGCTTGACTCCCGCACGCCCGCCTAAGCTGAACCATCATCGTTGTTTCCCGAATGCCGGACCGGCTTTGCTGGCCGGCGCCTATCCGCCATCCACACAGAGGTGGTAAGCCTGATGATTACCCTGAACCTGAACGGCAAGGACTATGAACTCGACGTGCCCGCGGACATGCCCCTGCTCTGGGCTCTGCGCGACGTCGCCAATCTCACCGGCACCAAATACGGCTGCGGCATGGCGTTGTGCGGCGCCTGCACCGTGCATATCGACGGCCAGGCGACGCGCTCCTGCGTCACCCCGGTGTCCATGGCGGTGGGCAAGCAGGTGACCACGGTGGAAGCGGTCGCCGAGGACCCGGTGGGCAAGGCCGTGCAGACGGCCTGGCGCAATCTGGACGTGGTGCAGTGCGGCTACTGCCAGTCCGGGCAGATCATGTCCGCCACCGCGTTGCTGCGCGGCAACCCCAAACCGAGCGATGCCGACATAGACGCCGCCATGAGCGGCAATATCTGCCGCTGCGCCACCTATGTGCGGATTCGCGCCGCCATCCATGAAGCAGCCGGCACCCTGGCCTGAGGAGAGTCGAGATGGGCACCTTCGAAACTGAAACCCGTGCCGCCAGCGGCATCCTCAATGTCAGCCGGCGCACCTTTCTCAAAGGCAGTGGCGGCCTTGCCCTGGGCATCGCCTTCGCACCACTGCTGCGCGGCGGCGACGCACTGGCTGCCGCCGAACCCTTCATGGCCAATGCCTTTGTGCGTATCGCCAGCGATGGCAGCGTGACCGTCCTGGCCAAGCACGTGGAAATGGGGCAGGGCAGCTACACCGGCCTGGCCACCCTGTTGGCCGAGGAGCTGGACGCCGACTGGAGCAAGGTCCGGGTGGAGGGGGCGCCAGCCAACGCCGCGCTCTACAACAACCTGGCCTTCGGCCCGATGCAGGGCACCGGCGGCAGCTCCGCTATCGCCAACTCCTGGGAGCAGATGCGCAAGGCCGGCGCCAGCGCCCGCGCCATGCTGGTGGCGGCCGCGGCCGAGCAGTGGAAGGTGCCGGCCGGAGAGATCGGCGTGAGCAAGGGCGTGGTCAGCCACGCGGCCTCCGGCAGGACCGCCGGGTTCGGTGAGCTGGCGGAAGCGGCGGCGCGTCAACAGGTGCCGTCCGAGGTGAAGCTCAAGTCCCCCGAGCAGTTCACCCTGATCGGCAAGGAGCGCCTGTCGCGCAAGGACAGCCTCGACAAGACCGACGGCAGTGCGCTCT
Source organism: Pseudomonas sp. Q1-7 (assembly GCF_028010285.1). Classification (NCBI taxonomy): domain Bacteria; kingdom Pseudomonadati; phylum Pseudomonadota; class Gammaproteobacteria; order Pseudomonadales; family Pseudomonadaceae; genus Pseudomonas; species Pseudomonas sp. Q1-7. The sequence continues at coordinate 2,833,958 of NZ_CP116304.1, forward strand.
TCACCCAGGACTTCAAGCTGCCGGGCATGCTGGTGGCGGTTGTCGCCTACTCGCCGCGTTTCGGCGGCGTGCCCAAGTCGGTGGACACCAGCAAGGCCAAGGCGGTGCCTGGCGTGGTCGAGGTGGTGGAGTTCAAGGACACGCCCCACGGCCGCGCCGGCGTGGCGGTGCTGGCGAAGAACACCTGGGCCGCGCGCCAGGGTCGTGACGCCCTGGTGGTGGAGTGGGACGACAGCCGTGCCTTCACCCTGGGCAGCGAGGACATCTTCGCCCGCTATCGCGAGGCGGCGGGCAAGGAAGGGCGGGTGGCCGGCAAGCAGGGCGATATCGCCGCGGCCCTGGCGCAGCCGGCGAAGCTGATCGAGGCCGAGTACGAGTTCCCCTATCTCGCTCATGCCGCCATGGAGCCGATGAATTGCCTGGTGAAACTTTCGGAGGGGCAGTGCGAGGTGTGGAACGGCGAGCAGTTCCAGACCGTGGACCAGATGGCGATTGCCAAGTACCTCGGCATTCCGCTGGAGAAGGTCAGCCTTACCCAGCTCTATGCCGGCGGCAGTTTCGGGCGTCGCGCCAACCCGCAGTCGGACTACCTGCTGGAAGCCGTGGCGATCGCCCGGGCCGCCCATGCCAAGGGCCACGGCGTGCCGGTGAAACTGGTCTGGACCCGCGAGGACGACACCCGCTCCGGTTTCTTCCGTCCGGCCTACCTGCACCGCGCGCGCCTGGCGCTGGACGCCGAGGGCGGGCTGCAGGGCTGGCATCAGCGCGTGGTCGGCCAGTCCATTCTCAAAGGCTCCGCCTTCGAGGAGGCCATGGTGAAGGACGGCATCGACCATACCTCGGTGGAAGGCGTGGCGAACCTGGCCTATGCGGTGCCTAACCTGCAGGTGGAATTGCATACCCCCGAGGACATCGGTGTGCCGGTGCAATGGTGGCGTTCGGTGGGCCATACCCACACCGCCTATGCGGTGGAAACCCTGATCGACCAGGCCGCCAGCACCGCCGGCAAGGACCCGTACGAGTACCGCAAGGCGTTGTTGGGCAAGCAGCCGCGCCATCTCGGCGCGCTCGAGCTGGCGGCGCAGAAGGCCGGCTGGAGCCAGCCGTTGAAACCGGGGGCGGAAGGCGAGAAGCGTGGGCGTGGCATCGCCGTGCACGAGTCCTTCGGTTCCTTCGTCGCCCAGGTGGCGGAGGTGACGGTGAAGGCGGACGGTAGCTACAAGGTAGACCGGGTGGTCTGCGCGGTGGATTGCGGCGTGGCGGTGAACCCGGATGTGATCCGGGCGCAGATGGAAGGCGGTATCGGCTATGGCCTGGCGGCCGCGCTGCACGGTGCCATCACCCTGAAGGAGGGCCGGGTGGAGCAGTCCAACTTCCATGACTTCCAGGTGCTGCGGATCAACGAGATGCCGGCGGTGGAGGTACACATCGTACCGTCGGCCCAGGCGCCCACGGGGGTCGGGGAACCGGGTGTGCCGCCCATCGCGCCGGCCGTGGCCAATGCGCTGTATGCGGCGGTCGGGCAGCGCTTCTACCGGCTGCCGCTGCCACCACAGCTGAAGCAGGCCTGACTCGTCAGGCCGCCCGGACGGCAGCGATCAGTTCGCGCAGGGCCTTGCGCTCGGCCACCGGTGTGGGGGCCTTGCGCACGGCCAGGCTGCCGTCTTCCAGGCTTACCACCACTTCGGTCTCGAAGTGCAGGCGGACTTCGTCGAGGGTCACGTGGGTGACCTGATACAGGTTGTCGCTGATGCGAGGGTCGGCGGACATGGCGTTTGTCTCGTTCCAGGTGGCGCAAGGCCGATGGAGCGATAGTGACGTCGGGGCGTCCAGCGCGGAACTGAAAGGGGCTGATGATGAACATCATCCCCGTCGATGGCCGTCAGGGCTGCCCTCCCGGCCTAGTGCGGTTGCGGCACGAAGGCGGGATCGGACAGGTGCTGCACCAGCCGCTCATGCACCAGCCGCACCCTGGGCGGGACCGGTCCTTGCTGGGGGCGGTAGATGAACATGTCCCAGGGCTCCGGGGTCTGCTCCTGCAGCACCGGTATCAGGCGTCCGACGCGTATGTGCGGTTCGATCAGGTAGTAGGGCAACTGGCCGAAGCCCATCCCGGCCAGCACCGCCTCCAGTTCGTTCTCCGGGTCGTCGGTGCAGAAGGCGACGTTGGCCGGCTGGACCTGGCGCCCGTCGGTGAACAGCCAGGGCCAGATGCGGCCGGTGTTGCTGTCGATCAGCGCGGTGGTGGGCAGCCGGTGCAGGTCGTCCAGTGCGCGTGGTTCGCCGTGGCGCAGCAGCAATTCCGCGGCGCCCACCACCAGCAGCGGCACCCGGGCCACAGCGCGGGCGATGTAGCGGCGGTCGCGGATGAAACCGATGCGCACGCCGAGGTCGATCTGTTGTTCGACCGAATCGGTGAGCTGGTCGGACAGGCGCATGTCGAAATGGATGCCCGGGTGCTCCCGCGCGATCGTCGCCAGCACCGGCAGCAGGAAGTGCCGCCCGACCGCGCGCGGCGCGGCGATGCCAACGCGCCCGGCCAGTTCCTCTTCGCGTTTGCCGCCGTGCTCCTGGAACAGCCGGTCCAGCCCCGCCAGGGCTTCACGGGCCTGGCCGGCGAGCCGCTCGCCGAAGGCGGTGATCTGGACGTGGCGGGTGTTGCGGTGGAACAGCGGTTCGCCGAACTGGTCTTCCAGGTCCTTGATGGCGCGGGTGACGGTTTGCGGCGAGGCACCCAGGCGGTTGGCCGCTTCGCGAAAGCTCGGGGTCTCTGCGGCTACACAGAGGATGCGCAGCAGTTCGATGCGATTGAACATGGATAGTGTTCCATTATGTGGAATTTCAAAATCCTAACTATTCCATTCCTTGGTGGTAAAGGCTTTCCGATACTGGCGCCCAGCTACCGGATTCATCCCGATTCCGGACTACCTGGGAGTGCCCACATGAGCAACAACATTTCCACCAAGGTTGTAGTAATCACGGGTGCCAGCAGCGGTCTGGGCGAAGCCACCGCCCGGCATCTGGCGTCGCTCGGCGCCAAGGTCGTACTGGGTGCGCGCCGGGTGGATCGCCTGCAAGGCCTGGTCGCCGAGATCGAAGCGGCTGGCGGTGAAGCCCTGGCGATCGCCACCGACGTCACCTCCGCGCAGCAGGTGGCCGCACTGATGGACGGTGCGGTGCAGCGCTTCGGCCGCGTCGATGTGCTGGTGAACAACGCCGGACTGATGGCCATCGCTCCCATGGAAGAGGTCAAGGTCGATGAGTGGTCGCGCATGTTCGATATCAACGTCATGGGCGTACTCCACGGCGTGGCGGCGGCTCTGCCACTGTTCCGCAGGCAAGGCAGCGGGCATTTCATCAATGTCGCGTCCGTGGCCGGCATCAAAGTGTTCAGCCCGGGCGGTACCGTCTACAGCGCTACCAAGTTCGCGGTGCGCGCCATCAGCGAAGGCCTGCGCCACGAAATCGGCGGTGCCATCCGCACCACGGTGATTTCCCCTGGCGCGGTGGAGTCCGAGTTGAAGCACGGCAGCTCCCACGAGGAAAGCAGCCGGGTGGTGGGCGAGTTCTACAAGATGGCCATTCCGTCCGACTCCGTGGCGCGTGCCATCGCCTACGCCATCGAACAACCGGCCGATGTGGACATCAACGAAGTGGTATTGCGTCCCGCCGTCCAGGAGTTCTGATCTCCAGGCGTGAAAAAGGCGGCCCAGGTGGCCGCCTTTTTTTATTTGCTCAGGAGCACCGCCAGCTCGTCGGCTTCCTCCGCCCAATCGGAATCGTCCAGCAGGGCATCGCGCAGGAAGGCGGATTGGGCGGTGTTCCAGAAGGGGGCGTCGGGCAAGGCCTGGCCCACCGCCAGCCGGTGGTTTGCGACGAAGCCCTCTATACCGCTCTTGTCGGAAGGCAGGCCGAGTTGGTCGAAGAGGGCGCTGAGGGAGTGATGGCTGGTGTCCATGTGGGGCCTCCGGTGGGGCGTTCGACGGAAAAGACCTCCATCGACTATAGACCTTGTGCCGGCTGGAACCTTCCCATGGCAGCATGTCGGTTGAGCCCGGCGCGGGCTTGCGCCGCCGGGCGGCTTGGCTAGCCTCTCAACAAGCGCGGCTGTCGAACCGCGAGCCACCTCACAGGGGGGCGAAATGAGCGTTCAGAGCGAGCAGAAGCATTCCTTCCGAGACCCCGTGGAGGGGCTCGTGTTGATCGCGCCGGTGTGGTCGCCGGTACTGTTCATCTTCCTGGCTCAACTGCTCCACGAGTTCTTCCAGATCCATTGGCTGTTCAATTCCAGCCTGAGTACCGTCGGGATGTTCCTGGTGCCGGCGATTTCGGTATTCCCCCTACTCCACGCGTCGCACCGGCCAGTGGCGTTCACACTGTTGCTGGCGGGCGGCTATTACCTGGTCGGGCTGGCGGCGATCTTCCTGATGGCCTGGGGGATGTTGCTCTATACCGGCTATACCTGATCCTGCGCGGAACCCGGCACGGGCCTATGGATCAAAGGCCTCGGGTCCGCGCATTCGGCGGATCGTCCCACTACGGAGCTATCCATGTCCCCTCTGAAGAAACTCGCGCTCGTCGGCCTCGTGGCCCTGCCGCTGGCGGGCTGCCTGAAAGACGAGCCCATCGACCAGGCAGTGCTTTGCACGTACAGCACCGATGCCGAGGCCAAGCTGTGCAAGCCCGGCCAGTTGTCCTGGTTCAAGGCGGGCAAGGCAATCAACCAGGCATTGCCGCTGAGCGTGGCGGCGGCCTACTGCGATTTCAATCATCAGGTGATGTACAACGAGGCGGGGGTGATCTGCGTGTTCACCGACAAGCGCCTGAGCCTGGTGAAGTAGGAGCGAATTCATTCGCGATCGGTCAGCGCCGCTGGCCCCTGTACCTTCTGGTGGCAAACCTGCAGTTCGCCTTCGCGATTGAAATCGCTCCCACAGGCCATCGGTTTTGCCTGCCCCAAAAAGAAAGAAGGCGCCACAAGTGGCGCCTTCTGCCTTTCGAGGTGCATACGTCATGGATTGCCTGCCTCTGAACTGCTCCGGGAATCAGCTGATGCGGTTGGCGCCAGTACGATCGGCACCGCCTTCGGCTACACGCAGGGACTGGGAGCGCTCGGAACCGTTTTCAGCAACATCGAAGGCCTTGGTGCGGTCGGAGCCACCTTCGGCTACGCGCAGGGACTGGGAACGCTCGGAACCGTTCTCGGCGACGTCGAAGGCCTTGGTGCGATCGGAGCCGCCTTCAGCCACGCGCAGGGACTGGGAACGCTCGGAACCGTTTTCGGCGACATCGAAGGCCTTGGTGCGGTCAGAGCCGCCTTCAGCCACGCGCAGCGACTGGGAGCGCTCGGAACCGTTCTCGGCGACGCGGAAGGCGTTGGTACGGTCGGAGCCACCTTCGGCAACGCGGTGGATGCTGGTGCGGTCAGCGCCACCCTCGGCAACGGACAGTGCGAAAGCGGAAGCGGACAGGCTGGCGATGAACAGGCTGGCGAGGATTTGCTTTTTCATTTTGGTCACCTTGGTTAGAGGGGGTTGGAATTCGTCTACGGGGCCCATCTTACGGATGTGATTTCGATGAAGAAGTGATGCTGCGTGATGGTTACCATCGACGCCGATGATAGTTGTATGGATGCTAATAAAAACAATATGTTAGGCGATCAATTGGGTCGTTGTTGTGGAATGTTGAAAGGCCTTTTCCGTAAATTGTTATAATCGATTTATTAGATGTGTATGCCTGATGAACCTCACCGGTTAGTCAGATCCGGGCCGGACGGGGCTGGGCAGGTGGGAGTCTTCTCGGGCAGGAGGCTGCAGGCCGGGCGTGGGATCCGGCCTGCGAATGGGGTCGCCTGGGGCGGGGCTGGATTGCGTGGGCGGTCAGCGCTTGCCCATGGAGCGACGGGAGCCACGGGGCGGCGGATGGAGCCGTTGGCCGCGGTCGTGGCCCTTGAGCGTCTGATGCCAGGGGATGTTCTGCTTCGTCGGCTTGGCGGGAACGTTTTCGGCGGACGGGGTTTCCTGCGGCTGGGCGTCGGCCGGGTCGTGGTCTTGGCTGGTCATGCTGTTCTGCTCGTTTCGGGCTTGGCCCTGGGCGGGCCGGAGGCGCGCATCATACACCACGGCCTTGCGGGCAGCCTCCGGGATGGCCCGGAGGCTGCGTTCGTCAGACGGGTTGCTGATGGCCGGTGAGCGACACGCGCGGATCCACATGGTTGATGGTGTACAGGATGTGCTCCGGGGCTGTCAGGGAGGGAACCATGGTCCAGCGATTGATGGGCTCATTGCCAACCCGAACCATGCCGGTGTGGGTGAACTGATTGGCGTCCACTTCCGGTTCGATGTCATAGAAGCCCAGCGCATAGCGCAGTGCGTACATGTCCTGCGGGTCGCCGGTGAAGAAGTCCCAGTTCGGTCCGAGCCGGTAGCGCTCGATGTACTCCCGCAGGTGCCTGGGCTGATCCAGCTCAGGTTGTAGCGTCAGGGAATACATGAAGACGTCACGGCCCAGGCGGTCGCCGAGCATCCGTTGCACACCACGGAGATTGGCGATCGAGGTGGGGCAGGTTGCGCCGCAGTTGGTGTACATCATGTTGAGGACCACCACCTTTCCGCGCACCAGGTCGTCATAGAAGGCAAACCGGCGTCCGTCCTGATTGAACAGGGGCGTGTTCGGCAGGTCGAGGGTGCCGGGGCCGCTCACCTTGGGCGCCTGTCGCCCGCTCAGGGCGCCGTGGGCCAGCAATCCCAGCATCCCCACGCCAAGTCCGCCGATGAGGTATCTGCGAGTGTTCATCTGGAGTTCCTCCCGGCGTCTATTCGACATCGAAACGCAGCATCATCGCGTGGTCTTCGTGGATCAGGTTGTGGCAATGCATCACATACTTGCCCCCGTAGTCCCTGAAGCGGATGAAGATGCGGACGGTCTCTTTTTCATTGATGACATACACGTCCTTGCGCCCCTGCTCGTGGGCTGGAATGGGCAGTTGTTTGCCGTTGCGCTGGCGCGACAGGATGCGCCCTTCCTCCAGGTGGATATGAATGGGGTGGGACCAGCCGTCGTCTATGTTGATCAGCTCCCAGATCTCGCCGCGCCCCTTGGGTACCTTGAATCGCGGCGCGTAGACATTGACGAACTCGCCGTTGATGGCCCACATGTTCTGCCGGCGCTCGAAGACGAAACGGCGCACTGGCGCGGCAGCCACTTCCGCCGGGTCCAGGGGAGGCAGCGGACGCAGGTCGGCCGGGACCAGGCTCAGGTCCTGGGCGGAGGGCCAGCGGTCCACCAGGATCTTCAGTACCCGCACACCCGGGTCCCTGGCGCGTCGCGGTAGTCGCGTCTCGATCTGCTCCATCCGGTTGACCAGGTAGAGGGTGGTTCCTACCAGGTACTTGGAGAAATCCACGACGATATCCGCCCGCTCGGCCACGCCCAGGGTGATGTTCTGCATGTTCAGGATGGGGTGGGGGAGCAGGTTGCCGTCGTTGGCGATGTAGGTGAATTTCTGCTTGATGTTGTTGGGGTTCACCAGGGCGAAGTCGTAGAAGCGGCTCGGCCCGGTGTTCAGCAGGCGGAACCGATAGCGGCGCGCGGCCACCCTCAGCACCGGCTCGATCATGCCGTTCACCAGGACCTTGTCCCCCAGCACGCCTTCGGGGTTCACCTGGTCGTAATAGAGCCGGCCCGCGGCGTCGAACAGACGGTCGGCGAAATTCAACGGGTAGTCGTAAGGATGGCTGGGCAGCCGCAGTGCGCCCGGCGTCGCGTCGCCTTCGTCGCCAGAGTCCAGGTGGTCGTAGAGGAAGTAGAAACCGGCCAGGCCCCGGTACAGGTTGGGCGCCGTGAAGTCCAGGGTGTGGTCGTGGTAGAAGAGCGTGCCCAGCGCCTCGCGGTAATCGCCCGGGCTGTTGGGCGGGGTGTTGAATCCGGCGTAGGCATTGGGGTACAGCTGGTCTCTGAACTTGCCGGGGGCTGTGAGATTGGGGCCTGCCTTGGTGGCGCTGTAGTAGTCGCCGGGGAAACCATCGCTTTCCGAGCCGCAATGCATGTTGTGCAGGTGGGTGGAGATTTCAGGGGTGCCGAAGCCGGTGTGGTTGGCCGGCAGGTCGTTATGGATGCGACAGAGCATCGGCGTCCCGTAATGGGCCATCACCGTGGCGCTGAACTCATCGGTGGGTGTATTGGCGGCTCGATAGGTCCAGACCTTCTGCTTCGGATAGGAGGGGTTGAACACCCAGTCGTATTCCTGTGCCCGCAACTCGTAGTACTCGGCTCCGGGGCGGAATCGCGCCCAGTGCTGATGGCGCCCGCGCCCGGCTTCGCCGCCCGTCACGTTGGCGAACTCGGTAGGCGCGGGGTTCAGGTAGGGCACGCTGGCTGCTGGCACGATCTGGTTCGGCAGTCGCATCACCCAGGGTTGGGTCGCCGGACTGGCAGTCGGAATCGCCGCCTCGCTACTGGGGGCCTTCAACAGGGCGGGCGTCGCGGCCGCCAGGGCCGACAGCTTGAGGAAATCCCGTCGGGTTTCGTTATCCAACCTGTCTTTCTTGTTCTCCGGTTGTTGCGAGTCTTTGCCTTTCATGGATGTGCTCCACCTCCCCTTCGCGAACTCGTGTGAACGGCCCGCCCGTGGATGCAGTGCTCCAGGGCTGATTTTCCCCATCCGTTCGCACGAAGGTGCAGGCCGCCAGTGGATCGGCTCGCGCGGCCAATGCGCCAATAAGTCGACTAAAGACTTCTCACTTGGCGAGCGCAATTGGCGGAATGACAATAATTTGCCGCATATGCTGGCCAGTGGCTTCTGGCTCTAGGCGCGCCACCGAATGTTGCAAAATATTTCGCGAAGACGGGCGGCAGCGAACGGAGGGCGGGCGGTAGAGCGGTTTCGCGAGAGGGCGGCGACCGGAAGAAGGGCGAGTCCGGCCGCCGTCGGGGGGTTACTTGTACTTGTCGTGGAACAGGGCGATCTGTTTGACCGGCTTGGGTTCTTCCTTGCCCAGTACGTAGACCACGCGCTGACCTTCCGGACCGCCACCGATGTCGACGTAGCTGAAGGTGGGTTCGCCGATCTTGTACATGTCCATCATGTCGCCGTAACGGCTGAACACGTAGATGACGCCGTCTTCGTCGCGCAGTTCGCCGTAGAACGGCTGGGCCGGCGGCAGGCTGACGTCGAGGAAGCGCTTGGCGGAGAGGGTGTCGGGGTTCTTGCCCTGGTCGGCGGCCTTCAGTACCAGGGCGATGTCGCGGCCGAAGCCGTCCTTCGCGCCAGTGCTCTGTTTGACGGGGGCGGAGCCGCTTTTCACGAATTCACGGTAAGTGGCGTAGTCGTCGAAGAGGAACAACTCCTTCTCGGTGCGGATCTGATACCAGTCTTCATTGTCCAGGGCCGCCGGCTTGGCTGGAGCCGGAGCCTGCATGGCGCAGGCACCGAGGGTGGCGGCCAGCAGGGCGGCGGCCAGGGGCTTGAACAGGTTCTTCTTGTGGTTCATCGGAGGTCCTCCCCAGGAAAGTGGAGCAGAGAATCTGCCTGCGGCGGATGACCGATTGATGACGGGTTCATGTCGCGATGATGAAGCTCAAGAATCTTTGTTTTTCAATAATTTGGCGGCGTTTCTTGTAGGAGCGAATTCATTCGCGAAGGGGCGCGCAGCGAGCCGTTTCGACGTATCGCGAAGGGTTCGTTGGTGCGCAGGGTGTCGGCAAAAAACAGAGTTACCGGTGCGCACGACGCACCCTCCGGATGCCGGCTCGTAATCAGTCCGGCGCTTAAGAAAAAGGGTGAAGGATTTCTCCTTCACCCTGTTAAGGCCCCGCCGTGGCGGGGCAGTCGAGGGACTCGGGTTCAGCCGCGGTAGTAGCGCTGCGGCACGAAGGGGGTCTTGGCGACTTTCATCGCCACGCGCTTGCCGCGCACCAGGGCCCAGACCTCGGTGTCCAGGGCGGCCTGCTCGGCGGCCAGGTAACCCATGGCCACCGGCGCGCCCAGGCTGGGGCCGAAGCCGCCGCTGGACACGCGGCCGATCACCGCGCCCGCGGCGTCGACGATTTCCGCGCCTTCGCGCACCGGCACGCGCTCCTGGGGCAGCAGGCCGACGCGCTTCTCGGCGACGCCGTCGCGCTGCTGGGCGAAGAGGCGCCCGGCGCCGGGGAAGTTGCCGGCGCGCACGCCGTCGGCGCGGCGGGCCTTGGAGATGGCCCAGGCCAGGCTGGCCTCGATGGGGGTGGTGGCGCTGCTCATGTCGTGGCCGTAGAGGCACAGGCCGGCTTCCAGGCGCAGCGAGTCGCGGGCGCCGAGGCCGATCGGCTGGACTTCCGGCTGGGCCAGCAGGGTGCGCGCCAGGGCCTCGGCCTGGGCCGCGGGCACGGAGATCTCGTAGCCGTCTTCGCCGGTGTAGCCGGAGCGGCTGACGAAGCATTCGACGCCTTCCAGGCGCACGCTGCCGAACTGCATGAAGGTCATCTTCTGCACTTCCGGCGCCAGGCGGCCGAGCACTTCGACGGCGGCGGGACCCTGCAGGGCGAGCAGCGCGCGGGACTCGAACAGCGACTCGATCGCGCACTGCTCGCCGAGGTGCTGCCGGAGGTGGGCCAGGTCCTGTTCCTTGCAGGCGGCGTTGACCACCAGGAACAACTGGTCTTCGGCCAGGCGGGCGACCATCAGGTCGTCGAGGATGCCGCCGTTGTCGTCGGTGAACAGCGCGTAGCGCTGGGTGCCCACCGGCAGGTCGAGGATGTCCACCGGCACCAGGCTTTCCAGGGCGCGGGCGGCATGCTCGCCACGCAGGAGGATCTGGCCCATGTGGGAGACGTCGAACAGGCCGGCCTGCTCGCGGGTGTGCAGGTGCTCCTTGAGCACGCCGAGGGGGTACTGCACCGGCATGGCGTAGCCGGCGAAGGGCACCATGCGGGCGCCGAGTTCGAGGTGCAGGGCGTGCAGCGGGGTTTGGGCGAGGTCGGTCATGTAGGGCTCCAGTCAAATTCGGTACGGGGCGAGGCATCCCTCACCCTCGGCCCCTCTCCTGCTTCCGGGAGAGGGCTGGGGAGAGGGTGCTTCTTCAGCATTCGATGATGTTCACGGCGAGGCCGCCGCGGGCGGTTTCCTTGTATTTGCTCTTCATATCGGCACCGGTCTGGCGCATGGTGCGGATGACCTTGTCGAGGGAAATGAAGTGCTGGCCGTCGCCGCGCAGGGCCATGCGCGCAGCGTTGATGGCCTTTACCGAGCCCATGGCGTTGCGCTCGATGCAGGGCACCTGGACCAGCCCGCCGACCGGGTCGCAGGTCAGGCCGAGGTTGTGCTCCATGCCGATCTCGGCGGCGTTCTCCACCTGCTGCGGGGTGCCACCGAGGACTTCGCAGAGGGCGCCGGCGGCCATGGAGCAGGCCACGCCGACTTCGCCCTGGCAGCCGACTTCGGCGCCGGAAATGGAGGCGTTTTCCTTGTAGAGGATGCCGATGGCGGCGGCGGTGAGCAGGAAGCGCTCGACGCCGTCGTCGTTGGCGCCGGGCACGAAGCGACTGTAGTAGTGCAGCACCGCCGGGACGATGCCCGCCGCGCCATTGGTGGGCGCGGTGACCACGCGGCCGCCGGTGGCGTTCTCCTCGTTCACCGCCAGGGCGTAGAGGTTGACCCAGTCGAGCACGCTGAGGCTGTCCTTGAGGGCGGCCTCCGGGCGCTCGCTGAGCTGGCGGTAGAGGGCGGCGGCGCGGCGCTTGACCTTGAGTCCGCCGGGCATGATGCCTTCCTTGCGGCAGCCGGTCTTCACGCAGTCCTGCATCACTTGCCAGATCTTCATCAGGCCAGCGCTGGTGTCCTCGGGACGGCGCCAGGCCTTTTCGTTCTCGCGCATCAAGTCGCTGATGGCGAGGCCGCTGGCGGTGCAGTGGGCGAGCATTTCCTTGGCCGTCTTGAAGGGGTAGGGCAACGGCGTGCGGTCTTCGACGATGCGGTCGAGGCCGGCGGCTTCCTCATCCACCACAAAGCCGCCGCCCACCGAGTAGTACTCGCGGGAACGGATCTGGATGCCGGCGTCGTCGAAGGCGCGGAAGATCATGCCGTTGGGGTGGTAGGGCAAGGGCTTCCTGATCATCGCCAGGTGTTCCTTTTCCACGAAGTGGATCGGCTTCTCGCCGCCCAGGCGCAGTTCGCCGCGCTGGCGGATGGCCGCCAGGCGTTCATCCACGCCTTCGGTATCCACGGTGTCCGGCTGCTCGCCTTCCAGGCCGAGCAACACGGCCTTGTCGCTGCCGTGGCCCTTGCCGGTGGCGCCGAGGGAGCCGTAGAGCTCCACCTTCAGGCTGTGGGTGTCGGCCAGCAGACCTTCCCGGCGCAGGCCATCGACGAAGCGCGCGGCGGCGCGCATCGGGCCTACGGTGTGGGAGCTGGAGGGGCCGATGCCAATCTTGAACAGGTCGAAGACACTGAGGGACATGTCGCGCTCCTGAGCGTGTGCTCGGCGTTTCTTATTAGTCAGCGTAGACAGCTCGACGGATCGGGACCGAGGGCCCGACCGCCGCGCGTCAATGGTGAGTCTCGACCTGCGGGAGCAAATTCATTCGCGAATGAATTCGCTCCCACGGACGGTCGGGTCAGGCGTCCTGGTAGGCCTCGATGGACGGGCAGGCGCAGACCAGGTTGCGGTCGCCGTAGACGTTGTCGACGCGGCCCACCGGCGGCCAGTACTTGCCGTCCACCAGGCTGGCGGTGGGGTACACGGCGAGTTCGCGGCTGTAGCGGTGGGGCCACTCGCCGACCAGCTCCTGCGCGGTGTGCGGGGCGTTCTTCAGCGGGTTGTCGTCCCGGTCCAGTTCGCCGCTTTCCACCGCGCGGATTTCCTCGCGGATGCGGATCATGGCGTCGCAGAAGCGGTCCAGCTCTTCCTTCGACTCGCTCTCGGTGGGCTCGATCATCAGGGTGCCGGGCACCGGGAAGGACATGGTCGGCGCGTGGAAGCCGTAGTCGATCAGGCGCTTGGCGACGTCGTCGACGCTGATGCCGCTGGTTTCCTTGAGCGGGCGCAGGTCGAGGATGCACTCGTGGGCCACCAGGCCATCGGCGCCGCTGTAGAGCACCGGGTAGTGCTCTTCCAGGCGGCGGGCGATGTAGTTGGCGTTGAGGATCGCCAGCTGGGTGGCGCGGCGCAGGCCGTCGCCGCCCATCATGCGGATGTACATCCAGGTGATCGGCAGGATGCTGGCGCTGCCGAAGGGCGCGGCGCTGACCGCGCCGTCCTTGCGCGCCATCTGCGCGTGGCCGGGGAGGAAGGGTGCCAGGTGGGCCTTCACGCCGATCGGGCCGACGCCCGGGCCGCCACCGCCGTGGGGGATGCAGAAGGTCTTGTGCAGGTTCAGGTGGGACACGTCGCCGCCGAACTGGCCCGGGGCGCAGAGGCCGACCATGGCGTTCATGTTGGCGCCGTCGATGTACACCTGGCCGCCGTTGGCGTGGATGATCTCGCAGATCTCGCGGATGCCTTCCTCGAACACGCCGTGGGTGGAGGGGTAGGTGATCATGATCGCGGCGAGGCGGTCCTTGTGCTCCTCGGCCTTGGCCTTGAGGTCGGCGATGTCGACGTTGCCGCGGGCATCGCAGGCGGTCACCACCACGCGCATGCCGACCATGCTGGCGGTGGCCGGGTTGGTGCCGTGGGCCGATTGCGGGATCAGGCAGATGTCGCGCTGGTCGTCGCCCCGGCTCTGGTGGTAGGCGCGGATCGCCAGCAGGCCGGCGTACTCGCCCTGGGAGCCGGCGTTGGGCTGCAGGGACACGGCGTCATAGCCGGTGGCCTGGCAGAGCATGGCTTCCAGTTCGGTGGTCAGTTCCTGGTAGCCGGCGCTCTGCTCGGCGGGGGCGAAGGGGTGCAGGGCGCCGAACTCGGCCCAGGTCACCGGGATCATCTCGCTGGCGGCGTTCAGCTTCATGGTGCAGGAGCCCAGCGGGATCATGCTGCGGTCCAGCGCCAGGTCCTTGTCGGCGAGCTTGCGCAGGTAGCGCATCAGCTCGGTTTCCGAGTGGTAGCGGTTGAACACCGGGTGGCTGAGGATCGCGCTCTGGCGCAGCAGGGCGGCCGGCAGGCGGCTGGCGACGGACGCGGCGAGGGCGGCGAAGTCCGGCAGGGCCTGGCCGTTGGCGAAGATCGCCCAGAGGGCCTCGACGTCGGCCTGGGTGGTGGTTTCGTCGAGGGACAGGCCGAGGCGGTTGGCGTCCACTTCCCGCAGGTTGATGCGCTGGGCGCGGGCCTTACCGTGCCGCTCGGCGGTCTGCTCGCCGGTGGCCAGGGTCAGGGTGTCGAAGAAGTGCTGCTGCTCGACGCTGACGCCGAGCTGGGCCAGGCCGTCGGCCAGGATCGCGGTCAGCTGGTGCACGCGACGGGCGATGCGGGTCAGGCCCTGCGGACCGTGGTAGACGGCGTACATGCTGGCGATGTTGGCCAGCAGCACCTGGGCGGTGCAGATGTTGCTGGTGGCCTTCTCGCGGCGGATGTGCTGCTCGCGGGTCTGCATCGCCAGGCGCAGGGCCGGCTGGCCGTGGCGGTCGATGGAGACGCCGACCAGGCGGCCGGGCATGTCGCGCTTGAAGCTGTCGCGGGTGGCGAAGTAGGCCGCGTGCGGGCCGCCGAAGCCCAGCGGCACGCCGAAGCGCTGGGCGCTGCCGAGGGCGACGTCGGCGCCGAACTCGCCGGGCGGGGTCAGCAGGGTCAGGGCCAGCAGGTCGGCGGCCACGGCCACCAGGGCGTTGGCGGCGTGCAAGCGCTCCACCAGTGCGCGGTAGTCGAAGATGTCGCCGTCGGCGGCCGGGTACTGCAGCAGGGCGCCGAAGTAGGCGCTGGCATCGCCGATCTCGCGCTCGTCGCCGATCACCACCTCGATTCCCAGGGGCTCGGCGCGGGTGCGCAGCACGTCGAGGGTCTGCGGGTGGCAGTGCCGGGAGGCGAAGAAGGCGTTGCTGGCCTTGTTCTTCGACAGGCGCTTGCAGAAGGTCATGGCCTCGGCGGCGGCGGTGCCTTCGTCGAGCAGCGAGGCGTTGGCCACCGGCAGGCCGGAGAGGTCGCTGACCAGGGTCTGGAAGTTCAGCAGGGCTTCCAGGCGGCCCTGGGAGATTTCCGGCTGGTAGGGGGTGTAGGCGGTGTACCAGGCGGGGTTTTCCAGCAGGTTGCGCAGGATCGGGCTGGGGGTGTGGCAGGGGTAGTAGCCCTGGCCGATATGGCTCTTGAACAGCTGGTTCTTGGCGGCGATGGCCTTGATCGCGGCGAGGGCTTCGGCCTCGCCCTGGCCGGCCGGCAGGTCGAGCACGCTGGTGCCCTTGATGCTGGCGGGAATGACGCTGGCGGTCAGGGCTTCGAGATCATCGAGGCCGAGCAGTTGCAGCATGGCCTGGATGTCGGCTTCGCGCGGGCCGATATGGCGGGCGATGAATTCGTTGGTGGTGGCCAGGGCCGGGGTTTCGATGCTCATGGACGTTCCTCAGCCGTTGGCTTTCAGCAGGTTTTCGTAGCCGGCCTGGTCGAGGAGGCCGTCGAGGACGCTGGAGTCGGCCAGCTGCATGCGGAAGAACCAGCCCTTGTCGAGGGGGGATTCGTTGACCAGTTCGGGGCTATCCACCAGTTGCGGGTTGATTTCCACCACTTCGCCGTCCAGCGGCATGACGATGTTGCTGGCAGCCTTCACCGATTCCAGCACCGCGACTTCCTCGCCCTTGGCGTAGGCCTGCAGCTCCGGGAGCTGGACGAAGACCACGTCGCCCAGCGCATCCTGCGCGTACTCGGTAATACCGACGGTCACGCGACCGTCTTGTTCAAGGCGCAGCCACTCGTGGTCGGCGGTGAAACGCAATTCGCTCATTCTTGGTCCTCAACTCGTATGACGCGCCTGTTTCTTCTGCCAGACGCTTGGCCCCGCACGCGGTCATGGCCGCGCGCTGTTGCCCGCCCTTTTAGCAAGGGGAGTGCCAGGAGCGTGAAAGCCTTTGAAAACGGGAGCTTGGACGTATTTCGACAGAAATTACGTAAGGTTTTGTGTAGCGAAATCGCTACGGAGTGTGGCGGGGGTGATGGTGAGTCGTTAGTTGAGCTAGGTGTGGCGCGGGCTGCAGGTGTTCGTTACGGAATCGTTACGCTGTAGTGATTTCGATACGGTGCGTAGAGTGCTGCGGATCGTTTTATTTAAAATCAGCAAGTTACACGCATTTTATCGCGTAAAAGGTGAGAAGTGAGACCGTAGGATGGGTAGAGCGAAGCGAAACCCATGCTGTCTGGAGATGGAGGCGATGGGTTTCGCAGGCTCTACCCATCCTACGGGACGAGTATGTATATCGATTTAAATCAAATAGTTGAGCATTTAATCCAGAAACAGGATCAGCTTTTCCCCGGAATGCCGTACTTGCGCAGCCGGTGGGCAATGGCTGTGTGGGACGTCTGCAGGCGCGCGGCGAGTTGGCGGGTCGAGGGGTAGGTGACGAACAGCTTTTCCAGCAGCGCCCGCTCGAAGTTCTCCACCGCTTCTTCGAGGCTGTTCACCTCGCCGTCGCTTTCCCGCGCCACGGCGGTGCCGGCGATATCCAGGTCGCCGATCTCCACCAGGCTGCTCTCGCAGATGGCGGCAGCGCGGAAGACCACGTTCTGCAGCTGGCGCACATTGCCCGGCCAGCGGTTGCCGAGCAGGGCCTGGAAGGTGCCGGGGGCCAGGCGGCAGGGCGGTCGCTGGATCTGGGTGCAGGCCTGCTGCATGAAGAAGCGGGCCAGCAGGAGGATGTCCTGGCCGCGCTCGCGCAGGGGCGGCACTTCCAGGTTGAGCACATTGAGGCGATAGAAGAGGTCTTCGCGGAAGGTGCCTTCGCCGACCATCTTCTCCAGGTCGCGGTGGGTGGCGCTGAGGATGCGCACGTCTACCTTGATCTCGCGGTCGCCGCCGACCCGGCGGAAGCTGCCGTCGCTGAGGAAGCGCAGCAGCTTGGCCTGCAGGTAGGGCGACATTTCGCCGATTTCGTCGAGGAATACCGTGCCCTGGTGGGCCAGTTCCAGCAGGCCCGGCTTGCCGCCACGCTGGGCGCCGGTGAAGGCGCCTGGGGCGTAGCCGAACAGCTCGCTCTCGGCCAGGTTCTCCGGCAGCGCGGCGCAGTTCAGGGCGAGGAAGGGCTGGTTGCGGCGCGTGCTGGCGGCGTGGCAGGCGCGCGCCACCAGTTCCTTGCCGGTGCCGGTTTCACCGCGGATCAGCAGTGGCGCATCCAGGGACGCTACGCGCTGGGCGCGGGCCTTGAGGGTGGCCATGGGGGCCGAATCCCCGAGCAGCGCATCGAAGCCTTCGGCGGCGTGATCGTGGTGCAGCGCGGAGAGGCGTTCACCGATGCGGTTCGGTGGGTAGAGGGTGAGCAGGGCGCCCGTCAGGTGGTCGCCTTCGGTGATGGGGACGGCGTCCAGCAGCAGCGTCTGGCCCTTGAGGGTGATTTCCCGCAGCGGCAGGCGGAAACCCTGCTGCAGCAGCGTGTGGTGCAGGCTGTCATCGCCGAACAGCCGGGCCAGCGACCAGCCTTCCGGCTCGTCGCCGTAAAGGGCGATCAGTGCCGGGTTGGCGAGCAGGACGCGGCCATCGCTATCCACCGCCAGGACTGGATCGCTCATCGCCGCCAGCAACGCATCCAGCTGCAGGCGCCGGCGCTGGCCGGGGAGGATGTCCACCACCGTCACTTCCTGCACGCCGTGCACGGCATGCAGGGCCTCGCGGAGCTCGTCGAGCACCTCGGGGCTGAGTGTCGGGGCGTCGATGTAGACGTTGGGTGGCACCATTTCCACCGCGTCCAGGTTGAGGTTGCGGCCGCCGAGCAGGGCCAGGACCTCCTGGGTGATGCCGACGCGGTCGATGAAGGTGACGTGAATTCGCATGTGGACGCAGGGCTGGCGATTGGAAGGGGCGAATTATGCCCGGTCCGTCGCGCTTAGGTAACGGGCTGTCGCTTGCGGGTCAGGACGCGAGGGGCTGCACACCGCGTCAGGAATGAAAAAGCCCCGCATCGGCGTAATGCTGTTCACTTAAGCGGAGCAGCCTTGCGGTCCACCGGGTAGCGGGTCTTGGAAATCTTTACCGTCCTGGGTCTTGATGGCTTGGGGCGGTGATCCAGAAACAGTCCGCCAATACCGGCTCGCAACTCCGACAGGCGACGGCCCGTGGCCGAAATCGGGTTGGCCGCCGCCATCACGATCAATTGCACGGCGATATAGTGAGCCACCGGCTTGAAGCGGATGTCGGCGGGTGAGCGGCCGAAGGCGACTGCCGCCTGACCGGCCTCACGGCGGATGATGTTGTAGGCCAGCAACAATCCCCAGACCTCCTGGTAGACCAACGCCTTGACCTTGCTGCGCAGGGTCACCGCATTCTGCTGCAGGGAACTCTTGATGTTCCGGAAACCCAGTTCGATCTCCCAGCGCTCCCGGTACAGTGTGGCGACCGCCTTGGCGCTGTAGCGCTCGGCCGGCAGCGAGGTCAGAACGGTTTTTACCTTGCCCTGGACTTCGTAGCTGACCTCGCGCACCTCCCAGTGCGTGGGTAGGTTCGGGTTACGGTTTCGCGCCTGGGGCGACACCTTCATGCGCAACAGGCGATCCCCTTTGCCATAACGCGTCACTTCCTCGCTGACCAGGCCCTGGCGGGCCGGGATCAACCAATGTCGGTGGTCACCGCCCTTGTTCAACCCCAACAGCAAATCGGCGCTCCAGAACCCCTTGTCGAACAAGGTCACCGAATGGTCGGGAATCTGCTGCACAAAGGCATCGGCCAAGCGCATTTCACTGCGCCGGTATGGGCTCAGCTGGGCATCCAGAATCAAGTGCGAGCGCACATTCATCAGGGCCACGAGCCGCAGCATGGGGAACGGCGTCTGACGGTCAGTGGCGGTATTGCCAGAGCCGAAATGCTCCCGCAGTTCGGGTGTATCCGGGGTGCGCAGCAGTGCACCATCCACCGCCAACACCTGCAGGCCCTGCCAGCTATCGCCGTCATAGCGCTCACACCCCCATTGCTGACCCGTCTGGCGAAACAGCCATTCAACCGGATCGGCCCCCAGCCGTTTGCGTGCCTCGGTGACCCCGCTTCTGGCCAGCAGGTGGCCGGAGGCCAGACCCTGGGCGCAGATGTTCAGGCGCCGCGCCACCTCATGGACCGGCTCGTCGCGGAACAAGGCCATGCCGAGCACCAGCCAGAGCACCTGATCACTGGGCAGGCGCCGGCGGCGGATGGTGGCCTGGGCAGAAAGGTCCAGCGCCGACGCCACCCACTCGATCGGGATGTTTTGGGTGAAAGTGCTCAAGTCGGAGAAGTTGAACAACTCGCCCAGGTCGAGCAACTGCTGTTGAAAGGACATAAAAAATCCGATGCCAGAGGTCTGGCATCGGATTCTCGGGGAGCCTCGGCTGCAGCTCAAATGCTTATGTGAACAGCATTACCGCATCGGCGGGGCTTTTCACGGGGGGCTGTCTCATCAGCAGGTCAGGGCCTTGTGCGTCCGGTCGATCACATTCTGCAGGTGGTCGGCGTCGCCATAGTGCTCCGGGTACAGGCGCTCGCTGTAGCGGGCGACACCGAACTCGTTGACGACAGTGAAGCTGAAGTTGCCGTTGCGAGCGGCGGTGATATGGCAGGTGAACGGCGCAAATGCGCGGGTCAGGGTGCTGATTGCAGCTTGGGCTTGATGATGGATAGTCATCGTGTTGCTTCCTTCGTATTGCGGCCAATCGGCCGCCAGACAATGGCTCCGAATCCGCCGGGCAAGGTGCCCTGGTCGAATGATCCTTATCGGAGCAAGGGTGCCGGCACTGGGTTCCCCAATGGGAATCTGGCTCTGGCAGCTGGTACATGGGATGCCAGGTGCTGCGCCGGGCAAGGGTCTGGCCTGGCTGGCAGTCCTGGTCAATCTACCGCGGGTTCATGACAGCTTTACTGCGTCGCCGGGTGGCGGGCGGGTGGTCGGTGAATCAGCGGGGGTGGCCGGGTCCCCTTGTGGGGCTGCTCCAGCAGGAGCGGCGGGGATCGGAGGCCGGATTGACTTACAACTTGGTACTAACGGAGGCGACCCTAGAGGATCGCCAAGCAAAAGTCAAGCCATCAATGGCCGGAGGGCAATTGGCTGATGTTGATTTCGGTGACCAGCGAGGTCCGCGCCGGGGGTGTACGGGCGAGCAGCGGGCAGAAGCGATCCAGCGACTGGATCAGGTCCCACTGCAGTTCGAGGTCCTGGCCGAGCCCGGTGACCTTGTCCAGCAGGCCGGCGGAGGCCGCCTGCAGGTTGCTGTCAGTGGAGTTGGCCAGGTGGGCGCTGACCTGCGCCAGCAGCGTGGTGATGGCCGTCATGTTGCGGGTGGTGAGGGCCAGGATATTGGCCAGCAGGGCAATTTCGCTCTGGGCTACGTGTTGGGGCGTCTGATCCATGAATGCTCCGTGAGGGTCGCCAATCCGTATGGCATTGAGCCATTATCGGTTTGAGATGGCCGTCACAGCGTTGGAGTCACGTTCATGGTGCGCCTGGGTGGATTCCTGACCGATGAGTGGGCAGTTACCCATCCTTCCGCTTCTTCCACGGCGCCACGGGGCGCCGGCGGGTATCCCTACACCAGTTCCGCGTGCTTCAGTTCGCTCTTCAGGTAGGCGTAGTAGATGGGGGCGGCCACCAGGCCCTGCAGGCCGAACACCGCTTCGAAGGCCAGCATGGCCAGCAGCAGTTCCCAGGCCTTGGCGCTGATCTGGCCGCCGACGATGCGGGCGTTGAGGAAGTATTCCAGCTTGTGGATGGTGATCAGGTAGCCGAGCGCCACCACTGCCACCCAGAGGGAGACTGAGAAGCCGGCGATGAAGATCAGGGTGTTGGACATCAGGTTGCCGATCACCGGCAGCAGGCCAAGGATGAAGGTCAGCAGGATCAACACCTTGGTCAGCGGCAGGTGAATGTCCAGCAGCGGCAGCACCACGGCGAGGAAAATGCCGGTGAGCGTGGTGTTGAGCAGGGAAATCTTGATCTGTGCGAAGACAATGTTGCGGAAGGCGGTCACCAACAGGGCCAGGCGTTCCAGCAGCAGGCGGCTGAGGGGCTTGAGGGTCTCGAAATTGGGGATCGGCTGCAGCGCAATGATGGCGCCGAGGATCATGCCAATCAGCATGGTCACGAAGGTGTGCGCGGCGCCCTTGCCCAGCAGTTGTAACTGGCCGACATGGGCGCGCAGCCAATCCATCAGTTCGCGGCGCAGTTCATCGGCGTTTTCCGGCAGGTAGTTCTCCACCGAGGCCGGCAACTGTGCGCGCGCCTGTTCGGTGAGGACGATGAACTTCTCCAGCAACTGCCCGGGGTTGTGCACTTCCTGCATGACCACGCCGGTGATCCACACGAAGAACAGCGACAGCAGGCTCACCACCAGGGTGCCCAGCAACGCCACCGCCAGCCAGCGCGCCCGGCGGCCGCCCGGGATCACCGGCTGCAGGCGCGGCGCCAGGGTGATCACCAGCTCGTAGACCAGCAGGCCCGACAGCAGCGAAGGCAGGAGACGGAACGGCAACACCAGCAGGAGGCCGAGGATGACGATGGCCCAGCTGGCCAGGAGCAGTTGGCGATGAGTGAAGGCTTGCATAGGTTCCGAAGACGATGGGCGGCGGCGCAGGGCGGCAGTCTGCCAGTGACGGGCGAGGTCGCACAATCGGCTTCGGTAGGCGGTGTGAAGGGCGGCACCGACTTCCTCGGTTGATCACCTGTCGCCGCGCCCGGCCTCACGGGCGCGGCGGACCATGGCGACTAGCCGTAGCGCCGGGCGATCAGGTGATCGATGGAGAGCACCCCCGGCCCCTGGCTGACCAGCAACAGCAGGCTGGCGGCCCAGACGCCGTGGGTGGGGTAGGCATCGGGGTAGACGAAGGTCTGGATCACCAGGGTCATGCCCAGCAGGGCCAGGGCCGAGAAGCGCGTCGCCAGGCCGAGCAGGATCAGCAGCGGGAAGGCGTGTTCGGCGAAGGCCGCGGCATAGGCGGCGAATTCCGGCGAGAGCAGGGGCAGCTTGTACTCATCGGTGAACAGGGGGATGGCCGAGGCGGACAGCTGTGGCATGCCCAGCTCGAAGCGGCCTTCCACCAGGTCGATGGCCAGGCCTTCCACCTTGGTCTGCCCGGACTTCCAGAAGATCGCGGCAATGGAGAAGCGGGCGACGAAGGCCACCAGGGAGTAGGGAATCCCCTTGCACAGTTCGATGGCCTGGGCGACCAGTTTCAGCGGCAGTTGGCTGTGGCGGATTTGCAGGGTGGGACTCATGGTGTCGGGCTCTCGCTGTGGAAGGTGATGGCGCCGCCCGCAAGCAGGCGCGCGAGGGTGGAACCGAGGTCGAAGTCGGTGTCGAGGGTCAGCGCGGCGCCCGCCGCCGGACCAAGGGCACTGCCGGCGCCCAGGGCGCGGATGAAGGCCGTGGCGCCCTGGCCGATCCGGCTGACTTCCACGTCCAGGCCATTGCGCAGCACCAGCGCGCACTCAGGCAGGCCGGGGTCCACCCGGGCCAGTTCCAGCACGCCCTGATGCGCGGCCCAGAGCGAGACGATGGCGAAGTCGGAGTCGATCACCGTCACCGAAGGGTGCAGCCCGAGGCGCAAGCCAGGCAGGCTGTCCGGGTCCGCAAGGCGGGCGGCCAGGGCACTGCCGTCCAGCGGCGGCAGGTCGGCGGCGTGATAGGCACAGACCCGCGCCCGTTCCAGCCGGGCCACGTCGGCCAGGTAGGGCAGCGTGGCGGCTGGCGGGAAGGCAGCGATGAAATCGGCAAAGCCCTCACCGTAGAGCGCCAACACTGGCGAGCGCGGCGGTTCCGCTCGCACGTACAGGCGCGCCATGCCGTCGAAGAACGCATCGCCCACCAGTTGCCGCGTTACCGGAAAGGTCTCGGCGAGTGCATTGATCAGCGACGCCAGCACATTGTTGCGGTACACCGCGAAGCGCCGTTCCGGGTCGGAGCCATTCCATGCGTGCAGGCCAGAGGGCGCGGGGCGCTCGGGATCGAGCAGGGCCCGGGCGAAATCGCTGCGATTCATGGCGCGGACTCCCGCTGCAGCAGCGCTTCGGCGTGCCCGGCTTCGTGGACCAGGGTCGCCAGTGAGGGAATCTCGTTGTCCCGCTCGATCAGCGTCGGCAGTGGCCCCAGGCGCTCCAGCGTCTCGGCGTAGAGCCCCCAGACGGCGGCATCCACTGCCGAGCCGTGGTGGTCGATCAGCAGGCGCGCGCCAGCGGCGTCGCGGTCCTCGGCGAACCCCGCCAGGTGGATTTCCCCGACCGCGTGCAGGGGCAGCGCCGCCAGGTAGGCGCGGACGTCGCGATTGTGGTTGACGCACGTGACGTAGGCGTTGTTCAGGTCCAGCAGCAGGCCGCAGCCGGTGCGTTTCACCACCTCGGAGATGAACTCGGCTTCGTCCAGGCTGGAGCCGTCGAAGCCCAGGTAGGTGGCCGGGTTCTCCAGCAGCATTCGTCGTCCCAGGTGTTCCTGCACCTGCTCGATGTGCCGGCAGACCCGCGCCAGGTTGGTTTGGTCGTAGGCCAGGGGCAGCAGGTCGTTGAGAAAGTGGTCGCCGTGGGTGGACCAGGCGAGGTGTTCGGAGAAGGACGCCGGCTCATAGCGCGCGATCAGCGCGGCCAGGCGTTTCAGGTGGGCTTCGTCCAGCGGCTGGTCGGCGCCGATGGACAGGCCCACGCCGTGGATGGACAGCGGATAGGCCTCGCGAATGGCGCCCAGGTAATGGTGGAAGGGGCCGCCTTCCACCATGTAGTTCTCGGCGTGGACCTCGAAGAACCCGAGGTCGGGACGGCTGTCGAGCACGTCCCGGTGATGCTGGGACTTGAGCCCGATGCCGGCCCGCGCCGGCAGCTGGCCGGCGGGAGCGCGAAGGCGCGGGGAATGGATCATGGGGGTGCTCCCGCCGGCGTGCCTTCAGCCTTTCTTCTCTTCCTTGAATTCCTGCAACTGGCCATGGCCGGTGGGCGAAGTGGGGGACGCGGTCTTCTCGCAGGTGCCGGCCGGGACGTATTTCCACGCATTGCCCTGGTAGTCCATCTTCGCGGTGCCCGCGCAGGTGGTGCCGGCGCCGGCGGCGCAGTCGTTCTTGCCCTTCATGGCGACGCCGAAGCATTTCTCGTTTTCGGCGGCCTGGGCACCGAGTGGCGCCATGGAAAGGCCAATGGCCGTGCTCAGGGCCAGGGCGAGGCCGGTTGCGGATACGACACTGGCAGTCGGGGTTTTCATGGTTGTTCTCTCCGTTTCCATTGGGTCGGTAAGGGCGAGTTGCCCGAGGGTGGCGGGGCGATCCGGTCGCCGGGGACGTTGTCCCCGCCTTCAGGATAGGAGACGAAGGCATCGGCGGGCTGTTACACGGCGGCGGGAAAATATTCCGCGGAGCGCCGTCGGCCTGGCGCCAATGTCTGCGAGGGTTGCGTTTCGTCGCGTCTCTGGCCCTCCTGTCAAAGCCGCGATGGTGGCGTCTTGACTCCTGTTCCCCGGTTACGAAACTCGGGAGGCGGCATCGGTAAATGTAGCGATGCGTCAGCGCTCAGCCCTGAATCAGCAGTGCGGGCAACGGTGGACGTTGTCGGCGAGGGGAGGCAGTCATGTGCCATTCAGTGGAAGTCAGTGGGCTTTACACCGCCGAAGGGAGCCGGCAACTCATCAATTACCCCGACGCCGATGCGGCCTTGCCCATCCATGATCCGCAGCGCGGCGTGGTGTGGATTCCCTGGGGGCGCCGCAGCCGGGAGCATGGCGAGCTCCCGGCCACTGGCTGGCTGCTGGATGGCGGTACGCTACCCGAGGGTTGGGAGCGCTTCAGCCCGGCCACGGTGCTGGCGCGGGTGGCCCGCTTCATGGAAATGAGTGTCGACGGCGAGGCACACTGGTTCGACGTGGAAGATGGTAAGTCGCTGCAGTGCGTGCTGCTGCGTCACGGCAACGAACAGCGGGTCTATGTGGTGACCACAGAATCGCCGAGCGCCCGGCACAACAGTTGGCCGCTGACCCGCGGGCATCGGAGCCGGGGACGCCTCGCACTGCAACCTGCCTGAGCACAGCGGGGCTTGGCCCGGTGCGCTGCCAGTGGTCGATGAAGTCCCCTCCGGGGCCCTGGAGGGCGCTGCGGGTGGATGGAAAGGCGCCACCCTCCCGCCAGGGATTGGCTTTCTCTTTTCGTGAAGAATTTCTTCTCGATTATTCGTTTTACGTGAATAGGTGCCTGGCTTAACGTCGCCGCCAGATTGATCGCGAGCCTCAGCGGCTCCCACGTACGACGAGGACAATATGACCCAGCCCGCCGCCATCTCCCGAAACCCCGCCACTGGCGAGGAAATCGCCCGCTACCCCTATCAGGATGCCGCCACCCTGGATGCCAGCCTGGCGTCCGCCCAGCGCGGCTTCCAGGCCTGGAGCCAGGCCAGCGTCGCCGAGCGTGGCGCCGTGCTGCTGCGCATGGCCAAGGTCCTGCGGGCCAACGCCGAGGCCATGGCGCGCATGACCACCACGGAAATGGGGATGCCGATCAGCCAGTCCCGTGGTGAGATCGAGAAGTGCGCCAAGCTCTGCGAATGGTACGCCGAGCACGGTCCGGCGATGCTGGACGACGAGCCGACCCTGGTCGAGGACGACAAGGCCGTGGTCGCCTACCTGCCGCTGGGCCCGGTCCTGGCGGTGATGCCCTGGAACTTCCCGGTGTGGCAGGTGATGCGCGGCGCGGTGCCGATCATCTTCGGCGGCAACAGCTATGTGTTGAAACATGCGCCCAACGTCATGGGCTGCGCGCGCCTGCTGGGCGCCGCGTGGGCCGAAGCCGGCCTGCCGGAAGGCGTGTTCGAGGTGATCAACGTCGAGCCGCCGCTGGTGTCCGTGGCCATCGCCGACCCGCGTATTGCCATGGTGGCGGTGACCGGCAGCGTCGGTGCCGGCGCCGCCATCGCCTCCCAGGCCGGTGCCGCGCTGAAGAAGTGCGTACTGGAACTGGGTGGCTCCGACCCCTTCATCGTCCTGGCCGACGCCGACCTGGACGCCGCCGTGAAGGCCGCGGTCGCCAGCCGCTTCAACAACGCCGGCCAGGTCTGCATCGCCGCCAAGCGCATCATCCTCGAAGCCTCCATCGCCGATGCCTTCACCGAGCGCTTCGTGGCGGCGGTCAAGGCCCTGCAGATGGGCGACCCGCAGGCCGACGCCACTTATGTCGGCCCCATGGCCCGCTTCGACCTGCGCGACGAATTGGACGGCCAGGTCCAGGCAACCCTGGCTGAAGGGGCGACCCTGCTGCTGGGCGGCCACAAGCTGGAAGGCGAGGGCAACTACTACGCCCCGACGATCCTGGGGGACGTGACCCCGGACATGACGGCATTCCGCAAGGAAATCTTCGGCCCGGTGGCGGCGCTGATCAAAGCCCGCGATGCCGAGCACGCCGTGGAGCTGGCGAACGACAGTGAGTTCGGCCTGGGAGGCGCGCTGTGGTCCGCCGACCTGGCGAGGGCGCAGAAACTCGCCCGGCGCATCGTCAGCGGCGCAGTGTTCATCAACGGTTTCACCGCGTC
Source organism: Pseudomonas sp. Q1-7 (assembly GCF_028010285.1). Lineage (NCBI taxonomy): Bacteria > Pseudomonadati > Pseudomonadota > Gammaproteobacteria > Pseudomonadales > Pseudomonadaceae > Pseudomonas > Pseudomonas sp. Q1-7. The sequence goes on from NZ_CP116304.1 coordinate 2,860,512, forward strand.
CGACCCGCGCGTACCGATCGGTGGCGTGAAGAAGAGCGGCTACGGTCGCGAGCTGTCGCATTTCGGCCTGCGCGAGTTCCTCAATGTGCAGACCATCTGGCGCGACCGTCGTTGACCGGTGAGAGGTGATCGCGAACCGGCCTGGCGGCGGTGACGTCGCCAGGCCGAGGGTGTACCCCCGGTCAGGTGAGAGGTCCCGGCTTGCTGCCTGTGCTATATCCGGGGGGTGAGCAAGGCATGCGCCGACCTTCCGTTGAACTTCCCAGTACGCCCGCGCGGCCTGCTGTGTACCTGGCCCCGGGCCTTCAACAAAGAGGTAGACCCCATGAGTACCCTGCAATGCGTTCACCGCAACCACACCATTGTCGCCGACGTCTTCGAGCATCCGGGCATTCCCACGCCCTGGGCGGCCGGCTGCCACATCGAGGCGCCTGACGGCCAGACCACTCGCCGCATCGCCCTGCCGTTGAAGTACGCCTTCCTCGCCGAACTGGACAAAGCCCAGCAGGCCTCCATCGCCCACGGCAAGTGGCTGGTAGATCAGCACCTGGACAAGGGCCTCGAACTCTTCCAGAAGAGCGCCTGACGCGCGGGGCTGCCCTTGTCTGCCGCCGTTGCGTCCCCATCTAGGTGGGGCGCAACGTCCGCGCGGACAAGGAGCAGACCCATGACCGACTATCAGCACAACCCCGAATTGGCCAGCGTCAACGGCCGCATTCTGGCCGACGGCGAGCACCTGCCGGCCGTGACCCTGAAGGATGGCAGCAAGGTGCAGACCGGCACCGTGGCCGCCATGCTGCAGAACGTCGCACGTTATAACCACGGCGAGCGCGGCGAGGTGGAACGGGCGCTGGAAATGGCCGTGCCGACGCTGGTGAAGGTGGGTTTGTTCGAACTCTTCACCCCGGAAGAGTGGGCTGCCGGCGACAACCCGGGTCGCCGCTTCGTCGGCCTCAAGGCGCGTGACTACCTGGCGGACCGCAACGCCTGATCAGGCTGCATCGTCGCGGCGCTGCTGCTCGCGGGAGATCACCCCGCGGGAGGCCGACGCGCGTTTCGGTCGGGTGGAACTGGTGGGAGAGGCCTGGGTCTCTTCAGCGAAACGGGTTTCGCGGGGAGGAAGCGACATTTCATTTCCGCCCTCGCTGTCAAATCCAGCATCGATGGTGAAGCGAAGGGCACGTTCCCTGCGCGAGCAAGAATTCGCGCCTATGGCATGGCCCTGGCACCGATGCTTGGGCTAGCCTTCGCAGGCCAGCCGTGATCAGGACCCGCCGTTGAACATCGACAACCGCATCAAGTTCCGCCACCTGTTGTGTTTCCTCGAAGTCGCGCGCCAGGGCAGCCTGGCGCGTGCGGCGGACCAACTGGCGGTGAGCCAGCCGGCCATCTCCAAGACACTCAAGGAACTGGAAGAGATCCTCGGCACCAGCCTGTTCGAGCGGGGCAAGGGCGGCGCCAGCCTGACGGAGGCCGGGCTGGCCTTCATGCGCTACGCCGGCCCCTGCGTGCAGGCCCTGCGTGATGGGGTGAACAGCCTGCGCGAGGGCGAATACGCTGCCGGCACCCTGCGCCTCGGCGTGCTGTCCACCGTCGAAGGCCTGCTGGTGCCGGATGTGGTGCGGCGCCTGCACCAGCGGCATCCGTCCCTGGTGGTCAGCGTGCTGACCGGACCAGGCGCCTACCTGCTGTCGCAACTGCGAGTGGGGGAACTGGACCTGGTGGTCGGGCGCATGACCGACAGCCCGGACATCCACGGCCTGACCTTCGAGCACCTGTACAGCGAATCCATGACCCTGGTGGTGCGCGCCGGGCACCCGTTGCTGGCGGAGGGCGCCGATCGCCGCTCCCTGGAGGGTTTTCCGCTGGTCCTGCCACTGGCCGGCACCACCATCCGCAAGCACGCCGACGGCTTGTTCGTGCAAAGCGGCATCAGCCCGCCGCGTCAGCGTCTGGAAACCCTGTCCCTGGCCCTCAGCCGGCGCTATGTGCTGAACGGCGATGCGCTGTGGATCGCACCGCTGGATGCGGTGCGGCTGGACCTGGACCGGGGCGAGCTGGTGGAGCTGGACCTTGGTTTCAAGGAACCTGGTGGCTCCGTGGGCATCTGCCGCAATGCGTCGCTGCCGCTTTCCCTGGCCGCCCAGTGGGCGGTGGAGACCCTGCGCGAAGCCGCCCTGGACTACCGTGAAGGGCGTCTTGCATAACTGACTGGTTATGGATGGTCGGCAGGATTTCAGTTTTCCCCCGCCTTGTGCCGGATGACACTGCGGCCCCGGCCCCTGCCTGTTGCACCGGGCCGCCCGACAACTCCAAGAAAGAGGAAACCGTGATGTCCGATGCGGAAAACAGCCGCTTCGTCATTCGTGACCGAAACTGGCACCCGAAAGCCTTCACGCCTGATTACAAGACGTCCGTCGCGCGCTCCCCGCGCCAGGCGCTGGTGAGCATCCCGCAGTCCATCTCCGAAACCAGCGGCCCGGACTTCTCCCACCTGAAGATGGGCGAGCACGACAACGACCTGCTGCTCAACTTCAGCCACGGCGGGCTGCCCATCGGCGAGCGCATCATCGTTTCCGGCCGGGTCATCGACCAGTACGGCAAGCCGGTTCCCCATACCCTGGTGGAAATGTGGCAAGCCAACGCCGGCGGCCGCTACCGCCACAAGAACGACCGCTACCTGGCGCCGCTGGACCCGAACTTCGGCGGTGTCGGGCGCGCCCTGACCGACAGCGACGGCCACTATTGCTTCCGTACCGTCAAGCCGGGTCCGTACCCCTGGCGCAACGGCCCCAACGACTGGCGCCCGGCGCACATCCACTTCTCCATCAGCGGGCCCTCCATTTCCACCCGACTGATCACCCAGTTGTATTTCGAAGGCGACCCGATGATCCCGCTGTGCCCGATCGTCAAGAGCATTGCCAATCCCGACGCGGTGCAGACCCTGATCGCCCGGCTCGACATGAGCAACGCCATCCCCATGGATTGCCTGGCCTACCGTTTCGACATCGTCCTGCGCGGCCAGCGCAAGACCCACTTCGAGAACCGCTGAGGAGCGCCCGCATGCCCATCGAACTGCTGCCGGAAACCCCCTCGCAGACCGCCGGCCCCTACGTCCACATTGGCCTGGCCCTGGAGGCCGCCGGCAACCCCACCCGTGACCAGGAAATCTGGAACCGCATGGCCCGCGCCGATGCGCCGGGCGAGCACATCCTGCTGATCGGGCACGTCTACGACGGCAACGGCCACCTGGTGCGCGACTCGTTCCTGGAGTTCTGGCAAGCCAACCACGAAGGCGTCTACGACAGCGACTTCGACCTGGAAAAGCCCTTCAACGGCTTCGGTCGCACCGCCACCACCTTCGACGCCGGCGAGTGGACCCTGCACACGGTGAAGCCCGGTGTGGTGAAGAACGCCGCCGGCGTGCCCATGGCTCCGCACATCAACCTGTCGCTGTTCGCCCGGGGCATCAATATTCACCTGCAGACGCGCATCTACTTCGAGGACGAAGCCGCCGCCAATGCCGCCGACCCGGTGCTCAACCTGATCGAACAGCCGCAGCGCCGTGAAACCCTGGTGGCGCGGTGCTGCGAGGTGGACGGCAAGCGGGCCTACCGCTTCGATATCCGCCTCCAGGGGGAAGGGGAGACGGTGTTCTTTGACTTCTAGGGGCGCGCCCTGACACGCGGACCGAGGCCGTCGGTCCGCGTGTCTGCAACCATCAGCCGCATCCGCGACTTCATGGGCGAGGTGTTTCCGTGCCCGACGGGACTGTCGCGCTGACTATCCTCTAAGGGGTGCCGCACGGCCGTGCGACCCCACCCGAACAGGAGGAGGCGATGATGAGCAAGCGATTGAGCGAGGAGGGCATGGACCTGTTGTTCCGTCAGGCCCGCACCTACAGCGCCTGGCTGGAAAAACCGGTCAGCGACGACACCCTGCGCCAGCTCTACGACCTGATGAAGTGGGGCCCCACCAGCGCCAACTGTTGTCCGGCGCGCATTCTGTTCCTGCGCACGGAGGAGGCCAAGCGGAGACTCCTGCCCGCGCTGGCCCCCGGCAACGTGGACAAGACCATGGCGGCGCCGGTTACGGCCGTCATTGCCTATGACGTGAAGTTCTACGAACAGTTGCCCAAGCTCTACCCGCATACCGACGCCCGCGCCTGGTTCGCCGATACCCCGGAGCTCGCGGGCGTCACCGCCCGGCGCAACAGCTCGCTGCAGGGGGCCTATTTCATGCTCGCGGCGCGGGCGCTGGGGCTGGACTGCGGCCCCATGTCCGGCTTCGACAACGCGATGGTCGACCATGAGTTCTTCCCGGCCGACGGGCAGGACGATGCCTTCCAGCTGGAACATTTCCCGGACAGCCACGTAAAGACCAACTTCCTCTGCAACCTGGGTTATGGCGATCCGTCCAGGCTGCATCCGCGTTCGCCTCGCCTGGAATTCGACGAGGTGTGCAAGCTGCTCTAGGGCGACCCGGTGCCGCTTTGTGGGGCGCGCTCGATCGCGAGTGAACTCGCCCCTACAGCGGCCCCACTTCCACCTTGCCGTCGTGGCGTTCGTTCATCCAGCGCAGGACCTGCTCGCCGAACTCCGCCGGCGCCTTGCGTGCGACCCGGCGTATCAGGTCGAGCACCGTGGTCTGGGCCAGCGCCTCTTCCATGCGCTGCTGCGCCTGCATCATCACCGCGTGGATGGAGCAGGGGCCGGCCTGGGCCCAATCCGGTGTCGGGCAGCCATCGCTGAACAGGGCGCAGCGTTCACGCACGTCACGGCATTCGAATATCTGCTTGTCGCCATCGATGGCGCGAACGATATCCAGCACCGTGATCTCGTCGGCCGGCCGCGCCAGGCGGAAGCCGCCGCGCACGCCCTCGGTGGCCGCCACCAGGCCGGCCTTGGCCAGGCGCGTGAACACCTTGGCCAGCAGTTCCGGGGGGACGCCCTGCAGTTCCGCCAGGCTGCGCACGCTGGCTTCGCGGCCGTCGCCTTTCTCGTCTGCCAGGTAGAGGAGGCAATGGATGCCGTATTCCACTCCCGCGCTATACAAAGCCATTTATAACTCCGACTAATGTGGTCGCCACTTAAGGGGCATTTCTCCGGTGCTCTCCGGCGATTTCGGCTGCCTTGTGCATGCCTTCTTTCACTCTGCATGCTCTCATGCTAAGGGATTTAAGGCAAAAGACCCAGATTTCTTGCGGCTCGGAGGAAATGATGGCGACGAGCGGCAGGCGTGGGCAAGAAAAAAAGCTTGTGGAAATTAACTACGACAAATACAGTCGCAGTTAGCCGGTGTGGTGCGAAACGCGAACCTCACAGCCCGGCATGACGATGTCGGGCGCCTCGGCCCGCTACAGCCTCACTTTTCGCTTTGTGGAGAACGATATGAAACAACGCATCCTGATCGTCGGCGCCGGTTTCGGTGGCATGTGGAGCGCCCTGAGCGCCACTCGACTGCTGGACCAGCATGGCCGCGACGACGTCGAGGTGGTGGTCCTGGCGCCCCAGGCCGAGCTGCGCGTACGCCCGCGCTTCTATGAGCCGGAGGTGCACAAGATGGTGGCGCCGCTGGGCGAACTGTTCGACGCAGTGGGTGTGACTTTCGTGAAAGGCTTCGCCGAACGCATCGATGCCGAGGGCAAGCGCGTGGGTTACCGCACCATCGATGGCCAGTTCGCCGAGCTGGGCTATGACCGCCTTGTGCTGGCTACCGGCAGCCAGGTGGTACGTCCGGCGCTGGCCGGCGTCGAACACGCCTTCGATGTGGACCAGCTGGAAGAAGCCGTGCGCCTGGAGCGCCACATCCAGTCCCTGGCGCAGCGCCCGGCTTCGGCCAGCCGTAACACGGTGGTGGTGGCCGGCGGTGGCTTCACCGGCATCGAAACCGCTGCCGAAATGCCCGCCCGCCTGCGTGCGGTATTGGGCGCGGACGCCGAGGTGCGGGTGATAGTCGTCGACCGGGGCAACCAGATCGGCGCCGCCCTGGGCGAAGGTCCGCGCGTGGCCATCGCCGAAGCCTCCGCCGAACTGGGGGTGGAATGGTGCCTGAACAACGCGGTGGTCTCGGTGGACGCCAGCGGCGTGACCCTGTCCAGCGGTGAGCGCATCGAGGCAGACACAGTGATCTGGACCGTCGGCGTGCGCGCCAGCTCGCTGACCGAACAGGTCGCCGGCGAGCGCGATGCCCAGGGGCGCCTGCATGTGGATGCCAACCTGCAGGTGCCGGGGCATGACGGGGTGTTCGCCACGGGCGACGTCGCGCGCGCCGCGTGCGATGACCAGGGCAACCACGCGCTGATGTCCTGCCAGCACGCCATCGCCCTGGGTCGTTCTGCCGGCAACAACGTGGCGGCGAGCCTGCTGGGTGTGGCGCCGATTCCCTACAGCCAGCCCAAGTACGTCACCTGCCTGGACCTGGGGGCCTGGGGCGCGGTGTTCACCGAAGGCTGGGACCGCCAGATCAAGTTCGAGCGTCAGGAAGGCAAATCCATCAAGCAGCAGATCAACTCGGTGTGGATCTACCCGCCGGCGGCCGACCGCGCCACCGCGCTGGCCGCGGCCGATCCGCTGATCCCGGTCGTGGCCTGACCCACGCCCGCGGCCACAAACTGCCTGTGCCGCCCGTCCCGCGACGGCGCGGCCAGACGTCGAGCGACGCACCGGAGCCTGTCATGAACCAGACCGTCCTGATCAGCACGCGCCCCTTGGACTTCTCAATCCTCCAGCGCTTCATGGCCAGCTGCCTGCCGGCAGACGCCTGGGCCCTGCGCCCGGAATCGGGCGAGGGCCGCGCCTGGAATCTCCAGCTTTCCATTCACCCTTGCTCCGAGCCGGTCCGGCAGATGCTCTGCGCCATCCTGAATCACGGTTGGCTCCAGGGCCTGGAGTTCGGCAGCGCCTGAGGCGCCGGCTTTCACAGACTCCGCCGCCGGGTTGAAATTGACCGGGCCGATCAGCGCTCGATGGCCAGGGCCACGCCCATGCCGCCGCCGATGCACAGGGTTGCCAGACCCTTCTTCGCATCGCGCTTGATCATTTCGTGCAGCAGGGTCACCAGCACGCGGCAGCCGGAGGCGCCGATGGGGTGGCCGAGGGCGATGGCGCCGCCGTTGACGTTGACCTTGGCCATGTCCCAGCCCAGCTCCTGGCCCACCGACAGCGACTGCGCGGCGAAGGCTTCGTTGGCTTCGATCAGGTCCAGTTCGTCCAGGCTCCAGCCGGCCTTCTCCAGGCAGCGGCGGGTAGCGCCGACCGGGCCGATGCCCATGATCGCCGGGTCGACGCCGGCATTGGCGTAGCCCTTGATCCGCGCCAGCACCGGCAGGCCCAGGGCCTCGGCCTTGTTGGCGCTCATCAGGACCACGGCGGCGGCGCCGTCGTTGAGGCTGGAGGCGTTGCCGGCGGTGACGCTGCCGTCCTTCTTGAACGCCGGCTTGAGCTTGGCCAGGGACTCGGCGGTGGTGCCGGCGCGCGGGCCTTCGTCGGTGGCGAAGGCGACCGGGTCGCCCTTGCGCTGGGGAATCAGGATCGGGGTGATCTCGTCCTTGAAGCGGCCGGCTTCGATGGCGGCGACGGCCTTCTGTTGTGAGGCGGCGGCGAAGGCGTCCTGGGCTTCGCGGCTGATGCCGTACTTGTCCACCAGGTTCTCGGCGGTGACGCCCATGTGGTAGTGGTTGAAGGCGTCGGTCAAGCCGTCGTGGATCAGGCTGTCCAGGGCCTGGGCATGGCCCATGCGCAGGCCGGTGCGGGCGGCCGGAAGGACGTAGGGCGCCAGGCTCATGCTTTCCTGGCCGCCGGCGATGACCACTTCGGCGTCGCCGCAGCGGATCGCCTGGATGCCCAGGTGCAGGGCCTTGAGGCCGGAGCCGCAGAGCTTGTTCAGGGTCATGGCCGGCACCGCGTGGGGCAGGCCGGCGAGGACGGCGGCCTGGCGCGCGGGGTTCTGGCCGGCGCCGGCGGTGAGCACCTGGCCGAGGATGACTTCATCCACCTGCTCGCCCTTGAGGCCGGTCTGCGCCAGCAACTGGCGGATCACCGCGGCGCCCAGTTCGTGGGCCGGGATGTTGGCCAGGGCGCCCTGGAAGCTGCCGATGGCGGTGCGGGTGGCGGCGACGATGACGACGTCTTGCATGTTGGAACTCCTGAAAATCGCAGGTGGGTGCGGGCGGCGGACTGCCTGAGCGAAGCGCAGCCCAAGGAGGCGGACCATCCTGCGGAGCGAAGTGGAAAAAGGCGCGGCCCGAAACCAGCAGGGCCGCGCGTCACGCTAAAGCCTCAGAACTGCTCGGCGCTGAGCCCGAAGAGGGCGTCGCTGCCAGCGCGGATGCTGGCTTCCAGACCCAGGATGCGAGGCAGCAGGCGGCGGAAGAAGAACTCCGCGGTGGCCAGCTTGCCGGTGTAGAAGGCTTCGTCCTCGCTGCGGCGAGCCTGCGCCGCCTGGGCCATGCGCGCCCACATCCAGGCATAGGCCACGTGGCCGAAGAGCTGCAGGTATTCCACTGAGGCGGCCCCCACTTCATTGGGGTTCTGGGTGGCGCGGGCCAGCAGCCATTCGCTGGTGCTCTGCAGGCGTTGCACGGCCTCCAGCAGTTCGGTGGCGTAGGGCGCGCCGGGTTGGCTGGCGAAGGCGCGGACCTCGGCGCAGAACAGTTTGAGCGCGGCGCCGCCGTTGGCCACCACCTTGCGGCCCAGCAGGTCGAGGGCCTGGATGCCGTTGGTGCCTTCGTAGATCTGCGCGATGCGCACGTCGCGCACCAGTTGCTCCTGGCCCCATTCGCGAATGTAGCCGTGGCCGCCGAACACCTGCTGGCCATGCACGCAGCTGTCCAGTCCGGTGTCAGTGAAGAAGGCCTTGGCCACCGGCGTGAGCAGGGCCACCAGGGCCTCGGCGCGCTGGCGTTCATCGGTGTCTTCGGCGTACTTGGCCAGGTCCAGCTGCTGGCCGACGTAGCAGGCGAAGGCGCGGCCACCCTCGGTCATGGCCTTCATGCTGAGCAGCATGCGGCGCACGTCCGGGTGGACGATGATCGGGTCGGCGGCCTTGTCCTGGGCCACCGGGCCGGTCGGCGCGCGGCTCTGGATGCGCTCGCGGGCGTAGGCCACGGCGTTCTGGTAGGACGCGTCGGCGCAGCCGATGCCCTGGAGGCCGATGGACAGGCGCTCGTAGTTCATCATGGTGAACATGGCGGCCAGGCCCTTGTTGGCTTCGCCGATCAGGTAGCCGATGGCGCCGTCGAAGTTCATTACGCAGGTGGCCGAGGCCTTGATGCCCATCTTGTGTTCGATGGAGCCGCAGGACACGGCGTTCTTCTCGCCCAGGGAACCGTCGGCGTTCACCATCACCTTGGGCACCAGGAACAGCGAAATTCCCTTCGGGCCGGCCGGCGCGTCCGGCAGCTTGGCCAGCACCAGGTGGATGATGTTCTCGGTCAGGTCCTGCTCGCCGCCGGTGATGAAGATCTTGGTGCCGCTGATCGCGTAGCTGCCATCGGCCTGGGGTTCGGCCTTGGTGCGAATGATGCCGAGGTCGGTGCCGGCATGGGGTTCGGTCAGGCACATGGAGCCGGCCCAGCGGCCTTCGTACAGCGCCGGCAGGTAGGTGGTCTTGAGTTCCTCACTGGCATGGGCGTCGATGGCCAGGCAGGCGCCGGAGGACAGCGCGGAGTACAGGGCGAAGCTGGCGTTGGCGGCGTAGAGCATTTCCTCGAACTGCACGGCGAGCATCTTCGGCATGCCCATGCCGGCGTAGTCCGGGTTGCCGGAAAGCCCCACCCAGCCGCCTTCGATATAGGTGGCGTAGGCCTCCTTGAAGCCGGCCGGCGTGCTCACCAGGCCATCGCGCCACTGCGCGCCTTCCTCGTCGCCGCTGCGATTGAGCGGGGCTATCAGCTGGCCGGTGACCTTGGCCGCTTCTTCCAGGATGGCATCGGCGGTGTCGGCGTCCACCCGCTCGGCCAGGGCCGGCAGGCGCGCCCAGAGGGCCGGGGCCTGGAAGACTTCATGGAGGACGAAGCGCAGGTCACGAAGCGGAGCGGAGTACTGGGGCATGGGCGTTACCTTGGGTTGAGACGGGGGAAGCGGTTTTCAGGAAGCTGACCAACTGGGAGACGGCGCCGAGGATCAGGCTTTCGAGGAAGGCCGAGCGCTCGGCCTCGGCCAGCCCGGCGTGCTCCAGCCAGTTGGGTATCTGCTGGAAAATGTTCAAGAGGGCATCTCCGGCGGCCTTGCGGCTGCTGGGGGACAGGTGCAGGCCCTTGCCCACCTGGCGCAGCCAGCGCTCCTGGCAGAGCAGTTCCAGTTCGGCGATGCGTTGCTGGTGGGCGGGGGTGAGGCAGTGGCGTTCCTTGGCGGCGAGGCGGAAGCGCAGCGGCTGCTGGCGGTGCAACTCGATCAGCGCCGCGGCCAGGTCGCGCAGTTGCTCGGCGCACGGCTTGCCGGGAGTGACGCGGGACGACACCGCGAGCAGCCCCTCGTAATACTCCTCGATGAATTCGAACAGGAGTTCTTCCTTACTGCTGCAGTGGTGATACAGCGAGCCCGCGGTCAGTTCGAGGTGGGCCGCCAGCTCGCGCAGGCTGACCTGGCCGAAGCCCTTGCAGGCGAAAAGCGCCAGGGCCTTTTCCCGGTTGCGCTCGAAACGCGACGCCGCCGGACCTTCGCGGCGGGCGCAGGGCGAGGCGCCGGCGCTTGCTGTCTGTGTAAAACCCACTTTTCCTCCTGGTCCGCGGACCGACCCGATCTAGAACAGCTTCGAGTCTAGGCACGAAAGGCGCATCGGCCTATGCCCAAAGTGCGCGACCCGGCCTGAACATTTTTGCCACACGCACGCTGTCTGGCGGGAGCCGCGCCCACTATGATTGGCGGACTTTACGCCGGAGCGACGGAGCAACGAGGGGCACGATGCGGGAACAGGATTCGGTGGCGGCGTACCTCGTGCAGGTGGCCCTGCACAGGCTGGAGGACGAGCCCGCGCGCAAGAAGGCGGTGCTCGACGAGGCCGGTATCGACCCGCGCACGCTGGAGATCGTCGATGCGCGCCTGCCCGCAACGGCCGTCAACCGGTTCTGGCTGGCGATGGTGCGCGAGCTGGATGATGAGTTCTTCGGCTTCGATTCACACGGCCTGCCGCGCGGCAGCTTCGCGCTGATCTGCCGGGGCCTGATCCAGGAACCGACGCTCGGCAAGGCCTTGCGCCAGTGCCTGACCTACCTGGGGCTGTTCATCCATGACATCCGCGCGCACCTGGAGGTGCGGGGCGGCCGGGCGGTGGTCAGCCTGCGCACCTCGATGGACAACCAGGCCATTCGCGGCGGCGCGGAGGAGATCTACCTCAATATCGTGCTCGGGGTGCTGTGCTGGCTGGTGGGCCGGCGGATTCCCCTGGACAGCACGCGCTTCAGCCATCCGCGCCCGGCCCATCGTTCCGATCCGCTGTTGTGGGGCCCGCTGCTGGAGTTCGACGCCGCCTGCACCGAAGTGGCCTTCGACGCCAGCTACCTGGCGCTGCCGGTGGTGCAGGATCTGGCCGCGCTCAAACACTTCCTGCGCACATCGCCGCAATGGCTGATCGTGCGCATCCGCAACGAGGAAAGTCTGGCTGCGCGCGTGTTCCGGCGCCTGCGCCAGCAGGAGGACCATGTCCCGCCGACCCTGGTGGCCCTGGCCGAGGAATTGGGGATGAGTGCTGCCGGTTTCCGTCGCCAACTGGAGCGGGAAGGCTTCAGCTACCAGGAAATCAAACACGAAGTGCGGCGTTCGGTGGCGTTCGAGCTGCTCCGGGGCGACCGTTACAGCATCGGCGAAATCGCCATCAAGGCCGGTTTCCAGGAACCCAGTGCCTTCCACCGGGCCTTTCGCAGCTGGACCGGGGAAAGTCCGGGGCATTTCCGCAAGCGGGTGCAGCAGGCGCCCGCCGACGACTGAGCGGAACCGGGCCCGCGCGGCCCGGTTTCGCCCGTGGCGGGTTCAGCCGCGCGACAGGGGCGGGGTGCGCGGCGGGATCAGCCGCTTCGAACCGGTGGACTCGAACGCCGCCGCGAAACGCAGAAGCGCCGAATCGTCGTAGGCGCGGCCGGCGAAGGTCAGGCCCACAGGCATGCCGATATCCGCCATCACACCCATCGGCACCGTGACCGTCGGAACCCCGAGGTGCCGGATGGCGAGGTTGCCGTTGGCCACCCAGACGCCGTTGCTCCAGGCGATATCCGCCGACGCCGGGTTCACATCGGCGTCCGCCGGGCCGACATCGGCCACGGTCGGGAACAGCACCGCGTCCAGGCCCAGGCGGTCCATCCATTCCTCCAGGTCGATGCGCCGGGTTTCTTCCAGGCCCCGCAGGCCGTCGGGGAGGGTGGGGATCTGCTCCCAGGACTTGATGCCGCGCTCGGCCATCCGCACGTATTCATCCATGCCGGCGGCCAGGTCGCCTTCGCGGTTGGGCAGGGTGCCCGGGTCGTGGGGGAATATCTGCGGGCCGTCCACATCCACCAGACGGTTCAGCCTGGGGTCGCCGTTGGCGCGGAGGAAGTCGTCGAAGCCCCAGGCCGACAGGTCCCAGAGCTCGTCGTGGAGGAACTCCTTGGAGACCAGGCCACGATTGAACACGGTGGGCGCGCCGGGGCGGTCACCCTCGCAGTTGGAGACCAGCGGGAAGTCCACTTCGACCACCTCGGCGCCAGCGGCTTCCAGCGCCTTGCGCGCATCTTCCCAGAGGGCGATCACCGAGGGGCGGGTGTCGATGCGTTGCCCGGTCGGGCCGCCGATGCCGGGGTGCTCGCTGGTGCCCATCTCCGGGTCCTGGTTGATGAACATGCGCGGCACACCGAAACGCTTGCCGGCCAGCGCGTCGGCCTTGGCCGCCAGTTCCAGGTAGGATGCCGGGCGCACCGACGCGACGCTGGGGATGGGCACCCAGGGCTGCAGGCGCCACAGGTCGCCGCGCGTGTCCGGGTCCTCGGCCACCACCACGTCCAGCACTTCCAGCAGGTCGGCCATGGTGCGGGCGTAGGGCACCACGACGTCCATGGTGGGCGTCAGCGGCCAGTTGCCGCGCACCGAGATCACCCCGCGCGACGGGGTGTAGGCGCACAGGCCGTTGTTGGACGCCGGGCCCCGGCCGCTCGACCAGGTTTCCTCGGCCAGGCCGAATGCCGAGAAGCTGGCCGCCGTGGCCGTACCGGCGCCGTTGGACGATCCCGAGGCGAAGGGCGCGGTGAGGTAGTTCGCGTTGTAGGGGCTCTCGGCGCGGCCGTACACGCCGCGCTGCATGCCGCCATTGGCCATGGGCGGCATGTTGGTCTTGCCCAGGCAGATGGCGCCGGCGGCGCGCAGCCGCTCGATGGTGAAGGCGTCGCGCTGGGCGACCAGGTCCTTGAAGGCCGGGCTGCCGGAGGCGGCGGTGAGGCCCTTGACCAGGTAGCTGTCCTTGGCGGTGTAGGGAATGCCGTCGAGCGGGCCCAGGGTTTCGCCCCGCGCCCGGCGGGCGTCGGACGCTGCCGCTTCCTTGAGCGCATCGGGGTTGCGCACCACCAGCGCATTGAGGGCGGTGGGCGTGTCGGGCCCGTCGTAGGCGTCGATCCGCGCCAGGTAGGCCTGCACCAGCTCGACCGCCGTGGTGCGACCGGATTCCAGCGCGGCGCGCAGTTGGGCAATGGAAACCTCGGTCACCTCGATCATGCTGTCACCGCCGGCTGCTGGTGGATGGCTGCGGCGCACCGGGCGCCGGATGTCTCAAGATCGGCTCTCATGGGGTTCCTCGTTTCATGGCATGACGCGACAGGGTCGGAAGGGCCGCGAGGTTACTGGGGCGTCCACTGAACATCAAACTATTAGCAGAGGCCAGGGTGGTGCGCACCCGCCCCGCAGCGACCCGCACGCTCCGCGCGCGGATTCGCTCGTCGGGAGACCGGGTCGAACCGCCACGTCGCCGGGCTGAACCGAACTATAAAGTGGTGTGCGGCTCGCAGGCCTGTTGCGCCACGTCCCAACATCGAAGCGGAGAACACCCATGGCGAACTGGATCATCACCTATAGCAAGGACCAAGGTACGAACACCCTGGACATGCAGCTCGACCATCAGCCGAGCATGGAGGAGGCGGTCCTGCACCTGCTGGAGTGGGCCCACGGCAACCTCCAGAAAGGCGAATATGGGGACCTGCAGGACAAGCGCAGCGACGAACCGGCGGAGCTGCTGCTGCGCCAGTACGGCATCACCATCACCGGCATCTCGCGGGCCTGAGGCGATACGCCTGTTCCACACGGCCTGCGCTGCCCGCGCGCGGCGGCGCGACCAGTCCTGAATCCCTACCTTCCTTGGCCGCCCTGAGATCCGGCAGTGGCCGTCGGCTTGATGGCCGATCAGCAGGGCGCGCAACTGGCGACGGTGGCTACTGACCGTGCTTGACCGCCTGGATGATCACGTTGGCGACCTCGACCGGTTTCGACTGCTGCGGCACGTGGCTGGCGTCGAGCTGCGTCGTACTGGCGCGGATCTTCCTGGCGAAGGCCCGTTGCAGGTCCGGCTGGATCATGCGGTCCTGGTTGCTGACGATGTAAAAGGATGGCTTGGCCTGCCAGGCCGCAGCGCTGGTCTTTTCTTCGAAGGCCGCCGCGCGGATCGGCCCCTGGGTGGCGCTCATCACGGCGGTCTGCTCCTTCGACAGGTCCTGGGCGAAATCGGTGGCCATGCCCTGCGGGGTCATGTACAGGTAGCCGTTTTTGTCCGGCGCGATCTGGCTGACGCCGGGCGGCGACGGATAGCCCTCGTAGAGTTCCTTGGTGTTCTGCCCGGCATTGGGCGCGAAGGCGGCGACGTAGACCAGGCTGCGGACCTTCTTGTCGGTGCCGGCCTGGCTGATGACCGTGCCGCCCCAGGAGTGCCCGACCAGCACCACGTCGCCATCCTGGTTGTTCAGCACGCGCTGGGTGGCGGCGACATCGTCGGCCAGGGAGGTCAGCGGGTTCTGCACCACGGTGACCTTGATGCCTTCGGCCTGGAGCAGGGGAACGACCCGGGCCCAGTCGGAGCCGTCGGCGAAGGCGCCGTGGACGATCACCACCGAGGGCTGGGCGGTGGCCGCCTGGCTGCCGAGGGTGAAGAGCGAGGTGGCCATGGCGAGGGCCAGGGCGAGGGACTTGGGTGTGTTCATGGGGTGGATCTCCGCTGTGTGTGTGGCGCCAGTGTCGGGATTGCGCGGCTGTGCGGGTATCGGTCGTTTATCCGAGGCGACTCGTGGACAATGCGGGCGAGGGGAGGGAGAACAGCATGCTGGATACTGAATGCGTGGGTCTGGAGGACGCCATCCTGGCGCTGTCCATGGTGGGCGATCTGAGCATGGGGCAGCCCATCGACCAGTCCCGCCGTACCGCGCGCCTGGCCGGATTCCTCGCTGGCGCCTGCCAGGGGGAGGCTGGGCGGGAAGAGGTCGCCCGTCAGGTGGCGCTGCTGCGCTGGTCGGGCTGCACGGCCAACGCCGAGGGCTTCATGCACCTGCTGGGGGATGACGTCGGTGGACGCCGCGCCATGCTCAGCCAGACGCTGGACGCGGCGGGGTTGCGCGCCATGCGCAAGTCGCGGCCCCTGGCCGAGGTGCATTGCGAGGTTTCCGGCGATATCGCCCGTACCCTGGGCCTGGCCCCTGCGGTGGAGCTGGGCCTGCGCCATGTCTTCGAACAGTTCGACGGCCAGGGCAATCCCCTTGGCCTGCGCCACCCCGAGATACCGGACGTGGTCTACCAGGTGGTGTTGGCCGGTGATCTGGAAATCCTTTCACGCGTGCATGGACTGGAGGCCGCGCTGGAATGGATCAGCGCCCAGGGCGACCGCCGCTATCCGTCCGCGCTGGTCACCGAACTGGTGCGTCATGGCAAGGACTGGCTGGATGCGCTGCATCAGCCGGAACCGCCTCCGGTTTCGGCGGGGGAACGAGCACAGGTCGAGTTGACCCTGGTGGCGGATGTGATCGACCTCAAACTGCCCTGGCTCGCCGGCTATTCGCGCCAGGCCGCCGAGCTGGCGCGTCGCGCTGGCAAGCTCTGGGGCCTGTCCGGAACCGCGATCGATCTGCTCGGCAAGGCCGCGTTGATCCATGGCATGGGCCGGGCGGCGGTACCCAACCGGATCTGGAACCACCCTGGCCGGTTGCTCGAAGGCGACCTGGAACAGGTGCGTCTGGTGCCCTACTGGACGCTGCGCGCATCAGGTTCCATCAGCGGCCTGTCCGCCTCCGGGCAATTGGCCGCCCATGCCTACGAACGCCTGGATGGTAGCGGCTACTTCCGTTCCCTCAGTGGCGACCATCTGCAGGCCGAGCAGCGGTTGCTGGCGGCGGCCCTTGCCTGGCAGGCGTTGCGTGCCGAGCGCCCCTGGCGGCCAGCCTTCAGCGAGAGCGAAGCAGCACGCCTGCTGGAGGGGGAGGCCAAGGAGGGGCGATTCGACGCCGGGGCCTGCCAGGCGGTGATCGCCGCCGCCCGTGGCGAGTGCGGCGCTACCTTGCCCAAGGTCGCCAGTGCGCTGCTTTCCGAGCGGGAAACCGAGATTCTGCGGCGCATCAGCACCGGCGCGAGCAACAAGGAAGTGGCCCGCGACCTCGGCATCAGCCCGAGCACGGTGCGAACCCATGTGGAGAGCCTGTTCCGCAAGCTGCAGTGTTCCACCCGCGCCGCCGCGACGTTGAAAGGCCTGACGCTGGGACTGATCTGATGGCTCAGGCGCGCCCGTGCGCCGACCGAGCGTTCCCGGGCAGGGAACACCCGGAAAGCCGGGGGCGACTCAGAGCTGGACGTTAGCCAGTTCGCGGGCGATCAGCAGGCGCTGCACTTCGCTGGAGCCTTCGTAGATCTGGGTGATGCGGGCGTCGCGGTAGTACTTCTCCACCGGGTAGTCCTCCAGGTAGCCGTAGCCGCCGTGGACCTGGATGGCGCTGGAGCACACCTGTTCGGCGATCTCCGAGGCGAACAGCTTGGCCTGGGAGGCTTCGGAGAGGCAGGGCAGGCCGGCGCTCTTCAGGCGGGCGGCATGGAGGATCATCAGCCGCGCGGCGTTGAGGCGGACCTGCATGTCGGCGAGCAGGTTGCCGATGCTCTGGTGCTCGACGATCGGTTTGCCGAACTGCACCCGTTCCCGCGCATAGCCCAGCGCCGCCTCGAAGGCCGCACGGGCGATGCCGAGGGCCTGGGCGGCGATGCCGATACGCCCGCCTTCCAGGTTCGACAGGGCGATGGCCAGGCCCTTGCCGCGCTGGCCCAGAAGGTTCTCTTCCGGTATGCGGCAATCGCTCAGGGTCACCGCACAGGTGTCGGAGGCCTTGATGCCCATCTTGTGTTCGCTGCGGTCGACCGCGAAACCGGGGGTATCGGTGGGTACCAGGAAGGCGGACAGGCCTTTCTTGCCCAGTTCCGGATCGGTCACCGCGAAGACGACGGCGAGCTTGGCGCGCCGTCCGTTGCTGACGAACTGCTTGGCGCCGTTGAGTACCCACTGGCCGTCCTTGAGTTCGGCGCGGGTGCGCAGGTTGTGGGCTTCGGAGCCGGCCTGGGGTTCGGTGAGGCAGAAGCAGCCGATGGCCGCACCGCTGGCCAGGTCCGCCAGCCAGCGGTCCTTCTGGGCCTCGCTGCCGTACTTGAGGACGGGCCCGCAGCCCACGGAGTTGTGGATGCTCATCAGGGCGCCGAGGGCGCCATCGCCGGCGGAGATTTCTTCCACCGCCAGGGCATAGGCCACGTAGTCGATGTAGGTGCCGCCCCATTCCTCGGGCACCACCATGCCGAGCAGGCCCAGTTCGCCCATCTGGCGCACCAGGTCGTCATCGATCCAGCCGGCCTTTTCCCAGGCCTGGGCCCTGGGCGCCACTTCGGCGCGGGCGAATTCCCGCGCCATGTCGCGGATCATGCGTTGTTCTTCGGTGAGTTCGATATCGTGCATCGTACGTGTCTCCCGCAGCGTGCTGCCGTCAGGCACTGCGAAGGGGGTTGCCGAACGCGGCCTTGCATCCGCTGAAGAAGGACGGCACGCGCTGGGGCTCCGCCAGGGTCGGCGGGCGCTCGCAGGCCAGCTTCGGGGCCGCGTTCTCGTTCATGCTCAGGCTTCCCGGCGGAACAGCTTGATGATCGCGGAGAAGTCCAGGCCGCCGTTACCCTGCAGGCTGAAGGTCTGATAGAGCTGCTGGGCGGCGGCGCCGAGTACCACCGGCTGTTTCGCCTGACGCGCCGCTTCGGTGGCCAGGCCGAGGTCCTTGAGCATCAGGTCAGTGCCGAAGCCGCCGCTGTAGCCGCGCGAGGCGGGGGCGTTTTCCAGCACGCCGGGGAAGGGGTTGTTGATTTCCGAACTCCAGCAGCGGCCGCTGGAGGTGTTGATGATGCCGGCCAGCACCTTCGCGTCCATGCCCAGGGCGACGCCCAGCGCCATGGCTTCAGCCGCGCCGATCATGGAAATGCCGAGCAGCATGTTGTTGGCGATCTTGGCGACCTGGCCGTTGCCGGTGTCACCGCAGTGGACGATGTTCTTGCCCATCGCGGTAAGCAGCGGATAGGCCTGGTCGAAGGCGCTGGCGGTGCCGCCGACCATGAAGGTCAGGGTGCCGGCCGCGGCGCCGCCGGTGCCGCCGGAAACCGGCGCATCGAGCATGGGATTGCCCTGTGCGGCGGCGGCCGCGGCGACTTCGCGGGCGCTGAGCGGGTCGATGGTGGAGCTGTCGATCAGCAGCACACCCGGGGCGATATTGGCCAGCAGGCCGTCCTCGCCAAGGTAGACCTGCTTCACCTGGGCCGCGGCGGGCAGCATGGTGACGATGGCGGCGACGCCATTGCGGGCAAGTTCCGCCGGGCTGTTGGCGCTGCGGGCGCCCAGTTCGATGAGGGGCGCGGTGGCCAGGGCCGAGGGATCGAACACGGTGAGGCTGTGGCCGGCCTTGAGCAGGTTGCGGGCCATGGGGCCGCCCATGTTGCCGAGGCCTAGGAATCCGATATGCATGTTGGCGTCCTCCAGGGATGGGCCGGGAAATTCGGTCAGTGGTGGGAGAAGCGGGGGGCGGGTTTCCACGCAGGCGTGAATGCCTTTGTCCAGGGCGGCGCCGGCGGCGAATTCCATGCCGCTGCTCCAGGCGGGCCGGCGCGAGGCGCCGGCCCGCAGGGGTCATTTCAGGGTGATGGTGGTGTTCACGGCGCCGCCGACTTCGTCCTCGTCGAACCAGCGCGCGGTGACGGTCTTGGTCTGGGTGTAGAACTGCACCACCTGCTTGCCGTAGGGGCCGAGGTCGCCGAGCTTGGAGGCGCGTGAACCGGTGAAGGAGAACAGCGGTACCGGCACCGGGATCGGTACGTTGATGCCGACCTGGCCGACGTCGATCTCTTCCTGGAAGTGCCGCGCGGCGGCGCCGGAGCGGGTGAAGAGGGCCGTGCCGTTGCCGTTCGGGTTGGCGTTGATGAAGGCAATGGCTTCGTCCAGGGTCGCGGCGTTCACCAGGCAGAGCACCGGGCCGAAGACCTCTTCGCGGTAGATGGTCATGTGCGGGGTCACGCCGGAGAAGATGGTCGGGCCGACGAAGTTGCCGTCCTGATAGCCCGGCACGCTCGGGCTACGGCCGTCGAGCTCCAGCGTGGCGCCTTCCTCGGTGCCGGTCGCGATCAGGCCGCTGATGCGCTCCAGCGCGGCGCAGGAGACCACCGGACCGACATCGGTACCCGGCTCCACGCCGGCGCCGATCTTCAGGGTCTTCGCCTTTTCCACCAGCTCCGGCACCCAGCTCTGCGCCTCGCCCACCAGGATCGCCACCGACAGCGCCATGCAGCGCTGGCCGGCGGCGCCGAAGGCGGCACCCAGCAGGTTGTTGAGGGTCTGCTGCTTGTTGGCGTCGGGCAGGACGATGGCGTGGTTCTTGGCGCCCATCATGCACTGGGCGCGTTTGCCGTTCAGCGTGGCGCGGTTGTAGACGTGGGTGCCCACGCGGGTGGAACCGACGAAGGAAACGGCCTTGATGTCCGGGTGGTCGCAGAGCAGGTTCACCGCATCGGCGCCGCCGTGGATGACGTTGAGCACGCCTTTCGGGATGCCGGCTTCGAGGGCCAGCTCGGCCAGGCGCATGGTCACCATCGGGTCCTGCTCGGAGGGCTTGAGGACGAAGGTGTTGCCGGTGGCGATGGCCATGGGGAACATCCACAGCGGGATCATCGCCGGGAAGTTGAACGGGGTGATGCCGGCGCACACGCCCAAGGGCTGGTTGAGGGTGTAGGTGTCCACGCCGCCGGCCACGTTATTGGCCAGCTCGCCCATCTGCAGGGAGCCGATGTTGGCGGCGTGCTCCACCACTTCCAGGCCGCGGAAGATGTCGCCCTCGGCGTCCGGCAGGGTCTTGCCCTGCTCGGCGGTGAGCAGGGCGGCCAGCTCCTTCATGTTTTCGCGGATCAGTTGCTGGTACTTGAGGAAGATGCGCGCGCGGGCACCGATGGGGGTCTTGCGCCAGGTCTTGAAGGCCTCCTTGGCAGCGGCCACGGCGGCGTTCATTTCCGCCTGGGTGGCGAAGGGCACGCGGGCCAGGACTTCCTGGGTGGCCGGGTTGACCACGTTGCGCCACTCGGTGGTGCGGGATTCGACGAGTTCGCCGTTGATGAGCAGCTTGACGCTGGGAACGCTGGAAGAGGTCATTGTCGGGTCCTGCCTGCTGTCATGGAGTCGAGTGAGGCCCCTCGGCGCGATGCGCCGAGCGGTAAGGTTTTCAGTCGCGGTGCGGATTCAGCCCTTGAGCTGCGGGAAGTCTTCTTCGAAGTACTCCTGCTCGCCCCGTGCAGCGCTTTGCCAGCGCAGCACTTCCATCTGCCGCAGTTCCACCCGGCGGATCTTCCCGGAGATGGTCTTGGGCAGTTCATGGACGAACTCGATGCGCCGGACGCGCTTGTAGGGCGCCAGGTGTTCGCGGGCGAAGGCGAGGATGTTGCAGGCCAGTTCGGCGCTGCCGGGCTGGTCATGGGCGAGAATCAGGAAGGCCTTGGGCACCGCCAGACGCACCGGGTCCGGGCTGGGCACGATGGCCACTTCCATCACGGCCGGGTGTTCGATCAGTGCGCTTTCCAGTTCGAAGGGGCTGATGCGGTAGTCCGACGACTTGAACACGTCGTCGGCGCGACCGACGAAGGTGATGTAGCCGTCTTCACAGACCTGCGCGGTATCGCCGGTGCGGTAGTAGCCGTCGCGCATCACTTCGGCGGTCTTTTCCGGGCTGTCTTCGTAGCCGAGCATCAGGCCCAGGGGGCGTACGTCCAGCGGCAGGGCCACTTCGCCTTCGTGGCCAGGCTGGCCGTCGGGATCGAGCATGGTCACCCGGTATCCCGGCAGCGGGCGGCCCATGGAACCGGGCTTGAGCGTCTGGCCGGGGGTGTTGCCGACCAGGGCGGTGGTTTCCGTCTGGCCGAAGCCATCGCGCAGCCAGAGGCCCCAGGCCTGGTGGACCTGCTCGATGATTTCCGGGTTGAGTGGCTCGCCGGCCCCCACCAGCTCACGCAGGCGCAGGCGGCCACGGTAACCGGCCAGGTCTTCCTGGATCAGCATGCGCCAGACGGTGGGCGGCGCGCACAGGCTGGTGATGCCGTAGCGTTCCAGCACGCCGAGCAGGGCCGGGGCGCTGAAGCGCGAAGTGTTGTGGATGAAGATGCAGGCGCCGGCGTTCCAGGGGGCGAAGAAGCAGCTCCAGGCGTGCTTGGCCCAACCGGGGGAGGAAATGTTCAGGTGCAGGTCGCCGGGCTGCAGGCCGATCCAGTACAGGGTGGAGAGGTGGCCGACCGGGTAGCTCTGGTGGCTGTGCAGCACCATCTTCGGCTTGGAGGTGGTGCCGGAGGTGAAGTAGAGCAGCATCGGATCGGTGGCCAGCGTCACACCGTCGGCTTCGAACTCGGCGGCGTATTCCTGCGCGGTTGTGTGCGGCGTCCAGCCCGGCGCCTCCTGGCCGACGCTGATGCGGGTGCAGCCTTCGGCCAGGCCGTTGAACTTCTCCAGGTGGGCACCGCCGACCACCAGGTGGCGGACGCGGCCACGTTCGATGCGGTCGCGCAGGTCCTCGGGGGTGAGCAGGGCGGTGGCGGGAATCACCACGACGCCGAGCTTGAAGGCGGCCAGCATGGTTTCCCAGAGGGCGATGTCGTTGCCGAGCATCATCAGGATCCGCTCGCCGCGTTTCACGCCCAGGGCACGCAGGTGGTTGGCGACGCGGTTGGAGCGTTCGGCCAGCTCCCGGAAGCTGTAGCGGCACTCACTGCCGTCTTCCTCGACTATCCAGAGTGCGGTGGCCTGGTTGTCCCGGGCCATCTCGTCGAAGTAGTCCAGGGCCCAGTTGAATTCGCCGAGCTGCGGCCAGCGGAAATCCCGCACGGCGGTGTCGTAGTCGGTGCGGTGGGTGAGCAGGAAGTCACGGGCGGCAAGGAAAGGAAGGCTGTTGGCGTTCATGGTGCGTACCCTTGATTGTTTTTGTCGGGTCTTCCGGCCCGTGGCCGGCGGGTGGCTTGAGTATAGGCAGGCGCAAATCAGATAAGAACGCGCAGAAAAACCGGTGCGATGTGCAAAAAAGTCATTAGTAGACCGCGAGGCTACGAATGGCCTGCCCGTAGGTGGGGCTTTGCAGACTCAGCGCGGGCCATGGGCGGCACAGGGTAGCCAGGAAAAGTCGCTTGGCCGCAGTCGTTGGCTGTGCGTATATGCAGGCATCCATCCACCCATGAGCGGATAAATATCCTGATGGACATGCAAAAAAGTGCCAGCCCCGATCAGGTCAAGTGGGATGACCTGCGCTTCTTCCTGGAGGTCGCCCGAACCCGTACCGCCACCGCCGCCGCGCGCCGCCTGGGCGTCGACTACACCACCGTCTCGCGGCGCGTGCGCGCCCTGGAACAGGCACTCGGTGCCTTGCTGTTCGAGAAGTCGCGCGCGGCGGGCTTCGTTCTCACGGTGGAAGGCCAGCGCCTGCTGGGCCACGCCGAGACCCTGGAAAGCACCCTGCAGGCCGCTTGCGAGCAGGTTTCCGGTACGCGCCTGGGGCTTTCCGGACACGTCCGGATCGGCTGTACCGAAGGCTTCGGCTCCTACTTCGTGACCGCGCAGATGAGCCGCTTTCTCGAGCGTTACCCGCACATCTCCGCGGACATCCTGCCGGTGCCGCACTTCGTCAGCCTGTCGCGACGCGAGGCGGATATCGCCATCACCCTGGAGCGGCCGGAACGCGGCCCCTATGTCTGCTCCAAGCTCGCCGACTACCGCCTGCGCCTGTACGCCTCGCCGGAGTACCTGGCGAAGCACCCGCCGATCCGGTCGCGCGACGACCTGGCCCGCCACCCGTTCATCACCTATGTCGAAGACCTGGCGTTCAGTCCGAAGCTGCTGTACCTGAACGACCTGCTGCCCGGGGCCATGAGCCAGTTACGCAGTACCAGTGTGATCGCCCAGTACCAGGCCGCGCTGCAGGGCAAGGCGCTGGCCATCCTGCCGTGTTTCCTGGTGGCCGGCGACCCGAGGCTGCAGGCCGTGTTACCGGGCGACGTGGAGGTGACGAGGCAGTTCTGGATCTACTACAGCGAAGACTTGCGCCGCCTCAAGCGCATCACGCTGGTGGCCGAACACCTGCATCGCTGCGCGGACCTGAACCGGGACTGGCTGATGGGTGAGGGCAGCACGCTGCTGGTTCCCACGCTCGAGTAAACATCCACGTTCGTAGAACGTGGACTTGCTCTTGGCCCCCTAGAAGGGGGCATCCAGGTGCCGCCTGGCAAATCGGGGCCGGGAGGAAATCCGGGAGCACTGACGGGTCTTCCCCCCAAGCGCTTCCCTGCGACGAGACTGGCCACGACGACGTAGCAACGTAGGATGGGTTGAGCCGGCGAAACCCATGCCGTTTGCTGGGACCGATGGGTATCGCTTCGCTCAACCACATCCTACGAACGTCATCCTGATACCCGGGCAGCCCAATCGTCACAGGCAGAGCCGATAACTCATGACCACGTCCTCAGGACGTGGTTTCCCAAGTTCAAATGAATGTGTCTGGCGGCCGTGTCGACGCAATGGCGCTTGCGGAGGGTGCCACGGCCGCTCCGTCTTCCTGGGGCGTCAGCTACGGTGCCGGTCGCGCCGCTCGACTGGAATGGGTTGCAGGGGCGGTTCGGTGCGTTGACCGCGGATCGCCACGATGACCAGCACAACCAGCACAGCGGCGAGAATCGACGATGAGCCAACGGTGCCGAAGTCGAGGCCGCCCTTGTCGTGCGCCTTGGTCAGCACATCACCGAGTGTGGCGCCAAAGGGGCGAGTCAGTACAAAGGCCAGCCAGAACAGCAGTACGCGTGAAACACGGGTGCAGTAGTAGGCCAGGGCTACGCTCGCGATCAGGCTGCCGATCAGCAATGCCCCGCCGACGAAGCCCAGGCCGGAATCATCGGCCAGGTAGTCACCCAGCGCAGTCCCCAGGGTGTTGGACACTAGGATCGCCGCCCAATAGAACAACTCCCCTCGGCGGCTGTCGATGTGAGCGACCGACACCGTACGTTCGCTGAAGCGCCACGCCGCCAGCACGCCCAGCAGCAGGGCCAACAGGAGGACCGAGCCGCTTGCATAGCCCAGACCGAGCGTGCGATCCATGAAATCCGACATCGTCGTGCCGGCGGTGCTGGTGGTGAG
The DNA here is from genome assembly GCF_028010285.1 of Pseudomonas sp. Q1-7. Classification (NCBI taxonomy): domain Bacteria; kingdom Pseudomonadati; phylum Pseudomonadota; class Gammaproteobacteria; order Pseudomonadales; family Pseudomonadaceae; genus Pseudomonas; species Pseudomonas sp. Q1-7. The sequence goes on from NZ_CP116304.1 coordinate 2,885,163, forward strand.
GATTACGGTCCAATAGAGCGCAGGATGGAAGCCTTTGGCCCGCAGTTGGCCCAGCAGGGAAACGAGGAACAGGCTGATCAGGATCAGCGAGCTGATCGCGTAACCGACATCGAGGGTCATCGACAGCAGATCGCCGGCGGTTTCGCCCAGCGTAGTGGCACAGATCTTCATCACCCAGAATGCCAGGGTGATCGTCGGCAGTTTGTTCATGTGATGTCCTTGAAGGTTAAGCCACAGAGATGGCGCCCGGACTGTAAGCGCGACCACGTCAAGCACCGGTCAAGCGGAATTCAAATTTTTGTGAAGGCAGAAATGAAGGCGCTAGCGGCGCCTGCCGGCGAACACGGTGCAGAACCTCGAGGTACAGGTCATGGCGGAGCAGGCCAGGCCCCATCGCCGTGGTGAACGTCAGTACCCGGTCGTGGATTCCCTGACTGGCAAGGCGGAGCGGGATGGGGTATGCCACTCCAGCACGTCGCTAAAGGAAGGGGGCTTCGTTTCGCCGGGCCGGTCAGGCGTTTCTGCGGAACAACAGTGCGTCCAGGCTGAACCGCCCAGCGCCGTTGAGCAGCAGAGGCAGGGCGGCAATGAGATAGATCAGCGGCAGCTTGTAGTTGCCGAAGCCCTTGTTGCTGATGGCGTAGCCCTGGGCCAGTTCGGCCAGGCTCGACCAGTGCGCCGGCCAGTGCACGGCGGCGATGGCGACCACGGTCAACACCATCAGCGCCGCCGTGGCGAAGCGGGTTCCCAGGCCAAGCAAGAGGAGCAGGGGCGCGATCAGCTCGACCCACATCGACAGTTGCCAGCTCAGGTCGGCGGAAAGCAGGTTGAAGGGGAAGGGAAAGGCGGACTGGATATCGGCGAACCAGTTCTGGCCATTCCATTTTTCCAGTCCGGATTCATAGAACTCCCAGGCCAGGAACAGGCGCAGGGGGAGGTCGGCGCCCCAGGCACCGACGCGGTCGAGGTGGTTGAACAGGGGGGTGACGAAGGGAGGCATGGGCGGGCTCCTTTGCCTGGCGCGGTCGGCGGGATGCCGGCGCTGCTCATGTGCCCATGCTGACAAGGGGGCTTGTCCCGGATGTGTCCGCCGAAGGCCGCCATGTATCGCTGTGTACAGAGCCTCAGGTCGCGCCGCCGAGGTCCAGTTGTGCGCAGAGGCCGCCGCCGTCACGGTTGGCGAGGGTCAGGCGGGCGCCCAGGGCCTGGCTCAATTGCAGGGCGATGGCCAACCCGAGGCCGGTGCCACCGGTGCTGCGGTTGCGTGAGCTCTCCACCCGGTAGAACGGTTTGAACACGTCCTGCAGTTCCGCCTCGGCGATGCCCGGCCCGTTGTCCAGTACCTGCACCTGTACATGGCCCAGTGCGTCGCGGTGCACGTCCAGTTGGGCGTTGCCGCCAAATTTCAGGGCATTGTCGATCAGGTTGCTCAGTACCCGTCGCAGGGCATGAGGGCGGGTTTCCAGCAGCATTCCGCTGGCCCCGGCGAGGCTCACGGCCTGGCCGCTGTCCTGGTAATCGCAGACCAGGCTGTCGAGGAAGGCATCGAGGTCGATGCGGCACAGGGGCTCGCTGGCGCCGTCCATGCTGCGTGCATAGGCGACGCCTTCACGCACCAGGTGCTGCATTTCGTTCAGGTCGCTCCAGAGCTTGTCGCGCTCCTGCGAACCCTCCATCTGCTCGACACGCAGCTTCATGCGCGTGATGGGGGTCTGCAGGTCGTGGGAAATGGCGGCCAGCAACTGCATGCGCTCTTTCAGGTAAGCGCCGATGCGCCCCTGCAGCGCATTGAGCGCGCGCGCGGCATAGGCCACTTCCTGGGGGCCGCGTTCGTCCAGCAGCGGGCCCGAGGCGTCCGGGTCGAGGTGGTCGACGGCCTGGGCCAGGCGGGTCAACGGACGGATCGCCATGCGCACCGCAAGCCAGGTGCAGACCAGCAGCAGCGCCAATTGCAGGATCAGCACAACGGGCAGCCATTGGGCGACTGGAATGGGGCCGGGGGTGACGTCGATGGTCAGTGGTCGGCCATCGTTCAGTACCAGGTGGGCCTGGAAATGCGGGTGCGGGCCGGGAATGTTTTCGAAGCGCAGCGCGTAGCGCTGGCCAATGGCGCGCTCGATGGAGGTCACTGCCATCGGGGCCTGGGCCATGTCCATCGGCTTGCCGGGCAGGCCTTCGTCCAGTCGATAGCGGTAGTTGCGCCGTTCCAGGAGCGAAAGCCACCGGCTGCGCTCCTCCGCCGGCAGGCGGTCGATCAGTGCCACGGCGGTGCTCACGTCGTGCTCCAGGTTGCCGAGCATCACATTGCGCCCGGTCTGGTAGCGCTCGTAGAACTGTGAAGCGAACGACAATCCATAGGCCAGCAGCAGCCCGCCGAGGAAGATCAGCGCGAGGCGCGCGGCCAGGGTGCGTGGCCAGCGGGACAGGGCCATCACGCAGTGGGCTCGATCAGTTGCACGGGCAAGGAGAAGACGTAGCCCTCGCTGCGAACGGTCTTGATATAGGCCGACTCGCGGGCGTCGTCCTGCAAGCGTTGCCGCAGGCGGCTGACCAGCAGGTCGATGGAGCGGTCGAACACGTCCGCCTCGCGGCCCTGGGTGAGGTTGAGCAATTGCTCGCGACTGAGGACCCGCTGCGGATGATCCAGAAACACCCGCAACAGGCGATATTCGGCTCCGCTCAGGGCAACCAGGGTGCCCTCGGCGTCCAGCAGGTGACGGGCGGTGGTGTCCAGGCGCCACTTGCCGAAGCCGATCAGCCGGCTGCTCTCGGTAATCTGCAGGTTCGGCGGCAGCATGCGCGTGCGGCGCAGCACGGCGTTGATCCGCGCCAGCAGCTCGCGGGCCGAGAAGGGCTTGGTGAGGTAGTCGTCAGCGCCCATCTCCAGGCCGATGATGCGGTCGGTTTCCTCGTTGCGCGCGGTAAGCATCAGCACCGGCGTCGCTTTGTGCCGGCCCACCCGTAGCTCGCGGCACAGGCGCAGCCCATCGTCGCCGGGCATCATGATGTCGAGGACGATCAGGTCCACCACGTTGGCGTCGAGGAACGCCCGCATCTGCCGGCCGTCTGCCGCCAGGCTCACGCGCAGGCCGTTCTTCTTCAGGTAGTTGCCCACCAGCTCGCGGATTTCCCGGTCGTCGTCGACGATCAGGATGTGATCGACATGCTCCATGGAAAGACCTCGTTCAGCTCGATGGGGGCCAGTGTATCGGCCCTGGCGGCGCTTGCCTTGCGCGCTTTGTATTCCAGTGTATCCGCCGCCGCCCAGATACCTGCGCTTGCACAAGGCCCTGCGTATCCCTGTGTATCCACGGGCGTTGCCGATACCTGACGGCGCAATGTCCGCTGGCGCCGGACACATCGAAGATACCCCCCGGCGATGGAATAGGCCCTGACGGATGCGGTGCTTGATCCGCTCCCCTTACTCATCGGTCAGGAGATCAGCATGAAGTTCATGTCCCTGGGTGCCGCCTGCCTGCTGGCGGCTACTTTCAATGTTGTCAGTGCCGTGGCGCACGCCGCCGAGAGCGCTCCCCCCGAGCGCTACCACTATGGCATGCACCTGGATGTAAAGAAGGTTATCGCGGTCCATGAGGAACCGTCCGTGCTGTGCCAGGTAGTCGATGCGCGCATGGACTACCTGGATTCCAGCGGCCAGCTGCGCAGCCTGGAGTACCGCAAGCACGCCGATGTGTGCAGCAACGAAAATTGAACGGTGTGAATCGCGTCCGCTGGCCCGGAACCCTGCGGTTCATGCAGCCGAAAAGCGGTGGGCGCGCCGCCAACGTCATTTGCCATCGAGGTGCCTCATGCTGCTCGTAGCCTTTCTTGGTGGGGTGCTGACCCTGTTCAGTCCCTGCGTTCTTCCTGTCTTGCCGCTGTTGTTCTCCCGGGCGGGAGGTCCCACCTGGTCGCCCTTGCTGACCCTGGCAGGCCTGGCGTCCGGCTTTGCCGTCCTGGCGAGCCTGGCGGTGGTTTCCAGTGAATGGGTGATCCACGCCAGCGAGTGGGGGCGCGACCTGGCCCTGGTGCTGCTGGGCGTTTCGGCCGTAGCGCTGCTTTCCAGTCGATTCGGTACCTGGGTGTCGCGCCCCTGGCTCTGGATGGGCAATCGGCTGCACGGCGATGCCCGGCGCCTGCCACCGGCGCTTTCCGCCTGGCTGATGGGCTTCGCCGCGGGCCTGCTGTGGGCGCCTTGCGCAGGTCCGATCCTGGGGCTGATCCTGTCCGGTGCCATGCTCAACGGCCCCAGTGTCTCCACCAGTGTGTTGCTGATGAGTTTCGGCCTCGGCAGTGCCCTGGCGATGGGCGCCCTGATCTTCCTTGGGCGCGGCGCCTTCCAGCGGGCGAAACTGTCGCTGCGTGCGGTGGAATGGCTGCGGCGTGGCGCTGGCGCCCTGGCGTTGGTGGCGCTGGTGGGGATTGCCAGCGGAACCAGCAATCAGTTGGCGGCGCTGGGGTCGTCACGCCTGTCTGCCGAACTGGAGCGCAAGGTGATCGAGGGCGTTCCCGTCCTGCTGGAGAAGCTGGTGAGCAGTGCCCGCGCAGACAGCATCGAGCAACTGCCGGACCTCGGGGCGATGCCGTCGCTGGATGGCGCCACCCTGTGGCTCAACGGCCCGTCGCTGACCAACGAGCAACTGCGTGGCAAGGTGGTGCTGGTGGACTTCTGGACCTTTGACTGCATCAACTGTCGCAACAGCTTGCCCTACGTGAACCAATGGGCAGAGCGCTACGCCGACCAGGGTCTGGTGGTGATTGGCGTGCATACGCCCGAGTACCCCTTCGAACGGATCATCGACAACGTGCGCGAGGCGACCGTACGCCTGGGCGTCAAGCATCCGGTGGCGGTCGACAACCAGTACCGTATCTGGAATGCGTTCACCAACCAGTATTGGCCGGCGCACTACTTCATCGATGCCAACGGCCGTGTCCGTCACCTGCATATCGGTGAGGGTGATTACGAAGAGCAGGAGGCCATCATCCAGAAGCTGCTGCAGGAGCGGACGGCGGCGGAGAAGGAGGGGAGTGCCACCTGATCGTCTGGCGGCTTGGCAAGATCAAGGGGAGGCCATGCCTCCCCTTGGGTCTACGCCATTACCACTTGCCGGTGCTCATGCCACCGTCCACGGCCAGGACCACGCCGGTCGTGAAGTTGGCGCGGGCCAGATAGAGCACGGCGTCGGCGATTTCCTCGATGGTACCGACCCGGCCGGACGGTGCCAGATTATTCAGGAACTCACGGGCCGCCGGATCGTGCATGGGCGTGTCGATGATGCCAGGGGCCACGGCATTGACCTGGATGTTGTGCGGCGACAGTTCCAGGGCCAGGGCTCGGGTCATCTGGTTGATGCCGCCCTTGATCAGGACCGGCAGCGCGGCCGGGACGCTGATGTTCGGCTGCAGCGCCACCGCCGCGGAAATGTTGATAATGTGGCCGCCACCACGCTGCTGCATGTGCGCGGCTGCCACCTGGGAGCTGTAGACGACACCCTTGAGGTTGGTGTCCAGCAGCGCTTCCAGGTCCTGCGGGCTGTATTCGATGAAGGGCTTGGGCAGGAAGAAACCGGCGTTGTTCACCAGCACCTCAACGCTGCCGAAGGCTTCGATGGCGGCATCGAACACCTGGCGCGCGGTGGCCGGATCGGCCACATCGCCGGCCACGCCAAGGAATTTGGCCGGCTGTCCCAGGCTGGCGGCGGCTTCCTCCAGGCGCTCGATGGAGCGGGCGGTGCCGACGACGTTGTAACCCTGTTCGATGAAGGCCCTGGCCAGGCCCAGGCCGATACCGCTGGATGCTCCGGTGATGACGACGGTCTTGTTGCTCATGATCTGTTCCTCGCAGTGGATGTTGAGGGCGGCGGTTCGGTTAAGAGGGGGGATTCCGCCCTTGGGAATCACTTTATTCACGATGTCTGAGTTTATAAATGTGTCTTGACTTGTTTGAGTTGATACCTGGTGTAATCAATCGTTGCCAGCCGAGGGAGGAAACGAAGAGGCCCGGAGCGGCCGGGGGCCAGGACAGTGGACGTCGTTGCGGTTGCCCACCCGGCACCGTGCCGGGTGGGAACTGGCCGGAGTGACGTCAGCCAGGCTGATTCTTGCGGTACTCGGTGGTGGTCATTCCGGCGTAGCCCCAGTTATCGGTGTCCACTTCCTCGATCACGATGTGCGTGAGGTCAGGGCGCTTGCCCAGTACGCGCTGCAGGGTGTCGGTGATCTCGGCGATGACCTGGGCCTTCTGTTCCCGGGTCACGCCATCACGGGTGATACGAACGCTAACGAACGGCATCTTGAGCCTCCTTGGAGGATTGGTTATTGGTACCAGGGCAGCGGGACGACCCCACCCTTGGTCCGGTTTGCCCCCACATGAACCTGTACCGGCTGCTCGGGCGGAAGTGCCGAGATCACGTTGGCACCTGGCGCGACGCTGTACTGCACACAGGTCCCGGAAGATCCGGAGTCGATGGGGGCGGTCGAACTATATTTGTGCGGGTTCGGTGGATAAATGTAGGCTCGGATACTTCAGTTGATACTTGGTGTAATGAGTCGTGAAACGCCACTTCGATGACATTCAATTGGGCAGTATCGAACTTTTCTGCCTGGCAGCGGAGGAGGGCAGCTTCACGGCTGCGGCGCTTTCGGCAGGGGTGACACCGGCGGCCGTGAGCCGGTCGATTTCGCGGCTGGAGGAACGCCTTGGCACGCGCTTGTTCGTGAGGACGACACGCAACATCCGACTCACGGAAAACGGCCGTACCTATTTCGAGCAGAGCCGCCAGGCGCTGACCCAACTGGTGGAAGCCGAGCGCGAAGTAATGGGCAAGCAGCTCGAACCCACGGGCGTACTGCGCATCAGCATTCCCACGACCTATGGCCACTATCGCATCCTCCCGCTGCTGTCGCGCTTCCGCGAGCGCCATCCCGGCGTGAAGATCGACATCCATCTGAGCAACCGCAATATCGACTTCGTAGGGGAGGGCTACGACTTGGCGATCCGCGTGCGCGCCCAGCCCGACTCGACACTGATCGCCCGGCACCTCGAAGACGCGGCGCTGGTGGTGGTCGCCACGCCGGAGTACCTGGCGAAGGCGGGCACGCCCACCACCCTGGACGATCTGGAGAGGCACGACTGCATCCAGTTCGAGCTGCCCAGCAGTGGCCGCCGTATCTCCTGGCTTTTCACCGAGGACGGCAAGGAGCGGGAGATCTTCGCCAGCGGCAACTACTGCTGCTCGGACGATGTCCTTGGCGGTGTGACCCTGGCCAAGCATGACGCCGGCCTGTTCCAGACCTACCGCTTCATCGTCGAGCGGGAACTTGAAGAGGGCTCGCTGGTGGAAGTCCTGCAAGCGTTCGGCGGCCGCTCGCGGCCGTATACGCTGCTGTACCCGCACGGTCGTCATGTCCCGTTGCGCCTGCGCGCCTTCATTGACTTCCTGATGGAGTGCAAGCGGGAGTGGAACGGTTGAGCGTCAGGGCGGGCAACTGCTACGAACGTACCGCGCCACTCGTGAAAAATTAAGTCCAAAGCAGCATTGCCTCACCGTTGGACGCTGTTGAAGCTATGGCTGTATTCCGCGGCTATCCGGCGCGCCATGTCTTCTTCGATCAACGCCCCCAGAGCGCCATCCCCTGTGGACTTGCGTCTCCCCAACGGTCTGCGAGTTCGCCTGCTGCGACGGCCAGGGGCCACGGCGGCGGCGGCGGTAGAAGTAAGTGCCGGCAGCCACGATGAACCGGCCGAGTATCCGGGATTGGCGCACTTCGTCGAGCACGTGGTCTTTCTCGGCAGCCGGGATTTTCCTCCCGGCGAGGGACTGATTCCCTTCGTCCAGGGCCTGGGAGGCCGGGTCAACGCCAGCACGCGCGCGCGCAGCACGCGGTTCTTCTGCGAAGTGCCGGCGCAGCGTCTGGAGGGCGCCCTGGCACGGCTCCTGGACATGCTCGCCACCCCCTTGCTGGAAAGTGAAGCCGCGCGGCGCGAGCGCGAAGTGCTGGAGGCCGAGTACCGTGCTCGTGCGCAGGACCCGCAGACGCTGTGCGAAGCCGCCCTGGCCTGGGCCTTGGCACCTGGCCATCCGCTGGCCGACTTCCATGCCGGCAACGCCGGCAGCTTGCGGCTGGATACGGATGACTTCTTCCCGGCCCTCAGGCATTTCCATCGGAGCCAGTACCACGCGCGGAACATGCGCTTGAGCCTGGTAGCCCCGCAACCTCTGGATGAGCTGCGGGAGTTGGCGCAGCGCCTGGGTAGCCAACTGCCGAAAGGCGAGACACTGCCGAAGTCCGTCCTCCCGCCCATGCAGCCTCTTCGCGCGGGCAGGATCAGGCTCGGGGTTCCGGGCGGTCGCGAGCGACTACTGTTGGCCTTCGTGCTGGAAGGAAAGGCGCAGGACTTGAGCGCCGCATTGGTCTTCCTTGAACTCCTCATCGCCAATGGTTCCACCGGTGGCCTGCACGCATGGCTGGCATCCCTCGCGCTGTGCGATGCCATACGGCTGTCCCTGCCCTATGCCGACGGCGGGCAGGGGTTGCTGTCGATGGCGTTCGACCTGGTGGTCGGGGCCGATTGCGCCCGGCTGGAAGCAGAGGTCCTGGATTGGCTGGCCTTCCTCCGCGCAGCGTCGCCGTGGCCCGGACTTTGGGAAGAGAGCCTCGGGATTCTGCGGCGCAAGGCGGTGCTGCAGGCGCCGCTGGAGACGGCCCTCGCGGCGCCATTGCCCACGAAAGCGGGCGTCCGGACCCTCCTCGAACAGCTGCGCCCGGAACGCCTGATACGCCTGGAAACCTGCGATTTGCTCGGGCCGCCCACGGTGATTTCGGCCGGCTTTCCGCTGTGCCTGGAACGGCTCGAGGCGCCGCCTGCAACCAAGGCCGCCGGGGAATGGCGCTTACCCCCTGCGAACCCTTACCTGCATCCCACCAGGGTGTCATCCGCGATAGTGTCGCCATTGCCATTTCCACGGCTTCCCGGCCTTGCCGGCCTTGCCGGCGCTCACGAAGATGGAGCCCTGTTCCTGCGCTGGCTACCGGGGCGGGGCGGAATGCCCCGTGGCCTGGCCCATGGGCTGCAACGAGCCCTGCGCCCGGTGCTCGGGGCTGCGGTACAGGCCGGCGTAAACGGGAGCTTTCAGGCCGAGCACGGTTGCCTGGCGTTAACGCTGCAGGGCAACGCGGCGCTGGTGGGCAAGGTCGCGGGGGATCTGCTGCACTGCCTGCAGGCCCCCGCGCTCCCGGACCTGGCCCAGGGACCGCGCCTGCAGCAGGAGGAGCAGCGTCGTGCCGCCGGCGAACTGCCGATCCGGCGGCTGCTGCAAAGCCTGCCCGGCTTTCTGGATGCCCCGATGCAGGTGGCGCCTGCCGTGCTCGACACGGCAGGGCTGGCGCAATTCTGGCTGCAGGCATGTTGGCAAGGCCTCGGCGTTGGCGAGGTGGCGGTGGAGGCCGAGCTTCCGGGCTTGTCGACTCCGATCCAGGTTCCGGTGGAGAAGGGCGGGCGGGTCTGGCAGCGGTTGGCACTGCCTGGCAGTGAAGCGTCGCTGCTGCTCTTTTATCCGCTGCACCATCCCTCGGCCGAGGACGAGGCTTGCTGGCGCCTGCTGGGCTGTTGCCTGGAGCCGGCTTTCCATCAGCGTCTGCGCGGTGAGTTGCAGTTGGGCTACGCCCTGGCTTGCGGCTTCCGTCAGTTCGGACCACACCGTGGCCTGCTGTTCGCAGTGCAGTCACCGCGCACCTCCGTGGCGGGACTCGTCGACGCGGTGGATGGGTTTCTCGCGCGCCAACAGGACACCCTGTTGCGGCTCGGCGAGGGGCGCCTGCAAGGGCTGATCAGCGATCTGGATCAGCAAATGCGGCAGCAGGCCGTGAGCTTTTCCGAGTATGCGCGGCAATGCTGGTGGGACCGTCTCGCGGGCCTGCCGCAAGGCCATGCCGGCAGGGTGCGAGACGCCCTCGCCACGTTGCACCCGGCCCAGTTGCGGGACCAGCATCAATGCCTGGTCGCCGGCCTGTCCTGCCTGGCGTTGGCCAATGCCGAAGCACCTTCGCCAAGCTGGCAAACCCCTGCCTGATCCCACTCCATCTGACCCCTTCGAGATGATCCTTTCCGGTTTCGTCTCGTGGTGCCCGCGTCTCCGACCTGTGGTCTACGACTTCGGTCCAGGCCGGTCGTAAGCCTTTTCGGCGCGGCGATCCTGCCCTGGCCAAAGCAGTGACAAAACCCTGCCAAGGCAGCGTATTTCGGCCTCGCCGGCATTTCGATAATCGCCTCCGACACGACTGACCTAAGCGGTCGTCCAACCACAGTGGAGAGCGCCATGAACAACAAGAAGATCGCCCAAGCCCGAACGTCCCGTCTTGCCCTGGCCGCGGCGGTTGCCCTGGCTGGCCAGCAGGCCGCTGCCGAGATCGTCCTCTACGACAAGGACCAGACGACCTTCTCCACCGACGGCTACGTCAACGCCTTTTACGTCAACAGCGATGTGGACCGCGACGGCGAACAGTTCGACCGCCGTCAGTCGCGAGTGAAGATGGGCTTCCTGCCCAACTGGATCGGCTTCAACATGGGCAAGCAGGTGGACGATCTCAAGCTCGGGGCACGCTCATCCTTTTGGGTCACCATCAACGATAGCGAAACCAACGGGACCGCCACTGCCATCGATGTTCGCCAGTTCTATGGCACGGCCGGGGGCGACTGGGGCGAAGTACTGGTGGGCAAGGATTTCGGTCTGTTCGCACGCTCCAACATCCTGCTCGATGAACTGCTGGCCGGTTATGGCCAGGTGAGCGATACCCTGGGTCTGGTGGACGGAGGCGGCGTGTCCTTCGGGAATATCGGCAGCGGGTATCCCTATCCTTTCCCGACGTCGCAGATCACCTACCGCAGCCCCAAGAGCGATGGCCTGCGCGCCGCCGTGGGCATCATGGACCCGGTGGACACCAATGACGACAGTCCGACCGGCAAGGCCTACCAGGAAAACCCGCGCTTCGAGTCGGAGGTCACTTACGAATTCGATCTGGCCGGCGCGCAGGTCTATTCCTGGGTCAATGGCGCCTACCAGACTTCGGAGAATACCGACCCCAGAGTCGACAGCGTGACCTCCAAGGGCCTGGGTTACGGCGTTCAGGCCAAGATGGGGGCCTTTACCGTGGTCGGCTCGGGCTTCCAGGCCAAGGGCATCAACCCGTTCTTCACCAACAACGCAGGTGAACCGACTCTGCGGGAAGTGGACAGCGACGGTTACCTGCTCCAAGGGTCCTACCGCTTCGGCAAGAACCGCCTGGCAGTGTCCTACGGCAAGACCAGGGACGACGGCAATGGCGTGGTCAACACGGGGGCCGACTACGAGACACGCGGCATCGCCCTGTTCCACGATATCAACGACAATCTCAAGCTCGTGGCCGAGTACAACCAATTCGAGATCGATGGCCATGAAGGCGATGCGCAGAACGAAGACACCGACTCCTTCGCCGTGGGCGCCGTGCTGACCTGGTAATCCCATCGCTCCAGATGCTCCGGTCTTGGCGGGAGAGGCGGCAGCCCTCCCGCTTTTTTTGATTCGGCGCCCGCATTCTCGATGCGGCCGCAGGGCTGGCCGGTTACTCCACCGTGAGGGCACTGTCCAGTGCGCGCAGCCAGGACAGCTCCTACCTTCGAACGAGTCCGCCGCTACCCAAGGAGGATGGGGAGCCGGCAATGAGGCCCGTAGAATCCCACTATCGAAAGCAGGCTCATTGGGTGGTGATCGGGATGCTCGACGAACCGGCAGAAGGCGTCGTTACCGCCATGTCCCTGGCCAGCGAGGCCGAGGCAGTGGCCCAGGACCTGGCGCGCCAGCTTATTCATCCGCACCTCGGCTTCGTGTTGTTCTTCTGCTCGGCCGAGTACGATCTGGAAGCGCTCGGCCAGGCCCTTGAGCAGTACTTCGGTGGAGTCCGTCTGGTGGGCTGCACAAGTGCCGGCGAGATCACTTCCCAAGGCTACGGCCGCAACTGCGTCAGTGCCGTGGGTTTCGACCACCGCAGCTTCTCCATCGCGAGCGCCCTGGTCGACGAAATGGACCGCTTCGGCCTGATCGACGCCCAGCAGCTGGTGGAGCGCCTGGTGCAGGATTGCCGCGTCAACTCCCTGGCTCCGATCAAGGACCACAGCTTTGCCCTGACCTTGCTGGACGGCCTATCCAGCCGCGAGGAAGTGGTACTCGCGGCCCTGGGCGCAGCATTCGGAAGCATCCCGCACTTCGGGGGATCGGCCGCAGACGACAATCACCTCAAGCACACCCATGTCTACTACGAGGGCTGTTTCCACACCGGTGCGGCGGTGGTGGTGCTGGTCAACACCGGCCTGGATTTCGAGGTATTCAGCACGCACCACATCCTCCCGCAAGCGGAAAAGCTTGTGGTCACCCGTGCCGACAATGCCAGTCGCCGGGTTTTCGAACTCAATGCCGAGCCGGCGGCGCAAATCTACGCACAACTCACCGGGGTTCCCCTGGAGCGATTGGATCATCGGGTATTCGCTGCCCACCCATTGGCGGTGCGCCTGGGCGACTCGTACTACGTGCGTTCCATCCAGCGGGTCAATCCCGACCTTAGCCTGAGTTTCTATTGCGCGGTGGAGAACGGCATCGTCCTCACCGCCATGCGTCCCGGCCCCATGCTGCCGAACCTGGAAGCGCTCTTCGCGCGCCTGGGCGAGCGGCTGGGCCCAGCGCTGCTGACTATCGGCTGCGACTGTTTCCTGCGTCGCCTGGAGCTGGAGGATGACCCGCAGGCGCTTGCGCTCACGTCCGAGGTCCTGCGCCGGCAGCGGGTGATTGGCTTCAACTCCTATGGAGAGCAGTTCAATGGCATGCACATCAACCAGACCTTCACCGGAGTCGCCATCGGACGCCGGAGTCGCAGCGGCGGCCGCTGAACAGCACGCACGCTTGGCGGCCCTGGAGGAGGAGAACCGCAAGCTCCGGCGGATCAATGCGGCACTCATCGAGCGAGTGGAGTCCGGAGCCTCTCGCCCCGACGACAGCTATGCGGCTTTCCAGCATTCGGTGGTGCTCGCCGAGCAGGTTCGCGAGCGCACTGACGCACTGAACCAGGCCATGGCCGAGCTCAAGGCCGGCAACCGGCTGTTGAGCGATGCCCGATTGCGGGCGGAAACTGCCCACCAGTACCTGATCGACGCCATCGAAAGCATCTCCGATGCCTTTGTACTGTTCGACCGCGAACAGCGCATCGTCCTCTTCAATAGCCGCTTCAAGTCCTTCTGGGCGCGAACCCGTGCGCGCATCGGCAGCGGTACGCGTTTGTCGGAGATCCGCCGCCTGGCCGAAAGCACCGGACTGATCGTCGAAGAACACCGTGGCAGTGACGACAACATCCTCTACCGGCTGCATGACGGCCGTTGGGTGCAGGTCAGCGAGCGGCCTACCCGCGAGGGTGGGCTGGTGATTCTCTACACCGATATCACCCAGGTGAAGCAGACCGAGAGCGACCGCCGCGAACAGGCCCTGGCGCAAAAGTCCAGGCTGCTGCAGCGTGCGGTGGACAACCTCTCGCAGGGCGTGGCCATGGTCAGCGTCGAGGGCATCCTCGAACTGTGGAACCACCGCTTCCTCGAACTCTGCGGCCTGGCTCCGGTGGAAGCGCATCGCCCCTTCGCCGGCGTCATGGCCGACAGCGAACTGCCGCTGCTCACCCCCGACACCCGCGATGCTGTCGGTCGCCCCATCCGCGAAATGGAAACGCGCCTGTGTAACGGCCGGGTGCTGGAGGTGCGTACTCATCCACTGCCCACCGGCGGCTTCGTCAACACCTTCACCGACATCACCGAACACTACCGTCATGCCGAGGCCCTGGCCGAAAGCGAGCGCTGGATTCGGCTGATCGCCGACCATGTTCCGGCGTTGATCGCCTACCTCAACGCCGACCTGGTCTACGAATTCACCAACAAGGTCTACGAGGAGTGGTACCGCTGGCCCCGTGGCGCCATGCTTGGCCAAAGGCTGCGCGAGGTGCACAGCGAAGAGCACTGTCGGCGTCTGGAACCCTATGTCGAGCGAGTATTGGCCGGAGAGAGCCTGTCCTTCGAGGTCAGCGAGACCAACCTCAACGGTCAGGAGCGCTGCATGCTGCGTTCATATGTACCGAACCGCCTGGCTAATGGAGAAGTGGTGGGGATATTCGTGCTGATCCGCGATATCACGGAACGCCGCCGCACCGCCGAGGCCCTGCATCAGGCCTATCAGAACCTGGAGCAGCGCGTGCGTGAGCGCACCGCCGAACTGACTTCGTTGAACAACCAACTGCGGCGTGAAATCGACGAACGCAGCCAGGTGGAGTTGCGTCTGCGCGAGGCCAAGTCCGAGGCCGAAAAAGCCAATCTGTCCAAGACCAAGTTCCTCGCTGCCGTCAGCCACGACCTGCTGCAACCCCTGAACGCCGCGCGGCTCTTCACCAGCGCCCTGCTCGAACAGCGCGACCAGGCGTGCAACCTGGCGCTGGTGCGCAATGTCAGCAACTCGCTGGAGGACGTGGAAAACCTCCTGGGCACCCTGGTGGACATCTCTAAGCTGGACGCCGGCGTGATCAAGCCGGACATTGCGTCCTTCGCAGTCAGCGAATTGCTCGACAACCTGGCCGTGGAATACCGCCAGATCGCTGCAAGCGAAGGCCTGCGCCTGGACTTCGTGCCAAGTTCCGCACTGGTGCGCAGCGACCAGCAGTTGCTTGCCCGCATCCTGCGCAACCTGCTGAGCAACGCCATTCGCTACACCCCGAGCGGCCGCATCCTGCTGGGCTGCCGACGCCAGCGACATAGTCTGTGGATCGAGGTGCACGACACCGGCATTGGCATAGCCCAAGACAAGCTCGATGAGATTTTCCTGGAATTCAAGCGTGGCGAGATGGTGCGCGAAAAGCCGGACCGTGGCTTGGGACTGGGCCTGGCCATCGTCGAGAAAATTGCCCGCATGCTCGGTCACCGCATTCGTGTTGCGTCGACCCTGGAGCGGGGCTCGCTGTTCGCCGTGGAGGTTCCCCTGGCCCGCCGCGTCCCCCGGTCGAGGCGGGTGCAGGACGAACCCCAGGCGGTGCTGGAGCGCCTGCAGGGCGCACGAGTCTGGGTGCTGGACAACGACGCGGCCATCTGTGCCGGCATGCGCACTTTGCTGGAAGGCTGGGGCTGCCGGGTCATCACCGCGCTCTCCGAGGAAGATCTGGCACGCCAGGTGGAGAACTTCCATGCCGAAGCCGACCTGCTGATCGCCGATTACCACCTGGACGACGGTTGCAACGGTGTGGATGCCGTCGCCGCCATTAACGCCCGACGCAGCACACCGCTACCCGCCCTGATGATTACCGCCAACTACAGCAACGAGTTGAAGCAACAGATGCGCGAACTGGGCCACACCCTGATGCACAAGCCCGTACGGCCCATGAAGCTGAAGACGGCGATGAGTCACTTGCTGGGGCAGTGAGGTCCGCGTCTGCCGCGGCGGGTCAGGCGCGCTGCGATACGGCCTGAAACTTCGCGCGCAAAACCAGGGCTATGCCACCCAGCACCGCCACCGACACCAGCGCCAGGCGAAGGCTGATGTCTTCGCCAAGTAGCAGGGCGCCCCCAGGGCGGCGATTACCGGGACGCTCAGTTGCACGCTGGCGGCCTGCAGGGCTCCGAGGCCGGGAAGCGCGCTGTACCAGATGGCGTAGCCGATACCAGAGGTCAGAGCGCCGGAAAGAAGGGCGTAGATGAGGCCCATCGGGTCAAGCCGCAGTTGGCCAATGAAGGGCACCAGGAGCAGCGAGGCAAAGGGCAGGGCGCGGATGAAGTTGCCGGCAGTGGCGGCCAGTGGCCTGCCGGCCTGGCGACCGAGCAGTGTGTAGGCGCCCCAGGCCAGGCCGGAGAGAAGCATCAGCAGTCCCCCGGCGAAAGGGGGCGCGCTGGCTCCAGGCAGCAGCAGGACCACCAGCCCGCCGGCGGCCAGGGCAAACCCCAGGAGCTGCTGTGGGTTCAGACGCTCGCCCCGTACCAGACCGACGACCACCATGCACAGTTGCACTGCACCGAACAGCAGCAAAGCTCCCGCGCCAGCGTCCAGTTGAAGGTAGGCGTAGGAGAAGGCCGCCGCATAGACGAACAGTGCCGCGGCTGCGCGCCAGTTGCCGGTCGCTGCCAGGGATGGGCGACGCAACCGCAAAAGCAACCAGAGCACCAGTGCGCCGGAGGCGATGCGGATGAAGGTGAAGCTCACCGCGTCTATGGCGGTCTCCTTCAGGGCGAGACGGCAGAGCAGAGAGTTTCCGGCGAAGGCCAGCATGGCGAGCGTCGTCAGCAGCAGGATGCGTGCGGCAGGCATGGGATTCCTCGGGGAGATGCCGGTCGTTCAACGGCGCAGGTAGGCCGTGAAATCGATATCGCTGGCCGAGAGGATGGCCTGCACCCGGTTGTGCACGTTGAGCTTGCGGAGGATGGCCGAGACGTGCGCCTTGACGGTGGTTTCGGCGATGTCGAGGTTGTAGGCGATCTGCTTGTTCGACTCGCCCTTGGTCATGCGCTCCAGTACGAGCAACTGCTTGCGGGTCAGGGCCTGCAAGAGCTCCGGCGGAATGCCGGCGTCTTCATGGCTGCGGCGCGGCGAGGTCTTCTGGGTGCGAATGATGTCCGACGGCAGGTACACGTTGCCGTTGAGAATCTGTTCGATGGCGTCGGTCATCTGCGCCCGTGGCGAGGACTTGGTGATGAAGCCCACCGCTCCGTAGGTAATGGCCTGCAGAACAACCTGTTTGTCTTGTTCGGCGGAGACGATGACCACCGGCACGGTGGGCGCCTCGTTGCGGAGATTGATCAGGCCGTTCAGGCCATGCATGCCGGGCATGTTCAGGTCGAGAAGGATGAGGTCCAGGTCATCGTGTTCCTGGGTCAGCGCCAGGGCGCTGTCCAGGTCGGCGGTCTCCATCACTTCGCTTTCCGGGAAGCCATCGCTGATGACGTTGTGGATGGCTTCGCGGAAGAGCGGGTGGTCATCGGCAATCAAGATCTTGTACACGGCCTTTCACCTCGTTGATTTCATTATGGTGCGGCATGCCCGGCGGGAAATTCGACGGGACGAGCGGGCAGCAACGGCAAGCCTGCCTGTGCCCACGCGTCGATGCCGTCACGGTACCAGTAGAGGTTGGTGTAGCCCAGCGTGGCGGCGCGTTTCACGGCGTTCCAGCTCAGCCAGCAATCGGAGCGGCAATAGAACACCAGCGGGCGGTCCCGGCGGCCCCCGGTGACCTTGTGCAGATTGTCGGTGAGGTAGGCCTGCCATGCGGGAGGCAGTTGGCCGTCACCGGTGTTGGCGAGCCAGAGGCTGGCGGGCAGGTTGGAATGGGGTTCGTCTTCGACGAATCGCCCGTGAAGCCATTGGCGGCGGTAGACGTCGATCAGCAGGGTGTCGGGGCGTTGCTTGAGCTGCGTCTGGAGCTGGGATGTGTCGAGGGTGTGGGCGAACGGAGCATGTTCGGGGGTTGGGCTCCGGTAGCGGCCCAGCCGATAGCCCTCGGTGGAGAACAACGGTGTTTCGCGTGCCTCGTCGGCAAAGACGGGCAGCACCAGCGCAAGGCAGGTCAGGCAGGTGAGAAGGCGCTTCATGGCGGGCTCTCTGTTCTTTTTATGAAGTCATTACAGGCCCATTCCGCTGCTTTTGGAATTCGACGTTGAGAGGGGAAAAGCAGTACCAAAGTCGTAGTGGGTGCCGGCCGGGCGACTCATCCCGCCTTGCGCAACGCCGCATGCTGGGGATTGAAGGTCAGCAGCGCGGCCACGGCGATCAGGATCGTCAGGCCTAGGCAGACGCTTGTCGCCAGGGCATCGAAGCGTTCGTAGAGGGCGAAACGAACCATCTCCACTGCATGGGTGAAGGGATTCAGCGCGCAGAGCCAATACAGCCATTCGCTGGCTTCGCGCATCTTCCACAGCGGGTAGAGCGCCGAGGAGAGGAAGAACAGTGGGAAGATCACGAAGTTCATGACCCCGGCGAAGCTCTCCAACTGACGGATGCCGTTGGACAACAACAGACCAAGGGCACTGAGGAACAGCGCGGCCAACAGCAGGGCGGGGAGTGCCACCAACAGCCCGAAGGCTGGCGGCTGCACCCCGTAAAGCCATGCGATGACGAGAAAGGCATAGACCTGCAGCAGGGACACCAGGGCCGTCGCGAGCAGCTTGGCCGCCAGCAGGAAAGCTCGCGGCAGCGGGCTGGTGAGCAGCAGGCGCATGCTGCCCATCTCGCGGTCATAGACCATCGACAGGGAGCCTTGCATGCCATTGAACAGGAGGATCATGCAGGCCAGGCCCGGGACTATGTAGGTCTCGTAGGTGATGTAGGTGTCGTAGGGCTCGATGATGGCAATGCCCAGGGCCGAACGAAAACCCGCGGCGAACACCAGCAGCCAGAGCAGTGGGCGCACCAGGGCGCTGAGGAAACGAGTGCGCTGCTGCACGAAGCGCAGCCACTCGCGCAGCAAGATGCCGCGAAGGCAGTACCAGTAGCGTGTCAGCATTGGGCGTCGCTCCGGAATCGCGGCATGGATGGGCAGTCGTGTATTCGTGCGGTCAGGCGTTCGAAGGCGCCGGCCAGTCCGCCTTCTTCCCGGGCAACCAGGTTGGCGGCTCTGTCATTGGCAATCAGCCGGCCCTGGTGCAGCAGTAGCAGGCGGTCCTGGGTGTGGACTTCGTCCAGAAGGTGCGTGGTCCAGAGCACCGCCATGCCCCGGTCGTGGCAAAGGCGGCGGACGTGGCGGTTGAGGTTGTCGCGGCTTGCCGGGTCCAGTCCGCTGGTGGCTTCGTCAAGCAGCAGCAAATGCGGTTCGTGGAGCAGGGCGCGGGCGATTTCCACGCGGCGCCGGTGGCCGCCATTGAGCAGGCGCACCTTGTCATGCCGGCGCAATTCCAGTTGCTGGCGTTCCAGTTCGCACTCGATGCGCTGTTCCGCCAGGCGTCTCGGCAAGCCGTGCAGGGCGGCGTGGTATCGCAGGTTCTGTTCGACCGAGAGGTCCAGGTCCAGGGTGCTCTGCTGGAACACCACGCCGAGCCGCGCCAGGGCGGCGCGCGGTTCACGGCGCAAGGAATGGCCGCAGACACTGACCTCGCCCCGTTGCAGATCGTAGAGGCGGGTGAGCAAGGCGATCAGAGTCGACTTGCCGGCGCCGTTAGGGCCGAGCAGGGCGGTGAAACTACCGGGTTCAAGGCGGAAGCCGACCTGCTCCAGGGCGCGGCGCGCTCCGTAGGTGAATCCCACGCCGGACAGTTCCAGGGCGCTCACGGGGTCACCACCACGCCCCAGGGGTAGCGGCCGACCTTGATCGACTTGCTCACCTTGCGCTCATCCACCTCGATCACCGACACGTCGCCACTGATGCCGTTGGTGGCCAGGAGCCGTTTCTCGTCCGGGGTGAAAGCCAGGTGCCAGACACGCCGGCCCACCAGCAGATAGTCGAGTACCTCGTATGTCTTCGCATCCACCACCGCGACGTGATTGGCCGGACCGAGAGCGACGAACGCGTAGTTGCCGTCGCGGGTCAGCTTGACGCCCACCGGTTGCACCTTGTCCGGGTGAACACCCTTGATCTGGAATTTCAAGACCTTCTGCACCTGGCGACTGGCCACGTCGACCACTGTTACCGTGCCGCCGATCTCGGCCGAGGCCCAGAGCAGCTTGCCGTCCTGGCTGAACTCCACATGGCGGGGGCGCTGGTCCACCAGGGTATTGTCCACCAGGCTCTGGGTGGCGCTATCGATCCAGTGCAGCATGTTGGTGGTTTCGCTGGTGTTCACCACCCACTTGCCGTCCGGGCTCACTGCCATGCCCTCCGGTTCGACGCCCACTTCCAGCTGGGCCAGCACCTGCTCGGTCTGGGTGTCCACCACAGTCACCAGGGCGTCGTCCTCGTTGGAGATGTACAACCAGCGGTCGTTGGGATGCAGGGCAAACTGCTCGGGGTCGGCGCCAGAGGGCAACTCCTTGACGATCTTGCGCGTGGCCAGGTCCATCACCTGCACGCTGTCCGAGTCGCTGGCGCAGATGTACAGCAGCTTGTTATCGCTGGACAGCGCGAGACCCCGGGGCCGTGCGCCCACGGGCAGGCTGGCGGTGACCTCCAGACTGTCCAGATCGATCACGCTGATACTGTCGTCCTTTTCATTGGACACATAGGCGGTGGCGGCCAGGGTCTGGCCGGCGAGGAGCAGCAGGGCGGAGCCGATGGCCGCGGCAAGGGGTGTGGGCATGATGGCGGTTGTCCTTCCTGTTCTTGTCAGTCGGCCGCCGCGAACTGGCGGCAGGTGCTTTCCGGACGATCGAAGCCGAGGCTGTCGAGTTCGCTCACCGGGTGGAGGAATCCGTCCTGGGGCGAGGTGCTGACCAGCGCGCGCGGATGTACCACGGGAATGGGCTGGCGCAACTGGCCGTCCCAGTCGCGGTAACTGAGCTTGCGGCCCTTGAATCCGTCCAGGGGCAGGTCGGCGGAAAGCGCCAGCCGGCGAATGGCGTGCGGGTCAGTGCTTTTCTGGCGGGTCACGGCGCTGGCGATACTGCGCACGGCGATCCAGGCGGCAAAGTCGCGGTCGTTCATCCAGCGTCCGGCCAAGGCTTCGAAGCGCTTCTGCAACTGCGCCGCGCCATAGGTTTCCACCGCCTTGTGCCAGCCGGTGGGGGTCAGGCCCTGGGTGCCGGCCACCGGGCGCGGGTACCAGGTGTTGTAGGGCAGGTACTCGCCGAAGTCACCGCGCTCGTCGGCCACCAGCACCACGTCGTAGTCGCTGGCCTGGGTGAACAGCGGCATGTCCGCCTGGGCGCTGCGGCGCTGGTCGTTGTCGAAACTCCAGGGTTTCTCCGCGACGATCTTGGCGCCGAAGCGCCCGGCAGCGCGGCGCAGGGCGGCGGCGTAGGCCTGGTCGTCGGGCGTCTGTCCGCTGACCAGCAACCAGCGCTGCCAGCGGCGGGTGGCGAGGAACTGCGCCAGGGCATCAGCCAGCATGGTGCGGTTGGGCAGGCTGTGCAGCAGGTTGGCCCGGCATTGCGAGCCACGCAGTTCATCGCTGGGGCTGCCGGCGTTGAACAGCAGGCTGTCGGGGAGGCTGTCGGCCAGTTGCAGTACCTGCTCCGCCGGCGCGTTCACCACGAACAGACGCAGGCCCTGGTCGTGCATGTCGCGGGCCTTGGCCAACAAGTCCTCGGGGGTGGCGGCGCGGACTGCATCCAGCCGATAGCGCTGCCGGAGGAAGCGGCCCGTGCTGTTGCTGTCGGCGACGGCCAGTTCGGCGCCGCGCAGGCCGGCATCCTGCGGCTCGGGGATGACGTTGGAAAGCAGCGGACCGCGCTTCGGCTCCCAGGCCAGGTAGCCGATACCGACCTCGAGGCCGTCGCCTTCGGCACGGACCTGGGTGGCGAGCAGAGCGGCGCTGGTCAGGGCGAGCAGGCAGGCCAGACCATGGATCAGGTAGTGGCGCATCAGATGGCTCCTTCGAACATGGAGCCAGCATAGGAAGGGGTGGGGGGGCGGGAAATATGCAGAAGGTACCGGTCGAGCGGTACCAAGGTAGTAGAAAGCCGTCGGCGATTCGGCCCTAGCATGGCCGCACAAGAACTGGAAGGAGGCCGCCATGCGCACCCTCAAGCACCTGTTGCTGCCCTTGCTGCTGATCCTCACTCTGCTCGGCTTCGACCGCGTCACGTCCGCCGATGGCCACTACCGGGGTGGGGCGCCGGTGCTGCCGGTCATCTGGCTGGATGAGTGAAAGTTGTCTGTCCGCCTGCCGGCCGCCGGGAGGTCGGCGGGTAATCCGTGGCCAGGGGATGAGCGTTCGCACCTGCAGGAAAGTACTGGTCGTTCGGCACCAACGTAGTACAGCCAAGTCGAGCACCCGGTCCTAGGATCGCAGGTGAATGCACGTGAAAGAGGATCCCGCCATGGTCGTCATCAAGCATCTGTTGTTCCCCCTTCTGGTGATCTACTGCCTGCTGGAGTTCGAAGCGGTCAGGGCCGCCGACGACCTGGAGCAGTGCAGGCCCTCTTGCTCGGGCCGCAGCCTTGCCGCGCCCGTGTCGCTGTCCACGGCGAGTTGACTCGTCCCGCCTCCTCGGCACAGTGGCTGCCGGCTCGGCGGAGGATGGCTTTGGCCTTTCGCCGATGAGTCGGCCCCTGTGCGTTGGCTGTCGCAGAAGTCTTGTTCCCCTCCACCGGCACTACTACCAAGGGATGAGGCGCCGGCCACCAAAGCAGCATGGGGAGAGTTCCCACGGCTTTTTACCATCTCATCACAGCGCCCCGACCGGGGCGTCGCCTTGCACAGCAGCAGAATGAGGATGTACGTGATGAACAAGAACAGCGCACTGCGCGGCCTCGCATTCCTGGCCGGCCTGACCCTCAGCGGAATCGTCATGGCCCACGGCGACGTGGTCCCCCAGGCCGTCAACACCGAAGGTCTGGAGCCGCTGGGCGAGGAGTGGCGCGACGAAAATCCCTACCGCAAGCCCTATGCCAACAACGCGCTGGCGGTGGAAATCGGCGCCTCCGCCTACAACCAGAACTGTGCCCGCTGTCACGGCCTGGAAGCCAAGTCCGGCGGTATCGCGCCGGACCTCCGCTACCTGGAGGCCGACGCGAGTGGGGATGAGTGGTTCAAGGAGCGGGTAATCAACGGCGCGGTACGCGACGGGGCGGTATATATGCCGAAGATGGCCGACTTTCTCAGCCAGGAAGCCCTCTGGGCCATCCGCACCTACCTCGATAGTGTTGCCGTTACCGAGTGAACGCCATGCGCCTGCTCGCCTTGCTGGCCTGTCTCGTGTGCCTGCCCCTCGCGCAGGCACAGGTGCGGCCCTATGACGACATCCTCGAGTCGGGGGTGCTCAAGGTGGCCGTGTACGAGAACTTCGCGCCCTACAGTTTCCTGGAGGAGGGTCGCGGCCGTGGCGTGGACGTCGATCTGGCGCGGGCCCTGGCCGAAAGCCTGGGCCTGAAGCTGGAGCTGCTCTGGGTCGTCCCCGGGGAGAAGCTCGACGACGACCTGCGCAACTTCGTCTGGAAGGGGCATTACCTGCGGCCCGGCGTGCTCGCCGACGTGATGCTGCGGGTGCCCTACGACCGTGACTTTTCGCAGAAGCGCAACGACCTGGGTGAGCTGGCCAATGAACAGGTGGTGATTTTCTCCCCCTACCAGCGCGAGCGTTGGCAGGTGGCCTACGACAGTCGCCGCCTGGCCGAGGTGCCGAGCATAGGCGTCTTCCAGTTCCATCCCATTGGTGTCGAACTGGAGAGCGTGCCGTCCTTTTATCTCACCTCGGTCTTTGGCGGGCGATTGGCGCGCAACACCCGTCATTATCCGGGGCCGGCGGCGGCCTTCGAGGGCATGCGCATGGGCGAGGTGGACGCGGTGATGGCCCTGCGTGGAGAACTGGACTGGCTGGAGCGCCAGGCCCGCGATCCGCAGATCAGAAACGCCGACGGCACCTATCCCAACCTTGGCAGACCCGACTGGGATATCGGCATGGCGGTGCATGAAAGCAACCGCCAGTTGGCCAATGCCCTGGAGGAAACCATCGAAGGCATGGTTCGCGACGGGCGCATGGAAGAACTCTATGCGGGCTATGGCCTGCATTACGAGCTGCCGGGCCTCTACCAGGACGTCAGATAGGAGGCGCGGGATGGACAGGCGCTCGTTGTTGCTTTTGGGAATGCTGGGCTGCGTTGCGCCGCTGCGAGCGGCACAGGATCCCGTCGAGTCGGTGATGTGGGACTACTTCCACCAGCGCCTGCTCGGCGGCCAGCCCTTTGTCCATGATCCCGGTGTAGTCCTGGAAGCACCGCCGTTCGCCGAGGATGCGCGCCAGGTGCCGATTCAGGTGGACGCCCGCGCCCTGGCTGGATCGGTGGTGAAAATCATGGCCTGGGCGGAGCTCAATCCCATTCCGCGGATATTCATTTTCCAGCCCGGCGAGCGGGTGGCGCCGCTGCTCGCAATCCGTATCCGCGTCGAGCAGGCCACGCCTCTCCGCGCCGCCGTTCTGACCCGCGACGGGCTCTGGCACGTAGGCTCCACCCGCATCGACGCCGCCGGGGGCGGTTGCACCGCACCAAGCCTGGTGCGCGCCCAGGCAGGTTGGGAGGACCGGCTCGGGCAGGTGCGGGGTGGACGTTTTGCCAAGGGGGAGAGCAATCGACTGCGCCTGCGCATCGACCATCCGATGGATAACGGACTCACCGGTGGCATCCCGGAGTTCTTCCTCGATCAGGCCGAGCTGCGGGATGCGCAAGGCACGGTCCTGGCGACGCTGGAGCTGTTCCCCGCCGTCAGCGAAAACCCAACCATCAGCCTGGAGATGCGGGGCAGGGAAGAGGCGCAATTGTGGCTGCGGGACAACCACGGCAACGAGTTCGAGGCCAGTCTCTGAAGGAGTGCCCATGCACCTGATCGTGTTGCTGATGGCCTGCCTGGCGCTGACCGTCCAGGCCGGCCAGGACTATTCGCTCGCGCCTCGGCGGATCGCCGAAGGGACCTGGTTGCTGGAAGGCACCGTTGACAACTTCGACGAGGCCAACGGCGGGAACATCGTCAACACTGCCTTCATCGTCACCACGGCCGGGGTTGTGGTGATCGACAGCGGCCCGTCAAGGGCCTATGGCGAAGCCATGCGCCGGGCCATTGCCGGCGTCACCGAACGGCCGGTGGCACTGGTGCTGCTCACCCACCATCACCCGGATCATGTGCTGGGCAACCAGGCCTTCGCCGATGTTCCCATCGCCGCCCTGAGCGGTACCCGCAGGCTGCTGCGAGAACAGGGCGAAGCGATGGCGGAGAATATGTACCGCCTGGTGGGCGACTGGATGCGTGGTACCGAGCTGGTGCTACCGACCGAAACCCTGGAGCCCGGCGTGCGCGAGATTGGCGGGCACCGCCTGCGGCTGCTCGGTCTGCAGGGGCACACGGGCGCGGATCTGGCGGTGCTGGACGAAAACACCGGCGTGCTCTTCGCTGGTGATCTGGTGTTCTACCAGCGCGCCCTAACCACACCCAACAGCCCAGGTCTGGACGCCTGGCTGGACGACCTGGAGCGCCTGGATAAATTGCCCTGGAAACTGCTGGTGCCCGGCCATGGCCCGACCAGCGCAGGCCCTGCGCCATTCGCCCAGATGCGCGATTACCTTGGTTGGCTGGATGCCTTGCTGAAGAAGGCGGCAGCCAATGGCGATGAGATGAACGAGGTGATTCGCGCGCCGATTCCGGAGCGCTTCGCCTCGGTGAGCCTTAGCCGCTACGAGTTGATCCGCACGGTCAGCCACCTCTACCCGAAGTACGAGATGGCGCGCCTGTCAAAGATCGACGGCGCGGCGAAGTGACGTCGCCACAAGCACGCATGGGTGTCCTGTCCCTTCGGCGCCCCCGTTGCCAGCCCTATCGCCGCCACGGCAAGTCTCGCCTGCCAGCGCCGCAGCCAATCGGTGCGCTCGGAGCTGCTTCGAGAACGAGCCGATATTGCTACCAACGGAGGAGATAATTCCGCACTGCGTCCAATTGTGGGTCTTCCATGGCGAACCAAGAATTTGCTGCAGACCGGGAAATCTTCCCGGTTCACAACAACAAGCCCGCAGAGGTAGCCGCTAATGAAGCTCGCCACACCCCACCAGCCTTTCGCCCGGACGCTGCTGTCCGTCGCCCTGATGCTGTCCAGCAGCCTGGCCCTGGCCGGTGTCACTGACCAGGACATCCTCGACGACTCCAAGTCCACCGACCAGATAGTGACCAACGGTCTGGGTCTGCAGGGGCAGCGCTACAGCAGCCTGGACGCCCTGAACGCCGATAACGTGCAGCAACTGCGCCCGGTCTGGGCGCTGTCCTTCGGTGGCGAAAAGCAGCGCGGACAGCAAGCCCAGCCCCTGGTGAAGGATGGTGTGATCTATGTCACTGGCTCCTACTCGCGGGTGTTTGCCGTGGATGCGCGCACGGGCAAGAAGCTGTGGCAGTACGATGCGCGCCTGCCCGACGGCATCATGCCTTGCTGCGACGTGATCAACCGCGGGGTGGCGCTCTACGGTGACCTGGTCATCTTCGGCACCCTGGATGCCAAGCTGGTGGCGCTGAACAAGGACACCGGCAAGGTGGTCTGGCGCAAGACCGTGGCCGACTACAAGGCCGGCTATTCCATTTCCGCCGCACCGCTGGTGGTCAAGGGCAAGCTGATCACCGGGGTCGCTGGCGGCGAGTTCGGCGTAGTGGGCAAGATCGAAGCCTACGACCCTAACAACGGTGAGTTGCTCTGGACTCGTCCGACCGTGGAAGGTCACATGGGCTACGTCTACAAGGATGGCAAGAAAGTCGAGAACGGCATCTCCGGTGGCGACGCCGGCAAGACCTGGCCCGGCGATCTGTGGAAGACCGGCGGTGCCGCGCCGTGGCTCGGCGGTTACTACGACCCTGAAACCGACTCGCTGCTGTTCGGCACCGGTAACCCCTCGCCGTGGAACTCCCATCTGCGCCCCGGCGACAACCTGTACTCCTCTTCACGCCTGGCGCTCGACCCGGACGATGGTTCGATCAAATGGCACTTCCAGACCACTCCGCATGATGGCTGGGACTTCGACGGCGTCAACGAGCTGGTGTCCTTCGACTACCAGGACGGCGGCAAGACAGTGAAGGCGGCGGCCACCGCCGACCGCAATGGCTTCTTCTATGTGCTGGACCGCACCAACGGCAAGTTCATCCGCGGCTTCCCCTTCGTGGATGAACTGACCTGGGCCAAGGGGCTGGATAAGAACGGCCGGCCCATCTACGACGATGCCAAGCGACCTGGCGCGCCCGCCGCCAATGGCAAGCACGGCAGCGCCGTGTTCGTCGCGCCCTCCTTCCTTGGCGGCAAAAACTGGATGCCCATGGCCTACAGCCAGGACACCGGTCTGTTCTATGTGCCCTCCAACGAGTGGGGCATGGACATGTGGAACGAGAACGTCGCCTACAAGAAGGGTGCGGCCTACCTGGGCGCCGGCTTCACCATCAAGCCGCTGAACGAGGACTACATCGGCGTCCTGCGCGCCATCGATCCGAAGTCCGGCAAGGAGGTCTGGCGCTACAAGAACTACGCGCCGCTCTGGGGCGGCGTGCTGGCCACCAAAGGCAATCTGGTGTTCACCGGCAACCCCGAGGGCTACCTGATGGCGTTCGACGCCAGATCCGGAAAGAAACTCTATGAGTTCAACACCGGCTCCGGCGTCATCGGCTCTCCCATCACGTGGGAAATGGACGGCGAACAGTACGTGTCGGTGCTGTCCGGCTGGGGTGGCGCCGTGCCGCTCTGGGGCGGTGAGGTGGCCAAGCGCATCAAGGACCTGAACCAGGGCGGCATGCTCTGGACCTTCAAGCTGCCAAAGGCCGAGGTGATGGCCAAGCGCTGATCGGGCGTTCCTGCGGGCCAACCGGGGTGGATCAGGCTGCCCTGGTCCACTCCGGTTGGCTGAGCAGGTGGAGTTGGAGGCGAAATCCACGCAGCACGATTCATGTGATCTCCAAGGCCAGGAAACAGGGCTGTTCCCGCCCATACGACAATAACAAGGCGCCCTGATGCCAGGCGCCAAGGGGCATGAAATGCGCAACTGCCTGTTCCAAAGCCTGCTGATCCTTCTTCTTGCCGGCGCCGTGGCCGTGAGCGGACTGCCCCCCTGGTCGGGTATCGCCCTGTGCCTAGTGGTGCCCTGGCTGTTCTGGCGCAAGGCCCCATCGACCATGCCTCCGGTCGTGGGGGAGGGCGCTGATGTGGTGCGGCTCACCCGCGATCTTTCTCGTAGCACCACCTACAACGCTCTCTCCGCCGCCGGGGTGGCTTTCGCAGTGGGCTGCCTTGCCGAACGCTTGAAGTCGCAAGTGCGGGCCGCCGAGCGCATCGTCGGCAGCGCTGAGGCGATAATCGCCACCGAGGCCTCGACCTCGGCACTCAGCCAGCAGGCTTTTGCCGCGGCGCGGGATGTGCGCGGTTGCAGTGAGGAAGGCAATGACGCTCTGCGTCGGGCCGTCGAGTTGATGCATCGGCTGAGCGCCAGCGCTTGCGCCAGCCGCGAGCTGATCGCCGCTCTCAGCCAGCGCGGTGAGGACATCCAGCAGGTGGCTCAGGTGATCCAGTCCATCGCCAGTCAGACCAACCTGCTGGCCCTGAATGCGGCCATCGAAGCCGCACGTGCTGGAGCGCACGGACGGGGCTTCGCCGTAGTCGCCGATGAAGTGCGCGGTCTGGCCGGGCGCACCGCCCGTGCAACGGACGAAGTGGGACAGATGGTGGCCGACATCCAGCGTCAGACCGCCGAGGTGGTCGAGCAGATCAGTCAGCTCTCCGCCGACCTCGAAGCTGGCGTCGGCCAGGTCGAGTTGACTGGCCACCGGCTGGAGAAAATCACCGGGTTGGCAGCAGCGGTGGAAGACCAGGTGGATGAAATCGCCCGGGGCACGCAGACCAACCGGGACCAGTTGGCCCGCCTGTTCGAGGCGGTGGAGCAGGTGCGTAGCGATCTGCGCGTCAGTGATGAACAGACCCGGCGTCTGGCCGTGGCCGCCGGTGCGCTGGAAGTGCAGGCCGAGACCCTCAGCGAGCGCCTCGCCGAAGTCCGTCTGGACGACTATCACCAGCGAGTCTACGACCTCGCCCGGCGCGGCGCGGCGGACATCGCCGAACGCTTCGAGCAGGACCTGCTCGACGGTCGCGTGAAGCTCGATGATCTGTTCGATCGCCGCTTCCAGCTGGTGCCTGGAACCAACCCGCAGAAATACAGTTCGCGCTTCGACCGTTATACCGACCAGGTTCTGCCGGCTATCCAGGAAGAGCTGCTGAAGAGTCACGAAGGCCTGGTGTTTGCCATCGCCTGTACGCCGGAGGGATATGTGCCCACCCATAACCTGGCGTTCAGTGAAGCACCCAGCGGCGATCCGGAGCGGGACATGACCCGCAGTCGAAGTAAGCGTCTGTTCAACGACCGCACGGGCATCCGCTGCGGCAGCCACCAGCAACCGTTGCTGTTGCAGACCTACACCCGAGATACGGGCGAGCTGATGCACGATCTGTCGGTGCCGATCTTCGTCCGGGGTCGCCACTGGGGAGGACTGCGCCTGGGTTACCGGCCGGAACAGGCTGGCGCGTCAGAATCCCGACCCGGGCGCCGCGAAGCGTTGGTCACGGCCTGAACGCGCAGACCGGCGCGCGCGACCAACTACTACCAAATGAGGAGGGGGGCTGTGCCATTGGCGCATACCGGTCCCTGGCGGCGGCTGACTAAGATCGGTCCATAACCTGCCCGGTCGGGCAGGCACAGACCAGAGAGAGCAACGCCATGATCTATGCACAACCAGGCACTCCGGGCGCCGTCGTCAGCTTCAAGCCACGTTATGGCAATTACATCGGGGGCCAGTTCGTCCCGCCGGTAGATGGCGAATACTTCACCAATACCTCGCCCGTGAATGGCGAAGTGATCGCCGAGTTTCCCCGGTCAGGCGCCGCGGACGTCGACAAGGCCCTGGACGCCGCCCATGCCGCGGCCGATGCCTGGGGTCGCACTTCGGTCCAGGACCGCTCGAACATCCTGCTGAAAATCGCCGACCGCATCGAGCAGAACCTCGAAGTGCTGGCCGTCAGCGAAACGTGGGACAACGGCAAGCCGGTGCGCGAAACCGTCAATGCCGACGTGCCGTTGGCCGCCGACCATTTTCGCTACTTCGCCGGCTGCATCCGTGCCCAGGAAGGCGGCGCCGCCGAGATCAATGAGAACACTGCCGCCTATCACTTCCACGAACCCCTGGGCGTGGTCGGGCAGATCATCCCGTGGAACTTCCCGCTGCTGATGGCCGCCTGGAAACTCGCCCCGGCGCTGGCCGCCGGCAATTGCGTGGTGCTCAAGCCAGCCGAGCAGACGCCGCTTTCGATCATGGTATTGGTGGAGATCATCGGTGACCTGCTGCCGCCCGGCGTGCTGAACATTGTCCAGGGCTTCGGCAGGGAAGCGGGCCAGGCGCTCGCCACCAGCAAGCGCATCGCCAAGATCGCCTTCACCGGTTCCACCCCGGTGGGCGCGCACATCATGCATTGCGCGGCGGAGAACATCATTCCCTCTACCGTGGAGCTCGGCGGCAAGAGTCCCAACATTTTCTTCGAAGACATCATGCAGGCCGAGCCGGCCTTCATCGAAAAAGCCGCCGAAGGCCTGGTGCTGGCCTTCTTCAATCAGGGTGAGGTCTGCACCTGCCCATCGCGGGCGCTGGTACAGGAGTCGATCTTCGAACCCTTCATGGTCGAGGTGATGAAGAAGATCAAGGCGATCAAGCGCGGTGATCCGCTGGACACCGACACCATGGTCGGCGCCCAGGCCTCGCAGCAGCAATACGAGAAGATCCTCAGCTACCTCGACATCGCCCAGCAGGAAGGTGCCGAACTGCTCGCCGGCGGCGGCTCCGAGCGCCTGGGTGGCGACCTTGCCAGCGGTTACTACATCCAGCCGACCCTGCTCAAGGGCCACAACAAGATGCGTGTATTCCAGGAGGAAATCTTCGGCCCGGTGGTGGGCGTCACCACCTTCAAGGACGAAGCCGAGGCCCTGGCGATCGCCAACGACACCGAGTTCGGCCTCGGCGCCGGCCTCTGGACCCGTGACATCAACCGCGCCTACCGCATGGGTCGCGGCATCAAGGCGGGCCGCGTGTGGACCAACTGCTATCACCTGTACCCGGCCCACGCCGCCTTCGGTGGCTACAAGAAATCCGGCGTCGGCCGCGAAACCCACAAGATGATGCTCGACCACTACCAGCAGACCAAGAACCTGCTGGTGAGCTACGACATCAATCCGCTGGGCTTCTTCTGATCCGTTGTCGACGCCCGTGGCGTGCCGGACGGACGCCACGGGTGTTTTGTCGATGCACCCCTGCCAGCGGGAACTGCGCACCCGAATCCCATGCCCGGCAGGGCTTTATCGCGACGCGGCCTCGGCCGCGTTTTTCTTTCGGTGTACCGGCTCGTGTCTTGCAGGGGAAGGGTATTTGCCAAACAGGTCGAAAGCCGGTTAGCGGGCGTCCCGGATTGAGATCCCCGCGCAAGGGCCGCCCGTCCCCTACCAAATCACGAGCGAATCTCCTCCGAAAGTACCATTCGACCCCCTCCGTCCCGGTGTTTAACTGGACTTGCCGGAATCCTCCGGCGAGATAACAAGAGGATCGATCCATGTGGACTAAACCCGCCTTCACTGATTTGCGCATTGGTTTCGAAGTCACCCTTTACTTCGCCAACCGCTGATCCGCATCGCCCCGGCGCTGCCGGGGCCTCGCCCAGGGCCATCCCATGCATATCCAGATTCTCGGCTCGGCCGCCGGTGGCGGCTTCCCCCAGTGGAACTGCAACTGTCGCAACTGCCGAGGTGTACGTACCGGCAAGGTACGTGCGCAGCCGCGTACCCAATCATCCATCGCCATCAGCGCCAATGGGGTCGACTGGGTGCTGTGCAACGCTTCGCCGGATATCCGCGCACAGCTCGAAGCCTTCCCGCCCTTGCAACCAGCGCGTCGCCTGCGTGACACCGGTATCGCCGCGATCATCCTGATGGACAGCCAGATCGACCACGTGACCGGCCTGCTCAGCCTGCGCGAAGGCTGCCCGCACCAGGTCTGGTGCACCGAGAGGGTCCATCAGGACCTTAGCGATTCATTCCCGTTGTTCACCATGCTCCGGCACTGGCACGGCGGCCTGGCGTGGCAACCTATCGAGCTCGCCGGGGCAGCCTTTGAAATTCCCGCCTGCCCGAGCCTGCGGTTCACTGCCATCCCGCTGCGCAGCAGTGCGCCACCGTACTCACCGCACCGTGGTCATCCGCACCCCGGAGACAACATTGGCCTGTTTGTCGAGGACCAACAAAGTGGCGGCAGCTTGTTTTACGCCCCCGGCCTGGGCCAAGTGGACGAGGTGCTGCTCGACTGGATGCGTCGTGCCGACTGCCTGCTGGTGGATGGCACGCTCTGGCGTGACGACGAGATGCGCTACTGCGAGGTGGGCGACAAGCTGGGCAGCGAGATGGGCCACCTGGCACAGAGTGGCCCCGGCGGGATGATCGAGGTGCTCGACCGCGTCCCCGGCCCGCGCAAGGTACTCATCCACATCAACAACACCAACCCGATCCTCGACGTCGATTCCAGCGAGCGAGCCGAACTTGGCCGCCACGGCATCGAAGTGGCCTGGGACGGCATGTCCATCCAGTTGTAACGGAGCCCGGCATGAACGAACGCGCCATGACCCCGCAAGAGTTCGAGCAGGCCCTGCGCGCCAAGGGCGCTTGCTACCACATCCATCATCCCTACCATCGCGCCATGTACGAGGGCCGGGCGAGCCGCGAGCAGATTCAGGGCTGGGTGGCGAACCGGTTCTACTATCAGGTCAGTATTCCGTTGAAGGACGCCGCCATCCTCGCCAATTGTCCGGACCAGGACACCCGTCGCGAGTGGGTCCGGCGCATCCTCGACCACGACGGCGCGCCGGGCGAGGAGGGTGGTATCGAAGCCTGGCTGCGCCTGGCGGAAGCGGTCGGCCTGGACCGCGAGCAGGTATTGTCCCAGGAGTTGGTGCTGCCTGGCGTGCGCTTTGCGGTGGACGCTTATGTCAACTTCGCCCGGCGTGCCAGTTGGCAGGAGGCCGCCAGCAGTTCACTGACCGAGCTCTTCGCCCCGCAGATCCACCAATCGCGCCTGGACAACTGGCCGCAGCACTACCCGTGGATCGACTCGACCGGCTACGACTACTTCCGCAAGCGCCTGAAAGAGGCGCGACGCGATGTCGAGCACGGCCTGCGCATCACCCTTGAGCACTACCGCACCCTCGACGCCCAGCAACGCATGCTGGACATTCTGCAGTTCAAGCTGGATGTACTCTGGAGCATGCTCGACGCCATGAGTATGGCCTTCGAGCTGGACCGCGCGCCCTATCACACCGTGACCCGCGAGCGGGTCTGGCACCGGGGGATCGCCCTATGAGTGACTTCAATCGGCATCAAGTACCCAACCTGCGGCGAGGCTTTCGCCTGCAGTGGGAAGCGGCGCAGGGTTGTCATGTGCTGCTCTACCCCGAGGGCATGGTGCGACTGAACGAGAGCGCCGGAGAAATCCTGCGCCTGGTAGACGGCCAGCGTTCGGTGGCACAGATCATCCTCGACCTGCGTCGGCGATTCCCTGACGTACCCGGACTGGACGAAGACATCCTGGCGTTCATCGAGGTGGCCCATGCTCAATTCTGGTTGCAACTCGAAGCCTGACACTCCGCCAGGACCGCCATTCTGGCTACTGGCTGAGTTGACCTACCGCTGCCCCCTGCAGTGTCCCTACTGTTCCAACCCGCTGGATTTCGCCAATCAGGGCGAGGAGCTCACCACCGCCCAGTGGATCGACGTCTTCCGCCAGGCGCGCGAGCTGGGCGCCGCCCAATTGGGCTTTTCCGGCGGCGAACCGCTGGTGCGTCAGGACCTCGAAGTACTGATCCGTTCGGCCCGTGAACTGGGCTTCTATACGAACCTGATCACCTCCGGCATCGGCCTCACCGAGGCGCGCATGGCGGCATTCAAGGACGCGGGCCTGGATCATATCCAGATCAGCTTCCAGGCCGCCGATGAAGAGGTAAACAACCTACTGGCCGGCTCACGCAAGGCCTTCACGCAGAAACTGGCCATGGCCCGCGCAGTGAAAGCCCAGGGTTACCCGATGGTGCTGAACTTCGTCACCCACCGGCACAACATCGACCGCATCGAGAAAATCATCGAGCTGTGCCTGGAGCTGGAAGCGGACTACGTAGAACTCGCCACGTGCCAGTTCTACGGCTGGGCCGAACTGAACCGCGCCGGCCTGCTGCCAACCCGCGCGCAACTGGAACGTGCCGAGCAGATCACCAACCAATACCGCAAGCGGCTGGCCGACGAGAAGCACCCCTGCAAGTTGATCTTCGTCACCCCGGATTACTACGAGGAGCGCCCCAAAGCCTGCATGAACGGCTGGGGCAACCTGTTCCTCGATATCACACCTGATGGCACCGCGTTGCCGTGTCACAGCGCCCGCCAGCTTCCGGTGCAGTTCCCCAATGTGCGCGAGCATGGCCTGCGACATATCTGGTACGAGTCCTTTGGCTTCAATCGCTTCCGTGGCTATGACTGGATGCCCGAACCCTGTCGTTCCTGCGACGAAAAAGAGAAAGACTTCGGCGGCTGTCGCTGCCAGGCTTTCATGCTCACGGGAAACGCCAGCAACGCCGACCCCGTGTGCGCGAAGTCTCCCCATCACGGAAAAATACTGGCGGCGCGGCAAGAGGCGGAGCACACGTGCCGGAGCCTGGAACAACTGACCTACCGGAATGAGCGCGCCTCGAGGATCATCTGCCGTGCCTGAAATCCGTTCGTTCGGCTTCTGGAACAGTGCCTGGAGCGCGGAGCGGGCGGTCGTCGCCAGTCGTGACTTCGTTGA
Organism: Pseudomonas sp. Q1-7; assembly: GCF_028010285.1. NCBI lineage: Bacteria > Pseudomonadati > Pseudomonadota > Gammaproteobacteria > Pseudomonadales > Pseudomonadaceae > Pseudomonas > Pseudomonas sp. Q1-7. Next base: position 2,919,658 of record NZ_CP116304.1, read on the forward strand.
ACTGCGTGTTGGCCAGAGGGGGCTGTTCTGGAGCCTGTTTGATCCAGCCGATGGCCGTACCACGCTCTGGCATTGGGAGGCGGGGGCAGCCCGCTGTCTGACGCCTGCCGGTTACTCCCTGCGCAGCCGGGTCTATGAGTACGGTGGCGGAGGTTTCTGCCTGGTGGCGCAGGGAGCCGTGTTCGTCAATGAGTCGGACCAGCAGCTGTACCTGCAGCCCCTCGATGGGGAGCCCCGCCCCCTGACCGGGAGCCCCCCGTGCCGCCATGGCGACCTGTGGTCCTGGGACCGGGCCGGCGCCATTCTGGCGGTGGAGGAGGAGGGCACGACCCACCGGGTGGTGGCGGTCGAACTGGGCAGTGGCTGTCGCCAGGTGTTGGTCGAGGGGGCCGACTTCTACGCCGCTCCACGCATCAGCCCGGACGGCAGGACCTTCGTCTGGATCGAATGGAGCCGCCCGCAGCAGCCCTGGACGGAGACGCGGCTCTGCCTGCGGCGACGCCACGACGAAGAATGGGGACCGACCGAAGTGGTGGCGGGCGAGGAGGGCGGAGAATCCCTGCAACAACCCTGTTTCGATGAAGAGGGCCGGCTGTATTGCCTGAGCGACCGCAATGGCTGGTGGCAGCCTTGGCGGTTGGATCCCGAAGGGTTCTGTCCTTTGCCGGCGGTCGCGGCCGAGCATGCGCCCGCGCCCTGGCAACTAGGCATATGCAGCTATCTGCCCTCGGCCGGTTTACGCACCTGGCTGGAAGAAGGGCAGGGCCGCCTAGCCGGTCCCGATGGTAGGCCGCTGGCTGTCGACTACCTCCGTTTTCGACAACTCGCGGCGGATGCATCGCACTTTTATTGCATAGCCGCGGGCCCCGGAAGTGCGAGCGCCGTGCTGGCGATCGGACGGGCCAGTGGTACCGTGCAGGTACTGGCCGGCGGCGGTGCCGATCTTTCGAGCGCAGATATTTCTCGATGCCGTCCGTTGCGTTTCGCCGTTGGGGAAGGGGAGTCGGCACAGGCGTTTTTCTATCCCCCCACGAACAGTCGTTACCGAGGACCGCCGGGGGCACGCCCCCCGCTGCTGATCTTCTGCCATGGCGGCCCGACGTCGGCTTGCCAGCCAGTCTTCGACGCGCGCATCCAGTTCTGGACCCAGCGTGGTTTCGCTGTGGCCGACCTGGATTATCGCGGCAGCAGTGGCTATGGGCGGGCCTACCGGCAACGCCTCGCGGGTGGCTGGGGCGACCTGGATGTGGTGGATGCCAAAGCGCTGTTGCCTTACCTCGACCGACTCGGCCTGGTCGATGCGACCAAGGCATTCATTCGCGGCGCCAGCGCTGGCGGGTTCACCACCTTGCTGGCATTGGCCGGAGACTCGCCTTTTTGTGGCGGTGCCAGCTATTACGGAGTGAGCGACCCATTGATGCTGCGGGAGAGCACTCACAAGTTCGAAGCCGACTACCTGGACTGGCTGATTGGCGATCCCGACCTGCACAGCCAGCGCTATCGGCAACGCACGCCCTTGCGTCGGGTGCGGGAAATCACCAAGCCGGTGATTTTTTTCCAAGGGGGGCGGGATTCGGTGGTGGTTCCAGAACAGACCGTCAGCATGGTCGAGGCCTTGCGCGCGGCGGGCCATCGGGTGGAATGCCATATTTATCCGGAGGAGGGGCATGGTTTCCGCCAGGCCGCGAACCTCGCCCATGCGCTGACGGCCGAATTGGCCTTCTATCGGACGTTGCTGACGTAGAGGCCAATCACGCGAGCGCTGATGCGGCTGGCCCAAGGTCTGATTGAAATGACCGACGAATCCAGTAGGCTGGATTCTACTCAGCCCATAACTACAAGAAAGAGTCGATTGATGCGTCACGATATCAGCCTGCTTCGCAAGTTCGTTTCTCCCGAGATCATTTTCGGCGCCGGCTGTCGGCACAATGTCGGCAATTACGCCAGCACCTTCGGTGCCCGCAAGGTGCTCGTGGTGTCCGATCCCGGTGTACAGGCCGCCGGCTGGGTCACCGATGTGGAGGCGAGCCTTCAGGCCCAGGGCATCGACTATTGCCTCTACACCCAGGTCTCGCCCAACCCCCGGGTTGAAGAGGTGATGCAGGGGGCAGAGGTCTACCGCAGCATGGGCTGCAACGTGATCGTCGCCGTAGGCGGCGGGAGCCCGATGGACTGCGCCAAGGGCATCGGGATCGTGGTCGCCCATGGTCGGAGCATTATCGAGTTCGAAGGCGTCGACACACTGAGCGTACCCAGCCCGCCCCTGATCCTGATCCCGACCACCGCCGGCACTTCGGCCGATGTTTCGCAGTTCGTGATCATTTCCAACCAGCAAGAGCGAATGAAGTTTTCGATCGTCAGCAAGGCGGTGGTGCCGGATGTGTCGCTGATCGATCCGGAAACCACGCTCAGCATGGATCCGTTTCTCTCCGCCTGTACCGGCATCGATGCCCTGGTGCACGCCATCGAGGCCTTCGTTTCCACCGGCCATGGCCCGCTGACCGACCCCCACGCGCTGGAGGCCATGCGGCTGATTAACGGCAACCTGGTGGCCATGATCGCCAATCCCCAGGACATTGCCCTGCGGGAGAAGATCATGCTCGGCAGCATGCAGGCTGGACTGGCCTTCTCCAACGCGATACTCGGCGCGGTGCACGCCATGTCCCATAGCCTGGGCGGTTTTCTCGACCTGCCTCATGGTCTGTGCAACGCGGTGCTGGTGGAGCATGTGGTGGCGTTTAATTACAGCGCCGCAGCGGAGCGCTTCAAGGTGATAGCCGAGACCTTCGGCATCGATTGCCGTGGCCTGACCCAGAACCAGATTCGCCAGCGCCTGGTGGAACACCTTGTGACGCTCAAGCACGCGGTGGGCTTTCACGAGACTCTGCGCCTGCACGGTGTCGGCACGTCGGACATTCCCTTCCTGTCCCGCCACGCCATGGACGATCCCTGCATCCTCACCAACCCGCGCGAGTCCAGCCAGCGGGATGTCGAGGTGGTGTATGCCGAGGCCCTCTGACGACCAACGCGAGGCACTGGCCGGACTGCTCGGTCTGGGTAGCCATTCGGCGCGCAAGAGCCACTATCCCGAACTGCTCGCACGCCTCGAGGAACTGGAGACCGAGCGCAATCGCTACAAATGGCTGTTCGAACACGCGGTGCATGGCATCTTCCAGGCCAGTTTGCAGGAGGGCTTGCGTGCCGCTAATCCGGCGCTGGCAAGGATGCTCGGCTACGACTCCCCGGCAGAGTGCTTGTTGAACCTGACTGACCTGGCCGGCAACCTGTTCGCCGGTGGCGCCGCCGAACTGATCGAAATTCGTCGCTGTCTGCAGCGGGAGGGTGGTCTGTTCGGCTACGAGACACGGCTGGTGCGCAAGGATGGCAGTCGTGTCGACGTGCTGATGAACCTGCTGCTCAAACCCGATGAAGATGGGCTCGTCGAGGGGTTCGTCGCCGATATCACCGAGCGCATCCTGGCCCAGCAGCGCCTGCAGACCCTCAACGACGAACTCGAGCAGCGAGTGCTGGCCCGCACCCGCGAACTACAGGCGCTGAATGCTCAATTGCGGGAGGCACGAGATGTGGCCGAGGCCGCCAACCTCAGCAAGGACAAGTATCTCGCGGCTGCCAGCCACGACCTGCTGCAGCCGCTCAACGCAGCGCGCCTACTGGTTTCGACTCTGCGCGAGCGTCGGCTGCCGGCAGCCGAGCAGCAGTTGGTGGAGCGCACTCACCAGGCGCTGGAAGGCGCCGAAGACTTGCTCACCGACCTGCTGGACATTTCCAAACTGGACCAGAGTGCGATCAAGCCGGACCTTGACGTCTACGCCCTGGACGACATCCTCAGCCCCCTGGCCTCTGAGTTCCAGAGCGTTGCCGAGGCTGCCGGGCTGGAGCTGCGAGTACGTATTCCTCATCTTTGCATCGCCACGGACTTCCGCCTATTGACGCGCATCTTGCGCAATTTCCTCAGCAATGCCTGCCGCTATACCGAACGCGGACGAATCCTGCTGGGCACGCGCCGCAGGGGCGACCGGCTGCGGCTGGAAGTCTGGGACAGCGGCCGTGGGATACCAGCAAGCCAATTGAAGTCAATCTTCCTCGAATTCAATCAGTTGGACGTGGGGCGTGCGGCGGAACGCAAAGGCGTTGGGCTGGGCCTGGCCATAGTGGACCGCATAGCCACGATGCTGAAGTACCGGGTTGAAGTGCACTCACAGCCAGGCCGCGGGTCGGTGTTCAGCATCGAAGTACCGCTGGCGGAAATCCCTCGGCCAGCAAGGACGAAACAGGAACCACGGCCAATGACTGGCGATCCGCTACCTGGTCAGCGTTTGCTGGTGGTGGATAACGAACCGGGCATTCTCGAAAGTATGGCGGCCTTGCTCGGTCAGTGGGGCTGTCAGGTACTGACCGCCACTGACCTCGATGGCGCATTGGAGGTGCTGCAAGACCAGGCACCGGCTCTGATCCTGGTGGATTATCACTTGGATCAAGGCGTGGTCGGCTGCGATGTGATCCAGGCCTTGCGAGAGCATTTCGCCAGTGAGCTTCCTGCAGTGATTATCACCGCCGATCGTAGCGACCAGTGCCGACGCAACCTGAGAAGCCCTGGGGTGCCATTGCTGAACAAGCCTGTGAAACCCGGCAAGCTGCGTGCGGTGATCAGCCAATTGATCGTCAAAGCGAGCTGAAGTCCAGTTCCTGTTCCTTGGGCGAGTGTCCTTACCAATTAGTACCCATAATCTATATTATGTTAAACAACGTATTATGTTGTCCCTGCTAATGAGCCGCTTAACGTGCAAGCAGATCGATTTCCAACTCGCCGCAGTACGCTTTCCTTTGCGGGCCATGCCTGGCATGGACGAATCTCCAGGGCTACCCATACACGATTCTCGGCCAGGCGCATCGCATCGTTCAGCATCCCCCCCGCTTTCACCAACGCGCTTTGACCCAGGAGCCGGGTCCGCCGAGCATGAGCGAACCAATATCGATCGATGCGGCATTTCGGGCGTCGATGCGCTCCTGAACAAAGGGCGTGATGGGCATATCAGAACCTCCAAGATGGAGTCCAGATCGTCGCCCTGGAAGCCGACGCGCTATTGGGCCAGGTAGCCGCCATCGATGACCAGTTCCGTCCCGGTGACATAGCTCGATTCATCGGATGCCAGGAACAGGCAGCCATAGGCGATTTCGATAGGCTGGCCGCCCCGCTTCATCGGCGTGGCTGCGATCACTTCCTCGTTGAGGTCGGGCGCCTGCGCGTCTGTCAGCGGTGTGTGGATGAAGCCTGGATGCACCGAGTTCACGCGGACTCCGTCGGCGACGTACGTCAATGCCGCATTCTTCGACATGTTGCGAACGGCGCCTTTGGCCGCGTGGTAGGAGTGCGCACCGGCGACCGCGGCGCTACCCCAGATGGATGAGATATTGATGATCGATCCCGACTTCTGCTTGCGCATGACGGGAATCACTTCGCGCATTCCGAGAAAGACGCCCGTCTGGTCGACGGCAATCATCTGCAGCCATGCGCTCATTTGCAGCTCGTGCAGGAGCTCGTAGGCAATGATGCCGGCGTTGTTGACCAGTACGTCGATACGGTCGTGTTTCCTGAGGGTATCGCTGACGACGCGCTTCCATTCGCTCTCGCTGGTGACATCGTGGTGCATGGATTCGATGCCTGCGGGGTATGGCGATGGCGGCTGTGCGATGTCCGTGGCCACCACGACCGCCCCTTCCCTGGCGAACAGCTCCGACACCGAAAACCCGATTCCACCGGCCGCGCCGGTGACCAGAACGACTTTGTCTTTCAGCCTCATGTCATTCACCTCTCGTCGATCGTTTGAGATTCTCCGATGGGGCCTCGTGCGGCGGCGAACTCCGGCTTCGCCGATTCCAACCAGGTGCGCCAGCGCAGTGTCGCTGGTCATGGGATCGGGAAGTCACGAGGGAACTGTCTGCCTTGGCGATTCGAGTCTATGGCTCGCGGTCGGGACGACGTGAGTAAATCGTCGTGAAGCATGGTAAAGCCCCCGCCGCAGACTCCCGGGTGGAGCCTGCGACGGTGTTGGGTCGTGCAACACGGTGGGCTGAGCGCGCCATGAAGGATGCGACGCGCCGGGGCTGCTCGCAGGTGGCGAACGGTTTACGCCGTTTGGCTGAGCACGACCTCGCGTGCGACTTCGCTGACAAGGTCACGCAGCCACTGGTGCGCAGGGTCATGGCGGTAACGAACGTGCCACGCCATTTCCACCGGAAACGTACCCAGGTCGACGGGCGCGGCCAGTACCTTCAGCCGTGGATCGCGGACCAGGTGCTGGCAGATCAGTCTGGGAAGCGTCGCGCAATAGTCCGTCGCGGCGATGAGCTCCGGAATAGCCAAAAAGTGAGTGACCGATACGGCAACCTCTCGCTGCAGCCCCTGGCGCTGGAGCGCCTGGAACAGGCCTGCCCGCAAACGTCCCGGAGGAAGCACGGTGACGTGCCGGAGTTGTTCGTACTGCTGCCTGGAGATGCGCTTGTTGACGCTCGGATGGTCGGCGCGAACCACGCAGGCCAGACCGTCATCCATCAGCGTCTGCACGACCAGGTTGTCGGGTGGATCAGTGAACCGCCCCAGCACCATCGCCGTCGTTCCGGAAATCACGCCGGTCTCTGCCAGGTCGGCACCATAGGGCACCAGCCGCAAGCGGATGCCCGGCGCCCGCTCGCGCAACCGCGCGACGATACGCGGAATCAGAACGAACTCCACGTAGCTGGTCGAGGCCAGCGTAAACAGGCGCTCCGCCTTGGCCGGGACGAATTCCTGCTGGCCAAGCACCAGTTCGTCCAGCTGTGCAACGGCTGCGGCAATCCCAGGCGCCAGCGCTTCGGCCTTCTCCGTCGGCTGCATCCCGTAGCGTTCGCGAATGAACAGCGGGTCCTGGAGCATGTCCCGAAGCCGCGCCAGGGCGTTGGACAGCGCGGGTTGGGTCATTCCCAGTCGCTCGGCCGCTCGGGTGACGTTGCGCTCCTCCATCAGCGTCAGGAAAACGGGTAGCAGGTTCAGGTCGTAGCGCATCCAGTCATATTGCTGACGAGATAACTGGAATTCAATGGATAAATTGGCTGAATCATTCAGTGGCGGGCATTCTCAGCGTCGTTGCCAAGCCGTCGGCCCTCTCCGGCTGTATGAACATTCGCAGCTATCGCTGCCGGAGCGCGCAGGGTCCGCCAGGCCTACTTCACCCAGGAGGGGCCAATACCGGCTATCCGGTCGAGACCGGGCGCCCTGGCAAGGCAAGTGGAGCCGGCTAAACTCTCCGAGCGCTGTAGTTTCAGCGCCTGCAAGGCATCACGTAAGTCACCCGCCTTCATCCGCAGATAGGGAGATCTACCATGCTCGATTCCAGCGATTTCGACCGTGCACAACGGTCGCCCCTGCCCCCCCACCTCTCCACCCTGCCGCCATCGACAGGCAGCATCCAGAGCACCGCAGTTGCCGTCGTCTGGCAGAACATTCTGCAGAGCGACGTGCTTGAGATGCTCTCGGGCATCGACGTCCCCCAGACCGGAGTCTTCATCGATTACCGCTACTGGGCGAACGGCGTCCTCCGCTGGGCGCTGAGCCAGCAGGACGACAATGGCAATCCGCTCTACGTGTTCGCCATCCCCTCGTGGGAAACCGGATTCGACGACAACGGCAATCCGGTCGTCGGCGCCTTCCTGTTCCCGGTGGGAACCCAGGTCACCGTTCTCCAGCCCACCGACGACGAGCTGAATGCAGCGCTGGCGAACGCCTACCACAACGATCCACCACTGAGCCTGACCGCGAACCAGACCGGCGATCCCGACGAGCGACGCTGGGCCGCCGCAGCCCACGCCTATGCGTTGTCGCAGAACGATGCCAACGGTAACCCCTACGTGGCCGGTATCCCGAGCTGGGAAATGGCGATAGAGGACGGCAAGACCTACCGTGGCGTCTTCGCCTTCAGCAACACGTCCGGCATCCAGGTACTCAAGGCCGGGCGTGCCGCCCTTATGGACCAGATCTCCGCGGGCATTCTCGAGCCAGCGTCCGATCCGAACCTGATGGACACCGACATGCGCACCCTGGCGGTGGCCGGCAACCGCTGGGCCATGCGCTACGGCAGTGCGTGCGGCGCAGCCACCTTCGGTTACTGCTCAGCCAACTACGAGGCCAATGACGAGTGGTACTTCATCTATACCCACGACATCGTCATCCGCTTCGCGGCGCAGCAGCCGACAACGGACCTGCTGCAATCCATCGCCGACCAGCCCGCCATCGCCTGGCCCGACTACAACAACGCCTATTCGGCGCTATGCTCCGTGCTCGGCAATATCATCAACGGGCCGAACTCCAATGACCCGCTCGATCCTCGCATGCTGGCCGCCTCGCCGAGCTGGTCGCCGAACACCGTGGCCGAAGAACTGGGCAGTTGGCTGGCCTTCGACGCCAACGGTAACTATACGCTCGCGCCCTCCGCGCCTCCCGCCCCAGCGGGCGTAGCCACCAACGACTGGTTACAGATCATCTACACCGTCTGGCAGGAAATGGGCGCGGTGGAGCAACTGCAATCACTCTACGCCTACACCAAGGGGACGTTGAACGCCGCCCAGACGGCGGCGGATTCTCTGATCAGCGGCGCCATATCCAACATGCAGGCCAAGACTGACGACACCGCGCTGGTCGACTTCGGTCAGTTGTTCGAGGACCTCGGCTATGGCCTGCTGGGGATGTTGCCCGGCGGCGCCGCACTGGACCTCGCCGTCACCGCCGTGACCGATGTCATCCGTGTGGTCACCAATTCCCTCGGCGGGACATCGACCTCGACCACCATCGGCCAGTACTGGGAGAACGTCGCGGGCTCCTTCGAGTCGAGTCTCACCGCCCTCGACAACTTCTACACGACCATCGTCAGCGATCATGGACGGCTGATTGCCTTTTACATCTATTCCGACAGCGGCAACCTACCGATCCCCGGCAGCAATGAGAGCAATGACTACCAGGCCTCGGTGGCCGGCACGATGGCCAACGGACTGATGCTGCAGGCCTACCAGACCCTGATGCCGCTGTTCTGGGGAGTCGGCTGGGCCGCCCCTGCTCAGTTCAGTGGCAATCAGGCGCAATACGGTGACTACTTCAAGCTCCTGATCACTGAAGCCCCCGATGGCACCTACGTGGAAGGTCCGTACTACGAATTCGCGCTCATCTGGAGCACGAGCGGCGCCATCAAGAGTTACCCGACACAACCCATGATGACGGACCTCACCGTCACGCTGAACGTCAACCTCATGGACATCCTCGCGCGCACCGATCCTTGGCTCGGCGTATCCGCCTGGTTTGGCTGGGACGGCGGCCAACCGGTCGCCCTTCAGGGGCCGTACACGCGCTGAGGGCTTTCCCCTCGCCCGGCGCGGTAATCACCGCGCCGTGGCCCAGGCCAGGAGCTAACTTGCCATGGGACCGGCGAGCGGAACTTAAAATCCTACCCATTCCTTTTCCGTGGCCACGATCGCGATTTCGCCTCCCAGGTCCAGAACTCTGACCCCCTACCCCATCGCTCGCAGCACCCTTGCCCAACTGCCCTCAACCAACGCGGTGAGGCTATCGAGGGCGTACGTCTATACCGGACATCTACAGGGCGCGGATATCGGGGTAAAGGCGAAACGGTTCGAACGCGAACGCATAGCCTGCGCTCCCGAGGGCGGTCAACGAAGGTGTGAGGGGCGAAGGACGGCTTTGCGGGTTCTGAAGCGCCCGCCAGATGCAGGCGCTCCAAGAGGAGGATTGATGCCCTGAACGCCCCCTCCTTAGGCGGGATATCTGCGATGCCAACGGTATGCCTCTAGGCCTCCTGCTCCTGGAGCAGGTGCGCATTCCTTGAAGGCCGGCTTGAGCTAGCAAGCGCTGACGTTGGTTACTGGCGGATAAGGGATACGACGCCTAGCACCTGTGTCAGTACTGCGACCGCTACCGCATGCAGCCGCTGATCCCGCAGCCCCCCCTGCAGCGCAAGCCCAAGCTTGAGCTGCCCAGACTGTTTGACTGCCCGAAATACCGACAGCGGTACATCATCGAATGGATGTTTGGCTGGCTGAAAGAGAGCCGAAGGATTGGCACCCGCTACGACAAGTTGGCCAGAAGTTTTGCCGCGATGGTCACGCTGGCTTGCACTCTGCGCTGTTTACGGCGATAGCAGCTATCGTCCTCATAATGGTTAGGGGTGTTCCGCAAAGCTTGCTCCAAAACGAATCAAGCTAAAAATAAGAAAAATAATTGACAACACATATAGCGAAATAGCGGACAATCCAAGTGGTTCGCCATAGTTGTAGGCAAAAGAAATCAGAAGACCCAGGCCGCTGTTTATAAATAGCGGAAACGCCCAAAAACAATAAGCTATAATCCGCCACGATTTGTTGACATTAGAAAAATATCTTTCAACTAAACAAACGATTGCCATGCAGAAAAGAGATACTAAAAACAGAAAAAGCAGGATCACCACATACATAGCAAAAGCTGGAATTCCAGCCACATCTGCTGGGTTATTTGGGTTTTCCGGCACGCCCTCCGTAGCCCCCCACAAGCAGAGCGATGCTAGTCCACAGGCGCTCAGCGCTAACATTCTGTGCTTCCACATTAAACATCTCATGACCACCTCCAGTTGAAAAATGGGCCTGACAAAGCCCTGTCAGACCCATTGATTTATTTCTTGTAAGTGATAGGCAACTCACCTTCAATCAGTATTTCATAATTTTTTGCATTTGCGATTCTGCCAATTTCCCTTAGAGCTGTTGTGGCATCTTCATCAAACTCCCCGCGATGGCTACTTGCGTTAGCATCATACACATCTGAATATGCCCGAACTACCCCTTCGAGTCGCACCCTATTGTCGGGGTCTTTCGTTATTTTACCGACAATCCGAAGCGTGATATTTCCGAGATATATCCTGGAAATAGCACTATCCATGCCAGTGTAATAAGGGAAAGAAATATCAAGCTGACTAGTGCCAACAGCGGAATTATCAATTGCGGCCTTGAGCTGGGGGATTTTTTGAGGTGTGGGGGTAATTCCGATGTTGTTTATATTGACTTTCGCCACTTGACCGTTACCAAAAATCCAGTGGCCAATTGCTTTGAATGGGGTATAAAGCCCGCCAGAAAACTCGATCGGCGTAGCCATTTGGGAAACATCTTTGTTTTTTCTGGCCTCTCCAACACCTTGGGACCATGCTAGATGAGGGCTCAGGCTTGGATTTTTAAGCATTAGTAGGTCAGCCTCGAAGCCGGACTTAAAATCCTGAATAATTATGCCATCTAATTTATAAGGGGTTGGGCGGTTATATTTCATCATTTTTATGTGACGCGTAAACATTTCACGCCAGTGCCCTTGTGCATAAGCGCTGTTCCGCTCCTCTATCATTCGTCCAATCATCGCTGCTGGAAACGGAGCCGGCAGTCCAGAAGGGCGAGCAGTCCCGAAATCGTCCGGATAGATAACCATTGGGGGAAGTTCAATAGCCATAAAACACCTTGAGGGTAATTGGGAATGGAATCAGTAGTTGCTCTGCAACCAACCATGGATCAATACGCCAACATCGACAGGAGAGATGCTGGATTGCGAATGGATTGAAAACCACTGCTTCAAGCGGTTTTCGGAAAGTTCCAAATCGATGTACAGAAGGGTCTTACTCGACCGCTGACAAAGGCATCAGCATTCATGCCATCCCGTTGTACCAACGGATTGACGGTTTTCCCCTGGCAGGCGGCGATGACGGCACGGCGGAGGATGCGCGTCCTCAACTGTTCGGAAATGGAGGCATTCATCCCGGCTCAGGGATGGCCATCGATTTCAGTCGCCAACCCGGTGCGAACGGGAACGGCAGCGCGCGAGGGATGCGGGTACGCCCGGCCGACCGACATCTTCCCCTTCCGCCGGGGTGGAGAATGACGACGGCGCTCGTTTCTTCCGGGCATCGAGTAGGGAGCGGGATTACTCCCGCCGCCCTCTCACACCACCGTACGTGCGGTTCCGCATACGGCGGTTCATGGGTGACACTGGAGGCGCCGATGGCTATCCAGTAGCGAGATCAGGCCGACTGCATCGAAGAAGCGCTTCGGGAAGGCGGTGTTCATGTGCGGAGTGCCGGAGTTCCACCAGGGTCCGTACCCGTTGCGGGCTGAACGCCAGGCACGATCTTCCGCAAGTCCCTGTCGACGTAACATCCTCGTTCGACCTTGACGGTGTTTCGCCTGCCGCCACAGCAGGCAGCGCAGCCGCCTTCGCAGCCAACCATCCAGCTCCTGCAGTTCGCGCTTGGTCTGGACGCAGTGGAAGTAGCCGATCCAGCCACGGAGCAGCGGGTTCAGCGTCTCGATGGTGCGACTCAGGCTTCTTCCTCGACCTTGGCGTAGCAGCGCCTTGATCCGCCCCGTCAGCCGTTGCAGGCTCTGCGGGGCAATCCGCAGTCGGGCCAGGGATTGGCGCGTCAGGCCATAGCCGAGGAATCGGCGCGCTGACGCTCGGTCACAAGCACTCTTCGCTTCGTTGATATGCAGTTTCAGTCGCTCCGCCAGGAACGCCCTCATCTGCCCCAACAGCTGTTCGCCGGCCGCCTTGCTGCGCACATAGATGTTGCAGTCATCGGCGTAGCGACAGAAAGCGTGGCCACGGCGCTCAAGTTCGCGATCCCAATCCGTGAGCAGGATATTCGACAGCAGTGGCGAGAGCGGCCCGCCTTGCGGCGTGCCCTCCCGTCGCTGTGCGACCAGTCCATCGCGCATCAGGCCCGCTTCCAGGTAGCGCCGGATCAGCTTGAGCACACGGGTATCGTTGACTTGCCGGGCAATCCGCGACATCAGGATGTCGTGGTTGACCCGGTCAAAGAACTTCTCCAGATCGATATCCACCACCCACCCACGGCCTGCCTGCACGTACCGCTGTGCGGCCAGAACCGCCTGCTGGGCACTGCGCCTGGGTCGAAAACCAAAGCTGGACTCGGAGAACGTGGGTTCGAAGAGTGGCTGGAGCTGCTGGAGCAACGCCTGCTGGATCAGCCGATCCAGCACTGTCGGGATACCCAGGGTGCGTATCCCACCCGCAGGTTTCGGGATATCCACCGCGCGTATCGCCCGGGGCAGGTAATCCCCGTCCAGCAGCGCTGCCTTGACTCTCGGCCAGTGGGCTTTTAGCCACTCGGCAAACCCCTCGACTGCGAGGCCATCGACTCCCGCTGAACCTCGGTTGCCAACGACTCGCCGGTACGCCAGCCACAGGTTGGCTCGATCCACCACCGCTTCCATCAGCGATGGCGCCCCCGCTTTCGTTTGCCCGGCAGCCGCCGTGCAGGCCTCAACACCATAAGCAGCGCCACCGGAGTTCCGCCCCTGCAACGTGGTCATGGCTGCGCTTGTTCCACGCACGTGTGTCTCATCGGCCCGCATCGAGTCTCTGCCGTCCTAATCGCGGTCACTCATGTTCGGCCCTTCGGTCAGATCGCACCTACTATGGCCTCTGCTGACTTCTACACGGCCATCCTCACGCCTCGCGACGTCAGTAGCCCAGCGGCAACCGTGCAGATCTCCCCGGGTATGGCACACCCACCTTCACGCTTATGCCTGTCGGATATACGCCGCGTCGTTCCGTGCAAGTATCGGGCTTCGACCTTTTTTGCTGCCTCACCCCGACGCGTCGCCTCCTATCCGCTTCCTTTTCGTCAGGCCAGCGCTTTGCCTCGGGCTTCCTCCGGATGCGCAGTCACCCGCGCCACCCTTGCCTCCGGCTAACACTTCCCCTTGCCGGGTGTGTAGAGGACTTTCACCTCCCAGTGAGTGCGCCCTGCCGGGCGCACAAAAAAAGGTTCATCGCGCTTTCCCGGGGAAGGCGGCCTTGATTTTCAGGAAGAAGTAGTGGGAGTCCCGGAAGCCGTAGGCCATGCGCTTGATCACCTTGATACGGTTATTCACGCCCTCCAGCAGGCTGGTATGTAGGTGGAAACGCGCACTGGCGAGGATGCCCCGGGCGTATTTGCGCAGGTTGCGGGCAAAGCGTTGCAGTGGCGCCAGACCGCTGTCCCGGGCATGCCGTAGCCAACTTCGCCAGCGCCGCCAGCCCTCCTGCACACTGGGGGCGTACCAGATTGCCTTTAACGCATCCTTGAGCACATAGACCGTGGCCAGTGGTTGGTTGGCCGCGAGCAGCTCTTGCAACTGCACGGCCTGCCCGTCCTTGAGGTTGTCGTGATTGCGCAGCAGCAGCCAGCGACTCTGCTTGACCACCTTGCGCGCCGGTTTGTCTTCGCGCAGGAGGTTGGCCTGGTCGACGCGGATACGGTCGATCACCTCACGGCCGTAGCGCGCCACCACGTGGAACAGGTCATACACCACTTCGGCCTGCGGGCAGTGCCGCTTCACCTCCAGGTCGAAAGCCGTGTTCATGTCCATCGCCACCGCCTCGATCTGCTGGCAGCGCTCGCCCAGCAATTCGAAGAACGGGCGAATCGCCTCGCGGCTGTTGCCATGCCCGACCCACAGCACCCGCGTCCGCTCGGCATCCATGATCACCGTGGCATAACGATGCCCCTTGTGCAGGGCGAACTCGTCCATCACCAGACGGCGAACATCGCCCGGCTTGAAAGCGCCAACGGCGGCCTCCAGGCGGCGCTTATCGAGCGTCTTGAGCGTGTGCCAGTGCAGGCCGGTGAGGCGGCTGACATGACTGATGGGCAGCAATTGCAGCAAGCCTTCGAGCCAGACGCGCAAGCGTTGGGTCAAACGCGACACCGGTTCCAACCAGCTGATCCGCTCGGTTACCCGCCCACAACTCAGGCAATCGACGCGGCGCACCGGTAGCTGGAGCAAGACGCGCTGGTCGAACAGATCGCGATCGCGCACCTGACGAGTCCGCCGCTCATGGATCAATGGACAGGCTTCACCACAGCGTCCGCATTCGGGGATGGAGCCGACTTGAGGCTCGAGCTCGATTAGCAGGGTGTCGTGGGTTGATTGGCGACAGGAGACGACTGCGTAGCCTGGCCAGAAAGCAGCAAGATCAATAGGATGCACGGCGGCAGCAGGGGGTGGTGGTTGGTTCGTTTGGCGACTGCCAATCTAACCACTTCCCTGACTGTCAACTCGCTCTTCCCCCTGATCCCGCGAAGAACCAAAAAAAAGCCGCCTTGGGGCAGGCGGCTGAAGGATATCTAACCAAAGGAACGATGAAGCGGAGATGCCGTTCGCAGTGCCTGGGGGAGCCAGAAAGTGCGCCCGGCTGAATCTTCATCGACAACAGTCTTGCGCAGATTCGGCGCCGGCCATAATCGAATGCCGTGATATCGACTATCGATAGCAATACCTGGGCCTGTGTTTTCGCGAATGTTAGCCGCGCGGCCTCTTAAACCCGCAACGCTTTGACCCGAAAGGAGAATATTGATTTTGTCGATACTTGAAATCAATTTTTGGAATTTTTCGGATGGCACTTCACGTGATAACTGTTGCGCGGCTTTTCGGCCTCATAACCAATAATCGAATAATTTCAGTTCTAGGCGACTACAGCCCCGCAACACGCTATATCCTTCCTGCCGATTCCAAAACCAACAAAGCCAAGACCATCAGGAGCACCCATGCACACACGTGGATATTTCGCGGCGACCTGCGCCGCCCTTTCCATCGCCGTCCATTCCGCCCATGCCAGCGAGCAGTCCGAAGCCCAGGGCTTCATTGAAGACGCCAACGCGACTCTGCTGCTGCGCAACGCCTACTTCAACCGCGACTTCAAGGACGGCGCCCGCGACGCCAAGAGCTGGGGCCAGGCGTTCATCACCACCTTCGAGTCGGGCTTCACCCAGGGCACCATCGGCTTCGGCGTCGACGCCTACGGTCTGCTCGGCGTGAAGCTGGACAGCGGCCGCGGCCGCAACTATGCCGCCTTCTTCGACACCGACAGCGAAGGCCGCCCGGTGGACGACCTCTCCGAGGCCGGCGGCGTGCTCAAGCTGCGGGTCTCCAACACCGTGCTCAAGTACGGTAATCAGTTCCCGTCCCTGCCCGTGCTTGCCCACGACGACAGCCGCCTGCTGCCCCAGGCCTTCACCGGCACCCTGCTCACCAGCAAGGAAATCGAGGGCCTGGAGCTGAACGTCGGCCGCTTCACCGGCGACAGCCCCATGGGCGACCCGGCGCGCGACCCCAACCGCCTGAAGAGCATCGACGTGATCGGCGGCAGCTACGCGGTCAGCGACGACTTCAACGTGAGCCTTTACCACTCCGACGTCGAAGACCAGTTCAAGAAGTACTACGCCAACCTGAACTACAACATCCCGCTCAGCGATGCCCAGGCGCTGAACTTCGACTTCAACATCTACCGCACCAAGTACGACGACGGCGCCACCTCGGCGCTGGCCTTCGGCGGTGACGGCCAGGGTGACCGCAACACCCTGTGGAGCCTGGCGGCCAAGTACAGCGTCGGCGCCCACGCCTTCATCCTCGCCCACCAGCGCAACAGCGGCGATGCCGGCTACGCCTACGACTTCGGCGACGGCGGCAGCACCATCTACGTGGCCAACTCCTACTACTCGGACTTCAACCTGGAAGACGAGCAGTCCTGGCAGGTCAGCTACGAGCTGGACTTCGCCGAATACGGCGTGCCCGGCCTGAGCTACAAGTTCGCCTACGTGCGTGGCACCGACATCGTTGCCGGCGGCGAAACCGACGGCACCGAACGCGAACTGTTCAACCAGTTCAAGTACGTGGTGCAGGACGGTCCGGCCAAGGACCTGTCGTTCAAGCTGCGCAATTCCATCTACCGCGCCGACAACGACGTAGGACCGGACCTCAACGAGATCCGCGCCTTCATCGAGTACCCCCTGAGCATCCTCTGATGCCTCCGGTCGCGCCGGCTCGTCGGCGCGACCGCCCTGCTCCACCGGCCGGCGTCGGCCATCGGCCCCGACAACCTTTCGCCGGCTGATGGTGGTCACGGGGCCGACACACCATTCAGTGCCGTCGGGCGCTGCATCTTCGACTACCGCGGTGCGCGCGTGCTGACTTCCAAACTGCGCCTCGAATCGGCATCCAGCGATCCGCTTGCCCATCTGCAAGCGGCCGGCACTGGCCGAGGCTTGAGAACCTAGCCGGCCGTGGCCGGGGTTTGCGCCAGGCACTCGGCAAGGATCGAAAGCTCCACTTCGGCGGCCGTCAGTTCCGCAGCGCCAGCAATCTCCCAGCGGTCCTTGAGCACCAGCAGATCCGCTTCCTGATCGGCCCGCAGGCACCACTGGAAATGGTCGTGCCAGTCCCCCAGGGCAGACTGCACGGCCTTCAGGACGGGCACCGCGTCCCGTGGCAGCGGCGACAGTCCGGGATAGGCCTCGTGGGCATAGCGCATGCGCTTGACCAGCAGGCGCAGTGCGTGGCGGTCGAAGGTGGGGTCGGCGAGCACCTCGCGCAGGCGCTGCAGCTGGCGTTGCAGGCGAGTTTTCACACGCAGGCGCAGCCTGTCCAGCTCGCCCTCGCGCTGGGCTTCACGCATCCGCGCCGGCCAGCCGTCCAACTGAGCCAGGAAGCGCTGCAGCGTGGCGCTGGTCTCGATGGCCGCATAGCGTGACTCCAGCAATTGCTTGCGGCGTTGCGCCTGGTCGCGGAAACCCTGGCGCTCCAGTTCCACGATCAGCACCTCCAGGTCGCGCACCGGCGTGGTCAGACGGCCGACGTCCGCGGCCGCCTCATCCAGTGCCCTGGGCACGCCCAACCGGCGCATCGGCCGCAGCAGGCTGCGCAGCTTGCGCAGGTTGATCCGCAGATCGTGCAGCGCCTCGGCATCCGTGCGGCACGCAAGGCGCGCAACGGTATGGTGGAGTCCGATTTCCAGGCCCAGTACCTGGGCGATCACCGAATCGACGAATGACATCTTGCTACCCTTCGAAACCACGGCTCGGGGGAGCTTAGCCAAGAAACATGAGAACGATGTTGCAGCGCCCTCCGCCATCCGGCACTCCGCAGGTGCCCGGACGCGCCATGCCCGCTACAATGCGCCCCCTGCATTCGTGCCGGACGTGTTTGCCATGCCCTTGCCCAAGAACCAACTCGAACTCCTGAGCCCCGCCCGCGACGTCGAAATCGCCCGCGAGGCCATCCTGCACGGCGCCGACGCCGTGTACATCGGCGGCCCGAGCTTCGGCGCCCGCCACAACGCCTGCAACGAAGTGGCGGACATCGCCCGCCTGGTGGAATTCGCCCGCCGTTTCCATGTGCGGGTGTTCGTCACCATCAACACCATCCTCCACGACGATGAGCTGGAGCCGGCGCGCAAGCTGATCCACGCGCTCTACGACGCTGGCGTCGACGCGCTGATCGTGCAGGACATGGGCGTGCTCGAACTGGATATTCCGCCGATCGAGCTGCACGCCAGCACCCAGACCGATATCCGCACCCTGGAACGCGCCAAGTTCCTCGACAAGGCCGGCTTCTCCCAGTTGGTGTTGGCCCGCGAGCTGAACCTCAAGCAGATTCGCGCCATCGCGGACGAGACGGACGCGGCCATCGAATTCTTCATTCACGGCGCACTCTGCGTGGCCTTCTCCGGGCAGTGCAACATCTCCCACGCCCAGACCGGCCGCAGCGCCAACCGTGGCGACTGCTCCCAGGCCTGCCGCCTGCCCTACACCCTGAAGGATGACCAGGGCCGCGTGGTGGCCTTCGAGAAGCACCTGCTGTCGATGAAGGACAACAACCAGAGCGCCAACCTCAGCGCCCTGGTGGATGCCGGCGTGCGCTCCTTCAAGATCGAAGGGCGCTACAAGGATGCGAGCTACGTCAAGAACATCACCGCCTACTACCGCCAGCGCCTGGACGGCATCCTCGAAGGCCGCCCGGACCTCGCCCGCGCCTCCAGCGGTCGCACCGACCACTTCTTCGTGCCGGACCCGGACAAGACGTTCCACCGCGGCAGCACCGACTACTTCGTCACCGAGCGCAAGATCGACATCGGCGCCTTCGACACGCCTACCTTCACCGGCCTGCCCGTGGGGCAGGTGGAAAAGGTCGGCAAGCGCGACCTGATCGCCGTAACCCATGAGCCGCTGTCCAACGGCGACGGCCTCAATGTGCTGGTCAAGCGCGAGGTGGTCGGTTTTCGCGCCAACATCGCCGAGCTGAAGGACAGCTTCGAGGAAGACGGCGAGCAGCGCTGGCGCTACCGGATCGAGCCCAACGAGATGCCGCCCGCCCTGTCCCGCCTGCGGCCGAACCATCCGCTCTCGCGCAACCTGGACCACAACTGGCAGCAGGCACTGCTGAAAACCTCCGCCGAGCGTCGTGTCGGCCTCAGCTGGAAAGCCAGCCTGCGTGAAGAGCGCCTGGAACTGACCGCCACCAGCGAAGAAGGCGTGAGTGCCCGTGTGGCGCTGGACGGCCCCTTCGGCGCGGCGAACAAGCCTGAACAGGCCCTGGAACAGTTGCACGACCTGCTCGGCCAACTGGGTACCACGCAGTATCACGCCGAGCGGATCGAGCTGGACGCGCCCCAGGCCTTCTTCATCCCGAACTCCC
The DNA here is from genome assembly GCF_028010285.1 of Pseudomonas sp. Q1-7. Classification (NCBI taxonomy): domain Bacteria; kingdom Pseudomonadati; phylum Pseudomonadota; class Gammaproteobacteria; order Pseudomonadales; family Pseudomonadaceae; genus Pseudomonas; species Pseudomonas sp. Q1-7. The sequence goes on from NZ_CP116304.1 coordinate 2,939,206, forward strand.
AGCTCAAGGCCCTGCGCCGCGAAGCCATCGAGGCGCTGACCGAAGCACGACTGCAAGCCCACCCGCGCGGCAGCCGCAAGGCCGTCAGCGTGCCGCCGCCGGTCTACCCGGAGTCGCACCTGTCGTTCCTCTACAACGTCTACAACCAAAAGGCCCGCGACTTCTACCACCGTTACGGCGTGCAACTGATCGACGCGGCCTACGAGGCCCACGAGGAAGCCGGCGAGGTGCCGGTGATGATCACCAAGCACTGCCTGCGCTTCTCCTTCAACCTCTGCCCCAAGCAGGCCAAGGGTGTCACCGGCGTGCGCACCAAGGTCGCACCGATGCAGCTGGTCCACGGCGACGAGGTGCTGACCCTGAAGTTCGACTGCAAACCCTGCGAGATGCACGTGGTGGGCAAGATGAAGGGGCACATCCTCGACCTGCCGCAGCCGGGCAGCGCGGCGACTCAAGTGGTCGGCCACATCACCCCGGACGACCTGCTCAAAACCATTCGCCACCGCGCGCCGCACTGACGGCACCGCCACGGAAGGCCAACGGGAACCCAGCACCAACCCGAGTCCGCCGTCGCCCCAGTCCGTTTGCTGGACGCCCTGTCGTTCTGGCTCAAGCAGGGGCTCATCAGCTTCGGCGGGCCGGCCGGGCAGATTGTCCTGGGCGCCGCCATGGCCCTGTTCCGCTTCAGGCGCGGCGTCATTCAGGGGCTACTGGCCAGCGCCCTCGTCGTGCACCGGCTGCGCGGCTGACGCGCAAGCTGGCACGACAGCCAAGCAATCTGGCAGCCATTCGACAGCATCGCGCGCTCCACGCTGCGAGAATTTCGCCATACGACAGGAAGTCCAAGGCCCGGAGGTGAGCATGCTGGTATTGATCTCGCGCTTGGGGCTGCTGGCCACCCTGCCCTTCTCCCTGATCCTTCTCGCCGACCCCATGCCGGGCCTCGCACCGGTCTGGGATTTCGCCAATGCCGCCGGCTTCCTCTGCGGCCTGCTGCTGATGCTGCTGTTCGTCTACAGCGGCCGCCCCCTCGCCCGCCCCCACTACGACGGCAAGTTCTTCATGAACCTGCACCGCGACCTCAGCTACGTGGCACTGGTCCTGCTGCTCCTGCATGTGGGCGTGCTCGTCGTGAGCGAACCCCAAGTGCTGGACTACCTGCTGCCACAAGCGGCCTGGCCCATGCTCAGTGGCACCGTCTCCGCCCTGCTGTTGCTGGCCCTGGTGCCCATCAGCCTGCCCGGCGTGCGCCAGAGGATCTGGCGCCATCACGTGCGGTTCCGGCGCTGGCATCAGGCCCTTTCCAGCCTGATGCTGGCACTGCTGGCGATACACGTGATTGCTGCGGGTTTCTACACGGCCGGGTTGTGGAAAGCCCTGCTCTGGGGTGGCCTGACCTGCGTCGCGCTGGTCTGGCCACTGTTGCCGCGCCGGCCCCTGGAGCGCACGGCGTCCCACCGGCGACGCAACACCGCCGGCTACGCCAGCTGGCTCTGTGCCGGGATGCTGGTAGCGGCCCTGGGCCTGGCCGGGGGCTTCGCCCTGGTCGCCAACAGTGACTTGCCCCTATGAAGTGGCTCTCCCTCACCCTCGTCCTGACGCTGCTGGTCCTGTTCGGCTACGGCGTCTCCCGCAGACACGACGAACTGGTGCGCGCCCGGCCGCTGCTGCCGTTGAACTTCGACCACGGTGTGCACGGCAAGGTGAACTGCCTGACCTGCCACCATGACTACGCCGATCGCTCGCCCGCCGCACCCAACGGCGACCGCACCTGCCTGCTCTGCCACAAGAAGAGCCCGGCACTGGCCCTGCGCATCGAGGAAGATTTCCATCAGCTGTGCCGCGGCTGCCATCTGCAGAAGCTCCAAGACGCGCGCGCCGCAGGTCCCGTGCGCGCCTGCGGACAGTGCCACGTGGCGCCCCATTCCTCGCTGCCTGGGCCCCCCTGAGTTCAGAGGCTACGCCGGCTCAGATCCACTGATCGTTGCGCTTGCGCTTGACCCGCAGCAGGGTCGGCAGGATCAGGCCGACCAGCAGTCCGGCACCGGCGATGCTGCCGCCGTAGACCATGTAGCGCATCAGCACCTGCTTGTTCTCGTCGCCCAGTTGCGCCCGGGCGTCGCGCAGTTCGGCACGGACCTGGGTCAGTTCGCTGTCCAGCGAGGTGCGCGCCGCCTGCAGTTCATCGATCAGTGTCTTGCGCGAGTCCAGGGTTTCCTGCATGCCCTGCACGCGGGTCTTCCAGGTGTCGTTGATACCCTCCAGTTCGGCGCTCAGCTCGGACACCTTCTTTTCCAGGTCCGGCAGGCGCTCGGCCTGGCCGGGCATCTCCTGCAGGTCGCGGCTGGGAATCCACACCGTGCTGCCGCTCTCGCTGCGCACCTGGCTGTAGTCCCCCTTGGTGCCCAAAAGCTCCACCTTCTGCCCGGAGCCGAGCGTCCCGACGATGCGGTAGCCATCGGTGGGGCCGCTGCGCACATAGGTGGTCAGGCTGTCGCTCACCCAGCGCACGTTGCCGGCGGCCTCCTCGGCCTGCGCCGGAACGGCGGCCGCCAGCAGACCGGTCAGCAGGCAGGCACCGAGGGCGCAGGTCCGGAACGGGGAAACAGGGGCGGAGGAATGTTGGGATACGGGCATGGGCAATCTTCACATGGCAATGGAACGGAACCCGCCGAACGGGCGCGGAAACAGCCGGCCACGCGAGTGCGGGTGGACAGGAGCGCGATGCGGGTGGTGCGGAAACCGGGCGGATGCCCAGGTGGCGCGCGCCCTGCGGTCCACCCGGCGGGCCGACCTGAGACAGACAGCATGCGGGCGGAAGGAGTTCACCCGGTCGTGGAGTGCGTGATGGACGGCACCTGTGGCCGGCGGCGCGGAGGGTGTGGCGACCCGGCGACTGTCGCCGGGTGCGCGTGAAGCTCGCTGATGGAGCCGGTCAGGCTTTGGCGGCGGCCAGATAGCCACCCAGGCGACGTCCCATTTCCTCGCCCAGCGCCTGCAGTCCGCTCATGGGACGGACCATGACTTCGAACTCGACGATGCGGCCCTGCTCGTCGAAGCGAATCATGTCGATGCCCTTCAGCTGCCGCCCGCCCACACTCGCACTGAACTCCAGTGCCACGCTCAGGCCGTCGGCCGTGGCCAGTTGACGGTGGTAGGTGAAGTCGACGAAGACCTGGAGCACGGTGTTGAGAATCGTGGAAACCACCGTCGCCCCCGGATAGGGGGTATGTGCCATCGGTGAACGGAACACCGCGTTTTCCGCCAGCAGTTCGGGCAAGGCGCCGAGGTCCTTGCGCTCGACCATCTCGTGCCAGCGTTGCAGCGAGGCGGCGGCGCGGGGATGCAGGTTCAGGTCGGTCATGCTCTCTTCCTTTTGCTCGTTGTTGTCGAGGAAGCCCGCGACGTGCGGGAGAGCAGCGACGATACGGCGCGGATCAGCGCCGGCTCAATGATCGAAAATGACAGTCCGCTGATCCTGCCGCACAACGTGCGCGCGTCGCTCAGTGCGCACGCGTCACCAGGAAGCTCAGCAACTGCGGGTCGTCGCCCGGCTCGATGGCCAGGACCGGCCGCTGCAACCCGGCCCGCACCGCGCGCCAGAACGCCTGGGCCAGCTCATCCTGCCGATAGAAGCGCACCAGCCAGTCGTTCTCCCCGCTCGCCAGCACCTGCGTGGCCAGCGCCCGGCCTATGCCCCGCCGGCGGTACTTCTTGAGCACGAACAGGTCCGCCAGCTCCAGGGCATCGATCCCCGGCAGCTCGCTGCGCTCGACCAGCAGGAAACCGGCGATGAAGCCCTCGACCAGCACCAGGCTGGCGCTCCACTGCGGCGCCTGCCAGTAGCGCGCCAGGTGTTCCTCGTGGACATAGAAACGGCCGTCCACTTCGACATCCTCCTGCTCCCAGTCCGAGGATTCATAGGCATAGAACTGGTAGAGGTTGCGGATCAGGTCGATGTGTTCGGGGCCGGTTTCCACCAGCTCGACCGTGGCGTCGCTCATGGCCGCCCCCCCTGTACGGATGGGCGGTGGAACAGCGTAATCGAAGTGGCAGGCATGGGGATCTCGGTGCGGGAACAGGGATTCAGGGCGCCCGTATTCTCATGAAATACGGGGCCGATGTCATCGCTTTGCCGCCCTACTCCGCCAGCGTGCCGAGGATGTGGTAGGCGAGCTTCACCCGTTCTTCGTTCGGGTAGTTCCGGTTGGCCAGCAGCACGATGCCAAGGCGTTTTTCCGGGACGAAGGCCACGTAGGCGCCGAAGCCATTGGTCGAGCCGGTCTTGTTGATCCAGACCGCCTGTTGCGGCGGCAGGGGCGGCGTGAGGGCGGTCACGGCCTGGCTTTCCAGGACCATGTGGCTGCCGTTGCCGTCCAACAGGGTCTGCAGTGTCACCGGGTAGCGGTACTGCTCCCAGATCAGGTCCTGGGTCATGGCGCCCACCTGGTATTGCCCGCTGCGCGTGGCGTCCAGGGCCTGTTGCGTGGTGGCATCGACCGCCTGCAGGCCCAGGTGGGCCTCGACGAAGCGCAGCAGGTCGCGGCTGCTGGTCTTGACCCCGTAAGCCTCGGCGGCCAGCACCGCCGGGTTCACCCGCACCGGCGCATCGGCCTTGTCATAGCCCTGGGCATAACGCGGCATCGCATCGGTGGGAACATCGATGAAGGTGCTGGTCATGCCCAGTTTCGGCAGGAGGTCCTTCTCCAAGGCCTGGGCATAGGGCACGCCCAGGCTCTGGGCCGTCACCACGCCGAGCAGGCCGATGCTGGGGTTGGCGTAGGTCCTGTGGCTGCCCACGGCGAATTGCGGTTGCCAGGCCTTGTAGTAGTCCAGCAGTTGTCGCCGGTTGCGCACGCTGTCTGGCAATTGCAGCGGGAATCCGCCGGCCGTGTGGGTGGCGAGGTTCAGCAGCGTCACCCGATCGAGCCGGCTGCCCTTGAGTTCCGGCAGGTAGTGGCCGGGGCTGTCGGCCATGACGAGCTTGCCCCGCGCCTCGGCATAGCTGGCCAGCGCCACGGTGAAGGTCTTGCTGATGGAGCCGACCTCGAACAGCGTGTCGCGCGTCACCGGCTGCCCGGTGTCCCGGGAGGCCACACCGGCGTTGTAGACGTAATGCTGCCCGCCCTGGGTGACGGCGATGGCCATGCCGGGAATGCCGTTGCGCTGCATGACCTGGCGGACCTCCCGTTGCAGGCTGTCGTCGAGGTCGCGGAATTCTTCGGCGGCCATGGTCGCCGGCGCCAGGGCGGCGGCAAGTCCGGCCAGCAGCAGTCTGGCCAGGCGCGGGGCATTGGCGTGCATCGGGTCGTTCCTGATGATGAAGGGATGAGGACCCTAGCATTTCGGCCCGGCGCCGCCAAAGCCATGTCGTCAGCGGATAGTGCGGTCCGGGCGCGGCCAGGCCCCTCCCCGGTTCGCCGTGGCCGTACAGGAGGCATGAAAAAGCCCGCGTACCGGTCCGGTACGCGGGCTGTTCAGTGGTTCGAGGCGAATCAGGGGATATCGAAAGTCACTTCAATATTGCCGCGGGTGGCTTTGGAGTACGGGCAGAGCTGGTGCGCCGCGTCCACCAGGCGCGCCTTGTCTTCCTGCGCCAGGCCCGGCAGCTCCACGGTCAGTTTCGCCGCCAGGGCGAAGCCGCCGTCCGCCGTGTTGCCCAGGGAAATGTCGGCGGCCACCGCCACCTCTTCCGGCAGGCGGATCGACAGGCTCTGGCCGGCGCGGCGCATGGCACCGATGAAGCAGGCCGACCAGCCGACGCCCAACAGTTGCTCGGGGTTGGTCCCCGGCCGCCCGGAGCCGATCGGGCTCAGGTGAAGGTCCAGTTCGCCGTCGGCGGATGTGCCGCGGCCATCGCGGCCGCCGGTGGTGCGGGTCTTGCCGATATACAGGGTCTTTTCCAGGATCGCGGTCATCGCTGATTGTCCTTTCCGGGTAGGGGGTGAAGGCCGGCGCGAGCCGGCGTCAGACTGCGCGTCCGGCGCGGGTGCCGAGCACCACGCCCTGGGCGCGCAGGGTTTCCAGCAGGGCCAGGCCCTGCGAGAGAATGTCGTCAGGTTCGACACCGATGGCCTGTGCCAACCCCGCGAGGTGCTGGCGGCCGCTGCAGTACCGCCCCTGCACGGATTCGAGGAGCCCGTGGGCCAGGGGCGCCAGGCGCGCGAAATGCACCTTCAGGTCTGCGCCACGCCGCGCCAGCAGCAGGGTCGGTTGCTCCGGGGCTTCCTCCGGCCGGTAGCCGGGGCCGATCTCACTCACCGGCCACTCATAGGCCAGCGGCCAGGCCAGGCCGGAGAGCAGCGGGACGCCGTCCAGCAGATCGCCCTCGGGATCGTGGGCCGGCTCGCGCCTGTCGCTCAGCAGCAACGCCGCCTCGACCCACTCGTAATGGGCCAGCTCCACCGACCAGGGCGGCAATGCCAGCGCTTCGCTGCCACCTTCCGCCAGGTAGTCGACGAACTCCCCGGAGATCTCGGTGAACAGCGGCGTCCGGCAGCGGTAGCCGGCGTAGAAGGACTCCACCAGCCGCCGCCACGAGTGCGCTCCCAGGCTGGCGCGCAGCACCGGGAAGGCGCCCGCCAGCAGCGACTCGACATTGCCGAAGAACAGCTGTCGGTACACCGCCAGGCGGCGCGCCTCGATGCCGGGCGGCGGCGGATTGTCCTGCGGGGCCCGCACATGCCGCGCCAGGCTCATCAGTTGGTCATGCAAAACCTTATGCACGGCGCACCTCCGGGCAGGCGGTGGCAGCCTGTTGCCGCGCGCGGATCTGCTCCACTTCGCCCAGCAGTTCCGCCAGCGGCGGGAAATTGAAGTCACGCTCCAGCAGGGTCGGCCGCGCACCGAAGCGCTGGTAGGCCTGCTCCAGCAGGGACCAGACGTCCCCCTTCACGGTGGCGCCGTGGGTATCGATCTTCAGGTCCGGTGCTTCGTCGTAGTGGCCGGCCACGTGCAGGTAGACGACCCGACCGGCTGGCAGCGCCGCCAGGTACTCGGAGGCGTCGTAACTGTGGTTGATCGAATTGACGTACAGGTTGTTGACGTCCAGCAGCAGGTCGCAGTCGGCCTCGTCCAGGACCGCGCGGAGGAAGTCGACCTCGCGCAGGGCCTGGTAGGGCGCGGCGTAGTAGGAAATGTTCTCCACGGCGATGCGTCGGCCAAGCACGTCTTGGGCCTGGCGGATGCGCGCGGCGACGTGGTGCACCGCCTCGTCGGTGAAGGGCAGCGGCAACAGGTCGTAGAGTTGCCCGTCGTCCGAGCAGTAGCTCAGGTGCTCGCTGAAGAAGGCCACGGCGTGGCGGTCGAGGAATTGCCGGATGTCTCGCAGCAGGCCGATGTCCAGCGGCGACGGGCCACCCAGGGACAGCGACAGGCCGTGGCAGGCCAGCGGAAAGCGTTCGGCCAGGCGCGCCAGGTCATCGCCGTAACGACCGCCGACGTTGATCCAGTTGTCCGGCGTGCACTCCAGGAAATCCACGGCACCGGCCTCCATCGCCAGCAATTCGGGTAGCAGTGCGCGGCGCAGGCCCAGGCCTGCACCCTGCGGGAAAGAACCAGTGCTCATGGGCGTTCTCCTGAGGTGGGAGCCCTCCCCGGCACGGTGCGCGGGGAGGGAGGAAGGGCGCGGACGGATCAGTCCTTGGCCTGGCTCATCTTGGTGAACAGCTCGGTGGGGACCTTCTTACCGTTGGAGGTGTATTGGTTGCTGCGGAACGTGTAGACCTCGCCCTCGGACAGGAAACCGTCCTTGTTGGTGTCCATGGCGATGAACTCCGCTTCGCCCTGGGGCGCCACGGTCAGCAGTTCCTGGCGGGAAACCAGGCCGTCGCCGTCAGTGTCGGTACGGGCGAAGGACTCGTCGCCGCACTTGCCTTCACCGCACTTGCCTTCAGCCGCCTTGGCGCTGCCGGCTTCGGCGGCGCCGCATTTGCCTTCACCACACTTGCCCTCGCCGCACTTGCCTTCGCCCGCCTTGTCGGCGGACGCCAGCAGGTAGCCCTGGGGCAGTGCTTCCACGGCGAAGGCGTTGGACGCGGCCAGGTTCACGCCACTGGCCAGGGCGACAGCAAGCAGGCCAATACGGGTCTTGTTCGGAATACGGGACATGGTGCTTCTCCGGATGCGGTGCGCGGTCAGCGCGCGGGTTGTGCCTGAGTGGCGTTTGAACCCTGGAGCGAGGCGCCGGGGGCTGGCCTCGTTCGGGTGTGGCTATTTCGCCCCACGCGTGTATCCGCGACGTATCCGGTCGGCGGAGCATTTGTAAGCGAACCGCCGCACATTCGATCCGGATACAAAGGGATACGTGGCGGCTCGCCCCGCCCCGCTGAACGAGGCGGCACTCTGTTGCTGTTTCGCACAGCGGCTGCGCTCAGGCCGCCGTGCCCGTGCAACACCGTCCTCTCTCCCTGAAGAAAAGACGTGTGGCTCGAACCGGATCGAGCGAAATCCGGTTGCACGGGCGTGGCCTGAAGGTGTGTTGGAGAGCTGGGAAGGGTCTGGCCTGGGAAGGCGAAACAGAAACGCGCAGCCCGCCCGACAATCAGCCGGGCAGCCCAACGAAGAACCCGGCCAGCCGGCCGGGTTTTCGTCAGGGTCAGGAGGTGGCGGACGACGCGCCGTCGCCGGCCCCATCCGCGGGCGAAGGTGGCGCCACCCGCCGGGTGCCCACGGGGGTGAGCTGGAAGCACAGGCCTCGTTCTCCCCGCAGGTTCTCGCTGGCGGCATTCGTATGCACCGCCACCCCGGCCAGGGAGAAGGCGATAGAGGCAAGGAGGCTCTTCAAGGTTTTCATCGGGTTCCTCGCGATCGATTCGCGCACCCTGCGGTGCGCGGTGCCAGGTCACTCCTCGAGTTTCAGCAGCGGCTGGCGCTTGTCGACGATATAGGTCGCCAGCTCCGAGGCCTTGTCCTTGCCGATGTTGGTCGCCACATGGGGCGTGCCGGCGGGGATGAACAGCGATTCACCGGCCTTGAGGATGACCGGGGCGCGCCCTGCCAGCTTGTACTCGAAGGTTCCCGCGATCACATAGGCGACTTCCGCCCCGGGGTGGGAGTGTCGCGGCGAGGCGATTCCCGGTTCGAAGTCCACGCGCACCTGGATGGCTTCGTAGCCGGGTACTTCGAGATCGTGGCGGGTGAGATCGGTGCGCTGGATGCCCTTCTGCCAGCTCGCGTGAGCGGCCTTGGAATGGGGTTTGACGTCCTGGGCCTGGGACAGGCCCGCGACAGCCAGCAGGGCGGCGGCTGTGAGGATTCGGGTGCGGGACATGGGTGGGGCCTCTCGGCAGTGCGGTGGTGGTGCCCCTACCCTAATCACCGCCCCTGGCGGCGATGTGTCCACATGCTCGAGGTTTTGCAAGCGCCCGTGTCTTGACGCACGGTAGATACAGAGGCTTACACGGTGGGAAAGCCCCGGCCGGGAAGGCGGGGCTTTCGCCGGTCTAGCCCAGTTGGTCGATCATCACCGCATTGGTGTACACCAGGCTGCCGTCGCTTTCCCGGTGCCCCACCAGGTGGAACTGGCCACGTTCGTCATCCCGGCTGAGGTAGACGCGGAACTGCAGGTCGGAGAGCGAGCCGCATTCGGCCGGGGTGATCAGTTCCATATGCGCCATGTCGGCATCGATCATCATTTCCCGTTCATGGGTCTTCTGCAGGCGTTCTTCCGCCTCTTCCAGCCGCAGATGGTCGGAATCGTTGACGTGGAAATGCAGATCGCCCATCGGAATGGACTTCTCCGCACCCTTGGGCTTGCACCAGCTCTTGATGGTCAATGTATTCATTTAACGGCCTCCTGACTTGGCGTGTCGCCACGCCTGGCGTTTCATTCAGCAGTTTAGACAAGCCCCGCCCCCGAACGACGTCAGTCATCGCCAAAGCCACGCGCCACAAGGCCTGCAGGCATCCAGAAAAAACTTGGGTGCTATAATTTTCCAGTGAAAGAACGCTGAATTTTCAGCGCCGTGGCACAGATAACCATCAGGAATAAAACCTCAGTCGCGGGAGACGGCATACAACGTCGGACTAGAGCCCGGAGGTGAGTCATGAATCGGCATTACTACATCAGTGACAATCTCGACGACCTGGAAACCCTCGAATCCGAACTCGAGGCCAACGGCATCAACACCGAGCAGATCCATGTGCTGAGCGACCGGGATGCCGATGTCGAACAGCATCATCTGCACGACGTGAATTCCTTCATGAAGCAGGACGTCGTCCACTCCGGCGAGATTGGCGCGCTGATTGGTGTGCCGCTGGCCGCCCTGGTGTTGCTGGGCGCATGGCTGGCCGGCTGGACGGACACCCCGGCGGGCTGGGTACCGTTCGTGTTCCTCGCCGTGGTGGTGCTGGGATTCTGCATCTGGGAAGGCGGCTTCTTCGGAATCCAGGTGCCCAACGCGCACTTCCGCAACCTGAAGGAACAGGTCAGGGACGGCGAACACATCTTCTTCGTCGATGTGGAGCCGGACCAGGAGTCCGTCCTCGACCGCGTCATCACCCACCATCCGCAGCTGCGGCTGGCCGGTACGGGCTCGGCCTCGCCGCACTGGGTCGTGTCCTGGCTGCATCGCTGGCACCAGTTCAAGCGGACGATCTAGCGCCAGAGGTTGGATGAGCGAATTGGCGCCGGCCCAACGATGTCGCCATGGGCCACGCAACGTTGGGCTTCGTTCCTCAACCCAACCTACGTCAGCGTACATGCCGGCGGCGGGTTCATTGGTCCGAGCGCAGCGAGGCCCAGCGTTCCACGGCTGTGACGGCGAATTCGTTCCTCACTGCCCGAGGAACGTCCCCCGGCTGAAGAACACGTAGTCCGCCTCGGCGGCCATCAGCCCGACCAGCACCAGCAGGCACAGCGGCGGCACCAGGATGGCGTAGACCAGCGCCAGGCGCTCCCAGGCCATGTGCATGAAGATCGAAACGATCAGCCCCGCCTTGAGCAGCATCAGGACCAGGATCAGCGACCAGCGCAGATAACCGGCCAGGTGGAAGTAATCCACCATGTACGACAGCGCGCTGAGGACGAACAGCAGTCCCCAGATTTTCAGGTACAGGCTGATCGGGTGTTGTTGACCTTGGGCATGTGCCATCTGCCTCACTCCCCTGCCCTCACCACAGATAGAAGAACGCGAAGATGAATACCCACACCAGGTCGACGAAGTGCCAGTAGAGGCCGGCGATTTCGACGATCTGGTAGTTCCCGCGTCGCTCGTAGTCCCCGCGCAGCACCTTGAAGGCCACGGTGCAGAGATAGATCACCCCCACCGTCACGTGCAGGCCGTGGAAGCCGGTGATCATGAAAAAGCTGGCGCCGAACTGCGCCGCGCCCATGGGATTGCCCCAGGGGCGCACGCCCTCGGCGATCAGCTTGCTCCACTCGAAGGCCTGCATGCCGACGAAGGTGGCGCCGAAGGCCGCGGTGGTGAGCATCAGCGCGGCGCTGCGCACGCGGTCGCGGCGGTAGGCGTAGTTCACCGCCATGGCCATGGTGCCGCTGCTGCTGATGAGCACGAAAGTCATGATGGCGATGAGGATCAGCGGCACGCTGGTGCCGAACAGGGTCAGCGCGAATACCTCGCTGGGGTTCGGCCAGGTGGCGGTGGTGCTCATGCGCACCGACATGTAGCCGGTGAGGAAGCAGGTGAAGATGAAGGTGTCGCTGAGCAGGAAGATCCACATCATCGCCTTGCCCCAGGGCACCTGCTTGAAGGCGTCGCGATCCGAGGCCCAATCCTGCGCTATGGCCCGCAAGCCCGACGGGCTGGTGGCAGCGTTCCGCGATGTATCGGCCATGGCGTCACCTCAGTCCGCAGAAGGCCGCGATGGCCTGGTAGGTTTCCGGCGTGCTGGTGAGCAGCGCAAAGAGCACCAGCCACAGCCCCAGCAGGTAGTGCCAATAAAAGGCGCAAAGGCTCATGGCGGTGCGCGCCCGTTCGCCCGGCCCGTGGCGCAGCAGGCGCTGCGCCACCACCGCCCAGGCCACCAGGCCGCCTGCCAGGTGCAGGCCATGCAGGCCAGTGAGCAGGAAGAAGAAGCTGTTGGCCGGGTTGCCCGCCACCTCATAGCCCCAGGCGGCGAACTGCTGCCAGACCCAGAGCTGGCCGCCGAGGAAGGCGATGGCGAACGCGCCGCCCAGGAGGAACGCCAGGGTCGCGGCGCTCGCCTGGCCCCGCTCGATGGCGACCTTGGCCCCCTGCAGGCAGGCACTGCCGAGGGCCAGCAAGGCGGTGTTCACCCAGAGCATCCAGGGGTGCGCCAGCGGCGCCAGCGGGTCGGTCAGCGGGCGCCAGTCGGACACCTGGGAACGGATGATGAAGGCCAGCAGGAACAGCAGGAAGAGCGACGTCACCACGCCGAGGAACACACCAAGGCCGACCCTGGCGGTCCTGCTCCGGTCCGGCGCATGGGTGTGGTGGTCCGGCCCCTCGCCGGGGCTCCAGCCGCCGTCTCCGGTGCCGTCTGCGTGCTTCCAGAGTTGCGCGCTCATGGTCGTTCCTCCGTGGCGCGGGGGCTGCCGTCGGCCTCGCGCATGCGCTGCAGTTCGTCCTCGGACACGGTCTGCGGCACGAAGTCCTGCGCCACCCCCGGCACGCTGTAGTCATAGGCCCAGCGATGCACCACCGGCCGCGTCTCCCGCCAGTTGCCGTGCACCGGCGGCGTGTCGGGGGTCTGCCATTCCAGGCTGGTGGCGTGCCACGGGTTGCCGCCGGCGGGCCGGCCCTTGAACGCGCTCCAGGCCAGGTTGACGAGGAACAGCAACTGGGCCGCGCCCACGACCAGCGCCGCCACCGTGATGAAGGCGTTGAGTTCCTGGGCCGACTGCGGGATGAACTGGTAGTCCGGGTAGGCGTAGTACCGCCGTGGCATGCCGAGGAAACCCAGGTAGTGCATGGGGAAGTAGATGGCGTAGGTGCCGAGGAAGGTGATCCAGAAATGCAGCTTGCCGAGGCGGTCGTTGAGCATCCGCCCGGTGATCTTCGGGAACCAGTGGTAGATGGCGCCGAACACGACCAGGATCGGCGCCACCCCCATGACCATGTGGAAGTGCGCCACCACGAAGTAGGTATCCGAGAGTGGGATATCGACGATCACGTTGCCGAGGAACAGTCCGGTCAGGCCGCCCACCAGGAAGGTGACGATGAAGGCCAGGGCGAACAGCATCGGCACCGTCAGGTGGATGTCGCCGTGCCAGAGGGTCAGCGTCCAGTTGTAGACCTTCAGCGCCGTGGGCACCGCGATGACCAGGGTGGTGACGGCGAAGAAGAAACCGAAGTACGGGTTCATCCCGCTGACGTACATGTGGTGCGCCCAGACCACGAAGCTCAGTACGCCGATGGCGACGATCGCCCAGACCATCATGCGGTAGCCGAAGATGTTCTTGCGCGCATGGGTGCTGATCAGGTCCGAGACCAGGCCGAAGGCGGGCAAGGCGACGATGTACACCTCCGGGTGGCCGAAGAACCAGAACAGGTGCTGGAACAGGATCGGGCTGCCGCCCTGGTGGTCCAGCGACTGGCCCATGGAAATCAGCGCCGGCATGAAGAAGCTGGTACCCAGCAGGCGGTCGAAGAGCATCATCACCGCACTGACGAACAGCGCCGGGAAGGCCAGCAGCGCGAGGATCGACGCCATGAAGATGCCCCACACCGAAAGCGGCATGCGAAACAGCGTCATGCCCTGGGTGCGCGCCTGCAGCACGGTGGTGACGTAGTTCAGGCCGCCCATGGTGGCGGCGGCGATGAAGATTGCCAGGGACACCAGCATCAGCACGATGCCCCAGTCGGCCCCCGGCGTGCCCTGGGTGATGGCCTGGGGCGGATAGAGGGTCCAGCCCGCGCCCGTGGGGCCGCCCGGCACGAAGAAGCTGGCCAGCAGGACCAGCACCGAGAGCAGGTAGAACCAGAAGCTGAGCATGTTGACGTAGGGAAACACCATGTCCCGCGCGCCCACCATCAGCGGGATCAGGTAATTGCCGAAACCACCGAGGAACAGCGCCGTCAGCAGGTAGATCACCATGATCATCCCGTGCATGGTCATGGCCTGGTAGTAGGTGGCCGGGTCCATGAACTCCAGGCTGCCGGGGAAGCCGATCTGCATGCGCATCAGGCCGGACAGCACCAGGGCGATCAGGCCGACGAAGATCGCGGTCAGCGCGTACTGGATGGCGATGACCTTGTGGTCCTGGCTCCAGATGTAACGGGTGAAGAAGCTCGTCGGCTCGTGCAGCGCCTCGGCTTCGGCATGCTCGACGTGGGCCATCGGCAACCCTCCATAACGCGTCGGGGTCCGTCCATCACTGCGGCGCCTGTTCCCGGGTCTCGGCGTCGGGTTTCACCCTGGATTTGATGAAGGCGATCAGGGCGTCCAGTTCCTGGTCGCTGGGGTTGAAGGCCGGCATCACCGGCGCGTACCCCTGGACCAGTTTGGCGGCGGGAGCCCGTACGGACTCTTTCAGGTAGGCGTCGTCCGCCTCGACCTGGCTGCCGTCGGCCAGGGTCACGCGGTGGCCGTAGAGCCCCTGCCAGCTCGGCCCCACGCCCTGGCTGCCATCCAGACTGTGGCAGGCCAGGCAACCGAGGGACTGGGCCAGGCGCTCGCCCTGCTCTGCCGCGCCGCCGCCCTGCTGCGCCTGGCCGGCGGCGCTCAGGGACTGGATGAAGGCCACCAGGGCGGCCAGCTCATCCTGGCTGAAAGTATAGGGCACCATCACCGGCGGATAGCCCTGCACCAGCCGGGCCCTGGGGTCGAGGATGGACTCCTTCAGATAGGCCTCGTCCACCTTCGCGCTGCTGCCGTCGGCGAGTTTCTCCTCGCGGCCATACAGGTCTTTCCAGCCCGGCCCGAGGCTGGCGCTGCCATCCAGGCTGTGGCAGGCGAGGCAGCCGTGGGTCTCGCTCAGCCGTCGCCCGGTCTCGACCAGGCTGCCCACGCCGGGCTTGCTGGCCGCCGCCAGGGTCTGGGCGAAGGTGGGCTGCGCGGCCAGCCACTGCTCGAAGGCCGGCGCCGGCTCCACGCGCATCACCCCGCGCATGTTAAAGTGCCCGACGCCGCAGAACTCCGCACAGAGGATTTCGTACTGCCCCGCCACCGTGGGGGTGAACCAGAAGTGCGAGACCATGCCCGGCACCATGTCCATCTTTCCGCGTATCTGCGGGATGTAGAAGTTGTGCAGCACGTCCTTGGAACGCAGCAGCACCTTCACCGGCCGATCCTGGGGCACGCGCAACTCGTTGCCGCGCACCAGCACGTCGTCCTGGCCCAGGGGGTCGTCCGGGTCCAGGCCGAGGGGGTTGACCCCGTCCACCCACTTCACGTCGGCGCGGCCGAGCTGGCCGTCCGCGCCGGGAAAGCGGAACGCCCACTGCCACTGCTGGGCAACCACCTCCAGGGGGTAGGCGTCCTTGGGCACCCGGACGAAGTCGCTGTAGACCACCAGGCCCGGCGCGAGCATGCCGACAATGCCGAGTGAAGTGACCACGATCAGCCACCACTCCAGGCGGCGGCTCTCCGGTTCGTAGCGGGCGCGCCGGCCTTCGCGGTGACGGAAACGGATGATCGCCACCACCATGAAGCCGACGATGGCGACGAAGAACACGCCGGTGATGACCAGGGTGATGAATAAGGTGGTGTCGATCGAGCCCCAGTTCGATGCGGCTGGGGTCAGGTGCCAGGGCGCCAGCAGGTGAAACAGCACGGACGCAACAACGATGAGGGCCAAGATGATTGCGATCGCCATGTTCCCGTCGCCTCGTCGCGGATGCTCGTAGCCCGTGGTCGGTGCGACGATCATCGGCAGTGCAGCTCTATTCCATCCGGCACTGCCGGACATCCAGTCTCTGTCCCCCCTGACAAAGTTCGTGGCAAGTATAGTCGCTGGCGCCTACCCGCCCGCCGGCCCGCCACGCCACTGCCAGGGGGCTTGATAGGGCGTATCGATCAGACGGGACAGGCCCGCTCCGCGGCGGGTGCTGCTTCGGCTCGCCAGGCCGCCGGAAACCATTCGTGGCGATTCGAAAGCGTCGGTTTAACGCGCGTATCGCCTGCCCTCACGGGGATTCTCGTCAACAAACACCGCCCTGTGAGCATTCGATAGACAGCATCGATCATGCAGTCACAACAAGCGATTGGACGCGACGCCCGTCGCCGCTTAGCGTTGCTCCCCGGATGGCGCGAAGCGTTCCGCCATCGGCAGACCACGAGGCACTCATGGCGGACAGGATTCTGGTGGATGGCTTCGATCGCAAGATCGACTACCTGCGGATGTCGGTGACCGATCGATGCGACTTCCGTTGTGTGTACTGCATGGCCGAGAACATGCAGTTCCTCCCGCGACAGCGCATTCTCGGCCTGGAGGAGCTCTACCTGCTGGCCGAGCGCTTCGTCGCCCTGGGCACCCGCAAGATCCGCCTGACCGGAGGCGAGCCGCTGGTGCGCAATGGCATCGTCGAGCTTTGCCGGCGCATCGCCGCCCTCCCCGGCCTGCGCGAACTCTGCATGACCAGCAACGGCTCGCAACTCGTCCGCCTGGCCGGCCCGCTGTTCCACGCCGGCCTGTCGCGACTGAACATCAGCCTCGACAGCCTCGACCCGCAACGCTTCCGCCAGTTGACCCGCAGCGGCGACCTGGCCGCCGTGATCGCCGGGATCGACGCGGCGCGGCGGGCGGGCTTCCGCCACATCAAGCTCAACTGCGTGGTGCTCAAGGGGCGCAACGATGCCGAGGTCAACGACCTGGTGCGCTTCGCCATCGACCGGGGGCTGGACTTGGCCTTCATCGAAGAAATGCCCCTGGGGACGATCAGCGAGCACCGGCGTGGCGAGACCTTCTGCGCCAGCGACGAGGTGCGCGCCCGCATCGCCGAACGCTACACGCTGGTCGAGTCCACCGAGTCCACCCAGGGCCCTTCGCGCTACTGGCGCCTGGCGGAGGCACCGGACATACGCCTGGGCTTCATCTCGCCGCACAGCCACAACTTCTGCGGCAGCTGCAACCGTGTGCGCCTGACGGTGGAAGGTCGTCTGCTGCTGTGCCTGGGCAACGAACACGCCGCGGACCTGAAGGCCGTGCTGCGCGCCCATCCCGGCGATTCAGAGCGGCTGGAAAGGGCCATTATCGAGGCCGTGCGCGCCAAACCCTGGCGCCACGACTTCCAGGTCAACGACGACGTCCAGGTCCTGCGCTTCATGAACATGACCGGCGGCTGAGCATGATCGTTCGCCCGAAACCCAACCTGCTCAACATCCTGATCTCCCTGAAAGGCTCCATCGCCCGGCGCATTGCCGTGCGCAGCCTGATGATCACCCTGCTGGCGGCCCTGATCGTACTGGTGGAGACGCGGCATCCCGAGTGGTTCGTCCGCGTCGAAGCCACGCCCTTCACCCTGCTCGGGTTGGCGCTGTCGATCTTCATGAGCTTTCGCAACAACGCCTGCTACGACCGCTGGTGGGAAGGCCGCAAGGCCTGGGGTCGGGTGATCCTGGAAATCCGCGCCTTCACCCGCCAGAGTCTGGCGATAGAGGACCCGGCGCTGCGCGAGGAGCTGCTGCGCGGACTCTGCGGCTTCGCCCATGCACTGAATGCGCGGCTGCGCGACGAAGATGAACACGCCGCCGCCGGACGGTGGCTGAGCCACCTGCACGATACGCCGGAACGCAATGTCGCCGACGGCGTGCTGCGCTGGGTCGGCCAGCAGTGCACCCGACTGGCCAGGCGCGAAGGCATCAGCGAATGGCGCGCCATCGCCCTGGAAGAACGCCTGAACGGGCTGAGCGAGGCACAAGCCACCTGCGAGCGGATCAGGGGCACTCCGCTGCCCTTTCCCTACACCCTGCTGCTGCACCGCACCATCTACATCTTCTGCACCCTGCTGCCGTTCGCGATGGCCGTGCCGCTGGGCTGGGTCACACCGATCTTCACCGCCATCGTCAGCTACACCTTCTTCGGCCTGGACGCCATCGGCGACGAGCTGGAGAACCCTTTCGGCCACGACGAGAACGACCTGCCCACCGATGCCCTGGTGCGCACCATCGAACGGGAAGTCCTCGCCGCCCTTGGTCATCGGGCGCTGCCGCCGGTGCTGCAGCCGGTGGACTTCGTGCTGAGCTGAGTCATTTCGGCTTCGGCGCCGATCACGCCCCTCGCCCCCTGCCCTCTTCCTTTTCAGGGAGTGGGACGGGGGCGAAGGATACGTCAGGCCTTGAGGCTTTCCTTCAGTGCGGCAAGGCCATCCTTGTAGATGCCTTCGAACAGCGCCTCGGCCTCCGCCTCGCTGACGCCCTCCGGTGTGAAGGAACCGAACCATTCGACCTTGGCGCCCTGGCCATCGGCGATCACCCGCAGGGTGGCCTGGTAGTCACGCACCGGGGCCGGGCCCTGGAGGATGGTGTAGGTGTAGCTGCGCTCGCTTTCGCTGAAATCCAGCAGGCGTTCGATGATGTTGTCGCCGTGGACGCTCTGCAGGGTGCGAATCCGGCCACCCTCGCTCAGGCTGCTCTGGGGAATGAAGGGCAGCCAGTCCGGCAGCGAATCGAAGCCGCCAATCAGTTGCCAGACCCGGTCGGCGCTCACGTGAAGTTCGATGGAGGCGTAGGCATTGCTCATGGAAATATCTCCCGGGGCCGTGGCCCCTGAATTCGATCGAAGATGGTGCGGGCTCCAGGCCCGCCAATGGCGGGCTGGAGAAGGTTTCAGTGGGTCGGCAGCGGCGCCTGGGCAGAGATCAGGCCTTGCTCGCGCAGCGCCTGCCAGAAGGCCGCCGGGATCACCGCGGACAGCGCCGCGTGGTCCTCGTTGGCGTGTTGCGGGCGAGTCGAGCCCGGTATCACCGACACCACCGCGGGATTGGCCAGGGCGAATTGCAGGGCTGCCGCCTTGATGTCCACGCCATGACGTTGCGCCACGTTGCGGATGCGCTCCAGCTTGGCCAGGACCGGCGCCTGGGCCTTCTGGTACTCGAAGTGCTCGCCTCCGGCGGTGACCCCCGAGCTGTACGGACCGCCGACGACGATCCCGACGCCCCGTGCGGCGGCGTTCGGCATGACGCGCTGCAGTGCGCGCTCGTGATCCAGCAGCGAATAGCGGCCGGCCAGGAGGAAACCGTCGGGTTGCGGCTCTTCCAGGTCCAGGGTGAGTTCGATGGGTTCGACGCGGTTCACGCCCAGGCCCCAGGCCTTGATCACGCCTTCCTCGCGCAGTCGGGTCAGGGCGCGGAAGGCCCCTTTGCGCGCGGTCTCGAAGTACTCCAGCCATTCGTCGCCATAGAAGTCCTGGGCAATGTCATGAATCCAGACGATGTCCAGGCGGTCCGTCTGCAGGCGCTTGAGGCTGCCCTCGATGGCCCGCAGGGTGCCGTCGGCGGTGTAGTCGTTGACGATGCGGTTCTTGTTGCCATGCTCGAACAGGCCGCTCTTCTCGCCCAGCTCGCGGCTGGACGGATCTTCCAGCTCGTCGAGGATGATACGGCCCACCTTGGTGCTCAGCACATAGTGGTCGCGCGGGCGACCGGCCAGGGCGGCGCCCAGGCGGGTTTCGGCCAGGCCGGCGCCGTAGAAGGGCGCGGTGTCGAAGTAGCGCACGCCGTTGTTCCAGGCCGCGTCGACGGTAGCCTTGACTTCTTCCTCCGGAACCGCGCGGAACATGTTGCCCAGCGGAGCGGTGCCGAAGCCGAGGGGATGGGTGATCAGAGACTTGAGGTTCATGGGGATTCTCCTGGTTCAGTGATGAAGGAGTCGGTTTCGTGCTCCAGTGGGTTCATCCTATGGTCAGGCACATAAGACCGTCCAAGTCATAATTCGACACGCTTGAGACCTTTATGGTCTTTTTTGTCCAAGCCCCCCCAACGCGCGGCTCCGCCACCCGGGCGGAGCCGCGCAGAAGCGTCTGGGCGTATGGAAGGAAACCCCTCAGCAGCGCTCGCGGTAGTCGATAAGGCTGGAGAAGAGCGCCAACAGGGCGGCCATCACCACAAAGAAGATCAGGGCCAGGAAGTCAGGCCTGCGCGCCCGCCAGCACCATCTCGCGGAAATCACCGACGATCGGCCGCAGGTCCACGCGGTGCCAGGCCGCCCAGAGTTCGAGGCTCTGGTCCAGCCAGTCCAGTTCGCGCAGTACGACATTGTCGTTGCCTTCACCCTTGATGCTCTGCTGGATCAGCGCCAGTCCCAGTCCGGCCGAAACCAGGCCCAGGGCACTCAACGGTTCGGCCGCCTCCAGCCTGATCTGCGGGGTGAAACCGGCTTCCACGCAACGGGTGAGAAAGTCCTCCCGCGCGTGCTGCTGCAGGTTGCTCTCGACCATGATCCAGTCCTGCCCGTGCAAGTCCGCCGGTTCGATGTGCACTTTTTTCGCCAGGGGGTGCCGCGCCGGCAGTGCCAGGTGCAGCGGGTCCTTGAATACCGAGGCGGCGAGCAGGTCCGGATCGTCCGCCGCCGGTGCCTGGCAGACCAGTGCGATATCCAGGCTACGCTGACGCAGGCCCTCGAATTGTTCCTGCGCGGAGAGGTTGTAGAGCGCGATGTGAATGCCGGGTCGCTGCTCACGCACGGTACGCAGCGCCTCGGGCAGTACACCGGCGTGTATGGCGTGGCTGACGTAGCCGATGCACAGCCCGCCCTCTTCGCCCCGGCCCAGGCGCCGTCCCAGGGACTCCAGGCGCTCGGCGTGCTTGAGCAGCGCCTTGGTCTCATGCAGGAAGGTCTTGCCGTCGGTGGTCAGGCGCAGCCGCTGCTGGCTACGCTCGAAGAGTTGCAGGCCGAGGCGGTCCTCCAGTTGGGCGATCTGCCGGCTCAAGGGCGACTGGGAAATGTGCAGTTGCTCCGCCGCCCGGCCGACGTGCTCGACCTCGGCGACCGCGACGAAATAGCGGAGTTGTCTGAGATCCAGCATATGACCTCCATGGACTCAAGTCTGACGAATTATGACATGGACGGTCTTATACGCCGATCCTAGGATTTCGCCCAGGACCCTTCGATCACCGGCCGCCAAACACGGCTGCCAAACCCCAGAGAGGTGCTCAAACATGAAAATCGATCTGAGCGGCAAGACCGCCATCATCAGCGGCTCCACCGGCGGCATCGGCCTGGGTATCGCCCACGGCCTGGCCGGGGCCAATGCCGACGTCGTGATCGTCGGCCGCACCGCGGCCGCGGTGGACGAGGCCGTTGCCGCTATCACCACCAGCGGCGGCAAGGCACGCGGCGTCGTGGCTGACCTGGGCACTGCCGCAGGCGCCGAGGCGCTGTTCGCCGCAGAGCCCCATGCCGACATCCTGGTCAACAACCTGGGGATCTACAACGAGGTGGATTTCTTCGAGACCGATGACGACGAGTGGTTGCGCTTCTACGAGATCAACGTGCTTTCCGGGGTGCGCCTGGCGCGTCGGTACATCCCCAGCATGGTGGAACGGGGCTGGGGCCGGGTGATCTTCCTCTCCTCCGAGTCGGGCATCGCCATCCCCGCCAACATGATCAACTACGGCGTCACCAAGAGCGCCAACCTGGCCGTTTCCCACGGCCTGGCCAAGCGCCTGGCCGGCACCGGCGTCACGGTTAACGCCATCCTCCCCGGCCCGACCTTCACCGAGGGCGTGGCCACGATGGTCGCCGACGCCATGCGTGAATCCGGGCGCAGCGCGCGGGAGGAAGTGGATGCGTTCGTCCGCCGGGCCCGTCCCAGTTCCATCATCCAGCGCGCGGCCGAGGTGGAGGAAGTCGCCAACCTGGTGACCTACGTGGCTTCGCCGCTGTCCTCGGCGACCACCGGCGCCGCGCTTCGCGTGGACGGTGGTGTCGTGGACAGTCTGGCGATCTGACCGAACGGCACGCTCTCAGCGCGTGCCTTGTCAGTCCTGCGTGAGCGTGTCAGTTGTGGAAGTCGGTGGACAGGGCGAGGCCCTTCCAGGCCGCCAGTTCGTCTTCCACCAGGCCGTGCTTGTCGGCGATCCGCTGCACCGCGTCGCTGCCCAGCGGCAGGCGCTGCGGGGCCTCGGCGGCGTTAACCAGTTGCACGATGGCGCCGGCGAACTTGCTCGGATCGCCCGGCTGCGCATGGTTGGCGCCCTCGGCGAAGCGGCGCATGGCGCCCACGGTTTCGTCGTAGTCCGGCAGTTCCAGGGCGGTTTTCACCAGCGACTGGTCGTCGAGGAAGTCGGTGCGGAAGAAGCCCGGCTCCACCACCGTGACCTTGATCCCCAGGGGCTTCAGTTCCTGGTGCAGGGCTTCGCTCAGGCCCTCCACGGCGAACTTGGTGGAGCCATACACGCCCCAGCCGTAATAGGCCTGGTAACCGCCCAGGGAGGAGAAGTTGATGACGTGGCCGGAACCCTGGCGACGCATGTGCGGCAGTACCGCGCGGGTGACGTTGAGCAGGCCGAAAACGTTGGTGGCGTAGATGCGCTCCACTTCCGCCGCGCTGGTTTCCTCCACCGCGCCGAGGATGCCGTAGCCGGCGTTGTTGATCAGGATGTCGAGGCGGCCGAAGCGCTTGATGCCCGCCGCCACCGCCGCGTGGGCCTCATCCTCGCGGGTCACGTCCAGGCGCACGGCCAGCAGGTTGGGGTGTTCGCCCAGGCGGGCGATCACGTCTTCCGGTTTGCGCGCGGTGGCGATCACCGCATCGCCCTCCTCCAGCGCCTTGGCGGCGATGAGGGCACCGAGACCACGGGAAGCTCCAGTAATGAACCAGGTACGCATAGCAACTCTCCTGTGTGGGAACCCGCACCGCGCGGGCTTTCTGTTTGAGTCGCAGCCACTTTAAAAGCCCATTACTCCTGCGATAATCCCATGAAAATGGCATGAGCCTGTGAGTAGGATTCATTAATGAAACCCGTATCCGCCGCCGACCTGAACATCTTCCTGAGCATTGCCGCCCACCTCAGCTTCAGCCGCGCCGCCGTCGAGCTGGGGCTTTCCCCCTCGGCCCTGAGCCACGCCCTGCGCGCCCTGGAAGAGCGCCTCGGGGTACGCCTGTTCAACCGCACCACCCGCAGCGTGGCCCTCACCGAAGCCGGCGAGCGCCTCTACTCGCGCATCCGCCCAGCGTTTCGCGACATCGACGACGCCCTGGAAGACCTCAACCAGTTCCGCGACACCCCGTCGGGCACCCTGCGCATCAACGCCGGCCGCGCCGCCGCCGAGCTGGTGTTGCTGCCGCTGGCCAGTCGCTTCCTCGCGGCCTACCCGGACGTGCAGCTGGAAATTTCCAGCGACGATGCGCTGGTGGACGTAGTGTCCGGCGGCTACGACGCCGGAGTGCGCTTCGGCGAGCGCCTGGAAGCGGACATGGTGTCCCTGCCCATCGGCCCCTCCCTGCGCTCGGTGGTGGTGGCGGCACCGGCCTTCTTCGAGCACCATCCACGGCCGCACAAGCCCGAGGACCTGCACAGCCTGCCCTGCATCCGCCACCGGTTTCCCAGTGGCAACCTGTACCGCTGGGAATTCGAGCGCGGCGGCATTCAGTTGGAGATCGAGGTGAACGGCCCGCTGACCCTGGGGGACGTGGGCCTGATGGTCGGCCCGGCGCTGCAAGGTGCGGGGCTGGCCTACGTGTTCGAGGGGATGGTCGCCGCGCACCTCGCCGAAGGCCGGCTGGTGCAGGTGCTGGCGGACTGGTGCCCCTACTACCCCGGCCTGCACCTGTACTACCCGAGCCGCCGGCAGGTGCCGGCGGCGCTCAAGGCGTTCATTGAGTTCGCCCGCGCGGCGCGGCAACAGGGTTGATCGCGTCCCGCGCCGCCGGCGACCGGCAGCGCGCGAGGTGCCAGAGCGCAGAAACCCACCGGCCGGAGGCGCCGGCAGCGATGGGTTTCGAACGGGCTGGGCGCCTTGTCTTGCCGGAGATCAGCGCAGCGGCTGGCCCTTCAGCTCCGGCATGCGGATGTACACCACCAGGCTCACCAGGCACACGGCGGCGACGTAGATCCAGAACAGGTGGCCGTAACCGGCGCCCGAAAGGGCGGTCATGAGGTAGGGCGAGGTGCCGCCGAACAGGGTGACCGACAGGGCGTACGGCAAGGCGATGCCGGTGACCCGTACTTCCGCCGGGAACTGCTCGGCCATGGTCACCGCCGAAGCCGCGCCGAAGCCGGTGAGGATCACCATGGACGTGGTCTGCAGCAGGATCACTTCGACCAGGCTGATGCCCGGGTGGAGCAGGCCGAAGCTCGGCCAGGCCCAGAGGATCGAGGCGGCGGCGAAGGCGATCAGCACCGGGCGGCGGCCGACGCGGTCGGCCAGCATGCCCACCAGCGGCATCAGCAGCAACGACACGCCAACTGCGATGGCACCGGCCAGCAAGGTGTCACGAAGCGACATGCCGGTGACCAGATGCACCTGGGACGGGTAGCTCACCATCCACACGTAGTTCAACAGGTTGCCGGCCATGGCGACGCCGATGACGCGCAGCACGTCCTTGCGGTGGGTGGTGAAGAGGTCGCGGATCGGGCGCTTCTCGACCGCCTTCTTCGCCACGCGGGACTTGAACACCTCGGTTTCACGCACGGTCAGGCGAATCCACAGGGTGATCACGCCCATTAGTGCCGCGATGATGAACGCCACGCGCCAGCCCCAGTCTTCCAGGGCCGTATCGCTGCCCACCGACGCCAGCCCGAATCCCAGCAGGAAGGACACCAGGGTGCCGGCGTTGATCGCGAACCACTGCCAGGAACCGGCGAAGGCGCGGCGGTCGGACGGCGCCGATTCGATGAGGAAGGCCGAGGCCGAACCGAATTCGCCGCCGGCGGAGAAACCCTGGGTCAGCCGCGCGAGCACCAGGATGATCGGGGCCGCGATACCGATGCTTTCATAGTTCGGGCAGATGCCGATCACCAGCGAAGCCAGGGACATCAGCAGAATGGACAGGGCCAGGCCCTTCTTGCGGCCGTAACGGTCGGCGAACACACCCAGCACCGCGCCGCCGATGGGGCGCATCAGAAAGCCCACGGCGAATACCGCCAGCACCGAAAGCAGCGCGGTGAGGCTGTTGCCGGCGGGAAAGAACTGTTTGGCGAGGATCGATGAGAAGGTCGCGTAGATCACCCAGTCGGTGTACTCGACTATGGTGCCGAGGGTGGCGGCGACGATGGCCTTCTTCTCGGTGCGGTTCAGCCGGCGGCCGGTCTCGGCGGGGGTGGAGGCGGCGGATTCAGGCATGAGGCCACCGATCACACTGTTGTCATGATTCATTGTTTGGCTCCCGTGAGCACACTTTTTGTTGTTGATCGCCCGAGGGCGTTCTCTTCTGGTGAGTGAGCACGATGCAGCGCGGCGCGGCACCGGTGAAGCGAGTTTTCCGCGCGGTTCGCTTGAGCCCAGCTCAAGCGTAAGCCCCACTGGATCAGGGCCCTGTGCCGTTCGGCCGATTGATTTTTCCTCAAGCCATTACGGCCTAAATTTCCTTTGCAGCGGTGTCGTCCAGGGCCGAACCTGCCCCGCACGCCCGGGTCGACGAACAAGAGCGGCACCCCACACAGGACCCGGACGTTGAACTGAGGAGACTCGAAGATGTTCTTGAAAGTTGAGAGCTACGTCGGCGGACGCTTCCTGGCGCCAGCCGAGGGGAGCTACGTCGACAAGCTCGACCCGCGCACCGGCGAGAAGCTGGGCGAAGTCGCCAACAGCGGCGCCGCCGACGTGGAGCTGGCCATCCAGTCCGCGCAGGACGCCCTGCCCGCCTGGCGCGACATGCGGCCCGCCGAACGGGGCCGCGTCCTGCTGGAGCTGGCGCGCATCGTGCGCCACAGCGAGGACCGCCTGGGCAGGCTGGAAAGCGCCGAGACCGGCAAACCTGGCCGCGAGATGGCCGCGCTGATGGACCTCACCGCCCAGTACTTCGAGTTCTACGCCGGCCTGGTCAACGTCATGGACGGCGAAGTCATCAACCAGGGCCCCGACTACCACGTCTACACCCGTCGCGACCCCTTCGGCGTGATCGGCGCCATCCTGCCCTGGAACGCCCCGCTGCATCAGGCCGCCCGCGCCATCGCCCCGGCCCTGGCCACCGGCAACACGGTCGTGGCCAAGCCCTCGGAGCACACCTCCGCCTCCCTGGTCGAGCTGGCGCGCATCGCCGTCGAAGAAGCCGGCCTGCCTGCCGGCGTGTTCAACGTGATCGTCGGCAAGGGCAGCGTCATCGGCCCGGTGATGGCGCGCCATCCGCTGATGCGCAAGATTTCCTTCACCGGGGGCCTGACCGCTGGCCGGGAACTGGGCCGCATCGCCGCCGAACGCATCCTGCCGCTGACCCTGGAACTGGGCGGCAAGTCCGCCAACATCGTCTTCGACGACGCCGACCTGGACGCCGCCGCCAAGGGCGCCACGCGGGCCTTCACCTGGAACAGCGGCCAGTGGTGCTGCGCCGGCACCCGCCTGCTGGTGCAGGAGAATATCCACGACCGTTTCGTCGAGAAGCTGGTGGCCGAGGTCGCCGCCCTGCGCGTCGGCCCGGACTTCGACGCCACCTCCGGGCCCATCACCACCCACGCCCAGTTCGAGAAGATCCAGAGCTACTTCGCGATCGCCGAACGCGAAGGCCTGAAGCCCGCCATCGGCGGCAAGGTGGCCAGCGGCGACCACCTGGGCACCGGCTGGTACATCGAGCCCACGGTATACACCGGCGTGCGCAACGACATGACGCTGGCCAGGGAAGAAATCTTCGGCCCGATCCTCTGCGTCATTCCCTTCAAGGACGAGGCCGACGCCCTGCACCTGGCCAACGACAGCGAGTTCGGCCTGGGCGCCGGTATCTGGAGCCGCGACATCGGCCGCGTGCACCGGGTGGCCGCCGGCCTGGAGGCCGGACGCATCGTGGTCAACGAATACAGCGGCGGCTTCGTGCAGACGCCCTGCGGTGGCTTCAAGCAGAGCGGTTACGGCCGCGAACAGGGCATCGACGCCCTCTCCCACTACACCCAGCTCAAATCGGTGATCATCCGGCTCTGAAGCCTGCTCCCAAACAACACCCCGCCTCGTGCGGGGTGTTGTTTATCGATGCTTTCGTAGGGTGGATGGCGCTCTTCTCATCCACCAGTGATGCCCAGCTCCACTACGCATGGTGGAAGTAAAGAGCGACTTCCACCCTAGATCGAACTCAAATCACCAGAGCGGCACCGTGTAGGTGACGATCAATCGGTTCTCGTCGATATCCGGCCCGAAATTGCTGCGTACCGTCGCGTTGCGCCACTTCAGGCCCAGGTTCTTCAACGGCCCGCCCTGCACCACGTAGGCCAGGTCGGTGTCCCGTTCCCACTCCTCGCCCTGCTCCGCCCGTCCGGCCAGTTCCACCGCATCGCCCGACAGGTAGCGGGTCATGAAGGTCAGGCCGGGAAGGCCCAGGGCGGTGAAGTCGAAGTCGTAGCGCGCCTGCCAGGAGCGTTCGTCCTCGTTGCCGAAGTCGTTCACCTGCACCAGGTTCACCAGGTAGCCGTCGGCACCATTGACGTAGGCGAAACCGGTATCCCCGCTCATTTGCTGGTAACCAAGGCCGAAGGACTGCGGCCCACGCTTGTAGGTGAACATCGCCCCGAAGGCACGGTTGTCGACGTTGCTGCCGCCCTCGTCCGTGCTGCGCGCCCCGCGCAGGTCCGACTTCAGCGAGCCCGCCGCGCCCAGGTCCAGGTGGTGGCCGAGGGTGAAATAGTGCTGGCGGTAGATACCGTCCAGCGCGGCGTAGTGGTAGCTGCTGCTCAGGTTCGGGGTCCAGCGGTAACTGGCGCCGGCGAAGTCCAGCGCGTCGCTGGTCCTGCTGCGGCCCGGGACGATGTTGCGCGCGCCACCGCTGAACACCTGCATCGCCTCGTTATCCGAGGAGTTGCGCAGGTTGATCCGGTCGAACCGACCGAGGTCGAGCGTCAGGTCGCGGATGTGCGTGCTGCTCAGCCAGGCGCCGCGAAACGTCTGCGGCAACAGGCGGCTGTCGTTGGACAAGGCAACCGGTAGCTTGGGTTGCAGGGTGCCCAGTTTCAGCAGGCTGTCGTCGATTCGCAGCTTGGCGGTGAGCCCCAGTTCGCCGTAGTCGTCCTGGGCGCGATTGGGTTTCTCGCGGTCGACCTGCAGCAGACCGGTGCCGCTGCGCGCCGGACTGGAGTCCAGTTTCACGCCGAGCAAGCCCAGGGCATCGATGCCGATGCCGACGGGACCCTCGGTGAAGCCCGACTCATAGCGCAGCAGCAAGCCCTGGGCCCACTCCTCGGCCTTGCTTTGGGCGGCCGCCTCCTGGCGGAAGTCGCGGTTGAAGTAGACGTTGCGCAGTTCCAGGCTGGCCCTGGAGTCGGTGAGGACGTCAGCGCTGACGACGCTGCTGGCGGTGATTCCGCAGAGCGCAAGGAAGACCTGGGAGCCGAAGGCATCGGCCCGTTTCGGGGTGGTCATCGGGCGGTACTCTCTTGTTGTTGTGATAAGTCCGGAGGCCGATGCTAGAAAGGCGCCGGAGGCCGCGACAAACGAGAAAATCAGGGCTTTCGCTTGAGATTTACTCAATCAGAACTAGAGTAAGATTCCGCGCCCTTCACGACTCCAAGAAGAAGATCCGCAGATGGACAGACTGCCGCCGCTCAACGCCGTGCGCGCCTTCGAGGCCGTAGCCCGGCACCTCAGCATCACCCTCGCCGCCGATGAACTGAACGTCACCCCCGGGGCCGTATCGCGGCAGATCCGTACCCTGGAGGACTACATGGAACAGCCGCTGTTCACCCGCGGCCATCGCCAGATCACCCTCACCCCGGCTGGCGAGCAGTACTTCAAGGCAGTGGCGCGCATCATCGAAGACCTGCGCGGTGCCACCCGCAAGCTCAAGCGCCCCACCAAGCGCCGGCAGATCAAGGTGCGCGCCTATACCACCTTCGCCATGCAATGGCTGATCCCGCGCCTGGCCAGCTTCCACCAGGAGAACCCGAAGATCGAAGTGCTGCTGACCGCGTCCCTCGACCCGGTGGACTTTCACAAGGAGGACCTGGACGCCGCCATCCGCCTCGGCGCCGGCGACTGGCCCAACTGCAACTGCTACGCGCTCAGCGACAACGTGCTGGCTCCGGTGTGCAGCCCGGCCCTGCTGGAGCTCGGCCCGGGCCTGCACGAGCCGGCGGACGTGGCCGAATACACCATGCTGCATTCCATCGCCCGCCCGGATGACTGGAGTCACTGGCTGCAGGCGGCGGGTATCGGGAGTGCGGTGGATGCCCGCGCCGGCATGACCTACCAGAGTTCGTCCATGGCCTACGCGGCGGCAGCCGGCGGCCAGGGCATCGCCATCGCCCAGTTGTTCCTGGTGGAAAAGGAATTGCGCGAGGGCACCCTGGTGCGGCCCTTCCCGCAGACGGTGGACATGGGCGCCTACACCTATTACCTGCTGACCCCGAAACACCGGGCGGAAAGTGAAGACATGGGCACCTTCCGCCAGTGGCTGCTGGAGCAGGCGCGCCGTACACGGCACACCGCATAGGGCTTTTCGCAGGTTGCGGTAGAGCGACGCGAAACCCAACGAGCGGACCTGACGCCACGCAGCATTCGGCTTGGCCCAGCCCCCTCCTACGCCGCGATCACTGCGCCGCTTTCCAGCATGTCCGCCATTTCCCGCTCGCTGAAACCCATCTCCGCCAGCAGCTCGCGGGAATGCTCGCCCTTGTCCGGCGCCGGCAGGTAGGGCTGCTCGGCAGCCTCGGCGCTGTTCACCGGGAAGCCCGGCACCCGCAGCAGGCCATGGCGCGGATGGGTAATGCTGGCGAACATACCGTTCTCGGCGATCTGCGGATGGTTCAGCAGGTCACGGTAATCGGCCACCCTGGCGCAGAGGATGTCCGCCGCGCGAAGCCGCTCCAGCCAATGCGCGCAGGATTCGGTACGGAACACGGCGGTGAGCGCCTCCTGCATCTCGGCGCGATGGGCCACGCGCTGGGCAGAACTGATGAAGCGTGGATCGTCCGTCCACTCGGGGTGGCCGAGCACCCCGCACAGCCGCTCCCAGCGGTTGCCGTTGTAGGCCGCCACCATCAGCCAGCCATCCGCTGTCTGGAAGGCCTCGTTGGGTGCCGAATAGGGCGCCGCGCTGCCGATGGGCGTCGGCAGTTCGCCGTCGCGCAGGTAGCTGCTGATGGACGACTGCTGCAGGGCCAGCGCCGAATTCATCAGGCTCACGTCCAGATGACCGCCCAGCCCGTCCCGGTGCCGCGCCTGCAGCTTGGCGAGGATGGCCATGCACGCCATGTAGCCGGTCACCACATCCACCACCGGCGCCTGCACCTTGCACGGCGGCGCGCCGGGGATGCCGATCAGGCTCATCAGGCCGGAGTCGGCCTGGAGGATGCCATCCACCCCGGCACGGTCCGCGTAGGGCCCTTGCTGGCCGTAGGCGGAAATGGAGCAGTAGACCAGCGCCGGATTCAGCGCCGCCACGGTCTCGTAGCCCAGTCCCAGGCGTGCCATGACGCCGGGCCGCATGCTTTCGATCAGCACGTCGGCTTCGGTCACCAGGCGTTGCGCAACGGCCAGCGCCGCCGGCTGCTTGAGGTCGAGGCAGAGGCCCTGCTTGCCCCGGTTGAAACCGTGGTACAGGGCGCTGTCCTCGCCGACCCAGGCCGGCCCCAGGCTGCGCCCGAGGTCGCCTTCCGGCGCCTCGACCTTGATCACCCGCGCGCCCATGTCGGCCAGCAGCATGGTGCAGGTGGGCCCGGCGGCGATCTGGGTGAAATCCACCACCGTCAGGCCTCGCAGGGCGTCACGCAGCATGGCGCGCCCCTCCCTGCTTGAAGGTGCCCTGGGCGGTCGCCAGCAACTCGCCGCCCTCGGTCGTCAGCGTGGCTTCGGCGAAATACAGGCTGCGCCCGCTACGGCTGATCCTGCCGCAGGCGATCACGGTCCCGGAGCGGGCCGCTTTCAGGTAGGCGATGTTGAGCATCACGGTGACGCCATGGACCTCCTCCTCGCCCTCGGCGGCATGCAGGCCCGCATAGCCGCAGGCCGCATCCAGCAGGGTGGCGACCAGTCCGCCGTGGAGCATGCCCTGGCGGTTCAGGTGGCGCGCCTGGATAGGCAGGTGAAACGTGGCCTCGCCGCCGGTCCAGTGGACCAGTTCGACGCCGAGGCTCTGCAGGAACGGATTGCTCAATTGCATCTTGGCTCTCCCGGACCTAGCGGCCCTTGTAGTGCGGCGGGCGTTTCTCGGCGAAGGCCGCGCGACCTTCCAGGCGGTCCTCGGTGTCCCGCAGCACGCCCCAGTAGAGTTCGGTCAGGCGCTGGGCATCGGCATCCGACAGGTGCGCGGTCTGCCGCGCCAGGGACTGCAATGCCTGGATCGCCAGCGGCGCCTGGGCGGCAACGCGTTCGGCCAGGGCAAGCGCGCGGTCGAGCAGCGCCGCCGGGCTGTCGGCGACTTCCGAGACCAGCCCGATGGCCAATGCCTGGGCGGCGTCGATGCGTTGCCCGGTCAGGGCCATCTGCATGGCATGGGCTGGCGGCACCGCCTTCAGCAGGCGATGCAGGCCGGACACCGCCGGGATCGAACCGACCACCGCCTCCGGCAGGCCGAAGCTGGCGTTGCCGGAGGCGATGCGCAGGTCGCACTGCAGCGCCAGCTCCAGGCCGCCGCCGAGGCAGTGGCCGTTCACCGCGGCGATCAGCGGCTTGCGCAGGTCGAGGTCGGCGAGATCCATCAGGCGGATATAGAGGCCGGCCTCGGCGGCCGGCTCCTTGTCCAGGAACAGCGCCTCGGCATAGGACGCCGACGAATCGCGGGTGCGTTTCAGGTCGGCGCCGACGCAGAACGCGCGCTCCCCGGCCCCGCTGAGGATCGCCACACGTACCTCGCGGCGATCGCGGACCTCCGCCAGGTGCCCGCGCAGGGCACGCAGGGCATCCAGGTCGAGCGCGTTGAGGGCGTCGGGACGCTCCAGGGTGATCAGGGCGACGGCGCCCCGGATCTGCAGGCTTACGGACATGGCGGCCTCCCTACACGCTGGCCGAGGACAGGCTGCGCCCGCCACAGACATACAGGGTCTGGCCGGTGACGTAAGCGCTGGCCGGGTCGAGGAAGAACTCCACCGCATTGGCGATGTCGTCCGGCACGCCGATGCGCTTGACCGGCACCGTGTCCTTCAGGCGCGCCTGCACCTCCGGCTCGAAGGCCTGGAACAGCGGCGTATCGACGATCCCCGGGGCGACGGTGTTGACCGTGATGCCCTTGGACGCGAACTCGATGGCCAGGCTGCGGGTCAGGCTCACCACCCCGCCCTTGGCGGCGGAATAGTTAGCCTGGCCAAAGCCGCCCAGCCAGGCGCGTGAGGACAGGTTGACGATGCGCCCGAAGCCCGCCTCCAGCATCAGCGGCAAGGCTGCCTTGCAGCAGAGGAACTGCGCCCGCAGGTTGGTATCCACCACCAGGTCCCAGTCGTCCTCGGTCATCTTCAGGAAACGCTTGTCGCGCACCACGCCCGCGTTGTTCACCAGAAAGTCCAGTCGCCCGGACCGTTCGCGGATCTGCCCGAAGGCCTGCTCCACTTCGCCGCCCTGGGTCAGGTCCAGGGCGATGCCATGGGCATCCAGGCCTTCGACTCGCAGCCGTTCGGCCGCGTCCTGCAGGGCCGCCACGTCGCGGTCCAGCAGATACACCGCCACACCCTGGCGCGCCAGGCGGGTGGCGATGCCCAGTCCGATGCCGCGGGCGGCGCCGGTGACGGCCGCCACCTGGCCTTGCTGGAATCGATTCGCGCTCATCTCACACCCCCAGCACGTGAACGGAAGACGCGGCGTGATCGACACCGGCGATACCGCCGCCGGTGCACTGGGCAACGCCGATGCGCGGCTGGTTGTCGGCCTGGCGGCCGTGGGCCCGGCCCTGCAACTGCCACATCAGTTCGACCATCTGCGCGACGCCGGTGGCGCCCAGCGGATGCCCCTTGGCGAGCAGGCCGCCGCTGGGGTTCACCGGCACCCGGCCGCCCAGGGCGGTGGCCCCGGACAGCAGCAGCGGCACGGCCTCGCCGTGGGGGGCCAGGCCCAGGGCCTCGTAGTAAAGGAGTTCGGCGATGGTGAAGGCGTCATGCAGCTCCACCACGCCGACATCGCGGGGCTCCACCCCGGCCTGCTCGTAGGCCAGGCGCGCCGCGCGGGCGGTGATTTCGGCGTCAAGGATGTCGTCGCGGGCGCCCTCGCGCAGGCCGGAAACCACGACGGAACCCAGCACGCGCACGTCCCTGGCGTGGGGGCCGGGCTGGTTGCCCAGCACCAGGGCGGCGGCGCCATCCACCTGGGACGGGCAGCACTGCAGCAGGGTCAGCGGGTCGGCGATCATGCGTGAGCCCAGCACCTCTTCCAGGGTCACTTCGCTGCGCTGCTGGGCGTACTCGTTGAGGGCACCATGGCGGCGGTTCTTCACCGCCACCCGGGCGAGGTCCGCCGGACTGGCGCCGCGCTCGTGGAGGAAGCGCGTGGCGCGCATGGCATAGACCGCCGGCAGGACCATCCCGGCGGTGGCGTAGAGGTCGGTCTTCTCGTCGTTGCGTTGCAGCGGGATGGTGCCGCCGCCGAGCTGGGTGAGTTGCTCGATGCCGAACACCAGCACCCGTTCGTACTGGCCCGCCAGCAGCGCGTGGCGCGCCAGGTGCACGGCGGTGGCGCCGCTGGCGCAGGCGTTCTCGACGTTGTAGACCGGGATGCCGGCGAGGTTCAGGTCACGCAGGATCACCTGGCCGAGGATCATGCCACCCAGCACATTGGCGCAGTAGATCGCCTGGATATCCTTGAGTTCGACACCGGCGTCGGCCACCGCGGCGAGGATCGCCTGTTGCGCCAGCTCCGGCGCCATCACGCCCGGGTGACGGCCGAAGCGGGTCATGGCGCCGCCCATTACATGCATCTGGCTCATTGGCGGGCCTCCAGGGATTCGAATACATAGCCATAGGTGTCGTCGGGCAGGATGCGGTAGCGGCCGCCGATCACCGGGCGCTCACCGCCGGTGATGCGACCGAACAGGCGCAACGGGCCTTCGAGGTCCAGGTAGCCCAGGGCGAAGGGCGCGAGGCCGCTCTTCGGGCTCGGGTGGATGAGGGTGAAGCTGTACAGCTCGCCCTCGCCGGCCAGGGCTTCGACCTGATACTGGTCAGCCAGCGGCGAGTGACCGGGCAGCGCCGGGAATACGAGTTCGCCACTGGCGATATGGCGGGAGCCAAGCAGGCGCGAGGGGCTATCGGCCCCCCAGAGGGATGGCAGCGGGTTCATGTCGACCTCCTGTTGTTTTCAGCCGCGAGAACGGCTCTGGACTGGAGCTATGGTCGACACCGGGCGGGAGCCCGACAAACGATATAAAGACCGCTATCGATTGAGTTTTAATCAACCCAAAGGGCGTACAGCCCCGGTAGGGCGCGCCGCGTGCACGTGTTGACGATGGGTTTCGCTCCGCTCTACCCATCCTACGGCTGCGTCCACATGTAGGATGGGTAGAGCCTGCGAAACCCCTCAGATCGGTGAAGGAGCCGTCCCTACGCCTGCTTAAGCTCCGCCGGATCGATGGGCAAGGACCGCAGCCGTTTGCCGGTGGCGGCGAAGATGGCGTTGACCACCGCCGGGGCGATGACCACGGTGGAGACTTCACCCATGCCGCCGGGAGATTCGCCGCTGTTGATGAGGTGAGTCGCGATGGGCGGCGCTTCGTTCAGGCGCAGCAGGCGATAGCTGTCGAAGTTGCCCTGCTCCACCCGGCCGTCCTTGAAGGTGATGTTGCCGAACAGCGCCGCCGTCAGGCCGAACAAGGTGCCGCCTTCCATCTGCGCC
This sequence comes from Pseudomonas sp. Q1-7, assembly GCF_028010285.1. Lineage (NCBI taxonomy): Bacteria > Pseudomonadati > Pseudomonadota > Gammaproteobacteria > Pseudomonadales > Pseudomonadaceae > Pseudomonas > Pseudomonas sp. Q1-7. The sequence goes on from NZ_CP116304.1 coordinate 2,973,961, forward strand.
ACCACCGAGTCGGGGTTGACGGGAATGCCGCAGTCCACCACGCAGGTGACCTTGAGCACCTTGACCGTGCCATTGGCATCCACGCTGACTTCCGCCACCTGCGCCGCATAGGTGCCGAAGCAGTAGGTCAGCGCCAGGCCACGGCCGTGGCCGGCCGGCAGCGGCGAATCCCAGGCGGATTTCTCGCGCAGGGTCTCCAGCACCTTGACGGCCCGTGGGTGCTTCTCCAGCAGCGGGTAGCGGTAGCTGAAGGGGTCGGCCTTGTTCATCGCCGCCAGCTCGTCCATGAAGCCTTCCACCATGAAGGCGTTCTGGGTGTGGCCCACACCGCGCCAGAACGCCGGGGTGATGCCCTTGGGTGGCTCGTGGCGCACGTAATGCACGGCCAGGTTGGGGAAGGCGTAGGGGCCGCAGGCGTCGCGCACCGCGTCGCCGTCCACGCCATTCTTGAACAGGCTCGGCGCCCAGCGCGCAAGGATCGAGCCACCGGTGACCTTGTGGGTCCAGGCGATGGGCCGGCCCTGCTCGTCCAGGCCTGCGGCCAGGTGGTTGTAGTGGAACGGCCGCAAGGAGCTGTGGCGGGTGTCTTCCTCGCGGGAATAGATCACCTTCACCGGGTAGTCCACCTGCTTGGCCACCTCCACCGCATGGCCGACGAAGTCCGTCTCCAGGCGCCGGCCGAAGCCACCCCCGAGCAGTTGGTTATGCACCTGCACCGCGTCTTCGGGCAGGCCGGTGAGCTGGGCCGCCAGGGCCTTGGCCCGCGTCGGCACCTGGATACCGACCCAGAGGTCGCAGCCATCCTTGCGCACGTGGGCGGTGCAGTTGACCGGTTCCATGCAGGCATGGGCGAGGAAGGGCACCTGGTAGGTCGCTTCGACCTTCTTCGCCGCCTTGCCCATGGCGTCCTGCACATTGCCTTCGGCGCGGGCCTGGGCGCCCTCGCCCTTGGAGGCCTCGGCGATGTTCTTCAGCAGTTCGGCGCTGGACACCTTGCCGTTCTCGCCTTCGTTCCACTTGATCTGCAAGGCCGCCAGACCCTTGCGCGCGGCGCCGGTGTGGTCGGCGATGACCGCCACCGCATCCTGGGTGCGCACCACCTTGCGCACGCCATTGATCGCCATCGCCGGCGCGTCGTCCACTTCGGCCAGGGTGCCGCCGATCACCGGGCAGATGGTCAGCGCGGCAACCTTGACCCCTTCGGGGCGGGCGTCGATGCCATACATTGCCTTACCGCGCACCTTGTCCGGCGTATCGGTGCGCTTGGCGGACGTGCCGATCAGCTTGAACTGCGACGGGTCCTTGAGCGGCACCTCGCCCGGCAGCGGCAACTGCGCGGCGGCGTCCACCAGTTCGCCATAGCCGAGCGTGCGGCCACTCTCGGCATGCACCACGGTGCCGTTCTCGGCGCGGCAACTGTCCACCGGCACCGACCATTGCTGGGCGGCGGCCGTGACCAGCAGGACTCGCGCAGTGGCGCCGGCCTGGCGCAGGGGTTTCCAGTTGGCCGGCACCGAGGTGGAGCCGCCGGTGACCTGGAAGCCGAGCATGGGGTTGGAGTAACGCTTGTCATCGGCCGGCGCGTGCTCGACGACGATCTGGTCGAGGCGTACTTCAAGCTCCTCGGCGATCAGCGCCGGCATGGAGGTGTAGGTGCCCTGCCCCATTTCCACCGGCTGGATGATGAAGACCACCTGGCCGTTGCGGTCGATGCGGATGTAGGCGTTGGGGCTGAACTCGCCCTCCGCCGCCTGCGCCTCGCCCATCAGGCCCGGCAGCGTGAAACTGATCAGCAGGCCACCACCCACGGCGGCACCCACCTTGAGAAAGCTCCGCCGACTGAGGCCTGGGGCAAAGGAAGAGAGGTCGTTCATGCCGCATCCTCCGCCTTGGGTTTGGTCTGTGCGGCAACCTTGATGGCCTCGCGAATGCGCAAGTAGGTGCCGCAGCGGCAGATGTTGCCGGACATGGCGCCGTCTATCTCGGCGTCGCTGGGGTTCGGGTTGCTGGCCAGCAGCGCGCTGGCGGACATGATCTGCCCGGATTGGCAGTAGCCGCACTGCACCACTTCCCGGGCCAGCCAGGCGTCCTGCACACGCTTGCCGACTTCGCTGTCGCCAATCGCTTCGATGGTGGTGATTTCGGCGCCGATCATGCTGCTCACCGGCATCACGCAGGAACGCACCGCAGCACCGTTCATATGCACCGTGCAGGCCCCGCACAGGGCCATGCCGCAGCCGAACTTGGTCCCGGTCATGCCCAGCACGTCACGCAGGACCCAGAGCAGCGGCGTGTCGGGGTCGACATCGACGCTGTGTTCGGTGCCATTGATCTTCAGGGTGAGGGCCATAACGCCTCCCATGTCTTCTCATCAGGTCGGACGGCCGCCCGTCGTCGCGGGCGATCCAGAGTAGGCCAGGGCGTCGGTCGGCCCTGGAGGGGGGGGACGGGCGGGAGGGAATCAGGGGGAGCCGGAATGGGCTTCGGGGAGTGTGCCTGGGACGTCGAGGGCCAGTGGGCATTCAAGCAGAACCTGAAGCATGGTTGCCTCCGTGGGCAGGCCGTTCCATCAGGACTGGGCGGCTGGCTGCCGGGGGCGCCAGCGCGGGTGGAGGAAATCCTAGAAGCCGTCTGCGCAAGCTGACAATCGATTTTATCGCACGCTTCGGCTGAGTTTTTTTCAAGCCGTTTCCGTTCCCGGCTGTAGCGCTCCACGGTTCGCGATATGCTGCCCCACCTCGGCGTCCGCCGCCGCGCAGCGAACAAGAAGAGTCCGAATTGAAACGCAGGTTGCCCGCGCTCAATGCGCTGAAAGCTTTCGAGATCGCCGGCACCACCGGCAGCTTCACCCGCGCAGCCGAGCTGCTCAACGTCACCCAGAGCGCCGTCAGCCGCCAGGTGCGCCAATTGGAAGAACAGGTCGGCGAAGCCCTGCTGGTGCGCCGCCATCACCATCTGGAACTGACCCGCGCCGGCCGTGTGCTACTCAACGCGTTGAACCAGTCCTTCGACCGCATCGAAATGGCGGTGCGCGGTATCCAGCAGAAGGGCCATCTCAAGCGTCTGCGCGTCAACGCCCCACCGACCTTTACCAGCCGCTGGCTGCTGCCACGGCTGGGCCGCCTGCGCGAACAGCATCCCGAACTGGAGCTGAGCATCACCACCCGCCTGCAGGACAGCCTGGTGGAGCGCGGCACCCTGGACTGTGCCATCCGCTTCGGCAACGGCGAATGGGAGCAGTTGGACAGCACCCTGCTGATGCACGAGCGGCACATCGCGGTCTGTTCCCCCGGCCTGCTGGCGAGCCGCCAGGACGTCGGCGAGACACCCGACCTCGACCATCTCACCCTGCTCCACGTGCTCTCTACCGAAGAACGCCGCTACCAGACCTGGCGCCACTGGCTGGACGCCGCCGGGATCGAAGGCGTGGATACCCAGGGCGGCTACGAATTCGACCTGCTGGACCTGGCCATCCAGGCCGCCGTCGATGGCCTTGGCATCACCATTGCCGACTGGCACATGGTGACCCGCGAGCTGGCCACGGGGCGGCTCACCCAGGTGCTCAATGTGCATGTGGAGGGCCACCAGTCCTATTGGCTGGTGACCCGCCCGGAACAGGCCGAATCCCCGGCCTTGCAGGTATTCCGCGAATGGCTGCAGCAGGAACTGTGGCTGTCGATGCGGGCCCTGGAACCGTCCACCGCAGCCAGCGGCGGGGACAGCGTCCATGCGTGAGCTGCCATCGCTCAATGCCCTGCGGGTGTTCGAGGAAGTCGCCCGCCACAGCAGTTTCAGCCGCGCCGCCCTGGCGCTTAACGTGACCCAGGGCGCCGTCAGCCGGCAGATCAAGCAATTGGAGGAATACCTGGGCGTCGCGCTGTTCGTACGGACGCCCCAAGGGCTCAGCCTGACCCCCGCCGGGGCCGCCCTGGTGCCGCAGTTGGCCGACGCCTTCGACCGCATGCAGCAGGCCTTGCAAGGGGTTCGCATACCGAATCTGCGCCAGCGCCTGCGCATCCTCGCGCCCCCCACCTACGCGACCCGCTGGCTGTCGCCGCGCTTGCGGCGGTTCAACCAGCGCTACCCGGATATCGCCCTCAGCGTGCGCAATGACGCCGGGCCCGAAAACCCGAACGAGATCGACTGCCGCATCCGCTTCGGCCTGCAGGCGGCGGCCGGTTGGCAGAGTCGGTTGTTGCTGCTGGAGCGGCATATCGCCGTGGCCAGCCCGGAGCTGTTCGACAACGGCCTGCCACCCGCGCTGAGCGCCCATCCGCTGCTGCACATCATTCACGAGGGCCGCCACCTGCAGGTGTGGGAAAACTGGCTGGAAGCCAACGGCAGGGACGACGTCGATCCGAGCCAGGGCCTGGAGTTCAGCACCCTCGACCAGGTCATCCACACCGCGCTGGCTGGCGGAGGCCTGGCGGTGATCGACCGGCGGATGATCGAGCATGAACTGGCCACCGGGCAGTTGCTGCCCATCAGCCCGGTCGAAGTCTCGGGGCCCTATGGCTACTGGCTGGATGTACCGGCCGGCAGCCAGGGGCTGTCGAAGGTGATGCTGTTCTGCGAATGGCTGGACGCGCAGAGCGCGGGATGAAATCAGGCAATTCTTCCGCCGCAGGCTGGCGCCGAGCGTAGCGTGTCCCAACAGCGATGGGTTTCGTACCTCTACCCATCCTACGTTCAGCTCCCAGCCCGTTCCCGCGTAGGTTGGTGTAGAGCGCAGCGAAACCCAACGCCACGAAACGATGGGTTTCGTGCCTCTACCCATCCTACGTCCCGCTCCCAGCCCACTCCCGCGTAGGTTGATGTAGAGCGCAGCGAAACCCAACACCCCGAAACGATGGGTTTCGTACCTCTACCCATCCTACGTCCAGCTCCCAGCCCGCTCCCGCGTAGGTTGGTGTAGAGCGTAGCGAAACCCAACGCTGTAGTGGTCAACCCATTCCGGACAGTGGGTTAAGTTTTTCTTCGGCCACCGCAGGTGGCAGTCCGTCGTTGAACTGATGCGGCCTGATCCAGTTGTAACGGTGCATCAGGTAATGACTGATGTCCCGTTGAGCTTCCTGGGCGGTCAGGTATCCGGTCGTTGGTACCCATTCCGACTTCAGGCTTCGGAACAGGCGCTCCATCGGCGAGTTGTCCCAGCAATTACCCCGACGGCTCATGCTCTGCTGCATCCGGTAACGCCACAGCCGCTGGCGGAACAGGCGGCTGGCGTACTGGCTGCCCTGATCCGAATGGAACATTACCTGTTGTGGCTTGCCGCGTTGCTCGTAAGCCATGTCCAGGGCCTTGATTACCAACTCGGCATCCGGTTTGGCCGAGAACGCCCAGCCAACTACCCGACGGGTATGTAGATCCAGCACTGCGGCCAGGTAATGCCAGCGACCTTGCGCCCAGACATAGGTGATGTCGCCACACCAGACCTGATTGGGAGTTTCGGTCGTGAACTCGCGATTCAGCCGATTCGGAATATCTGGTCGTTCAACAGTGGCTTGCTTGTAGGCGTGCGAGCCCGGCTGCTTGCTGACCAGGCCCAGTTCACGCATTAGCCGGCGTACACGAAAACGGCCAATCGTCTCGCCACTCTCGCGCAGCATGCCCAAGATGCTCCGGCTTCCGGCCGAGCCTCGACTCTGACTGAACAACTGATTGACCTGGCTGCGTAGCGCCACGCGGCGAGCATCGATACGGCGACATCGAAGACGATGGGCGTAGTAGCAAGAGCGCGCCACATCGAAGGCTGAACAGACCACCTCTACCGGCTCCTGCTCACTCAACTGGTCTATCAGCGCGTACGATCGAGTTCGTCTGACATCAAGAGAGCGGTAGCCTTCCTAAGAAACACCTTCGACGGCCTGTAGCGTGAAGCCGAATTCGGCTGCTCGCCGGTGCAGGCCTCTGACCACGCGCTCGCGATATTTTTGCTCATAGTGGTCGGCTCCCGGATCCTGATAAGCCATGCCGAAGCGCATCGCGTTGTAGAACAGGATGGCGATCTTGCGCGCCGTGGCGGTCACCGCCTTGGCCTTGCCGATACGCGCCGACAAGCGTCGATAAAAAGCGCCCAACGCCGTGTTCGTTCTGCCAGTGGTTACGGCAGCCAACCGGAGATGGGCTGTCACCCGATTCTTGGTCTTGCGCGTGTGTGCCGAGAGCACTTTGCCGCCGCTGATCCGGCAACCCGGCGCTAAGGTCAGCCAGGAGGTGAAGTGCTGGGCGGTACGCCAGCGGCTCAGATCGGTACCGCACTCGGCGACTAACCGCAGTGCCAGGTAGGGGCCGATGCCGTGGATCTGGGTCAGATCGACGCCGACCAGTTGATAGAGCAAGACACGGACATCGAAGTTGAGCGCGTTCGGCTGTCGCGCGCGGTGGCGTGGCTTCGGTAGCGGTTCACTGGGTGAGGGGCGCTGCCGGGCGAGCCGCTGCAGGCTCTCGGCAATCTGCTGGTCGCAGACTTCAAGCTGCGCCTGATAGGCGTCGTACATGGCCAATGCCTGCGCCAGGGCAAACACATGTTCCGGCTGGTAATTGCCCACCAGGGCACTCTGGATGGTCTCAACGCTCGACTTGCAGCGGGTATCGCGCAGGGTTGCCAGTGTCGCCGCGTTGCGCTCGCCGGCGACGATCGCCCGGATGATGCGCATGCCGGTGGCCCCGGTAATGTCGGCGACCACATGCTGCAATTGCAGGTTCATGTGGGTGAGCGCCTTCTGCATGTGCTGGATATGCGCCGCGGCGTAATCGAGGTGGCGTTCGCGCAAACGTAGATAACTGCGTAACGCTGCGATCTCGCGCTCGGGATGGAAACTGGCCCGCAGCAAGCCACAGGCATGCAGACGCTGGATCCACTGCGCATCGTTGACGTCGGTCTTGCGCCCAGGCACAGCGCGGGCATCGCGCGCATTGGCCAGCACGACGTGCAAACCGTGGCTCTCGAGAATCTCGTAAACCGGAATCCAATACACCCCGGTCGACTCCATCGCCACCGTGGTGACGCCCAGCTCGACCAGCCAAGCGGCCATGCGCTCCAGGTCGGCGGTAAACGCCTTGAAGGTTTGCACCGGCTCTTCGGCGAGATCGATGGGCACGGCCACCACATGGAAGCGCGATCCGATGTCGATGCCGGCTGCACGCTGGTGAATCACTGGCAGACCCTGCCGCTGTGAACTGGACGTTTTCATGAGAACCCTCCACTTACCGGATGTACTGGACGGGGACTCGGATCAGATCACATTCCTAAACGGGGTCACGAAACGCGCCACCACTCACGGGTCCGCAGCTTCCCCTGGGTCAGGTTTTTTGACGGGGACTGAGCCTCCAAAAAGCAGACGACCACTGTCCAGCGCTGTCAGTGTAGTGGTCGTGTTTCTAGCCCAATGGGGCGCGGTGCGCCGGGGAGGCGGTTTTTTAATATCGCTTTCTCCCGCTCCAGCCGGTTGATCCGGGCTTCCAGCTCTTGGATCTTCTGCTGCTCGGGCGTCAGCGCCTTGCTCTTCGGGGTGACTCCCTGGCGCTCATCTTGGAGCTGTTTCACCCAGCGGCGTAATGCCGAGTCCACGACGCCCAGCGAACGGCAGGCTTCGATATGGCTGTAGCCTTGATCCAGTACCAAGGCCGCTGCCTCTCGCTTGAACTCGGCGGAAAACGTACGTCGTTGCTTGCTCATCAGACACCTCTTTCACGGCGAGGATTTTCGCCTAAATCGGTGTCCGGGATCAGTAGACCACTACACGCCACGAAACGATGGGTTTCGTACCTCTACCCATCCTACGTTCAGCTCCCAGTCCACTCCCGCGTAGGTTGGTGTAGAGCGCAGCGAAACCCAACGCCACGAAACGATGGGTTTCGTGCCTCTACCCGTCCTACGTCCAGATCCCAGCCCGTTCCCGCGTAGGTTGGTGTAGAGCGCAGCGAAACCCAACGCCACGAAACGATGGGTTTCGTACCTCTACCCATCCTACGTTCAGCTCCCAGTCCACTCCCGCGTAGGTTGGTGTAGAGCGCAGCGAAACCCAACGCCACGAAACGATGGGTTTCGTGCCTCTACCCATCCTACGTCCCGCTCCCAGCCCGCTCCCGCGTAGGTTGGTGTAGAGCGCAGCGAAACCCAACGCCACGAAACAATGGGTTTCGTGCCTCTACCCATCCTACGTTCAGCCCCAGCCCGTTCCCGCGTAGGTTGGTGTAGAGCGCAGCGAAACCCAACGTTGGCGGGCGACGGGGCCGCTCGTTGGGCTTCGCATGGCCCGGCCACACCCTACAAGAGCGACCCACCTGCGGTCATGCCAGCGGCCGCCTTGCCTTCACCCTCCTCGGCCTGGCCGGCTTCGGTCAGGGACAGGGCCTTGGTTTCCGGCGCCCAGGCCCACGACACCAGGGCCCCGAACACCAGCACACCGCCCAGCACCGCCATGGTCGGGTTGAGGCCGATGCCGGCCACGCTCACCGGCAGCAGGAAGGTGCTGATGGCCGAGCCCAGGCGGCTGGCGGCGGTGGCCAGACCCACGCCGCTGGCGCGCACGTCGGTCGGGAAGCTTTCCGCCGGAAACACGCCCACCAGGTTGCTCACCGCCGACAGCACCAGGGTGAAGACGCCGAACAACGCCACCATTGCCCAGGTCGCGCTGCCAGGCATGGCCACCAGCAGGAACAACGAGGCGGCGAGGACCCAGAAGGAGCCGATGAGGAAGCCGCGCCGGCTGAACTTCACCGTGCACCAGATGCCCGCCAGGGCGCCCAGCACCAGCAGCGCGTTGAGCATCATTTCGGTACCCATGCCTTCGGCCAGGCCCATCTTCGCCAGGATCGACGGCAGGAAGGTGTAGATGGCGAAGTACGGCATCACGATGCAGATGAAGAACAGGCAGTTGAAGGCGGTCCGTTTGCGGTACTCACGGCTGAACAGCACGGCATAGCCGCCCTGCCGCTGCTGCGGGCGTTCGTCCTCCAGTTCGACGTGCGGGCCGATGTGCTTGTGCACGATGGCCCGGGCTTCTTCGACGCGCCCCTGGTTCACCAGCCAGCGCGGCGATTCCGGGGTGCCGATGCGGGCGATCAGGATGATCGCGGCGGGAATCGCCGAAGAGGCCAGCATCCAGCGCCACGCATCGTCGCCCAGGCTGAGCATCGCGGTGCCGATGAAGGTGGCGGCCACATAGCCGAAGGTCCAGATCACGCTGAACGAGCCGAGCAACACCCCGCGATGCTTCTTCGGTGCGAACTCCGCCAGCAGCGTATGGCCGACGCTGTAGTCGCCGCCCAGGCCGATGCCGATCAGCACCCTGAGCAGGAACAACTGCATGGCGCTTTCGGCGTGGAACTGCAGCACCGAGGCCAGGGTAATCAGCACGAAGCTGACGACGAAGATCTTCTGCCGCCCGACGTAGTCGGATATCCAGCCGAAGAACAGGCTGCCGAGGAACAGACCGATCAGCGCCGAGCTGCCGATCAGCCCCTGCCAGAACGGATCGAGCTGCATCTGCGGGCTGATCAGGGTAAAGGCAATGCCGATCAGGCCGAGGATGTAGCCATCGGTGAAATGGGCGCCGAAGGTGAGGCCGGCGATCTTGATATGGAACCGGCCCAGCGGGACGTCATCCAGCTTGGTGGTGTGTGTCATGTTTATCTCCCGTTTCTTGTTGTACGCCGTGGCGTGGTGTTGGGAGCGGGACTCCGGATGAGTCCCGCGACAGGGGCGTCAGAGGCCGCCCATCAGCACGTACTTGATCTCCAGGTAGTCCTCGATTCCGTACTTCGAGCCTTCGCGGCCCAGGCCTGATTCCTTGATGCCGCCAAAGGGCGCCACTTCGGTGGAAATGATCCCTTCGTTGATGCCCACCATCCCCGCTTCCAGGCCTTCGGCCACGCGCCAGACGCGGCCGATGTCGCGGCTGTAGAAGTAGGCGGAAAGGCCGTAGGGCGTGTCGTTGGCGCGGGCCAGCACCTCGGCTTCGTCCTTGAAGCGGAAGCAGGCGGCGACAGGGCCGAAGGTTTCTTCGCTGGCGATGAGCATGTCCGGCGTGGCGTCGCCCAGTACGGTCGGCTCGAAGAAGGTGCCGCCCAGGGCGTGGCGACGGCCGCCGCAGATCAGCGTCGCGCCCTTCTCCAGGGCATCGCCCACGTGCTGCTCCACCTTGGCCAGGGCCGCTTCGTTGATCAGCGGGCCCTGCTCGGTCTCGCCTTCCAGGGCGGCGCCGACGCGCAGGGCGCGCACGGCCTCGGCGAGCTTGCGGGTAAAGGCCTCGTACACCGCGTCCTGGACGAAGAAGCGGTTGACGCAGACGCAGGTCTGCCCGGTGTTGCGGAACTTGGACGCCATGGCGCCCTTCACCGCCGCGTCGATGTCGGCGTCGTCGAAGACGATGAAGGGGGCGTTACCGCCCAGCTCCAGCGAGACTTTCTTCAGGGTGTCCGCCGCCTGGCGCATCAGCAGCTTGCCGGTGCGGGTGGAGCCGGTGAAGCTCAGCTTGCGCACGCTGGCGGAGGCCTGCAGGGCAGCGCCGATAGCCGGGGCGTCGCCGGAAACGATGTTGAACACCCCGGCCGGGATGCCCGCCTCCTCGGCCAGCACGGCCAGGGCGAAGGCGGACAGCGGCGTTTCTTCAGAGGGCTTGAGGATCATCGTGCAGCCCGCCGCCAGGGCCGGGCCCACCTTGCGGGTGACCATGGCCAGGGGGAAGTTCCAGGGCGTGATGGCCGCCACAACGCCTATCGGCTCCTTGGTCAGGATGATGCGTGCATCCGTCTTGTGGCTGGGGATCACGTCGCCATAGACGCGCTTGGCCTCCTCGGCGAACCACTCGAGGAAACTGGCGGCGTAGACCACCTCGCCCATGGCCTCGGCCAGCGGCTTGCCCTGTTCGCGACTGAGCAGCTCGGCCAGCTCGCGCTGACTGGCCAGCATCCCCTCGGCCCAGCGACGCAACGCCTGGCTGCGCTGCTTGGCGGTGAGCGCCCGCCAGCCCGGCAGGGCGCGTTCGGCGGCGCCGAGGGCGAGTTGGGTCGCCTCGGCCCCGCCGCGCGCCACTTCGGCGATCAGCTCGCCGTTGGCCGGGTTGCGCACCGCGTAGTGGGCGCCCTCCTCCAGCCAGCGGCCGTCGATGTAATGCCCCTTGCGCAGCAACCGGCTCATGCCACGGCCTCCTGCGCTTGGAACGCTTCGCGGGCCGGGCGGGCGACGCGGAGGATGCGCTGGCCGGCGGTGTAGTCGTTGATCAGGTCGCAGGGGGTGTAGTTGCGCTCCAGCTCATAGCGTTCTTCCGCGTCCAGGCGGGTTTCCAGGGCGGCCAGGGCGCTGTCGAACTGCTCGGTGGAGTCGGCGCCCACCAGCATGCAGTCCACGCCCGGATGGTTGAGCACCCAGGCCTGGGCGATCTGCGCGTTGGAAACGCCACGGGCGCGAGCCACGCGCTGCACCGAACGGGCGATCTCGAAGGACGCCTCGTCGGCGTACATCTGCTGGGTGAAGAAGTCGGTCTGGTTGCGGGTGGACTGCGCGTCGCCGGTCAGCAGTCCGCGTGCCAGCGGGCTGAACACCGAGACGCCGAGGCCCTGGTCGCGGCAGAAGGGGATCATCTCGCGCTCTTCTTCGCGGTAGGCGCAATTCAGCTGCAACTGCATGTTGATCGGCTTGACCCAGCCATTGCGCTCGCAGGCCATGAGGATTTTCGCCAACTGGCCGGTGAGCATGGTGGAGACGCCGATGTAGCGCGCCTTGCCGGCTTTGACGATGTCGTTCAGGGCCTCCATGGTCTCTTCCACCGGGGTATTCAGGTCGAAGAAATGCAGCATGTAGAGGTCGACGTAATCCATGCCCAGGCGCGTCAGCGACGCGTCAATGCTATCGAGGATGTGTTTGCGCGAGTGGCCGCTGGCGTTGATCCCTTCGCGGGTGCCGTAGCCGACCTTGGTGGTGACCACCACGTCCTCGCGGCGCACCAGGCGCTTGAGGATGCGCCCCACCACTTCTTCGCCCACGCCGGCGGAATAGAAGTCGGCCAGGTCGATGAAGTTCACGCCCTTGTCCAGGGCGTGGCGGATGATCGGCTCGCTCTTCTGTTCGTCGAAGATCCAGGGCTTCCACTGGGGGGTGCCCATGTTCATGGTGCCGAGGCAGAGCTTGGAAACCTGCAGGCCGGAATGGCCGAGACGGGTGTATTGCATGGCGACCACCTCAGGCTTTCGGGGTGTAGAACGGGTTGGCGATAGCTCCCGCCACGTCGGCCAGCTGGGCGCGGGATGGCAGACCGGACAGCGCCGCGCGGATCGCGGTGCGGCAGGCGTTGTAGTTGTTCAGGTAGACGGCATCCAGGTCGTCGCAGGCGGGGTTGACCCAGTTGGCGGTGACGATGGCCCATTCGTCCTCGGCCTCCGGCGGCAGGGTGCCGTCCAGCAGGGCCTCGGTGACGGCCTTGGCGATGCCGGCCTGGGACGCCCCCCAGGTGGCGTTGGCATGCAGGTCGCCGCTGATCTCGGCCTTGTTCACGTAGAGGGTCATGGGCTTGACCGGCACATTGGGCTGGGCAATGACCATGAACGGGCAATGGCCCTGGCTGGGCGACGCCAGGCTGTTGGCGAACGCCTGGCCGGCCGGGCCGTTGCGCGGACCGATCAGGATGTTGATGTGGGCGGCGTTGACGCCGGGGCCTTCGAAGCCTTCGCCGATATAGAGGTCGAGTTGTTTCATGGCAGTCATCCTCGGGAGGTTGCGTAAAAGTCGGGTACGCCGCAGTGCCTCACCCGCACGCGATGGCGGGCTGGGAGCGCAGGGGAAAACGCGACGGAGGGGAGCGGAAAGGAACGGTCTCAACCCACGGCAACAGCGCGCCGAGGCAGCCGTAGGCAGGCCTGAACCCGAGGCGGGATAGGACATTCATGGTTGCGGTGCTCGTTGTTGTTGTTGGGAGAGCCGGGCCGGTGGATCCAGCCGCAGCGATTTTTAGCACCGCCCACCGCACCGCCAGTAACCATAAAAACGCAAGGGGCCATGACAAAATCTCATAGGCATGACTCGCCAGTAACATGCGTTTTTCGAATGTTTCACCCCGAATTTAATCGTTTGTTCACCGGCTCGCGGCGAACAACACTGGCGCACCCTCACACAACAACAATTCGAGGATCGTCAACGTGCCCTACCCGTCTCGTGCCCTGCCCGGACTGTCCGCCGCCACCCTGCTGCTGTGCAGCCTGCCACTCATGGCCGCTGAGGACGCCAAGCCTGCGGAAGGCTTCTTCGAAGGCAGCTCGCTCAAGCTGATCAACCGCAACTTCTACTTCAACCGTGATTTCCGCAGCCGTGGCGATGGCCTGTTCAACGGCCGCCAGCAGAGCTATCGCGAGGAGTGGGCCCAGGGTTTCCAGGGTTTCTACAGCTCCGGCTATACCCAGGGCACGGTCGGCGTGGGTGTCGACGCCCACGCCCTGCTCGGCGTGAAGCTGGACAGCGGTGGCGGCACCTCGGGGACCAACCTGCTGCCGCTGGACAGCCAGCGCCATGCCGAAGACGACTACTCCGCCGCCGGCGCCGCCCTCAAACTGCGCGCCTTCGACAGCGAACTGAAGCTGGGCGACCTGTTTCCCATCACCCCGGTGTTCCAGCGCGGCGACGGCCGCCTGCTGCCCCAGAGCTTCCGTGGCGCTTCACTGCAGAATGCCTCCATCGACGGCCTGATCCTCCAGGGCGGGCACCTGCATTCGGCGCGCAACAAGGCCAGCAGCAACCACGACGGCGAGATGACCACCGAATACGGCGGCACCACCTATGGTTCGGCCAGCTACCTGGGCGGTGATTACGAATTCGCTGGCGGCACCCTGCTGAGCCTCTACCAGGCGCAGTTCGAGGATGTCTGGAACCAGTCCTACGTCAGCCTCGGCCATCAGTTCAGCCTGACCGATGACGGCATCCTGGCCCTGGGCGCCAACCTCTACCGCACCCGCGACGAAGGCAGCGCCCGCGCCGGCGAGATCGATACCGACAGTTGGAGCGCCTATGCCAGCCTGCGCCTCGGCGCACACCGCTTCATGGTCGCGCACCAGCGCATCGACGGCGACCAGCCCTTCGATTACCTGGGCGACGGCGATTCGATCTACCTCGCCAACTCGGTCCTGTATTCCGACTTCAACTCGCCCAACGAACGTTCCTGGCAGCTGCGCTACGACTTCGACATGGCCGCGCTGGGCGTTCCCGGCCTGAGCGTCATGACCCGCTACCTGCGCGGCACCGACATCGATAACTCGAAGGTCGACCCCAACGGGGCCTACGCCTACTACGCGGTGCTCGGCGACGGCGGCAAGCACTGGGAACGCGACATCGAGATCAAGTACCTGGTCCAGGACGGCCCGGCCAAGAACCTTTCCATCGCCGTGCAGCAGACCGTCCACCGCGCCAATGCGGCGCAGGCCGATGGCGACGTCGACCAAGTGCGGATCATCACCCAGTACCCCCTGGACGTGTTCTGAGCACGATCGGCTGCGCTTTCCAGCGCGAGCGATCGTGTGGATTCACGAAAACCCGCTTCAAACCAGGTAAGAAACCCATGCGACAGGATCGAAATTTCGTCGACGGCCAGTTCGTCGAACCCGCCCGCGATGCCCGTATCGCCGTGTACAACCCGGCCACCGAGGAACTGATCGCCCAGGTGCCGGCCGCCAGCGCCGACGAGGCGCGCCACGCCGTGGAGGTGGCCGCCGCTGCACAGAAACGCTGGGGCAAACTGACCAGCATCGAGCGCGCCGAGCACCTGCGTCGTTTCGCCGACGCCCTGGTGGCCAACGCCGACGTCATTGGCGCCGCCCTGGCCGCCGAATCCGGCAAGAGCCTGGCGGACGCCAGCAACGAGGCGCGCTACGCCGCCGAGATCACCCGCTACCATGCCGAGTGGGCGCGACGCATCGAGGGCGAGGTGATTCCCAGCGACACCCCCGATGAAACCCTGCTGCTGCAGCGTGAGCCGATTGGCGTGGTCGCCTGCCTGATTCCCTTCAACTACCCGGTCTACACCCTGCTGCGCAAAGTGGCGCCGGCACTCATTACCGGCAACACAGTGGTGGTGCGGCCGAGCAACAACACCCCCACCTCGGCCTTCGAGATCGCCCGTGCGGCGCAGCAGGCCGGGCTGCCGGCCGGCGTGTTCAACCTGCTGACCATGGATCACGCCACCGCTGGCGTGCTCTGCACCCAGCCGTCCGTTGGCCTGATCACCCTCACCGGTAGCGTCAATGCCGGGCGCACCGTGCTGGAGTACTGCAAGGAGAACATCGCCAAACCGTCCCTGGAACTGGGCGGCAAGACCCCGGCGATCATCGAGGCCGACGCCGACCTGGAGAAAGCCGCCAGCGACCTGGTGCGATCCAAGACCACCCACTGCGGCCAGCTCTGTACCGCCATCGAGCGGGTTTACGTGCAGGACGCCGTGCATGATCGCTTCCTCGCCCTGCTCAAGGAAAAAATGGCTGCCGTGCGCATCGGCGATCGCGCCAGGGACGCGGGCCTGATGGGGCCGCTGGTGAACCGTAAGGCGCGCGAGCATATCCACGGCTTGGTGCAGCGCGCCCTGGCCGAGGGCGCGGTGCTGGAAACCGGCGGCGTACTGCCCGACGGCCCCGGCCATTTCTACCCGGCCACCCTGCTCAGCGGCTGCCGCCAGGACATGGAAATCATCCGCGAGGAAAGCTTCGGCCCGATCATGCCGGTGCTCCGCTATCGCGATATCGACGACGCCATCGCCCTGGCCAACGACCACCAGTTCGGCCTGGCCTCGGTGCTCTACACCGAGAACTACCGCACCGCGATGAAGGTGGCCAACACCATCGAGGCAGGCGAGCTCTACATCAACCGCACCCCGGCCGACCCCTACCAGGGTTTCCACGCCGGCTGGAAACGCTCCGGCCTCGGCGGCGACGACGGCAAGCACGGGATGCTCGAGTTCACCCAGACCCGCCTGGTGGTCATGAAGTACTGATCCTGGCTTCAAACCCTGCACGTCCGGGCGGCCGTGCAGGGTCATCCAACAAGAACAATCATTGAACAGGCGCCTTCGCGGGTGCCCGAGGATACCCAGATGTCCCGAACTTCTGCCCAGATCGCCGACCTTGCCGGCACCCACGAGAACGGCAAGGCCCAGCGCTACATCCAACTCATGCTGCTGGTGCTGGCCGCCGGCGCCATCTACCCCGTGCTTTACCTGCGCCAGGTGTACCAGAGCACCATGCTGGAGGTGTTCGCCATCAGCAACACCGAGCTGGGCTACCTCTATTCCATGCTCGGCACCCTGTTCCTGGTCAGCTACCTGCCCAGCGGCTGGCTGGCCGACCGCATCGCACCGCGCTACCTGATCAGCTTTTCCCTGGTGACCACCGGCCTGTTGGCCCTGTGGTACTCCACCGCACCGGGCTTCGACAGCCTGCTGGTGATCTACGCCGGCTGGGGCATCAGCACCGGCCTGACCTTCTGGGCCTCGGTGATCAAGCGGGTGAAGATGATCGCCCGGCATTCCGAGCAGGGCCGTTTCTTCGGCGTCCTCGACGGCGGCCGCGGCCTGGTGGAAGCCCTGCTGGCGACCGTCGCCATCGCCCTGTTCGCCTATGCCACCGAAACCCAGGGCCAGTCGGTGAAAGTCGGTTTCACCCATGTGGTGTACCTCTACGCCGCCACCTGCATCGTCATCGGCGTGCTGATGCTCGGCGTCAGGGACCCGAAGGCGCGCGTCGAGGACGACAGCCCCGCCGAACACCAGAAGAACAACCTGCTGCGCGACCTCAAGACCCTCGCGCGCATCCCCGAACTGTGGCTGGTGGCGGCTATCGTGTTCTGCGGCTACCACATCTTCTGGGCCACCTACAGCTTCTCCGCCTACCTCCAGGAAGGTGGCTTCGGCCTCAGCGCCGTGATGGCTGGCACCATCACCACGGTGAAACTCTGGATGCGCCCCATCGGCGGCATCGGCGGCGGCTACCTGGGCGACAAGTTCTCCAATATTTCGGTGCTGATCGCCGCCCTGGCGCTGGCGACCCTCGGCATGCTCGGCCTGATCGTCTTCCCCGCGCTGAACAGCCTCGCCGTGCTGATCGCCCTGGTCATCTTCATCGGCCTGCTGACCTATGCCATCCGCGGCCTGTACTGGGCGATCCTCGATAACTGCCAGATTCCCCTGCGCATCACGGGCCTGGCCATCGGCATCATCTCGGTGGTGGGTTATTCGCCCGACGTGTTCATTCCGCTGGTCAATGGCTGGATCGCTGACGCCTTCCCCGGCTTCCTCGGCTACCAGATCTACTTCGGCTACATCGCCGTCATCGGCACCCTCGGCGTGATCGCCGCCCTCACCCTCCAGAAGCGCATTGGCAACAAGGCAGGCCACTGACCATGAAGATCGTTTCCCTCCAGACCCATGTGGTCGCCGTTCCGCCGCCCCATATCGGCGGGATGTACTGGCTGTTCGTGCAACTGAAGACCGACTGCGGCATCGAAGGCGTCGGTGAGATCTACGCCGCCACCTTCCACCCCAAGGCGATGGTGCCGGTCATCGAGGACGTGTTCGAGCGCTATCTGCTGAACCAGGACCCGCACCATATCGAGCGCTTCTTCCGCCGGGCCTACTCCAGCGGCTTCACCCAGCGCCCGGACCTGACCATGATGGGCGTGGTATCCGGTCTGGAAATGGCGTGCTGGGACATCATCGGCAAGGCCGCCGACAAGCCGGTCTACGAGCTGCTCGGCGGCCTGGTGAACGAACGCCTGCGCGCCTACACCTACCTCTACCCGGTCAACAGCCAGGGCGAGTACGACTACGACGACCCGGACCTCGCTGCCGAGTGCGCGGTGAAAAACATGGAACTGGGCTTCACTGCCCTGAAGTTCGATCCGGCCGGCCCCTACACCGCCTTCTCCGGGCACCAGATTTCCCTGGACGTGCTGGAGCGCTGCGAGACCTTCTGCCGCACGATCCGCGACGCCGTGGGTAACAGGTGCGACCTGCTGTTCGGCACCCACGGACAGATGGTGCCCTCTTCGGCCATCCGCCTTGCCCAGCGCCTGGAAAAGTACGACCCGCTGTGGTTCGAGGAACCCATCCCACCGGGCCAGGAAGCGGCCATGGCCCAGGTCGCGGCGAAGACCCGCATCCCCATCGCCACCGGTGAAAGGCTGACCACCAAGTACGAGTTCCACAAACTGCTGGCCGCCGGCGGCGCCTCCATCCTGCAGATGAACGTCGGCCGCTGCGGCGGCCTGCTGGAAGCGAAGAAGATCGCCAGCCTGGCCGAGGCCTACTACGCGCAGATCGCCCCGCACCTCTATAACGGGCCCATCGGCGCCGCCGCCAGCTTCCAACTGGCCGCGTGCACGCCGAACTTCCTGATCCAGGAAAGCATCGAGACCTGGGGCGGCTTCCACGCCGAAGTGCTGAAGAAGCCGCTGCAGTGGGAAGACGGCTACATCATCCCCTCGAAGGAGCCTGGCCTGGGTGTGGAACTGGACCTGGACGTGGTGCGCCGGCACTCGCCCTACACCGGCGACCGCCTGCACCTGCAGATGGCCCCCAACCCCGTGGACGTGCGCGACACCGCGCCCGCCAAGGGCTGACCTGACTTGTGCTCCCCTCTCCCTCGCTTGTCGCCCTCTCCCTTTGGGAGAGGGCCGGGGTGAGGGTAACCAGCCCCCGCTCGGGGCCGACCCAACGAACGACGCGGTATCGATTCATGACGTACGACTACATCATCGTGGGCGCCGGCTCCGCCGGCTGCATCCTGGCCAATCGCCTGAGCGCTTCCGGCGAGCACTCCGTGCTGCTGCTGGAAGCCGGCGGCAGGGACAGCTCGCCCTGGTTCAAGGTGCCGGTGGGTTTCGCCAAGATGTACTACAACCCCACCTACAACTGGATGTACTACAGCCAGCCCGAGAAGGAACTGGCCGGCCGCAGCATCTACGCGCCACGCGGCAAGGTGCAGGGCGGTTCGGGCTCGATCAACGCGATGATCTACGTGCGCGGCCAGGCCCATGACTTCGACGACTGGGCGGCCAACGGCAATGAGGGCTGGTCGTTCAAGGACGTGCTGCCCTACTTCAGGAAGCTGGAAAGCCACCCCCTGGGCGACACCGAGTACCACGGCGCCAGCGGCCCGATCCGCATCAGCCCGATGAAGGGCCACACCCACCCCATCTGCGACACCTTCATCCAGGGCTGTGAGGAGCTGGGCTACCCGCGCAGCGAGGACTTCAACGGCAAGCACTTCGAAGGCGCCGGCCTCTATGACGTCAATACGAAGAACGGCCAGCGCTGCTCCAGCAGTTTCGCCTACCTGCACCCGGCCCTGGGCCGGCCGAACCTGACCATCGAACACCACGCCCTGACCGAACGCGTGCTGTTCGACGCGCAGCGCCGCGCCACCGGCGTGCTCATCAACCAGCACGGCGTGCAGCGCAGCTTCAGTGCGCGCAAGGAAGTCATCCTCGCCGCCGGCGCGGTGGACACACCCAAGCTGCTGCAGCTCTCCGGCGTCGCCGACCAGGGCCTGTTGGCGCAGCACGGCATTCCCCTGGTGCACCACCTGCCGGCGGTGGGCCAGAACCTGCAGGACCACCTCTGCGTCAGCTACTACTACAAGGCCAATGTGCCCACGCTCAACGACGAGCTCAGCTCGCTGCTGGGCCAGGTGAAACTGGGCATCCAGTACCTGCTGACCCGCAAGGGTGCGCTGTCCATGAGCGTGAACCAGGCCGGCGGTTTCTTCCGCGGCGAAGACGACCTGGAGCACCCGAACCTGCAGCTCTACTTCAACCCGCTGTCGTACCAGATCCCGAAGAACAACAAGGCCAGCCTCAAGCCCGAGCCCTACTCCGGCTTCCTGCTCTGCTTCAATCCCTGCCGCCCCACCAGCCGAGGCAGCATCGAGATCGCCTCGAAGAACCCGGCGGACGCCGCGCTGATCCGCCCGAACTACCTGAGCACCCAGAAGGACGTGGACGAAGTGATCCAGGGCAGCCGCCTGATCCGCAAGATCATGAACGCCCCGGCCTTGAAGAAGATCACCGTGGAAGAGGTGCTGCCCGGCCCCAGCGTCCATGACGACGCCGGCATGCTGCAGTATTTCCGCGAGAACTCGGGCTCCATCTACCACCTGTGCGGCTCCTGCGCCATGGGCAGCGACCAGGACACTTCGGTAGTGGACAAGCAGCTGCGCGTGCACGGCATCCAGGGCCTGCGCATCGTCGATGCGTCGATCTTCCCCAACGTGACCTCGGGCAACACCAACGCTGCCGCCATGATGGTGGCCGAGAAAGGCGCCGACCTGATCCTGGCCGACGCCTGATCACCTTGCCCGATGGGTTTCGCAGGCTCTACCCATCCTACGCGGTGCCCACCGGCGCTGATCGTAGGGTGGTGTAGAGCGAAGCGAAACCCACCAGCGGTGTCAGATCCGCAGCCTTAAACCAACCTGAAAATCACGCGCTGATCCCCACCGGACACGGCTCGGCGCGGTATCCTGTCGCGCTCGTTTTCACAGGCCCGTCGTTCCGATGTCCACAAACCTCCCCCCCGTCCTCGCCGGTCCCCTGCTACGCCGCATCGAAGCCCGCCGCCTGGTGTTCTGGCTGGTGGCGACGCGCCCGCTCGCACCTGTGCTGCGGCTGTCGCTGGACGGTGGCGTCGAGTATCCCCTGGGCGAGGAGGCCTGCCGGATTCCGCGATGGTCTGGCGGGGGCCGCTCGGGTCATGGCGCACCTGCCGACGCTGATGATCTTCGACGACCATGACATCACGGACGACTGGAACCTCTCCGCCCAGTGGGAACTGACCGCGTACGGCCACCCCTTTTCCAAGCGCATCATCGGCAACGCGCTGGTGGCCTACCTGCTCTGCCAGGGCTGGGGCAACGACCCCGATGCCTTCGCCGAGGTGCTGGAGCAGGTCCAGGCCCCGAGTCTCGATGCCCGCCGCGACAACCTCCTGGACAGCGCCGCGCTGGACCGGCTGATCGACCGTCTGATCGGCTTCAATCGCTGGCAGTACGTACTGCCCACCACGCCGGCGCTGGTCGTACTGGATACCCGCACCCGCCGCTGGCGCAGCGAGATCGCCCTCAGGCGGCCGTCCGGCCTGCTGGACTGGGAAGCACTGAGCGAGCTGCAGCAGGAACTGCTGGACCACCCCTCGGCCATCATCGTCTCCCCGGCGCCGATCTTCGGGGTCAAGCTGATCGAGGCGGTGCAGCGGGTATTCAGCGCCTTCGGCCACCCGCTGCTGGTGGATGCGGAGAACTGGATGGCCCATCGCGGCGCGGCGTAGGTGATCCTCAATATCTTTCGCCATTCGCGCACGCCGGGGTCCTACGTGATTCTCTCCGGCGACGTGCACTACTCCTTCGTCTACGACGTGCTGATCCGCCATCGCCAGCAGGGGCCGAACATCTGGCAGATCACCAGCAGCGGGATCAAGAACGAGTTTCCGCGTGGCCTGCTGGACGTGTTCGACCGCCTCAACCGCTGGCTCTACTCGCCGCGCTCGCCGCTGAACTGGTTCACCAAGCGCCACGCCATGAAGGTGCGTCCGCGCACGCCGGAACACAGCGAAGCCGGCGAACGCCTGTGGAACTCCGCCGGGCTCGGCCAGGTGTTTTTCGATGACCAGGGGCGGCCCACGCGCATCTTCCAACTCAACGCCGACGGCCGCGCGCCCACCGAGTTCCTGGAAGATCGCGCCGACCAGCCGGCCGGACATCCGCTGCCGCGGCGGGTATGATGCCGGCCCCGCATTCCCGAGGGTTTTTCCCATGAGCACGAACCGACCCTTCGGTACCGGCGACGCCTCCTACCAGGCCGCCGGCGGCATCGACGGCCTGCGCCGGCTGGTGGACGACTTCTACCAACTGATGGACGAACTGCCCGAAGCCGCCAACCTGCGCCGCCTGCACCCGGAAAGCCTGGAGTCGTCCCGCGACAAGCTGGCTTGCTTCCTCAGCGGCTGGCTGGGCGGGCCGAAGCTATTCAGCGACAAGTACGGTTCCATCGCCATCCCCTCCTTCCATGCCCGCTGGCCCATCGATGAAGCCCTCGGCAACGCCTGGCTCGGGTGCATGGAACGCGCCATTGCCTTGCAACCCTTCGCCCCCGAATTCGCCGACTACCTGCTGGCGCAACTGCGAATCCCCGCCCAGCGGGTGGTCCAGGCCAGCCGCGCGCGGCATGGCTGAATAGCGCCTCCACGCTATCGCGTCGGCAGTCCTCTCAGCACAACGCACGGCGGTCGATGAACCGTTCCCGCTCCAGCGCCATCAGTGCGGCGCGCGTGTAGGGAAAGTTGAAAGCCTTCTCGCGGTAGAAACCTTTCACTTACTGCTGCTGGCGTTTGCGGAACTCGGCGACCTTATGCCGATTGCCACAAAGCGCCATGCTGCACCAGCGGCGCCGATGGGACTTGGTGCGGTCGTAGAACCAGAGCACACAATCCGGATGCTCGCATTGGCGCACCAGGTTGAACTCGCCTTCCACCAACAGCTGGGCCGCCGCTTCCGCCAAGGGGGCCAGGTACTGTTCGGCGGTTTCCGTGGCGCGCCGCTTTTCCAGGCGCGGTTCGCCATCGACCGGCCAGTGCAGGCGCAGTTGGCTGGGTGTTGCGAGGAAACGGTTGAGTGCCTCGACCGAGGCCCGGCCGCCGGACTTGCGCCGCTCGACCAGTCCCCGCACCGCTTCGCGCAGATCGAGGGCCGCCGACAGCAGCTGGCCCTTGGCAAAGCGCGATACCGGAAGCTCCCAGCCGGTGCGTTCGAGCCAGGCTTGCACATCCGCATCGCTGCACCAGAACTCATGGGGCACGCCATCCACCCTGGCCTGGGTGTTGAGCATGTCGAGCACCGGGTGATCGGCCAGCAGCAAGGGTTCGGACGGCGCAGTTGAGGGAGGGATGGTCATGTCGAAGCTCCGGCACTTTGGGCTTGGCAAGTGTAACCCTATAAGAATCACATGAACAGTTACGACTAACGGAGCATGTAACCCTAATAATTGCAGTTGACAGGTTACTAATTAGGTTCATACTCAGCCCCGTAACCACCTACCAACGTTTCACAAGTTACGGAGCACCGCCATCATGACCTTCCCCCTCGCCCATGTCCCGGTCCGCCACCAATTCGTCGAAGCCGACGGCGTACGCGTGTTCTATCGCGAAGCCGGCGACCCCGGCGCCCCCACACTGCTGCTGGTCCACGGCTATCCCAGCTCGTCCCACCAGTTTCGTGACCTGATCCCCCTGCTCGCCGACAAATTCCACATCATCGCGCCGGACCTGCCGGGCTTCGGTTTCACCGAAGTGCCCGCCGAGCGCGAGTACCGCTATAGCTTCGATGCCCTGGCAACCACCCTGGGCGCCTTTGTCGACGTACTGGGCCTGGAGCGTTATGCGCTGTACGTGTTCGATTACGGCGCACCCACCGGCCTGCGCCTGGCCCTGGCGCATCCCGAACGGGTGACGGGCCTGGTTTCGCAGAACGGCAATGCCTACCTGGAAGGCCTGGGCGATGCCTGGGAACCGATTCGCGCCTACTGGGCCGAGCCCGGCAACCCCGAGCGCCGGCAGGTGGTGCACGATGCCGTGCTGAACCTGGAAGGCACCCGCTGGCAGTACGTGCACGGCGTAAAAGACCTGGCGCTGGTGGCTCCCGAGTCCTACTACCTGGATGCCCTGCTGCTGGAACGTCCGGGCAACAAGGACATCCAGCTCGACCTGTTCCTCGACTACGCCAACAACCTGAAGCTGTATCCGGCGTTCCAGGCCTTCTTCCGCGACACGCGCCTGCCGACCCTGGTGATCTGGGGTGAACACGATCCCTTCTTCATTCCGCCAGGCGCGGAGGCGTTCAAGCACGACAACCCCAATGCGGTGGTGGAGCTGCTGGATACCGGGCATTTCGCCCTGGAAACCCATGTGGGCCATATCGCGCGGCGGATTCGGGAGGTTCTTGGGGATAGTCCGGCTTAAGCCGCACCTTGTGGGAGCGAATTCATTCGCGATTGGGCAGCATCGCTGCCCCCGGGAAGCCTGGGGCAGGCCTGCGGCCTGCTTCGCGAATGAATTCGCCCCCACAACAGAAGCACGCCAATCATCTGTGGTTGACTTTGTAGACGACCGGTCTAAACTCCCCTCCCCATGACCGACTCGAACGCCAAGCCCCGTCGCGGCCGCCCCCCCAAGGTCGACCGCGACTTCTCCGATACCCGTGCCGCGCTGATCCGCTGCGGCATGGAACTGCTCACCGAGCAGGGTTTCATGGCCACCGGCATCGACGCCGTGCTCAAGCGCGTGGGCGTCCCGAAGGGCTCGTTCTATCACTACTTCGACAGCAAGGACGCCTTCGGCCAGGCGGTTCTGGACGGCTACGCCGGCTACTTCGCGCACAAGCTGGACCGCTGGCTGCTACAGGACGACGTCCCGCCGCTGCAGCGCCTCTGTCATTTCGCCGAGGACATCAAGGCTGGCATGGCCCGCTACGACTTCTGCCGGGGGTGCCTGGTGGGCAACCTGGGCCAGGAGGTGACCGTGCTGCCGGACGAATTCCGCCTGCGGATGGAAGCCATCCTGCGCAGTTGGGAGGCTCGCCTGGCGCGCTGCCTGCGGGCTGCCCAGGACGCCGGTGAACTGGCGGCCGATGCCGATTGCGATGCCCTGGCGGCGTTTTTCTGGATTGGCTGGGAAGGCGCCGTGCTGCGCGCCCGCCTGACCCGGACCACCGGTCCGCTGGATACGTTCTTCAAGGGTTTCCTGGCCGGATTGCCGCGCTAGCCCGACAGGCAGCGCGGCTTTTTCGGCCTATTTATAGACGACTGGTCTAATTGGAGGTGAAAGCATGTTCGACGCAATCCTGATCGAGAAGGACGAGGACGGTTACCGTGCCCGCAACACCCGGCTGGACGAGGCGCGTTTGCCCGAGGGCGATGTCACCGTTCGCGTGGCCTACAGCACCCTGAACTACAAGGACGGCCTGGCCATCACCGGCAAGAGCCCGGTGGTGCGGCAATTCCCCATGGTGCCGGGCATCGACCTGGCCGGCACCGTGGAAGCCAGCAGCCACCCGGATTACCAGGTGGGTGATGCGGTACTGCTCAACGGCTGGGGCGTGGGCGAAACCCATTGGGGCGGCCTGGCACAGAAGGCGCGCCTGAACGGCGACTGGCTGATTCCGTTGCCCGCCGCCTTCACTGCGCGCCAGGCCATGGCCATCGGCACCGCCGGCTACACCGCCATGCTCTGCCTGCTGGCCCTGGAGCGTCACGGCCTGAAACCCGGCCAGGGGGATGTGCTGGTGACCGGCGCCAATGGCGGCGTCGGCAGCTTCGCCATCGCCCTGCTCGCCCGCCTGGGCTATCGCGTGGTCGCGGCCACCGGGCGCACCAGCGAAGCCGACTACCTGAAAGGCCTGGGCGCTGCCGAGATCATCGATCGCAGCGAACTCTCCGAACCGGGCCGCCCCCTGGGCAAGGAGCGCTGGGTCGCGGCCATCGATTCGGTGGGCAGCCACACCCTGGCCAACGTCTGCGCCGGCCTGCGCGCCGATGGCGCCGTGGCCGCCTGCGGCCTGGCCCAGGGCATGGACCTTCCGGCCAGCGTGGCGCCCTTCATCCTTCGCGGCGTAAGCCTGCTGGGCATCAACAGCGTCACCCGCCCGCGCGCCGAGCGGATCGAAGCCTGGGACCGTCTGGCGCGGGACCTGGATATCACCCAGCTGGACGCCATCACCCGCGAGATCGGCCTGGGCGAAGCCATTGCCGTCGCCGGCGACCTGCTGGCCGGCAAGGTGCGCGGCCGCGTGGTGGTCAACGTCGACGCCTGACGCCCGGACCGCCTGGAGCCTGGCGGCTTCAGGCGGTTTCTTCGAGCAACCCCGCCATTTTCTGGGCCAGTCCCCGCTGTCCCGCCAGGCGCTGCACGATGCGTTCGACGATTTCCACCCGCGCGGCGGCGCCGGCACGCATTTCACCCATGGCCTGCAGGGCCGCGGCGGATTTCTCCAGGCCCGCGCGGGTGGAGCCGCTGACATGCTCCATCCCCGCCCGCGCCTCTTCGGCGGCCTTCTGCAGGCCCTCGGCGATCAGGCGGATCTGCCCGCTGGACTCGTTGGCGCGCAACGACAGGTTGCGTACCTCATCGGCCACCACGGCAAAACCACGCCCGTGACTGCCGGCCCGCGCCGCCTCGATGGCGGCGTTCAGCGCCAGCAGGTTGGTCTGCTTGGCGATGTCCTGAATGCTGCCGACGATGGCGCCGATGCGCATGGACTGACTGCCCAGTTCGTTGAACACCTGGCCGATGTGCGCCATGTAGGCGTCCAGCTCGCCAATGGCGCCGGCGGTGGCCTGCATGCTCTCGGCGCCCAGTTGGACCTTTTCGCCGGCCGCGCGGGCCAGGGAGTTGGCGTACTGCATGTCCGCCTCGCAATGGCAGATGGCGTCCAGCAGCTCGCCCAGGGGGGCTTGCAGGTGGTCTGTCGCGGGTGCGCGTGACGGCGCCGGGGCGGGCGCGGCGACGGCCTGGGGAACCGGCACCGGCACCTCCACACGCACCTCGACCACCTTGGGCGGTTGCACATGGTAGAGCAGTCCGCCGGCGGCGATGGCAGCCAGCGCGAGGGCCAGCAACCAGCCAAGGTGCAGGACGAAAGCGACCGGGCACAGCAGGCCGCCGCCAATGATCAGCAGTGCAGCCAGGGGTTTGCGGGGCATGAATGGAACTCCTTTCGTACAAAGACCAGTAGGAGCGAATTCATTCGCGAAGGGCAGCGCAGCTGCTCCTTTTGGCCTGAACAACGCAGTCTTGCGGACTGCTTCGCGAATGAACTCGCTCCCACGGGTAAAGCGTGGCCGTGCCCAGCCTGGACGACGGCACTCGGGATTAGAACAGCGCGATGGTGTAGCTGAGGATCAGCCGGTTCTCGTCGATATCCGTGCGGTAGTTGGAACGCGCGGTGACGTTGCGCACCCGCACGCCCAGCCCCTTGAGGGCGCCGCCCTGGACCACGTAGCCGATGTCCAGGTCGCGTTCCCAGTCCTTGCCCTCGAAGCCCTGGCCGGTGTCGACGTTGTCGCCGCTGATGTAGCGCAGGGTGGTGGTCAGGCCGGGCATGCCAAGGGCGGCGAAGTCGTAGTCGTAGCGGACCTGCCAGGAACGTTCGTCGGCGAAGGCGAACTCGTAGGTGGGCACCTCGTTGCCCAGCGGGCTGATGTTGGCGAAAACACGCGGGAAGGCGCTGTCGCCGAACATGGCCTGGTAGCCGACATAGACGGTGTGGCCGCCGCGCCTGGCCGACAGCAGGGAATAGAACGCCTGGTTGTCGATATCGCCGATCAGGTGTTTGCCATCCTCACGGGAATCGAAGTAACCGATGTTGGCACCCAGCACCCAGGCCCCCACCGGTTCACTGTGCTTGAGGCCGAAGTAGCGCTGGCCGTAGATGTCTTCCAGTTGGCCGTACCAGGCGCTGAGGGTGGTGCGGTTGTCGTTGAAGGCGTAGTCGGCGCCGGCATAGTTGAAGGCGTCGGAGGTGGCCTGGCGCTGCGGGAGGTGGCCGAGCATGGCCTGCAGCTTGTCGTCGCCGGCCTCGTTGCGCAGGCTGGTGGAGTTCAGGTGGCCGCCCTGCAAGGTCAACCCGGCGATCTCGCTGGAGGTGATGCTGGCGCCTTGGTAGCTGGGTGGCAGCAGGCGGATGTCACTGAACACCAGTACGGGCAGGTTGGGTTGCAGTTCGCCCACTTTCAGTTCGGTCCTGGACAGGCGCATCTTCCCCGCCACGCCAAGACGGCTGTAGTCGTCAGCGGCACGGCCGTCTTCCTTGACCGGCAACAGGCCGGTGTTGACCCGGTCGGGGCTGCTGTCGAGCTTGATGCCCAGCGTGCCGACGGCGTCGAGGCCGAAGCCCACCGGGCCGGGCGTGTAGCCGGACTTGAAGTTGAGGATGAAGCCCTGCGCCCACTCCTCGGCCTTGGACTGCTTGTTCGGCCCGACGATGTCGGAGAAATCGCGACTGAAGTAGTAGTTGCGCAGTTGCAGGGTGGCGCTGGCGTCCTCGAAGAAGCCGGACTCGGCCTGGGCGACACCGGCGCTGACGCCGGCGCACAGCAGTACGGAAAACTTGCTCGCAGTGTTGGTCATGTCGTCACTCTTGTTTTTATTGGGACAGATCTCCCCCGTCGGACGCCTTTCAGGCCCCCGTACGCAAGGTGGGGAGAGGAATGGCGCCGCACGCGGCGCCGGGATCGGTCAGGGATTGGCTTCGAGCACCTCCTCCCGTTCCACTGCGGCCTTGGGCACGCGGCGCGCCGTCAGCAGCAGATGGGCGAAGAGGCCGAAGATCAGTCCCCAGAAGGCCGCCGAAAGACCGAGGAAGGACATGCCCGAGGCGGTGACCAGGAAGGTGATCAGGGCCGCCTCGCGGTCTTCCGGCACGGCCATGGAACCGGCCAGGGCGCCGGCGATGGCGCCGAACAGCGCCAGGCCCGCCAGCGCCGCGACCAGTTCCTTGGGCAAGGCGGTGAAGATCGACACCAGGGTGGCGCCGAAGATGCCCAGCAGCAGGTAGAACACCCCGCCCACTACCCCGGAGACATAGCGCCGGGCCGGGTCTTCATGGGCCTCGCGGCCGGTGCAGATGGCGGCGGTGATCGCCGCCAGGGTCAAGCCGTGGCAACCGAAGGGCGCCAGCAGCAGGCTGCCCAGGCCGCTGGCGGAGATGATCGGGCTGGCCGGGGTCGGGTAGCCGGCGTTGCGCAACACCGCCACACCGGGCACGAACTGCCCGGTCAGCGCCACCATCACCAGCGGCAGGGCGATATTGAATAGGCCATGCCAACTGAACTCGGGGGTGACCCAGTGTGGCGTGGCGACACCGATCACCAGCGCCGAGGCGTCGAGCTGGCCACTGCCGGCGGCGATCGCGCAGCCCACCAGCAGCACCGCCATCACCGCGTAGCGCGGCGACAAGCGGCGCACCAGCAGGTAGGTGACGAACATCGCCATCACCATCAGCGGCTCGTCGGTGAGCGAGGTGAACAGCCGGGTGCCGAAGCTGAACAGGATGCCCGCCAGCATGGCCGCCGAGATCGCCGCTGGCAGCCTGCCGACGATGCGGTCGAAGGCGCCGGACAGCCCCACCAGCAGGATGATGGCGTTGGCCATCACATAGGCGCCCACCGCCTCGCCGGCACCGATGCCCGGCAGCATGGAGACCAGCAGCGCCGAACCCGGCGCCGACCAGGCGATGATCACCGGCACCTTGTAGCGCAGGCTGAGGACGATCCCCAGCACCCCGCTGCCGATAGAAATCGCCCAGACCCAGGAGGACAGCAACTCGGCCGGCATGCCGCCGCTCTCCGCCGCCTGGAAGACGATCACCAGGGGGCCGGCGTAGGAAATCAGGGTGGCGATGAACCCCGCCACCACGGCGGACAACGAACAATCCTTGAACAAGCTGCGCATGCTGCCTCCAGGTCAGTGCTGCGTGACGATCAACCCTGTGCGGCGGACGCCATCGGCGCAGCCCTGGACTGTCCCTGGTGCACGAAGCACATGGCCAGGGCAGCGATGGCCCCGGGAATGGCGAAGGCCATGAAGTTCAGTTGCAGCGGCAGGTTGATGCCCAGCAGCGCGCCACCCAGCAGCGGGCCGACGATGGCACCGTTGCGGCCGATGCCCGAGGCCCAGCCCAGGCCGGTGGAGCGGAACGCCAGGCCGTAGAACTGCGCGGCGGTGGCGTAGAGCAGGATCTGCGTGCCGATGGTGGTGGCGCCGGCCACGGCGATCAGCAGGTAGAGCACCGGCGTCGGGCTCTTGAAGCCCAGCAGGCTGATGGACACCGCCGCGACGATGAAGAAGGCCACCACCACCTTGGGCAGGTTGAAGCGGTCACCCAGGAAGCCGCCGGCGATGGCGCCGAACATGCCGCCGAAGTTCAGCGCCAGCAGGAAGGACAGGCTGGACCCCAGGCTGTAGCCGGCGTTGGCCATCAGCTTCGGCAGCCAGGAGCTCAGGGCATAGACCATCAGCAGGCAGCAGAAGAAGGCCACCCAGAGCATCAGGGTGCGCAGGCCACGGCCTTCGCGGAACAGCTCCAGCACCGGGGCGCCCTGCACTTTCACCTCGTTCAGCAGCAGTTCGTCGTGGTCGCCGATGGACGCCTGCGGGTCGATGCGCTTGAGGATCGCGCGGGCCTGTTCGACGCGACCCTGGCGCAGCAGGAAGCCGACGGATTCCGGCAAGCGCCAGAGGATCAGCGGGAGCAGCAGCAGCGGCAGCAGCGCGGCGAAGAACATGGCTTCCCAGCCGAAGCGCGGCAGCATGTAGATACCGACCCCGGCGGAGAGCATGCCGCCCAGGGAGTAGCCGCTGAACATGACGGCAACCAGGGTGCTGCGCAGGCGCTTGGGCGCGTACTCGTTCATCAGCGCCACCACGTTGGGCATCAACCCGCCGATGCCGAGGCCGGCGACGAAGCGGCAGATGCCGAACTCGGTGGGCGAACTGGCGAAGCCATTGAGTACGGTGAAACCGGAGAAGAGCACGAAGCAGATGGCGATGCCCTTCTTGCGGCCGATCTTGTCGGCCAGGGAGCCGAAGGCCAGGGCACCGAACATCATGCCGAACAGCGCATAGCTGCCCAGCGCGCCGGCTTGCAGCGGGGTCAGGCCCCACTCTTTCATGAGCACCGGCAGGACCACGCCATAGATGAACAGGTCATAGCCGTCGAAGATGAGCAGGAGTGCACACCAGCCCATCACCATCCAGTGGAAGGGCGTAAAGCGCGCGTTGTCGATGATCGCGTGTACGTCGAGTTTTCGCATGGCATCTGTCTCTTGTTGTAATTGTCGAGAAACCGCTTGGTCGGGCGCGTGACGGTGCCCGACTGGTCAATGCTCTGGAACTGATGGGTTTCGCTTCGCGAAACCCATCCTACGAATGACCCTCCCTGTAGGATGGGTAGAGCGGAGCGAAACCCATCACCACGGTGTACCTCTGTTAACCGAGGTCACCTCCGCCCACCGGCAGGGTGACGCCGGTGATGTAGGAGGCTTCGTCGGAGGCGAGGAAGAGAATGGCGCCGGCCTGTTCGTCGATGCTGCCGTAGCGCTTCATCAGGCTGCTGTCGACCGTCTGGTCGACGATCTGCTGGTACCAGGCCCTTTCCTGCTCGCTCTGCTCGGCACTGTTGCGCGGGATGCGCCGCGGCGGTGCCTCGGTGCCGCCCGGCGCGGTGGCGTTGACGCGGATGCCGCGCTCGGCGTTCTCGAACGCCAGGCAGGCGGTCAGCGCGTTGACCCCGCCCTTGGCCGCGCCATAGGGCACCCGGTTGACGCCACGGGTGGCGATGGACGAGACGTTGACGATGGCGCCCGCACCCTGCTCCAGCATGTAGGGCAGCGCGGCATGGCAGCACCAGAGGGTCGGGAACAGCGAGCGACGCACCTCGGCCTCGATCTCGTGCTCCTGGTAGTGCTCATAGGGCTTGGCCCAGATGGTCCCGCCCACGTTGTTGATCAGGATGTCCAGCCGGCCGAAGCGTTCCACCGCGGCGGCAGCCACGCGGTGGCACTCGTCGAAGCGTTCGAGGTCGGCGGTCAGGGCCAGCATGTCCACGCCGCCGCCCAGTTCGTCCTGCAGTTCGAAGACCAGCTCGGAGCGGTCCACGGCGACCAGCCGCGCACCCTCCTCCGCCAGCCGCTCGGCCACGCGGCGGCCGATGCCCTGGGCCGCGCCGGTGACCAGCGCGACCTTGTCCTGGAATCTCTTGTACATGGCTATGCACCCTAATGTTGTTAGCCCCCTCTCCCTTCAGGGAGAGGGTTGGGGAGAGGGTGGAGTCCGTGCGGTGGCACCGCCCTCTCCCCCGGCCCCTCTCCCGCAAGCGGGAGAGGGGGGCGTCAGGCCGCGCTGGCGGCGAACTTCTCGTAGTAGAAGTTGGCGGGCGAGATGCCCTGCTCGCGGATGTACTGGTTTACCGACTCGACCATGGGCGGCGGGCCGCACAGGTAGACGTCCACGTCGCCCTCGTTGAGGTGCCGGGGCTCGATGTGGTGAGTCACGTAACCCTTCTGCGGATAGCTGCTGTCCGGGCTGGACACGCAGGCGCTGAAGGTGAAGTTGGGAATGCGCGCGGCAAAGGCTTCCAGCTTGTCCATTTCCACCAGGTCGTGGTCGTGGGTCACGCCGTAGATCAGGTGCAGCGGGTGTTCGCTGCCCTCTTCCGCGATCTTTTCCAGCATCGCGGTGAAAGGCGCCAGGCCGGTGCCACCCGCCAGCAGCAGCAGCGGACGGCGGATGTCGCGCAGGTAGAAACTGCCCAGCGGGCCAGCCAGGGACAGGCTGTCACCCGCCTTGGCCAGGCCGGTGAGGAAGCTGCTCATCAGACCGCCAGGTACGTTGCGGATCAGGAAGCTGACTTCGCCATCCTTCTGCAGGGAGCTGAAGGAATAGGCGCGGGTCTGCTCGCTGCCCGGCACCTTGAGGTTGACATACTGGCCCGGCAGGAAGGCCAGTTTCGACAGGGACTCGCCCTTGATGGACAGCGAGATGGTGCTGTCGGACAGCTGGCGGACGGCGCTGATGCTCGCCTCGTAGCTGGCCTGCTGGGTCTTGCAGACATCGGACGACGCCGGCACCCGCACCACGCAGTCGCTCTCGGCGCGCATCTGGCAGGTGAGCACGTAGCCCTGGGCAGCTTCTTCCTCGCTCAGGGCGTCTTCGATGTAGTCCTGGCCCATGTCGTAACGGCCAGCCTCGGCGAAGCACTTGCAGGTGCCGCAGGCACCGTCGCGGCAATCCAGCGGGATGTTGATGCCCTGGCGATAGGCGGCATCGGCCACGGTTTCGCTGGGGTTGGCGTCGATGAAGCGGGTGACGCCGTCTTCGAAAGTCAGTGCGATCTTGTGGGACATGGCGGGCACCCTAAATGTGATAGACGTCGATGACTTGACGCACGTAATCGTTTTTCAGAACCACCTTCTTCGCCTTGATCAGCGGGCTCTCGCCGCGCACGTCGAGGGTGTAGAAGCTGGTGCCGAAGTAGCTGTCCACGGTCTTGTAGCGGAAGCTCAGGGTGTGCCAGTTGAAACGCACCTTGCACTGCCCGTCGGCCACTTCGAGAAGCTCGATGTTGCTGATGTTGTGGGAGGTGCGGGTGTCCGGCATGGTCGCGCTGGAGCGCTCGGTCTTGATGCGGAACACGCGGTCTTCCAGGCCGCCACGGTTGCCGTACCAGATCAGCGAGATTTCGGTCTGCGGGTCTTCGGTCAGCTCGTCGCGGTCGTCCCAGGACGGCATCCAGAAGCTGGCGTCGCTGGCGTACAGCTCCAGCCAGTTGTCCCAGTCCTTGTCATCCAGGTAGCGCGCTTCGCGGTAGAGGAAGTCGCGCACGGCGTCGTAAGAGATGCTCATTGCACGGCCTCCACGGGGATCAGTTGCTGCTCGGCGGCGGCCGCCTTGAGCATGGTTTGCTGCCAGTACTGGTGCTGCAGCACGAACAGGCCTTCATCCTCGGTGCGCACACCGGAGAGCAGCGGATGCAGGTCGATTTCCTGGGCGGCGGCATCGGCGCCTTCCACCCAGTGCTCGGCACCACGGGACATGTCGTTCCAGCCACGGCTGCCCTGGTAGCCCAGCTGGCAGGAGCGGAATTCCTCCAGGTCGTCCGGGGTGGCCATGCCGCTGACGTTGAAGAAGTCTTCGTACTGGCGGATGCGCTTGGCGCGGGCATCGGCACTCTCGCCCTTGGGCGCGATGCAGTAGATGGTGATTTCGGTCTGGTTGACCGAGATCGGCCGGGCGATGCGGATCTGCGAGCTGAACTGGTCCATCAGGTAGACGTTCGGGTACAGGCAGAGGTTGCGCGAGTTCTCGATCATCCAGTCGGCGCGGGCCTTGCCGAAGTCCTGGGCCAGTTCGTCGCGGCGCTCGTAGAGGGGGCGATCCTCGGGGTTGGCCCAACGGGTCCAGAGCAACAGATGGCCGTGGTCGAAGGAATAGAATCCGCCGCCGTTCTTGGCCCAGCTGCCGGCGCTCATGGTCTTGATCTCTTCGCCCGCCTCGCGCTGCTTGCGCTGGTTCTGGGTGGCGGCGTAGTTCCAGTGCACGGAGCTCACGTGGTAGCCGTCGGCGCCATTCTCGGCGGTCAGCTTCCAGTTGCCCTCGTAGATGTAGCTGGAGGAACCGCGCAGCACTTCCAGGCCCTCGGGGGACTGGTCGACGATCATGTCGATGATCTTCGCGGACTCGCCCAGGTGCTCAACCAGCGGCTTGACATCGGGGTTCAGGCTGCCGAAGAGGAAGCCGCGATAGGACTCGAAGCGCGCCACGCGGGTCAGGTCGTGGGAGCCTTCGCAGTTGAAGCTGGACGGATAGCCGGCTTCGGCCGGGTCCTTCACCTTCAGCAGCTTGCCGGAGTTGTTGAACGTCCAGCCGTGGAAGGGGCAGGTGTAGGAGGAACGGTTGCCGCTCTTGTGGCGGCACAGCTGCGCGCCACGGTGGCTGCAGGCGTTGAGGAAGGCATTGAGCTCACCGTCCTTGTTGCGCGCGATGAAGATCGGCTGGCGCCCCATGTTGAGGGTGAGGTAGTCGTTCTTCTCGGGAATCTGGCTCTCGTGAGCCAGGTAGATCCAGTTGCCCTCGAAGATGTGCTTCATTTCCAGCTCGAACAGGCGCGGGTCGGTGAACATCTCCCGCTTACAGCGGTAGATGCCCTTCTCCTTGTCTTCCTCAAGCAGCGAATTCAGGTAGTCGAATCCCAGGGACATGGCCGGGGCCTCCGTTGTTATTGTTCAGGCCAGGTCAGGTTAGGGATGCGGAGGAACGGGCAATATCCGCTTTGTGCAGATCGCTATCCGTTTTGTGCAGGGTGGTGGTGAAGGTCATTGAAAGCCTGTAGGAGCGAATTCGTTCGCGAAGGGAACGCGCAGCGTTCCCGTGGCCCCACGCCCGCGCGGGTGCCGATGATCGCGAATGAATGCGCTCCCACAAGGAAAGACGATGAACGCGCGCTACGACCCGCGCCGCTTCAAGGTATCCGACGGCAACTCGCCGAACAGGCCCTTGTAGGTCTCGGAGAAACGCCCCAGGTGGAGGAAGCCGTAGTCCAGGGCCAGTTCGGTGACGTTGCGCACGTTGCAGCTGGGGTCGGCCAGGCTGGCGCGGATGCGTTCCAGCTTCTTCTGGCGGATGTAGTGCTTGGGCGTGGTGCCCAGGTGGCGCTCGAACAGCGCGTAGAGCGAGCGCAGGCTCATGTTCGACTGCTGGGCGAGCATCTCGCTGCTGATGTCCTGCTTCAGGTTGCCCTCGATGTAGTCGAGGATGCGCTCGAAGGACGCCGCCTGGGAGCCCAGGCTCTCGCGGCTGACGTTGGTCTTCATCACGGACAGCAGCTTGGCCCCGACAATCTGCGCGTAGTGTTCCTGCACCCGCAGCAGCGGATCGCTGGCCTCGGCTTCCTGGCAGACCATGGCCAGCAGGTTGACGAAGCCCTCCAGTTCATCCAGCCGGTAGGTGTTCTGCAGGAAGCGCACGCCGGAACCCGGCCGCTGCCAGCGCTGCTCTTCGCAAATGCCTTCCAGCAGCGCGGTGGGCATTTTCAGGATGAATTTTTCGCAATCGTCCGAGTAGGTCAGGTCGACCGGGTCGTCCGGGTTGATCAGCAGCAGTTCGCCCGGCGCCAGGTAATGCTCTTCCTTGTGCCCACGCCACAGGCAATGGCCACTGAGGAGAATCTGCAGGTGGTAGATGGTTTCCAGGGCCGGCGAGGTGACCCGCACGGCGCCGCCGTAACTGATGCGGCAAAGATCGAGGTTGGCGAACTTGCGGTGGTTGAGGCTGGCCTCGGGGTGGCCTGCGGCAGGCAGCCGGATGCAGTGTGACCCGACATGCTGGTTCACATATCCGGACACGGCGTAGGGGTCGGCACGTTCGAACACCCTACTGCGTTCACTCAGCAGGCGACTATCCATCACAGGCACTCTTGTCGTTGTTGTATGTCGCGGGCGTCATGCCGTTCGGCAAGCGCCCGCGATCTTCATAACCGCGATTCTATGTGAGCCTTTTCCTACATGCTGCAGGCAGAGATAAACGGTTACGAATGGGGATGCATCAGGTCGCGTCGGCGTGGCTGACCAGGCCCTTGATGATCACCGCCGTGGTGGCGATGGCGGCGGGCACCACCAGCGCCGTCAGCACCTGTTCGAAGTTCCAGCCCAGGCCCAGCAAGGTCGCGCCGATCCAGGCGCCGAGGATGGCGCCGAAACGGCCGATGCCGAGCATCCAGGACACTCCGGTGGCGCGGCCCAGGGTCGGGTAGAAACGCGCCGCCAGGGACGGCATGGCCGATTGCGCGCCGTTGACGCACATACCGGCCAGCAGCACCAGGGTGGCCAGCAGCGTCACCTCGCCCAGGCTCTGGCCCACGCAGTAGGCGAACACGCCGGCCAGCAGGTAGAAAATGCCGATCACCTTGTGCGGGTTGAAGCGGTCCATCGCCCAGCCCACGCCGACGGCGCTGAGCACGCCGCCGAACTGGAACAGCGCGCCGATGAAGGCCGCCTGCTCCAGGCTGGCGCCGCTGTCGCGCATCAGGGTCGGCAGCCAGCTGGTGAGCAGATAGACGATCACCAGCCCCATGAAGTAGGTGAGCCAGAGCAGCAGGGTGCCGGCGCTGTAGGTGCCGGAGAAGATCACCCGGAAAACACTGCCCCCCTGGGCGGTCTTCTGCTCCGGCACGCTGAATCCGCTGGCCACCGCCACCTCGGCCGGCGCGATGGGCGACAGCGCCTTGCGCACCTTGTCCGCGCCCTTGTTGCGCACCACCAGGAAGCGGGCGGATTCCGGCAGCCAGAGCAGCAGCACCACGGCAAGCGCCAGGGGCAGCAGACCGCCGAGCAACAGCAGACTGTGCCAGCCATAGGCCGGGATCAGCGCGGCGGAGACGAAGCCGCCGGAAGCCATGCCGAGGTTGAAGCCGCAGAACATGCTGGTCACCAGCAGCGACTTGAGGCGTTCCGGGGTGTACTCGGAAAGCAGCGTGGTGGCGTTCGGCATCGCGGCGCCCAGACCGAGACCGGTAAGGAAGCGCAGCACCAGCAGTTGTTCGAGGTTGGCGCTGAATGCGGAGACCAGACTGAACAGCCCGAACAGGAATACCGCCGTCACCAGGACGACCTTGCGCCCGAAGCGGTCAGCGATGGGCCCGGAGCCGAGGGCGCCGAAGACCATGCCGATCAGCGCGGCGCTCATCACCGGGCCGAGGCTGGCGCGGTCGATGCCCCAGTCCTGGGTCAGCGCCGGGGCGATGAAACCCATGGCGGCAGT
The DNA here is from genome assembly GCF_028010285.1 of Pseudomonas sp. Q1-7. NCBI lineage: Bacteria > Pseudomonadati > Pseudomonadota > Gammaproteobacteria > Pseudomonadales > Pseudomonadaceae > Pseudomonas > Pseudomonas sp. Q1-7. Next base: position 3,011,295 of record NZ_CP116304.1, read on the forward strand.
ATCCAGGCCGTCGAGGAAGACAATGAGGAAACACAGCAGCACGATGCGCCATTGGTAGGCGGACAGTGGCTGGGCGTTGATGAAGGATTGGACATCGAGACTGCCCGTGGCGGGCAGATGGGCTGGGCTGGTCATGCAAGAATTCCTGCTAATGGTCTTCCTCCGCATGCGGGCCGTTCTCTGCGGCCTCTGACGGGGAAGTCCCGGGCTGGACAGGAATGAGGCGTCGCCCGGCGCGACAGGCCATTGCCGGGGAAGAGCGCTCATTGTTGTTATGAGCCGCGCCGGCTGGTGGCGCGACTGTGCAGACCTTACGAAGAGCCGACAGGCGGTTCAATTCGATAATCGGCAAATCGTTCGATAGTCGAACATTGTTTGCCCGCCCTACCCCGGCCTCGGCCCCAGCACCAGGGCGAAGCGCCCCGCCCCTTCGTCCACCCGCAGGTCTCGCCAGGCCAGCCCCAGCGCGGCGAACGGCGCCGAGAGTTCCTCCGGGTCGAACGCCCGCTGGCGGAAGCGAAAGCGCCGGGGCGGCTCGTCGCCCGCCTCGGGCCACAGGTCCAACGTCACCTCGAACCGGCAGGGTTCGCCGGGGCAAGGCCGGTTGCGGGCCTCGCGCCACCAGCGGCGGCCGCCCAGCAGCAACGCCTGACGGCCGTTGAACTGCGGACTGACCTGGATGGACCGGCGATGGTAGGCATCCAGATAAAGGCAGCGCGTGCCATCCGGGCGCAGCGCGGTGACCAGGGAGCGCGCGGCACTGGCCAGGATGCCGTCATCCAGCAGGTAGGCGCTCACCGCGCCGGCCATGAGAATGCTGTCGAAGCACTGGCGGAACGGCAGCCGGCAGACGTCGGCCTGCACCACGGGAATGCCGGGGAAACGGCGCGCCGCTTCGCGTACCGCCCCGGGGTCGATGTCCAGCAGCAGCGCGGGCGCCTGCGGCAACTGCGCGATCAGCCCGAAGTAGCTGCCGATCCACAGCGTGTCGCCGAGCCGCGCGGGCAGCCCGCCGAGGTCGACGAAACGCTGCGAGTGGGCCGCATAGGCGTCGTAGAGCAGGCCCTCAGGGCTGGACGACATTGCGGTGGCGGCCGCTGCGCAGGATATCCAGCAGCACGCCGGCCGCCTTGCGCCGCAGCTCCGGCAGCGCGGCCTCGGAGTAGAACGCCACGTGGGGCGAGAGGATCACCTCCTCACGGTTGCAGAAGGCCTCGGGAATCGCTTCCCGTTCGTTCTCGTAGACGTCCAGGCCGACGCCCCGCAGGTGCCCCGCCTCCACCGCGGCGGCCAGGGCGGTGCCGTCGATCAGCGGGCCACGCGCGGTATTCACCAGGTACTTGCCGTGCAGGCGTTGCAGTTCCCGCGCACCGATGAGATGGCGGGTTTCGTCGTTCAATGGCGTGTGCAGGCTGACCAGGTCGGAATCGCGCAGCAGGTCATCGAGGTTCTCGCAGCGCTGTACGTTCAGCGATTTTTCGGTACCGCTGCTGATGTAGGGGTCATAGAAGCTGACCTGGCAACCGAAGGCCTGGAAGCGCCGTGCCACGGCCATGCCGATGCGGCCGAAACCCACCAGGCCGACGCGCAGTTGCGACAGGCGCGGCAGCGTGCCCACCTGGCGCCAGTCCCAGCCACCGCCGCTGACCACCGCATGACCGCGCGGCACCCGGCGCAGCAGGCCGAGGGCCAGGGCCAGGGTGTGATCAGCCACTTCCTCGGTGCCGTAGTCCGGCACGTTGGCCACCTGCACGCCGTGGCTGACGGCCGCCAGCAGGTCGATGTTGTCGAAGCCCACCGCCGCCCGCACCACGGCCCGGCACCTGGGCACGTCCTGGAAGAAGGCGCGGTTCAGCGGCACCAGGTGCCAACTGATGAAACCGTCGCAGGCGTACGCCTCGGCGGGCAGCTCACAGGTGTCCGACACCTGGTAAAGCGTGACTTCGGCGGCGTCGCCGAACACGCTGCGTTCGATGTCGGGATCGGTGACGTAGCAGTTGTGGCGGGAATCGATGATGCCGATTTTCATACGAAAGCTCCTGTCAGCCAGCGGATCAGCGCGCAGCAGGCCGTGCCCGCGGCCACGCCGACCAGTACGTTGCGAAAGCGCCAGACCAGCGCGAGGGTCAACAGCGCGCTGATCCAGATGGAGGGATCGCCCTCCACCAGCCGCGGGCTGATAAGGGCGGCGAGGATGGCCGCCGGCAGGTTCTGCAGGAAGCGCTGGCCGAAGCCGTCAAGGGCTTCGCCGCTGACCGGCAGCAGCAGCGGCAGCGTGCGGGTCAGCCAGGTGGCCAGGGCCATGCCGAGGATGGCGAGGAGTTCGAGCGACGTCATGCGGCACCTCGTGACAGTTGCGGGAGAGGCAGTGCGGCGACCACGGCGCTGGCGACCACGGCGGCGATCACCACCGAGGCGTCACCCAGGCCAGGCAGGTGCATCACCGCCGTGGCGATGGCGCCGGACAGCAGCCAGGTGCCGAAGTCCATCAGGTGGCGCCAGAGCAGCACCATCAGCGACAGGAACATCGCAATGAAGGTGAAATCCAGGCCGAAGGCGTCCGGGTCGGGGATGCGGCTGCCCACCAGGGTGCCGATCACCGATCCGCCGACCCAGCCGGCGTAGATCAGCAGGCCGGCCTGGACGAAGTAGCGCAGCGAGGGCTGGGCCTGCTTGAAGCGGTGTTCGGCCAGGGCCCAGGTTTCGTCGATCAGCAGCAGGGCGAAGGACGGCAGCAGGCGGCTGCGCGATTCCCGCAGGAAGGCGCGGCGCAGCGACAGGCTCATCAGCAGGTGGCGCAGGTTCACCAGCAAGGTGGTGAGGACGATGCCCACCACCGGCAGGTGCCCCGGCTGCCACTGTTCGATGGCGACGAACTGCGAGGCACCGGCGAACACCAGCAGGCTCATCAGCGCGGTGGCGAAGGTGGTCAGCCCGGCCTTGCTGGCCAGCACACCGAACACCAGGCCGAACATGAAGCCGCTGACGATGATGGGTGCGGCGTCGGTGAAGGCATCGCGGAAGGTCAGGACAGGTTTCATGGCAATACCTCGCGCAGTCGTTCGAGAAAGCCCGAGGTGATGCTGGCCTGGCACAGGGTGACGCGGATCAGGTGCTGGAACGCCCTGTGCTGCGGGCGATGCACGGCAATTCCCGCCTCCAGCAGGCGGGCCTGCACGCGTTCGGCCGACTCGTTGGTGGGCAGCTCGAACGAGACGAAGTTGGTGCCCGACTGCAACGGGCGCTGGCCGAGGGTGCGCAAGTGCTCGGAAAAGCGCAGGCGCAGTTCGGCATTGCGCTCGATGATCGCCGGGCCGTTATTGGCATCGTCCAGGGCCAGCAGCGCGGCGTACTGGACCAGCCCGCCGAGGGCGTAGTGCACCTTGCTCCGTTCCAGGATATCGAGCAGCGGCCGCTCGGCCAGCGCATAGCCGATGCGCAGTCCGGCCAGGCCATGGGACTTGGACATCGAGCGGATGCGCACGCAACGGGGCAACGGCCTGGCGCTGCCTTCGCCAAGGGCCGGACAGAAGTCCAGGTAGGCCTCGTCCAGCAGCAGCAGGCAGCCTTCCGGCAATTGCTCGATGAAACGTTGCACCTCGTCGTGGGCGCTCCAGGAACCGGTGGGGTTGTCTGGATTGGCCAGGTACACCAGCCGTGCCTGGGCGCTCCGCGCGCGCTCGGCGAGGAGCACGAGGTCCACCCGCGGCCCTTCGATGCCATAGCGGTACGGCACTTCCACCAGGTGGCAGGCGTTGGCACGGGCGAAATAGCCGAAGGTCGGGTAGGTGCCGGCGCTGCACACCACGGTATCGCCGGGACGACACAGGGCCTGGACGCAGAGACCGATCACCGCGTCGGCACCGGCGTCCAGGCTCAGGTGCTCCGGGTCGAAGCCGTAGTACTGGGCCAGGGCCTGGCGCAACTCCCAGGCCCCCGGATCACCGTACAGGCGCGCGCGCTGGCAGAAGGCATCGCCGAAGGTTTCGCGCAGGCGGGTCAGGGGTGCGTCGAGACTCTCGTTGCCCCCCAGGCGCAACTGCACGCGCTTGCCGGTACGCCGCTCCAGTGCGGCCACGCCCGGGAACGGATTGGGGTTGTCCTTGCCTGGCGCAAAGGAAGAACCGCTCGACTGCATGGTGGTCTCCTCCTGCGGGCTCATTCCGGGAACGTGCACGGCTGGCCCTTCCAGTTGATGAAGTGGAGAAACTCTCCGTGGGGCCCCTGGTCCAGCATCGGGCGCTGGCCGACCAGGTCCAGCGGCACGGTGAACTTGCCGGTCTTGTGCGGCAGTACGTACTCCGGCACGGCGATGTTCGACAGCCGGCGCTTCATCCTCGCCACCAGGGCCACGGCTGCGCTGATGTCGGTGCGGTAGTTCGCCGAACCCGGCGAGAACGGCATGAAGTGGTAGAGGTAATGCGGCTGCACGCCCATCCGGTAGAGGCTCAGGCACAGCTCGGAAAGGGTCTCGTAGTCGTCGTTGATGCCGCGCAGCAGCGGGATGTTGGCAAACAGGATCGGGCAGGCGCCCTGCAGGCGCCTCACCGCCATGCGGAAGTCGCGGGTCAGTTCCCGTGGATGGGCGACGTGCAGGCCGACGGTGTTGACCTCGTGGCGCGCCAGCACTTCCACCAGTTCGCCGGTGATGCGATAGGGGTTGAAGGTCAGCGCGCGGGTGTGGATGCGGATGATCAGCTCCGGGCGCAGTCCCCGCAGGTCGCCGAGGTAACGGTCGAGGTGGGCGTCGGAATGCATGAGCGGTTCACCGCCGCTGAGGATCACTTCGTCCAGCTCGCGGTGGCTGCGGATGTAGGCCAGGGTGTCGAGCCAGTCCTGGCGACGCAGGCTGCCCTTGTCGGTGTGTTTCTCCAGGGTGCGCAGCGCTTCGTAGCAGAACTGGCAGTAGGCGTGGCAGGCATTGGCCATGCGCAGGATCACGCGGTTGTCGTACTTGTGCTGGCAGATCGGCGTGACCATCTCGTCCGGCAGCTCCCAGTTCTCCGACTCTCCGTCGTAGGCGAGCGCGACGGCCGCTTCCGTGGCCTGCCAGTCGGGCACCAGTTGGCGCCAGATGGGGTCGCTGGCCAGCGGGCGATCGGCCTCGTCCCGGTGGATCAGGCTGGCCGTGTAGGGCGTGATGCCCAGCTTGCGTTCGGCCAGGTGGTGGCGAACGCGCTCGGCCAGGTCGCCGTTGGCCAGGCCGGGAAATGATTGCAGCAGGTCATCCAGGCTGGTCAGCGCGTTGCGCTGTTGCCAACGCCAGTCGGACCAGCGGTCGGTGCCATCGACGACTTCGACGGGGATCGTTCCAGACAGGGCTTGGGTAGCGGAAAGCGTCATCCTGGAGCACTCCTGAACAAGGTGGATTGGGCCCGTTCAGGATGTGGGAACGTCGCTTCACTTGAAAAAACAGCGGGCTATCGACAACACTCACTGTTATGCATTTTGTCTAACAGTTGAGATAAGGACTCGGGAAGCGATGGATATCGTCCTGGATGCCGACGATGAGGTTCCACTGATCGAACAGGTCTTCCGCTGTATCAGCGATGCCATCCGCGCCGGCACGCTCAAGCCCGGTCAACAATTGCCCTCCATTCGCCGCCTGGCCAGCCAGGAGCGGTTGACCTTCCACATTGTCGTCGGTGCCTACGAACGCCTGCAGAGCTACGGGCTGATCAGCGCCCAGCCCGGACGCGGCTATTTCGTCTGCGCCATGCCGAACCTGCCCAGCGTGCAGCCCCAGCCTGCCGCGCCGGTGCCCGAGACGAGCCGGCTGGCCGCATTCTGGAACATGTTCCATGGCGACGACCGCTGCATGAAGGTCGGCTGCGGCTGGCTGCCCCCGGCCTGGCGCGATACCAAGGAGCTGGCCCGGCATGTGCGCCGCACCGCCAATTTCGGCCACAGTTCGCTGGTGGAATATGGCGATCCCGGCGGCTACCTGCCGCTGCGCCAGCACCTGGTGCGCCACTTGGGCAAGCGCCTGCAGGTCGCTCTGTCGCCGTCCCAGTTGCTGACCACCCTGGGCGCCACCCAGGCGCTCGACCTGCTGATCCGCCACATCGTGCAACCGGGCGACCGTGTGCTGGTGGACGACCCCTGCAACAGCACCCTGGTGCAGTTGATCAAGATGCGCGGGGCGCAGGTGGTGGGCATTCCCCGGCGCCAGGACGGCCCCGACCTGCAGGCCTTCGAGGCGGCCGTCAGCCAGTCGCGTGTCCGCGCCTTCTTCATCAACACCCAGTTGCACAACCCTACCGGCACTTCGCTCAGTCCTCAGTGCGCGTTCCGCCTGCTGCAACTGGCCCACGCCCACGATGTGGTGCTGGTGGAGGACGACGTCTACGGCGACTTCTGCCAGGAAGGCAGCCGCCTGGTGTCGCTCGACGGGCTGCGCAAGGTGATCTACATCGGCAGCTTCTCCAAGACCCTGTCGGCCAACCTGCGCGTCGGCTACCTGCTGGCGCCGGCGCCCCTGGTGGCGGAACTGGCCGACCTGAAGCTGCTGACCAGCGTGTCGGTGCCGATCTTCTTCGAACGCTTCCTCAGCGCCATGCTCGCCGACGGCACCTACGCGCGCCACCTCGACGCGGTGCGGCGCCGCCTGCAAAGCGCCCAGGCGGACGTGCAGGACAGTTTCCAGCGTTGGGGCTGGGAGATGTTCCACCGTCCTGCCGAAGGCATGTTCCTCTGGGTGCGCCACCCCGCGATCCAGAACCAGGCACCGTTCATCGAGCGCGCCTTCGCCCAGGACATCCTCCTCGCCCCGGGGGCGCTGTTCAGCGCCAGCGGCAGCGACAGCCCCTGGTTCCGCATCAATGTCGGGCACCTCGACCCGGCCAAGGCCGAAGGACTGTTCGCCGGGGTCTGACGGGGCGTCCGCGGCTCAGTGGAACAGCCGCGCGCTGAGTTCCTTGCTGGCTTCCAGCAAGGCCGGCAGGAAGCGGGTTTCCAGCTCCTGGCGGCTGACCCGGCCGACATGGGTGCCGACGTTGAGCGCCGCGAGCACCTGTCCCGCCGAATCGCGCACCGGCACGGCCACCGAACGCAGGCCCATTTCCAGCTCCTGGTCGATGATCACCCAGCCCTGGCGGCGGATTTCCGCGACGCTGGCGCGCAGGCCTTCCACGGTATGCACGGTGCGGCTGGTCTTCACTTGCAGCTCGGCGTGGTCGAGGTAATCGTCCAGCGCGGCGTCATCCAGGGCGGCGAGCAGGATGCGGCCCATGGAGGTGCAATAGGCCGGCAGCCGACTGCCGACGCTGAGGTCCACCGAAATCAGGCGGTTGGGGGTGGCCGAGCGGGCGATGTAGAGGATTTCGTCGCCTTCCAGGGTCGCCATGGAACAGGCCTCGTGGAGCTGGTCGCTGAGGCGGTCGAGGATCGGCTGGGCCGTGACCGCCAGCGGCGTCGAGGACAGGTAGGCATGCCCCAGGGTGAGCACCTTGGGCAACAGCGAATAGGTGCGCCCGTCGGTGGTGACGTAACCCAGTTTCATCAGGGTGTGCAGGCAGCGGCGCACGGCGGCGCGGGGAATCTCGGTGCGGTGACTGATCTGGGCGATGGTCAGGTGGCGCTTGCGCTCCTGGAATGCGTGGATCACCGCCAGGCCACGCGCCAGGGACGTCATGAAGTTGGGATCGCCGGTGAAGGCTTCGATGCGCTTGGCCGGCGAGGCAATGATGGGCGGAGCCAGCGGGAGCAAGGGGGCACGCAGTTCGTCGGTCATTGTTGTTGTCCTTGGCGGTTCAGGGGCACGGCGAATGCGGCCGATTATCGAACCCTGGTTCGATAATCGCAAATGACCGTGTGCGTTCGACTCGTACTTTCGCCCGCCGCCTACGGCACGCCACCGTCCATTGCCAGCGCCCCGCTACGCCTTTGAACTAGCCGGCCTGGCGGCGCACCTGATTGCGCCGCCAGGCCGCCGGCGGTGCGCCGAACTCGCGGCGGAACGCCCGGCTGAAGGCGGTGTCGGTCTGGTAACCGACGTCCTCGGCGATTCGCGCCAGGGGGGCATTGCTGCGGCTGAGCAGATTGGCCGCCAGCAGCATGCGCCACTGGGTCAGGTACTGCATGGGCGAACTGCCCACCAGTTGCTGGAAGCGCTCGGCCAGCACCGAGCGCGAGGTGCCGGCCGTGCGCGCCAGCTCGTCCAGGGTCCAGGGCTGGGCCGGACACTTGTGCAGGGCGGTCAGCGCCGAACCGACAATCCGGTCACCCAGCCCCGCCAGCCAGCCGGTGCGGCCCTCGGCCTGCTCGTTCATGTACAGGCGCAGCACTTCGATGAACAGCACCTCCGCCAGCTTGGCGAGCACGCCTTCGCCCCCCGGCCGGGGCGACCTGGCCTCGGCCAGGGCATAGCGCACCGAGGCCTCCAGCCAGGGGCCGGCACTGGAGCCACGCACATTGACCCGCACCAGGGGCGGCAGCCCCGCCAGCAAAATGTCCGCCAGCCGCGCGTCGCAGGCCAGGTAGCCGCACACCAGGCGGGTGATCGCACCGCCGCCGCCGTAGGCCAACTGCCGGGGCCGCCGCGCCAGCACCTGGTCCAGGCGGCCACGGTTGGCCGGCGGCAGCCCAGGCTGCGAGGTCATGCGATGGGCATCGCCCTGGGGGAAGATCACCACGTCCCCGGCCACCAGGCGCACCGGTGGGTCAGGGCCCAGTTCGACGAAGCATTCGCCGTCGGTGATCAGGTGGAAGATCACCACCCGTTCCGCGCCAGGCTCCAGCAGGGGCGCCACGAAATCGGCGCGCGGCGACTGGTAGCACCAGGGTGCGCTGAACCTGGCGTTGATGAAGATGGCGCCGACCAGGCGGACGACGCGCAGGGTTTCCGACAGAGCGTCCATCAGCCCTCACCTCAGGCCGCACTCCTGAAATTCTGGTCGCCGCCGGCAACGGACAGCGGTTCGTCGGATAAATGGCCATGCGCGGACGATCGGGCAGGCCTTGCCGACGTTCGGGCAGGACGGCGGCGCGGCGCGGGTGGATAGTTTCGCCTGCACGCCCCTCGCCGCCCAATCCACCCACGGCGTGCGCGCGACACCCCGAAAGCCAGGAAAACGAGGTCGCCATGCCCAAGTTCCTCATCGAAAGAGAGATACCGGAAGCTGGAACACTCACGGAACGAGACCTCAAGGCCATATCGCAGAAGTCATGCCGGGTACTCAGAGAAATCGGACCAGAGGTGCAGTGGGTCCAGAGCTACGTCACCGACGACAAGCTGTACTGCGTCTATCTCGCCGCCAGCGAGGAACTGATCCGGGAACATGCCCGCCAGGGCGGATTCCCGGTCAGCCGCATCTCCCGCATCAGCTCGATCATCGATCCGACCACAGCCGAATGAGCCCCCGAAATGACTACCGCAACTGATCTGAATGCCCTGAAAAGCCGGCAGATGGCCTCCTGGGCCAGCGGCGACTACGCCGTGATCGGCACCACCCTGCAGCTGGTCGGCGAACTGCTGGCCGAAGCCTGCGACCTGCGCCACGGCGACAGCGTACTCGACGTCGCCGCCGGCAACGGCAACGCCACCCTCGCCGCTGCGCGCCGAGGCGCCCGCGTGACCTCCACCGACTACGTGCCGGCCCTGCTGGAACGTGGTCGGGAACGCGCCCGCGCCGAACACCTGGACGTTGCCTTCCAGCCCGCCGACGCCGAGGACCTGCCCTTCGCCGACGGCAGCTTCGATGTGGTGCTGTCCACCTTCGGCGTCATGTTCACCCCCGACCAGGCCAAGGCCGCGGCCGAGCTGACGCGGGTCTGCCGCTCCGGCGGCCGCATCGGCCTGGCGAGCTGGACACCCGAAGGCTTCATCGGCCAGATGTTCAAGACCCTCGGCCGCCACCTGCCACCCCCACCCGGCGTGCAGCCGCCCTCTCTCTGGGGCGTGGAAAGCTACCTGCGCGAACTGTTCGACGGTGACGCCCGCGAAGTCTCGGCGGCGCGCCGCCTGTTCAACTTCCGCTACCAGTCGGCGGCGCACTTCATCGAGGTGTTCCGCACCTGGTACGGCCCGGTGCACAAGGCCTTCGCCGCCCTCCCCGCCGACGGCGCGTACGCCCTGGAACAGGACCTTACCGAACTGCTGGAACGCTACAACCGCGCCGGCCCCGACTCCCTCATCGTGCCCAGCGAGTACCTGGAGGTGGTGATCACCCGACGCTGACGGGTGATCGCGAATGAATTCGCTCCACGAGGTGGGACGCCCCCCTTGGAGCGAATTCATTCGCCAAGCGCATCAACGACAAGGCCCATCCAGGTGCGCCGCGCCAGCTGACCAGTCTCTCCGGCAGGTGGCCTTACGTCCGATAACCGCACAGAACCCCATGCGGCAAATTGACGTAATTAACTGGTTAGTACATTTTCATTGCCATTCCACCCCGACCTTCCAGCCGGGGCCAGAACGACAATGGAGAACCGCTGCAATGACCCGCACCGTCCTGGTGCTCAACGGCCCGAACCTCAATCTGCTCGGAACCCGTGAGCCCGCCACCTACGGCAGTGAAACCCTCGCCGACATCGCCGCCCTGTGCAGCCGTACCGCGGCCGGTCTGGGTTTCGAGGTGGACTTCCGCCAGACCAACCACGAAGGCGAGCTGCTCGACTGGATCCACGCGGCCCGTGGCCGCTGCGCCGGCATCCTGATCAACCCGGCCGCGTGGACCCACACGTCGGTCGCCCTGCGCGACGCCCTGGTGGCCAGTGAGCTGCCGGTGATCGAGGTGCATCTGTCCAACGTGCACAAACGCGAGGAATTCCGTCACCACTCCTTCGTTTCCGCCATCGCCATCGGTGTGATCTGCGGACTCGGCAGCCAGGGCTACAGCCTGGCCCTGCAGCACTTCGGCCAACTGTTTTCCAAGGGTTGATCAGCATGTCCCAGAACAAGCATTCCATCCTCGCCGGCCTGATCGGCGCCGGCATCCAGGCTTCCCGCACCCCCGCCCTGCACGAGCACGAGGGCGATGCCCAGGGCTTGCGCTACCTCTATCGCCTGATCGATCTGGACCCACTCAAGCTGGACAGCGCCGCCCTCCCCGAGCTGCTCGACGCCGCCGAACGCATGGGCTACACCGGGCTGAACATCACCTTCCCCTGCAAGCAGGCGGTCATCCCGCTGCTGGACGCGTTGTCCCCGGAGGCGGCCGGCATCGGCGCGGTGAATACGGTGGTACTGAAGGACGGCAAACGCATGGGGCACAACACCGATTGCCTTGGCTTCGGCGAAGGTTTCCGCCGTGGCCTGCCGGATGTGCAACGCCGCCAGGTGGTACAGATGGGCGCCGGTGGCGCCGGCTCGGCGGTGGCCCATGCGCTGCTGGCCGAGGGCGTCGAACGCCTGACCCTGTTCGAAGTGGACGCCGTCCGTGGCCAAGCCCTGGTGGACAGCCTCAATCGGCACTTCGGCGCCGGCCGCGCGGCCCTGGGCACCCACCTCGCCAGTGCCATGGCGGAGGCCGATGGCCTGGTCAACACCACCCCCATCGGCATGGCCAAGCTGCCAGGCACGCCGGTGCCAGCCGAGTTGCTGCGCCCTGAGCTGTGGGTAGCGGAAATCATTTATTTCCCGCTGGAAACCGAACTCCTGCGCGATGCCCGCGCCCTGGGCTGCCGCACCCTGGACGGCGGCACCATGGCGGTATTCCAGGCGGTCAAGGCGTTCGAACTGTTCAGCGGCCGCAGCGCCGACGCCGACCGGATGATGGCTCACTTCGCCAGCATGAATGGCTGACCCGCAGGAGGGGTCAAACCGGAAGAAACGAATGCGGGATGCGGTTCTGCCGTAGGGTGGATGACGCTCTTTTCATCCATCCGCGGTGTCCGGCCCGGCCTCGCAGGGTGGATTGGTAAAGCGTGCCCCCGCTGCCCCCTCTCGATGGGTTTCGTCCCTCTACCCATCCTACGAAAGCGGCCCCAAGCCGGTGGCGGGCGATACGCCAGGCGAAACCACAGTCCGGCCGTAGGGTGGATGGCGCTCTCTTCATCCACCAACGGTGCCCGACCAAGCCCCGAGTGGTGGACCGAGAAAGCGTGGTCCACCCTACTTCACCGCCTCCTCTCGATGGGTTTCGTGCCTCTACCCATCCTACGATAGCGGCCCAGGCCGGAGGGGGCGAGCGATACGCCGCGCCCCTCACGCGAGCTTGGGCGTCGATCAGGCCTGCAGGTAGCGCAGCACCGACTCGCAGATCATGTCCTTGTGCCGCGCCTTGACCTGTTCGTCATCCAGGTCGATCTGGAAGATTTCGCCGAAGGTGTTGTGGTTGGAGACGCGGTAGAAGCAGAAGGAACTGATCAGCAGGTGCAGGTCGAGCGGATCCAGGCGGGGCCGGAAGAGTCCCTCGGCTTCGCCACGGCGGAGGATGTCGCCGAGGGCGTCGAGGATGGTGGTGCTCATGGAGCGGATCGCCTTGGACTGCCTGACGTACTCGCCGTGGTGGATGTTCTCGATGCTGACGATGCGCACGAAGTCCACGTTGCGGTCGTGGTGGTCGAAGGTGAATTCCACCAGCCGGCGGATCGCCTCGCGGGGCTCCAGTTCGGCCAGGTGGAGCTTGCCTTCGGTGCTGCGGATATCGCCGTAGAGCTTTTCCAGCACTTCAACGTAAAGCTGCTCCTTGCTGCCGAAGTAGTAGTAGATCATCCGCTTGGAGGTGTGCATGCGCTCGGCGATGGCATCGACACGGGCACCGGACAGCCCCTGCTGGACGAACTCGACTATGGCCGCCTGAAGGATGTTCTCGCGGGTTTTCTCGGGGTTGTTCTTGCGCCCTTGGCGGGGTGCCTCGGCGGGGGATTCGGAAAGATCGGCGGTTATTGTCATCGTCGGCTCACGGCCAGAAAGAACTGGCGTCGATTATGGGCTGACGGGCAACCCGAAGGAACCCCGGGGCCGTGTTGCCCCGGGCCTCCTTGCTGCCTACAGCCTGGCCTTGGTGGGGGCTCCGCTGCGCGCCTTGGCCATGGCTGCCAGGCGTACGGCGACGTTGGCGGCGCCGTAGCCGCCGTAGCCGTTCCGGCGCTGCAGGATTTCGAAGAAGAAACGTCCCTCGAACGGCTCGGTATACACGTGGAACAGTTCGCCGCCCTGGGCGTCGCGGTCGTAGAGCACGTTGTAGTAGGCCAGTTCGCTAAGGAATTCGTCGTCGAAATCGAAGCGCGCCGCCAGGTCGTCGTAGTAGTTCAGCGGTATGTCCAGCAGCGGGACCCCGGCGTCCTTGGCCCGGCTGACCTCGCTGAAGATGTCGGCGCAGGAGAAGGCGATATGGTGGGCGCCCGAGCCGCGATAGCTGGACAGTGCGTGGGAAATGGCGGTGTTGCGGTTCTCCGAGATGTTCAGCGGCAGGCGGATGCTGCTGCAGCGGCTGCGAATGGCACGGCTCTTCACCAGGCCATAGGGGTCCGGCAGCACCACTTCGTCGTCGGCCTCGAAATCCAGCACGCTCTTGTAGAACAGCACCCAACTGTCGAGTCCGTCGGCCGGCAGCGCCAGGGCCATGTGGTCGATGCGTTCGAGCGCGCCGCTCTGACGCGCGTCCGGGTCGAGGACGAAATCGCTGTCATAGATGGTCTGGCCAGCCGGCGCCTGCTCCACCAGGTAGATCAGGCTGCCATCCGGCGCGCGCACGGCGGGAATCTCGCGCTCGTTGGGCCCCACCAGGCCACGATAGGGCTGTCCCTTGAACTCGCGAGCACGCTCCAGGGCACTGCCGCTGTCCCTGACCCGCAGGGCGGTGGCGCAGAGCGACGGGCCGTGGGCTTCGAAGTAGCCATGGGCGAAGGAATAGGGTTCGGCATTGAGCACGATGTTGATGTCGCCCTGGCGCAGCAGGCTGACAGCCTTGGAGCGGTGCTTGCCGGCGCGGGCGAACCCCAGGCGCTCCAGCCAACCGGCCAACGCGGCACCCAGGGCCTCGTCCACGGCGAATTCGAGGAATTCCACGCCGTCGTAGCGGCTGGCCGGCGGCGGTGCGAAAAGGACGTCCAGGTTGGCCGGCGGTGTCGGGTCCTTGGCCAGCAGCGTGCGGGTCTTCTCCTCCAGGTAGAGCAGCGAACGCAGGCCATCGGCGGCATTGCCGCGCGGCGGAGCGGCGCGGAAACCATCGTTGAAGATTTCCAGTGACAGCGGCCCCTGGTAGCCGCTGCGGATGATGGGCGCAAGGAAGCCTGGCAGGTCGAACTCGCCCTGGCCAGGGAAGCAGCGGAAGTGCCGGCTCCACTCCAGCACGTCCATGGCCAGCAGCGGCGCGTCGGCCATCTGCACGAAAAAGATCTTGTCGCCCGGGATGTCGGCAATCCCGCTGGGGTCGCCCTTGATCGACAGCGTGTGGAAGCTGTCCAGCAGCACGCCGAGCGCCGGGTGGTCGGCCTGGCGAACCAGATTCCAGACCTGCTGCCAACTGTTCACATGGCGTCCCCAGGCCAGGGCTTCGTAGCCGATGCGCAGGTTGCGCGCGCCGGCGCGCTCGGCCAGCAGACGCAGGTCGTCGACCAGGATGTCCTCATCCGCCATGGCGTCGGCCTGGACGTTGCTGCACACCAGCACCAGGTCGGTGCCCAGTTCCTGCATCAGGTCGAACTTGCGCTCGGCGCGGTCGAGGTTCTTCTGCAGGCGGTCGCGGCGGCAGCCCTCGAAGTCGCGGAACGGCTGGAACAGGGTGATGGCGATCCCCAAGTCGGCGCACATCTGGCGGATTTCCCGTGGGCTGCCGGCGTAGTACAGAAGGTCGTTCTCGAAGATCTCGACGCCGTCGAAGCCGGCTGCGGCGATGGCTTCGAGCTTTTCCGGCAGGGTACCGCTCAGGGAGACGGTGGCAATGGAACGCTGCATGCGTCAGCTCCTTGTAGGGTGGGCGCGGCGAATACCTGTAGGGGCGAATTCATTCGCCATGGGACGCGAAGCGGCCCTCTGCGACGCCCTACGGCAGACCTTCGGCCCGCTTGGCGAATGGATTCGCCCCTACAAAAGTGGCTGGATCGATTATTCGCGCGTAAAGTCAGCCCAGCAATTCAATATGTACGAACCGGTTAGTTTTGTGTTCGATCATCGAACACAAGGCCGGTTATCGAATTGACGCTTTTTCGATCACTGCGCAACATGAATCCCATGTTGCAGGGACCCGCCGGGGGGCATCACTGCCAGCCCAGTCACCCGGAAGGCCCTGCGATGGCAACCACGCGTCACGACATAACAATTTCAAGAAACGGGTACCTGCTCATGCTCGCACTCAACGCTCTACCAGCCTGCACTCCCCCTTCCCGCTCTCCTTCTGCAGCGTCATCGGCCAGTCCCGGTCCGCATACCGCCGCGCCGCACTCCGAATAACCCGGAATCCTTCAGCGCCCCGGGCAGTACCCCGGTCAAGCGGCCGCCAGCCACCTCCAAGGACGATCCGCCACCTTTTGGCGCAGATTGCCCCTTCGTGCACCGTCTCGACGGCGGAGCGCAACGGAAATGGCGGCCGATTCGAGTCGAAAACCGACTGGCCTACCAGTCACAGAACGGATGGCAAAACAACAATGATCCAATCTCATACCACTCGCATCGCTCCCGATCCCCAGCTTCACCAGGGCGGCATGTTCAGCAAGGTCCGCGGCGCCATGGCCGTCGGCAAGATGCGCTGGGGCATGCTCGCCCTGGTGTTCTTCGCCACCACCCTGAACTACATCGACCGCGCCGCCCTGGGCGTGATGCAGCCCATCCTCGCCGAGAAGATGAGCTGGACCGCGATGGACTACGCCAACATCAACTTCTGGTTCCAGGTCGGCTATGCCATCGGCTTCCTTCTCCAAGGGCGCTTCATCGACAAGGTTGGCGTCAAGCGGGCGTTCTTCCTCGCGGTGCTGTTCTGGAGCATCGCCACCGGGGCCCATGGCCTGGCCACTTCAGCCGCTGGCTTCATGGTCTGCCGTTTCATTCTCGGCCTGACCGAAGCCGCCAACTACCCGGCCTGCGTGAAGACCACCCGGCTCTGGTTCCCGGCCGGCGAACGCGCCCTGGCCACAGGGATCTTCAATGCCGGCACCAACGTCGGCGCCATGGTCACTCCGGCCCTGCTACCGCTGATCCTCAGCGTCTGGGGCTGGCAGGCCGCCTTCGTCGGCATGGGCTGCCTGGGCCTGGTCTGGCTGGTGTTCTGGTCGATCAACTACTTCAACCCGGAAGAGCATCCGCGCGTGAAGCCGAGCGAACTGGACTACATCAACCAGGCGGTCGAGCCCGAGCCGGTCAAGGTGCCCTTCAGCCGCATTCTGCGCATGCGTGGCACCTGGGCCTTTGCCCTGGCCTACTCGATCACCGCCCCGGTGTTCTGGTTCTACCTCTACTGGCTGCCGCCCTTCCTCAACCAGCAGTACGGCCTGGGCATCAGCGTGACCCAGATGGGCATCCCCCTGATTTTGATCTGGCTGACCGCCGACTTCGGCAGCGTGGGTGGCGGCATCCTCAGCTCCTGGCTGATCGGCCGCGGCGTCAAACCCATCACCGCCCGCCTGTCCTCCATGCTGATCTTCGCCTGCACCATCGTCGGCGTGGTCTTCGCTGCCAACGCCAGCGGCCTGTGGGTCGCCGTCCTGGCCATCGCCCTGGCCGTGGGTGCTCACCAGGCCTGGACCGCCAACATCTGGAGCCTGGTGATGGACTACACGCCCAAGCACCTGATGAGCACCGTGTTCGGCTTTGGCGGCATGTGCGCCGCAATCGGCGGCATGTTCATGACCCAGATCGTCGGCGGCGTGCTGACCGCCACCAACAACAACTACGCCGTGCTCTTCACCATGATCCCGGCCATGTACTTCATCGCCCTCACCTGGCTGTACTTCATGGCCCCGCGCAAGATCGAACAGGCCCAGGGCTGATCCACCCTCGCGGAGGTCCGGCCGGGCCTCCGCCTCCCCTTCTCCGCTTGCCCCTTTTCTCCAACCCACGCCCCGAAGCTCAACCCCTGCGCTGCAACCACGCCGCGCCCAGGCCGCTCAGGCAGATGATGGCAATGCCCACCAGGCTGGTGGCATCCGGTCGCTGGGAAAAGAGCACGAAGCCCAACAGCCCGGCGAAGACGATCTGGCAGTAGCCAAAAGGCGCCAGCAAGGCCGGTGCCGCCACGCGGAAAGCCTGGGTCAGCAGCAGGTGCGCGGTCATGCCGGCCCCGCCGAGAAGCAGCATCAGCACGCCATGCTCCAGGCTTGGCAGTTGCCAGAAGAACGGCACCATCGCGCTCATCGCCAGGGTGTTGCACAGCCCCGCGAAGAAGTTGCTGGTGGTCGGGCTGTCGTGGGCCGCGACCTTGCGCGTGAGCAACTGGTAGAAGCAGAAGCCCAAGGCCGAGCAGAAGGGAAACAGGATGGCCGGCGTGAAGAGTTCGCCGCCGGGGTGCACCACCACCAACACACCCAGGAAACCCAGCACAACGGCCAGCCACTGGCCAGGACTGACCTTTTCCTTCAGCAAGGGTACCGACAGTGCCGTGACCAGCACCGGAGCGAGGAAGTTGACTGCCGTGGCTTCCGCCAGAGGGATGTATTGCAGGCCGGCGGTGAACAGCAGGCTGGTACTCAGCAGACTCAGGGCCCGCAGCAACTGAAGCCCTGGCCGCCCGGTGCGCAGCACGCGCAAACCGGCCTGGGGCAGGAAGATCCCGGCCATCAGCAAGGTATGCACCAGGTAACGGGCCCAGACGATCATGACGACCGGATAGAGGCCACCGAGGAACTTGGACAGGGCGTCATGCCCCGCGAAGAGAAAGGTCGCCAGCACCACCAGCAGGATGCCCCGCAGCGGTTGGTTAACTCCGGACAAAGGGGCATTAGTGGTCATGGGGCACTCGAAGAAAGCTCGCGGCCCAGCCGACCGCGCGAAAGTTGAGGGCAAGGGTTCAGTGGCGACTCAGCGGCAACCGAGCCTTACCCAGGGCCATCCGCACCCGCTCACGGGGGCCGACGCCCTGCCCCAGCAAATACCACGAGGCAATTTCCAGACTCAGGGGCAGTTTCGCCGGCAACGTCCGCAGCCAGCCGGAGAGGTCGCACGGTCGGGCGTTACCCGGGCGAGTAGGTGCGGGGGTCGTCAGGGCGGCAAGGAAGAGAACGTGCTCAGTCATGCTCTTCTCGGAATCCAGTTCCAGAATTGAATTTGCGATATTTAGAACGTGGTTCCACATTAGCGCAAGTGGAAAATGCGCCACGTCGACAGCGAGGCTGATTCATCGCCGGGCAGGACAGTGTTCAAGGGTGCTGAGGGAACTCTTTCACTCGTGAAGCAGGCCACAGGCCCGCGCTATCGCGCGTCCAGCGTCAATCACGAAGGAGTCCGCGCCCTCGAGGCAGAGCGCGGGGACCGGCAGAAAGTCGTCTTCCTGGTTCAGACGAAGAATTCGGACGCCTGGCTGGCTGCCGATAGTTCGTCCACCGCCGCCAGCAATTGCGGCGCCACTTCGTGCAGGCGCGCTTCGGGCAGGCGCGCGCTGGGACCGGCGACACTGAGTACGCCTATCGCCTTGCCGGTGCGTGGAGCACGCACCACGGCGGCCAACGCCGACATGCCGACCGACGAACTTTCCATCACCCAGGCATAGCCGTGCTCCCGCGCCAGACGCAGGCGCTCGAGCAGTTCGATGTTGGAACGCGGCGCGTTGGGGCCGAAGTCCCGCGGATCGGCGATGCCCTGGCGCTCCACCAGCACCAGGGCCTCGGCATCACTCAGGCTGGCCAGCCAGGCATGCCCGGAGGCGGTGTAGAACAGCGGCGCGTCGCGCCCCATGTCGGGGTCGTAGCGCAAGCCGGAACGCGCGCCCTGGGATTTTGCGATCCAGGTCAGGCGGTCGTCTTCGATCACGCCCAAGCGCACCAGCTCACCGGTTTCCTGGGCCAGGCGATCAAGGATCGGCTGGACGATGTCCGCGCCGCTGCTGGCCAGATAGCGGAACGCCATGGCCACCAGGCGGGTGGACAACTGGTAGCGGCTGTTCTCCGGGTTCTGCCGCACATAACCAAGACGGATCAGCTCGGCCAGCATGCGGTGGGTAGCGCTCTTGGGAATCTGCAGCTCATCCGCCAGCACCTGCATCGGCAGTCCGCGCGGGTCGGCGGTCAGGCGTTCCAGGAGATTGAAGGCACGTTCGATCTGGCTACCGGCCATGGGCATGGGTCCTCTTCGCTGTGGGGCGATTCTAGAAGACAACGCCTGCCCCATGAAACCTGGAACGGGAAGATGACAGGCTGCAGATTCGCCGGAAGAAATGTACGAAATGGTTAGTTCTGTTCGATGATCGAACGGAAGCGTCCCCCGTCGATTGAACCCGGCGCCCACCGATTTCACTATCGCCCCAGGTGCGAGGCGTTGCCGCAACCCGCCTGCGATCCCCGCAATGCCTTGCCTGTTACCTGCATAAATACAAGAAAGGTCGATCACCATGCCCACCCCCTACGCCTCGCCGCCCGACGCGGCACCGTTGCCTGGCCACGTCCCCGAATGCGCCTTCTTCCTTCGCCTGAGCGGGTGCCGCAAAGCGCGCTGACACCCACGCCATCCAAAGCCTGACGCGTATTCGTGCAACAGCCGCGAAGGGCTTCCTGCGCCCCGACAACCATGAACACAGAGGCTAGACCCACCATGAAATCCACTCGCCGTCCATGCTTCGCCCCCTGCGCCCTTGCTGCCGCCGTCTTCCTTGTCGCCCAGCCCCTTCAGGCTGCGGACGGGGGCGGCTTCGCCGAAGACGCCAAGGTCGGCCTGAACCTGCGCAACTTCTACATCAACCGCAACTTCGTGAACCCGACCAACCCCCAGGGCAAGGCCGAGGAATGGACCCAGAGCTTCATCCTCGACGCCCGCTCCGGCTTCACCGAAGGGCCGGTGGGGTTTGGCGTGGACCTGCTCGGCCTGCTCGCGGTCAAACTCGACGGCGGCAAGGGCACCCGCGGCACCCAGTTGCTGCCGGTGCATGACGACGGTCGCCCGGCCGACGACTTCGGCCGCCTGGCCGCGGCCGGCAAGATGCGCGTGTCGAAGACCGAGTTGAAAGTCGGCGAATGGATGCCGGTGCTGCCGATCCTCCGCGCCGACGACGGCCGCTCCCTGCCGCAGACCTTCCAGGGCGGCCAGGTCACCTCCCAGGAGCTCGACGGCCTGACCCTGTACGGCGGCCAGTTCCGCCAGAACAGCCCGCGCAACGACGCCAGCCTGGAAGATATGTCGATGAACGGCCGCGCCGCCTTCACCTCCGACCGCTTCAACTTCGCCGGCGGCGAGTACGCCTTCAACGAGAAGCGCACCCTGGTCGGCCTGTGGTACGCCGAGCTGGACGACATCTACCAGCAGCAGTACCTGCAACTGACGCACAGCCAGCCCGTGGGCGACTGGACCCTGAGCGCCAACCTCGGCTACTTCGACGGCAAGGAGAACGGCAGCGCCCTGGCCGGCGACCTGGACAACCGCACCTGGTCCGCCCTGCTCTCCGCCAAATACGGTGGCAACACCTTCTCCCTCGGCCTGCAGAAGGTCAGCGGCGACAACGCCTGGATGCGCGTCAACGGCACCAGCGGCGGCACCCTGGCCAACGACAGCTACAACTCCAGCTTCGACAACGCCAAGGAAGAGTCCTGGCAACTGCGCCACGACTACAACTTCGCCGCCCTCGGCGTGCCCGGGCTGACCCTGATGAACCGCTACATCAGCGGCGAGGACGCCCACATCGGCACGGTGACCGACGGCAAGGAATGGGTGCGCGAGACCGAGCTGGCCTATGTCGTGCAGTCCGGGGTGTTCAAGGCGCTCAGCGTGAAGTGGCGCAACGCGAGCGTCCGCCGCGACTTCAGCAACAACGAGTTCGACGAGAACCGTCTGATCATCAACTACCCGCTGTCGATTCTCTGACCCCGACAGGGCCGGCCGATGGGTTGGCGTAGAGCGCAGCGAAACCCAACGCCACAAAACGATGGGTTTCGTACCTCTACCCATCCTACGTCTACCCCCCAGCGCCGAGCGCACCGAGGCCCAACGCGGCGAGGCCTACATCGCGGGGATGCAGGTGACGGGCGCTTGAACGGCTGTTGGGCGAGTCTACCCCCAATGAAAACGCCGCCCGGATGCGTGGTCCGGGCGGCGTTCGGGTGTTGCTCGTTCAGGTCAGCCCTGGAGCGATTCCACGCCCAGTTCGTCCCACACGGCCTCGGCCAGGTGGAACGTGGCGTTGGCCGCCGGGATACCGCAGTAGATCGCGCTCTGCATGATCACTTCCTTGATCTCGTCGCGGGTCACGCCATTGTTCTTCGCCGCCCGCAGGTGCAGCTTCAGCTCGCCTTCGCGGTTCATGCCGATCAGCATGGCGATGGTCACCAGACTGCGGGTGTGGCGCGGCAGGCCCGGGCGGGTCCAGATATCACCCCAGGCATGGCGGGTGATCATGTCCTGGAACTCTTCATTGAACGGCGTGAGGTTCTGCAGGCTGCGGTCCACATGGGCATCGCCCAGCACCTCGCGACGCACCTGCATGCCAGCTTCGTAGCGCTCTTTCTCGTCCATTGGGAACTCCGGCTTCAGGCGGTCAGGAAAGCCAGCACGCGCTCACTGAACGCATCGGCGGCCTGCACGTTGGACAGGTGCGCGGCATGGAACTCCACCAATTCGGCAACGGCGATGCGTTCCTGCATGAAGCGGCCGTGCTCGGTGGTGGTCACCGGATCGCCACTGCCACAGACGATCAGGGTCGGTGCGCGAATACCCGCGATCTGCTCGCGGTAGTCAGCGTCACGCACGGCGGCGCAGTTGGCGGCGTACCCCTCGGGCGAGGTCTGCGCCAGCATGCCGACGATGGGCTCGACCTTGGTCGGCTGGGATTCGGCGAAATCCGCGGTGAACCAGCGGGAAATGGAGGCATCGCGCAGGTCGCGCATGGCTTGGGCGCCACCGGACAACACGGTGTCGATGCGCGGGTTCCAGACTTCCGGGGCGCCGATCTTCGCGGCGGTGTTGCACAGCACCAGTCGCTGGATGCGTTCGGGGGCGTTGATGGCCAGCCACTGGCCGATCAGGCCGCCCATGGACAGGCCGCAGAAGCTGGCCTTCTGGATGTCCAGGGCGTCCAGCAGGGCCAGCACGTCGCGCCCCAGTTGCTCGATGCTGTAGGGGCCTTCGCTGACCAGGGATTGGCCGTGGCCACGGGTGTCATAGCGCAGCACCTGGAAGTGCTGGGTGAAGGCCGGGATCTGTGCGTCCCACATGTGCAGGTCGGTGCCCAGGGAGTTGGACAGCACCAGCACCGGCGCACCAGCCGGGCCTTCGAGGAGGTAGTTCAGGTCGCCATCGGCGAGACGTACGGCAGGCATGGAAAACTCCTAGCGCGAGAAATGCTTGTGTTCAGCCAGGGCCTGGTCCACCCAGCGGCGGGCCTGGCCCAGGTAATGGGCGGGATCGAGCAGGCGATCCAGTTCATCGGAAGAAAGCTGTGCCCTGACCTCGGCATTGGCGCCGAGCACGCTACGCAGGTGGGCGCCCTCCTGCGCCGCCTGGCGGCAACACTGCTCCACCAGGTGATGGGCGGCGTCGCGGCCGATGCGCTGGGCCAGGGCGATGCTCACCGCCTCGGCCAGCACCAGGCCCCGGCTCAGGTCGAGGTTCTCGCGCATGCGCGCGACGTCCACTTCAAGGCCCGGAACCACCAGTAACGCCTGCTGCAAGGCACCGGAAACCAGGCAGCACAACTCCGGCAAGGTTTCCCATTCGGCGTGCCACAGGCCGAGGCTGCGCTCGTGCTCCTGGGGCATCGCGGCGAACATGGTGGACACCAGGCCCGGCGCGCGGGTGGCGGCGCCGATCAGCACGGCGGCACTGACCGGATTGCGCTTGTGCGGCATGGTGGAAGACCCACCCTTGCCCGGCGCGGATGGCTCGAAGACTTCGCCTGCTTCGGTCTGCATCAACAGGCTCAGGTCGCGCCCCAGCTTGCCCAGGCTGCCGGCGATCAGGCCCAGCAGGCCGGCGAACTCCACCAGCCGGTCGCGCTGGGTGTGCCAAGGCTGTTCAGGGAGATTCAGGCCCAGTTCGCGAGCCAGGGCTTCGCTCACCGGCCAGGCCTGCTCGCCCAGCGCGGCCAGGCTGCCGGAGGCGCCGCCGAACTGCAGGCAGAACAGACGCGGCTCGAGTTCGGCCAGACGCTGGCGATGGCGAGTGACCGCGCCCAGCACGCCGGCCAGCTTCATGCCGAGGGTGACCGGGGTGGCTTGCTGCAGCCAGGTGCGGCCGGCCAGGGGCGTGTCGGCATGGCGCTCGGCCTGCAGCGCAAGGGCATGGGCGAGCGCTGCCAGGTCCCGCTCCAACAGCGCGGCGGCGGCGCGCAATTGCAGCACCAGGCCAGTGTCCATGGCGTCCTGGCTGGTGGCGCCAAGGTGCACGTAGCGTTCGGCATCCGGGTTCTGGGCGGCGATTCGCTTGCCCAGGGCCTTCACCAGCGGAATGGCGGAGTTGCCGGCGGTGGCGATGGCCTGGGCCAGGGTAGCGGGGTCGTAGAGTTCGGCCTTGCACGCCGCCTCTATGGCGACGACGGCCTCGGTGGGAATCAGCCCGACGCGGGACTCGGCGCGCGCCAGGGCCGCCTCGAAGTCGAGCATGCCCTGCACCCGCCCCCGGTCGGAGAAGACCGCACGCATGGCAGGTGCCGTGAAGTAGGCATCGAAAAGTTGGTTGCTCGGGCTGTTCAAGCCAGTGCTCCAAAATGCGGTTTGGTGTTTTCTTTTATCGCAGCTGGCCCTTGCGAGCCAGTGGTGACAGGACTAGCCGTAGGATGGGTAGAGCGGAGCGAAACCCATGCGGTGTCGAATTGATGGGTTTCGCAGGCTCTACCCATCCTACGCAGTTTGGCCTGTCATACCTTCTCGATGGCCAGGGCCAGGCCCTGCCCCACGCCCACGCACATGGTCGCCAGGCCCAGCTTGCCGCCGGATTTCTCCAGTTGGTGCAGGGCGGTCTGGACCAGGCGCGCGCCGCTGGCACCCAGGGGGTGGCCGAGGGCGATGGCGCCGCCGTTGGGATTGACCTTGTCGCTGTCGTCAGCGATGCCGAGGTCGCGCATTACGGCCAGGCCCTGGGCGGCGAAGGCTTCGTTCAGTTCGATGACATCGAAGTCGCCAATGGCCAGGTTCAGGCGCTCCAGCAGCTTGCGCACCGCCGGCACCGGGCCGATGCCCATGACGCGCGGCGCCACGCCGGCGCTGGCCATGCCGAGCACTTTCGCGCGCGGGGTCAGGCCGTGCTTCTTCACCGCGTCAGCCGAGGCCAGGAGCAGCGCCACGGCCCCATCGTTGACGCCCGAGGCGTTGCCGGCGGTGACGGTCTTGCCTTCGCCGTTGACCGGCTTCAGCTTGGCCAGGGCTTCGAGGGTGGTGTCGGGACGCAGGTGCTCGTCCTGGTCGACCACGGTCTCGCCCTTCTTGCCCTTGATCACCACGGGGACGATCTCTTCGGCGAAGAAGCCTTCGGCCTGGGCACGGCCAGCGCGCTGCTGGCTGCGCAGGGCGAACAGGTCCTGGTCCGCGCGGGAAACCTGATAGTCGTCGGCGACGTTGTCGGCGGTCTGCGGCATGGCGTCGACGCCGTACTGGGCCTTCATCAGCGGATTGATGAAGCGCCAGCCGATGGTGGTGTCCTCGATCTTCTGAGAACGACCGAAGGCGCTATCGGCCTTGCCCATCACATAGGGCGCGCGGGACATGGACTCCACGCCACCGGCGATGGCCAGCTCTAGTTCACCCGCGGCGATGGCGCGGAAGGCACTGCCCACCGCATCCATGCCCGAGGCGCAGAGACGGTTCAGGGTCACGCCCGGAACGCTCTCCGGCAGGCCGGCCAGCAGCAGCGCCATGCGCGCCACGTTGCGGTTGTCCTCGCCGGCCTGGTTGGCACAGCCGAGGAAGACCTCATCCAGCGCGTCCCATTTCACCTGCGGGTTGCGTTCCACCAGGGCCTTGATCGGGATGGCGGCCAGGTCGTCGGCACGCACCGGGGCCAGGGCGCCGCCGAAGCGGCCGATGGGCGTGCGGATGGCGTCGCAAATATAGACCTCGCGGCTCATTCCTCACCCCCTTGCTGGCCGTGGGCGGCGGCGGTGCGGGCTTCGAGGGCGCGCAGCGCGGTGAGTTCGGTCTCGTTGGGCGCCAGGGTCTCGCTCACGTTCGGCGCGAAGCGGATGGCCCAGCCGGTGTTCTCGATGACCTGCTCGCGGGTCACGCCCGGATGCAGCGAGGTGACGATGAATTCATGGGTGCCGGCTTCCGGCTCCATGATGCAGAGGTCGGTGATGATGGCCACCGGCCCCTTGCCGGGCAGGCCCAGCTGTTGGCGGTGGTCGCCGCCTTCGCCGTGGCCCACGGAGGTGATGAAGGCCAGCTTGTCGACGAAGGTGCGGTGGGACTGCTTGAGGATGATCAGCACTTCCTTGGCGGAACCGGCGATCTCCGGAGCACCGCCGGCGCCCGGCAGGCGTACTTTCGGGCTGTTGTAGTCGCCGATCACGGTGGTGTTGATGTTGCCGAAGCGGTCCACCTGGGCCGCGCCGAGGAAACCGACGTCGATACGGCCGCCCTGCAGCCAGTAGCGGAAGATTTCGCCGGTGGGCACCACGGTGTCGGCGGTTTCGGCCAGTTCGCCGTCGCCGATGGACAGCGGCAGTACGCTCGGCTTGGCACCGATGGGGCCGGACTCATAGATCAGCACCACGTCCGGCGACGAAGTCAGGCGCGCCAGGTTGGCGGCCTTGGACGGCAGGCCGATGCCGACGAAGCAGACGGCGCCGTTCTGCAGGCGGCGGGCGGCCGCCACGGTCATCATTTCATTGGTGCTGTAGTCACGGGGAGATTGAGCGCTCATCACTTGGCCTCCGCAATCTTCTTCTGAAATTCGGCGAAATCGGCAGTGCCACGGATGTACTCATCGATCCACGCAGTGAAGGTTTCGCGGTCGCGGGCGATCGGGTCCCAGGCCTGGTAGAAGCGGTTGTCGCGCTCGTAGTAGCCGTGGGCATAGGACGGGTGGGCGCCACCGGGAACGTGGCAGACAGCGGTCAGGGCCCAGGTGGGCAGGACACAGGCGTTCATCGGCGCGTTCAGGTCGTCGACGACTTCCTCAACGGTGACGATGCAGCGCTTGGCCGCCAGGGCCGCTTCCTTCTGCACGCCGAGAATGCCCCAGAGCAGCACGTTGCCCTTGCGGTCGGCCTTCTGCGCGTGGATCACGGTGACGTCCGGACGCACCGAGGGTACGGCGGCCAGTTGCTCGCCAGTGAAGGGGCACTGGATGAACTTGATGTTCGGGTTGACCTTCGGCAGGTCGGAGCCGGCATAGGCGCGCAGAACCGCAAAGGGCAGTCCCGAGGCGCCGGCCACGTAGGAGTTGGCCAGGTCGGCGTGGCTGTGCTCGTCGATTTCCAGGGCGTTCGGCCAGTGTTTTTCCACCGCGTCGCGCAGGCGGTGCAGCGAACCCACGCCGGGGTTGCCGCCCCAGGAGAAGGTCAGCTTGCGGGCGCAGCCGGCGCCGATCAGCAGGTCGTAGACCAGGTCGGGGGTCATGCGCACCAGGTGCAGGTCTTTCTTGCCCTGGCGGATGATCTCGTGGGACGCGGCAGTGGGAATCAGGTGGGTGAAGCCTTCGAGGGCTACTTTGTCGCCGTCGTTGATGAAACGTTCGACGGCTTCGCGGAGGGAAAGGATTTCAGCCATGGTCGATCTCGTGTTGTTATCCAGGGCGTTTGGGGCGCCGGGTGAGGAAAAAGTACTCCCCGGCCCCACCCCGAACAATCCGATAATCGACTATTGGTGCGGTTATCGAACAGATGTGTATCCTGCTATCGATTCACCGCAGCCGGCCTCCGTCAGCCCTCGTAGGCCTTCCTGAGGGCGGCGATATCCAGCTTGCGCATCGTCAGCATCGCCGCGAAGGCACGCTGCGAGGCCGCGTGGTCCGGGTCCACCAGCATGTCCATCATGATGCGCGGCACCACCTGCCAGGACAGGCCGAAGCGGTCTTTCAGCCAGCCACACTGCTGGGCGTTCGGGTCGCCGCCTTCGGCAAGCCGCGCCCAGAAGTGGTCGACCTCTTCCTGGGTCTCGCAGGCGACCATGAAGGAAACCGCCTCGCTGAAGGTGAAGACCGGGCCGCCATTGAGGGCGGTGAAGCCCTGCCCATCCAGCTCGAAGCCCACGGTCAGCACCGAACCGGGCGCCTTGCCATGGACTTCCTTGCCGGCCTCGCCGTAGCGGCTGACGGCGGTGATCCTGGAGTTGGGAAAGATGCCGACGTAGAAGTTGGCGGCGGCTTCTGCCTGGTCATCGAACCACAGGCATGGGGTGATGGTGTGGATTCGCTTGCTCATGCTGCACCTCCTGGCGACGTCGGAAGACGATAGCCAATCAGTGCTGAGTCGCCCAACAGACCGACAGACCGACATCCCGTCGCAATCCATTGCCCCGGGTATCAATCGTGCGGCCGGGCAGCGAAGCTGGCGCCTCGGATCAGCCGTGCATTTCTTCCACCAGCGTCCTGACCAACTCCGCCGCCGGCATTTCCCGCGCCAGGGGCGCGCCCTGCCCGGCCCATTGCACGGCGAAATCGTTGCATCCCCGGGCACTGGCGGCGGCATGCAGAGCCTTGGCTGCGTCGTAGGTGGTCGGATAGTCCGGCAGCGGCGGCGCATCCGGGGTGTCGAGATCGGACCAGAGGCGGTTCGGCAAGCCCCGTGCCGGGCGCCCGGAGATCGCAGCGGTGATGCCGGTTCGATGGGCGCGTTCACCCTTGAGGGCGGCGCGGTAGGCGGCATTGGCGGCAGACTCCGGACAGGCCACGAAGGCAGTGCCCAACTGCGCGCCAGCGGCGCCCAGCGCCATGGCAGCCTGGATGCCCTGCCCGTCCATGATGCCGCCGGCGGCGATCACCGGCAGGCGCGACGTGCGCGCGATGAGCCGCACCAACGCCAGGGTTCCGAGACCGGCATCACCCTTCTCCGGCTCGAACACACCGCGATGGCCGCCCGCCTCCACGCCCTGGGCAACGATGGCATCGACGCCGGCCGCCTCCACCCGGCGCGCCTCGTCCAGCGTGGTGGCGCTGGCCAGCAGTCGGATGCCGGCGCTCTTCAGCGCATCGATCCACGCCTGGGGCGGCAGACCGAAGTGGAAACTGACCACGGCCGGGCGCTCATCCAGCAGCATCTGCGCCATTTCCGGATCGTCGAGAAAGCTCTTGTAGATCTCTCGGATGGCCGCTGGCGGCTCGGCGCCGAACTCGGCGAACAGTGGCCGCAGGTGCTCCAGCCAGGCGGCCTCCCGCGGTGCGTCGGCCACGGCCCGCCGATGGCAGAACAGGTTGACGTTAAAGGGCCGGCGGGTCAGCGCGCGGGTTTCCGCGAGCATGGCGCGGGCCTGGGCCGGGGTGCTGGCACCGATGCCGATCGAGCCCAGGGCACCCGCATTGGATACGGCGGCGGCCAGGGCCGGGGTGGAGACGCCCACCATGGGGGCCTGGATGATGGGGTGGTCGATACCGAGAAGCTCAGCGAGGGACATGGTGCGGCAACTCCAGACAGGGGAAAGCCTGGCCAATCTATCTCAATTAGAGAATAATTTTAAGTAATCATTCTCCAAAAGAGATGCAAATCCATGGATCTATCCAGCCTGGAGATCTTCCGTGCCGTGGCCCTGGAATGCAGCGTCACCCGCGCGGCCCAGCGTCTTCAGCGTGCCCAGTCGAACGTCACCACGCGAATCCGCCAGTTGGAAGACGAGCTGGGTACCCCGCTCTTCCTCCGCGACGGCAAGCGCATGACCTTGACCGACCGCGGCCAGGCCTTCCTCGCCTACAGCGAACGGTTGCTGGCCCTGGCGGACGAGGCGCGCCAGGCCATGCACCCCGGACAACCCGCTGGCCGTCTGCGCCTGGGCAGCATGGAAAGCACCGCCGCGAGCCGTCTGCCCGGTCCGCTGGCGAACTTCCATGGGCGCTGTCCGGAGGTGGAACTGGAAGTGCGCACCGGTACCAGCCAGGCACTGGTGGAAGCGGTGCAGGCAGGCCGCCTGGACTGCGCACTGGTGGCCTGGCCTAGGGGTCAGGAGGACATCGCGGACCTGGGTCTGGACGCGCAGCCGGTATTCAAGGAGGAACTCGTGCTGGTACTGCCCGCCGGCCATCCGCCGGTGGAGACCCCGGCGGACGTCCAGGTCCGTGGGCTGGCGGGCTTCGCCGAGGGCTGCACCTATCGGCAGATCGCCGAGAACTGGTTGTCCGCCGACGGACGCCCGCTGCCGAACGTGCAGCAGGTGGGTTCCTATCACGCCATTCTCGCCTGCGTGGCGGCCGGCTCCTGCGTCGGCATCCTGCCGCGCTCAGTCCTGGAACTGCTGCGCGAGCCCCCGCGCCTCCGCCAGCGCTCGCTGCAGTGGCTGGATACCCTGCTGGTCTGGCGCCAGGGCTACGCCACGGCATCCTTCGAGGCCTTCCGCGCGGCGCTGGCAACCGCGTAGATCGAGCCGGATCAGGCCGCTACCGGCTCGCCACTGTTGGCCCAGCCCGGGTGACGCGGCAGGCCGTCGTCCGGCAGGGTCAGAAGCGGGTGCTTGGAACGCACGAACACATAGCGGTCGGGCTTGCCGCCGACGTCGGTGTCACGGTCCAGGGTAGGCACGTGCACCAGTTCGAAGTCCGGAAAGCTGTCCACATGCAGGTACAGGTGGCAACCGCACTCGGAGCAGAAATAACGGTGGCAGGTGGATTTGGAGTGGTAGCACTTCAGCTTGTCGGCATTGGCCGTGAGCTTGAAGGCGCCACGGTCCACCACAGCGATGATCGCCATGGCGCCGCCACAGATGTCGGTGCAGTCGGTACACAGGCAGTAGTGCACCTCCGCCGGTCGGGCGGTGTACTCGTAGCGCACCGGATTGTCGTCGCAGCGGCAGCCACCGACCGCCTTGAATGACTCGGTCATGTCCGTTCTCCCATCGAGGTTGAACCCACAGCCAGTGCCGGCCCGCGCCGGCGTGCATCGGCGAGGGCCTGGTTCGTGGGTGTTGGAAGAACGCCGGGGCATCGCCCCTGGAGCGGGCCAGGGCCCGCGTGGGCACGGATCAGGTGAACCTCACCGCTGCATTGATCAGATTAGTTCAGAGCCGGCCATGCAGTGCCTTCTCGAAGAGCCGGCTGTAGGCCTGGGCGTCGTAGCGGACCGGGTTGGTGGCGGCGGACGGGTCCACCTCGGCCATGCGCCCCACCTGCTCGATGCGCGCATCGTCGATGCCGATCTCGCCCAGGCTGTGGGGAATGTCCAGTTCGCCGCGCAGGCTCACCACCCAGTCCAGCACCCCGGCGAACCCCGCCTTGGGCAGTCCCAGGTAGCGTGCCAGGCGCACCATGGGGCCCTCGATATAGGCACGGTTGGCCTGCAGGACATAGGGCATCAGCACAGCGTTGAGCAGCCCGTGATGGGCGTCGTACAGCGCGCCCAGGGGGTGGGCCAGCGCGTGCATGGCCCCCAGCCCCCGCTGGAAGGCGGTGGCCCCCATGCTGGACGCCACCAGCATCTGCAACCGGGCTTCGAGGTCGCCGCCCCGGGCGGTGGCGCGCGGCAGGTAGTCCTTGACCAGGCGCATGCCTTCCAGGGCGATCCCCTCGGCCATCGGGTGGTACAGCGGCGAGCAGTAGGCTTCCAGGCTGTGGGACAGCGCATCCATGCCGGTCGCCGCGGTGATCAGCGCGGGCAGGCCCACGGTCAGTTCGGGGTCGAGGATGACGATGGCCGGCAGCATCCGGGCATGAAAGATGATGCGTTTGACCTGCGCCTGGTCATCGCTGATGACCGCCGCGCGGCCCACCTCGGAGCCGGTGCCGGCGGTGGTGGGCACCGCGACCACGGGCGCCATGCCGGCCACGTTGACCCGGCTGGCGTTGTCGCCGACGTCTTCGAAGTCCCAGAGCGGGCGGTCCTGCCCGACCATCAGGGCGATGGCCTTGCCGGCATCCAGCGCCGAGCCGCCGCCGAAGGCGATCACCCCGTCATGGTTGCCGGCCTTGAAAGCAGCCACGCCGTCCGTCACGTTTGCCCCGGTGGGGTTGCCCTTGATCCCATGGAACAGTCCCGCGTTCAACCCGGCATCGCGGCACTGGCGCAGGGCGGCCTCGACCATCGGCAACGGCGCCAGGCCGGGGTCGGTCACCAACAGCGGCGCCTGCATGCCCAGCTCGCGGCAGGCCGCGGCCAGTTCGGCGATGCGACCGATGCCCACGCGCACCGATGTCGGGTAGTTCCAGTTCATGCGGAAACGGCTCGGGTCCATAGGGGCACCTCAAAGGCGGGTCTTGAAGTGGAAGGACTTGGGACGGGTCAGGTGCTCGTAACCCACCCGCGACAACGTGCAGCCACGCCCGGACTGCTTGACCCCGGTCCAGGCCAGGGCCGGGTCCAGGTAATCGCAACGGTTGAGGAACACCGTCCCCGCCTCCACCCGGTCGGCCAGGGCCAGCGCGGCCGCCTCGTCCCGGCTGAAGATCGCGGCGGTCAGGCCGTAGGCGCTGTCGTTCATCAGCGCCAGCGCTTCTTCGTCATCGCGCACTTTCTGGATGCCCACCACCGGGCCGAAGGATTCCTCGCTCATCACCCGCATCCCGTGGTGGACGCCGGTCAGCACCTGGGGCGCTAGGTACGCGCTGCCCGCGCGATCCAGCGGAAACGCCGCCGCGTCCAGGTGCGCCCTGGCCCCCTGCCCCACGGCCTCGCGCACCTGGCTGCGGACGAACTCCGCAGCTTCGGCACGCACCAGGGGACCGAGGGTGGTTTCAGGGTCGTCGGAGCGGCCCAGGCGGTACTGCCCGACCAGCGCCACCGCCTGTTCGACGAAGGCGTCATGCAGCTCGGCATGCACGTAAATGCGCTCGATGCCGCAGCAGGACTGGCCGGAATTGAAGAAGGCACCGTCGACGGCGGTTTCCACGGCATGGCCGAGATCGGCGTCGGCACGCACGTAGGCCGGGTCCTTGCCACCCAGTTCCAGCCCGGAGCTGATGAAGCGCCCGGCCACGGCGCGCTCGACCATCGCGCCGCCGGCCACCGAGCCGGTGAAGGCCACATGCCGTACGGGATCGGCCTGGATCAGCCGCTCGGTGTCGCCGTGGCTCAGGTGCAGGTACTGCAGCACGCCCGTCGGCAACCCGGCGTCGGCGAAGGCTTCCACCATGCGCTCGGCGCACAGCGGTGTCTGCGCCGAGTGCTTGAGCAACACGCAGTTGCCCGCCAGGAGGGCCGGCACCACGGCATTCACCGCCGTCAGGTAGGGGTAGTTCCAGGGCGCGATGACCAGCGCCAGCCCCAGCGGCTCGCGGCGGATCAGCCGGGTGAAGCCGGGCTTGTCCGGCAGATGGATGTCGCTCAGGGCCTCTTCGGCGATCTCCGCCATGTAGGTGGCCCGCTCGACGAAACCGCGAATCTCCCCCGGCGCATAGCGGATCGGTCGCCCCATCATCCAGCAGAGTTCCTCGGCCAGTTGCGCCTCGCGGGCGGCGAAGGCGGCGATGGCGCGCCGCGCAATGGCCACGCGCTCGGCCACCGGGGTGGCCTTCCAGAGCGTCCGCGCGGCCTCCGCGCGCGCCAGCGCTGCAGCGATTTCGGCGGAGGTCGCCAGGGGGCGCTCGACATAGGTGGCGCCGTCGATGGGCGATACGCAACGCAACAGGTCCATGGGTGATTCCTCGTGGTCGAACGCCCGGCCCGCGCGCAGCGGACCGGGCCGGTGCATCAGGAGCGGTACGGCGGGCCGGCCTTGGCCATCAGCGCGTTGTACTGCTTGAAGATCTCGACGACCTTGGCACAGCGCGGGCTGGTCTTGGCGATCTCATCCCAGAACTTGTGGGCTTCCTCTTCCACGGTCTTCCATTCCGCATCGGGGATGGAGGTCAGCTGCAGCTTGGTGCCGTCCACCCGCAGCTTGGCCTCGCCGCCCCAGTACCAGTGCTGGCGGTAGTAGTGGGAACTGTCCATGCACAGGCGGAACAGGGTCTTGAGGTGCTCGGGCACCTCGGCCCAGCGCTTGGCATTGGCGAAATAGGAGCCGATCCAGGCACCGGAGATGTTGTTGCTGAGGAAGTACTTGGTGACGTTGGCCCAGCCCACCGTGTAGTCCTCGGTGATGCCCGACCAGGCGATGCCGTCCAGTTCGCCGGTCTGCACCGCCACTTCCACATCCTCCCAGGGCAAGGTCACCGGGATCACGCCAAAGCGCGTGAGGAACTTGCCCGCCGTGGGAAAGGTGAAGACGCGCTTGCCCTTGAGGTCCGCCAGGCTGCGGATGGGCTCGACCGTGGCGAAGTTGCACGGGTCCCAGGAGCCCGCGCCGAGCCAGACCACGTCCTTGACCTCGGCATAGGCCTCTTCCCAGATCTTGTTCAGCCCCCACTGGTGGAACAGGGTGGGGACGTCCAGGCTGTAGCGCGTGGCGAAGGGGAAATAGCCGCCGAACACCGCGACGTCCACGGGCGCCGCGATGGAGTCGTCATCGCTTTGCACCGCGTCTATGGTGCCCTTCTGCATGGCGCGGAACAGCTCGCCGGTGGGCACCAGCTGGTCGGCGAAATACAGCTGGATCTCCATCTCGCCATTGGCCGCCTGGTTGAAGGCGTCGATGGAGGGCTTGATCACGTGCTCGGCCAGCGCCGGCCCGGCGTAGGTCTGCAGGCGCCAGGTGATCTTCTTGCCGGATTGGGCATGCACGAAGGGCGCACCCAGCGTCGCACCCACCGCGCCGGTGGCGACGGCGGCGCCTTTGAGGAACGTACGTCTGCTACTCATGAGTTACCTCCAGGAGAGTCGAAGGGGGTGCCTGGCACCCGCCCAGCCCTGCGCCGTCACTGACGACGCAGCGTTCTCAGGTCGGCATGGCCCCTGCTGTACTCCGCCTGTTCCATTGCGCCGCCAACCGCGCGACGCAGAGTGCCGCTCCTGACGAATCAACCTCCCCCGCCGCCGTAGTGCCACTGGGGCAGCCAGAGGGCGATCTGGGGAAAGATCATCACCAGCGCCAGGGTGATGACCATGATGAACACGAAGGGCGTCACCGAGCGGTAGATATCGCCCAGCGACACCTCCGGGGGCGCCATGGCCCGCATGAGAAACAGGTTGTAGCCGAAGGGCGGCGTCATGTACGCCATCTGGCAGGTGACGGTGTAGAGCACGCCATACCACACCAGGTCGAAGCCCAGCGCGCCCACCAGGGGAATATAGAGCGGCGCGACGATCACCAGCATGGCGGTGTCGTCGAGGAACATGCCCATGATGATGAAAGAGGCCTGCATCAGGATCAGGATCTGCCAGGGGCTCAGGCCCATCTGCTCCACGAATATCCCTTCGATGGCCTTCACCGCGCCCAGGCCGTCGAACACCGCGCCGAAGCACAGCGCGGCGAGGATGATCCACATGAACATGCAAGTGATGCCCAGCGTCTTGCGCAGGGTGTCTTCCATCACCCGTCGCGTCAGGCGGCGCTGGAACAGGGCGGCCAGGGTGGCCGCCAGGGCGCCGACGGCGGAGCTTTCCACCAGACTGGTGTAGCCGAGCAGGAACAGCCCGGTCATGGCCAGAAAGATGAACAGCGGAACCAGCCCCGCGCGGAGCACGCGAATGCGTTCGCCCCAGGTGATCCGCTCGCGCTCCTCGCGGCTCAGCGGCGGACCGAGCCGGGGTTGCAGGCGACAGCGGATGACGATGTAAAGGACGAACAGGCTCGCCATCAGCACGCCCGGAAACACCCCAGCCAGCCACAACTGCCCCACCGGCTGGCGGGCGATCATGCCGTAGAGCACCAACACCACGCTCGGCGGAATCAGGATACCGAGGGAGCTGCCGGCCTGGATCACCCCGGTGACCATGATCTTGTCGTAGCCGCGCTTGAGCAATTCCGGAAGGGCGATGGTCGCGCCGATGGCCATGCCGGCGACACTGAGGCCGTTCATGGCCGAGATCACCACCATCAGCAGGATGGTGCCGATGGCCAGGCCGCCGGGCAGCGGCCCCATCCAGACGTGGAACATGCGGTAGAGGTCGTCGGCGACGCGCGACTCGGAAAGCATGTAGCCCATGAACACGAACATGGGCAGGGTCAGCAGCGGGTACCACTTCATCAGTTTCATGGCGGCACTGAAGGCCATTTCCGACCCACCGTCCCCCCACAGCGCCAGCGACGCCGCCACGGCGACAAAGCCAATGGCGCCGAACACCCGCTTGCCGGTGAGCAGGAGCAGCATCATTGAACTGAACATCAGCAAGGCGATGAGCTCGTAGCTCATGGCAACTCCTTGCCGAGGACGATGGCCAGATCGCGGAACAGGCACGCAATGGCCTGCAGCAGCATCAGCAGGACGCCGAAGGTCATCAGCACCTTGATCGGAGCCATCTGCGGTGACCAGGCCGAATAGCTGGTTTCCTTGTACTCCAGGGCGTACTGGGTCGAGGAGATGCCGCCATAGAGCAACAACGCCAGGTAGAACAGCAGAAAGCCCACCGTCATCACGTCGATCAAGGCACGCGCACGCGGACCGAAGCGGCCGTAGACCAGGTCCATGCGCACATGGGCATCGAGCTGCATCGAGTAGGCGCCGCCCAGCAGGAAATAGGCGACCATCAGGAACTGCGCCGACTCCAGGGTCCAGATCGACGGTTGGAAAAAGGTCTTGGAAATCGACGAGTACAGCAGGACGGCCAGCATCACGAAGATCAGGTACATGGCGAAACGGCCAACCGCGCGGTTGAACCACTCCACTGCCCGGACATAGGCGCCTATGGCACTGAACATGCCGCTAACCCTGAGAAAGTTGCCGTCCTCCGAAACGATAGACGATGAGCGGCGAATGCCAAGGAAGCCCGCGACCGGCACGGGCTTCACGTGGATCAGGGCTGGGCGAACACTTCCTCGAACAGCGCCTGCATGTCGGTCCAGGAGTTCTCGTCGGCGACCTGGCTATAGCCCAGGTCCGGGCCCTTCTCGCTGCCATGCCCGGCATGGCTGAGGCGATCGGCATCGGGGTTGGTGAAACTGTGCTTGGCCTTGGGCTGGATCACGACGCGATAGTCCGCCTTGGCCTCGTCGAACTCCTGCTTGAAGGCCTTGACCGATGCCATCGGTACCAGGGTGTCCTTCTCGCCATGCTCCACCAGCACCCTGGCCTTGATGGCACCGGGCTTGGCCGGGTTGGCGGCGGCCAGTACGCCATGGAAACTGACCACGGCAGCCAGGGGCACGCCCTGGCGCGCCATGTCGAGCACCACCTTGCCGCCGAAGCAGTAGCCGATGGCGGCGAGTTTTTTGGGGTCGGTCTGCGGCTGTGCCTTGAGCAGATCGAGCCCGGCGAGGAAGCGCGCCTTGGCCGCGGGCGCACTGGCCAGGGCCGCCTGCATGAAGGCCTGGGCGTCGGCCGGATGCTCGGTGTTCTTGCCGTCGCCGTACATGTCGATGGCGAGGGCGCTGTAGCCGAGCGCGGCGAGGTCACGCGCGCGGCGTTTGGCGTAGTCGTTCAAGCCCCACCATTCGTGGACCACCACGACCCCGGGCCGCTGGCCAGCAATGGCGTCGTCATAGGCGTAGTAGCCGACCAGCGCGGTTCCGTCCGGCCCCTTGTAGGGAATCTCGGTGGTCTTGATCTCGGCGCGGGCAAGGCCAGCGCCGAGGAGCAGCGCAAGCAGCAGCGCGAATCTGGACATACGGATTTCCTCCAATCTGCAAAGGCGAATATTGACTGCATCCAGTGTCGCGGGTTTGACGGATTTCGCCAGCGTAGGACCTGAAAACCTACTCGGGATATCGACTGATTTCGATCAGGTTACCGTCCGGATCGCGGAAGTAGACCGACTCGATCGGGCCCAGGGCGCCCGTGCGCGCCACCGGCCCCTCCTCCACCTCGACACCCTGCCGGGCCAGATGCTCCATCACCCGCTGCAAGGGCCAACGGGTGATCAGGCAGAGGTCGATGGCGCCGGGCACGGGGCGCGCGGCCTTTGGCTCGAACTCGCGACCAGCCTCATGCAGGTTGAACTTCTGCTGGCCGAACGCCAGGGCGTGGCGGCCGGCGCCGAAGGTCTCGTGGCGCATACCCAGTACCCGCTGATAGAAAGCCAGGGTACGGGGAATGTCGGCGACGGTGAGCACCAGGTGGTCGATACGTTCAAGCATGGCGTCAATCCCGGTCCAGTAGATGGAAGCGCGGCAGCGACAGCTTCCAGTGGATGGCCGCGAGGCGGATCAGCAGCACCACCAGCATGGCCGCCAGGGTCACCAGCCAGCCCGGCAGCGCCAGTTCGCGCAGACCGATGAACACCAGGGAACCGGCGATGCAGGCGATGGCGTAGATCTCCTTCTGGAAGATCAGCGGCACCTCGTTGCAGATGATGTCGCGCAGCACGCCGCCGCCCACGCCGGTGATCACCCCCATGATCACCGCGGTGCCTGGCTGCAGGTTGTTCTGCAGCGCGACCTCGGTACCGTAGACAGTGAACACGGCCAGGCCGAAGGCGTCCGCCCAGAGCAGGCCGGTCTCATTGATGGGCCGGGTCAGGCGCACCCAGGCCACCGTGCCGACGGCGGCCAGGGAGGCGATCAGGATGTAGGTGTCGTCCCTGATCCAGCTCACCGGATGGTTGCCGAGGATGACGTCGCGCAGGGTGCCGCCCCCCAGGGCGGTGATGATGGCGATCACCAGCACGCCGAACAGATCCATGGATTTACGCCCAGCCATCAGGGCGCCGGTGATGGCGAAGACCGCCACGCCGAACAGGTCGGAGAGGTAGAAGAGCGGCTCCATTCAGGTTCAGACACCCACCGGGGTACGCAGGGTGACGAACTCTTCGGCCGCCGTGGGGTGCACGCCGATGGTTTCGTCGAAGATGCGCTTGGTGGCGCCGGCCTTGAGCGCAACGGCCAGGCCCTGGACGATCTCGCCGGCCTCCGGGCCGACCATGTGGCAGCCGAGCACGCGATCGGTCTCGGCATCCACCACCAACTTCATCAGGGTGCGCTCCTGGTTGTCGCTCAGGGTCAGCTTCATCGGACGGAAGCGGCTCTCGAAGACCTTCACCTCGTAGCCCTCGGCGCGCGCCTGCTGCTCGCTCAGGCCGACGGTGCCGATATTCGGCAGGCTGAACACCGCAGTGGGGATGTGCGTGTAGTCCAGTGGGCGGTATTCCTCGGGCTTGAACAGGCGGCGCGCCACGGCCATGCCTTCGGCGAGGGCCACCGGTGTGAGCTGCACACGGCCGATCA
This sequence comes from Pseudomonas sp. Q1-7, assembly GCF_028010285.1. Classification (NCBI taxonomy): domain Bacteria; kingdom Pseudomonadati; phylum Pseudomonadota; class Gammaproteobacteria; order Pseudomonadales; family Pseudomonadaceae; genus Pseudomonas; species Pseudomonas sp. Q1-7. The sequence continues at coordinate 3,049,578 of NZ_CP116304.1, forward strand.
CGTCACCCAGGGCGAGAATCGACGGCTCGGTGGTCTGGAACTGCTCGTCCACCTTGATGAAGCCACGCTCGTCCAGCTCGACGCGGGTGTTCTCCAGGCCGAGGTTATCGAGCATCGGGCGGCGGCCAGTGGCGTAGAAGACACAGTCGGTCTCCAGCTGGCGGCCGTCCTTGAGGGTGGCGAGCAGGCTGCCATCAGCCTGCTTCTCGATGCGGTCGATGTCGGTATTGAACTGCAGGTTGAGGCCCTTCTTGCCCAGTTCGTCGCGCAGGTGGATGCGCACGGCGTCGTCGAAGCCGCGCAGGAACAGCTCGCGGCGATAGAGCAAGGACGTCTGGGCGCCCAGCCCATGGAAGATCGACGCGAACTCGACGGCGATATAGCCGCCGCCCACCACCAGCACGCGCTTGGGCAGTTGTTCGAGGAAGAAGGCTTCGTTGGAACTGATGGCCAGCTCGCGGCCGGGAATATCCGGGATCTGTGGCCAGCCGCCGGTGGCGATGAGGATGTGCCGGGCAGTGCAGCGCTGGCCGGCGACGTCCACGGTGTGCGCGTCGACCAGCCTGGCGTGGCCTTCCAGCAGAGTAACGCCACTGTTGACCAGCAGGTTGCGGTAGATGCCGTTGAGGCGATGGATTTCGCGGTTCTTGTTGGCGATCAGCGTGGGCCAGTCGAAGCCGGCCTCATCGAGGCTCCAGCCGAATCCCCGGGCCTGCTCGAAGTCTTCGGCGAAGTGAGCACCGTAGACCAGCAGCTTCTTCGGCACGCAGCCGACGTTGACGCAGGTGCCGCCCAGGTAGCGGCTTTCGGCGATGCCCACACGGGCCCCGAAACCGGCCGCGAAGCGCGCCGCACGCACGCCGCCGGAACCGGCACCGATAACGAAGAGATCGAAGTCGTAAGCCATGGCAAGTCTCCAGAAACAAGCCGCCAGCATACCGGAAGATCTGTCTCTGGCCAGTTGCCGGGCCTATTCTTGAGGCATCGAGAAGGAGATTCCCATGCGCCCTACCCTCACCCACCTGGCCCTGCATGTACCGGAACTCGAACCCTGCATCCGCTTCTACACGGACTTCTGTGGCATGCGCGTGATCCACGAGCGCGCCGGCAAGGGATCGAAGATCGTCTGGATGGCCGAGCCCGGCAGGGAGCATCAGTTCATCATCGTCATCATGCCCGGTGGCCAGGATCGCCACCTGGCGGCCACCGACTACAGCCACTTCGGCTTCGCCGTGGAAAGCCGCGAGCAGGTCGATGCCATCGCCGCGCGAGCCGAAATGGCCGGCTGCTTGATCTGGCCACCGCGCGACGAACCCTACCCCGTCGGTTATTACTGCGGCCTGCGCGACCCGGCGGGCAATTATGTGGAGTTCAGCTATGGCCAGCCGCTGGGGCCGGGCTCCGAGGCCTTGCCGATTCCCTGACCACCCGGGTAGCCAATGTCTAGTCCTGAAATAGGTTTACACCTATCAGGCCAGGATCCAGACCTCAAAACGCCCGATGCACCGCATCGGGCGTTTTGTATTTCAGGGCTTGGTGAGGGCGTTCCCGGTTATAGATGTCCACGGCCTCGCGCACCATCCGGCGGGCCTGTACCAGGTTCGCTGGAGTCTGGGTCAGCAGTTCGTTCTTCAGGATGCCGTTGACCCGCTCGGCCAGGGCGTTTTGGTAGCAGTCATAACCATCGGTCATCGAGCAGGTAATGCCGTGCTGGGCATGCAGGCGTTGGTAATGCGCCGAGCAGTACTGGATGCCACGGTCCGAGTGATGCACCAGGGGCTGGCGCGTCCGGCGCCGCTGCAAGGCCAGGCTAAAAGCCCGGGCAACCGACTCGGCATGCAGCCCTTCATGGACATGGTGCCCCACGATCTTGCGCGAGTAGGCATCGGTGACCAGGCTCAGGTACAACGGGCCGCTTTGGCTGGGCAGGTAGGTGATGTCGGCGACCCAGACCCGTTCCGGCGCGTCGGGCTGCACTTGCTGCGGGCCGGGCTTGAGCAGATTGGGGTGGCGATAGAAGCGGTGAAAGCTTTGAGTGGTCTTGTGATACGCCCGCTTGGGCAAGATCAGCAGCCGGTGCTCGGCCAGCACGCGAAACAGGCGATCCCGCCCGACCCGCAGCCTCGGGTCGGCCTGACGCTGAAGCACGAAATGCAGTTTCCGTGTGCCCAGGCGCGGCTGACGCATCCGCAGGTGCCGCACGAACTGGGCGACCTGTCGATCCTGATGGCCGCGGCGATCCGCCGTCCGGTTGCGCTGGTAATAGGCCTGGCGACTGATGCCCATGAACTGGCAAGCCCTGCTAACGCTCAGCCCTTGGACTTGCCTTTGCGTGAGGACTTGCCGGTACGCTTTTTTACGATGGAAACGCCGTAGTCGTTCTTCAGCACATCCACCACGGCCTCAAAGAACTGGGCCTTCTGGTTGGCCAGCTCCAGCTGCTGCTCCAGTTCCTTGATGCGCTGCTCGGAGGTCAAGGGTCGATAGGGCTCGGACACGGAAAGGCTCCTTGCGGTACGGATGGACGCCCCCTGGCTCCAATCCTGCCGACCGTGCTTGCGTAACCACACCAACACCGTCGACCGACCCTGGATGCCATAACGGGCCTGAGCCTCCTTGTAACTCATTTCGCCTTTTTCGACCTGGTCGACGACCGCCAATTTAAAAGCCAGCGTGTAATCGCGCTGGCTACGTCGTACACCTTGCGCCATGGGACGCTCCTGAAAACAAAGGCCAAGGTGTAAACCTTATTCAGGACGGGACACAAACATGAAAAAGGCCGCCCGAATGCGGCCTCTCTCGTGGTTCGGCCCGATCAGAAGGCCTTGCCGGTCTTGTACAGGTTTTCGAAGCAGTAGTTGGTGGCTTCGATGTAGCCTTCCGCGCCACCGCAGTCGAAGCGCTTGCCCTTGAATTTGTAGGCCAGTACGCAACCGTCCTGGGCCTGTTTCATCAGGGCGTCGGTGATCTGGATCTCACCGCCCTTGCCCGGCTCGGTTTTCTCGATGAGCTCGAAGATGTCCGGGGTCAGGATGTAGCGGCCGATGATCGCCAGGTTGGACGGCGCGTCTTCGGGCTTGGGCTTTTCCACCATGCTGTTCACGCGGAAGATGTCGTCACGGATCATCTCCCCGGAAATCACACCGTACTTGGAAGTTTCCTCGCGCGGCACTTCCTGGATGGCAACGATGGAGCAGCGGAACTGGTTGTACAGCTTGACCATCTGGGTCAGTACGCCATCGCCTTCCAGGTGCATGCAGAGGTCGTCCGCCAGCACGACGGCGAAGGGTTCGTCGCCGATCAACGGACGGCCGCTGAGGATCGCGTGGCCCAGCCCCTTCATCTCGACCTGGCGGGTGTAGGAGAAGCTGCATTCGTCGATCAGGCGACGGATGCCAACCAGGTACTTCTCCTTATCGGTCCCCTTGATCTGGTGCTCCAGCTCGTAGCTGATGTCGAAGTGGTCTTCGAGGGCGCGCTTGCCGCGGCCGGTAACGATGGAGATTTCGTTCAGGCCAGCGTCCAGGGCCTCTTCAACGCCGTACTGGATCAGTGGCTTGTTGACCACTGGCAGCATTTCCTTGGGCATCGCCTTGGTAGCCGGCAGGAATCGGGTACCGTAACCAGCAGCGGGGAAAAGGCATTTCTTGATCATTTCGATCCTTGGGGGGTGGGTGTTATGGCGAATTGCCGCGCAGTCTAATCACGCCGCACTCGCCTTACAATGCCCGCTCGCGGGCCTTCCTATGCCCCGGTGGAGGAACCCCGCTTCGGCCAGTTGTGCCGGTTCGTAGAGGTTGCGTCCATCGAAGATGACGGGCATGCGCATAAGACCGCGAATGCGCTCGAAGTTCGGCTGGCGGAACTGCTTCCACTCCGTCACCAGGACCAGCGCATCGGCGCCTTCGACCGCGCGGTAAGGTGACTCCGCCAAACGCAGCTGCCCCGACTCAACGGCTTTCGGGTAACGCGCAGCAACACCGGCATTGGCGGCCGGGTCATGGGCCTGGACCCGCGCACCAGCCTGCAGCAGCGCCTCCAGCAGAACCAGGCTCGGTGCTTCGCGCAGATCATCGGTACCCGGCTTGAAGGCCAGTCCCCAGAGCGCCACCACCCTGCCCTGCAGGACGCCATTGAAATGCTCGCGCAGCGCCTGGAACAGCAAGGTCTTCTGCAGTGCATTGCGGGCCTCCACGGCGCGCAGGATGCCGGGTTCCATGCCCTCCTGCTCGGCGGTGCGGATCAGCGCCCGCACATCCTTGGGGAAACATGAGCCGCCGTAGCCACAGCCCGCATAGATGAAGTGGGTGCCAATGCGCTTGTCGCTGCCGACGCCACGGCGTACTTCTTCGATGTCCACACCCAACCGGGCACAGATGCCGGCCATTTCGTTCATGAAGGAGATCTTGGTGGCGAGGAAGGCGTTCGCGGCGTACTTGGTGAACTCCGCGGCACGTACCCCCATGGTCAGCACCCGTTCGTGATTGCGCACGAACGGCGCGTAGAGACGACGCAGCTGCTCTGTGGCCTCGGGGTGGTCGCAACCAATGATGACGCGGTCCGGCCGCATGAAATCATCGATCGCAGACCCTTCCTTGAGGAATTCGGGATTACTCGCCACCTGCACCCTGAACGCCAGGCCGCGTGCCGCCAGGCCGTCATGGATGCGCCGGGCCACCCGTTCGGCCGTTCCCACCGGCACGGTCGACTTGTCCACCACCAGGCAGGGACGTCGGAGGCAGGCGCCCAACTCGTCGGCCACCGCCAGCACGTGACTCAGGTCGGCGGAGCCGTCCTCGCCACTGGGCGTGCCGACGGCGATGAACACGATGTCGGCCTGCTCGATGCCCTCCTCAATGCGCGCAGTGAACGTTATCTGGCCATTGGCGAGGTGCGTCTGGAGCATGGGTTCGAGGCCGGGCTCGTAGATCGGCACCTGCCCGCGGGACAGGCGCGCCAGTCGGAATGGATCACGCTCCACGCAACTCACCTGGTTGCCCATCTCGGCGAAACAGGTCGCCGTCACCAACCCCACATAACCCGCACCGATCACGCATAGCCGCATGGATAGCACCTCCGCCTGTGATAGGCGGATTCCATCCAAGCCTCGTGGCAAGCCAGTGACGGCGACGTGACAGTACGGAGAAACAACAACGCCTCGATTGGGGCGGTTGGGCTCAGGATTCCTGCGGAAGTTCGTTGAGTTCCATTTCCACCAGGGCTTCGGTGCCCTCGTAGGGGATCGGCATATCGCTGTAGGCCGCCAATGCCTCCCAGTGCTGATCGAGGCCAGCCCCTATCGCCGCCAGATGATCGATCATGCGCCGTCCCGCGCTCTTCACGGCGCTGTCCTCGCTGCGCATCATTTCGAAGGACATTTCGCTCATCGCTGCCGTCAGGTGCGTAAGGCTGCGCGTGGTGAGACTGAGCAGGCGCACCAGTTGTTGTTCTTTCGATTCCATTCGATTCCCCTCTTTCGCCCGATCCATTCAGGCACTCCTGAAGCTGGCCGAATCACGCAACGGATCGCGCTGCCGTTTCTGCCTTGACCCACATACACGAGAGAAAAGTCCTAGGCATCAATCAGACCAATCCTTCGCCGAACGGCACACGATGACATAGGAATGAAGCCTGCGCACCTGTTGCCGGAAACGAACAGGCCCGCACATGGCGGGCCTGGTGTTCGTAGTAGGTGGCCGGTGCTGGTTTCCGGCTTACGAGGTTTTTCAGGCATCTGACAGAAGCACGTCAACTCTTCTGCTTCACACGGCGTAAGGGCTGGATCTCATCGGGGAGATCTTTCTAACCGTGTACCCTTCGGAACGCGCCCCACGTTTCCTCGCTATCCGCTTGCGCATCAGTCTGCGTATCCACCTACTGATATTGAGGCTAGCAAAGGCCCCGGTTTTCGGTAGCGCGTTTTTAGACCGTTTTCTTACAGCCTGGCGACGCGCAGAAACCGAGCGCGCTGGGCTTGTGCCGAAACCACGTGAACAAAAGCGTGCAGGTGATTGATTCGAATGGTGCCGGAGCGGGACTCAAATAGCACCAATCAAACGCCCATGAAATATGGATTTAACAGATAACGAAAACCCGCCATATACCAAAGCGTATACCTAAACCCCAAGGTACTGATCTATCTCCGCCTTATAGCCCGGGCGATCATCACAGTGGCAGAATGCCTGAACTTTCTGACAAGGAGGTCGCCATGCGCACCATCACCCTGATCCTCGCCGCTGGCGCACTGGCCGGCTGCACCCTCCCCTTCGACGACCTGCGCAACAACGACTTTGTGCAGGTTCAGCCGCAGCCGGCGCCGAGCGATATCGCCGGGGTCTGGACAGGCACTGCAGGCCCTTACCTGATGACCCTGGCCATCAACCCGGATGGCACGGGTTCGCATTGCTACACATGGGGCGAAAGCAATGTGCTGGAGCGCATCAAATTCGATGGCAAGCAGGTGCGAATCCAGGACGGCAGCAGGCTCAAGGTCTATCGATCTGGCGACCAGTTGGTTGGCCAGGCGCCGTACACCGGTAGTCAGCCCATCAAGCTCGTGCAGGACAGCAACCTGGCCAACGCCTCTATCTATTGCGCTCAGAATCTATAAGCCTGAAAGGAGTCAGTTATGCGTGCCATCCCCCTCGCTCTGCTCGCCCTCGCGACGGTAGTCGCCGTCACTGGCTGCGCCACCAAGAAGGATTTCTATGCCATGGGCGGCAGCCGCGCCGATGGCACGGTGGACATGGCCTACGACTTCGCCCCATTTGAGCAACCGGTCGTCAACAGGAGCCAGGCCCAGAGCATCGCCAAGTCGAAGTGCCAGGTCTGGGGCTATCAGGACGCCGAGTCGTTCGGCGGTCAGCAGCAGAACTGTCACCAGTTCAACGGCTATGGCTCCTGTGTCGCCGGCCAGATCGTGATCAAGTACCAGTGCATCGGCGACGGCGCTCAAGCGGCCCCCGTTAGCTCATTCGCTCCTGCGGCGGCCTCAGCCGCCACCCCTCCAGGCGCCCTCTCCCGCGACCAGTGGAAGCAGCAGCAACTCGACCAGCTCAGCCGAGAAACCGGCCTGAGCTACGAGGAGTACCAGCGGCGGTATCAGAAAATAGTGGGTCAATAATATTTAGGGCCAATAAAGGCGCAGCCGGATTATGATTACCATTGGAATCAGGGCAGAGCCCAAAAAGGTAACATTCGCAATCTTTGACAGCGAAAAGAACAAAATCAAGAACCTTGAAGAGATTGTAATACCAACAACCTTCAGCCTTCCGGAACAGCTTAAGTTTCTCAGAAATACCCTTCTAGATATCGCCCGAGAATATGGCGTCGAGGCGGCGGGAGTACGAATCGCCGAATCATCCTCGCAAAATCAGAGCAATGAGCGACTTTACCTTGAAGCGGTAGCCATGGAGTCGTTTGCCAGTAGCACCATCAAAAGCTACTACGCCGGTAGAAAGACAGGAATTTGCTCAAGACTAGAAATCACAACCAAGCTCTTTGATGAAATTGTTGGAGGCCGAGACCCCTTTGCTGACGTCAAAGGATGGCCATCCAATAAATCAGTTGTTTCTAGGGAAGCGATTTTGATAGCCATGGCGGCCTGCGCATGAAACTTTCATACCAAACAGCAAATGTAACATTTAAGAAGATCAAGGATATCGGCCAAAACGGACGGAACTCCAATGTCTTTTTAGTGCACGACAAGCACCTAAATTCCCACCTAGCCATCAAGGAAATAAAGACAGACGGCTTCAACGAAGAGGCGTTCCTAGAAGAAGCCCAGATGCTTTACTCAAGCAGTCACCCGAATGTCGTGCAAGTCCAGTACGCATGCAATGATGGCGAAAACATATATATTGCAATGCCGTACTATGCAAACGGCTCCCTAAAAGATCTAGCGGAGAAAGGCAACCTCACTGCGCGAGAAATAATACGCTATGCAATTCAGTTTCTATCCGGACTAAACAATGTCCACTCAAAGGGGCTTTTGCACTTTGATATTAAGCCTGACAACATACTTATCTCGGACCGAAACGAAGCCCTGATTTCGGATTTCGGTCTATCAAAGAACATGGACGAATATGGCTTTGCTACTCCAGACGGCAGCTATGCAGACCATGCACCCCCAGAATCCGTCAGCACTTCCGACCTTGATGTCCGCTCCGACATCTATCAGGTAGGCCTAACCTTATACAGACTATGCGTCGGAATGGACTCTCTTTCTGAGCAGAAGGATGGATTCGAAAACGGAGCAGCATTTGCAGCAGCAATGCGGAAGGAAACCTACCCGGACCGAAGCATCTATCCACCCCATATCCCCATGGGGCTACGAAAGATAGTAAATAAGTGCATCAAGAAAGATCCTGATGACCGGTATGACTCAGTAATAGATCTGCTAAACGCCCTTTGCTCTGTGGAGGCAACAGGACTCGACTGGGTCTATTCGGAAACCGCTGATCGGCAGGAGTGGACGGACACCTCTTGCGACGGGTACAAATATCAGTTCTTCGTCTACGCTGACGGAAAGTACGAAGGACTCAAAACTAAAGGAGCCGGCGCCCCACGGCGGGTCGGGGACTTCTGCGGCAAAGGAATCGACGCAAAACAGATCTCTCAAATCCTTTCATCTGAATGGTAACCCTATGAGCGAAAAGGATTATTTGAAGAGAAGTGATCTCTCGAAGGGGCAGAAACGTCCTCCGCGAGAACGGTCAAAAAAGCCGCTGGCCACCTATGACCAGTTGCTAGAAACCAAGAAATACATCTCCTTCAAGTGAGAAAGCCCCGCCACCGAGCGGGGCTTTTTGTTTCTGGCCTATCCTCCAACCACTGCCCGGAGGTTGCCATGACCGATCCCGATCTGCTCACTGCTGTGATCAATCGCCTGAGTGCGGCCGTTGAAGGGCTCACAACTCAGATCCAGCTCACCGACGTGAGCACCTACATGGAGTTTCTGTCGGAGGAGGAGCTGGCGGCCATGATCGGTGCCAAACGTGCCAGCAAGCAGATCGAGTGGCTGAGAAGTCGCCGCTGGAAATACGAACTGAACGCGGCCGGGAAGCCGGTCGTGGGGCGCATCTATGCTCGCGAGAAACTTGGCGGCAGAGAACCAAAAGCCGCACTGCCAGCGTCAGAGCCCTGGGTACTTGATCTCTCGAATGTGGGATGACTTTCTCGGCGAGACCTCGCAACCGCCTAGGCGATGTCCAACACCGGGCCGAAGCGCTTTCCACCATGGTGAGCAACGCCTGTAACGTTGCCGCGCCGTTACTCCACCGTTAGCGCCGGCTGGTAAACTTTACCGGTACAGCTCCGATCTAGGTCCAGGGGTTAACTGTTAACTCGTTTTCAGCAAATCAAATGGTGTTAACAAATGAACGAAACCCTAGAGCCGCAAGGGTTCCAGGGCGTTTGCTGATTTGATTTGCTGATTAACAGGGGTGTTAACCGGAGGCTGTAGGGGGGATTTTTTCTGTGCGTGGGGTGGCGGGCGGTTTCCCAAGGGAAGGGGATGAAGTATCCAACCGCCCCCCCCTGGCCCGGGCTGAGTTTTCAGGAAAATTCTTCCGATTAATGATCGAAGAAGGATGGGCACGGTTTCCCCGGAGACGGTCTGGAGAAATTGGCAGTCCCCCCTCACTCGGTCGGCCAGCCATCTACTCCGATCCTTCGCTTCTGGGTGTATCCGAGGTCAATGCTGGTCTTCTTGGCGTGGCAGCCGTCAGTACCGGAACACAACACCTGGCAGTTGTCTTCGGTGTCGCTGCCGCCTTGGTACAGGGGCACCTTGTGATCCAGCTCAAACCCACCAGGGAAGTCGCACAGGCGACCGCAATGGGCACAACATGGATTGCGGGACCAGACCTTCAGGCGTCGATCCTGGAGCTTCCGGCCCGTCAGCCTGCGCTCCTTGGTGGTGGGAAGTGATTGAACGGGCCTGCCCTTGACCTCCTGCAGACGGGGCTTGAGCGTTCTAAGCCGCGCCATAGTCGTCGCCCTCGGAATACTTCTCGGACACGAGACGAAGGATGATATCTAGCGCGCGCTGATGTCTTTGAAGTGAAATGGCGTTGTGCCGTTCAAACGCCTCCGTCACCGCTTCATCGATCAGGCGCATGTCCTCCTGACTGACATTGATATCTGGCAGAGAGAACGTGGTGCCCTCTTGGCTATCACAAGCGAGGAAGTATCTCCGCATTTCCCCCAAAGCCACATCGACATGCTCAGGCGCTACACCATCCTCTAGCATCAGCTCCCTGAAGCTGGGCTCCGCAATCCTCCAGCGTCGTGTTGAGGGTTCCGGCATCTTGATTAGATTACCCATCAGTCGTACCTCGTTGAGCCGCGCACACCACGAGCCACTGCGCGCTGAATGGAAGCGCTGGCTTCGCGTGCCTCGCGAGCGTTGGTCATGCTTGGGAAGTTGTTCGTGATCTGGATTGGCCGCTCGGTTTTGCCGCTTCTTCCGGACATGCCAGCCTGAACTTCGGCCAAGGTCCTATCGAGCTTGGCGCTGGTCTCCGCGGTGGTAACCCGCTCCCCTTTCTCCAGCAACCAGGTTCCGGTTGCAGGAACCGAGTCGATACCGTCGTGCGCCATGCCGGCGATGGTCTGGGCGCCGATAATGCCCGCCGAGGCGTAACCCATGCCCCTGATGAATTGGGCGTAGACCGCACCTTCCTTCGGCCCCAGGCCAATCGGTGGAGGCGCCATGGCTGCGGCGGCCGCCGCTTCGGTGTTCATGATGGTTTGAGCGATGGCCAGGGCCTGCTGTGCGGCGAAGGTGGCCTGATAAAGTCCTGACTGTTCGCCGTAGAAGGTCTTCGCCAGGTTGGAGAGGTTGCCGAAGAAGCTGGAGGTGCCGGCCAGCGTGGCGATCTGCCGGGCGGATTCCAGGTCCGCCAGGGCCTGCTCATGCTGCGCCTTGAGCTCCAACTCCTTGGCGTCCCATTCCTCGTTGAGTTCAGCCTTGTCCTTGCGGCTCTGCTCCAGGATTTCCAACTGCTTGGAGTACCAGGTTTCAAGCTCTGCCGTGGCTGTGTCGACCTTCATGATCTCGCCGATGGGACCGCCTACGGATGGGTCCAGGCCGGCGAACTGGGGCGCCGGGGCAAACGCTGCGTCGATTGCGCGATCAGTCTGTTTGCGGCGCTCACCCTCGGGCAAGTCGGGCATGGCCTCGATCAGGCGCAGGCGTTCCTTCAACTGGTCGGTTAGCTGTTCCTCTTCGGTGCGCAGGTCGCTGACGACGGCCTTGTAGTCTTCCTGCTGCTTCTTGGCCTTCTCGAAAGCGTCCACCGCATCCAGCGCGGCGGCTGCTTGGTCAAGCTGCGATTGGGTGGCGCCGTCCAGCGCCAGCTTGAACAGGGTTTCTTCCTTGGTGGTCATGCCCAGGGTGGCGGCCTGAAGCTCCAACGCCTTGATTTGCGAGGCGATTGCGGCGGCGGTCTGCTTGGCGGCCTTGGTCTTCTTATCTTCGCTCGCGACGAAGGCCAGCCCGGTAGCAGCGGCAGCTTCCCGGCCGGCGACGGTTGCGCTTGCAGCGGCTTCTGCGGCCGCCTGGGCGTCGGCATAGAACTGCTTGAACGCCTGGCCCGCCAACGGCCGGTTGAGGGTTTCCTCGATGTTGTTCACCGCCTCGCGGGCGATGCCGTTGGACTCGGTAGCGAACTGGCGCAGGCTGGCCACGGTGTCCGAGTAATCCACGCCCGGCAGGTAGCTGATGGTGTCGAGAATGCCGGCGGCGTTGTTGGCAACGAACGATGAGGCTTCGGAAAAGCCGGCGATGATGCCGTCTGCGACGACCTCAAAGACCCGTTTCACACCATCGGCGGCATCCACGACAAAAGACAGCGCCTCGACGATGTCGCCGGTCGTGTCCTGGACTACAGTGCCCAGGCCGCCCGCCTCTTCGGCGGCCTTCAGGAACTCGTCGCCTACGGCTTTCAGGATCGGCGCCAGCTCAACCGTCAGTTGCTTGGCGATGCCGTCACCGAGCAGGCCGAAAGTCGACAAGGCGTCGTTGGCCATCTCGACTTTCGCAGCATCTACGTCCGACAGGTTAAGGCCGAAGATCTCGACCTGTCGGGCCGCTTCAGCAATGGTTCCGGGGTCAAGTGCCTGGATGGCAGTCGCACCCTCTTCACCAAACAGTTTGCCGGCGACAGCGGCGCGCTCGGAGGCCTGGACGTTATCCCGAAGCGCTTGGTTGATCTGCGAGATTCGCTTGTCGAGTGGCAGCTTGGCGATATCTTCGGCGCTCAGCCCGAGTCGCTCAAAGGCCGCTGCCTGCTCCTTGGAGCCTTGAATCGCCAGGCCCAAGCGCTGCTCCAGGGCGCGGCTGGCGCCCTCGATCTTATCCATGCCCACGCCAGCCAATTCGCCGGCCCGTCCCAAGGTTTCCAGGCTTTCGTAGCTGGTGCGCAGGCGTTGGGCCATCTTGGCTTGCGAATCAATGACCTCGCGTTGCTTCTCCACCATGAACACCAGGGCCGCAGCCGCCGAGGCAGCACCGACTCCTATCGTCGCGCCAATGGCCTTGCCGGCGTCGGTCGCGGCTTTTTTGATATCAGTCATCCGCTTCTGAGAGTCGCGGGCGGCCTTGTCCAGGGGGCCGGTGAAGCCCCCGGTCTTGGCGATCAGGTCGAGCGTGAGTTGTCCAAGTGAACGACTGGCCATTCGGGTCTCCTACTGAGCCAGCTTGTCGAGCGCCTTGTTCAGCTCGACAGCCATGGTATCGGTGACGTTGTCGGTGTTCTCTTCCAGGGCGGGACGCATGAAGGGCTGGGCGGCCTGCTGCTCGGTACCGAACTCCAGGAATCGCCAGTACCAGGTGTCGCCGCCGGGGTTGTCCTTCAGGTTCTTCACCCCCACCAGGCCGCCGAGATTGGTGTCACGGGCACCACCCAGCACGCCGACGCGCATCACCACGCCGCCCACGGTCTTGCTGCGCCGGCTGGATTCCTGAACCACGATGTTCTTGGCGATGTTCTCGGCGGTCGCCGGGTCGTCGGCGGTCTTGACCTTGGCGCGGGCAGCGTCGCGAACGATGTTCATGGCCTTGCGGGAGGCCCGGCGAAGCGCGGAGCGCTCCACCTTCGGCCCGAGTTCGCGGAGCTTCTTCACGATCTTGTCGAGGCCTTTCAGGTCCACTTCAAATGCTGTCGGCATGATGACCTCCAGAGGAGAAAGGGTTGCCTGCCGCCGAGCGTGCGATATCGCGCTTGATATCTCCGGAGGGCTGCCCGCGCAGGCTGTCGCGGTTGTTGTGGACACTCACGACTTGTCCCGTGGATCGCTATTCCGTTGCCGCCTTGATGGCGATTTCTGCGGCCTTGGCGAAGGCCGCCCGCAGGTCGTCGAAGGTGCCGTAGTCGTCCAGGTCATCCTCTTCGAAGTACCCACGGGCAGCTGCGAGGGCCAGGCGCTGGAAGGTGCGGCCGTCAAGCCAATCGGCGTGCTGGGCAATGATTCGGCTCATGGCTTCGAGCACGTCTTGCTTGTTCTCGTGGTCGCTCATCGTTGCGCTCCCTTGGCCGAAAGCTGCCAGTCAGAAGCGGCTTCGTCGGGTGCCTTGTTGGTGGCCTTCACCGCGGTCCAAAGGCTGCCCTTATGGGTGACGCAATCGCCGCGGCGGTAGTCCAGGGCCCGCTGCCAGGTACCACAGTATTTGAGGCCGCGGTCTGCTAGCAGTGCCTGCTCCGACTCCAGCTTCTCGATACGCTCAAGTACCTTCGCGATCTGGGCGGACAGAACGGCGCCGGCAGCCAATCCGAATGCCTCGGACTTCATGCCTTGATCGGCGAACTCCTTTGCCCGCTCACTGATCCGCTTAACCAGCGACTCAGCACGGTCTGCAGTGGTGGCCATCATTCACCCCACTGAACGCCGGAAAGCCAGGCGACAGAGCCAGCGCGCGCGACTTCCCAGTTCAGGAAACGCTCGGCCAGAGCGGCGGTCAGGTTGTTCTGCCAGAGGGAGAGGAACTGCGGGCCATCGGGGCCGCCAGATATCCCGATGGTGGAGAGGGAGGAATGTTTGATCTGCACACCTTCATCGGTGAGCAGAATTCCGGCGGGATCAATCAATGCGACGACAGCTCCATTGGAGTCCACCGGTACCGAATCGCTAGTTACCACCGGCACGCCGAAGAAGTCGCCACCGCGCACCGTCAGGCCGGTTTCACCAAGCGCTGCCTGCATGAGCGACAGGGACAGGGCAGTCTCCGGGTGCATCACCATAACCGCAGTTTCAAGCGAGCCCTCAAAAGCTGCGAACAGGGCCCGGATGTCTGCCCGCACCGCTTCGGCATCGGCACCCGAGGACGGCACAGGCGTCACTCCGTTGGTGACCGATGCCGGAGATTGATTGGGAATTCCGCCGTTACTGGGGTCGAGGAAAGAGATCCCCTCAAGACTGGCAATCGGATTCACCAGGTCGTTGGTCACTGCCGACTCGAAGGCCGCGCCCTGCCCGTCCAGGAGTTCCTTGGTCAGCACCAGCAGGCCGGTGATCTTCTTGGATTCGAGGCTCTTCTGCTCGAAGGCGGTATGCGTGGCAACCTTCTGCGCACCTTCAGCAGTCCAGTAAGCAGCCGGCCTTTCGGTCTGAGCCAGTACCCGCGTGTGGGCGGGGACATAGCGGAAGGGCGAGATGGCGTTGATCTTCCCGATCAGGGATCGAATCTGAACCAGTTCGATGAAGCCCCGGCCTGCCGAACGGAAATCCGGGTCGGCATGGAGATCTCCCGTGCCGACAGTGCTCTTCTCCAAAAACCTCACCGCAGGATTGGCGTAACCGTACTGGTTCTTGGACAAATTGAGCGCTTCGCCGGGTCTTCCGCCGGCGCTGAGCAACGCCTTCACATATTGGGCAAATGCAAGTTCGCGCATTGTTTTCTCCAACGAGATTGAGTTGGAGAAATGGTCACAACCTGGCGGCCGGGAAACCATGCCGCCAGGTGACATCCAATGATGCCTGGTGCTATTCGGTGCCGATCTCTATCCAGATCGCGATATCGCGAAGCCTGTAACTCACCTGGCAGCCGGCCATTGGGATCCGGTAGTGCCGTGGGGCACTACCATCTCCCGTTCGCATATTTTTCAGATGCCCAGCGGAGATATTGAGCAGAGCTGCTGCATCCGTTTCGTTCACTCGGAGATCGCCAGTAAGGGCGATCCCCTGCTCCCGGCAAGCCACCAGCAACATCCTCGCAGTCGCCTCAACACGCTGCTCGAACGTCTCAGCCATGATCGACCTCCACATCTGGCCAGCGCCAGCGCGCAGCCTCCAGGGCCTCGGTGCGGGTCATGGGTTCGCCGATCATCGTGGCAATGGACTTGCCATCCCGCAGGACTTTCCAATTGCTGCGGCGCTCCTGACCATCGTTGGCCGCGAGCTCCGCCAGCAACTCCAGACGGTGGGACTTGATGTAGCAGCGAACGTCGTCGGTCAGTTTCGAGGCTGGGGAGACCACCAGGCGCCTGCCGTTCACCTTCGCGGTAAGCCCATGTTCGTGGAGGAAGTCGATAGCGGCGCCCATCAGAATTCCTCCTTGTCGTTCTCATCCCAGAGCTGCTCCCCCTTCACGTCCTCTTTCCCGTGCAGGGGTGATTTATCCGTCACATCGTCACACCCCTCGCCAGCCGTGACTTCCAGCGTTTTTTCATCCGTCACAGCGGGGGCGTGTGTGACGCTTCCAGAAACGCTGGAAGCCGCGTGGTTATTGGTTTGTGACGGTGTGACGCTTGTGGCGGGGGTGTCGGTGGAAAGGTACCGGCCGAAGGCATCGCGGAACTGATCCAGCGAGTACCCTTTTTTGGTGTCGAAGCCCTGGCGAACGGTGCCAGATTTGATCCCGAAGTCCGCCAGCTTGTGCGACAGCTGCCGAGCCGACATGGGCTTGCCGCGATTCCAGGTCGCCCAGGGTGCTTCCTCGTCGGCGACCAGGGCGTCCAGCAGTTCGGCGCTGAAGATCTTGGCTGTCGCCTTGGCATCAAATACCGCCTTCACATCGGCCAGCAGCTCGGCGCCGATGCTGGGCGCCTCACCTTCCAGTCCGTGAAGAGCGATCGCAGCATGACGGGCAGACTTGGGCCAGTGACTACCCGCCAGGTCGGCAATGGCCAGCAGCGGCTCCCAGGCATCGTTGGCGCGATCGTTCAGCCCTGTGATCGGCGTGGGCCTGGCCTTGCCGATAGCATCGGCACTGTCCTGGGCGAAACGGGCCAGACGCGAACGCAGCTTTTCCCAGAGGGCCGGATCGGAGTGGCGCAGGCTTTCCACGCTCTCCCCTGGGGTACGTCGGCGCAGGCGTAGCGGCACGCTGCGGTCGGCCAGGGTGTCGGCGATCTTGCCGATTCCGCACAGCGCCTTGGCGCCCCAGACGTTGAACGGCGTCGGCAGGTGATCGTCACCCACGCAGCGAATCACGATGGCGCTGTCCCGGGTGAAGCCGGCATTGAGGATGCCGCGGGCGTCCTCATGCGCCGCCAGGAAGGCGTCCACCTCATCAATCAGCAGGGTTGGCGACCACAGCTCAATGGAGCGGAACAACGCGGCAGGCCCGATGTTCGCCACCTGCAACGAGCGGTTGGCCAGCTTGCCCAGGGCGGTCAGCAGAATGGACTTGCCGCAACGCTTCTCCGGCGCGGTGATGTTGGCGATGGGCGCTACCTGCACCACATCAATCAACCAGGTGAAGGCCACCCACAAGGCAGCAGCGCGCAGCGTTTCCTTGTCGGCAATCACGTGACGCGCCAGGGTGTGGGTGATGTCGTCTAGCAGGTCGGCGCCGTCCACCAGAGCGGGCCAAGGCTCCACCTCGGCGAAGATGCTGATACTGGGCGCGGTGTCGTCGTTGCTGCTGGCCGTGATCCGGTCGAACTCCACCATGCTCAGCTGCTTGGTTTCCTTCACCTGGATGCGCAGCCGGGCGAAGGCCGCCGGGTCCTTGCCGCGCATGGCCTTGAGTTGCTCGAGGATCTTTGGCTCGTACAGGGCACCGGCATCGCTGGAGAGGTTGCGGATCGCCTCCTGGACGGGGCTCTTCGCCTCGAGGGTGAGGGGGTTACTCATGGGCAGCCCTCCAGTTGGCCAGGTCGTTGAAGTCCGAGAGGTGATCCGGCACGCCAGGCGGCCAGTCGGGGAAGGTCACCAGCCCCCCCACCGCGAGGGCGGCAGCGGTCGCCGCGGTGCGCCCGGGATTGCCTGCGGTCTGGCGGTCGTCGTCGCCGGCGATCACCAGCTCGATCAGCTCGCCGTACTTCGCCCGCAGACTCCGCGCCACCGGGTCAAGGTTACCGGCGTTCATTCCCGCAGCGACCGGGCAGCCACTGTGCTGGTGGAGCGTGGCGGCGGTTGCCCAGCCTTCGCAGATGTACAGCCGCCGGCCGAGCTCGATGCGCCCCAGGGCCGAATAGGCGCCCTTGACCTGGCCACCCGAGAGGAAGCGCTTGCTGCCGTCCGGGCCGATGCGCTGCAGGTTCACCAGTTGGCCGCCGTGGTACAGCGGCACCAGCAACTGGTCGCCGTGCTGGCGCAAGGCATGGGCGCGAACCTGCTTGGCCACCAGGTACGGATGCTCGGGATCCGCGCGACGGGCATCACGCCAGAGGCGATTACCGTACTCGGCTGCCGCCTTCTGACGCTGGCGCAGCTCCGCCTCCCGCTGCCGGCGGGCCTGCTCGATGCGCTTGCGCACCTGCTCGGCCTCGACCGGGTTCGCCGGCTCCCGGCTGCTCCAGCTATGCGAACTGCCGGCCTTCCAGCTGCCGAAGCAACCGGACGCGATGCCGTCGGCGAACACCACATACCATCCGTTGTTGGTGCCAGTACGGTCGCCCGGCACGTGGAAGCGATGGATCGCACCATCAGCGACAGGCACAAAGCTCAATTGCCCGAAGCTATCCTGCAGTGCTTTGAGGAACGACTGTTCAACGCCCATAGCGACCTCCCCGACCGTCCAGTACCGTCAGGGATTTGCCCAGGAAAACCGGGGCTTCGGCGCTGACCCCACAGAGCAGATCAGTAACTTCCTCTCCCCCGATGATCCCCTTCAGCTGGAGCTGATCTGCCAGGGCCGATACCAAGTGCCAATGCTGGCGAATGAGCACCCGAGCTCGACGGACAGCTACAC
Organism: Pseudomonas sp. Q1-7; assembly: GCF_028010285.1. Lineage (NCBI taxonomy): Bacteria > Pseudomonadati > Pseudomonadota > Gammaproteobacteria > Pseudomonadales > Pseudomonadaceae > Pseudomonas > Pseudomonas sp. Q1-7. Next base: position 3,067,717 of record NZ_CP116304.1, read on the forward strand.
GCTCCACCTTGGCGCGCTGGCTCTCCGGGAGAAACGCCAGCAGGCACCGGGCATCGGAAAGATCCAACGATCCGGAGCCGACCATGATTGAGAGCAGTGACGCTCGCCGATAGATGGACTCAGCCACGGGACCGGCAAAACAGCCAATCAGATCGCGATACACAAGCTCCTCAAGACGAGGATTGCCGTCATGCAGTCCGAACTCCAGCGCAAGCTCCGGCGCGACAATGCAGGGGGAGTGCCATACACGACCTGACATTCCATCGCCGGCTTTCACCACCTCCTCGCGGGTGCGGGCGACACACTGCTTGATGTGGAGGCCATTCCACCAGTAGGCAACAGCGTGGCCTGCCTCGTGGACACAGACCTGGCGGCGAACTGGCTTTTCTTTGGGCAAGCCGATCCCGTTCGGCGCGATGGCGCCGTTTTTCATGGTCATGGTGTTACTCCTTGGCCGAGTTCAGACCGGCGTTGGCCCGCGTGAGCAGCTGCTTGATGTCCAAGTCATCCACAGCGTGACAGCCGTGGTGCGCGGCACCGACGATGCAGGGCGCTATCTGGCGCATGAAGCCGAGTACTTGTCGGCTCAGCGAGGCGAACTGCTCGTCGTTGGAGACACGGGCCTTGTCCAACATGGCAAGCACCACGCCTTCCACCAACCAGGCGGATTCCTGGGACTTCTCGTCCTGTTGGCGAAGATGGATCAGCAGCATCTGAGCCAGGGCGATCCCGGTGTCATAGCCGCCATGCCCGCCCTGCAGTGGCACGTCCCACAAACTCCAGCCGCCGCGACTCTCACCCACAAACGGCAGTCGGTGGCTGGCGTATTGCCGATTCGGCTTGTAGCGAAGGGATACGCGGCTCATGGACGGTCCTCCTCGGCAAGCTGTTCGACCTCAAGGCCCTTATCCGAGAGCACGGTGCCCAGGACCTTCAGGCCACTCAACAGGCCGCCCAGCTGAGGGGCAGTCAGGAACTCGGTGCCGTCGTGGCTCTCTCGGCGGATCTGGTCTTCTTCCAACAGCTTGGCGATGGAGTTGACCGCCAGGCCGGCATGCATGATGGTCTCGCCGAGCGCTTCGGCTCGGAACTTGAGCATGGCGTTCATTGCTGCTCCTCCTCGCTCATTTCGCACAGACGGAGGCCGATTTCGTTCATCAGCTCGCCGATGACCAGGACGGCGCTGGCAACTCCGTAGTTCAGTTCGTCGGTCATGTGGTGCTCACAGCCATCAGCGCCCAGCAGCTCGGCCAGGGCGCACAGGCCGATGCCGGCTTGTTGAACCACTACGGAGCGGCGGTTTACCTCGCGACGGAGGTCCAGGTCGACAGCGGTATTTTGATTGCTCATTGCTGACCCCCTTGCGCTTCGAGAGCACGGGCGCGGGCCATGGCTTCGTTGTAACGGGAGAGGCGAACAGAGAGGGAAGAGTTGCTGCGCAGGGCGGCGAAGGCACGGGCCTTCCAGGCGGCAGCGTGAGAAATGGACGAACTAGGGCTAGGGGTATGCATGGGTGGAGCTCCTAACGTTGGGTCGGAGCTGCCACGAATCGCCGCGACGCGATTAGGGGTGGCAGCCGTGCGCGGGTTCGCGGACCGGGACGTTAGGAACCCGGCACACCCGAAGGTGTCCCACGCACGGCCACCATAGAGCGGCATTGCGAGCACAAAAAAAGCGCCTGCAATGGTCTTGGGGGCGCTTGTGCGCCTAACGTTCAACGGGCCGCGACGCCCGGCCACGGGATTGACCGTGACGGGCAAACCATACCGCCGACTCAAAGGAAGCGCAAGTACGATCATGCTGCGTCCCTCGCGGCGATCTTCGATTGCAGCCAAGCCTCCACCTCGGCTGCGACGTAGTAAGCAGCGGCCTGCCGGCTGTCACTGAACTTGATCGGTTTCGGGAAGGTGGGGTCTTTCTTCTTGAGCTTGTCGAGGCCAGAGCGGGACTGTCCGAGCTTTTTGCACAGGTCAGGCTGGGGGATCAGGGCCTGGTCAATGTCAGGGTGATTTGGGTGCATTTGAGCGCCTCCGTATGGGTGACGCTCATAACGATATGAGCCAACAATCGATAGCTAGCGATAGTAACGACTGGCTATTTTTTGCTCTCGCCTCTGGCGATGCTCAGTTGCTTTTTGAAGGTGGAAAACTGCATTCCGCCTGGATTACCTTCCCAAGTGATTCGTGAAGAGTTAGTCGTGTCTTCCGTTCCATGTTCTTCAGGCGCCATTCCGAGCCGATCGAGTCCGGAGTAAAACTCTGGCCACAGTTCCTTCGCGCTGAGGTTTGATCCCCAGCGATCTGTGTATGCTGCCAAGCTAGCAATCAATCCGAGAGCACTCTCAATGGAGTTCTCTTCTCGTTTTCCCCAGCGCGCGTCGGCTCCAGCCTTGCCTGCCGCTGAGCGGGCCTCGGCTTGTTTTAGTCTCTCGAGATAGAGCTCAAGCTTCGCGTCATGTAACTCCTGCGAGATTCGCCTAAAGGCTTGCTGGCCTTGAGCACGAAGTATCGGGTCATCGCTGAGGTACATACGCGCATGCGAACCCAGCAGCTGCGTTTCTTGGTCTACCCAACTGATTCGATGGTCGGTCCCATCATTAAATTTATATACGACGAAGATCTGAGGCTTGGCGTTCATGCTCGCTTGATCTCCACGACATTACCGCCCTGCTCCACCGGATGCGCGAAATCGTAGGGCGTCACATGTCGTCCCCGGTTGGCATCCAGGTAGTCCGCCCACCACTGAACCATGAGCCGGCGCTCTTCCAGGTGCTCGGCCTTGTGGATGTAGGCGGCCCGTACCGAATTGCGCTCCTGGTGGCTCATCTGCCGCTCCACCGCCTCCCGACTCCACAGCCCCGACTCCACCAGGGCGGAGCAAGCCATCGCGCGGAAACCGTGGCCACACACCTCGGTCTTGGTGTCATAGCCCAGGCGCCGGAGGGCTGCGTTCACGGTGTTCTCGCTCATCGGCTTGTGATGGTAGTGGTCGCCGGGGAACACCAGTTCGAAGCGCCCCGACAGCATGTGTACCTGGCCCAGCAACCCGAGTGCCTGACGGCTCAGCGGAACCAGATGCGGGGTGCGCATCTTGGCGCCGCGCTCGGAGTGCTTCACACCCTCGATGACATCGCGCTCGCCCGGGATCGTCCAGAGGCTGCGCTCCATATCGATCTCTCCCCAACGGGCGAAGCGCAGTTCACTGGAGCGAATGAACACCTGTAAGGTCAGAGAGACCGCCAGGCGGGTCAGGGGACGTCCCTTGTAGGCCTCGAGGCGCTGCAGCAGTTCGGGCAGGCGCTCCAGCGGGAGCGCCGGCCGGTGCTGGGCCTTGCGAGTAGCGGTGGCGCCCACCAGGTCGTTGGCCGGGTTGGTCTCGAGGTGCCCATGCTGGACGGCGAACCGCATCACTCCGCTGATGTACTGGCGGAGACGGCTGGCAAGATCCAGATGGCCGTTCTTTTCAGCGCTCTTCAGCGGCACCAGCAGGTCGCGCACCTTCAAATCGGCGACACCCCGATCCCCCAGGATCGGGAACAGGTGCTGCTCCATCCTCGTCAGGATCTTCGCTGCATGGTCCTTCGACCACTTGCGCGCGCCCGCGGCGTGCCACTCGAGGCCGATCGCCTTGAACGTGTTGGTCGCTGCGGCCAGCACCTCGGCCTTCTCGCGCTTGGCGTGCTCGATGGGGTCGATCCCGTGGGCTAGGAGCTCCTGGGCCTCGGCGCGCCGGTTGCGGGCGGATTTTAGCCCCAGGGCGGGATAGCTGCCGAACGTGGCAAGACCGCCTTTCCCGTTCGGTCGGGTGTACTTGAAGCGCCAGACCTTACTGCCATTGGCTTTCACCAGCAGGAACAGGCCCTGGCCATCGAACAGGGTGTAATCCTTCTCGCGTGGCTTGGCGGCCTCGCACTTGGTGTCTGAGAGCGGGGTTACGGTACGCGCCATAGGTATACGACTCCTTGCCGAACCGGCGTATACCTAAACATATACCTAAAATGGGTATATGTGTGGAAGCATGCGGAAACGTGCAGGAACAAAAAACCGGCCAAGATGGCCGGTTTTTCTGGGCTTCAGACTCATATGGAGGCATCTGAAACCATCTCAATGGTGCCCGGAGCGGGACTCGAACCCGCAAGCCCAAAGGGCGAAGCATTTTAAGTGCTCTGCGTATACCGATTTCGCCATCCGGGCTGGAGGGGCATTGGTGCAGGGCGCTGATTTAAGCCCAAATAAAATTCCGAATCAATCACTTAGGCGCAGAACAATCACGTTGCAACTGCGCCTTTCCGGCCCTGGCGACGCAATGTGCCCCCACTGTCGCTTCCGTTGCCGCGACGTTACAACCCCAGCTCGGACAGACCTGGGTGGTCATCGGGGCGACGCCCGAGCGGCCAGCGGAACTTTCGCTCCGCCTCGGTAATGGGCAGGTCGTTGATGCAAGCGAATCGATGCGCCATCAAGCCGTTCTCGGCGAATTCCCAGTTCTCGTTACCGTACGAACGGAACCAATTGCCGGAGTCATCATGCCATTCGTAGGCATAACGGACCGCAATGCGATTTTCCGTGAAAGCCCACAGTTCCTTGATCAGGCGGTATTCAAGCTCCTTGTCCCACTTGCGCGCGAGAAATGCCTCGGCCTCGGCCCGGCTGGTGACGAACTCTGCACGGTTGCGCCACTGGGTGTCCGGGGTATAAGCGAGCGCCACCTTGGTGGCATCGCGGCTGTTCCAGCCGTCTTCAGCCAGCCGGACTTTGAGGATGGCGGTCTCACGGGTAAAGGGTGGAACCGGTTGACGCACTTCGGACGTAGACATGGCGATTGCTCCTGATGGCAAAGGTGTGTGGGGGTGACGCGGCTCAGTTGGCCGATAGAACGCGACTCCAGCGAGTGGATTGGCGGGTGGTCGTTCGCAAGACATGCCACAAGCTGGAGAGGCGGCCGACCAACTCATAGGTCGATTCCTTGGCAACACCCGCCGGGCGCTCGAGCCCGTCGACCAGCTGTGGCAACAGAAGGCTCGTATCCCACTCCATGGCGTCGGCGCCCGAGGCCATGGGCGAATCGCCCCATGCCAGAAGCTGGTCCTCTTCCCAGCGACGAAAATCTGTTCTGTTCATCTCACGGCCTCCTCGTTAAAGGTCAAGGACCAGGGGGCGTGGGGTGCCCTCGGTTTGCGCCGGGACGGCGCAGCAGATCAGCACGTTGTCGCCGTCCGGCAACTGCGCGGGTGGATGGGTGTAATGCACGGAGCCACTGATCAACCGGGCTGCGCAGGTTCCGCAGGAGCCGCCACGACAACTGAACTCGGGCGTCAGGCCGCGGCTTTCGGCCAGCTCCAGCAGGCTTCCGCCATCGGGCTTCCAGCGCGCTTCAGTGGCAGATGCGGAGAAATACACAGGCACCGGCACGTCGGCAGCGGGCGGCTGAGCCAAGGTGGGTGGCTGTTCGGTTTCCGAACGGCGCAGCGTAGAGGGGCCGAATGCCTCGGCGTGGATGCGATGGTCCGGTATGTTTACCCCGCGCAGTCCGTCGTACATGTTCTGAATGAACCCGCCGGGACCGCACAGGTAGAAATCGTAATCATCCAGCGGCAGTCGTGCCTTGACCTGGGCAAAAGCCAGGCGGCCCGCCACCTGATAATCGCGGTCGAGTAACGCCTCGGCGCCGGGGCTGCTCAGGGCACGGTGGATATGCAGCCACCCGGCCGAGCCCTGCAGCAACTCCGCCAACTCCAGCTGAAATGGCAGGTCTTGCAAGGTTCTTGCGCTCTGGAACAGATGGATCTGGCGTGCCCGCCGGTGCTGCTGGTTTTGCGCCACCAGCTCGCGGACCATCGAAATCATTGGGGTGATGCCGACGCCGGCACCGATCAGCACCACCGGTCGTTCGTCTTCATCGACCAGGGTGAAGCTGCCCAGCGGCGCCCGGACCTCCAACAGATCGCCCACCTGCACGTTCTCGTGCAGGTGGCGCGAGGCCTTGCCCTGCAGTTTCACGCTGATGCGGATATGCCCATCGGATGGCGCGCTGGAGACGCTGTAGGTCCTGACCAGAGCTTCTTGGTCCGCCGTCACGATGCGCATCGGCAGGTGTTGCCCTGGGGAAAATGGCACGGCGACGCTGTCCTGTGGCTCGAGGTAGAAGGAGCGGATATCGCTGCTTTCCTGCTGCACCCGTGCAACTCGCCATTGCTGCCACTGCCGACGTTGTTCGTAGCGCCGCACACGCTCGTCGGCCTCCTCCCAGGTGCCGGTCGCCAGGCTGGTGGGGGCGTAGTCGTGAAATTGCCAGCGAATGGCCACGGCGGCCGGGCGCAGAACCACGCGTTCGACCTCGACGGTCCAGAGGCGCTCGGCGCCTTCGAAGGTCTTGATCAAGGGGCTGTCCAGCAGCAGCTCGCTCCGTCCGCTGAGTTGCAACATGTCGCCGGTCGCAAAGTCGATGAAGAGCAATCCGGCGACAGGGTTGGCTTGCAGGTTCCCCAAGGTGTTGAAGAACAGGTTGCCGGCGTAGTCGGGAATGGTCAGCCGGTTGCCTTCGACCTTGACGAAACCGGCCCGTCCGCCGCGATGGGAGACGTCCACGGAGCGGTGGTGCGCATCATGATCGACATAGCTGGCGATGAAGAAGGTATCGGCCGCGCGAATCAGTGCGCTGGTGTAGTCGTCCAGGGCATTGAAATCCTGGCGCGGCGCCTTGCCGCTTGCAGCCTCAGAAACGCGTGCATAGGAGCGCTCCTGAATGTATTTGGGGCAATTGCCGTAGGAGTGTTCGACCGAAACCTCGAAGCCCTCTGCCGAAACCTGCTGGATCACGCCATTGATGCGATTGCGCCGGCGCGTGTGCAGCTCGATCCCCAGCATGGCAATGGCACTGCCTGCCTGCAGGCCGGAGGCGGCCGGGTCTTGCGGGTCGGGTTGTGCGGCCAGCAGCAGGCGCCGCGGGTCAGGGGACGTGACGAAGCCTTCGGTCCCTTCGAGCAGGGTGGCCCAGGGGAGACCGTCCGCATCTACCGCGCCAACCACCATGAATGGCAACTGGTGATAGAACTCCCGGTGCTGGTCGGGCATGTAGTCGCGAATGACCTTCTGCCCGATCACCTCCATCCGCTCGGAGGCGTGGACGATTTCCTGAAGCTCCCTCTCGCCAGCGTGCCAGGGGGATTTACGGTGCTTGGGCAGGTGCTCCATGGCTGGCGCTCCTCGGGCGAGCTGCCGGGGCACCCGGCAGCATGGTGGGTACTCAGCTGGCGTGCAGGCCGACGGCGGTGCGCTGCATGGGTACGAAGCCCGGCAGCGCTTCGATACGTTGCAGCCAGGCGCGCACATTCGGGTACGCCTCCAGCGATACGTTGCCTTCCGGCGCGTGAGCGATGTAGCTGTAGTTGGCCACATCGGCGATGCTGGGCTCGGCCCCCACCAGGAAAGGGCGGTCGCTGAGTTCGGCGTCCATCACCTTGAGCAGGGAATGGGCGCGGGTGATGACCTCGTCGGCATTGAATGCCGCACCGAATACCGTGATCAGCCGCGCGGCGGCCGGACCATAGGCCACCTGCCCGGCGGCCACCGACAACCAGCGCTGGATTCGCGCCTCGGTGAGCGGATCTTGTAGCTGCCAGCTACCGCTGCCGTACTTCTTCGCCAGGTAGACCAGGATCGCGTTGGAGTCACTGATCAGGGTGCCGTTGTCGTCGATCACGGGCACTTGGCCGAAGGCGTTGATCGCCAGGAACTCGGCTTTTTTGTGGGCGCCGTTTGCCAGGTCGACAAACACCAGTTCGGTGGGCAGGTTCAGCAGCGAGAGAAACAGCTCGACGCGGTGGGAATGGCCGGACAGTGGGTGGCGATACAGCGTGATGGCGTTAGGCATGGCGATGGCTCCGTCGTGGGGCGTGGGAATCAACGCAGCGGCGAACCCGGCTGGCGGTTGTTGCGTTGGTGGAGCCATGCTGCACCCATGGCGACTCAAGCAGAATCACCACGCAGAGCAATCCATAATTTCGTTTTCCGAAATAAAACGTGGGGCGAAGACGTCGTAGCCTCAGCCCATGAAGGCTGGATGGGCGCGCAGCAGGGGGGTAGCGAAGTCGATAAAGGTCCGCACCCGTGCCTCGGCGTGGCGCCCATGGCGGTAGATCAACTGCGCCGGCACACCCGGGCTGGCGAAGTCCTCAAGTACCGGTACGAGCAGCCCGCCGGCCAGCTCATCATGGGCTTCAAAGCTCAGGCAGCGAATCAGGCCCGCACCCAGTGTCGCCGCACGGATGGCCGCACGCTGCGTCGTGCAGGTCAGTACCTGTGTGGGTTTCACGAGGCGGGTGGTGCGCGCACAAGGAAAACGCCAGTCCGTCTCGTAGCCGGGAGACGCGCTCACCACGGCGCGATGAACGTTGAGATCGTCCGGTGTCTCGGGGCAGCCCCATGCGGCCAGATAGTCGGGGGAACCACAGACAATCGGCCGGACCATGCCCAGTGAAGCAGCGAACTCGGACGAGTTGGGCAATTGGCCGAGGACCAGCGCAATGTCGATGCCATCCCGGAGGAGTTTGGGTGCTCCATGGCTGCCCTGGATGACCAGATTCACGTCAGGGTAGGCGTCCAGGTAGGACAGGACTATCGGCGTCAAGACCTGCAAGTCCATCTGTCGCGGCACTGCAACCGTCAGTTGGCCATCGGGCCGAGCGTGCCGGCCGGCCGCAGAACGATCGGCACGCTCGATCTGCTCCAGGATTTGCCGGCAGCTTTGCGCGAACTGCTCACCCGCCGGACTCAGCACCACGCCGCGCGGACTGCGAAACAGCAGGGTGTTGTGCAGGCGCGCCTCCAGGGACGCAATGGTGCGCATGATGGTCGCCGGCGAAAGCTCGAGATGCCGCGCTGCGGCGGCCAGACTGCCGGTCTGCGCCACCGCTTCGAATGCCTTCATCTCGCGAAAGCGGCTCATGCTTACGCCACCGAAACCGCTTGCAGTGCTGGATCTGCGACAAGTCGAGCGGAGCAGTAGTCGACAAAGGTACGCACCTTCGCCGAGATCCGCTCGCCCCCCTGATACAACACATGCACCGGCAGGGCGGGGGTCTGATACGCCTTGAGAAGGATCTCCAGCTCGCCTTTGGCCACTGACTCGACCACTTGGTAGGACAGAACTCTTGTAAGGCCCCCGCCCATCCGCGCGGCATTGATCGATGCCTGGTTGGAACTGACTGTCAGGCGCGGCTTGGGATGCAGAACGATCGTGCGTTCGCCTACCCTGAATTGCCAGTCGGTAAGCAAAGAACTCGCCGACGACATCACAATCGGCAGCCCCAGCACATCACGGGGTTCCACGGGCCTGCCGACGCGATCAAGAAATGTCGGCGCGGCACATACGACGGTAGAGACCTGCCCTACCCTCACGGCCTGCAAGCCGCTGTCCGGCGGCTCACCGATGCGAATGGCGACGTCCACCCCCTCATCGACCATGCTCACGAGGCGGTCCACCAGGAGGGCGTTGACGGTCACCTCCGGGTGCTCGGCCAGGTACTGTGTGATCAAAGGCACCAGGTATTGTTCGCCGAACATAACCGGCGCAGTCACCGTCAGGTTGCCACGGGCGCGAACACTGCTGCCGGTGGCCAGCTCTTCGGCTTCCTCCAGGTCGAGAAGGATGCGCTTGCAGTCATCCACATAGCGCCGCCCCGCTTCGGTCAGGCGTAGGCTCCTGGTGCTGCGTGCGAGCAACAGCGTGCCCAGGCGGCTTTCCAGGCCCGCGATCACTCGCGTTACGCTTGGCGGCGACATCCCCATCAACTTGGCACCGCCGGCAAAACTCTCCGCTTCCGCGACGGCCAGCAACACCTTCATTTCCTGAAACCTGTCCACAATCACCGCCCGTCTGCCAAGTGGATTCAGCCGTCAACAACGTAGCGTTTGACGGTAGCCCAATAAAGTTTGCGAATGAAAGTCGATTCTCCCATTCGAGCCGATCTCAAGGCCGGGGTTGGTTCGACAAGAGCACATTGAGCAGGTTGTCCTGAAAATTGATGTTGCTGGTCAGGTCGGTGTGGTTCTCGCACAGGAAAAATGCGTACGCCACCGGCAGAAAGCTGTCCTCGTTCTGCGGTACGCCCGGATCCAGCGTCTCGCGGGCCAACAGCGACGGCTTGGTCACACGCCCATCACCTGGTTCGATCATCAACTGGTCGTAGGGCACGCCGGGCCGGGGTTCAGCGATATCCGCCGGAGTCAGGCGGACCGCCTCACCCCCGTCGAGCGGTTCCACCAGCAGCCGTGCGGGCGTCATGTGGCAGCCGCCACCAAACAGCACGTAGCGGACCGGCGATACCGGCTCGGCTACGGAGAGCATCCAGGCCAAACGCCGTGCGCGCTCCAGGTTGAAGGCGAAATAGCGCTGCATCTCCACGGCGTCGACAGCGGCGGCCAGACTGGGGGCATAGATCGACCACGCCATGGCCTGCCAGGTCCTGGGATCGAACAAATCGTCGTGGCGTGGCTTGCCGTCGATGTCCACCAACCAGGTATTGAGCGGGTGGGGAAACAGCTGGTAGCCGCTGGGAAAGGTGGCCAGGGTGCGTGGTGCGATACGTCCCAGGCCGACCTTCTCGCCCCCTATGAAGGCGTGCAACGAGCTGACCGATCCCCCATTGGGTGTGCCCAGCAACACCAGATTACGCACCTGCGGCGCACCATCCATGGTCACCGGATGAGGCTCGCCGTCCAGCACGTCGCGGGTGCCAAAGCGCAGGTAATAACGTGCGATAAGCCCCCCCATGCTGTGCGCTACGAGGTTGACCTGTAGCGCAGGATCGCCGTAGTCGCGACGCACCGCTTCGATCAGCCGATCCAGTTCCTGAACGCTGTGCAAGGTGTCCTGGCGCCAGTCGTAGGACAGGACGTAGTAGCGGCGCTCACCCTTGCGCGCCGGCGTCCCGGGCTGAGTGCGCACGTAACCACCGAATTGCGTCAACGTTTGCAGGATCGGCCGGTAGAAGTCACGCCGTAGCGCCTGCTCGGCAATGCCCGCGGGCTCCAGCCTCGAGGGGAGCGGCCTATTCGTTCGCGGGTCGAATTCGAGGGCCAGTTCCGGATAGGACGAGAACAGAATTCGCCACCAGGATCCCGGCCAGATTTCTTCCCCGCTGACCCGGTCGCGCAAGCGCGTGCCAAAGGCACCTGGAATCAGGATGACCGGAACGGTTTCGGTCTGGGGACTACTGAGCTGGTAGAGCCTCTTCAAGTCGGGACGCGGTGACTCGTTGCAGCCCAACAAGCCGGCGGCGAGTACGAGCACGGCAAGCCGTTGCGGGAAAGCGTGCATCAACGAAGCCCTGAATTGCGTGCAGCTGATCATGAGATCAATAGGGTGTCACAGGCATGCGGTGAGTCTAGCAACTGCTGCTCAGTCCCAGCCCGGGTCGTTCCGACTCGATGGTTTCCTGTCCATGGCCGATGAGCAGTCATGCCGGCCGGCCCGTCCGATCCTGGTGGGCGCGGCGCAAAATCCCGGGCGTACTAACCGCTTCCGTTTACCCGGTCTGCTCGCTCAGACCTTGAAGTGATTTCGTTTGCGGAACTGCCCCGGAGCCATATCGAACATCGCGCGGAAGCAGCGCTGGAAATGTGGGAGAGTCACGAACCCGCTCGCCACTGCGATTTCGATCAGCGATTTGTTGGTGTGTTGCAGCAGCTGACGCGCCCGGGTAAGACGAAGCTCGAGGTAATAGCGCGGAGGCGTCGCCTTCACGTAGCGCCGAAAGAGACGCTCCAGATGTCGTCTGGATATCCCCACATAGCGCGCGATATCGTCGATCTCGATGGGATCTTCGATGTTGCTGTGCATCAGCTCCAACGCGAGCTTGATGGTCTCCGGCAAGGTTGGATCGAAATCGATCGAGACGACGGACACATCGACGACTTCTTGCATCTTGTCGCAGCTAAGCACCTCTTCCACAGCGCTCACCAGTTCATCGCCAGCGCTGTGGCGAACCACTTCCAACATCATGCCGAGAGAGCTGTTTGCCCCTGCGCAACTGATCCGCTTGCGGTCCAGCACGTGCGAGTGGCTGGTCACATGCACCTTGGGGAAAAGCTCGGTCATCATTGCCCGGCAATCCGGGTGAAAGGCGCATTCATAGCCATCCATCAGGCCGGCCTCAGCCAGAAAATAGGCGCCGTTCCAAAGTCCGCCCAAGACCGCCCCAGCCGCCTCGGCTGAACGCAGCTTCGTTCGTAGCAAAGGCTCTCCTTCGAGACGAACCCTGTACCCGCCGCACACCACGACGATGTCTTGGCGCTTCTCGTCCAGCTCGACCAGGGTGAGATCAGTGGAAATGGAAATTCCCAGATCGCTCACGATGAGGTTGCTGTCCCCGCCGACGACCTGAACGTCGAACACTGGCGTAGAACTCATGAGGTTGGCCGTTACCAACGCATCCACCGCCCCGGTGAAGGCCATCATCGAGAAATGCTCGCGCAGGATGAAGGACACACGACGAACCAGGGGCGTCAGCCCTTCGCGGCGCGCCTTGTCCAGATGGGCCAGATTCTTGCTCTTCAACACGCTCTCGAAGGAGGTCCTCATTGCCCGGCTCCCAGGTCCCACGGAGTCAAATCATCGGTTGCTCTGCAGCGGATTGCGTCCCTTGTACGAACTCGAAACTCGAGGTTCCGCGACGCCCCTCGAACGCCCTCAGGATGACGTCTTGCAGGACAGGTTTCCAACCCCGACTTCATCGGACAGCAGCGCAAACAACTTCTCACGGTAAGTACTACCCAGCACAGTGCAGCAGATGGTTGAGATCAATATGAAGGGGCGCTGCGACAGGGTTCCGCGCCTTCATTCCTTTCACGCTATCAGGAATCCGCGCGCCAACCACGCTCAGCCCGTCCACCAGCGCTGAAGTTCCAGTACCACCAAGCGCCTGGTCAATGGCCTTGTCGCCGCAAGAACGCACATTGGCCATCGGAACGACCGCTGTGCCCAACATCGCACCCGCTCAGGTGATGGACACCGCGAATCCTTCCGCCCTCCGAATCGAGCTGTAGCGGGCTCTCGTGCCTCAATGCCAACCTGAGGGGCTACTCGGCGGGGTACTGGTGCTGTATCACGGCCCGACCTGACAGAGGGCACCAATGGACGTGTTCCTGTTCCATCAGTGCCACGTCTGTTTGCGTTACTGCCGACCTTCACCAAACCCGAGGCGCTTCAGGGTGTCTCTGGCTCGGCGCGACCGTGCCGCTCATGGGCCGATTACGGAAAAATCCGGTCCCCTTCCACCCTCCTCCGTTGCCACTCATGACCAAAGACGCGGCGCGTGTGATGGTGGATCGTGTCCATGTGAGCCGGCTTCATCTGTTATCGTGTCAGTTCGACCCAACGGTGGGTCGACTTTACTTGAGGAGGGCAAACCGTCCTGTTCACGCTTGTTCAGCGCGTCAAACGCATCAAGGAGTACGCCACATATGGGAAACGTGCCTTCGCATGACATGACCCCGCCACCCGTAGCGGAAACCCCCGACGGAATTCCGGCCCCGAGCGGCGCCGCCAACCTGATCGACACCGACTACGTCATCGGTCAGGACAACATCCAGGGCAAATTCATCTTCTCGATGGATATCCACGGCAAGGTCTTCACCATCTCCGCGCTGGTCGCGGTGATCTTCGTGGTGCTGGCCCTGGCCCTGCAGAACCAGGTCGAGCCGCTGTTCAGCGCGCTGCGCGACTGGCTCACCCACCACATGGCCTGGTTCTTCATCGGAGCCGCCAACGTCTTCGTCCTGCTCTGCCTCGGCCTGATCGTCTCGCCGCTGGGCAAGGTGCGCATCGGCGGCAAAGACGCCACGCCCGACTACAGCTACCTGGGCTGGTTCTCCATGCTGTTCGCCGCCGGCATGGGCATCGGCCTGATGTTCTACGGCGTGTCCGAGCCGATGTCGCACTACAGCTCGGCGATGGCCGGCATCACGATCGGCGAGGACGGTGTGCGCAGCGACTGGGCGCCGCTCGCCGGCGCCGCCGGCAACAGCGAGGAGGCGGTGCGCCTGGGCATGGCCGCCACCATCTTCCACTGGGGCCTGCACCCCTGGGCGATCTACGCCATCGTCGCACTGGCGCTGGCACTGTTCTCCTTCAACAAAGGCCTGCCGCTGTCGATCCGCTCGATCTTCTACCCGATCCTCGGCGAGCGCGTGTGGGGCTGGCCGGGCCACGTGGTTGACATCCTCGCGGTGTTCGCCACCCTGTTCGGCCTGGTCACCTCGCTCGGCCTGGGGGCCGAACAGGCCGCCGCGGGGATGGAATACCTGTTCGGCATCAGTGCCTCGGATACCAGCAAGGTGCTGCTGATCGTCGCCATCACCCTCGTCGCCCTGGCCTCTGTGGTCGCCGGCCTGGAAAAGGGGGTCAAGCGCCTGTCCGAGCTGAACATGGCACTGGCCCTGGCGCTGCTGCTGTTCGTCATCCTCGCCGGGCCGACCCTGGCCATCCTCACCGGCTTCTTCCAGAACCTCGGCGCCTACCTGCAGTACCTGCCGGCGTTGTCCAACCCCATCGGCCGCGAGGACGCCAACTTCAGCCAGGGCTGGACGGCGTTCTACTGGGCCTGGTGGATCAGTTGGTCGCCCTTCGTCGGCATGTTCATCGCCCGCGTCAGCCGCGGTCGCACGGTGCGCGAGTTCCTCATTGCCGTGCTGCTGGTGCCGTCGCTGGTGTCGGTGCTGTGGATGACCGCCTTCGGCGGCACCGCGATCAACCAGCTGCTGGTGGACGGCTTCACCGGCGCCCAGGAAGCCGGCCTGGAGCTGAAGCTGTTCAGCATGCTCGGCGAAATGCCGTTGACCGCCATCACGTCCTTTATCGGCATCGTGCTGGTGGTGGTGTTCTTCATCACCTCGTCGGACTCCGGCTCCCTGGTGATCGACACCATTACCGCCGGCGGCAAGGTCAATGCGCCGGTGCCGCAGCGGGTGTTCTGGGCCAGCATCGAAGGCGTGATCGCCATCGCCCTGCTGCTGGGCGGCGGCCTGGTGGCGCTGCAGGCCATGGCGGTGTCCACCGGCCTGCCGTTCACCCTGGTGTTGCTGGTGGGCTGCGTGTCCATCGTCAAGGGGCTGATGAGCGAGCCGCGCTAAGCGTCGGTCTCGCCGCCCTGGAAAGCGCGCCTGCGGGCGCGCTTTTTTTTTGCGCGCGGGCCTGGCGACGTCGTGTCTGGCACGGTGCGCTATAGGAGCCAGTTGATCCGTGATGCTTCTACGGTGCATCCACAGGGCCCAGGATCGCCCGGGGCGGTGGCGAGGGTGGATAAGCCGAGCGTTCTCCAGCCTGTACCCGACCACAATCACGCATTCAACCCGGAGTAGCTGGCTGGTCGTTGTGCTGCGTCGCGAAAGAGAAGCGGGAATCCGCGCACACCAGTTGCCCCCGGTCATTGCGCTTTCCCTACGGATAGACAACCAAAGCTTCCAGAAAACGGAATGCCGCCCAGCCGTTCCTGCCGGGGCGTGGTGTTATCCAGCCGATCGGCGCGTCTTGGTCGCTATTGGATAGCCCCACGCCGCTTGCGCCGCTCTGGCCGATTTTCCCTTCTGTTAGCGTCGGCCTCCGCGTTCGGCACTGCGCCGCGCGCCGCGTCGAGCACGCGATAACAACAAGGAGCCGCCACATGAGCCAAGCCCGGGGGTCCAAAGGGCCCCGTACAGCCAACGACGACGGAATTCCGGCCCCGACCGGCGCCGCTAATCTGATAGACACCGACTACGTGCTCGGCCAGGACAATATCCGCGGTCGCTACCTGGTCAATCTCGATATTCACGGCACGGTGTTCATCGTCTCGGCGCTCTGTGCGCTGCTGTTCGTGGTGCTGACACTGGCCCTGCACAGCGAGGTGGAGCCACTGTTCAAGGCCGTGCGCAACTGGCTGACGCAGAACCTGGCGTGGTTCTTCATCGGTTCGGCGAACATCTTCGTGCTGCTCTGCCTCGGCCTGATCGTCTCGCCGCTGGGCAAGGTGCGCCTGGGGGGCACGCTGGCGCGGCCCAACTATTCCTACGCCTCCTGGTTCTCCATGCTGTTCGCCGCCGGCATGGGCATCGGGTTGATGTTCTACGGCGTGGCCGAACCCATGTCGCACTACGACTCGTCCCTGGCCGGCATCGCCGTCGGCGACAATGGCGTGCGCAGCGACTGGGCGCCTCTGGGCGCAGCTGCCGGCGATTCCGCCGAGGCGGCGCGTCTGAGCATGGCCACCACCATTTTCCACTGGGGCCTGCACCCTTGGGCGATCTACGCCATCGTCGCGCTGGCGCTGGCACTGTTTTCCTTCAACAAGGGCCTGCCGCTGTCGTTTCGCTCGATCTTCTTCCCACTGCTGGGTGAGCGGGTGTGGAGCTGGCCGGGGCATTTGATCGACATTCTCGCGGTGTTCGCCACCCTGTTCGGCCTGGTCACCTCGCTGGGCCTGGGCGCCGAGCAGGCCACCGCCGGCCTGCACAGCCTGTTCGACCTGCCGGCAGATACCACCACCAAGGTGCTGCTGATCGTGGTGATCACCCTGATCGCCCTGGGCTCGGTGCTGGCCGGCCTGGACAAGGGGGTCAAGCGTCTGTCCGAACTGAACCTGGGCCTGGCCTTGCTGTTGCTGCTGTTCGTGGTGGTCGCCGGCCCCACCGCGCTGCTGCTGAGCGGCGTGCTGGACAACCTCGGCGCCTACCTGCAGTACCTGCCGGCGCTGTCCAACCCCATTGGCCGCGAGGACGCCAACTTCAGCCAGGGCTGGACGGCGTTCTACTGGGCCTGGTGGATCAGCTGGTCGCCCTTCGTCGGCATGTTCATCGCCCGCGTCAGCCGCGGTCGCACCGTGCGCGAGTTCCTCATTGCCGTGCTGCTGGTGCCGTCGCTGGTGTCGGTGCTGTGGATGACCGCCTTCGGCGGCACCGCGCTGCATCAGGCTTTGGGCGGTCTGGGCGAGCTGCAACAGGCGGCGCTGGAGCTGAAGATGTTCGTCATGCTCGACCACCTGCCGCTCAGCGCGATCAGCTCCTTCGTGGCCATCGTGCTGGTGGTGCTGTTCTTCATCACCTCGTCGGACTCGGGTTCACTGGTGATCGACACCATTACCGCCGGCGGCAAGATCAACGCGCCGGTGTCGCAGCGGGTGTTCTGGGTACTGCTCGAGGGCGCGCTGGCCATCGCACTGCTGCTCGGCGGCGGTCTGGTGGCGTTGCAGGCCATGGCGGTGTCCACCGGCCTGCCGTTCACCCTGGTCTTGCTGGTGGGCTGCGTCGCCATCGTCAAGGGCCTGATCAGCGAACCGCGGGCACGGGCACAAGGCCGGTTCGGCGCGCTGTCGCGCGACTAGCACGTCCCCCTGGCCGAGCCGGCCGGGTCACCTTCGAGCGAAAGCCGCGATACCCCTTGGGGTCGCGGCTTTCTCATGGGCATTCGGGCTTCGGCGCCAATGCGCACGGTGCATCCTGCGGCATCCAGCGCCCGCCGCTTCGGCGATGGCGCTATCGATACCAGGCTAGCACCACAGCTCGCCCACCGGCGATTGCGCCCAGTCGTGGCTGGCCGCTTGTGCCTGCAGCAGTTCCGCGCAGGCCAGGGCGTCGCTCAGTGCGTGGTGTGCGGTATACAGCGGCAGGCCGTAGCGCAGGCGGCTGTCGGCCAGGCGAATGGAAATGGGGTCGCGGCCACGCAGACGATCCCACCAACGGAGCCGGCGCTTGGGGTGCAGCCGGGCTTCCAACTCCATGGTGTCGATGACCGGAAACAGCAGCCCTTCGCCCAGGTGCTGGCGCAGGGCTTGGTCGAGGAAGCTGCGTTCGATGCTGCGGTAGTGCGCCACCACCACCTTGCCGGCCAGGGCTTCGAGCAGTTCGTCGAGCACGCTGGCCAGGCGCGGGGCGTAGCGGATATCGCTGTGGGTGATGTGGTGGAAGGCGACCGACTCCTCGCGCAGCTCGCCGGTCGGCTTGACCACCCAGTAGCGCGCCTCACCGCAGCGAATGCGTTGCAGGCTCAACGGCACCAGGCCGAGGCTGACAATGGCGTGCTGACGCGGGTCGAGGCCGGTGGTTTCCACGTCCAGCGCCACCAGCGGCGCATCGGCCAGCGGCGTGTCGGCGCTGATGCAGCCGGCGCCGTAGTAGGCGCGCAGGCGTGCATCGTGGCTGCTGGTGGCGAGGTCGGCGAACAGCTGCGGCCAGTCCTGGGCCAGACGTTGGCTCATCGCGGGCGTGCCGCCGGTTGCGCCGGGTAGCGAAAGCGCAGGAACTTCTGCGCGTTGCTGACCACCTGGAAGGCTTCCTTGAGGTGGTGGCGTTCGCTGGCGCTGAACTGCTCCGGCTCGATGTAGTTGTCCGGCGCGTTGCCGGCCTCGACGTCGCGCGCCTGGTGGCGCATGCGTACCAGGCTGAGGAATTCGAAGGCGTAGCGCAGGTGCTCCAGCGCCTCCTTGGGCAACAGCTTGGTGGCGGCGATGGCGTCGAGACGGTCCAGCGAGTTCTGCGCCTTGGAGCCGCAGGCCAGGGCGTGCACGCGGATCAGGTCGGTGAGCGGCGCGGTGCCGCGGCCCTTGAGGTTGATGATGTTCTTCTGCCTGCCGTCGGTCTCCATCACGAAGGTGCGGAAGAAGCCCAGCGGCGGCGTGCGGTTCAGCGCGTTACGCGCCAGCGCGGCGAGGAAGGCGGGGCTGGCGCTGGCCTGCTGCGCCAGCAGGTCCTTGAGGTTTTCCACCAGCTCGGTCTCGCCATAGAGGCCGTCGAGGTCGAAGAAGATGCTGGCGTTGAGCAGGGTTTCCGGATTGGGCCGGTCGATCCAGTCGCTGAAGTAGCCGCGCCAGACCCTCAGCGGCTGGCGCCACCTGGGGTTGCTGGCCATGATTCCACCCTTGCAGTAGGTGTAGCCGCAGGCGGCCAGGCCGTCGCTGACGAACTGCGCGAGATCGGCGAAGTAGGCGTCGTGCTCGTCGGGGTCGAAGCGGTCGTCGAGCACCAGGGCGTTGTCCTGGTCGGTCAACAGCAGCTGTTCGTCGCGCGCCATGGAGCCGGCGACCATGAAGCAGTAAGGCACCGGCGGAGGGCCCAGGCGTTGCTCGGCCAGCTCCAGCAGGCGCTGGCTGAAGGCACGGCCGATCCCGCTCATGGCACTGCCGACCATGTGCGCGCTGGCCTCGTCGGCGACCATGCGCACGAAGGTCGCGCGCAGGTCCGGCAGCAGGCTCTTGAGCTCGTCCACCGTCTGTTTGTGGAAAATGCTGCCGACCAGGTACAGGCTGCTGCGCGACTCGTAACGCACGATGTCGGCGAGGTTGACCACCCCCACCGGGCGGCGACGGTGCAGCACCGGCAGGTGGTGGATGTTGTGGCGCAGCATGCACAGCATGGCCTCGAACACCGAGTCATCGGCCTGCAGGGTGATCGGGTTGGGCGTCATCACCCGGCTCACCGGGGTGTCCAGCGCCAGTCCCGCGGCCAACACGCGGGTGCGCAGGTCGCGGTCGGTGAGGATGCCGGCCATCACCTGGTTCTGTTGTTCGGCCACCTGCACCCGCGCCGGGTCGGGCCAGCGCGTGCCGGGGTCGACGACTATCACCGAGGATACCCCTTGTTCGCTCATCACCTGGGCGGCCTGCTGCACCGGGGTGCCCAGCGGCACACTGACCGGCGCGCGGCTGATCAGTTTGCGCAGCTTGAGCTTCATCAGCTCGCTGGCTTTGCCCGGGTTGCTGTCCAGCGCCGCCTTCAGGCGCGACTGGCCCTCGGCCTCGACGAAGTCGGCGAAGCTGTCGAACTTCTCGCACAGTTGGTGGAACAGGGCGCCGGGGATGAAATAGATCAGGCTGTCTTCCAGCGCCTTGGCCGCCAGGCGCACCTTGTTGCCGCGTAGCAGACCGGCCTGGCCGAACAGGTCACCCTCGCTCAGGCGGTTGTGCAGCTCGCCGCCCCGTCGGTGGATTTCCACCGCGCCACTGCGCACGTAGTGCAGCTCGTGGATCGGTGCGCCGAAGGCGAGGATCTCACTACCGGCCTTGAAGTAGCCGATCTGCACCTGGCGGGCGATCTCGTCGAGGCTTTCCTCCGGCAGTTCGTCGAAGGGGGCGAAGCGGTTCAGGTGATCGCGAATCTCGATCAACTCGATCTGCATGGGCGTGCTCGGGCCATCTGTGGGTCAAGCGGGAACCTTAACCCCGATGGCCCGTGCCTGGCCAATCGGCGCGTTGGCGGCGCCAGTTCCAGCGGTTCTCGGCCACCGCGTCGTGGGCAGGCAGGTTCTGCTATCCGGCGCCGGGATTTCCCCATCCCGGTCCCCGACGCAAGCCGACTGACGCCGCACTCCCGGTGACATAAGGTGCCCAGATTGGGTCAGGGGCCACCGCGCAGCCGGGTAGTTCCCTGCGAGATGCTGGCCGTGTGCGAATCGAGTGGATTCAGCTGGTGCGCGTGCTCGTACGGATGAGTGAGGTCCATCCGGCAGCCGGTCCTGATAGTCGGTCGTTGACACTCAGATCGGCCCTACTACTCTCAAAACGTGGGAAAAATTCCCACGCACATAGGCTGACTGGCTTAGAAGGACCGTGCGGAAGGCTGTTGTCCATTCGGTGCAGATTGATGGCCGCGCTGGTTGGCTGGTTCTCTCAAGGAATAACCCGGACTCACTGGTTATTGCGTTGGTTAGGGCTAATGACTGTACGACTTCAAGCGGAGGTTCATCATGCTGCTCAAGAAATGTTTGCTCGCTCTGGCAATTGGTGGCGTCCTGTCAGCATCGACGGTTTTACTGCCTGACTATATCGGTGGCTTCTCCAGCGTTTACGCGAAGGAAGGGGGCAGCGGTGGTGGCGGTGGTGGTAGTGGCGGCGGTGGCGGCGGTGGCGGCGGTCACGGCGGTGGCGGTGGGCACGGCGGTGGCGGTGGGCACGGCGGCGGCGGTGGCGGCGGCGGTCACGGCGGGGGCGGTGGGCACGGCGGCGATGGCGGTGGGCACGGTGGAAATGGCCACAGCGGCGACAGTGGTGGGCACGGTAGCAACAGCGGCCCCGGGAGTGCCAACAGCGGTCGTGGTCGTGGCCATGACAATGATGCGGACCATGACCGTGGTGGGCCGCATGGTGTCGGCCATGGCGCGGATGATGGCCCTGACCATGACGCCGGTGGGCCGCATGGTGTCGGTCACGGCGCAGATGATGGCCCTGACCACGACGCCGGTGGGCCGCATGGCGTCGGTCATGGCGCAGATGATGGCCCTGACCATGACGTCGGCGATGACCGCGGCAGTGCTTGATTGCTCAGCCACTGAAACACAAAACCCGGAGTGAATCCGGGTTTTGTGTTGGTCGGGAAATTTAGACGGTTAGCCTGCCTTGGGTGACGGTGGCCGATATGCCGAGTGTCCCGTGCTAAGTGCGGGGTTGAACGCTTGGGAGCACTTTCCCACTTTCCACAGGACGACCTTGAATGCCATTGCCCTCCCCGCCTACCTCGCTCTTGCCGGCGCTTCAGCAGGTCATGCGTCCCCTGGTGAGGCTGATGCTCAGAAAGGGGGTCACGTATAGCGCCTTCGCCGACTTGCTCAAACAAATTTTCGTAGATGTCGCCGAGCGCGAGTTTCACCTTGATGGCAAACCGCCGAGCGACAGCAGAGTCAGCCTGCTGACGGGGGTCCATCGCAAGGACGTCAAGCGCCTGCGATCCAAGGCCGCCAGTGAGAAGACCAGCCTCCCCGAAACCGTTTCGTTTGGCGCACACCTGGTCAGTGTCTGGTTGAACAACTCGCCGTTCTGTGAGCGTCCTGGCCAGCCCAGGCCACTGGTTCGTTTGGCCAGTGCAGGGGGCGAGTGTTCATTCGATGGGCTAGTCGCGGCGGTCAGCAAGGATATTCGCGCCCGCGTCGTACTGGATGAGTGGCTTCGTTTGGGGGTTGTGCAGCTAGACGACCAGGATCGGGTCCATCTGGAGGCGATGGCCTTTATTCCGCAACGAGGGTTTGACGAGAAGATGGCCTATTTTCGGCACAACCTTCACGACCATGCCTGCGCCGCCGTGCATAACCTGACCGAGGCCGGGGAGCCGTTCTTCGAGCGCAGCGTGCACTATGACAGCCTGTCTCAAGGCGGCGTCAATCAACTGCGCGAATCCGTCAGGAAGGAAGGCATGCAGGTGCTGATCGGCTTCAACCAACTGGCTGCCGAACTGGAAGAGCGGGATGCTCCCCCTCCCGACGCCCGACAGCGCATCACCATTGGCCTTTATTTCTATACCGAGCCCAATCCTCCAGAGGTCGCCTGCCCGACCAGGACCGGTTCGTCATGAGCACCGCCGCGCGCCGCTTGGGCGTCCTCATTTTCGTTTGCAGCTCACTACTTGTGGCGGCCGTGTCTAACGCTGCACCGGCATGCCTTGATCCAGGTGGTCTGGGGGGCACAGGCGCAATTGTCACCGGCGGGGTCGGCGGCACGGGCTCGCCAGTCGATTACGGTGGCGTCGGTGGGACCGGCGTGCGCGCCGACCCCGGCGGGATCGGCGGAACCGGGGCACCGGCCGAGGAAGGTGGAATAGGTGGGACCGGCATTGTGGGGACCATCACGGGGTTTGGTTCGATCTGCGTCAACGGCGTGGAAGTTCACTTCGATGACAAGGCATCGCTCAGCGAGAACGGCGTGCCTGCCAGCAGTCGACAACTGGCCATCGGACAGGTGGTTGCAGTAGACGCCCGTCCATCTCCGAGGGGATTGGAGGCGCGGCGTATTGCGATTCTCCACGCCTTTGAAGGGCCGATTACCCAGGTCGCGTCGGGATCTGCCTCCCTACGTGTGATGGGACAGCCGATACGTGTTGCGGCGGGAGCTCGGGTGGCCGAGGACCTGCGCATCGGCGAGCCGGTTCGAGTCAGCGGCTTGCGCAACGCCCAGGGCGAGGTGGTGGCCAGCCGGATTGATCGTGCACCGAACCTCGCGCAGGTGAGTGCGATTGGCGCCATTGAACGAGTCGGCAACCTGCAGGGCTTGGCCCTCAGCAAGCCGCTGCTCCCCAGCGGTGAAGTTCTGGTGCGTGGCACCTGGAATGGCCGGCAGCTGAATGTTGTCCAGGCACACAACGATCCGGGCCTCCCCTTCTCCGGGCGGGTACGTCATGCGTTGGTGGAGGGTCTGGTTCGCAGTCAGCAAGGCAATCGCATTGAGTTCGGCGGATTCACAGCCCATGTCGAACGCAGTACCGCCTATACCGGGGGCAAAGCTGCCGACCTTGTAGTCAACCAGCGTATCCGCGTGGCCGGTGTGTTCGATAAGGGCCGGAACATACGCGCGGAACAGATCGAGATCTTGCCGGAACACCCCGACGGCGCCATCCGGCAGGGCAACCGACACCAGGGTTCGCCAGAAAGCGATTCAGAGCATCACGATGGCGGTAGCTCCGGGCGTGACGGCAATGAGTCGCGAATGCGCGTCGAAAACGGTGAGATCCGCGAGAAAGTCGAGCGGCGCGAGGAGTCCGCTACCGGTGACCTGGAACGCCGAGAGCGGATCGAGACCCGTCAATCCGGCGACCGCCTGGAGCGCCGGGAGCGAATCGAGATTTTCGAGAATGGCGTTCGGGTCGAGCGGATTGAGCGGATTGAGCGGATTGAGCGAATCGAACGACCGGACCGGGTCGACAAGCCCGAGCGTGTGGAAAAACCTGAGCGAGTTGAAAAGGTCGAGCGCGTTGAAAAAGTCGAGCGTGTCGAACGGTTGGATCATTCAGGCCCCCACTAGGGTTCGATTCATCAACACATAGTGGAATCCAAAGTGCCGGCTATGCTGGGGAAAGTATCCTGAGGGCTACCTGCCTGGCAGAGCAGGTAGCAGGTCGCCGGCACGCTCTTGATCGATATCCCGGTGCAGGCCACGCCCCTGATGTGAACTTCGATGTTCGGATTACAACGAGGTCAACATGAGCCCAATGCGTGCGCTTTTCCCCTGCTTGCTGGTGATCGTCGCCTGGCCCGCCTTGTCGGGTGACTTCACGCTCTTGACCGGATTGGATTACTCCCGGGGGGATTACGGAACCCCGGCAATGAGTGAGACCTGGTACGTCCCGCTGGTCGGCAAATACGAATCCGGCCCGATGATCTACAAGTTGACCGTCCCGTACCTGCGCATCACCAATCCCGCGGTGGGGCCAGACGGCCTGCCCGTGGCCGGCGACTGCGACAGTATCGAGAGTGGCCTTGGCGATACCGTGGCGAGCGCGGATTACGCCCTGCTGGACGGCAGCGATGGGGGAAGACTGCTGGTGGATCTGGTGGGCAAAGTAAAGCTGCCGACGGCCGATGAGGATCACTGCCTCGGAACCGGCAAGACCGACTACTCCGTCCAGGTTGACGTCGCTCATGCCTTCGGTGCAGTCAGTGGCTTCGCCACGCTGGGCTGGAAGAAGTTCGGCGATCCGTCCGATACCGACTTCCGCGATCCAATTTTCACGTCAATCGGCCTGGTCACCCGGCTGGCGCCGGCCACCTCGGTGGGGGCCGCTTATGATTGGCGGCAGAAGGTGACGTCCGATGGCAACGAGATCCAGGAGTTCACCCTGTTTCTGACACAAAGGCTCAGCTCAGCCTGGAAAGTCCAACTGTACGCATTGAAGGGTTTTTCCGATGCCAGCCCGGAGTCGGGCGGCGGACTGCAGCTCAGTCACTCGTTTTAGGGTTGGGGCCTGTCGAGCCCAGTCGATCAGGCCATATCGATTGTCCGGCGCTAAATGCCTCTGGAACCGACCTGTAATCCCTAATCGACATAGTCGTGTCGCTTGGTTACGGGCCTGATTCAACTTTATGGGGCAATTTCTCGAGCATATCCATGAGGTGCTACGACGAACCTCTAATTGGCGCCCACAAGGTTTTACGGTATCCAGCTGCTACTCAAATGGGGCTCTAGCAATAAGGAAAATGCCCATGCGCTTATCCATCCGAACCAAGATTCTCCTACTCAGCGTGATACCGGTAATTCTGCTGGTCGCACTGCTCAGTGGCTTGACCGTCGTGATTCTCGACAAGCTGGCAGACGAGCAGACCGCGGCTGCGCGTGAGCGTATGCATGAAGACCGTCGCGCAGTGTTGGCGAACTATGTGCAGATCGCAAACGCGGCGATTGCTGGCATTTACCAGAACTCTGCGCCTGGCGATATGCGTGCGCGCGACGAAGCCGTAGCGCTACTGAAACGGATGAACTTCGCCAAGGGAGATTATTTCTGGGGCTACGACTCGCAGAGCCTACGCATCTTCTGGTCGGATAAGGACGTGCGCATTGGCGAAAGTTTTCGTGATTTTCGCGACGCCAACGGCCTTTACGTGATCAACGAACTGGTTCGGGTAGCCAAGGACGGTAGTCATTTCCTCGAATATGCCTTCCCTGTCCCGGGGCACGACGAGCCGGTGCCGAAGATCGGCTATGCGCAATACCTGGAAAAGTGGGATCTGGTCATCGGCACGGCAGTAAATCTGGATGACATCGAGTTGCAGGTTCAGGCTTTCGAAGAGCAGATGCACCGGCAAATCGGTTCGCTGGTGGTCGATATGGTGGGGCTGGCACTGATTCTGCTGATCGTGATCATTGCGCTGGCGGTCTGGTTGGCGGGAGGTTTCGTACGCCCGCTACAGCAGATCAAGGCCAACCTCGACGATATTGCTGCGGGCGAGGGAGATTTGACCCGGCGCCTGCCGGTCTCCACCCAGGACGAGCTGGGCCAGCTGGCCGGTTCCTTCAACCGTTTCGTCGAGAAAATTCATGATCTGGTCAGGCAGATCGCCGACATGACCGGGCAACTTACTGGCTTGGTCAGCAAGGTGGCGGAGCAAGCGCAGCGTTCCGAGCAGGCCATGGCGCAACAACGTCATGAAACCGATCAGGTGGCCACGGCGATCAACGAGATGTCGGCCGCCGCCCACGAGGTGGCCAAGAGTGCGCAGAACGCCGCCGAAGCCGCGCAGCAGACCGACCGCGAAGGGCAGGCGGCGAAGAGCGTGGTCGATGGCAGCATCCAGCGCATTCACTTACTGGTGGAGGATATCCGCAGCAGCGGCGTGTCGCTCGACAGCCTGCAGCAGGACGTGCAGTCCATCGTCAGCGTGCTCGACGTGATCCGCTCCATCGCCGAGCAAACCAACCTGCTGGCGCTCAACGCGGCTATTGAGGCGGCACGTGCCGGTGAGGCTGGACGTGGATTTGCCGTGGTCGCCGATGAAGTGCGCGCATTGGCCAGCCGCACCCAGCAGAGCACCCAGGAGATCCAGGGCATGATCGACCGTCTGCAACAGGGCACGCAGCAGTCAGTGAGCTCAATGCGCCGCTCCAGCGACGCCGGCGAGCTGACCAGCGAGCACGCCAACAAGGCTGGCGAATCGCTCGATGTCATCGCCCAACTGATCGCCACCATCAATGCAATGAACGCTCAGATCGCCAGCGCTGCCGAAGAACAGACGGCAGTGGCCGAGGAAATCAACCGTAGCGTGCACCAGATCGCTGCCGCGGTGGACAGCGTAGCAGGTGAGGCTGAACAAGGCGCCCAGGCGGCACGCAGTCTGGAGGGGGTGGGCGATCGCCTCAATTCTCTGGTGCGCCAGTTCCGCATTTAGTCGAGGCATGACGCCAGTCGCTCCTGCGGCTGGCGTTCGGCCTCATGTAACAGCGAAGCGTTTCATACTTGATCACGAATGCCAGCGGTCTGCGCCTGAGCTATCCGAGGTTGCGGAACCGATGGAAGCCGGCACGCACAGAAGCTGCCAGGAAGGCTGTTGAAGATGGCGCTGTGGACCTGGCCGAACGTATCCGGCAGCGACATTCGCCCGAAGGCGGCAAGCGAAGTCGTCGAGCCCACCGAATGATCCATGGTGCGGGAACCGCACTTTCTGAAAGACAATAAAAAACCCCGTAGATCTTTGATCTACGGGGTTTTTAGATGGAGGCCGAAGTCGGAATCGAACCGGCGTACACGGATTTGCAATCCGCTGCATGACCACTCTGCCATCCGGCCTAAACGATGACGCCGCTTTGGGCGGCGTCATCGCGTGAAACTGGAGCGGGAAACGAGACTCGAACTCGCGACCCCGACCTTGGCAAGGTCGTGCTCTACCAACTGAGCTATTCCCGCTTTGTCGTGTTGACGGGCGCCATTCTATAGATTCACGAACAGCCGTCAACCCCTTGATTCAAAAAACTTTTATTTTCCTTTAGGGTCGGTGCTGAGGTGCGGCCAGGCCGCCATCAGGTAATGCAGCATCGACCACAGGGTCAGCGCCGCGGCCAGGATCAACAGGAAATAGCCGATAGCCACCCAGAAGGTGAACAGCGGTGGATTGGCCAGCAGGATGACCAGTGCCAGCATCTGCGCAGCAGTCTTCCACTTGCCGAGATTGGACACCGCCACGTGGGCGCGCGCGCCGATTTCCGCCATCCACTCGCGTAACGCGGACACCACGATCTCGCGACCGATGATGGTGGCCGCCGGCAGGGTCAGCCACAGGTTGTGGTGCTCTTCCACCAGCAATACCAACGCTACCGCCACCATCAGCTTATCCGCCACCGGATCGAGGAAGGCCCCGAACGGCGTGCTCTGCTGCCAGCGTCGCGCCAGGTAGCCGTCGAACCAGTCGGTGACGGCGGCAATGGCGAATACCGTACTGGCTGCCAGGTAGCTCCAGGAGAACGGCAGATAGAACAGAAGAATGAAAACGGGAATGAGCAGTACGCGCAGAACGGTGAGCAGATTAGGAATATTCATCGTTACGGCTGGTTCCAAAGGAAGCGCGCATTCTACTCGCTGTGCAAGGCGGCATAAATCGACTCAGCAAGCTTTTTGCTGATACCGGGTGCCTTGGCAATTTCCTCGATGCTGGCGCGATTGAGCTCCTGCAGTCCGCCGAAGTGCTTCAATAGCTCGCGACGGCGCTTTGGCCCTACCCCGGCCACATCCTCCAGGCTGGAGGTGCGACGTGCCTTGCCGCGCCGCGCACGGTGCCCGGTAATGGCGAAGCGGTGCGCCTCATCACGGATCTGCTGAATCAGGTGCAGGGCGGGAGAGTCCGCTGGCAAGGTGAATTCGTGGGACGCATCGTTCAGGTAGAGCGTCTCGAAACCGGGTTTGCGCGTCACCCCCTTGGCCACACCGAGCAGGATCAGGTCGGGTACGGCCAGCTCCTTCAGTACTTCCTGGGCCATAGCCAGTTGCCCCTTGCCGCCGTCCACCAACAGGACGTCAGGCAACTTGCCCTCCCCGTCCTTCAGCTTACTGAAGCGACGCGACAACGCCTGATGCATGGCCGCATAGTCATCGCCGGCGGTGACACCCTCGATGTTGTAGCGACGGTAATCCGACTTCAGCGCACCTTCCGGCCCAAATACCACGCAAGACGCCACCGTGGCTTCACCGCTGGAGTGGCTGATGTCGTAGCACTCCAGGCGCTGTGGTGACTCATCCAGACCGAGGGCATCCGCCAGGGCCTCGAAGCGGGCCGCGGTGTGCTGCCGGTTGGCCAGGCGCGCCGCCAAGGCCTGCTCGGCATTGGTGACGGCAAGTTGCTGCCAGCGCGCCCGAGTACCGCGCACCCGGTGAGTGATGGCCAGTTCCCGGCCGCGCAACTCGGCCAGCGCCGCGACCAGGGTCGGGAAGTCGTCGTGGGTGGTGTTGACGATCAGTTCGGCGGGCAGGTCCCGCTCGTGGCTGCCCAAATAGTACTGAGCGATGAACGCCGCCAACACCTCGGCAGCCTCTTCCTCGATGGCAACCTGAGGGAAGAAATTCTTGCTGCCCAGTACACGGCCACCGCGCACGCTGATCAGGTGGACGCAGGCCCCGCCCGGTGTGGCAATGGCTGCCACCACGTCGATGTCGCCGCTCCCCCCCTCCATGCTCTGCTGATCCTGCACCCGCCGCAGAATGGCGATCTGGTCGCGCAACTCGGCTGCGCGCTCGAAGTCCAGCCGCTGCGCCGCTTCCTCCATGCCAACGGAAAGCTCTTGGGTCAGCGCATTACTGCGCCCCTCTAGAAACATCACGGAATGGCGCACATCCTCGGCGTACTCGGTCGGGTCCACCAGCCCCACGCAAGGTGCCTTGCAACGTTTTATCTGGTACTGCAGGCAAGGTCGGGTGCGGTTCTTGTAGTAACTGTCCTCGCACTGGCGAACCAGAAAGGCCTTCTGCAATAGATTGAGGCTTTCGCGGATGGCTCCCGCGCTGGGGTACGGGCCGAAGTAGCGCCCTTTCTGTTTCTTGGCCCCGCGATGGATGCTTAACCGAGGAAAATCGCCATTGCTGAGGTGCACGTAGGGGTAGGACTTATCATCCCGCAGCAGGATGTTGTAAGGCGGACGCCATTCCTTGATCAGCGTCTGCTCCAGCAGCAGCGCCTCGGTTTCGTTGGCGGTGATGGTGGTTTCGACCTGGGCAATCCGGGCCACCAGGGCGGCCGTCTTGGGGGCCAGGCCGGTCTTGCGGAAGTAGCTGGCAAGGCGCTTCTTCAGGTTCTTCGCCTTGCCCACATAAAGCAGCTTGCCGCTCGCATCGAGCATCCGGTAGACACCCGGACGACCACTGCAGGCGGCAAGGAAAGCACTCGCGTCGAAGGTGTCGGACATCTTAACTGACGGCATCTACCATGCCGTGCCTGACGGCCAGCAACGCCAGCTCGACGTCGCTGGAAATGGAAAGCTTGTCGAAGATTCGGTAGCGGTAGGTATTCACCGTCTTCGGCGACAGGCAGAGCTTGTCGGAAATGCTCTGTACCTTCTGGCAGTTGGCAATCATCAGGGCGATCTGGATTTCGCGCTCCGACAGCAGGTCGAAGGGCGAGCCGCTGGCCTGGGGCTGGAAGGACTTGAGCGCCAGTTGCTGGGCAATCTGCGGGCTGATGAAGCGTTGACCGGCAAAGACCTGGCGAATCGCCTGGATCATCTCCTCCAGACCGGCCCCTTTGGTCAGGTAGCCCGCCGCGCCCGCCTGCAACAGCCGGGTCGGGAAGGGATCTTCCTCACAGGCGGTGACCGCTACGACCTTGATGTCGGTATGGCTGCGCAGCAGCTTGCGAGTGGCCTCCAGGCCGCCAATGCCGGGCATCTTGACGTCCATCAGGACAACATCCGGCTTGAGTTCACGCGCTTTCTTCAGGGCTTCTTCGCCACTGTCGGCCTGCCCTACCACCTGCAGGCCGTCAATGTCGGCCAGCATGCGAGTAATCCCCATTCTTACAAGATCGTGGTCATCGACCACCAGCACCCTAATCAAGCGACACCTCTCAGTGCATCGCGCGCTGCATCGGCAGCAGGCTCGTTCAAATGAGGCTCACATTAGCAAATGACCGGGGAATGACCTAGCTCCAGATACATTCACCGTCAAACGAACAGCGCCAAATTATCAGCCACGGAAGGCCTCGCCCCCGCGTCTGGGCGCACGATGCCGGCAGACTTCGAATAAATGTCATTAATTTGGAAGCATTTCCTGAATGAATGACAAAGAAAGTAAAACACTGGATACGCAGCGGTTCCGTGTTAAGCCAGGGACACCCTCGGCGTCGCCATCCGGCGGGACCAGGGCGCAGCGTCCGCGCGGGCCAGTGCGACCTAAGCGTCAGGACGACGAGACACCTTCAGACGGCGCGTCGAGCTTTGGAAATGATCGGTAGCGACTGCCAGGTTGCGGGATCATCCATCGACAGCTATCAGGAATGTTCCACTTCTTTCCCGATATGGAGATCCACCATGAGTGCACGCTTCTCGGTAAAAAGAATTCTGCGGGCAGGCGCCAAAGGCATCAGGAACGGCGGAGTTCTCGGAGGAACGGCTCTGGATGCTTACTGGTATCGCATCATCGACAGAGCCACTGGAGACTATGTAGGGACCAGGCATGAGGACGAAGCCCTGGCCCACGATGAATGCGCGAGGCTCAACAACCGCGCCTGAGCGGGAAGCCCCGCAAACGAAAAAGCCCCGATCAACGGGGCTTTCTGCAAGTCAGATGGCGGAGGCGGTGAGATTCGAACTCACGGAAGGGTCTCCCCTTCGGCGGTTTTCAAGACCGCTGCCTTAAACCACTCGGCCACACCTCCGCTTGCGCGGGGCGCCATAGTACCGAAACGCAACACGCTGTCAAACTCTTGCAATCGGCGCCTTTCGACCCTCTGTTATGATCCAGACTGACTCAGGTCACGGAAACCATTTTGGGAGTGTCGCGATGAACGAACAGAACTATGCCCTCAACCCTGCCCAGGTGGAGCAGCTGGAAGTCAGCCGCGTCCTGCGCAACACCTACGGACTGCTGGCCCTGACCCTTGCGTTCAGTGGCCTGGTCGCCTATGCCGCCCAGCAGATGCGCGTGCCGTATCCCAGCATTTTCGTGGTGCTGATCGGTTTCTACGGGTTGTTCTTCCTCACGGTGAAGCTGCGTGACTCGGCATGGGGGCTGGTATCCACCTTCGCCCTGACCGGTTTCATGGGTTACACCCTGGGCCCGATCCTCAACATGTACCTTGGCATGCCCAACGGCGGCGAGGTCGTGAGTTCGGCCTTCGCCATGACCGCTTTGGTGTTCTTCGGACTGTCCGCCTACGTACTGACCACCCGTAAGGACATGAGCTTCCTCGGCGGCTTCATCACTGCAGGCTTCTTCGTATTGATCGGTGCCATGTTGGCCAGCTTCTTCTTCAACATCAGCGGCCTGCAACTGGCGATCAGTGCCGGCTTCGTGGTGTTCTCGTCGGTCTGCATCCTGTACCAGACCAGCGCCATCATCCACGGCGGCGAGCGCAACTACATCATGGCCACCATCAGCCTGTATGTGTCCATCTACAACCTGTTCATCAGCCTGCTGCAATTGGTTGGCGTATTCAGCAGCGACGATTGATCGCCAACCGCCTCCTCGGACTAGCCCGCTTCGGCGGGCTTTTTTCTGTCCGGGCGGGCAAAAGAATGCGTCTGGCCGTATCATTCCTGCAGTGTTCCTTCCACCCGAGCGACCATGAAATTCGCCATCGCCCTGTTCGCCCCGCCCCATGCGCCCTCCTCTCGCCGCGCTCTGCGCTTCGCCGAGGCGTGCCTGGCAGGCGGCCATGAAATCGTCCGCCTGTTCTTCTATCAGGAGGGCGTGCACAGCGCGTCCGCCAACGTAGTCGCCCCCCAGGATGAGCTAGACCTCTCCGCCGAATGGAGCGACTTCGTACGCAAGCACCAGCTGGACGGCGTGGCCTGCATCGCCGCCGCCCTGCGTCGTGGTGTGCTGAACACGGAAGAAGCAAAGCGCTACGAACGCCCAGCCGCCAACCTGGCCGCAGGCTGGGACCTGTCCGGTCTGGGGCAATTGCACGAAGCGGTGCAGATGGCCGATCGACTGGTCAGCTTCGGAGGCAATTGACATGAAATCCATGCTGATCATCAGCCGTCAGGCACCCTGGAGCGGCCCCGGAGCCCGCGAGGCGCTGGATATCGCATTGGCAGGCGGCGCCTTCGACCTGCCTCTCGGCCTGCTGTTCCTCGACGACGGCGTGTTCCAACTGGCGGCCAGCCAGCAACCGGCAGCTCTCCAGCAGAAGGACCTGACCGCCAACCTGCAGGCCCTGCCACTGTTCGGCGTGGAGTCGCTCTACGCCTCCGCGCGCAGCCTGCAGGAACGCGGCCTGGACAGCACCGCGCTGAGCCTCGTGGCAGAAGTCCTCGACGACCACGCACTGTCCGCCCTTATTGACCGATACGACCAGGTGCTCACGCTCTGATGGCCACCCTGCACATCCTTTCCCACTCCCCCTTCGCCGACAGCCGCCTGGGCAGTTGCCTGCGCTTGCTGGGACCGAATGACGGCCTGCTGCTCAGCGGTGATGCCGTCTACGCACTCCAACCGGCCAGCCTCGCCCGCCAGGCCCTTGAGCTGATGCCCGCCACTATCGCCTTGCACGCGCTCGCGGAGGACTTGCAGGCGCGCGCCCTGTCCGACCTGCCGGAGCGTGTGAACGCAGTGGACTACCCGGCCTTCGTCGAGCTCTGCTGCCACTACGACAAGGTGAACAGCTGGCTATGAGCGAATTGCTGATCGACGGCCACACCATTCCGCTGGATAAGGACGGTTATCTCCAGGAGTTGGGCGACTGGAGCCCCACGGTGGCCCATGCACTGGCCGCACGCGAAGAGCTTGAACTGCTGCCGGAACACTGGGAAATCCTTGACCTGCTGCGGGACTTCTATACGGAGTTCCAGCTCTCCCCGGCCAACCGCCCACTGGTCAAGTACGTGGCGCTCAAACTCGGCCCGGAGAAGGGCAACAGCCTACACCTCAACCGCCTGTTCAAGGGCGCGCCGGCGAAGCTTGCGGCCAAGCTCGCCGGGCTGCCGAAACCGACCAATTGCCTATGAATCTCGTCACCCCACCGGAACACCCCTTCGCCCAGTTCGTGCGCATCCTTGGCAAAGGCAAGCGCGGCGCCCGCAACATGACCCGCGAGGAAGCCCGTGACGCCTTGGGCATGCTTCTCGACGGCAAAGTGGAAGATACCCAGCTCGGCGCCTTTCTCATGCTGCTGCGGCACAAGGAGGAGAATGCCGAGGAGCTGGCGGGCTTCACCGAGGCCTTCCGGCTGCGCAATCCGGCGCCGGCGATCGCCGTCGACCTCGACTGGCCGAGCTACGCCGGCAAGAAGCGCCACCTGCCCTGGTATCTGCTAGCCGCCAAGGCCCTGGCCGACAGTGGCGTGCGCATTCTGCTGCATGGCGGAGGCGCCCATACCGCCGGCCGGCTGTACACCGAGCAACTGCTGGAGTTGCTGGATATTCCGCTCTGCCAGGACTGGGAGCAGGTCGCCGTTGCGCTCGACGAGCACCAGTTGGCCTTCATTCCGCTGGGCGCCTGGGCGCCGCAATTGCAGCGGATGATCGATCTGCGCAACACCCTCGGCCTGCGCTCTCCCATCCACTCCCTGGCGCGCATCCTGAATCCCCTGGGTGCTCGCTGTGGCCTGCAGAGCATTTTCCACCCCGGCTACCAGGCCGAGCACCGCGAAGCCAGCCGCCTGCTCGGCGATCACGCCATTGTCATCAAAGGCGAAGGCGGCGAGATCGAGGTGAACCCTGACGCCGCCTGTCATCTGTACGGCACCCTCGACGGAGAGGCCTGGGACGAGGAATGGCCGGCGCTCTCCGCGCTCCGCCACGTGAAGCCGGATCGCCTGGACGCCGGTCGACTCGTGGACGTCTGGCGCGGTGAATCCGGGGACGATTATGGTCAGTTGGCCGTGATCGCCACCATGGCGCTCGCCCTTCGTGGCCTTGGCCTGGAGCGCGAACAGGCCTTCGGGGAGGCCCGGCGTCGCTGGAGCGAACGAAAAACATCAGATTGATCGATAATTAAAGCCACGAATTTGCGCCTTTTCATCGATAGAACGCCGATAGACTGGTCAACACCCCCCTTTTTCTGGAGACCGAGCATGGGCCTGTTGATCGATGGCAAGTGGCATGACCAGTGGTACGACACAGCCAAGGATGGACGCTTCCAGCGTGAAAGCGCGCGCCGACGGAACTGGATCACCGTCGACGGGAACCCTGGCCCCTCAGGCGCAGGTGGCTTTCCCGCCGCCGCCGGTCGCTACCATCTTTATGTCTCCCTGGCCTGCCCCTGGGCCCATCGCACTCTGATCTTCCGCAAGTTGAAGGGCCTGGAATCGCTGATCGACGTGTCGGTGGTGAGCTGGCTCATGCTCGAGCAGGGCTGGACCTTCGACCGACAGTACGGCTCCAGCGGCGACACGCTGGACGGACTGACCTACCTGCACCAGCGCTACACCCTGGACAGCCCTGACTACAGTGGACGGGTCACGGTGCCCCTGCTGTGGGACAAGCAGACCGGCCGCATCGTCAGCAACGAATCGTCCGAGATCATCCGGATGTTCAACAGCGCCTTCGACCACCTCACCGGCAATCGCCTAGACCTCTATCCGGAAGCCCTGCGCGCCGACATCAACGCGCTCAATGAGCGCATCTACCCCGCGATCAACAACGGTGTGTATCGCGCCGGCTTCGCCACCACCCAGGATGCATACGAAGAAGCCTTCCACGCCCTGTTCGACGAACTGGATCAGTTGAACGCCCTGCTGGAAACGCGGCGCTACCTGACCGGCGAGCGGATCACCGAAGCGGACTGGCGCCTGTTCACCACCTTGATCCGCTTCGACGCCGTGTACCACGGGCACTTCAAGTGCAACTTGCGTCGCCTGGAAGATTACCCGCAGCTGTCAGGCTGGCTGCGCGAGCTGTACCAATGGCCGGGAGTGGCGGAGACGGTGAATTTCACTCACATCAAGCACCACTACTACGCCAGTCATCGCACCATCAACCCGACCGGCGTGGTGCCGCTGGGCCCGGCACAGGACTTCAACCGGCCGCACGGCCGTGGTCACCTGAAAGCGCTGGCGGAGGCACGGCAGGATCAGACGCCCGCCTGATCGCCCTCGAACCAGGCCAGCTTGTCGCGCAGGGTCACCACCTCGCCGACGATCACCAGGGTGGGCGCGTGCACTTCGTGCTCGGCGACCAGTTCCGGCAAGTTGGCGAGGGTGCCGGTGAAAACTCGCTGGTGGCTGGTGGTGCCTTGCTGCACCAGCGCTGCGGGAGTTTCAGCGGCGCGGCCATGCTTGATCAGCTGCTCGCAGATCATCGGCAGGCCGACCAACCCCATGTAGAACACCAGCGTCTGTCCCGGCGCCACCAGATCACCCCAGGGCAGGTCGCAGCTGCCATCTTTCAGGTGGCCGGTCACGAAACGCACCGACTGCGCGTAGTCGCGGTGGGTCAGCGGAATGCCGGCATAGGCGGAGCAGCCCGAAGCGGCGGTAATGCCCGGCACCACCTGGAACGGAATGCCATTGGCCGCCAGTTCTTCGATCTCCTCGCCGCCCCGGCCAAAGATGAACGGATCACCGCCCTTAAGGCGCAACACACGCTTGCCCAGCTGGGCCTGCTCGATCAGCAGACGATTGATCTCATCCTGCGGCAACGCATGGTCGGCGCGACGCTTGCCGACGTAGATGCGTTCGGCATCACGGCGACAGAGCTCGATGATCGGGGGCGCCACCAGACGGTCGTACAGCACCACATCGGCCTGCTGCATCAGGCGCAACGCCCGGAAGGTCAGGAGGTCGGGATCGCCCGGACCGGCCCCCACCAGATAGACCTCGCCCAAGGCTTTGGGCGCACCTCCGGCGACACGCTCGGCCAGCAGGCGCTCGGCCTCGGCGCCCTGCCCCGCGAGCATGCGCTCGGCAATCGGCCCCTGGAACACCTCCTCCCAGAACACCCGGCGTTGCTGTACATCCGGTAGCAACGCTTTCACCTGGTGACGAAACCTTTTCGCGAGACCGGCCAACTGGCCGTAGGCGGCGGGAATCCAGGTCTCGATCTTGGCACGGATCAACCGAGCCAGGACCGGGGCGTCCCCGGCGCTGGAGACCGCAACGATCAGTGGCGAACGATCCACGATGGCGGGAAAGATCACGCTGCAGAGCTTCGGCGCATCCACCACGTTGACCGGAATGCCCCGCGCCTGGGCCTGGGCGGAAACCAGTGCATTCAACGCCTGGTCGTCACTGGCTGCGATCACCAGCAGAGAGGCATCGAGGTCGGCCGCCTGGTAGCCGCGCAGGAAGGATTCGCCACCGCTCTGCGCAACCATCTCCAGCAACTGGGGCTCGATTTCGGGCGCCACTACCCGCAGGCACGCACCGGCATCCGCCAGCAGGCGCGCCTTGCGCAGGGCCACTTCGCCCCCACCGACCACGAGCACCTGGCGCCCTTGTAGATTGTGGAACAGCGGGAGGAAATCCATAGCAGCGCCTTCTAGCAATAACGTGGAGATGGAGCTTGAACGGTCACCGCCCGCGTGCAGCCGAGCTGCGACGCGGGCGGTGGGCCTTCCATTGCCCCTGTCGGGCAGGGAGCGGCAATCAGCCGATGACTTCGAGACCGCCCATGTACGGCTTGAGCACCTCGGGCACGCGGATGCTGCCATCGGCCTGCTGGTAATTCTCCAGCACGGCCACCAGGGTACGGCCCACAGCCAGGCCGGAGCCGTTCAGGGTATGCACCAGCTCGGGCTTGCCGGTTTCCGGGTTGCGATAACGCGCCTGCATGCGACGGGCCTGGAAGTCGCCGCAGTTGGAGCAGGAGGAAATCTCGCGGTATTTGTCCTGACTCGGCACCCAGACTTCCAGGTCGTAGGTCTTTGTGGCGGAGAAGCCCATGTCACCGGTGCACAGGGCCAGCACGCGATACGGCAGCTCCAGCAGCTGCAGCACGCGCTCGGCATTGGCGGTCATGCCTTCCAGGGCCTCGAAGGACTTGGACGGATCGACGATCTGCACCATTTCCACCTTGTCGAACTGGTGCTGACGGATCATGCCACGGGTATCGCGGCCGGACGCGCCCGCTTCGCTACGGAAGCAGGGCGTGTGGGCGACGAATTTGATCGGCAATTGCTTGGCGTCGACGATCTCGCCGGCCACGATGTTGGTCAGGGACACTTCAGCGGTCGGAATCAGGTAGAAATCCGCTTCGTTCTCGCGGGATATCTTGAACAGGTCTTCCTCGAACTTCGGCAGCTGACCGGTGCCTTGCAGGGCCGGAGCCTGGACCAGGTAAGGCGTGTAGGCCTCCTCGTAGCCGTGGTCGGTCACATGCAGGTTGATCATGAACTGGGCCAGGGCACGATGCAGACGGGCGATAGGACCGCGCAGCAGGGCGAAACGGGCACCGGAGAGCTTGGCGGCGGTTTCGAAGTCCAACCAGCCGTGCTGTTCGCCCAGCGCCACATGGTCCTTGATCTCGAAATCGAAACTGCGCGGCGTGCCCCAGCGGCGCACTTCCACGTTGGCCTCTTCATCGGCGCCCACCGGCACAGACTCGTGGGGCAGGTTCGGCATGTTCAGCAGCAGGTTGTCCAGCTCGACCTGGATGCTCTCCAGCTCACGCTTGCCTTCTTCCAGTTCGCTGCCCATGCGGTCGACATCGGCCAGCAGTGGCGCGATATCTTCGCCACGCTGCTTGGCCTGGCCGATGGACTTGGAACGGGCGTTACGCTCGGCCTGCAGCTGTTCAGTGCGGGTCTGCACGGACTTGCGCTGGTTCTCCAGCGCTTCCAGGCGCGCTACATCCAGTTCAAAGCCGCGGGTGGCAAGGCGTTCCGCGATTTCCCGGAGCTGGGTGCGGACCAGTTTGGCGTCGAGCATGTCAGGTTCTCGTCTCTCAGATTTTCGTCAGTATCAGGCCTGCCCACGTCGCGAACAGGCCACCCAACACGCTCAGCGCCCCGTAGCCCAGGGCCAGTGGCAACTGGCCACTTTCCAGCAGGCGCAGCGTGTCGAGGGAAAAGGATGAAAAGGTCGTCAGGCCGCCCAGGAATCCCACCATGAGGCCGGAGCGGATTTCCACCGGCACCTCAGGGCGCAACAGGAACAAACCATATAAATAGCCGATCAGCAGGCAGCCGACGATATTGACCGCAAGGGTACCGGCGTAGAAGTGGCGTGGCCAGTAGCTGGCCACCAGATTACCCGTCGCGAAGCGCAGCAGGGTACCCGCTGCGCCACCGGCGGAAACCGCCAGAATC
Organism: Pseudomonas sp. Q1-7; assembly: GCF_028010285.1. Classification (NCBI taxonomy): domain Bacteria; kingdom Pseudomonadati; phylum Pseudomonadota; class Gammaproteobacteria; order Pseudomonadales; family Pseudomonadaceae; genus Pseudomonas; species Pseudomonas sp. Q1-7. The sequence continues at coordinate 3,106,326 of NZ_CP116304.1, forward strand.
AGTCCGATCACGGCTTTCTCCGCTGCCAGCGGCTGTTGTGGTCGAGATTTTTCAGGTGCTGAAGCTTGTCACTGATCTTCAGTTCCAGGCCACGGGGCACCGGCTGGTAGTACCGGCGCGGCTCCAACTGTTCGGGGAAGTAGTCCTCCCCCGCCGCGTAGGCGTCCGGTTCGTCGTGGGCGTAGCGGTACTCCTCGCCATAGCCCAACTGCTTCATCAGCTTGGTGGGCGCATTACGCAGGTGCAACGGCACTTCCAGGGAGCCATTCTCGGCGGCGTCCCGCATGGCCGCCTTAAACGCCATGTAGACGGCGTTGCTCTTCGGCGCGCAGGCCAGGTAGGTGATGGCCTGCGCGACGGCCAGTTCGCCCTCGGGGCTGCCCAGGCGCTCCTGAACGTCCCAGGCCGACAGGCACAAGCTCAAGGCGCGCGGGTCGGCGTTGCCGATATCCTCACTGGCCATGCGCACCACGCGGCGGGCGATATAGAGCGGGTCGCAGCCGCCGTCGAGCATTCGCGCATACCAGTAGAGCGCAGCGTCCGGGTCGGAGCCGCGCACCGACTTGTGCAGGGCCGATATCTGGTCATAGAAGGCTTCGCCGCCCTTGTCGAAACGACGGCGGCTGTCGCCCAGCAGGTTCTGCAGCAGTTCGGCACCGATCTCGTCACCATCCTCGGCGAGGTCCGCAGCGTTTTCCAGCAGGTTGAGCAGGCGCCGACCATCGCCATCGGCCGCCGCCATCAGGATCGCGAAGCTCTCTTCCGGCAGGCTCAGTTTGCGCCTGCCAAGGCCTTTGTCCTCGTTCAGCGCACGGGCCACGAGCTTGCGAAGCGCCGCCTCGTCGAGACTTTTCAGCACATAGACGCGGGCTCGGGACAGCAGTGCGTTGTTGAGCTCGAAGGATGGGTTCTCGGTGGTGGCGCCGATGAAGATCAGAGTGCCGTCTTCCACATAGGGCAGAAAGGCGTCCTGCTGGGACTTGTTGAAACGGTGCACCTCGTCCACGAACAGGATGGTCCGGCGCCCGTACTGCGCCGCCTGCTGCTTGGCCACCTCCACCGACTGACGGATTTCCTTCACCCCGGACAGCACCGCCGAGATGGTTTCGAAGTGGGCATCGGTGACCTGCGCCAGCAGCCTGGCAAGTGTGGTCTTGCCCACCCCGGGCGGCCCCCAGAAGATCATCGAATGCAGTGCGCCCTGCTCAAGGGCCTCGCGCAGGGGCTTGCCTGGCGCCAGGAGGTGCTCCTGCCCCACGTACTCATCCAGGCCGGTGGCGCGAAGACGCGCCGCCAGGGGCTGGGCGATGGGTTCGGAGCGGAAGAGATCCATGGGCGTTGCAGCTTATTCCTGGATGACGTCGGCGCCTTCCGGGATCTTGAAAGTGAACTGCGCGGCGTCGATGGCCTGGTTCATCTTGACCCCGAGGAAGAGGATATTGGTGCGCTGGCCGACGCTGTCGATCAACTGCATGTCATTGATCACACCGTTGCGGAACGACAGCCGCAGGGTGTCGAACAGGGTGTCCTTGGCCTTCGGCTTGAGGATGAAGTCGACCACATCGCCGCCTTCCTTGTGGGTGATGTCGAAGTTCTCGCTGATCTCCGAGACATCGCCGGAGAGCAGCAGCGCCGGAGTATGGGTGAGGCGCTGGTCCAGGGTCTGGATGGTGACCTGCTGCAAATCCGGGTCGTAAAGCCAGACCTTCTGGCCGTCGGAGACCAGCAGTTGCTCCATGGGCGCGTCGGTATGCCAGCGGAACAGGCCCGGACGCTTCAACGACAACTCGCCGGAGGTTTCCTGCAGCTGGGTGCCGGAACCATCCAGCGTCAGTTGGGAAAAGCGGCCGCTGATGGTCTGGGCCTTGTTAAGCATTTCGGTCAGGCGGCCGATGGCAACCTTGTCGTCGGCCTGGGCATTGAGCGCCGCCAGGCCCAGAACGGCCAGCATCAGCATGCGGATCAGTCGCATGGAAATCCTCGTCAAAAATCCGTTTCGGGTCAGTCTCGCACCGGTGCCGGCGCGATCACCTCACGCGACCCGTTGCCGTTCATGGGGCTTACCACCCCGGCCATTTCCATCGCCTCGATCATGCGCGCGGCGCGGTTGTAGCCAATCTTCAGTTTGCGCTGTACCGCGGAGATCGAGGCGCGGCGGCTCTCCAACACGAAGCGCACGGCCTCGTCATAGAGCGGATCGTCTTCACTGCCTTCGCCGCCACCTTCACCGCCTTCGCCACCGCCGAAGGAACCGCCACCGCCCTCTTCCACGCCCGCGAGGATGTCCTCGATGTAGTCAGGGGCACCGCGCAGCTTCCAGGCCTCTACCACGCGATGGACTTCGTCGTCAGATACGAAGGCGCCATGCACGCGAATCGGCAGGCCGGTGCCCGGCGGCAGGTAGAGCATGTCGCCATGGCCCAGCAACTGCTCGGCGCCCCCCTGGTCGAGGATGGTGCGCGAGTCGATCTTGCTGGAAACCTGGAACGCCATGCGGGTCGGAATGTTGGCCTTGATCAGGCCGGTGATCACATCCACCGAGGGACGCTGGGTGGCGAGGATCAAGTGGATACCGGCCGCACGGGCCTTCTGGGCGATACGGGCGATCAGTTCTTCGACCTTCTTGCCAACGATCATCATCATGTCGGCGAACTCGTCGACGACAACCACGATGGTGGGCAGGGTCTTCAGCAGCGGCGCCTCGTCCTCCATGCTTTCGCGGCGGTACAGCGGGTCGGTCAGCGGCGTACCGGCTTCCTCGGCGTCCTTCACCTTGCGGTTGAAGCCCGCCAGGTTGCGCACCCCCATGGCCGCCATCAGCTTGTAGCGCCGCTCCATCTCGGCGACGCTCCAACGCAAGGCATTGGCGGCCTCCTTCATGTCGGTGACCACTGGGCAGAGCAGGTGTGGAATGCCCTCGTAAATGGAGAGTTCCAACATCTTCGGGTCGATCATGATCATCCGCGCCTGCTCGGGCGTGGACTTGAAGAGGATCGACAGGATCATCGCGTTCACCCCCACCGACTTACCGGAGCCGGTGGTGCCGGCCACCAACAGGTGGGGCATCTTGGCCAGGTCGGTGATGATAGGTTTGCCGCCAATGTCGTGGCCCAGGGCCAGGGTGACCGGCGACTTGGCCTCGTCGTACTCGGAGGACGAAAGCACCTCGGAGAAGCGCACGATCTGTCGATCCTCGTTGGGAATCTCGATGCCGACCGTGGTCTTGCCGGGGATCACCTCCACCACGCGAACGCTGATCACCGCCAGGGAACGGGCCAGGTCCTTCGCCAGATTGGAGATGCGGCTGACCTTGACACCAGCGGCCGGCTGGATTTCGAAGCGGGTGATGACCGGCCCCGGGTGGACCGACTCCACCAAGACCTCGACGCCGAACTCCTTCAGCTTGATTTCCAGCAGGCGGGACATCGCCTCGAGGGATTCCGGCGAAAAGCTCTTCTGCTTCTTCTCGGCCACATCGAGAATGGAAATGGGCGGCAAAGTGCCCTCGACGGCCGTGTCGACGAAGAGCGGCGCCTGCTTTTCCTTCTGCACACGTTTGCTCGGCTCGGCCGGTTTCGGCGGCGGCGGCGGCGCAATGACCGGAGCGGGACGTTTCTCGCGTTCGGTCATGTGCTTGGCCAGCGACTCTTCGCGCTCGATCAGGCGCTCCTTGACCTTGGCCTGTTCGCGGCGGTCTGCCACCACCGGCGCGGCGACCTCGTTCACCCGTACATCCACTTCACGCAGTTTGGCCACCAGCTGCTTGCGCTCGAGGCGCGCGCTCCACCAGCGGTTGACCGCATTCTGGATGAGTTCGAAGAGGTCCAGGGTGATCTTGCCGGTCAAGTCCATCACCTTGAACCAGGACAGGTCGGTGAACACCGTCAGGCCGAACAGGAATAGCGCAAAGAACAGCAGCGTACTGCCTTGTACATTGAGGGCATTGACGGCCAGGTGGCTGAGGCTCTCGCCCAGGGCGCCACCGGAGGACGCCGGCAGCCCCGCGTGGTCCTGGAAGTGGATATCGGCCAGCGCGGCACCAGAGAGCACCAGGAAAACCAGGCCGATCAGGCGCCAGGAGAACAGCCAACCACTCCAGTCGATGGGGTCGTGACGGTGGCGGAAGACCTGCAAGGTCTTGATCGCCAGCAACAGCGGAAAGACATAGGCGAAGTAGCCGAGAGCCATGAACAGGATATCGGCAAACCAGGCGCCAAGGCGGCCCGCCGCGTTCTGCACCTGCTCCACATCGCTGTTGTGGGTCCAGCCCGGATCGGAAGAGTCGTAGGTGAGCAGCGCCATCCACAAATAGAGACAAACGGCGCCCAGCGCGATCAACGCACCTTCCTTGAGGCGATAATGCAATTGCTGGCGCCAGACAGGGGTCTGGGCTCTGGTCGTGGAATTCTTCAAATCGCGTCTTTTCCTGCGCCCCTGGCGCGCTCAAGAGTCGGTCGAGGGTGAAAAACCGCAAGGCAGTGTGCCATCACGGACTCCCCCACTTCGGAACGTGGCCCATTGTACGGATTTGCCCGCGCGACGCCATGTTGGGGGCTGAATGTCGCCCCGGCGTTTTGGCGACGTACGGGCTTCGGTGTAGCATAGCCGCCAACGATTTGCGTGATGCTCAATTGGAGCATGCAATTTCTTTTGTGACAAAGACTTATGGAGCCTTTTTATGAGCGAAGTCAAGCATTCCCGATTGATCGTCCTGGGCTCCGGCCCGGCGGGCTACACCGCGGCCGTCTACGCGGCACGCGCCAACCTGAAGCCCGTGGTCATCACGGGCATCCAGCCCGGCGGCCAATTGACCACCACCACTGAAGTGGACAACTGGCCTGGCGACGTCGAAGGCCTCACTGGCCCCGCACTGATGGAACGCATGCAGAAGCACGCCGAACGCTTCGACACCGAGATCGTCTACGACCACATCCACACCGCCGAGTTGCAGAAGCGCCCCTTCATCCTCAAGGGTGACAGCGGTACCTACAGTTGCGACGCACTGATCCTCGCCACCGGCGCCTCCGCGCAATACCTTGGCCTGCCCTCCGAGGAAGCCTTTGCCGGCAAAGGCGTCTCCGCTTGCGCCACCTGCGACGGTTTCTTCTACCGCAACCAGGTCGTCTGCGTGGTCGGCGGCGGCAATACCGCGGTGGAGGAAGCCCTTTACCTGGCCAATATCGCCAAGGAAGTGCACCTGATTCACCGCCGCGACAAGCTGCGCTCCGAGAAGATCCTCCAGGACAAGCTGTTCGAGAAGGCTGCCAACGGCAACGTACGCCTGCACTGGAATCACACTCTGGACGAGGTGCTGGGCGACAACACCGGCGTAACCGGCGTGCGCTTGAAGAGCACCGTAGACGGCAGCACCAAGGAGCTGTCCCTGGCCGGCGTCTTTATCGCCATCGGCCACAAACCGAATACCGACCTGTTCAAGGGCCAGCTCGAAATGCGTGATGGCTACCTGATCGTGCAAGGTGGTCTGGAAGGCAACGCGACAGCCACCAGCACCCCAGGCGTGTTCGCTGCCGGCGACGTGGCCGACCACGTCTATCGCCAGGCCATCACTTCCGCCGGCTCAGGCTGCATGGCCGCGCTGGACGCCGAAAAGTTCCTCGACGACAACTGACAGGCAAGGCGGGCCCACCGGCCCGCCCTCCCCTCCCATGCTCACTTGGCTGCAACGCGACTCCCTCGACTTCCCCCCTCTTGGGCGTGCCCTGCACGAACCCAACGGCCTGCTTGCCGCCGGCGGCGACCTTTCCCCCGAGCGACTGATTAGGGCCTACCGCCACGGCTGCTTCCCCTGGTACCAGGAAGGCCAACCCATCCTCTGGTGGTCACCAGACCCGCGCACCGTGCTAACCCCCCAGGAAATCCACATCTCCCGCAGCCTCGCCAAGCAGTTGCGCCAGCAGCGCTTCCGGGTGACTTTCGACCAGGCCTTCGGAGCCGTCATCGAAGGCTGTGCCGGCCCTCGCAACTACACCGACGGCACCTGGATCACTCCCGCGATGCAAGCCGCCTACGTCGAACTACACAATCGCGGCGTAGCGCACTCCGTCGAGGTCTGGAAGGACGACGAACTCGTTGGCGGTCTGTACGGACTGGCCATGGGCAAGCTGTTTTTCGGCGAATCCATGTTCAGTCGAGCCAGCAACGCCTCCAAGATCGGCTTCGCCACGCTGGTGCAGCACCTCCATCAGTGGGGCTTCGTCCTGATCGACTGCCAGATGCCCACCCAACACCTGCAAAGTTTCGGCGCGCGCACCATCAGCCGGGAAAAATTCTCCCGCTACCTGCAGCTCTACCTGGACCAGCCGAACGTCGCTGACTGGATCGCCTAGGCGAGCCCCGCAGGCTGACATACACTTGCTGAAGGGTTCTCCGGGGGTTGATTCATGACCGAGCTGGCTCGCCTCAAGTTTTATGCCACTCAACCGCATCCATGCAGCTACCTGCCCGAGGAACAGGCCACCACCCTGTTTCTCGACCCCAGCCAGCCAATGGATGTGGAGGTCTATGCCGAGCTGTCAGAAATGGGCTTCCGCCGCAGCGGAGACCACCTCTATCGGCCGCATTGCCAGCGCTGCAACGCCTGCGTCCCCGCGCGCATTCCCGCCGACCAGTTCATTCCCAATCGCCAACAGAAGCGCATTCTCAAGCGCAACGCCGACCTGACCGTGAAAGCCGTGCGCCCGGCTTTCACCGAGGAGTATTACGCGCTCTACGTGCGCTATATCGAACAGCGCCACTCAGACGGCGACATGTACCCGCCCAGCCGGGACCAGTTCTCCACGTTCCTGGTGCGCGACCTGCCCTTTTCCCGTTTCTATGAGTTCCGCCTGAATGACGAATTGAAGGCCGTCGCGGTGACGGACGTGCTGCCCAACGGTATTTCCGCGGTCTACACCTTCTACGACCCCGATGAGGAACGACGCAGCCTTGGCCGCTACGCCATTCTCTGGCAGATCGGCGAAACCGCGCGCCTCGGGCTGCAGGCCGTCTATCTTGGCTACTGGATCAAGAACTGCAGAAAGATGAATTACAAGACCCAGTACCGGCCGATCGAACTCTTCGTTAATCAGCGTTGGGTGACGCTCAGCTGAAGCCCTTGGCGAGCAGTGCTGTTTTCGGGCACAATGCACGCCGTTTTTGCCCGCCGCGCCCTGCGGCAGGGCTCATCTTTGAATACCGAGGGCTTTACTGCATGTCGAAAGAAGACAGCTTCGAAATGGAAGGCACTGTCATCGACACCCTGCCCAACACCATGTTCCGTGTGGAGTTGGAAAATGGGCACGTCGTCACCGCGCACATTTCCGGCAAGATGCGCAAGAACTACATCCGCATCCTCACCGGTGACAAGGTCCGCGTCGAGCTGACGCCATACGATCTGAGCAAGGGCCGCATCACCTACCGCGCCCGCTGATCACATCGTCATGAAAAAAGCCCGGCATATGCCGGGCTTTTTCGTACCTGTGGGACCTCAGGCCATTTCCGCAGTGGTTTCGAACTCGAAATCGAGTTCCCCATCCTTGACATCAACATGCACCAGGCCGCCATGCTCGGCCAGCTCGCCAAACAGAATTTCCTCCGCCAGCGGCCGCTTGATCTTGTCCTGAATCAGGCGAGCCATGGGGCGAGCCCCCATCTGCGCATCGTAGCCACGCTCAGCCAGCCAGCCACGCGCCTCGTCACTGACCACAAGCTGCACTCGCTTGTCTTCCAGCTGGGCCTGCAGCTCGGTGAGGAACTTGTCCACCACGTTCTTGATCACTTCGTGGCTCAGGCGACCGAATTGGATGATGGTATCCAGACGGTTGCGGAACTCGGGCGTGAAGCTCTTGCGAATCACCTCCATGGCGTCCGACGAGTGATCCTGCAAGGTGAAGCCGATGGACGCCCGCGCGGCAGTCTCGGCCCCCGCGTTGGTGGTCATGATCAGGATCACGTTGCGGAAGTCCGCCTTGCGACCGTTGTTGTCAGTCAGGGTGCCGTGGTCCATTACCTGCAACAGCAGATTGAAGACTTCCGGGTGCGCCTTCTCGATCTCATCCAGCAGCAGCACACAATGTGGCATCTTGGTGATGGCTTCGGTCAGCAACCCGCCCTGGTCGAAACCGACATAGCCGGGAGGCGCGCCAATCAGACGCGAAACGGTATGCCGCTCCATGTACTCGGACATGTCGAAGCGAATCAGCTCAATGCCCATGGCCTTGGCCAGCTGCCGCGCCACCTCGGTCTTGCCGACCCCCGTAGGGCCGGCGAAGAGGAATGAACCCACCGGCTTGTCCGGCGCCTTGAGACCGGCGCGCGAGAGCTTGATCGCGGTCGACAGCGAGTCGATCGCCGCATCCTGGCCAAACACGGTCAGCTTCAGGTCACGCTCCAGGTTACGCAGCAGCTCCTTGTCGGAGCTGGTGACGTGTTTCGGAGGAATTCGCGCGATCTTGGCGACGATGTCCTCGACCTGGGCCACCTCGATGCGCTTGGCACGCTTCTCTTCCGGCTGAAGTCGCTGGTAGGCACCCGCCTCGTCGATCACATCGATGGCCTTGTCGGGCATGTGACGATCATTGATGTAGCGCGCCGCCAGCTCGGCCGCGGCACGCAAGGCCTCGTCGCTGTACTCGATATGATGGTGCTGCTCGAAGCGCGCCTTGAGCCCCTTGAGGATGCCCACGGTGTCTTCGACCGAGGGCTCGGTGACATCGACCTTCTGGAAACGACGCGCCAGGGCCCGATCCTTCTCGAAGATGCCGCGGAATTCCTGGAACGTGGTGGAACCGATGCAACGGATCTCCCCCGAGGAAAGCAGCGGCTTGAGCAGGTTGGACGCATCCATCACTCCACCCGACGCAGCACCGGCACCGATGATGGTGTGAATCTCGTCGATGAAGAGAATGGCATGCGGACGCTTGCGCAACTCGTTGAGCAGAGCCTTGAAGCGCTTCTCGAAGTCGCCGCGATACTTGGTGCCCGCCAGCAGCGCACCCAGGTCCAGGGAATACACCACGCTGTCGGCCAGCAGGTCGGGCACCTGGTTGTCGACAATGCGCTTGGCCAGGCCTTCGGCGATCGCGGTCTTGCCGACACCGGCCTCTCCCACCAGCAACGGATTGTTCTTGCGACGACGCGCCAGAATCTGCGCAACGCGCTCGACCTCATGCTCACGCCCCACCAGGGGATCGATACGCCCCATGCGCGCCAGTTCATTCAGGTTGCTGGCGTAAGCATCTAGAGGATGGCCGGAAGCCGCGGCTTCTCCACCTTCCTCGTCCTGCATCTCCTGGTCGTGATCGTGTTGCTCGCCATGCCCCGGCACCTTGGAAATGCCATGGGCGATGTAGTTGACGACATCGATACGAGCCACGCTCTGCTGTTTCAGCAGGAATACGGCCTGGCTTTCCTGCTCGCTGAAGATGGCCACCAGCACGTTGGCGCCCGTCACCTCGCGCTTGCCGGAGCTCTGCACGTGAAATACCGCGCGCTGCAAAACGCGCTGAAAACCTAGAGTGGGTTGGGTTTCCCGGTCTTCGTCGTGCTGCGGAATCAGTGGGGTAGTGGAGTCGATGAACTCCTGCAGGTCATGCCGCAGTTTGTCCATATTAGCGCCACATGCGCGCAGTACCGTGGCAGCCGCTTCGTTGTCCAGCAGGGCGAGCAGCAAGTGCTCGACCGTCATGAATTCATGGCGCTTGGCGCGGGCCTCCTTGAAGGCAAGATTGAGGGTGACTTCGAGCTCGCGGTTCAACATGGCTTCACCTCATACCCAAGCGGCGGCGTTAACCGTCCTTCTCGATTTCACAGAGCAGCGGGTGCTGGCTCTCTCTCGCATATTGATTGACCTGCATGGCCTTGGTTTCGGCAATGTCGCGAGTGAACACGCCGCAAACCGCCCGACCCTCCGTATGCACGGTCAGCATGATCTTGGTGGCCAGTTCCCGGTTCATACCGAAGAACAATTCGAGCACCTCGACCACGAAATCCATTGGGGTGTAGTCATCGTTAAACATCACCACCTTATACATGGGTGGCGCCTGAAGGGCCGGCTTGGCTTCCTGCACCGCCAGGCCCGTGGAGTCGTCCTCATGATGCTGCGGACTGTCCTGATTGAATGTTAGTCGAATCTGGCTGCTTGCATGCATGCTGGAAATAAAGGTCATGGTTGAGTGAAAACGGCCACTGTAAAGACATTGAACCGTTTCTCAGGCGACGCCGGGAACGCCTTGACTAACGGCAAAACGGTGTTACAACGAGTGGATACCCGTCTTCGGGTATCAGGGGTTCCACGTGCGCGGCCAAGGCGGCCTTCAGGGCGTGGAGTCGAAGTGGATGATACTCCAGTGATGGAGTCCTTTGCAGAGGGATATCAGCATGCTTAGCGGTAAGGTCAAGTGGTTCAACAACGCCAAAGGCTATGGATTCATCCTGGCCGATGGCCGAGATGAGGACCTGTTCGCCCACTATTCGGCCATCCAGATGGACGGCTACAAGACGCTAAAGGCTGGACAGCCGGTAAGCTTCGATATCATCCAGGGCCCGAAAGGGCTGCATGCCGTGAATATTCGTCCGGTCACGGCCGCCACCGAAGCGCCTGCCACGCTCAGCCAACCTCAGGGCAGCACGGTAGAAGTCTGAGCCCCCACCTCTTGGGCATGAGAAAGGCCGGTCAGATGACCGGCCTTTTTGTTTCTGCCGCCAGGCTCACATATGGGCGATGATGGCGTCACCGAACTCCGAGCAGGACAGCAGCTTGGCGCCTTCCATCAGACGCTCGAAGTCGTAGGTCACGGTCTTCGCAGCGATGGCACCGTTGGTCCCCTTGATGATCAGGTCGGCGGCCTCCGTCCACCCCAGGTGGCGCAGCATCATTTCTGCAGAGAGGATGACCGAGCCCGGGTTCACCTTGTCCTGGCCGGCGTACTTCGGCGCGGTGCCATGGGTGGCTTCGAACATGGCAACGGTGTCGGACAGGTTGGCGCCGGGGGCGATACCAATGCCACCCACCTCGGCCGCCAGGGCGTCGGACAGGTAGTCACCGTTCAGGTTCAGGGTGGCGATCACGTCATACTCGGCCGGACGCAGCAGGATCTGCTGCAGCATGGCATCGGCGATCACATCCTTTACCACGATGTTCTTGCCGGTGCGCGGATTCTTGAACTGCATCCAGGGACCGCCATCCAGCAGCTCGGCACCGAACTCGTCGCGGGCAATCTCGTAGCCCCACTCCTTGAAGGCACCTTCGGTGAACTTCATGATGTTGCCCTTGTGGACGATGGTCACGGAGCTCCGATCGTTATCCACCGCGTATTGCAGGGCCTTGCGCACCAGGCGCTTGGTGCCCTCTTGTGAAACCGGCTTGATGCCGATGCCACAGTTCTCGGTGAAGCGGATCTTCTTGACGCCCATCTCTTCGGTGAGGAACTTGATGACCTTCTCGGCCTCGGGGCTGCCAGCCTTCCACTCCACGCCCGCATAGATGTCTTCGGAGTTCTCGCGGAAGATCACCATGTCGACATCACCGGGCTTCTTCACCGGGCTCGGCACACCTTCGAACCAGCGAACCGGGCGTTGGCAGACATAGAGGTCCAGTTCCTGGCGCAGCGCCACGTTGAGCGAGCGGATACCACCGCCGACCGGAGTGGTCAGCGGCCCCTTGATGGATACGACGTAGTCACGAACGGCTTCGAGGGTTTCTTTCGGCAGCCAAGTGTCCTGGTCGTAGACCTGAGTGGCCTTCTCGCCGGCATAGACCTCCATCCAGGAAATCTTGCGGTCGCCACCGTAGGCTCTGGCGACAGCGGCATCCACCACTTTGATCATGACAGGGCTGATATCGACGCCGATGCCGTCACCTTCGATGAAGGGAATGATCGGGTTGTTCGGTACCTTAAGGGACATGTCTGCATTGACGGTGATTTTGTCACCGACCGCCGGCACCTGGATCTTTTGGTATCCCATGCTGAGCTCCGTGTTGTGGTTGAGAACGCTCTTGCAGCTCGTGAGCCTACTCCAGTTGGTCGGTCATCGACCATATCTTCATTAGTCGAAAGCACGGGCCGCGTCAGCCCACCCAAAGGAGTGGTATACTGCGCGCCGTGACTTGACAGTCATCGGGGGCGAGCAGTCTGGGACCAGACTCACTGTCCTCGCGCGGCCAGGCCACCACCATGGCGCAACCGTACAACGCTCTACTGGCGCTTCATTACCCCCGCGGCAATTCTCGGCTGAGCTCAACTTCGACATTGAGCGAATGCGTCTACCAATGCGCTTCGAGAATCTGTGCACGCCCAGAAAAGAAGAGAGTTAAACGTTAATGTCCAACCGTCCGAAGATTACCTACACCTTCACCGACGAAGCTCCTGCGCTCGCCACCTACTCGCTCCTCCCCATCGTCAAGGCCTTCGCCGCCTCAGCCGGCATCGACGTTGAAACCCGCGACATCTCCCTGTCCGGCCGCATCCTGGCCTCCTTCGCCGACAAGCTCCCGGCCGACAAGCGCATCGAAGACGACCTGGCCTACCTGGCGACGCTGGCAACCTCCGCGGACGCCAACATCATCAAGCTGCCGAACATCAGCGCTTCCGTCCCCCAACTCAAAGGTGCCATCGCCGAGCTGAAGGCCCTGGGCTATGAGATCCCGGACTTCCCGGAAGACCCGCAGACCGACGAAGAGAAAGACACCCGCGCCCGCTACGCCAAAGTCCTGGGCAGCGCCGTGAACCCGGTCCTGCGCGAAGGCAACTCCGACCGCCGCGCTCCGGCCGCCGTCAAGGCCTACGCCCGCAAGCACCCGCACTCCATGGGCAAGTGGAGCATGGCCTCTCGCTCCCACGCCGACTACATGCGCGGCGGCGACTTCTTCTCCAGCGAGCAGTCCATCACCATGGCCAAGGCCGGTGATGTCCGCATCGAGTTCGTTGGCAAGGACGGCAAAGTAGAGGTCAAGAAGCAGCTCACCCTGCAGGACGGCGAAGTCCTGGACAGCATGTTCATGAGCTGCAACAAGCTGCGCGCCTTCTTCGAGCAGACCCTGCAGGACTGCAAGGAATCCGGCGTGATGTGGTCCCTGCACGTCAAGGCGACCATGATGAAGGTCTCCCACCCGATCGTCTTCGGCCACGCCGTCACCGTCTACTACAAAGACGTGTTCGACAAGTACGGCAAGCTGTTCGAAGAGCTGGGTGTCAACCCGAACAACGGCATCAGCAGCGTCTACGACAAGATCAAGGTACTGCCCGCCTCCCAGCAGGAAGAAATCCTGCATGACATCCACGAGACCTACAGCCACCGCCCGGAAATGGCGATGGTCGACTCCGTGAAGGGCATCACCAACCTGCACATCCCGAGCGACGTGATCGTCGACGCCTCCATGCCCGCCATGATCCGTAACTCGGGTCAGATGTGGGGCAAGGACGGCAAGCAGAAGGACACCAAGGCGGTGATGCCGGAGAGCACCTACGCCCGCATCTACCAGGAGATGATCAACTTCTGCAAGACCAACGGCGCCTTCGACCCGACCACCATGGGCACCGTGCCGAACGTCGGCCTGATGGCCCAGAAGGCCGAGGAATACGGTTCTCACGACAAAACCTTCGAAATGACCGCCGACGGCACCATGCGCGTCGTAGCCGCCGACGGCACCGTGCTGATGCAGCACCAGGTCGAAGCCGGCGACATCTGGCGCGCCTGCCAGACCAAGGACGCCCCGATCCGTGATTGGGTCAAGCTGGCCGTTACCCGCGCCCGCCTGTCCAACACCCCCGCCATCTTCTGGCTGGACCCGGAGCGCGCCCACGACCGCGAACTGCGCAAGAAAGTCGAGCTGTACCTGCAGGATCACGACCTGACCGGCCTGGACATCAGCATCAAGGGCTACAACGAAGCCATCCGCACCAGCATGGAGCGCCAACTGCGTGGCCAGGACACCATCTCGGTGACCGGCAACGTCCTGCGCGACTACCTGACCGACCTGTTCCCCATCATGGAACTGGGCACCTCGGCAAAAATGCTGTCCATCGTTCCGCTGATGGCGGGCGGCGGCATGTACGAAACCGGTGCCGGCGGCTCGGCTCCGAAACACGTGCAACAGCTGGTTGAAGAAAACTACCTGCGCTGGGATTCCCTCGGCGAGTTCCTGGCCCTGGCCGTGTCCCTGGAAGAAACCGGTATCAAGACCGGCAACGCCAAGGCCAAGATCCTCGGCAAGACCCTCGACGAAGCCACCGGCAAGCTGCTGGACAACAACAAGTCGCCGTCCCGCAAGGTCGGTGAGATCGACAACCGCGGCAGCCACTTCTACCTGGCGCTGTACTGGGCCCAGGCCCTGGCCGCCCAGGACGAAGACGCCGAGCTGAAGGCCCACTTCGCGCCGCTGGCCAAGGCTCTGACCGATCAGGAAGCGACCATAGTCGCTGAACTGAACGGCGCCCAGGGCAAGCCCGTAGACATCGGCGGCTACTACCGCTCGAATCCGGAGTTGACCAGCCAGGTGATGCGCCCCAGCGCAACCTTCAACGCGGCAATCGACAGCCTGCTGGCCTAATCGCCACGGGACGTCGAAGGAAGCCCCGGGCCATGCCCGGGGTTTCTTTTTTGGCGCTACCGGCACCTTTTCAGCACGAACCTTGATTCGGAGCCCCCCCCCAATGACCTGGCACCCCCATATCACCGTCGCGACCGTGATCGAGGACCAGGGCCGCTTCCTCCTGGTGGAGGAACAGGCCGATGGCCGCGCCGTATTCAACCAGCCCGCCGGCCACCTGGAGGCCGACGAGAGCCTGCTCCAGGCCGCCCTGCGCGAAACCCTGGAGGAAACCGGCTGGGAGGTCGAGCTGACCGCTGTCATCGGCATCTACCTCTACACCGCACCCAGCAATGGCGTGACCTACCAGCGTGTCTGTTTCGCCGCCCGCCCGCTGCGCCATCATCCGCAACGGACACTGGACGACGGCATCATCGGCCCACGCTGGCTGACCCGCGACGAACTGCTGGCTGAACAGGACCGCTGGCGCAGCCACCTGGTCCTGCGCTGCATCGACGACTACCTGGCGGGCGAGCGCTTCCCACTCAGCCTGATCCGCGTCGCCTGATCGCTACCCAGCCTGATAGAATTCCGCTTTTGCTCAGCAGCCAGTACAGATTCCCATGCGTGATCCAGCCAATACCCGCGTCATAGTCGGCATGTCCGGCGGCGTCGACTCCTCGGTTTCCGCCCTCCTGCTCCTCGAGCAGGGCTATCAGGTGGAAGGCCTGTTCATGAAGAACTGGGACGAGGACGACGGCACCGAGTACTGCACAGCCAAGGTCGACCTGGCCGACGCCCAGGCCGTCTGCGATCGCATCGGCATCAAGCTGCACACCGCCAACTTCGCCGCGGAGTACTGGGACCACGTGTTCGAGCACTTCCTCGCCGAATACAAGGCGGGCCGTACGCCGAATCCCGACATCCTCTGCAACCGCGAGATCAAGTTCAAAGCCTTCCTCGACTACGCCCTGTCCCTGGGCGCCGACCTGATCGCCACCGGTCACTACGTGCGCCGCCGCGATATCGACGGACGCACCGAACTGCTCAAGGGCCTGGACCCGAACAAGGACCAGAGCTACTTCCTCCACGCGGTGGGCGGCGAACAGATCGCCCGCACCCTGTTCCCCGTGGGCGAACTGGAAAAACCCGAAGTGCGCGCCATTGCCGAAAAACACGGCCTGGCCACCGCCCGCAAGAAGGATTCCACCGGTATCTGCTTCATCGGTGAGCGTCGCTTCACCGACTTCCTCAAGCAGTACCTGCCGGCCCAGCCCGGTGACATCGAGACTACCGACGGCGACGTCATCGGCCGCCACCACGGCCTGATGTATCACACCATCGGCCAACGCCAAGGCCTGGGCATCGGCGGCATGAAAGACGCCAGCGACGACCCCTGGTACGTCCTGGCCAAGGACCTCTCGCGCAACGTGCTGATCGTCGGCCAGGGCAACGAGAACCCCTGGCTGTTCTCGCGCGCGCTACGGGCCTCCGAAATCTACTGGGTCAATCCGGTCGACCTCAGCCAGCCACGCCGCCTCAAGGCCAAGGTGCGCTATCGCCAGAGCGACCAGCCCTGCACCCTGGAGAAGACCGCCGACGGCTATGTCGCGGTGTTCGACGAGGCGCAGCGGGCGGTCACCCCGGGTCAATCGGTGGTCTTCTACGACGGTGAAATCTGCCTCGGCGGCGGCGTGATCGAAAGCGCCGAACCCTGGGACGCCGAGGTGAAACGCCCATGAACCAGACCCGCGAACAACTGGTCGCCCTCGGCGCCGTCTTCGAAGCCGCCGCGCTGGTGGACCGCATCGCCAAGACCGGCCAGATCAGCGAGCCGCCGCTTGGCTGCATGCTCGGCAGCCTGCTGGTAAGGGACCCGAAGGACACGCTGGAAGTCTACGGCGGTGATGACCTCAACCTGCGCGACGGCTACAAGGCCCTGGCCAGCGCCCTGGAGCGCGAGCCCGCCAGCCTGCAGCGCGAGCCCCTGCGTTATGCCCTTGCCCTGCTCACCCTGGAGCGCCAGCTGGCCAAGCGCGGCGACATGCTCGACATCATCGGCACTCGCCTCGACCAGATTCAGCAACAGGTCCAGCACTTCGGGCTGGTGCACGACAACGTCATCGCCGCCTGCGCCAGCCTTTACCAGGACACCCTGAGCACCTTCCGCCAGCGCATCCAGGTGCATGGCGACATGCGCCACCTGCAGCAGTCCAGCAATGCCGCGAAGATTCGCGCCCTGCTCCTTACCGGCATCCGCGCCGCGCGCCTCTGGCGCCAATTGGGCGGCAATCGCTGGCAGCTGCTTTTCAGTCGCCGCAAGCTGCTCAACGAGCTCTACCCCCTCTTGCGCGGTTGACCCCCTGCGCGCCATGTGTCGAACGCCATGGCGCGGAAGCGGCGAGTGGGACGAAAACCATGTATGATGTGCGCCCCTTTTCGTTGACCGATTGTCCGAGAACGCACTCATGCAGCTTTCCTCGCTCACCGCGGTTTCCCCCGTAGACGGCCGCTACGCCGGCAAAACCAGCGCCCTGCGCCCGATCTTCAGCGAATACGGCCTGATCCGTTGCCGCGTCCAGGTAGAGGTCCGCTGGCTGCAGCGCCTCGCCGCCCATGCCGGCATTCCCGAGGTCGCGCCCTTCTCCACCGAAGCCAACGCCCTGCTCGACAAGCTCGCCGAGGACTTCCAGCTGGAGCATGCCGAGCGCATCAAGGAAATCGAGCGCACCACCAACCACGACGTCAAAGCCGTGGAATACCTGCTCAAGGAGCAGGCCGCCAAGCTGCCCGAGCTGGCCAAGGTCAGCGAGTTCATCCATTTCGCCTGCACCAGCGAGGACATCAACAACCTGTCCCACGCCCTGATGCTGCGCGAAGGCCGCGACCAGGTCGTGCTGCCGCTGATGCGCCAACTGGCCGACGCCATCCGCGAACTGGCGGTGCGCTTCGCCGACATTCCGATGCTCTCCCGCACCCACGGCCAGCCCGCTTCGCCGACCACCCTCGGCAAGGAAATGGCCAACGTTGTCTACCGCCTGGAGCGCCAGATCGCCCAAGTGGCCGCCGTGCCGCTGCTGGGCAAGATCAACGGCGCCGTGGGCAACTACAACGCCCACCTGTCCGCCTACCCGGACGTGGACTGGGAAGCCAACGCCCGCGCATTCATCGAAGGCGACCTGGGCCTGGCCTGGAACCCCTACACCACCCAGATCGAGCCGCACGACTACATCGCCGAGCTGTTCGATGCCGTGGCCCGCTTCAACACCATCCTCATCGACTTCGACCGCGACGTCTGGGGCTACATCTCTCTCGGCTACTTCAAGCAGAAGACCATCGCTGGCGAGATCGGCTCCTCGACCATGCCGCACAAGGTCAACCCGATTGACTTCGAGAACTCCGAAGGCAACCTCGGCATCGCCAACGCCCTGCTCCAGCACCTGGCCAGCAAGCTGCCGATTTCCCGCTGGCAGCGCGACCTGACCGACTCCACCGTGCTGCGCAACCTCGGCGTCGGTTTTGCCCACAGCGTCATCGCCTATGAAGCGACCCTCAAAGGAATCAGCAAGTTGGAGCTCAATGCTCAACGCATTGCTGAAGATCTGGACGCCTGCTGGGAAGTGCTCGCCGAGCCAATCCAGACCGTGATGCGCCGCTATGCGATCGAGAATCCGTACGAGAAACTCAAGGAACTGACCCGCGGCAAGGGCATCAGCCCGGAGGCCCTGCAGACGTTCATCGACGGCCTGGACATGCCGGCCGAGGCCAAGGCCGAACTGCGCAAGCTCACCCCCGCCAGCTACATCGGTAACGCAGTAGCCCAGGCCAAGCGCATCTGATCGGTTTTGCCCCCCTGCACGCCCGGCTGTGCCGGGCGTTTTTATTTCAAAGGCTTAGATATGAATCCTGATACTCCTCTTCAACTTTTGGGCGGCCTCACCGCGCGAGAATTCCTGCGCGATTACTGGCAGCGGAAGCCGCTGCTGATCCGCCAGGCCATCCCCGGATTCGAGAGCCCCATTTCCCCCGACGAGCTCGCCGGCCTGTCCCTGGAAGAGGAAGTCGAGTCGCGCCTGGTACTCGAGCATGGCGAACGCCCCTGGGAGCTGCGCCGCGGCCCCTTCGCCGAGGACACCTACCAGAACCTGCCCGAGAAGGACTGGACGCTGCTGGTCCAGGCGGTCGACCAGTTCGTGCCGGAAGTGGCCGAGTTGCTGGAGCAGTTCCGCTTCCTGCCGAGCTGGCGCATCGACGATGTGATGATCAGCTTCGCCGCGCCGGGCGGCGGTGTAGGGCCGCATTTCGACAACTACGACGTGTTCCTCCTGCAGGGCCACGGCCGACGCCGCTGGAAGATCGGCCAGATGTGCGATGCCGCGAGCCCGCTGCTGCCCCACGCAGACCTGCGCATCCTCGCCGACTTCCAGGAGAGCGACGAATGGGTCCTGGAGCCCGGCGACATGCTCTACCTGCCGCCACGCCTGGCCCACTTCGGCATTGCCGAAGACGATTGCATGACCTACTCCGTCGGTTTCCGCGCCCCCAGCGCCGCCGAAGTACTGACCCATTTCACCGACTTCCTCGCCCAGTTCCTGCCAGACGAAGAACGCTACAGCGACGCCGGCACCGCACCAGCCAGCGACCCCCACGAGATCCAGCGCGACGCTCTGGACCGTCTCAAGGCCCTGCTCGCCGAACACATGAGCGACGAGCGCCTGCTGCTCACCTGGTTCGGCCAGTTCATGACCGAACCGCGTTATCCGGAGCTGGTCGGCGGCGCCGAGATGGACGAAGAGGAGTTCCTCGGCGCCATCGAGGACGGTGCGGTGCTGATCCGCAACCCCAGCGCGCGCCTGGCCTGGTCCGAGGTGGATATCGGCCTGGTACTCTTCGCCAGCGGCCAGAGCCGTCTGCTGCCGGCCAACCTGCGCGAGCTGCTGAAACTGATCTGCGCCGCCGAGGCGCTGCATCTGGACAATCTCGGCCAATGGCTGGCCGACGACGAGGGGCGTAAGCTTCTTCTGGAACTGGTCAAGCAAGGAAGTCTGGAGTTTGCCGATGAGTGAAATACACGTCCGCGTTGCCGACTGGCAGAAGGACAATGCCGACCTGCGCCGCATCCGTGAGGCCGTGTTCATCGCCGAGCAGTCCGTCGCGCCGGAACTGGAATGGGATACCGAAGACACTGACGCCGTTCACTTTCTTGCCTTCGAACGGGACTATGCTATCGGCACCGCGCGCCTGCTTCCGGACGGCCACATCGGCCGCGTTTCGGTGCTCAAGGACTGGCGCGGACTGAAAGTCGGCGACCGACTGCTGCAGGCCGCCATCGCCGAGGCTGAGCGGCGTGGTCTGAAGCGCCAGATGCTGTCTGCCCAGGTCCACGCGACCGCGTTCTACGAACGCCACGGTTTCAAGGTCGTCAGCAGCGAGTTTCTCGAAGCCGGCATCCCCCACGTGGACATGGTGCGCGAAAGCCAATAGAGGCGACTATGAACGAAAACACCCCGGACCCCGCTGAGAACGACGTCGAACTGCCGGCCATCGAGTTCCAGTCGCCGGGGCGTTTCAGCGTTCACAATCCCGCCCCTGTTCAGGGCGAAGCGCCTGGCTGGGAGCCGGCCCCCTTCGTCCTGGGCAGCCACGATCACCTTGAGCGTTTCAGCGCGCCGGAAGAGGCCCGCGCCCACGCCTTGGCACTGATGCAGCAGGCACGCCGCAGCCTCTGCCTGTACAGCCCCGACCTGGAGCCCTGGCTCTACCACAACAGCGCCATCCAGCAGGCCTGCACTCGCCTGCTGGTCAGCGACCCGAAGTGTCAGCTGCGCATTCTTGTGCGCGACCTGAGCCGCGCCG
The DNA here is from genome assembly GCF_028010285.1 of Pseudomonas sp. Q1-7. Classification (NCBI taxonomy): domain Bacteria; kingdom Pseudomonadati; phylum Pseudomonadota; class Gammaproteobacteria; order Pseudomonadales; family Pseudomonadaceae; genus Pseudomonas; species Pseudomonas sp. Q1-7. Next base: position 3,126,709 of record NZ_CP116304.1, read on the forward strand.
TGAAGGAAGGCCACCGCCTGCTGACCCTGAGCCGACGCATTTCCAGCAATTTCCAGATTCGCCGGATCAACCCCGACCATCCCGCGGAAGACCTGGCCTACCTCATTGCCGACGATCGCGGCCTGCTCGTGCGCCCCGAGCCCGAACAGTATCCCGGCTACGCCCTGTACAACGACCCCGGAAGGACCCGGCTGCAGCAGACCCGCTTCGACCAGGCCTGGGACCTGAGCATTACCGACCCCGATTTGCGGAGCTTCCTGATATGACCCCACGCGCCCTGCTCGCCGCCCTCCTGCTGCTGGTCTGCCTGCCCCTGCAGGCGGCCACCGAGCTCATCCAGCTGCGCTATCGCACTGCGGACGAGTTGCTGCCCATGGCGCAGTCGGTTCTGGGTAATGAGGGCCGCGTCAGCGCTTATGGCAACCAACTGATTGTCAATGCCGAGCCGGCTAGGATCGACGAACTACGTACCCTGCTCGACCAACTCGACACCCGTCCGCGGCGCCTGCTGATCAGCGTCGATACCAGCGACAGCAACTTCCAGAACGACCGCGGCTATGCCGTCAACGGTACGGCCAGTGCCGGTGGCGTCGAGGTCCAGGCCGGCCGTGGCGAAGTCAATGGCCGCGACCAGGTGCGCATCATCCGCCGCAGCACCGACAGTCGCGCCGGTGGCGTACAGCAGGTGCAGGCCACCGAGGGCTACCCGGCACTGATCCAGGTCGGCCAGAGCGTCCCCATCACCACGACCAGCAGCGGCCCCTACGGCGAGGTCTACAGCAACACCGACTATCGCAACGTGACGCGCGGCTTCTACGTCACCGCAACGCTGAGCGGTGAACGGGTGCATGTCAGCATCAGCAGCAACCGTGATCGCCTGAACAGCACCCAGCCCGGCGTCATCGACGTGCAAAGCACCGACACCACGGTCAGCGGTCATCTGGGCGAATGGATCACCATCGGCGCCGTGAACGAGGACAGCCAGTCCGACCAGAGCGGCTTCCTGCGCCGCCGCACCACCCAGGGGAGCGAGAACATGACCCTGCGCCTCAAGGTTGACGCGGTCGACTGAAAGCCTGTTTTATGACCATCCAGTCTCAGCCGAAAGTCTTATGTAGTAGTCTCAAAAAAACACTACAAAACGTTTGACGAACACCTGTTTGAAAGAGCATGATGGCCTCGCTCCCGCTAGCCAGGGGCCCTGGAAAGGGCCTTCGGGTCGCGCTCCCAGCCAACCAGCCGAGCCGATCCGTGTTGTAACAGCCCACAAGGCAGTGCGACGAGGTTGCGACTGGAACGAAGTTGTCCTGAGGGACGGGGAAGCGCCAGCAACAATCGCAGGATCGAAGGCAGTGCCCGACCGATCACCCAACGGTTACCACGAACCGGCAAGTGATCGAAGAGCGCAAAACCCTCCATCGATCGTGCGAGTGCGCCAATCGTCATCCCTCCTCGGCTTTACTTCCTCCCAGTCCAGTCCTTCGACGCGCTGCGGTGAGCAACCCGCAATAACCTTCAGAAAGCAGGTTTTTCAGTGGGTAAGTCGGTGCTCAACCACACACAATTTGAAGGATTGACCATGTCCGCATACCAGAACGAGATCAAGGCAGTAGCCGCGCTGAAAGAGAAGTACGGCACCAGCTGGAGCGCGATCAACCCCGAATACGCTGCTCGCATGCGCGTCCAGAACCGTTTCAAGACCGGCCTGGACATTGCCAAATACACCGCCGCCATCATGCGCAAGGACATGGCCGAGTACGACGCCGACTCCTCCGTCTACACCCAGTCCCTGGGCTGCTGGCATGGCTTCATCGGTCAGCAGAAGCTGATCTCCATCAAGAAGCACCTGAAGACCACCAACAAGCGCTACCTCTACCTGTCGGGCTGGATGGTCGCCGCCCTGCGCTCCGACTTCGGCCCGCTGCCGGATCAGTCGATGCACGAGAAGACCGCCGTTGCCGGCCTGATCGAAGAGCTCTACACCTTCCTGCGCCAGGCCGACGCCCGCGAGCTGGACCTGCTGTTCAGCGCCCTGGACGCCGCCCGCGCCGCTGGCGACAAGGCCAAGGAAGCCGACGTACAGGCCCAGATCGACAACTTCGAAACCCACGTAGTGCCGATCATCGCCGACATCGATGCCGGTTTCGGCAACGCCGAGGCCACCTACCTGCTGGCCAAGAAGATGATCGAAGCCGGTGCCTGCTGCATCCAGATCGAGAACCAGGTTTCCGACGAGAAGCAGTGCGGCCACCAGGACGGCAAAGTGACCGTTCCGCACGAAGACTTCCTCGCCAAGATCAACGCGGTTCGCTACGCCTTCCTCGAACTGGGCATCGACGACGGTGTAATCGTTGCCCGTACCGACTCCCTGGGCGCCGGCCTGACCAAGCAGATCGCCGTTACCCGCCAGCCGGGCGACCTGGGCGACCAGTACAACTCCTTCCTGGACTGCGAGGAAATCTCCGCTGCCGAACTGCAGAACGGCGATGTAGTGATCAATCGCGGCGGCAAGCTGCTGCGTCCCAAGCGCCTGGCTTCCAACCTGTTCCAGTTCCGCAAGGGCACCGGCGAAGACCGCTGCGTCCTGGACTGCATCACGTCGCTGCAGAACGGCGCCGACATGCTGTGGATCGAAACCGAGAAGCCCCACGTCGGCCAGATCAAGGGCATGGTTGACCGCATCCGCGAAGTCATCCCGAATGCCAAGCTGGTGTACAACAACAGCCCGTCCTTCAACTGGACCCTGAACTTCCGCCAGCAGGTGTTTGACACCTGGGTTGCCGAAGGCAAGGACGTTTCCGCCTACGACCGCGCCAAGCTGATGGGCACCGAGTACGACGAAACCGAACTGGCCCAGGTTGCCGACGAGAAGATCCGTACCTTCCAGCGCGACGGTTCCGCCCAGGCTGGCATCTTCCACCACCTGATCACCCTGCCGACCTACCACACCGCGGCCCTGTCCACCGACAACCTGGCCAAAGGCTACTTCGCCGACCAGGGCATGCTGGCCTACGTGAAGGGCGTGCAGCGTCAGGAACTGCGTCAGGGTATCGCCTGCGTCAAGCACCAGAACATGGCGGGCTCCGACATTGGCGACAACCACAAAGAGTACTTCGCTGGCGAAGCGGCCCTGAAAGCGAGCGGTAAAGACAACACCATGAACCAGTTCCACTAAGAGGAGCTGCCACCGGTCGACCACGCATCGACCGGACATGGCGAGTCAATGAACCCCGGTGCCCGCACCGGGGTTTTCTTTTTCCCGCCCTCGGCCCCCATCCTCGGAGGGTTGCCACGCCGCCACGCAGCCCTAGAATCGGGAAGAAATCCCGGAGCCCCGGCCATGCCGCGAATCCTGCTGCTGATCTTCCTGCTCATGTCCCCTACCCTGCGCGCCGGCGATCTGGAGCTGCTGGTCAATCAACCCCAACTGGGGGAGATCCTCGACGACCTCAAGGCCAGCCAGCATCCGCGCTTCGCCGTGGTCGACTATGGCCGCGCGTCCACTTTGCCCCGCTTCTACCTGTTCGACCGTCGCAGCCATGCCCTGCTGGGCAGCTTCCGGGTTGCCCATGGCAAGGGCTCGGACCCGGACCATGATGGCCAGGCCGACAGCTTTTCCAACGCCCTTGGCAGCCGCGCGACCTCCCTCGGCCTGTTCCGAACATCCGAAGTCTTCGACAGCAAGGAACCTGGCCACGGCCGCTCCATGCGCCTCATCGGCCTCAGCCTGAGCAACAGCAATGCCGAGCAGCGCGCCATCGTCATCCACGCGAACGCCTACATGGAGGAGGCCTTCATTCGCGAGCACGGCGTGCCAGGCCGCAGCTTCGGCTGCCTGGTACTCTCCGGCACCGACCGCGACCGAGTGATCGAGCAGTTGCAAGGGGGCGCACTCATATTCGCCATCACTCAAAAAGTTCCGCGGCTCGCACACCACTGACAGGAACCGTGAGCCATATCCCAGGCAACAGTTCCTCCATCGCACTGTCACGGTTCCGTCGCTTTCAGGCCTTAGCGTCAGATCTCCGTCGATTCGCCTGCGTGGAGACCCGCCTTGAACCAACACAACGACAATGCCGTGCTCTTTGGCAACGGCGACGAACTGCCCAGCAACACCAGTAACAATCCCCATATCAATGACCTGATTGGCGGACTCAACCGCCGTCAGGTAGTGGTCGGCGGTGCAGCCATGGGCGCCCTCGCCTTCCTCGGTGCAGCCCTGCCTGTCGATGCGGTGGCCGCTGGCACCGAGGCCAAGGGTTTCCCCTTCAGGCCGCGTTCGCGCCTGCCGTTCGAGCCCGTCGCCGTCGGCCGCGCCGACACCATCAGCGTGCCGCCGGGCTACAAGGCCACACCCTTCATTCCCTGGGGCACCCCTATCACCGGGCGCTACCCCGCCTTCGCCGAGGACGCCAGTAACAGCGCCCAGGACCAGGCGGAGCAGATCGGCATGCACCATGACGGCATGCACTTCTTCCCCATCGACGCCCGCCGTGGCCCCGGCAAGCGTTCGGATCACGGCCTGCTGGTGCTGAACCACGAATACATCGATGCGCCGCTGCTGCACCCCAACGGCCCGACAGTGGTCGACGGCAAGCGCGTCAGCGCCGAAGAGGTTCGCAAGGAGATCAATGCCCACGGCGTCTCGGTGGTGGAGATTCGCCGCAACGTGCAAGGGGAATGGGAGGTGGTCCCGAGCCGCCGCAACCGACGCATCACTGCGGCGACCCCGATGCAGATCGCCGGGCCCGCCCGAGGCCACAAGCTGCTACAGACCCGCCATAGCCCCCAGGGCACCGCCACCCGAGGCACCCAGAACAACTGCTCCAATGGCTTTACCCCCTGGGGCACCTACCTCACCTGCGAGGAGAACTGGGCCGGCTACTTCGCCACCCGCGACACCAGCCTGCCCCGCGAACTGCAACGCTACGGCCTGCGTGCCGCCAGCCGCTTCGGCTGGGAAACCCTGCCCGGCGACGAGTTCGAACGCTTCGACGCGACCCGCAAGGCCACCGACGCCAAGGGCGACTACCGCAACGAGCCGAACCACTTCGGCTGGATCGTGGAGATCGACCCCTTCGACCCCGACTCCACTCCGGTCAAGCACACCGCCCTGGGCCGCTTCGCCCATGAGGGCCTGATCTTCGCGCCGGTGAAACCCGGCCGCCCGGTGGTCTGCTATTCCGGCGACGACTCCCAGAATGAGTACATCTACAAGTACGTCAGCCGCGACAAATACCGGCCCGGCCAAGCCACCGGCCGCCTCCTGGACGAAGGCACCCTCTACGTTGCCCGCTTCAACGCCGACGGCAGTGGCGACTGGCTGGCCCTGGACATCAACGACCGGCACTTCCTCAAGGCCTGTCTGGCCGCCGGCGTCAGCTTTGCCGACCAGGGCGAAGTCCTGATCAACACCCGTCTGGCCGCCGACATCGTCGGCGCCACACGCATGGACCGCCCGGAATGGGGCGCCGTGAACCCGGACAATGGCGAGGTCTACTTCACCCTGACCAACAACACCGCGCGAACCACGGCCGACGCCGCCAACCCGCGTCCAGCCAACGCCTACGGCCACATCATCCGCTGGCGAGAGGACAGCCGCGACCACGCCGGGCGACGTTTCGACTGGAACATCTTCCTGCTTGCCGGCCCCGAGAGCGACAGCCGTGGCCCGAACAGCAAGCCCCTGGATGCGCAGAACATCCTGGCCAGCCCGGACGGCCTCTGGTTCGATGATGAAGGCCGCCTCTGGATCCAGACCGACATGAGCGGCAGCCAACTGAGCGCCGGCCCCTTCGGCAACAACCAGATGCTGGTAGCCGATCCCCGCAGCGGCGAACTCAAGCGATTCCTGGTCGGACCGCTGGGTGCCGAAGTCACCGGCATCAGCGCCACACCGGACTTCCGTACCTTGTTCGTGAACATCCAGCACCCCGGCGAAGGCTCCACCGCCACCAACCTGCTCAGCACCTGGCCGGACGGTCCGGGCAAGCGCCCTCGCTCGTCCACCGTGGTCGTTACCCGGGAAGACGGGCGCCGCCTGCTCTGATCCACTCGGCGTAGTTGGCCGACCCGCAAGGTCGGCCAACTCTTTTTCCACTCAGACAAAGCTGCATGAACAAAAACAGAGGGAATTGTCGCAATTATGAAAGTCCCGAAAGAACAACTAAGGAGGCTTTTCCGCATATTTGATTAGGCAATTTCTTACTACTTTGAGAGAACTCTCGTGTAGTGATTAATTAACCACCAATCAAATGCTAATGACTATCATTATCCGCCAGAACCAACCGACGACTGCGACATAAGGCCGCAATCCGACCAAGGCCTAACGAAGGGCTGAAAGCCGCGCCACTACTGGCCCGCCGCCAACATCAAGGTGCGAAAAACGGCCGCGCGGGCAATTTTTTGGCTTGAAAAATTTACTTGCACACCCGCTCGGGCATAAAATTGTCGGAATCGATTGCCGGGGCATCATTTGACGCCCGGCAGTAAACCTTTTAACGCAAGTGAACGCCGTTCCTTGTCTTAAGGAGTTCCGGCATGTCGGAAGCAACTGCCATCATCTCCCATAACTGGGGTTTCGCCGTTTTCCTGCTGGGTGTCGTCGGCCTCTGCGCCTTCATGATCGGGGTTTCGAGTCTGCTGGGCAGCCGCGCCATCGGTCGCAGCAAGAACGACCCCTTCGAATCCGGCATGCTCCCCACCGGCACCGCCCGCCTGCGTCTCTCCGCCAAGTTCTATCTGGTCGCGATGCTCTTCGTGATCTTCGACGTCGAAGCCCTCTTTCTCTTCGCTTGGTCCGTCTCCGTCCGTGAAAGCGGCTGGGCCGGCTTTATCGAAGCAACCATTTTCATAGCAATTCTGTTGGCAGGTCTTGTCTACCTTTGGCGCATCGGGGCGCTGGATTGGGCTCCCGAAGGTCGTCGCAAGCGGCAGGCGAAGCTAAAACAATGAGGCTTTGGCAATGCAATACAAACTTACTCGGATCGATCCGGATGCGACTTACGAGCAGTATCCGATCGGCGAACGGGAGACCGTTTCCGACCCGCTGACCGAAGATCAGGTGCACAAGAACATCTTCCTGGGCAAGCTCGAGGATGTTCTCAACGGAGCAGTCAACTGGGGTCGCAAGAACTCCTTGTGGCCGTACAACTTCGGTCTCTCCTGCTGCTACGTGGAAATGACCACCGCCTTTACCGCGCCGCACGATATCGCGCGCTTCGGTGCGGAAGTCATTCGCGCATCACCTCGCCAGGCGGATTTCATGGTTATCGCCGGCACCTGCTTCATCAAGATGGCACCGGTCATCCAGCGCCTCTATGAGCAGATGCTGGAGCCCAAGTGGGTGATCTCCATGGGTTCGTGCGCGAACTCCGGTGGCATGTACGACATTTACTCGGTCGTTCAGGGCGTGGACAAGTTCCTCCCCGTGGACGTCTACATTCCCGGCTGCCCGCCCCGTCCGGAGGCGTTCCTGCAAGGCCTGATGCTGCTGCAGGAATCCATCGGCCAGGAGCGCCGCCCGCTATCCTGGGTCGTGGGGGACCAAGGCATCTATCGTGCCGACATGCCCTCGGAGCGGGAAAAGCGCCGCGAACAGCGTATTCAGGTCACCAACCTGCGCAGCCCCGACGAAGTCTGAGCCTGATCTTCTCCGCGAAGACCCAGGCTCATTCTTTACGTTGACGAATAGCGACCGAGACCATGACTGCAGACACCGTTCTGTCCATCCCGCCCTACAAGGCTGACGACCAAGATGTCGTCGTAGAACTGAATTCCCGCTTCGGCGCCGAAAGCTTCACCCTCCAGTCGACCCGCACCGGCATGCCGGTGATCTGGGTCGGCCGCGACAAGCTGATCGACGTCCTGAAGTTCCTGCGCAACCTGCCGCGCCCCTACGTCATGCTGTACGACCTGCATGGCGTCGATGAGCGCCTGCGCACCCAGCGCCGCGGCCTGCCGGACGCCGACTTCACCGTGTTCTACCACCTCATGTCGCTGGAACGTAACAGTGACGTGATGATCAAGGTCGCCCTGTCCGAGGGCGACCTGAACCTGCCCACCGCCACCGGCATCTGGCCGAACGCCAACTGGTACGAGCGGGAAGTCTGGGACATGTACGGCATCACCTTCGCCGGCCATCCGCATCTGTCGCGGATCATGATGCCCAACACCTGGGAAGGTCACCCGCTGCGCAAGGACTACCCGGCGCGCGCCACCGAATTCGACCCCTTCAGCCTGACCCTGGCCAAGCACCAGCTTGAAGAGGAAGCCGCGCGTTTCCGCCCGGAGGACTGGGGCATGAAGCGCCACGGCGAGAACGAGGACTACATGTTCCTCAACCTCGGCCCGAACCACCCGTCCGCGCACGGTGCTTTCCGCATCATCCTGCAACTGGACGGCGAAGAGATCGTCGACTGCGTGCCGGAAGTCGGCTACCACCACCGCGGCGCCGAGAAAATGGCCGAGCGCCAGTCCTGGCACAGCTTCATCCCCTACACCGACCGCATCGACTACCTCGGCGGCGTGATGAACAACCTGCCGTACGTCCTCGCGGTGGAGAAGCTCGCCGGCATCAAGGTGCCGCAGCGGGTCGACTTCATCCGCGTGATGATGGCCGAGTTCTTCCGGATCACCAGCCACCTGCTGTTCCTGGGTACCTACATCCAGGACGTCGGCGCCATGACCCCGGTGTTCTTCACCTTCACCGACCGCCAGCGCGCCTACAAGGTGATCGAGGCAGTCACCGGCTTCCGCCTGCACCCGGCCTGGTACCGCATCGGCGGCGTCGCCCACGACCTGCCGCGTGGCTGGGATGGCCTGGTCAAGGAGTTCGTCGAATGGCTGCCCAAGCGCCTCGACGAATACGAAAAGGCTGCCCTGAAGAACAGCATCCTGCGTGGCCGTACCATCGGCGTCGCCCAGTACAACACCAAGGAAGCTCTCGAGTGGGGCGTCACCGGTGCCGGCCTGCGCTCCACCGGTTGCGACTTCGACCTGCGCAAGGCCCGACCCTACTCCGGCTACGAGAACTTCGAGTTCGAAGTGCCCCTGGCCCACAACGGCGACGCCTACGACCGCTGCATGGTCCGCGTGGAAGAGATGCGCCAAAGCATCCGCATCATCGACCAGTGCCTGAAGAACATGCCGGAAGGCCCGTACAAGGCGGACCACCCGCTGACCACGCCGCCGCCGAAAGAGCGCACGCTGCAGCACATCGAGACCCTGATCACCCACTTCCTGCAGGTTTCCTGGGGTCCGGTCATGCCGGCCAACGAAGCCTTCCAGATGATCGAGGCGACCAAGGGCATCAACAGCTACTACCTCACCAGCGACGGCAGCACCATGAGCTACCGCACCCGGATCCGGACGCCCAGCTTCCCCCACCTGCAGCAGATCCCCTCGGTGATCCGCGGCAGCATGGTGGCGGACCTGATCGCCTACCTGGGCAGTATCGACTTCGTAATGGCTGACGTGGACCGCTGATCATGAGCACCCTTATCCAGACCGACCGTTTCGTCCTCAGCGAAACCGAGCGCTCGGCCATCGAGCACGAAATGCACCACTACGAGGACCCGCGTGCGGCGTCCATCGAAGCCCTGAAGATCGTCCAGAAAGAGCGTGGCTGGGTGCCGGACGGCGCCGCCGACGCCATTGGCGCGATCCTTGGCATCCCCGCCAGCGACGTCGAAGGCGTTGCGACCTTCTATAGCCAGATCTTCCGTCAGCCGGTCGGCCGCCACGTGATCCGCGTGTGCGACAGCATGACCTGCTATGTCGGCGGCCATGAGTCCGTCGTTGCCGAAATGCAGAAGCAACTCGGCATCGGCCTCGGCCAGACCACCACCGACAACCGTTTCACCCTGCTGCCGGTGTGCTGCCTGGGCAACTGCGACAAGGCCCCGGCCGTGATGATCGACGACGACACTTTCGGCGACGTCCAGCCCGACGGCGTCGCCACGCTGCTGGAGGCCTACCCATGAAGACCCTTACCTCCATCGGCCCGGCCAACCGCATCGCCCGCAGCGAAGAGACCCATCCGCTGACCTGGCGCCTGCGCGAAGATGCGCAGCCGGTCTGGCTCGACGAATACCAGCAGAAGAACGGCTACGCCGCCGCACGCAAGGCCCTGACCGAAATGGCCCAGGCCGACATCGTGCAGCAGGTCAAGGACTCCGGCCTCAAGGGCCGCGGCGGTGCGGGCTTCCCCACCGGCGTGAAGTGGGGCCTGATGCCGGCCGACGAATCCCTGAACATCCGCTACCTGCTGTGCAACGCGGACGAGATGGAGCCCAACACCTGGAAGGACCGCATGCTGATGGAACAGCTGCCCCACCTCCTGGTGGAAGGCATGCTGATTTCCGCGCGCGCCCTCAAGGCCTACCGTGGCTACATCTTCCTGCGCGGCGAGTACGTCGATGCGGCGAACAACCTCAACCGCGCCATCGAGGAAGCCAAGGCCGCTGGCCTGCTGGGCAAGAACATCCTCGGCTCGGGCTTCGACTTCGAACTCTTCGTGCACACCGGCGCCGGCCGCTACATCTGTGGTGAAGAGACCGCGCTGATCAACTCGCTGGAAGGCCGCCGCGCCAACCCGCGCTCCAAGCCGCCCTTCCCTGCCGCCGTCGGCGTCTGGGGCAAGCCCACCTGCGTCAACAACGTCGAGACCCTGTGCAACGTGCCGGCGATCGTCGCCAACGGCGTGGACTGGTACAAGACCCTGGCCCGCCCGGGCAGCGAAGACATGGGCACGAAGCTCATGGGTTTCTCCGGCAAGGTGAAGAATCCCGGCCTCTGGGAACTGCCCTTCGGCGTCCCGGCTCGCGAGCTGTTCGAGGACTACGCTGGAGGGATGCGCGACGGCTTCAAGCTGAAAGCCTGGCAGCCCGGCGGCGCCGGCACCGGCTTCCTGCTTCCGGAGCACCTGGACGCCCCCATGTATGCCGCCGGTATCGCCAAGGTGGGCACCCGTATGGGTACCGGCCTGGCGCTCGCCGTGGACGACAGCATCAACATGGTCTCGCTGCTGCGCAACATGGAAGAGTTCTTTGCCCGTGAGTCCTGCGGCTGGTGCACGCCCTGCCGCGACGGCCTGCCCTGGAGCGTGAAGCTCCTCCGCGCGCTGGAGCGCGGCGAAGGCCAACCCGGCGACCTGGAGACTCTGGAGCAGCTCGTCAGCTTCCTCGGCCCAGGCAAGACCTTCTGCGCCCACGCACCGGGCGCCGTCGAGCCGTTGGGCAGTGCCATGAAGTATTTCCGTCCGGAGTTCGAGGCAGGCATCGCCCGCCAGATTCCGGCGGCGCGACCGATTCCGGTCGGCGCCTGAGAAGAAGATTCGCGTAGCGGCGGCCGCTGACCCGGCCCCGCGCGCACACTGATTCCATTAGCCAAAGCCCGGTCACACGGGCAGATGAAGACTGAACCATGGCCACTATCCACGTAGACGGCAAGACGCTCGAAGTCGATGGTGCAGACAACCTCCTGCAGGCCTGTCTGTCCCTCGGACTCGACATCCCCTACTTCTGCTGGCACCCGGCGCTCGGTAGCGTCGGCGCCTGCCGCCAGTGCGCGGTGAAGCAGTACACCGACGAGAACGACAAGCGCGGTCGCCTCGTCATGTCCTGCATGACCCCCGCCACCGATAACTCCTGGATTTCCATCGACGACGAAGAGGCCAAGCAATTCCGCGCCAGCGTCGTCGAGTGGCTGATGACCAACCACCCGCACGACTGCCCGGTGTGCGAGGAAGGCGGTCACTGCCACCTGCAGGACATGACGGTGATGACCGGCCACAACGCCCGTCGTTATCGCTTCACCAAACGTACCCACCAGAACCAGCAGCTCGGCCCGTTCATCTCCCATGAAATGAACCGTTGCATCGCCTGCTACCGCTGCGTGCGCTACTACAAGGACTACGCCGGCGGTACCGACCTCGGCGTCTACGGCGCCCACGACAACGTCTACTTCGGCCGCGTCGAGGATGGTGTGCTGGAGAGCGAATTCTCCGGCAACCTGGTCGAGGTCTGCCCCACTGGTGTGTTCACCGACAAGACCCACTCCGAGCGTTACAACCGCAAGTGGGACATGCAGTTCGCCCCGAGCATCTGCCACGGCTGCTCCAGCGGCTGCAACATCAGCCCCGGCGAACGCTATGGCGAGGTCCGCCGTATCGAGAACCGCTTCAACGGCTCGGTGAACCAGTACTTCCTCTGCGACCGTGGCCGCTTCGGCTATGGCTACGTCAACCGCGAAGACCGTCCGCGCCAACCGCTCTTGGGCAACCAGAAGCTGGGCCTGGACGCCGCCCTGGACAAAGCCGCCGAGCTGCTCAAGGGCAAGCGCGTGATCGGCATCGGCTCGCCGCGCGCCAGCCTCGAAGGCAACTTCGCCCTGCGTGAACTGGTCGGCGCCGAGAACTACTTCTCCGGCATCGCCGCCAGCGAACTGGCCAACCTGCGCCTGATCCGCGACATCCTGCAGAACGGCCCGCTGCCGGTGCCGACCCTGCGCGACGTCGAAAAGCACGACGCCATCTTCGTCCTCGGCGAAGACCTGACCCAGACCGCTGCCCGCATGGCCCTCGCCCTGCGCCAGGCCGTCAAGGGCAAAGCCACTGATATCGCCGCCTCGATGAAAATCCAGGACTGGCACATGGCCGCCGTGCAGAACGTCGCCCAGGACGCCCTGAACCCGCTGTTCATCGCCAGCGTCGCCGCCACCCGCCTGGATGACGTCGCCGCCGAGAGCGTCCACGCCGCCCCGGCCGACCTCGCCCGCATCGGCTTCGCCGTGGCCCACGCCATCGACCCGAGCGCCCCGGCCGTGGAAGGCCTGGAGAGCGACGCGGCCGAGCTGGTCAAGCGCATCGCCGACGCCCTGCTGGCCGCCAAGCGTCCGCTGGTCGTCTCCGGCGCATCGCTGGGCGAGAAGGCCGTTATCGAAGCCGCCGCCAACATCGCCAGCGCCCTGAAGAACCGCGAGAAGAACGGCTCCCTCAGCCTGGTGGTACCGGAAGCCAACAGCATGGGCCTGGCCCTGTTCGGTGGCGAATCGGTGGATGCCGCCCTCGACGCCCTGACCTCCGGCAAGGCCGACGCGGTCGTGGTCCTCGAGAACGACCTCTACCGCCGTGCCGACGCCGCCAAGGTGGACGCCGCCCTGGCCGCCGCCCAGGTGGTGATCGTTGCCGACCACCAGCAGACCGCCACCGTCGAGCGTGCTCACCTGGTCCTGCCGGCCGCCAGCTTCGCCGAAGGCGACGGCACCCTGGTCAGTCTGGAAGGCCGCGCCCAGCGCTTCTTCCAGGTCTACGACCCGTCCTACTACGACGCCAACATTCTGGTGCGCGAAGGTTGGCGCTGGCTGCACGCCCTGCACAGCACCCTGCTGGGCAAGCCGGTCGACTGGACCCAACTGGACCAGGTCACCTCCGCCTGCGCCGACAGCAGCCCGCTGCTGGCCGGCATCCGCGACGCCGCGCCGACCGCCTCGTTCCGCATCAAGGGCCTCAAGCTCGCCCGCGAGCCGCACCGCTACAGCGGTCGTACCGCCATGCGCGCCAATATCAGCGTGCACGAGCCGCGTCAGCCGCAGGACAAGGACTCGCCCTTCGCCTTCTCCATGGAAGGCTATGCCGGCAGCGTCGAGCCCCGTCAGCAGATCCCCTTCGCCTGGTCCCCGGGCTGGAACTCGCCGCAGGCCTGGAACAAGTTCCAGGACGAAGTCGGCGGCCACCTGCGCGCCGGCGACCCGGGCGTGCGTCTGATCGAAGCCAAGGGCCAGGTTCTGCCCTGGTTCAGCGTCAACGCCGCGTTCAATCCGGCCCAGGGCACCTGGCAGGCCGTGCCGCTGCACCACCTGTTCGGCAGCGAGGAAAACAGCTCCCGCGCCGCGCCGGTGCAGGAACGCATCCCGCAGCCTTACGTGGCCATGGCCAAGGACGAAGCCGATCGCCTCGGCGTCAATGACGGCGCCCTGCTCGCCCTGACCCTGAACGGCCAGACCCTGCGTTTGCCGCTCGCCGTCAAGGAAGAACTGGGCATTGGCCTGGTGGGCCTGCCCGCCGGCCTGCCGGGCATCCCGGCCGCGTTCGCCGGCGCCGTCGTCACTGCCGTACAGGAGTCCGCGCAATGAGCTGGCTGACGCCCGAACTGATCGACATCGTCGTTGCCGTCGTCAAAGCCATCGTCATCCTCCTGGCGGTGGTGGTGAGCGGCGCCCTGCTTTCCTGGGTGGAACGCCGCCTGCTGGGCCTGTGGCAGGACCGCTACGGTCCGAACCGCGTGGGCCCCTTCGGCGCCTTCCAGCTGGGCGCGGACATGATCAAGATGTTCTTCAAGGAAGACTGGACCCCGCCGTTCGCCGACAAGCTGATCTTCACCCTGGCGCCCATCATCGCGATGAGTGCCCTGCTGGTGGCGTTCGCCGTGGTGCCGGTCACCCCCACCTGGGGCGTGGCCGACCTGAACATCGGCATCCTGTTCTTCTTCGCCATGGCCGGTATCGCGGTGTACGCGGTGCTCTTCGCCGGCTGGTCGAGCAACAACAAGTTCGCCCTGCTCGGCAGCCTGCGCGCCTCAGCCCAGACCATCTCCTACGAGGTGTTCCTCGCCCTGTCGCTAATGGGCATCGTGGCCCAGGTCGGCTCCTTCAACATGCGCGACATCGTTGAGTACCAGGCCCAGAACCTGTGGTTCATCATTCCGCAGTTCTTCGGCTTCTGTACCTTCATCATCGCCGGCGTCGCGGTGACCCACCGTCACCCCTTCGACCAACCGGAAGCGGAGCAGGAACTGGCCGACGGCTACCACATCGAATACGCCGGCATGAAATGGGGCATGTTCTTCGTGGGCGAGTACATCGGCATCGTGCTGATCTCCGCCCTGCTGGTGACCCTGTTCTTCGGTGGCTGGCACGGCCCGTTCGGCATCCTGCCGCAGATCCCCTTCATCTGGTTCGCGCTCAAGACCGGCTTCTTCATCATGCTGTTCATCCTGCTGCGTGCGTCCATCCCGCGCCCGCGCTATGACCAGGTGATGGCCTTCAGCTGGAAGGTCTGCCTGCCGCTGACCCTGATCAACCTGCTGGTGACCGGCGCGTTCGTGCTGGCGGCCCAGTAAGGAGAAGCACCATGATCAAAGAAATCATCCACGTCGTGCATGGCACCTTCACCCAGCTTCGCAGCCTGGTGATGATCTTCGGCCACGCCTTCCGCAAGCGTGACACCCTGCAATACCCGGAAGAGCCCGTGTACCTGCCGCCGCGCTACCGTGGCCGCATCGTGCTCACCCGCGACCCCGATGGCGAAGAGCGCTGCGTAGCCTGCAACCTCTGCGCGGTGGCTTGCCCGGTCGGCTGCATCTCCCTGCAGAAGGCCGAAACCGAGGACGGTCGCTGGTATCCGGAATTCTTCCGCATCAACTTCTCCCGCTGCATTTTCTGCGGCCTGTGCGAGGAAGCCTGCCCCACCACCGCAATCCAGCTAACCCCGGATTTCGAGATGAGCGAGTTCAAGCGCCAGGACCTGGTGTACGAGAAGGAAGACCTGCTGATCTCCGGCCCTGGCAAGAACCCGGACTACAACTTCTATCGCGTGGCGGGCATGGCCATCGCCGGCAAGCCGAAAGGCGCCGCGCAGAACGAGGCCGAGCCGATCAACGTGAAGAGCCTGCTGCCCTAAGGAGACGCGCGTGGAATTCGCCTTCTATTTCGCCGCCGCCGTGGCGGTGGCCTCCACCGTGCTGGTGATCACCAACACCAACCCGGTGCATGCCCTGCTCAACCTCATCGTGTCGCTGCTGGCGGTGTCGATGTGCTTCTTCGCCCTGGGCGCGCCCTTTGCCGGCGCCCTGGAAATCATCGTTTACGCCGGCGCCATCATGGTGCTGTTCGTCTTCGTGGTGATGATGCTGAACCTTGGCCCGGCCATTGCCGAGCAGGAGAAGAAGTGGCTCAAACCCGGCATCTGGACCGGACCCGCCATACTCTCCGCCGCCCTGCTGGCCGAACTGCTGTATGTGCTGTTCGGCAACGCCAACGGCGCCACCATCGGTCACACCACGGTGGACGCCAAGACGGTCGGTATCAGCCTCTTCGGCCCCTATCTGCTGGCCGTGGAACTGGCCTCCATGCTGCTGCTGGCAGCCCTGGTCGCCGCCTTCCACCTTGGCCGCCACGAAGCAAAGGAGTAACGCCATGACTGGCATCCCAATGGAACACGGCCTGGCGCTCTCCGGCGTACTGTTCTGCCTGGGCCTGATCGGCCTGATGGTGCGGCGCAACATCCTCTTCGTGCTGATGAGCCTGGAAGTCATGATGAACGCCGCCGCCCTGGCCTTCGTGGTTGCCGGCGCCCGCTGGGCCCAGCCCGACGGCCAGATCATGTTCATTCTGGTGATCAGCCTTGCAGCCGCCGAAGCCAGTATCGGCCTGGCGATCCTGCTGCAACTGTACCGCCGCTTCCATACCCTCGATATCGACGCTGCCAGCGAGATGCGCGGATGAACCTTCTATTCCTCACTTGCCTGTTCCCGCTGCTCGGCTGGTTCATCCTGGCCTTCTCCCGCGGGCGTCTCTCCGAAAACACCTCCGCCGTCATTGGTGTGGGTTCCGTCGGTCTGTCGGCCCTGGTGGCCGCCTGGATCATCTGGCAGTTCAACGTGGCTCCGCCGGAAGGTGGCGTCTACACCCAGGTGCTCTGGCAATGGATGAGCGTGGCGGGCTTCGCCCCCAGCTTCACCCTCTACCTGGACGGCCTGTCCCTGACCATGCTCGGCGTGGTCACCGGCGTCGGCTTCCTGATCCACCTGTTCGCCTCCTGGTACATGCGCGGCGAAGAGGGTTACTCGCGCTTCTTCGCCTACACCAACCTGTTCATCGCCAGCATGCTGTTCCTCGTGCTGGGCGATAACCTGCTGTTCCTCTACTTCGGTTGGGAAGGCGTGGGCCTGTGCTCGTACCTGCTGATCGGCTTCTACTTCAAGCACACGCCCAACGGCAACGCGGCACTGAAAGCCTTCATCGTCACCCGCGTGGGCGACGTGTTCATGGCCATCGGCCTGTTCATCCTGTTCTTCCACCTGGGCACCCTGAACATCCAGGAACTGATGAAGCTGGCCCCCGAGAAGTACGTGGCCGGTGATGCCTGGTTGTGGGTCGCCACCCTGATGCTGCTCGGCGGCGCCGTGGGCAAATCCGCCCAGTTGCCGCTACAGACCTGGCTGGCCGACGCGATGGCGGGCCCGACCCCGGTTTCCGCACTGATCCACGCGGCGACCATGGTGACCGCGGGCGTCTACCTGATCGCCCGTACCCACGGCCTGTTCCTGCTGACTCCGGAAATCCTCGAACTGGTGGGCATCGTCGGTGGCGTGACCCTGGTCCTGGCCGGCTTCGCCGCCCTGGTGCAGACCGACATCAAGCGCATCCTCGCCTACTCCACCATGAGCCAGATCGGCTACATGTTCCTCGCCCTCGGCGTGGGCGCATGGGACGCGGCGATCTTCCACCTGATGACCCACGCGTTCTTCAAGGCCCTGCTGTTCCTCGCGTCCGGTGCGGTGATCAACGCCTGCCACCACGAGCAGAACATCTTCAAGATGGGCGGCCTGTGGAAGAAGCTGCCGCTGGCCTACGCAAGCTTCATCGTCGGTGGCGCGGCCCTGGCGGCCCTGCCCCTGGTCACCGCCGGCTTCTACTCCAAGGACGAGATCCTCTGGGAAGCCTTCGCCAGTGGCCACCAGTGGCTGCTGTACGCGGGTCTGGCCGGTGCCTTCCTGACCTCGATCTACACCTTCCGCCTGATCTTCATCGCCTTCCACGGTGAAGCGAAGACCGAAGCCCATGCCGGCCACGGCGTCGCCCACAGCCTGCCGCTGGTGGTCCTGCTGGTGCTGTCCACCTTCGTCGGCGCGCTGATCACGCCACCGCTGGCCGGTGTCCTGCCGGAAAGCGTCGGCCACGCCGGTGGCGAAGCCAAGCACAGCCTGGAGATCGCCTCGGGCGCCATCGCCCTGGCGGGCATCCTGCTGGCCGCCATGCTCTTCCTCGGCAAGCGCCGCTTCGTCAGCGCGCTGGCGCAGAGCGCGCCGGGCCGCTTCCTCGGTGCCTGGTGGTTCGCCGCCTGGGGCTTCGACTGGCTCTACGACCTGCTGTTCGTCAAACCCTACCTGCTGACCTGCCGCCTGCTCCGTCGCGACCCCATCGACGGCACCATCGGCCTGGTCCCGCGCGTGGTCAAGGGTGGCAACTTTGCCCTCAGCCGTAGCCAGACCGGCCAGCTGCGCTGGTACGCCGTATCCATCGTCGGCGGGGCCGTGCTCGTGCTCGGCGCCGTGCTGCTGACCTGAATCTTCTTAAGGAATTGAGCCCGTCATGATTCTGCCCTGGCTAATCCTGATTCCCTTCATCGGCGGCCTGCTCTGCTGGCAGGGTGAGCGTTTCAGCTCCACCCTGCCGCGCTGGATCGCCCTGCTCACCATGTCCCTGCTGTTCGTCCTCGGCCTCTGGCTATGGGCGACCGGCGACTTCACCCTGGCGCCCGCGCCCGGCACCGAGCCGGTGTGGGCGGAAGAGTTCAAGGTGCAGTGGATCGAACGCTTCGGCGTCACCATCCACCTGGCCCTGGACGGCATCTCCATCCTGATGATCGTCCTCACCGGCCTGCTCGGGGTGCTGTCGGTACTCTGCTCCTGGCGCGAGATCCAGAACCGCGTCGGCTTCTTCCACCTCAACCTGATGTGGATCCTCGGCGGCGTGGTCGGCGTGTTCCTCGCCATCGACCTGTTCCTGTTCTTCTTCTTCTGGGAAATGATGCTGGTGCCGATGTACTTCCTCATCGCGCTCTGGGGTCACAGCGGCAGCAAGGGCAAGACCCGTATCACCGCCGCTACCAAGTTCTTCATCTATACCCAGGCCAGCGGCCTGATCATGCTGGTGGCCATTCTCGGCCTGGTGCTGGTGAACTACAGCAACACCGGCGTGCTGACCTTCAACTACGCCGACCTGCTGAAGGCCCAGCTGGCGCCCGGTACCGAGTACCTGCTGATGCTCGGCTTCTTCATCGCCTTCGCGGTGAAGTTCCCGGTGGTGCCCTTCCACTCCTGGTTGCCCGACGCCCACGCCCAGGCCCCGACCGCGGGTTCCGTGGACCTCGCTGGCATCCTGCTGAAGACCGCCGCCTACGGCATGATCCGCTTCGCCCTGCCGCTGTTCCCCAATGCCTCGGCCGAGTTCGCGCCGGTCGCCCAGTGGCTCGGTGTGTTCGCCATCGTCTACGGTGCGCTGCTGTCCTTCGCCCAGACCGACATCAAGCGCCTGGTGGCTTACTCCAGCGTGTCGCACATGGGCTTCGTGCTGATCGCCATCTACTCCAGTAGCCAGATCGCCCTGCAGGGTGCCGTGGTGCAGATGATCGCCCACGGCCTCTCCGCCGCCGCGCTCTTTATCCTCTGCGGCCAGCTCTATGAGCGCCTGCACACCCGCGACATGCGCGAGATGGGCGGCATCTGGGCGCGCATGCCCTATCTGCCGGGTGTCAGCCTGTTCTTCGCCGCCGCCGCCCTGGGCCTGCCGGGCACCGGCAACTTCGTCGGCGAGTTCCTGATCCTGGTCGGCGCCTTCCAGCAGGTGCCGTGGATCGCCGTGCTGGCCTCCACCGGTCTGGTCTTCGGTTCCGTCTACTCGCTGATCATGATCCACCGCGCCTACTTCGGCCCGGCGAAGAGCGAGAACACCTATGAAGGCCTGCGCTACCGCGAGCTGGGCATGGTCCTCGGCCTCGCCGTGCTGCTGGTCCTGCTCGGCATCTACCCGCAACCGGTGCTGGATACCTCCGCTGCGAGCATGCATGGCGTGCACCAGTGGCTGGACTCCGCCGTCAATCAACTCGTAGCCCGGTAAGCCGCTCATGGAATTCACGACTCAACACCTGATCGCCCTGCTGCCGCTGCTGGTCACTTGCGCCACCATTATCGTGGTCATGCTGGCCATCGCCTGGAAGCGGCACCACTCCTGGACCTTCGGCCTCTCGGTGGCCGGTCTCAACCTGGCCCTGATCTCCATCATCCCGGCCCTCAAGGTCGCGCCCCTGGAGGTAACCCCGCTGTTGATGGTGGACCACTTCGGCGCCTACTACATGGCCCTGGTCCTGGCCGGCACCCTCGCCTGCGTCACCCTGATCCACGCCTACCTGGGCGGTGAATCCGGCAAGGGCTACCCGGGCAACCGCGAAGAGATGTACCTGCTGATCCTCCTGTCCGCCGCCGGCGGTCTGGTGCTGGTCACCGCGCAACACCTGGCCGGTCTGTTCATCGGCCTGGAACTGCTCTCGGTACCGGTCTACGGCCTGGTGGCGTACGCCTTCTTCAACAAACGCTCCCTGGAAGCCGGCATCAAGTACATGGTGCTGTCCGCCGCGGGCTCCGCCTTCCTGCTGTTCGGCATGGCCCTGCTCTATGCCGACGCCGGCAGCCTGAGCTTCAGCCAACTGGCGGCCGCTGGCACCTCCAGCGTGCTGTCCCAGCTGGGCATCGGCATGATGCTGATCGGCCTGGCGTTCAAGCTGTCCCTGGTGCCCTTCCACCTCTGGACCCCGGACGTGTACGAAGGCGCCCCCGCGCCGGTAGCCGCGTTCCTGGCCACCGCCAGCAAGGTCGCCGTGTTCGCCGTGCTGCTGCGTCTGTACCAGCTGTCCCCGGCCACCGCCGGCGGTTGGCTGAACGACCTGCTGACCGTGATCGCCATCGCCTCCATCCTGTTCGGCAACCTGCTGGCCCTGGTGCAGAACAACATCAAGCGTCTGCTCGGCTATTCCTCCATCGCCCACTTCGGCTACCTGCTGGTGGCGCTGATCGCGAGCAAGGGCCTGGCGGTGGAAGCCATCGGCGTCTACCTGGCCACCTACGTGCTGACCAGCCTCGGCGCCTTCGGCGTGGTGACGCTGATGTCCACCCCCTACAGCGGCCGCGACTGCGACGCCCTGTACGAGTACCGTGGCCTGTTCTGGCGCCGTCCGTACCTGACCGCCGTCCTCACTGTGATGATGCTGTCGCTCGCCGGCATCCCGCTCACCGCTGGCTTCATCGGCAAGTTCTTCGTGATCGCCGCCGGTGTCGAATCCGGCCTCTGGTGGCTGCTGGGTGCCATGGTCCTGGGCAGTGCCATCGGCGTGTTCTACTACCTGCGCGTCATGGTCACCCTGTTCCTGGTGGAGCCGAACCTGCGCCGCCACGATGCCGAACTGCACTGGGCCCAGCGCGCCGGCGGCATCATGCTGCTGTTCGTCGCCCTGTTGGCATTCTTCCTTGGCGTCTACCCGCAGCCGCTGCTGGACCTGGTCCAGCACTCCGGCCTGGTGGCCATGGCCAACTAAGCTGCACAGGTGAAACGAAAAACCCGGCCAAGCGCCGGGTTTTTTGTTGTTGACGGACTATCGGGATGTGCCGGCCCCACTAGAGCAGCAGTGTTTCCGGGCCGGGGCGCTCTTGCGGCCGACTGTGCGACCTGTTCCCCCGCCCTGCCCACTCCCGCGCTCAAGCGGGGCCGAAACCGACCCCCACGGCGGATCACCGCCCTGCGGCGGGCTGCTCGCGAGGCCATCCACGAGCAGTCGCCGCCCCAGGGTCAGATGCGGAACTGTTTGACCAGGCCACCCAGGCTGTCGCCCAGGCGGGACAGGCTGCGCGCGGTGTCGGCGCCATGGCGGGTCTCTTCGGCCACGCTGTCCACGGCCACGGCGATCTGGTGCACGCTGCGGTTGATCTCTTCGGCGACTGCGGTCTGCTCCTCGGCCGCGCTGGCGATCTGCGCGTTCATCGCGTTGATGGTGCCGATCAGCCCGGCGATGGCATCCAGCGAAGCACCGGCCTGGTTGGCCTGCTGGCTGGTGGTGTCGCCGGCTTCGCTGGAGCGGCGCATGGCGGTCACGGCGTCCTGGGTGCCCTGCTGCAGGCGGTCGATCATGCCCTGGATTTCCTGGGTGCTCTGTTGGGTGCGGCTGGCCAGGGCACGCACTTCGTCGGCCACCACCGCAAAACCGCGCCCCGCCTCACCGGCGCGTGCCGCTTCGATGGCGGCATTGAGCGCCAGCAGGTTGGTCTGCTCGGCGATGGAGCGGATCACATCGAGCACGCTGACGATGGACTGGACGTCCTGCTGCAAGCTATCCAGGGACAGGCCGCTGCTGCGGATATCACCCACCAGGGCGTGGATGCGGGTGATGCTGCCATCCACCACGTGTTTGGCGGCCTGGCCTTCCTGATCGGTCTGCTGCGCGGCTTCGGCGGCGCCCTGGGCGCTCTTGGCCACCTCATGGGCGGCGGCGGACATCTCGTTGATGGCGGTGGCCACCTGGTCCGTCTCGTGGCGCTGGCGTTCCATGGCCTGCTCGGAACGCTGGGCCTGGGAGGCCACCTCGTCCACCAGGCTGGTGAGCTGGCCGGTCATATCGACGATCTGGCGCACCAGGCCGTGGATTTTCTCGACGAAACGGTTGAAGGAACTCGCCAGCTCGCCCAGCTCATCGTGGCTGTCCACCACCAGGCGGCGGGTCAGGTCGCCTTCGCCGGCGGCGATGTCGTCGAGGTTCGCCTTGATGCGTTGCAGCGGCCGCACCAGTGCATTGGCCAGGCCCAGGCCCACCAGGCCGAACACCAGCAGCAGCACGGCGGCGATGATCACCACGCTGGTCACTATGGTGCTGACGCGCTCTTCGATCTCGCGTTCCACCTCGGCCACCTGGGCCGCGACGCCGTCCAGGTTCACCGCGGTGCCCAGGGCCAGGTCCCACTTGGGCAGGTAGTAGCTGTAGGCAAGCTTGGGCACCAGCACGCTTTCGTTGCCCGGCAGCGAGGAGCTGTACTCCACATAGTTGGAACCGTCCTTGGCCACGGCCACCAGGCGGTCATTCACCGCCACGCCATTGGGGTCCTTGCGGCCACTGAAGCTCTTGCCCACATCCACCGGGCTGTCGCCGCGGAAAAGGCGGATCACCTGGGAGTCGTAGCCAAAGAAGTAACCGTCCTTGCCGTACTTGATCTTGGCCAGGATGGCGATGGCCTGGTCACGGCTGGCCGTATCGCCGGAGGCGGACGCATCGTACAGGGCCTGCACCGACCCCAGGGCGATCTGCATATAGCTCTTGAGCTCTTCGCGGCTCTCCTGCATCAGGCGCTCGCGGGTGTTCTTCACTTCATCTTCGGCCAGGCCACGGATGACCTGGGTCACCGCCCCGGACAGCACCAAGGCGAACAGGATCACCGGCACCAGGGACAACAGCAGTACTTTGGTCTTGAGGGTAAATCGCATCGAGCAGTCCTCGGAAGGCAGGGCTGGAAAGCACAGCGGGGTTGCCGAACTATCGGCAACCCCGCGTCATTCTTAAGCGACCCGTGGGTCAAAATGATTAAGTCGGCGCCGCTCAGAGCGTCATTGCGGCAACCCAGCCGAAGACCAGCAGCGGCAGGTTGTAATGCAGGAAAGTGGGTACCACGGTGTCCCAGATATGGTTGTGCTGGCCATCCACGTTCAAGCCCGAGGTCGGCCCCAGGGTGGAATCCGAGGCCGGCGACCCGGCGTCGCCCAGGGCACCGGCGGTGCCGACGATGCTGACGATGGCCAGCGGACTGAAGCCCAGCTGCACGCAGAGTGGCACGAAGATCGCCGCGATGATCGGCACGGTGGAGAAGGACGAACCGATGCCCATGGTCACCAGAAGGCCCACCAGCAGCATCAGCAATGCACCGAGGGGTTTGCTGTGGCCGATCCAGCCGGCCGATGCCTCCACCAGGGCGGTCACGTGGCCGGTTTCGCGTAGGACCTCGGCGAAACCCGAGGCGGCGATCATGATGAAGCCGATCATCGCCATCATCTTCATACCCTCGGTGAACAGGTCGTCGGCCTCCCTCCAGCGCACCACCCCGGACAAGGAGAAGATCACGAAGCCCAGCAGCGCGCCGATGATCATCGAGTCGAGCCAGAGCTGCACCACGAAGGCGACCAGGATGGCCACGCCCGCCACCGCCAGGCTCATCGGGTTGTAGGCCACGCTCACCTGTTCGGCGCGGGCGATGCGCGCGAGATCGTAGGTGCGTTTGCGGCGATAGCTGACCAGCGCGATCAGCAGGCCCGAAACCATCCCCAGTGCCGGTATCAACATCGCCTCGGTGACATTCACAGCGGTAACGTCGACGCCACTTTTCGCCACATTCGCCAGCAGGATTTCGTTGAGGAAAATGTTGCCGAAGCCCGCTGGCAGGAACATGTAAGGCGTGATCAGGCCGAAGGTGATCACACAGGCGATCAGCCGGCGGTCGATGGACAGGCGCGTCAGTACATAAAGAAGAGGCGGCACCAGCAGCGGAATGAAGGCGATATGGATCGGCAGGATGTTCTGCGAGGCAATCGCCACGCACAGCAGCAATGCAACCAGGAGCCATTTCAGTGCGTTGCCCCCGCTGGACTCCTGCCGCGCCACCAGCGCCAGGGCCTTGTCGGCCAGCGCGTGGGCCAGGCCGGAGCGGGCGATGGCCACGGCGAAGGCACCGAGCAACGCATAGGACAGCGCCACCGTCGCGCCACCGCCGAGGCCCTTGTTGAAGGCCGCCAGCGAGCCGTCGACGCCCAGTCCGCCAACGACGCCCCCCACCAGCGCGCCGACGATCAGCGCCACCACCACGTGCACCCGGCACAGGCTGAGGACCAGCATGATCCCCACCGCCGCCACTACCGCATTCATCGCCACTCCTCAGGTTTCCAGCCCATGCCAGCCGCGGGTTCGCCGCGAAAAAAGCGCGCACTCTGCCGAAACCCCGGCGCCCTGTCAAAAGCGTTCGGAATATTGCTCAGAGTGTGCATAATTCTTGCCTGCAAATTGTGCCCTCGTGCATCCCGCACGGCTATTCGTCGTCTTCGCGTCAAGAACTCGCCGGGCGCGCCGACAACGAATGCAGTTCCGACGAGACAGAAGGAAGCCCATATGCCGTTCAATCGCCTGTCCATCCAGTGGAAAATCACCCTGCTGGCCGGCCTCTGCCTGCTGGCCATCGTGGTCCTGCTGGTCGGCTCGTCCCTGTATCAGTCCAAGCGCAGCGCCAGCCTGGTGAAGGCCGACAGCAGCCAGATGCTCGACCAGAGCGCCCGCCAGCGCCTGCTGGCCCGCGCCGAGCTGCAGGCCATCCGCATCCAGCGCTACTTCATGGACAACTACCAGTACGGCAAGGGCTTCTCGCGTCAGGTGCTGTTCCTCAAGGAGCAGGCGGAAAAACGCTTCCTCGACGCCTTCGACCTGCGCGAAGACCTGACCCGCCAGGTACGCACCGCCCTGGAAGCCAACCCGGAAATCCTCGGCCTTTACCTGGTCTTCGAACCCAACGCCCTGGACGGCAAGGACGAGCTGTTCGTCGACCAGGCCGAACTGGGCAGCAACGACAAGGGCCGCTTCTCCCTCTATTGGGCGCAGCCCACCCCCGGCACGCTGGAGTCCGAGTCGATGACCGAGGAATTGCTCGCCGATGCCAGCACGGGCCCCAGCGGCGCCCCCTACAACGCCTGGTATACCTGCCCGATGAAGACGAGCCAGCCCTGCGTGCTCGACCCCTACTTCGATAACGTCGGCGATCGCCAGGTACTGATGACCAGCATCGCCTTCCCGCTGCAACTCAACGGCAAGAACGTGGGCGTCATGGGCCTGGACATCAGCCTGGAAAGCCTGCAGCAACTGAGCGTTGCCGGTAACAGCGACCTGTACGACGGCAACGGCCACGTCAGCATCCTCAGCCCCGCCGGCCTGCTCGCCGGCCACAGCCGCGACGCCGGCCTGCTCAGCGCCAAGCTGGACAAGGCCTTCGGCGACAAGGCCGGTGAGCTGATGGCCAACCTCCAGGCCGGCAAGGCCGTGGAACTGGAGCACAACGACCTTCTACGGGTGATGCAACCGTTCAAGCCGATTCCCACCGCCGCGCCGTGGAGCGTGCTGCTGGAGGTGCCGGAACAGGTGCTGCTGGCACCCGCTCTTGCCCTGGATGCCAAGCTCGACGCGCAGAACCAGGCCGCCAACCTCAGCGGCCTGCTGATCGGCCTGGCGGCGGGCATCGCCGGCCTGCTGCTGGTGTGGCTGACCGCCCGTGGCGTGACCCGGCCGATCCTCGGCGTGGCGGGCATGCTCAAGGACATCGCCAGCGGCGAAGGCGACCTGACCCGCCGCCTGGACTATGCCCGCCAGGACGAACTGGGCGAGCTCGCCGGCTGGTTCAACCGTTTCCTCGACAAGCTGCAGCCGGTGATCGCCGACGTGAAGCGCTCCGTGCAGGACGCCCGTGGCACCGCTGACCAATCCGCCGCCATTGCCAGCCAGACCAGCGCCGGCATGCAGCAGCAGTACCGCGAAGTGGACCAGGTGGCCACCGCCTCCAACGAGATGAGCGCCACCGCCCAGGACGTGGCCCGCAGCGCCGCCCAGGCTGCCGAAGCCGCGCGCGGTGCCGACCACGCCACCCGCGAGGGCCTCGGTGTGATCGGCCGCACCACCAGCGCCATCGAACAACTGGCCAGCGAGATGAGCGCGGCGATGGATGAGGTCCAGGCCCTCGCCAGCAGCAGCGAGCAGATCGGTTCAGTGCTGGAAGTGATCCGCGCCATCGCCGAGCAGACCAACCTGCTGGCGCTCAATGCCGCCATCGAAGCGGCCCGCGCCGGCGAGGCCGGACGCGGCTTCGCCGTGGTGGCGGACGAGGTGCGCAACCTGGCCAAACGCACCCAGGATTCAGTGGAAGAAATCCGCCAGGTGATCGAAGGCCTGCAGCACGGCACCCGCGAGGTGGTCGGCTCGATGCACAGCAGCCACCGCCAGGCCCAGGGCAGCGTGGAACAGGTGGAACAGGCGGTCGCGGCGCTGCAGCGCATCGGCGACGCGGTGACGGTGATCACCGACATGAACCTGCAGATCGCCTCGGCCGCCGAGGAACAGAGCGCGGTGGCCGAGGAAATCAATCGCAACGTGGCGGCGATTCGCGACGTCACCGAATCCCTCTCCGGCCAGGCCGAGGAATCGGCCCAGGTCAGCCAGGCCCTGAACCGCCTGGCCAACCACCAGCAGGGCCTGATGGATCAGTTCCGCGCCTGAGGCGCGGAACCTCCGACACGAACCCTGTAGGCAATTCATTCGCCAAGCGGGCCGCAGGCCCGCCCCTCTCGCTCTTGGCGCCATCGGTGTCACGAACTGGCGTCCCGTCGCTTGCTGTCCACTCATCCCCCAGCTAGCCTGCGTGCCGGTCTCAACAAGGAACCCCACGATGCTGAATATCGTTCTGATCGCCGGCTCCAGCCGTGCCAACAGTCAGTCGGGCAAGGTCGCCCGCTTCCTTCGCCAGCGCCTGATCGACCTCGACAAAGCCAGCCCAGGCACCTGCGGCATCATTGACCTCGGCCAGGAGCCGCTGCCCCTGTGGCCGGCGGAAGACACCGGCCCCTGGAGCG
The DNA here is from genome assembly GCF_028010285.1 of Pseudomonas sp. Q1-7. Taxonomy (NCBI): domain Bacteria; kingdom Pseudomonadati; phylum Pseudomonadota; class Gammaproteobacteria; order Pseudomonadales; family Pseudomonadaceae; genus Pseudomonas; species Pseudomonas sp. Q1-7. The sequence continues at coordinate 3,154,180 of NZ_CP116304.1, forward strand.
GCTACCAGCAACGGCTGCGCGAAGCCGACGCGGTGGTGGTGATCGCCCCCGAGTGGAACGGCATGGCCTGCCCGGCCATCAAGAACTTCTTCATCTATGCCAGTAAAGCCGAGCTGGCGCACAAACCCGGCCTGCTGGTAGGCGTTTCCTCCGGTATCGGCGGCGGCTACCCGATCAGCGAGCTGCGAGCCTCCAGCTACAAAAACTGCCGCCTCTGCTACCTGCCGGAGCACCTGATCGTTCGCGGCGTGGAGAAGGTCCTGAACGAGGCCGAGGCCGTGAGTGAAGATGACCAGCGCATCCGTGCCCGCATCGACTACGACCTGGATATCCTCGCCCGTTACGCCGAAGCCCTGAAGCCGGTTCGCGAAGCCATCGACATGAGCATCCCGGCCTTCGCCAACGGCATGTGAGTCTGCAGGCGCCCGTTCAATCGCGATGCAGGACGGTGTCCTGCCAGCGGGCTCCCCAAGGGGCGGCGCTGCCGCCCTTCGCGAATGAACGCGCGCCCACGCTCACAGCAACTGGTGCTTGTGCAGCAGCCGATAGAAGGTCGGCCGCGACACCCCCAGCACCTTGGCCGCATGGCTGAGGTTGCTGCTGTAGTGGGCCAGCGCATCGCACAGTGCCTGGTACTCCGCCCGCCGCTTGTAGTCTTCCAGGGTGCCCAGCAGCGCCCCGTCCACCGGGGCGCTTTGCAGCCCCAGGTCATCCGCCTCGATCGGGCCGCTCTCCGCCAACGCATAGCCGCGCCTCACCCGACTGGCCAGTTCGCGCACATTGCCGGGCCAGCGATGGCGCACCATGGCGGACAGCGCTTCTTCGCTGAAGTGGCTGGGCCGGCGTCCCGCCTCCAGGCTGTAGAGGTCGACGAAATAGCCCGCCAGCAGGGCGATGTCGCCCTGGCGCTTGCGCAGCGGTGTGATCTGCAGGCGGTTCTGCTCCAGCCACTGGCGCAGGCCGGCATGGAACAACCCCCGCTCCGTCAGTTCACTCAGTTCCTCCCGCGCCGAGGCCAGCACCCGCACATCCAGGGCCAGGACCTCGCCATCGGCATGGCGCAGGGTTCGTGTGCGCAGGCTGGTCAGCAAGCGCTCCTGCTGACCGAGCGGCAGGTCGTGGATGGCATCGAGGAACAGGGTGCCGCCGTTGGCCGAGGCCAGCTTGCCCTGATGGCCGAACAGCAGGTTGGCGGTCTCCGGCTCCGGCAGTACGCCACAGTTGAAACTGACGAATGGTCCGGCCACCCGTCGTGACATCCGGTGCAAGGTGCGCGCTACCAGCGCCTTGCCGCTGCCGCTTTCCCCCAGGATCAGCACCGGCTTCTCGCTCGGTCCCAGGCGCGCCAGTTGCTTGCGCAAGTCCCGCAGCGGCCTGCTCTGCCCCATCAGCTCATTCTGGTCGCCACGACGGTTGCCGATGCCCCGCAGGCGCGCGATGCCAAAGGCCCGGCCCAGCAGCCCCTGCAGGCGCGGCAGGTCCACCGGCAAGGCCAGGGCGTCGAAAAACCATTCACCGATGAACGACTCCAGCCCTGGCAGCGGATCGCCCCGTGGGTCGACCAGCGCGATCCATTCGGTGCCACTGCGGCTAATCAGGTGCTTGACCCCTTCCGGTCGCGCCAGGTGGTCGCTGCGCAAGCGCAGCAGGCCGATGTCGTAAGTCGCCGCCAGCGCCTGGTCGAGGCTCTGGCTGGAGATCGACCAGCCGGCCTCTTCCAGTTGCGGCAAGAACTGCCGGCACTGGTCGCACGGGTCGACCAGCAGGAGACGTCGCGGTGCGGAAGAGATCGCTTCCACGTTGAACCCTCCTTGACGCCAAAAAATTGCTTTATCAATAAAAACAATAGGTTGTAGCTGCCACCTGTAACGCTAGCAAGAACCCTGGCGGGCTATGGAACGTTTCTCTATAACCCCAATTGCGCTTTGCGCTTTACCCGCCCCGGCTTGTCCGTGCGGTGCCTCGACAGCCTTTCAATCCGGGCCAATACTCGGGCGACTCCCTCCCTGCCATGCGGGGCCCGCCATGAACTTGCTTCTGCGTGCCGCCACCCTCGACGACCTGTCGGAGCTGGTGGAGCTTGAGAGTCGCTGCTTCGAGGTCGCCCGCCTGGGCCGGCCCCAGTTCCGCTGGATGATGGTGGCGGCCAACGCCAGGTTGCTGGTGGCCGAAGGCGATGGGCGTCTGCTCGGCTATGCGCTGGTGCTGTTCCGCCAGGGCAGCCCGCTGGCCCGCCTTCACTCCATCGCCACCGATCCGCGCGCCCGTGGCAACGGCATCGGCCAGCGCCTGCTGGATGCGGCCGAAGCCAGTGCTCGCGAGCATGACTGCGCCTACCTGCGACTGGAGGTCTGCCCGGACGACCGCCTGGCCGTGGCCCTGTTCGAACGCAACGGCTACAGCGAGCTGGAACTGCTGGCGGATTACTTTCCCGACCATCGCGAAGCGCTGCGCATGGAGAAGCGCGTCGTGCGGCACCCACAGGCCCTGCAACGGCCCGTGCCCTACTACCACCAGACCACCGCGTTCACCTGCGGCCCGGCCTGCCTGCTGATGGCCATGGGCGCCCTGGACGGTGCCGTGCCTGGCAACCACCAGGACGAGCTGCGGCTATGGCGCGAAGCCAGCAGCGTACACATGCCCGGCGGACACGGCGGCTGCAGCCCCCACGGGCTGGCGCTGGCGGCCTGGCGGCGCGGTTACCGGGTCCGACTGCAGGTGAGCGACCAGGGCCCGCTGTTCCTCGATGAAGTGCGCAACGCCGGCAAGCGCGAGGTGATCCGACAGGCCCACGCAGACTTCTGCAGTGCCCTGCAGGACACCGATATCGAGCAACACCTGAGCGACGAACTGGATCTGCATCCGCTGCTGTCGGCCGGCGGCCAGCCGCTGGTGCTGGTGGACGGCCATCGCCGCAGCCGCAGTCGGGCACCCCACTGGATACTGGTCACCGACTGCGACCGGAACTTCGTCTACCTCCACGACCCCAACGCCGAACGCAGCCTGCATCGACGCGCCCAGGATTGCCAGCACGTGCCGGTCACCCACCAGGAGTTCGAGCGCATCAGCCGCTTTGGCGCGGGCAAGCAGCGCGCCGCGGTCGTGCTTTACCCGAGGACGCAGAGCGCCATCGCGCGGCCAGCGCATCGCCCTCAGACTTTTCCTACCTACCCCACCAGAAATGCGTAATAGCACCTTGCCAATAATCCGACTGATTGGCATAACGTAGGAAAATTCGAACAAGCTACAAGGAAGTATCTGATGCGCATCCTCCGCCGGGTTCTCTGGCTGGTGCTATTCCTGCTGCTGGCCGGACTGGCAGTCGTCCTTTATTACGTCGCCAACCCCAACCTTCCGGTTTACCGGGCGCCCGACCAGTTGCACTACCTGGACCAGTGGCAGGACCAGGAGCGCCAGACCTACTACTACACGCCCCAGGGCACCACGGTTAAGGGCCTGCGCTACGAATGGTTCACCGCGTTGGAACTGCCCTTCTCCCGCGACAGGTTCGCCCGTCCCGACTACCTGGCGCGCTTCGGCTTCCTGATCGATCCGCAGCAGAAGGCCACCCCGCTGAACCCCGGCAACCTGCCGGTGGGCATGGCGCGCCATCAGGACGAGAAGACCGGCGCGCACTACCTCGATATCAGCTGCGCCGCCTGCCATACCGGTGAGCTGCGCTACAACGGCCAGGCCGTGCGCATCGACGGCGGCGCCGCCCTGCACTCCCTCGCCTCCACCGTGCCCACGCTGCGCGGTGGCGGCTTCGGCCAGGCGCTGGGCATGAGCATGGCCTTCACCTACTACAACCCGCTGAAGTTCAGCCGCTTCGCCGAAGCCGTGTTGGGCGAGCGCTACCCGGAGGGCAAGGCGGAACTGCGCAAGGACTTCAAGCAGGTACTCGACCGCCTGCTGGGCACCGCCTGGAACGATACCCATCGCGGCCTCTATCCCACCGAGGAAGGCTTCGGCCGCACCGACGCGTTCGGCCGCATTGCCAACAGCGTCTATGGCGACGCCATCAACCCGGAGAACTACCGCATCGCCGACGCGCCGGTGAGCTACCCGCACCTCTGGGACATCTGGAAATTCGACTGGGTCCAGTGGAACGCCTCGGCCATGCAGCCCATGGCCCGCAACGTCGGCGAAGCCCTCGGCGTCGGCGCCACCCTGCACCTGTTCCAGCCCAATGGCAGCGCGGTGCCGGAAGCCGACCGCTACGCCTCCAGCGTACGGGTACGCGACCTCCACACCCTGGAGGAAACCCTGAAGAAGCTGGCCCCGCCCACCTGGCCGGAGGCGGTCTTTGGCAAGGTGGATCTGGCCCGTGCCAGCCAGGGTCGCGCGCTGTTCGTCGAGAACTGTGCCTACTGCCACGCCCCCAAGGTCGTGCCGCCGGATCGCCGCATGGCCCTCGACCGCGACCCGGAATGGCATATGCGCGTGGTGCCCATCGAAGAAATCGGCACCGACTCCACCACCGCCGACAACATCGCCGACCATCGTTTCGACGTCAGCAAGCTGGGCTGGACCCGCGAGCAGTTGGCCAAGCTGGACGTGAAGCTGTTCGACGGCAGCCTGGAGCGGATCGACTTCACGCGCATTTCCAGCGCCCAGGGCCTGGCCTACATCACCGCTTTCGTCGAGAACCAGGCCTACAAGCAGGCCGGCATTTCCGGTGAGGAACGCGCCCGCATGGACGGTTTCGGCCTGCCCATCGGCGTGCAGGAAAAACGCGGCTACAAGCCCCGGCCGCTGGACGGCATCTGGGCCACCCCGCCCTTCCTGCACAACGGCTCGGTGCCCAACCTGTTCCAGCTGTTGTCGCCGGTCAGCGAACGGGCCAGCCAGTTCCATGTCGGCAGCTTCGAGTACGACCCGAAGTTCGTCGGTTTCCAGACCGCCGAGTTCCCCGGCAGCTTCCTGCTGGACACCCGCCTCAAGGGCAACGGCAACCAGGGCCATGAATTTCGCGACGGCTGCCGCAAGGACGGCGTGATCGGCCGCTTCCTGTCCCCGGACGAACGCCTGGCAGTGATCGAGTACCTCAAGGTGCTCGGCAACCCGGCGCTGGAAGACCGGCTCACCCCGGTGCAAGCCCGCCCCTGGACCCCAGGCCCTGCGTGCGAGGGCTGAGCCCCCGCCCTGCCTGATGCAGAAAAAGAAAAAAGGACTCACACCCCATGCTCAAGCGTTTCTGGCTCTGGCTCGGCCGACTGCTCGGCAAGCTCCTTCTCTTCGTATTGGCGGTCGGCCTGGTCGGCTGGCTGGCCGGGGAGGCCTACTACGGCTGGAAGTTCTCCGGCCCGGTGCCCAGCGAGGAAGTCATCCCCGCCGACGAAGCGGCGCAGACCCGCGCCATCATCGATGACGCCGTGCGCATCGTCGAACAGCACCGCGACAACACCCGCGTGCTGCGCGATGCCCACGCCAAGGCCCACGGCTGCGTGAAGGCGGAAGTCAGCGTGCTGCCCGACCTCGACAGCGACCTGCGCGCCGGTGTCTTCGCCGAACCGGGCAAGACCTGGCAGGCCTGGATGCGCCTGTCCAACGGCAACGCCTACCCGCAGTTCGACAGCGCGCGCGATGCCCGTGGCATGGCGATCAAACTGCTCGACGTCCCCGGCGAGAAACTGATGAAGGGTGCCGCGCACGCCCGCGAGCAGGACTTCGTGATGTTCAACCATCCGGTGTTCTTCGTCCGCGATGTGGCCGAGTACCGGCAGAACTTCAACGCCCAGGCCAATGGCGAGAAGGTCGGTGCCTTCTTCCCGGGCTGGGACCCGCGCACCTGGGAAATCCGCCACCTGATCATCGCCCTCAAGACCCTCGCCCCCGCACCGGAAAGCCCGGTCAGCGCCACCTACAGCTCCATCGCGCCGTACAAGCTGGGCGAGGCGAACATCAAGTACCGGGTCATCCCCGATCCACAGCGCTGCCCGCCCTACCAGTTGCCGGAACAGAACACCGCGCTGCCCAACTTCCTGCGCAACGCCCTGTACCAGCAACTGTCCCTGGACCGAGTACCGGCCTGCTTCGCCCTCCAGGTGCAGAAGCAGAACGCCCAGCACTACATGCCGATCGAAGACACCAGCGTCGAGTGGGATGAGTCCGTTTCTCCCTTCATCACCGTAGCCAGCATCAAGGTGCCGGCCCAGGACTTCGACAGCCGCGAGCAGAACCTGGCCTGCGACAACCTCTCCTTCAACCCCTGGCACGCCCTGCCGGAGCACCGTCCGATCGGCGGCATCAACCGCCTGCGCAAGGCGGTGTACGAAGCGGTCAGCGCCTATCGCCACGAACGCAACGACGCAAGCGACGCAAGCGACGCAACCCAGCCTTGAGCCTTCTCCTGTGGGGGCGAATTTATTCGCAAAGGGCAGCGCAGCTGCCCCCGGCAATTTCCCGGGGGCAGGACTTCGTCCTGCACAGCGATTGAAATCGCCCCCACAAGTATCAGCCCCGAGTCCCCGGCATCCCCACCCATCAGCCCGCCAAATCCACGGGTCACGAGGGTGCTAGCCTTTCCTCTTACCCGCCGGGCGCCAGTCCCCGCCCGGCGCAACGCCTCCGGGCCACCCCATCGACCGCGGAACCAGCCCGAGGCCAGTCCGGCTGTCCGCCCCGCCTTCACCACGAAGCCCGCCCCGGACAGCGAATGTCCACCGGTCACGGAGTCAAGACCATGGCTCAATATCGCGGCGCCCTGCCACAACTGGAGGGCGAGCTATTCCTCACCGATGGCGGCATCGAAACCACCCTGGTCTTTCACGAGGGCATCGCCCTCCCCGATTTCGCCGCCTTCGTGCTGCTCAACTACCCCGACGGCCAGGAAGCCTTGCGCAAGTACTTCCGCGCCTACTGCGACATCGCCAGCCACTACGGCACCGGGCTGATCCTGGAAAGCCCGACCTGGCGCGCCAACCCCGACTGGGCCAACCACCTCGGCTTCACGCCCCGCGGCCTGGCCGAAGCCAATCGCCAGGCCATCGACCTGCTGCTGGCATTGCGTGGCGAGGTGGAAAGCGGTCCGACCCCGGTGGTGATCAGCGGCTGCATCGGCCCCCGGGGCGACGGCTACGTCGCCGACGAAGCCATGGACGAGTTCCAGGCCCAGCAGTACCACAGCGAGCAGATCGGCGTGTTCACCGACACCGCCGCCGACCTGGTCAGCGCCATCACCATGAACTATGTAGAGGAAGCCATGGGGATCGCCCTGGCCGCGCGCGAGGCGCACATGCCGGTGGTGATTTCCTTCACCGTGGAAACCGACGGCAGGCTGCCCACCGGCCAGGGCCTGAAAGAGGCCATCGAGCAGGTGGACGCCGTCACCGCCGGCTACCCCGCCTACTACATGATCAACTGCGCCCACCCGGACCATTTCGAGAATGTTCTCCTTCCGGGCAGCCGCTGGGTGCAACGCATTCGCGGCCTGCGTGCCAACGCTTCGCGCAAGAGCCACGCCGAACTGAACGAAGCCACCGCCCTCGACAGCGGCGACCCCGAAGAACTCGGCGCCCAATACGCCCGGCTGCGCAAGCGCCTGCCGCAGATCAACGTCATGGGGGGGTGCTGCGGCACCGACCATCGCCATATCGAGCAGATGGCCAAGGCCTGCAAGCCGCTGTTCCACGCGGCGCTCTGAACGGTCGCGCGACCCCTGTCGGGGCGATTTCAATCGCCAGCCCGGATTGAGGACCCTCCATCCCCTCTTCGACGGTGCCCGTCGTACCTTCGCCGCCTCACCGAATGCCCGACCAACGGCCTCAACTATGCTGTAGATGAACGAGGTATAGCGGGAGGCTCCCATGGTCCGCTGGCTGCTTAGCAGGCTCTTGTGCCTGGCCATGCTCATGCCTGGCGCGCTGCTGGCCGCCGGAAGCGTGACCGTGCTGACCGTGGACGGCCCCATCGGGCCAGCCAGCGCCGACTACCTGAACCGCGGCATCGAATTCGCGGAAAAGGAGAAGGCGCAACTGGTGGTGATCCGTATCGATACACCCGGCGGGCTCGACACCTCCATGCGCAGCATCATCAAGGCCATCCTCGCCAGCCCGGTGCCGGTGGCCACCTTCGTCGCCCCCAGCGGTGCGCGGGCCGCCAGCGCCGGCACCTACATTCTTTACGCCAGCCATATCGCCGCCATGGCCCCCGGCACCAACCTGGGCGCGGCGACGCCGGTGCAGATCGGCGGCATGCCGGGCCAGCCGGACCGTGACAAGCCCGGCGAGGACAAGGACGGGAAGAAGGACGACAAGGCCGGGCAGGCCAGTAACGAGGAAACCCTCACCCGCAAGCAGATCAACGACGCCGCCGCCTACATCCGGGGCCTGGCACAAATGCGCGGGCGCAATGCCGAGTGGGCCGAGCGCGCGGTGCGCGAATCCGTCAGCCTCTCCGCCACCGACGCCCAGCGCCTGAAGGTGGTCGACCTGCTGGCCCACGATGTCCACGACCTGCTCGCCAAGCTCGATGGCCGGACGCTGGAAATCGCCGGGCAGAAGATCACCCTGGCCACCAAGGGCGCGCCGCTGGTGCAACGCGAACCGGACTGGCGCACGCAGATCCTCGCCGTCATCACCAATCCCAGCGTGGCACTGATCCTGATGATGATCGGCGTCTACGGCCTGATCTTCGAGTTCTCCAACCCCGGCAGCGGGGTCGGCGGCGTGATCGGTGGCATCTGCCTGATCCTCGCCCTCTACGCCCTGCAACTGCTGCCGGTGAACTTTGCCGGCATCGCCCTGATCCTGCTCGGCATCCTGTTCATGGCCGCGGAAGCCTTCATGCCGAGTTTCGGCATCATCGGTTTCGGCGGCATCGCGGCCTTCGTGGTAGGCGCGGTGATCCTGATCGACACCGAGGTGCCGGGCTACGGCATTCCGGTCGCGCTGATCGTCACCGTGGCCCTGTCCAGCGCGCTGGTGATCTTCGCCATCCTCGCCATGGCCCTGCGCGCCAGGCGCCGCGCGCTGGTCAGCGGAGACGCCGGGCTGGTGGGCAGCGAGGCGATCCTGCTCGACCTGCTGGAGGGCGACCCGCGCAGCGGCTGGGTGCAACTGCAGGGCGAGCGATGGCGGGTACACAGTGATGCCCCGCTGAGGAGCGGCCAGCGCGTACGCGTGCTGGCGCGCAACGGACTGTTGCTGGACGTGACGGCGGATGAGCATCCGCCCAAAGGAGACTGAACATGGCCTTCCCGCTGAGCTTTGCCACCTTCCTGTTCCTGCTGATCGTGCTGGCGGTGTCGGCCATCCGCATCCTGCGCGAATACGAGCGCGGCGTGGTGTTCCAGCTCGGGCGATTCTGGAAGGTCAAGGGACCGGGGCTGGTCATCATCATCCCGGCCATCCAGCAGATGGTGCGGGTGGACCTGCGCACCGTGGTGCTGGACGTGCCGCCCCAGGACGTGATCTCCCGCGACAACGTTTCGGTGAAGGTGAACGCGGTGCTCTACTTCCGCGTGCTCGACCCGCAGCGCGCCATCATCCAGGTGGAGAACTTCCTCATGGCCACCAGCCAGCTGGCCCAGACCACCCTGCGCGCAGTGCTCGGCAAGCACGAGCTGGACGAAATGCTGGCCGAGCGCGAACGGCTCAACGTGGATATCCAGCAGGCGCTGGATGCACAGACCGATGCCTGGGGCATCAAGGTCTCCAATGTCGAGATCAAGCACGTCGACATCAACGAAACGATGGTTCGCGCCATCGCCCGCCAGGCCGAGGCGGAGCGCGAACGGCGGGCCAAGGTCATCCATGCCGAGGGCGAACTGCAGGCCTCGGAGAAACTCATGCAGGCAGCGGAAATGCTCAGCCGCCAGCCCGGCGCCATGCAGCTGCGCTACATGCAGACCCTGGGTTCCATCGCCGGCGACAAGACCAACACCATCGTCTTTCCCCTGCCAGTGGACTTGCTCGGCGGCGTGCACAAGGGCGGGCAAAAGGACCGGGAAGAGTGACCAGCCCTGCGTGATCCCCTGATTTCCCCGTACTTTTCAGCGGGATTCCCTGAAAAACCGTCTTTAATCGGCGGGGGCGCGATGACCGGCTTTCTACACTTGTTCACAGGACAACAAGAACCCAGGAGGTCGCCATGCGTATCGGAGTGCCGAAGGAGATCAAGAACCACGAATACCGGGTTGGCCTGACCCCGCAATCGGTGGCCGAACTGACCCGCCTGGGGCATGAAGTCTGGGTGGAAACCAGGGCCGGGGCCGACATCGGCTTCTCCGACCAGGACTACCAGGCCGCCGGCGCCAAGGTGGCCAGCGGCGCCGGCGAAGTTTTCGAGCAGGCCGAGTTGATCGTCAAGGTCAAGGAGCCCCTGACCCAGGAACGCGCCCGCCTGCGCCCCGAGCAGACCCTCTTCACCTACCTGCACCTGGCTCCCGACCGGCCCCAGACCGAGGAACTGATCGCCTCCGGCGCCACCTGCATCGCCTACGAAACCGTTACCGACAGCCACGGGCGGCTGCCGCTGCTGGCGCCCATGTCGGAAGTGGCAGGACGCATGTCCATCCAGGCCGGCGCCAGTTGCCTGGAGAAAGCCAAGGGCGGCCGTGGCGTGCTGCTCGGCGGCGTGCCTGGCGTGGCGCCGGCCAAAGTCGTGGTGCTGGGCGGAGGCGTGGTCGGCACCCACGCCCTGGCCATGGCGGTGGGCCTGGGCGCCGACGTCACGGTGCTGGACAAGAACGTGGACGCCCTGCGCCGGCTGGATGCCTTCTACGGCAGCCGCATCGCCACCCTCTACTCCACCCACGGCACTGTGCGCGAGCAGGTGCTGGCGGCGGACCTGGTCATCGGCGGCGTGCTGATTCCCGGCGCAGCGGCCCCCAAACTGGTCACCGCCGAAATGGTGGCGCGGATGCAGGAAGGCGCGGTGCTGGTGGACGTGGCCATCGACCAGGGCGGCTGCGCCGAAACCTCGCGGGCCACCACCCATGCCGAGCCCACCTACCTGGTGGACGGCGTGGTGCACTACTGCGTGGCCAACATGCCCGGGGCCGTGGCGCGCACCTCCACCCTGGCGCTGAACAATGCCACCCTGCCCTTCGTTATCGCCCTGGCGCAGAAGGGGACGCGCAAGGCCCTGGAGGACGACCTGCACCTGCGCCATGGCCTGAACGTGGCCAGGGGGCGCCTCACCAATGGCAGCGTCGCCGCCGCGCACCACATGGACTACGTGCACCTGGAGGAGATGCTCAAGCAATTGTGAAAAGGCAGGTCCGGGCGACCACCTGATGGCGATTGAACGCCCCTACAGGGGGACAACCCGCCATCTGGCGTCGCCTTCCACCAGAAGGCCCAAAGCTGCACATCTTTGCCGCAAATCCGACTAGCGGCCGTTCTGTATTTGACGCCAGAATGCCAGCATTCTCGCGCTGCCGTTCGCTCTACCTGCGGCGCGCAGAAATGCCCCACTCCGGACCATAACCACTACCAGAACCGGTAAGGGCTCGCGGCCTGCCCGTACCCGGCAGCCGCGATCCTGGCTCCGCCCCCGCACCCTGCCCCCGCGCTCCACCAGCCCGCTCCGCGATGCTGGCGCCAGCCCGTGGTTGCCGGCCGACGGCCATGGATCGACTGACCCGCAGCCGGACAAAACCCGGCACGGCAAACGGCATACCCCTGCCAGAACACTTCGATGGATACCTTGCGATGCCCTCTAACCTGAAGTTCAGCCAAAAGATCCTGCTGGCCGCCTCGCTGGTGATGGTCGTGGCCTTCACCCTCTTCGTGCTGTTCAACGACTACCGCCAGCGACAGGCGCTGAACACCGACGTGCATGCGTCGCTGCAGGAAGTCGGCGGCCTGGCCACCCGCACGATCAAGACCTGGCTGGAAGGTCGCATCCAGTTGGTGGAGTCCCTGGCCCAGCAACTGTCCGCCAACGGCCAGCAGGGCGATCCGCTGACCGCCGCGCTGAACCTGCCGGTTTACGGCCAGCGCTTCCAGCTCTCTTATTTCGGCGGCGCCGACGGTGCCATGACCTCGGTGCCCGCCGGCAATCGCCCGGCCGACTACGACCCGCGCGCCCGTGGCTGGTACCAGGCCGCCAGCGCGGCCCAGGGCAGCGCGCTCACCGAACCTTACATCGCCGCGTCTTCGCAGAAGCTGGTCATCACCATCGCCACGCCGGTACGCCGTGACGGCCAGATGGTCGGCGTGGCCGGTGCCGACATGGACCTGGCGAGCATCGCCCAACTGCTGGACTCGCTGAAATTCCAGGGCCATGGCCACGCCTTCCTGGTCAGCGCCCAGGGCAAGGTGCTGCTGCACCCGGACAACCGCTACATCCTCAAGGGCATCAACGAGCTGTACCCGCAGGACACCCCGAAGGTAGAAACCGGCGTCAGCGAAATCGAGGTGGACGGCAAGACCCAGTTCATCGCCTTCACCCCGCTGGAGGGCCTGCCCTCGGCCAACTGGTACGTCGCCCTGGTGCTCGACCAGGACGCCGCCTTCGCCATGCTCGACGAAGTGCGCACCTCGGCCATCATCGCCACGCTGATCGCGGTGATCGCCACCGTGCTGCTGCTGGGCATGCTGATCCGCCTGCTGATGCAGCCGCTGGACCAACTGGGACGCGCCATGCGCGAGATCGCCGAAGGCGACGGTGACCTGACCAAGCGCCTGACCGTGCATGCCCACGACGAATTCGGCGCCGTGGCCAAGTCTTTCAACCGCTTCGTCGAGCGGGTCCACGGCTCCATCCGCGAAGTGTCCTCGGCCACCCATCACGTCAACCAGGTGGCCAAGCTGGTGCTCAACGCCTCCAACTCGTCCATGAGCAATTCCGACGAGCAGGCCAACCGCACCAACAGCGTGGCCGCGGCGATCAACGAACTGGGCGCCGCCGCCCAGGAAATCGCCCGCAACGCCGCCGACGCCTCGCACCAGGCCTCGTCCGCACGCACCCTGGCCGAAGACGGCCGCCAGGTGGTGGAGCGCACCATCCAGGCGATGAACGAGCTGTCCGGGAAGATCCGCGCCTCCTGCGGCAACATCGAGACCCTGAACAGCAAGACGGTGAACATCGGCCAGATCCTCGAAGTGATCAAAGGCATCTCCGAGCAGACCAACCTGCTGGCGCTCAACGCCGCCATCGAGGCCGCCCGCGCCGGGGAAGCCGGCCGCGGCTTCGCCGTGGTGGCCGACGAGGTGCGCAACCTGGCCCACCGCACCCAGGAATCGGCCCAGGAAATCCAGCAGATGATCGAGGAACTGCAGGTTGGCGCCCGCGAGGCGGTCAGCACCATGACCGAAAGCCAGCGTTACAGCGAGCAGAGCGTGGAGATCGCCAACCAGGCCGGCGAGCGCCTGGGCAGCGTAACCCAGCGCATCGGCGAGATCGACGGCATGAACCAGTCGGTGGCCACCGCCACCGAGGAACAGACCGCCGTGGTCGACTCGCTGAACATGGACATCACCGAGATCAACACCCTCAACCAGGAAGGCGTGGAAAACCTCCAGGCCACCCTGCGCGCCTGCGCCGACCTCGACCAGCAGGCGGCGAGATTGCAGCAGCTGGTGGGCAGTTTCCGTATCTGACGGGCCGACCGACGCCGGGCGGGGAGTCTTGCAGCGAACGCATTCGCGATGCAGGACGCAGTCCCGCCGTAGAGTGGATGACGCTCTTATCATCCACCAGCGATGCCCAGCCAAGCCTCGCCTGGTGGACCGATAAGGCGTGGTCCACCCTACAAATGCCCCACCACTGCAATCTGTATAAGCCCCTAAAACAAAGGAAGGCGCCCCAGGGCGCCTTCTTCATTCATGGCTACAACCAGCCTCAGCCGCAGCTGAACTGCTTCACCACACCCAGCTCATCGACATCGATGTTCAGGCGGCGGGAGTTGTAATCCATGGTGATCGGCTGGTGAGGGCGCAGCACACGGGCCATCTCGGCGCCGGACTGGCGCTTGGCCTGCTCCACCAGCGCGGTATCGGCATTCTTGCCCACCAGGGCGGCCAGGGCCTCACTGCTGCAGTTGCCGGTATACGACGGCGCGGCGGCGCTGGCGTTCGCCTCAGCGGCCGGGGTAGCGGTGGGCGCCGTGGGTTTGTCGGTCGAGCTGCAACCGGCCAGGAGCAGGCCGGCCAGGGCAAGACTGAGGGAAATAGGCTTGAAGTACATACAAGGGTCCTCTTCTGAACAACGAATATCCTGGCGTGCGCCCGATGGGCCTTCCATCGCGGCGGGGCTCCTGCCCGCCGGCGCACGGCCGGTGCATTCTATCCTCTGCCTTTGACTCGGGTCAGTCAGGTGCGGCCTAATGCCCCGCCCCTGCAATCTGCCGAAACACTCCATGTCCCGCACACCGAGCATCCGCCCCAGCACCCTCCACCTGCCCCAGGGCGACTGGCGCACCGTGCTGGATTGCCTCTGCGACCGCTTTCCCGCCATCTCCCGCGAGACCTGGGTGGAGCGCATGACCGCCGGCAAAGTGACCGATGGCCGAGGCAATCCGCTGGGGCCGGCGCATCCCTATCAGGTGGCACTGCGGGTGCATTACTTCCGCGAAGTGAAGGGCGAGAAGGCCATTCCCTTCGAAGAGCGCGTGCTGCATGTCGATGAACACCTGGTGGTCGCCGACAAGCCGCACTTCCTCCCCGTGATGCCGGCCGGCGAGTACGTCGAGGAAACCCTGCAGGCGCGCCTCACCCGGCGCCTGGGCAACCCGCACCTGGTGCCACTGCACCGCATCGACCGCCATACCGCCGGCCTGGTGCTGTTCTCCGCCAACCCGGCGAGCCGCAACACCTACCACGCGCTGTTCCGCGACCGTGAAATCCACAAGCGCTACGAGGCCATCGCCCCCGCCCTCCCCGGCCTGGACTTCCCCTTGCTGCGGGAAACCCGCCTGGACAAGGGCGAGCCCTTCTTTCGCATGCGCGAGGTGGCGGGCGAACCCAATACCCGCACACGCCTGGAAGTGCTGGAGAAGAACGGCGATCTCTGGCGCTACGCGCTGTACCCCATCACCGGCAAGCAGCACCAGTTGCGGGTACACCTGGCCGCCCTCGGCGCGCCCATCTGCAACGACGGCTTCTACCCCGACCTGACCGACAAGGGCGGCCCGGACGATTATCGGCGTCCCCTCAAGCTGCTGGCCCGCGACCTCGCCTTCGACGATCCCATCAGCGGCGAAGCGCGCCGTTTCGAAAGCCAGCTCAGCCTCGACTGGTAGCCGCCATGTATCACCGTGGCCACTTGACGGCTAATATGAGGCCAATAATATTACGCACATAATTCACGTGGAGCCCGACCTGGCTGGAAGGCCGCCGGTTGTCCACTAGGCTTCTGCATTCCCCCTACCCATTTCAAACCGAGGTGAACCCATGAGCGCATACGACGTGGTGGTGATTGGCGGCGGTCCGGGCGGCTACAACGCGGCGATCAAGGCCGGCCAACTGGGCATGAAGGTGGCCTGCGTCGAGGGCCGGGAAACCCTTGGCGGTACCTGCCTGAACGTCGGCTGCATGCCGTCCAAGGCCCTGCTCCACGCCTCCGAGCTGTATGAAGCGGCCTCGGGCAAGGAGTTCGCCACCCTGGGCATCCAGGTGCAGCCGACACTCGACCTGGCGCAAATGATGAAGCAGAAGGCCGAGAGCGTGGCGGCGCTGACCAAGGGCATCGAATTCCTCTTCCGCAAGAACAAGGTGGAATGGGTCAAGGGCTGGGGACGCATCGAGGGCGCCGGCAAGGTCGTGGTGACCGCCGCCAACGGCCAGCAGCAGACCCTGGAAACCCGCAACATCGTCATCGCCACCGGCTCGGTGCCGACGCCACTGCCGGGTGTGACCATCGACAACCAGCGCATCCTCGACTCCACCGGCGCCCTCTCCCTGCCGGAAGTGCCCAAGCACCTGGTGGTGATCGGCGCCGGGGTGATCGGCCTGGAACTCGGCTCGGTCTGGCGCCGCCTGGGCGCCCAGGTGACGGTGGTGGAATACCTCGGCCGCATCTGCCCCGGTCTGGACGATGAGACCGCCAAGACCCTGCAACGCACCCTCACCAAGCAAGGCATGAGCTTCAAGCTCAGCTCCAAGGTCACCAGCGCCAAGGCCGACAAGCTCGGCGTGGAGCTTTCCATCGAACCGGCCGCCGGCGGCCTGGCGGAAACCCTCAAGGCCGATTACGTGCTGGTCGCCATCGGCCGCAGCCCCTACACCGAGGGCCTGGGCCTGGAAAGCGTCGGCCTGGCCACCGGCCCGCGCGGCATGCTCGCCAACGAGCACCACCAGACCGGCGCGCCGGGGGTGTACGTGATCGGCGACGTCACCTCCGGACCGATGCTCGCGCACAAGGCCGAAGACGAAGCCATCGTCTGCATCGAGCGCATCGCCGGCCAGGCCGCCGAGGTGAACTACAACCTCATCCCCAGCGTGATCTACACCCGTCCGGAAGTGGCCAGCGTGGGCAAGAGCGAGGAACAACTGAAGGCCGAGGGCCGCGCCTACCGGGTCGGCAAGTTCCCCTTCACCGCCAACAGCCGGGCCAAGATCAACCACGAAACCGAAGGCTTCGTGAAGATCCTGGCGGACGAGCGCACGGACGAAGTGCTGGGCGTACACCTGATCGGGCCGAGCGTCAGCGAGATGATCGGCGAATACTGCGTGGCCATGGAGTTCTCCGCGTCGGCCGAGGACATCGCCCTCACCTGCCACCCCCACCCGACCCGCTCCGAAGCCCTGCGCCAGGCGGCGATGGATGTGCACGGCAGCGCGATGCAGGCCTGACGCCCCCGGCCAGCCGCCTCGCTCACCCCGCGACAGGCGAGCGAGGCGGCCTATTCAGGCTGCGCCGTGATCTGTTCGGCAGCGCGCAGCTTAGCCTCCCGCGCTTCCATGATCAGCCGATAGGCGATGTAGTACTTGTAGATGTTGCTGACGTAAGTCACGGTCTCCGCGCCGATTCGGTCGGCAGCGACGTACTCGACGTTATGGAACCAGACGTTCGGATCCAGCCCACGCTTGGCGGCTTCCGCGCGCAGTCGGGCCACCCTGGCGGGACCGGCGTTATACGACGCGAAAGTAAACAGCACCTTATCCAGCTCGGTCATCGGTTCGTCGCCGTAGTACCTGTCGATCATCAGGCGCATGTATTTGACCCCGGCTTCGATGTTCGGCTGGGTTCGCCGGATATCGCCGACTTTCAGTTCCCTGCCGGTGGCCGGCATGATCTGCATCACCCCGATGGCGCCCACAGGGCTGCGAACGGACTGGTCGAGACGGGACTCCTGGTATCCCTGGGCCGCCATCAGCAGCCAGTCCACACTGTATTTGTCGCCGTATTCCTTGAAGAATCGCGTCAGTTCGAGGAACTTCCTGCGCTCCGCCGTGGATGCCGCGTCCTTGATGTACTTCGCGCTCTTCAGGTAGCGCAGCAGAATTATGTTGCCCGTCCTGGTGCCCGCTCCGTGGTGGGAGACGAAGTCATCGACGGCCGCTTTGAGTTGCGGGCTCCCCTTCCGTATTGCCCAGGCGATGGTGCCGCCCGTGCGTATGGCAATCCCGTCGTGGACCGTGACCTGGGGAAAGACCTGCTTCCAGAGGTCGGCCTTGTGCTTGTCCATGACGATGAGTGGAATCAGTCCGGCATTCAGCATCTCGACCAGATCCTCGTCCTCCAACTCCTCCGGGGCCAACTTGAGCGTCACCTGGGGCCGATTTTCCGCGGCGAAGCGCTCGTTGAGCGCCACCAGGCTCTCGTAATAGCTGGAGGACTTGCGAACGAAGACCTCCTTGTCCGCAAGGTCGTCGATGCTCGTGACGGCGGGTGACGCGGGACCGGACAGGATCACTTCGCTGACATTGGTGTAAGCCGGCACGGAGAAGTCCACCAGCGCCTGCCTTTCGGGGGTTATGGTGAGATTGGCCGCCGCGATGTCGCCCCTCCCGGCAACCAGCGCCGGCAGAAGCTCATCCCTGCTGACCGGGATGAAAACCACGTGAACCTTGAGGTGGTTCTTCGCCTTCGACTTCGAGGGCGCCATCTTCTTGTTCAGCTCCTGCTCGAACGCGGTGAACCAATCGTAGGTTGCACCGCGCTGAGTCCCCCGGTCGATGAAGTAAAAGGTTTTGCTGTAGATCGTGAGGACGCGAATGATCCGCCGCTTCTTCATCTCCTCGAGATCCCCCGTCCACGGCGTCTGGATCTCACCCGGGTCCACGGTGAGCATCTCCGAGGGTGAGTGCTCTTCAGCAGCGGAGGCCACACCGCCGAACGAAGCCCAAAGAAGTGCCACCAGCCCCACAACGCACCGCCGCCGAGGCACCGAACCGAGAAGTCGCAGCGGCAGGTTGGGCATGAACGCACTCCGACTCTGTAGAGAACGGCGCCACGCCGGCGGTGATCGGCGCATCGCGCTGAGTCCTGGCGGTTGCGGGCATTCACGGTAGACACCGCGCCCCGCGGCAAGCCAGCCACCCGGCCCAACGCGCGCCTACCCAACGCCGGCCCGGTCCATCCAGTTTAGGTGCCCACGCCGGAACCGCGATGCCGCCCTGGGGAAGCGCCGGTTCTGCCTGCGACGCTTGCTGGCCGCAAGATCCATGGAAAAGCCTTTCGTAGGCTGGCGCTGAGCCTGCGAAGCCCAGCGATGCGCGGGCGACTCACGTCGCGCCCTCTAGAACGCCAGCGCCCGCCCCAGCACCTCGCCGCGCGGGTCGCCTTCGCGGCTCACCAGCGCGTAGTTGTAGCCACCGCGCGACCAGTACCGGGCCTCCAGTTCGCCGTCGCGGCGTTGGCCCTTGCGCACGCTCGGGTAGAGCGAGCCGGGCGCACGCAGGTAAAGGCTGACCCGCTGCCCCTGGCCATCCTCGAACAGCAGCAAGGCTGCGGCGCCCTGCTCGGTGACCAGCCAGCGGCCACCCACCGGGGTGAAGCCGTAGGGGCTGAGGTCGGGAATCCGCGCCGCATGGCTGAAACGCTGATCCAGCCAGGCCTGCAATTCGCCCGGCTGGCGGGCCTGGATATCCACCACCGGGCTGGCGGCGAACAGCCGGTGTGCCTGCAGCGCGTCCTGCATCGGCGGGTTGGCCGCCAGCAGGCTCATGTCCCGCGCCTGCCAGCCACCCAGGCCACCGGCGCCCAGAGCGAGGATGAAGGAGGCTGCCAGGGCCAGGCGGCGCCGCTTGCGGGCGCGCAACGACGCGCGGATCGCCAGTGGATCGAGGCGCGGGTTGGCCGCCAGTCCCGGTCTGGCCAGCGCCGCGCGCAGCAGTTGGGCGTCCCGTCGCCAGCCGTCCACCTGGGCGGCAACCTCGGGGTTGGCCGCCAGGTAGGCCTCCACGGCCTGACGCTGCTCGGTATCGAGTTGGCCGTCGAGGTAGGCGTGCAGGTCGTCTTCGCTGGGATGGAATGCGTTCATTTGAGTACCCGGAGCTGAGGGTTGGTCATTTCGCCCTCGGCCAGTTCGCGCAGCGCCTTGCGCGCGCGGGACAGCCTGGACATCACGGTGCCGATGGGAATGCCGAGCGTCTCGGCGGCCTCCTTGTAGCTGAGCCCTTCCACACTCACCAGCAGCAGAAGCGCACGCTGCTCCGGAGGCAGGCGACCGAAGGCCTGCAAGGTCGCCTGGTTGACCACCAGGTCCTCGGTGGACGGTGCCTCATCGCGGCGTCCGCCGAAGAGTTCCAGCAATCGCGCATGGCGGCGGGCGCGACGCTGGGCGTCGAGAAACTGCCGGTAGAGGATGGAAAACAGCCAGGCGCGCAGGTTGCCGTCACCCTTGCTGCTCCAGCGCGACAGCGCCCGCTCCAGGGTCGACTGGACCAGGTCGTCGGCGCTGCTGGCGTTGCGCGTCAGCCACAGCGCGAAGCGCCTCAGCCGCTGTAACAACGCCCGCAGTTCCTCGTCATCAATCATGTTCATAGCCAGGTATGTGCCGCTCTTGCCTAAGGGTGCGACAGAGAGACGCGCAACGCGGGATTTTATTCCCGGCCGGGAATAAAGCCCCGGAACCTGCGTCTCACCGGCGCATGAACAGGGGCGGAATGCCCGGGAGTATCGCATGAGTAACGCAACACCCAAGGGGCTCGACCTGGCGGCACGGCTGGCCCTGATCGGAGTCGCCGTCGGAGGCCTGGCCGCGGGCTTCGCCTATGCCGCCGGCTGGATCGGCGGCGAGCGCCTGACCCCGCATCGGATCATCGACGCCTTCGAAGCCAACGCCGGGAAGTTTCCCGGCTACCGCAAGAACCACGCGAAGGGCCTCTGCATCGCCGGTCACTTCGAGAGCAACGGCCAGGCCGGGCACCTGTCCCGCGCCAGCGTCTTCGCCCCCGGCCAGGTGCCGGTGATCGGGCGTCTGGCCATCGGCGGCAGCAACCCCCATGCGCCGGATGCCGGCGTGCCCGTTCGCAGCATGGCCTTGCTGTTCCAGCTGCCCGGCGGCGAGCAGTGGCGCACCGGCATGAACTCGCCACCGGTGCTGCCAGTGGCCACGCCGGAAGCCTTCTATGCGCAGGTGCTGGCCTCTCGCCCCGATCCGGCCACCGGCAAACCGGACCCATCGCGGATGCAGGCGTTCTTCGCCGCCCACCCGGAGAGCGCCGCCTTCCGCCAGTGGGTGCAGGGCGCCAAGCCGAGCAATAGCTACGCCAGCGTCACCTACCACAGCATCAATGCGTTCCGCCTGGTGGATGAGGCCGGCGACGGGCATTTCGCGCGCTGGTCGATGCAGCCGGAGACGCCGTTCGAGCCCTTGGGCGACGCCGGCCAGGCGCCGGACTTCCTCAGCCGCGACCTGCAACAGCGCCTGGCCAAGGGCCCCCTGCGCTGGCACCTGGTGCTGACCCTGGCCGAGCCGGGCGACCCCACCCACGATGCCACCCGCCAATGGCCAGCGGAGCGCCGCCAGGTGGACGCCGGCACCCTGGTGGTGGAAAGGGCCGAGCCCCAGGACACGGGCGCCTGCCGCGACATCAATTTCGACCCGCTGGTACTCCCCGACGGCATCCAGGCCTCGGACGACCCGCTGCTTGCCGCACGATCCGCCGCCTATGCCGTGTCCTACAACCGCCGCACCCGCGAAGGTGCGCCCCACGCCGAACCAGGAGCCCAGCCATGAACGCCCCGACCCACTTCAGCCCGCTGTTGCGAGTCATCCACTGGCTGATGGCGATCCTGCTGCTGGTCATGTTGTTCATCGGCGTGAGCCTGGTGGGCGACCTCTCGCCGCGCCACAGCGCCCTGCTGGCGCTGCACAAGCCCCTTGGGGTGTTCCTGCTGGCGCTGGTGATCCTGCGTCTCGCGGTGCGCCTGCTCTCCCGCACACCGCCACTGCCCACCGGTATGCCCGGCTGGCAGCAACGCCTTGCGCGGATCTCGCACCGGTTGCTCTACACCCTGATGTTCGCCCTGCCACTGGTGGGCTGGGCCATGCAGTCCGCCGGGGGCTACCCGGTGGTGCTCCACGAATCGCTGCTGCTGCCGTCCATCGTCCCGCCGGACGCGCGGCTCTATGCCGGCCTGCGCCTGGCCCACACTGTACTGGCGTACCTGCTGTTCCTCAGCATCCTGGCGCACCTGGCGGCGGCCCTCTACCACGCACTCATCCGCAGGGATGGCGTGCTCTCCAGCATGACCACCGGCAGCGGCATCCGCTCGATGCCTGACGGTCAGTAGGCGCGGGACTACCCGCAAACCACCTCTCCAGCAGGAGAATCCACCATGAAAACCCTTGTAGTCGCCTTGAGTTTGAGCCTCGCCACCAGCGCCGCCCTGGCCGCCAACGCCAACCCGTCGACGCAACCCGTCATCCAGTACGAGTACGGCGTGCATCTGGACATCGCCCGCGTGGTGCAGATGACCGACCTGACCACCTTCTGCGGCATCGGACCGGCCCGCATGACCTACGAAGACAGCCAGATGCAGACGAAGACCATCGAGTACCTGGTCTGGGGAAGCGGCTGCAAGAACGACTATTAAGTCCCGCACCGCCCAAAGGAGCCAGCCTGCTGGCGAGAGGTTCGCGAGCAGCCTGGCTCCTCCCGGGTTATCCATCCGTTATCACCATCGGCCCCGGCTGCATCGGGTAGCCGATGGTCCGGGGGCGCCGGTCATGCCCTGCGAACGTACGCCCGGCGGACGGGACGGCACGCCTCTTCGCCGTGGTCTAGGTTCAGCAGAGGCGAACGGAGACTCCCCATGACCCCGCGCAACTCCCCTGTGGCACCGGGCGAAGCGGTGCCCTGGTTCACCAGCAGCACCCCCAGCCGCGAGCGTTTCACCTTCGATACCGTGGCCGGGCGCTACATCGTCCTCAGTTTCCTTGGCTCGTCCACCGACCCGGCAGCGGCGCGGGTGCTGACCGACCTACTGGCCCGTCGCGAACAGTTCGACGACGAGCGGGCGAGTTTCTTCGGCGTCATCGTCGACCCGCGCGACCGCGAGCAACAGCGGGTCCGCGACCAGTTGCCCGGCATTCGCTTCTTCTGGGACCTCGACCGCAGCATCTGCAACCTCTACGGCATGAACCAGGCCGACGACGCCATCTGCCAGACCACCTACCTGCTCGACCCCCGCCTGCGGGTGCTCGCCGCACTGCCGATCCCGCCCGGCGGCGAAGGCCACATCGATGCCGTCCTCGCCCGGCTCCAGGCCCAGGAACCGATTCCCCCCATCGCGCGGGCCCGCGCGCAAGCGCCGGTACTGGTGGTTCCGCGCATCTTCGAACCTGCCCTGTGCCGGGCGCTGATCGACTACTACGAGCGCCTGGGCGGCACCGAGTCGGGCTACATGGTCGAACGCGACGGCAAGACCGTGGAAGTGCGCAAGCATGAACACAAGCAACGCCGCGACTGCAGCCTGGAGGACCAGCCATTGCGCCAGGCCTGCATACAGCGCATCACCACACGCCTGATTCCTGAAATCCACAAGGCTTTCCAGTTCCAGGCCACGCGCATGGAACGCTACCTGGTGGCCTGCTACGACGCCGAGGAAGGCGGCCATTTCCGCCCCCACCGCGACAACACCACCAAAGGTACTGCCCATCGGCGCTTCGCCGTCTCGTTGTTCCTCAACACAGGCGAGTACGAAGGCGGCTATTTGCACTTCCCGGAATTCGGCCACAGCCTCTTCACCGCACCCACCGGCGGTGCCGTGGTGTTCTCCTGTTCGCTGCTGCATGAGGCCACGCCGGTCACGGCGGGGCGCCGCTACATGTTCCTGCCCTTCCTCTACGACGAAGAGGGCCGGCGCATCCGCGAGGAAAACATGCAGTACCTGGCAAGCCCGACCGAGCAATGAACGGGGCGCTGGATTATCATCCCGCGCCCCGTTCAATCGATGGATGATCCACCATGCCCCACGAAACCCTGCTGGATGCCTTGCTGGCCGCCGACATGCTGGAAATCGACGACCTGCACGCCTGGGAATTCGACCTGGACGACGCCCTGCTGGACGCCCTGGAAGCCGGCCAGCCGGGAGAGCCCGAGACCCAACTGCTGCGCGTGGAATGCATCGACGGCCGCACCCGCCGCGAATGGCGCTTCACCCAGGGCGCCGTACAGGCCGCGCGCTTCGACGCCGAAAGCGGCTGCTGGAAGCTGGCTGGCGCCGAGGGCGAACATACCCTGCGCTGCCTGGATGCCTTCGGTGGCGACGCCGAGGATGAGGACGAGCAGGACTGAGGCGTCGCTCAGGTCAGCACATTGCGCACGAAGCGCACCAGCCCTTCACCTTCGTTGGCATAGACGTAGGGCTGATCGCTGCCGAATACCAGGAAGTCCCCGGCCTCGACCTCCTGCCGCGCTTCGCCGCGCAACACACTGAGGCGCCCCTCGATCACGAATATCATCTCCCGCCAGCCTTCCGCGTCCGGCTCGGCGGTGTAGCGCTCACCCGGCGCCAACGACCAGCTCCAGAGCTCCACTTCGTGCCGCGTGGCCGAGCTGGCCAGCAGGGTCGCGCGGCTGCCCGGCTGGTCGCCGACCCAGGCCACGACGTTGATCCGCGAGCGATCGGGACGATCCGGCTGTTGCACCAGGTCGGGAAAGAGCACGCCGAGGGCGGCGGCGATGCGGTCGAGGGTGGCCAGGCTGACGTTCACGTCGCCCCCCTCGATGCCCACCAGCATGCGCCGGCTCACCCCCGCGGCGCTCGCCAGGGCTTCCTGACTGAGGCCCGCCGCGCGGCGCAGGCGTCGGACATTTTCGGAGACGTGTTCGAGGACGTTGGGACGCTCTTCAGACTTGGGCAACATATTGCTCATTTCCGGGATTTTGCGCATTATGTTGCACATAACCATAGCAACATACCAGCCCCTCGTGGACTGGTTCAGCCGGATCAGTCCCCATGTCGTCTCGCCTTGCCTCCACCCTGCTGCCCGTTGCCGTCCTGATGGTGGCCATGGCTTCCATCCAGAGCGGCGCCTCCCTGGCCAAGACGCTGTTCCCGGTCATCGGCGCCCAGGGCACCACCGCCCTGCGCCTGCTGTTCGCCACCGTCATCCTCGCGCTGATCCTGCGCCCTTGGCGCGCGCGCCTCAGCCGCGACTCCATCGTCCCGCTGGTGCTCTACGGCCTCGCCCTGGGCGGCATGAACCTGATGTTCTACATGTCCCTGCGCAGCATTCCCCTGGGCATCGCCGTCGCCCTGGAGTTCGCCGGGCCGCTGTCGGTGGCGCTGTTCGCCTCGCGTCGCGCCATCGACTTTCTCTGGATCGCCCTGGCCGCGCTGGGTCTCTGGCTGCTTCTGCCGCTGGGCAAGAGCGAAGGCCACCTCGACCTCACCGGCATAGCCTACGCCCTGGGCGCGGGCGTCTGCTGGGCGCTGTACATCCTCTACGGCGCCCGCACCGGCAGTGACCACGGCATGCAGGGCGCAGCCCTGGGCGTGATGGTGGCGGCCCTCTTCGTCGCGCCCATCGGTATCGCGCATGCCGGCGCCGACCTGCTGCGTCCCGAGCTGATCCCCGTGGCCCTGGCCGTCGCCCTGCTCTCCACCGCCATTCCCTACAGCCTGGAGATGATCGCCCTCACCCGCCTGCCGGCACAGACCTTCGGCACCCTGATGAGCATCGAACCGGCCTTCGGCGCACTGTCCGGGCTGATTTTCCTCGGCGAGCACCTGTCGCTGCTGCAGTGGCTGGCAATTCTCTGCATCATCCTCGCCTCCGTGGGCTGCACGGTCACCGCGGCCCCGCGCCAGCAGACCCAGCCCCTGGTACCGGCGGACTGAAAATCCGCTTGCGAAAACGCGCCGATTCTCCGCAGGCTATAGCGATCCGGACCGCGCATTACAGGTACCTCAATGAACAGACTTCCCTATGTCGCCACCGGCTGCCAGCCGGTGAACTGGCAGCTCGACCAGATCGTCAGCGACCTGCGCGACGCCCGCGCCCAATGGCGTAGCCGGCATGGCCGCCTGCAGGACCGGGGCGGCCGCGAACTGCCGTCGCGGATCACCGTCGGGCATATCATCGAAGCCCTTTCCGGCGCCCTCTTCCCCATGCGCCTCGGCCCGGCCGACCTGCGTGAGGAAAGCGAGGACTTCTACGTCGGCCACACCCTGGACGTGGCGCTCAACGCGCTGGCCGGCGAGGTGCGCCGCGAGCTGTCCTATGCCGCGCGGCACAATGGCGCCAGCGGCGACGACATCGCCTGCCAGGCCATCGAGATCGTCAAGGGCTTTGCCGCCACCCTGCCGAAGCTGCGGGTCCTGCTGGACACCGACGTGCTCGCCGCCTTCCAGGGCGATCCGGCCGCGCGCAGCGTGGACGAGGTGCTGATCTGCTATCCGGGCGTGCACGCGGTGATCCACCACCGCCTGGCCCATTACTTCTACCAGGCCGGCCTGCCGCTGCTGGCGCGGATGATCGCCGAGATCGCCCACTCCGCCACCGGCATCGACATCCACCCCGGCGCGACCATCGGCAAGAGCTTCTTCATCGACCACGGCACCGGCGTGGTGATTGGCGAAACGGCGATCATCGGCGAGCGGGTGCGCATCTACCAGGCCGTGACCCTGGGCGCCAAGCGCTTCCCGGCCGACGAGGAAGGCAACCTCCAGAAAGGCCAGCCGCGCCACCCGATCGTGGAAGACGACGTGGTGATCTACGCCGGCGCCACCATCCTCGGCCGCATCACCATCGGCCAGGGCTCCACCATCGGCGGTAACGTCTGGCTGACCCGCAGCGTACCGGCGGGCAGCAACATCACCCAGGCAAACCTACAGAACGAAGGCGGGGCCTGAGGCCCTCTTCTGCTGTGGGAGCGATTTCAATCGCGATGCAGGTCGCAGACCTGCCGTGGCTTGGGTAGAGAAACGAAACCCAACGGTTCAGCAACCGGCACTACGGTGGCAGCACCGCAGGCCCTGATACACTTTCCCCCTCTCCCTCAGGGAGAGGGCGCGGGCTGAGGTAAAGGACGCCCGCGCAGGCACTCAGCGCAACCTGTCCACCATCGCCGCCACCACCGACAGCACATCCTTGCCCAGGCGCTTGGAGCGCTCGCCATTCCAGGCGGTGCGCGGGTGCGGGTTGTCGTCGTGGTCCTTGAACGGCATCTCGATGGTGAACGACAGGCAGTCGAAAGCCATGCCCACGGCGTTGCAGGCCAGGGTGGTATTGGCCTTGCCCGGCTCGTCGCGGGGATAGCCGAATTCCGTCTGGAACTCCGCCCCCATGTCCACCAGGCGCTGGCGGAATTCGCTTTCCAGGGCTTCCAGGCGCGGCGTGTAACCGGGGTTGCCTTCGCAGCCGGCGGTGAACACGTGGGGGATTTCCTCGTCGCCGTGGATGTCGAGGAACAGGTCCACGCCCAACTTGCGCATCTGCTGCTGGACGAAGAACACCTCCGGGGTTTCCGTGTCGTTGGCCGACTGCCAGGCACGGTTGAGGTCCTTGCCGGCGGCATTGGTACGCAGGTGACCACGGAAGGCGCCGTCCGGGTTCATGTTCGGCACCAGGTAGAGGTCCGCCTTCTGCAGCAAGGCGTCCATCTCGGCATCGCCCTTCTTCGACAGGCGCTCGATCACCCCCTCCATGTACCACTCGGCCATGTGCTCGCCGGGGTGCTGCTGGGCGATGATCCAGACCTTGCGCTGCGCCTGCGGATTGCGGCTGACGCGCAGCAGCGGGATATCGCGGCCTTCGATGCTCTTACCGATGGCGACGATCTCGGCATCGGCGTTATCCAGCGCCTCGCTGATCAGCCAATCGTGGCGGGCGCGGCTGTAGGGTTCGAAATAGGCGAACCAGATCTGCTCGTGGGTCGGCTCCAGGGCGAAGTGCAGGCCCTGGTCGTCGAAGCGGCTGGGCACGCGGAACCAGTGGACCTGGTCGTAGGAGGCGGCGGCGTTGTAGCCGCTCCAGGCGTGACGGTAGGCGGACTGTCCGGCGTTGGTCAGGCTGAAGCCGTGACGCTGGCCGGGGACCATGTCCTCGACCTTGAAGTGAAACCACTGGAAGTGGTGACTCTTCAGGTCCGGACGCATGGCCAGCAGAACCTGTTCCGGGTTGCTGGCGTCAATCACTTCGATGTTGCCGCTGTCGAAGTCCGAGCTGATCTTCATGAATACCTCAGGGCGGTGTTTCGCGATGGAGACAGGATCGCAGGTCCCATCGCGGGGGGAAATCGTCGGGGCGACATGGACGGACAGCCGGCCGGCATCACTCGTCGCGGCGGTCTTCCAGGCGCGCCAGGCGCGCTTCCAGGTCGGCTACACGGGCCTCCAGTTCTTCGAGGCGGGCATCGGCGGCGGCGCGGGACTCGCTCCGCTCCGGCTGGCTGGCGCGGGCCTCCAGCAGGGCTTCGAGGTCGGCCGGCTCGCCCAGCAGGTGCATGTAGCGATCCTCGCGCTGGCCGCCCTGGCGCGGCATCAGCACCACCAGGCCCCGGCCGATCAGGCGCTCCAACTGGTGGCGGACGTCCTCGGTGTCGTCGAAATCGCTCATGCGGTTGCTGCGGGTCAGCAGTTCGCCGAGAGTCTGCGGGCCGCGCAGCAGCAGCAGGCCGATCAGGATCAGTTGCGGCTGCACCACTTCCAGGGCCTTGTCCGCGCGCTGCTCCCAGCGGTCGGCGCGGCTGCCCATCACCAGCTTCACCAGGCCGCGCGCCTCCAGGTTGCGCAGCGCCTGGCCGGCCTGGCCGGGGGTGACGTTCATCACCGGCTCGCGGCTGGTTTTCTGGTTGGCCGCCAGCACCAGGGCATTGAGGGTCAGCGGGTAGGACTCGGGGGTGGTGGCCTGTTTCTCGATCAGGCTGCCAAGCAGCCGGGCCTCGGTGGCATTGAGGGGGGCTTCGGCGAACTGGGCGTGAATCTCGCTGGACATGGCACTATCCGTCTGCTGAAAAGTGCCCATAGCCTAGTCCCCGGCGACTACCGAGAAAAGCGCTCCACCAGGAAGTCGATGAGGGCCCGCACTTTCGCCGGCAGTCGCCGCCCCGGCGGGCAGACGGCGTAGATCTGCGAGCTGGGCAGCGGAAAGTCCCGCAGCACCTCCACCAGCGCGCCGCTGGCGAGGCTTTCCTCCAGCAGGAAGCGCGGCAACGACACCAGCCCCAGACCATCCACCGCCGCTTGCACCAGCACCTCGCCATTGTTGGCGATCAGCCGTGGCCGCACCACCACCGAACGCCACTCGCGCCCCATGAGGAACTGCCACTGGCTGCTGCTGGCGCGGTTCTTGTAGCCCAGGCACTGGTGCTTGCGCAGGTCGTCCGGCACTTCGGGAATGCCCTGTTCCGCCAGGTAGGCCGGGCTGGCGCAAACGGCATGGGGACAGGGGCCGAGTTCGCGGGCCACCAGGGTGGAATCCGGCAGGCGGCCGATGCGCAGGGTCAGGTCGTAGCCTTCGTTGACCAGGTCCACGTAGCGGTCGTTGAGGTCCAGCTCCACTTCGAGCCCGGGATGGGCGCGCATGAATTCGTTGAGCGCCGGCGACAGGTGCTTGAGGCCGAAGGACATCGGCGCCGCCAGCCGCAGCCGGCCGCGCAGCTCGCGCTGCAGGCCGCGCGTGGCCTCCTCGGCCTCGGCCAGGTCGCGGAGGATGCGCTGGGCGTGCTCGAAGTATTCGAGGCCGGTCTCGGTGAGGCTCAGGCGCCGCGTGGTGCGGTTGAACAGCCGGCATTCCAGGTGCCGTTCCAGGGCGCTCATGCGCCGGCTGACCACCGACTTGGCGATATTCAGCCGCTGCGCCGCCGCCGAAAAGCCGCCGGTCTCGACCACCACCACGAACACCCGCATGTCTTCGAACAGATTCATCGCTCACTGCCAATCAGGGGACAGGCCTTTATCGCAGGTTAGGCGCGATCGGGCATTGGCATTTGTCGTAGGAGCGAATTCATTCGCTCCTACAACGAGCCTCTCAAGCGCCCGCCATAACCACCCACCCCTCCACCACCCTGACCGGCACCGCTTCCAGGCGGCTGCCCTCGCAGGGCCCTTCGATGCAGTGACCGTCCTCGAAACGGAACAGGGCGCTGTGGTGGGCACACATCAGCACCTGACCGCGGTAGGTGCTGAACTCGCCGGGGCGGTAGTCCAGCGGCACCGAGAAATGCGGGCAGCGATTGCGGTAGGCCCAGACCTCGCCGCGCCGGCGCAGCAGCACCAGTGGCACGCCATTGGGAGGGGCCTCCAGGGCCAGGGCGCCACCGTCGGCGATGTCCTCCAGCGCGCAGAGTGCGTTCATCCGCGCAGCTCCGGGTTGCCCAGGCCCCAGTTCCACGGGCGGATCTCGATCTGTTCGAACAGGCCCGCGCGCACATAGGGATCGTCGCCGAGGAAGGCCTGCACCTCCGCCAGGCTCATGGCCTCCACCACCAGCAGGGTGCCGTTCATGTGGCCGTTGCCGCTGTCCAGGGTGGGCCCGCCGAGGCGCACCACCACCCGGTGCGGATAGGGGTTGCGCAGGTGTTCGCGATGGGCCGGACGCACCTGGTTGCGCAGCGCCAGCCGGTCGGGCTTGTCGGTGGCGAAGATCGCGAAGTACTGACTCATGCCCGCTCCAGCACGAAGTCGTAGGTGGCCAGTCGGAATGGCCCGGAGAAGTCGTAGCGGGCCGCCAGCGGGTGGTCCGCGCCGCACGGCTGGTAGACCACTTTCAGGGAGTCCTTCACGCCGAACACCACATCCGTCTCCAGGTAGGGGTCGTCATGGTTGAACAGGTGGGTGACCAGGGTGCGGTGCCCTTCGGCCATGACCATGAAATGCAGGTGCGCCGGTCGCCAGGGATGCCGGTCGCTGGCCTGCAGCAGGCGTCCGACCGGGCCGTCGGTGGGAATGGGGTAGCTCACCGGAATGATGGTGCGGATGGCGAAGCGGCCTTCGCCATCCGTGCGGTAGCGGCCCCGCAGGTTGGCCAGCGGCTGCTCGGTGTCCTGGCCGGAGTACATGCCGTTCTCCGCGGTCTGCCAGACATCCAGCAGCGCATTGGCGATCGGTTGTCCGGCGCTGTCCAGCACCCGCCCCTGCACCAGGGCCGGCTCACCAGGGCTGAAAGCCATGTTCTCGCCCTGGCCCCGCTCGGGCATCCCCGCGATGTAGAAGGGACCGAACACCGTGGTTTCGGTGGCGGCCTCGCAGGCCCGGTGGTTGATGGCATCCACCAGCATGGACAGGCCGAGCACATCCGACAGCAGGATGAACTCCTGGCGCACCACGCCATCGCAGAGCTTGCCGGTGTCGGTGAGGAAGCGGATGCCCGCCAGCCACTCCTCCTCGGTCAGTTCCACCTCGCTGGCGAAGGCATGCAGATGGCACACCAGGCCCTGCAGGACCTGGCGCAGGCGCGGGTTCGGGGTATTACCGAACGCCGTGACGGCCTGGTCGGAAATCTTGGCTTCGTTGGCCGGGATCTTGTTCATGTTGTATTCCCGTGGGTCGGTGACGACGCGCGAGGGACGAACATCCCTCGCGCCTGACTGTTCTACGCGGGAGGAAGGCCCTGCCAGGCGCGGACCAGCATGGTTTCGATGGCGTCCTGCTCGAAGGGGCGCGGGTTGTAGTAGGGGCTGGAGCAGGCGATCACCGCCGTTTCAGCCGGACCTTCCTCGGGCAGGCCGAGCTCCGCCAGGGAAGCCGGGATGCCCAACGTGCGATTCAGGGCGAAAAGCAGCGCTCCCACCTCCTCCGCCTCGCGGCCACCCAAGGCACGGGCGGCGCGGCGCAGGGGTTCGGCCGCGGCCTCGCGGTTGTAGTGGGCCGCATGGGGCAGCACCACGGCATGCGCCTGGGCGTGGGGCAGGTTGAAGGTGCCACCCAGCGTATGGCAGAGCTTGTGGTGGATGGCCATGCCCACCGAGCCCAGGCAGATACCGGCCAGCCAGGCACCGTAGAGCGCGCGACCACGGGCCTCGGCGTCCTGCGGATCGGCCACCACGGCCGGCAGGGCTTCGGCCAGGGCGCGAATGGATTCCTCGGCCATCAGGCCGATGATGGGGTTGGCGTCCTGGGCGTAGAGGGCTTCCACCGCGTGGGCCATGGCGTTCATGCCGGAACAGGCGGAAATCGCCACCGGCAGCGTCAGGCTTAGTTGCGGGTCATAGACCACGGTCTTCGGCAGCACGCGGAAGTCGCGTCCGGTCTTTTTCAGGCGGTTTTCGGTCAGGCCGTAGATGGGGGTCATCTCGGAGCCGGCGTAGGTGGTCGGCACCGCCAGGATCGGCAGACCCGACTCCAGGGCGATGGCCTTGCCCAGGCCGATGGTGGAACCGCCGCCGATGGCCACGCAGCAATCGGCACCCAACCGGGCCGCCTCGGCGCGTGCCTCCCGCGCCACCTCCACCGGTACGTGCATCACCGCCCGCGGGTAGATCCCGGCGGCACGCTCGCCGAGGATGGCCGCCACCCGTTCGCCCAGCGCAGCCTGCTCCGGCGTGGTGAGAATCAGCGCCCGGCGGGCGCCGAGCTGGTCCAGTTCGGCGGCCAGGGTATCCAGCTTGCCCCAGCCGAACACCACGCGAGAGGCCAGGCCCTGATAGATGAAGGGATTCATGCTCACCTCAGCGCTTGAAATGCGGCGCGATCTTCGCGTCGACGTTGACCCACACGGAGCGGGCTTCGGTGTAGTCGTGGATAGCCTCGAAGCCCATTTCACGGCCATAGCCGGACTGGCCGACGCCGCCGAAGGGGCTACCGGGGCTGACGCGCTTGTAGCAGTTGATCCAGCACATGCCGGCATGAATGTTCGCCGCCATGCGGTGAGCGCGCTGCAGGTCGCGGGTCCAGAGGCCGCTGCCGAGGCCGTACTGGGTGCCGTTGGCGATGGCCAGGGCCTCTTCGTCGGTGGAAAAGCGCAGTACGGTGACGAAGGGGCCGAACACTTCCTCCTGGGCCACGCGGTGGTCTGGCTGGGCCTCCACCACCGTCGGTTCGATGTAGTAGCCGTCGGCAAGCGCAGGGTCATTCGGCGCCTTGCCGCCGCTGAGGATGCGTCCACCCTGAGCGCGGGCGATGTCCACGTAGGCGAGTACGCGGTCGCGGTGCTGGGCCGAGGTCAGCGGGCCCATCTCGGTGTCCGGGTCCAGCGGGCTGCCCAGACGGATGGAGCGCGCCAGGCCGATGAAGCGCTCAAGGAATTCGTCGGCGATGCGCTCGTGGAGGATCAGCCGCGAGCCGGCGATGCAGGCCTGGCCCTGGTTGTGGAAGATCGCCCAGGCGGCGCCATTCACGGCAGCCTCCAGGTTGGCGTCCTCGAAGACGATATTGGCGCCCTTCCCGCCCAGTTCCAGTTGCACCCGCTTGAGGTTGCCCTGGGAGGCTTCGACGATGCGCCGGCCGGTGGCGGTGGAACCGGTGAAGGCGATCTTGCCCACGTCGTCGTGCTCGGCCAGGCGCTGGCCGGCGGTGTGGCCATAGCCCGGCACCACGTTGACCACGCCATCGGGGAAGCCGACTTCCTTCATCAGCTCGGCGATGCGCAGGGTGGACAGCGGTGTGATCTCCGACGGTTTGATCACCACCGTGTTGCCGGCGGCCAGCGCCGGCCCCATCTTCCAGCTGGTGAACATCAGCGGGAAGTTCCACGGCACGATCTGCCCCACCACGCCGACGGGCTTGCGCTGCACATAGTTGAGGAAGCCGGCCTCCACCGGGATCACCGCGCCTTCGATCTTGTCGGCCATGCCGCCGAAGTAGCGGAAGCAGGCGGCCGTGCGCGGCACGTCCAGACTGCGGGAATCGCGGATCGGGTGGCCGGTGTCGAGGGATTCCAGCTGCGCCAGCTCCTCGGCCTGCTTCTCGATCTTGTCCGCCAGTTTCAGCAGCAGGCGTCCGCGCTCGGCGCCGGACAGGGCCGCCCAGGCCGGAAAGGCTCGCTTGGCGGCGGCCACCGCCAGGTCCACGTCCTCAGCCTCGGCGGCGGCGATGTGAGTGATCAGCGAGCCATCGTGGGGCGACAGCACATCGATAGTGCCGCCCTTCAGGGCCGGCACGAAGCGGCCATCGATGAAGAGTTGGTTCTGCATGGAAAAAGCTCTCCGGGCGCCGCGACCCTGCGCGGCACATCTGTGTGGCGTGAAGTGACTCCCTCTCCCCTCCGGGGAGAGGGAGGAGCGGCTCAGAACTCCACCGGGTACGGCGGCAGCTCACCGCTCTCGTAGCGCTGCGGCAGGTTTGGCGTGGCGTTCTCCCACACCAGCAGCATGGAGCGTTTGGTGGAATAGCCCTGGTGGCGGATGTCCGCCGGCATGGCGCAGATGTCGCCGGGGCGCATGGTGATGCGCGCGCGGGGGGCGCCGTCGTCCTTGTCGGCCACGTCCCAGATGATTTCGTCGGAGAGTTGCAGGAACCACTCCACACGGTCGTTGCCGTGGAACACCGGGAGAATGAATTCCTCGGTGGTCGGGCAGAACAGACTGGCCTTGCACACCGAGCTGACCGACGGGTTCCAGGTCACGTCGGAGCGGGACAGGTACTTGTACAGATTGAACGCATGCAGCTCGCCCTCGAAGCCTGCGGCGGCATGGATTTCCGGCTCGTCCTGGGGCACGTCGGCGAACTGGCGGTTCACCGGCAGGTCATCACGCAGCGGCGAGTCGTCCGGCAGGCCGGGCATGCGCCGGGTGGCCACGCGGAAGCGCTCGATGGCTTCGAGGTTGTCACCGTGCTTGCGGCCGAAGGCGCTGCCGGTTTCCTCCGGCGCGGCAAAGGGGTCGAAGCCGGCATTGGTCCAGTCGCGCAGGATGGCCTTGAAGGTGGCCATGATCTTCGGCGTCTCGAACTGCTCGGTGTAGTCGACGCCGGCCTCGCGGAGCACGCCGTTGAAGGTGCCGGCATAGAGGTCGACCTTGCCGTAGTGGTTGCGGGTGCCGATCACCTCGTCGAAGTTCACCCAGCCGTAGAAGAAGCCCCAGGCCACGTCGCGCATGGTGGCGCGCAGGAAGGCGTCGGCGGGGATCAGGTGGGCGCGCTCCTGGCCCTTGGCCGGCCACTGGATGCGCACGAAGTATTCGTCGCGGGACAGGGTGAAGGCACCCAGCGTGAAGCTGCGGTAGCCGGTAACGGAATCGGGCAGGCTGGCTTCGACCTCATCGGCGGCGAAGCTGGCGGAAGTGTCGAGGGTTTCGAGCATGGCCATGGAGGTGTCCTCTTGTTCTGGTTGTCGGGTCGGGGGGGGGTCACTTCAGGCAGATGTCTGCCCACTTCTCCACCGACAGCGGGCCCTTGATGGTCTGCAGCAGCACCACGCAGGGGCGTGCGGATGCGAAGCGGTAGGCGCAGCCGGCCGGCAGCAGCGCCTGGTGGCCACGCTTGAGCAGCACGTAACCCATGGGACGACCTTCGGGTTGCTCGCCGGCCAGGCGGGTGCCCTCGCCCTCGCCGGGCGGTGCATCGAGCTTGAGGAATTCCACCCGCACGTCGCCGTCCACCGAGATGGCGAATTCGTCGTGGGCGGCGGCGTACCAGGGCGAGACGCCTTCGGCGCGCAGGGTCTCGATGACGTAGCCGAGGTTCAGGCCGACCACCACCTTTTCATAGGGGGCGGAGCGCTGGGCGACGTCGAAGATGTTGGAGAAGGCGTAGTGGCGGGCTTCGCCCTGGATGATCTCGATCGAACCCTTGCGATGGTCGTCGAGCGAACCGAAGACGGTCCGGTACGCGGCAGTGCTCATCTCATTCACCGTTTGTTGTTGTAGTGGGTGAGTGAACGTTACGAGCGCCCCGCGCAACCAACAATTCCAAGGCGGGCGACAACAGTGTTTGCAAAACGCGAACAGTGAACGAAGCGCTCTGGCACGGCCGTTACAGCCCATCGCGGGCTGGCCTGGGCCTGGAGAAGGGAATGAAGAAGGCCACGATGTAGAGGCTCTATCGGCCAGATTGATCGAGTAAATCGATTATACCAATCCATGGAAAAAGCCTTTCCACATTCCACAACAACGACCCAATTAATGACCTAACATATTGTTTTTATTAGCATCTATACAACTATCATCGGCGTCGATGGTAACCATCACGCAGCATCACTTCTTCATCGAAATCACATCCGTAAGATGGGCCCCGTAGACGAATTCCAACCCCCTCTAACCAAGGTGACCCAAATGAAAAAGCAAATCCTCGCCAGCCTGTTCATCGCCAGCCTATCCGCCACTGCCTTTGCCCTGCCCCAGGGTGCCGTCGTGGCTGAAGGTGGTTCCGACCGCACCAGCATCCACCGTGTCGCCGAAGGCGGTGCCGACCGCACTGGCGCTAACCGCATCGCCGAAAACGGCTCCGAGCGTTCCCAGTCCCTGCGCGTGGCTGAAGGCGGCTCCGATCGCACCAAGGCCTTCGACGTGGCTGAAAACGGTTCCGAGCGCTCCCAGTCCCTGCGCGTAGCCGAAGGCGGCTCCGACCGCACCAAGGCCTTCGATGTCGCTGAAAACGGTTCCGAGCGCTCCCAGTCCCTGCGTGTAGCCGAAGGCGGTGCCGATCGCACTGGCGCCAACCGCATCAGCTGATTCCCGGAGCAGTTCAGAGGCAGGCAATCCATGACGTATGCACCTCGAAAGGCAGAAGGCGCCACTTGTGGCGCCTTCTTTCTTTTTGGGGAACGGAAAAGCGGATGAGCGGAGACTGCTTTTCCTGTGGGGGCCTGCCCTGGCGGGAGCTGCCGGTGGAATCCGGCACCGCTTTGCCTCATCACGCCATCGCTGTCGGGCAGGCGTTCGCCGCCCTGGCCGACAGCGGAAGCCTGGTGATGCTGGCAACGCCGGACAGCCCCGCGCGGCTCAATTTCCTGCCGGAGCATCACCTGGTGGTGCTGTCGAGAAGCCGCCTGCTGAGCCGCATGGAACGCCTCTGGCCCCTGCTGCGGGAACAGGACACCCAGGCGGTGCATCTGCTGACCGGCCCGTCCAGCACGGCGGACATCGGCGGCCAACTGCTCTACGGCGCCCACGGACCGCGGGCGCTGCACGTCCTGCTAACGCCGTAGCGCGGTGGACTCCCGCGCCACCAGCTCGCTGCCCACATCGATCTGGGCAGTACCGTCGCCTTCGCCACGGATGCGCTGGCACAGCAGCTCCACCGTGGCATTGGCCACCTGTTCGGCGGGAATCCTCACACTGGTCAGCGAGGGCGTGGCCACCCGCGCGATGGGCAGATCGCCGAAGCCGCAGATGCCCAGTTCGTCCGGTACGCGGATGCCCAGGCGCTGGCAGGTGAAGAGCGCGCCGATGGCGGGCATGTCGTTGGTAAAGAACGCGCCGTCGCAGTCAATCTCGCCCCCGGCGAATCGCTGGATCACCGCCACGCCATCGTCGATATGCGGCACCGGCGAGGTCTTGAAGCGCGGCGGCTCGACACCCAGGCCCGCCCTCACCGCCTCGCGAAAACCGGCGAAGCGCAGGTTCTCGCGCTCGTCGTCATAACCGAAAAAGGCCGGCCGGCGGTAACCGCAAGCCACCAGGTGACGCCCGGCCGCCGCACCGGCGGCCCAGTTGGAGAAGCCCACCACCTGCCCCACGGGCTGGCGCGGCGACTCGCCCTCGGGCAAGTCCCAGAGTTCGATCAGCGGGATATCGGTGGCTTGCAACAGTTCCAGGGTTTCCGGCGCGTGGTAACCGTAGGCGAGGATCAGGCCGTCCAGTTGGCGGCCGAGGAAGGCACGCAGCAGCTTGCTTTCTTCCTCCTGGGAAAAACGGGTTTCACCAATCAGCAGATGGAACCCCGCCCGGGCCAGGCCTTGCTGCAGGGTCTCGATGGTGGTCGCGAGGATAGGGTTGGTGATGGTGGTGATCAGCGCGCCGATAATGCCGCTACGCCGCGTCACGAGCTGACTGGCGGCCAGGTTGGGCACGTAACCCAGTTCGCGCACCGCCTGCTCCACCCGCTGCCGGGTCTGCGCCGAAACCTTGTCCGGTTTCGACAGCGCCCGCGACACCGTCATGCTGGATACCCCGGCGAGCTGGGCGACATCCTGCAAGGTGGGTTTGCTCTTGGTGGTCATCCTGGCCTCTGGTGCCTGTTCGGGAGGCGCATTATCCCTGCTGGCATGCCTCTGGATACCCCCTGCAGGGCAGTTCATTCACCTGTGGGGGCGAATTCATTCGCAAAGGGCAGCGAAGCTGCCCCCTGCTGGGTCGAAGGGCGAACCTGCCGTCCGCTCAGCGATTGAAATCGCCCCCACAGAAAGGGCACGACCTGTCCCGGTTACTGCAGGAACTCCGCGTGCTCCCACACTTCGATCACCGTCGGGCGGTCGGCCTTGGCGGCGGTTTCCAGCAGCTCGGCCAGGTGCTCCAGGCTCTCGGCCTTCTCGGCATTGCAGCCGAAGGCGCGGGCCAGGCCCTGGAAGTCCGGGGTGTAGATGTCGACACCGATGGTGGGGATGTCGCGGTTCTTCATGTAGCGCTTGATCTCGCCGTAGCCGCTGTTATTCCACAGCAGCACGATGATCGGCGCGCCGGCTTCCACGGCCGAGGCCAGTTCCGGCAGGGTGAACTGGATGCCGCCATCGCCGATCAGGGCGATCACCGGGCGCTGCGGCGCGGCCAGCTTGGCGCCGATGGCGGCCGGCAGGCCGTAGCCGAGGGTGCCGTAGCCGGTGGCGGAGTTGAACCAGCTGCGCGGGCGGGTGGCTTCGAACAGGTGGTTGCCGGAATACACCGGCTGGGTGGAATCACCCGCCACGATCAGGTCCGGCAGAGTCTGCTGCAGGGTTTCCAGCACCTTGCGCTGGCCATTCCAGGCTTCCGGCCACTGGGCATCCAGTTGTTCGCGCACGGCGGCGGCGCGTTTGGAGCCGGCGCTTTCGGCGCTGAAGGCGGCGCTCGCGCCCAAGGCGTCCGCCAGGGCGGCCATAGCCAGGCGCGCGTCACTGAGGATGGCCACGTCGGCCGGATAGTTGCGGTTCAGTTGCTCGGCGTCGATGTCGACGCGGATCAGGGTGCTCTCGATGCGGAAATTGCCATCGAACACTACGTCGTAATCGGTCTCGCCCAGTTCGGTACCGATGGCCAGGATCACATCGGATTCCAGCACCATCTGGCGCACCGGCACCCAGGCCTGGTTGCAACCCAGGGCCAGCGGGTGCCCCTTGGGCAGCACGCCCTTGGCATTGATGGTGTAGGCGGTGGGCGCGTCCAGCGCCTCCACCAGGCGCAGGGCCTCGGCGCCGGCATCGGCGCAACCGCCCCCCAGCAGCACCAGCGGGCGCTGGGCGTTCTTCAGCAGTTCGGCGGCAGCGGCGATGGCGTCGGCAGCCGGCGCCGGACGGCTCGGCAGCGCACCGAGCTTGCGGCGCACATGGTCAGCCGGTGCGGTGATCACATCGATCGGGATCTCGATATGTACCGGGCGCGGACGGGCGCCATTGAACACGGCGAAGGCGCGGGTCAGCACATCGGGCAACTCGTCCGGGCGCATCAGGGTGTGGCTGAAGGCGGCAACGCCGGAGACCAGGTTGCGCTGGTTCGGCAGCTCGTGCAGACGGCCGCCGCCCATGCCCAGTTGCTCGGTGTTGTTGACGCTGGAGATCACCAGCATGGGGATGGAGTCGGCGTAGGCCTGGCCCATGGCGGTGGTGATGTTGGTCATGCCCGGACCGGTGATGATGAAGCACACGCCCGGCTTGCCGGATACGCGGGCATAGCCGTCGGCCGCGAATCCGGCGCCCTGCTCGTGGCGCGGGGTCACATGGCGGATACGGGTGTTCGGCAGGCCGCGATACAGCTCGACGGTGTGCACGCCAGGGATACCGAACACGGTATCCACGCCAAAGCCTTCCAGCAGCTCAACCAGCAGCTCTCCGCAGGTCAACATGGGCAAATCTCCAGGGAATGTGGATCAGGATGCGCGCTACTCTATCATTACTTTGTTAGCGCTAACACCGCTTCGTCGGATTTGCCGGAAGCTGCTTTCAGGGGAAGGTGGCGCACACCGGATTGCCAATTCGGTGTGCGGCGCTTGAGGTTCTGAAGTTCAGCTCATTGCAGAGGGGCTTCGGCTTTCTGTTTCGTCCCCCCGGACGAGTCACTTTCTCAGTCGCCGAAAGTAACCAAATGGCTTGCCCCTGCATCCGGCCCGACTACGTCGGGTGCCCTCGCTCCATCGCTGTGCCAGGGGCACGGCGCGAAGGGCCATCCATGGCCCTGCGCGCCTCTCGCGGCATCCATGCCGCTCATCCCCTTCTACAGCGATTACACTCGGCCTCCTGATGGGGCGGGGTCCTTGCCACACCTCTTCCGCTCAGTTTAAGGCCGCTGGTTGCATCAGGATTGCTGTGTCTAGGTAGGATGGGTTGAGGTACGAAACCCATGCTGTCGGATCAACAGGTACACGCGCAGTTTCCTCGCCTGCTTGCGGGGTGAAGACGCGCGCCGGGGGCAGGCGGCATCCAGTTGCACACTGCCAATCAAGGTCACTCACATAATTTTGCCAATCCGACATCAGAGCACTCCCCCAACATCCCCAATGAACCGAAAAATCACTGCCCCTCAGCCCAGGAACAGCCTGCACGCCGGGTTATCGCTCTCTTCCCAGTACGGGTAGCCGATTTCGTCCAGCGCCTCGAAGATCAGGTGGTTCTCATCCTCCGGCACTTGTAGCCCGGCTAGCACGCGGCCGTCGGCGGCGCCGTGATTGCGGTAGTGGAACAGGGTGATGTTCCAGCGCCCGCCCAGCTTGTCGAGGAAGTTGAACAGCGCACCTGGTCGCTCGGGAAACTCAAAGCGGAACAGCCGCTCTTCGCCGATGTACGCGGCGCGGCCACCTACCATGTGGCGGATGTGCACCTTGGCCAGTTCGTTCTCGGTCAGGTCAAGGACCGGGAAGCCCTGCCCCTGCAGGCTCTCCACCAGCGCCGCGCGCGGGTCGGTGAGCGGGTGGGTCTGCACGCCGACGAAGATGTGCGCCTCGGCGTCGGTGTTGTAGCGGTAGTTGAACTCGGTGATCTGGCGCTTGCCGATGGCTTCGCAGAAGGCCTTGAAGCTGCCAGGGCGTTCCGGGATGGTCACGGCGATGATCGCCTCGCGCTGCTCGCCCAGTTCGGCACGTTCAGCCACGTGGCGCAGGCGGTCGAAGTTGATGTTGGCGCCGGAGTCGATGGCCACCAGGGTCTGCCCACGGGCACCCTCGTGCTCCACGTACCGCTTGATCCCGGCCACCGCCAGTGCGCCTGCCGGCTCGGTGATGGAACGGGTGTCGTCGTAGATGTCCTTGATCGCCGCGCAGATTTCATCGGCGCTGACCGTCAGCACCTCGTCGACGAAATGCCGGCAGACCTCGAAGTTGTGGGCGCCGATCTGCGCCACCGCCACCCCGTCGGCGAACAGCCCGACCTGACCGAGCACCACCCGCTCGCCCGCGGCCAGCGCGGCCTGCAGGCAGTTGGAGTCCTCCGGCTCGACGCCGATCACTTTCACTTCGGGGCGCAGGTATTTCACATAGGCGGCGATGCCGGCGATCAGGCTGCCGCCACCCACGGGCACGAAGATGGCGTCCAGCCGGCCGCCGTGCTGGCGGAGGATTTCCATGGCCACCGTGCCCTGCCCGGCGATCACGTCCGGGTCGTCGTAGGGCGGCACGAAGGTCAGGCCCTGTTCGTCCGTCAGCTTCAACGCGTGGGCCAGGGCATCGGGGAAGGCGTCGCCGTGCAGCACCACGTTGCCGCCGCGGGAGCGCACGCCTTGAACCTTCAGTTCCGGCGTGGTACGCGGCATCACGATGGTCGCCTGCACGCCCAGCTCCCGCGCCGCCAGGGCCAGGCCCTGGGCGTGGTTACCCGCCGAGGCGGCGATCACCCCACGCTCGCGCTCCTCCTGGCTCAGCTGAACCACGCGGTTGTAGGCGCCGCGGATCTTGAAGGAGTAGACCGGCTGCAGGTCCTCACGCTTGAGCAGCACCTGGTTGCCGAGGCGTTCGCTGAGCTGGCGGGCGGGTTGCAGGGGCGTTTCGATGGCAACGTCGTACACCGGTGCGGCGAGGATCTTGCGCACATAGTGCTTGAGCAGGCCGTCACGCTCATCCAGCGGGCGCTCGGTAAGAGAATCGGCAGTCGGGGTGGTGAGATGGGTCATGCGGGGCTCCTGGTCTTGATGTTCGCGCCCAGGAGACAGAAGGAAGAAACCCGCCTCGAGGGCGGGTTTCTGTTTGGTCGTCGGCTAACCCGCCACTGCTGGAATGGCGGTAATAATCGCGGGGCCGGACAACCAAGGGGATTGAGTCATGGCGGGCAAAATAGAGGGCCGGCGTCCTTCAGGTCAAGCATCAATTTCATACAGGCGGGGGAAATCCGTCCTTCAGACATGGTCACGCACCACACGCAACTCGGCGGCGTCCTGGTTCATCCGCTGGATCACATTGAACAGTTGCTGCTTCAGAGCCGCGTCGCCGATGCGGTCGGCGGCGCGCATC
This sequence comes from Pseudomonas sp. Q1-7, assembly GCF_028010285.1. Taxonomy (NCBI): domain Bacteria; kingdom Pseudomonadati; phylum Pseudomonadota; class Gammaproteobacteria; order Pseudomonadales; family Pseudomonadaceae; genus Pseudomonas; species Pseudomonas sp. Q1-7. The sequence goes on from NZ_CP116304.1 coordinate 3,195,973, forward strand.
ACGGCGATGGCGGCGGCTTCGTTGTTCATGGCCACGGCGTCCAGGGTCTTGCGAAAATTTCTCACGGTACGCGTCACGATAGGGTCCTTCTCAAAGCTGCGTGCACCCTATTGGATGAATATTTCCTTTTGATTTCAGCGTCTTGGATCAATGCCGCAGCTCGTCTGATTTGACGTCGCCCCGGCCATTCACCAAGCTAGCGGCCTCGAAATCCCTCACCAGGAACACCCGCCCGTGATTGCCCCCCTTTTCCGTCGGGGCCGGCTTGCGCTCTGCATCGCCGGCCTGTTCGCCCTGCTCGCCGGTTGCGACGAGGAACCCGCCAAGCCCGAACAACCCGCCAAGGTCGATACCTACGCCAGGGCCAGTTGGGAAGAACTCCCCGCCAGCAGCGACGACGACGTAATCGCCGGATTCGCTGCCTGGCGTTCGGCCTGCGCGCGTCTGGCCAAGGACCCGGTCTGGGCCGCCACCTGCGCCAGCGCCGCCCAGGTACCGCAAGACCCCGCCGCGATCCGCGCCTGGCTCAGGGCGCAGCTCGACGTCTACAGCCTGCGCAACGCGCGCAACAGCCCCGAGGGCCTGATCACCGGCTACTACGAACCGGTCTACGCGGGTAGCCTGGGGCGCAGCGAGCGGGCGCAGGTGCCGGTCTATGGCGTACCCGACGACCTCATCGTGGTCGCCCTGGATGGGCTCTACCCCGAACTCAAGGGCAAGCGCCTGCGTGGCCGCCTCGAAGGCCGCGTGCTCAAGCCCTACGACGATGGCGCCAGCATCCGCGCCAACGGCGTCAAGGCACCGGTGCTGGCCTGGCTCACCGACCCGATGGACCTGCAATTCCTGCAGATCCAGGGTTCCGGCCGCATCCAGCTGGACAGCGGCCGCCAGTTGCGCATCGGCTATGCCGACCAGAACGGCCACCCCTACCGCCCGGTGGGGCGCTGGCTGGTGGAACAGGGCCAGCTGAAACAGGAAGACGTCAGCATGGGGGCGATTCGCGATTGGGCCAGCGCCAACCCGCAACGAGTGCCCGAACTGCTGGCGAGCAACCCGAGCTTCGTGTTCTTCAGCCTCAACCCGGACAGCAACGAAGGCCCGCGCGGATCCCTCAACGTGCCGCTGACCGCCGGCTACAGCGTGGCCATCGACCGCAAGGTGATTCCATTGGGCAGCCTGCTCTGGCTTTCCACCACCCGCCCGGATGGCAGCCCGGTGATTCGTCCGGTGGCGGCCCAGGACACCGGCGGCGCCATCGCCGGCGAGGTGCGCGCCGACCTGTTCTGGGGAACCGGCGCCGCGGCTGGCGAACTGGCTGGCAACATGAAGCAGCAAGGGCGGGTCTGGCTGCTATGGCCCAAGGGCATCGCCCTGCCCAATGCCACCCCTGCATCCAAATCAGGAGTCTGAACATGACCTTGATCCTCCGCACCGAGCGTGCCACCGACATCCAGGCCATCGAAGACCTGACCCGCGCCGCCTTTGCCGATGCGCCCCACAGCAGCGGTACAGAACAGTTCATCGTCAATGCCCTGCGGCGCGCCGGGCAGTTGTCGCTATCGCTGGTGGCGGAACACAACGGCGAGATCGTCGGCCATGTGGCCCTCTCACCCGTAGCCCTCTCCTCCGGCACCCCAGGCTGGTACGGACTGGGCCCGATCTCGGTGGCGCCGGCGCGCCAGGGCAGCGGCATCGGATCGCGGCTGATGGGCGCGGCCCTCGCTGGCCTGCGTGAACTCGGCGCGCAAGGCTGCGTGCTCCTGGGTGACCCGGGCTACTACAGCCGTTTCGGTTTCGTCGTGCGGCCCGGCCTGACCCTGCCTGGCGTGCCGCCCGAGTACTTCCAGGCCCTGTCGCTGACGGGAGACTGGGCCGAAGGTGAGGTGAGCTATCAGGTGGCATTCGAAGCCACTGCCTGAAACGGCGGGAGATTCGGTATAAGGGGACCTGCGCAGGGAGGCGCCAACCGAATCGGCCAGTACGGGGGCAGCCATGCAAGACGACCGCGACAACACCCAGGAGGTCTACAAGGCCCTGCTGGAATCCACCCGGGCGATCCCCTGGAAGATCGACTGGAAGACCATGACCTTCGCCTACATCGGCCCGCAGATCGAGGCGCTGCTGGGCTGGAGCCAGTCCAGCTGGGTCAGCGTCAACGACTGGGCCGAGCGCATGCACCCGGACGACCGCGACAGCGTGGTGGCCTTCTGCGTCGCCCAGTCCCAGTCCGGCACCGACCACGAGGCGGACTACCGCGCCATGACCGCCGGTGGCGACTACGTGTGGATTCGCGACGTGGTGCACGTGATGCGCAACGCCGACGGCGAGGTGGACGCGCTGATCGGCTTCATGTTCGACATCAGCGAACGCAAGAAGGCCGAGCAGCAGTTGATCGACCTGCAGAAACAACTGGAGGAGTACTCCTTCAAGGACGGACTCACCGGCGTGGCCAACCGGCGCATGTTCGACTCGGTACTGGAAGTGGAATGGACCAACGCCCAGCGCACCGGCGAGCCGCTGTCGCTGATCCTCCTGGATATCGACTACTTCAAGCAGTACAACGACCACTACGGCCATATCCAGGGCGACGACTGCCTGAAGAGTGTCGGCCAGGCGCTGATGAATGCCGCCATCCGCCCTCGCGATTTCATCGCCCGCTTCGGCGGCGAGGAATTCGTGCTGATCCTGCCCGCCACCGACGAACCCGCCGCGCGCCAGGTGGCCGAACGCTGCCGCAAGCTGATTCGCGAGCGCTGCATCCCCCACGAAAAATCCGGTGTCGCCACCCTGCTCACCATCAGCCTGGGGGTGGGTACCATCACCCCTGGCCATCAGGTCCAGAGCCTCGGCTTCATAGAAGCTGTCGACCGACTGCTCTACCAGGCCAAGCTGCGCGGTCGCGATCGCCTGGTATCGGCCCGCTGGCACGGCTCGCCACAGTCATTTGATGAACAGGGCGAAGGCCGCTGACCCTGCCTGCCGCGCCTCAGACAGAGGGCACGGATGCGGCCCGCCCGGACGGTCGAATGCAGCGCTCTAGCGGCGTGCAGCCAGATGCGAAAACGATGCATTTTAAAGTGGCTCACGATCATTGAGCTTGGCCGTCACGGAATGCAGTGCCGGATTGCGCCTTGGCACCGTGGCGGTCCTTTTTGCCACGCACCGGCCGACAATCCGGGCGCTAGCGGTCGACTGGACCGTTGATTCTTCCGCGCTGACCTGAAAGATCCCCCGCCCCCGGTGCCTGGGTCTGACTCCCCGGCGCGTAAGCCAGCCACCTTCCTGCGCAAGAACGCCACTAGCAGCCTGTCAGCGTCCAGGCACCAGCAGTCGGCCAACCGGATAATGGCCAATGAGTGGCTATGCTTTAGATGCCACCGCCCCATTCGCCCCACCGACGGGCGCCTGCACTCAGGGCAAGGGAACGGACTGCCTGGCGCGTCTTTCATTCAGGCCCTCATCAGGCTGGAGACCTTGAAAATGGATTCTTTCGAAGCTGAAAGCGCCGCCAATCAAGCCATCTCTGCCCATTCGAAGCACCCTCGCGCGACCCGCTGGCACCGCATGTACTTCTTCCTGGCGGGCTTCGACGTGCTGGTGGTCGTGCTCAGCGTGCTGCTCAATCACCTGATCGTCGACACCTACCACCGCTCCATAAAGGCCAACCAGTCCTGGGTCCAGCAACTGTCGGCCTATTCGACCCTGGGCAGCCTGGCCTCCGACGTGAACGCGCCGGGCAACAACGTGTTCGACACCCACGATGTCGAATCCGAATCGCGCAACATGTCCGCGGCCCTGAGTCTCTTCAACGAGCACCTGGCGCTGGCCAGGCAGCAACTGGACGCCCGCATCGCCAATCAGGCCGAGCACAGCGCGGACATCCAGGCCTACAGCATCGCCCTGAAGGATGAAGTGACCGAAGTCGACGCGGCGATGGTCGAGATGGTCAACGAGGCCCTGCTGATTTTCTCCTTCTTCCGTGAAGGCAAGTCGGACGACGCCGGCAAGCGCATGGCCACCATGGACCGCAAGTACGCCATGCTCCTCGCCTCGCTGGCCACGGTGCGGGAACGGGTCGGCCAGATCCAGAGCAAGCTGCTGGAGGAGGAGCAGGAGTCGGTGGAGGAACTGCGCCGGATCGAGTACGCGATCATGGTCTTCGTGCTGATGATGGTCAGCGCCGCCGTGTTCTACGGACGCCGGATCAAGCGCGAGATGGAAGCGCATGCCGCAGAGCGCGACGGCTACCTGGCGGTACTGCGCGAGAGCGAACGGCAGTTCCGCCAGCAGGCCTCGCTGCTGGACAAGGCCCAGGACGCCATCGTGGTCCACGACATGGACCACCGCATCCGCTACTGGAACAAGAGCGCCGAACGCCTCTACGGCCTGAGCAAGGAAGAAGCGCTCGGCCAATACGCGCCCCAACTGATCGACCATGACCCGGACACGACCGACGTGGCCACTCGCAGCCTCATGGAAAGCGGGGACTGGTCGGGGGAAGTGACCCTGCAGCGCCGCGACGGCAGCACCATCACCTTCGAAAGCCACCGCACCCTGGTGCGCGACGACAACGGCCGGCCGCAGTCCGTCCTGTCGATCAATACCGACATCAGCCACCGCAAGGCCGCCGAACAGGAGGTCAAGCGCCTGGCCTTCTACGACCAGCTCACCGGCCTGGCCAACCGGCGCCTCATGCTCGACCGCCTGCAGCACGCGCTGGTCAGCAGCACCCGCAGCCAGCATACGAGCGCGGTGATCCTGATCGACCTGGACAACTTCAAGGCGCTGAACGACACCCTGGGCCACGACCGTGGCGACATGCTGCTGCAACAGGTCGCCCAACGCCTGTCCTGCTGCATCCGTGAGAGCGACACCGTGGCGCGCCTCGGCGGTGACGAGTTCGTGGTGCTGCTGGAAGGACTCAGCGAGTACCCGCCGGATGCCGCCATCCAGGCCCGGAGCATCTGCGAGAAGATTCTCGGCGCACTGAATATTTCCTACCAGCTGGATGGCTATGAACACCACAGCACCCCCAGCCTCGGCATCGCCCTGTTCCAGGGCCAGCAGAACACCGTGGACGACATCATGAAGCGCGCCGACCTGGCGATGTACCGGGCCAAGGCGGCGGGCCGCAACACCCTGCGCTTCTTCGACCCGGAAATGCAGGCGGTCGCCACCGCCCGCGCGCAGTTGGAGGCGGACCTGCGCCAAGGGCTGCAAGGCAAGGAACTGCTGCTGTATTACCAACCGCAGGTGAACAGCCAGGGCCGCATCATTGGCGCCGAGGCGCTGATGCGCTGGCAACACCCCGAACGCGGCCTGGTGCTGCCGGCCGAGTTCGTGCCGCTGGCAGAGGAAACGGGGCTGATCCTGCCGCTGGGTCGATGGGCGCTGCAGTGTGCCTGCAACCAGCTGGTGGCCTGGGCCAGGCAACCGGACACCGCGCGGGTGGTTGTGGCAGTGAACGTCAGCGCCCGGCAGTTCCATCACCCCGACTTCGTGGAGGAGGTGCTGGCCGTGCTGAGGTACACCGGGGCCGACCCGAAAAAGCTCAAGCTGGAACTGACCGAAGGCCTGCTGGTGGAAGACATGGAAAGCACGGTCGCCAAGATGGTCGAGCTGCAGGAGATCGGCATCAGCCTGTCCCTGGATGACTTCGGCACCGGTTATTCCTCGCTCTCCTACCTGAAAAGCCTGCCGCTGGATCAGCTCAAGATCGACCAGTCCTTCATCCGCGACGTGCTGGTCGATCCCAACGACGCCGCGATTGCCTGCGCGATCATCAGCCTGAGCCAGATCCTCGGCCTCTCGGTGATTGCCGAGGGCGTGGAAACCGATGCCCAGCGCGCTTTCCTGCTCGCCCACGGCTGCCAGGCCTACCAGGGCAACTTCTTCTCCCGCCCGCTGCCACCCGAGCAGTTCAGGCAATACGTCCACGAACGCCTGATGGCGGAGCACTGAGCGCCAGGCGATACGCGCCCTTGTTGGGAAAGACTTTCATTTCCGCAACGGCTCACCTATTCTCGCCGCAGGCTGTTGCTGCCTGCCGCTCGCCCCGTCCGGGAAGGTGAAAGCATCGTTCGACAACCTCCAATCCTGGCCCTCTTGACCGTCGAAGATTGGCAATGCGAGCACAGGTACACTTCGACCCTCTGGAGGAACCATGCCGTCCATCAACCAGGCCAAGCAGATGGCCAAGCGGCTGCGAGCGCTGCTAGCGGCGCGCGATCACCCACTGCCCCACTCCGCCGCCCTCGAACTGGTCGCTAACCAGCTCGGCTACAAGGACTGGAACACTGCCTCTGCAACACTCCCCGAAGAACCGGCACCGCAGGACATCGCCTTCGAAAGGCCGATTCCCATCCTGCGCATTTTCGACGAAGCCAAGGCACGCGAATTCTATTGCGGCTTCCTGGGCTTCAGCGTCGAGTTCGAACACCGCTTCGAGGCCGATCTGCCGCTCTACATGGGCATCACCCGGGCGGGGCTGCAGCTTCACCTGTCCGAGCATCATGGCGATGCCAGTCCGGGCGCGACCCTTTTCGTCCCGATGCGGGACATCCACGCCCTGCACGATGAACTGATCGGCAAGCGCTACTCGTACGGGCGGCCCGGAATCGTCCAGCAGAATTGGGGACAGGTGATGGAAGTCTACGACCCCTTCGGCAACCGGATCAGGTTCTGCCAATACTGATCCCCTTCCAGGCCGGGCCCGGAAGCCCCGGGCTCGCGGCCTGGAGCGGCATCACTTGCTACGTTTCGCCTTGCCGCCCGGCTGGATGAGGTTGTCGCGCAGCGCCGCAATCGCCTTCTGCATCTGCACGAACTCATCCGGCATCAGGCCGGTGGAGGCGTTGAGGCCGGTTTCCAGGCGCCGCTCCCGCAGCTCCCGGCCTGCCTTCGTCAGGTTGACCCGCACCTGGCGCTCGTCCTGGGGGTCGCGCTGCCGATTGACCAAGCCCATTGCCTCCAGCTTCTTCAGGATCGGCGTGAGCGTGTTCGATTCGAGGTAGAGCTTTTCCCCCAGGCTGCTGACGGTCTGGTTGTCTTCCTCCCACATCGCCACGACGGTGATGTACTGGGTATAGGTCAACCCGAGCTGATGTCTTGAACAACCCGACTACAGATCGCATGCGAGTCTATCGGTCGTGCCTCATCGTCTAGGATGCGCCTCCGACCGCCCGCTTCGCCGTATTGAACGCCACGGCTGCGAGAATCAGTCCCTTCAACGCCGGCTCGTCGATCACGTCGCCCTCATGGAGGTCGATGGCGCGCCGGGTGCTGCCTTCGAGGCTGGCGTTGAACAGTCCCGCGGGGTCGTCCAGCGCGGCGCCCCTGGCGAAGGTCAGTTTCACCGCTTGCTTGTAGGTTTCGCCGGTGCAGACGATGCCGGCATGCGACCACACCGGCACACCCCGCCACTTCCATTCTTCGACGATATCCGGGTCGGCCTGCCTGATGACCGCCCGGACCCGCGCGAGCAGCTCACCCCGCCAGTCCCCCAATTCCGCGATTCTTGCGTCGATCAGCCGGGCGACTGCATCCGCCGACGCCCCCGCGTGCGTGTCATGGATGTCTTTTTTTGCCATGGTCGGATTCCTTTTCCTGCATGATCACTCGCCCGCCAGCCCGATGGCGGCGGGCCAATCGAGGGTGGCCGTCACGCCTCCATCCACACCGCCTGCGCCGGGACCACCTGCACCCGCACACCGAAGCTCGAGATGCTGCCAAGCACCGCATTGTGGTGGGCGATGATCTGTGCCGCCGGCAAGACGGCGTTGTCTTGGGTGGAATGGGCATCCGCCGGCAGCACCACCGCATAACCCAGCGCCAGGGCGCGGCGCACAGTCGTGTCGACGCAGTAGTCGGTCTGCAGGCCGCAGACGATCAGGCGCTCCACGCCGCACTGCTGAAGCACCCCTTGCAGTTCGGTGTTGTGAAAGGCGTCGGGAGTGGTCTTGCGCAGACGGATATCCTGCGGCGCAACGGCCAGGTCATCCGCCAGTTGCCAGTTGTCGCAGCCGTACTGGAAATCGCCTGTAGGCTCTTCATGCTGAATGACCACGACGGGAATGCCGACGGCGCGCGCCCTGTCACCAAGGCCATTGATCGCGCCGATCACCCGGTCGATCTCAAAGGCGGCGTACTGGCCGGCGCTGATGGCGCGCTGGACGTCGATGATGAGCAAGGCGGTGGTCATGGGGAGTGCTCCGTGCACGAGAAAAACCAGGAGATTAAGACGGCGTTGGAATTGGCGCCAGCGGGTTGAGGAGAAGACCGACCTCAGCCGCGCGGTCAAGATTCGTTGGGTTTCGTTCCTCTACCCAACCTACGACGCTGTCAATGCCATCCCGCGTGGTTGGCTGATTCCCTGTAGGTGGGTGCGGGCCACGCTGGTCCGAGGAGCGTGGCCTAACGCGCGCTCAACCCACGCCCACTATCTGCCAGAACAGGAAGCTCGCCTGGGTGGGGCAAATCCCAAGCTCGAAGCCCACTCGGCAATCAGCCAGAGGCAGAATCCCAAGCCCCCTCACGCCATCTTGCCAATCCAGTGTGAAGTCGCCGCCCGTCGGCTAGCACCTCATCGCCCAGGCAACCCTGTCGAATCACGACTACCTGTATCGACTCTCAATCAGGCCTACCGGACGAATCGGTCCGGCCACTTCCCATCGACCGAATGGAATCCAGACAGGAGATCGATCATGACCTATGTAGATGGCTTCGTAGTCGCCGTCCCCACCGCCCAGCGCGAGGCCTACCGCAAGGTGGCCGAAATGGCGGCCGGGGTGTTCAAGGAATGTGGCGCCCTCAGCATCGTCGAATGCTGGGGCGACGACGTGCCCGAGGGCAAGGTGACTTCCTTTCCGATGGCGGTGCAGCTCAAGGAAGACGAGACCGTGGTGTTCTCCTGGATCACCTGGCCTTCAAAGCAGGTTCGGGATACCGGCATGCAGAAGGCGATGGAAGACCCGAGGATGAAACCCGACCCGAGCACCATGCCCTTTGATGGACAGCGGATGATCTATGGCGGGTTTGAAGTGCTGGTGAGTGCCTGAGGTGGGCTGAATCTGGCGGTGGCACCAACCCTGTGGGAGCGATTTCAATCGCGATACAGGTCGCAGACCTGCCTTACCAGCTCCGTCGGGACGGCTGCGCCGTCCTTTCGCGAATGAATTCGCTCCCACAACAGAAAGGTGCACCTCCGCGCTGACCGCTACTTCAACACCCCCAGCAGCTTCCACAGGCGGCGTGCTTCGCCGTCGGCGCTGATCAGTTCGTCCAGCAGGTTACTCAGGGGCTGGTTGCCCCATTCCACCGCGCGGCGGATCACGTAGGGCACCGGGCTGTGGGGTTCGGTGCGGGCCAGGTAGTCGGCGATCAGCGCGAGCTGGCGGTAGGCATCCTCGCGACTGGCCGGTACTCCGGTGAAGACCGTCGTGGCTTCCGCTTCCGCGGCGATGGTCGGCTCCGGCGGGGCTTCAGGCGCTGGCGCCGCAACCGGCGGCGTGTGGGGGTGCATGGGCGTGAACTCCTGCATGAGCGTGCGGATGGCGTTCAGGGTCTGCTGCAAGGGCGCAAGACTGGGCGCCAGGTCGCCGAGCCAGCCATCGCACCAGGCATCCAGGCGCGCCAGCTCGGCCAGGCTCGCGTCCATGGCCTGGCGAACCCGCGTGAAGCTGGCGGATGGCATTTGCCGCAGGGTTTCATCGAGCTTGCGTTGCTCCAGCCGCGCCGCCTCGGCGGAAACCTTGTCGGCCTTGCTGTCGCTGGCTTGCACCTGGCGTTGTTGCAGTTGCTGCCAGCCATGCAGGGTCAGGTGGGCCAGCTCGGAGTGATCGGCACCGAACAAGGGTGAGCGGGTCAGGATGATTTCTCCGTAGCGGCGCACCATCCATTCCAGGGGCGCCACGCGCCAGGAGCGGTCGTCCGCTTCCGGCTGCGGGTGCAACTCGTCCGGGTAACGCTCGCAGAGCCCCGCCAACAGCCCCAGGGCCGGCGCCAGACCGTCGAGGCCACTGCGCAGCAGCCAGGCTTCGCCAAGCCAGGCCGCGAGCATCAGGTCCTTGCTGCGTTCACGCAGCAGTTCGCTCGCCAAGGCCTCCACCGCCGCCCAGTCGCCCCGCTTGAGGTCGGCCTGCCAGACCCCGGCCGGCAGGCTGGCGTCGTCTTCCCGGCGCAGCTCGCGCAAGCGGTCCCAGGCCGGGTCGTAGCGCAGGCTGGGGCCGCAGGGTTCGGGGCCGGGGATGGGCGCCAGCAATTCGTTGGCAGGGCTTTCGGTCATCGGCAGGCTCATGGCGTCACCTCGGTGCTGACCAGAGACGTGGCGTGGCTTTCGCTGAACGGCGAGCGCGGCGCCTTCACCGGCAACGGCTGGATCGACAGCGGCAGCTTGCCACCCTGGGTCATCAGCGACAGGCGCATGAACATCAAGGCCTGCTGGTTGCCACCGGGGGCGCCACGCACCGGCACCTGCAGCGTCAGGGGGAAGTCGGTGTAGTCCATGCTCGGCTGCCGCTGCAGTACCACATGGGCGCGCATCAGCCGCAGCAGCGCCCAGGGCCCGCGGTATTCCCAGCCGGCCTCCAGGTCGGCCACGGCCATGCTCGGCTGCAGCGGATCGATGCTCGGCCGCTGGCTGCCGTCCTTGGCCCAGCGCAGCAGGAGTTGCATCGGGTCGCCGACGCCCCAGCGCAGGCGCTGCGACTCCCCGGGGTAAACGATCTGTTTGTCGCCGGCGTGCAGGCCCCAGGCGATGACCTGATCGGCGCCGCGCTCGTCGTCGCGGTCGGTCCTCCAGCGCACGTCCAGCTCGACGCCCAGGGCGCCGGACGGATCGCGCACGAACAGCGGCCCCAGCCAGGTGCGCGCCTGTTTCAAGCGGGCAAGGAAATCCTCCGCCGCCGGCCGGTCGCCGGCCCGGCTCCACTTCAGGCCCTCTTCGGCCTGCGCCAGGCGACTGTCGATCAGCTCCACCAGGTGCTGCACCCGCGCCGGGTCGGCATCCTCTGCCTGCAGGCTGTAGGCAAACGGAAAGCGGTCCGCCAGGTACTGGTTGAAGTAGTCCGCCAGGTCGTGCCAGGCCAGCGCCGCACGCTGCTGCTGCAACTGGTTGCAGCGCTGCGCGGCCTGGTCGCGCAGGATCCGGGTGCGTCGCGCCAGGTCACCGGTGCCGCTGGACAGGGTCGCAGTGGCCAGCACCTGGGTGCAGGAGCCCAGGTCCATGTCGATGAAATCGCGGCTCACCAACTGCTCGAACAACGCCGGCGAACTGGTGGGGTTCTGCGCCTTGTACTTGGCCATTTCGTCACTGAGGCTGGCCAGGCGTGCCACCCGGTCCCGTTCGGCGCCGGACAACCCGTGCTGCTCGCGCAGCCAGGCCAGGGGCGGTGCGGCACTCTCGCTGCTGGCGAGGATGACCTCGAACTGCCCGCCCAGGCTGTGCTTCAGGTCCGCCACGTCGCTGGCGCGGAACAGCAGCAGGCCCAGGTTGCGGCTGCCGTCCCACTGCTGAATGTCGAAGCGCTGGGTGAACACGGGCAAGGCGTCGATGCCGGCCAGGGCCGAATCGACATCGCTCATGGCCATGCGGTTCAGTTGACTGCGCAGGGCACCGGCCAGGTCCGTGCGATTCAGTGCCAGCAGGGCGTTGAGCACCTGCCCGGCCTGATCCACCGGTACATCGAAGGCCTTGCCGGCGCTGCCCTGTGGGCCCGGGGTGGAGGCGCCGAGGCTCGACCAGATGGCTCGCGCGGCCGCTTCACCGGCGGCCTTGAGCAGGCCTTCACGGTAATCCGGAGGAATCTGCGCCAGCTCCTGGCCGACGAACGCGTGGTAGCTGTCGACGACGTTCTGCGCCTCGGCCAGTGCGCGCGCATCGACATGACGCAGGGCTCGGACATCGGGCTCGACGGCGTCCCGGCGCAAGGCCACCACGACGAAATCGCGCTTGAGCAGGCCCTTGATCGCCTTGGCCAAGGCGCCGATGTGTTCCTGCAGCATCAGGGTGCCGCCGGCCTGACGCTGCAGGAGGTTGGCGCGCGAGCCGACGCCGGCGATCCACTGCCCGTGGAAACCCTTGCGCAGGCGGCCGGCCTCGGCGTTGAGGTTCTGTTCCACCGCAGGCCCCAGCAGGCTGCTCTGGCGCACGGTTTCCATCAGGTTGCGGTAACCCGGCACCAGTTCCTCGCCGTTGCTGTGGCTCCAGGCGGAATTGGTCAGGGCGATCAGGTCTTCCAGGTTGTCGATCAGGCTGTTGATCTCTTCCAGCTCGGCCAGCGTGTTGCCCTGCCCACCCCGCAGGCTGTCGAGGTGCAGCTTGAGGTAGCCCGCCGGGCGCACGAAGTTCTCGGCAAGGAAGTACTGGGTCAACCAGAGTTTCATCAGGGCCTGGAACTGCTCGCTCAAGGGTTGGCGCCGGGCCTGCAGGTCGAGCGGCGCCAGCCCCGGCCCACCCAGGCCGCGCAGGGCGCGATCGTAGTAGGCGCGGCGACGCAGGTCGGCGCTGTTGAGTTCCAGCCCCAGAGCGCTGTTGCCCAGCTGTACCAGCGGCTCCAACACACCCTTGTCGCCGGAGAGGACATCGGCGAACAGGCGGTTCTGCTGCTCCAGGGCGGCGGCGCCATAGGCCAGGTTGCGCGCCTTGACGTAATTCGGCCACTCCTCGGGCTGCTCGCCTTCGACCTGGGTGCGCCGGTCGCCGATGCGGATCGCCAGCAGCCTGTCCAGCTCCCCGCGCTGCATCTGCGCCAGGGGATGCAGGGCCTCGCTACGCGCCATGGCGCGCAGGACCTTGTCCATGCGCCCGTCGAGGTCGGAGAACCAGGACGTGGGAAAAACCAGCGAATCGAAGTGCCAGCGCGGCGCATCCTGCAACAGGCGCCAGAACCCCAGCAGGTTGCGCCGCGCCTGCTCCTCGCTGCGCGCCGGGTCCTTGAACGCCACATGGTTGTTCTGCGCCACCTGCAGCACGCGGGTCAGCTCGCGGGCGTCGCGCTGGCCGTCATGCCAGACCCAGAGCATCCCCAGCAGCCAGAAGGCGCCGATAACGGCCGCCGTGCCGGCGATCACCTTCTGCCAGCGCTGGCGCAGGCGCAGGATACGCGGCACCGCCTGGGCGAGCCCCTGTTCGGCGAGGAAGCGCTGGCCCCACAGCGAACGCGCGAACACCCCGCGCGCTGGCGGCAGGTCCTGGCTGGCGAGCTCCCAGGGATCGGCGTCGCCGGCGAAGACCTGCGCCGAGCTGAAGTAGAGCCCCCGCAGGCGGGGCGCCTCGCCTTGGGCGTTGCCCTGGAACACCGGTTCCAGCAGCGCCCGCAGCTCGCCCCGCAGGCCGTCCAGTTCGCCAGGCAGGCGGTAGAGGTCTTCGCCGAGTTCACCCTTGAGGGCGCCGATTTCGAGAATCGCCGCCTGCAGCCCCTGGATCACCTGGTCCAGCGCATCGTCCAGCCAGTAGCCCTGCCAGCCCGCTTCCAGGGCATGGGGCGAGGACCAGCCCAGGGCCCGCTCATGGCCGTCCTCCGGCAAGGCGGCCACCAGTTCCTGGAAGCCCGGCAACTCCTCCAGGCCGGTAACCAGCACATGCACCGGCAGGCTCAGCCCCAGGCGCTGCAACAGCTCGCCGAAGCGCCGACGCACGGCGATGGCGTCAGCCGCCAGTTGCCCATTGTCCAGCAGCCGCGCCAGCGGGAGGGTCCAGATCACGCCGTCCAGCGGGCGCTGCCCGCGCAGCCGCAGCAGCATGCCAAGCAGGCGGCGCCAGGCGAAGGCCGGGGCAGTGCCGCCCTCCTCCGGCAGGAACAGCCCCTGGGGCACCACCAGCAACGAGCCGTCCGGGTCGGCCCACCAGCGGCCGAACCAGGCCGGGCGCCCGACCGGGGCCAGTTGCCAGTCACTACAGAGCTGCCCGCCTTCCCGTGGGTCGCCCACCAGCAACAGCCAGGGCGTCTGATAGCGGTCGTGACTGCCCTGGTCGTGCTCCATCTTGCGCACGGCCGTGTAGAACGTGCGGATCGCCGCGCCGGACTGGGTGCGCAGCCACCAGAAGAGCGCGGCCAGCGCCAGCAGGAGCAGCAGCACGGCCAGCACGATCAGCGCGATGGCGAAGCCGCTCATTCCGCGGACTCCCCGTCTTCCAGGGTCACCGACAGGTGCAGGACGGGGTCCAGTTCGGCCTGGATATCCCGCCACAGCCAGTGCCCCAGGGCGGTCAGCAGCAGCGCGCAGCCGAGGATCGCCAGCCCCAGGCGCAGCCCATCCGGCAACGCCCGGCGCAGGGGCAGGCGCAGCGGCGCCGCCCGCGTCGGGCGTTCGAGGCTGTGCAGGGCGCCGCTGCTGACGGGCTCGCGCTGCCAGGCGAAGGTGAACAGTGCCTGCCGCCAGCGTTCGTGGGTGGCCTGGCCGCGCTCGCCGCGCAGTTGCCCACGGAAACCGAGTACCAGGCATTGCAGATAGACGTTGGCCAGGTCGCGCGTGGCCGGCGCACGCTCCTTGAGCAGACCACGGATGGCCATGGGCAGGCGCTCTCCGGCATTGCGCGAGCCGTACAGGCGCGCCTCCAGCGGCCGCTCCTGCCAGGCCAGGTGCCCCGCCCAGTTGCCGAACAGCAGGGTCTCATCCAGCAGGGCGACGAAGGCATAGACCATCGCCTTGACCTGGGCCGCCGCCGGCTCGCCGACACTGGCGAACGCGCTGCGCCAGAGGCGGCGGACGATGCGGGTGGCGGTCTCGGCGGTGCGCTCCACCAACTGGCCGTCGCTGTCGTCGGCGTCCTCCAGCTCATCCCAGGCATCGCGCCATTCCAGCCAGGCCTGGCGGAAGGCAAGACTCAGGGGCGCCTCGCCGAACTCCGGCGGATACAGGGCCACACTCCTTTCCGACATGTGCGCATCCTTGGCTGGTCAGACGAATTCATGTGCGTTGGCGACGAACAGCACCACTTGCCAGGGGCCCACCAGGGCGGCCTGGCCGGGCACCACGAGGCTCAGCTTCTGCTCAGGGTCGAACCATTCGCCGGCAGCCTGGATCACGAACAGCCGGGTGTCCTCCCCGACGCTGTAGGCGACCTGTTCGGCGCGGCTCATGGACTGGTGCGCCAGCCCGCTCATGCGCTGGCGGGCCAGGGTGGGGACATGCTCCTGGGAGGCGATGATGGCCTGCCCCAGCCAGAAGAACGCCGCCTGCTCGCCGGCGCCCGCCGGCATGCGCAGGCCGATCACCAGGCGCTGGCGGCGCGCCTCGGTATCCGGCAACTGGATGGTGAAGCCCTGTTCCGTCTGCTCGAAGGTCAGGCAGCGGTAGCCCACCCGCACGCGGGTCAGCGCATTCTCCAGCCAGTCGAGGACTTCGTCGTAGCCACGTTTCAGGTCGAGGAAATCCAGCGGGGCGAACGCCGGCACCCCCGCCACCGGGTCCAGGGCGCACCAGGCACCGGCCATCCCCACCAGCAGCCCGTGCAGGCGATCCGGTGCGGCCACGCGGCTGTTCAGCGCCGCCTCCACTTCCGGCAGGCGGGACCAGAGGGCGGCGAGCTGGCGACGCACTTCCACCATGTCGTCGTGGTTGCCCGCCTGCTCGGCCTGGCGCAGGCGCCCGGCGAGGAACAGGCACTTCTCCCGGCTGCGGGCGCAGAGCGCCGCGACGGCGCGGCCGAGCACGGATTCGGGAAGGATGCGCGGGGTAGGCGCGACGTAGGACTGGCGGACGAAACCGCCGCCCTCCTTGGCTATCCGCAGCAGCGGCAGGCACACCGAATCGGCGCGGCCGCTTTCGGTCACCAGGCGCGCCGCCGGGCGCCAGACCAGGATCGGCTCGGGGTGTTCGCCACTGGCCAGGTCCGGCACCGCCTCGCCCACCGCCGATTGCAGGCGCCCGCGCAGGGGCAGCACCTGGCCACTGCGGCCGAGCGGATTGACGGCGAGGAAGACGGTGGCGCTGGCGGTCGCGGACTGGCCGACGGCGGCGCTGACATCCAGCTCCAGCACCGTGCCGTCGCCCGGCTTCACGCTGACCGGCAAGCCATCGGGAAGGATGGCCTCGAGGGCGAGCACACGCACCAGGCCGGCACTGAGCGCGGCGGGGTCGAGTTCAAGTTGGGAGATGCCCCAGAACCAGGGATTGCCGGCTTGGGCGAACTGGGCGGCGAGCACTTCCGCGCGCAACCCTTGCAACTGGAAATGCTGGGGCAGCAACTGCATGCCCTCGTGCCAGCACACCGCGTCAGGCAGAACTTTCATACCACTCCCCTTCGACGTCCAATGTTGTCGCGAGCGTGACGCCCCGTGGTTTCAGGGGCCCTTCGTCACTGCTCGTTCTCGCTCAGCAAGCGCATTTCCCTGCTATCGAATCGCAGCCAGGCACGGCTCTGCTCATCCAGCCGCAGGCGGTGAGCACCGGGACTGTTATAGCCGGCGAAGACCAAAAGTCCAGCCGCGCTGTCGCCCGCAAACGGGAACTCGCGGGCTTCCATGAACTGCCCGGGAACCAGTTCCAGGCTCCAGACGGAAAACTGCTGGCGGTAGTCGCGGCGGTACTGCTCGCGATCGCTGAACCATTGCCGCGCCGAGAGGACGGAAAGCACCTTCAGCAACTCCGGATCACGCACGGCGATGAAGTCGACGGCGATGGGCGTGTCGTCGTTGGCGCGCGCGGCGACGTCCAGGGTGAGCACGTCGAGCTGCACGCTCGGGCCGAAAACCCGAGCGCAGCCGCCCAACAGAAAAGCGAGGGCGAGCACGAAGATTCTCGAAGTCAAAATGAACCGTCCCTGTTCCATGGTGGTCAGACTCTGGTTTGCATTTGCAAATTTATAGACCTGTTCTAGCGTGTTTGAGTAGTTCGTCGGACCGGCGAACGAGAGGGATCGCCAAGGACAGGCTTGCGTGTAGTTCCCCCCTGTCGACCCGTGATCCAGCAAGGGAGTGCGATGACAGGACAAGTCCGGTGCATTGCGCTCGAGGCATCGCACTGGAGCCCACCAACATGGCCGAAAGCACGCAGCACAAACTGGACCGGGTTCGCCCGCCCCGGGTACAGATCACCTACGACGTCGAGATCGGCGACGCCATCGAGAAAAAGGAACTGCCGCTGGTCGTGGGCATCCTCGCCGACCTCTCGGGCAAGCCGGACACCCCCCTGCCCAAGCTCACCGAGCGTCGCTTCACCGAGATCGATCGCGACAACTTCAACCAGGTACTCGCCTCCATCGCGCCGCGCGCCACCCTGCAGGTGGACAACACCATCACCGGCGACGGCAGCAAGCTCAATGTCGAGCTGCGCTTCAACGACATGGACGACTTCGATCCGGTCAACATCGTCAAGCAGATCACCCCGCTGCGCCGTCTGTTCGAGGCCCGCCAGCGCCTGCGCGACCTGCTCACCAAGCTGGACGGCAACGACGACCTCGACAAGCTGCTGCAGGACGTGGTGAGCAACACCGAAGGCCTGCAGGAGATCAAGTCGGCACGTCCCGAAGCCGAATCCGCCGCCCCCGAGGGCGAAGGCGAAGCACCGGCCGAACCCCAGGCCTGATCGAAGAACCGACTTCCCGGAGGAATCGCCATGGCAACAGAAGCCGGTGCGAACAGCGAGAGCACCACGCAGACCCTGACCCTGCTCGACCGTATCATCGCCGAGGGCCGCATGGCCCATGACGACAGCCAGCAGGACTACGCCCGCGACATGCTCGCGGAATTCGCCACCCAGGTCCTCGACGAAGGCATGGCCATCGACAAGGACACCGTGGCCATGATCAACGACCGCATCAGCCAGATCGACGAGCTGATCAGCGCCCAGCTCAACGAAGTCCTGCACCACCCCGAGCTGCAGAAGCTGGAAGCCTCCTGGCGCGGCCTGCACCTGCTGGTGCAGAACACCGAAACCAGCACCCGCCTGAAACTGCGCCTGCTCAACGTCACCCAGAAGGAACTGCAGACCGACCTGGAGAAGGCCGTCGAGTTCGACCAGAGCGCGCTGTTCAAGAAGATCTACGAAGAGGAATACGGCACCTTCGGCGGCCACCCCTTCAGCCTGCTGATCGGCGACTACAGCTTCGGCCGCCATCCCCAGGATGTGGCCCTGCTGGAAAAACTCTCCAACGTCGCCGCCGCCGCCCATGCGCCCTTCATCGCCGCCGCCAACCCGAAGCTGTTCGACATGAACGCCTTCACCGAGCTGGCCGTCCCCCGCGACCTGGCGAAGATCTTCGAGAGCCAGGAACTGATCAAGTGGCGCAGCTTCCGCGAGAGCGAGGACTCGCGCTACGTTTCCCTGGTCCTGCCGCATTTCCTCCTGCGTCTGCCCTACGGCCCGGACACCCTGCCGGTGGAAGGCATGAACTATGTCGAGGACGTCAACGGCACCGACCACTCCAAGTACCTCTGGGGCAACGCCGCCTGGGCCCTGGCCCAGCGCATCACCGAAGCCTTCGCCAAGTACGGCTGGTGCGCAGCGATCCGTGGCGCCGAAGGCGGCGGCGCGGTGGAGGGGCTGCCGGCCCACACCTTCCGCACCAGCTCCGGCGACCTGTCGCTGAAGTGCCCCACCGAAGTGGCCATCACCGACCGCCGCGAAAAGGAGCTCAACGAGCTCGGCTTCATCGCCCTCTGCCACAAGAAGAACAGCGACCTGGCGGTGTTCTTCGGCGGCCAGACCACCAACAAGGCCAAGGTCTACAACACCAACGAGGCCAACGCCAACGCACGCATCTCGGCCATGCTGCCCTACGTGCTCGCCGCCTCGCGCTTCGCCCACTACCTGAAGGTGATCATGCGCGACAAGGTGGGCAGCTTCATGACCCGCGACAACGTGCAGACCTACCTCAACAACTGGATCGCCGACTACGTGCTGATCAACGACAACGCACCGCAGGAGATCAAGGCGCAGTACCCGCTGCGCGAAGCACGGGTAGATGTCTCGGAAGTCGCCGGCAAGCCGGGCGCCTACCGGGCCACGGTGTT
The DNA here is from genome assembly GCF_028010285.1 of Pseudomonas sp. Q1-7. NCBI lineage: Bacteria > Pseudomonadati > Pseudomonadota > Gammaproteobacteria > Pseudomonadales > Pseudomonadaceae > Pseudomonas > Pseudomonas sp. Q1-7. The sequence goes on from NZ_CP116304.1 coordinate 3,214,926, forward strand.
CCTCCGGCCGCACTTCCAGCTGGAGGAACTGACCGCCTCGATCCGCCTGGTGGCCAGCCTGCCGCCGCCGGTAGCGGCCTGACCCGCACCGCCCGCCGCTCGACGCGGCGGGCGGGCACGCCTTTTTTCTTCAGCTTTTCCCGACTCAGGAGTTCCCAGCGATGGATGCGATCATTCTCGACCTCGGCGACGACATCAAAGGCGACAGCCTGCTCGAAGGCTTTGCCGACAAGATCGAGCTGATGTCCTACAGCCACAACGTGGCCATGCAGGTCACCAACGACGTCAGCAACTCGGAACGCACCTCCGGCAAGCCGCACGTCGGCGAGTTCACCGTCACCAAGTTCATCGACACCTCGACCCCGTCGCTGAACGAGTACTGCTGCGCCGGCAAGCCCATCACCACCGCCAAGATCACCATCGGCCGCAACGCCGCCGAAGGCGACGGCAAGCTGCTGCCCTTCATCGTCTACACCCTGGACAACGTGGTGCTCTCCAATGTCAGCGTGAGCGGCGGCGCCGGCGGCAAACCGGTGGAGACCCTGTCGATGAACTTCACCAAGATCAAATGGGAGCTGACCGCGCAGAAGGACGATGGCACCAAGGAAGGCACCGCCGCCTCCACCTGGGACCTGGCCGCCAACAAGCTGGTCAAGTAAGGACGCCCCCTGGCCATGTCGGAAGCCGGCCTGCTCCCGCCGCTGTTCGAGCGTCTCGCCGCCCAGGCGGACGAGGCGCCGGCCTTCGATCGCGAGGCTCTGGCCGAGTCCGTGCGCGCGGAACTGACGCGATTGCTCAACACTCGCCGCGGCAGCACCAGGAGCGGCCGGCCGCTGACCCTCCTCGACTACGGCATCGCCGACTGGAGCGCCCTGCAGGCGCGTCGCGGCGATGACCGCCGGCAACTGCTGCGGGAGATCCGCGCCGCCGTGCAGCACTTCGAACCCCGCCTGCAGTTGACCGACGTGGACGTCGAGCCCATCCCCGGGCAACCGCAGCGCCTGTGCATCCGCCTCGGCGGCAACCTGCGCAGCGGACGGCGCGCCTGGCCGGCGGTATTCGTCATCGACAACCAGGACGAGGGCCTCGAGGTGCGCCATGAGCGACTCGATTGACCCGGAACTGCTGGACTACTACCAGCGCGAACTCACCTGGCTGCGCCACGCCGGCGCCGGCTTCGCCGCGCGCTATCCCAAGGTTGCCCGCCGCCTGGAGCTGGGCCCCGGCGAATGCCCCGACCCGCATGTCGAGCGCCTGCTGGAGGGTTTCTCATTACTGACCGCGCGCCTGCAACGGCGCCTTGACGACGACTACGCGGAATTCAGCGACGCCCTGCTGGAACAGCTCTACCCACTGGCCCTGCGTCCGCTGCCCTCCTGCGCCATCGTGCAGTTCGAACCGGACCCGACCCAGGGCAGCCTCGCCGAAGGCTACCGCATGCCCCGCGACACCCCGCTGTTCGTCACCACCAGCCAGGGCGCCAGCGTGCATCTGCGCACCACCGCCGACGCCGTGCTGTGGCCGCTGCGCATTGGCGATGCGACCCTGCTCGATGGCGACGAGGCCGTGGCCCTGACCGGCCGTCCCGAGGCACGCTCGGCCCTGCGCCTGTCCCTGCACTGCCTGGGCGAGTTCGACTGGACACAATTGCCCATCCGTCTTTTGCGCCTGCACCTGGCCGCCTCGCCGGTCACCAATGCCGCGCTGTATGACCTGCTCGGCGCCCATACCCTCGGCGTCCACTGCGGTGCGCCCGGTCAGCCGTTGCTGCCCTGCCCCGGCGAACCGCAGCCGGTGGGCTTCGCCGACGACCAGGCGCTGCTGCCCGAGGAAGACGGCCAGCATCCCGGCCTGCGCCTGCTGGCCGAGTACTTCTGCTTTCCCGACAAGTTCGCCTTCTTCGACGTGCCGCTGCAGCCACCGGCCGCGGGCGGCCGCGACTGCGTGCTGGTGATTGCCTTCGACCGCGCCCCGGCGGGCCGCCTGCACCTGCGGCCGGGCGACCTGTGCCTGGGCTGCGCGCCAGCCATCAACCTGTTCCCGCGCACCTCCGAACCCCTGAGGCCGGACGGCACCCGCAGCGAGTACCGCCTGGTGGCCGATGCCCATCGCGAAAGCAGCGTGGAGATCCACAGCATCCGCGCCGTGCGCGCCGCGTCGACCCGTGGCGTGAGCCCGGTGCCGGCCTACTACGGCCATGCCCATGGGCTGGGCGGTGCAGCCGCCGGGCTGTTCTGGCACGCCCGCCGGGTGCACGGCATGAGCCCCAACCGCCTCGGCACCGACCTCCTGCTGAGCCTGGTGGACACCGGTTTCGACCCCCTGCTGGACGCGCCCGAATACAGCCTGACCGCCGAACTGCTGTGCACCAACCGACACCTGGCGGAAAACCTGCCGGCCGGCACCCGCCTCGGCTTCGAGCGCCCCGGCCCCGTCGCCCACGCCAGCCTGCGCAACCCGCCCAGCCCGCAAAGCCTGCCGCGCCTGTCCGGCGAATCGCGCTGGCGGCTGGTGTCGCAGCTCACCCTCAATCACCTGTCCCTGGTGGAAGGCCCGCAGGCGCTGGAGGCCCTGCGCGAACTGCTCGATCTGCACAACCTGCGCGGCGAAGGCGGTGCCCGCCGGCAGATCGAAGGCATCACCCGGCTGGCCTGCGAGCGCGTCGTGGCACGAGTCGGCGAGGACGCCTGGCGCGGCTGGCGCAACGGCCTGGAGGTGCGTCTCAGCCTCGACCCGCAGCACTTCGCCGGCGCCAGCGCGGTGCTGTTTTCCGCTGTGCTGGCGCAATTCTTCTCGCTTTACGCGACCGCCAACCGCTTCGTGCGGACCGTGCTGGTCGATGCCGACAAGGAGGTCAGGACGTGGCAGCCACAGGCCGGAATGCCGCTCTCCCTCTGAGCCGGCGCCTGCGCGACGCACCGCAGGCCTTCGAACTCCTGCAGGCGCTCCTGCTGCTGGAGCGCGAGCGCCCGGGTGCCGACCCGCTCGGCCAGGGCAGCGCGCCCCAGGCCGAGGCCCTGCGCCTGCGCGGCCCACTGACGCCGACCTTCGCCGCCAGCCAGGTGGAGCGCCTGGAGGAAGCGCCCGGTCAACCGCCGACCCTGACCACGCCGGTGTTCGGCCTCGGCGGTCCCGACGGCCCGCTGCCCTACGCCTACCAGGAGTGGCTGCAACAACGCGCCCGGCAGAAAGACCATGCCCCGGCGGAGTTCCTCGACCTGTTCCAGCACCGCCTGCTCAGCCTGCTCTACCGGGTACTGGGCAAGCATCGCCTGGCCCTGGGCTTCCGCGCGCCCGCGGATTCCCCAGCCCACGACCAACTGCTGGCCTTCTGCGGCCTGCTGCCGAACGCGCTGCAGCACCGCCTGGCGCTGCCCGATGCCGCCGTGACCGCGCGCGCGGCCCTGTTCGCCGGCGGCCGCCGCTCCCTGGCCGGCTTCGCGGCCCTGGTGCGTCACCAGTTCAACGTCCAGGTGCGCCATGACGCCTACCAGGGGGGCTGGCGCGATATTCCTCCGCCCAGCCGCAGCCTGCTGCAGCGCAAGGGTCGCAACCTGCGCCTGGGCCGGGATGCCATCGCCGGCACCCGGGTGTGGGATGAACACGCCGGTATCCGCCTGACTCTCGGCCCGCTGGACAACCGGCGCGCGGCGGACTTCCTTCCCGACGGCCACGAACATGCGCGCCTGGCCAGCCTCGCCGCCCTCTACTTCGGCCCCGACCTGGACTGCGCCCTGCGCCTGCTGGTGCGCCCGGGGCCGCCGCTGAGCCTCGAGCGCAACCAGCCGCCCCGCCTGCGCTGGAGCGGCGGCCTGCACGTGCGCGGCGAACAGTTGCAGCAGATCGATACTCGCCTGCGCCAGACGGAGGTGGCCTGACCATGGAACTCGGCAGCCTGATCGGACGCCTCAATGCGGACAGCCGCCGCGCCCTGGAACGGGCCGCGCAGCGCTGCCTGCAACGCACCCATCACTACGTGGAAATCGAGCACCTGCTGCTGGAGCTTCTGGATATCGAAGGGGGCGACCTGGCCTGTCTCCTGCCGCACTTCGGCCTGGAGCGGGACGCCGTGGCCGCGGAAATCAACCTGGCGCTGGAGCTGTTCAAGGCCGGCAACACCCGCACCCCGGCACTCTCCGCACAGACCGTCGGCCTGCTGGAAGACGCGGTGGTGCAGGCCAGCGTGCTGGGCCAGCAAAGCATCCGCTCCGGCCTGCTGCTGCTCGCCCTGCTCGACCGCGACGAGCGCCGTGCCCTACTGCTGAACAGCGCCTCCTCGCTGCTGCGGATTCCCCGCGAAGCCTTGCGCGGCAACCTCCAGGAATGGACCCAGGAGTCCCGCGAGCAACCCGCCGTGGCTCAGGCAGCAAAGGGCAAACCCACCCAGGCCGGCGCTCAGGATTCCGTCCTCGATCAGTACACCCAGGACCTCACCGCCGATGCCCACGCCGGGCGCATCGACCCGATCGTCGGGCGAGACGGCGAGATCCGCCAGAGCATCGACATCCTCCTGCGCCGCCGGCAGAACAATCCGATCCTGGTGGGCGCCCCGGGCGTGGGCAAGACCGCCGTGGTCGAGGGCCTGGCCCTGCGCATCGCCGCCGGCGACGTGCCGCCGCCCCTGCAGAACGTCATCCTGCGGGTGCTCGACCTCGGCCTGCTGCAGGCCGGCGCCGGGGTCAAGGGCGAATTCGAACAACGCCTCAAGGGCGTGATAGACGCCGTGCGCAGCAGCGAGCAGCCGATCATCCTGTTCATCGACGAAGCCCATACGCTGATCGGCGCCGGCGGCAACGAGGGCGGCAGCGATGCGGCCAACCTGCTCAAGCCGGCCCTGGCCCGTGGCGAGCTGCGCACCCTGGCCGCCACCACCTGGCTGGAATACAAGAAGTACTTCGAAAAAGACCCGGCCCTGGCCCGGCGCTTCCAACTGGTTCAGGTGGAGGAACCGGACGAAGCCACGGCAGTCGAGATGCTGCGCGGTGTCGCGGCCAAGCTGGAGCAGCACCACGGCGTGCAGGTGCTGGATGCGGCGATCCACGACGCGGTGAAACTCTCCCACCGCTACATCTCCGGCCGGCAACTGCCGGACAAGGCCATCAGCGTGCTCGACACCGCCTGCGCCCGTGTCGCCCTCGGCCAGCACGATGTGCCGCCACCGCTGGAAAGCCTGCGCCACCGCGAGCAGTCCCTGGAAGAGGAACTGCAGCGCCTGCGTCGCGAACAGACTACCGGTCTGGACCATCGCGAGCGCATCACCGCGCTGGAAGGCGAATCCCGCAGCAATGTGGTCGCCATCCGCGAACTGGAGACCCGCTGGGGCGAGGAACGCGAAGCCGTGCGCGAGCTGCTGGAAGCTCGCCGCGAACTGCTCAGCCTCAGCGACAGCGTCGACGCCCGCAAACCCAACGAAGAACTGGACGACCGCATCGACCACCTCGCCGCCGAGCTGGCACGCCTGGAAGCCGGCCTCGACGCCATCCGCCAGGACGATCCGCTGGTGCCCGAACAGGTGGACTCCAAGACAGTGGCGGCGGTCATCGCCGGCTGGACCGGCATCCCCATCGGCAAGATGCTCGCCGACGAAGCCCACGCCGTGCGCACCCTCGGCCAACGCATGGCGCAACGGGTGATGGGCCAGGATTCCGCGCTGGGCACCATTGCCCAGCGCATCCAGGCCTACCGCGCCGGCCTCACCGACCCGGCCAAGCCGGTAGGCGTGTTCCTGCTGGTGGGCCCCACCGGCGTCGGCAAGACGGAAACCGCCTACGCCCTGGCCGACGCCCTCTACGGCGGCGAGCGCAACCTCATCAGCATCAACCTCTCCGAGTACCAGGAAGCCCACACCGTCAGTCAGCTCAAGGGCGCCCCGCCTGGCTACGTCGGCTACGGCTCCGGCGGCGTGCTCACCGAAGCCGTGCGCCGCCGCCCCTACTCCGTAGTGCTGCTGGATGAAATCGAAAAAGCCCACCCCGACGTGCTGGAAGCCTTCTACAACGTCTTCGACAAGGGGGTGATGGAGGACGGCACCGGGCTGGTGGTGGACTTCAAGAACACCGTGATGCTCGCCACCAGCAACGTCGGCGCCGAACTGGTGCTCGACACCCCGCCCGACCAACTGGGCAGCGACGCCTTCAACGAGCGTCTGCGCAAGGTACTGCTGCACGCCTTCCGCCCCGCCTTCCTCGCCCGCATGACCGTGGTGCCCTACCGCCCGCTGGACGAAGCGACCCTGGAAGGCATCGTCGTCGCCAAGCTGGAAAAGCTCCAGGGCCGCTACAAGGCTGCTACGGGCAAGCAGTTCGACTTCGACCCGGCCATCGTGAAAGCGGTGCTGGCCAAGTGCAGCTCGGCGGGGGCCAGGGATATCGAGAACGTGCTGATGGCGCAGGTGACGGGAAAGTTGGCGGAGTGGGTGTTGGAGTGACGCGCCCCGCGGGCGCGGGGCATCAGGTGACGTGCCAAGGCAGAGACCAGGGAGAACAGGCAGATGGCGACTTACTCATTCAAGGTGCAGCTTCCCCCCCGAAGGAGCGGCGGAACCCCCGACTGCAACAAATGGACCTTTCACCACATTCTCCCGTGGAAGTACTTCTACTGCCTCTCGGCGGTCCTGGGCTACTACTACCACGGCACGCTGAACTCCTTCGTGCGGGGCCACGCCACCCTCAACACGGCGGAGAACCGCGCCGAGTTGCTCGACACCGCAACGGCTTTCGCCCCCATCGTTGTCTGCAGCACCGGCATCACCCATTCCGGCGGGGTCTCGATGCTGTCCCTGGTGGAGATGGCCCGGCTGATCAATGGCCTGGCCCGCACCGGCGGTAGCGTCGTCGACAAGATTTCCCAGAATGCTGCGAGGCTGCACGACCACCTGGTCGAATGCACCAGCCCGGTCTTCGGCGGATTTCCGGGCATGGACGGCAACCAGCGTTCGGACGACCCGAAGTCCAGCATGGAACAGACACGGCCGGCGAACGGCGACACCGCCTGGTGGACCGCGGTAACCGACATCGGCAAGCTGCTGGAGCGGGCGAGCCTGTTCGAACGCTCCGTGGACCGGGAGGGCTGCAAGGACATCAAGTCGTCGGTCTACGGCGACAAGGTCAAGTTCAAGCTGACCAACGAAGACCTGGACAACATCATCATCGCCAATCTCCGGACCGTGGTGACGCCACGCTTCAACACCTCCGTGCTGGCCTTCGACGAGAAGTCCTGGTTCCTCCATCACAACAGCTCCAAGTGGTCCTTCCAGGTGGCGACCGACGACTTCCAGTTCCCGTCGTACCAGCCGGACAAGTCCGCGTTCAAATTCTCGGTGTCCACGACCGATACCCACCTGAACCGAAGCAAGCACCTGACGATGACGCGATGCCCCGGCGTGGACAACGAGAAGAACATCCTCAGGCCCACGTCGGACGCCGCGAAGCTGATGAAGTAAGGCATCCCCGCGAGAAGAAAGAGCCAGGACATGAGAATCGGCAGTTTCAATATCGAGAAGAACGGGCTCTCCTCCACGGAGATCAAGCAGAGCCAGGTCGACACCTTCATCGACAATTGCTGCTCCAACAGCCATTGGGATGCCGACCTGGTGTTCATCTGCGAAGTGCACTCGGGCCAACTCGCCAACTACCGGTCGCACCTGGGCGACCGCTATCCCAGCTACAACGTCTGGGCCTTCGAGGGGGGATACTCGAACGGCTACATCGTGATGGCGAAGGCCTTCCAGTGCATCGAAGTGGTCGCCCAGGGCAACCTGCGCGGACTCAACAGGGAGCTGATCGCCGCCCACGCGACCAGCGTCGGCGGCTACACCGGCTACATCTTCCTCGCGCATTTCAAATCCGGTCAGACCAACCTGACGAAAAGCCAACTCCTGAATTGCACGGCACTGGACGGCAACTGGGTCGTCACCGGCGACCTGAACTTCGACTACAACAACCTCTCCTCACTCAACCCGCCAGGGATCGGTTACGAGTGCTGGAACGGCCAGTCCACCCAGGCGAAGGGCGGCATTCTCGACTGGGTGCTCGGTTCGCCCAATGTCCAGGTGACGCCCGTCGACATAACCGCAATGGCCAATGATTTCGACATGAGCGGACCGGATCATCGTCCGATCCTCTTCGATATCCGTGCCTGACCGATGCCCGGCCCAGGGCCGGTGACTGACACGACTTCCCGGATACCGGTCACTCCCCGGTATCCGCATGGCCGCCCCGAGGTAACGGATGACCCGCCCCGCCGACACAGCCACCAGTCTTTCCCTCACTGCAAGCAGCCTTGCGGAGCTTTATCCCGAAAGGCTTTCCGGAAAGGAAACCCTCAACGACCTGGACTCGCTGGTCCTGGATGGCTACAGCGCCACCACGCTCACCCTGACCGGCGGGGTCGCCACCCACGTCACCGCCACCCTGCACAACGACGCCAACCAGCGCCCCCTCGACGCCCTGGTCGCGGAAATCCACCAACTCCCCGCCGACGCCACCGCCGAGCGTTATCAACTGGTGCTGCGCCCCTGGCTCTGGTGGCTGACGCTGGCGAGCAACAACCGCGTGTTCCAGAACAAGAGCACCAGCGACATCGTCACCGGCATCTTCTCGGATCATGGCTTCACCGATTTCAAGCTGTCCCTCAGCGGCAGCTACAGCCCGCGCGAGTATTGCGTGCAATACGGCGAAACCGATTTCGCCTTCGTCTCGCGCTTGCTGGAGGAAGAAGGCATCTTCTGGTTCTTCACCCATGAAGACGGCAAGCACACGCTGGTACTGGGCGACAGCAACGATGCCTTTGCGCAGATTCCCAACGGGCCGAAGCTGTCCTATCTGGGGCAGGCAATCGGCGTGCGCGAGTTGCATGGGGTGCGTTCCGGGCAGGTTTGCCTGCAGGCGGTGGCCGGGGTGTACAGCGCCACGGACTACGAGTTCACCACGCCCACCACCTCGCTCTACAGCCAGGCCGAGGCGGTGGCCGGCCCGCGCACGGTGTACGAGCATCCCGGCGGCTATACCGCCAAGGCCCGTGGCGATTCATTGTCGAAGCAGCGGGTGGACGCATTGCGCAGCCAGGAGAAGCGTTTTATCGGCGAAAGCGACTGCCGCTGGTTGGTGCCGGGTCACTGGTTCACCCTGGACGGCCATGACGATGCCTCGCTGAACATCGACTGGGTGGTGACCTCAGTGACCCACGAGGCCAGCCACGAGCATTACCGCAACCGCTTCGAGGCCATCCCCAAGGCCACCAGCTACCGCCCGCCACGCACCACGCCCAAGCCACGCATGCACACCCAGACGGCGATTGTGGTGGGCAAGAGCGGCGAGGAAATCTGGACCGACCAGTACGGCCGCATCAAGATCCAGTTCCCCTGGGACCGCGATGGCAAGAACGACGAAACCGCCTCCTGCTGGGTGCGCGTGGTGCTGCCCTGGAGCGGCAAGGGCTTCGGCATGCAGTTCATCCCGCGCATCGGCCAGGAGGTGATCGTCACCTTCATCGATGGCGACCCGGACCGTCCCCTGGTTACCGGTTGCGTCTACAACGGCGACAACACCCTGCCCTACGCCCTGCCGGACAACCAGACCCAGTCCGGGATCAAGACCAACTCCTCCAAGGGTGGTGGCGGCTTCAACGAACTGCGCTTCGAGGACAAGAAAGACGCCGAGGAAGTCTTCCTCCAGGCACAGAAGGACCTGAAGGTGAATGTGCTCAACGACAGCACCGCCACCATCGGCCACGACGAGACCCTGACGGTGCAGAACGCCCGCACCCGCACGGTGAAGGACGGCGACGAGACCATCACCCTGGAGAAGGGCAAGCGCACGGTGACCATCCAGACCGGCAGCGACAGCCTTGACGTGAAGGACGCACGCACCGTGAAGGTCGGCGCCGACCAGACCCACAGCACCGGTGGCAACTACAGCCACACCGTGAGCGGCAATTACGAACTGACCGTGGACGGCAACCTGACCATCAAGGTGAGCGGCACCCTCACCCTGCAGAGCAGCGGCGACCTCACCGCCAAGAGCGACCAGAACCTCACCACCCAGGCCGGCATGGCCCTGACCGACAAGGCGGGTACCTCGCTGACCAACCAGGCGGGCACCAGCCTCGACAACAAGGCCGGCACCACCCTGACCAACGATGCCGGTGTCAGCCTGACCAACAAGGCCAGCGCCGAGCAGACGGTGGACGGCGGCGGCATGCTGACCATCAAGGGCGGCCTGGTGAAGGTGAATTGATGGCCCAGTCCGGCAAGCTCGATCTCACCCGTGGCGACAGCCGCCTGCACGGGCAGCTGCAGGGCGGCCAACTGGAAGGCCCCGTGCGCATCGAGGAATCCGGCCGCCCCCAGGCGCAGCTCAGCTACCAGGCGGGCGAGTTGAACGGTCCGGTCACCCTCTTCCACCCCAACGGCAAGGTCTCGGCGCAACTGCCTTATGTACGCGGCAAGCTGCACGGCGTGGCGACCTTCCATGCGCCGGAAGGCGGGCTGCAGCGCAAGGTCAGCTATCGCCAGGGCCTGATGCACGGCGAAGCGTCCAGCTACTTCCCCGATGGCGCCCTGGCCGAAGTCGAGCACTACCGCGAGGGTGTGCGCGACGGCCCCTACCAGCGCTTCCACGGCAACGGCCAACTGGCGCTGCGCTGCCGCTACCTGAAGGGGCAGCTGCTGGAGCCGGGCCAGCCCTTTGCCGAGGATGGCCGCCCCCTGGACGCCGAGGGCAAGCCTATATCGCGGTTGCGCTGGTGGTGGAAGCGCTGGACTGAGCCGGCGCAAGCCTGATCAGGGAATCAGCATCTGCACCTGGCCGGGCATCTGGATCTTGATCACTCCGGCCCAACTGCACATCAGCGTGCTGTTGGCATCCAGCGCCGGCATATTGCCCAGCAGCACCGTGGGTGCGCCGCCCGGAATCCAGGGCGCCGCCGTGGCCGGGATGCAGGGCATCGGCGTCAGCACGCCGAGGGCGGCTGCGGTGGCCGCGGCCACCGTGGGGTTGGCCAGGCTCTGGCACATGCCGAAGGTGGGAATGTTCACCAGCGGGATGTAATCCATGATGTTCGCCGCCGGCATCCCGCCGGTCATCGTCCGGTTCACCGGCAACACGTTCAGCACCGCCGGCGCCACGCCGAAACTGCATTGCAGCGTCGCGCCACTGCAGACCTGCGGACATCCCATGGTCCGTCCTCCTCCATTCGTCGCGTGAAACTCTAGACGACCCTCGAAACATTCACACCCAAACCACCCAAGAACAGAATCCTGTATCACGTAATCCGATACAGGATTCCACTCCCTCCCTGTAGGAGCGAATTCATTCGCGAAGGCAGGCCGCAGGCCTGACCCTGCGGGTATTCCCGGCGCTCATCCGGGCAATCGCGAATGAATTCGCTCCTACAAAAGCGGACCTGCGACTCCGCGCTTATGCCGCAGGACCTCCCCTGTCACCGCTGAAAGCGATACAAAAACAATATGCGATACTAATTTTAGTGTTTGATATTTTCTCTTGTATCGCTTAAAAATAGCGCCATGGCCAAGCCACCCCACGAACCCTGCCTGGCTGGAGAACGGCATGTACGCACAATTGGTTGAGACCGGCGTGAAGCGCGTGAAGGCGCTGGAGGAGATGTCCCCCGAAGAACGCGCCTTCCAGGAAAAGATCGACGCGGAAATCAAGATCGAGGCGAAGAACTGGATGCCGGATGCCTACCGGCAGACCCTGATCCGCCAGATTTCCCAGCACGCTCACTCCGAAATCGTCGGCATGCTGCCGGAAGGCAACTGGGTGACCCGCGCGCCGACCTTGAAGCGCAAGCTGCAGCTGATGGCCAAGATCCAGGACGAAGCCGGCCACGGCCTCTACCTCTACAGCGCCATGGAAACCCTGGGCGCCGACCGCGATACCGAGATCGCCAAGCTGCACAGCGGCAAGGCCAAGTATTCGAGCATCTTCAACTACCCGACCCTGAGCTGGGCCGACATGGGCGCGGTGGGCTGGCTGGTGGATGGCGCCGCCATCGTCAACCAGGTGGTGCTGCAGCGCACCTCCTACGGTCCCTACTCCCGCGCCATGATCCGCATCTGCAAGGAAGAGTCCTTCCACCAGCGCCAGGGCTACGAAATCCTCCTGCACATGATGCGTCACGGCACCCAGGCCCAGAAGGACATGGTCCAGGACGCCATCAACCGCCTCTGGTGGCCGTCGTTGATGATGTTCGGCCCGAGCGACGCCGACTCCCCCAACAGCGCGCAGTCCATGGCCTGGAAGATCAAGCGCCAGAGCAACGACGAGCTGCGCCAGCGCTTCATCGACCAGACCGTGCCGCAACTGGAGCTGCTCGGCTGCACCGCCCCGGACCCGCACCTGAAGTGGAACGAGGAGCGCGGCCACTACGACTTCGGCGAAATCCAGTGGGAAGAGTTCTACGAAGTGCTCAAGGGCAACGGCCCGTGCAACGTCGAGCGCGTTGCCACCCGCCGCAAGGCCATCGAAGACGGCGCCTGGGTCCGCGAAGCCGCGGTCGCCCATGCCCGCAAACGACAGCAGAAACGCGACGCCGCCTGAATTTTGCGCATGAGCTAGCGAGCTAGAGCAGAACGAGGCGGAAACAGGCACGGGCGCGGAGTTTACGCCTGTAAATGAGCAAGCCCGGGCCTGTTTCCAACGACGTTATGCCGACGCGCAGCAGCTCAACCCCGATGAGGAGAAGAACAAATGTCCGAGTGGACCCTTTTTGAAGTCTTTGTGCGCAGCAAGCACGGCCTGAACCACAAGCACGTCGGCAGCGTGCATGCCGCCGATGCGCGCATGGCCATCGAGAACGCCCGCGAGCTGTACACCCGCCGCAACGAAGGCGTGAGCCTCTGGGTGGTGCCGTCCGCACTGATCACCGCTTCCTCGCCGGACGAGAAGGAGCCGCTGTTCGATCCGTCCCAGGACAAGGTCTACCGCCACGCCAGCTTCTACGAGCTGCCGGCCGAAGTCGGCCACATGTGAGGCCGCTGCCATGACTCAACGTGAAGACCTCATCCAATACCTGCTGCGCCTCGGCGACAGCGCCCTGATCCAGGGTCAGCGCCTGTGCGAATGGTGCGGCCACGCCCCGGCGCTGGAAGAAGAACTGGCGCTGATGAACGTCGGCCTCGACCTGGTGGGTCAGGCCCGCAACTGGCTGGACTATGCCGCCGAGCTGCTGGCCGACGGCCGCGACGCCGACCACCTGGCCTTCCGCCGCGACGAGCGCGCCTACCGCAACCTGTTGCTGGTGGAGCAGCCCAACGGCGACTATGCCGTGACCATCACCAAGCAGTTCCTCTATGACGCCTGGCACTTCCAGGTGCTGCATGGCCTCTGCCAGTCCAGCGACGAACGTGTCGCCGGCATCGCCGCCAAGGCACTGAAGGAAGTCACCTACCACCTGCGCCGCTCCGGCGAGTGGGTCGAGCGCCTGGGTGACGGCACCGAGGAAAGCCACCGCCGCATGCTGGCGGCCATCCGCGACGTCTGGCGCTTCACCGTCGAGCTGGTGAACGGCGACGAGGTGGAACAGCGTCTGTTCGAGGCCGGCATCGCGCCGAACCCGGCGGAAACCGCCGCCGCCTGGAAGTCCAGGGTGGCCGACACCTTCGCCAGCGCCAGCCTGCCGCTGCCGGAGCCGGCCAGCTACTTCTACCTGTCCGGCCGCCAGGGCCTGCACACCGAGCACCTCGGTCTGCTGCTGGCCGAAATGCAGTACCTCCAGCGGGCCTACCCCGATGCCTCGTGGTGAGCTGATCGCCAGCGACCGTGGCGCCAGGCCCGGCGCGTCGGATGACCTGGCGCGCGCCTGGTCGGTGCTGGGCGAGGTGATGGACCCGGAAGTGCCGGTGGTCAGCGTGGTCGACCTCGGCATCGTCCGTGGCCTCGACTGGCAGGACGGCCACCTGCACGTGGTGGTCACCCCGACCTACTCCGGCTGCCCGGCCACCGAGGTGATCGAGCAGGACATCGAGCAGGCCCTGGAAGGGGCCGGCTTCGCCGCGCCGAAACTGGAGCGCCGCCTGAACCCGGCCTGGACCACTGACTGGATCAGCGCCGACGGTCGCGAACGCCTGCGCGCCTACGGCATCGCCCCGCCGGCCGGCAGCACCAGCAAGCGCAGCCTGCTGGGCGAGGCCCCGGAGGTGTGCTGCCCACAATGCGGCAGCGCCCACACCGAGCGCCTCAGCGAGTTCGGCTCCACCGCGTGCAAGGCGCTCTATCGCTGCCGCGACTGCCTGGAGCCTTTCGACTACTTCAAGTGCATCTGAGTGGCTTGCCACCGGAGACGACGACAATGAGCAAGTTCCATAGCCTGACGATCAAAGAAGTGCGCCCGGAAACCCGCGACGCGGTGTCCATCGCCTTCGACATTCCGGCCGACCTCGCCGAAACCTACCGCTTCACCCAGGGCCAGCACCTGGTGATGCGCACCCAGCTGGAGGGCGAAGAAGTACGCCGCTCCTACTCCATCTGCACCGGCGTCAACGACGGCGAGCTGCGCGTGGCGATCAAGCGCGTGGCCGGCGGCCGTTTCTCCGCCTATGCCAACGAGAGCCTGAAGGCCGGCCAGAGCCTGGAAGTCATGCCGCCCTCCGGCCACTTCTTCGTCGAGCTGGACGCCACGCGCCGGGGCAACTACCTGGCGGTGGCCGCCGGCAGCGGCATCACGCCGATCCTGTCGATCATCAAGACCACCCTGGAAGCCGAACCCCACAGCCGCGTCACCCTGCTCTACGGCAACCGCTCCAGTGCCTCGGCGCTGTTCCGCGAGCAGTTGGAAGACCTGAAGAACCGCTACCTGCAGCGCCTGAACCTGATCTTCGTGTTCAGCCGCGAGCAGCAGGATGTTGACCTCTACAACGGCCGCATCGACGCCGACAAATGCGGCCAGCTGTTCGCCCGCTGGATCGACGTCAAGGCCCTGGACGCCGCCTTCATCTGCGGTCCGCAGGCCATGACCGAAACCGTGCGCGACCAGCTCAAGGCCAACGGCATGCCCGCCGAGCGCATCCACTTCGAGCTGTTCGCCGCCACCGGCGGTTCCGCCAAGCGCGAGGCCCGCGAGGCCGCCCGCGCCACCGACAGCGCCGCCAGCCAGGTCACGGTCATCAGCGATGGCCGCGAGCTGACCTTCGAACTGCCGCGCAACAGCGTCAGCGTGCTCGACGCCGGCAACGCCCAGGGCCTGGAACTGCCCTACTCCTGCAAGGCCGGCGTGTGTTCCACCTGCAAATGCAAAGTGATCGAAGGCGAGGTGGAGATGGACAGCAACTTCGCCCTGGAGGACTACGAAGTCGCCGCCGGCTACGTGTTGTCCTGCCAGACCTTCCCGGTCAGCGAAAAAGTCGTCCTGGACTTCGACCAGCTGTAACGCAACGCCGTAAGAGCGAGCTCTGCTCGCGAGCAAAGCTCGCTCGTATGAAAGCAATCCAAGCCGTGCCGCACCATCTCGACAATCACAAAAAGAGAGAGCAACCATGACCCCGCAAGACCTCGAACGCATCCGGGAGAATCCGGACTTCATCCAGTTGGTCCAGCGCAAGCAGCGCCTGACCTGGTCCCTGACCGCCGCCATGCTGGTGATCTACTACGGCTTCGTGCTGCTGGTGGCGTTCGCCCCCGCCGTGCTCGGCCAGTCCCTCAACGGCGGCGTCACCAGCGTGGGCATGCTGGTGGGCGTGGTCATCATCCTGCTGTCCTTCGCCCTCACCGGCATCTACGTCAAGCGCACCAACAGCGTCCTCGACCCGCTGAACGACAAGCTGAAGCAGGAGTGCGGCCAATGAAAACCCTCGCCTCCCTGCTGCTGGCCGCCGGCCTCTTCGCCTCCCAGGGCGCTTTCGCCGCCGACGCCGTGGCGCGTCCGCTGAACTGGAACGCCATCTACCTGTTCCTGGCGTTCGTCCTCTTCACCCTCGGCATCACCCGCTGGGCCGCCCTGCGCACCCGCTCGGCCGCCGACTTCTACACCGCCGGCGGCGGCCTCACCGGCTTCCAGAACGGCCTGGCGATTGCCGGCGACATGATCAGCGCGGCGTCGTTCCTCGGCATCTCCGCGATGATGTTCATGAACGGCTACGACGGCCTGCTCTACGCCCTGGGCGTGCTCGCCGGCTGGCCGATCATCCTGTTCCTGATCGCCGAGCGGCTGCGCAACCTCGGCAAGTACACCTTCGCCGACGTGGTGTCCTACCGTCTCGAGCAAAGCCCGATCCGCATCACCGCCGCCTTCGGCACCCTGACCGTGGCGCTGATGTACCTGGTGGCGCAGATGGTCGGCGCCGGCAAGCTGATCGAGCTGCTGTTCGGCCTGTCCTACCTGCAAGCCGTGCTGCTGGTGGGCGTGCTGATGGTCTGCTACGTGACCTTCGGCGGCATGCTGGCGACCACCTGGGTGCAGATCATCAAGGCGATCCTGCTCCTCTCCGGCACCAGCTTCATGGCCTTCATGGTGCTCAAGCACTTCGGTTTCAGCACCGAAGCCATGTTCGCCGCCGCCACCTCGGTGCATGCCAAGGGCACCGCGATCATGGCCCCGGGTGGACTGCTGTCGAACCCCATCGACGCCATCTCGCTGGGACTCGGCATGATGTTCGGCACCGCCGGCCTGCCGCATATCCTGATGCGCTTCTTCACCGTCAGCGACGCCAAGGAAGCCCGCAAGAGCGTGTTCTACGCCACGGGCTTCATCGGCTACTTCTACCTGCTGCTGATCGTGGTCGGCTTCGGCTCCATCGTCATGGTCGGCACCAATCCGGAGTTCCGCGACGCGGCCGGCGCCATCATCGGTGGCGGCAACATGGTGGCGGTGCACCTGTCCCATGCCGTCGGCGGCAGCCTGTTCCTCGGGTTCATCTCCGCCGTGGCCTTCGCCACCATATTGGCGGTGGTCGCTGGCCTGGCGCTGTCCGGCGCCTCGGCCGTGTCCCACGATCTCTATGCCTGCGTGATTCGCAAGGGCAAGGCGACCGAGCGCGAGGAAATGCGCGTCTCGCGCATCGCCACCCTGGGCATCGGCGTACTGGCGGTGATCCTCGGCCTCCTCTTCGAGTCGCAGAACATCGCCTTCCTCTCCGGCCTGGTGCTGGCGATCGCCGCTTCGGTCAACTTCCCGGTGCTGTTCCTCTCCATGTTCTGGAAGGGCCTGACCACCCGTGGCGCCGTGGCTGGCAGCGTGGCGGGCCTGCTCTCCGCCATCGTCCTGCTGCTGCTGAGCCCGGCGGTGTGGGTCAACGTGCTGCAGCACGACCAGGCGCTGTTCCCCTATTCGAACCCGGCGCTGTTCTCCATGGGCCTGGCCTTCTTCAGTGCCTGGCTGTTCTCGGTGACCGACAGCTCCGAGCGCGCCAAGCACGAGCGCGGCCGTTACCTGGCGCAGTTCATCCGCTCCATGACCGGCATCGGCGCCGCCGCTGCCAGCCGCCACTGACCCTCCTGAAGAACCGGATGATGGATACAACAACAATGAACCACAGCCGTACCCTTGCGCCGCTCGTTGCGGCGCTCACCCTGCCCTTCGCCACCTCGGCACTGGCAGGCTTCATCGAAGACAGCAAGGGCAGCCTGGAGCTGCGCAACCACTACCTCAACCGCGATTTCCGCCAGGACGGCGCCGCCCAGTCCAAGGCCGCGGAATGGGGCCAGGGTTTCACCGCGCGGATCGAATCCGGCTTCACCGAGGGCACGGTCGGCGTGGGCCTGGACGCCATCGGCGAGCTGGGTGTCAAGCTGGATTCCAGCCGCGACCGCCGTGGCACCGGCCTGCTGCCCTTCGACCCGGTGACCAAGGAGCCGGTGGACGACTACAGCGAGCTGGGCCTGACCGCCAAGCTGCGCGCCTCGAAGAGCGTGCTGCGCCTGGGCACCTTGCAGCCGCTGCTGCCGGTGGTCAGCTACAACGATACCCGGCTGCTTTCCTCCACCTTCCAGGGCGGCCTGTTGACCAGCCAGGAACTGGACGGCCTGACCTTCAACGGCGGCCGCCTGACTCGCACCAACCTGCGGGATTCTTCCGGCCGCGACGACATCGGGTACCTCTCCGCCACCAGCGATGCCTTCGACTTCGCCGGCGGCAGCTACGCCATCAACCCGCAATTGGCGCTGAGCTACTACTACGGCCTGCTGGACGACATCTACCGCCAGCAGTTCGTCGGCCTGGTGCACACGCAGCCGCTGCCCGCAGGCTTCAGCCTGAAGAGCGACATCCGCTACTTCGACAGCCGCGGCGACGGTGTCGAGCGCGCCGGAGAGATCGACAACCGCAACCTCAACGGCATGTTCAGCCTGGGCAAGGGCGCCCACCGGTTCAGCCTGGCCTTCCAGCGCATGTCCGGCGACAGCGCCTTCCCCTTCCTCAATGGCGGCGACCCCTATGTGGTCAACCTGGTGACCTTCAACACCTTCACCCGCGCCGAGGAAGACGCCTGGCAGCTGCGCTACGACTACGACTTCGCCGCCCTCGGCATTCCCGGCCTGACCTTCATGACCCGCTACGTCGACGGCCGCAACGTCAAGACCGCCACCGGCGACGACGGCGAGGAATGGGAACGCGACAGCGACCTGGCCTACGTGATCCAGAGCGGTGCCCTGAAGGGCCTGAGCCTGCGCTGGCGCAACGTCACCTTCCGCTCCGGCAACGGGCTGAGCACCGATGTCGACGAGAACCGCCTGATCCTCGGCTACACCCTGGCCCTCTGGTAAGGCAGGCAGAACCCACGCCAGCGCCCGGCGCCGGCTTACCCCCTCACGGAGAAATCCCCATGAGTCAGTTCCCCACGCTGCAAAGCTTCATCGGCGGCCGCTGGATCGGCCAGCAAGGCGCCCAGGTCCTGCGCAGCGCCATCGACGGCAGCCCCCTCTTCCGCACCCACGAGGAAGCCCTGGACTTCTCCGAAGCCGTCGATTTCGCCCGCAAAGGGGGCATCGCCAGCCTCATGGCCCTGGACTTCCAGCAGCGCGCGGCACGCCTCAAGGCCCTGGCGCTGTACCTGACCGAGCACAAGGAACAGCTCTACACCCTGTCCCGCCACAGCGGCGCCACCCGCGCCGACAGCTGGATCGACATCGAGGGCGGCGCCGCCACCCTGTTCAGCTACGCCGGCGTCGGCAGCCGCGAACTGCCGTCCGGCAACATCGTCCACGAAGGCCCGGCGATGCCGCTGGGCAAACAGGGCAGCTTCGCCGGCACCCATATCCTGGTGCCGCGAGGCGGCCTGGCGGTGCACATCAATGCCTTCAACTTCCCGATCTGGGGGATGCTGGAGAAGTTCGCGCCGAGCTTCCTCGCCGGCATGCCCTGCATCGTCAAACCGGCCACCGCCACCAGCTACCTCACTGAAGCCGCCGTGCGTCTGATGCACGCGTCCGGCCTGCTCCCGGAAGGCAGCCTGCAGCTGATCATCGGCGGCACCGGCGACCTGCTGGACCGCCTGCAGGGCCAGGACGTGGTCACCTTCACCGGCTCCGCCGACACCGCCGCCAAGCTGCGGGTGAATGCCAACCTGGTGCGCAACTCCGTTCCCTTCAATGCCGAAGCGGACTCGCTGAACTGCGCCATCCTCGCGCCGGAAATCACCCCGGACGATCCGGAGTTCGACCTCTTCGTCAAGGAAGTGGCCCGCGAGATGACCGTCAAGGCCGGCCAGAAGTGCACCGCCATCCGCCGCGCCATAGTCCCGGCGAAGCACATCGACGCGGTGGCCGAGCGCCTGCGCGAGCGTCTGTCCAAGGTGGTGGTCGGCGACCCGGCCGTGGAAGGCGTGAAGATGGGCGCCCTGGCCTCCCATGCCCAGCAGGCCGACGTGGCCGAGCGCCTGGACGCCCTGCTGGCCAGCAGCGAACTGCTGTTCGGTGCCCGTGATGGTTTCGCCCCCCGTGGCGACGGCGTGAACGAAGGCGCCTTCTTCGCGCCTACCCTGCTGCGCGCCCGCAACCCGCACGCCGACGGCGGCGCCCACGACATCGAGGCCTTCGGCCCGGCGAGCACGCTGATGGCCTACGACGACATCGACGAAGCCATCGCCCTGGCCGCCCGTGGCAAGGGCAGCCTGGTGGCCAGTCTGGTTACCCGGGACCCGCAGGTGGCCGCCCGCGTGGTACCGCAAGCCGCCGCCCTGCACGGGCGCCTGCACATCCTCGACCGCGAGTCCGCCGCCGAATCCACCGGCCACGGCTCGCCGCTGCCGGTGCTCAAGCACGGTGGCCCGGGCCGCGCCGGCGGTGGCGAAGAACTGGGTGGCCTGCGTGCCGTCAAGCACTACCTGCAACGTGCCGCCGTCCAGGGCTCGCCCACCATGCTCGCCGCCGTGACCCGCGAGCACGTGCGCGGCGCCAAGGTGATCGAGACCGAAGTGCACCCGTTCCGTCGCTACTTCGATGAGCTGCAGATAGGCGAATCCCTGCTGACCCACCGCCGCACCGTCACCGAGGCCGACATCGTCAACTTCGGCTGCCTGTCCGGCGACCACTTCTACATGCACTTCGACGAGCTGGCCGCCAAGGAATCCCAGTTCGGCAAGCGCATCGCCCACGGCTACTTCGTGCTGTCCGCCGCCGCCGGCCTGTTCGTCTCCCCGGCCCCGGGCCCGGTACTGGCCAACTACGGCCTCGATACCCTGCGTTTCATCACCCCGGTGGGCATCGGCGACACCATCCAGGCGCGCCTGACCTGCAAGCGCAAGATCGACCAGGGCAAGAAGAGCCCCAAGGGCGAGCCGCAAGGCGTGGTGGCCTGGGACGTGGAAGTCACCAACCAGCACGGCGAGCTGGTGGCCAGCTACGACATCCTCACCCTGGTGCTGAAGCGCCCGGAATCCGTGTGAACCGAGTCGCTGCGTGAGTTTTTAACCGGCCTTAGGGCCGGTTTTTTTTGGTTCTTCGTGGAAAGTGGGGAGGTGTGATCACACCGGATTGGAAATGTTGTGTGATTGCCTTGGGTTGGCAGCGTGTGGCCGGATCGCTTCGCGCTCAGACGCTTATCTGTGTTGAAGGCGGGGCTGCGTGTGTACCTGAGGGCTCGACAGCATGGGTTTCGTACCTCAACCCATCCTACGTAAGAGGCCCAAGCAGGACTGACATTGAGCGATATGGGTGGGGCGGCTATCCCGCCCCTTCAGGAGGCCGAGCGGAATCCTTGCAGAGGGGGATGAGCGGCATGGATGCCGCGAGGGGAGTTCGGCGAAGCCGAACCCGAATGGTGGGGCAAGCCCTTTTGGTTTCTTTTGGGGCGACTGCCAAAAGAAACTCGCCCGGGTGGGCGAAACCAAAACCCACAGCCCACTCGGCAATGAGCCACAAACAGAACCCCAAGCCCCCCTCACACCAGATTGCCAATCCGGTGTGGACTTCCCATCCCCGAACATTCGTGAAGCCTTTCTGCCTTCAGCTGGGCGCATAGACGAATTCGAGCTCTTGCAGCATGTAGGATGGGTTGAGGTACGAAACCCATGCTGTCGAGTCGTCAACCCGTAGGTTGGGCTGAGGCACGAAGCCCAACGCCATGGAATCGATGGCAGTTCGTTGGGCCTCGCGGGCTCGGCACCAACCTACATGAGCGCGAAGGGGATGCGGATCGGCCCCGTAGATGGTGTGGCCCGCCCTAGAACTGCAAATCCAGCATATCTGCCAGGCGCCGGTCATCGGCGTTAGGCGACCGGGCGCAGGCTTTCAGCGCCTGCTGCAGGCACTGGATGAAGCCGCGAGCCGCCGGGTCCAGGGCCTGGTCACGCAGGCGAATCAGGCTGATGTCACCTTCCGCCAGTTCATCGTCCAGCTCCAGGGCGCGGGCCCTGCCCCGCAAGGGTTCGCACAGGAGCATGGGTTCGGGCGAGTAGCCCAGCATTCCCGCATCGACGATCAAGCTGCTGAGCATGGCGCTGGACTGGGCGCAGACGATACGTCCGGGGGCCAACTCCAGGCCACGGTCACCGAACAACTGCTGCAGCACCTGCTCCTGACTGGCCTGGGTGAAGTTCATCACCCAGTCCTGCTCCAGCAACTCCGCCATGGAACGGGCACCCCGCGACGGATGGCCGTCTCGGGCGAGCACCCGCATACGGTAGCGGGCCAGGGGCTCGTGAACGAACTCCTGGGCGGGCAGCGTGCCGGCGGGCCCCAGGGCGAAGTGCATCACCCCGCTGCGCAGCAATGGCAGGCTCACCGCCTGCAGGCCTTCGTAGAGTTCCAGCTGCACCGCCGGCATTTCCCGACGGAACCGCTGCACCGCCGCGGCCAGCAAGGTCTGTCCGAACCAGGGCGTGACGCCTACACAGAGGCGCTCCGGAACCTCGCCGCGCAGACACGCCAGATCACGCTCCGCGCTCTCCAGCTGGCTGGCGATCTGCCTGGCGTGGGGTAGCAGCACCAGCCCCGCATCAGTCAGGCGCGCCCCGCCAGCATGGCGCACCAGCAGCGGTAGTCCCTGCTCTTCTTCCAGTTCGCGCAGCGCGCGGGTGACGGCCGCCTGAGACAAGCCAATGCCACGGGCGGCAGCACGTATGCCGCCACCGTCGGCGACAGCGATCAGTGCCTGTAGCTGATGCAACTTCAAGGGAATCTCCTGGCTGAACACCAAAGCGGGTCACGACAACATTTCTGCGCCTTATGCCGGCCCTGCGCGGACGCTAGGTTAGGCCACGAGACGGCACCGGCCAACCGCTGCCGCACGTTCAGGACACAACACCATGCATGAAACCTGTATCGCTCCCGGAATAGCCGCCATCACCCCGAGCATGATCGAACTGCGCCGCGCCATACATGCCGAGCCGGAGCTGGGGTTCGAGGAGTTCGCGACCAGCGCCCGGGTGATCCGGCACCTGCGCGACTGGGGCTACGAGATCCACCAGGGCCTGGCCAGCACCGCCGTGGTCGGCACGCTGCGCAATGGCGAGGGCCCCACCCTTGGCCTGCGCGCAGAGCTCGACGCCCTGCCCATTCACGAGCAGAGCGGTCGCCCCTGGAGCAGCCGCATCGCCGGCAAGATGCACGCCTGCGGCCACGACGGGCATACCGCCATGCTGTTGGCGGCGGCCTGCGAACTGGCCCGCGAACGCAACTGGCGCGGCACCCTGCACCTGTTCTTCCAGCCCGCCGAGGAAGGCCATGGCGGCTCCGGGGCCAAGCGCATGCTGGACGAGGGCGTGTTCCGCCTGTTCCCCTGCGACGCAATCTTCGCCATGCACAATTCCCCCGGCATGCCCCTCGGTCGCTTCGGCGTCGTCGCCGGGCCCTGCATGGCCTCCACCGACAGCGCCACCATCCGCATCCATGCCACCGGCGGCCACGGTGCGATGCCGCACAAAGCGGTTGACCCGGTGGTAATCGGTGCCTCGCTGGTCATGGCGCTGCAGACCGTGGTGTCGCGCAACGTACCGCCCAGCGAGACGGCAATCATCACCACCGGAGCCTTTCTTGCGGGCGATGCACCCAATGTGATCCCGGAAAGCGCCGAACTGCGCCTGAGCATCCGCGCGCTCAACCCTCAAATCAGGCAGTTGCTCCGCCAGCGCATCCAGGCCCTGGCGGAACTCCACGCGACCAGCTTCGGCGCCAGCGCCGACGTCACCTTCGACAACGGCTATCCCGTGCTGGTCAACGATGCCCACGCCAGCCGGCTGGCGACGGACGTGATCCGCGACTGGCTGGGGGACGACGGACTCACCCCGGGCATGAAGCCCATCTGCGCCAGCGACGACTTCGCCTTCTGGCTTGAGCAGGTGCCCGGCTGCTACCTGCTGATCGGCAACGGCGATGGCGAGGGTGGCTGCGAGGTGCACAACCCCGGTTACGACTTCAACGACCAGGCCCTGCCACTGGGGGCGACCTTCTGGGTCAGGTTGGCGCAGCGCTTCCTGACCTGACAACGACCATCGAGGACACACACGATGACAACAAGAACAACATCCTTCGACCTCAACCACAGCAAGACCCGACCGGCCAACCACAGGGCCATCGCGGCGATCTGCCTGGGCAATGCCCTGGAGTTCTACGACTTCCTGGTCTACAGCATGCTGGCGACCCTGATGGCCCGGCTGTTCTTTCCCTTCGGCGACGATCCGCTGATTCCGCTCATGCTCTCCCTGGCGGTGTTCGGCACCGGTTTCGTCATGCGCCCTCTGGGTGGACTGCTCATCGGCCTGTATGCCGACCGCGCCGGCCGTCGTTCCGCCATGCGCCTGACCCTCTGGTTGATGGCCATCGGCTCGCTGCTGTTCACCCTGGCTCCCACCTACGCCCAGGCCGGGCTGGCCGGGCCGGCACTGGTGATAGTCGCCCGCCTGTTGCAAGGCTTCGCGGTGGGCGGCCAGATCGGTACCTCCACCACCATGCTGATGGAGTACGCCGACAAGGACACGCGCGGCTACTACTGCAGTTGGCAGACCTTCAGCCAGAGCCTGGGGATTTTTCTCGGCGGGCTGCTGGTGATCGGCCTGAGCAACCTGCTGACGCCGGAGGCCATGGACAGCTGGGGCTGGCGGCTGATCTTCGCGGTGGGCATCCTCGCCGCGCCGGTCAGCGAGTACATTCGCCATCGCCTGGACGAGACCGAAGCGCATCGCGCCTCTCACGCCAGGGCCCGGCCGGCACCGGTCAATCGCCTCGCGCTGCTGCGCGCCCACCCGCGTCAACTGTGCGCCGGGGTGCTCTTGGTGATCGGCGCCACGGTCCCCATCTACGTCATCCAGTTCTACCTGGCCAACCACGCCATCGGTGTACTCGGCATGCCCCTGCGTACCGGAACCTGGGCCGCCATAGTGGCCTGCCTGCCGCCCCTGCTGCTGTCGGCCCACGCCGGCCGGCTGAGTGACCGCATCGGTCGGCGCAAGGCCATCTTCTGGCCCCTGCCGATCCTGTTGCTGGTGATCTACCCGGCCTTCCTGGTGATCAACCAGAACCCGCAGATCAGCGTGCTGCTCGCGGTGGTGTTCCTGCTCAGCATCCCGCTGACCTACACCATAGTGCCGAACCTGGCGATCCTGCCCGAGCTGTTCCCGGTGGAGATTCGCGCCAGCGGCATGTCCCTCGCCTATTGCATCGGCGTCGCCCTGTTCGGCGGTTTCGCCCAGTTCTTCTCCGCCAGCCTGGTTAGCCTCACCGGCAGCCCCAACGCGCCGGCCTGGTACATCTTCGCCGCCATCCTGCTGGCCCTGGTCGGCCTCAGACTCGCGCCGGAAACCGCCGGCCGCGAACTCGACTGAACCGCCCCACCGCCGGCAAACGCTTCGCTGGCGGGCCGCTGTCCATTGCTTGCCCCAACGGGGCTCCCGACCCACCGGGAGCCCTGGACGCCGGAGAATCTGGCACGCAGCCGCAAGCCCTTGGCAAGCAGGCACAAGGCCAGCCGCTGGCAACTCCTTAGTATCCGGACGCAGAAACGCAGCCCCGCCAATACCTACAAAAAGGAAGCCTTGCGATGAAGCGGTCCGCCCTGTTCCGAGTCTCCACCCTGGCCCTGCTGGCAGGCGCCGCCAGCCAGACCGGTGCCTATGAACTCTACGCCGACGACGACACCCACCTGAACACCGACCTGGAGGCGGTGTTCGGCGTCTTCCACAGCCAGGAGAACTACGCCATCAGCGGTTCGAAGCGCGAGGGCTCGTCGTCCTGGCGCGAGGGCTACGCGAAGTACGGCATCCGCTTCGACCAGGGCCTGGCCGGGGCCGGCACCGGTTATGGCGCCTTCAACATGCTCAGCTCCGGCACCTGGGGCGATGGCGACGCGGCGGGCTTCACCGACGGCACCGAGCGCACCACCAAGATCGAGGACGCCTACCTCGGCTGGCGTTCCGGGCAGTTGTTCGAGGCCCTCGGCCAAGACGGCGTGGAGGTCTCCTTCGGCCGGCAGAACCTGATGATCGGCGACGGCTTCCTCATCAACGGCGACGCCCTGAACCTCGGCAAGGGCCTTGCCGATGGCGAGTTCAACCGTGGCGGCGCCTACTGGCTGGCCGCGCGCAAGGCCTTCGACCAGACTGCCGTGCTGCGCCTGGGCGGCAAGGACGGCCTGCGCGGCGACCTGATGTGGCTGAAGTCCGACAACCGCGCCCAGGCCAAGCCGGAGATGCTGGTGGGCACCCTGGAACACGTATCCGATGCCGGAACCCTGGGCCTGACCGCCATCGACGTCCGTGACATCGACGAAGCGTACGCCTCGCCCTTCCAGGCCGAGCGCGACGGCATGAAAACCTGGAGCCTGCGTGGCCAGGGCAATGCCGGCGTGGACAACCTGTTCCTGTCCGGCGAATACGCCCGACAGGACAAGAAGAACGTCGACGACGAAGACGCCTGGTACCTGGAAGCCGGCTGGACCTTCTCCGAGGTGGCCTGGAGCCCGTACGTCAGCTACCGCTACAGCCGCTACTCCGAGGGCTTCGACCCGCTGTTCACCGGCTTCAGCCGTGGCTACGGCACCTGGTTCCAGGGTGAGGTGGCGGCCAACTACGCCGGCCCGTTCAACAGCAACACGCAGATCCACCACGTTGCCTTCAAGGTCACCCCGCTGGAGAACCTGAGCCTCGGCGCCCTGTGGTTCGACTTCAGCACCCTGGACCGCGACCAGGGCAACTTCGATGGCCGCGAAGTGGACCTCTACGCCGAATGGGCGGTGAGCGAGAACTTCATCGTCATGCCCCTGGTCGGCCTCTACCAACCGGACAGGAGCGCCGAGGAAGGCGGCAGCCAGATTGGCAGCGATGACCGCAACCTCTACAGCCAATTGCTGTTCGTCACCCTGTTCTGAACCCTTCCGGGGCGGCGCTGCCCCGGCTTTCCCGTATGGCCGACCCCATGCCCAAGCCAAGCCTCAGCATCCAACGCAAGATCACCCTGCTGGCGAGCCTCTGCCTCATCCTGGTGGTGGGCCTGCTGGTCGGCCTGTCGCTCTTCCAGACCCGCGCCAGCACCGAGCGGGTCAAGGATTCCAGCGGGCAGATGCCGGCCGACGCCGCACGCCTCAACCTCCAGGCCCAGGGCAAGGTGCAGGCGTTGCACATCCAACGCAGTTTCACCCGCACCCACGAGTACGGCCTGGGTCTGGCGCGCCATCTGCTTTACCTGCGCGATCGCGCCATCCAGGGCGAGATGCCCGCCGAAGCCCTGCGCGCTGCGCTGGCTGGCGAGCTGCGCAAGGCCGTGGAGCAGCGCCCCGAGCTGCTCGGCCTGTTCCTGATCTTCCAGCCCGATGCCCTGGACGGCCACGATGCCGAATTCCGTGGCCGCAACGACATCGGCAGCAACGACGCCGGGCGCTTCGCCCTTTACTGGCTGCAGGCCAGACCCGGCGAGCTGCAGGCGGTGCCCGGCGATGAAAAACTGCTGGCCGACACGGCCCCCGGCCCCAGCGGCGCCCCCTTCAATGCCCTCTTCACCTGCCCGCGCGACAGGGATCAGCTGTGCCTGCTGGAGCCCTACTTCGACGATTCCTCGGGCAGCCGCAAGCTGGTCACCAGCGTGGAAGACATCCGCCAGGTGATCGACAACCTGCAGAACGGCACCCGTGACGTGACCCAGGCCATGCAGGGCAGCCACGGCCTGGCGCAGGAGAACGTCAACCAGGTGGGTCAGGCGGTCGCGGGCGTTCCCGAGAGCAGCGTTGCTGCGTTCCCTTCGCCACCGGCCTGAGGGGCTACCCGCCCCGACGGACCGGTGGCCCCTGCACAAATGTCTCCCCACCTGTGACCGCCTCACGGACAGGCCGCGTCATCGAAGAAAACCTACCTGCCCGCAGAAGTCTCCATGCACCCACTCCGCAAAGCCCTGCACAACGAGTTGCACTCGCGTCCGTCGATCTACTTCCGCGATCCGGCCAACGTCTACCACTTTGCCTTCGCCGATACCGAGGAGGCCTGCGACGCCCTGGTGGAACGCCTCAACCAGTCCGCCGATGCGGCGTTGGCCAGCAACGGCTCCCAGGGCCTGCTGCGCCTGGGCGAGAACACCCTGAAGTGGGAGCGTCACACCGAATTCTTCACCCTCACCCTGGTGGTGCCGAGAAACCCCGGCGACATCCCCTGGCCGCCCCTGCCGGAGGCACTGGCGGACCTGGTGGCCGAGCACCGTCATCTGCTGATCAATGCCGACCAGGTGCTGGTGGAGTCCGAGCAGAACTGGGGCGGGGACGCCACCGCCTATGGTTTCAAGGACCCCTCCGGCTCCAACCTGGGTGGCGGCGATGCCGCCGCCTGGTCGGACTTCCGTCTCACCGACGACGGGGTGAACCGCATCCTGCTGGTCAACCGCCGGCTCAATGCCTATCGCCTGGGTCGAATGATCCGCCGCCTGCTGGAGATCGAGACCTATCGCATGATGGCTTCCCTCACCCTGCCGGTAGCCCAGGCCGTGAGCCTGCAGTTGAAGGAGTACGACAAGGAACTGACCAGCCTTTCCGACCGCAACGCCGAAGGCAAGAGCAGCGCCAAGGCACTGTCCGTCGATATCGCCGCCCTCTCCGCGCGCATCGTGCGCAGCACCGCGCGGACCCGGCAGCGCTTCAGCGCCACCGAGGCCTATGCGCAAATCGTCTTCGAGCGCGTCCAGGAGCTGCGTGAATCCCACGTCGGCGACTGCCAGCGTCTCGGTGTATTCATCGAACGGCGCTTCCGCCCCACGGTGCGTTACTGCGCCGCCACCGACCAGCGCCTGGTGCGTCTCGGCCAGAGCGTGGCCAACCTGGGCGACCTGCTGCAGGCGCGCGTGCAGGTGGAAGTGGAAGAGCAGAACTCGGAAATCCTGCGCAGCCTGAACGCCCGCGCCGACACCCAGATCAAGATCCAGAAGGCGGTTGAAGGCCTGTCCATCATCGCCATCAGCTACTACCTGCTGAGCCTGTTCAAGCTGTTCTACGGTGGCCTGCACAGCATCGGCCTGGACATCTCGGAGAAAGCCGCGATCTTCACGATGGCGCCAGTGGTGCTGCTGATCCTGGGCGGCATCGTGCTGAGGATTCGCAAGGCCAAGGGGCATTAACCCCGTCCGTTCTGGCGTAGCGGCTTCGTAGGATGGTGTAGAGCGAAGCGAAACCCATCACCCCAAGCGATGGGTTTCGTGCCTCTACCCATCCTACGAAACTACCTGCCCTGCACGACCACAGCATCTCCCCGGGCCGAATCGAGCACAAAAAAGACCCGGCAAAGTGCCGGGTCAATAACCGTGATTAGCCTGATGAGGAGATAATCTGATGAGTCCGAAATCTGGGCTTGTCAGCTTATCCAACTGGCCGCGAGGCCAGTGATATGAATAATAATGATTCTCATTTTTCCGTCAAGCACTTTCTTGCCCTGGATGTGAATCACTTTCATCTACCGGATCACCGGCGCTCCCCTTCCCCCTCACGCCAGCGTCATTCCGGCTTCTGCCAGGGTCCGACGATAGCCGTCGCGTAGCGGGCCAAGCCGGCTCCACACGTCTCCCACGCATTCCTCCAGGGCGATATGGCTGCCGGCTCGGCAGCGGTCATCCAGGTCGCAGCCCTGGTAGAAGGCGTTCACCACCTCGACCATCGGTTCGCGCTGGTCCTCCATCAGTACCGCGGCATGGGCCAACACCACGTGCCGACCGTCCTCACGACGGCGGCGCCAGCGCTGGGCGGTGCCGACCAGCTTGCGCGCCGCCAGGGTCACGTTGTAGCGGCCGTCGCAGAAGGCACCGTCCACTTCACCCAGCCCGCCTTCCAGGCCCATGCCGGCCAGCCAGTCGAGCATCGGCTGACACAGGCGCAGGTAGGCATTCTCGATGCGCGTCAGTTCGCTTTCGCGAGGCGGCAAGGCATACGCCAGGGCCACGTTGAGCACCGCCGGCGATTGCGGAACGGGTTCGCCGCCACTGTCGCGCAGGGCAACTGGCCACCCCAGTTCGGCGCAGCGTGGCTCGGCCACGGCGAACCCCACCAGCCGGCTCAGGCGCTGCGGCATCACCAATGCCGCCTCGCTCGGGCGCCAGAGCAGCAGCCCGCAGTCCTGCTCGCCATGCTGGACCCAGTCCAGCAGCTGGCGCTCCGCATCCAGTCCCTCGACAACCGCGAAACGCGAAATCTGCTGCATGACTCCTCCTGTGCGATGTCGAGCTGGCTGACGGCCGCGGGAAAACGCCTTGAAAGGAACGCTTCAGCTCACCCGTCCCAGGTTCACCGTCAGCGGCCAGCTCACCCGGCGGCTGGCGGCCGGATCTCCCCAGGCCTGATGGAAGCGTTCCCGCAGCGGATCGAGCGGGTTGCTGCCGTGGGCCTGCTGGTAGGTGGCCAGGGCCGACCAGCTTTCCAGGTAGCCCAGCAACCGCGCCAGGTCCCACTGGGCATCCAGGGTGAACGGGGGGACGTCGATGCGCTCGAAGGGGAACGGCAGGCTGCGGTAACCCTGCTCCACGTGCTTGCGCTCTTCCGCCCAGTAGGGGCCGAGGATGTCCTGGTAGAGGTGGTTCACCAGTGCGTCCACTTCGGGCGTGATCTGCGACAGGTTGTAGGAGATCACCGCCAGCAGCGCCCCTGGCCGGCTCACCCGACGCACCTCGGCATAGAAGCGTTCCAGGTCGAACCAGTGCAGTGCTTGCGCCACCAGCGTCAGGGAGACGCTGCCGTCTGCCAGGGAGGTCTGTTCCGCCGGCTCGCAGCGGTAGTCGATGGTCGGCCCGGCCTCGGCCTTGGCCAGTTGCTGGGCGCTCACGTCCGTGCCCACCACGCGCTGGAAATGCCGGGCGAGGTCCCGGGTGGCCTGGCCACTGCCGCAGCCGCAGTCCCAGGCCAGGGACTGGTCCGGCGCCTGCCGGCTGAGCCAGGCGATCAGTTCGGGATCGTAGGTGGGACGGTTGGCGCTGTAGGCGTCGGATTGGCGGGTGAAGAGCTGGCTGGTGTCGGACATGGCTGGAAATCCGCATCTGTTCGCAAGGGTTGCCAGCATAGCGCGGCCTGGGGGGTGGCAGGGGCCAGTCTCTTGTAGGAGCGAATTCATTCGCGAAACCGAGCAGGCGTATCGGGATGCGGACTGCGCTGCAGTCCTTCGCGATTGAAATCGCTCCTACAGGAGGATGCCCCGGGGATCTGGCGGCGTTATTTCACGATCGCCAGCTCGAAGGCGCCCTGCTCGGCATGTTCGTGAACCTGCATGCCCGACTCGCTCAGGGCCAGGTCCTGCAGGGGGCGCTTGAAGGGTTTGTTGTCCAGGGTCTGCAGGCTGCGGTCCTCGTCCGTGGTCAGCAGCAGCACATAGCGTTCGCCCTGGTTGGCGCGGACCTGCACGGTGCCTTCGATGAAGGCGTAGCGGTACCAGGTTTCCCCGTGCAACTGGTAGACGGCATCGCTCACCAGCCGCGTCGGGCGCTTGGCTTCGTCGAGGAACAGCAGCGAGGGATAGACCACCTGGCGGTTGGCGAAGCTGCGGATGCGCAGGCCGTAGCTGTATCGCGAGCGCGGCAGCTTGAGGGCGCTGTAATAGCTGCGGCCCATGGGGAAGTCGAAGCTGGGCGAGAGGTTGTTCAGCTCCTCGTAGCGCGGTTCGTCGGCGGACACCTCGGTGAAGGCGTCCTCCGGCAACTGGCCGCAGCAGCGGTCCACGAGGCTCTGGTAGAGCGCCTCTCCCTGTGCCTGGCTGCCCTCCAGCAGGGCTTTCATGGCGGCGGTGGGCTGGCCATCGAGGGACGGCAACAGGGCGGCCTTGCGCTGGAACTCCAGCTCGCGCGCCTCGGTGTAGGCGATGGGGCCGGGTGGTTCGCCAGCGTCCTCCGCCCGGCCGCGCGCCGGAATCGGCGAGTTGTGCGTGCGGCCCTGCTCATCCACCCAGGTGAAGTAGGCTGGCCCCTGCTCGGGACGGGAATAGCCGCGGCCTTCCAGCACCTCGGAATCGATGTACTCGGCGGACCGCTGGCCATTGGGCAGAACGAAATTGCGCTGGCCCGCGTCCACCTGGCCGGCCGCATAAAAGCTGTTCTGCAGGTTGCCGCTGGCATCCACCCAGGTGAAGTAACGCCGCTTGCTTTCACCGGCCTTGGCGCTGCCGGGCCAGCGGGTGCCGCCATCCTCCGTCAGGCGCGCCTGGTCGCTGAGGGCGATGCGCCTGGCCGCCTGGCGCTGCTGCTCGCTGTAGCGGGTATCGACGAAGGTGTTGTGCACCCGGCCCTGGTCGTCGATCCAGGTCAGGTAGCGGCCGCCGCTGGCCTGGGCGGTGCCGGCGAGGGTCAGGGCGAGCAACAGGAAGGCTGCTTTCATCAGAAGGTCGTCTGGTAGGTCAGGGCGAGGATGTAGGCTTTCACCGAGGTCTCGACGTTCTGGCCGGCATAGGGGTTGTAGACCAGGTTGTCGATGCCGGTGCAGTTGAGGTTGCAACTGGTGTCGGCCTTGGTGCTCTGCTTGGTGGTGAAGTAGTTGAAGCCGATGTCGATGTTGGTGTCCTTGTCCCAGCGGTAGCCCAGTCCCAGGCCGTAGAGGTGGGCGTCGCCAATGGGCGCAAGCACGTCCGCCTTGTCATCGGGGATGGCCGACGGGCGCCATTCGTAGCCGGCGCGCACGGCGAGGCGGTCGGTCCACTGGTACTGCACGCCCAGGGCCCAGCTCCAGGTGTCGCGGTAGCCGCGGTCGAGGATGATGCTGTGGTCGGTGGCGTTGCCGCCGCCGAAGTTCTTGGCGATGCGCAGCAGGTCCAGCTCGCGGTCGAACTCGATCTCGAACTCGTTCCAGTCGCTGTAGCCGCTCCATTTCAGGTCGAGGTTGAACTGCCAGCGCTCGAAGGGCTTGAGCTTGATGCCGGTGGAGAAATTGTCCGGGTAGGTCATGTCGAGGGAGGCGTTGCCGATCTCCTCGTCCACATTGCCATAGGGGAACAACGGGCTCAGCACCTGGCCGAACAGCGAGGACTGCAGCCCGGACCAGAAGCCCTGCCAATCCTTGCTGTAGTCGACCCGGTATTTGCCCTGCAGGTGCATCCGCGCCTCGCTCTGGTAGGTGGCGCCCCAGGCGAACCAGTCGGTGGGCTCCCAGAGGATGCCGATGTTGTAGGTCGGCGACAGCGACTGCTGCAGGTCGAGGTCCATGTTGGCCAGGGTGTCGAAGGGACCGATCTGGCCGCCACAGACGTTGATCAGCCCGGAAATCACGTCGCCCAGTCCGGGAATGCAGAGGAACTCGTTGAACAGCCGGGTCAGGCCGGTGAGGAAGCCCGGGTTGCGGAAGTCCTGGTTGAGCGCCATGGCCTGGTGGGAGAACCCGATGGACAGGCCCAGGGCCAGTTCATCATTCATCTGGTAGCCCACCGACGGCGAGAAATAGGTGATGCGCTGCAAGGCCACTTCGCGGCCCTGGTAGCGCGCCGGGTCGCTGTCCGAGTCCCGCGAGTAGCCCAGGGCCATGGGCGCATAGACGTTGGTGGCGAAGGTGAACTTGGACCCCGGCGGGTTGATCGACAGCCCCGCCAGCGGTGCGAACAGCACCGGCACTTCGGTCATGCCGCCCATGCCGGGCAGGTACATGGCTGGCGTCAGGGTGCGGCTGCTGCTGTTGGCCACCGGATCGTCGTCGTAGCCGAGGAAACCATAGTCCTCCGGCGCTTCGAACCTGGCGCGGATATCCATGACGCCGGTGAGGAATTTCACCGTGGTCTGGCGCCCCTTGAGTTTGGTCAGGGCGGCCGGGTTGTAGTGCACGGCGTCGATGCCGGACGCATCGGCGGTGATGGCGTTGGCCATGGCCATCGCCTTGGGGTTGCCGATGGTCAGGTCGTTGGCCAGTTGCGCCTGGGCCAGGCCCGCCCAGCACAGGCCGATCCCGACGATCGTCCGCGCAAGCGGCGAAAGTTGCATGCTCATGGGGTGCGCTCTCGCCGGTTAGCGGGCCTTGAGGCCTTTGATGTCGAGGGGAACGGAAAGCCCCAGAAGCACGTCCGGCGAATCCTCGGTCATGCCGAAGCCCGCGTTGACGTTGACGATGTAGTCCGGCGAGGTTCGCAGGCCGAGGGAGAAGTTCATGACCGAACTGGTCTGCTCGGTCCCCTCCAGGTTCCCGCTCTGGAACTTGTAGGTCGGCTTCGTCGTGTAGGCCATCTGGTAGGAGGTGGCCAGGGACACGTCGTAGGACAGCGCGTAGGCGAAGCCCATGCTGAAGTTGAGGGTGTCGCCCGGCTCCACGTCTTCCAGCAGGCGGCCGCCGCGTACCTGATGGATGTCGTGCACCGGCAGGTTGTAGGTGTAACCCACCGAGCCGAAGAGCACGACCGGGTCGATCACGTAGGACAGGTTGGCGCCCACGCCCAGGCTGTAGTAGCCGTTGCCGGTGGACATGTCGTTGTCCGGGTTGATGTCGTAGGGGCTGTCGCCGGTGGGCAGGCCGAGGGTTGCATACAGCGTGGTGACGGGACGGCCGCGGGTGGACGACCAGGGCTGCCAGCGCAGGGAGGCGGAAATGTCGCCGAGACTGTAGACGTTGATGTCGCGCTCGGTGTCGTACTTGGCGACGAAGGGCAGGCGCATGCTGAAGGTCAGGTTGTCCCACACCCCGTAATCGAAGGTGAAGGCGTTGGTGAAGGTGTGCTGGGCCTCGCTCTGGCTGAGCACGCTGTAGACATTGGAGCCGGTGCGGAAGGTTTCGATCCGGGTGTCGCGCACCAGCGAGTAGTCGAAACCGTAGGTGAGTGTGCGCTCGCCTTTCTTCAGCAGCGTGTAGCTCTTCTCTGATGCCTGGAAGACCTCCTCCAGCGCCTTGGCGCTGTCGGCGTCATCCGCCTTCTTGCTCAGTGCGTCACGCGCGTCGTCCACCGAGTTTTCCTCGGCCTGCAGCGGCAGACTGGTACAGAGCACCAGCATGGCCAGCCATGCGTATTCCCTTGGTCCCATGGTGCTATCCCCAGGTCTTTCTTGTTATGAGCGGGTGTCACTTGCGGCGGATGTAGCGGATATCGCCCCCCGAACCCAGTTCGTCGACTTCGTTCTGGGAGAATTTCGAGATCTGCGGAAACGCCTGGAACGCCAGCAGGCTGACGATGCGGTCATCCACCAGGCGCAGGTCGCGCTCGGTGAGGGCCATGGCGTTCCGCGGTTCGTTGCCCGTGGGGAAGATCACGAAAAGGACGTTCTGGTCCCAGATTTCCTCGAAGCGGGCACGGGTGAAACTGATGTTGCCCAGGGCGGGGTCGGCGACGAACACGTGGTCGTTGTAGACGTCGCGCACCACCACGAAGTGCTTGAAGCCGCCGTAATGGATCGGAACGATGGCCGGATGCTCCAGGGCGTCCAGGTCGGCGAACTCGGCACGAAAGCCGCCGCTCTTGTAGCCCAGGGCGCCGACGAAACGTTTCATGTCCAGCAGCGAGAAGCCCCGGCGCTCGACGATCTTGTCGGCTTCGCCGTAGCGCAGCAGGCCTTCCATCACCTGGCGTTCTTCCAGGTTCCGGCCCAGGTAGTAGTCGAGCATCGTGGTCAGCGCGGCAGAGCCGCAGCTGTAGTCGTAGGCCTGGCGGATGACATTGCGGAACTGCAGTTGGCTCATCGGCTCCACGACCGCCGTTTCGCGGTAAGGACCGTTGGGCGTGAGCGGCTGGCTGATGTTCACCGCACCTTGCGGTTGCGGCTTGGTGTCCACTGCCTGGGTGAAGCCGAACAGCCCCAGCAAACTGCCAATCAGGATTTCGATCATTGCCGTTCCGACGACTCGACGCACGGGAAAGGCCCCCGCCAGCGAAAGCCGACGGAGCCTTCCGGGTTACAGGATGAAGCGGGCTGTCAGTGACCCCAGACCTTGATGGTCGAGCCGGACAGGTTCATGCCGTTGACGGCCAGGGAACCGATGCTGGCGGCGCTCTCATCACCGACGCGGATGGCGCCGACGGTCAGGGTGCCGGTGATCGCCGGCAGGCTGATCTGCAGCTTGTCGTTGGCGCCGCCGTCGATCACGTCGATTTTCAGCGGGTCGCTGTCGGAAATGTCGAAGCCGCTGAAGCCCAGGTTTTCCATGCGCAGGGTGCCGGCGACGGGCGTCGAGCCGGAGGTGTCGGTATCGGTGTAGACGACGCTGCCGATGTTGCCGTTGAAGCTACCGGAGATACTGATGCCGTCCTGACCGGTCACGCCGGACAGCGCGGAATCGTCCATGGCCTTGAGGTCGGCCTGGGCCATGAACGGAGCGGCAAGTACTGCGGCGGCCAGCGCCAGTTGTTTGAAGCTTTTCATTCTTTTTATCTCCAAAGTTCACAGGTGGGTTGCCCCCAGGGCCTGCCGTCGACTCCTGTCAGCGGCAGTCGGACCGGCTGACGCCGATCTCCAGGCCGGATGCTGCTTCCCTAGGCGCATCCGGCGAGGATTCGTGAAGCACCGTGCTTCTCGACCTGGGAACAAAACTACTGAGCCCCTCCCCCGCTGCCAGCCCATCCAAGGGATGGAGGACGGCGGGACTCCCCACCTCAAGCCTCGCTCAGGAGGCCCAGGCTCTTGCCTTTCAGTACCGCCTGGGTGCGACTGCGCACGCCGAGCTTGGCGAACAGGTTGTGCAGGTGCCACTTGATGGTGGCCTCCGACAGGTGCACCGCCTGGGCGATGTCGCGGTTGGAAAGTCCGGCCGCGACATAGCGCAGGATTTCTCGCTCACGATGGCTAACATCCTGATTTTCATCAAAAAAACCAGGATCGATGGCGAGCCGTCGACACTGCTCGCGCAGGCCCTCGGCCACACCCTGCCAGGCGCTGGCGCGCTTGGGTTCGGCGCTGCGCCAGGCGTCCCAGAGCGGCAGCAGCCACAGCGCGTCATCCTGGAACAACCGTCGGTAGCCGAGCTTCCAGGCCTCTTCCAGGGTGTTCTGGAACAGGGCGAAGGCCTTCTCGCTGTTACCCCTGCGCCAATACGCCACAGAAAGTAACAGCGACAGGCGCAGGCGGCGGTCGCGCTGATGTTCGTCCTGCTGCCGCGCCAGGCAACTCTCCAGGCTGACCTGGGCCCGTTCGGGGCGGCGCTCGCTCAGGGCCAGGCGCGCTTCGGTCAAGGCCAGTACGCTGTGCGCGTCGGAATAACGCGCGAGTGGCAGCACCGCCAGGTGCTGCTGCAACTGCAGGCAGACGCGCTCGGCCTCGTTGGGCCGCCGCAGCCAGAGCAGGAACTGCACCTTGCACGCCATGCCATGGGCGAATACCCGCTCGTAACCCGCCCCCTGCAGGCCGGCCAACCAGTCGTCGAGCTGGGCCAGGGCCTGCTCCGCCTCGCCGGCGAAGAAGCGCGCCCGCGCCATCACCAGCTGCCCGCGACTGATCAGTTCCACCGGTGTGGCCACGTCGCGCCAGGTGGTGGCCAGGGGCAGTTCGGCAAGCACCGCCGCGTGGCGGTCCTGCTCGTACAGCAGGTCGGCATAGGCCAGGGCCAGGGGGCCGCCCACCCGGCTGCGCCGGCCGAACACGCCTTCTACCCGCGCCCGGGCGCTCTCGGCAATGGCCCGGCCCCGTTCGAGGTCGCCGCTTTCCTTGCAGATCAGCGATTCGATCAGGCTGGTCATGACGTGCAGGTATTCGCTGTCCGTCAGTTTCAGGTTGTCGCGCGCGATGGCGATGGCCTTGGCGGCTTCGCCGAACTCGCTCATCAGCGCGTAGGCCGCCGCCTGCACGCAGGCCAGGCTGGCGCGGAACACCGGCTGGTTGTCCGGCACCATGGCCAGCCACTGGCGAGCGACCTTGAGACAGGCCTCGAGCTTGTCCTGGTAGAGCATCACCAGGGCCTTGAGCACCTGCGAGGCCGCCAGCAGTTCGCCGAGGCCAAAGTGGATCACCTTGCCGCGCCCTTGCAGCAGGCGCGTGCTGACCTCCTCGATCAGCGCCTCGGATTCGGCGAAGCGCTGCTCGAAGGCCAGTTGCCAGGCATAGAAGATCTGGAACACCGGATGCTCGCGGATAACCTCGGCGGGTACTTCCTTGAGCATGGAGAGGATGCCGTAGACCCGGTTGCCGGCGATCAACCGCGCGCCCTGGCGTTCGAGCATTTCGGCGGCGAAGGCGAAGTCGCGTCCGCGCAGGGCGTATTTGATGGCACGGTCCGGCAGGTCATGGCCTTCGCACCAGCGCGCCGCCGCGTGCAGCAAGGTGGTCGGGTCGGTCTGGCGCACCAGCCGGCCCTGGAGGAATTCCGCGAACAGGTGGTGATAGCGGAACCACTCGCCCTGCTCGTCCAGGGGAATCACGAAGAGTTGCTCGCGCTGCAGGCGCATGAGCATGTCGAGACCGTCGCGGCGGCCGGTCAAGGCGTTGCACAGGTCAGCGCAGAACTCGTCCAGCACCGAGGTCTGGTCGAGGAACTGCTGCAGCGCCTGGGGCAGGCTGTCGAGCACGTCTTCGGTCAGGTAGTCGGCGATGTTGCGTTCGCTGCCGCTGAGGCTGGCGAGAAAAGCGGCGCGGTCGGGATGGCGCGCCAGCGCCAGGCTGGCCAGGTGCAGCGCGGTGATCCAGCCTTCCGTGCGAGTGTGCAGCAGGCGCACTTCGTCGCCGGACAGGGGCAACTGGCGCATCTCGCGCAAGTAGGCCTCGGTCTCGTCGAAGGTCAGGCGCAGGTCCTCGGCCTTCAGCAGGATCGACTCCGCCTCACTGAACAACAGGCGCGGCGTGAAGCGGGTGCTGCTGACCAGATGGACATGGCGCGGCAGGTTCTCGATCAGGTAACGCGCGCCCTGGTCCAGGGCGACGTGGCGAATGCGATGGAAGTCGTCGAGCATCAGGTAGAGCTCGCCCTCGATGCGCTCGAGGTCGCCGATGAAGGCGTCGATCACCGCTTCGATGGGCCAGTTCACGTCCCCCTGCAACAGACCGTCGGTGTTGCCGCCGAAACCGGGCAAGACGGCGTCGACCGCGGCCACCAGGTACTGCAACAGGCGCTGCGGCTCGCTGTCCGCCTCGTCGCAGGACAACCAGGCGACATGCGCGCCTTCGGCCTGCAGCCGCTGGCGGAACAGGCTCAGGGTGGTGCTCTTGCCGAAGCCGGCCGGCGCACTGAGGACCAGCACGCGGCGGTCGCGGGCGTCCAGCAGGCGCTGGATCAGGGCGCGGCGCGGCAGCACCGGCCGGCCACCGGCGTCGGCCGGGAACAGCTTGGTGCGCAGCAGGGGAATCGGGTGCGGGCGAGACAGGCAGAGGTCAGTCATGGTTCGAGCAGCCCCAGCTCGCGGGCGCGGCGGATGGCCTGGGTCCGGTTACGCACCTTGAGCTTTTCGTAGATGTTGTGCAGGTGCCATTTGACGGTCCCCAGCGCCAGGGTCAGCCGTTGACCGATTTCCTCGTTGGACAACCCCTGGGCAGCCAGGCGGACCACCTCGCGTTCGCGCTCGGTAAGCCCCTCTTCCAGCACGTCCAGGGATTTGCGCGCGGCCTGACCGGGCCAAGCCGCCAGCAGTTCGCGGATGAAGCCCTGCAGCGCCGGCTGGCGCTCGGCCGCCTCCAGTTGCTGGAGCAGCAGGCGAATGGCTTCGCCCTCTTCGACGAACAGGCTGCGCACCCGTTCGCGCTCGGCGCAGAGCAGGCATTGCACCAGCAGGCTCTGCGCCCGTTCCTGGTAGCCCAGGCGCTGGTAGCTCAAGGCTGCCAGCAGGTCCAGGCGCAGCCGGTGCAGGCCATGCCAGTTGTCCGGCAGCTTGCCGCGCAGTTGGGTGATCTCGTGCAGCGCCTCGCTGAAGTGGCCGCGCGCCTGCTGCAGGCGCACACGGATCAGGCCCTGCACCCAGAGCGCCGAGTTGGCGCCGAGGTGATTGCCGCCGCTGGCCAGCTTGTTCCAGTCCACCCCCTTGAAGCGCTGCTCGGCACGCTTGATGCGGTCGCTCCCCGGTTCCTGGAGGATCAGCGAAACCTCGTCTGCCACCGCTCGCGCATAGAAGCGCCAGGACTGGTTGCGCGCGGCCAGGTTCTGCATCAGCACCAGGGTGGCCTGGGCTTCCTTGGGCTTGTCGCGCATGCGCTGGATGCGCGCGAGAACGAGCATGCCCTGGGCGTAGATGTCGATCGGGCGGATCACGTCGATGTGGGTCAGCGCGGCCCCCAGACGCTCCTCCAGGCCATCGAGACGCCCTTGCTGGTAGGCGATCAGCGACTCGACTATGACCGGCAGCGCCATGGCCCGGGATTTTTCGCCGAGGTGCGGGGTGACCTGGGCACGCATCTGTTCATGGAGGTTCTGCGCCTGTTTCACCTGGCCCTGTTCCAGGGCGAGGAGGATTTCCACGTTGGCCAGCTGCATGTCCAGGTAACGGCCTTCGAGAAAGTGGTTGCGCTGCTGCGCCAGGGCCATCAGGCGGCGTGCAGGGTCCGGCTGGGCGAGGGCCACCAGGGCCATGGCACCGATGACCAGGATGGCCACTTCGAGGAAGGCCTGGTTGCGCCCGAGCTGGGCCTCGACGCGGCGGGCGATGCTCACACAGAGTTCGAGATCGTCCTTCTGCAGGGCAACGGCGGCCTTCACCGCCAGGGTGGCCAGGTACTTGTCGCTCAACGGCGCATCGGTGCGGCTGCCGCCCCAGCGCGCCAACAGCTCGTCGAGCATCCGGTTGGCCTCCGGCAACGCCATTTCGGTGGCACGGTGCCAGACATCGGCCAGGATCAGTGTCGGATACCGCTCGGCGATCGCGTCCGGCACCTTCTGCCGCCAACGGTAGATCTTGTTCAACTGGCCGCGGTTGATCAGTTCCAGACCACAGCCGTCCACCAGCGCCGCGAGCATTTCCGGGTCTTCGGCCAGGCTCGCGTGCTCGATGGCCAGGTTCTGCATGTGGTGGTTGGCGAACCAGAGGCTGGCATTGAAATGCAGTTGCTTCAGCCGCTCGGGATCGCGCGCCTTGAGGCGAGCGCGCAGGAAATCGGCAAACAGGAGATGGAAGCGGTACCACTGGCGCTCGCGGTCCAGGGGCAGGAGGAACAGCTGCATGGTTTCCAGACGCTCCAGCAGGGCCTGGCCATCCTGGCGACCGGTCAGCGCGCTGGCCAGGTCGCCACTGAGCTGGCTCGCCACGCCCAGGGCCAGCAGGGCGTCCTGCAACTCGCCTGGCAATTGCTCGAAGACGCTGGCCAGCAGGTACTGGCCCACGGTGGCCTGGTCGCTGCCCAGGCATTCCATCTGTTCGCTGGCCTGGGGCTGGTGGCGCAGCCACAGGCTCGCCAGTTGGACCCCTATCGCCCACCCTTCGGTATGGCTGTGCAAGGCCAGCAGTGCGGCATCATCCAGTTGCAGGCCGGTGCGGCAGAGGTAGTCACGGGTTTCCTCGACGGTCAGGCGCAGGTCGTCCAGACCGATCTCCAGCAGCCAGCCCTTGGCCCGCAGGGTCGCCAGGTTGAGCGGTGGCAGGGAACGGCTGCCGACGGCCAGGGTGAAGTTGGCCGGGGCCAGGCGTACCAGCCGGCCGAGGGCGGAGAAGAGTTCCGGGTCCCGCAGCAGGTGCAGGTCATCCAGTACCAGCACGAGCGGACCGGTGTGGCGGGCGAGGTCCACCAGCAGACTGTCCAGCACGGCGTTGACCGGAACCTGCATGGTGTTCTGCAGGTAACCACGGGCGTAGTCGCCGAGGCCGGGCACGGCCTCGCCGAGGGTCTTGATCAGTTGCTGGAAAAACCGCGCGGGGTCGTCGTCCTCGGTTTCCAGGGAAAACCAGGCCACCGCGCTGCCTGCGGCGCGGTGCTGTTCGGCGAGGGCCGCGAGGGCAGTGGTCTTGCCGAACCCGGCGGGCGCCGAGAACAGCAGGAGGCGGGCATGGGGATGGGCGGCAAGCGCCGTCTGGACCTGAGGTCGTGGCAGATAATCGGCAGATGCCGGCGGCGTTGCGAGTTTGGAGCGCTGGCGACTGCCAGCTGTAGGGCTGATGACTGCGTCCACTGCCTGAATCCCTGTGTCGTTATCATTGTGAGTCGGAGAACCTTCTCCGTGGGATTGGTACATAACTATCAGAATGCTTTTCCTACGTAAACGTCGGAAAAGGCTCTAGGATCGACGCTGCAGGCGGACTAGAATCCGCCCCTGCACCCAGCCCGCGCCGCCCCTATGCCCGACTGCCATCTTCACACCCTTCCCTATCACGAATCCCCCTGCGAACGCTTCGCCCTGGTCCGCCAGGCGCCTGGCGCCGTGCTGCTGGACGCTGGCCGCCCCGTCGCCGAGCGTGGACGCTATGACCTATTCAGCGCCTGGCCATTGGCAGCGTTTGCAACGATGCCGGGCGAATCGGCCAACGACTTCGCCCAGCGCCTGCGGAAGGCTCTGGCGAGCCTCGGCGAGGCCAGCCTGCCTGCTGGCATCGAATTGCCATTCGTCGGCGGACTGATCGGCTACCTGGCCTATGACTTCGGCCGCCGCGTGGAGGCGCTGCCGGATCAGGCCATCGACGACCTGCAATTACCGGACGCCCAGCTCGGTCTGTATGCCTGGGCACTGGTCAGCGACCATCAGGCGCGCACCAGCCAGCTGGTGTTCCACCCCGCCCTCGATGAAGCCGAACGCGCCCGCCTGGTGACGCTGTTCAGCGAACCCGGGCAGGCACCGAGCGGACCGTTCCGCCTGACCGCCCCGTTCCGCGGCAACCTGGCGGAAGACCAGTACCGCGACTCCATCGAGCGGGTTCAGGCCTATATCCAGGCGGGCGACTGCTATCAGGTGAACTTCACCCAACGCTTCCAGGCCCCCTGCGAAGGGGACCCCTGGACCGCCTACCAGGC
The DNA here is from genome assembly GCF_028010285.1 of Pseudomonas sp. Q1-7. Lineage (NCBI taxonomy): Bacteria > Pseudomonadati > Pseudomonadota > Gammaproteobacteria > Pseudomonadales > Pseudomonadaceae > Pseudomonas > Pseudomonas sp. Q1-7. The sequence continues at coordinate 3,257,567 of NZ_CP116304.1, forward strand.
CCTGCGCACGGCCTGCCCGACGCCCTTCGCCGGCTACCAGGCCTTGAATGGCGGCGGCGCGATCCTCAGCCTGTCGCCGGAGCGCTTCATCAAGGTCAGCCAGGGCCAGGTGGAGACTCGCCCAATCAAAGGCACCCGGCCGCGCGGCCAGACCCCCGAGGAAGACCGCGCGCAGGCCGAGGAACTGCTGGCCAGCCGCAAGGACCGCGCCGAGAACCTGATGATCGTCGACTTGCTGCGCAATGACCTGGGACGCAGCTGCGCCATTGGCTCGGTACGGGTGCCGGAGCTTTTCGCCCTGGAGAGTTACCCCAACGTGCATCACCTGGTCAGCGCCATTACCGGCCGCCTGGCGGCCGACAAGGACGCGCTGGACCTGATCAGCGGCAGCTTCCCCGGCGGCTCCATCACCGGGGCGCCGAAGATCCGCGCCATGCAGATCATCGACGAGCTGGAACCCACCCGCCGCTCCATCTACTGCGGCTCCCTGCTCTACCTGGACACGCGCGGCGAACTGGACAGCTCCATCGCCATCCGCACCGTGCTGGTGAAAGACGGCCAGGCCAGTTGCTGGGGCGGTGGCGGCATAGTCGCGGACTCCGACTGGCAGGAGGAGTACCGCGAGTCGATCACCAAGGTGAAGGTGCTGATGCAGACCCTGGAGGGGCTGGATCCGTAACGCCGTGGGGAGGGGTCGTTGTAGGTTGGCGCCGAGCGAAGCGCGGGCCAACACAAACCCGCGCCCCGGCAATGTTGGGCTTCGCAGGCTCAGCACCAATCTGCGCCCAACCCACACCAGCAACGAAAAAGCCCGCTTTCGCGGGCTGTTCCATGAGCCGAGCGATCAGAGGCTCAACGGGCGGCTGGAGGCCTTGATGAACGCGCGCTTGAGGTCTTCGTAGGTGTGCACCGCCGGGAACTGCGGGAATTCGCGAATCACGTTCTCCGGCGCATGGAACAGGATGCCGGCATGGGCTTCGCTGAGCATGGTGGTGTCATTGTAGGAATCGCCGGCGGCGATCACGCGGTAATAGAGGCTCTTGAAGGCGAGCACGGACTGGCGCTTGGGGTCCTTCTGGCGCAGTTGATAGTCCACCACGCGGTCGGTTTCGTCGGTGATCAGGCGGTGGCACAGCAGGGTCGGGAAGCCCAGTTGGCGCATCAGCGGCTGGGAGAACTCGTAGAAGGTGTCGGAGAGGATGACCACCTGGAAGCGCTCGCGCAGCCAGTCGACGAACTCGACGGCGCCTTCCAGCGGCTTCAGCGTGGCGATCACGCTCTGGATGTCGGAGAGCTTCAGGCCATGCTCGTCGAGGATGCGCAGGCGTTGCTTCATCAGCACGTCGTAGTCCGGGATGTCCCGGGTAGTCGCCTTGAGCGCTTCTATTCCGGTTTTCTCCGCGAAGGCGATCCAGATTTCCGGAACCAGTACACCTTCAAGGTCGAGACAGGCGATTTCCACGAGCAGTTTCCCCGCATGGCTTTTGGATTGGAGGCGGCACTCTAGCCGCTCGCCTGGCACCGCGCAACGCGACCCTTATAGCCAAACACGACAGTGGTACTGCCTGTTGGTTATTTAGTGGCATAACTCCCCTTTGTTAAGATGCGCGCCATAGAGCGCGACCAGCGCCATCCCATAAAAGGAAGCCTGCCCGATGAGCCAACCCTTCGATGTCACCGAACTGGCGACGGCCTACGCCAGCAAGTCCCCACAGGACATCCTCAAGCTCGCCTTCGAGCATTTCGGCGATGAGCTGTGGATCTCCTTCAGCGGCGCCGAGGACGTGGTACTGGTGGACATGGCCTGGAAGCTGAACAAGAACGTCAAGGTCTTCAGCCTCGACACCGGCCGCCTGCACCCGGAGACCTACCGTTTCATCGAGCAGGTGCGCGAACACTACGGTATCGCCATCGAAGTGCTGTCGCCGGACCCGCGCCTGCTGGAGCCTCTCGTCAAGGAGAAAGGCCTGTTCAGCTTCTTCAACGACGGCCACGGCGAGTGCTGCGGCATCCGCAAGATCGAGCCGCTGCGACGCAAGCTGTCCACCGTCACCGCCTGGGCCACCGGCCAGCGCCGCGACCAGAGCCCGGGCACCCGCTCCCAGGTGGCCGTACTGGAACTGGACGGCGCCTTCTCCACCCCGGACAAGCCGTTGTACAAATTCAACCCCCTGGCGCAGATGACCAGCGAGGAAGTCTGGGCCTACATCCGCATGCTGGAGATTCCCTACAACCCGCTGCACGAGCGTGGCTTCATCAGCATCGGCTGCGAACCCTGCACCCGCCCGGTGCTGCCCAACCAGCACGAGCGTGAAGGCCGCTGGTGGTGGGAGGAAGCCACTCAGAAGGAATGCGGGCTGCACGCAGGCAACCTGATCAGCAAGGCCTGAGGCCATGCGCATCACCCTGGTGAAGAAAGTCCTGGCCGATGGTCAGGACTGCCGCAAGTGCCGGGATGTGATGGAACGCCTGGAACGCGGCGGCCACCTGGATCGGATCGACCGCATCCTGGTGGCCGACGAACGCAACCCCGCCAGCGCCGGCTGGCTGGCTGGCCGCACAGCACTATGGCGTGGATGCCGCGCCGTTCTTCGTGGTGCGCCATGACGATGGCCGGGAGCAGGTCTACACCGTCTTCCTCGCCTTTCTCCGCGAGGCACTGCAACCCGCCTCGCCCTCCCCGGCCGCCAGCGGCAACGGCCCCGATCACCTTTGACGGCGCCGTAAGGCCCTGCGGCCTGCCATGAAAAAGCCCGGCGTTCTGCCGGGCTTGCTTCATTTCGGGAATGCCACTCAGTAGGTCGGCAGTTCCACGTTGTGGAACAGCTCATCCAGCTCCGCCTTGTTATGGCATTGCACCGCCTTGGCCTGGACGTCGCGGGTCAGATGCGGGGCGAACTTCTCGATGAAATCGCACATGAAGCCGCGCAGGAAGGTGCCGCGGCGGAAACCGATCTTGGTCACGCTGGCCTCGAACAACTCGCTGGCATCCAGCACCACCAGGTCACAATCGAGTTTGGCGTCCACCGCCATCTTGGCCACGATACCCACGCCCAGGCCCAGGCGGACATAGGTCTTGATCACGTCAGCGTCGGCGGCGGTGAACACCACCTTGGGGGTCAGGCCACGATGACTGAAGGCCTCGTCCAGCTTGGAACGACCGGTGAAACCGAACACGTAGGTGACGATGGGATGCTCGGCCAGCGCTTCCAGGGTCAGCTTGGGCAGCTTGGCCAGCGGATGGCCCTGGGGAACGATGACGCAACGGTTCCAGCGATAGCACGGCATCATCACCAGGTCACCGAAGAGCTCCAGGGCTTCGGTGGCGATGGCGAAGTCGACGGTGCCGTCGGCCGCCATTTCGGCAATCTGCATGGGCGTGCCCTGGTGCATGTGCAGGGCAACGTCCGGGTATTGCTTGATGAAGCCACCGATCACCGGCGGCAGTGCATAGCGCGCCTGGGTGTGGGTGGTGGCGATGGACAGGGTGCCCTTCTTCTCGTTGGAGAACTCCTGGGCGATCTGCTTGATGCTCTCGACCTTGCGCAGGATTTCGCCGGCCGTGGTGATGATGCGCTCGCCGGCAGGCGTGACGCGAGTCAGGTGCTTGCCGCTGCGGGCAAAGACTTCGACGCCCAGTTCGTCTTCCAGCAGACGGATCTGCTTGCTGATGCCCGGCTGCGAGGTATAGAGGCTTTGCGCAGTAGCGGACACGTTCAGGTCATGGTGCGCCACTTCCCAGATGTAGCGCAGTTGCTGGAGCTTCATAGGCAATCCTCAAGCGATTGCGCCGCAGGATGTCGGCGGCGTTTATAACCATATTAATGGTTTGCTGAATAAAACTAGACGTTTTTTTCTGCTTTGCACAACGCGCGACCAGCGGCCATCAGAAGTCGTTGCGACCGCGATGCTGGAGCATGGGCACCAGGTACACCGGTACTTCGGACAATTGCACCAGGCGCGCCGCGGTTCTACCCAGCGGGGTTTCCAGTGACGTCCCATGGCTGTGGCTCCCCACCACGAGCAGGTCCACCGAGAGCTTCTGCACTTCTTCGAGGATGACCAGCGGCGGATCGCCCTGGACGACTCGCACGGCGCGAATCATGTCCAGGTCCTGGACGGCCTCGCCCATTTCATCGCGAAACCCTTCCAGCACCCGTTGTTCGATGCTCGACATGACGGTACCCAGGCCTTTGGCCCGCAGCTCTTTCAGGGTGTCGTCGTCGAGGTAGGTTTGCAGCACCGATTCGGCGAACAGGCCGAGTGGCTCCACCGCGTGCACGACATACAGCTGGGCGTTATAGGCGCGGGCAAGGGACAGGGCGTGTTGCAGGACATAGGGAGCGTAGAGACCGAGGTCCGTGGCATAGAGGATGGAGCGGATCATGAGGCCTCCTACCGCCGTTCATGGCTGGCCTCACCAGAGCTTAGGTTCTGTCAGAAAGGTCGTCGAGCGACGGCCAGGCAAGGCGCGCAGGCCGTTTTCGGACAGAACCCGGTCAGATCTGTGGCTCGTTGCTCACCCCATGTGGCACGTGGCCGGTCGCCACCACATCGCGGGCCTTTTCGCAGTGCCCGGCCTGATCGTCGAAGAACACGTCCGCACCAAAGGTTTCGAGGATCGCGGCCTTCTCCAGGCCGCCGAGGAAGAACGATTCGTCCAGGCGGATATTCCATTCACGCAGGGTGCGGATGACTCGCTCATGGGCCGGCGCCGACCGCGCGGTGACCAGCGCGGTGCGAATCGGACAGGCTTCGGCCGGAAACTCCTGCTGCAGCTTGTTGAGGGCGGCGAGAAAGGGTTTGAACGGCCCGCCATCCAACGGCTCGCGGGCCGAGTCGCGCTCGTGGGCCTGGAAGGCTTCCAGGCCGCCAGTCTGGTAGATACGTTCGGAATGGTCGGAAAACAGCACCGCGTCACCGTCGAAGGCAATGCGCAGCTCGTTGCTCGCCGCCCGCCGCGGCCCACCCGAAAGAATAGTGGCGGCGGCATAGCCGCGTTGCAGCGCCCCCCGCACATCCTCGGCATGGGTGGAGAGAAACAGGTGGCAGCCGAAGGCACGCAGGTAGGGCTCCGGGCTGCGCCCGCCGACAAAAGCCGCGCGGGAGATGCCCAGGCCGTAGTGCTGGATGGAATTGAAGGCGCGCAGCCCGGTATCGGCGCTGTTGCGCGAAACCAGGATGACTTCCACCCGCTGCTGACCAAGCGACTCGTTCAGGCCGAGCAGCTTCTCCACCAGCGGATACGCGTCACCAGGGGACAGGACTTCATCCTCGTGGTCGATCTGGTACTGACGGTAGGCCTCTATACCTTCCGCCTCGTAGACCCGATGGCTTTCCGCCAGGTCGAACAGCGCCCGCGAGGAAATCGCCAGTACCAGCTTGTCACCCAGCCCTTTGCCCATGGAAATCCGCCTCTCAGCCCTGGTTGCGTGCGTCGATGAAGCGTAGCGCCTGGTAGAGCGCACGGATGCGCGGCATCTCGAACCCAACGGCGGCCGCCGCCGCCAGCGGGGCCTCGTAGATGGCGCCGAGTTCCAGCGGGCGCTTCTGCGCGAAGTCGTGGTACATGCTCGGCAGGTAGTCAGGCATGCGATCGGTGGACGCCAGCAGCTTATCGGCGAAATTGTCCGGAATGCGATGGCCGACGGCGGTGGCGCCTTCGACCACCTCCTGCATGATCGCCTGGATCAGCTCGCGACTGTCGGCATTGCCCATGAGCGCCGTGGTTCCGGCGTTCAGCAGGACCGACAGCCCGTTGTAAGGCACGTTCCAGACCAGCTTCTGCCAGCGTGCCTGATCCAGGTTGGCCACTGCGGCGGAGTCGATGCCGGCGGCCTTGAACAGACCAGAGCCCTCTTCGGTCAGCGCCAGGCGCTCGGCTTCATCCCGGGCTGGACCGGAGTGGTAGCCGAGGTTCACCGCGCCCAGGGACTGATGCTCGATCACCCCCGGTGCCGAGCGGTGCACGCAGATGTAGCAAAGGCCACCGAGCAGGTGCAGGGACTCGGGCACCAGCGGGCGCAGTTCATCTTCCACCGCCAGGCCGTTCTGCAGCAGCACCACTTTCGCCCCCGGCGCCGCGACCTGGGCGATGACCGGCGCCAGCGCGGCGTTGCTGGTGGTCTTGGCGCCCACCAGCAGCCAGTCGCACGGCGGCATGTCAGCGGCATCGCGATAGGCCTGGGCCGGGAACAGTGCCAGGGCGCCATGCACCGCGCTGTTCAACTGCAGGCCACGCGCAGCCACGGCGTCGTACTCGCTGCGCAGCAGGAAATGCACGTCGAAGCCGGCACGGGCCAGCATCACGCCATAAAAGCCACCAATGGCGCCGGTACCGATGATGCCGATGCGCGGTTTGCTTGAACTCATCTAGGGAAGCTCCTCTGCCGGCCGGGCCAGCGCCCGGTCCAGGGCTTGAATCAGATCGTCGCGCCGCAGGCTGGCGTGCAGCGCGCCATGGAAAAGGCCGTTTCGGACCACGAACATCGCAGGCAGGTGGAATACCTCATAACGCTGGACCAGGCCACCATTATCGCCGGCATCTATCCAGCACAATCGGTCGACCGGCAGGCCCGTTCCCGGCAAGTGCCGACGCGCCCAGCGACACGCGGCACAGCCGGTACTCGTGAAGATCACCAGGGAGGTGCCGGGCAGATCAAGCAGACGGCGATCGGCGTCGAGATCGGTCAGTTCAACCTCGAGCACTATAGTGTCCTGTGCAATGCCGGATTCGAGGCATCGGGAGTCAGCGGTCATGCGTCAGTTCCTGCGTCACCCCACGGAGATGCCCGTGGAGCTGGTTCCGCGCAAGGGCAGGCGCCTGCCTTTGCAGCGGCTGCACAATATCAGCCTGGGTGGGGTCGCGTGCAACTCCGCACGTGCGTTTCGGCGCGGCACCGCCATCGAGCTCTGCATCCCGATGCTGGGTGAGCAGGCGCGCTTTTCCGGCACGGTCGCCTGGTGCCGCAAGCAGGTCGATGACTACATGATCGGAATCGCCTTCACCGACGCGGAAAACCTGTTCCGCGCACGGATGGTGGAACAGATCTGCCTGATCGAGCAGTACCGCAAGCAGCGCGAAGAAGCCCTTGGCCATGCTTTGCCGCCCGAAGCGGTCGCACAGGAATGGATCGCCCTGCACGCGGCGGACTTCGCCCCGGTCTGAAATCGTGTGATTTCCACGTTCCAGGCGTGCATTCGCCATTGTCGAGCTTGCGTGGAAAGCGTTAAGGTTCCCCTCCCCGCCGCGTTTTTACTGCTGTGCTCTCCGCCCTACGGGGATCGCTGGCGGCCTGCACCCGTGACCTGACGACCCTGACCGATGAAAAGCACGATGGCTGATTTACAGATCGACGACCTTAACGTTGCCTCCAACGAGACCCTGATCACGCCGGAGCAGTTGAAGCGCGAAATCCCCCTGACCGATGACGCCCTGCGCACCGTCGCCACCGGTCGCCAGGTGGTCCGCAATATCCTCGATGGCAAGGACCATCGCCTGTTCGTGGTGGTGGGCCCCTGCTCCATCCACGATATCAAGGCCGCCCACGAATATGCCGATCGCCTCAAGGGCCTGGCTGCCGAGCTGTCCGACACCCTCTTCCTGGTGATGCGCGTGTACTTCGAAAAGCCGCGCACCACCGTGGGCTGGAAAGGCCTGATCAACGACCCCTACCTGGATGACTCCTTCAAGATCCAGGACGGCCTGCACATCGGTCGCCAATTGCTGCGCGACCTGGCCGAGAAAGGCCTGCCCACCGCCACCGAGGCCCTGGACCCGATCTCTCCGCAGTACCTGCAGGACCTGATCAGCTGGTCGGCCATCGGCGCCCGCACCACCGAATCCCAGACCCACCGCGAAATGGCCTCCGGCCTGTCTTCCGCAGTCGGCTTCAAGAACGGCACCGACGGCAGCCTGACCGTGGCGATCAACGCCCTGCAATCGGTATCCAGCCCGCACCGCTTCCTCGGCATCAACCAGGAAGGCGGCGTCTCCATCGTCACCACCAAGGGCAACGCCTATGGCCATGTAGTGCTGCGCGGCGGCAACGGCAAGCCGAACTACGACTCGGTCAGCGTCGCCATCTGCGAACAGGAACTGACCAAGGCCGGCATCCGCCCGAACATCATGGTCGACTGCAGCCACGCCAACTCCAACAAGGATCCGGCGCTGCAACCCTTGGTCATGGACAACGTCGCCAACCAGATTCTCGAAGGCAACAACTCCATCGTCGGCCTGATGGTGGAAAGCCACTTGGGCTGGGGCAACCAATCGATTCCGAAGGACCTTGACCAGTTGAAGTACGGCGTTTCCATCACCGACGCCTGCATCGACTGGGACACCACCGAGAAAACCCTGCGCAGCATGCACGCCAAGCTCAAGGACGTGCTGCCCAAGCGACCGCGCTGAGCGGCGGCAGAAACGAAAACGCCGGGCAATTGCCCGGCGTTTTCTATTGCACACTGCTCAGCCGTTGTGCTGGGACTGGCGCTGGCGGCGCTCGATGTAGCGTTCTACGTAGGAGCAGGATGGGATCACGGTATAGCCGTGGTCCTCGGCATATTCCAGGGCGGATTCGGTCAACGCCGCGGCGATCCCACGACCGCGCAGGACGTTCGGCACGAACGTGCGATAGATGTCCAACGTCTGCTTACCCAGGTCCATGTAGGCCAGGTACGCACGATGACCGTCCACGGTGGTCTCGAACTGATGACCTGCCTGGTCATGGTGGATGGACAATGCCTCGCTCATCACTTCTCCTTTGAGGATCTAAAACTTTACCCGTACCTTATCTATCTTTTCCAACCGAAGGAACATCTCGGCTGAGCCCGAACCGAACTGCACACTGAGGTACGCCCTCCCGTTCTCCACCTTGTGTAATACACCCTGGTAGTAGGCACCATCGAAGGTGATGAATTGTAGCCGCTTGCCGGCATAGTCCGGCAGGTCGGCAACGTTGACGAACTCATACCGCTGGACGGCACGCTCGCCATCTTCGTTATCCTTCACGGCGGTGATCTTCTCCAGAGCCGCCGGCTCGTTTCGCGCCGCAGCCGGGTCGACCCAGGTGAATTCGACTGGCTGCACCAGCTCCTGGTTCACCAGCACCGCCGGACGCAGCATGCTCACCACATCCATCGCCTCGAAGAACTGCAGGCCATCCCAGGCCATGCCTTCGCTCGGCGTCAACTCGACCCGCAGCGATTGCGGGTCCTTCAGGTAACGGCCGTAGGCATCCAGCATGGCTTGCCCCAGGGCAACCCGCTGACTGCGCATCACGGTGTCGAATTGCTGCACCGAGGTTTTCAGATAGACATCGGCGGACTGGCCGAGCTTGCTCGCGCAGAACTGCTGGACCTTGCGCTGGTACTGGTTGTCGTTCAGCTCGAAAATCACGCTGGACAGGTGCGGAGGATTGACCCGCAGGTCGCCCGGCGTCTCCGACATGTTAGACAACGACAAGGTGAGACGCACTTCGCCCATGTCACGCGTATCGGACGTCAGATTGAAGCTGAGTTTCTGCGCGCCGGGCTGGAACAGGTAAGAGAACTCCGCATCCGTCTCCAGGGTGCGATAGCCCATCTCCAGCAGTTCGTCGGTGCCGATATGACGCACCGTGCCGCAAGCCACTTCGCTCATCGCGGTGAATACGCTGCGCTCCGTCGGCGTGTTGTACAGCTGCTGCATGAAAGGCCCGTGCACGTCCAGGGCAATGCCTTGCAGACTCACCGCCATCTGCTCGGGGAACTTGCCCTCGGCCAGGCGCTCCTTGAAGCTGAGGAGTTCGCGCAGGCTCTTGAACTTCAGTTCGGCCTGTCGCACTCGCAGACTGTCCCCCAGGGCTGGAACACGAAGTTGCAGGTTCTCGAGGCCGACCCGACCATCGAAGGAGGAAGTAATGCCGCCATAGGTGATATCCATTGCCGGCGACAACTTGCTGATTGCGTCGTCCATGATCGACCTGACCGACCACCAGAGCGACAACTTGATGATCAGCCCCACGGCCAGAACCGCCAGCACTCCCCACTTGAGAATCTTCGACATAAATGACGTCCTTGAAGTCTGCGCTTCGCTATGGAAATCGGAAGCTGGACAAGCTTATCAGCCTGCCCCGCAGCACTACCACGACAGTTCTTTGTATAGATGAAGATAATTCCCGGTTCTCTGAAAAAGTTCCATTTTCAAAGCAGGATCCGGTCATGAACAAACGGTCCCGGCCGAGGGCCGGATAACGCCTGTCAGAAGAGGGTACAGGGGTCTGCCCATGTCGCCAGCCTGGGCCTACACTTGCCATTTCGACTGATCAAATAACAATCATGCTGGCTGTTTTTTGATCAGCGAACCCGTTATTCGCTTCCGAGTTAGCCGGCAAGCTGAAAAAAATGTGCCTGCCTTGCACAAGGTCAGTTTACTTACTACAAGTTATGGGTAGTATGTACGCCGGCTAATTTCCCAAGCTCGGGGAATTGCTTTATGGAAATGTCCACCTTAAGGGGAACACGATGAACAACGTTCTGAAATTCTCTGCTCTGGCTCTGGCCGCAGTTCTGGCCACCGGTTGCAGCAGCGTATCCAAAGAAACCGAAGCTCGCCTGACTGCTACCGAAGACGCAGCTGCTCGCGCTCAAGCCCGTGCTGACGAAGCCTACCGCAAGGCTGACGAAGCTCTGGCCGCCGCTCAGAAAGCCCAGCAGACCGCTGACGAGGCTAACGAGCGCGCCCTGCGCATGCTGGAAAAAGCCAGCCGCAAGTAATAGCCTTCTGGCTATAGAGCCGACCCAGTTCGCTGGGTCGGCTTTTTTATTGCCCGAACTTTTTCGCCAACTCCCCAGACACTTCCTCATTACCCGGCGTCCGACAGGAATTCGCCAACCAGCCGGCAAAAGAAAAGCCCGCTGGCGGATCGCGCAGCGGGCCTTCTTCAAGCAACTTTTCGCTTAGAACTCGGTGTTGGGCGTATTGGCCGCAACCGCCGAACCAGGCTCGGCAATTTCCACCGGCAGACCGTCCTCGGCCGCAACCACCTCACGCACCACATCCCAATCCAGGCGGAGGGTGTTGACCAGATCCTCACGCTTGAGCAGCGCGTTGATCACAGCGGTGTGCTTGTCCACCACGGACGGATCGCCATGATCGTCCAGCGGTGCGTGCGCCTCAAGGTAGATCTTGCCGCCGCTGACACCGAACTTGTAGGGCTCGTTGATGATGCGTACCGACGTCCCCACCGGTGCCATGGACGCCAGGGCCAGCACGTTGTGGTTGAGCATGCGGAAGCAGCCGTGGCTGACACGCATGCCGATGCCAAACTTCTTGTTCGAACCGTGGATCAGGTAACCCGGCACGCCCAACTTGAACTTGAACGGTCCCAGCGGGTTGTCCGGCCCCGGCGGCACCACCGCGGGCAGCGGGTCACCATCGGCGGCATGCTCTTCGCGGATCGACTTGGGCGGATACCAGGCCGGGTTGGAGGTCTTGGCCGTGATCGTGGTGTGCGCGATAGGCGAACCCCAACCTTCGCGGCCGATACCCAGCGGGTAGGTATGCACCACATTCTGCCCTTTCGGGAAGTAATACATGCGGTACTCGGCGAGGTTGATCACGATGCCCTCGCGCGGCCCCGGCGGCAGGATGTAGCGGGTCGGCAGGATGATCTCGGTGCCGGCGCCCGGCAACCAGGGATCGACGCCCGGGTTGGCCGCGACCATTTCCAGGTAGCCCAGGTCATTGGCAACACCGAGGTCAGCGAAGGTGTCTTCATACTTGGCCTTGATGACCTGAACCTGCCCGACGATGTCTTCGCCGGGCGGCGGCAGGGGCAGCTCGAGGGCTGCAACAGGACCTGCCACCAGCAGGGACGCTACTGACAGGGAACGGGCGACGGCTATAAAGCGCGGCAACATCCGGGAATCCTTGACAAATTGACTGATTAAAAGACTCGGAATTCTACACCGGCGCAGCGAGCGCCGGGAGCCCTCAGGCCTCCGACCAGACCGAGTGCAACCCCTGACGCTGGGCGTCGAGGGTAGAACGGCAGTTCGCGCAAAGGCGCCGGTCGCGCAGCAGGTCCTGTTCAAGATTACTCCAGCGCGGTTGCGCCGGCAGCAGCCCACCGCAAAGCGTCCGATCAGCGAAACCACCCAGTTCGAGTTGACGTGCCACCAAGTGCAGGCGCACTTCGCGGCAAGCGAACAGGTCAAGTTGCTCGTCGGGCTCTATCACTTTGTAGCCAAACAGGGACCAGACGGGGCGCGGCATGGAGGACTCCAGGGAGGGTGCGCAACATTAGCCGAAAGCGGGCCGCGGGAAAAGCGTCAGAGCAAGGGTTCCAGGGCCGGCCAGAGATTGTCCAGCAGCCGTGGCTGCGCCTGGGCCCGGGGGTGAATGCCATCGGCCTGCATCATTTCCGGCACCCCACCCACCCCTTCGAGGAAGAACGGCACCAGCGGTACCTGCTTCTCCGCCGCCAGAGTGCTGTAGACATTGGCGAAAGCCGTGGTGTAGCGCAGACCATAGTTGGGCGGAAGACGCATGCCCAGCAGCAGCACCTTGGCCCCGGCCTGCCGCGACTTCTCGACCATCGACGCAAGATTCTGTTGCAATTGCGCGGGGGGCTGACCACGCAACCCATCGTTGCCGCCGAGCTCGATGATCACCAGTTCCGGCTTGTGCTCCGCAAGCAGGGCGGGAAGCCTGGACAGCCCGCCAGCACTGGTATCGCCACTGATCGAGGCGTTCACCACACGCTGTTCGTAACCCTTCTCGGCCAGGCGATTTTCCAGCAGGGACACCCAGCCCTGGCTGGATTCCAGCCCGAAAGCGGCACTGATACTATCGCCGACGACCAGCACAGTCCCCGCCATGGCCCCCTGCGCCGACAGCAACAGGAACAGGCAGCCGCCCAACAACCAGGCACGCATTGGATTCTCCATGAGCGCAAGCATTCTCGATGCGCGGAACCTTAGCAAAGTGGTTCCCAGCGCGGAAGGCGACCTGACCATCCTTCACGACCTCTCCCTGAGCCTCGGTAAAGGTGACAGCCTGGCCATCGTCGGCAGTTCCGGCTCGGGAAAGTCCACCCTGCTCGGCCTGCTCGCCGGGCTCGACCTGCCCAGCGCGGGGGAAGTGCAACTGGCCGGACGGGCCTTGTCGGGCCTGGATGAGGACCAGCGCGCGCGGGTACGCGCGGAGCATGTCGGCTTCGTATTCCAGTCGTTCCAGTTGCTGGACAATCTCAACGCCCTGGAAAACGTGATGCTGCCGCTGGAGCTGGAAGGCCGCCGCGATGCCCGCTCTCGCGCCCGAGAGCTACTCGAACGGGTCGGCCTGGGCCAACGTCTCAGCCACTACCCCCGCCAGCTTTCCGGCGGGGAGCAACAGCGCGTTGCCATCGCCCGCGCCTTCGCCGACGAGCCCGACGTGCTGTTCGCCGACGAACCCACCGGCAACCTCGACAGCCATACGGGCGAGCGCATCAGCGACCTGCTCTTCCAACTCAACCAGGAACGCGGCACCACCCTGGTGCTGGTGACCCACGACGAGCGCCTGGCCCACCGTTGCCGCCGCCTGATCCGCCTCGAAGGCGGCCGCCTGGTCGAGCAGATGGAGCCCTGATGCGTCGTCTGCCCCTCACCCGCCTCCTGGCAATGGCCGCCCGCCAGCTGTGGCGCGATGCCCACGGCGGCGAGTTGCGCGTGCTGTTCTTCTCTCTATTGGTGGCGGTCGCCGCCAGCAGTGCCATCGGTTATTTCAGTGCCCGCCTGAATGCGGCCATGTTGTTGCGTGCCACCGAATTCCTGGGGGCCGATCTGCTGCTCAGCGGCTCGTCTCCCGCGCGCACCGAGCAGATCGACAGCGGCCTGCAATTGGGCCTGAAGCATGCCCGCGCCGTCGAGTTCTCCAGCGTCATCGCTACCGACAACGGCATCCAGTTGTCCAGTGTCAAGGCTGTGGACCGGGCCTACCCGCTGCGCGGCGAACTGAAGAGCGCCGCACGACCCTATGGCGAAGAAACCAGCGGCAGCGGACCGGCGCCGGGCGAAGCCTGGGCCGAAGCGCGGCTGTTCGCCACCCTGAACCTGAACCCGGGCGACAGCATCGAGGTCGGCCAGAAGACCCTGCGCCTGTCCCGCGTCCTGACCTACGAGCCGGATCGCGCCGGCGACTTCTACAGCCTGACGCCACGGGTACTGATCAGCCTGGACGACCTCGACGCAACCGGCGTGGTCCAACCCGGTAGCCGTGTCCGCTACCGCGAGCTCTGGAGCGGCCCGAGCGAAATCCTGACCCGCTACAGGGCGACGATCGAAACCGGCCTGGAGGCCAACCAGCGACTGGAGGATGCCCGCCAGGGCAATCGCCAGATCGGCGGTGCCCTGGGGCGCGCGGAACGTTACCTGAACCTGGCCAGCCTCGCCGCCGTGCTGCTCGCCGGCGTTGCCGTGGCCCTCTCCGCGGCCCGTTTCGCCGCCCGCCGTTTCGACGCCAGCGCGCTGTTGCGCTGCCTCGGCCTGACCCGCCGCGAAGCCCTGCTTCTATTCGGCCTGCAACTCGCCCTGCTGGGCTTACTGGCCAGCGCCCTGGGCGCCCTGTTCGGCTGGCTGGCCCAGGTGGTGCTGTTCAAGCTGCTGGGAGGCCTGCTGCCAGCGGTGATCCCCTCCGGAGGCCTGGTACCGGCGCTGGCGGGCATCGCCACCGGCCTGCTTGCCCTGGCCGGTTTCGCCCTGCCGCCCCTGGCCGCCCTGGGCCGGGTCCCGCCGCTACGCGTCCTGCGCCGCGACCTGCTGCCGTTGCCGCCCAGTGCCTGGCTGGTATACGGCGCCGCGCTGCTGGCCCTCGGACTGATCATGTGGCGCCTGAGCCTGGACCTGAAGCTCACCCTGGCCCTGCTCGGCGGCGGCCTGATCGCGGCCCTGCTGCTGGGCGGTGCGTTGCTGGCGGGCCTGCAGGGCATGCGCCGGCTGCTGGTCAATGCCGCCCTGCCCTGGCGGCTGGGCCTGGGTCAACTCTTGCGCCACCCGCTGGCCGCCGCCGGGCAGTCCCTGGCCTTCGGCCTGATCCTCCTGGCCATGGCGCTGATCGCATTGCTGCGCGGCGAACTGCTGGACACCTGGCAGAACCAGTTGCCGGCGAACGCGCCCAACCATTTCGCCCTCAACGTCCTGCCCGCCGAACGGGACGCCTTCGCCAGCAGGCTGGCCAGCCTGTCCCCTCATCCCGAGCCGCTCTACCCGGTAGTCCCCGGCCGTCTCACCACCATCAATGGCGAACCGGTGCGGCAACGGGTGAGCAAGGACTCCCAAGGCGAACGCGCGGTACAACGCGACCTCAGCCTGACCTGGTCGGCACAGTTGCCCAGCGACAATCGCCTGGTGGCCGGCCGCTGGTGGAGCGACCTGCCGCGCACCGTGCTGCCGGGCGTTTCGGTGGAAGCCAAGCTCGCCGCAAGCCTCGACCTGAAGCTGGGGGATCGCCTGACCTTCATGGTCGGTGGCCTCCAGCGCGACGCCCAGGTGACCAGCCTGCGCGAGGTGGACTGGGACAGTTTCCAGCCGAACTTCTATATGATCTTCGCCCCGGACACCCTGGCCGACCTCCCCGTCACCTACCTCACCAGTTTCTACCTGCCGCCGCGCCACGACCGCGACCTGGTGGCCCTGTCCCGCGCCTTCCCCGCCGTTACCCTGCTACAGGTCGAAGCGATCCTCGCGCAACTGCGCAGCATCCTCGCGCAGGTCACCCTGGCGGTGGAGTTCGTCCTGCTCTTCGTGCTGGCTGCCGGGCTCGCGGTGCTGTTCGCCGGCCTGCAGTCCACCCTGGACGAACGCATCCGCCAGGGCGCCCTGCTCCGTGCTCTGGGGGCCGAACGCCAGCTGCTGGTGAAGGCACGACGCGCCGAATTCGCACTGCTCGGCGCCTGCAGCGGTCTGCTCGCCGCCCTCGGCTGCGAACTGGTCAGCTTCCTGCTCTACCGCTTCGCCTTCGACCTGGATTGGCAACCCCACCCCTGGCTGCTGGTCCTGCCGCTGCTGGGTGCCCTGCTGGTGGGTTCCGCCGGAGTGATCGGCACCCGACGCGCGCTCAACGCCAGCCCACTGACGGTCCTGCGCGAAGCTTGATAGGCTTTGCCTCCCGAATTGCCGCAGGACCGCCATGAGCCGCTACCGCCCACCCCGCACTGCCGGAACGCCCCTGATCACCCCGGAGGGCGAAGCGCGCCTGCGCGCCGAACTCCACGAGCTGTGGCACGTGCGCCGGCCCAAGGTCACCCAGGCGGTGAGCGAGGCCGCCGCCCAGGGCGACCGCTCGGAAAACGCCGAGTACACCTACGGCAAGAAAATGCTGCGGGAGATCGACAGCCGCGTGCGCTTCCTCACCAAGCGCCTGGAAAACCTGAAGGTGGTGCGCGAGCGCCCGACCGATCCCGGCAAGGTCTACTTCGGCGCCTGGGTGACGCTGGAAGATGACGAAGGCGAGCAGGCCCGTTACCGCATCGTCGGCCCCGACGAATTCGACCTGAAGCAGAACCTGATCAGCATCGACTCCCCCCTGGCCCGCGCCCTGATGGGCAAGGCGCTGGACGCTGAAGTGCGGGTCAGCACCCCGACCGGGGAAAAGACCTGGTACGTGGTCGAGATCGAGTATCCCTAGGGTGCTGGCGTCATCGCCCCCCCCGGCCCGAGCTGTCAGCGGCGGGTGATCATTCCCTGGCGCGCCACGCGCACCAGTTGCCCGAGCACTGCCGGCAAGGCTTCGGCGGCAGGCGTCTGGATCACGGCCATGTCGAAGCTGTCGCTGGCAAAGCGTGCCAGCGACTCGCCATCGCGGACGAACTGGATGAGGAAGTTGCGCTGGCGACCCCAGCGCTTGGGCCAACCTTCGAGATAACGCAGGAGGGTCGGCTGGTGGGAGCCACCGAGCAGGATTCGGGGGTTGCGCAATACCAGCCCGGTGGTGATCGGGGCCAGTCGGAGCAGGGGTTGGGGACAGGTCATGGTGTCATGTCTCCGCCTCGTGGGGTCCCGCTGGGCAGCGGTGAGAGGCGACACCGAACCAGCGTTTTAGCGGTATTTCGAAGCCCGTGAAGACTTCCGCGCCCCGCAAGTAGCTGACTAAATCGGCGCATGGGGCGACATCCTAGAGAAGCCCGCGCAATACTGTCAAGGCGACCAATCCGCCCCGGAAGACGCCCATGAGCACCCCGCCGCTGCGCCTGTTCTTCGCCATTCCCTGCTGCCCGCAACTGGTGGACGAGATCATCGACTGGCGCGCCCGCACCCCCATCGACGGCAAGCCCGTGGCCCCCGAAAACCTGCATCTCACCCTCGCCTTTCTCGGCTCGCAACCGCGAGGCCAGCTCGAGACGCTCGAAACCCTGGCCGCCAGCCTGCACGGCACCCGTTTCACCTTGCACCTGGACCGCCTGGCGCGCTGGAAGAATGGCCTTCTGCACCTGGCGCCGAGCAAGCTGCCAGCCGCGCTGCTCGAGCTGGAACAGGGCCTGCGCGAGCGCTTGCTGGCCACCGGATTCCAGCTGGAAAGCCGCCCGTTCAAACCCCACCTGACCCTGGCCCGTCATTGCCCACGGCTTCCCGCGGCGGAAACCCCAACCTTCGATTGGCCGGCCACCGAATTCGCCCTCTTTGCCTCGGAAAACACCGCCAAAGGCTCCCGCTACCATGCCCTCGGGCGTTGGCCATTGCGGCCTTCGACCCCAGCCTGACGTTTCGCCACGTAACAGGAAACTGGTCAGCATTTTCAGGTGAACGGTTGTAAACATCCGCGAAGTCCCCACCCCAGAGCACTTGGCGACGGCGTGCCGCGAATGGCATGGATCCTGCCCGCGGCCCTGCTTGAAGTGCACGCCCAGGAAGGGCGTGGCCAAGCCAGGGAATGCAGTCAGGCCCTCCCACGCACAACAGTCGAGAGCGCACATGAAGCACAACAAGACCCTGCTCGCCCTCTGCCTTGCCGGCGGCCTCACCGCCTCCGGGCAAGCCCACGCCTTCTGGTTCGGCTCCAGTGGCTATACCCAGACCCGCTACCCGATCGTCCTCACCCACGGCATGCTCGGATTCGACAACCTCCTCGGCATCGACTACTGGTACGGCATTCCCTCCGCCCTGCGACGCGATGGTGCCCGTGTCTACGTCACCGAAGTCAGCCAGTTGAACACCACCGAGGCGCGCGGAGAGGAACTGCTGGAACAAGTGGAGGAAATCGTCGCCATCAGCGGCAGCCCGAAGGTCAACCTGATCGGCCACAGCCACGGTGGCCCGACGATCCGCTACGTAGCCGCCGTGCGGCCGGACCTGGTCGCTTCCGCCACCAGCGTGGGCGCACCACACAAAGGCTCGGCCACCGCTGACTTCCTCCGCCAGGTGCCGCCGGGGTCCGCTGGCGAAATGCTGTTGGCCGGCATCGTCAACGGCCTGGGAGCGCTGATCAACGTTCTCTCCGGCAGCAGCAGCGACCTCCAGCAGAACGCCCTCGGCGCTCTTGCCTCGCTCAACAGCCAGGGTGCCGCCGCATTCAACGCGCGCTTCCCGCAGGGCGTGCCCACCACGGCCTGCGGCGAAGGTGCCTATCAGGTCAACGGCGTACGCTACTACTCCTGGAGCGGCACCAGCCCACTGACCAACGTCCTGGATGTCAGCGACGTGATGCTCGGCGCCAGTTCCCTGACCTTCAACGGCGAGGCCAACGACGGCCTGGTGGGTCGCTGCAGTTCGCACCTGGGCAAAGTCATCCGCGACGATTACCGGATGAACCACCTGGACGAAGTCAACCAGACCCTGGGCCTGACCAGCCTGTTCGAAACCGATCCGGTCACCGTCTATCGTCAACAGGCCAACCGGCTGAAGAACGACGGGCTCTGAGCCCTGCCCGCGGGGCTCGAGGGCCCCGCACCTCCCCAGACTGCCGAGTGCCCCGTGAAAAAACGCCTCTTGCTGCTCCCTCTCGCCTTCGCCGGCGCCCTCGCCATCCTGCTGCAATGGGGCGGCCGACCGGCGCCAGCCTCCTCCAGCGTCACGCCACCGAACGCCACCGTGGCCGCCCCTGCCCCGGCTGCGACAGCCCCCGCCGCCCCGGTCGCGAGCAGTCCGCCAAGCACCACCGGGCGCCTGCCCGCATCGCTGACGGGCACAGAGGTGGACGGCCGCTTCCGACTCGATGGCGCCGGCAACCTGCTGGTCAGCGAAGACATCCGGCGCATCTTCGATTACTTCCTCAGCACCCAGGGCGAAGAGTCCCTGACCGCCAGCATCCAGCGCTTGCGCGGCTACATCGACGGGCAACTGGATGCGCCAGCCGAAGGCCAGGCCTTGGCCCTGCTCGACCAGTACCTCGATTACAAGCGTCAACTGGTGCGACTGGAGCGTGACCTGCCGCTGCTGGCCGACCTTGCCGCCCTGCGCCAGCGCGAAGCGGCGGTGCAGGCGTTGCGGGCGCGGATCTTCAGCAGCGAAGCCCACCAGGCGTTCTTCGCCAAAGAAGAGGCCTACAACACCTTCACCCTGCAGCGCCTGGCCATCCAGCGAGACGCTCGCCTGGAACCGGCGGCCAAGGCGGCGGCCATCGACCAGTTGCGCGGCAACCTGCCGGACGACCTGCAAGCCATGGCGGCCAGCCAACTGCAGGCCGAACTCCGGGTCCAGGTGGGCGCACTGCAGGCTGCGGGAGGCAGCCCCGAGCAGATCCGCCAGCTGCGCCAGCAACTGGTGGGTGCCGAAGCCACGAGTCGACTGGAAGCCCTGGACCAGCAACGCCTGCATTGGCAACAGCGGTTGCAGGTCTACCTCATGGAAAGACGCCGCATCGAAGCCAGCGAAGGCCTGAGCGATAGCGACAAGGCCACCGCCATCAGCCGCCTCGAAGAGGAAGGCTTCAGCCCGCAGGAGCGCCTGCGCCTCCAGGCCGCGGCCGAGCTGGCGGCCGCGCGCAAGAAGCTGCCCTGAAACGAAAAAGGCCCGCCAAAGCGGGCCTCTCTTCTCCAAGCCGAAACTCAGCTGGCGATATTGCGATCCAGGGACATCTTGCCGGCGCCTTCGATCAGCAGGGTCGCGCTGATCAGGGCGAGGATCATGGCGTACTCATAACCACCGTTGGTGATGAAGAAGCCGCTGGCCCAGTGCACACTGAACACCGCCACCACCATCGCGACGATCAGCGCCGCGGCAGCCGGACGCACCAGCAGGCCGATCACCAGGGCCACACCGCCGAAGAACTCGGCGCTGCCGGCCATCAGGGCCATCAGGTAGCCCGGAGCCAGGCCGATGCTTTCCATCCATTGCCCGGTTCCTGCCAGGCCATAACCGCCAAACATGCCGAAAAGTTTCTGCGCGCCATGGGCCATGAAGGTCAGGCCGGTGACGATCCGCAACAGGGTGATGCCGTAACCGGCGTTGGTGGCGAGGATGGTTTTGATCGGGCTGCTCATCGAGGTGTTCCTTGTGTTGTGGGAGTCGATGAGCACAAGCTTAGTAGAATTTTTTGATATTAAAATCGCAAAATTCTCGACCAAATAATCGAATAAACCGATTATTTACGCGTTTTACTCCCCTTTTTCAAAGGCTCCAGTCGATAACGCTCGCGGTCAAAGGCCAGGTAGTACTTGTTCACACTATTGACGTAGCTCACCACCCCCATGCCAGCCTGCTCGGCGGCGATGCGCTCCACCTGGAAAAACCACCGATCGGGGTTCAGACCACGCCGCCGGGCTTCCGCGCGCATACCTTGGACCCGTTGCGGACCGAGGTTGTAGGCCGCCAGGACGAAGGCCATGCGTTCACGCTCGTCGAGCCTTGCACTGGAAAAGAAGTTGCGTCGCAACATAGCCAGGTACTTGGCCGATGCCTGCACGTTGTTATCGAGTTTCTGGATATTCCCCACCCCGACGCTACGCGCCGCGCCGGGGGTGATCTGCATCAGTCCGGTGGCGCCGCTGGCCCCCCTGGCCGCCGGATTCAGGCTGGACTCCTTGTAGGCCAGCGCGGCTAGGCTGAGCCAATCGAAGTCGTGCTGGTCGGCGTAGCGCTGCAGCACCGGACGCACCCGCTCCAGGCGCTGGAGCTCGTTGCGCGCCAGCGGGTAATGCACCTTGTACAGACGTCGGTAGACCCGCTGGAAGGCGGCGTCCTGGTCGTCCGGCACCCGGTATCCGGCGAGGAAGCGGTCGACACTGGCGCGCAGCGTCGGCGCATCGCGGCGCACGAACCAGGTCATGTCGCCCTGTCGATCCAATACCAGATGTTTATCAAGACGCAGCCTGGGCATCACCTTGACCCAGCGCTCGCCGATCGGCTGCTCGACCGCGGTCAGCGGATAGATGCCGGCCTGGACCATTTCCAGCACATCCTCCACTGCCAGGCTCGGGTCGACCCATTCGATGACGACGGGCGCCAACTTGCGCGCCGCCAGCCTCTCGTTCACCTGACGCAAGGCTTCGCCGGCGGCACTGCCCACCGGCAACGAGATGCTGCGTCCGGACAGCTGTTCCAGGCGCTGGTAGCGGCGCTGGCCCTGGCGGCTGACCAGCACCAACGGCACATCCTTGCGCAAGGGCGCACTGGCGCTGACCGTAGTGCCGACGCCCTGGGCGATCAACTCCCCCGGCGCCACCAGGTCGCCCTCGCCACGCTGCAGCGCGGCCAGCAGTTGATCCTTGGCCCTGGGAATGATCTTCAGCCTGATTTCACGCCCGTCGCGGGCAGTGCGATTGAGGAACTGTTCGAAGGCACGGATACGGTGGTACTCGACACCGACCGGCTCGCCCTTGACCTCGCCCGAGCTGTTGCGGCTCTGGTTCACCAGCACCTTGAGCACGCCGCTGCGGCGTATCTGCGCCAGATCGCGGGCCTCGGCCGGCTGCTGCCAGACGTCCGGCGGCCCTGCCAGGCGCGCGTTGGCCGGATGCGGCAGCAGCGCCAACAGGCAGAGGAAGAACAGCAGCGGTCGCGTCATCGATTCTCCAGGAACTGGGCACTCATTCGCGCGCGCCCGATCGGACAGCGCCGCGCCGCGAGTCCTTGGCTGGCGAGCGAGGGGCGCGGAGCGTGTCACAGCTGGGCGCCCGAAGCCAGTCAAAGCGTGGTATCGACTTCAACATATGCAGACAAGTTCCTGTAAATACTGGATTTTTTTTAATCGACACGGGCTTTGCTATGCTGCCCGCCTCCAACCCGAGGTAGCACCATGCAACTCATCGACATCGGCGTCAATTTGACCCACCCCAGCCTCGCCCGCGATGTCCGCGCCGTTCTGGAGCGCGCGCACACCGCCGGCGTCTGCCAGATGGTGCTCACCGGAACCAGCCTGGAAGACAGCGAGAAGGCCCTGCTGGCCGCCGAGCAACTCGACGAGAGCGGCCAACGCCTGTTCAGCACCGCCGGCGTCCACCCTCACGAAGCCAGCAGTTGGAACAGCGACAGCCCGCGCCAATTGCGCGCCCTGCTGGGCGAAGCGCGGGTATGCGCCGTGGGTGAATGCGGCCTGGACTTCAACCGCGACTTCTCGCCACGTCCGCAACAGGAAAAGGCCCTTGAAGAACAACTCGCCCTGGCGGTGGAGCTGGGCAAGCCGGTGTTCCTCCACGAACGCGACGCTGACGAACGCCTGCTGGCCATCGTGAAGACCTTCCGCGACCAGTTGAGTGCCGCCGTGGTGCACTGCTTCACCGGCGAGAAGCGCGCCCTCTATGGCTACCTGGACCTCGACCTGCATATCGGCATCACCGGCTGGATCTGCGACGAACGCCGCGGCACCCACCTGCACCCGCTGGTGCGCGACATCCCCCGTGGCCGCCTGATGCTGGAGAGCGACGCGCCCTATCTGCTGCCACGCAGCCTGCGGCCCAAGCCCAAGCACGGCCACAACGAACCGGCCTTCCTCGGCGAAGTGCTGCGCGAAGTGGCGCTGCACCGTGGCGAGAGCGAGAACGACCTGGCCCGCCACAGCACGGCCAGCGCCCGCGCCTTCTTCGGCTTGCCAAGCATCGACTGACGCCGGCGACCCGGCACCTTCTTGATTCGGATCAACGCCGGTAGGCCGCTTCTGCCGGACAATGATGGCACCTTGCCAATACCGTCCGAGACACAAGAAGAACACCATGGCTACACGGATTCGCGATCTCTCCCTGAAGTACAAGTTCTGGGCCGTCAATGCGGTGGCCTTCCTCACCACTCTGCTGCTGGTCCTGCATGCGCTCTACCTGGAGCAGCAGGGGCGCGCCGATGACGCCCGCACCGCCGCCGGCGCCCAGGCGCAACTGCTCAGGGCCTGGCCGGCCGACGAGGCCCTGCCCGCCTCGCCGGACATCCTCCTCGTGCATGACGGCAGCGCCCCGCGCATGGCGGGCGCCCTGGCCAACGCCAGCGGCTGGGTGGCGCTGGAGCACGATGGCTTGTTCGGCAACGACCCGCTCATCGGCGCCCAGGTGATCGAACGCGCCGACGCCCAGCGTATCGCGGTGCTGGCGCACAGCCCGAGCCTGATCCAGTTGTTCGGTGCGCGCGCCCTGGAATACGCGCTTTCCGTCTTCCTGCTGATGGTCGCCCTGCTGGCCGCCTCGCAGTTGCTGATCCGCTTCCTGCTCAGCCACCTCAACACCCTCAAGGACGTGATGCTCCACGTCGAGCGCAGCGGCGACCTGTCGGCGCGCGTGTCGCTGGACAGTCGCGACGAGGTGGGCCAGATGGCCAGCGCTTTCAACGCCATGCAGGCGGGCTACGAGCGGGTGGTGCGCACCGTGGTCCAGGCCGTGTCCCGCCTCGACGAAGGCGCCGCGCGCCTGGCCGGCAGCATGGGCGAAGTGCGCCAGGGCATGCTTGGCCAGCAGAGCGAGACCGACCAGGCAGCCACCGCCATCAACGAAATGTCCGCCACCGTCCACCACATCGCCCGGCATGCGGCGGACACCCGCGACCGGTCGCAGAGCGCCGACCGGCTCGCCGGTGCCGGCCAGCAGGTGGTGGAGCGCGTCGAGCACGCCATCGCCAGGCTTTCTTCCGGCGTGCAACAGACCGCCGAAACCATCCAGCGCCTGGCCGAGGACAGCCAGAAGATCAGCGGCGTGGTCAACGTCATCCACGACATCGCCGAACAGACCAACCTGCTGGCGCTGAACGCCGCCATCGAGGCCGCTCGCGCCGGTGAAATGGGCCGTGGCTTCGCCGTGGTCGCCGATGAAGTGCGCAACCTGGCCAGGCGGGTGCAGGACTCCACCGACGAAATCACCGGCATGATCGCCACGCTCCAGGCCGGCACCCGCGACGCCGTGGAGTTCATGCGGGAAAGCTCGCTGAAGGCCGACGACTGCGTACAGGCCGCCCACGAAGCGGGCACCGCCCTGGCCGCCATCACCGGCGCGGTGGCACAGATTCGCGAGAGCAACACCCAGATCGCCGTGGCGGCCGAGCAGCAGAGCCAGGTCGCCGAGGAAATGACCCGAGCGGTGGTGGGGATTCGCGATGTCACCGAGCTCACCGTCGGCCAGACCGTGGCATCCGCCTCTACCAGCAACGAACTGGCGAGCCTGGCCGGCGAGCTGTCGCAGGCCATACGCCAGCTCAAGCTGCAGGCCTAGAGGCTATCCGCACCATAGGCACAAGGCATTCGCCGGCCCGCAGGCGCCAGCCTAGACTGCCAGCATTTCTCCCTGGAGCCGAACCATGGACAAGCGACGCCCCAACCTCCACGCCTGGCAGTGGCGGACCTATTCCGACAACCACCAGCATCCGGTCAACCTGGTCCTGCACATCATCGCGGTGCCGATCTTCATCGTCGCCGCGCTGAGCCTGGTGAGCGGGCTCTTCACCTTCAGCTTCCGCCCCCTGGTGCTGGGCGTGATCGGCATCCTCGCGTCCCTGGCCCTGCAGGCCCACGGCCACAAGCTGGAAGCCGTGCAAGCGGAACCCTTCAATGGCCGCCGGGACGCCGTTGGACGCTTACTGATGGAGCAGTTCGTGACCTTCCCGCGCTTCATCCTCAGTGGCCAGTGGTGGCGCAACTGGCGCAGGAAGAAGTGACAAGCCGCCAGGCCGGAGCGCAACCGGCCAGGGGTGCTCAGCCGAACACCACCACCGTCTGCCGACTCATGGCCACCAGCTCGCCGTCCGGCGTCCACAGGGCCGCCGCTGCATGGCCGTAACCATCGCGGGCATGTTCGATGCGGGCGCGGTACCGGCACCAGTCATGGGTATCCAGCTGCGGCAGCGGCTGCACGAATTCGATGGTCCAGGTCAGGGTGCTGCCCGGCGCGGGGGTCGGCAGGTGCGGCACGGTGGCCGGCGGCCAGGCATCCACCAGGGCCAGCAGGTGCGCCTCGGCGAGCGGCTCGCGCGCCACGTCGCCACGGAAACGCACCCAGCCGCCCATGTCGCGCTCGCGGCTATTGGAGAACGGCAGCCCGCCGATGGACCAGCGCATCGCCAGGTGGCGAGTGAATTCCGGCGTAACACCCGGAATGAAGGGCAGCTCGTAACATTCGGCAACGGGTTTCATCTCGGGCGCCGGCTCGGCCTCCATCTGCACCACCGATTGGCGCGAACCCCCGAAACTGCCTTGCACCAGCGCGACCACCTGGTCCTTTTGCCGCACCCGGCAGGCCACCTGGCTCACGGCCTTGCCCTCGCGCAGCAGTTCGGCCTCGAAACGGGCCGGCACCTCCGGTTCCAACGGGCCGACGAAGGTGATCGCCAGGGAGCGCACGGGGCGCCCCGGCTCGACCTTGGCCCGCATGGCTTCGAAAGCCAGTGCCGCCACCACGCCGCCAAAGGCCGCCCGCCCCTGCCCCCAGGTCGCGGGCACTACCACTTCGCCCGGATTGCTTCGAGCCATCTGGATCAATTCGCAAAAGTTCATCTGAAATCCCTGTAGTCAAACGCTCAGTCGGCGATCTTAGGGTATTGCCTCGCCGGCTCGAAAGGCGCGCCGCAGGGCTGCCCTGCCAAGGCCGAGGGGAGAACCGCCAGGCGACGTCAGGCCAGGCGCCGCAACAGCTTCTCCAGCACCCGGTCCGCGCGGACCTCGGCGGCGTGCAAGGCCACCTGCCAGGCACGGACACGTGGCCGCAGGTCCGATTCACGCTCGGCGCGGGCCAGCCACTGCAGGTTGTCGTGCCACTTGCCCAGCGCCGACTGGGCGCCCACCAGCAGGCGTCGGGTCTTCGCGTCCAGCGCGACGGCGTCCGGGTAAGCCTCCAGCCCATAGCGCAGGCGCTTGATCAGCAGGCGCAGGCGATGACGGTCGTGGGCGGGGTCGCGCAGGGCCTCTTCGAGGCGGCGCCGGCTCTTGGCGAGGGACTTGCCGATGGCCTTGCGCGTGCCGGCCACCAGACCTTCGCGCTCATTCACTCGCATCAGATGAGGCCAGGCGTCCAGCACCTGGAACAGCCGCGCCAGTTCCGGCGCCAGGAGCAGTTGCGCATAGCCGCTGCGCAACGCCCGCTCACGTTCCGGGGTCAGACGGTCCAGGCCGTGGCTGCGCAGTTCGAGGATCAGGACTTCGAGGTCGCGCAGGGCGCTGCTCAGCGTCGCCAGGTCCGCGGCCGCCTGGTTCAGCACATCCACCGCCGGCATACCCCGCAAGGGGCGCAGAACGCTGCGCAGGCGCCGGGTGGCCACGCGCAGGTCATGCAGGGCTTCGCGGTCGGTTTCCGCTGCCAGGCGCTCGACGCAGGCATACAGGCAGGTTTCAAGACCTATGACCTGAGCGATCAGGTCGTCCAGCGTTCTGGCCATCGTCAGACCCTCCGGGATCCGGCACGGACACCGCACCCCACAGCATGGATCATCCGCGCGGTCCGCGCAGGCGCCAGGGCAAGGCCTTGCGCAGGGCGCGCAAGGGTCGGGCGGGGTCGAGCGCCCGGTGGCCGGCATAGCGGCCGGCTTCGAAGGCGGCCAGGAACGCGCGGATATGCACGGCCTGGCGCGGCAATTCGCGACTCGCGCGCTCGGCGAAGGTTCGCGGCCCCTCGCCCTGGGCGCGCACCACGCCATGGCGCGCCAGCAACCGCTCGAATACCTGGAACTGGCGCAACTGCGGATCGCGCTCGCGCTTCCAGGGGGCGAACAGGAACAGCGCCAGCACCGCCATCAGCAGCCCGGCGGCGCCCACCAGGCCGAACCCGAGGGCATGGTGGTCCAGGCTGCCGAACCAGCGCCGCAGCAGTTCCACCTGGGCCTCGCCCTGATAGCCCAGCACCCAGCGCTGCCAGCCGTAATTGAGGTTGTCCCAGCCCAGGCGCAGTTGGTTCAGCCACGCCAGCTGTCGAAATCGCAGGGGGGACAATGGCGAACCCTCGAGGAAGCTCTGCTCGTCGGCCAGGGCTTCCTCCAGGCCACGCTCGATGCGGTTCGGCGCCACCTGGAAGGTGGGGTCTACGCGGATCCAGCCGCGCTCCGGCAGCCAATACTCCACCCAGGCATGGGCGTCGAACTGGTGCACCAGCACATAGTTGCCGACCGGATTGAACTCCCCTCCCTGATAACCCGCCACCACCCGCGCGGGAATACCGGCGGCGCGCAGAACGAAGGTCATGGCGCCGGCATAGTGGGCGCAGAACCCCCGCCGGGTGTCGAAGAGAAAGGCGTCGATATTGTCCGCCCCCAGCGGCGGCGGGCGCAGGGTGTAGACGAAGGGTTCCCGGTTGAAATGCACCAGCAGCGCGTCCACCAGTTGTCGGGGGTCGGGATGCTGCTGCTTGAGTTCGGCCGCCCAGGCCCGCGTACGCGGGTCGCCGTCCGCCGGCAACTGCAGCGTCCGACGCAGGGTTTCCGCGTTGCCGCCGGGCTCGCGCACCGCCTGTGGCCAGGACGTCACCTCGTAAAGCAGCGGGCGGTCCACCGGCGTGCGTCGCTCCAGGCCGAAATCCGCCCGGCCGCGCACGCCCTGCTGGCTGGTTTCGGCCACGTCCAGGCCGAACAACCAGGGCTTGCCGCTGGGCTGCATCACGATGCTGTAGCGCAGCGGTTCGCCCACCCGGCGCCAGTCCGCGGCGGGACCGTGGCGGGAGCTGAGGGACTGGGACCAACGCCGCCCGTCGAAGCGTTCCAGGGTCAGCGCGCGCCAATAGAGTTGGCTCTGGGGTGGTACCGGGCCCTCGAAGCTGGCCCGGAAAGCCAGCTCGCTGGAACGGCTGAGTTCGGCGATGTCCGCCGGGCTCATGGCGTCCGAGAGACCGCTAATGCCCCTGTCGCTGGGCTGCGGCAACGACCACAGCGGCCCCAGGCGCGGGAAAAACAGGAACAGCAGCAGCATCAGCGGCACCGCCTGCAGCAACAGGCCGCCCGCCGCCTTCAACGGCACCAACGGACGCTCGGCGAAGCGGCTCTGCTGCAGGCCTACCAGGGCCGCCAGCAGGCTGCAGAGCGGCAGCAGGCTGTAGAGCGCGGCCAGCATGCCGTCATTGAACAGGTAGGCGGTGACCTGGGTGAAGAAGCCCAGCAGGATGAGCACCAGGGCGTCGCGCTGACTGCGCAGCTCCAGCAGCTTGAGGATGAACACCGCCACCAGCAGCACCACGGCCGCCTCCAGCCCCACCAGAGTGCCCCGGGAGAGGAACACGCCCAGGGCCACGGCAATGATCAGTGCAGCCTTCACCACGCCGCCGGGGTATTGCGCGCGCATACGGAATATCTGGATGCGCCAGCCGGCACAGGCGAGCCACATGGCGATGATCCACGGCGGCAGGTAAGCCAGGTGCGGCACTATCACCAGCACCTGGGCCACCAGCAGCCAGGTCAGGCCGATGCGGGTGATCGGCTGGCCGGCCTTCATCGTGCCGCTCCGAACAGTGCCAGCGCGCGCAGGCAGGCCTCGCGGTGGGCATCACCGCTCTCCGGCGCCAGTTCCTCGCCGCCCAGGCGCAAGCCGAACGGCTGGCCACGGGACGACAACTGCAGCACCCAGTGGCAGAGCAACCCCAAGCGCTGCTCCAGGTCGCCCTCCAGCCCGTCCAGGTCGAGCCAGAGGTCGCGGCCGGCCAGCGCGGCAAAGTCCTTCACGAACAGGCCCTGACCTCGGGAATAGGCCTTCCAGTGCAGGCGCCTGCGCGAATCGCCGGGCTGATAGGCGCGCAACCCCTGGAAGTCGTCGGAGCCGCTACCGAGCACATGCCGGCCGTCATCGTCATCGTCCTCGCCATGGCCGGGCCGCAGCGGCAGGTCGCCCTCCAGCGGACGCGGATAAACCAGCAGCGCCTGGTCCAGGTCCACCCAGCTCCAGGCCACCAGCAGGCCGAGGGGGTAGCGGCTTTCCACCCGCAGCCGCCGTGGCCGCAGCCAGCCCCGGCGCGCGGTGGGCAGATGCAGCTCCACCGTGCAGGCGCCCCGGGCCGCGACATCCTGCACCTGCAGGGGCACCGGCGGCCAGCCGAGGGCGATGGCCTGGTGCTCGCGACCGCCGCTTTCCAGGGTGACCCGGAAATGCGCCTGCTCGCCGAGAAACACCGGCGCGCCGCCCGCGGCCTTGAGGTTCAACCCCGACAGGTTGCGGAACGTGTGCAGGATGGCTACCAGGAACACCGACAGCAGCAGGAAAGTCAGGGCGTAGGCCAGGCTGTTCTGGTAATTGATCGCCACCAGCAGCATGGGCACCAGGGCCAGGCCGAAGGCAGCACCGGCGCGGGTGGGCAGGATGAAGATGCGCCGCTGATCGAGGCGAACCTGGCTGGCCGGCGGAATGCGCCGGGCCAGCCAGCGGTCGACGCGGAGTTCGAGCATCAGAGCGCCGGCACTTCGCGCAGCAGCCACTGCACCAGGGCACCGCCGCCGTGGCCGGAAGGATCGGCGCGCTCGCGCAGACGGTGGCCGACCACCGAGGGCAGCACGGCCTGGACGTCCTCCGGAATCACGTAGTCGCGTCCGGCCAGCAGCGCCCACGCCCGTGCCGCCGACAGCAGCGCCAGGCTGGCGCGCGGCGAGAGGCCCCAGGCGAACTGGGGCTGGCTGCGGGTGGCTTCCACCAGGCGCAACACATAGTCCACCACGGCGTCGCGGGCCACTACCTTGGGCACTTCGGCCTGGATCAGGCCCAGCTCGGCATGGGTGAAGACCGGTTCCAGGCGCGGCAGCAGCTCGCGGCGCGCTTCGCCCTGCAGCAGCGCCTTCTCCGCCACCTTGGCCGGATAGCCGAGGGACAGGCGCATGAGGAAGCGGTCCAGTTGCGACTCCGGCAGGGCGAAGGTGCCGCCCTGGCTGGCCGGGTTCTGGGTGGCGATGACGAAGAAGGGTTCCGGCAACGGGCGGGTCGCGCCTTCGATGGTCACCTGCCCTTCTTCCATGGCCTCCAGCAGCGCGCTCTGGCTTTTCGGCGTGGCCCGGTTGATCTCGTCGGCCAGAACCAGTTCGGCGAACACCGGACCGGGGTGGAAGACGAACTGGCCGCTGTCCTTGTCGAACACCGAGGTGCCGAGGATGTCGCCCGGCAAAAGGTCCGAGGTGAACTGGATTCGCTGGAAGCTCAGCCCCAGCACCTTGGCCAGGGCGTGGCCCAGGGTGGTCTTGCCCATGCCGGGCAGGTCTTCGATCAGCAGGTGCCCGCGTGCCAGCAAGCAGGCCAGGGCCAGGCGCACCTGCGTTTCCTTACCCAGCAACACCTGATTGACCGCGTTCAGACAGGCATCCAGTTTGGTTCGCATTCGTCGCTCCCTGTGCAATGCGACGATGCTACTGGCCAGCCGGGCAATGGCAAAGTGCCCGGCAAACTTTACTCATGAAACTGTGCGTCAGCTCGCTGCGCCGGCCTCGGCGCACAGGTCGCCATGCCCATGGTCGGGGACTATGCTCGTGGTGCTTGCGCGCCGTAATCAAGGAGAATCGACCATGTTGTTGCTCTGGATACTCGCCCTGGTGCTGGGCATTGCCTGGCTCGCCCATCGACGCACCGCCCCCCTGCCCGCCCTGGCGCTGGCTGCCGGCTTCCTGGTGCTGATGGGTCTGTTCAGTCGCGCACCGGGTTGGCTGCTGTCGCTGTTCTGGCTGGCGTGGCTTGCGGTGGCGTTGCCGCTGGCGCTGCCGGAACCACGCCGCAAGTGGTTCAGCGCGCCGCTGTTCGCCTGGTTCCGGCGCGTGCTGCCGCCCATGTCCGACACCGAGCGCGAGGCCATCGAGGCCGGCACGGTCTGGTGGGACGGCGAGCTGTTCAGTGGCCGCCCCGACTGGCGCAAGTTGCTGGATTCGCCCCGCCCGCGGCTGACGGAAGAGGAGCAGGCATTCCTCGAGGGTCCCACGGAAGAACTCTGCGCCATGGTCAGCGACTGGGAGATCGGCCAGCGGCTCGACCTGCCGCCGGAAGCGTGGGATCACATCAAGCGCCACGGTTTCTTCGCCCTGATCATCCCCAAGGAATACGGTGGCAAGGGTTTCTCAGCCTACGCCCACTCCCAGGTAGCGATGAAACTGGCCACCCGTAGCGCCGACCTGGCATCCACCGTGATGGTGCCCAACTCCCTCGGCCCGGCCGAACTGCTGCTGCACTACGGCACCGACGAACAACGTCAGCATTATTTGCCGCGCCTGGCCCGCGGCGAAGACATCCCCTGCTTCGCCCTCACCGGCCCGCTGGCCGGCTCCGACGCCGGCGCCATGCCAGATACCGGCATCGTCTGCCGGGGCCAATGGCAGGGCCAGGACGTCATCGGCCTGCGCCTGACCTGGGAAAAGCGCTACATCACCCTCGGCCCGGTGGCCACCCTCCTCGGCCTGGCCTTCAAGGCTTATGACCCGGAACACCTGCTGGGCGACAAGGATGACCTCGGCATCAGCCTGGCGCTGATCCCCACCGATACCCCCGGCGTGGAAATCGGCCGCCGTCACCTGCCCCTCGGCGCCGCGTTCATGAATGGCCCCAACGCCGGCAAGGATGTGTTCGTGCCGCTGGACTTCGTCATCGGCGGGCAGGGCATGCTCGGCAAAGGCTGGATGATGCTGATGAACTGCCTCTCGGTGGGCCGCTCCATCTCCCTGCCGGCAGCCGCCACCGGCGCGGCCAAGTTCACCAGCCTGGTGACGGGCCAGTACTGCCGCATCCGCGAGCAGTTCAATGTCCCGCTGGCCGCCTTCGAGGGCATCCAGGAAGCCCAGGCGCGTATCGCTGGCAATGCCTGGCTGATGGACAGCGCGCGCATCCTCACCGCCAGCGCGGTGGACCTGGGCGAGAAGCCCTCGGTACTCTCCGCCATCCTCAAATACCACCTCACCGAGCGCGGCCGCGAATGCATCGGCCACGCCATGGACGTGCACGGCGGCAAAGGCATCATCCTCGGCCCGCGCAACTACCTGGGCCGCGCCTGGCAAGGGGCGCCCATCCCCATCACGGTGGAAGGCGCCAACATCCTCTCGCGCAACCTGATGATCTTCGGCCAGGGTGCCATCCGCTGCCATCCGTTCGTGCTCCGCGAAATGGCGCTCGCCGGGCGCGAGGACCAGGGCCGGGCGCTGGAGGAGTTCGACGGGCTGCTGCTGCAACACATCGGTTTCGCCGTGGGCAATGCCGCCAGCAGCCTGCTGCTCGGCCTCGGCCTGGGACGGTTGAGCGACGCCCCCGGCGACAACCTCACCCGCCCGTATTTCCGCGCCCTCGACCGCCTCGCCGCGGCCTTCGCCCTGCTGGCCGACAGCAGCATGCTGCTGCTCGGCGGCGAACTGAAGCGCCGCGAGCGGCTGTCGGCGCGCCTCGGCGATGCCCTGAGCTACCTCTATCTGGCATCCGCCGCCCTCAAGCGCTACCACGACCGCGATGCGCCCGAGTACCTGCAGCCCCTGTTGCGCTGGGCCCTGGAGGACAGCCTGAGCAAGGCCGAGCAGGCGCTGGGCGGACTGCTGGACAACTTCCCCAACCGCCTGCTGGGCGGTCTGCTGCGGGTGCTGGTGTTTCCCCTCGGCCGCCGCCATCCGGGTCCGTCGGACCAACTGGAGGCAGAGGTTGCCGGGGTGATCGGCCGCGACGCGGGCGACCCGGCCCTGGAAGAGCTGCTCACCGACTGCCACCGCCCGCAATCCGCCGAGGACCCGGTGGGCGCCCTGCAGGTGGCCATCCAGCTCGACGGCGCCAGCCAGCCCCTGCAGCGCAAGCTCCAGCAGGCGCTGAAGGAGGGCCAGTTGCGGTCGGCGCCGGGCGAATCCCTGGTGGACGCCGCCTTCGCCGCTGGACTGCTGGATGCCGAGCAGGCCGGCCAGTTGCGGGCGGTCGAGGCGGCACGGCGACGGGTCATCGACGTCGACGACTTCGCCCCGGAAGAACTGGCCCTTCCGCACGGCCACATCCGCTGAGCCCAGGGGCGGGACAGCGGGCGCGGGGGGCCTTATACTCCCGCGCCCGATCCAGCTTCAGGAAATCCACCATGGCCAATCCCTATCTCGACCACCATCTCGCCCTGCTCGCTCACCTGCGTGGCATCCTGGTCGCCCTGGGCGAGGCCGAACAGGTGCCGGAGGAAAACCACGCCCTCTTCGTCGAGCGTTTCGACGACTTGATGAGCGAGCTGCCGCGCGATCCGGAAGGCAGCCAGTACCTGGGCCAGGACCTGATCAGCCAGGTCTTCCACCGCTACCCGCAGATCGCCCACCTGGTGCCGCGCGACCTCCTGTGGTTCTTCGGCGGCGACTGCCTGCATTTCATGCCGGACGAAGAAATCGAGCTGTTCCAGCGCCTCGACGAGCGCCGCTACGAAGCCGAACAGAACGGCGAACCCTTCGACTGGAACCAGGAAAAACAACTGCTGGCCCTGCCTGAAGACGGCAGCAAGCACTGATCCGCCGGGGCGGCGCCTGCCGCCCCACCACCCATCGCTGACTTCCCTTCCCCGATTGCGGCAGACGACCGGCCCCTGCCATAATCGCGAATCGTTCTTAATCACTCTTCTCAGTTCTTCTCAATGAGGTCAGCGTGTCGGCCGGTGATCCCGCAAACCCGCATCTGGTAGGGCTGCTTTACCGAGACCATCGTGATTGGCTGTTCAACTGGCTGCGCAAGACGGTGCAATGCCCCCACCGCGCCGAAGACGTCAGCCAGGACACCTTCGTGCGCCTGCTCGCCCGCTCCGACCTGCAAGCCCCTCGCGAACCCCGTGCGCTGCTGGCGACCATCGCCCGTGGCCTGCTGGTGGACCAGTTCCGCCGCAACGACCTGGAGCGCGCCTACCTGGAGGAACTGGCCCAGGCGCCCCAGGACCTGCACCCCAATCCCGAGGACCAGGCGCTGATCCTCGAAAGCCTGCGGGAAATCGACCGCCTGCTCGGCCAACTGTCCAGCAAGGCACGTGCCGCCTTCCTGCACAACCGCCTGGACGGCCTCGGCCACGCCGAAATCGCCGAACGTCTGGGAGTTTCCCCCTCGCGGGTGCGCCAGTACCTGGCCCAGGGCATGCGCCAGTGCTACATCGCCCTCTACGGAGAACCGACATGAGCCGGGTATCCGCACGCGCCCTGGACGAAGCCATCGCCTGGCAGTTGCGCCTGGACTCCGGAGAAACGTCCGAACTGGAACGCCACGAGTTCCAACACTGGCTGGGCGCCCACCCGGAACATGCCAAGGTCTGGCAGCAGTTGGCCGGCATCGACCGGCAACTGGCCGCCGCCGCGCCCGGCCCGGCCCGCCGCGCCTTGCTGCGCAGTGGCGGCGTACGGCGACGCCGGCCACACCGCATCGCCGGCACCACCCTGGCACTGGCGGTGGCGCTGGGCCTCGGCCTGCTGGCCCAGCAACGCCCGCTGGGAGACTACCTGGCCGACGAGAGGACCGGCAGCGGCGAGCGCCGTGAACTGCGCCTGGCGGACAGCAGCCTCGTGCAGTTGAACAGCCGTACCGCCCTGGACGTCGACTTCGACGGCCCGCAGCGCCGGCTCTTCCTGCGCAGCGGTGAAATCCTGGTGGAAACCGGGCATGACGACCCGCGCCCCTTCATCGTCGAAACCGAACAAGGCCGCCTGCGCCCCCTGGGCACCCGTTTCCTGGTGCGCCGGGAAGGCAAGGCGACGCGCCTGGTCGTGCTGGAGTCCGCGGTAGCCGCGCAGCCCCGGAGCGCATCCGGCAAGCGGGTGATCGAAGCCGGCGAGCAGGTGCGCATCGAGCGGCAGCGGCTCGGTCCCCGCGAAACCGCGCCAGTAGGCGCCGGGGCCTGGAGCCGAGGCCTGCTGGTGGCCGACGACATGCCCCTGGCGCAGTTGATCGCCAGCCTGGGCGAGTACCGCCACGGCTACCTGGGCCTCGACCCGGCCTTGGCCGACCTGCGCATCAGCGGCGTCTTCCCGCTGCACGACAGCGACAAGGCGCTGGCCGCCCTGCCCCCCAGCCTGCCGGTACGCATCGAACGTTTCAGCGACTGGTGGGTGCGCGTGGTGCCGGAAAAGGACTGACCTCCACGATCGAGTCCAGGGACGGAATCGAAAATTTTTTCTCCGTCCCCTGTCACTTTTCGATTCTGCTTCGGCAAAAAGGCATTGAGACGATTTCTCAGTTAGGAGATGTTCGCAATGCAACGTGCTTCCACCCCCTTCAGCCGCACCCTGCTGGCGCTGGCCATCACCCTCGGCGGCCTGTCCGGCCAGGCCATGGCCGAGACCTACCAGCTGCCGTCGGCGCCGCTGTCCAGCACCCTGAACCGCATCGCCGCCGATGCCGGCATCGTCCTCAGCATCGATCCGGCCCTGACCGCCGGGAAAACCGCCCCCGCCGTGCAGGGTGAACTGAGTCCGCTGCAGGCACTGTCCCGCGCCCTGCAGGGCAGCAACCTGCGCCTGGTGCAGAACGGCACCGACAGTTACAGCCTGGCGGCGGTCGCCGATGAGGCCATGAACCTGCCGGACGTGAACATCGACGGCGACCGCAGCTATGAAACCGCCTGGGGCCCCACCACCGGCATGGTCGCCACCCGCACCGCCGCCGGCACCAAGACCGACACCGCAATCAACGAGATTCCCCGCTCGATCTCGGTGATCACCCGCGAGCAACTGGATTTGCGCCCCACCCTGAACCTCAATGACTCGTTGCGCTACACCGCCGGCGTGATGAGCAGCGGCTACGGCTCCGATTCCCGCGCCGACTGGCTGAAGGTGCGCGGCTTCGTGCCCACCCAATTCCTCGATGGCCTGCCACTGCCGGTCGGCTCCTTCGCCAACCCGAAGATCGAGCCCTGGAACCTGGAACGTATCGCCGTGCTGCGCGGTCCGGCGTCGTCCGTCTACGGCCAGACTCCGCCCGGCGGACTGCTCGACATGGTCAGCCGCCGTCCGCAGGAAGCGCAGGCCAATGAAGTGGAACTGCAGGCCGGCAGCAACGAGCACAAGCAGATCAACTTCGACAGCACCGGCAAGATCGACGACGAAGGCCAGTTCCTCTACCGCGTCAGCGGCACCGCGCGCGACAGCAACTCGCCGGTCGACCATATCCCGGACAAGCGCTACAACCTCGCGCCGAGCCTGACCTGGAACATCAACGAAGACACCAGGCTGACCTTCCTGTCGCAGTACACCCGCGACGATACGGGCATCACCGGCCAGTTCCTACCGCTGCAGGGCACCAAGATCGATTCGCCGTTCGGCAAGATCTCCCACCACAAGAACCTCGGCGAGCCGGACTGGGACTTCTATGACCGGACCTACTACGCCCTGGGCTACGCCTTCGAGCATCGCCTCAACGATGTCTGGCAGTTCCGCCAGAACCTGCGCTACACCAAGAGCGACCTGGAATTCCAGGCGGTGAACGTGGCCACGATCAACTTTGTGGACGCTGATGGCAACGTCAACCGAGAAGCGGGGATCGTCAACGAAGACATCAGCCAGTTCGCCGTGGACAACAATTTCCAGGCAAGTTTCAGCACCGGGACGCTGGACCACACGTTGCTGATCGGTCTCGATCACCAGCGTTCGAACACGAACTACCAATGGCTTTATGCCGGCCCTTACATCTATGACAGTAACTGGAATCCCATCGGCATCAATGTTCCCCCAATCAACGTCAATAACCCGGTGTACGGCGCGGACCTCTCCAAGCTCACCTACATGACGCTGCAGGACTACAACCAGAAGACCCGCCAGACCGGTCTCTATATCCAGG
Organism: Pseudomonas sp. Q1-7; assembly: GCF_028010285.1. Taxonomy (NCBI): domain Bacteria; kingdom Pseudomonadati; phylum Pseudomonadota; class Gammaproteobacteria; order Pseudomonadales; family Pseudomonadaceae; genus Pseudomonas; species Pseudomonas sp. Q1-7. The sequence goes on from NZ_CP116304.1 coordinate 3,294,618, forward strand.
ACCAGATCGCCCTGGACAACTGGCGCCTGACCCTCGGCGGACGCGAGGACTGGGTGCATACCGGCACCGAGTTCTACAACCAGAACGATGCCACCAACACCCAGCGCGACGCGGCCTTCAGCGGCAACGTCGGCCTGAGCTACCTGTTCGACAACGGCGTGACGCCGTACATCTCCTACGCCGAGTCCTTCCAGCCGGCCATAGGCGCCAACGTCAGCAGCACCCAATCCTTCGAACCCACCGAAGGCAAGCAGTACGAAATCGGCATCAAGTACCAGCCGCCCGGCACCGACGCCATGCTGACCGCCGCCGTCTATGACCTGACCCAGCGGAATGTCAGCGTGACCGAAGGCAACGTGACCCGCCAGATCGGTGAGCTGCAAGTACGCGGCCTGGAGCTGGAAGCCACCGCCGATGTCTCCGAGAACCTCAAGCTGGTCGCTTCCTACAGCTACACCGACAGCGAGATCCAGAAAGGCCCGGACAAGGGCAACCGCATGGCCCAGGTGCCACGCAACCAGGCCACCGCCTGGGCCGACTACACCTGGCACAGCGGCGTTCTCGACGGTTTCGGCATCGCCGGCGGCGTGCGCTATGTGGGCGACAGCTACGGCAACACCGCCAATACCTGGCTCGGTCACACCGGCTCCTACACCGTCTACGATGCCTCCGCGCACTTCGACCTGGGCCGTCTCGACAGCTCGCTGCGCGGTCTCTCCGTCGCCGTGGACGCGAAGAACGTGTTCAACAAGGAGTACCTGTCCACCTGCGACGGCTACTGGTGTTACTACGGCGACGAGCGCACCGTGATCGGCAGCGTGAACTACAAGTTCTGACCCCCGGCACCATCGAAGAAGGGCTGCCCACCTCGGGCAGCCCGCGCAACAGGGATTCACCATGCACAGCCGCACCATCCGGCGCTGGTCCCAGGTGCATACCTGGAGCAGCCTGATCTGCACCCTTTTCCTGCTGATGCTGGCCCTCACCGGCCTGCCACTGATCTTCCATCACGAACTGGAGCACCTGCTGGGCGAGGCGCCCGAGCTGCGCGAGATGCCTCCGGGCACGCCGCACCTGGGCCTGCAGGAACTGGTGCAAGCCGCCGAGCGCCACCGCCCCGGCGAGGTGGTGCAGTACCTGGGCTACGAGAAGGACGAACCCAACGGCGTGGTGACCATCACCGCCGCGACGGCAGGCACCGAACCGAACGCCTCCCACACCTTCATGCTCGACGCCCGTAGCGGCGAGCCCGTGGCCATGCCGGCGGCCAATGGTGGTGTGCTGATGTTCATCCTGCGCCTGCACGTCGACCTGTTCGCCGGCCTGCCTGGCAAGCTACTGCTGGCCTTCATGGGCCTGCTCTTCGTGGTCGCCATCGTTTCCGGCGCGGTGCTCTACGCCCCCTTCATGCGCCGCCTGAAGTTCGCCGAAGTGCGCCACCAGCGCGCCACCCGCACGCGCTGGCTGGACCTGCACAACCTCATCGGCATCGTCACCCTGACCTGGGCGCTGGTGGTGGGCGTCACCGGCGTCATCAGCGCCTGCGCCGACCTGCTGATCGGCGCCTGGCGCGAAGACGCCCTGGCCGCCCTGGTGGAGCCCTATCGCGACGCCCCGCCGTTGACCGAGCGCGCTCCGGCGGACAACGTCCTGGACATTGCCGCCGACGCCCTGCCCGGCATGCGGGCGGACTTCATCGCCTTCCCCGGTACCCGCTTCTCCAGCGCGCACCACTACACGGTGTTCATGGTCGGCGGCAGCCACCTCACCGCCCACCTGTGGACGCCGGTGCTGATCGACGCACGCACGCTGGACGTCACCGCCGTCGCCCAGCGCCCCTGGTACATGGACGCCCTGGCGATGTCACAGCCGCTGCACTTCGGCGATTACGGCGGCCGGCCCATGCAACTGCTCTGGGCGGTGCTGGACCTTCTCACCATCGTCGTGCTCGTCAGCGGGCTCTATCTCTGGTGGGCACGCCAGCGGCGCGGCGCCGGACAACGCGCCTTCGCGGAGACCCGGGCATGATGAACTGGCGGCAATCCACCTTCGCCCTGCCCCTGGTCGTCGGCCTGCTCTGCGCCCTGGGCCTGTTCAGCGCCCTGCTGGGCGATGGCGGCTGGGACGCCGTGGCCTGGCTCGGCCTGGGCATACCCGCCGCGCTGGGCAGTTGGCCGCTATTGCGCCTTCGCGGCCGAGACTGAGCCGCATCGTAGAAGAGCCGCGAGCGCCGGCCAGGCTCGCCGCAACAAGCGGACTCTTCTGCCAAAATTCACGATAAACCCGGATTCCGAGTTCAAATGACGGAACCGGGCACTAGACTGCGAGGCACACCAACAAGACTGCCGGAGCAGCCATGAAGCATGACACCCAAGCCTTTCGCGACCACTACCGCGCAGACATCCATCCCCTCTACAACGTCTGGTTGCACGGCGGCTTCGTGCTCGCCTATGGCGCCGCCTGCCTGGCCTTCTTCATCGGCAGCCTGGAACAGGTCAGGCCCTGGGAATGGCTGGTGGTGCCGGCGGCCCTGGTGTTCTTCAGTTGGGGCGAGTACTCGATCCACAAGAACCTCGGCCACCACAAGACGCGCCTCGGCGCGATGTTCTACAAGCGCCACACCGGCGACCACCACAGCTTCTTCGTCGCCGGGCGGATGACCTGGGAATCGGCCCGGGACTGGCGGGTGATCCTCTTCCCGGCCTGGTTGATCGTCCTCTACAGCATCGGTCTGTTCGCCGCGTGGTGGCTGCTGTCCCTGGCGAACGGCAATGTCGCCGCGCTCTTCTCGGCCACGCTACTGGCTGGCTACCTGAGCTACGAAGTCTTCCACGCTTGCGAGCACCTGCCCGCCGACCACCCGATCTCGCGCCTGCCCTGGATCCGCCAGATGCGCCGGCTGCACGAACTGCACCACCGCCGCGACCTGATGCAGACCCACAACTTCAACCTGGTCTTTCCATTGATGGACTGGCTAAAGGGCAGCCTGCACTGGGAGCCCCTGGAAGGAGAAAACGCCATGACCCGCATGCAGCACACCGTCGAGATCGCCCGCAGCCCCGAACAGGTTCTGGCCTATGCCTGCACCGCCACCCGCTGGCCGGAATGGCATCCGTCCTCCCTGCGGGTAGAGGGCCCCTCCGGACCACTGCCGGCCGGCAGCCGCTTCGAGGAAGACATCCACGCGGGCGGACGCGCCGGCCACCTCAGCTGGGACGTGCTCGAATACAGTCCGGGCCGCCACTGGCGCGCCACCGCCCGGGGCACCCACGGCCTGGAACTGGTGCTGACCTATGAATGCGAAGGCAGCGCCGGCGGCACGCGCTTCATCCGCACCCTGGAGTACGGCTTCTCCGGGCTCGCCATGCGTATCGCCAACCGCCTGGTAATGCGCCGCACGATCGAACGAGAATCGGCAGAATCCATGCGACAACTGAAGGAAATGGCCGAACGGACCCTCGAAAATCGCCCGAGCCGCCAGCACGACCTGGCCTGAGGCCAGAATGCAGAAACGAAAACGCCGCTCGATTGAGCGGCGTTTTCGTTTATCTGGAGCGGGAAACGAGACTCGAACTCGCGACCCCGACCTTGGCAAGGTCGTGCTCTACCAACTGAGCTATTCCCGCGTACAACTTTTAAAGTGGCGTCCCCTAGGGGACTCGAACCCCTGTTACCGCCGTGAAAGGGCGGTGTCCTAGGCCACTAGACGAAGGGGACTGAAATTGGAGCGGGAAACGAGACTCGAACTCGCGACCCCGACCTTGGCAAGGTCGTGCTCTACCAACTGAGCTATTCCCGCATACAACTTTTACAGCCGCGCCCGTCAGGCGCTTCCTCGCCCTTTCGGGCTCGGAGGGCAGGACCATCAGGCCCTACCCGAGAATCTGGAGCGGGAAACGAGACTCGAACTCGCGACCCCGACCTTGGCAAGGTCGTGCTCTACCAACTGAGCTATTCCCGCATACAACTTGAAGTGGCGTCCCCTAGGGGACTCGAACCCCTGTTACCGCCGTGAAAGGGCGGTGTCCTAGGCCACTAGACGAAGGGGACGCGGCCCGGAACTTACAACAGCTTTCATGCCTTCTTCCGGCTCCGCCGCGGTGCCGTGGGCATCGCGTCGAAGTGGCGCGCATTCTAGGGAGGCTTTGAACACCCGTCAACCCTCCATCAAAAACTTTTTAAAATCAAAGACTTCTGCTCAAAATTTGATCCACCTCTATGAGGCACGAAGGCAAGCCTCTACACTCGGACCAATCTGACAAGAACATCGGAGCGCTGCAGATGTCGCCACTCGTGATCACCCTGTTGATCGTTTTCGGTATCGTCATCCTCATCGTCATTGGCTACGTGAACCACATGGTGGAAAACAACAAGCTGGAGAAGGCCCGCCTGAAGGCCGACCTCAGCGACCGTGTCCGCCGATGTGCCGACCTGTCTGAAACCCTTCCCGGCCAGATGGTTTCCCCCGGCCTCAAGCTGCTGCTGACCCGCCTGCAACTGCAGTTGGTCGAACGCCTGCTGCAACTGGACAAACACGACAACACCCTCAAGGCCCGTCTCGAACAGTTGCGCACCCAGGCTGGCCAGGGCGAGGCCATCGCGGTGAACAATCCGCCGCAGAGGATTCTTACCGAAGCCAGGGCCAAGGAGATCCGCTTCCAGCTGGAAAGCCTCCACGGCCAGATCACCCGCGCCACCCAGGAGGGCCAACTGCCGGCCACCGAAGCGAAGCACTGGATAAGGGAAGTCCGCGACATGCTCGTCCAGCTGCACGCGGAATTTTTCACCAACCTCGGCCTCCAGGCCCTGCAGGAAAGCCAGCCGCGCCAGGCCCGTCTGGCTTTCGAGCGCGGCGTCCAGTACCTGCAGAAGCAATCCGATCCCGACCGCTACCGGGAGCGCCTGCAGCAGATGAAGGCCCAGCTTGCCCGCGCCAATGCCCTGGTTCTGGAGCACGCCCAGCCCAGCGCCGACGAACCGAGCGAGCTGACTGAAGGCCTGAAGTCACTGGATGACGAAGACACCTGGAAGAAGAAGAACATCTACGATTGACCCGCTCAGCCGAGGACCTCCCAATGAGCCTGACCCTCTATGGCGCCCCGCTCTCCCCCTTTGTGCGCAAGGTGCGTCTGTTTCTGCGGGAAAAGGGGCTGGACTACCAGCTGGAAATCGTCTCGCCCTTCAGCCAGCCAGCCTGGTTTCGCGAACTGAGCCCGCTCGGACGCATTCCTGCCCTGCGCGATGGCGACCTGACCCTCGCCGACTCCAGCGTGATCTGCCAGTACCTGGAAGAGAAGCACCCCGAACGCCCCCTGTATGGCCGTGATGCCGAAGAGCGTGCCAGGGTGCGTTGGCTGGAGAAGTATTCCGACTACGAACTGGCGCCACTGGCGACCTTCGGCGTATTCCGCAACCGCACACTGAAACCTTCCATGGGCCAGTCCTGCGATGAAGCCGCAGTGCAGGCCGCCCTGGTCGACAAGCTGCCACCTCACTTCGATTACCTGGAAAAGACCCTGGGCAGCGCCGAGTTCTTCGTTGGCGAGCGCCTGACCATCGCCGACCTCGCCTTTGCCACCCAGATGGTCAATATGGAGCACGGCGGCGAGCGCCTGGATGCCCAGCGCTGGCCGCGACTGGCTGCGCTCTACGCGCGCGTCGCCGCGCGGGAATCGCTCCAGGCCGTCCTGCCGGGCGAACAGAAGATCCTCGCCAAGCTGGCGGGCCGCACCTGAAACGCCTCCACCCCAGAATGAAAAAGCCCGGAGACATCCGTAATGCTGTTCACATAAGAACTAACGGGACTCGATCAGTCCCCTCGCCCCTTTGGGGAGAGGGTTAGGGAGAGGGGGGAAACGACTGTTTCGCAGGGATTTCAACCCTCTCCCCCAGCCCCTCTCCCATAAATGGGAGAGGGGAGCGAGTCATGCGCGCTTAAGTGAACAGCATTACGGAGACATCCGGGCTTTTTCATTTCAGCGAGCGAATCAGCAATCGGTCAGGCGCAGAAAGATCGCCGCCAGTCGTTCGATGCCGGCCTGATCTTCTTCGTTGAAGCGCGCCAGCAGCGGGCTGTCCAGGTCGAGCACACCGATCAGGCGGCCTTCCTTGACCAGCGGGACTACCAGCTCGCTGTTGGAAGCACTGTCGCAAGCGATATGCCCCGCAAAGGCGTGCACGTCTTCCACCCGCTGGGTCTCCCGGGTGCGGGCCGCGGCACCGCACACACCCTTGGCGAAGGGAATGCGCACGCACGCCACCTTGCCCTGGAACGGGCCGAGCACCAGCTCCTCGTCGCGATTGAGGTAGAAGCCAGCCCAGTTCAGGTCGGGCAGTTCATTGAAGAGAAACGCAGAAAACTGCGCGCTGTTCGCGATGAAATCGCGCTCATCGGCCAGCAGCGACTCCAGCTGGGCAGCCAGCAGCGAATAGCCGGAAAGGCCGGCGCCGGCCTGTTGCAGATCGATCATTTGGAAGACTCCAGTAAAGCCAGCCCGACCCAATGGCGGGCGAATTGATAGGCACAGCGGCCATTGCGATTACCACGCCCAAGGGCCCAGCGGATCGCCAGTTTTTCCAGGTCCTCGGTCCACTCCCACTCCAGCGCGGCAGGCCCGGCGAGCACGCCGATCCAGTGGCGCACCACGGCGAGAAAGTGATCCTGGGTGAAGGGGTAGAAGGATAGCCAGAGACCGAAACGGTCCGAGAGCGCAATCTTGTCTTCCACCGCTTCGTTGGGGTGCAGCTCGCCATCCACCATTTGCCAGTGTTCATTGTCACTCTGCTTTTCCGGCACCAGGTGACGGCGGTTCGACGTCGCGTAGAGCAGCACATTGTCCGGCGCGCGTTCAAGGGAGCCATCCAGCACGCTCTTGAGCACCCGGTAGTCGCCCTCGCCCGCTTCGAACGACAGGTCGTCGCAGAACAGCACGAAGCGCTGCGACTGGCCCGCCAGTTGCTCCACCACTCGCGGAAGGTCGGCCAGGTGGTCACGCTCGATTTCGATCAGGCGCAGGCCGGCGGCGGCGTGCTCGCTCAGCAGCGCCCTCACCAGTGAGGATTTTCCGGTGCCACGGGCGCCCCAGAGCAGCGCGTGGTTGGCTGGCAGGCCATCGACGAACTGGCGGGTGTTGGCCGCCAGTTGTTCGCGCTGCTTGTCGACACCGATCAGGTCGGCCAGGGACAGGTCCAGGCTCACGTCCAGCGGCTGCAAGTAGCCGCTACGGCCATCACGGTGCCAACGCGCGGCCAGGCTCTTCTGCCAATCGATCGCGGGGCGAAGCGCCGGCAACAGGGGATCGAGCCGGGCCAATACCGCATCGGCGCGCTCGAGAATTTCATACAGGCGGGAATCCACGTTCAACTCCTTGCTCAGCCGCAGTCACCAGGCGCTGCCGGCAGACCGGATAGGCTATGCTTGGCAAGCCCTCGGAACAAGGCCAAATCCTAAGCCCCCATGGATATTCCGCTGACACAACGGCTGTCGTTCAAGCAGGCCAGCTTGACCGTGCTGGTGGCCTTCCTCCTCGGCACCGTGCTCAGCGTCATCCAGGTCGCCAGCGACTACCTCGACGAAAACGAGTCGATCGACCGCGAAATCAAGGCCCTGCTGGAAATCTCCCACAGCCCCGCCGCGCGCATCGCCTATAACATCGACGCCGAACTGGCCCAGGAGCTGGTGCTGGGCCTGCTGCGCTCGCCGGCGGTGGTCCGCGCCGAGATCATCGATAACAACGGCGCCGTGCTGGCGAGCGTCAGCCGCCCACGCACCGAGAGCGAGTTCCGCATCTTCAGCGACTTCCTGTTCGGCGAACGCCGCGAGTTCGAAGATCCGCTCTACATCGTCCACGCACCCAACGAAACCCTCGGCGTGCTGCGCCTGGAAGTGGACACCTTCGCCTTCGGCAATCACTTCCTGCGTCGCGCCATGTTCACCCTGCTCAGCGGCTTCGTGCGCAGCCTGCTGCTGTCGCTGATCCTCCTGGTGCTCTTCTACCGCATGCTGACCAAGCCGCTGGTGGAATTGATCGCTGGCCTCAGCGAACGCGATCCGCGTACCTCGCCGGACGCCAAGTTGCCCTGCCCGCCCAGCCACGAACAGGACGAAATCGGCGTGCTGGTGGACGTGATCAATCGCCAGTTGGCCAGCCTGTCCGCCGAGATGCAGCAACGTCGCGAGGCGGACCAGCGCCTCAGCCAATACCTGGCGGAGCTGGAAGACATCGTCTCGGCGCGCACCGCCGAGCTGAAGGCCGCCAATAGCCGTCTCAGCCGCTACAACCAGGAACTCGAAGTGGCGCGCAGCACCGCCCTGGAGATGGCCAAGGCCCGCGCCGCCTTCCTCGCCAACATGAGCCACGAGATCCGCACGCCCCTCAACGGCCTGCTGGGCATGCTCGACCTGGCCCTGGACGGCCCGCTGAACGCAGAGCAGCGCCGCCAGCTGCAGATCGCCCACGATTCCGGCAGCGTGCTGGTGGAGTTGCTCAACGACATCCTCGATTTGTCCAAGTTCGAAGCCGGCCAACTGGAACTGGAACAGATTCCCTTCGACCTCGGCACGCTGCTGGAGGACACCGCCAACCTGCTTTCGCAGAACACCGCGCCCGGCGTCGAACTGACCTGCCTGATCGACCCGCAATTGCCATCGCTGGTGGTCGGCGACCCTACGCGGGTACGCCAGGTCATCAGCAACCTGCTGTCCAACGCCCTCAAGTTCACCCGCTTCGGCCGCGTCGACCTGCGCGCCACGTCGAGCCCGGGCGGCGTCCTCATCACGGTGCGCGACACCGGCATCGGCATCTCCTCCGAAGCCCTGCCCAAGCTGTTCCAGCCCTTCTCCCAGGGCAGCGCGGGCATCACCCGGCAGTTCGGCGGCACCGGCCTCGGCCTGGCGCTGACTCGTCACCTCTGCGAAGCCATGCAAGGCCAATTGGAGGTCAAATCCCAGGAAGGTGTGGGCAGCCTGTTCAGCGCCGAACTGCCGCTGGTGGAGCACAGCCCGGCGGAGCCCCGTGCACCCTTGCAGGGCAACGTCATCGCCCTGTGTGGCGCCAAGAGCGGCCTGGCCGAGATGCTGGCAACCTGGTTGCCGCACTGGGGCCTGACATTCGAGCGGCGCGACAAGGACGCCGACCTGGCCGATGTACAGGCGGACCTGCTGATCAGCGACTGCCCGGACTGCCTGGAAAAGGTGCGCCGCAGCGCCCAGGTCCCCATCCTGCTGGCCACCGGCTACGACAGTTTCCTGACACCGCCGCAGGCTGCGACCCTGACACCGCTGCACCAACTGGCCCGTCCCCTCTCGCGAGCAGCGCTCTACCAGGCCCTGCGCCGGGTGCTGTTGAAGCTGCCGGAAGAGTCGCCGGCCACGGCGCCGCAGGCCACCGAGCCGACGCATCGTCACGCGCGGGTGCTGCTGGTGGAAGACAACGCCGTGAACCAGTTGGTGGCCAAGGGCATGCTGGCCAAGCTGGGCTGCGAGGTGCTGCTGGCCGCCGATGGCGCCGAGGCGCTGAGCCACCTGGAACACACCACCGTGGACCTGGTACTGATGGACTGCAACATGCCGGTGATGGATGGCTACGAAGCTACCCGGCGCATCCGCCAGAGCGGGCACTGGCCGGACCTGCCGATCATCGCGCTGACCGCCAACGCCCTGCCGGACGAGCGCGAACGCTGCCGCGCCGCCGGCATGGACGACTACCTGGCCAAGCCGTTCCGCCGCGAGGAACTGGTGGCCTTGCTCGACACCTGGCTGCCGGCTACCCAGGCAACCCCATGAGCTGACCCAGCAGCTCGCCCAGGCGCGCGCGCAGCTCGGCCATCTCGTTGAGGTCCAGGCCGCTGGCGCAGATCAGCTCGTTGCGCAGGGGCACCACCTGCCCCTTCAGGGCCACCCCCTCCTCCGTCAGCGCCAGGTGCACTTCCCGCTCGTCATGGGCGGCGCGCCGGCGGCGCACCAGGCCAAGCTGTTCCAGGCGCTTGAGCAGCGGCGTGAGGGTGCCGGAATCCAGCATCAGGCGCTCGCCCAGGGCCTTGACCGTGGGCAGCTCCGGCGGCCGCGCATGCCACTCCCAGAGCACCAGCATGACCAGGTATTGCGGGTAGGTCAGACCGAGGGACTCCAGCAGCGGCCGGTAGCCGCGGATCACCGCGCGGGACGCGGCGTAGAGCTTGAAGCAGAGCTGGTTGTCCAACAGCAGCTCGGGGTCGATCGAAGGTGTGCTCATTTCAACAGGGCTTCGATCTCGGTGCTGATTTCCTCCGGCTTGGTGGTCGGCGCGAAGCGCTTGATGCGCTGACCGTCCTGGCTGATGAGGAACTTGGTGAAATTCCATTTGATGCCCTGGCTGCCCAACAGGCCCGGCGCGCGCCGCTTCAACTGCACGTAGAGCGGGTGGGCGTTGGTGCCGTTCACGTCGATCTTCTTGAACAGCGGGAAGCTGACGCCGAAGTTCAGCTCACAGAACTCGCTGATGGCGCCCTCATCGCCCGGCTCCTGCTTGCCGAACTGGTTGCAGGGGAAACCCAGCACCACCAGGCCCTTGTCCCGGTATTGCTGCCAGAGTTCTTCCAGGCCCTTGTATTGCGGCGTGAAGCCGCACTTGCTGGCGGTGTTGACCACCAGCAGGGCCTTGCCACCGAAGTCCGCGAGGGTTTTCTGCTCGCCCTTGATGGTGGTGACGGGGATATCGAGGATTCTGTCGCTCATGATGAAGACCTGTACGGAATGTGGAGCGAAGAAAATAGCCTCCAATTAAATTGTATGCAATTTAATTTCCCCCTAAAAAGGCCCGCCTTGCGGCGAGCCTCCCCGGAATCCCCGATTCAGCGCGGCTGCAGCTTCAGCGACAGCGAGTTGATGCAGTAGCGCAGGCCGGTGGGGCGCGGCCCGTCGGGGAAGACGTGGCCCAGGTGCGAATCGCAGCGGGCGCAACGCACTTCGATGCGGTGCATCCCGTGGCTATGGTCCTCCAGCTCGCGGATCACCTCCCCGTTCACCGGCTGGAAATAGCTCGGCCAGCCGCTGCCGGAGTCGTACTTGGCATCGGAATCGAACAGCGCTTCCCCGCAACAGGCACAGTGGTAAATGCCCGGGGTCTTGGTGGCGTAGTACTCGCCGGTGAAGGCACGCTCGGTGCCACCCAGGCGACAGACGTGGAACTGGGCATCGGAAAGCTCCTCGCGCCAGCTCTCCAGGGGTTTCTCAAGCTTGTCCATGACGGTCCTCGAAAGGGGGTAAAAAAGCCCGACCCCGGCCTTTTCCGGTCATCGGGCCGCACGTATCATGCGCGATTCATCAGACGCCAGTCTGGCAGCGGCGTTACAGGCTGCCAAGGCACATTGATCCCCGTCGCCCCGTGCGACCCTTTCCACTCGGGACATCCACGCATCATGCAGGTCAGCAAATCGAACAAGCTCGCCAACGTCTGCTATGACATCCGCGGACCGGTGCTCAAGCACGCCAAACGCCTGGAAGAGGAAGGCCACCGCATCCTCAAGCTGAACATCGGCAACCCGGCGCCGTTCGGTTTCGAAGCCCCGGAGGAAATCCTCCAGGACGTGATCCGCAACCTGCCCACCGCCCAGGGCTACAGCGACTCCAAGGGCCTGTTCAGCGCGCGCAAGGCGGTGATGCAGTACTACCAGCAGAAGCAGGTGGAAGGCGTCGGCATCGAGGACATCTACCTCGGCAACGGCGTGTCCGAGCTGATCGTGATGGCCATGCAGGCGTTGCTCAACAACGGTGACGAAGTGCTGATCCCGGCGCCGGACTACCCGCTGTGGACCGCTTCGGTGGCCCTGGGCGGCGGCAAGCCGGTGCATTACCTGTGCGACGAGCAGGCCGGCTGGTTCCCCGACATCGCCGACATGAAGGCGAAGATCACCCCGAACACCAAGGCGCTGGTGCTGATCAACCCGAACAACCCCACTGGCGCGGTGTATTCCCGCGAAGTGCTGCTGGACATCGTCGAACTCGCGCGCCAGCACAACCTGGTGCTGTTCTCCGACGAGATCTACGACAAGATCCTCTACGACGAGGCCCAGCACATCTCCACCGCCTCCCTGGCGCCGGACGTGCTCTGCCTGACCTTCAACGGCCTGTCCAAGTCCTACCGCGTGGCCGGCTTCCGCTCCGGCTGGCTGGCGATTTCCGGTCCCAAGCACAAGGCCCAGAGCTACATCGAAGGCCTGGACATCCTCGCCAACATGCGCCTGTGCGCCAACGTGCCGAGCCAGCATGCGATCCAGACCGCCCTCGGCGGCTACCAGAGCATCAACGACCTGGTGCTGCCCAACGGCCGCCTGCTGGAGCAGCGCAACCGCACCTGGGAACTGCTCAACGACATTCCCGGCGTCAGCTGCGTCAAGCCCATGGGCGCGCTCTACGCCTTCCCGAAGATCGATCCGAAGGTCTGCCCGATCCACAACGACGAGAAGTTCGTCCTCGACCTGCTGCTCTCCGAGAAGCTGCTGATCGTCCAGGGCACCGCCTTCAACTGGCCCTGGCCGGACCACTTCCGCGTGGTCACCCTGCCCCGCGTCGACGACCTGGAGCAAGCCATCGGCCGCATCGGCAACTTCCTCAAGTCGTATCGCCAGTAACGGCCCATGGACCTGCAGATCGACGATTTCTACAAGGACTGCGCCAGCGGCCTGCTACAGCTGTACCAGGCCTTCCCACGGCGCATCGCGCTTTATGTGGAAGACCTGATCGGCCCGTCCGAGCCGGATGAGTTCGGCCTGCCCAGCAAGCGCCACGAAAGCTGCCTGGGCGCCCTGCTCTGGCTGGCCGACGAGGGCTACCTGCGCTTCGACAGCACCCTCCGCTTCGAAGCGCTGGACCAGGCGGTGCTCACCGAGAAGGGCTTTCTCCGCCTCTCCCGCGCACTGCCCGACGCACTCGCCCGTGCCGAGGCATTGCCAGCCAGCGTCCTGCGGGTCCACGCCAGCCTGGCACAGCAATTGCGCGAAGCCCTGCGCAGCGCCGACAGCGAACGCCTCGCACACCTGACTCGACTCGTCTTCGAGGGCGGCGCAGAGCCTTCAGGCGACATAGTTTGAAATAGTCCCTGGTTGAATACGCCAGGGCCGCCCCTTATATACCCCCGCATACCAAAACGCTTTCCGCCGTGAGGAGACTGTTCCAATCATGATGCGCATCCTGTTGTTCCTGGCCACAAACCTCGCAGTCCTGGTGATTGCCAGCATCACGCTGAAACTGCTGGGCGTGGACCGCTTCACCGGCCAGAACTACGGCAGCCTGCTGGTCTTCTGTGCCGTGTTCGGTTTCGCCGGTTCCCTGGTTTCGCTGTTCATCTCCAAGTGGATGGCGAAGATGAGCACCGGCACCGAAATCATCACCCAGCCGCGTACCCGCCATGAGCAGTGGTTGCTGCAAACCGTCGAGCAACTGTCCCGCGAAGCCGGCATCAAGATGCCGGAAGTCGGCATCTTCCCGGCCTACGAAGCGAACGCCTTCGCCACCGGCTGGAACAAGAACGACGCGCTGGTCGCCGTGAGCCAGGGCCTGCTGGAGCGTTTCTCTCCCGATGAAGTGAAGGCCGTGCTGGCCCACGAGATCGGCCACGTCGCCAACGGCGACATGGTCACCCTGGCGCTGATCCAGGGCGTGGTGAACACCTTCGTGATGTTCTTTGCACGCATCTTCGGCAACTTCGTCGACAAGGTGATCCTGAAGAACGAAGAAGGCCCGGGTATCGGCTACTTCATCGCGACCATTTTCGCCGAACTGGTCCTGGGCATCCTCGCCAGCATCATCGTCATGTGGTTCTCCCGCCGCCGCGAGTTCAAGGCGGACGAAGCCGGCGCCCAACTGGCCGGCACCAATGCCATGATCGGCGCCCTGCAGCGCCTGCGTGCCGAACAGGGTGTGCCGGTGCAGATGCCCGACAGCCTGACCGCCTTCGGCATCAATGGCGGCCTGAAGCACGGCCTCGCCGGCCTGCTGATGAGCCACCCGCCACTGGAAGACCGCATCGAGGCCCTGCGCCGCCGCGGCTGAAACGACTCACACTGACTTGGGCGGCCCATTGGCCGCCCTTTTTTTGGGTTCATCGCGCTTTCCCGGGGAAGGCGGCCTTGATTTTCAGGAAGAAGTAGTGGGAGTCCCGGAAGCCGTAGGCCATCCGTTTGATCACCTTGATGCGGTTGTTCACGCCTTCCAGGACGCTGGTGTGCAGGGGGAAGCGGGCGCTGGCGAGGATGCCCCGGGCGTATTTGCGCAGATTCCGGGCAAAGCGTTGGAGCGGCTCCAGACCGCTGTCCCGAGCATGCCGTAGCCAACTTCGCCAGCGCCGCCAGCCCTCTCGCACAGTGGGGGCGTACCAGACTTCCTTCAGGGCATCCTTGAGCACGTAGACCGTGGCCAGCGGCTGGTTGGCGTCGAGTAGCTCCTGCAACTGCACGGCTTGCCCGTCCTTCAGACTCTCGCGGTTGCGCAGCAACAGCCAGCGGCTCTGCTTGACCACCTTGCGCGCCGGTTTGTCCTGGCGCAGCAGGTTGGCCTGGTCGACCCGGATGCGGTCGATCACCTCGCGGCCGTAGCGCGCCACCACATGGAAGAGGTCGTACACCACTTCGGCCTGCGGGCAATGCCGCTGCACCTCCAGGTCGAACGCGGTGTTCATGTCCATCGCCACCGCCTCGATCTGTTGGCAGCGCTCGCCGAGCAGCTCGAAGAACGGACGAATCGCCTCACGGCTGTTGCCATGCCCCACCCACAGCACCCGTGTCCGCTCGGCATCCATGATCACCGTGGCGTAGCGATGGCCCTTGTGCAGGGCGAACTCGTCCATCACCAACCGGCGCACCTCGCCCGGATCGAACGCGCCGACGGCGGCTTCCAGGCGACGTTTATCGAGCTGCTTGAGCGTGTGCCAGTGCAAGCCGGTGAGGCGGCTGACGTGGCTGATCGGCAGCAGTTGCAGCAAAGCCTCGAGCCAGGCCTGCAAGCGCCGCGTCAGGCGTGACGCCGGCTCCAGCCAGGCGATCCGCTCGGTCACCCGCCCACAGCGCAGGCAGTCAACGCGGCGCACCGGCACCTGGAGCAGAACGCGCTGGTCGAGCAAGTCGCGATCGCGTACCCGACGCAGTCGGCACTCATGGATCAGCGGACAAGCTTGGCCGCAGCGCCCACATTCGGGGATGGCGTCGGCTCGAGGCTTGAGTTCGATCAGCAGGGTGTTGTCGGCAGAGGGGCGACAGGCGACGACTTCGTAGCCTGGCCAGAACTGGGCAAGATCAATAGGATGCACGGCGGCAGCAGGGAGTGGGGGTTGGTTCGTTTGGCGACTGCCAATTTACCCACTTCCCTGACTGTCAACGCGCTCTTCCCCCAGACTCCGCGAAGAACCTTTTTTTGCCTGCACTAAGGCGCCGGTCGCCCTACTTCCGGCGCAGGCGAAACACCGGCTCATGCAGGGCGTTCAGCCCCCGTGAAGCGAACTTCCAGTTCTTCTCCAGCACATCGTTGCGCTCCAGCAGTTCGACCTCCCAGCCCGCCTCCAGGCGCTGGCGAACTTCCGCCTCCGATACGGAAAACGGCGGGCCGTCCAGGCGCGTCTGTTCATAGTCCAGGGTCACCATCAGCCCCTCGCACGGCTTTGGCAGAATGCGCTCCAGATGGCTCACGTAATCGTCACGCATGGCCGGCGGCAGGGCGATGATCGCTGCGCGGTCGTAGAGCGCGTGGCAATCGGCGACATCGGCGGCACCGAGGGCGAAAAAGTCTCCCTGGAGGATTTCGATGGCCCCCACGCTGTAGCGGCGCAAGGCACCTTGCTGCGTGACCTCGGGAATCAACGCCTGTTCGGCAAAGAAGTCCTGCACCGCCCGCTCGGCCAGCTCGATACCCAGCACGCGGTGCCCCTGCCCCACCAGCCAGACCATGTCCAGGGTCTTGCCGCAGAGCGGCACCAGCACCCGGGCGCCTTGGGGTAACCCCAAGCGTGGCCAGTAGCGCTGCAGATAGGGGTTGACCTCGTGCTGATGGAAGCCGATCTGGCTCTCCGCCCAACGTGCCTGCCAGAACTGCTCGTCCATGATTCCTCCACGAGTTCGATCAAAACGCTCAAATATTTATGCTGGATGTCGATACATCCAGCCCGGATGATGCCGGCATCCTACCTAAGGCACTCCGAAATGCTACCCAGCCTCTATATCTCCCACGGTTCGCCCATGCTGGCCCTGGAACCCGGCGAAAGCGGCCCGGCGCTGAAGGCCCTGGCCGACGCCCTGCCGCGCCCGCAGGCCATTCTGGTGGTCTCCGCCCACTGGGAAAGCAACCTGCTTCGACTCAGCGGCGGCCCCCATCCGGAAACCTGGCATGACTTCCATGGCTTCCCGCCACCGCTCTACGCCGTGCAGTACCCGGCTCCCGGCGCACCGGCGCTGGCCCGCGAGATCGCCGAGCTGCTGACCGGCGCCGGCCTTGACGCCAGTGTCGACCCGCAACGCCCCTTCGACCACGGCACCTGGGTACCGCTGTCGCTGATGTACCCGCAAGCCGATGTCCCGGTACTCCAGCTCTCGCTGCCGAGCCGGCTCGGCCCGGCATTCCAGACCCGCGTCGGCAAGGCCCTGGCCGGATTGCGCCAGCGCGGCATCCTGCTGATCGGCTCCGGCAGCATCACCCACAACCTGGGCGAGCTGGACTGGCGCGCCGGCCCCGAGGTGGTCGCACCCTGGGCCCGGGAATTCCGCGACTGGATGGTGGAGCGCCTGGAAGCCGACGACGAGGCCGCGCTGCACGACTACCGACGCCTGGCGCCTCATGCGGCGCGCAACCATCCCCGCGACGAACACTTGCTGCCGCTCTACTTCGCCCGTGGCGCCGGCGGACGCTTTGGCCTGGTACACAGCGGTTTCACCCTGGGGGCGCTGGGGATGGATATCTACCGCTTCGACTAGCCACGCGCAGGCAAGTAATTGCTGTCCGCGAGTGAACGTATTCGCGAATGAATTCGCTCCCCCCCTTTTCAGCCACCCATGAAAAAGCCCCGCGTTTGCGGTAATGCTGTTCACATAAGCATTTGAGCTGCAGCCGAGGCTCCCCGAGAATCCGATGCCAGACCTCTGGCATCGGATTTTTTATGTCCTTTCAACAGCAGTTGCTCGACCTGGGCGAGTTGTTCAACTTCTCCGACTTGAGCACCTTCACCCAAAACATCCCGATCGAGTGGGTGGCCTCGGCGCTGGACCTTTCTGCCCAGGCCACCATCCGCCGCCGACGCCTGCCCAGTGATCAGGTGCTCTGGCTGGTGCTCGGCATGGCCTTGTTCCGCGACGAGCCGGTCCATGAGGTGGCGCGGCGCCTGAACATCTGCGCCCAGGGGCTGGCCTCCGACCACCTGCTGGCCAGAAGTGGGGTCACCGAGGCACGCAAACGGCTGGGGGCCGATCCGGTTGAATGGCTGTTTCGCCAGACGGGTCAGCAATGGGGGTGTGAGCGCTATGACGGCGATAGCTGGCAGGGCCTGCAGGTGTTGGCGGTGGATGGTGCACTGCTGCGCACCCCGGATACACCCGAACTGCGGGAGCATTTCGGCTCTGGCAATACCGCCACCGACCGTCAGACGCCGTTCCCCATGCTGCGGCTCGTGGCCCTGATGAACGTGCGCTCGCACTTGATTCTGGATGCCCAGCTGAGCCCATACCGGCGCAGTGAAATGCGTTTGGCCGATGCCTTTGTGCAGCAGATTCCCGACCATTCGGTGACCTTGTTCGACAAGGGGTTCTGGAGCGCCGACTTGCTGTTGGGGTTGAACAAGGGCGGTGACCACCGACATTGGTTGATCCCGGCCCGCCAGGGTCTAGTCAGCGAGGAAGTGACGCGTTATGGCAAAGGGGATCGCCTGTTGCGCATGAAGGTGTCGCCCCAGGCGCGAAACCGTAACCCGAACCTACCCACGCACTGGGAGGTGCGCGAGGTCAGCTACGAAGTCCAGGGCAAGGTAAAAACCGTTCTGACCTCGCTGCCGGCCGAGCGCTACAGCGCCAAGGCGGTCGCCACACTGTACCGGGAGCGCTGGGAGATCGAACTGGGTTTCCGGAACATCAAGAGTTCCCTGCAGCAGAATGCGGTGACCCTGCGCAGCAAGGTCAAGGCGTTGGTCTACCAGGAGGTCTGGGGATTGTTGCTGGCCTACAACATCATCCGCCGTGAGGCCGGTCAGGCGGCAGTCGCCTTCGGCCGCTCACCCGCCGACATCCGCTTCAAGCCGGTGGCTCACTATATCGCCGTGCAATTGATCGTGATGGCGGCGGCCAACCCGATTTCGGCCACGGGCCGTCGCCTGTCGGAGTTGCGAGCCGGTATTGGCGGACTGTTTCTGGATCACCGCCCCAAGCCATCAAGACCCAGGACGGTGAAGATTTCCAAGACCCGCTACCCGGTGGACCGCAAGGCTGCTCCGCTTAAGTGAACAGCATTACGCGTTTGCGGGGCTTTCTCGTTGCTGACGGCGTATCAGTCTTCGCGGTAGCGACGCAGCTTCAGTTGCTTGCCGGCGACGCGGGTGTCCTTCAGCTTGCCCAGCAGGCGGTCGAGGCCTTCTTCCGGCAGCTCGATGAGACTGAAGGTCTCGCGGATCTGGATACGGCCGATGGCCTCGCGGGCGATGCCGCCTTCATTGAGGATGGCGCCGAGCAGGTTCTTCGCGGCGATGCCGTCGCGGGTCCCCAGGGCGGTACGGCAACGTACGCGGCCCTCGGCCAGCGGCATCGGCGCCCGACGCTCGCGGTATTCGCCACGCTCGCCACCTTCGCGCTCGCGGCGCTCGCGCGGCTGGAAGCTCGGCACCAGCGGCTGCTCGCGCTCCACATCGGCCAGGTTCAGCGCCTGACCATTGGTGGCCTTCTTCAGCAGCGCCGACGCCAGGGCACGCGGGCTGCAGCCGATATCGGCGATCAGGCGGTCCAGCAGCTCGCCGTGGCTGGCTTCTGCCTCGGCGACCAGCGGAGTGAGGCCGGCGGTGAGCTTCTTGATGCGTGCGTCCAGCACCTGCTGGGCGTTGGGCAGGCGCACCTCGGCAACCTTCTGGCCGGTCACGCGCTCGATCACCTGCAGCATGCGGCGCTCGCGCGGGGTCACCAGCAGCAGCGCACGACCATCGCGGCCGGCACGACCGGTACGGCCGATGCGGTGCACGTAGGATTCCGGGTCGTACGGCATGTCCACGTTGAACACGTGGGTGATGCGCGGTACGTCGATACCACGGGCGGCGACGTCGGTGGCGACGACGATGTCGAGGCGGCCGTCCTTGAGGGACTCGATCACGCGCTCGCGCTGGTTCTGGGCGATGTCGCCGTTCAGCGCGGCGGCCTTGTAACCCTTGGCTTCCAGGGCGCTGGCCAGGTCCAGGGTGGCCTGCTTGGTGCGCACGAAGGCGATCAGGGCGTCGAATTCCTCGACTTCCAGCAGACGCAGCACGGCGGCGGTCTTCTGGTCGGCGTGGACCATCAGGTGGGCCTGTTCGATACGCGCCACGGTCTGGGTCTTGGCAGCGATCTTGACGTGCTGCGGGGTCTTCAGGTGACGCTCGGCGATGGAGCGGATCGACGGCGGCAGGGTGGCGGAGAAGAGCACGCTCTGGCGGCTTTCCGGGAGGGCCTCGAAGATCACTTCCAGGTCGTCCATGAAGCCGAGCTTGAGCATCTCGTCGGCCTCGTCCAGCACCAGTTGGTGCACGGTGGCGAGCATCCTGTCGTCACGGCGCAGGTGGTCGCAGAGGCGGCCGGGGGTGGCCACGATCACCTGAGCGCCCTGGCGCAGGGCCTTGAGCTGCGGCCCCATGGGCGCGCCACCGTAGACGGCGACGACGTTCAGGCCGGGCATCTGCTTGGCGTAGGTTTCGAAGGCGGTGGCGACTTGCAGTGCGAGCTCGCGGGTCGGTGCCAGGATCAGCGCCTGCGGCTCTCGTTTGGCCGGATCGATGCGCGACAGGATCGGCAGCGCGAAGGCTGCGGTCTTGCCGGTACCGGTCTGGGCCTGGCCGATCATGTCGTGACCGGCGAGGATCACCGGAATCGACTGGGCCTGAATGGGGGACGGCTCTTCGTAACCGACCGCCGAGATGGCGGCCAGTACGGAAGGATGAATGCCGAGCGCGGCGAATCCGCCGATTTCCTGGGTCATGGGTCTGCCTCGTGTGCATCCGCAAAGACCCTTGTTCCATGGCTGCGCATGCCGTGAAGGACCTTGTGGGTCAACCCTGGCAGCCTGGTAGAGAATTTGCGTGAACGCTTTTATGGGAATGGATGTGACGTCAAGGGTAGCCCGCAGTGCGGACTCGTCGCCGAAGGCAAAGGGCCTCGGGATAACGCAGTACTTGAACGGGGCCGTCAATTGGCCGGCGCGCATCATACAGCAAAAAACCCGACCAGCGTGCAGTTTTTTTGGCGCCGGGTGTTCCGCTCCGCCGGACGGCGCGGGTCAATGGACAAGCCTCCGGAGGCGGTCTATATCCCACCTGCCCTACCGCCATTCCTTCGAAGGAAAGCCCGCCATGTCCCCGAACGCCCAAGGCCGCGTCAGCCGTGAAACGCGTGGCCACGTCCTGCTGATCGGCCTCGACCGCACCGCCAAGCGCAATGCCTTCGACCTGCCCATGCTGGAGGAGCTGGTCCTGGCACTGGGCGACTACGAGCGGGACGACAACCTGCGCTGCGCCCTGGTCTTCGCCCATGGCGAACACTTCACAGCAGGCCTGGACCTGGCCAGTATCGGCGACACCTTCCGCCAGGGCTGGCAGGTGCCGTCCGGCGCCATCGACCCCTGGGGCACCTTCGGCGGCCCCCGCCTGACCAAGCCCCTGATGGTGGCGGTGCAGGGCTACTGCTACACCATCGGCATCGAACTGATGCTGGCCGCGGACATCAATCTCTGCGCCAGCAACACCCGCTTCGCCCAGATTGAGGTGCAACGCGGCATCTTCCCCTTCGGTGGCGCGACCCTGCGGCTGCACCAGATCGCCGGCTGGGGCAACGCCATGCGCTGGTTGCTCACCGGCGACGAGTTCGACGCCCACGAGGCCTACCGGCTGGGGCTGGTGCAGGAAGTGCTGGCCAGCGAGGACCTGCTACCCCGTGCCATCCACCTGGCAGAACGGGTGGCGGCCCAGGCGCCCCTCGGCGTGCGGGCGGTGCTGGCCTCGGCGCACCAGACCCTGGACGAAGGGGAAAAGGCCGCCGCGCACAGCCTGCCGGCCACCGCCCAGCGGTTGCTGGACACCGAAGACGCCAAGGAAGGGCTGCGGGCGATGTTGGAAAGGCGTGACGGCCACTTCAAGGGTAAATAGCCGGGACCGAACCAGAGAAGGATGACCTGGCAACGCCGCTACCGACTCCTCGCAGCGCCTAGCTCGCCGGCCGCAGCACATCCAGCAGTGACTGCAACGAATAGCCCAGCGCCGGCGCCAGGGCGTCGGCCCTGGCCTTGAGGGCATCGAGGTCCAGCGTCTGGTCCAGGTCGGCCGGCACCAGCAGCACCACGTTGCCCTCCTTCACCGGGCATTCCCAGTAATGCCGGTGGAACAGTCCGCGCAGCAAGGCCGCGCCCAGGGGCCTGCCGTCGTCCCCCGCCCACTGGTTGATTACCAGCCAACCGCCAGGGCTCAGGCGCTTCTGGCAGGCTGCGAGGAAATTCCAGGCCAGGTGACCGACACCCGGCCCCTGGTCGGTGTAGAGGTCGACGAAGATCAGGTCTGCCGGCTCGGCGCTGTCCAGCAGTTCCAGCGCATCGCCGATGCGCACGTACAAGCGCGGATCATCTGTCAGGCCCAGGTATTCCATGGCCAGGCGCGGTACGTCGGGTCGCAGCTCGATCACCTCCACGTCCTCCAGCGGCAGGAACTTCAGGCAGGCCTGGGTCAGCGTGCCGGCGCCCAGGCCGAGGAACAGCGCGTTTTCCGGCGCCTCGTGACACAGCGCGCCGAGCAGCATGGCGCGGGTGTAGTCGTACTCCAGCCAGGCGGGATCGGCGATGAACACACAGCTCTGCTCTACCGCCTCGCCGAATTCGAGAATGCGATAGGGCCCCACCTCGTAGACACGGATCACGCCGAAATCATCGTGCACTTCCGCGAGCAGGCGCTCCTCGGACATCAAGTCATCACTCCTGAAAGGCCGGCGCTGACAATTCGCACCACCCCGACGCAACACCGGCGCCTATTGCCATTGAAGCCGGAACCCATGCTCCCGGCATAATCCAAACCGTTCGCCCGTCGGGGCGAAAACCGCACAAGAATAACAGCGCAGAGGTCGAACCCAGCATGTACGCCATCATCGGCGCCGGCCCCATGGGCCTGTGCAGCGCCCGCCAGCTGCAGAGATACGGCATCCCCTTCATCGGTTTCGAGCTGAACGGCGATGTCGGCGGGCTCTGGGACATCGACAACCCCCACAGCACCATGTACGACTCGGCGCACCTGATCTCCTCCAAGCACACCACGGAGTTCAGCGAGTTCCCCATGGCCGCCGACGTGGCGCCCTATCCGCACCACAGCGAAATGCGCCGCTACTTTCGCGACTACGCCAGGCATTTCGACCTCTACAAGCACTATCGCTTCAATACCCGCGTGCTGCACCTGGAACGCCTGGAGCGCGGCTGGAAGCTGATCAGCGAGCAGGACGGCCAGCGCCGCGAAGGCATCTTCGACGGCGTGCTGATCGCCAACGGCACCCTGCACGCCCCCAATCGCCCCGCCCTGCCCGGCCGCTTCGACGGCGAGCTGCTGCATTCGGCGGACTACCGCTCCGCGGAGCGCTTCGACGGCAAGCGCGTGCTGGTGGTGGGTTGCGGCAACTCGGCCTGCGACATCGCCGTCGACGCCGTGCACCGCGCCCGTTCGGTGGACCTCTCGGTGCGCCGTGGCTACTACTTCCTGCCCAAGTTCCTGCTCGGCCGGCCGATCGACACCTTCGGCGGCGCCGTGAAGCTGCCCCGCCGCCTCAAGCAACTGGTGGACGGCCTGCTGGTACGGGCGCTGATCGGCAAGCCTTCCGACTATGGCCTGCCGGACCCGCACTACAAGCTCTACGAATCCCATCCGGTGGTGAACTCGCTGGTGTTGCACCACCTGGGCCATGGCGACATCACGCCGCGCCCGGACATCACCCTCGTCGAGGGCCGCCGCGTGACCTTCAGCGACGGCCGCCAGGCCGAGTACGACCTGATTCTGCAGGCCACCGGCTACAAGCTCGACTACCCCTTCATCGACCGCGCCGAGCTGAACTGGCCCGAGCGCGCCGGTGCGCCGCAGCTGTACCTGAACATCTTCCACCCCGCGTACGACGACCTGTTCATGATGGGCATGGTCGAGGCCTCCGGCCTGGGCTGGCAGGGACGCGCGGAACAGGCCGAGCTGGTGGCCCTGTACATCCGCCAGCAGCAGGCGCGTAGCGCCCAGGCGGCACGCTTCCGGGCACTGAAGGCGGAGCGCGCCAGCCAGCGCCTGGACGGCGGCTACACCTACCTGGAGCTGGAGCGCATGGCCTACTACGTGCACAAGGACAGCTACCGCAACCAGGTGAAACGGCACATCGCCGAACTGCGCCAGGGCCTTGCGGCCGGCGCTCCCGCAGACGCCACCCAGAGCCTGGCCTGAGCATGGGGAGGCAGGACATGAACGTGATCCTGATCACCGGTGCCGCCAGCGGCCTGGGCTGGGAGCTAGCGCGTGCCTGCCATGCCCGCGGCGACGCGTTGCTGCTCACCGACCTGGACGCCGCCGGCCTCGCCGCGCGGATAGCCGAACTGGGCGAGGCGCGGGTCCTGGGCCTGGCCGGCGACATCACCGACAGCGACCTTCACACACGCCTCGTCGACGCCTGCCGCGCGCGCTTCGGCCGACTCGACCTGCTGATCAACAATGCCGGCATCACGCACCGGTCGCCCACCGTCCGGACCGCGCCGCAGGTGTTGCGCCGGGTGATGGCGGTGGACTACCACGCACCGCTGGAGCTCACCCTGGCCGCCCTGCCGCTGCTGCGCGAAAGCCGGGGCCAGGTGATCGCCATCGGCTCCATGGCCGGCTGGATGCCGGTGCTGGGGCGCGCCGGCTACTGCGCTGCCAAGAGCGCCCTGGCCCAGGCCTTCGAAGTGCTGCGCGCGGAAATCGCCCGTGACGGCGTGGGCCTGCTGATGGTCTACCCGAGCTTTCTCGACACCCCCATCGACCGTAACGCCCTGGGCGGCGACGGGCGCCCGGCGCAGCACGCACGTTCCACGATTGGCAAGGTACGCCGCGCCGACTGGATGGCCG
Organism: Pseudomonas sp. Q1-7; assembly: GCF_028010285.1. Lineage (NCBI taxonomy): Bacteria > Pseudomonadati > Pseudomonadota > Gammaproteobacteria > Pseudomonadales > Pseudomonadaceae > Pseudomonas > Pseudomonas sp. Q1-7. Next base: position 3,318,905 of record NZ_CP116304.1, read on the forward strand.
GCGAGATCCTCAAGGGCGCCGATGCCCGCCGCCAGCGGCTGTTTCCCGATCGCGGCAGCTGGCTCGCCAGCCTGCTGTGGCGCATCGCCCCGAACCTCTACTACCGCACGATGAGCCAGCGTTTCGCCGGGGAACTGGATTGACGGAATTCGCCTGGCTGGCCCTGGGCGGCTTCATCCTCCTCGCCTACACCCTGGAAGCCATCACCGGCTTCGGCGGCACCCTGGTCGCCCTCTCCCTGGGGGCCCTGCTGCTGCCGATCCACGACCTGCTGCCGGTGCTGGTGCCGCTGAACATCCTCATGAGCGGGGCCCTCGCCTGGCACCACCGGCGCCTGGTGCAATGGCGCCTGCTGCTGTTCACCGTGCTGCCGGGCATGCTCGTCGGCACCCTGGTCGGCTATGGGCTGCGGCCCTGGCTGGAGGACAGCGCGATGAGGCTCGGCTTCGGCGTGCTGATTCTCTGCGTCGCCCTGCGCGAGCTGCTGCGCGGCGCGCCCAGTGGCCGCGCACCGGCCTGGATGATCCGCCTGCAGACCGGCGCCGCCGGCATCAGCCACGGCCTGTTCGCCTCCGGCGGGCCGCTGCTGGTCCACGCCCTGGCCGGCAGCGCGCTGGACAAGTCGCGCCTGCGCGCCACCCTGCTGTGCGTCTGGTTCGGCCTGAACAGCCTGCTCACCCTGGCCTTCCTCGCGGATGGCAGCCTGGCCCCCGCGCTGCCCCGGGTTGCCGCCTATGCGCCGCTGCTCATCCTCGGCGTGCCGGCCGGGGAATACCTGCACAAGCGCCTGGCGGAGGCGCACTTCCGCACTGCCATCCACCTGCTGCTCGGCCTCTGTGGCGTGCTGCTCTGCTGCCGCGCCCAGGCTTTCGGTTAACATGGCTCATCTACCGCAAGCAGCCGTATCGAGACCCTGATGAGCAGCCAAGAATGGAGCCCTGAAAGCTGGAGGAGCAAACCCATCCAGCAACAGCCCGAGTACCCGGACGCCACCAAGCTGGCCCATGTCGAGAAGACCCTGGCGAGCTTCCCGCCGCTGGTGTTCGCCGGCGAGGCACGCGAACTGCGCCGCCAGTTCGCCGAGGTCACCGAAGGCCGCGCCTTCCTGCTGCAGGGCGGCGACTGCGCGGAAAGCTTCGCGGAGTTCTCCGCCGCGAAGATCCGCGACACCTTCAAGGTGCTGCTGCAGATGGCCATCGTCATGACCTTCGCCGCCGGCTGCCCGGTGGTGAAGGTGGGCCGCATGGCCGGCCAGTTCGCCAAGCCACGCTCCTCCGGCTTCGAGACCCAGGGCGAGGTCACCCTGCCGGCCTACCGGGGCGACATCGTCAACGGTATCGGCTTCGACGCCGCCAGCCGCGTGCCGGACCCTGAGCGCCTGCTGCAGGCCTACCACCAGGCCACCGCCACCCTCAACCTGCTGCGCGCCTTCGCCCAGGGTGGCTTCGCCGACGTGCACCAGGTGCACCAGTGGAACCTCGACTTCATCGCCAACTCGGCCCTCACCGAGAAGTACAGCCAACTGGCCGACCGCATCGACGAAGCCCTGTCCTTCATGCGCGCCTGCGGCCTGGACAGTGCGCCGCAGCTGCGCGAGGCCAGCTTCTTCACCGCCCACGAAGCCCTGCTGCTGAACTACGAACAGGCCTTCGTGCGCCGCGACAGCCTCACCGGCGGCTGGTACGACTGCTCGGCGCACATGCTCTGGATCGGTGACCGCACCCGCCAACTGGAGGGCGCCCATGTGGAGTTCCTGCGCGGCGTGGGCAACCCCATCGGCGTCAAGGTCGGACCGAGCATGGACAGCGAGGAGCTGATCCGCCTGATCGACATTCTCAACCCGGACAACGACCCGGGCCGCCTCAACCTGATCGTGCGCATGGGCGCCGAGAAGGTTGGCGAGCACTTGCCGCGCCTGATCCGTACGGTCCAGGGCGAGGGTCGCAAGGTGCTGTGGAGTTCCGACCCCATGCACGGCAACACCATCAAGGCCTCCAGCGGCTACAAGACCCGCGACTTCGCCGCCGTTCTCGGCGAGGTGAAGCAGTTCTTCGAGGTGCACCGCGCCGAAGGCAGCTACGCCGGCGGCATCCATATCGAAATGACCGGGCAGAACGTCACCGAATGCATCGGCGGCGCCCGCCCGATCACCGAGGACGGCCTCTCCGACCGCTACCACACCCACTGCGACCCGCGCCTGAACGCCGACCAGTCGCTGGAACTGGCGTTCCTGATCGCGGAAACCCTGAAGCAGATTCGCCGCTGACGGCCGTGCTGCTCGTGTGGGAGCGATTTCAATCGCGATGCGGGTCGAAGACCTGCCAGTAAGACCTTGGGACGGCTATGCCGTCCTTTCGCGAATGAATTCGCTCCTACAAGTCCCGTAGGTTGGGCTGAAGCATGAAGCCCAACGTGATCCCGCGCTGGAGGACAGGTCCCTCGTTGGGCTTCGCTCAGCGCCAACAGAGCGTCCCCACACCAGGCGTCAGCCCAGGCAGGCCTGTAACCGCAGCGTCCCCGGCCGGCGACAGGTCACCGCCACTTCGCTCAGCCCCAGCCAGCCCGCCATGCGCCGCAGGCTGTCCGCCAGCGCCTGCATGCCGGCTTCGCCAAGGCCATGTTCTTCCTCGTGCAAGGCATGCACCGCCAGGCGGTCCTGGGCGCGCTCGGCACGCAGGTCGACCCGCGCGGCGAGGCGTTCGTCGTGCAGGAAGGGCAGTACGTAATAGCCATATTGGCGCTTGTGCTGGGGCGTGTAGATCTCCAGGCGGTAGCGGAAATCAAACAGCCGCTCGGTGCGCGAACGCTCCCAGATCAGTGAATCGAAAGGCGACAGCAAGGCACTGGCCCGCACCTTGCGCGGCACCCGTGGCTCGCCCAGGCAGAAGGCCGGCTGCTTCCAGCCAGCCACCCGCGCCGGATGCAGCGCGCCCTCCTCCACCAACTCGGCCAGCCGCGCCTGGCTGTCGCCGGCATCCAGGCGGTAGTAGTCGCGCAGGTCGCGCTCGGTGGCCACGCCCAGGGCCTGGGCCGCGCGCAACAGCAAGTGGCGTTGGGCATCGGCCTCGGGCATGTCCGGCTGGTTGAGGAGGTCGCCGGGAATCACCCGCTCCGGCAGGTCGTAGAGTCGCTCGAACCCGCGCCGTCCGGCCACTGTCACCTCGCCGGCGGCGAACAACCACTCCATGGCGTGCTTTTCCGCGCTCCAGTCCCACCAGGGGCCAGCCCGCTCCTCGCGGGTACTCAGCGCGCCGGCGCCCAGCGCGCCCTGTTCGCGCACCGCCTGCAGGACCCGCTGGACCACATCCCGCTGCTCGACGCCAAAACGCGCCAGTTGCTGGTAGATGCCCTGGCCATTGGCCGCGCGGCGCATGCGCCAGCGCATCAGCGGATAGAGCTCCAGCGGCAGCAGCGACGCCTCGTGCCCCCAGTATTCGAACAGCGCCCGGCGCCGGGGCTTGCCCCAGGCCAGGTCGTCCAGCAGTTCGCGGTCATAGTGGCCGAGCCGGGAAAAGGCCGGCAGGTAGTGCGACCGCACCAGGGCGTTGACCGAATCGATCTGCACCACCCCCAGCGCTTCCAGTTGCGCCAGCAGTTGCCGGTGGCGGATCGCACCACGCGGCGCGCGGGCGAAGCCCTGGGCGGCCAGGGCCAGGCGGCGGGCTTCGGGAAGGGAAAGGCTCAGCGTCATGGGGCTCCGTGCCGACAGGGAAAATGACGCGTCACAGTAGCATCAGCTCGCCTCGCTTTCGCGTGCCGACTCGAAGGGCGCGAAGGGTACGCACTGGTCCGGGGCGAGGAAGGTCTGGCGGAAGGTGAAGGCCTCCGGCGTGGGGCCGGTCTCGCGCAGCCGCGCCAGGCGTTCCGCGGCTTCCTGCACGTCCGGCCGATGCCCTCTGGGCACCCACCAGAGTACCTGGCTCACGCCGTCGATGCGCTCGAACCATTCCTTGCGGCGGCGCAGCATCTCGACATGGGCGGAGCGGTAGACGAATTCATTCAGGCTGGCCACGTCTCGCCACACCGAGAGGTTGACCAGCACGTCCGGGCCGAAGGGGCGGATGGCGGTGGCATCGCCCTCCTCGTCCTGCAGCCGCCAGACGAATCCCGGCGCGCTGTCGGCCAGGGCATTGACCGGCGCCAGGTTAGCGACGAAGTCGGCCATGAGTGGAGAATCCAGGGGCGCCTTCATCGAGGCGATATTCAGTTGGGCCAGTTCGTGGGTGTTCGACATCGTTCCTTTCCTGTCAGTCCGACAAAGGATTGCGGCCCGCCCTGCGCTTCACCGGTGGCGGGCCGCATCGCTGCATCACTTCTTCAACGGCTCTTCCCAGAAGTGGCGCTCGCTTTCTTCCATCACATCGGCGCGGGACAGGCCGATGTCCTTGAGCATTTCGTCGCTCATGCTCGCCAGTTGTTGCCGTTGCCGGGACAGCTCCTCCCAGCGCCGGATGTGCTTCCAGGCGGCGGCGAGCCAGCTTTCGCCATGCGACGGCGCCTCGAAATGGATCTGTTGCAGAATACCGATAAAGCCGCGTTGACCTTTCATCTTGTTGCCCTCCCAGTGGGGATGGCGCCAGTGTCCGTCCGGGTCTAAGATCAATCCAACGAATGTTTCTTATGCACTGCATCTCAGGAATTGATGAATGAGCTACCCCGCCATCGACACTGAACTGCTGCGCACCTTCGTCGCCATCGCCGACAACGGCGGCTTCACCCGCGCGGCGGAAGTGGTCAACCGCACCCAGTCGGCGGTGAGCATGCAGATGAAACGCCTGGAAGAGGACGTGCTGCAGCGCACGGTGTTCGAGCGCGACGGCCGCCAGGTCAGGCTGACCGCCGAAGGACAGATCCTGCTCGGCTATGCGCGGCGCATCCTCAAGCTGCACGGCGAGGTGATGAACACGCTGCGCCAGCCGCATATGGTGGGTTCGGTGCGTATCGGCACGCCGGACGACTACGTGATGCGCTTCCTGCCGGGCATCCTCTCGCGCTTCGCCCAGGCCTATCCGCTGGTACAGGTGGAAGTGCACTGCGAATCCAGCGCCCAGCTACTGCAACGCCAGGACCTGGACCTGACCATCATCACCCGCAAACCGGGCCACGATATCGGCGAACTGCTGCGCCAGGAGCGCTTCGTCTGGGCCGAGGCGGTGGGCTTCAGCCCCCATGAGCAGACGCCTCTGCCGCTGGCCATGTTCAACAGCGACTGTTTCTGCCGCGAATGGGCCTGCAACGCACTGGACGCCATGGGCCGCGAATACCGCGTCGCCTACACCAGCCCCAGCCTGGCGGCGCTCATGGCGGTGGTCAGCGCCGGCCTGGCGGTGACCGCGCAACTGCAAAGCCTGATCACCCCTGACATGCGCGTCCTGGGTGAAGCGGAAGGCCTGCCGCAGTTGCCGCTGAGCAACATCATGCTGCTGCGCAACCAGAGCCATCAGTCGCCGGTAACCGAAACCCTCGCCGAGCACATCATCGAAGGCTTCCGCATCTGAGACCTAGCGGATCATCAGCAGCACCGCGCAGAGCAGCAGGAAAACGCAGAACAGCGAACGCAAAACCCGCTCCGGCAAGGCGTGGGCCAGGCGCACGCCCCAACTGATGCTGAGCAACCCGCCCAGTGCCAGAGGCAGGCCCATCGCCCAGTTCACGTGATCGTGCAGGCCGTAGGTGGCCAGGGTCACCGCCGTGCTCGGGGCCGCCAGCGCCAGCGAAAGCCCCTGGGCGACCACCTGACTGGTGCCGAATACGCTGGTCAGCACCGGTGTGGCGATCACCGCGCCGCCCACCCCGAACAGGCCGCCTGCCGCCCCCGCCACGCCGCCCAGCACCCCCAGCCAGGGCCAGGGCCGGCGCAGTTCGGCACTGGCCTGGACCCTGGCCATGAACATCCGCGCGAAGTTGTACGCGGCCAGCGCCAGCAGGAAGCCGACGAAGGCCAGGCGCATGCTTTCCGAATCCACCCCAACGGCGAAGAGCGAGGCCAGCCAGGCGAAACCGAAGCTGGTGGCCGCCAGCAGCGAGGCGTAGCGCGGATCGATGCGGTTGCGCTGGTGATAGCGCCACAGCGCCAGCAGCACGTTGGGCACCACCATCACCAGGGCCGTGCCCTGGGCCAGTTGCTGATCCAGGCCGAACAGCACGCCCAGGGCGGGAATGGCGATCAGCCCGCCACCGATGCCGAAGAGCCCACCCAGGGTGCCGAGCAGAGCGCCCAGCACGATATTCAGAACGAAAGCCAGGAAATCCATGACGCCTCCCAATCAGGTGGAGAGGATGCTACGCAGGTTCGGTTGTTGCGGAAACGCACAGCGGCGCACAATGGCTTTGCGCAACTCGCACAGGCAAGCCGATGAATCCCGATACCTTGACCGAACAACTGGCCCTCTTCCTCGACGTGCTCGAAGCCGGCAGCTTTTCCGCCGCCGCCCGCCGCCACCCGCTCACCCCCTCGGCCGTGGCGCGGCGCATCGATACCCTGGAGCGCGCCCTGGGCAGCCACCTGTTCGTGCGCAGCACCCATGCGGTGAAGGCCACTCCGGCCGGACTGGCCTTTGCCGAACGGGCAAAGCGGGTGCTGGCGGAACTGCGCCTGGCCCGAGCCGAAGCGGTCTCCCTGAGCAGCGCGCCGGAGGGCTTGATCCGCATCGATGCCCCCGCGCCATTCGGACGTCGTCACTTGGCCCCGGCCATTGCGGAGTTCCTGGCCACCTATGCCGGCCTCGACGTGCAACTGCGGCTGATCGACAGTTTCGTCGACCTGCAGGGCGAGAACCTCGGTCAGGTGGACCTGGTGCTGCGCATCGGCCCACTGGCCGATACGCGCCTGGTGGCCACCCCGCTGGCGCCCATGGTGCGGGTGCTCTGCGCCAGTCCGGAGTACCTGCGCCGACGCGGCGTACCCCGCAACCCGAGCGAGCTGCCGGCACACGACGGGCTGGACTGGGACGCCCTGGCGCCGCCCTATGCCTGGCGCTTCGAAATGGACGGCAAGTTGCAACTGATCCGCCCCGGGCGCATGCGGATGACCGCGAACAACGCCGAGGCCCTGGTCATCAGCGCCCTGGCCGGACTTGGCATCGCCCACCTGCCGACCTGGCTGGTCAGCGACTACCTGGTACGCGGCGAGCTGGTACCGCTGTTCTGCGAAGCCGGGCTGCCGGCACCGGAGCCCAGCGGTATCCATGCGTTGCGCCTGGAGGGGGAAGCCAGCTCGCGAAGCCGCCTGTTGCTGGAGTTCCTGAAGAATCGCTTCGGCCCGGTGCCGCCCTGGGACCTCGCCCTGGCCGGCCTGGGCCGGGCCTGATCAGCGCGGCAACCGCACCACACGGGTGCCGGCCAGCAAGTCATGCAGACAGCGGCGGTCGCCACGGAAGATGAACAGGTAATCCACCAGCACCAGCCACACGCCCACGAGCGGCACATAGGCCAGCAGCCACCAGACCATGTAGCGCTTGAGCAGCAGGCCGCCCAACTCCGGTACCTGGCCGTCAAGGTTGACGATGGCGATCTTCAGCAACCGTTTGCCCAGGGTCTGGCCGTAGGTCTTGAGGAAATGGCCGTTGACCAGCAGGAATACCGCCACGCCCACCACCAGGCTCAGCAACTGCTGGCCAAGGCTCGGCTCGATACCCTGCTGGGCGGCGGCGAAGGTGCCGGAGAAATACGCCACCGGTACGGTCGCCAGGCTCATGATCAGGCCGTCGATCAGCGCCGCGCCGAGGCGCGTCCAGCGGGAAGCCAGCAGGGGTTCGGCGGCGCTGTCGAGCCGAAGTTCCGCCTGCGGGGCCTGATAGGGGTTTTGCAGGTTGTCCATGATGCAGTCCTTGCTGAAGTTGACCGGGCAATTGTGGCGGCTGGTCGGCACTCTGCAAGAACGCCCGGGTAGGCGATGGAAAGAATGAATTTTGCCCACGAAAGGCTTGCGCGCTAAATTGGTCACCGTTCCTTCCCTGTTTCTGGAGTCCGATCATGTCTACCCCCCCCTGCAAGGAGCTGATGCTCGACAACCAATTCTGCTTCGCCCTCTATTCCACCTCCCTGATGATGACCAAGGTCTACAAGCCGCTGCTCCAGGAGCTGGGCCTGACCTACCCGCAGTACCTGGCCATGATGGTGCTCTGGGAAAGCGACGGCATCACCGTGGGCGAGATCAGCAATCGCCTGCTCACCGACCCCGGCTCGGTCACCCCGCTGCTCAAGCGCCTGGAAGCCGAAGGCCTGATCACCCGCACCCGCAGCAGCAAGGACGAACGCGTGGTGGAACTGCGCCTGACCGAAGCAGGCCGGGCCTTGCAGGAAAAGGCCAAGTCAGTGCCGGCGTGCATCCTGGCCGCGACCGAACGCTCGGCCGAGGACCTGGGCAGCCTTCGAGACGAGCTGGTCGCGTTGCGCGGGAGTCTGGGAAAGGTCGTCTGACGGCCTTATTCCAAAATAGTCAGGCGGTTATTCCAAACTCTTCCAAAAAATATATTGCGCACTAAATAAATCGAGATTAACTTCTGCCTCACGCACTTACTTAGCGCGCAAACTTTTAGAAGACAAACCAGTCAGAGAGAGGAACCCGCCATGAAATCCATCAGCACCTTCGCCGCCGCCAGCCTGCTCGCCCTGTCCGTCGGCCACGCCTTCGCCGCTGGCAGCCCGGGCGTGGAACGCAACACCCAGGCCTTCCTCGAAGCCCTGGCCGCCGGGGGTGGCAAGCCCCTGGAAACCCTGGCCCCGAAAGATGCCCGCGCGGTACTGGTGGGCGCCCAGGCCAGCGTGCAGCTGGAGCTGCCGAAAGCCGACGTGAGCCAGAAGACCATCGAGGCCGACGGCCGGAAGATCGACCTGACCATCGTCCGCCCCGCTGGCGTGAAAGGCACCCTGCCGGTCTTCATGTTCTTCCACGGCGGCGGCTGGGTGCTGGGCGACTACCCCACCCATGAGCGCCTGATCCGTGACCTGGTGGCCAACTCCGGCGCGGTGGCGGTCTACGTCAACTACACGCCCTCCCCCGAGGCCAAGTACCCCACCGCCATCAACCAGGCCTACGCCGCGACCCAGTGGGTCGCCGAACATGGCAAGGAAATCGGCGTGGATGGCAACCGCCTGGCGGTGGCCGGCAACAGCGTCGGCGGCAACATGGCCGCGGTGGTCAGCCTGATGGCCAAGGACAAGGGCACGCCGAAGATCCGCTTCCAGGCGCTGCTCTGGCCGGTGACCGACTCCAGCTTCAACAATGCGTCCTACAACCAGTTCGCGGACGGCCACTTCCTGACCCGCAACATGATGAAGTGGTTCTGGGACAGCTACACCACCGACCCGCGCCAGCGTGCGGAGATCTACGCCTCGCCGCTGCAAGCGTCGACCGAGCAACTGAAAGGCCTGCCGCCGGCGCTGGTGCAGACCGCCGAGTTCGATGTGCTGCGTGACGAAGGCGAGGCCTACGCCCGCAAGCTGGATGCCGCCGGCGTGGAAGTGACCGCCGTGCGCTACAACGGGATGATCCACGACTTCGGCCTGCTCAACGTACTGGCCAAGGTTCCGGGTACCCGCGCCGCCATGCAGCAGGCCGGCGAAGCGATCAAGGAGCACCTGAAGTAAGCGTCGCAGAAACGAAAAAGCCCGGCATTGCCGGGCTTTTTCTTGTCTCGCTGAAAGCTTAGGCCTTGACGCGGGACTTGTACTCGCCGGTACGGGTGTCGATCTCGATGGAGTCACCGATTTCGCAGAAGGCGGATACCTGCAGCTCAGCGCCGTTGTTCAGGCGGGCCACTTTCATCACCTTGCCGGAGGTGTCGCCACGAACAGCCGGCTCGGTGTAGGCGATCTGGCGAACGATGGTGGTCGGCAGTTCGACGGAGATCACGCGATCGTTGTAGAACACGGCTTCGCAGACGTCGGTCATGCCGTCTTCGATGAAGGTCAGGACGCCTTCCAGGTCGGCTTTCTCGATCTCGTACTGGTTGAACTCGGTGTCCATGAAGACGTAGAGCGGATCAGCGAAGTAGGAGTAGGTCACTTCCTTGCGTTCGAGGATGATCGGCTCCAGCTTGTCGTCGGCCTTGAACACGGTCTCGGTGCCGGCACCGGTCAGCAGGTTCTTCAGCTTCATCTTGACGACAGCACTGTTACGGCCGGATTTGTTGAACTCGGCCTTCTGGATGACCCAGGGAGCGCCATTGATGTTGGCAACTTGGCCGGCGCGGAACTCTTGAGCGGTTTTCATACGAATATCCGATGTGGATGGGTGACAAAAAACTGGCCGCGTATCATAGCGGTTTTGTACAAAACTGCACCAGACCCGTTGCGAGGTCGGTTCGCGCAGCCTGTGCCGCGCACCAGCGCTCGGCGTGGCGTTGCAGTTCCGGCCACTCCGCCAGCAGGGCGTTCCACGCCACGCCCATGCCTTCGCCCCGGTTCCAAGCCCGCCAGCTATCACTCAGCGCGGCCGCCGCGGACGGGGACAGGTCGCGGCCATAAAGCCCGAGGAACGCCTCGAGCTTGTCCCAGTGGGCGTCCTCTTCCTGCTGGTAGATGTGCCAGAGCAGCGGCCGTCCGGCCCATTGCGCCCTGACGAAGGAATCCTCACCGCGCACCGCGTTGAAATCGCAGCTCCAGAGGACACGGTCATAATCCTCCTGGCTGACGAAGGGCAGCACGGCAATCGACAGGCGGCCGCGGCGGAATCGGGCACCTGCCGCTGGCGTGTCCTCACCCAACCAATGGGCCAGGTCCGTCAGTACGCGGCCGACCGGCACCAGCAGTTGAACCGCCCGGTCACCGGCCGCCAGCGCATCCAGCCAGCCCGCCAGCCCGGCATTCTCGTAGGCAAAGAGGGAAATCAGCAGGGCGTCCGCTTCCAGCGCCACACCCAGCTCCCCGAGAAAGGCGCGGCGCGCCTCGGGATCGGCCTGGAAGGCCTGGCGGCGCGCCACCAGGGCGGTTTCCCGCAGCAGGCCGCCGGTGCCCTCGGTAAAACCGGGGAAATAGAAAGTCTTCTGCAAGCCACCGGGCTGGAAGGACGGCAGACCGTGGCAGCCGACGACCCAATCCTCGGCACTGAGGTATTCCAGGTTCAGCCAGCGCGGCGTGTCCGCGCGCTCGGCCATGGCTTGCAGATAGGGGCCGGGCAACTGGCAGGCGAAAGCCTCGATCACCACATCCGCTGGCGCCACCGGCTGCCAGTCGCGCCGCCAGTGGCGGATTTCCACTCCCTGCCGCCGCTGGCTTTCCGCCTCGGGATCGGCCTGGGGGCAGAGCGGCGCGAACACCGCGGGCTCGTCTACCCAAAGGCGCACCGCCTGGCCGTGTTCGGCCACCAGTTGGCGAGCCAGGCGCCAGGTCACGCCGATATCGCCAAAGTTGTCGACGACGTTGCAGAAGATGTCCCACTTCACAATGCGGTTTCCCGGAAAAAACCGCAGTTTAACCAAGACGCCCGGCCCACGAACAAAATGCCCGCCATGAAGGCGGGCCAAGGGGAGCATTGGGACAAGAAGGTGGTGGGGAACGACGGACTCAGGCCAGCAGGCTGCAACCGTCACCCTGGCGGCGGGCCAGTTCCAACTGCCAGATCGCCTGGCTGGCGCCGGCCGCGTCGCGTGAGGTGAAAGGCCCTGCGCGCATCACGCCGTCCACGACGACGAACCAGCATGCGATGTAGCCATCGGCCCGGAGCGTTTCCGGAACTGCACTGCCGACCAGGGACATGACGTCTACGTGGGACATGGCCTCACCTCCGTCGTTTCGATGGGGCCCAGACTATCGACCCACCCCGGGCAATAGAAATCAGTCGCCTCGATAATGGCTATCCCCCTCAGCGATGGCCGTCCGCCAACTGGCGGCATCGACATCCGCAGCAGGCGCAAGGACAAACTCGGCCAACTGATGCAGGCGATGCAGGACATGACCGAACGCCTGCGCGGCCTGCTCAAGCGCCTCAGCAGCGGCATTCAGTGCCTGTCTCACGCCACCGTGCAAACCTCGGCCGCCAGCCTCGACCTCGCGCGGCCGGCGGCGAGCTGCAGACCGAGGTCAATCGCTTCCGCCCGGGCTGAACGCAAAGCCCCCTGTCCGCTCGCGCGGACAGGGGGCTCACCAGAGACAGTGCAGCGGCATCACGCAGGAGGGCCGGTCGGCCAGGGCTCTCGCCAAGCGAGCCCCCCTGGCATGACACGCGACGCCGTCTCACGACTGACGGCGCCGGGCCCTTCGCACCTTCGGCAGGCGCCGCCGGGAGGCAATCCCCCTGGTGGCGACGTCCCGACTGTGCTGCCGGTTTTCCTCTTCATCCTTGAACGCCCTTGGCAAATCGTGATTCAGGGCTCAAGATAAACACGTTTCGCATACTATACAAACACGATAAGTGAACCAAGGACGATTCATTCCGTCATTAAGATTCGCGGCATGAATACGCTTGGATCGCGCATTGCGCACTACAGAAAACAGAAAGGACTCTCTCAGCAGGCCTTGGCCAACGAGTGTGGGTGGGAATCGCAGTCCCGCATCGGCAACTACGAGCGGGATACCCGTGAGCCCTCGTTCGAGGACCTCAGGCGAATCGCCAAGGCGCTGGAGGTATCAGTCAACGACCTGTTCGGTTCCACCATGCAGATTGCTGAATCCCAGGATGGCCGCTATACCGCCGAAAACGTGCTCAGCCCGCGCTCGCGCCAGGTGCTCGAGCGTCTCACCCTCGCAGCCAGCGAAGGCCGCCTCGTCGAGCAGGACCTGATCCTGCTGGAACAGATCGCCCGTCGCCTGGAAAAGACCGACGGCTGACTGATCGAACCCGACCCTTTCCGCCGGTGGCCCGTTTCAAGGACATCTGGTGCCCTTTCCCACAAGTGGGAGCGGGCTGAACAGCGCAGCATGACCGTCATTCAACGCTGCTGGCGGAATCTACTGCCCATTTCAGCGCCGGGTGTATAGTCGGAACCCCCGGTTTCTCCGCGAGCGGTCAAGCATGGCTGCGTCTTCCCCCGGATTATCCCGCCGCCAGGTGCTCAAGGCGTTCGTCGCCCTGGGTGCCGCCCTGGTCGCGGGCGAAGCCCTGGCCAGCCGGATCGAAGTCACCCTGCGGCCGCGCAACCTCCACGCCCGCCTGCTCAACCGCGACCGCCACCTGCGCCTGGAGCGCCCGGCGGCCGGCGAGGTCGTCACCTTCTGCTATTTCCGCAAGGGCAAGGGCTGGGACCTCGAAGGCTATCGCCAGGGCTGCCGCATCCTGCGGGACGTGAAGTACAAGAGCACGGTGAAGATCAGCGTCAAACTGCTCGACCTGCTGTTCCTCATCCAGGCCTGGCTGCGCATCAACAAGCTGCCCACGCGCATCCTCATCAACAGCGGCTACCGCACCCCGCAGCACAATGCCAGCCTGGAAGGCGCCGCCCGCCAATCCCTGCACATTCGCGGCATGGCGGCCGATATCCGCATCCCCGGCGTCAGCGTCGAGCGGCTGGGCAGGCTGGTGCGCGCCATAGGTGCTGGCGGCGTGGGCTTCTATCCCTCAAAAGGCTTCATCCATGTCGACGTCGGCCGGGTCCGCACCTGGCGCGCGGCGGCGCTGGTGGAGCCGGGGCAGGAGGAATGGGCCCTGGCCGTGCTCGACCAGGGCGAGCATTTCGCCTGAGTTCAGTCGAATTCCGCGCAATCCGCACAGACGAACTGGCCGCGCCGGTCAGTCCTGTCGGTCGGCTCGCCACAGTAGTCGCACGCCCCTTCCACAGCGTCGAGCGGATCGGCGTCCTCATCATCGAAGTACCCGTCGTCCAGGTCGTCGTCATTGTCGAGCAGGTGATCGTGCTCGGGCTCGTGGAGGTCGAGGTCTTCGTCCATCGTGGGGGTCTCAGAGGCTATCGAGGGGAATCTTCAGGTAGCGGATGCCATTGCCTTCGGCCGGCGGCAGTTGCCCGGCGCGCATGTTCACCTGCACCGCCGGCAGGATCAGCGCCGGCATCGCCAGGGTAGCATCGCGGGCGGTGCGCATGGCGACGAAAGCGTTTTCGTCGATGCCCTGGTGAGCGTGGACATTGCCGGTGCGCTCTTCGACCACCGTGGTTTCGCAGCAGTACTGGTCACGCCCGGGCGCCTTGTAGTCGTGACAGAGGAACAGCCGGGTCGCGTCCGGCAGCTGGAACAGGCGACGAATGGAGCGGTACAGCGCACGGGCATCGCCGCCGGGAAAGTCGCAGCGGGCCGTGCCGTAGTCGGGCATGAACAGGGTGTCGCCGATGAAGGCCGCGTCTCCCACCAGGTAGGTCATGCAGGCCGGGGTGTGGCCCGGCGTGTGGATGGCCCGCAGTTCGAGGTTGCCGATAGCCAGTCGGTCGCCGTCCTGCAGCAGCCGGTCGAACTGGCGGCCGTCGGTGGCGAAGCCCTCACCGGCATTGAACAACGCGCCGAAGCGCCGCTGTACCTCGGTGATATGGCCGCCGATGGCCAGCCGCCCCCCCAGCTCGCGCCTGAGCCAGGCCGCCGCCGAGAGGTGGTCGGCATGGACATGGGTTTCCAGCAGCCAGTCGACCTCCAGGCCCTGTTCGCGTACCCGCTCGACGATTCGTCCGGCACCGGCGTGAGAGATGCGGCCACTGGCGGCACAGTAATCCAGCACCGGGTCGATGATCGCGCAGCGGCGGCTGGCCGGGTCGCGGACGAGGTAGCTGTAGGAACAGGTGGCCGGGTCGAAGAAGGCCTGCACCTGCGGACTCATGACGATCTTCCCCCTGCGACTGGGTTCGACCTCAAGTATGGATCGCGAATCCTTGCGGGGGCGATTTCAAGGGTCATGTCCGCATTGCGAGTTGCTGAAACGCCCTCCCAGGCGAGAGCCTTTCTCGCTCGCCAGTGGACGACTGAGCGCGCAGCGATCAGGGCGGGCCGGGTCAGCCCGTACGGAAACCTGAAAGCCCCATTCTAGACGGCGTGACGGCCTCTATCGCTGACACGGCCAGGCCAACCGCCGCTACGCCAGCGCCTCGGCCCTGGCCATGAACTGGTCGGCCGGCACCGGCCTGCCGAACAGGAAGCCCTGCAGGGAATCGCAGCCCAGGCCGGTGAGGAAGGCCTGCTGGGACTCGGTTTCCACCCCTTCTGCGACGATGCGCAGGTTCAGGGCCTGGCCCAGGGCGACGATGGCGGAAATGATCGCCGCGTCGTCGCTGTCGCGTTCCAGGTCACGGACGAAGCCGCGGTCGATCTTCAGTTCGTTGGCCGGCAGGCGCTTGAGGTACAGCAGGCTGGAATAACCGGTGCCGAAGTCGTCGATGGACAGGTCCACGCCCATTCCGGCCAGTTGGCGGAGAATCGCCAGGCTCGCATCGGCATCCTGCATGGCGGTGGTTTCGGTGATTTCCAGAGTCAGGCAGTTGGCCGGCAGGGCGTGCCGCTCCAGAGCCGCACGCACGCTGTCGACCAGCCCCGCCTGACAGAACTGCAGGGCCGAGAGATTGACCGCAACCCGCCACTCGTGGCGGCCTTCGGCGTACCACCGGCTCATTTGCCGACAGGCTTCGTCCAGCACCCAGTTGCCGATGGGGATGATCAGCCCGGTCTTCTCCGCCAATTCAATGAACTCGTCCGGCATCAGCAGGCCGCGTCGTGGGTGCTGCCAGCGCAACAGCGCCTCGGCGCCGATCACCCGGCAGCGGTCGCCGGCGGCGAACTTGGGCTGGTAATGCAGCACCAGTTCCCCGGCTTCCAGTGCCTGGCGCAGGTCGTGCAGCAGTTGCAGGTGGTTGCGCGCATTGGTGTTCATCGACTGTTCGAAGAAGCTGTAGCCGTTCTTGCCCGCCCCCTTGGCGTGATACATGGCGGCGTCGGCGTTCATCAGCAGCTCCTCGCGGGTGGTGCCATCGCCGGGATAGAGGGCGATGCCGACGCTGGTGGACACCCGCAGCACCTGGCCGCTCACTTCGAAGGCGCTGCCCACCAGGGACACCAGTTGGCTGGCGAAGGTCACCGCGTCGTTCGGCTCGCCCAGGCTGGCCAACAGCACGAACTCATCGCCGCCGATCCGCGCCAGGGTGTCCTCGGCGCGCAAGTTGCCGCGCAGGCGCTGGGCAACTTCGCGCAGCAGCAGGTCGCCGACGTGGTGGCCAAAGGCATCGTTGATCGGTTTGAAGCCATCGAGGTCCATGAACAGCAGGGCGAAGCAGCCGCCGTTGCGCTGGACCCGGTGGATGGCCTGGTCGATGCGGTCCTCCAGCAGGGTGCGGTTGGGCAGCTTGGTGAGGTTGTCGTGCAGGGCGAGGTGGGTGAGCTCCTGGTTGGCCTGCTCCAACGAATCGGCGAGCTGGGCGGTACGCGCCTCCAGGCGGGCGTCCAGCACCGAGGTCAGCAAAGCGATGGCCAGCACCGCCAGGGTCACCGCAATCACCAGGCTGGCCAGCCAGCGGCTGTCCAGGCCGGAGACGGCGGCGGCGCAGACGCTACCCAGGGGGAAGTTGGCCGCGGCCATGCCGGTGTAGTGCATGCCGACGATGGCCACGCCCATCACCAGCGCCGCGCCGGCCCGCGCCAGGCGCACGTAAGGGGTGTTGTGGCGCAGGCGGAAGGCGATCCACAGGGCGGCCCCGGAAGCGGCCACCGCAATGCCCAGGGACAGATAGAACAGGCCGGGGTCGTAGTCGATGCCCGGCACCATGCGCATGGCGTGCATGCCCAGGTAGTGCATCGAACTGATGCCGGCCCCCATGGTCACGGCGCCGCAAAGCAGTTGCCAGAGCGGCTGCTCTGGCTGGCTCACCAGCCACAGGGCGAAACCCGAGACCAGCACGGCGATCAGCAGCGACAGCAGGGTCAGCGGCAGGTCGTAGCCCAGCGGAATGGGCAGGCTGAAGGCGAGCATGCCGATGAAGTGCATCGACCAGATGCCGATGCCCATGGCGATGCCGCCGCCGCCCATCCACAGCAGCGCGCCACGCCCCTGGCTGCTGGCGACCCGCCCGGCCAGGTCCAGCGCCGTATAGGAGGCCAGTATGGCCACCAGCAGAGAAATGAAAACGAGGGAGTAGTCGTAGCTGCCCGTGAGCATGAAGAACCTACCAAGCGGAGACCGCCCCGGAATGGGCGGTCAAAATGGAAAGCATTCTAAACAAAGTCACGCCGGGCGGTGAGGGCCGTATGGCAGATGGCCGCCATCCGGGATGGCCTAATGCCTTCCGCCCTGGGCCGGGTCCTTCACTCGCGTGGCGGTTCCAGCCCACGCAGCGGGATGGGCGCCGACATGACGATGGAGGTGCGCGTCTCGCCGAAGTGATTGATGCTGCCCACGAAACGCTCCAGGTGGCGGATGTCCCGCGTCACCACGCGCAGGATGAACGAGTCCTGTCCGGTCACATGCAGGCACTCCAGCACCTCGGGCATCCCCTGCAACTGGGCGAGCAGCCGCGCCTTGTCCGGCTGCGGAGTGGTCATGCCGATCAGCGCCATCACGCCGTAGCCGGCCTTCTCCGCCGCCACCGTGGCGCGGTAGGCCTCGATCACCCCGGCCTCTTCCAGGCGCTTGAGGCGTTCCGACGTGGCCGGCACGGACAGCGCCACCCGCGCCGCCAGGTCGGTCAGGGAGATCCGGCCTTCTACCTGCACCACTTGCAGGATTTTCCAGGATTTCGCATCCAGCTCCACGATTTTAAGGTCTCCCCTGAATATTTCGTTAATTGCTCAGGCAACCGACGAGAACGACCGTAATTCCGGCATTCAACTCCGGCACAGTGCAGCGCAAACTGTAAACCCTGTCCACCACCGCCGGAGCCCGCCGCATGGAAAGCCTGCTGTTTCTCAAATCCGTCCTGATCGGCCTGTCCGTCGCCGCCCCCGTCGGCCCCATCGGCCTGCTGTGCATCCAGCGCAGCCTGGGTCACGGCGCGCGCATCGGTTTCATCAGCGGGTTGGGCGCGGCGGCGGCGGATGCCTGCTACGGCGCCCTGGGCGCCTTCGGCATCGGCGCCATCACCCACGCCTTCGTCACCCTGGCCACGCCACTGGCCCTAGCCGGGGCCCTGTTCCTCGCCTGGATGGGCCTGAAAATGCTGCGCGCCACCCCGCCCCGGCGCGCCGCCAGCGCCGGCGACCCGGCACGGGCGCTGCCGGCCTTCGCCTCGGTGTTCGTACTGACCCTCAGCAACCCGCTGACCATCCTCTCGTTCGTCGCCATCTTCGCCACCCTCTCCGGCGGCGCGGCGCTGTCCGCGGCCGACGGCCTGCTGATGGTGCTCGGCGTGTTCTGCGGCTCGGCCCTCTGGTGGCTGACCCTGAGCCTGGGAGTGGCCACCGTCCGCCACCGCCTGGGCACCCGCACCCTGCAATGGATCGACCGTTCGGCAGGCGCGGTCCTGCTGGGCTTTGCCGCCTGGCAACTGGCGCGGGTGATCGCCCACTGAACGCGGCCTCGGCCCCTCCCACCCTCGATTTCCTGCGGCACCTGGCCCTGATACGGGCAGGGCTATGCTTTCCCCCGGCCCCCATGGGCTTTGGCAGCCAACCTCAACCTGTGGCACGGGCACACAACGGATTGGCACGGACAACAAGTTCCTCGCCGCAGTCCGGCGGCAGACTAGGACTGCAGATTTTTGCCCGCACCCGCGATCCATTCCAATAATTCAGGGAGCCGCCCCTATGCGAATAACCAGGATCCTCGCTCAATCCACGCTGGCCCTGGGCGTCGCGCTCGCCGGCCTGGGCAACGCCAGCGCCGAGCTGCCGGCCGATCCAGGCATCGGCCAGACCACCCTTCCCTTCCCTCCGGAGCCGCACCGCGCCTACATCGTCGACGTGGAGTTCGAGAACTTCGTCGCCGGCCGCGTGACCGTGGTCGACCCGGAGAAAAAGAAGATGCTCGGCATGGTCAGCACCGGCTTCGCCGCGCCCTCCACCCTGAGCCGCGACGGCAAGCGGCTGTACACCGCCGACCTGTTCTACTCCCGTGGCACCCGCGGCATCCGCACCGACGTGCTGACCGCCTGGGACACCAGCAGCCTGTCGCCCTCCTGGGAAGTACTGATCCCCACCAAGCGCGCCGAAACCCTGACCCAGCGCTACGCCCTGGGCACCAGCTCGGATGACCGCTTCGTCTACGTCTACAACTTCACCCCGTCCACCTCGGTGACCGTGGTCGACACCAACGCCCAGGCCGTTTCCTCGGAAATCGCCATCCCCGGCTGCGTGCTGAACTACCCGGTCGGCAAGCGCTCCTTCGCCTCCCTGTGCGGCGACGGCAACCTGCAACTGGTGACTATTGACGACCAGGGCAAGGAAATCGCCCGCACCCACACTGCCTTCTTCGACCCCAACGCCGAGAAACTGGTGGAGCGTGCCTACGCCGTGGGCGACACCTACTACTTCGTCACCACCACCGGCACGGTGCGTGCCGTGGACTTCTCCGGCAAGCAGCCCAAAGTCCTCCCGGCCTGGGAACTGGTGGACCAGGACAGCGAGAAAAAGGCGGGCTGGGCGCCGGGCGGCTGGCAGCTGATCACCGTCGCGCCCAAGCTGAATCGCCTCTATGTGCTGATGCACGACGCCCATGAGCCGATGAAGTGGGAAGACCCGAGCCCCATCGTCTGGGTGTTCGACCTCAAGACCCACAAGCGCATCGGCACCCTGGAAGCGCCGAACCCGATCTGGAGCCTGCACGCCACCAGCGATGACAAGCCCCTGCTGCTGGGCACCAACATCAGCGGCGGCCTGGAAGTCTTCGACCTGACCAGCGGCAAGCACACCGGCACCATGGAAGCCATCGCCAAAACGCCGATCCAGGTCCTCAGCCACTGACGAGGTGCAGCCATGCAACCCGATCCCATCTTTGTCATCGCCGCCGCCCTCGCGGTCGCGGTGATCCTGGCCAGCGCGGCGACCCACAAGCTGCGTGCGCCGGCGCGCTTCGCCAATCAGGTGGAGGACTACCAGCTGCTGCCCCGTAGCCTGGTGCGCCCGGTGGCGCGGCTGCTGCCCTTCGTCGAAGTGGCCGTGGCCTTCGCCCTGCTAGTGCCCGCCAGTCGCAGCGGCGCCGCACTGGCCGCCGCCGCGCTGCTGGCCGGCTACGCCCTGGCGATCACCATCAACCTGTGGCGCGGCCGTCGCGACATCGACTGCGGTTGCGCCGGGCCCGAACAGGCCCAGCCGATCCGCCCGGTGCTGCTGGCACGCAACGCCGTTCTGGTGGGCCTGGCGCTGGTCGCCAGCCTCGTCCCCCACAGCCGCGATCTGGGCCTGTTCGACAGCTTCGTCGTCATCGCCTCCGCCGCCGTGGCCCTGCTCATCTATGCCGCCGCCGATGGCCTGATGGCCAACAGCCCCCGTCTGCTCAAACTCATTGGAAGGTGAATTATGGAAGCCCTGATCGTTTCCAACGTCCTGCTCTGGTGCCTCTTGATCGCCCTGGCCTTCGCCGTCATGGGCCTCGTTCGCCAGATCGGCGTACTCCACGGCCGCCTGGCCCCCGCCGGTGCACTGATGGTCGACAAAGGTGTGGCCGTCAACGAACCGGCCCCGAAAGTCACCGCCGCCGACCGTAACGGCCGTCCGGTGAACTTCGGCTATGCCGGCGAGAAAGCCCAACTGCTGTTCTTCCTCTCGCCCACCTGCCCGATCTGCAAATCGCTGCTGCCGGCCATCAAGTCCATCGCCAAGACCCAGGCCGACCGCCTCGACGTGGTCTACGTCAGCGACGGCGACATGGACGCCCAGCAAGCCCTGATCGCCGAACACAAGCTGGAAGACGCCACCTACGTGGTCGGCCCGGAAGTGGGCATGACCTACCAGATCGGCAAACTCCCCTACGCCGCACTGATCGACAAGGCCGGCGTGCTGCGCTCCAAGGGCCTGGTGAACTCCCGCGAGCACCTGGACAGCCTGTTCGAGGCCGAGCACCTGGGCAGCGCCACCCTGCAGCAGTACCTGCACAACCACCCGCACGCCAACGGCGCACACAACCACTAAGGAAGGGAGCACCCGATGAAACTGCTAGACCGCCTGTTCGAACGCTCCTCGCGCCACGTCGCCGACACCACGTCCCGACGCAACTTCCTCGGCCGCATCGGCTCGCTGATGGTGGCTGGCGCCGCCCTGCCCGTGCTGCTGCCCATCGACCGCACCAGCAAGGCCCTGGCCGCCGAAGCGCCCAAGGCCGGCGATCCGGGCGACCCCAACAGCTGCGACTACTGGCGCTACTGCTCCATCGACGGTTTCCTGTGCAGCTGCTGCGGCGGCTCGGTGACCTCCTGCCCGCCGGGCACCGAGGCTTCCCAGGTGACCTGGATCGGCACCTGCCGCAACCCGGCCGACGGCAAGGACTACATCATTTCCTACAACGACTGCTGCGGTAAGCACAGCTGCGCCCAGTGCGCCTGCACCCGCAACGACAGCGAAGAACCGATGTACCGTCCGTTCAACAACAACGACGTCAACTGGTGCCTGGCGGCCAAGTCGCACATCTACCACTGCACCGTTTCCATCATCCGCGGCGTCGCGATCTGATCCGGGGGGCTGCCATGCGTTTGCTGTTGATCGCCGGATTGCTGTGCACTATGGCCGCCCCGCCGGCCCTGGCCCGCGCCATTCCGGACCCGAACCAGAAGCACGCTCCGGGCAACGAAGCGCCGCAAAAGGCCATCGCCCAGGCCGGCTACAGCACCCCGGTGAACTACCAACTGCAGTGCGCCGGCTGCCACCTGGGCGACGGCACCGGGTCAAAGGCCAACGACACGCCGAAGATGAAGGGCTTCGTCGGCAACTTCCTCAAGGTGGACGGCGGCCGCGAGTTCCTCGTGCGGGTACCGGGCATGTCCCAGTCGGCGCTGAACGACGCCCAACTGGCCGACCTGCTCAACTGGCTGATGCGCAAGGACGGCATGGCCGGCAACAGCGTGCCGGACGACTACAAGCCCTACACCGAGGCCGAAGTCGCGTCCATCCGCAAGGTCTCCCTGCTCAACCTGCCGGAAACCCGTGCGGGCCTGATCAGGGCCATGCGCGAACAAGGCATCGAGATCGACGACGGCATGGATAACGCCTACTGAATTTCACTGCTGGACGGCTTGTGGCCCGCCTTCATGGCGGGCTTTTTTTCGCCAGCGCGAACGCAGGATGGGTAGAGGGACGAAACCCATCACAACGTGCCGATGGGTTTCGCTTCGCTCTAGCGGAACGCCGCCCGCACCATCCTACTGACTGTCGTGACGCTGACGTCCTGTCAGAGAGCTTCTTGTGCGATTCTCTCGTCACCGAAAAGCAAGGAGGTCAAGGATGCAGCCAACATTCGACACGGCCAAGGTCAGGCAGCTTCGTCAGCGGCGGTTCTGGACGCAAGACGACTTGGCAGCCATATCGGGTCTCAGTGTTCGTACGATTCAACGTATAGAGAGTACCGGCGTCTGCTCCACTGAATCGAAAATGGCCCTGGCCTCTGCCTTCGATCTGACCCCGAGTGATCTGATCGCAGCGAGTACACCAGCGGGACAAGGGTACTGGGTGGGACTATGCGTGTTTGTCCCGAACTCTATGGAAGCCCTCGCCTTTTATGTAAATGGTTTCGGAGCTGAGGTACTTCAGCATTGGCCCTCTGTCGAGCCGTCTCGTCCAGCGTCGGTGGATATTCGAGTAGGCAATGGCGTCTTCCGAGTCATCTCGGTCAACCCCCGAGTTGAAACAACGCCGCGGCACGGCTGGGCTAACAGCCCCAGGCGACTCGGCGGAGTCAGCACCCTGTTCTCGGTTCTGGTCGATGACCTTCATGGCGTCATGAGCCGGGCGATTCAGCTGGGGGCGTCTCAAAGATTGGGAGACCCATTAACCCACCAGTCGGAAGACGGAATGGCCCTTGGCATTCTGGTTGATCCATTCGGCTACATCTGGGCGCTTCATGGCTCCATCGACTGACCTCATTCACGCGTAGGGTGACGCAGCTCAATCAGTCCCGACGTAGGATGGGTAGAGGGACGAAACCCATCACAACGTGCCGATGGGTTTCGCTTCGCTCTAGCGGAACGCCGCCCGCACCATCCTATGGACTGGCCTTTCCTGCCCCGCGCGATTCGCCACCCTTCGCATGACATCGAATGATGGCGGCCGGCTAGGCCGTCCCCTCTCCTCCGCCCTGCGCTTCGGCCGCGTGGGGCGGCAAGGTGAACTGGACAGCGGCGCCACGGGGCGGGTTGGCGCCGGCCCACATCCGGCCGCCGTGGGTTTCGATGATCGAGCGGCAGATCGACAGCCCCATCCCCAGGCCGCTGGGCTTGGTGGTGTAGAACGGGGCGAAGAGCTGCTCGCTGCTGGGCGTCGCGAAGCCCGGGCCGGTGTCGCTGACGGTCACCCGCACACTGCCGTCAGCGTCCTCCGCGGTGGCGATGTGCAGGTGTCGCGGCGCATCGACGCCACCCATGGCCTCCAGCGCGTTGACGATGAGGTTGAGCAGCACTTGCTGCAGCTCCACCCGGTCGCCTTCGATGCACGGCAGCCCGGCGGCCAGTTGTGTCCGCACCGAGACGCCGCTCTTGGTGGCCTGGCCGCGGGTGAAGTCGATCATTTCGCGGATGGCCGCGTTGATGTCCACCGGCTCCTTGTGCGGCGGCGCCTTCCTGATCAGGCCACGAATCCGGCCCAGTACGTCCGACGCCCGATTGGCGTCCTTGATGATGCGCGCCAGCACCTTCCCGACCTCGTCCACGTTGGGCGGCTGGGCACCCAGCCAGCGCTGCGCGGCATTGGCGTTGGTCACCGTGGCGGCGATGGGCTGGTTGACTTCGTGGGCGATGGACGCGGCCAACTGCCCCATGGTGGCGACGCGGTTGGCGTGGGCCAGTTCAGCCTGCACCTCGCGGTATCGGCGCTCGCTCTCGCGAATCTTTTCCTCTGCCTGTTTGCGCTCGGTGAGGTTGAGCACGAAGGCCACGCCTTCCTCGCTGCCCGCTTCGAAGGTGGCCAGGCCCAAGATGACCGGCACGCGCCCCCCATCCTTGCGGATGTACTCCTTCTCGAGGGGTTGCACCCGCCCGGACTGCATGGCCTCCGCCAGGGCCCGCACGCTGTCGTCACGCTGTTCCGGCGGCGTAATGTCCCACCAGCGCACGCGGCCCGAGACCAGGTCCTCCCGCTCATAGCCCACCATGCCCAGAAAGGCATCGTTGGCTTCCAGGATCTCGCCATCGGTATTCCAGACGATGATGCCGATGATGTTGGCCTCGACGAGGCGGCGGATCTTCGCTTCACGCTCCGCGACGTCCCGGTACAGGCGGGCGTTCTCCAGGGAAATCGCCGCCTGCGAAGCCAGCAGCTTGAGCACGGCGATCCGCGCCGGGCTGAATACGCGGGCCGTTTGGTTGTTCTCCAGGTAGAGCAGGCCGATCAGCTTGGCCTGGTTCATCAGCGGCAGGCAGAGGATGGAGCGGGCGTGGTGCTGGCTGACGTAGGGATCGCCGGCGTGGAGCGGCTCGGCCGTGGCGTCGTCGAGCACGAGGCTTTCGCGAGTGCGCAGTACCCGGTAGAGGATCGACTCGGCCAGCCGCGCCGGACTGACCGGTTCGTCGCACAGCCGTGTCGAGGCGTCGCCGGCGGTCGTTTCCGCCACGATCCGGTGGTCACCGCCTTCGGACAGGACCAACAAACCCCGCTCCGCGCCGGCCTGTTCGAGGGCCGTGCGCATGACCATGTCGATCAGCCGTTCCAGGACGATGTCGCCCGAAGCCGCCTGGGACACTTTGAGCACGGTGGCCAGGTCGAGCCGCTCGACGGGTGCCGCGATGGTGGCGGTCGGCCCCGGCATGGGTTCCTCCGCACGCAGATAGGGGTACCTCGCCTCCAGTTGCCAGACCTTGCCGTCGGCGCCCCAGCGCCGGTAGCCGTAGTGGGCATCCTGCAGGTACACACGGGCGATCTTTTCCAGCCCACGGGATGCGTAGAAACGCGACGCGAGCTCGTTGGCCAGCGCCTCGATGTGGTCGAAACCGCTGTCCTGCGCGGAGTGGATGGCGTGCTCATAGAGCAGCTCGGCCTCCACCACCTGCCCGTCGAGTCGAGCGATTTCGGCCTCCACCAGCAGGGCACGGCTGGCGAAGTTCTCGGGGCAGAGGTCCGCCCAGCTCTGCAACTGCTTCAGATCAGCGGCCAGTTCGTTCAGGTGCTCGCGGCGTTCGTCGTCGGCAGCGGCGTCGCACAGGGCGGCCCTGGCCAGGGCGTCGTAGAAGTAGTACTCGGCCTCCTCGATGAAGGCGTGGGACGCCCAGAGGATCTGCCGCGCCTTCGATGCCGCGTCCAGGGCCGCATCGAGGTCGCCCGCGAAGTAGCGCGCCTGCAACTTGCGCACCCAGTGCCAGCAACTGAGTACCAGGGAGATCTTCGCCATCCGCTGTTCGGCCTCGGCCTCGTTGAACTGCGCGTCATCCAGGCAGCCGAAAACCGGCGTCAGGCCCCGCAACGTGCGGATCAGCGCCAGCTGGTTGTCGATGAAGCCGACGACCAGGCCGAAGCGGATTTTCCGGGCATAGGCCAGCCCCCGCTCGGCCTCGCCCTGCAGTTCGGGCAAGCGTTCGCCCGCGAACAGCAGATTCGACACGAGGCTGTTGCAGGCGAATGCGCCAAACGGCAGGTCGCCAATCCGGTTGGCCGTGGCGAACGCACTGCGCAGCGGGTCCAGGCAGGTCCGTATGGGCTGAACCCAGCGCGCAACGAAGATGGAGAACGACAGATAGGTACGTGCCTCGTAACGCAGGAGGCCGCGCCGCTCGACGAGTTTGCAGGCGAGCTGGCCGAATCGGTATCCGGCGTCATAGTCGCCGAAGCGCCGTCCAGTGATCCTGGGGATGGTCGCATAGGCCACACACGCGGCATCGCCGTTGCCGTGCTCGATACTGAGGTTGACCGCCTTGCAGACCGTCAGGCAGGCGAGGTTCGGGTCCGCGTGCAAGGCTGGCGCGAGGAGCTTGATCAGCGCGTCGACGGTGGCGAGGGTCGCGGCATCCTCCATCAGCGGCAGGTCGATGAGTGCTTCGATCGACCGCCCCGCGAGCCCCGTCCAGATGCGCTCGTACTCGGCCCGCACCGTCTCGTCGTCCGGGTGGGGCGACCATTCGATGCCGATATGCCGCAGGTAATCGAGGCAGACCGTGACTGCGCGGCTGCTCTGATCCAGGAGCAGGCAGACATCCATGTGCAGGCAGGCCACGCGGGCGCGCTCGGCGGTCGTCGTCGCGCGCTTCGCCAGGGAGAGCAGGCGCTCGTCGGCGTCCACCAGACGACCGGTGAGGAATTCGCATTCCGCCCTGTCCAGTTCCAGCGCGAAAGCCAGCTCATGCCGGTCGCTCCAGCAGGCATCGTCCAGCAGCTCGGCACCGGCGACGAGATAGTCGAGCGCCGAGGCATAGGCGGTCGACGCCTTGGCGCGCCGGCCTGCCAGCAAGTTGATCTCGGCCAGCCGCTCACGCTCCTCGCGCCCGGAGATCAGCGCGGCGCCACGATTGAGCTGCCCGGCGATCTCGAAGATCGCCTCCTCGTGGCCGTCCTGGGGTTGCTGCGCGGCCAGCATCCGCCCGATACGCAAATGGGCCTCGGCGCGCAACGCATCGGGAATCAATGAATAGGCCGCTTCATGGATACGGTCGTGGACGAAGGCATAGGCACCGCCCTGCCGCTCGATCAGTTCCTGGCGGATCGCCTCCCACAGCAGCGCCTGGACCTGGGAACGCCGCTTGCCCAGCACGGTCGCCAGCGTCTGTGCCTTTGCGGCGCTGCCCAGACAGGCCAACTGCTGCAAGGCTTGCTGCGTCTCGGTGGGCAGGCGGCTCAGTTTGTCCACCATCAGGTCGACCACGTTGTCGGTGTAGCCCTTGGCATGGATGCGTTCGGGGTCCCAGTGCCACTGAGCCGTGTTGCGTTCGAAGCTGAGCAGCTCGCCCTCGACCAGGGCGTGCAGGAACTGGATCACGAAGAACGGATTGCCAGCCGTCTTGTCGTGCATGAGCCGCGCCAGCGGTTCGACATGCTCCGGCGCGCAATGGAGCGATTCGGCGACCAATTGCGTGATGTGCGCCGTGGACAGCGGCGAGAGCCTGATCGCCTCGACCCTGCCGCCGGCGCTGCCGATGGCCTGAAGTTTGCAGGCCAGCGGGTGCGTGGCATCCACTTCGTTGTCGCGGTAGGCACCGATGAGCATCAGGTAGCGGAGGTCGGAACTGCCCAGCAGGTCTTCGATGAGGTCGAGGGTCGCCGCATCGAGCCACTGCAGGTCGTCGAGGAACAGCGCCAGGGGGTGCTCCGCGCGGGCGAACACGCCGATGAAGCGGCGGAACACCAGGAGCAAGCGGCGCTTCGCCTGCTGCGGCTCCAGTTCGGCCACCGGCGCTGGCTCGCCGACGATGAGCTTGAGCTCGGGAATCAGCTCGGTCAGCAGCCTGGCGTTGGGCTCCAGCGCATCCAGTAGCGCGGCGCGCCAGTCCGCCAGTTCCGCGTCGCTTTTGCCCAGCAGCGTTCGCACCAGGCTCTGGAACGCCTGGGCCAGCGACGAGTACGGAATGTTGCGCTTGTACTGGTCGAACTTGCCGGAGGCGAACAGCCCCCGCTGCGCCACCAGCGCCTTGTGCAGTTCATTGACCACCGAGGATTTGCCGATGCCGGAATAGCCGGAGACCAGTACCAGCTCCGGCGTGCCGCTGTTGACGATGCGGCCGAAGGCGGACATCAGTGCCTCGACTTCGCGCTCTCGACCGTACAGCTTCTCGGGCACCAGCAGCCAGTCGGGCGCGCCCCGCTCGTCCAGGGGGAAGTCCCGGATGCGGCGCTGCCGCTGCCAGTCGGCCAGGCAGCGCTTCAAGTCATGCTCCACGCCGGCAGCCGTCTGGTAACGCTCCTCGGCCGTCTTGGCCAGCAGTTTCATGACGATGCGCGAAATCACGGGGGGCACCGCCGCCTCCCGCTCAGCCGGCGGAACCGCTTTTCGGGCGATATGGCAGTGCACCCACTCCATGGCATCGGCGGCAACGAACGGCAGCACGCCGGTGAGCATCTGGTAGAAGGTGACGCCCAGGGCGTAGAGATCGCTGCGCGAGTCGATGGAACGGTTCATCCGGCCGGTCTGTTCGGGGGCCATGTAGGCAAGCGTGCCGGCGATGGTTTCCAGCGGTTCCGGCGCCTGCCGCTCACGCGGTAGCCGCGAGGTGAGGCCGAAGCCGGTGAGGCGGGTCTGCCCATCGGCGCAGTTCACCAGGATGTGGGCGGGCTTGAGGTCCTTGTGCACCAGCCCGCGCTGGTGCAGTTGGCCCAGCGCGCCGGCGATGCCCACGGCCAGGCGCAGGAAGCCGCCCGTTTCCATGGGGGCGCCGAGCAGCCGCGAGAGGGGTTCGCCATCGGGGTCTGCCAGCACCAGCAGGGTCTGCCCGGCCTGACGCAGCAGTTCCAGCGGACGCAGCGCCCAGGCGTCGTCCAGTTCATCCCGCAAACCGAACTCGTGGGCCAGGCGCTCCAGGTTGGCCGGTGGCGGCTGTTCGGCTGCCAGCCGCACCACCAGAACGCGGGCCGCGCCCTCCTCCGTGCGCGGCGCGCGGCAGAAGACACGCTCACCGTCGTCCCACACAATCTGCAATCTGTCAGTCATCGAGGTCGGGTCATCCGAGGTGGTGTGCCTGCCCGATGCCGTCACCGGCCGACCGCCGGAGCGCAACCCCGGCACGATCAGGACGATTTGCGCGGCAGCTGGATGCCAAGGGTTTCCGATTTGCGCACCAGGTCAGCGACGGAGCGCGCAGCCAGTTTCTTCATCACTTGCCCGCGATGGACCTTTACCGTCACTTCGCTGAGGTTCAATTCGGCGGCGATCTGCTTGTTCATCAACCCGGCCACGACAAACCCCATCACTTCGCGCTCGCGGCTGGTCAGCGAGTCGTAGGCGGCACGCAGCACGGCGCTGGAACGCTCGGCGGCAAGACGCTCGCCGTCCCGCGCCAGGGCCGTGGCGACCGCGTCCAGCATGTCCTGGTCACGGAAGGGCTTGGCGAGAAAGTCGACGGCCCCGGCCTTCATCGCCTTCACCGTCATGGCAATGTCGCCATGCCCGGTCATGAACACGATGGGCATGCGCACGCCGCTCTGCTCGAACTGTTCCTGCAGGGCGAGCCCGCTCTCGCCGCGCAGCCGGACGTCGAGGATCAGGCAACTGGGAACGTCGCGCCGGGGGAAGGCAAGGAACTGCTGCGACGATTCGAAGGTTTCCACGCGCAGGCCGATCGAACGCAGCAGCCCGTCGAGGGCGAGCCGTATCGACTCGTCGTCATCGACCACGTAGACGACCGGTTCCTTGTGGTCGGCCGGGGCTTCGGTCGGGGGTGAATTCGACCAGGAACTCATCGTGCCTCCTCTGCGCCGGCCGGCAATGCGCGCGGCGCGCAGGTCAAGAAAAAACTAGTCCATGGCGCCCGGCGCGGCAACGCCAGCGGCTGCCCGGACACCCCACCGCAACGGCCCATCAGGCGACCACCGCGGCACGTGCCGCCGGCTCGCCCAGGTAGTGGCGGAAGCGGGTGCGCAGCCAGCGTTCGCTCGGGTCGTTGTGGCTGGCCCCGCGCCAGGCCATGGACAGGTCCGGGGCCGGCAGGTCGACCGGCGGTAGCTCCGCGCGAATCCCCTCGAGCTTCACCAGGGCCTGTGCGACATAGTCCGGCGCCAGGGCCAGCATGTCGCTATCGGCCAGCAGCGCGGGCAAGGCGCTGAACTGCGGCACCGCCAGCACCACCTTGCGCCGCAGCCCGGTCTGGCTCAGGACCTGATCCACATCGTCGATGACCTGCCCCATCGAAGACACCACCACATGGGGCCGCCGGCAGAACGCTTCCAGGTCCAGCGGGCCGACGGCGCCATCCGCGCGCAGCAGCATCGGCTGCTGCGGTCGCAGGCTGCGGCAATGGGAGCTGGCCGGCAGCTCCTGCGCCAGCCCCACGCCCAGGGATATCTCGCCGGAGGTCAACAAATGGGGCAATTGCCAGCGGTCCGCGCGGCGCACCACCAGGGTCACATTGGGCGCCTCGTCGCGCAGGTGCCTCATCAGGCGCGGAAGCAGCGCGTACTCGACATCGTCCGAGAGCCCGATGTGGAAGGACGCATCGCTGGTCAACGGATCGAACGCCTGGGTGAAGCTCAGGGCTTCGGCGATGCCTTCGAGGGCCGGCGCCAGCCGCGCATGGATTTCCTTGGCCCGCGCCGTGGGCTCCATCACCCCGCCCGTGCGAACGAACAGCGGGTCATTGAACATCGAACGCAACCGCCCGAGGGCGCTGCTGATGGTGGTCTGCCCCAGGAACAGCCGCTCGCCGGCCCGGGTCACGTTGCGCTCGCGCATCATGGTTTCAAAGACAACCAGGAGATTGAGGTCGGCACGTCGAAGGTCATTTCTGTTCATCTTGTTCGCCGCCTGGCTAATTGGATTCGATCGCGACGTCGCTGTCCTGCGGCAATCACCACAGGCCAGCGACGTGGGGCCAGCTTATCCACGCCAATATCGGGGCGTCATTTGTACATCGGGCCAGGCGGGTTATCTCTTGGATGCACCCCCCTGTACATGGGTATTGCCGGTGGCGGAAGTTCAACCGCCCCGCAGGTTCGGCGGATACCGCTTCAGCGCCGATTCCAGACCTTGCGGGCCTCCTTCTCCCGCGGCATTCTGCCGTGCATTGTCAAACTACCGATATCAACACTTCAGTGTCATTGAGCTATACATAGGTATACTTCTCCGCCTTTACCGAGGGCGTATCTTTAAATTTGTGACGGTCGCTATCATGAGCGAGTTCAAATGACGCAAGACACTTACAAGGACACTACGACGGTTATTGCAATCGTCGACGACGATGAGTCCGTTCGTGAAGCCCTGGAAGGCCTGTTGAGATCCAGCGGTTATCAGGCCCGTACCTATTCCGACGCCCTGGATTTCCTCGAATCCGCCGACCCCAACGGTACGCATTGCCTGATTTCCGACATCCAGATGCCGGGCATGAGTGGCGTCGAGTTGCACGAAAGACTGGTCGAATCGGGTGTCCTGATTCCCACCATATTGATCACCGCCTTTCCCGAAGCGGCGCAGCGCGCGGGATCCGCGTTGCCGGGCGTGATCGCCTGCCTGCCCAAGCCCTTCCCGGCCGACCGCTTGCTGGAGTGCGTCGAGGACGCCCTTCGCCGCCGGCACTGAACGCCGCCTCGACCTCACCCGACGCACGTCGATATACCTTCGTATAGCGCCTTTCGCCTCCCGAATAACTCCGATGCACTGATGTAGAAGTGCCTTCGGAAAATCTCGCCGATAACATGAAACCACAGCGGACGAACAACTACGGCGATATATAAACCACTGTCCCGACACATAGGCTTCGCTCCGCCAGACTTGAAAACAAAACTTCAAGAGCATTTACCCACTCTTTCAGGAGCAAGTCATGAAACAGCATATTCTGGTAATTGGCGCGGGATTCGGCGGACTCTGGAGTGCATTGAGCGCGGCGCGCCTGCTGGACAAGCACAATCGCCACGACGTGGACATTTCCCTGCTGGCCCCGCAGGCCGAACTGCGCATTCGCCCGCGCTTCTACGAACCCGACGTGCACACCATGTTCGCCCCGCTGGACGCGCTGTTCGACTCGGTGGGCGTGCGCTTCGTCAAGGGCACCGCCACTGGCATCGACGAACAAGCCCGAACCGTGCGCTACCGCGATGAAGACGGTCGCGAAGCCGCGCTGGGCTACGACCGCCTGGTGCTGGCCGCCGGCAGCCAGTTGGCCCGACCGCCGGTACCCGGCCTGGACGCCCACGCCTTCGACGTCGACCAGATCGAAAGCGCGGTCCGCCTGGAAGACCACCTGAAGTCCCTGAAGAACCGCCCCCACAGTGCCGCACGCAACACAGTGGTGGTCGCCGGCGGCGGCTTCACCGGCATCGAAACCGCCACCGAAATGCCGGCGCGCCTGCGTGCCGTGCTGGGTGACGACCAGGATATCCGCGTGGTCATCGTCGATCGCGGCCCGCAGATCGCCGCCGCCCTGGGTGACGGCATTCGCTCGCCGATCGCCGAGGCTTCCGAGCACCTGGGCATCGAATGGATCCTCAATGCCACGGTGGCCGCGGTGGACGCCGACGGCGTGACCCTCGCCGATGGCCGCCGCATCGACAGCCACACGATGATCTGGACCGTCGGCTTCCGCGCCAGCCCGCTGACCGAGCAGCTCTCCGGCGCGCGTGATCCGCAAGGGCGACTGCATGTGGACCAGCACCTCAAGGTGCTCGGCCAGGACCACGTCTTCGCCGCCGGCGATGTGGCCTATGCCGCCACCGACGACCTCGGCAACTTCGCCGCGATGTCCTGCCAGCATGCGATCGCCCTCGGCCGCCATGCCGGCAACAACGTCGCCGCCGACCTGCTGGGCGTCGAGCCGACCCCGTACCGCCAGCCCAAGTACGTGACCTGCCTGGACCTGGGCGGCTGGGGCGCGGCCTTCACCGAAGGCTGGGACCGCCAGTTGAAGTTGGTGAAGAAGGAGGCCAAGGACCTCAAGACCCAGATCAACACCCTCTGGATCTACCCGCCGGCAGCCGACCGCAACACCGCCCTGGCGGCGGCTGATCCGATGATCCCGGTCGCCTGAGCCGCCAACCCGACCCAGGCTTGCGCCGCGCCGTGGCGCAAGCCTGCCGAACATCATCCGCAGAGGGGAACTGGCCATGTCCGCCTTCTTCGAGTCTCCCCGGCGCGTCCAGACGCTTTCCACCCACCTGCTGGCAGGCGGCACGCTGACAGCGGTCCTCGGCACCCTGCTGGCCTATGTCCTGGACGCCTATCTGCCGATTGGCGTCCAGGTGCTGGCCCACTTCCTCACCTTGCTGGGCCCGACCGCGATCAAGCTCGGCTACGTGCTGCGCCTGCACCGGCAGTACCACATCGATGCGGGTCTGCGTCGCCTGGGTGATCGGGGCTGATCGTTCCCCCTCGCCTCCGAAAGGTTCCCCGTCAGGGCAGACACGCGCACGCGCAGACCTGGCTAGCCAGCGCGCTCAGGGGCGATAGCCTTGGGCGAGCAGCCAGCCCTGCACCAGCCGCCGCTGGGGCTCCGGCAACGCCTCCAGGGCCCGGCCCTGCTCCCCGCGCTGGAGGGCGGTGACGATGGGCGCCAGGGGGATGCCCTGCAGGTGCCAGATGCCCAGGGGCTGGTCGGCGGTCACCACCACGTCCTGTTCTTCGATCAGGTCGCCGTGGATCACCGGCGCCCGTTCGACCCTCACCTGGCTGAAATCCGCCGCCGCGTGCAGCGGCTGGGCATCGGGCCATTGGCGGCGCTCGCGCCAGAAGGGTTGCCCGGGCCAGCGTTGTTCCAGGGCGTAGAAATCGCGTCCGGTGCGGGCGAAACGCAGGAACAGGTGCTCCACCCGCCGCTGATGAAAGCGACGGGCCAACTCGGCACGTTCGGGGCATTGCAGGATGGTGTTGATCACCGCCGGCGCCTGCAGGGCGGAGGACAGCGACTGGAAGATGCCGTTGCCGGAGAGCGGGTCCACTGCCATCGCGGCGTCGCCGACCCGCAGCCAGTTCGGGCCGCTGGCTTCGTGGAAGAGGATCGCCGTGCTGCTGCGGGCATGCAGGCTGGCGGGCTGCAGTGCGGCCGCGCCGTAGAGTTCGCGGACCAGCGTGGATTGGCGGCGGCGTTGGGCGCAGTAAGCGGGGAGCTGTTCCTTGGGCGGCAGGTCGCGGGCGTCCAGGGTGATCTGCCAATAGCAGCGGCCATCCGCCAGGCGCGCCATCCAGGCCCAGCCGTCGGGCAGGCTTTCCACCGCCGAACCGGGTCGGCCGGGCGCGTCCTGCCACTGGTTGAGCAGGCTCAGGGTTTCCGGCCCGCGCAGGCGGCCGCCGGCCAGCGGGGCCGAGCGGCCACGGGCTTCGACGAGGAAGTCGGCGCGCAACGCTTCGCCCGGTTCGATCCGGACGTGATGGCCGTCGGCGCCGCTGTCCACTTTCAGGACGCGCGCCTCGACGACCTCGACGCCGGCCTCGCGCAGGTCCTGGCGAAGGGCCGCGTCGAAGCGTGCGCGGTCCAGCAGGCATTCCTGGTTGATCGACTGGCCATCGCCATTCCACAGCACGCGCCGGGGCGATGGCGCGGCGGCGCAGGCCAGCGCCTGGTTCAATCCGGCCTGGCGCAGGCCGTCCAGTACCCGCTGGGAGACGCCCTCCACCGCCGCGAAACGCCGCCCTTCGCCGACCACGCGCACGGCGTGGCCCAGACGCTTCAATCCCAGGGCCACCGCCGCGCCGGCAGGGCCGGCGCCGAGCACGAGGATGTCACTCATGGCCACGCCGCTCCGGCCCGACGAAGGCGGCGCCTTCCCGTAGCCATGCGATGACCGCCTCGCGGCTGGCACCGGGCTGGGCTTGCAGGAAGCCGGCGATGATACCGCTCAAGGCCGCGCAGCCCACGCTGGAGCCGGCCACGCCATTGGCGGCGCACACAGGGGCGCCGAAATCCGCCTGGGGGCTGTTCAGCCAGGACCATTGTCCCGACGCGCAGCGGGCATCGCCGGTGACGCGGATCACGCCCGGATAGGCCGCCGGGTACACCGGCTCGCCCTGGGCCGGGCTGGAGGCGCACAGGATGAGGCCGGATGTTTGGGCCAGCACGCAGGCCTCGCGCAGCACCGGGCGGTCGTTGCGCAGGCCGAGGCTCATGCTGATGAGGGCCACGTCCTGCTCGATCAGCCAGTGCAGTGCGGCCGCGATTTGCAGCGGGCTGGTCTGCCAGCGCTCGCCGAACACCTGGGCCACGCACAGGCGGACAGGTCCGCACTGCTCGCCGAGGGTATCCAGCACCGCGCTGCCGTGGCCCAGGGCATCGGGCCGGGTGTCGCCTTCCAGCAGTTCGCCGCCCTCCAGCCAGAAGCGCCGTGAACGGCTCACGCGGTCGGCCTGGCGGGGCGCGAAACCGCTGTCGATGATGCCGACGACAAGCTCACTGGCCATGGCTCACCGGGTCCTGTTCGAGGCTGTGCAGGCGGCCGTCTTCGAGGCGGAAGCCGATATCGGCCTGGGCCAGGGTGGAAGGCCGGTGGCTGATGAGGATGCGCGTGCGCCCGGCGAAGAGTTGGTCGATGGCGGCGATCACTTCGCGTTCGGTGGCTTCGTCCACCGCCGAGGTGGCTTCGTCGAGCACCAGGATCAGCGGTTCCTGCAGCAGCGCGCGGGCGATGGCGATGCGCTGCTTCTGGCCGCCGGACAACTGTTGGCCGCGTTCGCCCAGGGGGCTGTCCAGGCCCAGCGGCAAGGATTCGATCAGCCCGTCGAGCCGCGCCAGGCGCGCCACCTGTTCCAGGGCTTCGCGGCTGGCCTGCGGGGCGCTGTAGGCGAGGTTTTCGGCGAGGGTGCCACGGAACAGCACGATGTCCTGGCTGACCACGGCGATGCGCCGGCGCAGGGCGAACAGGTCCAGCTCGCGCAGGTCGGCGCCGTCCAGCAGCACACGGCCCTGGTCGGGGTCGTAGAAGCGTTGCAGCAGGTCGATCAGGGTCGACTTGCCGACCCCCGAGGCGCCGCTGATGGCCACTTTGAGGCCGGCGGGGATCAGCACATCCACCCCGCGCAACACCGCGCCGGCGCGCTGCTCGTGGGCGAAGTGCACGCCCTCCAGGCGCAGCTCTCCCCGGCCCTCCGGCATGGGGCGCGGGGTGTCGGGCTGGCGCACCGGCACCGGCTCCTGCTGCAGCTCCATGACCCGGCCGAGGCTGACGGTCATGCGTTGCAGGGCAACATAGAGGCCCAGCAGGCTCTGCACCGGCCCCACGGCCATGCCGAGGTAGGTGGAGAAGGCGATCAGCGCGCCCAGTTGCCAGGTGCCCTGGATCACCCAGTAGCCACCGATCAGGAAGGCGCAGGCGCGGGACAGCGAGGTGAGCGTGCCGGGTACGGCATGGGTGAAGAACTCGGTGACCTGCACCTTGAGCAACTGGCGCATGTAGCCCTGCCCCAGCCCTTCCAGGCGGCGGGATTCGCGCTGCTGCGCCCCGGCGGCCTGGATGAACTTCATCGCCGGCAGGGTTTCGACGAGGAAGGACGAGACATCCGCCGAGCGCTCGCGCAGGCTGCGCACCTCGCGCTCCACCTTGCGCCGCATCCAGCGCAGCCAGAGCACTTCGATGGGAATCAGCAGCGCCAGCAGCAGGGACAGTTGCCAGGACAGCAGCAGCATCAGGGTCACCGCGCCGATCAGGCCGATGACACTGGAAACCGCCGAGAACAGCGAATCCACGGCAAAGCGCTGGATTTCCGCGACATCGCCATCCAGCCGGGAAAGGATGTCGCCGATGCGCTTGCGCCCATAGAAGGCCGGCGAGAGTTGCTGCAGATGGCGGTAGAGGTCATCGCGCAGGGCGAAGAGGATGCGCCCGGAAAGCCGGGTGTGCAGGTAGCGATTGATGCCCGCCAGCAGCGTGCCGAAGATGCCGACGGCGATCATGGCCACCGCCACCTGCACCAGCAGGCCGAAGTCCTTGGCCAGCAGGCCGTCGTCGATCAGGGTCTTGGTCAGCCAGGGCTGGGCCAGCACCAGCAGCGACGCGCCGAGGGACAGCCCGAGCAGCACACCGATAGCACGCATCTGCGGGCGCACGAAGCCGTAGAGCCAGGCCAGGGCGCGGCGCAGCAGGTCGGGGTCGCGGGTTTCCACCAGCTTGAGGAGGAGACGGGTCATGGGGTCATGGCCAGGGATTGCAGGTTCATTGTGGGGGCGAATTCATTCGCTCCGGGCTGCAACGCAGCCCCCATGGACCTTGCAGGGCAGACCTGCGGCCTGCTTAGCGAATGAATTCGCCCCCACAGGTTTCCCATCGCACGCTGGCAACGCGGTCGGCTCATCCCCTTAACTGCTTCAACTTGCGGTACAGGGTCGCGCGGCTGATGCCGAGGGCGTCGGCGGCGGCGGAGACGTTGCCCTGGTGGCGGTCGAGGGTGGCGCGGATCAGTTCCAGTTCGTTCTCGCGGATGCTGCCGGGCTGGCGGCAACTGGCGGTCAGTTCGTCCAGCAGGCTGTCGGTGAGGTGGTCGAGGCCGAGGACGCGCTCGCCCTCCTCGCGCATGGCCAGGGCCGCGCGCAGGACCATTTCCAGTTGGCGGATGTTGCCTGGCCAGTCGTAACCGGCGAACAGCTCGGTCAGGTCCTGGTCGAGGCTGACATCGGCGGCGCCGAACTTGTGCAGCACGCTGCCGATCATCCCGGCCAGGTCGTCGCGCTCGCGCAGGGCCGGCAGGCGCAGGCTGACGCCGTTGACGCGGTAATAGAGGTCTTCGCGGAACAGCTTGTCCTGCACTAGGCGCTTGAGGTCGCGGTGGGTCGCGCAGATCACGGCCACATCGATGGCCTGTTCCTCGCCGGCGCCGAGCGGCGCCACCCGGCGCTCCTGTAGCACGCGCAGCAGGCGCGCCTGCAGGCTCAGGGGCATGTCGCCGATCTCGTCGAGGAACAGGGTGCCGCCGTGGGCCTGCATCAACCGCCCGACCATGCCGCCCCGCCGGGAGCCGGTGAAGGCGCCTTCGCGGTAGCCGAAGAGTTCGGATTCGATCAGGCCTTCCGGGATCGCCGCGCAGTTCACCGCGACGAACGCCTTGTCGGCGCGTGGGCCGGATTGGTGCAGCGCGCGGGCCACCACCTCCTTGCCGGTGCCGGTCTCGCCCAGCAGCAGCACCGGCAGGTCGTTGGCCAGGCCCTGGCGGGCCATGCGCAGGGCGCGGGCGAAGCGGGCGTCGCGGCCGGCCAGTTCTTCCAGCAACGGCAGCTTCTGCGCGGCGGGCGCCTTGGCCGCCGGGGCGATGCCGCCGAGGCTGGTGTGACGCGGCACCTGCAGGGCACGGAAATAGAACTCGCCCTTGGCGGTCTGCACGCTGCTCACGCCGCCCTGCATCAGGCGCGTGATGAACTGCGGCGAGCGCTCGCCGATCAGCTCGCTGGAGCGGCGGCCAACCAGGGCTTCGCGGCGCACCTGCAGCAGGTCGCAGGCGCGTTCGTTGGCGGCCAGCACTTCGCCGTCCAGGCTCACCGCCAACAGGCCGTGCCAGGCGCTGCCGAGGTACTGCGGACGGCTGTGGAAGGCCAGCACCAGGTGGTCCGGGTAGCAGAGGCCGAACATGCGACTCTCGATATTGCCGGCGGCCAGCATCAGGGTGGCGAGGTTGTCCTGGGGCTGGGCCATGACGCCCTGGCGGGTCAGGTCGATCACGCCGACCACCCGACCCTGGGGGTCGCGCAGCGGCACCGAGGTGCAGGAAAACGGGCTGAGGCGGTCCAGGTAATGCTCGCCACAGTTGATCAGGGTGGGCCGCCCTTCGACCACCGCGGTGCCAATGGCGTTGGTGCCGCGGAGGGATTCGCTCCAGCAACTGCCGGGGCGCAGGTCGCGCAGGCCGAAGTGTTTGAGGTACTCGGTCTGCCCCTCGATGGCCAGCACGTTGGCCTGGGCGTCGCCGAGGATGATCAGACCGCCCTTGCCCTGCTGGCTGACCAGGTATTCCAGCTCCGGGGTGGCGGCATCGATCAGCAGGCGGTTGCTGTCCAGCAGCAGTTGCAGGTCGTGTGTCTGTTCCAGGCCGACCTGCTCGCCTTCCAGGCAATTGAGGCCATGGCCCAGGCTGCGCCGCCAGGAGGCGTCGATCTCGTCGCGCAGCACACCCTGGGGCAGCTCGCCATCGCTGACCAGCTTCAGCCTGGCCTGTCGCGATTCGTGCAAGGGATCGGTAGCGTTTTTTATTCGAATGTCTTGCGCCATCTCTCGCTCCAACGTGCGCCCCGGCAGCGGCCGGCGGTCAAATCGCACGCCTTGAATGTCTACACCCCCGGCCCGCCTCCGTAAAGTGCGAGCCAACCGTCCGGCAGACAGCAAGGTTCGGGCCGAATCGGCGGTCGACCGGCGTTGGGCGGCGCAGTTGACAGTCAGGTTGGCACAGGTTTACGTTAACGTAAAGGTAAACGCCAACACGAGCATTCGCCCATGCCCACCACCTACAGCATTTCCGACCTGGCCCGCGAACTGGATGTCACCACCCGCGCCATCCGCTTCTATGAGGAGCAAGGCATGCTCAGCCCCGAGCGCCGTGGCCAGGAGCGCATCTACAGCCCGAAGGACCTGGTGGCGCTGAAGCTCATCCTGCGCGGCAAGCGCATCGGCTTCTCCCTCGCCGAGTGCAAGGAACTGATCGACCTCTACGACCCCAGCAGCGGCAACCGCAAGCAGTTGCAGACCTTCATGGACAAGATCGCCGCGCGCCGCGCGCAGCTCGAACAGCAGTTGCTGGACATCCAGCAGATGCAGCTGGAACTGGATACGGCCGAGGAACGCTGCCTGGCGGCAATGGCCGAAACCGAACGCAAACTGGGCGCCAACGCCTGACCCATCACCCGACAACGACTAGAACAGGTGGAACCATGAGCTACCCCACTCTCAACTTCGGTCTCGGCGAGACCATCGACATGCTGCGCGATGCCGTCCATCAGTTCGCCCAGGCCGAACTGGCCCCGCGTGCCGCGCAGATCGACCGCGATAACGAGTTCCCCATGGACATGTGGCGCAAGTTCGGCGACATGGGCCTGCTGGGCATGACCGTGGAAGAGGAGTACGGCGGCACCAACATGGGCTACCTGGCTCACGTGGTGGCGATGGAAGAAATCAGCCGCGCCTCCGCCTCGGTCGGCCTGTCCTACGGCGCCCACTCCAACCTGTGCGTCAACCAGATCCGCAAGAACGGCACCCACGAGCAGAAGCAGAAGTACCTGCCCAAGCTGTGCTCCGGCGAACACGTCGGCGCGCTGGCCATGAGCGAGCCCAACGCCGGCTCGGACGTCGTGTCGATGAAGCTGCGCGCCGAGAAGAAAGGCGACCGCTACGTGCTCAACGGCAACAAGATGTGGATCACCAATGGCCCGGACGCCAACACCTACGTGATCTACGCCAAGACCGACGTCAACGCCGGCTCGCGCGGCATGACCGCCTTCATCGTCGAGCGCGACTACAAGGGTTTCTCCCGTCACCAGAAGCTGGACAAGCTGGGTATGCGCGGCTCCAACACCTGCGAGCTGGTGTTCGAAGACGTCGAGGTGCCGGAGGAAAACATCCTTGGCGCGGAAGGCCGTGGCGTGGCCGTGCTGATGAGCGGCCTGGACTACGAGCGCACCGTGCTCTCCGGCGGCCCGACCGGGATCATGAGCGCCTGCATGGACGTGGTGCTGCCCTACGTGCACGAGCGCCAGCAGTTCAAGCAGTCCATCGGCGAGTTCCAGCTGGTGCAGGGCAAGCTGGCCGACATGTACGCCGGCATGAACGCCTCCAAGTCCTACCTGTACACCGTGGCCAAGGCCTGCGACCGCGGCGAGGAATCGCGCAAGGACGCCGCGGCGGTGATCCTCTACACCGCCGAGATGGCCACCAAGATGGCCCTGGACACCATCCAGCTGCTCGGCGGCAACGGCTACACCAACGAGTACCCGGCAGGCCGCCTGCTGCGCGACGCCAAGCTCTACGAGATTGGCGCAGGCACCAGTGAAATCCGCCGCATGCTGATCGGTCGCGAGCTGTACAACGAAACCCGCTGATCGTCTGACAGTCCCCCTCTCCCGCCCACGGGAGAGGGGCGTAGAACGCACGACTCGGAGCGCGCCAGATGGCCATCCTGCACACCCAGATCAATACCCGTTCCCCGGAGTTCGCCCACAACAGTGCGGCGATGCTCGAACAGGTCGGCGCCCTGCACACGCTGCTCGGCCGCATCCATGAAGGCGGCGGCGCCAAGGCCCAGGAACGCCACACCTCGCGCGGCAAGCTGCTGCCCCGCGAGCGCATCAACCGCCTGCTGGACACCGGTTCGCCCTTCCTGGAAATCGGCCAGCTCGCTGCCTTCGAGGTCTACGGCGAGGACGTGCCCGCCGCCGGCGTGGTCGCCGGCATCGGCCGCGTGGAAGGCGTGGAATGCATGATCGTGGCCAACGACGCCACGGTGAAGGGCGGCTCCTACTACCCGCTGACGGTGAAGAAGCACCTGCGCGCGCAGACCATCGCCCAGCAGAACCGCCTGCCCTGCATCTACCTGGTGGACTCCGGCGGCGCCAACCTGCCGCGCCAGGAAGAGGTGTTCCCGGACCGCGAGCACTTCGGCCGGATCTTTTTCAACCAGGCCAACATGAGCGCCCTGGGCATCCCGCAGATCGCCGTGGTCATGGGCTCCTGCACCGCTGGCGGCGCTTATGTGCCGGCGATGTCCGACGAAACCATCATGGTGCGGAACCAGGCCACCATCTTCCTCGCCGGCCCGCCGCTGGTGAAGGCCGCCACCGGCGAGGTGGTGACCGCCGAAGAACTGGGCGGCGCCGACGTGCACTGCAAGACCTCCGGCGTGGCCGACCACTACGCCGAGGACGACGAGCACGCCCTGGCCCTGGCCCGCCGCAGCATCGCCAACCTCAACTGGCGCAAGGCCGGCGAACTGAACCTGCGCGCCCCGCTCGCCCCGCGCTATGCCGCCGACGAGCTGTACGGCGTGATTCCGGCCGACGTCAAGCAGCCCTTCGACGTGCGCGAAGTCATCGCCCGCCTGGTGGACGATTCCGAGTTCGATGAATTCAAGGCGCTGTTCGGCACCACCCTGGTGTGCGGCTTCGCCCACCTGCACGGTTACCCCATCGCCATCCTCGCCAACAACGGCATCCTCTTCGCCGAAGCCGCGCAGAAAGGCGCGCACTTCATCGAACTGGCCTGCCAGCGCGGCATTCCGCTGCTGTTCCTGCAGAACATCACCGGCTTCATGGTGGGCAAGAAGTACGAAGAAGGCGGCATCGCCAAGCACGGCGCCAAGCTGGTCACGGCCGTGGCCTGCGCCAGGGTGCCGAAGTTCACCGTGATCATCGGCGGCAGCTTCGGCGCCGGTAACTACGGCATGTGCGGCCGCGCCTACGACCCGCGCTTCCTGTGGATGTGGCCCAACGCGCGCATCGGCGTGATGGGCGCCGAGCAGGCCGCCGGCGTGCTCACCCAGGTCAAGCGCGAGCAGAGCGAACGCGCCGGCCACCGTCTGAGCGACGAGGAAGAGGCACGCATCAAGCAGCCGATCCTCGAACAGTACGAACGCCAGGCGCATGCCTATTACTCCAGCGCACGGCTGTGGGACGACGGCGTGATCGACCCGGCGCAGACCCGCGACGTACTCGGCCTGGCCCTCTCCGCCAGCCTCAACGCCCCGATCGAGCGGACCACCTTCGGCGTGTTCCGGATGTAACGCCCTCCTCCCCTCTCCCGCCTGCGGGAGAGGGGCCGGGGGAGAGGGAAATCCGGAAGACCATTCGAGAGCCTGACAAGATGACCGACTTCACCACCCTGCAACTGGACATCGCCGCCAACGGCGTCGCCACCCTCTGGCTCAACCGCCCGGAGAAGAACAACGCCTTCAACGCCGGGATGATCCGCGAACTCGTCCTCGCCCTGGACGCGGTCAAGGCCGCCGCCCACGTGCGCTTCCTGGTCCTGCGTGGCCGGGGCCGGCACTTCTCGGCCGGGGCGGATCTCGCCTGGATGCAGGAATCCGCCCAGCTCGACTACAACGCCAACCTCGACGACGCCCGCGAGCTGGCCGAACTGATGTACAACCTCTACCACCTCAAGGTGCCCACCCTGGCCGTGGTACAGGGCGCGGCCTTCGGTGGCGCCCTGGGTCTGATCAGTTGCTGCGACATGGCCATTGGCGCGCTGGACGCGCAATTCTCCCTCTCCGAAGTGCGCATTGGCCTGGCGCCGGCGGTGATCAGCCCCTTCGTGGTGCAGGCCATCGGCGAACGCGCCGCGCGTCGCTACGCCCTGACCGCCGAGCGCTTCAGCGGTGAGCGCGCCCGCGAACTGGGCCTGCTCGCCGAGTGCTACCCCGCCGAGGAACTGGACCAGGCGGTGGAAACCTGGACCGCCAACCTGCTGCAGAACAGCCCGCAGGCCATGAGCGTCAGCAAGGACCTGCTGCGCGAAGTCGGCAGCGGCGCGCTCTCCCCCAACCTGCGCCGTTACACCGAAAGCGCCATCGCCCGCATCCGCGTGAGCCCCGAAGGCCAGGAGGGCCTGCGCGCCTTCCTGGAAAAACGCAAGCCGTCCTGGCAGGAGCAATAACCATGATCACCACCCTGCTGATCGCCAACCGTGGCGAAATCGCCTGCCGCGTGATGCGTACCGCCAAGGCCCTGGGCATTCGCACCGTGGCCGTGCACAGCGCCATCGACCGCAACGCCCGCCACGTGCGCGAAGCCGATATGGCGGTGGACCTGGGCGGCGCCAAGCCAGCGGAAAGCTACCTGCTGGTGGACAAGCTGATCGCCGCCGCCAAGGCCAGCGGCGCCCAGGCCATCCACCCGGGCTACGGCTTCCTTTCCGAGAACGCCGGCTTCGCCCGCGCCATCGCCGACGCGGGTCTGATCTTCCTCGGCCCGCCGGCCAGCGCCATCGACGCCATGGGCAGCAAGTCCGCCGCCAAGGCGCTGATGGAAGCCGCCGGCGTGCCCCTGGTGCCCGGCTATCACGGCGAGGCCCAGGACCTGGAAACCTTCCGCGCCAGCGCCGAACGCATCGGCTACCCGGTGCTGCTGAAGGCCGCCGCCGGCGGTGGCGGCAAGGGCATGAAGGTGGTGGAGCGGGAAAGCGAGCTGGCCGAGGCCCTGGCCTCCGCGCAACGTGAAGCGCAGTCCGCCTTCGGCGACGCGCGCATGCTGGTGGAGAAGTACGTCCTCAAGCCGCGCCACGTGGAAATCCAGGTGTTCGCCGACAGCCACGGTAACTGCCTGTACCTCAACGAGCGCGATTGCTCCATCCAGCGCCGCCACCAGAAGGTGGTGGAAGAAGCCCCCGCCCCCGGCCTCTCCGCGGAACTGCGCCGCGCCATGGGCGAGGCCGCCGTGCGCGCCGCCCAGGCCATCGGCTACGTGGGCGCCGGCACCGTGGAGTTCCTGCTGGACGAGCGTGGCGACTTCTTCTTCATGGAGATGAACACCCGCCTGCAGGTGGAGCACCCGGTCACCGAAGCCATCACCGGCCTCGATCTGGTGGCCTGGCAGATCCGCGTCGCCCGTGGCGAGGCCCTGCCCATCAGCCAGGAGCAGGTGCCGCTGAACGGCCACGCCATCGAAGTGCGCCTCTACGCCGAAGACCCGGACCAGGACTTCCTGCCCGCCAGCGGCCGTCTCGCCCTCTACCGCGAAGCCTCTGCCGGCCCCGGCCGCCGGGTGGACAGCGGCGTGGCCGAAGGCGACGAGGTGTCGCCCTTCTACGACCCGATGCTGGCCAAGCTGATCGCCTGGGGCGAAACCCGCGAG
This sequence comes from Pseudomonas sp. Q1-7, assembly GCF_028010285.1. NCBI lineage: Bacteria > Pseudomonadati > Pseudomonadota > Gammaproteobacteria > Pseudomonadales > Pseudomonadaceae > Pseudomonas > Pseudomonas sp. Q1-7. Next base: position 3,363,220 of record NZ_CP116304.1, read on the forward strand.
GAAGCCCGCCAGGGCCTGCTGGCCATGCTCGACGAAACCGCCGTGGGTGGCTTCAAGACCAACCTGGCCTTCCTCCGTCGCGTGCTGGCCCACGCCGCCTTTGCCGACGCCGAGCTGGACACCGGCTTCATCGCCCGTCACCAGGCGCAGTTGCTGCCCGCCCCGGCCGCCCTGCCCCCGGCCTTCTGGCAGGTGGCCGCCGAGGCGTTCCGCCAGAGCGAGGCCGAGCGCGTGCGTGGCGACGACCCGCACTCGCCCTGGAGCCGCAACAGTGGCTGGCGCGCCGGCCTGCCCAGCGCGACCGACCTGCACCTGACCTGCGGCGACGAATGCCAGGTGGTACGCCTGCGCGGCGTGGCCGCCAGCCCGATCCAGCTCAAGGGCGAGCAGATCACCCTGGAACAGGACGGCCTGCGCCGCCAGCACCTGGCGATCCGCCGGGGCGAAACCCTCTACCTGGAGTGGGATGGCGAGCTGCGCAGCGTCGGCCGTGTCGACCCCATCGAGGAAGTGGAAGCCGCTCATGCCCATCACGGCGGGCTGACGGCACCGATGAACGGCAGTATCGTGCGCGTCCTGGTGGAAGCCGGGCAGAAGGTCGAAGCCGGCACCGCCCTGGTGGTGCTGGAAGCCATGAAGATGGAACACAGCATCCGCGCGCCCCACGACGGCGTAGTCAAGGCGCTGTATTGCAGCGAAGGCGAACTGGTCAACGAAGGCACCGCCCTGGTGGAGCTGGACGAGGCCTGAGTGTTCGCCGTCCCGTAGGATGCGGTAGAGCGAAGCGAAACCCATCAACCCCGCGATGGGTTTCGCAGGCTCTACCCATCCTACGGTTTACCACCCGCCCTCTTTAGGTTGGCGCCGAGGAACGAGGCCCAACACCCGAACCGAGAGATGACGCAATGAACATTCCCCGCAAGGTCCGCCTGGTCGAAGTCGGCCCCCGCGACGGCCTGCAGAACGAGAAGCAACCCATCAGCGTCGCCGACAAGGTGCGGCTGGTGGACGACCTCACCGCCGCCGGCCTCGGCTATGTCGAAGTGGGCAGCTTCGTCTCGCCCAAGTGGGTGCCGCAGATGGCCGGCTCGGCCGAGGTCTTCGCGCAGATCCAGCGCAAGGCTGGCGTCACCTACGCCGCCCTGGCGCCGAACCTGAAAGGCTTCGAGGCCGCCCTGGAAGCGGGTGTGAAGGAAGTGGCGGTGTTCGCCGCCGCCTCCGAAGCCTTCTCGCAGAAGAACATCAACTGCTCCATCGCCGAGAGCCTGGAGCGCTTCGTGCCGGTGATGGAAGCGGCCAAGGCCAGTGGCATCAGCGTGCGCGGTTACGTGTCGTGTGTGCTGGGCTGCCCCTATGACGGCGCGGTGCCGGCCGAACAGGTCGCCGCCGTCGCCGCCGAGCTGTACGCCATGGGCTGCTACGAAGTGTCCCTGGGCGACACCATCGGCACCGGCACCGCCGGCGCCACCCGCCACCTGATCAACGTGGTGGGCACCCGCGTGCCGCGCGACCGGCTGGCCGGGCACTTCCACGACACCTTCGGCCAGGCCGTGGCCAACGTCCACGCCAGCCTGCTGGAAGGCATCGCCGTATTCGACAGCTCGGTCGCCGGCCTCGGCGGCTGCCCCTATGCCAAGGGCGCCACCGGCAACGTCGCCACCGAAGACGTGCTCTACCTGCTCAACGGCATGGGCGTGGAGACCGGCATCGACATGGACAAATTGGTGGACGCCGGCCAGCGCATCTGTGCCGTGCTCGGCAAGGAAAATGGCTCGCGGGTGGCGCGAGCCATTCTGGCGAAGCGGAGCTGAGCTCGCACGTCTCGTAGGTTGGCGCCGAGCGCAGCGAGGCCCGACACCGGAAACGGCAGCGTTGGGCTTCGTGACCTCAGCCCAACCTACGGACTGACTTCAGGGCATCACCGGCGGAAGATACGCCAGGGTCGTGCCCAGCCCCCACAGCAGCACCATCACCAGCGGGATGTGTACCAGCAGCTGGACGAAGGAGAAGCCGATCAGGTCGCGCGCCTTCAGGCCCAGCACGCCCAGCAGCGGCAGCATGTAGAAGGGGTTGATCAGGTTCGGCAGCGCCTCGGCGGCGTTGTAGATCTGCACCGACCAGCCCAGGTGGTAGTTCAGCTCGTTGGCCACCTGCATCACGTAGGGCGCCTCGATGATCCACTTGCCGCCACCGGACGGGATGAAGAAGCCCAGCACGGCGGAGTACACGCCCATCAGCAGCGCGTAGGTGTCGTGGTTGGCGATCTGCACGAAGAAGGTGGAGATGTGGTGCGCCAGGGTCTGGCCGTCGACGCCTTTCACCGTGGTCATGATGGCGGCAATGGAGCCGTACAGCGGGAACTGGATCAGCACACCGGTGGTGGTGGGCACCGCGCGGGCCACCGCATCGAGGAAGCTGCGCGGACGCCAGTGCAGCAGCGCGCCGGCCATGATGAACAGCAGGTTGTAGGTGTTCAGGCCGGAAATGGCGGTGATCGCCGGCTTGCTGGCGAACTCCTGGGCCAGCCAGCCACCGGCCAGGACAACCAGCAGGATGATCAGCAGCGGGCTGTGCTCCAGCCATTCGCCCGGACGGGTCGGCTTGACCTGGGGCGGCGCGCTGAAGCTCGGGTCGATGCCACAGGCCTTGGCGTCACGGGCGCTGGCGGCGCTGGGCGCGGTCATGTAGGCGACGATCAGCGACACCACCATCAGCGCCAGCAGCATCACGCCGGATTGCCAGAGGAAGATGGTCTCGGTGAAGGGAATCACGCCGGTGATGGCGAGGATCGAAGGCGGCAGGCTGGCCGGGTTGGCCTGCAGCTGCGCGGCGGAGGACGACAGGCCCAGGGCCCAGACGGCGCCCAGGCCGAGGTAGGCGGCGGCACCGGCGGCACGGTAGTCCATCTTCAGCTCTTCGCGGCGCGCCAGGGCACGCACCAGCAGTCCGCCGAACACCAGCGAGAGGCCCCAGTTGAGCAGCGAGGCGAGCATGGAGATCAGCGCTACCCAGCACACTGCCGAACGACCGTTTTTCGGCACGCGGGCCAGCAGGTCGATCAGCTTCGAGGCCGGGCCGGAACTGGCGACCACGTAGCCGCCGATGACCACGAAGGCCATCTGCATGGTGAAGGGGATCAGGCTCCAGAAGCCGTCCCCGAACGCCTTGGCGGCCTGGCTGGCCGGCGCACCCATGGCGAGGGCAGCAATCGTGACCAGCAGCACGGCGACTGCGGCGAAGACCCAGGAATCGGGGAACCAGCGTTCCGCCCAGGCGGAGCAACGCATGGCAAAACGTGCTGATCGGCTTTCTTGTAGTGATGTGGCCATCGGGATACCTCGGGAGTTTTGTTTTTATCGGCATTCGCCCAGCCGCGACTGCGGCCGGGCGCCGGGACAGTGGTCTTGATCGAATCCGAGGGTCTTTGCCCTCTTTCTGTCTGAAACGACGACGCCACGCCCGGCGTGGGCGTGGTGAGGTCTTCTGCCCGTGGCTTTTCGGCCTTGGGCTCGTGCGTGATGGCCTTGCGTGGACCAGGTGGGCCCGGTCCGTGGGTACTTCTAGTTATGGGGTGGAGCTATCGTAGGTTGGTGCAGAGCGAAGCGAAGCCCAACGCGACGGATGTCAGATCATCGACGCTGGGCCGCTCGGCACTTGGCACCCACCTACGGGGTTACGCAATCCAACGTCGAATCAGCGCTCGATGGCCAGGGCCACACCCATGCCGCCGCCGATGCACAGGGTTGCCAGACCCTTCTTCGCATCGCGCTTGATCATTTCGTGCAGCAGGGTCACCAGCACGCGGCAGCCAGAGGCGCCGATGGGGTGGCCGAGGGCGATGGCGCCGCCGTTGACGTTGACCTTGGCCATGTCCCAGCCCAGCTCCTGGCCCACCGACAGCGACTGCGCGGCGAAGGCTTCGTTGGCTTCGATCAGGTCCAGTTCGTCCAGGCTCCAGCCGGCCTTCTCCAGGCAGCGGCGGGTGGCGCCGACCGGGCCGATGCCCATGATCGCCGGGTCGACGCCGGCATTGGCGTAGCCCTTGATCCGCGCCAGCACCGGCAGGCCCAGGGCCTCGGCCTTGTTGGCGCTCATCAGGACCACGGCGGCGGCGCCGTCGTTGAGGCTGGAGGCGTTGCCGGCGGTGACGCTGCCGTCCTTCTTGAACGCCGGCTTGAGCTTGGCCAGCGACTCGGCGGTGGTGCCGGCGCGCGGGCCTTCGTCGGTGGCGAAGGCGACCGGCTCGCCCTTGCGCTGCGGGATCAGGATCGGGGTGATCTCGTCCTTGAAGCGGCCGGCTTCGATGGCGGCGACGGCCTTCTGTTGGGAGGCGGCGGCGAAGGCGTCCTGGGCTTCGCGGCTGATGCCGTACTTGTCCACCAGGTTCTCGGCGGTGACGCCCATGTGGTAGTGGTTGAAGGCGTCGGTCAGGCCGTCGTGGATCAGGCTGTCCAGGGCCTGGGCGTGGCCCATGCGCAGGCCGGTGCGGGCGGCCGGAAGGATGTAGGGCGCCAGGCTCATGCTTTCCTGGCCGCCGGCGATGACCACTTCGGCGTCGCCGCAGCGGATCGCCTGAATGCCCAGGTGCAGGGCCTTGAGGCCGGAGCCGCAGAGCTTGTTCAGGGTCATGGCCGGCACCGCGTGGGGCAGGCCGGCGAGGACGGCGGCCTGGCGCGCGGGGTTCTGGCCGCTGCCGGCGGTGAGCACCTGGCCGAGGATGACTTCATCCACCTGCTCGCCCTTGAGGCCGGTCTGCGCCAGCAACTGGCGGATCACCGCGGCGCCCAGTTCGTGGGCCGGGATGTTGGCCAGGGCGCCCTGGAAGCTGCCGATGGCGGTGCGGGTGGCGGCGACGATGACGACGTCTTGCATGTTGGAACTCCTGCGAGTTGCGTCGGCATCGCTCGGGAATCGCCGACGGGCGATGGGCGTCGCTCCGCGATACCCATCCTACGGATCGGGCCCACACTGATGTCCAGGCGGGCCCGACAACGAGAAAAACCGCTCTGGAGGGGCCCATGCGTGGTGGCCCCCTCCAGAGCGGCAGAGCAATCAGAAGGTCATTTCGACCACGTCGTCCGGGACGATCAGGCGGCCGGCGGTCTTCTCGGCGATCTCGGCGATGCTCACGCCCGGCGCGGTCTCGCGCAGGATGAAGGCGCCGTCTTCGATCTCCAGGTAAGCCAGGTCGGTGAGCACTTTGCGGATGCAGCCGGCGCCGGTCAGCGGCAGCGAGCAGTTGTCCAGCAGCTTGGACTCGCCGTCCTTGGAGGCGTGGGTCATGGTGACGATGATGTTGTCGGCACCGGCCACCAGGTCCATGGCGCCGCCCATGCCCTTGACCAGCTTGCCGGGGATCATCCAGGAGGCGATGTTGCCCTGCACGTCCACCTCGAAGGCGCCGAGCACGGTGAGGTCGACGTGGCCGCCGCGGATCATCGCGAAGGACTCGGCGGAGGAGAAGATGGAGGCGCCCTTGATCGCGGTGACGGTCTGCTTGCCGGCGTTGATCATGTCGGCGTCCACTTCGTCTTCGGTGGGGAAGGCGCCCATGCCGAGCAGGCCGTTCTCGGACTGCAGCATCACTTGCATGCCTTCAGGCACGTAGTTGGCCACCAGGGTCGGAATGCCGATGCCCAGGTTCACGTAGTAGCCGTCTTTCAGTTCGCGGGCCACGCGCTGGGCCATCTGTTCGCGGGTCAGTGCCATGTCGGTTTCCTCGAATTCTTCTTGTCGTGATCAGGAGCGGACGGTGCGCTTTTCAATGCGCTTCTCGAAGGTCCCGCAGATGACGCGGTCCACGTAGATGCCGGGGGTGTGAATCTGCGCCGGGTCCAGTTCGCCCGGCTCGACGATTTCCTCCACCTCGACCACGGTAATGCGGCCGGCGGTGGCCACCATCGGGTTGAAGTTCTGCGCGGTGTGGCGGTAGATCACGTTGCCGAAGTGGTCGGCCTTCCAGCCCTTGACGATGGCGAAGTCACCGGTGATGGAGGGCTCGAGGATGTACTTGCGGCCATTGAACTCGCGGACTTCCTTGCCCTCGGCTACCGGGGTGCCGTAGCCGGTGGCGGTGAAGAAGGCCGGGATGCCGGCGCCGCCGGCGCGAAGTTTCTCGGCCAGGGTGCCCTGGGGCGTCAGTTCGACTTCCAGTTCGCCGCTCAGCAGTTGCTGCTCGAACAGCGCGTTTTCGCCGACGTAGGAAGCAATCATCTTGCGGATCTGGCGGTCCTCCAGCAGCACGCCGAGGCCGAAGCCGTCGATGCCGCAGTTGTTGGAGACCACGGTCAGGCCCTTGACGCCACGGCGGCGGATTTCGGCAATCAGGTTCTCCGGGATACCGCAGATGCCAAAGCCGCCGGACAGGACGGTCATGTCGTCGGTCAGGCCGGCCAGGGCCTCTTCGTAGGAGCTCACGCGTTTGTCGAGTCCGCTCATGCTGTTGCGCCTCTTGTCTTTATTGGATGCGGCGGCAGACCGCCGTTGGGTGAGGCAGAGCTTCTCCCGTCAGGACTGATTTGTTAAGTTTGTTTTTCCTAACCATTGATAACGAAAACAAATCAATGACCCTCAAACAGCTGCGCGCCTTCCTCGCCGTGGCGCAGAGCCTGAGCTTCGCCCAGGCCTGCGAGCGGTTGCACCTGTCCCAGCCGGCGCTGAGCCTGGCGATCAAGAACCTGGAGGATTCCCTCGGTGGCCAGTTGCTGGTGCGCACCACCCGCAGCGTGGCCCTGACCCCCGAGGGCGAGACGCTGCTGCCCATCGCCCGGCGCCTGCTGGCGGACTGGGACAACGCCGAGGAACTGCTACGCCAGCACTTCACCCTGCAGTTGGGCAAGGTTTCCATCGCCGCCATGCCCTCCTTCGCCGGCAACCTGCTGCCGGTGGCGCTCAAGGCCTTCCGCGACCAGCACCCGAAGGTGAACGTGGCGGTGCATGACGTGATCAACGAGCAGGTGCTGGAGATGGTGCGCAACCACCGGGTGGAACTGGGTATCGCCTTCGAGCCGGAATCCCTCGACGGCCTGGATTTCATACCGTTCTACACCGACCGTTTCGTCGCCGTGGTGCCGGGCGACTGCGCGCTGGCGCAACGCGCCGAGGTGAGCTGGGCGGAACTGCTGCAGGGCAATTTCATCGCCCTGCAGCGGCCATCTGCCGTACGCCTGCTGCTGGAGGAAAGCATCGCCGCGCAGCACGGCAAGCTGCCGGTGGCCTTCGAGAGCCACCAGTTGGTCACCATCGGCCGCATGGTGGCCCAGGGGCTGGGCGTCAGCGTGGTGCCGAGCCTGTGCCTGCAGCAGATGCAGGAGCTGGGTGGCCGCTGCATCGCCCTGCACAGCCCGCAGGTGGAGCGTCGGGTAGGCCTGCTGCGGCTGGCCGGGCACCAGCTTTCCACCGCGGCCCAGGCCCTCTGCGACGTGCTGCTGCACGTACATGACTGGAATCGCCTCGACCCGACCAGGGCCTATGCTGAATAGCAACCGGACAAGACGCCGCCGATGAGGACGCGCAGATGGATCGCCCACTGTGGACCCCAGGCCCGGCGCGGGTTGCCGCCTCCCGCATGGATGCCTTCCGCCGCCAGGTCAGCCAGCGCCACGCCCTGGACCTGCCTGACTACCCTGCCCTGCATGCCTGGAGCCTGGATCATCGCGAGGCCTTCTGGCAGGCCCTGGTGGAATTCTTCGATATCCGCTTCAGCACGCCACCGACCCGGGTGCTGGAGGAAGGGCCGACAATGCCCGGCGCGCGCTGGTTTCCCGGCGCCCGGCTGAACTTCGCCGAGCACCTGCTGCGTCGCCGCGACGACCGCCCGGCCCTGATCGCCGTCGGCGAGGACGGCAGCCGCGCGCAATTGAGCCATGCCGAGCTGGCGGCCCACGTCGCCGGCCTGCAGCAGAGCCTGAAGGCCTGCGGCGTGGGCCTGGGCGACCGGGTCGCGGCCATCATGCCGAACACCTGGCAGACGGTGGTGGGCATGCTCGCCGCCACCAGCCTGGGGGCTACCTGGTCGTCCTGCTCGCCGGACTTCGGCACCCAGGGGGTGATCGACCGCTTCGGCCAGATCGAGCCCCGGGTGCTGATCGCCGCCGCCGGCTACCGCTACGCCGGCAAGAACCTCGACCTGACTGCCAAACTCAACGAAATCCTCGAACGCATGCCCTGGCTGGAGCAGGTGGTGCTGGTGCCCTACTCCCGCCCCGAGGCGTGCCCGGCGGACCTCCGCACCGGCGCGCGGGTGGTCCTGTGGAACGACGTCTACCAGCCCGGCGGCGAACCGGACTTCACCCCGGTGCCCTTCGACCAGCCGCTGTACATTCTCTATTCCAGCGGCACCACCGGCGTGCCCAAGTGCATCGTCCACGGCGTCGGCGGCACCCTGCTGCAGCACGTCAAGGAACACGGCCTGCACGGCGACCTGACGGCCTCCGACATCCTGTTCTACTTCACCACCTGCGGCTGGATGATGTGGAACTGGCTGGTCTCCGGCCTGGCCCTGGGCGCCACCCTGGTGCTCTACGACGGCTCGCCCTTTCACCCCGGCGCGGAACGCCTGATGGACCTGATCGACGCCGAGGGCATCAGCGTCTTCGGCACCAGCGCCAAGTACCTGGCCGCCCTGGAGAAGGCCGGCGCCAAGCCGCGCCAGAGCCACCGCCTGGAGCGCTTGAAAGCCGTGCTTTCCACCGGCTCGCCGCTGTCCCACGAGAGCTTCGAGTACGTCTACCGCGACATCAAGGCAGAGCTCTGCCTCTCCTCCATTTCGGGCGGCACCGACATCGTCTCCTGCTTCGCCCTGGGCAACCCGGTACTCCCCGTGTGGCGCGGCGAACTGCAGTGCAAGGGCCTGGGCATGGACGTGCAGGTGTGGAACGAGGACGGCAAGCGGGTGTTCGGCGAGAAGGGCGAACTGGTCTGCACGCGCAACTTCCCGTCCATGCCGGTGGGCTTCTGGAACGACCCGGACGGGGCCAGGTTCAGGGCCGCCTACTTCGACACCTTCCCCGGCGTCTGGGCCCACGGTGACTACGCCGAGGAAACACCCCATGGCGGGCTGGTAATCCACGGCCGCTCCGATGCCGTGCTCAACCCCGGCGGCGTGCGCATCGGTACGGCGGAAATCTACCGCCAGGTGGAAAAGGTGGAAGACGTGCTGGAATCCATCGCCATCGGCCAGGACTGGCAGGACGACGTGCGGGTGGTGCTGTTCGTCCGTCTGCGGGATGGCGTGTCCCTCGACGACGCCCTGCGCGAACGCATCCGCCAGGTGATCCGCGCCAATACCACGCCACGCCACGTGCCGGCGAAGATCATCGCCGTGGCCGACATCCCCCGGACCCTCTCCGGCAAGATCGTCGAGCTGGCGGTGCGCAACGTGGTGCATGGCAAGCCGGTGAAGAACACCGACGCCCTGGCCAATCCGCAGGCGCTGGAGTTGTATCGGGACCTGCCCGAGCTCCAGGCTTGATAGGGGTCTGCAACCAGGCATCGCCCGACCTGACTGCCCTGGCTGGAGAAAATGCCTTGTGGGGGTGATTTCAATCGCCCCCACAGAAAAGCGGTCCCTGCCTACAGATACGGCCTGATCACACCCAATGCCCGCTCGATGAACGCCTCCTTCTCCCCCACCGGCGCCACGTAGTGCAACGCCGTGGCGCAGGCGTCCTCGCCGGCCAGCTTGGCGATCACCCAGGCGGCGAGATAGGGCGCGGACAGGCAGCCGCCGGCGGTGGCGAGATTGCCCGAGGCGAAGAAAGGCTGATCCAGCACCTGCACACCCGCCTCGATCACCCAGGGCTTGGTGGTGAGGTCGGTGCAGGCGGGCAGGTTGCCGAGCAGGCCGAGCCTGGCCATCAACAGCGCGCCGGAGCATTGCGAACCGATCAGTTGGCGCGAGGGGTCCAGGCGCAGACGGTCGAGGATGCCGCGATCCTTGGCGATATCGCGGGTCTGGATGCCGCTGCCGAATAGCACCACGTCGGCGCCATTGGCCGCCTCCAGGGGTTGCTGGGCCTGGACGCGCACGCCATTCATCGAGGTGACCCACTCGCTGGGCGCGGTGATTTCCGCCTGCCAGCCCTGCCCGCGCATACGGTTGAGCAGGCCGGCGGCGACGAAAGAGTCCAGTTCGTTGAAGCCTTCGAACGTCAGTACGGCGATTCGCATCACGACCTCCCGGATCGCATGGGGTGGGTGGTGCGAATTTAGGGAGACCGGCACATGGCCGCCATGTACAGACGAAATTAAATTTCGCGATACAGGTGAGGCCACGGACCGCTAACTTGTGGGGGCGATTTCAATCGCCAAGGGCAGCGAAGCTGCCCCAGAGGGCCCAAGGCCTGACCTTCGGCCCGGTTGGCGAATGAATTCGCCTCTACAGGATGGTGCCTGACCGCTTACCGCGGCCCCGGCTCCTCGGGTTCGCCGTCATCCAGGTCTTCCAGCTTCAGCTCCAGCCCCCAGTTGGCGGCATCCTCGGTGCGCGTCGGGGCGGCAGCCGGTGTGGGCGCCGGCTGGGCCGGAGCGGCGGCCGGGCCATCGCGGTAGAGCTTGAGCTTCAAGCGCAGGTTGTTCGCCGAATCGGCGTTCTTGATCGCTTCGTCCTCGGGAATGGCGCCCTCCACCACCAGGTCGAACAGGGCCTGGTCGAAGGTCTGCATGCCCAGGCCACGGGACTTTTCCATGATCTCCTTGATGGAGTGGAATTCGCCGCGCTTGATCAGGTCGCTGATGGTAGAGGTGCCCAGCAGCACCTCCACCGCCGCGCGGCGCTTGCCGTCCTGGGTACGCACCAGGCGTTGGGAGACGAAGGCCTTGAGGTTGTTGCCCAGGTCGTTGAGCAGTTGCGGCCGGCGTTCCTCGGGGAAGAAATTGATGATGCGGTCCAGCGCCTGGTTGGCGTTGTTGGCATGCAGGGTGGAAATCGCCAGGTGGCCGGTGTCGGCGAAGGCCAGGGCGTGCTCCATGGTTTCGCGGTCGCGGATCTCGCCGATCAGGATCACGTCCGGCGCCTGGCGCAAGGTGTTCTTCAGCGCGGCGTGGAAACTGCGGGTGTCCACCCCCACTTCGCGCTGGTTGATGATGGATTTCTTGTGCCGGTGCACGTACTCCACCGGGTCTTCGATGGTGATGATGTGCCCGCCGCTGTTGCGGTTGCGGTAGTCGATCAGCGCCGCCAGGGAGGTGGACTTGCCCGAGCCGGTGCCGCCGACGAAGAGCACCAGGCCACGCTTTTCCATGACCATCTTGAGCAACACTTCGGGCAGCTTGAGGTCTTCGAAGCGCGGGATGTCCAGCTTGATGTTGCGCGCGACGATGGACACCTCGTTGCGCTGGCGGAAGATGTTGATGCGGAAGCGGCCGATATTGGCCAGCGAGATGGCCAGGTTCATTTCCAGCTCGCGGTCGAATTCGGCGCGTTGCTCGGCGTCCATGATCGACTCGGCGATCCTCGCCACGTCGCCGGCCTTCAACGGCTCGGCGGACAGCGGCCGGAGCAGGCCGTTGAACTTGGCGCAAGGCGGCGCGCCCGTGGACAGGTAGAGGTCGGAACCATCCTGGCTGGCCAGGATTTTCAGCATGGCGGAGAGGTCCATGGGGCGTGCTCGTCCAGTGAAAGGTGAAGGCATCCGCGCGGCGGATCACCGGTGCCCAACTGTATGGCGGCAACCCGTGCTGGCACAATGAACCGATCCACAGTCCAAGAGGAATTCCCATGGCCAAGGCCCTTGCCCGCCACATCCTGGTCAAGACCGAGGAGGAAGCCGCACAACTGAAGAAGCGCCTGGACAAGGGCGAAGACTTCGCCACCCTGGCGAAGAAGCATTCCATCTGCCCTTCCGCCAAGCGCGGCGGCGACCTGGGCGAAGTACGCCCCGGCCAGATGGTGCGGGTGATCGATCAGGTGATTTTCAAGAAACCCGTGCGGGTCATCCATGGCCCGGTGAAGAGCCCGTTCGGCTACCACCTGGTGCAGGTGTTCTTCCGCGACTGAGGGCATTGCGGGGAGATGGGCACCGTCCGTGGCGCGGTGCCCATTCTAGGAGAGGGATATGACGATTCGGTTACCGGCTCACTGCAGGGTTTCGCGCGCGCAGGAACGCGAAATGTCGGTCAGCACTGCCAACTCGTCCTCGGAGGGTTTCCTGTTCTGGACGACCGCAGCCAACTGCTCGGAGGTGAAGGCTTCCTGCATCATGCCGTTGGAGCATTGGCAGTAGGCCACCGCCCTGTCCTGCGGCACCTGCCGGGCCGCACTGGCGACGCATTCCCGGGTAAATTTCTCGCCGCCACCTGCTGGCCACTCCCCCGCCAATGCCCCGAAGGCGAGGGCCTGCAGGGCCATTCCGAATAACAGAGTCTTCTTCACTGCGCGTCTCCCACCGGTTGCCTGGAGCATTCCTGTCCTGACGAACGATAGCCCGGTCTGGGGCTCCGCGTCGGACCGGCCACGTCAGCCTTCCGCCGGTTGCGCCGCGGGCAAACCCGCGTGCGGCAGCCGATGAGGGGCCTCGACCCGCTCCTGCAGCCTGAGCGCGAAGGCCAGCGCGGCCGCCCGGTCGCGGAACGGCACTGTCATGCCGAGGGTCTCCACCTGCCACTCATCCCGGCCGTTGCGGCTGACCTGTTGAATCGCGATTTCCATGCCTGGCTCCTGTCGTTCGGCACCACGGCACGGGGTATGGGCAGAAAAAAGGCCAACCTGCGGGGTTGGCCTGCACCGTAAGAGGTGGTCGATGCGTCGCCGCATCGAGAAGTGCCGTGGAAGCCGATTCAGGCTAGCGCCGGGATATGACGAACAGGCGACGGCGGCCACGCCGCGCCCCCCGACGGTGTCTTCACAGTGTTTCACAACACCTAACGCGGGTCAGTCGGCCCACAGGCCTAGCATCAAGGATGACAGCCACTGCGCCATCGCCTGCCCACGGGAGCCGTTATGTCGAACCTCAAGCCTGAACCCGCCAACGCCCCTGATGATCCCCTGCGCCGGACCCTGCTAAAGGGCGCCGGCATCCTGGCCGCCGGCAGCCTCGCCGGGTCCGCCCTCGGGCTGGCCCCGGCGGCGCGCGCGGAAACCAGCGCCGGCCTGGGCGGCCGGCTGCGCGGCGTGCAGCACTTCGGGATCACGGTACAGAACATGGACCGCGCCTTCGAGTTCTACACCGAAGTCCTCGGCGGGACCGAGGTGATGCGGGATGGCGACTTCTTCGGCGACCGCATCCAGAACACCCTGTTGCTGACCGAGGAGGTCCGGGCGGTCCGTGATGGCGTCAACCCCGTCACACTGGGGATTCCCGATCTGCGCAGCGGCGCGCAGCGCCTGGATGTCCGGTTCATCCAGTTCGATAACGTGGTGATCGAACTTCTCCAGTACCGCGACAAGGAGCAACCCACCGGCAGCGGCAAGGCCTTCGCCCCCGCGCAGGATCTCACCAGCCCGGCGTTCCCCCGCGCCATGCATGTGTGCTTCTACATCCGCGACGACGTCGACTTCAATCAGTTCGTCCGCGACCTCGAGGCGGAATCCGCCCGACGCGGCATGAGCAACGTCAAGGCCAACCGCATCGTCAGGGCGACCACCGACGAGCAGCGCCTCGGCGCGTCCCTCGACAGCAACACCAACAGGATCACCGAAGGGCCTTCCGCCGGCTGGTCGCTGATCTACTGCAAAGGGCCCGAGGGCGAGCAACTGGAGTTCGTCCAGGTGCAGGGGCACGCCAAGCAGGTTTTCGACGGCGCCTATGAATCCCGCCGCAAGCAGCTCGGCGCCTGAGCCGCGGAGCCGCGCCGCCCATCCGTGCGGATGGAACGGAGCACTTCACCGCGAGCCACCCTCCCCCAACCACGCGCCGAATCGAGGTACCGCCATGAAAACAGTCGCCTCCTCGTTCCTGCTGCTCCTGCTGGGCTGGGCCATTCCAGGCCACGCCGATCCCCAGCCGCTGGTGGTGGGCCAGGTTCATCTCAGTTTCTACACGGCCAGCGCAGCCGTGGTGACGGAAGTGCTCGATCGCCTCGGGCATCCCCTGCAGGTGGTGGAAGGCAACCACCCGGACATCTATGGCCGGCTGGGGCGCGGCGAAACGGACCTGCTGATCGCCTCCTGGTTGCCCAATGCCCACGGCCACCTGCAGGCGCCGATGGCGGATCAACTGGTGGAGGCGGCGACGCTCTACGATGACGCACGCCTGTATTGGGCGGTGCCGAGTCACGTGCCGGCCGAGGCCGTGCGCTCGATCGACGACCTGAAGAAGCCCGAGGTGCTGGCGCGCATGGACCCGCTCATCCTCGGCGTGGGGCCGGGCTCCGGCCTGATGAACGGCTCCGAGCGGATCATGCAGCGCTACGGACTGCGCACGGCGGGGTACGAGCTCCAGGTGGCGCCGGCCGCCGAGTGGTCGCAGCGCCTGGCCGAGGCCTCGGCCAACGGCCGCTGGATGGTGATGCCGCTGTGGCAGCCGCAGTACCTCAATGCGCTGTACCCCCTGCGGATACTGGAAGACCCGCAGGGCATCTTCGGCGTCGATCGGGCGGTGGTGGTGGTGCGCAAGGAGGTCTGGCAGCAGTTGCCCGAGCGCACCCGCGTGGTCCTCGGGCGTGTACGCCTGGGCGTTCCCCTGGCCACCGAGCTGGAGCGCCGAATGATGGTGGACGGCCAACCGGCCGAGCAGGTGGCCCGCGACTGGATGGCGGCGAACCCGGATACCGTCGCGACCTGGTTCCGGGAATAGCGGCACGGCAACCGGCTGGGCCCTTGCCAACCGCCTTCGAGCGCAAGGCCCGGCCTGGACACGCAGGAGAGAGTGCGATGAACACACTTAACCCCAACTGGTTGGCCACCGTTCTGGCGGCCTCCGTCTTCGTCACCGCGACCCACGCCGAGCAGCCCGAGGTAGGCGAGGTCGAGCTGGTGGCCGAATTGCACATCACCCCCGGCAATGTCACCGCCTCGAAGGACGGCCGGGTGTTTGCCAGCGTCCACGGCATGCGCCGCGGCCCCGTGCAATTGGTGGAGGTCACCGGCAAGGACAGCTATGTGCCCTTCCCGAACGACGCCTGGAACGCCAAGCCGGGCAGCGGGCAGGATGTCCTGAACACGCCCCACGGCGTGGTGATCGACAGCCGTGATCGCCTCTGGGTGATCGACCACGGCAACTGGCTGGACAAGCCCCAACCGCCGAAGCTGGTGGCCTTCGACATCCATTCGCGGGAGCTGGTCTATCGCCACGACTTCAATCGCTGGGTCGCCCCCGACGGGCAGATCCTCCAGGACCTGGCCGTCGACGGCGAGCGCGGCTTCGTCTACGCCGCCGACTGCGGCCTGGACCCGGCCATAGTGGTAGTCGACATCCAGCGCGGCACCAGCCGCCGCTTCCGGGGCCACGCATCGCTGGCCGCCGAAGACGTCGAACTGGTGGTGGAAGGCAAGCCGCTGCTGTTCCCCGGCGAGGGCGGCCGCATGGCCCCGGCGCGGGTCGGGATCAACCCGATTACCCTCTCGGCCGACGGCGAAACCCTCTACTTCGGTTCGATGAACGGCACCAGCTGGTACTCGGTGCCGGCCGGCCTGTTCCGCGAGGGGGCCGCGGACGAGCGGATCGCCGCCGCCATCGCCCGTGTCGGTGCCAAGCCGGTGTCCGATGGCGCGGCGACGGACGCCGAGGGCAATCATTTCATCACCAACCTGCCGGACAACGGGATCGACGTCCTGACCAACAAGGGCGAGCTGAAGCCGCTGGTGCGCGACGAGCGCTTCCTCTGGGCCGACAACGCCCATTTCGGCCCGGACTCCTGGCTCTACGTCGCCATCAACCAGCTCCATCGCAACCCCATCTTCACGGGCGCGGAGGACACCGGGAAACCACCGTACCTGATCGTGCGCATCTGGACTGGCACCGATGGGCAGCCGGGGCGCTAGCTCAGGTCGCTTCGAGCGCCCCCGCCAGCGCCACGAGGTCGCGCGTTTCGAAACCTTCGGTGAAGCGGGCGTGAAGGTCTTCGAGCAGCACTCGCGCGTCCTCCTTGCGCCCCTGGGCAACACGCACCCGCGCCAGACTGAGCGCGACCCGCAGCTCCCAGCCGGACGCGGACTGGCGCCTGGCGCAATCCAGGGCCTGGCACAGCGCGTCGTCGATCGCCGCAATCCCGGCCGACGGCAGGTCCAGCATCACCTCGGCGCGGGTCCGCTGCAGGTCGGGCAGGTTGAACTCGCCCCCGGTCTTCTCCGCCAGGCTGATCGCCTCCTCGATCGACGCCAGCGCGCCGATCCCGTCTCCGCACGCCTGCTGCGCCTCCGCCAGGGCCTGCAAGGCGTCCGTCCGCACCACGCTCATCTTCGGCGGCGGCAGCATGGCCAGGCACTGTTGCAGCTGTTCGGCGGCCGCCGCGAAGCGCCCCTGGTGATGCAACAGCAGGCCGTTGAGAAAGTGGATGACCTGGCGACGCACCGCCACCTTGTAGTCGATGGCGACATCCTCCATCTCCTGGATCAGCGCCTCGGCATGCTCCGTGAGGCCGTTGACGAGCAGGATGGGAAAACACAGGGTCGTGCACAGGTAGAAGGAGTCCGGGTGCCGCCGACTCTTGTCGATGGCGCCAAGTGCCAGTTGCAGCGCCTGGGTCGGCAGCCCCTGCATCCACTTGACCCGCGCCCTGCAGAGGCTGGCGACCACCTGTTCCTTGGCCTCGAAATACTGCAGCGGGCGCAACTCGTGCCCGGCCGCGCGTTCGGAGCCGGCCGAGAAACGCTCATCGGCCTCCGCCTGGCTGCCCGAAAAATGCCGGGACGCCCCTTCCATCCAGCGTGCGATGATCGCCTCGTCGGGCCCGCCGTGGGCCAGGGCCACGCGGGCGTATGCCTGGCTCACGGCCAGCGACTCGCGAAACCTGCCGTTGGCCATCAACGCCATGTGCAGACCCGCATGGAAATGGAACATCGACGCGCGGTCATCCAACTGGCGGGACAGCGCCAGGCCACGCTCCACGACAGGCGTCAGTTCGCCGTCGTAGTCGCCGCCGGCGTAATAGGTGATAGCCGTCGAGCGCAGCAGATCGAGCTCGACGCCCGTCGAACGGCAGTCGTCCGGCAGCCGCTTCAGCGCGCGTTCGCAACAGCGCTTGCATTCGCGCAGCAGCCCCAGCTCCAGCAACAGCGGGGCGGCCATGCGGCTGATCTCCGTCGCCAGCGCCAGCTCCCGCCCCTCGGCGAAGGCCCATTCCATCGCCGCGCGCACATTGCCCACGTCCGGCGCGCGCGGCGGCGCACCCGCGCTACCCGGCGCCACCTGGCCCTCGCCGTACCGGCGCAGTTGCGCGGCGTAGCACAGGGCATGGCGACGGGCGATCTCGTCACGGCACTCGAGCCTGGCCAACCGGGACGCGGCGTAGGCCCGAGTCGTCTCCAGCAGCCTGAACTGGGTTTCGCCGTGCGCCAGGCCGATGGCGACCAGCGACTTGTCCACCAGGTCCCCGATGGCCTCGCCAACCTGGAACTCGTCGATCTCCCCGTCGGTGACCACGGCCACCGCGGCATCCAGCGGGAATACCCCGCAGAACACCGAGAGCCGGTAGAGCACCTGCCGGTCCCGCTCGACCAGCAGATTGTGGCTCCAGGCGATCATCGCCTCGACCGTCTGTTGGCGCGGGCAGGCATCACGGCGCCCCTGCCAGTGCAGGGCGAACTGGCTCGCCAGCAGGTCCGCGACGCCCTGCACCCCGTAGGTTCCCACCCGGCTGGCCACCAGGCCGATCGCGTGGGGATTGCCGTCCAGGCGGCGGCAAAGTGCAGCGACTGTGGGCGCATCGTCATCACTCAGGTCGCCCCGCGCGCCCCCTTCCCGCGCGCGCTCCATGAACAGCTGGACGGCCGGCCAGAGCAGCGCCTGCAGCGCCGTCAGGCGGCCGGTGTTGGGCGGCGATGCCAGCGGGCGCAGCAAGTGGGTGAACTCATCGTTGACCCGCAGCGCTTCGCGGCTGGTGTTCAGGAAGGACACCGTTGCCGTTCCCTCGACGATGCGCGCGCAGAGGGCCGCCACGGCGGCGATCACATGCTCGCAGTTGTCGAGCACGATCAGCGTCCGCCTGCTGGCGAGGACTTCCAGCAGCCCCGGGAACAGGTCGCCGCCGGACGCGGTGTAGCCCACCGCCGAAGCCAAGGCTTCGGCGACCATCTCGGGGCCGTCCAGGACACTCAGGTCGACGAAGAAGATCGCCCCATCGAAGGCTTCGAGCAGCCCATGGGCGACCAGCACCGCGAGGGTGGTCTTCCCGGCTCCCGCGGCGCCGACCACGGTGACCAGGCGCCTGTCGAGAACCACCTGGGAGAGTTCGGCGACGCAATCCTCCCGGCCGACCGCGCCTCGCAATGGCGCGGGAAAGCCGGCGAGCGCGGGCGAGGCTTGCGACGCGCAGGGCGAGGTGGCGAGTTCGATCCGCTCGATCGCCGCGACAAAGCAGTAGCCGCGCCCCGCCACGCTGGCGATGTAGCGCGCGCCGTCGCGGCCGCATCCCAGTGCGCGGCGGACGTTGGCGATCTGCACGCGCACATTGGAGTCCTCGACCACCAGTTCCGGCCAGGCGACGGCCATCAGTTCACGATGGGTGAGCACCCTGCCGTCGCTCTCGACCAACGCGGCGAGGATGTCGTAGGCACGGCTGCCGAGGACGACGTCCACGCCGTCCTTCAGCAGGATGCGGGTACTCGGGTGCAAGCGGAACGGACCGAATGAGAAGGCGGTGCTCATGACCTGCTCTCCTGCGGCCAGTCGTGGAAACGAGCGGTAGTCGATGGCTCGGGAGGCGGTTGCCCGGAGTTGCCGACGCCGTCGGGGTTTCCGTGCGGCATCAGCCATTTGAAGTAATAGCAGCTTGGGCCGAAGGCACTTCGGCCAGGCGCGCAGAGGCAGACTGGCGGCGGCATAGCGGGACGGCGCGCCAGGGGCGGCGGCATTCCCGCCTCCGCCCCGGCGAGCGGCGAACAGCGGCGAACAGCGTCGAAATACACGAAATCTCTCGTAACAAGATCGACGGAAAGGAGGAAGCGCCGTGCACTGTCCGACACTCTTCGAGCCGCTGCGCCTCGGCGCTCTCGAACTGGCCAATCGCATCCTCGTCGGGCCGATGTGCCAATACTCGGCAGAGGATGGCTGCATGAGCGACTGGCACCTGATCCACCTCGGCCATCTTGCGCTGTCGGGCGCCGGCCTGCTGGCGCTGGAAACGACGGCGGTGCTGCCCGAGGGGCGCATCAGCCACGCCGACGTCGGGCTCTGGAACGATCACACCCAGGCGGCGCTGGGCCTGACGCTGGAAAGCCTCAGGCGCTGGTCGGACGTCCCCATCGCCGTGGAACTCAACCATGCCGGCCGCAAAGCGTCGGTTGACGTGCCCTGGAAAGGTGGCGCACAGCTCGCCTGCGGCCATCCCCTGGGCTGGCAGACCCGGGCGCCGTCCGCCCTGCCCTGCAGCCCGGACCGGAGCGTTCCACAGGTGCTGGACCAGCTGGACCTGCAACGGATAGGCGAAGCCTTCGCCAACGCCGCGATACGCGCGGCACGCGCCGGCGTCGACATCGTGCAGCTCCACGCCGCCCACGGTTACCTGCTGCATCAGTTCCTTTCCCCGCTGTCCAACCGACGCAGCGACGAATACGGCGGCGCCCTCGACGGGCGGATGCGCTTTCCGCTGGAGGTCTTCGACCAGGTACGCGCAGCCTTCCCGGCGAATCGCCCGGTGCTCGTCCGCCTGTGTGCATGCGACAGCCTCGAGGGTGGCTGGACCCTCGACCAGGCCCTGGCCTTCGCCCAAGCGCTGGAGGCCCGAGGCTGCGCCGCCATCCAGGTGTCCAGCGGCGGGCTGCTCGACGGGGCGCCCGTGGAAGCAGACGACCAGGCCGCGTTGGCCCGCGCCTTCAGGCACGCCACCGGCCTTCCCGTGGTGCTGCCCGGCCATACCGACGATTGCGCGCAGGTCGAGGCACGGCTGGCCAATGGCGATGCGGACCTGGTCGCCCTGACCCAGACGCTCCTCCACGATCCCCGCTGGCCCTGGCGGGCAGCGAACGCGCTGGGCGGCCGGGTCCGGCTGCCGCGCCAGTACCGGCACGCCTAGCCCGCGCTTCGGTCAGCGGGAAGACCGCGACCGCGCGGCTTCGCTGCCGCCGGACGAGAGCGGGCTGTGGATCCGGGAGCCAAGTGATACCATTGCCGCCTTTCGCGCCACACTGGCTGCCTCGGCATCGCCAGACAGCCGCGCTACGACGCCCGACATCTCCACGTCTCCCGCGCCCCAGACCGCCTAGAACCCTGCGTTCAGCGCGGGCCTGCCCGGCCATGACCTCCAGCTGTCGCGGCCGAGCCACGTCCCTGGTCGACTCCTGTTCCAGCCGCTGGCGCCACTTCGCACGTCATTGATAGGTAAAGCCCTTGATCTCCACCGCCAACATCACCATGCAGTTCGGCCCCAAGCCGCTGTTCGAGAACGTTTCCGTCAAATTCGGCAACGGCAACCGCTACGGCCTGATCGGCGCCAATGGCTGCGGCAAGTCGACTTTCATGAAGATCCTCGGCGGCGAGCTGGAAGCTTCCGCCGGCCAGGTGATGCTGGAGCCCAACGTGCGCCTCGGCAAACTGCGCCAGGACCAGTTCGCCTACGAAGACTTCAGCGTGATCGATACCGTGATCATGGGCCACGAAGAGCTGTGGAAGGTGAAGGCCGAACGCGACCGCATCTACTCGCTGCCGGAAATGAGCGAGGACGACGGCATGGCGGTGGCCGAACTGGAAGTGCACTTCGCCGAGATGGACGGCTATACCGCCGAATCCCGCGCCGGTGAGCTGCTGCTGGGCGTGGGCATTCCGCTGGACCAGCACTTCGGCCCGATGAGTGCCGTGGCGCCGGGCTGGAAGCTGCGGGTGCTGCTGGCCCAGGCGCTGTTCTCCGATCCGGACGTGCTGCTGCTGGACGAACCGACCAACCACCTGGACATCAACACCATCCGCTGGCTGGAAGGCGTGCTCCGCGAGCGCAACTCCACCATGATCATCATTTCCCACGACCGCCACTTCCTGAACAGCGTCTGCACCCACATGGCCGACCTGGACTACGGCGAGCTGCGCCTGTTCCCGGGCAACTACGACGAATACATGACCGCCGCCGAGCAGGCCCGTGAGCGCCTGCTGTCGGACAACGCCAAGAAGAAGGCGCAGATCGCCGAACTGCAGCAGTTCGTCAGCCGCTTCTCGGCCAACGCCTCCAAGGCCAAGCAGGCCACCAGCCGCGCCCGCCAGATCGACAAGATCCAGCTGGAAGAGGTCAAGCCGTCCAGCCGCGTCAGCCCCTTCATCCGCTTCGAGCAGTACAAGAAGCTGCACCGTCAGGCGGTGACCCTGGAGAAGATCAGCCAGGGCTTCGACGGCACCCCGCTGTTCAAGAACCTGTCGCTGCAGGTCGAAGCCGGCGAGCGCGTGGCCATCATCGGCCCGAACGGCATCGGCAAGACCACCCTGCTGCGTACCCTGGTGGGCGAGATGGCGCCGCTGGGCGGCGAGGTGAAGTGGACCGAGAGCGCCGACGTCGGCTACTTCGCCCAGGACCATGCCGAGGACTTCGCGGACGACGTCACCCTGTTCGACTGGATGGCCCAGTGGACCCAGGGCGGCGAACAACTGGTGCGCGGCACCCTCGGCCGCATGCTGTTCTCCAACGACGAAATCAAGAAGTCGGTGAAGGTGATTTCCGGTGGCGAGCAGGGCCGCATGCTGTTCGGCAAGCTGATCCTGAAGAAGCCCAACGTGCTGGTGATGGACGAACCCACCAACCACCTGGACATGGAATCCATCGAGGCGCTCAACCTGGCGCTGGAAAACTACCCGGGCACGCTGATCTTCGTCAGCCATGACCGCGAATTCGTCGGCTCCCTGGCCACCCGCATCATCGAGCTGTCGGAAAACGGCGTGACCGACTTCAGCGGCACCTACGACGATTACCTGCGCAGCCAGGGTGTGGTGGTCTGAGGACCCCACTGGGCATTCCGCTCCCACAGGAAAGGCAGGCGCGCCCCATCGCATTCAGCGCGCGCAAACGACAAAGCCCCGCAATCGCGGGGCTTTGTGTTTTCCGGGGCCGGATCAGGCGGTGGCGAACAGCTCGCCGATTCGCGCGTTGGCGGCACTGAAGGCATTGGCGCGCGGCTCGTCGCCGTAGGCCAGGCCTTCGGCGCGGACGATCTCGATATCGGTCACGCCGAGGAAGTTCAGCACCAGCTTCAGGTAATCCTCATGGGCCTGGCCGCTGGCCTGGCCGGCATGGATGCCGCCGGCGGTGGAGACGATCACCACTTTCTTGCCGACCGCCAGGCCTTCCGGGCCGTTCTCGGTGTAGCGGAAGGTCTTGCCGGCGACGGCGATGCGGTCGATCCAGGCCTTCAGCTGGCTGGGAATGGTGAAGTTGTACATCGGTGCGCCGATGACGATGGCGTCGGCGGCAAGGAATTCGTTCAGGGTGGCTTCACCCAGCTCGGCTTCATGCTTCTGCGCGGCGTCGCGCAGCTCGGCCGGGGTGCCACCGGCCACCAAGCTCAGCGCGGACAGGTGGCTGATGGCGTCATTGGCCAGGTCGCGGTGGGTGACCTGGGCCGCCGGCTCGGCGGCTTTCCAGGCGGCGACCACGTCGCGGCTCAGTTGGCGGGAGGCGGAGGCGTCGCCGAGGATGCTGGAATCGAGGTGCAGGAGTTTCATGGAAGGTTCCTCTCATGGGATCGACCGGCGACGGCCGATCGGGATGGAGGCAATCCTATCCATGTCGATAAAGACTGATTAGTCTGGGATTTTGTGATTCAGCGTCTCACCAGCAGAACGATATCAGGCCGCAGGTTGGGCAGAATGCCGCGAAGCCCGACGACCCCAGGCACGGAATCGTCGGGCTTCGCTACGTCCAGCGCCCACCTACCGGAGCATCAGACGCCGCCCAGGAAATCCATCTTGCCCACGTCCACGCCGTTGTGGCGAAGGATCGCGTAGGCAGCGGTGATGTGGAAATAGAAGTTCGGCAGGGCAAAGCTCAGCAGGTAGTCCTGACCGCTGAAGCTCATGTCGCCACTGCGCATCTTCAACACCACCGTGCGGCTCTCGCTGCCCTCCAGTCGGGCGGCATCGATGCCCTTGATGAAGTCCAGGGTCTTGGAAATCCGCGCCTGCAGCTCCTCGAAACTGGTTTCGGTGTCGGCCCAGCTCGGCACCTCGACGCCGGCCAGGCGCGCGGCACAGCCCTTGGCCATGTCGCTGGCGATCTGCACCTGGCGGGCCAGGGGATACATGTCCGGCGCCAGGCGCGATTCGATGAACACCGTGGGATCGATGCCGCGGGCCTGGGCGTTGGCCTCGCCTTTCTTCAGCAGGTTGGACAGGTTGCCGAGCATGCGCGTCAGGACCGGGATGGACGCCTCGTACATGGACAAGGGCATGGTGATCGCTCCGTTTTCGGGTGGATGAAAGAGGCTCAGGTATACGCCTTGCCCAGGCGGCCGGCAATGTGCCCGGAAAAGTCCCACCAGGATCGGCAATGATCGGATAAATTCACCTTCCGCCCCATTTCGTCCCAGGCACAGGACAACACCATGCAAGACCTCAACGACCTCTTCTATTTCGCCAAGGTTGTCGAACACGGCGGTTTCTCATCCGCCGGCCGCCTGCTCGGCGTACCCAAGTCGCGGCTGTCGCGGCGCATCGCCGAACTGGAAGCCCGCCTGGGCGCACGCCTGTTGCAGCGCACCACCCGCAAGCTGGCGCTGACCGACGTCGGCGAGCGCTTCCTGCGCCATTGCCAGGCCATGCTGCTGGAGGCCGAACAGGCCGAGGAAGTGGTGGCCAGCCTCACCGCCGAGCCACGCGGCCGCCTGCGGGTCTCCTGCCCGGTGGAGCTGGCCCACGCCATGCTGAAAACGCTGATCATCGATTTCCTGCAACGCCATCCGCTGGTACAGCTGGACATGATCCTCACCAATCGCCGGGTGGACCTGCGAGAGGAAGGCGTGGACGTGGCCCTGCGGGTGCGCGAGGCGGGCGACGAGGACCCCACCCTGATCGCCCGCGTGCTGGCCCCGGCCCAGGCCTTCCTGGTGGCCGCGCCGAGCCTGCTCGAAGGACTGAGCATCCGCACCCCGGACGATCTCCAGGGCCTGCCCGCCCTGGGTGGCGTGGAGGCCGACCGGCGCATCCACCACTACCTGCAGGACGCTCGCGGCAACCGCCGTGAGGTGGTGTTGGATGCGCGCCTGGCCATCGAGGACTTCGACGTGCGCAAGGAAGCGGCCCTGGCCGGCCTGGGCTTCAGCATGCTGCCGCGAATGAACTGCGAGACCGAGCTGGCCGACGGCCGCCTGGTGCGCCTGCTGCCGGACTGGCACCTGCCGGGAGGCAATCTGCAGGCCGTCTACACCCATCGGCGCGGCATGCTGCCGGCGGTGCGCGCCTGGATCGAGCACCTGCTGGAAGCCTTCCAGAACAGCCCGGGTCGCAGCGTTTGAGGCATTGCCAGCAAGACAACCATTAGCCTGCTTTCTTTGCCGCCAGGAGTCAGGGATGATGGGCGGCGCCTCCCTTTTTTCCACCTCCAGGTTCTGCCATGCGCATGCCACGGCTGCCCACGTCCTCCATCACCCTGCAGATCGTCACCGTCGTCTTTTTCACCTTCATCAGCTTCTTCTGCGTCGGCCTGCCCATCGCCGTGTTGCCCGGCTACGTGCACGACGACATGGGCTACGGCTCGGTGATGGCCGGTATCGTCATCAGCGCCCAGTACCTCTCCACCCTGCTCTCCCGGCCGATGTCCGGCAGCCTTGCCGACCGCCTGGGGGCCAAGCGCGCGGTGATGTACGGCATGGCCTGCTGCGGATTCTCGGGGGTGCTGACGCTGCTCTCCACCAGCCTGATGCAGGTGCCCACGGCGAGCCTGGCGCTGCTGCTGGCCGGGCGCGTGCTGCTGGGCATCGGCCAGGGGCTGGTGGGGACGGGCTCGATCAGTTGGGGCGTCGGCCTGGTGGGCGCGGAGAACATGGCGCGGGTGATCTCCTTCAACGGCATCGCCTCCTACGGCGCGGTGGCCATCGGCGCGCCGCTGGGGGTGGTGATGGTGAACAGCCTGGGGCTGTGGAGCGTCGGCGGCCTGATGGCCCTGCTCTGCGCCGTCGCCCTGCTGCTGGCCTGGCCCAAGCGCCCGGCCCCTATCGTCCAGGGCGAACGGCTACCGTTCGGCAACGTTTTCCTGCGCATCGCCCCCAACGGCACGGCGCTGGCCCTGGGCTCCATCGGTTTCGGCACCCTGGCCACCTTCATCACCCTCCACTACGCCAGCCTCGGCTGGGAAGGCGCCGCCTACTGCCTGACGGCCTTCGGCTGTGCGTTCATCGGCGCGCGGCTGCTGTTCATCGGCAGCATCAAGCACCTGGGCGGCTACCGGGTCGCCATCGCCTGCCTGGCCGTGGAAAGCCTCGGCCTGTTCCTGCTCTGGGCGGCGCCGACGCCCTGGCTGGCCCTGGCGGGCGCCGCGCTCACGGGTTTCGGGTTGTCGCTGGTCTATCCTGCCCTCGGCGTCGAAGCCGTCACGCGCATTCCGGCCGCCAGCCGCAGTTCGGCGCTGGGCGCCTACGCGGTATTCTTCGACCTGGCCCTGGGCGTTGCCGGGCCGCTGATGGGCGCCATCGCCGGCTTCGCGGGCTTCGCCGCGATCTTCCTGGTGGCCGCCCTGATGGCGTTGACCGGCCTGATGCTGAGCCTCTGGTTGCTGCGCAGCGAAACCCGACCCTGAAGGAACCGAAGCAATCATGACACCCGATCAAGTCGCCGCATTCTGCCTGCAACTGCCCGGTGCCCGGGAAGACCTCAAATGGGGCAGCAACCGGGTGTTCTCGGTGGCCGGCAACAAGATGTTCGCCATCCTCGACTTCCTCGGCGATGGCCTGGCCTTCAAGGTCGACCAGGCGCTTTTCCTCGGTTACGTCGACCGCCCCGGCGTCCGCCCCGCGCCCTACCTGGCCCGCGCCCACTGGATCGCCATGCAGCACCCCTACCCCATGGCCGACCAGGAGTTGCGCGAACTGATCAGCCGCTCCCACCAGTTGGTGGTGGCGCGCCTGCCGAAGATCCGCCAGACCGGCCTGTTGCTGGACTGAGGCGGCGCGTGCCAGTTGCTACCCTTCTTCCAAGACTCGCCCACTCCCGGTGCTACGAGACCTGAACCGATGAGAACCACCGCCCTCTGGACACATCTCTGGAACAACCGGGCGCCCACCCAGGGCCTGGAGGACTTCCGCCTGGAGGGTCGGCGGGCGGACAGCGGCGTACTGGCCTTCGACAACGACGGCAAGTCCTACCGCCTCAACTACAGCCTGGAGTACGAGAAAGGCTGGGAGCCACGGGCGTTCAACGCGACGGTGCGCGACGGACGCGGCACCCGCGGCCTGACCCTGCGCCGCGACGGCCTGCACTGGTTCGATGGCAATGGCCAGAAGCTGGCGGAGTTGTCCGGCAGCCTTGACCTGGACCTCTGGCCCACCCCCTTCACCAACAGCCCGAGCATCTGGCGGCTGTTCCTCAACCCCGGCGAGCGCCGCGAAATCGAGGTGGTGTTCGTCGAGGCGCCACAGCTCACCGTGCGGCGCATGCGCCAGGCCTACACCCGCCTGGATCAGACCCACTACCTCTACCAGAACCTGGACGGCAGCGACTTCGAAGCGGTGCTGAGCCTGGACGAGGATGGGCTGGTGAGCCGCTACCCGAAGTTCTTCCAGCGGGTGTGATGGCCCGAATGCCCCCCACCAGCAACAACCCTTGTAGGAGCGAATTCATTCGCGATGCGGACCGCAGGTCCGCCCTCCGGGCGTCCGAAGCTGCTACGCAGCCCTTCGCGAATGAATTCGCCCTTACAGTTGCCCGATCTCAGGCCGGTGCCGGCTCCAGCGCATGGATCGGTTTCCAGCGGCGCAGCAACTGGTAGAGGGTCGGCACCACGAAGAGGGTGAAGAAGGTTCCCACCAGCAAACCGCCGACGATGACCATGCCGATCTGCTGCCGGCTTTCCGCCCCGGCGCCGCTGGCAATGGCGAGCGGCACCGAGCCCAGCACCATGGCGCCGGTGGTCATCAGGATCGGCCGCAGGCGTTTCACCGAGGCTTCCATCACCGCCTCGTGCAGGCCGACGCCCTGGCGCAGCAGCTGGTTGGCGAATTCGACGATGAGGATGCCGTGCTTGGTGATCAGGCCGATGAGGGTGACCATCCCCACCTGGGAATAGATGTTCAGGGTGCCGCCGAACAAGGTCAGCGCCAGCAGCGCGCCGGCCATCGACAGGGGCACGCTGAAGAGGATGATCAGCGGGTCGACGAAGCTCTCGAACTGCGCCGCCAGCACCAGGTAGATGAACACCAGGGCCAGGGCGAAAATCAGCGCCACGCCGGCGCTGGAGTCTTTGAATTCCCGCGAGGTGCCGGTGTAGTCGAACTGGGTATCCGGTGGGAACACCGCCCGCGCCGCTTCCTCCAGGTGGTCGAGGGCCTCGCCCAGGGTGAAGCCGGAGCCGACGTTGGCGGTGACGGTCACCGCGCGCAACTGGTTGAAGTGGTTGAGCTCGCGGGGTGCCACGGTTTCCCGCACGTCGATCAGGTTGGCCAGTTGCACCATGCTGTCGTTGCGCCCGCGCACGTAGACACGGTTGAGGTCGTCCGGGTTGCTGCGGTCGACATTGGCCAGTTGCACCAGCACGTCGTATTGCTCGCCGTTCTGCTTGAAGCGGGTCACCTGGCGGCTGCCGAACAGGCTTTCCAGGCTGCGACCGATGGCGGCCACGTCGGTGCCCACGGCCACCGCCTGCTCGCGGTTGACCGTGACCTTGAGCTGCGGCGAGTTGAGCTTGAGGTCACTGTCCAGGCTCTCCAGCCCAGGATAGTCGCGCACCCGCTCCATCAACTGGTCGACGTACTGCTGCAGCTCGCCGTATTCCATGGAGGAGCGGATGACGAAGTTCACCGGCTGGTTGCGCGCGCTCTGCCCCAGGGGCGGCCGGTTGATGGGGAAAGCACGGACGCCGGGAATGTCGCGCAGTTTCGGCAGCAGCTCGTCGCGGATTTCGAACTGGTCGCGCTCGCGGTCGTCCCAGGGCTCCAGCTTGAGGAAGGACAGGCCCTGGGCCACCGTGGGGAAACCCACCACCACCATGTAGCGGTTGGCCTCCGGGATGGCGGAGTAGGCCTCCTCCAGCATCCGCGCATAACGGCTGGTGTACTCGATGGTGGCGCCGTCGGGACCGTTGATGGAGCCGACTATGGTGCCCGTGTCTTCGGTGGGCGCCAGCTCGCTGCGCAGGCCGTTGAACAGCGCCAGGCAGAGCACCAGGATGCCCGCCAGCAGCAGGACGATCAGCACCCAGGCACGCAGCACCCGCTCCAGCACGTGGCGATAGCTGTAGGTCAGGCCGTGGAGGAAGGATTCCACCAGGTTGTACAGCCTGCCGTGTTGCTGGGGCGCGTAGGGCTTGAGCAGGTGCCCGCACATCATCGGCGAGAGGGTCAGGGCAACGAAGCCGGACACCAGCACCGCGCCGGCGAGCGTCCAGGAAAATTCGGTGAAGAGCTTGCCCGACGTGCCCTGCATGAAACCGATGGGGGCGTAGACGGCGGCCAGGGTCAGGGTCATGGCGATCACCGCGAAGGCGATCTCGCGGCTGCCCTTGTAGGCCGCCTGCAGCGGCGCCATGCCTTCCTCGATGTGCCGGTGGATGTTCTCCAGCACCACGATGGCGTCGTCCACCACCAGGCCGATGGCGAGCACCATGGCCAGCAGCGTCAGGGTGTTGATGGAGAAGCCCAGCAGCGCCATCAGGCTGAAGGCGCCGATCAGCGACACCGGGATGGTCACCAGCGGAATCAGGGTCGCGCGCAGGGAGCGCAGGAACAGGAAGATGATCAGGATGACCAGCACCACCGCTTCCCAGATGGTGGTGTAGACGTTGTCGATGGACTCGCGAATGAACAGCGAGCTGTCGTTGGCGATGGTCATCTGCATGCCCTCCGGCAGCAGCGCGCGCAGCTCCGGCAGGGCGGCTTCGAGGCCGTCGGAGATTTCCAGCGGATTGGCCGTGGCCTGCTTGACCAGCCCCAGTGAAACCGCCGCGCGGCCGTTGAAGCGCACGATGCTGCGCTCGTCCGCCGCCCCGATCTCGGCATGACCGACATCGGCCAGGCGCAACAGGTAGCCGCGCTGGTCGTTGAGGATCAGGTCGTTGAATTCCTCCGGGGTACGCAGGTCGGTTTCCGACAGAACGCTGAACTCGCGCTGCACCGATTCGATGCGCCCCGCCGGGATTTCCACGTTCTGCCGGCGCAGGGCGTCTTCCACGTCCTGCACCGTGAGGTCGTGGGCGGCAAGCTTCTCCGGGTCCAGCCAGATGCGCATGGCGAAGCGCCGGGCGCCGCGGATCTGCACCTCGGAGACCCCCGGGATGGTCTGCACGCGGTCGCGGATCACCCGTTCCAGCACGTCGGTGATCTCCATCGCCGAGTGCCGCTCGCTGTAGAAGGCGATCCAGATCACCGGCTGGGCGTCGGCCTCCACCTTCTGCACGATGGGTTCGTTGATCTCGTCCGGCAGCAGCCCGCGCACCCGCCCCAGGCGGTCGCGCACATCGTTGGCCGCCTCGTCGGCGTTGGTGCCGAGGCGGAACTGGGCGGTGATCTGGGTGTTCTCGGAGCGGCTGATGGAGGCCACGAAGTCCAGGCCCTCGATGCCCGAGAGCACGTCCTCGATGGGCTGGGCCACCTGGGATTCCATGATCTCCGGGCTGGCGCCGGGGTAGATGACGTTGACGGTGACAATGGGCACGTCGATGTTGGGGTATTCCCGCACCGCCAGGCGCTGGTAGGCCAGCAGCCCGAGCAGGACCAGGATCAGCGACAGCACGGTGGCGAACACCGGCCTGCGGATGCACACATCAGAGAGGGTCATACCCCACCTCGCGCTACGGTGCGGACCTCCAGCCCAGGGCTGACCTTCTGCCAGCCCGCGGTAATGACCTGCTCGTTGCCCTGCAGGCCTTCACGAACCTCGGCCTTGCCGCGCAGGCGCTGGCCGATCTTGATGGGGCGCCGCTCCACCTTGCCGTCCACCACCAGGTTGACGTAGAGCTGCTGCCCCACCGGCATCACCGCTTCCTCGGGAATCAGCAGGGCCTCGGGACGCTCGGCGAGGATCACCGAAACCTTGACGAACTGGCCGGGCTTGAGGCGGTGGTCCTGGTTGGGAATCTGCGCGCGGATCGCCTGGCTGCGGCCGACTTCGTCCAGGCGCGGGTTGAGGGCGATGATCTCACCGCGGAAGCGCTCGCCCGGATAGGCGTCCAGGCTGAGCTCCACCGGCTGGCCGATGCTCACCTGGCTGACCGCCTTCTGTGGCACGCGGAAGTCCACCTTCAGCGGGTCCAGCACCTCCAGGTTGACCACGTCCTGGCCGGCGCTCAGGTAGTCGCCGACGCTCACCTGGCGCAGGCCAAGGGTGCCGTCGTAGGGCGCACGGATCTGGGTCTTGTCGAGGCGCGCCTGGGCCAAAGCCAGGCTGGCGCGGGCGGCCTGCTGCTGGGACTGCGATTCGTCCTGCGCCTGGGCGTTGCTGGCGCCACGGGCGAAGAGCATGCGCGCACGCTCGTAGCTCTTTTCCGCCAGGTCCAGGTTGGCCCGGGCCTGGGCCAGTTCGGCACGGGCGATGGAGTCGTCCAGGCTGACCAGCAGCGTCCCGCCCTTGACGGCCTCGCCTTCGCGAAAATGCAGCTGCGCCACCCTGCCCTCCACTTCCGGGCGAATCATCACCGACTCGTCCGAACGCAGGGAACCGAAGGTCACCAGTTCGTCGCGCACCAGCGCCCGCTGCGGCTCGGCCACTTCCACCAGGGGCGCCTCCTGGGCCATGGCGGACAGCGTGGCGAGCGCCCCGAACAACAGCCAGACACTGCGACGGACCTTCATCTGGAGCCTCTGTGACGATGGGGACGGAAACGGCGGCCTGCCGAGAATCTCGGCAGGCCGCCAGGCGGGCATCCAGAAGATAATGCCACGCCGTGTCGCGTTGTTTCGCCTTATTGACGCATGCCGCGCCCGCTCACCAGCAGGTGGATACAGGCGACGTAGAGGACGGCCATGGTCAGCAGCATCAGGGCGATGGCGATACCGATGTTGATGTCGGATACGCCGAGGATGCCGTAGCGGAAGGCGTTGACCATGTGCAGGATCGGGTTGCCCAGGGACACCGTCTGCCAGAACGGCGGCAACAGGTTGATCGAGTAGAAAACGCCGCCCAGGTAGGTCAGCGGCGTCAGCACGAAGGTCGGGATGATGGAAATGTCGTCGAAGTTGCGCGCATAGACGGCGTTGATGAAGCCGCCCAGGGAGAAGATGGTGGCGGTGAGCAGCACCACCAGCGCGGTCACCCCGATGTGGTGAACCGAGAGCTTGGTGAAGAACAGCGACAGGAAGGTGACGATCAGCCCCACCGCCAGGCCGCGCAGCACACCGCCGATGGTGTAGCCAAGGAGAATGGTGTGCGCCGACACCGGCGACACCAGCAGTTCCTCCACCGAGCGCTGGAACTTGCTGCCGAAGAAACTCGACACCACGTTGCTGTAGGAGTTGGTGATGACCGACATCATGATCAGGCCGGGGACGATGTAGTCCATGTAGCTGAAGCCGCCCATGTCGCCGATCTGCTTGCCGATCAGGTTGCCGAAGATGACGAAATACAGGGCCATGGTGATGGCCGGGGGCAGCAGCGTCTGCGGCCAGATGCGCATGAAACGGCGCACTTCACGGGTGACGATGGTTTCCAGGGCGACCAGGTTGGCCTGCAGTTCCGAACTCATACGGCCACCTTCGCCAGGTTTTTCTCCACCAGGGACACGAACAGCTCCTCGAGGCGATTGGACTTGTTGCGCATGCTCAGCACGTCGATGTTCAGGGCGGCCAACTGGCGGAACAGCTCGGTCAGGCCCTGGGTCTTCTCCACTTGCACTTGCAGGGTGTGGTCATCGACCAGCTCGGCCGGGTAGCCATTGAGCCGCGGCACCACTTCCAGGGGCTCCTTGAGGTCGAGCAGGAAGGTTTCCTTGTGCAGCTTCTTCAGCAGCTCCTTCATGCTGGTGTGCTCGACGATGCGGCCGTGGTCGATGATGCCGATGTGACGGCAGAGCTGCTCGGCCTCTTCCAGGTAGTGCGTCGTCAGGATGATGGTGATGCCCTGCTCGTTGAGCTCGGTGAGGAAGCCCCACATGGAACGGCGCAGCTCAATGTCGACGCCGGCGGTGGGTTCGTCGAGGATCAGCAGGCGCGGCTGATGGATCAGCGCGCGGGCGATC
This sequence comes from Pseudomonas sp. Q1-7, assembly GCF_028010285.1. Taxonomy (NCBI): domain Bacteria; kingdom Pseudomonadati; phylum Pseudomonadota; class Gammaproteobacteria; order Pseudomonadales; family Pseudomonadaceae; genus Pseudomonas; species Pseudomonas sp. Q1-7. The sequence goes on from NZ_CP116304.1 coordinate 3,395,611, forward strand.
ATCAGCCGGCGCTTCATGCCGCCGGACAACTCGCGGGAAGCCGCGTTGCGCTTCTCCCACAGGCCGAGCTGGTTCAGGTACTGCTCGGCGCGCTCCTTGGCGATCTTCGCCGGAATGCCGTAGTAGCCCGCCTGGGTGACGACGATGTCGAAAACCTTCTCGAACTGGTTGAAGTTGAACTCCTGGGGCACCACGCCGAGGCAGCGCTTGAGCGCGTAGGGCGACGTGTCCAGGTCATTGCCGAAGACATTGACCGTGCCACTGGTCTTGTTCACCAGGGTGGAGAGGATGCCGATGGTGGTGGATTTGCCCGCGCCGTTGGGGCCGAGCAAGGCGAAGAAGTCTCCCTCGGCCACTTCCAGGTCGATGCCTTTGAGGGCCTGGAAGCCATTGCCGTAGGTCTTGGTCAACTGCCGGATGGACAGGGCGGAACTCATGATGGATTCGTCTACTTCTGGGGAAAGGGGGTAGATGAGGCTCAATGCCAGCAAATTCAACCGAGAATGGCTGCTCATCAGCCTAGGTTGCAAGGGTGGGATCGACGAATGCCGATCAGGTCAGCGCCGTCATCACCGCCTTGCGATAGGCCGGGCGGGCCTTCAGGCGCTCGTACCAGGCTTCGAGATTGGGCAGTTCCGGACGCAGGATGGGCATCTCGAACCAGGCGTAGGCGAAGCAGCCCAGGGGGATGTCGCCCATGGCGAAGGCGTCGCCGGACAGGTAGGGCCGCCCGGCCAAGGCGCGGTCGGGAATGGCCAGCAGCTCGCCACAGCGGGTCAGCGCGGCGTCGATCAGCGCCTGGTTGCGCTCGGCCGGCGGCGTGCGCAGGGTGCCCCAGAACAGGTCACGGAACGGCGTGGCGAAACTGGAGGTGGCCCAGTCCATCCACTTGTCGCCCTCGGCGCGCAGCACCGGGGATTCCGGGTAGAGGCTGCCGGCGGCGTAGCGTGCGGCCAGGTAGCGGACGATGGCATTGGACTCCCAGAGCACCAGGTCGCCGTCCTCGATCATCGGCACCAGGCCGTTGGGGTTGCGCGCGCGGTAGGCCGCCTCGTTCACCAGGCCGAAGGCGCCGCCGGCATCCAGCCGCTCGTAGGCGATACCGGCTTCCTCGGCCGCCCAGAGGGCCTTGCGCACGTTGGTGGAATTGATTCGCCCCCAGATTCTTAGCATCGCGACACTCCAGGCCGGTTGGACAGGGGCACCATTCTAGGGTGCCGCGCCGGGCGACGGAATGCCGAATCCTCCAGAGTTTCGGCGAATGTCAGAGCCGGAAGCTGGCCGCCATGCCCTGCAACTCGCTGCCCAGGTGCGCCAGTTGCACGCTGGAGGATGCCGTTTCGTCCATGGCCAGGGCCGACTGGTCGGCGATATCGCGGATGCTGGTGACGCTGCGGTTGATTTCCTCGGCCACCGCGCTCTGCTGCTCCGCCGCGGCGGCGATCTGCTGGTTCATCTGGTGGATCAGGGTCACGGCTTCGGCGATGCCGGCCAGGGCTTCCTCCGTCAGGTTGGCATCCTGCACCGTCAGCCCCACCAGGCTTTCGCTCTCCTGCATGTGCTCCACGGAACGGCGCACGCCCTCGCGCAGGGTGGCGATCAGCCGTTCGATCTCGGCGGTCGACTGCTGGGTGCGCCTTGCCAGTGCCCGGACTTCGTCGGCCACCACGGCGAAGCCGCGGCCCTGCTCACCGGCACGGGCCGCCTCGATGGCCGCGTTGAGGGCCAGCAGGTTGGTCTGCTCGGCGACGCTCTTGATCACGTCCAGCACGGTGCCGATGCTCTGGGTGTCCTGGCTGAGACGCTGGATGCTGCCGGTGGTTTCCTCCATGGCGTGGGCCAGCTGGTTGATCCGTTCCAGGGTCTGGCGCACCACCTGGCTGCCGCTGCTGACGCGGTGGTCGGCGGCCTCGGTGGAGCTGGCCGCGGCCTCGGCATTGCGCGCCACCTCCTGCACGGTGGCGGCCATCTGGCTCATGGCGGTGGCGACCTGGTCGGTTTCTTCCTTCTGGCCATTGACGCCCACGCGGGTCTGCTCGGTGACGCCGGACAGCGCCTGGGCCGAAGCGGATATCTGCGCCACCCCGCCCTGCAGGCGGCCGACCATGTCCCGCAGATTGCCGGACATGCCGGCCATGGCCTCCATCAACTGGCCGATCTCGTCGCGGCGCTGCACCTCGATGCTGGCACTGAGGTCGCCCTCGGCGATCTGCCGCGCCAGCCCGATCACCCGCCGCAGGGGCCGCACGATCAGCAGGCTGATCAGTGCCGTGGCGGCCAGGCCGATCAGCAGCGCCAGGGCGGCCGCCAGCAGGATCAGCAGCGAGCTGGAGGCCTGCTGGGCCTGCATGTCGGCCTTCTGCTGCGCATAGGCCCGTTCCACGGCCTGCACCACGCGCTCGGCCTGGGCGGCCAGGCGGGTGTACTCCTGGCGCTGCTGCTCCAGGGTCGCGGTGTAGTCCTTGAGGCGTTCATTGAAGGAATCGACGTTGCCGATCACTTCGGTGAGCACGGCGGCGTAACCCGGGTCCTGCATGGCATCGCGCAACTCGGCGGCGAGCTTCTGGGCGTCCAGCGCCTCCTGAATCTGCGGCGTGCCGGCTTCGTCGGAGCCCCGGCTCTGTTCCAGGCGCACGCGGGCCTGGTTGAGCGCCTGCAGCAGCAACTGATAGACGCGGCTGATCTGTCCGCCCTGCTCCACCAGTTCGGCGCCCTGGGCGCCCTGGGAGCTCTTCAGCAGGTCGACGCCGTCCTCGTTCAAGCCGCTCTGCAGCACGTCAAGGCTGTTGGAGGCGCTGACCACCAGCCAGTTGGCCGCTTCCAGGGCCAGGCGCTGGTTGTCGGTGAGTTCCACGTAGCGGTCGAAGGCGCCACGGTACTCGGCCATGGCCTGGGTGACTTCGCCCAGGGCGTCGCGGCCCGGGCCGGACAACTGTGCGGCCAGCGCCTCGCTGCGGGCGACTATGGCTTCGGCCTGCTGGCGCAGCGTCTCGGCATATTTGGCGTCGGAGGTGAGGGCGTAGTCCTTCTCGGTGCGGCGGATCAGCAGCACATCGCTGTCGATGGCGCGCATTTCCTCCAGCAGGCGGGCCCGGCCATCCACCGCGCGCAAGGCGGTGAACCCCGTGGCCGCCACGACCAGGGTCAGCGCCAGGACGATGCCGAACCCGAGCATCAACTTGTTGGCCGTACTCAGGCTGGCCAACCTACGTTGCAAGACAGTCCACATGCTCCTACCTCCCCACAAGGCGACTACTGCATGGACGCGATCTGCTATCCACTTCCCCAAGGTCGAACATAGGAGCAGCCGAATACTGGCGACAAGCCACATTTCTGCCACCTCGGCGGACAATGCTGTTTTTGGCTAACTGGATGTCGTTTTTGGATCATTTTCCAGGCCGGGCGCAATGATCCGGCAACTGACCCAGGGCAATAGGCGGTGTGGCCAGAGAGGCTAGGCTTTCGTACGACGTCCTACGGAGGCCGCCATGAACGCCCCATCCCCCCTCCACTGGCATGCGCAGAGCACCGAGTCCAGCCTGCGGCACCTGGGCAGCGGGCCAGCCGGGTTGGACCCGGAAGAAGCCGAGCGCCGCCTGGCCCGCCTGGGCCCCAACCGCCTGCCCGAACGCGCCGGCGCCGGGCCGTTGAAACGCTTCCTGCTGCAATTCCACAACCTGCTCATTTATGTGCTCCTGGCGTCCACCCTGGTCACCCTGGTCCTGGGCGAATGGCTGGACAGCGCGGTGATCTTCGGCGTGGTCCTGATCAACGCCGTGGTCGGTTTCATCCAGGAGGGCAAGGCCGAATCGGCCATGCGCGCGATCCAGAAGCTGCTGACCCTGGACAGCCGGGTCAAGCGTAATGGCGAGGTCCGCCAGGTGCCGGCGGCGGACCTGGTGCCAGGCGACCTGGTACTGCTGGAAGCTGGCGACCGGGTGCCGGCGGACTTGCGCCTGCTGGAAACCCGCGACCTGCGCATCGAGGAAGCGGCCCTCACCGGGGAATCCCTGCCCAGCGACAAGAGCAACCGGCCGGTCGCCGCCGAAGCCAGTCTGGGCGACCGCCACAGCATGGCCTATTCCGGAACCCTGGTCTGCGCCGGCAGCGGCCTGGGCGTGGTGGTGGCCACCGCGGAGCAAACGGAACTGGGGCACATCAGCCACCTGCTGAGTTCGGTGGAACCGCTACAGACCCCGCTGCTGGCGGACATGGCGCGATTCGCCCGCCAGCTCACCCTGGTCATCCTGGTGCTGGCGGCGGCCACCTTTGCCTTCGGCATCCTGCTGCGCGGCTACAGTGCCAGCGACATGCTGATGGCCGCCGTGGGCCTGGCGGTGGCCGCCATCCCCGAGGGCCTGCCAGCGGTGCTGACCATCATCCTGGCCCTGGGCGTGCAGCGCATGGCCCGCCGCCAGTCGATCATCCGCCGGCTCCCGGCGGTGGAAAGCCTGGGCGCGGTGACCGTGGTCTGCTCGGACAAGACCGGCACCCTGACCCGCAACGAAATGACGGTGCAGCGCGTCTACACCGCGAGCCGCCGCTACGAAGTATCGGGCGTGGGCTATGCCCCCGAAGGCGATGTCAGCCCTGGCCTCGACCTGGCCCACGACCTGCACGAACTGGCCCGCGCCGGCCTGCTGGCCAACAGCGCCAGCCTCTGCGAGGTGAACAACCAGTGGTGCATCACCGGCGACCCCACCGAGGCAGCCCTGCTCACCCTGGCCGGCAAGCTGCGACTGGACCCGGACGAGGAGAGCAGCCGCCGCCCCCGGGTCGACGCCCTGCCCTTCTGCTCCGAACGCCGTTACCTCGCCAGCCTGCACCGCGACGGCCAGGGCGAGGGCGTCATCTTTCTGGTCGGCGCGCCGGAACGCTTGCTGGAGGTCTGCGACCGGCAATGGCGCGACGGCGCCGCCGAAGCGCTGGACCCGCGCATCTGGGACGAGGTACTGGGCGAGGGCGCTGCGGCTGGCCTGCGCATGATCGGCCTGGCCCGGCGCAGCGCCGGCGACGGCCAGCACGAACTGGACCACGCCGACCTGGGCGGTGGCTTCGTCCTGCTCGGCCTGGTGGGCATGGTCGACCCGCCTCGGGCGGACGCCATCCTCGCCATCGAGGAGTGCCGCAGCGCCGGCATCCAGGTGAAGATGATTACCGGCGACCACGCGGCCACCGCGGCTGCCATCGCAGCACGCCTGGGCCTGCCGGCCGGCACGCCGTTGACCGGTGCGGATCTGGACGAGCTGAGCGACACCGAGCTGGATGGCCTGCTCAAGGAAACCAGTGTGTTCGCCCGCACCAGCCCCAGCCACAAGCTGCGCCTGGTGGAGCGCCTGCAGGCGATCGGCGAACGGGTGGCGATGACCGGCGACGGAGTCAACGACTCCCCGGCCCTCAAGCGCGCCGATATCGGCATCGCCATGGGCATCAAGGGCACCGAGGCGGCCAAGGAAGCGGCGCAGATGGTGCTGGCCGACGACAACTTCGCCACCATCGCCCATGCCGTGGAAGAAGGCCGTACCGTCTACGACAACCTGAAGAAATCCATCCTTTTCATCCTGCCCACCAACGGCGCCCAGGCCTTTGTGCTGCTGAGCGCGATCCTGCTGGGACTGACCCTGCCCATCACCCCGCTGCAGATTCTCTGGGTGAACATGATCACCGCCGTCACCCTGGCCCTGGCCCTGGCCTTCGAGCCGGCGGAGGACGACCTGATGCGGCGCCCGCCGCGGGACCCGAAGGCCCCGCTGCTGTCCGGCGACGTGCTCTGGCTGATCCTGCTGGTATCGGTGGTGCTGACCCTGGCGAGCCTGGGGTTGTTCATCCATACCCAGCAACTGGGCTGGAGCATGGAAGCCAGCCGCACCCTGGCGGTGAACGTCCTGGTGTTCGGCGAAATCGGCTACCTGTTCAGCAGCCGACGGTTGAACGGCCCGGCGCGATTCACCCTGCATGACAACCCCATGGTCTGGGGCATGGTCGGCCTGATGGTGCTGCTGCAGTTGGGTTTTACTTACCTGCCGGCGCTGCAGACGCTGTTCGGCACCGCCGGGTTGGGCCCGCTGGGCTGGACCTGGTGCCTGGCGACGGCGGCGAGCACCTGCGCGGTGGTGGAAATCGACAAATGGGCGCGGCGCCGCGCCAGGAACCGGCGCGGCTAGTCCTTGTCGCGGGGGGTCAGGCCGGCCGAACCATGTTGAAGGTGTCGCGGGTGCGCGTGTAGGCACTGCCGCCCAGGCGACCCACCAGGTCCAGGCGCTGCGGGTCGGTGCGCCCCGCCTCGGTCAGCACGGCGTCGTCGACATGCGCCAGCAGCACCTCGGCGAACACCAGGTGGCAGTTGGGATTGGCACGCGGATAGGGCTGGATCTCCGCCACCCGGCACTCGAAGGCCACCGGGGCGCCCTGCACGCGGGGCGGCCGCACCCGCAGCGACGGCTCGGTGGCGATGCCGCAATGCTCGAACTCGCTCACGCCATGGGGCAGCCAGGCGGCACTGGCGTTCATGGACTCGGCCTGCTGGAAGGACACCAGCTGGATCACCAGCTCACCGGTGTCCTGCACGTTGCGCAGGGTGTCCTTCAATTGCCCGTCGTCACGGGTGCTGATGTTCACCAACAGGGTTGCCGGGTCATCGCTGATCACCTGGAAGAAGCTGAACGGCGCCAGGTTGCTGATGCCGTCCTTCGACAGGCTGGACACCCAGGCAATGGGGCGCGGCGTGACGGTGTTGGCCAGCCAGCGGTAGGCATCCAGCGGCGCCATCTGGGCGAAATCGAGCTGCATGTGGAGACTCCAACGGGGAGAAAACGGCGATTATGCCTGTGCAGGCGGCGATCGGGGCAGGGAAAACAGCGGGCGGAAGCACCACCGCTTGGCTACTCCTCTTCCTCGCCCTCCTCCGGCGTGTCGAACAGCTCCGCTGCGTGCAGCAGGGCGGCAAGCAGCGAGTGACGCTCCCACTCGGCCAGCGCGGCAAAACGGGCCAGCACGTGCTCCGGCAATAAGGAAGGGGCTTCGGCCAGGGCCTCCAGCCCCCTATCCGTCAGGACGAGCCAGTGCTTGCGCCGATCCCGTTCGTCCCGCCGTCGATTCAGCAATCCCCGGCTCTCCAGCCGGTCCAGCACCCCGGAAAGTGAGGCCTGGGTGAGACTGACCTCGCGGGCCAGATGGCTGGCTGTCAGTTCACCCTGGCTGGCCATGATGCGCAGGATCAATAACTGCAAGGGAGTCAGGCCGCCGAATCGGGCCAAACGCTTGGCATGCACCTCGGTCGCCTGCTGCAGGCGGCGCAAGCCTTTGAATACGGCAAGTGAGTAAGCATCCGCCAATACCCCTTTATAGAGGCTCTCGCTCATGGATTCGGCCCTTCATTGAGTTGTTTCGTCATGAAAATTTTACACCAGATACTTTGACCTGAAAGCATTTTTCTGTTTAGGTAATAGAGGTGCCCCGGGCGCACACCCCTCCCCAACGGCAATCCGGTAAGGACTTATGTGCGGCATTTCTGGAGAATTACGTTTCGACAACACCCCTGCCAACCTCGCTGCAATTGAGCGTATCACCCATCACATGGAGCCTCGCGGCCCCAACAGCCACGGCTTTCACTGCCAGGGCCCGCTAGCGTTCGGTCATCGGCGGCTGAAGATCATGGACCTCGCCGAATCGTCCGGCCAGCCCATGCTGGACCCGCAACTGGGTCTGGCGATGGTCTTTAATGGTTCCATCTATAACTATCCAGAGCTGCGTGTAGAGCTCCAGCAGCTGGGCTACCGCTTTTTCTCGGAAGGCGACACCGAAGTGCTGCTCAAGGCCTGGCATGCCTGGGGCAAGGACATGCTGCCCAAGCTCAACGGCATGTTCGCCCTGGCCATCTGGGAGCGGGATACGCAACGCCTGTTCCTCGCCCGCGACCGCCTCGGCATCAAGCCGCTGTACCTGTCGCGCACCGGGCAACGCCTGCGCTTCGCCTCCAGCCTGCCGGCCCTGCTGCAGGGTGGCGACCTGGATACTGCCCTCGACCCGCAGGCGCTGAACTTCTACCTCAACTTCCACGCCGTGGTGCCGGCGCCACGCACCCTGGTCAAGGGCGTGGAAAAGCTGTCGCCGGGCAGCTGGATGATGTTCGACGCCGCCGGCAACTCCGATCACGGCACGTGGTGGCAACTGGAGTACGGTCCCCGCGAGGACGAACAGGGCCTCGGTTTCGATGACTGGCGCGACCGGCTGCTGGACAGTCTGCGCGACGCCGTCGCGATCCGCCAGCGCGCCGCCCGCGAAGTCGGCGTGCTGCTCTCCGGCGGGGTGGATTCCAGCCTGCTGGTGGGCCTGCTGGCGGAAACCGGCGTCGAACAGTTGGCGACCTTTTCCATCGGTTTCCAGGACGCCGGTGGCGAGCGCGGCGACGAGTTCGAATATTCCGACCTGATCGCCCGCCACTACGGCACCCGCCACCAGCAACTGCGCATCGGCGAACACGAAGTGCTGGAACAGTTGCCCGCCGCCTTCGCCGCCATGAGCGAGCCGATGGTCAGCCACGACTGCATCGCCTTCTACCTGCTCGCCCGCGAGGTGTCCAAGCACTGCAAGGTGGTGCAGAGCGGCCAGGGCGCCGACGAATTGTTCGGCGGCTACCACTGGTACCCGCCGCTGGCCGACACCCGCGACCCGTTCGGCAGCTACCGCACGGCCTTCTTCGACCGGGACCACAGCGAATACCAGGCCACGGTGCAGCCGGCCTGGCTCACCGACGACCTGGCCGGCGACTTCGTGCGCCAGCACTTCGCCCGCCCTGGCGCCCTCGACCCGGTGGACAAGGCCCTGCGCCTGGACAGCACGGTGATGCTGGTGGACGACCCGGTGAAGCGCGTGGACAACATGACCATGGCCTGGGGCCTGGAGGCGCGGGTGCCCTTCCTCGACTACCGGGTGGCCGAGCTGTCGGCACGCATCCCCTCGCGCTTCAAGCTCGGCGACGGTGGCAAGGCGGTGCTCAAGGCCGCCGCGCGCCAGGTCATTCCCGCCCAGGTGATCGACCGGCCCAAGGGCTATTTCCCGGTGCCCGGCCTCAAGCACCTGGAAGGCCGGACCCGCGACTGGGTGCGCGAACTGCTGCTGGACCCGAGCCAGGACCGCGGCCTGTTCCAGCCGGCCATGCTGGAACAGCTGCTGGCCAGCCCGGAGCAGGACATCACCCCGCTGCGCGGCTCCAAGCTCTGGCAGATGGCCGCCCTCAACCTCTGGCTCAATCAACAGGGACTCTGAACAAGCATGAAAGCTCATACCTTGCACAGCCAACGCCTGCTGCGTGGCCAGGCACCGTCCTACCAGCGCCTGCAGGCGCGCCTGGCGGAAGTCCGGCAAGACCCGCACGATGAGCCCAAGGTCTTGCACTGCGGCTGGGGCCGCCTGCTGCTTGGTCACACCTTCGCCACGCCGGGCGGTCTCGCCCAGGAGCTGCTCTCCGAACGCCCCGGCGAGCGCGACATCGCCCTCTATGTCGCCGCCCCCCAGCAGGTGCTGGCGCAGGCGCCGCAGCAGCTGTTCCTCGACCCGTCCGATACCCTGCGTCTCTGGTTCACCGACTACCGCCCGGCGCGCCGCGCCTTTCGCGGCTTCCGCATCCGCCGCGCCGTGAGCGAGGCGGACTGGCAGGCGGTGAACCAGCTCTACCGCTGCCGCGACATGCTGCCGGTGAACCAGGACGCCATCACCCCGCGCCACCAGGGCGGGCCGGTGTACTGGCTGGCCGAGGACGAACGCGACAGCCAGGTGATCGGCGCCGTCATGGGCCTCAACCACGCCAAGGCCTTCGGCGACCCGGAAGGCGGTTCCAGCCTCTGGTGCCTGGCGGTGGACCCGCAATGCAGCCGCCCGGGCGTCGGCGAAGCGCTGGTGCGCCACCTGATCGAGCACTTCATGAGCCGCGAACTCAGTTACCTCGACCTCTCGGTGCTGCACGACAACCGCCAGGCCAAGGCGCTCTACGCCAAACTGGGCTTCCGCGAGCTGGCCACCTTCGCGGTGAAGCACAAGAACAGCATCAACCAGACCCTGTTCATCGGCCCCGGCCCCGAAGAGCAGCTCAACCCCTACGCCCGCATCATCGTCGACGAGGCGCTGCGCCGTGGCATCGGCGTGCAGGTGGACGACGCCGAGGGCGGCCTGTTCAGCCTCAGCCTGGGCGGCCGGCGGATCCGCTGCCGCGAATCGCTCTGCGACCTGACCAGCGCAGTGAGCATGACCCTCTGCCAGGACAAGCACCTCACCCACCGCGCGCTGGCCCAGGTCGGCATCCGCCAGCCGGCCCAGCGCCTGGCCGGCTCGGAGGCGGACAACGCCGCCTTCCTCGCCGAGCACGGCAGCCTCGTCGTCAAGCCGGTCAATGGCGAGCAGGGCCAGGGCGTGGCCGTCGACCTGCGCAGCCCGGACGAGGTGCGCACCGCCATCGCCGCCGCCGAACACTTCGACAGCCGCGTGCTGCTGGAAAGCTGCCACCCGGGCCTGGACCTGCGGGTGGTGGTGATCAACTACGAGGTGGTGGCCGCCGCCGTCCGCCGCCCGGCCGAAGTGGTCGGCGACGGCCAGCGCAGCCTGCGCCAGCTGATCGAGCGGCAGAGCCGCCGACGCCAGGCCGCCACCCAGGGCGAGAGCCGCATTCCGCTGGACGGCGAGACCGAGCGCACCCTGCGCGCCGCCGGCTTCGACTACGACAGCGTGCTGCCGGCGGGCACCCGCCTGGCCGTGCGGCGCACCGCCAACCTGCACACCGGCGGCACCCTGGAAGACGTCACCGCGAGCCTCCACCCGGCCCTGGCCGAGGCCGCCATCCTCGCCGCCCGCACCCTGGAAATCCCGGTGGTGGGGCTGGACCTGCTGGTGCCGGCCGCCGACCAGCCGGACTACGTGCTGATCGAGGCCAACGAGCGCGTCGGCCTGGCCAACCACCAGCCGCAGCCCACGGCGGAGCGCTTCATCGATCTGCTGTTTCCCCTCAGCAAGGCCCACGCGTGAATGCCCCGGGGCCACGCATCCTCTCCCGGGGATGAACGCATCCCCGGTCCGCAGGTGCGGTTGCGGCCTGCGGTTCGGCACTGACTGAGGGGGCGTCCCGCCTTCTGCGATACGGGTTCTGCGGCGCCGCCATCAGCAAGCGCCGCAGAACCTGGGCACTCCAGCCTCAACCGATGTTCGACGAAGCGCCGTAGCGGGTGGCGACCATCCGGGTATCCACATGGTTGATGGTGGCGATGATCCGCTTCGCGTCGCAGAGCGCCGGTGCCATGGTCCAGCGCTGGGTGCGATCGTTGCCGATGCGCAACATCCCGGTGTGGGTCGACAGGTTCTCGTCCACTTCCGGCACCGGGTCGAAGAAGCCCAGGCTGTAGCGCAGCCGCCGGATATCCCCCGGGGCGCCCGTCAGGAAGGTCCAGCCGGGCTGCGCACCATGCCGGGCGGCATAGGCCTTGAGCACCTCGGGGGTGTCCATCAGCGGCTGCAGCGTGATCGAGTACAGGTGAACCTCCCGGCCCAGGCGATCGCCCAGCAGCCACTGCACCCTGCGCATATTGACGGTCATGGTCGGGCAGATGCCCTCGCACATGACGTACATCATGCTGATCACCACCACCTTGCCGTGGATCAGATCGTCGTAGAAATGCACCTTTTTCCCATCCTGGGTGTACAGCGGCACGTTGGCGAACGGGGTGCGGGCTTTCCTGGCCGGATCCGCTTCGCCCGCCACCTGCGGAACGCTGTACCAGAGCGCGCCACCCAGGGCCGCGACACCCAGGCCGGCTATCAAGTCGCGTCGAGTGTTCATGGACAGACCTCCTCTTGCCGGATCAGCCGATTCGCCGTTTGCCAGGTTGTCGAGTGGTATCGGCACTGCCGCTGCCACTGTTGGGCGAAGGGCCGCTGGTATCCGCTTCGATGTCCCAGCGCACCATCATCGCGTGGTCCTCGTGGATGAGGTTGTGACAGTGCATGGGGTGCTTGCCGAGAAAATCGCGGAAGCGCAGGAAGACCTTGATGGTCATGTCCTCGCCCAGCACGAAGACGTCCTTGCGGCCCACCTCATGGGGTGGAATGGGGACTTCCCGCCCTTTCACGGTCTTGCTGATGATGCGCCCCTCCTCGAAGTGGATATGGATGGGGTGGTCCCAGCCATCTTCGGGGTTGACCAGTTCCCAGACCTCCGCACTGCCCTGGCGGATTCGCGCACTGACGACGGTCGGGTCGAAGAATCGGCCATTCACCGCCCACATGCCGTTCCTGCGCTCGAATACCCAGCGCCGCACCGGGGCCGCGGCGATCTCCTCCGGATCGAGCGGTCGCAGCGGACGCAACACCGGTGGCACCTGGCTCACGTCCTGCTCGGTGGGGAAGCGGTCGACGATGATTTTCAGCACCCGGACGCCCGGCTCGCGCACGTCCTTGGGCTGCCGCGTATCGTCTGGCCGGTGCGTCAGGCGGTTCACCAGGTACAGCTCCGTGCCCACCACGTAGCGGGAGAAGTCGACGACGATGTCGGCGCGCTCGGTGACCCCGAGACGAACCTTGGTCTGGTTCAGCAGCGGCGCCGGCAGCAGATTGCCGTCGTTACCGATGTAGGTGAACTTCTGCTCCACATCGCGCGACGACACCAGGTAGAACTCATAGAAACGGCTGGGCCCGCCGTTGAGCAGGCGGAGTCGATAGCGGCGCGCGGCGACCCGCAAGACCGGCTCGATATAACCGTTCACGCAGATCTTGTCGCCCAGTACCCCTTCGGGACTGACCTGGTCCCAGTACAGGATGCCCTCCGGGTCGAAGCGCTTGTCGTTGAACATCAACGGATAGTCGTAGGGGTGGCTGGGCAGGCGCAGGGCGCTGGGACTCGGGTCATGCTCATCGCCCGAGTCGATGTCGTCGAAGAGCAGGTAGAACCCGGCCAGGCCGCGATACACGTTCGGCGCCGTGAAGTCGAAGGTGTGGTCGTGGTAGAACAGCGTGCCCAGCGCCTCGCGCGGATCGCCGATGCCATTCTGGAACTCGTCGAAGCCGGCGTAGATATTGCCGTAGTGGTGATCCTTGAACTCACCGGGCGAGGCCAGCGTCGGCCCCGCCTTGACGGCGCTGTAGTAGTCCCCCGGGAAACCATCGCTCTCCGACGCCGTATGGGCATTGTGCAAGTGCGTGGAAATTTCCGGGGAGCCGAAGCCGACGTGATCCTGAGGCAACCCGTTGTGGATACGCAGAATCATCGGCTGGCCATAGCGCGCGAAAATGGTGGGTCCCGGGGCCGTGGCGCCCCGCGTGTTGCCGGCATACCCCCAGACCCTCTGGGGCGGATAAGCCGGATTGAACACCCAGTCCGGCCGCTCCAGGGCGGTCAGTTCATAGGTGACCGCGACGCCCAGTTCGGTAAATCGCTGGTGGGGAGCACGCCCCGCCTCGCCCGCGGCGGTATTCGCCTCCTCGGTCGGCGCAGGGTCCAGGGTGACCGGCTGGAGCACCGGGATTTCCTGGGGAAGCTCGATCTGCCAGGGGATGGTCGGTGGACTCGGCGGGATGAGCACACGGACGTCATCGTCGTCCTCATCATCGTCATCGCGATCACGATCGCGGCGTCTCTTCGCGGTCAGGCTCAAAGGTACCGCGGTTGCGGATAGCGCCAGCGCCGTCGCGGACAGTTTGAGAAAGTTTCTTCTGGGGGACTGACTGTTCGCCCTAGCGTTGTCCTCGACTTCAGGTGTTTCAGGAGTTGGATGTTTCATGGGGCCTCCCATCCCCCCAATCAATAATTATTGTATGTATTGATGATTTGAATGAGTGACACAGGACCAACAAGCACAAGGCTTCGCAGAACCCCTGCCACACCCCAACCAAAGCACCATGATAACAAATTGTAAAGAATATCCTTGAAAATAATGGCAATTTAACCACAACCGGCCATTGATAAATAACTATCGCCCATCCGTCTTATTCTCCCCAGAATTAACAGCCACCCGGCAAAGTGACTTTTGATATTTAGTCATATTATGAGCGCCAATCGAGTGACAGCATCCTCAAGAAATCAGACACCTAGGAGCAATAGGGCCACAGCGTTAAAAACCAGGTGACCAACCCAGCAAATACCAGAGGTTAAAAATCAATAAAACTTGAAATACTCGCCGAACAAAAAGGGGCCGCCCTGAAGGCGAAAACCATGCGAGACCGGTCACAGCTTTGAATCGACGCCAAATGACTGAAGCGGGCTGGAAACTCCCGCGGTATTGGACGCGGTATCAACATCTCGACAAAGCTCGATGTGCTGGACGCATTTTTCATTGGTTTTGCGTAGTGCATCTATGGCGTCGAGCACCGTATCAATATTTGACATGGAAGCCGACCGCATCAGCAGCCTGACCTGATAGTTGGAGTGCCTGATGTGTGCCTCGATTGCTTTTCGATGTTCCTCATTCACCTTTCGCCCCTGGGTGTTTATGGAATTATTATCCGAGGCGTTTGACTGATTAACTTCCGTTGCCACCCTGGCGTTATCATCTGACACACCAGGCGCTGCCAGAATATGCGTCGACAACAATAGCGACAGCGGAAGCCACAGTACTTTGCAGACACTCATGACTGACTCTCCCGGAATCAGACTCCGTCAAGTCGAAACCGTAGACGATAATGCAGCGCCCACTCTGTCATTGGGTCTGAAGATGCGGCCGTTCGGTCATCGAGCCCCGGTAATCGCCGTCGCCGAACCCCGAACGCTCAACGACTGGAAGGGGTTCGGCGGTGGGTCCCTTCCCGGGTTGCATCAGGGCTACCGACGCCTGCGAACACTCCGCGCCCGACTGCAACAGGGGACCGTCGTCATGAGCGCGGCCTAGAATCCGGGCCTAACACGCGGCCGGACTGACCGACCGCGCGCGCAGCCAGCACGCGGCCAAAGGCCAGACCGATGACACCCGCGATCAGCGAGGCGATCAGCACCCCCAACTTGGCGGCGCTCAAGAGCTCCTGCTGCGCGAAGGCGAGGTTGGCGATGAAGATCGACATGGTGAATCCGATCCCCGCCAGACAGCCGATCAGGGTCATCCAGGACCAGTTGATCCCCGCGGGCAGGCTGCACAACCCCATGCGCACCGCCAGCCAGCTGCAGCTCAGCACCCCCAGCGGCTTGCCGGCCACCAGGGCCAGCGCGACCCCGGTAAGCACCGCCAGGGAACCGCCATCGTCCAGGTCCACGCCGGCCAGGCTCACCCCCGCATTCGCCAACGCGAACAGTGGCATCACCAGAAAGGCGACCCAGGGGTGCAGGGCCATTTGCACACGCGTCACCGGCGGCAACAGTTCACGTTGCGCCTGTCTGAGCTGCCTGATAGGCACCAGCAGCTCGTTGGTATCGCCGTGCGACGCCTGCTCGCGCTCGGCGAAATCCTGAATCGCCTGCTTCGCCAGTTGCAGCGGCTGCTCGATGACCTTGACCGGGCGCACCGGGGTCATGAGCCCCAGCACCACCCCCGCCAGCGTCGGGTGGGCGCCCGTTTTCAGCAGGCCATACCAGAGCAACGCACCGGGTAGCAGGTAGGCATAGGCCGAGCCGACGCCAATCCACTGCAAGCCCAGCACCAGCAGGATGCCCGCACCGGCGATGACAAAGCCCAGGGCATCCAGCCCCCCGGAATAGAACAGGGCGATTATCAGCACCGCGACGATGTCGTCGATGATCGCCAGGGCCAGCAGGAACACCCGCACCGAAGCCGGGACAGAGCGCCCGAGCAAGGCCAGGACCCCCACCGCGAAGGCAATGTCGGTGGCCGTCGGAACCGCCCAGCCCCGGCGCAATTCATCGCTGCCATTGAGCGAGAGATAGAGCAAGGCCGGCACCAGGACCCCGCCGCACGCGGCGACCACCGGCAGGGTCGCCAGCTTGATGTCGGCCAACGCCCCTTCGTGAATCTCCCGGCGTATCTCCATACCGACCACCAGGAAAAACACGGTCATCAGCGCATCGTTGATCCAGAAGTGCAGGGAATACGAGATGGCATGGTCACCCAGGGCGATGGATAGCGGCGTGTGCCAGAGGTGTTCATAGCTGGCGGCGGCGGGCGAGTTGGCCCAGATCAGCGCGACGGCGGCAGCGATCAGTAGGACCACGCCACTGAGCGCTTCGATGTGGAGGAATTTTTCGAGGGAATTGAAGGCCTTGTCAGCCACGCGTTGCGCAGCCGGCAACACCTCGCGGGAAGGATGCTGGTTCATGGTCGCTCGTTCTCGACTACTGTGCGGCGGCCCGACCGACACAAGAAACCTGTCTGACTGCAGCGCGCAGAAACGACACCCGGCGGTTACCTTACCTTCCATGCCCCCGGTTTGCCTAGCGGCCTGAAGCCCCCGGAATCATGCGGCCAGGCCCCGGCTTCCACCATTGCCAATCCGGGTCCGGCGCCGCCCCGGAGACGGCAGATTGACGCCGCACCTTGGACGCTACCACTGATGCCGACTTTTTGACCTTTCGCCAAATGCGAATCGCTTGCACATTGACACATTTAGTTACAGGGAAAAAGATCGATTCGAGGCCATAGTGCCACTACTCCAAACACTCCTACTCGGCGGGCGGGCAAGGTCTGTCCCGATGAGTCTTGTCGTGCCGTGTTTCCTGCCAGTGGCCCGTTGACCGTGACTATCCCTCAGTCCACGTCGAAGAGGTGGATATGTCCCGCCGCCGTCCCGAAACCGCCACCAACGGCTCCAGGCACCCGGCCTGCGGCCGCACTCGCCAGTCCGCGCTGGCCATTGGCATTCTGCTCGCCATCGGACTTACCACGGCCGATGAAGGTCCCTCCTCCGACCAGCCCCCGCCTGGCGACCCCTCGGCCTACACCGATCAACCGAAAAAAGCCGGCGATACGCGAAAGATCCTCAAGGGCCTGCCACCGGCCAACCAGGGTGCCTTCGAGCAAGCCGGCGGAGTGAAAGGCAACCGGGCGACCGTACTGGCCGAGAATGTGTTGCCGCCCGGCCAGCAGACGGCCTTCAACATTCCCACCAATGGCCGGCCGAGCCCGCTGTTCAATGCCCAGCCCTTCAGCCAGCAGATGCTGCGCTTCGAAGCCTTCGGGCTGGAACCGCTGGACCCAAGCGCGCCGCCGCCCGCCGCGGGATTTCCTCAACCCAGCCTGGGCGCCGCGCCGGAGCAGGACCCTTCCAACCTCTATCGCAGCGGACCGTCGGGCCATGACCTCGACGCCTTCCTGGCGACCCCCGGTCTGTTCCCCTTCCCTGCCCAGTATTCCAATGTCGTGGACGGCAACCCTTGGAACGCCCTGGTCCGGGGTTTCCTCCATCGTCCGGTACTGGGTCCGGCGGAGGGACGGCCACCGGGCAAGGGGTGGTCGCACCAGCGCTGGGAAGAGTTCTACCCGCAACGGGACATCAAGACGGTGCAGGCCGGCGCCCGCGCCAATGGTGGCGTGCGCGACCACTACCAGCGGCACCGGTATGCCGAGGGTGAGTTCGCCCCGGGCGGGCTCTACTACAACACCGCCGGCCTGCCGTACACGAACGGCACCACCGCCGGCATCCAGCCACGTTTCCACCCCAACATGCCGGTGCAGGACCACAACGCCCTGTGGACCTTCGACGGCACCTTCCCGCCGAAACTGCTGATGGTGCGCTACGGCCAGCCGCTGCTGTTCCGTCATTACAACGCGCTGCCCATCGACCCGGCGGCTAACCGGGGTTTCGGCCTGCACACCATCACCACCCACGAACACAATGGCCACACCCCGGCCGAGAGCGACGGCTACACCAACGCCTTCTTCTTTCCCGGCCAGTACTACGACTACCGCTGGCCAATCCAGCTGGGCGGCTACGACAGCATCAACACCACCGCCAGCGACCCGCGCGCGGCCTTTCCCTGCGAGGCGGGCGAAACCCTCTGGGTAAACGACGAAAGTCCGGGCCTGAAAACCTGCCAGAGCGGCAGAATCCAGATTCGCGGCGACTGGCGCGAAACCATGAGCACCCACTGGTTCCACGACCACATGCTCGATTTCACCGCGCAGAACGTCTACAAGGGCAACGCGGCGATGATGAACTACTACAGCGCCGTGGACCGTGGCAACGAGGCCTTCGAAGACGGCATCAACCTGCGCTTCCCCAGCGGCACGGGCCTGTCGTGGGGTAACCGCGACTATGACGTGGACCTGCTGATCGCCGACAAGGCGTGGGATCAGCAGGGCCAGTTGTGGTTCAACCCCTTCAACACCGACGGCTTCCTCGGTGACCAGATCCTCACCAACTGGCTCTACAAGCCGTACTTCAACGTACGCGCCCGCAGCTACCGCTTCCGCATCCTCAACGGCTCGGTGTCGCGCTTCCTGAAGCTGGCCATCGTCCGCGAGGTCAAGGGTACCGGCGGCGAGCTCAAGGGGCCCAAGGGGGCGAACTATTCGTATGCGCGAGTCCCGTTCCACATGATCGCCAACGACGGCAACATCATGGAGCACGCGGTGCCGTTCGACGGCACGCTGGACCTGGACCACGACGGCAACTTCAAGGACCACTTCGGCGAATTGCCAAGCCAGGGCATCGCCGAGCGCTACGACATCATCGTCAACTTCGCCAAGGCGGGGATCCAGCCCGGCGACAAGCTGTACGTCGTCAACCTCCTGGAGCACGACACCGGCGAAGGCAGCAAGAAGGCCATCGCGCTGGCCGACGTCCTCTCGGAGAAGTACAAGCCGGTGCTCAAGCAGTCGAGCAAGGGGCTGATGTGGGACAAGGGCGACCCGGCCGTGGGCAAGTTCCTCGAACTGCGCGTGCAGCCCTACAGCGGCCAGGACCTGGCGATGAACCCGGCCGACTACGAACCCGCCAAACCGGGCAAGGCGGAAGGCAAGGTGATGATCCCGCTGACGCTGCATGCCGACGACCCCAGCGACCGCGTGCTGCTCAGCCAGGCGCGTCATCGCCGATTCGAGTTCGGCCGGTCCAATGGCACCGACGACGCCCCCTGGACCATCCGCACCGACGATATTCCCCTGGCCAACAATGCGCGCGGCTTCGCCATGGACCCCAGGCGCATCTCGGCCTCCCCGCAACTGGCCAGCGGCCCCATGCCGGCCGGCTACAGCGGCGCCGGCACCCTGGAGATCTGGAAACTGGAGACCGGCGGCGGCTGGAGTCATCCGGTTCACATCCACTTCGAAGAGGGCATCATCCTCAGCCGGGGCGGCAAGGCACCGCCGGAGTGGGAGAAATGGGCGCGCAAGGACGTCTATCGCATCGGCCGGGAAGAGGACAGCCTGAAGGAAGTGGAACTCGCCATTCGCTTCCGCGAGTTCGCCGGCACCTACATGGAGCATTGCCACAACACCCAGCATGAAGACACCTCCATGTTGCTGCGCTGGGACCTCGAGCACCCCGGCCAGGTCCAGTTGATGCCCACGCCGCTGCCCACCTGGGACGGCGTGAAGTACGTGAGCTCGGTGGCCTTGCCGACCTTCCGCGAAGGCGATGGCGTCGGCCCGCAAGGCACCGACAACGTCGAAGACTGAGCGCGCGAGGCCACCGGACGATGAACGGAAAGCTGCGCAGGAGGTTGGTCGCGGTCGCAGCCCTGGCCCTGCTCGGCGCGGCAATCGGCACCCGGATGCTGGCAGGGGGCTCCCCTCCCCTGCCGGCTGCAACATCGACCTGGGGCGCCAACTATTTCCCCAATACGCTGCTGACCAGTCACGAGGGGCGTCACCTGCGCTTCTTCGACGACCTGATCGACGGCAATGTGGTGCTGCTGAACTTCATCTTCACCAGTTGCGGCGATACCTGTCCGCTGGAAACCGCGCGCCTGCGCCAGGTGCAGAAAATCCTCGGCGACCGCGTGGGCCGGGATATCCACTTCTACTCCATCAGCATCGACCCGCTCCACGACACGCCAGCGGTACTCAAGGCCTATGCGGAGAAATTCCAGGTGGCGCCGGGCTGGCTCTTCCTGACCGGCGACTACGACGCGATCACCCAGTTGCGGGAACGTCTCGGGCTGCTGGCGCAAGGGGAAGAACCGGGCGATCTCAAACAGCACAACCTCAGCCTGATCATCGGCAACCAGGCCACCGGGCAGTGGATCAAGGCCTCCCCTTTCGAAAACCCCTACATCCTCGTCGACAAACTCGCCAACAGCCTGCAGAACTGGAAGCAGGACAACAGCCCCGCACCGGACTACACCCAAGCCCCCGCCATCCGCCCGCCCTCGACCGGGGAACAGCTGTTCCGCACCCGCTGCAGCGCGTGCCATACCATCGGCGCCCAGGCCGGTGAACTCAGTGCCCTTCGCAGCATCGGCCCGGACCTTCTGGGGGTGACCCGGCAACGGGACCCCGCCTGGCTGGCGCGCTGGATCAAAGAGCCGGACAAGCTGCTGGCGGAAGGGGATGAGCTGGCCAGCAGCCTGTTCCGGCAATACGACCAGGTACCCATGCCCAACCTCCGCCTGGCCGACTCCGACGTCCTGGCGCTGATGAAGTACCTGGAGGCGGAAGACCGGCGATTGGGACAAACGAAAAAAGTCCCATCCACGCCAAACTCCCACTGAGTCGGGAAAGTCCAGTCGCCGAGGTGCTGCTCCGCCTCATACGCCCAAATGCCGGGCTGGCGCATCCTCCAAAGCGGCAAAGCCTCGCCCCGCACGGAGAGCCGGGGTCAGCTCGGCTCCCCGCCCATCCCGCCCCATGCCGCCGTGCGCAAGGCCTGCGCAATATTCGAATTTCCATATATTTGATTTTCCATATATAAAGTAACCCCCAAATACCCCGCTCCGGCTTTGGCAGCCCCTTTCCGCCAGCCTTCGCGATGGGTGGATCGACAGAATCAGTAAACGCCGAGGCCGCCGTGGCTGACCCACTGACCCCCACCACCGTTTTCAAATGCCTGGCCGACGAAACCCGCGTGCGCCTGATGCTGCTCATCACCCGCGAGGAGGAGCTGTGCGTCTGCGAGCTGACCTGCGCCCTGGATGAGAGCCAGCCAAAGATTTCCCGCCACCTGGCGCAGCTGCGCACCTGTGGTTTGTTGGCGGATCGCCGCCAGGGGCAGTGGGTGTACTACCGCCTGCATCCCAACCTGCCGGACTGGGTACACAGCGTGCTGACGACGGTACTGGGGGCCAACACGCATTGGCTGAGCCCCGACTCGAAGCGGCTCGATGGCATGGGTGACCGCCCCGAGCGCGCCACCGCCTGCTGCTGAGCCCTAAGCCACTTGGCACACGGCCCACGTCGACTGGATCGGCCAGTTCGACGCTGGCCATTGATTTCACCCCTCTCCCGAGAACACGAGCATGAGCATCAAAGTCGGTATCAACGGTTTCGGTCGTATCGGTCGTCTGGCGCTGCGCGCCGCCTGGGACTGGCCGGAGCTGGAATTCATCCGCATCAACGACATCGCGGGTGACGCCGCCACCCACGCCCACCTGCTGAACTTCGATTCGGTACACGGCCGCTGGCACCATGAGGCCGGCGCCGAGGACGATTGCGTGGTGATCGGCGGCAAGCGCATCCAGGTCACCGCCAACAAGGCCATCGCCGACACCGACTGGTCGGACTGCGATCTGGTGATCGAGGCCAGCGGCAAGATGAAGACGGTGGCCGTACTCCAGGCCTACCTGGACCAGGGCGTGAAGCGTGTGGTGGTCAGTGCGCCGGTCAAGGAGCAAGGCGCATTGAACGTCGTCATGGGCGTCAACCAGCACCTGTTCAAGGCCGCCGAACATCGCATCGTCACCGCCGCTTCCTGCACCACCAACTGCCTGGCGCCAGTGGTCAAGGTGATCCACGAGAACCTGGGCATCCGCCACGGCTCCATTACCACCATCCACGACCTGACCAATACCCAGAGCATCCTCGACCAGCCGCACAAGGACCTGCGCCGTGCCCGCGCCTCGGGCATGAGCCTGATCCCCACCACCACCGGCTCGGCGACCGCCATTGCGGAAATCTTCCCCGAGCTGCGCGGCCGGCTGAACGGCCATGCCGTACGGGTGCCGCTGGCCAATGCCTCGCTGACCGACTGCGTGTTCGAGGTGGAGCGCGCCACCACGGCGGAAGAGGTCAACCAGCTGCTCAAGCGCGCCGCCGAGCATGAGCTGAACGGCATCCTCGGTTACGAGGAGCGCCCGCTGGTGTCCATCGACTACCGCACCGACCCGCGCTCGTCGATCATCGACGCGCTGTCCACCCTGGTGGTCAATGGCACCCAGGTGAAGCTCTACGCCTGGTACGACAACGAGTGGGGCTACGCCAACCGCACCGTCGAGCTGGCCCGGCTGGTCGGCCTGGCAGGCTGAAGGAGCGCGCGGCGATCATGAATGCGTTGTCAGGCCTCTCCACGGAAGTCCGCCAGTACCTGCTGGTCACCGGCAATTACTGGGCTTTCACCCTCACCGACGGTGCCCTGCGCATGTTGGTGGTGCTGCACTTCCACGCGCTGGGCTACACGCCGCTGCAGATCGCCGCGCTGTTCCTGTTCTACGAGATCTTCGGGGTCATCACCAACCTGGTGGGCGGCTACCTCGGCGCGCGGCTGGGGCTCAACCGCACCATGAACATCGGCCTCGGGATGCAGGTCGTCGCACTGCTGATGCTCACGGTGCCGGGGGCCTGGCTCACCCTCCCCTGGGTGATGGGAGCCCAGGCGCTGTCGGGGATCGCCAAGGACCTCAACAAGATGAGCGCCAAGAGCTCGATCAAGCTCCTGGTGCCGGACAGCCAGCAAGGCACCCTGTACCGGTGGGTGGCGATCCTCACCGGTTCGAAGAACGCGCTGAAAGGCGTGGGCTTCTTCCTCGGCGGCGCCCTGCTCGCGCTGCTCGGCTTCAAGGGGGCCCTCTTCGCCATGGCGACGGTGCTGGCACTGATCTGGCTTGGCAGCCTGGCAATGCTGAAGAAGGACCTCGGCAAGGCCAAGGCGAAGCCGAAGTTCCGCGACCTGCTGTCCAAGAGCCGGGCGATCAACATCCTCTCGGCGGCGCGACTGTTCCTCTTTGGCGCGCGCGATGTCTGGTTCGTGGTGGCGCTGCCGGTCTACCTGAGCACCGTCTTCGGCTGGGACTTCTGGCGGGTGGGCGGTTTCCTCGCGGCCTGGATCATCGGTTACGGCATCGTGCAGTCCCTCGCCCCGGCCATCACCGGCAAGCAGCGCGGCCAGGTGCCGGATGGCCGCGCGGCCTTCGTCTGGGCCGGCCTGCTGGCGGTGTTGCCCGCGGCCATCGCCAGCGGCCTTGCGGCAGGCTGGTCGGCCCAGGTGGTGCTGCTGGGCGGGCTGATGCTGTTCGGCGCGCTGTTCGCGGTGAACTCGTCGCTGCACAGCTACCTGATCGTGTCCTACGCCCAGGAAGACGGCGTATCGCTGGATGTGGGCTTCTATTACATGTCCAACGCGCTCGGCCGGCTGATCGGGACGCTGCTGTCCGGCTGGGTGTTCCAGGCATGGGGGCTGGAAGCCTGCCTGTGGATTTCGACGGCGTTCGTCCTGTCGGCCGCGCTCATCTCCATCGCCCTGCCCCGGCACGCCACCAGCCCGGCGCCCGGCGCCTGAGCCCGCCCGGCCTCAATCGTCGCGGCGCGGATAGAGCGGACTGCCGCAGCGGTCGCAGAAGGCCGCGGTCACGTCGTGCTCGGGCTTGGCGCAACTCGGGCAGGGGTGCTGGCGGCGCTCTCCCCCACGCAGTGCGGTGGCCAGCTCGGCACCGAAGATGCCCGTCGGCACGGCGATCACCGAGTAACCGGTGATCATCACCAGCGATGCCAGGGCCTGACCCAGTGCCGTCTTCGGCACCAGGTCACCGAAACCCACGGTGGTCAGCGTGACGATGGCCCAGTAGATGCTCTTGGGGATGCTGGTGAACCCGTTCTGAGGCCCCTCGATCGCGTACATCAGCGCACCGAAGACCGTCACCAGGGTGGCGATACAGACAAAGAACACCGTGATCTTCTGCTGGCTGCCGCGCAGCGCCGTGAGCAGAAAGTTGGCCTGCCGCATGTACGGGCTCAGCTTGAGCACGCGGAACACCCGGATCAGGCGCAGGACGCGGACGATCAGCAGGTACTGGGCGTCGCCGTAGAACAGGCTGATGAAGGCGGGCAGGATGGCCAGCAGGTCGATCAGGCCGAAGAAGCTGAAGGCATAACGCAGGGGCTTGGGCGAGCAGTACAGGCGCACGGCGTATTCGATGGCGAAGATCGCCGTGAACCCCCACTCCAGGCCCAGCAGCCAGGCGCCGTAGTCGCGGTGGATCTCCACGATGCTGTCCAGCATCACCACCACCAGGCTGGCCAGGATGCACAGCAGCAGCCAGTGGTCGAAGCGCTGCCCGGCCGGGGTGTCGGTGAAGAAGATGATGCGATGCAGGTGTTCGCGCAGGGGCTGCTGGTTGTTCATCTCAAGCGGTCCTTGTGTCGTACGGGACGACTGACGACGGGCACGGGGTCTGCCCAGAGCGTAGTGCCACAGGCGTCACGGTGCGCAAAAGCACCCTGGACCGCAAGCCTTTCGCTCGCGCAGTCGCAGCGGCCAGCGCGCGGCGAACCGGCGCAAGCGGCCGGTCACGAGGAGACCCTGGTCCGAGCGCAACTTCGCCCCACATCCCGCACGTCGCTGGGCTTCGCAGGCTCCGCACCCGCCTGCGAAATGCCTTCACGCGCCCCAGCCAGGCCACCCGACAAGGGGGGGGTGGGGAGTCGGACGCCCCAGCAGAATCCGCTGACGCGTTCCGACCCCTGGTCGCGCCCGACCCAAGGAGCATTCCCATGCTGTACGAATCGATCGACACCGCCGCCATCAACGACGAAGACCTGCCCTGGGTGCCCTTTGCGCCCTACAGCGACGAGGTTTTCGTCAAGTACATCAAGTGCGACCCGGTGCGCGGGGAAACCATCACCCTGCTCAAGTCGCCGGCCGGCATTACCATGCCCAAGCACCACCACTCCGGCACCGTGATCGTCTACACCATCAAAGGCGCCTGGAAGTACGTCGAACACGACTGGATCTCCAGGGAAGGCGGCGTGGTGTTCGAGACCGCGGGCACCCGCCACACCCCCGTCGCCCTGGGCGAGTACGGTGACGAGATCATCACCCTGAACATCGTCCAGGGCGACCTGCTGTACTTCGACGAGAACGACAACCTCTGCGCCATCGAGAACTGGAAGAGCGGCGTCGAGCGCTACCTGGCCTTCTGCGCGGCCAATGGCATCGCGGCCAAAGACATCACCAGCTTCGCCGTCTGACCCGCCACCCTGCCGGCCGCCGAGGCCGGCAGGCTCGTTCCAGAACAACACGACGGATGCCCCCATGATCAAGAAGCCTTGTCCGGGCGAGATCGCCCTGGCGGTCGGCGCGCTGCTCGGCAGCCCGGCGGCCGTGGCGCAGAACAGCCTGCCCTTCCCCCCGACGCCTTCCGCCAGTGAGGCCGGCCCCACCCTGCAGGAATCCCGGCACCAGAAGCGCCAGGAGCAGACGCACCTGCCGGCGGATGCGCCCAACATCCTGGTGATCATGCTCGACGACGCCGGCTTCGCCCAGGCCGATACCGTCGGCGGCGGCATCCACACGCCGACCCTCAGCCGCGTCGCCGACAGCGGCATCCGCTACAACGCCTTCCACACCACCGCCATCAGCTCGGCGACGCGCGCCGCGCTGCTCACCGGGCGCAACCACCACCGGGTGGGCAACGGCGTCATCGCCGAGCTGGCCACCGACTGGGACGGTTACACCGGGGAGATTCCCAAGAGTTCGGCGACCATGGCCGAAGTGCTCAAGCAGCATGGCTACAGCACCGCCGCCTTCGGCAAATGGCACAACACCCCGACCCACGACGCCACGGCGGCGGGGCCTTTCGATACCTGGCCCACCGGCTACGGTTTCGAGCATTTCTACGGATTCCTCGCCGGCGAGACTTCCCAGTACGAGCCACGCCTGTACCGCAATACCACGGCGATCGAACCGCCCCGCGAGCCGGGCTACCACCTCAGCGAGGACCTCGCCGAGCAGGCGGTGGACTGGCTGCACGAGCAGCAGAGTCTCGCGCCGGACAAGCCCTTCTTCCTCTACTGGACGCCGGGTGCCGTGCACGGCCCGCACCAGGTCAACGCGAGCTGGGCGGACAAGTACAAGGGCAAGTTCGATGGCGGCTGGGATCGCTACCGCGAAGAAACCTTCGCCCGCCAGAAGGCCCTCGGCTTCATTCCGCAGAATGCCCAGCTGACTCCACGCCCGGCCGAACTGCCGGCCTGGGACAGCCTCAGCCCCGAGCAGCAGCGCTACCAGGCCCGCCTGATGGAGGTCTATGCCGGGTTCATGGAACATGCCGACACCCAGGCCGGCAAGATCCTCGACGAGCTGGAACGCCAGGGCGAACGCGACAACACCCTGATCTTCTACGTGCTCGGCGACAACGGCGCCTCCGCCGAAGGCATGGAGGGCAGCATCAGCGAGCTGCTGGCGCAGAACGGCATCCCCTTCCCCAAGGAACAGCAGCTCAAGCTGCTCGATACGATGTACGGCGGCCTGCCGGCCCTGGGCAGCGCCAAGCTGGAGAGCATGTACAACGCCGCCTGGGCCTGGGCCGGCTCCGGCCCCTTCCCCGGCACCAAGCTGGTGGCCGGCTACTTCGGCGGCACCCGCACGCCGCTGGCGATCTCCTGGCCCAAGGGCATCGCCGCGGACAAGCAGGTGCGCAGCCAGTTCCACCATGTCAACGACATCGCCCCGACCGTCTACGACATCCTCGGCATCACGCCGCCGCCGTCGGTCAATGGCGTCGCCCAGGACCCGCTGGACGGTGTGAGCATGCGCTACAGCTTCGCCGAGGCCGGGGCCGCATCGCGCAAGCCGCCGCAGTACTTCGAGGTGTTGGGCAGCCGCGGCCTCTACAAGGACGGCTGGATGGCCTCGGTGTTCGGCCCGCGCAAACCCTGGGTGCAGGGCTTCTCCCAGTTCATGGGCTGGCAGCCGCAGAATGATCACTGGGCCCTGTACGACCTCGGCAGCGACTACTCCCAGGCCGTCGACCTGGCGGAGCAGCACCCCGAGAAGCTCGCCGAGCTCAAGGCCGAGTTCGACAAGCAGGCCAGGGCCAACCAGGTCTACCCCATCGGTGCGGGCCTGTATCCCTTCCTCGACCCGACGGTGCTGGCCGGCGACGGCCGCCAGGCGTGGCACTTCGACGCCCGCCTCAAGCGCCTGCCGGAATTCGCCGCCCCCAACCTGCGCAACCGCGGCAGCCTGGTGCGCGCCGAGGTCGAATTGCCGGAGCAGGCCAACGGGGTGATCTATGCCCTGGGTGGCATCAGCGGCGGTGTGACCCTCTACCTGGACCGCGGCCATGTGGTTTACGAGTACAACGCCATGGCCGTCGCCCGCATCCGGCTGCGCGCCGAGCGCCCACTACCCGCCGGGCCGGCGAACATCGAAGTGCAGACCCGGCCGACCGCCGCCAAGCCCGGTGCGCCGGTGGCGCTGAGCCTGCGGGTCAACGGCGAGGAAGTGGCCAGCGGCACCACGCCCTTCGCCCCGCCGCTGACCTTCACCGCCAGCGAGACCTTCGACGTCGCCGAGGATCTCGGCTCGCCGGTGGCACTGGACTATTTCGAGCGGGCGCCCTTCGCCTTCGACGGCACGGTGCGCGACCTGCATATCCGCTATATCCCCTGAAACCCGGGCCACGCCAGGCGTGGCCCCCGGAGACGACCATGGCCATCGCCGACCTGCACAACAAGAACGTCCTGATCACCGGCGCCGCCTCGGGCATCGGCCGCGCCGCCGCACAGGCCTTCGCCCGCCAGGGCGCCAGGCTGCTGCTGTGCGACATCGACGCGATCGGGCTGGAGGCGCTGCGCCAGCAGATCGCCGAGGCCGGCGGCACCTGCAGCACCTATCTGCTGGACGTCACCGACGCGACCGCCATGGCGGAACTGGCAGCGCGC
Organism: Pseudomonas sp. Q1-7; assembly: GCF_028010285.1. Lineage (NCBI taxonomy): Bacteria > Pseudomonadati > Pseudomonadota > Gammaproteobacteria > Pseudomonadales > Pseudomonadaceae > Pseudomonas > Pseudomonas sp. Q1-7. Next base: position 3,423,567 of record NZ_CP116304.1, read on the forward strand.
ATACACGCCACCCAGGGCACACTCGACGTGCTGGTCAACAACGCCGGCGTCGGCTACCTGGGGCGCTTCCTGGACAGCGACCTGCAGCACTGGCAGCGGGTGCTGGACATCAACCTGATGGGCGTCGTGCATGGCTGCCACTGCTTCATCCCGCGCATGGTGGAAGCCGGCGGCCCGCGCCAGGTGATCAACGTGGCCTCGGCGGCGGCGCTGTTCCCCTCACCCAGCATGGCCGCCTACGCGGCGTCCAAGCATGCGGTCTACGGCCTCAGCGAAGTGCTGAAGATGGAGCTGAGCGACACGGAAGTGCAAGTGACCACCCTGTGCCCCGGCGTGATCAACACCCCGATCGTGGCCGACCGTAGGAATATCGCCGCCTCGGTGAGCGCCGAACAGCTTGCCCGGCTGCAGGACTACTACCGCAGCAAGGGCTGCAGCCCGGACCTGGTGGCCGACAGCATGGTCCGCGCGGTACGCGATGGACGCGACCTGATCCTCGTCGGCCCCTTCGCCCGCCTGATCTTCCAGCTCAAGCGCCTGTCGGTGGGCCTGCTGCGCAGCCTCATGCTCAAGGACGCGCGCAAGATCGGCTACCTCTGAGCCAGGGCGGGCCATGAGCGACCTCCCGCCACAGGGCATGCACCTGATGGCCAAGCCCGTCGGGCCGATCTGCAATCTCGATTGCGACTACTGCTTCTACCTGGAGAAGGAGCGGCTGCATCCACCAAGCAACCGCTTTCGCATGCCCGACGAGGTGCTGCGGGCCTATGTGCAGCGCTACATCGCCGCCCAGAACAGCCCCGAAGTGGAATTCACCTGGCAGGGCGGCGAGCCCACCCTGCTCGGGCTGGCATTCTTCCAACGTGCCTGCGCCTACCAGCGCGAGTTCGCCAACGGCAAGGTGATTCGCAACACCCTGCAAACCAACGGCACCCTGCTCGACGACGCCTGGTGCGCCTTTCTCGCGCAGGAAGGCTTCACCGTCGGCCTCAGCCTCGATGGCCCACGGGCGCTGCACGACCTGCATCGGCCGGACAAACGCGGCCGCTCCAGTTTCGACCAGGTCATGCGCGGCCTGGCGCTCTTGCAGAAACACGCGATCCCCTACAACGTGCTGGTGACCGTGACGCGCGAAACCGCCCGGCAGCCGCTGGCGGTCTATCGCTTCCTCAAGGAAGCCGGCGTGCGCCACATCCAGTTCAACCCGGTGGTCGAGCGCCTGCCGACACCGTCGGACGCGTCACGCGGCCAGGCTTTCGCCACCCCGCCCGAGCTGCGCCTGCGGAATCTGCAGGCACCCACCGCGCCGGTGACGGCGCAAAGCGTCGAAGCCGAGGCCTATGGGGAATTCCTCGTCGCCATCTTCGACGACTGGGTACGCCACGATGTCGGCAGCGTCCATGTGATGAACTTCGAGTGGGCGCTGGCCGCCTGGTGCCAACTGCCGGCCAGCGTCTGCCTGTTCGCCCCGCGTTGCGGCAAGGCGGCGATCGTCGAGCACGATGGCAGCCTGTACGCCTGCGACCACTACATGTACCCGGAATACCGCCTCGGCGACATCCGCCAGCAGGACCCGGCCGAGCTGCTCGCATCCCCCGCCCAGCAAGCCTTCGGCGCGGCGAAGGAAGAGACGCTGCCGGACTATTGCCGCCGCTGCGACTATCGGTTCGCCTGCCACGGCGAGTGCCCGAAGAACCGCTTCATCGAAACGCCGGATGGCCAGCCGGGGCTCAACTACCTGTGCGCGGGCTACAAGCGCTATTTCCGCCACATCACGCCCTACCTCAATGCCATGGCCAAACTGATCGCCCACGGCCAACCCGCCGAGTTGATCATGCAAGCCTTCAACGGTCCGCTGCTGATCACGCTTTAGGCACGTCGCGCGCATTCCCGTACAGCGCCAAGCCAGCGTGCGCCGCCACACGCCCTCACATCACGAGCAAGGGGAAGCGGCCAGACGCCGTTCTGCGTTCGTAGATCCGGATGCAATCCGGGAGCGGCGGCTGGAATTTCCCCGGATTTCATCCGGGCCACCGGTTGCGGCGAGTGCCGTGCAGGGCAGAAGCATTTAGGCTCCGCACGGCCTCGCCGCCCGCCGTCAGGGCGCCGTTCTGCGTTCGTAGCCCGGATGCAATCCGGGAGCGGCGGTTGGAATTTCCCCGGATTTCATCCGGGCCACCGGTTGCGGCGAGTGCCGTGCAGGGCAGAAGCATTCAGGCCCTGCACGGCCTCGCCGCCCGCCGTCAAGGCGCCTTTTTGAGCAGGAAATGCGACAGGGCCGGGATCAGCACCAGCGCACCGACCATGTTCCAGATGAACATGAAGGTGAGCAGGATGCCCATGTCGGCCTGGAACTTGATCGGCGACCAGGCCCAGGTCACCACGCCGGCGGCCAGGGTGACGCCGACCAGGGCAACCACCTTGCCGGTGAAAGCCACCGCATTGCGGTAGGCCACCGCCAGCGGCATGCCGGCACGTTGCTGGGCCAGTTGCACGCTGAGCAGGTAGAGGGCGTAGTCGACACCGATGCCGACGCCGAGGGCGATCACTGGCAGGGTGGCAACCTTCACCCCCATGCCCAGCCAGACCATCAGCGCTTCGCAGAGTATCGAGGTGAGCATCAGCGGCAGCACGGCCACCAGTACCGCGCGCCAGCTGCGGAAGGTCACGAAGCACAGCAGGATCACCGCCGCATAGACGTAGAGCAGCATGGTCCGGTTGGCCTCGCGCACCACGATGTTGGTGGCGGCCTCGATCCCGGCGCTGCCGGCGACCAGCAGGAACTGGCGTTGCTCGGTGCTGTGTTCGCGCGCGAAGCCCTCGGCCACCTGGATCATGTGATCGAGGGTTTCGGCCTTGTGGTCCTTCAGGTAGGCCACCACCGGCATCATCGAGCAGTCGGTGTTGAACAGCTCCGGGTTATTGACCGAGGCCTGCTGGGCGCCGTAGTTCAGCACATTCTGGTTGCGCGCGATGGTCAGCCACTTGGGGTTGCCCTCGTAGGAGCCGGCGGTGATCTGGCGCACCGCGTCGACCAGCGAGACGGTGGTCTGCACCCCGCCCTGCTGCTGCAGGAGCCAACCCAGGCGATCCGCCTCGACCAGGCTCTCGTACTTCAGGCAGCCTTCGTTGGGCGTCTTCAGCATCACCGCGAAGAGGTCGCTGGACAGCGAGTAGTTCGCGGTGATGTAGGCATTGTCGAGGTTGTAGCGCGAGTCCGCCCGCAGCTCGGGCGCACCGGGGTCCAGGTCGCCGATCTTCAAGTTCAGGCTGACGGCGAAACCGGCCACCGCCAGGACCGCGGCCACCGCCAGGGTGACCGTCGCCCAGCGCCGCTCGGTGAAGCGGTCCAGCCAGCCCCAGAGCGCCCCCAGGCCCTTGCCGCGCACTTCCTCGCGCTCATGCCGCAAGCTGCGGGCGGCGGCGCCTTCGCTGACGCCCAGGTAGGACAGCAGCACGGGCAGCAGCACCAGGTTGGTGAAGATCAGCACCGCCACGCCGACGCTGGCGGTGACCGCCAGGTCCTGGATGACCGGGATGTCGATCAGCATCAGCACGGCAAAGCCCACCGCGTCGGCCAGCAGCGCGGTGAGCCCGGCGAGGAACAGGCGGCGGAAGGTGTAGCGCGCGGCCACCAGTTGGTGGGTGCCGCGCCCCACGTCCTGCATGATGCCGTTCATCTTCTGCGCGCCGTGGGACACGCCGATGGCGAACACCAGGAACGGCACCAGGATGGAGAACGGGTCCAGCGCGTAGCCGAACAGCGCAACCAGGCCCAGTTGCCAGACCACGGCGATCAGCGAGCAGCAGACCACCAGGGTGGTGCTGCGCACGCAACGGGTGTAGGCGTAGATGATGAGGGTGGCGATCACCGCCGCGGCGGCGAAGTACGCCATGACCTGCAGCAGGCCGTCGAGCAGGTCGCCGATCAACTTGGCGAAGCCGATGACGTGGATCCTGACACCGCCCTCCTGCCCCTCGTAGCGGGCCCGGAACTTGTCTTCGATCACCCGGGAGAAGGCGTGGTAATCGATGGCCTGGCCGCTGACCGGGTCTTTTTCCAGCAACGGCACGAAGATCATGCTGGAGCGGAAGTCGTTGCCCACCAGGCTGCCGACGATGCCGGACCGGGCGATGTTCATGCGCAGCTGTTCGACACCGGCCGGCGAGCCGTCATAGGCGTCGGGCATGACCGGGCCACCCTGGAAGCCCTGCTCGGTCACCTCGGTCCAGCGCACGGCCGGCGTCCACAGCGACTTCATCCAGGCGCGGTCGACGCCGGGTGTCACGAACAGCTCGTCGTTGACCTCCTTGAGCACCTGCAGGTAGGCGGGATCGAAGATGTCGCCACGGGTGTTCTCCACCACGACTCTCACGGCGTTGCCGAGGCCGCGCAGCGAGTCGCGGTTCTCCAGGTAGTTTTTGATGAACGGCTGGCTCTGCGGCAGCATCTTCTCGAAGCTGGCGGTCAGGGTCAGGCGGGTCGTCGCCCCATAGCCCAGCGCGAGGGTGACCAGCACGCAGGTCAGCACCACCAGCAGGCGATGGTTGAAGATGATGCGCTCCAGCAGGCTGCCGGAGCGCGGGTCGAACCCCCGCAGCTCCCGCACCACCGGCATGCTGTCGTGCTCGTAGTTACCCATGTGTGTGTCTCTCTGATAACGGGGTCATGGAACGCGCAGCGGGCGCGCGCCGCGCACGCCGACCAGCACCAGTTGCCCCGGCCCGGCGGCCTGGGCGGCCTGGGCGGCGGCGACTGGCGCCAGCGCGGGTTGCGGCTGCAGCTGGAAGCTGGCGCCGTCGTCGCGGCTGAGCAGCAGGTGGCCGGCCTGGCTGAGCAGCGCGAGGCGGCCGTCGGCGAGCGCGGTTCCCGTGGTGATGCTCACCGGCAACCCGGTCTCCACCGGGTTCCAGCTCGCGCCGCCATCGACGCTGCGGAAGACGTTGCCGCGCAGGCCGAAGACCAGGGCCACGCCGGGCTTGCCGAGGATGCCGAAGAAGCTGCCGTCGTAGGCTGCCGGCCTGGACTCGAAGCGCCCCGTGGCACGGTCGAGCCGCAGCAGCAGCCCCTGTTCGCCGGCGATGTAGAGTTCGCCGTCCGCCGGGCGGATGGCATAGAGGTTTAGCGCGCTCGGGTTGTCGGTGCGCTCCATCCAGGGCGTCCAGCTACGCCCGCCATCCTCGGTGCGGAACAGCAGGTTGAAGGCGCCGACGATGTAACCCACCCGTTCGTTCTCGAACCACACATCGAGAAAGGGCTTGTCGGCGCCCTCCTCTGTCATGCGCTTGGCTTCGTCCACCAGCGCGGCCAGCGCCTCGTCGTCCGGGGCGCTGCGCGCCAGGGCCTCGTAGTGCGCGAGCAGGGTGGGACCGATCTGGCGACCATCCAACTGGCGCTCCCAGTTCGCGCCACCGTCGCCGCTGTGCAGGACCACGCCGTCGTGGCCGACCGCCCAGCCGTGGCGAGCCGTGGGGAAGTGCACCGCCACCAGGTCGGAGCTGACGGGAACGCGGGCCTGCTGCCAGCTTTCGCCGGCGTCATCGGACGTGAGAATGTGCCCGCGCTGGCCGACCGCGACCAGGCGATCGCCGGCGCTGGCCAGGCCCACCAGCAGGCTGTGCTGGGCAAGCGGGCTCTGCTGTGCCGGGGTGTCCAGCACGTCGATGAACCCCTCGGCCACCACCGGCCGACAGAATGGCGCGCTCAACGCCGCCATGAGGGCGAACAGCAGCGCCCACTTGAGAATGTTCATGAGTCGATCTCGTTGGAAGCCACCGGAGCATCACAGGGATGCCCCGGTGGCGAGGCCGCATCAGCGGATGCCGGTCCCAGCCAGGGCGTCAGGCGCCCATTGGGCCTTGGAGAGCGGCTGGATGTACTTCACGCCGCCGTGCGGGCCGTAGATGCCGGTGATGTTGTAGCTGCCGGAAACGAAGTCGTAGAACATGTGGTTGTCCGAGTTCGGCGCCTGCACGTCGTAGCTGTAGGCCATGTGGGCGAAGGCGCCGCGATAGAGCTGGCCACGGGCATCGAAGGCATCGGAGGCCAGGGCGATCCAGCTGTCCTCGTCGAGGTAGAAGGTGCGCTTGCTGTAGATGTGCCGCTTGCCGGGCTTGAGCGTCGCCTCGACCACCCAGACACGGTGCAGCTCCCAGCGCACCAGGTCGGGGTTGACGTGGTTCGGCGTGGTGATGTCGGCCGCCTTCTCGTGGTAGTTGAGTTTGTAGGTGTTGTACGGCACGTACATTTCCTTCTTGCCGACCAGTTTGAAGTCGAAGCGGTCCATCGCGCCGTTGAACACCCAGGCGTCATCGTAGGTCGAGCTGCCGGCCGAACCCGGGTTCGGCGTGTCATAGGCGATATCGGGGGCGAGCTTCACCCGGCGCTGGCCCGGCAGGTATTGCCAGCCGCGGCGGGGTTTCTCCAGCGGGTCCACCGCGTCGTTGAGCAGGATGGCTTCGCCCGCGCGGCGCGCGGGCCCCTGGTAGTAGAGCTTGGTCTTGAAGTACAGGTCCTCGGCCTTGGCCGGCACGTCGTTGCGCTCGGGCGCGAACAGCGGGTACTCCAGATAGGCGTCGCCCGTGGTCGCCAGGGCGGCGTGGCCGGCCGAGTCGACGTTCCAGGAATCGTACCTGGAGTTGAGCGCATGCCCCTGGTAGCGCAGCAGATGGTTCCACATGGCCTCGTAACCATCGTTGGGAATCGGAAACGGCACTCCCGGCAGGACATTCTCCAGCGCCAGCCCGGCATCGGTCGTCCGGGCTCCGGTGGCGTTCTTGCGCGTGTTGTCCAGCAGGCGCTGCGGCAGGGCGACGGTGCGATGGGTGGGGTAGACATCCATGCGGAAGGACGGGAAGCGCTTCAGCAGCTCGCGGGACGCGGCGGTGAGCTTGTCCCCGTGCTCGGCAGCGTTCTTGCCATCGATCACCAGGCGCGGTTTTTCATCGGCGAAGGGGTCCACGCGCATGGCGCTGCCGGCCTGGTAACCGCTCGGCGGCGTGGTCAGGCCACCGCTGTAGGCAGGGATGCTTCCGTCGGCATTGGCGGCCTGCTCGGCGCCGACCGGGGTGAGGCTCTGCCCCAGTTGTGCGGCCTGCTCCGGCGAAACGGCGGCCTGGGCGGAGGCGACCACAGCGAGCGACAGCGCGCTGACCATCAAGGAATTGATAAAAGCCATCTCTGATCTCCTGGATGAGTTGCTCAGAAAGTTGTCTTGAAGGTGAAGGTGACCATGCCGCGGTCCTTGAGCTGGGCCGGGACTCCAGCGAATGCGGTGGTCTGGCCGGGCACGCAGTTGTACTGGCCATTGGCACCCGGGACGGCGCCATCGACTGGCGAACCGCAGGTGTCGAAAGGACCGAAGTTGTCCACGTACTTCAGGTCGAAGCGGTATTGGTTGCGCAGGTCGACGCCGACGCCGACGGAGTAGCTGCCGGTGTCCTCGTTGCCACCCAACTGCACCGCCGAATGGCCATCCAGGCCGACGTTGTAGGTCATGGGCAGGTGAACATCGACGCCCGGGAAGACCTGGTACCAGGTCGGTGTGAAGTTCACGCCGAGGACATAGTTGTCGCGGGTGACCTTGTCGACGCCGCGGTACCAGTCCTCGCCCTTGAACAGTTGTTTGTTGTCCGTCACGTCCAGCCAGCGGCTGTAGGCCAGCTCGACCAGCAGCGACGCCGCGTCCCACGCCGGCGTGTCGGCGAAGGTGGTCAGGCCGTTGACCACCGCGTGTACCGTCTTGCCGCGCGCCACGGCGTCGTCGCCGTCGAAGCTGGAGACGAAGCCCGGAACGCCGAGGGCGGCGGCGGCCGGGTTGACCTGGCCGGGCACGCTGGCCAGCGGCATGTTCTCGCGGTAGTTCAGATCCACGCCCACGCTGACGCCGGCGATGTTCTTGGACAGGCTGATGCCGTAGATATCGATATCGTCGACATAGAACTGGTTGTAGCGACCGACGACGCCAGAACGCAGTTGCGGCAGGCCGACCGCGACCGGCTGCAGCGCCAGGTTCGGCAGGATGTCGGAGGTATTGCGGTAGTAGAGGCCGAGGGTCCCGTCGAGCCACTCCGGGCTCCACCTGACCATCAGGCCGAAGTCGCCACGCTTGTCCGGCGTGAAGGTATGCCCCCCCGTCAGGCGCAGGAACTGGGGCGCGCCGGGGATCACACCGAAGGCCGGATTGGGCTGGGCGATCAGCGAGAGGTCGTCGCTGCCGTGCTGGATCGCATCATTGAAGCCCAGATAGGTACCGGACTCGGGCAGGCGCGAAGCGTCCCAGTCCAGGAAGTACTGGGCGCCGAACGACAGCTCGGGATTCAGGGTGAAGCTGGCGGAAATCTGGTTACGCGGTATGAACAGCTCCTTGGCCTCGGTCCCCGGCACCGCCAGGGCCTTCGAGATGTCCAGACCGGACTGGCCGTAGCTGTTGCTGTGGGCGAACGCCAGGATGCTTTCTCCCCAGTACTGGGTATGGCTGCCCACCTTGGCGCTGAGCAGGGACTCGTCGCCCAGCTCCACGCTGCCGAAGACGAAGGCGTCGAGCACTTCCGAGGACGGGCCATTGAAGTAGCGCTCCGCGTAGCTGCTCAGTTGCCGCGAGTCGGCCACGCCGTTCTGGAACTGGTTGGTCGACGCATTGTCGCTGCCGACCTTGTCATAGGCATGGTCGTACCAACTGTTGCCGCTGACGCGGAAGCCGTACTGGCGACGGTAGACCACGTCGAGTTCATGCAGCACGTCGATGCGCTGGGATACCGCGCTGCCCGCCGAGAAGTTGCGGTTGCCGTCGTTGTTGTTCCAGGCATTGGCCAGCTTGGAGTTGGCGCTCTCCACACGCTGCGCGTAGTTGAGCTTGACCGTGTTGTCGAAACGCACCTGGAGGTCGTCGATGCCGGTGTCGAATTCAAAGGCATGCGCGGGCAGGCTGCCCAGGCCGACAAGCACGGCGGAGGCCAGGAGGCTCGGCCTCGGGTTGCGGCAGGTTCTATTGTTCTTGTTGTTGTCCTTCATCGTCATACTCGCTGTGTTTTGTGAATGCTGTTGCGGACGCGATTCACAGCCGCTGGAGAATCGCGACCGTGACCGAGCGCCCGATGGCAGCGCTGTGCTGGAGGCCGATGCGCGCCCCCCTTACCTGTCGTGCTCCTGCTTCGCCGCGCAGCTGGCGAACCAGCTCCGCCAGCTGCGCCAGGGTGCTGGCCCCCGGCACCAGGCCGCATCCGAGCAGCCCTCCCGAAGGGCATACGGCGGGTTTCGTCTCCCTGCGGAAAGCGAACGCGCCCATCCCCTCCTCCCCACACAGGCCAAGCGCGGCGCTGAACATCAGGAAGTCGCCCACGCTCTGGTCATGCAGCTCGACCACATCCAGGTCCTCGGCGCCGATCCGCGCCTGCGCGTAGGCCTGGGCGGCGGCGCGCCGCGTCGCCGCGCGGCCGAGGACGTCGAGCAGGTTGCCGGCGGCGAGTTCCGAGAGCGTCTCGCTGGCCCGCGCGCTCCCCAGGATGGCCACGCCACCGCGCGAGCCGTAACGGCCGGCGAAGGACTCCGAGCACAGCAGCAGCGCGGCTGCACCACAGGCTGGCGGGCACAGGTAGGGCGGCAGCCATCCGTCCCGCTCGGGGGAGTGGGCCAGGGCGACGGGGTTGAGGCGGGCCTGCGCCCGAGCCCGCTCCAGAACCCGCTCGAAGCACGCGGGCGTGACGCCCAGGTGTGTCTGCAGCCAGCTCATCTGTGCGGCATACAGCGCCGCCGGGTGGTCGCGCTGGGCGATCATCGCCAGCGGGTCGCCGGGCACGTTCGGATCGCGGCGGTCCTGGTCGACGACATCGTCCAGGCCGAAGAGCGCCCGCTTGGAGAGTCCCGCCTGCATGCCCTCGAAACCGAGGACCAGAATCGCCTCGGCCTCGCCCGCCAGGATGCTATTGCGCGCCAGATGCACCGCGGTGCTGGCGGACACGCCGCCGTCGCGCATGCAGAACATCGGAATGCCGGTCAGGCCGATCTGCATCAGCAGCTGTTCGCTGGCGCCGATACTGGCGTTCACGCTGGACAGGAACACCTGATCGACCAAGTCGCAGTCGATGCGCGCATTCTCCAGGGCCATGCGCACCGCCTGCCCTGCGAGTTCGGGCAAAGGGCGTCGAACGGTCAGCGGGGCAAAGGGCGTCACCCCTACCCCGGCGATCAGCACACGTTCTGGCATGTCTGCTCCCCAAGTCGGCCGCCCGCCGGGCGGTTCCCGCCGGGCACGAAATCTGTAGGGACACGGTATGCGTGGGAATCAGCTCTGCCCCCCCCAGCGTCTGGGGGGACACACGACCGGCAGGGGGGGCGGGGGGAGGCGTCGGCCCGGGCGCGGGAGCGCGCCTAGTGCTCTGACTGCAGAATCCCGAGCATATAGGCGCGATCCACCACATGCCGACGGGTGCCGGCCTGGAACTTGCCGAAGAGGTTCTTCAGGTGCCACTTGACCGTCTCTTCGCCGACATTGAGGGCGAGCGCGATCTGCTTGTTGGACAGGTTGGCCGCCAGCAGCTGCAGGACTTCCTGTTCCTTGGGCGTCAGCAGCCGGCTGGGCGCCACCTTCGCCACCGGGACACGGGCGACGGGCTCCGTCGTCTTCGGCACCGCAGATGCAGGCGTGGACCCCGCCTTCGAGCGGCTCCAGCGGGCCAGCATCGGGTGGGTATCCAGCAGGACGCGGCGCAGGCCGTATTCCTCCGCCAGGCTGTGTGCCTCGTGCAGGCTGGCCTGGCCATCGCGGCCGCTCTCGTTGAGGGCCAGGGCCTTGAACAGCAGGGCCTGGACCAGTTCGCGCCCGCGCCGCATCCGGCCGGCCAGTTCGTGCAGCTCGGCGGCGCTGGCCAGTAGCTCGGGCCACGCCCTCTGCGCCAGTTGCAGGTAGGCGCGGGCGACACCGGCCTGCAGGCGCAGTTCCGGCGCCAGCAGGCTGTCGGGGTCATGGAAGCATGGCGGAATCGCCTCTTCGAGGCGGCGCCAGAGCACCTGGCAGGTGTCCGCCCGACCTTGCAGGGCGTGAAGGCGGAGCTGCTCGCCGAGCGAGACCAAGCAGAAGCGCGGCACGTCCCGCTCCTCACCGAGCGCATGCAGCGCCTGGAGCAGGTCATGGCTGCGATGCGCTTGCCCTTGCAGACCCGCCAGCCGGGCCGCCGTGACGAAGCCGAAGACGATGGCATCGGGGCTGGCCAACCGTTCCACCACATCGAGCCGGTTGGCCAGCACGGTGGTCGCCTCGTCCAGCTCGTCGCGCTCCAGCAGCACCGCCGCCAGCGCGCTGGCGAGCAGGGTTGCCACCGAGCTGCGTCGCCCGATGTCCTGTTCGGCACGCTGCAAGGTGCCACGCAAGGATTCTTCGGCCGCCAGCATGCGCCCCTCCCACAGGTAGGTGACGCCGACCACCCACTCGGAGAAGCCGCGAATGGCATCCAGGCCCTCGGTCCAGCTGTACTGGGGCGCGCGCCGGCATATGCGGCGCGCCACTTCCGGCTGGCCGCGGAACAAGGCCAGGCGCGCCTGCTGATTGGCGACGATGGCCTGCACCTTGACCGCGCCCTTGGGCGGAGACTCGGCCCACCGGCCGATGATGGCCTGGGACTCGTCCGGGCGGTCGGCGAAGTAGGCCGCCGCCGAGGCGATGGCCGCGGCCTCGCAACTGGCCTCCTCGTCGATGGACGGATCGGCGCGCAGCGTGGCGACCAGATGCCGGGCCTCCCCCGAACGGTCGCTCATCGCCAGGGCCCAGGCCGCCGCCAGGCACATGTGCGGGCGCGACTCCACCTCCTCGGCGGGCAGCTCGCCGATCCACTCGATGACGCGATTGAACTGGCCGCGCAGCATGATCTCGTACAGGCACTGCTCGATCATGCCGTAGGCCTGGGCGGGCCGCTGCGCGCACAGGTAGTGGCGCGCCGCCTCTTCGAAGAAGCCACGGGCTTCCAGCCAGGCGGCCGCGCGCAGGTGCAGAGCGTAACGCCGCTGCTCCGGCAGCATGGCCACGCGCTTCTGCAGGAACTCGCGCGCCAGCGGATGGATGCGCACCCAATCGCTGTCCACGCCTTCGGCGAAGATCGGCGTACTGGCGCACAGTTCGGCCATCAGTTCCCCGGCGCGGGGCTGGTCGGTCAGCGCGACGCACAGATCGGGGTGCAAGTTTTCCGGCACGGCGATACAGGTGAGAAAGTCGACCTGCTCGGGCTGCAGCTTCTCCACCAGGCTGTCGACGAAGTAACGCTGGATGTCGCCGCTACAGGCCTTCAACGCCTGGATCGCGAGCTCGGGCCGGGCGCTCCGCTCGATGGCCGCCACGGCCAGTTGCAGGCCCAGCGGCCAGCCCTCGGTGAGTTCGTGGAGGAGGACCTTGTGGTCGATGTCGAGGCTCTCGCCGAAACGGCTGGCGAGCACGGCGACCGTCTCGTCGACGCGAAAGCGCAGGGCCTCCAGGCCCAGATCGAGGAACATCCCGCGGGCCTGCAGCTCGGCGGCCTGCAGGTTGAGGCGGCGACGGGAGGCCATCAGCACCCGCAAGTTCGCCGGTGCGTTGTGCAGGAGATAGGTCAGGGCACCCCGAATGGTGGCGTCCGGCAGCACATCGACCTCGTCCAGCAGGAGGACCACCTCGCCCCCCAGGTCCGCCACCTCGGCCAGCCATTCCGTCAGGTCACCCAGGGTATCGCGGCGGCTCATGGCCTGGTTGGCCGAACTGGCGAACGCCTGTCGACCGCTGGCCACCAGCATGGCCGCGGCCAGCCCCTGGATGAAGCGTATGCCGTCGTCGCGGCCATCCAGCGTCAGCCAGGCGACCACCGCCCCGCGCGACAGCAGCTCGCGGCGCCACTGGGCCAGCAGCCAGGTCTTGCCGAACCCGGCCGGCGCATGCACCGAAATCGCCATGCGCGAGGCCAGCGCCTCCACCTCGAGGTTCAGGCGCTCGCGGCGAAAGGCCGCCTTCTGGCTTCGCGGCGGCGTGGTCTTGAGCACCAGCTCAGGCTCGACTCTGTCCACGGTATGGGGCCTCAGGCAGGGAAAGTTCCCGGAGTCTTCCAGTATTGTTCCGAGCCCGGGCCGTTCGCCAGCCGAACGTCCACGCCTTTGCCAACGGCCCTCGACACAATCTGCCCCGTCGGGTGGCATCCGCCGGCATGTTCAGGCAACGCGGAGACAAGCAGGCGAGTGGTCCTGCGGCAGACACAACACGGCTTCGCTCCAATCGTTCTTGTTAGATGGACGGTCGCGCGACGATCACCGGGGTTCGCCCGGCGCCACGCGACCGCCCTGGCACAACATGGGGCGACACGACCCTGCCCTCCCCCAGCGGCGAGGAGGACCAGAGTGGTCTTGCGAGGGCCGGCTATTCGACCCGAACGATCTTCGGCGGGGTCCAGCTGCCGTCGAGGATCGAGGGGGTCTGCGCCTTCGGCCAGTACATGCGCAGCATCGGCAGAAAATCACCCTTGGGCGCCGGCAGCCAATTGGCCTCCTTGTCCTTGCCCGGCGACTCATGCTGGAAGTACAGGGTCAGGGAACCGTCGGCGTTGTACGTCATCTCGTCGCGGGGGCTGACGGTGAACTTGTTCAGCGGATTGGGCACGAACCACCAGCCCTGGTCGATCTGATACTGGGTGATGGACCAGAAACCGTTCACCGGCGGCAGCTGTCCCTTGGCGAAGGTCAGGGTGTAACGGTGGGCGCCGTTGAGCTTCTGCCCGCTGCTGTCCTCGGTGGCATAGGGATAGACGGCATCCGCCTCGACGTTCGCCGGCCAGCCGAAGGCGGCGACCACCGCACGCTTCATGTAGTTTGTACCGTAGTCGCCGAGCCCCTTGGTGTAGGTCCAGCCGTTGACCTTGCTGCCCAGGGCCTGCTGGTTCGCGCCGATTTCCTTCAGGGCGACCGCGGGCAGGTCCGCCAGCGCCTCTTGCAGCGCCGGCTCCAGCTTGCCGAGTTGGAACGGCTTGCACGGCTCGATTCCCAGCGTGGCCATGCGCGCCAGGATGGGTCCATCCTCGGCGGCCGGAGGCGCCTCCTCGCACATCAGCGAGGCAAGCTTGTTGAAGTAGGTCTCGGTGCTCATGCCGAGAATCACTTCCTGGGGCTTGGCGGTCATGCTGAAGCCCGGGTTCGGGTCCACCGCCGGGGCCTTGGGCGTGTAAGGCTTGCCCCAGGCCGACAGGGGGGTGAGCGTCAGCTGCGCCTGCAGCGCATTGACCGCCGCGTAATCCTGCTCGCTGCCATCGGCGTAGGTACGGCCCAGGATCAGCATCTTCCGGGTGGCGGACTTTATCTGCACCATGCCCTCGGGCACTTCGCCCTGCCAGCCTGGACCGGTGAGCAGGTACTGGGTCGGTGCGCCACCGGCAGTGCGCGCTCCCGGCGAGTGGAAAATGGTCATCCACAGGTCGTACATCGGCATCAGGTAATAGCGGTCGCCCATGTCGGGCTGGCTGAACACCTGGGGCTCGCTCAGGTCTGCCCAGGCGACCGAATAGAGCGTATCGGCGTTCGGCGCCGACACGCCACGGTACTCGGCCGGCGGGTAACGCTTGACGTTGAAGAACTGCCCCATGGGCGCATGGGCGTTGTCCACGCGGTCCACGTTGGTCATCTGCACACGGGTGACTTCCGTGGTAACCAACGAGTAGCCGTAGATGTACGCCTCCTTGGCGATCTGCAGCAGTTGATCCTGGTCGGCAGCCGGCGCGGGGGTTGCCAGGCTGAGGCTGATGGCAGCCAATAAGGCCGTAGGCGCGACTCTCATAAGCGTTCTCCAGGCTAGGAGTGGTTGTTGGAATACGGCTCCGGGTAGCGCATTCGCGCAGGTCGTTTCAGGGGCCGCTGCGCCCTGCCGACTGACCGGCATCGACAGTCGGCGATCATTCGGAGAGGCGAAGCAGGCGCGACAGCTCGGATGGGGCCGTTGGCTGCACAGGAGCGTGTCGAGCACACTCCGCGCCAACTGGAGCCAATCCTAGGCGCCAGGGTAGTCCACCGCCCCCCCCACTTAGGGTGGGCCCGGCTGGGCTTCGTACCTCGAGATGCTGACTCCCCAAGAGGAGCCAACGGGAGAAGTCGTTCCGATCCTCGACGGTCGACGGGACCGGCCTGGCCCCAATCGTAGTCCTGTTTGCCTCGACGCCGCCGGCGTTCAAGGCTCGCGGAGGCCTGGGATACCGCCCCCCCCCCTTTTCGCCGACCGGCCATCCGTCCGTGACATTGCCTGGCGCCGCTCCACTAAAATGGTTCCTGACAGCTACAAACACGACGAGAGGCAGAGCGATGAACTTGCCGAGTCTCGTGTGGGCGGACTTTCGCACCGACCGGGCAGAATCCAGCCCGGTAGACGGCTTGAGCGGGCGGTTTCGCATCCAGCACGTCGTTGAGCCGGCTACCTTGGCACAGAGCATCGAACAGGCCTCGCCACTGTTCGTCTGCTTCGAGTACGACTATCCCAACCTGCCCGCCCTGAAGGTCCTGCGCGCCACCAAGCAGACCTACCCTTCCCTGCCCATCCTGATGCTCACCGTTCATCACTCGGAGGCCCTGGCCATCTGGGCATTTCGTACCCGGGTCTGGGACTTCCTGGTAAAGCCGCTCACCACCGACGAGCTCTCTGATCGGATCGCGCCACTGCTGTCGATATTGGAGCTGCTTCGGCAGGCGCGGCGGGAGAATGCCATGCCGGCACCGCGCATTCCGCCAGAGAATCGCTTCGGTGTCCCCCACCTTGGCCAGCACGCGGCCCAGACCGCCCTGGCCTACATGCACCGCCACTATGCGGAGCCGCTGCGGCTAAAGGAGGTCGCAGGGGCCTGCCAGATGAACCACTACGAGTTCAGCCGCGCGTTCAAGCGTAGCGTCGGTCTGACATTCCGCGAATACCTTTGCCGCTACCGGCTGGAGCGCTCCCTGGAACTGCTGGGCAACCCCCACGCCACAGTGTCCGAAATCGCCTGCGCCGTCGGCCTCCCGAACCTCTCGCACTTCACCCGGACCTTTCGTCAGCGGGTCGGCATCACGCCCTCGCAGTATCGGCACGAAACCGGTACGCAAAAGACGCACAGGTCGCCGCAACAAGAGCACAGCAGTGGGGCTCTTCCCCCCATAAACTAATCAATCAGCCCGCCAATCGCGGACACTGACTCCCGCCAGCGGCGACAGCGGCATCAACAAAAGCGCGGCGTCGCGCAGCTGTCGCCCCTTCCAGGGAGTACGCGAACACAACCCAGACAAGTGCCTTCCGGCACCCAGTGGGCGAGGGCCGCGGACGTTTCGCGGCGACCGTCAGGAAGAAAAACTTCGCCCTTCTCCTAAGACAGGAGACAAGCCATGCTCACTCAATGGTTAAAGGTCTACTCAGTTCCGTTCGCGATCAGCATCACCGGCGTAGGTTTGTATGCCAGTCCGGCACATGCCGGAATCTGCGAGTTGGCGGACGGCAACCGGGATACCGGCTGGTCGATAACCTTCGACGACGCCCAAGTCAGCAATTGCGTCTTTACCGGCAACGCCGGAGAGGGGCGCAACAAGGGCACACTGGACCTGACACTGAGGTTCGTCGATGCCAATCCCGTCGCCATCCAATTTGTTGAGGAAACCGCCGCCGCCGCAGACAGCTTCGGCTTGCGCATCACCTGGAATCTGACCCTGGACAACCAGTTCCAATTACTCAGAGGCATCCGGGGCCGGGCATTCGACGGCAATCCAAAACTTGATGATGACGACAACGAGTTCGTCGCGGACGAGCACCCGGGATTCGCGCACTTCCACCAGGATGGAACCTTCAACCCCGGCCCGTTCATAGGGGCATCCGACTGTGACTGCGAATCCGACCGCGACTTCAAGATCAGAACAAAGGAAGACGGTCTCTTTGCCGCCGGTACTGTCGGCACGGTTTCCGGCCTAGGTGTTCACCAGATCGAGGAGCAGGGACAGCAACGCAACTTCACCGTCAATGTCGAGCCGCTACGCGCGGAAGTAGAAGGACAGCACGACCAGTAAACGAGGAGCCGCCCCATCCGCAATGTGCCACTAGCCAATCCGGCTGGCGGCACATTGCCCTTCGAACGCCGTCCTCCAGGCAATTCCCCGAGCGGCAGCAGTAACCCAAACCTGGGACTCGCCTCCACCCGGAACCGTTGAAGTGAGCGCCCAGGGCGTCCCGACGGCGGTGCGGATTCTCTGGTCTCCTTTGTCGACCACCACCGAGCAGCAGTACGATGACTTGATGGACATCAACGTGAAGGGTCTGTTCTTTTCCGTGCAGGCCGTGGAGCCGATCATGCGCCCAAGCGGTGCGATCAACCTCAACACCTCGTGGCTCAACCAGGTCGGTGCGCCTGGTCGGACGCTGCTGTCAGCCGCCAAGGCCACCACACGCCCGGCGGAGCTGCTGGAGCGCCGCCTCCGCGTAAACGCCATCGAACCCTCCATCCACCGTCAACCCAGCCAAAGCGACGCAGCCAGTCGCGAAAGCCTGCATCGCCGCACTCGGGTCGATAAGCCACGTAGTAGGCCTGGACCAGCGAGCAGTCCGAACCCTTGCCGGCGAAGAGTCGGTTCAGCCGGCCCGCGTCTGGATCGTCCTTCACCATCGCGCTACGCACCAATGCCAATCCCTGCCCTTCCAATGCCGGCCGCAGTCCGCCGCCGAATTGTTGATGCGCAAGCCATGGTCAGCCTTGACCCGTCGATTCGGCGAAGCGGCAGGCAATCCGCTTCAGGATTGGTTCAGGACTGGGCAGCGGAGCGATTCACTGCGACACGCGACGATCAGTTCCCGCCCCGCTGGCACGGCACTCATGACCTGAGCCATTCACTGGACGGCCCTTGGCAGCATCGGCTCGCTCTGATCGGCAGCGAGGCTGCCGGTGAGTAAGGCGGATACATGGAAGGGGTTCTACTGGCAGTCGGTAAAGCGCTGCAGCAGATAACCCGAAAGCTGGCATAAGCGCTCATGCCGACGCTGCCGGGCATTCCGGCAGAGCGCCCCATCTCGCTGGCAATGTAAGTTTGTGCCAGGTTGCCGATCCCTGATGTGCGGAACTACGAAATCCGCATTTGCGACGTCAGATTCTGTTGCATGAAGTCGAGGAAGCGACGCTGGAACAGCATGGTGTGCTCATGGGCCGCATTCTCGGCGGCATCCGCATCACGCGCGGCTATCGCTTCGACGATGTCCTCGTGATCCCGGCCCAGGCCCGACGAGCTCGCGGCGCTGACGATGAAATCGAAATGCAGATGCAGAAGCCGCTGCCCCTCGCCCAGGAGCTTCTCGTAGTAGCTGGTCAGGTAGGGGTTCTTGCCGGCACGGGCGATGGTCATGTGGAGCGCCTTGTTCAGCTCCGTCATGGCCTGGAAATCACCTTTGGAGATGGACTCCATGTAGGCATCTTCCGCAGCGCGGATCTGCGTCATCTCCTCGTCGGTACGCTGCAAGGCGGCGAGCCGGGTGACCGCACGCTGGATCAGGTCCAGCGCCGACACGTAGTTCGGAAACTCCTCGATCTCGAACGGCGTCACCAGGGTGGTGCGGTTCGGCAGGATCGTGACCAGCCCTTCGGTGATCAGTCGGGCCAGTGCATCGCGCACGGGCGAGCGCGAAAGGCCGAACTGGACCGCCAGGGAAACCTCATCCAACGGAGCCCCCGGCTTGAGCTTCAGCGTGAGAATCTGCTTTCGCAGCTCTTCGTAGATGTACCGCCCGCCGTGGCGACGGCCGTTGCTCTCCGGCTCTACAGAATCGTTACTCATCAGGCACCTTGATCATCTTGCCCGGGCACAGCGACACAGCCCGGTGGTGGGCCAAGAGTAACTCAGCCGGTACGGGCCGCCTATCGCTGCGGCCCCGTCGCGTCAGCGGATGTAACTCCCGCCATTGACATCAAGCGTTGCGCCGTTCATCGACAACTGTGATGGCCGCAGGACGAAGGCCACGAGCTCCGCAATCTCCCCTGGCTCCGTCATCTCTCCAATCGGAATATCGGCCACGGCAGCGGCCTTCCCGTTCTTCGCTACGAACTCTTCGGCCATCTCGGTACGAACCCATCCAGGGGCAATCGCGACCGCAAAAACACCCTCGCGGCCGAAACCCACCGCAATGGACTTGGTGAGATTCACCAGGGCCGCTTTCGTCGCGCCATAGGGCATCGCGTTTGCCGCGTAACCCCGCTGCCCTGCACGGCTTGCCATATTCACGATCTTGCCCCCGCCATGCTCCCGGAAATGCTGGATAGCCTGTTTGCAGAGATCGGCAGCCGAGAAAAAGTTGACCTGGAACTCCCGTGCCCAGGCTGCCTGCCAGGCATCAGGTTCCGCATCTACAGAAACTTCGCTACGGATTCCCGCATTGTTGATCAGCGCGTGGATACGACCGGACTTCTCCGCTTGCCGCCATAGCAAGAAGGGGCCGTCAGGACCCGAAAGGTCCGCCCGGAGGAGGGTTCCCTTGCCCGAGATCCGATCGAACAGCGCTTCAGCCGAAGCGCTGTCCCGCCCGTAGTGGATCAGGGGCCACGCCTCCTCGGCGGCAAGCCGCTCGACTATCGCCGCACCAATTCCGCCCGTTCCGCCAGTAACCAGCACACGCTGTCCACGAAGCGTTTTCGAAACCGCAGCCATAGACTTTCCCCTCCAGAACAACAGAACAACATTCGCGAAAATAACGCTCACCACAGGCATCACGCGTTGCAGTACACCGCCTGAATTCAAGGGCCTGTCTTGCGGAGTTTCTGTCGCTTGCCGGTTCTCAGGCTTGGCGCCGGTAGGCCAGAAGTACGACGCCCGCGACCACCATCCCCCCGCCCACCAGTTGGAGCGCGCTGAGCTGCTGATCGAGTATCAACCAGCCAAACACCAGGCCGGCTACCGGTTCCACGTTCATCACAGGCGCATTACGGGCAATGTCCAGCCTGGGCATGAGAATGAACAGCGTGGAAAAGGCTGCACCGTAGAGCAGCACGAGAAACGACAAGGCAAGCCATCCACCTGCCGACGCCGGCACGGATAGCCCTCCAGGCAGGGCTTCCATGGCGCTGGCCAGGAGCGCGACGACAAAAACCAGCGCCATGGTCAGCATGCTGCGCACCGTGCCAGCCATGTTCGAGAGCCGGTTTTCCGAGACCCACATGGCGCCGCCAAATACCGCCGCGCCGACGAAGCTGAAGAAGACCCCTTCCATCCAGCGATGGTCAAACTGGCCTTGCCCGGCCAGGATGGTCGGTACATCCAGCGCAATCAGCAGGCCGCAGAAAATACCGGCCATGAGCACCACCGAACGACGAGTAGGCGCCGGGCCACCCAGGACATAGGTCAGCAAGGCCAGGAACACGGGCGAAAGGTTGACCACGAGCAACGCCAGGCCGACAGGGATTCGCGCCACTGCGGAGTAGATGCAGATGCTCTGGAGGGCGATCAGGCTCCCCATCAGCAACTGCCAGCCGGCAATGGTGGATCCGAGGCGAACGGACTCCCCTCGCAGGATTACAAGAATGCCCAGTACCAGCATGGTGACACCGGAGCGACACAGGATCGCCAATAGCAATCCAGCCCCGTCATCGAAGGCGATGCGGGCCGCAATATGATTGCCGGCGAAGGCGCAGGCCAGCCCGGCAAGTAGCAAAACAGTGATGTGCCGTGGGAATAGCTGGGTTTGCATAGGGGAGATAGCCCTGATTGCCGGTAGACGGATCGGTCGCGGGATGTGCGGGGACCATGTCGCTTTTTAGAGCATCGAAATGCTTTTCGTCAGGTTCTGCTTCATGAACTCCAGGAAGCGATCACGGAAGAGCAAGGTATGTTCGTGCGAAGCGGCTTCCGCCTCGTCGGCCTGCCTGCTCGCGATGGCCTCGATGATCCTGTCGTGATCCTGGTCCGCGCTCGTCAGGCCCTGCGAACTGACGATGAAGTCGAAGTGCAGGTGCAGCAAACGCTGCCCCTCCCCCAACAACTTCTCGTAGTAGCTGGTGAGATATGGGTTTCGCCCGGCGCGGGCGATTTCCATGTGGAAGACCTTGTTTCGCTCCGACATCTCCTGGAAGTTGCCTTTCGCCAGCGCCTGGATGTAGGCGTCGTTGGCCTTGCGGATACGCTCCAGGTCCTGCTCGCTGCGGTTCACCGCAGCCAGTCGGGTCACCGCCCGCTGGGTGAGGTCCAGGGCGGCGATGTACTTCGGGAACGCCTCAATCTCGAACGGCGTTACCAGCGTGGTGCGGTTCGGCAGGATGGTGACCAGGCCTTCGGTGATCAGCCGGGCCAGGGCGTCGCGGACCGGTGAACGCGAGACACCGAACTGGGCCGCCAGCGACACCTCGTCCAACTGGGCGCCGGGCTTGAGTTGCAAAGTCAGGATCTGCTTGCGCAGCTCTTCGTAGATGTAGCGACCGCCATGCCGCTTCCCACCGTTTTCCGTTTCTAGCGTCACTACGCCCATGGCCATGATCTCGATGGTTCGAGCGGGTCCGCGGCCCGCCCGGTGGGAACGGCATGCTCCTTCAGGAAAGGAGCGCTGGCGTTCAGTCGGCCGGGAAAGCCGGCCCCCAGGTGTCGCTCAGCATGAAGCCGGCGGCCAGGGGATCGTCAGGGTCCACGCCCAACTGCTGCAAACCGTAGATCCAGGCACGCCCCGTCACCCGTGGCAGCACGGCGGGCCGCCCCGCGACGTCGGTACGGCCCAGAAACCGGACCTGGAACTCGCCATTGATGGTCGAGCGGGAGACCAGTTGAGCCCCCTCCTCCACCAGCCCCCGGGCTGCCAGGGTCGCCAGGTTGGCCGAACTGCCCGTACCGCAGGGTGAGCGGTCCACCCGGCCCGGTGGCAAGGTCGTGCAGGTCTGGTAGGTACGATCGTCGACGCGATTGCGGAACATCACATAGGCCACATCGTTGATGGCCTCGAACAGCGGATGCTGGACGCTGACCTGGCGGTTGATGATGCCCTTGAGGGCAACACCCGCCGCCGCCAGCTCACGGGCATTCTCCGGTGCGATGCGGAGACCTACCTGATCAACGTCCACCAGGGCGTAATACACACCGCCGAAGGCGATATCAGCCTTGATAGTGCCGAACGCCTCGGTTTCGATGGCCACGTCCAGGTGCTCGACGAAGGCCGGCACCATATCCAGCGACACGCTGAGACAACGTCCGTCCTCACAGCGGGCCTTGGCGTTTACCAGGCCAGCGGGCGTATCGAGCACGACGGTGGTTTCCGGCTCCTGCATGGGTACCATGCCCAGCTCCAGCAGCGCGGTGACCACGCAGATGCAGTTGCTGCCGGACATGGGATGGGCCCTGTCCGCCTGCAGGACGATGAAACCGGCGTGGGCTTCCGGCCGCGTGGGCGGTAGCAGCAGGTTCACCGACATCTGCAGGCAGCCACGCGGTTCCAGCATCACCAGGCGGCGCAGGCTGTCGTCCACCTCGTTGATATGGTTCATCTTGTCCAGCATGGTCTCGCCGGGGACGCCGACGACGCCACCGATAATGACCTTGCCGATCTCGCCTTCGCAGTGGACATCCACCAGTTGAAGCGTCTTCTTCCAACGCATGGCGGCTACCTCACTTGATGTACCAGCCCCAGGGCTGCTCGCTGTCGAGGCGGGTGATCTGCTTGGTTTCCAGGTAGTTGTTCAGCCCCCACTCACCCAGCTCGCGGCCGATGCCGCTCTGCTTGTAGCCGCCCCAGGGGGCCTCGGTAAAGGTGGGTTGCGAACAGTTGATCCAGACGATGCCGGCGCGCAGCTTGCGGGCCACGCGCTCGGCACGTTGCAGGTCCTTCGACATCACGGCGGCGGCCAGGCCGAAGCGCGAGTTGTTGGCCGAGCGCAGGGCTTCGGCCTCGCTGTCGAAGGGACGGACGCAGACCACCGGGCCGAAGATTTCCTCTTGCCAGATCCAGCTGTCTTCCGGCACGTCGGCGAAGACGGTCGGCTGTAGGTAGAAGCCCTGCTCGAAACCGCTTGGACGCTCGCCACCGTAAACCAGCTGCGCCCCCTCCTCCCGACCACGGGCGATGGCTGCGCGGACCTTGTCGTACTGGCCCTTGTTCACCAGTGGACCGAGCAACACGCCCTCTTCCAGGCCATTGCCGATGCGGACTTTCTCGGCTTCTTCCTTCAGGCGCTTGAGCAGCGGCTCATACAGGTCGCGCTGAACCAGCACACGGGAGGTGGCGGAGCAGACCTGGCCCTGGTTCCAGAAGATGCCGAACATGATCCACTCGACGGCGGCCTCGATGTCGCTGTCGTCGAAGATGATGAAAGGCGACTTGCCCCCCAGCTCCAGGCTGATGTTTTTGATGTCCTTTGCCGCAGCCTTCATGATCCGGCTGCCGGTGGGCACGCTGCCGGTGAAGGCCAGCTTGTCGACGCCGGGGTGTTCGGCCAGGGGCGCGCCGGCGTCCGGGCCCATGCCCGGAATCACGTTCAGTACACCGGCCGGCAAACCGGCCTTGTCGGCAATGCGGGCCAGTTCCAGGGCGGTCAGCGGGGTCAATTCCGACGGTTTGAGCACCATGCTGCAACCGGCGGCCAGCGCTGGGGCGACTTTCCAGGCAGCCATCAGCATGGGGAAATTCCAGGGGATGATCGCCCCAGCGACCCCCACCGGCTCCTTGCGGGCCACCGAGCGGAAGCGCTCGTCGGCCAGGGCCACGGGCTGCTCCAGCTGGCTGTCCAGGTCCTCGGCGAGGTCCGCGTAGAAGTCGAAGCAACCGGCGGTATCGCCAATGTCCCAGAGCGCTTCGGGCAGCGGTTTGCCGTTGTCCCGCACTTCCAGCTCGGCCAGCTCCTGCTGACGGTCACGGATGCCCTGGGCGATGCGACGCAACACAGCGGCACGGGCCGAACCGCTCATCTGCGGCCAGGGACCCTCATCGAACGCCTGCCGGGCGGCCTTGACCGCGAGGTCCACGTCTTCCGTGGTAGCAGCCGCAACGCGGGCAAGCAGCGCCTCGCTGCTCGGATCGAGGGTGTCGAAGGTGCCACCTTTGACCGGGGCGACCCACTGGCCATTGATGTAGAGCTGGTTGTACGAATTCATGCAAGTCCTCCAATGAAGGCGAAGCGGTTGGCGCTGAACGGGGTCAGGTCTTGAGCAGTCGGTCGTCCAGCCGCCAGGTCAGCGATCAGGCGCCCGGTCGTGGCGCCCAGGGTCAGGCCGAGCTGGCCGTGGCCGAAGGCCATGAGCACGTTGGACAGCCGAGGGGAGCGGTCGATGACCGGCTTGGTATCCGGCAGGAACGGGCGGTAGCCGACGCCGTACTCGAACGGGCTGGTTCGCAACTGCGGCAGGATGCGCCGGGCCTTCTCCAGGATGATGTCGGCGCGCTTGAAATTGGGCTCGGCATCGGCGCCGGCGAACTCGATGGTGCCGCCAATCTGCAGGCCTCGGGTCATCGGGCTGAAGCAGAAACCGCCATCGGCGTAGATCACCGAGTGGCGAACCTCCACACCCGGATTGGGCAACAACACCTGGTAACCGGCGATGCCGGCCAGGGGGATGCGTGCGCCGAGCTGGGCGAAGAACGCCCGGGAACCGGTGCCAGCCGCCACCACGACATGATGGGCCGGCAGTCGGTTGCCGCTCTTGAGCGTGACGCCCGTGGCGCGATCCGCCGTCTCGTCGATGCGCTTCGCCTGGTCGCGCACGCGCACGCCGCCCTGGTCGACAAAGCTCTGGGTCAAGGCTGCGATGAATCCCTCGGTATCGCTGACGGCACGCCAATCGGGGAACAGCAAACCATGCTTGAACCTGCCCGCCAGGCTTGGCTCAAGATCGGCGATGGCGGCCGCATCCAGCTCTTCCGAACTGAAGCCCAGGGACTTGCGCAGTTCCAGGTGCGGACGCTCATGGATCACCCCGGCCGGGGAGTCGAAGACCTCGATGATCGGGCGATCGCCGAGCAGGGTCTTGTCCGGGCAGGCATCGAGCAGGGGCGAGTAGTCCTCGTAGACGTTCTCGGTGAGCGTGGTCATGGCCTCGGCGATTTCGACGATCTTCGAACGCCGGGCGTTCGCCACGAAGCGCAGAAACCACGGCAGGATGCCCGGCAGCGCGCCCGGACGCAGGGCCAGCGGCCCCTTCTGGTCCAGCAGCCAGGACGGGATCTTCTTCAGGATGCCGGGCTTGGACAGCGGGATGACCTCGCTCACCGCCATCTGGCCGCAGCTCCACTTCGCCGTACTGTCACCCGGCGCGGCCGGGTCCACCAGGGTGACCTGGTAGCCCTCGCGCTGCAGGTACAGGGCACAACAGACGCCGACGATGCCGCCTCCGATGACAATCGCCGATTCCGCCAACCGACTTTGCCGAGCGCTCATGCAGCCCCCTTGTTGCCAATGAAATCGCCCAGGGAGAAACCGTCCCAGTACGGTTGCCCGTCATCCACGAAGAACTCCGCACGACCCGTGATCCAGGCACTGCCTTCGATGCTCGGATAAACAGCCGCGCTGCCATTCGACAAGGTGGTCGTAGCCTCCACGCGACCGGTGAAGCGGCTGCCGATAATGCTTTCGTGGCGGAAGGCCTCGTCTTCGGCCAGCCAGCCACGGGCATAGCGCTGAGCGACACGGGCGGAGGTGCCAGTGCCGCAGGGCGAGCGATCGACCAGGCTGTCGCCGGCGATGACCACCGCCCGGCCATGGGAATCCTTGGCCAGCGGGTGACCGGTCCACATGCAGTGCTTCACGCCACGGATCGAGGCATCGTCCGGGTGCACCACATCGAAGTTGGCATTGACCAGGCGCTGCACTTCCCGGCCCCACTCCAGCAGTTGCTCGGGCGCGAAGTGTTCGCATCCGGCGTAGTTGGCCTGGACTTCGATGATCGGATAGAAGTTGCCACCGTAGGCGATGTCGAGCTTCAACGTGCCCAGTTGCGGCAGGTAGACCTGCACATCCTGATACAACAGAAAGCCCGGCACATTGGTGAAGCGCACCGAGGTGACCTTGTCGCCCTGCTGCTCGTAGCGGGCGCGAATCTGGCCGGCCGGTACATCCACCACGACCTGGCCCGGTGTTTTCGGCTTCACGAGCCCTGCTTCCAGAGCGAAGGTAATGGAGCCGAGCGTGGCGTGACCGCACATGGGCAGGCAGCCGGAAGTCTCGATGAACAGCAGACTGAAATCGGCGTCATCGCTGACCGGGGGATAGAACAGGGTTCCCGACATGTGCGAGTGGCCACGGGGCTCCAGCATCAGGGCCCGACGGACCCAGTCGAATGCCTCGATGAAATGCTGACGTCGCTCGCTCATGGTGGCGCCGTGCAGCTTTGGTGCGCCGCCTATGACCATACGTACGGGCATGCCCTCGGTATGGCCTTCGATACAGGTGAAAACTTGGCTGGTCATCTCTGCTCTCTTGGGCATTCGGCATCGACTCCATTTGGAGCCGATGCCGGCTTCGGGTCAACGCTGGGAAGCCTCGAATACCTTGCGGAACTCGGCCTTCTCGTCATCGGTCAGCGGCTGCAGCGGCATACGCGCGTTGCCGGCACTGAAGCCCGCCAGTTCACAACCGTATTTCACCTTCTGGATGAACTTGCCGGATTCCATGCTGGCCATCACCGGGAACAGCGAGCGCATCACCGACTGGGCGCCGGCGAGGTCGCCGGAGGAGTACTTGCGGTAGAAATCCACCACCTGGTCCGGGAAGCAGTTGGCCGGGCCGCAGATCCAGCTGCTGGCGCCCCACAGGAAGAAGTCCAGGGCCTGGTCGTCGGAGCCACAGGACAGCTGGTAGTGGTCCTTGTAGGTGCTGCCGATCTCGATGGCGCGCAGCAGGTTGCCACTGCTTTCCTTGATGGCGATCACGCGAGCGTTGTCCTTGAAGGCCTCCAGCACGCCGAAACCGACTTCGACATTGGTGCGCACCGGGTAGTTGTAGAGCACCACGTTGACCTCCGGCACGGCATCGAGAATCGCCTGGTAGTGGCCGATCAGCTCCTCCTGGGACGGCAGGGCGTAATACGGCGGAGCGATCAGCACGTTGCTGTAGCCGGCGTCGCGGGTCTGCCTGACCTGTTCGATCACTTCACGGGTGCAGGAGCCGTTGGCGCCGGCGATGAGCACGCCGCGATCAGCCACCACTTCTTTCACTGTTGCCATCACCTGACGACGCTCGTCGTTGGTCAGGGCGTAGTACTCGCCGGTGGAGCCCAGCGGAACGAAGCCGCTGACGCCCGCCTTCAACTGATACTCGATGATGTTGGCCAGGGTTTCGTGGTCGACCGCGCCGGTCTTGTCGAAGGGCGTGACGAGAGCGGGCAGGATGCCTTTCAGTTGCATGGGTGTTCTCCAGATTGTGGGGCCGTCTTTTGTGGGGGTTAGTAGGCGTAGCGCCGGAGCATCCGGGCTTCGACCACACCGACCAGGCGGGTCAGCGGGAAAGCCACGAGGAAGTAGATGACGGCGACGGCGGAGAGGAACTCGACCGGCCGGGCCGTGCTGTTGGAAATGTTCTGGCCGACGAACATCAGGTCAGCGATGCCCACCGAGGAGATCAGGGCGCTCTCCTTGAACAGGCTGACCACGTTCGACAGCAGCGGTGGAATGGCGCGCAGCAGGGCCTGCGGGAAGATCACGTAGAGCACCTTCACCCGCGAGGTCAGGCCCAGGGCGGTGCAGGCATCGTGCTGTTCGCTGGCGATGGACTTCAGCGCGCCCCGGAAGGTCTCGCTGGTAATGGCCGCCATGTAGAGGGTCAGCGAGATGATCACCGACACGTAGGGGGGGATATCCATGCCGAACACCACCGGGAAGCAGAAGAACACCCAGAACAGTTGGATCAGCAGCGGCGTGCCGCGAAAGAACTCCACGTAGAGGGTCGTCGGCAAGGTCAGCAGCTTGAGGCTGGATATCCGCAGCAGACTGAGCACGAACCCGGCCAGGCTGCCGATCAGGGCGCAGCCAAGGGTGATGGCCAGGGTCAGCGCCAGGCCCTTGAACAGCACGTGCCAGTAGGTCAGGACGATGGAGAAATCGATGGTCATGGCATTCTCCTCAGCGCGCGGCCGCCGCGTCCTGGCGACGCTCGATCAGTTGCACCAACTGGCCGACTGGCAGCGACAGGGCGAAGTAGATCAGGGCAATCAGGGTGTAGGTTTCCAGCGGGCGGTAGGCCTCGGTGGCCAGGCTCTTGCCCACGTACATGAGGTCGGCGACGGCAACAATGGCGACCAGTGCGCTCTGTTGCAGGGTGCCAATGCCGTTGGTCATGAGTACCGGCAGGGCGCTGCGCAATGCTTGCGGGAGCACCACGTACAGGGTGCGCTGCCAGGGGCGCAGGCCGAGGGCGACGCACGCATCCAGGTGTTCGCGCGGCACCGCCTGGACGCCGGCGCGATAGGCCTCGGCGTTGAACGCGGTGAGGTTCATGCCCAACGCCAGGAAGCCCATGGCCACCGGATCAATGAATACGTTGAACAGCATCGGCACGCAGTAGAAGAACCAGACGATCTGCAGCAGGGCCGGGGTGCAACGGAAGAACTCGATGAACAGCTGGGCCGGCCAGCGCAGGAAAAACCAGCGGCTCATGGTCAGCAGGCACAGGCCGAAACCCAGCACCAGGCCGATCAGGTTGGAAACCAGCGCCAGCTCCAGGGTTACCTTCAGGCCGTCCCAGAGCACGCCGAAGTTGCCGTTCAGAAAGTGGAAGTCGAATTGGTAGTTCATGTCTTCGCCCTCAGTCCAGGTGGAGGACTTTTTCGAGGAACTCCCGGGTACGGGCTTCTTTGGGCTGGGTGAAGATCTGCTCCGGCGGGCCCTGCTCGACCACCTTGCCGTTGGCACAGAACACCACACGGGTAGCGATGTGCCGGGCGAAGTGCATGTCGTGGGTGACGATGATCATCGCCATCTTCTGCTCGGCCAGCTGCATCATCACGTTCTGCACTTCGATGACCATTTCCGGGTCGAGGGCGGAGGTCACCTCGTCGAAGAGCATCAGCTTGGGCTCGAGCATCAGCGCCCGGGCAATCGCCACGCGCTGCTTCTGGCCGCCGGAGAGTTGGCTGGGGTAGGCGTTGAGCTTGCTTTCCAGCCCAAGGCGAGCGAGGTACACGCGGGCCTTTTCTGTCGCCTCGGCCCTGGACAGGCCATGGACCTTGGTCGGTGCCAGGGTCAGGTTGCTCAGCACCGACAGGTGCGGGAACAGGGTGTAGTGCTGGAACACCATGCCGATCTGGTTCTGCAGCTTCTCGTCCAGCTTTGCACGGCCGCTGGAACCATTGATGTACGGCTTGCCCCGGAAATTGATGGTCCCGCCCTGGATACCTTCCAGCCCCATCAGGACCCGCAACAGCGAACTCTTTCCGCTGCCGCTTGGGCCGATGATCACCAGGCGGTCATCGGCACGCATGTCCAGGTTCATGTTGTCCATCACCACCAACTGCTCGCCATAGGACTTGCATACGCCACGGAGCTGAATGAAGTCGCCGGAGGCCAGATTGGAGGCGATCACGGGCTGGGACTGTGGCTGGGAAGCCACCAGATAGGGGGATTTCATAGGGAGTTCTCCGGGAGGGCCCCTGTTCGAGGCCCTCGGGGGTCAACGAGGGGTCACTGGGCGGTTTTTTCGGCGGCGTTGGCCTGCAGGGAGGCCTTGTCGACCAGGGCGTCGATCTCACCGGTCTCGCGGCGTTGGGTGACGTAGATGTTCAGCACCTGCAGGTCGGCCGCGCTGGCATCACGGCGCAGGCCGAAAGCCACACCCTGCTTGGCCAGGGCGGGCTCGGGCAGGACTTCCTTGGCCCAGTCGGGGTTGGCGACGGCGAAGAGGTGGTTGGTGTCGCTGGCGTCCACCAGCACATCGGCGCGGCGGGACATTACCGCCAGGCGGGTCTCGTCCATACCGGGCAAACGCATGATCCTGGCAGACGTCACCACTGCCGAAATGGCCTTGTCCTGTGCGGTGCCGGACATCACGGCGAAGGTCACGCCTTCCTTGTCGTAATCAGCGACGGAGTTCCCAGCCCCGGCGAACTTCGGGTTGTCCTTATTGACCAGCAGGGACACCTGGTAATCGGTGGCCGGCGCCGAGAAGGACACGGCCAGCGCCCGCTCCGGCGTCTGGTTCAGCGCCATGGCCAGGTCCCACTTGCCGCTCTGCAGGCCGGCTACGAGGTTGTCCCAGTTGGTATCCACGAACTCGACCTTGACCTCCAGCACCTTCTCGCCGAAGTCCCGGCACAGGTCCACGAAGTAACCGCTGTACTGTCCGGTCGCTGCGTCGCGCATGACGTACGGAGCGGCCACGGCTGCGCCGCAGCGCAGTACACCGGCCTTCTGGATGTCTTTCCAGATTTGCGTATCGGCCGCCTGGACAGGGGCCTGGGTGATCAATGCACCGACTGTGGCAACACACGCGATCACATTGCGGATGGAGCGAGAGAAGAACCGAGCCATTTTGAATCTCTCCGGTAACGTTGTTTTTGTAGGCAGAAGAGTCAGCATTCGATTTTTGCGCTGCATGCTGTGCTGCGTATTTAATTGTGTGCAGCGCTGCATTCAGACTAGGGCCGATCAAAAGTTCGTGTCAACACGCGCTTTGCAATTTTTTTTGCAGGAATGACCGAACGGTCGCGCCCATCCGGTGGATGGGCCGATTGCCTGGATGCCGCGAAGTGAGAGGTGGCGGGACTTAGCGAGTGTGCTGGAGGGCGTCGAGGAAGCGCTCGAGGATAAGGTTTTGCCGGCGCCCTTTGCGGGTCGCGACCGCCAGCTTGGCCTCGAAGAACAGATGCTCCGGGCTGAGCGGCGCCATCAGGCCCTTCTCCACCCAAGCCGCCGCATAGTGATCTGGCAGGAAACCGATGTAGCTGCCAGTGAGGATCAGGAAGGCGATGCCCTCCCGGTCCGTGGCAGACGCCGCGAAGTTGAGCAACTGGTGCAGGCCGATCGCCTCGGCCGTCATGCGGTAGCTAGGTACCACGGCATCCACGCTTTTCAGTTCCTCGTTGCCCACCTCCTTGGCGCGAGGGAACAAGGGGTGCTCATGGCTGCAGTAGAGATTGGAGCGCTCCTCGTAGAGCAGGCTGTACTCCAGGCCGGACAGGGGCGTGATCAGCGGGACGGCCCCCACATGCAAGCGTCCGTCCAGGAGGCCGCGCTCGATCTCGCCAGGGGTGCTCATGCTGAGGTTGATGCGCACCCCGGCGCCTTCTGCCCGTACCTCCTTGAGTGCCCGGGTGATACGCATCCTGGGCTGGGTCACCAGGTTGTTCACGATTCCGACGTTCAGGTCGCCGCGCAGTTGCTGGTGCATCTGGTTGACCTCGCTGCGGAACCCCTCGATGGCCACCAGCACTGTTTCGCTGGCCCGCAGCACCTCCCTGCCCTCGTCCGTCAGCGCGAAGCCGGCGCGGCCACGCTGGCACAGGCGCATGCCCAGGCGCTTCTCCAGATCGCTCATGTGCAGGCTGATGGCCGAGCGTGTGATTCCCAGCGCACCTTCGGCTGCCGAGAAACTGCCGCATTCGGCAACCGTCTTGAACAGCCGCAGCAGGCGCAGATCGAAATCGCTGACTTGGCTCAAGGGGGACTTTTTGGGCATACGTGAGCTATCTAATATGTATACGTGAGAATAAATAGATTTAACTCACCCATAATTCCGACACAAGCTGAATGCACCAGCCACCGCCTGGAACCTCTCCCTGAAGCGGCTACGGCGGAACAGCTCCCGCTGCCCACGGCGACGAAACGCCGTGGGACAAATGGGAATGCACGCAGGATCGGCATCAGGCGCTGGCTGACCAGGCTTTCTGGCGGGAAAGCACGGAGTCGGCGCTCTCCCCTACCAGTTTGGCGTACAGGCCCGGGGCGGTTGCGCCTTCGGTGCTGATCAGGAGAACGCGAGCGCGCGCATCGATGCCGACCCGGGACGCCAGGCGGCCTGTCGCGACAATGTTCACGAGCCCCGCGAGACCGGCGACGGCCGACTCCCCTGCCACCAGGGGAACGTCCCGCTCGCTGCCAGCGGCGAGCCGACGCATTGCCGCGACGGCATCGTCGTCCTGGATGGTCATGAAGAAATCGACGCAAGGTTGCAGGAACGTCCAGGCCAGGGGCGAGGCTTCACCGCAGGCCAGACCGGCCATCAGCGAATCCACCGAGCCGGTCGCCCTGGCGGCCTTGCCAGCGATGGCGCTCTGATACAGGCAATCGGCCTGTTCCGGCTCCACCACGATGAACGACGGACGTTGCTCGCCGTACAGCTCCCACAGATAGCTGGCGATACCGGCAGCCAGGCCACCGACACCGCCTTGCAGGAAAACGTGGGTGAACGCCGGGTCGCGGCCCTGACCACCGGCCGAGGCTTCGATGATTTCAGCGGCAAGGGTGCCGTACCCCTGCATCACGTCGCGCGGAATTTCCTCATAGCCCTCATAGGAGGTGTCGGACACCACCCACCAGCCATTCCGTTCGGCGAGCGCTGCCGCCGCCTCCACCGACTCGTCGTAGTTGCCGGTGATGCGGACGATTTCGGCACCATAGGCGGCGATGGCCTCCTCCCGCTCAGCGCTGACGTTGGCATGAAGCACGATGACGCAGCGGCAGCCAACGCTCTGCGCCGCCGCTGCCAGGGCCCGGCCATGGTTGCCGTCGGTGGCGCTGATCACCGTGAAGTCGGCAAGCGCCGCACGGTATTCGCCCGCCAGCAGGCCTCGGGGCTCGAAACGCTGCTCGGGAAATTCGCGAAGGATCAGACGCACCAGCGCAATCGGCGCGCCCAGCGCCTTGAAGCTGCCGAGCACCGAACGCGCCGATTCGTCCTTGACCAGGATCTCCGCCACCCCGAGTGCAGCCGCGAGATCCGGCAGCGAGTACAGCGGAGTGCCTTCGCTGTTCAGCCGAGACCACTGGGAAAGCCAGGCGCGACTCTCGTTGGCCTTCTCGATACTCATGAGGCTTTTCAGCCCAGCCGGGTAGGTTTCACGCTTCGCGTTCAGGTTACCGATCAACATAGGGACTCCTTTTACGGGCAAGGCAGGGCCGATCCCGCCGATCTGCGCCGGCGGACGCATGAAAAGCGTCGAATCAGCGCGGGGTATTCAAGCGGCGAACGACCACATCTAGCAGCACTTCAGCGCCCTTGATCAGTTGATCGTCATCCGTGTGTTCGCGCGGGTTGTGGCTGATACCGCCCTGGCTGGGCACGAAAATCATGGCGGACGGCGCGATACGCGCGATCATCTGCGCGTCGTGTCCCGCGCCAGAGGTCATGCGTTTGTGGCTGAAACCGAGGCGCACGGCCGATGCCTCGATTTCATCGGCCAGCCCGGCATCGAAGATCACCGGCTGAAAGCGCACCAGTCGTTCGGTGCCGATCCGTACGCCTTCCTCCTCCGCGATCACAGCCAGGTACGCCTCAAGGCGTTTTTCGGCGGCCAGCAGCCGTTGCTCATCGGGGTCGCGCAGATCCACCGTGAAGCGGGCCTTGCGCGGAATCACGTTGATCACATTGGGTTCGAAGTTCATGCAGCCGACCGTCGCGAGAGTGGTTCCACCCGAATCCCTGGCGATCTGGCGCAACTCGGCCACCACCG
This sequence comes from Pseudomonas sp. Q1-7, assembly GCF_028010285.1. Classification (NCBI taxonomy): domain Bacteria; kingdom Pseudomonadati; phylum Pseudomonadota; class Gammaproteobacteria; order Pseudomonadales; family Pseudomonadaceae; genus Pseudomonas; species Pseudomonas sp. Q1-7. Next base: position 3,457,120 of record NZ_CP116304.1, read on the forward strand.
CGCTGGCGACATAACCGGCGTCGTGCCTCAGGCGCGTTGGCGTGGTTCCGGCATGGTTGGCGTTGCCTTGCACAGTCACCTGCTGCCAGGAGATACCCTGAAGATTCTCCACCACCCCGATCAGCGTATTTTCCGCCTCCAGGATCGGCCCCTGCTCGATATGCAGCTCCAGGTATTCATAGGGCACGATGCTTCCCGGTTCGAGATCGCCGGCGTAGCCGATCCGCTGCAGTTCCTCGCCGAGCCGGCTGCCGTCGGTGCCGAGGGTGGCCAGCGCGGCGTCCACCGCCATGCCGCCGGCGTACACGAGCGAACCCATCATGTCCGGCTGGTAGCGAACGCCCTCTTCGTTGGTGAACGCAGCGACGGTGATGGAACGCGCCGGCAGCACGGCGGCCTCGCGGAAAGCACGGACCACCGCCAAGCCCGCCAGCACACCGTAGCATCCGTCCAGGGCGCCGGCGTTGGTGACGGTATCGATATGGGAGCCGATCATCAGAGGAGCCTGGTCGCCCTGGTCGGCCGCCGAACGGAGCGTACCGAAGATGTTGCCGATGCGGTCGATCCGAACGTCCAGGTCGAGCGCGTTCATCCAGGCCACGAGCTGATCGCGGCCGGCCTTCTCCGCATCGGACAGCGCGATGCGGGTCCGCCCACCGTTCACGGGGTCAGCGCCGATCTCACCCAGGGCGCGGATCTGCCGAAGCAGGATCGGGCCATTCAAACGAAGCGCAGAACAGTTGCTCATCGGACTCTCCGGTGCACGGCAGACAGGCTGGGCATCAGCCGTTCCGCTCGGGTTGATGAGTAAATGCTATTCGCATCTTGTGTATTTGTTTCTTGATTCATGGCCTGTAAATGCAATTTCATTTCACATTCCCGCGTTATTGCGATCTTCCATTTGGAGACCTCTGCCATGAACCCTGATCCGTACGACCTGGCACTGCTGGAAGCCATCCAACAGGACGCCACGACTTCCCAGCTGGATCTTGGCGCGCGGGTGAACCTGTCGTCCGCCGCCGTAAACCGGCGCCTGAAAAAGCTGAACGCGGATGGCGTGATTCAGAGAACGGTAGCCCTGGTAGACCCCGCGCGACTGGGCTACTCCCTGACCGTCATCGCCGAAGTGGAGGTGGAAAGCGAACGCCTTGACCTATTGGACGCCATGAAGCGCAGCTTCCTGGCTTGCCCGCAGGTACAACAGTGCTACTACGTCGCGGGGGAATGCGATTTCGTACTGATCATGCTGGTCAAGAACATGGAGCAGTACACCGAGCTCACGCGAGCGCTGTTCTTCGAAAGCAACAACGTCAAACGCTTCAAGACGCTGGTCTCGATGAGCAACGTGAAGACCGGACTCAGTGTTCCGACGGCGGATCGTTAGCGACAGAAGCCTTGGAGGCTCCGTGCGCCTGCATCGACATGCGCCGCCCATCGGCCCCACCCCCGCATTGCGTTTACCCGGACTGCACCTGGCACGGGCGCACGGTCTCTCGTCGCCTGGTCCGGATCTGCGCGGCCTGTCGGCGGGAGAAAGTTCGTATCTCTTGGTAGACTTGCGCGGCGTTCCTCTCGCCCCGCAACTGCGCGATGCTGTGGAGCGGGCCATCCGTGCTCATTCGGGCGCGGAAGGGTCGCCACGGCCGCCTGCCCCCCAGGTTGGTGGTACAGGCCGTTTTCCAGGTGGTACATCCTTGCCACTCATCTGAAAGCCCCCCGAACACACGACGAACCCAATGCCTCCAGAGTCAATCTCCGCCCCCACAACCCCGCGCCCCGCCCTGTCCCGCCGCTTCTCCGTGGCGCCGATGATGGATTGGACGAACTGAACCGCAAGGGCCAGTAGGCTAGCGCTTTGTGGAAAACCAAAGAACAATCCGTACCACTTATTTACCACCAAGACCTCGACCAACCCGAGCAGGACTAGCGAGGCGCTGTAACTTCGTCGAACCATCGCTGGGTGGGTGATGTCCACAATGCTCCAGCCGGCATTCCAGAGCGCTCATCAGCGAAAAACGTCGCACACCGACCTCCGGCGCACCGCCGGCTCCCGCTATCGAACCCGCCCTTGGCCTGACGCAGTCACAGTCGGCGGCCTCTCTGCTGGCAACACCCCACCGGCAACGCCTGCTGGAGCACATCTGGCAGCACACCGCGCGCTCACGACAGAAATTCACCTTGATCTACCTAGCACCGCCCGAGCGCTATGCCGAAATGGTCCAGCAACTTCCTGCCTCCGAGAACTACCTCCACGCCTACCCCAGCGACATGCTGGACCACGGCCTGGAAATCGTTGCGTATGCGCTCAAGCTGCGGCAGGCGTATCTGCTGCACACCGGTACCACTCCCGAGGATCAGGTCGTGCAGGTGGAAACCTGAAACGCCGCCACAGTCTACGCCGCGCTGCCGCATGACCTCGGCAAGATTGCCGTCGACTTGCAAGTCGAATACGGCGGCGGCAGCCAGTGGCACTCGTGGCATGGCCCAAGCAGGATCAGCTCGCCGATTGGCAGTGGGTGCAAAAGCGCCATGAAAAGCTGCTACTGCGCCGCAAGCAGGACAACGGCCTGAACATCTGGACGTGCGAGGTGAACGGGCCACGCAAGTCGCACCGGCTTCATGACTAAGTACTGAAAGAACCTCGGCACTCGTTTGAGGATGTGCTCCCGACAACCCGTACCTGCAGCTTCGCGTTGATGGGTGATTACCATTGGTCGCACAAACCTCTAGCCACTGAAGCCACTCGCGTCAATTCGATAACCGTGTGCACTCGGCTCCGGCAATCGCCCCTTCTACTGAAAGCCAACGAGCTATGGCTCAGGAATGCAGGTAACTGTCCACCACCCGCTGGTACTGGCTCGGCGAGGCGCCGATATGGTGCTTGAAGAATCGCGTGAAATGCCCCTGCTCGGAGAACCCCAACGACTCGGAAAGCAAGCCCAGGGTGCCACTACGCTCGCTGTCGAGCCAGGAAAAGGCCCGCTGCATCCTCGCCGCGTTGAGCAGCAGGTTGGGTGTCATGCCGGTGTCCTTGCGAAACAGGGAATAGAAGTGCGCGCGTGACAGACCACAGCATTTGGCCGCATTGTCGATTGGCGCCGGGTCATCCAAGTGATTGAGCAAATAGTCGGTACCTTTGCGCACCCGCGCGTCGCGGTATTCATTGACGGTGCGAACGCCCATCCGACAGAGATGCCGCCACTGCGAGGAGTCTTCGATCAGTTGGATGAGGAAGTCGAACAAGTAAAACTCGATACGCTCCTGCGGAACCAGGCCGGGGCTGTGCATTTCAGCAATCAAACGATCCGCCAAATTGCGGTTTTGCGTGTTCAGTTCCATGGAGGATTGCGCAAAAAAGTCTGGACGACTGCTCAAGGCTAGCGACTGTTGCGCGGTGGCAAGCCAGGCGGGCTCGATATACAGAGCCAAAATCAAAGTATTGCCGGCACCCGCCTGATAATCGAAATAATGCGGTTCCCAGGCGTTGACCAAGACCGCATTGCGGTCGGTCAGCGGCACCTGACGGCCACGCACGTTGAAGAAGGTGTCGTCACCCGCCACTTTCACCAGCACATGGCATTCCGAATGGGTATGCATGACTAAGGGTTTATTCATGTTCAACAAGGCAACTCGGCCGAAATTGCCATGAAATACGCGTTGTGCGACCGACATAGGCAGTTCTCCCTCATCCGCTGGATGAGCGTTGTCCGCAGCGCTTGGTTCCATCTGCGCCGTCTTGGAAAATTTCTCTCGGGGCGTTTAGCCGAAGGTCAGCAGGCGTACCAACATCTTGGTGGATACCTGGATCCTCCACGTCGACAATCACGCAGGACGCCGCTTGCTTACGGAGGAACTCACGGGCACCGCTATCGCCATCGAGTTCCCGCAGCGCTGGCCAGCAATCTCGGCCGAACAACCCCGGATGTCCTGCATAGCGTCGATAGTTCGACTGAACAATATTTGACCAATTCGCCTTGGCGCACAAGTACCTCTTAGTCGTAACGCCGATCCAGGGCAATGACCTGATCACAAGGCATGACGCTCCCTGCCGTGGTATACGCGCAGGACATCCGCCATCACTGCCAGGGCTATTTCCGCCGGTGCCTTACTGCCCAGATCCAGGCCGATGGGCATGTGCAGGCGCGCGATCTGCTCGCTGGACAGGCCGCCAACGCGCTTGAGCCGTTCCGCGCGCTTGGCCGATGTGGCCTGCGAGCCCATGGCGCCAATGTAGAACGCCGGGGTGTGCACCGCCTCCATCAGGGCCAGGTCGTCGATACGCGGATCGTGGGTCAACGCCACCACTGCGGTGGCGGCGTGGCAGCCTCCAGCGCCGATAAACAGCGAGGGCAGCACGCGCTGTATCTGCACGCCGTCGAGCTCGATGTGCTCGACCTCCTCGCGGGGGTCACAGGCGATCACCTCACAGCCGATGGCACGGGCAAAAGCGGCGCAGGCCTCGGCCACCGGCGAGAGCCCGGCGAGGATCAGGCGCAGGACCGGGCCGACATGAATGCGCACCCTTTCATCGACGACTTGCACCCGTTCGCTACCCTGGTCGGCGTCCGGTTCCAGGCGCAGCGCACCACCGGCAAGGTCGACATGACGCACCAGGCGATGCTGACCGAGCAATGCCGCTTGCAGGCTTTCCAGGTGCTCGATCCACTCGCCGCTGGGTGCGCGGTGCTCCACCAGCACCACCAGCACCCCACCGCACGGCAAACGCAGGCGCCGACTCTCCTCGGCGCTGTCGCCGTAGCGGACAATCTGTGCCGACTCACGCAACTCGCCACGGGCCATGCTGGCCAGGAATTCTTCCTCGACACAGCCGCCGGAGAGCGAGCCGACATGCTCACCAGCACCGCAGGCCACCAGCATCGCCCCCGGTGCGCGCGGCGCCGAACCATAGGTCGAGAGGACCGTACAGAACCACAACGCACGACCGGCACGGGCCCAGTCGAGCGCCTGGCTGACAACCTGTAGATCGAGATGGCGCATGATTCCAGTACCTCGTAGAGCCAGTATCACCCGTGCCTTGACAGGGGAGACAGCAGACGCGAACTTGCCGGATTCGCACTTATCCAGACATGCGCTGGTGCCGGAGATTTCCGGTGACGCCTCCCTTTTGTCGTTGCTGCGTTTTATCAATCGTCCGCCGGATGGTCAGGTTACGGAAACGGAATGGCGCACGTATTGCCAACCCAATGGAATATTGATCTTCACGTCCGTCGATTTGCCTTTTCGTCTAAGTAAGGGCTGGCTAGCGAATAGAAAAGGCCCACGAGAGCGGGCCAAGCCATCACCCGGGATACCGGGAAGGGCTCAAAACAAAGTCAGGGTGTAGCTAAGGATCAGACGGTTTTCGTCGACGTCAGTGCGGTAGTTGGACCGCGCGGTGACGTTGCGCACTTTCACCCCCAGGCCTTTAAACGAACCGCTCTGCACCACGTAGCCGACGTCCAGGTCGCGCTCCCACTCATTGCCCTCGAAACCGCGGCCGGTGTCGACGTTGTCGCCGGTCAGGTAGCGCACCCCGGCGACAAGGCCCGGCAAGCCCATGGCGGCGAAGTCGTAGTCGTAGCGCACTTGCCAGGAACGCTCATCAGCCGAGTCGAAGGTGAAGGTCGGCACCTCGTTGCCCAGCGGGCTGACGTTGGCGAATACCCGCGGCAGGCCGTCGTCACCGAACATGGCCTGGTAGCCGAGATAGAAAGTGTGGCCGCCGTGCTTGGCCGAGAGCAGGGAGTAAAAGGCCTGGTTGTCGATCTCGCCCGCCAATTGCTTGCCGTCCTCTGCCGAGTCGAAATAGCCGATGTTGGCGCCGAGTACCCACTGGCCGACCGGCTCACTGTGCTTGAGGCTGAAGTGACGCTGGTTGTAGATGTCCTCCAACTGGGCGTACCAGGCGCCGACCGAGGTACGCGTGGCGTTGAAGGCGTAGTCGGCGCCGGCATAGTTGAAGCGGTCCGTGGTGATCAACCCGCCGGCATTGCGCAGCGGGACGAACCCGAGCATGGCGCCCAGTTCCTCGTCACCAGCCTCGTTGCGCAGGCTGGTGGAGCGCAGTTGGCCGCCCTGCAGAGTCAGGCCGGCGATCTCGTTGGAGACGATACTGGCGCCTTGGTAGGTCGGCGGCAGCAGGCGGATATCGCCGAAGTACAGCACCGGCAGCATTAGCTGCTGTTCGCCGATCTTCAGCTCGGTCTTCGATAACTTGACCTTCAGTGCTGCCCCCAGGCGGCTGTAGTCATCGGCCGCCCTGCCCTCTTCGGTCACCGGCAGCAGGCCGGTATTGACCCGATCCGGGCTGCTATCGAGTTTGATCCCCAGCAGGCCCAAAGCATCCACGCCAAAGCCCACGGTGCCCGGGGTGTAGCCGGATTTTACATTGAGGATGAAGCCCTGGGCCCACTCCTCGGCCTTGGACTGCTGGTTCGGCCCGACGATGTCGGAGAAGTCGCGACTGAAGTAGTAATTGCGTGCTTGCAGGGTCGCCGTGGCGTCCTCGAAAAAATCGCTTTCGGCAGCCAGAGCCTGGATCGGCAACCCCAGCAGCAAACCGGTGTAGAACAGGCAATGGGTGGGTTTGCATGGGCGAGTCAAGGGAAAGGTCATTGTTGTAAGCTCTCTTTCTTATTAGATTTTTAGGCAAAAGAGTTCCCACAGGCCTCTTGCAGGTCCATGTGTGGCAAGTGGGAACTCTTGAGAGGTACAGCGTTCAAGCAGTGCGTGGTTTGTCGTTACTGGCCGACGGCAGCGCGACGCTAGACGGCCCGCTCACGGTGCAGTTCACCGAGCAACCAGGACACCGCCACGCCGATCACCAGCGCCCAGAACGGCGCGCTGATACCGAACAGGCTGAACTTGCTCATGGCCACCACCAGGGCAACGAATGCACCGATCTGGCAACCGGTTTCCTTGTGGAAGGCCTGCTGCAACGAGCTGAGCAAAACGCCGATCATCGCCAGGCCGGCGACCACCAGGATCAACTCACGCGGCAAGGCGAGGATGAACGGCACGGCGACACCGGCGAACACGCCAAACAGGGCGAACAGCACGCCATTGACCAGGGTCGCCCCGTAGCGTTGACGCGGATCGTCGCCGGCCTGCTCGGAACTGCAGATCGCCGTCATCGGCCCGGCGATATTGGCGTTGTGCCCGCCCAACAGCCCGGCCAGCATGCCGCCCACGCCGCTCACCACGGTCATCGCATTGACCGGTGGTTTGTAACCCTCGACCATCAGTACACCGGTGGCCTGGGCATTCTCGGCACCGATTACCAGCGCCGCCAGCGGCACCGATATGGCGAAGAATGTAGCCAGGGTGAACATGGGAGTGGTGAAAGCCGGCATGACGAAGGCGATATCCACTTCTGCCGGTTTCAGCAGGCCCATCGCCAAGGCCACGGCGAACCCCACCACCCCGGCAGCCAGTACCGGCGGCACCGCCTTGACGAAGCGCATGACCAGGAAGAAGGTCAGCGCCGCCAGACCAGCCATCAGCGGAGCGCTGCCGACCGCGTCTACCGCGCCGACGCCAAAGCGAATCATCGCCCCGGCGATCATCGCCATGACGATGGGCATCGGCAGCCAGCGCATCAACTTGCCAATCACCCCGCTCAAGCCGAGCAGCAAGACCAGCGCACCGCTCATGATGAAAGCGCCGACCGCCTGGCGAAAATCCAGACCGCCAAGTGCCGCGATCAAGATCGCCGCGCCAGGAATCGAATAAGCGCCGCAGATCGGCTGGCGGTAGCGCAGCGCCATGCCGATGCTGATCAGTCCGCCGAGCACGTAGATGGCGAATAGCCAGGCAACCGTCTGGCCATTGCTCAAATGGCCGGCTTCGGCGGCGCTGATGACGATCAGCGCCGGCCCGGAACAGCCGAACAGCGCGGCTACTACCCCGGCACTGACCGACTTGAGGGTGATTGCCTCTCGGATTGAGTAGCCCGATGAGGCGCCGGAAGGTGGTGCAAAAACAGTGTTCGCTTTATTGCCAGGCATGACCCGTTCTCCGCGATTGTTGTTGTAATGCGGTATGACCGTTGTCTGCCGAGGCCTGCCGCTGGCAAGCCCCGACGGGAAGGTTACTCGCCGCGGAATACCGCCGTCCGCTTGCTGTGGAACGCCTCGACGCCTTCCTTGAAGTCGTGCGAGCTGCGCAGGCGGCTGTAGCAGTGGCCTTCCATCTCGATGGCCACGCTCAGCGGCGCGTCTTCGTTGTCGTTGATCAACCGCTTGGCCGTGCGCTGGGCCAGCGGCGAGAAGCGCCGCAGTTCATCGACCAGCGCGTCTACCGTGCTTTCCAGCTCGGCGTCCGCCACGCACTCGGTGGCGATACCCCACTCGTAGGCCTGTTCGCCGCTGATGCGTTTGGCACGCATGACCATGTGCTTGGTGCGGGCCACACCGATGATCTTCTGCAGACGCGCCGAGCCACCGGAGCCGGGGATCTGCCCGAGATTCTGCTCGGGCAATGCGTAGCGAGTAGTCTCCGAGGCGATACGGAAATCGCAGGCCAGCGACAGCTCGAAACCGACGCCGAAGGTGTAGCCACGGTTGGCGGCGATCACCGGCTTCTCGCAGCGCACCGGCGCGGCAACGTTCCAGGCCAGCTTGGAGACGTGCTCCGGCGAGGCCTCGAGGAAGCCCTTGATGTCGCCCCCGCTGGAGAAGTGCTCGCCCACCGCGCGCAGCACGATGACGCGCACTTGCGGATGTGCGTCAAGCGCTTCGAAGACCTGGCGCAGTTGGTCGCGCTGGGCCATGGAGATGACGTTCAGCGGCGGGCGGTTGAGGATGATGTCGGCGCGCTCACGGGCCACATCGACCTCGACCTGGAAGCCGTCGAACGGGGTTTCGAGAAATTGCTGGATCGCTTGCAGTTGCATGATAGATGTCCTCGGGATAATGAGCGGTCAGCCTTTTTGGGCCTGTTCCTGGTGCTGAGCCAGCAAGACGCGGCGCAGCACCTTGCCGACGGGGGATTTGGGAATTTGATCGATGAACTGGTAACGCCGCGGACGCTTGAACTTAGCCAGACCGGAGCTGATGCAGTGGGCATCCAGTTCGCTTTCGCTGACCTCGGCCCGCAGCTTGATGAAGGCGGCGATGATCTTGCCCCACTGCTCGTCCGGCAAACCGACCACCACCACTTCCTCGACGGCGGGGTGCAGTGAGAGCACGTTCTCGATCTCCACTGGACTGACGTTCTCGCCGCCGGTGATGATCAGGTCGTCCACCCGCCCGGTGACAAACAGGTCGCCGTCCTCATCGAAATAGCCGGTGTCACCGGTGAAGTACCAGCCTTCGCGCAGCGCCTTGGCAGTGGCTTCGGGGCGGTTCAGGTAGCCTTCGAACGCCTCGTCACTGGCCAGGTCGGCGATGATCTGGCCCTCCTCCATGGGCTTGGTTTGCACCTGAGCCGATTCGGCGTCGATCGGCACCACACGCACCCGCTGGTTCAGCGCGCTGCGCCCCGAGGAGCCAGGCTTGCGGCTGGCCTGCTGGTCGATGGTGAAGGTATAGATCTCCGAGCTGCCGTAGTGGTTTACGAACAACTGCGGCTGGAACGCCTGCTCGACGCGGCGCATCAGCCCGTCGCTCATGGGTGCGCCGGCGAAGCCGATTTTCTCCACGCTGGCGACCCGTTCGCGGGCGAAGGCTGGGTGCTCGATGAGCATGTGATAGAGAGTCGGTACCAGGTACAGGTTGCTGACCTGTTCCCGCTCGATAGCCTCCAGGGTAGCCTCGACGTCGAACTTCGGCACGCAGACGAAATGCCCGTCGATCAGCGCCATGGCCAGCAGCGAGCGCACGCCCATGGTGTGGTACAGCGGCATCACGCCGAGGGTGCACTCGCCGTGGCGATAGAGGTTCTGCGCCACATGTGCGACCGCCGCGGCGCGTTCCGCGCGGTGCCGGCGTGGTACGCCCTTGGGCTTGCTGGTGGTGCCCGAGGTATAGAGCAGCAGGGAGAAATCCTCGGGTGTGGAGCGCAGGATGGTCGCTGTCGGCGCCTCTGCGCAAAGCTCGGCGAAGCTCAGGTCGCCGTCCGCGGCGCGCTCACCCACGGCGATCCGCGGCAGATCGATCGCGGCCGCGCAGGCTGCGACCGCGGCAACGGTGGAGTCGTCGTAGGCCAATGCGCGGATCTGCGCATCTTCGATGCAGTAGGCCAACTCCTCCGCAGTCAAGCGCCAGTTCAGCGGGGTCATTACGATGCCGGCGAACTGGCAGGCCCAGTGCAGGGTTGCCATCTGCCAGCGGTTCTGCATGGCCACCAGCAGGCGATCACCCCTGCCCAGCCCGAGCGACTCGAGGCCGTGGGCGACACACTGGATTTCGGCGAACCACTGTTCGTAGGTTTTTTTCACTGTGCCGTCGCTGACCGCAGTGGCCAGTGGACGGCGTTCCACGGCAGCAAGGAAGCTGCGTCCCAGATCGAACATTATTGTTGTACCTCTTCGTTCGTTTGGCGTTGGGCAGCCACTTCCAGCACCGCCTGGACGATGCCGGTGTAACCGGTGCAGCGGCACAGGTGCCCAGAGAGCATGTCGCGCACTTCGGCCTCGCTCGGGTCGGGCTGCCGCTCGAGGAAATCCACGCAGGACATGAGGATGCCCGTAGTGCAGAAACCGCACTGCAGGGCGTGATGACGGCGGAACGCCTGTTGCAGGTCGCTCAGCGTGTCGTCGTCGGCCAGCGATTCGACTGTCTCGATGCGCCGCTCGTGGGCCTGCACGGCGAGCATCAGGCAGGAGCGCACGGCGACGCCGTCCACCAGCACCGTGCAGGCGCCGCAGACGCCGTGTTCGCAGCCGACATGGACGCCTGTGGCGCCGAGGTCGTGGCGCAGGAAATCGCACAACTGGGTGCGCGGCTCGGCCAGGCCTTCGCGCGAGCGACCATTGAGTTCGAGACGGACGGGGAAACGTTGTTCGGCGGTTGCGCGCATGTTCAGACTCCTTCGATGAGCCGGTGACCCAGCTCGCGAATCAGTTGCCGGCGGTAGGCCGCGCTGGCGTGCACATCGTCCTGGGCGTCGAGCGACCAGGCGGTTTCGTTGAGCGCGTCGGCTAGCGCCGCGCCGCGCGGCAGGCTGCGCACCACCGGGCGATCGGCGACCCCGCCGACGCCCAGGCGCACTTCGTCGGTGCCGACACAGGCGGCCAGCGAGACGATGGCGAAGTCGCCGTGGCGCATGGCGATTTCCCGGAAGCGGTAGCCGATGCCCTCGCGTTTGAGCGGGAAGCGCACCTCGACGAGCAGTTCGTCAGCGCGTTTGTCGGTAGTGAGGATCCCCTGGAAGAACTCGGCGGCCTTGACCACGCGCCTGCCCTTCTTCGACTCCAGGACGATCTCGCCGCCTAAGGTCACCAGGCACAGCGGCAGCTCGGCGCTGGGATCCGCGTGGGCCACCGAACCGCACACGGTGCCGCGGTTGCGGGTCTGGAAGTGGCCGATCCAGGGCATCGCCAGGGCCAGCAGCGGCACCTCGTCGACCAGCGTCGACCGCGCCAGCAGCTGCGCCTGGCGCACCGCCGCGCCAACGGCCAGGCAATCCTTGCGCAGCTCGATATAGTCCAGGTCGGCGACTTGGTTGATGTCGATCAGCAGCTTGGGCTGGGCCAGGCGCATGTTCAGCACCGCCATCAGCGACTGCCCGCCGGCAATGATGCGCGCCTCCTGGCCATACTCGGCGAGCAGCTCGAGCACCTGGCGGCGGCTCTCGGCGCGGACGTAATCGAAGGCAGCCGGTTTCATTGCGCACCTCCCTTGCCGAACAGCCTGGCGAACAGCGCACGCAGGCGCGCCCACCAGCCACCAGCGATCGCCTGGCCACTGACCCGCTGCGACAGGCGGGTGAAAATCTGCCCGATGATCACTTTCGAGGCCCCTTGCATCATGCGGCTGCCGACCGCGGCGACCTTGCCGCTGACGGCGACCTGGTATTGGTATTCCAGGCGCGTGTGACCGTTCTCCAAGGCGACGAAACGCACCCTGGCGTGGCCCTCGGCCGAGCCCATGGAGCTGGTGCCGGAGCCGGACAGGCGCAACGAATGCGGTGGGTCCAGCTCGCTCAAGGCGACCTTGGCCTCGAAGCGTGCGCGGATCATGCCCACGCCGACGGTGACGTCCGCGCGGTAGCGATTCTCGCCCTGCAGTTCGAGGGCATGGCAGCCGGGGATGATCGCCGCCAGGGTGGCCGGGTCGAGCAGGGTGTCGAACACCTGCTGTGGCGGGGCCGGGATCACCACCGCATCGTTGGCGCGCAGGGCCGAACCACCGGCCGGCTCTGCGGCGAAACCGTCGTCCTGCTGCATGCCGGCCGGCCGCGGCGGCTCGTCGATGCCAATCAGCGTGCGCACCTTCGAGGGTGTCAGCGGGAGGCGGATGTCGGCGCGGCCGAGGGCATCGGCCACGGCGTTGGCGATGCATACCGGAGTGCTCATGTTGTTGCCCTCGCCGACGCCCTTGGCCCCCAGAGGGGTGAACGGCGACGGTGTTTCCAGGTGCAGGATCACGGGCTCGAGCACTTCCGGTGCAGTGGGCACCAGGTAGTCGGCGAAGGTTCCAGAGAGGAAGCTGCCGTCCTCGCCATAGGCGAACTCCTCCATCAGCGCCGCGCCAAGCCCCTGGGTAAAACCGCCGCGGATCTGCCCGTCGACCAGCGCGGGATTGAGCAGGCGGCCGGCATCGTGGCACGTCACGTAGCGGTCGATGTGAATCTCGCCGGTGACGCGGTCGATCTCCAGGCCACAGATGTCAAAGACGAAGCCGTAGCACAGTGAGCTGTTGATGAGATCGCCGTCGTCTGGCGCCATGAGCTGCGGCGGGCTCCAGAATGCGGTCTCGCGCAGGCCACCCGGCTCGCCTTGCGGGAGCAGGCCAGGCGTCCAGTGGGTGGCGCCGGCGATGCGGTGAAAGGGTGCAGAAGGACCGCCGTTAGCGACGAAGATCTTGCCGTCGGCGAAGCGGATGTCTTCCGGTTTGGCTTGCAGTTGCGCGGCGGCGATCGCGGCGAGGCGATCGCGCACCTTCAGCGCAGCCTGGTAGACCACCCCGGCCACCGCGCCGGCGAAGCGGCTGGAATAGTTGCCCGAGGCGATCGACCACGCATCCTTCTGGGTGTCCAGTTCGACGTTGACCACGATCGACTCCAGCGCCACGCCGAGCACATCGGCGACTACCTGAGCCACCGCGGTCTGGTGCCCCTGGCCCTGGGGCGTCGAAGAGACGTGCACGCTGACGTCACCGAGCGGGCCGACGTTGATGGTCGCCGTGCTCACCGCACCGTTCTTCGGCCCGGCCTTGCGCCGTTCCTCGGGAGTCATCGCAGTGGTGATGTAGCCCATGTTGGAGATCGACGGCTCGATCACCGCGGCATAGCCGATGCCGTACAGCCGGCCTTCGCCGCGCGCCTGGTCGCGGCGGCGCAACAACTCGTCGAGACCGCCGTCCTTGACCGCCAAATCGATGCCGGCCTGGTAATTGCCGGAATCCAGCAGAGCGCCGGCCGCGGCACGGTAGGGGAAGGCGTCGGCCGGTACCAGGTTGCGGCGGATCACCTCCAGCGGATCGAGATCCAACTGCACGGCGATATGCTGCAACAGACGCTCCAGGGCGAAGTACACCTGCGGGCCGCCGAAGCCTCGGTTGAGGCCGGTGGGGGTCTTGTTGGTCAGCACCACGCGGTTGCGCACCAGCAGATTACGAATCGCATAGGCCCCCGTGAGGTTGCCGTGCATGCGGTAGAAGGTGGCCGGCTCCGGTGCGCGCAGGTAGGCGCCGCAGTCGTCGATCTGGTCATAACGCAGGGCGGTGATGCGACCGTCTGCCTGCACCGCCGCCTCTATTTCGGTGACCCGATTGGTCGCAGAGGAAGCGCCTTGCAGATGCTCGAGGCGGTCTTCGACCCATTTCACCGGGGCTCCGACCTTGCGTGCCGCGAGTCCCATCATCACCACGTAGGGGAACACGCCCTGTTTGATACCGAAGCTGCCGCCGGAATCTTTCGGCGTGCGCAGACGCAGGCGGTTGCTCGGCACGTTGAGCGCGCGGGCCATCACCGTGTGCAGCGCATAGGGTCCCTGGAAGTTGGCCAGCACATCGTAGATGCCAGTGGCGCGCCCGTACTGCGCAAGCACCACGTAGCACTCGATGGGCGTGCAGGAGCTGCGCGGAAAACTCACCTTCAGCGATACCCTGTGCGGCGCCTGCTCGAAGGCCTGTTCCGGTTCGCCGTAGCGGAAATGCCGCTCGTTGACCACGTTGCTGCCGACTGCTTCATGCAGCACCGGCGCCTGCTCGGTGGTGGCGGCCTCCGGGTCGATGATCGGCGGCAGCAGCTCATAGTCGACGCGTACGCCTTCCAGGGCGTCTTCGGCCAGGTAACGGCTCTCTGCGATCACTACCGCCACCGGCTCACCGACGTAGCGCACCTTGTCCACGGCGATGCACCAATGCTCCATCGGCTGACGCACGCCGACCGGAAATGGCAGGGCCCAACGCTTGACGTCCTCACCGATGAGTACGCCGTGCACGCCTTTCATCAGCAGCGCTTTGGAGAAGTCCACCGCAGTGATGCGCGCATGGGGATGAGGTGAACGGACAATGGCGGCATGCAGAGTCCCGGGCGGGATGGCGGCATCGTCGGCATAGCAGCCCAGGCCACGCAGCAATGCAGCGTCCTCGACACGGCTCTGGCGAGCACCGATATGGCTGCTATGCGGGGTAACGAGGTCAGGCTGATATAGGTTCATCACTACGTCTCGCGTTTATTGTTGTGCGCGATTTACTCGTAGTGGAGTGTATGGAGCCTTACCAGCCAGCCGCCTTGCCCGGGCCGATGAATATCTGTCCGGAAGTCCGCTGAACTGCCTTTTAGTCTGATGGGTGAGGAGAATTCGTACCGGTCTTGCTTTACCTGACGCACTCGAATGTGGGGCTTTGCGCAAGGTTATCGACGACACCCCTTGTGAATAGGCCTATGCCAACCAGTAGAGCGTGCAGAGAAGCGTGCCCGGAGATGCACCAAACCAAGAAGGGGAATCAGCATGACTTCGGCGCGAAAGCGCACATTGCTCAGGCAGACTGCGGCCCGGAGTGGACGGCAGCCAGAATTGCGCGGCTACTTCATCCCTGGGGCACCGGATCGTCAAAGTAGCCGGCGAAGTAGGCGTCCAGCTCCCCTTCGCTCTGCTCCAGGCTGTACAGGGTGTCGGCGGCAAGCAGATCCAGCAAGACCAGGCCGTTCAGGCTGGAGTCTTCATTGCAGGCCGCCTGCAGACGCTTGGCCATGCCCTGATTGACCTTGCGCAGGTTGCGATAGGCCTCGCGCAGGCCGTCCAGTTGCCAGTCCGCGGCCAGGCCCTTATGCGCTTTCAGATGCTGCCCCAGCAGGTAGGTGCCGAGCACTCGGAACAGTGTCTCGTCGCTGCTGCTGAAGGGCAGATGAAACCAGGCCATGGCCTCCAGAAAACGGGTATGCGGACAGCCGCTGGTGGCTCCGAGCAGGCCGAGCAGCGAGCCCGTCGCGCGTTGCAAGGTGGTACGCTGGCGCACCTCGCGCCCGCGGTGTTGTACCTGTACTTCTACCGCCTCAAACGACACGTGCCCGGCCAGCAGGCGCACCGGTTGCTGCAGCGCCAAAGCGAAGGGACAGGCGCGCTCCGCCTCGGCCTTAAGTGGGCAATGCGGGCATTGTTGGAAGGCTAGGCGCGTCCAGTCGGGGGCGTTCTGCTCCGGGGCGCACGCCTCGCCCAGACGAACCTCCAACTCCAGCGCCGCCTGCCCAGCTATAGCCAGCCGATAGTGGATGATCTGTCGCTCAGAATCAAATGCCATGACCCAGCTTCCAGTTGTATTCCAAGTTCGCTCAGGCTATTAAATCATCACGTGCCCTAGAGAAAGGGCTTGCCATACGGCCGCAGCAGCAATCTGGTCTCAACGCCATAAAGCCCCGCTTCGAAAAGTAGGTTTCCGGCAGTCATTTTTCGATAATCATTGAAAAAAGCAGATAGCAACAGAGAGCTTTACGTGAGCAAGTACAAAGAAAAAACCATCATTCATATCGTCGACGATGATTACGGCATACGCGCTGCACTAAATCGGTTACTTGTACACGCTGGCTACGATGTGAAGCTTTACTCAAGCGGGGCGGACTTTATCGAAAAGTATGACAACAGCCCTGGCTGTGTGATTCTCGACCTTGCAATGCCCGGCCTCAGCGGAGAGCAAGTTCTCCACAAAATAACCAACGCCCGACTTAACCTGGTTGTATTAATACTCACCGGCCATGCAACCATCGACACCGCGATTAAACTCATTAAGGCCGGAGCAATAGACCTTATAGAAAAGCCATTTGACAACGATCAGCTACTTGGCAAAATAAGTAGATTGCTAGAGCCAGCTCAAGCTTTTTTCGCCAAAAACATACTAATTTCCGATTACCAAAAGCGCATATCATCCCTAACCCCAAGCGAACGCTCGGTAATGGATCTTTTGCTAACAGGAATGACCAGCCGAGAAATTGCCGATCACCTTCACAACAGCAAAAAAACCATTGACATACATCGCGCCCGCATAATGAAAAAAATGGGTGCCGCCTCTCTTCGCGACCTACTGGAGGGCTGGATTAGACTAGGCGCATCAGCCCCAGCGGATCACCACCAAAATCAAAAGCCGTTTTAACACCATCACCCTGGGCTCTATATAGGTATCAGTACCTATACCAAAGCCACGCCGACGATCAGTAACCTTGCAGCAACTCAGTAGGCAGTTAAAAATTGCTCCCAGAGACGACCGCAACCTGACATCTAGCCACCACTGCCAGACACATGAACTCAAACATCAATCAATCAGACCAAATAGAACTGATAAACTACAGGGTTTCCTGGAAAGATAGATATTCTAGCTATTTGGGCGGGAACTCAGCATTCCTCAGAGATGTCGGACTCGAAGAGTCCGAACAGATAGTTTGGTTGTCCGATTTTGATCTACCATGGAAAGAGTGTGCCGCCAGCATCATTCGAGAAGATCAAGATATTTTGACCGGAAGGATCCGCCAGACTCATTCAACAAGATTATTACCGATGGCCGACAACGCCCTACACCTTATTCACACACAAAAATACCCAATAACAGAGAGTTGCGGCAGGATCACCGGCGTCATTTGCATTTACTACGAGCTAACACCTCCCCCAACAGCGGAGCACACATCAAAACCCGAGCCCTCTCCTATGCAATTTAACTACCCACTCACCTAATGACATTAAAGTATTATTAGGAGCCCTTATCCGCTTGCGTGGAATCATAAATTCTACCCCTTCTGAAAAACGCTCTCAGTAACTGAAACCCACAGCGGTAGCGATTTGCAAGAACCTGCAGATACACGTCACCGAACGGTATACCGGCCGCTCCTCTCGGCTCGGTGGCCGACAACAGTTGGACTGCCAAGTGCACTCTTTCATTGGTTTAGCCTTACAGCAGTGCGCGACACCCGAAACACATCAAATCACCACCACTCCAATGTATCCTAGCAATCGACGCCCCGGTAATCTCAGCCAGGCTGGAGTCACAATGGTCAACAATCCAAGAAGCCTTTTCCATGAGTTGGTCGAGCAGATCGAAATAGGCGTCATCATTCTGGACGATGAACTCCGCGTGATGACTTGGAATCGTTTTATCAGCGAGCGTACTGGCAGGCTGCAGGAGCAAGCACGGGGAAAACCCTTCGTTGACGTCTTCCCCGAAGCCAACGGCGAGCGCTTCGTCAAGGTGGTGAAACTAGCTCGCGAGCGCGCCAAGCACGTCTACAGTCACTGGCTGGACAACCTGCCGCTGGTCAATCTCAGCAGCGACAGCGACGAACACGAGCGGCAGCTACAGAGCACCCTGTTCTTTCCCTTCGAGGCGGCGAACGGCGAACGCTGCTTCGGTCTGCTGATGTACGACACCAGTGCAGTCGCCAAGACGAGCGAGCACCTGGAGACCGCGCTGAAGGCGCTCAACCATAAACAGAGTGAGCAGAAACAACTGCTACGCAAGCTGGAAACCGCCAACAGCCAGCTGCTGCAGTCGGAGAAGCTAGCGGCCATTGGCCAACTGGCCGCCGGGGTGGCGCACGAGATCAACAACCCCATCGGCTACGTGTTTTCCAACCTCAAAACCCTCGACGGCTACGTCCGCGACCTGCTGAAGATAGCCGACGCGGTGGATAGCGCCACCGATCTGGACGAGCTGCGCCAGCTCAAGCGCGACCTGGAGTACGACTACATCCGCCGCGACGTGGAAGCCCTGATCAACGAGTCGGAAGATGGCATCGACCGGGTCAAGCGCATCATCAGCGCGCTCAAGGACTTCTCCCATATCGAGGAAGAGGAATTCCGCCCCGCCGACCTGCACCGCGGCCTCGACACCACGCTCAACGTGGTCAACAACGAGCTCAAGTACAAGGCCGAAGTGGTCAAGGAATACGGTGTGCTGCCGGAGGTGGAGTGCATCCCCTCGCAGATCAACCAGGTGGTGATGAACCTGCTGGTCAATGCCGCCCACGCCATCGAGCAGTTCGGCCGCATCACCCTGCGCACCGGCAGCGACGGCGTCTGGGCCTGGATCGAAGTGGAGGACACCGGCAAGGGCATCGACGCCAGGACCCTGAACCGCATCTTCGAACCGTTCTTCACCACCAAACCGGTGGGCACGGGCACCGGTCTGGGCCTGGCGCTGTCGTACAGCATCGTGCAGAAGCACAATGGCCGCATCGAAGTCGACAGCACACCGGGAATCGGCACGCGCTTCCGGGTCT
Organism: Pseudomonas sp. Q1-7; assembly: GCF_028010285.1. NCBI lineage: Bacteria > Pseudomonadati > Pseudomonadota > Gammaproteobacteria > Pseudomonadales > Pseudomonadaceae > Pseudomonas > Pseudomonas sp. Q1-7. The sequence continues at coordinate 3,475,933 of NZ_CP116304.1, forward strand.
GGCTGCCCTTACGGCAGCCAGACCCCGTGCCGCAACAGGACGCACCAACGGCATGACCAGCGCCCCGCCCTCCTCGCTCGCCACCCTGCTGTTGGTGGATGACGAGGACAATATCCTCAACAGCCTGCGCCGCGTGCTGCGCAACGAGCCCTATCGACTGCTCACCGCCGGCAGCGGCGAGGCCGCACTGGCCCTGCTCGAGCAACAGTCGGCGGACCTGGTGATCTCCGACGCGCGCATGCCCGGCATGGACGGCGCCACGCTGCTGGCCGAGGTGCAACAACGCTGGCCGCAGTGCCTGCGCATGCTTCTCACCGGCTACGCGGATATCACCACTACGGTCAAGGCGATCAACGAGGGGCAAATCTACCGCTACATCAGCAAGCCCTGGGACGACAACGAGCTGCGCCTGATCATCCGCCAGGCCCTGGCCTTCCAGCATTCCGAACGCGAGCGCCTGCGCCTGGAAGCCCTTACCCGCGAGCAGAACGAGCGCCTGCAGGAACTCAACGCCACCCTCGAACAACGCGTGCGCGACCGCACCGCAGAGCTGGAGCAGACCGCCGACATGCTCGACCTGGCCTATGCCGAGCTGCGCAATAGCTACGTCACGGCCACCGAGGTGTTCGCCAACCTGGTGGGCCAGCGCCTGAGCAAGGAGCGCCAGACCAACACCCAGGTGATCGCTCTGGTCAAGGCGTATGCCGAGCATCACCGGCTCGATGAGCGCAGCAGCAACGACCTGGCCATGGCCGCCGCACTCTACAACATCGGCAAGCTGACCTGGGACGACCACCTGCTCAGTTGCCCCTCCGACACCCTGTACAAGGAAGCGCGCGCGCGCTACCGCCAGTATCCGGTGCTCGGCGAAAGCTTGCTGATGACCCTGGAGCCGGTGCAGGACGCCGGCCGCCTGATCCGCCACCACCAGGAGCGCTGGGACGGCAACGGCTTTCCCGACCGCCTGGAAGGCGTCGCCATACCCTTCGGCTCGCGCCTGCTCAAGCTGGCGGTGGACTTCATCGAGCTGCAACGCGGCCTGGTGCTGGAACGCCGACTCAACCGCGACGAAGCGCTGCTGCTGATCAAGAAGTACGCCGGACGCCTCTACGACCCCGAGTTGTGCGACGCCTTCATCGAACTGTGCACCAGCCTGGCGCCGGATCTGGTGCTGGCCGACGCCAGCATCCTCGCAGTGGACACCCGGCGACTGGAGCCGGGCATGCTGCTCGCGCGCAACCTGCACGCCGAAAACGGCATGCTGCTGCTCAACGAGGGCAAGCAGCTGACGCGAGTGCTGATTGATAAGTTGATCGCCTTCGAGGCCTCCGAAGGGGGACGCTACACCCTGTTCGTGCGCAAGCCCGACGGGGCTCAACCGGGAGACGCATGATGATCAAGATCCAACTGGTGGACGACGAACAGCACATCCTCAGCGCGCTGCAGCGAGTGCTGCGTCCGCATCACTGGGAAGTGCACGCCTTCAGCGACGGCCATCAGGCCCTGCAGGCCCTCACCGAGCACAAGTACGCGGTGATCGTGTCCGACTACAAGATGCCCAACCTGGACGGCATCACCTACCTGCAGTTCGCCAAGCAGCGCCAACCCAACGCCATGCGCATGGTGCTCAGCGCCCATGGCGACCGTCAGTCGATGATGCAGGCGATCAACCGCGCGGAAATCTACCGCTTCCTGTCCAAGCCTTGGGAAGACTACGAGATCGAGACGGCACTGAAGGCGGCCATCGACCTCTACCTGCTGCGCGACGAAAACCAGCGCCTGCTGGCCCAGGTGCGCAGCCAGAAGAGCACGCTGCAGCGCCAGGAACAGGAGCTGCGTCGCCTCGAAGCCGAACACCCGGGCATCACCCGCGTGCGCCGCGACGAACAGGGCGCCGTGCTGCTCGACGGCGGCGAGTCGGACCATGGCTGACTACCAGCCCCACGCGCGCAAGCTCAGCCTCAAGGTGGTCTATTACGGGCCGGCGCTGAGCGGCAAGACCACCAACCTGATGCAGCTGCACACCCTGCTGCGGCCGCAACGCAAGGGCGAGTTGATGGTGCTGGAAACCCGCGACGACCGCACCCTGTTCTTCGACGTGCTGCCCATTGGCCTGCGCGGCGCCGCCGGCCTCGACCTGCGTCTGAAGCTTTACACTGTGCCCGGCCAGGTGCAGCACGACAGCACGCGCAAGGCCGTGCTGTCGCGCGCCGACGGGGTGATCTTCGTCGCCGACTCGCAGCCGGCACAGCAGGACAACAACGCCAACGCCTTCGACAACCTGGCCGACAACCTGCAGAAGCTGGGCATGGACATCGAACAGTTGCCGCTGGTAGTGCAGTTCAACAAGCGAGACGTGGCCGATGCGGTGGCCGAGGCCGAACTGCAGGCGCGCTGGGCGCAGACGCCCTGGGCGCCGCTAAGCATGGCCTCGGCGCTCAACGGCCAGGGCGTGGTCGAAAGCTTCCGCCAACTGCTCGCCCGCCTCTACCCGCAGCTCGACCGCGAATACCGCCTGGCCGAGACCCAGGGCATCGACGCAGCCAACTTCGTGCGACTGCTCAGCGCGGCGCAGAGGGACGCCGATGCGTAGCTTTGACGACGATCCGCGCCTGGCCGAACTGCTGCCGAGCGAGCGCCAGCAGCAGCTGCTACAACTGCTGCAGGAGCTGAGCGGCCACGCCCTGCAACTGGACGAACAGCCCACGTCGGGCGCCGAGGCGGTGGAGTTCAACCTGGAAACCCTCGGCTGGCTCAGCTGCCCGACACAGCCGCGACTGCAAGCGGCCGTCGCGCGTCTACTGGAGTTCGTACTGTTCTACGTCGGCAAGTACCGCCTGGCCGCCAACCTGCACCACGACGCCAGCGAAGCCAGCTTCGCAGAGCTGCAGCGCCAGCATGCCGCCCTGCAGGCCTCCGAGACGCGCTACAAGGCGCTCTCCACACAGCTGCAACGGCGCGTGGAGGAGCAGGTCAAGGTCATCGAACAGACCCAGCAACAGCTCTACGAAAGCGCCCGCCTGCGCGCCGTCGGCCAGCTTGCTGCCGGCGTCGCCCACGAGATCAACAACCCCGTCGGCTTCATCGCCAGCAACCTGCGGGTGGCCCGCGACTACCTCGACGAACTCAGCGAAAAGCTCCCAGGCGACCACGACACCGGGCTGATCCTCGAAGATTTCCGCGCCCTGCTGCAGGAGTCGGAAGTCGGCACCCAGCGCATCGCCGCCATCGTCGCCGACCTCAAGACCTTCGCCAATATCGACCAGGACGATTTCGTCCCCTGCGACCTCAACGCCCTGATCGCCAGCACCTGTCACCTGCTGCAGGCCGAGAGCAACCAGGCGCTCGACATCGAGCTGAAGCTGGCAGAGCTACCCGAGCTGGCTGGCTACCCGGCGAAGATTTCCCAGGCGCTGTACAACGTGCTGGACAACGCCGCCAAGGCCATTGCTGGGCAGGGGCGCATCCGCGTCATCAGCCGCCTGGGCGAACAGGGCACGGCGGAGGTGCTGGTGGAAGACAACGGGTGCGGCATTGCCGTTGAGGACCAGGCGCGTCTGTTCGACCCCTTCTTCACCACGCGCCCGGTCGGCTCGGGCACAGGCCTGGGCCTGACCGTGGCGCGCGACATCATGGCGGCGCACCAGGGCGAGATTCTGGTGCGCAGCAAGCCTGGCACCGGCACCCGGGTCACCCTGCGTTTTCTGAGTCGCTGAGGAGTCTCCGTGGGCAAACGCTATTCATCGCTGTTCGTCGGCCAGGAGCCGAGCGCTGCGCCGCAGGATCAGGCACCGGCAGCGCCCTATCGGCTGCTGCTGGTGGACGACGAACCGGGCATCCTCGCCGCGTTGCGCCGCGTGTTCCAGCGCGAGAACTACGTGCTGCACTTCGCCCGCAACGGCGTCGAGGCCCTGAAAATCCTCGCCAATCAGCCGGTGCACCTGGTCATCAGCGACTTCATGATGCCGCGGATGAACGGCAGCGAGCTGCTCGCCCAAGTGCGCGAGCGCTGGCCCGAGACCATCCGCATCATGCTCACCGGGCATGCCAACACCGAGGCGGTGATGGGCTCGATCAAAGGTGGCGCGGTGTACCGTTTCATCCTCAAACCGTGGAACGACGACGACCTGCGCCTGAGCATCGCCCTGGCCCTGGAGCAGTACACCCTGCAGCAGCGCAACCGCAGCCTGGAGCAGGAGAACCAGAAGCAGCATCGCGACCTGGAGACCCTGGCCAAGCTCAGTGTCACCAACCGCAGCCAGCTGGCCATCCTCCTGCACAAGAAGGGCCTGCTCAACGCCCAGCAGATCCAGCAGCTGCACAAGGAGATGCAGACCCACAAGACCCCTGTGCTGCGCCAGCTGATGCAGCACGAGTGGCTGGACGGAGAGAAGGTCTACGAGCTGCTGCGCAAGGACCTGATGTTCGAAGAAATCGACCTGCGCGAATTCCAGGTCGACGCCTCGCTGCTGGCCCTGGTGCCGCAAGCCATCTGCACCCGCCAGTTGGTACTCCCGCTGCGCGTGGCGGACAAGCGCCTGCGCCTGGCCATGGCCGATCCGCTGGACCAGGGGCTGATCGACGAACTGGGCTTCATGACCGGGCTGAGCATCCACCCGCTGCTGTGCCGCCTGGGACAGCTGCAGGACACGCTGCACGAACTGTTCGGCGAACCCGGCAACCAGCTGGAAGACCTGACCACCGTGGTGGGCAGCAGCGACCCCTACGAAGGCATCGAGATCGTCCTCGACGACGACAGCGGCAACGAGAGCCTCGAACAGCTGCTCGGCAGCTCGGAGGACCCGCCGGCCATTCGCCTGGTCAACGCGGTGATACTCGAAGCGCTGCGCCTGGGCGCCAGCGATATCCACATCCATCCGCGCACCAAGCACGTGGTGGTGCGCTACCGCATCGACGGCGTGCTGCAGGACAAGATCCAGATCCCCAGCGCGCTGCTGATGTCGCTGGTGTCGCGAATCAAGGTCATGGCCGAGCTGGACATCACCGAACGGCGCCGCCCGCAGGACGGTCGCATCACGGTGAAGACGCCGATGCGCATCGTCGACCTGCGCATCTCCACCCTGCCCACCATCAACGGCGAGAAGGTGGTGATGCGTGTGCTCGAACGCCAGTCGGCGGCGCAGTCGCTGGAAGACCTCGGCTTGTCGCCGCACAATCTGCGGCGCCTGCTGCACGTGGTCAACAAGCCGCAGGGTATCATCCTCGCCACCGGCCCCACCGGCAGCGGCAAGACCACCACCCTGTTCGCCCTGCTGCAGCACGAGGCCTCGCCGGAGAAGAACTACGTTACCATTGAGGACCCGGTGGAATTCCACGTCGACCTGGCCGGCCAGGTGCCGGTGCGCGAGCGCATCGGCCTGAATTTTTCCAACGTGCTGCGCGCCATCCTGCGCCAGGACCCGGACGTGATCCTGCTCGGCGAAATCCGCGACAGCGACACTGCCGAGGTGGCCTTCCACGCCGCGCTGACCGGCCACCTGGTGTTCTCCACCCTGCACACCAACTCGGCGGCGGCGACCATCGCCCGCCTCTTCGATCTGGGCCTCAAACCCTACGTGCTGGCCTCGGCGCTGGAGGCGATCATCGCCCAGCGCCTAGTGCGGCGTATCTGCAGCCTGTGCCGCGAGCAGGTGCAGCCGCCGCGCGAGCGCCTGCAGAGCCTCGGTCCGGAGTTTCTCGAAAGCGGCATGCGCTTCTTCCAGGGCAAGGGCTGCAACCAGTGCAACCAGGGCTACAAGGGCCGCGTCGGCATCCACGAGGTGCTGACCATGAGCGACCGCCTGCGCGACGCCATCGCCCAGGGCGCCAGTGCCATGCAGCTGCAGGCGATCGCCCGCGAACAGGGCATGACCACCCTGCTCGACGACGCCCGCGAGAAGATCGCCCAGGGCCTGACCACGGTGGAAGAAGTGTTGCGCCTGCTCGGCCCGCAGACCCTACAGGAATAGGCATGAAGACCCGCTACCTGATCGCCGAAGCTTACCTGCATGTACTGGCCTTCGCCCTGCTCGGCCTGGGCCTGATCAGCCTGCTCGGCTTTCTCGCACTCGACCAGCCGAGCCGGCACAGCGTGGTGCTGCTGCCGGACAGCGCCCTGCTGGCGCTGCTCGCCGGAGCACTGCTGCTGGCCGCCACCCACTGCGCCTGGCGCAGCTTGCTGATGTGCGCCGTGCTACTCGCCGGCCTGACTCTCTACACCCTGGTGCACAACCACCTGGCCGGCGGTTCGGATCAGGGCCAGTCGCTGGTCAGCGGTTTCCTGCGCATGCGCAGCGGCCTGGCGCTGATCCTGCTGGCGATTGCCGCGGCCATCTGCCTGGGTCTCGGGCCCAAGCCGGCGCGGCGCCTGGCGCAGCTGATCGGCGTAGCGGTGATGCTGCTGGCGCTGCTCGCCCAGCTGGCCGGTCAGCAGCCGAGCCCCGGCCTGCTCGACCTCGGCTTCAAGTACTCCTCGACCCATGTCGCCAACCTCTTCACCCTGCTGCTGGGCCTGGCGGCGGTGCTGCACAGCTGGCTGCCCATCGGCCAACGCGGCCAGCTCGACCGCCTAAGCCAGGCCGCCGGGCTGTTCGGCGTGCTGCTGACCTGCGCCGGCTGGTACCTGCTCAGCCTGCAGGCGCTCAACAGCGCCGGCTACCTGCCGGCCCTGGTGATGCTGTTCGGCCTCACCCTGAGCTTCCTGCTGATGCTCAGCCAGCGCCGGTCCTGGCTGGCCAACGAGCGCTCGCAGCGCCTGGAGCGGCTCAATGACCAGCTGCAGTTCAGCCTGGCCGGGCAGATGCGCGCGCAGAAGCTCAACCAGCGCATCATGCAGTTCACCCTCGACGTGCTGTGTTCGATAGATGCCGAAGGCCGCTTCCGCGAGATCAGCCCGTCCTGCGAGAAGCTGTTCGGCTACAAGCCCGAAGAGCTGATCGGCCGTCGCTACCTGGAACTGGTGCTGCCCGAGGATCAGCCGGCGACCGATGCGGAGACCGCCGCCATCATGGCCGGGCGACCGACCCGCTCCTTCCGCAACCGCTACCGCCACCGCGACGGCCAGGTGCTGCATGTGCTCTGGTCGGCCGACTGGTCGCCAGAGGAGCAGACCCTGTTCGCCGTGGCCCACGACATCACCGCGCTGGTGCAGAACGAGGCCTACGCGGAAAGCCAGCGCGACATCCTCAGCATGATTTCCACCGACCGCCCGCTGCGCGAGGTGCTCGTGGCAATCTGCGAGATGGTGGAAGTCCAGCAGCCCAAGGCGTTGTGCTCGGTGCTGCTGCTCGATGAGGACGGCCAGCACCTGCACACCGGCGCCGCCCCCAGCCTGCCGGAGACCTACAACAGCGCCATCGGCGGCGGTGCAATCGGCCCGAACGCCGGCAGCTGTGGCACCGCCGCCTTCCGCCGGCAACTGGTGGTGGTCGAGGACATCGAGCGCGACCCGCTGTGGCGCGACTACTGCGAACTGGCCCGCCCGCACGGGCTCAGGGCCTGCTGGTCGTTCCCGATGATCTCCCACCAGGGTCAGGTGTTCGGCACCTTCGCCATCTACCAGCGCCAGCCCGGCACGCCGAACGACGAGCAGATCCAGCAATTGGCCCATGCCGCGCAGCTGGCGGCCATCGCCATCGCCCGCAGCCGCGACCGCCAAAGCCTGCAGGAGAGCGAGCAGCGCTTTCGCTCGCTGTTCACCTTCAACCCGGACCCGGTGTTCTCCTTCGACCTGCAAGGCCGCTTCCTCAGCCTCAACGGCGCCGGCGTGCAACTGACCGGCCTCGGCGAGGCGCTGATCGTCGGCGAGCACTTCGCCGGGATGATCGCCAAGGCCGATCGCGCGCGCACCGAGCAGCACTTCGCCGCCGCCTGTACCGGCATCCCGCAGCGCTACGAAACCCACATTCTCGGCCCGGACGGGCAGCAGCTGGCCCTGGACATGACCAACCTGCCGATCATGGTCGACGGGCAGATCGTCGGCATCTTCGCCATCGCCAAGGACATCAGCGAACGCGAACACATGACCGCAGCCCTGCAGCAGGCCCTGGAACGCGCCGAACGCAAGGCCGAGCAGCTGCGCGGCCTGAGTGCGGCGGCCATCGCCACCGCCAAGCTGCTCGACCACCAGGCGCTGATCGACTACCTGGTGGAACAGGCACGTCTGGTCGTCGGCGCGCACCAGGCGGTGCTCAGCCTGACCCGCGGCGACGACTGGGCCCAGTCGATCAACGGCGTGTCGTTGTCGGACAAGTACGCTGCCTGGCGCAGCTACACGACGCGCCCGGACGGCAGCGGCATCTATGCGCTGATCTGCCAGGACAACCAGCCGCTACGCCTGAGCCAGGCTGAACTGGAGCGCCACCCGCGCTGGCGCGGATTCGGTCGGCATGCCGCGGAACACCCGCCGATGCGCGGCTGGCTGGCCGTGCCGCTGATCGACAAGGACGGGCGCAACCTCGGCCTGTTGCAGTTGTCGGACAAATACCAAGGGGAGTTCGAAGAGGACGACCAGGTGATTGCCCAGCAGTTCGCCCAGATGGCCGTGTCGGTACTGGAGAACAGCCGCCTGCTCAACGAAGTGCTGGCCGGCGACCGACGCTTGCAGCAGCAACTGGAGTTCACCTCGGCGATCACCGACAGCATGGGCGAGGGCCTGCTGGCAGTGGATGCGCAGGACCGCCTGAGCTTTCTCAACCCGGCGGCCCAGGAGCTGCTGCAGCAGGGCGAGCGGGATCTCAGCGGTCAGCCGCTGGCCCAGGTGCTGCCGCTGCAGCCGAGCCAATGGCCGCTGCTGATGGCGGACGACGAGGCCGTGCACGGCGAACTCGTCCTGCATGGCGAACGCCCGCGCACCCTGCTCTACGACGCCCGGCCGCTGGCTAGCGGCGCGGACGACGGCGGCTGGGTCATCGTACTGCGCGACATCACCGCGCTACGCCAGGCCGATCAGGCGCTGCGCGAACGCAATCAGTTCTTCAACCTGTCGCTGGACATGTTCTGCATGATCGGCCAGCAGGGCCAGTTCATCCAGGTCAACCCGGCCTTCGCCAGCACCCTGCGGCATACGGCGAGCGCGCTGATCGGCCAGCCCTACCTGGAGCTGATCCACCCCGAGGATCGCCCCCTGATGCACAACGCCGTCGAGCAGTTGCAACGCGGAGCCGCGGTCAAGGACCTGGAGATCCGCGTGCACGACGCCAGGGGCCAGCAGCTCTGGCTGCAACTCAGCGCGGCCCTGGCCGACGACCAGGTGATCTACTGCGCCGCCCGCGACATCAGCCTGCAGCGTGCGGTGGCCGAGCAAGTGCGCCAGAACAGCCTGCTGCTGAGCATGGCCGGCAGCATCGCCAAGCTCGGTGGCTGGTCGATCGAGCTGCCCAGCCGCCAGGTGCTCTGGTCGGAGGAGATGCACAGCCTGCTCGGTTTCCCGGTCGGCACCCTGCCCGACCTGGCCGAAGGCCTGCAGCTATACCTGCCAGCCTATCGCGAACGGGTGACAATGGCGGTCAAGGCTTGCATCGAGCAGGGCATCGGCTTCGACCTCGACGTGGAGATGCTCGATGCCCATGGCAGGCACCTGTACGTGCAGGTGGCCGGCCAGGCGGTGCGCGACGACAACGGGCAGATCGTGCGCATCTCCGGTGCCCTGCAGGACATCAGCGAGCGCAAGCAGGCGCTGAAGCAGGCGCAGCGCCTGGCCGAGCGCCTGACGAACACCCTGGAAAGCATCAGCGATGCCTTCTACACCCTCGACAACGATTGGCGCTTCACCTACATCAACCCCGAGGCCGAGCGGCAGCTGAACGTCAGCGCAGCGGCAACCCTGGGGCAGACGCTGTGGAACGCCTTCCCCGGCTCCTACGACAGCGAGATCGGCCAGCGCTACCGCCAGGCCCGGCAGCACAACCAGGCCTGTCACTTCGAGAGTTTCTACGAACCCTTCCAGAGCTGGTTCGAGCTGCACGCCTACCCCTCCGAGGAGGGCCTGGCGGTGTACTTCCAGAACGTCAGCGAACGCCGCGCGACCCAAGAGCAGCTGCAACGCACCCTGCTCGAATCGGAGCGCAGCAACCGCGAGCTGGAGGAATTCGCCTTCGTCGCCTCGCACGACCTGCAGGAACCGCTGCGCAAGATCCAGGCCTTTTCCGAGCGCCTCGCCAAGCGCAGCGACGGCCTCGACGACGACGGCCGCGACTACCTGCAGCGCATGACCTCGGCGGCGGCGCGTATGCAGGCGCTGATCATTGACCTGCTCGACTACTCGCGGGTCAATACCCGCGGCCAGCCGCTGCAGAAGCTCGACCTCGACCAGTTGCTCGACGAGGTGCTGCAGGACCTGGAAACCGCCCTGGAACAGAGTGGCGCGCAGGTCCTGCGCGAGCCGCTGCCGCCGGTGCGGGGCGATGCCAGCCAGTTGCGCCGGGTGCTGCAGAACCTGCTGAGCAATGCCCTGAAATTCCAGCAAGCCGGGGAACGGCCGCTGATCCGCATCCATGCCGAACACCCGGACGACGAATCCTGGGTACTGTGCATCGCCGACAACGGCATCGGCTTCGACGAAAAGTACCTGGACCGCATCTTCAACCCCTTCCAGCGCCTGCATGGCCGCGAAGCCTACGCCGGCACCGGCATCGGCCTGGCCATCGTCAAGAAGATCGTCGAGCGCCACGGCGCCGGCATCACCGCCAGCAGCGCCCCCGGCGTCGGCAGCACCTTTCGCATCAGCTTCCCGCCAATAGACGGATCAACGCCATGAACGCACAGCAACCCGTACACATCCTGATCGCCGACGACGACCAGGACGACTGCCTGATGACGCGGGAGGCGTTCGCGGAGTGCCGCATCAGCAACCCACTGCACTTCGTGCATGACGGCGAAGCGCTGCTCGACTACTTGCAGCGGCGTGCGCCCTACGACGACGAGGAATGCTACCCGATGCCCGGCCTGGTCCTGCTCGACCTCAACATGCCGCGCATGGACGGCCGCGAGGCGCTACACGCGATCAAATCCGACCCGCTGCTGCGCGGCATCCCAGTGGTGGTGCTGACTACCTCCTCGGCCGAAGAAGACATCGTGCGCAGCTACGACATGGGGAGCAATTCGTTCATCACCAAGCCCGTGACCTATAGCGGCCTGCTCGAGGTGGTGAGGACCCTCGGCCGCTACTGGCTGGAAATCGTCGAACTCCCCGTGGATGGCAAGCCCGTATGAGCCGACCCGAAAGCCACTGGCGCCTGCTGCTGATCGACGACGACGAGGACGACTTCGTCATCACCCGCGACTTGCTGCGCCAGGCGACGGACGCGCCGCTGCGACTGGACTGGTGCGCCGATTACCAGCAGGGCCTGGCCAGCATCCTCGCCCAGGAGTACGACCTCTACCTGGTGGACTACCGACTCGGCGCCGAATCGGGCCTGGAGCTGATCGAGCAGGCGCGCCAGGCCGGCGCCAGCCGGCCGATCATCCTGCTCACCGGCCAGGGCGACGCGCGCCTGGACGCCAGCGCCATCGCCCTGGGGGCGGCGGACTACCTGGTCAAGGGCGACTTCGACAGCACCCAGTTGCTGCGCAGCATTCGCTACGCCATCGACCGCGGCCAGGCCACCGCGCGGCTGGCGGAAAGCGAGCAGCGCTACCGCCTGTTGTTCGAGTCCAATCCCGAGCCGATGTGGGTGTTCAACAAGGAAAATCTGCGCTTTCTCGCCGCCAACCTGGCCGCGACGCGCTTCTTCGGCTACTCGCAGGCAGAGTTCCTGGCGATGAGCGTGCTGGATATCCGCAGCCGCGAAGAGCAGCAGCGCTTCCTCGCCTACTTCAACTCCAACCTGCGCGATGTGTCGATCGCCAACCCGGAGGCCGGATTGTGGCGCTACCGGCACAAGGCCGGCCACGAGGTCATGGCCGAGGTGCTGGTGCATGATTTCGAGTTCGACGAGCAACCCTGCTGCCTGGTGCTGGCCATCGACGTCACCGAGAAACAGCGGGCCCGCGAGGAGGCCACGCGGCGCGAGCAGTCGTTTCGCAAGCTGCTCGACGATACCCGCGACGCCCTGCTGGTGGTCGACGGCGAAGGCGCCCTGCGCTACGCCAACCCGGCCGCCGAGCAGCTGTTCGACGCCAGCCAGGCGCAACTGCTGCAACTGCGCTTCGACCTGCCGCACATCAGCGAAGACCTATTCGAGTGGAGCCTGCAGACGCCGGCCGGCGAGGAACTGGAGGTGGAAATCCAGCTCTCCGAAACCGACTGGGAAGGCCAGCAGGTGCGCCTACTGTCGCTGCGCGACATCGGCGAACGCAAGAACTCGGAGAAGCAGCTGCGCCTGCTCAAGCGCAGTTTGGAAGCCAGCTACAACGGCGTGGTGATAGTCGACGCACAGGAGTTCGACCAGCCGATCATCTACGTCAACCCGGCCTTCGAGCGCATCACCGGCTACAGCGCGCACGAGGTCATCGGCCACAACTGCCGCCTGCTGCAGAACGGCGAGCGCGACCAGGCCGCGCTGGACGTCATCCGCCACGGCCTGGCGCAATCCAGCGAAGCCCATGTGGTGCTGCGCAACTACCGCAAGGACGGCACCCCGTTCTGGAATGACCTGTACATCTCGCCGGTGCTCAACGAGCGCGGCGAACTGACCCACTTCGTCGGCGTGCAGAACGACATCAGCGAGGAGATGCGCTACCAGGACGAGCTGAGCTTCAACGCCAGCCACGACGTGCTCACCGGCCTGCCCAACCGCACCCTGCTGGAAGACCGCCTGCGCCAGAGCTGCCAGATTTCCCGGCGCTACCAGCGCAGCCTGGCGGTGATGTTCATCGACCTGGACGGTTTCAAACCGATCAACGACTCCATGGGCCACCATTTCGGCGACCAGATTCTCCTCGAAGTGGCACGGCGCATGAGCGCCCAGGTGCGCCCCGGCGACACCGTGGCGCGCATGGGCGGCGACGAGTTCATCGTGCTGCTGCCGGACCTGGCGCGCGAGGAGGACGTGCTGCAGGTAGCCGAACGCCTGCTGGCCGACATCGCCCGGCCCTACCGCGTCGAGGGCATCGACCTGCACATCACCGCGAGCATCGGCATCACCCTCAGCGACGGCCTGCTGGACCAACCCATGCAACTGATCCAGCAGGCCGACCTGGCCATGTACAAGGCCAAGCAGGAAGGTCGCAACAGCTACCAGTGGTTCACCAACGACCTCAACCAGCGCGTCGGCGAACGGGTGGTGCTGCGCAACGAACTGCAGAAAGCCATCGAGAACCGGGATTTCACCCTCTACTACCAGCCCCAGGTCGACGGCCGCAGCGGTCGCGTGATCGGCCTCGAGGCCCTGCTGCGCTGGGAACACCCGAGCAGGGGCTTCATCTCGCCGGCGCTGTTCGTGCCCATCGCCGAAGACACCGGGCAGATCATCCCGCTCAGCCAGTGGGTGCTGGACACCGCCTGCCGGCAGATCAAGGAACTGTGCGAGCAGGGCATGAGCGGGCCGAGCATGGCGGTGAACATCTCGCCGGTGCACTTCCAGCGCAGCAACTTCGTCGACAGCATCAGCGCCATGCTCAGCAAATACGGCCTGGATGCCGACCTGCTGGAGCTGGAAATCACCGAAACCGTGCTGCTGCACAATGCCGAGCGGGCCATCGACACCCTGCACCAGCTCAAGCGCCTGGGCGTGAAGATCGCCATCGACGATTTCGGCACCGGCTTCTCCAGCCTCAACTACCTCAAGAGCCTGCCCATCGACAAGGTCAAGATCGACCGCTCCTTCGTCCAGGAGATCATCAGCGACCGCCACGACGCGGCGATCACCCAGGGCATCATCTCCATGGCCCACCACCTGCGCCTGAAGGTGATCGCCGAAGGGGTGGAAACCGAGCCGCAGTTCGCCTTCCTGAAGAAGAGCCAGTGCGACGAATTCCAGGGCTACTACTTCGCCAAGCCGATGCCCTTCGCCGAGCTGCAGGACTTCCTGCGCGCACGCATGCTGACCCTGGAGCCGGGCCAGCCGGCCGGCAAGGAACAGGAGCACGCGCAGACCCTGCTGCTGCTCGACGACGAGGAAAACATCCTGCGCGCCCTCGGCCGCCTGCTGCGCCGCGACGGCTACAAGATCCTCATGGCCACCCGCGCCCAGGACGCCTTCGAGCTGCTGGCCAAGCACGATGTGCAAGTGATCCTTTCCGACCAGCGCATGCCGGAGATGAGCGGCACCGAGTTCCTCAGCCGGGTCAAGGACCTCTACCCGGACACCATCCGCATCGTGCTGTCGGGCTATACCGACCTCAAATCGGTGACCGATGCGATCAACCAGGGCGCCATCTACAAGTTCCTCACCAAGCCCTGGGACGACGAACAGTTGCGCCAGAACATCCACCAAGCCTTTCGCGAGTTCAGCACTGCACGCAATAGCTAGATCTCGCTTTTGGTTCTTTTTATTGATTGGCAGAGGCACATAGCCATTAACCTATCAGCCGCCCCAGGCGATTCTAGTAGAGGAGAGGCATATCGACTAAAAAACAGCATTATCTGAGCTATTTCGCTCATGCTTCGTAAAGCTGCTCAGCCACCGTAATCGGAATCAGTGTCACCGACTCCCGCTAATGGGAGTCCCTTTTTATACCGGTCGGGCCATGTACCTACGGGGGCATTTAAAAGTGCCCGTTCGAGGGCATATGATTGAGATAGGGAGCCCACATACAAGCTACAGCGCCGCCACGGTGACACCAAGCCGGATGCGGTCAGCAGACCGGGAGGCGTTACTTGAAGTGCACAACTGATATGCCCGCTAGCGTCATTACGACACTCACCTATCTGGTCAAGCACGATGCGAAGCCCTATGTGCATACCGAGGCTCTGACCGGTGACAGCGAACCGCACTACTTTGCCGAGCAGGAGGAGCGCGAGGTCACGATACACAACGGTCGTCCGTTGGCAGACAGCCTTTCTCTGGACAAGCAGGGCTTTGAATTCCATCGCCGGGATACGCTGGTCGCCGACCTCTACGACGATACCTCGGTGGCAAACCTCTACTATGACGAGGTCAAGGCCTTGATAATGGAGCTGACGGGCGCGAGCCGGGTCGTCGTCTTCGACCACACCAGGCGCAGCGACGCCGAGCGGCGGGATATTCGTGGGCCAGCCAGCCGTGTGCATAATGACTACACCGAGTGCTCGGGGCCTGAGCGTATCCGCGACGTGCTGGGCGGGGATCAGGCCGCCGCACTGGCAGCGATGCCAGTGGCTCAGATCAACCTCTGGCGCCCGATGAGCGGGCCCGTCAAGCGCTCGCCGCTGGCCGTGCTGGACGCCTCGACGCTCGACCCCAATGACCTGCTGGCCACCGACATGGTCTATCCGGATCGGATCGGTGAGATCTACCACCTGGCCTACAATCCGCACCAGCGCTGGTACTATTTTCCGGACATGCGCCGTGACGAAGTCTTGCTGATCAAGGGGTATGACTCGCGTCACGACGGCCGTGCCCGCTTCACCCCCCACACCGCCTTCCAGGACCCCAATACGCCGCCGGGAGCCCCGCCGCGCGAGAGTATCGAGGTTCGCACCCTGGCCTTCTTTGACTAGGTACTGGTCACCTGGCGTGGATCTCCCTGGGCGGTACTTGACCCCCTCCTCCGCGCTTTACCAGGGATCGGCCGCCCCTCGTCGGTAGGGATTGACCCAGGTGCCGACGACGGCTGTCAGCGGGTCGTAGCTATCCAGCACCATGCCGCCTCATGTTGGGACTTCTTGCGAACAGCATTCCACCCCGATTTGCCGGAGGGAACCTCAGTAATCTCACCACCCTTCGAGAGGAAAGATTCGATCTGCTCGTTCAGTACAGATTGCGCTCGGCTTGCCGGTGCGTCGGATGAACGAGCCCCTTGAAACACAGGACACCGTTTCCCCCTTACCATAAGGGATAGGCAAACGACTGTGTTTATGACTACCAGCAAAGACAAATCCATCGAAGTACTCGGCCAGGAGCGGCGTCGCCGCTGGAGCGTCGAGGAGAAACTGGCCATGGTGCGCGAGAGTCTGGAGCCCGGGCAAAGCGTTTCGGTGGTGGCCCGGCGCAACGGCATCAATCCCAACCAACTGTTCTACTGGCGCAAGCTTTACCAGGACGGCAGCCTGTCGGCGGTCAGTGCCGGTGAAGCGGTGGTGCCCGCTTCCGAGTTGGCCGATGCCCTCAAGCAGATCCGCGAACTGCAACGGATGCTGGGCAAGAAGACCATGGAGGCCGAGATCCTCAAGGAAGCGGTGGAGATCGCCCGCTCGCGAAAATGGATTGCGCACTCACCCTTGTTGCCGGGGGACGACCAGTGAAAGCGGTCAGTGAGAGTCTCGGTGTGGCGCGCTCGCAATTGTCGGCTCGACTCAAACAGCCCGCTCCGAAGTCGCAGCCGCGTCGCCGCCGGACGCTCAACGATGCGGCCCTGGTCGAGCAGATCAAGCAGGCCGTCGGGGCGTTGCCCAGCTATGGCTATCGCCGGGTCTGGGGCCTGTTGCGTCGACAGCATGAGCAGCAGGCTCAGCCACCGGTCAACGTGAAGCGGGTGTACCGCGTCATGTGAGACCACGATTTGTTGCTGGAGCGCCGGCGCAAGCAGCCGGGGGTGGCGCGGCGTCACGAAGGTCGCGTCGCCGTGGACACGAGCAACACCCGCTGGTGTTCGGATGGCTTCGAGTTCCACTGCGAGGACGGCGACAAACTGCGCGTGACCTTCGCTCTGGACTGCTGCGACCGCGAGGCCATCAGTTGGGTGGCCAGCCCAAACGGCTACAGTGGCGACGATGTCCGCGACGTGATGCTGGAAGCTATCGAGCAACGCTTTGGTGATGAGCTACCGACATCGCCGGTGCAGTGGCTGAGCGATAACGGTTCGGCCTATACCACCGAACAGACCCGGGCCTTTGCTCGGCAAATCGGCCTGCTGCCGCTGACCACCCCGGTGTGCAGCCCGCAGAGCAACGGTATGGCGGAAAGCTTCGTGAAGACCATGAAGCGCGACTACATCCGCCACATGCCCAAGCCGGATCGCGCGACGGCACTGCGCAACCTGGCCATCGCCTTCGAGCATTACAATGAGGAACATCCGCACAGCGCTCTGAAATACCGCTCACCTCGGGAGCTCAGGCGCTTGGCTGAGGTATCAACTTAACGGGGTGCCGGTGTCCGGTTTGATGGGGGCGAGTCCAAGCTTGTAGCCCCTCCAACTTACCGGCAGCACCGGCTTGAAGCACAGGCTAGGGCCTTCGCGTTGCACGCCCAGCAGTGATTCGAGGATGACGCGGTACATCCAGCCGGCCGCGCCGGTATACCAACTCCACCCGCCACGGCCCTCATGCGGGGCCATCGCGTAGACATCGGCCGCCAACACATAGCGCTCGACCTTGTAGGTTTCTATGGTGGCGGCGAGGCCATGGCTGACCGGATTGATCATGTCGAGCAGCTGCCAGGCCCGAGCGCTGTCGCCCATTTCGGCGAAGGCCATACTCGCCCAGACCGCGGCATGGGTGTATTGGCCACCATTTTTGCGCACGCCGGGGACATAGCCCTTGATGTAGCCCGGGTCGGGCAACGAGCGGTCGAAGGGCGGTGCAAGCAGCAGGATCAGGCGGGAATCTCGGCGCACCAAGTGCTCGAGCAGAGAGCCCATTGCCTGGCGCCGCCGCTGGTATGGGGCTACGCCCGATAGCACCAGCCAGCTCTGGGCAATGGAGTCGATTTGGCATTCGTCGTTGGAGGCCGAGCCCAGGGGGCCATCGTTGAAGTAGGCTCGTCGATACCAGGCACCACCCCAGCCGTGGTGCTCCAGGTTTGCGCATAGTTCCGCGGCCTGTGCGTTGCTGCGTGCGGAAAAGGCGACATCGCCATGATCCCGTGCAATGTCCGCGAACTGCTCCAGCACCGCGTGCTGGAAGAAGCCTAGCCAGACACTTTCACCCTGACCCAGGGCGCCGATCCGATTCATGCCGTCATTCCAGTCGCCGCTGCCTATCAGCGGCAGGCCGTGGGCGCCGCGCGCCATCCCGCGCTCCAGGGCGCGCAGGCAATGCTGGTAGAGGCTTTCCCGTAGCGTCGGGCGTTCCGGCAGGTCGTAGTAGGACTCTTCGAGCGGGTTCAGTTCGCGCCCTTCGAGGTAACCCACCTGTTCGTCGAGCACGGCCGTGTCGCCGGTCAGCCGCACATAACGGCTGACGGCCAGGGGCAGCCACAGGTAGTCGTCCGAGCAGTGCGTGCGTACGCCTCGGTCGAGAGGCGGGTGCCACCAGTGCTGTACATCGCCTTGCACGAACTGATGGGCCGCGCACAGCTACAGGTGCTAGCGTGCGCTTTGCGGGGTCGCATGCAACATAACCATGCTATCCTGCAACTGGTCACGGAAGCCGTAGGCGCCGCCAGACTGGTAGAAACCGCTGTGGGCCAGGAAGCGCGAGGCAATGACCTGGTACAGCAGCCAGCCGTTGAGCATCAGATTCACCGCGGGGCTCCGCCGTTTCCACGCGCACTTGGCCCAGGGTTTCGCGCCAGTGCTCACGTACGGTCTGCAAGGCTGCCACGTAGACCCAAAGTTCGCATTCGATTCCTTCTTCGCGATGCTCGAAGCAGCTGCAGCCAAAGCCATAGCATATCACGTACGGGCTGTTGCCGCACCTTGGCAAGGGGGTGGCTGACCAGTAGTGACCGGTCTCCTCGTCGCGCAGGTAAAGGGTCTCGCCACTGGCGTCACGGACCGCATCGTTGTGCCAGGGCGTCAGGCGGAATTCGTGGGCGTTCAGGTTCCAGGTGTAGGCGCTTCCGCTTTCCGAAATCACGGTGCCGAACTGCGGGATTCTACCCCATTTCCACAGGCGGCATGCGCGTATATGGTGCGATGAATTGCCGCCACTAGCCTCAGGCGCACGGAGCAGTATTCCTCGGCAGGTAAGTGCGATAGCGCACCGACAGGGAGTTTGCTGGCTGCGACAGTGCAGGCGCTACGACTGCCCTTTGCGGTCAACATGAGTAAGCGGCCGAATCGAGCGGACCAGTCGTACTGGCTTCCCAGTTCGTTTGAATCCCTTTCCTGAATGGTGAAACCAAATGCATGGACAATTCTGCAAGCTGATCCTCGCAGCCAGTATCGCCATGGCGATGGGCAATGTGGCTGCCTCAGAGTCGCAGAGCAACACCGACACTCGCCAAGAAACCCAGATCTGGACGACTTATGCGCTGAGTCCCGATCTGCGGGCCAACGATCTCAAGGTATTGGTAAAAAACGGAAAGGCCACCCTGAGCGGCGTCGTCGCGGATGAGGTCCACAAAGAACTGGCCACAGACATCGCGCTGGCTGTCAGCGGAGTCGACTTGGTGGACAACCAGATAGTGGTTATGTCCGACTACGTCCCGTCAGAGCCGAAGCCGGGTATGGACCGGAGCTATGGGGTCATGGTTGACGATGCCTCGATCACCGCCGCGATCAGGTCGAAGCTGCGATGGAGCAAACAAGCCGATGGCATGACCACGAGCGTTAAGACCCGCTCGGGCAGGGTAACGCTGACCGGCAATGCCGATAGCCAGACAGACAAGCAAATTGCCGGTCGTCTGGCCTCGAACACCGATGGTGTGTTGGTGGTGGACAACCAACTCGTGGTCGATGCCCTGAAGCCGGCGCCTGTCGAGGCCGCCAAGGGTGCCGTGGAGCAGGCGCAGGACGATGTCGCCGATGGCTGGATCACGACCAAGGTGAAGTCCACATTAATGTACTCGAGCAACGTCAGCGGTTCCGCTATCTCAGTGAGCACCAACGGCGGCATCGTTACCCTGAGTGGTCTCGTCGCCAATGGTGTCGAGCGAGACTTGGCAATCGAACTGGCGCAGAACGTGCATGGTGTGAAGAGCGTCCGCTCAAGCGAACTTCGCTATTGATACGACGGCCCTACGCCGAGCACGTCGTTGAATCCAATCTTAAAAAAGCCCGCACGGGCGGGCTGTGGAAGCGTGGCCTCGGCAGCTATGAGTCAGCCATAAGGTCCACAATGGCCGCGCTGATGAAGTCGGCGTTGGCCTCTAAGGTTGCCAGGCGACGACAGATCAGCTCTGAGGTGTTAGGAGAGCCGCATTTGTCGATCCAGATCGCGATTTCCGCAAGCGCGGCACCCAACATGATCTGATTCATGTGGATGCGATGGATAAGCAGCGGAAGAGCGACAGGATTGGTCATGGTGTCCCCGTTGCGGCACCCGTGGTGGGCGCTGTTGTCGATCAGCACTCCGGCGAACTGAACACCGGCGTATCGCGAGCGTCGAAGCCCAGGATCTTGCTCAACGCACATTCAGCCGCGGTAATTGCTTCCGAGAGGCGAGCAAAAGAGATGCCGTCATAGACCAGGTGAAAGTGCAGCTCTGTACCTCGGCCTCGCGGCTTAATCGCGACGAATGCCAGAGCGTGGTCACCATTCATCTGTGCTTGGCTCCATGCAACGTGCCCGGGGAAGTCTCGTTTCATAATGTCCTCGGCCTGAGCGTGACGATGGTTAGAATTCCACTATCTACCCTCTGACTCGCAATTGCTTGCCTTTATTGGTAAACCGGACCAAGGGTTACCGCTAGCCAGCCGCTTCGGGGGGCAAGGCTCGGGGCCGGTGAGGAAGTGGGTACTCCGGCGTTCGGCAAGAGTTCTATCCACCGGACTGCCTGTCTGGTCTGTCCCCGGAAATGGTGGATGGACCAACCGCAACAGGATTAGGCAGTAACTCAGGTCACCTGACCTGCGAGGGCGTGTGATCACACCAGCTTCTGCCAAACCTCGACATTGGCCAGACTCTCCTGGCTGGCGTGCTTCGGCTAGCGATGGATCGGACTGAGTTGATAGATACTGCTTGCTTCGGAGACCGCGCCATGGCGGATGCCCGTGAGCATGTCGGCCGTATGCGTACGATGGCGCACAGACCGCCTTTGGCCAGTGCCTCCAAACCGGTTTCGGCGAAATACGCCTGTTCGTCGAGCACGGCCGTGTCGCCAGACAGCCGCACATAACGGCT
The DNA here is from genome assembly GCF_028010285.1 of Pseudomonas sp. Q1-7. Lineage (NCBI taxonomy): Bacteria > Pseudomonadati > Pseudomonadota > Gammaproteobacteria > Pseudomonadales > Pseudomonadaceae > Pseudomonas > Pseudomonas sp. Q1-7. The sequence continues at coordinate 3,496,957 of NZ_CP116304.1, forward strand.
GACGGCCAGGGGCAGCCACAGGTAGGGGGATCAGCGCTTGGAAGCCTCGACGGAGCTGAGGTCGTTGAGTTCGTCATCGCCGCGTGGGGTGATGGAACGATCAAAACGCTTGGGCGCGTGCATTTCTTGTCGCAGAGGTTGTTCGGCTGGGGATTTCGATCCGGATTGTTGTACCCGCAGCAGTTCGCATCGTTTCTTGATGATCACGTCGACCCTGTCGAGGAAGTGATAAAGGGCGCGTGTTCCTAGTTTTCCTGTGAGGCTATCTGGTTCCTCTGCGGCGGTATCGAAAGTGTCGGGACTGTGGCTATCGGCTTCGTCGGTCATGTCGGCTCATTGCAGGAATGCGAATTTGCGTGCTGTGAGTAGGCTGACAGGCTAGTCGCGCGCGGTCGGTGCGTTGGAGCACTTAGCCATCTGTGGGGCGGCGCACCGAGATGGCGCTGAGGACCGGCAATGATCGATGGAAGGCGCCGCATCCCGCAGATGCCTTCTCTATCAGAGGTCGTCATGCACACCTACATCGACCCCAACCTGCGTCGAAAACCTGGCAAGCGTCCCTCTCGACGGCCGCCTACGTTGAAAACGCCCGGCCAGCTTCTACTCGACCATTTCGACGAGGCGAACGACGCGGCACGCGTACCCAAGAGCGACCAGCTGCCGCAAGGGCCCAAAACATGAGCCTTGCACGCGGTCAGGCATGAGTGCGGCAGCGCACCGACACAGGTCTTGCAATCTGCAACGATCAGCTAGCCTGCCGTATTCGGAGCCTTATCGAGAGCACCATGAGTATCTCAAGCTGTAGCGAGAAGACTACGTGGCCCCAAAGGTCCGCTGATCTTGGAGAGTTGCACGAGCGCACGCCACGCTTGCCGGTCTTCTCCCGGGCGGAACTCTATTCATTCCCGGCGCCGCAAGATGATATAGAGTCCGTTCCAACCGTCGCGACGGCATGCCCGGAGGCCCCTCTGGCAAAACCTCCGACTCCGTAATCACGCACTTGCACAGCGGGATTGTGGCGTCACGACGGCCCCATCACCTTGATGGATGTGTTATCCGCATCTGCGCTCGTACGCTTTACGCACCAGATGTAAGGAGAGACAACATGAAATGCGTGAACTGCTCGGGTGAGGCGCGAACGATTGACACTCATATCAATGGGATTGAGATCAATTGTCCCAATTGCGGGCATTTCTCTGTGTCTGCAAGCGTTCTAAGGCAAAGGCCTGGTCGGTTGCTGGACGCCGAGAAAACTCGAATGTTTCTCCACAACGAACTCGATATCAACCCAGGACATGTCCCCATGATCAACAGTGAGAACGTGATCTGGGCACCGATCGCCTAGCCGTTGCCCGAGTGGACTGATCTCCGCTCCGGACTTCCCCCACTTTCCGATCAGCCACCTTGATCACCTGCCTGTGAACTTCGACGGTCAACATCTCGATGCGCTCTGTCAGCTCCATGGCCCGTTCCGTGAGCTGAGTATTTTGTTCCAGCAACTCCAACAACCGGGCGCTGGTCTGCGCTGCGATGGCTTGCCGCTGCTCATTGGCGACAGCGAGCATCTCCCTGTGGGTTGCATCCGCTTCGGCATACGCCTTGTCCACAAGGATCATCCGGTATTACGAGCGCATTGCCTTGATTCCTCGTCCAGTACGGTCCAGAGCCGGGTATCGGGTCTATGCAGAGCAGGACGTCCAACAGCTACATTTCATCCACCACGCCTGAGACTTGGGCTCCTCAATAGAGCAAGTGCGCACTCTGCTGTCACTCTGGCGTGACCGCTCGCGGTTGGATGATGAGGTCCGAGCGTTGGCCCTCATGTACATTGAGGCCCTGAGCGCTCGCATCATCGCTCTGCAAGCGATGCGCGAGACCGTCATGCAATTGGCCGATACGTGTGACGGCGGCGCTTCCAGGGAGCGGGAACCTGAGCACTTAACCGGCTGGCGGGAGATTGCCGCAGGTCACCGCAAACTCTGACTTCCTAACAGAACGGTAATTGTTCGCCCGCGGAGCACGGTCTACACTGCCCCGCATGAAACGCTACCTGCGGCTGTGTCTACTTGTACTGCTCAGCTTTGCGCTTCCCCTCAGCGGGATGGCGGGCGTGCAGTCGCCGTCGGAGCCCTGCCCGATGAAGAGCACCGGCATGGCCAAGATGCTGGACATCGGCCAGGACTGCTGCCATGACAGGGAGGGCGACACGACCGACCATGGCAAGCCCTGCAAGCCGGGGCTGGAATGCAAGACTGTGAGCATCCTGCAGGTGCGCTATGTGAAGCCTGCTGTTGACCTATCCTTCCCCGTCACCACGACCTTCCTCAGCGAATTCCTCCCCGAGCGAACCCCTTCCGGCGTTTGGCGCCCACCCCGCGTTTAATTCCTGTTCCCCGTTGACTGCCGTTCTGCTTGTGCGGAGCGGTCGGCCTGCGTGCGCGCTTGTGCGCGACGCAGCGGAACACTACAGGATTCGCGACGATGAACCCTACACGCTGTTTTTCCGGCGGGCCCGTTGTGGCCGCCCTGATGGCCTCGGTGCTGGCTCTGCCCAGCCTGGCCGCCGACCTGACCCTAGATGAAGCCTTGCGTTTGGCTGAGGACAATGCCCCGTCGCTGATGGCCCAGACTGCCAAATTGCAGGCTGCCAGCAGCGCTGCCATTCCCGCCGGTGAACTGCCGGACCCGAAGTTACTCCTTGGCGTGCAGAACTACCCCGTGGGCGGGCCGGATCGCTGGACCCTCGACCAAGACTTCATGACCATGCAAATGGTCGGAGTCATGCAGGAAATGCCTAACCGCGACAAGCTCCGGGCCCGCACGGAGCTGGCCGAGGCCGCCGTCGAGCGCGCCGAGGCCGAACACCGCGTCGTACGCCTGAAGGTGCGCCAGGCCGCCGCGCTAGCCTGGATCAGCCGCCATACCGTGGAGCGCAAGCAGGCACTGTTCGAGGCGTTTTTCCGGGAGAATCGTCTGCTGGCGGCTACCGTGCGAGCGCAGATCGCTGGAGGACGGGCACCCGCTGCGGATGCGGTCACCGCCAAGCAGGAGGTGGCCGACCTGGCTGAGCGCCAAGATGAATTGGCCAGTCAGCAAGCCCAGACCCGGGCCGCCCTGCGCCGCTGGATAGGTCCGGCCGCCGATGAGCCGCTGGCCGGCGACTTGCCAACCTGGCCTATCGTCGCCTCGGGCTACGCCCACAGGTTGCATGTGCATCCCGAACTGACGGCCTTTGCGCCCATTACCCGCGAGGCGGAGGCCAAGGTGCGCGAGGCTGAGGCGGAGAAGAAGTCGGACTGGAGCTGGGAGGTCGACTACCAGCGCCGTGGCCGCGAGTTCGGTGACATGGTGAGCGTACAGCTCACTTTCGACCTGCCGCTATTTCCAGGCTCCCGGCAGAACCCCAGGATCGCCGCTCGCCATGCCGAGCTGAATCAGGTGGAAGCCGAGCGTGAAGCGCTCAGCCGTGAGCATGCCGAGCAACTGGAAGCAGACCTGGCCGAGTATCAGCGACTGGATCGTGCAGTCCGTCGCAGCCAGGACAGCCTGTTGCCCCTGGCCCAGGAAAAAGTCGACCTGACCACGTCCAGTTACCGTGCCGGTACTGGCGAGCTGGCCTCTGTGGTAGCGGCTCGCCGCGAACAGATCGAGGTGCGCCTCAAGCAGATCGACCTCGAAGGCCAGCGTGCCATGACCAGCGCCAAGCTCTATTTCACGTACGGGGAGACTCACCCATGACCACGCGTATCTGGACCGGACTGGCAGTGGCGGGTCTGTCCCTGACCATAGGGGCCGTCGGTGGCTACTGGTTCGCGCAACGTCCCATGACCGCGATGCCGGCCGCCAGCACCGAAGCTGAATCCGCGCAGCAGGACGAGCGCAAGGTGCTGTACTGGTACGACCCCATGTACCCGCAGCAGAAGTTCGACAAGCCGGGCAAGTCACCCTTCATGGACATGGAATTGGTACCGCAATATGCCGGCGGCGCTGCGGACAGCGCGACCATCCGCATCGACCCTAGCCTGACTCAGAACCTCGGTCTGCGCCTGGCCTCCGTCAGCCGTGGACCGTTGGCCAACAGCCTGGATGTGGTTGGTGTGCTGGCCTTCAACGAACGTGAGGTCGCCGTCGTGCAGGCCCGTGCCGCCGGCTTCGTCGAGCGGGTCTATGACCGAGCGCCGGGCGATGTGCTCCAGGCCGGAGCGCCGCTGGTTGACTTGCTGATCCCGGACTGGGCCGCTGCTCAGGAAGAGTTCCTCGCCCTGAAGCAGAGCGGTGATGCCGGTCTGCTGGCAGCGGCCCGCCAACGTCTGCGCCTGCTCGGTATGCCGGCGGCGCTGATCCGCCAAGTGGAGCGCAGCGGCAAGGTACAAGCGGTCCTGACCCTGGGCAGCCCCATCGGTGGGGTGGTGCAGGAACTGGCCGTGCGTACCGGCATGACGGTGACAGAAGGCGCCACACTGGCCCGGGTCAACGGCCTGGACAGCGTCTGGCTCAGCCTGGCGGTTCCGGAAGCCGAGGCCGGGGCCATTGCCCAGGGCCAGACAGTCGCGGCGCGACTGCCCGCCTTCCCGGGGGAAGTGCTTTCGGGGACGGTCGACGCCATCCTGCCGGAAACCAATCCAGACAGCCGCACGCTGCGGGTGCGAGTTGAACTGCCCAATGCGGATGGCCGCCTGCGGCCCGGCATGACGGCACAGGTCCAACTGAATCGATCTACGTCGCAGAGCGTGCTTTGGCTGCCGAGCGAAGCGGTCATCCGCACCGGCCGGCGTGCTTTGGTGATGGTCGCCGAAGACGGTGGGCGCTACCGGCCGGTGGAAGTCCGACTCGGGCCGGAAAGCGCCGGCAAGACGGTGGTGACCCAAGGGCTCACGGAAGGCCAGCAGGTGGTCGCCTCCGGGCAGTTCCTGCTCGATTCCGAAGCCAGCCTCAAAGGGCTGAACGCTGCTGAGATCGAGACACCAACGACTGAGGCGCTGGTCGCGCTGCATGAAGCCGAAGGGCAGGTTATGGCCATCGATAACGCCGGGGTGACCCTGGCCCACGGCCCCTTCAAGACGCTGGGCATGCCCAGCATGACCATGACCTTCCCGCTGGCTGACCCGGCCCTGATGATCGGCATCAAGGCCGGCGACAAGGTCCGCGTGGGCGTGCGCCAGACCGAAGCTGGCCTGCTGGTCGAACGCCTGGAAAAACTCGGAGTCCAGCCATGATCGCTGCGTTGATTCGCTGGTCGGTGGCCAACCGCTTCCTGGTCATACTCGCCACGTTGTTCGCCACCGCCTGGGGCATCTGGTCCGCGCAGAACATGCCCATCGACGCGTTGCCGGACCTCTCCGACGTCCAGGTGATCATCCGCACACCTTACCCCGGGCAGGCCCCGCAGATTGTCGAGAACCAGGTCACCTATCCATTGGCCACCACCATGCTCTCGGTGCCAGGAGCCAAAACCGTAAGGGCGTATTCCTTCTTTGGCGACAGCTTCGTCTACGTGATCTTCGAGGACGGCACCGACCTCTATTGGGCTCGTTCACGGGTGCTGGAATATCTCAGCCAGGTCCAGGGACGCCTGCCGGCCACCGCCAAGGCCGCCCTCGGGCCAGACGCCACCGGGGTCGGCTGGATCTTTCAGTACGCGCTCGTGGACCGCGGTGGCGGGCATGACTTGGCGCAGCTACGTGCCTTGCAGGACTGGTTCCTCAAGTTCGAGCTGAAGACTCTGCCCAATGTGGCCGAGGTGGCCACCGTGGGGGGCATGGTCAAACAGTACCAAGTGCAACTCGATCCGGTACGCCTGGCCAGCCTGGGCATCACTCAGGACGCGGTGATCGAGGCCATCGGCAAGGCCAATCAGGAGACCGGCGGCGCCGTGCTGACGATGGCCGAGGCCGAATACATGGTGCGTGCCACCGGTTACCTGAAGACCCTGGACGACTTCCGCGCCGTGCCGCTCAAGCTTGTTGCCGGCGGCGTGCCGGTCACCCTCGGCGACGTGGCAACCATTCAGCAGGGGCCGGAAATGCGCCGTGGCATCACCGAGCTCGACGGCGAGGGCGAGACGGTCGGCGGCGTGGTGATCCTGCGCAGCGGCAAGAACGCCCGTGAGACCATCGCCGCCGTCGAGGCCAAGCTGGACGAGTTGCAGAAAGGCCTGCCGGCCGGGGTGGAGCTGGTCACTACCTACGACCGCAGCCAGCTCATCGATCGTGCGGTGGAAAACCTCAGCCACAAGTTGCTGGAGGAGTTCATCGTGGTCGCCCTGGTCTGCGTGGTGTTCCTCTGGCACCTGCGCTCCTCGCTGGTGGCGATTATCTCGCTACCAATCGGGGGGCTGATCGCCTTCGCCGTCATGCGCTACCAGGGGATCAACGCCAACATCATGTCCCTGGGCGGGATCGCCATCGCCATCGGCGCCATGGTGGACGCCGCCGTGGTGATGATCGAGAACGCCCACAAGAAGATCGAGGCCTGGCATGCGGCCCATCCTGGCGAGACGCTGGAAGGTGAGCATCACTGGCACGTGATGACCGAGGCCGCCGCCGAAGTCGGGCCGGCGTTGTTCTTCTGCCTGCTGATCATCACCCTTTCGTTCATCCCGGTGTTCACCCTGGAGGCACAGGAGGGCAGGCTGTTTGGGCCGCTGGCCTTTACCAAGACCTATGCCATGGCGGCAGCCGCCGGGCTGTCGGTGACCCTGGTGCCGGTGCTGATGGGCTACTGGATTCGTGGGCGTATCCCCAAGGAGGAGCAGAACCCGCTGAACCGTTGGCTGATCCGGCTCTACCAGCCCGCCCTCGATCGGGTGCTGCGCCATCCCAAGCTCACCATGGCGGTCGCCATCCTGATCTTCCTGAGCGCCCTGTGGCCGATCTCGCGGCTGGGTGGCGAGTTTCTCCCGCCACTGGATGAAGGCGACCTGCTCTACATGCCCTCGGCGCTACCCGGCCTATCGGCGCAGAAGGCCAGCCAGCTGCTGCAGATCACCGATCGGCTGATCAAGACAGTCCCGGAAGTCGAACACGTCTTCGGCAAGTCTGGACGCGCCGAAACCGCGACCGATCCGGCACCGCTGGAGATGTTCGAAACCACCATTCAGTTCAAGCCGCGCGAGCGGTGGCGACCCGGCATGACCCCGGAAAATCTGGTGGACGAACTGGACCGGGTGGTGAAGGTACCGGGGCTGACCAATATCTGGATTCCGCCGATCCGCAACCGCATCGACATGCTCGCGACCGGCATCAAGAGCCCCATCGGGGTGAAAGTAGCCGGCCCTAATCTCGCCGACATCGATGCCGCCACCCAGGCGGTCGAGCGCGCAGCCAAGACTGTTCCCGGCGTCAGCTCGGCGCTGGCAGAGCGCCTGACCGGGGGACGCTACATCGATGTCGACATAGACCGCCAGGATGCGGCGCGCTATGGACTGAACATTGCCGACGTGCAATCCATCGTAGCCAGCGCTATTGGCGGCGAGACCATTGGTGAAACCGTCGAGGGCCTGGCGCGCTTCCCGATCAGCGTGCGCTACCCCCGGGAGTGGCGCGATTCGCCCGGCGCCCTGGCGCAATTGCCAATCTACACACCCCAGGGCAGCCAGATCACCCTGGGTACAGTGGCGCGCATCCGGGTTACCGAAGGCCCGCCGATGCTGAAGAGCGAGAATGCCCGGCCGTCCGGCTGGGTCTACATCGACGTGCGCGGCCGGGATATCGCCTCGGTGGTGGCCGATTTGCGCCAGGCCGTCAGCGAACAGGTCAAGCTGCAACCGGGGATGAGCCTCGCCTACTCGGGGCAGTTCGAGTTCCTCGAACGCGCCAATGCCCGCCTCAAGCTGGTGGTGCCGGCCACCCTGCTGATCATCTTCGTCCTGCTCTACCTGACCTTCGCCCGTTTCGATGAGGCGTTACTGATCATGGTCACGCTGCCCTTCGCCCTCACCGGCGGGGTGTGGTTCCTCTACCTGCTTGGCTACAACCTGTCGGTGGCCACCGGCGTCGGCTTCATTGCCCTGGCCGGGGTAGCCGCCGAATTCGGCGTGATCATGCTGCTCTACCTGAAGAACGCTTGGGCCGAGCGGGAGGAAGCCGGCGACGCCAACGAACTCGGTCTGGTTGCGGCGATCCGCGAAGGTGCCGTGCAGCGCGTGCGCCCCAAGGCGATGACGGTGGCGGTGATCATCGCCGGTCTGCTGCCGATCCTCTGGGGCAGTGGTACCGGCAGCGAGATCATGAGCCGCATTGCCGCGCCCATGGTTGGCGGCATGCTGACCGCGCCCCTGATGTCCCTGTTCGTCCTGCCGGCGGCCTACCGCCTGATGCGCCGTCGGCACCTCTCTTCTGTCGCCCCCATCCATCAAGGAGAAACCGTATGAAGTACATGCTGGTCGCGATCACCAACGTTATAGCTGTGGTGTCCTTAGCCTCGTTTGCCGAAGACATGCCGGGCATACAGAGGGACGCCACGTCCATGGCGGGCGTGCAGATGGAACAGCCGGAGAAACCGGCACCCACGGCCAGGGCGACAGGTACGATTAAGGCCATCGACAACGAAAGACAGGTGGTGACTCTTGCGCACGGGGCCGTTCCAGCACTGAAGTGGCCTCAAATGACCATGGGTTTCAAGGTCACGGCGGCACAACTCAAGGGCCTGAAGGTCGGTGACCAAGTGACGTTCGAGTGTCGAGCCGACCGTATGGACGCGACCATCGTGTCGATCGCACTAATACAACAATGGCGGCAGGAGCGTCGGGCGCGATATGCCGCAGGGGGAGTCGCATGCCCGAAGTCGTCGAGCTTGGCGACAGCGAACAGGGCCTCCTGAGTGATATTGGCTCCACGCATGGAAATCGAGTGTCCCGGCAGATTGGAACCGATATCGTAAACCTCACCCTGCAACTTCAGACAGGGCGTGGACGTAGTTCAACAGGCTGCTAATGGAGTTGACGCAATGTCGGTAATCGAACCACTGCTGCTGAGTACTGTGCGCATCTGCACCTATGCCGGGCCACGCCTGCTGACCAATGCCAGCGGCTTTTTTTTCTCGCGGGGCGAGCGCCTATTCCTGGTGACCAGCCGGCACGTGGTCTTGGATACGCCGAGCCGACATTTCCCTGATCGCCTCGAAATCGAACTGCACACCGATCGACACAATGTGGCGCGTTCATGCGGCTTCTCCGTGCCGCTGTATCGTGACGGCAAAAGCCTGTGGCGCCAAGGACGGGATACGGCAGGTGGTGTCGATGTCGCGCTGATCGAGATCGAGCGCTCGGCATTGCCGAAGGCGATGGTTTACAACGCTTTTACACCCAAGCACTTGCAGTCTCCCAGCGACTTGATTGAGGTCGGCACTGCTCTGCTGGTGGTGGGATTTCCCCTGGGATTCCACGACCATCTGCATCATATGCCGGTGGTTCGGCATGCAATTGTCGCCTCGTCGTTCGGCTTGCGCTTCCAGGGACAGGGCTATTTTCTCACCGATGCGCGCACCCACCGAGGTACAAGCGGTGCGCCGGTGGTGATGCGGGCTCCAGTTACGTTCAGCAACCTGGGTGATCTGCCCTGGATGTTGCTGGGTGTTCACTCGGCGCGCCTCGATATGGTCAGCCGCGACCTTGTACAAGACGAAGCGCTGGGACTCAATTGCACCTGGTATGCCGACATTCTTATGACCCTGAGCGAGAACTGACAGGGTGAGACTAGGGGCGTTCGTAGCCCCATCTGCTGGTACCATTGGGTACAGGTCGAGAGCAGAGTTTGTACACTGCGCCCCGGCTGGTTCGCGACGAACGCGGGACTCATGCCAGCAATCAGGCACACGGCGGTGTAGACGTGGCGGGCAGGGGCGTTTCAACGGATGCGAAAGAGGTCCGAAAGGATGAAGATGACCCGCTGCATGACGACGATGCAAAAAGGCCTGAGAACCTCCACGACTGGCAACGCTAGTCGTTGCTTGATCATGACCGCAGGAGTGGGCTGTCGACTCTAAACCAGCGATAGCCGCCGGGTGGGGTTTCATGCCGACAATCAGGGTGCCAACTGGCACTGGTTCGACCTGATGATAGCCCGCGAGGGTCGCCCGCAGATTCTGCATCTCGGACTGCCGCAGGAAATAGTCGCCTCCTTCTCCTGCATTGTCTCGGTCAGGTCGCCCAGTTCGTCGCAAATCCGGGTATCTCCCTGCTCCACCTTCTCGTGACCTTCAACGACGACGGCGCAGTGACGTTGCAGTGGCATCCGGAGAGTAATGGCGACCAGCAGACGGAGGAGTGGGTTGCGCCGGTGGAGATGGGCGTGGAAATCCTGCCCGAGGCACCGCTCTGATTCCCCACACAAAAAAATCTCGGTGGCGGGCTAAGGAGGGGCGGGCGCCACAGTGGCCTCGCCGATGAAGGCGGCGTGGGCTGGGTGGTGGTCAGCACTCAGGGGAGCTGAAGATAGGCATTCCGTATTGGTCAATGCGCAAGATCTTGCTGAGGGCGAGTTCGGCAGCGGATGCCGCCTCGGATAGCAATTTGAAACTCATCTGGTCGTAGACCAAGTGGTAGAGGGGCTCAGATGCCAGCCCGCTTCGTCTGATTGCGACGAATGCAAGCATGCGACCGCCGCTTACTTCGGCTGTACTCCAAGCCACGTAGCCCGGAAATTCTCGCCTTTTCATGACGTTCTCCACTATCTGGGTGAGATTTCACTATCCCCCTTGTGAGCCCGAAATGCTCCCTTTTATTCAAGTACCGGACCAGGGGTGCCGGGCACAAAAAAAGGTTCTTCGCGGGATCAGGGGGAAGAGCGAGTTGACAGTCAGGGAAGTGGTTAGATTGGCAGTCGCCAAACGAACCAACCACCACCCCCTGCTGCCGCCGTGCATCCTATTGATCTTGCTGCTTTCTGGCCAGGCTACGCAGTCGTCTCCTGTCGCCAATCAACCCACGACACCCTGCTAATCGAGCTCGAGCCTCAAGTCGGCTCCGTCCCCGAATGCGGACGCTGTGGTGAAGCCTGTCCATTGATCCATGAGCGGCGGACTCGTCAGGTGCGCGATCGCGATCTGTTCGACCAGCGCGTCTTGCTCCAGCTACCGGTACGCCGCGTCGATTTCCTGAGTTGTGGGCGGGTAACCGAGCGGATCAACTGGTTGGAACCGGTGTCGCGTTTGACCCAACGCTTGCGCGTCTGGCTCGAAGGCTTGCTGCAATTGCTGCCCATCAGTCATGTCAGCCGCCTCACCGGCCTGCACTGGCACACGCTCAAGACGCTCGATAAGCGCCGCCTGGAGGCCGCCGTTGGCGCTTTCAAGCCGGACGATGTTCGCCGTCTGGTGATGGACGAGTTCGCCCTGCACAAGGGGCATCGTTATGCCACGGTGATCATGGATGCCGAGCGGACGCGGGTGCTGTGGGTCGGGCATGGCAACAGCCGCGAGGCGATTCGCCCGTTCTTCGAATTGTTGGGCGAGCGCTGCCAGCAGATCGAGGCGGTGGCGATGGACATGAACACGGCTTTCGACCTGGAGGTGAAGCGGCACTGCCCGCAGGCCGAAGTGGTGTATGACCTGTTCCACGTGGTGGCGCGCTACGGCCGTGAGGTGATCGACCGTATCCGCGTCGACCAGGCCAACCTCCTGCGCGAAGACAAACCGGCGCGCAAGGTGGTCAAGCAGAGTCGCTGGCTGCTACTGCGCAATCACGACAACCTCAAGGACGGGCAGGCCGTGCAGTTGCAAGAGCTGCTCGCGGCCAACCAACCACTGGCCACGGTCTATGTGCTCAAGGATGCGTTAAAGGCAATCTGGTACGCCCCCAGTGTGCAGGAGGGCTGGCGGCGCTGGCGAAGTTGGCTACGGCATGCCCGGGACAGCGGTCTGGCGCCACTGCAACGCTTTGCCCGCAACCTGCGCAAATACGCCCGGGGCATCCTCGCCAGTGCGCGTTTCCACCTACATACCAGCCTGCTGGAGGGCGTGAATAACCGTATCAAGGTGATCAAGCGCATGGCCTATGGCTTCCGAGACTCAGCCTACTTCTTCCTGAAAATCAAGGCTGCCTTCCCCGGGAAAGCGCGATGAACCCAAAAAAAGCCCCGACGGCACGGGGCTTTTCTCTAATACGGGGATGTTACTCAGCGCGAACCTGTTCAGCCTGGGGGCCTTTCGCCCCGTCAGTGACGAGGAAGCTGACGCGCTGCCCCTCGTCCAGGGACTTGTAGCCAGTGCTTTCGATCTGACGGAAGTGAACGAACACATCCGGACCTTGCTCAGGGGTGATGAAGCCGAAGCCTTTCTCGGCGTTGAACCACTTGACGGTACCGTTTTGGCGAGCAGACATGATGTTATCTCCAAGGTGTAGGAATACGGGTCAGGCAATGGCCTGGCCATGACTGGATGCGAAGCGAGGGGTGCCGAGGAGATGGAACATCGAAAGGACAGGACATCAAGACGGTGCCGCAAGACTGAGCAGGCAGTAGGCGCAGCATACAGGGTTCGCCTGGATTATATAGTCTTTTCTGCCACTGGGCCATTTCTGGACTGATTCTGGCCGACCGGTCCGGTTAACCGGTCGGCAGACAGGCAAGTCTGTATAGTCCAGGGTGAGTCGCTCGCAATGACGGCTCATCACTCATAGGTAATCAACATGTCCGACGCACCGGCAAGCCGAGCGCAATCAGTACTGAACGAGCAGATCGAGGCCTTCCTCTCGAAGGGTGGTGAGATTACTGAGGTTCCCTCCGGCAAATCGGGGTGGAACGCTGTTCGCAAGAAGTCGCAGTGGGCGAAGGAAGATTCCAAAAAACCAACAGCCTGACTGGGGCACCAGAAACAAAAAGCCCCGCACGAGCTAGGTGGGGCTTGAGGTACGTCGGACGGGCACTGACCCTTCAGCTGAAATCCACGGTGCTCTTGGGCTTATGAAATTCTTGTGAAGTCTCTGCAGACCTTGCAGATTTCCGGGGGTGAGAGCGGGTCAGGGCGCGGCGCTATCGGACGGCTCTTGTGGGGCGGTAGGAGAGCGTCGCTATTGGTAGGCGTGACGAGCTGCGGCAGGATGATGGCTCATTATTACTGCAATCGAAAGAAATCTCAGGCTCTGCGGGCTGCCAACTTTCCTGATGCTGATCGGTCTGGTCGGAGTCATCCTGATTGATCCGTCCACCCACCTACCCCACCAGTTGCCGGCGAGAGTCGGCGGAGAGGTATGCCTATGCACAAGCTGAACCCCCCAGGACGAACCCGTGCACCACAAGGTGCTCGAATCGAAGCTGGCCGAGCTCATCGGCACCACCACCAAAGCCCTGCAGCGGAAGCGCGAGCGCGGGGTAATCCCCCGCGGCGTCTGGCAGATGATCGACGGCGCGTGATGTACAGCAGAAGAAGGTATGACGCATGAGTCGAAAGCCTGTGGGCCTCCCCCAAGGAGCCGAAGTCGTCGGCAAGTCGGTCAGAGTCCGCTTCACCTGGTAGCAGCGCCGCTGTGAAACCCTTGCTGTCGACCCACGCCGGCGGGTATCGCCCAGGCCGCAAGTATTAGAACTCAGGTCAAGCACCTGATCGAGCTCGGTGTCATGAACGACGACAAGTAGCCGAGCTATTTCCCAACTCCAGCTATGCCCTCTCGAAAGATCCCCCCACCTTCGGCGAGTATGCCCAGGTCTGGCTGAACAACCGCGAGGTCGTGGAAGGCTCGCGGGGCAACTACAAGGGCACCCTGAACCTGTACTGGATGCCCCACTTCGCCACCACCCGTATCGATGAGATCGGCGGCGCGGACATTCGCCGGGGGGCGCGGAAACGTCCTGGACCTAGCCCGGAGTCCGGCGCAATGCCCGCGACAAGATGGCCAGCGTGATGGAGTCGGCCCGGCATTATGGGGCTAATCGACCGGAATCCGGTCAAGGCGATCGCCAGGCCGCGCACGCAGAAGAAGGTGGTGGCCCCGTTCACCCGGGAAGAAGCCGAATCCATCATCGATCTCTCTACCAGAAGCTGACGGGGCTCACCCGCATCTATACCTGCTACTTCGAGTTCGCCTTTTTCACCGGCCTGCGGCCCCGGCGAGCAAATGGCCCTGCGCTGGAAGGAGGTCGACCTCAAGGCAAGGAGCGTGCACATCTGCCGGGTCGTGGTGAAGGGGCGCTCAAGGAAGGGGCGAAGACGAAACAGGAGAGGCACGTGCTGCTGAAACGCAGGGCGCTGCATGGGTCGCGGTAGGGATGGCAGTTACCTGCCACCCCCCGCACAGATCCGTACGTGCGGAACTACCGCATACGGCTCCTGCCTCGGGTATGTGACGCGAAGCGATCCTCAGGGTACGGGTGTGCATTCTTTGGGCTGGGTATGTAGTGATCTGTGAGCAGTCCGAAACGAGACCATTGCAGCCGATTTCTCTGGCTGCGTCGCCCGAGTGCCTGGCGCCAGTACCGACAGATAGCCTTCCTGAATCCACTGAGACGCTTCAGGTTTCCTGGCACCGCGTGGTAATTGAAATATCCACTCACTACCCGATTGAGCCACTGCCCTTGAGCCCGGACGGGCTCATGACGTCGGCGTTGTAGTTCATCCCGGATAGCCAGCAGCGTCGCACGCATCCGCTTCTTCACCGTCAGTCGCAGCACTTGGAAGTCGCCGTTTCTTTTGGTGCTACAGCAGTGCGTGAACCCCAGGAAGTCAAAAGTCTCCGGTTTGCCCAGCCCTCGCCGCCGGCGTTTGCCTATGGCAAAACGACCAAATTCAATCAGCCGTGTTTTCGCAGCATTGAGGGATAGACCAAACCTGGCCAGGCGTTCCTGCAACTGCGCCAGGAACTGCTGAGCCTGCGATTGCTTCCTGAAACCCACCACGCTGTCGTCTGCATAGCGCACAACAACCATATCGCCACGGGCATGCCGGTGGCGCCACTGCCTTGCCCACAGATCCAGCACGTAGTGAAGATAGATATTCGCCAGCAACGGCGATATCACCGCGCCTTGGGGGGTACCCTTCGTCGCGGCCACCCTACGGCCATTCTCCATCACACCCGCTTGAAGCCATTTGCAGATAAGCCCGAGCAGGCGCCGATCTGCAACCCGGTGTCCCAGAAACATCAGCAGCCACTCGTGATCGATCTCATCAAAGAACGACGTGATGTCCGCATCCAATATCCAGTTCACCTTCTGGCTCTTGAGCGCGACCGTCAACGCATCCAGCGCATCGTGCTGGCTACGTCCCGGTCGAAACCCATATGAGAACCCGAGAAAGTCTTCTTCATAGATCGCATTCAGAACGGTAACGACCGCCTGCTGTACGATCTTGTCCTCCAGAGAGGCAACACCCAGCGGACGCTGTCTGCCGTCGGCTTTGGGAATATAGACCCGCCGTGACGGCGTTGCCCGGTAGGCCCCACTGTGGAGCCTTGCGTGCAAGGTGCTCAGCCGCTGGAGAAGACCTTCCTCGTACTCTCGCCACGACATGCCGTCCACGCCCACCGCTGCATCGCGGCGCAGGGCATAGAAGCTCTGCGCCAATAACTGCGGTGTGATGTGGTGCAGCAATGCCGTGAATTGCATGCCCTTGTTCCTTCGGGCTGCTTCACGTACACCTTCAAGTCCCATCGACGCGCAACTGATCCGGCTCAGTGTCCGGGGCGCGGGGGGCCTGTCGGTGTTTCCCTTGGCTACGTCCCTTTCCTCCACCATCTCCGCTGGGGCAAGCCCGTTGTTCGATGGCTTCTCAGGTACTACGGACGTATCCGACTTCTCAGCGCCGTAGACAGCAGGGTTACGGCTTTTGGCCTTTCCTGTTCCGCCCGGTGCTGGCGCACCGGGCACCGCTGAGATCTCCCAGTTTCTGTGTGGAGGACTTCCCGACGTGCACAGGGTCTCCGACCGCGCGGGATCAGAGCATGACTGGCGGATAACGCCATGCTCCGTATGGCCTTCTGCTTCGCTTAAACAGCATCGGCATCCCGGATTCCTGATTACGCGGCTCAATGGCTGGCCCATCGGTTTCCCCTGTCAACGCTTCACCCTGCACCTCGCGGTGCAGCATGCATGACTCGGGGTCTGGTTGATTCGCTATTTCTTACCAGTATCGAACTTTCATCGACTATCCTCCGCCAGCTTTAACTGGCGCACTAAGCGTCCAGCCAAGTCACCTTCCGAACTCCAGCATTAAGGGTGATGGTGTCCGCGTATTTCTTAGCGGACAGATAGCCCTTATCGCCGGGATTTCCATGCGCCAACGAAGCTCTTACCCCAAACCGTTCAAGGCCCAGGTTGTTCAGGAGTGCCTGCAACCCGGCGCACCGTCTCCAGCGTTGCCATCAGCCACGGCATCAATGCCAACGTCATTCGCAAGTGGCTGCCGCTTTACCGAGATCATCTGGCTGGCCGCGCGGCGCTTGAACCAGGGCAAGTTTCACTGGCCAGGCATCCGGCACGGCTCGGAAGTCGAACTCGACACCGAGCAACTTCAGGCTTTGGTACTGGGTCTACCCTGGCAGCGGGTCGGTGCAGCCGGCGCGACCACAGTGCTGTAGCACCTGCCATTAGCCCATCGGTTTATCTCCGCTGACCGCCTGCTCTGGCACAATCAGCGGCATGACTGCCTCGCCCAACCTCGACCAACTGACCCCTGACCAACTGCGTGCACTGGCCGCGTAGTTGCTCACGCAGGTCGACCTGATGGGCAAGAAGATCCACCGCGACCAAACGGTTATCGAGAACCTCACCCACGAAATCGCCATCCTCAAGCGGCACAAGTTTGCCAAGCGCAGCGAGCAACTCAGCCCTGACCAGGGCCGCCTGCTGGATGACCTGCTCGACACCGACATCGTGGCCATCGAGGCGGAGCTGAAAGCGGTCAATCCGCCGGCTGCGCCGACCGAAACACGCCAGCAGCCCAAGCGTGCAACGCTGCCACCGCAGCTCCCGCGCACCGTGATCCATCACGAACCGGACAACACCCAGTGCGCCTGCGGCTGCCAACTGCTACGCGTGGGTGAAGACGTCAGCGAAAAGCTGGATTACACGCCGGGCGTGTTCACCGTCGAACAGCATGTGCGTGGGAGATGGGCGTGCCGCCAATGCGAAACGCTGATCCAGGCGCCGGTGCCGGCGCAGGTGATCGACAAGGGCATCCCCACCGCCGGCCTGTTGGCGCACGTGATGGTGGCCAAATTCGCCGACCACCTGCCGCTGTACCGGCAGGAAAAGATCTTCGGCCGTGCCGGCCTGGCCATCGCTCGTTCGACGCTGGCGCAGTGGGTTGGGCAAACCGGCGTGCAGCTCCAGCCGCTGGTCGATGCCCTGCGCGAAGCCGTGCTGGCCCAACGCGTGATCCACGCTGACGAAACCCCAGTACAAATGCTCGCGCCGGGAGAGAAGAAAATCCATCGGGCTTACGTCTGGGCCTACAGCACCACGCCCTTCGCCGATCTGAAGGCCGTGGTCTACGACTTCAGCCCCAGCCGTGCCGGTGAGCATGCGCGCAATTTTCTTGGCCAGTGGAATGGCAAGCTGGTCTGCGACGACTTCGCTGGCTACAAGGCCGGCTTCGAGCAAGGCATCACCGAAATCGGCTGCATGGCTCACGCCCGGCGCAAGTTCTTCGATCTGCACGCGGCGAACAAAAGCCAATTGGCCGAACAGGCCCTGCGCTCGATCGCTGGGCTGTACGAAGTCGAACGCCAAGTGCGCGACATGAGCGATGAAGAGCGCGAGCGAATACGCCAGGAACAGGCTTCACCAATCCTCGACGCGCTGCATGCCTGGATGCTGGCTCAGCGTGAGCTGGAAAACCAGCAAATTGGTACGAAATAGGTACAGGAAAAATAGTTATTCCCCTCTAGGCCGCGCTATCCGTAGCCCCTGTTGGCATCATGCGACATTTCCTTATGAGCCCGACCTGGCCGGTCCATCGATTGCAATCGATCGGCCTTGCGTGCACTGGCGAACAGACCAGCTTTGCTAATGAACGCAAGAATGTGGCATGGGAGAACGCCGCACTCATCTCATACCCATCGGAATACCGTGTGCTGCAGGGTAAAGTGGGTGACTACAGTGGCCAACCGGCTTCTCGATAGCATCCCGGGCAAGGAGCGCGCCAGGATCCTCGATCATTGCGAACTGTCGGACCTTGTCTTCGGCAAGACGCTATGCGACGCAGGCCAACCATATAGTCACGCCTATTTCCCGCTTACCGGCTTCATCTCCCTGGTGGCGAAACTGGACAACCACCGCCCCCTGGAAATCGCGCTGATCGGCAGTGAAGGTATGTTGGGTGTGACCCTCGCGCTTGGCGTTCACAAGGCGCCAACCCGTGCAGTAGTGCAAGGCGCCGGCAACGCCCTGCGTATCACCTCCGCCCACCTTCGGCGCGAACTACACGAGTGCCCCCACCTGAAACGCAGTTTGAATCGCTACCTCTACGTACTGATGGCACAACTGTCACAAACGGCCGCCTGCAGTCATTTTCATGAGATCCAGCCACGCCTGGCACGCTGGCTGCTGATGACCCACGACCGCGCGCAGGCCGATCACTTCTGTCTCACCCACGAGCTTCTCGCCGACATGCTCGGTGTGCGTCGGAGCGGCATCACCGTGGCCGCTGGGGCGTTGCAGCAGAAGCACCTCATCCACTACAGCCGCGGAAAGATCACCATTCTCGATCGAACCGGACTCGAGCAAATCGCCTGCGAGTGCTACGACGAGGTGACGGACTGCTACAGCAAGATGCTTGGCTGAGCCGCTCCTCCTTGCGCCCTGACGAGCAGCAGGTGTCGGAAGATGAGGCCGCGGACGACCCCAGTCTCGCCCTCTCAGTTCGCACTCAGGGTCATGAGGATGTCGGCATACCAGGTGCAATTGAGTCCCAGCGCTTCGTCTTGCACAAGGTCCCGGCTGCCCATATCGAGGCGCGCCGAATGAACGCCGAGCAAGATCCAGGGCAGATCCTCCGAGTTCCTGCAATCATCCGGCATCCGCATCACCACCGGCGCGCCGCTTGTGCCGCGGTGGGTGCGCGCGTCGGTGAGAAAATAGCCCTGTCCCTGGAAACGCAGCCCGAACGAAGAAGCAACAATGGCATGCCGCACCACCGGCATGTGATGCAGGTGGTCGTGGAATCCCAGGGGAAATCCCACCACCAGCAGAGCAGTGCCGACCTCAATCAAGTCGCTGGGAGACTGCAAGTGCTTGGGTGTGAAAGCGTTGTAAACCATCGCCTTCGGCAATGCCGAGCGCTCGATCTCGATCAGCGCGACATCGACACCACCTGCCGTATCCCGTCCTTGGCGCCACAGGCTTTTGCCGTCACGATACAGCGGCACGGAGAAGCCGCATGAACGCGCCATATTGTGTCGATCGGTGTGCAGTTCGATTTCGAGGCGATCAGGGAAATGTCGGCTCGGCGTATCCAAGACCACATGCCGGCTGGTCACCAGGAATAGGCGCTCGCCACGCGAGAAAAAAAGCCGCTGGCATTGGTCAGCAGGCGTGGCCCGGCATAGGTGCAGATGTGCACGGTGCTCAGCAGCAGTGGCTCGATTACCGACATTGCATACACTCCATTAGCTCGCGTCCCTGGGTCCACTGCGGCGGCCGGGCAACTGGCGGTACACCTGTCGGGAATCTGGCCAGCAAAGCCCTCCGACGCCTATGGAGTTGGGCAGGATGCCGACCGGTGACATCTGGCCCGTGCGTCATTGGAAAACAGTTGTGCCTCCCAAGAGCATCCGCCTTATCGAGCCAGTTGGCTACGGCCAGCAGCTTCAGGCCGGTCGACAAACTTCGAAGAGCGGTTACTCAGGACTGCCATTCATTAAGGAGTATCTACTCAGCCATCTTTTTTGAGGCCGCAAGCTGTCTACTTCCCTACCGAGTCGATAGTGTCCCGGCGCTATGTGATGGGGACGCGCGCCTCGGCAGAAATCTCGGTCTTCAGCAATGAAGGGTTTATCGGCAAGGCAGTGTTCATGGGCGGCGAAAGCCCCCGCCGAGCCATAGTACAGAACGCCTCCCACGCCAACTTACTGCAAGGTGTGCGATTGAAATCCGAGATCGATCGCCATGGCGAATTTTTGCAGCTGATGCTGCGTCATACCTAGGCGCTAATTACGCAGATGGCACAAACCGCAGTCTACAACCGGCACAACTCAATCGACCAGTAACTTGTCGTTATTTGTTACTGTCATTGAATCGCTTGCTGACGACCTGACAATGACCCAAGAACTGATTGCAAAAATGCACGGCATATGCCGCGAGGAGGTCACCGACGATGCCGTTGGAAAATTAAAAAACTAGCCGTAATCGAATAGAACCGCGGACGCATTACGGTAATTGACTATCCGAAACTAAAGGCGCTGAGTTGCGAATACTATGCCGTGATCAAGAGGGAGTCATATGGATGCGAAGTAACAAGCTTCACATCGTTACCAAGGAACACCCTGCAAAAATTGGCGACCAATACCTTGCAGGCTTCATCCTATACGCAAGCGAATCGTTCGAAGAGTGCGCAATCATGGATTTAAACCACGATCAGTATGCAGGAGAAACTGTCACATATTGAATTTTCTTACCCCAAGGAAATGACGCATGGTAATCATATTTCCCTTCTGAAAAATACACATCATATCGACTATCCAAGCCATTGTACGACTCTTTCGCAATGACTCTAATCCTTTCAGCACCTATACTTTTTATTGTCCCCAGGAAATTATCAAGGAGCATCCCTTCAGCTAGCCCTAGCGCCACCCAATTCTGCGGAAACTTATCCGATCTAAACTTAATCGATACAACCTTCCCGCCATCTGACATTTCAGCAGAAAACTTATCAAGGATTTCGTATGTCCTGCAGCCGGCACCACCCACTTCTACTGGAGCAATACACCGACCATATTTCATTACCTCCGAAGAAGAAGTAATCATTAGCTCTACCCCAAATGGGAGAGTATTTAGTTCGGTGCTTGCCTGCTGAGCCAATGCTGCCCCAGAACTGCTCAGGATTACCAAGACACCTAGAGCGATTATCTTCTTCATAAATATCACAAAACCTTGACTGACCAAAGAGCCTACCGATATGAAACCAAGAATTTCGGATCGACAGATTTCAGGTCATTATAGTTCGCGCATGACTGAGACACCGGAATTTCAGCTATTTTTCTCATACTCACGCTGTATAGACCAGATTTACTAGGTCACCATCACGCTTCGATATAACACAATACCTATCTTGAAAAGCAAGAAAATGCAGAAACCTCACTTATTCACTATAAGTATCAAGCACCTACAATTCACTGCCGTACGCCCAATGAAATATGGCATGGCAAACAGACACTTGAGTTTGTCCGGAGAACAGTCCAATGACTAGGCAGCAAGCCAGACCTCGTGTTCGCGCATTACGAACGTGCGGCCTTCGACGTTTCAGCCGGCGACACAGCCCTGACTTCGCTTCGACGGGATCGCAAAAAGAGCCTCCGCGTCGGCCGCCATCCCTGCCCGATTCGCGACCACGGGAGAGTGGGCAAACGATACCGCCAATCAGCGCTTACGTGATTAAGAGCCACGACCCGATTACTACCTCGCCCACCTGATTCGTAGGTTGTGTGTCGCAACATCACCGCAATCACGTACCCACATCGCATCTACGCCACAGTAGGTTGCCTTCCTGAAACCTGCAGGCTAGAGTGCGCCCGTCGTGGTAAATCCCACGGCCGGGTGTGGTAGCCCGATTACACGAAGGCGCGGCTGCGTCATATGCGAGAGCAGGCTCAATCGAGAACTTGCTGCATTCTCGCGCACCTATGGCGGCCGTGTGAGGCGGGCTTCGGCCTGTCCGGCGTTCCTTCGTGAGCCGGTCTACCACCCTTGCACGGTCCGCCTCCATTCGTGTGGTAGCGAGTGGCGTGCGGCTCCTTAATGTCACGAAGGAGCATAAGGAAAATGCGCTACCTCCTTTTTACCCGAGAGCTCCGCCTTGGGATTCTGGTCTTGTTCACCTCTGTGCCGGAGGTGCGCCATGGCTGAGTTCGAAACCTGCGTTGTTCCCTTCCCACGGCGACCAAGCCCGCTGCACGAATCCGAACGCTCTCCCCTTCCCGCCGAGGCTGCGGCCGAACTGCGCGCAACCATGCTCGGCAATTTGCTGGATCAGATGGCCGGGCCGGATGGCCTTCAGCCGGAGAATCTGCGCTTACGAGTTGCGGCCTATTCGGCCCAGGATCTGCTCGACGAGATGGTCGTGCTGTTTCGTCGTGCGCTTTCTGAAGCGCGAGGAGGTGCCCGATGAGCGAGGGCATCATGACTTGCCTCCCGCCACACGACGGCCATCCAGGCATGGAGATCATCTGGGCCGCGGACTGCCGGCAGGCATTCAATCAAGGCGTGGGACTGGCCCAGACTTGGCTCGACAACGCTCGAAACGGATGGCTTTGGGCGATCATGATTGCCGAGCGCGATCTCCTGCCCTGTGCAATGGAAAGGCGTGCTTTCGAGGTCGGCTTCCTGAGCCGCATTCAGCAGCGGCTGTGTTCGCTGCAGCGCAATGAGCAACGGGCCAGGGATCTGCCTTTGACGCTGTAGGCTAGAAGCTCGAGCCGGTTCAGCCGGCTCGAGCTTTCTGCCTAGCGATGGGCTTTCTTGAGAGACACGCATTTCCTCTCCGGCCCATGGGCCTGCGCGCTTCGCTTGCCGTCCGTGCCACATGAACGTCCGGAGGGCGGTCTTGCTGTTTCCCTTCACCCTATCACGGCGTTCTCGCCGTCAAGGGCTGCGCGTGCGGAGCACGCTTGCGGCCAGGCCGGCTTTCGCCCCCTGACTGCTGCGCTGCGCCGTGCTGGTCCGGGATCGGGCAATTCCGCCCGAGTAACCGGAGAACGACCATGTCGCAACCTATTCCAGCTATCGCCGCTACCCTGCTCGTGCGTGACGACCAAGGTTGCTATCTGCCGGCATCTGCCGATCAGATCCTAGAAGCCGCGCGCCAGGCCATCGATTGCAAGCTGCAGCGTGGCGCCAGCTTCACTTCGCCGGATGTGGTCAAGGACTATCTTCGCGCCAAGCTGGCCGGCTACGAGCGCGAGGTGTTCGCCGTGCTGTTCCTGGATGCCAAGCATCGACTGATCCAGTACGTCGAGCTTTTCCAAGGCACCATCGACAGCACAGCGGTGTATCCACGTGAGGTCGTCAAGGAAGCTCTGCGCCTGAATGCAGCTGCGGCGATCATCGCTCACAACCACCCCAGCGGAAATCCGGAGCCCAGCGAAGCGGACAAGTCGATCACCCGGCGCATCAAGGAAGCACTGGCGCTGGTGGACGTGCCTACGCTGGATCACATCATCATCGCAGGAACCCGGTCAGTCTCCTTCGCGGAGCATGGGCTCATCTGAGCCAAGGGGGCCTGGCCCCCTTTCTTGCAAGGCGGGGATCAGTTGATCACTTCGGACACGGCTTCTTCGCGAGCGGCCAAACTCACGCTCCAATGGCCACCGTTTTCCTGAACAAGCTGCAACAGGTCGTAGGTCTTGATCATGTCGAGCAGGCCCGAGTGGCCGTATGCGCTGGGCGAGAATGCTGGATCAGTTCGTTTCAGGTATTGCCCCAGGGCGCTCAGGGTGACCTTGCCCTCGCTGGTTCTGGCGGCGAGCAGCGACACTGCATCGACAACGAACCTCGGTCTGCGTTTGACCGCAGGCTTTGCGGGATCAGGCTTGGCAGGTTCGGTCTTCGGACCGGCGTCAGGCTTGGCGGTAGGTTTCTCGGACTGCTCTGCGGGCTCTTCGGCGTGCTCGTCACGACTCCACTCGAAGAACTGATCGCTTGCATTCCGAAGTGCGGCAGGTGTCTTGGACTCACCGACAATGCAGACCGTGGCGCCCCGCTCACGAAGCTTACGGCAGAGATAGGCGAAGTCGGAGTCGCTGGTGACCAAGCAGAAGGTGTCCACCCGATGATCGAAAAGTGCTTCCAGGGCATCGAGCGCCAGCGCGATATCCGACGTGTTCTTGTAGCCCAAAGAGAGGGAAGAGTCGATCCGTGAGCCACAATGAATCACGAATCAGACGATGCCGCGCCCTCAAATTCCATCAGTATGGCCTCTATCACCACGCGAACCTTGGCGGTATGACGCAGGTCGCCGTGAGTGACCATCCAGACCTCGTAGGGGTGGCTGCGCGCGCGCGTGGGCCAGACGCGGACCAGGCCATCCCGTTCGCCCATGTACAGGGGAAGCTCACCCACGCCAAGGCCGGCGGCAATGGCGTTCCGAACCATGACGCTGGAGTTCACCGCGGTAACGATTCGGCCAGAGGCGGCCGACTCGTCCACCAGGGTCACGTCGCGGCCTTCGGCCAAGTGGGGCTCGTACATCACCAGGTCGTGCCCCAGGAACCCGTTGCCGGGCTCGGGGATGCCATGGACCTCGAGGTACCCTGGCGAGGCGAACAGCCCCATGGGCCAACTGGCCAGGCGCCGTATCACAAGGTCCGGGTTGTCCGGCTTGAGTGTGCGGATGGCGATATCGGCTTCACGGCGAGCAAGGTTGAGCAAGTCCGATGAGCTGTTGAGATTGACCCGCACATCCGGATAGCGGGCGTGCACACGCGCCATGGCCGGGATCACGAAATCGACGGCCAAGGAGTCGGTGGTGGTCACCCGCACTTCGCCAGAGAGCGCCTTGTCACGCCCCTGCGCCCGCCGCACCAGCTCAAAGGCTGCGGTTTCCATACGCTCGGCCGCTTCCAGAATGGTTTCCCCTACCCCGGTCAACTGGTAGCCGCTAGAGGTACGCAGGAACAAGGTCGAACCGAGCGCCTGCTCCATGGCGGCAATCCGCCGGCTCACCGTCGCCTGGTCCACGTTCAGTTCCCGCGCGGCGCCACGCAGCGTCTGCTGCCGGGTCACCGCCAGGAACACTCTTGCATCGTTCCAGTTCATCTCGTCTTCCTACTGCTGCATTCCTGCAAACAGGCCTTGTGAAAACACTGCGCGACGGTGCCGGCCCCACGCCGCTACGATTCTCGGCATCTCCCTTCATCGAGGTTCGCGCCATGCACAATCCCCCAATTCCCCAGCATATGACTGCCATCGAGATCAGCCAGCCCGGCGGCCCTGAGGTGCTGCGTCCCGCCCGCAGGCCCACGCCTGTGCCGCAGGGTCGCGAAGTATTGATTCGGGTCCGGGCTGCCGGCGTCAACGGCCCCGACGTGCTCCAGCGCAAGGGCCTGTATGACCCACCGCCCGGCGCTTCGGATATCCCCGGCCTGGAGATCGCCGGTGAAGTCGTGGCCTTGGGTGATGGCGCCAGTCACTTGCGAATCGGCGACCAGGTGATGGCGCTGATCCCAGGTGGTGGCTACGCCGAATATGCCGTCGCCGACGAGCGCAATGCCCTGCCGCTGCCGAAGGGACTGGCATTCACCGAGGCTGCCGCCCTGCTGGAAACCTTCATGACCGTTTGGACCAACCTGTTCCAACGAGGCCAGTTCAAGCAGGGCGACAGTGTGCTGATCCACGGCGGCGCCTCCGGCATCGGCACCACCGCTACCATGCTGGCGCGCGCCTTCGGCGCCTCCACTGTAATCACCACAATCCGGAACGAAGAGCAGCGCCAGGCCAGCCTGGCCCTGGGCGCCGACATCGCAATCAACTACCAGGCCGAGGACTTCGTCGAGGCCGTGCTGGCCGCCACCGCTGGCAAAGGGGTGGACGTGGTGGTCGACATCATCGGCGGCGACTACGTGAGCCGGAACTACCAGGCCGCTGCCATGAACGGACGCATCGTACAGATTGGCCTGCTGAAAGGACCAGCCCGAGAAGTCGACTTGTTCCCGATGCTGACCAAGCGTCTCACCCACCTCGGCTCCACCTTGCGTTCACGCAGCCACGAGGAGAAGGCTGCAATCATGGCGGAGCTGCAGACTCACGTCTGGCCGCTGGTCGAGTCGGGTCGGATCAAGCCCCGGATCAGCGCCACCTTTGACCTACGGCGCGCCAGCGACGCGCATCGCCTGCTCGACAGCGGCGGGCACATTGGTAAGGTTGTGCTGACAGTCTGATCCCATCGGGAGGTGCGATGCCCACCGGGCATCGCACTTGTCGCTACAGGCCGGAACAGGCATGTCCTCCGTCAACGATTATCTCGGCCCCGTTCATGCCCCGTCCGGCGTCCGAGGCCAGCAGCAATAGCGCCCCCTCCAGGTCTTCATAGGTGCAGAAACGCCGCGACGGTACGCGCGCGCGCAGACGCTCGCCCGCCTCGCTGGCGAGGAAGCCGTCGTTGATCTCGGTCACCACGTACCCCGGCGCGAGGGCGTTGACGCGAATGCCGAAGCGCGCCAATTCCAGGGCCATGGAGCGGGTCAGGTGACTGAGGCCCGCCTTGGCGGCGCAGTACGGGCCAACGCCCCCGCCCACCCGCGATGCAAGGATCGACGTGACGTTGATCAGGCTGCCGCCCTGCCCCGCTTCTACCATTCTCCGAGCAGCCTCCTGCGCGACCGTCCAGGCCCCTTTCAGGTTGGTATCGAGAATCGCGTCCCAATCCTCATCGCCATAGTCGAGCACGCGTTTGGTGTCGCTGACTCCGGCATTGTTGACGACGATGTCCAGCCCGCCGAAATCCGCCTGGATCGCATCCAGGCACGCCACCACCGATTCGCGGACCGTCACGTCCAGCGAATAGGCCCGTGCCTCGTGATCGTTGAAGCGGATATCGCTGACCAGTTCATCCAGGCGTTCCACCCGTCGCGCAGCGACGGCAACGCGAGCGCCGGCGGCGGCCAACACCCGCGCGAAGTGCCGGCCCAATCCGCTGGACGCGCCGGTCACCAGGGCACGCCGCCCGCGCAGGTCAAACGCAAGCAGCGGCGAACGGTTCATTGGGCACCTCCCTGCACACGAGCGAGGATCTTGCGCGCGAGACTCATGCGATGCACTTCGTTGGGACCGTCGTAGATCCTGAATCCACGGGCGTCGCGGAAGATTCGGTCGACGATCGCTCCGCTGGTGACGCCCTGGCCGCCCAGCACCTGCACGCTGCGATCGATCACCCGCCAGATGCCTTCGGAGCTGATCACCTTGGCCATGCTCGACTCGAAATTCCCTCGTTCCCCCTGGTCCAGCACCCAGGCGCAATGCCAGATGGCGAGGCGCGTGGTGAGCAGGTCCATCTCGTTATCGGCGAGCATGAAGCCGACGCCCTGGTGCTCGCCCAATACCTTGCCGAAGGATTCGCGACGGCTGGCATAAGCACAGGCCACGTCATGGGCGCGGCGCGCCTGCCCCAGCCAGCGCATGCAGTGGGTCAGACGCGCCGGCGCGAGCCGCACCTGCGCATAACGGAAGCCCTTCCCCACTTCGCCTAGCACATTGCTGGCCGGAACCCGCAGGTTCTCGAAACGCAGTACCGCATGGCCACCGGTGAAGCAGCTATCCAAGGAGTCCATCATGCGTTCGAGGATAAAGCCGGGGCGGTCGGTGTCGGTCAGGAACATGGTCGCGTTGCCGTCCTCGGTTCGCGCCATGATGATCGCGAAGCTGGCGCCCTCCGCGCCGGTGATCAGCCACTTGCGGCCATTGATGAGGTAGTCGTCGCCGTCACGCACGGCCGTGGTGGCCAGCATAGACGGATCGGAGCCAGCGCCCGGCGACGGCTCGGTCATGGCGAAGCAGGAGCGGATATGGCCCTGCACCAGCGGGCGCAACCAGCGGTCTTTCTGCGCCTCGGTCGCCACGACCTCCATCAGGTGGATGTTGCCCTCGTCGGGGGCATGGATGTTCATCGCGGTCGGGCCGAGCGGCGAATAGGCGGCTTCCTCGAACACGATGGCCTTGGCGGTATGGGACAGCTCCAGCCCGCCCATCTCCCGGGAGGCATGGGGCGTCAGCAGGCCCCAGGCGCGGGCCTTCGCAACCAGTTCCTGACGCAGCTCGGCGGAAGGGCCGT
Source organism: Pseudomonas sp. Q1-7 (assembly GCF_028010285.1). NCBI lineage: Bacteria > Pseudomonadati > Pseudomonadota > Gammaproteobacteria > Pseudomonadales > Pseudomonadaceae > Pseudomonas > Pseudomonas sp. Q1-7. The sequence goes on from NZ_CP116304.1 coordinate 3,524,863, forward strand.
GGGGTGTTTGTCGGGGGTCATTCTCCAGCGGGATGATCTCCGTGGCGATGAAGTCCCGAACGCGGGCCTGCAGGTCTAGAAGGTCATCGGAAAGCGCAAAGTTCATAGGTGATTTCCTGTGGTGAGAAGGTTCAAGCCATCAGCCTGGTCGGTTCGATGGCCTGGAAGAGGTTTTCCAGCACGGTGCGGTGGATGCCGGCCTTGTGTGGGTCGTAGGGGGTAAAGTTGAGGGTGCGGATGAGGGCGCCTAGTACCTGGTCGCCGCGCATATCGATGTCGAGCACATTGAGGCAGGCGGTGTCCTGCTCGAAGGCGGCGATTCCGGCGAGCCCCAGGCCCGCCGCCCAGCCCAGCAGGACGCGGTTGACCGCGTCATGGCTGACGATCAGGGCGCTGTCCCAGTCCGGGTCCTGCAGCAGTTCGAAGAACAAGCTGAGCACGCGGCGCTGGAAGTCGTCCCATCGCTCCCCACCGAGAAAGCGTGCGCCGGCGTCGCCCGCCGAACGGTAGGCGCCAACCACCTGTTCCCGCAGCGCTTCGGCCGGTATCTCGCGCAATCGCCCCGCGCGGATCTCGCGCAGCTCGGGCATGGATTCCACCGGAAGCTGATTCCCCTGCAACAGCAGGTCGAGCGTCTGCCTGGCGCGGGGATAGTCGGAGCACAGCACACGGTCGAATCGAACATCCTGCAGGACCTGCCCGAGCGCCCACGCTTGTTGCGTTCCGGCGCGCGAAAGCGCCACCTCACGCGGGTCCAGCGGCCGCCCCTGTCCGTCGAAGTAGTCGACGTGCCCATGCCTGACCAGGTAGCAACGGCGCCGCCGGACGGCGGATTCAGCGTGCATCGTTCAGTACCTTCGGATTGCTGATGCCGAGCTGCGCCCGCGTGATGACCGCCAGCGCATCCAGCAAGCGCGTCTGTTCGCCTCCGGGCTGGTCGAAGACTCCTTCGCGAATAAACTGAGCAAGCAGCGCCAGCCCGTCGTCCCGAGTAATCCCGGCCAGCCCGCGCGGTTCCAGTACCTGCGCCAGGGCTTCGCATTCCAAGTCAGCGGCGCGATCGCCCCGTTCTATCTCGCGTGCGGCGATGGCCATGGCGCTGGCGACCATCCGGCAGTCATACGCAAGGCTGGCGGGCAGCGCCGGCAGCAGCTTCTCCAGAAGCAGGCCTCGGGCAGTGGCCAGGAGTTCAGTTGCGTTCGGTGCGGTCATGGCGTGGCTCCACTGAGGATGAGGATTTCGTGCTCCAGCTCCGGCACCATGCGGCCGGTCAGCGCCAGCTCCAGGGACGTCTGCTGCCCGGTCAGGTGGCGCTGCGCCTGCTGCAACGCGACCACCGCCCAGCGCAGGTGGGCCATGAGTTGCCAAAAGCGCAGTTCCCCGGCGCCGGGACGGTAGCCGGACACCGCTGCATAGCCGTCGAGGAAGTCATCCAGCTCCCCCACTCCACCCGCCAGCCGGTCCGGCCGGGCGAACCGCCAGCAGCGTGCGGTGAACCAACCAAGATCCTCGCGGGGGTCGCCCCAGCCGGTGAACTCCCAGTCCAACACGCCCGCCAGTCGCCCCTGGTCCACCATGTAATTGCCGGTTCGGTAATCCCGGTGGATCAGCCGCGAAGGCACCGGTGCAGGACGGTTCAGCTCGCACCAGCGCAAGCCCCACTCGATGACCGGGTGGCTGGTCGGGAGTGCATCGAGGTAGCGTCGGTACTGTTCGATGCTGGCTTGTATCGGGTCGGCCTCCGCGGCCGGAAGGAAGCCGAGGGCTGGATGCTCGGGGGTGATCCGGTGCAGCAGCGCCAGGCTGTCGCCCAGTTCGCGGCACAGCTCAGCGCGAGTGGGTTCAAGGGTCGGATCGGTGCTGAGGCGATGGCCGCTGGCCGTACCGCCCAGCGCCTGCATGACGAAGAAATCGCGCCCGATCACCTGCGGATCGCGGCACAGCCAGAGTGGTTCCGGCGCCTTCACGCCCGCCTGGTGCACAGCCTGCAGCACGGCGAATTCCTGGGCCCGGTCCATGCTGACCGCCACCGAGGACGGCGCATCGGTGCGCAGGACCCAACGCCGTTCGGCCTGCCAGGAGCCCGAGAACAACTTGGCCTTCAGCAGCCAGTTCTCCTGGATGGCACCGCCCGACAGGCGTTCGCAGCTTTCAATCTGGACACGCTCACAGTCGACCCGCTGGGCGATAAATTCGGCCAGCGCCGCCAGGGCGTCTGGAATGTCGATCCGGTATGGGCCGGATTCTGGGGACGGATTGCTATACATCGGCAGCTCTTGCTCACGGGTGATGACCTGCGAGCGAGTGAGCAAGAGCTATTCCAGTTCTATATAAACGCCAATAACCCATTTAATAACAACGAGTTAGGAAGACCCCTGAAGCCTGTCCCGACTTATCAGCCCCCTTGCTCATTGCAGATCTGAAATCTTTGTTTCAGGCTAGAAAAGCCAGAACACCAGCGGACCCGACCATGCCAGATGCGCAGTACCTGCCCCGAGTCGTCGCCCTCATCACCCATCTCCGTGCCCCCGAAGGCGCCAGTCGAATGGCTCGGATCGTCCAGCAGGTGGTGCCCGATTATCACCAGCGCGCCCAGGTCGAAATCGTCGAGACAACGGTCACCGAACTGCGGCGTACCGGCAAGGAGCTGGAAAGCCGCGAAGATGTCGACCTGATCATCTGCTCAGGCGCCACCGCCGAGTACCTGCGGCGCCATATCGGCACCACCATTCTCTCCATCCGTATGGGCGAGTACGACCTCATCCGCGCCCTGGACATGGCCAGGGCGCGCGCCACCAAGGTGGGCATCGTCAGCTTCCAGCAGGCCCACCCGGAGCTGGATGCCATGGCCTCGCTCTTCACCGTCGACCTCCGCCAGGCGACTTACGCCAGCTTCGACGAGGCGGTCCGGCGCATCCGCGAACTGGTGGACGCGGGCTACAGGGTGATAGTCGGCTCCTCCACCGCCGTGGAAGTGGCCGAAGCGGCCGGCGCCCAGGGGGTACTGGCGCTGAACGCTGATGCGGTGCGCAGGGCGTTGGACGAAGCGCTGGCGATCTGTCGCAGCCGAACCCAGGCGCTGATTCAGCAGCAGCGCCTGAGCGCGGTGCTTCGCAACCTCAGCGATGGGGTGATCGCCGTCGACGCCGATGGCATCGTGCAGTCGATCAATCCGCGCATGGCGCAACTGCTCGGCATCTCCGTCGACTGGGCACGGCAGCGACCTATCGCCGAACTGATGCCGGAGCTCGACATCAGCAGCACCCTGGACCTGGGCGAAAGAGAAGAAAGCCGGCTGGTCCGAGTCGGCACGCGAACCCTTGTCGCCAATGTCACGCCGATTATCGAGCATGGCAAATCCGACGGTGTGGTGATCTCCTGCCAGGAAACCAACGCCATCCAGCGCGCCGACCGCCGTATCCGCAGCCAGGCGCGCCCCCGCCAGTTCACGGCGCGCTACCACTTCGATCAGATACTCGGGCAAGCCCCTGCTTTTCGTGCCTTACTGGACCTGGCCCGGCGCTATGCCGACACGGATTCCACCGTACTGATCACTGGCGAAAGCGGCACCGGCAAGGAGCTGCTCGCGCAGAGTTTGCACAACGCCAGCCAGCGCCAGGCGGGGCCGTTCGTACCAATTAACTGTGCTGCGTTCCCAGAGGCGCTGCTGGAGAGCGAGCTCTTCGGCTACGAGGAAGGCGCCTTTACCGGCTCACGCAAGGGCGGCAAGTCGGGCCTGATCGAAGCGGCGCATACCGGCACTCTGTTTCTCGACGAGATCGGTGATATGCCAGTGACCTTGCAGACCCGGCTTCTGCGTGTGCTACAGGAGCGCGAAGTGCTGCGCCTCGGCGCCTCGGAGCCGACCCCGGTAGACATCCGCGTCGTCGCCGCGACCCATTGCGACCTACGCGGCCGGATTGCCGACGGCCGTTTCCGCGAAGACCTCTACTACCGCCTGAACATCCTCCGCTTGGCGGTACCGCCGCTGCGCGAACGAACCGGAGATATTCGCCTGTTGGCCGGCGCCATCCTCGGCGGGCTAGCCCTTCCGGCAGCGGCGACCCACGCTGGCCGGGCGCTGCTGGATCAACTGATGCCACGCCTCCAGGCACACCGTTGGCCCGGCAACATTCGCGAACTGGAGAATCTGGTGGAGCGCGCGGCCCTGTCCGCGCAAACCCTCGGTGATAACAATCAGGACAACCCGGCCAGCCTACGCGCCCTGTTTCCCGAGCTGTTCGAACCGGGCGCCCAGTTGGCGGCGGCAGACCAGCCTGATACGTCGGACCAGGCACTGCGCAGCGTCGCCAAGGCTAGCGAAGTCGCCCACGTCCGCCGGGTAGTGGATGCCTGCGACGGCGACCTCGATGAAGCGGCGCGACAACTGGGCATTAGTCGTACCACCCTTTGGCGACGCCTACGCGCGGGCCGTTCAGCCTAGCCCCACGCATTTCGCGCACGCTGCCGGTCGCCGCAGCCAAGATTTCAACCCTGAAAAATCATTACAGAACTGAAATAGGTAGAGCTGAAACAAGGGACCTCTGAGAGCTTGGCTACTCGTGCGATGACCACTTATCTCCTTGAAATAAAAGACTTTAACCTCACAAAACGCTTCACCGAAAGCGTCTGGCACAGCCCTTGCTCTGCACCCGTTGAGAGGCTGTGACCGACCGGATGCCAGCCTCTATGCCCAAACAAGAACAAGGCAGGAGGTTACCCGTGCAAGGCCTGATGATGAATTTCAACCTGGGAATCACCGCGATCATGCGGCATGCCCTTCAGGTTGCGGCCGATACCGAAATCGTATCCCTGTTCGCCGACGGCAGCGTGCATCGCTATCGCTATGCCGAGGCATTCGCACGAGCGGCTCGCCTGGCCAACGTCCTCGATGCCCTGGATTGCCCGCCAGGTGCGCGGGTCGGCACCCTGGCATGGAACGACCATCGCCACTTCGAACTGCATTACGCCCTGCCCTGCTCCGGGCGTGTGTGCCACACCATCAACCCCAAGCTGTTCCCGGAGCAGATCCGCTACATCATCCAGCATGCCGCGGACGATCTGCTGTTCATCGACCCCCAGTTCATTCCCCTGGTGGAAACTTTGCAGCACGAACTTCCCTCGGTACGGCGCTTCATCGCTTTGTGCTCAGAGGATGAGCTGCCCGCGAGCAGCCTGCCCGACCTGCTGAGTTACGAAGCGCTGCTGGCGCAGGCGGCGGACAGCTATGCCTGGCCGGAGCTCGATGAGCGCCAGGCCAGCGGCCTCTGCTACACCTCGGGCACCACCGGTAACCCGAAAGGCGTACTCACCAGCCACCGCAGCACCGTGCTCCACGGCATGGCGCAGAACATGGCCGATAACGTCGGCCTGCGCGCCCTGGACGTGGTGATGCCGCTGGTGCCGATGTTCCACGTCAACGCCTGGGGCATGCCCTACAACGCGGCCATGGTGGGTGCCAAGCTGGTCCTACCCGGCCCCGGGGTGAGCGACGCGGCGGCCATGGTAAAGCTGATCAACGATGAAGGCGTCACCTTCTCCCTGGCCGTGCCCACCCTCTGGGCGAATATCAGCCAGTACCTGACCGCCCACGACATCGCCGTTCCCACACTGAAGCGCGCCGTCAGCGGCGGCGCCGCCTGTCCGCTGGCACTGATCGAAGCCATGGCCCAACACGACATCGCCCTGGAGAACGGCTGGGGCATGACGGAAATGAGCCCCATGGGCAGCTACAACCGCTGCCAACCCTGGTATGGCGAACTGGATGCCAGCGCACGCGGCCCGCAATTGCTCAAGTCTGGCCGGGCACTGTTCGGCGTGGAAATGCGTGTGGTCGACGAGGCCGGGAACCTACAACCCCACGATGGTGTGGCGTCCGGCGCGCTGCAGGTACGCGGCCCCTGGGTGCGCAGCGGTTACTTCGGCCAGGACACATCCGAAGACTGGTTCGACACCGGCGACGTGGCCACCATCGACCCTCGCGGCTACATGCAGATCACCGACCGCATCAAGGACGTCATCAAGTCCGGCGGCGAATGGATCTGCTCCGTGGAAATCGAAAACGCCGTGATGGCCCATCCGCAAGTGGCCGAAGCGGCGGTGATCGGCGTCGCCCATCCACGCTGGAGCGAACGCCCGTTGCTGGTGGTGGTGCCGCGCCAAGCGGATGCCGCGCCGAGCCACGAGGAGCTGATCCGTTTCCTGGAGGGCAAGGTGCCGAAGTGGTGGCTGCCCGACGCCAGCGAACGCCTGGATGAGCTGCCTCACACGGCCACTGGCAAAGTGAGCAAGAAAACCCTGCGCGAGCTGTTCAGCGACTACGCCTGGCGCTGATCGACACCCCAATTCCCTTCCTCACGACCCGCCCTCCCCGGCGGGGCGACGGGTAGCCCTACAACAAAAACAAGCGGAGGAACCATGTCCAGCACACCCGAAGACCACGCCGAACACTATCGCCGCATCCGGCAGGACCCGAGGTACATCGCCCTCACCCGAACCCGCTCGCGTACCAGTTGGTGGCTCACGCTGCTGGTACTGGCGAGTTACTTCCTGTTCATGGGGGTGGCCGCCATACGGCCGGACGTCCTGCACCTGCCGCTCTACGCCGGCAGCCACCTCAGCCTCGGCATCCCTCTGGGCGCCCTGCTGATCGTGGCGACCTGGCTGCTGACCGGGTGGTACGTGCACCGCGCCAACACCCATTTCGACCGTCTCGGCAACAGCATCATCGAGGAGAGCCAGGTATGAAGCGCACGACGATCGGCGGCCTGGCTGCGCTGCCCCTGCTCGCGCAGGCCGGAGAAATCGGCCAGGCAGGTCCGAACCTGCACGCAATCGGCATCTTCCTCCTGTTCGTCGGCATCACCCTGCTGATCACCTGGTGGGCGGCACGGCGGACGCAATCCACCCACGACTTCTACACCGCTGGAGGCGGCATCACAGGCTTGCAGAATGGCCTGGCCATCGCCGGTGATTACATGTCCGCATCCACCCTGCTGGGACTGTCGAGCCTGATCTTCGCCAAGGGCTATGACGGAGTCATCTACGTCACCGGTTTCTTCATCGGCTGGCCGGTGCTGACCTTCCTGATGGCCGAGCGCCTGCGCAACCTCGGCAAGTACACCTTCGCCGACATCGTCTCTTTCCGCCTCGACCAGCGCCGCATCCGCATCCTCGCGGCCTGCGGCTCGCTGACGGTGGTGAGCTGCTACTTGCTACTGCAAATGGTCGGCGCCGGCCAGTTGATCAAGTTGCTGTTCGGCCTGGACTACGGTGTTGCCGTCGTGCTGGTGGGCCTGCTCATGCTGATCTACGTGGTCTTCGGCGGCATGCTCGCCACCACCTGGGTGCAGATCACCAAGGCCATCCTGCTGCTGGCCGGCGGCACCACCTTGATGCTGATGGCCCTGGCGCAGTTCGACTTCAGCCTGGAAACCCTGGCCCGCCGCGCCGTGGAAAGCCACTCCAGCGGCTGGAGCTTGATGGGCCCCGGCAGCATGTTGTCCAACCCTGTGAACGTGGCGTCCATGGCACTGGGCCTGGTGTTCGGCCTGGCCGGCCTGCCGCATATCCTGATGCGTTTCTTCACCGTGCCCAACGCGCGCGAGGCACGCAAATCGGTGTTCTACGCCTCGGGCTTCATCGGTTTCTTCTTCCTGGTGGTCTGCGTGCTTGGCTTCGCCGCCATCGTCATCGTCGGCACCGACCCGCAGTACTTCGTCGACGGCAAGCTGGGCGGCGCCCTGGTTGGCGGCAGCAACATGGTGGCGATGCACCTAGCCAAGGCGGTGGGCGGCAACCTGTTTCTCGGCTTTCTCTCCGCCGTAGCCTTCGCCACCATTCTCGCGGTGGTCGCCGGGCTCACCCTGGCCGGCGCCTCGGCCATCTCCCACGACCTCTACGTCACCGTGATCAAGCGTGGCCAGGCCAGCGAAGCGCAGGAAATGCGGGTCTCGCGCCTGGCCGTGCTCGGCCTCGGCCTGCTGGCGATCACCCTCGGCATCCTCTTCGAGCAGGTGAACATCGCCTTCCTGGTCGGCCTGACCTTCGGCATCGCCGCGTCGGCCAACTTCCCGGTACTGATCATGGCCATGTACTGGCAGGGCCTAACCACCCGCGGCGCCATCTGGGGAGGACTCTCGGGGCTGATCAGCGCACTGACACTGGTGATCCTCTCGCCCACTGTCTGGGTCACGGTACTTGGCCACGACAAGGCGATCTTCCCCTACGACCACCCTGCGCTGTTTTCCATGCCGTTGGCCTTCCTGGTCATCATGCTGGTGTCCAGATACGACCGCAGCGCACAAGCCGTGAGGGACCGCCAGGGCTTCGCCGACCAGGCCGTGCGCGCCGAGACCGGCCTCGGCCTGGCGAAGGCCGCCGCACACTGACCGATCCCACCACCGGCGCCGCTCTCGCGTTGCCGACTGTTGAGCGTGGCGCGGTCCTGGCTCCTTTGGACCGCGTCCTTTTTATTCCCGCCCTACCCCAACAACAAGAAACCGAGGATTCACCATGCACCGCAACACCTTCACCGCCGGCCTGATTCTGGCCGGTGGCGCCTTCGGCTTGCCTGGACTTTCCCTGGCGGACTTCGCCAAGGACAGCAAGGCCAGTCTGGAACTGCGCAACTTCTACATGAACCGTGACTTTCGCCAGCACGGTGCCCCCCAGTCAAAAGCCGAAGAGTGGGCCCAGGGCTTCCTGCTGCGCTACGAGTCGGGCTTCAGCGAAGGCCGCATCGGCGTGGGCGTCGACGCGCTGGGATTGCTCGGTGTGAAGCTCGACTCGGGTGCGCAACGCAGCGGCACCCAACTGCTAAAGCAAGACCGGGAAACCCGCCGCGCCCAGGACGAATACGCCGAGCTGGGACTGACCGCCAAGCTCAAGGTCTCTCGCACATTGCTGAAGCTGGGAACCCTTCAGCCGCGCTTGCCGTCAGTTGCCTACAACGACGGGCGCCTGCTTCCCCAGACCTTTCGCGGTGGCCACCTGAGCTCGCAGGAAATCGACGGTCTGACCCTGGACGCCGGACGGCTCACCCAGGTCAACCAGCGCAATTCCTCGGACTACGAGGACATGACGGTCAGCAATGGCAGCGCCGGGGGCATTGGCGTGAAGAGCAGCAAGACGAGCGACGCTTTCAACTTTGCCGGCCTCACCTACCAGTGGAGCAGCCAGTTGGCGACTGCTTACCACTACGGCGAGCTGGAAGACCTCTACCGTCAGCACATCCTCAACCTCACTCACAGCCTTGCGCTCTCGCCGCAACAATCGCTGCGTACCGAATTGCGCGCGGCTAGAGCCAACGACGCAGGCAGCAGCAATGTCGACAACGACGCCTATGGCGCCATGCTGACCTACCGCTTCGCCGCCCATTCTCTCGGCGTCGCCTACCAGCGCATGGCGGGAGACACGGGCTATGCGTACATCGCCGGCAGCGACCCGTTCCTGTTCAACTACGTCCAGTTCGGCGACTTCGCCAACCGTGACGAGCGTTCCTGGCAGCTGCGCTACGACTACGATTTCGCCGCCATGGGGATACCAGGACTGACCTTCATGACCCGTTACCTCACAGGCGACGGTATCGAGCTGGGCGCAGGCAAAGCGAATGGCAAGGAATGGGAGCGCAACACGGATATCGCCTATGTGTTCCAGAGCGGAGCGCTGAAAAACCTCGGCGTTAAATGGCGCAACGCCACGGTACGCACTCGTCACTTCAGCAACGATCTGGACGATAACCGTCTGATCCTCAGTTACACGCTGCCCCTCTGGTAACCCCGGGGCATGGGCGGGTCAGTCCCGCCCACGCGGGGCAGTCAGCTGACGCGGGACGAGCGGACGATGCGCGGCACGGACTGCAGCAGCGGCTCAGCCTTCTTCAGGGCTTCCTGCAGGTGCTCCATCTGCCAGTGCGCGGCCTCGTCGCCAGCTGTTTTCCAGACTTCGAACGAGCAGAACTCCAGCGCATCATCCGTGGACTGGTAGTAGGCGTATTCGAGGCAACCCGGTTCGCCGCGCGTCAGCGTGCTGAGTTCGCGCAGTAGCCCCAGCATCTCATCGACGGCCTCTGGCCTGACCCTGAAGTGCGCCATCACATACATTGGAACGGACATTGGAAAGATTCTCCGGAAAAAGCGAACGCCCCCGGCCGTGCGTGGCGGCGCGGGGGCGTTCACGGGGACCGCTATCAGCCGGCGAGTGCCTTCAGAACCAGCTCCGCGACCGGACCGCCAGACGCCGGGTTCTGGCCAGTGATGACCCGCTGATCCGCCACCGCGAACGGCAGCCAAGGTTCGGCGGCCTTCTTGTAGATCGCCCCGCGTTTAACCATTTCGTCTTCCGTCAGGTAAGGCACGTACTTATCCAGCTCCGCGAGCTTCTCTTCGGCGTTGGAGAAACCCGTGACTTCCTTGCCCTTGATCAGCAGCGAGCCGTCGGAGAGCTCAATGTTCAACAGCCCAACCGCACCGTGACAAACCGAGGAGACGATGCCGCCGCTCTCGTAGATGCGACGACTCAGGGTCTGCAGCTCTTCATTGTCAGGGAAGTCCCAGACCACGCCGTGACCACCGGCGTAGTAGATCACCGCGTAGTCATCGGGGTTGACCTCGCTGGGCTTCAAGGTGGAGCCCAGGCGGTTCATGAAGTCCTTGTCCAGGTACCACTCCCAGTCGACATCCTCTGCCATTGCCAAGCTGTGGGGGTCGATAGGCGTGTAACCGCCCTTCGGGCTGACGTAGTCGACCTGGTAGCCGGCTGCCTCGACCTTCTTCACGAAGTGAACGGCCTCACCCAGCCAAAGGCCTGTGGCCCGTGCGAGGTTTGGGTATTTGGGGAAACTGGTCAGCACCACCAGCATCTTCTTGCTCATGTCACACCTCATTGCTGCGTTGTGGAAGGACAGGCCCGGTCCAGCTCAGGGAGACCCATCCGTCAGGAAGCGGTACAGGGCGGGTCGGCCTCAGGGCGTCTCGACCAAGCTGGTTCGGCCGAGAGCGGAGAACCAGGCGGCATTGTCCCAGTAGGCCGTCATCTGACTGATCCGCTGGTGATCGTCGATCCGAACAATGAATACATGGGGCAAATGGAACTGACGCCCCTTGTTTCGGATACCAAACGCATCACGGGATTGCGTGCCGCTAATGGTCACTTCGAGGATCACGGTGCGGCCGTCAGCGCAGGGATAGGTCACAGTGACCTCGTTGGAAAGATCGGGAAACACTTCGATCAGGGTCGACCAGATGGAGCGACCGGCCTCTTCCGCGAGCCCCTCCAGCGCAATCGGCACATAATTGATCCGACCCTCCGGGGCAAAGCAGGCCAGCATTTCCGTCAAATCGTGGGCCCGATAGCTAGCAAAAAATCGTTGTGCTACCGCCAATGCAGACTTCACTTTTTCCAGACCCCACCAATGATCAGTTTGAGGACGCCGGGCGCCCGTAACGATGGCTTGCACCTTAGCCACCGGCCGGCTAATCCGGTAGGCGTCGGATCAGAAATGACCATTTCAAAAATGGAACACCGCGCGATGTATGACCTGAACGAGCTTTACTACTTCACCCAAGTTGTCGACCAACAGGGTATCGGCGCGGCCAGTCGCGCGTTGGGTGTGCCCAAGTCGAAACTCAGTCGCCACCTGGCCAGACTCGAAGAGCGCCTCGGAGTGCGTCTGATCAACCGCTCCACCCGTCAGTTCGCGGTAACCGAACTGGGTATGACCTACTACCAGCACTGCCTGACGATGCTGGAAGGCGCACAGGCGGCACAAGCGGTGATCGACACCAACCAGGCGGCACCACGTGGGCTTGTGCGCCTCGCCTGCCCCACCGCCCTGCTCAATTTTCTGGTGGCCGGCATGCTGGCACGCTTCATGGATCACTACCCGGAAGTAGAGGTGCATCTGGAAAGCACCAATCGCCTGGTTGACCCCTTGCGTGAGGGCTTCGACATCGTGCTGCGAGTCGGCTTCCCGCCATTCGAGGACAGCGGGCTGACCATGAAGCATCTATCAGCGAGCCCGCAGGAACTGGTTGCCAGTCCCGCCTTGATCGAACGTATCGGCCCCGCTCGTACCCTTGCGGACCTCGCGCTCTTCCCGAGCCTGGACATGGGTCCCAGCACGCGGCAATACCTGTGGAACATGGAGGACCGAAGCGGCATCCAGGCGACCGTGCGTCATACGCCGCGCCTGGTTACAGATGACATGATCACCTTACGCCGCGTCGCCCTCGAGGGCGGTGGAATCGTCCAACTACCCAAGCTGGTGGTGTTCAAGGACATTCGCAACGGCGTGTTGCGCCCTGTGCTGGACGATTGGAAACCGAAGGGCGGTGTTGTCCACGCTCTCTTCCCGACACGCCGAGGGCTGCCGCATTCCGTCAGGACACTGCTCAACTTCCTGGGAAGCAGCTTTGCAGAACTCGACTTCGAGAACCTCTACGAAGGCTATGCACTGCGAGGGGATGAGGATGCCTGTTTCTTAACTGACTCTCGGCTTTAGAGAGCGATGAACTTGACGTGCGAATCACGAAGGCTCTTTCCTGTCGACGCGCAGCATTACGTACCTAGCGGTCCGCTTTTTTGGCCGGAGACTGCCCCACCCTGAACGGCAGTAACCGGCCGATTCTGTTGAAAAAAGGCAGTTCTGCGGCAGCTGCTCAGCCAGGTGCACCTGCTTTCGAAGTGGCTGCAAGCCACTTCAAGTTGCCTTTCGGCGTTTCACTGAGCGTCCCGGCTCAGGTTTGAAGGTTATTTCGAGGGATTCTGCTCGCAGCAGGCGTACCTATCCCGTGAGCGGTGGCCCTTGGGGCAAAAGCTTGGCCATGCGACGCGGGTTCTGCACGGTTGCCGCCAAGGTGAATTCGTCAGTAGCACCAGTCAGACCACGCAGGCGTAAACGGTCGAGTTTCATGATCCGTTTGAGGTGGGCGAACAGCATCTCCACCTTCTTGCGCTCGCAGCGGGAGCGGAGGTACTCCGGCGTCTTGGCGATGCGTCGCACCACGTCGCGAGCAGCCTCATGGATACTGCGGACGATCTTCCGATTCGGCGTATTGGGGCAGCACTTGGCTTTCAGCGGACAGGTAGCGCAGTCGGTTTGGCTGGAGCGGTAGATGATGGTGTTGGCCTTGGTCACCCGCGATCTTGGTTGGGTGAAGGTGCGCCATTCACTGCGTAGCGGTTTGCCGATGGGGCAGCGGTATTCATTGGCCTCTTGACTCCAGTGAAAGTCGTTGCTGGAGAGGCTGTCGTCCTTCCGCTCGGTCTTGTCCCACACCGGCACGTGCGGCTCGATGTCCTTCTCCTCGACCATCCAGGCCAGCATCGGGGCCGTGCCATAGGCGGTATCGCCGATGAGGCGTTCCGGCGTGAGGTCGAAGTGGGCTTCGACGCGCTCCACCATCGTCCTGGTCGACTCGACCTCGGCGGTCCGATGCGCCGGCGTGGCTTCCACATCCAGGATCACACCGTGCGCGGTGTCGATCAGGTAGTTGGTGGCGTAGGCAAAAAAGGCTGGGCCGCCTGGCGCGGCGGTCCACCGCGCCTGCGGATCGGTGAGCGAAATCTTCTTGGGCAGGGCCTCGGCCAGCACTTCCTCATCGAGGGCTTCGAGGTACTCGCGCACGGCGCGGGTGCTGAGCGCCGAATCGCGCCAATCGACCTCATCGCCCGCCACCCCGCGTTGCCGGCTGGCATCCGCCTTGATGATGCTGGCGTCGACGGCGAAGCCTTCACCTTTGACCAGCCCAGCGGCCATGCAGCGCCGGAGCACCTCATCGAACAACCAGCGGAACAGGCCGCTGTCACGGAAGCGGCCGTGACGATTCTTCGAGAAGGTCGAGTGATTGGGCACTTCGTCCTCCAGGCCCAGCCGGCAGAACCAGCGGTAGGCCAGGTTCAGATGCACCTCTTCGCATAGCCGCCGCTCGGAACGGATGCCGTAGCAGTAGCCGACCACCAGCATGCGCACCATCAACTCCGGATCAATCGACGGTCGCCCAATGGGGCTGTAGAAGTCAGCCAAGTGGACGCGCAGATCGCTGAGGTCCAGGCACCGGTCGATGCTGCGCAGGAGGTGTTGGGGCGGGACGTGCTCTTCCAGATTGAACGAGTAGAACAGGCGCTGCTGCCCACCCGGTAACTGCCCCATCATGCTGCCTGCCCTCATGTCCAGCGACTCGCCGATTCTGCCTGCGGATTGAGAGGGAAGCCAAATCCATGGCCGCCGGGCTATTGCCCCTGTCGTGTGCCTGACGTCCTCTCGACGAGAGTCTTATGCGATCCTTTCGGTACCGAATAACAAGGAGGTCAGGGATGCAACCAACATTCGACACAGCCAGAGTCAAGCAGCTTCGTCAGCAGCGTTTTTGGTCGCAGGATGAATTGGCCGCCATTTCAGGCCTCAGTGTTCGCACCATTCAACGTATAGAGCGCAGTGGAGTCTGCTCCACCGAATCGAAAATGGCCCTGGCCTCTGCGTTCGATCTGACTCCAAGTGACCTGATCGCAGCGAGTGCACCAGCAACTCAAGGATATTGGGTAGGCCTATGCATCTTCGTCCCCAATTCAGTAGCAGCCCTAGACTTCTACGTTAATGGATTCGGTGCGGAGGTTCTTCAGCGTTGGACTTCTATCGAGCCGTCTCGTCCTCCGTCGGTCGATATTCGAATAGGCAACGGCGTTTTCCGCGTCATCTCGGTCAATCCCCGAGTCGAAACAACTCCTCGGCACGGCTGGGCAAACAGCCCCGGGCGACTGGGCGGTGTTAGCACTCTGATCCCGATTCTGGTCGACGATGTCCGTGGCGTCATGAACCGGGCGATTCAGCTCGGGGCATCTCAAAGGTTAGGTGACCAACTCACGCATCAATCCGAAGACGGAATGGAACTTGGCGTCCTGGTTGATCCATTCGGATACATCTGGGCCCTTCATGGCTCCATCGAATGACCTGATTCGGCTCGTCTGTTTGCGCAGATCAATCCGAGTCAGCGGATCAGGCCAGCATCAAAGCAAGCGCAGAGCAACGCTGCTCGGGTTCGAGTTTTTCAACAGAATCGGCCAGGAGCGGACCTTTCACGCGCTGAAGTTCTTTGGCAGCAGGCCAACGCGGTGCGGCTCGTCAGACCATGTTCTCTAGCGGCTCTGCGGGCCGTAGCACCGTCGCTGCTGGCGTGGCGGACATTTCTCGGACCCATAGGAGCAAAAGACACAGCAATCGCCGGGCTTGGGCCGTAGAAGTGCCCCGCACTGGTTGCATTCATAGAAGTATACGCACGCGTCGGTGGGCATCGTCACCCGCACGCTGAAGCCGCAGACCGGGCACTTGAGGACTGATTCGAGCCTGATGTCAGGCATTACGACCTCTCTCGCTGCGAGCGCGAAGAAGCTCCATAATTAGCGAAGCAGCAGCGCCAACCAAGGCGCTGCCAGCGAGCCGAGCACAAGGGTTGCCGTCCACCAGAACCAGCGCCGTTGCCGTGCCAGTGCGCGGCGTTGGACCGCTGCCCCGTTCACCACGTAGGGCGGCACCAAATAGAGGCGAGTGAGCGCGAAGCCGAGGGAGAGCAAGGTCAAACCGACCAGCAAGGGACGATAAGGCGAAACCTGGGCCAAGCTCAGCGCCCAGGCACTGCTGCCCACTCCCAACGCCATAAATACGACTGGCGCATAGCAGCACACCGAGGCTCCCATCCCGGCCAGCAGGCTGGCAAGCAACGCGCGGGTAACCGTGATGACAACCATGGCAATTGTCTGGCGATTACGGACCTATCTACTCTAAATCCTGTATCCAGGTACGGATTCAAGAGGCTGTTATGACTGAGCGGCTGAACGAGCCCCTTGAAACACAGGACACCGTTTCCCCCTTACCATAAGGGATAGGCAAACGACTGTGTTTATGACTACCAGCAAAGACAAGACCATCGAAGTGCTCGGCCAGGAGCGGCGGCGCCGCTGGAGCGTCGAGGAGAAACTGGCTATGGTGCGCGAGAGCCTGGAGCCCGGACAAAGTGTCTCGGTGGTGGCCCGGCGCAACGGCATCAATCCCAACCAGCTGTTCCATTGGCGCAAGCTCTACCAGGACGGCAGCCTGTCGGCGGTCAGTGCCGGTGAAGCGGTGGTGCCTGCTTCCGAGCTGGCCGATGCCCTTAAGCAGATCCGCGAACTGCAACGGATGCTGGGCAAGAAAACCATGGAAGCCGAGATACTCAAGGAAGCGGTGGAGATCGCCCGCTCGCGAAAATGGATTGCGCACTCACCCTTGTTGCCGGGGGACGACCAGTGAAAGCGGTCAGTGAGAGTCTCGGTGTGGCGCGCTCGCAATTGACGGCTCGACTCAAACAGCCTGTTCCGGGGCTGCAGCCGCGTCGTCGCCGGACGCTCAACGATGCGGCCCTGGTCGAGCAGATCAAGCAGGCCGTCGGCACGTTGCCCAGCTACGGCTATCGCCGGGTCTGGGGTCTGTTGCGTCGGCAGCATGAGCAGCAGGCCCAGCCACCGGTCAATGTGAAGCGGGTTTACCGCGTCATGCGTGACCACGATCTGTTGCTAGAGCGGCGGCGTAAACAGCCGGGTGTAGCGCGGCGTCACGAAGGTCGTGTTGCCGTGGACACGAGCAACACCCGCTGGTGTTCGGATGGATTCGAGTTCCGCTGCGAGGACGGCGAAAAACTGCGCGTGACCTTCGCCTTGGACTGCTGCGACCGCGAGGCCATCAGTTGGGTAGCCAGCCCAAACGGCTACAGTGGCGACGATGTCCGCGACGTGATGCTGGAAGCCATCGAGCAACGCTTCGGTAGCGAGCTGCCGGCGTCGCCGGTGCAATGGCTGAGCGATAACGGCTCGGCCTATACCGCCGAACAGACCCGGGCCTTTGCCCGACAGATCGGTTTGCTGCCCCTGACAACCCCGGTGTGCAGCCCGCAGAGCAACGGCATGGCGGAGAGCTTCGTGAAGACAATGAAGCGCGACTACATCCGCCACATGCCCAAGCCCGATCGGGCGACGGCCCTGCGCAACCTGGCCATCGCCTTCGAGCATTACAACGAGGAACATCCGCACAGCGCACTGAACTACCGCTCGCCTCGCGAGTTCAGGCGCTTGGCTGAGGCATCAACTTAACGGGGTGCCGGTGTCCGGTTTGATAGGGGCAAGTCCAGCGGCTGAGTATTGGCCAGTTGGCGGCGATGGCAGATGTTGGGGTTGAAACAGTCCGCTACTACCAGCGTCAGGGCCTCTTGGAACAACCAATCAAAGCGCTGGGTGGTCAGCGGCGCTATGCGCCAGACCATGTCAAACGGCTGCTCTTCATCAAGCGAGCCCAGGCACTGGGGTTCACCCTGGCAGAAATCAGGGGGCTCCTCCAGTTGGCCGACGGTAGCTGTTGTCCGGAGGTTCGGTCCCTGGCTGTTCGCAAGGTACAGTTCATCGAAGCGAAACTGGCCGTCCTGACAGCGATGCATCAAGCCCTGAATGAGCTGATTCACGAGTGTGATGCAAATACCAGTGATACGCGCTGCCCGATCATCGATCTGCTGGACCAGGATTGATTGCAAGTATTAGGCAAGGTGGCCGGAAGCCCCCCGGAACCCCGGAAAGCTTCAGAGGTTCCCGGGGTGACGGGCGCCGCTCAGGCACCGCCGCGATCATCTCCGGGCTCGCCCGTCGCCCGCCCGCCGTGATCATCGCCGACATCATGGTCGGCCCCATCATCGGCTCCATGACCCACGCCGTGGGCTTCGCCTACGTCATGCCCTGGGCCATCGTCGGCACTATGCCCCACACCATGTGGTCCACCTGCCTCATGACTAGCACCGTGATCGTCGCCACGCCCGCTGTGCGCGCCGCCGTGACCACTGTCGCTACCGCGCCCCGCGCCATCCCCGCCATGGCTCGAACCGTCGTGGCCACCACCATCACCGCTATGGCCACCGCCGCTGCCATTTCCTCCATGGCCACCACCTCCACCGTGGCCACCCCCACCCCCACCCCCACCCCCACTACCACCGTCCTTGGCATACACACTGGAGAAGCTCGAAATGGAGTCGGGCACTAGCACGGTTGCTGCGGATAAGGCGCCACCGATTGCCAGCGCCAACAAGCATTGTTTTACAAGCATGGTTAATCTCCGTTTCGGTTCGTCTCGATACGCCCCCAGGCTTGGGGCGAGCTATGCGACAACCAGCACGAGATTCGTGTCCATATGAGGAGAAGTGTCTCTATCTCAGATCGATATCTCGACCAGGGCCTCTCCACCGGGTGGGACTGACAGGACGTAACCAGGACGGCCGTGACAAATCATCCAGCTGGCTGCGGTATGCATTGATGTCACCGACCGCACCGCCGGCGGGACGGACACCTGAAAAGGCACTGATTTGCAATCCAAGCAGGCCTTCCAGGCGACCGAAGCTCCGCCGGCCAGGTACCGGGAACTAAGCAACTGCCATACCACCGGCGCTACCCCAGGACAGAATGGCTTTGGGAGGAGGTACCGAGGCGTTCACCTGCGCAGTCCGAAAGTGAAGCCCCCGTTTCTGTGGGGGATATTCCCCAGCATTGGGTGATTCTCGAAGCGTTCCAGTTCAAGGAGGGCGGTACCAGGTAGCACTGGGCCCGGCATCGTTGTGCGCAGCATTGGGCGGACTGAACCGCCCCATTGCTGCCTCTCGCGACCAGTCGCTCTGAATGAAGAAAGGGTACAGTTCTATTTTCTCTGCTCTGAACGGCCGCTTGTGGCCGATTCTGTTGAAAAAGGCGGTTCTGCGGCAGCCAGCCGGCCAGGTGTGTCAGCTTTCGAAGTGGCTGCAAACCACTCCAAGTTGTCTTTCGGTCTTTCACTGAGCATCCGGGCTCAGGTTTGCGGGTTATTTCGAGGGTTTCTGCTCGCCGCAGGCGCACCTATCCCGTGATCGGTGGCCCGTGAGGCATGAGCTTGGCCATGCGTCGCAGGTTTTGCACCGTCGCGGCCAAGGTGAATTCGTCAGCAGCACCTGTCAGGCCACGCAGTCGTAAACGGTCGAGTTTCATGATGCGTTTGAGGTGGGCGAAAAGCATCCCCACCTTCTTCCGTACGCAACGAGAGACGAGGTATTCCGGTGTCTTGGCGATGCGTCGCGCTACGTCGCGGGCAGCTTCATGGATGCTGCGAACGATCTTGCGGTTCGGCGTGCTGGGACAGCACTTCGCTTTCAGTGGGCAGGTGGCGCAGTCGGCTTGGCTGGAGCGGTAGATGATGGTGTTGGCCTTGGTCACCCGTGTTCTCTGTTGGGTGAAGGCGCGCCATTCACTGCGTAGTGGTTTGCCGGTTGGGCAACGGTATTCATTGGCCTCCTGATTCCAGTGAAAGTCGTTGCTGGAGAGGCTGTCGTCCTTGCACTCGGTCTTGTCCCACACCGGCACATGCGGCTCGATGTCCTTCTCCTCGACCATCCAGGCCAGCATCGGGGCCGTGCCATAGGCGGTATCGCCGATCAGGCGTTCCGGTGTGAGGTCGAACTGCGCTTCGACGCGCTCCACCATCGTCCTGGTCGACTCGACTTCGACGGTCCGATGCGCCGGGGTGGCTTCCACATTCAGGATCACGCCGTGCTGGGTGTCGATCAGGTAGTTGGTAGCGTAGGCAAAGTAAGCCGGGCCACCTGGCGCGGCGGTCCACCTCGCCTGCGGATCGGTGAGCGAAATTTTCTTGGGCAGAGCTTCGGCCAGCACTTCCTCATCGAGGGCTTCGAGGTACTCGCGCACGGCGCGGGTACTGAGCGCCGGATCACGCCAGTCCACCTCATCTCCCGCCACCCCACGTTGCCGGCTGGCATCCGCCTTGATGATGCTGGCGTCGACGGCGAAGCCTTCACCCTTGACCAGGCCGGCCGCCATGCAGCGCCGCAGCACTTCATTGAACAACCAGCGGAACAGGCCGCTGTCACGGAAGCGGCCGTGGCGATTCTTCGAGAAGGTCGAGTGATTGGGTACTTCGTCCTCCAGACCCAGCCGGCAGAACCAGCGGTAGGCCAGGTTCAGATGCACCTCTTCGCACAACCGTCGCTCGGAACGGATGCCGTAGCAGTAGCCAACGACCAGCATGCGCACCATCAACTCCGGATCAATCGAGGGGCGTCCGATGGGGCTGTAGAAGTCGGCCAAGTGAGCACGTAGGTCGCTGAGATCCAGGCACTGATCGATGCTGCGCAGGAGGTGTTGGGGCGGGACGTGCTCTTCCAGATTGAACGAGTAGAACAGGCGTGCCTGTCCTCCCGGTAACCGTCCCATCATACTGCCTGCCCCCACGCTCACTGAGCGAGTGATTTTGCCGGCGGCATGGGGCGGCAGCTACTTTTTCAACAGAATCGGCCAGAATCAGACGGTCGATTTATGTCCAATCTGTGGCACGAGCAGGCAATTCTGCCGCCCAGTTCGCCCAACTCACGCCACTATTATTTCTTCGGGCTTCTCGGTCCATGCTCGCTCGTTGAACCGTAGCCACCTTCTCTGGCTGCTTCATTCTCTTCCGCCTGCAAATTGCTTCCTTTAAGCGACCGCCGCTAACGCAGAGTTCGCCCGAAGCTGGCACTGGGAAGTGGTCTGTCCCCAGAGTTGGGGTGGGCACTCGCGCACTCTCGGGCCTCAACTCCCGCTTTCCTCCAAACATTCAACCTGCGTCGGCGAGGCGAAGTGAAAGCCGCGCCCGTTATCGACGGTCCGCATTTCGCTATTACCTGGACTAACCATGGCGCCGAACGCCGAATTGACTAACCGTCATGGACGCTCTCCTTTGAGCTTTCCGCATTCCTCATTGATCCGGCGCACCGCTTGCATAGATCACGACAGCATTGTCTTGGCTCGTACGAGTCGGTTTGCAGGGAATAGACGTAGGTGGTCCGACGTCGACAAAAGACACTCACCTTCAAGGACACATCCATGGATAAAGAAACCTTGATCCTGCTGGATGAAATGGTGGAACGCGCCGCCACCAGTCTCGATGCCGGCCGCATTGCGAAAGAGAGCATCAGGCTTAAAAAACCTACCCGTGAGCGGATTCAACTTGCGGGGGAGACGCTGGTGGAGCGGGCAGCGGATCTATACCCGGAACTGGATGCCTATGTCTCATCCAGCACAGAAGGCACCATCACCCTCGTGCTGAGGGCTCGAACCAAGCACTGACTCGCGACAGCACTCCCGTATCGATCCCTTGTTCCGGGTTCGGGAAAGTGGCGGATCAGACTTAAGTCGTAATTTGACGTTTGACGTCGCGAAGCCGCCCGAAACGGACTAGTGCATTAACTATGGGTAGCGCAAGTCAGGCGCACCAGGAGCGTACAGTGGACAACTCCCTCGCATTGGCGGAACTGCGCCGCTTGTCCTTGCATGTCGCAGCGGCACATATCGCTATGGTCGCATTCCTGGAAGAGGCAATCGTGCCGTGGTCAGACGATCAGGTAATGGAGTTCGAATGCCTCTGTGCGACGGAGTCTGCCGCACTCGCCGAGTACCATAGTTTTCTTGGAGATAGCGGCAATAACCGTTTGGCCCTACTGCCAAGCCCTGCCGCCCGACTGGCCTAACAACTCGGCCTGGCATAAATCGGCCGCGAGTTTCGACCTAGGACGTCTCCTGTCGCCAATTTGTCCCGCATTTCTCGTCTCGCGGAGCTGCCTGCCAGTTCAGCTTATCGAGGTGCCCTTTGCAGTTGACGTACTGCTGCCCCACTACCTCATCTATCCAGCCAAACTGCTCGATGATCCGAGCATTCACCCACCCGTTGTACGCAAGAGACAAAACCTGAGCCCGCCATCCATCCTGGTAGCCGTCGACACGATCGAATCGACGCCAGCCCTTCAGGGCATCATCGGAGCCCAGCCAGTACCACTCGCCGTAGTAAGCCTGATCAAACACAGCGAACCTATTCTTCTTCGCCCAGAAGCTCGTCTTGACCTCGGTTCTACATTCCTCGAAGTTGAACAAGCCGCCGTTCTGCTGTGCATCCAGAGCACGATCAATGTGCCGCTGAGCCAACTTTCGAGCCATGCGGCGAACAATCCCATCGAACATCGAATCTGACATGGGCAGGCCCTTTACTCGGGTGGAAGTACAGGGAGGATATCAGGCGGCCAGAGTCTTGCTCGTTGCCGGGTGTACCAGTCAGCCCACCCATCACCTACACATTCGCATGTATATCTGTCAGCTAATCTAAAAGCTGTCCTAGAGAGAGGACAATTGGTCGCGACGGACACACCTCTATCTTTGGCACTCTGGCAACGTGTCCGTTGCGGCCAGTTCAGTATCGCTAAGGCCGTCACGGAAACTTCACCCCTCCCTGAAGTGAATGCTCGCAGCCGTGACGGCCTCTTTTTGTCACCGAAAAACGGTCCAACGCCGTGGTTAAAGCCTCACGGCAAACGCGGTGTCAGTCGACTCTCCTGCGGCACCGGGAACGGGAAACCAAGCACCGGGAACCGGCCGCGTACACGGTTCTGAGCCTGACACTTGTGGGTGCAGTTGGTCGCTGGAGGGGCCACCTCCACCGAATCTTCGCCCAGGACACCGCCCATTCGCCCGCCACTGGCTACCCGCCAAACCGAGACTCCGCCGAACTGACTGACGCGGGTGGCAACCTGGGGACTGTCCCGCCCAACAAACTTGGCCGATACATCATTGGCAAAGTTGCCCCGTGGCGTCACCGGCACCGGGAAGCACTGCGGGGTAAAGTTGGGCGGCGTGCAGAGCGGTAGAGCAGGCGGATTCCTGAAGTTGGGGTTGTCGAAGTAGAACACCCCATCAGCCAGCACATGGGTGAAGTCCGTAGTCAGGCCATCGGCGCGTTCAGGCTCCATCTGGAAGATGCCGCCTTGAGCGCAATCCTTCGCCTGGATTTTCATGCCCACGCCCGGACCATTTCTAGACAGCAGTACGTCGGTACCTTCGATCTCCAGAGTCAGATTCCCGTTCAGCGTCACGCCCTGGAGATCCGGGGTCTTGCTGGCGAAAATCGTGGTCGGGACGCCGCCCGTCATATCCTGCGGATTGGGCGCTCCAGTCAGGGTGTAGTTGCGAACGCCCAGCGTGGCCGAATCCACTTCAAAAACTACAAACTTTCCTCGAACCGTGAAACTGGTGCCCAAACCGCTCGCGGGAACTGTCGTTTCGGTGAGTCCGCTAACAGGCCCGCCCGGAAGCTCGACGGTAAATCCGCCCCCCTCGCAACCCGCATCTTTAGCGGCATAAGCCTGCTGGCCCATCAAGCCCGATGACAATGCTGCAAACGCCAGCAATCCAGCCCTCATCAGGTCAGGCTTCTTTGCGGGGAAAGCTGTCTCTGAGGCAGGTAACTCCAATCGGCTGTTCATGATGTGATCCTCATCCACACAGGGGAACGCCAACCAGTCCATACCTAGTCGCCCGTTGGGAGCGGCCAGCCAACCAGCACGGCCATTACTTGCAGCCTGATGTAGCAACTGCGGTTCCGCACCATCCTTCAAAACCAGTCAGCAGTTTATGTGGGAAAAAATCCCACGCAGTGAGGCTAGTCCCGTCTCAGCGAGATTCAACGACCGAACATCGGCGCTTGCAGCCGCACCTCGTGGAATAGCACCCAAAAAGGAGCACCAGTTGGCCGTACCAGAGCTCTTTGGATGAGTTTCATTTCGGTCGGCGCCAGACGTCGCAAAACGGTCACGGCTCAGGCTTAGCCCGATCCTGCCGGCATGTCAGTGCTTAAAGGTGGCTTATACTTCGATGAATCGGCCAACCCATGCGGTTGGCTGAGCCAAGGGGGCGTGGCCCCCCTTTTTGCAAGCTGCGGATCAGTTGATCACTTCGGGAATGGCTTCTTCGCGTGCGGCCAGGCTCACGCTCCAGTGCCCACCGCTTTCCTGAACAAGCTGCAGCAGGTCGTAGGTCTTGATCATGTCGAGCAGGCCCGAGTGACCGTATGCGCTGGGAGAAAATGCAGGATCAGTTCGCTTGAGGTATTGCCCTAGGGCGCTGAGGGTGACCTTGCCCTCGCTGGTCCTAGCGGCGAGCAAGGACACTGCATCTACAACGAACCGCGGTCTGCGTTTGACCGCAGGCTTTGCGGGATCAGGCTTGGCAGGTTCGGTCTTCGGACCGGCGTCCGGCTTGGCGGTAGGTTTCTCGGACTGCTCTGCGGGCTCTTCGGCGTGCTCATCACGACTCCGCTCGAAGAACTGATCGCTTGCATTCCGAAGTGCGGCAGGTGTCTTGGACTCACCGACAATGCAGACCGTGGCGCCCCGCTCACGAAGCTTACGGCAGAGGTAGGTAAAGTCCGAGTCGCTGGTGACCAAGCAGAAGGTGTCCACCCGATGATCGAAAAGTGCTTCCAGGGCATCGAGCGCCAGCGCGATATCCGAAGTGTTCTTGCCCGCTGCGTACTGGTACTGGAGACATGGCGTGAAGGCCAAGCGCACCAGAGCTTCCTGCTATTTGTTGGCCAGCGTTCCGTGGTTTCCATATCCCCTGCGGATTACCACACGCCCAAACTGGGCAACGACACGCAGCGCGCGTTCCAGAATCATGGGAGTTACGTTGTCGCAATCGACCAGGACCGCGACACGTGTTTCTCCGGCGGGAGTGAATACGCCCAAGTTGCCGCTGGTGATTGGAGTAGTCCGCCAGGAAGCGCAGCACCTCCACGGGCAGACAATCCCGACCATGCGACACTTAGCCTTTTTCCGACCGACCGCTGATCGAGAAGTTAGCGCCCCGCAAATGCCTGCAGGAAATCAGCGCGTTACGGACCCGCGACACCACCGCATATAACCGTGGCCGCCTAGAAGGCGGCTGACTGATACCTACATTTTTATAAAAATCTATTTCGTAAGCCTGGAAAGAACCTTGCCTCCGACTTGGCGGTTTACCGGCCCCCCGCATAGGTGTCTCATGTAAACAGGTAGTGCTCACCTGGGAGGCCACCATGCCGAAGAACGTCACCCAGAAGCTGATCGCATCGCATCTGCTCGAGGGCACGATGCGCGAGGGCGAGTTGATCGCATTGAAGATCGATCAGGCTCTCACCCAGGACGCCACCGGCACCATGGTGATGCTCGAACTTGAGGCAATGGGCCTTGAGCGCACCAAGACAGAAGTTTCGGTGCAGTACGTCGACCACAACCTACTGCAGACCGACTTCAAGAATGCCGACGACCATCTGTTCCTGCAGAGCGCCTGCCGACGCTTCGGCATTTGGTTCAGCCGGCCGGGCAACGGCGTGAGCCACCCAGTGCATATGGAGCACTTCGGCCGTCCGGGACGCACCCTGCTCGGATCGGACAGCCACACCTGCGCGGCCGGCTCGATGGGCATGTTGGCCATTGGCGCCGGCGGGTTGGAAGTGGCGATGGCCATCGCCGGCGAACCCTTCTATGTAAAGATGCCGCGTATCGTCGGTGTCCACCTGAGTGGGCGCCTGCCTGACTGGGTCAGTGCCAAGGACATCATTCTGGAAATGCTGCGTCGCTACGACGTCAGCGGCGGTGTGGGCAAGATCTTCGAATACCACGGCGACGGTTTGGAGTGTCTGGGCGCCATGGACCGTCATGTCATCGCCAACATGGGGGCGGAGCTCGGAGCGACAACCAGCGTGTTTCCTTCCGACAGTGCGGTGAAGGCGTTTCTCACCTCCCGTGGCCGCGAAGCGGACTGGAGCGAGCTGCTCGCCGACCCAGACGCCGCCTATGATGAGGAAGTGGAGATCGATCTCACCAGCCTGGAGCCACTGATCGCCTGCCCCTCCAGTCCTGGTAACGTGGTACCGGTCAGCGAGGTAGCCGGCAAGCCGGTGCATCAATGCGTGGTCGGTTCTTCGGCCAACCCAGGCCTGCGCGACTTCGCCATGGTAGCGATGATGCTCGAACAGCATGGTGTGCACGAGGACGTCTCACTCGACGTCAACCCGACCTCGCGGCAAATCCTCGAGAACCTATCCGCGCTGGGCTATCTGGGTACCCTTATCCATCGCGGCGCACGCATCCACCAGGCCGGCTGCGGTGGCTGTATCGGCATGGGCGAGGCTCCAGCCACTGAGAGCATCAGCTTGCGCACCATGCCGCGCAATTTTCCCGGACGCTCGGGCACGCGAGAAGACAAGGTCTACCTGTGCAGCCCCGAAACCGCTGCCGCCTCGGCCATCACCGGGGTGATCAGCGACCCACGCACCCTCAGCTTCCCCTACCCACGTTTCAAGGAGCCCGAGCACTACATCCTCAATACCGAATCACTCACACCGCCTGCCGAAGATGGCAGGCTGGTCGCCCTGATCAAGGGCCCTAACATCGCCTCCTTGCCCGAATTCGACCCGCTGCCGGACAGCCTATCCGGTCCGGTGCTGATCAAGACCGGCGACAACGTCTCCACCGACGAAATCATGCCGGCGGGCGCCAAGGTACTGCCGCTGCGCAGCAATATTCCGGAGATTTCCCGGTTCACCTTCTACCAGCTCGACTCGAACTACTACGACCGGGCTATAAATCTGAAAGGCAGCGCGTCCTTCATCGTCGGTGGCGACAACTATGGCCAAGGCTCGAGTCGCGAACACGCCGCCCTCGCACCTCGCTATCTCGGCGTGCGCGCCGTGCTGGCCAAGGGCTTCGCGCGTATCCACTGGCAGAACCTGTGCAACTTCGGCATCGTGCCACTGACCTTCGAAAAGGATGCCGACTATGAGCTTATCCAGTCCGGCGATCAGCTCAGCTTTCCGAGCATCCGGGAGGAGATTCAGCAAGGGGAGCTCGTCTCGGTGGTTAACACTACCCGCGGGAGCACCCTCACCTTGCGCCATGCCATGACAGCGAGGCAGGTACACATGATTCTGTTAGGGAGCATCATCAATATGCACAGCAATTCGGATAATGCATGACACCTGCAGTGCAACTGCGGGTGGTTGCTGATCCTGTTCATGCAGCACGCCTCACCCGACAGTGAGAGCTAGGCAAGTGGCTGTCGGTGTCCCGAGCTACCGCCGCAGAGCGGCAAGGGGACACAGCGGTAGCAGTCAGGGCGGCCTCTCGATTACGGCAGCTATGGGCCGCTTTCTGCCTGATGCAACGGGAACTAAAAATCGACATCTGCCGGTCATGTACACCGTGCTCCTATGACCCTCTCCACCAGATGCCGCAGTCAGAACTGTTGCCACACCGCTCTTAATCGCCCTCGAAACGGTCTTTGACCCCTTCCCCACCAATGCCGACCCTCTCGCCCGCGGCACATCGGCGTGCCGAGTGCTTTGTCGGAGAGGTTGGGTTCAGGGATGCAGGCGACGACGGTGCTGTACGGCCAGGTGCTGGTGGTGTTGGCCATTACCCTTTCCGGGATATGGGGTGCCACGCAGTGGACGGCAGCCGCGCTAGGCTATCAGGCACGCTTGGGGGGCGCCCTGGCTCGAGTTGCTGGGCACGCCGATCTATTACCCCTGGCGCCTGTTCGAATGGCGGTTCTTCTTCGATGCCTACGCGCCGGAGGTTTTCAACCTTGGCGGCAGCATCGCTGCGTGCAGCAGCCTGCTGGCATTGATGGTGGCCATCGGCATGGCCATCTGGCGCGCACGCCAGGCTCGGCAGGTCACGACCTACGGGTCGGCGCGCTAGGCCGATACGGATGAGGTACGCCAGGCCGGGCTAACGCGGCCGGCTGGCGTATTCCTTGGCCTGTTCGAGGAGCAGTACCTGCGCCATGAAGGTCCGGAGCACGTGTTGGCGTTTGCGCCGACGCGCTCGGGCAAGGGCGTCGGCCTGGTGGTGCCCACCGCGACGCTAAGACCGGCGAGCAGAAGCAGATCAGCGAAGGCGACCAGGTCTGACCGATGCGCCTGCCTCACCTGTATGCGAGCAAGGCCTGCGCGAAACGAGCGGCGACAAAGGCCTGGCAGCAGATGCACGGCACCGGCACAAAATAGCAACTTGCTATATTCCCCCAAGACCGATACCATTCGTATCGCAAATTGCTATACGGACACGGAATGCACATCATCACGCAGAAACGCATCTGGGAAGCCAAGGAAAAGTGGCCGCATGCAGCCACCGCCCTGGACGCTTGGTACCGCCTGATGAGCAAGCTGGAGCCGAGGGACTTTGCCGACATGAAGCAGACCTTCCCCAGCGTGGACAAAGTGGCGGACAAGCATGTGTTCGACATCGGTGGCAACAAGCTGCGACTCATTGCTGTCGTGGATTACCAGTTCAAGAAGGTCTTCATCCGTGCCGTGCTCGATCACAAAGAGTACGACCGCAACCAATGGAAATGAGGTGCATATGAGCGCACTCCTCAAGCAGGCGGTAGCACACTGGCGTTACGTTGCCCCGCTGCTCACGCCTCCGCAAAACGAGGCGGATTACGACGCCCTGGTCGAAGCGCTCGACGAGCTGCTCGACGAGGTTGCTGGCATCGAGAATCACCCCCTCTCCGCACTGGCTTCGCAAATGGGTGATTTGATCGCCGCCTACGATGCTCACCACTACGCCATTCCCGAGGCCCCGGGGCACGAGGTGCTGCGCTATCTGATGAGCGAGCACAACCTTACTCAGAGCGACCTGCCCGAGATCGGTGCCCAGTCCGTTGTATCGGAAATCCTCAACGGCAAACGCCAACTCAACGTCCGCCACATCCGTGCGCTGGCGGAGCGATTCAAGGTTCCTGCCGACGTGTTTTTCTGACCTCAGACCTGTTCATCCTGGCGCAAGACCTGCCCATCGTGTCCTGCGAGTAGCTCTGACGATGAAATGCCCAGTCTGCGACCAGGCCGGCCTGGTCCATGACTTCCGCGATAAGCCCTACACGCACGAGGGTGTGACAGCCGTCATCCCGAATGTGGAGGCCGATTGGTGTGCCGCCTGTCGTGAAGGGCCTGTCGAAAACATCGCACGTGCCGCTGAATAGCGGCTTGCAGGACGACGCGCCGCCAGTGGCGCGAGCATGAATCCGATGTGACTCACACCACCTTGGAATGTCACGGCTGCGCATAGTCCACCCGTCAATGAGCTCCATTCCGGGGGTCACCTGGGAGGGAGTGGCGCTTCGACGTCAGCTCAGGTAGGTTCCGGCAACCGGGCAATTAACAGGAATACGCTGTGACATTTCATTCGCACTACAAGGAAGGTCTCCACCCGAATCAGGAGCCTGAGCATCTGACCTGCTTCAACTGCTGCGAATCAATTGATCACTCGGCGGTTCGCTACGATGGGTTTGATGCGCCAGGCTCCGGTCGCTCGCTGTATCTTCACCCTGTCTGTGCTTCGGAAATGGGTCAACGTCTAATCTGCGACGGTTGGCCGAACCGCAGAAAGCCGTGAGTTTTCTTCCCGACCAGTGAGGCTGGTTCATTCACTGCAGCGCCTTGATTCGCGCCAAGACCAAGGTCAAGGCAAACCCCAGGCCTCTGTCATAGTCCGACTTATGTAGTTCCGGGGAGGGGGTTCTACCCCGTTAGCACGGACACTTTCGAGTAAGCTCACGTCGAGCTAAAGGAGTGTTCATGTCCAAGCGCAAGAAATACAGCCCCGAATTCAAGCGGGAAGCCATCGAGCTGGTTCGTCGTTCAGGGGCGAGCTGCCGACAGGTGGCCCTGGAGATTGGTGTTGCTCCCAACCTGCTCACACGCTGGGTTCGGGAGGCACAACCAAGCGCAGAGAAAGCCTTCCCTGGAACGGGAAGTCCGCGGGATGAGGAGCTTGCCCGCCTCAAGCGCGAGTTGGCCCGAGTAACCAAGGAACGTGATTTTTTAAGAGACGCGGCAGCGTACTTTGCCAAGGAGTCATCGAGCGGTACACGGTGATCCAGCGCTGCCGCAACGAGTACCCGGTACGACTGATGTGCCGTTGTCTGAAGGTTTCTGCCAGTGGCTATTACGCCTGGCAGGATCGCGAGCCAAGCCCACGTGCTCAAGAGAATGCGCGCCTGGTGAGGCGTATTCGGGAGATCCACGAGGACAGCCGTGGAGTGATCGGAGCGCCACGGATGCACGAGGATCTGCTCGACGAGGGCGAAATCGTCAGCCTGAACCGCGTTGCTCGCCTGATGGCCGCTGAGCGCATTCAAGGCTGGCCCCGCCGTAAGAGACGTGGCTTTGGAAGAGTCGCCAGCGGCCGTCCAGCAGGCGTGAAAAACCTGCTGGAGCGCGATTTCACCGTGCAGGAACCGGAGCGCAAGTGGGTCACGGATATCACGGAGATAGCCACACTGGAAGGCAAGCTCTTCCTATGCGTGGTGCTCGACCTGTACAGCAAGTTGGTGATCGGTTGGTCGATGCATCACCGTCAGGATCGGCAGATGGTGATTCGAGCGGTGGAGATGGCGATCTGGCAGCGCCAAGGTGACTGGTCGGTGATCCTACATTCGGATCGCGGTAGCCAATTCACCAGTGCTGACTACCAGCGCTTTCTGAATCGCAACACGCTGGTCTGCAGCATGAGTGCCGTCGGGCATTGCGGCGACAACGCTGCCTGTGAAGGCTTCTTCGGTCAGCTCAAACGGGAGCGCGTTGCCCATCAATCGTATCGAACTCGTGATGAAGCTCGGGCGGATTTATTCGACTACATCGAGCGGTTTCATAACCCACGAATGCGTCGTAGAGTCGCCCGGCAAGATCTGAAGTTTTCAGCCCTTTTCAAACCGTCCGTGGAAATGGGGTAGAACCCCACAGACCACCAGCTACCTAATGCCCACCGACACGGGACGAACTTGTTCCTGAGGACTACGACCTGTGGCAAGCCAGGCATCGCGATCAGCCGCATAGTCTACGGTTTGCCGCGATCGCTTGACGTTGCGGCGATGCTCGCACGCGCTTTGCGGGACGACGCCCCACTTGGCGCGAAATCAGCGCCTATCGAGGCCTGCTGGCACTATTCTGACCCTGGCTTAGTCGAAGCACGGCCATATATTAAAGGCTCATATTTGGACCATTATTCCGCTTAAAGGCGTACAATGGACCATAAATGACCCGCTATAAGAGGATTAACCTTGGCCCTGACCCATTCCCTGCTCGCCCCTGGCGAACTGGCCCAGAAGATCGGTGCCAACGCCCGGGAGGCTCGACTCGCACAGAACCTCTCCCGTAAGTCCTTGGCGCAGATGGCGGGTGTTTCCGAGTCGACAATCAAGCGGTTCGAGTCCAAGGGGCAGGTCACCCTCGATGCCCTGGTGCTCATCGCCACGGCACTTGGCGCCACACGCCAACTCGCTGAACTGTTCAAGCATGAGCACCCTGTCTCGCTTGAAGAAATCAAACAAGTAGGACGTACCCGGGGACGCCAATGAAACCCATCAACACCTTAGAGGTACTGCTCGCTGGCATACCTGTCGGAGAGCTGGTCGCCAGCCGACAGGTGAATCACCCCTCCTCTACGCCATTCTGCGACACAGGCGGTTTGCCACTAAGTACAGCTTCCATAGCCTGAGCCCACAGGAATAGTGCGATGGCATGGAGCAATGAAAACACTGTTTTTGCTGATGGCACAGTATGACGGGCAGGCAATAATCCCACTTGATCGAGTTTGCCAGGACTACTTTTCACATCTCAGCACCGAGATGTTCCAACGCAAAGCGCTGAGAGGCGCGCTAAAGATCCCCATCGTGCGCATGGAGCCGAGCCAAAAGTCTGCCAAGGGAGTACACCTTGAGGATTTAGCAGTATACCTAGATGCCCGGCGATCAGAGGCAGTAAGGGAGCGAGATCAACTCAGTGGCGACCGCCGCGCCGGGAGAGCCCGTTAAGCGTCCGATCTCCGAACTTCACGCTTGACGCCAACAGCTTCGGAAGCCATTCCCACGCTACATATGGGTCACCACGCCCGTTTAGATGGGTATAGCGTCGCAACGAATTCCAATCTCTGTGACCGGAAACGCTTGCCACACGAGGAATGTCCCAACCCATCTCAAAGAGTCGACTGACTCCGTCATGTCGAAGGTCGTGGAAGTGAAGATCCTTCACTCCAGCGCGCTCACAGGCTCGACTCCAAGCAGTGGATACCGACTCACTGTTATATGGGAAGATCTCGTCACATATGCGCGGCATACTTTTGATGATCGTCCAGGCCTCATCAGGCAAGTGACACCACACATTGTTGCCGATCTTATCGCCAGGATTCTTCATATCCCGAACCATCACCGCTTGCCGTGGTTCATCTAGGTCATCCCAGCGAATACGGCAGATCTCTTCTTGTCGGCGTGTCGAAAAAATGGCGAAGCCTGCAACCTTCAACATATTGATGGAGGTTGGCCGACTCGAGAGGATTTTCTCGAGCTCCGCAAAAATCAGGTCGAGCTCCTCAAGCGAAGGCCGGCGGTCGCGCTCACGACTTTTCAGTCTGTATCCGAGCTTGGCCAGCACTTTTCGCGCATCAGCCATCGCGTGCGGTTCGATGCTGGCCCCCCAAGCAGGGCGAGCGACAGCCAGTACCGCGCCGAGATGAGCGAGATCATTACCAATGGTCTGAGGCTTAACCCCGCCACCCTCAGCACTCATGCGCCATAGAGCGTAATCAACCAGCACCTGAGCGGTGATACTGCGATCCTCGCATTCGCCCAGGTAGGTTTTTGCAATGGCCTCAAGAGTCGCTTTCTTCGTTTTACCGATCGGGCGCGCCTTAGCGTGCTCCCGGAGGTAAGCCTCAATCATGGACGCGACAGTGACCCCGGAGCGATTCGCTCGCTCGACTGCACCTGGCACGCTCAGCTCCGTCTCTCGTCGCTTGGCCCAAGCCTGCGCAGCCTGTTTACGGGAGAATGTCTGGCTCTCTTGGTAGACTTGCGCGCCGTTCTTCTTGATCCGGATTTGTACGGTGTAGCGGAGCGATCCGTCCGCGCTCTTTCGGGCTCGAATGGTTGCCACGTCGTCTGCCCTCCTGGCTGGTGGTACATAAAGTTTTTCAGGTGGTACATTTTACCACCCACTTGAAATGAATGCTCGGAAACCCCCGAAAACACGTTGAGAACGCGATACGCGAAATGCCTCTAGAATCAGCCTCAAAGCCAGAAACCACGCGCCCTTCCCTGTCCCGTCGCTTCTCCGTGGCGCCGATGATGGACTGGACCGACAGGCACTGCCGCTTTTTTCTGCGCCAGCTGTCGCGCCACGCCCTGCTCTACACCGAGATGGTGACGACCGGGGCGCTGCTGCATGGTGATCGTGAGCGTTTTCTGCGCCACGACGAGGCTGAACATCCACTGGCGTTGCAGTTGGGTGGCAGTGTGCCGGCGGACTTGGCGGCCTGCGCGAAAATGGCTCAGGCGGCGGGTTACGACGAGGTGAACCTGAACGTCGGCTGCCCCAGCGACCGGGTGCAGAACAACATGATCGGCGCCTGCCTGATGGGGCATCCGGCGCTGGTGGCCGATTGTGTCAAGGCAATGCTGGATGCGGTGGAAATACCCGTCACCGTAAAACACCGCATCGGCATCAACGGCCGTGACAGCTACGCGGAACTCTGCGATTTCGTCGGCCAAGTGCGCGAAGCCGGCTGCCGCAGTTTTACCGTGCATGCACGCATCGCCATTCTCGAAGGGCTTTCACCCAAGGAGAACCGCGAAATCCCGCCGTTGCGCTACGAGGTGGCGGCGCAGCTGAAGCGGGACTTTCCGGATCTGGAAATCGTTCTCAATGGCGGCATCAAGACCCTCGACGAGTGCCGTGCGCACCTGGAAACCTTCGACGGCGTGATGCTGGGCCGCGAGGCCTACCACAACCCCTACCTGCTGGCCGAGGTGGACGCGGCGCTGTTCGGCGGCGATGGGTCCCGGATCGGTCGTGCCGAGGCGCTGGAAGCCATGCGCCCGTACATCGAGCGCCACATTGGCGAAGGTGGCGTGATGCACCACGTAACCCGCCACGTGCTCGGACTGGCCCAGGGGTTCCCAGGCGCCCGACGCTTCCGCCAGTTGCTGTCGGTCGACGTGCACAAGACCGCCGACCCGCTCGCGTTGCTGGATCAGGCCGCCGAACTGTTGCGCGGCCGCTGAGCGGAAATCGACGCTTCCCAGGCCGGCGCCAGGCGGAAACGGCTGCCTCCCGTGGCTATCACCAGGCCGATGGGCTGCGGCACGACCGGCATGAGGTGCGGCAAGGTATGTACTCGCATCTGGATCTCGTTGTTGCTCAATGGCCTGCCCGACGCCAGGCCTCCGGCCGGATCTCCTGCCAGCCTGTTGTCCCGAACACTCGGGGCTCTCATAGGAGAAGACGTATGAGATCGGAAAAACCGCAATAGAAATGCGAAGTTTCCTTCGCCGCGGAACCCGGCACCCCCTGTTCACAGTCTGTTGTTACAGGCAGGCCGATTGCCTGTAAAAAAGCCCCTGCGTCCCCGTTGAGCGGCCCCGGCGGCTCGGGTAAGGTCAGTTCATCCGCCACGACAAGGTTTCGCCATGACCTCCAAGCTGGACCAACTCAAGCAGTACACCACCGTCGTCGCCGACACCGGCGATCTGGACGCGATCACCCGCCTGAAGCCGGTCGACGCCACGACCAACCCGTCCCTGCTGTTGAAGGCCGCCGCCATGCCCCGCTATGCGGAGCTGCTCGACAGCGCCATCGCCGGAGCCGGCGGTGATCTGGGCCTGGCCTGCGACCGTTTCGGCGTCGCCGTCGGCCAGGAAATCCTCAAAGTGATTCCAGGGCGCATTTCGACCGAGGTGGATGCGCGCCTGTCGTTCGATACCCAGGCCACCCTGCGCCGCGCCGAGCGCCTGATAGGCCTGTATGAGGAAGCGGGTATCGGTCGCGACCGCGTGCTGATCAAGATCGCCTCCACCTGGGAAGGCATCCGCGCGGCCGAGCAGCTGGAACGCATGGGCGTCCAGACCAACCTGACCCTGTTGTTCAACTTCGCCCAGGCTGCCGCCTGCGCCGACGCCGGGGTGTTCCTGATCTCCCCCTTCGTCGGGCGCATCTATGACTGGTACAAGAAGGCTGAGGGCCGCGACTACGTCGGTGACGAGGACCCGGGCGTGCAGTCCGTCTCGCGCATCTACCGCTACTACAAGGCCAATGGCTACCGAACCGTGGTGATGGGCGCGAGCTTCCGCAACCTCGGGCAGATCGAAGCACTGGCTGGTTGCGACCGCCTGACCATCAGCCCCGAACTGCTGCAGAAGCTGGCGGACGATCAGGGCGCTCTGGCGCGCAACCTGGCGCCCGGCAGCGAGGCCGAAAGCCGTGTCGTGCTGGATGAGACGGCCTTCCGCTGGCAACTGAACGAAGATGCCATGGGCACCGAGAAGCTGGCCGAAGGTATCCGCCTGTTCGCCCGCGACCAGGAGAAGCTGGAAGCCCTGCTCGCCTCCCGCCGCTGAAACACCAACGCGCGCCGGCCCCTACAGGCTGCGCGCGTTGTCATTTCCGGGTAAGAAAAGAGAGCGGATCAAC
Source organism: Pseudomonas sp. Q1-7 (assembly GCF_028010285.1). Taxonomy (NCBI): domain Bacteria; kingdom Pseudomonadati; phylum Pseudomonadota; class Gammaproteobacteria; order Pseudomonadales; family Pseudomonadaceae; genus Pseudomonas; species Pseudomonas sp. Q1-7. The sequence goes on from NZ_CP116304.1 coordinate 3,560,228, forward strand.
TGCGCTCGAGGGCGCTGACCAGATCGTGGAAGGCTTCGCGGTTGGATTCGTTCAGGCCCATCAGGATGCGGTGGGCTTCCAGCACCTTGTTGCGGACCACGTCCTCCGTCTGGTCCTGCGGTGGCAGGTCTTCCAGGCATTCAGGGCGCGGGACCGGCGCCCCGACGATATTGAACACCTGGTCGAAGCCCATCGATTGCAGCAGCCGGGTAATGTCCGGGTGAGTGGTCACTACCGTGGGCAACAGGCCCACCTTCTGCCGCGAGAGGATCGACAGCTTGGCCAGCAGGCCCAGGGTGGTGCTGTCGATACTCTGGGTTTCCGTCAGGTCAATCACGATGGCCGAGAAGTTCAGCGCCGAGAAGATTTTCTCGATGGTCGCATCCAGGGCCGAACACAGGGTCAGGCGGATTTCTCCGACGAACTTCAGGACGAAAGTCCCATCCTGCTCGGCAAACTGGATTTTACCGGTACTCATGCAAGGTTCCTGCTCAACACCAGCAAGGCGATATCATCCGGCATCTCGCCCAGGCTGGCCAGTCCAAATACTTGTCGCAAGCCATCCAGACTGCCACCCGCCTCGCAGACCATCTCTGGCAGCGCGGCTTCCTTATCTTTGAGGGTTTCCCCGGGCAAAAGGTCCAGGATCCCATCGGAAAGCAAGGTCAGGCTGAAGGACGACGGCAAATCGATGATCCGGTCATCATAGCTCGCCTCTTCGAACAGCCCCACCGGCAGGCCTTTTCCGGCCAGGTAGGAAGCCTTGCCCTCGCTGTAGAGCACCGGCAGGGGCAGATGCCCGCCAATGCTGTAGGTCAGCTGACCGCGCTCCTCGTCGATCACACCGCCGAGCATGGTGACGTGCTTGCCCAGCTTGGTGTTGATCAGCCCTCGGTTGATATGCCCGAGCACCTCGGAAGGCTTGAACTCGGGCAAGGTGCCACTGCGCCGGGACTCGTAGAGCAGGCGCGTGGTCATGAACTTGAGCAGGACGGTCACGAAGGCCGAGGACGCGCCATGACCGGAAACGTCCGCCAGATAGAACGCCACACGGCGCTCGTCCACGCGGAAGTAATCGACGAAGTCACCCGACAGATAAAGCGACGGAATGATCTGGTGGGCGAACCGCAGGCCGTCCACCTCCCAGGGTGTCACCGGCAGCATGTTCATCTGCACCTGGCGACCGGCGTTCTGGTCTTCCTGCAGCAGGTGCAGGCTGGCCTGCAGTTCGCGATTGGTGGATTCGAGCTTTTCCCGGTAGCGGCGGTTTTCCAGGCGCAGGGCCGCGCGGTCGAGAGCACGGCGAACCGAATGTTCGAGAACCGCGAGGTCTTCCAGCGGCTTGATCAGGTAATCCGCAGCACCCAGGCGCAAGGCCTCGACCGCGTCGCTCATGACGCCGGCACCGGAGACCACTATTACCGGGGTTTCTGCTTCGAGTTCGGAAATACGACGGATCAGTTCCAGGCCATCGACCTGAGGCATGCGCAGGTCGCAGATCACCAGATCCGGGCGCTCCTGCTCGAAAACCTGCAGCCCTTGCAGACCGTTGCTGGCCTGTCGAACGCTGAATCCACTGTCTTCCAGATAGGCCGCGAGGCTTGCGCGCACTACCTCGTCGTCGTCAATAATCAGCAGCTTGGCACTGGGATTGTGCATGGAGTATCCAGGCAAACGGCGCCAGGGATGGGTTGTTGTAGCACCCGACCTAAGGCCCGAGCACGAGTACGGGGGTTCGCTTTACGGCGCAGACGGTACTCCCATCCGCAGGGCGATTCAAGCTTGCGCCGCGAGTCGATCTCTGACTTTACACCTGAAATCGCTGGAAGTTATAAGGGGTTCGGCCCCACTCCATGATGACAAGAGGAACAGCGCGTGAGCCTGGATGACCGCCCCTACAGCGAGAAGCGCGACTTTATAAGGATGCACGTGCAGACCAAGGCCATCCTGGAACACGCAGGTCAGCAGTTCCCGGCGCTTTGCCTCGACCTTTCCAGCAGCGGCATGCAGCTCGAAGTGAGCGCTGAGTTGACGGTCGGCGATCGCGTCCGCGTGCTCATTCCCTCCGAGCACAGCTCCCTGAAGGGCCTGGAGGCCGAGGCCGAAGTGGTACGGATCGGCGAGAACGCCAACGGCAGCCGCACCCTCGGCCTGGCCATCCTCGGCATGCGCTAGGCGCAACGGCCTGAAACGAAAAAGGCGACCCTGGGGTCGCCTTTTTCATGCCCGGAAGCCTTAGAAGTCGTCCTCGACCTCGCCATCCTTCACCTTGAACTCGCGGTTCTGCAGGTAGGCGTTGCGGATGAAGATGTACTTGTCGCCGGTAATCAGCTTTTCCGTCGACAGCAGGTTGGCGCGGGTATCCACCACATCCACCGCACGGGTTACGTTACGGGTCGGCACGTGGTCGATATAGGGATAGGGTTCGAGGAACGCGTCCGGAATCTTGCCGCCCGCATCGCGCACGGTGCTCGGGCCGAGGAACGGGATCACCAGGTAGGGGCCGCTGCCAACACCCCAGTAGCCGAGGGTCTGGCCGAAGTCCTCGTCGTTGCGCTGCAGACCCATGTGGGTAGCGACATCGAAGAAGCCCAGCAAGCCGAAGGTGGTGTTGAACACCAGGCGGCCCGTGTCGACGCCGGCATTGTGGAACTTGGCCTGGAACAGGTCGTTGGCCAGGTTGCCCACGTCGCCAATGTTGTTGAAGACGTTGTGGATACCATCCTCGAGGAACTGCGGGGTGACCGCCTGGTAGCCCTGGGCGATGGGTTTCAGGGCATAGGTATCGAGGGTGTCGTTGAATCGGAACATCGCGCGGTTGAAACCCTCCCAGGGATCTTCTTCCGCGGCGTTGCCAGCGACCGGCAGCGCCGCCAGGGTGACGCAAGCCAGGATACGGCCCAGACGATCGAGCCACTGCGCACCGATCAATTGCATTGCAGACTCTCCTTGAGAAAAGTAGTGTGGCGGCCCGCCGCCGCCCATTGAGGGCGCGCAGTATAAGGCCATCGCCCGACTCCGGGCAGCATAGCGGATAGCCAGCATGTCAGAGAAAACCTTGCTTCATGTTGCACACATCCCCGTTCGCTGGGGCGACATGGACAGCTACGGCCACGTCAACAACACCCTCTACATCCAGTACCTGGAAGAAGCACGGGTCGCCTGGTTCGAAAGTCTCGGCATCGCCATGAACAATGTCCCCCGCGGCCCGGTGGTGTTGCAAACCCTGCACACCTACCTCAAGCCCGTGGTGCATCCGGCCACCGTGGTCATCGAACTCTACGCGGGGCCGGTGGGCAACAGCAGTCTGGTGGTTGAGCACCGCCTGAGCACCCTGGAAGATCCGCAGACGCTCTATGGTGAAGGCCATTGCAAGCTGGTCTGGATCGACCACGCCGCCGACAGGTCGGTGCCCGTGCCGGATGAGCTGCGCCAGGTCATGGGAGCCGGCCAGAACCGGTAACTTCGCTGTCACACGCAGCGGTTAGCCTGCGCCAGACGCCGTCAGGATGACGCAGATGCCCCAGAGCCAACCGCCCGCCTTCACCGCCCTCCTCTTCGGCCTTTCCGGCTGCCTGGTGGACTTCGGCGCCCGCACCCTTCCCCTGGCCTTGAACCGCCTGCTGCCGGATTGCCCCGCCACGCGCCTGGCAGAAGCAGCGACCCTGCCGCCACGCGCCGCACTCGACCATGCGCTGGACGCGCCCGCCAGCGACGAGCAGTTCCAAGTCCTCCAGCAGCAGTTGCTGGAGGCCGCCGGCGAACACGCGGAAATCGTCCCCGGCCTCGACACACTGGCGAGCCTGGTGCACGGCAGCCAGGTGCCTTGTGCCTGGCTCGACGAACTGCCCGCGGCGGCCAGCTGGCGTCTGGCCGCCCCCCTGCCCGCCTGGCTGGGCGGCGGCGAAACCAATGGCGCGCGCCCCTGGCCCGCGCCGGACAGCTGCTGGCAGGCCCTGGCGGGATTGGGCGTTACACGTCTGGCAGGCTGCGTCTTGATCAGCGCCGACCCGCGCCTGCTGAAAGCCGGGCTGAATGCCGGACTCTGGACCGTCGGCCTTGCCGCCAGCGGTCCTCTCTGTGGTCTCGCCCCCGCAGACTGGCGGGCCCTGGGCAGCGGCGAGCGCGAGCGCCTGCGGGCCGCCGCCACGCTGCAGCTGTATCGCCTGGGTGCACATTCGGTGATCGATCACCTGGGGGAGCTCGCGCCCTGCCTGGAGGACCTCGCCTACCGCCGCGACAAGGGCGAGAAACCCTGAAACCAGGGGATTTGTTTCAGGCTTGATCCGGGTCAGGCAGGCGCGCCGCGCCTGGATTACTCTCTAAGGCATGAGGGACCTTCGATCGCATCGGCGGGTCCACTCCTGAGACATTCGCGAAGGGAGAACGACATGCCTGAGAACCTGCAGCAGCAACTGCAACAACTGCGCGACCAGTTGGCCCAGGAACCGCCGCTGGATGCGGAGGAACGCGCATCGCTGATCGAGTTGATGCAGGAAATCGAACTCCGCCTGGCCGAGGAAGCGGCGTCGGCCCCGGACGCCACGCTGGTGGATGGAATCAACCTGGCCGTCGAGCGCTTCGAAGCCAGCCACCCGACCCTGGCGGGCACCCTGCGCAATATCATGCAGAGCCTGGCGAACATGGGAATCTAGCCGGTCCTGCGAAGAAAGAACCCCGACGTCGAGTCGGGGTTTTCGTTACTGCCGGACCAGCCGCCGATTATCGACGCGGACCGCGTGGGTGCTCCGGTAAGGGTTGATGTCCAACCCGCCCCGGCGCACGTAGCGTGCATACACGCTGAGCCGCTCCGGTTCGAGCAACCGCTGGAGGTCGAGGAAAATGCGCTCCACGCACTGTTCGTGGAAGTCGGAATGCTGGCGGAAGCTCACCAGGTAGGTCAGGAAGCTGGCGTGATCCAGCTGCTTTGCGCCCCGGTACTCGACCACCACCGTGCCCCAGTCCGGCTGACCGGTGACCGGGCAGTTGGACTTCAGCAGATGGCTGTAGAGCACCTCCTCCACCGGCGGGCCCGCCTCGGCGCGCAGCAGCTCGGCTTGCGGATGCTGGTAGTTGTCGATGGCGATCTCCAGCTCGTCGATGCACACGCCCGGCAGGCCGGCCACGCCCTCGGCCTCGACCTCCGCCAGGCTGCGCACCCGCACGGCAACCGGCGCCCCAGCGGCCGCACTCAGGTCCCGCGCCAGCACCTGCTCCAGCTCGGCAGCCTCGCGGTAGACGGACTGGTTCAACGAATTGAGGTAGAGCTTGAAGGACTTGGATTCGATGATGTTCGGCGAATCGGCCGGAATGGCGAACTCACCAATCGCCACCACTGGTTTGCCCGATGGCGTCAGCCAGGACAGCTCGTAGCAGTTCCAGTAGTCCACGCCCTGGTAAGGCAGCGTCGCGGCGGTCAGTCCAAGCTCGCGCCACTTGGTCACGCGGGAGATCGGGAACAACAGTTCCGGGCTGTAGGTGCTGACGTACTCGCTGGATTTGCCCAGCGGCGAATGTTCGGCGGGGTGATGCATGGACGGACGGACCTGAGAATGCGGAAATCGGGCAATTGTATACAGCCGGACGGGCGCTGAAAAATCCACGGCACCAACGGCGCCACTGCATTACAACTTCGTCAGCTTTCACGGTCCGGGCCGCCGGCGCGGTATAAAGCCATCCCGGCGACGAATCCCGCAGGAATCCACTGCCAGCATGAAACTACTGATAGTCGAAGACGAACCCAAGACCGGCCAGTTCCTCCGCCAGGGCATGAACGAAGCAGGCCTATTGGCAGACCTGGCCACCGATGGCCTGGCGGGCCGGGATCTGGCCCTGACCGGCAACTATGACCTGATCATCCTGGACGTGATGCTTCCTGGCCTCGACGGCTGGCAGGTGCTGCGTAGCCTGCGCCAGGCAGGCCTGCAGGTTCCGGTGCTGTTCCTCACCGCGCGGGACGCCGTGGCAGAGCGCGTCCATGGCCTGGAGCTGGGCGCCGACGACTACCTGGTGAAACCCTTCGCCTTCGCCGAGCTACTCGCCCGTGTCCGCACCCTCCTGCGCCGCGGCGCAACCACCCCGCCGGATACCAGTCTGACGCTGGCCGACCTGCACCTGGACCTGCTGAGCCGGAAAGTCGAGCGCGGCGGCCAACGCATCGACCTCACCACCAAGGAGTTCGCCCTGCTGGAGTTCCTCCTCCGGCACCAGGGCGAAGTCCTGCCCAAGTCGCTGATCGCGGCCCAGGTCTGGGACATGCACTTCGACAGCGAAACCAACGTCATTGAAGTCGCCGTCCGCCGCCTGCGGGCCAAGCTGGACGACGACTTCCCCACCAAGCTGATCCATACCGTGCGCGGCATGGGCTATGTGCTGGAGGCGCGGGAAGGCTGATGCGTGGACTGTCCCTCACGGCCCGCCTGGGCTTGCTGTTCGCCGCCTGCACGGCCACCGTCTCGCTGATCGCCGGCGTCCTGTTCAACCGCGCCAGCGAGGCGCACTTCATCGAGCTCGACCGACAACTGCTGGAAATTCGCCTGGAGGCCTTCCGCGCCCAGGTTCGCGATGTGCAGGGCCCTGCCGATCTGGCGCCGCGCCTGGAAGCCCTGCAGAGCGAACTGGGCCTGCACCCGGACCTCGCCCTGCGCCTGGAAGGCCCTGACGGCGCGTACTGGTTCAACAGCGCCGAAGGCCTGAAGGCGCCAGCCCGCGACGGGCTCCATGACGGGCAGCAGGATGGCACCGCCTACCGGGTCTACAGCGCGCCACTGCGGGCCGGCGACCCGGCCTCGCCGCGCCTCTCCCTGGCGCTGGACATCACCCACCACCAGCACTTCCTCGATCGCATGCAGCGGCTGATCTGGCTTACGGTCGGGCTTTCCGCCCTGGCCACCGCCCTGCTCGGTGCCTGGGCAGCACGAAGTGGCCTGCGTCCCCTGCACCGTATGGCCGAGGTGGCTGCCGGGGTATCCGCCAGCTCCCTGACCACCCGCCTGGACGACCGCCAGGTGCCCCAGGAGCTGGTGGAGCTGGTACGCGCCTTCAATGCCATGCTGGCCAGGCTGGACGACGCCTTCCAGCGACTCTCGGCCTTCTCCGCCGACATCGCCCATGAGCTGCGCACACCGCTGTCCAACCTGCTGACGCAGACCCAGGTGATCCTCAGCCAGCAACGCGCGACGGACGAGTACCGCGAAGCCCTGCACTCCAACCTGGAAGAGCTCCAGCGCCTGGCGCAGATGGTGAGTGACATGCTGTTCCTGGCCAAGGCCGAGCACGGCCTGCTGGCGACCCGTCGCGAGCCGCTGGAACTGGCCGGCGAGCTGGATGCCCTGCTGGACTACTTCAGCCCCCTCGCCGAAGACCGCCAGGTGACCATGCGTCGCAGCGGCGAGGCCCGCTTCAGCGCCGACCGGAGCATGCTGCGCCGCGCCCTCTCCAACCTGCTGGACAACGCCCTGCGCTTCACCCCCGCCGGTGGCCGCATCGAACTGGAACTGGTCAGTGATGAGCGCGGCCTGCGCTTGACCGTGGCCAACAGCGGTCCCGACATCCCCGCCGACCTGCTACCCCGGTTGTTCGACCGATTCTTTCGTGCCGACCCCGCCCGACGCGAGGGGCGTGAGCACGCCGGCCTGGGCCTGGCCATCACCCGCTCCATCGTTCGCGCCCACGGCGGCGACATCCGCTGTGAGTCCACCGGAGGCTGGACACGCTTCATCCTCGACTTCCCGACGACCTGAAACGCGCGGCCCAGAAACGCAAAAGGCGCACCAAAAGGTGCGCCTTTCTCCACTATGGGCCGATCAGCCCTGGGCCGTGGACCAGTCGATCAAACCGAACTGCCAGGTCGCCAGGATCAACAGGCCGAAACCGATGCGATACCAGGCAAACGCCGCGTAACTGTGGCTGCCGATGAATTTCAGCAGGCTGCGCACGGCGATCATGGCGAACACGAAGGACACCACCGAGCCCAGGGCGAATACCGGCAGGTCGCCGGGCTGGAACAGGTCGCGGTACTTGTAGCCCGAGTACACCGCCGCACCGACCATGGTGGGCATGGCGAGGAAGAAGGAGAACTCGGTGGCCGCCTTGCGCGACAGTCCGAACAGCAGGCCGCCGATGATGGTGGCGCCGGAGCGCGAGGTGCCCGGCACCAGCGCCAGGCACTGGGCGCAACCGACCTTGAGGGCGTGCTTCCAGCTCATGTCGTCGACGGATTCGGCCTGCACCTCATGCTGACGCCCTTCCGCCCACAGGATGATCACACCCCCGACCACCAGGGCCGACGCAACGGTGATGGGGTTGAACAGGTAGTGATGGATCATGTCGGCGAAGGCCACGCCAAGAATCACCGCCGGGAAGAAGGCGATCAGCAGGTTGATCGTGAAACGCTGGGCGCCGCGCTGGGTGGGCAGCCCCACCACCACGTCGAGGATCTTGTGGCGATATTCCCAGACCACCGCGAGGATGGCCGCCAGCTGGATGATGATGTTGAACGCGATGGCGCGCTCGCCCGCGAAGCCCAGCAGGTCGGCAACCACGATCTGGTGGCCGGTGCTGGAGATCGGCAGGAACTCCGTCAGTCCCTCGACAATCCCCAGAAGCATGGCCTGCATGGCCGTCCACAAATCCATCGAAACTTTCCCCCGAGGCGCACGCTTGCGGCGGCCTTTACGTACGAATATTCAGGAAGCTGGCAGGCTGCGAGTGCCGGACGGCGATGAGAGCAGAACGCCAGCGAACGGGTTCCGGGACGAATGCACTTCAAGCTTTGTCCCGAAAGGCCGAAATGCTAACAGAGAGCCATTTGGAATTCCCAGCTAAAGGCTGATTGCCAAAAGGCCAGCGAGCCTGTTCTGCTTCAAGCTCGCAACCCAAAACAAGAATCAGGAGCTCCACCCCATGCACAGCTTGCGCAACCTGCCGATCAGCCGTCGTCTCTGGCTGATCCTCATCGTCGCGGTATTCATGCTGGTCAGTCTCGGCGTACTGATGCTGCAGCAGCTTTACAGCGACCTCTATCAGGGCAAGGAACAGAAGACCCGGCAGGTGGTCGAGACCGCGGCCGGTGTGCTGGAGTATTTCCAGGCCCAGGAAGCCGCCGGCACCCTGCCCCGCGAAGAGGCGCAGAAGCAGGCGATGCAGGCCATCCGCGCGCTGCGTTATGACAAGGGCGACTACTTCTGGATCAACGACCTGACGCCGCGCATGGTCATGCACCCGACCAACGCCAAGCTGGAGGGCCAGGACCTCTCCGGCTACAAGGACCCGGACGGTAAGGCCCTGTTCAACGAGATGGCGCGGGTGGCCAGGGCCGAAGGCGCCGGCTTCGTCGACTACCGCTGGCCCAAGCCGGGTGCCAGTGACCCTGTGCCCAAGGTGTCCTACGTGCAACTGTTCTCCCCCTGGGGCTGGGTGATCGGCTCCGGCATCTACATCGACGACATGCAGGCCGAGTTCCGCGAGCAGGCCCTGCGCGCCTCGGCGGTGGGGCTGGCGATTGCCGTGATCATGGCCCTGCTGGTGATCCTCATCGCGCGCAGCATCACCCGCCCGCTGGACGAGGTGGTCGCCGCCATGGCCCGCATCGCCAGCGGCGAGGGTGACCTCACCGGCAACCTGGATACCCATGGCCGCGACGAGATCACCGCCATGGCCGGCCACTTCAATGCCTTCACCGGCAAGCTGCGCGGGGTTATCCGCCAATCCCTGGAGGCTGCCAGCGCCCTTGGTCAGGCCGCCGGCAGCCTGGACAGCATCGCCAGCCAGGGACTGCGCCAGAGCGAGCAGCAGTCCCTGCAGATGGAGCAGGTGGCCACCGCCATCAACGAGGTCACCTATGGCGTGCAGGACGTGGCCAAGAACGCCGAGCACGCGGCCAGCGAAGTACGCCACGCGGAAGAGCAGGCACGCCAGGGCCACGACAACATCGACAGCAGCCTGCGGCAGATCGACCAGTTGTCCAGCACCATCACCAAGGCGGTGGACGTCATCCAGACGCTGGCCCAGGAGAGCGCCCAGATCGGTAGCGTGCTGGAGGTGATCCGCTCCATTGCCGAGCAGACCAACCTGCTGGCGCTCAACGCCGCCATCGAAGCCGCCCGTGCCGGCGAGCAAGGACGCGGCTTTGCGGTGGTGGCAGACGAAGTTCGCCTGCTGGCCCAGCGCACGCAGAAATCCACCGCGGAAATCCAGACCATGATCGAGCGCCTGCAACAGAACTCCGAGGCGGCAGTGCAGGTGATAGACGAAAGCAACCGGGCGTCCCGCGCCACGGTGGAGCAGGCCAGCCAAGCCGGCGAAAGCCTCGCGCAGATCGCCCAGTCGCTGCGCAACCTGACCGGCCTCAACGCCTCCATCGCCAGTGCCACGCTGCAGCAGTCCCACGTAGTCGAAGACATCAACCAGAACGTCACCCAGGCCGCGGGCCTCGCCCACAACAGTGCCAGCGCCGCCGAACAGACCACCGGCGCGAGCCAGCACCTGGGGCAACTGGCCGAACAGCTGAACCGCCTGCTGGGCCAGTTCAGGGTGTAGTCGCACCCAGCCGAGAACGAAGCGAGCCGCTACAATCGGCGGCTTTCTTCCCTGGAGTCGGCAAGGTGTCCCCTCTCGAACTCATCGCCGCCAGCCTGGGCGTGCTGGCCGTCTGGCTCACCGTCAGGCAGCACACCTGGTGCTGGCCGATTGGCCTGGCCATGGTGCTGATGTACAGCTGGATCTTCTTCGAAGCGAAGCTCTACTCCGACATGCTGCTGCAGTGGGTCTACGCCGTCCTGCAGCTTTACGGCTGGTGGCAATGGACCCGCGGCGGCGAGCGGCACGACGGCCGCCAGGTCAGCCGGCTGACCGCGCAGCCGGTGGGCCTGGGCTTGCTCGCCGGCGCCATCGGTAGCCTGGCCCTGGGTTACGGCATGGCAACCTGGACCGACGCCTCGGCACCCTGGTGGGATGCCGCGCTGACCGCCTTCAGCCTCGTGGCGCAGCTCTGGATGGCGCACAAGCGCCTGGAATGCTGGCTGCTCTGGATCGTGCTGGATGTGCTCTTCGTGGTGCTGTTTGTCGACAAGGGGCTCTACCTGACCGCCTCGCTCTACGCCCTGTTCACCCTCCTCGCCGTGCAGGGCTGGCGCACCTGGCGACGTGATCTGGAACCGGTGGCGGCATGAAAGTACTGGTGCTGACGGGGCCCGAATCCAGCGGCAAGAGCCGGTTGGCGGCGGCGATCCAGGCACAGTTCGGCGGGGTGCTGGTGGGCGAGTACGTGCGTCATTTCATCGACCGCGAGCAGCGCACCCCCTGTTATGCCGACATTCCGACAATCGCCCGTGGCCAGCTCGAATGGGAAGATGGCGCGCGAGCCCGTTCGCCCGCCCTGCTGATTCTCGATACCCATCTGCTGAGCAATATCCTCTGGAGCCGCACGCTGTTCGGCGACTGCCCCACCTGGCTGGAAGCCGAGCTGCTCGCGCGTCGCTACGACCGGCATCTGCTGCTGAGCCCGGAGCAGGTCGACTGGGTGGACGACGGCCAGCGCTGCCAGCCGGAACTGGCCGAGCGCCAGGTGTTCTTCGAGGCTTGCCGCACCTGGCTCGCGCATCACGGCCAGGACCATGAGGTGATCGAAGGCGATTGGGAAACGCGCCGCCTGAAGGTGCTACGGCGGGTCGCGGAGTGGCTGGATTGATCGCCGCCCAGCATCGACACCCCGGCGTCGCGCGCCCGGCACCGTCCCGCGATCAGCTCACCGGCAGCTCGATGCGTACCCGCAGGCCACCCAGCGGGCTTTCCTCCAGGCTCAGGCGGCCGCTCCAGGATTCGACGATGTCACGCACGATGCCAAGCCCCAGGCCGTGCCCCGTGACCTGTTCGTCCAACCGCGAACCGCGGCTGATGACGTCCTCTCGCCTGTCTGCGGCGATACCCGGTCCGTCGTCGTCCACCACCAGGCTGTAGCCGCGCGCCTCGCCGCGGATGGTCAGGCTGACCTGGGTCTCCGCCCATTTGCAGGCGTTGTCCAGAAGGTTGCCGAGCAGCTCCAGCAGGTCCTCCCGGTCCCAGGGCAGGCGCAGGCCCGCCGGGGCATCCCAGTCCAGGTCCAGGCCCCGGTCATGGATCATCGCCAGGGTCGAGAACAGGCCGGGCAGCTCTTCGTCACAATCGAAATGCGCCCCCGGCAGCGCCTCGCCAGCCAGCCGTGCGCGCCCCAGTTCCCGCCCCAGGCGCTGCTCGATCTGCAGCAGTTGTTCGCACAGCGTCGCGCGCAGCTCCGGGTAGTTCCGCAGTTCGTCGCGGTCAGCCAGGCTGACCAGCACCGCCAGGGGCGTCTTCAGCGCATGGCCCAGGTTGCCCAGGGCATTGCGGGAGCGCTTGAGGGTGTCCTCGGTATGGCTGAGCAGGTGGTTCACCTGTGCGACCAGGGGTTCCAGCTCCTCAGGCACCTGAGGGTCCAGGTCGCTGCGCTGACCTTGCTGCAATTGGGCGATCTGCTGGCGCACGTCTTCCAGCGGGCGCAATGCGCGGCGCACGGTGATGCGCTGCAGGGCAAGGATCAGCAACAGCGCCGCCGCACCCAGCGCAAAGCCCGTCCACTGCACGCGCCGGAAGCTTTCCAGGACAGGTGTGTAGTCCTGCGCGACAGCAATCCGCACTTGGCGGCCAAAGCGCCGGTAATCGCCGCGCCAGGCCAGCAGCCGCTGCTCAGCGGGCCCGGGCAACAGGCCCTCGACCAGCCCCTTCTGCTGCGGCATGGCCAGTTCGGCGTCCCAGAGGGAGCGGGAACGCCAGGGCTCGCCGTCCAGTTCGACGATGAAGTAGCGGCCCGAGTAGGGCTGCTGATGGGCAGGGTTGAGGCGTTTCTCGTCCAGCTGGATACCGCTGGGGCCGCGCACCAGGGCGCCCAGCAGCAACTCGGCCTCGCCGCGCAACCCCTCGGCCAGGAAGCGCCGCAGGCCCAGGTCGAACAGCCACAGACTGGTCTGCGCCAGGGCCAGCCCCACCAGCAGCAGCACGCCGACCAGCCCGAGGCTGAGCCGGCGCTGGATCGACCTCATCGCCCCTCACCGGTGAAGCGATAACCCTGGCCGCGACGGGTTTCGATCACCTCGCGGCCGAGCTTGCGCCGCAGGTGATTGACGTGCACCTCGATCACGTTGGAATCCCGCTCGGTCTCGCCGTCGTAGAGATGCTCGGCCAAGTGGCTCTTCGACAGGAGCTGCCCGGGATGCAGCATGAAGTAACGCAGCAAGCGGAACTCCGCGGCGGTCAGCTGCACCTCCATGCCATTGCGGCTGACGCATTGGCGACCTTCGTCCAACTGCAGGCCCGCCGCCTCCAGCCGGGGTTGGTTGGCAAGCCCGTGGGCACGGCGCAGCAGTGCCTGGATGCGCAAGGCCAGCTCTTCGGGATGGAAGGGTTTGGTCAGGTAGTCGTCGGCGCCGGCCTTGAGGCCATCGATCCGCTCGGCCCAGGAGCCACGCGCGGTGAGGATCAACACCGGCGTCGCCAGGCCACCGGCGCGCCACTGCTGCAACACTTCGAGGCCCGGCTTACCGGGCAGGCCGAGGTCGAGGATGATCAGGTCATAGGGTTCGCTGGCCCCCTGGTGCAGGGCGTCCCGGCCATCGGCCAGCCAGTCGACTGCGTAGCCTTGGCGGCCCAGGCTGTTGATCAGCTCATCGGCCAGGGGTACATGATCCTCTACCAGCAACAGACGCATCAGTCGTCTTCCTCGTCCTTCAGGATTCGCCCGTCGCGGGCATCCAGCTCCAGCTCGCGTACCGTCCCATCGGCGGTGACCAGTTCCACTTCGTAAATGTAGATGTCGTCCTCCTCTTCCAGCTCGGCCTCCAGCAGACGCGCCCCGGGGTAAAGCCCCAGGGCGCTGCGCAGCAACTGGTCGAGGGGCAGGATGACCCCCGCCGCACGAAGCTCGAGGGCCTCATCCTGATCCAGGTCCCTGGCCGCTGCCTCAAGGGCGAAGACGGCCAGGATCAGGGCGATGATCCCGCTGTAGCGAAGGATCCAGCCCATCAGTCGTCCTGGTGATCCTTGAGGATCTGGCCGCTGGTGGCGTCGAGTTCGAGGTCCCACTGCACACCTTGGGCGTCACGCAGTTCGACTTGGTAGATGTAACGGCCGTACTCCTCTTCCAGTTCGGTCTCGTTGATGGTGCCGCCGGGGTGCCTGGCCAGCGCTGCGGCATTGAGCTTCTCGAACGACTGGATGGTGCCAGCGTCGCGCAGCCTCAGGGCTTCGTCCGGCCCGAGGTCACGAGCTTGGGCAATACCGGCGGCGGTGAGCGTGGCAACGGCGAACAGGGCAGCGAGTTTCTTCATGGGTCGTCTCCTTGGGAGCTTGTGTCTTTCGATGGGCGCAAGATACCTGGGGCGACTTAATTGAAGCTGAATTCGGCTCAAGGCTTGGACACATCATTCAGGTGCTGAAGCGACTTGGTTCCGGCAAGGGCGCCACTATAATCGCTGCCTTGCTGCAAGGAGCCAAACATGAGCGCCATCCAGATCAAATTCCCCGCCCTCACCGTCCGCGCCGGCCGCCGCGCCCTGACGCGCATTCGCGAGCAGGGCCTGCAGCCGGCCGACGTCGGCATCCTGCCAGGCGCTGCGGGCGGCCCCAAGGCTCTGGGCATCCAGGGGCTGGACCTGGCGCTGTTCGGCGATTGGCTGCCACGCGCCCCGCGGGAACGCGCGCTGATCGGCGCCTCCATCGGCTCCTGGCGCTTCGCCAGCGCCTGCCTGCCAGACCCGGCGGAAAGCATCCGCCGCCTGGGTGACCTGTACACCCGCCAGCGCTTTCCCAAGGGCGTGAGCATGGCCGAGGTGAGCCGGCTCTGCGGCCTGATGCTGGACGATCTGCTCCAGGGCCGCGATGCCCAGGTTCTGGCCAACCCCCATTACCGGCTGAACGTCGTGGTGGTGAAGAGCCACGGCCTGCTCGCCCACGATCAGCGCGGCGCCCTGGGTCTGGGGCTGTCGTCGGTGATCGGCAGCAACCTGCTGGGCCGGCCACGCCTGGCCCGGCACTTCGAACGGATCATTCTCCACGACGCCCGCCAGGTCCCGCCGCTGGCTCCGCTGTCCGATTTCCCCTCCCGCTTCCACACGCTGGACCAAAGCAACCTGCGTCATGCCTTGCTCGCGTCGGGTTCGATTCCCCTGGTGATGGAAGGCGTGCGCGACATCCCCGGTGCCGGCCCGGGGACCTACCGTGACGGCGGCCTGCTCGACTATCACCTGGACCTGCCCTACCACCCCGGTGGCGTTGTGCTCTACCCGCACTTCACCGACAAGGTGGTGCCCGGCTGGTTCGACAAGGGCCTGCCCTGGCGCAAGGGCGATGCCGAGCGGCTGCAGGATGTGCTGCTGATTTCCCCGTCGAGCGATTACCTGGCCACCCTGCCCCATGGCAAGCTGCCCGACCGCAAGGACTTCAAGCGCTACCTCGGCGACGATGCCGGGCGCGAGCGCTACTGGCGCAAGGCCATGGCCGAGAGCCAGCGCCTGGGTGACGAATTTCTCGAACTGGTGGACACCGGCAAACTGAGCGAACGCCTGCAGAGCCTCTGATCGGGGCACGGCGAACGAAGGGAATACAGGGATGAAGCTGGCGGTCGCCATCATTCACGGCATCGGTAATCAGCCGGACTCGCAGGACGCGGACGGGCAGCACGCCTTCGCCCAGGGCCTGATCCGCGGGCTGCGCAAGCGCCTCGGCCAGGAAGGAGACGCTGTCGCTTTCCAGTCGCTCTATTGGGCCAATGTGCTGGACAAGCGCGAACTGGCCTATCTGGAAAAGCTTGAGCAGGAACCGGTGCGTTGGCGCTGGATGCGCCGCCTGGTCACCCTCTTCCTGGGCGATGCCAGCGGCTACCGCAAGGTCAGCCAGGCCTACGACGCCACATACGAACAGGTGCACCAGAGCGTTCGCAACGGCCTCAACGCCCTGCGCGCCAAGGTCGGCCCAACCACCCCACTGGTGGTGCTGGCCCACTCCCTGGGCGGGCATATCATCTCCAACTACGTCTGGGACCAGCAGAAGCTCAACGCCACCCCGAGTTGCCCACGCGACCCGTTCCTGGCGATGGAAACCCTGACCGCCTTGGTGACGTTCGGCTGCAACATCCCGCTATTCACCTTCGCCTACGATCCGGTGCAGCCGATTCGCTTTCCGGGGCACTGCCTGGATGAACGCATGAGCCAGGCCGCGCGCTGGCTGAACGTCTACGCTCCCGCCGACCTGCTGGGCTATCCACTGCGGCCCGTACAGGGCTACGCCTCGGTCGTACATGAAGACCGGCCCATGGCCGTGGGTTCCTGGTTCCGTCGCCATACGCCCCTGAGCCATCTGGAGTACTGGAACGACTCGCGCTTCCAGGACTACCTGGCCCACCACCTTCGCGACCTCTTGCGCGCCTGCGAGGGCGGTGTGGTGGTGCCCGCAGGCCTTCAACCCGGCCTTCCGTCGAGCCTCGGGGTACAGAGCAACACCGCGTAGTGCCGCAGAAACAGCGCAAAAGCCGCGCCCCAGCAGAGAGCCGCGAGCCAGAGCGCCGCCAGCACGCCCTGGCGTTGCAGGGCCTGATTGTCCGCAGCCAACCCACAGACCGCTAGCACGTCCGCCGCTGCCAGCAAGGTCAGCACCACGACCACCGGATAATTGCCGCGCTGGCGTACGCGCCAGAGGCTGCGTCCCAGTAGCCCGGCAACCGCGGGCAGAAAGGCCAGTTCGAGAGGGATGAGCAGAATCAGGGGAACGCCCGCCAACCAGGCCAGGCGCGCGGCTAGCCAGAGCAGGACCAGCCCAGCCAGCGAACGGCCGCGCAGGCCGGGATTGCCGGTCCAGTTCTGCACCGCGGTGAGCAGGAAGCCGGCGATAATGGCACCACCGAAGCCGAACACCATCTCGTGGCGGTGCCAGGCGAGCCAGCCGCCCGCCGGGTGCCAGCTACCGGCATGGCCCCGAAGTGCGGCGAGCCAAATCAGCACAGCCACCAGGGCGAAGGCCGAACCGAAGAGGAAAAAGGGGCGGAAACCCAGGCGCCAGATCGGCCGGATAGCCAGTTCGTGGGCAGCATCAAGCAAGTGCACAGGCCAGCCTCCGCTCTTCCTTGCGCATCTGGTACTGGGCAGTGAGGCGCATGACGTAACCCAGCTTGATCAGGGTTGGCCCGAGGATCGACAGACCATGGGCCCCGACCAGCATCAGCAACCCGAGATGGGCTTCGAGGTAGTAGGCACCGGCTATGCCCAGCAGCAGCTGGATCAGACCGGTCCAGAGAAACAGGTGGGACCATTGCAGCAAACGCTGGGGACATCCAAACAGGCTGGTCATGATGGCACTCTCCTGGGCGGGAAGCCCGGCGCCAGGTTGGCGCCGGGCGGCTGTGATCAGGCCTCCAGAGCGCTGGCCGGCCCAAAGAACTCGTGGTGGGATTGGCTTTCAGGTACGCCGAGCTCGCGCAGATGCTTCTTCACCTGGGCCATGAAACCCTTGGGCCCGAGGAAGTAGGCATCGACATCACGGTCGCTGGGCAGCCATTCGGCCAGGCGCTCACGGGTGAGCAGGCCGGTAGCGTTGGCACTATCGCCCTGCTTCGGCTCGCTGTAGCAGAAGAAGTGCTTGAGGTGTTGCGTGCTCGCGGCAACGCCTTCCACCCAGTCGCGGAAGGCATGCACATCGCCGTTGCGCGCACAGTGGATGAAGTGGATGGAGCGCTCGCCATGGCGGGCCGCTTCCAGCATCGCCAGGGCGGGCGTGATACCGACACCGGCCGTGATCAGCACCAGGGGCTTCTCGCTATGGCGCAGCACGAAGTCACCGGCTGGCGCGAAGAGGTCCAGCAGATCCCCTTCCCGCACCTGGTCGTGCAGGAAGTTGGACACCTTGCCACCCTTTTCACGCTTTACGCTGATGCGGTAGCTGCGGCCATTGGGCGCGGCGGACAGCGAGTAGTTGCGGCGGGCTTCCTCGCCCTCGACGTCCAGGCGCAGACCGATGAACTGGCCAGGCGCAAAGTCCATCACCGCGCCGCCATCGGCGGGCACCATGTAGAAGGACGTGATCTCCTCGCTTTCCCTCACCTTGCGCTCGACGCGGAAGGCACGAGCACCACGCCAGCCCCCGGGCGCTTCGGCGCTGGCGGCGTACACCTCTTCCTCGGCGCCGATCAGCAGGCCGGCCAACAGGTTGTACGCTTCGCCCCATGCGGCGATCACTTCGTCCGTGGCAATCTCTTCACCCAGCACCTCGCGAATGGAACGCAGCAGGCAACTGCCCACTATCGGGTAGTGTTCCGGCAGGATCTGCAGTGCAACGTGCTTGGCCACGATGCGGCTCACCAGCGGGCCCAGCACTTCGAGTTGGTCGATGTGGCGGGCATACATCAGCACGCCGTTGGCAAGGGCGCGCGCCTGGTCGCCGCTGGCCTGGTGGGCCTGGTTGAACAGCGGGCGCACTTCCGGATACTCGGAGAGCATCATCTTGTAGAAGTGAGTGGTCAGGGCTTCGCCACCGGTTTCCAGAAGCGGGACGGTGGACTTGACGATTGCACGAACTTGGCTGGACAGCATGTTGAACTCCGTTATCGGGTTAGGTCTCTACCCTTGATAATCCAGCTTTCATGCCAACTATTTATATCTTAAAAATCAATAACTTATATTGATGAATGTTCTTTTGACTACAATACTCGCCGAGTCATATCGACAGGATGGAGTCATAATGACAACCCACCCCCTGCTGCAGACCCTGATCCCGCTGGTCAGCGATCTGTCCCGCGAACTCCCGGAACGCGAACGCTATCGCCGACTACTGGAAGCCCTGCGCGGCCTGCTGCCCTGCGATGCGACCGCTCTGCTCCGGCTGGATGGCGACCAACTGGTGCCCATGGCCGTGGACGGACTCAGCCAGGACACCCTGGGGCGGCGCTTCAAGGTCTCCGAACACCCTCGTTTGCAGGCCCTGATGGAGAACCGCGGCGTTACCCGATTCGCGGCGGACTGCGGTCTACCGGACCCATACGACGGCCTGGTGGAGAATCACCAGGACCACCTGGAAGTGCACGACTGCATGGGTTGCCCGCTCTACCTGGACGACCGCCCCTGGGGCGTGCTGACCCTGGACGCCATGGACCCGTCGCGTTTCGATGGGCAGGATCTGGAAGTCCTCGAGGGCTTCGCCAGCCTGGCCGCCGCCACGGTGAAAGCCGCCGAGCGCATGGACAGCCTCACCCGCCGCGCCCAGGATGAGCAGCAACTGGCGGAGGTCTATCGCCAGGCGGCCGGCCAGGCCCGGCCACATGAAATGATCGGCCAGAGCGCCGCACACAAGGCCCTGGTACAAGAGATCAAGCTGGTCGGGGGCAGCGACCTCACCGTACTGGTCAGCGGCGAAACGGGCGTCGGCAAGGAACTGGTAGCCCAATCCATCCATGGCAGCTCGCTGCGTTCCCGTCACCCCATGATCAGCCTCAACTGCGCCGCACTACCCGACACCCTGGTGGAGAGCGAGCTGTTCGGTCACGTGCGGGGGGCGTTCTCCGGCGCGGTCAATGATCGCAAGGGCAAGTTCGAACTGGCCGATGGGGGCACCCTGTTCCTCGACGAAGTCGGCGAGCTGCCGCTAGCCATTCAGGCCAAGCTGCTGCGTGTGCTGCAGAGCGGACAGCTGCAACGCGTCGGCTCGGATCGCGAGCACCTTGTGAATGTCCGGGTCATCGCAGCCACCAACCGCGACCTGGCGGAGGAAGTGCGTACCGGCCGCTTCCGTGCCGATCTCTACCACCGTCTCAGTGTCTATCCACTGCGCGTCCCTCCCCTGCGGGAGCGTGGCCGCGATGTGCTGCTATTGACGGGATTCTTCCTCGAAGAGAACCGTGCTCGTCTCGGCTTGCGCAGCCTACGCCTGAGCCAGGACGCCCAGGCCGCGTTGCTTGGCTACAACTGGCCCGGTAATGTCCGGGAGCTGGAACACCTGATCGGACGCGCCGCCCTCAAAGCCCTGGCAGCCTGTGCAGAGCGTCCACGTATCCTCACCCTGACAGCCTTGGATCTAGCCCTACCCGGCAATCAGCCAACGGCCGCCACGAGCCCGGTAGAGGCGCCCGCGGTATCAGCGGCAGGGGACCTGCGCGAAGCCGTGGATCAGTACCAGCGGCAATTGATCACCGCCAGCCTGGAACGTCTGCAGAACAACTGGGCTGCCGCGGCCCGAGAACTGGGCCTGGATCGCGCCAACCTGCTGCGCCTGGCCAAGCGACTGGGCATCAAATGAAACCGGCTTGTCCGGCGGTGTCGGTCTTTTCAGTCAGGTTGCTGGAGAGCTGGTAAAATCGATTCCCTGCTTTGGCCGCAACCCAGGCCGTCATCTCAAGAGCGTTATGCAAGTGGAAATTTTCAAGGAATTCATCTTCGAAGCCGCACACCGGCTCCCTCACGTGCCCGCGGGCCACAAGTGCGGTCGCCTGCACGGTCACTCTTTCCGTGTGGCCATCTATATCGAAGGTGAGCCCGACCCTCATACCGGCTGGATCCGCGACTTCTCCGAGCTCAAGACCATTTTCAAGCCACTTTACGAACAGCTCGATCACAACTATCTCAACGAGATTCCTGGCCTGGAAAACCCCACCAGTGAAGTCCTCGCCAAATGGATCTGGCAACAACTCAAGCCTCTGCTCCCGGAGCTCTCCCGCATCCGCATCCATGAGACCTGCACCAGTGGCTGCGAGTATCGCGGCGACTGACCAGCCAGAATGAAAAAGGCCACCTTCGGGTGTAATGCTGTTCACATAAGAAGTAACGGGACTCGATCAGTCCCCTCGCCCCTTTGGGGAGAGGGTTAGAGAGAGGGGGGAAACGACTGTTTCGCAGGGATTTCAACCCTCTCCCCCAGCCCCTCTCCCATAAATGGGAGAGGGGAGCGAGTCATGCGCGCTTAAGTGAACAGCATTACACCTTCGGGTGGCCTTTTTCATGGGCGTGAGATGCTCCACAGGATCAGGCTCGCCCCCTTCGAATGGACATAGCGCCAGATCGCGGCAGGGCTACGCGATGCCTCGCAGGTAAATCGAGGGCCTCATCATTTTCCCGCGCGCAAAGACAAACCCCCGAACCGCAGTCGCGGATCGGGGGTTTGGGATAGGAGCTTGACGATGACCTACTCTCACATGGAGAAGCTCCACACTACCATCGGCGATGCGTCGTTTCACTGCTGAGTTCGGGATGGGATCAGGTGGTTCCAACGCTCTATAGTCGTCAAGCAATTCGGTTGGGGCATCGTCGGTGACGCTACCCCGAATCAGGTATGTGACAGTGGTTGGCTTTGCGGTTCTTGCGAACTTTCGGTCTATATCGACTTCACCAGTCGCACCCACAATCACCAGATTGTTTGGGTGTTATATGGTCAAGCCTCACGGGCAATTAGTATTGGTTAGCTCAACGCCTCACAGCGCTTACACACCCAACCTATCAACGTCGTAGTCTTCGACGGCCCTTTAGGGGATTCAAGATCCCAGTGAGATCTCATCTTGAGGCGAGTTTCCCGCTTAGATGCTTTCAGCGGTTATCTCTTCCGAACATAGCTACCCGGCAGTGCCACTGGCGTGACAACCGGAACACCAGAGGTTCGTCCACTCCGGTCCTCTCGTACTAGGAGCAGCCCCTCTCAAATCTCAAACGTCCACGGCAGATAGGGACCGAACTGTCTCACGACGTTCTAAACCCAGCTCGCGTACCACTTTAAATGGCGAACAGCCATACCCTTGGGACCGGCTTCAGCCCCAGGATGTGATGAGCCGACATCGAGGTGCCAAACACCGCCGTCGATATGAACTCTTGGGCGGTATCAGCCTGTTATCCCCGGAGTACCTTTTATCCGTTGAGCGATGGCCCTTCCATACAGAACCACCGGATCACTAAGACCTACTTTCGTACCTGCTCGACGTGTCTGTCTCGCAGTCAAGCGCGCTTTTGCCTTTATACTCTGCGACCGATTTCCGACCGGTCTGAGCGCACCTTCGTACTCCTCCGTTACTCTTTAGGAGGAGACCGCCCCAGTCAAACTGCCCACCATACACTGTCCTCGATCCGGATGACGGACCAGAGTTAGAACCTCAAGCATGCCAGGGTGGTATTTCAAGGATGGCTCCACGAGAACTGGCGTCCTCGCTTCAAAGCCTCCCACCTATCCTACACAAGCAGGCTCAAAGTCCAGTGCAAAGCTACAGTAAAGGTTCACGGGGTCTTTCCGTCTCAGCCGCGGATACACTGCATCTTCACAGCGATTTCAATTTCACTGAGTCTCGGGTGGAGACAGCGCCGCCATCGTTACGCCATTCGTGCAGGTCGGAACTTACCCGACAAGGAATTTCGCTACCTTAGGACCGTTATAGTTACGGCCGCCGTTTACCGGGGCTTCGATCAAGAGCTTCGCTTGCGCTAACCCCATCAATTAACCTTCCGGCACCGGGCAGGCGTCACACCCTATACGTCCACTTTCGTGTTTGCAGAGTGCTGTGTTTTTAATAAACAGTCGCAGCGGCCTGGTATCTTCGACCGGCATGGGCTTACGGAGCAAGTCCTTCACCCTCACCGGCGCACCTTCTCCCGAAGTTACGGTGCCATTTTGCCTAGTTCCTTCACCCGAGTTCTCTCAAGCGCCTTGGTATTCTCTACCCGACCACCTGTGTCGGTTTGGGGTACGGTTCCTAGTTACCTGAAGCTTAGAAGCTTTTCCTGGAAGCATGGCATCAACCACTTCGTGTTCTAAAAGAACACTCGTCATCAGTTCTCGGCCTTGAACACCCGGATTTGCCTAAGTGTTCGGCCTACCACCTTAAACTTGGACAACCAACGCCAAGCTGGCCTAGCCTTCTCCGTCCCTCCATCGCAGTAACTAGAAGTACGGGAATATTAACCCGTTTCCCATCGACTACGCATTTCTGCCTCGCCTTAGGGGCCGACTCACCCTGCGTCGATTAACGTTGCGCAGGAACCCTTGGTCTTTCGGCGTGGATGTTTTTCACACCCATTGTCGTTACTCATGTCAGCATTCGCACTTCTGATACCTCCAGCAAGCTTCTCAACTCACCTTCACAGGCTTACAGAACGCTCCTCTACCGCTCGTCTTACGACGAACCCGTAGCTTCGGTGTGTAGTTTGAGCCCCGTTACATCTTCCGCGCAGGCCGACTCGACTAGTGAGCTATTACGCTTTCTTTAAAGGATGGCTGCTTCTAAGCCAACCTCCTAGCTGTCTAAGCCTTCCCACATCGTTTCCCACTTAACTACAACTTTGGGACCTTAGCTGACGGTCTGGGTTGTTTCCTTTTCACGACGGACGTTAGCACCCGCCGTGTGTCTCCCACGCTGACACTTCCAGGTATTCGGAGTTTGCATCGGTTTGGTAAGTCGGGATGACCCCCTAGCCGAAACAGTGCTCTACCCCCTGGAGTGATACGTGAGGCGCTACCTAAATAGCTTTCGAGGAGAACCAGCTATCTCCGAGCTTGATTAGCCTTTCACTCCGATCCACAAGTCATCCGCTACCTTTTCAACGGGAGTCGGTTCGGTCCTCCAGTCAGTGTTACCTAACCTTCAACCTGCTCATGGATAGATCGCCCGGTTTCGGGTCTATACCCAGCGACTAAACGCCCTA
The DNA here is from genome assembly GCF_028010285.1 of Pseudomonas sp. Q1-7. Taxonomy (NCBI): domain Bacteria; kingdom Pseudomonadati; phylum Pseudomonadota; class Gammaproteobacteria; order Pseudomonadales; family Pseudomonadaceae; genus Pseudomonas; species Pseudomonas sp. Q1-7. The sequence goes on from NZ_CP116304.1 coordinate 3,583,897, forward strand.
TTAAGACTCGCTTTCGCTACGCCTCCCCTATACGGTTAAGCTCGCCACTGAATATAAGTCGCTGACCCATTATACAAAAGGTACGCAGTCACCTAACAAAGTAGGCTCCCACTGCTTGTACGCATACGGTTTCAGGTTCTATTTCACTCCCCTCTCCGGGGTTCTTTTCGCCTTTCCCTCACGGTACTGGTTCACTATCGGTCAGTCAGTAGTATTTAGCCTTGGAGGATGGTCCCCCCATATTCAGACAAAGTTTCACGTGCTCCGTCCTACTCGATTTCACTTCCTGGACCCTTTCGCGTACGGGGCTATCACCCACTATGGCCGCACTTTCCAGAGCGTTCCGCTAAAATCCAAGAAGCTTAAGGGCTAGTCCCCGTTCGCTCGCCACTACTAAGGGAATCTCGGTTGATTTCTGTTCCTCAGGGTACTTAGATGTTTCAGTTCCCCTGGTTCGCCTCTTGCACCTATGGATTCAGTACAAGATACCTAGGTTATCCTAGGTGGGTTCCCCCATTCAGAGATCTCCGGATCAAAGTCTGTTTGCCGACTCCCCGAAGCTTATCGCAGGCTACCACGTCTTTCATCGCCTCTGACTGCCAAGGCATCCACCGTATGCGCTTCTTCACTTGACCATATAACCCCAAGCAATCTGCCTGCGATCATGGTGTGAAGACGACATTCGCCGAAAATTCGCGCTTGAACTCGCAAATTTTGCCTTGAGTTGCTGAGTGCAGTGAAACACTCAACAAGTCACTTCTATCACATACCCGAATTTTTAAAGAACAGTTCTGGCGCAAAGACCAGAAATCAACATTGAACTACCAATGTTCATTTCTGAGCTTTCAGCGATCTTGAGTTGATGGTGGAGCCAAGGAGGATCGAACTCCTGACCTCCTGCGTGCAAAGCAGGCGCTCTCCCAGCTGAGCTATGGCCCCTCTAGACTGGCCATCCCGACAATTGGTGGGTCTGGGCAGATTCGAACTGCCGACCTCACCCTTATCAGGGGTGCGCTCTAACCAACTGAGCTACAGACCCAATCGTCACTCTCGGGTCTCAACCCAATCGCTTTTCGCAAGTGAATCAAGCAATTCGTGTGGGAGCTTATGAAGAAGCTGATGTCTTCGATTAAGGAGGTGATCCAGCCGCAGGTTCCCCTACGGCTACCTTGTTACGACTTCACCCCAGTCATGAATCACTCCGTGGTAACCGTCCCCCTTGCGGTTAGACTAGCTACTTCTGGAGCAACCCACTCCCATGGTGTGACGGGCGGTGTGTACAAGGCCCGGGAACGTATTCACCGTGACATTCTGATTCACGATTACTAGCGATTCCGACTTCACGCAGTCGAGTTGCAGACTGCGATCCGGACTACGATCGGTTTTATGGGATTAGCTCCACCTCGCGGCTTGGCAACCCTTTGTACCGACCATTGTAGCACGTGTGTAGCCCTGGCCGTAAGGGCCATGATGACTTGACGTCATCCCCACCTTCCTCCGGTTTGTCACCGGCAGTCTCCTTAGAGTGCCCACCATAATGTGCTGGTAACTAAGGACAAGGGTTGCGCTCGTTACGGGACTTAACCCAACATCTCACGACACGAGCTGACGACAGCCATGCAGCACCTGTGTCTGAGTTCCCGAAGGCACCAATCCATCTCTGGAAAGTTCTCAGCATGTCAAGGCCAGGTAAGGTTCTTCGCGTTGCTTCGAATTAAACCACATGCTCCACCGCTTGTGCGGGCCCCCGTCAATTCATTTGAGTTTTAACCTTGCGGCCGTACTCCCCAGGCGGTCGACTTATCGCGTTAGCTGCGCCACTAAAGTCTCAAGGACCCCAACGGCTAGTCGACATCGTTTACGGCGTGGACTACCAGGGTATCTAATCCTGTTTGCTCCCCACGCTTTCGCACCTCAGTGTCAGTATCAGTCCAGGTGGTCGCCTTCGCCACTGGTGTTCCTTCCTATATCTACGCATTTCACCGCTACACAGGAAATTCCACCACCCTCTACCATACTCTAGCTCAGTAGTTTTGGAGGCAGTTCCCAGGTTGAGCCCGGGGATTTCACCTTCAACTTGCTGAACCACCTACGCGCGCTTTACGCCCAGTAATTCCGATTAACGCTTGCACCCTTCGTATTACCGCGGCTGCTGGCACGAAGTTAGCCGGTGCTTATTCTGTTGGTAACGTCAAAACAGCAAGGTATTAACCTACTGCCCTTCCTCCCAACTTAAAGTGCTTTACAATCCGAAGACCTTCTTCACACACGCGGCATGGCTGGATCAGGCTTTCGCCCATTGTCCAATATTCCCCACTGCTGCCTCCCGTAGGAGTCTGGACCGTGTCTCAGTTCCAGTGTGACTGATCATCCTCTCAGACCAGTTACGGATCGTCGCCTTGGTGAGCCATTACCCCACCAACTAGCTAATCCGACCTAGGCTCATCTGATAGCGCGAGGTCCGAAGATCCCCCGCTTTCTCCCGTAGGACGTATGCGGTATTAGCTCGAGTTTCCCCGAGTTATCCCCCACTACCAGGCAGATTCCTAGGCATTACTCACCCGTCCGCCGCTCGCCGGCATCCCGAAGGACCCGCTGCCGCTCGACTTGCATGTGTTAGGCCTGCCGCCAGCGTTCAATCTGAGCCATGATCAAACTCTTCAGTTCAATACTGCTTGGGTTTTGAGAAAACCCTAAACTTGGCTCAGCAATCGCAAATAAACTCTCGAATTCACGAGTGTTACTTGTGATGCTGATAATCAGTTGACTATCAGTCTTACCTCACAAGCACCCACACGAATTGCTTGATTCAGTTGTTAAAGAGCATTTCGATCAAGTCTTTCGTCTCAACCGAGGCCGCGCATTCTACAGCAGCCTTTCTTACTGTCAAGCTGTTTTTCGAAAATTTCTTTTCTACTCAACCGCTTGCGCTTCCGATCCGATTCACTCTTCTCGTCAGCGGGAGGCGCATTCTACAGCGCTCAAACTCGCTGTCAACACCTCGATGATCACTTCGTTTCAGCCTTGCGGGAGAGCGAAGTGGCACGCGTCAATGTCGCCTGCCGATCACCACCCCTTCACTTCGATTCAGCTAAGTGCTTGATTTTCAAGCTCTTTCTCTGATTCGTCGCTGGGAGTGGTGCGCATTATAGGGATGCAGAATTTGCCGTCAACACTTATTTGAAACTTTTTCGTCATCCCGCCTGCGCCAGGGCGTTCTCCTTACTTATAGAGAGCAGCAGCACCCCTGGGCCGACGGCCTGACGCAACGCCGAACGACGAGAAGCAAAACGCGGAAGGTCCGTCACCAAGACGAACCCTCCGCGCAAGAGACACGCTAGTGCTGCAACCAGGCCTCGGCTTCGGCGGTCTGCTGCGACTCGAAGGCCTTGATCGTCAGCCCGGGAATCAACGCTCCTTCCACCTCGCTGACTTTCCTCACCCACGGCTTGTCGGCGACTACCGCCATGCGATCGAACCGGCGCACCACCTTGAACAGTTGAGGAATCTGCGAGACCTCGACGGCCATGGCGCCCAATGTCGGCATTTGGAATTCGCCGACCCGATAGAGCATCCGGCCATGGGCGATTCCTTCGGTCTGCTGAGCCAGCTGGGCAATAACTGCTCGCATCTCGTTGCTATCGAGCTTGCCGGAGAAACTGACATCGACCCGATTCTCACCACTACGCATTACCTGGAACATGGCGATACCTCCATGCAAGTGTGCCCTTTCACGATACGCCGCCCGCGGGAAACGACAAGATGCCGCGCCGGCAGTGCGCGTCGATCAACCCGCTGCCTTGTGCAAATCCCCCTACTCAGGCGGCGGCAACGCCACCTCGGTCAGCGGATAGGGCATTACCGTATTGGGGTAGGCCTTGCGCAATCGCCCCGCCAGTTCCACTTGCTGATGGCCCTGCAGGCGAATCAGCTGCGGCCGCTCCGGGTCGTTGCCGAAGAAGTCTTCCCAGTGGCCGATCAGCAGCAGTCGAGGCTTGAGCACCTTCAGCAAAGCATCCGGGTATTGCGCCACCTGGTCGGTGGAGGCGGCACAGATGATCGCCGCATCTACGCCCTTGCCATCCTGCAGGATGGGTGGAAAACCATAGGGCGGGTTGCTGGCCGAGTCCTGGTAATGGATGCGGTAAACCGGCTCACCCTGCTCATCCAGCAGGTCCACCAGCCAGGCCAGGGTCGTGCCCTCGCGCCAGGCGCGGACGTAGGTTGGCAAGTCGTCCAGGTCGGCGCCGTAGCTGCCCGGCAGGAGATCGATGCCGGCGAAGTGCGGCGCGTGCTGACTCTCGATGGCCATGAAGCGAAAGTGGCCTGCCCGTTCCCACTTCTCCTGGGGATTCACCTGGGGGCAGGCGCGGCTACCGCACATCACCGGCACCATCTTCCGCTCCATGTCCACGAACCTGGGTGCCGGCTTGGCCCCCGCCAGGATGTGACCGGCGGTGGTAGAACCGTAGGCGGTGGCCTTGGGCGCATGCCGCTGGATGATCCACGGCACATCCATCAGATGGTCGTAGTGCGCATGGCCTATCAGCACTGCAGTGGTGTTGGCTGACTCCGGCATATAGCGGTCGATCCGCGACTGATTGGCGGAAACGAAGACCGGCGGAAAGGCCGGATTACTAAAAGACGGCGCGAATAGCAGGGACTCCCCCTTCCAGTGCAACAGCCAGCCGCCAACACCCAGGTAGGTGATCTTCGGCTCCAGAAGCCCGGACACCCGCGTCGTGGGCTCACTCCCGGTGAGATCCTTGGCGCAGCCCCCTAAACACAGCAGCACAAGCAGTACGACGATGCGCATGATTCCTCCTGTCCTTGAGACCCGCGAAGGCTATCGCATCGCGCGATGGGTATACGCCCAGCCAAAGGTGTGCCTGCATAGCCGTCCGGCCGAAATGTCGCCTTTGTGGGGGCGATTTCAATCGCCAAACAACCTGCGAGGCTGCGCTTCAAAGCATCAGGTCAACACCCCCGGAAGTGATCAACCAATCGGCCGCCCAATGCACCGCTCGAAAATGCGGACCAGCGCGACGTAGTCGCAGACCACAGCGTCGACATTGGCCCCCAGCCACTCACCCTCCTCCACCGGCCACCAACTGATCTCGTAGCCGGCATTGACGATGATGTGCTCGAACAGGATGCGCTGGGCACGGCCATTGCCGTCGCGGAAGGGGTGAATCATGTTCAGGTCGCCGTAGAGCTCGGCGGCCGCGCTGATCAGCTCGCCGCGCCCCAGCCCCTCCAGCCAGTTGGCCGCCGCCACGGTAGCGAAGAGTTTCTCAGCCTCGGGTTCGACGCGGCTCTCGATGCAGAAGTGGGTGTCTCCCCTTGAGATATCCAGAGTGCGCAATTCGCCAGCCCAATCGTAGATATCCCCGAACAGCTGGCGGTGGATGCGCTGGAGTGCGGGCAAACCATAAGGAGGAGGTGCGAATTCGATTTCGCTGGCGGCGATTTCAGAGAGGCTGCGCTCGGCATCATTGAGCGCCTTGTCATCGGCAAGGCCGAGGCGATTGCGAAGAACCGTGGTGCCGGGATAGCAGTACGGGTCCTGGCCGGTTCCGTGCTTGTCGACCATCAGTCCTGTCCGGCGCGGTAGGCACTCAGCACGGCTTCACGGGAAGGCAACTTGCGCTCGGCATCGGCCGGCGTCACCTCAAAGCCTTCCAGCCGCAAGCTGGCCGCGTAATTGGATCGACGCACCTTGGCGTAATAGGCCTTCTTGTCCTGCAGGGATGGGGTTGGCATAAGCGGCCCTCTCTGGTCGGGTACGCGCCAGTATAGCGAATGGGGGGTTACGCCAGCCGAATGACAGCGACCAGCGCACCTAGTCCTCGTAGCGGCTCGTATCGTCACGGTCGCGCTCGTAATGCCTCGCGAGCGGGAACGCCGGCAGCCAGGACTCGCGGCGGACAGTCCAGAGCTCGTAGGTGGGCATCAATTGGTCCGGGGCATCCAGGGTGCCCAGGTTCACCTCGACTTCGTCTCCCATGCGGCCGAATACGGATGAACCGCAGCGGGGACAGAAAAAACGCCCGGCGTAATCGCGCGTTTCGCCTTCGATGGTCACTGCCGCCTGGGGGAATACTGCCGATGCGTGAAAAAGCGCCCCGTGATGCTTGCGACAATCCAGGCAGTGACAAAGGCCGACCCGGTACGGACGTCCGGACGCCACTATCCGCACATCGCCACACAGGCAACCGCCGGTGAATCGATCCATGCTGCGTCTCCTCTGCAATCACAGTGAATGGCGACTACGCCCCGATGCGACGACTCAGTCCCGCCGTCCCGGCCATTTCCACCATGCGCCGCCGATGAAAACCAGCGGCAGGAACAGCAGATAAAGGCGTTCGGAAAATACCTGCGCAACCAGGAAAACCGCCCCGGCCACGATCAGCGCCACCAGCAGCGCCTTGGCATTCGGGCTACGCATCACGCGGCGTCTCCTCTTCGCCTCATCGAGGTTCAGAGTACGCCGGCTGTTGCCGAGCGCAACGTGCAGCGCGTCGCTTGGCGCGCGCCCTAGCGAGCACGGATGGCGGACCGTAGATCCGTCCATCCTGCCGGCACTTATCACGGCGGCAATCATGATTGGCGAGAAGACGGCAGATCTGATCGCGGGCAACACGCCAGGACAAGGCGGGTTGTCCGCCGGAGATGGGTTCCATGCCCAGTGAGAAGCGACCGCGGAATCCGCTATCTGTTTAACTCGTACGCGCACATATTGACAGTCGTCGCCAGGTTCAGGGACTCGATGGCGCCACAGCCGGGAATCGTAAAGGGCTGGGCATTCAGCGCGATCAGTTGCTCGCGGGGCACGCCGCGAGCTTCGTTACCGAACAGGTAGCAGTCGAATTCCTTGAAGCTGGCGGACTGCACACGCTCGCCCTGCATATCCAGGCAGGCGATGCGCTCAAAGCGCGTGCGCAACGAATTCAGCTCCACATCCAGCTCCATGGGCGCATGGAAAATGGCGCCCATGCTGGCGCGCACGACTTTGGGGTTGTACGGATCGACGCTGCCAGGACTGAGCAGGCAGCGAAAATTACCGAACCAGGCCAAGGTTCGCAGAATGGTGCCGAGATTACCCGGGTCCTGGATTTCATGCAGGTAAACGGCGCGCTCGCTTTTTGCAGGTGCAGCAGCCGGCACTTCAGCAGCCGGCATGGGCACCAGCGCAATGATGCCCTGCGGTGTCTTGGTGTCGGCGATGTGCGCCATCTGGCGGTCGCTGATCACGTGGGTTTCAAAGGGGCTCTGCCAGTGCTCGTACGCGCCGGTCACATACAGCTGACTGCGCAGAAGCTGCGGACTCTGCTGGGCCGCCTTCTGCAGCTCCAGCAACAGATGCTCGCCCTCCACCAGAAAATGCCCGAACTCAGCCCGGTACTTTTTCTGGTGGAGCTTTTTAATGTCATCGAATTTCATCAATGCGGCGCTCAGTGGGTCTGCACGTCGGTCTTTTCGATTTCAGACAGAATCGACTTGGCCAAGGCTTCGGCGACCTTGATGCCATCCACCCCCGCCGACAGGATGCCCCCCGCATAACCGGCGCCCTCACCGGCCGGATACAGGCCGCGCAGGTTCAGGCTCTGCAGCGTCTCGTGGTCGCGGGTGATGCGCACCGGAGAGGAGGTGCGGGTTTCGATGCCGGTGAGCACCGCGTCAGCGCGATCGAAACCGCGAATCTGCTTGCCGAAGGCCGGCAGGGCCTCGCGAATGGCCTCGATTGCGTAGTCCGGCAGCGAAGGCGCGAGATCGCCCAGGCGCACGCCGGGTTTGTAGGAGGGTTCCACCTCGCCGAACTCAGTCGACGGCACACCGCGAATGAAGTCGCCCACCAGTTGCGCGGGCGCGCAGTAATCGTTGCCGCCCAGCTCATAGGCGCGGGACTCCAGGCGTTCCTGAAACTCCACCCCGGCCAGCGGCCCGCCCGGGAAGTCCTGCTCCGGGTTGATGCCGACGACTATGCCGGCGTTTGCATTGCGTTCGTTGCGCGAGTACTGGCTCATGCCGTTGGTAACGACGCGCTCCGGCTCGGACGTGGCCGCCACCACAGTGCCGCCGGGGCACATGCAGAAGCTGTAGACGGCGCGGCCATTCTTCGCGTGATGCACCAGTTTGTAGTCGGCGGCGCCGAGTTCCGGATGGCCGGCGTACTTGCCCAGGCGCGCCTCGTCGATCATGCCTTGCGGGTGTTCGATGCGGAAACCGACGGCAAAGGGCTTGGCCTCGATGAACACGCCCTGCCGGTGCAACATGCGGAAGGTATCGCGGGAGCTGTGGCCCAGCGCCAGGACGACATGGCGACTGCGGATCGTCTCGCCGCTGGCCAGCACCACCCCCTCCAGCTGGCCGTCGTTGATCACCAGGTCGGTCACCTTGCTTTCGAAACGCACCTCGCCGCCGAGGGCGATGATCTCCTCGCGCATGGTGGACACCACGCCGGTAAGGCGGAAGGTCCCGATGTGCGGCTTGCTCACGTACATGATTTCTTCCGGGGCGCCGGCGCGAACGAACTCGTGCATGACCTTGCGGGCGTAGAACTTGGGGTCCTTGATCTGGCTGTAGAGCTTGCCGTCCGAGAACAGGCCGGCACCGCCCTCGCCGAACTGCACGTTGGATTCCGGGGTCAGGACCTTTTTGCGCCATAGCGCCCAGGTGTCCTTGGTGCGGCGGCGCACGTCCTTGCCGCGCTCCAGCACGATGGGTTTGAAGCCCATCTGCGCCAGCACCAGCGCCGCGAACAGGCCGCAGGGGCCAAAGCCCACCACCAGCGGTCGCTCGCTCAGGTCGGCCGGCGCCTGCCCTACCGGGTAGTAGTTGGTGTCCGGGGCCGGGCGGATGTTGTGGTCATCGGCCAGTCGCGCCAGAATCGCCGCCTCGTCGCGGGCCTCCAGATCGATGATGTAGATGAACAGAATGACGCTGTTTTTCTTGCGGGCATCGTAGCTGCGCTTGAAAACGGTGAAGTTCAGCAGATCGGCGTCGCTGATACCCAGGCGTTTGACGATGGCCTTGCGCAATTCATCGGCGGAATGATCGAGGGGCAGAGACAGTTCGTTGATGCGAATCATGGCGGTAATCCTGGCCGGTGAATCCGGCAAAGGAAGCAACAGAGAGAAGGGATAAGGCGCGAATTGTACCCGCCGCCGCCCGCCCCTGTCAGGTCCGGCCTCGCGCCGTGCGGGTCGGCGCCGTGCCGCCCCCGCCGATTTAACCTGCGCCGCATTATCGGCTTATAATTGCCGCCGCTTTGCGTCCAACAGCTTCCCTTCTGTTGCATTCATTAGCCCGCTCTTCATATTGATTTTCCGTAGTTGGCTCTCTCATGAAACGAACCAAAAGCAGCCGCCGCTGGCTGGATGAACACGTCAACGATCCTTACGTAAAGAAGGCTCAGAAGGATGGGTATCGCTCCCGCGCCAGCTACAAGCTGATCGAGCTGAATGACAAGGACAAGCTGATTCGCCCCGGCATGCTGGTCATGGATCTGGGCTCCGCGCCCGGCGGCTGGTCGCAGGTGGCCGGACGTATCGTCGGCGAGAACGGGCGGGTGCTGGCCAGCGACATTCTGCCGATGGACCCGTTGGACAACGTCGACTTCATTCAGGGCGACTTTACCGACGACGCCGTGTTCGCCCAGATTCTCGACATGCTCGATGGCAGGCAGCCCGACCTGATCATCTCCGACATCGCCCCCAACATCAGCGGCGTCGCTGCGGCCGACCAGGCCTCCTCGATGTACCTGGTCGAACTCGTCCTCGACATGGTCCGGCAGGTGCTCAAGCCCAATGGCAATTTCCTGGTCAAGGTCTTCCAGGGCGAAGGCTCTGACGAATTCCTGAAGGACGTTCGCACCTCGTTCGAAAAGGTGGTGGTCCGCAAACCAGAAGCGTCACGGCCACGGTCGAGGGAGGTCTATCTGGTGGGCAAGGGGTTCAAAGGCTAAGGCATCCCGCGCTGCTGAAGGGCCAATTCACCCCATGGGAAGCCCATCGGCAGGCTGAGTTCGGCCCCGCTCACTCCAGTCGAATCTCCAGAACTTCCTCCCCGGCATCGTCCAGCTCTCCGATAGAAACCGTATGAACGAACGGCGGCATCGGTGGAACACCCGAAAAACAGCCTCCGGAAGCCCGGCGGGGGGACAGCTTTGCGGAATGTTCGGGTGCTCAATTGGTAACGCTACCTTTGCCTGAAGAGCATCGCGCCAGGACGGCCAACAGGCCCTCCCGGCCCACCCCGTTCCCCTACTTGAACAACAGCCCCAGGTGCTCGTTCAGATAAAAGCCCTCGGGATCGAGCTGGCGACGCAGCGTGCGGAAGTCATTCGCGCGGGGATAGATGGCGGTGACGTCTTCCCCGGTCAGGAAATGCATCTTGCCCCAGTGCGGCCGGGCGCCATAGGAACGCAGGATCAGGTCGACTGCACGCAGGTAGTCCCAATAGTCCGTCCCCGGCTCGCCGGAAACGGAAATGGTGACGCTGTCCTGTTCGAAGAACGGGCTTATCCAGGCGCCATCGCCCGCCGTGAAGCGGTACTCGATCGGGTAAATCGCTTCCGGGAAGTCCTCCAGCATGAGTTTGCGCACGGCCCTCAGCGCTTCCTTGCCATGGGTGATCGGCACGGCGTACTCCAGCTCATGGAAATTCGGGATGTACTCGATCGGATACACGTCCGAGCTGTAGGCCACCTTCTCGAACTCGCCCTCATACAACGGACGGTCGGTGATATCCATGACCTTCACTTCGCACACATCCGTGGTGCGGCCGGTTTTCGACGTGGCGGCGGTATCGGGCAGGCAGTAGCAGTGGCGGCTCTGCTCGTAGGGGCACCAGAAGAAGCTGAAGTGGCGATGCTTCTGCGCCAGCTCATCGTGCTTCTCCATGAGGCTTTCGAAGTCTTCGCGCCAGATGCGTTCGTGCAGATTGAAGCTGTCCGTCACCTGCAGCGTGATCTCGGAAATCGCCCCCAGCACGCCGAGCGAAACGCGCCCGGCGAGGAGCAAGTCCGGCGTGCTTTCGTCCACCACGATGATCTCGCCGTTCGGTTGGACGAGCTTCATACCCACGATGGACGACGCCATGTTGCCCAGCGTAATGCCGGTTCCGTGGGTCCCCGTGGTCAAGGCACCAGCAAGGGCCTGGCTGTCGATGTCGCCCTGGTTGATCATCGACAACCCTTCGGCCTTGAGCACGCGAACCAGCTCATTGATGGTGGTACCGGCGGCGGCGGTGACGCGGCGTTTGCCGTGGTCGATGTGGCGCACCCCCGTCATGTTGGCGAGCGTCAGGTGCAGGCCGTTGGTGAGTGCGACTGGCGTGAACGAGTGCCCGGAGCCAGCCACCCGTACGTTCAGCCCTTTGCGGGTCGCATCGCGGATCATGGAACACAGCTCATCCTCGCTGGCCGGTGCGCCACGGGCCGCGCGAACGCACGACTGGTTGCCGACCCAGTTGCGCCAATGCGCGTGCTCGATGCCGAACTCGTTGATGTGCATGTTGTTCGAAGAAGTGCTCATTGTTGTTCTCCCACTTTCTGCGACTTGATCAGGGCTGTCGTTATGAAGGGTTTTAATCCGATGCCCCGCAGGATGAACAACAGCCGCTCGAACCACCATATGTCCATGGATATAGGACGCGGCCCCTCGGTGTAGCGCGCGCCGCCCCCCCCTTGAGAACCGCAGGATTCGGGCGCGTATACCCGGCGACATATGGACACTGAATCGGCCCCTCCCTAGCGTGAAAACGGTCGAATCCATTCACAACAAGGGAGACAACCCATGGGACGACTGCACAACAAGGTGGCGCTGATCACCGGAGGCGCCGGGGGCTGCGGGCTGGCCGCCTCGGAGCTCTTCGCACGGGAAGGCGCCAAGGTCGCCATCCTCGACTTGCCCAGCAGCGACGGCGCGGCAGTGGCCGCGCGCATCAATGCCGCTGGCGGCAGTGCCTGCTTCCTGCCGGCGGACGTGTCCGTCGCCGAACAGGTCAACCACGCGGTGGCCCAGGCCGAGGACCGTTTCGGGCCGATCCGGGTGTTGATGAACCATGCCGGCACCATTCATGCCGCGCCCTTCCTGGAGACCCGCGAGAGCGATTGGGAGCGGCTGATGAACATCAACGTCAAGAGCATGTTCCTGGTGACCCAGGCCGTGCTGCCGAAAATGATCGAGGCTGGCGGTGGCAGCATCATCTGCACCTCGTCCATCTCCGGCGTGGTCGGCACGCCAATGGAGGTCCTGTACTGCACCACCAAGGGGGCCTGCCACATGTTCGCGCGCGCCATTTCGGTGGAATTCCGCGACCGCAACATTCGCAGCAATGCCATCTGCCCGGGCTTTATCGGCACCGCCCACGGCCGGCGCGAACTCGACCTGCTGCGCGAATTCGGCGCGGAAGTCTCCGACGAGGCCCTGCGCGCCATGCAGGGCCGCCTCTGCGACCCGAGCGAGGTGGCCGCGGCAGCGCTGTTCCTGGCCAGTGATGACGCCAGCTTCGTCAACGGTGCACACCTGTTCGTCGACAACGCCTACACCGCCGCCTGACCTTCGGGCCCGCGACGGGCCCGCATTCCAACAACAACGAACGCTCCGCCAGCATTGCTTCTGCCACACGACAACAACCTACAAAGACGAGGCAGCTATGGAACACATCGGTACGTACGTCATCTACCTGATCATGGCGTGCGCCGTGATCGGCGCCATCGCCTCCCTGCTCGACGCCGAGTCGGAGCTGGGCAAGGAGTTCACCGCCGGCCTGCACAGCATCGGCCCGATCTTCATCCCCGTGGCCGGCACCATGGCCGCCATCCCGTTCATCTCCCAGTTCATCAGCCACGGCATCGCCCCGCTGTTTACCGCGCTGGGCGCCGACCCCGCCATTGCCGGCCCCATCTTCATCGCCTCGGACATGGGCGGCTACCAACTCGCCCACGCCCTGGCCCACGACCCCGAAGGCTGGATTCTCGGGCTGATCACCGGCTTCCAATCCGGTTCGAACCTCATCTTCGTCATCCCCGTGGGCCTGGCCATGCTCCACAAGGCCGACCACAAATTCATGGCGCTGGGCATCATGGCGGGCCTGCTGAGCATCCCCCTCAGCATTATCATCATCGCCATGGCCATGCAGCTGCTGGGCCTGGGCGTGCGCCCGGACATCGCCACCACGGGCGCGGCCACCCAGGCGCTGCACTTCACCCTACCGATGCTGCTGCGCAACCTGCTGCCGCTGATCCTCTTCTGCATCGCGCTGGCCGCTGCCCTGCGCTACGCCCCCGGCCTGATGGTGCGCGCCTTCCTGGCCCTGGGGCGCCTCATGTATGCGGCGGTGACGCTGATCCTGGTCGCATCCATCGTCGAATACTTCACCGGTGCCTTCACCCATACCTTTGGCAGTTGGGGCTTCGCGCCCATCATCGCTGACAAGGAGGACCAGTTCCGCGCGCTGGAAATCGCCGGTTACGTCGGCATCATGCTCTGCGGGGCCTTCCCGATGGTCTGCCTGATCAAGCGCTACCTCTCCCGCCCCCTCGAACGGGTGGCCGTCCGCCTGGGTATGACGCCGGTCGGCGCGGCCGGCCTTCTCGCCGCTTCGGCGAACATCCTGGCGATGTTCCGCCTGGTCGCCGACATGCCGCCCAAGGACAAGGTGCTGGTAATCGCCTTCGCGGTGTGCGCGGCCTTCACCTTTGGCGACCACATGGCCTTCTCCGCCAACTTCCAACCCACCTTGATCCTGCCCCTGATCATTGGAAAACTGAGCGGCGGGCTGATAGGCATGGCGATTGCCTACTGGCTGGCAGTGCCCCAGGCACTGCAGATCGGCCGCGAAGCGTTACCACGCGACTCGATGCGCGTGTCGGCCGGTCTGTCCTGAATCGTGCGGCGCCCGCCCCTTGCGGGTTGGCGCCGTGACGCACCCGAATCATGACGAACAGCGCGGTCCAGCATGAACAATCAGGAAGCGAGCAAGGTAGCGGGCGTTATCGCCGCCGTGGGCACCGGCAACCTGGGGCAGCGCCTCTGCACCCTGCTGGAAAGTGATATCCGCTTCGACATGAGCTGCGCCTACCTCTTCCGCTTCGACCAGCCCGCCGTGCTGCTCCACGACGGCTACAAAGGCATGGTGCCGGCGAAGACCCTGAGCGCCTACCTGCGTGGCGGCTACCTGCTCGACCCCTTCTACGTCGCCTGCATGAACCAGCACCCGGCAGGCCTCTGGCGCATGAGCGAGCTGGCGCCGGACAGCTTCTTTTCCTCGGGCTTCGCCATCTCGCCCGACCTGCATCCCTGCGTGTCATCCACCCACGGCAGCCTGGTGGAAGAGCTGGGCTACATCGTCCCGCTGCAGCCGCATACCGCCATCGTCTTCTCGCTGATGAAGGCGCAGAACCACGGTCCCTTCGCGGACGGGGAAGTCCGCCGCCTGCAGACGCTGACGCCGGTGGTGAGCGCGGCATTCGAGGCGCACTGGCGACTGCGGCCGGAGGAGTCCGCCGAGGCTGCGGACAAACCCCGCAGCCAGCTCGAAAGCGCCTTCGTGGACATCCTCCAGGGCCAACTGACCGACGCCCAGCGCTACATCGCCAAGCTCCTCCTCCAGGGCCACAGCAACGCCTCCATCGCCCACCTGCTGGGCATCTCCGAAGGCACGGTGAAGGTTCACAAGCACAACATCTACCAGCGCCTGCAGATCTCCAGTAACTCCGACCTGTTCCGGCTGTTCATCGAGTACATTTCGCAGGCGGGGCGATAGGGGTTCGCCAGCGGAAGCCCGCTTCTGCAATAGGAAAGATAAGCGCGCCGCCGGTAGCGGTCGCTGTGGCAAGACTTACGAGCTGAGCCGCGCGATGTTGTCGTCAATGCGTGTCTGTATCGTGCGCAAGGTGTCAGGGGTGATGCCATTGGGGAACTGGCGCTTGGCACTGGCAGCGAAGCCGCTGGCTACGTGGCAGATCCGCTCGATGATGTCGGCGGTGTCCCTGGCCGAGAGATCCGCCTCCTCCATAGCGAGCCTGAGCAGATGCTTGCGCGTGATGCCAAACGCCTCGCCCATCACGTCCATCTGGTGGTATCCACCCGGCCCTTCGCAGAAGGTCACGTCGTAAGCCGGGGCCAGCTTCCATTGGCCGCTCGGCGACATGAGGTAGGCGAAGTTCTTGGGGTGGTCGTCGCGGTTGTTGAACACTACGTTGAACACGATTCGCTCGAAGGCAACCGCTTTCTCCCGCACGTCGTTGCAGCAGAACTGGGTCGCCCGTAGGAAATTGGTGTAATCCAGCGCGCCGGCTGCACGGAAGTCCGCGCCGGTAAAAGCCGCGAGGCTTTGCATGGGGACACGCATGCCCTTTTGCCGGTCGAAGCGGCGGGTGGCGAAGGCAGCCTGTCCATTCGGCAACTCGAAGTGTTCGGTGTCCGCGGTGTCGATGGCACATTCGCGCAGGCAGTGTGCATAGACAGCTTCGACGGCGCATACCTCGGGGTGCTCTCGCGCCGCCGGGAACTTGATCAACCAGGCTTCCAGGCCAGGTGCCGCCGCTGTGCTGAAGCGGCCGAACTCAGGATCGCGATAGAGCAACGCCTTTGGCCGCGCGCCGTGCGGCGAGCCGCCCATTTGCAGCAGTTGCAGCAGGAACTCCCCGCCCTCACCATCGAGCACGCGCTGAACCTCTGCGGCCAGTTGCTCAAGGGGAATCTCTTCGGGCGATGTGGACAGCTCAGACGCCACGGGCTCGAACGACATCGCCCCCATGGCATGGGGACCGATGTAGGCCAGACGTTCCAAGGGGCCAATGTGCGCAGGGTTGAGACCACGGCGCTTGAACAGGCGATCCATCAGCAGCATGCCCCAGCCGTCGGGCAGCGAGTCATAGACCGGCCCCGGCAACCATAGCTGATGATCGGGAAAATCCTTGCGCAGCCTTGGCCCCTTCAGGGGCAGGCGCAGGGCCGACAGCTCCAGCCCCCGAGCCAGTGCCTCTTCGCTGTACTCAAAGGCAATCAGCGG
Source organism: Pseudomonas sp. Q1-7 (assembly GCF_028010285.1). Taxonomy (NCBI): domain Bacteria; kingdom Pseudomonadati; phylum Pseudomonadota; class Gammaproteobacteria; order Pseudomonadales; family Pseudomonadaceae; genus Pseudomonas; species Pseudomonas sp. Q1-7. Next base: position 3,599,920 of record NZ_CP116304.1, read on the forward strand.
GCGCCCGGTAAGCGCGGTCGAGGAGACGAGCGAACCCCAGCGCCAATGCTCCCCCCAACCGTCGTAGTAGACGTCGACTTGCTTAGCCAATGTCGGATTTCCTTTTGACACGCTGACGCTGAGCACCTTGCTCATAACGAAGGATGTCGTCCAGGGAGTCCAACTGCGGCATGAACAACTGCTCCAGCTCGTTGAGACGCCCCAGGACCATGGCCACGCGAACCACACTGTCAAATGCCACACTGCGCCCCGCCTCCAGATTGGACAGCGTGCCAACCCCGATGCCGGCGCGGGCGGCCACCTCGGCCTGCGTCATCTGCTGGGCCAGACGCTCCTGGCGCAGGCGCGCGCAAAGCAGCTTGACCACCTCACCCGGCTTGATAAGGCTTAAATTCATCATATTGAGCATTAAACCCAAGGATCGCACTTAACATTCGGAATTATAGAGTTATACAGCACCCATGGCGCAACCGCATAACCTCACAAATTCGAGTCTTATCCGCAGATTAGGCCAAATAACGAGCGAAATATTGGATTTAACCTGCACGTGTTCGGACCGATAGGGAATCCGTCAGCGGAGACGAGAGCCTGCAATAGGGATTGAAACAACCCGCTCCCGATACCCGTTTGAGCCTGCGCTCGCTTGGTCACGATCCTCCGACCTGTTCCGGCTGTTCATCGAGTACATTTCGCGGGCTGGCAGGTAGGGGCAGCGCCGGTTGCTGTCATCGCAGTGCAGGTCATTCCGCGCGCATACCGAACCTTACCCTGGCACAACCAGCTTTCGGGCTGCAGCCGCCAGGAGGGCCCGGGAGTAGAGCGTGTGAAAGCCGAGCAACGCCCTGAACTGCCACCCCATGCGACCAGACGCGCTGCCCGAAGCCCGGCCAGGTACGACGGCGGAGCCGAAATACAACTGCGTCGCGCCACCGCCTGATGGAGTGGGGGCCACCATCAGCCAGGATCGCGTTTGGCCAGCAGCCAGCACGATTTGATCAGGCGCGCGACGCTCAACGGACCAGGCAGCGAAACGGCTCGAGCTCCCCTCTGCAAGCGCTCGCGCTTCGGCATCGGTAGAGGGGCGAGACAGGAAATTGGCCAGTAGCCAGCGCTCAACTTTGAAGAGGCGGGTCGTGTAGAACGCTGCCACGAACTCGCCGTGTGTCACCGGCCGGCCCAGTTCAGCGACGTAACAGTCCGTGTATGCGCCGCGCTCAACGTAGGGCCCCAAGAGGGAACAGGCGGGCAAGGTGCACGCGCGCACAGCTGGCATGGATACTCCTGATTTGTTCAGCATTCGGTATGAGCGAGCGTTGGGCCGCCCCGAGTGAGCCTAGCGCGTGATACCAGCACTGATTGCCCGGTGCGCCACGTGTCTCCTGCCCGGCAGCCGCACTACCCGAGTCGGAACTCCAGAATCTCGTCGCCGATCTCGTCCAATTCCCCAGTGGAGACCCAGCCCAGGTGCCGATAGAAGCCGTATGAGCGAACGGCGGCATCGGCCGAGCAGCCGAGAAAGAGCCGCTGGAATCCTGCCGCCCTGAAGTCATCCACCACCCGCTGCAGCAGCGCCCGGCCAATCCCCTGCCCTTCGAACTCGGGCAGCAGCGCCAGCACCACGATCTCCCCGGTATCCCTATCGCCGAAGCAGTAGCCGATCATTTGATCGTCCACACAGCAGACATAGCCGGGGGAACTGCCGTCGCGGATGCCTTCGCTCCAGGTATCGACGGTAATGCCCAAGGCTCTCAGCTCCTCTTCGGAGAACGCGTTTTCCCGGGTTCGGGCGCGTATGTCGATGCAGGTTGGCGCATCGGTGGGGACGGCTTTGCGGAATGTTCGAGTGCTCATTGGGTAGAACTCCTTTTCTTTGAATGGGTTCGAGTGGTTCAACCTGTTCGTACACCGGCTAGCCGCCACTCGCTGCCTGGCGCGCTTCGCTCGGCGTACAGCCGAAGCGCGCCTTGAAGCTGCGGGCGAAGTGTGCCTGGCTGGCAAAGCCGTGGCGATAGGCGACCTCACTGATATCCAGCCCGCTGGCCTGCGGGCTACTAAGCAGACGGTGCGCCTGCTCCAGGCGCGTCTCGCTGATATAGGAGCGAGCTTGCTCGCGAACCGCCCACGTTTATCAAGCTAGTCAGGTGCAGGCAGGTCTTTACCGAACAGTGACCAGATGGATAATGGCCAGCTGCCATAACTCTTGATAGGCGATTTCCCTTTTTTACGACGGCTACGGCATCGCCGATTCGTTAGCGCAAGGAAGCCTGGACAGGTCTCGATTCAAGCAAATGGAGTCACCCATGACACAGCAGGAACTGCCCCTCCCCTCCACCCGCTCCAGCAAGATCACGTCGCTGGTCGCACGCATCATGACCGGCCTGGGAGCGCTCCTGGGCATCATGTGGGCACTGATTACCTATGCCGTGCCCGATCCGAGTGTGTTCGGCTTCAGTTTCATCAACTGGAAGAACGTGGTCCTTTTCGTCAGTACCTTCACCTTCCTGGGAGCGATATCAGTCAGTTGGCAGATTCGCAATCTCCACGCAATGCTGCGCGGTTCCATGCAGGTGCTTCTGATTACTGGCCTTTCCTGGGTTCTACCCCGTTAGCACGGACACTTTCGAGTAAGCTCACGTCGAGCTAAAGGAGTGTTCATGTCCAAGCGCAAGAAATACAGCCCCGAATTCAAGCGGGAAGCCATCGAGCTGGTTCGTCGTTCAGGGGCGAGCTGCCGACAGGTGGCCCTGGAGATTGGTGTTGCTCCCAACCTGCTCACACGCTGGGTTCGGGAGGCACAACCAAGCGCAGAGAAAGCCTTCCCTGGAACGGGAAGTCCGCGGGATGAGGAGCTTGCCCGCCTCAAGCGCGAGTTGGCCCGAGTAACCAAGGAACGTGATTTTTTAAGAGACGCGGCAGCGTACTTTGCCAAGGAGTCATCGAGCGGTACACGGTGATCCAGCGCTGCCGCAACGAGTACCCGGTACGACTGATGTGCCGTTGTCTGAAGGTTTCTGCCAGTGGCTATTACGCCTGGCAGGATCGCGAGCCAAGCCCACGTGCTCAAGAGAATGCGCGCCTGGTGAGGCGTATTCGGGAGATCCACGAGGACAGCCGTGGAGTGATCGGAGCGCCACGGATGCACGAGGATCTGCTCGACGAGGGCGAAATCGTCAGCCTGAACCGCGTTGCTCGCCTGATGGCCGCTGAGCGCATTCAAGGCTGGCCCCGCCGTAAGAGACGTGGCTTTGGAAGAGTCGCCAGCGGCCGTCCAGCAGGCGTGAAAAACCTGCTGGAGCGCGATTTCACCGTGCAGGAACCGGAGCGCAAGTGGGTCACGGATATCACGGAGATAGCCACACTGGAAGGCAAGCTCTTCCTATGCGTGGTGCTCGACCTGTACAGCAAGTTGGTGATCGGTTGGTCGATGCATCACCGTCAGGATCGGCAGATGGTGATTCGAGCGGTGGAGATGGCGATCTGGCAGCGCCAAGGTGACTGGTCGGTGATCCTACATTCGGATCGCGGTAGCCAATTCACCAGTGCTGACTACCAGCGCTTTCTGAATCGCAACACGCTGGTCTGCAGCATGAGTGCCGTCGGGCATTGCGGCGACAACGCTGCCTGTGAAGGCTTCTTCGGTCAGCTCAAACGGGAGCGCGTTGCCCATCAATCGTATCGAACTCGTGATGAAGCTCGGGCGGATTTATTCGACTACATCGAGCGGTTTCATAACCCACGAATGCGTCGTAGAGTCGCCCGGCAAGATCTGAAGTTTTCAGCCCTTTTCAAACCGTCCGTGGAAATGGGGTAGAACCCATAACCCACGAATGCGTCGTAGAGTCGCCCGGCAAGATTTGAAGTTTTCAGCCCTTTTCAAACCGTCCGTGGAAATGGGGTAGAACCCGATCGACTCGCCCCACTACCAGGCCTATATGGAGAAGGCTCCCCTCTTTCTGAAAGGCAAGGAAGAGCTGGAGCGCCTACGCGCTTTCATCAAAAAGCACATCCGGTGCGGCGACTCGAAGCAGGTGCTGTATCAGTTGGCAAACGGGAGAATCCGTCCATCCAAGGCGCTTGCCGATTCATTGAAAGGTCTATTGGCTGCTCAACCGGAGTTCGTGCTGATCGATGACCAGAAAGAGGTCTACGAGTCGGCGATAGCAGCTGCCAAGTCAGCATCCGAACAGAAGCCAAGGGTTCTGATCATTGAAGGCGGCCCTGGTACAGGCAAGACGGTGCTGGCGATCAACCTGCTCGTGCATCTCACGTCGCTCGGTCTGGTGGGCAAGTACGTTTCCAAGAACGCCGCACCGCGCAAGGTTTACGAATCAAAGCTGGTCGGCGCAATCACTCGTAGCCGCTTCTCGCACATGTTCACCGGTTCGGGCTCTTTCATTGATACCGAGCTGAACACGTTCGACATGCTGATAGTCGACGAGGCCCACCGCCTGAATGAAAAGAGCGGCCTTTACGGAAACCTGGGCGAGAACCAGATCAAGGAACTGATCGATGCATCCAAGTGCACGATCTTCTTCATCGACGAAGACCAGCGCGTCACGCTTAGCGATATTGGCAGCAAGCAATCCATCAGGGAGTTCGCGGAAGCCAAAGGCGCCATAGTCGAGGAATTCAACCTGGCATCGCAGTTCCGTTGCAGTGGCTCAGACGGCTACCTGGCCTGGCTGGATGACGTGCTGAACATCCGCTCCACCGCCAACAAGCAGCTCAGCGGCATCAAGTATGAGTTCAAGGTGTTCGATACGCCCGAGGCGCTGCATGCAGCCATCGACGCGAAGAACAGCGCCAACAAGGCACGCGTAGTCGCCGGTTACTGCTGGCCCTGGAGAAGCAAAAAGGATCCTACCGAGCACGACATAGTCATCGGCAAGAACTATCGCCGACAATGGAATCTCGACCAGGACGGAAGCCTCTGGATCATCGCCGACAATTCCATTGAGCAGGTGGGTTGCATTCATACCTGCCAAGGGCTGGAAGTGGATTACATCGGCGTGATCATCGGCCCTGACCTGCTCGTGAGGAACGGCCAGGTCATCACTGCGCCGGATCAGCGCGACAAACACGACAAGTCGATTCGTGGGTACAAGAAATTGATGAAGGTGCATCCGGACCTGGCCAAGCAGGAGACGGACCTGATCATCAAGAACACGTACCGGACGCTTATGACGCGCGGGATGAAGGGGTGTTATGTGTTCTGCACGGATGGGGAGACGGCGGAATATTTCAGGGAGCGGCTCGGGTAACTCCTCCGCACCGAGAAATGCGGCCGCTATTGCGCCGCTACGGGGTTAATTTTCAGTCGGGGCAACCAGCCCATCCGCAGGAACAAAGATCCAGCCTTCTCTTTCCGGCGCGTCGGCACAAGGCTGCGCGAGCAGTTCCGACTGAAAGTGGAATACCCAGGCGATCAGCGCGCAGGCCAATGCATCCCACTGATCGGTTTGCCCCATATGCTGTGGACGATCATAGAACTGCAGCAAATCACGCATCACCGTCGAGCGCTTGCCGGAGGCCGGATAAGCCTCGATGACACGGAGATGTTGGCTGTCCGTCCACACACCGCAGCGCTCGATGTAGGGCGCAAAGCGCGCAAGCACATGCATGCCCTTGGTCGCCTGGCTGCCGATCATATCCTTGACCGCTGAGAGCGGGCTAAGTCCTCTTTCGAAGAGGAAGCGCTCGGTGTGTCGGAACAGATAAGGGTTGCTAGCAGAGTTTTCGATAGGGCCGGCCGCCCTACCTTGCATGATCAGATCGATGAAGGCGCTCGAGAATCCCAGGGGCGTATCGATGGCCAATACCACGGGTGTCTCGATGACTCCGGTGGAATCCAGCTCACATAGTTCAAGAAGCTTGGCAATAAACTCCGAAGTATTGTCTGACTGGTTGATGCATCGGCGCAGATTGCCGCGCCACGGCTTTCCCGTGATCTGACGCTGGGAATCGATTACCACCAGGGCGTCGCGGCTGGCGGGGTTCTTGTCGCAGTTCCAGCCACCGACATCCCAGCCGATGAAGAGCGGTGATACGGGCGTGGGCATAGGATGTTCTCTTGTGGAGCGTCTGAAATTCGGGAGCCTTGCCGAGCTACTGGGTAATGCGTGCTTTGAGTTCCGCAACCAAGTTGGAGTCGCGCAACTCCACACTGGTTTCCCGGCGCAACGCCAGGTGCTCCCAATCAGGCATAGCGCAGTAGCGATAGTAGTTGTGCGAAAGCCAGTTCCAGCTCCCCACCGTTACTACTTCGTCATCCACCAAAAGAATCTTTTCGTGAGTCCCCTCAGCTAGACGGATGACGTTCTCGGCGCCCAAGTGGCGCCGATACTCCTGGATCAGTTTAGGGTTGCCATCATCCGCATTGGCTTGCCCCATTCTGTCGTGGCCGTAATAAACCGTGACTGTGACACCACGCTTTTGCGCCTCACGCAGCAATCTCAACGGTGGATGGTTGGGAATAGAGCCTGGACGAATCCAGGGAGCGACCACCGTGAACGAGCGCCGGCTGGAGCTGACCAACGCTTCAAATGCAGCAATGTGCTCGCAATCGAAATAGTGCTTAGCGGTGTTGGTACTAACGGTTTGGAATAGGGGGCTCTGGTGCTCCGTGTTGACGAAGAACGATTCTGAGCAAACCTCCGCCATTTTCCCCAGAGACTTGCCGGCGCTAAGTAGACGATGCTGATTACCGACCACAATGAACTGTTGCTTGGCACGCGATACCGCAACGTTCAAGAGATTGGGTTTGCTGTTCTGGAACGCATCTCGATCAGTACGCTGGAAAATGACCGGTGAGTAGATGATGACTTCGAAGCCGACGCCCTGGAATTGATGGACCGAGCCGATCTTGAGTGCCACACGATGCTTGAGACGCTCGCCATAGGCCTTGATCAACAGGCTCTTCTGGTTGGAGTACGGAGTGATGATGCCCACATCCTGGGTCAGGTCGTATCCGGCGGCCTCCAGCTTGTCCAACAACTGCCCGATAGCTTCCACTTCGTCCACGTTGGTATTAGGCAGATGGCCTCGGCGCCCCTGCACGCCGTAGAACATCAGGTTGAAGCCGCCCATGTTGTTGCAGGCCGCTTGAACGTTTGCGTCGGGAGCCGCGGTACGCACCTGTACGCCTGAATACTCGGCAATGCTCATGAACAGTGAAGCGATGGGCAGTTGGCAGCGCCTGTGCTCATCCAGAACGATGCCACTGCCGATGTCGGCAATGCTTCCGGTCAAGGTGCCGGCCGCGCGGTGGTACGCAGTGACCAGCATGGGCGATACGGCCTCGTACAGCGTGTTGTCCTGGAAGTACTTGGCTTTCAGCTTCTCCGCAGTTGTCGCTCCTAACGTGCGTATGGGCTCGATCTGCAGAGGATCTCCGACCACTATCGCCCGCTGGCTGCGAGCCAGCAGGGGCACCAGGGACTCCACCGAGATCATGCCGGCTTCATCCACGAGGCTCAGGTGATAGGGCGTGACCCCATTCAGATCAGCCAGCTTGTAGCCGGCCAGCTTGTGCACCGATGCCAGCGTCGAGGCCATCACCGGATAGGCCAAGGTCAAGAGGCGGTAGAACTCTTGCAGTTTGTCCTTCCAGGCGTAGAAGCCGCTATTCTGATTGCCATTGAGCATGTCGCTCCATAGCGGAAGGACTTGGCGCAGCTCCGCCTTTTGCCGCAGCAACTCCTGCCAGAGATAGTCGATTGCGTTTTCGAACAGCGCACGTTGTTCGGCTATGAAACGCATGCGCAGCACTTCGAGCCAATCCCCTTCAGGAAACTCGTCTTTTAGCGCACGCTCTGCAGCGACATAACGCTGCCAATTACCTATGCGACGCTCAAGCTCGTCCACATCCTTGAATAGCTGCGCTAACTCGCTCTCCCTCTGGGTATCGATACCATCCTGTTTTGCTGCCTCGAGCAACTCTTCAGCGTTGCCGGTGGCAAACAGCTCTTTGCGATTCTGCGCGAGCCTGGCCAATTGCAAGTGGTCGAGGCTGGCCAGACCATATTCCGAGAACTCGGCAGGGTAGGTCTTCTGCAGGTGCTCCCGAGCTTTGGTGTATTTGCCCTTAAACAATGTTGCCCACAACAAGCCAAAGCCACGGGTTGGATGGTAGGCAAAATGATGTTCGTGGCTTTCGCTTAGCGCGCAGCCTAACCAATTGCGATAACTTTCCAGAGCAAAAGGCGCGTCGAGCAATTTGCCATAGCTGCGAGATAATCGCTCTTTGTAGTGGTCTACTGATCCCGGACACCGATTTAGGCGAAAATCCTCGCCGTGAAAGAGGTGTCTGATGAACAAGCAACGACGTACGTTTTCCGCCGAGTTCAAGCGAGAGGCAGCGGCCTTGGTACTGGATCAAGGCTACAGCCATATCGAAGCCTGCCGTTCGCTGGGCGTCGTGGACTCGGCATTACGCCGCTGGGTGAAACAGCTCCAAGATGAGCGCCAGGGAGTCACCCCGAAGAGCAAGGCGCTGACGCCCGAGCAGCAGAAGATCCAAGAGCTGGAAGCCCGGATCAACCGGCTGGAGCGGGAGAAAGCGATATTAAAAAACCGCCTCCCCGGCGCACCGCGCCCCATTGGGCTAGAAACACGACCACTACACTGACAGCGCTGGACAGTGGTCGTCTGCTTTTGGAGGCTCAGTCCCCGTCAAAAAACCTGACCCAGGGGAAGCTGCGGACCCGTGAGTGGTGGCGCGTTTCGTGACCCCGTTTAGGAATGTGATCTGATCCGAGTCCCCGTCCAGTACATCCGGTAAGTGGAGGGTTCTCATGAAAACGTCCAGTTCACAGCGGCAGGGTCTGCCAGTGATTCACCAGCGTGCAGCCGGCATCGACATCGGATCGCGCTTCCATGTGGTGGCCGTGCCCATCGATCTCGCCGAAGAGCCGGTGCAAACCTTCAAGGCGTTTACCGCCGACCTGGAGCGCATGGCCGCTTGGCTGGTCGAGCTGGGCGTCACCACGGTGGCGATGGAGTCGACCGGGGTGTATTGGATTCCGGTTTACGAGATTCTCGAGAGCCACGGTTTGCACGTCGTGCTGGCCAATGCGCGCGATGCCCGCGCTGTGCCTGGGCGCAAGACCGACGTCAACGATGCGCAGTGGATCCAGCGTCTGCATGCCTGTGGCTTGCTGCGGGCCAGTTTCCATCCCGAGCGCGAGATCGCAGCGTTACGCAGTTATCTACGTTTGCGCGAACGCCACCTCGATTACGCCGCGGCGCATATCCAGCACATGCAGAAGGCGCTCACCCACATGAACCTGCAATTGCAGCATGTGGTCGCCGACATTACCGGGGCCACCGGCATGCGCATCATCCGGGCGATCGTCGCCGGCGAGCGCAACGCGGCGACACTGGCAACCCTGCGCGATACCCGCTGCAAGTCGAGCGTTGAGACCATCCAGAGTGCCCTGGTGGGCAATTACCAGCCGGAACATGTGTTTGCCCTGGCGCAGGCATTGGCCATGTACGACGCCTATCAGGCGCAGCTTGAAGTCTGCGACCAGCAGATTGCCGAGAGCCTGCAGCGGCTCGCCCGGCAGCGCCCCTCACCCAGTGAACCGCTACCGAAGCCACGCCACCGCGCGCGACAGCCGAACGCGCTCAACTTCGATGTCCGTGTCTTGCTCTATCAACTGGTCGGCGTCGATCTGACCCAGATCCACGGCATCGGCCCCTACCTGGCACTGCGGTTAGTCGCCGAGTGCGGTACCGATCTGAGCCGCTGGCGTACCGCCCAGCACTTCACCTCCTGGCTGACCTTAGCGCCGGGTTGCCGGATCAGCGGCGGCAAAGTGCTCTCGGCACACACGCGCAAGACCAAGAATCGGGTGACAGCCCATCTCCGGTTGGCTGCCGTAACCACTGGCAGAACGAACACGGCGTTGGGCGCTTTTTATCGACGCTTGTCGGCGCGTATCGGCAAGGCCAAGGCGGTGACCGCCACGGCGCGCAAGATCGCCATCCTGTTCTACAACGCGATGCGCTTCGGCATGGCTTATCAGGATCCGGGAGCCGACCACTATGAGCAAAAATATCGTGAGCGCGTGGTCAGAGGCCTGCACCGGCGAGCAGCCGAATTCGGCTTCACGCTACAGGCCGTCGAAGGTGTTTCTTAGGAAGGCTACCGCTCTCTTGATGTCAGACGAACTCGATCGTACGCGCTGATAGACCAGTTGAGTGAGCAGGAGCCGGTAGAGGTGGTCTGTTCAGCCTTCGATGTGGCGCGCTCTTGCTACTACGCCCATCGTCTTCGATGTCGCCGTATCGATGCTCGCCGCGTGGCGCTACGCAGCCAGGTCAATCAGTTGTTCAGTCAGAGTCGAGGCTCGGCCGGAAGCCGGAGCATCTTGGGCATGCTGCGCGAGAGTGGCGAGACGATTGGCCGTTTTCGTGTACGCCGGCTAATGCGTGAACTGGGCCTGGTCAGCAAGCAGCCGGGCTCGCACGCCTACAAGCAAGCCACTGTTGAACGACCAGATATTCCGAATCGGCTGAATCGCGAGTTCACGACCGAAACTCCCAATCAGGTCTGGTGTGGCGACATCACCTATGTCTGGGCGCAAGGTCGCTGGCATTACCTGGCCGCAGTGCTGGATCTACATACCCGTCGGGTAGTTGGCTGGGCGTTCTCGGCCAAACCGGATGCCGAGTTGGTAATCAAGGCCCTGGACATGGCTTACGAGCAACGCGGCAAGCCACAACAGGTAATGTTCCATTCGGATCAGGGCAGCCAGTACGCCAGCCGCCTGTTCCGCCAGCGGCTGTGGCGTTACCGGATGCAGCAGAGCATGAGCCGTCGGGGTAATTGCTGGGACAACTCGCCGATGGAGCGCCTGTTCCGAAGCCTGAAGTCGGAATGGGTACCAACGACCGGATACCTGACCGCCCAGGAAGCTCAACGGGACATCAGTCATTACCTGATGCACCGTTACAACTGGATCAGGCCGCATCAGTTCAACGACGGACTGCCACCTGCGGTGGCCGAAGAAAAACTTAACCCACTGTCCGGAATGGGTTGACCACTACACTTGCGCTCGAACAGCCCGTAGGGCGTGCGGGAGGCCAAAGGGGGCGCGGCAAGTACATCAGTGCGGTGCTCGATGTATCGCTGAAGCAAGGGTGCCTGCAGGTCGGAGCGCTGAAGAAGAGTCTTGTAGTCCTTGAGCTGCTCTTTGGTATTGAAGTCCGTGTTTACTTCCGGACAAATGATCGCCGTGAAGGCTTTTTCCAGGGCAGGCTCTGCACTTTTCGTCGGGCTATTGTTCACGTCCACCAAACGCTGAACAACCCAACGCAGAAATGCCTCGAACAATGCGCCAAAGCTATCGTGCGAGTCTTCCAGACAGGCCGCAGCGATACTCATCATGTGCCGTTCAGCACCCAGCTCCTGTATGTCGATATCCAGATACAGGCGGAAAGCATCCACGTTCGGTGAAACTTCAGAGCCCTGTTTGACAGGTACGGTCAATTGCAGCGGCACTGCGCTATGCCAAGTATCCGGTAATGAGTAGCGGAACAGCGGAACGAAAAATGTCTTCCGCCCCTCGATGACACGCAATAAAGGAAAACCGAGCTGCAAAGTTTCTGATCGCCCCCGCCCCTCTTCATCCAGGGTGGTGAAGCGATCCTTGAGACTGGACGTCTGTGCATCGGAAAGAGAAAGGAAGAACCCCGAATCGTCTTCCTGCAGGCTTCGTCTAGCGAGCTTGATCTGTTGATGCTCATGAACATCAGCATCGCGGATACGACTCTTGGCTAACCCAGCCGCCTCAACAAAGGCGCGCCACCCCTCCAATACCTCCATGTATTGCTGCTTGCCTTGCATTGACCACATCCGATCCAGAGCAAATTTCGCCCTGGATTCTATGACAGCGCTCAACTCGCGGTATACGTCTATCAGGCAACTCTCATCCACCCCGTACCTACCCGGCAGGCTCTACATGGGGGTTCGTTGGCCCGATGGCAGTCGCAACAATCAGCGATAAGGCTGTACGCGTAGGACCAAGCCCAAAGCATTCCGAAACCCGGGCATTGCACCTGGGCGTCGCCGTTTCCAGCGGCGGTATCCAAGCAAAAGAAATCCCGGAGCCCGATACCGTGAAAACAAGCAAAAACGAAAAAGGCCCAAGTCTTTCGACTTAGGCCTTTCTCTGAATATGGTCGGGACGGAGTGATTCGAACACTCGACCCCTTGCACCCCATGCAAGTGCGCTACCAGGCTGCGCTACGCCCCGACGTTTGTTGCTCGTTCCGGGTGACCGGAACGGAGCGAACTATACTTTAAGCTTTTGAATTGTGGAAGGTTTTTTTCAAGAAAATTTACTTCCGCAACACATGGAGGACGTCCTCGAGCTCGGCGATCATCTGGCGGATGAGCTGCTTGTACTGCGTGGTGTCTTCCTTGGCTTCGTCCCCGGAGAGGCGCTGGCGCGCCCCGCCGATGGTGAAGCCCTGATCGTAGAGAAGTGCCCTGATCTGGCGGATCATGAGCACGTCCTGTCGTTGGTAGTAGCGCCTGTTCCCGCGCCGCTTTACCGGGTTGAGCTGGGGAAATTCCTGCTCCCAGTAACGCAGCACGTGGGGCTTGACTGCGCAGAGTTCACTAGCTTCGCCAATAGTGAAGTATCGCTTGCCTGGAATCGGCGGCAGCTCGTCGTTATGACTTGGTTCCAGCATAAGCTTCGACCCTGGCTTTGAGTTTCTGCCCTGGACGGAAAGTGACCACACGGCGAGCCGTGATCGGGATTTCCTCTCCTGTCTTCGGGTTTCGGCCAGGCCGCTGACGCTTGTCGCGCAAGTCGAAATTGCCGAACCCGGACAACTTCACCTGTTCGTTGTGCTCCAGCGCCTGACGGATTTCCTCGAAGAACAGCTCCACCAGCTCCTTGGCTTCCCGTTTATTCAGGCCAAGCTCTTCATAAAGACGTTCAGCCATCTCAGCTTTCGTCAGAGCCCCCATACGCTACTTCCTTAACGTGGCATTGAACCTGTCTTCCAGCGAGGTGACGATGTTCTGCGTTGTGGTGTTCACCTCATCGTCAGTAAGAGTGCGCGATGGATGCTGCCAGGTCAAGCCGACGGCCAGGCTTTTTCTATGCGGATCAATGCCTTTACCGTGATACACGTCAAATAGCCTGAGGTCAGTCAGCCATTCGCCGGCGGCCTCACGGATGGTGGCGAGCACGGACTCGGCCGGAGTCTCGCGATCCACCAGCAGGGCCAGGTCGCGGCGCACCTCGGGGAAGCGCGACAGTTCGCTGAACTTCGGCAGCTTGCCAAACATCACGTCGGCCAGTACCAGTTCGAACAGGTAGACCGGCTGATCCAGGTCCAGGGCCTTGGCCAGCTCCGGGTGCAGGGCACCGAGGAAGCCCACCAGGCGCCCTTCCCTTTCGATGCGGGCGGTCTGGCCCGGGTGCAGGGCAGGATGCTCGCCGGGCACGAAACTGAAAGCACCCAGGTCGCCAGCGGCGCCGAGGATGGCTTCGACGTCGGCCTTGGCGTCGTAGAAGTCCACGCCGTCACGACCGTGGGCCCAGCCTTCCGGCAGGCGCGAACCGCAGAGCACGCCGGCCAGCATGGGTTCCTGCTGCAGGCCTTCGAGTTGGCCAACGAAGCGCAGGCCGCTTTCGAACAGGCGCACGCGGGACTGTTGACGGTTGAGGTTGTGCCGCAGGGCGCTGACCAGGCCCGGCCAGAGCGAGGAACGCATGGCGGCCATGTCGGCGGAGATGGGGTTGGCCAGCATCAGTGGCTTCACGCCCGGGTTGAACAGCTCGAACAGCTTGGGATCGATGAAGCTGTAGGTGATGGCCTCGAAGTAACCACGGGCCACCAGCAGGCGACGCAGGGCCGGCAGCTCGACGGCGCCCTCGGCGCGCGCGCGAGGGGCCAGGCGGGCTTGCGGATAACGAACCGGCAGGCGGTTGTAGCCGTAGAGGCGGCCAAGCTCTTCGATCAGGTCCACTTCCAGGCTGATGTCGAAGCGGTGGCTAGGTACTTCAACGCGCCATTGGCCAGCGCCTTCGGCGGTGACCTTCAGGTCCAGCGCGGTGAGCAGGCGCTCGACCTCGGCGGCGTCCATTTCCATGCCCAGCATCTGGGTGATGCGCTCGGCACGCAGGGTCACCGGGGCGACCTTGGGCAGGTCGGCTTCGCTCACGGCTTCGATGATGGGGCCGGCTTCGCCGCCGACGATTTCCAACAGCAGGCCGGTGGCACGCTCCATGGCTTCGCGGGCCAGTTGGAAGTCGACGCCGCGCTCGAAGCGGTGCGACGAGTCGGTGTGCAGGCCGTAGGAACGTGCCTTGCCCGCGACGGCGATGGTGTCGAAGAAGGCGCTTTCCAGGAACAGGTCGCGGGTCTTGTCGCTCACGCCGCTGTGCTCGCCACCCATGACGCCGGCGATGGCCAGCGCGCGGGTGTGGTCGGCGATGACCAGGGTGTCGGCGCGCAGGCTGACTTCCTGGCCGTCCAGCAGGACAAGCCTCTCGCCCTCTTCCGCCATGCGCACACGGATGCCGCCGTTGATTTCGGCGAGGTCGAAGGCGTGCATGGGCTGGCCGAGTTCGAGCATCACGTAGTTGGTGATGTCGACGGCGGCGTCGATGCTGCGCACGTCGGCACGGCGCAGGCGCTCGACCATCCACAGCGGGGTCGGGCGGGACAGGTCAACGTTGCGGATCACGCGGCCGAGGTAGCGCGGGCAGGCGGCCGGGGCGGTTACTTCTACCGGACGCACTTCGTCGTGGGCCGGGGCAACGCTTGCGACCTGCGGGCGAACCACCGGAGCGGCGTACAGCGCGCCCACTTCGCGGGCGAGGCCGGAGAGGCTCAGGCAGTCGCCGCGGTTGGGGGTCAGGCCCAGCTCGATTATGACGTCATCCAAGCCGAGGTAGGCGCGGATGTCCTGACCGACCGGGGCGTCTGCCGCCAGTTCCATCAGGCCGTCGTTGTCGTCGCTGATCTGCAGCTCGGAGGCCGAGCAGAGCATGCCGTTGGATTCAACGCCACGCAGCTTGGCCTTCTTGATCTTGAAGTCGCCCGGCAGTTCGGCGCCGATCATGGCGAAGGGGATCTTCAGGCCGGGGCGCACATTGGGGGCGCCGCATACGACCTGGAAGGTCTCATTGCCGTTGCTGACCTGGCAGACACGCAACTTGTCAGCGTCCGGGTGCTGTTCGGTGCTAAGCACCTCGCCCACCACGATGCCGCTGAAGGCACCCGCCACCGGGGTGACGCTGTCGACTTCGAGGCCGGCCATGGACAGGCGGGCGACCAGTTCGTCGCGGGAGACCTGCGGGCTTACCCAGCTCCGCAGCCAGTCTTCACTGAATTTCATGTTCCTACTCCTGGGATTCGTTTCTGACGTGGCGACCTAGCGGAATTGCGCGAGGAAGCGCAGGTCGTTGTCGAAGAACAGGCGCAAGTCGTTGACGCCATAGCGCAGCATGGCCAAGCGTTCAACGCCCATCCCGAAGGCGAAGCCCTGGTATTTTTCCGGATCGATGCCGGACATGCGCAGCACGTTCGGGTGGACCATGCCGCAGCCCATCACTTCCAGCCAGCCGGTCTGCTTGCACACGCGGCAGCCTTTGCCGGAGCACATCACGCACTGCATGTCGACTTCGGCCGACGGCTCGGTGAAGGGGAAGAAGGAGGGACGGAAACGCACGCCGAGGGGCTTCTCGAAGAACACGCGGAGGAATTCTTCGATGGTGCCCTTGAGGTCGGCGAAGCTGATGCCTTCGTCTACCAGCAGGCCTTCGACCTGGTGGAACATCGGCGAGTGGGTGATATCCGAGTCGCAGCGATAGACGCGGCCGGGGCAGACGATGCGGATCGGCGGCTGCTGCGACTCCATGGTGCGCGCCTGTACCGGGGAGGTGTGGGTACGCAGCAGCATGTTCGCATTGAAATAGAAGGTGTCGTGCATTGCCCGGGCCGGGTGGTGGCCGGGAATGTTGAGCGCTTCGAAGTTGTGGTAGTCGTCTTCGACTTCGGGGCCTTCGGCGATGCCGTAGCCTATCCGAGTGAAGAACTGCTCGACGCGCTCCAGGGTGCGGGTAACCGGGTGCAGGCCACCGGAGGCCTGGCCGCGGCCCGGCAGGGTCACGTCGATACGCTCGGCCGCGAGCTTGGCGGTCAGTGCTGCCTGCTCAAGCGAGTCCTTGCGGGTGTTCAAAGCGTCCTGAACGCGCTCCTTGGCGGCGTTGATCAGGGCGCCGACCTTGGGGCGCTCTTCAGCCGGCAGGTCGCCCAGGGTCTTCATCACCTGGGTCAGCTCGCCTTTCTTGCCAAGGTAGTGAACGCGGATCTGCTCGAGGGCATTCACGTCTTCGGTTTGTTGCACGGCCTCAAGCGCTTGCGAGACCAGCGCATCCAGATTTTCCATTTACTGACTCCAGATACGAAATAGGGGAAGAGCACAAGGCCCTTCCCCTATCGGTGACGTTCAGCACCGGGCGAACCCGGTGATTGTCGGGGACTTAAGCCAGAACGGCCTTAGCTTTCTCGACAATCGCAGCAAACGCCGCTTTTTCGTTCACTGCCAGGTCGGCCAGAACCTTACGATCGATCTCGATGGCCGCTTTTTTCAGGCCAGCGATCAGGCGGCTGTAGGACAGACCGTTCTGACGAGCACCAGCGTTGATACGAGCGATCCACAGAGCGCGGAACTGACGCTTGCGCTGACGGCGGTCACGGTAGGCGTATTGGCCGGCCTTGATCACCGCCTGCTTGGCAACGCGGAACACGCGGCTGCGTGCACCGTAGTAGCCTTTGGCGAGTTTCAGAATTTTCTTGTGACGAGCACGAGCGATGACGCCACGCTTAACACGAGCCATGAGTAATTTCCTCTAGAATCTTGACCGGATTAACGAATGCGCAGCATGCGCTCTACTTTACGTACGTCAGACGCGTGCAGCTGGCTGCAGCCGCGCAGCTGACGCTTACGCTTGGTAGTCATTTTGGTCAGGATGTGGCTCTTGAAGGCGTGCTTGTGCTTGATGCCGTTAGCAGTCTTCTTGAAGCGCTTTGCAGCACCGCTCTTGGTTTTCATCTTTGGCATGTTCGGATACTCCGCATTCAATCAATAAACATAACCGCAAGGCCTGCCAGTGCCCTGGAGGTTACTTTCGCTTTTTGGGAGCGATGACCATCATCAGCTGGCGTCCTTCCAGCTTAGGATGCTGTTCAACGGTGCCGATTTCAGCGAGGTCGGCTTCGACCCGCTTCAACAGCTCCATGCCCAGCTCCTGGTGAGCCATCTCACGGCCGCGGAATCGCAGGGATACCTTGGCCTTGTCCCCTTCATTAAGGAAACGTACCAGGTTGCGTAGTTTTACCTGGTAATCCCCTTCTTCCGTCCCTGGACGAAACTTGATTTCTTTAATCTGCTGCTGATGCTGGTTCTTCTTTGCAGCGGCGGCCTGCTTCTTCTTCTCGAAGAGATGCTTGCCGTAATCCATGATCCGGCATACGGGCGGCACCGCGTCGGCAGAGATCTCTACCAGGTCCAGCTTGGCTTCTTCAGCAGCGCGCAGCGCTTCATCAATCGAGACGACGCCAATCTGCTGGCCGTCAGCACCAATCAACCGCACCTCGCGAGCCGTAATGTTCTCGTTGATCGGGGCTTTCGGTTGAGTCCGCTTGTCTTGTCTCATTTCACGCTTAATAGTGATTACTCCAATTCTTGGCGACCACGCCGGGAAACCGCTTGTGCGAGCGTCTCAGAGAAGCTTTCGAGGGGCATGGAACCCAGATCGACACCCTCGCGGGTGCGCACAGCAACGGATCGAGTCTCAACTTCCCGGTCTCCAATAACCAAGAGATAGGGAACCTTGAGCAAAGTATGCTCGCGGATTTTAAAGCCGATTTTCTCGTTTCTCAAGTCGGACTTGGCACGGAAGCCGCTTTCGTTGAGGGCCCGCTCCACCTCGAGGGCGAAGTCGGCCTGTTTGTCGGTGATGTTCATGATCACGGCCTGGGTCGGCGCCAGCCAGGCCGGGAAGGCGCCAGCGTAGTGCTCGATCAGCATGCCGATGAAACGCTCGAAGGACCCGAGGATCGCGCGATGCAGCATCACCGGACGAACACGGCTGTTATCTTCGGCGATATAGCTGGCATCGAGGCGCTCCGGCAGGTTCGGGTCGTACTGCAGGGTGCCGCACTGCCAGTTACGGCCGAGGCAGTCCTTCAGGGTGAACTCGATCTTCGGACCGTAGAAAGCGCCTTCCCCCGGCTGGTATTCCCAGGCCAGGCCGGACTCGTTCAGCGCATCGGCCAAGGCGCCTTCGGCGCGATCCCACAGCTCGTCGGACCCCACCCGCTTGGCGGGGCGAGTGGAAAGTTTCATCGCGATGTCGGTGAAGCCGAAGTCCTTGTAGACCTGCAGCGTGAGCTTGATGAAGTCAGCCGCCTCTTTCTTCACCTGGTCTTCAGTGCAGAAGATGTGGGCGTCGTCCTGAGTGAAGCCACGCACACGCATGATGCCGTGCAGGGCACCAGAGGGCTCGTTACGGTGGCAGGCACCGAACTCGGCCAGGCGCAGCGGCAGATCGCGGTAGGACTTCAGGCCCTGGTTGAAGATCTGTACGTGGCACGGGCAGTTCATCGGCTTCACCGCATAGTCGCGGCTCTCCGACGCGGTGGTGAACATGTTCTCGGCGTAGTTGGACCAGTGCCCCGAACGCTCCCAGAGAATGCGATCAACCACCTGTGGAGTGCGCACCTCCACGTAGCCGTGGTCGCGCTGGACCTTGCGCATGTACTGTTCCAGCACTTGATAGACAGTCCAGCCGGCTGGATGCCAGAACACCATGCCCGGCGCTTCCTCCTGCAAATGGAACAGGTCCAATTGCTTGCCGATGCGGCGGTGGTCGCGTTTTTCGGCTTCTTCGATGCGCTGGACGTAGGCGGCCAGCTGCTTCTTGTCGCCCCAGGCGGTGCCATAGATACGCTGCAACTGCTCGTTCTTGGAGTCGCCGCGCCAGTAGGCACCGGAAATCTTGGTCAGCTTGAACGCCTTGAGGAAGCGAGTGTTCGGCACGTGCGGGCCGCGGCACATGTCCACGTACTCCTCGTGGAAGTACAGGCCCATAGCGGTTTCGTCCGGCATGTCATCGATCAGGCGCAGCTTGTAGTCCTCACCACGCGACTTGAACACCTCGATGACTTCGGCACGCGGCGTCATCTTCTTGATGACGTCGTAGTCCCTATCGATCAGCTCGGCCATGCGTTTTTCGATGGCGGCCATGTCTTCGGGCGTGAAGGGACGCTCAAAGGCGATGTCGTAGTAGAAACCTTCCTCGATCACCGGGCCAATTACCATCCTGGCAGTCGGGTAAAGCTGCTTGACCGCATGACCAACCAAGTGCGCGCAGGAGTGGCGAATGATCTCCAGGCCCTCCTCGTCCTTCGGCGTGATGATTTGCAGGGTCGCGTCGGTTTCGATCAGATCGCAGGCGTCGACCTGCTTGCCGTTCACCTTGCCGGCCAGGGTGGCCTTGGCCAGGCCAGCGCCGATGGACTGGGCCACTTCGAGCACGGATACGGGGTTGTCGAAAGTACGCTGACTGCCGTCAGGAAGAGTAATGATGGGCATGGCGCCTCCTCTCCTAGTGGTGACCTCTACCAAAGGCCACATGGGTTGGGATGAGCCAGTACGCGATTCGGTGGTATGCCCGCCATACGGTGGCGGGAGCCTTGCAGCCAACCAAGGCCGAACCAGAGTCACTGGAGGTAATGAAAGTGCGGAATGCTTGCAGAAAGCCGGAGCGCCGACAAGCAGCCAACAGAAAGGCCACGTGAGCGAACCTTCCGAACCGATTTCGATGATGCGCCAGGGGCAGACCTACACCCCACCCCACTGAAGCAGCAGGCCCAGACCCGCTACCTCACGAAGCCCGGGAGACAAACCCGCCGAAACACCGCGAAGGGGCACACTCTATCACAGATAAATCAATGACTTGGTGCCATTTCCCTTGACAGCCGCAAACATGCCGGGAATCAGGCTGTGAATTTGCCACGCCGCATCCTCAACCATGAACGCCCGACCCACACACGAATTCGCCAGCCTCCAGGATCATCGACCACCAGCAACGGTCATGATCTCGAACATGAGCTGATCAACCGTCTCATCGAGAGCCCCCGGCCCGACGATCGACTCCAGCGTCACCCCCGTGATGCGCATTGCCTCGGCGGTTTTCGGGTTGTTCAGATAAATATTGATTACGCGCTCTGAGGAGAATTCGCACTTCACCGTGAAGCCCGGCAACACGGCCTGAACTTGCGACTGGAGTCGCCGCTGAAGTCTCTGCTTCATAGTCCCTCCGACAGAAGTTCGCCTCCCGATCAGCAGGCAAGCCTAACCCCGACCACCGACCTGGAGACTAACGCACACTTAAAGGAACGATGAGCGAATCCTTCCCCCCCCAAGAAATGACCGCAACACCCCACTCCCCTGACACCCGAAGCCGCGCTCACGCAAGGGATCGCGCCCCTGGCCCTTCGTCAGATACTCCAGGCGACAGCAACGATACAGGTTCATAGTGGGAATCCGCCCACCAGAGACGCACCTGCCGGAGGCCGCCATGAACAGACGAGACTTCCCAGGGCATACCGCCTGGACCGAAACCCGCATCAACGGTGACTACGCACTGGCATTCATCGCCATCCAACCACTCGAATCCATGACCGGCTCGAAGCTTCACCTGATCTACGACCACGCACACTTCGCCACGCGCACTGACGCCCACAAGGCTGCTGAAGCCGCTCTAAGCAAGATGATCGGTGTCGACTCCTACGGCATGCCACTGTTTGGTTCCAGAGAATACTGACCGCACCACTCGCCCAAGACGAGGAAGCGGGAGCAGCTGGACGCGAAGCGCCACTGGAACGCCGTGATCAAGGACCACCTGACGAAAGCCTTCACCAGGGCTCGGGACGAATCGGAGGCCTACAACGAGATGCCGGAGGCCGAGCGGCCGACGCTTCACGAGATCAGGGCGCTGGATGCCTGACTGCATGAACAGCAGGGCCATCCGCAGGAATATGTTCAGGCGCTGATGGGTCATACCGACGCGAAGGTGACCGAGCACTATCAGGCCGACCACGAGGGGGGGGGGGAGGACGTTCAGCACCAACGCGCGGGCGCCGACCTGCAACTGTAGAGCGGAAGGGCACTTGCCCAAAATATCCCCAAATTTCCCCAAAACAAAAAGGGCGACCCTTTCGGATCGCCCTCTAAGCCCCGCGTGACGCGGGCTCGATTTGGTAGGCACAATTGGACTCGAACCAACGACCCCCACCATGTCAATGTGACGCGGCGTTATCTGTAAGTTATTGAAATACCGACAAAAATTACCGCTTGCCACCATGCCATAGACGGCCAAGGCACTCCATAAAAATCAATAACTTAGCGTTGGATATTCCTACAGTGGTTGCACCATGAGGGCCAATTAGCAATCACCTGCTACCGGTTTCGTGAGATCAGAAGCTGCCCGTCTCTTTACGAAAGATCACATCTCGAAACACTTGTAAGGTGTCAGCGGCCTACTGCCCGAGAAGGTTGCGCAATCGTCCCACAGCCCGCTACACGATCCACCCTTTAAGAACCTGGCCAGAAGGCCACTCCCATCCTTGCCCAATGCGGGCAGCCCTGCTGGCCAGGTCCTGACCAACAGGATATACGGCCCGACTTGGGCATTTCACTTAACAACACCACGCCGGTACCCGCCGGTGGCGCGTTCGTGCGCCCAGAAGAAGGAGGTTCCAATGGAACGACAGAAGAAATCACCCACTACCCAACTCCACATCGGCGCCGAGCACTGCTCCGTTGTGGCTCGCCGAGCTACCGCGGTGGCGTACCACACAGGACGTAGATACACCCCGACCGCCTTCGTTCGCGAACTGATTGATCGCTACAGCGCTCAACTCGAAGCGGAACTCCTGATTAAGGGAGGACACAGGACGTCTACTGAGAACCCACCAGGAGATTGACATGGCACTCGCCACCAGCGCCTTTCTGGCTCTGGCCGCGCAATGTGCCCCTGCTGTCGCTCCCGCCACCCTCCTCCGCCTCGCCTCGCACGAATCGTCTCTAAACCCCTACGCCATTGCGGTCGTGGGGCAGGCCCTGCCGCGTCAGCCGCAGAGCCTGGATGAAGCGCTGGTGATTGCGAATCAATTGGCGAACGAGGGGGCGAGCTTCAGCGTGGGCCTCGGCCAGATCAACAGTCAGCACTTCGAAGCTGATGATCCACAGGAACTGACGTCGCTGTTCGAGCCCTGCAGGAACCTCCAGTTGACGGAGTTCCACCTGCAGGACTGCTACTCCCGCGCTCTGAGCGTGACGCCAAACCCACAAGCCGCGCTGCGCAAGGCGCTGTCCTGCTACTACAGCGGCAATTTCACCCGCGGCTTCAAGCCTGAAGCCGCGTTCGGCAATACCAGCTATGTCGAGCGCGTGCTCGCCCAGGTCGACGGGCCTTTCGTGCCCGCTCCAGACGACTCCGCACCACCCTCACCGGCGCTCACGGCGCCGCCCCCTGCACCACCACAGCCGAGCTACGAGCGCTGGGATGTCCTGCACCAGTTTCCGCGCTTCAACGCGGCTCCGCCGCCGGCACAAGTTCAACCCCAACCCCAAGAGGAAACACCCGCAAATGTTCAAGCAACTGATCGCTTCCGCATGTAACGCTCTGCAGCGCGCCCAGGTACGCCGCCAGCAGCTGGCCGTAATGGCTGTCGCCTTAACCCCGGTACTCGCCCATGCCGATGACGACTGGCTGGCCAAGCTGAACGAGTACGCCGATTACGTTCAACTGGGTCTCTACGCCCTTTCCTTCACCCTCTTCCTCTGCTGTACCGCCTATGGCGGCATCCGTTTGATGGTCGCTCGACTCGCGGGAGACCACTCCTACGGCTGGATGGACTTCCTGCAGATCTTCGTGATCGGGGCTGCAGTCGGCGGTGCCATCGCCGTATTCGCTCCGTGGGCCTGGAAGGCACTCGGCGGCACCTTCTAAGGAGGGCTGCCCATGGCTGACGAGAAACGGCGTTACCGGACCTGGAACGGGATGGATCGGCCAGCGAACTTCAAGGGCATACCCATCATGCCCTTCGTAGGCCTGCTGGTTGGAAACCTGATCACAACAGGTCTGGCCCTGGCAATCATTGGACCCTGGGGGGGACTGGCAATGGTCCCCTTTCTATTGGTCGGGTTCGCCTTCTACTTCGTCAGCTCCATTGATGACCGCTTCATGCGCCGGGTGGCTTTCGCCACCCGCCGCTTCTTCCTGAGCATGCGGTTCGGAAAGGGGCTGATGGTCACTCCGCAAAACCCAAGATGGAGTCATTTCTATGGCAAGCGCTTTGCACTCTGCCGTCATGTCACCCGAGGTGCTGACGCCCCTAATGGAGCATCACGTCGGGCATGAATGCATCGTTAAACTCGCGCCGAATCGGCTGTTGAGTGTGATTCGCCTCAAAGGCATCTCTCATGAGATGACCGACCAGGCCGAGTTGGACCGCCAGTACGAGCGGTTGAATCGGTACTTCCTCGCCCTGGGCAAGAAAGAGGGGGCAAACCTGATGCTGCAGGCCTACATCACCAAGGCAGGCCTCCAGCTGGATACGCAGTTCAATATGCCGCTGACGGCCCTGCAGGACTTCGTAGACGCTTACACCCGGCCTTTCCGCAATGGCACCTATCGCCAGGTCGGCTACACGCTGGTCCTGATCCTGCGCTACCGCGACCTGGACGACGGGATCAAGCGCATGACCGAGCTGCTGATGGTCTCCAGGACGATGCTGGCGGACTATGACCCCGCCTTCATGGGGATCGAGGAGAACCGGCACGGCGCTCTGATCTCCCAGGTTGGACGCTTCTTCAGCCAGGTGTTCAATGGCGATGAACAGGACGTGCTGATCGGCGACACGCGCCTTGGCGATGCGGTGATCGACAGCGTGACGAACTTCGAAGCCATGGACTATGTGCAGGTGCGTCCGAACAAGGGCGGCAAGCGTTACGCAACCACCTATGACCTGCGCAGCTTGCCGAACGCCGGCACCTTCTCGGGGATATGGGACGAGGCGGTTGGCCAGCAGATCGATTTCACCCTGGTGCAAATGTTCCTCTTCGAGGACCGCAACAAGGCGAAAAGGGCGCTCACCAAGCAGATCTTCGACCTGAGCCAGACCGAGGGGGAGAACAAGCAAACTCAGGAGCTGGACGAGGCCATTGAGGGCATAACGCTCGGTGAGCTGAGCTTTGGCCGCTTTCACGCCGCTTTGGTGGTGTATGGCGACACACCCGATGCGGCGATCGAGAACGGGGCGAAGATGGAGTCGATCTTCAGCACCTACGACACATCGTTCGTGCGTTCGACCATCACCAACGTGTACAGCTGGTTTGCGCAGTTCCCGGCCTACCTCGACGTGCCCTACCCGCAAACGAAATCGACCGAGAACCTGGCCTGCACCTTCTCGCTGCACACGACGCCAAGCGGCAAGGCCAAGGGCAATCCGATTGGCGATGGTTCGGCGCTGATGCCCGCCCGGACGGCCACGGACGGGATGTATTTCCTCAACGCGCATGACAGCCCGGCCGGGCAGAACAGCCTGGGCGAGAAGTTACCCGGGCACATGTGCTTCACCGGTATGACGGGCGCGGGCAAGACGACGGCAGAAGCCATCACCCTGGTGTTCCTGAGCCGGTTCAATCCGATGCTGTTCGCCATCGACTACAACCGCTCGCTGGAAAACCTGCTGCGCGCACTCAACACGCAGTATTTCGCCATCGAACCCATGCAACCCACCGGCATCAACCCGTTCCAGCTGCCGGATACGCCGCAGTTGCGGCAGTTTCTGTACGAGACGGTGGTGGCCTGTGCCGGCGGCGTCGATCAGTGCTCCCAGGAGGAAGAGCGGCAGATTCAACACTCCATTGAAGCGGTACTGCAGCATTCGGAGGTGAAGAACCGCAGCCTGTCGTTGCTGCTGCAAAACATCCCGCTCCTGGGCGGAAACTGCCTGCATACCCGACTGATGAAGTGGAGCCGCACGCTCAATGGGCCGTACGCGTGGGTACTGGACTCCGCGGTCAACCAGTTCGATCCGAAGCAGTACCGCCGACTGGCCTTCGACTGCACCAACGTCTTGAAGAAGGAATTCGTCAAGAACCACCCGGTGGCCATTCAGGTGCTGCTGAACACGCTGTTCTTCCTGAAGCGCCTGGTCCAGCAAAACGAGCCGGGCAGCCTGATGGTCGATGTGGTCGCGGAGTACTGGGTGCCGTTGTCGTTCGAAAGCACCGCGGACGCAATCAAGGAGATCCTGAAGGCAGGCCGGACCCGTGGCGAGACCCTGATTATGGACACCCAGTCGCCCGAGGACTCGGCAGATAGCGAGTACGGCCCAGCCGTGGTGCAGCAAACCATCACCACTGTCTGGCTCGCCAACACGAAAGCAGACGCAGAGTCCTACGCAAAGTTTGGCATCAAGGGAAAAGTCTTCGATGTGATCAAGGGGCTGCACCCACAGGACCGGGGGATGGTGGTGGTGCAAGGGCACCAGGCGGTCCAGTTGAAGATGGACCTTCCCGCGGAGCTGAAGTACTGGCTGCCACTGCTGTCGACCACCACGGAAAACTCGGCCATCGCGCAGGAAATCCGCCATTGCCTGGCCACGGACGACCCTGAAATCTGGGTACCGGCGCTGCTGGAGGCCTGTAGGAACGAGCCGGACAGCCTCTCTGCTCAGATCCGCCAAGGGCTGCGCACCGAGGTCCCGTCCCTCTGGGTACCGTCATTCCTGGAGGACCGACGCGATCGCACTGTTACGACCACCGCCTGATTTTCGCGTCCGTGAAATTCAACATCAAGCCTAGTTCTCCGGACCAGGCTTGATGCCCTGCATGGCGGAAAATTACTGAATTCGATAATTTTGCTTGTCGGAATTATCGATTCCGATAAAACTAGACATGGAAGCCTACCCATGAAAGCTGTGGAATTTCTGGCGGACGCCCTCGAGCGCTTACGCAATTTCCCGATGGCTGTCCGCCGCGAGGCGGGCTATCAACTGGACCGCATTCAACATGGTCTGGAGCCCAGCGACTGGAAGCCGATGGTAGCCATCGGCGCAGGCGTGCGAGAAATCCGGATTCGAGAGGCCTCCGGGGCCTTCCGTGTGATCTACCTGGCGACTCTGCCGGATGCCGTGTATGTCCTTCACGCCTTCCAGAAGAAGACCCAGGCCACACCCAAGGCGGATATTGACCTGGCGGCGATGCGCCTCCGCGAACTTCTGAGGACCAGGAAATGATCGAAAGCCAGCGTTTCAATAGTGTGTGGGACGCCATTGAGGACACCCCAGAGCAGGCGGCGAATATGCGCCTTCGCTCGGCGCTGCTGATGGCCATCATGGAACGTGTCGAGAGCTGGGAAGGCACCGCCGCCGAGCGCGCCCAGCGCCTAGGCATCACCGCACCGCGCTATAGCAACCTCAAGCACGGCAAGATCGAGGCCTTTAGTCTGGACGCCTTGGTGGCCTTGGCCGATGCGGCTGGCTTGGCGGTGGCCTGGACGATCAGCCCCAAGGTGGCCTGACCTCCTCCCCCAGCGACTGGAAAGAGGTTGATGGTGAACTGGCGCGCAGAACTGTAGCCAGTTCTGCGCGCCAGAATCCTCCGCAAGACGGCCCGTACCAGGGTACAGATTCCTTTCAACTTCAACCCGCTTCGCTGTCTTTGCGATTTGATCGCCAATGGTAGATGTAGAGGCCTACCAGGCCGATCGGGGCGATGAAGATTGCGAAGGTCCAGCACAGGCCCATCGTCAGCCACTTCCACCAAAGCATTACGAAGAGGTTACTGATGATCATGTTGTCGCCCACGACGAAGTCGACAACAGTTTCATAAACGAAACGAGAGTATGGATAAAGCAGCGTTATTACCCCAAGAAACACATAGAACCCAAGGGGAACGGGCTTCGTGGCATAGAAGGCCACAGCTACGAATATAGCCGTGAACAGCGAGCCGAAGAACAGTTGCCGTAAGTAATAGGCCCTGGATAGCCCTCCAAAGCTCATCTGCAAGACGTTTCGCATCATTTCACTTCTCCTATTGATATGACGTCCTGCCGTTCTAGAACATTCACGAATTCGCTGTATGTAGGCCCCTTCTCCAGGCGCGCTCCGAATTATCGGAAGTTAAACCCCTCCCTTCATCACCAGCCGCTGCCTGCGCAGATCTTCGCGCGCAGGCAGCGCGATCTGCTATCGCTCACCCACACGACAATCTTTGCCAAGGCCTACCCAGGCCACGGCGCCAATCTCTGAGAATTTTCCCAATGAAGAAGACGCTTCGCGCGCTGGCTCTGGCCAGCGCAGCACTCTCTGCTGCGCCGCTGATTCAGGCCAGCGGTATCCCCACCATCGACGTCGCGAGCATTGCGCAAATGGTCCTTGATGCGCAGGCCCAGGCCCAGCAAGCCCTGGACGCCCTGAATACCGCGAAGACCGGCATCGCCCAGGCAAAGGCACAGTACGAGCACTACAAGAGCATCGCGACGGGTAACGACCAGCTCGGTGCGTTTCTCGATGACCCCGCGCTGAATCGCCTGCTCCCCATGGGGGACTGGTCAGAAATGTATGACAACGTGAAGGACATTACCGGCCTTCGAAATAAGTACGGGCTGATTTCCACGGACCGGGATGTTCAGAGAAGGTTCGACCAGCTGCTGGCTGTCGCGGGTGCGTTGGAGGACAACTACAACGCGAGCACTGCGCGAGTGAAGAACGCCGAGAAATTGCGGCAGAAGCTCGATGAAGTGCAAACCCCGCAGCAAAAGGAAGACCTGAACCTGCGATACCAACAGGAATTCCTCGAATTGCAGAACCAGCAGCTGCGGCTAACCAATATGCAAATGCTCTCCGAAGAAAAAAGGCGCATAGATAGCAATCGGACTGCGCAAAAGATCATGGAGAGAATGGAGTCCAACTGAAATGAGTAAATCTATATGCGCGCAATTGTGAAAATGAAAATCATGACCCTTGCCACAGTTGCAGTAGCGACTCTGATGTCCGGATGTGATTCTCCTGATAGATCAATGGACTTTATCGGGGATTGGATACAGATCAGGGAAGAGAATGGATATCCAGACAAAATCACCATCACCTGCGATGGCGAACGTTGTGTGTGGAGTTCTTATCTGGGATTCGAAGCGCAAATGAACGGCGGTGTATACGGAAGCCCCTCGATTACAAATCCGCCAATTGTTGATGGTGTCTTGGATTGGGGACACGGCAAAACAGCGTATGTCAAAGATGGAAAACTCCACTTCGGCGGCAAGGTGTTTTCTCGAAAGCAGAATTAGGTGAGTGAGATATGGCAATACAGGTTGAAATTGTAGCGCCACTCTTTGACTCCATCGATGCAACCCTCCAAAGCACCCTGGTCAGCGGAACGGCCAGGGTGATTTCTGGTTTGGGAATGCTTTATGGGGCATTTTGGGTGCTTCAGATCACGGCCAAGAGTTTGGCGTGGTACTGGCGAGGGCTTAACGTAGCTATTGAGGAGATTGTTTGGTCGACGATTAAAATGGCCGCCATCGCCGCATGCGCGTTCAATATAGGCTGGTATATAAGCACTGTTGTCCCCTTCGTAAACGGCTTTCCCGAGTGGATTTCAACTCAACTCTCCACTGGAAGCGAGGAACAGGCGAACTTAGTCGACAGCACAATATCAACCTACATAAATTTGGTGGTCGATTACTGCAAAGCAATGAAGTTTAATCCATTCGTAGAGGATTTGGACAAGGTATTAATGGCGGTTGTCGGACTTGTTTTTATTATCTTGGGCGGGACTCCGTTCTTCACAGTAGCCGTGGCAACACTGTTAACGTTAAAGATTGCCACTACGCTGATCCTCATTCTTGGCCCGCTATTTATCGCTTTCCTTTTATACGACCAGACTAGGCAATGGTTCTGGGGATGGGTATCAGTAATCGGAGGGTTTATGCTTACACAGATACTTTTCGCTTCTGTTCTAGCTTTAGAGATTGGCTATATAAAAACATCCGTGCTTCCGAGCGGAGCTGAGTCAGTTGGTTGGACCACGATCATGGCAATTCTTCTGGTATTCAACGGGTTCACTGTCCTGGCCACTTCCCTGCCCAATATTGCAGCCTCAATCATGGGCGGAGGCGGCATTCCCACTACGAGTGCAGGAGGGCTTATGGGTAAAACCCTCGGTGCCGCGACGGGCCTGAGCATGGCCAAGCAGATGGGCGCCTACTTCGCAGCGAGTCGCCTGCTCCGCAACAGAATCAGCTGACGGCTGATCCGCTACTCCCCTTCCCTGCTCCATCGCGGCCTCCCGCCGCATCGATCCAACTCCAATAGGACACTCATATGAACCGCAACCCCATGCGTGTGGGCGTGCTGCTTTGTGCTGCCTTGCTTTCAGCCTGCAGCAGCCCGCCAAAGCTCAAGGAACCCTCTGGCCCCTGGGTCGAAGCAAACCTCTCGTCTTTCCATGCCAAACAGGAGATCTGTGATGTTCCGTCGAAAAAGTAAGGCGGCCGTCCTCCAGGAGGAACGCCGGATCAGCCACGCGGCGGCGGCTCCGCTGACGCTGGAAACCTCGCTGAATATCCAGGCCTACACCCAGGCAGCGCGTTACTTCGAGCAGAGCGTTGCCGCGGGTGAAAAGCGCAAGGCGACCGTATGGCGCCGTATCGCGCTCTTCTGCATGGTGGTGACCTTCATGGCGGTGGCGGCGGTGATGGGCCTGACGCCGTTGAAGAAGGTGGAGCCGTACCTGGTCCGGGTCGACAACAACACCGGCTACACGGACCTGGTCCCGCCACTGCAGGACGCTCCAAATCCACAGCAGATCGAAGACGAGATGTGGATTGCCAATTACGTGAAGTTCCGCGAGTCGTACAACTTTGCGGACCAGAAGCAGCGCTATGACGTGGTACGGCTGCTCTCGTACGACGACACCTTTGGCGAGTACCGCAACTTCCAGTTGTCGAGCAAGGGCTACGCCCAGGTGCTGGGCGATTCCCAGCAGCTTCGGGTGACGATCAACAACATCGTCTTCCTGCCCAACCCGCCTGGCACGAAGCCGAAGTTCCGCACGGCCCAGGTGCGCTACACGAAGTCCCCCCTCGACCGCCAGGGCGAGCCGTTGCGATCCATCGAGCCGACGACCTGGCTGGTCAGCTTGAGCTTCGACTACCAACACCCCCCGAAAAACCGCGAACAACGCTGGATCAACCCGAGGGGATTCGGGGTGGTGGCGTACTCGCAGGCGCAGGAGGTCAGGCAATGAGAGCATTCACGATAGCGTTCGTTATGGGCATGGCCATCAGCTGGATGATGTTCGCAACCTTGGCCAATGCCGAAACGATGGGACGCGGCAGCTTCCTGGATGACCGCGTGCAGACGGCCACCTACAGCGCGGACGACGTCTTCCGCGTGCAGGCCGTGGTGGGGCGTACCGCTCTGGTGCAGCTGCAATACGACGAGTCGGTGAACAACGAGCAGGGCCTGATGGTCACGGGTGACCCCACCGCCTGGGCCATCGGGGTGAACCAGCGGGGCAACCTAATTGGTATCAAGCCGACCACCGCCAATGAGCCGAACACCAATCTGATCATCAGCACCGACCGCCGTACCTACGTACTGGAGTTGAAGCTGGTCCCCAAGGTAGCCGATTCGACTTACCTGCTGCGCTGGAACTACCCGGAGCTGAAGAAGGCCACTCTCCCCTCGCGGGCGTTCAACCACAATCCCTGTGCCTGTGGGCGGCGCAATACCGCGTACCGAAAGCAGGGGGACCTGGAGCTGTCGCCGACCGAGGTCTGGGACAACGGCACCTTTACCTGCCTGAGATTCGCGGCCAGCTCGCCCCGGCCGGTGCTCTACCAGGTACTGCCGGACGGCACGGAGACACTCGCCAACACTCGCCCAGTCGGGGACGTGCTGGTGGTGCATGGCCTGAGCAAGGAATTTCGACTGCGGCTCAACGACCAGGTGCTGGCTCTGCAGACCCGCCAGGTCGGTGCTTCGCACAACTACAACGGCACGACCACTGGTGAGTATCGGGAGGTGAAACGTGCAGAAACCAAATGACGCCGAAGCCCCGGTCGATGCCGGTGCGGTGCCGGAAAGTACCCTCGCCCGAGGGGCGTTCGACTTGAGGCAGAAGCGGTCCGGGCAATCCGGGACCTGGAAGATGGTGCTGGCCATCCTGGCCGGCGGCCTCTTGTTCATAGCGCTGTTTGTCGGTGGCTTCATGGTTATTTTCAGCTCTGCGCCGAAATCCGACGCCGTCGACGAGGAGAAGGCTTTCGCCGACCCGGCGCTGCAGCGCAAGGAAACCGACGATGACAGCTACGAGCAGATGCTGAAGAAAAAGCGCCTGCAGATGCAGAAGGAGGCTGATGAACAAGAGAAAGCCCGGCAGGAACTGTTGGCCAGCCAGAAAGTGGCGGCCCCTCCCCCGTCTGACGCCGGCAGGGAGAGAGCTCAGCCTGCGCAGCGCCCGCGTAACGCGGCCAGGGGATCGTCCTCATCCAAGGGTGAACCGCTGACACCCGCGGAACGCCGTCTGAGTGGTGGCGTGGTGATGACGGTCGCCGCTGGCGAGCAGTCCGGAGGGCGCGCAAAACCCGCTGCCGAAGAGGAAGAGGACCGGGCCACCAACGGCTCAGATCGATCGGAGCTGAACAATCTGGGCGGTACCCGCTTCGCCAGCACCAAGGCGAAGCTGGCACCGGACGGGACCTACCTGCTGGCCCACAACACCTATGCGCGCTGCGCGCTTTACACGGAAATCATCACGGACAACCCGGGGCTGATCGAGTGCCGGCTGACCGATCCGCTGTACTCAGCCAACGGCAGGACGGTGCTGGCCGAGGCCGGGGCCCGCTTGTTCGGCGAGCAGCGCACTGCGGTGAAGCAAGGGCAACAGCGGGTGTTCACCGCCTGGACGGAGATGGAGGCCAACAACGGCTCGGATCGGCCGGTCCGCGTGCGCCTGGACAGCCTCGGCGCCGGCCCCATGGGAGCCAGTGGCACGCAGGCGTGGATCGACAACCACTGGGCGGAACGGACTGGCGGTGCGCTGATGCTGTCGCTGTTCCAGGACGTGATGGCGGGCATTTCCAATGCCACCCAGACGTCGAGCAAGGACGGCTACACCGTCAACAACACCGAGCGAAACGTGGAGGGCCTGGGCGAGAAGGTGCTGGATAGCACGATCAACATCCCACCGACGGCCTACATCCTGCCCGGCACGGTCATGACGGTGATCGTGGCGCGGGATATCGACTTCTCCACCGTCTACGAAAACCACTGAGGTGCAGCTATGGATGCTTCACAAGCCATCGGCCTGGCGCCGGATACGCTGCTGCGTGACCGGCTGCTCCAGGCCGGGATAACACAGCGGCTGGCACGCCCTGGCGTGACCGAGGTCGCGATCAACCGACCCGGCGAGATCTGGACCGACTCCGCGCAGGGTTGGCAGCGCGAAGAGGCTCCCTTCCTGACCGAGGCGGCGTGTCAGGCGCTGTATACGGTGATGGGGACCTATGCGAACCGCCCGCTGACGCCTGACTCACCAATCCAGACGCTGGAGCTGCCAGATGGTGAGCGGGCGCTGGTGGTGGTACCGCCGGCCTGCGAACGCGGAACCTGCTCGATCACGATCCGCAAGCCCTCTCTGGACCGCTTCGCCCTGGGTGATTACATCCAGGGCGGGCGATTCGCCCAGGCCAAGGCGGTGGCCACCTCCACCGTCGAGCTGGAGGATTGGCAGCTGGCAATGCGGCGGGCTCATGGTGATGGCGACTGGGGAACCTTCTTCCCGCTGGCCATCGAGCATCGGCAGAACATCATCATTTTCGGCGGGCCTGGCTCCGGCAAAACCACCTACGGCAAGGCGCTGATCGACCTGTACCCGGTGGAGCGCCGGTTGATCACCATCGAAGAGATCAACGAGCTGCAGCTGCCCTTGCACCCAAACCACGTGCACCTGCTGTACGGCGGCAAGGTGCGGCCGAAGGAGTTGGTGGCGGCCACGCTCCGGATGAAGCCGGATCACCTGTTCCTGGCCGAGCTGACGGGCGATGAAGCCTGGCACTTCATGGAGATCCTCAACACCGGCAACCCTGGAACGGTGACGACGGCTCACGCCAACGGCAGCCTGGAGGGCTTCGCCCGTATCGCGGGCCTGGTCAAACAGTCTGTTGTGGGCCAGGGCCTGGAGATGGACTACATCCTGCGCGAGGTTCGGGCCTCGTTCGACGTGGTGGTGTACATGGAGCGCAAGCAGATCCTGGAGGTGCACTACGAACCCGAGGCCAAGCTGGCATTGCTCAACAGCAAGAGCGGGAGGGAGGCATGAAGTTCCTGCTGATCGGCCTCGGCGTGTTCCTGGCGTTCCTGCTGATGATCGGCGGGCTAGTCGCCCTCTCCCTGAAGAACGCGGCGGCTCGCAACCTCCACGGTAACGCCCGCTTCGCCAACAACCAGGAGCTTAAGGCCTACGAGTATCGCGGCCCTTACGATTCCTGACTCTCCACCCGGGCCGTCACCATGACGGTCTGACTTTCTCCATTTTCGCGTCCGCGAAAATCATCTCCCTGCGCTGCCGGCGCACGGGAAGGGACATCACTTATGAGCACTCTGCACGCGCAGGCGCGAGGCCGCCTGCCCGCGAACCATTGCGCCTATGCCTTTCAGTTGGGGTTCGAGGGCGTGGCGTTCATGTCACCGGAGTCGGCGCTCCGCGAGTTTCGCCGCGCGCATCACAACGCACCCGACGCCGACGCCTGGCGCGACTACTCGGCCGGCGCTGCTGCTGCCCGGGCCGAACGCGTTGAACTGCGCATGACCCCGGAACGCTTCCGGGACTATCAGTTTAAGAAGGCGAAGCAAGATGGCCAAGACGAAAGCCCCGCAGTACAGCCCTGAAAATCCGCAGCAGCAGATCGATCAGTATCCGGGGCTGTTGATCGGCAAGCACCCACGCAAGAACCAGTTCCTGTGCAGCTATGGCCAGACCTTCGTGCTGCTGGCCGCGCCGCCGGGAACCGGCAAGGGGGTGGGGATCGTGATTCCCAATCTGCTGACCTATCCGGATTCGGTGGTGGTCAATGATCCGAAGTTCGAAAACTGGGAGAAGACCGCTGGCTTCCGGGCGTCCGCCGGGCAGCAGGTGTTTCGCTTCTCCCCCGAGCGACTGGAAACGCACCGCTGGAACCCGCTCAGCAGCATCAGCCGGGATGAGAACTACCGCCTCGGCGAGATCCGCACGATGGCCCGCGTGCTGTTCGTGTCGGAGAACCCGAAGAACCAGGAGTGGTACAACAAGGCCGCCGATGTCTTCGTGGCTCTGGTGCTGTACCTGATGGAGACGCCGGAGCTGCCCTGTACCTTGCCGCAGATTTATGAGTTCGCCGCCCTGGGCACAGGGTTGGGCGCCTGGGCACTGCAAGCACTGTCCGAGCGGCAGGCTGGGTCCCGTCCGCTCTCGAAAGAGTGTTTCCGTGAGCTGAACGGGGTCTACCAGGCGTCGAAGAACACCAGTTCGGGATGGTCCACCACCATGGATATTCTGCGCGGTGTGTTCAGCATGTATGGCGAGCGAACCGTCGCCTGGGCGGTCTCGGGCGATGACATCGACTTTGCCAAAGCGCGGGAGGTGCGGACCTCGATCTACTTCTGCTGCACCAACGATGCGCTGAAGAAGT
Source organism: Pseudomonas sp. Q1-7 (assembly GCF_028010285.1). Lineage (NCBI taxonomy): Bacteria > Pseudomonadati > Pseudomonadota > Gammaproteobacteria > Pseudomonadales > Pseudomonadaceae > Pseudomonas > Pseudomonas sp. Q1-7. The sequence continues at coordinate 3,634,707 of NZ_CP116304.1, forward strand.
TCGCGCCGCTGATGAACCTGTTCTTCTCGCAGGCCATCAAGCTCAACTCCAGGGTGCTGCCGGAGCAAGGCGGCCATTGTCCGGATGGCTCGTTGCGCCTGAAGTACCAGCTGCTGTTCCTGATCGACGAGCTCGCGGTCATGGGCCGGATGGAAGAGATGGAGACCGCACCAGCTCTCACCCGGGGCGCGGGCCTGCGCTTTCTGGTGATCTTCCAGGACAAGGACCAGATTCGCGCCGACCGCTGTTATGGCCGGGAGGCGGCCGACGGCATCATGAAGGCCTTTCACATCGAGGTGGTCTATGCCCCCGGTGATCCGAAGCTGGCCAAGGAGTACAGCGAACGGCTGGGCAATACGACGGTGCGCGTGATGAACGAGTCGTACAACAAGGGCAAGCACGGTAGTCGGACGCAGAGCTACAGCTACCAGCCTCGACCGCTGATGCTGCCGCAGGAAATAGACGCGATGCCTTATCACCAGGAGCTGATCTTCATCCAGGGTACGACCAATGCCCCGCCGGTGAAGATCAAGGCACGCAAGATCAAGTACTACGAGGATCCGGCGCTCAAGGACCGCGCTGGCCTCCCTCCCCCATCCGTCCCGGTCGGTGACGAAACCCTGCTGAAGACCCTGACGGTGCCCGTCCGCATCGGCGCCAAGCCTATCGCCGTACAGGCACCGCACGACCAGGAGATCAAGAGCGAGCTCAGCCGCCGAAACGAAGGCGAGTAACCCGCTCCCGCGTCTCCATCCCTGTTTGCGTTATCTGCCCCAGAAGGTACCCCAATGAAACAGCGTGTGTATCGCGCGACGGCCCCCTATTGCCGCAAGAAAGTCTCCAGCCTGTTCCTGGCTGGCCTGATCGCCTTCGGCGCGTCCATGTCAGCTGCTGCCAGTGACCCTTGCGAAGTGACCCTCTGCATGTGGGGCAAGGTGACCGGCCAGGGAGGCGGCAGCGCCTGCTCTGGCGCCATTTCGAAGTTCTTCGGCATTCAGGTCTGGAAGCGAGGCAAGTTCAGGGCCGGTGCCACCAGCGATGCTCGGGAAAAATTCCTTGGCAGGTGCACCGAGGCCAAGGGCGAACAGAAACAGATCATTCGGAAATTCGGCCGCGTGCTCGGCTAACGCCATTCCTCCACCCTCTCCCCGACTCACACACGACGTTCCACAGCGGGCAACTGCGCGCTGTGCCTACGCCTGCGTGATGGGTTCCGGGGACTTCAAGGAAAGAACCTGATGCGACTCTTTATTGCAGAGAAACCCCAGCTCGGCGCTGTCATCGCCGAAGCCTTGGGCGGCGGCACGCGGAAGTCCGGCTACATCGACTGCGGCCGCGACGCGGTCACCTGGTGCATCGGCCACCTGTTGGAGCTGTCTCCACCAGAGGCCCACAACCCGGACTATGCGAAATGGAATGCCGAGCACCTGCCGCTGAAAATACGCCCGGTGAAGTATCAGCCCATCGAGCGCACGGCCGACCAGCTCGCCGTGGTGGGCGAACTGATAGCCCGGGCGTCGGAGATCGTCCACGCCGGCGACCCGGACGAGGAAGGCCAGCTGCTGGTGGACGAAGTGCTGGACTACTTCGGCAACCGCAGCCCGGTCAAACGTATCCTGATCAGCGACCTGAACACCAAGGCCGCGCAGAAGGCTCTCGGCGAGCTCCGTGACAACCGCGAATTCCATGGCCTTTCTGAACGTGGCCGGGCGCGGAGCATTGCCGACCAGCTCTACGGCTTCAACATGACCCGCGCCTACAGCCTCGCCGCGTCGGCCAAGGGCATGAAGGGCGTGCTGTCGGTCGGCCGGGTGCAGACGCCAATCCTCGGTCTGATTGTCAACCGCTACCTGGCCAACAAGCACCACAAGGACGCGTACTTCCACACCCTGTCCGCGACCATGGACATGGGCGGCGATCCGATAAAGACCCGCCTGGACCTGAAGGCGCTGGCGAACACCCCGCCGGCGGGCGTGGATCCGACGCCCGCGCTGGACGACAAGGGCCGCATCCATGATCAGGCCTTCGCGCTGGACATCGTCTCCGCCTGTACCGGTCAGGCTGCCCAGGTGGTCAGTGCCAGCGTGGTGGAAAAGGAGAAGTCCGCGCCGCTGCCCTTCGCGCTGCTGGATCTGCAAGGTGTGGCCAGTGACGAGCTGGGCTTGAGTTCCCAGGCCACCCTGGATATCACCCAGCAGCTGCGCGAGAAGTACAAGGCGATCACCTACAACCGCTCCGATTGCGGGTACATGAGCACGGAGCAGTTCGACCAGGCGCAGGAGACCATTGCGCTGCTGGCCAAGAGTTTTGCCGCCCTGCAGCACGCCGACTGGTTTGCCGACGTAGACCCCAGCCGCAAGAGCCGCGCCGTGGACGACAGCAAGGTGACGGCACACACCGCGATCATCCCGACCCCGACCCTGGTCGACCTCAATCAGATGAGCAAGAACGAGCGCAATGTTTACGCGCTGATCGTTCGCCAGTACCTGATCCAGTTCCTGCCGCCGAAACGCTTCGATTCGGCATCCGTGGTCTTCGACGTGGCCGGGCACCGCTTCAACGCCAGCGCGACCCAGCTGCGCGACCCGGGCTGGTCCTCGCTGGTGAAGGACGCGACAACGGACACCGAGAGCGATGCCGGCGACGAGGAGGATCAGGGCACAGAGGCGGCTTCGTCCGGACAGTTCGAGCGCCTACAGGCGATGGCCAAAGGCGAGGTTGGCACATGCCAGAAGGTCGAGGCCGAACGGAAGAAAACCAGGCCGCTGCCGCTGTACACCGAAAAGACGCTGCTGGCGGACCTGCGGCGGGTGGCCAGGTACATCAGGGATCCGGCCCTGCGCGCCTTGCTGGTAGACCGTGACGACGGCAAGCAGCAGGAGCACGGTGGCATCGGTACGCCGTCCACCCGCGCGGCGATGCTGGAGACGCTGCGCAACCGCAACTTCTACACGGTGGAGAGCAAGAAGTTCGTGCCGACGCCGCTGGGTATCTCCTTCATCCAGCTACTGCCACCGATTGCCACGTCGCCGGACATGACGGCGCTCTGGCACGAGCAGCAGAAGAAGATCGAGGCCGGCGAACTCTCCGTGGATGCCTTCCTCGACGAGCTCGACGGTTTCATTGTGCACCAGGTGGCGAACGTCGAACTCGGCGACATCCAGTTCCAGCGCGAAGGCGTCGCGTCGGTGCTGGCCCTGAAGTGCCCCCAATGCTGCGGTGACCTGGTGCGAACCCCGAAGCTGGTGGCCTGCAAGGCCTGCGAGTTCCGCCTGTTCCCCGTCATCGCGGAAAAGGCGCTCACCGATGGCCAGATCGAGCAGCTGCTGGCCAAGGGCAAGACGGGCGTCATCAAGGGCTTCAAGAGCAAGGCCGGCAGTGCCTTCGAAGCCATGCTGCGGCTGGACAGGGCCACCGGCAAGGTGACCTTCGAATTCCCTCCCAAGAAGCCCGCCAAGGGCACCCAGAAAGCGGCCTCGCGCCGATAACCAAGGAGCAGACCTATGGCTCGCGGTATCAACAAAGTCACGCTGGTGGGTCACCTCGGTGGCGATCCGGAAACCCGCCACTCTCCCAACGGTAACGCCGTCACCACCATTTCCCTGGCCACCAGCGAGAGCTGGAAGGACAAGCAGAGCGGCCAGCAGCAGGAGCGCACCGAATGGCACCGCGTGGTGTTCTTCGGGCGCCTGGCTGAAGTCGCCGGGGAGTACCTGAGCAAGGGGAGTCAGGTCTACATCGAGGGCAGTCTGCGCACCCGCAAATGGGACAAGGACGGCGAGGACCGCTACACCACCGAAGTGGTGGTCGACATGAACGGCACCCTGCTGCTGCTCGGCGGCCGTCCCGAGGATGGCAGCGCGCCACGCCCAGCGCGTGAAGCCCGGCAGCCCTCACAGCCCGCTCCGCAGCCGGAGAGGGACGACGACGGCTTCGACTCCGATCTCCCCTTCTAACCCCGTCCCCTCTGACCCGGTCAGGGGCCGCGCCCCCGGCTCGTCGTGCAGCTCCACCGCACGGCGAACGGAGGCACGGGCGAAGCCTCGCCCTTGACCGCCTCCCCCAATCAGCCTCACGGCGGGTGCCCAGGGAGCGCTCTTCCCCCTGGGCGCCTGCCTCCCGGCGAGGGCGGGGATGCAAGGGGCGGAGCCCTTTGCGCTTCCAACTCAACTCATGACATCGAGGATCTTCTATGGACCTTCAGAACTCCATTCACTTCATCCTGCAGGGCAAGGGCGGCATCGGTAAAAGCTTCATCTGCGCGGTCCTCTCGCAGTGGCTCAAGGACCAGACCGACCAGCTCTACCCCTACGACACCGACCAGGAGAACACCACGTTCAAGCACTACAAGGCCATCGGCGCCGAGCACATCCCGTTGATGAACGACTCCCGGACCATAGATGCCAAGCGTTTCGACGCCCTGATCGAGAAATTGCTCACTCCCGAATCGGGCATTGCCGTGATCGACAACGGCGCCAACACCTTCTCCCCGCTGCTCGCCTACCTGGTCGAGAACGATGTGATCAACTTCCTGCAGGAGAACGGCAAGAAGGTCTTCATCCATACCGTCGTCGGCGGGGGCGATACCTTTCTCGATACCGCAATTGGCTTCAGATCAATTACCGAGGGTGTGCCAGAAGCCCCACTGGTGCTCTGGATGAACGAGCACTTCGGCACCCTGCAGTCACCGGATGGCAAGGGTTTCACCGAGATGGCCGTGTACTTGGAAAACCAGGACCGCATAGCCGGTACCGTGCTGCTGGCTGCACGTAACCACCAGACCTATGGCGACGACATCAAGCGGATGAACCAGCTGCGCCTGACCTTCGATGAGGTCATGAGGTCCACGGCGTTCAGCATCATGGAGAAGCAGCGCCTGAAGCAGGTTGCCCGGGACATCTATCACCAGCTTGACGAGATCCAGTTCTAAGAGGCCGCCATGGATGAGCAACAGCGGGAGTTGATCGCCGTCGAGGTGTTCAAACGAACAGGTATCGCGCTCAGTGCAGATGATCCGGTGTTTGTGGTCGCCGATCTCTGCAAGGAGATCATCAAGAGCGATACGGAACTCTATATCGACAAACAGCAAGCGGTGCTCAAGGCCATTCGCGAGATTCCTGGCGCAATCAGCGATGCAGTGGAAGTTGTCGCCAAGTCCGTGGACCGGGCTGAGGAGATAACGCGCGAATTGGCCGAAGCGGCGGTCGATAAAGCCAAGGCTGAAGCCACTGAAGCGATTACAGCAGCATTGGTCGCGCACTTGAGCGGAGCCAATGACAGTCTTGCCGAGTTGGAGCGACGCTTGAAATTGGTCGGCAGTTCTTTGCGCGCCCCAAAGGCGTCGCGCTTGAACATGGTATTGGGAGTTTCGCTATTGCTCTGCGCAGTAATGCTTCCACTATCCATGCTGATACAGCAGTCGGCACTGGAAAAAGCACAGCAGGAATCTCAGTACTACTTGCGCGAACTTACCACCCTGGAGCGCAGCATCGAGCAACTTCCGCCGATGCTGCAGGAGAAGATCAAAAGGAACGCAAAGCCCTGAGTGGTTGCCGGGCAGCATCTCAATCGAAAATGTTCCCCGGCGCCGTTGGGTCATGGACAAACCGCCTCGGTCTTCTTGGATCGTGCTGCGCTTTCTGCTTCGCAGGAGTAGCCCTCGGGGCATCGGCAACCCTGCCCGCGTCCTGCCTCAGCTTTTTGATGTAGAGGGTGAATTGGTGGTAGCCGATCTCAAGTTTTCCGCTCTCGACCAACGCGGTATAGATCGCCTTGATGGTGTGGCCAAGGTCGAGCTTTGACTGAATCTCCGCCATCAAGGGGACGACTTGGCTCTTGCCATTTCGGGGTTTGGATCGCCAATCGCTCATGGAGTCCCTCCTCAGTATCGCTCCAGTGACATTTTGTTCAACTTAGTTCAACTACCGCCCCTATAGCATACCCACAGTTCAAATCTGTGCAACTTAGATCTAATTAGTTCAACTCAATTCAACTGCCGCCGTGCCGGGCAAAGCGTTGTTAAACGCAGAGGCACGTTACCGATTGTTTACGGGGGCTGCGCTTATCCCCTTCAACAATCGTCCGTGCCAAAGGGGGAACCCCTTTGAAACCCCGACAGTGGCTGTCGCCACTGTCGAGCAGAACCCACCTCCCGAGTTACCCGTTCGCTCATCCGTCATTGGTCATTTGGTCAGTCATGGCCAGGAGTCCCCATGTCCGAGAAGAAGCCAAAAGGACGCGTGGTCGCGTTCCGCGTCTCCGAAGACGAGTTCGCGACCCACGCCGAGAAACAACCCGCCAGCGGCCTGACGATGTCGGCCTACCTGCGGCGGGTATTTCTGGAAGGCGAAGTGACCATAGTCCCGCCTTCAAAGAATCAGGAACGACTGTTGTTTCTCTACAACAAGTCGAGCAACAACCTGAACCAACTTGCCCACCGAATTAACCAGGCACAACGCGGCGAGATAATATCGGAGAAATTATACCGGAACCTGGCCAATCAGTTGATTGCCATTCGGGAATTACTTCTAAGCGGCATCCAAAATGTTGATTAGATGCCGGGGTTATAACAGCGGCATCAAGGAATATCTGGAAGAAGGCAACAAGGCCGGTCGCGAATTGAGTCGAGACGAACTGGATCACCGGATGATCATCGATGGCGATCTTGATCTTACGCACCTGACCTATCAGAGCATGCCCGATAGAGGTCAGGATCGTTATCTTTCCTTCACCTTATCCTTTGCCGAAGATGTAATACCCGAACAGGCGCTGCGGGATATTACCCGCGAGTTCAAACACTTCATGATGAATGCCTACCATGAGGATGAGTTCAACTTCTACGCTGAAGCGCACATACCCAAGGTCTTACAAATAACCAACCGCCAGACGGGGGAATTGGAGGATCGCAAGCCACATATCCATATCGTCATACCACGCAAGAATCTGCTCACCGGGAAGGAAATGAATCCGGTCGATGACTACGACCGTCACGTCGATTACTTCGAGGCCTTTCAGGAGCACATCAACCAGAAGTACCAGTTGGTGTCGCCCCGCGAGCGCATCCGGGCGAATCCGCAGGACGCAGCCAGCGTGCTCTCCCGCTACAAGGGTGACAACTTCCGCGGAAAGAATCGCGAGTTCAAGGCGGACCTCGTGCGCCAGGTGATCGAGCGGGGCGTGAAGACCCGGGCGGACTTCTACCAGCTGGTCGGCCAGTTCGGCGACACACGGATCCGCAACGAGGGCAAGGCCACCGAGTACATCGCGGTGAAGCTGCCCGGCGACGAGAAGTTCACCAACCTCAAGGAGTCGATTTTTGGCGATGACTTCGTGGTGCGCCGGGAACTGAAGAAGGATCCGCTGCCGGCCCACGTGATCGCGCAGCGGCTGAACGCCTGGCCCGAGCGGGCCCGGGAAATCAAATACATCAGCAAGGCCGGGCCATCGGTGCGTCAGCGCTACTACGCGGCGCCGGAAGACGAGCGCCCTGCCCTGTTGGCTGAACGCATCGAGCGTTTCTATCGAGGACACGGAGCAGCGTATGAGCACCTACACACTGGCCAACGGGCGCGAGATCTTCAGCGAAGTGCTGCTGAAGCTGGACGACAAGGCCCTGGCCGATCTGCCGATGGCCTGCAAAGCCTGTCCGGAAGCCATGTGGATGCTGGCCGGCAAGGCCGACAACGTGACGCCCAAGTGCTTCTGCCGGCAGATGCACGCCTTCACCTGGCCACCGATCAAGGGCCAGGGCGAGGAGATCCTGGATTGCGACCTGCTGTACCAGCAGGACGAGATCGAGGAGCCGGACGAGGACAGCCCAGCGCCGCCGCACGCGGAACCGGGCAACAACGGGCTGCACGACCTTCAGCTCCTGACACCGGAACACGACGCGGACGCGCCCCAGGGCAGCCTGAATCCCCTGGACGAACTGGACGCCATCCCCGAGTAGCTCGGCAAAAGCTCCCACCCTATGCGCGCAACCCGAACCGCCCGGCGTACGTGGATGATGTGGAGCGGCACACAGAACGCATCCTGCGCGCCATGCGCGGCCCTCCGCCTTCGGGCGCGGGGATCCGCGTTCGCATCGCCAGCGCACAGCTAAAGGACCAGGCACGCGAGTCCTCAACCCCTGCCGCCTATGCCCTCCGGCAGCACGAACACAACAGCCTGCAGCCGGCCGAGCGCCGCGCCCTTCGACAGCTCAACCAGCGCTTCTACGAAACCCGTCGCCTGGTGCGTACCGACCCGCGTTTTACGCGGCAGGAACGCGCCCAGCTGGTAGCGGTGCTGGTGTTCGAGCGCATGAAGGCCAAGCAGGCGATCACCCACCCACAACTCCACTCAGAGAGCACCAGTATGCGAAGTGCAGAGATTCGAGCATTGGTCGATCGGCAGCAGAAGCATCTGCCAAACAACTCCATTTCCGGCCCGGACCAGTTGCTGCCGGCGCGACAACGTATCCAGCGTCTGATTCAGCGCGCCCAGGAGGCCGTGGACGAATTCAAGACGTCTGGGCGTACCCAGTCCGGCAGCACCCAGGACATGTACACCAAGCGTGCGCGCTTCAGCCAGGACGTGCATTACTTGGACAAGAAGAGCGACAAGACGGTGTTCGTCGACACCGGCAAGTCGATCAACCTGCGTCGGCACGGCATGAGCGAGGCGGGCGTTTCGGTCGCTCTCGATCTGGCCCGGGAGCGCTTCGGCAGCACACTCACGATCAAGGGAAGCGAAGAGTTCAAGCGCACCATCGTCGATGTGGCGGCGAAACGGGGCCTGGATATCCACTTCACCGATCCTCAGATGAACGTGCGCCTGACCGAGCGCAAAGCCGCACTCGCCCTCGAACAGGAAGGCCAGATCATCACGCAAGGTACACCCGAGGCTACGCCGGCAGAAGCGGAGCCGAACAAGGAAGCCCTGCAGTCAGTGATCCGTGGCGAGCTCCTGGAGCACGGCGCAGCGCCGTACCAGCACGACCCGAGCAAGGACGCCAGCTACTTCGTGCGGCTGCGCACGGAGTCCGGCGAACGAACGCTGTGGGGCACGGACTTCAAGCAGCTGATGGCGCAGTACCAGCCTGGCGAACGAGTCCGCCTGCAGGATCACGGTACCCAGGCCGTGAACGTGGTTCACCAGCTCGCCGATGGCACTGCCGAAACCAAGGTCGCGCAACGTCGCACCTGGACGGTGAAGAGCGAGAGCATGTCCGTGGCGCGTGATCACCCTGGAGCGGGCTTACCAGCCAAGGCGGCGCCCGCAGAACAGCAGCCTGACACTCGCCTTCCTGGCGATCAGATTCTGCTGGTCACAGGGGCGCTACGCGAAGTCGGGTTCGACGATGAAGCCGATGTATTCGCCGAGGCGGTACTTGATGCAAACCGCTGGCCGGATGCTTTAGCGAACCTGCGCAAGCTGGCCAAGGAACCAAACCCGAACGCCTCCCCCGAGGCGAAAGAGGTGGCTCACAACATGTATCAACGTGTCGAGCGTGAGTTGTACAAGCAGGGCGTCGACTTCCAAACGGTGGCCGACACCGGCCGCGCAATCGAGCCGTCGGCGCCGTCGACCGACCGTAGCCAGGACATTCCGTTCTGACCCCTGCCTGAACGCGGGTGACCTGTGGGCATGCCCCGCAGGTCACCCGCGCCGTTTCTCATTCCCTCCCAAGCCCCGCGGCCCACGGCCCTGGGGCTTTTCTATCTGTCCTTCCTCTTGGCTGCTTCGCTGTCGCGCTGGCCCATCGGTGGCTGGCACCACACGACTGTGGCCGTCGTTGACTGGAGTTTGCTTGTGCGTAGGGAATACGTGCCGCGCGTGAACCAAGGTGGCAATTTCTGTGGCCATGAAGTCGATGCGCCGAAGCTGGACCTCATCACCCCGACAACCCAAAAACACCGTCCGGGCATCCTCAGCGAACTGCAGGCTCGCGTGAAGAGTTACTACACACGTCCAACCATGATTCCGTCGCTGCGTGCAGCGAACCGCAGTGCGACTGGCCGCCAACAGCGCAGCGAGCGTCGCGAGGCGTGCCTGCAGCTGCTGGCAGCGATTCTCGAATTCACGGACGTGGCGTCTCTGCGCTGTGGCGTGCCGACGTCCTCGGGTTTTCTCTCGCTGACACTGGATTACCTGGTGCGCTATACCGGTCTGCATCCGCGCCGCGCCGAGCGGGCAATGGCGGACCTCAAGCGCGCGAATCTGATGACCGTGAAACAGGCCCGTCAGCTGCAGGCAGACGGCACCTGGCGCGGCCTCGCCGCCGTAAAGGCCGTCAACAAGCTGTTGTTCACCGCCTTTGGCCTGGGCATGCGCCTGCGCCATGAGCGCGATCGCGCCACGAAGCGGCTGGCGAAGAAGGCAGCAAAGTTGGGCGGGACCTTGACGGGCTGGGCACGCAACGCCTTGCTGATGGGACGGAGCAGCACGCCCCAATTCCGCCCGCCGGCGCCGAGATCGCCGGATCGATCTCCGCGCGGCGTCGATGCCTTCACCTATCAGCGGGCTCGCACAGAGCTGCTGGTGGCGCTCATGCAGACCCACCCGGGATTATCAGCCGCCGAGTATCACGCCAAGGCCGACCAGATCCTTCACGACAGGATGCATGCCTGAAACAGGGCAGGCCTCGTCACGTCCAGAATTCGGCAAATCGGCCATTTCCGCCCCGGATATCGCCTCGCTGCCCGCCTCTTCTGACCTCGACTGACACTCCCGCACGCAGGCCCGGCGTGCGGGAGTTTTTGGCTGGTAGTTAAGTGTCGGGAAGGCTGCCAGTAGGTGTCGGGCATTAACCAGCAGGTCTTAAAAGAATCAATAAAGCGGTGGTGCTGCGCACCAAGAAAAATGCCCCTTCGGGAAGCTTTCTACCTTGAGCGCGCCGGGCGCTTCCGTGCAACAGCCCGTCTAAGCGGCCCGGCCTGCGGCCGCCCTCTTCGGCGCTGCGCGCCTACGCCCCCTACGGGGCGCCAAGACCCCGGATAAATCGCCCCCGGCCGACAAGTCGGCCGAGTGCTCAACCGGGCGCGTGTGCGCGCTGGGCTGGAAGCTCAGAGCTGCCTGGTAGGCCAAGGAGCAGTTAGTCACCCTTGTGCGAGCGGCTCAACTGTTCGGCCTCGGAGCCCCCTTAATAAGGAATCGGCAAACAACACTGTTATAGTTATAAGCATTTGCCCGGCAGGGTGTTTTGTAGTGGTCAACCCATTCCGGACAGTGGGTTAAGTTTTTCTTCGGCCACCGCAGGTGGCAGTCCGTCGTTGAACTGATGCGGCCTGATCCAGTTGTAACGGTGCATCAGGTAATGACTGATGTCCCGTTGAGCTTCCTGGGCGGTCAGGTATCCGGTCGTTGGTACCCATTCCGACTTCAGGCTTCGGAACAGGCGCTCCATCGGCGAGTTGTCCCAGCAATTACCCCGACGGCTCATGCTCTGCTGCATCCGGTAACGCCACAGCCGCTGGCGGAACAGGCGGCTGGCGTACTGGCTGCCCTGATCCGAATGGAACATTACCTGTTGTGGCTTGCCGCGTTGCTCGTAAGCCATGTCCAGGGCCTTGATTACCAACTCGGCATCCGGTTTGGCCGAGAACGCCCAGCCAACTACCCGACGGGTATGTAGATCCAGCACTGCGGCCAGGTAATGCCAGCGACCTTGCGCCCAGACATAGGTGATGTCGCCACACCAGACCTGATTGGGAGTTTCGGTCGTGAACTCGCGATTCAGCCGATTCGGAATATCTGGTCGTTCAACAGTGGCTTGCTTGTAGGCGTGCGAGCCCGGCTGCTTGCTGACCAGGCCCAGTTCACGCATTAGCCGGCGTACACGAAAACGGCCAATCGTCTCGCCACTCTCGCGCAGCATGCCCAAGATGCTCCGGCTTCCGGCCGAGCCTCGACTCTGACTGAACAACTGATTGACCTGGCTGCGTAGCGCCACGCGGCGAGCATCGATACGGCGACATCGAAGACGATGGGCGTAGTAGCAAGAGCGCGCCACATCGAAGGCTGAACAGACCACCTCTACCGGCTCCTGCTCACTCAACTGGTCTATCAGCGCGTACGATCGAGTTCGTCTGACATCAAGAGAGCGGTAGCCTTCCTAAGAAACACCTTCGACGGCCTGTAGCGTGAAGCCGAATTCGGCTGCTCGCCGGTGCAGGCCTCTGACCACGCGCTCACGATATTTTTGCTCATAGTGGTCGGCTCCCGGATCCTGATAAGCCATGCCGAAGCGCATCGCGTTGTAGAACAGGATGGCGATCTTGCGCGCCGTGGCGGTCACCGCCTTGGCCTTGCCGATACGCGCCGACAAGCGTCGATAAAAAGCGCCCAACGCCGTGTTCGTTCTGCCAGTGGTTACGGCAGCCAACCGGAGATGGGCTGTCACCCGATTCTTGGTCTTGCGCGTGTGTGCCGAGAGCACTTTGCCGCCGCTGATCCGGCAACCCGGCGCTAAGGTCAGCCAGGAGGTGAAGTGCTGGGCGGTACGCCAGCGGCTCAGATCGGTACCGCACTCGGCGACTAACCGCAGTGCCAGGTAGGGGCCGATGCCGTGGATCTGGGTCAGATCGACGCCGACCAGTTGATAGAGCAAGACACGGACATCGAAGTTGAGCGCGTTCGGCTGTCGCGCGCGGTGGCGTGGCTTCGGTAGCGGTTCACTGGGTGAGGGGCGCTGCCGGGCGAGCCGCTGCAGGCTCTCGGCAATCTGCTGGTCGCAGACTTCAAGCTGCGCCTGATAGGCGTCGTACATGGCCAATGCCTGCGCCAGGGCAAACACATGTTCCGGCTGGTAATTGCCCACCAGGGCACTCTGGATGGTCTCAACGCTCGACTTGCAGCGGGTATCGCGCAGGGTTGCCAGTGTCGCCGCGTTGCGCTCGCCGGCGACGATCGCCCGGATGATGCGCATGCCGGTGGCCCCGGTAATGTCGGCGACCACATGCTGCAATTGCAGGTTCATGTGGGTGAGCGCCTTCTGCATGTGCTGGATATGCGCCGCGGCGTAATCGAGGTGGCGTTCGCGCAAACGTAGATAACTGCGTAACGCTGCGATCTCGCGCTCGGGATGGAAACTGGCCCGCAGCAAGCCACAGGCATGCAGACGCTGGATCCACTGCGCATCGTTGACGTCGGTCTTGCGCCCAGGCACAGCGCGGGCATCGCGCGCATTGGCCAGCACGACGTGCAAACCGTGGCTCTCGAGAATCTCGTAAACCGGAATCCAATACACCCCGGTCGACTCCATCGCCACCGTGGTGACGCCCAGCTCGACCAGCCAAGCGGCCATGCGCTCCAGGTCGGCGGTAAACGCCTTGAAGGTTTGCACCGGCTCTTCGGCGAGATCGATGGGCACGGCCACCACATGGAAGCGCGATCCGATGTCGATGCCGGCTGCACGCTGGTGAATCACTGGCAGACCCTGCCGCTGTGAACTGGACGTTTTCATGAGAACCCTCCACTTACCGGATGTACTGGACGGGGACTCGGATCAGATCACATTCCTAAACGGGGTCACGAAACGCGCCACCACTCACGGGTCCGCAGCTTCCCCTGGGTCAGGTTTTTTGACGGGGACTGAGCCTCCAAAAAGCAGACGACCACTGTCCAGCGCTGTCAGTGTAGTGGTCGTGTTTCTAGCCCAATGGGGCGCGGTGCGCCGGGGAGGCGGTTTTTTAATATCGCTTTCTCCCGCTCCAGCCGGTTGATCCGGGCTTCCAGCTCTTGGATCTTCTGCTGCTCGGGCGTCAGCGCCTTGCTCTTCGGGGTGACTCCCTGGCGCTCATCTTGGAGCTGTTTCACCCAGCGGCGTAATGCCGAGTCCACGACGCCCAGCGAACGGCAGGCTTCGATATGGCTGTAGCCTTGATCCAGTACCAAGGCCGCTGCCTCTCGCTTGAACTCGGCGGAAAACGTACGTCGTTGCTTGTTCATCAGACACCTCTTTCACGGCGAGGATTTTCGCCTAAATCGGTGTCCGGGATCAGTAGACCACTACATTTCTCCTTCTCGCTAAGTCTGCCGGGGGCGATAGCGGACACCTTGGATCGGTGTCCGCCACCTACCTGGCCATGTTAAGCGCCAGTAGCGGCCGACCGGCGCTGAGCCAAGAGTCCGTTAGCCAGACTGCCGAACCTGATGTGGGCAAAGCGCGGGGCCAGCCAGCAGCACCTCCACCACGGTTCAGGCTTGTGCGTGATACAGCGCTAAGACTCTCAGCGATGCCGGAACACCGGCGCACGTTTGGTGAGAAATGCCTGCATGCCCTCCTTCTGACCATCGGTCGCGAATGCCGCCTGGAACAGCCTCCGCTCGTACCGCATGCCTTCCGTTAAGCCCACCTCCAAAGCCCGGTTCACTGCTTCCTTCGCCATCCTTACGGCCGGCGCGTTGTAGCCAGCTATGGTGTGCGCAGCTTCGAGGGCGGTTTGCAACAGGTCAGCCGGAGGTACAACACGAGCAACCAGCCCGGCAGCCCTAGCCTCATGGGCGTTGATACTGCGACCGGTCAAGATCAGGTCCATCGCCAGTGCCTTGCCTATCGATCGGGTCAGTCGTTGCGATCCACCGATGCCAGGCAGAATTCCCAGCTTGATCTCCGGCTGGCCGAAATGGGCGTCTTCTGACGCAATGATGAAATCGCACATCATCGCTAGCTCACAGCCTCCACCTAGGGATGGTCTGAAAAAGACTTCCCGAATCTGGTGAAATACGCCGATCCCGTTGCCCGAGTTTCCCGATGAAGCAAATGACCTTCGCCGACGCCGAGTACGCCGGCAAGCGCAAGCAGACCCGCAAAGAGTTGTTCCTGATCGAGATGGATCAGGTGGTGCCGTGGAAGGGTTTGATTGCCCTGATCGAGCCGCACTACCCCAAGGGTGAAGGTGGTCGTCCGGCGTATCAGCTGATGGCGATGCTGCGCGTACATTTGATGCAGAACTGGTTCGGCTACAGCGATCCAGCGATGGAGGAGGCGCTGTACGAGACCACAATCTTGCGCCAGTTTGCCGGGCTGAACCTAGAGCGTATTCCCGACGAAACCACCATCCTCAATTTCCGTCGCCTGCTGGAGAAGCACGAGTTGGCGGCCGGGATTCTGGCGGTGATCAATGGTTACCTGGGCGATCGGGGCCTGTCGCTGCGCCAGGGCACCATCGTCGATGCCACGCTGATCCATGCGCCGAGTTCGACCAAGAACAAGGACGGTAAGCGTGACCCGGAAATGCACCAGACCAAGAAGGGCAATCAGTATTACTTCGGCATGAAGGCCCACATCGGCGCGGATGCCGAGTCTGGCCTGGTGCACAGCGTGGTGGGGACGGCAGCCAACGTTGCTGACGTTACCCAGGTCGACAAACTGCTGCATGGAAAGGAAAACATGGTCGGCGCCGACGCGGGTTACACCGGCGTAGAGAAACGCCCGGAACATGAAGGCCGGGAGGTGATCTGGCAGATTGCGGCCCGCCGCAGTACGTACAAGAAGCTGAGTAAGCGCAGTGCGCTGTACAAAGCCAAGCGCAAGATCGAGAAATCCAAGGCCCAGGTGCGCGCCAAAGTCGAGCACCCGTTCCGGGTGATCAAGCGCCAATTCGGCTACGTGAAGACACGCTTCCGTGGCCTGGCGAAGAACACCGCGCAGTTGGTGACACTGTTCGCGCTGTCGAACCTGTGGATGGCGCGCCGACATTTGCTGACGAATGCAGGAGAGGTGCGTCTGTAATGCGGGAAATGGCCGGCGCGAGGTGCTCGCGCCGGCTATAAATCCGGAAAGAGGGGATGATTTGATCGTTTTTTAGCCGAATCACCGTTTTGAAATCGGCAAGGGCTGGAGTCAGCCAGAAATACCTGACTACTTCAGACCATCCCTAGCGCATAGCCACTAACAGCAGCGATGATCGGTTTGCTGATAGTGGGCACTTCCTGCCAGGCGGCGAAAATATCTCTCGACTGCAGCTCGACGAAGGTCTTGTCGGCCATCTCCTCAATGTCAGCCCCCGCCGCAAAGGCCCTGGGGCTGCCTGCAATGACGATGGCTCCAATATTGTCGTCGGCATCAAAAGTGCGAAGCGCTGCGACCACTTCTTGAGACATGCGCACATTCAGTGCATTGAGACTCTTTGGCCTGTTCAGTGTGAGCAAACCGACACGGTCCCGCCTCTCGACCAAGATAGTTTCGTAGCGGAGTGCCGGTGGCGGCTCGATAGCAGAAGCCTCGGTGCCAGCTTTGACGATATCGGATTGCGAGCTTGTGCCCTTCGGGATGGAAGATTTTTGCGAAGATGAAGTTGCTGCGCTTGACATGGGTGGCATCTCCTTTTGGATTGGCAACTTAAACAGAATCAGGCAGTGGGCATTTTTGTTGGATATTGATTTCCTGCGACAAACACTCGTTGAAAGGTCCGGTAGATGGCGCATAGTCCCCAGTTCGTGACATCAACTGCGAAAGAATCCGCTCACGGTGTTCATCAAGAGCAGGCGCGCGTATTGGGGTGGACACATCTATGTCGGCGAAGGAGCTGAGCTTGATCGGATTGCCTGCGGTGCGTACAGGACGTCCTCCGGCACCTTGCACCTGGATGATCATGTTGCGTGCATCGAGTTGGGGATGGTCGAACAGCTGATCAATCGTGTTGAGTGGCGCGCAAGGAACCCCGGCTTCGTTGAGTCGTTCAACCCAGTAAGCTATCGGCGCAGTGGTAGTGATTTTCTCAATCGCTTTCACTAACGCTGGGCGATTTTGGCAGCGTAAATCGTTACTAATGAACATCACATTGAGTGCTAGCTGAGGGTCACCCAACGCGTCAGCCATAAGCATGAACAGCTGGTCATTGCCTGCGGCAATGACGAATCGTCCATCTTGCGCTGCGAAAGTTTCAAAAGGTGCAAGAGAGGGGTGGCTGTCGCCTGTACGTGTAGGTACTTTTCCTTCCACGTCGTAACGGGCCAACGCGGTTTCCATGAGCGCGGCCTGGCAGTCCAGCATCGCGATATCCACCCGCGTGCCCTGTGCATCCTGGGTTCGCTTGTAGAGCGATGACAGGATGCCAATGACGGCAAACAGCGCAGCGCTGAGATCGCCAAAGCTTGTGCCGACCCGGGCAGGTTGCCCATCAGGCCAGCCGGTCAAGCTCATGATGCCACCCATGGCCTGGACCACCATGTCGTAACCCGGTAGGTCGCTGTACGGTCCCGTGTGCCCGAAACCTGAGATGGAGGTGTAAACGAGATGGGGGTGGGTGCGCGCCAGGCGTACGGCGCCATAGCCCAATCGATCCATCACACCAGGCCGAAAATTCTCGACCAATACGTCCGCTTCGCCGAGCATTCGTTCGAGGATATCGCGGTCTCGGGGACTTTTGAGGTCCAGCGCGATGCTCTCTTTGCCACGGTTAAAGCACATGAAGTACGCTGACTCATTGTCTACGAATGGTCCGAACGCACGCGTATCGTCTCCGGTGGCGATCCTCTCGATTTTGATTACCCGAGCCCCGAGATCGGCCAATATCATTGTGCAATAGGGGCCCGCCAGAACACGCGAGAAATCTAAAACGGTGACCCCTTCGAGAGGGCCTTTCTTTGGGGATGTGCCTTGTGGGAGGTCCATATTATTGTTTCCACGGTTGATGGATTAAATACCCGCAATGATCCAACGCGCAGCTTTCTCCGCAATCATCAATGTCGGACTATTGGTGTTGCCGCTCGTAATAGTGGGCATGACACTTGCGTCCACCACCCGAAGACCGTGAAAGCCATGCACGCGCAAATGACTGTCCACCACTGCCATCGGGTCGGATGCTCGTCCCATCTTGGCGGTGCCGACAGGATGAAAAATCGTAGTGCCGATTTCTCCTGCCAGCCTCGCTAGTTGTTCGTCCGTTTCGTACTGAGGGCCCGGCTTGTATTCGTAAGGGTGGTAGCGCGCCAAGGCCGGTTGTGCTGCAATTCGGCGGGTCACTCGTAGTGAATCAGCCGCCACCTTACGATCTTCATCAGTGCTTAAGTAATTGGGTGCAATGATCGGAGCGGTACGGTAGTCTGAACTTTGGATAGTCACTTTGCCGCGACTGCTTGGACGTAGGTTACACACACTGGCGGTAATAGCCGGGAACGTGTGCAACGGTTGTCCGAACGCTTCCAGACTTAGCGGTTGGACGTGATACTGAATGTTGGGGTATCGATAGGACTCATCACTGCTGGTAAAAATCCCCAGTTGTGAAGGTGCCATACTCATCGGCCCACTACGCTTGAGCACATACTCTAGTGCGATTGCGAATTTTCCCCACAGTTTGGTTGCCTGGGTATTTAGGGTTGGTGCACCGTGAATTTGATATATCGAGCGGATCTGTAGGTGATCCTGCAGATTGTCGCCTACTCCAGGCAAATGCTTCACAACAGGAATATGATGCTCATTCAGCAAGTTAGCATCTCCTACTCCAGAAACCTGCAGCAACTGCGGAGTACCGATGGCGCCCGCGCTGAGAATAACTTCACGACGGCTAAGAACCCTGTGGTGTTGTCCCTCATTTACGATTTCGACGCCATAACATACTTGCTGACTATCTTCACGCAATTCAAATAGTAAACGGGATGCTTGAGCTCCTGTCCAAATCGTAAGATTCCGGCGCTTTTTTCGGATGGGTTTTAAGAACGCCTTGGATGCATTCCACCGCAAGCCACTTCGTTGGTTTACCTCAAAGTAACCAACACCATGGTTGTCTCCGCCGTTGAAATCTTCGGTTGCAGGGATACCAGCTTGCTGTGCAGCCTCGGCAAACGCATCGAGTATTTCCCAGCGAAGGCGTTGCTTCTCTATACGCCATTCCCCTCCCGAACTATGCAAGGCTTTAAATCGTTCGATTTGGCTGCCCAAATTTCCGGTAGCGCTAGCGTCAAGGCGATAGTGATCTTCGTGAGCGCGGAAGTCCCTCAGGCAGTTCTCCCAATTCCATTCCTCATCACCAGTGACCTGTGCCCAGTGGTCGTAATCTTGGGCTTGGCCACGCATATAGATCATCCCGTTAATACTTGAGCATCCCCCTAATGTCTTGCCTCGGGGATAAAGCAGTTCACGGCCGTTCAGTCCAGGCGATGCCGCAGTCCGGAAGCGCCAGTCAGTTCGCGGATTGTCAATGCAATAGAGATATCCGACCGGTATGTGAATCCAGGGGTAATTGTCCGGGCTACCAGCTTCAAGAAGTAGGACTTGGCAGTTCTCATCGGCGCTGAGACGGTTGGCAAGCAAGCAGCCAGCCGTACCCGCCCCGATGATGATGTAGTCAAAGGTTGGCGTTTGCATCGTGACACCCTGTTGTGGCGAGCAGTGGATAAGCGCTCATTTAATTAGACCGATCGTCTATTAATGGGTAAAAAAAAGCCTTAGGACCTAAGGCTCATCAAAAACAGATCTGCAAATACACGCAGGGGATCTCCCTTGCGCTCAAGCTTGGCGCGCAGTACGGCACCCTCCCAGCCTATCCAAAAGAAAGCGGCCAATCGCGCGCAGTCAGTATGCTGAGGTATTTCACCGGCACTCTTTGCCGCCTCCAAGCAATGTTCGAACCGACTCTGCCAGTCCAAGAGCACATCAGTCAGTTGCGCGCGAAATGACTCCGGGAGCGCTCCCATCTCCTGGCCCAGATTACCGACCAAGCAACCCCGGCTGAAACTGAACTTTTCCATCCCGCGCTCGGCATCCTGACAAAATGCATCAATGCGTTCTAACGGAGTGAGACTTTCATCCAGCAGAAACCGGTCCAACTTGCGTGCGAAGTAATGGGCATACAGGGTGATTAGTTCTGACCCAAAAGCCTCTTTGCTCGCGAAGAAATGATAGAAAGACCCTTTGGGCACACCCACTGACGACAATATTTCGTCAAGGCCAGTGGCCGAAAAACCCTTCTCGGTCAACGCAGCCACGCCTGCGCGACATAGGGTCTCACGGGTTTCTCGGTAGTCGCCGGCAGCTTTCGCCGGACGGCCACGCTTACGGGGAGTAGCTTGGATTTGGCTCATGAGGCAATTAATAGACTAGTCGTCTCGAAAAATCAAGAGGTTTTTCGAGACGACTCCCGAAGGGGCTGCCGCTATTTTGCGGTCGGCATCGCGAACTCTGCGCCTTTGGCAATGCTTTCCGGCCAACGCTGCATGATGGATTTTTGCTTGGTATAGAAACGCACGCCCTCTTCACCGTAAGCATGCATGTCCCCGAAGAGGCTCTTCTTCCAGCCGCCAAAACCATGCCAAGCCATCGGCACAGGAAGCGGGACGTTGATGCCCACCATCCCTACCTGGATACGGCGACTGAATTCACGGGCTACGTTACCGTCGCGGGTGAAGCAGGCCACGCCGTTCCCAAATTCGTGGTCATTGACCAGTTGCACGGCCGTAGCGAAATCAGGCACACGAACGCACGCCAGTACCGGACCAAAGATCTCTTCCTGGTAGATGCGCATATCCGGAGTGACGTGGTCGAACAGAGTACCGCCCATCCAGAAACCCTCTGCACACCCTTCACCTGCCTCCGCCGCATTGAATTCACGGCCGTCAGCCAACAACTGGGCACCTTCTTGTACGCCGAGCTCGATGTATTCCGTGATCCGGGCATGAGCGGCGGCCGTAACGATTGGGCCCATTTCAGCGGCCAGGTTGGTGCCATTGAGAACTTTCAAGGCTTTGGTCCGTTCCAGCAGCTTTGGTACGACCTTGTCGGCCACGTCACCAACCAGCACCGCCACGGAAATCGCCATGCAACGTTCGCCGGCTGAACCGTAGCCCGCGCCGATGAGGGCATCCACGACCTGGTCGACATCTGCATCCGGCATGACCACCAAATGGTTTTTCGCACCACCCAACGCTTGCACACGCTTGCCATGGCGAGCGCCAGTTTCGTAGATGTAGTTGGCGATTGGCGTGGAGCCAACGAAGGACACCGCCTTCACTTCGGGGTGCACCAACAACGCGTCTACGGCTTCCTTGTCGCCCTGCACAACGTTGAACACACCATCCGGCAGGCCTGCTTGCTTAAGGAGGTCTGCCATGAACAGGCTGGCGCTCGGGTCGGTAGGGCTGGGCTTGAGAATGAAGGTATTTCCCGCGGCTATTGCCACCGGGAACATCCACATCGGCACCATCACGGGGAAGTTGAACGGGGTGATACCGGCAACAACACCCAGTGGCTGACGCAGCGTCCAGTTATCCAGGTTCGTGGACACCTGGTCGGAGAAGTCGCCCTTGAGCAACTGGGGGATGCCACAGGCAAACTCAACGATATCAATACCGCGTGCGACTTCGCCCAAAGCATCGGTGAAGACCTTGCCGTGCTCAGCAGTGATCA
Source organism: Pseudomonas sp. Q1-7 (assembly GCF_028010285.1). Classification (NCBI taxonomy): domain Bacteria; kingdom Pseudomonadati; phylum Pseudomonadota; class Gammaproteobacteria; order Pseudomonadales; family Pseudomonadaceae; genus Pseudomonas; species Pseudomonas sp. Q1-7. The sequence continues at coordinate 3,656,035 of NZ_CP116304.1, forward strand.
TGTGAGCCAACTCGTCCTTGTTCTGGTTCAACAACTCCAAGAACTTGAACAGAATTCGCGCCCGGCGAATCGGTGGGGTGTTGGACCAGCTTGGAAAGGCTGCCTGGGCGCACGCTACCGCAGCATCGACGTCTTGGGCGGTACCTAAACGCACACGGCCGCTAACAGCTCCAGTGGCGGGGTTGTATACGGGCTGAGTGCGAGTGCCGTTGCCGGTGACATGTTCACCGTGGATGTACTGGGCAATCTCTTGAGTATCGTTTGCTTGGTTCATGACGTGTCTCACTACGATGGGTAAGTCGGAAGTGCCCCCAGAGCCTAGGGAATCCCCCTCCCCCCAACAACGCCACAAACTTGAATTGATTGTTCACGATGGTGAACAATAGATCCATGAACGACAAAAATATCGAAGCCCTTTGGGCTCATCTGCATTGGCTGATCGTCCTGGAGCAACAAGGCAGCTATACGGCTGCTGCGGCTCGCCTTGGAGTGAGCAAGGCAGCCATGAGCCAACGCATCGTTGAACTCGAACGCGCAGTCGGCATGCCGCTTGTGCGGCGCACAACCCGCAGCATGCGCCTTACCGAGGTTGGCCAGCGGCTGGTGGATGACATTCGAACGCCGTTCGAGCGAATAGCGCACAGCTTCGCGGGTGTCCGTGACTTGGCGGGGGTGCCGACCGGGCTGCTGCGCGTGACGGCCCCTGTCGCCCTCGCACGTCAACAACTGGTGCCGCGCTTGGCAGAATTCTCACGTGCCAATCCTGAAGTCCGGTTGGAGTTGGAGCTTTCCGACCGCATCAGTTCGCTGTCGATGGAAGGGTTTGATTTGGCGATCCGGCACGCAGCCACCGTACCGGACACGCATGTGGCCTGGCAGTTATGCAACACGCGGTCCCTATTGGTCGCCAGTCGCGCCTACCTGCGGCGCCGTCATGCGCCTAGCACACCTGAAGCGCTGTCAGAACATGACTGCTTGTATTACCCGCGCGCTCAAGAGACGCCCACCTGGGCCTTCGAACCTCTGGATGGCCGTTCAGGGGGCGAGAGAGTCACGGTGGCAATCACCGGTCCGTTCGCAGCCAACAATAGTGAGGCACTGCGTGATGCAGCGATAGCAGGACTGGGTATCGCACTACTGCCAGATTTCAGCGCTCAGGCGGCCCTGGAAGCCGGAAAGCTGGTCGAGATTCTCCCTGAATGGGTGCCGGTGGGAACGTTCGCAGAACGGCTCTACGCCGTTCGCCCCTACGCAAGCCATGTGCCGTTGGCGGTCTCCACGTTTGTGAGTTTTCTGCGCCACGCATGGGTATCCGGCTTCGCGCCGAAGTAGCGTCTTCGACGTTGCCACGGCACTCCGCGGGTTCGCGGTTGCGGATGTAGGGATAGGAGCAGGGAGGAGACTTTAGGAGCGGTGAGTTCGCACTCGGGTCGGGCAGATCGCCAGTCAGTTGTTGATCTGGGTGGTTGGCCGCCAACGCACATGGGTGTTCGACCTTGAAAGGGTAAAGCTGGGCTCGGCACGTCGTATTGTCCTTTGGTCCCTAGGCCAGGGCACAGCGCCAGTCAGGGGTATTGCAGAGAACATCCCCGCCCTACCCCGCATTGACTGCTTTGTCGCAACAGGCCACCGGGGGTTCTCTCATAGACAGCAAACGGCGGTGGATCGCGCCACCGCAGTTCGAGCTGCGACAGCGCTTGCCCACTTACTCCTGGAGCAGTCAGAACTCACGCCAGGAGTGATGGCCGAAGACCTGCATCAGGAACTTCCACTGACCAAGCGCAGGCTTACTACTGGATCACTGTTGTTCAGCGGTTTACGTCCACCACCAGACGACCCCTGACTTTCCCTTGCAACAGATCGCTCGCTGCCTCAAGACTCTGCGGCAGCGCAATCTCGCGCGTGATTTCTGTCAGTTTATGGAAATCCAACTCGTCACAGAGACGGCTCCATGCTTCGACTCTTCGTGCATAGGGCTGCGTGACACTGTTGACGCCGAGCAGACTTACGCCTCTCAGAATGAAGGGCGCTACTGATGCCGGGAAATCCATACCTTGAGCCAAACCACAGGCAGCTACCGCACCTTCTGCTTGCGTGCCGGCACAGACATTGGCGAGCGTATGGCTTCCGACAGAGTCGATTGCGGCGGCCCATCGTTCCTTTGCAAGAGGACGCCCCGGCTCTGACAGCTCAGATCGATGAATGACAGTCTCGGCTCCGAGGTGCTTGAGGTACTCGGTTTCCTCAAGCCTCCCTGTCGCAGCGATAACCGAATACCCATTGTTGGCTAGGAGCGCGATTGCAAAGCTTCCCACTCCACCGCTGGCTCCAGTGACCAGAACCTTGCCGTGCTCCGGGCGAACTCCATGACGCTCCAATGCCATTAGGCAGAGCATGGAAGTGTATCCCGCCGTACCAATGGCCATCGCCTGTTGCTCACTGATGCCCAGGGGAAGTGGAATCAGCCAGTCACCGTTGACTCTTGCTTTTTGCGCCAGGCCTCCCCAATGAGTCTCACCTACTCCCCAGCCATTGAGCAGCACCTTGTCGCCGGCCTGGTACTTGGGGTGTGTGCTGTTCTCGACGGTGCCAACGAAATCGATCCCCGGCACCATCGGAAATTGGCGCACAACTGGGCTTTTTCCAGTGATTGCCAACCCATCCTTGAAATTGAGGGTGCTATAGGACACCCGCACGGTCACATCACCTTCGGGAAGTTGTTCGTCGCTCAGGTCGGTAATCCGAGCCTGGTACGTCGAGTCGACCTTATCAATCAAAATTGCCTTGAACACATTCACCTCCTTTTAGACCGATCGTCTATAAATCAACCAAAAAGCATCAGCGTTCGATGCGGGTATTAACTCCTTGATGAAACATCGAGGAGTTGATCCATGAGTCAGCTGGCGCAACGCCTGGCGCCTTCCCAGCCAACTCTGCCGAGAACTGCCCATTCCGGACACAGGATGGCAGTCACGCGTAGCACATTCCCCTCACGATCCTAAGAGGTGATCTCGCAAGCTGTAGGCTTGACGATTTCATCGTGCGAATAATTAGACCGGTCGCCTCGAAAAGTCAAGCACGCATGCGCCAATCCAGGAAGCGGACCTTGTCGCACAAAATTCCGTGTGAAGAAATTGTGGAAATTAGATATTGACATATCTCGATATGACAAATAGCTTAGAAATCGCAAGCCACCCTACCCCCTGGAGATACCCCATGCAAAAGCTCGACGTTACCCTCCCGACCTACGTACCCGACAGCAGCTACGGCCTGTTCATCGACAACCAATGGGTTGCTGGTGAAAGTGGTGAGACCCTTTCCATCATCAATCCCGCTAACGGACAAACGCTCACCAGCATCCCGAACGGCACAGCCGCCGATATCGATCGTGCGGTGCAGGCCGCTCAGCGCGCCTTCGAAACCTGGCGGTTAACCAGCCCCATCGAGCGCGCCAATGCCCTGCTGAAAATTGCCGATCTGATGGAAGCCGATGCAGAACGTTTCTCCGTCCTGGAGACTCTCGACGTAGGCAAGCCGATCCGGGAAAGCAGCAGCATCGACGTCCCGCTGGCCATCGATCACTTCCGCTACTTCGCCGGCGTGATCCGCAGTCACTCCGACGAGGCGGTAATGCTGGACGAGCAGACTCTCAGCATCGTGCTCAGTGAGCCACTGGGCGTGGTGGGCCAAGTAATTCCCTGGAACTTCCCGCTGCTGATGGCAGCCTGGAAAATCGCCCCGGCCATCGCGGCGGGTAATACTGTGGTCATCAAACCATCCGAACTGACCCCGGTTACCATCCTTGAGCTTGCGAAGATTCTCGCCAAGGTTCTACCGGCCGGCGTCGTGAACATCGTCACCGGCACGGGGGCCTCTGCAGGCCAGGCGCTGCTGGACCATCCGGACGTGCGCAAGCTCGCCTTCACCGGCTCGACCGGTGTCGGCATGCGTGTCGCCGATGCGGCGGCGAAGAAGCTGATTCCGGCGACCCTCGAGTTGGGCGGCAAATCGGCCAATATCGTCTTCCCCGATGCAAACTGGGACAAGGCCGTGGAAGGCGCTGCTCTCGCCATCCTCTGGAACCAGGGCCAGGTTTGCGAATCCGGCGCACGGCTGTTCGTCCATGAGTCGATCTATGAGCGCTTCCTAGCCGAGGTCCAGCAGAAGTTCGAAGCCGTGCGCGTGGGCGACCCGCTGCATCGGGACACCATGATGGGGGCCCAGGTCAGCAAGACACAAATGGAGCGCATCCTTGGTTACATCGATATCGCCAAGCAGGAGGGCGCACGGGTGCTGATCGGCGGTGGTCGCCTGACAGGGCCTGCTTACGATAACGGCTTCTTCATCCAGCCGACCATCCTGGTCGACGTACGCAACGACATGCGCGTGGCATACGAGGAGATCTTTGGCCCTGTCCTGTGTGTGATTCCGTTCAAGGATGAAGCGGAGGTCATCGCCATGGCCAACGACTCGGACTACGGGCTGGCTGGTGCGGTCTGGACCCAGGACATCAATCGCGCGGTGCGCGTGGCACGTGCGGTGGAAACCGGTCGCATGTGGGTGAACACCTACCATGACATCCCTGCCCACGCGCCCTTTGGTGGCTACAAGAAGTCCGGCCTTGGAAGAGAGACCCACAAGTCCATCCTCGAAGCCTACAGCCAGAAGAAGAATATTCTCGTCAGCCTCAAAGAAGCGGCCCATGGCTTGTTCTGATGCTGTGAAGCGGGTTCAGTTTGCCCACTAACATCGATAAATCGAGATATGCAGGTAATTGAAATGAATCAGTCTGTCCTCTTCGAAACCACCCAACTGGGTCCGTACACCCTCAAGAACCGCATCGTTCTGCCGCCGCTGACGCGTTCCCGTAGCTCTCAGCCCGGCAACATTCCGAACGATCTCATGGCCACTTATTACCGCCAGCGTACCGGTGCCGGCTTCATGGTGACCGAAGGCACCCAGATCGAACCCCGCGGTCAGGGGTACGCCTGGACCCCTGGTATCCACAGCGCTGAGCAGGTCGAAGGCTGGCGTAAGGTCACTGATGCTGTGCATGCCGAAGGGGGTGTGATCTTCGCGCAGCTCTGGCATGTCGGCCGCGTGTCGCACACTTCTCTGCAGCCCCGCGGCGAAGCGCCCATCGCGCCATCGGCCATCCGGGCAGACAGCGTCAAGGTGTTCATCGAGACGGGCCCCGGCACGGGTGCATTGGCTGAGCCGTCGACTCCACGCGCACTTTCGACCGCAGAAGTGAAGGAACTGGTCCAGCTCTATGCCCAAGCGGCCCGAAATGCGTTGGACGCCGGTTTCGACGGGGTAGAAATCCACTCTGCGAACGGCTACCTGGTGAACCAGTTCATTTCCGCCCATACCAACCGTCGCGATGACGAATATGGTGGCTCGCTGCAGAACCGCTTGCGCTTCCTGCGCGAAGTCACTGAGGCCGTTGCCGGCGTCGTGGGTACGGAGCGCTTGGGCGTTCGCTTCGCACCGCTCTTCGCTACCACTGATGAGGATCGCGTCTACCTCGGCCTGGTCGAAGAGGATCCGCATCAAACCTATATCGAGGCGGTGAAGATTCTTGAGGAAGTGGGCATCGCCTACCTGTCGCTCGCCGAAGCCGACTGGGAGAACGCCCCCGAACTGCCCGAGGCGTTTCGCGAGGATGTTCGCAAGACCTTCAGCGGCAAGATCCTTTATGCCGGCAAATACACCGCTGAGCGAGGAAGTCGGGTGATCCAGGCGGGCTGGGGTGACCTCATCGCATTCGGTCGACCCTTCATTGCGAACCCGGATCTGCCCGCCCGCATCGCCAACAATTGGCCGCTGAATCCAGTGGACCCTACCAGCATGTATGGCGGCACTGATAAGGGCTACACCGACTACCCAACCTATCAACCCTAATGATAGTCGCCGCGCCCTGAAGCACCAGGGCGCGGCTCGTGGCCTTCCAGTAGAGGAAGATAGATATGTATCAACCGAGCACTGTTCCTTACCAAGACCATCATGGGTTCAGAAGAACCTTCATGCCGGGCAATCTGAGCCTGGGGTTGTTCTTCCCACTGGAGGCCTTCGAGTGGGATACGCCGACCATGCACGATCAGGTGGCATTGGCGAGACGGGCCGAAGAGCTAGGTTTTGCCACACTCTGGTTTCGCGATGTTCCACTTAGGGACCCGGACTTTGGTGATGTCGGCCAGGTCTTCGACCCATGGGTCTACCTGGGCTACATGGCCGCCCATACCACCAAGATCGCTTTGGGTACTGCTTCAATCGCCTTGCCCTTGCACCATCCTTTGCATGCAGCCAAGGCGGCAGCGAGCGTCGACCAGTTGAGCGACGGTCGGTTGCTACTAGGGGTGGCGTCTGGAGACCGTCCAGTGGAGTTTCCCGCATTCAACGTCGATCCCGAAAAACGGGGTGAGGTCTTCCGCGAATGCTGTGAAGTCATACGCCAGGCCCATTCCAGTTCGTTTGCGCCCATTCGCTGGAGGGGCGGCGAGTTGCGGGGGGCTGACCTCATCCCCAAGCCTACAACCCGTGAGATCCCTTTGTTCGTGACCGGGCATAGCCGCCAGTCGCTCGATTGGATCGCGCGCGAAAGCCATGGATGGATCAACTATCCACGCCCTCCGAAAATTCAGCAGATGATCGTCGAGGATTGGCGGCGTGAAGTCAGAACGCAGTGTGGCCCCGTCTACAAACCGTTCATGCAGTCGCTTTACATCGATCTCGATGCATCCCCGTCTGCCCTTCCCTCTCGAATTCATCTTGGGTTCCGTTTAGGGCGTGACCACCTGCGGGCGTTATTGGAGGCGCTTCAGGAAATCGGTGTGGACCACGTTATCCTGAACCTGAAATACGGCAGACGCCCCGCAGCCGAGGTTATCGAAGAGCTTGGCAAGCACGTTGTTCCTCGCTTTCGCGCGTTCTAGCGCTAGTTCGTCGGCCTAGCGGAGCAATGGAATTGAGTCATGAGCGATTCGAAGACAAGCGGTCGGTGAAGGTCACTTTGAGGCCTTCCCTTTCTCCGCGTTGACGAGGAAAATATCGCAATATTGCGAAAAATAGGTATCTCGATCTATGAGCATTGACGTGAATGAAGCCCTGAAGGCTTTGGCAAACCCGATTCGCCTCGCCATCCTCAACTGGCTCAAGGACCCTCGGGCAAGCTTTCCTGAGCAAGAGGTCGATCCGGAAACGGTCGGGGTGTGCGTCAGCATCATCCAGGAGCGTACGGGCCTTTCGCAGTCCACCACATCGCTTTACCTGACAGCGTTGCAACGCGCGCAACTGGTGACATCGCAGCGCATCGGCCCCTGGACCTACTACAAGCGACATGACGAAAACATCGAAGCCTTCTTTACGGCGCTGCAGGAGAGGATCTAGGCCAATCCTGCCGGACATAGCTGGGACAGCCTGACGAACGACACATTGAGACGGGTTCTACCCCATTTCCACGGACGGTTTGAAAAGGGCTGAAAACTTCAAATCTTGCCGGGCGACTCTACGACGCATTCGTGGGTTATGAAACCGCTCGATGTAGTCGAATAGATCAGCCCGTGCTTCATCGCGCGTTCGATACGCTTGATGGGCAACACGCTCCCGTTTGAGCAGACCAAAGAAGCCTTCACAGGCAGCGTTATCGCCACAATGCCCGACGGCACTCATGCTACAAACCAGCGTGTTGCGAGTTAGAAAGCGCTGGTAATCCGCACTGGTGAACTGGCTGCCACGATCCGAATGCAGGATCACTGACCAATCGCCCTGGCGTTGCCAGATTGCCATTTCCACCGCTCGGATCACCATCTGCCGATCCTGACGGTGATGCATCGACCAGCCAATGACCAGCTTGCTGTACAGGTCGAGCACCACGCACAGGAACAGTTTGCCCTCCAGGGTGGCGACTTCCGTGATGTCGGTGACCCACTTGCGCTCCGGCTCCAAGGCGGTGAAGTCGCGCTCCAGTAGATTCTTCACGCCAGCTGGACGACCAGAGGCTACTCGACCAAGGCCGCGCTTCTTCTGACGTGGCCATCCTTGAATTCTCTCTGCGGACATCAGGCGAGCAACGCGGTTCAGGCTGACAGTTTCACCTTCGTCGAGCAGATCCTCACGCATACGAGGAGCGCCGATCACACCACGGCTGTCCTCATGAATCTCCCGAATGCGCCTTACTAGGCGCGCATTCTCTTGAGCGCGCGGACTTGGCTCGCGATCCTGCCAGTCGTAATAGCCGCTGGCAGAAACCTTCAGGCAACGGCACATCAGTCGTACCGGGTACTCGTTGCGGCAGCGCTGGATCACCGAGTACCGCTCGATGACTCCCTGGCAAAGTACGCTGCCGCGTCTCTTAAAAAATCACGTTCCTTGGTCACTCGGGCCAACTCACGCTTGAGGCGGGCAAGCTCCTCATCTCGCGGACTCCCCGTTCCTGGAAACGCCTTTTCTACGCCTGGCTGCGACTCTCTAACCCAGCGTGTGAGCAGGTTCGGAGCAACACCAATCTCCAGGGCAACCTGTCGGCAGCTCGCCCCTGAACGACGAACCAGCTCGATGGCTTCCCGCTTGAACTCGGGGCTGTATCTCTTGCGCTTGGACATGAACACTCCTTCAGCTCAGCGTGAGCTTACTCGAAAGTGTCCGTGCTAACGGGGTAGAACCCCTCCTTCGCCAGGCGCTTGACCGTGGGTTCGCCGTTCACTGCGGCAATCACGATGTCGCCCTCCACTGCCTCCCGCGAGCGGTCCACCACCATCAGATCCCCATCATGGATGCCCGCGCCCACCATGCTGTCGCCGCCACAGCGCACCAGGTAAGTCTGGGGGGCGCGGATGTTGAGTATCTCGTCCAGGGAAATCGACCTTTCCAGGTGGTCCTGGGCGGGCGATGGAAAACCGGCGGGCACGCGGAAAGAGAAGAATGGCAACCGAAGGCCATGGGCCGCCAGGCGAGCTACTACAACGGGAATCATGGGACTACCTACGATAACTGTATGTATATACAGTAATAGACAGCAGACGTTTCCTACAATGGGACAGATGACGAGCGGAGGACCTGAGGATGTGCGGACGCTATGTCTCCCCGTCGGACTGGGCGATCGAAAACTACTGGCATATAGGGGCGCGCAATTCCGGCGGCTGGATCCAGAGCTTCAATGTCGCCCCCACCACCCAGGTGCCCATGCTGCGCCTGGACCCTCAAGGCGAACTGGAGCTGGTGGCCGCCCGCTGGGGCCTGATTCCCTTCTGGTGGAAGCAGCCCAAGCCACCGGGGGTGACCTTCAACGCGCGCAGTGAGGAAGCCGCCACCAAGCCCATGTGGCGCCAGAGTCTGCGAACGCACCGCTGCCTGATGCCGGCCATGGGCTGGTACGAATGGAATGAACACCAGCCGGTGCGAAGCCGATCCGGCCGCAAGGTGAATCAGCCCTACTACCACCACAGCAACGACGATGGGGTACTGGCGATTGCCGGGCTCTGGTCGACCTGGACCGGGCCCGGAGGTCAGGAAGTCGTTTCCTGCGCGCTGATGACGAAGGAAGCTGCGCCGTCGGTGGCGCATGTCCATCACCGGATGCCAGTGATTCTGGCACCGGAGCAGTTCGACCTGTGGCTGACTCCCGAGACAACGGCAGAACAGGTCCAGGGCGCTATTGCCCTGAGCCGTGAGGACTTTGCTGCCTACCCTATTACCACGGATGTCGGTAACACCAGGAACGACTATCCCGAGTTAATAGAACCAATTTCGGACAATCGGGTTGATGACTCCGCGGGCCCCGCTAGGGTCTAGCGCGTGACCCAAAGACTAAAAATTCGGCCATCCCAAGAAGAAAACTTCAAGCCACCCCCTAAAGCTCTGGCCTTTTGGAAATTTTCTTAACCTTCATACACTCCCGCGATCCAAGCCCTGCTCAATGGAACGGTCGCGCTTGATCGTTATATTGTATAAGTTTTGGCACTCTTAAGAAGCCCCAGTTTCGCCCATAAACTTATTTGACCAAATCAAGGACATGGAAAAACACGAGCGCATTCAGTATGCCATTACTCAAAGTGGCAAGCAGAAACAGGAAATTGCCGAGCTTTGCCATGTAACTCCTTCGGCTATTTCACAGTGGACTGCTGGGCCGAAATTAATTCGAGGTGAGAATCTGTTGAGTCTTGCGAAGGCCACAGGATTTCGGGCTGAGTGGTTATCCCGGGGTATAGGACCTCAAAAGGATCAAGCCCAAGGCGAAGTAATAGGTCTCGTTACTCGATTAGACACCAACGAATCTACGTCTAGCGGCGAAGTGGACTTACCCTACTACGAGCAGATTGAGATTGCAGCAGATCACGGTGTGAATCAGGCGGTCAAGATTGCCGACAGAGTGCTCCGCTTCTCCAGGGAAACGCTCAAGGCTGCAGGTGTCGAATCCTCCAACGCGGCAGTCGCAGTGGTCAAGGGTCGCGCCATGGAGAGATTGATCCAGGACGGTTCAGCAATCGGATTCGACACTTCCTTTAAGCACATCATCGATGGAGAAATCTACGCCTTTGATCACAAAGGGATATTGCTAGTGAAGTTTCTATACAAGCTGCCGGGTGGCGGAATCCGAATCCGCAGCGAGAACTCATATGAATACCCGGACCAGACAATGAACCGAGAAGACTTTGGTCACATCAAGATGCTGGGCCGGGTGTTTTGGTGGTCTAGCATTCGGCGCGCCCCTTGCCTCTGACTTTTTCTCGCAGCCCGACTGAGGTAGACGTCTTGTACGAACTGATTACTTGGAAGCGAGGAAATTTCAGATTCCTTCTTTCTGAGCTTGAGAGTGCTTGAGAAATCTTAATATTGAAACTTAACCTAATAACGCGCCATCACGGCGCGAGCTCTTTAACATCTTGGACCAACCATGCCGGCTCTGGTTTCCGGCCAACTCAAAGTTGCGACGCTGTTCTGGAGGCGGCGCACCGAGGGTTGCATTGCTAACGCTCCCTGCCTGGACCCGTTGAGAAGGGTGAGTCACCAGGCATAGCGGACAGGCGTCCAAAGCGCTTGCGATGAATATTCGCGCCTAACTGGTGGTGGCCTCGTAACCCCAGCCGCAATATTAATGCTGCGCACGGCACACCGACGTGGCGATACCCAAACACCAGAAGCAAGGCCCGCGGGTTGTAGAAGCCCAGTAGGCGAACGCGGGAGCAACAACGATTTCCTCGATGCCATCCAAAGGGTGGCATCCGGGAAATCAGATCTGTTTCGCAGTAATGCGAACCAAAACTGCCCTGAAACCCATCCAAGCCCTGCCCTCCCCCAACAATTGCCGGCGAAAGCCAGCGCCTAACCACAACTGGACAGCCCTGACGCCAAGCGCTGGGCGGCGAGATCTTCTCTATGGCACGAGTAATTGCCCAGATGACCGTTCAATTGCCGCGCCTCATGGAAGTCGGCGAATACAGGAAGCTGCGCTACGTAGGCGCAAAACCCAGCCTGCAGCAGCTCAAGAAATGGATCGAGGAAGGAATCGTGGTCGGCGAGATGAAGGGCGACATGTACTTTGTAGACCTGCAGGCTGAGCTCACCGGTTCCACCGACCCCCTGCTTGCCAAAATGCTGGATGTTGGTTGATGTCCCCGCCAAGGAAGCGCACCACGCAGAACCGGCACCTGCCGAATAACCTCTACCCTAACGGCAAGTACTGGCGGTACCGCAACCCGATCACGGGCGCGATCACCAGCATCAACAAACCCATGGCGGAGGCGATCAAGTTGGCCAAGGCGGCGAACGCCAAACTGGCTCCGCTGATGGCCGACGACGGCGCCCTGCTCTCCCTACTCACCGGAGAGAAGGCGCCTACCTTCGAGCGCTTGCTAGGCAGGTTCGAGGAGGAGTGGCTGTGGACGCGCGGATACTCCGACCGCACCCTCAAGGAAGTGCGATTCAAGCTGGCTAGGTACCGGGCCGACCTTGGCCCCCGGATGATCGGGCAGCTGGACGTGCTGGCCATTGCCGAGTACCTGGATCAGTTCAGCAACAACGCCTACACGAAGCACCGGGGTCTGATGGTGCAGATCTTCGCGTTCGCGGTGGCCAAGGGCCTGGCTGAGCGCAACGTGGCCGAGCTGACCCTGGTGAAGCTGGAGAAAGAGAAGAAGCGCCAACGTCACACCAAGGAGGGACTGGACAGGATCATCGCATTTGAGGGGACGCCGGACTGGCTGCGCCGCGCGATACGCCTGGCCCTGGTGAGCCTGCAGCGGCGCGAGGACATCGTGACTTGGGAGAAGGCGGCGGTGGACCTCGATCGAAACACCATCCGGGTATCGCCCGGAAAGACCCAGAACTACGCCACCCCGATCCACCTAGAGATCGTTATGGGTGAGGCGTTGCGCGGCGTAGTGAAAGAGTGCCTAGCCTCGCCGGTGGTCTGCCCCTTCCTGATCCATTACTCGCCCAAAGCGAGAAAGCGGGAGCAGCTGGACGCGAAGCGCCACTGGAACGCGGTGACCGAGGACTACCTGACGAAGGCATTCACGAAAGCCCGGGACGAGTCCAAGGCCTATGACACGATGCCGAAGGCGGCGCGGCCGACCTTTCACGAGATTCGCGCGCTGGGGTCCTGGCTGTATGAGCAGCAGGGCTATCCGCTGGAGTACATCCAAGCGCTGATGGGCCATGCTGATGAGGAGATGACCGAGCATTACCAGGCCGGTCACGAGAAGAAGGAGGTTCAGTACCAACGCGTGGGCGCCGACCTGAAGCTGTAGACGGTGGGACGTTTTGAAAAAATAGTGAAAATCTGTTGAAAACAAAAAGGGGCGACCCTTTCGGACCGCCCCTCTTAGCCCCGCGCTATGCGGGTTCGATTTGGTAGGCACAATTGGACTCGAACCAACGACCCCCACCATGTCAAGGTGGTGCTCTAACCAACTGAGCTATGTGCCTTCGATGGGTGCGCATTCTACGGATTCACTTTTACCTGTCAACACCTTTTTTCGCTAACTCTCTGAAAAAGTGGATTTTTTACTGTTCACCGCGTCGTTTAATATTTTGCACAGAGGCTAGCCGAGCCGTTTCAACTCAGGTAGCATCAGCATATCTGTAAAAAATAAAAAACAGAGATTCCATTATGACGCACACTCCCTACCCTCAGTCCTATTACGCGTTCTCGGCCAATCCGGTACCGGCCCGCCCTGAACTGCAAGGCGAGACCGAAGCCGACGTCTGCATCATCGGCGCAGGCTACACAGGCCTCTCCACCGCCCTATTCCTTCTGGAGAACGGCTTCAGGGTCACAGTCCTGGAAGCCGCCAAGGTGGGGTTCGGTGCTTCCGGTCGCAACGGCGGTCAGATCGTCAACAGCTATAGCCGCGACATCGATGCGATCGAGCGCAGCGCGAGCCCGAAGCACGCCAAGTTGATGGCCGACATGGCCTTCGAGGGCGGCCGAATCATTCGTGACCGCATCAAGAAGTACGACATCCAGTGCGACCTGAAGGACGGCGGCGTGTTCGCAGCCTTCACCAAGAAACAGATGGGTCACCTGGAAGCCCAGAAGAAGCTGTGGGAGCGCTTCGGCCACAACCAACTGGAACTGCTAGATGCCAAGCGCATCCGCGAAGTGGCCGCGACCGACAACTATATTGGCGGCATGCTGGACATGAGCGGCGGCCACATCCACCCGCTCAATCTCGCCCTGGGCGAAGCCGCGGCCGTCGAATCCCTCGGCGGCGTGATTCATGAGCAGAGCCCGGCCACCCGCATCGAGCGTGGCGCCAATCCTGTGGTGCACACTCCGAAAGGCCGCGTGAGAGCCAAGTTCGTGGTGGTCGCCGGAAACGCCTACCTGGGCAATCTGGTTCCCGAACTGGCCAGCAAGTCCATGCCTTGCGGCACCCAGGTGATCACTACTGAACCGCTGTCGGACGAACTGGCCAAGTCCCTGCTGCCGCAGAACTACTGCGTCGAGGACTGCAACTACCTGCTGGACTATTACCGCCTTTCCGGCGACAAGCGCTTGATCTATGGCGGTGGCGTGGTCTACGGCGCGCGCGACCCGGCGAACATCGAAGCCATCATCCGGCCGAAGATGCTCAAGACCTTCCCGCAACTGAAAGATGTGAAGATCGACTTTGCCTGGACCGGCAATTTCCTGCTGACCCTGTCGCGACTGCCGCAGGTCGGCCGAATCGGCGACAACATTTACTACTCCCAGGGCTGCAGCGGCCACGGCGTGACCTATACCCACATCGCTGGCAAGGTAATTGCCGAAACCCTGCGCGGCCAGGCTGAGCGCTTCGACGCCTTCGCCAGCCTGCCACACTATCCCTTCCCGGGTGGCCGTATGTTCCGCGTGCCGTTCACCGCGATGGGCGCTTGGTACTACTCCCTGCGTGACAAGCTGGGCGTCTGATTCGCCCACCAAAAGAAAACGGCGCCTCTGGGCGCCGTTTTCGTTGACCAGGCGAAATCCTAGGGCATCTGAAGGCGGGCCATCTTGGCGGCAGTGACCTGGCCCGCAGCGGCCAGCTCATCGGCCGCCTTCAGCCAGCGAGCCCGCTCCACCGCCGCCGGCAACTGATTCGGCGCCTGCACCAGTACGGCCCAGTTCCCCGCTTCATTCCAGCTCGACTCGAACCCGCCGAATCCCATCAGGTCGCGACGCCGGTGGCCGTGGCGCAGCAGGACCTGTTGGTTGGTGCGGTCGTATCCGATCAGCACCGCATAGCGCCAGGTCGGCATCCAGCCAAAGCCTTCGCGCAGATGGACCAACACCGGATTGCCTGCCGCCACCTGCTCCAGCAGATCATCCAGCCGGTTACCCAACGGATAGACCATCAAGCCATGCTGACGCGCCGTGGCCGCCAGCCCCTCACGCAGGGATGCCTCTTTCTTCGGCAGTTGCAGCTCCTTCTCGACCGATCCCGGCGTCACCTCTTCGCCCTGCAGGGTCAGCAGAGCCGCCATGGACGCGGGCGCACTCTGGTAGGCGTTCTGGGCGAAGAAGGGAACGCCGCTCAGCTCGACGCGCTCCGGCACCGAGCGCAGCTTCGGTGACAATGGCTGCACGGAGCAGCCGACCAGCACAGCGATGCAGGTGGTAAGGAAAAGCGGACGGAACAAGCGGTTCAGAACAGGCACGGCAACACGCTCAGCAGGTAACCGGAAACGGATCGCGATGATACTGGCAGGAAGCCAAACGGTACATTGCGGGAGCGACCGGCCTGATCGGGGACAATGCGGGAAGCCCCCTGTATACCCTGCTGACCGGTGAAAACGCACAACGCCCGGGACAAAAGTCGCTTACCCATTCATTTCAGCGACAAAAACTTAGTTTTTCACGACGCCTTGTGACTTCCTGGTCATGTCTCGCCATCCACATTCACGACGGTGTCATAAAGGCCTGAAGCCGCACCGCCACCTTCATTGGGCACAATATGGAGAGACTCCCCCCATGAACACCCCGCTGCGTTTCAACGAAGCCCTGATCATTGCCGACCGTGCATTCAAACCCTTCCAGTGCGTTGCCTGGGCTCTGCAGGATGGAACCGGTGAACTGAGCATCAGCGTGATCGACCGCACCAGCACCCGCCTGCTCGGCCGTTCGAGAATTCCCAGCAGCTCCTATTCCGACCCGGTGCAACTGGCCAGCATCCTCAAGCAGTCCCGTGAGGAACTGAGCCGCCAAGGCTACAACCTCGAACCCTGGTCGATGCCGGAGTAACCGCTCCAGCGCAAGTGCCCAATGCGTGGGCGGGCAGGCCTCCCTGCTCGCCCTGACGATTTATCCCTCCTACGGTTACCCTTCGGCACGACGTAAGTCCCGTCCCCGCCCCCTCCCCCGTTGAATCCCCGATCTCACCCTGCTGGCCGCCTGGCATGGAATGGCAGCATCTGTGGGGATATTGTCATTGTTGCCACGCCAGGATCGCTGCAGACTGGGGCCCTCTCCTATGCAGAGACCGCCATGCACGCCATTCGCCCTATCGCCTGCCTGAGTTTCACCGGGGTCATGAGCCTGGATGTCACCGGGCCGCTGCAAGTGTTCGCCTCGGCCAACGACGAGCGCCAGCGCCAGGGACTGCCTCCCGCCTACAGGCTGCTAATACTCGGACCCGAAGCAGGACCGGTGAAGACCTCCGCCGGCTTCGCCCTGGTGGCCGAACAAGCCTGGCGCGAGGTCGATCCGGCAACCCTGGATACGCTACTGATTCCGGGCGGCATGCGGATGGACAGACTGTGCCAGGATGCCGACCTGCTGGACTGGCTGCGACAGGCGGAACGCCAGATTCACCGTCTCGGGTCCATCTGTTCGGGCGCCCTGGTCCTCGCGGCGGCCGGACTGCTCGATGGTCGGCGCGCCACCACCCACTGGGCGGATGTGGACGCGCTGAGCGGCCATGTCGGCGTGGATGTGCAGGGAGACCGCCTGCACACCTACGATCCGGAAGGCCGCGATGGTGACGCCCACGTGTTCACCTCGGCGGGCGTCACCGCTGGCATCGATCTGGCGCTGGCGCTGGTGGAAGCCGACCTCGGCCGTCCCTTGGCGCTGGCCGTCGCCCGGCGACTGGTGCTGTTCCTGCGCCGGCCCGGCGGCCAGGCGCAATTCAGCGCCCTATTGGCCCCAGAGCCCAGCCGCACTCCCAAGCTGGCCGCATTGCTGGAGTGGATACCCGCCAACCTGGGCAGCGACCTGTCTCTGGAGGCCTTGGCTGCCCAAGCGAAAATGGCGCCACGCAGCCTGTCGCGAGCATTCATCCGGGAATTGGGCCTTGGCCCCGGCAAGTACGTGGAGAGGGTCCGGCTGGAAGCCGCCCGCGCCCTGCTGCAGGATGCCCAGGCCTCCATCGCCACCGTGGCGCGCCTGACCGGCTTTGGCCACCCGGAGAATCTGCGCCGCACCTTTCACAAGCACCTGTCCGTCAGCCCGCAGGACTACGCGGAACGCTTCGGACGCCCACCCCGCAACCGAGGATGATGCCATGCTGGAACTGCGCCCCAACTGCGAATGCTGCGACAAAGACCTGCCGCCGGATGCCGCCGAGGCGATGGTGTGCTCCTTCGAATGCACCTTTTGCCGCGACTGCGCCGAGCGCCGCCTGCACGGCACCTGCCCCAACTGCGGTGGTGAGTTGGTGCGCCGGCCGATTCGCCCGACCAGCAAGCTGGCCAAATTCCCGCCCTCCAGCGAGCGCGTGCTCAAGCCGGCGGGGTGTCCGAGCTGATTGCGAGTGATTTCGTCCGCATGGGATTCGCTTCGCTCTTCCCATCCTACGGTTTGGCAAGGGTGCGGACGCTCGAAAGCGCCCTTGTAGGATGGGTAGAGCCTGCGAAACCCATCGTTGCCAGGCCCATGAAAAAGGCGACCCGCAGGTCGCCTCTTTCGCTTCGATCACGCCTCAGTAGTAGGCGTTCTCGCGGTTGCTGTGGTCGGTGACGTCGCGCACGCCCTTGAGCTCGGGGATGCGCTCCATCAGGGTCTTCTCGACGCCGTCCTTCAGGGTCATGTCGACCATGCCGCAGCCCTGGCAACCGCCGCCGAACTGGAGGACGGCGATGCCTTCGTCGACCACGTCCACCAGGCTCACCTGGCCGCCATGGCTGGCCAGGCCGGGGTTGATCTCGGTCTGCAGGTAATAGTTGATGCGCTCGTTGAGCGGGCTGTCTTCGCTGACCATGGGCACCTTGGCGTTCGGCGCCTTGATGGTCAGTTGGCCGCCCATACGGTCGGTGGCGTAGTCCACCACTGCGTCTTCCAGGAAGGGCTCGCTGACGCCGTCGATCCAGGCCGTGAAGGCGGCCAGTGCCACGGCGTTGTCCTCGGGCTTCTGCTCGCCCGGCTTGCAGTAGGCGATGCAGGTTTCGGCGTACTGGGTGCCGGGCTGGGTGATGAAGATACGAATGCCGATGCCCGGGGTGTTCTGCTTCTCGAGCAGGTCAGCCAGATAGTCCTGGGCAGCTTGGGTGATGGTGATGGCGCTCATGGCAACTCCTCGCAAACATGGGCGCAGTGTACGCCAAAGGGGAACAGGGGATAAAGCCTTACCAAATCAGTAGGAATTATTCTCGTCCAGTGCTTCAGAGGTTCTCATAGCGATTCATGTCCAGCGTCCCTGCCTCTACGGGTTCGGTTTCGCGGATGTAATCGGCCAGATCATGGAAGTAGAACCAGAACTGCGGATGGCTGCGGCGAATGCCCCAACGCTGCACCACCTGATCGAAGGCAGCGCCGTCCTTCACCCGCTCCAGACTACCGACGAATTCCTCCGCCTCCGCAGCCTTCAGGCTGAAAATGAAGTTGGGGTAGCTGCTGAGTACGCCCGGATAGAGCGTCAGGGTATCCAGCCCCGGCTGGTAGCGCAGCGCCTCGCCCAGCATGAAGGCGACGTTGCTGTGAGCGCGGTTGCGCAGCAGGCTGTAGACCTCGCGCCGGCCGTCGGCAAACTCCACCCGCAGCAAGGTAGCTTCCGGCAGTTGCTCGATCACCTTGAGGCCCGCCGCCGGTCGGCTCACCAGGCGGCTGAAGGCCTGCTCCGCCAGTTGCAGCTCAGGCGCGACGCCTGGCCGGAAGCACTCGGCGCCGCTGCAGCGGTTGATTGGGTCGGGGCGCGCATTGAGGCCGGCGTAGCGGGTCAGCAGTTCCTCGGCGAAAGCACGCTTGGGGTCCCTTCCCGCCAGCGACAGGCCGCCGGGCGTGTCCTTGTCGATGCTCTGGTAGTCCAGCCACATCTTCACCTTGCCGCTGTTCTGGTACCAGTCATCCAGCAGTCCCGCACGGGAGTCAGGCGGCATCAGACGCAGGAAGTTGACCTCGGCGCCATTGCGGATCAGGTCAAAATAGAGCCGTGTCTGCGCCTGATGGGACACATTGCCGAATACGTCGAAGTTGACCACCAACTGGTAATAGGTGCGCTCGAACAGCGGGTAGTCCATCCACCAGATGGTTTGCGGAATCTCGCCGATCAGGCCTCTGCGCACCGACGCGCTGTCGTGCTGGCGGAAGATCGACAGCAGCGCGTTGTCGTTGCCTGTCCAGATATGCGACCAGTTGGGCGGCGGCGCCTCGGCATAGGCCTCCATGCGGAGCGCCTCGTACGCGTTGCGCTTGTTGCGATAGCTGTGCCAGAGGCCGAGCAGATCGCCGATCTCATCGAACTGGCCGGGCATCGCCAACAGTGGCGTGGCCTCTTCACGGTATGCGGAATTGGTGATGTAGAGGTCGTGGGACGGGTCCTGGAACAGCGCCCAGAAGTTATCGCGAATCACGTCGGTGGCGATCTGCCCGCGGCAGACCGGGCCACGGATAAAGGTCCGCACGAAGTATTCGGCGTTATCCAGCATGAACTGGTAGCGCGCCCGCGCCGGAATGGCCTGGAAGGTCTCGAATGGGTTGGCCCGGCGCTGGGCGCCATAGCCCGGAACGGCGTCCACCCGCCAGTCGCCGCTGAAGAACAGCTCCTTCACCCGCGCCAGCTTCGCCGCACTCAGCGGATAGGTGATGTGGGTCTTGTGCACGATCGAGCCCTGGATCGGCCAGAGGCGGTAGTAGAAGGTGTTGCCCGGATCGTCGTTGGGGCGCCGCGTAGCGATGGGGTCGATGGGTTGGCCAGTGGGCGTGCGCGAACGCACCAACTGGAAGAAATGACCCTGCTCACCCGCCTCGAAGTACAGGTGCGCCAGGAACAGATGCTCGAACAGCCATCGGCCCACCAGCGCCTCGCGGGCGCCCGGCGCATTCAGCAGGGCCTCCCACTGGGCCACCTGGCGAACCTCTGCCGCGCTGGGTTGCGGGGGCCGCTCCTCGCTCTTGCCGCCTTCGGACAGCCAGCGTTGCAGCGTCTGGTACTCGCTATCGGTCAGGCCGGTCACCGCGAAGGGCATGCCGGCACGGGCGTGTTTCCGGGCGTAGGCGTCGAACTCGCCGGGCAGCGGGCACTGGTTCTGGCGGTCGATGCTGATATCCAGGTCAGCCGGTAGCTTGGCGTTGGGCGCCAACGGGTTAGCGCGGCCCAGCTCCAGCATCCGCGCCATCAAGGCCGCCTGGGCGCCATTGGCGTCCAGCACCGAATGAAAGCCCTTGCGCCGCCAGGCGTCGGCCCCGTGGGCGTCGAAATAAAGCCGGGTGCTGTCCTGAGCCCTGGTGCGGCCGCCGTCATACACGGGCACCTTGCTGGCACCGCGTACGGCCCCCTCGGCGCTGCCCAGGTTCAGTTGGCAGGGCGAGTCGTAGCAGGCATGGCAGGCCACGCACTTCTGCGTGAAGATCGGCTGGATGTCGCGGCTGTAGGAGAGTTCGGCCGCCGGGCCCGGACGCCCCCACAGCATGAGCAGGACAAACAAGGCAGCTAGCGTGCGCGGCGACATGACTCGATCCCTGATAGGCGAATGGGCGGATTTTACTGGCTTGCGACAACTCGCGACCATACGGCCCCGACCACAACATGAGCAAAATTCATGGAAATGGCGGACAAGCTAAAAATTACTAAGGTTTTGCTATCATCCCCGCCTTTGTTCACGCCAGCCTCAGGTAGCTCCCATGTCCGATCGCATCGCCCGCCAGCAAGCCCTGCAACAGGCGCTCAAAGAGCGCATCCTGATCCTCGACGGCGGCATGGGCACCATGATCCAGAGCTACAAGCTGCAGGAAGAGGATTACCGTGGCACTCGCTTCGCCGATTGGCCGAGCGACGTGAAAGGTAACAACGACCTGCTGCTGTTGACCCGCCCCGACGTGATCCAGGCCATTGAAAAGGCCTACCTGGATGCTGGCGCCGATATCCTCGAGACCAACACTTTCAACGCCACGCGTGTGTCCCAGGCCGACTACGGCATGGAAGAGCTGGTCTACGAGCTGAACGTGGAGGGCGCGCGCCTGGCCCGCGAAGTGGCCGACGCCAAGACCCTGGAGAATCCGGCCCGGCCGCGCTTCGTCGCCGGCGTGCTCGGCCCGACCAGCCGCACCTGCTCCATCTCCCCGGACGTGAACGACCCGGGCTTCCGCAACGTCACTTTCGACGAACTGGTAGAGAACTACACCGAAGCCACCCGCGGCCTGATCGAGGGTGGCGCGGACCTGATCCTGATCGAAACCATCTTCGACACCCTCAACGCCAAGGCGGCCATCTTCGCCGTGCAGGGCGTGTTCGAAGAACAGGGCTACGAGTTGCCGATCATGATTTCCGGCACCATTACCGACGCCTCCGGCCGCACCCTCTCGGGCCAGACCACGGAGGCTTTCTGGAACTCGGTGCGCCACGCCAAGCCGATCTCCATCGGCCTGAACTGCGCCCTCGGCGCCAAGGAGCTGCGCCCCTACCTGGCGGAACTCGCGGCCAAGGCCGACACCCAAGTCTCGGCCCACCCCAACGCCGGCCTGCCCAACGCCTTCGGCGAGTACGACGAAACCCCGGCGCAGATGGCCCAGGTGGTGGAGGAGTTCGCGGCGAGCGGACTGCTGAACATCATCGGTGGCTGCTGCGGCACCACCCCGCCGCACATCCAGGCCATCGCCGAAGCCGTGGCCAAGTACCCGCCGCGCGTGATCCCGGAAATTCCCAAGGCCTGCCGGCTCTCGGGCCTGGAGCCCTTCACCATCGACCGCAGCTCGCTGTTCGTGAACGTCGGCGAGCGCACCAACATCACCGGCTCTGCGAAGTTCGCCCGGCTGATCCGCGAGGAAAACTACACCGAGGCCCTGGAAGTGGCCCAGCAACAGGTGGAGGCCGGCGCCCAGGTGATCGACATCAACATGGACGAAGGGATGCTCGACTCCCAGGCGGCCATGGTCACCTTCCTCAACCTGATCGCCTCCGAACCGGACATCTCCCGTGTACCGATCATGATCGACTCCTCCAAGTGGGACGTGATCGAAGCGGGTCTCAAGTGCATCCAGGGCAAGGGCATCGTCAACTCCATCTCCATGAAGGAAGGTGTCGAGCAATTCAAGCACCACGCCCGCCTGTGCAAGCGCTATGGCGCCGCAGTGGTGGTGATGGCCTTCGACGAGGTTGGCCAGGCCGACACCGCCGCGCGCAAGAAGGAAATCTGCCAGCGCAGTTACGACATCCTGGTGAACGAAGTCGGCTTCCCGCCGGAAGACATCATCTTCGACCCGAACATCTTCGCCGTGGCCACCGGTATCGAGGAGCACAACAACTACGCGGTGGACTTCATCGAGGCCTGCGCCTACATCCGCGACCAGTTGCCCTACGCGCTGTCCTCCGGCGGCGTGTCCAACGTGTCCTTCTCCTTCCGCGGCAACAACCCAGTGCGCGAGGCCATCCACTCGGTCTTCCTCTACCACGCCATCAAGAACGGCCTGACCATGGGCATCGTCAACGCCGGCCAGTTGGAGATCTACGACGAGATCCCCGCCGAGCTGCGCGACAAGGTCGAGGACGTGGTACTCAACCGCCATGAAGGCAGCACCGAGGCCCTGCTGGGCATCGCCGACAACTACCGTGGCGGCGGTGCGGTGAAGGAAGCCGAAGACGAGGAATGGCGCAGCTACCCGGTGGAAAAACGCCTGGAACACGCCCTGGTCAAGGGCATCACCACCTGGATCGTGGAAGACACCGAGGAATGCCGCCAGCGCTGCGCGCGCCCCATCGAAGTGATCGAAGGCCCGCTGATGGCCGGCATGAACGTGGTCGGCGACCTGTTCGGCGCCGGCAAGATGTTCCTGCCCCAGGTGGTGAAGTCCGCCCGCGTGATGAAGCAGGCGGTGGCCCACCTGATCCCCTTCATCGAAGCGGAAAAAGGCGA
The DNA here is from genome assembly GCF_028010285.1 of Pseudomonas sp. Q1-7. Taxonomy (NCBI): domain Bacteria; kingdom Pseudomonadati; phylum Pseudomonadota; class Gammaproteobacteria; order Pseudomonadales; family Pseudomonadaceae; genus Pseudomonas; species Pseudomonas sp. Q1-7. The sequence continues at coordinate 3,678,784 of NZ_CP116304.1, forward strand.
CAAGCCGGAAGCCAAGGGCAAGATCCTCATGGCCACGGTGAAGGGCGACGTGCACGACATCGGCAAGAACATCGTCGGTGTGGTGCTGGGCTGCAATGGCTACGACATCGTCGACCTCGGCGTGATGGTGCCGGCGGAGAAGATCCTGCAGACCGCCCGCGAACAGAAGTGCGACATCATCGGCCTGTCCGGCCTGATCACTCCGTCTCTCGACGAGATGGTCCACGTCGCCAAGGAAATGCAGCGCCAGGGCTTCAACCTGCCGCTGATGATCGGCGGCGCCACCACGTCCAAGGCGCATACCGCCGTGAAGATCGACCCGCAGTACAGCAACGATGCGGTGGTCTACGTCACCGACGCCTCCCGCGCCGTGGGCGTGGCCACCACCCTGCTGTCCAAGGAACTGAAGGCCGAGTTCGTGCAGAAGACCCGCACCGACTACGCCGAAACCCGCGAGCGCACCGCCAATCGTGCCGCCCGCACCGAGCGCCTGGCCTATGCCGATGCCCTGGCCAACAAACCGCAGTTCGACTGGACCGCCTACCGCGCCCCCAAGCCGAGCTTCACCGGCGTTCAGGTGCTGGAAGACATCGACCTGGCGGTACTGGCCCAGTACATCGACTGGACGCCCTTCTTCATCTCCTGGGACCTCGCCGGCAAATACCCGCGCATCCTCAGCGATGAAGTGGTGGGCGAAGCCGCCACCGCGCTGTTCAACGATGCCCAGGCGATGCTCAAGCAGTTGATCGACGGCAAGCTGATCAAGGCCCGCGCCGTGTTCGGCTTCTGGCCGGCCAACCAGGTCGACCACGACGACATCGAAGTCTACGACGGCCAGGGCAAGGCCCTCGCCCGCCTGCACCACCTGCGCCAGCAGACCATCAAGCCGGACAGCAAGCCGAACCTCTGCCTGGCCGACTATGTCGCCCCCAGGGAGAGTGGCATCACCGACTACGTCGGCGGTTTCATCACCACCGCCGGCATTGGCGCCGAGGAACTGGCCAAGCAGTACGAAGCCAAGGGCGACGACTACAGCGCAATCATGGTCAAGGCCCTGGCCGACCGCCTGGCCGAGGCCTGTGCCGAGTGGCTGCACGAGCGTGTGCGCAAGGAATACTGGGGCTACGCCGCGGACGAGCACCTCGACAACGAGGCGCTGATCAAGGAGCAGTACAAGGGCATCCGCCCCGCGCCCGGCTACCCGGCGTGCCCGGACCATACCGAGAAAGCCACCCTGTTCAAGTTGCTCGACCCCTCCGCCGACCTCCTCAAGCCGGGCCAGAGCGGCGTGTTCCTCACCGAGCACTACGCCATGTTCCCCGCCGCCGCCGTCAGCGGCTGGTACTTCGCTCACCCGGATGCGCAGTACTTCGCCGTGGGCAAGGTCGAGCGCGACCAGATCGAAAGCTACAGCAAGCGCAAGGGTCAGGATCAGGCGGTGACTGAACGCTGGCTATCGCCGAACCTGGGATACGAGAGCTGAGTTCGGTGCTGACTTGTGGGAGCGAATTTATTCGCGAGTGAATTCGCGCCTACATCGGCTGCAACCGACCCGCAGGTCGGAGGAAATCCGGGAGCCATGGCACGAATTCCCCCGGATTGCATCCGGGAAGTCTCGGAACAAGAAAAAGCCCCGCGAGTGCGGTAATGCTGTTCACATAACGAAGTAACGGGACTCGATCAGTCCCCTCGCCCCTTTGGGGAGAGGGTTAGGGAGAGGGGAAAACAACTGTTTCGCAGGGAGTTCGCCCCTCTCCCCCAGCCCCTCTCCCATGAATGGGAGAGGGGAGCGAGTCATGCGCGCGCTTAAGTGAACAGCATTACGCGAGTGCGGGGCTTTTTCTTGGCATTGGGGTTCAGCTCTTGGTGCGGCGCACAAACTTGATCGACCACTCGAAGTTGGGCTTGCGCGTGACGCTGATGGCGCGGCGGGTGACGGTGTCCAGGGTGACGTTCCAGAAGCCGGTGCTGGGCACGACGATCTTCGCCGGGAAACGGTCGAAGGCGCCGCCGTGGTAGCTGTGCCGCCCACCGTTCTTGAAGCTGCGGAAGTTCGCATCGTTCATCAGACGGATGTTGCAGGTCTGCGAACACTGGATGACGACCAGGTCGCCTTCATTTAGGTGCTCGCGCTGATGGATGAACTTCATGAACCACTCCCGAATCGCTGGATCGAACAGCGCGGCAGGATAGCACGGAGGCAAAGGCCGCTGCCTCGCCTACGCTGTAGAAGCCGACCAGGCGGGTTGCCCGGGCGAAACAGCAGGCTTCCGCTCGTACAGCTACCCCTTCCGGACCCGATCGACCAAGGTGGACATGACATGCAGCACAGCAACCGAATTCCCGCGCTCCTGATCGCCCTAAGCCTTCTTGCAGCTTGTAGCAGCCAGGCCGAGAACAACGAAGGGCTGAACGCGACCACCAGCACCGCCGAAGCCTACGCCTCGGGCGTGCCCGGCAGCGTCATCTCCGAGACCGAACGAATTTCGGCGGTGGTCACGGCCGTCGACCAGCAGAAACGGACCTTCACCCTGAAGGACGACCAGGGCCACCACCAGACTTTCAACGCGATACCGGAAATGCGCAATTTTTCGCAGTTGAAGGTGGGCGACCGGGTCAACGCGGTGGTCACCCACGAACGCGTGATCCAACTGCGCGCGCCCGACGCCCCCATGGAAGATGGCGCCGCCGGCCTGGTGGCGAGCGCGCCGGAAGGTGGCAAGCCGGGCATGCTGGTGGCCAATACGGTGGAGATCACCGCCGTGATCAAGGCCATCGACACCACTCAGCACACCGCCACCCTGGCGTTCGCCGACGGCAGCCGCAAGGTGGTGAGGGTGCGTCCGGACATCGAGCTCAAGCCGTCCTACCTCAATCAGGAAGTGGTGATCCGCATGACCTCGGCACTGGCCATCAGCGTCGAGGCCCCTTGACCGCACCAACCGGTGGGCGGGTCTGCCCGCCCGCCGGGGACAGTGATAGGATGCGCGCCCCATGCGCATCCTCGATATCCATCAACGCCTCGCCGACCTCGGCGCATTGCCCGTCCATCGCGGTCGGGTGGTGCGCGCCTGGCTACAAGGCAAGCCCCTCGACGCCGGTACCCGCCGCCAGCATACCGAGCACTTCCTGCCCCTCAGTGTCCGCGACGGCCTGCCCGCCCTGGCCGGCGAGCTGGACGGTCTGGCGCGGCTGCGCTCGGAACATCCCGGCGCCGACGGCTCGGCCCGCCTGCTGGTGGCCCTGCGCGATGGCCAGATGGTCGAGAGCGTGCTGCTGCCCCGCGACGGACTCTGCGTTTCCACCCAGGTCGGCTGTGCCGTGGGCTGCGTGTTCTGCATGACCGGCAAGAGTGGCCTGCTGCGCCAGGTGGGCAGCGCCGAGATCGTCGCCCAGGTCGCCCTCGCCCGCCGCTTCCGCCCGGTGAAGAAGGTGGTGTTCATGGGCATGGGCGAGCCGGCGCACAACCTCGAGAACGTCCTGGAAGCCATCGACCTGCTGGGCACCGACGGCGGCATCGGCCACAAGAACCTGGTGTTCTCCACCGTGGGCGACCTGCGCGTCTTCGAGCGTCTGCCACGGGAGCGGGTCAAGCCGGCCCTGGCGCTGTCGCTGCACACCACCCGCGCCGACCTGCGCGAGCGACTGCTGCCCAAGGCACCGCGCATCACCCCGGATGAGCTGGTGGAGCTGGGCGAACGCTATGCCCGCGGCATCGGCTACCCGATCCAGTACCAATGGACGCTGCTCAGGGGCATCAACGACAGCCAGGAGGAAATGGACGGCATCCTCCGCCTGCTCAAAGGCAAGTACGCGGTGATGAACCTCATCCCCTACAACAGCCTGGACGATGACCAGTACCAACGCCCGGACGGCGAGCGCATCGTGCAGATGGTCCGTTACCTGCACAGCCGCGGCATCCTCACCAAGGTGCGCAACTCCGCGGGCCAGGACGTCGAAGGTGGCTGCGGCCAGTTGCGCGCCCGCGCGGTGGAGCAGGTGAACACCCGCCGCCTGCACCGCCCCGCTTCCTGATCGAGCGAACGGCATTTCCCGGCCGACGAGCTAAGCTCAGGCCAGGAGGTGCCCCATGGACGACAAGAACCACGACCAACCCCTGAGCTTCCGCGAGATGCTGCAAAGCGTGCTCGCCGCGGCCTTTGGCGTGCAGAGCGGGAAGAACCGCACCCGCGACTTCAGCCGTGGCAAACCCAGCCATTTCATCCTGCTCGGCGTACTCTTCACCGCGGTCTTCGTGGTGCTGCTCTATGGGCTGGTGCGGCTGGTGCTGCACCTCGCGGGCGTCTGAACCTCAGTCGATCAGCGGGTCCAGGGAGAAGCGGTATTCACGCGCGCCCTGCTTGCCGACCAGGCTGTACGCGCGAAAGTCCAGGTCATACCCCTGCCGCTCCAAATGCCGCAGGAGGCGGATCGCCTTGTTTCGGTCCAGCGCCTGGAACAACCGGACCTCGCGGTCCTTGCCGCCATGCTGGGCGAAATCCACGCCGGCATCGTAGTCATGCAACAGGACCATGGCCCAGCCGCCGAGCGTGAAGTGGCCGCTGACCAGTGCGCCGATCTTGCCGTCGAGATAGGTGCGCAGCACTTCCGGGGAATTGTTCAGCGCGGAAAACAGCACGGCCTGCCCCGGCTCGCGGCCCAGTTCGCTGGCCGCCCGCATGGCGCCAAAGGCCATCTCATCGTTGGCCGACCACACCACCTTGGTATCCGGATAGCGTTGCAGCAATTGCAGGGCCTGGGTATAGGCGCGCTCGCGGCTCCATTCGCTGTAAACCAGTTGCCGCAGGCGCGCATTGGGGAATTCCGCCAGCGCCCGCATGAGGCCCTGCTCACGGCGTTGGGCGGCGGGCGTCTGCTTGACACCGGAGAACGCCAGCATGTCGAAAGGTCGCCCCGGCGCCAGACGATCCTGCTGCTCCAGCAACGAACGCGCCATCAGGTAGCCGGCCTCCTCGTCGTTCGGGACCATGCTGCCGATCCAGTCGGGATGGCGCTCCCGGGTGCCGCCGGTCACCGACTGCTGATCGCCGGTGAGGGTGCTGTTCACGGCAAACAGCTTGACGCCGCTGCCACGGGCCAGGCGAAGGATCTCGGGGCCGGCGTACTGTTCGTTGACGAAGAGCAGATAATCGGGCCGATCCTTACCGCGCAGCACCTCGCGGGCCTGATCGAGCATCAGGTCGAGGTTGCGCTCGGCATAGCGGATTTCCAACTCCATGCCCAGGTCGCGGGCGGCCGCCTGCATGAATTGTGCGTAACTGGCCCAGAACGGCTCCTGGGCCCGGCCGGGATTGAGAAACACCACAGAGGCGGCACTCAGCGACTGACTGAGACCCAGACAGAGGAAAAACAGAAGGGTGGCACAACGTCCTTTCATTCCATCACCCAGAAAAATCGGCGGCGCAGTATAACTGCTAATCGCAGGGCGATCGGACGGGCGAAAGCCGGCCGGATGATCCGGCCGGCGCGTGTTATTGGTGGCTGACCCAGAAAACGGCAGTGGAAACGGCGATCAGGATCAGGAAGAAGATGGCCCAGGCATCGACCTTGCTGTCACCGTTGGATTCTTCGGAATGATCGGTCATGGCATCCCCCGTAGTTGTGGTTATTAGTCGGCTTGCCCTCCGAGTAAAGACCAGGCCCCGCCGAGCCTCAAGCCGATGGTTATGCACCACCCCCAGGCAATAACTTCTGGTTCTTTACATATACTCAAACTTCACTTTTGCGCATAACCCCGAACTGGTATCTTCCTCCGGCTCCGCGGGGAGTGCGCGGCCGTGCGCGCAGAAGAGCTGTAGCAGCCTGACAACAGGACATTTCATGTACGTATACGACGAGTACGATCAACGGATCGTCGAGGACCGCGTCAAGCAGTTCCGCGATCAGACCCGCCGCTATCTGGAAGGCGAGCTTTCCGGCGAGGAATTCCGCCCGCTGCGCCTGCAGAACGGCCTGTACATCCAGCGCTACGCGCCCATGCTGCGCGTGGCCGTGCCCTACGGCCTGCTCTCGTCCGTCCAGGTGCGCAAGCTGGCCCAGATCGCTCGCGACTACGACAAGGGCTACGCCCACATCAGCACCCGCCAGAACGTCCAGTACAACTGGCCGGAACTGGAGGACGTGCCGGAAATCCTCGCCGAGCTGGCCACCGTACAGATGCACGCGATCCAGACCAGCGGCAACTGCATTCGTAACACCACCACCGACCAGTTCGCCGGCGTGGCCCGCGACGAGATCGTCGACCCGCGCCCCTGGTGCGAGCTCATCCGCCAGTGGTCCACCTTCCACCCGGAATTCTCCCACCTGCCGCGCAAGTTCAAGATCGCGGTGAACGGCGCCGTGAGCGACCGCGCCGCCATCGAGGTGCATGACATCGGCCTGGAAGCGGTGAAGAACGACGCCGGCGAGCTGGGCTTCCGCGTGTCCGTGGGCGGCGGCCTGGGCCGCACCCCGGTGGTGGGCAGCTTCATCAACGAATTCCTGCCCTGGCAGCACCTGATCAGTTACCTCGACGCCATTCTGCGCGTGTACAACCGCTACGGCCGTCGGGATAACAAGTACAAGGCGCGCATCAAGATCCTGGTCAAGGCGCTGACTCCGGAAGTCTTCGCCGAGCGCGTCAACGCCGAGTGGGCCCACCTGAAAGACGGCCCCACCACCCTGACCGAAGCCGAAGTCGAGCGCGTCGCCAAGCACTTCGTCGACCCAGCCTACCTGGCCCTGGAAGACCAGGACGCCGCCCTCGCCGCCCTGGACGCCGAGCACCCTGGCTTCGCCCGCTGGCGCAGCCGCAACGTCGTGGCCCACAAGAAACCCGGCTACGCCGCCGTGACCCTGTCGCTGAAGCCCACCGGCGTAGCCCCGGGCGACGTCACCGACAAGCAGCTGGACGCCATCGCCGACCTGGCCGACCGCTACAGCTTCGGTGAAGTGCGCAACAGCCATAACCAGAACATCATCCTGGCCGACGTCGAGCAGGCCCAGCTCTTCACCCTCTGGGGCGAACTGCGCGAACTCGGCTTCGCCACCCCCAACGTGGGCCTGCTGACCGACATCATCTGCTGCCCGGGCGGTGACTTCTGCTCCCTGGCCAACGCCAAGTCGATCCCGGTCGCCGAAGCCATTCAGCGCCGTTTCGACGATCTGGACTACCTGTTCGACATCGGCAACCTGGACCTGAACATCTCCGGTTGCATGAACGCCTGCGGGCACCACCACGTCGGCCACATCGGCATCCTCGGCGTGGACAAGAAAGGCCAGGAGTTCTACCAGGTGTCCCTTGGCGGCAGCGCCGGCCGCGACGCCAGCCTGGCGCAGATCCTCGGCCCGTCGTTCGCCCAGGACGAAATGGCCGACGTGATCGAGAAAATCATCAACGTCTACGTGGAACAGCGCACCGAAGACGAGCAATTCCTCGACACCTTCCGCCGTATCGGTATCGACCCGTTCAAGGAGCGCGTATATGCAGCGAATCATTAAGAACGGCCAGGTGATCGACGAAACCTGGCACCTGCTGGCCAAGGACGCGACCCTGGACGGTATCCCCAACTGCGACGACATCATCATCCCGCTGGCCCTCTGGCGCGACCACGCCCATGCCCTGAAAGCCCGCGACGGCGGTCTGGGCATCTGGCTGGACAGCGACGAAGAGATCGAGGAAATCGCGGACGACCTGGCGCACTTCCAGGTCATCGCACTGAACTTTCCGGCTTTCACCGATGGCCGCCACTCCTCCACCGCCTATCTGCTGCGCCAGCGCTATGGCTACCAGGGCGAAGTGCGTGCCATTGGCGACGTGCTGCGCGACCAGTTGTTCGCCCTGCGCCGCTGCGGTTTCGACGCCTTTGCCTTGCGCGCGGACAAGGACCCCTACGATGCCCTCAAGGCCTTCGAGGAGTTCGCCGAGGTCTACCAGGCTTCCAGCGACCAGCCCCTGCCGCTGTTCCGCCGCCGCTCGGCCTGAGCGAAGCACCCGTGAGAAGCCCCGCGACTGCGGGGCTTTTTGTTTGGTCCCATACGCCTTTCTTGCATGGGGCAGCCTACCGCGCCCGTACCGCCTCCCAGGCGGCGTCCATGAAGATTTCACGGCAGGCGGCCAGGCTGGTGCGGGTGCGCCCGGCCAACCAGTGGCGGGAAAAATCCTGCACGGGGCCGATGACGATCGAGACGAAGCAGTCCCGCGGCATGTCGCGAAACTCGCCCGCGTCGCGGTAGGGTCGGAGGAACTCGTCGATTCGCCCGTGGTGGAGACGGTTCGCCTCGCGCAATTGCTCGCCCATCTCGCTCGCCTCCACCCTGCCCCGGCTGTGCAGGATGAACCGCGCCCATTCCGGATGAGCCGTTACCCAGTCGATATAGCAAGCCACCAGCAAACGAATGCAGGCTTCGGCGCTGTCCGCCTGGGCGAAGCCTGCTTCCACCAGCCGCGCGTAGCCGCTGATGCCCTCCAGATAGAGCGCTGCAATGATCCGTTCCTTGTTGCCGAAATGGTGGTAGAGGCTGCCGATGCTGGCCCCCGAACGTTCACGGATCATCTCGATCGTGGTGGCATCGACGCCATGGTCCGTGAAGCAGGCCAAGGCGGCCTGGAGAATCTCGTCTTTGCGGGAGGGACGGCCCATGTATGTCCTCGGATGAGATTAGAATATTTTTCTAGAATACTTTTCTAGTTTTCGTATACTGCCCGGGTTCGCGTTTTTCCAGAAGCCCCTTCCACGCCAGGACAGATGCAATGAGCAGCTCGACAGAAACCCGGATCGACAACGGCAATGGCCACGTCATCAGCGCCAACTGGTTTCGCCCCGACGGCGACATCCAGGCCGCGGTGCTGATAGTACCCGCCATGGGGGTGCCGCAGCGCTACTACGCGCCCTTCGCCACCTGGTTGGCGGAGCGCGGTTACCTGGTTGCCACCTTCGACTACGTCGGCATGGGCCAATCGCGCAACGGCCACCTTCGTGACCTGGACGTGGATATCCTCGACTGGGCCCGCCATGACTGCAGCACCATGCTCTCCCTCGTAGCCAATGCCAGCGGCGACAAGCCGTTGTACTGGATAGGGCACAGCCTGGGCGGGCAGATCCTGCCGTTCGTGGACGGCGCCGAGCGCATCAGCAAGGTACTGACCATCGCCACCGGCAGCGGCTACTGGCGCGAAAACACCGCCGAACTGCGCCGCCGGGTCTGGCTGTTGTGGTTCCTGGTGGCGCCCCTGGTGACGCCGCTCGCCGGCTACTTCCCCGGCAAGCGTCTGGGCATGGTGGGCGATCTGCCCAAGGGCGTGATCCAGCAATGGCGCCGCTGGTGCCTGAACCCGGAGTACGCCGTGGGTGCCGAAGGCGAGAGCGTGAGGGCAGCCTACTCGGCGGTGCGCACGCCCATCACCTCCATCTCGTTCACCGACGACGAAATGATGTCCGGGCGCAACACCGAGTCACTGCACGGCTTCTATCGTCAGGCGCAGAAGACCTTCAAGCGCATCGCCCCTGCGGACGTGGGCGAGAAGAACATCGGCCACTTCGGCTTTTTCAAACCACAGTACCGGCGTTCGCTCTGGGAGGACGTGCTGCTGCCCGAACTGGCCTGAGCCGGCACGGGCCCTACTGCCAGAAGCGCTGCTGCACCAATCGGCTCCACCAGTTCAGCAACACCCGGTCGATGGCGACGCTGGCGGCCAGGCCGACGCGCTCCTGCAGGCTCTTGCGCGCCGCGAAATGCAGATGGTACAGCTCGGCATCCCGCGCCCGCCCGGCGAGGTACTCGTCACTGGTGCGCAACTCGTCCACCAGTTGCTTCTCCAGCGCCGCCATCCCCAGCCAGACCTCGCCCGTGGCGATTTCGGCCATGTTCAACTGCGGGCGGTAGCGGCTGACGAAACCCTTGAACAGCTCATGGGTGGTTTCCAGGTCTTCCTGGAACTTCTGCCGGCCCTTGTCGGTGTTTTCACCGAAGACGGTGAGGGTGCGCTTGTACTCCCCGGCGGTGAGCACTTCGAAATCGATATCGTGCTTCTTCAGCAGGCGATGCACGTTGGGCAACTGCGCCACGACACCAATGGAGCCAATGATGGAGAACGGTGCGGCAAGGATCTTCTGGCCGATGCACGCCATCATGTAGCCACCGCTGGCCGCTACCTTGTCCACACACACGGTAAGCGGGATGCCGGCATCGCGGATACGCGCCAACTGCGAGGACGCCAGGCCATAGCTGTGCACCATGCCGCCACCACTTTCCAGGCGAACGACCACTTCGTCCTTGTCGGTGGCCATGGACAGCAGCGCGGTCACCTCATGGCGCAGGTGGTCGGTGGCCGACGCCTTGATGTCGCCATCGAAGTCCAGCACGAAGACCCGCGGCTTCTGCTCGGCGGACTTCTTCAGTTGCTTCGCCGCCTTGGCCTCGGCCTTGCGTGCCGCCTTCAGGTGCGCCTTGTCCAGCACCGAGTGTTCCAGGCGCTCGCGCAGGTCCTTGTAGAAATCGTTGAGCTTGCGCACATCCAGATGACCACTGGCCACGCGCCGGTTGCGGCCACGCAGGGCGGCGATGGCCACCAGCACCACCAGTATCGCCACCAGCACGGTCACGGTCCTGGCCAGGAAGCCTGCATACTCGGCAATGAACTCCACGTGTATCCCCCTTGTTGCTGCGACTGGCACCGGCCTTTCGGCGGCGCGAAAAGCAGCAAGCATAACGGCGTCCCCCCCGCCTCGCCAGCGAGCGGAAACGTCTGCATAAACAGTGGAAATGCATTCAAACAAGCGTATGTTTTTTCGTTGACAGGCCTCTGGCTTCCTCATACCCTCGCGGGACTTTCAACCTCACGGGACGCCAGTACGTGGGCAGCATCTACCTGATTCGACATGGCCAGGCCTCCTTCGGCGCCGATGACTACGATGTGCTCTCGCCCGTCGGCATCCGCCAGGCCGAGGTACTGGGCGCCCACCTTGCCCAACTGGGGGTGCGCCTGGATCGCTGCTACAGCGGCGACCTGCGCCGTCAGCAGCACACCGCGCAAGCCGCCCTGGCCCAACTCGACGCGGGCGGTTTCGGCGCCCCGGCGATCCAGGTCGACCCGGCCTTCAACGAGTTCGACGCCGACGCGGTGATCCGCGCCCTGCTCCCCGACCTGCTTCCGGAAGAACCCGAAGCCCTTCACGTCCTGCGCAACGCCGCACAGCACCGCGCCGAGTTCCAGAGATTGTTCTCCACGCTGGTGCTGCGCTGGGTGTCCGGTGAGCACGACAAACCCGGTCTGCAGAGCTGGCAGTCCTTCGTCGAACAGGTCCGAGGCGGCCTCGAGCGCATCCTGGCCGAAGCCGACAGCAAGCAGAACATCGCCGTCTTCACGTCCGGCGGCACCATCACCGCCCTGCTCCACCTGGTCGCCGGCATCCCCGCTGCAAACGCCTTCGACCTCAACTGGCAGATCGTCAACACCTCGCTCAACCGCCTGAAGTTCCGTGGCAGCGAGGTGACCCTGGCTTCCTTCAACAGTCATGTGCATCTGGAACTGCTGAAGGCGCCGGAGCTCATCACCTACCGCTGAGCCCGGCCTACTGCGGCCGGAATGGCCGCCGGATAAAACCCTAGAAAAAGGAAAACACCATGACCAACGTTGCTGACATCGTCAAAACCATGCAGTCCAAGTTCAACGCCGGTGCCGCCGCTGGCCTGGACCTGGTATTCCAGTTCAACATCGAAGACGGCGACAACCACTACCTGGTGGTCAAGGACGGCACCTGCGACGTGCAGCAAGGCGACGCCGAGAACCCGAACGTCACCCTGATCATGGACAGCGCTACCCTGGTGGGCATCGTGAGCGGCGAAACCGACGGCATGCAGGCCTTCATGGCCGGCAAGCTGCGCGCCGAAGGCGACATGATGCTGGCCATGAAGCTCGGCGAGCTGTTCCCGGTCTAAGCTTCACCGGCCGAGCCATGTACGAAGAACCGGAGTCGACCGACTCCGGTTTTTTTTCGCCCGGCCCACCATCAGGCGGCGAATCAGGCCGCTTGATTGTGTTGCAACACCTTTGTCTATAACGGCTCGTTCAGCTTGTGACGCCCTCGGGGCGGCATTAGATTAGCGAATAGTCTCGGGCCCCCATCATAAATAGAAGGGATAAGCATGGCGCTCACTGATCAGTCCACCCGCATCCGCGAAGGCGAAGAGCTCGACGCCGCCGTTATCGATCGCTACCTCAAGGCCACTATTCCCGGCCTCACCGGCACGCCCCGCATCAGCCAGTTCCCTGGCGGCGCGTCCAACCTGACCTACCTGCTGGAATACCCCGACCAGGAGTTCGTCCTGCGCCGCCCGCCCTTCGGGCGCAAGGTCAAATCGGCCCACGACATGGGCCGCGAGTTCCGTATCCTCAACCAGCTCAACGCCGGCTTCCCCTACTGCCCGAAGGCCTATGTGCACTGCACCGACGAGTCAGTGATCGGCGCCGAGTTCTACGTGATGGAGCGGGTCAAGGGGGTGATCCTGCGCGCCGACCTGCCGGCCGACATGACCCTCGACGAGGGCCAGGCCCGCGAGCTGTGCCTGAGCTTCATCGACAAGCTGGTGGACCTGCATAACGTCGACTACAACGCCTGCGGCCTGGGTGACCTGGGCAAGCCGGAAGGCTATGTGCAGCGTCAGATCGCCGGCTGGAGCGACCGCTACGAGAAGGCCCTGACTCCCGACGCGCCGACCTGGGAGCCGGTCAAGGCCTGGCTGCGCGACAAGATGCCCGCCGACCACCACAAGCCGGCCATCGTCCACAACGACTACCGCTTCGACAACGTCATCCTCGACCCGGCCAATCCGCTGAAAATCATCGGCGTGCTGGACTGGGAACTGACCACCATCGGCGACCCGCTGATGGACCTGGGCAACACCCTCGCCTACTGGATCGAAGCCAAGGACCCGGCACCCGTGCAACTGATGCGCCGCCAGCCCAGTCACCTGCCGGGCATGCTGACCCGCCGCGAATTCGCCGACTACTACGCCGAGCGCGCCGGCCTGCCGCCCATCGACAACCTGGACTTCTATTACACCTACGGCCTGTTCCGCCTGGCCGGCATCGTGCAGCAAATCTACTACCGCTACTTCCATGGCCAGACCCAGGACAAGCGCTTCGCACAGTTCATCCACATGAACAAGCTGCTGGAGCAGATGAGCCTGCAGGTCATCAACCAATCACGGCTGTAAACCGGATCACAACAAGGGGAATCCCATGTCCAAGACCAACCTGTTCGACCTCGACGGCAAGATCGCCTTCGTTTCCGGCGCCAGCCGCGGCATCGGCGAAGCCATCGCCAAGCTGCTGGCCCAGCAAGGCGCCCATGTGATCGTGTCCAGCCGCAAGATCGAAGGCTGTCAGGCCGTGGCCGACGCCATCATCGCGGATGGCGGCAAGGCCACCGCCATCGCCTGCCACATCGGCGAGATGGAACAGATCCAGAGCGTGTTCGCCCAGATCCGCGAGCAGTTCGGCCGTTTGGACATCCTGGTCAACAACGCCGCCACCAACCCGCAGTTCTGCAACGTCCTGGAAACCGATCTGTCGGCCTTCCAGAAAACCGTGGACGTCAACATTCGCGGCTACTACTTCATGTCCGTCGAAGGCGGCAAGCTGATGAAGCAGAACGGCGGCGGCAACATCATCAACGTCGCGTCCATCAACGGCGTTTCCCCGGGCGAATTCCAGGGCATCTACTCCGTGACCAAGGCCGCGGTGATCAGCATGACCAAGGTCTTCGCCAAGGAATGCGCGCAGTTCGGCATCCGCTGCAACGCCCTGCTGCCAGGCCTGACCGACACCAAGTTCGCCTCGGCCCTGGTGAAGAACGACGCCATCCGCAACATCGCCCTGCAGCGCATCCCGCTCAAGCGCGTGGCCGACCCGAGCGAAATGGCCGGTGCCGTGCTCTACCTCGCCAGCGACGCCTCCAGCTATACAACCGGCGTGGCATTGAACGTGGACGGCGGCTTCCTCTCCTGAGCATCGCCGCCCAATGAAAAGGGAGCCTTTGGGCTCCCTTTTTAGTTTCTGTGGGAGCGGATTCATTCGCGAATGAATCTCCCACAAAGCGACGTGCTGGAATCAGCGCCAATCCTTGAGGGATTCCTTGGCCAACTGGTTCAACGGTTGCGCCAACAGGCCGGTGGGCGACAGGCTCACCGAGTAGGCTGCGCCATCGGCCATGGGCAGGTAAGTCACGCGCTGCGCCTCGGGCGCGAAGAGGAAGAAGTCGCGCTGGGCCAGCCGCAGCCAGCGCCAGAGATCGACACCATAGGGGCTTGCCGCCAGTTGCGCGCTGGGATGCTGGGCAAGGGCCTGCTGCTCGATGGCCAGGAAGCGGCCGGAAAGACGCTCCAGGCGATAGCCCGGCTGCAGGCCAAGCAGCTCGCCGAGCCCCTTCCACCTGAACAGCCGCGCATCCAGCTGCCAGAGATCGCCATCCAGCAACACCACGCGCTCGCTGCCACCCTCCAGCAGGGTCACCTGATAGCTCTGCGGACCAACGGACTTGAAGCTCAGGGTCACCAGCGGCTTCTCTTCCGGTAGTTCGCCGTAGCTCCACAGGTCCCGGGCCACCAACGCCACCAGCAGCGCCAGGGCGAGGAACACCAGGCCGCAGGTGCCCCGCAGCCAGCCGAGAAACCAACTGCGATCGAAGAGGATGCGTCCCGCCACCACCGCGATCAGCAATGCCAGCAGGGCGGTCGCCCAGGCCAGACCGTCATACTGCATGGAGCCCATTCCTTATGCGTGAAAATGCCGGCATTATGCGCAACTCCCCCCGCCGCAGCCACAAGCCACGCGGCAGTTGTAGACACGGACCTCGTTTTCCATGCCGATCCCCTTCGAGCTGGCGGTCGATCCCGCCACCCTGGCCATTCTGGCCGCCGTTGCCTTTCTCGCCGGATTCATCGACGCCATCGCCGGCGGTGGTGGCCTGCTGACCATCCCCGCCCTGCTCACCGCCGGCCTGCCGCCGCATCTGGTGCTGGGCACCAACAAACTGTGCGCGACCTTCGGCTCGGCCACCGCCAGCTACACCTTCTACCGGCGCAAGCTGTTCGAGCCGTCGAAATGGCGCAATGCGCTGATCGCCACCGCCGTAGGCGCGGCCCTGGGCGCGGTGATCGCCCACTGGCTGCCGGCGGAGTGGCTCAACCAGATGCTGCCGGTGGTGGTCTTCGGTTGCGGCCTGTACCTGCTGTTCGGCAAGACGCCGGACGTGGCCCACAGCCAGGACGCCCCGATCTCCCGTGGCCGCCAGTGGCCGCAAGGGCTGGGCCTGGGCTTCTACGACGGAGTCGCCGGTCCCGGCACCGGGGCCTTCTGGACCGTCAGCGGCCTCCTCCTCTACCCCCTGGACCTGGTGCGTGCCAGCGGCGTCGCCCGCAGCATGAACTTCGTCAGCAACGCCATGGCCCTGGCGGTGTTCATCGCCGCCGGCCAGGTGGCCTGGGCCCTGGGCATCAGCATGGGGCTGGCATTGATGGCCGGCGCCTTCCTCGGCGCGCGCACGGCCATCCAGGGCGGGGCCAAGTTCATCCGCCCGGTGTTCATCCTGGTGGTGCTGGCGCTGACCGCGCGCCTAGTCTGGCAACACTGGATCGGCTAGGCCGAGGCGGCGTGCCACGTAGAGGTCGATGAGGTAGCGCGCGATGGAGCGCTGCGCCGGCAAGGGCGGCAGCGCATCCACCGGGAACCAGCGGGCGTCTTCGATCTCGCCCGGCTGGGGGACGATGTCTCCGCTGCGGTATTCGGCATGGAAACCGAGCATCAGGGAGTGCGGGAACGGCCAGTTCTGGCTGGCGATGTACTGAATGTTGCCGATCTCCACGCCCACCTCTTCCCGCACTTCGCGGGCGACGCAGGCTTCCACCGACTCGCCCGGTTCGACGAAACCCGCCAGGGTGCTGTAGACGCCACTGACGAAGCGCGGCGAACGCGCCAGCAGCAACTCATCGCCACGGCTGACCAGCACGATCATGCTCGGCGACAGCCTTGGGTAGTGGTGGACGTCGCAGCTCGGGCACCGCATAGCGCGCTCGCCGGGTACGGGTTCCATACGCTGGCCGCAGCTGCCGCAGAAGCGATGCTGGTCGGCCCAGGTGCCGATCTGGCTGGCGTAGCCCAGCATGCGGAAGATGTCCGCGTCACCCTGCAGCATTACCTGGCGCAATCCCTGCCAGCAGCAGCCCGCTACCTCGGCCGGCTGGGCCAGCTCCAGTAGGTAGATGGCGTCGCCATCGAAACGGCCGATGCCATGTTCGGCCAGCAGCGGCAGCTCCTGGCGCTTCAGCCACTCCCGCGGGAAGAGCACGCCGTTGCTGTCGGCGAGGAATTGCTGGCGGCAATGGGCCACGGCCCAGCCGCCAGGCGTGGCGACATCCAGCAGGCCGGGCTGCCAGCGTGGGCCAGCCATCTCAGGCCGCCACCGGCAGGCCGAGGGCCCGTACGCTATTGGCCGCCAGGTCGAGCACGTCGGTCTGGAAGCCGCGCCGCAGGCCGGCACCGCCTTCGAGGTAGTACTCGAGGCTGGTCAGGGCATCCGCCAGGGTCTCCAGCATCTGTTCCGAGGGCATCAGGGACGTTTCCAGCATCTGCTGCTGGATGTACTCGCCACAGGCACCGACAAGGCCCGCAGCGCGTTCCTGGCCAAGGAACCAAAGCCCGCCACGGACGGCCTGCAGGCTCACCGGCACGTTGGCCAGGTGCAGCTTGTCACCGTTGGACTCCAGGTAGGCGGTGATGGCGCGCTTGGCCAGGGCCAGGCCCGCCTGGGCTTCGTCCAGCACCACGATGCGCGCCTCGGCCAACTGGTGATTGGCGAAGGACTCCGCCTCGTGCCCCGGCTCGGCCGCCTGCCGCGCGCCACGGCGTGCGCCGCTGTCGAGACCGGCCACCATGCTTTCCACATAAAGCACTGCATCGGCGAGCCTGAGCAACTCGCCAGCCTCCACCGGCGCGGCGGCGCTCCACGCGGCCACCATCGGCAGCTGCGCCTGCAGGGCGTTGCCCGGGGAATTCAGGCCGACCATGACCAGGGTCTTGGCCAGTTTGCCCAGCAGGCTGCAGAGATTCTCGTAGGACTCAGTGGGCGCCGTCCCCCGCTCGATCAAGTCGATCAGGTCCTTGACGCCGTTCAGCTCTTCGAAAATCGCCGAAGACAGCGAGCGCATCACCGCCTGCCCGGGACCGGACAGGCGCTGGTACTCCTGCTCCAGCAGTTGGTCGGTGAAGGGCAGCGCGGTCATGCCGAAGACTTCGCGCACCTCGCGCGAACGCGCGCCCCGGCTATCGGCCAGCGCCACCAGGTAGAGGAGCTCCTTCTGCAGGCTACGCGGCGCCTCGTAGGCGGCGTTGGCCAGCAGCAACTTGAGTTCGCGGTCCAGGCGCGAGAACAGTTGCTTGCGCGACTTGCGCGCCAACAGTTGACCGTCCAGCTGCGACTCGATGGCCGCAGCGCCGATCCAGCACAGGCGGCCGCGGGGCTGCCCGGCGAACAGCCGCTCGAGTCCGCCCAGGGCGCGCTCCATCGTGCGCAGGGCGCTGGGCACCTTCTGCCCGCGCAGGAAACCGAGCAGGCCCTGCTGGTAGGCCTGGCGGAAACGCCGGGCCAGGGCATCGGCGTCGAGGCCCTCCGGCAAACGGGACGCCGCCGCGACCTGGCGGGTCTGGTCCAGGCGAACACCGAAGAAATAGCTCTCCGGCAGTGGCGACTGGCCGCCGGCCTGGCGCAGGTCGTTGATCGCCGGAAGCAGCAGTTCAGGCATTTCCTGACGATGCAGGTCGAGGTTTTCCAGGTAGCGGCGCAGCACGTGCAGGGCGTTGCTCAGGGCCGCCAGCTGGACGTCACGCTCCTCGCCAGCGCCGGCCGGAATGTCGGTGGCCTGGTCCAGCAACTCCTGGGCCAGCAGCTCGGCCCCGGTCAGCTCGATCAGATTGAGGGTGCCACGCACCTGGTGCATGGCTTCCACCGCCTGCTGCAGCAGGCTGCCGTTCTGACGCTCGGCGATGAAGTGTTCGAGGCTCTGTTCAGCCTGCTCCATGGTGGCGAACAGTTCGTCGCGCACCAGCCCCAGCGAAGTGACTCCAGTGACCATGCCTCAGTGCGCCTCCCGCGCAAATGTGCGGTAACGCATCAGTCTGCGAACTCGGGCTTCTGTTTGCTCATATGGGCGGCCATGGCTACGCGCAGGTCGGCCGACTGCAGCATCGAGGCGTTCCAGGTGGCGACGTACTCAAGACCGTCGTCCACTCGGTGGTCGCGCATGTAGCGGATCATTTCCTTGGTGCCACGCACCGCGATGGGCGACTTGGCGGCGATCTGATGGGCAATGCCGAACACCCCATCGAGCAGGGCGTCCTGATCGGCATAGGTACGGTTCACCAGGCCGAGGCGCTGTGCCTCAGCGCCGTCGAGGGTGCGGCCGGTGTAGGCCAGTTCGCGCATCATGCCATCGCCGATGATGCGTGGCAGGCGCTGCAGGGTGCCGACGTCGGCGGCCATGCCGATGTCGATCTCCTTGATGGAGAACTGCGCATCCTGCGTGCAATAACGCATGTCGCAGGCCGAAATGAGGTCGATGGCGCCGCCCAGGCAATAGCCCTGGATGGCCGCGATCACCGGCTTGCTGCAGCTGTCGACGGCATTGAAGGAGGCCTGCAGCTCGAGGATCTTGCGCCGCAGGGTGCGCGCATTGCGCCCTGCGTCCGGGCCTAGCTGCGCGCCGACCGAAGCCAGCATCATCAGGTCGATGCCGGAGGAGAAATGCTTGCCGGCGCCCGAAAGCACCACGACCCGTACTTCGTCGTTGTCCTCGATATCGCGGAAGATCTCGATGATTTCTTTCCAGAAATCGGCATTCATCGCGTTGATCTTCTCGGGACGGTTGATCTGCACATGGGCGATCTTGTCTGCCAACTCTACGCGGAAGGCTTTGTAATCAGGCACGGGTCGGTCCTCGGCGTGCGCCATAGAAGGAAGGGTATTCAGGAAGCCCGGCAACTATAACAAGCACGAAGTAAATGTCGATGGCGCCCACTGTGACGCAGGCCACGCCATGCAATTGCCACTTCACACGGAAAAGCCGGCGCGGGCACTTGATCTGCCGCGACCGGACTGGCAATTTCCCTGCGCCTTCCAACAACTAGAAATCCAAGGATCACCTCGATGCCCGTCTCGTCCGCTGCAGCCCTCGGCCGCAACTTTCTCGGCAATTCGCCCCACTGGTACAAGCTGGCGATCATCGCGTTCCTGGTGCTGAACCCACTGCTGCTCTGGACGCTCGGGCCGGTCGTGTGCGCCTGGTTGCTGGTGGGCGAGTTCATCTTCACCCTGGCCATGGCGCTCAAGTGCCATCCGCTGCTGCCGGGTGGCCTGCTGGTCGTGGAGGCCCTGCTGCTCGGGCTGGCGACGCCCGAGGCGGTATACAAGGAGCTCGAGCACAACTTCCCGGTGCTCCTGCTGCTGATGTTCATGGTGGCGGGCATCTACTTCATGAAAGACCTGCTGCTCCTGCTGTTCTCCCGCCTGTTGCTCGGTTTACGCAGCAAGTCCCTGCTGTCCCTGATGTTCTGCTTGCTGGCGGCCTTTCTCTCGGCCTTTCTCGATGCCCTGACGGTGACCGCCGTGATCATCAGCGTCGCCCTGGGCTTTTATGCCGTGTACCACCGGGTCGCCTCCGGCAAGGGCGCAAGCGATGACCATAGCCATGACTCGGACCACGAGGTCATCCACCTGCACCGCGAGGACCTGGAGACCTTCCGCGCCTTCCTGCGCAGCCTGCTGATGCATGCCGCCGTGGGCACGGCCCTGGGCGGAGTCTGCACCCTGGTGGGCGAGCCGCAGAACCTGCTGATCGGCCACGAGGCCGGCTGGCACTTCAAGGACTTCTTCCTCAAGATGGCGCCGGTGTCCCTGCCGGTACTGGCGGCCGGCCTGCTGACCTGCGCGCTGCTGGAGAAGGTCCGCTGGTTCGGCTATGGCGCCGAGCTGCCGGACAGCGTACGCCAGGTCCTGGCCGATTTCGCCCGGGAAGAAAACGCCCAGCGCACCCCGTTCCAGCGCATGGCGCTGCTGGTGCAAGGCGCGGCGGCGCTGATCCTCATCGTCAGCCTGGCCCTGCACGTCGCCGAAGTGGGGCTTATCGGCCTGCTGGTGATCGTGCTGATCACCAGCTTCAGCGGCATCACCGACGAGCACCAGATCGGCCGCGCCTTCCAGGACGCCATGCCCTTCACCGCACTGCTGGTGGCCTTCTTCGCGGTGGTCGCGGTCATCCAGCAACAGCACCTGTTCACCCCGATCATCCACGCCGTGCTGGCGCTGCCGACGGACCAGCAGCCGGGCATGCTGTTCATCGCCAACGGACTGCTCTCGGCCATCAGCGACAACGTCTTCGTCGCCACCATCTACATCACCGAAGTGAAGAATGCGCTCGACGCCGGGGACATGACCCGCGAACACTTCGACACCCTGGCGGTGGCCATCAACACCGGTACCAACCTGCCCAGCGTAGCCACCCCGAACGGCCAGGCGGCCTTCCTCTTCCTGCTCACCTCCTCCATCGCGCCGCTGGTGCGCCTGTCCTACGGGCGCATGGTGTGGATGGCGCTGCCTTATACCCTCGTGATGGGTGCGCTCGGCTGGTGGGGCGTCAGCCATTGGCTTTGACGATGGTTTCCGCCTGCACCCGGTTACGCCACTGGCGCCAGGTGTAGAGCGGAATGCCGGCCATCAACACGAGGAAGCCCCAGAAGATGGCCTCCTCGCCGGTGCCGTACAGCGCCCAGATGGAGTAGATGAAGCCCAGCACGCCGATGGCCACCAGCCTGCCGCGCTCGCCTTCGGAGAAATTGCCGGGCTTCACCGCCAGTTGCTGGAGCAGCGCGGCGGTGCAGAAGGCATAGGGGACCACGCCGGTCATGGTGCCGAGCAGGATGATCACGTTGAACACATCCACCAGGTCGCCTTGCCCATCCACCAGCACCAGCGCAGTGACCAGCACGCCGGACACCAGCAGGCCGTGGGCCGGCACGTCGTGCTTGTTGGTCTTCGCGAAGGATTCCGGCAGCAGCCCGTCACGGGCGGTGGCCAAGGGAATCTGTCCCTGCAGCAGCACCCAGCCGTTGAGCGCACCGAGACAAGCAATCACCGCGCCCCCCGCCACCAGGTGGTAGCCCCACTCCCCGACCAGTACACGTGCCGCGTCGGCGAATGGCGCAGTGGAGCGCGTCAGGACCTCGGGCGGCAACACGCCCTGCACGGCGGTGATGGACAACATGTACACGCCGGCCGCCACCAGGGTGCCGAACACCGTGGCACGGGGAATGGTGCGCTGCGGGTCGTCGACATGGTCCGCCGGGACCGTGGCCGACTCCAGGCCGATGAAGGACCAGAGGGTCAGCGCCGCCGTGGTGGCGATGGCCTGGGCGTAGCCACCCACGCCCCGGGGAAGCTCACTCACCTCGGGAATGCGCAAGTGCTCGGGATTGAAGGAGAACCAGCCGAGCACCCCCACCAGCAGCAGCGGCACCAGCTTGAGTACCGTAAGCAGGTTCTGCGCCAGGCCGAACGCGCCGATGCCGCGCAGATTGATCAGGGTACAGAGCCAGATGGCGCCAATGGCGGTGGACACCATCAGCACCGGGTCACGCAGCGCCGGAATGAACACTTGCAGGTAACCCACCAGGGTCACGGAGATCGCGGCGTTGCCGATCCACGCCGCCTTCCAGTAGGTCCAGGCGCAGAGGTAGCCGGCGAAATTGCCAAAGCCGTCGCGGGTGTAGGCATAAGGGCCGCCGGCCGACGGGCTGAGCCGCGCCAGGCGGGCAAAGGTCAGGGCCAGGATCACCGCCCCGGTGCTGGAAATCAGCCAGCCGAACAGGCTGAGGCCCCCGTAGGCGGCGAGGCTGGAAGGCAGCAGGAACACCCCTGAACCAATCATGTTGCCCACCACCAGGGCGGTGCAGGTCCAGAACCCCATGCTGCCGCGCGACTTCGCCCGATCCGCTGTCGCCATCGTGTCCCCCGCCGGCCGGTTTATTCCCTGATGCAATCCACGGTATAGCAGCGACCCGTAGGACTTTCCTGACAGGTCAGGCCATGCACATCGATATCGAAGCCGGGGAAACTGATGTCGAACGTACGGGCGAATTCCAGATAGTCGATGATCGCCCGGGTTTCCGCCGTGAAGCGTTCACCCGGCATGATCAGCGGGATGCCCGGCGGATAGGGCACCAGCATCACCGCGGCGATGCGCCCCTGCAGCTTGTCCAGCGGCACCGCCTCCACCTCGCCGCGCACCAGCTTGTCGTAGGCGTCGGCCGGTTTCAGCGCCAGGCCCGGCAGCTTGGTGTACATGCGCCGCAATGCCTTGGGCGTGGCGTTGTTGCGGTAGCAGGCGTGCAGTGCATCGCAGAGGTCGCGCAGGCCCATGCCGGCATAGCGCGCGGCATGGGCGGCGGCGATCGAGGGCAGCGCTTCGGCCAGGGGCTGGTTGGCATCGTAACCGCGCTTGAACTCCAGCAATTCGGTGAGCAGCGTGCTCCACTTGCCTTTGGTGATTCCCATGGAGAACAGCACCAGGAAGGAATAAAGGCCGGTCTTCTCCACCACCAGCCCGCGCTCCCAGAGAAACTTGCTGACCACCGCCGCCGGAATGCCGCGCTCCCCCAGCTTGCCGTCCGCGGCCAGCCCCGGCGTCACCAGCGTGACCTTGATCGGGTCGAGCAGTACGTAGTCGTCCGCCACCTCGCCAAAACCGTGCCAGTCCGCGCCGGGTCGCAGCAACCAGTCATCCGTGGTCACGGCGTCGGCCCCCTCTACCAACGGCGGTTCCCAGATATCGAACCACCAGTCGTCGGTCGCCAGGGTCTGCCAGACATTCGCCAGCGCCCGGCGGAAGCGCAGCGCCTCGTCGAAGGTTTCCTGGATCAGCGAACGCCCGGCCGGGCCTTCCATCATGGCCGAAGCCACGTCCAGCGAGGCAATGATGCCGTACTGGGGCGAGGTGGAGATGTGCATCATGAAGGCTTCGTTGAAGCGGTGACGGTCCAGTTGGCGCGCTCCGCCATCCTGCACATGGATCATCGACGCCTGGCTGAAGGCCGCCAGCAGTTTGTGCGTGGAGTGGGTGGTGAATACCAGGGGGGAATGCGCCTCGCGGCGCGTGCACATGCCGTAGCGCCCGGCGTAGAACTCGTGGAAGGCGGCGTAGGCATACCAGGCCTCGTCGAAGTGCAGCACGTCCACCGAGTCGCCCAGGGCCTGCTTGATCAGTTCGGCGTTGTAGCAGAGGCCGTCATAGGTGGAGTTGGTCACCACCGCCAGCTTGACCCTGGGCTCACGCCCCTTGGCCAGGGGGCTGGCATCGATCTTGGCCTGGATCGACGCGCGGCTGAATTCGCTCAGGGGAATCGGCCCGATGATGCCCAGTTCGTTGCGCTCCGGCGTCAGGTACAGCGGGATGGCGCCGGTCATGATGATCGAATGGACGATGGACTTGTGGCAGTTGCGGTCCACCAGCACCAGATCGTCGCGACCGACCATGGAATGCCAGACGATCTTGTTGGCGGTGGACGTGCCGTTGATCACGAAGAAGGTGTGGTCGGCGCCGAAATTCTGTGCGGCCCGCGCCTCGGCCTCGGCCAGCGGGCCGGTGTGATCCAGCAACGAACCCAGTTCCGGTACCGATACCGACAAGTCCGAGCGCAGCGTGTTCTCGCCGAAGAACTGATGGAACGCCTGCCCCACCGGGCTCTTGCGATAGGCCACGCCGCCACCGTGGCCCGGCGTGTGCCAGGAATAGTTGGACTGCGCGGTGTGCTCCACCAGGGCACGGAAGAACGGCGGCAGCAGCCCCTCCAGGTAACCGCGAGCGGCCCGGGCCACCTGGCGGGCGAGGAAAGGCACGGTGTCCTCGTAGAGGTAGAGCAGACCGCGCAGCTGGTTGAGGTCGGCCATGGCCTCGGCCGGCGCGTTCTCGATGGTCACCTGCTCGCCCAGGGCGAAGATCGGCAGTTGCGGTGCGCGAACCCGGGCCACGCGGATCAGCTCCACCATGTCCTGCAGCAGCCGCTGGTTTTCCCCGGCGCCTTCGGCGGCGACCAGGATGCAGGCGAGGCCGTGGTGAGTGGAGGCGACGATACGACCTTCGGCGGAACTGGCGGTGGACAGGATGGTAAAGCCGTCTTGCTCCAGCTCCCGGGCGATGCTGCGCACCCGGTCGCCGGCGACGGTGTCGGCCTTGATATCGCGATGGACGATGAGGACGGGGAACTTGAGCTCTTTATACATTGTGGCTCCCTGAGGGGCGGGCCGGCCCGCCTATGCCCTCAGGGTAGAAGCTCGATCACGGGGGCGGTACCCCCGCGGCCGCCGGCTGTACGTAATGGTCGCAATCAGGAAGCCGGCGGGGTGTCCATCTGCGTCCACAGCGCCGGCGCACCGGCAGACTTCTCGATGGCCGCCAGGCGCGAGGCATGGGCCGCCAGTTCCTCTTCGCTGGCACGGATCACCCGGCCGCGCACACGATCGGCTGGCAGGCGGCGGATCGGCGACGCCTGGGGCCGGCCACTGCCGCCATCGCCCCCCTCCCCGGCCAGGGACAGGTTGGTCTGGCCACCGGTCATCGCCAGGTAGACGTCGGCAAGAATCTCGGCGTCGAGCAGTGCGCCGTGCAGCTCGCGGTTGGAGTTGTCGACGTCGTAGCGCTTGCACAGGGCATCCAGGCTGTTGCGCTGGCCCGGGTGACGCTCGCGGGCCATCAGCAGGGTGTCGAGGACCGTGCAGTACTCGGTGACGTCGCTGCGCTCGGTCTGCCCCAGCAGGGCGAACTCGTTGTTGATGAAGCCGACGTCGAACGCCGCGTTGTGGATGATCAGTTCGGCGCCCTTGATGAACTCGAAGAATTCGTCGGCGACGTCCTTGAAGCGCGGCTTGCCCACCAGGAACTCGTTGGTGATGCCGTGCACTGCGATGGCGCCTTCATCCACCTCGCGATCGGGTTGCAGGTAGACATGGAAATGACGGCCGGTCAGGCGCCGGCCTTCCAGTTCGACGCAGCCGATCTCGATGACCCGGTGGCCATCGGTGACCGGCATGCCGGTGGTTTCCGTATCCAGTACGACGTAACGCATGTTCAGGACCTATGAAGGAGATTGCCGCGATTGCGGCGAAATTCTAGCGGGCGCCGAGTTCGGCGACACCCCGGTTGGCCAACTGGTCGGCGCGTTCGTTGCCGGGATGGCCGGTGTGGCCGCGCACCCATTGCCAGCGCACGCTGTGTCGGCCCACCTGCTCGTCCAGGGCCTGCCAGAGGTCGGCATTCTTCACCGGCTGCTTGGCGGCGGTCTTCCAGCCGCGTTTCTTCCAGTTGGGCATCCATTCGGTGATGCCCTGCATCACGTACTGGGAGTCGGTGATGATCTTCACCTCACAGGGACGCTTGAGCGCGACCAGCCCCATGATGGCGGCCATCAGCTCCATGCGGTTGTTAGTGGTGTCGCGCTCGCCGCCCCAGAGTTCGCGCTCTGCGCCCTTGTAGACCAGCAGGGCGCCCCAACCGCCGGGACCGGGATTGCCCTTGCAGGCGCCGTCGGTATAGATCTCGACCAGATCGCTCACTTATGCCTCGTGTTTCGAATCGCACCGGCTGACCTTGGCCACCGGCATGGGAACCAGTTTGCCCACGGGCTCACGCCGGGACTGACGCAGGGGTCGCAGGCCGATCACCAGCTTGCGCGCCACCAATAGATAGAAGCCCGCACCGACCCCCTGTCCCGCTGCGCCCCAGCGCTCCAGTCGCGCCAGGCGGGACTGCCAGGCGGCCGAAGCGAGCGGCGGACGATAGCACCCGAAGCGACGTTTCTCCAGCGCGAAGCCCAGCAGGTTGAGCCAGTCGCTGACCCGCGCCGGCGAAATGCAGCGAGCCTGGCGCAGGGCGTCACCGGCAAAGTAGTGGCGCACGCCCCAGGCGCTCCAGGGGTTGACCCCGACTATGATCAGATGCCCGCCGGGGCGCACGCTGCGGGCGGCCTCGCGCAGCAGGCTGTGGGGCGACAGACAGAAATCCAGGCCATGCTGCAGCACCACCACATCGGCGGCGTGTTCGCTCAGCGGCCAGGCAGCTTCCTCGCAGGCGATCTCCACCCCCGGCAGGGGCGCGCCCAGGTGCACGCTGCGCTGGATCTGCCTGGCGCCGGGCGGTAATTCCGCGCGGGGACCGTAATGCACCAGGTAGCCGCCGAAATAACGTGCCAGTTCGTCCTGCAGCAAACGCTGTTCCTCGAACAACATCAGGCCGCCCAGCGGCCCTGAAAACCAGGAACGCGCCCCGCTGATCAGCTCCAGCCAGTCGGCATCGGCTTGGGCGAATGCTTTCTCGGTCATGGCAATCTCCTGCGTGAGAGCCCTAAGATGCTCCATTGCTCATCGCTTGGCGACTCCCTTCATGATCCAGATCGACGCCCTCCCCGCCTTCTCCGACAACTACCTCTGGCTGCTGCAGGACAGCGCATCCCGCCACTGCGCCGTGGTCGACCCCGGCGACGCGGCGCCCGTGCTGGCCTGGCTAGAAGCCCATCCGGGCTGGCAGCTGACCGACATCCTGGTCACCCACCACCATCACGACCATGTCGGAGGCGTGGCGCGGCTGAAGGAAGCCTGTGGTGCCCGCGTGCTGGGCCCGGCGCAGGAAAAGATCCCAGCCCGCGACCTGGCCCTGGGCGAAGGCGACCACGTCCAGGTGCTGGGCCTGGCGTTCAGGGTGATCGAAGTCCCGGGCCACACCCTGGGCCATATCGCCTATTTCCATGCCGATGCCCAGCGTCCTCTTCTGTTCTGCGGCGACACCCTGTTCGCCGCCGGTTGCGGTCGCCTGTTCGAAGGCACCCCGGAGCAAATGCACCACTCCCTCAGCCGGCTGGCGGCGCTGCCAGCGGCCACCTCGGTCTACTGCACCCACGAATACACCCTCGGCAACCTGCGCTTCGCCAAGGCGGTGGAACCCGGCAACCGCGCCACGTCCAAGCGATTCGACGAGGTCACCCGGCTGCGCGAGCAAGGCGGTATCAGCCTGCCGTCGACCATCGGCCTGGAACTGGCCACCAACCCCTTCCTGCGGGTAACCGAAACATCCGTTAAACAAATGGCCGACGAGCGGACCGGTCGGGATAACCCTACGCCAGCAGAGGTATTCGCGACTTTGCGAGCCTGGAAAGACCAGTTCTGAATCACCCATCGGGCGGTGGACGGCTGGTGAAAACTTGACCAGCCGTAGGTCGATTTCTAGAATCGCCGGACTTTTTTGCCGGAAAAAACCTCACAGCCAATGTTGTCTTCGCCGATCAAAACCCTCGACCTGGATGCATTGGCACGAGCCGCACGCGCGCTTGTGGTGGTATGCGCCGCCACGCTCGCCGGCTGTTCCGCCACGGGACAGAAGGACGATGACCAGGGCCGGGACACCGATCGCGCGCTGGGCATGCAGCAACAGGCCCAGTGGCTGGAAGAAGCCGAAGCCGAGCGCGAGCCCCAGGACATCTGGGAACGCATGCGCGATGGCTTCAAACTGCAGGGCGAGATCGGCGTCAACCCGCGCATCGAGCGCCAGCGCCTCTGGTACGTGAGCAAACCCTCCTTCCTGGAAAGCGCCAGCGAGCGCGGCAGCCTCTATATCCATTACGTGGTGGAACGCCTGGAAGAGCGCAACATGCCCCTGGAGCTGGCCCTGCTGCCGGTGGTGGAAAGCGCCTACAACCCCTTCGCCTACTCACGCAGCCACGCCGTAGGCATCTGGCAGTTCATCCCCTCCACCGGCCGCTACTTCAACCTGCGCCAGACCAACTGGTACGACGGTCGCCGCGACATCACCGCGTCCACCAACGCCGCGCTGAACTACCTGGAGCGCCTGCACGAGATGTTCAACGGCGACTGGCTGCTGGCGCTGGCCGCCTACAACGCCGGCGAGGGCACTGTCAGCCGGGCCATCGAGCGTAACCAGAAGCTCGGCCTGCCGACCGACTACTGGAACCTGCCGCTGCCCCAGGAAACCCAGGACTACGTCCCCAAACTACTGGCCCTGTCGCAATTGGTGATGGCGCCAGAAGCCTATGGCGTGAACCTCAACCCCATCGCCAACGAACCCTACTTCGAGGTGGTGGAGGTCAAGCAACAGCGTCTGAATCTGTCCCGCGTCGCCGAAATGGCGGACATGGACGCCGACGAGATGTACCAGCTCAATCCGGCCTTCAAGAAGCGCATCACCTTGGATGGCCCCCAGCATCTACTGGTGCCCACCGACAAGGCCGAGCTGCTGACCGCCAACCTCGCGCTGATGAAGCCCCAGGAACTGGTGGATTGGCAGCAGTACCGGGTCCGCAACGGCGACAGCCTGCACGGCATCGCCAACCGGTATCACGTGACGGTCAAGACCCTGAAGGAAATCAACGGCCTTTCTGGCAACCACCTGCGCGTGGGCCAGCAACTGAGCATTCCGGTGGAGCCCGGCCTGAAGCCCGACCAGCCGCTGTTCCAGAATGTCGCCGCCAGCAACGCCCCCGCGCCGGCAGCCACGCGCAGCCACCGGGTGAAGCGCGGCGACAACCTCTGGAGCATCGCCCGCCAGTACAAGGTCGACGTCCAGGACCTCAAGCGCTGGAACGGGCTCAAGGGCAATCACCTCAAGTCCGGCCAGGTCCTGAAACTGCAGGGCGCCGCCACCCAGGTCGCCCATGCCGGCAAGGGCGAGAGCCGTGAGTCGGTGACCTACTACAAGGTCAAGCAGGGCGACTCCCTCTATCTGATCGCCAAGCGCTTCAACGTCGAGATGAAGCACCTGCAGCGCTGGAACCCGCGCAGCGGTGGCGGCCTGAAACCAGGCCAGACCCTCACCCTCTACCTGCCCTGACCGGAATCGCCGGCCGCTGCGATTGGATGCAGCGTCGGCGCTGATCACGCCTCATCGATCCGCCACCGTGGCCCCAGGCTGACTCCGCTGGGGGATATGAACGGCGATACCCAGTCTCGTATCGACTGGCCCCTCCGGCGTTGGGCTTCGCTGCGCTCGGCGCCAACCTGTATCTAGCCCTGGGGCTTCTGCGCCATGGCCTCCAGACAGCGCCCCGCCGCCTGGGCGAAACGCTGAAACGCCACGAACTGCTCGTGCCTGAGCGCCCTCCCGGAAACCCGGCCATCGGCGTAGATCACGCCGATCTCACGCTTGCCGGCCAGCAGCGGCGCGATGAAGAACATCCCCTGCCCCAGCCACTCGCGCATCGGTCGTGTCACCAGATCGTTCAGGCTGTAGCTGGCGGGAACGCCCATCCACAGGGTCTCGCGGGTGCGCAGCACATAGCTGAAGAGATTGGGCTGTTCCGGCAGGTTGGCCGGCAAGGCGAATCCATCCAGCCAGCGCTCACAGCCCTCCCCCGCGACCCGGCGGACCGTGAAGCGGCTGCGCTGGTCGGTCAGCACCGCGACCATCACCCGCTCCAGTCCGGCCCCCTGGTGCAGGCCCTGCAGCAAGGTGTCCAGCACCAGATTGATCTCCGCCTTGCGCGATACGAGCATCCCCAGCTCCTGCAGCGCCTGCTGCATCACCTGCAGGTTCGGCTGCAGCAGTTTCGCCTGACGCTGCTCGCGCTGCAGGCGGATCTGCTCCGGGTCGGTGTGTGGAATCAGATGGCAGAGCTTGCTGGCACCGAAGGTCATCGCCACCTTGACCGCCTCGTCGGCACTGGCCAGCACCTGTTGCAGGGCGTCTTCCCGACTGAGTCCGACCAGGCCGGCCAATTGCTCCACCCATTGGTTCATGGCAGGGGAATCCCACCCCTGCAGGGCCGACTCACTGATACGCACCCCCAGGCTCACCGCCTTCACCGCCGGGTCGCCCTGGGCCGGGCCGGCATGGGCCAGGCTCGCCAGCTCCCCCAGGTTCCAACTGCGCACCAAGCCCTGGGTCAGTTGGCGAAAGCTGGTCCCCAGCACCTCACGTACCGCCTGTTCCTCTTCCACGCCGGGCTGCGCCAGCAGGGTGGCCAATTCGTCAGCCTGCTCGCCACCGCACCCCCAGAACGCCAGTTCACCCAGGTTGTGCAACAGCGCAGCGATGAACACCTCTTCCTGGCTGCGCGCCAACAGGTAGCCGGCGATGTTGCGGGCCTGCACCGCGGCATGGAAGGAGCGCGCCAGGAGTTCCGGCAACTGCTCGCGCGGGCCCCGGGCCAGCAGGCTGTCGATCAGGCTCACCGAAAGGCCGATCAGGCGCACGTTCTCAAAGCCGATCAGCACGATGGCGCGGGAGATGGTGCGGATGGCCTCCTGGGTGGGGTTGTAATAGACGCTGTTGGCGACCTTCAGCACCTTGGAGGTCAGGGAGGCGTCGCGCAGCAGCACATCCGCGAGCTGCTGCACCGAAGACTTGTCCTGTTGGGCCATCAGGTGCAAGTCCTGCACCACCGAGGCCAGAGCGGGTAGTTCGGCCTCGTTGAGCCGGTCGATCCATGACTGCAAACCATGGCTGCGTTCACCCAAGATCGGCACCTCTGCGCAATTTTCCGGAGGGTGGCCAGCATGCTGGCCAGCTAGCCGCAGGCTGGCCCTTTTTTCTTGCCGGTACAAGCTGTTACTGTACTTGCCAGCCGTCACCGCCGACACCCGTGGCGCGTGACTCCCGACACGATTTCGCCGGCCCGATGCCCGCACTTAATCCGCCCGCGAGGCCAGCGTCCAGATGCCCGACACAATAGCCATGGACCGGACCCCCACCTGATGCGTCGCCTTGCTTTCATGCTTATCGGCCTGCTGGCTCAACCCTGCTTCGCCAGCCTGATCGAAAGCCACGGCTATGCGCAGTTCGGCACCCTCAAGTACCCCGCCAACTTCGATCATTTCGACTGGACCAACCCCAGTGCGCCCAAGGGCGGCACCCTGCGGCTCATGGCCTTCGGCACCTTCGACACCCTCAACCCGTACACCTTCAAAGGCACCAGCCCGGTGGCCACGCCCAACTTCCTGCAGTATGGCGTGACCGAACTGAACGAGCCGCTGATGGTGGGGACTGGCCAATACGACCCCTCAGGCGACGAGCCGGCCTCCAGCTACGGACTGATCGCCAGAAGCGTCGAATACAGCGAAGACCGCAGTTGGGTCGTGTTCAACCTGCGCAAGGAAGCCCGCTTCCACGACGGCCAACCGATCACCGCCTACGACGTGGCCTTTTCCTACCGCACCCTGGCCAGGCACGGTCACCCGCAGTACCGCACCAGCCTGCGGGAAGTGAAGCGGGTCGATATCCTCAACCGCCATCGCATCCGCTTCGTGCTCAAACGCGCCGGCAATCCGCTGCTGATCCTGCGCCTCGGCGAGTTGCCGGTGCTGCCCCAACATTACTGGAAGGACCGCGACTTCAAGGCCACCACCTTCGAACCACCCCTGGGCAGCGGCCCCTATCGCATCACCCAGGTACGGCCAGGGCGTAGCCTGGTGTTCGAGCGGGTCGCGGATTGGTGGGGCCAGGATCTGCCGGCCAATAGGGGCAAATACAACTTCGACCGCGTCGAGGTGGAGTTCTACCGGGACAGCAACGTCGCCTTCGAAGCCTTCAAGGCCGGCGAATTCGATTTCTACATCGAGCACCAGGCGAAGAACTGGGCCAACGGCTATCGCTTTCCCGCCATCGCCCGTGGCGAGGTGATCCGCGCCGAGATTCCGCACCAGATTCCGACCCAGACCCAGGCGCTGTTCATGAACAGCCGCCACGCCGTCTTCCAGGACCGCCGGGTGCGCGAGGCCATGGGGCTGATGTTCGACTTCGAATGGACCAACCGCACCCTGTTCAACAACGCCTACATGCGCGCCACCAGCTACTACCCGAACAGCGAGTTCAGCGCAGTGGGCAAACCCGAGGGCCACGAGTGGCTGCTGCTCTCTCCGCACCGCAAGGAATTGCCGGAGGCGCTGTTCACGCAGCCGTTCCAGATGCCCACCACCGAAGGCCGTGGCATCCCGCGGGAAACCCTTCGCCGCGCCCTCGGTCTATTGGCCGAGGCTGGCTGGAAGCTGTCCGGCCAGCGCCTGGTGAACAGCCGTGGCCAACCGCTGCAATTCGAGATTCTGCTGGTCAACCCGAACCTTGAGCGCATCCTCCAGCCCTACCGCGAGAACCTCGCCGGCATCGGCATCGACGTCAGCCTGCGTACCGTGGACCGCGCCCAGTACAAGCAGCGCCTGGACCACTTCGACTACGACATGATCCTGATGACCCTGCCACAGACCTTGAGCCCCGGGCTGGAGCAGTACCTCTACTTCCACTCCAGCCAGGTGAACGTGAAGGGCAGCAAGAACTACGCCGGCGTCGCCAACCCGGTGGCCGACGAGATGATCGAAAAGCTGCTCGGCGCCCAGAACCGCGACGCGCAACTGGCCGCCGCACGGGCCCTCGACCGCACCCTGCTGTGGGAGCACTACAGCATCCCCAACTGGTTCATCAACTATCACCGCCTGGCGTACCGCAACCGGTTCGCCTTCGTCACCACGCCGCCCTACACCCTGGGCCTGCGCGCCTGGTGGCTGAAGCCCACGGAGAACGCCCGATGAGAAAAACGCTGCGCACCGTCTGCCTGCACGGCTGTGGCGCCCTGCTGCTGTCCCTCGCCGGCCTCGCCCTGGCCGAGCCGAAATACGCCATCACCCTCTACGACGAGCCCGCCAAGTACCCCGTCGACTTCACGCATTTCTCCTGGGTCAACCCGGACGCCCCCAAAGGCGGCGTGCTGCGCCTGGCTGGTGTCGGCGGCTTCGACAGCCTCAACCCCTTCATTCCTCGCGGCAACTCGGCCGACCAGCTCGGCCTGATCTACGACAGCCTGACCTTTCACTCCCCTGACGAGCCCTTCACCGAATACGGCCTGCTGGCGGAGAAAATCGAAAAGGCGCCCGACAACAGCTACGTGCGCTTCTACCTGAACCCCAAGGCGCGCTTCCACGACGGCCAGCCGGTGACGGCGGATGACGTGATCTTCACTTTCAACACCCTGGTCGAACACGGCGACCCCATGTACCGCCACTACTATGCCGACGTGGCCAAGGTGGAAGCCGAAGACCAACGGCGCGTGCGCTTCGATTTCAAGCACACGGGCAACCGCGAACTGCCGCTGATTCTCGGCCAGATCCAGGTGCTGCCCAAGCACTGGTGGGAAGGCCGGGACTTTAGCAAGACCAACCTGGAGCCACCGTTGGGCAGCGGCCCCTACCGAATCGCCAAGGTGGATGCAGGCCGTTCGATCCGCTACGAGCGGGACAAGGACTGGTGGGCCAAGGATCTGCCGGTGACCCGCGGCTACTACAACTTCGATGCCATCACGGTGGACTACTACCGCGACATGTCGGTGTCCCTGGAAGCCTTCAAGGCCGGCCAGTTCGACTTCAACCTGGAATACTCCGCCAAGGATTGGGCCACCGGCTACGATAGCCCTGCCCTGCGCGAAGGCAAGATCATCAAGGAAGCCCTCCCCAACCATAACCCCACCGGTATGCAGGGCTTCGCCTTCAACATCCGCCGGCCGCTGTTTCAGGACCGCCGGGTGCGCGAAGCCATCGCCCAGCTGTTCGACTTCGAGTGGGCCAACAAGCAGCTGTTCTTCAGCTCCTACAAGCGCACCAGCAGCTACTTCGAAAACTCGGAAATGGCCGCTCACGAATTGCCCAGCGAAGCCGAGCTGAAGATTCTCGAGCCTCTGCGCGACCAGGTGCCGCCGGAAGTCTTCACCCAGGTCTTCAAGCCGCCGGTCACCGACGGCAGCGGCATCATTCGCGAGCAGAAGCGCCGCGCCTACCAGTTGCTGACGGAGGCCGGCTACAAGATCGAGAACGACAGGATGGTCGGCCCGGACGGCAATCCGCTGGCCTTCGAGTTCCTGATCGCCCAGGCCAACCTGGAGCGGGTGGTCCTGCCGTTCAAGCGCAACCTGGCGGAACTGGGTATCGAACTGACCATCCGCCGGGTGGACGTGTCCCAGTACATCAACCGCCTGCGCTCGCGGGATTTCGACATGATCCCGGCCACCTGGGGCCAATCCAACTCGCCCGGCAACGAGCAGATGGAGTTCTGGCATTCGCGCAGCGCCGACAGCGCCGGCAGTCGCAACTTCATCGGCCTGCGCGACCCGGCCATCGACAAGCTGGTCGAAGGCCTGATCCGCGCCGACTCGCGGCAAAGCCTGGTGGAGCACGCCCGCGCCCTCGACCGCGTGCTGCTCTGGGGCCACTACGTGGTACCCAACTACTACGTGGATACCTACCGCGTGGCCTACTGGAACCATTTCCAGCGCCCGCCGACCACGCCGCTGTATGACTTCGGCCTGATGACCTGGTGGCAGAAACCCGGCACGGAAGCTGCTAGCCAGTCCGAGCCCTCCACTTCCGAGCCGGATAGCCAGTAAATGCTCGCCTACATACTGCGTCGACTGCTCCTGATCATTCCCACCCTGTTCGGCATCCTGCTGATCAACTTCATCATCATCCAGGCCGCCCCTGGCGGCCCGGTGGAGCAGATGATCGCCAAGCTGGAAGGCTTCGATGCCGCCGCCGGGGGAGCCACCGGACGCATTTCCGGCGGCGGCGCCGAAGTCGCCACGGCGGGCTCCAACTACCGCGGCGCCCAGGGCCTGGACCCGGAACTGGTGGCCGAGATCGAGAAGATGTACGGCTTCGACAAGCCGGCGCCGGAGCGCTTCTGGCTGATGATCAGCAACTACCTGAAGCTGGACTTCGGCAGCAGTTTCTTCCGCGACGCCAAGGTCATCGACCTGATCATCGAAAAGCTGCCGGTGTCCATCTCCCTCGGGTTGTGGAGCACCCTGATCATGTACCTGGTGTCCATTCCACTGGGAATCGCCAAGGCCGTGCGCCACGGCAGCGCCTTCGACGTCTGGAGCAGCACGGCGATCATCGTCGGCTACGCCATCCCGGCGTTCCTCTTCGCCATCCTGCTGATCGTGCTCTTCGCTGGCGGCAGCTACTTCGACTGGTTCCCGCTACGCGGCCTCACCTCGAACAACTTCGACGAGCTGAGCCTCATCGGCAAGATCCTCGACTATTTCTGGCACCTGGCACTGCCGGTGACCGCCCTGGTGATCGGCAACTTCGCCACCCTCACCCTGCTGACCAAGAACAGCTTCCTCGATGAGATCAACAAGCAGTACGTGATCACCGCCCGCGCCAAGGGCCTGTCAGAGAACCGCGTGCTTTACGGCCATGTGTTCCGCAATGCCATGCTGCTGATCATCGCCGGCTTCCCGGCGGCCTTCATCGGTATCTTCTTCACCGGCTCGCTGCTGATCGAGGTGATCTTCTCCCTCGACGGCCTGGGCCTCCTGAGCTTCGAGTCGGCCCTGAACCGCGACTACCCCGTGGTCTTCGGCACCCTCTTCATCTTCACCTTGCTGGGACTGGTCGTGAAACTGATCGGCGATCTCACCTACACCCTGGTCGATCCGCGCATCGACTTCGAAAGCCGGGAGGGTTGAGCATGGCCCTTTCCCCCATCAACCAGCGGCGCTTCGCGCGCTTCAAGGCCAACAAGCGCGGCTGGTGGTCGCTGTGGCTGTTCCTCGTGCTCTTCGTGCTCAGCCTCGGCGCGGAACTCATCGCCAACGACAAGCCCCTGGCAGTCAGCTACGACGGCCAATGGTACTTCCCCGTCCTCAAGCGCTACCCGGAGACCACCTTCGGCGGCGAGTTCCCCCTGGAAGCCAACTACAAGACGCCCTACATCCGCGAGCTGATCGAATCCAGGGGCGGCAGCATGCTCTGGGCACCCATCCCCTTCAGCTATGACACCATCAACTACGAACTCAAGGTCCCGGCCCCCGCGCCACCGTCCGCCGACAACTGGCTGGGCACCGACGACCAGGGGCGCGACGTCCTGGCCCGCGTCATCTACGGCTTCCGCGTCTCAGTGCTGTTCGCCCTTACGCTGACCATCCTCAGCTCCATCATCGGTGTGATCGCCGGCGCCCTGCAGGGCTTCTACGGCGGCTGGGTAGACCTCGTCGGCCAACGCTTCCTGGAAATCTGGTCCGGCCTGCCCGTGCTCTACCTGCTGATCATCCTCGCCAGCTTCGTGCAGCCGAATTTCTGGTGGCTGCTGGGCATCATGCTGCTGTTCTCCTGGATGAGCCTGGTGGACGTGGTGCGCGCCGAGTTCCTCCGTGGCCGCAACCTGGAGTACGTACGTGCCGCCCGCGCCCTGGGCATGCAGAACGGCGCCATCATGTTCCGCCACATCCTGCCCAACGCCATGGTTTCCACCATGACCTTCATGCCGTTCATCCTCACCGGCGCCATCGGTACCCTGACCGCGCTGGACTTCCTCGGCTTCGGCCTGCCACCGGGTGCCCCCTCCCTCGGCGAACTGGTGGCCCAGGGCAAGTCCAACCTGCAGGCGCCCTGGCTCGGCATTTCCGCCTTCCTGGTGCTGGCGGCCATGCTGACCCTGCTGGTGTTCATCGGCGAAGCCGCGCGCGACGCT
The DNA here is from genome assembly GCF_028010285.1 of Pseudomonas sp. Q1-7. NCBI lineage: Bacteria > Pseudomonadati > Pseudomonadota > Gammaproteobacteria > Pseudomonadales > Pseudomonadaceae > Pseudomonas > Pseudomonas sp. Q1-7. Next base: position 3,715,348 of record NZ_CP116304.1, read on the forward strand.
TTCGACCCGAGGAAGTGAGATGAGCGAGAACCTGATTGAAATCCGCGACCTGTCCGTCGAGTTCGTTACCGGCGACAAGGCGCAGCGCGTGGTCGAAGGCGTCAGCTTCGATATCCGCAAAGGCGAAACCCTGGCCCTGGTGGGCGAAAGCGGCTCCGGCAAGTCGGTTACCGCGCATTCCATCCTGCGCCTGCTGCCCTACCCCCTCGCCCGCCATCCCAGCGGCAGCATCGACTACGCCGGCCAGGACTTGCTGAAGCTTCCCGAAGCCAAGCTGCGGGGTATTCGCGGCAACCGCATCGCCATGGTTTTCCAGGAACCCATGACCTCGCTCAACCCGTTGCACAGCATCGAGAAACAGATCAACGAGGTACTGGCGCTGCACAAGGGGCTGACGGGCAAGGCCGCCACCCAACGCACCCTGGAGCTGCTGGAGATGGTTGGCATCCCCAAGCCGCACAAGCGGCTCAAGGCCTACCCCCACGAACTGTCCGGTGGCCAGCGGCAGCGGGTGATGATCGCCATGGCCCTGGCCAACGAGCCGGAACTGCTGATCGCCGACGAACCCACCACTGCCCTGGACGTCACCGTGCAGCTGAAAATCCTCGAGCTGCTCAAGGACTTGCAGGCACGTCTCGGCATGGCGCTGCTGCTGATCAGCCACGACCTGAACCTGGTGCACAGAATTGCGCATCGCGTATGTGTCATGCAGCGCGGTTGCATCGTCGAACAAGCGTCGTGTGATGAGCTGTTCCACGCACCGCAGCATCCTTACACCCGGGAACTGCTCGGCGCCGAGCCTTCGGGCCAGCCGGCGGAGAACCCGCAAGGGGCGCCACTGCTCGAGGTCGATGACCTGCGGGTGTGGTTCCCGATCAAAAAAGGGCTGCTGCGGCGCACCGTGGATCACGTCAAGGCCGTGGACGGCGTCAATTTCAGCCTGCCCCAGGGACAGACCCTGGGCATCGTCGGCGAAAGTGGCTCCGGCAAATCCACGCTGGGCCTGGCAATCCTCCGGCTGCTGGGCAGTCGGGGCGGCATCCGCTTCCAGGGCCAACCCCTGGACGGTCTGTCGCAAAAAGACGTGCGTCCGTTTCGGCGGCAGATGCAGGTGGTTTTCCAGGACCCCTTCGGCAGTCTCAGCCCGCGCATGTGCGTGGGCGACATTGTCGGCGAGGGCTTGCGAATACACCGCATCGGCACCGAGGCGGAGCAGGAGCAGGCCATCATCGACGCGCTCCTGGAGGTAGGCTTGGACCCGGAAACCCGGCACCGCTACCCCCACGAGTTTTCCGGCGGGCAGCGGCAGCGGATTGCCATTGCCCGGGCATTGGTGCTGAAACCGGCACTGATCCTGTTGGACGAGCCCACCTCGGCGCTCGACCGGACGGTTCAGCGCCAAGTAGTGGAGTTGTTGCGCAGGCTACAGACCAAGTACGACCTGACCTACCTGTTCATCAGCCATGATCTGGCGGTGGTCCGGGCGCTGAGTCACCAACTGATGGTGATCAAGCACGGACAGGTGGTCGAGCAGGGTCCGGCCGATGCCATCTTCGCCGCCCCGCAGCACAGCTATACGAAGCAGTTGCTGGAAGCCGCATTCCTGGCTCCAGGAACTGCCCATTAACCAGAAGAGGATGAAGCACATGGGTTTTCTCGCCGGTAAGCGCGTACTGATCGTTGGCGTAGCCAGCAAACTGTCCATCGCATCGGGCATCGCTGCAGCCATGCATCGCGAAGGCGCCGAGCTCGCTTTCACCTACCAGAACGAAAAACTGAAGGGCCGCGTGGAAGAGTTCGCCGAGGGCTGGGGTTCCAGCGCTGAACTGTGCTTCCCCTGCGACGTAGCCAAGGACGAGGAAATCGTTGCCGTCTTCGAAGCCCTGAGCAAGAAGTGGGATGGCCTGGATTGCATCGTTCACTCTGTGGGCTTCGCCCCGGGCGACCAACTGGACGGCGACTTCACCGAAGTCACCACCCGCGAAGGCTTCCGTATCGCCCACGACATCAGCGCCTACAGCTTCGTGGCCCTGGCCAAGGCCGGCCGCGAACTGATGAAGGGCCGCAATGGCAGCCTGCTGACCCTGTCCTACCTGGGCGCCGAGCGCACCATGCCGAACTACAACGTCATGGGCATGGCCAAGGCCAGCCTGGAAGCCGGCGTCCGCTATCTGGCCGGCAGCCTCGGCCCGGAAGGCACTCGCGTCAACGCCATCTCCGCCGGCCCGATCCGCACCCTGGCCGCTTCCGGCATCAAGAGCTTCCGCAAGATGCTCGCCGCCAACGAGAAGCAGACCCCCCTGCGTCGCAACGTGACCATCGAAGAAGTCGGCAATGCCGGCGCCTTCCTCTGCTCCGACCTGGCGTCGGGCATCAGCGGCGAGATCATGTACGTCGACGGCGGCTTCAACACCACCGCGATGGGCAATATCGAAGACTGATAGCAGCCCCGACAAAAAAGCCCGCACAGATTGCGTAATGCTGTTCACATAAGCATTTGAGCTGCAGCCGAGGTTCCCCGAGAATCCGATGCCAGACCTCTGGCATCGGATTTTTTATGTCCTTTCAACAGCAGTTGCTCGACCTGGGCGAGTTGTTCAACTTCTCCGACTTGAGCACCTTCACCCAAAACATCCCGATCGAGTGGGTGGCGTCGGCGCTGGAGCTTTCTGCCCAGGCCACCATCCGCCGCCGGCGCCTGCCCAGTGATCAGGTGCTCTGGCTGGTGCTCGGCATGGCCTTGTTCCGCGACGAGCCGGTCCATGAGGTGGCGCGGCGCCTGAACATCTGCGCCCAGGGTCTGGCCTCCGACCACCTGCTGGCCAGAAGTGGGGTCACCGAGGCACGCAAACGGCTGGGGGCCGATCCGGTTGAATGGCTGTTTCGCCAGACGGGTCAGCAATGGGGGTGTGAGCGCTATGACGGCGATAGCTGGCAGGGCCTGCAGGTGTTGGCGGTGGATGGTGCACTGCTGCGCACCCCGGATACACCCGAACTGCGGGAGCATTTCGGCTCTGGCAATACCGCCACCGACCGTCAGACGCCGTTCCCCATGCTGCGTCTGGTGGCCCTGATGAATGTGCGCTCGCACTTGATTCTGGATGCCCAGCTGAGCCCATACCGGCGCAGTGAAATGCGCTTGGCCGATGCCTTTGTGCAGCAGATTCCCGACCATTCGGTGACCTTGTTCGACAAGGGGTTCTGGAGCGCCGATTTGCTGTTGGGGTTGAACAAGGGCGGTGACCACCGACATTGGTTGATCCCGGCCCGCCAGGGTCTAGTCAGCGAGGAAGTGACGCGTTATGGCAAAGGGGATCGCCTGTTGCGCATGAAGGTGTCGCCCCAGGCGCGAAACCGTAACCCGAACCTACCCACGCACTGGGAGGTGCGCGAGGTCAGCTACGAAGTCCAGGGCAAGGTAAAAACCGTTCTGACCTCGCTGCCGGCCGAGCGCTACAGCGCCAAGGCGGTCGCCACACTGTACCGGGAGCGCTGGGAGATCGAACTGGGCTTCCGGAACATCAAGAGTTCCCTGCAGCAGAATGCGGTGACCCTGCGCAGTAAGGTCAAGGCGTTGGTCTACCAGGAGGTCTGGGGATTGTTGCTGGCCTACAACATCATCCGCCGTGAGGCCGGTCAGGCGGCAGTCGCCTTCGGCCGCTCACCCGCCGACATCCGCTTCAAGCCGGTGGCTCACTATATCGCCGTGCAATTGATCGTGATGGCGGCGGCCAACCCGATTTCGGCCACGGGCCGTCGCCTGTCGGAGTTGCGAGCCGGTATTGGCGGGTTGTTTCTGGATCACCGCCCCAAGCCATCAAGACCCAGGACGGTGAAGATTTCCAAGACCCGCTACCCGGTGGACCGCAAGGCTGCTCCGCTTAAGTGAACAGCATTACGCACAGATTGCGGGCTTTTTTGTTTGCGTTGTTCAACCCCGTTTCCACACGGTCGATCACGCGTCATCGACGCATGATCGGCCCATGAACGATACCGAGAGCGGAAGGGAAGCCACCCGGTCCCAAAACGGAAGAAGGCCGCATCAGCGGCCTTCTTCTGTCCGAAGCGCAGATCAGAAACGCTCGATCTTCGCTTGTTCTTCCAACTGACGACGGTAGGCGGCGAAGTCCTGCTGACCGCTGCGCGAAGCGAGGAAGCGGCTGAACATCGCCTTCTCCTGCTCGGCTAGCTTGTCCTCCGACTGGTTGACGCCGTTCAGTCGGACTACCACGTAGTCGCCATTGTTCAGCTTCACGCCAGTGAATTCGGGTTTGTCGGCAGCGACCGGCTTCGGCATGCGGAACAGGGCCTGCAGCAGAACCGGCTCGACGCCTTCCTGGCTGCGGGTCGCAGCTTCCACCACGTGCCAGGACTGACCCTGCTGGGCCTGCTCGACCGGCGTCTTGCCTTCGCGCAGGCTGGCTATCAGGGCATCGCCCTTGGTCTTGGCGGCTTCGCTGGCCTTCTCGCTCAGCAAATGCTGGCGAATGCTGTCGCCGACCTTGTCCAGCCCGAGCTGCTCAGGCTTCTTGTGCTCCTTGACGCGCAGGACGACCACAGTCTCCGGGTCCAGTTCGATAGCCGAGCTGTTTGCCCCATCTTCCAGCACTTCAGGGCTGAAGGCGGCCTGGAGGACTTGGCGGTTGGCGGTCAGGCCTTCACCGCCTTCACGGCCGAAGGGTGCACTGCTCTTCACTTCCAGCTTCAGCTCCTGGGCAGGCTGCACCAGATCGGAAGCCTCGAACGCGGCATCCTCCAGCTCCTTGCTGGCCTCGACGAAGCGCTGCTCTACCTGCTGCGCCTTGATCTCGTGCTCCAGCTTGGGCTTCAGGCTTTCGAAACTCGGCACGTCAGGCGCTTGCACAGCCAGCAGCTTGATCAGGTGCCAGCCGTACTGGGTACGCACCGGCGCGGAAACCTCGCCCTGCTTCAGCGCATACAGCGACTCTTCGAAGGCGGGCTCATAGACGCCGGGACCGGCGAAGCCCAGATCACCGCCGTCGGCAGCGGAACCGGAGTCGTCAGAAAACTCCTTGGCCAGGGCGGAGAAGTCCTCCCCCTTATCCAAACGCTGCTTGACCTGCTCGATCTTGGCCTTGGCTTGCTCGTCGCTCAGCTTGTCGTTGACCTCCACCAGGATGTGGGCGGCCTGACGTTGTTCGGCGAGGTTGCTGATCTCCTTCTGGTACTGCGCCTGGAGGTCTTCCTCCTTGGCCTCGACCTGACTGAAGAAGGCTGCCTTTTTCAGCTCGACGTACTCGATCACGACCTGCTCGGTGCTCTTGAACTGATCGAGGTGACCGTCGTAGTAGGCCTTGATCTCATCATCGGAAATGCTGACCTCAGCCGGATCAGCCTTCAGGGTCAGGGTGGCGAAATCGCGGGTCTGCCTCTCAAGGCGCGCGAAGGCTTCGACCTCGGCGTCGGTGACAAAACCGCTGCCAGCCAGGCCGGCACGCAATTGGCCGATGAGCATTTCCTGCTCGAGCTTCTGGCGGAATTGCAAGCGGCTGTAATTCATCTGGCGGATGACCTGGTCGAAGCGGTCGGCGTTGAACTTGCCGTCCACCTGGAACTCCGGCGTCTGCAGGATAAGCTGGTCAAGAGCGGCCTGCGAGAAGGCAAAATCCGCCTCCTGGGCGCCTTGCAGCAGGAGCTGGCGCTCGATCAAACCTTTCAGCGCGGCCTCACGCAGCAACTTTTCGTCCAGCAGAGAGGCATCGAAGTCCTTCCCCAGTTGCTGCTGCAACTGGCGGCGCTGCATGTTCACCGCTTCGCTCAGTTGGTCCAGGGTGATCTCGTCCCCGTTGACCTCCGCCGCGTTCTGGCGATTGCTGGTGGCATTGAAGATGGCGTCGAAGCCGGTCAATGCCAGCAGTACGATGATGACGCCAATGATGGTTTTGGCAATCCACCCTTGTGAATTGTCCCTTATGTTCTGCAGCATGGGTCCCCCAGAAACGGCCGCATGGAATCGCAGCCGAGTAACGCGGGTAGAGTATCCGAATATGAGAAAGGCGCATCCAAGGATGCGCCTTCTCGTAACTTGCGGAGTCTGAGATTCGACCTCTCCGGCGGTAGGAAAAAATCCTCCACGCCCACCGCTCCGCTATCGGGCAGAGCCCGAAAGACGCTTAGTTGACGGCGTCTTTCAGAGCTTTGCCAGCCTTGAAGCCAGGGATCTTGGCAGCAGCGATCTTGATCGGCTTGCCAGTCTGCGGGTTACGGCCGGTACGAGCAGCACGCTCTTTAACAGCGAAAGTACCGAAGCCAACCAGCACCACGGAGTCACCAGCCTTCAGAGCGCCAGTAACGGATTCGATAACTGCGTCCAGCGCGCGGCCAGCTACAGCTTTCGGGATGTCAGCAGATGCGGCGATAGCATCGATCAGTTCCGACTTGTTCACTCTTAAGTCCCCTTATTTCTGTTGAGTTGTTTCTTAGTTGTTTGGTGTAAGCAAAGCGGGTGCCGGATGGCCTACTAACACATAAGAGCCGCTTTATAACAAGGGCTCTAAAAATGTGTCAAGGAAGCCCCCCCGGCTAATGCGTGCTGATTCGCTCCTTGGAATCAGTCTCGCGCTTGTCATCCTTTGCAACCATCTCGGGAGCCGCATCGGGCAAGGGCTCCGGGGCGTATTGCAGCGCAATTTGCAGGACTTCGTCAATCCATTTAACCGGTTTAATCGCCAAGTCTTGCTTGATATTTTCGGGAATTTCTTTCAGATCACGGACATTCTCTTCGGGAATGATCACGGTCTTGATTCCACCACGATGCGCTGCCAGTAATTTCTCTTTCAGGCCACCGATAGCGAGCACCTGACCACGCAGAGTGATTTCCCCAGTCATGGCTACATCAGCACGCACCGGAATCTGCGTCATGGCCGACACCAGCGCAGTGCACATGCCGATGCCAGCGCTGGGGCCGTCTTTCGGAGTAGCACCTTCGGGCATATGGATATGGATGTCGCGTTTCTCATGGAAGTCCGCCGGAATGCCCAGGCTCTTCGCACGACTGCGCACCACTGTCAGCGCCGCAGTGATGGACTCGGCCATCACGTCGCCCAGAGAGCCGGTCTTGGTCAGCTGGCCCTTGCCCGGAACGACAGCCGCTTCGATGGTCAGCAACTCCCCTCCCACCTGCGTCCAGGCCAAGCCGGTCACCTGGCCAATCTGATCCTGCTGCTCGGCAAGACCATAACGGTACTTGCGCACACCAAGGAAATGATCCAGGGATTCGGCGGTGATCCGCACCGCAAAGCGCTTCTCGTGGGCGTGCTCTTTCACCGCCTTGCGGCAGACCTTGGCGAGCTGGCGCTCCAGGCTGCGCACCCCGGCTTCACGGGTGTAATAGCGAATGATGTCGCGGATGGCCGCTTCGTCAAACTCAAGTTCACCCTTCTTGAGGCCGTTGGCCTTGGTCTGCTTCGGCGCGAGGTACTTGACGGCGATGTTCACCTTCTCGTCCTCTGTGTAGCCAGGCAGGCGGATCACTTCCATGCGGTCCAGCAGCGGTGCCGGAATGTTCATGGAGTTGGCGGTACAGAGGAACATCACATCCGAGAGGTCGTAGTCGACTTCCAAGTAGTGATCATTGAAGTTGTGGTTCTGCTCGGGGTCGAGCACTTCCAGCAGCGCCGAGGCGGGGTCGCCGCGCATGTCGCTGCCCATCTTGTCGATCTCGTCGAGCAGGAACAACGGGTTGCGTACACCGACCTTGGTCATCTTCTGGATCAGACGCCCCGGCATGGAACCGATGTAGGTGCGACGGTGGCCGCGGATTTCAGCTTCATCACGCACACCACCCAACGCCATGCGCACGAACTTGCGATTGGTAGCGCGGGCGATGGACTCGGCCAGCGAAGTCTTGCCGACACCGGGCGGCCCCACGAGACAGAGCACCGGGCCCTTTACCTTTTTCACGCGTTTCTGCACGGCGAGGTATTCGAGGATTCGCTCCTTGACTTCCTCCAGTCCGTAGTGATCGGCGTCGAGGATATCCTCGGCCTTGGCCAGATCCAGGCGGACCTTGCTCTCGGCCTTCCACGGCACATTGACCAGCCAATCGATATAGGAACGCACCACGGTCGCTTCGGCGGACATCGGTGACATCTGCTTCAGCTTGTTGAGCTCAGCATTGGCCTTGGCCAAGGCTTCCTTGGTCAGGCCAGCATTGTCGATGCGCTTCTTCAGCTCCTCGACTTCGTTGTGACCCTCGTCGATATCGCCCAGCTCCTTCTGAATGGCCTTCATCTGCTCATTCAGGTAGTACTCGCGCTGGCTGCGCTCCATCTGCTTCTTCACACGACCGCGGATGCGCTTTTCAACCTGCAGCAGATCGATCTCGGCGTCCAGCAGCGCCAGAACATGCTCGACACGCTCCGACAAGTCGGTCAGCTCGAGAATTTCCTGCTTCTGCTCGATTTTCAGCGCCATGTGGGCCGCCATGGTATCCACCAGGCGCCCTGGCTCATCGATGCTATTCAGCGAAGAAAGCACCTCGGACGGTACTTTCTTACCCAGTTGGACATACTGCTCGAACTGGCTGAGCAGGCTGCGAACAAATACTTCGGACTCACGCTCGCCCGCATCGACTTCGTCGATCAGACTGACTTCGGCGCGGCAATGGCCGTCGACTTCGATGAATCGCTCGATGGCCCCACGCTGCTCGCCCTCGACCAGCACCTTCACTGTACCGTCCGGAAGTTTCAGTAACTGCAGTACAGTGGCGACAGTTCCCATGCGATACAGAGCATCTTCGCCCGGATCATCGTCGGCCGGGTTCTTCTGGGCTACCAGGAGAATCTGCTTATCCCCTGTCATCGCGGCTTCGAGTGCCTCGATGGATTTCTCACGCCCTACAAACAGCGGGATGACCATGTGCGGGTAAACCACGACATCGCGCAATGGCAGGAGAGGTAATTCGGAAGTCGTATTCATGGTATCAGCTCTACGGCGGCCCTCGGGCCGTAAACAGATGAGGAAACCCTTGGCCCTAAGATGGGGTTAGGCCAGGGAAAAAACAAGCGTCGAGGCAGGAAATGCAAAGGGGCCCGCAGGCCCCTTTGTTTCATCAAGCGTCAGGCGCCGCCTTGGCAGGCTGCTCGTTGTTCTCATAGATCAACAACGGCTTGGACGATCCTTCGATGACACTTTCGTCAATAACCACCTTGCTTACATCTGTTTGAGAAGGAATCTCATACATGGTGTCGAGCAGGATACCTTCCAGGATGGAACGCAGCCCGCGGGCGCCGGTCTTGCGCTCCAGCGCCCGATGCGCAACGGCTTTCAGTGCATCCGGACGGAACTCCAGATCCACACCTTCCATTTCGAACAGCTTCGCGTACTGCTTGGTCAGCGCATTCTTTGGCTCGGTGAGGATTTGCATCAGGGCGGCCTCGTCCAGCTCATCCAGGGTGGCGATGACCGGCAGACGTCCCACGAACTCCGGAATCAAGCCGAACTTCACAAGATCCTCTGGTTCCACTTCGCGGAGAGCTTCGCCCACCTTCTTGCCAAGTTCCTTGCTACGCACCTCGGCATTGAAGCCGATTCCGCCCTGGGTGGAACGATTCTGGATAACCTTCTCCAGACCTGCGAATGCGCCACCACAAATGAACAGGATGTTGCGGGTATCAACCTGCAGGAACTCCTGTTGCGGGTGTTTGCGTCCGCCCTGGGGGGGGACGGAGGCGACGGTGCCCTCGATCAGCTTCAGCAGGGCCTGCTGCACGCCCTCACCGGACACGTCGCGGGTGATGGACGGGTTGTCGGACTTACGGGAAATCTTGTCGATCTCGTCGATATAGACGATGCCCATCTGGGCCTTCTCGACGTCGTAGTCGCATTTTTGCAACAGCTTCTGAATGATGTTCTCAACGTCTTCGCCGACGTAGCCCGCCTCGGTCAGGGTCGTGGCATCCGCGATGGTGAAGGGAACATTGAGCAGGCGAGCAAGGGTTTCAGCCAAGAGTGTCTTGCCCGAGCCGGTGGGGCCGATCAGCAGGATATTGCTCTTGCCCAGTTCGACGTCATCTTTCTTGTCGCGCTGGTTCAGACGCTTGTAGTGGTTGTACACCGCGACCGCGAGCACTTTCTTTGCACGCTCCTGGCCAATGACGTACTGGTCGAGGATTGTGCGGATTTCCTTGGGCGCTGGCAGCTTGTGCGCACTGCTCTCGGCCTGAGCTTCCTGCACCTCCTCGCGGATGATGTCATTGCACAGGTCGACGCACTCGTCGCAGATAAATACGGAGGGACCGGCAATCAGTTTGCGCACTTCGTGCTGGCTTTTGCCACAGAAGGAGCAATAAAGCAGCTTGCCGTTATCCTCGCCGTTGCGGGTGTCAGTCATTCGATCGATCCAATCGGGGTAGGCTTGAAACACAAGATGAAGGCAAATGCGGGCATTTTCAACCCCGCGAAACGGCCGGATATTCTCCGGCCGCGGTCCTGCGGAAGGGCTTAACCCGCGAGCTGGCGCTTGCTGAGCACTTGGTCGATCAGGCCGTATTTGACCGCTTCGTCACCACTCATGAAGTTGTCACGGTCGGTATCGCGCGCGATCACGTCAATCGGCTGGCCGGTGTGATCCGCCAGGATCTTGTTCAGCCGCTCGCGGATGGTGAGAATTTCACGGGCATGGATTTCGATATCCGAGGCCTGCCCCTGAAAGCCGCCCAGCGGCTGGTGAATCATCATGCGTGAATGCGGGAGGCAGAAACGCTTACCCGCGGCGCCACCAGCCAGCAACAGCGCGCCCATGCTGCACGCCTGGCCGATGCAGAGCGTGGAAACGTCGGGCTTGATGAACTGCATGGTGTCGTAGATCGACATGCCAGCGGTCACCGAGCCGCCCGGGGAGTTGATGTAGAGCTGGATATCCTTGTCGGGGTTCTCGGCCTCGAGGAACAGCAGCTGCGCCACTACCAGGTTGGCCATGTAATCCTCGACCGGCCCCACCAGGAAAATTACGCGCTCCTTCAACAGGCGCGAATAGATGTCATAAGCACGTTCGCCGCGGGCGGACTGCTCGATCACCATCGGCACCAGGCCACCGGCGGCTTGGATGTCAGGCATTTGCTGCATAAAAGAATTGCGGGACATGTCCTGCGATCACTCCCTAACTAGATAGTCATGTCTCAAAGACGCATAAGCCAGCTCGGAGGCTGGCTTATGGTGTACTCGAAAGAGGTAAAACAATCAGTCGGCTTTCGGAGCTTCCGCCGGCTTGACCGCCTCTTCGTAGGCAACCGATTTATCGGTCACGTTGGCCTTCTGCAGGACAGTATCTACAACTTGTTCTTCCAGCACAACAGAACGGACTTCGTTCAGCTGCTGGTCGTTCTTGTAGTACCAAGCCACGACTTGCTCCGGCTCCTGGTAGGCGGAAGCCATCTCTTCGATCAGCTCACGCACGCGGGCTTCATCAGGCTTCAGCTCGAACTGCTTGACCACCTCAGCGACGATCAGACCCAGAACAACTCGGCGCTTGGCCTGCTCTTCGAACAGCTCGGCCGGCAACTGGTCAGGGTTGATGTTTCCGCCAAACTGCTGGACGGCCTGCACGCGCAGGCGGTTCACTTCATTGGAGATCAGGGCCTTCGGCACTTCAACCGGATTGGCGGCCAGCAGACCATCCATCACTTGGTTCTTTACCTTGGACTTGATGGCCTGGCGCAGTTCGCGCTCCATATTCTTGCGAACCTCGGCGCGGAAGCCTTCCAGACCACCTTCCTTGATGCCGAACAGGGAGAAGAACTCGTCGTTCAGCTCCGGCAGCTGGGGCGCGGAAACGCTGTTCACGGTGACGGTGAACTCAGCAACCTTGCCCGCCAGGTCCAGATTCTGGTAATCGGCCGGGAAAGTCGGGTTGATAACGCGCTCTTCGCCAGCCTTGACACCCACCAGAGCCTCTTCGAAGCCCGGGATCATGCGGCCGGAGCCCAATACCAGCAAGGTCCCCTTGGCGGAACCACCGGCAAAGGCTTCGCCGTCAATCTTGCCTACGAAGTCGATGTTGAGTTGATCGCCATTCTCGGCCGCACGCTCCACGGCTTCGAAACGGGTGTTCTGTTTGCGCAGGATGTCCAGCATGTTGTCGACATCGGCATCGCCGACCTCAGCCTGCAGACGCTCGATGGCGATACCATCGAAGCCAGCCACCTGAAATTCAGGGAACACTTCGAAAGTAGCGATGAACTCCAGATCCTTGCCCTTTTCGAACACTTTCGGCTCGACGGACGGAGCACCGGCCGGGTTCAGCTTCTGTTCGACAACAGCCTCATAGAAGGAAGACTGGATCAGATCGCCCAGCACTTCCTGACGAGCGGAGTCCTCGAAGCGCTGACGAATGACGCTCATCGGAACCTTGCCCGGACGGAAGCCGGCAACCTTGGCGCGGCGGGCAGTCTGCTGCAGGCGCTTGGTCACTTCGTTCTCGACGCGCTCGGCCGGCACGCCGATGGTCATGCGGCGCTCAAGAGCGGAGGTGCTTTCTACAGAAACTTGCATGGATATTCCTCGTTGCACAGACATTAGCCGGCCGTTCCGGCCCCAGAATCAAGGGCATGCATTCTAGAGGGTCGATCTACAGAAGTCACCCAGCAGAAACAGCCGGCAAAACGAAGGGATAGAAGAAAAGAGAAGTAGGATGGTGCGGACGGAGAGACTCGAACTCTCACGCCTTGCGGCGCTGGAACCTAAATCCAGTGTGTCTACCAATTCCACCACGTCCGCGAGGGGCAACGCTTGAAACGAAAACGCCAGGCACGTGGCCTGGCGCTTTCTCGAATATGGGGTGGACGATGGGAATCGAACCCACGACACCAGGAGCCACAATCCTGTGCTCTACCAACTGAGCTACGCCCACCATATTACGTCTTGCTTGTGCCAAAGGCGCCAAATGGCACGCCCGGCAGGACTCGAACCTGCGACCATCCGCTTAGAAGGCGGATGCTCTATCCAGCTGAGCTACGGGCGCTTATATCTGCGAGCAGACTATAAAGCTTCGGCTTCGACTGAATCGAGCGATCCAGCCTCGCCGTCTTACCCAGCGACTGGCTGTGCTCGACAAGCGGGGCGCATGTTATCGACACACCTACACCTCGTCAACAGGAAAATTTAAAAAAATCAGAAAGATAAAGGAGTTACGGGAAAATGCTGACCAGCCGCCTTTGCCCGCCCGCCCCTCCATGCGAGAATACGCGCCCTTTTTAGCCCTTCCCGATGGTTAATCTAGCGTCATGACCGCACAACTGATCGACGGCAAAACGATCGCCGCCCGCCTCCGCCAGCAGATAGCCCAACGTGTCGCCGAGCGCCGCCAGCAAGGACTTCGTGTCCCCGGCCTCGCGGTGATCCTGGTCGGCAGCGATCCCGCCTCCCAGGTGTATGTCGCGCACAAGCGCAAGGACTGCGAGGAAGTCGGCTTCCTGTCCCAGGCTCATGACCTGCCCGCCAGCACAAGCCAAGCCGAATTGCTGGCCTTGATCGATCGCCTCAATGAAGATCCGGCCATCGATGGCATCCTGGTCCAACTGCCGCTGCCGGACCACCTGGACGCCTCTCAGTTGCTGGAGCGCATCCATCCCGACAAGGACGTTGACGGTTTCCATCCTTATAACGTCGGTCGACTGGCGCAGCGCATTCCCCTGCTCCGCCCCTGCACCCCCAAAGGCATCATGACTCTGCTGGAAAGCACCGGTGCCGATCTTTACGGCATGAGCGCGGTCGTCGTAGGTGCCTCGAACATCGTTGGCCGCCCCATGGCGCTGGAACTGCTGCTGGCTGGCTGTACCGTCACGGTTACCCACCGCTTCACCAGGGATCTGGCCGGCCACGTGGCAAACGCCGATCTGGTGGTAGTGGCCGCCGGCAAGCCTGGCCTGGTCAAGGGTGAATGGATCAAGCCCGGAGCCATCGTCATCGACGTCGGCATCAATCGCCAGGAGGACGGCAAGCTGGTCGGCGACGTGGAGTACGAGGTGGCCGAACAGCGCGCGAGCTGGATCACCCCCGTCCCGGGCGGCGTCGGCCCGATGACCCGCGCCTGCCTGCTGGAAAACACCCTCTACGCCGCCGAAACACTTCACGCATAACGCACAGAAAAATAGAAAAAGGCCGCATCAAGCGTAATGCTGTTCACATAAGCATTTGAGCTGCAGCCGAGGTTCCCCGAGAATCCGATGCCAGACCTCTGGCATCGGATTTTTTATGTCCTTTCAACAGCAGTTGCTCGACCTGGGCGAGTTGTTCAACTTCTCCGACTTGAGCACCTTCACCCAAAACATCCCGATCGAGTGGGTGGCGTCGGCGCTGGAGCTTTCTGCCCAGGCCACCATCCGCCGCCGGCGCCTGCCCAGTGATCAGGTGCTCTGGCTGGTGCTCGGCATGGCCTTGTTCCGCGACGAGCCGGTCCATGAGGTGGCGCGGCGCCTGAACATCTGCGCCCAGGGTCTGGCCTCCGACCACCTGCTGGCCAGAAGTGGGGTCACCGAGGCACGCAAACGGCTGGGGGCCGATCCGGTTGAATGGCTGTTTCGCCAGACGGGTCAGCAATGGGGGTGTGAGCGCTATGACGGCGATAGCTGGCAGGGCCTGCAGGTGTTGGCGGTGGATGGTGCACTGCTGCGCACCCCGGATACACCCGAACTGCGGGAGCATTTCGGCTCTGGCAATACCGCCACCGACCGTCAGACGCCGTTCCCCATGCTGCGTCTGGTGGCCCTGATGAATGTGCGCTCGCACTTGATTCTGGATGCCCAGCTGAGCCCATACCGGCGCAGTGAAATGCGCTTGGCCGATGCCTTTGTGCAGCAGATTCCCGACCATTCGGTGACCTTGTTCGACAAGGGGTTCTGGAGCGCCGATTTGCTGTTGGGGTTGAACAAGGGCGGTGACCACCGACATTGGTTGATCCCGGCCCGCCAGGGTCTAGTCAGCGAGGAAGTGACGCGTTATGGCAAAGGGGATCGCCTGTTGCGCATGAAGGTGTCGCCCCAGGCGCGAAACCGTAACCCGAACCTACCCACGCACTGGGAGGTGCGCGAGGTCAGCTACGAAGTCCAGGGCAAGGTAAAAACCGTTCTGACCTCGCTGCCGGCCGAGCGCTACAGCGCCAAGGCGGTCGCCACACTGTACCGGGAGCGCTGGGAGATCGAACTGGGCTTCCGGAACATCAAGAGTTCCCTGCAGCAGAATGCGGTGACCCTGCGCAGTAAGGTCAAGGCGTTGGTCTACCAGGAGGTCTGGGGATTGTTGCTGGCCTACAACATCATCCGCCGTGAGGCCGGTCAGGCGGCAGTCGCCTTCGGCCGCTCACCCGCCGACATCCGCTTCAAGCCGGTGGCTCACTATATCGCCGTGCAATTGATCGTGATGGCGGCGGCCAACCCGATTTCGGCCACGGGCCGTCGCCTGTCGGAGTTGCGAGCCGGTATTGGCGGGTTGTTTCTGGATCACCGCCCCAAGCCATCAAGACCCAGGACGGTGAAGATTTCCAAGACCCGCTACCCGGTGGACCGCAAGGCTGCTCCGCTTAAGTGAACAGCATTACGCATCAAGCGGCCTTTTTCATTTGGACTGTCCCGTCCTGAATAAGGTTTACACCTTGGCCTTTGTTTTCAGGAGCGTCCCATGGCGCAAGGTGTACGACGTAGCCAGCGCGATTACACGCTGGCTTTTAAATTGGCGGTCGTCGACCAGGTCGAAAAAGGCGAAATGAGTTACAAGGAGGCTCAGGCCCGTTATGGCATCCAGGGTCGGTCGACGGTGTTGGTGTGGTTACGCAAGCACGGTCGGCAGGATTGGAGCCAGGGGGCGTCCATCCGTACCGCAAGGAGCCTTTCCGTGTCCGAGCCCTATCGACCCTTGACCTCCGAGCAGCGCATCAAGGAACTGGAGCAGCAGCTGGAGCTGGCCAACCAGAAGGCCCAGTTCTTTGAGGCCGTGGTGGATGTGCTGAAGAACGACTACGGCGTTTCCATCGTAAAAAAGCGTACCGGCAAGTCCTCACGCAAAGGCAAGTCCAAGGGCTGAGCGTTAGCAGGGCTTGCCAGTTCATGGGCATCAGTCGCCAGGCCTATTACCAGCGCAACCGGACGGCGGATCGCCGCGGCCATCAGGATCGACAGGTCGCCCAGTTCGTGCGGCACCTGCGGATGCGTCAGCCGCGCCTGGGCACACGGAAACTGCATTTCGTGCTTCAGCGTCAGGCCGACCCGAGGCTGCGGGTCGGGCGGGATCGCCTGTTTCGCGTGCTGGCCGAGCACCGGCTGCTGATCTTGCCCAAGCGGGCGTATCACAAGACCACTCAAAGCTTTCACCGCTTCTATCGCCACCCCAATCTGCTCAAGCCCGGCCCGCAGCAAGTGCAGCCCGACGCGCCGGAACGGGTCTGGGTCGCCGACATCACCTACCTGCCCAGCCAAAGCGGCCCGTTGTACCTGAGCCTGGTCACCGATGCCTACTCGCGCCAGCCCCTGGTGCATCACTCGGACCGTGGCATCCAGTACTGCTCGGCGCATTACCAACGCCTGCATGCCCAGCACGGCATTACCTGCTCGATGACCGATGGCTATGACTGCTACCAGAACGCCCTGGCCGAGCGGGTCAACGGCATCCTGAAGAACGAACTGCTGACCCAGACTCCAGCGAACCTGGTACAAGCCCGCCGGATGGTGCGCGAGGCCGTGGACATCTATAACCGGGAACGCCCTCACCAAGCCCTGAAATACAAAACGCCCGATGCGGTGCATCGGGCGTTTTGAGGTCTGGATCCTGGCCTGATAGGTGTAAACCTATTTCAGGACTAGACAGACGGTTCGGATCAGTCTGCGAGGCGCCAGGTGGTCCCACCCTTGCTGTCCTCCAGAACCACGCCCATGGCGGTCAGTTGGTCGCGAATGCGGTCGGACTCAACCCAGTTCTTCTCCGCGCGAGCCTGCAGGCGCGCCTGGATCAACGCCTCGACCTCAGCGGCGTCCACCTTGCCTTCGGCGCCAGCGCGCAGGAACGCATCCGGTTCCAGCTGCAGCACGCCGAGCAGGCCGGCCAGCACCTTGAGCTGGGACGCCAGCGCAGCGGCGGCCGGCAGGTCACTCTCCCGCAACCGATTCACGTCGCGCACCATCTCGAACAGCACGGCACAGGCTTCCGGACTGTTGAAATCGTCATCCATGGCCGCAGCGAACCGCTCAACGAACGTCTCGCCACCGGCCGGAGCGGCATCGGGCAGGCCACGCAGCGCGTGATAAAAGCGCTCCAGGGCCCCCTTGGCCTCCTTCAGGCTTTCCTCGGAGTAGTTGATCGGGCTGCGGTAATGACTGGACACCAGCAGGTAACGCACAACCTCCGGGTGGTACTTCTCCAGCACCTCGCGAATGGTGAAGAAGTTGCCCAGGGACTTGGACATCTTCTCGCCATCCACACGCACCGCACCGGCGTGCATCCAGGCCTTGGCGTAAAGCTTGCCGGTGGCCGCCTCGCTCTGGGCAATCTCGTTTTCGTGATGGGGGAACACCAGGTCCGGACCACCACCATGGATGTCGAAGGTTTCCCCCAGGCAGCAGGTCGACATCACCGAGCACTCGATGTGCCAACCCGGACGACCAGCGCCCCAAGGCGACTCCCAGCTCGGCTCGCCCGGCTTGGCGCCCTTCCAGAGGACGAAATCCAGCGGATCCTCCTTGATTTCGTCCACCTCGATGCGGGCGCCGATCTTGAGCTCGTCGATCTTGCGCCGCGACAACTTGCCGTAGCCTTCGAACTTGCCGACCCGGTAATAGACGTCGCCATTGCCAGGCGCATAGGCGAAACCCTTGTCGATCAGGGTCTGGATCATCTGGTGCATGCCAGCGATATGGCCGGTGGCGCGGGGCTCGATGTCCGGACGCAGCACGGAGAGGCGCGCCTCGTCCTCATGCATCGCCGCAATCATGCGCTCCACCAGCACCTCGAAGGGCTCGCCGTTTTCGTTGGCGCGCCGGATGATCTTGTCATCGATGTCGGTGATGTTGCGCACGTAGGTGAGGTCATAGCCACGATGGCGCAACCAGCGCGCCACTACGTCGAACGCCACCATCACCCGCGCATGGCCGATGTGGCAGAAGTCATAGACCGTCATGCCACAGACGTACATGCGAACCTGGTTGCCGACCAGCGGCTGCAGCGGTTCCTTGGTCTTGCTCAGGGTGTTGTAGATCGACAGCGTCATCATTGGCCCCAGGAATCGCGCAGGGTCACGGTTCGGTTGAACACCGGCTTGCCGGGCTGAGAGTCCCTCAGGTCAGCGACGAAGTAGCCTTCGCGCTCGAACTGGAACCGGTCCTCCGGCTGCGCCTGGGCCAGGGACGGTTCGGCGCGGCATCCGCTCAGCACCTGCAGCGAGCCGGGGTTGATGTTGTCGAGGAAGCTGCCGCCCTCTTCCGACTTCTCCGGGTTCGGCGAACGGAACAGCCGGTCGTAGAGGCGCACTTCGCACTCCACGCTGCCTTCGGCCGGCACCCAGTGGATCACGCCCTTGACCTTGCGACCCTCGGGGTTCTTGCCCAAGGTGTCCGGGTCGTAGCTGCAGCGCAGCTCGACGATCTTGCCATCGGCGTCCTTGATGGCCTCGTCGGCGCGGATCACGTAACTGCCGCGCAGGCGCACCTCGCCACCGGGAATCAGGCGCTTGAAGCCAGCCGGAGGCACTTCCTCGAAGTCGGTGGCATCGATGTACAGCTCTCGGGCGAACGGCAGCACACGCACGCCCATGTCTTCCTTCGGATGGCGTGGCAGCTCGAGGCTCTCCACCTGGTCTTCCGGGTAGTTGGTGATCACCACTTTCAGCGGGTGCAGCACGCACATGGCGCGCGGCGCAGTGGCATCCAGATGGTCGCGGATGCTGAATTCCAGCATGCCGATATCGACCACGCCTCCGGCACGGTTCACGCCGATCATCTCGCAGAAGTTGCGGATGGATTCCGGGGTGTAGCCGCGGCGACGGTAGCCGGACAGGGTCGACATGCGCGGATCGTCCCAGCCGTTCACATGGCCTTCGTCCACCAACTGCTTGAGCTTGCGCTTGCTGGTGATGGTGTAGTTCAGGTTCAGGCGCGAGAATTCGTACTGGCGCGGCTGCGCCGGTACCGGGAGGTTTTCCAGGAACCATTCGTAGAGCGGGCGATGATCCTCGAACTCCAGGGTGCAGATGGAGTGGGTGATGCCCTCAATGGCGTCCGACTGGCCATGAGTGAAGTCATAGCTCGGATAGATGCACCACTTGTCGCCGGTCTGGTGATGGTGGGCATGGCGGATGCGGTAGAGAATCGGGTCGCGCAGGTTCATGTTCGGCGAAGTCATGTCGATCTTCGCGCGCAGGGAACGGGTGCCGTCCGGGAATTCGCCAGCCTTCATGCGAGCGAACAGGTCCAGGTTCTCCTCCACGGAACGGTCCCGGAAGGGGCTGTTCTTGCCCGGCTCGGTCAGACTGCCACGATAGTGACGCATCTCTTCGGACGACAGGTCGCAGACGAAGGCCTTGCCGGCCTTGATCAACTCGACGGCCCAATCATGCAACTGGTCGAAATAGTTGGAGGCATAGCGCACCTCGCCGGCCCACTGGAAACCCAACCATTTCACGTCGCTCTCGATGGCGTCGATATATTCCTGGTCTTCCTTGGCCGGGTTGGTGTCGTCGAAGCGCAGGTGGCAGTCACCACCGAACTCCTTGGCCAGGCCGAAGTTCAGGCAGATCGACTTGGCGTGGCCGATGTGCAGGTAGCCGTTGGGCTCCGGCGGGAAGCGGGTAACGATCTTGGCGTGCTTGCCGGCGTCCAGGTCCGCCTGGACGATCTGGCGCAGGAAGTTGGAGGCGGCGGGAGTCTCTGGCTTGCTCATGGGGTCCTTAGATCTGGCAGGTGCGCGGCTCAGGGTAGGCCGGTCAAATCAAAGCGCTTATCATAGCCGAAGCTGTCAATACCCTGACAGGCCTTGGATTTCTCGATAGAGCGAATAGCCCAATGATCAAGCTGCATACCAACCACGGTGTCATCACCCTGCAACTCTTCGAAGACAAAGCCCCGGAAACCGCGGCCAACTTCAAGGAGTACGTGAAGTCCGGCCATTACGACGGCACCATCTTCCACCGCGTGATCGGTAACTTCATGATCCAGGGCGGCGGTTTCGAACCCGGCATGAAGCAGAAGTCCACCCGCGCGCCGATCAAGAACGAAGCCAACAACGGCCTCTCCAACAAGGTCGGCACCATCGCCATGGCCCGTACCATGGAGCCGCACTCGGCTTCCGCCCAGTTCTTCATCAACGTCGCCGACAACACCTTCCTCAACCACAGCGCGCCGACCGTTCAGGGCTGGGGCTACGCCGTGTTCGGTGAAGTGGTCGAGGGCATGGACGTGGTGAACAAGATCAAGGGCGTCGCCACCACCATGAAGGCCGGCCACCAAGATGTCCCGGTCGACGACGTGGTCATCGAAAAGGCCGAGATCATCGAGTGATATTGCTGATCTCCGATCTGCATCTCGAAGAGGAACGCCCGGATATCACCCGGGCGTTTCTTCATTTCCTGCAGACGCGCGCGCCCCAGGCGGATGCCCTCTATATTCTCGGCGACTTCTTCGAAGCCTGGATCGGCGACGATGCCATGACCCCCTTCCAACACTCCATCGCCCAGGCGCTGCGCACGCTAGCCGACGGCGGCACGCGCATTTACCTGATGCACGGCAACCGCGACTTCATGGTGGGCAAGGCGTTCTGCCGCGAAGCGGGTTGCACCCTGCTGCCCGACCCCAGCCTGGCACGGATGAACGGCGAAGCGGTGCTGCTGATGCACGGCGACAGCCTTTGCACACAGGACGAGGCCTACATGCGCCTACGCCGCTGGCTGCGTAACCCCATCAGCCTGTTCATTCTGCGCAACCTGCCATTAGCCACTCGCCACAAGCTGGCCCGCAAGCTGCGCAAGGAAAGCCGGATGCAAACCCGCGAGAAGGCGGCGGAAATCACCGACGTAACCCCGGAAGAAATTCCGCGCATCCTCCGCCAGTACGGCGTCCGCACCCTGATCCACGGTCATACCCACCGCCCCGCCAACCATGAATTGGAACTGGACGGCCAGCCCGCCCGCCGCATCGTGCTGGGCGACTGGGATCGGCAAGGCTGGGCCTTGCAGGTGGACGAACAGGGCTTCGTGCAGACTCCCTTCAACCTGACCTGAAGGACCAGCCAACGAACAAGCGCGCTGTCGGGCGCTTTTCCAGATCGGTCAGACCGGCACGCCGCTGTGGAAGCGGAACTCCCCGTCCGGTGTCTCGATCAGCTCACGCTCGGCCGCCCTCACCTTTTCGATGGTGCGATCGACATCCCTGGCCTCGCCGTACTGGTAGGCCAGCTTCAAGTAACCCTGGTAGTGGCGCGATTCACTCTTCAGCAAGCCACCGTAGAATTTACCCAGTTCCTCATCCAGATTCGGCACCAGCGCTTCGAAGCGCTCGCAGGAGCGCGCTTCGATAAAGGCGCCGACCACCAGGGTATCGGCCAGCTTCTGCGGCTCGTGGCTGCGCACCAGCTTGCGCAGCCCCGAAGCGTAGCGGGAGGCCGAAACGGGTCTGAGGTCTATCCGGCGGCGTTTCATGATCCGCAGCACCTGCTCGTGATGCACCAACTCCTCGCGGGCCAGGCGCGACATGAAATTGATCAAGTCCAGGTAGGTGGAGTACTTGGCCATCAACGCCATGGCCGTGGATGCCGCCTTGAATTCGTTGTTCTTGTGGTCGATCAGCAGAGTCTCCTGATCAGCCAAAGCAGCGGCCACCCAGGCGTCGGGTGTGCGGCAACCAAGAAAGTCATGGATCTGGGGCAGGTTCACGAGCGGCTCTCATCATGCTGGGCGCCACGCTGGCCGGGCTCCCGAAGGCGGAGCATTATACGAATGGAGGACGCGACGACCAGCCCGGGCCACTTGATATATGTCAAGAACGCCGAAGCCGAATCAAGGCTACATTTGTTTTGGCTATAAGCCATCGACAGGGAGATGAGGACCATGCAAGCCATTCGCAGCATTCTGGTGGTACTGGAGCCGGACCGGCCGGAGGGCCTTGCCCTGAAAAGGGCGAAACTGATCGCCGGGGTGACCCAATCGCACCTGCATCTCTTGATCTGCGACCGCAAGGGCAACCATGCCGACTACCTCAGCGACCTCGCCGACTCGCTCAAGGCCGAGGGTTATAGCGTCAGCACCCAACAGAGCTGGCTGGAAAATCTGCACCAGACCATCATCGCCGCCCAGCAGGCCGAAGGCTGCGGCCTGGTGATCAAGCAGCACGTGCCCGACAACCCGCTGAAGAAAGCGCTGCTCACGCCTGACGACTGGAAACTCCTGCGCTACTGCCCCGGCCCCGTGCTGATGGTCAAGACCGACAGACCCTGGACCGGCGGCAATATCCTCGCCGCGGTGGACGTGGGCAACAGTGACGGCGAACACCGCACCCTGCACGCCACTATCGTCAGCCATGGCTACGACATCGCCAGCCTCGCCCATGGCACCTTGCACGTGATTTGCGCCCACCCGTCGCCGATGCTTTCGGCGGCGGACCCCACCTTCCAACTGAAGGAAACCATCGAGGCCCGCTACCGCGAGGAATGTCGAGCCTTCCAGGCCGAGTACGACGTCAGCGACGAACGGTTACACATCGAGGAAGGACCGGCCGACGTGCTGATCCCCCATGTCGCCCACAAGCTGGAAGCGGGGGTCACGGTGATCGGCACCGTGGCGCGCTCCGGCCTTTCCGGTGCGCTGATCGGCAATACCGCCGAAGTGGTGCTGGATGCCCTGGAAAGCGATGTCCTGGTACTCAAGCCCGAGGCCATCATCGCCCACCTGGAGGAACTGGTCGCCCAGCGTTGAGTTTCCAGAAACACCAAAGCCGCCCCCGGGCGGCTTTTTTTCACGGTGTCAGACGCGACTTTCGACGCCTTCGCGCAGGAAGCGTGGCGCGATGTAGCGCTCGTAGTGCGCTTCGGAAAGCAGGAAAAACTCGCGATCGATGGCTTCCCGCAGGTCCGGCAGCGACCAGTCGCGGAACTCGGGAAGCAGCGCGATGCCGTAGGCATCCAGCCGGTTGATCATGCGCGAAGCGCGGGCGATCAGCTGGTAAGCCCAGCAATAGGGGGATTGCTCGGGAACGAAACGTACCTGCCGCTGCTCCAGTTGCCCCCGCAGGCGCACCGGATCGAACACCTCCAGCTTGGCCTCCATCACCTGCACCAGGAGGAGCTCCAGGCGCCGCCAGACGGCACGCTTTTCCTCCTCGCTGTACAAGTTCCAGTTCACCACCTCATGGTGGAAACGCTTGCAGCCCCGGCAGACATGGTCGCCATAAACAGTGGAACAGAGGCCGACGCAAGGCGTCTTGATGCGCTGGTTGGACATGGCAAAAAGGAATTCGGCGGGCAAAACGGCCGGCCATCTTAGCCCTTTGTCCAATCAGGGTCACCCACAGCGAATTCGGGATTTCGTCTTAACTTTGCCGAGCCTTTCCATTAGAATCGGCGCGCCATTTAAGGCGCCGATATCCGTTGGAAGCTGTTTTCAAAGCGTCACGAGCACAGTTCATCCGGCAGGAAATAATGGCGCCGGGCACCCTGTCAGGGATGCCCGCCGCCAGCCCTCATCAGGCCTTCCTTCCGGCGTAAAACTTTGAAAACAGCTTCTCGATGGAGGCCGCCGAAACCTTGGCCAGACAGCCCAAAAGGCTGTGCGGCGCATGCGTTCGGCGGATTCCTGGATGAGCGCCCTGGACGATTCCAGGGCCACTGATGAGGGTAAAACTGTGCTTGAAGCCTATCGCAAACACGTAGAAGAGCGTGCCGCTCAGGGTGTCGTACCCCAGCCGCTGAACGCCGAACAAACCGCAGGCCTGGTCGAGCTGCTGAAGAACCCGCCGGCCGGTGAAGAAGCCTTTCTTCTGGATCTGATCACCAACCGCGTGCCGCCGGGTGTCGACGAAGCCGCCTACGTCAAAGCAGGTTTCCTCTCTGCCATCGCCAAGGGCGAAGCCACTTCCCCGCTGATTTCCAAAGAGCGCGCCATCGAACTGCTGGGCACCATGCAGGGCGGCTACAACATCGCCACCCTGGTGGAACTGCTGGACAGCACCGAGCTGGCCAGTGTCGCCGCCGAACAGCTGAAGCACACCCTGCTGATGTTCGACGCCTTCCACGACGTCGCCGAGCGTGCCAAGAAGGGCAATGCGGCTGCCCAAGCCGTGCTGAACTCCTGGGCCGAAGGCGAGTGGTTCAAGGCCAAGCCGGCCGTTGCCGAAAAGATCACCCTGACCGTGTTCAAGGTGCCCGGCGAAACCAACACCGACGACCTGTCCCCGGCTCCGGACGCCTGGTCCCGCCCTGACATCCCGCTGCACGCCCTGGCCATGCTGAAAATGGCCCGTGACGGCATCGAGCCGGTACAACCCGGTTCCGTCGGCCCGCTGAAACAGATCGAAGCAGTCAAGGCCAAGGGCTTCCCGGTCGCCTACGTCGGTGACGTGGTCGGTACCGGCTCCTCCCGCAAGTCCGCCACTAACTCCGTGCTGTGGTTCTTCGGCGACGACATCCCCTTCGTTCCGAACAAGCGCGCTGGCGGCTTCTGCTTCGGCACCAAGATCGCTCCGATCTTCTACAACACCATGGAAGACGCCGGCGCCCTGCCGATCGAATTCGACTGCACCAACCTGGCCATGGGCGACGTCATCGACGTTTACCCCTATGAGGGCAAGGTCGTTCGCCACGACAGCGGCGAAGTGGTCACCACCTTCGAACTGAAGACCCCGGTTCTGCTGGACGAAGTCCGCGCTGGCGGCCGTATTCCGCTGATCATCGGCCGCGGCCTGACCGAGAAGGCCCGTGCCGAACTGGGCCTGGGCGCTTCCGACCTGTTCAAGAAGCCGGAATCCCCGACCGACAGCGGCAAGGGCTACACCCTTGCGCAGAAGATGGTTGGCCGCGCCTGCGGTCTGCCGGAAGGCCAGGGCGTGCGTCCGGGCACCTACTGCGAGCCGAAGATGACCACCGTCGGCTCCCAGGACACCACCGGCCCGATGACCCGCGACGAGCTGAAAGACCTCGCCTGCCTCGGCTTCTCCGCTGACCTGGTGATGCAGTCCTTCTGCCACACCGCCGCCTATCCGAAGCCCATCGACGTCAACACCCACCACACCCTGCCGGACTTCATCAAGACCCGCGGCGGCGTGTCCCTGCGTCCGGGCGACGGCATCATCCACAGCTGGCTGAACCGCATGCTGCTGCCGGATACCGTCGGCACCGGTGGCGACTCCCACACCCGCTTCCCGATCGGCATCTCCTTCCCGGCCGGTTCCGGCCTGGTGGCCTTCGCCGCCGCCACTGGCGTCATGCCGCTGGACATGCCGGAATCCGTCCTGGTGCGCTTCAAGGGCAAGATGCAGCCCGGTATCACCCTGCGTGACCTGGTGCATGCCATTCCCTACTACGCCATCCAGGCCGGCCTGCTGACCGTCGAGAAGAAAGGCAAGAAGAACATCTTCTCCGGCCGCATCCTCGAGATCGAAGGCCTGAACGACCTGACCGTCGAGCAAGCCTTCGAGCTGTCCGACGCCTCGGCCGAACGTTCCGCCGCCGGCTGCACCATCAAGCTGCCGGAGCAGGCCATCGCCGAGTACCTGCAGTCCAACATCACCCTGCTGCGCTGGATGATCGGTGAAGGCTACGGCGATGCCCGTACCCTGGAGCGCCGCGCCCAGGCGATGGAAGCCTGGCTGGCCAAGCCGCAACTGCTGGAAGCCGACAAGGACGCCGAATACGCCGCCGTCATCGAGATCGACCTGGCCGAAGTCAAGGAGCCCGTGCTCTGCGCCCCGAACGACCCGGACGATGCCCGCCTGCTGTCCACCGTGGCCGGCGACAAGATCGACGAAGTATTCATCGGTTCCTGCATGACCAACATCGGTCACTTCCGCGCCGCCGGCAAGCTGCTGGACAAGGTCAAGGGTGGTATCCCGACCCGCCTCTGGCTGGCTCCGCCGACCAAGATGGACCAGCACCAGCTGACCGAGGAAGGCTACTACGGCATCTACGGCAAGGCCGGCGCCCGCATGGAAATGCCGGGTTGCTCCCTGTGCATGGGCAACCAGGCCCGCGTACAGACCGGCGCCACCGTGGTCTCCACCTCCACCCGTAACTTCCCGAACCGCCTGGGCGACGCCACCAACGTCTACCTGGCCTCCGCCGAACTGGCGGCAGTTGCCTCCATCCTGGGCAAACTGCCGACCGTCGAGGAGTACATGGAATACGCGAAGAACATCGACAGCATGGCTGCCGATATCTACCGCTACCTGTCCTTCGACCAGATCGCCGAGTACAAGGAAGCCGCTGCAAACGCCAAGATTCCGGTGGTTCAGGCCTAAAAGCCCCCATCGCCAGCTCGGCAAGAGAAGCCCCGCCCCGTGCGGGGCTTTTTCTTTTCCAGGGCCGGACAGGAACGGCCAGCTCATCGCCACCGACGAAAGACCCGAACTCGACAAAGACACCGGCATGCTTGTGTTCGAAGACCACGAAGGCCGTGCCCAGCAGGTCCCGCAAAGCCAGGTGGAACAGATCATCGAACGTTGAGGCAGCTCCAGGCTCGAACCCTTGCCCCGTCCCGGCGGGGTTCTTTCTTTCAGCCCTGGCATATCGCTTGCTTGACCAACACCAACGAGCCTCGCTCCAACGGCGGAGCGGGCTGATGACAATGGCGTCGATTCCGGCCGGCTCCGGCTGAACCGGATCGGCGCCATTTTTGCTGACAGGTGGTCACCACGATGACGGACAAGCAGAACACCACACGCACGGACAACCTGGCCTGGGTCGGGGGCAGCGATGCACCGGAAAAGTGCATGCTCAACCTGGGCTTCATGCCCCTGACCGACTCCGCCTCGCTGATAGTCGCGGCGACCCAGGGCTTCGCCCAGCCCTACGGCCTGACCCTGAACCTGCGCCGCCAGTCGTCCTGGGCCACCCTGCGCGACAAGCTGCTCTCCGGCGAACTGGATGCTGCCCAGGCCCTGTATGGGCAGGTCTACGGGATAGAACTGGGCATCGGCGGCCCCTGCTCCGAGATGGCCATCCTCATGGGCCTCTGCCAGAACGGCCAGGCCATCAACCTCTCCGAACCCCTGAAACGCATCGGCGTGACCAGTTCCGAGGCACTGCTCCGGCACGTGCGCCATGGCGGTGCACGCCTGATCCTGGCCCAGACCTTTCCCACCGGCACCCACGCCATGTGGCTGAACTACTGGCTCGCCGCCCAGGGCATCCATCCACTGCGGGATGTCGACACTGTCGTAGTACCGCCGTCACAGATGGTCGCCCACCTGCAGGCCGCGCGCATCGATGGTTTCTGTGCCGGCGGCCCGTGGGGCGCATTGGCGGTGGAACAGGGCCAGGGCTTCACCCTGGCCACCAGTCAGATGATCTGGCCCGACCATCCGGAGAAAGTCCTTGCCGTCACCCGCGAGTTCGCCGAGCGCTACCCGAATACCGCGCGCGCCCTGACCATGGCCGTGCTGGAGGCCGGCCGCTTCATCGAGGCGAGCCTGGAAAACCGCCGCAGTACCGCCCAACTGATCAGCGGCAGCGACTACGTCGACGTTCCCTTGGCCGCGGTGGAGCCTCGCTTCCTTGGCCATTACCAGGACGGTCTCGGCAATGCCTGGGAAGACCCACATCCGCTACGCTTCTTTCAGGATGGTCGGGTGAACATGCCCTACCTCTCCGACGGCATCTGGTTCATGACCCAGTTCCGCCGCTGGGGCCTGCTGCGGGAGGACCCGGACTACCTCGCCATTGCCCGCCGCGTCCAGCGGCTGGATCTCTATCGCGAGGCCGCCGGAGCCTTGGGCATCCCAATCCCGGAACTGATGCGCAGTGCCACGCTGATAGACGGTCGCACCTGGGATGGCAACGACCCGGCAGGCTATGCCCGCAGCTTCCCGATCCACGCCCTGGGCGGCAATGTCCGCGCCGCCATCCTGTAACCGCCAGGGAAGCCGTCGCCATGCTGCGTATCCTGCTGATCAACGACACCGCCAGAAAGGTCGGCCGCCTCAGGGCCGCCCTGGTGGAAGCCGGCTTCGAGGTCATCGACGAATCCGGCCTGACCATCGACCTGCCGGCCCGGGTCGAGGCCATCCGCCCGGACGTGGTACTGATCGATACCGAGTCCCCCGGACGCGACGTCATGGAACAGGTGGTACTGGTGACCCGCGACCAGCCCCGCCCCATCGTCATGTTCACCGACGAGCACGACCCCAAGGTCATGCGCCAGGCCATCCAGGCCGGTGTCAGCGCCTATATCGTCGAAGGCATCCAGGCCGACCGCCTGCAACCGATCCTCGACGTCGCCATGGCTCGCTTCGAGAGCGAGCAGGCGCTGCGCGCCCAGCTCAATGCCCGCGACCAGCAATTGGCCGAGCGCAAGCGCATCGAACTGGCCAAGGGCCTGTTGATGAAGATGAAGCACTGCAATGAAGAGGAGGCCTACACGCTGATGCGCCGGCAAGCCATGAGCCGGCAGCAGAAGCTGATCCAGGTGGCCGAACAGATCATCGCGATGCACGACATGCTCGGACCGTAGACAGAAACGCCCACCGCTCCCGAGCCGGCGACGACGGGGCACGCCCGAATGTTCACCCTACCGCGGGGACGTCGCGAATCTCTCCTCGACAATCCCCCTGGGAACCGCTTATCTTCGCCGCCAGGCCACCACAGTGGCCGACGTCGCTCGGACGGTTCCGGGCGCTTACGTATCCGAGGAAAGCATGGCTGACACGCGTTCACCGCGCCGTTTTGCGCGCATCGATCGTCTCCCCCCCTACGTCTTCAACATCACCGCCGAACTCAAGATGGCTGCACGCCGTCGCGGCGAGGACATCATCGACCTCTCCATGGGCAACCCCGATGGCGCCACCCCGCCGCACATCGTGGAGAAGCTCGTGCAAGTCGCCCAGCGCGAAGACACCCACGGATACTCCACTTCCCGCGGCATTCCGCGCCTGCGCCGGGCCATCTCGCGCTGGTACAAGGACCGTTACGATGTGGAGATCGATCCTGAAACCGAAGCCATCGTCACCATCGGCTCCAAGGAAGGCCTGGCGCACCTGATGCTGGCCACCCTGGACCACGGCGACACCGTGCTGGTGCCCAACCCCAGCTACCCCATCCACATTTATGGTGCGGTGATCGCCGGCGCCCAGGTGCGCTCGGTGCCCCTGGTCCCCGGCGTGGACTTCTTCGCCGAGCTGGAGCGCGCCATCCGCGAGAGCATTCCGAAGCCGAAGATGATGATCATCGGCTTCCCCTCCAACCCTACTGCCCAATGCGTGGAACTGGACTTCTTCGAGCGCGTCGTGGCCCTGGCCAAGCAGTACGACGTGCTGGTGGTACACGACCTGGCCTATGCCGACATCGTCTACGACGGCTGGAAGGCGCCCTCCATCATGCAAGTGCCCGGCGCTAAGGACATTGCGGTGGAGTTCTTCACCCTGTCCAAGAGCTACAACATGGCGGGCTGGCGGATCGGTTTCATGGTCGGCAACCCGGAACTGGTCAGCGCCCTGGCACGGATCAAGAGCTACCACGACTACGGCACCTTCACTCCGCTGCAGGTGGCCGCCATCGCCGCCCTGGAAGGCGACCAGCAATGCGTGCGCGATATCGCCGAGCAGTATCGCCAGCGCCGCAACGTGCTGGTGAAGGGGCTCCACGAGATTGGCTGGATGGTGGAGAACCCCAAGGCCTCGATGTACGTCTGGGCCAAGATTCCCGAACCCTATGCACACCTGGGCTCGCTGGAGTTTTCCAAGAAGCTGCTGGCCGAAGCCAAGGTCTGCGTCTCCCCAGGCCTCGGCTTTGGCGACTACGGTGACGACCATGTGCGCTTTGCCTTGATCGAGAACCAGGACCGCATCCGCCAGGCCGTTCGCGGCATCAAGGGCATGTTCCGCGCCGACGGAACCCTCGAGTCCTCGCCCATCACCAAACCCCGCAAGGCCTGACGCCCCGACTCGCCCCCTGGTCACAGGGGGCGCGCTCGTCGCTGAACTTTCCTGAAACGCCCGCCCCGCAAGGTCTGCTTGCCGTTTCAAGCGCAAAGCGAAGCCGGCAAGGCTGCGCCGCTCGTCGGCTTTCAGATCATTTCTTGAACAAAATCAGGGGTTCAGCACTCTGATGAAAGCCAGAATACATCGCGCCACTTTTTGAGCCACGGCTGGTCCTCGGCGCGCATGTCTTTTTTCCCCTTGAGTCCGGAGTGATTCCAAATGCACGAATTGACGTGCAGGCGGTTCCTTTGTCTCGAAAAAGGAGGAGTGCGTATGAAGACATGAAATACAACTAGATAGACCGCACGACCTGACCAACCACTCAAGGTCCAAAGAGACCTAAGAGTATAAACAACACATATCGGTGCCCTTACTGCATCAGCACACCAACTTACTTTGTAAAACAAGAGGTAAACCATGGAGCTGTACCATCTCATTACTTCCCTGTTCAAACAGGAAGCAACCATGGAATTAATGCGCATGGGTGTTGTTTATGCCCACCTGATCGCCTGCTGCGTGGCAATCGGCCTGGTCCTGACCAGCGATTTCGCCATGATCAAGCAGTTGATCACCGGCAAGGACGACGCTACCCATAGCGACAAAACCCATCTTGATACTTTGAAGAAAACTGTACTGCTTGCACTTGCGGCACTCTGGGTAACAGGGATAGGTATCGTACTGCTGGATTACTCTGTCAAAGGCGCGGTGTACTTCCTCAACCCCAAACTTCAGGCCAAGATCCTGATCGTAACCTTGCTGACCGTTAACGGCTTCCTGCTGCACAGCGTTGTCCTGCCCGCCATCACCAAGGCCGGCACGCTGGTCAAGATGGAAGTGAATGCCCGGACCCTCGCGGTATTCTCGGGCGTCGTCTCCGGAGTTTCCTGGTTCTACGCGGCCATGCTGGGCATCGCCCGCCCGCTGAGCTGGAAATACTCCCTTGGCGAAATCATGTTCGCTTACCCGCTGTTCATCTGTCTCGGCTTCGTCGCGATGACGCTGCTGGTGAAGTGGGCGAGCAACAGAGCTGAAAACCTCACTCTTTCCCGAGTGAATCCCGCACTCGCCTCCTGGTAAGAGAAGACTGGGCAGGGATGCCCAGTTTCAAGGAAACTTTACGGAAACAGTTCGCTGGACAACTAACCCGTCAACTTGAAGCCACTCTTCTCGAACGCTCCCGCCAACCGACACCCGCGTCCAAATCCGCAATCGCACCATCTCGGAACTTTTCCACTTCCTGCATGTACGAACTGCTGTTTCAGATAATCAGCAGTAAGGACATCCAGTGATCGATCTCAGCACCTGGAATCTGACGGTCCCTGCCACCGGTTCCAATACCCTCATCACCACCGAGCGCCTCAATAATGGCTATGACAGCCAGTACTTCCGGCGCAATGTCGATGGCAGTATCAGCTTCTGGGTTCCGGTAAACGGCTCCCGCACCGAGGACGCCCGTTACCCTCGCAGCGAACTGCGGGAAACTCAGGCCGACGGCGCCCTCAGTTACTGGTATCACGCCAGCGCGGACAACTACCTCAGCGCCGTGCTCTCGGTGGAGCAAGTGCCGAGCAAGAACAAGATCGTCATCGGCCAGATTCACAGCAAGGACGAACCCGGCAGCGAGAATGATCCTCTGCTCAAGCTGCAGTACCACTACCTGCGCGGCAACGGCCGCATCGAGGCGTTACTGCGCAAGCGCCCCGGCGACAAGGAGGTGGAGAACATCCTTCTGGTCGAGAACGTCGATCTGGGCGAGCGCTTCGGCTACGACCTGCGCCTGACCCCCACCGGCAAGCTGGGCATTGTGGTCACCAGTCAGGGCGATAACGGCAACCTCTATCGTCAACTCAGCGGCTACTGGAGCAAGCAGCAGCTCTATTTCAAGGCTGGCGCCTATATCCAGGACAACTATGGCGCCAGCAACGAAGGCGGCCGTGTCACCTTCTACTGGCTGAACAGCCTGCATCGTTGACGCTTTGCAGCGGTATGTCCGGCAAGCGGATGGCCACGGCCACGCCGGGCTGCGTCTTCCTCAACGGCCAGGAGCCCCTGCGTCCGTGGCACATCCGCCGGAGCGTACCCACCGCGTCGAATCGGCCTCAACTCGGTGCAGACGGGGCATTGACGCCCCATCTTGAGCCAGCCCGTTTCTCCTTTCCAAGCGCAGGAAGCGCTCTGCAACGGGACTTTACAAGGTTGGCCCGGCTATTGCTGAGCAACAGCCAGAGGTAGCCAACGGCGGTTGCCCAATACACGACAAAGGCGTCGCGTCACTCCGCAGCAATGCGGGCAGTGGTGCGACGCCTTTTTCGTTTCGACCCCAGCGATGGGGCGGTGGACGGCCCGGGACCCGGACGTCCACTCGCAGCTCACTCAATCCCGCTGCGGCCCCGGCCGCAGGACGGCGCGCCACAAGCGCGACGTTTTACCGGGAGGTGCGACCGCCGTGCCCACGATCAGGGCGGACGCACTTCCCGGCCCCCAACTGCAGATGAGGTGTTCGATGACAACGAGTTTCTGGAAAGCCGGCCACACGCCCACCCTGTTCTCCGCCTTCCTTTATTTCGATCTGAGCTTCATGGTCTGGTACGTCCTCGGTCCGCTGGGGGTGCAGATTGCCGCCGACCTCCAGCTCTCCACCCAGCAACGCGCCATGATGGTCGCCACGCCCATCCTGGCGGGCGCCGTGCTGCGCTTCCTGATGGGCATGCTGGCCGACCGCACTTCGCCCAAGACCGCGGGACTCCTTGGCCAGGTTGTGGTCATCGCCGCACTCTTCGTCGCCTGGCAGGTGGGCATCCGCACCTACGAGCAAGCCCTGCTCCTCGGCCTGTTCCTCGGTTTCGCCGGCGCATCCTTCGCCGTGGCACTGCCGCTGGCCTCCCAGTGGTATCCGCCGCAGCATCAGGGCAAGGCCCTCGGCATCGCCGGCGCCGGCAACTCCGGCACCGTGCTGGCCGCCCTGTTCGCCCCAGGCCTGGCCGCCCTCTACGGGTGGAACAACGTCTTCGGTCTGGCCCTGATTCCGCTGGTGCTGACGCTGGCAATCTTCGCCCTGGCCGCCCGCAATGCCCCCGACCGTCCGGCGCCCAAGGCGCTCGGTGACTACCTCAAGGCCCTGGGCGACCGTGACAGTTGGTGGTTCATGCTGTTCTACAGCGTGACCTTCGGCGGCTTCCTCGGGCTGGCAAGTACCCTGCCCGGCTATTTCCATGACCAGTACGGCCTGGCCCCGGTCACCGCCGGCTATTACACCGCCGCCTGCGTCTTCGCCGGAAGCCTGATGCGCCCGCTGGGCGGCGCCTTCGCCGACCGCTTCGGCGGCATCCGTACCCTGCTGGCGGTGTACACCGTTGCCTCCATCTGCATCGCCGCCGTGGGCTTCCACATTTCCAGCGCCACCCTCGCCCTGGCCTTCTTCGTGGTCGCCATGCTGAGCCTCGGGGCCGGCAACGGTGCGGTTTTCCAACTGGTGCCGCAGCGCTTCCACAAGGAAATCGGCGTCATGACCGGCCTGATCGGGATGGCCGGCGGCATCGGCGGCTTCTGCCTGACCGCGGGCCTGGGCGCCATCAAGCAGCAGACCGGTGACTATCAGCTCGGCCTGTGGCTGTTTGCCAGCCTGGGGGTGGTGGCCTGGTTCGGCCTCTACGGGGTCAAGCAACGCTGGCGCACCACCTGGGGCTCGGCTGCGGTCACCGCCGCCCGCGTCTGAGCCGGCCCGCCGGTTGTACCCGACAAGGAGCGCCCCGGCGCTCCTTCTCGCCATACAGGACTTTCAGCCCGATGACCTTGCAACTCAGCTTCGGCGAAGCCAGCGCCATCGGCCCACGTGCCGAGAACCAGGACGCCCTGCGCGTAGTCACCCCGGCGCCCGCCCTGGCCGCCAGCAAGGGCTACCTCTTCGCCCTGGCCGATGGCGTCAGCCAGTGTGCCGACGGCGGGCTGGCAGCTCGCGCCACCCTGCAGGCACTGGCGTCGGACTACTACTCCACCCCGGAAACGTGGGCCGTGGCCCAGTCCCTTGACCGGTTGCTGGTCGCCCATAACCGTTGGCTCCAGGCCAATGGCGGCGGCCAACCCCTGCTCACCACCCTGACCGCCCTGGTGCTGCGCGGTCGCCGATTCACCCTGGCCCACGTCGGCGACTGCCGCGCCTACCGCTGGAACGGCCGGCATCTGGACCGGCTCAGCGAAGACCATGTCTGGGAACAACCCGGCATGCAGCATGTGCTCAAGCGCGCCCTGGGTCTCGACCAGCACTTGGTGGTGGACTACCTGGACGGTGAACTGGCCGCGCAGGAGGGTTTCGTCCTCGTCAGCGATGGCGTCTGGGCGGTGCTTGGCGACCAGGGTATCCAGCGTATCCTCCAGGATGAACAGGATCTCCCCGCCGCCGCCCAGGCACTGGTGAGCGCCGCGCACCTGGCGGGCGGCCAGGACAACGCCAGTGCGCTGCTGATTCGCGTCGACAACCTGCCCCAGGCGGGCCTGGCGGACACCCTGGCGCAACTGGATCACTGGCCGCTGCCGCCACGCCTGCAGGATGGGCAGAACTTCGAAGGCTGGCAGGTTGAAGGCCTGGTCGCCGAGTCCCGCCAGTCCATGGTCTATCGGGTACGCGATAGCCAGGATCGCCGCTGGCTGTTGAAGACCCTGCCCGCCAGCCGCCATGACGAACCGGAGGCCGGCCCCGGCCTGATGCTGGAGGAGTGGTTTTTGCGGCGCGTCGCCGGACGCCACTTCCCCGAGGCCCATCCCCTGCCCCAGCGCCAGCACCTCTACTACGTGCAGCGCGAGTACGCCGGCCAGACCCTGGCCGAGCACCTGCGCCTCAGTGGCCCGATGGCACTGCCGGATTGGCAGGACATCGCTCCGCGCCTGCTTCGGGCCATCGGCCAACTGCACCGACGCAACATCCTGCACCGCGACATCAAGCCGGAGAATCTGCTGTGGGGTAACGACGGCGAACTCCGCCTGCTGGACTTCGGCCTGGCCTACTGTCCGGGCCTGTCCCAAGGCGAGCCTCACAGACTGCCCGGCACCCCCAGCTACATCGCTCCAGAAGCCTTTGCGGGTGACCCGCCCTCGCCCAGCCAGGACCTCTACGCCGCAGGTGTGACCCTCTATCACTTGCTCACCGCACATTACCCCTACGGTGAGATCGAGGCCTTTCAGCACCCACGGTTCGGCACACCCACGCCGGCCAGCCGCTATCGACCGGATCTGCCCGCCTGGCTGGACGAATGCCTGGCCCGTGCAGTCGCGGCCGACCCGATCCGTCGCTACGAAACGACCGAGGAGTGGCTGCTGGCCCTGGAGCAGGGTGAGCGCCGCCCCCTTGCCACCCGGCCCCGGCCATTGCTGGAGCGCGAACCGCTGAAGGTTTGGCGCGGCATGGCGCTACTGTCCCTGTTGCTCAACCTGACCCTGCTGGTGATCCTGCTGCACGGATGACGCACCAGGCCGGTGCGATGCGCCCCAGGCTAGTGCGAAGCGACCCACGGGTCATCCCGCCAGACGCCGAAACAGGCGGGCTCCAAGGGTTGGCACGGCGCCTGCAAAAGACCAATCGACAAC
Organism: Pseudomonas sp. Q1-7; assembly: GCF_028010285.1. Taxonomy (NCBI): domain Bacteria; kingdom Pseudomonadati; phylum Pseudomonadota; class Gammaproteobacteria; order Pseudomonadales; family Pseudomonadaceae; genus Pseudomonas; species Pseudomonas sp. Q1-7. Next base: position 3,751,044 of record NZ_CP116304.1, read on the forward strand.
CTACAAAAAGCGCCCGCCTCAACGACGAGACGGCACTTTCCCGATTGAACGGGACTTGGACAAAGGCGTCCTGCTGGCAACAGCGGGACGCCTTTTTTGTTGGCTCGACGTTTATGCAGGAGTGTCCTGGCATGAAAGCATCCAAGCTGGTGGTGATCGGAAACGGCATGGCCGGAGTGCGTACCCTCGAAGAATTGTTGAAGCTCGCCCCCGAGCGCTACCAGATCACGGTGTTCGGCGCCGAGCCCCATCCCAACTACAACCGCACCCTGCTTTCCCCCGTGCTGGCGGGCGAGCGGTCCTTCGAGGAGATCATCCTCAACGACCTCGCCTGGTACGCAGATAACGGCATCGAGTTGCTGCTGGGCCGCAAGGTAGTGAAGATCGATCGCCAGCGGCGCCAGGTCATCGCCGAGGATGGCACCCGCGCCGACTACGATCGTCTGGTGATTGCCACCGGCTCCACGCCAAGCCGTCTCTCCATACCCGGCAACCGCTTGCGTGGCGTGATCGGCTATCGCGACATCGCCGGCACCCGCGCCATGATCGAAACGACCCGCAGCCACAGCCACGCCGTGGTGATCGGCGGCGGACTGCTCGGCCTGGAAGCGGCCAACGGCCTCAAGCAACGCGGCATGGCAGTGACCGTGGTGCACCTGGCGGACTGGTTGCTGGAAAAGCAGCTCGACCAAACGGCCGGCGACAAACTGCAACGCGCCTTGCAAGCCCGGGGTATCCGTTTCCGCCTGGGCACCGCAACCGAGGAATTGATCGATAACGGCGACGGCCGTGTCTGCGCCGTACAACTGGAAAGTGGCGAGGTCATCACCGCCGATCTCGTCGTAATGGCGGCCGGCATTCAACCCAACACCGAACTGGCCCAACTCGCCGGCCTGCCGTGCAACCACGGCATCCTGGTGGACGACACCCTGCAAACCTACGACCCACGCATCTATGCCATCGGCGAATGCGCGAACCATCGCGGCGTTTCCTATGGGCTTGTGGCTCCGCTGATGGAACAGGCCAAGGTTTGCGCCAATCACCTGGCCATGCTCGGTTTCGCTCGCTATCAGGGCTCGCGAACGGGCACGCGGCTCAAGGTTGCCGGCATCGAGATGTTCAGCGCTGGCGACCTGCCCCACCCAGGCGAGGTCGCCGGCATGCCCGGCGCCTGCCCGCTGCACGACTGGCAGATCGAACTGGCCTCCGATGACGTGCTGGCCTGGACCTGAATCAATTGCGGCGCGCTGCGCGCCGGGGAGAACCTTGATGAATGGCAAAGTCTGGCTGGTTGGCGCTGGCCCCGGCGACCCCGAACTCCTGACCCTGAAAGCGGTGCGAGCCCTGAACCAGGCGGAAATCGTCATGATCGACGACCTGGTCAATCCGGCGGTGCTGGAGCATTGCCCCGATGCCCGCGTGATACGTGTCGGCAAGCGCGGCGGCTGCCGCTCCACCCCGCAGGAATTCATTCATCGCCTGATGTTGCGCTATGCCCGCCAGGGCAAATGCGTGGTCCGCCTGAAAGGGGGCGATCCGTGCATCTTCGGACGCGGCGGCGAAGAAGCCGAGTGGCTCTCCGAGCGCGGCATCGACAGCGAACTGGTCAACGGCATCACCGCTGGCCTGGCAGGAGCCACCAGCTGCGGCATTTCCCTCACCCTGCGCGGTATCAGCCGGGGCGTGACCCTGGTCACCGCCCATACCCAGGACGACAGCAGCCTCAACTGGCACGCCCTGGCGCAATCGGGCACCACCCTCGTGGTCTATATGGGCGTGGCCAAACTGGCGGATATTCGCGAAGGGCTATTGGCCGGCGGCATGCCCGGTGCGATGCCAGTGGCGATGATCGAGAACGCCTCCCTGCCCCAGCAGCGCGAATGCCGCAGCACCCTGACGCGGATGCAGGCAGATGCCGAGGGCTTCGCACTGAAGAGCCCGGCCATCCTGGTCATCGGCGAAGTCGCCGCGACCGAAGCGGTACTCCCGATGGCACAAAGCGCCTGACACAGTCTTCGCTCCTGCGAAGTAGTGCTTGCCCGGCCATGCCGGGCTTTTTTATGCGAGCGACACCGGCACACTCAACAACGGTTTTCTCCGGGCAAAGAAAAACCCGGCCAAGGCCGGGTTTTTCCTGGAGCTCGAGCCAATTACTTGGCCTGGGCTTCCACTTCAGCTTCTACACGACGGTTGATGGCGCGACCTTCAGCGGTAGCGTTATCGGCAACCGGGCGGGATTCGCCGTAGCCAACAGCGTTGACGCGCTCGCTGCCTACACCGTACTGGTCGACCAGTACATCGCGAACAGCGTCAGCACGACGCTCGGACAGCTTCTGGTTGTAGGCGTCGGTGCCCACGGAGTCGGTGTGACCTTCAACGGTGGTGGTGGTGGCCGGGTACTGGTTCATGAAATCAGCCAGGTTCTTGATGTCACCGTAGCTTTCTTCCTTGACCTTGGACTTGTCGAAGTCGAACTTCACGTCCAGTTCAACGCGTACCACCTCGGCAACAGCCGGGCAGCCATCGGCGTCAACGGTGACGTTGGCCGGGGTGTCCGGGCACTTGTCGACGTTGTCGCACACGCCGTCGTTGTCGCTGTCTGCGCAAACTTCGGCGACCGGAGCCGGGGCCGGCTCGGCTTGCTTGGTGGAGCCGCCGAAGTTGACGCCAACGCCAACACCAGCCATCCACTCGGCTTCCTGGGCATCCAGGTTGTACATGCCGTCCAGGCTGGCCTTGGCGAAGAAGTTCTCGGTGAAGTAGTACTTCAGACCAGTACCCACGTTGGCGAAGGTGCTGTGGTCACGACCGGTGCGCGGCGGAATGTTGCTGATGTTCTGATGGGCGAAGCCGGCAGAAACGTACGGGCGCAGGCCGACACCCGGGGTGCCGAAGTGGTAGATGGCATCCAGGGAAGCCAGGTTGCCTTTGATGTCCTTGTGGCCATTGACGCCGAAGGAGTCTTCGGAGGTCATGTCGTGGTATTCGCCATACGACAGAGCCAGGGAGACGTCGTCGGTCAGGTAGTAGCCTACCGAGCCGCCGTACAGGTTGCCGTTCTCGAGATCGCGAGAACTGTCGGTGAAGTAACGCTTACCGAACGCTTCCACCTCAACTGCGCCTTGGCCCTGAGCCAGCGCGTTCAGCGAAAAAGCGGCAACAAGAGAGCCAATGGCTACGCCTAAGGTGTTTTTCAGTTTCATCCGTAAATCCCCATCTTGGTGGTCAGTAAGTTGTCGAACAATTTGCAGACAACTTGGGCGGCAATTCTAGCAGAACGCGCCGGCCAATAAAGAGATTATTTTTTTCGAACTAAGTTTCAGCAAGGCCGGAAAATTTTTCGCGCAGACGATCCAATGCACGCTTGTAGCGCATCTTCGTGGCGCTCAAGCCCATATGCATAATGTCTGCGATCTCCTGGAACTCCAGCTCTGCGACAAATCGCAGCACCAGAATTTCCCTATCGATGGGATTGACATGTACCAACCATCGCTCGAGCCCCCCGCGCTCCTCTACCTTCGGCGCTTTCTCGTCAGACGCTTCCTCCAACGGATCCAGACTAAGCGCATCGAGCAAACGGCGTTTTCGGCGCTCTTTTCGGTATTGGGTAATACACTCGTTATACGTAATGCTATATAGCCATGTCTTGAACTTCGACTTGCCTTCGAAGTTTTTCAATCCATAAAGTACCTTCAGCATCACTTCCTGACAGACATCATCCGCGTCCCGATCATTCCCTAAATAACGGGCGCAAACGTTGAATAAGGTGCGCTGGTAGCGTCGCATCAACTCTTCATAGGCGCGAGTGACGTGGAACAGCTCGACATGCGCGCGCTCCACCAGCTCCTCGTCAGAGAGCTCGCGTGGGTCATAGCGCAAGGACAGCGATTGGGGCTTGTTCAAAACGGGTCGGGCCGACAGTCAGGTCAAAAGCCGCCGGGGCGCGGCGTTCGCGCCCCTTGTCTGGCGGCATACATTAGCAGGGAAAAGCCGTCGTGTTAGCGGCTGGTTACCCGTTGATCGAGCAAAGTGCGGTTCGACACCGATACCAGCTCACCTTCCTCGGTGAGCAGCAGAGTCTTCACCGTGCCGATCTCTTCGATCTGCCCTTCGACATCACCCACCTTCACTTGTTGCCCAACCTGATAGAGCTCGCGCACATAAATGCCGGCAAGGATCTGCCCGGCGATCTCACGGCTGCCGAGCCCCAGGGCCAGCGCCGCCGCCAAGCCGAAGGAAATCAGCACAATGGCGATGACATTGTTCAACAGGTCGGTCTTGACCTCCAGTTGGCCAATGGCCACGGAGATGCTGATGATGATGACCAGGCCCTGGGCGATTCGGCCCAGACCGTGGGCGTATTCCAGACCCACGCCTTCGGCGGCGCCGCGCACCAGGCCGCTGACCAGTTGCGCCAACAGCACGCCCGCCAGCAGCACCAGGGCGGCACCCAGGACCTTGGGCAGGTACAGCGCCAGCACGTCGAGGGTGGCGGACACGCGATCCAGGCCGAGGGATTCGGCGGCGGACACGAGGAAAATGAGCAGCACGAACCAGTAGACGATCTTGCCGATCAGGGTGGATACCGGCACCTGGATGCCGGCGCGAGCCAACATCTTGGTCAGGCCGGTGCCCGCCATCAGGCGATCCAGCCCCACCTTGGCCAGCAGCTTGGACAGCAGGGTATCGAGCAGCTTGGCCACCACGAAGCCCAGCAGCACCACCACCAGCGCGCCGAACAGGCGTGGAATGAAGCCCGCCACCGGTGTCCACACCGAGGTCATGGCGTTAACGAGTCCTTGGGTCCAGGGGTCGAATTCCATGTTCAATCAGCCTTATCTGCAGAACGGACAGAAGCGTTGCGGCGCGAAACAGGCGCCAGGTGGGGCGAGCCATTGTTAAGGGCCATCATCAGGGTTTCCAGCCAGTGGCCCATGAGGCTGAACAGATCCCCCGCCCCGACTTGCCGGTTGGCGGTCTTGAGCACACGGCCCAAGGTCGCGTCGTCGTCGTGATCGGAGTGCGGAGAGGCCTTGAGCAAATCCCGCAGGGATTCTTCGAACGGATCGTGCATGCGCACCTCGCGTGGATATGTCGGCTAGACGAGGCCGGAGCAGGTCGGGTCACATCAGAGCCAGCACAACCGACGGAACAACCACAACTGGAACCCCGCCACACCAAGGATCGGCGCACCGCGAGGATGAAGCCTCACGACCTCACGTCACCTGGGATGCCGCCCACGTTCACGCCCAGCATGCCGTTGATGAAGCGCAGCGGCAGGAAGAAACCGGTGGTGATACCAGGCAGGTACATGGCCTGGCTGCTGCGCTCGCCCTGGCGTCGACTTTCGATTTCAAGGTAGCGGGTGAGACGCCTGTTCAGCTCACTCCAATAATCGCTGTCGCCTTCCACGAACCAGGGCACCGGCTACGCACTCGCGGGCGGCTGCGATCCCCGCGCAGTCAAAGGCTCAGCTCCGGCGCCAGCTGCATGGCCAACGCCTCTCCGGAGGCCGGCTCGGAATTGGTCCGCCCGTCCAGCACGACGGCATGTGCCTCGAACACCCAGTCACCCTGGAAGAAACAGCCCGGCTTTCGCCGGGCGCCTTCGGTCAGGCCGGCATTTCCAGGGGTTTGGGCGAAATGATGATGCCGTTGTTGTCGGCGTACACGTAGTCACCCGGCCGGAAAGTGACACCACCGAAGGTGACCGCCACATTCAGGTCGCCGATCCCGCGCTTGTCTGTCTTCATCGGGTGGCTGGCCAGGGCCTGGACGCCCAGGTCGGTCTGGGCGATCACGTCGACGTCACGGATGCAGCCGTAGACCACGATTCCTTCCCAACCGTTGTTCGCGGCTTTCTCGGCCAGCATGTCGCCGAGCAGTGCGCGACGCAGGGAGCCGCCACCATCCACCACCAGCACCTTGCCCTTGCCAGGCAGGTCGACCTGCTCCTTGACCAGGGAATTGTCCTCGAAGCATTTGACAGTGACGATCTCGCCGCCAAAGGAATCGCGGCCACCGAAATTGCTGAACATGGGCTCGACAACCTGGACCAGGTCCGGATAGGCATCGCACAGATCAGGGGTAACGTATTGCATGGACATCTCCTTGATAGCAGTTACAGATCGAGCCCGATGCGGTCGCCGTCGTAGGCCAGCGGCAAGCGCTGCAACGGCGGGCAAGGCGCATTGAGCGCACGGCCATGGACCAGATCGAAGGCGATGCCGTGCCTGGAACAACGCAGCAGCCGGCCTTCGAGCGTGCCGGTGTGCAGGGGGGCACCCTGATGCGGACAGCGATTTTCCATAAGGATCGGCTGCTGATCAACGACGATCAGCAACAATTGCCGGCCCTGCACCTCAAAAGTCTTCTGATAGCCATCCTGCAGGTTGATCAGCCGTTCCAGCGCAACGAACATAGGACCTCCGTCGCCCGCGATTCCCGCCATCTTTAGCACAGCCTCTCGTCAGCCGAAACCGCCGACTACCGGCAAGCTACGCACTATCCGGGGCCTTCAGCGCGATCGGCAGACGCCGATGTTCCAGCCAGTACGCCACCAGGGGCCAGACCTCGCGTTCGGCAGCCTTGCTCACCAGCATCTCGACATGACCGAAGTCGCCACTGAATCCTCCATCCTTCGCCAGCCTGAGGAAATGTCGATACGCCTCCGGCACCTGCGCCGCCAGCTTGCGGCAGGCCCAGACGGGGTCCTGCAGGTCGCCGGCCGCGGCCACCGCCAGCACAGGCACGCGAACTTCCGCCAACCCCGCCCACCAGTCTCGCTCGGCATCGCCAAAACGACCGAACAGTCCGTGCCAGCGCAGGCTTTCCAGCACCAGGCCGATAGGTTCGTCTTCTGGCCCGCGCTTCAACAATGAGCCGGAGATCACGTCGAAACGCTTGAGCAGCAGGCGCCCACCCCACTCCACCGGCGGCATCTTGAGCGGCCAGTACCGACGGCTGATCTGGGTGCCGAACAAGGCAGCCGAGGCCACGTTTTCCTCGCCCAGGTAATGCCCGCCCAGGGCTGCCGCCAGGGTCGTACCCCCGAGGGAATGGCCGACCCAATGCGGCACCCGCCCATTCTGTTCGCGCACGAAGGCGGCGATGGCGGGCAGGTCATAGCGCGCATAGTCGGCCACGCAATTGCGGCGGTAGCGCTGGTTGCGTGGCGACAGGCCATGACCGCGCATCTCGGCGATCCAGACGTCGAATCCGACGCGCGCCAGGTACGGTCCCAGGCCAAGGCCCTTGGGCGAATACCAGAAACGGCGATTGGAAAAGCTGCCGTGCACCAGGATCACCGGCACACCACGACCGCCTTCCTGGCCGAAACGGCCGAGGCGGGTCAGGACCAGTTCGACGCTCGGATCCGGACTGTTGCCGGGTTTCAGGCGATAGACATCTTCGGTCAGGTCGCCACGGAGTTCTGCGCTGATCAGCGCAACGGGAAAGAGATCGCTACTGCTTTGCATGATTGTCGCTTGCACAAAAAAGGGCGGGTTTGAAACCCGCCCTTTTCGTTTCGACCAACGAAGGATCAGGCCTGCCCTTCCGCCAGGAAGAACCAGGTATCCAGGACGGAGTCGGGATTCAAGGACACGCTTTCGATGCCCTGCTCCATCAGCCACTTGGCCAGGTCCGGGTGGTCGGAAGGTCCCTGGCCGCAGATGCCGATGTACTTGCCGGCCTTGTTGCAGGCGGCAATGGCATTGGCCAGTAGCTTTTTCACGGCGGGATTACGCTCGTCGAACAGGTGGGCAACGATCCCGGAATCGCGGTCCAGGCCGAGGGTCAGCTGGGTCAGGTCGTTGGAGCCGATGGAGAAACCATCGAAGAACTCCAGGAACTCTTCAGCCAGCAGGGCGTTGGACGGCAATTCGCACATCATGATGACCTTCAGGCCATTCTCACCGCGCTTCAGGCCGTTGCTGGCCAGCAATTCCACCACTTGCGACGCTTCGCCCAGGGTACGCACGAAGGGCACCATGATCTCGACGTTGGTCAGGCCCATCTCGTTGCGCACTTTCTTCAGCGCGCGGCATTCCAGCTCGAAGCAGTCGCGGAAGGATTCGCTGATGTAGCGCGAGGCGCCACGGAAGCCGAGCATCGGGTTTTCTTCTTCCGGCTCGTAGAGCTTGCCGCCGATGAGGTTGGCGTACTCGTTGGACTTGAAGTCGGACAGGCGCACGATGACCTTCTTCGGCCAGAACGCCGCGGCCAGGGTGCTGATACCCTCCACCAGCTTCTCGACGTAGAAGCCCACCGGATCGCTGTAGCCGGCGATGCGCTTCTCGACGCTTTCCTTGATTTCGGCCGGCAGGCTGGCGAAGTTCAGCAACGCCTTCGGGTGCACGCCGATCATGCGGTTGATGATGAACTCCAGGCGCGCCAGGCCCACGCCCTCGTTGGGCAGTTGGGCGAAGTCGAAGGCACGATCCGGGTTGCCGACGTTCATCATGATCTTGAACGGCAACTCGGGCATGGCGTCGACCGAATTCTTGCGCACGTCGAAGCCCAGCTGGCCTTCGAAGATGAAACCGGTGTCGCCTTCGGCGCAGGATACGGTCACGCCCTGGCCATCCTGCAGGACGGAGGTGGCGTTGCCGCAGCCGACCACGGCCGGGATGCCCAGTTCACGTGCGATGATCGCGGCGTGGCAGGTACGGCCGCCACGATTGGTGACGATGGCGCTGGCGCGCTTCATCACCGGCTCCCAATCCGGGTCGGTCATATCGGAGACCAGCACGTCGCCGGGCTGGACCTTGTCCATCTCGGAAACGTCGTGGATCACGCGAACCGGGCCGGCGCCGATGCGCTGGCCGATGGCGCGACCTTCCACCAGGACCGTACCCTTCTCCTTCAGCAGGTAGCGCTCCATCACGGTGGCGCTGGCACGGCTCTTCACGGTTTCCGGGCGGGCCTGCACAATGTACAGCTTGCCGTCGTCACCGTCCTTGGCCCATTCGATGTCCATCGGACGGCCATAGTGTTTCTCGATGATCAGCGCCTGCTTGGCCAGTTCGGTCACTTCGGCATCGCTCAGGGAGAAGCGGGCGCGATCGGCACGTTCCACGTCCACGGTCTTGACCGACTTGCCAGCCTTGGCTTCGTCGCCATAGACCATCTTGATCGCCTTGCTGCCCAGGTTGCGGCGCAGGATGGCGGGGCGACCAGCCTCCAGGGTCGGCTTGTGCACGTAGAACTCGTCGGGGTTCACCGCGCCCTGCACCACGGTCTCGCCGAGGCCGTAGGCGGCGGTGATGAACACCACGTCACGGAAACCGGACTCGGTGTCCAGGGTGAACATCACGCCGGCCGTGCCGGTTTCCGAGCGGACCATGCGCTGCACGCCGGCAGACAGGGCGACCAGCTTGTGGTCGAAGCCCTGGTGCACGCGATAGGCGATGGCACGGTCGTTGAACAGGGAGGCGAATACCTCCTTGGCGGCGCGGATCACGTTGTCCACGCCACGGATATTCAGGAAGGTTTCCTGCTGGCCGGCGAAGGAAGCGTCGGGCAGGTCTTCGGCAGTGGCGGAGGAACGCACGGCCACAGCCAGGTTGTCGTTGCCCCCGGCCAGCTCGGCGAAGGCGGTTCGAATCTCGGCATCCAGACGCGCCGGGAACTCGGCGTCCATCACCCACTGGCGGATTTCCGCGCCGGTCTTGGCAAGGGCGTTGACGTCATCCACATCGAGCCGGTCGAGAGCCGCGTGGATGCGATCGTTCAGGCCGCTCTGCTCGAGGAAGTCACGGTAGGCCTGGGCGGTCGTGGCGAAACCACCGGGAACGGAAACACCGGCGCCAGCCAGATTGCTGATCATCTCGCCCAGGGATGCGTTCTTGCCCCCCACATGCTCAACATCGTGAACGCCGAGCTTATCGAGGGAAACTACGTACTCTACCAAGGTGATCTCTCCACTATTTGTTGGAAAAGCTCATGCGGAGCGACTCCGCTGCGTTCTGGCTTTGGTCCAGAAAAATACGTCACAATGCCGACCGGCTCGGGCCTGGCGAAAAACGCGGCCTATCATAGCCAAGAATCGTTCCTGACTTAAGGCCTTTGGCGCAAATGAAACGAACCGCTTTCTTCATCTCCGACGGTACCGGCATCACTGCGGAAACCCTTGGCCAGAGCCTCTTGGCGCAGTTCGAGACCATTACCTTCAACAAGATCACGCGGCCTTATATCGACAGCGTTGAAAAAGCGCGCGCCATGGTACAGCAAATCAACAAGGCTGCGGAGGTTGACGGCGCCCGACCGATCATCTTCGACACCATCGTGAACCAGGAAATCCGTGACATCCTGGCCACTTCCAACGGTTTCATGATCGACATCTTCTCGACCTTCCTTTCGCCGCTGGAACAAGAACTTACCTCACACTCTTCGTACTCCGTCGGCAAGTCCCACTCCATCGGCCAGCACTCCAACTACATGGAGCGGATCGAGGCGGTGAACTTCGCCCTGGACAACGACGACGGCGCCCGCACCCACTACTACGACAAGGCCGACCTGATCCTGGTGGGCGTGTCCCGCTGCGGCAAGACGCCCACCTGCCTGTACATGGCGATGCAGTACGGCATCCGCGCCGCCAACTATCCGCTGACCGAAGAGGACATGGAGCGCCTGCAGCTTCCTGCCGCCCTCAAGAAGTACAAGGACAAGCTGTTCGGGCTGACCATCGACCCCGACCGCCTCACCGCCATCCGCAACGAACGCAAACCCAACAGTCGCTACGCGAGCTTCGCCCAGTGCGAGTTCGAAGTGCGCGAGGTGGAGAACCTGTTCCGCCGCGAGCACATCAATTTCATCAACTCCACCCATTTCTCGGTGGAAGAGATATCCGCCAAGATCCTGGTGGAAAAGGGCGTCGAACGGCGACTCAAGTAACCGACCGATGCTGAAAAAAGCCCGCTGCAGCGGGCTTTTTTCAGGGTGGCGTCACTCAGAACGCATCGCCGGGCACGCGCACCCAACCTTCCATCAGCACGCGGGCGCTGCGGCTCATGATGGCCTTGGTCACTGTCCATTCGCCGTCCACCCTGACCGCCTCGGCTCCGACGCGCAGGGTGCCCGACGGATGGCCGAAACGCACCGCGTTGCGCTCACCCCCGCCAGCCGCCAGGTTCACCAGGGTGCCGGGAATGGCCGCGGCAGTGCCGATGGCCACGGCCGCCGTGCCCATCATCGCGTGGTGCAGCTTGCCCATGGACAGCGCGCGCACCAGCAGGTCGACGTCCCCGGCCTTGACCTCCTTGCCACTGGAGGAGAGGTAATCCCTGGGCTGGGCCACGAAGGCGATCTTCGGCGTATGCTGCCGGGTGGCGGCCTCTTCCGCGGTCTTGATCAGGCCCATGCGCAAAGCGCCGGCCACGCGGATGGCCTCGAAACGCGCCAGCGCCTCGGGGTTGCCGTTGATGTGCTCGCGCAGTTCGGTTCCGGTGTAGCCGATCTCCTCGGCATTGACGAAGACGGTCGGGATGCCGGCGGTGATCATGGTCGCCTTCAGCGTGCCGATGCCCGGGACCTCCAGGTCGTCGACCAGGTTGCCGGTAGGGAACATCGAACCGCCCTCCTCGCCGTCATCGGACGGATCGAGGAACTCCAGCACGATTTCCGCAGCCGGGAAGGTCACGCCATCGAGTTCGAAATCGCCGGTTTCCTGGACCTGGCCATTGCTGACCGGCACGTGGGCGATGATGGTTTTCTGAATGTTGGCCTGCCAGATGCGCACCACACAGGTCCCGTCCCGGGGGATGCGCGCCGGGTCGACCAGCCCGGCATGCAGGGCGAAGGCCCCGGCGGCGGTGGACAGGTTGCCGCAATTGCCGCTCCAGTCGACGAAGGCCTTGTCGATGGAAATCTGCCCGTAGAGGTAGTCCACATCGTGATCGGGCTGAGCGCTCTTCGACAGGATCACGCATTTGCTGGTACTGGAGGTGGCTCCGCCCATGCCGTCGATGTGCGCGGAATAAGGATCGGGACTGCCGATCACCCGCATGAACAGTGCATCGCGCGCCGCACCCGGCACCTGGCAACGCTCGGGCAGGTCCTGCAGGCGGAAGAACACGCCCTTGCTGGTGCCGCCACGGATGTAAGTAGCGGGGATTTTCACTTGGGGTACGTGGGGCATGGAATTTGTCCTGAAAGACTTTGAACGCCCCTCTCCCGGCGGGAGAGGGGGTTGTCGCATGCTTCAGCCAACGGCCTGCTGCGACGAGGACTCGAGGAAGTCCTGGGCGAAGCGCTGCAGCACGCCACCGGCCTCGTAGATCGACACCTCTTCGGCGGTATCCAGGCGGCAGGTCACCGGCACCTTGAGGGATTCGCCATTGGTACGGCGGATCACCAGGGTCAGGTCGGTGCGCGGTTTGCGCTCGCCGATCACGTCGAAGGTTTCGGTGCCGTCGATGCCGAGGGTCTTGCGGGTGGTGCCCGGCTTGAACTCCAGCGGCAGCACGCCCATGCCGATCAGGTTGGTGCGGTGGATGCGCTCGAAGCCTTCGGCGACGATGGCCTCGACACCCGCCAGGCGCACGCCCTTGGCCGCCCAGTCGCGGGACGAACCCTGGCCGTAGTCGGCGCCGGCGATGATGATCAGCGGCTGCTTGCGCTCCATGTAGGTCTCGATGGCTTCCCACATGCGCATCACCTTGCCTTCCGGCTCGACGCGGGCCAGGGAACCCTTCTTCACCTCGCCGTCGACCACGGCCATCTCGTTCACCAGCTGCGGGTTGGCGAAGGTGGCGCGCTGCGCGGTCAGGTGATCGCCACGGTGGGTGGCGTAGGAGTTGAAGTCCTCCTCTGGCAGGCCCATCTTCGCCAGGTACTCGCCGGCCGCCGAGCTCGCCAGGATGGCGTTGGACGGCGACAGGTGGTCGGTGGTGATGTTGTCCGGCAGCACCGCCAGCGGACGCATGCCCTTGAGCGTGCGCTCACCGGCCAGGGCCCCTTCCCAGTACGGCGGACGGCGGATGTAGGTGCTCATCGGACGCCAGTCGTACAGCGGGCTCTCGGCTTCCTTCACCGCACCGAGGTCGAACATCGGGATGTAGATCTGTTTGAACTGCTCGGGCTTCACCGAGGCGGCGACGATGGCGTCGATCTCCTCGTCGCTCGGCCACAGGTCCTTCAGGGTAACGGGCTTGCCCGCCAGGTCATGGCCCAGCACGTCCTGCTCGATGTCGAAGCGCACGGTACCGGCGATGGCGTAGGCCACCACCAGCGGCGGCGAGGCGAGGAAGGCCTGCTTGGCATAGGGATGGATACGGCCGTCGAAGTTGCGGTTGCCGGAGAGCACGGCCGTGGCGTACAGGTCGCGGTCGATGATTTCCTGCTGGATCTTCGGGTCCAGCGCGCCGGACATGCCGTTACAGGTGGTGCACGCGTAGGCGACGATGCCGAAGCCGAGCTTCTCCAGCTCCGGCAACAGGCCCGCCTCTTCCAGGTACAGCTTGGCGACCTTCGAGCCAGGCGCGAAGGAAGTCTTCACCCAGGGCTTGCGCAGCAGCCCCAACTGGTTGGCCTTCTTCGCCAGCAGGCCGGCAGCCACGACGTTGCGCGGGTTGGACGTGTTGGTGCAGCTGGTGATCGCGGCAATGATCACCGCGCCATCCGGCATCAGGCCATCGGCCTCTTCGGCCTTGCCGGCCTCCAGCTTGGCCTCGTCGGCGATACCGCGCTCGGCCAGCGCGGAGGTCGGCAGGCGGCGATGGGGGTTCGACGGCCCGGCCATGTTGCGCACGACCGTCGACAGGTCGAACTGCAGCACCCGCTCGTACTCGGCGGTGACCAGCGCGTCGCCCCACAGGCCGGTGGTCTTGGCGTAGTTCTCGACCAGCTCCACCTGTTCCGGCTCGCGACCGGTCAGCTTGAGGTAATCGATCGTCTGCTGGTCGATGTAGAACATCGCCGCAGTGGCGCCGTATTCCGGGCACATGTTGGAGATGGTGGCGCGGTCGCCGATGGACAGGCTGTCGGCACCCTCGCCGAAGAACTCGACGTAAGCACCCACCACCCTCTCCTTGCGCAGGAACTCGGTGAGGGCCAGGACGATATCGGTGGCGGTGATACCGGGCTGGCGCTTGCCGGCCAGCTTGACGCCGACGATGTCGGGCAGGCGCATCATCGAGGCGCGACCGAGCATCACGGTTTCCGCCTCAAGGCCGCCGACGCCGATGGCGATCACGCCCAGGGCGTCCACGTGCGGAGTGTGGCTGTCGGTGCCGACACAGGTGTCGGGGAAGGCGACGCCCTCGCGCGCCTGGATCACCGGGCTCATTTTCTCCAGGTTGATCTGGTGCATGATGCCGTTGCCGGCCGGGATCACGTCGACGTTCTTGAAGGCGGTCTTGGTCCACTCGATGAAGTGGAAGCGGTCCTCGTTGCGACGCTCCTCGACCGCACGGTTCTTCTCGAAGGCGTCCGGGTCGAAGCCGCCGAACTCCACGGCCAGGGAATGGTCGACGATCAGCTGGGTCGGCACCACCGGGTTGACCTTGGACGGGTCACCGCCTTGCTCGGCGATGGCGTCGCGCAGGCCGGCCAGGTCCACCAGCGCAGTCTGGCCCAGGATGTCGTGGCAGACCACGCGGGCCGGGTACCAGGGAAAGTCCAGGTCACGCTTGCGCTCGATCAGCTGCTTGAGCGAATCGGTCAGCATGGCCGGATCGCAGCGGCGCACCAGCTGCTCGGCCAGCACGCGGGAGGTGTAGGGCAGCGTGGCGTAGGCGCCGGGGGCGATGGCATCCACCGCCTCGCGGGTGTCGAAGTAGTCCAGCCGGGTACCGGCCAGAGGCTTGCGGTATTGGCTGTTCATCACTTGCGGTCCTTGAGCGGCACGAACTTGAGGTCTTCCGGGCCGACGTAGTTGGCGCTCGGGCGGATGATCTTGCCGTCGATGCGCTGTTCGATGACGTGGGAAGACCAGCCGGAGGTACGGGCGATGACGAACAGCGGGGTGAACATGGCGGTGGGCACGCCCATCATGTGGTAGCTGACGGCGCTGAACCAGTCGAGGTTGGGGAACATCTTCTTGATTTCCCACATGGTCGACTCCAGACGCTCGGCAATGTCGAACATCTTGGTGTTGTTCTGCTCGGCGGACAGCTCGCGGGCGACTTCCTTAATCACCTTGTTGCGCGGATCGGACACGGTGTAGACCGGGTGGCCGAAGCCGATCACCACTTCCTTCTTCTCGACGCGGGCGCGGATGTCCGCTTCCGCTTCGTCCGGGTTGTCGTAGCGCTTCTGGATCTCGAAGGCCACCTCGTTGGCGCCGCCGTGCTTCGGACCACGCAGCGCGCCGATGGCGCCGGTGATGCAGGAGAACATGTCGGAACCGGTGCCGGCGATCACGCGGGAGGTGAAGGTGGACGCGTTGAACTCGTGCTCCGCGTAGAGGATCAGCGAGGTGTGCATGGCGCGGACCCAGGAGTCGCGGGGTTTCTCGCCGTGCAGCAGGTGCAGGAAGTGGCCGCCGATGGAATCGTCATCGGTTTCCACGTCGATGCGCTTGCCGTTGTGGCTGAAGTGGTACCAGTAGAGCAGCGCGGAGCCCAGGCAGGCCATCAGCTTGTCGGCGATGTCGCGGGCGCCCGGGTGGTTGTGGTCGTCCTTCTCCGGGGACAGGCAGCCCAGTACGGAAACCGCGGTGCGCATCACGTCCATCGGGTGGGCGGAGGGCGGCAGTTGCTCCAGGGCAGACTTGACCCCGGCCGGCAGGCCGCGCAGGGCTTTCAGCTTGGCCTTGTAGCCAGCCAGTTCGGCGACGGTCGGCAACTTGCCGTGCACCAGCAGGTGTGCGATTTCCTCGAACTCGCAGGTGGTGGCGACATCGAGGATGTCGTAGCCACGGTAGTGCAGGTCGTTGCCACTGCGACCAACGGTGCACAGGGCGGTGTTGCCGGCGGCGGTGCCCGAGAGGGCCACGGACTTCTTGGGTTTGAAGGCGGTGGTGTTTTCGGTAGCGCTCATCGCGTGAATCTCCTCATTTCTATCCGGTTGCTTGGCGTCTTGTTTTTCCGCGGGTCGCCCCTCGGGGGAGCGACCCGCGTCCGGTCATTTCTTGGCGGCGAACAGGGCGTCGAGCTTCTGCTCGAACGCGTGGTAGCCGATACGGTCGTAGAGTTCGGCGCGAGTCTGCATCAGGTCGACCACTTCTTTCTGATGGCCGTCGCGGCGAATGGCGGTGTACACGGCTTCGGCGGCCTTGTTGGCGGCGCGGAAGGCGGACAGCGGGTAGAGCTGGATGGCCACGCCGACCGAAGCCAGCTCATCGCGGGAGAACAGCGGGGTGGCGCCGAACTCGGTGATGTTGGCCAGGATCGGCACGTTCAGCGCGTCGACGAAGCGCTTGTAGGTCGGCAGGTCGTAGGCCGCTTCGGCGAAGATGGCATCGGCACCGGCCTCCACGTAGCGCTGGCAGCGCTCGATGGCGGCGTCCACGCCCTCGGCCTGGATGGCGTCGGTACGGGCGATCAGGAAGAAGTTCGGGTCGGTCTTGGCATCGGCGGCAGCCTTGACGCGGTCGGCCATCTCCTCGGTGGAGACGATTTCCTTGCCCGGACGATGACCGCAGCGCTTGGCGCCGACCTGGTCCTCGATATGGGCAGCGGCGGCACCGGCCTTGATCAGGTTCTTCACGGTGCGCTCGATGTTGAAGGCGCTGGGGCCGAAGCCGGTGTCGATGTCCACCAGCAGCGGCAGGTCGCAGACGTCGGTGATGCGGCGTACGTCGGTGAGCACGTCGTCCAGGGTGTTGATGCCCAGGTCCGGCAGGCCCAGGGAGCCTGCGGCCACGCCGCCACCGGACAGGTAGATGGCCTTGAAGCCGGCGCGCTTGGCCAGCAGCGCATGGTTGGCGTTGATGGCACCGATGACCTGCAGCGGACGTTCCTCGGCGATGGCGTCGCGGAAACGCTGGCCGGCGGTTTTCTGACTCATGACTCACCTCGTGTTTTGGACGGGTTGACGAGCGCTTCCTGGTAGTGGCGCTCGATATTGCGCTTGGAGGCGCCGATGTGACGGCGCATCAGCAACTCGGCCAGTTCGCCGTCACGGTCGGCGATGGCATCGAGAATCCGGTGGTGTTCGTTGAAGGCCTGCCGCGGCCGGTTCGGCACGCTGGAGAACTGCAGGCGGTACATGCGCACCAGTTGGTAAAGCTCACCGCAGAGCATCTTGGTCAGGGTCTGGTTACCGCTGCCCTGGATGATCCGGTAGTGGAAGTCGAAGTCGCCTTCCTGCTGGTAATAGCCACGGCCGGCCTGGAAAGCCTCGTCGCGTTCGTGGGTATCCAGCACCCGGCGCAATTCGTCGATCTCGGTCTGGCTCATGCGCTCGGCGGCCAGACGACAGGCCATGCCTTCGAGGGATTCGCGAATCTCGTAGAGCTCGATCAGCTCGGCATGACTGAGGGACACCACCCGCGCACCGACATGGGGCACGCGCACCAGCAGACGCTGCCCTTCCAGGCGGTGGATCGCTTCGCGCAGGGGACCACGGCTAATGCCGTAGGTGCGCGCCAGCTCGGGCTCGGAGATCTTGCTGCCCGGCGCGATCTCGCCTCGCACGATCGCCGTCTGGATGCGCCGGAAGACGGTCTCGGCCAGGGTTTCCGAGTCCAGCTGTTCAGTAACGGGGGCTTCAGGGGCGTCCAGCATGATTGTCGACACATTATTGTTTGATGGCGCAAAACTACTGCCAATAAAGGCGGCCTGTCAAACGCCATTCGACATATTGTCGACAATCGGCCTAATGACAAAAAATTTGGCACGGCATCACGCTCCAGCCTTTGGCGCCATAAGCGCCTGTCGCGGCGGAAAATCCGCGTGCTAGAATGCGCGCCGCCAGCGCCAGTCTGGGCGCCAGCGACTTGCCTGCTAGACTCCCAGACCAGGCGCCTCAGCCAAGATGGCCGTGGGCCGGGCTCCTGGACCGATGACCGCGTTACGCTCAAAGGACTTATGACACTCAAGCCCTTCGCCCCCTTAGCCTGCCTGCTCGCCCTCCCCGGCTTGAGCCTCGCCACCGAGAAGACCGTCTACGGCCTCAACGAGTATGCCCGGCTGAAGAATCTCGACCTGGAGGTCGCCGCCAAGCTCGACACCGGCGCCAAGACGGCCTCCCTCAGCGCCCGCGACATCAAGCGTTTCAAGAAGGACGGCGAAACCTGGGTACGCTTCTACCTGGCCATCGACGACACCCACGAACACCCGATCGAGCGCCCTCTGGCGCGCATCAGCAAGATCAAGCGCCGCGCCGGGGACTACGACCCCGACGAAGGCAAGACCTACACCGCCCGCCCGGTCATCGAGCTGGAGGTGTGCATGGGCCAGGCCCTGCGGCAGATCGAAGTGAACCTCACCGACCGCAGTGCTTTCCAATACCCGCTTCTGATCGGCTCCGAGGCGCTCAAGCGTTTCGATGCCCAGATCGACCCGAGCCTTAAATACGCAGCCGGCAAGCCCGATTGCGCCACCGACGCAAACTCTGACGAGTAACCCACATGCGCTCTCTTACCCTGCATCTGAAAGTCCTGATCACCCTGCTGGTGAGCCTGGGCATTCTGATAACGGCCTACCAGATATTCATCCAGGGCATCCCGATCACCGAGGATGAAACCGATGACCTCTGGAACATCGACGCCAAGGTCGAGTTCCAGGCGAGTCCGCGCGACCCGATCAAGGTCCAGATGTATGTTCCGCCGCTGAGCCGGAACTACGTCAGCCTCAACGAGAGCTTCATCTCCAACAACTACGGGGTGAGCATCAATCGCGTCGATGGCAACCGCAAGGTGACCTGGTCCGCCCGCCGCGCGAGCGGCAACCAGACCCTCTATTACCGCCTGGTGCTGACCAAGCGCTACAGCGGCGAGAAGGCCAAGGACAAGGGCCCGATCTTCCGCGACAGCATCCCGGTGGAAGGGCCCGAGAAGATCGCCGCCGAAGCCCTGCTGGCGCCCATCCGCCAGCACTCGGCCGACGTCGAGACCTTCATCAGCGAAACCATCAAGCGGGTCAACAACCTCAACGACGACAACGTCAAGCTGTTGCTGGCCGGCGACCCGAGCACCCCGAACAAGGCCAAGGTCATCGAGCTGCTGCTGTCCATCGCCCACGTGCCGATGGAACGCGTGCACACCATCCGCCTGGTGAGCGAGCAGGCGCAGAGCCCCGAGCTGTGGTTGCGCAGCTTCAACGGTGAGAACTGGCTGTACTTCAACCCCGAGTCCGGCGAGCAGGGCCTGCCCAACGACCGCCTGATCTGGTGGACCGGTGACGACAACCTGGTCACCGTCGACGGCGGCAAGAAGCCCCAGGTGACCTTCAGCATGAACAACAGCGAGATGAACGCCATCCGCCTGGCCAAGCTGACCGACGAGAACACCGACGCCGATTTCCTCGAATACTCGCTCTACGGCCTGCCGCTGCAGACCCAGCAGACCTACCAGATCATGATCATGATCCCGATCGGCGTGCTGGTGATCCTGGTCCTGCGCAACCTGATCGGCATCCAGACCCTGGGCACCTTCACCCCGGTGCTGATCGCCCTCGCCTTCCGCGAAACCCAGGTCGGCTTCGGCATTGTGCTGTTCACCATCATCACGGCGCTCGGCCTGTCGCTGCGCTCCTACCTGGAGCACCTCAAGCTGCAGATGCTGCCCAGGTTGTCGGTGGTGCTCACCTTCGTCGTGGTGCTGATCGCGGTGATCAGCCTCTTCAGCCACAAGCTCGGCCTTGAGCGCGGCCTGTCGGTGGCGCTGTTCCCGATGGTGATCCTGACCATGACCATCGAACGCCTGTCCATCACCTGGGAAGAGCGCGGCGGCAACCACGCCTTCAAGGTCGGTGTCGGCACCATCATCGCCGCGTCCCTGGCGCACATCCTGATGAGCGTTCCGGAGCTGATCTACTTCGTCTTCACCTTCCCGGCCGTGCTGATGATCCTGGTGGGCTTCATGCTGGCGATGGGTCGCTACCGCGGCTACCGCCTGACCGAACTCTTCCGCTTCAAAGCCTTCCTGAAGGACTGAGCCATGTTCGGCCTGATCAAGACGTGGAAAGCCCTTAACGCCCGCGGCATCATGGGCATCAACCGGCGCAACGCGGACTACGTGCTGAAGTACAACAAGCGGCACCTGTACCCGATCGTCGACGACAAGATCATCACCAAGCAGCGAGCCATCGAGGCGGGAATCCACGTACCCGAGATGTACGGGATCATCTCCACCGAGAAGGAAATCGAGAAGCTCGACGAGATCATCGGCGAGCGCAACGACTTCGTGATCAAGCCGGCGCAGGGCGCTGGCGGTGACGGCATCCTGGTGATCGCCGACCGTTTCGAAGGCCGCTACAAGACCGTCTCCGGCAAGATCATCAGCCACGAGGAAATCGAGCATCAGATTTCCTCGATCCTCACCGGCCTCTACTCCCTCGGCGGGCATCGTGACCGTGCGCTGATCGAGTACCGGGTGACGCCGGACCAGATCTTCAAGAGCATCAGCTACGAAGGCGTGCCGGACATCCGCATCATCGTGCTGATGGGCTACCCAGTGATGGCCATGCTGCGCCTGCCGACCCGCCAGTCCAGCGGCAAGGCCAACCTCCACCAGGGCGCCATCGGCGTCGGTGTGGACCTGGCCACCGGCGTGACCCTGCGCGGCACCTGGCTGAACAACAAGATCGCTAAGCACCCGGACACCACCAACGCGGTGGACGGCGTGCAGTTGCCCAACTGGGACGGCTTCATGAAGCTGGCGGCCGGCTGCTACGAGCTGTGCGGCCTGGGCTACATCGGCGTCGACATGGTGCTGGACCAGGACAAGGGGCCGCTGATCCTCGAACTCAACGCCCGTCCCGGCCTGAACATCCAGATCGCCAACGACTGCGGCCTGACCCACCGCGCCCACGCCGTCGAGGCCCGTCTCGCGGAACTGAAGGCCAAGGGCATCCAGGAAACCCCGGAAGAACGCGTGCGGGTGTCCCAGGAACTCTTCGGCCATGTGCGGCCAACGGAGATCTGATCCTCCGCTCCATGAGAAAGCCCGGCCCAGCGCCGGGCTTTCTCTTTTCCGCAACCTCACCGCGCTCGCAGGTGGGTGCCGAGCGCAGCGAAGCCCACCCTACGAGGACTTCCGCTCCCCTGATAGAAAAAGGGGCCTCACGGCCCCTTCCTTCATTTATCCAGGCAACTCAGTCGTTGCTCGGCTTGTTCACCGCATGCAGCACGTACTGCGGCAGGGCGAAGGCGCCGACGTGGATCTCCGGATTGTAATAGCGGGTGACGATACCGCTGCCGGCGTAGCGCTGGCGCAGGATGTCCACAGGGAGCTTGCGCAGCGCGGGGTCGGTGGTGCCCCAGGCGAACGTCATCGCACCGCCGATATAGGTGGGCACCGCCGCCTGATAGAAATGCCAGTCGGCGAACAGGCCGGTCATGCGGCTGGCGGTAGTCTGCACTTCGCCGAGTTGCATGAAAGGGGTGCCGTTCTGGGTCACCAGCACGCCGCCATCGTTCAGGCAGCGGCGACAGGCCTGGTAGAAGTTCTCGGAAAACAGCACCTCGCCCGGACCGATGGGGTCGGTGGAGTCGGAGATGATGACGTCGAACGTCTCCTCGGTGGTGGCGACGAAGCGCATGCCGTCGTCGATCACCAGGTTCAGGCGCGGGTCGTCATAGGCGCCCTTGGAGTGGTTGGGCAGGAACTCCTTGCACATGTCCACCACCGTGCCGTCGATCTCGACCATGGTGATGCGTTCGATGCCGCGGTGTTTGCACACTTCGCGCAGCATGCCGCCGTCGCCGCCGCCGATGATCAACACGCTCTTCACCGCGCCATGGGCGAGGATCGGTACATGGGTGAGCATCTCGTGGTAGATGAATTCGTCCGCCTCGGTGGTCTGGATCACACCGTCCAGCGCCATCACGCGGCCCATGCGCGCATTCTCGAAGATCACCAGGTGCTGGTGCTCAGTCCGCACCTCATGAAGCAGCTTGTCCATGCGGAACCGCTGGCCGTAACCGTCGTAGAGCGTTTCCAGGTAATCACTCATGGGCTATCTCCCCTGCTGGCTGTTGGAGCGGTCGGTGCCTCCGCCCCTTGAAAAGGCGCGCATTCTACGATGGCTTCGATGTCAGGTCGAACCGCGCGGGAGAATTTGAAAGTCAGTTTTGCAGAGACGACGCGGCGCCAGGAGGATATCGTCGCTCCATGCGCCCTCACCCACTCCTTGCCGATTCTCGCGAGCCCACCGAGCCCATGCGCCTTGACTATTTCGAGCCCTGGAGCTGGACGCAGTTCCAGCAACATTTCGCCCTGCGGCGCCTGCCCGGCGTCGAGCAACTGACGGCCGACAGCTACTGTCGCAGCTTCCGCCTGGACGGACGCAGTGGCTGGTTCCGCCTGCGCCCGCTGCCCGGCGCGCTGGAACTGGAGCTCAGCCCCTCGGCCCGCGACCTGGCGCCGCAACTGGCGCCGCGCATCCGGCGGATGTTCGATCTGGACAGCAACCCCGCCGCCATCGCGCGCCACCTGGGCCGCGACCCGCTGCTGCACGGACTGCTGGACCGCTACCCGGGCCTGCGCCTGCCAGTGGCGTTCGATCCCTTCGAACAGGGCGTGCGTACCATCATCGGCCAGCAGGTCACGGTGAAGGCGGCAGTGACCATCGCCGGGCGACTGGTGGAGCGCCTCGGGGTACCACTGGCGGATGCCGAGGCGGACGGCCCGCAGCGCCTGTTCCCCACGCCCCGGGCCATCGCCGATGATCCGCTGCCCGGCATCGGCATGCCCGGCAAACGGGTCGACACCCTGCGCCGCTTCGCCGGGGCGGTGGCCGACGGCAGCCTGGAACTGAGCCTGGCCGACGGCGTCGAAACCCTGATCGAACACCTTTGCGCCCTCCCCGGCATCGGCCGCTGGACCGCCGAATACATCGCCCTGCGCGCATTCGGACAACCGGATGCCTTTCCCACCGCCGACCTGGGCCTGCTCAAGTCGCCGCTCTGGGGCCCAGGCGGCATCAGCGCAAAGGAACTGGCCGAGCGCGCCGAACAATGGCGTCCCTGGCGGGCCTACGCGGCCGTCTATCTCTGGCAGAGCTACGCCGAGGAGCACTGATGTACTTCCGCTACCACGAAAGCCCCACCGGACCGCTGTTGCTGGCCGGCGACGACGCCGGCCTGCAGCTTCTGTACATGGACAACGCCGCGCGCTGGCACCCGCAGGCCGACTGGCAACCCGCGGCACGCCAGCTGGACGAGGCCTGTCGACAACTGGACCGCTACTTCGAAGGCCGCCTGAAACGCTTCGACCTGCGCCTGGCGCCGCGCGGTACCGCGTTTCAACAGGAGGTCTGGAAGGCACTGCAGGCAATACCCTACGGCCACACCACCAGCTACGGCGCGCTGGCCGAGCGTATCGGCAGACCCAGGTCGGTACGCGCCGTGGGCACGGCCAACGGCGCAAACCCCATTTCCATCATCATTCCCTGCCACCGGGTGATCGGTCGCGACGGCAGCCTCACGGGCTACGCCGGGGGCCTGCCGCGCAAGGCGCTGCTGCTCAAGCTGGAAGGCGTGAACCTGCAACCGGCGCAGGACCAGCTCTTGCTGATCTGACCGAGGCATCAGGGCTGGCGAATTCGCGCCAGCACCTTGGGCGGGTCCGCCAGGGGCAGTTCGATGATCATCCCTTCGCCGCTCTTCGGCGCAAACCCGGTCAACGCCTTGATGTTCACCTGGTGGCTGACCATGACCACCGGCCGGTCCTTGGGCACCTTGTCGATGGCCTTGCGCAGCTCCAACGTCTGCGCTGCCTGGCTGTCGGGATCGCTGAAAAAGGAGTCCAGCGCGGGGAGCGTTTCCACCGCCCCCAGCCCCATTTCCAGGGCGGTGTCCTGGGCGCGGCACCAGTTGCTGCTGTAGAGGCGCGGCTGCTCCACCTCGCGCCCCACCAGCAGCCTGCCCCAGCGCTTCGCTTCCTGGCGCCCCTGCTCGCTGAGATTGCGCTGGGTGCTGCAGTCACCCAGGCGGAAACCCTCCGGATCACCGGTACCAGGGGCCGTGGTGTGCCGCAGCAGGAGGAAGGCCTTGCCTTCGCGCAGGGCTTGCCAGGCGGATTTCTGGTCCGCCACCGCCGGCATGGCCAGCAGCGCGAACAGCATCAGGACGACAAGCCGGGTCATGGCCGAGCCACGACGGCGCAGAGACAGGGACCCATGGGGACGCTCCCGAGTGGATGCAGTTCCCCAAGGATAGATCGGCCGGCAGCGGGCTTCCTCGCGCTCCGTCAGCCGACTCCGGGCGGCCTCAGATGCGCGCCAGATCGATCACCGCAAAACTGGCCACCGTCTCATGCCCCGCCAGCAGTCCGCCTTCGCGGGCCAGGCCGACCGTCTGCAGGCCGGCCTCGCGGGCGGCATCCAGCTCCTCGACCACGTCGGACAGGAAAAGGATCTGCTCGCCCGACAGGCCGATGGCATCGGCAATGCGCCGGTAGGACGCCGCCTCGCGCTTCGGCCCGGAGGTGGTATCGAAGTAGCCGGAGAACAAGGGCGTCAGGTCGCCGGCCTCGGAGCAGCCGAAGATCAGCTTCTGCGCCTGGATGGAACCGGAGGAATAGACATAGAGGTCGTAGCCCTCCTCCTTCCAGCGGCGCAGCGCCTCCACCGCGTCCGGATAGACGTGGCCCTTGAGCTGGCCGGCGTTGTAGCCCTGCTCCCAGACCATGCCCTGCAGGGCCTTGAGCGGCGTCGCCTTGCGGTC
This sequence comes from Pseudomonas sp. Q1-7, assembly GCF_028010285.1. Taxonomy (NCBI): domain Bacteria; kingdom Pseudomonadati; phylum Pseudomonadota; class Gammaproteobacteria; order Pseudomonadales; family Pseudomonadaceae; genus Pseudomonas; species Pseudomonas sp. Q1-7. Next base: position 3,775,817 of record NZ_CP116304.1, read on the forward strand.
TTCGGCGATCCAGCCGAGGAGAATCTCCACCACCCGCTCGACGCTGGCCCCTGCTTCACCGCTCTCCGCCCGTACGGCCTCGAGCTGCCGCGCCACCTCCGGCTGGTCGGCGTGGGCCAGGACGAACTCCGGCAGGTGGCGGGCGGCAAAGGGAAAAAGCACGTCGAAAACGAAGCTCACCGCGCTGGTGGTGCCTTCGATATCGGTGAGGATGGCCTTGATAGGCATGGGCGAACTCCAGGTGAATCAGGTCCAGGCAATTTCGGGAAATCAGTCTTCCAGTTGCGGGAAGCGCTTGGCGATTTCGTCGCCGGTGAAGTTGGCGACCCAGCCTTCCGGGTTGTTGAACAGACGAATGGCAACGAAGTGCGGGTGTTCGCCCATATCGAACCAGTGGCGGGTGCCGGCCGGCACCGAGATCAGGTCGTTCTTCTCGCAGAGCACGGCATACACGTAATCGTCGATATGCAAGGTGAACAGGCCGCGTCCGGCGACGAAGAAACGCACTTCATCCTCGCCATGGCGGTGCTCGTCGAGGAACTTGGCGCGCAGTTCGGCCTTCTGCGGGTGATTACTGTTCAGGCTGACCACGTCGACGGTAACGTAGCCCTGCTCCTGCATCAGCCGGTCGATCTGCGGCCGGTAGGCGGCAATCACCTCGTCCTGGCTCGCGCCCGGCGCGATGGCAGCCGAAGCCTCCCAGCGCTCGAAGCGCACGCCGACGGTGGCGAGGGTGGAGGCGATATCGTCCGGATGGGTGAGGACCTTGTTCGGCAGATCCGGGCTGGATTCGTGGTAGACGGTCAGGCTGCTCATCTGGGTACTCCTTGCGGGCCGCCTTCCGGCTCTCTGGCGGGTCGGGCGACGCCGGTTTCAGTCAGGCATCTTCGTGCGAGAAAAGCGTCAACGCTGGGTGATCGAGAGCGTCTTCAGCTCGCACTCGAAGAGGAATTCGAAGGCTTCGATCTGGCGCAGGGCGTCGCTCATGCGCGGCCCCCAAGTATAGAGGCCATGGCCGCGGATCAGGTAACCCACGCAATCGGGATGCTGGTCCAGCCAGGGCTGCACCTTGGCGGCCAGACGGGCGATGTCCTGATCGTTGTCGAAGATCGGTACCAGCACCTGGGACTCATGGGTGGAGATACCGCTGAAGGCTTTCTGCAGCTCGTAGTCGGCGAACACCAGGGAATCGGCCAGCGTCAGGCGCGAAAGCACGGTGGCGTTCACCGAGTGGGTGTGCAGCACCGCGCCGATTTCCGGCTTCCAGCGGTATAACTGGGTATGCAGCAGGGTCTCGGCCGAGGGCTTCTTGCCCGGTTCCAGGCTGTTGCCGTCGAGGTCGGTGGCCAGGACGTCGTCCTGCTCCAGCTGCCCCTTGTGCTTGCCGGACACGGTGAGCAGCGCTTCGCTGGCGGACAACCGCACCGAGTAATTGCTGCTGGTGGCCGGCGACCAGCCGCGGCCGTACAGGAAACGGCCGGCGTCGATGATTTCCTGGGCGAGTTGTTGGCGATTCATGCCCGCTCCTCCTGCAATTGGGTGGCAATGATAACGGCTGCGGCGGCTGCCGCGAGACTGGCGATGGCGTAGGTCCAGACCGGCCCGAAGCCGCTCCAGCTGTAGCCCGAGTAGAGTGCGCCGAGGGCGCCGCCAGTACCGGCCAGGGCGGCGTACAACGCCTGGCCCTGGCCTTGCTGGCGCGGTCCGAACCGACGTTGCACGAAATGGATGGCGGCCGCGTGAAAGCTGCCGAAAGTAGCGGCGTGCAGCAGTTGCGCGAACAGCAGCACGGGCAACTGGTCGGCGAAATTGCCGATCAACAGCCAACGCAGCGCGGCAATCAGGAAACTGACCAGCAGCACCGTCCGTACCGAGTAGCGCACCAGGATGCGCGCCATCACCAGGAACAACAGCACCTCGGCCACCACCCCCAGGGCCCAGAGCTGGCCGATCAGGCTGCGGGAATAGCCGAGGGATTCCAGGTAGATGGTCTGGAAGCTGTAGTAGGGCCCATGGGACAGCTGCATCAGCCCCACGCATAGATAGAAGGCGAGCACGCCCGGCTGGCGCAACTGGACGAGGAAGCCACCTTGCCCCGCCGCTTCCGGCCGCGCCTGGGGCGTCGCGTTGGGTACCCAGAAGCTGCTGAGGACGATGCCGGCCATGATCAGCACCAGCGCCCAGGGATAGAGGTCCAGGCTGAACAACTCGAACAGCTTGCCCAGGCCGATCACCGTGAGGATGAAGCCGATCGAACCCCAGAGCCGCACCTGGCTGTAGCGCGCCGCCTGCTCCCGCAGGTGGGCCAGGGTGATCACCTCGAACTGCGGCAGTACGGCATGCCAGAAGAAGGCGTGCAGGGCCATGATCAGGGCCAGCCAGGCATAGCGCTGGCTGACGAAGATCAACGAGAAGGTCACCAGGGTGCAGAAGGCGCCGAAGCGCACGATGTCCAGGCGCCGGCCACTGCGATCGCCCAGCCAGCCCCAGAGATTGGGCGCCACGCAGCGCATCAGCATGGGGATGGCCAGCAGCTCGCCGATGCGCGCACTGGAAAAGCCCAGGTGCGCGAAGTAGAGGCCAAGGAAGGGCGCCGTGGCGCCCAGCAGGGAGAAATAGAAGAGGTAGAAGCTGGACAGCCGCCAATAGGGCAGCGCGTTCGCGCCGCCGGTCACAGCTGGCCGAGCACCGGGGTGTCCACTCGCACGTCGGCATTCTGCGCGCGGTGGCGCAGCAGGTGATCCATCAACACGATGGCCATCATGGCTTCGGCGATCGGCGTGGCGCGGATGCCGACGCAGGGATCGTGGCGGCCCTTGGTGACGACATCCACCGGGTTGCCGTTCACATCGATGGAGCGACCGGGGGTGGTGATGCTGGAAGTCGGCTTGAGCGCAAGGTTGGCGATGATCGGCTGGCCCGACGAAATACCGCCGAGGATGCCGCCGGCATTGTTGCTGAGGAAGCCTTCCGGGGTCAGCTCATCGCGATGTTCGGTCCCGCGCTGGGCCACGCACTCGAAACCGGCGCCGATCTCCACGCCCTTCACGGCGTTGATGCTCATCAGCGCATGGGCCAGTTCGGCGTCCAGACGGTCGAAGATCGGCTCGCCCAGCCCCGGCGGCACGCCGTCGGCGACCACGGTGATCTTCGCGCCCACCGAGTCCTGGTCACGGCGCAGCTGGTCCATGTAGGCCTCCAGCTCCGGCACCTTGTCCGGGTCGGGGCTGAAGAAGGCGTTCTGCTCCACCGAATCCCAGGTCTTGAACGGAATCTCAATGGGGCCGAGCTGGCTCATGTAGCCGCGCACGGTGATGCCCTGGGTGGCCAGGAACTTCTTGGCGATGGCACCGGCCGCCACACGCATGGCGGTTTCCCGCGCCGAGGAGCGGCCACCGCCACGGTAGTCGCGGATGCCGTACTTGTGGTGGTAGGTGTAGTCGGCGTGGGCCGGGCGGAACAGGTCCTTGATCGCCGAGTAGTCCTTGGACTTCTGGTCGGTGTTGCGGATCAGCAGACCAATGGCGCAACCGGTGGTCTTGCCTTCGAACACGCCGGAGAGGATTTCCACTTCGTCCGCTTCCTGGCGCTGGGTGGTGTGGCGGCTGGTACCCGGCTTGCGGCGGTCGAGGTCACGCTGCAGGTCTTCGAGGGACAATTCCAGCCCCGGCGGGCAGCCGTCGACTATGGCGACCAGCGCCGGACCATGGCTTTCGCCAGCGGTGGTGACGGTGAACAGCTTGCCGTAGGTGTTGCCGGACATGCACAGTGCTCCGCAGAAATGGACCCCGATTCGAAGGCCGAGCAGTATACCCGCGGCCTTCCGTCAGTTCACCCCTCGAACCTCGCGCCGGCGGGCGCCTTCCCATCCAGGACGGACTTCACCCCCATGCTGCGACTGTTGCTGCTGTTCATCCCCCTTCTCGCCGGCCTCGCCCAGGCCGCTCCACAAAGCGTCTTGCATCGCCCCATCGAACTGGACACCGGCAGCGGGGTGCTGCACGGCAGCCTGCTGCTGCCCAAGGTCGAAGACGCCGTTCCGGTGGCGCTGATCATCGCCGGTTCCGGCCCGACCGACCGGGACGGCAACAACCCGATGGCCGGGCGCAACGACAGCTTGAAGAAGCTGGCCGAGGTGCTGGCGCAGAACGGCATCGCCAGCGTGCGCTATGACAAGCGCGGCATTGCCGCCAGCCAGGAGGCCGGCGCCGACGAGCGCCACCTCAGCATCGACCTCTACGCCCGCGATGCAGCCGCCTGGGGCCAGCGCCTGAAGCAGGATCCGCGCTTCTCCCGCCTCATCCTCATCGGCCACAGCGAGGGCGCATTGATCGCCAGCCTGGCGGCCGAGGCCGCCGGAGCCGACGCACTGGTCAGCATCGCCGGCAGCGCCCGCCCCATCGACCAATTGCTGCGGGACCAGCTGCAAAGCCGTCTGCCGCCCCCCCTGCTGACGCGCAGCGAAACCATTCTCGCCAGCCTGGCCGAGGGCCGCCAGGTGGCCGAGGTGCCCCGTGAACTGGAGGTGCTGTTCCGCCCCAGCGTGCAGCCCTACCTGATTTCCCTGTTCCGCCACGACCCGGCCCAGGCCTTCGGCCGGCTGCGGATACCGGCGCTGATCCTCCAGGGCAGCCACGACATCCAGGTCAGCGTGGCCGACGCCGAGCAGCTCAAGGCCGCCCGCCCCGAGGCCCGGCTCGACATCATTCCGGGCATGAACCACATGCTGCGCATCGTGCCGATGGAGATGGAACAGCAACTGGCTTCCTACCGCGATCCGCACCTGCCGTTGGCCCGGGAACTGGGCCAACGCCTGCTGGCCTTCATCCAGGCGCTGCCGGACTCCAGAAATGGCGAACGCCGCCGATAAGGGTTCAGGCTCCGCACGAAAGCCGCCGGACCAGGCGGTTTTCCGCACAGGACCAGGACTGACACCCCCGTCGCCGATCGCCCCCGCCAGGTACATCCCGATGACTGAAAGCCCAGCCGAACACCAGCCGAGCGCCGAAGAAGACGCCCCGCCACAACCCCATCCCTGGGCCGAGCTGGCGCCCGAGCACTTCGAACTGCTGCGCCTCGCGCCCCTGCCCATCGATCGCCACACCGGCGCGCGGCCGCTGCGCTTCGTCGAATTGGGCCGCGTGGAACGACACAGCCCGGAACAGAGCCTGCTGCGCCTGAGCATCGGGCTGCCCGGGCAGAAACTGCGCAAGGAACAGAACCTGCTGGAGGTCTGGGCCAACCATCTCAGCAAGGAAGTGCGCTTCGGCCCGGACGGTGGCCTGCAGTTGGAACCACAAAACCGCGGCCTGGGGCGTTTCCTGCTGGCGCAGGGCATCGCCTGGGCCAGACAACGCTGGGCGCACTACCGGGTCGAGGGCGGCGCGCTGCCGGCCAAGGACGCTCTGGATAGCGAGGCCCGCCTACGGCGCGACCACGTCCTCAAGGCGCAGGGGTTCGACGTCACCTACCTGGACAGCCTGCAATTGAAGGCCAGCTACGGCGCCGGTCGGGTCAGCGAGTTGCACGGCGACTGGCACCGCGAGAACGTGCAGCCGGTGGGCCTGCAGGAGGCCGCTGCGATGTTGGAACAGGCCGACCAGAACCTGCAGCGGCAAACCGTGGAGATTCGCAAGCTGGAAGAGCGCATCGCGATCTACCAGCGCGAAGACGGCGGCCTGCGCTTTACCATCGCCTGCCTGGTGGCGTTCGCGGTGTTCCAGGCCGGCCTGCTGATCTGGATCACCACCCACTGACCACGCCTAGGGGTTCAGCCGCGAGCGAAACAGCGCCTGATGCTCCCGGCACTGCCTGGCGCTGAGCAGGAACACGCCATGGCCACCGTGCTCGAAATCCAGCCAGAGGAAATCCACCTCCGGATAGAGCGCCTCGACGTGCACCTGGCTGTTACCCACTTCAACGATCAGCAAGCCCTTCTCGCTCAGGTGGTCAGCCGCCTCGGCCAGCATCCGCCGCACCAGGTCCAGGCCATCGGCGCCGCAGGCCAGGCCCATTTCGGGCTCATGGTGGTACTCGGCCGGCATGTCGGAGAAGTCTTCGGCGTCCACATAGGGCGGGTTGGACAGGATCAGGTCGAAGCGCTGCCCCGGCAGGCCGTCGAAGCCGTCGCCCTGGACGGTGTAGACGCGATCGTCCAGGCCATGGCGCTCGATGTTCAGGTTGGCCACCTCGAGCGCATCGAAAGAGAGGTCGCCGAGCACCACCTCCGCCTCCGGAAACGCATGGGCGCAGGCAATACCGATGCAGCCCGAACCGGTGCAGAGGTCGAGGATTCGCGCCGGGTCCTGCGGCAGCCAGGGGGCGAAGTGCTGCTGGATCAGTTCGGCGATGGGTGAGCGCGGCACCAGCACCCGTTCATCGACCACGAAGGGCATGCCGCAGAACCAGGCCTCGCCCAGCAGGTAGGCCACTGGCACGCGCTCCTCGATACGCCGGCGCAACAACTCGCGCAGCTGGGCGCATTCGTCCTCTTCCAGGCGGCAATCCAGGTAGCTGTCGGCAATTTCGTAGGGCAGGTGCAAGGCACCGAGCACCAGTTGGCGGGCCTCATCCCAGGCGTTGTCGGTGCCATGACCGAAGAACAGGTTTTCAGCATGGAAACGGCTGACGGCCCAGCGGATGTGGTCACGCAGGGTACGCAAGCGGGATTCGGACACGGCGGCTACCTCAGAAATCGGGGCGCAGATTCTACCACCCCCGCCGCCCCGGGGCAGCCCGACGGGCGGCGCCGAGGAGGCGCCCGCAAGCGCCGCCATGGCGCATTTGGCCGCCGGTTGCCGGGGTCGCGCCAGGCAACTGGACCTTGGTCCATGGTTCACTTATTCCGTCGCAGGGCGGACAATAGTGGCCATGTCGCACCTGGAGATTCGCATGTCCGCCCCGAAATCCATGTTCCAACTCAGTGGCCGCGGCCATCCGCCGGCCAGCCTGAACAATGCCACCCTGGTGATCATCGATGCCCAGGAAGAATACCGCAGCGGCGTCCTCGCCCTGCCCGGCCTCGACGAGGCCCTCGGCGAGATCGCCAGCCTCCTCGCCGCCGCCCGCAGCATGGGCACTGCCATCGTCCACGTGAAACACCTCGGCGTTCCCGGCGGCATCTTCGATCCCCGTGGCGAACGCGGCGAGCACCTGGCCGAAGTCGCTCCCCTGCCCGGCGAGATCGTCGTCGAGAAACGCCTGCCCAATGCCTTCGCCGGCACCGACCTGCACGACCGCCTGCAGGCCATCGGTCATCTGGACCTGATCGTCTGCGGCTTCATGACCCACTCCAGCATCAGCACCACCGTCCGCGCCGCGAAGGACTATGGTTATCGCTGCACGCTGGTGAGCGCCGCCTGCGCGACCCGCGACCTGCCGACCGTCGATGGCGGCGTCATCAGCGCGGAGGAGATGCACCGGGTCGAGGTGATCGCCCTCGCCGACAACTTCGCCAGCGTAGTGCCGCAGGCCAAGGCGCTTTTCTGATCCAGAAAAGCGTCGTCACATCCCGCGACATCCGCGACGGGGCAGACCGGAACCACCACCAGCCGGCGCCGGTCATAACCCGATCAAGCAAGAGGACGTCCGGATGAAGTTATCCGATGGTTTCGATGCCCGCCGTCTGCGCCCGAGGGGCCCAGGCAGCTGGCGCTGGCGTTTCGCGGCCGCCCTGGCCGCGCTCTTTGCCGGTTTCGGCGTGCTGCTGGCGATGGCCGGCACCGCCACCCTCCTTGGTCGCCCCCCGGCCCTCGGTCCGCTCAACGACAGCACCGGAGCGGCCATCGTGCTACTGCTTTTCGGCCTGCTCTTCCTGTGGATCGGCGTGCTCGCCTGGCGCCTTTGCCGGCGGCGCTCGCGGCGCCGCAACGCCCTCAGCATGTCGCCCCACCTGATGAAGAAACGCGACTGAGCCGCGAATCGGACATTTGGGTACACTAGCCGCCCTTCGCGGAGGCCTGTATGCAAGACGACACCCAGCACATTGACGAAAGCACCCTGTTCGCCGAACAGATGCGCGGCGTGAAGCGCATCCAGAACGATCGCGCGGACACCGGTAAGCCGAAGACCGACGTCAAACAGCTCGCCAATCGCCGGCAGAACGCCACGGCGGCCCAGGCCGGCGTCAAGGTGGACGGTCTCTCCGACCAGTTCGTCATCGATGTGGGCGCCGAAGACGAACTGTACTGGGCTCGCGACGGCGTACAGGAAAGCCAGATGCGCAAGCTCAAGCAGGGGCAGATCGGCTTCGAAGGCAGCCTCGACCTGCACGGCATGACCGTGGAAAAGGCCCGTGAAACCCTCTGGGACTTCATCGCCGAAGCCACCCGCTTCGAAGTGCGCTGCGTGCGTGTCACCCATGGCAAGGCGGCACGCCTGGACGGCAAGCGCCCGCTGATCAAGAGCCACGTCAACACCTGGCTGCGCCAGCATCCGCAGGTCCTGGGCTTTACCTCCTGCCAACCCAGACACGGCGGAACCGGCGCGGTATACGTGATGCTGCGCCGAACCATGCTCGAAGGCCGCGACGAGTGACAGCGCGGGGCGGCGTGGCGGTCTGTTCGCAGTCAGGCCGGGAACCGCGGCGCATTCGCCTCCAGCTCCACCCGCAGCCCCTTGGCCAGGAAGGACACGGCGTGGTACAGCCCCGCCAGCATCACACACTCCACCAACTGTTCCTCGCTGAAATGCCCACGCAGGCGCTGCCACAGGTCGTCGTCGATGTCCGCTCGCTCATGCAGGGCATCGGCGAGAGCCAGCAGCGCCAGCTCCGAGTCCTCCCATAGCGCCGCGTCCACCGCCAAACGGCAGGTATCGGCCAGTTGCGCCGGGCTGAAACCCGCGCGGGCATTGAAGGCCGCCACATGCACACCCCATTCGTACTCAGCCCCGCAGCGGGCCGTGCTGCGCAGGATCAGTAGCTCCCGTTCGCGCAGACGGATGCTGCCGCGATCCAGCAGGCCGCCGGCCATCATCCGCTGCAATACACGGGAATTGCGGCCGACGCAGCGAAACAGCTTGAGCGGCGGCACGCCGGGCGGCATGACGCAGTCGAAAGCCGCCTGGATTTCCGCTTCGTAGGGGGCGTCCAGAGGCTGGATGCGGGTCTGGCTCATGGTGAGACTCCTGTCGGGCTGATACGCTATCGAAAACGTAGCACCCGAAGTCGTCGTACGCTACTAAATTCGAAGCAATGGAGACGATCATGACCACTCCACTCCCCGGCCAACCCGTCCGCGGCTCCAGCAGCGGACGCCCGATCATGGCGCTGCTCGACCTTCTCGGCCGACGCTGGAGCCTACGGGTGCTCTGGGAACTGAACCAGGGACCGACGACCTTCCGTGAGCTGCAGGCACGCTGCGAGGGGCTTTCCCCTTCGGTGCTCAACACCCGCCTGGGCGAACTGCGCCAGGCGCTGCTGGTGGAAAACGGCGACGCCGGCTACCGCCTGACGGACGACGGCGCGGAGTTGGTGCGACGCTGCCTGCCGCTGGCGGAGTGGGCGGCGAATTGGGCCGATCGCCTGCCCACACCCGAAAAATGAATCGTACTGGCGCATGGCGCCCTTGCCAGCCGCCCCTTCGCGCCCTACCCTGCGCCTTTGCGTAAATCCTCACAGGAATTTCCATGTCCCTGGAACAGCATTACACCGCGATCCTCGGCCAGCTCGGCGAGGACGTCTCCCGCGAAGGCCTGCTCGACACCCCGAAGCGCGCTGCCAAGGCGATGCAGTACCTCTGCCGCGGCTACCAGCAGACGCTGGAAGAAGTCACCAATGGCGCCCTGTTCAGCTCCGACAACAGCGAAATGGTGCTGGTGAAGAACATCGAGCTGTATTCCCTCTGCGAACACCACCTGCTGCCGTTCATCGGCAAGGCTCACGTGGCCTACATCCCCAACGGCAAGGTGCTGGGCCTGTCCAAGGTGGCACGCATCGTCGACATGTTCGCCCGCCGCCTGCAGATCCAGGAAAACCTCAGCCGCGAGATCGCCGAAGCCGTGCAACAGGTCACCGGCGCCCTGGGCGTGGCCGTGGTCATCGAGGCCCAGCACATGTGCATGATGATGCGCGGCGTGGAGAAGCAGAACTCCTCCATGGTCACTTCGGTGATGCTCGGCGAGTTCCGCGAGAACGCCGCCACCCGCAGCGAATTCCTCAGCCTGATCAATAACTGATCCCCGCTGGGCACCGAAAGAAGCCGGCAATTGCCGGCTTTTTTCATGGCCGCCGGAACATCCGAGGGCAGCCGGACACAGCCCGATCCGGATAAAAAAGGTTCATCGCGCTTTCCCGGGGAAGGCGGCCTTGATTTTCAGGAAGAAGTAGTGGGAGTCCCGGAAGCCGTAGGCCATCCGTTTGATCACCTTGATGCGGTTGTTCACGCCTTCCAGGACGCTGGTGTGCAGGGGGAAGCGGGCGCTGGCGAGGATGCCCCGGGCGTATTTGCGCAGATTCCGGGCAAAGCGTTGGAGCGGCGCCAGACCGCTGTCCCGAGCATGCCGTAGCCAACTTCGCCAGCGCCGCCAGCCCTCTCGCACAGTGGGGGCGTACCAGACTTCCTTCAGGGCATCCTTGAGCACGTAGACCGTGGCCAGCGGCTGGTTGGCGTCGAGTAGCTCCTGCAACTGCACGGCTTGCCCGTCCTTCAGACTCTCGCGGTTGCGCAGCAACAGCCAGCGGCTCTGCTTGACCACCTTGCGCGCCGGTTTGTCCTGGCGCAGCAGGTTGGCCTGGTCGACCCGGATGCGGTCGATCACCTCGCGGCCGTAGCGCGCCACCACATGGAAGAGGTCGTACACCACTTCGGCCTGCGGGCAATGCCGCTGCACCTCCAGGTCGAACGCGGTGTTCATGTCCATCGCCACCGCCTCGATCTGTTGGCAGCGCTCGCCGAGCAGCTCGAAGAACGGACGAATCGCCTCACGGCTGTTGCCATGCCCCACCCACAGCACCCGTGTCCGCTCGGCATCCATGATCACCGTGGCGTAGCGATGGCCCTTGTGCAGGGCGAACTCGTCCATCACCAACCGGCGCACCTCGCCCGGATCGAACGCGCCGACGGCGGCTTCCAGGCGACGTTTATCGAGCTGCTTGAGCGTGTGCCAGTGCAAGCCGGTGAGGCGGCTGACGTGGCTGATCGGCAGCAGTTGCAGCAAAGCCTCGAGCCAGGCCTGCAAGCGCCGCGTCAGGCGTGACGCCGGCTCCAGCCAGGCGATCCGCTCGGTCACCCGCCCACAGCGCAGGCAGTCAACGCGGCGCACCGGCACCTGGAGCAGAACGCGCTGGTCGAGCAAGTCGCGATCGCGTACCCGACGCAGTCGGCACTCATGGATCAGCGGACAAGCTTGGCCGCAGCGCCCACATTCGGGGATGGCGTCGGCTCGAGGCTTGAGTTCGATCAGCAGGGTGTTGTCGGCAGAGGGGCGACAGGCGACGACTTCGTAGCCTGGCCAGAACTGGGCAAGATCAATAGGATGCACGGCGGCAGCAGGGAGTGGGGGTTGGTTCGTTTGGCGACTGCCAATTTACCCACTTCCCTGACTGTCAACGCGCTCTTCCCCCAGACTCCGCGAAGAACCATAAAAAAGCCGGCTTGCGCCGGCTCCTTCACCCTTAGGCACGCTCACCCCAGCATGGTCACATGCCGCGGATGGCTGGCCACGCGGTCCAGCCAGGCGAGGATCGCCGGGTAGCCGGACAGGTCGAAGCCGCCTTCATGGGCCACGTGGGTGTAGGCGTAGAGGGCGATATCGGCGATGGAAAACTGCTCACCCACCAGATACGGCGTGCGCTGCAGCTGCTTCTCCATCACTTTCAGCGCCTTGTGCCCGCGCGCCTGACAGACCTTGTACTCCTCCAGACGGTCGTCCGGCATGCCTTGGTAGAGCTGGATGAAGCGCGCCACCGCCACATAAGGCTCATGACTGTACTGCTCGAAGAACTGCCACTGCAGCACCTGGGTGCGCAGGCGCGGCTCGGAAGGCAGCAGGTCGCTGCCTTCGGCGAGGAAGTTGAGGATGGCATTGGATTCCCAGAGGGTGGTGCCGTCTTCCAGTTCCAGCACGGGAATCTTGCCGTTGGGATTCATCTCCAGGAACTCGGGGTCCTGGGTCTCGCCCTTGAGGATGTCCACCGGTACCCATTGGTACGGCAGGCCGAGCAGATTGAGGATCAGCTTGACCTTGTAGCAGTTGCCGGACTTGTAATCGCCGTAAACCTTGTACATCGCTCTTCTCCTCTGTAATCAGGCGGCCTCGGCCGCCTGCGCCTGGCGGACGACGCCGGCCAGCCGCTTCAGACCTTCACCGAGACGTTCCGGGGCCACATGGCTGAAGTTCAGGCGCAAGTGGCCGGGATGCTGGTCCGGGTCGATGAAGAAAGGTTCGCCCGGCATGAAGGCGACGTTCTGTTCCAGCGCCGGCTTCAGCAGGGTGCGGGTGTCCAGTTTGTGCTTCAGGGTCAGCCAGAAGAACAGCCCGCCCTGGGGGATTTCCCAAGTGGCCAGCTCGCCGAAGTGTTCCTCCAGTTCCGCCTGCATGGCGTCGCGGCGTACTCGGTAGAAGTCGCGCAGTTCGGCCAGGTGCTGGCGGTACTGCTCGGTACCGAACCATTGCAGCGCCTGCCACTGGCCGATGCGGTTGGTGTGCAGGTCGGCCGACTGCTTCAGGCGCAGCAGGTGCGGGTAGAGGTCCGGGGTGGCGATCAGGAAGCCCACGCGCAGGCCCGGCAGCAGGGTCTTGGACACCGTGCCGGTATAGATCCAGCTGGTCTTTTTCAGACGGCTGACGATGGGCGTGGCGCTGCCTTCGTCGAACACCAGTTCGCGGTAGGGTTCGTCTTCGATCAGGGTCACGCCGAACTCGTCCAGCAGGGCCGCGACCGCGTCGCGCTTGGCCTCGCTATAGCGGGTGCCGGACGGATTCTGGAAAGTCGGGATGAAATACGCGAAGGCCGGCTTGTGCTGCTCCAGGCGCTGGCGCAAGGCGGCGATCTCCGGACCGTCGGCTTCCTGGGGGACGGCGATGCAGTTGGCACCGAACAGCTGGAAGGCCTGCAGGGCCGCCAGGTAGGTAGGCGCTTCCAGCAGCACTTCGGTGCCCGGGTCGATGAACAGCTTGGAGGCCAGGTCCAGGGTCTGCTGGGAGCCGCTGACGATCAGCACCTGGCTCGCCTCGCAGGGAACGCCCAGGGCACGCGCTTCGGCGGCGATGGCCTCACGCAGGGCCGGCTCGCCCTCGCTCATGCCGTACTGGCCCATGCTGGCCGGCATCGCCTCCCAATCCACCTTCGGCAGCATCGGCTCGGCCGGCAGGCCACCGGCGAAGGACATCACTTCCGGACGCTGGGCGGCGGCAAGGATTTCGCGGATGAGGGAGCTTTTCAGGCGGGCGATGCGTTCGGAGAAGGCCATGGAGTGTCACCGGGTGCGGAAGCGAGGAAATTGAGTCAAACTGCTTGACCGAAACTACGATGACCGTGGCAGAAACGTCAATATGCTTGACCTGAAAAACCCCGTCATTCAACAAGCCGCCATGGAAGCCTTCTTCTTTGGCTACCAGGCCTTCACCAGCAAGCCGGACGAAATCCTCGCCCGCCGCGGCCTGTCGCGGGTGCACCACCGCATCCTGTTCTTCATCGCCAAATACCCGGGCCTCAGCGTCAAGGAACTGCTGGGCTACCTGGGGGTGACCAAGCAGGCGCTGAACACCCCGCTGCGCCAGTTGATCGAGATGAAACTGGTGGAAAGCGTGGCGGCCGCCGACGACAAGCGCAAACGCCTGCTGGGGTTCACCCGCGAAGGGGCGAAACTGGAACAGGCCCTGCGCCGCGAACAGGCCCGCCTGCTGAAACGCGCCTTCGGCGAGGCGGGGGAAGACGCGGTGCACGGCTGGCTGCAGGTCAACCAGGCGCTGTGCAAGGCGCGCCAGAACGAAGCTTCGGAGGCCTAGGCCGTGGGCTCCAGCTCTCGCGCCCCACGGAAAAACACCAGCATCAGGGCCAGGTTGGCGGCGATCAGCGGCAACAGGCCGAGCATCATCAGCACGATGGTGGCCATCATGATGCCGCCCACCAGGTCCAGCCAGCCCATCACCCGGAGCGCCGGATAGGCGTTCTGGATCTTCAGCAGGCGCACGCCCAGCCAGGCGGTCAGCGCGCCGAGCAGGGCGACCGCGCCGAAGTAGAACAGCATCGGCCAACCTGGCTCGGTGCTGGCCTCCCCCAACAGAAAGCCCAACGCCTCGATCGCCAGGCTGCCGACGATCACCGCCCAGACCGGCGGTGCCAGGTCCTCGGCGGCGAAACGCGCCTCGGCGAACAACTTGAAGCGGATCAACAGGTAGCACCCGAGCAGCGTCAGCGCCACACCGAACCAGTCGGACAGGCGGGTCATCAGCGGGTCTTCGGTAGCGCCGGCGGCCACTGCGAGCCCGGTCAGGATCAGGGAGCTCGCTGCACAGACCAGGCTCAGCCAGGCCAGCAGCCTGAGGTGGCCGGGCGCCCAGCCGTTCATCTGCCGCGTTGCCGCCTCCTCCACCAACTCCACCTGCGGGGTGGCGTAAGGGTTCTCATCCATGTGTGTCTCCAGACGGGAAAAAGCATCACAGTAGTCGCTGATACCCGGGGTGCCAACCGACTGTATCGCTCAATGGGTGCATCGCTGTATCGGGACGTTTCCGGGCGCCTGGCCTTAGTCTGCCGGCATAACGACAAGGTAGACCGTCATGAGCCTGGAATTGATCTTCGCCTTCATCCTCTTCGCCTTCGTCACCTCGGTGACGCCCGGCCCCAACAACATGATGCTGCTCGCCTCCGGCGTGAACTTCGGGGTACGCCGCAGCCTGCCGCACATGCTCGGTATCAGCATCGGCTTCATGGTGCTGGTGGTGGCGGTCGGCCTCGGCCTGGCCCAAGTGTTCCAGCAGGTGCCGGAGCTCTACACCGCACTGCGCTACGCCGGCGCGGCCTACCTGCTCTACCTGGCCTGGAAGATCGCCGGGGCGGGCGCGCCGGACGCGGACAAGGCCGAAAAGCGCCCGAAACCCTTCACCTTCCTCCAGGCTGCCGCCTTCCAGTGGATCAATCCCAAGGCCTGGGTCATGGCCATCGGCGCCATCACCACCTACACCCCGCAGGAGAACTTCGTGGTCAACGTGGTACTGATCGCGGCCCTTTTCGCCCTGGTCAACTGCCCCAGTGTCGGTCTCTGGACCATCGCCGGCAGCCTGCTGCGCCGTTGGCTGTCCGAACCGCGCATACTGCGCCTGTTCAACATCGGCATGGCCCTGTTGCTGGTGGCCTCGCTCTATCCCATTCTGGTCGACGTCAACGGAACGCTCTGATGCACCCTACCTCGGAAACCCCGGTCAACCCGCCACGCTTGCGTCCCCTGGCGGACTCCTCGCCCTCCGCCGTGGTGGCGGGCTTCATCGCCATGCTCACCGGCTACACCAGTTCCCTGGTACTAATGTTCCAGGCCGGCCAGGCCGCGGGTCTGAGCAATGCCCAGATTTCTTCCTGGATCTGGGCCCTGTCCATCGGCATGGCCCTGACCACTATCGGCCTGTCCCTGCGCTACCGCACGCCGATCGTGGTTGCCTGGTCCACCCCCGGCGCGGCCCTGCTGATCACCAGCCTGCCGGGCGTCAGCTACGGCGAAGCCATAGGCGCCTTCATCGTCTGTGCCGCGCTGCTCGCCCTGGTGGGCCTGACCGGCGGCTTCGAGCGCCTGATGCGCCGGCTGCCGGCGTCGCTGGCGGCCGCCCTGCTGGCTGGCATCCTGTTCAAGATCGGCAGCGAGATCTTCATTGCCGCCCAGCACCGCACCGCGCTGGTCCTGGCCATGTTCGTCAGCTACCTGCTGTTCAAGCGCCTGCAGCCGCGCTATGCCGTGCTGGCGGCGCTCCTGGTGGGTTGCGTGATGGCGGCCGCGCTGGGCCTGCTGGACTTCAGCGGCTTCGAGTTCGCCCTGGCCGAGCCGGTGTGGACTACGCCGGAGTTTTCCGCCACGGCCGTGATCAGCATCGGCATTCCGCTGTTCGTGGTGGCCATGGCCTCGCAGAACATCCCCGGCATCGCCGTATTGCGCGCCGACGGTTACCCGGTGCCGGCCTCGCCGCTGATTTCGGTCACCGGCATCGCCTCCCTGCTGCTGGCGCCCTTCGGCTCCCACGGCATCAACCTGGCCGCCATCAGCGCCGCCATCTGCACCGGCTCCCACGCCCACGAGGACCACGCCAAGCGCTACACCGCCGCGGTCTGGTGCGGGATTTTCTACGGCGTCGCCGGCACCTTCGCCGCCACCCTCGCGGCGCTGTTCGCGGCATTTCCCACGGAGCTGGTGCTGTCCATCGCCGCCCTGGCGCTGTTCGGCTCCATCAGCAACGGCCTCACCGCCGCCATGCAGGAGCCCCGGGAACGCGAGGCGGCGCTGATCACCTTCATGGTCACCGCCTCGGGCATGAGCCTGCTGTCCATCGGCTCGGCCTTCTGGGGCCTGATCGCCGGAGTGCTGACCTTGCTGATCCTCAACGTCGACAGCGGCAAGCAAAAATGAAGAAAGGCGCCGCGAGGCGCCTTTCTTCTACAGCTGTGATGGGTTTCGCTTCGCTCTACGCCATCCTACGGAAGCTGCCTTCAAATTGCCGTGGCGCCGCCGTCCACGGCCAGGGCATGGCCGGTGGTGAAGCCGGCCGCGTCGCAGCAGAGATAGAGCACCGCCCCCGCGATTTCCTCCACCTTGCCGATGCGCCCCACCGGGTGCATGGCGAGGGCGAACTCGCCCTTCTTCGGATCAGACTCGCAGGCACGGCGGAACATGTCGGTGTCGATCACCGCCGGGCAGACCGCGTTGACCCGAACCTTCTTCTTCGCATATTCGACGGCCGCCGATTTGGTCAGGCCGATCACCGCGTGCTTGGAAGCGGCATAGATACTCATCTTCGGCGCGGCCCCCAGGCCCGCGACCGACGCGGTGTTGACGATGGCGCCACCGCCCTGGGCCAGCATCAGCGGAATCTGGTGCTTCATGCACAACCAGACGCCTTTCACGTTGACCCCCATGATGGCGTCGAACTCCGACTCGTTACCTTCCGCCAACCTGCCCTGCTCGATCTCGATGCCGGCGTTGTTGAAGGCGTAGTCGAGGCGGCCATAGGCGGCGAGGGTGCCCTGCATGAGCGCCTGGACCTCGGCGTCGCGGGTCACGTCGCAGCGGATGAAGCACGCTTCGCCACCCGCGGCGCGAATCAGTTCCGCGGTGCCTTCGCCACCGGCGACATCCACATCGGACACCACCACCTTGAGGCCCTCGGCGGCGAAGGCCTGGGCGGTCGCGCGGCCGATTCCATTGGCACCGCCAGTGACCAGGGCGACCTGGCCGGAAAACGTCATGCTCATCTCTGCAACCTCGACAGGAGTGGAAACTGCGGCGAAGTCTAGTCAGTCGCCACTGCGCCGCGTCAGCATCATCAGGACGCTGGTGGGCAGGTCATCCACTTCACTGATGCAAGCGAAGCCCCTTCATCATTGGCACTCATGGCTCGCCATTCGGCCCAGGCTCCGGACTTGCCGGGCTCCGGCCAGCGGGCTATCACCAAGGCTTTCCTTCGCGGAGTTCCTGCCATGTCCCTGCTCAACCGTCAGTTCCAGCTCGCCCAACGCCCGGTCGGCCCGGCCACCCGTGAAACCTTTTCCTACGTGGAAACCCCTGTCGGCGAGCCCGGCCCGGGACAGGTGCTGGTGGAAAACCTCTACCTCTCCCTGGACCCGGCCATGCGCGGCTGGATGAACGACGCCCGCTCCTACATCGCCCCCGTGGCAATCGGCGAGGTGATGCGCGCCCTCGGCGTCGGCAAGGTGGTGGCATCGCAACATCCGGACTACCAAGTGGGCGAGCACCTCTGCGGCGTGGTGGGCGTCCAGGACTACTTCCTCGGCGAGCCGCGCGACTTCCACAAGGTCGATCCGGGCCAGGCGCCCCTGCCGCTCTACCTCTCGGCCCTGGGCATGACCGGCATGACCGCCTATTTCGCCCTGCTCGACGTGGGCCAACCCAAGGCCGGGGAAACCGTGGTCATCTCCGGCGCCGCCGGTGCGGTGGGCAGCGTTGCCGGGCAGATCGCCCGGATCAGGGGCTGCCGTGTCGTGGGCATCGCCGGCGGCGCCGACAAGTGCCGCTACCTGGTGGACGAACTGGGCTTCGACGGTGCCATCGACTACAAGGCCGAGGACCTCCATGCCGCCCTCAAACGTGAATGCCCCAAGGGCGTGGACGTCTATTTCGACAACGTCGGCGGCGACATCCTCGACGCGGTGCTCACCCGCATCAACCGCAAGGCGCGCATTGTCATCTGCGGCGCCATCAGCCAGTACAACAACAAGGAGGCGGTGAAGGGACCGGCCAACTACCTGGCACTGCTGGTCAACCGCGCGCGCATGGAGGGCATGGTGGTGTTCGACTACGCACCGCGCTTCGGCGAGGCGGTCAAGGACATCGCCGGCTGGCTGGCCAGTGGCGAGCTGAAGAGCAAGGAGGATGTGGTGACGGGGCTGGGGACCTTCCCGGAAACCCTGGGCAGGCTGTTCAGCGGCGAGAACTTCGGGAAACTGGTGTTGAAAGTGCGCTGATGGAGGGCGAAAGTGCGCCACCGGCCGGGTGGCGCACCCGCACGCTCACGCCAGCTCGGCGACGACCGCGGCCAGAGCCTGGGCCGGATCGGCGGCCTGACTGATCGGACGGCCGATTACCAGGTAGTCCGAGCCGGCATCCAGGGCCTGGCGCGGGGTAAGGATGCGGCGCTGGTCGTCCTGGGCACTGCCAGCCGGACGGATACCCGGGGTCACCAGTTGCAGGCGCGGATAGGCAGCCTTCAGGTCGGCAGCTTCCTGAGCCGAGCAGACAAGGCCGTCCATGCCGGCCTTGTCGGCCAGGCCCGCCAGGCGCAGCACCTGCTCCCTGGGCTCGACGTCCAGGCCGATGCCGGCCAGGTCCTCGCGCTCCATGCTGGTCAGCACGGTCACGCCGATCAGCAGCGGCTTGGGCCCGTTGAACTTGTCCAGGGTTTCGCGGCAGGCCGCCATCATGCGCAGGCCGCCGGAGCAATGTACGTTGACCATCCACACGCCCATTTCCGCAGCGGCCTTCACCGCCATGGCGGTGGTGTTGGGGATGTCGTGGAATTTCAGGTCGAGGAAGACCTCGAAGCCCCGGTCACGCAGGGTCGAGACGATTTCGGAGGCGCAGCTGGTGAACAGCTCCTTGCCCACTTTGACCCGGCACAGCCTGGGGTCCAACTGGTCGGCCAGCCGCAGGGCGGCCTCACGGGTGGGAAAGTCGAGGGCGACAATGATCGGCGTCTGACAGGCGGACATGGGGCGGGCTCTCTGGCGAATCGGAAACGGCGCGCATTGTAGCGGAAGCCAACGCGCGCCGCTGCCTTCCCTCATACCAGGTGGTCGAGGGCGAACGCCGTCATGAAACCCGCCAGGGTGATCAGCCCGGTCCAGGCATGGGTGCTCTGGAAGGCCTCCGGGATCAGGGTATCCACCAGCATGCAGAGCACCGCCCCCGCCGAGAACCCCAGGGCGAAGGCCAGCCAGTGCGGCGACAGGTCGGCGAACAGTCCGGGGCCGGCCATGGCCGCCAGTCCGGACAGGACGGCGATGACGCCCCAGAGGCCGAACACCTGCCAGGCGCCGCGCCGCTCCTCGCGCAGGCCGGCGGCGCTGGCCAGGCCCTCGGGCAGGTTGGCGAGGAAGATGGCCACCAGCATCAGCACGCTGACCTCGCCCCCATCCAACAGGCCCAGCCCCAGTCCAAGGGACTCGGGAATGCCATCGAGGAAGGCGCCAACGGCGATCAGCAGGGCGACCATGCCATTGCCGCTCGTGCGGCGGTGATGGCCCTCGAGCCGGTCGAGGAACTGGCTGGCCAGCACGAACACGAAGCCGCCGGCCAACAATCCCGCCAGGGTCGGCCAAAGCCCTCCGATCCGTTCGGCTTCGGGAATCTGGCCGAAGCACAGCGCGGCGACCAGCACGCCGCTGCCGTAAGCCATGATCGATGCCACGACCTTCTGCGGCAGCCTGGCGAAAAAGCCCACGGCCGCGCCCAGCAGCAAGCTGCTGGCGGCCAGCCAACCCCACAGGCCGGCCTGGATGGTGACGGGAATCTGCATGAACGCCTCCTTGTTGAATTCGCCTGGGAATCAGGCCGGCCAGCAGTAGCCGTTTTCTCGCATCCTGGCTGTAGGACGATGCCGAAAAGATACCCGCCATGCTCCGAATGTAGCCTCCTGCGGTCGCGCCCTGGAAAAGAGCCCGCCCGCCTGCGCCGAACGACACCCGCGAATGTGGAAAGGCGCGCACAATCGAATAGAGTAATGGCCCTTTCCACAGGAGATCGTCATGCCCTGGTATGCCTGGCTGATACTGGTCCTGGCCATCGGCTCCATAGTCGGTAGCCTGATGCTGCTGCGCGACACGGCGAAGAAACTGCCGTTGACCGAGGAACAACTCAAGCGCATCCGCGAGCGCAATGCCGAGATGGATGCCAAGGAAGCCAAGGACCGCTGACCCCGTGCCCACCCCGGAAGGCCGAAGCGTGTTCCCGCGACAGGGAAGCCTCATGCCGCTTCACCTGCAGCTGCTGTTTCCGTTGATCGTCCTCGTCCTGGGCCAGGGCCTGGGTGGCGTGCAGCCGAGCGCCCTGCTGGCGGGGGTCGCCTATGCCGGCTGGGTCTTCGCCGAGCGCCAGTTGCCGGTGCAGCTGTGGCGGGTAGTCACCCTGCTGTCATCCGTCGCCCTGGCCGCCCACCTGTTGCCTGGTTTCAGCCCCCTGTCCCTCGGTGAGCCGCAACGGCTGAGCCCGGATGCCCCGCCCTACGCCCTGCGCCTTTCCTGGGACAAATTGCTGGTCGGCCTGACGCTGCTCGCCTGGTGGCTGGGCCGCCATCCGGCACCCTGCGGCCGCTCGCCGCGCCGAGCCTGGCTAGTGGTGCTGGCCACCCTGCCGCTGGTGCCGGCGCTGGCCCTGGTTACGGGCCTGGTGGGCTGGCAGCCGAAGTGGCCGGACATGATCTGGGCATGGCTGGCGATCAACCTGCTGGCCACGGTGCTGGCGGAAGAACTGGTATTTCGCGGGCTGCTGCAACCGGCGCTGGTGTCCGGGCTGGGGGCGCGCCAGGGCGTGCTACTCACGGCGGCCATCTTCGGCGCCGTGCATCTCCCGTTCAGCCCGTTGTTCGCCCTGATCGCCGGACTGGCCGGCCTGGGCTACGGCCTGGCCTACCATTACAGTGGCAGGCTCTGGGTAGCCGTGGCCCTGCACCTGGGCGTCAACCTCAGTCATCTGTTGTTGCTGAGCTACCCGCTGCGACTGGCCTGACCACCACCCCGTAAGGCTCGAATATCCGCTGCAACCGACCACCGGCACGCAGCGTCTCCAGCAGCGCGGCGAACTGCACGGCGCTGATGGGGGCTCCCGGCCGCAGCAAGGCGTAGTGATGGTAGCGCTGGTCCAGTCGGTCGCTGACGAGGAAGCTGCCGGCCAGCTCCGGATTGCGCTCCAGGTAGGCATTGAAATAGGAGCGGGTCACCAGAGCGATGTCCGCGCGCGCGCGCAACAGCATGCGCAGATTGCTGTCGTGGGAATACGTGAGCACCGCATTGAAGCGGTGCTGGAGAAAGTCCGGATCGGCGTTGAAGCCTGCAAAGCCGTAGTGATAGCCGTGGTAGAGCGCCAGGCGTTTGCCGGCCAGCGCATCGAAGTAGTCCTGCCCGCGCCCCGACTCGGCCTTGGCAACGAAGATTTCCGCATCCTCCAGGCCCATGTCGATGCGCGCGCCAGGAATGCCCTGCCAGCCCCAGTTCGGGTTCTCGAACACCGCCAAGTCGATCAGGCCTTCCTGAAAGCTCCGGAACCGTCGCGGAATCGAGGTGGGCCGCACGACGAAATGGAAGTCCTTCTGGACGTCGTTGAGCGCCGCGAGCAGGTCAAGGAGCAAGCCACTGGCTTCGGCCGATTCGGGTTTGATCACATAAGGAGGGAAATGGGCAGCGCCGACCCGGACAGTCTGCGCCGCCAGCGCGGGCCCCGAAACCAGCAAAAGCACGGAGAACCACACTGCCTTCAGGGTCAGCCCCCTCCTTGCGTCCATCGCTACCACCGCTCCCTGCTGATGAGGCCCAGCCCCGCAGCCTACGTGATTGATGCTTCGACGACCCGCCTTGCTGAGTGGACCGTGACGGAATTCACATTTGCCCTCAGGCGTTCTTGAGAACCAGCGACAGCGCCTGTTCGGCCAACTGGTCCAGGCTCATCGGCCCTTCCGGGCGGAACCAGGTGGTGGTCCAGCTCAGGGCCCCGGTAAGAAAGCGTCGCAGGATGAACGGATCGGCCGTGAAATAGCCCTCGGCCCGCGCCTCGCCCAGCACCTGCAGCCAGATCTGCTCGTAGGTTTCGCGCAGCGCGAGGATGTGCGCCTGGCTCTCCTCCGACAGCGAACGCCATTCGTACACCAGCACCGCCATGGCTTCCCCGGTGCCGCCCATGATGGACTGCAGCTCGCAGCGGATCAGCGCCAGCACCCGCTCGCGCAGGCTGTTGGCGTCCGTCAGGGCGGCACGCATCAGGGCGGTGTTGTAGAGGACGGTCTCCTCCATGACCGAGCGGAGGATCTCATCCTTGCTCTTGAAGTGGTGGAAGATGCTGCCGGACTGGATGCCCACGGCGCTGGCCAGATCGCGCACCGTGGTGCGCTCGTAGCCCTTGCTGCGGAACAGGTGGGCGGCGGTCTGCAACAGCTTGCCGCGGGCGCTGTCGGGGTCGGTGACCAGGCCGCTGGCTACCAGCTCGCGCATCACCGCCTGGGCTTTTTCGTCGTCAAGGCTCATCACAATCCCCGCTGCAGTCAGCCACTCCAACTTAAGAATGGTCCGCAAGTCTCTGTCTTGATTCACGAAATCTATGCCGACCGGGAATCCCAAGCAAGCGCTCGGGTGAAAAAGTGCTGCGCCGACACTTTTCAACCAAGCGCTTGCTTGGTAGTGTTCATCCATCACCCAACAGTGCTGCGGACCACTCCAATGACAAGAACCGTACGCATCGGCTGCGCCTCCGCCTTCTGGGGCGACACCTCCACCGCCGCCGCCCAGCTGGTACATGGCGCCACGCTGGACTACCTGGTATTCGATTACCTGGCCGAGATCACCCTGTCGATCATGGCCGGCGCCCGCCTCAAGGACCCCAACGCCGGTTACGCCACCGACTTCGTCGACGTGCTGGCCCCGCTGCTGCCGGCGATCGCCGAGAAGAAGATCCGCGTGATCAGCAATGCCGGCGGGGTCAATCCGGCCGCCTGCGCCAGCGCCCTGGCCGCTGCCTGCGAAAAGGCCGGTGTGAGGCTGAAAATCGCCGTCCTGCACGGCGACAACCTGCAGCCCCGGCTGGGCGAACTGGCCAAGGCGGGTATCCGCGAAATGTTCAGCGACGCCCCGCTGCCGCCTCTCTGTGTCTCGGTCAACGCCTACCTGGGCGCACCGGGCATAGTGGCGGCGCTGGAACGGGATGCGGACATCGTCATCACCGGCCGCGTGGTGGACAGCGCGGTGGTCAGCGCCGCACTGGTGCACGAATTCGGCTGGGCCTGGCGCGACTACGACAAGCTGGCCCAGGCGGCCCTTGCCGGTCATCTGATCGAATGCGGCGCCCAGTGCACCGGGGGCAACTTCACCGACTGGGAAGCGGTGCCGGACTATGAACACATCGGTTTCCCCATCGTCGAGGTCGAGGCCGATGGCACGTTCTGCGTGACCAAGCCGGAAGGTTCCGGCGGCCTGGTCACGCCGTTCTCCGTCGGCGAGCAGATGCTCTACGAGATCGGCGACCCACGTGCCTACCTGCTCCCCGACCTGGTCTGCGACTTCACCCGCGTCACCCTGGAACAGGCCGGCGCGCACCGCGTGCGCGTACAGGGTGCCCGCGGCCTGCCGCCGACACCGCAGTACAAGGTCAGCGCCACCTACCCCGACGGCTTCCGCTGCACCGCCAGCTGTCTGCTGGCCGGCGTCGATGCGGTGAGGAAGGCCGAGCGGGTCAGCCGCGCCATCATCGCCAAAACCGAGGAACTCTTCGCCGAGCGCGGCTGGGCCCCCTATCGCGAGGTCAACATCGAACTGCTGGGCAGCGAGGCCACTTACGGACCTCACGGCCAAAGGCAGGACAGCCGCGAAGTGGTGATCAAGATCGCCGTCAGCCATAGCCGCAAGGAGGCCCTGGTGCTGTTCTCCCGCGAGATCGCCCAGGCCGCCACCGGCATGGCGCCGGGCCTGACCGGCATCGTCGGCGGCCGCCCCACCGTCTACCCGGTGATCCGTCTGTTCTCCTTCCTGGTGGACAAGTCGCTCTGCAGCCTCGAAGTCGAGCTGGACGGCCAGCGCATCCCCTGCGAGCTGCCCGGCGTGGACAGCTTCGAGGTCGGCGCCCTGGCCGACGACCTGCCGCCCCCCACCGCCGAGGGCCAGGCCAGCGCCAGCGTCCCCTTGGTGAAGCTCGCCGTGGCGCGCTCCGGCGACAAGGGTAATCACAGCAACATCGGCGTCATGGCTCGCAAGCCCGAATACCTGCCCTGGATAGCCGAGGCCCTGACGCCCGAAGCCGTGGTCGACTGGATGGGCCATGTGCTCGACCCGCAACGGGGCCGCGTGGCTCGCTGGTACCTTCCGGGCAGCCACAGCCTGAACTTCCTGCTGGAGAACGCCCTCGGCGGCGGCGGCGTGGCCAGCCTGCGCATCGACCCACAGGGCAAGGCCTTTGCCCAGCAACTCCTGGAATTCCCGGTGCCGGTGCCGCAAGCCCTGGCCGACAGCCTCTGAGGATGCAATCCATGGCATACGATTCGGTATTCACGCCCGGCCTGTTCAGTGGCCAGACCATCATGGTCACCGGCGGCGGCAGCGGCATCGGCCGTTGTACCGCCCACGAGCTGGCCGCCCTGGGCGCCCATGTGGTGCTGGTGGGACGCAAGCCGGAAAAGCTGGAGAAGACGGCTGGCGAAATCAGCGAAGACGGTGGCAGCGCCAGTTGGCAGGCCTGCGATATCCGCGACGAAGAGGCGGTCAAGGCCATGGTTGCGGCGGTGCTGGGCGAGCGCGGCGCGATCCACCATCTGGTGAACAACGCCGGCGGCCAGTACCCCGCCCCGCTCGCCTCGATCAACCAGAAGGGCTTCGAGGCCGTGGTGCGCACCAACCTGGTAGGCGGCTTCCTGGTGGCCCGCGAAGTGTTCAATCAGGCCATGAGCAAGACCGGCGGCAGCATCGTCAACATGCTCGCCGACATGTGGGGCGGCATGCCCGGCATGGGCCACTCCGGCGCCGCCCGCGCCGGCATGGAGAACTTCACCAAGACCGCCGCCGTCGAGTGGGGCCATGCCGGGGTGCGGGTCAATGCCGTGGCGCCGGGCTGGATCGCCTCCAGCGGCATGGACACCTATGAAGGCGCCTTCAAGGCCATCATCCCCACCCTGCGCGAACATGTGCCGCTCAAGCGCATCGGCAGCGAGTCGGAAGTGGCGGCCGCCATCGTCTTCCTGCTCTCTCCCGGCGCGGCCTTCATCAGCGGCACCACCATTCGCATCGACGGTGCGGCCAGCCAGGGCAGCCGCGCCTTCCCCCTGGTCAAGGCCAAGCCCGGCCAGAGCAAGGCCTACAACGGCTTTCACCGGGCCTACCTGCCCGACGTACTGAAGGATCAAGCCTGATGGCCGTCATCCAGTCCGAACTCGACGTCCAGGGAGAAGACTTCGCGAAGAACCGCGACGCCATGCTCGCCGCCATCGCCGGCTTCCGCGAGATCGAACAGAAGGTCCTGGACAAGGCGGCCGAGGCCAAGCCGAAATTCGAGAAGCGTGGCCAGCTCCTGCCCCGCGAGCGGTTGAACCTGCTGCTGGACCCGGGCAGTCCCTTCCTCGAACTCTGCTCCCTGGCCGGCTACAAGCTGCACGATGACAAGGACGGCACCCAGGCCGGCGGCGGCATCATCGCCGGCATCGGCTATATCGCCGGGGTGCGCTGCCTGATCAGCGCCAGCAACAGCGCCATCAAGGGCGGCACCATCTCGCCCACCGGGCTGAAGAAGACCCTGCGCCTGCAGCAGGTCGCCATGGAGAATAAACTGCCGCTGGTGGCGCTCACCGAAAGCGGCGGCGCCAACCTCAACTACGCGGCGGAAATCTTCGTCGAAGGCGCGCGGGGCTTCGCCAACCAGGCGCGCATGTCCGCCATGGGCATCCCCCAGGTCACGGTCGTGCACGGTTCCAGCACCGCCGGCGGCGCCTACCAGCCGGGGCTGTCGGACTATGTGATCGTGGTGCGCGGCAAGGCCAAGATGTTCCTCGCCGGGCCGCCGCTGCTCAAGGCCGCCACGGGAGAAGTGGCGACGGACGAGGATCTGGGCGGCGCCGAGATGCACGCCCAGGTGGCCGGCACCGCCGAATACCTGGCGGAGAACGATGCCGACGGCCTGCGCCTGGCCCGCGAAATCCTCGCCATGCTGCCCTGGAACGCCCAGCTGCCACCCCCGCGCAAGGCCGAATGGCGTGAACCGCTGTACAGCGCCGAGGAACTGCTGGGGGTGGTCCCGGCGGACCCGAAGAAACCCTACGACGTGCGCGAGATCGTCGCCCGCATCGCCGATGGCTCGGAATTCCTCGACTTCAAGCACGAATACGACAGCCAGACCATCTGCGGCCACCTGCGCATCGAGGGCCGGCCGTGCGGCCTGATCGGCAACAACGGCCCCATCACGCCCCAGGGCGCGGCCAAGGCGGCGCAGTTCATCCAGCTCTGCGAGCAGGCCAACGTGCCCCTGCTGTTCCTGCACAACACCACCGGGTTCATGGTGGGCACCGAGTCCGAACAGTTGGGAGTGATCAAGCACGGCGCGAAGATGATCCAGGCGGTGGCCAACGCCCGCGTGCCCAAGCTCACCCTGGTGGTGGGCGGCTCCTACGGCGCCGGCAACTACGCCATGTGCGGCCGCGGCCTGGACCCGCGCTTCATCTTCGCCTGGCCCAACAGCCGCACCGCCGTGATGGGTGGCGCCCAGGCCGGCAAGGTATTGCGCATCGTCACCGAGGAAAAGCACGCCAAGGAGGGCAAGGAGCCCGATCCGAAGATGCTCGACATGCTGGAACAGATGACCGCGCAGAAGCTCGACAGCCAGTCCACCGCCCTCTATGGCACCGCCAACCTCTGGGATGACGGCTTGATCGACCCCCGTGACAGCCGCCGCCTGCTGGGTTATCTGCTGGATATCTGCGCGGAGGCCGAAGCCCGGCCGCTCAAGGCCAACAGCTTCGGCGTGGCCCGTTTCTGAATCGATAAGGAGAACAAGAAAAATGATCTTCACCCAGGAACACGAAGAACTCCGCCGCACCGTGCGCCATTTCGTCGACAGGGAGATCAACCCCCATGTCGACCAGTGGGAAAAGGAAGGCCGTTTCCCCATTCACGACATTTTCAAGAAGGCCGGCGAGCTGGGCCTGCTGGGCATCTCCAAACCGGAGAAGTTCGGCGGCATGGGCCTGGACTACAGCTACTCGATCGTCGCCGCCGAAGAATTCGGCACCATCCATTGCGGCGGTATCCCCATGTCCATCGGCGTGCAGACCGACATGTGCACCCCGGCCCTGGCCCGTTTCGGCTCCGATGAGCTGCGCGAGGAATTCCTCCGTCCCGCCATCAGCGGCGAGAGGGTCGGCTGCATCGGCGTCTCCGAAGTGGGCGCGGGTTCCGACGTGGCCGGGCTGAAGACCACCGCCCGCAAGGACGGCGACGACTACGTGATCAACGGCAGCAAGATGTGGATCACCAACTCCCCCAGCGCCGACTTCATCTGCCTGCTGGCCAACACCTCGGACGACAAGCCCCACGTCAACAAGTCGCTAATCATGGTGCCGATGAACACGCCCGGCATCACCCTCAGCGCCCACCTCGACAAGCTCGGCATGCGCAGCTCCGAGACCGCCCAGGTGTTCTTCGACAACGTCCGCGTGCCGCAGCGCTACCGCATCGGCCACGAAGGCGCGGGCTTCATGATGCAGATGCTGCAGTTCCAGGAGGAACGCCTGTTCGGCGCCGCCAACATGATCAAGGGCCTGGAGCACTGCGTCGACGTCACCATCGACTACTGCAAGGAGCGCAAGACCTTCGGCAATGCGCTGATCGACAACCAGGTGATTCACTTCCGCCTGGCCGAACTGATGACCGAGATCGAGGCCCTGCGCGCCCTGGTCTACCAGGCCGTGGAACTCTACGTCACCGGCAAGGACGTCACCCGTCTTGCCTCCATGGCCAAGCTCAAGGCCGGCCGCCTCGGCCGCGAGGTCACCGACGCCTGCCTGCAATACTGGGGCGGCATGGGCTTCATGTGGGACAACCACGTATCCCGCGCCTACCGCGATACCCGCCTGGTCTCCATCGGCGGCGGCGCCGACGAGATCATGCTCGGCATCATCTGCAAGCTGATGGGCATCCTGCCCGGCAAGAAGAAGGGCTGAGGATCCGTAGGATGGGTGGAGGCGCGCAGCGCCGATACCCATCGCCTCGAATGATGGGTATCGCTCCGCTCGCGGAACGCCGCCCGCCCCAGCCTACGACCACGCATCTCCGGGACACGACCATGGAATTGCCGAACACTGAAACCCTGCTGCTGGAACAGGCCGATGGCGTGCTGCACGTCACCCTGAACCGGCCGGACTGCCGCAACGCCATGAGCCTGACCATGGTGAATGAACTGCGCGCCGTACTGGCCGCAGCGCGTGAAGACGCCGGCGTGCGCGCCCTGGTGCTGCGAGGCGCCGACGGCCACTTCTGTGCCGGCGGCGATATCAAGGACATGGCCAGCGCCCGTACCAGCGGCAGCGCCGCCTACCGTGACCTGAACCGCGCCTTCGGCCGCCTGCTGGAGGAAGCCCAGGCGCAACCCCAGGTACTGGTGGCGGTGCTGGAAGGCGCGGTGCTCGGCGGCGGTTTCGGTCTGGCCTGCGTCTCCGATATCGCCATCGCCCTGCAAGGCGCCCAGTTCGGCCTGCCGGAAACCAGCCTGGGCATCCTCCCGGCACAGATCGCCCCCTTCGTGGCCAGGCGCGTCGGCCTGACCCAGGCCCGCCGCCTGGCCCTGACCGCCGCCCGCTTCGACGGCGTTGAGGCCCTGCGCCTGGGTCTGGTGCATTTCGCCGAACCTGATACGGCAACCCTGGAACAGCGGCTGATGGACAGCCTGCAACAGGTGCGTCGCTGCGCCCCCGGCGCCAACGCGCGGACCAAGGCCCTGCTGCTGGCAACCGAGGTCGAGCCCCTGGGCAACCTGCTGGACAGTGCGGCCGAGCAGTTCGCCGAAGCCGTCACCGGGCCGGAAGGCACCGAAGGGACCCTGGCCTTCGTGCAGAAGCGCAAGCCCGCCTGGGCCGTGTAGCCAGCCCCCCTAACGAACGGATGTAGCCCGGATGCAATCCGGGAAAGTCCAACCCCGGAGGCATCCGGGCTACGTACAGCAGGAGCATTCCGATGCCCGCGTTCAACAAGATCCTCATTGCCAACCGTGGCGAAATCGCCTGCCGGGTGATGCACACGGCACAGTCGCTTGGCTACCGCACCGTGGCTGTCTACAGCGAGGCCGATGCCGACGCCCGCCATGTGCAACTGGCCGACGAGGCGGTGTGCATCGGCCCGGCACCGGTGGGGCAGTCCTATCTGTCGGTCGAAGCCATCATCGCCGCGGCCCGCAAGACCGGCGCCAAGGCCGTCCATCCCGGCTACGGATTCCTCTCCGAGAATGCCGAATTCGCCCGCGCCTGTGAGGCGGCCGGCATCGCCTTCATCGGCCCGACGGCGCAAGCCATCCACCTGATGGGCAGCAAGCGCCTGTCCAAGCTGGCCATGCTGGAAGCCGGCGTGCCCTGCATCCCCGGCTACGAAGGCGCCGAGCAGGACGACGCGACCCTGGCCCGGGAAGCCGAACGCATCGGCTACCCCCTGATGATCAAGGCCAGCGCCGGCGGCGGCGGGCGTGGCATGCGCCTGGTGCAGGGGGCTGAGGAACTCGCGGCGCAGCTGCGCACGGCCCGCTCGGAAGCGTTGAACGCCTTCGGCAGCGCCGAGCTGATCCTGGAAAAGGCCGTGCTGCAACCGCGCCATGTGGAAATCCAGGTGTTCGGCGACCAGCACGGCAACATCGTCTACCTGGGAGAACGCGACTGCTCGGTGCAACGCCGCCACCAGAAGGTGATCGAGGAAGCGCCCTGCCCAGTCATGACGCCCGAATTGCGCCAGGCCATGGGCGAAGCAGCGGTTCTGGCCGCGCGCACGGTGGACTACGTCGGCGCCGGCACCGTCGAGTTCCTGCTGGACGCCGGCGGCGACTTCTACTTCCTGGAAATGAACACCCGCCTGCAGGTGGAGCATCCGGTCACCGAACTGATCACCGGCCAGGACCTGGTGGCCTGGCAGATTCGCGTGGCGGAAGGTGAGCCGCTGCCGCTGAAACAGGCAGACATCCATCTGAACGGTCATGCCATGGAAGTGCGTCTCTACGCCGAAGACCCGGCCGCCGGCTTCCTGCCCCAGACCGGCGAGGTGCTGCGCTGGGAGCCGTCGATACTTCCTGGCATCCGTATCGACCACGGCCTGGTGGAAGGCCAGGCCGTCACGCCGTTCTACGACCCCATGCTGGCCAAGGTGATCGCCTGGGGCGCCACCCGTGACGAGGCCCGGCGCAAACTGGCCCGTGCCGTGGAGGATTGCGTGCTGCTGGGGGTCAAGGGCAACCAGCGCTTCCTCGCCAACCTGCTCAGGCACCCGCGCTTTGCCGCCGGCGAAGCCACCACCGCCTTTATCGGCGAAGCCTTTTCCAGCGATGCCAGCCTGAGCCCGCAATCGATCTTGCCGGCCGAACTGGCCGTCGCCGCCACCCTGCTCTACCAAGCGTCGGCCACCGGCAGCGCCCACCAGGGCAGTCTGGCCGGCTGGCGCAGTGCCGGCAGTGCCCCCTGGCGCCTGATGGTGCGCCAGGGCGAGCAGAAGCATGCCGTGGAACTGGCGGTACAGGACGCCGGGCAACAACCGCGCCTGCAGGCCAGGGTCGGCGAGGCGGTCATTGTCATTCGCATGCTGGCCGCCGATGGCCGCTGGGCGACGGTGGAGCTGGACGGCATCCGCCGCCGTGTGGCCTACCATCAGCGCGGCACGCAGCTCTGGCTGTTCGGCCAGCACGGCAACCTGGAACTGCAGGACGTGACCCACGAAGCGGCCGGCGGCCAGGGCGGCGCGGGCTCCGGCACGGTGAAGGCCCCCATGGATGGCGCCATAGTCGAGGTGCTGGTGAGCGAAGGCGAACGGGTCGGCAAAGGCCAACTGCTGGTGGTGCTGGAAGCCATGAAGATGGAACACCCGCTGAAGGCCAGCGTTGACGGCGTTATCCGCCGCGTGCAGGTCAGCCGCGGCGACCAGGTGAAGAGCCGCCAACTGCTGGTGGAGGTGGAAGAAGCCTGACGCTCCCCGCAGCTTCCCGACGGGAGCGAATCCACTCGCGAATGGGCCGCAACGCGGCCCCCCAAGGAACAACAATCAGGAGAACGCGCATGTCCCTTTCCGGCAAGACCCTGTTCATCACTGGCGCCAGCCGTGGCATCGGCCGCGAAATCGCCCTGCGCGCCGCCGCCGACGGCGCCAACCTCGTCATCGCCGCCAAGAGCGCCGAGCCCCATCCCAAGCTGCCCGGCACCATCTTCAGCGTGGCCGAGGAGGTGCAGGCCGCCGGCGGCAACGCCCTGCCCCTGCAACTGGACGTGCGCGACGAGCATGCCGTGGCCGAGGCCATGGCCAAGGCCGCGGCGCACTTCGGCGGCATCGATGCCCTGGTCAACAACGCCGGCGCCATCAAGCTGGTGGGCGTCGAGCTCCTGGAGGCCAAGCGCTTCGACCTGATGTACCAGATCAACACCCGCGCGGTCATGGTTTGCAGCCAGGCCGCCCTGCTCTACCTGAAGCAGAGCGCCAACGGCCATATCCTCAACCTCTCGCCGCCGCTCAACCTGGCGCCGAAGTGGTTCGCCCAGCACGGCCCCTACACCGTCACCAAATACGGCATGAGCATGCTCACCCTGGGCATGAGCGAGGAGTTCAAGAAGTACGGCATCAGCGTCAACTCGCTGTGGCCGCAGACCATGATCGCCACCGCCGCCATCGAATTCGAGCTGGGCAGCCGCGACGCTTTCAAGCGCGCCCGCACCCCGACCATCATGGCCGACGCCGCCCATGCCATCCTGACGAGCGAAGACCGCAGCATCACCGGGCGCCTGCTGATCGACGAAGCGCTGCTGCGCGAGCAAGGCCAGACCGAGTTCGAGCAGTACCGCTACGACCCCGAAGGCGGTTCGCTGGTGCCGGATCTGTTTCTGGATTGATCCTCCCTCTTGTGGGAGCGAATTCATTCGCGAATGGGCGGCGCAGCCGCCCTGGAACACCGCAGGGCATGACTACGTCCTGCTTCGCGAATGAATTCGCTCCTACAGATTGAGCGCCCGGACTTCCGTTCGCCCATCTGCCCCCTGATGTCCGCGCCAGGGTCATGGCGCGGACAGACAGCCCGCCCTAGAGTCATGTCTGCGCACAACAACGACAATTACGCGAGCATCATGAGCCAAGCCGACCTGATCTCCCCGCTTCGCTTCATTACCCGCCTGCCGGCCAACCTGCCACGTCTGCCGCGCATGCTGCTGGGTCTTTACTACACCGGTATCCGCAACCGCGAGAAAACGCTGTCCCTGGGCTGGGCCCTGGAGCGCGCTGCCCGCCTGTATCCACGGCGACCGGCAGTGATCGATGAAAGGCGCCGGCTCGGCTACGCCGAATTCAATGCCTGGTGTAATCGTCTGGCCCATGCCCTGAAGGCCGAAGGCGTGGCCCATGGCAGCGTGGTGGCGGTGATGCTGGAAAATCGTATCGAAGTGCTGGCGGTGCTCGGTGCCCTGGCCAAGCTCGGAGCCATCGCCGCCCTGGTCAACACCACCCAGCGCGGCAAGGTGCTCAGCCACAGCCTGAACCTGGTGAAGGCCCGGCACTTTGTGGTGGGCGACGAACTGCGCGGCGCCTTCGACGACGTGCGCGACCAATTGGAGGACACCCGTCACTGCTACTGGGTGGCCGATGCGGACTGCTTCTGCGAACCGGGCGACACCCCGCCCGGCTGGCAGAACCTGATGCGCCTGGCACTGGACCAGTCCGGCGAAAACCCGGACGAGACGGGCCTGGTTCGGCTCAAGGACGCCTGCTTCTACATCTATACGTCCGGCACCACCGGCCTGCCCAAGGCCTCCATCCTCAGTCACGGCAAGTGGATCAAGGCCTACGGCGGCTTCGGCCATTCGGGCCTGGGTCTGACCGAGAACGACGTTTTCTACCTGACCCTGCCCTGTTACCACAACAACGCGGTGACCGTGAGCTGGGCTTCGGTACTGGCGGGCGGCGCCGCCATCGCCCTGCGCCGCAAGTTTTCCGCCAGCAACTTCTGGAAGGACGTGGCGCGCTACCAGGCCACGTGCTTCGGCTACATCGGCGAACTCTGCCGCTACCTGTTGAACCAGCCGCCCTGTCCTGAGGAGCGCGGCAACACGCTCACCAGCATGATCGGCAACGGCCTGCGCCCGTCCATCTGGGCGGAGTTCAAGGCGCGCTTCGGCATCGAGCGGGTGATGGAGTTCTATGCCTCCAGCGAGGGCAATATCGGCTTCACCAACCTGTTCAACTTCGACAATACCGTGGGCTTCTCCCCGGCCACCTTCGCCATCGTCCGCTACGACCTGGAAAACGACCGGCCGCTGCGCAACCAGCGCGGCTTCCTGGAGGAAGTCGCCAGGGGCGAGGCGGGCCTGCTGATCAGCGAGATCAGCGACAAGTGGCCCTTCGACGGCTACACCGACCCGGCCAAGAGCGAGGCGGTGATCCTGCGCGACGTATTCAAGCAGGGCGACGCCTGGTTCAACACCGGCGACCTGATGCGCGGCATCGGCTGCAAACATGCGCAATTCGTCGACCGCCTGGGCGATACCTTCCGCTGGAAGGGCGAGAACGTTTCCACCACCGAGGTGGAAAACGCCCTCGGCGCCTTCCCCGGCGTGGAGGATGCGGTGGTGTACGGCGTGGAGATTCCCGGTACCAATGGCCGTTGCGGCATGGCGGCCCTGCGCCTGGCCAGCGGAGCGCACCTGAATCGCCAGGCCCTGGCCGACCACCTGGATCGCGAGCTGCCGGCCTATGCCTCGCCGCTGTTCGTGCGCCTGCTGGACGAGGTGGAGACCACTGGAACCTTCAAGTACAAGAAGACCGACCTGAAGCAACAGGCGTACGACCCCGAGGCTGTGAACGCGCCCCTCTTCGCCCGGCTGCCCGGCGATGCGCACTTCCGCCCGCTGGATGACGCGCTGTATCAGGCGATACAACGCGGGGACTACCGATTCTGAGGCTGGCCTCTTGATGTCGGTCCCACAGCACCCGGTTGCAGCCGGGTGGACCACGCTTCAGCGCTCCCCCCTTCGAAGCCACGGTGTTGGCTTGGGAGTGCCCGCCCGAGGGTGGCGGATCAGCGCTTGAACTCGAACTGCAGCTCAGCCCCTTCCACCGAGCGCCAGTAATCATCCTCCCGTTCGTTGGTGATCAGCTTGCCGTTGAGCTGGAACGGGCTTTCCGGCAAGGGCTTTTCCACGAACAGCTGCGGCAGCAGCGGCTGCTCCGACAGATCACCCGTGGTGCCCTCGGGGGCCAGTTGATCGGCCAACTCCTTGGGTAGGCTGAGATCGATCCTGGCCTTGGGCAACGGCTTCGCGACGGTCGCCGCCACGGGCGGCTCCTTCGGCTTGACCGGCGCGGGGGGCGACGGCGACGGCTTCACCGGAACCACCGGCGCCGGTGGAGCGGGCTTGGGCTCAGGCACAGCCGGCGCGACCGACACGGCTGGCTCCAGTGCTGGCGAAGGCGGTTCCGGCTGGCTGGACATGGGCGGCGGCACGGGCGGTGCCTTGGGTGGCGACGGGGCTTGCTTGTCGCACGCAGTCAGCAGAGCCAGTACCAGACCGGCACAGAGCGTATGGATTGCGCGCATGGCGGCTCTAGCAGGGAATGACGATGACGCCATGCTCCACCTTGCCCCGCCCCCTGGCAAGCCTGACGCGACCGCCTCAGCGGTCCGCTTCCAGCTCGCGCAGCTCGGCGGCGATATCCCGCTGCGGATAGCGCGCCTGCAACTCGTCCAGCAGCCTGTGCGCCTCGTCGCGCCGACCCTCCGCCCGCAGCGCCAACACGCGGCGCAGGCTGGCTTCCGGCTCGGCGGGCGGCGCGGACCTGGCCAATTCCGCCTTGGGCGAGGCCTCCTCCAGGTGCGAGAAGCCTGTCCCTCGGGCTTCGACTTCGGCACTGCTGTCGGCCATGGCCGAGCTCTTCTTCTCCATCCGGGCCGGCGGGCTCGCCAGGGTGGAGGGTGCAGCGCGGGACATCGGGGCGGCGGCTGGTGCCGGCGCGGAGTACGGCGCCGAGCCGGCCGGCGGTGCGTCGAAGCGCTGCTCGGCCTGCTCCTGGGTGCGCAGGGTCAGGCTCAGGCCAATGCCCAGGGTGGCGAAGCCGGCCAGGGCGACCGTCCAGCGCTGCCGCCCGCCCGCGCCGAACAGCCAGGCGTGCAGTCGCCCGGCGAAGGAGGGTCCGGGGGCGGCCCGCTTCTGCGTCGCCTGGGCCGCGGCGGCGGCAAGGATGCGCTGGTCCAGCGCTGCCGAAGGCTCGTCGTGGCAGTGGCTGCGATAGTGTTCGAGCAGTTCCCGTTCCATGGCGTCCGGCTGTTTCGGGTCTTGGTTCATGCGGATACCTCCTCGGCCGACGCCGGGTCGGCCAGCAGCCGACGCAACTTCTGCAGTGCATAACGCAGGCGGCTCTTCACCGTTTCTGCCGGTGTGCGGGTGAGTTCGGCGATCTCGGCCAGCTCCAGGTCGCCATGGGCGCGCAGCAGGAAGACTTCACGCTGTTCGCCCGGCAGCTCATCCAGGGCCGCGCGCAAGCGCTGCTGGTCACGGCTGAGAGAGAGTTCGTGCGCGGGATCGGGGCTGTTGCCGGGCATGGCGTCGCCGTGCAGCGCTTCGTCGAACGCCTCGGTGACGCCCTGTTGGCGGCCATGCTTGCGCCAATGGTCGATCAGCCGATTGCGGGCGATCTGGTAGAGCCAGGTCTTGAAACCGGCTTGACCGAGCGGCTCGGACGCGCTGCGGATCAGGTTGAGCCAGGTTTCCTGAAAGATTTCCTCGGCCAGCGCGGCGTCGCCGCACAGACCGCAGAGAAAGCGGTAGAGACCGAGGCGGTGGCGCGCATAGAGCGCGCCAAAGGCTTCGGCATCGCCGTTGCGGTAGCGCCGCAGCAAGGCGGCGTCGTCGTCCGTGAAGGTCGCGTTCACGTCATTCCTTCCGCGCGTGAGGTGGGAGCGGAGTGTGCAGACTTTGCGCGAGTTCCACCAGTTGCACGAACTCCCCGCGCAGGCCGAAACGATCATCGCCACGGGCGGCGCGCGCCAGCCGCGCACTGTCGGCCAGGTCGAAGTCGCCGGTGTACCGGCCGCCCTTGAGCTGCTGGGCAAAGGCCGCTACCGCCGCGGCAAAGCGCAGGTCCTCGCTGGCCGCCTCCAGGCTGACCACCTTGCCGGCGGCTATGGGGCGCTCCAGCAGACGACTCTGTTCGACGCCCGGCACCTTGTAGCGCACCCGCAGCCAGGCCAGCTCGCCGGCCTGGCCTTCAGCCCTGGGGGATGCCCGGTAGCGCAGCGGCTCCAGCCAGCCCTTCGCGCCTGCGGGGACGATTTCGTAGAGCGCGGTGACGGTGTGGCCCGCCCCAATCTCGCCGGCATCCACCTTGTCGTTACTGAAGTCCTCGCGTTTGAGCGCGCGGTTCTCATAG
This sequence comes from Pseudomonas sp. Q1-7, assembly GCF_028010285.1. NCBI lineage: Bacteria > Pseudomonadati > Pseudomonadota > Gammaproteobacteria > Pseudomonadales > Pseudomonadaceae > Pseudomonas > Pseudomonas sp. Q1-7. The sequence continues at coordinate 3,812,805 of NZ_CP116304.1, forward strand.
CCCAGAAGGCGGTATTCGCTGACCTCGGCCGGATTGAACTCGAGTTGCAGCTTCACGTCCCTGGCCACCACCGACAGGGTCGAGCCGAGCTGGTCCACCAGCACCTTGCGCGCCTCACGCAGGTTGTCGATGTAGGCATAGTTGCCGTCTCCGGCATCGGCCAGTTGCTCCATCAGGCGCTCGTTGTAGTTGTCCACGCCGAAGCCGAGGGTGGTGAGGGAAACACCGCCCTTACGCTTCTGCGCGGCCAGTTGCTTGAGGCTCTCGAAATCGCTGATGCCGACGTTGAAGTCACCGTCGGTGGCCAGCAGGATGCGGTTGATGCCGTTGGCGATCATGCCCTTGGCGGCCTCGGCGTAGGCCAGTTGGATGCCCGATTCGCCGGCTGTCGAACCGCCGGCGCTTAGCTGCTCGATGGCGGTACGGATCTTCGTCTTTTCGCTGCCGGGCGTGGAAGCCAGCACCACCCGCGCCTCACCGGCGTAGGTGACCAGGGACACGCGATCCTGCGGGCGCAGCTGGTCCACCAGCAACTTGAGGGTGCCCTGCACCATGGGCAACCCCTCGCGACGGTCCATGGAACCGGAAACATCCACCAGAAATACCAGGTTGGCAGGCGGCAACCGCTCGACACTGCTGTCGGAGGCCTTGATCGCCACGCGCAGTAGGCGCGTCTGCGGGTTCCAGGGCGTCTGCGCCAGTTCGATGCCGATACCGAAGGGCACATCCCCCTCCGGCTGCGGATAGCGGTAGGGAAAGTAGTTGACCATCTCTTCGAGCCGCACCGCATCGGCGGGCGGCAACTGGCCGCCATTGAGGAAGCGCCGCACGTTGGCATAGCTGCCGGTGTCGACGTCGATACTGAACGTGGAAACCGGCTCGCGGGCCACCTCATGCACCGGATTGTCGGGCAGATGCTGGTACTGCTCGCGGGGTCGATCGCGGTAGCCCGGGAGGACATCCGTCGCCGGCGCCAGCGCGGCCCTTGGCATCTGCATGGATTCGGCGGCGTAGTCGGCGCGCTTGGCGAAGGGCACCGGCGCACTGACCTTGACCTCCTCGTGCAGCACCGGCTCGGGCTGCTCCAGCGCAGGCAACGGCGCTTCGGCCTTGCCGGCGGCCGGTGCGGAGGCATCCTGGGCACTGCAGGCGGTCAGGGCCAGCAGCAGGCCAGCGGTGAAGCCGGCGGCCAGGGGTTGGTATGAGAGGAAAGTGTGGCGGGACATGGACGCCTCCTGGGAACGAATGAGCCATTCGCACCAGTAGACGGAGGTCGCCGGCGAAAGGGGTTAAGACTGCGTCGATGTCCCACGGGGGCTGCGTTGCAGCCCCTACAGACCAGCCTCCTGGCACAGCTGCTTGGCCAGCATGCCGAGGGTCATGATGGCGCGCTCGGCTTCACGGTTCCACGGAATGCCGCAGTTCAGCCGCACGCAGTGGTTGAACTGTTCGGTGTTACTGAAGATCAACCCCGGCGCAATGCTGATGCCCTGCTGCAGGGCGCGCACGTGCAAATCCTTGGTATTCACCTTGGCCGGCAGGCTGAGCCAGAGGATGAATCCGCCATTGGGACGGGTGATCTGCGTGCCTTCGGGGAAGTACTGCTGCACCCCCAGCTGGAAGGCGGTGAGGTTCTTTCGGTACTCCTGGCGGATGTAGCGCAGGTGCCGGTCGTAGCCACCGTTCTCCAGGTAGGCGGCCACGCCCATCTGGGTGACGCTGCACGCCGAGTGGGTGCTGAAGGTCTGCAGGCGCTGGATCTCCGCCTGGTACTTGCCGGCGATCATCCAGCCGATGCGCACACCGGGGGACAAGGTCTTGGAGAAACTGGAGCAGTAGATCACCCGGTCATCCAGGTCGTAGGCCTTGATGGCCTTGGACGGCCCCTGGTCGAACATCAGCTCGCCGTAGATGTCGTCTTCGATGATCTGGATATCGAAGTCCGAGGACAGGCGCAGCAGCTGTTTCTGACGATCCTCGGGAATGGTCCCGCCCAGCGGGTTGCTCAATCGCGCGGTCAACACCAGCGCCTTGATCGGCCACTGGTTGGCGGCCAGTTGCAGGGCCTCCAGGCTGATCCCTGTGGTCGGGTCGCTGGGGATCTCGATCACTTTCAGGCCCAGCAGGTCGGCCAGTTGCAGCAGGCCGTAGTACGTGGGCGACTCGGTCGCGATCAGGTCGCCCGGCCGGGTCAGCACCCGCAGGCTCATCTGCAGGGCATCCACGCAGCCGTGGGTGATCACCACTTCGCTCGGGTCCACCACCACGCCGGCATCGCGCATGCGGATGGCCACCTGGCGCCTCAGTGGCTCGAAGCCGGGGCTGAACATGTAGCTGAAGGCGCGCGGGCTGTGGAACCGGGTCACCTTGGCCAGTTGCTGGTGCAAGGTGCGCACCGGCAGGTAATCGACATGGGGCACCGCCGCGCCCAGGGGAAACACCCCTTCGCGGCGGGACTCGGCCAGCACCTGCTGGATGATGCTGGCGCGGGTGACCAGGCCGGGCCGCTCGACACGGGCGATATCCGGTGTGGACGCCGTCAGCGCCGGGGTCTGGTGCACGTAGAAACCGGATTGCGGACGCGCGCGAATGAGCCCCTGATCCTCCAGGCTGGCATAGGCCTGCAGAACGGTGGCGTGGCTGACGCTGAGCTGGGAACTGAGCTTGCGCACCGACGGCACGCGTTCGCCCGGCTGATAGACACCACGGCGAATATCATCGGCCAGTTGCTGGGCGATGCGTTGGTAGAGCAACAGATTGGTCATGACGGTGGTACCTGTATCACTGGACCGAAACACTATCCGAATGCCCTGTAACTGCACCGGTACAGATCAATGAATTGTGTGCGATACAGTGAGATTGTCCAGGCACAAAAAAGCCCCGACGCCGAACGGCAATCGGGGCTTTCCCGTGTCGCGTTTCAGCGTGCCGGGCCGAGTTCGCCTTTTTCGTTGGAGAAGACGATCTCCACCCGACGATTCTGCGCCCTGCCCCGGTTGGAGGCGTTCTCCGCCACCGGGAAAGCTTCGCCATAACCCTGGACCTGGATGCGCCTGGCATCGACCCCGAGGTCGATCAGCGCATCGGCTACCGCCTGCGCGCGCGCCGTGGAGAGCGTGAGGTTGTCCGCCTTGTTGCCGCTGCTGTCGGTATAACCCTCGATACGCACGACGCGTCGCGGGTTGAGCTGGAGGAACTGCACCAGCTTGAGCACAGTGCGATTGGCCGAGGCCTTGAGGTCGGCATGAGCGGTATCGAACAGCACATCCCCCAGGGTCATCACCAGGCCGCGATCGGTCTCGGTAGCCGCCAAGGCGATCATCTGCTCTTCCAGCCATTTCCCCTGCTGCTGGACGCTGAGCAGCTTGGCCTCGCGCAGCGCCAGCTGCAGGCGCTCCCGCTCCAGTTGCAGTTTGGCGGCGCGAGCCTGGTTCAGGCTCTGCTCGCTGTGCTGGCTGGCGATCTCGCTGTAGCGCTGGCTGAGGTAGGCATAGTGGGCGACGTCGGCTTCGTTACCCAAGTAGCTGGACAATCGCTCGGCGCGGGCCAGGGACTCGCCGGCGCGGATGACATCCTTGGGCGCGCTGCTGAGGACGTCCTGGTCTTCCTTCACCTTCTGGAACATCTGCCGGGCCTGTTCCAGGCTCTGCTCGGTCTGCTGCTGGTTGGCACAGCCACCAAGCAGTCCGAGGCCAAGCAGCAGGCCGGCGGTCTTTGCATGATTCCGGGTCACTGCACATCCCCCAACTGCTTGCGCAGGCGATTGATCCGCGCCGTCAGCTCGGCCAACTGGTCCTGGCTCTTCCTGGTCAGCACCTTGGCTTCCGCCAGACGCGCGTCCAGTTCGGCTTCCTCGGCCAGGACACGGGCGCGCTTGTAGTCCTGCTCGCCCATGTTCTTCTCGGCCAGGGCGAGTTTCTCCTGGGCCAGCTTCATTTCCTCGATCTGCTCGGTGGCACCAACGGCCTTGGCCTGCTCCACCGCTTTGTGGGTCAGGCGCATCTGCTCGATGGGGGCCGGGTCGTTGGCGCAGCCGACCAGGGCCAGCACGGCCAGGCCGGCAGCCAACAGGGGTGTCTTGCTCACTAGAGGGTTCCTAATCATTCAGCCGTGGCGGCGGGCAGCATCTGCAGCGCCTTCCATCGCTCCAGGTTGCGCTGCAGCAGGGTTTCCGGCACTCCGGAGGCGACCAATTCTGTCATTTTTTTCGCCAGCTGTCCGCGCAGCCAGGGGTCGTTGCACGCCGAGTTGTGGGACAGGGTCAGGTACAGACCTTCACTGGAGATCGGCGGTTCCAGGGCAACGAGGTCATCGGCCATGCCCAAGGTGTCGGCCAGCACCAGGCCGGGGTAGTGCTCGTAGAGCACGTAGTCGGTCCGCTCCAGCAGGAGCTTCTGGTAGGCCTGGGTCAGGCTCGGAACCTCTTCGAGCTTGAGGTTTTCCTTGGCGAAGCGGTCGAAGGCTTCGCCGAAACTGTTCTTCACCAGGGTACCGCCCGTGCGCTCGCGCAGGTCGTCCCAACTGTTGTAGGGGAATACCTTGTCGCGCTTGACCCAGACGACGCTCTGGGTTTCGAGGAAGGCCGGATGGACGTAGTCCATGTTTTCCAGGCGCGGGAGGGTGAGAAAGGCCCCGGCGATCAGGTCGACCCGGCCGGTGCGGACCTCATCCTGGGCACGGGACCAGGGACCGGTGTAGAGGATATCCACCTTCAGCCCGAGCTCTGTGGCGATCTGCTTGAGCAGATCGGCATTGGCGCCGATCAGTTGCTTGGGGTTCTCGGGGTCGCGCCAGAGATACGGGGGATATTCGGGATTACCGGTTGCCACCAGGCGCTCGCACTTCCCGGCGGCCTGCACGAATCCGGGCAGCAGGCTGAGCACGAGGAGCAGGGACGAAAAGTGGAATCGACTTGGCATCTGAGGTTTCCCGGACTGGACGTTCGATTGGCTGCGGCATGGGCCGCATCGCCTGGCACGAGCTTCATGCTAGCGTACAGGCAGTAGGAAGAACCATTTGCGAAGAGCTGGCCATGAAGAAACTCTTCATTGCAGTCGTCATGCTGCTGACGGCTTTGGCGGCAACCCTGTATTTCTCCCCGGCGGCGCTAACGGCCAGCGTGCTCCTGTTGGAGCGGCAGATGGCCGGCCTGTCGGAACGACAGATTGCGCTGGGCGATCTTAGCATCCATTACTACGAGGGCGGCCCGGTCAGGGGCGAAACCATCGTGATGATCCATGGTTTCGGCGCCAGCAAGGACAACTGGCTGCGCTTCGCCCGCCATTTTACCGCCCGCTATCGCGTCATCGCCCTGGACCTGCCGGGCTTCGGCGACAGTGACCGGCCCGACGGCAGCTACGACGTGGGCACCCAGGCCGAGCGCCTGGAGTCCTTCGCCAAGGCGTTGGGCCTCGGCAAGATCCACCTTGTGGGCAACTCCATGGGGGGCCACATTGCCGGAATCTTCGCCGCCCGCTATCCGCAGCAGGTCAGCAGCCTGGGCCTGTTCTCCACCGGCGGGATCAGCGCGCCAAACAAAAGCGAGCTGTTCCGCCTGATCGAAAGCGGCCAACCCAATCCGCTGGTGGTGCGCAACGCCGAGGACTACCAGCGCATGCTGGACTTCGTCTTCGTCGTGCCCCCCGCCCTGCCCGACTCGGTCAAAGCCTGGCTGGCCGAACGGTCCGTCGCCAGCCAGGCGCACTACGACGACGTGTTCCACCAGCTGCGGGAGCGCTATATCCCGCTGGAGCCCGAGCTGCCCCGCATCGAGGCGCCTACCTTGCTGCTCTGGGGCGACCGCGACCGGGTACTGGATGTCTCCAGCATCACCGTGATGAAACCGCTGCTGAAGAAACCCAGCGTGGTGATCATGCAGAACTGCGGCCACGCCCCGATGATCGAGCGTCCCGAGGAAACGGCACGGCATTACCAGGCCTTCCTTGACGCCAATCGTGGCTGAGAGGCAATAAAAAACCCGCTCCGGAGAGCGGGTTTTCTGTACGGCAGGCCGGGAAGTGCTATTACAGCAGCTTTTCCAGTTCCGGGATGGCTTCGAACAGGTCAGCCACCAAGCCGTAGTCGGCCACCTGGAAGATCGGGGCTTCTTCGTCCTTGTTGATCGCGACGATCACCTTGGAGTCCTTCATGCCCGCCAGGTGCTGGATGGCACCGGAAATGCCCACGGCGATGTACAGCTGAGGGGCAACGATCTTGCCGGTCTGGCCGACCTGCATGTCGTTCGGCACGAAGCCGGCGTCGACCGCGGCACGGGACGCACCCACGGCAGCGCCCAGCTTGTCGGCCAGGGCGTAGAGGTGCTTGAAGTTGTCGCCGTTCTGCATGCCACGGCCGCCGGAGACGACGATCTTGGCAGCGGTCAGTTCAGGACGGTCGGACTTGGCCAGTTCTTCGCCGACAAAGGCGGACGTGCCGGCATCGGATACGCTACCCACGGCCTCGACGGCAGCGGAACCACCTTCGGCAGCGGCGGCATCGAAACCGGTGGTGCGCACGGTGATCACCTTCACGGCCGCGGAAGACTGCACGGTGGCGATGGCGTTGCCGGCGTAGATCGGACGCTTGAAGGTGTCGGCGCTCTCGACGGCGATGATCTCGGAGATCTGGTCGACGTCCAGCAGGGCGGCCACGCGCGGCAGGTAGTTCTTGCCGTTGGTGGTGGCGGCGGCCAGCACATGGCTGTAGCCCTTGCCGAGTTCGGCGATCAGCGGCGCGACGTTTTCCGGCAGCTGATGCGCGTAGGCGGCGTTGTCGGCGACCAGGACCTTGGATACACCGGCGATCTTGGCAGCGGCCTCGGCGGCAGCGCCGACGCCCTGGCCGGCGACCAGCACGTGGATGTCGCCACCGATCTTCTGAGCGGCGGTCACGGTGTTGAGGGTGGCGGCTGCCAGCGCGGCGTTAGTGTGTTCAGCAACAACCAGGATAGCCATCAGATTACCTTCGCCTCGTTCTTCAGTTTGTCGACCAGTTCGGCCACGGACTTGACCTTGATACCGGCCTGGCGGGCGGCCGGTGCTTCGACTTTCAGGGTCTTCACGGTGGACCCGGTGGCAACGCCCAGGGCCTCCGGGGTCACCACGTCCAGCGGCTTCTTCTTGGCTTTCATGATGTTCGGCAGCGACGCGTAGCGCGGTTCATTCAGGCGCAGGTCGGTGGTGACGATCGCCGGCAGGTTCAGCGCGACGGTCTGCAGGCCGCCGTCGATCTCACGGGTGACGTTGACCTTGTCGCCGGCGACTTCAACCTTGGAGGCGAAAGTGCCCTGGGCGTAGCCCGTGAGGGCGCCGAGCATCTGGCCGGTCTGGTTGTTGTCGCTGTCGATGGCCTGCTTGCCGAGGATCACCAGTTGCGGCTGCTCCTTGTCGACCACGGCTTTCAGCAGCTTGGCCACGGCGAGGGAGTTCAGTTCGTCGGCGGATTCCACCAGGATCGCACGGTCGGCGCCCAGGGCCAGGGCCGTACGCAGCTGCTCTTGAGCGGTGTTCGGGCCGATGGTGACGACGACGATTTCACTCGCTACGCCTTTCTCTTTCAGACGGACGGCTTCTTCCACGGCGATTTCGCAGAAGGGGTTCATCGACATCTTCACGTTGGCGAGGTCGACGCCGGAGTTGTCCGCCTTGACGCGGACCTTGACGTTGTAGTCGACCACTCGTTTGACAGCTACAAGAACCTTCATGGATTCCTCGTTACTCTCCGGTTAATAAGAATGTCGCCAAGACGAGCCTGGCCAGTGTTGCAGGTCGGCCGGAACCGACTCTCAGCCCAGACAGCGAGCGCAAAACCGCCCGTATCTTGACCGGATCGCCTATTCGGGTCAATACAGAAAAATACCCCGCCATAAGCCGCAGAGCCTTATCCTATCAGGGTTTCACAAAATTCAAACAAACGTTTGTATTGGACCGAACAAAGGCTCTGGATATAATGCGCCCGCTCAGGTCAGGGATCGAGCCTAGCCCTCCAACACAAAATATCGAAGAGCCTTGAGGAGATTGACTGTGGAACGCGAATACATGGAATTCGACGTCGTCATCGTCGGCGCTGGCCCTGCTGGCCTGTCCGCCGCGTGCCGACTGAAGCAGCAGGCTGCGCAAGCGGGTCAGGAGATCAGCGTATGCGTGGTCGAGAAGGGTTCCGAAGTGGGCGCCCACATTCTCTCTGGCGCCGTATTCGAACCGCGAGCCCTTAACGAACTCTTCCCTGACTGGAAAGATCTCGGCGCCCCGCTGAACACTCCGGTGACCCGCGACGACATCTATATGCTCAAGGATGCCGATTCCGCCATCAGGGTTCCCGACCTGTTCGTGCCCAAGACCATGCACAACGAGGGCAACTATATCATCTCCCTGGGCAATCTCTGCCGCTGGCTGGCCCAGCAAGCCGAAGGCCTGGGCGTGGAAATCTACCCGGGCTTCGCCGCCCAGGAAGCGCTGATCGACGAGAACGGCGTGGTGCGCGGCATCATCACCGGCGATCTGGGCGTGGATCGCGAAGGTAACCCGAAAGAGGGTTACTACACCCCCGGCATGGAACTGCGCGCCAAGTACACCCTGTTCGCCGAAGGCTGCCGTGGCCATATCGGTAAGCAACTGATCAAGAAGTACAACCTCGACTCCGAAGCCGACGCCCAGCACTACGGCATCGGCATCAAGGAAATCTGGGACATCGACCCGGCCAAGCACCAGCCCGGACTGGTGGTCCACACCGCCGGTTGGCCGATGGACATCATGGGCACTGAGAACACCGGTGGCTCCTTCCTCTATCACCTGGAAAACAACCAGGTGGTGGTCGGCCTGATCATCGACCTGTCCTATGCCAACGCCTACCTGTCACCCTTCGACGAATTCCAGCGCTACAAGCACCACCCGGTGATCAAACAGTACCTGGAAGGCGGCAAGCGCGTGGCCTACGGCGCCCGCGCCATCTGCAAGGGCGGCCTGAATTCGCTGCCGAAGATGGTCTTCCCGGGCGGCGCCCTGATCGGTTGCGACCTGGGCACCCTGAACTTCGCCAAAATCAAGGGCAGCCACACCGCCATGAAATCCGGTATGCTGGCCGCCGAAGCCGTTGCCGCTGCCCTGGTCGCCGGCAAGGAAGGCGGTGACGAGCTGGCCGGCTACGTCGATGCCTTCAAGTCCAGCTGGCTGTACGACGAATTGTTCCGCAGCCGCAACTTCGGCGCCGCCATTCACAAGTACGGCGCCCTGGTGGGTGGTGCCTTCAACTACATCGACCAGAACTGGTTCGGCGGCAAGATCCCCTTCACCCTGCACGACAACAAGCCGGACTACGCCTGCCTGAAGCCCGCCGCCCAGTCCCAGCGCATCGAATATCCGAAGCCGGACGGCAAGATCAGCTTCGACAAGCTCAGCTCGGTGTTCCTCTCCAATACCAACCACGAAGAGGAACAACCCTGTCACCTGAAGCTGGCCGACGCGAGCATCCCGATCGCCAAGAACCTGCCCCTGTATGACGAGCCGGCGCAGCGCTACTGCCCGGCTGGCGTGTATGAAGTGGTGGCGAACGAAGACGGCAGCAAGCGCTTCCAGATCAACGCCCAGAACTGTGTGCACTGCAAGACCTGCGACATCAAGGACCCCGCCCAGAACATTACCTGGGTGGCCCCGGAAGGCACCGGAGGCCCGAACTACCCCAACATGTAAGCCGTCACGAAAAAGGCTCCCGAGGGAGCCTTTTTCGTTGCCGTCTTCCGGATTATTCCGGCAGGGGGCCGATGGGAAAGAACGCTCCGCCGCTCCACACACCAAGCCAGATGGCGCCATTGACCTCGTGCGGGACAGCCAGCTCCACCAACTGGTAGAAGACATTGCGATGGATCAGCGCTTCAAGGTTGCCGCGCACCAGCACATAGGGCGAAGGCTCCTGGGTGTCAGGGTCCAGTTCGACCCTTAGCGGATGCGCGCTACCGGCCACCACCTCGTCTTCGACATTGGTGATGAAGCGCAGTCGCTGCGACTCACCCCTACCGTCCACGCGCAGCTCCACGGCCACGAAGGGGGCGTCGTCGACCTGGATGCCCACCTTCTCCACCGGCGTCACCAGGAAATAATCCTCGCCATCCTTGCGAATCACGCTGGAGAACAGCTTGACCATGGGCTTGCGGCCAATTGGCGTTCCCAGGTAGAACCAGGTGCCGTCCCGGGCGATGCGCATGTCGATATCGCCGCAGAACGGCGGGTTCCACAGATGAACGGGCGCGCCGCCCGGGTTATCTGCCGTGGCAATCTGCGCCAACAAATCACCGGCCTTGCCGGGATCGCTCATGCCCATCTCCTCAACGACTCAATCCAATGAGACTGCGAGCATACTCTTCCAGCGGCGGCCCAATCAGGTCCTCGGGCCTGGAATCGTAGAACGTCAGAAAACCGCCACGACTGTGGATGCGGGCCGTGTCGACCAGATAGCGGGTGTTGGTCTCGATCAGCATCAGCTGTATCACACCACGGTCGCGCCCGAGCCGGTCCAGTGCCTCCTGATCCTCCCACTCTTCGACCGTGCCGATGCGGTCATCGGCGCTGGCGAAACGTGCGTACAGCAGATAATGCGCGCCCACCGCACGAGCTTGACCCATGGCCTCTTCGAGGCCGGCCGGCCCCTTGGCGCGGCGCACCATGGGGAAATACTCGACAAAACCGCTGAAAGCCTCCTCGGCCACCACATTGGGCCGCGGATAAGGCGAGCCCGGCGGCACGAAGTAACCTTGGGCGATATAGATGAAGGAGTCCGCCTGCAAGCGCCAGGGGCTGGCGCGACGGGTATCGCTGTGGTCCAGGAATCCGGCATCGCTCAACTGCTCGCGAGTGCCTTCAGCCATGTCACTGACCTTCATGCAGCCCACCAGGCCGAGAATCGCCAGCAACAGAATCATGCTACGCATCGTATGTCCTCCACGCGCCGGTGACGAAAAACCGGCGGATAGAGAACCAATGCAGCTTCCGCGCCATCAGCCGCCAATGATCTTCATCACAGTCACACCGCCGGAGAACGCGACGTCCTGCTTATCGGCGAGCGCCTTCACCAACAGACGCTGCAACGCCGGCAAGGCCTCGTGGCGCGGCTTCTCCAGCAGGTCGCCGACATAGTGGCGGTTGCTCGACGACAGGCAACCATGCAGCCAGCCGGTGGACGACAGGCGCAGGCGCGAACAGGTTCGACAGAACGGCACGCTCTCGTTGGCGATCACGCCGAAATGCCCCAAGTGCGGCACTCGGTAGCGCAATGCCGTGGCATCCAGCGGCGCATCGGCCTGGACGAATTCATGGGCGGTTCCGATCAGCGCCAACAGCTCCTCCAGCCCCACGAACTGCTGATGGAAGGCATTGGGATCACGGGCCAGGTGACCCATGCGCATCAGCTCGATAAAGCGCAGCTCGAAACCTCGTTCGAGGCAGTAATCCAGCAAAGGCAGAACCTGGTCGAGGTTCTTGCCGCGCAAGGGGACCATGTTGACCTTGATCCTGAGTCCCGCCGCCCTCGCCTCTTCGAGCCCCCTGAGCACGGTCGCCAGGTCACCTCCGCGGGCAATGCCACGGAATGCTTCGGCATCCAGGGTATCCAGGGAGATGTTCAGACGGCGGATACCGCAGTCCAGCAGCAGCGGCAGCTTACGCGACAGCAACTGGCCGTTGCTGGTCAGGCTGATATCTTCGAGGCCGAGCGTGCTGACGGCCCGAAGGAAAGGATCGAGCCTGGGACTGACCAGCGGCTCACCGCCGGTAATGCGCAGGCGTTCGATACCGGCGGCTTCGATGAGGTAGGCCACGCCACGCACCATGGCCTCTGCGGAGAGTTCGTCCTGGGCCGCGACGAGACGCTTGCCGTCCGGCACGCAGTAGGTGCATGCGTAATTGCAGGCGGCGGTCAGGCTGATGCGCAGGTTGCGGAAGCGCCTGCCTTGGCGGTCAACGATCATGGGACGCTCCGGCATGTGATACGCCGGAGTATATCCCCGCGGCCGGAACCGCACATATCCGGGACCGCGTCATGGATGCACTGAATACGTCAGCTGGCGGGCGACTCGGACTCGCGCTTGCGCTTGTTGCCCATGCGCACACCGATGTCCATGAGGAACTGGAAGAATCCTTCCTGATCCTCCAGCACACTGCTCCAGAACGGCGAGTGGTACAGCGCAACGGCGCCATGCACCAGCGCCCAGGCGGCGCAGTAGTGGAAGTACGGCGGCACGTCTTCCAGCTTGCCCTCGGCGATCCGGCCCTTGATCAACTGGGTCAGGCGCTCGAAGTTGGACGCACGGATCTTGTGCAGCTGCTCGACCATCTCGGGCACCTGGCTGTTCTTCACCACCTTTTCCTCCAGGCGGTCGAACAGTCGGTAGCGCTGCGGATCGCGCATGCGGAACTCGAAGTAGGCGCGCGACAAGGCTTCCTTGTCGCGGTCGACATCGGCGGAATGGAACAGCGCGTTCAGGTCACGCTCGTAGTCGAGCATCAGGCGCAGGTAGATTTCCGCCTTCGACTTGAAGTGCTTGTAGATGGTGCCTTTGCCGATACCCACTGCGTCGGCGATCATCTCGACGGTAACGCTGTCTTCGCCCTCTTCGAGGAAGAGCTTGAGGGCGGTGTCGAGAATTTCCTGCTCGCGGCGGCGGAACTCACGGACTTTACGGGGTTCTTTCTGCATAAAGGGACTGTGGGGTCGAAAATCAAGCCGCGTATTATGCCTATCTGGCGTAAAAATGCACGGATCATCCGACTATGAGCGTATTGCAAGATGAGTTTGCCCAGGCGGACGGCCTCCGCTATCTCAACCATGCGGCCGTCGCCCCCTGGCCGAAACGCGCGACCCGTGCGGTCCAGCGTTTTGCCGAAGAGAACTGGCGCCTAGGCGCCAGGGACTATCCAGACTGGCTGAGTGTAGAACGTCGTCTGCGCGAACGCCTGGCCAGACTACTGAACGCCCCGACCACCGCCGATCTCGCACTGGTCAAGAATACATCTGAAGCCCTGTCCTTCGTAGCTTTCGGCCTGGACTGGATGGAGGGCGACCAGGTCGTCATCAGCGACCAGGAGTTCCCCTCCAACCGAGTCGTCTGGGAAGCCCTGAGACGCTATGGAGTGACGACTATCCAAGTGCCGCTGGACGAGAGCGATCCGGAAGGCGCCCTGCTCGCCGCCTGTGGGCCGCGCACCCGACTCCTCTCGATCAGCGCCGTGCAATACGCCAGCGGCCTGCGCCTGGACCTGCAGCGGCTGGGCCAGGCGTGCCGCCAGCGAGGCGTGCTTTTCTGTGTCGACGCCATCCAGCAACTCGGCGCCCTGCCCTTCGACGTCCAGTCCATCGATTGCGCGTTCGCCATGGCCGACGGCCACAAGTGGATGCTCGGCCCTGAAGGCCTGGGCGTCTTCTATTGCCGCAGTGATCTGCGCCAGCAGTTGAAACTGCATGAATACGGCTGGCACATGCTGGAACACCCTGGCGACTACGAACGCGCCGATTGGGAACCCTCGCGCACCGCCCGCCGCTTCGAATGCGGCAGTCCCAACATGCTGGGCGCCATGGCCCTGGAGGCCAGCCTGTCGCTGCTGGAACAGGTCGGCATGGTGCAGGTGGCGGCAGCATTGGCGGAACGGGTGCAATGGTTGCAGGACGGGTTGATGCAGATTCCCGGCACGCAACTGCTGAGTCCGCTGAATCCGGTACGCCGGGCCGGCATCCTCAACTTTCGCCTGGACGGCTGGGACAATCAGGCGCTGTTCGAACGACTGCGGGCCGAGCAGGTAGTCTGTGCCCTGAGGGGCGGCGGCATTCGCCTCTCTCCGCACTTCTACACCGAACCCCGCGTGATAGACGACACCCTGGCGTTGTTGCGCCAGATGGCAGACGCATGAGGACTCAGCCGACGCCGGTGTATTCCAAATAGGTTTAAGAATCGCCGCCAGCCTGTCTGGACGCGTGGGGATAATGGCCAATACTTCTTCTTACTGGCGCGCGGCATCTCCCCCCAAGTGCCCAGCCAGTCGAGGAACCGTGGATCGCGTTCCTTTGTTTTACTCCTAATGGTCTTGACCCGGATTCATCCCCCAGAACCCGGGTTTTTTTTGCGTGCAGCATTTTCCAGCCGGCATGGAGGCAGCGCTCATGCGCGTCGCGCAAGGGGAAACAGGCGCAGGTAGTTCTCGCCGGTCTGCTCGGCAAGGACCTCGAAAGGTACACCACGCAAGTCCGCCAGGAACTCCGCCACCTCGCGCACGTATTGCGGCAGGTTGGGCTTTCCGCGATGAGGGACGGGGGCGAGATAGGGCGAGTCGGTCTCTACCAGCAGGCGATCGGCCGGTACCTGACGGGCCACCTCGCGCAGGGCATCGGCATTGCGGAAGGTCACGATACCGGACAGCGAGATATAGAAGCCCAGGTCCAGCGCGGCGCGGGCCATGTCCCAGTCTTCAGTGAAGCAATGCAGCACACCGGCCTGGGGTAGCGCCGCCTCTCGGAGCAATGCCAGGGTGTCGGCTCTGGCTTCGCGGGTATGCACGATGACCGGCTTGCCGGTCACTTTCGCCGCCTCCAGATGCAGGCGGAAGGCCTGCTGCTGAAGCGCTGCGGCCTCGGGTTCGTAGTGGTAGTCCAGACCGGTTTCGCCAATGGCCACCACCCGCGGATGCGCCAGCTCGCCGAGCAGCCAATCCAGCGCCAGGGACTCGCCTGGCTGCAGGTCAAGGGGATGGACGCCAACGGAACAATGCACATCCTCGTAGCGCTCGGCCAGGGACTTTACCGCGGCGGCATTCTCGGCACTCACGCCAATGCAGAGGAATTGGCTGACTCCGCGGGCACGGGCGGCATCCAGGGCGGCATCCAGTGAACCACCGTGGGCGGCCAGGTCGAGGCGGTCCAGGTGGCAGTGGGAATCGATCAACATGGTTCATGGCTCCAGGCGCAGGCGCCGAGCTTCAAGCCCGACGCTTGTAGCCCGCGCCTGACGGCCGGTTACATCGTGTGAGTGGGACGGTCGGACTTGAGGGCGCCGGCGAGGTAGGTCTCGATCTTGTTACGCGCGCCGCTGTCACTGTCGTTGAACTGGACGCCAATGCCCGCTGCGCGATTGCCCTGGGCGCCCTTGGGGGTAATCCAGACCACCTTGCCGGCGACCGGAATCTTCTCCTGCTCATCCATCAGGTTGAGCAGCATGAAAACTTCGTCACCAAGCTTGTAGGTCTTGTTGGTCGGAATGAACAGGCCACCGTTCTTGATGAACGGCATGTAGGCGGCGTACAGCACGGACTTGTCCTTGATGGTCAAGGACAGAATCCCGTTACGCGGACCCAGATTCGGTGGCAGGCTCATGCGTTATTTCCTGGCAAGCTGGTTCAGCCACCGATTCTAGCCCGGCCCGGGCAAGCTTGCCCACTGGACCAGAAGCGCTTCGAGAAGCAAGACACGGTTGAGGTTGGCCTTGTTCAGGACCTTCTGCCGTTGCTGCAGCAGCCATTCCTGCATTGCGAGGACCTTGTGCTGCGGCGCCTTGTCGGCCAGGTACTGCACCACCTTGCGCATGTCACCCAGCCCGAGCCCGGCTTCGTCGCGAGTGAGCTGGTAGCGCAGCATCAGTTGCGCCCAGTCGCAGAACCATTCGAACAGCAGCGGCAGCGGCACCGCGTTCCAGCCTTCGGCCAGTTGACTGGCCCCCACCTGCTGCTTGAGCAGCCGCTTCACCCCTTCCACCACTTCGGCGCGCTGCGCACGCACGCCCTGCCCTTCCAGACGCAGCGCCGACAGCGGCGAACCACCGGCCAGCACCAGCAGCTCGCGCAGTGCTTCGGGCGTCGCATCCGGCAAGGCCGAAGCGAGCCAGGCCAGGCTCTGGACCTCACTGGGCAGCGGACAGGCCTGCTGCACGCAACGGCTCTTGATGGTCGGCAACAGGCGGCTGGGCTGGTGGCTGATCAGCAGCAGAACGGTATCGCCGGAGGGCTCTTCCAGGCTTTTGAGCAGAGCGTTGGAGGCATTGATGTTCATCGCCTCGGCGGGCTCCAGCAACACCACCTTGCGCCCGCCGAGCTGTGCGGTCTGAACCACGAACTCGACCAGCTCGCGCACCTGGTCGACGCGGATGGCCTTGTCGGCCTCTTCCGGCTCCAGCACGAAGGCATCGGGATGGGTGCTGGCGGCCAGCAGCAGGCAAGCCTTGCACTGGCCGCAGGCATCGAGTCCGACCGGGCTCTGACACAGCAGCCTCGCCATCAGGCGTTCGGCCAGCGCGCGCTTGCCAATGCCGGCGGGGCCGTGCAGCAGGTAGGCGTGGGCGTGTTGCGCACGTCCGGCCAGTTGCCGCCACACCCCCTCCTGCCAGGGGTAGGCATCAGCCATGGCAACGCTCCAACAGGTCCGGCAGCAGCTTGTCGAGATTGGCCTGCACGTCCACCAGGGGCAATGAAGCGTCGATCACCTTGTAACGCTCCCTGGCCGCCTGCGCTCGCTGCAGATAGGCCTGGCGCACTGCTTCGAAGAAGCCGCGCTGCTCCTGCTCGAATCGGTCTAGGCGACCACGGGCGGCGGCGCGGCGCAGGCCGATCTCCACCGGCAGGTCGAAGACCAGTGTCAGGTCCGGGCGCAGATCGCCCTGAACGAAGTTCTCCAGCAGCGCGATACGGGCCTCGGGCAAGCCCCGCCCGCCCCCCTGGTAGGCATAGGTGGCATCCGTGAAACGGTCGCAGAGCACCACGGCGCCGCCAGCCAGGGCCGGTCTGATGACGCCCTCCAGGTGCTGGGCACGGGCAGCGAATACCAGCAAGAGCTCGGTATCGACGCCCATGGCTTCGTCGCTGGGCGTCAGCAGCAACTCGCGGATGCGTTCCGCCAGGGGCGTACCACCCGGCTCGCGGGTCAATACCACTTCGATGCCATGAGCGCGCAAACGCTCGGCGAGGTACTCGCGGTTGGTACTTTTTCCGGCGCCTTCGGGGCCTTCTAATGTGATGAACAGACCGCTCACTGGGTGTCCTTATTCATTGCGGGGCCGGGCTCGAGCGATAGTCGCTGCGGCGCTTCAGCTGGAAGTCGCGCACGGCCTGGTTGTGCTCGCCCAGGGTCTCGGAGAATACATGGCTGCCATCACCACGGGCGACGAAATAGAGGCTCCGGCCCGAAGCGGGATGCAATGCGGCATGGATGGCCTCACGTCCGGCAAGGGCGATCGGCGTTGGCGGCAGACCACTGATGACGTAGGTGTTGTAGGGCGTCGCCTCGCGCAGATGGTCACGAGTCAGGTTGCCGTTGTAGCGCTCGCCGAGACCGTAGATCACGGTCGGGTCGGTCTGCAGCAGCATGCCGGTTCGCAGGCGACGGACGAAGACGCCGGCAATCTGCTTGCGCTCGGTCGCCACGCCAGTCTCCTTCTCCACCAGGGACGCCATGATCAGTGCCTGGTAGGGGTCCTTGTAAGGCAACTGCTCCGCGCGTTTGCTCCACTCCTCCGCCAGTACCTGATCGAGACGATCGCGCGCCTGCTTCAGCAGGTCGATATCGCGCATGCCACGCACGTAGCGATAGGTATCGGGAAAGAAGCGGCCTTCGGGGTACTCGCCCGGGCGACCGAGACGAGCCATCAGTTCGGCATCGTCGACATTGGTCAGGGTCTGCTCGAGCTTGGCCTGCTTGGCCAGCGCCGCGCGGACCTGGCGGAAGCTCCAGCCTTCCACCAAGGTCAGGCTGTACTGCACCACCGCACCGCGCTGCCAGAGCTCCAGCAGGTCGACCGCGCGCATTCCGGGGGTTACGCGGTACTCGCCACTGTGCAGGGAGGCGTTGGCCAGGTTGAAGCGCCAGTACTGGCGCAACCAGAAGGCATTGTTCAGCACCCCCTCTTGTTCCAGGCGGTTGAGCAGGCCGCCCGGCGTGGCACCAGCCGGGACATCGAGCATCCGCTCGGCGGAGATGTTCAGGGGTTGCTGGAGGGTAACGCGTTGCTGCCAGCCGGCAAAGGCCACCAACAAGCCGGCAAGGAGCAGGCCTGCCTCCAGCATCAGCAGGAATTTGCGTATCACGAATCAGATGTCCAGTAGATCGCGGGCGATGGCCTGAAGTTTACGGGTCAGCGGCCCGACCGGCCAGTGATGGCCTGTTACAGAACGCACCGGCCAAATACCGAAGAGGCTGTTGCAGAGGAACACCTCATCGGCCTGGAGGAATTCTTCGAAGACGATGTCACGCACCTCCGCCGGAATACCCGCCGCACCGACGGCGTCCAGCAGCGCCGCACGCATGACACCGGCGACCCCGCAACGGGACAGGTCGGCAGTCACCAGCACACCATCACGCGCGATGAAGAGGTTGCTGAATACGCCCTCGACCACACGACCGGCCTGGTCCCGCATCAGGCCCTCGGCGAACTCGCTGCCCTGCCACTCGGCACGGGCCAGCACCTGTTCCAGGCGATTCAAATGCTTGAGGCCCGCCAGCAGCGGCTGCTCGGCAAGACGCGTCGCACAGGGGAAGAGCTGGACGCCCTGCTCCCGATGGCTTTCCGGGTAAGCCGGAAACGGGCCGCTCTGCAGAATGCGCCGGGGCAAGGCGACCGGTGGAGGTGCATAGCCTCGCAAGCCTTCGCCACGGGTGACCATCAGCTTGACGACCCCCTCCCCCAGCCCGGCCGAAAAGGCCAGCAATTCGGTGCGCATCTGCTGGAGGTCGAGAGGAAGGCCAAGGCGTCGGCAGCCTTCGGCCAGCCGCGCCATGTGGTACTCAAGCAGCGGGGGGCGGCCGGCACGGACGGCGATGGTCTCGAAAAGCCCATCGCCGTATGCCAGGCCGCGATCCTTGATGGATATCGACTCGGCAGGATGACCGTCGACCCAGTTCGGCATCAGCCCGCGAACCGGCGGAACACCAGGGAACCGTTGGTGCCGCCGAAGCCGAAGGAGTTGGACAACACGACATCGATGGGCATGGAGCGCGCTTCGTGGGGCACGAAATCGAGGTCGCAGCCTTCATCCGGCTCATCGAGGTTGATGGTGGGCGGCGCCACCTGATCACGCAGGGCCAGCACGCTGAAAATCGCCTCCACGGCACCGGCGGCGCCCAGCAGGTGGCCGGTCATGGACTTGGTGGAACTGACGGCGAGCTTGTAGGCGTGATCGCCGAACACCGACTTGAGCGCCATGGCCTCAGCCACATCGCCAGCCGGCGTCGAGGTGCCATGGGCGTTCACGTACTGCACCTGATCGACGTTCAGACCGGCATCACGCAGGGCGTTGCGCATGCAGCGCGCGGCACCGGCGCCATCGTCCGGCGGCGACGTCATATGGAAAGCGTCACCGCTCATGCCGAAGCCGATCAGCTCCGCATAGATGGTTGCCCCGCGGGCCTTGGCATGCTCCAACTCCTCCAGCACCAGGGCGCCGGCACCGTCGGACAGCACGAAGCCGTCGCGGCCCTTGTCCCAGGGACGGCTGGCGCGCGCGGGGTCGTCATTGCGGGTGGACAGCGCCCGGGCAGCGCCGAATCCGCCCAGACCGAGGCCGCAAGCGGCCATCTCGGAACCACCCGCAACCATCACGTCGGCCTCGCCGTAAGCGATATTGCGCGCGGCCATGCCGATGCAGTGGGTGCCGGTGGTGCAGGCGGTAGCGATGGCGTAGTTCGGGCCCTGGATACCCAGGTGGATCGACAGGAAGCCGGACACCATGTTGATGATCGAACCAGGCACGAAGAACGGCGAGATACGCCGCGGCCCCTGCTCGTGCAGCGACTTGCAGTTGTTCTCGATGTTGGTCAGGCCGCCAATGCCGGAGCCCATGGCGACACCAATGCGCTCGCGATTGGCATCGGTGACCTCGAGCCCCGAGTCACGCACGGCCTGGAAGCTGGCGGCAAGACCGTACTGGATGAACAGGTCGAGCTTGCGCGCTTCCTTGGCCGACAGGTACTCCTCGACATTGAAGCCCTTCACCGAGCCGCCGAAACGGGTGGAGTAGGCGGAAAGGTCCATATGTTCGATCGGACCGATGCCACTACGGCCAGCCAGAATTCCCTGCCAGGTGCTCGGTACATCGGTACCCAGCGGCGACAGCATGCCAAGGCCAGTGACCACGACGCGTCTACGCGACACAGCGATCTCCTTCTTCAATCTTCACGGCGGTTGATTCGGGTTAACAGACTCTTGAAAAGCCCGGCAGGTAACATTCGCCATCGCGGATTTTCAACAATCGGCTAAAGAAAAGCCGCACGCCCGGTCGGGTCGTGCGGCTTTTCCGCGTCGGGGAACCGACGACTACATTACTGCGCGTGGGCGTTGATGTAGTCGATGGCTTCCTGAACGGTGGTGATCTTCTCGGCTTGCTCGTCCGGGATTTCGGTCTCGAATTCCTCTTCCAGAGCCATCACCAGCTCAACGGTGTCAAGGGAGTCGGCGCCCAGGTCTTCAACGAAGGAAGCGCTGTTGGTGACTTCGTCTTCTTTGACGCCCAGTTGCTCGGCGACGATTTTCTTGACGCGTTCTTCGATGGTGCTCATACCTTGTTTTCACTCCTATGGAAAAATCCGTGCAGCTGGGGCTGCAGTGTATAGAAAGGGTTTTCCGCATTTCAAGCAGAACGCCTGAACCCCTTCCGGATCGCCGCAACGAAATGTCTATAACCCGGCTGCACTGTTATAGCGAATTCTAGACAGCCCATATGACAGCTTCCTGAAGGGATTCGTCACATTCAGCTCATGTACATGCCGCCGTTGACCGGAATGGTCGCGCCGGTGACGTAGGCCGCGCCGTCGGAAGCGAGGAAGCCCACCACCCTGGCGATCTCTTCAGCCTGGCCCAGGCGGCCCAGCGGGATCTGGGTCAGCAGGGCGTCGCGCTGGGCTTCTGGCAGTTCGCGAGTCATGTCGGTGTCGATAAAGCCCGGTGCTACCGCGTTGACGGTGATGGCACGGGAGCCGACCTCACGCGCCAGCGCGCGACTGAAACCTTCCAGGCCGGCCTTTGCGGCCGCGTAGTTTGTCTGTCCGGCGTTGCCCATGGCACCCACCACCGAACCGATGTTGATGATGCGGCCCCAGCGAGCCTTGGTCATACCGCGCAGCACGGCCTTGGACAGGCGGTACAGGCTGTTCAGGTTGGTGTTGATGACATCGAACCACTCGTCATCTTTCATGCGCAGCATCAGGTTGTCGCGGGTGATGCCGGCGTTGTTCACCAGGATCAGCGGCTGACCGAGGTGCTGCTGGATGTGCTCCAGGGTGCTGGCGACCGATTCGTCGTCGCTGACATCCAGAACCAGGCCGGCACCTTCGATGCCGCTGCTCTTGAGGTACTCGGCGATGCGCTCGGCACCGGAAGCGGTGGTCGCGGTGCCGATCACCACGGCGCCCTGACGGCCCAGTTCGAGAGCAATAGCCTGGCCAATGCCGCGGCTCGCACCGGTGACCAGTGCCACCTTACCTTGCAGACTCATAGGTCTTCTCCTTGTTCAGGCCAGCGCAGCGCGGGCGGCTGCGAAAGCATCAGGGGTATCCAGGTTGTGAGTATTGACGCCCTTCACGCAGCGCTTGTTCAGACCGGACAACACCTTGCCCGGACCACACTCGACCAGTTCGGTGACGCCACGCTCGGAAAGACTGACCATCGACTCTACCCAGCGCACCGGACTGTAGAGCTGGGCCAGCAGGTCGCGCTTGAGTTCAGCCAGGTCTGCCACCACGGCGGCGCTGACGTTCTGTACCAGCGGAATCTGCGGTGCCTGCCAGGCCAGGGCTTCGACCGACTCCGCGAAGCGCTCGGCGGCCGGCTTCATCAGCGCGCAGTGGGACGGCACGCTCACCGGCAGCGGCATGGCGCGCTTGGCACCACGCGCCTTGCACGCCTCGATGGCACGCTCGACGGCCGCAGCGGCGCCAGCGATCACCACCTGGCCGGGCGCATTGAAGTTCACGGCGCTGACCACCTCGCCCTGCGCGGCTTCGACGCAGGCTGCCAGCACATCTGCATCCTCCAGACCGAGTATGGCGGCCATGCCGCCCTGCCCCGCCGGTACGGCCTGCTGCATCAGTTGGCCACGACGCTCGACCAGTTTCACGGCATCGGCGAAAGCCAGGCTGCCAGCGGCGACCAGGGCGGAGTATTCGCCCAGACTGTGACCCGCGACGTAGGCCGGACGCGCACCACCCTCGGCCAGCCACAGGCGCCAAAGGGCGATGGAGGCAGTGAGGATGGCTGGCTGGGTCTTGTCGGTCTGGTTGAGTTGTTCTTCCGGACCTTGCTGAGTCAGCGCCCAGAGGTCATAACCGAGGGCCTCGGAGGCTTCGGCGAAGGTATCCAGGACCAGCTTCTGCTGGCCCCCCTGCTCGGCCAGCATGCCCAGAGACTGGGAGCCCTGACCGGGAAACACGAAAGCGAGGGATGCGGACATGTAAGTAAGGTCCCTTTTCTGGCGGTATAGGGAGATTGACGCCCAGCATAGCCAAGCGCAGGAAACTGACAGTTGGATGACAGCCTGCCAATAGCGGTCACATCCTACAGCAACAGATCTTCCAGGCGGCCGTGGAGGCGCTGGGGCACATTCTCGCGAACCTCCACCAGGGCACGACGGATGGCGCTTTGGAAACCGTCCATGCCGGCAGAGCCGTGGCTCTTGATGACAATGCCCTGCAACCCCAGAAAGCTCGCCCCGTTGTGGCGAGCAGGCGTCAGGTCGGCGCGCAACCGCCGCAACAGCGGCAAGGCCAGCGCACCCACCATCCGCGAACCGAGGCTCTCGGCGAACAACGCCTCCATGCGAGAGGAAATCATCGAAGCCAATCCCTCACTGGACTTGAGCAGGATGTTGCCGACGAACCCGTCGCACACCACCACATCCGCCTCGCCACGGTAAAGGCCGTCACCTTCGATGTAGCCGATGTAGTTCAGACCTTCAGCCTGCTGCAGCAGGCTCGCCGCTAGCTTGACCTGCTGGTTTCCCTTGATGTCTTCGGTTCCAACATTCAGCAGCGCGACTCGCGGGCGAGCGGTCCCCAGCGCCTCGGCGGCGACCGCCCCCATCACGGCGAACTGATAGAGGTGCTCGGCACTGCAATCGACATTGGCCCCGAGATCCAGCAGATGGCAGTGGCCTCGCGCCGTGGGAATGGCACTGACCATGGCCGGACGATCGATTCCCGCCAGGGTTTTCAGTACGTAGCGGGACAGCGCCATCAGGGCGCCGGTGTTGCCGGCACTGACGCAGGCCTGGGCGCGCCCGTTGCGAACCAGTTCGAGGGCGACGCGCATTGAGGCATCCGGCTTGCCGCGCAGCGCCTGCGCCGGACGTTCGTCCATGGCGATCACTTCGCTGGCATGCTCGATCTGCAGGCGCTGGCGATCAACCGCGGGAATGCGGGCGACAAGTTCTTCAAGGAGGGGAGCTTGGCCGACGAGGACCAGATGAAGCGAGGGGAATTCGGCCAGACAGGCGACGCTGGCTGGAACAATGCAGCGGGGACCGTAGTCCCCGCCCATTGCATCAATCGCGATGATCGAGGCAGCCAAGGATTACTCGGCAGCGCCCTTGTCGATCACTTTGCGACCGCGGTAGAAACCGTCCGGGGAAACGTGGTGGCGCAGGTGAACTTCACCGGTGCTCTTCTCAACGGACAGTGCATTGGCGTCGAGGGCGTCGTGGGAACGACGCATGTCGCGTGCCGAGCGGGATTTTTTGTTCTGCTGAACAGCCATAATCAATTAACTCCTAAACGTTTGGGTCACGCTTTAACTGCGCCAGTACGCTGAACGGGTTGGACCGCGAAACCTCGTTCTCGCTCGGCTCGGGCTCTTCAAGGCCCGCCGGCTGCTGGCAATCTTCAGGGTCATGGGCCGGAACTATGGGCAGGGCGAGCAGCAGCTCATCCTCGACCAGAGTCATCAGATCCAGAGGATCCTCTCCCACTTCCAGCACGTCATAGCCCTTCGGCAGCGACTGACTGTCAGCCCCTTCCCTCACCACCGCGTAATCGCATTCGCTGTGGATGTTCAGGGCAACCAGCTCCAGACAACGCTGGCAAACCATCTTGACCTCGACGTCGATCCGACTGCGGATGGTGACAGTGCGACGCTCGTCGCGACCAAACGCCAGGCTCGCACGAATGCTGCCCGCGTTGTCCGCAAGGGGTTCGCAGAGTCGCTCCAGGCTGGCGAGCGCAATGTCACCTTCAAGAGTGACTTCGCGGTCCGCCAACTTGCGCGGATCTACATGAGGTGGAATCGGCCCATTCAACATAGGCGCGACATTCTATGGACGAGCCCCTGCCCTGTCAAAAGAATTTCCGCGCTGTTCGCATGTCGGCAGGCTCTATAGAATTCCACGCCCACTTTCCGGAGATTGCCATGCCGCCCCTGGTGCTCGCCTCCAGCTCTCCCTACCGCCGCGAACTGCTCGAACGCCTGCGTCTGCCTTTTACCTGGGGAGCGCCAGCCATCGACGAAAGCCGCCACGCCGGGGAGCCAGCCGAACAACTGGTACGCCGCCTGGCCCTGGAGAAGGCCCGCGCCCTGGCCAGCCAACACCCCAGGCACCTGATCATCGGCTCCGACCAGGTCGCCGTGCTGGGCGAGCAGATCCTCGGCAAACCCCACAACTTCGAACGGGCCCGCGATCAACTCCTGGCCGCCAGCGGCAACCATGTCAGCTTCCTCACCGGCCTCGCCCTGCTGAACAGCGCCACCGGCCAGTACCAGGTGGATTGCATCCCTTTCACCGTGCATTTCCGCGAACTGGATGACGCACGCATCCAACGCTACCTGGCAGCCGAACAACCCTTCGACTGCGCCGGGAGCTTCAAGGCCGAAGGGCTGGGCGTCAGCCTCTTTCGCGCCACCGAGGGCCAGGACGCCACCAGCCTGGTGGGCCTGCCACTGATCCGACTGGTGGACATGCTGCTCGCCGAGGGCGCGCAGATTCCCTGACCTCCTATAGAAGGAAGAAAGCCCGGCATCGACCGGAATGCTGTTCACATAAGAAGTAACGGGGCTCGATCAGTCCCCTCGCCCCTTTGGGGAGAGGGTTAGGGAGAGGGGGAAACGACTGTTTCGCAGGGATTTCGCCCCTCTCCCATAAATGGGAGAGGGGCGCGAGTCATGCGCGCGCTTAAGTGAACGGCATTACGGCATCGACCGGGCTTTTTCTATCAGGGAAGGAAGACTCAGCGCAGAGCCGGCCCCTGGAACCCCATCCACAGCGCCAGCCGCTCAGCGACACTGGCACCGAATTTCTTCGAGAATCGATCCAAGGGCGACTCCTGGACGGTGTAATCGACGATCTCTTTAGCCCCGATGACCTCGCGCGCCACGAAGCTGGTATTGCCAAGCCTGTCCACCAACCCCAGCGCCAGAGCCTGCTCGCCGGACCACACCAGACCGCTGAAGAGCTCGGGATGACCATCGACCTTGAGTCGATCGCCACGCCCCTTCTTCACGCTTTCGATGAACTGCTGGTGGGTGGTATTCAGCACACCCTGCCAGAACTCGGTCTCTTCCGGCTTCTGCGGCTGGAAAGGATCGAGGAACGCCTTGTGCTCGCCAGAGGTATAGACGCGGCGCTCCACGCCCAGCTTGCCCATGGCCTCGACGAATCCGAAGCTGGCAGCGGTAACACCGATGGAACCCACCAGACTGGCCTTGTCGGCAAAGATCTCGTCGGCCGCACTGGCGATGTAGTAGGCACCGGAAGCACCGAGGTCGGTGATCACCGCATAGACCTTGATCGCCTTGTGCTCCTCCCGCAGGCGGCGAATCTCGTCATAGACGTAGCCGGACTGCACCGGACTGCCGCCGGGGCTATTGATGCGCAGCACGACACCCTTGGTCTTCGGATCCTCGAAAGCCGCACGCAGACTGGTGACGACATTGTCAGCGCTGGCCGCCTCTTCATCGGCGATCATGCCGCGAATCTCCACGAGCGCCGTGTGCTCCTGACTGCGCGCCGCGCTTTTCTGCAGATCGAAAGCCGGCAGGAACAACGCCAGCGCGACAAACAGATAGAGGAAGGTCAGCAGCTTGAAGAAAATACCCCAACGCCGGGCGCGACGCTGCTCCTGGACACCCGCCAGAACCGCCTTTTCCAGCAACTTCCAACTCTTCTGCTCGGCCTTGTCGTCAGCCGGCTCTTTCCATTCGTCAGACATAGAGCTCCACCTCACGGGATTGCAGGCTCAGGTCACCGTTCAGCCAGTGACGCAGATCCTCGAAACGCTCGATCGCCAACCTGGGCGACTCCTTGAGCAACTCAGTCAGCGGCTGGGCACCATAGCCCACTGCCACGGAATCCATCCCCGCCCGATGCGCCATGCGCAGATCGAAGGGCGAATCCCCCACCATCACCGCGCGCTCGGCCGACACACCGCAATGCACCAGGATTTCCCGCAACATGCGTGGATCGGGCTTGCTCGCGGTTTCATCGGCACAGCGGGTGACGTCGAAATAATCCAGCCATCCGCGACCAGCCAGCACATGATCCAACCCGCGACGACTCTTGCCGGTGGCCACGGCCAGGCGGTAGCCCTGCTCTCGAAAAGCCTCCAGGGCCTCCCCCACCCCCTCGAACAGGGGCGAAGGCTGACGTTCCAGGGCGTTGTAGTGCTCACCGTAACGCCGCCGAAATGCTTCGATGCGACGCCCATCCTCGAGTTCGGGATAAAGCGTGGCGATAGCTTCCGGCAAGCCAAGGCCGATGATGCCCTTGATGGCGGCATCATCGCGCCAGGGCAACCCGGATGCATCCGCCGCCACGCGCATGGACTCGACAATGCGGGCAATGGAATCGACCAGCGTGCCGTCCCAGTCGAAAATCAACAGTTGGTAATCAGACACCCAGACGCTCCAGGGTTTTCTGCCACATTTCGTCCACGGGCGCCTCCAGTCGCAGCTCGCCGCCGTCAGGCAAGCTAATAGCCAGCGCATGCGCATGAAGGAACAGGCGCTTACCACCCAGTTCGCGAATCTCGCGAGTGAAATCCTCGTCGCCGTACTTGGGGTCGCCGGCGATGGAGTGGCCGGCGTGCTTGGCGTGCACCCGGATCTGGTGGGTGCGGCCGGTGATGGGACTGGCTTCCACCAGCGTGGCGAATTCGCCGAAGCGGCGCACGACGCGGAATTCCGTCAGTGCCTCCTTGCCCTCGGGATTCACCTCCACCATGCGCTCGCCGGAGCGCAGGTTGTTTTTCAGCAGCGGCGCACTGACCTTCTTCTTCGACGTTGGCCAACTGCCGCGCACCAGCGCCAGGTAGCGCTTGTCGACACCGTCGCCACGCAAGGCCTCGTGCAGGTGCCGCAGCATGCTGCGTTTCTTGGCGATCATCAGCAGGCCGGACGTATCGCGATCGAGGCGATGCACCAGCTCCAGATCCATGGCGTCCGGACGCAACTGACGAAAGGCCTCGATCACGCCGAAACTTAGACCGCTGCCACCGTGCACCGCGATCCCCGCCGGCTTGTTCAGCACGATCAGCGCCTTGTCCTCATAGACGATGGCTGCCTCCAGGCGCTCCAGCAGACCCTGGGCCACGGGCGCCGGCTCGTTCGGCTCGGACAGGCGCAGGGGTGGGACCCGCACGACATCGCCAGCCTGAAGCTTATATTCAGGCTTGATGCGTCCCTTGTTCACGCGGACTTCGCCCTTGCGCAGGATGCGATAAATCAACGTCTTGGGCGCACCTTTCAGTTGAGTGCGTAGGAAATTGTCGATTCGTTGGCCGGCATATTCCGGCGCAACCTCAAGCAGCTGGACGCCGGAGGTTGGGGAGGCGGGAGTAGTCATGGCGCGCATCATAACAATTTTTTATGGATTTGAAGCACTTAATGATTACTGCTATAGTCGCGAACGCCGCCAAAAGCGGTCTGGTTTCGGGGTGTTCGCCAAAACTGCCACCCCAACCGCTGCAACCCTTTCAGGACGCAAGGCCGTCCGACAGAAAATTCGCCGCAACGACCGCGAATTTTCCGAAATCAAAGCCTTGAGCCATGACGCGTGATCACCCCCATCCAGATGGGCAATCACGGTAAATGCAACCCGCTACGGATTCAGCGAGCGGCACCCGATTTTCAAGGGATAAGTGTAGGGTGGAGATGCATAACCGTCGGACTGCGTAGTTTCAAGACGCCTTATTTCGTCCGCTACCGACCGTTGATTCCTCCTCCTGACCAAGTGCTTCTGTCACGACACAGCAAGCAGGAGATGTAGTCGCGATTCCGGCTCTACAGGCCGGAGTTCGCTGGACACGGGAGTGGCCCGCCACTCCTGACACGCACCTGACACCGACCGCGAGAGTCGTGTGCGCCAATCGCCGTTTCCGGTAGCCCGGAAACCTATTGGTATCACATGAAAAGAATGCTGATTAACGCGACTCAGCCCGAAGAGTTGCGTGTTGCTCTGGTCGACGGCCAACGCCTGTACGACCTGGACATCGAATCGGGTGCCCGCGAGCAGAAGAAAGCCAACATCTACAAGGGCCGTATCACTCGCATCGAGCCCAGCCTCGAAGCCGCCTTCGTCGACTTTGGCGCCGAGCGCCACGGTTTCCTGCCCCTCAAGGAAATCTCCCGCGAGTACTTCAAGAAGTCCCCCGAAGGCCGCATCAACATCAAGGAAGTACTCAGCGAAGGCCAGGAAGTCATCGTCCAGGTCGAGAAAGAGGAGCGTGGCAACAAGGGCGCAGCCCTGACCACCTTCATCAGCCTTGCCGGTCGCTACCTGGTGCTGATGCCGAACAACCCCCGCGCCGGCGGCATCTCCCGCCGCATCGAAGGCGAAGAGCGCAACGAGCTGCGTGAAGCGCTGAACGGCCTCAACGCTCCGGCCGACATGGGCCTGATCGTCCGTACCGCCGGCCTCGGTCGTTCCAGCGAAGAGCTGCAGTGGGACCTGGACTACCTGCTGCAACTCTGGAGCGCCATCAAGGAAGCCTCCGGCGAGCGCGGCGCGCCCTTCCTGATCTATCAGGAAAGCAACGTCATCATCCGTGCCATCCGCGACTACCTGCGCCAGGACATCGGCGAAGTGCTGGTGGACAGCGTCGAGGCCCACGAGGAAGCCCTGAGCTTCATTCGCCAGGTGATGCCGCAATACCAGAGCAAGATCAAGCTCTACCAGGACAGCGTTCCGCTGTTCAATCGCTTCCAGATCGAAAGCCAGATCGAGACCGCCTTCCAGCGCGAAGTGAAGCTGCCCTCCGGCGGCTCCATCGTCATCGACCCGACCGAGGCCCTGGTGTCCATCGACATCAACTCGGCCCGCGCGACCAAGGGTGGCGACATCGAGGAAACCGCGCTGCAGACCAACCTGGAAGCGGCCGAGGAAATCGCCCGCCAACTGCGTCTGCGTGACATCGGCGGCCTGATCGTCATCGACTTCATCGACATGACCCCGGCCAAGAACCAGCGCGCCGTGGAAGAAAAAGTCCGCGAAGCCCTGGAAGCCGACCGCGCCCGCGTGCAGATCGGCCGCATCTCCCGCTTCGGTCTGCTGGAAATGTCCCGCCAGCGCCTGCGTCCGTCCCTCGGCGAGACCAGCGGCATCGTCTGCCCGCGCTGCGACGGCCAAGGCATCATCCGCGACGTCGAGTCCCTGTCGCTGGCCATCCTGCGCCTGATCGAAGAAGAAGCACTCAAGGACCGCACTGCCGAAGTCCGCGCCCAGGTGCCGATCCCGGTGGCCGCCTTCCTGCTCAACGAGAAGCGCAACAGCATCACCAAGATCGAGCTGCGCACCCGTTCGCGCATCGTCATCCTGCCGAACGACCACCTGGAAACCCCGCACTTCGAAGTCCAGCGCCTGCGCGACGACAGCCCGGAAGTGCTGAGCAACCAGTCCAGCTACGAAATGACTCCGGCGGAAGCGGAAGAAGTCCAGCCGGTCAGCTCCACCCGCACCCTGGTTCGCCAGGAAGCCGCGGTGAAGACCGTTTCCCCCGAGCGCCCCGTTCCGGCCCCGGTCGCAGTCGCGCCGCTGGCCCCGCCGGCGCCGGCTCCGGAGCCCAGCCTGTTCAAGGGCCTGGTGAAGTCCCTGGTGGGTCTGTTCGCCGGCAAGGAAGAAGCCAAGGTCGAAGCCGAGAAGCCTGCTGCCGAGCGTCAACCGCGCAGTGAAGAGCGTCGCAACGGCCGCCAGCAGAACCGTCGCCGTGATGGCCGCGAAGGTCGTGAAGGCCGTCGTGATGACGATCGCAAGCCGCGCGAAGAGCGTCAGCCGCGCGAAGCCCGCGAGGGCCAGGAAGGTCGCCGCGAGCGTGGCGAACGCGCCGAGCGTCCGGCCCGCGAGGAGCGCCAGCCGCGTGAGGAGCGTCAACCGCGCGAAGAGCGTCAGGCCCGCGAGCCGCGTGAGGCACGCGAGGAACGTCAGCCCCGCGAAGAGCGCCAACCCCGCGAGGAGCGTCAACCGCGTGAAGAGCGTCAGCCGCGCGAAGTCCGCGAGGGCCAGGAAGGTCGCCGCGAGCGTGGCGAACGCGCCGAGCGCCCGGCCCGCGAAGAGCGCCAGCCGCGTGAAGAGCGTCAACCCCGCGAGGAACGCCAGCCACGCGCCGAGCTGGCCCAGGCCGAGGTGGTCGACGAAGAACTGCTGACCAACGAAGAACTGCTGCAGGACGACGATCAGGAAGGCGCCGATGGCGAACGCCCCCGTCGCCGTTCCCGCGGCCAGCGCCGTCGCAGCAATCGCCGCGAACGCCAGCGTGAGGCCAACGGCGAAGAGCTGGCGGAAGGCCAGGAAGAAGCCGAACAGGCTGCACCTGACGCGAACGTCCAGGCCGCAACTGTGGTCGCGACCGCCGTGGCGGCCGCTGAAGCGGTTGCCGATGCCACCACCGAGGCCCCGGCCCAGGCGGAGGCCACTGCCGACGCCGTTGCCAGCGAAGCCGTCGCCGAGTCTGCGACTCCAGAAACCGTGGCGCCAACAGCCGAGGAAACCCCCGTTGCCGTCGAACCGGCGCCGGTGGCCGAACAGGCCCCAGCCAAGGTGGAAGCACCCGAGGTCATGGAGCCGGCGACTGTCGAAGCCATAGTCGAAGCACCGGCCAGCACGCCGGTCGAACCGGCACCGGCCGTCGAGTCGCAGGCCGAAGCCCGCGCCAGCGGCGGCCGTGCAGCCAACGACCCGCGTGAGGTCCGCCGTCGCCAGAAGGAAGCGGAGCGGTTGGCCAAGGAAGCCGAAGAGGCTGCCGCCAAGACCGTCGAGGCCGTCGCCGCCGCCGAGCCGGCTGCCGCTGCCGCACACGCCATCGCCGGCGTGGAAGAGGACGTGGTCGCCACCGAGCAGAAGGCCGAAGAAACCGTCGAGCGCGCGGAAGAAGCCCCTGCTGAGCAGGTGGCGGTAGCGACCGAAGCCGAAACGCCGGCGCAAGCCGAGACCAAGGCCGAGGAAGACGAGAAGGACGAGGCCAAGGACGAAACCAAACCGGTCGTCTGATACCTGTCCTGAACGAAAAAGGGGATGCCATTGGCATCCCCTTTTTTCTTGCGCACCGCCCCGCCCACAATCGCCAACAGAGCCCTCCCCGCTATCCCGCCTCCACTCCAAACTGCAGCGCCGCCAACCGCGCATAGAGCGGGTTGCTGGCCACCAATTGCGCGTGGCGGCCGACCGCCACCACCCGGCCCCGCTCCATCACCGCGATGCGGTCGGCGTTCTGCACCGTGGCCAGGCGGTGGGCGATCACCAGGGTGGTGCGACCGCTCATCAACGCCGGCAGGGCCTGCTGGATCAAGTGTTCGCTTTCTGCATCCAGGGCGCTGGTGGCCTCGTCCAGCAGCAGGATCGGCGCATCCACCAGCAGCGCACGGGCAATGGCCAGCCGCTGGCGCTGGCCGCCGGAGAGTCCGATGCCACCCTCGCCCAGATGGGTCTGGTAGCCCTGGGGCAGGCGGCTGATGAATGCGTGGGCATGGGCCGCGCGCGCCGCGGCTTCCACGTCGGCGTCACGAGCTTCGGGGCGGCCATAGCGGATGTTGTCCTCGACAGTGCCGTGGAACAGCGCGGGGTTCTGCGACACCAGGGCGAAGCAACGGCGCAGGTCGGCCGGGTCGAGCCGCGCCAGCGCCACGCCGTCCAGCCGGATGGCCCCCGCCTGGGGATCGAAGAAGCGCAGCAGCAGCTCGAAGACCGTGGTCTTGCCCGCGCCGGAGGGCCCCACCAGTGCCAGGGTTTCACCGGGCCGCACCTCCAGGCTGACGCCGTCCAGGGCGTTCACCTCGGGCCGGCCCGGATAGGCGAAACGCACCGCATCCAGTTCGATGCGCCCGCTGACCCGTTGCGGCAGCGCCATCCGCCCCACCTCGGGCGCCTGGATGGCATTGCGCGCCTGCAGCAGTTCGGCGATGCGCTCGGCCGCCCCGGCGGCGCTCTGCAGTTCGCCGATCACCTCGCTGATGGCGCCGAAGGCGGCGCCCACGATCAGGCTGTAGAAGACGAAGGCCGCGAGGTCACCGGGCGAAATGCGCCCGGCGATCACGTCGCTGCCACCGACCCACAGCATCACCCCCACGGCCCCCAGCACCAGCAGGATCACCAGGGTGATCAGCCAGGCGCGCTGGGCGATGCGTTGCCGCGCGGTGTCGAAGGCACCTTCCACGGTGCGGGCGAAGCGCTGGCGATCCTGGGCCTGGTGGTTGTAGGCCTGCACCGTCTTGATCTGCCCCAGGGTCTCGCCGACATAGCTGCCGACATCGGCGATGCGGTCCTGGCTCTGCCGCGACAGGCGCCGCACACGCCGGCCGAAAAGGAGGATGGGCGCCAGCACCAGTGGCAAGGCCAGCAGCACGATGCCGGTGAGCTTGGGATTGGTGACGAACAACAGACCGATGCCACCCACCAGCATGATGCCGTTGCGCAGCGCCATGGACAGCGACGAGCCGATCACCGATTGCAACAGCGTGGTATCGGCGGTCAGCCGCGACTGGATTTCCGAGGCGCGGTTGCTCTCGTAGAAGCCCGGATGCAACTGGATCAGGTGGTCGAACACGCGCTTGCGGATGTCCGCAACGAAACGCTCGCCGATCCAGGAAACCAGGTAGAAGCGGGTGAAGGTTCCCGCCGCCAGGGCCAGTACCAGGCCGAAGAACAGCATGATGGAATGCCGCAGGGAAGCCTCGGACTGGGTCGCCAGCCCCTGATCCACCAACAGGCGGATGCCCTGCCCCATGGACAGGGTGATGCCGGCGGTGAACAGCAGCGCCAGCAACGCGCCGGCCACCCGCCAGCGGTAGGGTGCGACGAAGCGCGCGGCCATGCGCAGCGCATTGCGCCGCCCCGGAGAAAGGAACGAGGTCATTGCAGAAGCTCGGGAGGGTTCGGGAATTGTCCGCTGCGCCACGGCGACAGGCGTTTCCGCGCGCCACCGACGCAACCCGATGAGTGGCCTGGCCCGACCGGCGCGGCGAAGCGGCGCGACTCAGCGGTCGCCATCGAGGAAGCGCCCCTTATGGTCGGGCGACGGCAGCAGGCAGACCGCATGCCGGCCGAACAGCCGGTAGCGGTTCAGGGCGATGCGGTCATAACACCAGTCCCGCAGCCCCAAGGGCAGGAAACGGAACACGGCCAGCAACGGCCAGGGCGCCGGCAACTGGCGCAGGATGCGCGCGATGGCCTCGGAACGGACGTACAACTCGCGCCCCTCGACATAGAGCATCGTCGCGAAACGGTCGGTGGGCAGGCCGAACCAGCGCAGGATCGCCTGGCCTTCCGCGGACTGCACCGCGGCAAGCCGGAACAACCTCGCCCGGTCATGACGGATCAGGAAGCGCACCCAGCCGTTGCACAGTGCGCAGACCCCGTCGAAAAGCACGACGCGCTCGCCGGGGCGGAGATGGGGCGGGTAACGTTCGGCATCCATGGGGTGTCCTGCAACGTCGGGAAAGTGCCGTCGATGGTAACCGAACGCCCCGGTATCCGGTGAACGGCCTCAGGCCGGGTCGCCCCAGCCGAGCGGGTAGAGCAGCTCCTCCTTGTAGCCCGCCCAGACCCGCACCGCATCGGGGAAGGCCGCGTCCAGCGCCGGGTCGCCGCTGTCCACCAGCAGCGGACGGCCCTCCAGGGTGCCGAGCTTGCGCTTGGTGGCCACCACCCGCAGGTGGTCCAGGCCGATGGCGCGCAGCACGCGCGGGCTGATCTGCTGGTTGCCGCGACCGATGATATGCCCCTGGCCGCCGATGGCCGTCACCAGGAGCCGAGCCGGATGGCCATCCACCCACTCGAACAACTGGGCCTCGGTCACATCACGCGCCAGCACTGCGCCATTCTCGATCACGTCCACGCCCAGCAGCGTGGTTTCCAGCCCCAGGTTGGCCGCCAGGCCGTGCAGCGTGGACCCCGGACCGAAGACGTAGCGCACGTCCTCCTCCCAGCTGTCGTTCAGCCAGTCGGCGAGCTCCACCAGCACCAGTTCCTCCGACTCCATGCCGCCCTGCTTGACGTGCTGCATGAAGTGCCCCTCCACCGGCACCGTCAGTTCGCCGTACCAGCGCGCCGCGACCTTGCCGTCGCGCAGGGCGGTTTCGTCCAGGTCGCGCACCTCGCCGCTGGCCAGGCGCACCAGCCCTCCCTCCACCAGGCGCCGCGCCAGTTCCCCGGCGGCACGCGGGCTGATGGCGTAGACCCCGGAATGGATCTTCACCCCGGCGGGAATACCCAGCACGGGTTGCCCCTCGCGTACGGCCGCACTGACATCCCGCGCCGTGCCGTCGCCACCGGCGAACAGGATCAGCGCGACCCCGGCCTCCTGCAGGGCCTCCACCGCCCGGCGGGTATCCTCGGCGCGGGTGGCGGGACCGTCCAAATGGCCCAGCACCCTATGGGAAAAACCCATCTCCGCCAGCAGGTCGGCGCCCATCGGGCCGGGGAAGGTCAGGAACTGGATACGCCCGGCCAGCGGCAGCAGACACTCCAGGGCCAGCCGGGTCCGCGCCGCCGAGCGGGGCTCGGCGCCCCTGGCAAGGGCCTCGGCGGCGACCCCGTCGCTGCCCTTGAGCGCCGCTGGGCCGCCCAGGCCGGCCAGGGGATTGATGATCAGGCCCATATGGAAGATCGACATGCTTACCTCTATCCGAACACTTGCCCCACCCTCGGGGGCCATCCACCAGGACCAGGGGACTCGCACTTGGCATATTCGCTGCTAGTGTTTCCTGGTCTTTCGTATTTCCCGGCGCCGCGCTGGCGCCACTGTCACTGCGCGTTCACACGCCCTGCCTAGACTGCGCGCAGCCCCTGAAGAGGAGACAGGCCATGAGCTTGCGCAACAGCACCTCCGATCACCGCGTGATCCCGCTGCGGCCTAAGCAGCCGGTGGGCGGTGCCATCATCGACGCCGACGGCCGTGAAATTCCGATCACCGAGACCATGATCCAGCGCGCCTGCCAGGAACTGCACAAGCAACTGGCGGCCGAGCTGAAACCGGCCTGATGCCTTGAGGCCCGGAGGCAATCCCGGGCCGTCTCCTACACCAGCTCCGCACCCAGCGCCCGGACGATTTCCGCCAGACGCGGCGCATCCCCCTGCAAACGCACCCGCAGCCCATCGATCTCCCGCCGCACCGGATAGTGCTTGCGCAAGGCATCGAAGGCCGTGCAGCGCCGGGCCTCGTCCCCCACCAGGCTGCGGCGGAAGTCCGCATCGTCGCGGCGCGGGTCGTACACCGCGCGGCACAAGGTCGCCAGCGCCCAGGCCGGGTCGCTGCCGGCATTCAGCGCCAGTTCGCCCAGCCAGGGCGCCGGCAGCAGTTCGTCCAGTCGCACGCGTTCCGCCTGGCCGCTGGCGCGGCACCAGGCCTGGTAGACCTGCGCGGTACCGCGCAGCTTGCCGTCCAGGCTGTAGCCGGCGATATGCGGGGTGGCGATGCGGCACAGGCGCGCCAGTTCCACGTCGGCCAGGGGTTCGCCCTCCCAGACGTCCAGCACCACCCGCAGGTCGATGCGACGCCCGAGCAGCGCGCGCAAGGCCTGGTTGTCCACGACGGCGCCGCGGCTGGCGTTCACCAGCCAGGCCCCCTGGCGCAGGCGTTCGAGTCGCCCGGCGTCCAACAGATGATGGGTGCCGCGATCCAGTGGGGTGTGCAGGCTGATGGCGTCGCATTCGCGGAGGATGGTCTCCAGATCGACATAATCGCCGCCCTCGGCCGCCTGGCGCGGCGGATCGCACACCAGCACCCGCCAGCCCAGGCCACGCAGCACGTCCACCAGGCGCCCGCCCACCTGGCCCGCGCCGACGACGCCGAACGTGCGCGTGGCGAGTTCGACACCTTCGTCCTCCGCCAGCACCAGCAGGCTGCCCAGCACGTAGTCCACCACGCCGCGAGCATTGCAGCCGGGGGCGCTGGACCAGGCGATGCCGGCCTCGGCGAAGTAGTCCAGGTCGAGGTGATCGGTACCGATGGTGCAGGTGCCGACGAAACGTACCGGGCTGCCGGCCAGCAGGGCACGGTCGACGCGGGTCACCGAGCGCACCAGCAGCAACTCGGCATCGGCCAGGGCGGCAGCATCGATGGCGCGGCCCGGCAGGCGGCGGATGTCGCCCAGCGCACCAAAGAAGGCATCGACCAGGGGTATGTTTTCGTCGGCAACGATTCGCATGGCAAGGCTCCGGCAGAGAGATCGCCATTCTACGCAATCGCCCCTTTGCGCGCCCCTGCTCCCCTCTTTTCTGACCGAGGCGACAGGGCGTAGACTACGGCTCCTTCAGCCTCCACGTCCCGTTCCGCCGGCAGCCTCTTCTGCAAAGGCGGGGACCGTGCACCGTTGCGAGCCCGTCGCGACCAGGCAGCTTCCAGACGCCCTTCAACCACCCTTTGCATGGACACCCCCGGTTCGCCCGGTGGATGCGTTATCGATATGGAACTCTCAGAAACCCCAGTCCAGACCCGCTTCACCCGCGCCCGCACGGAACTGCGCGCGCTGCTCAAGCTGGCCGCACCGATCATGGTCGCCCAGCTCTCCAACTCCGCCATGGGCTTCGTCGACGCCGTGATGGCCGGCCGTGTCGGTGCCCGGGACCTGGCCGCCGTCGCCCTCGGCAACTCCATCTGGATCCCGGTGTTCCTGCTGATGACCGGCATCCTGCTGGCAACCACCGCCAAGGTCGCCGAGCGCTTCGGTGCCGGGCGGCAGGACGAGATCGGCCCGCTGGTTCGCCAGGCCCTCTGGCTGGCCCTGGTGGTGGGCCTGTGCGGTGCCCTGCTGCTGATCAATGCACGCCCCGTGCTGCAACTGATGGGTGTGGACCCGGACCTGGTCGCCCCGGCCATGGGCTACCTGCACGGCATCGCCTTCGGCTTCCCGGCGGTGGCGCTGTACTACGTGCTGCGCTGCTTCAGCGACGGCCTGGGCCGTACCCGCCCGAGCATGGTGCTGGGGATCTGCGGCCTACTGCTGAACATCCCGCTGAACTACATCCTGATCTACGGCCACTTGGGCATGCCCGCCCTTGGCGGCGTGGGCTGCGGCTGGGCCAGCGGCCTGGTGATGTGGTTCCTGCTGCTGGGCATGTTCGGCTGGGTGACCCGCGCCCCGGCATACAGGCCGAGCGGCCTGTTCGAGCGTTTCGACAAGCCAAGCTTGCCGGTGATCAGGCGTCTGCTGTCCATCGGCGGCCCCATCGGCATCGCGGTGTTCGCCGAGTCCAGCATCTTCGCCGTGATCGCCCTGCTGATCGGCGGCCTGGGCGCCACGGTGGTGGCCGGTCACCAGATCGCGCTGAACTTCAGCGCCCTGATCTTCATGATTCCCTATGCCCTGGCGATGGCCGTCACCGTGCGCGTCGGCCAGGCCCTGGGACGTGGCGACCCGCGGGCGGCGCGCTTCGCCGCCGGCGTCGGGATCGGCGCCGCGCTGGCCTACGCCTGCCTGTCGGCCAGCCTGATGCTGCTGTGCCGCGAGCTGATCGCAAAGATGTACTCGCCCGACCCGGCGGTGATCGCGGTGGCGGCGATGCTGATCGTGTATTCCGCGCTGTTCCAGTTCTCCGACGCCATCCAGGTCGCCGCCGCCGGCGCCCTGCGGGGCTATCAGGACACCCGCGCGACCATGCTCATCACCTTGTTCGCTTACTGGGGCATCGGCCTGCCGGTGGGGTATGCCCTGGGCCTGGCCGACTGGCTGGGCGAACCCAGCGGCCCCAAGGGGCTCTGGCAGGGTCTGGTGGTGGGCCTGACCTGCGCGGCGGCACTGCTCAGCCTGCGCCTCGCGCGCAGCGCACGGGCGCGTATCCGCCGCTGACGAAAAAGGGCCGCATCGCGCGGCCCTTCTTCATTGGCAGAGAGAATCAGTCCGCCTTCTTGCGAATCCAGTAGAGATAGGTGCCCGCCTCTTCCGACTGGTCCAGCAGCTCGTGGCCGAGGAATACGCAGA
The DNA here is from genome assembly GCF_028010285.1 of Pseudomonas sp. Q1-7. Lineage (NCBI taxonomy): Bacteria > Pseudomonadati > Pseudomonadota > Gammaproteobacteria > Pseudomonadales > Pseudomonadaceae > Pseudomonas > Pseudomonas sp. Q1-7. The sequence goes on from NZ_CP116304.1 coordinate 3,851,149, forward strand.
ACTTGGGAATGTCGCGGCGCGTCGAGGGGTCGGTGGCGATCACCTTGAGCAGGCCGCCGGCCGGCAGGTCGCGCACCTTGTTGTGCAGCATCATCACTGGCTCGGGGCAGTTCAGGCCGGTGGCGTCGAGGATGGCATCAGGCTGTTGGGACATGGGGCACTCCAAAAACTGGCCGCTATTGTGGCGCAAAGCCGAGTCTCCGCCCAGCCTTGCCGTTCCCACCGCGACGTCCGGCCACCAACGCCCCTCGCCAGCCCATGAAGGACGGTGCAGCATGGAGCTTTCCACGGAGGCCGGCATGCCCGAATCCACCGAGCGCGACTGGTGTGTCAAGCGGCTGGATGACAACGGCAACGAGTTCGTCCTGCGTGCCGGCCTGACCCGCGAGGAGGCCGAACGCCTGGCGGCGGACTACCAGGCGCGGGGCCACAAACAGAGCTATTGGGCGGAGCCGATGCGGCCTTGACGCGTGCTACAGGCGGCGCAGGTGGCAGGTGACTTCCTCGCGGTCGTGGTAGAGCTGCTTGCAGGCGATGGAGGCTTTCACGCCCCGCCCCTTCAGGCCGGCCTCTATCCGCGCCAGCAACTTGCGCACCTCGGCGTAGCGCTGCTTCATCGGCAGCTTGAGGTTGACCACCGCCTCCTGGCACCACCCCTCGCCCATCCAGGTTTCGATCATCGCCGCGGTGCGTGCGGGCTTCTCGACGATGTCGCAGACCATCCAGTTCACTGGCCGGCGCGGCTTGAAAGTGAAGCCGTCGGCGCGCTGGTGTTCGACGAAGCCCGAATACATCAGGCTTTCGGCCATGGGACCGTTGTCGACGGCGGTAACCTTGATCTCGCGCCGCACCAGTTGCCAGGTCCAGCCGCCCGGCGCGGCGCCCAGGTCGACCGCGGTCATGCCCGGCGCCAGGCGGGCATCCCATTGGTGCCGTGGAATGAACTGGTGCCAGGCCTCTTCCAGCTTGAGGGTGGAGCGGCTCGGCGCTTCGCGCGGGAACTTCAGGCGCGGGATGCCCATGGGCCAGAGCGCCGAGTTGTCCGGCTCGGCCAGGCCGACGAAGGCCTCGCGGCCGCTGCGGAAGGTCAGCAGCAGACGCGGCAGTTGCGCATCGTCCTTGAGCTTGCCGGCCTTGCTCAGGGCGGTGCGCAGGGGTTTTTCGAACTTGCGGCAGAAGGTGGACAGCTCCTTGCCTTCGTTGGTGTCCAGCACCTCCAGCCAGAGGCTGCCGCAGACCGGGAAGCCCGCCAGGGCGTCCAGCAGGACGGTGATACGGTCGGTCTCCGGCAACGGGACGTACTCGCCACGGGCCCACTGGCGGGGAAAGATCAGTTGGCTGAAACGCAGCTTGCGCATCAGGCGTTCGGCGCCGCCCGCTTCGCTGCAGACGAACTCGGCACAGGCGCTCTGGGGCTTGGCCCGGGGATATCCGGCCACATCGAGACGGGCGGCGTGCTCGGCGATCTCGGCACAGACTTCGCCTTCGAATCCGGGGCGGCAGTGCAACAGCAAGGTGTTCATCGGGGTTCCTCCTGGGCGCGCACTATAGTTGCGCCGCAGCCGTTTTCACACAGCCCGACAAGCAAAATCCTACAGACCACATCCCTCCCGCCCTTGGAACCCCGTTGCCGTCCAGCCGGTCGGCTGATATGGCGAGTCCCGCCAAGCAGAACTAGCTTTTTAGATTCTGTACGTGCAGCCGGCCCATGCCGTGTGGGCCTCAAGGAGAAAGTCCGATGCCTTCCCTGGATAGCCTGAATTGCCGCCGCAGCCTCGACGTGGCCGGCAAGACCTACCACTATTTCAGCCTGCCCGAGGCAGCCAAGCGCCTTGGGGCCATCGACAAGCTGCCCATGTCGATGAAGGTCCTGCTGGAGAACCTGCTGCGCTGGGAGGACGACGAAACCGTCAGCGCCGCCGATCTCAAGGCCCTGGCCGACTGGCTCGGTCCGCGCAGCTCGGAGCGGGAAATCCAGTACCGTCCGGCGCGGGTGCTGATGCAGGACTTCACCGGCGTGCCCGCCGTGGTCGACCTGGCCGCCATGCGCGCCGCCGTGGCCGCCGCCGGCGGCGACCCGCAGCGGATCAACCCGCTGTCGCCGGTCGATTTGGTGATCGACCACTCGGTGATGGTGGACCGCTTCGCCTCCCAGGCCGCCTTCGAACAGAACGTCGAGATCGAGATGCAGCGCAATGGCGAGCGCTACGCCTTCCTGCGCTGGGGCCAACGCGCCTTCGACAACTTCAGCGTGGTGCCGCCGGGCACCGGCATCTGCCACCAGGTCAACCTGGAATACCTGGCCCGCACCGTCTGGACCCGCGAAGAAGACGGCGTCACCTGGGCCTTCCCCGACACCCTGGTGGGCACCGACTCCCATACCACCATGATCAACGGCCTCGGCGTGCTCGGCTGGGGCGTCGGCGGGATCGAGGCCGAGGCGGCCATGCTCGGCCAACCGGTGTCGATGCTGATTCCCGAAGTGATCGGCTTCAAGCTCACCGGCAAGCTGCGTGAAGGTATCACCGCCACCGACCTGGTGCTGACCGTCACCCAGATGCTGCGCAAGAAAGGCGTGGTGGGGAAGTTCGTCGAATTCTATGGCGACGGTCTGGCCGACCTGCCCCTGGCCGACCGCGCCACCATCGCCAACATGGCACCGGAATATGGCGCCACCTGCGGCTTCTTCCCGGTGGACGAGATCACCTTGGGCTACCTGCGCCTGTCGGGCCGCGCGGAAGACACCGTGCAACTGGTGGAGGCCTACAGCAAGGCCCAGGGGCTGTGGCGCGAGCCCGGCCACGAGCCGCTGTTCACCGATACCCTGGCGCTTGATCTCGGCAGCGTCGAAGCCAGCCTCGCCGGCCCGCGACGGCCACAAGACCGCGTCCCCCTGCCGCAGGTCCCCAAGGCCTTCGACGACCTCCTCGGCCTGCAACTCCGGCCCGCCGATGCGGGCGCCGCGGGCAGCGCCGAGGTGACACTGGACGACGGCCAGGCGTTCACCCTGGAGGAAGGCGCCGTGGTGATCGCCGCCATTACCTCCTGCACCAACACCTCCAACCCCAGCGTGATGATGGCCGCCGGCCTGCTGGCGAAGAAGGCGGTGGAAAAAGGCCTGGTGCGCAAGCCCTGGGTCAAATCCTCCCTGGCCCCCGGCTCCAAGGTCGTCACCGAATACTTCCGCGCCGCCGGGCTGACGCCCTACCTGGACCAGCTCGGCTTCAACCTGGTGGGCTACGGCTGCACCACCTGCATCGGCAACTCCGGCCCCTTGCTCGACCCCATCGAGGCGGCCATCCAGCAAGCGGACCTGACCGTGGCCTCGGTGCTGTCCGGCAACCGCAACTTCGAGGGCCGCGTGCACCCCCTGGTCAAGGCCAACTGGCTGGCCTCGCCGCCGCTGGTGGTGGCCTACGCCCTGGCCGGCAGCGTGCGCCTGGACCTGGGCAGCCAACCCCTGGGCCAGGGCAAGGACGGCCAGCCGGTCTACTTGCGGGACATCTGGCCCAGCCAGCAGGAAATCGCTGCCGCCATCCAGAAGGTGGACACCGCGATGTTTCGCAAGGAATACGCCGAAGTCTTCGCCGGCGACGAGAAATGGCGGGCGATCCAGGTGCCCGAATCCGACACCTATGCCTGGCAGGCGGACTCCACCTATATCCAGCATCCGCCTTTCTTCGCCGACATCACCGGTGCACCGCCCAAGGTGGAAGACGTGCGCCAGGCGCGAATCCTCGCCCTGCTCGGGGACTCGGTGACCACCGACCACATCTCCCCGGCCGGCAACATCAAGGCCGACAGCCCGGCCGGACGCTACCTGCGCGAGCACGGCGTGGCGCCCGCCGACTTCAACTCCTACGGCTCGCGACGCGGCAACCATGAGGTGATGATGCGCGGCACCTTCGCCAACATCCGCATCCGCAACGAAATGCTCGGCGGCGAGGAAGGCGGCAACACCCTGCATGTGCCCAGCGGCGAGAAACTGGCCATCTACGACGCGGCCATGCGCTACCAGGCCGAAGGCACGCCGCTGGTGATAGTGGCCGGCAAGGAGTACGGCACCGGCTCGTCCCGCGACTGGGCGGCCAAGGGCACCAACCTGCTGGGGGTCCGGGCGGTGATCGCCGAGAGTTTCGAGCGCATCCACCGTTCCAACCTGGTGGGTATGGGCGTGCTGCCGCTGCAGTTCAAAGCGGGCAAGGACCGCAAGAGCCTGAACCTGACCGGTCGGGAAACCCTCGATATCCTCGGCCTGAACGGTGCCAGCCTGCGGCCGCACATGGACCTGCGCCTGGCGATCACCCGCGAGGACAGCACCCGCGACCAAGTGGAACTGCTCTGCCGCATCGATACCCTGAACGAGGTGGAGTACTTCAAGGCGGGCGGCATCCTGCACTACGTGCTGCGGCAGTTGCTCGCCAGTTGAGGCGGTCCTCGGCGCGCGGCCCCCTCGCGGCGCCGCGTGCCCGGGGGCACGGATAATCGCCGCCTCCTTGAACGCTTGGCAGCGAAATGCGGATAGACTGGCGCCGTAAGAAAAGGCTCAACCTTGACGCGCAGGTGCCGATAAGGATGTAAGCCTTGCGGAAGGACACCATGAGAAACAACCAGCCTATCACTCAGCGGGAACGCAGCTTCCCAGCCGAACAACGCCTGATCTCCACGACGGACAGCAAGGGCGTCATCACCTATGCCAACGAAGCCTTCATCGCCATCAGCGGCTTCAGCCGCGACGAACTGCTTCGCTCGCCCCACAATCTGGTACGCCATCCGGATGTCCCGCCGGCCGTCTTCGCCCATATGTGGACGACCCTGAAAAAGGGTCGCCCCTGGATGGGTGTGGTGAAGAATCGCTGCAAGAACGGTGATCACTACTGGGTGAACGCCTACGTCACCCCCATATTCGAAGGCAGCCAGGTCGTCGGCTACGAGTCGGTGCGGGTCAAGCCCAGCGCCGAGCAGGTGCGTCGCGCCGAGGCCCTCTACCAGCGCCTGAACGCCGGCAAGGCCGCCATCCCCAGTCGCGACAAGTGGCTGCCGGTACTGCAGGACTGGTTGCCGTTCATTCTCATCAGCCAGATCGGCTTCCTCATCGGCGCCTGGCTGGACTCCCACTGGGGCTTCATCCTTGCCGCCCTGCTCTCGGTGCCGCTGGGCCTCATCGGCCTGGCCTGGCAGAACCGTGGCATCAAGCGCCTGCTGCACCTGGCCGAGCAGAGCACCTCCGACCCGCTGATCGCGCAGATGTACACCGACAGCCGCGGCGTCCAGGCCCGCCTGGAAATGGCCATGCTCAGCCAGGAAGCCCGCCTGAAGACCTGCCTGACCCGGCTGCAGGACACCGCCGAGCACCTCACCCAGCAGGCCCGCCAGGCCGACACCCTGGCCCACAACAGCTCCGAAGGCCTGGAACGCCAGCGCGTGGAAACCGAGCAGGTGGCGGCAGCCGTCAACCAGATGGCCGCCACCACCCAGGAAGTGGCCAACAATGTGCAGCGCACCGCCGACGCCACGCAGGAAGCCAATCGGCTGACCAGCCAGGGCCGCGACATCGCCGCCGAAACCCGCGAAGCCATCCAGCGCCTTTCGCAGTCGGTGGGTGAAACCGGCGAAACCGTCACCCGCCTGGCCCAGGATAGCAACGAGATCGGCGGGGTGGTGGACGTGATCAAGGGCATCGCCGACCAGACCAACCTGCTGGCGCTCAACGCCGCCATCGAGGCCGCCCGAGCTGGCGAAATGGGCCGCGGCTTCGCCGTGGTCGCCGACGAGGTACGCCAGTTGGCCCAACGCACGGCGGAGTCCACCGGGCAGATCCACCAGCTCATCGCGCAGTTGCAGAAGACCGCCGAAGAAGCCGTGCACACCATGGAGAACGGCCGCCGGCAGGCGGACGAAGGCGTCGAGCGCGTACTCCAGGCGGACCAGGCACTGGTGGGGATCAGCGAGGCGGTGGCCAACATCGCCGACATGGCCGACCAGATCGCCGCCGCCACCGAGGAACAGAGCGCGGTGGCCGAGCAGATCAACCAGAGCATCAGCAGCATCGCCCACCTGGCCGACCAGACCTCGGGCGAAGCCCAGCGCACTGCCCTGCTCAGCGAGGAATTGACCCACACCGCCCAGGGGCAGTACTCCCTGGTGGACCGGTTCAATCGCTGATAGCGCGGAAGTGAACAAGGGCGCCGATTGGCGCCCTTGTTGTTTGGTCCTTCACGGATTCTTCGGTTCCGATCAGCAGGTCAGAAACCGCTCTATCACCTGCGCCGCGCTGTCCAGGTGCTGCCCATGGGTCAGGCCCGAGGCCTTGAGGGGCTTCAGGTCATGGTCCGCCGCCGCCAGCCAGTGCACGCGAATGGCGTCAGAGAGGCTGTACCCCGCCACCGTCAGCCGGTCGCCCATGGGATCGCGCTCGCCCTGGAGAATCAGGGCGGGGGTCTTGAGATCGGCCAGGTGGGCAACTCGCGGCTTGTCCGCCTTGCCCACGGCATGGAAGGGATAGCCCAGGCACACCAGCGCATCGGCCTCCAGTTCATCGGCCAGCAGGCTGGCCATGCGCCCGCCCATGGACTTGCCGCCGATGGCCAGCCTGCCTGTGACCTGCTGTCGCACCAGGGCATGGACCTCCCGCCAGCAGGTCAGCAGTTGCGCCTGGGGATTCGGTGGACGGCGGCGGCCATCCTCGCGCCGCGCGGCCATGTAGGGAAACTCGAAACGCACTACCGCAACGCCACGGGTGGCAAGCCTATGCGCCATGTCATCCATGAACGGACTGTCCATCGGCGCCCCCGCGCCATGGGCCAGGACGAGGGTGCATCCAACCGGGCCTTCAGGCCTGTTCCACAACAACATTCGGACTCTCCGTCGCTCAGGGGCAATTGATCCAGATCAATAGCCGTCAAATGGGCTTTCACCATGCTTGCCGCGCAATCCAAAAACCGTGGATGGAAGCCCATAAATGAGCACAGCAAGCAGCACCGCCTACAACTATAAGGTGGTCCGCCAGTTCGCCATCATGACCGTGGTCTGGGGAATCGTCGGGATGGGGCTCGGCGTATTCATCGCGGCCCAACTGGCCTGGCCGGAACTCAACCTCAATCTCCCCTGGACCAGCTTCGGCCGCTTGCGACCGCTGCATACCAATGCAGTGATCTTCGCCTTCGGCGGCTGCGCCCTGTTCGCCACGTCCTACTACGCGGTGCAGCGCACCTGCCAGACGCGACTGATCTCCGACAAACTGGCGGCCTTCACTTTCTGGGGTTGGCAACTGGTCATCGTACTGGCCGCCGTCAGCCTGCCGCTGGGCTGGACCAGCTCGAAAGAATACGCGGAGTTGGAGTGGCCGATCGACATCCTGATCACCATTGTCTGGGTCAGCTACGCCATTGTCTTCTTCGGCACCGTGGTCAAGCGCAAGACGAAGCACATCTACGTGGGCAACTGGTTCTTCGGTGGTTTCATCCTCACCGTGGCCATCCTCCACCTGGTGAACAACCTGGAGATTCCGGTCACCCTGACCAAGTCCTACTCCCTGTACTCGGGCGCCACCGACGCCATGATCCAGTGGTGGTACGGGCACAACGCCGTGGGCTTTTTCCTCACCGCCGGCTTCCTCGGCATGATGTACTACTTCGTGCCCAAGCAGGCCGAACGCCCGGTTTACTCCTATCGCCTGTCCATCGTGCATTTCTGGGCGCTGATCGCCGTCTACATCTGGGCCGGCCCGCACCACCTGCACTACACCGCCCTGCCGGACTGGGCCCAGTCCCTCGGCATGGTCATGTCGCTGATCCTGTTGGCGCCTTCCTGGGGCGGCATGATCAACGGCATGATGACCCTCTCCGGCGCCTGGCATAAGTTGCGCTCCGATCCCATCCTGCGCTTCCTGGTGGTGTCCCTGGCCTTCTACGGCATGTCCACCTTCGAAGGCCCGATGATGGCCATCAAGACCGTCAACGCCCTCTCCCACTACACCGACTGGACCATCGGCCACGTGCATGCCGGGGCGCTGGGATGGGTCGCCATGGTGTCCATCGGCTCGCTGTACCACCTGATCCCAAAAGTGTTCGGCCGCGAGCAGATGCACAGCATAGGCCTGATCAACTCGCACTTCTGGCTGGCCACCATCGGCACCGTGCTCTACATCGCCTCCATGTGGGTCAACGGCATCACCCAGGGCCTGATGTGGCGTGCAGTCAACGAGGACGGCACCCTCACCTACTCCTTCGTCGAGGCCCTGGAAGCCAGCCACCTCGGCTTCGTGGTGCGGATGATCGGTGGCGCCATTTTCCTCAGCGGCATGTTCCTCATGGCCTGGAACACCTGGCGCACCGCTCGCGCCGCCAATCCGGCGGAATACGACGCCATCGCCCAGATCGCCTGAGGAATCGACAGATGAAAAAGCATGAAGTCATCGAGAAGAACGTCGGCCTGATGGCCCTGTTCATGATCCTGGCCGTCAGCATCGGCGGCCTGGTGCAGATCGTGCCCCTGTTCTTCCAGGACGTGACCAACACCCCGGTGGAAGGCATGAAGCCCTACACCGCCCTGCAACTGGAAGGCCGCGACATCTACATCCGCGAAGGCTGCGTCGGCTGCCACTCGCAGATGATCCGCCCGTTCCGTGCCGAGACCGAGCGCTACGGCCACTACTCCGTCGCCGGCGAAAGCGTCTGGGACCACCCCTTCCTGTGGGGCTCCAAACGTACCGGTCCGGACCTGGCCCGCGTCGGCGGCCGCTACTCCGACGACTGGCACCGCGCGCACCTCTACAACCCGCGCAACGTGGTGCCGGAATCGAAGATGCCGGCCTACCCCTGGCTGGTGGAGAACACCCTGGACGGCCAGGACACCGCCGCCAAGCTGCGCGCCATGCAGACGCTCGGCGTGCCCTACAGCGACGCGGATGTGGCCGGTGCCCAGGCCGCGGTCAAGGGCAAGACCGAAATGGACGCCCTGGTCGCCTACCTGCAGGTGCTGGGCACCAGCTTGAAGAACAAGAGGTAAGGACCATGGACATCGGAACCCTGCGAGGCCTCGGCACCCTGATGGTGCTGATTGCCACCCTCGGCGTACTGCTCTGGGCCTTCAGCGCCAAGCGCAAAGCCGCGTTCGACGAGGCCGCCAACCTGCCCTTCGCCGACGATGACCGAAACGATTCCAGGAGCTCCCACCCATGACCACTTTCTGGAGCTGGTACATCTCCCTGCTCACCCTCTTCACCCTGCTGGCGCTGGTCTGGCTGATCTTCGCCACCCGCAAGGGCGAACCCAAAGGCACCACGGACGAGACCATGGGCCATGCCTTCGATGGCATCGAGGAGTACGACAACCCGCTGCCCAAGTGGTGGTTCATGCTGTTCGTCGGCACCCTGGTGTTCGCCATCGGCTACCTGGCGCTCTACCCGGGCCTGGGCAACTGGAAAGGCCTGTTCCCCGGCTATGCGAACGGCTGGACCCAGGAAGCCCAGTGGCAGCGCGAAGTGAAAAAGGCCGACCAGCAATACGGCCCCATCTTCGCCCGCTACTCCGCCATGGCCATCGAGGCGGTGGCCCAGGACCCGGACGCCATGAAAATGGGCGGCCGCCTGTTCGCCACCTACTGCTCCATCTGCCACGGTTCGGATGCCAAGGGCGCCCTGGGCTTCCCCAACCTCACCGACAGCAACTGGCGCTGGGGCGGCGAGCCGGAAACCATCAAGGCCTCCATCCTCCATGGTCGCGTCGCCGCCATGCCGGCCTGGGGCGAAATCCTGGGCGATGAAGGCGTGAAGAACGTCGCCGCCTACGTCCGCCAGGACCTGGCCGGCCTGAAACTGCCCGAAGGCAGCACCGCAGACGTAGAAGCCGGCCGGAAGCTGTTCGCCACCACCTGCGTTGCCTGCCACGGCGCCGAAGGCAAGGGCCTGGCCGCCATGGGCGCACCGGACCTGACCCACCCGGCCGGCTGGATCTACGGCTCGAGCCTCGCCCAGCTGCAGCAGACCATCCGCCATGGTCGCCAAGGCACCATGCCAGCCCAACAGGAATACCTTGGCCAGGACAAGGTCCACGTTCTAGCGGCTTACATCTACAACCTGTCCCACAAGGCGCAGGAGCTGGCTGACAAGTAGCGAGGCTGACGGGGCGGCGCAGGGACGCGCCGCTCCTCCCAGGCAGCCGGCCCCAGGGCCGAACTGCAGACGGCATCCAGGACCGGGTGCCCAGGACACAGGGATGTGTCCCCTTCCTTTATATAGTGCGACCCAGTGTCGCACCTCTCCGACCAGTAGCACCCTGCCTGATTTGACATCGGCTAAGCTGCTTTCCACTCGCCACCTGCGACTACGCCAAGGCGATCCCTCCGGTCACGCCCCCCACCAGATTTCGACGGCAGGTCGAAAAGCACCGGCAGCACAGCCGCAAATCCTTGTCCAGTGGGCCTCCCAGCCCGGATTGTGTCGGCTTGTGTCGTTGCAATGGCTACCCTCTTTCTCCATACTTGCCGCCGATTTTTTGTCCCCAAAAAACTCCATTAACCGTGGAACCCCTAGCATGAGCACAGCAATCAGTCAGACTGCTTATAACTATAAGGTGGTCCGCCAGTTCGCCATTATGACGGTGATCTGGGGGGTCATAGGGATGGGTCTAGGCGTGTTCATCGCCGCACAACTCGTGTGGCCGGAACTCAACCTGAACCTGCCCTGGACCTCGTTCGGCCGCCTGCGCCCCCTGCATACCAACGCGGTGATCTTCGCCTTCGGCGGATGCGCCCTGTTCGCCACTTCCTACTACGTGGTGCAGCGCACCTGCCAGACCCGCCTGGTATCCGACAGTCTGGCCGCCTTCACCTTCTGGGGTTGGCAAGCCGTGATCGTGCTGGCAATCATCACCCTGCCGCTGGGTTACACCTCTTCCAAGGAATACGCCGAGCTCGAGTGGCCGATCGACATCCTCCTGGGTGTTGTCTGGATCACCTACTGCGTCGTCTTCTTCGGCACCATCATGAAGCGCAAGACCAAGCACATCTACGTGGGCAACTGGTTCTTCGGCGCCTTCATCCTGGTAACCGCCATGCTGCACATCGTCAACAGCATGGAAATGCCGGTCTACGCCTTCAAGTCGTACTCCATGTACTCCGGCGCCACCGACGCCATGATCCAGTGGTGGTACGGCCACAACGCCGTGGGCTTCTTCCTGACCACCGGCTTCCTGGGGATGATGTACTACTTCGTGCCGAAGCAGGCCGAGCGTCCGATCTACTCCTATCGCCTGTCCATCGTGCACTTCTGGGCGCTGATCACCCTGTACATCTGGGCCGGTCCGCACCACCTGCACTACACCGCCCTGCCGGACTGGGCCCAGTCCCTCGGCATGGCCATGTCCCTGATCCTGCTGGCGCCCTCCTGGGGCGGCATGATCAACGGCATGATGAGCCTGTCCGGCGCCTGGCATAAGCTGCGTTCCGACCCCATCCTGCGCTTCCTGGTGGTGTCCCTGGCCTTCTACGGCATGTCCACCTTCGAAGGCCCGATGATGGCCATCAAGACCGTCAACGCCCTCTCCCACTACACCGACTGGACCATCGGCCACGTACACGCCGGCGCCCTCGGCTGGGTTGCCATGATCTCCATCGGCTCGCTGTACCACCTGATCCCGAAGGTGTTCGGCCGCGAGCAGATGCACAGCGTGGGCCTGATCAACGCGCACTTCTGGCTGGCCACCATCGGTACCGTGCTCTACATCGCCTCCATGTGGGTCAACGGCATCACCCAGGGCCTGATGTGGCGTGCAGTCAACGAAGACGGCACCCTCACCTACTCCTTCGTCGAAGCCCTGGAAGCCAGCCACCTGGGCTACCTGGTGCGCATGATCGGCGGTGCCTTCTTCGTTACCGGCATGCTGCTGATGGCCTACAACACCTATCGCACCGTACGTGCTGCGAAGCCGGCTGAATACGACGCCGCTGCGCAGATCCCGCAAGGAGCTCACTAATGAAGCAACACGAATTAGTCGAGAAGAACATCGGCCTGCTGGCCCTGTTCATGGTGATCGCCGTGAGCATTGGCGGCCTGGTGCAGATCGTGCCGCTGTTCTTCCAGGACGTGACCAACACCCCGGTGGAAGGCATGAAGCCGCGCACCGCCCTGGAACTCGAAGGCCGTGACATCTACATCCGCGAAGGCTGCGTCGGCTGCCACTCGCAGATGGTCCGTCCGTTCCGCGCCGAAACCGAGCGCTACGGCCACTACTCCGTCGCCGGCGAAAGCGTCTGGGACCACCCCTTCCTGTGGGGCTCCAAGCGTACCGGTCCGGACCTGGCCCGCGTCGGCGGCCGCTACTCCGACGACTGGCACCGCGCGCACCTCTACAACCCGCGCAACGTAGTGCCGGAATCGAAGATGCCGTCCTACCCCTGGCTGGTTGAGAACAAGCTCGACGGCAAGCACACCGCCGACAAGATGGAAGCTCTGCGCAAGCTGGGCGTGCCCTACACCGACGAAGACATCGCCGGCGCCAAGGCAGCAGTCAAAGGCAAGACCGAGATGGATGCCGTCGTGGCATACCTGCAAGGTCTGGGCACCGCTATCAAGAACAAACGGTAACGCAAGATGGATATCGGGACTCTCCGCGGCATAGGCACCTTCGTGGTTTTCGTAGCCTTTATCGGCGTCGTGCTCTGGGCCTACAGCAGCAAGCGCAAGAGCAGCTTCGACGAAGCGGCCAACCTGCCCTTCGCGGACGAGCCGCCCAAATCCTCCAAGCGCGACGAGCAAGCTTCTAGGAGTGAGAAAGAATGACTTCGTTCTGGAGTTGGTATGTAACCCTGCTCACCAGCGCCACGCTGGTAGCGCTGACCTGGCTGATCTTCGCCACCCGCCGTGGCCAGCGCCAGGAAAGCACCGAAGAAACCGTTGGCCACGCCTTCGACGGCATCGAGGAATACGACAACCCGCTGCCCAAGTGGTGGTTCATGCTGTTCGTCGGCACCCTGATCTTCGCCGTCGGCTACCTGGTCATGTACCCGGGCATGGGCAACTGGAAAGGCATCTTCCCCGGTTACAACGAAGTGGCCGAAGGCAAACCCTTCGCCAACGGCGAGACCGGCTGGACCGGCGTGCACCAGTGGGAAAAGGAGATGGACAAGGCCGATAAGGAATACGGTCCGATCTTCGCTAAGTACGCTGCCATGCCCATCGAGCAAGTAGCCCAGGACCCGCAGGCGCTGAAAATGGGTGGCCGCATGTTCGCCTCCTACTGCTCCGTGTGCCACGGCTCCGACGCCAAGGGTGCCTATGGTTTCCCGAACCTGACCGACCACGACTGGCGCTGGGGTGGCGACGCCGCCACCATCAAGACCACCATCATGGGTGGCCGCCATGGCGTGATGCCGGCCTGGGGTGAAGTCATCGGCGACCAGGGCGTACGCGACGTTGCCGCTTTCCTGCGCGTGACCCTGCATGGGCGCGAGCTGCCGAAGGACGTGAAAGCCGATCCGGAAGCCGGCAAGGCCATCTTCGCCGCCAACTGCGTGGCCTGCCACGGTCCGGAAGCCAAGGGCACCCCGGCCATGGGCGCGCCCAACCTGACCCACCCGGGCGCCTTCATCTACGGCAGCAGCTACGCTCAGCTGCAGCAGACCATCCGCTATGGTCGCCAAGGCACCATGCCGGCCCAGGAGCAAATCCTCGGCAACGACAAGGTGCACCTGCTGGCCGCCTACGTTTTCAGCCTGTCGCAGAAGCCCGCCGCGAACGCTGAAACCAAGTAACACCCAGCCTGCCATGCGCGACGCACTGTCGCACATGGCAGGCCGCTATCAGGCGTACCATATAGGGCGGATGGAATGACTCGGACCGGCAATGCACTGGTCAGAGCGCCGACAACCGCCGTGGTATGAGAACGATGAGCGAACAGATTCCCGTCAAGAACGTCACCCCTCCCCCGGCCAAGGGCGGTGAAACCACCGACCTGTACGCCAGTCGCGAAAAAATCTACACCCGAGCCTTCACCGGCCTGTTCCGCAACCTGCGGATGACCGGCGGCGCTTTCCTCTTCCTGCTCTACTTCGGCACCGTCTGGCTCAGCTGGAACGACCGCCAGGCCGTCTGGTGGAACCTGCCCGAGCGCAAGTTCTACATCTTCGGCGCCACCTTCTGGCCCCAGGACTTCGTCCTCCTCTCCTGGCTGCTGATCATCTGCGCCTTCGGCCTGTTCTTCATCACCGTATTCGCCGGGCGCGTCTGGTGCGGCTACACCTGCCCGCAGAGCGTCTGGACCTGGATCTTCATGTGGTGCGAAAAGGTCACCGAAGGTGACCGCAACCAGCGCATGAAGCTCGACAAGGCCCCCATGAGTGGGCAGAAAGTGCTGCGCAAGTCGGCCAAGCACGGCCTCTGGCTGCTGATCGGCTTCGCCACCGGCATGACCTTCGTCGGCTACTTCACCCCCATCCGCGAACTGGTGTTCGACTTCTTCACCGGCGCAGCCAGCGGCTGGGCCTATTTCTGGGTGGGCTTCTTCACCCTGGCCACCTACGGCAACGCCGGCTGGCTGCGCGAGCAGGTGTGCATCTACATGTGCCCTTACGCACGTTTCCAGAGCGTGATGTTCGACAAGGACACCCTGATCGTCTCCTACGACCCGCGACGCGGCGAATCCCGCGGCCCGCGCAAGAAAGGCATCGACTACAAGGCCCAGGGCCTCGGCGACTGCATCGACTGCACCATGTGCGTCCAGGTCTGCCCCACCGGCATCGACATCCGCGACGGGCTGCAGATCGAGTGCATCGGCTGCGCCGCCTGCATCGACGCCTGCGACAGCATCATGGAGAAGATGAACTACCCGAAAGGGCTGATCAGCTACACCACCGAGCACAACCTCAACGGCCAGAAGACCCACCTGCTGCGCCCGCGCCTGATCGGTTACGCTATCGCCCTCGTCGCCATGATCGGCTTCTTCGCCTACGCCGTGGCCGTCCGCTCCCTGGTGGAACTGGACGTGATCAAGGACCGCGTGCTGTACCGCGAGAACGAGCAGGGCCGGATCGAGAACGTCTACACCCTGAAGATCATGAACAAGTCCCAGGTTGACCAGACCTTCGTCATCGACGCCGAAGGCCTCGACGATCTGGTCTACGAAGGCAAGCGCGAAGTGCGCGCCGACGCGGGCGAAGTGCTCTCGGTCCCGGTGGAACTGTCCATCGAGCCGGACCGCTTGCCCTCCAGCACCAACAAAATCCTCTTCCGCGTCCACAGCGCGGATGACCCCAGCATCAAGACCGACGCCGACAGCCGCTTCATCGGCCCCAGCGTCCGCTAGCAAACGGAAGATCCATGCAGTCCGAAACTCCCAGCCGCTGGTACAAGCAACCCTGGCCCTGGTTCATCCTGGCCATCCTCGGCACCTCGGTGGTGCTCGGCACCACCATGCTGGTGATCGCCAGCAAGAACCCACCGAGCCTGGTGGCCGACAACTATTACGAAGTCGGCAAGGGCATCAACACCTCGCTGGAACGTGAGAACCTGGCCGAGCAACTCGGCATGCAGGCCAGCCTGCAACTGGACGAAGCCAGCGGCGCGGTCGACCTGCAACTGCTGGGCCAGAGCCGTCCGCAGCAGTTGGTACTGAGCCTGCTCTCCCCCACCCAGCCGGAGAAGGACCGCCGCGTCATCCTGCAGCCCCAGGCCGACGGCCACTACCGTGGGCAACTGCAAGACCCGGTCAGCGGACGTCGCTTCGTCGAGCTGATCGGCCAGGAGCAGGGTCAGGACTGGCGCCTGTTCGAAGAGGAAACCCTGGAGCAGGGCAGCGTCATCCGCCTCGGCGAATAAGCGTGAGCGCACCGCTTTCCTGCTACCACTGCGGTCTGCCGGTACCCACCGGCAGCCGTTTCGAGGCCCGCGTGCTGGGAGAGACGCGGGCCATGTGCTGTCCGGGGTGCCAAGCGGTAGCCGAGGCGATTGTCGCCGGTGGCCTTGAGAGCTACTACCACCACCGCAGCGACACCGCTGCCAACCCCGACGCCCTGCCCCGCGAGCTGCCCGACGAGCTGGCGCTGTACGACCGCGCCGAGGTGCAGCAACCCTTCGTCCAGCACCAGGGCGAACTGAGCGAAACCTGCCTGCTGATCGAAGGCATCAGCTGCGCCGCCTGCGGCTGGCTGATCGAGAAACACCTGAAGACCCTGCCGGGCGTGGCGGAGGCCAGCCTCAACCTGTCCAACCACCGCCTGCAGGTGCGCTGGTCCGATAGCCAACTGCCGCTGAGCCGGCTGCTCAAGGAACTGCGCAAGATCGGCTACGCCGGCCACCCCTACAAGGCCGACGAAGCCGCCGAGCGCCTGGCCAGCGAAAACCGCCGCGCCATGCGCCAGCTGGGCGTCGCCGGCCTGCTGTGGATGCAGGTGATGATGGCGGCCATGGCCACCTGGCCGGAATTCAACATCGACCTGTCGCCCGAGCTGGACACCATCCTGCGCTGGGTCAGCCTGTTCCTCACCACACCCATCGTCTTCTACTGCTGCGGCCAGTTCTTCCGTGGCGCCCTGCGCGACCTGCGCACCCGCCACCTGACCATGGACGTCTCGGTCTCCCTGGCCATCGGCGGTGCCTACGTCGCCGGCATCTGGTCCACGGTCACCGGCGTCGGCGAACTCTATTTCGACGCCGTGGGCATGTTCGCCCTCTTCCTCCTGGCCGGTCGCTACCTGGAACGCCGCGCCCGCGAACGCACCGCCGCCGCCACCGCGCAACTGGTCAACCTGCTGCCGGCGTCCTGCCTGCGCCTGGACGCCGCCGGCCAGGGCGAGCGCATCCTGCTGAGCGAACTGAATATCGGCGACCGGGTACTGGTACCGCCGGGAGCCCTGCTACCGGCCGACGGCCGTATCCTGTCCGGCCAGTCCAGCGTCGACGAATCCCTGCTCACCGGCGAATATCTGCCCCACCCGCGCGGCGAGGGCGATGCCGTCACCGCCGGTACCCTGAACGTCGAAGGGCCGCTGACCATCGAAGTGCAGGCCCTGGGCGACGATACCCGCCTCTCCGCCATCGTCCGCCTGCTGGAACGCGCCCAGGCCGACAAGCCGCGCCTGGCCGAACTGGCCGACAAGGTGGCGCAATGGTTCCTGCTGATCGTGCTTGGCGCCGCGGCCATCGTCGGCCTGGTCTGGTGGCAGATCGATGCCGACCGCGCCTTCTGGGTCGTGCTCTCGCTACTGGTCGCCACCTGCCCCTGCGCCCTGGCCCTGGCCACGCCCACCGCCCTCACCACCGCCACCGGCAGCCTGCACAGACTCGGCCTGCTGCTGACCCGTGGCCACGTGCTGGAAGGCCTGAACCAGATCGACACGGTGATTTTCGACAAGACCGGCACCCTCACCGAAGGCCGTCTGACCCTGAGCGCGATCCATGCCCTCGGCGAACTGGACCGCGACGCTTGCCTGGCCCTTGCCGCCGCCCTCGAGAACCGCTCCGAGCACCCCATCGCCCGCGCCTTCGGCCGTGCGCCGCAAGCGGCGGACGAGGTGCAGAGCGTGGCCGGCCGAGGCCTGGAAGGCCGGGTCGGCTCGCACCGCCTGCGCATCGGCCAGCCCGGTTTCGTCAGCGAACTCAGCGGCCAGCCGGCGCCGGCGATCCCCGGCGACCAGGGCCAGTGGCTGCTGCTGGGCGACGAACAGGGGCCGTTGGCCTGGTTCGTCCTCGACGACCGCCTGCGGGAAGACGCCCCGGCCCTGCTCGACGCGTGCCGCTCGCGCGGCTGGAAGCTGCTGCTGCTTTCCGGAGACAGCTCGCCCATGGTGGCCGGCATCGCCCGCCAGCTCGGCATCGACGACGCCCGTGGCGGCCTGACCCCGGACGCCAAGCTGGACGTCCTGCGCCAGCTCCACCAGCAGGGTCACAAGGTGCTGATGCTCGGCGACGGCGTCAATGACGTGCCGGTCCTGGCCGGTGCCGATATCAGTGTCGCCATGGGCAGCGCCACCGACCTGGCCAAGACCAGCGCCGACGCCGTGCTGCTCTCCAACCGCCTCGACAGCCTGGTGCAGGCCTTCGCCCTGGCGCGTCGGACGCGCCGCATCATCGTCGAGAACCTGGCCTGGGCGACCCTGTACAATGGCCTGGTGCTGCCCTTCGCCGCCCTCGGCTGGATCACTCCGCTCTGGGCGGCCTTCGGCATGTCGGTCAGCTCGCTGCTGGTGGTGGTCAACGCCCTGCGCCTGGCCCGCACCTGACCCACGCATTCTCAATCGGAGCCCCTGATGCCAGCGCTTTACGTACTGATCCCGGTCGCCATCGGCCTGGTCGGTTTCGCCATCTGGCTGTTCTTCTGGGCCGTGGACAGCGGCCAGTACGACGACCTCGACGGCCCGGCCCACAGCATCCTCTTCGACGACGAAGACCCCAAGCACCAGGCCGGCATCGCCGAAGCCGAGGGCAACGAAAAAGACCAGCAGGACGAGCAGGACAAGCCCCGTGGCTGAACTCGCACCCCTGCTGCTGTCCGCACTCATCCTCGGCCTGCTCGGCGGCGGGCACTGCCTCGGCATGTGCGGCGGCCTGATGGGCGCCCTGACCCTCGCCATCCCACCGGAACAACGCGCCCGCCGCGTGCGTCTGCTGCTCGCCTACAACGCCGGGCGCATCTTCAGCTACGCCCTCGCCGGCCTGCTCGTTGGCCTGGCCGGCTGGGCCATCGCCAGCAGCCCGGCGGCCATGGCGCTGCGGGTGGTGGCGGCACTGCTGCTGATCTGCATGGGCCTGTACCTGGCCGGCTGGTGGAGCGGCCTGACCCGCATCGAAGCCCTGGGCCGTGGCCTCTGGCGGCATCTCCAACCAGCGGCGCGCCGACTGCTGCCGGTTTCCTCCGTGCCCCACGCCCTGTTGCTGGGCGGGCTCTGGGGCTGGCTGCCCTGCGGGCTGGTCTACAGCACGCTGCTCTGGGCCGCCAGCCAGGGCTCGGCGACGGACAGCGCGCTGTTGATGCTCGCCTTCGGCCTCGGCACCCTGCCGGTCCTGATCGCCACGGGGCTCGCCGCCGAACGCCTGACCGCGTTGCTGCGCCAGCGCGGCGTGCGCATCGCCGGCGGCCTGCTGGTGATCCTCTTCGGCCTCTGGACCCTGCCCGGCCCACACCAGGCCTGGCTCATGGGCCACGGTGCTACCAGCGGCGGCCAACAGCACATCCACTAACACCTTGATACAAATCAAGACCGCCCGACGGCACGCTCCCTAGACTCCCCGCTACCGACTGCCGAACCGGGGACACCCGCATGCTCGACAACATTCGCTGGGACGCGGATTTGATCCGCTGCTACGACACCCCAGGCCCGCGCTACACCTCCTATCCCACCGCCGTGCAGTTCAACCACAAGGTGGGCCCCTGCGACCTGCTCCAGGCCCTGGACGGCAGCCGCAAGGCGCGTCGTCCGCTGTCGCTTTACGTGCACGTGCCGTTCTGCGCGAACGTCTGCTACTACTGCGCCTGCAACAAGGTCGTCACCAAGGACCGCGGCCGCGCCCTGCCCTACCTGGAGCGTCTGGAGCGGGAAATCGAGCTGATCGCCTGCCACCTCGACCCACGGCAGAAGATCGAGCAGCTGCACTTCGGCGGCGGCACCCCCACCTTCCTCAGCCATGACGAACTGCGTCGGCTGATGGGCCACCTGCGCAAGCACTTCAACCTGCTGGACGACGACTCCGGCGACTACGGCATCGAGATCGACCCACGCGAAGCCGACTGGTCCACCATGGGCCTGCTTCGCGAGCTGGGTTTCAACCGTGTGAGCCTCGGCGTTCAGGACTTCGATCCGGCGGTGCAGCGCGCCGTCAATCGCCTGCAGAGCCTGGAGGAAACCCGCGCCATCATCGAAGCCGCGCGGACCCTGCAGTACCGCTCGTTGAACCTGGACCTGATCTACGGCCTGCCGAAGCAGACCCCGAGCAGCTTCGCCCGCACCGTCGACCAAGTGATTGCCCTGCAGCCCGACCGGCTCTCGGTGTTCAACTACGCCCACCTGCCGGAGCGCTTCATGCCACAGCGGCGTATCCGCAGCGAAGACCTGCCCAGCCCCGCACAAAAACTGGACATGCTCCAGCGCAGCATCGAGCAGTTGAGCGCCGCCGGGTATCGCTACATCGGCATGGACCACTTCGCCCTGCCCGACGACGAACTGGCCATCGCCCAGGAGGACAGCCGCCTGCAACGCAACTTCCAGGGCTACACCACCCACGGTCACTGTGACCTGATCGGCCTCGGGGTGTCGGCCATCAGCCAGATCGGCGACCTCTACTGCCAGAACGCCGTGCAAATCGCCGAATACCAGGCCACCCTGGGCCAGAACCTGCTGGCCACCCAGCGCGGCCTGGTGTGCGACCGGGACGACCGAATCCGGCGGGCGGTGATCCAGCAACTCATTTGCCAGTTCGAACTGGACTTCGCCAGCATCGAATCGCGCTTCACCATCGAATTTCGCGGCTACTTCGCCAGCATCTGGCCGCATCTGCAGCGAATGCACCAGGATCGCCTGATCGCCCTGGGCGACAGCCGCATCGACGTGCTGCCCGCCGGGCGCCTGCTGGTGCGCTCGCTGTGCATGCTCTTCGACCACTACCTGGTCGGGCAGAACCCGCAGCGTTTCTCCCGGGTAATCTGAAGCGGACTCAGGCGGTCAGCAGCGCGCTCAGCTCCGCCGCCTGTTCCTGACTCAGTCCGGCCTCGCGAACCAGCTTGGCCAGGTTCGCGTTGGCGCTGCTCAGGGCTCCCTGCAGCGACGCCAGTTGGGATTGCACCGCTTCCATACGCTGCATGCGGGTTTCCTCGTCCAGGCTCCGGTCGGCGGCGATGGCCTCCAGTTCCGCCTTGCGCTCGGCGATCTGCGCCTTGATCTCGCGGATCATTTTCAGCACTTCCTTGATGGCGTCCGGCAGACTGCTCTCGTCGATGTCGTCGTTCTTCGGCGGCTGGCCGGGCTTGCCCAGGTCCGACAGGCTGACACGGAGGCCCTGACGCAGGGACGCCATGTCCACCGAATCCCCTTCCTGGCGTGCGGCCTGTCGCCGCACCGACTCCGCCACGCGCGAAACCGTGCTGTTCGTGTCCAAGCGCAACATTGGCCGCTCCTTGCCTGAATCTCGCCTCGGATATCGGCCTTCATTGCAGAATCTTGAGCGAAGTGTCAGGTAGGCTTTTTCTAGCTGTTGCCTACACCCTGCGTTAACCTTACAGCCATTGTGTGATTGCCTCGCAAGGAACGGCCCATGTCCGAAATCATCAAGGTGCGCAACGTACCTCAGGCCCACTGCAAGGACTGCAGCCTGGCCAGCCTTTGTCTGCCCCTGTCGCTGAACATGGAGGACATGGATGCGCTCGACGAGATCGTCAGGCGCGGCCGCCCTCTGAAGAAGGGCGAACTGCTGTTTCGCCAGGGCGATGCGTTTGGCTCGGTCTTCGCGGTACGTTCGGGCGCCCTCAAGACCTTCACCGGCACCGATACCGGCGAGGAACAGATCACCGGCTTCCACCTGCCCAGCGAACTGGTGGGCCTGTCCGGCATGGACACCGAACTCTACCCGGTTTCCGCCCAGGCGCTGGAAACCACCTCGGTGTGCGAAATCCCCTTCGAGCGCCTGGACGAACTCTCGGTCCAGTTGCCGCAACTGCGCCGCCAACTGATGCGTGTAATGAGCCGCGAGATCCGCGACGACCAGCAGATGATGCTGCTGCTGTCGAAGAAGACCGCCGACGAGCGCATCGCGACCTTCCTGGTCAACCTCTCGGCGCGTTTCCGCGCTCGCGGCTTCTCCGCCAGCCAGTTCCGCCTGGCCATGTCGCGCAGTGAGATCGGCAACTACCTGGGCCTGGCGGTGGAAACCGTTTCCCGCGTCTTCACCCGCTTCCAGCAGGCCGATCTGATCGCCGCCGAGGGCAAGGAGGTGCGCATCCTGGACCCCATCGAACTCTGCGCCATGGCTGGCGGCAGCATCGAAAGCTGATCCCGAGGGCACGCCGCTCCGGCGGCCGCGCCTGTACCACCCCGCCCATTTCTCCAGGCATCGACGATGATTTTCGACGACTTCTCCATCAAGACCCTGATCCGCCCGGTTCCGGACTTCCCCAAGCCCGGCGTGGTGTTCCGCGATATCACCCCGCTGTTCCAGTCGCCCCGCGCCCTGCGCCTGGTGGCCGACAGCTTCATCCAGCGCTATGTCGAAGCCGACTTCAGCCATATCGGCGCCATGGACGCCCGCGGCTTCCTGATCGGCTCGATCATCGCCTACGAACTCAACAAGCCCCTGGTGCTGTTTCGCAAGCAGGGCAAGCTGCCAGCGGACGTGCTCTCCGAGCCCTACCAGACCGAGTACGGCGAGGCCTTCCTCGAAGTCCACAGCGACAGCCTGTGCGAAGGCGACAAGGTGCTGATCTTCGATGACCTGATCGCCACCGGCGGCACCCTGCTGGCCGCCACCCGCCTGGTCCGTCGCATGGGCGCCAGCGTGTATGAAGCCGCCGCCATCATCGACCTGCCGGAACTGGGCGGCTCCGAGCGCCTGGCCGAATCCGGCATTTCCACCTTCTCCCTCACCGCCTTCGCCCTCGACGAGCGTTGAGCGGCGCGCGGGTCCGCCCTAGCGGGCCCGCCCCAACCGAAGCACGGCCGACCGCGGCGGGTTACAGCCTCTCGCGCCGGCGTTACCGCGCACCCCAGCAGCCCCCGCGAACACCCGCCGAAAGTTGGCGCCCAGGCCCTCGCGCCTGTCCTCGTGATCCTCAATAGTTACATCGACTGATGGCACGGTTGCCGTGCCCTCCCGATGACAACGAACGGACGGCTCCCCGAGCCCGAGAGGATTCCCCATGACCGCCACCGCCAGCGCCTCCCTGCCCAAGGCCAATTTCCCCGTGCGCCGTATGGACTTCAGCTTCGCATCGACCCAGAAGTACTGGTGGAGCGGCGATCCCTTCATGACCCACTTCATGAACAACCTCTCCTCGCTGTTCCCTTATGGCGAGAAGTTCTTCGTCGACAGCGTCCGCGCCGTACGCGACCAGGTCGGTGACCGGCAGCTACAGAAGGACATCAGCGCCTTCATCGGCCAGGAAGCCATGCACTCCAAGGAACACGCGACCTACAACGACTACGCCGCCGCGCACGGCATCGACCTGGAGCGCCTGGAACTGCGCATCAAGGTGCTGCTGGAATGGGTCACCCGCTTCACCACGAAGAAACAGCGCCTGGCCGCCACCTGCGCCCTGGAGCATTTCACCGCCACCATGGCCGAACAGCTGCTGCGCCGGGAGGACATCAACACCCAGATGGACGACCCGAAGATGTACAAGCTCTGGATGTGGCACGCCATCGAGGAAAACGAGCACAAGGCGGTCTGCTACGACGCCTACAATGCCATCGGCGGCGGTTACCTGATCCGCACCGTCACCATGTTCCTGACCACCTTCCTGTTCTTCGGCGTGATCATGACCTTCCAGATCCACCTGATGCGCAAGGATGGCCAACTGTTCAACTGGCGCAGCTGGGCACGCGGCCTTAAGACCCTGTTCGGCCCCCGCGAGGGTTATTTCCCGAAGATGATCCGCCCCTACCTCGACTACTACCGTCCTGGCTTCCACCCCTTCGACCACGAAACCAAGTCCCTGGAGATGCGCTGGAAGGAACGCCTCGGCTTCAATGGCTGACGGCACTGTTCCCCTGTAGGCGAATCCATTCGCGATGTACGCCGTAGGTTGGGTAGAGGGACGAAACCCAACGATTGTCGGGTCGGCATCGCCTGGATGGAGCGTTTGGGGTTCAATGGCTGAGCCCTGATCGATGGGTTCCGTCCCTCAACCCACCCTACAAAACTGTGCCCCTGTGGGAGCGAATTCATTCGCGAAAGGACGGCGAAGCCGTCCCAGGAGCACCCGGCAGGTCTTCGACCTGCTTCGCGATTGAAATCGCTCCCACAATGACCGCTCCAGGTTCAACCCAGTAGCTTCACTCCTCCTCGAAATACTCCGCGAAGAAGCCATCCAGTTCGCCCTCGTAGCTGTCCAGCGAATACAGGGTGTCGGCCGCCAGCAGGTCCAGCAGGATCAAGCCGTTGAGGCTGGAGTCCTCCTCGGCGGCGGCACGCAGCCGGCCGGCCATGCCCAGGTTGACCTGGCGCAGGTTGCGGTAGAGCGCGCGCAGGCCGTCCATGTCCCAATCCGGCTCCAGCCCGCGCTGACGGCGCAGGTGCTGCCCCAGCAGGTAGGTGCCCAGGGAGCGGTAGAGGGTTTCGGCCGAGGTACTGAACGGCCAGTGGAACCAGGCCATCGCCCGCAGCATCCGGGTGTGGGGACAGCCGCTGGTCGCCCCGAGCAGCCCCAGTAGCGAGCCCAGGGCCCGCTGCAGGGTAGTCCGCTGGCGGATTTCCCGTCCCCGCCAGGACACCGCCACCTGCACTTCCTCGTAGGAGGGCGAACTCGCCAGCACCGTCACCGGCCGCACCAGGGCGCGGGCGAAGGGGCAGTCGCGCACCTGCGCGGCGTCCAGCGGGCAATGGCTGCATTGCCGAAATCCCAGGCGCACCCAGTCAGGCGCCGGCTCAAGGCACTCATCCGGCGCCGCCAGGCTCACCTCGTGGACCCAGAGGCGGCCATCGGGAAAGCAGAATTCGTAACGAACCTCGGCCTCAGCGCTTGATGCCAGCTCCATCGTCTACCCTTGTCCCTTGTTGGAAGAAATGTCCGACGCCAGCCTAGGATTTCACGACAAATTCCGACGCCTGAAATCTGTCATACACTTCGTACAACAAAGTCGGACAAGCGCCAGAATTCAACCCCTGCCAACCATTCCACAGCAAAAAAAGCGGGCGACATCATGGACAGCAGCCCTTTGGATCTTGCCGGAGCCCTGGTTGAACAGATCGAGGTGGGCATCATCCTCCTCGACCGGGACCTGCGCATCCTTCACTGGAACGAGTTCGTCAGCCTGCGCAGTGGCAAGGCCCTGGAGCCCGCCCTGCACCAGCCCCTGACCGCGGTCTTTCCGGAAGCCGACACACCGCGCCTCGAGCAGATGGTGGCCAGGGCCCGCGAAGAGGGCCTGCACGTCTACAGCCATTGGCGCGAAGCCCCCTACCTGATCCAGTTGCCCTACAGCCCCGAAGGCCAGGCAGCGCCGTTACGCTTGCAGAGCACGCTGCTGTTCCCCTTCGACTGCGGGGGCGAGCGCTGCTACGGCCTGATGCTCTACGACTCCAGCGAGCAACTGGCCAACGTCCTCGACGCCCTGGGCGGCAATCAGCTGCAGCAGGAGCAGTTGGTCCACAAGCTGGAAAAGGCCAACGCCCAGTTACTGCAGTCGGAAAAGCTCGCCGCCATCGGCCAGTTGGCGGCCGGCGTCGCCCATGAGATCAACAACCCCATCGGCTATGTCTTCTCCAACCTCAAGACCCTCAGCGGCTACGTCAACGACCTGCTGCGCATCGTCGACGCGGTGGATGGCGTCGGCAGCCTGGAAGAACTGCAGCAGCTCAAGCAAAGCCTGGAGTACGACTACATCCGCAACGACGTCGAGGCCCTGATTCATGAATCCGGGGACGGCATCGAGCGAGTCAAGAAGATCATCACCTCCCTCAAGGACTTCTCCCATATCGAAGAAGAGGAATTCCGCCCCGCCGACCTGCACAAGGGCGTCGACAGCACCCTCAACCTGGTCAACAACGAACTCAAGTACAAGGCCGAGGTGGTGCGCGAGTATGGCGCGCTGCCGCTGGTGGAGTGCATTCCCTCGCAGATCAACCAGGTGGTGATGAACCTGCTGATCAACGCCGCCCACGCCATCGAGGGCTTCGGCCGCATCACCCTGCGCAGCGGTCACGAGGACGACTGGGTCTGGCTGGAAGTGGAAGACGACGGCAAAGGCATCGACCCGGCCATCCTCCATCGCATCTACGAACCCTTCTTCACCACCAAGCCGGTGGGCAAGGGCACGGGCCTGGGCCTCGCGCTTTCCTACAACATCGTGCAGAAACACAACGGCCGCATCGAAGTGGCCAGCCAGCCCGGCCAGGGCACGCGCTTCCGCGTCTGGTTGCCGCACCAGCAACCGGGTGGAGCGAGCGCATGAGTGAAGCCCAGCGCCGTCCCACCCTGCTGCTGGTGGATGACGAAGAGCACATTCTCAGTGCCCTGCGCCGCGTACTGCGCGGCGAACCCTACGAACTGCTCACCGCCTCCGGTGGCAGCCAGGCCCTGGCCCTGCTGGCAGCGAACGACATCGACCTGGTCGTCTCCGACGCACGCATGCCCGGCCTCGACGGCCCTGCGCTGCTGGCCGAGGTGCAGCGGCGCTGGCCCGGTACCCTGCGCCTGCTGCTCACCGGCGCCACCGACCTGGAAACCAGCATCCGTGCCATCAACCAGGGGCAGATCTACCGCTACCTGGGCAAACCCTGGAACGACGACGAACTGCGCGTCACCCTGCGCCAGGCCCTGGCCCACCAGCATGCCGAACGCGAGCATCAGCGCCTGGAACGCCTGACCCTGGAACAGAACCAGCGCCTGCAGGAACTCAACGCCAGCCTGGAACAGCGGGTCCGCGACCGCACCGCCGAGCTGCAGCAGACCGCCGACATGCTCGACCTCGCCTACGACGAGCTGCGCCGCAGCTACGTGACCGCCACCGAAGTCTTCTCCGCCCTGCTCACCCAGCGCCTGCCCGGCGACAAGCAGGGCAACGCCCAGGTCATCGCCCTGGTCCGCGCCTACGCGGAAGAGCACCAGTTGCCGGAAGCGGAATCCCGCGACCTGACCATGGCCGCGGCGCTCTACAACCTCGGCAAGCTGACCTGGGACGACCACCTGCTGAGCCGGCCCAGCGACCTGCTGCACCGCGAAGAGCGGGAACGCTATTGCCGCTACCCGCAGTTGGGCGAGAGCCTGCTGATGGCGCTGGAACCGCTACACGACGCCGGGCGGCTGATCCGCCACCACCAGGAACGCTGGAACGGCACCGGCTTCCCCGACCAGTTGCACGGCGAAGCCATTCCCTTCGGCGCCCGTCTGCTCAAGCTGGCGGTGGACTTCGTCGAGCTGCAATGCGGCCTGGTGCTGCAACGCGCGGTGCCGCGCGACGAGGCCTTGCTGTTCCTCGCCCGCTACGCCGGGCGCCTCTATGACCCGCAACTGTGCCAGCCCTTCATCGACCTCTGCACCCGTTGCGCCCCGGACCTGCTGAAGACCGACCCCGACGTCCTGGCGATGGACACCCGCCGCCTGGAACCCGGCATGGTCCTGGCCCGCAACCTCCAGGCCGACAGCGGCATGCTCCTGCTCAACGCCGGCAAGCAGCTCAGCCGCGCCCTGATCGACAAGCTCATCGCCTTCGAGGCCAGCGAAGGTGCGCGCTACACCCTACACGTGCGCCTGCCCGAGGTGGACGCGGGCACCGTCAAGGAGCAGACCCGATGATCAATATCCAGCTGGTGGACGACGAACCCCATATTCTCAATGCCCTCCAGCGCATGCTGCGGCCTCAGGGCTGGGTGCTGCATGCTTTCGACGATCCCGAGGTGGCGCTGGCGGCCCTGGCCGAGCATCGCTACGCCGCCATCGTCTGCGACCTCAACATGCCGCAACTGGACGGCCTGACCTACCTGCAGTTTGCCCGCCAGCGCCAGCCCGACGCCCTGCGCATGCTGCTCAGCGCCCACGGCGACCGCGCCACCCTGATGCAGGCGATCAACCGCGCGGAGATCTACCGTTTCCTCTCCAAGCCCTGGGAGAACTACGACATCGAAAACGCCCTGCAGAGCGCCATCGACCTCTACCAGCTGCGCGAGGAGAACCACCGCCTGCTCGAACAGGTACGCGGCCAGCAGGGCACCCTCGAGCGACAGCGCCGCGAGCTGCTGCGCCTGGAGGCCGAACACCCGGGGCTGACCCGCGTGCGCCGAGACGCCGACGGTGCCGTATTGCTGGAGGGCTACGACCTGGACGATTGACCGCGATCCTCCGAACAGCCCCAGCCACCGGAACGGCAACCCCCCATGGCCAAGCACATTCGCGACCTCGCCTATCAGGCCTACCTGCACTGCCTGGCCCTCACCCTGATCGCCCTCGGCGGCATGGGCCTGATCGCCTTCCTCATCCAGGACCAACCCGCCCGCCACGAACTGGTGCTGCTACCCGACAGCGCGCTGCTCAGCCTCGTCGCCGGCGTCGCGCTGTTCGGCGCCACCCATGGAATGCGCCGGCTGGCGCTGCTGACCGGCCTGCTGCTGATCGTCCTCTCCGGCTACAGCCTCAGCCACAACGTGCTGGCCGGCGGCAGTGACCAGGGGCACTCCCTGCTCAGCGGCCACTGGCGCGTCCAGAGCGAGAAAGCGATCGTCGGCTGCCTGTTCGGCCTGGCCATGCTCCTTGCCGTGACCCGCCACGGCGGGCGCTGGCTCAGCCAGCTCTGCGGCATCACCCTGCTCGGCCTTGCGCTGGCCTCCCAACTGGCCCTGCTCGGCCCTTTCCAGAGCCTGCCGCGCTTCGCCTTCCGCCCGGAGGCCGGGCCCGTCGCCAACCTCTTCATCGCCTTGCTCGGGATCGCCGTCCTGCTGCTCTGCGCTCTGCCGGGAGGACCGCGCCGCCTGCTCGACCGCCGCACCCTGCTCACCGGCCTGCTCGGCACCCTGGCCACCTGCGGCGGCTGGTTCCTGCTCAGCCATCACGAGGTCGGTACGCTCCACACCCACAACCACCAGTTGCTGCTGCGTGCGCATTCGGCCATCGAGAACACCCTCACCCTGCATCTGCAACTGACGCAGCGTATGGCCGATCGCTGGCACAGCCTCCACGGCGCGCTTCCAGAAACACTCTGGAAACAGGAGTCCAACGCCTACCTCAGCGACTTCCCCAGCCTCCACCTGATCGCAGTGCTCGATGCCGACCTCCAAACGCTGCGCCAGCAACGCCGCGACCCGGCAGCCATGGACTGGCTGGGGCGCTTCCTCGCCCAGCCGCAGCTACGCCAATGGCTGCAGCAGGTACGCCAGGGCGACCGCGCGCAGATGAGCGAGGTACAGAGCTTCAGTCCCGACGACCACAGCGCCCTGGTGGCCGCGCCGCTGCGCCTTTACGGCCAGCCCACCGGCCTGCTGGTAGCCAGCCTGGACGTAGCCGCCGCGCTGGACCGACAGCTGGGCGAAGACCTCGACGGCTTCACCCTGGAGATCTTCGAAGGCGCCCGGCGCATCCATGCCGCCGGCGCCCGCCGCACGGATCACGGCCATCTGCCAGCAGGCGAGCAGCGCACCGAGCTCGGCCCCGAGGGGCGCTGGCAACTGCGCACCTACCAGACCCTGCTGCACCATGACTATGCCGCTGTCTACCTGCCGCCGCTGTTCATGCTCTTCGGCCTGGGTCTCACCTTCCTGCTGATGGTCAGCCAGAGCTTTTCGCGCCTGGTCATCGAACGCAGCCAGCGCCTGCGCGACAGCAACCGCGAACTGGAGCTGAGCCTGCAACACCAGGCCCGGTTGCAACTGCAGAACCAGCGGATCATGGACCACTCCATGGACGTGCTCTGCTCCATCGACGCGGACGAACGCTTCACCCAGGTCAGCCCCTCCTGCCACAGCGTGCTCGGCTACCGGCCGGAAGAGATGATCGGCCGCCCCTACACCGACTTCGTCCTGCCCGAAGACCGCGAACGCACCCGTGGCGATATCCAGGCCATCATCCGTGGCGAATCCTGGGACGCCGTGCGCAACCGCTGCCAGCGCAAGGACGGCAGCCTGGTCCACCTGCTCTGGTCCGCCGGCTGGTCGGAAAGCGAACGTACCCTGTTCGCCGTCGCCCACGACATCACCAGCCTGGTGCGTCACGAGGCCTACGCCGAAGATCAGCGCGACATCCTCAGCATGATCTCCACCGACCAGCCGCTGGCGGACATCCTCAAGGCCATCTGCCTGATGAGCGAAACCCTGGACCCCTCCACCTGCTGCTCGGTGCTGCTGGTGGACGGCGAGCACAAGCGCCTGTTCCTGGGCGCCGCGCCCAGCCTGCCGGAAGCCTTCAACCAGAGCCAGGACGGCCTGCCCATCGGCCCCCTCGCGGGCGCCTGCGGCACCGCCGCGTTCCGCCGGCAGATGGTGGTGAGCAAGGACATCAGCGAAGACCCGCTCTGGCACGAACAGCGCGAACAGGCCCTGCGCCACGGCCTGCGTGCCTGCTGGGCGATCCCGTTGATGTCCCACCATGGCGACGTACTCGGCACCTTCGCCGTCTACCTGCGCCAGCCCAGCACCCCGGACGACGAGGCCCTGCAACTGATCGGCACCGCCGGGCAACTGGCGGCCATCGCCATCGAGCGTCTGAACGACCGCCTGCGCCTGCTGGAGAGCGAGCAGCGCTACCGCTCGCTGTTCATCTTCAACCCCGACCCGGTGTTCTCCCTGGACCGTGAAGGGTGCTTCCTCAGCCTCAACCAGTCGGGCTGCGAGCTGATCGACCACCCCATCGCCGAGCTGATCGGCCGGCCCTTTTCAGACCTGGTGGATGAAGACGACGTCGGACACGTCCTCACGCATTTCCGCAGCACCCTCGATGGCCTGGCGCAACATTTCGAAGTGCGCTGCCACAACCGTGCCGGCAGTCCGCTGGAGCTGGACATCACCCTGCTGCCCATCGTCGTCGAAGAAGTGATCGTCGGCGTATTCGGCATCGCCAAGGACATCGGCGAACGCAATCGCATGACCCGCGCCCTGCAGGACGCTCTCGCCCAGTCGGAACGCAAGGCGCTGCTGTTGCGCGGCCTCAGCGACACCGCCCTGCACCTTGGCGGCATCCTCGACACCCGTGCCCTGCTGGACTTCATCTGCGCGCGGTTGCGCGAATTGGTGGGGGCTCACCAGTCACTGCTCGACCTGACCGATGACCTGGGCCTGACCGCCTGCTCGCTGTCGGCCAAATACCAGGCCTGGCCGCCGACCCCACGGCTGCCGCCCGAAGGCCTGGAGTATTACTCCCGCGCCTGCGCCAGCCACCAGCCGACCCTGCTCACCCGCGCGGAATTGTCGGTTCCCGGCGACCGGGACAGCGGCCAACTCCCCCTGCATGGCTGGCTGGCCGTGCCGCTGATCGACCACGGCGGGCACCACCTCGGCCTGCTCCAGCTTTCCGACAAATTCGACGGCGACTTCGACCAGGATGACCTGGCCATCGCCCAGCAGTTCGCCCAGACGGCCGTGGCGGCGCTGGAAAACATCCGCCTGGTGCAGCAGGTGCTCTCCGGCGAACAGCGCCTGCAGGAGCAACTGGATTTCACCTCGGCCATCACCAACAGCGTTGGCGAGGGCCTACTGGCGGTGGACCGCCACGGCCGGCTGAACTTCGTCAACCCGGCCGCCGCCGAACTGCTCGGCCAGCGCACCGACGCCCTGCTCGGCCAGGACCTGGCCGAATACCTGCCCCTGGACCTCTTCAGCCACCCGGCCACCGGCAGCCGCCATGGCGAGGTCAGCCTGGAAGGCGAGCGCCACATCGCCTATGACTGCGCACCGCTGCTACACGCGCAGAGCCTCGGGGGCTGGGTCATCGCCTTCCGCGACATCAGCCGCGCCAAGGAGTCCGAAAAGCAATTGCGCATCCTCCAGCGCAGCATCGAGGCCAGTTACAACGGCGCGCTCATCTGCGACGCCACCGCCGACGACCTGCCGATCATCTACGTCAACCCGGCCTTCGAGCGCATCACCGGCTACAGCCCCGGTGAGGTCCTGGGTCGCAACTGCCGCTTCCTCCAGGGCGACGACCACGAACAGACGGGCATCGCCGAAATCCGCCATGCCCTGGCGGAGAAACGCGAGGTCCACGTGGTGCTGCGCAACTTCCGCAAGGACGGCACGCCCTTCTGGAACGACCTCTACATCGCGCCGGTGCCCAACGAGCACGGCGAGATCACCCACTTCATCGGTGTGCAGAACGACATCTCGGAGCAGAAGCGGGTGGAATCCGAACTGGCCTACAACGCCAGCCACGACGTGCTCACCGGCCTGCCCAATCGTTCGCTGCTGGAAGACCGCCTGCGCCAGGGCTGCCAGATCAGCCAGCGCTACCGGCGCAAGCTGGCGGTGATGTTCATCGACCTCGACGGCTTCAAGCCGATCAACGACTCCATGGGCCACGGCATTGGCGACCAGATACTGGTGGAAGTGGCGCGGCGCCTGACCCAGCAGGTGCGCCCCGGCGACACCGTGGCGCGCCTGGGCGGCGACGAGTTCATCCTGATCCTGCCGGACCTGGCCCGCGAAGAGGACGTGCTGCAAGTGGCCGAACGGGTCATCGACTGCATCGCCCGCCCCTACTCCATCACCGGCAGCGAACTGCACATCACCGCCAGCCTGGGCATCGCCATGAGCGAGCAAGGCATGCAGCAGCCCATGCAACTGATCCAGCAAGCGGACCTGGCCATGTACAAGGCCAAGCAGCAGGGCCGCAACTGCTACCAGTGGTACACCACCGACCTGGAGCAGAAAGTCAGCGAGCGGGTGACGCTGCGCAACGAACTGCAAAAGGCCCTGGAAGCCAACGCCTTCATGCTCTACTACCAGCCGCAGATCGACGGCCGCAACGGCCGCATCATCGGCTTCGAGGCCCTGCTGCGCTGGCAGCACCCCCTGTTGGGCTTCATCTCCCCGTCGCAGTTCGTGCCGGTGGCCGAGGACACCGGGCAGATCATCCCGCTCAGCGAATGGGTGCTGGCCACCGCCTGCCAGGACTGCCGCGACCTGCTCGACCGGGGCATGGTCAACACCGTGGTGGCGGTGAACATCTCGGCGGTGTACTTCCAGCGCAACCTCTTCGTCGACAGCGTGCGGCGCATCCTCGAAGAAACCCGCCTACCCGCCGAATTGCTGGAACTGGAAATCACCGAAACCGTGCTGCTGGACAACGCCGAGCGCGCCATCGCCACCCTGCAGGCGCTCAAGGCCCTGGGCGTGCGCCTGTCCATCGACGACTTCGGCACCGGCTTCTCCAGCCTCAACTACCTCAAGCGCCTGCCCATCGACAAAGTGAAGATCGACCGCGCCTTCGTCCAGGAAATCATCAGCGACCGGCACGACGCCGCCATCACCCAGGGCATCATCTCAATGGCCCACCACCTACGCCTGCGGGTGATCGCCGAAGGGGTGGAGAGCGAGTCCCAGTTCGCCTTCCTGAAGAAAAGCCACTGCGACGAGTTCCAGGGCTACTACTTCGCCCGCCCCATGCCCTTCGCGCAGCTCGACCAGTTCCTCCACGAACACCACAAGAGCCCGGCGGCTTACCTGGAAACCCCCGCCGGGTCCAGCCAGAGCCAGACCCTGCTGCTGCTCGACGACGAAGAGAACATCCTCCGCGCCCTGACCCGCGTCCTGCGCCGCGACGGCTACCAGATCTTCACCGCCAGCCGCGCCCAGGACGCCTTCGCGCAACTGGCCAAGCACGATATCCAGGTGATCCTCTCCGACCAGCGCATGCCGGAAATGAACGGCACCGAATTCCTCAGCCGGGTCAAGGACCTCTACCCCGACACCATCCGCATCGTGCTGTCCGGCTACACCGACCTGAAGTCCGTCACCGACGCCATCAACCAGGGCGCCATCTACAAGTTCCTCACCAAACCCTGGGACGACGACCAGCTCCGCGCCGTGATCGCCCAGGCTTTCCTCCACCACAGCCTGGCCAAGGCCAAGGAAGAGAGCACGGTGGTAGAACAGGGTACGGAATTAAGGTGAAGGCCAATTGCTTGTGGGGGCGAATTCATTCGCCAAGCAGGCCGAAGGTCTGCCCTGCTGAGCATCGCGGAGAAGGTGCGCATCCCTTCACGAGTAAACATCCACACTCGTAGAACGTGGACTTGCTCTTGGCCCCCTGGAAGGGGGCATCCAGGTGCCGCCTGGCAAATTGGAGCCTGGAGGAAATCCGAGAGCACTGGCGGTACTTCTCCCCAAGCCCGTCCCTGCGACGAGACCGGCCACGACGACGTAGCAACGTAGGATGGGTCGAGCCGCGAAACCCATGCCGTTTGTTGGGACCGATGGGTATCGCTTCGCTCAACCACATCCTACGAACGCCATCCGTGTGCATGCCGGGGTAGACCACCTCCCGCGCATAGGACGGATAGTGCCCCGCCTCGTCGCGGATCGAGTCCAGCGGGAAGCACAGGCGCTGCTCGTGGGCGACGACGAAATGCCGGCAGTCCTTGATCCACTCCGGGACAGGTAGACGCCGGAAAGGCATTTCTGACGGGTGCCGGAAGTACACAGGGACGCGCGCCCGCAAATGAAAAGCCCGGCCCCTTTATCGGAGGCCGGGCTTTTGTGTATGAGGTAGTTACGCACTGGTGGGCGCGAATTCATTCGCGAATGAAGTCCCCCCACCATAAAGAAACCTACACCGCCCCCACCACCTGCAGCACGCTGGCGCCGGTGAAGAGGAACAGCACCTGTTCTTCCGCCTCGGCGCGGATCGCCGTGCGGCGCTCGGGCTCGCCGATGTAGTCCAGGGATAGCTGGAACAGGTTGCGGCTGACCAGTCGCGACACCCGCCGCACCACGGGTTCCGCCACCCGCGTCGGCAGCAATTTGAACGCGCGGACGTCCTCGGCCATGTCGGCGGCGAAATCCTCCATGACCTCGGCCAGGGCCGCGCGCAGTACGGGCGAGGCACCGTGCAGCTCGCGCACGCCGATGATGAAGGCCTCCGCATGGCCGTCGACGAAGTCGAAGAACAGCTGCACCGTCTCATGGCAGACCCGCCGGCCACGGCCGAGGTCGATGCCCATCAGCATCGGCGACGCCTCTCCGCCCTGCACGGCGCGGGCCGCCGCCTCGCGGCGCAGGTCCCGCAGGGGTTGGCGCAGTTGGGAGGCAATGCCGCGGATGATGGCCAGCCCCAGGTCGTCCACATCCTTGAAATGGCGGTAGAAGGTGTTGGGATTCAGCCCGGCCTCGCGTGCCAGTTCGCGCAGGCCCAGGCTGCCCAGGCTGCGATTGCGGGCCCCGAGGCGCAGGGCCGCGTCCATCAGCAGGCGCTTGCCGGGGGCTTCCGTGACAGGGTCTGGCGACTGCGGTTCGTCGCCGCTGGCGGCATTCATCTCTGGCCCTACCTAAGGTTGGTTGTGACGGCGTTGGATTGCCGGCGAGTATACAGATGTCTACCTTGGTATACAGCTGTATACGCCGCAATCAATAAGAACAGGAGCCCGGCCCATGTCTGCGTCAGCCTCACCCCACCCCGCCGCCCGCCATTGCAAGATCGCCATCGTAGGGTCCGGCTTTTCCGGCCTCGGCATGGCGATCCGCCTGAAGCAGAAGGGCGAGAACGACTTCCTCATGTTCGAGAAGGAGCCCGGCATCGGCGGCACCTGGCGGGTGAACAACTACCCCGGCTGCGGCTGCGACGTGCAATCCCACCTCTATTCCTTTTCCTTCGAACCGAACCCCAACTGGACGCGGATGTTCGCCAGGCAGGAGGAGATCAAGGCTTACCTGGAAGGCTGCTGGGAGAAGTACCGGTTGCAGGACAAGACCCTGCTGAACACCGAGATCACCCGCCTGGCCTGGAGCGACCAGGACGAGCTGTGGCAGATCGAGGACGCCGCCGGCAACCACTACACGGCGCAGTTCGTGGTGTCCGGCATGGGCGCGCTGTCCACTCCGGCAACCCCCGCGCTGAACGGCCTGGAAAGCTTCCAGGGCGAACGCTTCCACTCCCAGCAGTGGAACCATGACTACGACCTGGCCGGCAAGCGCGTGGCGGTGGTCGGCACCGGTGCCTCCAGCATCCAGTTCGTGCCGCAGATCCAGAAGCAGGTGGCCCGGCTCGACCTCTACCAGCGCACCGCGCCCTGGATCATGCCCAAGCCCGACCGCGCCATCAGCGAGGGCGAACGCGCCCGCTTCAAACGCTTCCCCTTCCTGCAGACGCTCTGGCGCGGCGCCATCTACGCCCTTCTCGAAAGCCGTGTGGTGGGCTTTGCCCTGACGCCGAAGGTGATGAAGCTCGCCGAGCTGGTCGCCAAGAGCCACATCAAGCGCAAGATCAAGGACCCGGCACTGCGCGCCAAGGTCACCCCGGACTACACCATGGGCTGCAAGCGGGTGCTGATCTCCAATGACTACTACCCGGCCCTGACCCAGCCCAACGTCGAGGTGATCACCGACGGCATCCGCGAAATCCGCGCCCACAGCATCGTCACCGCCGACGGCCGCGAGCGCGAGGTGGACGCGATCATCTTCGGCACCGGCTTCACGCCCAGCGACCCGTTGCCGCGCAACGTGGTGTTCGGCCGTGGCGGCGTCGATCTGCTGGACACCTGGCCCGAAGGCCCCGAAGCCTACAAGGGCACCATGACCGCCGGATTCCCCAACCTGTTCTTCCTCATGGGGCCGAATACCGGGCTGGGCCACAACTCCATGGTCTACATGATCGAATCGCAGATCCATTACGTGCTCGGCGCCCTCGACCTGCTCGGCGAACGCCGCCTGCGCAGCCTGGAGGTGAAGCGCGAAGCCCAGGACAGGTTCAACGGCAAACTCCAGGGCAGCCTGGGCAACACCGTATGGAACGCCGGCGGCTGCAAGAGCTGGTACCTGCACCCGGTGAGCGGGCGCAACTGCACCGTCTGGCCCGGCTTCACCTGGCGCTTTCGCCTGCTGACCCGCAATTTCGACCCGGCGGCCTACCACTTCAGCCGCAACGCTCCGGTGCACGAGGCCCAAGGCCCACTGCAACTGAACCGCCAGGAGGTGCCGGCATGAAATCCTTCGAGAACAAAGTGGCCGCCGTCACCGGCGCCGGCTCCGGCATCGGCCGCGCCCTCGCCTGCGCCCTCGCCCGCCAGGGCTGCCACCTGGCGTTGTCCGACGTGAACGCCGAAGGCCTGGCGGAAACCGCCGCCCTGGCGCGCACGCTCGGCGTGCAGGTGACCGAGACCCGGGTCAATGTCGCCGACCGCGACGCCATGCACGCCTGGGCCGAACAGGTGGCGCTGGACCATGGCCGGGTCAACCTGGTGTTCAACAACGCCGGCGTCGCCCATGCCGGCACGGTGGACGGCAGCGACTACTCGGAATACGAGTGGATCATGAACATCAACTTCTGGGGCGTGGTGTACGGCACCAAGGCCTTCCTGCCGCACCTCAAGGCCAGCGGCGAAGGGCATGTGGTGAACGTTTCCAGCGTCTTCGGCCTGTTCGCCCAGCCGGGCATGAGCGCCTACAACGCCACCAAGTTCGCCGTGCGCGGCTTCACCGAGTCGCTGCGCCAGGAACTGGACATGGAAGGCTGCGGGGTCTCGGCCAGTTGCGTGCATCCGGGCGGCATCCGCACCAACATCGCCAAGACCGCGCGGATGAACGACAGCCTGGCCAAGGTCACCGGGCAGGACGCCAGCCGCGCCCGCCAGCAGTTCAACGACCAGTTGCTGCGCACCAGCCCGGACAAGGCCGCCGCCGTCATCCTGCGCGGCGTGCTGAAGGACCGCCGGCGCATCCTCATCGGCGCCGACGCCTGGGTCCTGGATGGCATGCAGCGCCTGCTGCCGACGCTCTACCAGCGCCTGGTCACCGGCTCCATGCGCCTGGCGGCCCGCTTCGCCCCCAAGTCCCGGGCGGGCGAGGTGTCCAAGGCGGTGGAGTGAAAACGTGAGGGGCCGCCGCGCGGCCCCTCGCACCGCTTAGAACAGACTCAGCGGGTATTCCACGATCAACCGCACCTCGTCATGGTCCGGGTAGCGATAGCCGGTGGTGCCGCGATGGGTGGACTGCCGCAACCGCAGGGACAGGTTTCGCGCCGGGCCGGACTGCACCACGTAGCGGACTTCCAGGTTGCGCTCCCAATGCTTGTTGTCCTTGGCCGGGTCGTAGACGAAGCGCGCGGTGTAGAACGGATTCTCGCTGCTCGCGTTGTCCATGCCGTCGCCGCGGATGTAGCGGGTCATCAGGCTCAGGCCCGGCACGCCGAAGGCGGCCATGTCGAGGTCGTAACGCGCCTGCCAGGAACGCTCGTTGGCCTCGCTGAAGGTTACCACCTGGCCGACGTTACCCATGAACAGGCTACCGCCCTGGGTGCGGTCGAAGCCGATCCAGTCCAGGGGCTCGTCGCCGTCCACCACCTGGCGCCCGAGCAGGAAGCTGTGGGGGCCGAACGCATAAGTGGCGGTAAGGGACCAAGCGGTGTTGTCGATCTCGCCGCCCCTGGCCGCGCCGCTGTCGTGGGTGTCGTAGAGGTTGAAGGCGAAGGTCAGCGCCCGTCCCCGTGCCAGGTCGATGCGGTACTTCGCGGCGGCGTAGTGCTGTCGCCAGATGTCCTCCAGTTCCGAGGTGTACAGGCTCAGGTTGAAGCGTCCGTCCGGCGTCCAGGTGCCGCCCACATAGCTCACGCTGCGCGCAGTGGGCAACACGGCGTAGTCGGTGGTCAGCTCGCCATCGCTGTTGCTGGAGTCGACCCCGCGGGTACGGGTGAAATGGCCGGCCTGCAGGTTCAACCCGGCCAGCTCGTCCGAGACCAGACTGAACCCCGTGGCCATGCTCGGCAGCAGACGCGCCTGGCTGGCGGCGAACACCGGGACCTCGGGCAGCATCTCGCCGTACTTCAGCACGGTATTGGACAGCCGCAGCTTCAGCGCGCCGCCCAGGGTCCCGTAGTCATCGCGCGGCTCCCCATCGCGGTCGACCGGCAGCAGGCTGGTGCCGGTGCGGCCGGCGCCGCTGTCCAGCTTCAGGCCGAGCATCGCGTGGGCGTCCAGGCCGAGGCCCAGGGTGCCCCGGGTGAAGCCCGAACGGTAGGTGGCCATGATCCCGTGGGCCCATTCCTCGCGGTAGCCGTTGCGCTCGGCCAGGGGCTTGCCGGCGTTGCTGCCCAGGCCATTGGCGGCGCCGTGGCGAAAGTCCCGGTTGAAGTAGTAGTTGCGGTTGAGCAGGTCCAGGTGGCTGTCTTCCACGAAGCCCCTGGCGTCGGCCTGGCCGGCCGTGGCGCCGAGGCTCGCGCAGCAGAGCGCGGCCCCCAGCAGGAAGCGGTAAGTCATTCGCGTCTCTCTTGTTCTTGTCGGTGAGCGCCCGCCTGCCACGCAAGCGGGGATGGGGGAAAGAAAAGGGACAGGCGCCGCCCCGAGCCGGCGGCGCCTGTCAATCAGGACGGTTCGAGCCCCAGCGCCTGCGCCCGGGAAACCCGCTCCGCCCTGCGTCCCTGGGCGTGCACCGCGAGCGCCGCCAGCCCGGCGGGAATCACGAGCGCGGTGAACACCTGGGGCAGGGACCAACCCAAGGCCAGCATCTGTCCGCCGGCGAAGGCACTGAGGATGGCGCCGAAGCGGCCGATGCCACTCATCCAGCTGGCACCGGTGGCCCGCGCCTCGGTGGGATAGAAGCACGCCGCCAGGGCGTTCATGCCGACGCTGGAACCGTTGAGGAAGAAGCCCACCAGCCAGGCGATGGCGCACAGCAGGGCGAAGTCCGAGGTGGCGTGACCGATGGCGAAGATCACCGCGCCGCCCAGCAGGAAGGCCAACATGATCACTCGCTGCTTGTTCCAACGGTCCATGGCCCAGCCCACGCTGAGTGCGCCCACCGGCCCGCCGATCTGGAACATGGAGGTGATGATGGCGGCGTCCGCCACGCTGTAGCCGCCGCCTTCCTTCACCAGGGTCGGCAGCCAGCTGCTGAACAGGTAGACCAGGAACAGCGAGAGGAAGTAGCCACCCCAGAGCATCAGGGTACCGAAGCGGTAGCGCGGCGACAGCACGATGCCGATGGCGCCGCGCTGCCCCGTTGCCACGCTGGGCAGGCTGAAGCGGCTGTCGGGGCCGGCCACGCCGGGAGCCAGGCGCTCGACGATACGGCGAATGCGTGCGGCCGGGGCGTTGCGCGCCACCAGGAAGCTCACCGACTCCGGCAGGCCGAACAGCAACACCGGCGCCACCAGCAGCGGCAGCACGCCCCCCAGCACCAGCACGCTGTGCCAGCCGAAGGCCGGGATCATCCAGGCGGACAGGAAGCCACCGCCCGCCGCTCCCAGGGAGAAACCACAGAAAGCCACGGTGATGAGGAAGGACCGGCTGCGCTCCGGCGCGTACTCCGACACCAGGGTGCTGGCGTTGGGCATGGCCGCGCCCAGGCCGAGACCGGTGAGGAAGCGTAGCGCGACCATCATCTCGACGCTGGTGGAAAACGCCGTGGCCAGGGTCCAGAGGCCGAAGAAGAACACGCTGGTCACCAGCACCACCTTGCGCCCGTAGCGGTCGGCCAGGGGCCCGGCCACCAGGGCGCCCACCGCCAGGCCGATGAGCGCGGCGCTGAGCACCGGTCCCAGGGCCATGGGCGCCAGGCCCCAGTCCATTTTCAGCTGCGGGGCAATGAAGCCCATGATCGCCACGTCAAACCCATCCAGAGCGATGATCAGGAAGCCCAGGAACACCACCCACTTCTGATAGCCGCCCAGGGGCCGGCTGTTGATCAGCTCACGCACATCGATGTTCTGCGTACTGTTCACGTCTTGCACCTCTCGCATCGGGCGCTCCCGGCCTGGCCGGCCGCGCCGCTTTCTTGTTGTTGTTGAGATTGCGCGCTTCCCTGCGCGGTCCCGCCGGCAGTGGCGGGGTTGATCCGAGTTACTGGCTGTCTCCGGAGCCGAGTGGGAATCGCGCTTCGTTTCCGCCGATGGGTGGATCGGCGGAGCGTGATCCACCCTATGGCTGCAATCCCTCCAGCGCATTGAAATGGACGGGGCGGATGATCCGCGTCTCCTGGGCCAGCACCAGGCCGGTGGTGGCCGTGAGATACGGGGCGAACGCCGGGTCGCGGTCACGCGCCAGGCTGCGTTTCTCGAAGTCGGCCAGGCTGTCGTAGCCCCACAAGTGCACCACCTGGTTCAGCGGGCCAATGCTGCTGGTGTAGAAGGCCAGCGGCGGCCCCAGGTGCCTCAGCAGAACCGGCATGGCCAGGCGGTCGAAGAGCTCGAGGAACTCGCCCATGGCCCGCGGGCGGATGGTGTAGATGCGGTGGTCCACGACCGGCTTGTGGTTCATCAGGCCACCTCCTGGCGCCCGGCCTTGACGGTGGTGACACCTGCCAGGTGGCGGCCGGTGAGGTAGCCGAAGGTCATGATCGGCCCCAGGGTGATGCCGGCGCCGGGGTAGTTGCCGCCCATCACGCTGGCGCGATCGTTGCCCACCGAATAGAGGCCGGGCACCGCCTCGCCGGCGGCGTCCAGCACTTCGCCCTGAACGCTGGTGCGGATGCCGTCGAAGGTGCCGAGGTCGCCCATCACCACCTTGAGGGCATAGAACGGTCCCTCGCTGACCGGTGCTACGCAGGGGTTGGGGCGGTGTTCCGGGTCCGCCAGGTAGCGGTTGAACGCGTTGCCGCCACGGTCGAACTCGGGGTCCTCGCCGCGCTCCGCGCCCTGGTTGTACTCGCGCACGGTACGTTCCAGGCCGGCGGCGTCCAGCCCGGCGTTGCGCGCCAGCTCGGCCAGGCTGCGGCCCTTCACCAGGTAGCCATTGCGCAGCAGCGGCGCCAGCGGCATCGGCGCCGGCTTGGCATAGCCCAGGCCGTACTTGGCAATGGTGCGGCTGTCGCACACCAGCCACATGGCCGTTTCCCGTTCGCCTTCGCAGGCCTTCACCATGGCCGCGCCCACGTCGTGGTAGGAGTTGGATTCGTTGGTGAAGCGCCGGCCGTTGCGCAGCACGCCGATCACCCCGGGCTTGTAGCGGTCCAGCAGGTGCGGGAAGGCGGTGAAGCCACCGGCCATGGGCACCTTGGACACCGGCATCCAGGCCGCCGCCTCGGGATAGCGGATATCCACCTTGCCGCCCACCGCTTCGGCCATGCGCAGGCCGTCGCCGGTGTTGCCCGCGGGCACCGGCGAGAAGTGCTCGCCACCCCGGCGCACATGGGGGTAGACCTCGGCAATGCGCTTGAGGTCATGGGAGAAACCGCCGCAGGCCAGCACCACGCCGCGCCGGGCCTCGATACGCAGCCCGCCATCGGCGAGGGCGCCGCGCACCCGGCCATTGTCCAGCAGCAGCTCGCGAGCGCCGGTGTTGGTGTGGATCGGGATGCCGAGGTCCAGCGCGGACTTGGCCAGCCGCGCCGCCAGGGCATTGCCGCTGGTGACCTGGATGCCGCGCCGGTACAGCACCAGCTCCTTGAGGTGGGTGGCCAGGCGCCTGGCCACGTAGACGAAGGAGGTCAGCGAGCGGGTAGCGTTGAAGAAGTGCTTCAGGTCGGCATTGGACGAGTTGAACATCATGCCGATGAAGGTGATGGTCTTGAGCGGCGGGCGCAGGCGCGCCATGTCCTTGCCCAGGCCCCGGATGTCGTAGGGCGCGGCGAGGATGGAGCGGCCGATGTCGACGCCACCGACAATGTGCGGGTGGTAGTCCGGGTAGAGGGTGGGGACGAATTTCACCTCGGTCTCGCGCTCGAAGAACTCCACCATCTCCGGGCCGGCATCCAGGAAGGCGTCCACCGCCTCGGCATCGAAGCAGGCGCCGGTCTCGTTCTGCAGGTAGGTGCGCGCCGCCTCACGGCTGTCCTTCACACCATTGGCGCGGGCGTGGCGGTTGCCGGGAATCCACAGCACCCCGCCGGAAAACGCGGTGGTGCCGCCGAAGCAGGCGTCCTTCTCGATCACCACCACATCCAGGCCCTGTTTCTTCGCAGTGATGGCGGTGGACAGGCCACCGGCGCCGGCGCCTATCACCAGCACGTCGCAGCTGATGCGCTTGGCATTGTCTTGGTTCATGGACTGACTCTCTCGGATTTCGGGGCGAGCGCGTCCCGCCCGGCTATACGCGGGCAGCGGCGGCTCGGGGGATCGGGGCGGTCAGGCGGGGCTGACTGGCGACTCGTAGCCGGGGCGCGGGATCAGCGCCATGAGCATGGACTCGAGGCCACCGTCGACGGTGATCTCGGCGCCGTTGACGTAGTCCGCACGCGGGCTGGCGAGGAACAGCACGGCATTGGCGATGTCCGCCGGCTCACCGATGCGGCCGTTGGCGGTCATGTCCTTGCGCGCCTGCTCGACCTTCGGGTCGGCGTAGAAGGCCGCCGACAGCGGTGTGCGGATCAGGCCGGGGCAGACGGCGTTGCTGCGCACACCACGGGCGCCCCACTCCGCCGCCAACTGGCGCGAGAGCATGCCCACCGCCGCCTTCGCCGCGCTGTAGGCGCCGCTCCAGGTCTGCGGGTAATGGGCGGCGATGGAGGCCACGTGGACGATGCGCCCGCCACCCTGGGCCAGCATCGCGCGGCCGAAGGCGCGGGAGCACAGCAGGTAGCCGTTGAGGTTCACCGCGAGCACCTGGTTCCACTGCTCCAGGGTGATGTCTTCCAGCGCCGCCGGGCGCAGCACACTGGCGTTGTTCACCAGCACGTCGCAACGGCCGTAGCGGGCCAGCACCTGGTCGGCGGCGGCCTGCACGCTGGTCGGGTCGGCGATGTCGCAGGCGATGGCGGGAATCTCCTCGCCGGCCTCCTGTGCGAGTACGCCGGCCAGGTCGCGGCACTTGTCCAGGTCCAGGTCCAGCAGCGCCACACGGGCGCCCTGGCGGACCAGGGAAGCGGCGATCTCGGTACCGATGCCACCGGCGGCGCCGGTGACGACGCACACGGCGCCGGTGAGATCGAGCCAGGATTCTTGTGCTTGGGATGTGTTCATTCTTGTCTCCAGGCCAGCACGAAAAGCGGATGGCGGCGGGACGTTTGGCAGCCCGGCGCCTGGAGCCCAGCTTATGGCCGACGGCGGCGCCAGCAGAATGGACAAACTCCGCAAGCAGCCAGACATTTTCGACAAAGTGTCCGAACAACGACCGTCGGGTTTGCCCGCACCTGCCGCGATGGATAGGGTTGCAACTCGGCCTGATGGAACCACAACAACAATGAGCAGCATCCCCAACTACGACCTCTATGGCGAAGCGCCGCAGCCGGTATGGCACGAGTCGCTGCAGGTGGAGTCCATCTCCAAGCGCTCCGGTGCCTACAACTGGGAGATCGCCCCCCACCGCCACGACGGCCAGGTACAGATCCTCTACCTGATGCAGGGTTCTGGCGACGTACTGCTGGAAGGCGAGAAGGTCCGAGCCCAGGCCCCCTGTGTCATCCATATCCCGGCTCAGATCGTCCATGGCTTCCAGTGGGCCGGCCAGGTGGAGGGCCATGTGATCACCGCCCTGCAACCGCCTCTGGAAAGCACCGCACGGGTGCTCTCCCCGGCGCTGCTGCCGCAGTTGCAGAAACCCCACGTGATCCCCCTGCCCCACTGGGAACCCGGCGAAGACCCGCTGCTGCCCCTGTGCCTGGCGCTGCATCAGGAGTACCACGACCGCGCCCGCGAACACGTGGCCTGCAGCATGTCACTGCTGCTGGCCCTGGTGATCCACATCTTCCGCTTCGCCGTGGCCGACGCCGGCCAGCCGATCCCCGCCCAGGGCCGGCGCAGCCAGCAGGTACGCGCCTTCCGCGAGCTGGTGGAGGCACATTTCCGCAACCACCGCACGGTCAACGACTACGCCGCCGAACTGGGCGTGACCCTGGCCACCCTCGGCCGCCTCTGCCAGGAACAGTTGGGCATGAGCCCCATGGCGGTGATCAACGCCCGCCTGGTGCTGGAGGCCAAGCGCGAACTGGCCCACTCCGGCCAGAGCATCAAGACCATCGCCCACGACCTGGGCTACTCCGACGTGGGCTATTTCAGCCGCTTCTTCCGCAAGAACACCGGGCTCACCCCCAGCGAGTTCC
Source organism: Pseudomonas sp. Q1-7 (assembly GCF_028010285.1). Lineage (NCBI taxonomy): Bacteria > Pseudomonadati > Pseudomonadota > Gammaproteobacteria > Pseudomonadales > Pseudomonadaceae > Pseudomonas > Pseudomonas sp. Q1-7. The sequence continues at coordinate 3,895,889 of NZ_CP116304.1, forward strand.
GCGACGCCTCCCACGGGGACGAATAGTCGGGGGCGCGACGAATCACGTTCGGAAATCCGAACGCCGTTCGACCTGGATATTCGGCAAGCCGGACGCAGGGCGGAACCAAGCAGTCACAGCCGCAAATAAAATCTTTATTTTTCAATAACTTATAAGCAATAGAGGAATGCCATACAGCTGGCACGCATTCTGCCAATACAGATCCCCGACGGACGCGATCATCCGTTCGCGCCGATAAGAACAATTCACCATCGAGGACTGTCGTTCATGCGTATGCTCCCCAAGGTTCTGGCCACCGCTATCGCAGCAACCCTGATTAGTGCTCCGGCCTTCGCCGCCGAGCTGACCGGTACCCTGAAGAAGATCAAGGAGACCGGCACCATCACCCTCGGTCACCGTGACGCTTCCATCCCCTTCTCCTACCTCGGCACCGAGCCGGGCAAGCCCATCGGCTACTCCCATGACCTGCAACTGAAGGTGGTCGAAGCCATCAAGCAGGAACTGGGCATGCCGGAGCTGAAGGTCCGCTACAACCTGGTGACCTCCCAGACCCGCATCCCGCTGGTGCAGAACGGCACCGTGGACCTGGAGTGCGGCTCCACCACCAACAACCTGGAGCGCCAGAAGCAGGTCGGCTTCTCGGTCGGCATCTTCGAGGTGGGCACCCGCCTGCTGTCGAAGAAATCCGCCGGCATCAATGAGTTCGACGCCCTGAAAGGCAAGAACGTGGTGACCACCGCCGGCACCACCTCCGAGCGCCTGCTCAAGGCCATGAACGCCGAGAAGCAGATGGGCATGAACATCATCTCGGCCAAGGACCACGGCGAGTCCTTCCTGATGCTCGAATCCGGCCGCGCCGTGGCCTTCATGATGGACGACGCCCTGCTCTACGGCGAAATGGCCAAGGCCAAGAAGCCCGACGACTGGGTCGTGACCGGCACCCCGCAGTCCTTCGAAATCTACGGCTGCATGGTGCGCAAGGACGACGAAGCCTTCAAGAAAGTGGTCGACAAGGCCATCGCCGACACCTTCGCTTCCGGCGAGATCAACGGCATCTACGACAAGTGGTTCACCCAGCCCATCCCGCCCAAGGGCCTGAACCTGAACTTCCCCATGAGCGACGAGCTGAAGAAGCTGGTGGCCGCCCCCACCGACAAGTCGGCTGAAGAAATCTGACCTGTCTTGCCCATCCCCTTCCGGGAGATGGGCTGCTCTTCTCCCCTCACCCTTCTGGGGTGAAGAGGCACGCGTTTGGAAGCACGGCTTCCAGTGCCGATGAACGCCAAAGCGCGAAGCGCTTGGGCAGGGGCGCAGGGTGGGGACCGGGGGTGTGGGGAGTGGGCTCCGTGCGGGGTCATGCAACCCTCACCCCAGCCCTCTCCCAGAGGGAGAGGGAGATGTTCGCAGCCGGCCTGAAATATCGCCGTGCTCCTGACAGCTCCCCCACCTTCACCGCAGAACGATCGACCTGATAGGGGACAACCCTGATGAATTACAACTGGGACTGGGGCGTGTTCTTCAAGTCCACCGGGATCGGCAGCGAAATCTACCTGGACTGGTTCGTCACCGGCCTGGGCTGGACCATCGCCATCGCCCTGGCGGGCTGGATCATCGCCTTGCTGCTGGGCTCGCTGCTCGGCGTGATGCGCACCATGCCGAACCGCTGGGTGTCCGGCATCGCCACCGTCTACGTGGAAATCTTCCGCAACGTGCCGCTGCTGGTGCAGCTGTTCCTCTGGTACTTCCTGGTGCCGGACCTGCTGCCCGAGCCGCTGGAAATCTGGTTCAAGCAGGACCTCAACCCGGCCACCTCGGCCTACCTCAGCGTGGTCGTCTGCCTCGGCCTGTTCACCGCCGCCCGCGTCTGCGAGCAGGTGCGCACCGGCATCCAGGCCCTGCCCAAGGGCCAGCTCGGCGCCGCCCGCGCCATGGGCTTCCGCCTGCCGCAGATCTACCGCTACGTGCTGCTGCCCCAGGCCTTCCGCATCATCATTCCGCCGCTCACCAGCGAGTTCCTGAACATCTTCAAGAACTCCTCCGTGGCTTCGTTGATCGGCCTGATGGAGCTGCTGGCGCAGACCAAGCAGACCGCCGAGTTCTCCGCCAACCTGTTCGAAGCCTTCACCCTGGCCACCCTGATCTACTTCACCCTGAACATGAGCCTGATGCTGCTCATGCGCCTGGTGGAGAAGAAAGTCGCAGTGCCCGGCCTGATCTCCGTAGGGGGTAAATGATGGATTTCAGCGCAATCATCCCCGCCCTGCCGGGCCTCGGCGACGGCCTGCTGATGACCCTCAAGCTGATGGTCCTGGGCATCGTCGGCGGCGTGGTGCTGGGCACCGTCCTGGCCCTCATGCGCCTGTCGCACAACCCGCTGCTGGCGAAGATCGCCGGGCTGTACGTCAACTACTTCCGCTCCATCCCGCTGCTGCTGGTGATCACCTGGTTCTACTTCGCGGTGCCCTTCCTGCTGCGGGCGATCACCGGCGAAGACACCCCGGTGGGTGCGTTCACCTCCTGCCTGGTGGCCTTCATGATGTTCGAGGCGGCGTATTTCTGCGAAATCGTCCGCGCCGGCATCCAGGCCATTCCCAAGGGCCAGATGGGCGCCGCGCAGGCCTTGGGCATGACCTACGGCCAGTGCATGCGGCTGATCATCCTGCCCCAGGCCTTCCGCAAGATGACCCCGCTGCTGCTGCAGCAGAGCATCATCCTGTTCCAGGACACCTCGCTGGTGTACACCGTCGGCCTGATGGACTTCCTCAACGCCGCCCGTTCCCGTGGCGACATCATCGGCCAGCCCCACGAGTTCCTCATCTTCGCCGGCCTGGTCTACTTCAGCGTCAGCTTCATCGCCTCCCAGCTGGTCAAACTCCTGCAGAAAAGGTTAGCCGTATGATTTCCATCAAGAACGTCAACAAGTGGTACGGAGACTTCCAGGTGCTGACCGACTGCAGCACCGAGGTGAAAAAGGGTGAAGTGGTGGTGGTCTGCGGCCCGTCGGGTTCCGGCAAGTCCACCCTGATCAAGTGCGTGAACGCCCTGGAGCCCTTCCAGAAGGGCGACATCGTGGTCGACGGCACCTCCATCGCCGACAAGGCCACCAACCTGCCCAAGCTGCGTTCCCGCGTCGGCATGGTGTTCCAGCACTTCGAGCTGTTCCCGCACCTGTCCATCACCGAGAACCTCACCATCGCCCAGACCAAGGTGCTCGGCCGTGGCAAGGAAGAGGCCCTGGACAAGGGCCTCAAGCTGCTCGACCGCGTCGGCCTCAAGGCCCACGCCCACAAGCACCCTGGCCAGCTTTCCGGCGGTCAGCAGCAGCGCGTCGCCATCGCCCGCGCCCTGGCCATGGACCCGGTGGTGATGCTGTTCGACGAACCCACCTCGGCGCTGGACCCGGAAATGGTCAACGAAGTGCTGGACGTGATGGTCGAGCTGGCCCAGGAAGGCATGACCATGATGTGCGTGACCCACGAAATGGGCTTCGCCCGCAAGGTCGCCGACCGGGTGATCTTCATGGACCGCGGGCAGATCGTCGAAGACTGCGCCAAGGACGAGTTCTTCGGTGACGTCAACGCCCGTTCCGACCGCGCCCAGCAGTTCCTCGCAAAGATCCTCCAGCACTAAGTGCCTCCCCTCTCCCACCTGTGGGAGAGGGGTCGGGGGAGAGGGCAAGTTCGCCCGTACCCACTCCCACCACCCCGCCGCTCGGCGCCCGAGCGGCGACTGGCAAGGCCCGGATGACTATGATGCAATGCCCTACCCTCCGCGCCATGCCGCCCGCCCTGATCGTGAAACCGCACCTGTCCCGTCACTTGCTGCTGTTCCTGCTGCTGCTCCTGTGCATGCTGGGTTGCGGCTACCTCGGCTATTACCTCAGCGAAGAGGCGGGCATCCGCCAACTGCGGGACAACGGTGAGCGCCAGCTGGAACTCCACGCCCGCGCCGTGGAAAGCGAGATCAACCGCTACACCTACCTGCCCAGCCTGCTGGAGCTGGAATCCAGCGTCAGCCACCTGCTGCTCAACCCCACGCCCTATCGGCGCAACCTGGTCAACGACTACCTGCAAGGCCTCAACCGCCGCAGTGGCGCCCGCGCCATCTACCTGCTGGACACCAGCGGCCGCGTGCTGGCCACCAGCAACTGGCGCGACAAAGACAGCTACCTGGGCGAGGACCTGGCCTTCCGCGCCTACTTCCAGGAGGCGGTGCAGGGCCGTCCCGGCCGCTTCTACGGCATCGGCAGCACCACGGGCGAAGCCGGCTACTACCTGGCTCACGGCCTGCGCTACCAAGGGCGGATCATTGGCGTGGCGGTGGTCAAGGTGAAGCTCGAAGCCCTCCAGGAGCGCTGGGAAAAGGCCCGCCTGCAGGCCTTCGTCAGCGACGAGAACGGCATCATCATCCTCTCCAGCGACCCGGCCCTGCGCATGAAGGCGGTGCGCCCGCTGTCCGCCGAGGACAAGGAACGCCTGGCCCGCAGCCTGCAGTACTACTGGTGGGCGCTGAACGAATGGGAGCCGCGCTCGCGCGAAGTGCTCGGCGAAGGCCTGGAGGCCATCAGCTTCGCCGCCAGCGGCGCCCTGAGCGAGGCACAGGGTGAAGTCGCCTACCTGGCGCAGACCCGCCCGCTCAACGACACCCCCTGGCATTTCACCCTGCTCTCGCCGCTGGCCGACCTGCGCCGCGAGGCGGTGATCCAGGGCATGCTCGCCGCCGTCGGCGTGGCCCTGCTGGCCTTCCTGCTGATCGCCTGGAACGAGCGGCGCAAGGTCCTCGCCACCCGCCTGGCCGCCCGCGAAGCGCTGCTGGCGGCGAACAACGAACTGGAACGCAAGATCGCCGAGCGCACCCAGGACCTGCGCGCCAGCAACAGCCGCCTGCTGGCGGAAATTCGCGAGCGCAGGCAGACCGAGGTGAACCTGCGCAAGGCCCAGGACAGCCTGGTGCAGGCCGGCAAGCTGGCGGTGATCGGGCAGATGTCCACCAGCATCGCCCACGAACTCAACCAGCCCCTGGCGGCCCTGCGCACCCTCTCCGGCAACACCGTGCGCTTCCTGGCGCGCGGCGCCCTGGACACCGCCAGCACCAACCTCGCCGCGATCAACGAACTGGTGGACCGCATGGGCCGCATCACTGCCAGCCTGCGTGCCTTTGCCCGGCGCTCCGACGACCACGGCCAGGCGCGCCTGGGCAAGGCGGTGGACGCCGCGCTGTTCCTCCTGAACACCCGCCTGGAGCACACCGCCCTGACCCTGCACCGGGACTTCGCCGACGTGCTGCTGGCCATCGACCAGACCCGCCTGGAGCAGATCCTGGTCAACCTCGTCGCCAACGCCCTGGACGCCATGAGCGGCCAGACCGACTGCCAGCTCTGGCTCAGCGGCCTGGCCGACGGCGACAACTACCGCCTGCAGGTGCGCGACAACGGTCCCGGCATCGACCCGGCCAACCGCGTGCACCTGTTCGAACCCTTCTTCACCACCAAGCCCGGCGAACACGGCCTGGGCCTGGGCCTGACCCTCTCCGCCAGCCTGGCCACCGCTGCCGGCGGCAGCCTGGCGGCGCACCACCCGGAAAGCGGCGGCACCGCCTTCGAGCTCTGCCTGCCGCTGCTGCAAAACCCCGAAGATTCCGCGAGCCCCGCCCCATGACCGAGCCCCTCAGCGTCCTCATCGTCGAAGACGACCCCCACGTCCTGATGGGCTGCCAGCAGGCGCTGGCCCTGGAAGACATCCCGAGCATCGGCGTCGGCAGCGCCGAGGAGGCCCTGGCCCGAGTGGGCGAAGACTTCGCCGGCATCGTCATCAGCGACATCCGCCTGCCCGGCATGGACGGCCTCACCCTGCTGGAACGCCTCAAGAGCCGCGACCGCAGCCTGCCGGTGGTGCTGATCACCGGCCACGGCGACATTTCCATGGCGGTGCAGGCCATGCGCGACGGCGCCTACGACTTCATGGAAAAGCCCTTCTCCCCCGAGCGCCTGGTGGACGTCGCCCGCCGCGCCCTGGAGCAGCGCGCCCTGGCCCGCGAAGTGTCGAGCCTGCGCCGCCAGTTGGCCGGCCGGCAATCCCTGGAGCAACGCATCATCGGCCGTTCGCCGGCCATCCAGGCCCTGCGCGAACTCATCGCCAACGTAGCCGACACCGCGGCCAACGTGCTGATCGAAGGCGAAACCGGCACCGGCAAGGAACTGGTCGCCCGTTGCCTGCACGACTACAGCCGGCGCCAGTCAAAACAATTCGTCGCACTCAACTGCGGCGGCCTGCCGGAGAACCTGTTCGACAGCGAAATCTTCGGCCACGAGGCCCACGCCTTCACCGGCGCCGGCAAACGCCGCATCGGCAAGATCGAGCACGCCCACCAGGGCACCCTGTTCCTCGACGAGATCGAGAGCATGCCGATCAACCTGCAGATCAAGTTTCTTCGCGTGCTGCAGGAACAGACCCTGGAACGCCTGGGCTCCAACCAGCCGATTCCGGTGGACTGCCGCATCATCGCCGCCACCAAGTTCGACCTGGCCGAAGCAGGCAGGGCCGGGCGTTTTCGCAGTGACCTCTACTACCGCCTCAACGTGGTGACCCTGGAGCTGCCCCCTCTGCGCGACCGTCGCGAAGACATCCTGCTGCTGTTCGAGCACTTCCTGCAGCAGTCCTCCCTGCGCTTCGACCGCGCCGCGCCGGAACTGGACAACGCCACCCTCTCCTCCCTGATGGCCCACGACTGGCCGGGCAACGTGCGCGAACTGCGCAACGTCGCCGAGCGCTTCGCCCTCGGCCTGCCGGTGTTCAAGAAAAGCGGCCAGGCCCCGGACGGCAACGAACCGCGCTTCGCCGAGGCGGTGGAAGCCTTCGAGAAATCCCTCCTCGGCGCCGCCCTGGAACGCCACGGCGGCAACCTCAGCCAGGCCAGCATCGCCCTCGGCATGGCCAAGACCACCCTGTTCGACAAGGTCAAGAAATACGGCCTCTGATCGGGTCCCGAACCCTGTGGGGGCGAATTCATTCGCTATGGGCAGCGCAGCTGCCCCAGCAAACCCCGAATGGCAGACCTGCGGTCTGCTAAGCGATTGAAATCGCCCCCACAGAAAAGCGCCCCGCAACACCTTCCCCCGCCATGGTCTAAAAACACCAGACCACCCCACACGAAACACCGCCATGTCCCCGCTGCACCGCGCCATCCACGCCAGGGCCGGTGAACTGGCCCCGGCCCTGGCCGCCTTCACCCTGCTGCTGTGCCTGTTCGGCGGCTACTTCATGTTGCGCCCAGTGCGCGAAACCATGGGCATCGCCGGCGGCGTGGAGAACCTGCAATGGCTGTTCAGCGCCACCTTCGTCGCCATGCTGCTGGCGGTGCCGGCCTACGGCTGGCTGAACGCGCGGGTGCCACGGCGGGTGTTCCTCGATTGCGTCTACCTGTTCTTCGCCACCCACCTGCTGGGCTTCGCCTGGCTGCTCTGGCGCACGCCCGATCCGCTGTGGACGGCGCGGGCCTTCTACGTCTGGCTGTCGGTCTACAACCTGTTCGTGGTGTCCCTGGCCTGGAGCCTGCTGGCGGATGTATTCGACCGCCGCCAGTCCAGGCGCCTGTTCCCCGCCATCGCCGCCGGGGCCAGCCTGGGCGGGCTGCTCGGCCCGCTGGCCGGCGGCCTGCTGGTGGGCATCCTGGGCACCGCCGGGCTGCTGGTGCTGGCTGCCCTGCTCCTGCTGCCCACCCTGCCGCTGCGCCGCTACCTGATGGCCTGGCGCAGCAAAGGCGGCGCCGGGCGGCCCGGCGCGGAAACCGAACCGCCGGAACGCCCGGTACCCGGCAACCCCTTCGCCGGCATCAGCCTGGTGCTGGGCTCGCCCTACCTGCTGGGCATCTGCGCCTTCGTCCTGCTGCTGACCTGCACCAGCACCTTCCTCTACTTCGAGCAGGCACGGCTGGTCGCGGCCCTGTTCCCGGACAGCCAGCAGCAGGTCCGCGTGTTCAGCCTGATCGACGTCCTCGTCCAGGCCCTCTCCCTGGCCTGCCAGCTGTTCGTCGCCGGGCGCGTGGCCCAGCGCTTCGGCGTCGGCGCCCTGCTGGCGGTGGTGCCGCTGCTGGTCGCCCTGGGCTTTCTCGCCCTGGCCCTGCTGCCGCAGTTCGCCGTGCTGGCGACAGTGATGGTGCTGCGCCGGGTGGGCGAATACGCCTTCGTGCGGCCGGGGCGGGAAATGCTCTTCGTGCCGCTCGGCGCCCAGCAGAAGTACCGCGCGAAGAACTTCATCGACACCGTGGTCTATCGCGGAGGCGACGCCCTCAGCGCCTGGCTCAAGGCCCTGCTCGACGGCATCGGCCTCGGCGCCGCCCTGGTGGCCCTGGTGGGCGCGGGCGTGGCCCTGGCCTGGTCGGCCCTGGGCTGGCGCCTTGGCCGCCGGCATGAGCAGACAACAACCCCGCAGGAGGTCCAACCATGAGAACCGGCATCACCCGCGCCGAATTCCTCCGCCTCAGCGCAAGCGCGGCGCTGTTCGCCATGAGCCCCTTCGCCCTCGGCGCGCAAACGAGCAGCGCGCCCCTGCGCCGCCGCCCCATTCCCTCCAGCGGCGAAGCGCTCCCGGTGGTCGGCGTCGGCACCTACCGGGGCTTCGACATTGCCCGCAACGACGCCGAGGCCTGGGCCGACTGCCGCCAGGTGCTCGAAGCACTGTTCGCCGCCGGCGGCTCGGTGATCGACAGCTCGCCCATGTACGGCCAGGCGGAAGAAGCGGTGGGTGGCTTGCTCACCGAACTCAAGGACCACGCGCGGGCATTCGTCGCCACCAAGGTCTGGACCCAGGGCCGCCAGCAGGGCGTGAAGCAGATGCAGCAATCCATGGCGCTGTTGCAGCGCTCGCGCATCGACCTGATGCAGGTACACAACCTGGTGGACTGGCGGGAACACCTGATCACGCTGCGGCAATGGAAGGACGAAGGCGTAATTCGCTACCTGGGCGTCACCCACTACACCGCCAGCGCCTACGACCAGTTGGAGAAGGTGCTGCGGGCCGAGCACCTGGATTTCCTGCAGATCAACTACTCGGTGAGCGACCGCGAAGCCGAGCAGCGCATCCTGCCCCTGGCGCGCGAGCGCGGCGTGGCGGTGCTGATCAACCGCCCCTTCGGTGGCGGCAGCCTGCTACGTACCTTGCTGCAGCGGCCACTGCCCGAATGGGCCGGCGACTACGCCTGCACGAGCTGGCCACAACTGCTGCTGAAGTTCTGCCTGAGCCACCCGGCGGTGACCTGCGTGATCCCCGGTACCGGCAACCCCCGCCATATGCTGGACAACCTCCAGGCCGGACGGGGAATGGAAGCGGACCAGGCGTTCCGCGAACGCCTGATCCAATCGGTATGACGCTCCGCTTCTCGTAGGGTGGATGTCGCTCTTTACATCCACCAGCGGGGCCAGGCTCGGCACCGATGGTGGATCGATAAAGCGTGATCCACCCTACGAAACCACTCGCCTTCAGGCGGAGAAACCGCCATCGATCATCAGGTTGGCGCCGGTGATGTAGCCCGCCTCCGGGCCTGCGAGGTAGGCCACGAAGCTGGCGATCTCCTCGGCCTGGCCGTAGCGCGGCAGGGCCATGATCTGCTTGAGGGACTCGGCGAACTCGCCCTGGTCGGGGTTCATGTCGGTATCCACCGGCCCCGGCTGCACGTTGTTCACGGTGATGCCGCGCGGGCCCAGGTCGCGGGCCAGGCCTTTGGTGAAACCAGCCACCGCCGCCTTGCTCAGGGCGTACACCGAACCGCCTGCGAAGGGCATGCGCTCGGCGTTGGTGCTGCCGATGGTGATGATGCGGCCGCCCTCGCCCATCACGCGGGCGGCTTCCTGGCTGGCGATCACCACGCTGCGCACGTTCACCGCCAGGGTGCGGTCCAGATCGTCGATGCTGAACGCCTCGATGGGCGCCACGGCCAGCACGCCAGCGTTGTTCACCAGGATGTCGAGGCGGCCGAAGGTTTCCACCGTGTGGCGGATGGCGGCGCGGATGGCCTGCTCGTCGCGGCTGTCGGCCTGGAGGGCGATGGCGCGGCCGCCAGCGGCTTCGATGGCGCGGACCACGTCGAGGGCGCCGGCGGCGGAAGCCACATAGGTCAGGGCAACCGCGGCGCCCTCCTTCGCCAGGCGTTGGGCGATGGCGGCGCCGATGCCGCGGGAACCGCCCTGGATGAAAGCGACTTTGCCGTCGAGGGTTTTCTGGATGCTCATGTCAGGTCTCCTGAAAGGTGGGAGTGGGTGGAAGACGGCCCCAGTATTCCCCCGCGATTCACAACCGATAAGCCAGCAATCACTATATTCAGTCGATACCAACAGTTTACGGAGCCCACATGGAAACCCTCAGCAGCATCGAGTGCTTCGTGCGCGCCGCCGAGGCTGGCAGCTTCGCCGAAGCCGCACGGCGCCTGGGCCTGACCCCAGCCGCCGTGGGCAAGAACGTGGCGAAGCTGGAATCCAGCCTGGGGGTTCGTCTGTTCCTGCGCAGCACCCGTCGCCTGACCCTGACCGAAGCCGGTGAACGCTTCCTGGCGGAAGTGAGCGGCGGGCTGGCGAGCATCCAGGGCGCGGTGGCCAACCTCGCCAGCAGCCAGGGCCAGCCGGCGGGCACCCTCAAGGTGAGCATGGGCGTGGCCTTCGGCCGCGACTACATCCTCCCGCACCTGTCCGACTTCCTCGCCCGCTACCCGGCGATCATTCCCGACTGGCACTTCGACAACCGCCCCGTGGACCTGATCGGCGAGGGCTTCGACGCAGCCATCGGCGGTGGTTTCGAACTGCCGCCCGGCGTCATCGCCCGCCAACTGGGGCCGGCCCATCGGGTGCTGCTGGCCTCGCGGGACTACCTGGCGCGTCACCCGCCCATCGAATCGCCGGACGATCTGGCCGGACACGACGGCATCCTCATCCGCTCCCCCCAGACCGGCCGGGTCCGCGCCTGGCCCTTGCGCACCCGCGACAACCGCCAGGCCAGCTTCGAGCTCAAGCTGCGCATGGCCATGAGCGACCCGGAAGCGGCCTGCCACACCGCCCTGCAAGGGTTAGGCATCACCCTGGTGAGTACCGTGCATGCCCTGCCGCACCTGCAACGCGGCAGCCTGGAGCGGGTGCTGCCGGATTGGTACGTGGACACCGGCAGCCTGGCCCTCTATTTCAGCGCGCAGAAGCTGCTGCCGGCCAAGACCCGCGCCTTCATCGACTTCATCGTCGAACGCTTCCGCGCGCAGCGGCTGGCAGAGAAATTCGATGCCAATTGGCGGCCCTGAATGCACGCCGTGCCCCGGTACCCGCCTGAAAGCACTCAGCCCAACCTACGCAGTGCAAACATCGCGGCTCCGTAGGATGGGTAGAGCGAAGCGAAACCCATCAGCAACGGCCAGCGTGCAGGCTGCGCCCTCGCCATCGCGACCCTTGCGAGAAATGAAATAGTCATTATTGGCGGGGATGATTTTTCCCCCTCCCCGCCCGTTGGTAGCCTGCGCGCACTGACCAACACCGCACCGGGGACCTCCATGAAACCTGTACACACCCTTGCCCTGGCCGTAGTGGCGCTGATCCTCGCTGGCTGCGCCAGCCAACCCGAGCAGCGCCCTTACACGGACGCGGAAGTGAAGCAGTTCGCCCTGGAGATGCTCAGCCGCAGCGGCCTGCCTTACGACGATTACGAGAAGATTCGCCAGGCCCTCCTGCATCCGAAGGTGCCCGAGGCGGGGAAAGACCTCCCCGTGCAAGCACCGCGCAAGAGCTGACCCCCGTTCCGGCCGCACGTCCCTAAAGGGTGCCGTCGAAGCTTCGCGGGTAACCGCGGATGGGGAAGTTGCTCCGACGGCCAGGGGCTCTTCTCCGCGGAGCCTTATTGGCATTTTAGTCCCCTCACCTGTTCGCGGGCCGATCACGGCCCAAAGGTGCAAGGTCGGCTTGCCCTCCCTGTCCCGCCCCCGTCACGGTCAAGCCCGTGGTCGGGTTTGGCGATCCGGTTATAACGGGCGCGACAGCCCTTCAGTGCCTGCGAGAACAGCGACTGTTTTCGCAGGCCCCTACCCAGCCTTGCGCCAGACACTCGCCAGCCAGGGCTGCTGCTCGCGCGGCAGCCCCGTCGGGCGGTAGTAATGCTCCAGCTCCTCGAAGCCCGCCGTCTCCAGCAGGGCCTTCCAGCTTTCGTAGTCGTGCCAGGCGCCGTAGCGGCTGCCGCTCCAGCCTTCGTCGTTCCGCCCGCGCGGGTTGGAACTGAAGAGCACGCCACCGGGTTTGAGCGCGGCATGCAGTTGGCCGAGGACGCGGGGCAGTTCCTGGCGCGGGACGTGGAACAGGCTGGCATTGGCGAAGACGCCGTCGAAGCGTTCGGCGGGCAGGTGAAGGGCGAGAAAATCCTGGTGCCAGACTTCGCAGCCGGAGTCGGCGCGGGCCATGGCGACGAAGCTTTCCGCACCGTCCAGGCCAATCGCTTCATGGCCGAGGCGGCTGAAGGTGCGCAGGTCGCGGCCCGGGCCGCAGCCGAAGTCGAGGATGCTGAATGGCGCCTGGCCACGGATGTGCCGTAGCAGCGCCTCGACGTTCTGGCTCACGTCGTGGTCGCGGGTGCCTTCGCGAAAACCCTCGGCGTTGCGGTTGTAGTCGTCGAGGGTGGTGGCGGTGATGCTGGCGAGGTCTTCGGGTTGCAGGGGCATGGGCGGCTCGGCGTCGCGTTGCAGATTGATGAATTCTACCCCCGGCCCGGCGGCAACAATGCCGAACGCCACCTATCTTTCTGGGGACCCTCATTTTCGAAGGAACTCCCCATGGCCGATTCCGGCAAGAAAATGAGCCTGACCGGGCTCACCACGCTGGTGGCGGTGAACATGATGGGCTCGGGCATCATCATGCTGCCTTCGAGCATGGCCCAGTTGGGGGCGATCTCCCTGTTGTCCTGGGTGATCACGGCGGTGGGGTCCATGGCCATCGCCTACTGCTTCGCCCAGTGCGGCATCTTCTGCGCACGCTCGGGCGGCATGTCGGCCTATACCGAGGAAGCCCACGGCAAGTCGGCCTTCTTTCTCTGCTCCTACCTCTATTTCCTTTCGCTGGCCATCGGCAACGTGGCCATCGCCATTTCCGCCGTGGGCTACCTGACGCCCTTCTTCCCCTGGCTGGGGAGCGGCGCCCTGCCGCTGTTCCTCGGCGCCGTGGGGCTGATCTGGCTCACCACCCTGGCCAACTTCGGTGGCCCGAAGGTCACCGGGCACATCGGCTCGATCACGGTGTGGGGGGTGATCATCCCGGTGGCGGGGCTGTCGGTGATCGGCTGGTTCTGGTTCGAGCCCGAGGTCTTTCGCGCGGCCTGGAACCCCAACGGCATCGCCACCAGCGAGGCCATCACCCAGAGCATTCCGCTGACCCTCTGGGCCTTCCTCGGCATGGAGTCGGCCGCGCAGAACTCCGACGCCGTGGAGAACCCCAAGCGCAACGTGCCGCTGGCCTGCCTGCTGGGCACCCTCGGGGCGGCGGTGATCTACGTACTGTCCACCTCGGTGATCATGGGCATCGTGCCCAACCCGGAGCTGGCCAATTCCAGCGCGCCCTTCGCCTATGTCTACGCGAAGATGTTCAATCCGCTGGTGGGCGACGTGATCATGGCCCTGGCGGTCATGGCCTGCGTCGGCTCGCTGCTGGGCTGGCAGTTCACCCTGGCGCAGACCGCCAAGGTCACCGCCGACCAGCGCATGTTTCCGGCGCTGTTCGCCAAGGTCACCCTGCTGGGCGCCCCCATCGCCGGGCTGGTGGCCAACGCCGTACTGCAAAGCGCCATGGCGGTGTCGACCATCTCGCCCAATGCCTCGGAGCAGTTCGGCAAACTGGTGAACCTGGCGGCGGTGACCAATATCATCCCCTACATCACCGCACTCTCGGCCCTGCTGGTGATCATGCAGAAGGCCGGGGTGACGGGGTATCCGCACCACCGCAACGTGGTCGTGCTGATCATCGCCATGGCCTACAGCTTGTACGCGCTCTATGCCTCGGGCACGGAGGCGGTGTTCGGCGGGATGATCGTCACCGCCGTCGGCTACCTGATGTTCGGCTACATCGCCGACCGCTTCCTCGAAGAACGCGCCGCGCGACTGCGCGAGCTCGGCCTGGAGGACACCCCATGAGCTGGAAAACATCGCTCTGCCTGCTGGCGGCCCTCCTGCTGCCCACGCTGGCCCCGGCCCAGACGCTGGACCGCATCCGCGCCAGCGGCACCCTCACGCTCGGCTACCTGCCGGACCAGCCGCCGTTCTCCGCCACCGACGGCGATGGCGCCGCCGGCTATGCCGTCGACCTGTGCCAGAAGGTGGCCGACCAGTTGCGCACCCAGCCCGGGCTGGCCGCGCTCAAAGTGCGCTTCGTGCCCCTGGCGCCGGACAAGGCCCTGGAGGTGGTGCAGGCCGGCGGTGTCGACCTGCTCTGCAGTCCCCTGGTGGAAAGCCTGAAACGCCGCCAGAACGTGACCTTCTCTCTGCCCGTCTACACCGCCGGGATCGGCGTGGTGGTGCGCAAGAACGCACCGCGCTCGCTGGTCAAGGTGCTCAGCGGCGAGGTGGAGCAGACCGGCCCCACCTGGCGCGCCACCCTCAATCGGGGCCTGGCGGCCCACAGCTTCGCGGTGCAAGGCGGTAGCCTGGTGGAGGACTGGGCACGGGAAAAACTGCGCCTGCTGAAAGTGCTGGTGACGCTGGAAACCGTTGCCACGCCGGCGGAGGGCGTGGAACAGGTCGCCAACGGCCAGGTGGACGCCTTTTTCGCCGACCAGATGATGCTGCGCAGCCTGGTGGCTCGGGACGCCGCCAATGCCAACCTGATGGTGCTGGAGCGACGCTTCGAGTTCGAACCCGTCGCCCTGGCCATGGCCCGTGGCGAGGAGGACTTCCGCCTGCAGGTGGATACGGCGCTGAGCCAGGTCTACCGCTCCGGCGCGATAGTGCCGCTGTACGGCAAGTACTTCGGTGCCCCCAGCGAGCTGGATCAAACGCTGTTCAGGGTCTATTCGCGCCCCTGAATTCGACCGCAAGAGCCGGGATGCGGGCGGCCAATTGCCCGCATACTCTCTGTCATGACCGAACCTCTTGCGGACGCTGCCATGAAGCCCTCCATCAAGACCGCCATCGAACAGGACCCGCGCTGGGCCGCCGTGCAAGCCCGTGATCCGGCTGCCGACCGGCAGTTCGTCTACGCGGTGAAGACCACCGGCGTCTATTGCCGGCCCAGCAGCCCGACCCGCCTGCCGCGCCCGGAGAATGTGGAGTTCTTCGACAGCGCCGAACAGGCCGAAGCCGCCGGCTACCGCCCCAGCCGTCGCGCCGCCGCCGACGTGACCAGCGTGGCCGCCCAGCATGCCGCGCTGGTGTCCGCCGCCTGCCGGCAGATCGAAAGCGCCGAGGACGTACCGGGCCTGGAAGCCCTGGCCGAGTCGGCGGGCATGAGCGCCTCGCACTTCCACCGGGTGTTCAAGGCGGTCACCGGTGTCACCCCCAAGGCCTATGCCCGCGCCCGCCGCGCCCGCAAGGTGCGCGACCAGCTGAGGCCGGGCGCCTCGGTCACCGAGGTGATCTACGACGCCGGTTTCAACTCCAACAGCCGCTTCTACGCCGACTCCGCCCAGGTGCTGGGCATGAAGCCCGCCGACTACCGCGCTGGCGGCGCCAACAATGACATCCGCTTCGCCCTGGGCGAATGCTCCCTGGGACATTTCCTGGTGGCCCGGAGCGGGGTCGGCGTCTGCGCCATCCTCCTCGGCGACGACCCGGACGCCCTGCTGCGCGACCTGCAGGACAAGTTCCCCCGCGCCCAACTCATCGGCGGCGACGGCGACTTCGAGCAGTTGGTGGCCAAGGTGATCGGTTTCATCGAGGCACCACGCCTGGGCCTGGACCTGCCGCTGGACGTGCGCGGCACCGCCTTCCAGGAGCGGGTCTGGCAGGCGCTGCGGGAGATTCCGCCGGGCAGTACGGCGAGCTATGCGGAGATCGCCGAACGCATCGGCGCGCCCCGTGCGGTACGCGCCGTGGCCCAGGCCTGCGCGGCCAACAGCCTGGCGGTGGCCATCCCCTGCCACCGCGTGGTGCGCAGCGACGGCAACCTCTCCGGCTACCGCTGGGGCGTGGAACGCAAACGCCGCCTGCTGGAACGCGAAGCCGAGGGATGACGAACTGGACCCTGCTCGGCGCGGACGGCCAGCCCTACCCGAGCCCCGTGCCCGGCACCTTGGGCGGGCATCGGCGGACGCGCATCTACGGCCGCCTGGATTGCCCGGCCGCCCTGCGCGCCATCGCCCGGGGCGGCTATGTGAAGCAACGGGTGTTCTTCCTCGACGAAGCCAGCGCACGGGCCGCCGGCTATCGGCCCTGCGCACGCTGCATGGCGGCGTCGTACAGGGCTTGGCAGGCGCAACGAACCGCCACCGGCCCGGCCGGCAGCCCGCAGGATGGGTAGAACGTAACGAATTCCGTGCGCCCCCCGTACACGCGAGAAGGCTTTACGCGCCGCCACGCTAAGGCGCGTAGTCGCTCTCCATCACATCCCGATACGCCGTAGCGAAGGCCTTCCAGTCTTCGTCCGGCATCGGCTTGCGGTGTTGCTTGAACTGCTCGAAGTCATGCAGCGAAGCGCTGTGGGCGGTCAGGCGGTGGTTGCTCTTGGCCAGGCCCAGCAAGGCGACCTCGACCTTGTTATCGTCCTCGCCGCTGACCCTGACGAAGATGTTCTTCGGATACAGCCGGCCATGCTCCCAACCAGCGCGATGCATGCGTCCGACGGTACAGGCCAGTTGCTGGACCATCTGCTGGCGCAGGTCGGCGGAAATCGGCCGGGCATACCATTCCTCAAGGCAGACGAAGCCCTCCAGGCCCTCGGTGACGAGCAGCGCCTGCGATTCGGTCTCGGTCTTGCGCGCACCACTGAACACCACCCTGGGCACGCGCACCCCCAGTTCGGCCAGGGCGCGCAGGGCACGCCCCTCGTGAAGGATGGTGGGCTCGCCGAAAGGGTGGGTAAGGTCGCGATGGAAGTGATTGATCTGGCGCTTGCTGTAGAGCACCCGGCCGTCCGGGGCGAGCAGGCGCTGGATGCCGCTTTCGCCGCTGAGCAGTTGGTCCTGGGAGTCGAACCATTCGCCGTAGCTGTCCCACCACGTGTCGAAGTCGCCCTCCGACGCGGCTTTGTCGTGCTTGAACCACTGGATGTCCATGAGCACCTCCTGGGGAGGGCGCGCCAACACGCCTACGGGCCCGCCGCGTGCCGCTATGCCTGGGACCGGAAACGAGTCCCCTGGTTTCAACTTAGCCTGCCGGCGCGTTCACAGACAGTTCGGCGTCGAATCCAGACAACTCCCGGCAAGGCATTGGACCTATGGTGGCGGACCTTTCATCAGATCGTTTGGAGCTGAAATGTCCGACTTCATCACCGTTCTGCGCGAAACCTGCCCCACCCCGATCGTGGACGCCACCAAGTGGAAGCGCATCGGCGGCGACCCGCACACCGTAAACCTCAACGCCTACGTTTCCGCCGACGGCAGCAAGATCATGGGCACCTGGATCTGCACCCCCGGCAAGTTCGAGGTGAACTACGAGAAGTGGGAGTTCTGCCACTTCCTCGACGGCTACTGCATCATCACGCCGGAGGGCGAGGAGCCCAAGCACCTGAAGGCCGGCGACGTGTTCGTGATCGAACCGGGCATGAAGGGCACCTGGGAAGTGGTGGAAACCGTGCGCAAGTACTTCGTCTTCGCCTGACCTGCAGGGGCGAATGCGAAAGCACGGCGCAGTTGTCCAGCCGAGCCCCGTTGCTCCCCTGTGAGCGAAATCATTCGCGATGCAGGACGCAGTCCTGCCGTAGGGTGGATGACGCTCTTTTCATCCACCCGCGGTGCCCGGCCAAGCCCCACCTGGTGGACCGGTGAAGCGGGGTCCACCCTACGAATGCCGCTGTGGTACGCGAACGAGAAGGCCGGGCAAATGCCCGGCCTTCTTCATTACCCGCCCGTTCAGGCCTTGTAGCGATCAGCCGCCTTGGACAGCGACAGGTTCGGCGCCATGTGGAAGCGCGCGGCGGTGAAGCGGTCCCAGTCCTCCTTGTTCGGCAGCGCGGGGATGGTCACCAGCTCGCCCTGGTCCAGGCCGGCCAGCGCGGCGTCCACCATCTCGCCCACCTCCATGATGATTTCCTGCGGAATATTCTCGATGCCGGTGCCCGAGCGTTCCCAGATTTCGGTGCGGGTCGCGCCCGGCAGCACCACCTGCACGCGCACGCCCTTGCCCGCCACCTCATTGTTCAGCGACTGGCTGAGGTTCAACACGAAGGCCTTGGTGCCGCTGTAGGTGCCGTTGAACATCTCCGGCGCCAGGGCCAGCACGGAGGCGATATTGATGAGGGTGCCGCGCCCCTGGGCGACGAAGTTGGCGGCGGCGGCAGCGGCCAGGTGGGTCACCGCGACCACATTGAGCTGGATCATGGCGTCGAAACGGTCCAGGTCGGTGTCCAGCAGGCTGCCATTGATGGCCACGCCGGCGTTGTTCACCAACAGGCTGATGCCGGAATCGCTGCGCAGGCGCTGGGCCACGCGGGTCAGGTCGGCCTTGTCGGTGAGGTCGGCCTTCAGCACTTCCACTTGCACCCCGTACTGTTCGCGCAACTGCGCCGCCAGGGCTTCCAGGCGGCCCTGGTCACGGGCGACCAGCAGCAGGTCATGGCCCCGTTCGGCCAGGCGCTTGGCATAGGTGGCACCGATGCCGGTGGATGCGCCAGTGATCAGGGCAACGCCCGAGTGCTTCTGTTCGCTCATGGATCTGTCTCCTGGGAAAGGGCTCGTGGGATGTGAGCAGTGGGCTTAAATTACACTCGTCATATTACATGTGCAATATATCTTCCCATCCACTTGTCGCCGCGCGACCTGTGCCTGGAACCGATGAGCCTGCTGGAGGCGTGTGGTGGTATGGACGGCCTTTCGTAGGATGGGTTGAGGTACGAAACCCATCGCTCCGTGGTGACGGGTTTCGCTGCGCTCAAGCAGATCGCCGCCCGCACCACCTACAAAGGCTTGCAGCGGCGTGGACGGCCTTTCGTAGGATGGGTTGAGGTACGAAACCCATCGCTCCGTGGTGATAGGTTTCGCTGCGCTCAAGCAGATCGCCGCCCGCACAAACCACAAAGGCTTGCAGCGGCGTGGACGGCTTTTCGTAGGATGGGTTGAGGTACGAAACCCATCGTTTCGTGGTGACGGGTTTCGCACCCACTCACCCCACCCTCGCACTGTTGCCTTATCGTGCGTCAGCACCCTGCAAGCGGTAGAACGTTCTGTCGATCCCACAGCATGGGTTTCGTACCTCAACCCATCCTACGCACTGCGCACTGAACCCTTTGCGCAAGCGGGCCCGCTCAGCCATTGCGCAACGGGAGCTGCCGCGGACGTCGCGCCGATGCGAGCTTGCGGGCGGTGTCCACGAAGGGCGTCACGACCAGGCTGTAGATCGTCAGGTAACGCTCGCTGTCGCGGGCGCCCGTCCCGAACCGGATGTCCTCGGGCGTCGGGCGGGTGACGTAGAGGGTGCCGAACATCCAGTCCCAGAGCGACAGGTTGGTGCCGAAGTTCTTGTTGAAGTGCCGGGGCGCGTCGCTATGGTGGATCTGGTGCTGGGCCGGGCTGTTCAGCACATGTTCGATCACCGGCCCGAACGACAGCCAGACATGGCTGTGACGCAGGTTGGCCGCCAGCCCGTTGAAGATGAACACCAGGTAAGTCACACCGAACAGCGTGTAGCGGTCGATCGCCCCACCGCACAGGTACCAGAAGAGGCCGGCGTAGCCGCCGATGAACACGGCGCTGGCCAGCTTCTGGACGATCTTCTCCACGAAGTGCACCCGGCTCGCGGTCGCCGGCACCAGCACGGGCGCCGAATGGTGGACCTTGTGAAACGCCCACAGCCAGCGGGAATGAAAGGCCCGGTGCGCCCAGTAATGGATGAAGTCCCTCACCAGAAACACCCCCAGTCCGTAGAGCAGGGACAGCGAAAGGTTCTCCCCGACTCGCGGGCGTGCGCCCCAGAGGTTGGTGAAAAAGGCCATATAGTCCCCGGCCTTCAGAATGTACGGGTCCACCAGCCCCACGACCGGCAGCACCAGCGCGACCTTCAGGATGGCCCGCACGAAGTAATAGCGATAATCCAGCAACGCCGAACGGTGCAGATAGACCCGACTCCCGCCGATGAACTGCCAGAACGAGGCCGCCGCCGTCAGCCTCCGATGCTTGCGGTAGCGGAACAGCCCGTAGGCGATGCCATAGGACAGGCAGAGGAACAGCACGCCGAAGCGGCCATTGAAGTCGAAGATGCCAAGAAACTGCGCGGTAACCGGCTCGATCACCCACTCGATCAGGCGCTCATAGGCCCGCGAGACAACATCCATGAACGACTAACCTTCAGCAAAAAATGAGCACGGAGTATTGAATGGAATTGCGAAGCGTTTATACGCGAAATCGGCGGCCAGAGGTGGAGCTTTGATCAGAGAACTCAAGACTTTCGTCGCCGTGGCCAGGCTCGGCAGCTTTTCCGCGGCGGCACGCCAGGTCAGCCTGACCCAGGCGGCGGTCAGCGCGCAGATGAAAAGCCTCGAAGACGCCCTCGGCATGCCGCTGTTCGACCGCACCGGCAAGTCCGCCAACCTCAACGCCAACGGCCAGCGGGTGCTGCCGCTGGCAGACGAGATGCTGGAGCTGTACGCGCGCATGTGCCTGCCGGAAACCCTGGACGGCTTTCGCGGCAGCCTGAACATCGGCGCCATCGGCACCGTGCAGACCGGCGTACTGCCGCCAACCCTCAAGCACCTCAAGGAGGCCGCGCCGCTGCTGGAAGTGCGGCTGGTGCCCGGCGTGTCGCGGGACCTGGTGGGCCAGGTGGAAGCCGGCGACCTGGACCTGGCGCTGATCATCAGGCCACCCTTCCCGCTGGCCAAGGACATCCACCTCGAGAGCCTGCTGGAAGAGCCTTTCGTGCTGATCCACCCGCCGGAAACCCACTTCGACGGCGTCGCCGAAATGCTCGAACGCCACCCCTTCATTCGCTACGACAGCAAATCCTTCGGTGGGCGGCTGGTGGGCAAGTTCCTCAAGGGCCAGGGCCTGTCGGTGAAGCAGGTGATGGAACTGGATGACCTGGACGCCATCGTGCGCATGGTGGAAACCGGCCTGGGCGTGGCCATCGTGCCCTTCGCCGGCGTCTGGTTGCACAGCGCTTCGCGGGTACGGGTACAGGCGCTGGGCGAACCGGCCTTCATGCGCGAAATCGTGCTGGTGTGCCGCCATGCCAACAAAACACTGCCGCAGATCGAACTGTTCCGCTCGGTGATCCAGCAAACCGCCCGCGCCTACATGGAGGAACTTGGTAAACGCTTCGCCCGGCACGACTGACACGCCGGCCGAGCACAAGAATCCTTTGGGCTGAGCGACAGATTTATTCGCTTTCGCCGCGCCAGGTTCACACCGAACATGGACGCCACCGATTGCCCAGCCTTCCAGGAGCCACAGATGAGCCTTTCCCCCTTCCACCTGGCGATTCCCGTCTACGACCTTCCCGCCGCCCGCGCCTTCTACGGTGAAGTATTCGGCCTGGAGGAAGGCCGCTCCAGTGCCCACTGGGTGGACTTCAACTTCTTCGGCCACCAGTTGGTGATCCACGAACACCCCAAGACCGACTCGCAGAACCACGCCCACACCAACCCGGTGGACGGCCACGACGTGCCGGTGCCGCATTTCGGCGTGGTGCTGGACTGGTCCCAGTGGGAAGCCCTGGCCGAGCGCCTGAAAGCCCTTGGCACCCAGTTCGTGATCGAACCCTACATCCGCTTCCAGGGCCAGGTCGGCGAGCAAGCCACCATGTTCCTCTTCGACCCCTGCGGTAACGCCCTGGAGTTCAAAGCGTTCAAGGATATCGGCCAGCTATTCGCCAAATAGCGGACGGGCGAGCCACCGCGGGGCCGGGGCTGCCCCTCGTGGGACGTCATTTGAAAACAGCATCCCCGTGCGAGCGGCAAGGTGCATGAAAAGGCAGGGCCAACGGCATTTCGCAGGCTGGTGCTGAGCCTGCGAAGCCCAGTGATGCGCAGCGTGTCGAGCATCGCTACGCTCGACCCCGTGTGGCCCGCGCCAGCCTACGGAGTCGCTCGGATGCAATCCGGGGAAAATCCCACCACCGCTCCCGGATTTCATCCGGGCTACCAACCTGTTCACCGCCTCGTAGGATGGGTGGAGCCTGCGATACCCATCGTTTGGCGGCATGGGTAATCGGCGAGATGGTATCTACGAACGAGCACGCGCCATTGGAGCGGACGGCGTAAAGCGGCTAGAGGTGAACATCTCCGAATGGAATCGCTGAATCCATTAGCGGCCATAGACACACTGCCGACCACTTCGTAACCTCGGAACAGGTCTTGTAGCTACGCCCCTTTGTCCATATCACGCCTACTTATGGCTAGGCCCGCGGAAACCCATGGCTCGACTCCCCCAATACCGCAACCAGTTAACACTGGTGCAAATCGCTGAGGGCATGACACGTGCCCTCAACAACGCAAAGCGACTTGCAGAAGACGCCGAAAAGCTCTTGAAAGCCGGAAGCGTGCCGTCGGCAGTGGCTCTCGCAGTATTGAGCATCGAAGAGTCAGGGAAAGTCCCCATCCTCCGTCAGATGGCCACGGCCGTCGGGGAGAAAGAGTGGGCCGAACTATGGAAAGCCTATCGAAGCCACACGAAGAAGAACACGCTCTGGATCTTTGGCGAACTAGTTCAGAGTGGCGCCAGAACGCTAGACGAGCTTTGTCCAGTCGCTGATCCAGATTCAGATCACCCTGGCATCTTGGATCAGCTGAAGCAGCTGTCCATCTACACAGACTGCTTCAAAGATGCCAAGTGGTCTTCGCCAGCCGAAATAGATCTCAATGACTCTGCACATTATTTGGTCAAGATGGCACAGATTTTCGGAAGACCGAAGATTGTTGCGGCCGAAGAGATCCAACTTTGGCAAAAGCACTTGCTTCCGGTAAAAGGCGATCCCATGGAAACGCAAAAGGCGGCTGTCGCCGCATGGTTTCACGAAATGAAGCTACTTGGCCTATCCGAAGCCTCGCCAGAGGAAGTTGAAGCCTTTCTTGGCGGCTACGGTGCGAGCACGCAGGTCTAGCCATTAAGCTCGACTTTTGTCGGTCACGACCGGCAAAGATCGGCCGAAAGCGGAATCTAACGATTAAGCTAACGACAGTTGAGCGCGGTGTTATGCCCCCACCAGTTTTCTTTGGAGGGCGCGTAGCCTTTCGTATTCTGGCTTCACAATTGCTAGCAGCTCCCTGCTTGGCCAGTTATTTACTGAGACATGATTTGAAAAGTCAGATTGTTTCCAGTCTGCGAGTACTGCTTTGTAAGCAGCTATATGGGCCAAGGCGTCAATGAATGCCTTGGGGATTTCGTCAGATTCGAGGAGGTCAATATTTTTTAGAATTAGCTTCTCGGTTTCTGAGTTGAGTGGCTCAAAGACATTGGTCATCCAGTTGCGCCAGATCTCTTTCTCTCTGTCAGTAACTTTTGCGTCATTCCCAAAGTAGCTGCTGCCGCCATGTGCTGGCTGATGCTTCTTCCAAAATGCTTCCCATGTTCTGTGACTGGCCATAAGTCGGGCGTAAAGTGGGCCGTAAAGCTCTTTAAGCTGTTTGTTGACACGGTCTAGCTTGTTAGCCTTTTTGTCGAAGTGCAATTTGTGGAAATAGGTAATCACCCAACCAATTGCGGCAACCATTACAGCCGACACAACAGGAACGATTTTTATAAGTTCTTCGCGCGTCAAGTCGAGCACTAGTGGCCTCCTTGTGCATAACGATTGAGCTAGGTCTTGATCTCGTCTACGGAGACAACTATGTAGGCAGGTTTTGTCTTTATCTCCTCAATCGTAAGTTTGTACGTTTTATTGTTATGGGTGAAGGCGATTGCAGCCCCCTCAATCGCCTCATAGTTCGGCATAATATAGGAAGATGTTTTTATTTCCATGTTTGCTTTTATTATAGGTTTGCAAGGTGACAAACAGGCACCCCCTATTCCGCCTACTTTTACTGCAAGGCCCAAGGACTCCTCAACCCATGTGCCTGCAGGGGCAATCGGACTTCTCTTGGGTAATTCGATATTAGGGAGAGCACTGCTGCTTGCAGGTTGACTTTTTGAGTCGTGATTATACAAGGGGAGTCCTCGTATAATTTCTTTATATTCATCTTTAGTGAAAGTTCCGTTTGTGTACTCCACGCAAAGCCTATAATGAACCGTCTCAATGGTTTGAAGCTGTGGATCGATATCCCTTATTTTTTCGTACTTTCTTTCAATTCCAATGTTTGAATTTAGTGCTATTTTTTGGATCTCATTTAGCTTTAGGCTGAAATCGACATCTCCCTTTTTAAATGTTTCTACTATGTCCGCGGGTGGTGTGGGGCATCTTATTTCGTTACTTGTTCCTCTAGCAACATAATCGACTCTGTCATTCTGCATGTTGCTGCAGCCGGCAAGAGAAAAAGCAAGGAACACTGCTAGTTTTTTCATGTATCAATTATTCGCTATGATTTTTCTTTAAGTAGCAATCAGGACTCACGCTCTGTTTCGCCAATGCTTTAGGTGCACGCACCTACCTGATCGCATCAAGAGTCATAGATTTTTGCGCATTATTCTGACGACCAGCGGGGCGAAATAGTCTAATGGCAGCATCACATCCTTACATGAGCGAAAGTTCTTGATGTGTACTTTGCTCAAGGAATGCATGGCGTGAGTCCTTTCTCTCGGACGCCCAAGGCTTCTGAGCATATCCGAGCATGGTGCCAATGCGCCATTACCTTACCCTTGATTGGCCTGACTAGATAGCATCATCAGCCCGAGAATAAAGATAGTCTCCAGCCCAAACGAACGAAGAAAACGAGATCTACTTCCCCAGTCTGAAAGTCCGCTTTTGGCCGGTTTCTGCCAGTCCCCACCGGCCGCAGTGGGGTCATTAGCCGCCCTCCCCTTGCCGTCCCGCTCCTCCATCCCTATCCTGCCCCGGCCACGGTCAATCCCGTGGCCGGGTTTGACAGCCTGACGCAAAGGCGCGATTGCGCCGCACGGTGCATGCGAAAAACGGCGGACGTTTTTTGCAGGCATCTGCACGCATGCAGTTCTCTGAACTGCACTGCTCTATGGCGGATCGCGTGGGGAGACCCTCGTGGTCTGCCGGCTCCTTTGCCCGGTCTGTCAACCCTGCGCGATCTGCCACCCTTCGAATGACAGCGGATGGTGGCAGCTGATGAATTCAGCAAAGGACTATTCGCCATGCACGACGCATATCCCCCTCTCGTTTTCTTCCACCATTCCCATCGCCTGCGCGCGCTGATGATCGACAACCAGCCCTGGTTCGTCGCCCATGATTTCGCCCGGCTGCTGGGCCACCCCGACGCCCGCGCCTTGCTGGCGGCCCTGGCGCCGCACGAGCAACGGACGCTCCGCCTGGAGGACACCCGCGATTTCCATGAAGAGGTCTCGGCCATCAGCGATTTCGGCGCCTACAAGGCGCTGTTCCGGTTCGGCGAGCCAGAGCACGGCGATATCGGCCGCTGGCTCAGCGAGGTGCTGGTGCCGACGCTGCACGACTATCACCGGGTGCCGGATGCGGCGCCGTGCCGTGACGTCGTGAATGTTCAGGGCCGGCGGATCGGGGTGGTGACGTGGCAGGGCGAGGTCTGGGTGGCCTGGCGGGATTTGCCGGTGCTCATGACCGAGGGTCGGGAGGTGTCGCCATGAGTGCCCTTGATGAGCGGCGGCTGCAGGAACTGGTGCAGCGCTTGGAGGCGCGGCTGCACAGCACCCTGGTAATCGCCGAAGTGTTGCTGGATAACGCGGCCCTGCGCGATGGCGTGCCGGGGCCTTACCTCAACGACTACCGGGAAGGTGCCTTGCTGGATGCGGTGATCCATCTGTCCCGCAGCAGCCATGAGGATTTCTGCCGGTTGGTGAAGATGGCGAAGTTGCCGATTGGGCGTGAGGTGATCTGATCGGGAATGGATGGGGCGGGTTGATGGGTATCGCTTCATTTCGCTCCACCCATCCTACCGCTCTGACGGAGGCATCCCCGAACGCTCATTCGTTCGGGGATGGGTCGCCTTTCTTGGTCTTGGGCTTTGCAGCAGCACGGAGGGTAACGGTCCTGCTCAGTTGGCCTGCGTACTGCCGCTGCGGATTGCTGCCGCGAGCAGGCGTTTTGGAGGCCGGCGGGTTCTGCCCAAGCGTCGGCGTCTGAGCGGTTTTAGTCGCCACGGTCAGCCCCGCGCGTAGCCCGAATTTCCTCAGGATGGCGTCGAGGGTGCCAATGGGCGGATGCCCCTTGTCCTTATCGATCTGGTACAGGGCCTTGGTCGACAGGCCGCACATGGCCGCGAAGGTTTCCTGGTCGAAACCGGTCACCTCAAGCCGTAGCCGGCGAAATGCCGGTTAGTGCGGCGCAATCGGCAAATCGCGGCAATGTAGTTCCGATTAGATTGGGCATCACGCGACCAACCAGCATGAGGATGCCGATTAGCTGGACCTACGGCGGTGACGAGAAAGGACATGCCCGCAACCGCCATCCAAGGGCAGCCTCTAGCTCTCGCCGATGTCTGCCTGCCGCTCGCAAAACCAGCCGTGCATCAGCCCGGCCTGAAAGAACTGCACCGGGGCCTTGAATCCGGCCGTTTCGATCAGGCCGGCGACCTGCTGCGCCGGCAGGATCGCCACGTCCCTGGCGTAGGCGGCGCGGGCTCGCTCCAGCATGTCCGGCGGCACGCCGGCGGAGGACATCAGGGTCAGCCAGTGGCGTAGCAGCGCCTCGTAGGCGGGCGATTCGATGTCGGAGGCGAGGTCGGCGTTGGCCAGTATTCCGCCCGGCTCAAGGCGGCGGGCGATCTCGTGGAAGAAGGCACTGCGGGCGGGCGGTTCGAGCAGGAACTGGGACACCAGAAAGCAGGTAGCGCCGTCGTGGCCGGGCCCGTCAGGCAACGTGTCGAGGTAGCCCTCATGAAAGCGGCAGCGCGCGAGGTAGCAGCCCTGCTCCGCCCGCTGGCGACAGAGGTCGAGCATGGCCCCGGAGGGGTCGACAGCGGTGAAACGCCAGCCGGGGAAGCGCTCGGCCAGGTGGGCCAGTTCCGCTCCGGTGCCGACGCCGACGCAAAGAATCCGGGCGTTATCCGGCAGGCCGGCGAAGCAGGCGTCGAGCAGGAGGTAGAGGGCGTCGCGAATGGGCGCCATCCCCGCCCATTGCTTGTCGTAGTTGGCGGCCTGCTGGTCGAACAGGGCCTTGAGTTCTTCGTTGCGCATGGCTGCACCGTCCTTTGTGTGGTGGGGGGATGCACCGCGTCGGCCGCGGTGCTGCCTTCGAGTATCCCAGGGCTGTCAACCCCTCCACCGGCCGGGCGGCCGCCTCACATCCGGGGCGGCCAGTTGTGGGTTTCGCCTTGGCAGTGCTTGCACCAGGCGTAGAGCGCGTCGTAGATCACCAGGCCGTGAGCCAGCATCTGCAGGTCATCGGCGAAGTTGTGCGAGAGCCCCAGGGAGATGGCATAGAGGCCCGCCGATTGCGGGGTGAGGTCGAGCCGCGAGGTGTCGGCGCCGCGTACGATGGTCGCCAGTTGCCGCAAGGCGGGATCTTCCAGCGCGTATTTCTTCAGGAACGCATCGAAGCTGCAGAGTTCGCCGTCGTGGCTGAGTTCGACATCGGGTATATCGTAGGGCGCGGCGTGCTGCTCGGCGGCCACGCGCCGCACATCGGCCGCCGGCACATAGAGAAACTCCGGCTGGGGGTCGATGAAGCGCTGGATCAGCCAGGGGCAAGCGATGCGGTCGATCTTCGGGCGTTCGCGGGTAACCCATTTCATGGAGCACCTCCCGCCTGCGGCTACAGGCTTTGGGTGGGGCGGCCGGCGTCGCGCCAGCCGGAGAATCCGTCGACCAGGTAGCGCGCGTCGAGCCCCATGGCTTCGAGGGTCGCGGCGATGCCCTGGCTGATTTCGTGGCCGTGGGCGCAATAGAGCACCACCGGCCTGTCCCGTGGCACCTGGTCCTTCCAGGTGAACACCGATTCCGGATCGAACCAGCGCGCGCCGGGAATGGCCGCCGCGTCGGCGGCACGCGCCGCTTCGCGGCGCACGTCCAGCAGCGTGAAGGTGCGTCCTGCCGTTTGCCACTCCAGCAATTCACAGCTCGTGATTCGGTTCATTGCACACCTCTCAGGTACGCAGTAGATGCACCACCAGCCCGACCAGCGCGCAGGCCAGCAGCACCTGGATGACGCCCCGCTTGAAGCGGAACAGGGCGAGCGCCGCAGCCAGGGCGATCAGCGCCGACGGCCAGTCGAAACGGCCGGAGAAGCCTTGCGGCCAGAGCACGTGGTAGCCGAAGAACAGCGCCAGGTTGAGGATCACCCCCACCACCGCAGCGGTGATGCCGGTCAGCGGTGCGGTGAATTTCAGCTCGCCATGGGTGGATTCCACCAGCGGGCCACCGGCGAGAATGAACAGGAACGACGGCAGGAAGGTGAACCAGGTAACCAGGGTGGCGGCCAGGGCACCGGCGAGGAAGGCCGGGTCGGCGCCGAACATGGGGTGCACATAGCCACCGACGAAGCCGACGAAGGCGACCACCATGATCAGCGGCCCGGGCGTGGTTTCCCCCAGCGCCAGGCCATCGATCATTTGCGTCGGCGTCAGCCAGCCGTAGTGGCCCACCGCGCCCTGATAGACATAGGGCAACACCGCATAGGCGCCGCCGAAGGTCAGCAGCGCCGCCTTGGTGAAGAACCAGCCCATCTGGGTGAGCGTGCCCTGCCAGCCAAAGGCAGCCGTCAGCACGCCCATGGGCAGCAGCCAGAGCATGGCGCCGACGACCAGCAGCGCCAGCAGGCGCGACCAGCGGAAGCGCACGTGCGCGGGCGGCGGCGTGTCGTCGTCGATCAGTGCCGGCCCGTAGTGGGCGGCCGCCGCGCCGTGGCCGCCGCCGAGGGCGAACTTCTCCGGGGCGAGACGGCCGCCGAAATAACCGATCAGGGCGGCGCCGAGCACGATCAGGGGGAAGGGAACGTTGAGCGCGAAAATGGCCATGAACGAGGCGGCGGCGATGCCCCACAACCAGTTGTTCTTCAAGGCGCGCGAGCCGATGCGGTGGGCGGCCTGGACGACGATGGCGGTCACCGCGGGCTTGATGCCGTAGAACAATCCGGCCACCACCGGCACCTCGCCAAAGGCGATGTAGACCCAGGACAGCGCGATCAGGATGAACAGCGACGGCAGTACGAACAGCGCGCCGGCGATGACGCCGCCCCAGGTGCGGTGCATCAGCCAACCGATGTAGGTGGCGAGCTGCTGGGCCTCCGGCCCCGGCAGCAACATGCAGTAGTTCAGCGCGTGGAGGAAGCGCCGTTCGCTGAGCCAGCGCCGGCGTTCCACCAGCTCCTGGTGCATGATCGAAATCTGTCCGGCCGGCCCGCCGAAGCTGATGAAGCCAAGCTTCAGCCAGAACAGGAAGGCCTCGAACAGGCTCACGCGATCGATGCCGGCTTGCGGCGCCTGGGTGCTGCGCACGGTGGATTCACTCATGGTTCTTCTCTTCATTGGCAAAGGCAGCCAGCAGGCCCTCGAACACGGCGCTGGCGGCGGTCAGAAGCTGATCGTCATCGCTGATGCTTTCCCGCAGGCCCGCCAGCAGCCGCTCGATGCCCGCCGCTTCCGCCGGCTGGACACCGCCTACGTCCAGGTAGTGCACCAGGGCGGCGACTTTTCCCAGGGACGGCGAATCCAGCTCGAAGCTGGCTTGCAGGGTCTCGAACGTGACGCGGTTGCCGACGTGGCTGAAAGTGGCGCCATCGAAATCGAAGCCGAGGGCATCCGGCGGGCAGTCCTGGGGGGCGTCCAGCCAGAGGATGCGCGCGTCGTGATCGATGAAGCGGCGGATCAGCCAGGCACTGGCCAGGCGATCGACCCAGGGGCGCTTGCGGGTCGCCCAGAGACGGCCCCGGTAGTCCTGAGGGTTGAGCACCGGGATCGGCTGGTCGCGGCTGCCGGGCTCGTCGGCCGACAAGGCGCGGCTGACGGCGGTTTCCAGCGTCTGCAACGCCGCATCCACCTGCTGCCGGGCCGGACCGGGGAAGAAATCGATGCTCGCCAGTTGCGCGAAGGCCTTGCGCAGCTTGCGAATCTGCCGGGTAGAGGCCAGGGCGTTGTCGGCGGTCAATTGGCTGCGGCACGCCTCGATATCGGCGCTCAGGCTGGCGTAGTCCTCGCTACGGTCGAACAGCGGAATGAAACGCTCGCCCTGCGGGTCCTGGATGGGCAACAGGTAGGCGGTGCCGTTGATCGACAGGATGTCGCGCTCGATGGCGCCGAGCGCCTCCCGGCACTCGGCGGTGTCCGGCAGGAGATACACGCCATCGCGCAACACCGCCGCGCCGCTGGCCTTGACCGCGCGCCAGGCCCGCATGCGGGCGGTGGAGTTCGCCGTGGGCAGTCCGATGATCAGGCTGAGCCAAGTACTCATGTAGCGATCTCAACCAAAAGTGTTTGTAGCGCTACATTAGTCCTGATTTTGCAGATGGAAAAGCTCCGGTTATCGGGGTAATGCGGTTCACATCAGACGTCACTGGACTCGATCAGTCCCCTCGCCCCTTTGGGGAGAGAGGGAAACGACTGTTTCGCAGGGATTTCGACCCTCTCCCCCAGCCCCTCTCCCATCAATGGGAGAGGGGAGTGAGTCATGCGCGCGCTTAAGTGAACGGCATCGGCCCTTTCGCTCATTTCACGCACGTGCTCATGACGATTGAACCTATCCTGTAGGGGAGGATAGGATTCAGATCGAATAGGGTCGGCTCCGCCCATGCGCGATGGAGAGGTACTGATGTCCTGGATCATCACCAAATATGTCCTCACCGCCGGAATCGTGGTTCTGGTGTCCGAGCTCGCCAAACGCAGTGACAAGCTGGGCGGGCTCGTGGCGGCGCTGCCATTGGTGACCGTTCTGACGCTGATATGGCTCTATGTCGAGCAGCAGAGCCCGGAGAAGATCTCGAACCACGCCTGGTACACCTTTTGGTATGTGGTGCCGACGCTACCGATGTTCCTGGCGTTTCCGCTGTTGCTTCCCCGTCTGGGGTTCTGGCCGACGCTGATCTGCAGCATCGTCATCACGATGGTGTGCTTTGGGCTGTTCGCCCTGTTCGTGCGGCGGTTCGGCATCGAGCTGCTATGACGACAATGCGCGCGGGGCATTGCAGGCAGTATTCCGTCCCGGGGGATACTTGCTCGATCACTTGCGGACGAGGGATTCGAACTTGAGCAAGACCGAACTTACGCACGAGCACATCCACCAATCGCATGTCGCCATCGTCAAGCGGTTGAAGCGCGCCGAAGGTCACCTGCGCAGTATCGTCACGATGATCGAAGGTGGGCGGGCCTGTGTCGACATCGCCCAGCAACTCCACGCCGTGGAGAAAGCAATCTGCCAGGCCAAGCGCACGCTCATTCAGGATCACATCGACCATTGCCTTGAAGACACGGTCGGCGCACTGACCAGTGGTGAGAAAGCGCCATTGGAAGAGTTCAAGCAGATCACCAAATACCTCTGAACGTCGTGCAGGCCTGAAAGCGCCGATGGTGGCCTTTGGTGCCGTTCATTACCGACCCAATCACACTGTTCATCTCAGTGCGGCCATCTAAAGGATTAGCGAATGAATACCCGTATCGAACTGGCGGTAAACCCTGGAGAAGACGAGCGCGCGGCGATACTCAGGCCCTTGCGGGCTCATAACCTTTCCCGAGCGGGCGATCCAAACGCGGAAACCATTGCCCTCCTGGTTCACGATGAACACACCCAGGAAGTCATCGGTGGTCTTTATGGCGAAATTTTTTATCGCTGGTTGTTCATCGAGTTGTTGGCCATACCTGAACAATCGAAAGGACAAGGCATTGGCACACGCTTGATGGAGATGGCCGAAGACGTTGCCCGTGAAAAAGGCTGCGTCGGAATCTGGCTCGATACTTTTGATTTTCAAGCGCCGGCGTTCTACCAGAAACAGGGTTACACCGAATTCGGTCACCTCGACGATTTCCCGCCGGGACATAAGCGCTTCTTTTTCCAGAAGCGATTGGTCTAGTGGGGTGTCGGGCCGATGGCCGGCTCCGGCCAGGGGCCGGTCGCCGATGAAAAAGCGACTTTACTTCCAGTAATGCCCACGGAACCGGCGTCCTCCTTGGCGTATTCGCACCGGGAGACTTGCCATGAACACGCGGCAATTGACAGTGATCGTAGCGCTCGCGGCGGTTGGCGGCTGCATCGGCAACCCCTTGATCTATCGCGACCAACCACTGGTGGCAAAGGTCGAAATGGGGATGAGCAAGCGGCAGGTCCTTGCAATCGGTGGTGAACCCGCCATGACCATGGCACGCACGGCGCGCCCCGGCACGTGCTTTGAATATCTGTTCACCCACCAGGGCGAGCGCCAGCCGTACATGGTCAGCTTCGATGCCAACGACAGAGTGGATCACAAGGACTTCCGAACCTGCGCCTTCTGGGAGCAGGAGCAGGAAGACGCCAAGGTGCCGTTCTATATGGACCCCGGCTATGGCAAGTGATCGTCGCGTTGCACCTGCTCAGCCCATCCATTTCGGTGCGTGCGACGTCGCGCAGGTTTGCCCTGCCCTCGCCACCCGCTTCCGGTAGAGCGTCGTCACCGGCAGAACCGGTGACGCAAGACCACGCCCCGAGGCCTTGGCTTCCCAGGCTCGAAGCGTCCGCTCACCGTTCCAACCTATATCCAGACATCACTCGCGGCTGTGCGGTCCCCACCCTCGTCGCCGGTATTCACGACGCCACGGGGCTCTATGAGCATCAGCATCACTTCCTGCTCGGCATAGGGTTTGTGTTCGACGCCTTTCGGCACGACGAACAGTTCGCCACTGCCGAGCGTCACCTGCCGATCGCGGAAGTCGATGCGCAACTGCCCCTCCAGCACAAAGAAGGCTTCGTCCGTATCCGCGTGGGAGTGCCAGATGAAGTCGCCTTGAATGCGTACGACCTTGAACTGGTAGTCGTTCATTTCTGCGATGACTTTGGGTGACCACTGCTCGGTGACCAGCGACAGCTTTTGAAGGAGATTGATCGGTTGCTGGGGATGGTGATGGCTGGACATGGTTGGCTCCTCGTTGTGGCTTTTCACGAGCCTATCCAGTCGCAAGAAGCGCTTCTTGTACGATCCTGCAGCCTAGCGGGACTTCAGCAGCGACAGCCAGCGCGCCGGCGACAGTCCGAAGGCGTGAACGAAGTGGCGTGTCATGTGGCTCTGATCGTAGAACCCCGCGCAGACAGCCGCGTCGGCCAGGCTCGAGCCGGCCAGCAGAAGGTCACGGCAGATATCCAGGCGCCGCATCGTCACATACCGATAGGGGCTGGTGCCGAACAGCGCGCGAAAGTC
The DNA here is from genome assembly GCF_028010285.1 of Pseudomonas sp. Q1-7. Lineage (NCBI taxonomy): Bacteria > Pseudomonadati > Pseudomonadota > Gammaproteobacteria > Pseudomonadales > Pseudomonadaceae > Pseudomonas > Pseudomonas sp. Q1-7. The sequence continues at coordinate 3,929,390 of NZ_CP116304.1, forward strand.
TCGGGACAGGCCGCAGCGGTCGCGCCCGCTGACCTGCTCCAGCGCATCCATCGTGATGCTCGCACCGTTCATATCGAGGATGTACGTGCGGGCGCGCTCGGCGGCCTGGTAGTCCGGGGCGCGACGCCCCCGGCGGCTGTTGGCGGCGGCCTCCAGCGCGTGCGCAAGATCATGGAGGGCGTCGTCCTCTTCCAATGATTCGACCGGGTGTTCCATGGCCTGCAGGAAGGTATCGGTTGCCCGGAGGATGCGTACGTCATTGGACAGGCCACCCGCGATGAAGGGCAGCGCTTTGCCGCCCAGCGCCTGCTGGATCAGCACCGGGTCCACATAGAGCATGCGGTAACGGAAGCCTTCGTCGGTGCCGGCCATGCCGTCGTGAAGTTCATCCGGATGGAGCACCAGCGCCCCGCCGGGGAGGCTGTGCCGCATGGCTCCGCGATAACGAAAGCTCTGCACGCCGGACAGTGTGCGGCCGATGGCATAGGTGTCATGCCGATGGGGCTCGTAGCCGTGGCCGGTGAAATAGGCCTCGATTCGCTCCACCTTGCTCGGAAAATAACTGTGAAGCACCCAGTCTCGCCGGCTGGTACCTGCGCTCATTACGTCGACCTCCTTCGCGGCATCGAGCGGCATGGGCAACGATAAATCGCTTTGCCCGGGGTGTCTCGCCCGATGGTCGCGTGCGAGCCTGCGCGCTCCGCCCTCCCCCACAAACGAGAACGCCGCAGTCCGGGGACTGCGGCGTTCTCGTTTCAGCTCGGACTCAATCGTCCAGGCCGAGGGCGGCGAAGGCTTCGAGGATCTTGTCCTGCACTTCGTCGATGCTGAGGCTGGTGGAGTCGAGGATGATCGCGTCCGGAGCCGGTTTCAGCGGGGCCACGGAGCGCTGGCTGTCACGCTCGTCACGCTCCTGGATTTCCTTCAGCAGGGCGTCCTGATCGGCCTCCATTCCCTTGTCCTTGAGCTGCAGGTAGCGGCGGCGGGCACGCTCTGCGGCGCTGGCGGTAAGGAAAATCTTCAGCTGCGCCTGGGGGAAGACGACGGTGCCCATGTCGCGGCCGTCGGCCACCAGGCCGGGGGCTTCAAGGAAGGCCCGCTGGCGTTGCAGCAGGGCCTCGCGCACGGCGGGCAGCGCGGCGACCTGGGAGGCGCCGGCGCCGACCTGCTCGGAGCGGATCACGTCGGTAACGTCTTCGCCTTCCAGCACGATGCTCTGGCCACCGCCGGCCTTGGCGTTGAACTGCACGTCCAGGTGCGCCGCCAGGACCTTGAGCGCTTCCTCGTTGGTCAGGTCGACGCCGTGGTTGCGCGCGGCGAAGGCCAGCAGGCGGTACAGCGCGCCGGAATCCAGCAGGTGCCAGCCAAGGCGCTTGGCCAGGCGGCCGGCGACGGTGCCCTTGCCGGAACCGCTGGGGCCGTCGATGGCGATCACAGGCAGGTTGGCGTTCATGCCTGGCCCTCTTCCGCAACGCGGATGCCGGTCTGGGCCGCGAGGCCGAGGAAGTTCGGGAAAGACGTGGCGACGTTGGCGCAGTCATGGATGCGGATCGGCGCGCTGGCGCGCAGCGAGGCGACGCTGAAGGACATGGCGATACGGTGGTCGCCGTGGCTCCAGACTTCGCCGCCGCCCATCGGGCCGCCTTCGATGACGATGCCGTCCGGGGTCGGTTCGGCCTTCACGCCCAGGGTCTGCAGGCCGTCGGCCATGACCTGGATGCGGTCGGACTCCTTCACCCGCAGTTCTTCCGCGCCACGCAGCACGGTGCGACCTTCGGCGCAGGCGGCGGCGACGAAGAGCACGGGGAATTCGTCGATGGCCAGCGGAACCAGGTCTTCGGGAATGTCGATGCCTTTCAGCTTGGCCGCGCGCACGCGGATGTCGGCCACCGGCTCGCCGCCCACTTCACGCGGGTTCTCCAGGGTGATGTCGCCGCCCATGAGCTTGAGGATGTCGATCACGCCGGTGCGGGTGGGGTTGATGCCCACGTGTTCCAGCACCAGTTCGGAGCCTTCGGCGATGCTTGCGGCTACCAGGAAGAAGGCCGCCGAGGAAATGTCGGCCGGTACTTCGATCTTGCAGGCGCTGAGCTGGTGGCCGCTCTCGACGGTGGCGGTGTTGCCGTCCACGTTCACCGGGTAGCCGAAGCCTTGCAGCATGCGTTCGGTGTGGTCGCGGGTCGGCGCCGGCTCGGTGACGGCGGTTTCACCGGCGGCGTAGAGGCCGGCGAGCAGCAGGCAGGATTTCACCTGGGCGCTGGCCATGGGCATTTCGTAGCTCATGCCGGTCAGGCGCTGGCCGCCGCGGATGGTCAGCGGCGGACGGCCTTCGGCGCCGGTCTCGATCACCGCGCCCATCTCGCGCAGCGGCTTGGCCACGCGGTTCATCGGGCGCTTGGTGAGGGAGGCGTCGCCGGTCAGGGTGGTGTCGAACGGCTGGGCCGCCAGCAGGCCGCTGAGCAGGCGCATGGAGGTGCCGGAATTACCGAGGTACAGCGGGCCGGGCGGCGGCTTGAGGCCGTGCAGGCCGACGCCGTGGATGGTCACGCGGCCGTGGTGCGGGCCTTCGATGACGACACCCATGTCGCGGAAGGCCTGCAAGGTGGCCAGGGCGTCTTCGCCTTCGAGGAAGCCTTCGACCTCGGTGGTGCCGACGGCCAGGGAGCCGAGCATGATGGAACGGTGGGAAATGGACTTGTCGCCCGGTACGCGGATGCGACCGGCGAGTTGGCCACCGGGCTGGGCGAGGTAGATCAGGTCGTTGTTATGCATGGCGTCCACATAGGCCCTGCGGGCCAGGATTTTGCTGAAATGCTCGCGGGCGAAGCGGGCGCGGGTGAACACGCCCAGCAATTCATGCCCATCCCCTGCGTCGACCGCGCCGCGCAGGGCGTCGAGGTCGGCGCGAAATGCGTCCAGGATGCGCAGCACCGCCTCGCGGTTGGCGAGGAAGATGTCGTGCCACATCACCGGGTCGCTGCCGGCGATCCGCGTGAAGTCGCGGAAGCCGCCGGCGGCGTAGCGGAAGATTTCCAGGTTCTCGCTGCGCTTGGCCAGCGAGTCGACCAGGCCGAATGCCAGCAGGTGCGGCAGGTGGCTGGTCGCGGCGAGCACTTCGTCATGGTGCTCGACTTCCATATGTTCGACGTCTGCCCCCAGGGCACGCCAGAGCCGGTCGACGGACTGCAGCGCGGCCTGATCGGTGTTCTCCACCGGGGTGAGGATGACCTTGTGCCGACGGAACAGGCTGGCGTTGGCCGCCTCCACCCCGCTCTTCTCCGAGCCGGCGATGGGGTGGCCGGGGACGAAGCGCGGCGGCATGCCGTCGAAGGCCCGGCGCGCGGCGCGCACCACGTTGCCCTTGGCGCTGCCGACGTCGGTCAGCACGGCATTGCCCAGGTCAAGGTTGGAGAGTTCGGCAAGGAGCTTTTCCATGGCGAGGATGGGCACGGCCAGTTGAATCACGTCGGCGCCATGGCAGGCCGCGGCGAGGTCGTTCTCGCAGCGATCGACCACGCCGGTCTCGACGGCGATGCGGCAGGATTCCGGGTCCTTGTCGACGCCCAGCACTTCGGCGAACAGGCCCTTCTCGCGCAGGCCCTTGGCGAAGGAGCCGCCGATCAGTCCGAGGCCGATCACCACCAGGCGCCCGAAGATAGGGGTGCCCTGTTGCAGGGTCATGACATCAGCCACGGCCCAGCACCTTGGCCAGTGCCTCCAGGCAACGGGCGTTCTCCTCCGGCAGGCCGATGGAGACGCGCAGGAAGGTGGGCATGCCGTAACCGGCCACGGGGCGCAGGATCACGCCTTCGCGCAGCATGCCCTGGTTGATCGGCGCGGCATCGCGGCCGAAGTCCACGGCGATGAAGTTGCCCTTGGAGGGAATCCAGGACAGCCCCAGGGCGCGGAAGCCCGCTTCCAGCTGGGCCATGCCGGCGTCATTGACGCGGCGGCTCTCGGCCAGGTACTCGGCGTCGTCCAGCGCGGCGCAGGCGGCAGCCAGGGCCAGGCTGTTGACGTTGAACGGCTGGCGCACGCGGTTCAGCACATCCGCCACCTGGGCGCTGGACAGGCCGTAGCCCACACGCAGCGACGCCAGGCCGTAGGCCTTGGAGAAGGTGCGGGACACCAGCAGGTTCGGGTAGCGGGCCAGGTAGTTCAGGCCGTCAGGCAGGTCATCGCCCTCGGCGTACTCGATGTAGGCCTCGTCCAGCACCACCAGGACGCTCTCCGGAACCTTGGCGAGGAAGTCTTCCAGCGCCGCCGGACCGAACCAGGTGCCGGTGGGGTTGTTCGGGTTGGCGACGAACACCACACGGGTGTTGGCGTCGATGGCCGCCAGCATGGCCGGCAGGTCGTGGCCGTAGTCCTTCGCGGGTACGACCTTGCCGGTGGCGCCCACGGCCTGGGTGGCAATGGGGTAGACGGCGAAGGCGTGCTCACTGAATACGGCGTTCAGACCAGGGGCCAGGTAGGCGCGGGCCACCAGGTCGAGGATGTCGTTGGAACCGTTGCCCAGGGTGACCTGGGCCGGCGTCACGCCGCAGCGCTCGGCCAGGCGACGCTTGAGTTCGAAGCCGTTGCCGTCCGGGTAGCGGGTCAGTTCGGCCAGCTCGGCGCGAATGGCCTCGAGGGCCTTGGGGCTTGGACCGAGCGGGTTCTCGTTGCTGGCCAGCTTGACGATGCCGGCGGGGTCGAGGTCCAGCTCGCGGGCCAGTTCATCCACCGGCTTGCCGGGCACGTAGGGCGAAAGTTTCTGCACGCCCGGCTGGGCAAGGGCGAGGAAGTCACAGCTCATGGATTCAGCCTCAACTACGGGCTCAGGGCCGCCGTGGCGCGCCCCAACCCTGGCTGGAGCGCAACGGCCCGTCGCGAATTCAAAGCACCGCTTTGGGGTAGGAACCCAGCACCTTCAGGGCAACGGCTTCCTGGTTGATCTTCTCCAGCACGTCCTTGATCAGCGGGTCGCGGTGGTGGCCGACGAAGTCGATGAAGAACACGTAGGTCCACTTGCCGCTGCGGGACGGGCGGGTCTCGATGCGGGTCAGGTCGATGCCGTTGTTGTGGAACGGCACCAGGAGTTCGTGCAGCGCGCCCGGTTTGTTGCGCATGGAGACGATGATGGAGGTCTTGTCGTCGCCGGTGGGCGGCACCTCCTGGCTGCCGATGATGAGGAAGCGCGTGGAGTTGTCCGGGCGGTCCTCGATCTTCTCGCAGAGCTTGGTCAGGCCGTAGAGGTTGGCCGCCATGTCGCCGGCGATGGCCGCCGAGTTCCACTCGCTCTTCACCCGCTTGGCCGCGTCGGCGTTGCTGGGCACGGCCACGCGCTCGACATTCGGGTAGTGGGCGTCCAGCCACTTGCGGCACTGGGCCAGGGACTGGGCGTGGGAATAGATGCGGGTGATGTTGTCGGTCTTGGTGTTCTCGCCCACCAGCAGGTGGTGGTGGATGCGCAGCTCCACTTCGCCGCAGATCACCATGTCGTGTTCGAGGAAGCTGTCGAGGGTGTGGTTCACCGCGCCCTCGGTGGAGTTTTCCACCGGCACCACGCCGAAGTTGACCGCGCCGGCGGCCACTTCACGGAACACTTCGTCGATGGCCGCCATCGGCGAGCTGATCACCGCGTGGCCGAAATGCTTGAGCGCCGCGGCCTGGGTGAAGGTGCCCTCCGGGCCGAGGTAGGCGACCTTGAGCGGCTGCTCCAGGGCCAGGCAGGACGACATGATCTCGCGGAACAGCCGCGCCATCTCTTCGTTGTCCAGCGGCCCCTTGTTGCGGTCCATGATGTGCTTGAGCACCCAGGCTTCGCGTTCGGGGCGGTAGAAGACCGGCGTCTCGCCTTCGGGCAGGGACTGCATCTTCACCCGCGCCACGTCCTGGGCGCAGCGGGCACGCTCGCTGATGAGCTCGAGAATCTTCTCGTCGAGGCTGTCGATGCGCAGGCGCAGCGCCTTGAGTTCCTGCTCGGACATCAGCCGTGCTCCTTCTCGAACTCCGCCATGTAGGCCACCAGGGCTTCCACCGCGTCAAGGCCGACGGCGTTGTAGATGGAGGCACGCATGCCGCCCACCGAGCGGTGGCCCTTGAGGTTCAGCAGGCCACGGGCGTCGGCGCCAGCGAGGAAGTCCTTGTCCAGGCGCTCGTCGGCCAGGCGGAACGGCACGTTCATCCAGGAGCGGGCGTTGTGGGCAATCGGGTTGGTGTAGAACTCGCTCTTGTCGATGGTGCCGTAGAGCAGGTCCTTCTTGGCCTTGTTGCGCTGCTCCATGGCCTCGACGCCGCCCTGCTCCTTCAGCCACTCGAAGACGAGGCCGGAGAGGTACCAGGAGAAGGTGGCGGGGGTGTTGTACATGGAGCCGTTATCGGCGGCGACCTTGTAGTTGAGCATGGTCGGGCAGTGGGCGCGGGCGCGGCCCAGCAGGTCCTCGCGGACGATGACCACCACCAGGCCGCTCGGGCCGATGTTCTTTTGCGCGCCGGCGTAGATCAGGCCGAAGCGGGAGACGTCCAGCGGGCGGGAAAGGATGTCCGAGGACATGTCGACCACCAGCGGCACGTCGCCCACTTCCGGAATCCAGTCGAACTGCAGACCGCCGATGGTTTCGTTGGAGGCGTAGTGCAGGTAGGCGGCGTCCTTGGACAGCTGCCACTCGTTCTGGCCGGGGATGGCGAAGTAGTCGTAGCCCTTGGCGCTGGCGGCGACGTTGACGCGGCCGAAACGGCTGGCTTCGTCGATGCTCTTCTTCGACCAGATGCCGGTGTCGATGTAGTCGGCGACGCCGTTTTCCGGCAGCAGGTTCAGCGGAATCTCGGCGAACTGCTGGCTGGCGCCGCCCTGGAGGAACAGCACCTTGTAGTTGGAGGGGATGGACAGGAGGTCGCGCAGGTCCTGCTCGGCCTTTTCGGCAATGGCGACGTACTCGTCGCTGCGGTGGCTCATTTCCATGACGGACAGGCCTTTGCCCTGCCAGTCGAGGAGTTCCGCCTGGGCGCGTTGCAGAACAGCTTCCGGAAGCGCGGCCGGGCCGGCGCAGAAGTTAAAGGCTCGCTTGCTCACATCCATTCTCACTGGGTAGCGCGGGGGCACCAGTGCCCCCGCGGATTGTCGTCTACCGAATGGACAGGCCGGCGAAGACCTGCCCGTTTCTACACTTACTGCTCGTCGCCAGCCGGCTGGGCGTCGTCCTGCTGAACGTCGCCGGCTTCGGCATCGGCCACGGCGCCGACGGTTTGCTCTTCACCTTCCAGCTCGTCGTCCTCGTCACCGCCGGACGGCTCCTGCACGCGTTCCAGGCCGACCAGGGTCTCGTCCTTGGCCAGCTTGATCAGGGTCACGCCCTGGGTGTTGCGGCCGGAACTGGAGACTTCGTCGACGCGGGTACGTACCAGGGTGCCCTGGTCGGAGATCAGCATGATTTCCTCGCCGTCCTGCACCTGGATGGCGCCGACCAGCTTGCCGTTACGCTCGTTGATGACCATGGCGATCACACCCTGGCCACCACGACCGCGACGCGGGAACTTGCCCAGACCGGTGCGCTTGCCGAAGCCACGTTCCGATGCGGTAAGGATCTGCGCACCGGACTCGGGAATCAGCATGGAGATCAGTTGCTGATCCTTGCCCAGACGCATGCCACGCACGCCACGTGCGGTACGGCCCATGGTGCGCACCATGCTCTCGGCGAAGCGGATCACCTTGCCGGCGCTGGAGAACAGCATGACTTCCTTGGCGCCGTCGGTGATGGCGGCAGCGATCAGGGTGTCACCCTCGTCCAGACGCAGGGCGATCAGGCCGCTGGAGCGCGGCTTGCTGAACTGGATCAGCGGCGTCTTCTTCACGGTACCGAAGGCGGTGGCCATGAAGATGTAGGCACCGGTGGGTTCGGCCACCAGCTCGGGGGTATCGCCCTCGACCTCTTCGACTTCCGGCTCCACCACCTCGCCTTCGAGCACGACGCCCTCGGCCTCGTCGAGATCGTCCTCGTCGCCGGCTTCGCGCTGCAGGGCTTCCAGGTCGATCTGCAGCATGGCGGTGATGCGCTCACCCTCGTCCAGCGGCAGCAGGTTGACCAGCGGACGGCCGCGTGCGGTACGCGAGGCTTCCGGAATCTCGAAGGTGCGCAGCCAGTAGACCTTGCCCTTGCTGGAGAACAGCAGGAGGGTGGCGTGGCTGTTGGCGACCAGCAGGTGTTCGATGTAGTCCTCGTCCTTCACCCCGGTGGCCGACTTGCCCTTGCCGCCACGGCGTTGGGCCTGGTAGGCAGCCAGCGGCTGGGACTTGGCGTAGCCGCCGTGGGAAATGGTGACGACGCGCTCCTCTTCGGTGATCAGGTCGGCGATGGTCAGGTCCACCTGGGACGCAACGATCTCGGTGCGGCGGGCATCGCCGAACTCGGCCTTGACCTTTTCCAGCTCTTCGCGGATGACTTCCATCAGGCGCTCGGGGCTGGTGAGGATGCGGATCAGCTCACCGATCAGGGTGAGGATTTCCTGGTACTCGGCCAGCAGCTTCTCGTGCTCCAGGCCGGTCAGGCGGTGCAGGCGCAATTCCAGGATGGCCTGGGCCTGCTCGGGGGACAGGTAGTACTTGCCGTCACGCAGGCCGTACTGCGGGTCCAGGTCTTCCGGGCGGCAGGAGTCGGCGCCGGCGCGCTCGACCATGGCTTCCACGGCGCTGGATTCCCAAGGGGTGGCGATCAGGCGTTCCTTGGCCTCGGCCGGGGTCGGCGAGGTCTTGATCAGTTCGATCACCGGGTCGATGTTCGACAGCGCGACGGCCTGGCCTTCGAGGATGTGGCCACGTTCGCGGGCCTTGCGCAGCTCGTAGACGGTACGGCGGGTCACCACTTCGCGGCGGTGACGGATGAACACTTCGAGCATGTCCTTCAGGTTCAGCGTGCGCGGCTGGCCGTCCACCAGGGCCACGACGTTGATACCGAAGACGCTCTGCATCTGGGTCTGGGAATAGAGGTTGTTCAGCACCACCTCACCCACTTCGCCACGGCGCAGCTCGATCACGATGCGCATGCCGTCCTTGTCGGACTCGTCGCGCAGTTCGGTGATGCCTTCGAGCTTCTTCTCCTTGACCAGCTCGGCGATCTTCTCGATCAGACGCGCCTTGTTCAGCTGGTAAGGCAGCTCGGTGACGATGATCTGCTGGCGACCACCGCCCTTCTCCATGTCTTCGATTTCGGCGCGGGCGCGTATATAGATGCGGCCACGGCCGGTACGGTACGCCTCGATGATGCCGGCGCGGCCGTTGATGATGCCCGCGGTGGGGAAGTCCGGACCGGGGATGTACTGCATCAGCTCATCGACCGTGAGTTCCGGGTTGTCCATCAGCGCCAGGCAGCCGTCGATGACTTCGCCCAGGTTGTGCGGCGGGATGTTGGTGGCCATGCCCACGGCGATACCGCTGGAACCATTGACCAGCAGGTTGGGAACCTTGGTCGGCATGACCGCGGGAATCTGTTCGGTGCCGTCGTAGTTGGGCACCCAGTCCACGGTTTCCTTGTCGAGGTCGGCCAGCAGTTCATGGGCCAGCTTGGACATGCGCACTTCGGTGTATCGCATGGCCGCGGCGTTGTCGCCGTCCACCGAACCGAAGTTGCCCTGGCCGTCCACCAGCATGTAGCGCAGCGAGAAGGGCTGGGCCATGCGGACGATGGTGTCGTACACCGCGGTGTCGCCGTGCGGGTGGTATTTACCGATCACGTCGCCGACCACACGGGCGGACTTCTTGTAGGGTTTGTTCCAGTCGTTGCCCAGCTCGCTCATCGCATAGAGGACGCGACGGTGCACCGGCTTCAGGCCGTCGCGCGCGTCCGGCAAGGCACGCCCGACGATCACGCTCATCGCGTAGTCGAGGTAGGACTGTTTCAGCTCGTCTTCGATATTGACCGGGAGGATTTCTTTGGCCAGTTCGCCCATGAGAAGCCTGGTTCCTTTTTCTGATGTAACTCCGCCCCGCTCGTCCTGAGCGGTACGAAGCTCGTCACTGCGGCCAGAAGCTGCAGCGACTCACGACAAATCAACGAGTTAAGCCAAGGATCTGTGCAATTAGGCCGCCTCGATGGAGGGGCGGCAATAACTGCCGGAGCTTACCACAGTCACCGCCTTGCACCTACCCCGCCGGGCGGCCAGCCGGCGGGGCCAAGATGCCGCATCAGCGGCTCAATGCAGGCGCTTGCGACACATCAACTGGGCCATCTTGGCGGCATCGGGACGCTCGACCACACCCTTCTCGGTCACGATGGCGTCGATCAGGTCGGCCGGGGTCACGTCAAACACCGGATTCACCGCATGGACCTCCGCCGCGACCCGGCGGCCACCCAGGTCCAGCAGCTCGGAACCGTCGCGCTCCTCGATCGGGATGTCGTCGCCGCTTTCCAGGGACATATCGATGGTGGAACTGGGCGCTACCACCATGAAGCGCACACCGTGGTGCATGGCGTTGACCGCCAATTGGTAAGTGCCGATCTTGTTGGCCACATCGCCGTTGGCGGTGATGCGGTCGGCGCCGACGATCACCCAGGTGATCCCGGCGGTCTTCATCAGGTGGGCGGCCGCGGCGTCGGCATTGAGGCTCACCGGCACGCCTTCATTGGCCAGCTCCCACGCAGTCAGGCGTGCGCCCTGCAGCCAGGGGCGGGTTTCGTCGGCGTAGACCCGTTCCACCAGGCCGTCGAGGTGGGCCGCGCGGATCACCCCGAGGGCGGTACCGAAGCCGCCGGTGGCCAGGGCGCCAGTGTTGCAGTGGGTCAGCAGCGCCTGGGGGCTGCCCTGGTGCTTGCGGATCAGTTCCATGCCCAACTGAGCCATGGTCAGGTTGGCTTCGCGGTCGCTCAGGTGGATGGAAATCGCCTCCGCTTCCAGCGCCTGCAGCGGAGTTTCGCCGTCGCGCAGGCGCTCCAGGCGCTCGCGCATGCGGTTCAGCGCCCAGAACAGATTGACCGCCGTGGGCCGCGATTCGGCCAGCACCCTGAAGTCATCCTCCAGCGCCGCGCGCCAGTCGCCACCGGCGGCGATCCGCGTCCGGGCACCCAGCACCACACCATAGGCAGCGCTGATGCCGATGGCCGGCGCACCGCGCACCACCATCTGGCGAATGGCCTGGGCCACACCCTCGGCGGTTTCGTAGGACAACCAGACTTCCTCGGCCGGCAGCAGGCGCTGGTCGAGCAGATGCAGCGCGCCGTCGCGCCAGTCGATGGCCTTGACCTTCTCGGCCGCTAACAGTTGTTCACGCATCGACCACCTCACAACCCGTAACTCGCGGAAAAACCGCAGATTATAGCGAGCCGGAGCCCTTCTGGCTCGGGTATACTGCCGCCACTTCGATTTGCGCCCAGGATGCGCCGCCATGCCCAGCCCCAACGCCCCGCTCGACCTGCTCCTGCTCCCGTCCTGGATAGTCCCGGTGGAACCCGCCGGTGTCGTGTTGCGGGATCATGCACTGGGGATTCGCGACGGTCGTATCGCCCTGCTCGCCCCCCGCGACGTCGCGCTGCGCACCGAAGCCCGCGAAACCCGCGAGCTGCCGGGCATGTTGCTGGCGCCCGGGCTGATCAACGCCCACGGCCACGCCGCGATGACCCTGTTCCGCGGTCTGGCCGACGACCTGCCGCTGATGACCTGGCTACAGGAGCACATCTGGCCCGCCGAGGCCAAGTGGGTCGATGAGACTTTCGTGCGCGACGGCACCGAATTGGCCGTCGCCGAGCAGCTCAAGGGCGGCATCAGCTGCTTCTCCGACATGTACTTCTTCCCGGCCCAGGCCAGCGCCGTCATCCATGCCAGCGGCATCAAGGCGCAGCTGGCGATCCCGGTGCTGGACTTCCCCATTCCCGGCGCCGCCGACGCCGCCGAGGCCATTCGCCGTGGCGTCGAGCTGTTCAGCGACCTCAAGCACCACCCGCGCATCAAGGTCGCCTTCGGCCCCCATGCACCCTACAGCGTCAGCGACGACAAGCTGGAGAACATCCGCGTGCTCGCCGAGGAGCTGGACGCCGGCATTCACATGCACGTGCAGGAAACCGCCTTCGAGGTCCAGCAGAGCCTTGAGCTGCGCGGCGAGCGCCCGATGGCCCGCCTCGCCCGGCTCGGCCTGCTCGGCCCGCGCTTCCAGGCCGTACACATGACCCAGGTGGACGACGACGACCTGGCGCTGCTGGTGGAAAGCAACAGCAACGTGATCCACTGCCCCGAGTCCAACCTCAAGCTGGCCAGCGGCTTCTGCCCGGTGGAGCGCCTGTGGCAGGCCGGCGTGAACGTCGCGATCGGCACCGATGGCGCCGCCAGCAACAATGACCTGGACCTGCTCGGCGAAACCCGCACCGCCGCACTCCTGGCCAAGGCCGTGGCCAGTTCGGCCAGTGCCCTGGATGCTCACCGCGCCCTGCGCATGGCCACCCTGAACGGCGCGCGGGCCCTGGGTATCGACCAGGACACCGGTTCCCTGGAACCGGGCAAGGCCGCCGACCTGGTCGCCTTCGACCTGTCCGGGCTGGCCCAGCAACCGGTCTACGACCCGGTTTCCCAACTCATCTATGCCACCGGGCGCGACGCGGTGCGGCACCTTTGGGTCGACGGCAGGCACCTGCTGGACGACGGTCGCCTGACGCGCCTGGACGAAGATCGCCTGGTCGCCACCGCGCGCGACTGGGGCGATCGCATCGCCGGCCGCTGAATTCTGTTTCGAGGACATTCCATGACCAACGTCGATCACGTCGAAATCGCCAAGTTCGAGGCCCTCGCCCACCGCTGGTGGGACCGCGAGAGCGAGTTCAAGCCCCTGCACGACATCAACCCGCTGCGGGTCAACTGGATCGACGAACGCACCAGGCTGGCCGGCAAGAAAGTGCTGGACGTCGGCTGCGGCGGCGGCATCCTCAGCGAGTCGATGGCCCAGCGCGGCGCCACCGTGACCGGCATCGACATGGGCGAAGCGCCGTTGGCGGTCGCCCAATTGCACCAGCTGGAGTCCGGCGTGCCGGTGGAATACCGCCGGATCACTGCCGAAGCCCTGGCCGCCGAGATGCCGGGCCAGTTCGACGTGGTCACCTGCATGGAAATGCTCGAACACGTACCCGACCCGGCCTCGGTGATCCGCGCCTGCTTTACCCTCGTCAAGCCAGGCGGACAGGTGTTCTTCTCCACCATCAACCGCAATCCCAAGGCGTACCTGTTCGCCATCGTCGGCGCGGAATACATCATGAAGCTGCTGCCGCGCGGCACCCACGACTTCAAGAAGTTCATCCGCCCCTCCGAGCTCGGTGCCTGGAGCCGCGCTGCCGGCCTATCGGTGAAGGACATCATCGGTCTCACCTACAACCCGCTGACCAAGCACTACAAGCTGGAAGCCGACGTCGACGTCAATTACATGATCCAGACCCTGCGCGAGGAGTGACCGGCATGCGACTTCAAGCGGTACTCTTCGATATGGACGGCACCCTGCTGGACTCGGCGCCCGACTTCATCGCCATCTGCCAGGCCATGCGCACCGAGCGCGGCCTTGCCCCGATGGACGAGAAGGCGATCCGCGACGTGGTTTCCGGCGGCGCCCGCGCCATGGTCGCCACCGCCTTCGGCATGGACCCGGAAGCGCCGGACTTCGAGCCCTTGCGCCTGGAATTCCTGGAGCGCTACCAGAACCACTGCGCCGTATTCACCCGCCCGTTCGACGGCATCGACGAACTGCTGGCCGACATCGAGGCGGCCAAGCTGATCTGGGGCGTTGTGACCAACAAACCGGTGCGCTACGCCGAGCCGATCATGGAGCAATTGGGTCTGGCCGGGCGTTCCGCCGTGCTGATCTGCCCCGACCACGTGAAGAACAGCAAGCCGGACCCGGAAATGCTGCTGCTGGCCTGCAGCAAGCTGAACCTCGACCCGGCCAGCGTCCTCTTCATCGGCGACGACCTGCGCGACATCGAGTCCGGCCGCGCCGCCGGCACCCGCACCGCCGCCGTACGCTATGGCTACATCCACCCCAGCGACAACCCCAACCACTGGGGGGCCGATGTGGTGGTCGACCACCCGCTCGAACTGCGCGCCGTCCTCGACCGCGCGCTGTGCAGCTGCTGACCCGGCTGCGCCGCGAAGGAGATTCCATGTTCCAGTATTCCGCCCGCCCCGACCTGCTGAAGGATCGGGTCATCCTGATCACCGGTGCCGGCCGCGGCATCGGCGCCGCCGCCGCCAAGACCTTCGCCGCCCACGGTGCCACCGTGCTGCTGCTGGGCAAGACCGAAGCCAGCCTGAACGCGGTCTATGACGAGATCGAGGCCGCCGGCCATCCGCAACCGGCGGTGATCCCCTTCAACCTGGAAACCGCCCAGCCGCACCAGTACGACGAACTGGCGGCGACCCTGGAAGCCGAGTTCGGCCGCATCGACGGCGTGCTGCACAACGCCTCGATCCTCGGTCCGCGTACCCCCATCGAGCAGCTTTCCGGCGAAAACTTCATGCGCGTCATGCAGGTCAACGTCAACGCCATGTTCATGCTGACCAGCACCCTGCTGCCCCTGCTCAAGCTGTCCAACGACGCCTCGGTGGTCTTCACCTCCAGCAGCGTCGGCCGCAAGGGTCGCGCCTACTGGGGCGCCTATGCGGTGTCCAAGTTCGCCACCGAAGGCCTGATGCAGGTACTGGCCGACGAAGTCGACGGCGTCGCCCCGGTACGTGCCAACAGCGTCAACCCCGGCGCCACCCGCACCGACATGCGCGCCCAGGCCTATCCGGGCGAAAACCCGGACAACAACCCGGAACCCGCCGCGATCATGCCGGTCTACCTCTACCTCATGGGGCCGGACAGCGCTGGCGTGAACGGCCAGGCTTTCGACGCGCAATGACCTCCCTTCGCGGCGGTCGTTCGACCGCCGCAGCCTCCGCCGGTTTTCCGGCGGTGCCCTCTCCGTGACCGGCATCACGTTGCCATGATTTCGCCAGCAAACCGGCAAAGATTTGCCGCGCGAACCGGCAGCATAGATCCAAGCACCTGAAACTAAAGCGATTTTCAGGAAGAGCGAACTCCTGGCACGAAATTGGCTCTATGCCTGGTGTCGTCGCTTATTGCGTCAGAGGGTTCAACTCAATGGTTCCTCCCACCCTGTCCAACACCATCGATTTCGATGCCGCCAAGCTGCAGCGCCTCGGTTTCTCCGGCAAGCGCCAGCCCAAGCTGCGTCCCATCAGCCTGGCGGAACTGCGCCGCCAGCTGACCCTGCAGTTGCAGACCAGCCTGGATGTGGAGCGCATCATCAGCCTGTTCTTCGGCGAGGTGCGGCGCCTGGTTCCCCTCGACGCCCTGGCCTACCAGCACTCGAGCAGCGACCTGCGCCTGGAATACGGCGACCGCGCCAGCCACTCCGCCGGCTATCGGCTGACCCACCAGGGCGAGTACCTGGGCGAACTGATCTTCCGTCGCAACCTGCGCTTCGATGAACAGGAACTGAACCAGCTGGAATCCCTGCTCGCCAGCCTGCTCTTCCCACTGCGCAACGCCCTGCTCTACCGGACCGCGGTGCAGAGCGCGCTGCGTGACCCGCTGACCGATACCGGCAACCGCATCGCCATGGAACAGACCCTGCAGCGCGAAGTGGACCTGGCCCGCCGCAACCTGCAGCCCCTCTCGGTGCTGATGCTGGACATCGACCATTTCAAGCGCATCAACGACAGCCACGGCCACGGTACCGGCGACGAAGTCCTGAAAGCCGTGGCCACGACCCTGAAGTCACGCCTGCGCAACGTCGACATGGTGTTCCGCTTCGGCGGCGAGGAATTCCTCGTCCTGCTTTCCGGCACCTGCCGCGAAGCCGCCGCGCTCGTGGGCGAGCGCCTGCGCATGGGCATCCTCGAACTGCAATGCCTGGTGCAAGGCCAGCCGCTGGACCTGTCCGTCAGTCTCGGCTGCGCCACCCTGCTGCCGGCGGAATCGGTGGACAGCCTGCTGCGCCGCGCGGACAACGCCTTGTACGTGGCCAAGCGCGAAGGCCGCAATCGCCTGTCCATGGCAGGGTGACTGCCGCAACCGCGCGGGGCAGCGATTTCAATGGCGAATGAAGGCGCTCACACCGCGCAAAAAGAAGGGGCTCGACTGAGCCCCTTCTTTATTGGTTCATCGCGCTTTCCCGGGGAAGGCAGCCTTGATTTTCAGGAAGAAGTAGGCTGAGTCTCGGAAGCCATAGGCCATGCGCTTGATCACCTTGATACGGTTATTCACGCCCTCCAGCAGGCTGGTATGTAGGTGGAAACGCGCACTGGCGAGGATGCCCCGGGCGTATTTGCGCAGGTTGCGGGCAAAGCGTTGCAGTGGCGCCAGACCGCTGTCCCGGGCATGCCGTAGCCAACTTCGCCAGCGCCGCCAGCCCTCCTGCACACTGGGGGCGTACCAGATTGCCTTTAACGCATCCTTGAGCACATAGACCGTGGCCAGTGGTTGGTTGGCCGCGAGCAGCTCTTGCAACTGCACGGCCTGCCCGTCCTTGAGGTTGTCGTGATTGCGCAGCAGCAGCCAGCGACTCTGCTTGACCACCTTGCGCGCCGGCTTGTCCTCGCGCAGGCGGTTGGCCTGGTCGACGCGGATCCGGTCGATCACCTCGCGGCCGTAGCGCGCCACCACATGAAACAGGTCGTACACCACTTCGGCCTGCGGGCAATGCCGCTGCACCTCCAGGTCGAAGGCGGTGTTCATGTCCATCGCCACCGCTTCGATCCGTTGGCAGTGCTCGCCCAGTAATTCAAAGAATGGGCGGATCGCCTCGCGGCTGTTGCCATGACCGACCCACAGCACCCGCGTGCGCTCGGCATCCATGATCACCGTGGCGTAGCGATGGCCTTTGTGCAGGGCGAACTCGTCCATCACCAGGCGACGCACATCACCCGGCTCGAAGGTGCCGACGGCGGCCTCCAGGCGGCGCTTATCGAGCGTCTTGAGCGTGTGCCAGTGCAGGCCGGTGAGGCGGCTGACATGACTGATGGGCAGCAATTGCAGCAAGCCTTCGAGCCAGACGCGCAAGCGTTGGGTCAAACGCGACACCGGTTCCAACCAGCTGATCCGCTCGGTTACCCGCCCACAACTCAGGCAATCGACGCGGCGCACCGGTAGCTGGAGCAAGACGCGCTGGTCGAACAGATCGCGATCGCGCACCTGACGAGTCCGCCGCTCATGGATCAATGGACAGGCTTCACCACAGCGTCCGCATTCGGGGACGGAGCCGACTTGAGGCTCGAGCTCGATTAGCAGGGTGTCGTGGGTTGATTGGCGACAGGAGACGACTGCGTAGCCTGGCCAGAAAGCAGCAAGATCAATAGGATGCACGGCGGCAGCAGGGGGTGGTGGTTGGTTCGTTTGGCGACTGCCAATCTAACCACTTCCCTGACTGTCAACTCGCTCTTCCCCCTGATCCCGCGAAGAACCTCTTTATTTCGCCGCCGATCAGCGTTTGCGACCGAAGCCCGGACGCTGGCCCTCGCCCGCGGGCGGACCACTGCGCTTGTGCTGCGGCTTGCGGGCCGGGCGGTCGGCCAGCTCGACCGCCGGACGCTCGCCCTGCGGTTTGGCCGGACGCTTCTTGTTCACGTCACGCGGACGATCCGCAACAGGCGTACCGCGCGGAGCACGAGCCGGGCGTTCATCCCCCTCGCGGCGCTGGCCACGGGCCGGACGCTCATCGCCCTCGCGACGCGGGCCACGGGCCGGACGCTCATCCCCCTCGCGGCGCTGGCCGCGAGCCGGACGCTCATCGCCCTCGCGACGCGGGCCACGGGCCGGACGCTCGTCCCCCTCGCGGCGCGGTGCACGGCCACCAGCCGGCTTCGGTGACTTGCGCTGCAGGCGGTCGAGCTTCTCGCGGAACTTGCCTTTCATATTCGGCAGCGCGATGGGCTTGAGGCCCACTTCCTCACTGAGGATATCCACCTCGCTCTGGCCCATCTCGCGCCAGCGGCCCATGGTCAGGTCGGAGGTGATGAACACCGGACCGAAACGCACGCGCTTCAGGCGGCTCACCACCAGGCCCTGGGACTCCCAGAGGCGACGCACTTCGCGGTTGCGGCCTTCCATCACCACGCAGTGGTACCAGTGGTTGAGGCCTTCGCCGCCGGGCGCTTCCTGGATGTCGGTGAACTTCGCCGGGCCGTCGTCCAGCATCACGCCCCGCTTGAGGTTTTCCAGCATGTCCTCGGTGACCTCGCCGCGTACGCGCACCGCGTATTCGCGGTCCATCTCGTACGAGGGGTGCATCAGGCGGTTGGCCAGTTCACCGTCGGTGGTGAACAGCAGCAGGCCGGTGGTGTTGATGTCGAGGCGACCGATGTTGATCCAGCGACCGGATTTCAGGCGCGGCAGGCGCTCGAATACGGTGGGGCGGCCTTCCGGGTCGTCGCGGGTGCAGACTTCGCCTTCCGGTTTGTTGTAGATCAGCACGCGGCGGACGCTCTCGGCTTCTTCTTCGCGCTTGAGCAGGCGGCCGTCGAGGCTGATGGCGTCATGGCTGTCGACGCGCTGGCCGAGGGTGGCGACTTCGCCGTTGACCTTGATGCGGCCTTCGCTGATCCAGGCCTCGATATCACGGCGCGAGGCCAGCCCAATGCGGGCCAGGACCTTCTGCAGCTTCTCGCCTGCGGGGCTGTATTCGATCTCACTCATCTGGGCACCTCCCGGTGTAGCAGTAAAAAGGCCGCGCATCATACGCGGCCGCTGGCACTCAGGCTAGTTGAGCGAAGCCCTGGCGTCAGCCCGCGCGCGGACCGGCGGTTATCAATGCAGGGTTTCGTCCGGCAGCGATTCGTCGTCTGCTTCGGTGGACGCGGCTTCGGCGTCCTCCTCGTCCGGGTCCAGCAGCAGGTCGTCGAAGTCGGTCTTGAGCCCCTCTTCCATGCTGTCGAGCTCGGCCAGCAGACTGCGAAAACTGGTTTCCTCGCGCGGCTCGGCCGGCTGTTCGGCATCGACGCGGGCCTGCAGGTCGGACGGCACGGGCGCTTCGCCGTCTTCCAGGCCGAGCACCGGCTCGGGCTCCAGCTCGCGCAGGGCGGCCAGTGGCGGCAGCTCTTCCAGGCTTTTCAGGTTGAAGTGATCGAGGAAGGCGCGGGTGGTGGCGAACATCGCCGGCTTTCCCGGTACGTCGCGATAGCCGACCACCCGGATCCACTCGCGCTCCAGCAGGGTCTTGACAATCTGGCTGTTGACCGCCACGCCGCGGATGTCCTCGATCTCGCCACGGGTGATGGGCTGGCGGTAGGCGACCAGGGCCAGGGTTTCCAGCATGGCGCGGGAATAGCGCTGCGGACGCTCCTCCCAGAGGCGTCCGACCCAGGGGGAGAAACGCTCGCGCACCTGCAGGCGATAACCGGAGGCCACCTCGCGCAGCTCGAAGGCCCGCCCCTCGCAGCTGCTGGCGAGGATCGCCAGGGCGGAACGGATCACCGCCAGCTCGGGGCGCTCGGCTTCTTCGAAGAGCTCGGCCAGGCGCTCCAGCGACAAGGGCTTGCCGGAAGCCAGCAAAAAGGCCTCCAGCAGCGAGGCGAGTTCGTTGGGGTCGTTGAGGTTCATCTACTCGGCTCTGGCGCGCACGTGGATGGGGGCGAAGGGCTCATTCTGCACCAGTTCCACCAACTGCTCCTTGATCAGTTCAAGTACCGCCATGAAGGTCACCACTACGCCGAGGCGGCCCTCCTCCACGGTGAACAGGGCGACGAAGGGCACGAACGCACCGCCCTTGAGCTTTTCCAGTACCTCGCTCATGCGCTCGCGGGTGGACAGCGCTTCGCGGGTCACCTGATGGCTCTCGAACATGTCGGCGCGGCGCAGCACCTCGGCCATGGACAGCAGCAGTTCCTCCAGGGCGACATCGGGCAGCAGCTTGCGCGCGCGCGCCTCCGGGGCGTCCAGGCGCGGCACCAGGGTATCGCGGCCGACCCGCGGCAACTGGTCGATGCCTTCGGCGGCGGCCTTGAAGCGCTCGTACTCCTGAAGGCGGCGGATCAGTTCGGCGCGGGGGTCTTCTTCCTCGTCTTCCGCCTCGCTCGAACGCGGCAGCAACATGCGCGACTTGATCTCGGCGAGCATGGCGGCCATGACCAGGTACTCGGCCGCCAGCTCCAGGCGTACCGACTTCATCAGCTCGACATAGGCCATGTACTGGTGGGTGATGGCGGCCACCGGGATGTCGAGGATGTCGATGTTCTGCTTGCGGATCAGGTAGAGCAGCAGGTCGAGGGGGCCTTCGAAGGCTTCGAGGAAGACCTCCAGCGCATCCGGCGGGATATAGAGGTCCTGCGGCAGCTCGGTCACCGCCTGGCCGTAGACCAGGGCGAAAGGCAGCTCCTGCTGGGCGCCCGCCTGGGGATCCGGCGACTCGGTCGGTGTTTCGTGCATCTGGTCCTCTCGCAGCGGCAGCGCTGCCCTGGCGGTTGGGCTACCGGTCGGCACCGGTCGGCGGGAAAGCGGGCAAGTTAGCACCATGTGCCAGACTAAAAAAGCTCGACGCTGCACCCCTGGTCAGGTCTGGAGCCCAGGCTCCGGGAGGTTCGCATGAAGTCCTTGTTCCTGATGTTCAGTACCGCCCTGATGCTGGCCTGCCTCAGCCTGCTGCCGCTGGCGACGGCGCAGGCCGACATGATCGGTACCGGCGAAGCCATCGCGACCCAGCAGCCGGACTCGCCGGATCGCGCCCGGATCGACGCCTTTCTCAGCAAGTCGGAGGTTCAGGAGCAATTGCGCGCCATGGGCGTGGATGCGGCCATCGCCCGCTCCCGGGTGCAGGCCCTGACCCACGAGGAAGCGGCGCAACTGGCGCAGAAGATGGATGCTGTACCGGCCGGCGGCCGCATCAGCGGCACCGAGTTCCTGCTCATCCTGCTGCTGATCATTGTGGTGGCGATCCTGCTGTGAACGCCGCCCTCACTCCTCTTCGAGGAAGGGCTGCGGGTCGCCGCAGCCCACACGCAACACCTCGGGCTTGCCCTCGGAAAGGTTGATCACGGTGGAGGCTGCCATGCCGCCGTGGCCGCCGTCGATGATCAGGTCCACCTGGTGTTCGAGAATCTGGCGCATCTCGTAGGGGTCGCTCATGGGCAGTTCATCGCCCGGGAGGATGAGGCTGGTGCTCATCAGCGGCGCCCCCAGTTGCTCCAGCAGCGCCAGGGCGATGGGATGGTCCGGCACCCGCATGCCGATGGTGCGCCGCTTCGGGTGCATCAGCATGCGCGGCACTTCGCGGGTGGCGCTGAGGATGAAGGTGTAGGGCCCCGGCGTATGCGCCTTGATGAGCCGGAAGGCGGCGGTATCCACCTTGGCGAACACGCCGATCTCGGACAGGTCGCGGCAGACCAGGGTGAAATTGTGCTTCTCGTCCAGCCGGCGCAGGCGGCGGATGCGCTCGACCGCCCCCTTGTCGCCGATCAGGCAGCCGAGGGCGTAGGAGGAGTCGGTGGGATAGACGATCACGCCGCCCGACCTGACGATCTCCACCGCCTGCCGGATCAGGCGCGGCTGTGGATTTTCCGGGTGTACCTGGAAAAATTGACTCACGACATCTCCCTGTTCAGAGGGCAGCAGTAGGGCTGTGTGCATGGCGGAAGCGCCCCCAGATCGGCGGCAGGTCATCCGGCAAGGGTCGGTACATGCCCAGCTCCGACCAATCGCAGGGTGCATGGAAATCACTACCGGCACTGACCAGCATGCCGAATTCTCGCGCCAGCACAGCCAGGCTTCCCACCTGCTCCGCCGGCTGCAGGCCGTTCACCACCTCCAGCGCGTGGCCGCCGGCCTGGATGAAATCCGCCACCAGCTTGCGCCGCTTGGCGCCGGTGAAATTGTACTGCCAGGGGTGCGCCAGGCTGATCCAGGCATCCGCGGCACGCAAGGTACCCACGGCGTCGGCCAGGGTCGGCCAGTGCTGCTTGACGTCACCCAGCTTGCCGGCGCCCAGCCACTTGCGGAAGGCTTCGGCGCGGTCGCGGACATGGCCGGCGCGTACGAGGAACTCGGCGAAATGCGGGCGCGCCGGCGCATTGCCGCTGTCGCCCAGTTCCTGCTGCACCGCCCGCGCCCCTTCCAGGGCGCCCGGCATGCCCTTGGCGGCCAGGCGCCGGGCGATTTCCTCGGCCCGCGCCCAGCGGCCCTGGTGCAGGTCGGCGATGGCGTCCAGCAGGGCCGGCGCGTCGGTGGCGAAGGCATAGCCCAGCACATGGATGGTGGCGCCGCCCCAGGTGCAGGACAGTTCGATACCGTTGATCAGTTGCACGTCCAGCGCTTCGGCGGCCGCGCGGGCCTCGTCCAGCCCCTCCAGGGTGTCGTGGTCGGTCAGCGCCAGCAGCCGCACGCCACGCTCGAAGGCGCGGGCGACCACGGCAGCGGGGGCCAGCGCACCGTCGGAGGCCGTACTGTGGCAATGCAGGTCGATCTGCATGGGGTCTGCTTTCGCTAGGGAAATGGTTTGTTATTATGCCGCCACATCCCGCTTCTGGCTGCCGCCGTGAAACAATTCATCGACTTCATCCCGCTCATCCTCTTCTTCATCGTCTACAAACTGGAACCGCGCGCCGTCGAGCTGGCCGGGCATACCTATATGCTAGGCGGTATTTTCAGCGCCACCGCCGTTCTGATCATCAGCTCGGTGATCGTCTACGGCGCCATTTTCCTGCTCCAGCGCCGCCTGGAAAAAGGCCAGTGGCTGACCCTGGTAGCCTGCCTGGTCTTCGGCGGCATGACCCTGGCGTTTCACAGCGAAACCTTTCTCAAGTGGAAGGCGCCGGTGGTGAACTGGCTCTTCGCCCTGGCCTTCGCCGGCAGCCACTTCATCGGCGACAAGCCGCTGATCCAGCGCGTGATGGGCCACGCCCTCAGCCTGCCGCAGGCCGTCTGGGTACGCCTGAACCTGGCCTGGATCGCGTTCTTCCTGGTCTGCGGCTTCGCCAACCTGTTCGTGGCCTTCACCTTCCACGAGATCTGGGTGGACTTCAAAGTCTTCGGCAGCCTCGGCATGACCGTGCTCTTCCTGGTCGGCCAGGGCGTTTACCTGGCCCGCCACATCCACGACGGCGAAACCGAAAAGTCTCAACAATAAGGATTGCCATGCTCTACGCCATCATCGCCACCGACGTCCCCGGCTCCCTGGAAAACCGCCTCGCCGCGCGCCCCGCACACCTCGCACGCCTGGAGCAGCTGAAGGCCGAAGGCCGCATCGTGCTGGCCGGCCCGCACCCGGCGGTGGACAGCAATGACCCGGGCAGCGCCGGATTCACCGGCAGCCTGATCGTCGCCGAGTTCGACTCCCTCGAGGCCGCCAGGGCCTGGGCCGATGCCGACCCCTATCGCGCCGCTGGCGTCTACGCCGACGTCGTGGTCAAGCCGTTCAAGCAGGTCTTTCCCTAACGCCGGACAGCGCCACGCCATAGCCGCCAGGAAAAAGGAGTTCCCATGCACGTCGGTCAATTGCCCCTGCTGTTAACCGCCGCGCTGCTCTGCAGCCTGGCCCAGGCTGAAGAACCCCGCCCCGAAGCCTCGGCAACGGATAGCGCCGCCGCAGCGACGGGCGTCGCGGAGCCACCCGCGGTCGCCAACGACGCCCTGCTTGCCCAGCTCGACCAGCTCCAGCGCCGGTTGGCGGCAAGCGAACGCCAGCGCACGGAGCTGAGCCGCCAGCTGGAAACCGCCAGCGAGGAGCGGGAGAACGCCCAACTGGCCCGCCTGCGCCAGGAAAACCAGCGCCTCAAGCTGCAACTCAAGGAAGCCCAGGCCTCGCCAACGCCGCGCCTGCTGACTGAGCAGCAGACCTGGTTCGCCGTGGGTGGCGGCGTCGCCCTGCTCTCCCTGTTCACCGGCCTGATCGCCCGTGGAGGGCGCCGTCAGCGCCGTCAATGGATCAACTGACCGCACCATGAGTGAATTGCTGCTTATCGACGACGACCAGGAACTCTGCGAGCTCCTGATCAGTTGGCTCAGCCAGGAAGGTTTCAGCGTCCGCGCCTGCCACGACGGCCAGTCGGCGCGCAGGGCCCTGGCCGAGCACGCACCGTCCGCCGTGGTGCTCGACGTGATGCTGCCCGACGGCAGTGGCCTGGAACTGCTCAAGCAATTGCGCAGCGACCACCCGGAACTGCCCGTCCTCATGCTCTCCGCCCGTGGCGAACCGCTGGACCGCATCCTCGGCCTGGAACTGGGCGCCGACGACTACCTGGCCAAACCCTGCGACCCGCGCGAACTCACCGCCCGCCTGCGCGCCGTGCTGCGCCGCAGCCAGCCGCCGCAGGCCTCCAGTCAACTGGAGCTCGGCGACCTCTGTTACAGCCCGGTGCGCGGCATCGTCACCATCGGCCACCACGAAGTCAGCCTGACCCTTTCCGAAGGCCGCCTGCTCGAAGCCCTGTTGCGCCAGCCCGGCGAACCGCTGGACAAGCAGCAACTGGCGCAACTGGCCCTGGGCCGCAAGCTGACGCTCTACGACCGCAGTCTGGACATGCACGTCAGCAACCTGCGCAAGAAACTCGGCCCCCACGCCGACGGCCGCCCGCGCATCCTGGCCCTGCGGAGTCGCGGCTACTACTACAGCGCCTGAGCGCCGCCGTCTTTACCCAGGCTTTACCCACGACTGACCGCCCTTGACCTTGCCATCCCTAGACTGGGCACATCCGGCAACCGGCCGGAATCGAGACTAGGAGAACCACCATGCGCAAGACCCTCACCGCCCTGCTGCTCGCCGCCACCCTGCCGACCCTGGCCATGGCCATGCCGGAAGGCGGCCCGCGCCACGAGCGCGGTTTCGGTGGCCACCTGTTCAAGGAGCTGAACCTCACCCAGGAACAGCGCCATGAAATCGGCAAGCTGATGCGCGAGCAGATGAAGGCCCGCCACGAGATTACCCAGCGTTACCTGGACAAACTGCCGGCTGCTGAAAAAAAAGCCATGCAGGATGAACTCAAGGCCGCCGAGAGCAAGAACCGCGACGCCATCCGTTCCCAGCTCAAACCCGAGCAGCAGAAGGCCTACGACGACCTGCAGAAGAAAATGGAAGAACGCCGTGCCGAGCGCGCGGAGTTCGAAGCCTGGAAGGCCGAGAAAGCCAAGAAGGCCGAGTAACAGCCGGGCGGCCCCGACCGCCGGCATCGATCCCCGCCCCCATCAGGCCCGACGGCCTGATGGGTTTTGCCGTTCAGGAGCTTTCCCGTGCGTTCACTCTTCTGGCGAATCCTGGCCACCTTCTGGCTGGCCCTGGCCCTGGTGGCCGGCCTGGCCATTCTGCTGGGCCGCGCGCTGAACCAGGATGCCTGGATCCTCAACCACCACCCCTCGCTGCAGGGGTTGGCGGAACGCCTGGTGCAACGCTACGAGGAACAGGGCCCAGGCGACACCCAGCGCTTTCTGGAGCACTTCCGCCACCGTGCGCGAATCGACGTGCAGGTTCTCAACGACACCGGCCAGCCGGTGGTGGAAGGGACCTTCCCGCCCCGCGCCGCGGCCTTCGAGGCGCGCCACAAGAATCCGCGCCGGCTGCCCTGGCGGCGCCTGACCGAGG
Source organism: Pseudomonas sp. Q1-7 (assembly GCF_028010285.1). Taxonomy (NCBI): domain Bacteria; kingdom Pseudomonadati; phylum Pseudomonadota; class Gammaproteobacteria; order Pseudomonadales; family Pseudomonadaceae; genus Pseudomonas; species Pseudomonas sp. Q1-7. Next base: position 3,954,904 of record NZ_CP116304.1, read on the forward strand.
AGTACACCAGCGCCAGCAGCGGCGAGTCCTACCTGCTGATCTACCGCATACCCTACTCCGAGCTGGACGCCTGGCACCGTGGCAGCCTGCTCTGGCCGATGAGCGCGCTGGGTATCGCCCTGGTCGTGCTGACCCTGTTCAGCCTGGCCCTGACCCTGTCCATCACCCGTCCCCTCGACCGCCTGCGCCGCGCCGTGCACGACCTCGGCCAGACCGCCTACCAGCAGGACAGCCTCGCCCGCCTGGCGCAGCGGCGAGACGAACTGGGCGTGCTGGCCGGCGACTTCAACCGCATGGGTCAGCGCCTGCAGGGCCTGATCGGCAGCCAGCGCCAGTTGCTGCGCGACGTCTCCCACGAACTGCGCTCCCCCCTGGCACGGCTGCGCATCGCCCTGGCCCTGGCCGAGCGCGCCGAGCCCGGGCAGCGTGAAGCCCTTTGGCCGCGCCTGGGCCAGGAATGCGATCGCCTGGAAGCGCTGATCAGCGAAATCCTCGCCCTCGCCCGCCTGGACGCCGAGCCGGGCGCACGCCACACCATCGCGCTACGGCCGTTGCTGGAAAAGCTCAAGGAAGACGCCCGGCTGCTGGCGCCGGAGCAGGAGATTCGCATCGACTGCCCCGGCGAAACGCACCTGCAGGGCTGGCCCGACATGCTGGAGCGGGCCCTGGACAACCTGCTGCGCAACGCCCTGCGCTTCAATCCGCCGGGACAACCGGTGGACGTGACGGTAATGGAGCAGGAAGGCGACCTGCTGATCCGGGTCCGCGACCATGGCCCGGGCGTCGCCACCGAACACCTGGCGCAATTGGGCGAGCCGTTCTTCCGCGCACCGAACCAGACCGGCGCCGGCCACGGACTGGGATTGGCCATTGCGCGCAGGGCGGTGGAGCGCCATGGCGGCAGCCTGCACCTGGACAACCATTCCGAGGGCGGCTTCGTCGCCACCCTGGAATTACCCGTTGCGCCGCCGAGCTGATCAGCCCCAGGTCTGGACGAAGTCCGCCGGAGCCAGCTCCGGCGCGGCGCGGCGCTCCCCCTCGACACTGCCGAGATAGATGAAGCCGACGATCCGCTCGTGCCCGCCGAGCCCCAGGCCGGCGGCCACGGTCGGGTCATAGGCCATATCGCCGGTGCGCCACATGGCGCCCAGGCCCTGGGCATGGGCGGCCAGCAGAATGCCGTGGGCGGCACAGCCGGCGGACAGCACCTGCTCGGCCTCCGGCACCTTGTGGCCGGCCTGCAGGGTGGCGATCACCACCACCAGCAGCGGGGCCCGCAGCGGCATGTTGCGGGCCTTGGTAATGGCCGCGTCCGGGGCTTGCGGGTCCTTTGCCCGCACGGCGGAAACGAACAGTTCGCCGAGCTTCGCGCGCGCCTCGCCCTCGATGGTGAGGAAGCGCCAGGGCCGCAGGTAGCCATGGTCTGGTGCGCGCAGGGCCGCACGGAACAGCACCTCGCGCTGGGCGGCATCGGGCGCCGGCTCCTGCAGGCGGCCCAGGGATACGCGGTTGAGCAGAGCGTCGAGAGCCTCCATCGGCTACCTCCAGATTTCACAAAGCCGGCATTCTAGCCTGATAACGCGACTCGGTCTCACGGGCACCGGTACGGTGCCGGATGAGGCTGCCATGGCGCCCATGACGGGCGTTTCAACGGCTTCGCCGGCCCAGTAGAATGCCGCATCCGTCAATCGCCCCAGAGGGCTCCATGTCCCTGCCGACAGTGCGCACCATCGGTTTCATCATCGGCCTGTTCCTCATCACCCTGGCCGTGAGCATGATCATTCCCATGGCCACCCTGCTGCTGTTCGAGCGCACCGATGACATCTTCGCCTTCCTCTGGTCGAGCCTGGTCACCTTCATCGCCGGTCTGGCGCTGGTCGGCCCCGGACGTCCGGCGAACACCCAATTGCGCCCCCGCGACATGTACATGCTGACCACTGCCAGTTGGGTCATCGTCTGCTGCTTTGCCGCCCTGCCCATGCTGCTGATCCAGCACATCAGCTACACCGATGCCTTCTTCGAGACCATGTCGGGCATCACCACCACCGGTTCCACGGTCCTGACGGGCCTGGACCACGCCTCTCCGGGGCTGCTGATCTGGCGCTCGATGCTGCACTGGCTGGGCGGTATCGGCTTCATCGGCATGGCGGTGGCGATCCTGCCGCTGCTGCGGGTCGGTGGCATGCGCCTGTTCCAGACCGAATCCTCCGACTGGGGCGAAAAGGTGATGCCCCGGTCGCACATGGTGGCCAAGGCCATCGTGCTGGTGTACGTCGGCCTCACCCTGCTGGGTGCGCTGGCCTTCTGGCTGGCGGGCATGACGCCCTTCGACGCGATCAACCACGCCATGGCGGCCATTTCGACCGGCGGCTTCTCCACCTCGGACGCCTCCCTGGCCAACTGGAAACAACCCGCGGTGCACTGGGTCGCCGTGGTGGTGATGATCCTCGGCAGCCTGCCCTTCACCCTGCTCGTCGCCACCTTGCGGGGACACCGGACGGCCCTGGTACGGGACCACCAGGTACACGGTTTCATCGGTTTCCTGGTGGTCACCTGGCTGGTGGTCGGCACCTGGCTCTGGGCCCACTCCGAGAACACCTGGCTCGACGCGCTGCGCATCGCGGCGGTCAACGTCACCTCGGTCGTGACCACCACCGGCTTCGCCCTGGGCGACTACACCCTCTGGGGCAGCTTCGCGGTCATGCTGTTCTTCTACCTGACCTTCGTCGGCGGCTGCTCCGGCTCCACCGCCGGCAGCCTGAAGATCTTCCGCTTCCAGGTGGCCTGGCAGTTGCTCAAGGCCAACCTGCAGCAACTGGTGCATCCACGCGCCGTGATCAAACAGCAGTACAACAAGCACAACCTGGACGACGAAATCGTCCGCTCGCTGATCACCTTCTCCTTTTTCTTCACCACCACCATTGCGGTCATCGCCCTGGGCCTGTGCCTCATCGGCCTGGACTGGGTCACGGCGCTGACCGGCGCCGCCACGGCGGTGTGCAACGTGGGGCCGGGACTGGGCCCGACCATCGGCCCGGCGGGCAACTTCTCCAGCCTGCCGGATTCGGCCAAATGGCTGCTGACCATCGGCATGCTGCTCGGCCGCCTGGAAATCCTCACGGTGCTGGTGCTGTTCACGCCCAAGTTCTGGAAACACTGAGGCCATCCGGTTTACAGGGCGCCGGGGACGGTTAGAATTGCGCCTTTCGACCGCAGCCTGAAACGGACCCCATGGCCCTGCCGACCCTACGCATCATCGGCTTCCTCAACGGCATCTTCCTCATCACCCTGGCGGTCAGCATGGCCATTCCCATGCTGACCCTGGCGCTCTACGAGCGCACCGAGGACATCAACGCCTTCGTCTGGTCGAGCCTGATCACCTTCGTCGCCGGCCTGGCCCTGGTCATCCCCGGCCGGCCGGACCATGTCCACCTGCGCCCCCGCGACATGTACCTGCTGACGGTGTCCAGCTGGCTCGTCGTCTGCGTGTTCGCCGCCCTGCCCTTTCTCCTCACCCAGCACATCAGCTACACCGACGCCTGGTTCGAGAGCATGTCCGGCATCACCGCCACCGGCGCCACGGTGCTGAGCGGGCTGGACAGCATGTCGCCGGGCATCCTGATCTGGCGTTCGCTGCTGCATTGGCTGGGCGGCATCGGCTTCATCGGCATGGCGGTGGCGATCCTGCCGCTGCTGCGCATTGGTGGCATGCGCCTGTTCCAGACCGAGTCCTCGGACCGTTCGGACAAGGTCATGCCGCGCTCGCACATGGTGGCCAAGTACATCGTCGCCATCTACATCGGCTTCACCCTGCTGGGCACGCTGGCCTTCTGGGCCGCCGGCATGAACCCGTTCGACGCGGTCAACCACGCCATGTCGGCCATCGCCACCGGCGGTTTCTCCACCTCCGACCAGTCCCTGGCCAAATGGCACCAGCCGGCGGTGCACTGGGTGGCGGTGCTGGTGATGATCCTCGGCAGCCTGCCCTTCATGCTCTACGTGGCGGTGCTGCGCGGCAATCGCAAGGCGCTGACCCGGGATGAGCAGGTGCGGGGCTTCCTCGGTCTGCTGCTGGCCATCTGGCTGGTGCTCGGCACCTGGTACTGGCTCACCACCGAGCTGCACTGGCTCGACGCCCTGCGCCACGTGGCGGTGAACACCACCTCCATCCTCACCACCACCGGTTTCGCCCTGGGCGACTACAGCCTGTGGGGCAACTTCTCGCTGATGCTGTTCTTCTACCTGGGCTTCGTCGGCGGCTGCTCCGGCTCCACCGCCGGCGGTATCAAGATCTTCCGTTTCCAGGTGGCCTACATCCTGCTCAAGGCCAACCTCACCCAACTGGTACACCCGCGCGCGGTGATCAAGCAGACCTACAACAGCCACCGCCTGGATGAAGACATCGTCCGCTCGATCCTGACGTTCTCGTTCTTCTTCACCATCATCATCTGCGCCATAGCCCTGGGGCTGTCGCTGATGGGGCTGGACTGGATCACCGCCCTCACCGGCGCCGCTTCCACGGTGTCCGGCGTGGGGCCGGGCCTGGGCGAGATCATCGGCCCGGCCGGCAACTTCTCCAGCCTGCCGGACGGCGCCAAGTGGCTGCTCACCCTCGGCATGCTCCTGGGCCGCCTGGAAATCCTCACCGTGCTGGTGCTGCTGACGCCCTATTTCTGGCGGCATTGAGGCGCGGCGGCGTTCATTCGCCGGGTGGGAGCGATTTCAATCGCGAAGCAGGCCGCCGGCCTGCCCTCAGGTCACATCCCATCGCGAATGAATTCGCGCCTACAACTGCGCGCGGTACTCCCCGGGCGTGCTGTCGAACCAGCGGCGGAAGGCACGGAAGAAGTTGCTCGGATCGGCGAAGCCCAGCAGGTAGGCGATCTCCAGCAGGGTCAGCCCCGGCTGCGCCAGGTACTGCTCGGCCAGCTCGCGGCGCGTGTCGTCCAGCAGTTGCTGGAAACTCACCCCCTCTTCCTGCAGGCGTCGTTGCAGGGTGCGCTGCGACAGGTGCATCAGACTGGCCACCACTTCGCGCTTGGGCTCGCCCTGGGGTAGCAGGCGGCACAGCACCTGACGCACCTGATGGGTGACGCGGGTGCCGGAGAAACGCGCCAGGTAGTCACCGGCGAAACGGTCGTGCAGTTGCGCCAGGGATTCGTTGGCGGTAGGCAGCGGCGCCTCCATGTCGGCGCGACCGAACAGCAAGGCGCAATGCTCGGCGTTGAAGCGCAGCGGCGCCTGGAAGACCTGGCGATAGGGTTCAACGTCGGCCGGTGGCGGCCCCTGGAAGCGAATTTCCAGCGGGTTGATCGGGCGTCCCGTCATCCAGCGGCAGAATGCCAGGCAATAGGCCATGGACGCCTCGGCGCTCTGCCGGGCCGGTGGCAGCCGGTCACCATGAATGGACAGGCGCAGCTCGTACCCTTCGGGTTTGGCGCAGAAGCTCAGGTCGGAGCCCTCGGCGATGATCCGCTGGTAGCGCACCAGGCGCGCGAAGCCTTCCTTCAGGCTGCGGCTGGACATCAGCGCATAGCCCACCACATGGAAGGACGCCGGGCGCACCACCTTGGCCATGTTCAGGCCGATGGCCGGGTTGCCGGACAGCTCGACGGCACGCAGCCACAGGCGGGTCATGCCGTCCTGGGGAAAGCGGGCATCGGGATCGTTCAGGGCCTGGTAGTCGAGACCGAGCTCGGGAAACAGATTGCGGCAATCCACGCCACCCATTTCCAGGGCCTGGACGATTCCCAGGGCCCAACTCGAAGAAGTCGTGCGTTCGCTCATGGCGCCTTCTTGTTCTGCAGTTCAAGGCAACCGCCCGCGGGCGGAGTGCCGGCAAGGATACTAAAGTGGCGCCCATTGTCACTGGCCCTCGAAGACACCCGTCCTACACTCCTTCCTACAACAAGAATCTGGAGCAGCCGCCATGTCCGCCGAGTCCACCCATCGCTTCCAAAGCTTCGCCGAGTTCTACCCCTACTACCTGCAGGAGCACAGCAACGACACCTGCCGCCGCCTGCACTACGTGGGCAGCCTGCTGGTGCTGGGCATCCTCGGCTATGCCCTGGCCACCCAGCAGTGGCTCTGGCTGCTGGCCCTGCCCTTCGCCGGCTATGGCTTCGCCTGGGTCGGCCACTTCGCCTTCGAGAAGAACAAGCCGGCGACTTTCAAGTACCCGCTCTACAGCTTCATCGGCGACTGGGTGATGCTCAAGGACGCCTTCACCGGCCGCATCCGCTTCTGAGCCCCTCCGGCGGGACCGGCGCCAACTGGCCGTCGGTCCGTCGCTTGGTTATGATCCCGCATCAGCCCAAGTCATGGCCCGGGCCTTGCAGCATTCATCGAATGCCGTGACTCGGCGTCAAGAAAGCAGCAGGGACAGACCCAAGCCATGAAGCCCGCCATGCTCGACCCTTCCACCGCCACCCCCGTGCTGCGCGAATACTATTCCCGGATACTCGCCTACATGACCGTCGCGGCCAGCATCGCCGCCGGCACCTACGTCCAGCACTTCAGCCTGGACATCCTCTGGATGGTTCCCTACGCCCTGCTCTACCCGCACCTGGCCCACCACCTGAGCCTGCGTTTCCCGGGGCAACGCACCGACCAGATCCTGCTCGGCGTCGACACCTTCCATGCCGGCGCCGCCGTCGTCCTGCTGGGCTTCTCGGTAGTCCCGACGTCGATGGTCCTGCTGACACTGTGCTTCAGCGCCATGCTCCTCGGCGGCCTGCGCAAGATGAGCCTGGTCCTGGCCGGTTTCCTGGCCAGCCTGGCGGCCGTCGGCCTGGCCCTGCGGCCCGAGTTCAAGGGCGGCTCCCCGGCCCTGGTGGCCCTGGTCAGCGTGCTCTTCACCGCCCTGTACATCTGCATCACCGCCTTTTTCGTACACCAGCAGGGCATGCGCCTGGCGCAGGCTCGCAGCGAGATCAAGCGCGAACAGGAAAAGGCCGCGCGCCTGGCGCGCAACCTGGCCAAATACCTGTCGCCCCAGGTCTGGGAAATGATCTTCAGCGGCAAGAAGAGCGTGCGCCTGGAAACTCAGCGCAAGAAGCTCAGCGTGTTCTTCTCCGACATCAAGGGCTTCACCGAGCTGTCCGAGGAGCTGGAAGCCGAAGCCCTGACCGACCTGCTCAACAACTACCTCAACGACATGTCGAAGATCGCCCTGAAATACGGCGGCACCATCGACAAGTTCGTCGGCGACAGCGTCATGGTGTTCTTCGGCGACCCGGCCACCCAGGGCGCCAAGAAGGACGCCGTGGCGGCCGTGTCCATGGCGGTGGCCATGCGCAAGCACATGAAGGTGCTGCGCCAGCAGTGGCGCGCCCAGGGCATTACCAAGTCGCTGGAAATCCGCATGGGCATCAACACCGGCTACTGCACCGTCGGCAATTTCGGCGCCGACACGCGCATGGACTACACCATCATCGGCCGCGAAGTGAACCTGGCCAGCCGCCTGGAAACCGCCTCCGACGCCGGGGAAATCCTCATCTCCCACGAGACCTACTCGCTGGTGAAGGACGTGATCATGTGCCGCGACAAGGGCCAGATCAACGTCAAGGGCTTCACCCGGCCGGTGCAGATCTACCAGGTGGTGGACTTCCGCCGCGACCTGGGGGCCGCCTCCAGTTACGTCGAGCACGAACTGCCCGGCTTCTCCATGTACCTGGATACCAACAGCATCCAGAACTACGACAAAGCGAAAGTCATCCAGGCATTGCAGCAGGCTGCCGAGAAGCTGCGGGACAAGATCATCCCCTGATCGTGATGGGGTCGGATTCCTGTGGGGAGAGCGCCACACACCTCTCCCCGTCCAACAACGGCTGGCACGCCAGGAACTCCAGTGCCGAGGCGCGCCAGGACAGCTGCCCCGCCAGCTCCGCACACCGCTCCCGGTCCAGTTCCAGCGCCGCCAGGCAGGCGCTTCGCAGGTCCTGGTCCAGGCAGCCGGTAACCCCCGGCTCCAGCACATCCAGCGGCCCGGCCACGGGAAAGGCCGCCACCGGCGTGCCGCAGGCCAGGGCTTCGAGCATCACCAGGCCGTAGGTATCGGTCAGCGAGGGGAACACCAGCACACTGGCCTGGGCGTAGAACCGCGCCAGCTCCTCGCCCTGGCGATAGCCGAAGAAGCGCGTCCGGGGATAGCGCGCTTCCAGCGCCTCCCGCAGCGGGCCATCGCCCACCACCCACTTCTCTCCCGGCAGATCCAGGCCAAGGAAGGCTTCCACGTTCTTCTCCGTGGCCAGTCGGCCGACGTAGAGGAACACCGGCCGTTCCGGCCGGGGCAGCGCCAGCGGACGGAACAGCGCCGTGTCCACACCCTTGCGCCACAGGTGGAGCCAGACCAAGCCGTGGCTGGCGAAGGTTTCGCGCATACGCTCGGTGGTCACCAGCACCGCCTGGCTGGGGCGGTGGAACAGGCGCAGGAAGGCGTAGCCCCACGACAGCGGCAGCCAGGGCCAGCGGCCGTGGACGTATTCGGGGAAGCGCGTGTGGATGGCGCTGGAAAAGGCCAGGCCGCGCTTGACCAGCCAGCGTCGCGCCGCCCAGCCGAGCGGGCCCTCGGTGGCCAGGTGCACGCAATCGGGCTGGAAGGCGTCGATCATCGGCCCCACGCGCCAGAGGTCCCAGGCCAGGGGGATTTCCGGGTAGCTCGGACAGGGGCGGCAACGGAAGCCCTGGGGCGAGAGCAGGCGCACCTGGTGGCCGAGGGCCTCCAGTTCGACCACCAGGTGCTGCAGGCTGGTGACCACGCCATTCACCTGGGGAAACCAGGCATCGCTGACGATCAGTATCCTCATGCCGCCGGCTCGACCAGCTCCACGGCGCGGGCCTCCAGCTCCCGCGCCTGGGCCTCGGCCAGGCGATAGAGTTCGATGCTGCCGTCCCAGTGCTCGATCAGCGCCGTGCAGGACTCCACCCAGTCGCCACAGTTGAGGTAGTCCACCTCGCCCACCTTGCGAATTTCCGCGTGGTGGATGTGGCCGCAGACCACGCCATCCAGGCCGCGCTTGACGCATTCGTGGGCGATGGCTTCCTCGAAGTCGCTGATGAAGTTCACCGCGGTCTTCACTTTGTGCTTGAGGTAGGCCGACAGCGACCAGTAGCCGTAGCCCCAGCGCTCGCGCCAGTGGTTGAGCCAGCGGTTGAGGGTCAGGGTGAACTCGTAGGCCGAGTCGCCGAGGAAAGCCAGCCACTTGTGGTAGCGCGTGATCACGTCGAACTGGTCGCCGTGGATCACCAGCAGGCGGCGGCCGTCGGCGGTTTCGTGCACCGCCTCGTCCACCAGCTGGATGTTGCCCAGCATCAACGCCGAGTAACGGCGCAGGAATTCGTCGTGGTTACCGGTGACGTAGATCACCTCGGTGCCGCGCTTGCTCATGGTCAGCAGGCGGCGGATCACGTTGGTGTGCGCCTGCGGCCAGTAGATGCCGCCGCGCAGTTTCCAGCCGTCGATGATGTCGCCCACCAGATAGATGCGGTCGGCGTGGTACTGCTTGAGGAAGCGCGCCAGGTGCTCGGCCTGGCAGTCGCGGGTGCCCAGGTGGACGTCGGAAATCCACAGGGTGCGCACGCGCTGCTTGCGTGGCTTGGTCTTGGTGGCGGGTTCCAGGCGTTCGACGCTGCTCATGGGCGACCTCCGGCGGGGTTTCGCCGATGGTGGCCCCTGGCGGTGACCCGGATATGAACGGCTGGTTGCAGGCCTGTGACAACGCAGCCCGCGCGACAAGGAGTAGAATGGCGGCCTGCCCCGAGGTAAGCGCCATGCATCCGATCCTGTCCCTGCGCCAGTACAACCACGACCTGTTGGTTCACAGCCACCGCCATGCGCAGTTGGTATTCGGCCTCAACGGCCGCCTGGACTTCGAGGTGGATGGTCTTGGCGCGCGGGTGGAGCGGCAGACCCTGGCGGTGGTGCCGCCGGAAGCGCAGCACGCCTGCGGCAGCCCCGGTGGCAGCCTGTGCCTGGTGGTGGATGTGCCAGACGACGACTGGCTGCGCCACACCCTTGGCCGTCACTTCGATGCCGGACGACGCCTGCTGGATCGCCCCGGCGCGCTGAACCTGAATCCGGCGCAAAGCCAACTGGTCAGTTGGATCGCCGCCAGCCCCCTGGCCGACGAAGTGATCGCCGGACAGTCCGCCGGCCTGCTGCTGGCCAGCCTGGCCGCGCCCGGCGCGCCGGTACGGGACAATGGCGCCCTGCCCCTGGCCGCGCTGGATGCCCATATCGACCAGCACGCCGCCCACCCGCTGCAGGTGGTGGACCTGGCGCGCCTTTGTGGCCTCTCGGCGGCGCGCTTCCATGCCCGCTTCCTCGCCGAAACCGGACAGACTCCCATGGACTACGTACGCGCCCGGCGCCTGCGCCTGGGCCGCCAGTTGCTGTTGGACACACGCCTGGCGGTGGGTGAGGTCGCCATGCGGGTCGGCTACAACTCCCAGAGCGCCTTCACCGTCGCCCTCTCCCGCGAGTTCGGCGTCACCCCCCGGGCCCTGCGCAGCCTCCGCGAGTAACGCGACAAAAGCCGCGAGCCTGCCGACAGACAAGCACTCCCGGGGCCACTAGACTGGCCCGACGATTTTCAGGGAGAACGCCATGTCCACCATCGAATGGGACGATTTCCAACGTGTCGAGTTGCGCGTCGGCACCGTCCTCTCCGCCGCCCCCAATGCCAAGGCGATCAAGCCGGCCTATGTGCTGGAAGTGGACCTGGGCGAGCTCGGGGTGAAAACCTCCAGCGCGCAGATCACCGCCCACTATGGGGCGGAGGAGCTGGTTGGCCGCCAGGTGCTCTGCGTGTGCAACTTCGCCCCCAAGCGCATCGCCGGCATCCGCTCGGAAGTGCTGGTCACCGGCGTCCACGACGACGATAACAAGGTGGTGCTGGCCGGCTTCGACAAACCGCTGCCCAATGGGGCGCGTCTGGCATGAAGGAACGTCACGCGCTGCTCGCGATCCACCTGGGCGCCCTGCTGTTCGGACTGTCGGGCATCTTCGGCAAGCTGGCCAACAGCGCGCCGATGGTCATCACCTTCGGTCGCGGACTGTTCGCCGTGATCGCCCTGGCGCTCTTCGCCCGGCTCATCGCCCGCGGTCGCAGCGCCACCCCGGGGGTTCGCCAACTGGGCATGCTGGCCCTCGGCGGCGTATTGCTGGGCACCCACTGGATCACCTTCTTCCATGCGGTGCAGGTGGCCGGCGTGGCCATCGCCACCCTCGGCTTCGCCAGCTTTCCGGCCTTCACCCTGCTGCTGGAGGGGCTGCTGTTCCGCGAACGCATCCGTGCGCAGGAAATCCTCATCGTCGGCCTGGTCAGCCTGGGCCTGGTGCTGGTGACGCCCAGCTTCGACTGGGGCAGCGAGGCCACCCAGGGGCTGCTTTCGGCCGTGCTCTCCGGCCTGCTGTTCTCCCTGCTGTCACTGCTCAACCGCGTCAGCGTCAAGGGGCTGGACCCGGTGAAGGCGGCGCTCTGCCAGAACCTCACCATCGTGCTGTGCCTCGCGCCGTTCAGTTGGCCGCTGCTGCCCGAGGTCCAGGCCATGGACTGGTTCTGGATCGCCCTGCTCGGGGTGCTGTGCACGGGCCTGGCCCACAGCCTGTTCGTCGCCAGCCTGAAGGTGTTGAAGGCCCGCACCACGGCGGTGATCTTCGCCCTGGAACCGGTCTACGGCATCGCCTTCGCCTGGTGGCTGTTCAACGAACAGCCCGGCCCGCGCATGCTGGCTGGCGGCGCGCTGATCATCTTCGCCATCGCCCTGTCGGCCAGGAAGGGCGCTGCGGCACAGGAACGGCCGGCGACCGCCCAGGCCTGATCGAAGGATGGGAGGAGCGGAGTGCTCACCCCATCCTGCCGCCCCGTCTCAAGATCGGTCGTTGTGGCCCAGGTCCCGCGCGGGGTCGATCTGATCGCGCACCCGCTGCTTGAGCACCTTGGCCTCGGGGAAACCGCCATCGGCCTTGCGCTCCCAGATCTGCACGCCGTCGCAGGCGATGCGGAACACCCCACCGGTGCCGGGTTCCAGGCTGACCTTGCCGAGGTCGTCGCCGAAGGTGCTGAGCAACTCCTGGGCGAGCCAGGCGGCGCGCAGCAGCCACTGGCACTGGGTGCAATAGGTGATGACGATTTCAGGCTTGGCTGACGGCATGGCGAGGCTCGGCGAAGGATAGGCGCCCTATAATAGCCGGCTTCCGCCCTCCGCCTGACCAGGGATGCGTTATGCGCCGCCTTCTGCTTTGCCTGCTGTTTTTCCCCCTTCTCTGCCTTGCCCAGCCCCAGCCCGAACCGCGCATCGGCCTGGTGCTGTCCGGTGGCGCCGCCCGTGGCCTGGCCCACATCGGCGTGCTCAAGGCGCTGGAGGAACAGGGCATCAAGGTCGACGCCATCGCCGGCACCAGCATGGGCGCGGTGATCGGCGGGCTCTACGCGGCCGGCTACCAGGTGGACGAACTGGAACGGATCGCCACCCACCTGGACTGGCAGCAGGCCCTGTCCGACGACCCGCCCCGCCAGGAAGTGCCCTTCCGCCGCAAACAGGACGACCGCGATTTCCTGGTCAAGCAGCGGTTGAGCTTTCGCGACGACGGCAGCCTCGGCCTGCCGCTCGGCGTGATCCAGGGCCAGAACCTCGCCCTGCTGCTGGAAAGCCTGCTGGTGCACACCAGCGACACCCGCGACTTCGACAGACTGGCCATCCCCTTCCGCGCCGTCGCCACCGACATCGCCACCGGCGAAAAGGTGGTGTTCCGCCGTGGCCACCTGCCCCAGGCGATCCGCGCCAGCATGTCGATTCCCGCCGTGTTCGCGCCGGTGGAAGTCGGCGGCCGGCTGCTGGTGGATGGCGGCATGGTGGACAACATCCCGGTGGACGTGGCCCGCGACATGGGCGTCGACCGGGTCATAGTGGTGGACATCGGCACACCGCTGCGTTCGCGCAAGGAATTGACCACCGTGGTGGATGTGCTCAATCAGTCCGTCACCCTGATGACCCGCAGCAACTCCGAGGCCCAGCTGGCGACCCTGGCGCCCAGTGATGTGCTGGTCCAGCCACCGCTGGCCGGCTACAGCGCCACCGACTTCGGCCATTCCCGAGAGATGATCGAGGCCGGTTACCGCGCCACCCGCATCCTCGCCGAACGCCTGGCCGGGTTGCGCCCGCCAGCCGGCGGCAGCGACCAGGTTCTCGACAGCGCGCGCCTGCCCAGCGAACGCACGCCGGTGATCCGCAGCCTCCTCATCGAGAACGACTCGAAGATCGGTGACGCGGTGATCCGCCGCTACATACGCCAGCCCCTGGGCGAGCCACTGGACCTGGACCGCCTGCAGAGCGACATGAGTACGCTGTACGGCCTGGATTACTTCGAGCAGGTGCAGTACCGGGTGGTCAAGCGCAAGGACGGCAATGCCCTGGTGATCAACGCGCGCGGCAAGCGTGCCGGTACGGACTACCTGCGTCTGGGCCTGAACCTCTCCGATGACATGCGCGGCGACAGTGCCTTCAACCTGGGCGCCAGCTACCGCAAGAACGGCATCAACGAACTGGGCGCCGAGTGGCTGACGCGCCTGCAACTGGGCGACCACCAGGAGCTCTACAGCGAGTTCTACCAGCCCCTGGACGCCGGCTCACGCTACTTCGTCGCGCCCTACCTGCTCGGCGAGGCGCAGAACGTCGAGGCCATCCTCGACAACGACCCCGTTGCCGAATACCGCCTGGAGCGCTACGGCTATGGCCTCAACCTGGGACGACAGATCGCCAACAACGGCGAAATCCGCCTGGGCATCGGCCAGGCCTGGGGCCAGGCCGACGTACGGGTCGGCGAGCGGGACCTGCCCAGCTTCGAGTTCACCGAAGGCTATTACGAGCTGAAGTACTCCTTCGACACCCTGGATAACGTCGACTACCCGCACGAGGGTGAGGACATCAGCCTGACCCTGCGCGAGTACGACCCGACGCTGGGCTCGGACGATCGCTATCGACAATGGCAGTTCAGCCTGGACAAGGCGCTGGGCTCGGGCCCGAATACTTTCGTCCTCGGCGGGCGCTACGGCCGCACCCTGGACGACACCGACGTGATCACCTCCAGCTTCCTCCTGGGCGGCGCGCGCCAGCTTTCGGGCTTCCGCCAGGACTCCATCGCCGGCCAGAACGTCAGCCTGGCGCGGGCGGTCTACTACCGCCGCCTGACGCCCCGCGCCTTCCTGCCCCTGGACCTGCCCCTCTACCTCGGTGGCAGCCTGGAACGCGGCCGGGCCTGGAACAACGACAACAGCTTCGACAGCGGCTACATCAATGCCGCCAGCGTCTTCCTCAGCCTGGACACGCCCCTCGGGCCGTTGGACTTCGGCTTCGGCCTCAACGACGAAGCAGAACGGGCGCTCTACCTCAACCTCGGCCGGGTCTTCTGACGATGCGCGGACCCAACCATGATCGATGGGTTTCGCGGGCTCTACCCATCCTACAGATGGGGCGGCAGAGTCACCCGCAGGATGGGTCGGGTGGCACTCCGCGAGCGAAGCGGAACCCATCAGCCAGGCGAGCCAGACAGGCATAACAAAATGCCTTTTAAGTATTAAAAGGATATATGCCGTTCCGTTATAGTCGAGCGCCCACCTCGCCCAGAAGGACCGCCCCGTGAAACGACTGTTTTCCGCTTCCCTCCTCGCCGCCGGCCTTTCCCTGGCCGGCGCCGTCCAGGCCGCACCGACCCTGCTCAACGTCTCGTACGACGTGATGCGTGACTTCTACAAGGACTACAACGCCGCCTTCCAGAAGCACTGGAAAGAGGAGAACGACGAAAACATCACCCTGCAGATGTCCCACGGCGGCTCCAGCAAGCAGGCCCGCGCGGTGATCGACGGCCTGCCCGCCGATGTCATCACCATGAACCAGGCCACCGACATCAACGCCCTGGTCGACCACGGCGGCCTGGTACCGCAGGACTGGGCGACCCGCCTGCCGAACAACAGCGCGCCCTTCACCTCGGCCACGGTGTTCATCGTGCGCAAGGGCAACCCCAAGGGCCTGAAGGATTGGCCGGACCTGCTCAAGGAAGGCGTGCAGGTGGTGGTGCCCAACCCCAAGACCTCCGGCAACGGCCGCTACACCTACCTCTCCGCCTGGGGCTACGTGCTGAACAACGGCGGTGATGAGAACAAGGCCAGGGCGTTCGTCGGCAAGCTGTTCAAGCAGGCGCCGGTGCTGGATACCGGTGGCCGCGCCGCCACCACCACCTTCATCCAGAACCAGATCGGCGACGTGCTGGTCACCTTCGAGAACGAAGCCGAGATGATCGCCCGCGAATTCGGACGCGGCGGTTTCGAGGTGGTCTACCCCAGCGTGTCTGCCGAGGCCGAGCCGCCGGTGGCGGTGGTCGACAAGGTGGTGGACAGGAAAGGCACCCGCGCCGCCGCCGAGGCCTACCTCAAGTACCTGTGGAGCGACGAGGGCCAGACCATCGCCGCCAACAATTACCTGCGTCCGCGCAACCCGGAAATCCTCGCCAAGTTCGCCGACCGCTTCCCCAAGGTGGAATTCCTCTCCGTGGAAAAGACCTTCGGCGACTGGCGTGAGGTGCAGAAGACCCACTTCAACGATGGCGGTGTCTTCGACCAGGTCTACACCGGGCAGTAAGCGCCGGGCGTGAAAAAAGAGCGGCCTGGGCCGCTCTTTTGTTTTTCAGGTCAGGACATCGCCTGCCGACCAAGCTCGCGCCTGGCCGCGTCCGTGAGAATTCGCTGGCGCCGCTGGCCGGCCCAGGCCACCAACAGGCTCATGGCGACGTAGCCGGCGAGGATCAGCAGCGGGTAGACCACCATCAGTTCCGCTAGGCTGTACTTCCACGCCAACGGCCGTCCCACACCCAGCATCGCCGCGTAGAACCAGGACACCGCCGACACGGTACCGGCGAAGATCGCCAGGCTGCGCATACTCGGCTCCAGGCGCAGCAGCGTGCCAGTCTTGGCCAGCGCCGGCAGGATGCTCCGGTGCAGCAGAACACCATTCAGCGTCAGCAGGGAGACGATCAGTACCTTGGCCTGCAGCTTCGGGTTGAGCAGGTAGATCGCTCCCTTGCTGGCGACGTCCAGCACGACGATCAGGATGCCGGTCACCCACAGGGCCTGCAGGGCCAGCGACACCGTGCGCTTGAGTTGCTCCAGGTGATGCGTGTCGGCAGGGCCCCCGTCCGTACCCCGTAGCAATTGCCGCACCATGGCGAAATCGCTCGTCAGCACCAGGCCGACGGCCACGCAGCAAGCGATCAGGTGCGCGTAGACGACGACGAGGCGAACCATTTCCTTGGTCGTGTCCTGCCCCAGAAGTGAATTGATCAGATGAAAGAATTCCACGATTTATCTCGTTCGAAATGGCCGTACGGAACGGGAGCCAGGCAGCGGGTTCTACCCCGCCCGGCGCCAGCAGGTTGACGCCAGAAAGCATGAGGAAGCTGTGTTTCAGTTGCCAGGGGACTGGTCCGATTCCGGGGGATCGCCGACGAAAGGCAAAGTGAAACGGCGATGAGACAAATGGCCGGTTGCCGCCGACGGTTCGGTATCCGTGGCGGTGCATCCATCCGCGAGGCACGCCGTAGGTTGGGTAGAGGAACGAAACCCAACGAATCTCGGGCCGGCAGCGCCGCGTTGGGCCTCGCTGGGCTCGGACCAACGTGGCCCGCACCCACCTACTGACTGGGCTCCCCGCAGGGGGTTGTCCGTGCACGACCCCGTGGAGCGAATTCATCTGCGAGGCATGCCGTAGGTTGGGTAGAGGAACGAAACCCAACGAATCTCGGGCCCGGCAGCGCCGCGTTGGGCCTCGCTGGGCTCGGACCAACGAGGCCCGCACCCACCTACTGACTGGGCTCCCCGCAGGGGGTTGTCCGTGCACGGCCCCGTGGAGCGAATTCATCCGCGAGGCATGCCGTAGGTTGGGTAGAGGAACGAAACCCAACGATCCTCGGACCGGCAGCGCCGCGTTGGGCCTCGCTGGGCTCGGACGCCCTGCCCCCAACCCGCAGGCCCGTCCGAAAAGTTACTGGAAGCGCCGCCCCAGTCCTGCCGGCACACCGCTGGCGTCGGTAGGCAACCAGGGGCCCTGCGGGCCGTTGGAGTAGCTCCAGCCGTTGTTCCAGCGGTAATAGACGCGCTCGCGGTAGAACACATTGCGTTCGCCTTCGAGGACGTAGACACCGAGGCCGGTATCCCAATAGCAGTTACCACCGGGCGGCGGAGCGAAGCGCGGGTGAGCCTTCAACCGCGGCGCCTGCTTCGGTGGCTGCGGCTGGGCGGGCGGCAAGGGGCGGTTCTGCGGCAGGGACTGGGCCGCCGGCGGCTTGCGGGAAGGTTCCCAGTCGGGTTCCTGATAGGGGCCCTGGCCGGCGCAGCCGGCGAGGGTCAGGACGAGGCAGATCAGGGGCAGGCCGAAGCGGGTGTTCGGCGCTGAGGGAAGCGTGCTGTGGGTGGTCATTTCTTGTCCGGGCTGTCGATGGTCAGTCGTTGGATATCCGACGTACCGGTAGACAGCGGCGAACTGCTTCCTATCCATTCACCCGAAGTCGCATTGCCACTACGGGAAATCCGGGCGACCAACTGCACCTGCGGGAAGTTGGAGAGCTTGAGCTGCGGCATCATGGCGTCCGCATCGCTCAGGCTGACTTCAACCGGCAGGTCGGCCACCGTCAGGCGCTTGACCGCCAGGGGCATGGGCGGGCCGGACGTGGCGCGGGCGAAGATGAACACACTGTCGCCGGGTTGCACCTTGTCCTTCAGCGCGGCGGCCAGGTCCACGCGGACCTTGAGCTGGGCACCGGCCGGCGCGGCCGCGGGTTCCTCGACGGCCACGCCGCTGGCCTTGAGGCGCTCGCGGGCCTTGTCGATGCCGCCCTGCAGGGCGCCACGGGAGGGGTCGTCGACCGGCAGTTGGCCGATCAGGCGTTCCCAGTAGCCAATGGCGTCCTGGTAGCGGCCTTCCTCGAAGCCGGCGATTCCCAGCAGGCCGAGGCTGGTGATCTCGTTGGGATCGGCCTTCAGCGCCTCTTCGGTCAGGGCCTTGACCTCGGGGGTCAGCGTCTTCTGGCTGGCGAAGTACAGCGCCTGGGCCCACTGGCCCAGCAATTCGGGCTCGCGACCGCCGCGCTTGACCGCCTGTTCGTAGGCACGGGCGGCGTCGGCGGCACGGTCCTGGGCCATGTAGGTGCGGCCAAGGAAGTACCAGCCTTCGGCGGATTCCGGCTGCGCCTCCACCACGCGCTCCAAACGCGAAGTCATCTCCTCGATGCTGCGCGGCTGTTCGCGCAGCTCGCGGGCCAGCTCCACCTTGTCGCTGGCGCCCCAGTGCAGGTAGAGGCCGAAGCCCAGCAGCGGCACCAGGACGGCGGCCAGCAGCGGCAGGGCCTTGCCCAGGCGGGAGGAGCGGCCGTTGTCGGCGCCTTCGGTGTCGGCCAGCAGTTCACGGGCGGCCTCGGCGCGACCGGCCTCGAACTGTTCGACGTTCAGGGTGCCGGAGTCGCGCTGGGTCTCCAGCTCGTCCAGGCGCTCCTGGTAGAGGGCGACGTTGAGGGAGGTGCGGTCTTCCTCGGCCTGGGCCTTGCGACCACGCAGCACGGGGATCAGCAGGAAGGCCAGGGCGACCAGCAGGAGCAGGCCGGCGGCGAGCCAGAAATCGATCATGAGTCTTTCTTGTCCTGGTTCTCGGAATTCAGCAGGGCGTCGAGGCGGGCCTGCTCATCGGCGGAAAGCAGTACCCGGGCCGGGCTGTTCTCCACCCGGCGACGGCGTACGACGATGATGCCCAGCACTACCAGGCCGCCCACCAGCAGGCCGGCGGGACCGTACCAGAGCAGCAGGGTGCGGGCGTTGACCGGCGGTTTGTAGCGCACGAAGTCGCCGTAGCGAGCCACCAGGTAGTCGACGATCTCGTCGTTGCTCTTGCCCTCTTCCAGCATGCGGAAGATTTCCCGGCGCAGGTCGGTGGCGATCGGCGCATTGGAGTCGGCGATGTTCTGGTTCTGGCACTTCGGGCAGCGCAGTTCTTCGGTAAGGGTGCGGAAGCGCTCGCGCTCGGCCTCGTCCCTGAACTGGTAGGTGTCGATGGCGGCCCCGGCGACGCCGGTCAGGGCCAGGCCCAGCAGGGCGGCGGCGATCAGGCGCTTCATTTGCCCGCCTCGTCTTCCAGGGATTGGTAGAGCGGCGCCAGTTGCTCGCGCCAGACGACTTCGTCGATCACGCCGACGTACTTGTGGCGGATGATGCCGTCCTTGTCGATCAGGAAGGTCTCCGGCGCGCCGTAGACGCCCAGGTCCAGGCCGAGGCTGCCCTGCTCGTCGCGGATGTCCAGCTGGTAAGGGTTGTGGAACTCCTTCAGCCATTTCAGCGCAGCGGCGTTGTCATCCTTGTAGTTGACGCCGTAGATGTTCACGCCCATCTGCGCCAGCTTGTTCAGCACCGGGTGCTCCACGCGGCAGGACACGCACCAGGTGCCCCAGACGTTGACCAGCGCCGGCTTGCCCTTGAGGTCGGCCTCGGTGAGGGTGCGGTCGCCGCTGACGCTGGGCAGGGAAAAGGCCGGGAACGGCTTGTCGATCAGGGCCGAGGGCAGCTCGGCCGGATCGAGGAACAGGCCACGGTAGAGGAATACCGCGATGGCCAGGAAGCCCAGCAGGGGCAGGACGAGGATCAGACGCTTCATGCTTGTGCTCCAGCCATGCCCAGCGCCTCGCGGACGCGGGTCTTCACCTTCACCCGGTAGCGCCGGTCGAAGGCCGCCAGCAGGCCACCGAAGCCCATCAGCAGGCCGCCAAGCCAGATCCAGCGGACGAAGGGTTTCACATGCACACGTACCGCCCAGGCGCCGTTATCCAGCGGCTCGCCAAGGGCGACGTAGAGGTCGCGGGTCAAGCCAGCGTGAATACCGGCCTCGGTCATCACCGATTGCTGCACGGTGTAGAGTCGTTTCTCCGGGTGCAGCACGGTGACCTGCTGGTCGCCGTCGAAGACCACCACTGTGCCCTTGTCGGAGGTGAAGTTCGGACCTTCGTGATGGGCCGCGCCCTCGAAGTGGAAGCGGTAGCCGCCCAGTTCCACCGACTCGCCCGGCGCCAGGCGCAGGTCACGCTCGGCGCTGTACTGGCTGGAAAGCACCACGCCCAGGGCGCAGACGGCGATGCCGGCATGGGCCAGTTGCATGCCCCAGTAGCTGCGCGTGAGACCGGCGGAGCCCTTGAGCAGGCCCTTGTGGCGGGTCTTGTCGATCAGGTCGCGGACACCGGCCAGTACCACCCAGGCGGACAGTGCGCCCACCGCCAGCACCGCCCAATGGAAGTCGCCGAGGAAGACGGCGGCCAGCACGCCGAGCACCAGGCTGCCGATCAGCACCGGACCGAGCATACCCAGCAGCCACTTCAGCGGGGTGTCCTTCCAGCGCACCAGCACGCCCGCGGCCAAGGCCAGCATGAGAATGCCCATCAGTGGCAGGAACAGCGCATTGAAGTACGGCGGGCCCACCGACAGCTTGGCGCCGGTCAGGGCGTCCAGCACCAGCGGATAGAGGGTGCCCAGCAGGATCATCGAAGCGGCCACCACCAGCACCAGGTTGTTCACCAGCAGCAGGGTCTCGCGGGACCAGAGGGCGAAGCCCACCTGGCTCTTCACCACCGGCGCGCGCACGGCGAACAACGCCAGCGAACCGCCCACCACCAGCAGCAGGAAGGCAAGGATGAAAACGCCGCGCTCCGGATCGGAGGCGAAGGCGTGCACCGAGGTCAGCACGCCGGAACGCACCAGGAAGGTACCCAGCAGGCTCAGGGAGAAGGCCGCGATGGCCAGCAGCACGGTCCAGCTCTTGAACACGCCGCGTTTTTCCGTCACCGCCAGGGAGTGGATCAGCGCGGTGCCCACCAGCCAGGGCATGAAGGAGGCGTTTTCCACCGGGTCCCAGAACCACCAGCCGCCCCAGCCCAGCTCGTAGTAGGCCCACCAGGAGCCGAGCACGATGCCGATGCCGAGGAAGGCCCAGGCGATGATGGTCCACGGACGCGACCAGCGCGCCCAGGCAGCGTCGAGGCGGCCGCCGAGCAGCGCGGCGATGGCGAAGGCGAAGGCCACCGAGAAGCCCACGTAGCCCATGTAGAGCATCGGCGGGTGGACGATCAGGCCGAAGTCCTGCAGCAGCGGGTTGAGGTCGTTGCCGTCCGCCGGCATGTTCGGCAGCAGGCGGTTGAAGGGGTTGGAGGTGATGATCAGGAACAGCAGGAAGCCGATGCTGATCATCCCCATCACCGCCAGCACGCGGGCCAGCATCACTTCCGGCAGTTGGCGGGAGAACACCGACACGGCAAAGGTCCAGCCGCCGAGGATCAGCGCCCAGAGCAGCAGCGAGCCTTCGTGAGCGCCCCACACGGCGCTGAACTTGTAATACCAGGGCAGCGCGCTGTTGGAGTTGCTGGCAACGTAGGCGACGGAGAAGTCGTCCACCATGAAGGCGTAGGTCAGGCAGGCGAAGGCAAAGGTGAGGAAGGCGAACTGCCCCCAGGCGGCCGGCTGAGCCAGGCTCATCCACTGGCGGTCACCGCGCCAGGCGCCGATCAGCGGCAGGGTCGCCTGCACCACAGCCATGCACAGGGCGAGAATCAGGGCCAGGTGGCCGAGTTCGGGAATCATCGGATCAACCCTCTTTCTTCGGGAGCTGGCCGCTTTCCTTGAGGGCCTTGGTGACCTCGGGCGGCATGTAGTTCTCGTCGTGCTTGGCCAGGACTTCGTCGGCCAGCAGCACGCCATCGGCGTTCAGCTTGCCCAGGGCGACTATGCCCTGCCCTTCGCGGAACAGGTCCGGGAGGATGCCGTGGTAGCGGATGGTCACGCTCTTGGCGAAGTCGGTGACCACGAACTGCACATCCAGGGAATCACCGGAACGCTGCACCGAGCCCTTCGCCACCATGCCGCCGGCGCGGATGCGGGTGTCCTGCGGCGCCTCGCCATTGGCGATCTGGGTGGGGGTGTAGAACAGGTTGATGTTCTGTTGCAGCGCGGAGAGCGCCAGCGCCACGGCAATGCCCACGCCCGCCAGGATGGCCAGGATGATGAACAGGCGCTTCTTGCGTACCGGATTCACTTCGACTCCTCCCGGCGCAAACGGCGCGCCTCGTCTTGCAGGTAACGCCGCCGCGCGATCAGCGGCATGGCGACGTTGACGGCCAGCACCGCCAGGCTGATGCCGTAGGCGGTCCAGACATACAGGCCATGGTTGCCCATGGCGAGAAACTCGGTGAAGGAAGAAAAACTCATCAGACCTTATCCACTTGTGCCTGAATCTCGGCCTTGGCCCAGCTGCTGCGGGATTCGCGCTTGAGCACTTCAAGACGCATGCGCATCAGCGTCACGGCGCCGAAGAAGCAGTAGAAGCCGAGCACCATGATCAACAGCGGCAGCCACATTTCCGGCGGCATCGCCGGCTTCTCGGTGACCGTGAAGGTGGCCGGCTGGTGCAGGGTGTTCCACCACTCCACCGAGTACTTGATGATCGGGATGTTGATCACCCCGACGATGGCCAGCACCGCACAGGCCTTGGCGGCGCTGTCACGGTTGCTGATGGCCTGGCCGAGCGCAATTACACCGAAGTACAGGAACAGGAGGATGAGCATGGACGTAAGTCGCGCATCCCACACCCACCAGGCGCCCCAGGTGGGCTTGCCCCAGATGGCGCCGGTGACCAGCGCCACGAAGGTCATCCAGGCGCCGATGGGCGCGGCGGCCTGCAGGGCGACGTCGGCCAGCTTCATCTTCCAGACCAGCCCCACCACACCGCACACCGCCAGCATGATGTAGCAGGACTGGGCCAGGAAGGCTGCCGGGACGTGGATGTAGATGATGCGGAAGCTGTTGCCCTGCTGATAGTCCGGCGGCGCGAAGGCCAGCCCCCAGACCAGGCCGACGGCGATCAGGATCAGCGCGCCCCAGGCGAGCCAGGGGAGCCAGCGGCCGCTGATTTCGTAGAACCATTTCGGCGACCCGAGCTTGTGGAACCAGACCCAATTCATCGGGCCCACCGTGGCGCGGCGGCCTGTTCGGATATCGGCAGTATTCTCATCAGGGCAACTCGTTTCTTATTCACCGACGCTGATGGTCAGGCCGGCGGCAATGGCAAAGGGTGTCAGGGTCACCGCCAGGGCGGTGAGGCTCGCCAGCCACAACAGGTGGCCGACGGCCGGCAGTCCTTGCAGGGCCGCCTGCAACGCCCCGCTGCCGAGGATCAGCACCGGGATGTACAGCGGCAGGATCAGCAGCGCCAGCAGCAGGCCGCCGCGCTTGAGCCCGACGGTCAGCGCGGCGCCCACGGCGCCCAGCAGGCTCAGCACCGGGGTGCCGAGCAGCAGTGAAAGCAGCAGAACCGGCAGGCAGCGCGCCGGCAGGCCGAGCATCAACGCCAGCAGCGGCGCCAGCAGCACCAGGGCCAATCCGGAAAAAAGCCAGTGTGCCAGCACCTTGGCCAGGACCAGAAGCGGCAGGGGGTGCGGCGAAACGACCCACTGTTCCAGCGAACCGTCCTCGAAATCACTGCGGAAAAGCCCGTCCAGCGAGAGCAGCACGGCCAGCAGGGCCGCGACCCAGACCAGGCCGGGAGAAAGGCTTTGCAACAATTGGGACTCGGGGCCCACGGCCAGCGGGAACAATGCGACCACTATGGCGAAGAACACCAGCGGGTTGGCCAATTCCGCCGGGCGGCGTACCAGCAGGCGCGCCTCGCGGGCGACCAGCAGGGTGAAGACGTTACTCATGGGCGACGTTGCCCCAGGTCAAGTTCGCGATAGCCGGCGGGCACCGTGCCCATGCTGTGGTGGGTGGTGAAGACCACCAGGCCGTCCCGTTCGCAGTGCCGCGCCAGGTGCGCTTCGAGCTGGGCGACGCCCTGCTTGTCGAGAGCGGTGAAGGGTTCGTCGAGAATCCACAGCGGCGGCGCGTCCAGGTACAGGCGTGCCAGGGCCACGCGGCGCTGCTGGCCGGCGGACAGGGTATGGCAGGGCACATCCTCGAAACCGCGCAGACCCACCGCGTCCAGGGCGCGCCAGATGGCCTCGCGCTCGGCGGGTTGGTGCAGCGCGCAAAGCCAGCGCAGGTTTTCCTCGGCGGTGAGCAACCCCTTGATGCCGGCGGCGTGGCCGATCCACAAGAGGTTGCGCGCCAGCTCGCTGCGCTGGCTGGCCAGCGGCTGGCCGTTCAGGCGGACTTCGCCGGCAGTCGGCTGCATGAGGCCGCAGAGCAGGCGCAGCAGGCTGGTCTTGCCGCTGCCGTTGGGCCCGGCGACCTGGAGCATCTCGCCCCGGGCCAATTGCAGGTCCAGCCGCTCGAACAGCAGGCGCCAGTCCCGCTCGCAGGCGAGGGCCACGGTCTCGAGATAGGGACTGGTCACGGCATGGATACCCGGGGTGCATTCAAGTCAGGAGGGTGCCGGCCGCTATAATGGAGAACTCCAAGGCTCGCGGCCGGCCCGGACGGGGCGGCATTATACATGCCATGCCCCACCCCCGAAGCGAGCTTTTTCGACAGGTTGTAACCCCTCCATGACCGAAATCAGCGGCGCGCGCGCCCTTCCCCCAAGCCAGCCCCTCGCCCGTCCCGCGCAGAACGCAACGGACATGGCGCTGAAGCTGCTCCAGCCCCTGGACGGCCTGCTGGCCGCCGGCGAAAGCGCCGACGCCGAAGTCATCGCGCTGAAGGAAACCGCGCAGAGCTTCCAGGTGTTGCTCAAGCTGACCCTGGGTAACGGCAGCCAGACCACCCTGGAAGCCAGCAGCACGCGCCCGCTGCCCCAGGGCAGCCTGCTCAATGTCACGGCGCTGTCGGATAGCCGCCTGACCATGGCCCTGAAGGGCGGCGAACGCGCCCTCGGCAGCCTCGACCTGGACCTGCTGCCCGTGGGCACCCTGGTGCAGGGCAAGGTGACGTCCAGCGAATTGGTCGCCCAGGGCAAGGCCCAGGCCGCGGTCTACAAGGTGATGGTCAACCTGCTCAATACCTCGCTGGCCGGCAACCAGCTCAGTATCGAAAGCCCGCGCCCGCTGGCCATCGGCAGCCTGCTCAGCGCCCAGGTGCAGGGCAGCCAGATGCTGCAGTTCCTGCCGCTTTCTGCGCAGCTGGACCAGTTGGAGCTGACCCAGCAACTGGCCAGCCAGCAAAGCCGCCAGGGCTCCCTCGACGCGCTGATCGGCGCGCTGCAGAGCACCGGCCGGGAGAACCTGCCGGAGAACCTGCGGCTGGCCATCGACAAGCTGCTCGGCGCCCTCCCCGACATCCGCCAACTCGGCGATCCCAAGGTGCTGGCCGCGGCCCTGGAAAACAGCGGCGCCCTGCTCGAATCGCGCCTGCTGACTGGCCAGGCCGGCGCCCTGCCCCAGGACTTCAAGGCCAACCTGCTGCGCCTGGTCGCGCAATTGCTGCCAGCCCTGCCGACGCCTGCCAGCCTGCCCAGCACAGGCACCAGCAATGCCATGGCCCAGGCGCTGCCGGCCTTCATCCGCAACGCCCTGGGCGCCCTCGGCCAGGCCAACGCCCGCCAGCAGGCGCTGAGCTTCCCGCTGCCGTCGCGACTGGCGCAGACGGCCGAAGAGGAAGGCGACCTGGAAACCCTGCTGAAACTGGCCGCGGCCGCCGTCTCCCGGTTGCAGACGCACCAGTTGTCCAGCCTGGCGCAGACCCAGACGACCCCCGAAGGCAACCTGCTGACCACCTGGCAACTGGAAGTGCCAATGCGCAACCAGCAGGAGATCGTGCCGCTGCAGATCAAGCTGCAGCAGGAACAGGACGGTCGCCAGGAGAAGAACGAACACAACAAGGAAAGCCTCTGGCGCATCGAACTGGCCTTCGATCTGGAGCCGCTCGGCCCCCTGCAGGTCCAGGCCCAGTTGCTCCAGGGCAGCCTGTCCAGCCAGCTCTGGGCGGAACGCGCCGACACCGCCGGGCTGATCGACCGCGAACTGCCGAACCTGCGCGAACGCCTGCTGGCGGCCGGCCTCACCGTCGGCGAACTGGCCTGCAGCCAGGGGCGACCGCCTCGCGGGCCCCGCACGAACCTGGAACAACGCTGGGTGGACGAGACCGCATGAGCCAGAAGCCGCGCCAGGCCATCGCCCTCTCCTACGACGGCGTCAGCGCCCCCAACCTGACCGCCAAGGGCGACGACGAACTGGCCGAAGCCATCCTCGCTATCGCCCGCGAGTACGAGGTGCCCATTTACGAGAACGCCGAGCTGGTGCGCCTGCTGGCGCGGCTGGAGCTGGGCGACGCCATCCCCGAAGCCCTGTACCGGAGCATTGCCGAGATCATTGCCTTCGCCTGGTACCTCAAGGGCAAGTGCCCGGTGGGCTTCGATCCGGATGCCGAGCG
Organism: Pseudomonas sp. Q1-7; assembly: GCF_028010285.1. Taxonomy (NCBI): domain Bacteria; kingdom Pseudomonadati; phylum Pseudomonadota; class Gammaproteobacteria; order Pseudomonadales; family Pseudomonadaceae; genus Pseudomonas; species Pseudomonas sp. Q1-7. Next base: position 3,981,285 of record NZ_CP116304.1, read on the forward strand.
CGACGTCAGCCCTCCCCTGCCGTTGCTCAGCCCTCCGGGTCACTGAACACCAGGCGCCCCTCCTCCAGCCCCTTGCCCTGGGGGAAATCCAGCAACTGCCAGGCGAAGTACCCCTCGCGGAAATAGAAGACCTGGCGATAACCCCAGCTCACGGCCCGCTTCACCGCCTCGGCGCCGTGGGGGCACACCTCGCTGTCGCAATAGATCACCAGCGGTACCTGGCGCGGCCAGTGCGGCTGGGCGAGGTCCTGGAAGCGGTCGAGCAGGTCGAGGTGCAACGCGCCGTGGATATGGCCCCAGGTCCACTCACGGGTGGGCCTGACGTCGATGAAGATCACTCCGCGCTCATAGAGGTAGCGTGCCTGCAGCACGTTGACCGTCATCGCGCCCTCGACTTCCATGGGGGCTTCCTGGGCCTGCAGGCAGGGCAGCAGGCAGAACAGCAGGAGTGGAAGTAGACGCATCGCCGGACCTCCTCCGGAGAGAAGCCCCGGAATTTCAGCTTAGGTCAGGCGGCCAGGCGGGATTTGGAACGATTGGAATGGGGTCGGAGCAGGCTAAGAGCCGCCGGGACTAAGGGGCCGGATCAGCCTCGGTCCTTGCGCGCCTGGTGCAGCTTGCTCACCAGCTCGGCTTCGGCCTGGGTCAGGCCGCAGGACTGGGTCAGGTCGTCGACGCTGGCGCCAAGGCCGACCAGGCGCGCAGCCTGGGAGAAGGACAGGCTGCTCGGGTCGCGCTGCTCGATCTGGCTGAGCTTGTCCGGCAGCGGCGCCACCACGCGGCGCAGCTCGTGGAGCTCCTCGCCCATGCGCACGCTGCCCTCGAGGTACGCCTCGAGGCGGCGCCCCAGTTCCTTGAGCTTCTGGTCCTGCGCCGCGTCGCGCCCGGCCTGCGCCTCCACCACTGCGCGCAGGCGTGCGGACAGGCGGTAGCAGGCGTAACCCAACGCCGCGCAGGCCACGGCGAGGGCCGCCGCGAGCAGTGCAAGCCCGATCAACTCAGATGCTCTCCAGCTCCGACCACTCTTCCTCGCTCATCATCTTGTCCAGCTCGACGAGGATCAGCAGTTCGCCGTTCTTGTTGCAGACGCCCTGGATGAACTTGGCGGACTCTTCGTTGCCGACGTTGGGCGCGGTCTCGATCTCCGACTGACGCAGGTAGACCACCTCGGCCACGCTGTCCACCAGGATGCCCACCACCTGCTTGTCCGCTTCGATGATGACGATGCGGGTGTTGTCGGTCACCGGCGCCGGGCCGAGGCCGAAGCGCTGGCGGGTGTCGATCACGGTCACCACGTTGCCGCGCAGGTTGATGATGCCCAGCACGTAGCTCGGCGCCCCCGGCACCGGTGCGATCTCGGTATAGCGCAGGACTTCCTGCACCTGCATCACGTTGATGCCGTAGGTTTCGTTGTCCAGGCGGAAAGTCACCCATTGCAGGATGGGATCTTCGGCACCTTGAGCGGACGATTTCTTCATGTTCCCTAGCCTCTCTTGAGCCACCCGGGGCGGCGTTCACGGGTTCGACCCGCTGTTGTATTCATGGGGCCCCACGGCTGCGGAGCCTCCCCCTCAATTCAGCGACATGCGCTTGATCGCGCCGCTGGCGATCAGCTCGGCCAGGGCCGAGACATCCAGCAGCGCGCACATATGTTCGATCACGGTACCGGCCAACCAGGGTCTCTGGCTACGCTGGCTGCGCCATTTGATCTCGTTCGGGTCCAGGCGGATGGAACGGCTGACCTGGTGCACCGCCAGGCCCCACTCGAAGCCCTGGACCGAAATCACGTACTGCAGGCCCTGGCGGAAGTCATCGCGATAGCGCTCGGGCATCACCCAGCGCGCGGTGTCCAGCACCTTCAGGTTGCCCGCCTGGCAGGGCAGTATGCCGAGGAACCAGTCAGGCTGCCCGAACAACGGCGTCAGTTCCTGGCCGGCCAGCGGGTAGATGGAACCCAGGGACACCAGCGGCACCGCCAGGGTCAGGCCGGCAACGTCGAACAGCAGGCATTCGAAGGGTTCTTCACCCCAGGCGGGGCGCCCTTCGGCGGTGAGCGCCGGCGGCTCCGACGGCTGCGGAACGGGGGCACTGAGTTCCACCAGGGGTTCGACGCGGGCCGGCTGCGGCGCGGCGACCGGCGCCAGGCGCTCCGCCTCGACCGGCACCTGCGGCTCGGGTTCGGCGACGACGGGGGGCTCCAGCACCAGCAGCGGCGCTTCGGCCAGCACGCGGCTCAGGCGCGCATCGCGGACCTGTTCTTCCAGCACCGCGGCTTCGAACTCGTCCCGGCTGATGCTTTCGGCCAGTTCGGTCGAAGCCTCGTGCAACAGCGCGTCCAGGTAGGACTGCAGGGCCAGTTGCGGGCGGGTGGCGGTGGCGAGGGGACGACTCATGTTGGGAACCCACGGGATTGATCTGTAGAGCCTATCGGCAGCAGGCACGCGTCTCTTGAGCCCTGGCGGTCAACGCACGGCATTTCAGGCCACCTGGGCAGCCTGCTGCTGGCCGAGCAGGTGCTTGAGCAGCGCGCGGTAGGCGATAACGCCGCGGCTGTTGGCATCGTACTGGGACGGCGTGACCCCGGCGCGGCTGGCATCCCGCAGGCGGGTATCCACCGGGATGTAGGCTTGCCAGAGGTGATCCGGGTAGTTGTTGCGCAGCACCTTGAGGGTGTTGAGCGAGGCCTGGGTCCGACGGTCGAACAGGGTCGGCACTATGGTGTAGGGCAGCGCCTGTTTGCGCGAACGATTAACCATGCTCAGGGTGCTGACCATCCGCTCCAGGCCTTTCACCGCGAGGAACTCGGTCTGCACCGGGATCGCCAGCTGCTGGCTGGCCGCCAGCGCGTTGACCATCAGCACGCCGAGCAGCGGCGGGCTGTCGATGATGGCGTGGTCGAACTGCTGCCAGAGCTGCGCCAGGCTCTTGGCGATCACCAGGCCCAGGCCGTTCTGCCCCGGCGACTGGCGTTCCAGGGTCGCCAGCGCGGTGCTCGAGGGCAGCAGGGAAATGCGTTCATGGCTGGTCGGCAGCAGCAGCTCCCGCGGCAGGCCGTCGGGCACGCTGCCCTGGTGCAGGAACAGGTCGAAACAGCTGTGTTCCAGGGTGTCCGGGTCATGCCCGAAATAGCTGGTCATCGACCCGTGGGGATCGAGGTCAACCACCACCACGCGCTTGCCGGCATCGGCCAGCAGGCCCGCAAGGGCGATGGATGTGGTGGTCTTGCCGACTCCACCCTTTTGGTTGGCTACTGCCCAGACTCTCATCTCTTTCATCCTCCCGGCTGCAGGTGCACCGAGACTCTCCACCCGCCCTACGGGGCGGGTGACGGGGAATTGACGGCACCCGTTGCCGGGGCCGGTGCTGTCGCTGCTGGTGCAGATTGCGTGCCAGTCCTCTGCATCACACTGTCCGGCCTGGCGTTGGCGCTGCCGACGCCGCTCACGCTGCGGCGCACATCGAGGTTGCGGGAAATCACCAGGACCACGCGACGGTTGCGCGCACGGCCCTCGGCGGTGGCGTTGTCCGCCACCGGCTGAAACTCACCATAGCCCACCGCGGCCAGGCGGCCGGCCGATACGCCATCCATGGCCAGCATGCGCACGATGCTGGCGGCCCGTGCGGTGGAGAGCTCCCAGTTGGACGGATAGCGGGACGTGGCAATGGGCAGGTTGTCAGTGAATCCTTCGACATGCACCGGATTGTCATAGGGCGCCAGAATCCCGGCAACCTTCTCGATCAGGGCGAAGGCGGCATCGTTGGGCAGCGCGTCGCCGCTGGGGAACAGCAGGCTGGAGTTCATCTCGATCTCCACCCAGAGCTCGTTGCCGCGCACGTTCAACTGGTCGGTCTTGATCAGGTCGCCGAAGGCATCGCGCACGCTCTGGGCGATTTCCTGCAGCGGATCGGCGTCGGTGGAGTCAGGGCTGCGCTCGTTGGCCTCCACCATGCTGCGTTCCAGCGAGGGGGTGCGCGGCTTCTCCTCGCCCACCGGGATCGGCTTGACCGAGCGGTCCGGCTGGTTGAACACCCCCACCAGGGTCTCCGAGAGGATCTTGTACTTGCCTTCGTTGATCGAGGAAATCGAGTACATCACCACGAAGAAGGCGAACAGCAGGGTGATGAAGTCCGCGTAGGAGACCAGCCAGCGTTCGTGATTCTCGTGCTCTTCCTGATGCCGCCTGCGCGCCATGGTGCGGTCCTCAATCCATGAAGCCTTGCAGCTTGAGTTCGATGGAGCGCGGATTCTCCCCTTCGGCGATGGAGAGAATGCCCTCCAGCAACATCTCGCGATAGCGCGACTGACGCATGGCGATGGACTTCAGTTTGTTGCCGATGGGCAGCAGCAGCAGGTTGGCGAAGCCCACGCCGTAGATGGTCGCGACGAAGGCCACGGCAATGCCGCCGCCCAGTTGGCTGGGGTCCGCCAGGTTGCCCATGACATGGATCAGCCCCATGACGGCACCGATGATGCCGATGGTCGGCGCATAGCCGCCCATGCTCTCGAAGACCTTGGCGGCCTGCAGGTCACGGCCCTCCTGGGTGAACAGGTCGACTTCGAGGATGCTGCGGATGGCTTCCGGTTCGGCGCCGTCCACCAGCAGTTGCAGGCCCTTGCGGGAGAAGGGGTCGGGTTCGCTGTCGGCCGCGGGCTCCAGGCCCAGCAGGCCTTCCTTGCGCGCGGTCATGCTCCAGTTCACCACGCGGGTGATGCCGCCGGCGAGGTCCACCTGGGGCGGGAACAGGATCCAGCGGATGATGCCCAGTGCACGCTTGAAGATGCTCATGGGGGTTTGCAGGAACGCCGCGCCCAGGGTGCCGCCCAGTACGATGAGCGCCGCCGGCCCGTTGAGCAGGGCCGCGGCATGGCCGCCTTCGAGGTAATTGCCGCCGATGATGGCGACGAAGGCCAGGATGACCCCGATGAGGCTGAGTACATCCATTACCTGGGTTTCTCCATTAGAGACACGCCTCGACCAGGTGACGGCCGATATCGTCCAGACCATAGACGGCGTCGGCCAGGTTGGCCTTCACCACTGCCATGGGCATGCCGTAGATCACACAGCTGGCTTCGTCCTGAGCCCAGACCTGGCTGCCGCCCTGCTTGAGCAGGCGCGCGCCTTCGCGGCCGTCGGCGCCCATGCCGGTCAGCACCACCGCCAGGACCTTGTCAGTGTAGGCCTTGGCCGCCGAGCCGAAGGTGATGTCCACGCAAGGCTTGTAGTTCAGGCGTTCGTCGCCGGGCAGGATGCGCACCATGCCACGGCTGTCGACCATCATCTGCTTGCCGCCGGGGGCCAGCAGGGCCAGGCCCGGACGCAGGACATCGCCATCCTCGGCTTCCTTGACGGAAATCCGGCAGAGCTTGTCCAGGCGCTCGGCGAAGGCCTTGGTGAAGGCCGCCGGCATGTGCTGGATCAGCACCAGGGGCGCCGGGAAATTGGCCGGTAGTTGAGTGAGCACGCGCTGCAGGGCCACCGGCCCACCGGTGGAGGTGCCGATGGCCACCAGCCGGTAGGCCTTACGCTTTGGGGCGTGGGGCGGAACCGGCGGCGCAGCGGCATGGCTCGGCGACGCCGGTGCGTGCAGCGCGCGCGCGGGAGCGCTGGCGGCCGGAGCCGGAGCCGGAGCCGGAGCCGCATGGGGCGTTGCGCTGAAGCTGCTGTAGCGGCGGTTGCTGCGGGCGATGCTGTGGACTTTCTCGCAGAGCAGTTGCTTGACCTTTTCGGGGGTGCGCGAAATGTCTTCGAAGTTCTTCGGCAGGAAATCCACCGCACCGGCGTCCAGGGCGTCGAGGGTGACGCGGGCACCTTCGTGGGTCAGCGAGGAGAACATCAGGACCGGCGTCGGACAGCGCTGCATGATGTGCCGCACGGCCGTGATGCCGTCCATCATCGGCATCTCGTAGTCCATGGTGATGACATCGGGCTTGAGCGCCAACGCCTGGTCGATGGCCTCGCGGCCATTGGTGGCGGTGCCCACCACCTGGATATTGGGATCGGAAGAAAGGATTTCCGCGACGCGGCGGCGGAAGAACCCGGAGTCATCCACCACCAGAACCTTGACTGCCATAAGAAAAAACTCCTAGCGGGCGGCCATTGCTGGCCGCCCGAGATCAACCGCGACGCGCGTAATGCTTGAGCATGCTCGGCACGTCGAGGATCAGCGCGATACGGCCATCCCCGGTGATGGTGGCGCCGGACATGCCCGGCGTGCCCTGCAGCATCTTGCCCAGGGGCTTGATCACCACCTCTTCCTGGCCCACCAGCTGGTCGACCACGAAGCCGATGCGCTGGGTACCCACCGACAGGATCACCACGTGGCCCTCGCCCTGCTCCTCCACCGCCGCGTCACGTACCAGCCAGCGCTTGAGGTAGAACAGCGGCAGCGCCTTGTCACGGACGATCACCACTTCCTGGCCGTCCACCACATTGGTGCGCGACAGGTCGAGGTGGAAGATCTCGTTGACGTTGACCAGCGGGAAGGCGAAGGCCTGGTTGCCCAGCATCACCATCAGGGTGGGCATGATCGCCAGGGTCAGCGGCACCTTGATGACGATCTTCGAGCCCGAGCCCTTCTGCGAGAACACATTGACGGTGCCGTTGAGCTGGGAAATCTTGGTTTTCACCACGTCCATGCCAACGCCGCGACCGGACACATCGGAAATTTCCGATTTGGTCGAGAAGCCCGGGGCGAAGATCAGGTTGTAGCACTCCAGCTCGGTCAGGCGCTCGGCGGCGTCCTTGTCCAGCAGCCCCTTCTCCACCGCCTTGGCGCGCAGCACGGCTGCGTCCATGCCCTTGCCGTCGTCGGTGATCATCAGGAGGATGTGGTCGCCTTCCTGTTCGGCGGAAAGCACCACCCGGCCGGTACGCGGCTTGCCGGCGGCCTCGCGCTCCTCGGGGGACTCGATGCCGTGGTCGACGGCATTGCGCACCAGGTGCACCAGCGGGTCGGCCAGGGCCTCGACCAGGTTCTTGTCGAGATCGGTTTCCTCGCCCACCAGTTCGAGGTTGATTTCCTTCTTCAGGTTGCGTGCCAGGTCGCGGACCAGGCGCGGGAAGCGGCCGAAGACTTTCTTGATCGGCTGCATCCGGGTCTTCATGACCGCTGTCTGCAGATCGGCGGTGACCACGTCCAGGTTGGACACGGCCTTGGCCATCGACTCGTCGCCGCTGTTGGCACCCAGGCGCACCAGGCGGTTACGCACCAGCACCAGCTCGCCGACCATGTTCATGATGTCGTCCAGCCGCGCGGTATCCACCCGCACGGTGGTTTCCGCTTCGCTGACCGCGGCCGGCCCGGCGGCACCGTTGCCGCCGGCGGGCGTGGCCGGCTGGCGCGGCGCGGGGGCCGGTTCGGTCCTGGCCGTCGGCTTGGGTGCTGGAGCAGGAGCGGGAGCCGGCGCAGGAGCGGGACGGCTGACCACTGGCGCCGGCGCGGCGGCCGGTTCCTCGGTGGCGCCGGTGAACTTGCCCTTGCCGTGCAACTGGTCGAGCAGCGCTTCGAATTCATCGTCGGTGATGTTATCGCCCGCCTCGGTGGCGGGCGCGGCCGGAGCACTGGGGATCGCCGCGTCCACGGCACCGCCGTTGAACTTGCCCTTGCCGTGCAACTGGTCGAGCAGGTCCTCGAACTCGTCGTCGGTAATCTCATCCCCGCCGCCGGCGGTGGCCAGGGCAGCCGCCGGGGCCTGGGCGGCAACGGCAGCGGTCGGCTCCACGGCGCCGGCGAACTTGCCCTTGCCATGCAACTGGTCGAGCAGCGCTTCGAACTCGTCGTCGGTGATCTCGTCGTCGGCAGCAGCAACCGCCGGCTCGGCGACGGTGGCGCCGCCGACGCTGTCACCCAGGGCGTCGAGCAACTGCTCGAACTCGCTGTCGGTGATGTCGCTGGCGGACGTGGACGCCTCGGCCACCGGTGCGGGAGCGGCAGGGGCCGGTGCCACGGGTTCGGCATCGGCGCCGGCGGGCTCGGCCAGTCGCGAGAGCGCCGCCAGCAGGTCCGGCGTGGCGGGCGTGGGCTCCTTGCGCTCGCGCACCTCGCTGAACATCTCGTTGACCGTGTCCAGGGCCTGCAGCACCACGTCCATCAGTTCGGCATCCACGCGGCGTTCGCCCTTGCGCAGGATATCGAAGACGTTCTCGGCGATGTGGCAGCACTCCACCAGCGCGTTGAGCTGGAGGAAGCCGGCGCCCCCCTTCACGGTGTGGAAACCACGAAAGATCGCGTTGAGCAGGTCCATGTCGTCCGGGCGGCTTTCCAGTTCGACCAATTGCTCGGACAGTTGCTCCAGAATTTCGCCGGCCTCTACCAGGAAGTCCTGGAGGATTTCTTCATCGGCGTCGAAGCTCATTCGGTGGCTCCCCTAGAAACCAAGGCTGGATAGCAGATCGTCGACGTCGTCCTGTCCGGACACCACGTCTTCACGTTTATCGGCATGGATCTGCGGACCTTCACCCCTGGAAGGATTTTTTTGTTTTTCCTGCTCGGCGCGCAGCGCGGCGTGGTCGTGCTCGATGCCGGCGTAGCGGTCGACCTGACTGGCCATCAGCACCAGCTTGACCAGGTTGCTCTCCACTTCGGTGACCAGTTGCGTCACGCGCTTGATCACCTGACCAGTGAGGTCCTGGTAATCCTGGGCGAGCAGGATGTCGTTGAGCTTGCTGGACAGGGCATCGGTATCGCGCTGGCTGCGGCCGAGGAACTGCTCGATGCGGCGTGCCAGGTCGCGAAAACCGTCGATGCCGATTTCCCGGCGCATGAAACGCCCCCACTCCTCACCCAGTTGCTGAGCGTCGTCGCTCAGACCGTTGAGCAGCGGCGCGCTTTCCTCCACCAGGTCCATGGTGCGGTTGGCGGCTTTCTCGGTCATCTGCACCACGTAGGACAGGCGATCGGTCGCGTCGGCGATCTGCGACATTTCCTGGGCATGGGGCAGGTGCGGGTCGATCTGGAAGTTGACAATGGCGTTGTGCAGCTCACGGGTGAGCTTGCCGACTTCCTGGTACAGGCCGCGATCGCGAACCTGGTTCAACTCGTGGATAAGTTGCACGGCATCGGTGAAATTGCCCTTCTCAAGGCTTTCGACCAATTCCCGCGCACGGACTTTCAGGGTCGACTCGAAGTCTCCCAGCAGGTGTTCATTCTGGTCCATGGTGCCCTCGCGGCTGACATCAGCCGTTGACCCGCTCGAAGATCTTCTCGATTTTTTCTTTCAGCACCTGGGCAGTGAAAGGTTTGACCACGTAGCCGTTCACACCGGCCTGGGCGGCCTCGATGATCTGCTCGCGCTTGGCCTCGGCCGTCACCATCAGGACCGGCAGATGCTTCAGGCGCTCGTCGGCGCGCACCGCGCGCAGCAGATCGATGCCGGTCATGCCGGGCATGTTCCAGTCGGTCACGAGGAAATCGAAGTTGCCGCTGTGCAGCATCGGCAGGGCGGTTGTGCCGTCGTCGGCTTCGGCGGTATTGGTGAAGCCCAAGTCACGCAAGAGGTTCTTGATGATCCGTCTCATCGTCGAGAAATCGTCAACGATGAGGATTTTCATGTTTTTGTCCAAGTCGACCTCCGTACAGTCTCAAACGCCCCTCTTGCCGGGAGCGCACTCATATCTGGAAGTGGTGCCGGTTCAACGCGCGCGCCATTCGCCCAGCCGCGCGCGCAGACGTGCCGCGCATTGGCTGTGCAACTGGCTGACCCGTGATTCGCTGACCCCCAGCACTTCACCAATTTCCTTCAAATTCAGTTCTTCGTCGTAATACAGCGCCAGCACCAGGCGCTCCCGCTCCGGCAGGTTCGCGATGGCATCGGCCAGCGCGGCCTGGAAGCGGTCTTCTTCCAGATCATGGGAAGGCGAGAATTGGGTGACACCGGCGTCCTCGTGCATGCCGCCCTGCTCGCCGTCCTGCAACAGGTCGTCGAAGCTGAACAGGCGGCTGCCCAAGGTGTCGCTCAGGATGCCGTAGTAGTCTTCGAGACTCAATTCAAGTTCGGCAGCAACTTCCTGATCTTTAGCGTCGCGTCCCGTTCTGGCCTCGATGGCGCGGATCGCGTCGCTCACCATGCGGGTGTTGCGATGCACCGAGCGCGGCGCCCAGTCGCCCTTGCGGACCTCGTCGAGCATGGCCCCGCGAATGCGGATACCGGCATAGGTCTCGAAGCTGGCGCCCTTGCTGCCGTCATACTTCTTCGAGGCTTCGAGCAAGCCGATCATCCCGGACTGCATCAGGTCTTCGACCTGCACGCTGGCCGGCAGGCGCGCGAGCAGGTGGTAGGCGATGCGCTTGACCAGGGGGGCGTAACGCTCGATCAACTGATGTTGCGAATCCCTCGCCTGTGCCTTGCCGTACATACGCAGTCCAGTGGCGGGTGTCATACGGGGTTTTCCGCGCTCGGCTGCCGGACCAGCCGCTCGACGAAGAACTCCAGGTGGCCCCGCGGATTGGCCGGCAGCGGCCAGCTGTCGACCTTCTGCGCGATGGCCTTGAAGGCCAGCGAGCACTTCGAGCGCGGGAACGCTTCGTAGACCGCGCGTTGCTTCTGCACCGCCTTGCGCACCGACTCGTCGTAGGGAACGGCGCCCACGTACTGCAGGGCGACGTCGAGGAAGCGGTCGGTGACCTTGGTCAGCTTGGCGAACAGGTTGCGCCCTTCCTGCGGGCTGTGGGCCATGTTGGCCAGCACGCGGAAGCGGCTCATGCCGTAGTCGCGGTTGAGCAGCTTGATCAGTGCGTAAGCGTCGGTGATGGAGGTCGGCTCGTCGCAGACCACCACGATCACTTCCTGGGCCGCGCGGACGAAGCTGACCACCGAATCGCCGATGCCGGCGGCGGTGTCGATCACCAGCACGTCGAGGTTGTCGCTGATGTCGCTGAATGCCTGGATCAGGCCGGCGTGCTGCATGGGCGAAAGCTGCACCATGCTCTGGGTGCCGGAGGCGGCCGGGACGATGCGGATGCCCCCCGGCCCCTGCAACAGCACGTCGCGCAGGTCACATTCGCCATTGATCACATCGGCCAGGGTGCGTTTGGCGGTGAGGCCGAGCAGGACGTCGACGTTGGCCAGGCCGAGGTCGGCGTCCAGCAGCATGACGCGACGACCGAGATCGGCCAGCGCCAGCGAAAGGTTCACCGACACGTTGGTCTTGCCGACGCCACCCTTGCCGCCGGTCACCGCGATCACCTGTACGGGATGCATACTACCCATTTCAAATACCTTGCCTTGGGCCACTTGGGTGTCTAGCACCGCCCTCTCCGGGGCGGTTCACACTTCTTCAACCGGCGCGCCGCGCCGGATTCTGGTACAGCCCGGCGAACAGGTCGGCCATGGCTTCTTCGCTCGGATCTTCCGGCGCCTGGAGGCTGACCGCGCGGCTCACCAGCTGGTGGCTGCGCGGAACCTGCAGATCATCCGGGATTCGCGGACCGTCGGCCAGATAGGCTACCGGGAGATGCTGGCCGATAGCCAGCCCCAAAACCTCGCCGAGACTGGCCGCTTCGTCCGCCTTGGTGATGATGCAGCCGACCAGGCCGCAACGCTTGTAGCTGTGATAGGCCGCCTTGAGTACCTGGCTCTGACTGGTGGCGGCCATCACCAGGTAATTCTTCGCGTTTATCGCCCGGCTGGCCAGCGCTTCGAGCTGCATGGCCAGGGCCGGATCGTTGACCGGCAGACCGGCGGTATCGATCAGCACCACGCGCTTGCGGACCAGAGGCGCCAGGGCCTGGGTCAGCGACTGGCCCGGATCGACCAGGGTCACCGGCACGTTGAGGATGCGGCCGAGGGTCTTGATCTGCTCCTGGGCGCCGATGCGGAAGCTGTCCATGCTCACCAGCGCGACGCTCTGGGCGCCGTACTTGAGCACGTAGCGGGCAGCCAGCTTGGCCAGCGTGGTGGTCTTGCCCATGCCGGCCGGGCCGACCAGGGCGATCACCCCGCCCTCTTCCAGCGGCTCGTTCTGCGGCGTGCGGATCGCGTGGGCCAGGTGCGCCAGCAGCATGCGCCAGGCCTGGCGCGGCTCCTTGACGCCCGCCACCTTGTCCAGCAGCGCGCGGGACAGTTCGGCCGGCAGCCCCATGCGCTGCAGGCGGCGCCAGAGGCTTGCCTGCTGCGGACGGCGGCTCTGCATCTGGCCCCAGGCGATGGAGCCCAGTTGCACTTCGATCAGTTCGCGCAGGCCGCTCAGTTCGAAGCGCATCGCGTCCAGGGCAGCCTGGTCGACGGCGGCGGGCTTGGGCGCGCCGACCGACTCCAGCGGACGCGGCACGCTGCGCGGACGGGCCATGGCGGCGGACAGGGCGGCTTCCGGCAGCTCCGACTCGATGGCGGTCAACGGCTCACCGGCGAACAATTGACGGTCCTTGCCGGCGTCGGCCTGGGCGCGGGTGGTCAGCTCCGCCTGCGCCTGGGCGATACGCGCCTGGGTCTTGCGCAGCTCGGCTTCGAGGGCCGGATTCGGCTTGCTCGGCGCCGGCGCGGGCAGTGGGTAGTCCAGCGCCGCGGTCAGCTCGACACCGCCGGCAACCCGACGGTTACCGATGATGGCGGCATCCGCGCCCAGTTCATCACGCACCAGCTTCATGGCCTGACGCATATCGGCGGCGAAGAAACGTTTGACCTGCATGGTCCTTGACCTCGGTTAGTTCTGCCCCACAGTCGCGACTATGGTGACCTGCTTGTTGTCCGGAATTTCCTGGTAGGCCAGGACGTGCATGGTTGGCACGGCGAGCCTTGCGAAGCGCGACATCATCGCCCGGATCGGCCCGGCCACCAGCAGGATCGCCTGCTTGCCGAGCATCTCCTGGCGCTGCGCCGCTTCCACCAGGGAACGTTGCAGCTTCTCGGCCATTCCGGGTTCGAGGAGAACGCCATCTTCCGAACCCTGTCCGGCCTTCTGCAGGCTATTCAGCAATATCTGTTCCAACCTGGGCTCCAGGGTGATCACAGGCAGCTCCGGCTCTAGTCCCACAATGCTTTGCACGATTGCGCGAGCCAGCGAGACGCGGACCGCCGCCACCAGCGCGGCGGGATCTTGACTCTTCGGGGCGACGTTGGCGATGGCCTCGGCGATGGTGCGGATGTCGCGAACCGGCACCTGCTCCTGCAGCAACGCCTGCAGCACCTTGAGCAGGGTCGACAGCGACACCATGCCCGGTACCAGCTCTTCGGCCAGGCGCGGCGAACTCTTGGCGAGGTTCTGCATCAGTTGCTGGACTTCTTCGTGGCCCAGCAACTCGTGGGCATGCTTGTGCAATACCTGGTTGAGGTGGGTGGCGACCACGGTGCTGGCGTCGACCACCGTGTAGCCGAGGGACTGCGCCTGGTCGCGCTGATTGACGTCGATCCACACCGCTTCCAGGCCGAATGCCGGATCCTTGGCAGCGATGCCGTTGAGGGTGCCGAACACCTGGCCGGGGTTGATCGCCAGTTCGCGGTCCGGGTAGACCTCCGCCTCGGCCACGCTGACGCCCATCAGCGTCAGGCGGTAGGCGTTGGGCAGCAGGTCGAGGTTGTCGCGAATATGCACCGAGGGCATCAGGAAGCCCATCTCCTGGGACAGCTTCTTGCGTACGCCCTTGATCCGCGCCAGCAACTGGCCGCCCTGGTTGCGGTCCACCAGCGGAATCAACCGATAGCCCACCTCCAGGCCCACCAGGTCCACCGGCGTCACGTCATCCCAGCCCAGTTCCTTGGTTTCCTGGGCACGCTGGGCGGGCAGCAGCTCCTGCTGGCGCTTCTCTTCCTGCACCGTCTCTTCCTTGGCCTTCTTCTGCTTCTGCCAGATCCACCAGGCACCGCCGGCGGCCACCAGGCCCAGGCCGACGAAAGACATGTGCGGCATGCCCGGCACCAGCCCCATGGCAATGAGGATGGCGGCAGACACCGCCAGTGCCTTGGGCGAGGCGAACATTTGCCGGTTGACCTGCTGGCCCATGTCCTCGGAGGTGGACACGCGGGTCACCATGATCGCCGCCGCGGTGGACAACAGCAGCGACGGAACCTGCGCCACCAGGCCGTCGCCGATGGTCAGCAGGGAATAGATGCGACCGGCGTCGCCGAAGCTCAGGCCGTGCTGCAGCATGCCGATGGCAATGCCGCCCAGCAGGTTGATGAAGAGGACCAGCAGGCCGGCGATGGCGTCGCCACGGACGAACTTGCTGGCACCGTCCATGGAGCCGTAGAAGTCGGCCTCCTGGGACACCTCGGTACGGCGCTTCTTGGCCTCGGCCTGGTCGATCAGGCCGGCGTTGAGATCCGCATCGATGGCCATCTGCTTGCCCGGCATGGCATCCAGGGTGAAACGCGCGCTCACTTCGGAGATACGCCCGGCACCCTTGGTGACCACCACGAAGTTGATGATCATCAGGATCGCGAAGACCACGGCACCGACCACGTAGTTGCCGCCCACCACCACATCGCCAAAGGCCTGGATCACCTTGCCCGCGGCGTCGTGGCCGTCCTGCCCGTGAAGCAGCACCACGCGAGTGGAGGCCACGTTCAGCGCCAGGCGCAGCAGGGTGGCCACCAGCAGGATGGTGGGGAAGACCGCGAAGTCCAGCGGGCGCATGGCGTACACGCACACCAGCAGCACGACGATGGACAGGGCGATGTTGAAGGTGAAGAAGACGTCCAGCAGGAAAGGCGGCACCGGCAGGGTCATCATGCCCAGCATCACCAGCACCAGCAGCGGCACCCCCAGGTTGCCGCGGCCGATGCCCATCAGGTTATTGCGGACATTGCCGATCAGTTGCGTACGATCCACTGCTGCTCCCCTACCCCTTTCGCGGAATCCTGCTCCGCACATCCAATCTTTTGACGCCCGAAGGCGGCGTCACAGCCCTTGTGCAAGAAGCTTTCCAACTTCACCAAATGATTGATTTTCGGGAGAAAACCCGTAGGAGCGAATTCATTCGCGATGCAGGTCGCAGACCTGCCCTCGAATATGACCGGGGGCTGCTGCGCAGCCCTTTCGCGAATGAATTCGCTCCCACAAGGGAGAGGTGGAGCTCAGGTCACTCGTCGCGCCGCAGCTCCGCCGGGATCGGCAGGTCGCGCAGCGGATCCGGACGCTTGCCCTTGCCGGCGCGGAACTGCTTGAGCTGGTAGACGTAGGCCAGCACCTGGGCCACGGCCAGGTAGAGGCCGGCGGGGATTTCCTGGTCCAGCTCGGTGGAGTAGTACACCGCCCGCGCCAGGGCCGGGGATTCCAGCACCGTCACCCGGCTTTCCTGGGCGATCTCGCGGATCTTCAGCGCGGTGAAGTCGTTGCCCTTGGCCAGCAGGAGCGGCGCGCCGCCCTTGTCGGCGTCGTACTTCAGCGCCACGGCGAAGTGGGTCGGGTTGGTGATGACCACGTCGGCCTCGGGCACGGCGGCCATCATGCGGCGCTCGGCCATTTCCCGCTGCAGGCGGCGGATGCGCGACTTGACCTCGGGCTTGCCCTCGGTGTCCTTGTATTCGTCGCGCACTTCCTGCTTGGTCATCATCAGCTTCTGCTTGTTGTCCCAGAGCTGGAACGGCACGTCCACGGCGGCGATCAGGATCAGCCCGCAGGCCAGCCAGACCGCGCTCCACCCCACCACCTGGACACTGTGCAGGATGGCCATGTCCAATGGTTCGTGGGCAATCGCCAACAAATCGTCGCGGTCGGAATTGAGCACCGCCAGGGCCACCAGCAGGATGAGCGCGAACTTGGCCAGGGCCTTGAGCAATTCGACCAGGGCGTGCATGGAGAACATCCGCTTGAGCCCGGACAACGGATTCATGCGGCTGAACTTGGGCAACAGCGCCTCGCTGGAGAACAACCAGCCGCCGAGGGAAATCGGCCCGGCGATGGACACCACCAGCAGGGTGATCAACAGCGGCAGCAGCGCATCGAGGGCCATCTTGCCCGAGGCGAGCAGCAGCAGCGCCATGCTGCGCTCATCCATCAGCACCGCCCGCGACAGCTCGAAGTTGGACTGCATCATCTGCATCAGCATGTCCGCCAGCCCGCCGCCACTGGCCAGCACGCCACCGGCCCCGGCGAGGGTCACGGCCAGGGTGTTGAGCTCGCGGGAACGGGCGATCTGGCCCTTCTCGCGGGCCTCCTGCAACCGTTTACCTGTGGGCTCTTCACTCTTGT
Source organism: Pseudomonas sp. Q1-7 (assembly GCF_028010285.1). Lineage (NCBI taxonomy): Bacteria > Pseudomonadati > Pseudomonadota > Gammaproteobacteria > Pseudomonadales > Pseudomonadaceae > Pseudomonas > Pseudomonas sp. Q1-7. Next base: position 3,997,412 of record NZ_CP116304.1, read on the forward strand.
CCGCCCCGCTCTCACTCTCCGCCACGGAAAACTACCTGCGTTGCCAGTGTTGCGTCGGTTGGTCGTTCATCGCGCCCTCGCCAGTTCGCGCAGGAGCTGCAGGGCGTCGCTGGCGAGGACCTGGTACTGGGCGAGGATATCGGCCATGCCGATCCAGACGATCACCAGGCCCAGGGCCAGGGTCAGCGGAAAGCCGATGGAAAAGATGTTCAGCTGCGGCGCGGCGCGGGTCATCACGCCGAAGGCCAGGTTCACCACCAGCAGCGCGGTGATCGCCGGTAGCGACAGCAGCAGGCCGGCACCCATCATCCAGCCGAGCTTGCCAGCCACCTCCCAGTGATGGGCGGTCAGCAGCCCGCCGCCCGCCGGCAGCGTGACAAAGCTCTCCGCCAGCACCTCGAACACCACCAGATGGCCGTTCATGGCGAGGAACAGCAAGGTCACCAGCATCAGGTAGAACTGGCCGAGCACCGGCACCGAAACGCCGTTGGTGGGGTCGACCATGGAGGCGAACCCCAGGCCCATCTGCATGGAGATGATCTGCCCCGCCACCACGAAGGCATGGAAGAACAGTTGCAGCACGAAGCCGAGCAAGGCGCCGATCAGCACCTGTTCGCCCACCAGCAGGATGCTGCGCAGGTTCAGGGCATCCACCTGCGGCATGGGCGGCAGGGTCGGCACCAGCACCACGGCGATGGCCAGCGCCAGGTAAAGGCGTACGCGAACAGGCACCAGCTGGGTGCCGATGATCGGCATGGTCATCAGCAGAGCGGCGATGCGAAACAACGGCAGCAGGAAGCTGCCCACCCAGCCGCCGATCTGTGCGTCGCTCAGCTCCAGCATGTCAGCCGATCAGCATGGGGATGTTCTGATAGAGCGTCTGGATGTACTCCATCAGTTGGCGGGTCAGCCAGGGGCCGGCCCAGATCAGGGTGACCAGCATCACCAGCAGGCGCGGCAGGAAGCTCAGGGTCTGTTCGTTGATCTGCGTGGCGGCCTGGAACATGGCGACGATCAGGCCCACCACCAGGCTCGGCACCACCAGGATGCCGACGATCAGGCAGGTCAGCCAGAGCGCTTCGCGGAACAGATCGACGGCAATCTCGGGTGTCATCGCTAGACGCCTCCGAAGCTTCCGGCCAGTGTGCCGATGATCAGCGCCCAGCCATCCACCAGCACGAACAGCATGATCTTGAACGGCAGGGAAATGATCAGCGGCGAGAGCATCATCATGCCCATGGCCATCAGCACGCTGGCCACCACCAGGTCGATGATCAGGAAGGGGATGAAGATCATGAAGCCGATCTGGAATGCGGTCTTCAGCTCGGAGGTGACGAACGCCGGCACCAGGATGGTCAGGGGCGCAGCGTCGGCGCTGGGAATGTCGGTGCGCTTGGACAGGCGCATGAACAGGTCGAGGTCGCTGGCGCGGGTCTGCGCCAGCATGAAGTCCTTGATCGGCACCTCGGCCCTGGCCAGCGCGTCCTGGGCGGTCATCTGTTCGTTGAGATAGGGCTGCAGGGCATCGCGGTTCACCCGGTCGAACACCGGCGCCATGATGAACATCGTCAGGAACAGCGCCAGGCCGATGAGTATCTGGTTGGACGGTGTCTGCTGCAGGCCCAGTGCCTGGCGCAGGATGGAGAAGACGATGATGATCCGGGTGAAGCTGGTCATCAGCATGACGAACGCCGGGATGAAACTCAGCGCCGTCATGATCAGCAGGATCTGCAGGCTTACCGAGTATTCCTGCTGGCCTTCGGGGTTGGTGGACAGCGTAATGGCCGGCACCGACAGGGGGTTGTCGGCGCCAAGGGCCAGGGGTGCGGCCAGTGCCAGCAGCAGAGCGATAACGAGGCGGTGCAGGGGCATCAATGCTTGTCCTTGCCGAGCAGTTCCATCAGGCGTTGGGCGAACTCCGGCGTGGCGGCCTGCGCATCGGGCAGGTGCACGGGCTCCTTCAGCACATGCAGCGGGGTGATGCGCCCGGCGCTGATACCCAGCAGGATCTGTTCATTGCCGACCTGTACCAGCACCAGCCGATCACGCGGGCCGAGGGCCTGGCTGGACACCAGCTTGATCACCTGGCCGTCACGCGGGCCGAGCTGCTGCACCCGGCGCAGCAGCCAGGCAAGCAGGACAATCAGCCCCACCACCAGCAGCAGGCCGATGGCGAGCTGACCGAGCTGCGCGGCCATGCCGCTGCCAGCCTGAGCCGCGGCGGCGGCCGGTGCCGGTGGGGTGGCGGCGATTTCGGCAGCGACGGCGCCGAGGGAGGGCAGGCAGGCCAGCGCGAGAAGAAGACGGCGCATGGTGTCAGCGCAGCTTCTTGATGCGTTCGCTCGGGCTGATCACGTCGGTCAGCCGGATACCGAACTTCTCGTTGACCACCACCACCTCGCCGTGGGCGATCAGGGTGCCGTTGACCAGCACGTCCAGGGGCTCGCCCGCCAGGCGGTCGAGTTCGATCACCGAGCCCTGGTTCAACTGCAGCAGATTACGGATGGTGATGTCGGTGTTGCCCACTTCCATGGAGATGGACACCGGGATATCCAGAATCACATCCAGGTTGGGGCCGTCCAGGCTCACCGGGCCGCTGGCCTTCGGCGCGCTGCCGAACTCCTCCATCGGCGCGCGCGGCGAAGCGGGTGCGGCCGCGCCCTGGTTCATCAGCGCGTCGATGTCGTCCTGGGACGCGTCACCGGCCTCGGCCAGAGCGGCGGCCCATTCGTCGGCCAGGGCCTGTTCTTCGGGAGTCGGGATATCCATGTCGTTTGCCATCGCTTGACCTCGGCTGGCTCTGGATTCGTGGGCAGCGCGCAATCAGCGCTGGCGTTCGATTGGTTCGAGGATCTGCAGGGACAGGTTGCCCTTGTGCGATCCCAGCTTGGCCTTGAAGGCCGGCACGCCGTTGGCGCGCATGACCATGTGTTCGGGCAATTCCACCGGGATCACGTCGCCCGGCTGCATGTGCAGGATGTCCCGCAGCTTGAGCTGGCGGCGCACCACGGTGGCGGCCACCGGCACGCTGACGTCGAGGATGTCCTCGCGCAGGGCCTTGATCCAGCGCTCGTCCTGGTCGTCGACGTCGGACTGGAAGCCGGCGTCGAGCATCTCGCGAATCGGCTCGATCATCGAATAGGGCATGGTGATGTGCAGGTCACCGCCACCGCCATCCAGTTCGATGTGGAAGGTGGACACCACCACCACTTCGCTGGGGCTGACGATGTTGGCCAGGGCCGGGTTCACCTCCGAGTTGATGTACTCGAAGTTCACGTCCATCACCGCGTGCCAGGCCTCGGCCAGGTCGACGAAGGCCTGGTCCAGCACCATGCGCACCACGCGCAGTTCGGTGGGGGTGAACTCGCGGCCTTCGATCTTGGCGTGGCGCCCGTCGCCGCCGAAGAAGTTGTCCACCAGCTTGAACACCAGCTTGGCGTCGAGAATGAACAGCGAGGTGCCGCGCAGCGGCTTCATTTTCACCAGGTTGAGGCTGGTGGGCACATAGAGCGAATGCACGTACTCGCCGAACTTCATCACCTGCACGCCGCCCACGGCCACGTCGGCGGAGCGCCGCAGCAGGTTGAACATGCTGATGCGGGTGTAACGGGCGAAGCGCTCGTTGATCATTTCCAGGGTCGGCATGCGCCCGCGGACGATGCGGTCCTGGCTGGTCAGGTCATAGCTTTTGACACTGGTGGGGTCCGCATCGGTCTCGGTTTCCACCAGGCCGTCGTCGACGCCGTGCAGCAGCGCGTCGATTTCGTCCTGGGACAGCAGGTCTTGAACAGCCATGGTCGCGTACCTTGCCTACTGCAATACGAAGTTGGTGAACAGCACTTGCTCGACGGTCATCGCGCCGGTTTCCTGCGTGGCCAGTTCCTGCACGGTGGCGGTGGCCTGCTGTCGCAGCATTTCCTTGCCGACCGGGGTCGCCAGGTTGTCGAAGCTCTGCCCGGAAAAAAGCATGACCAGCTTGTTGCGCAGCACCGGCATGTGCACCTTGAGGGCGTCCAGCTGGGCCTTGTCGCGGGCCATCAGCGACACACTCACCTGCATGTAGCGTTGGCGGCCGTTCTGGTTGAAGTTGACCACGAAGGCCGGGGCCAGGTCCTGGTACACCGCGGGTTGCTTGTCGGGCGTGGCGGCTGCCTCTTCCTGGGTGGGCTCGGCGGCCTTGTCGCCACGACTGAGAAAGTACCAGGTGGCCCCCACCGACAGACCAACCGCCAGCATCAGCGCCACCACGCCCAGGATGATGAGTTTCAGCTTGCTCTTGCTGCCCGCAGCGCCCTCTACCGGGGCCTTCGCTTCTTTCTTCGCCATGCCAATAATCCGTCGCCGGGCGGGAGAATCCCGCCATTTCCTGGGGAGTGAGCAAGTGTTATGCCAGCCCGCCAGCCGACCGGCGGTTCAGGCAACTGCTTCAGGGCTGCGGATATACCAGTGTCGGGGGCGGCTGTCACGGGGTTCCCGCCCCCGACCCTCGTGCAGGTCCGGGGCGGGAAGGGTCGCGCTAGGCGTAGAAATCCACCAGACCGCGGCCACCCGCGGCATTGGCCGGACGGATTTCGCTGTGGCTGACGCTGATTTCTTCATCGCCGCCGGCACCGAAATCGCCACGACCGCCAGCGGAACGGCGTCCGCCATCACCGTCCTGCCCCTGCCAGCCACGACTGAGCGACTGGTCGGAGACGTTCACGTCCAGCTGGTTCATGCCCTGTTGGGCAAACAGGTCGCGCAGACGGTGCATCTGCCCTTCCAGGGCATCACGGACACTGGCGTTGGGACTGGCGAAGGTCACCTGGGTCTGGTCCTGGTTCAGGTTCACCCGTACTTCGAGGCGGCCCAGTTCCTGGGGATCGAGCTGGATCTCGGCGGACTTGAGGTTCTGGCTGGACAGCCACATCACACGGTCCACCACCGCCTCGCTCCAGCCGCCCTGGTTCATTGCCACGGGCTGGCCGGGCATCAGGGCCGGCGCGCGCTGGGCCTGGGCGGTCTGCTGACTGATCGCCTGGCTCAGGGCATTGAGACGGTTGGCCAGCAGTTCGTTGCGCACTTCACCCTTGTTCTCGCCTAGGCCTTCGCTCAGCTCTGCCGAGAGCTCGGCCGAGGACAGGACCTTGTCCAGCTCGCCCTCGCCGGCTTCCAGCGGCTTGTCGGCGAACGCCGCCAGGGCATCGGCAAAGCCCTGGTCAGCGGTGGGCGCAGCTTGCGCCGCCTGGGTGGCGGCCGCCGTCTGCGCCTGCTGGGCGGCCTGCGCCCCCTGATCCAGGGCCATTTTCACCGCCGGCACACCGTTAAGCTGATCCAGCTCGGGGTCGAGGCTCGCCTCGCTCAGGCTGGCCGGAGCGCCACTGTTCACCGGCGGGGTGGCTGGCAGGTCCGGCATGGCTTCGCCGGTGCCCACGTCCACCGGTGCGTCATCTGCCGGCAACTGGCCCGTCATGGCCATCAGCAGTAGCGGGTCCATGACCGACTCATCGCCGACCTCCCGGGCTTCGCCCTCCTCGACCGGCAAGGGCTTGCCGCCATCGGCAACAGCCGGCTGGCCGACGGCAGGATCGACCGCCGGCTTGTCCGGGCCTTTCGCCTCGTCCGAGGTGTCCTTGGCCTGCCTGGCCGTCGCTTCATTGCGCTCGGCAGTCTTGGCCTGACGTTCTTTCGCGTACATCCGGGCGAAGCTGGAAGCCTCGCCCTTGCTGGTTTCCGCCGGTTTTTCCGGGGCTTTTGCGGCCGGTGCTTTCGGCTTCACCTCAGGTCGGGCCTGAAGAAGCAGATCGGGGGCAACGGGCATGGGCACTCTCCGCTCGGGTTGGTTCGTGCCGGTGGGATTGCAAGGGATGGGCCAACCTTTCCGTCGCTGGGCGCGAGCGCCACTCAGCGAGCCAGGCCGTGGCGCTCTTCCAGCATCAGGCCCTGGACAACCAGGAACTCCTGCTCGATCTGCAGGACCAGCGCGGTCGCATCGGCCAGTTGTTCACGCCGGGCGGTCTCCTCCAACTGCTTGCACAGGCCCGCCAGCACGGCGGCGCCCATGTTGCTGCAACTGCCCTTGAAACTGTGGGCGGCCAGGCGCAGGGCCTGACTGTCGGCCAGGGCGACGGCCCGATGGATTTGCCGCAGGCGTTCCGACGAGTCCGTCAGGAAGGTATCCAGCAACACCGGAAACTCACTCTCCATGACGTCCCGCAGGGCGGACAGCACAGAATGGTCGAGATGGATATCGGACAAACCCGTCGCTCCTCGTACTGAACGTCGGAAATTATGCCTGAACGGGCCAGCGGAACTCGACGCGGATGCCCTTGCCGCCTTCGACGGCTTCACAGCGCGCGGTGAGCTGGCTGACCAGGGTCAGGCCCCGGCCGCAAAGACTGTCCATCGACGGCTGGGAAGCCAGGACCGTCGCCAGGTCGAAACCCGTGCCGCTGTCTTCGACCTGGACCGTCAGGCACCCTCCCCGGCCTTCCGGAACCAGGTTCAGATGGAATCGTACATAGCCCTCGGTCAGCGCGCCCAAGCGTTCGCCTCGCTCGCGGTAGTAGCGGGCGAAGCCTTCGGCGTTGCCTTTGAGGGAGGAATCCAGCCCCAGCACGCCGTGCTCCAGGGCGTTGGAATACAGCTCGGCGAGCACCGTGTAGAGGGCACCGCCCTGGTCGCGCAGGCCCTGGACCTCCAGCAGCAGTTGCAGGAGGAACGGCAGCGGATTGAAGCGTTTGAGCGTGTTCGCCCGGAACTCGAAAGACGCCGACCAGTCCAGCGGGCTGGCCTGGCCACTGTCGGTGAACGCCAGCGTGGCGCGCTCGGTGGACTCTTCGAGCATGCGCACCTCGATCATGCTCACGTCGTCCTGGGCGTGGCCGCGGAAGGCGCTGAGGGCCAACTGGATATCGTCGAATAGCCGGTTGCCGTCGGTGTTGGCGTCGAACACCGCGCGCAGCCGCTGGTCGCCGAATATCTCATCGCTGTCGTTGCGGGTTTCCAGCACACCGTCGGAGACCAGGAAGATGCGGTCGCCGGTCTCGATGGGGAAGGACTCGAAATGCGCGTTGAAGGCGCTCTGGTCGAGCACCCCCAGGGGCAGGTGGCGCGACACCAGCGGCACCAGCTCGCCGCTCTGCGCGCGACGCAGGTAGCCGTCGGGCAGCCCGCCGTTCCACACCTCGACCAGACGCCGCTGGAAGCTCAGGTTGAGGAACGTGGCGCAGCAGAACACCCCCACCGGCAGGATGCGCTTCAGCTTGGCGTTCATCTCACGGAGGATGTCCGCCAGGGCATAGCCCTTGGCGGTCATGCCATAGAACACCTCGGCCAGCGGCATGGCGCCGATGGCCGCCGGCAGGCCGTGGCCGGTGAAGTCGCCAAGCAACACATGCATGCCGCCCGAGGGCTTGTAGGCGGCCAGCAGCAGGTCGCCATTGAACAGCGCATAGGGTGACTGCAGGTAACGGATGTTCGGGGCGCTCAGGCAGCCGGAATGCGCCACCTTGTCGAACACCGCCTTGGCCACTCGCTGCTCGGTGACCAGGTGCTCGTTGTGCCGGGCGATCAGGTCGCGCTGCTGCAGGACCGTGTCCTGCAACCGGCGCAGGCGGTCGAGGGCCTTGATCTTGGCCTCGAGGATGACCCGGTTGTAAGGCTTGGCGAGGAAGTCGTCGCCGCCCGCTTCCAGGCAGCGCACCAGCGCTTCATTCTCGGTCAGCGAGGTGAGGAAAATGATCGGCACCAGCGCTTCGCCGGCCAGTTGCTTGATCCGCCGAGCCGCCTCGAAGCCGTCCATCACCGGCATCAGGGCATCCATCAGCACCAGTTGCGGCTGTTCCTGCTGGAACAGCGCCACCGCCTCGCGACCGTTGGCGGCGGTCAGGGCGCGATGCCCCTGGCGGCTGACGATGGTGGAAAGCAGCAACCTGTCCGCCGCGTTGTCCTCGGCAATCAGGATCGTCAGCGGCGACGGCATGGCTGTGGACCTCAGGCGATCTGGAACAATTGTTCGAAGTTGGAGATGGCGAGGATCTTGCGGACGTCGGGGCTGCAATTGGCCAGGCGGATCTGCGCCCGTTCGCCGCCCGCGTGGTCGCGCAGCAGGAGCAGCATGCCGAGGGCGGAACTGTCGAGGTAGGTGGTGCCCTTGAGGTCCACCACGTAGCGCTTGGGCGTGACATTGACGCGCTCGTAGGCGTCGCGGAATTCCTGGTGGGCGCCGAAATCGAATCGTCCCTGGATGGTGATGGTCAGCTCCTGCCCATCGTCGGAGGGCATCGAGGTGATGGCCATGCAAAGCTCCTTGGTCAAGTTCGGGAAACGCGTGGTGAAGATTTAGCACCGGGCTGGAGGCGGGGCAACTGGAAAGCGCTGGAGGTTGAGAAAATAGGGTTCCGAGATGACCGGCTGAAGAACCTGGCCGAACCGGATCAGGGGGCTTGGAGTCCTGTGGTTCAGCTCATTGCCGAGTGGCCTTCAGGTTATCGCTTCGTGTCAGCCCCGAATGGGTATCGGGCAGGAAAAGACCAAGTAGGATGGGTTGAGGTACGAAACCCATGCTGACGAGGCATCAGATACACGCGTAGTCCCACTTCCGGTGCAGATGAACGCCGAAGCGCGAAACGATCGGGACGTGGGGGCATCCAGCCGAACGCTGCCAACCAAGACAGTCACTCAAACCTGCCAATCCAATAGGCGTACCCTATTCCGCGTGTTTTGTCGGCAACCGCTGCACCAGTTCGTCCAGCAGCTTCTGCTCGCGCTTGTCCTCCGCCGCGCGGGCTTCGTCGAGGTAGCGCTGCACCAGCTTGCGCAGGCCTTCCAGACGCGCGTAGCGCTCCTGCCAGGCGGCGCGGGCCTTTTCGAGGTTGTCGCGGTGCCATCGGACGCTCTGCAACTGCTGGCCGATGGCGGATTCCAGCTGGGACAGGAAGCGCTGGTAGTTCATCAGCCATTGGCCGGAAACACCGCGCTGCCCCTCTTCGATCCATTGCCGTTGGTAGTCGGCCCGATAGCGTTCGAGCTCGCCGAGCTTCATCTCCGCCTGGGTGAGTTGGCCCTGGCAGCGGCCAAGCGTGCGCGCCGCTTCGCGTTCGACGCGTTCGGCCATTTCGACCACCGGCGCCAGGCGCGCCGCGCGATGGCGGGACATGCGCTATCAGCCCTGGACGCCCAGGCTGGCGGCCAGGCGCTCGGTGCTCTGGGCCAGGCTCTCGCTCTCGTCCAGGGCCTGGCGCAGGAAGGCGCTCATGACCGGCTGACGGGCGATGGCGAGATCGGTGTCGGGATCGCCGCCGGCGACATAGGCGCCGACGCTGATCAGGTCGCGGCTCTGCTGGTAACGCGACCAGAGCTGCTTGAAGCGCTGGGCCAGCTTCATGTGCGAGGGGCTGACCACTTGGGGCATGACCCGGCTGATGGACGCTTCGATGTCGATGGCCGGGTAGTGGCCTTCCTCGGCTAGGCGCCGGGACAGCACGAAGTGGCCGTCGAGCACGCCGCGCGCGGAGTCGGCGATGGGGTCCTGCTGGTCGTCGCCCTCCGACAGCACGGTGTAGAAGGCGGTAATGGAGCCGCCGCCCTGCTCCGCGTTGCCGGCGCGTTCCACCAGCTTCGGCAGCTTGGCGAACACCGACGGCGGATAGCCCTTGGTGGCCGGCGGCTCGCCGATGGCCAGGGCGATCTCGCGCTGGGCCTGGGCGAAGCGGGTCAGGGAATCCATCAGCAACAGGACGTTCTTGCCCTTGTCGCGGAAATATTCGGCGATGCGCGTGCAGTACATGGCGGCGCGCAGGCGCATCAGCGGCGCGTCGTCCGCCGGTGAGGCGACCACCACGGAGCGCTTGAGGCCTTCCTCGCCGAGGATGTGCTCGATGAACTCCTTCACCTCGCGACCCCGTTCGCCGATCAGGCCGACGACGATGATCTCCGCTTCGGTGAAGCGGGTCATCATGCCCAGCAGCACGCTCTTGCCCACGCCGGTGCCGGCGAACAGGCCGAGGCGCTGGCCGCGACCGACGGTGAGCAGCGAATTGATCGAGCGAATGCCCACGTCCAGGGGTTCGCTGATGGGGTGGCGCTTCAACGGGTTGATGGTCGGGCCATCCATCGGCACCCAGTCCTCGGCCTTCATGCCGCCTTTGCCATCCAACGCGCGGCCGGCGCCATCGAGCACACGGCCGAGCATGGACATGCCCATGGGCAGGCGGCCGGTATCCGGCAAGGGCACCACGCGGGCGCCGGGGGCGATGCCGGACAGACTGCCGACCGGCATCAGGTAGATCTTGCTGCCGGCGAAGCCCATGACCTCGGCCTCCACCTGCACCGGGTGGTAGCTGTCGTCGTTGATCACCAGGCAGCGGCTGCCCACCGGCGCGCGCAATCCTTCGGCCTCCAGGGTGAGGCCCACCATGCGTAGCAGGCGGCCTTCCACCAACGGTTGCGAGGGCAGTTCGATGACATCGTCGTAGCCCGCCAGGCGCTTGGCGAAACTGGTGCGCTCAATACGCATGGTCGAGGCTGTCCGGGGAATCCAGGTCGACCACCAGGTCGGCGGACGGCGGGTGGACCTTCTGTTCGCGCTGCTGCTCGAACAACTGCTTCATTGCCTGGCTCAGGCGCGTCTCGATGCTGGCGTCGATACGCGAATGCTCGGTTTCGACCCGACAGCCGCCCGGCTCCAGGGATTCGTCTTCGAGGATGCGCCAACTTTCCTCGTGACGCTCGCGCAGCGCCTTCACCTGCTCGAAGTCCTGCGGGTTGATGTGGATGCGCACATTCTCGGCCCCCATGGGCAGCAGCTTCAGGGCTTCACGCAGCACATGGCGGATCTGGCTGGAGTCCATGCGCAGTTCGCGCTGGATCACCTGGCGGGTGATCAGGCTGGTGAGCTGCACCAGGGACTCCTCGATCTGCCGGTCCTGTTCGGCGATGGGCTCCAGCAAGTGCCCCATCAAGGTCTCGAGCTGGGCCAGGCGGGCATTCACGGCCACTTCGGCGTCCTGCCGGGCCTTGAGCTGGCCGGCATGGAAGCCGTCGCGCTCACCGGTGGCGAAACCCTCGTTGTAGGCATCCTGGCGGATGGCTTCGAGCTCCTCCAGCGTCAGCGGCTTGACGTCCTCGACCGGCACCTCTTCGATCTGCGGCTCGGGCTCCGCCTCGACCGCCTCCGGCGCCGGTTCTTCCACCTCGGCGGGCTCGGCGGCGTGGGGGTCGAAGCTGGGCAGCGACCAGCGGTCGAAGCCGCCGACGTCCTTGGCGCGGATCAGTTCGCTTGCCGATTCCTTGTTGGCCATGGACATCGCCTCAGATCATTTCTTCGCCGCCCTTGCCGCCGAGGGCGATTTCCCCGGCTTCGGCCATGCGGCGAGCGATGGTGAGGATTTCCTTCTGCGCCGACTCGACGTCGCTGACACGCACCGGGCCCTTGGCTTCCAGGTCGTCGCGCAGCAGCTCGGCGGCACGCTTGGACATGTTCTTGAAGACCTTTTCCTTGATCGCGTCGTCCGCCCCCTTGAGGGCCAGCACCAGCACGTCGGAGGACACCTCCCGCAACAGTGCCTGGATGCCGCGGTCGTCGACATCGGCCAGGTTGTCGAAGACGAACATCAGGTCTTCGATCTGCGAGGAGAGGTCCTCGTCCACTTCGCGGATGGAGTCCATCAACTGACCTTCGACCGAGCTGTCGAGGAAGTTCATGATGTCCGCCGCGCGCTTCACGCCGCCCATGGTGGTACGGGTGGTGCTGGCATTGCCGGCGAACTGCTTCTCCAGGATCAGGTTGAGTTCCTTGAGCGCGGACGGCTGCACGGTGTTCAGCGAGGACACGCGCAGGACGATGTCCAGGCGCACCTTGTGGTCGAAATGGCTGAGCACTTCGGCGGCCTGGTCCGGGTCCAGGTAGGCGACCACGATGGCCTGGATCTGCGGGTGCTCGTAGCGGATCACGTCGGCCACGGCGCGCGGCTCCATCCACTTCAGGCTGTCCAGGCCGCTGGTGCTGCCGCCCAGCAGGATACGGTCGATCAGGTTGTTGGCCTTGTCCTCGCCCAGGGCCTGGGTGAGCATCTTGCGGATGTAGCCGTCGGCGCCGACGCCCAGGCTGGTCTGGTCGCCCACCATATCGACGAACTCGCTCATCACCTGCTCCACCTGCTCGCGGTGGATATTGCGCATCTGCGCCATGGCGACGCCGACCCGCTGCACTTCCTTCGGCCCCATGTGGCGGAGCACCTGGGCGGCATCGGTCTCACCCAGGGACAGCAGCAGGATGGCTGCCTTGTCGACCTTGTTCAGCTTGGCTGGGAGACGGTTTTCACTCATCGGCGTTGATCCACTCTTTGACTACCAGGGCCACACGGCCAGGATCTTCGGCCACCAGGTTCTTGATGGCATTGAGCTGCGCATCATACCCATCGCTCGGGCTGGGCAGCAGGATGCTTTGCGGGCCGCCCAGGCTCACACGGTCGTCCGACAGCTCACCGGACAGCCCCATCTCGCCCAGGTCGACATCGCCGTCGCGGCCGCCCGCCAGCTCCTTGGTCTTGCTGGCGCCGCTGATGTTGTTCAGCACCGGACGCAGCACCCCGAACACCAGCACCAGGATGAAGAGCACGCCGAGCACCTGCTTCACCACATCCCAGAACCAGGGCTGGGTGTAGAACGGAATGTCGATGACTTCTTCGCTGTGGTCGGCCAGGAACGCGGTGTTGATCACGCTGACGCTGTCGCCGCGGCTGGCGTCGTAGCCCACTGCGTCCTGTACCAGGCGGGTGAAGCGGGCGATCTCGTCGGCACTCCAGGGCACACGGGTGACCTCGCCGCTCTGCGGGTCGACCTTGACCTGGTCATCCAGCACCACCGCGACGGACAGCCGGCGCAGGCGCCCTTGCTGCTGCTTGGTGTAGCTGATGGAGCGGTCCAGTTCGAAGTTGCGGGTGGTCTGGTCGCGCTTGTCGGTCGGGTACGGTGCGAGCATCGGCTTGCCGGTAGCTTGGTCGATGATCTGCTGGCCGTTGTCGTCCAGGATCGGCTGGCCCGGCTGCACACCGGCCGGTGCGGCGCCGGTGGCCTGCTGGGGCGCGGCGCCGGGCGCCGGCGGCTGGTTGGACAGCGCGCCGGGCACGCCCTGTGGGCCGCCATTGTTCTGGCGCTCCTCGGCCAGTTTCTGTTCGCTGCGCAGGGCGGGCTGGTCCGGGTTGAACATTTCGGATGTGGACTCGACGGCGCTGAAGTCCACGTCCGCCGAGACTTCCGCCTTGTAGCGGCCGCTGCCCAGCACCGGCTGCAGGATGCTGTGCACGCGCTGGGTGTAGAGGGTTTCCATGCGCCGGGAATAGTCGAACTGCTTGCCGGCCATGGTCAGCTCGGACAGTTCCTGCTGATCGGACAGCAGGTTGCCCTTCTGGTCGACCACGGTGACCTGGGACTTTTCCAGTTCCGGCACGCTGGTGGCCACCAGGTTGACGATGGCCATGACCTGGCTCGGCTCCAGGGCGCGGCCCGGATAGAGCTCCACCAGCACCGAAGCGGTCGGCTTGCGCTCGTCGCGGACGAACACCGAGCTCTTCGGAATGGCCAGGTGCACGCGGGCACCCTTGACGTTGTTCAGGCTGGAGATGGTGCGCGCCAGTTCACCCTCAAGACCGCGCCGGTAGCGGGTCGCCTCCATGAACTGGCTGGTGCCCAGACCCTGTTCCTTGTCGAGGATCTCGAAGCCGACGGTGTTGTCGCTGGGCGCCACGCCGGCGGCGGCCAGTTTCATGCGGGCGCGGGCCAGATCCTCGGACTTCACCAGCAGGGCCCCGGAGTTGGGCTCGATCTTGTAGGCGATGTCGGCGGCGCCCAGGGCTTCGACCACCTGGTTGGCGTCCATCCCGGAAAGGCTGCCGTAGAGCGGACGGTAGTCCGGCTGCTGCGACCAGAGCACCACGGCAAAACCGATGGCAACGCTGGCGGCCAGGCCGACCAGCAGGCCGACCTGACGCAGCATGCTCATCTGCGAGAGGTTCTCCAGGAAAGACAGCCCGAACAGTGGCTTCTTCTCTTCCGGGCTCTCCGACGCATCCGTCTTGGCGGGGACTTTTGCAACAGCAGCTTCAGCCATTTCTCAACCCGCCCTCAAACCGGCATCTGCATGATGTCTTGGTAGGCCTGGACCAGCTTGTTGCGCACCTGGGTCATGGCCTCGAAGGACACGTTGGCCTTCTGCGAAGCGATCATGACATCGGTGAGGTCCACGCCTTTCTGCCCGACCTCGAAGGCGGTGGCCAGGTCGCTGGCGACCTTCTGGGTGGCCGACACCTTGTTGACGGCCTGCCCGAGCATGTCGGCAAAGCTCGGCGCGGCGGCATCCGGGGTCTCGACGGGGGTGGGTTTGGCGCGCGCCATCGCATCCATCTGCATGGCCCGCATTTCCAGCATCAGTCGATTGAATTCGACGCCCTGACTCATGTTTCTTCCTCCAACTGCCGCGATTTTTTGACGCTACGCGGTCCGATGAAGGGGTATCTGCAACAAGGGTGCCAAGAGCTCAGGAATGGACATTTCCAATGCGCAGGATGGGTAGCGCCGCCCGCGCCTTCCTGCGAGGCGCGGGCGGCGTCTTTCAACTGGCGTAGAGATAGGCCTCGACGTCCATGCCCGCATCACGCATCTGCGCCAGCTTGTAGCGCAGGGTACGCGGGCTGATGCCCAGGCGTTCGGCGGCCTCCTTGCGACGGCCGCGCTCGGAACGCAGGGTATCGATGATCATCTGGAACTCGCGGCGGCGCAGGTCGTCGCCCAGGGCGCCAGGCGCCTCGGCCGGTGCGGCGGTGACCGGCATCGACAGTACCGGCGCGGATGCCGCCGGCGCGACGGGCGCCATGGCCAGGCCGATGGGCGCGGTCAGGCACAGGTCGTGGGGCTGGATCAGCCCACCCTGTTGCAGGATCAACGCGCGCTGCACGGCGTTGTCCAGTTCGCGTACGTTGCCCGGCCAGCCGTGGGCCAGCAGGGCCGCCTGGGCGTCACTGGAGAATCGCACGGCGGCGTGGTTCATTTTTTTGACGTGCTTGGCCAGCAGGCGCTCGGCGAGCGGCAGAATGTCCGCCGGACGCTCCCGTAGCGGACGCCAGGCCAGGGGAAAGACCGAAAGGCGGTAGTAGAGGTCTTCACGAAAACGCCCCGCCGCCACTTCGCCGGCGAGGTCGCGGTTGGTGGTGGCGAGGACGCGGATATCCAGGCTGATCGGCCGGCGTGCCCCTACCCGTTCCACCTCGCGCTCCTGCAGCACGCGCAACAGCTTGGCCTGCAGGCCCAGGGGCATTTCGGAAATCTCGTCGAGCAGGATGGTGCCACCATCGGCCAGCTCGAACTTGCCCGGCGCGCTGGCGACGGCGCCGGTGAAGGCCCCCTTCTCATGGCCGAACAGGGTGGCTTCGAGCATGTTGTCCGGAATGGCGGCGCAGTTGATCGCGATGAAAGGCCCGCTGGCGCGGGTCGACTGCTGGTGGATGTACTGCGCCAGCACTTCCTTGCCGGTGCCGGACTCCCCCGAAATCAGCACTGTAGAGTCGCTGCGCGCCACCCGCGCGGCCAGCTCCAGCAACTGGCGGCTGGCCGGCTCCAGGGCCACCGGGCCATCGGCGGCAGCCTGGCTCACGCGACCAAGGGCGTGGCGCGCCACCAGTTCCAAGAGGGTGTTGGGCTCGAAGGGTTTGACCAGATAGTCGGCCGCGCCCTGGCGCATGGCATCCACCGCGCGCTCCACCGCGCCGAAGGCGGTCATCAGCAGCACCGGCAGTTGCGGGTAGCGCTGGCGCACGATGGCCAGCAACTGGTGGCCGTCCATGCCCGGCATGTTGACGTCGCTCACCATCAGGCCGAAGGCTTCTTCGCCCAGCGCCACCAGGGCGGCTTCGGCGCAATCCACCGCGCGGTAGTCGTAGCCACCGATCAGCAGGGTGTCCGCCAGGGCCTCGCGCAGGGCGCGGTCATCTTCGACCAGCAGGATTTTGGCAGTCATCGTCCTTTACTCCTGAAAAACCGATTGCGCCGCGGGAATCAGCGGCAGGACCAGGGTGGCGCAGGTGCCGCGACCGGGCCGCGACTGCAGCCGCAGCTCGCCCCGGTGGGCACGCGCCACCGCCTTGACCACGGCCAGCCCGAGGCCGGTGCCGGTGGTCTTGGTGGTGAAAAAGGGTTCGCCCAGGCGCGCGAGGGTGGCGGCGTCGATACCGGGGCCGTTGTCGCTGATGGTCAGGCGCACGTCGCCGCCACGCCGATAGAGATGAACCTTCAGCCGCAGGCCTTGGCCCGCGGCCTGGCTGGCGTTCTCGATCAGGTTGAGCATCGCGCCCACCAGGGTGTCGCGATTGCACAGCAACTCGCCGTCGGTGAGGTCGCACTGCCAACGCACAGCCTTGTCCTGTACATGGGATTCGGCCGAGGCACGTAACGCGGAGAACAGCGCCGACGGCGCCAGGCGATCCGGCAGCGGCAGCTCGCCACGGGCGAACACCAGCATGTCGCGCACCTGGTGCTCCAATTCATGCAAGCGTTCCTTGAGGCGGCCGGCGAAACGTTGCTGCTGGTCGGTCGGCAACACTTGCTGGGTCAGGTGACCGGCGTAGAGCAAGGCCGCGGACAGCGGCGTGCGGATCTGGTGGGCCAGGGAAGCGACCATGCGCCCCAGTGCGGACAGGCGCTCATGGCGGGCCAGTTGGCCCTGCAGGCGACGGGTTTCCGTCAGGTCGTTGAGCAGAATCAACAGGCCGGGCTCACCGTTCAGGGAGCGGGTGGCAATGGAGACGCGACGGCCGTCCTTGAGGGAGATTTCGTGGCCATCGTCTTCGCGCGGAGAGAAGTTGCGGGCGATCACTTCGCGCCAGAGCATGCCCACCAGCGGCTGGCCGAGCAGGTGGCGCGCCACCGGGTTGGCTTCGCGCACCACGCCCTGACCGTCGATCACGATGACACCGCCGGGCAGCAGGTCCAGCAGGCTCTGCAGACGGTTGGCCAAGCGTTCCTTTTCCGCCAGTTCCTGCATGCGCTGGGCGCTGACCAGGGCCAACTGCCCCTTCAGCTCGGTGACCCGTGCCTCCAGCAAGCTGTAGGACTCGCTCAGCTGGGTCGACATCTGGTTGAACAGCGCGAAAGCGTGTTCAAGGCCCGCCCGGCTGGCCTGTTCGGCAGGGGCGGTTTGTGGGTCCTGCAGGGGTTTGACGACGGCGTGGCTCATGCTCTTCTCTCGCTCCATCGACCGTCAGCAGACGGTCGGTCGAGGGAGATATAGCAATACCCGTGCCTAAAATTTAATCCTTTAAAAACAACGAGTTGAAAAAAGCGGAACTATTCTTCCGCCAATTCCTCGTCGCGACGGCTCATGCCGTACTTGCGCATTTTCTCCACCAGGGTCGTGCGGCGGATGCGCAGGCGCTCGGCGGCGCGGGCCACGACGCCGGAGGCGTCGTCCAGCGCCTGCTGGATCAACCCCTGCTCCAGATTGCCAAGGTAGTCCTTGAGGTCCAGGCCTTCCGGCGGCAACAGCGCCGGCGAGCTGACGCCAGGCAGACCCGCCCCGATGGCCGACCGCTCTTCGATTTCCTCGCGCAGGCTGGCCTTGAGCTGTTCGTCCTCGTCATCCACATGGCGGAATTTCTTCGGCAGCTCGCTGACGCCGATGACGCCGTAGGGGTGCATGATCGCCATGCGCTCGACAAGGTTGGCCAACTCGCGGACGTTGCCCGGCCAGTCGTGGTTGCACAGCGACATGATGGCGGCGGAGTTGAAGCGGATCGAGCCACGCTTCTCGTGCTCCATCCGCGAGATCAGTTCGTTGATCAGCAGTGGAATGTCCTCGACCCGCTCGCGTAGCGGCGCCATATCGATGGGGAAGACATTGAGGCGGTAATAAAGGTCTTCGCGGAAGCTGCCAGCCTCGATCATCTGTTCGAGGTTCTTGTGGGTAGCGGCGATGATGCGTACGTCGACGTTCTGCGTCTTGTTGCTGCCGACCCGCTCGAAGGTGCGTTCCTGCAGCACGCGCAGCAACTTGACCTGCATGGGCAGCGGCATGTCGCCGATCTCGTCGAGGAACAGGGTGCCGCCGTTGGCCAGCTCGAAGCGTCCCGCCCGGCTGGTGATGGCGCCGGTGAACGCCCCCTTCTCATGGCCGAACAGCTCGCTTTCCAGCAGCTCCGCCGGAATGGCGCCACAGTTGACCGGCACGAACGGCGCTTCGCGGCGCTTGGAATGGTAGTGAAGGTTGCGCGCGACCACTTCCTTGCCGGTGCCGGACTCGCCGAGGATCAGCACGCTGGCGTCGGTGTCGGCCACCTGCTGCATCATCTGGCGCACCTGCTGGATGGCGCGGCTGGTGCCCACCAGGCTACGGAATAGATTGGGTTCGCGCTGGCGTCCGCGTTCGCGGGCGTGGTCGTACATCTCGCGATAGACCTGGGCGCGATGCAGGGAATCGAGCAGCTTGTTGTAGCTCGGCGGCATCTCCAGGCTGGCCAGCAGGCGACGGCGCAGGTCCTCGGGCCAGTCCGTCTGGACCGGGTCGCCGATTTGCAGCACGGGCAGGAATTCGTCCCAGGCCAGCAGTTGCTTGACCAGTTCAAGCGCACCGCCCTTGGCCCCCACTTCGCCCAACATGACGCAGAGGACGTCGCGGCTGGAAGTCAGAGGGCCTGTCACATCGCGCCAGTCCGAGCTGCCGCAGTGCAGGTGCTCTTCCCCAAGGAAATTCAGGATCACCGCGAAATCGCGGCGGCGATCGCTATTGTCGTCGATCAGCAGAATCTTGGTTTCACGCCACATTGTCTGGTTCTTGCTTTTTGGGCTGAACGCCGCGTTCCACGGCGCATGGGCAGACGGTGCATCCCAAGGATCGGGACTGACCGGCAATTGGCCACTAGTAAAGTGAAAAACCCTTGCCGAGTCAATTTTATGGCGTGCTTTTTTTGTTCGAGCCGACGGAATGGCTAAGCGGTTGTCGGGGCAGTATCGAATTGATGGCAGATAAGAATTACCCGGTCATCAGCCGAACAATTGGTAGACCTTGGCGCTCTGTTTGGCCTGGTTGAGTTGCAGTAATTCACCGGCAATTCGCTGCTGTTCATTGCGGCAGCACTCCACCAACTCGCGGTACAACGCTAGGAGGTCCTCCATGCGGGCGCGCAACAATGCTTCATCCGCTGGTAGTTCATCCATGGCTTCGTCAATCGCCTCGCGACATTGCCGATCAAGCACACCAATGGCTTCCCAATCTCGTCGACTCAGGGCATCGCGCAACATCGCACCCGCAGCCTCTAGAAGCTGGACAGATTTACTCATGATCACTCCTTGGAAAACCGACTCATTCAGGGCGCAATCGCATCCCAGCCGGACTTGATTGTACGCATCAGCTGAGAGACTTCATCAAGAATCGCAGAGTCATCCCTGGCATTGGCTTCGACCAGTCGAGTGCCCATGTATTCGTACAGGCGATCGAGATTGCTCGCCACCTCGCCACCGCGCTCCATGTCCAGCGCGCCACGCAAGCCGCCCACGATGGAGATGGCCTTGCCGATGAGTTCACCCTTGCTGGCCAACTGGCCCCGCTCGAGCGCACCACGTGCCTGGGCCAGGCGAGAGAGACTTCCCTCCATCAGCATCTGGATCAGGCGGTGCGGGCTGGCGTCAGCCACCATCACATTGGTGTTGACGTTCTGATACTGGCGAAGAGCGGAGGCGGCATTCATTTTCGTTCTCGCAGGGCTGCTGTCGACATACCTTGCTTATCGGTACGATGCGCAAAACCTTTAGCCACTTCCTCCGCTATATTTCAACGACCGGCCGGCTCAGGACTTCGAGCGCGCCGCCAATGCATCGAGGCTGGACAGCAACGAGTTTCCCGTACTGGTTAGTTGTCCGACCAGATTGTCCATGGCGTTGTATTGCGCATAAAGACGCTCTTCGAGCGCCGCCATTGCACGCGTGTGAGTGTCACGCTGCTTGCTGATGCTGGTCAGTGTTCCCTGGAGAGATTCGGAGCGTTCCTTGAGAATGCCGCCTGTCTGGGTATAGGTCTTGATCTGATCACTCAGCCGCTTGAACAGACCGTCGGTGCCTTTGAAGAAGGTGCCGATGGTCTCAGGACTGTTCTGAATCACCTTGTCCAACTTGCCCTGCTCGATGGAAAGGGTTCCGTCGTTCTGCGTCTTGACACCTAGGTCCGCAAGAATCCTGATCGCGTCATTGCCAGTGTCGGCGGACGTAGTCAGCTCCTTGCGCAGGATATTCATCATCTGCCGCACGGTGGAGTCACCTACCAGAGCACCGCTACTGGTCGTCGTACCATCGGCGCCCTTGGTTACCTTGGTCAGGGAACTAGTTACCTTAACGACCTGGTTGTATGCATCGACGAATTTCTGGATCGAATCCTTGAGACCAGTCTTGTTCGGCCCGACTGTTAGCGTCGTGGTCTTGCCCACCCCTTCGGCCAGAAGCTCGAAGGTCAGCCCGCTGACCGCACCATCAACCTTGTTGGTGGCACTCGAAAGCGCCAAGCCATCGATCTCGAACTCGGCATTCTGAGCCTTGGTGATGTATCCCGCCCCGCTGCCCTGCTGCTGCAGGGTGCCATCGACATTCAGCTGAGCAAGGGATGCGTTGGAGCCGGATATGGAAATATCCTTGCCAGCACCGGTAACGGTGGAGCTAAGGATTAACCGGGAGCCCGCCTGCGGATTGGCAGGGTCACTCACGACGTTGGCGGTCACGCCCTTGTCCTTGAGCTTGGCGTTAATCGCGTCGCGGACCTCGACAAGGGAAGCGCCTTCGGCGATGTCAACGGTAAAGTCGTCACCGCCGCCGAGGCTGATAGCCAGCGATCCTGCATTGAAGGTACCGTCTGAGGGGGTGAAACCAGTGGCGACCTTGGAGGCGGCGGCAAGTTGATTGATCTTAACCTGATAACTACCGGCGACAGCGTTGTTCGCCGCGCTGACGGTGATCTGCTCGATCTTCGACGATGTGGCCGCCAGAGCATTGAAAGCCTCACCGGCGCCTAAGTCCTTCATGGCCTTCTGAAATGTTTCGAGAACACTCTGCAGTTGCCCTACCCCGGAAATCTTGGCGTCGGTCTGGCTCTTGAGACGATCAAGCTGGGCGGTTTTCGGCGCGCTCTGAGCATCAACCAGCGACTTCACGATTGAGTTGATATCAAGTCCGGAGCCAAGACCGGTGCCAGTAATCGTTGCCATGTTCCTTCCCTCGACAGTCTTTTGACACTAACGACATTCGCCAGATGTAATTAGCAGGATTCGAGCCAGATGCTCAGGCCGTCGTATCGAGCATCAAGCTCCGCGCTTCCTCGAGATGCTTCAGCAACTGCAACGCCTCCTCGGACGGGATCTGGCGTATGACTTCGCCGGAAGACTGGTCCCGCACCTCGACCACAATCCGCCCGCTGGAATCATCCACTCGAAAGGACAGATCCCGCTGAATGGACTGGGCAAACTCCTGGAGAGAGGTAACGGCATTACCGATGGCCTCAGCGCTGCCTTCAGACGCCTCTCCCCGCTCACTCGTATCGGAAGGAAGCTCCCGGTCGTTGAAACGCACATCCGTCATACTGGAACGCTGCGACTTCTGCACTGCGGCCGGCCCAATATCAATCACGCCAGCGTGCCTGACGCCTTGAGCATTGATATCCATAACCGCCTCCTTGAAAAGGCAAAAACAGGGGTAGGCGTCTTGGGACCCCTCCCCTGTTCAACGTGCTGAGTTAAGCCTTATTGCAGCAGGCTGAGAACAGCCGACGGCAGCTGGTTAGCCTGGGCAAGAATGGCGGTACTGGCCTGTTGCAGCACCTGATTCTTGGTCAGGTTGGCGGTCTCGGCGGCGAAGTCGGTGTCCTTGATGCGGCTGCGCGAAGCCGAGACGTTCTCTGCAATGTTCTGTAGGTTGGCAATGGTGTTCTGGAAACGGTTCTGCACAGCACCGAGGTCGGCACGCTTGCTGTCGATGGCAGCCAGAGCGGCATCGATCGCCGAAACCGCCGCCTGGGCACCGGAAGCAGTGGTGATATCCACATCACCGGAGGCCACAGCAAGACCAGACGCGTCGAACGAGGCGGAGCCCATGGTGATGCTGATGGTTTCGTTGGCATCGGCCCCCACCTGGAAAGCCACGTTGCCACTGAAATCACTGGCATTCAGCAAGTACAGCTTGTTGCTGCCGCTACCGAAACTGGTGGTGTCGGCGATTCGGTCCAATTCGCTCTGAAGAGCCACGACTTCCTGATTGAGGGAAGTACGATCAACGCTGCTGTTGCTGCCGTTGGCAGATTGCAGGGCCAGTTCACGCATGCGCTGCAGGATGTCGGTGGACTGCTGCAGGGCACCTTCGGCCACTTGGGCGATGGAGATACCATCATTGGCGTTGCGCACGGCAACGTTCAGACCGTTAATCTGGCTGGTCAGACGGTTGGATATCTGCAGACCGGCGGCGTCATCTTTGGCGCTGTTGATACGCGAACCGGTGGAAAGGCGCTGCATCGATACACTCAGCGAGTCGGACGCACGGTTCAGGTTGCGCTGAGTATTGAGAGAAGCAACGTTAGTGTTTACGGTCAATGCCATGATTTTCGTCCTCCAAAGGACCGAGCGTGTTTGCCTGAGCTTGCGACTCTGAGCCTGCAGCTCATGAGGCCATTGAGTTCGCGTTCACTTTGCGTATCGGCGCCTCGAGAAGAACCTTTAGCCCTGATACGCAGCTTTTTTTGCCTAGCTTGAGCAAGCCGGAATCCGTACTGCTCAAGCCTTGTCAATCTCATCGGCGACATGGAGGAAAACTTTAGAGAAAGTTCGCAAGTCGGCAGCACCCATGACCGAGTGCCCCGGCATGTGACGAGTGTCAGTCAGGCAACCACGCCTTGCGCCACTCCAGCAGCGCCTCGCCCTGCAACATCCAGTCGCGATGCACCGTTTCACGCAATGCATTCCCTTTCCTGGCTGTCTCGTCCAGATCGGAGAGATGCATGCGAATAGCTTCGAGCCAGTCTTCGGTGCGGTTCTTCACTAAGGTGACTGGCATGCCGCAGCGGTAAGGTTCGATATCCGTACAGATCACCGGATATCCACAGGCCCCGTACTCCAGGATGCGTAGATTGCTCTTGCACTCGTTGAACAGATTCATTTCCAGTGGTGCCAATGCCAGATCCAGGTTCAGTCGAGCAAGGCGTTCCGGGTAGCGCTCAATGGAAATGCCCGAATGAAACTCGTGGATGTAGGGGCGAAGCAGATCCGGGCACATGCCAAAGAACACCCATTCGACCTCATTGGCCAGCTCACGGACCACATCGAAAATGAGTTCAAGATCCCCGGTGTGGCTGGAACCACCCGCCCAGCCGATCCGAGGCTTGCGCCCGACGCGCCGCTCACTGCGAAGACTGCCCCACCACTCAACCGGCAGGCGGTTCTGCATGATGCGGATATCGGGATGCAATCCTGCGAAGGCGTCGGCCAGCGGTGCGGTCGACACCACGAAGCGGTCAACTAGGCTCAGCGCCTTGTTGATGTATTCCATTACATTCTTGGGAACCTTGTTGAAGTGGATGCTTTTTGGTGGAACGCCAGGGATGAAATCGTCCATATCCATTACGCGGAACGCACCGGAATAAGTCTCAGCCTCCTCCCTGCGGAATAGGCTCTCCGGCGTGAACTGACGTTGATAAATAATGCTATCGGGAGAAAAGCGTTCGAGCTCCACCGGCGCCAGCAACGGCCCGCAGGAAACCCCCTCGATCAGCGCTTCTCGCTCCATGGCCAGGAACGGCTGATAGAGCCGATAGTGCCCGCAGCCGCCACCATCGGACGGATGGCACAGGATGCGCGGAAGCAGTGGCTGCCCGATTGGCTGCCATTCACGGGTCTTGGAATAGTCGGGGGTGAAGCCGAAGCCACTGATGGCCAGGTTCTGGTTGTAGGCCGGGTCCCGGGCAAGCACAGGCAACCATTTGTTATACATGCCGATACGGGCCTTTTGCTGCTCTTGCGATTCGAATGACGCCTCGACGCTTTCCTCCGACGCCTCTCCCGCCTGGCGAACCACAGCATGCGCGGCCCATAGGATCAGGTAACCAGCCTGACCGAGCTTCAGGCAGAAGTCGACATCAGCATGCTCTCCACGAATGTCATCGCTGCCCATGCCACCCACTTCGTCGAAAAGCGACTTGCGTACCATCATGCAGGCTCGACTTACAGCGCTATAACTCTGATCGACCTGCAAACGGCTCATGTACCCGGGCGAATCCCCCGCTTCACCAATGAAAGCGCCTCCTGCTGGGCCCCGCAGACCCAAGATGATCCCGGCGTGCTTGACCGGACCGAAGCGATAGAGAACTTTGGCCCCCACGACGGCCACTTCCGGACGCAGAGCGTGATTCAACATTTCGTCCAGCCATTCCGGCTGGCTCTGCCAAGTGTTGCTGGCAAGCAGAAGCACGTACTCACCCCGTGCCGCGCTTGCGCCCAGATTGCACATAGCCGACAGGTCGAAGCGGCCATCATAGCGTGCAACCCTGATTCGCCCAGTCCTCATCCCGGCAAGCGTCTCCAGCCAGTCGCGCACGGGCGACGAGTCGTCCAAGCTACCGACCAGAACGACTTCATAGTGCTGGTAGTGTGTGACTTCCAGGATGCTTTCGACGCACCGTTCGAGGCGAGCCAGGTCGTCTTCGATAGGGATGACAATGCTGACCAGGGGCTGGTTCTTGTGCGCGTAACGTATGCGATAGCGTCCTGGCAAGACGGATACAACCGCGGCGTCTTCATAGCCACGCGCTGCCAGATGCCGGCCGATCGCACGCAGCTCGTCCGCCTTATCGGCGGGTGCTTTGCTCGCGACGACCACCAAGGGCTCATCAACATGAGCAAGTCCCGAGAAGCCACCGTGCTCCACCATCCGCAGTATGAAGTCGAGCTCGAACGCACCGGTGAACGCAGGATCGAAGCCATCGAGGGCATGCAGGGTTTCCTTGCGGAACAACCAGTGCGAAGCCATAGCTCCGGGGAAAGCAAGCAGGTAATCGAGATTGAAGCCGGGTCTCAACAACGGCGCGCGAATGCCTTCGCCGTCGACTTCCAGCTCGTCTCCGTAGACAGCCCGACATCCTGGTGCTGCCAGCAGCTCGATCGCCAGGGTCTGCAATCCGGCCGCCGTGAACTCGGTCCCCGCCTCCACCAGCATCAGCCAGTCGAAATCGATTCCGGCGGCCACCTGATTGACCGTATCGACCAGGTTCTGCTCAGTGACCCGGACGAAACGAAGTTCCTCCGAGGAGTTTTCCCTGGGGATATCGAGCGACGTGAGCACCGTGATTTTCACGTTCCTATAGAAACAGCGGTCATTGTCCAGACTCTTGATGGTGGCAATCACTCGTTGCAGGTCACCGGCCAGATCCTTGACCACCACATTCAGCAGCGGCGCGGCCGGATTTCTCTCAAGGCTGGAATTAATCAATCGCACATGGGTTTCCGCCGGCACCCTGGCACTCATCCAGCGGTCCAGCCAGAATCGTTGGCTGGAGGCTTCCCGGTTCGCTTGCTCCTGCGTCTTCCGAGTGAATACGCCCAGTTGCTCCCAGAAGCGCTCCTCCAACTCGCTGTGCCATTGGCGAATCGCCGGAAGACTGCTAGCCGCTTTCTCCAGTGAAATATCAGAGTCGTCTAATGCAACGCCGTTGAATTGATAGAACTCCAGAGTTTCGTCAGTGAATGCAAGATGCTCGTAACCCTTGGCTTGCAAGGCGACAACCGGACAGCCGCAAAGCATTGCTTTGGTACAAGTCGAAGAGGTTTCAAACGTATAGAGGACCTTTCCGGCTCTGAATTTATCGGCCAACTGTGCCAGCGGAAGCGGCTCGGCCATCGACAGCACTTCTATATCAGGCGGTAAGCTTGAAAAATCCACCGCGTCGCGGGGGACGCGGTGGAGATAGAGGAGACGCGTAATCCGCTCGCGCACAGGGGAAGGCGAGAACATCTCCATGTCGGTTCCCGGCAAAGTCAGGAGATCGACCGCGCGGTCAGCCTCCACGAACTCGTGACGGAAATAGAAGAACAAGTCATGGACTCCTGCACCAATCTGATTGCCACCAATCAGACCTTCCTTGTTCAGGATGTAGCGCGCCACCACAGGTGTCATCAGCGCATTGCCGGAAGCAACTTCTGGATAAACGCCGATCGGGACTTTTCTAGCCTGTTTATGGCGTCTCTTGACTTCATCGGTCAGCAAGGGGGTTTTCAGCTCAGGATTGGTCCTCCTGCCCCCCGCGATATAAGCCTCGAACCCCTCCAGATTCAATGCATGGCAGAGATAGTGAAGCACACATACGCCCGAGGAAGACTCCCGGTAGTCCGGAGCCAGAATGTAGTAGGGATGCCCAGGCCTGCGGTGCAGTCTGCTTTTCATGCTATTTCCTTATTTCCGGCTGCCTAGGGATTTCATGATGAAAATAGGTCGATTGAGAAACTCTCCCAAAGCATCGTCACGCTGAACGTTGCGGTCATCGATATCTCTATAAACAAGCTCGCCATTCTGTCGCTGGGCGACACCGATAGCCTCGATATCCCAGAATCCCGAAGAACCCTCGCGGATGTAATTGATCATCTCGGTCTTGGTGCCGCGGCTGAACAGGCAACGTGCCGGATCGCCACGCCAGTTGAATCCCAACTGAAAGATCAGCCTGTCCGCCAGGCGATTCATTCTGTTCAATTGGTCGAGGATCGATACCCGGGCTTGCTCGATGGTGAGGGCCGAATCTCCAAAGTCGTCACCGACGTGATGCAGCACATTCAACAACAGCGCGACATCGAATCGACCATGCCGGAAATCGAAGTCGAAGTCGAAGTCGAAGTACCGCGAGTGGACCTCGATCGCCTCGTCCAGGCCGAGCAACGATGCCGCCTCGCGGACGAAGGCCGCGTGCGCTGCGCTACCTTCGTAGCCCGTGACCCGGGATGCTCCGGCCTGCAGCAGCTCGAATAAAAAGAAGCCCGTATTGCAGCCGATATCAAGGACTGCCTTATCACGAAACTCGACCTTCGAGCGCATGTAGTTCAGCCGTTCGAGTTCGTGCTTGGAATGAACCTCAACACCGGTATCGCCCAACAGTTTCGCTACAGGTGCAGCCAGGAGCTGATAGGCCGAATGCTTTCGAGTACGGGTGGTATCGGCTAGCAGGCGCTCGAGTTTGTTGGGCCGTTCAGTAGGCGATGACATTGCCGCCCCCTTTCTTGAGATGAATGAACCTGCACGACCCCGTTGAAACGCAACGAAATCTGGTCTTGCGCAGGACCGGGTACCAGTTCCTCGCGATAGCACTGGTGAATTTCCTCGGACAGAGCCTGATCCAGCTCACCATCACAGTGCATCCTTCACCACGCGACGGCGCAGCCTGGAGTACGCCAGGAGAAACGCATTGCCCAACTCATGCCCCAATAGACACAAGGTATCCAAACGCAGATAGATGTCCGCGCCGAGCAACGCGAAGGGACGAGATATCAGCTTGCGCAGGTACTGCGGGTAGCGACGAGGCCGGCCGCCCGCGAACAACGAGAGAGCCAGGCCGCTCGTCCAAAAATAGAGCGCGCGCCTGCTGCCAAGCTCGTGATGCGCTTCCCCTGCGATGGCCTCTGGTCGGAAGCCCGCCTTAATGGCCAGCTCGAAGGGCCCCCACAGTCTGGGATTGGCTTCGATAAGGTGGAATAAGCCATTCACCTCGATCAATTCCACCATGACGAAACCGAAGAATCGTACCGACTGGAAGCCGCGAATCAGACGCTCCTCGCTCCGGACATCCGGGCACTCGCACAGGCGGGCGGCCAGCATCGACTTGCCGTTGGGCTGCTGCAACAGATTTTCCTGGTAACGCACCGTTGGCTCACCGGTACGCGGGAAGAACGCCAGGAAGTAGTAACTGCGCCCGTCCAGGTAACGCTGGAAGAAGTAATCCTCGATCACATCGCTGGCGAGAAAGGCTTCGAGCGCCTGTTCGGTGAAGATGAGTTCCGGATAGAGCTTGCGACCGCTCCGCGGCGACACCTCGTGGAAGGGCTTGGCGACAACCGGAAGATCATTAGCGACCACCCTGTCGATGCGCGGCGGAACAGGCATGCCGACCTCAGCCATGAGTTCCAGAAAGCTGGCCTTGTCAGAGACCCTCTCGTAGAGCGATTTGTCGATCAGCGGCACTTCCAGGCCGGCAGCCTCGAACGCCTCACGTTGATCGAGCACGAGTCGAATGATCGACTCCGCGGTGGGCAGGAAGATCAGTTGCTCCCCCAAATGGAGTGCCTTGATTCGCGCGAGCGCCGCCAGCATGTCGTCGACGTCGAGCCAGTCCACACCACGGACCGCTTCGATCCAACCGGCGAAGCGTGTCTTGCGCAAAAGGTCAGTCCCCGGCCTGGCGATAAGGGAACAGGCGATCCCGTTCCGCCGGAAATGACGGCATATGGCGATCACGGCGCGTTCGTTGGCGCCGGTAAATATGACGAAGCGAACGCGATCAACCACGGCCTCAGGCTCGCGCAGCATCGAGGACGATTGCGATGACCACATCCTGCTCCCGCTCCTGCATATGTGGAAATATAGGCAGGCAGATCACCTGGCGAGATATGTCGAACGCATTGCCGAGCCGCTTGGGTTGTGCGCTGTCGAGCCCGCGGTACATGGGAAATTCCGAGATCAGTGGATAGAAGTAGCGGCGCGCGAGAATCCCCGCGTCGCGCAGGCGCAGGAACAGGGCATCGCGGGAAACAGGAAAACGCTGATCGTCCACGAACAAGGGGCAATAGGAATAGTTCCAGTCCAGCCCTCGTGCGGGCGAAACCAGACGCAGTCCCGGAGTTCCCCGGAACGCTTCGTGATAACGCTCGAACAACTGCCGACGAGCCATCAGCGCACCATCCAGATGCTTGAGCTGGAGCAGGCCGAAGGCGGCCTGCACCTCGTTCATCTTGCCGTTGATGCCAGGGGCGACCACTGTCACCTCGTCGGCGAAGCCAAAGTTCTTCAGGTAATCGATGCGCTTCTTGATCTTCGCATCCGGACAAATGATGGCGCCGCCCTCGAAGGTGTTGAACACTTTCGTGGCGTGAAAGCTCAGGATCGACAGGTCCCCACCTCGCAGGATGCTGACGCCGTTCTGGCGCACGCCGAATGCATGGGCCGCGTCATAGATGACCTTGAGACCATAAGTGTCGGCTACCCGTTGAATGCCCTCGATATCACAGGGAATGCCATAGCAATGTACGGGCATGATCGCGGAGGTGGCCGGCGTGATGGCTTCCTCGACCCGTGCGGGATCCAGATTGCAGGTAACCGGATCGACATCGACGAACACGGGCTTGAGGCCATTCCACAGCACGGAATGCGCGGTCGCGACAAAGGAATACGGGGTGGTGATCACCTCGCCGGTGATCCGCAGGGCCTGAAGGGCCGCCACCAAGGCGAGCGTGCCGTTGGCGAACAGGCACATATGCTCAACCCCCAGGTAGCTGGCCAACTCCTGCTCGAGACGCTCATGCATGGGGCCGCCATTCGTCAGACGCCGGCTTTCCCACACCTCTTCCAGATAGGGAAGAAAGTCTTCAAGCGGGGGCAGTAAGGGGCTGGTGACCGGAATTGGTTTTGTCATGCTTGCACCGTGCATTGAGTGAGCCGGCATCTAAAGGCGCCAGATTGGTGACGCGGACTCTTGTGGCTCTATGCACAGCAAGATGCCTGCCAAGAGCGGGCAAGGCGGCAGCGACACACCTCAACGCAGGTTTGGGCAAAAGGACGCATCACATCTTGCTAAACAGATTCAGCTGGGAAATCGCCACATAGCTCTTTTGGGACGCATCAAGGATCAACTGCTGGAACGACAGTCTCGACAGCGCCTCAGCGTAATCCAGCTCTCGCAGTTCGGCCTGCACAGACTTATTGGCCAAGCCGACATCTTCGTTGTCAGTCAGGCTGGATTCGACCACATTCAGGCGAGCCCCGATCTGTCCCTGGGCCAGATCCACACCCGCCATACCATTGGAAATGTTGGAGAGCCCCAGAGCGACGGCATCTCGAACTTCACGCCCATCGGTACTGTTTTCCAGCACTTGGCGCAACTGCGAGATGCTATCCAGGATGCCCGTCTTGACCGCCGGATCGCTCGCCGTTGCATTCGCGGCGGGTCCGGGCCCCTCAAGCGTGAAACTCGAAGAAGCGGGAGGCGTGCCGTTGATGTAAAAGCCGATACCACCGTAGGTGACCAGGGTATCGCCATCGTCGGCAAGGCGCCCCGTTACTGCCGTACCGGATGGCAACGGCGTGATTGTGTAGTTCTTTGGGTCGGCAACATCGAAGGTGATCTGTACTCCACCCGCTGGAAAACTGGAGAACGACACTTCGTCCTTCACCAATGCACCGCTAATGGTGCCAGTGGGCGCGGGAGGCGCCGAATTATCGGTAATGGTAAGTCGGCCGGCATTCAGAGCACTCTGGAATACCTGTCGACCGTTGTCGCTGATCGGCACTTCAAGGGAGCTGGCTATCTGCAGCATGCGCTGCCCTTCATCGCCCATGTATGCATAGCTACCATCAGCTTGGCGAACGAATGGCTGCGACTTGCCCTGAAAACCGGCGAAGAGATATTCGCCGCGGGCATTCCGGGTATTCATCAGCGCCAGCAACTCGTCTTCACGCTCGGCGAGTTCAGCAGCGATGGATTTCCGGTCATCCAGGCCAAGCGCACCATTACCCGCCTGCCCGACGAGTTCTCTCACCCGCTGCAGAACCGTGGTAACGGACTGAAGCGTGATTTCCTCCTGGCTCAGGCTATTCTTCGCCGCCGTCAAATTGGAGTTGTACTGGTCCAGCACGCCTTGCTGCTCAAGCTGCAACAGCCGCACAGAGGCAACCGGATCGTCCGCCGGCGTGAGAATGCGGTTGCCAGTGCTGATCTGCTCCTGGGTCCGGGTGACGTTGGCATAGTTGCGCTGCAGGCCCGCAATACCGTTGTTGAATGCCTGGATGGTCGAGATACGCATGGCCGCCCCGTTAACGGAAGGTATTCATGAGGGTATCGAACAGGCTTCGCGCAACTTGAATCACCTGCGACGAGGCGTTGTAGTACTGCTCGAACTTGATCAGATTGGCTGCCTCTTCATCCAGGCTGACGCCGGACAGCGAGTCCCGGTTGTCGGTGGCCTGCTTGAGGATCGCGGTCGTGGCTTCGCTGTCCACCCGAGCCTGGGCGGTCAATGTGCCGACCCGCTCGACCAGGCCGCCATAGCCATCGGAGAAACTCACACCCGTTGTGCCCGGCGAGTTCAGGTCGATGCCCACAGTTGCCTTGGATTGCAAGTCCGCCAGCTTCAGGCCGTTGCGGTTATCCGAGACGCCCTTGTCGTTGAAAGCAACGTTGAAGGTGTCGCCGTTCTCCGGACGCCCGCTGAGATTGAATCGAACAACGCTGCCATCGCTGAGTTGCAGCTCATAGGAGTTCTGCTGCCCGGATTGGAAGGCCGGCGGCACCGCCGGCGTACCGTCCTGGTTGATGCGGGTCAGAGTGGCACCGGCCGGAACTGCGAACAGGCCTGTCGTCGAGTCATAGGTCAGCCCCACCGGCAGCGCCGCGGTCAAGGCGACCGGATCGATCGGGCTCTTCATGCCTTGCAGGTCTGGCTGGGTAATCACCCCGCTGCCACGGTTCTGGGTGTTGGCCTCGGCGCGCACAGGTGCGGCCAGAGCCAACTGGTCCGGCTGATCAAGGATTGCGCCGATATCCGTCGCGCCACGACGGGTGGGTTGCAACAGGAAGACGTCGCCCTGCACCGCCTTGCCCAGTTCGGCTGCGCTGAAAGCGACCTCGAAGCCCTGGCCTCCATTCGGCGCCTTGGCCGGATCGGCGAAGCTCAGCGTGTAGCCGCCGCCAGGTGCCGGATTGGCTGTCGCCGTCACTGTCATGCTGGCGCCGTCGGACAAGCGTCGCGCCGAGAACGTCGGTGGTACGGTAGTGGAGTCCGTAATTTCCAGACGGTAGTCGCTGGTGGACAGGGTGCGGGTATCGGTAATGTTCAGCAGCGGCTGGGCATTTCCGACGTTCGAACCCAGGTTGAGCGCGCGCAGGGCCGCGAGTCCCGGATCGTTGTAGTCGGCGAACAGCGGAGAGCCTGCCTGCCCCTTGAGGTCCAGGCCCATGCCAAGCTGAGTGTTGACCTGGTCGGTAATGGCCAGGGCCAATCGTCCCAGGGAGTTCATGGCGTTATCGAGTGTTTCGGTGCGATAGCGCACCAACCCTCCCAGCTCACCACCACTGAGCAGCGTTGTTACCCCTTGGCGCGAGTCTCCACTCACGAACTCGATCTCGAAACGATTCGGATCGCCCTTCCCAGGAACGGCCTCCAGTCGGTTGGCGGAGTTTCCCACCACCAACGGCTGGCCGGAGCCGATGAAGATGCTCTGGGTACCGTCGCTCTGGGGCACCACGCTCACGCCGACATAGGTGGACAACTGGCGAATCGCTTCTTCGCGAGCATCCATCAAGTCGTTGGGCTGACTTCCGTTGGCCGCTGCGACGGCGATCGCCTGGTTCAGGCTGGCGATGGAGCCGGCAAGACGATTGACCTGGTCGCTGACGGCAGACATCTGCTTGTTCAGCGATTCGTTCTGGGCGTTCAGCCGGTCGTAGACGGTGTTGAAGCGACGCGCCAGCCCTTCGGCCTCGGACAGCACTAACTGCCGTGCCGGAATGTTGGCGGGGTCTTCCGCAGCGGTCTGCATGGCCGCGAAGAAACTCTTCAGCGACGGCGTGATACCAGTGGTGGAACCGGCCAGCAGCGAGTCGAGCTGGGATATCTGGCTCTTGTAGGCCTCGACATCGCTGCTCAGCGACGTGGTATTGCGCAACTGGGTAGTGAGGAACTCGCTGTAGCTGCGACGGATATCCGTCAGTGCCACGCCGCTGCCGATGTAACCCGAGCCGGAGAACTGGGGCAGTGTGGTGGATTGCGTCGCGCTCTGCCGGGAAAAACCGGGCGTGTTGACGTTGGAAATGTTGTGGCCGGTGATGGTGAGCTGGGTCTGGCTTACGCGCAGTCCAGACAGACCAATGTTCAACAAGTCAGCCATGACTCAAGCCTCATGTCCTGGTGGTCGTGCCGTCTACGGCGGCAACGGTCTGGTAGATCTGCATGCCGCGAGCGATCTGGGTGATCTTGCGGGCGTACTGGGGGTCGGTGGCGTAGCCGGCCTTCTGCAGCTCGCGGACGAACTGCTCGGGGTTGTCGGCGGAATCCAGCGCCTTGTCGTAGCGGTTGTTGTTTTCAAGGAAGCTCACGTAATCGTGGAAGCTCTGCTCGAAGGAGTTGTAGGCGCGGAAGGACGCCGCCTCCTTGACCGCCTTGCCCCCCTTGTATTCGGTGGTCATCACCCGCGCGGATTCGCCATCCCAGGCCTTGTGGGCCTTGATGCCGAACAGGTTGTGGCTGCTGTCGCCATCGCCCTGGCGGATGATCGACTTGCCCCAGCCGGTTTCCAGCGCGGCCTGGGCCACCAGGTAGCGGGGGTCGACACCGATGCGCTCGGCGGCCTTCTCGGCCATGGGCAACAGGGTCTCGATGAACTCTTCGCGGGACGCGAACACACGCTTGCCGACGCCCTTGCCGGACTCAGCGCCGCCAACGGCTTCGCGCTCCGGCGCGGCGTAAGCCTTGGCCGGCGTCCAGTCGTTGCCCGCCAGCGGCGCACCGGCGACCTGCGCGGTGGAGGGCGCGATGCCGGCGGCCTGGCGCTCGCTCAGCCGGCCCGGCAGGGCCAGGCGGCGCTGGTTGATCAGTGCGGAATCGTCGCGCGCCGGAGCACTGGCCTCGTCCGCCTTGGCCACCGGCTTGCCGCCCTGCGCCGGCCAGTTGGCCTGGACGCCGGACTGGACCTGGGCGAAAGGATTGGGCCGCGCCGCCTGGCCGGTCTTGGACAACTGCCGGGTGAGCACATCGGCCAGGCCCACGCCGCCCTGCTTGGACAGGGTCACGGCCAACTGCTGGTCGTGCATGTCCTGGTAGGTCTTGGTCTCGTTGCTGTTCAGGTAGTTGCCTTCGGCGAAGGCTTCGCCCGCCTGGCGCATGGACTTCATCATTTCGTTGAGGAACAGCGACTCGAATTCCTGGGCGACCTTGCGGATGTTGCCCTCGCTGTCGCGGTCCTTGCCGGTCTTGAACTGGTTGAGTCGGTTCAGGTCGGTGTAGGCGCCGCTGTCGACCTTGGAACCGCTGGCGAGGCCTGTGGAGAATTTCGAATTCATCGCCGCGTCCTTAAATCACGATCAGGTCGGCCTGCAGGGCACCGGCCTGCTTCAGCGCTTCGAGGATGGCCATCAGGTCGGAGGGCGCCGCGCCCACCTGGTTCACCGCGCGCACGATCTCGTCGAGGGTGGTGCCGGGGCCGAACTTGAACATCGGCTTGGCTTCCTGCTCGGCGTTGACCCTGGAGCGCGGCACCACCGCGGTCTGGCCGCCGGAGAAGGCTTCCGGCTGGCTGACGATGGGGTCCTCGGTGATGGTCACGGTGAGGCTGCCGTGGGTCACGGCGGCCGGCTGCACGCGCACGTTCTGGCCGATGACGATGGTGCCAGTGCGCGAATTGATGATGACCTTGGCCACGGCCTGGCCGGCCTCGATCTCCAGATTCTCGATCACCGAGAGGTAGTCCACGCGCTGGTTCGGGTCCAGCGGCGCGCTGACCCGCACGGAACCGCCATCGACGGCCTGGGCGACGCCCGGGCCGAGCAGTTCGTTGAGCTTGTCGACGATGTTTTTCGCGGTGGTGAAGTCCGGACGGTTGAGGTTCAGGGTGAGGAAGTTGCCCTGTTCGAAACCGCTCGGCACCGGCCGCTCGACCGTGGCGCCGGCGGGGATGCGCCCGGAGGACGGGACGTTGACGGTGATCTTCGAGCCGTCGCTGCCCTGGGCATCGAAGCCGCCCACCACCAGGTTGCCCTGGGCGATGGCGTAGACGTTGCCATCGATGCCTTTCAGCGGCGCCATCAGCAGGCTGCCGCCGCGC
Source organism: Pseudomonas sp. Q1-7 (assembly GCF_028010285.1). Taxonomy (NCBI): domain Bacteria; kingdom Pseudomonadati; phylum Pseudomonadota; class Gammaproteobacteria; order Pseudomonadales; family Pseudomonadaceae; genus Pseudomonas; species Pseudomonas sp. Q1-7. The sequence continues at coordinate 4,032,473 of NZ_CP116304.1, forward strand.
AGGCTCTTGGCGTTGCCGATGGACGAGATGGTGACGTCGATGGTCTGGCCCGGCTTGGCGAAGGGCGGCAGGTCGGCATGGATGGACACGGCCGCGACGTTCTTCAACTGCACGTTGCCGACGTTGGCCGGCACCTTGATACCGAACTGCGCCAGCATGTTGTTGAACGTTTGCAGGGTGAAGGGCGTCTGGGTGGTCTGGTCACCCGTGCCGTTCAGGCCCACCACCAGGCCGTAGCCGATCAACTGGTTGGTCCGCACCCCCTGGATGCTCGCCAGGTCCTTCAGGCGTTCGGCCTGGGCGAGGCCGGCAACGAGCAGCAGGCAGAGGGCGGTGATCAGTCGCTTCATGGTCGGCCTCATCAGAACGGGAACAGCGGGCTCATGAAGAACCGGTCGAACCAGCCGGGCTGGCTGGCATCGGCGAAGGCGCCCGTGCCGGAATAGGTGATGCGCGCGTCGGCCACACGGGTGGATGGCACGGTGTTGTCGGTGCCGATGTCGTCGGCGCGAACCAGGCCGGCGATGCGGACCAGTTCATCGCCGGTGTTCAGGGTCAGCCACTTCTCGCCTCGCACGGCGAGGATGCCGTTGGGCAGCACTTCGGAGACGGTGACGGTGATGGAGCCGGACAGGCTGTTGCTCTGCCCTGCCTTGCTGTCGCCCTTGGTGTCACGGGAGGCGCTGTATTCGGCATCCAGCGACAGGCGCGCGGCGTCCAGCGGGTTGAGCCCGCCATTGGGGTTGTTCACCGAAACGCCACCGCCGAACAACGAGGTCAGGCCAATGTTGGCGCTGCTGTCCTTCTGGATTTGCGAGTTGGCGTTCTTGCTGGCCTGGGTGCGCTCGTTGAGGGTGATGGTGATGATGTCACCCACGCGGTAGGCCTTGCGGTCGTCGTAAAGGTTGGTCTCGAACCCGGCCTGGTAGATGGCGCCGTTGTTCTGCGCGGCCGGCAACGGGGTGCGCGGCAGCACGGGGGCGTAGTACGGATCGTTCGGTCGCGGCGCCGGCTGCACGCAACCCTGGATCAGGGCGGCGCCGAGCAGCGGGAGGAGAATGATCAGCCGGTTCATGACAACTACCTCAGGGCGTTACAGGTTCTGCGTGACGAAGGCGAGCATCTGGTCGGCGGTGGAGATGACCTTGGAGTTCATCTCGTAGGCGCGCTGGGTGGTGATCATGTTCACCAGCTCCTCGACCACGCTGACGTTGGAGTTCTCCAGGGTGTTCTGCTGCACCGCGCCAAGGCCGGTGAGGCCCGGCGTGCCGACCTGCGGCGCGCCGCTGGCGGCGGTTTCCAGGAACAGGTTGTTGCCGATGGCTTCCAGGCCGCCGTAGTTGACGAAGTCGGCGGTCTGGATGTTGCCGATCACCTGGGGCGCAGGGTTGCCCGTGGTGGTCACGGAGACAGTGCCGTCCTCGCCCACGGTGAAGGTCTTGACCTCGGCCGGCAGCACGATGGCCGGTTCCAGGGCGAAGCCCTGGGAGGTGACGATCTGGCCGTCGGAGTTCAGGTGGAAGCTGCCGTCGCGGGTGTAGCCGACAGTGCCGTCGGGCAGCAGTACCTGGAAGAAGCCGCGGCCGTTGATGGCCATGTCCAGCGGTTGCTCGGTGGTCTGCAGGCTGCCCTGGGTGAAGATCTTCTGGGTGCCGGCGATGCGCACGCCGGTACCCAGTTGCAGGCCGGTGGGCAGCTCGCTGTCCTGGGTGCTCTGGCCACCCGGCTGGCGACGGATCTGGTACAGCAGGTCCTCGAATTCGGCGCGGTCACGCTTGAAGCCCGTGGTCGAGACGTTCGCCAGGTTGTTGGAAATGGTGGTCAGGTTCATGTCCTGGGCGGACAGGCCGGTCTTGCTGACCCAGAGTGCCGGAAGCATGTCGTTCTCCTAGGGCGCCGGAAACATGGCGCCGCCTACTGGTGATTAGCTGAGCTGCAAGACCCGCGCCATCGCCGAGGCATTGTCCTCGGCGGTGCGCATCATCTTCACGGAAAGTTCGAACTGGCGGGACAGCGAGAGGATCGCGGTCATTTCTTCCACGGCGTTGACGTTGCTGGCCTCGATGAAGCCGGACGTCACACGCACATTGGCATCGGCCTGCACCGCCTGCTGCGGGTCCTTGACCCGGATCAGGCCGTCGGTGCCCTTCTCCAGTTGCTGCGGATCGGGATTGACCAGCTTGATGCGGTCCACCTCGGCCACCACGTTGGGACTCTCGCCCAGAGCGCGGATGCTGAGGGTGCCGTCCTGGCCGATCTCGACTTTCTGCTCCGGCGGAATGGCGATGGGCCCGGCGTTGCCCATGACCGGCAAACCATTGCCGGTGCGCAACTGGCCGAGGGCGTCGATCTTCAGGCTGGCGGTGCGCACATAGGCCTCACTGCCGTCCGGGGACTGCACGGCGATCCAGCCCTCCCCCTCGATGGCCACGTCCATGTCGCGGCCGGTCTCCTGCAGGGCGCCAGGCGTGAAGTCGGTACCCGGGCGCTCGGTCATGGCGTAGACCCGCGACGGGAAGCTGTCGCCGAACACCGGCATGGAGCGCGCCTGTTCGAAATCGCGGCGGAAACCGGACGTCGAGATGTTCGCCAGGTTATTGGCATGGGCACGCTGGGCCAGGGAATTCTGGCTGGCCCCGCTCATTGCGACATACAGCATCTTGTCCATGAATCTCTCCGAGTGGCGTTGCCGCCCTTTGACGCTTTGCAGGCTATCCAGCAAACGCCATGCCAAACCCGAAAAACACCCACAAGACACTGAAATAAAAGGAATTTACAGAAAAGAAAAAGGCCCCTTGCGGGGCCTTGTCAAAGCACTGGCGGCGAGGGGATGCCGCCAGCGGCAAGGAAGATTGCCGTCCGGCGCCTTGGCTGGCTCCGCACACCGATGCGCTAAAGGCCAGGAAGAAATGATCCTGGCCAAACCTGTGGGAGCGATTTCAAGCGCGACTGAATTCGCGCCCACAACAGCCTCATCAGCGCAGATTGATGATGGTCTGGGTAACGGCGTCTTCCGTCTGGATGGTCTTGGCGTTCGCCTGGTAGTTGCGCTGGGCGACGATCAGGTTCACCAACTGGTCCGACAGTTCGACGTTGGAATCCTCCAGGGCGCCGGCCTGCAGGGCACCGAGGGTGCCGGAGCGCGGCGTGCCAACCACCGGCTCGCCGGATTCGAAGGACTGTACCCAGCCGGTCTTGCCCACGGGAGTCAAGCCCTGGACGTTGGCGAAGTTGGCCAGGATCACCTGGCCCTGCACCTTGGACTGGCCGTTGGTGTAACGGGCGAAGATCACCCCGGTGTCGTCGATTTCCAGGCCCGCCAGCTGGCCGGTGGTGTAACCGTCCTGGCTGACGCTGTTGACCGCGAAGGCACTGGAGTATTGCGTGGAACCACGGATATCGATGCTGATACCACCGGGGTTGGCAACGGCGCCGTTGGATGACCAGGTGGCCGGCGTGCCGCCGTCGGAGACAGCCGGCACCCAGTCACTGAGGTTCATCAGGCCGGTGACCGGGTCGTAGCTCAGCTCGCCGCCTGCCGCCATGCCGACGGTGTTCAGACTACCGTCGGTATTGAACAGAAGATTGGTGGTGTGCGGGTCGGTGCTGGTCGGATCGGACGGGTTACGACCATCCACCAGCACCGCCATGGTCCAGTTGTTGGTGACCGGCGGCGTGGCGCTCGGATCCGAGTTATTGATGAAGTACTGGGTCATGACGTGGGCATTGCCCTGGGAGTCATAGATGTTGACCGAGGTGGACGAGGTGTAGGTGGTCGGATCACTCGGATCGAACGGTGTATTGGTCGGCGCCTTGGTCGTGGAGTTCAGGTTGAATTTCTGAGCGACCTCGGTGGTGGCCCTGGGCGCCTGGTTCGCGGTCTGAATCTGCAGGTCGCTCACCACGCCGTTCTGCACATTGCCATTGGCGTCGATGCCGTAGCCCTGCAGGCGATAGCCGAAGTTATTGACGATGTAGCCGTTGCGGTCGGTGCCGAAGTAACCGGCGCGGGTGTAGCTGATCTCGCCGTTGTTGCTGGTCTGGAAGAAACCGTTGCCGTTGATGGCCAGGTCCAGAGCGTTCTGGGTGTAGTTGATGTTGCCCTGGTTGAACAGCTGGGACACGTCACCCAGCGTCACGCCGCTGCCCTGGGAGTTCTTGCCGGAGCCGAGCACCGACGCGGCGTAGACGTCGGCGAACTCCGCGCGGGATTGCTTGAAGCCGGCGGTGCCGGCGTTGGCGATGTTGTTGCCGGTGACGTTGAGGTCGCTGGTCGCCGCACGCAGACCGCTGAGACCGATGTTGAACGCCATTTCTTTCTCCTTTGCCGGTGCGTCCCGGCGTTCTGAACCGGGAAGTTACTGACCGATGACCTGGACCTGCGACAGCGGAACGCTGCCAATACCGGCGAGGTTGAGCGTCAGCTCGCCGCCGTTCGGCGCCAGGGTCACGCTGTCGACGTTGGCCGGCAGCAGGGTGTAAAGGCCTTTCGTCTCACTGCCGTACTGGGCCTGCGCCTCGAACTTGTAGGTGCCGGGCGGCATCTCCTTGCCACTGGAGTCCTTGCCGTCCCACATGAAGCTGACGTTGCCGGCGGACTGCTGGCCGAGGTTGATGCGGTTCACCAGCGCGCCGGCGTTGTCGTACACGTTGACCCAGACGTTGCTGCTGGTGACCGGCAGGACGGCGCTGGCCTTGAAAGTCTCGGCGGTGTCCACCACCGCCTTCTCGCTCGGTACGATGACCTTGCGCCCTACCAGGGACGAGGCCTGCAGGGCCTGGGACGACTGATAGCCGGAGAGCAGCGAACCCATGCTGGTGTTCAGCTTCTCGATGCCTTCCACCTGGCTGAACTGCGCCAGCTGGGCGATGAACTCGCCGTTCTCCTGGGGAGACAGCGGATCCTGGTTGTTCAACTGGGCAACCAGCAGTTCGAGGAACTCGTTCTTGCCGAGGTCCTTGCTCTTGGTTTCGTTCCTGATGGCGTACTGATCGAGGAACGACTGGCCATCAGTGGATGCTACGTTGCTGACACTCATGCTGTTCCCTCGCTATCACTGACCCAGGGTCAGCACTTTCTGCATCATCTGTTTGGCGGTGTTCATCATTTCCACGTTGGTCTGGAAGGACCGACTGGCTGAAATCATGTCGGCCATCTCCTCGACCACGTTCACGTTCGGGTAGTAGACATAGCCTTCCGCGTTAGCCGCCGGATGGTTGGGCTCGTAGCGCGGGGTCAGGGTGCTCTGGTCCTCGACCACGCCGAGCACCTGCACGCCGGCGCCAGACTGGTCCTGGTCGGCGAACAGCGAGCCACGGTCCCCATTGCCCAGGTTGTCCTGGAACACGGTGGCGAACACCGGGTGGCGGGCGCGGTAGGTCTGGTCGAGGCTGGAGGAGACGGTCTCGGCGTTGGCGATGTTGCTGGAGATAGTGTTCAGCCGAGTGTTCTGGGCACTCATGCCGGTGCCGGCGATATTGAAGATGCTGGACAGGGACATGGCTTGGCTCTCCGTTATTCGCCGCGCAAGGCCTTGGTCAGGCCGTTGAACTTGCTGTTGAGGAAGGTGAAGCTGGCCTGGAACTGCATGGCGTTCTCGGTGTAGTTCGACTGCTCCAGCTGGGCGTCGACGGTGTTCTGGTCGATGGCCGCCTGGAACGGGATGCGGTACTTCAGCGAGGCGTCGGCCAGTTCGAAGCCTTCGGCGGCGATATGGTTCGAGTGAGTCCGGGTGGCCTCGAAACTGCCGTGGGCGGCCCTCTCCGATTGCTGGGCCAGCACGCTGGCGAAGTCCAGGTCACGGGCCTTGTAGTTCGGGGTGTCGGCGTTGGCGATGTTGTTGGCCAGCACCTCGCCACGCTGGGCGCGGAAGCCGAGGGCTTGCTGATGGATGCCGAGGGCCTTGTCGAAACTGATGCTCATGATCCGGAACCTTTGCCAGTGGCAATCTGGTTTGCTTGCCAGACACTCAGCAAAGGCCGTGCCAAAACGATTTACCCTTTATTTTCAACGCATTAGGAACTTGTAAAAGCGGCAAAAGGCGGCAATGGCCTTCCGTTTGCCGCCGGCAGCGGCAAGTCGCCAGGACGCTTTTGCCGCTGCTTGCCGCTTTCGAGCCTCACTCGCCGCCCCCGTGTAGGACTCCTCCCAAGACGGCTATCGACGTTTCTCTTTCACGCCCGACCGTGTTGTGACGCAGGCCGCAGATCAGGAGCATCCACGCTCCGCACAGCCCAGGCTTTACCTGCGAGACCCGATGCCGACACTTTCCGTACGTCTTCCCCACACGCCGAATAACCCTCCGCTCCCCACCAAATGCGCTGCGCCATCGACCCTCCACGGCTCGCACCCCTGGAGCGGCCGGCTGAGCCTCGCGATCACACTTTCCCTCCTGATACCGCAGGCAATCGCCGCGCCCATACCCAACGCCGGGCAAGTCATACGCGACATGGAGCGGGAGACGCTGGATCTTCCAGCCCCCGTGGAGCTGGAACCGAAAACGCGCAAACCGGAACAGTCCGCCCCCGGCCAGGCGGCCGAACAGGGCCCGCGAATCAGGGTCGAATCGTTTCGCATCGGCGGCAACCAGCTGTTCGACGCCCAGCGCCTGCTGGCGTTGCTCGACGACCTCAAGGGCCGCGACCTGAGCCTCGCCGAGCTGAACGCCGCCGCCGGACGCATCGGAGCGTTCTACCAGGAACAAGGCTACGCACTGGCCCGTGCCTACCTTCCGCCCCAGGAAGTCGAGGACGGTGTCGTGCGTATCGAGGTGATCGAGGGTCGCTACGGTCGGATCGAGCTGCGCAATGGTTCGCGAACCCGCGAGAGCGTCCTGCGTCAGCCGCTCTCCCGGCTGGAGAGCGGCGCCGCCGTGCAGGGCGACGAGCTGGAACGCAGCCTGCTGCTGCTCAGCGACCTGCCCGGGTCGCGCACCAGCGGCACCCTCCGTCCCGGCACCCGAGGCGGTACCACCGACCTCGTGGTGGAGGCCAAACCCGCTCCCCTGCTCAGCGGCACCCTGGATGCCAACAACTTCGCCGACGACTCCACGGGCGAATACCGCGTCGGTGGCAGCCTCAACCTGAACAGTCCCCTGCGCCTGGGTGACCAGCTCAGCCTGCGCCTGCTGAGCGGCGACTGGCGCCAGCGTTACTACCGCGCGGCCTACCAACTGCCCATCGGCCCCTGGTCGACGCGCATCGGCCTCGCCCATTCGCGCGCCTACTACCACGTGATCAGGACGCCTGACCGCATGGACCTCCTGGGCCTGCAGGGAAACGCCCAGGTCGACAGCCTGTTCCTTACGCAACCGCTGGTGCGCAGCCGCGCATTCAACCTGAACGCCCAGTTGCAGTACGAAGCCAAGACGCTGCGCGACGACATCACGCTCTTCAACGCTCGCGGCAGGAAGGACATCGGGCTGTGGAGCGCCGGCATCAGCGGCAACAACCAGGACCGCCTGCTCGGCGGCGGACAGACCGGCTTTTCCCTGACCTGGGGGCATGGCCGCCTGCGCATCGAGGATGCCCAGGAGCGCGCCCAGGACCGCTATTCCGCTGGCAAGGCCGGAAGCTTCGACAAGCTCAACCTGAACGCCGTGCGCCTGCAGCACCTGGGCGATCGGCTGCAGCTGTTCGCCCAGATCAACGCCCAATGGGCCTCCGGCAACCTGGACAGCACCGAGAAGCTCACCATCGCCGGTCCCTTCGGCGTTCGCGCCTACCCCACCGACAGCAGCGGCGGCACCGGCGACCAGGGTTGGCAGGCCAGCGCGGAGCTGCGCTACGACCTCTCGCCCGGCTGGCAACTGAGCGCCTTCATCGACCAGGGCGCGGTGACCTTCAACAAGCGCCCCTGGGGGCGCGGCGGCAACCACAACCACATGGCCGGCACCGGTGTCGGCGCCACCTGGTCGGGCCGCAACCACCAGATCAGCCTCACCGCGGCCATGCCCATGGGCGAAGCGGAAAAGGGTGTGCAGCCGGATCGCTCGCCGCGCTTCTGGCTGCAAGCCACCCGCTACTTCTGAGCAACACCCGTTCTGCTGGGGATCAGCAGAGTTGAATCACAGAGGACCTGCAATGAACAAAAGCTATGCACTGATATGGAACCAGGCATTGGGCTGTTGGAACGTCGCCAGCGAAGGCACCCGTCGCCGGAGTAAATCCGGACGTGGAACGGTCGTGATCGCTGCCGGTATTTCGCTGCTGGGACTGCTGGGGCAATCCACCGCCTTCGCCCTGCCCGAGGGTGGCAAGATCGTTGCCGGCGACGGGGGGATTCAGATCTCCAACGACGGCAAGAACATGGTCATCGATCAACGCAGCGACAAGTTGATCGCCAACTGGAACGCATTCAGCGTCGGCCAGGACGAGCGCGTCAGCTTCCAGCAACCCGGCCAGAGCGCCATCGCCCTCAACCGCGTGATCGGCAACAACGGCAGTGATATCCAGGGCCGCATCGATGCCAATGGCAAGGTCTTCCTGATCAACCCCAATGGCGTGGTCTTCGGCAAAACCGCCCAAGTCAACGTCGGTGGCCTGGTGGCTTCGACCCGCGACATCGCCGACAAGGACTTCCTCGAAGGCAACTACCACTTCAGCGGCAACTCCACCGCCGCCGTGAGCAACGCCGGCAACCTGACCGCCAGCGAAGGCGGCAGCATCGCCCTGCTGGGCGCCCAGGTCAGCAACAGCGGCGTGATCCGGGCGCAAATGGGCAGCGTGGCCCTTGGCGCGGGCAAAGACTTCACCGTTAACTTCGACGGCGACGGTCTGCTCAACCTGCAGGTGGACGCCAGCGCGGTGGATGCCCTGGCGTATAACGGCGGCCTGATCAAGGCCGACGGCGGCAGCGTGCTGATGACCGCCAGCAGTGCCGACAGCCTGCTCCGGACAGTGGTCAGCAACGAAGGCGTGATCGAAGCCCAGACCCTGCAGAACAAGTCCGGCAAGATCGTCCTGGATGGTGGCAGCCGGGGTATCGTCCGGGTTGCCGGCACCCAGGACGCCAGCGCCGTTGCCGGTGGCCTGGGCGACGGGGGCCTGGTGGAAAACCGTGGCGCCAACGTCGAGGTGCAATACAACGCCCAGGTGGACACCCGTGCCGAAAAGGGCAAAACCGGCACGTGGAAGATTCGCTCGAACAATGTGGTCGTCGCCAAGGCGGAGAATCCACCCGCCCCCGACAAGTCGCGTGGCCTGATCATCAATGGCGGTATCTCGGGCAATACCGGGAAGGGTGGCGGGAACGGCGTAAACGTCGGCATCGGCATCGGTAAGCCCGGCAAAAACGGCGTGGGCGTAATCATCGGTGGTGGCAACTCCAGCAATGCGGTTGTCGCCAAGGCGGAGAATCCACCCGCCCCCGACAAGTCGCGCGGCCTGATCATCAATGGCGGTATCGAGGGCAATACCGGGACGGGTGGCGAGAACGGCGTAGACGTCGGCATCGGCATCGGTAAGCCCGGCGAAAACGGCGTGGGCGTAATCATCGGTGGTGGCAACACCGTCAATGGAAAAAGCGACACCGACACCACCGCGGGGCCGACCCTGCACGCCGATACCCTGGCCAGGAACCTGGCCACCACCCACATCGAACTGACCGGTACCCAAGGCGACGTGAAGGTGGAGGCACCGGTGGCCTGGAACAGCGGCAACACCCTCAGCCTTTCCGCCGAAAACGGCAGCGTCCTGGTGAATGGTGACCTGAAGGCGAGCGGCGACCAGGCTGGCCTGAAACTGAACGCCCGCGACGGCATCCAGCTGAATGCCGATGTCGCCCTCACCGGCCGGGGCGCGAGCCTGGAACTGAACCATCACAGCGGCTACAGCATCAAGGCTGGCAAGTCGGTGACCCTGTCCGGTTCGGGCGCCGAGTTCCGCGCCAACGGCCAGGACTACAAGGTGGTGCAGAGCCTCAAGCAGCTGAGCGAGATCGCGGACGACATGAACGGTCGCTACGTGCTGGGCGCCGCGATTGTGGGCCAAGGAAGCTTCACCACCATCGGCGATGGCAAGGCCTTCAGCGGCAAACTCGATGGCCTGGGCAACACCATCAGCAACCTGGACATCTACTCCACCGGTTCCACCGTTGGCCTGTTCGGCGTGAACAAGGGGGAAATCGGCAACCTGAACCTGGAGCGCGTATCGGCCAGCGGTGCGGCTTCCCGCGGCTTCGACACCCAGGTCGGCACCCTGGTCGGGCAGAACGAAGGCGTCATCCGCAACGTCCATGCCAAGGACGTCCAGGTGACCGGCGCGCGAAACAACAATGCGCTCGGTGGCCTGGTCGGCACCAACCTGGGTGGCACCATCGCCAACTCGTCCGCCAGCGGCACCGTGGTCGGTGACGGCAAAACCTACGCCATGGGCGGACTGGCAGGACAGAACCTGTCCTCTTCCCAGGGTGCTGGAGCGATCGCCAACAGCAGTGCGGATGTCAGCTTCTTGGGACAAATGAGCAGGAACGGCTACGGCACCGGCGGCCTGGTCGGCTACAACAAGGGCGGGGTAGTGAGCAACTCCTCCAGCACCGGCGCCATCCGGCTCTTCGGCAACCAACTGGCCTTGGGTGGTCTGGTCGGCCAGAACCACGAAGGCGCCATCGCCAACTCCAGCTCCAGCACCGACGTAACCGGCGGCAAAAACAGCAATCTCGGCGGCCTGGTCGGCGTCAACCGTTACGGCACGATAGCCAACTCTCAAGCCAGCGGTCGGGTGATCGGCAACGGCGCGGACAGCGTTGGCGGCCTGGTCGGCAACAACCTGGGTGGCACCATCACCAACAGTTCGGCGAACGGCACGGTGTCCGACGCGAACGGCAGCAGCCTGGGTGGGCTGGTCGGGCAAAGCCAGAACGGCCTGATGACCAACGTCTCGACATCCGGCTACGTAGCCGGCGGCTCGAAGGCCAGTGTCGGCGGCCTGGTGGGCTACAGCCGCAATACCTCCATCACCAACGCGTCCTCCAGCACCGCCAGTATTTCCGGCGGTGCCGACGCCCATGTGGGAGGACTGGTGGGCTACAGCTGGAATAGCGCCATCGCCAACGCCTCGTCCTCCAACTTCGTGGCCGGCGGAAATGGAAGTCATGTCGGCGGCCTGGTCGGCACCCTTCAGGGCGGCAGGATCAACAACGCATCCGCCGGTGGCAGCATCAGTGGTGGAAACAACGCTCGGGCCGGTGGCCTGGTGGGGATGAACAACGGCGAGATCACCAACGCCAACGCATCCGGCCGAGTTAGCGGCGGCCAAAAGGCCCAACTGGGTGGCCTGGTGGGGCAGAACCGCGGTTGGATCCAGCAGTCTTCGGCCGGCGGCCATGTCGAAGGTTATCCTGGCCAGATCTATGGCGGGCTGGTCGGCATGGACTACACGCCCCGGCGGCAGCAGCTCAACTCCACTTACGGCGACGCGGCCAGTATTCCGATGACCGGCAGCAAGTACCTTCCCTTCTAACCTGACCCGCGGCCCGGCATGTCCTTGTCGGGCCGCCCTTCCCCCGTCCATAAACGAAGCCCTGTCCGCAACCGCGGGCTCGGCGCATCACGCGCCCTGGCCCTGGTTCAGCCAAGCGGACAGGGCTTCCCTTCGCCCAGGTACAGGCAAGGCCCGATAACGAGCCCTTTCCGAACTCTGCTGACGCACGCTGCACACCAGCGGCATGCCGCCTATGCCGCCTATGCCGCCTATGCCGCCTATGCCGGCGAGCGTGGTGAGGCGGCAGGCCGTGGAAATCGGACCTGCCTCCTGTGTCCACACACAAGGTTCTCAGTTGTACGACAGGCTGAAGGTGAGGGCGCCGTTAGCCGTGCCCGGTGACACCCGATTTCCTGTCTGGATATAACGCGCTGCCAAGCCGATTGCATTGACGCCACTGTGAGTCACGCCCATGTCACGGGGTTTCCCCAGCGGGATCGGGGTGTTGTCCGCCGCATCGAGAATCTGGATGCCCACACCCGCCGCAGTGGAAGACGACGTCAGCGAAATGGTGCCTTCCCAGCCAGCGACTTGGTGGGTGGCATCCAGGTTCAGCTTCATCGAAGCACCCTGGTCGCACTCCAGGCTGAGGGAGAAGGGGACCTGCCGCGAGGTACTGCCCGGAGCGTGGAACTGGCTTGCCTGGACGCGGTCCATGGGCACGTTGATGCTGCTTTTCGTCAGGTTGCAGGCTGCCGTCTCAATCTGGACCGGGGAGAACGAATAAGAAAACAAGGGTTTCCGGTAGAGCCCGCCCACGAACGAGTCGGGTTCGACCGAGACCTTGAAGTCGGGAAAGCTGATGATACGGTCCTGACCAATGTTGCGGGTCTTGACCAGTTTGAACACCTGCCTGATCCAATAGGTCTTCTGGCCTCCCAGGTAAGGAAACGAAACCGTCGGACGCGGCGTGGTGCTGTTCAGGCTGCTTCCGCTCATCACGAAGGCCCCCGACTCATTTGGAGTCTCCAGCGTCCAGTGGAGGCCAATCCCAGAGACCGTCGTGTCCAGATAGATGCTATCGGACGTCCTGCTCGGGTTGTTCTTGTCTTTGAAAATCTCGGCCCTTCTGCCGGTCGGATACCACTTGTTGTTGCACTCTATGGTGCTCGATATTTCCGTACTGGCCAGTTCGTCGCCTGCTTTGGCAGTGGGCGGAATAACGAGTCTGTCTGGAAACTTGATGACCAGCGGTGACGTGCTTGTGGGCCAGCAGACGTCGTCCAGCGCCGCCTGGGCGCCGCTTGAAAGAGCGAGCAGGTAGAGCGGGAGAAACCTTGCAGCGGGTACCTGTCTGATCATGACGAACTCCGGTGTAGAGGAAGTCGTCGATCGTAGAAGAGCGGTCGACCCGTTTATTGGCCGGATTACCCATACAGGTTGTAGTTAATTTCCCAAATCCACTGCCGCCGACTCAATGACGGGTGATGGGTATCCCGTCAATCCCCACCGCGCAGGGAATTCCCGGATTTCATCCGAGCTACGAATCCAGCCATCGGTGGGTATCGCCGGGCTACGCCCTATCCCCTCGAACACTCACTGCGCCAGCGGGTACAGCCGCTCGTCGAACTGATCGAGGCGCGGAAACTGCAACGGTGTATCCGCCTCCAGTCCCTGCAGGCGCGCCTGGTAGGCCCGCAGGAAATCCTGGCGGGCTTCGTTGCTGATGTAAGGCACATGCCAGGCCACGAAGGGCGGTAGCACCTCCAGGCCGACATAGGCCAGCGTGCCCCGCAGCATGTCTTCCAGCGGGCCGTGAATCGCGCCCTCGCCAAACATGTGCTCGCGCCCGCCGAGGGTCAGGGTCGCTGTTCATCGACGGGCTGACCTTCAGTCAGCCGGGCGCAATGACGCGGCGTCCCTTGGCTAGGCTTAGGTGTCTCTGCCACCACCCCGGAGACTTGCCATGCCCATCGAAAAAGCCCTATACACCGCCCACGCCGAAGCCTACGGCGGCCGCGAAGGCCGCGCCGTATCGTCCGACGGCATACTCGACGTGAAGCTGACCACACCCAAGGAGCTGGGCGGTGCGGGCGGCGACGGCACCAATCCCGAGCAATTGTTCGCCGCCGGCTACTCGGCCTGCTTCCTCGGCGCCATCAAGTTCGTCGCCGGCAAGGAGAAGATCACCCTGAGCGAGGACACCTCTATAGAAGGCGCGGTGGGCATCGGCACCCTGCCCACGGGCTTCGGCATCGAGGTGGAGCTGAAGATATCCCTGCCCGGGCTGGACAAGCAGGCGGCCAGGGATCTGGTGGACAAAGCCCACATCGTCTGCCCCTACTCCAACGCCACGCGCGGCAATATCAACGTGACCCTGACCCTGGTATAGGGACGCGCCGGAAAGCAGAAGGGAGGCCACTGGCCTCCCTTCTTATTTCACCTTGTAGATGATCCCCGGACTGCACTGGACCATCTGGTAGAGGTCCGGCAGGCCATTGAGCGCCTCGGACGCGCCGAGGAACAGATAGCCGCCTGGTTTCAGGGTGGCATGGATGCGGGTGAGGATGTCCTTCTTCACCTCGGCGGAGAAGTAGATCAGCACATTGCGGCAGAAGACGATGTCGAACTTGCCCAGCGCGGCGTAGCTGTCCAGCAAGTTCAGCGGGCGGAACTCCACGCGGCTGCGGATGGCCGGCTTCACCGCCCAGCGCCCCGGCCCCTTGGGATCGAAGTAGCGGGCCAGGCGTTCCTGGGACAGGCCGCGGCCCATGGCCAGGCTGTCGTACTCGCCGGAACGGCAGGCCGCCAGCATCGAGGAGGACAGGTCCGTGGCGACGATACGCGCCCCGGCCTTCAGTTGCCCGAGGTTGATCTTCTCGAATTCGTCGATCGCCATGGAGATGGAGAACGGTTCCTGCCCCGAGGAACTGGCCGCCGACCAGATTCGCAGCGGCTGGTTCGGACTGGCCTTGATCAGCTCGGGCAGCACCCGGCTCTTCAACACTTCGAAGGGGTAGGTGTCGCGAAACCAGAGGGTTTCGTTGGTGGTCATGGCGTCGATGACCTGCTCGCGCAGGCCGCCATGGGAAAAACCCTGGATGCGCTGCGTCAGTTCGCCCAGGGTCTTGATGCCGTTCTGCTCCATCAGCTTGTTCAGCCGACTGGAGACCAGATACTGCTTGTTGCTGCCCAGCAGGATGCCGCAGGACTTTTCCAGGAAAACCCGGAACTGCTCGAAATCCACATTGCCTGAAGACACTAAGGGCGCCTCACCGATCTGTATCCATGTCAGGGGGCCGGCCTCAGCCCCCGTCCGTTACCTTGATGCGTTCCACGACCCGTGCCGCGAGGTCGTCCGGCTTGAACTTGGCAAGGAAGTCATCCGCCCCCACCTTTTTCACCATCGCCTGGTTGAACACACCGGAAAGCGAAGTATGCAGGAGGATATGCAGCTTCTGCATGCGTGGATCGTTGCGGATTTCCGCCGTCAGCGTGTAGCCGTCCATCTCCGGCATCTCGATGTCGGAAACGATCATCAGCAGTTCCTGCTCCGGCGCCTTGCCCTCCTCCACCATTCCGCGCAGGTAGTCGTAGGCCTGGCGCCCATCGTTGAGGGCCTTGACCTCCACACCGACGGTTTCCAGGCAGCGCATCACCTGTTTGCGCGCCACCGAGGAGTCGTCGACGATCAGGACCCGCTTGCTGACCGCCTTGCTCTGGGTCTCGATATCGACAACGCCTTCGGACACCACCTCGGAGGTCGGCGCCACTTCGGCGAGAATCTTCTCGACATCGATGATTTCCACCAGTTGCTTGTCGACCCGGGTCACGGCCGTCAGGTAATGCTCGCGGCCGGTTCCCTTGGGTGGCGGATGGATCTCCTCCCAGTTCATGTTGACGATGCGCTCCACCGAGCGCACCAGGAAACCCTGCACCTTGGTGTTGTATTCCGTAATGATGACGAAGCTGTTCTTCAGGTCATCCAGGCCTCTGCGCCCAGTCGCCATGGACAGGTCGAGAATCGGAATGGTACCCCCACGGATATTGGCGACCCCGCGTACCACCGGGCTGGACTTGGGCATCAGGGTGAGACGGGGGCACTGCAGCACCTCCTTCACCTTGAACACGTTGATCCCGTAGAGCTGCGATCCATCGAGACGGAACAACAGCAGCTCCAGGCGGTTCTGCCCGACCAGTTGGGTACGCTGGTTAACCGAATCCAAAACACCGGCCATGACCAGACTCCTGTTACAAGTCATTCGAACGCCCGCCTCAGACTAGCAGGCGGCACGACCCTTGCTTATGAATTTGCATGAACACCAAGACGACGCTTTTCCGACACCTGATGGCAAAACGCCGCAAATCGTTTGCGGCTGTTTTACCCGCTTTGTGCTGTCTCGGCTACAGCCCGATGTCGAGTGCCGCTCTGACGTCGCCTGAAGTGCTTATCGGCACAGCCGAAGGCTTTCTTGAGTACGCCGTCGAAGAATATCTGCAGCGCAGCAGCATTCAGGGGCGCAGCGAGATCGAGGTCAATCGCCTTGATCCGCGCCTGCGCCTGGCAGCGTGCGACGAAGATTTGACGTCCAGGCTGGAAAGCCCCGCGCAGCCGCTAGGGCGCGTCACGGTACGGATTCGCTGCGACGGAAGTTCGCCCTGGACTGTGTTCGTTCCGGCCCAGGTGAAGCTCTACCGGGAGGTGGTGGTCGTGACACGGCCGTTGCGCCGTGGAGCACCCATCGCCCCCCAGGACGTGACCGTTGCCGAGCGCGACGTGGGCTTGCTCAACCAGGGATTTCTCAGCGACCCGGCGCAGACCATCGGCCAGAAGACCACACGCACCCTGCTGCCCGACCAGGTATTGGCTCCCCTGCACCTGCAGCAGGCCGAAGTGGTGAGCAAGGGCGACCAGGTGGTGATCAGTGCCGCGAACTCGGCCATCAGCGTGCGCGTGCCGGGCGAGGCCCTGGCCAATGGCGCGCCCGGCGAGCAGATCCGGGTCCGCAACCTGAGTTCCGGACGGGTGGTGAAGGCCCGGGTCAAGGCGCCAGGCCAGGTCCAGGTGGACATGTAGGCATGATTCCACTGGCGCCGCAGAGGATCGATTTCCTAAAATCGGCAGGAACGAAAGAATTTTCTAAAGTTATCCCGGACAGGGCCGATAACACGGTAAGCGTCCAACTAGCGTCCGAGGTTCAGCATCATGGTTATCGACTTCAACCGGCTCAATAACGGCCCCACGCCCAGCGGTTCGGGGCGTACCGGCAACACCGAGGCCGGCAGGAACGAAACCGTCACCAGCGGCCAGGCCGTCTCGTCCCAGAACACCGGCGAGCAGGCTCCGGCTGCCAAGAGCGGCGAATCCGTGCAACTGAGCAGCGAAGCTCAGGTGCTGCAGAAAGCCGGCGAAAAACTGCGCGACCTGCCCGTGGTGGACAAGGAGCGCGTCGAAAAGCTCAAGCAGGCCATAGCCGACGGCTCTTACCAGGTCGACAGCAAACGCGTGGCCAGTAAGCTGCTGAACTTCGAATCCCAGCGCTAGTCCACGGGCAGCGCTGGGGAACTTGGACGCCCGATCCCCAGAGCGCGTATGCACGACACCAACCTGCTTCAGCTGTTCACTGACGATATCGGCCACGCCCAGCGTTTGCTTGAGCTGATGGACGAAGAATTCCAGGCCCTGGGCGAGCGCGACCTCGCCCGCCTCGAAAAACTGCTCGCCGAGAAACAGCCCCTCCTCGCCCAACTCGACCAGCATGGCCGCCAGCGCAGCCAGTTGCTGGCCAGCCTGCAGCTCAGCGCCGACCGCGCAGGCCTGCAACAGCTCGCCGAGCGCTCCTCACTGGGCCAGGCGCTGCTCGATCACGGCGATGAACTCAGCCAGTTGCTGGAACGCTGCAAGGCGCTCAACGAGCGCAACGGCCGCCTGATCCGCGCCAACCGGGCATCGGTCGGCAGCATGCTCGGCATCCTGCGTGGCGGCGACACGCCCAGCCTCTATGACAGCCGGGGTGCGGCCGCTAGAATCGGCCAGCAGCGCCCGCTCAGCCAGGCCTGACAAGACATACAAGAAAAGCGCAAAGACATGCGGCATGATGCCACTACTCTTTGCGCAGTCCGCTTTTGCGTTTGGAGAGACCTGGACCGTGTCCAACCCATTCCACGAAGAGAACGGCCCACAACCCCCCAAGGTGCTCAAGGCGCCGGTGGAAATCCTGGCCAACCTTCGTCTGCTGCAGCAACACCATGATCCGCTGATCATCACCTTCCACGACCGTAACCAGCGCTTCCAGAGCTACCTGGTGGAAGTAGACCGCGACCGCGGCCTGATCGCCCTGGATGAAATGATCCCGAACGACGGCGAACGCTTCCTGAAGAACGGCGAAACCTTCCGTGTCGAAAGCTTCCACGAAGGCGTGCGGATCGCCTGGGATGTCCAGCAGCCGGCCAGCGTCGGCGAGTTCGAGGGGGACCGCTGCTACTGGTGCGCCCTGCCCGAGGAAGTGACCTATCACCAGCGCCGCAACGCCTTCCGCGCCACCCTCAAGCAGAGTCAGTTGGTTCCCGTGGAGCTGGACGGCGACAGGATGTCGTCGCCGATCAAGGGCGTGATGCTGGATATCTCCGCGACCGGCTGCAAACTGCGCTTCGACGGCGACCTGAACGGCCGCCTGCAACCTGGCCAGGTCTATGAGCGCTTCAGCGCCAGGATGCCCATCGGCCCCATCACCACCCCCGTCGAACTGCGCCACCTGCATTTCGATGAAAAGCTCGGCGTGAGCTTCGTCGGCATTCGCTTCCACAAGATGAGCGGGCTGGTGCAGCGCAACGTCGAACGCTTCGTCTACCAGTTGCAGCGGGAAGCCCGGCGTTTCGAGAAAGACGAACTGTTCTAGTCGTCAGGCGACTCCGAACTTGAACCCCAGCCGCCCCAGGCGCGGTAGATGTTCGGGGTCGTCCAGCACCCACAACGAGGGCAGCAGCCCGTGCCGCCAATCCAGTTCCTGCAGGCGCTCGCAGGTCAGGGCCAGCACCCGGTCGCTGCCCCAGGGCATGGCCTCGAACAGCCGTGGATCGACGCGACGCAGACCGAGCAACACGTAGCGTCCGTCTTCGGTCGGCCCCAGCACCGCCTGATGCTGGTCCAGCGCCTCACAAGCGGCTGACAGGTAATCGGCATCCAGCATCGGGCAATGCTGGCCGATGAGCACCACAGCATCGTTCTCGGAAAGGCCCAGGGCGGCAATGCGCCGCATTCGCTCACCCAGGTCGCCGACCGGCTGGCCCACCACCATCCAGTCGTTATCCTCGGCCAAGGCTTCCAGGGCCTCGTCCGGTCCATCCTCGATCCAGAAGATGCGCTCACTGAAACCCAGTGGCGGAAGATTGAGTACCCGTGCCACCAGTTGCCGGTGCAACCGTTCCACGCCTTCCTCCCCCAGCTCCGGTAGCAGCCTGGGGTGGAGCTTGCCGGCCTGCGGGGCACTGGCAAGCAGATGCAGGGAGATGCTCAACGTCATGACCAGATCCTCCTTGAAGTCCCAAGGCGAGCCTTGGGCTTGAAGCTCGGGTAGCCACACCGGACGATCATTGGGCAAAAAGGCTGTGGCATTGGGCCACTAGTTGCTCGGCTGCGGTCGCTCCTGCATGTCCTCGCCCGACGGCGGGGGCGATGGTGGGGTATCGCCACTCTGCATCTGGTCGAGCACCGCCTGCTCGTCGACGCGCGGGTCCAGCGCCGCCACCAGGGGCGAACTGATCATGTTGTCCGGGGTCGGCACATGGTGCAGGGGCGCCTCGTCGACCCGGTGCAGACCGGTAACCGCTGCCGGCCGCACCCGCAACACCAGCACCACCGCGCAGAAACAGACGAACGCGTACAGCATGTTCGGCCCCAACTGCTTCATCAGGGCGCCCGTCAGCAAGGGGCCGATGCTCGCCCCCACGCCGAAGGTGATCAGCAACATGGCGGTAAGCGAGACGCGCCGCTCGGCTTCTATATGGTCATTGGAAAAGGCCACCGCCAGCGGGTACAGGCTGAACTGCAGCAGGCAGACCAGGAAGCCCACCGGGAACAGCACCTCCAGCGGCGCGTCCGGCATGATCGCCAGGGGCAAGGCGCACAGCGCGAGCAGGGCCGCCGTGATACGGATCAGCAATGCCCGGTCGTGACGGTCCGACAGCCAGCCCAGCGGCCACTGCACGAGCAGGCCAGCGAGGATGCAGCAGCCCATGAACAGACCCACCTGGTCGATAGGCAGCCCCTGGGCGGTAGCGTAGAGCGGCGCCAGGCCATAGAAGGAGCCGATTACCAGGCCGGACACCAGCACTGTGCTCAGCGACTGTGGCACCCGTTTGATGAAGAAGCGCGGCTCCAGCGGCGCCGGATGCAGGGGGGCCGGGTGCAACTTGCGCGTCAGCGCCACCGGCACCAGGCACAGGGCAAAGCACATGGCCACCAGCATCAGCAGCTCCGGACCGAGCCCCGGGTGCAGGACCAGTACCAGTTGCCCCAGTACCAGGCCCAGGTAGGAGGCCACCATGTAGCCAGCGAACACCTGGCCACGCTGGTTCGCGTCGGCCTGCTCGCTGAGCCAGCTTTCGATCACCATGTACTGGCACATCATCCCCAGGCCCACCAGCATCCGCATGAACAGCCAGGCTGGCAGGACGCTGATCAGGCCGTGTCCGAGTACGGCCGCCGTCACGACCCCGGCACAGGCCACGTAGGCACGGATATGCCCGACCCGGGCGATCAGCCGGTGGCCCAGCTTGCCGCCGAGGATCAGGCCGAAATAGTTGGCCGCCATCAAGGCGCCGACCCAGAGCCCGTCCACCTTGTCCGCCGCCAGGCGCAGACCGAGGTAGGTACTGAGCAGGCCGGAGCCGATCAACATCAACAGGGTGGCGAAATACAGTGCGCGAAACGACTTCCAGATCCGATGCATCGACGGCTCCAGCCGGCTCCTTGTGCGGGGAGGACCGCCCGGACGGGCGGCCCTTGGACGATCAGACCTGGGTGGCGAGGATGCGCCGTTCCCAGGGCGTGATCTCATCGAAGAAGCTGCTGAGCTCCATCGTCTTTGTAGCAATGTAGCCTTCGATGAACTCCTTGCCGAACAGTTCATGAGCCAGATCGCTGCGCTTCAGACGCTCGATGGCCGCATGCAAGGTACAGGGCAGCAACAACTCGTCCGGCGCCTCGAACTCACCCTGGATCGGCGGGCTCGGTTGCAGGTGCTGCTCCATCCCGTACAGTCCGGCTGCCAGGCTGGCGGCAATGGCCAGATAAGGATTGGCGTCGGCGCCGGGCAGGCGGTTCTCCACCCTTCTCGCCACCGGCGGGCTGGCCGGGATGCGCAGGCCCGCCGCCCGGTTGTCGAGGGACCAGCAGGCATTGTTGGGCGACGCGTAGGGATGGCAGAGGCGCTGGTAGGAATTCACATTCGGGGCGAAGAGCGCGGTGAGGTCCGCCATGGCCGCCTGCTGGCCGCCGATGAAATGGGCAAAGGCATCGGTCGGCACGCCATCGGCGTCGCTGAAGATGTTCTGCTCGCCTTCCAGGGTCACAACGCTCTGGTGGATGTGCATCGAACTGCCCGGCGTATGCGCCAGCGGCTTGGCCATGCACACGACCTGAATGCCATGCTTGAGCGCCACCTCCTTGAGCAAGTGCTTGAACAGAAAGGTCTGGTCGGCCAGCAGCAGCGGGTCGCCATGGAGGAAGTTGATCTCGAACTGGCTGACGCCCATCTCGTGCATGAAGGTATCGCGGGGCATGCCGAAGGCCTCCATGCCGCGATAGACCTCCTCGAAGAACGGCCGCAAGCCGTTGTTGGACGACACGCTGAAGGCCGAACAGCCCGCCTCGCGACGGCCATCCAGGCCAAGCGGCGGCTGGAAGGCCAGGCTCGGGTCAGGGTTCGGAGCGAACACGAAGAACTCCAACTCGGTCGCAACCACCGGCTTCCAGCCATGTTCGGCATAACGCTCCACCACCTTGCGCAGCAGGCCACGGGTGGACAGTCCGGAGGGCCGGCCGTCGAGCTCCTGGGCATCGCAAATGGCCAGGGCGCGCGGCCGCTCGCTCCAGGGCAGGCGGTGGATCTGCGTGGGCTCGGCGACCAGGGCCAGGTCGCCGTCGTCGCTGCCATAGAAACGGGCGGGCGGGTAACCGCCCATGATGCCTTGCAGCAGCACGCCCCGCGCCAGCTGCAGGCGACGCCCCGAGCGGAAGCCTTCCCCCGTCATCACCTTGCCCCGCATCACCCCGTTCAGGTCGGGGGTGACGCACTCGATCTCTTCAATGCCGGCCAGGCGATCGGCGAGCGGGCTGCGGACGTTACTGGTCATGATGGTTGTCCTTGTACACGACGGCCGCTCTGGATGGCGGCTCGTACAAAATACGCACCGGCTGTTCGGAATATCAAGCAGGTTCAAACACCTTTCCAGCCGGCGAGAAAAAGGGGCGAAGCACCAAGTGCTCCGCCCCTTTTCCAACGACCGCGATGCGCTTGCGAGCGATCTCCTCAACCGACGAGGAAGTCCGCCTGGGTCACGGTCGTCGCATCCGCCACGCCCACCAGGGTGATGCTGTTGGCACCAATGGTGACCAGGGTGTCCGCCCCCTGGGAGGTGATGCTGACGCTGGCCGCGAAGTTCGCCGCGGTGATGCCCAGGTCAGCGACGTGCAAGCGATCCTGGCCGCCAGCCGGATTGGCATCGAAGTCCAGGATGACGTCGTGTCCGAAACCGGGCCCGAACATGAAGATGTCGTTGCCCGCACCGCCACTCATGGTGTCGTTGCCGCCACCACCGACGAGAATGTCATTCCCGCCCAGGCCATTGAGGGTGTCATTGCCACTTCCCCCCAGTATCCGGTTGTCCAGGGTATTGCCCGTGCCACTGAAGGCTCCGCTGCCAATGAATACCAGGTTCTCTACGTTCGTCCCGAGACTGTAACTCGACAGCGTCGTGCGAACGACATCGGTACCCTCACCTATCGCCTCTGCCACGAAGTCCAGCGCGTTGTCCACGTAGTAGGTGTCGTTCCCGCTGCCGCCTATCATCGTGTCGGCACCGCCCCCTCCATTCATCACGTCGTCTCCACCCAGCCCGTGGAGAATGTCGTTCCCACCCAGGCCATTGAGGGTATCACTGGCGGTTCCGCCCACCAGCCGGTTCGCCAGGGCATTCCCCGTACCCGTGAACGCCGCCCCCCCCAGGTAGACCAGGATCTCGAAGTTGTTCCCCAGGGTATAGGTGGACAAAGTCGTGCGGACCATGTCGGTCCCCTCGCCCACGTTTTCGACCACCACATCCTGCGTGCTGTCCACATAGAAGATGTCGTCGCCCAAACCACCGTGCATGCGGTCAGCACCGGCGTTACCGTTGAGGACGTCATTGCCCCCTACACCGTACAGCACGTCGTTGCCACCTCCGCCGCTCAGGTTATCGTTCCCCGCGCCCCCCGCCAGCGTATTCGCCAGGCCGTTACCTACCCCGGTGAAGTTGCCGCTGCCGATATAGGCCAGGTCCTCGACGTTCGCCCCCAGGCTGTAGCTGGCAAGCGTCGTGCGGACCATGTCGCGCCCTTCTCCGGCCAACTCGCTCACCGAATCGAGGACGTTGTCGACATAGAAGATGTCGTTGCCGGGACCACCGAACATGCTGTCGGCTCCCGTGCCACCGATCAGCACATCGTCGCCGGCACCACCGCTGAGCGTGTCATCGCCGGCACCGCCATCCATCACGTCATCCCCGGCAGCACCAGTCAGGACATTATTGCCAGCGTCACCGATGAACACCCCACCCACCTGAGTAGTCGCCATCGACGCCACCGAGTTGTTGAAGCCGCTGTCATCCACGTAGCTGGTGACCACTCGCAGGAACAGCCCGACCTGCCCCGCACCCGGCGTGAAGTTCGCCGTCGTGGCACCGACTATGTTGGTCCAGGTCGTGCCATTGTTCGACGACTGCCACTGGAAACTGAACACCGAGGTGCGGGTGCCATCCGGATCCACGACGGTTCCACGAGTCGCCGTCAGCACCTGGCCCTGAATAGGCGTAGTGTCGCTGATCGTCGGCACGCCGGTCGGCGCATCGTTCACCTGAGTGGCTGAAACGGGAGCCGTCACCGCCGAGAACACGGTTTCCAACACCCCATTGGCGTCCTTATAGATCGCCTTCAGGCGCATGGCCAATCCGACTTGAGCGGCCGTCACCATAAAGCTCTGCCCGGTCGCACGGGCCAGTTCGGCCCCTGCATTCTCGATGATGATGTCCTCAAAGACGCCGTCACCGCGGGTGTCGGCTTGCCAGTAGTAGGTCACCGGTCCGGTAATGACGCCGCCATTGGGGTTGTCGGCATCGGTCACACCGGCAACGGAGGCCACCAGGCGGGTGCCCACTTCAGGCGTGGTATCGCTGACGGTCGCCAGACCTACCGGCCCATTATTGAGCCCCGCCACCAGGACTTCGCTGACATCATTGAACTGCAGGCGCTCGATACCAGTCAGGCGGTCCGAACCATCGCGGCCATCCACGGTATCGGTCACCGTCCAGCTGCCGTCACCGTTGTTCACCACGTTGTAGTCGGCACGGTTGCCGGTGAACTCGGCGGTATCGAAGTTGAACGAACCGTCGCCATCGACCAGCTCACGGACGATGACCAGTTGGCCGGGGTTGTAGCGGCCGGTGAGCATGTCATGGACCAGCTCGGTCATGCTGAACGCCCGGGCGATCTCCGGCCCGGAGCCATCCCTGTTCTGGCGCACGCTGATGTAGACGGTCAGGGACTTGTCGCCATCGATGAGGTCGTCGCCGCCCCGACCGGCGATGATGTCGCTGCCGTTGCCGCCGAGAATGATGTTACCCGCCCCGAACGAGGTGACCCCGGCACCCAGGAACTCCTGCAGCCCGCCGATCAACCCAATGTTGGTGAGGATGCTGCCATTGAACCCCGAGGTGGAAATGGCGGCCGCATCCCGGTTGTCGCCCTTGAGGATGTCGCTGTGGGAGGAGCCCGACAGGCCTTCCATGAACTCGAAGCGGGTCAGCAGCGATGCGGTCGACGGCGTCACCGGCGTCTCGTCGAACGCCCGCAGGTCGAACTCGATGTTGACCCCGTGCGGATCGTCGCGGAACACCGCCCAGTCGAAGCCGGAGCCGCCGACGTAGCGGTCGCCCTCGCCACCGTTGCCGAGCATGATGTCGTCGCCGCCCTCGCCGTCCATGCGGTCGATGATGCCGCGCTCGCCGATGTAGACGTCGTTGCCGGGGACGTTGTCCAGGCCGAACTCGTTGAAGTTGTCCCCGGCGTTGCCATCGGGACCGCCCAGTTCCAGCCAGTCGTCACCTTCGTTGCCGAACTGCGCTTCGTTGCCGCGGGTACCGAGGATGAAGTCATTGCCCGGTCCCCCGAAGACCTCGGAGGCGTCTTCACCGGAAATGATGAAGTCGTTGCCGAAGCCACCGAGGATCAGGTTGGCGCCGTTGCCGCCATGGATGACGTCGTTGCCGTCGTCGCCCTGGAGGTTATCGTCGCCGCCGCGATCGGTGATGATGTCGTCGCCGGCGCCACCCCGGATCTGGTCGTTACCGTCGCCACCCTCGATACGGTCATTGCCGGCATCGCCCCAGATGGTGTCGTCGCCGATGCTGGCGATCAGGATGTCGTCGTTATTGGTGCCGCCCAGCACCACATGCTCGTCGCCGGTGTAGCGCAGGTAGTTGGTGTTGGCCTCGTTGTAGAAAGGCGTCGCAATGTTGTCGACATCCACCGGGTTATCGCGGATCACCCAGGGCAGCAAGGCACTGCCGCCCACCGGGTCGGCGCGCCCATCGGCACCGAGGCCGGTGAACTGCAGGGCCTGGTTCATCTCCAGGATGAAGCCGGGCTCGGAGAAGATATCCGCCGGCAGGTGGATGGCATTGGTATTGGCCATCACCATCTTGGCGAACGAGTTGTTCTCCAGCTCGGTGAGGAAGTTCATGCTCGCCGTGCGTTCCAGGTAGTAGAAGCGGTCGCCGTCCTGGAGTTTCTCCAGCTGGTTCTCGAACACGAAGTTGAAGGTCGAGCCCAGCAGGCCGCCGAAGGGCATCTGGCGTTCAGCCAGGCCGCCGATCCAGAAGTCCACCAGGTTCAGGCCGGTTTCCACGCCGGTCCAGATGCCCGTGCCATTGAGGAAGTCCAGGCGGTCGGCGGGCGCGCCATCGCCGCCGAACACCAGGGCAAAGGCTGCCGCCCGCTTGGCTTCGAGCGTAGTGGCGGTGTCGACGCTGTCATGGGTGCCATAGGCCGCGATGAAGTTGACGATGGACGTCTGGTGCTTCAGGTGCATCGCGAAGTCGACCCAACTGGTGTAGGGCCGCAACTGGCTGTCACCGGTGGCGTTGTAGAAGTCCTGACGCGCGGCATTCAGCGACGGTACGCCGGCATCTCGGCCACGGGCGATGTTGATGGTGGCCAGGTCCAGGGGCAGGCCCAGCAGGTTGTTGCGCAGCGCCTCGGTGACGAACTCGTCGATCTCGTTACCGGTCTGCCGGGTCATGCCGCGGACGATGTTGCCGGCGGCTTCCGCGGCCGACAGGGCACCGTCATTGTTGAACGCCAGCGGGTTGAGGAAGGCATCGATCAACGCCATGCTGCCCGCATCGCTGAAGTCCGGATTCAGCCGGTCGACGGTTTCGGTGAGCATGGAGTGGCCGAAGCGATACACCACATGGGCGAACTCGGCGACGATGGCCGGGTTGATCTGGGTGTCATACACCTGGGTCGCGTTGAAGAACACATCCACCTGCGGCTGCACCTTGCGGGCGAACTCCTCGAACACCAGGTGCTGGTACTGCATCTCGGTGGTGAAGCGCGCGGCCTGGAACAGCCGCTCGCCGTTCCATACACCGGGAGACAACTGCCACTCGGCGATGAAGGACGGGTCGTTGCTGGCCAGCACCACCGCCTTGATGTAGTCGACCATGCGGTTGTGCTCGGCATGGAACACATGGTGCACGGCGGTCAGGCCGATGTTCTCGTTGCCGCGTCCGTCGCCGGTGATGAAGTGACGGTCGAGCAATTCGTTGTCGAACGTGCCCGCCGGCGGCGCATTCCCGACATCCGTGTCGGCATCCGCCGTCATCAACGCGCCGGTCTGGCTGTTGAACGGATTGGCCGCGTGGGCGATATCGTCCAGGAAGCCGTGGCCGGTCGGCAGCGCGTTACCGGGGATGGTGATGCCCAGGCCGCCATTGGCGGTCGGGTCGCCCTCCAGCAGCGTCCCATCGGACAGCACCAGTTGCGGGAAGCCGTTGTCGCCCGGAATGAACTTGCCATAGGGATCGGTCGCCAACAGCGGCACGTTGACCACATGGCCGTCGGTCAGTTGGATACCCAGCAACTGGGCGGCCTGGGCCTTGACCTCGGCCCAGGTGGGCAGGCCACCGGCCCCGTCCAGCATGCGCCCGGTCGCCACCGGCCCGTTGGCCGTCATCTCGTACTCGCGCAGGAACACCTGGTGGGACGGATGGGAGGTATAGGTCTGGTTCTGGTCGACGAAGGGCGTGGTCTGGTTGTTGTGCAGGTGCACATCGTCGGCATTGCCCAGAATGCCGTCGACCCCGGCATTGACCACGAGATTCTGTGCCCGGGTGAGGATCATGAAGTTGGAGTTGCTGCCCTCCACGTACAGCGGATCGTCCGGCTGCAGCGGGATGAAGACGAAGCCGTTGCCGCTCTTGTTCACCAGGTCCAGGCCGTGGTCGAAGAACTGGCCGAACAGGGTGAACCAGGAGTTGAAACCGGCGGACAGGCCTTCATCCGGCGCGGTATTGGGGATGAACAGCGGCTGGCCGGCCGGGATCGGCACGCCATTGAGGTCCAGCAGGACGCCATCGGGGTCCAGGGTGCCCAGGCCGGCATCCACATACGCCTGCACTGCCGCCGGGTTGGTGATGGTCTGGTCGACGATCAGGTTGGAGATGATCCGCGGATCGGCATCCACCACGTTGCCGGCGACCGGCCCGGTGGTGGCGTAGTTGTTGTTGGTGATTTCTCCGCCGGGAAGATCCGGGCCATTCATGTCGAAGCTGTCATCACCTTCATTGCGGAAGTTCTGCTTCAGCAAGAGGGGGAACGGCTGGTCGGCTGCGCCAAAGTGCTCCTGCCCCGGCACCAGGTTATTGAATGAACCGTCCACAGTGCGCAGGCCAAAGGCGCCCCGGGAGTTCGGCACGATATCCAGCAGGTTCTCACCGGCGGCATGACGCTCGGCGATGAGGATCTGGTCGAGGATGAACTGCAGGTCGCTGCGGATCAGGTGCACGCCGGGGCTGGCGACATAGGTCTCCTGCGGCACCGCCGCCGGCGGGGCCACCACCACGGTACCGTCGACCGGCGCGGTGGCGTCGGAATAGACGTTCTCCAGCACACCGTTGGCGTCCTTGTAGACCGCCCGCACGCGCAGGGCCAGGCCATCGAGGTCGGCGGTCACGCGGAAGCTATCGCGCTGGGCGGTTTGTGGCCGTTCCCCGGCTTCGGTGACGATGTCGATGAACAGACCCGAGCCCGCGGCGGTTTCGCGCTGCCAGAAATAGGCGATGGGACTGCTGATCGCCCCGGTGGGATTCTGCGCGGAAACGTTGTCCGCATCGGTCACCAACAACGCCGAAGCCCGCAGCACCTGACCGTTGACCGGCGTGGTGTCATTGATCTGCAGCTGCCCCTGCGGACCTTCGTTGAGGCCGGGGACCAGCGCGAAGGCGCCGTTGTTGAACTGCAGGCGCTCGATGCCGGTCAGCCGATCCACGCCGTCCGGTCCGATGACGGTATTGCCGTCGGCATCGGTAATCAGGTGGGTGACGGTGACCACATCGTCACTGAAATCCAGCGTCGTGTTGTTGTTGTCGATCTCGACCTGGTAGTCCTCGAAGTTCCCCGAGAACACCGCCGTGTCGTAGTTGAAGCCGGTGGTCTGGATGATTTCCCGGACAATCACCAACTGTCCCGG
Source organism: Pseudomonas sp. Q1-7 (assembly GCF_028010285.1). Classification (NCBI taxonomy): domain Bacteria; kingdom Pseudomonadati; phylum Pseudomonadota; class Gammaproteobacteria; order Pseudomonadales; family Pseudomonadaceae; genus Pseudomonas; species Pseudomonas sp. Q1-7. Next base: position 4,060,900 of record NZ_CP116304.1, read on the forward strand.
ATTGATCGCCCCGGAGAGCATGTCCGGAATCAGTTCGCCGATGCTGTCGACCCGGCGAACCTCCGTATTGGGGTCATTGGGATTGGTGCGCACGCTGACATAGGCGTTCAGCGCACGGTCGCCGTCGATCAGGTCATCGCCGCCGCGGCCCTCGATGATGTCGCTGCCGGCGCCGCCGAGGATGATGTTGCCTCCCCCGAACGAGGTCACACCGGCGCCGAGGAACTCCTGCAGCCCGGCGATCAGGTCGATACCGGCCTGGGTCAGCACGCTGCCCAGCGGGCCGTTCTGGGCAATCTCCGCGGCATCGGCGTTGTCGCCCCGCAGGATGTCACCGAACCGCGAACCCGAGAGGCCTTCGACGAAGGCGAAGCGATCGAAGATACCGGCATTGGAAGCCGGCACCGGCGGTTCGAAGAAGTCGTCGACGATCATGTCGGCCAGCACGCCGAACGGATCGAACTTGTAGCTGACCCAGTCGAATCCGGAACCACCGTCGAAATGGTCGGCGCCCTCGGACCCGAAGAAGATGTCGTCGCCGCCTTCGCCGATCATTTCGTCGAAGCCGCCACCGCCGATGAAGACATCGTTGCCAGCCACCTCATCCAGGGCGAAGGGCGAGAAGTTGTCGCCGGGGGCGCCGTCCTGGGTACCGATCTCGATCCAGTCGTCGCCTTCGTTGCCCATGGTCTGCAGGTTGCCCTTGGCGCCATAGATGAAGTCGTTGCCGGTACCGCCAAAGGTTTCCGACACGTCTTCGCCGGTGATGATGAAGTCGTTGCCGGCACCGCCGAGGATCAGGTTGAAGCCATTGCCGCCGTGGATGACATCGTTGCCGTCGCCCCCCTTGATGACATCGTCGCCGCCCATGTCGGTGATGATGTCGTCGCCGTCGCCACCGTCGATGTTGTCGACCCCGTCCCCGCCTTCGATGCGGTCATTGCCGCCATCCCCCCAGATCGTATCGTCGCCGATGCTGCCGATCAGGATGTCGGCCTGATCGGTGCCGCCCAGCACCACATGGTCCACACCGGTGTAACGCAGGTAGTTGGTGTCGGGACCCGGCGTCGCCGGGTTGTCACGGATCACCAGGTCCCACAGGGGATTGTCATGGGTCGGGTCCGCCCGTCCATCCAGGCCGAGCCCGGTGAACTGCCGGCTCGGGTCCACCTCCAGGATCCAGGTCGGCGTCGAGAAGATATCCGCCGGAAGACGGGTGATATCGGTATTCAGCATCACCAATTTGGAGAAGGAGTTCAGCTCCATCTCGGTCAGGAAGTTGAGGCCGGCAAGGCGCGCCAGGTAGTAGAAGCGGTCGCCGTTCTGCAGGGCCTCCAGCTGGGTCTCGAAGACGAAGTTGAAGGTGGAGCCCAGCAGGCCGCCGAAGGGCATCTGCTTCTCGGCCAGGCCGCCGATCCAGAAATCGATGCTGCCGAGACCGGTGTTGGTGACGCCATCGGCATCCTTCGGCCGTGCCGTGGTGTTGGCCCAGGAGCCAGTGCTGTACAGGAAGTCGAGGCGGTCGGCGGGCGCACCGGGACCGCCGAGCACGATGGCGGCGGCGGCGGCGCGCTTGGCGTCGAGGGTGGTTGCGCCAGTAATGGTCGAGTGGGTGCCGTAGGCGGCGATGAAGTTGATCAGGGAGGCCTCATGCTTGAGGTTGCCCATGAAGTCCACCCAACTGGTATACGCCTCCAGCTGAGTGTCGCCGGTGGCCTGGAAGAACTCGCGGCGGGCGGCGTTCAGCGACGGAATGCCGGCATCGCGGCCACGGGCAATGTTGATGGTGGCCAGGTCCAGGGGCAGACCCAGCAGGTTGTTGCGCAAGGCTTCGGTGACGAACTCGTCGATTTCATTGCCCTGCTGGCGGGTCACCCCGCGAATGATGGCGCCGGCGGCCGCGTCGGGCGTCGCTCCGCTCGCAGCGAACTCCAGCGGATTGAGGAAAGCCGCGATCAGGCCGATCTCGCTGCTGGCGAAATTGGGGTCCAGGCGATCAATGGTTTCGGTCAGCATGGAGTGACCGAAGCGGTACACCACGTGGGCGAACTCGGCGACGATGTCCGGGTTGATCGTGGCATCGAAGCCGGTAGGCGCCAGGAACTCATCGATATTCGGCTGCACCTTGCGGGCGAACTCCTCGAACACCAGGTGCTGGTACTGCATCTCGGTGCCGAACTTGGCGGCCTGGAACAACCGCTCGCCGTTCCAGTCGAGGCCATCGGGAGTGCCGGGCACTGCGCCCACGGGGGTCAGCAGCCACTGGTTGAGGAAGTCCAGGTCGCCGGACGCCAGGATCACGGCCTTGGTGTGTTCCACCAAGCGGTTGTGTTCCGAGTGGAAGATGTGGTGCACGGCAGTCAGGCCGATGTTCTCGTTGGCCCGGCCGTCGCCGGCAATGTAGTGGGCGTCCAGCAGCTCGTTGTCAAAGGTTCCGGCCGGTTGTGGCCCGCCGCCGACTACTGGGTCGGCATCAGCAGTCTTCAGCGCGCCGGTCTGGCTGTCGTAGGGGTTGGCGTTGTGGGCGATGTCATCGAGGAAGGCATGCCCGGTACGTACAGCGCCCACCAGGCTGATGGGCGCGGCCGGGTTACCTTCCACCAAGACGTCGTCGGGGGTGCCGGGCAGGCCGTCCGGACCGACGAACACCACTTGCGGAAAGCCGTTGGGGCCCTTGATGAAGTTGCCGTAGGCGTCGGTGGCCAGCAGCGGGATATTGTTGACGTCGGCGTCGGTCAGGTTGATCCCGAGAATGTCACGGGCCTGGGCCTTGACCACGGCCCAGGTGGCCATGCCGCCGATTTCCTCATCGTCGGCATTGCCGAAGATGCCATCCCCCAGGTTGCGGTTGGTGATCAGGTGGCCGGTGGCGACCGGTCGACCGTCGGCATTCAGCTCGTACGCACGCAGGAATACCTGGTGCGACGGGTGAGAACTGTAGGTCTGGTTCTGGTCGACGAAGGGTGAGGTGGTGTTGGTGTGCTCGTGGATATCGTCGGCGGTGCCCAGGACGCCATCCGGCCCCGGCTGGTTGGTGGCGCGGGTCAGCACCAGGAAGTTAGTGGGACTGTTCGGGTCGAACAGCGGATCATCCGGCATCAGCGGGATGAAGATAGTGCCGCTGTTGCCCTTGGTGACCAGGTCCAGGCCATGGTCGAAGAACTGCCCGAAGAAGGTGAACCAGGAGTTGAAGGGGGCGGACAACCCCTCGTCCGGCGTGGTGTTGGGAATGAAGAAGACGTCCTGATCATCCGGCGTTCCGAAAATGCCGTCCAGGCCGGGGCTGGTGACCGGTGGATTGCCGCCGTTGGCCTCCACCGCCGCCGGGTTATTGGCGGTCTGGTCGACGATCAGGTTGCTGATAGTCCGCGGTTGCGAGTCGATCACCAGGCCGCTGGTCTGGCTATAGGTGGTCCCGCCTTGCGCATCGCGGAACAGTGGGTCAAGCATGCGCGGAAACACGTTGTCCGCCGCACCGAGCTCGGTCTGCCCCAATTGCAGATGGTTGAAGGAGCCGTCCACCGTGCGCAGGCCCCAGGGCACTTGCGAGTTGGGCAGCAGCGAGGACAGGTCGGCGCCAGCGGCGTGGGCCTCAGCGATGAGAATCTGCTGAAGAATGAATTCGAGGTCAGACTTGATGAAGTTGGCCATGGTGTTTTCCTCAATCCGACAGCAATTAGTCAGGCCGAATCACGCCCACGCGGGTGCGATTCCACGTTTCGTCGATGGAAAGCGATCAAGCCGGGCAAATCGCAGTCGCGGCCGAACCCGCCAAGCCTTGGAAGTGGCTCAGTTCCGACTGAATGGATTTGTCCCTCTCAGCGCCGCGAGCGAAGGCGGCGCCCCGCTCAGGTGAAAGGCGGGCCGTGGAAACGGCTTAGCGGAGCGGTGCAGGTGGTGGGACCGAACGGCCCACTGCACGAGGTTGAATCGATGCTCATCACGGTGTTCTCCCTAGCACTCTTGTGTGGCAGGCGCTGCAGCTGCGTCCCTCAACGCGCTGCATGCCAAAAAACAGTCATGCTCGTACACACCCTGACTAAAGCCCTGGCCTCATGCGCTGTCAATAAAACGTCAGAACATATTACAAAATGTAAAATGACATTAAGTAATTGAAAACAAACAAATATTAATAAAATAACCAGACCCATCAGCTGTTCGATGTACGGTAGCTTTCCGCCTGCACGCCTGGCACGGCCTTGTCCGCATCCTTGAAAGCACCGTTCTAGAGCGGTTTAAGCCAGTTTCCCACTTATCAGCGGAATACCACCGTTGGCTCAAATGGGAATTCCGGGCAATTCACAGGCATCGTTCTTGCTTGTAAACGGCAGGTAGAAGGACGTCAGTGCCAGAAAGCCGACACCCTATCGAGACGGCTCGATAGTGACGAAACGGGATTCTTTCCGCACATATGCAAAAGGGGCGAAGCACCAAGTGCTCCGCCCCTTTTCCAACGACCGCGATGCGCTTGCGGGTGATCTCCTCAACCGACGAGAAAATCCGCCAGGGTCACAGTCGTCGCATCCGCCACGCCCACCAGGGTGATGCTGTTGGCACCAATGGTGACCAGGGTGTCCGCCCCCTGGGAGGTGATGCTGACGCTGGCCGCGAAGTTCGCCGCGGTGATGCCCAGGTCAGCGACGTGCAAGCGATCCTGGCCGCCAGCCGGATTGGCATCGAAGTCCAGGATGACGTCGTGTCCGAAACCGGGCCCGAACATGAAGATGTCGTTGCCCGCACCGCCACTCATGGTGTCGTTGCCGCCACCACCGACGAGAATGTCATTCCCGCCCAGGCCATTGAGGGTGTCATTGCCACTTCCCCCCAGTATCCGGTTGTCCAGGGTATTGCCCGTGCCACTGAAGGCTCCGCTGCCAATGAATACCAGGTTCTCTACGTTCGTCCCGAGACTGTAACTCGACAGCGTCGTGCGAACGACATCGGTACCCTCACCTATCGCCTCTGCCACGAAGTCCAGCGCGTTGTCCACGTAGTAGGTGTCGTTCCCGCTGCCGCCTATCATCGTGTCGGCACCGCCCCCTCCATTCATCACGTCGTCTCCACCCAGCCCGTGGAGAATGTCGTTCCCACCCAGGCCATTGAGGGTATCACTGGCGGTTCCGCCCACCAGCCGGTTCGCCAGGGCATTCCCCGTACCCGTGAACGCCGCCCCCCCCAGGTAGACCAGGATCTCGAAGTTGTTCCCCAGGGTATAGGTGGACAAAGTCGTGCGGACCATGTCGGTCCCCTCGCCCACGTTTTCGACCACCACATCCTGCGTGCTGTCCACATAGAAGATGTCGTCGCCCAAACCACCGTGCATGCGGTCAGCACCGGCGTTACCGTTGAGGACGTCATTGCCCCCTACACCGTACAGCACGTCGTTGCCATCTCCGCCGCTCAGGTTATCGTTCCCCGCGCCCCCCGCCAGCGTATTCGCCAGGCCGTTACCTACCCCGGTGAAGTTGCCGCTGCCGATATAGGCCAGGTCCTCGACGTTCGCCCCCAGGCTGTAGCTGGCAAGCGTCGTGCGGACCATGTCGCGCCCTTCTCCGGCCAACTCGCTCACCGAATCGAGGACGTTGTCGACATAGAAGATGTCGTTGCCGGGACCACCGAACATGCTGTCGGCTCCCGTGCCGCCGATCAGCACATCGTCGCCGGCACCGCCAATCAACACATCATCACCCGCCATACCACGCAGGGTGTCATTGCCATCCCCACCCACCATCATGTCCGCCCAGGGCGTGCCGACCAGGCTGCTGCCCCCCGGCGCCGCTATGAACAGGCCACCAGTCGGTTCCGTCGCAGCCGACGCCACGCTGTTGGAGAAGCCCTGGTCATCGATAAAGCTCGCCACCACCCGGAGAATTTGCCCCACCTGTCCCGCGCCTGGGGTGAAGTTCGCCCCCGTGGCCCCAACGACATTGGTCCAGGTCGCGCCACCGTTGCTGGAAGACTGCCACTGGAAGCTGAACACCGAAGTAGTCGTGCCATCCGGATCCGCAATGGTGCCGCGTGAGGCCGTCAGCACCTGACCCTGGGTCGGCGTGGTGTCGCTGATCGCCGGCGCGCCGGTCGGCGCATCGTTGACCTGGACTGCCGCCACCGGTGCCAGCGCGTTGGAGTAGACAGTCTCCAGAACACCATTGGCGTCTTTGTAGATGGCCATCACCCGCAGGACGAGCCCGGCCTGGTCGGCCGTGACACGGAAGTTTCGACCCGTGGCGCGTGCCACCTCGCCTGCCGCGAAGCCGGTGATGGTCTCGAAGATGCCACTACCGGCGTTGGTTTCCGCCTGCCAGTAGTAGGACACCGGCCCGGTAATGCGTCCGCCTGGGTTATCCGCATCGGTCACGCCGTCCAGGTTGGCACTCAGCAGAGTTCCGACTTCTGGAGTCGTGTCACTGACGCCGACGGTCCCTACCGGCCGTGCGTTGGTGCCGGAGATATCGATGACGCCATCGCTGAACTGCAACCGTTCGATGCTGGTCAGGCGATCGGTGCCGTCGCGGCCCGCCACCAGGTCCGTGATGATGATCGAGCCATCCGGGTTCACCGTCCAGTCGTACTCCGACGACAGTCCGCGATAGACCGCCGTGTCGATGGCCGCTGCACCCTGCAGGATTTCCCGCACGATCACCAATTGCCCGGGGTTGTACGTGCCGTTGAGCATCAGCTGGACCATGTCGGTCATGCTGTTGAAGCTGGCGATCTCGGGCCCTGAACCATCGCGGTTCTGGCGCACGCTAATGCGCACGTTCAGCCACTTGTCGCCATCAATCAGGTCGTCGCCGCCACGCCCCATGATGATGTCGCTGCCGGAACCACCCAGGATGATGTTGCCGCCATCGAAGAAGGTGACGCTGGCGCCGAGGAACTCTTGCAGACCGGCAATCAGACCGATGTTGGTCAGCACGCTCCCCTTGGCGCCCGCGGTGGGCAGGGTGGTGGAATCGGCGTCGTCGCCGAACAGCACATCCGCAAAGGCCGAACCCGACAGGCCTTCGACAAAATCGAAGCGAGCAAGGACCGAAGCCCCCGAACCCGGCATCAGCGGCTGGTCGAAGAAGCGGCCGCTGATATCCACGGTCACGCCACGCGGATCGTTCTTGAAGGACGCCCAGTCAAAGCCGGAAGCGCCGATGTAACGGTCGCCCATGCCGGCGCTGCCGACCATGATGTCGTCGCCGCCTTCACCGTTGAACTTGTCGTTCTCGCCGCTGCCGATGAACACGTCGTTCCCGGCGATGGGGTCGTTGCCGAACGGGTCGAAGTTGTCGCCGGGCGCGCCGTCGGAGGTGCCGAACTCGATCCAGTCGTCACCCTCGTTGCCCATGTCCTGCTCGTTGGCCTTGGACCCCAGGATGAAGTCGTTGCCTTGTCCACCGAAGGCTTCGCTGGCGTCTTCACCGGTGATGATGAAGTCCTGGCCGAAGCCACCGAGGATCAGGTTGACGCCGTTGCCGCCATGGATCACGTCGTTGCCGTTGTCACCCTTGATGTTGTCGTCGCCGCCCACGTCCGTGATGATGTCGTCGCCGTCTCCGCCGTTGATGAAGTCGTTGCCGTAGCCGCCATCCAGCCGGTCGTCGCCCGCGTCGCCGTAGAGGGTATCGTCGCCCTCGCTGGAGCGCAGGATGTCGTTGCCGGCGGTGCCGCCCAGCACCACATGGTCGGGGCCACGGTACAGCAGGTAGTTGCTGTCCGGTCCCACGGTCGCCGGGTTGTCCCGCACCACGAGCGGCAGCAACGGGTTGTCGCCCAATGGATCATCCCGCCCGGTAGCACCGAGGCCGGTGAACTGCAGGGTCTGGTCGACTTCCAGGGTATAGGCCGGGGTCAGGAAGACGAGGCCCGGCAGGTGGGTGGCGTGGGAGTTGGCCATGATCAACTTGGCGAACGAGTTCCCTTCCAGTTCGGCGTTGAAGTTCAGGCCGGCGGTGCGTTCCAGGTAGTAGAAGCGGTCGCCGTCCTGGAGTTTTTCCAACTGGTTCTCGAACACGAAGTTGAAAGTCGAGCCCAGCATGCCGCCGAAGGGGGTGATCTGCTCGGCCAGGCCGCCGATCCAGAAGTCCACCCGATTCAGGCCGGTTTCCACGCCGGCCCAACTGCCTCGGCTGTTGAGGAAGTCCAGGCGGTCGACCGGTGCACCGGGTCCTCCCAGGACGATCGCCGTGGCTGCCTCACGTTTGGCCACCAGGGTGGCCGCACTCACGATAGTGCTGTGCGTACCGTACGCCGCAATGAAGTTGATCAGCGATTCCGGGTGCTTGAGGTGCAGGACGAAGTCGGCCCAGCTGATATACGGCTTCAGGTTGCTGTCGCCGGTGGCCTGGTAGAACTGGGCCCGCGCATGGTTGAGTGAGGGGACGCCAGTGTCGCGTCCACGGGCGATGTTGATGGCCGCCAGGTCCAGCGGCAGGCCCACCAGGTTGTTGCGCAGGGCTTCGGTGACGAATTCGTCGATCTCGTTGCCCACCGTCCGGGTCACACCCCGGACGATGGCGCTGGTGGCATCCTCGGGCGTCACACCGCTGGCGGCGAACGCCAGGGGGTTGAGGAAGGCGGCGATCAGGCCGAGCTGCTGGTCATTGGTCGGATGGAGCGGGTCGGCCGTGACCGGATTGAAGTTGGCATCGAAACGATCCACCGTCTCGGTGAGCATCGAGTGGCCGAAGCGATACACCGTATGGGCGAACTCGGCCACGATCGAGGCGTCGATGTCGATGTCATAGACCTGGGTCGGTGCGAAGAACGGGTCGATATTCGGCTGGATGGTCCGGGCGAACTCCTCGAATACCAGGTGCTGGTACTGCATCTCGGTGCCGAACTTGGCTACCTGGAACAGGCGCTCGCCGTTCCATTGCAGGGCATCGATCTGGGCCTGGGTGGTGGGGAAGCTCGCGACCGGGGTCAGCAACCATTCGTTGATGAAGGCCAGGTCGTTGCTGGCCAGCACCGTCGACTTGGTCTGGGCCACCAGACGGTTGTGCTCGGAGTGGAAGATCGAATGCACGGCGGTCAGGCCGATGTTCTCGTTCACCCTTCCGTCGCCGGCGATGTAGTGGGCATCCAGCAGTTCGCCATCGTAGGTACCGGCCGGCTGGGCAATGCCGGCCTGACCATTGATCACGCCGTCGTTATCGCGCACCAGCCCTGGCCCAGCCGACGGATCGGCGGCGTGGGCGATGTCGATGAGGAACTGGTGCCCCGTGGTGACGGCACCGGTCAGGTTGATGGGTGCCAGGGGGTTGCCTTCGACCAGGATGTCGTCGGCAGTGCCCGCGATACCATCCGCACCAGGGAACACCACCTGCGGGAAGCCGTTCGGCCCCTTGATGAAATTGCCGTAGGCGTCAGTGGCGATCAGCGGAACATCGAACACATTGGCGTCGGTCAGGTTGATGCCAAGGACGTCCCTGGCCTGTGCCTTGACCACTGCCCAGGTGGCCATGCCGCCCATTGGGACATCATCGGCCGTGCCATAGATTCCGTCAGCGCCGAGATTGCGGTTGGTGATCAGCTCGCCGGTAGCCCTAGGGCCATCCGCGGTCTGCACGTAGGCACGCAGGAACACCTGGTGCGACGGGTGCGAGGTGTAGGTCTGGTTCTGGTCGACGAAGGGCGAGGTGGTGTTCTCGTTCACACCCGGCGCGCCGAACTGCGTTGCCCGGGTCAGGACCATGAAGTTGGTCGGGCTCCCCGGCACGAACAACGGGTCGTCCGGCTGCAGCGGAATGAACACATTGCCGTTGCCGCCCTTGGTCACCAGGTCCAGGCCATGGTCGAAGAACTGGCCGAAGAAGGTCATCCAGGCATTGAACGGCGCGGTCAGACCGGCATCCGGCATCTCGTTGGGGATGAAATTCACCTCCTGGTCGTCCGCCGTGCCGAATACGCCATCAAGGCCCGGGCTGACGACTACGGTGGAACCGTCCCGGGCCGCGGCAGCCGCCACGGCCGCCGGGTTGTTGTTGGTCTGATCGACGATCAGGTTGGAAATCGTCCGGGGATCGCTGTCGACCACGTTGGTGTTGGAGTTGTAGTTGGTGTTGGTGATACCCAGGAACGGCGCTTCATCCTGCTCGTCGGTGAACTCCGCGGGCAGCAGGCGCGGGAACAGGTTGTCCGCGGCACCGAACTGGCTCTGGTTGAAGCCGGAGTAATTGAGCAGGTTGTTGAACTCACCGGTCACGGTGCGCAGGCCGAGCGAGCTGCGCACGTTCGGCACCAGCGACAGGATGTCGGCACCCGCGGCCTGGGCCTCGGCGATACGGATCTGCGCCAGGATGAAGTCCAGGTCGCCACGCACCAGCTGTACGCCGGGGCCGCTCTGGGTGACGCCCGGCCCCGGGTCCACCAGCGGAGTGGGCGGCGGCGGGGTGAACGGATCGACGGCTGCTGTCGGCACCGAGAACACCTGCTCCACGACACCGTGGGCATCCTGGTAGACACCCCGGACCCGGAGCGACAGCCCGGCGAGATCCGGTGTAATGCGGAAGCGCACGCCGTTGGCGCTCTGGAAGGCCAGGTCGCCGGCCGGCGCCGCGATGATGTCCTCGAATACCCCCGTCCCCGGATTGCGTTCGACCTGCCAGACGTAGGTGATGTTGGTGACGACGCCACCCGGGTTATCGGCATCGCTGACACCCGCCGCGGAAACCGTGAGGAAATCCCCCACGGCGAGCGTGCCACCGTTGGTATCGGTGATGGTCGGTCGACCCACCGGTTCCGCGTTGAGCCCGGGTACCAGCACCTGGAAGCCATCGGCGAACTGCAGCCGCTCGATGTTGGTCAGGCGGTCGCTGCCGTCGCGGCCGGCCACCGAGTCGGTGACCGTGAAGGAGCCGTCGGCATTGGCGACCACCGAGTACTCGCTGGCCAGGCCACGGTAGCTGGCCGTGTCGAAAGCGGCGCCGCCGTTCAGCAGCTCGCGCACCGCCACCAGTTGGCCGGGGTTGTAGGTACGGTTCAGCATCAGCGGGATCAGGTCGACCATGCTGTCGAAGCTGGCGATCTCCGGTCCCGTGCCGTCGACATTGGCCCGCACGCTGATGCGCACGTTCAGCCACAGGTCACCGTCGATCAGGTCGTCACCGCCACGGCCCTCGATGATGTCGCTACCGCCACCACCGAGGATGATGTTGCCGCTACCGAACTGATCGTCAGCGGTGCCGACGATGCCATCGGCCCCGGCAGCGGCGCTGCCCAGGAACGCTCTCAAGCCGGTGATCAGATCCAGGTTGGTCAGGATATTGCCGGTGGCGGTCACCCCGGCCAGCGTGGCCGCATCGGCGTCGTTACCACGCAGGATATCGGCGAAGGCAGAACCGGACAGGCCTTCCACCTCGGCGAAACGGTCGAAGATCGAGGCCGGCGACTGCGCCACCGGGAGCGCGATGTGATCGCCCACCTCACCAATGCCGAGGAATGCCGCCAGGGCCAGGTCGGCGGTAACGCCGATCCGGTCGTTCTTGTAGGTCACCCAGTCGAAGCCGGACATGCCATCCATCTTGTCCTGGGCATCGCTGCCGACGAAGATGTCGTCCCCACCCTCCCCGATCATTTCATCGAAGCCACCGCCGCCGATGAAAATGTCGTTGCCGATGACGTTGTCCGCCAGCAACGGGGAGAAGTTGTCGCCCGGCGCGCCGTCCTGGGTACCCCACTCGATCCAGTCGTCGCCTTCGTTGCCGGTCGGCGGCAGGCTGGTCTTGGCGCTGTAGATGAAGTCGTCACCCTGGCCGCCGAAGGTGGTGGACATGTCTTCGATGGTGACGATGAAATCCTTGCCGTCACCGCCGAGGATGAGGTTGCCGCCACCGCCGGCCATCATGTTGCCGACCACGATCACGTCATTGCCGGCGCCGCCTTCCATGCGGTTGTCGCCTCCGGCATCGGTGAGGATGTCGTCGCCATCGCCCCCCATCACGGTGTCGTTGCCGTAGCCGCCTTCCAGCACATCGTTGCCGGCGTCGCCGTAGAGGGTGTCGTCGCCCTCGCTGGAAATGATGATGTCGTCACCCGGAGTACCGCCCAGTACGACATGGTCAGGGCCGGTATAGCGCAGGTAGTTGCTGTCCGGCCCGACGGTCTCGGGGTTGTCGCGGATCACCAGCGGAACGATTTCCACGCCATTGATCACGATGCCGCCGGTGGGATCGTCCCGCCCGCTTGCGCCCAGACCGGTGTGCTGGAGAGCCTGGTTGACTTCCAGGGTCCAGGTCGGGGTGGAGAAGATCGCGTTGGGCAGGTGAATCACATCGGTGTGGAGCATCACCAGCTTGGCGAAGGAGTTGTTCTCCAGCTCGGTGCCGAAGTTCAACCCGGCGGTACGCGACAGGTAGTAGAAGCGGTCACCGTTCTGCAGGGCCTCCAACTGGGTCTCGAAGACGAAGTTGAAGGTCGAACCGAGCATCCCGCCGAACGGCATCTTCTCTTCCGCCAGACCGCCGATCCAGAAGTCCACGCTGTCCAGGCCGGTAATGGTGACGCCGTTCGGGCCACTGGCCCAGGCCCCCGTACTGTGCAGGAAGTCCAGCCGATCCGCGGGCGCACCGGCGCCGCCCAGCACCAGCAGGGTCGCGGCGGCGCGCTTGGCGTCCAGCGTGGTGGCGCTGGTGATGCTGGAGTGGGTGCCGTAGGCGGCGATGAAGTTGATCAGCGACTCCGGGTGCTTGATGTGATCGAGGAAATCCACCCAACTGATGTAAGGGGTCAACTGCTCGTCGCCGGTCATGCGGTAGAACTCGCGGCGCGCGGCATTGAGGGACGGTACGCCGGTATCGCGACCACGGGCGATGTTGATGGCCGCCAGGTCCAGCGGCAGGCCCACCAGGTTGTTGCGCAGTGCCTCGGTAACGAACTCGTCGATCTCGTTGCCGACGGTGCGGGTCACGCCCCGGACGATGGCACCCGCGGCCTGCTCCGCCGTCGGTCCGCTGGCGGCAAAGGCCAGGGGGTTGAGGAAGGCCGCGATCAGACCGATCTGCTGGTCGTTGGTCGGATGCAGCGGGTCCGCCGTCACCGGATTGAAGCTGGCATCGAAGCGGTCGATCGTCTCGGTGAGCATCGAGTGGCCGAAGCGGTAAACCGTATGGGCGAACTCGGCGACGATCGAAGCATCGATGGTGGTGTCGTAGCCGTTGGGCGCCAGGAACTCGTCGACCTGCGGCTGGATGGTGCGCGCGAACTCCTCGAACACTATGTGCTGGTACTGCATTTCGGTGCCGAACTTGGCGGCCTGGAACAGGCGCTCGCCGTTCCAGTTCAGGGTCGAGGTGTCGGCGGGAATGGAGACGACCGGCGTCAGCAACCACTGGTTGAGGACCGCAACGTCGCCGGAAGCCAGCAGCGTTGCCTTGGTCTGCTCGACCAGGCGGTTGTGCTCGGAATGGAACACATGGTGCACGGTGGTCAGGCCGATGTTCTCGTTGACCCGGCCATCACCGGCAATGTAATGGGCGTCCAGCAGTTCGCCATCGTAGGTGCCGGCGGGCTGCGCACCGCCGATCACGCCGTTGTTGTCGCGCACCAGCCCGGCCGCGGCCGAGGGGTCGGCACTGTGAGCGATATCGATGAGGAACTGGTGACCGGTGCCGACGGCGTTGGTCAAGTCGATCGGCGCCAGCGGATTGCCTTCCACCAGGAAATCGTCGGCCGTTCCGGCCAGGCCATCGGCGCCCTTCATCACCACCTGTGGGAAGCCGTTCGGCCCCTTGATGAAGTTGCCGTAGGCATCGGTGGCCAGCAGCGGCACGTCGAATACATTGGCATCGGTCAGGTTGATCCCGAGGATATCGCGGGCCTGCGCCTTGACCACCGCCCAGGTGGCCATGCCGCCGAGCTCGGCATCGTCGGCAGTGCCGAACCGGCCATCGACGCCCAGGTCACGATTGGTGATCAGCTTGCCCGTGGCATGGGGTTGCCCGTCAGCGCCAATCGCGTAGGCCCGCAGGAACACCTGATGCGACGGGTGCGAGCTGTAGGTCTGGTTCTGGTCAACGAAGGGCGACGTGGTGTTCTCGTTCGCTCCGGGTATGCCGCCGGCCTGGGTCGCACGGGTCAGGACCATGAAATTGGTCGGGCTCCCCGGCACGAACAGCGGATCATCCGGTTGCAGCGGAATGAACACGATACTGTTGCCACCCTTGGTCACCAGGTCCAGGCCATGGTCGAAGAACTGCCCGAAGAAGGTCATCCAGGCGTTGAACGGGGCGGACAGCCCCCCATCAGGCGCGACATTCGGGATGAACAGGGTCTGCACGTCGTCCGCGGTGCCGAACAGCCCGTCCAGGCCAGGGCTGGTCACGGTGGCCGAGCCGGGCGTCTGGTCGGCGGCGGCCTGGGCAGCGGCGTTGCCGGCGGTCTGGTCGACGATCAGGTTGCTGATGACCCTCGGCTGCGAATCGATCACCATGCCCGTGCTCTGGCTGTACGAGGTTCCGGACTCCGCAGTGCGAAACGCCGGAGGCAGCAGGCGTGGGAAGAGGTTGTCCGAAGCACCGAACTCGGTCTGCCCGGCGAACAGATTGTTGAAGGCCCCGTCGATGGTGCGCAGGCCCCAGGGCACCTGGACGTTGGGCAACAAATCGCGGATGTCCTGGCCGGATGCCTGAGCTTCAGAGATGAAAATCTGCTGGAGGATGAAATCCAGGTCCGCGAGGTTGAAATTGGCCATTTGCTGATTCCTCAATTCCGACTGCGTAAGGGCGTGCGCCATGGCAGCAAGGACAGGGCTCCACGCTTTCGACTTGACTTCGGGATTTGGGGGACTAGATGACGCCTACCTCGAAGCGACGCTGGTGCCAGCGCGATTCATGCTCTTCAGCAGGAGGTTCTATCCCTGACGATGCCGGCGCAGGGTGGCCGACACCGGGGGCTCATGGCCCCGGTGGACCGTGGAATTCGGAAAGGTGCAAGGAGATGGGCGGAATCGCCCCGGGGAATGGTGTGCGTGAAGCAGTGCTCATGACGTTCTCCCTAGCTCTTATTGTTTCCCGGCTAAGGCTGCAGCGCCCTCACGATGCAGTCGCCCGCTTGCGAAACAATTTCTTACACCCCTGACTAAAGATTCGGCCAAAAACACTGTCAAGCAACCGTCCACGAGGCATTTACCAGCCAAACATTAAACGTAAGGTATTGTTTTATATGAATTTAACACTGAAATATGTACTTACAAAAATGCGAATGCGTGGCACTTCACTGCCGCCACACCCCATTCGCAGAGCACGCACCATGCGCTGTAAAGCCCGTTCTAGAGCCTTCATGGAGACTGACTCCCGTTAATCCGCTGTTTGCCACCGCCCGGAGATCATCGCCCCTGACTTGCCATAACATCGATTTTGTGAGTCAAAAAATCCTCCTTCTGCCGGATCCGTCCACGGAAACGGTCAGCAGCTCGGAGGCCGGGCACGCCTCCCTGCCCGGCGGCGAATCGTCGGTGGCACTGAGCGGGCCGTCCTCGGCATCCAGCCCGACAAGGCCCAACACCCGGTAACAGTCGACACCCGCCTCGAGCGGGATGGCGAACAGCCGCACCGTTTCCTCCAGCCTGAAGCGATGCACCGCTTCGCCGATGGCCACGCCGTCGCGATAGGCCTCCAGGTAGAGCTCGACGGCCACCGCCGCGCCTGCCTCGTCGCGGCTCAGCACGCCGACCAGGCTGTCCTCGTCGTCGATCACCTGCAGCCAGTGGCCGCGCAGATGCACCTCCGCCGCCTGCAGCGGCGCGGCCCAGGCCAGCGCAAGCAGGCAAGCGGCGGCCAACCGGCCCGGGGCGTTCATCAGCGGCTGCTCAACCGTGCATGACTTCCCGGCGCGGGCAGACCGAGCCAGTCCTGCCAGCGCGGCAGGTCGGCGCTCGCCTTCTCGAACAATGCCCTGGCCTCCAGTTGCTCCAGCGAACCCACGCATTCCTCCAGGGACGTGTCCTCGCGCAGGCAAGGATTGCCCGGCGGCAGCTGGGTGCCGGCCAGGTAGGAGAGCAGGAAGTAGGTCGCCGCATCGTCGCTGGGGAAGATGTGCCTGCCGCCGGTACTCAGCCAGCCGCGCAGAACCTTGGCGAGATTGTCGGCGTAGGTCCGGGCGTCGGACGTGAAGTCGACCTGGGTGCAGTCCTCCAGGTAGAGGTTGCTGGCGCTGTCGTCAGTGACCTTGCCGTAGAGGGTGCAGTAGAGGTCCACGTACTTCCCTTCCACCACCGGCTCGGCGTACTTGCGCGGGTCGCTGTGGAGCTCCGCCTGCACGTTGAACAGTTCGTTGGCGCCGGGAAGCTCCAGGATCACGTCATTGGCGTAGTCCACCCGTACCGCGAGGACCTCGCCGGTGACGATGAGTTTGCGGCCCTTGAGATCGCGGTCGTCGGCCGCCACGCTTCCCTCGTAGAGCCGCGCCAGTTTCGAGCTGGGCATGCGCTCCACCGGGCTGACCATCGACAGCGCGTTCAGCGCCGACTTCCCGCCGTTCAGGGCGACCAGGTAGTCCTGCTCCATGAGGTGGCGGAAGAAGTTCAGGGCCCCAGGGTCCACGGCCGGGTGGTCTTCGTCTTGCCGGGAGGACTGGGCCAGTTCCTCGCTGAAGAAGCGCAATGGGGTGGGCACCTGGCCGGGACCTTGCGCGCGGGTGGCGACGTGCAGGCCGAGCAGGAACAGTGGTACCGCGAGAATAGCCACGGCGACGCCGCTGCCGGCCTTGCCGGTGAGGCTTTCGATTGCCCGCCAGCACGCCGGGCACAGCCAGATCGCACCGGAAAGCATCAGCAAGCCGCCAATGAGGGACTGGCTCATGACCCCGAAGGACAGCGCCACCAGGACCGAACAGACGATCCAGCAGATCAGCCGGATGACAGACACGAATTTCATTCAACGCCCCTTCTCGTAGCAAGACTGGCCCCGTGGCTCCGGGACAGTCGGATTCTTGAAAAGGGGATGCGGAAATGAAAATCACCAATCCTTATTTCACATCAGTCCCAAGGACCCGCTCCGGCCGGCCGGAGCAGGTCTGTCAGGTACCAGCGGCAATGAGCACTTTTGATTCGCATCAGCACGCGAGCGGTTTCGACAATTGGCCCCCAGACAAACCACTGGAGTGTTCGAAATGCTGGTTCTGAGTCGCAACGTCGGGGAAAGCCTGGTCATCCAACGCACCCCGGATACCCTCACCCGCATCAAGGTGATTCGCACGGAACGGCCCAGCGTGGTCCTCAGCGTGGAGACGCTCGGCCTCGACGGCCGGCTCCGGGAACGGCACGAGATCCACCTGCGGGACAGCGCCTGAAGGTCGCCCATTCCATGCTCCGGGGTGGGCTCACCGGTTCAGGCAGCGGACGCTGTCGATTTCCCGGGCGTAGTAGCAGATCACATTGGCCTGGGGCACCGGCAGGAACTCCAGGCGCAGCATCGCTCCGGTGGCCAGGCCGTACTGGCGGTTGAAGAGGACGTCCGGGACCTCCCGCAGCCGCTCGAGCGGCCGGCTGCGGCTGGTCCGGGCCTGCAGCAGTCGGGCCTCGACATGGCGTGGGCCGGTCGCCACCACCTGCGCATCCAGGGCGCCGTAGTTGACGTCCGCCCCGGCTCGCTCCATGGCGGCAAGGCTGAGCACGTCGCCGATGATCAGCCGCTCTTCGGAACGCAGCTGGACGCCATCGTTGAGCACGATGGTATTGGTGCCGTGATAGGAAACGCCCCGGGTATAGGCCGGGTCGTCGTACAGCAGGCCAGCCAGCGCCAGCAGGGCCAGGCCGCCGAGCATGAACCCGTGCTTGAAGGATCGGAGACTCATGGGCGGCCCCCCAGGCAGCGGCGAAGCATCGCCAGTGGTGCATTGGCCATGGGGTTGTCCTCGAGGAAGATCAGGTTTTCCGTCACACCGTCGCTGCGCACGCAGCTGAGGTCGTAGAGCCGGTTCGAGCGATTGACCCAGACGTGTCCGGCCAGGCCCTCCTCGCGCGCCTCCAGGGCCGCCTTGAAGAAGGCGCGGCTGCGCGCGTTCTCCTCCGCGCTGTCGCCGACGAAATGGTAGGTCAGCGGCCCCACCGTCAGGTCCTCCACCACCAGCCCCGAATCGGCGCCGAGCAACGGCCCCAGGCGGTACAGCGCCACCAGGGCCAGCAGGCCGAACATCAGGCCGTAGGCCAGCGGCAGCCGTTTCGGCGAGCGGAGCCAGGCGGCCAGGGGCCGCCGTCCCGCGTCGGGCGGTTCGCTCGGCGCGGACGGTTCCTGCGCACCGGCGTCCACCTCCGGCGCCTGCTCGACCGCTGGCTCCGCCTTAGCGGCGGAGGCGTCCGCCAGGAACTGCGCATTGAAGCGATAGCCGCGCCGCGGGATGGTCTGCAGCACGTCATGATCGGTGCCGTCATCGATCAGGTTGCGCAAGGTGAATATCGCCTGGTTGAGACTGCCGGCCGCGACGACACGATTGTCCCAGGCGTATTCCATTATTTCGTTGCGGCTGCGGGTTTCCCCCGGACTGTCCAGGAGCAGTTGCAATAGCCGCGACTCCGAATAGGACAGGGTCACCATGCGCGGCTCCCCCAGGTTCGGGCTTATATGCAGCTGATTGGTGGCGGCATCGAAGGAAGCCTGGCCGCCGCGCTTCAGGGAGAACGAGAACTGACTTTTCATGAAAACGTGCTGAGGTTGCTGATTTCAATTGCCGCGAAAGGGGAACCGAATTCTCCCCCACCTGGATTTCCAGCGGCACACGCGCCGGCATAAATAACCATTTTTGATTCTTGTTTTCTCCGTCCCAGGCCCAGAGTACAGCAGCGTCGGACCGGCCTTTCCAGCCAGGCGCTGCGCGCCCTGCGCGGTGACGAGGCGTCCGCCCGATGGGACTTCAACAGGAATCCACATGCCAATCAGAGAACTCTCCCTACTTTCACTTTCAATGGCCCTGTTCGGCTGTTCGATGGCACCCACCGTCGCGACTTCCGACGGTTACGCAAAGTCGTCCGCGACGCCGATGCAGGTCATCGAAAGAGAGCCGGGCACCATTGCCTGGAAAACCTCTCTCACGCCACTTTCCAGTGGCCATGACAAGGCCGTTTTCATCGACCTGCCCGCGCCCCTGCCCATGGACAAGGGCGACTCGGCGATCAGCCTGTCCGACGCCGATGCCGCCCAACTGCTCGTACACCTCCGTGGCCAGCTCGAACGCCAGCTGACCACCAGCGGCTACCGCCTGGTGACGCGCCCGACGCCGGGTGCGCTGTCGCTTCGCGTCTCGATCAACGACCTGCAGCGGACACCCCGCGACCCCAGCGTCATGGAGTACATCCCCATCGGCTTCCTGGTCGGCCTCTCCCTGCACGCCACCGGCATTCGCGACGAAACCCTCTACGTGTTCTTCGAGAGCGAGGTCACCGATGGCCTGACCGGCGAACCCCTCGGCCGCGCCGTCGACCGCGCCAGCGGCAGGAACCTCGAGCAATCCGCCCAGCCCGTGGTCGAGGACATCTATCCCGCCATGGACAGCGCGGCGCAGCGGATTCGCGAACGCCTGGACCGGGAGTTCCAGCCGAGCGGATCGGCCTGACCCCAGCCTTCCCCACACCTCCAACACACCATGCAGGAACACTGATGAGATTCAGCAAGCAGCTCGCAGCCGCCCTCTTCGCCCTCAGCACCTTCAGCGCCGTCGCGGATGACCGCGGCCTCTATCTGGGCGGCGGCGTGACCCGGGTGGAAACCGACGAGCACAGCCTCAGCGACGACGACAACAGCTACAAGGCCTACGTCGGCTACCGTCTCAACCCTTACCTGGCGCTGGAAGGCGCCTGGGTAGACCTGGGCAGGTTCGACGGCGAACGCGGCGATTTCGAAGGCCACTCCGTCCAGGCCGCCGTGCATCTCGGCGTGCCGGTAGGCGACCGTCTGCGCCTGTTCGCCAGCGGTGGCGTACATGCCTGGGACGCCGACGCGGATATCGTCGGCGACAGCAACGACATGGACCTGACCTACGGCCTGGGCATCGAGCTGGATGTATTCCGCAACCTCGGCGTGCGCCTGGAACAGGAAGTGCTGAAGGTCGGCGACATCGAGCTGGACCAGACCAGCGCCAGCGCCTACCTGCTGTTCTAACCCCCTTCGCGGCTCCTGCCCCGGCAGCGAGCCGCCCTCCTTCCCCCGCTTCATCCCAATGCGCCTCCAACCGGCACCGCAGGACAAGTAAGATCGTAGCCCGGGTGCAATCCGGGCTACCGACTCGACAATCGTCACCGGCGGAACCGCTGACTCAGTACGGCTCGGCGATATGCCGGAAGGGATAGTCGGGGGACTGGTACACACCCAGTTTGCCGCGCTCCGGCAGTTCCACTTCCCGCTCATCCGGCACGTCCTGGTAGGGAATCTGGTCGAGAATGTGGCGGATGACGTTGAGGCGAACCCGACGCTTGTCCTCGGAGCGAGCGACATACCACGGCGCCCAGGAGGTGTCGGTGGCGACGAACATTTCGTCCCGCGCGCGGGTGTAGTCGTCCCAGTGGTTGAAGGACTTGATGTCCATCGGCGACAGTTTCCAGGTCTTGCGGCCGTCGTGGATGCGGTCCTCGAGCCGGCGCTGCTGCTCTTCCGGCCCGACTTCCAGCCAGTACTTCAGGAGGATGATTCCCGACTCCACCACCGCGCGCTCGAACAGCGGCGTGAAGGCAAAGAACTTCTGCACCTCCTTTTCGCTGCAAAAGCCCATGACGCGCTCGACACCCGCCCGGTTGTACCAGCTGCGATCGAAGATCACGACTTCGCCGCCCGCCGGGAACTGACTGATGTAGCGCTGCACGTACATCTGCGAGCGTTCCCGCTCGGTCGGCGTCGGCAGCGCGACGGTGCGGAAGATGCGAGAGCTGGTGCGTTCGCTGAGGGCCTTGATCACGCCGCCCTTGCCGGCGCCATCCCGTCCCTCGAAGACGATGCAGACCTTCATGCCCTGCTGCACCACCCAGCGCTGCAGCCTCACCAGTTCGACGTGTAGCTTCTTCAACTCTGCCTCGTAGGCCTTGCGGCGCATCCTGGGCAGAGCGCCCGCGTTCTCGGAGTTGTCGGATTTTCCGGTCATGTTTCCCTCTCTACTCCAGACAGGCGGATCGCCCATCAGGGCGTCCGCCGATGTGTCCGGATACGCTCGGATACCTCCTGTGACCGTCCCGCATCCGGCGTGGCGGGCACCGCGCCCGCCAATCCGCGAAGCCGATGGCGGCGTGCTGCGCGCCCTGTGCCACCGGGTCCCCTGACTCAATGGAAGGGGAAGATGTAGTTCATCCAGGCCGCCATGCGCAGGAGGATCTTGCGCATGATCGCCACATGGTGGAAATGCTCGCTGTAGAGCGCCGCCTGGCCATAGGCACCACCGGGCATCAGGGCGGCGTAACGCTCGTAGTCGGGGTCGGTGATCTCGATGATCACCGGCACCCGCCCCGGCGGCGGCGAGCCGCTGAAGCTCAGCAGGTTGCCGGACGGCTGCACCTGACCTTCGCCGATCACGCCGATCACCTGCTTCACCGTGCCCTTGAACACCTGGCCGGGAATCCCGTCGAAGGCCACTTCCGCCTCGTCGCCGGGCGTCAGGCGCAACTGGCTGTTCTGCCGCATCCAGGCCGCGAAGTAATGCCCCTCGGCAGGGATGAACACCATGGAAGGCCGCATCGGCATACGCGTGGCCATCATCCCCGGACGCAACGACACATGGGTGACGAAGCCTTTGCTCGGAGCACGCACCACGGTGTTGTCCAGCTCGAACCGGGCGATGTTCAACTGCGCCTGCAGGTCGTCCACCCGCGCGGTGGTGAGGTCCACGTCGCGGCGGTTACCAACATTGCGCGCGGCCAGTTCGCGGGCGCGGGCCTGGTCGGCGCGGGCCGACACCAGTTGCGCCTGGATCGACTTCAGCCTGTTCTCGAAGGGTGTCGGGTCGATGCGGAACAGCACGTCGCCCTTTTCCAGCGGCTGGTTGGTCTTCACCGGCACCTCCACCACCTGGCCGCTGACGGTGGGAATCACCGGCGTCGACACGAAGTAGCTGCGCGCCACTTCCGAGTAGGGGTGGTTGTAGTTCATCAGGAAGATCAACGTACCGATCAGGATCACGCCGCCGAGCACCGCGGTGGGCACGCTCCACTTGTTCAGCGGGATCTTGAAGAGCTTGAAGACGGCGACGCAGATGGCCGTGTAGGTGAGAATCAGCAACAGGTCCATGTCTTCAGGCCTCCTCCGCCTGGCCGGCAGGGCGCCGACCTTCCAGGCGCTGCAGGCGGGCTTGCAGGTCGGCCAGTTGCCGCTCCAGGTCGACCTTCGGGGCACCGAAGCCCCAGCCCCGGTCCTCGCGATACAACATCGCCCAGATCCACAGGAACGGCCAGATGGCGTGGAGGGTGAACAGGCTCACCCAGCCGGCGGCATGGATGGCGTCCTGGTGAGGGTGGTTGCGCTGCCGGGCGATCTCGTAGGGGATGTCGTGAATCACGATGATCCCGTAGAACAGTACGATCACGACGAAGAACAGCAGGCCTAGGGCGAAGTAATCGAGAATCCCGTCACTGAGCATGTCATTACCTGTTTGGCAGGGGGGACCGCGTGGGGGCCGGCGGTGCGGCGCCGTCGCCATTGCGGAATCACGGCCGCTCCGCGGCGCAGCCCGGTTTCGGCACGCACGGAGGCGAACCGGCGGAGCGCCGGTTCCGGCCTTGGAGGGTTGATCGGCAGGCGGCCCGTCAGGGCCTGAAGTCGCGCGCGTCCCGCGCCCAGTCATCGAGCACCGGCTTGAGATCGTCGAGGACCAGCGGCGTCTTGCGGTTTTCCAGGCTCAGTCCCTGGCCCTTGCGCACCATGCGCACCACCGGCTGGCCGCTGGCGGCGTCCACCGCCTCCAGTTCGGCATAGAGGGTCACCTCCTGGTCGCGCGTTCCCGCGGCCGTGGTCGCGGCGGCGGCCAGCAGGGCGATCGGGATGACCTCGTAGGCCTTCAGGTGCTCGGTCGATACCGCGACCGCCGAAATGGACGGGCGCAGCACCAGGGTATCCGCCTCAGGCGTCCCCACCAGACGCAGTTGGCCCACCAGTTCCCGCTGCAGGGCCAGGCGCATGTAGGTGGCGATCTGGTCGAGGGTCTGCTGGCTCATCCGGTCGCTGGGGGCCTGCTCGGGATGGAAGACCGGTTTCTCCACCAGGAGCGAACCATAGCGACGCGGGTCGAAGTCCGGCGCCGTCCAGCGCAGCACGGGCTCGCCGCTGGCGGACAGGGTTTCCTCGAGCTGCGAGTAATCCCTCAGAAATCCCGAATACTGCTCAGGCTGGGTCACCTGGCTGGAACAGCCGGTGCCGAGCAGAACCAGGCCTGCCAGCGCAAATCCGAAAAGCGGTTTCATACGAAAACTCCACGACTGTCGGGGTGAACCCTGCCGGTTCTTCCCCCCCTTTTTGACTGGCGGAAAGCCTAGGCGCCGATGCCCCAAACGAGTTCGCATTTCACGCCAATTTCTTCGCATTTCATGACAGTGTGACCCGTTTCCTTGCAACAAAAGGTGTCGACCTGCCCTCTGCCGGATGGCCTCGTACGGCGTCCTGAAACCGCTTACCTGGACCTTCATCCGGCACTGCGACAGCCAACACCGATACAACCCTCCCTTTCGCTCATCGATCAGCTCCTGGCGGCGCAATCCGTGGGAAATTCGACGACTGTCAGTTCGCCCGGAGCCCGCTACCTGATACAACAGGCGACGGGCCCGGAAGGCGGCCCGAATCCTCAGCACAGTCAGCAGTCACTCCATGGCCGGCAGCTCATTCGAACCCGCTCCCCCGCTCTACCCGCCCCAGCTCGATCAGCCGGCGCAGCTGACCCAGGCCGAATTGCTCGCCTCGCTGGATACCACCATGGCCCGGCATCGGGGTGGGCCGGTCTGGCTGTTTGCCTATGGCTCGCTGATCTGGCGTCCGGAATGCCCCACGGTGGAAAGCCGCCGGGCACGCATCCACGGCTACCATCGCGGGCTCTACCTCTGGTCGCTGATCCACCGTGGCACCCCGGAAACCCCGGGGCTGGTGCTCGGCCTGGACCGTGGCGGCTCCTGCGCCGGTTTCGCCTACCGCCTGCCGGACACCCAACTGCGGGAACACCTGCTGGCCCTCTGGCAACGGGAAATGCCCGATGCGGCCTATCAACCGAAGTGGCTCAGCTGCCAACTGGAGGGAGGCGCCAAGGTGCAGGCCTTGGGCTTCGTGCTACGGCGCAACTTCTCCTGCTATGCCGGCGCCCTGCCGGACCACGTGCTGCGCCAGGTGTTCGACAGCGCCAGCGGCCACTACGGCAGCACCCGCGACTATGTGGAGCGAACCGCGAGCATCCTGCGCACCCACGCCATGCCCGACCGTCGGCTGGAAGAAGCCCTGGCGCGCTGTTGCCGGCAAGGCGCGCTGGATCTCGGCTGAAGGCTCTGGAATGCCGTTTCCGTGATGTTCAGGGCTTATCCCGACAATATCCCTACTCGCTAACGCGAAAATTCGGACATTGCGCCTGCCTTGAATGCCTACAGGGCGTCTGGGTAGTTTTTCCGCGCTTCTTCCGCCCCATGGAATCCACGGCATGAACACCCCGCACCGTTTTCCGACCCTGGACGACTTCTCCGATGACGTACTGGACGTGCGCGCCGACTCCAGCCCCGAGGCCTGCCGCCAGTTGGGCGACTATCGCCTGGTACAGGTTTCGCGCCTGATCGAACGCCTGCGCCTGGACCAGGACCGCAGCACCGCCGGCCGCCTGCGCCGGGAAGCCGTGCTGTCGGGCATGGAGGCGCTGCTGATGGATGCCCACCTCATGTACTCGCGGGCTCACCGCCAGCGGGAGGCCTGAGCCCCGTGAGGCCCGACGCCCCGGCCAGCGCCGAAACGTCGGGCTTCCAGCCTCAACCCAGGCCGATTTCCACCACATCCCCCACCAGGCGTACCGGCCAGACCCGCAGGCGCTGTTCCGGGTACTCCAGGCAGGCGCCGTCTTCCAGGCGGTAATGCTGCTTGTACAGCGGCGAGGCGATCACCAGGCTGCCGCCGAGGTGACCGACGATGCCGCGACCGATGACGTTGGCGCCGGCATGGGGGTCGTGGTTGTCCACCGCGAACAGTTGCCGCCCTTCCTCCGCATCCGGGAGGTAGAAGAGCGCCACCTGGGCACCGTCCACCCGGGCCACCACGCCCGAGTTGGGCACCAGGTCGCCGCGCGAGCAGAGGGCTCGCCATTGTGCCAATGCGTCGATGCGTTGCGCGCTGTGCTGGGCCATCAGACCACCTCCTCGGCCAGGGGAATCAGGGTGAGCTCGGACGCCCGCGCCGGACGGATCTGCCCACGTTCTTTGACGAAATGGATATCCGGGTCGCCGCTCGCGTCGTTGACGAAGGTGCGGAAGCGCTTGAGCTTCTCCGGGTCCTCGATGGCGTTGGCCCACTCGCATTCGTAGCGGTCCACCACCAGTTGCATCTGGGCTTCCAGTTCGGCGCCCAGCCCCAGGCTGTCGTCGATGATCACCGCCTTGAGGTAGTCCAGGCCGCCCTCCAGGCTCTCGCGCCAGACCGAGGTGCGCTGCAGCTTGTCGGCGGTGCGGATGTAGAACATCAGGAAACGGTCGATGTAGCGGATCAGGGTCGCGTCATCCAGGTCGGTGGCGAACAGCTCGGCGTGGCGCGGGCGCATGCCGCCGTTGCCGCAGACGTAGAGGTTCCAGCCCTTCTCGGTGGCGATCACGCCCACGTCCTTGCTCTGCGCCTCGGCGCATTCGCGGGTGCAGCCGGATACCGCGAACTTCAGCTTGTGCGGCGAGCGCAGGCCCTTGTAGCGGTGCTCGATGTCCAGGGCCATCTTCACGCTGTCCTGCACGCCGTAGCGGCACCAGGTGCTGCCGACGCAGGACTTCACCGTACGGGTCGACTTGCCGTAGGCGTGGCCGGTCTCGAAGCCGGCGGCGATCAGCTCGCCCCAGATATCCGGCAGCTCGTGCAGTTGGGCGCCGAACAGGTCGATGCGCTGGCCGCCGGTGATCTTGGTGTAGAGGTTGTACTTCTGCGCCACCTGGCCGATGGCGATCAGCCCCTCCGGGGTGATCTCGCCACCGGGAATGCGCGGCACCACCGAATAGGTGCCGTTCTTCTGCATGTTGGCCATGAAGGTGTCGTTGGTGTCCTGCAGCGGCACCAGCCAGGGGTCCTGGATCGGGCGGTTCCAGCAGGAGGCGAGGATGGAGCCGATGGCCGGCTTGCAGATCTCGCAGCCGACATGCCCACGGCCATGCTTGGCGAGCATTTCCTCGAAGGTCTCGATGCCTTCCACGCGGACCAGGGCATAAAGCTCCTGGCGGGTGTAGGCGAAGTGTTCGCAGAGGCTCTTGTCCACCGCCACGCCACGGGCGGACAGCTCATGCTCCACCACCTGCTTGAGCAGCGCCGCGCAGCCGCCGCAGCCGGTGGCCGCCTTGGTGCAGGCCTTGACCCCCGCCACGTCGCTGCAGCCGGAATCGATGGCGGAGCAGATGGCGCCCTTGCTGACGTTGTGGCAGGAACAGATGGTGGCGCTGTCCGGCAGCGCATCGGCGCCCAGGGCCGGCGCGCCCTCGCCCGCCGGGAGAATCAGGCTGGCAGGATCGGCCGGCAGTTTGATGCCGTTCTGCACGTACTGCAGCAGGGTGTCGTAGTAGCTGTTGTCGCCCACCAGCACCGCCCCCAGGGCCTGCTTGCCATCGGCGGAAACCACCAGGCGGCGGTAGCTGGAGGTCGCTTCGTCGATGAAGCGGTAGCTGCGCGCGCCCGGCAAGGCGCCGTGGGCATCGCCGATGGAGCCCACGTCCACGCCCAGCAGCTTCAACTTGGTGGACATGTCGGCGCCGATGAACGGGGCGGCTTCTTCGCCGCAGAGCTGCGCGGCGACGCTGCGGGCCATCTGATAACCGGGGGCGACCAGGCCGAAGATGCTGCCGTTCCAGGCGGCGCATTCGCCGATGGCGTGAATGTCCGCGTCCGACGTCAGGCACTGGCCGTCGATGGCCACACCGCCGCGCGGCCCCAGCTCCAGGCCGCACTGGCGGGCCAGGGCGTCCTGCGGGCGGATACCGGCGGAGAAGACGATCAGGTCGGTTTCCAGGCATTCACCGTCGGCGAAGTTCATCCGGTAGCGATAGGCGTCGCCGGCGCTGATCGACTGGGTGGCGCGCGACAGGTGCACACCGACGCCCAGCGCCTCGATACGCGCCTTGAGCGCCAGGCCGCCCTGGTCGTCCAGTTGCACCGGCATCAGGCGTGGGGCGAATTCCACCACGTGGGCATCCAGGCCCAGGGACTTCAGGGCATTGGCCGCCTCCAGGCCGAGCAGACCGCCACCCACCACCACGCCACGGCGGGCACCAACGGCGGCCGCGCGGATGGTGTCGAGGTCGGCCAGGGTGCGGTAGACCAGGCGCGAGTCGCCGTCGGCACCTTCGATGGGCGGCACGAAGGGGTAGGAACCGGTGGCCAGCACCAGCTTGTCGTAGGCCACGCAGCCATTGGCGGTGACCACCTCGCGGCGCGCGCGGTCGATCTCCAGCACCGGCACGCCCAGGTGCAGGGTCACGCCCGGGGTCTGATAGAGGCTGGCCGCGCCCAGAGCCAGGGATTCCGCGTCGCGGCCGCCGAAGTATTCCGACAGGTGCACGCGGTCGTAAGCGCGCAGCGGCTCCTCGCTGAAGACCTGGATGCGATAGCGGTCCAGCGCGCCGCGTTCGATCAGTTGCTCGACGCAGTGGTGGCCGACCATGCCGTTGCCGATGACGATCAGCGTCTGCACATCAGAGGTGGAAGTGTTCATAAGTAGCACCCAGCCCAAGCCAATCAGGTTTCTCGGGGCAAAAAAAAGCGCCTGGGGCTTATCGCCCCAGGCGCCTTTGCCTGTTCGTTCATGGGTGCCACCGGGCCACGCTGCCTGGTGCACCTGTCAGCCCGGTGCGGTGATCGCCTTTGATCGACCGGGCCGCCCGCCGCACACTGCACGGCGGGTCTGGCCGATCCCATGCAGTGGCTGTGCCAGTTTGCCGGCGCGGCCTGCCCAGTTGGCCCCTGGGCCCAGCAATGGCGCGGCCTGCAGCGATTGACGCGGTGCCGGCCCCGCCCGCCTGCGGCCCCCGCGACGGAGCACTGTGAAAGAACCAGAATGGTGCGACATGCACCTCCCCCGCCCCATCCTGATGCCATCCGGCAGCACCTCGGCGGCCCCCGGGAAATGCCTGCAAGCGCCGCCGCGCCAAGCCTTGGCGCCCGCCGTGGCGGACTTGGCATATGCCTTGCGATGCCCCTCACCAGGCAATCAATGCCGATTGCCCACCCACGACAAAGGCGCCGTGTCCCCCTCCGTTTCGACGGCGGGAGGCATGGCGCCTTTTCGTTTGCGCTCCAGGAAACGGATATGGCCAACAAGACAGTACGAAGCGTGTGTCCCTATTGCGGCGTCGGTTGCGGCATCGTCATGGAGGTGGCGGACAACCGCGTGGTCAAGGTGAGCGGCGACAAGGCCCACCCGACCAACCTCGGCCGCCTCTGCACCAAGGGGAACACCTGTGCCCAGCCGCTGACCGACTCCGGCCGCATGGAGCACGCCTACCTGCGCCACGAGCGCAGCCGCGACCCGGTGCGCACCGGCATCGACCAGGCCATCCAGGACACCGCCGACCGCCTGCGTGCCCTGCTCGATGCCCACGGCCCCGACGCCATCGCCTTCTATGTCTCCGGGCAGATGTCCCTGGAGGCCCAGTACCTGGCCAACAAGCTGGCCAAGGGCTTCATCCGCACCCGCCACATCGAATCCAACTCGCGGCTGTGCATGGCCAGCGCCGGCAGCGGCTACAAGCTGTCCCTGGGCGCCGACGGCCCGCCCGGCTCCTACGAGGATTTCGACAAGGCCGACCTGTTCCTGGTGAGCGGCGCCAACATGGCCGACTGCCACCCGATCCTCTTCCTGCGCATGCTGGACCGGGTCAAGGCCGGGGCCCGGTTGATCGTGGTCGACCCGCGCCGCACCGCCACCGCCGACAAGGCCGACCTCTACCTGCCGATCAAGCCGGGAACCGACCTCGCCCTGCTCAACGGCCTGCTGCACCTGCTGCACCGGAACGGCCACACCGACCCGGCCTTCATCGCCGCCCACACCCAGGGCTGGGAGGCCATGCCGGCCTTCCTCGAGGATTACAGCCCGGCGCGCGTCGCCGCCATCACGGGCCTGGCCGAGGCCGACATCCGCACCGCCGCGCAATGGATCGGCGAAGCCGGGGACTGGATGAGCTGCTGGACCATGGGTCTGAACCAGAGCACCCACGGCACCTGGAACACCAATGCGCTGTGCAACCTGCACCTGGCCACCGGCGCCATCTGCCGCCCCGGCAGCGGCCCCTTCTCCCTCACCGGCCAGCCCAACGCCATGGGCGGCCGCGAAATGGGCTACATGGGCCCCGGCCTGCCCGGCCAGCGCTCGCTGCAGGTGGAGGCCGACCGCCGCTTCATCGAGGACCTCTGGCAACTGCCGCGCGGCCACCTGCGCCAGGACGGCGGCAGCGGCACCCTGGGCCTGTTCGAGGCCATGGCCGCCGGTGACATCAAGGCCTGCTGGGTCATCTGCACCAACCCGGTGGCCACCGTGCCCAACCGCCGCCGGGTCATCGAAGGCCTGCGCGCCGCCGAGCTGGTGATCACCCAGGACGCCTTCCTCGACACCGAGACCAACCGCTACGCCGACATCCTCCTGCCCGGCGCCCTCTGGGCCGAGGCGGAGGGCGTGATGATCAACTCCGAGCGCAACCTGACCCTGACCCAACAGGCGGTGGACGCCCCCGGCGACAGCCTGCCGGACTGGCAGATCATCGCCCGCGTCGCCTGCGCCATGGGCTTCGCCGAGGCCTTCGGCTACACCAGCGCCAGCGAGGTGTTCGACGAAATCACGCGCGCCTGGAACCCCGACACCGGCTACGACATCCGTGGCGCCAGCCATGCGCTGCTGCGCCAGGGACCAATGCAATGGCCCTGCGCGCCGGGCAGCCCGGCCAATGCGCGCAATCCCATCCGCTACCTCAACGACGGCATCAGCCAGTCGCCGAAGCACCCTGCCGACGGCAGCCGCCCGGCCATCACCTTCGCCACCGGGGATGGCAAGGCCGTGTTCTTCCCCCGCCCGCACCTGGAGCCGGCGGACCTGCCCGACGACGAATTCCCCCTGGTGCTCAACACCGGTCGCGTGCAGCACCAGTGGCACACCCTGACCAAGACCGGCAAGGTGGCCACCCTGAACCGGCTCAACCCCGGTCCCTTCCTGGAAATTCACCCGGAGGACGCCCGCCGCCTCGGCATCGTCGACCAGGGCCGGGTGGAAGTGCGCTCGCGGCGTGGCCGCGCGGTGCTGCCCGCCGTGGTGACCGACCGCGTACGGCCGGGCAACTGCTTCGCGCCTTTCCACTGGAACGACCGCTATGGCGACGACCTGGCGATCAACGCCCTCACCAGCGACGCCCTCGACCCGATTTCGCTGCAGCCGGAATTCAAGTACAGCGCCGTCGCCCTGGCGCCCGTCGCCCCGGCCAGCCCCCAGCTCATCCCCCTGCGAGAAGTCGAGACGGCCACGGCCAGCGCCGCGACCGGTCCTTCGGAGGAACCCGCCGACATGCCGATCAATGCCTTCGCCCGTCTGCTGAACCTCGAGACCAACGCCGACCTCAGCCTGGCACCCAGCGAGCAGCGCTACCTGCAGGGCTACCTGCTCGGCCTGCGCAGCGAGGAAGGCCGCGCGCTCGGCGGCGTCCCGACGCTGCCGGCCAGCGCACCGCTGGCCACCGACACCCGCCTGCTGCTGGACGGCCTGCTCGCCGGGCTGTTCTCCCGCAGCCGCGACAGCCACTCCGCACCCGCTCCGGCGGCCCGCCAGGAGAAGCCGCTGCTGCTGCTCTGGTGCTCGCAGACCGGCAATGCGGAAACCTTCGCCAGCGCCTGCGCCGACGCCCTCAGGAACGACGGCCACGCCGTCGACCTGCGCTGCCTGGACGGCGTCCAGCCCGCCGAACTGGCGGGCGCCGGTCGCGCCCTGCTGATCGCCAGCACCTTCGGCGACGGCGATCCGCCGGACAACGGCATGGCGTTCTGGGCCGCCCTGAGCGCCGAGGACGCGCCGTCCCTCGACGGCCTGGCGTTCGCCGTGCTGGCCCTGGGCGACTCCAACTACGGTCAGTTCTGCGGCTTCGGCCGCAAGCTGGATGCCCGCCTGGAAGCCCTCGGCGCCCGCCGCCTGGCGCCCCGGGTGGACTGCGAGCCGGACTACCAAGCCGCGACGCACGCCTGGCTGTCCAGCGTACGCACCGCCCTGACCGGCGCCGCACCGGTACAGCCGCCACTGGAAACCGTCGGCGCGCCGGCCGCGGCCGCCGCCTCGGGCTACAGCCGCCAGCGTCCCCTGGCCAGCCGCCTGCTGCGCAACCCGGTGCTGAATGCCCCCGGTTCGGCCAAGGAAACCCGGCAGGTGGTGCTGGACCTCAAGGACAGCGGCCTCAGCTACCAGGCCGGCGACGCCCTGGGCGTGTGGCCGAGCAATTGCCCGTCGCTGGTGAACGAAATCCTCGCTGCGCTGGCGCTGGACGCCGATCAGGTCGTGGAACTCGCCGACCAGGGCGCCCTGCCCCTGGCCAGTGCCCTGGCCCGGCACTTCGAGATCGCCAGGATCACCCCGGAGCTGCTGCGCTTCGTCGCCGAGCGCTCCGCCAGCCCGGAACTCGCGCGTCTGCTGGAACCGGCGAACAAGGCCGAGCTGGACGACTGGCTGTGGGGGCGGCAACTGGCTGACCTGCTGCGCGCCTTCCCGGTGCGGGTCGGCGCGGACGAGCTGCTGGGCCGGCTCAAGCGCCTGCAACCACGCCTCTACTCCATTGCCTCCAGCCCCCTGGCCCACCCGCAGGAGGTGCACCTGACCGTTTCCACGCTGCGCTACCAATGCGGCGAGCGTGACCGCGTCGGCGTCTGCTCGGCCTTCCTCGCCGACCGCGCCGCCGCCGGGGAGGTGCCGATCTTCATCCAGAAGTCCGCCCACTTCCGTGTGCCGGCCGATCCCGAGCGACCGATGATCATGGTCGGCCCCGGCACCGGCATCGCACCCTTCCGCGCCTTCCTCCAGGAACGCGAGGCAACCGGTGCCAAGGGCCGCAACTGGCTGTTCTTCGGCGAACAGCGGGAAGCCGCGGACTTCTACTACCGCGAAGAACTGCAGGCCTGGCACGCCAGCGGCCACCTGACCCGCCTGGACACCGCCTTCTCCCGCGACCAGGCGGAAAAGCTCTACGTGCAGCAGCGCATGCTCGAACAGGGCGCCGAACTCTGGCGCTGGCTGGAAGACGGCGCGCACTTCTACGTCTGCGGCGACGCCAGCCGCATGGCCCGCGACGTGGATGCCGCCCTCAAGGCCGTGGTGCGCGAACACGGACGGATGAGCGCGGCCCAGGCCGAGGCCTATGTCAGCGCCATGGCGCGGGACAAGCGTTATGTGCGGGATGTGTATTGAGCAGCGGTTGAGCTCGCGCGCCAGGGAAAGCCGACTCCCGGTGGGTTGGCGCCGAACCTGCGGAGCCCGACGTGCGCGGTAGCCGCCGGGTGTCTGTCGGGCCTCGCTTCGCTCGGCACCCGCGTGGCCCGCACCAGCCTACCCGGTGGTCGCCCTCACGCACGCTTCGCTGGTCAGCTCCGCCACGGCAGGCCGGTGCTTTCGCGGGGACAGGTCATCCGCCCGCGCGCATCAGATCGAGGATTTGCCCATGCAGGCGCGCATCGCCACAGGCGATGACATCGCCGCCGTGCTGCGCGTCGCCACCGTCCCAGCAACTGACCACGCCGCCGGCGCCCTGGATGATCGGCATCAGCGCCTGGATGTCGTAGGGCTTGAGGCCCGGATCGAGGACGATGTCCACCAGCCCCAGGGCCAACATGCAGTAGGCGTAGCAATCGCCGCTGTAGCGCACCAGCCGCACGTGCCCCGCGAGTTTTTCGAACAGGTCGCGGTAGGGCGGCTCACGGAAATGTTCCGGGCTGGTGACCATCAGGGTGGCGTCGGCCAGCTTGCCGCAGGCGCGGGTCTGGATCGGCCGGTCGTTGAGCAGTGCGCGACTGCCGTCGCCGACGAAGCGTTCGCGGGTGAAGGGCTGGTCCATCACCCCCAGCACCGGGCGGGTGCCGTCGTTGAGGGCGATCAGGGTGCCCCAGAGCGGGATGCCGCTGATGAAGGAACGGGTGCCGTCCACCGGGTCCAGCACCCAGGTCCAGGGTTCCTCGCCCGCGATGTTCTCCTCCTCTTCGCCGAGCACGCCGTGGCCGGGGTAGCGCGCGCCGATCAGGTCGCGCATGGCCCGCTCGGCCCCTTTGTCGGCCAGGGTCACCGGGTCGAAGCGCTCCGCCTCCTTGTTCTCCACCTCCAGGGGCAGGCGGAAGTAGGTCAGGGTCACCCGGGCGGCGGCGTCAGCCAGTTCTTCGGCGAATTCCAGGTACTCGGGTGGCAGGTTTTGCTCGTTCATGGGCACTCCGGTTCAGGCCTGTCGGCCGTTTTCCAACACAGGTCAGGTATCCAGTCTGGCGTCGAAGCGCCGGGCCAGCTCCTCCCGCCGAACATGTTCGACAAGGAAGTCAATGAAGGCGCGGGTCTTGGCCGGCAGCAGGCTTCGACTGGGGTAATACAGTGCGATGGTACCGGCATCGGCATACCACTGGGGCAACAGACGCAGCAGATCGCCCCGCTCCAGCCAGGGCAGCACGTCGGGCACCGCCAGCAGCGCCACGCCAAGCCCCAGCAGGGCCGCTTCGCGCATGGCGGCGGGATCATTGAGCAGGATGCTTTCGGCCAGTGGCGCGGCCATTTCGTTGCCGGCGTTGTCGCGCATCGTCCAGTGGCGCACACGGCCGGTGCGCGAGGAGCGCATGACGATGCCCTCCAGCGCGGCCAGCGCCGCCGGGTCGGCCGGCGGCTCGCGGCCCGCCAGATAGGCCGGCGCCGCCACGGCGATCACATGGGCCGGGGCCAGGGTTCGCGCCACCACGCCCTGGGCCAGCTCGAAGCCGCCGCCGATCGCCAGGTCGTAGCCCTCGGCGATCAGGTCCACCGGCCGGTTCTCCAGGTGCCACTCAGGCCGTATGCCGGGGTAGCGAGCGCGCAAGGCCGGCAACAGCGGCAGGATGTGGGTCATGCCGAATCCCGGCGCCATGCTCAGCTTGAGCACCCCGGCGGGTTCGTCCTGGTCGCCACGCACCGCGACGATGGCGGCCTGCAACGCTTCCAGGTTGCCGCCGATGGCTTCCAGGAAGCGTTCGCCGGCTTCGGTCAGGGTGAGCTTGCGGGTGGAACGCTGGAACAGGCGCACGCCCAGGTTGCGCTCCAGCATGGCGACATTGCGGCTGACCGCGGCCGGGGTCAGGGCAAGGCGTCGCGCGGCGGCCGAGAAGCTGCCGGCTTCCGCGCTGCGGACGAAGGATTCCAGGTTGGCGAGGGTTTCCATCGGCCGAACTTATATCAACGCTTGAAAATCATTCAAGGCATTACCGACTAATCAATGAGCAATCCACGGGAGATAGTGACACCACCCCACACCAACCCGGAGCACCCGAACATGACCAGTCCCCTCCCCCTCGCCGGCAAGGCCGCCCTCGTCACCGGCGGTTCCCGTTCCATCGGCGCCGCTATCGCCAAGCGTCTGGCCGCCGACGGCGCCACGGTCGCCATCACCTACAGCGCCTCCCCCGACAAGGCCGCCGAGGTGGTGCGTGCCATCCAGGCCTCCGGCGGCCGCGCCCTGGCGATCCAGGCCGATGCCGGCGACCCGGCGGCCGTGCGCGCCGCCGTCGCCGCAACCCTCAGCGCCTTCGGCCGTCTCGACATCCTGGTCAACAACGCCGGTCTCGGCCTGGGTGGCGCCATCGAGGACATCGCCTTCGAAACCTACGAGCGCATGCTGGCGGTGAACGTCACCGGTGTCTTCGTCGCCACCCAGGAAGCCGTTCGCCATATGTCGGCGGGTGGCCGTGTCGTGCACATCGGCTCGTCGATGACCCACTACGCGGCCTTTCCCACCGCTTCGCTCTATACCCTGACCAAGGGGGCCATCGCCGGCTTCAACCGCAGCCTGGTGCGCGACCTCGGCCCACGCGGCATCACGGTGAACACCGTGCACCCCGGCCCCACCGATACCGACATGAACCCGGACGGCGGCCCGGTGAGCCAGATCGTCGGCCCCGGCATCGCCATCGGCCGCTACGGCAAGCCGGAGGAGATCGCCCATGTGGTGGCCTTCCTCGCCAGCCCGGGGGCCGCCTTCGTCAGCGGCGCCGAAATCATCGCCGATGGCGGCTTCACCGCCTGATCGCCGGCCAACTCAACGCTCGACCAGCTCCACCACCACCTTGCCCCGGGCGCCGCCGGCGGCCACCAGCCGGTGCGCGTCCAGGGCCTGTTCCAGGCTGAACCGGTTGGGGTCCAGGCGCACCTTCAACCGGCCGTCCTCCACCAGCCGCGCCACCGCGGCGAGTATCTCGCCGTGGTGCTTGCGGCCCTTGCCGGTCAGCAGCGGCAGCAGGGTGAACACGCCCGAATAGCTGGCGCCCCGGAAGGACAGCGGCGCCAGTGCGTGCTGGCCCCAGCCCAGGGCGCTGAGCGCATGGCCGGTGTAATGGCGCACGGCTTGGAAGGAGGCATCCAGGACGGCACCGCCAACCGTGTCGTAGACGATGTCGAAGCCCTCGCCGTCGGTATGGCGCGCCAGGTAGTCCTCCACCGGGGTGCCGCGGTAGTCGATGGCGGTGGCGCCGAACCCTTCGATCACCGCCTTGTCCCGCGCGGAGCCGGTGGCATAGACCTCGGCGCCGAAGGCACGGGCGATCTGCACCGCCATGTGACCCACGCCGCCCGCCCCGCCATGCACCAGCACGCGCTGTCCGGCGGCCACCCGGGTCCGGTCCACCAGGCCCTCCCAGGCGGTGATGGCCACCAGAGGCAAGGCGGCCGCCTGGCGCATATCGAGGTTGGCCGGTTTCTTCGCCAGCAGGTCGGCGTCCAGCGCCTGGTAATCGGCCAGGGTTCCGGGGTTGCCGCCGATGCCGCCGGCCATGCCGTAGACCGCGTCGCCCGGCCGGAAGGCGCTGACGCCCTCTCCCACCGCCTCCACCACCCCGGCCAGGTCCATGCCCAGCACCGCCGGTAGCGGCTGCCGGGCATGGGCGCCCTTGCCGGCGCGAATCTTGGTGTCCAGCGGATTCACGCCGCTGGCGTGGATGCGCACCAGCACTTGGCCGGGCGCTGGTTGCGGTCGGCGCGGATGGATGAGGCGAAAGGGACCATCAACGGTTTCCAGCAGCAGGGCACGGTCGGCGAGCGTCATGGCGGGGGTCTCCAGGATGAATGTGGAGGCCATTCTTGGCTCCAGGACTCATTCCCGGTAGACGCCTAAAAGGCATAGCATCCATTCTATTCACGCATGAATGGAGACGATGATGGACAAGCTCGGCGCAATGGCCGTGTTCGTGCGGGTGGTCGAAAGCGGCAGCTTCTCCGCCGTGGCGCGGGAACTGGGCAGCAGCCAGCCGACCATCAGCAAGCAGGTGCAGGCGCTGGAAGCGGCCCTGGGCGGCCGGCTGATCGCCCGCAGCACCCGCCGGCTGGCGCTCACCGACGAGGGCCAGCGCTACTTCGAGCACTGCCGG
This sequence comes from Pseudomonas sp. Q1-7, assembly GCF_028010285.1. Taxonomy (NCBI): domain Bacteria; kingdom Pseudomonadati; phylum Pseudomonadota; class Gammaproteobacteria; order Pseudomonadales; family Pseudomonadaceae; genus Pseudomonas; species Pseudomonas sp. Q1-7. The sequence goes on from NZ_CP116304.1 coordinate 4,097,610, forward strand.
CAGATCCTCGCGGCGGTGGACAGCGCCGAGCTCAGCTTCCAGACCGGCCGCGAACAGGTGGCCGGGACGCTGCGGGTGGCGTCGTCCGTCAGCTTCGGCCGGACCTGCATCGCCCCCTTTCTCGGCGAGTTCCTCGGGCGCTACCCGCAGGTCAACCTTGAACTGCAGCTCAGCGACCGCAACGAAGACCTGGTGAGCGAAGGCATCGACGTCAGCCTGCGCATCGGCGAGCTGCCGGCCAGCGGCATGATCGCCCGCAACCTGGGCCAGATGCGGCGGCTGGTACTGGCCGCCCCCACCTACCTGGACGCCCATGGCACGCCACGAACACCCGAGGACCTGGCCCGGCACAACTGCCTGGTGTTCACCCGTCTGCCGGATGCCGGCACCTGGACCTTCAGCCACGACGGCCGGGAGCAGTCGGTGCGGGTCGGCGGCAACGCGCGCAGCAACAGTTCGGAGGCGATACGGGAAATGGTGCTGTCCGGGCTGGGGGTTTCGCTGTCGCCGGACTGGCTGTTCAGCGCCGACCTGGCAGCGGGCCGGGTCGTCCCCCTGCTCCGCGGATTCACCCCGAGGCCGCTGCCGATCCACGCCCTGTCCCCGGCCAACCGGCGCCAGTCGGCGCGGGTCCGGGCGTTCGTCGAGTTCCTCGCGGGCAAGCTGGGGTGAACGGGATCACGCGCGCATCGGCGACGGGTCACTCACCCTGCCGTGCGAGGTATTCGTCAGTGGACACCACCTGCGCATAGCCAAAGCCCAGGGCGGCCATGAACGCGGCATGGACCTGCTCGGCGGGAACGACCTTGCCGTTGAATTCCAGGTCCCGAGAGGCACAGGCGTCATGGATCACGGTGGCCTGGTAACCGTAGTCCACGGCGGCGCGGGTGATGCCGTCGACGCACATGTGGCTCATGTTGCCGACGATGGTCAGTTTCTCCACGCCATTGCGCTCGAGCACGGCCTTGAGCTCGGTCTCGCGGAAGGAGTTGATGAAGTTCTTCAGCACCACGTGCTCATCCGGGGTATTGACCACCTTCGGATGGATCTGCGCGCCGTCGGAGCCGGGACGAAAGAAGGGCGCGTCCTGGGTGGGGAACTCGTGGCGGATATGCACCACCAGGTCGCCGGCCCTGCGGGCACCGTCGATGACCCGCGCGGCGTTGTCGGCCGCGGCCTCGACGCCATGCAGGGTCCAGCGGCCGCCCGGGAAGTAATCGTTCTGGATGTCGACGACGATAACGGCTTGCTTGCTCATGATGTTCACCTTGGGTTGTGGGGTGTGGACCTGGGGCCTAAGGTGAACCTCCACGCGCCGGATGAGGATCGGCGCGACCGACAAAATCGCAGGAAAAACTGACAATGACGACCCTGCTGGAGATTGCGCTCCTGCTCTATCCCGGCGCCCAGCTGGCGGCGGCCCATGGTCTCTCCGACCTCTTCGCGGTGGCCAATCGCATGGCCGCCGAGCGCGCCGACGCCGATCTGCCGGTGCTGCGGGTCCGCCACTGGAGCGCCGGCGAGCATGGCGAAATCCACAGCACCTTCGACAGCCATCCGGGCGTCGACGGCCGCCCCACGGTGGTGGTGCTGCCGCCCTGCCTGGGCGCCCTGCCGCCAGCCGACGCCCTGCAACCCTTCGCCGACTGGCTCAGCCGCCAGCATGCGGCGGGGGCGACACTCAGCTCGGTGTGCGCCGGTGCCTTCGTCCTGGCGCAGACCGGCCTGCTCGCCGGCCGCGCCCTGACCACCCACTGGAGCCTGGCCAAGGACCTCGGCGAGCGTTACCCGGAGCTGAAGGTGGATGCCGACAAGCTGGTGGTGGACGACGGCGACATCATCACTGCCGGTGGCGTGATGGCCTGGACCGACCTGGGCCTGGCCCTGGTGGACCGCCTGTTGGGTCCGACCATCGCCGCCGACACCGCGCGCTTCCTGGTGCTCGACCTCACCCGGCATTCGCAACAGTACTTCCGCCGCTTCACCCCGCACCTCACCCACGGCGACGAGGCGATACTCAAGGTCCAGCACTGGCTGCAACGGCAGGACGCGCGCCACGTCAGCCTTGCAGCCATGGCCAGCCAGGCCGGCCTCGGCGAACGCACCTTCCTGCGCCGCTTCCAGCAGGCCACCGGCCTGCGCCCCACCGAATACTGCCAGCAGCTGCGCGCGGCCAAGGCCCGCGAGCTGCTGGAACTGACCAACCGCTCGGTGGACCAGATCGCCTGGGAGGTGGGCTACCAGGACCCGGCGGCGTTCAGGAAAGTGTTCAACCGGATGGTCGGGCTATCACCCACGGACTACCGGCGCCGATTCGGACGGCGCGGTGTGGCGGAGGGCTGAACGCGTTCTCTTGCGAACGAGCATCCACGTTCGCGAAACCTGGACTTTCTCGCGCGCCGTAGGTTGGCGCGGAGCGCAGCGAGGCCCAACACCCCGCACCTCGCCGGGCTTCGCAGGCTCAGTACCAGCCTACCCTGCATACGCCTTGCCGCCAGCGCGGCTCACTCGCTGCAGTATTCGCCGTCCTCGCAAGTGGGCGGATTGCCCTCCCCATCCCGCACCTCAACGTCCCGGTACACCCCCAGCGCCGGGTCGAAGGTGCGAATCAGCACCTGCGGCGCCTCGCTGCTCACCCGGGGCAGCTGGGCATCGCGGAACCGGTGGTAGTTCGACCCGCCCTCGAAAGCTTGCGGCGGCGGGTCGGCGAAGGGACGGGGCGGTGGGGACACATAGGGTTGCAGCGGCCGGCTCGGGGTGTAGACGGTTCCCAGGTAGGGACCGACGCCGTAGTAACCATCGCCGTACCCGCCGGCCCAGGCGTTCGGCAAGACCAGCACCAGCAACAGGATTGCGCGGCGTCCCATGGCGCTGCCCTCCACGCTGAATCCCCCAAGGATTTCAGTTATAGCAGCGCGCCCGCCCCACCTCGGAGCCGGCTGTCCACTGTGCCGTTGCGGCGTTCGTAGACCGATTCATCGGGTGGTCCGGAAGCACCCGGCCACACCCGCCGCGCCGACCGGGATAAGCCTGCGGGAGGCGCGTTGTCGCACCCCGGCGCCGGTTTCCGGCCCCGGGGGAGGCTCAGTGCGCCGGCTGGACGATAGTGCCGGGCAGGGCCGGCAGCCGTGCCAGGTGCAGGGCCACGGCCACCGCGGCCAGCAACAGTGCGCCGGTGAACAGGCCGACACCGTGCCAGCCGAAGTGGTGCCAGAACAGGCCGCCGAGGGTGCCGGCCAGGCTGGAGCCGAGGTAGTAGCTGAACAGGTAGAGGGACGAGGCCTGGCCCTTGGCGTGCTGGGCACGGCGGCCGATCCAGCTGCTGGCCACCGAATGGGCGCCGAAGAAGCCGAAGGTGAAGACTGCCAGGCCGGCCAGGATCACTCCCAGCGGGCTGAACAGGGTCAGGACCATGCCGCCCAGCATCAGCAGGATCGAGGCCCAGAGCACCTTGCGCCGGCCCAGCCGGTCGGCCAGGGAACCGACCCAGGCCGAGCTGTAGATACCGGAGAGGTAGACCACCGAAAGCACCCCCACCAGGGCCTGGCTCATCTGGTAAGGCGCGGCCAACAGGCGGTAGCCGATGTAGTTGAACAGGGTGACGAAGGCCCCCATCAGCAGGAACCCGGTGAGGAACAGCCAGGGCATGCCGGCATCGCGCAAATGCAGGCGATAGCCTTCCAGCAGGGTCGCGGGCCTGAGTGGCGTCGGGCGGAAGTGCCTCGACTCCGGCAACACGCGCCAGAACACCAGGCCGGCCAGCAGCGCCAGGCCACCGAGGACCGCCAGCGCCGCATGCCAGGAGACGAAGTCCACCAGCACGCCGCTGATCAGCCGTCCGCTCATGCCGCCGATGGCGTTACCCCCGATGTACAGCCCCATGGACAGGCCCAGGTGGTGCGGGTGGATTTCCTCACTCAGGTAGGTCATGGCCACGGCCGCCAGGCCGCTCAGCGACAGGCCCACCAGGGCGCGCATCAGCAGCACGCCTTCCCAGGTCGGCATGGCGGCGCTGGCCAGGGTGAACAGCGCGGCGGCGAGCAGCGACACCACCATCACCGGCTTGCGGCCGATGGCGTCGGACAGCGGACCGGTCACCAGCAGGCCGAGGGCGAGCATGGCGGTGGACACCGAGAGTGCCAGACTGCTCTGGGCGGCGGAGATGGAAAAGGCCCCGGACAGCACCGGCATCATCGGCTGGATGCAGTACAACAGGGCAAAGGTGGCGAAGCCGCCGGAGAACAGCGCCAGCGACGTGCGGCGGAACTGCGGCGTGCCCTTGCTGATGTAGGTCGGGAGTTCGGGATCGTTGGCGGCGGCGCCGGGCAGCTCACTGGCTGCTGCACCGGCCGCCGCGCTAAACGCGGGTTCGTCTTCGTTCTTCACTACTGCCTGGGGATTGCTCACGGGGCACCTTCGGGAGATTACGGCGAGCAGGCACAACGAGGCCGTGCCGCCTGGATCAGGGGCTGGAAAGTTCGTTGTTGGACGTTATGAGGCACAGGATATCGACGGGCTTTTATTATCTCCAATATATTGTTCGACACGTTTGATACGTTCTAAATATCAATAGGCAACCCATGGAACTGAGACATCTGCGCTACTTCATCGCCGTGGCCGAGGAGCTGCATTTCGGCCGTGCGGCCGAGCAACTGGGCATTTCGCAGCCACCGCTGAGCCAGCAGATCCAGGCGCTGGAGGAAGAGGTCGGCGCCCGCCTGCTGGAACGCACCAACCGCCGGGTGGAGCTGACCGAGGCCGGCCGCCGCTTCCTTGACGAAGCCCGCCAGGTCCTGCTCCAGGTGGACAGGGCGGTGCAACTGGCGCGCCGCGCCCACCGGGGCGAATTGGGCGAGCTGAAGGTGGGGTTCACCTCGTCCGCGCCCTTCACCTCCACCATTCCGCGTAGCATCCATGCCTTCCGTCAGGCCTACCCGGACGTGCACCTGGAACTCACCGAAGGCAGCAGTGCGGAAACGGTCAAGGCGCTGCTGGAGGACAACGTGCAGGTCGGGGTGATCCGCCCCATGAGCCTGCCGGACACGCTGCTGGCGGTGGAGCTGTTCAGCGAACCCCTGGTGGCCGTGCTGCGCGCCGACCACCCCCTGGCCGCCGGCAGCGAGGACGGCCTCGCCCTCGCGGCGCTGGCCGAGGAACCCTTCGTGTTCTTCCCGCGCACCTTCGGCACCGGCCTCTACAACCAGTTGCTCACCCTCACCCGCGAGGCCGGCTACACCCCGCGCATCGCCCAGGAAGCCAGCGAGGCCATGACCATCATCGGCCTGGTCTCGGCGGGCCTTGGCGTCTCGGTGCTGCCGGCCTCGTTCCGCCGCACCCGGGTGGACGGCGTGGTCTACCGCACCCTGCTCGACCCCGGCGCCACCAGCGCCGTCTGGCTGGTGCGCCGTCACGAGGAGCGCTCGCCCCCGGCGCTGGCCTTCATCGACCTGGTGACCCGCGAAGCCGCCACCATCCGCGAACGTCGGCCGTAGCGCGAGTCAGCATCCACGCGCGTGGAACCTGGACTGGCTTGCGGCCCTACGCAGCTGGCGGGCAATTCGTAACCCGGATGCAATCCGGGAGCGATGCTCAGACCTTCCCCGGATTGCATCCGCGACGAAAACGCCCACGCCACGTCACAAACCCGCCCCCTGGTTCGTCGTGAAGGTGCCACCCCTTCCAACTCCGAACGAGGAACCGCCCATGACGCCCGCCAGCCCCCTCAACTACCAGCAGGTCATCCCCGCCGTCATCGATGCGATGGGCGAGGTACACAGCCACCTTGACGCCCTCGGACTCCCGCGCAGCCTGCACCACCTGGTGCAACTGCGCGCCTCGCAGCTCAACCAGTGCGCGTTTTGCGTGAAGATGCACACCCGCGAGGCGCGCGAGGACGGCGAAACCAGCGAACGCCTGGACCGCCTGCTGGTCTGGGAGCATTGCAACGACTTCACCCCGCGCGAGAAGGCAGCCCTGGCCTGGACCGAGGCCCTCACCCAACTCGACCGCCGCACCGACTATGCTGCCCTGCGCATTGCCCTGCGCGAGCATTTCAGTGAGGTAGAGATCGGCGCGCTGACCGCCACCGTGGCGATGATCAACCTCTGGAACCGCATCCAGATTTCGAGGCACTGACGTGAGAGAAACCGACGCCACGGCGGTCTTCCAGGACAGCCGCCGCTTCCTGCTCAACCTGGCCTACCGCATCCTCGGCTCGCGCAGCGACGCCGAGGATGCGGTGCAGGACACCTTTCTCAAGTGGCGGGAAACCGACCTCGACAGCCTGGACAACCCACGCGCCTGGCTGACCACCCTGTGCACCCGCCACTGCATCGACCAGTTGCGCCTGGCGCACCGGGCGCGGGTGGAGTACGTCGGCACCTGGCTGCCGGAACCCATCCACAGCGACACCACGGAATCGCCCGAGCACGGGCTGGAACTCGCCGCCTCGCTGTCCACCGCATTCCTCCTGCTGCTGGAACGCCTCACACCACGGGAACGGGCGGCCTACCTGCTGCACGACATCTTCGACCTGGACTACCCGGACGTGGCCCGCGCCATCGGCGTGCAGGAGGCCGCCTGTCGCAAGCTGGTATCCCGCGCCCGCCAGGGCCTGGCCCAAGACCGGGTGCGCCAGCAACCGCCGCCGGAGCGCCAGGATCGACTGCTGGAGGCTTTCCACGCCGCCATCGCCAGCGGCGCCACCGCCGGACTCACCGCACTGCTCGCAGAAGACGTGGCGCTGGCCGCCGACGGCGGCGGCAAGGTGCCGACGCTCGGCCATGTGCTGCACGGCAAGGCCACGGTGCTGGACTTCATCCGCGGCGCCCTGCGCGAATACTGGAGCGACTACCGCTGGCTGCCCGCCGACCTCAACGGCGGACGCGGGGTGATCCTGGCCTGCGGCGAGCGCATCGCGGCCTCGGTCACCTTCGCCTACGACGGGCAGGGCCGGGTCAGCAACATCTACATCGTGCGCAACCCGGAGAAGCTGGCCGGCCTCTCATTGCCGGGGTGATGGCGACGGCCTACTCCGCCATCGAAACAGTCCGACACGCCGTGTGGGCGCCAGCAACGCACACTCGACGTTTTCTTCACATTTCCTCTGGCAAAGTCCGTCGCCTTCGGCGGACCTCTCCGGACCCAGCGTGCCATCGGGCAACCTTGCCCCCGGTACCTCGCTCCAAGGGCGCCGCCCCGTCTTGAGCCGCCCTAATGGATGCTTGATCGCATGACCGCACAGGAACCCCTGATCACCCGGCAGTCCTCATTCAACCTGGACCGCCCCACCGTCAACAGCCACCTCGCCTTCACCCTGCTCAGCGCGTGCGCGCTGTTGCTGATGTACAGCCTGCTGCGGGTCGCGCTGCTGGTCTACAACAGCGACCAGATCGGCGACAGCCCGGTCTCGGTCTTCGTCGAAGCCTTCTACAACGGCCTGCGCTTCGACCTGCGCGTGGTGGTGTTCGCCTGCGTCCCCCTGCTGCTGTCCCTGCTCAGCGTCCGCGCCATGGCCGCCCGCGGCCTGCACCGGCTCTGGCTGACCGGCTTCGCCAGCCTCACCCTGTTCCTCGGCATCAGCGAGCTGGACTTCTACCGCGAGTTCCACCAGCGCCTGAACAGCCTGGTGTTCCAGTACCTGCAGGAAGACCTGGGCACGGTCGCCAGCATGATCTGGAACGGTTTCCCGGTTGGCCGCTACCTGATCGCCTGGGCCCTGGCCACCGCCCTGCTCTACCTGATGTTCCGCGGCCTGGACCTGCTCAGCCGCCCGCGCCTGCGCTTCGCCGGCGTCCAACCGGCCGTGCCCGGGACCGCCCCCTGGCCTGGCCGCCTGGCGGTCTTCATGATCTGCCTGGTGGTGGCCGTGGTCGCCGTCCGTGGCCATCTGCGCCAGGGTCCGCCGCTGCGCTGGGGCGACGCCTTCACCACCGACTCAATGTTCGCCAACCAGCTCGGCCTGAACGGCACCCTGACCCTGGTGGACGCCGCCAAGAGCAGCTTCTCCTCCCACCGCGACAATGCCTGGAAGGCCACCCTGCCCCCGGACGAAGCCCTGGCCAGCGTGCGCCAGATGCTGCTCACCCCCAACGACAGGCTGGTGGACGCCGAGACCGCCGCCATCCGTCGCGACTTCACCCCGCCGGCGGCGAACACCCTGCCGATCCGCAACGTGGTGGTGATCCTCATGGAAAGCTTCGCCGGTCGCTGGGTCGGCGCGCTGGGCAGCAAGGCCGGCATCACCCCCTACTTCGACAAACTGGCCCAGGAAGGCCTGCTGTTCGATCGCTTCTTCTCCAACGGCACCCACACCCACCAGGGCATGTTCGCCACCATGGCCTGCTTCCCCAACCTGCCGAGCTTCGAATACCTGATGCGTACCCCCGAGGGCGCGCACAAGTTCTCCGGCCTGCCGCAACTGCTCAGTGCCCGTGACTACAACGACCTGTACGTCTACAACGGCAATTTCCAGTGGGACAACCAGTCCGGCTTCTTCAGCAACCAGGGTATGACCCGCTTCATCGGCCGCGAAGACTTCGTCAACCCGGTGTTCATGGACAAGACCTGGGGCGTGTCCGACCAGGACATGTTCGACCGTGGCGCCGCCGAACTGGCGAAGATGCCCACCGACAAGCCCTTCTACGCGCTGCTGCAGACCCTTTCCAACCACACGCCCTACGCCCTGCCGGAAAACCTGCCGGTGGAGAAGGTCACCGGCCACGGCGCCCATGACGAGCACCTGACCGCCATGCGCTATGCCGACTGGGCCCTGGGCCGGTTCTTCGACAAGGCGCGCCAGGAGCCCTACTTCAAGGACACCCTGTTCGTGGTGGTGGGCGACCACGGTTTCGGCAGCGACAAACAGCTCACCGAGATGGACCTGTTCCGCTTCAACGTGCCGCTGCTGCTGGTCGGCCCCGGCGTGCAGGAGAAATTCGGCAGCCTGAGCCATAAGGTCGCCACCCAGATCGACATCGTGCCCACCATCATGGGCCGCCTGGGCGGCGACGTACGCCACCAGTGCTGGGGCCGCGACCTGCTCAACCTGCCGGCGGACGATCCGGGCATCGGCGTGATCAAACCATCGGGCAGCGACCAGACCGTGGCCATCGTCAGCAGCGACCGCATCCTGATCCAGCCTAAGGACTTCCCGGCGCGCCTGTACCAGTACCAGCTGGGCGCCGACGCCAAGGCCGAGCGCATCCCCGGCGACAGCGACCCGCGCCTGCAGAAGTACCTGGAAGCCTTCCTGCAGACCGCCACCGGCAGCCTGCTGAACAACACCGCCGGCGTCACCGACGCCAAGCAGAACCAGTGAAGACCCGGGCCCCGCGCAATGCGGGGCCTTCCTTTTCCGGTGCCAATGTGGGAGCCAATTCATTCGCGATACGTCGCGTGTCGGGGCACGCGGGCTCCCGTCGGCCCTCCGGTCCGATTCGCGATTGAAATCGCTCCTACCGAGCCGCCCCCTGTAGCGTCGCGCTTGACAGCCCCACCCTCAGCCCGCAAATTACGCAAAGTGTAAATTGATTACGAAAACAACAATGCCGGCATCCCTTCCCGGATCGCCAGCCGCCGAGTGATGCCATGGACCTCTATACCTATTACCGCTCCACCTCCTCCTACCGGGTGCGCATCGCCCTGGCGCTGAAGGAGCTGGAAGCCCGGCATCTCCCGGTGAACCTGATCCAGGACGGCGGCCAGCAGCACCAGCCCGCCTACAGGGCGATCAATCCCCAGGGCCGCGTCCCCAGCCTGCGCACAGACGACGGTCAGGTGCTGATCCAGTCGCCCGCGATCATCGAGTACCTCGAAGAACGCTATCCCCAGCCGCCCCTGCTTCCACAAGACCTGGAAGCCCGCGCCCGCCAGCGGGCAGTGGCGGCCGTGATCGGTTGCGACATCCACCCGCTGCACAACGTCGCCGTGCTCAACCGCCTGCGCGGACTGAAGGTGGAGGAAGCGGAGGTGATGAACTGGATTCGCCACTGGATCGGCGAAGGCTTCAACGCAGTCGAAGCCTTGATCGGAGAAGAAGGTTTCTGCTTCGGCGAACCGGGCCTGGCCGACGTCTACCTGCTACCGCAGGTCTACGCCGCCCGCCGTTTCGGGCTGGACCTGTCACACTATCCGAAAATTGCCCGGGTCGAAGGCCTCGCCCTCGAGCATCCGGCCTTCATCCAGGCCCACCCCGACCAGCAAGCCGACAAACCGGCCTGAGGCCACGCCCATGAAAAGCCTCGGATTCAAAGTCACCATCGGCGACTACCTCGCCCGCAGCGTACGCGGCATTTCCTGCGCGCCACCTGCCGCCACCTCGCATTGACCCATACTTTCAATCAATTGCCAGAGGTGCCGAACAATGACTGATATCTTCGAAAACCCCATGGGCCTGATGGGCTTCGAGTTCATCGAATTCGCGTCCCCCACCCCGAACGCCCTTGAACCCGTCTTCGCCATGATGGGCTTCACCAAGGTCGCGACCCACCGTTCCAAGGACGTTCACCTGTATCGCCAGGGCGAGATCAACCTGATCCTCAACAACGAGCCCAAGAGCCAGGCCGCCTACTTTGCCGCCGAGCATGGTCCGTCCGTGTGCGGCATGGCTTTCCGCGTGAAGAACGCCCACCAGGCCTACGCCCGCGCCCTGGAGCTGGGCGCCCAGCCCATCGAAATCCCCACGGGTCCGATGGAGCTGCGCCTGCCGGCGATCAAGGGCATCGGCGGCGCGCCGCTGTACCTGATCGACCGCTTCGGCGAAGGCTCCTCGATCTACGACATCGACTTCGAGTTCATCGAAGGCGTGGACCGCCACCCGAAGGGCGCCGGCCTGAAGCTGATCGACCACCTGACCCATAACGTCTACCGGGGCCGCATGGCCTACTGGGCGGACTTCTACGAGAAGCTGTTCAACTTCCGCGAAATCCGCTACTTCGACATCAAGGGCGAATACACCGGCCTGACCTCCAAGGCCATGACCGCGCCGGATGGCATGATCCGCATCCCGCTGAACGAGGAGTCGTCCAAGGGCTCGGGCCAGATCGAAGAGTTCCTGATGCAGTTCAACGGCGAAGGCATCCAGCACGTGGCCTTCTTCACCGACGACCTGATCAAGACCTGGGATGAGCTGAAGCAGCTCGGCATGCGCTTCATGACCGCCCCGCCGGAGACTTACTACGAGATGCTCCAGGGCCGCCTGCCGGACCATGGCGAGCCGGAAGACCAGTTGCAGGCGCGCGGCATCCTGCTGGACGGCACCACCGAGGGCGGCAACAAGCGTCTGCTGCTGCAGATCTTCTCGGAAACCCTGATGGGCCCGGTGTTCTTCGAGTTCATCCAGCGCAAGGGCGACGACGGTTTCGGCGAAGGCAACTTCAAGGCGCTGTTCGAATCCATCGAACGCGACCAAATTCGCCGCGGCGTACTGAGCACCGAATAAGGGCGCCTTCCCTCGTGGAAAACCCGGCTACGGCCGGGTTTTTCTTTGCCCGCCTGTTTCGCCCGAACAAAAAAAAGCTGCCATCGCCGGCAGCTTCAGTTTGCACCCTGGCACGTCCTGTGCCCTTTCTGTTCCTGCACGCAGGATGCCTGTTCGAGATGACCGGCCCGTGACCGGATCGCTGCAGTTCGATGTCGGCGCCCAGGGTCGCGCCTTCAGGGGGCCTTAAGACTTCCCACGGATACTTTCTCCATTCGCCACGCGTCTGGAGAGCCCCCGATGAACAACGCCGAGTGGAACGCCCTGTTCCCATTCCGATTCGGTCGGAAATCGCAGCAACACTCGCTATCCCTGCTGGAGGAAGGTGACAACGGTCGCGTCCAGGCGGAGGACTTCGTCCACCGCCGCTTCCTCAGCGCCCACGGCGCCGATATCCGCCAATTCATGCCGGAGCTGTTGAGCATGCGCAATTACCATGGCGCCCTCGGTGCGGTGGCCGGCATTCGCCTGGCCGAGACGGGACCGCTATTCCTCGAACAGTATCTGGACGCCCCGGCTGAATCCCTGATCTCGACCCTGGCCGTCCGCCCCGTGGCGCGCGAGCGCGTGGTGGAAGTGGGCAACCTGGCCTCGATCAATGCCGGCAATGCGCGCCTGATCATCGTCGCCGTCACCTGGCTGCTGCACCTGCGTGGCCTGGAATGGGTGGTATTCACCGGTGCGTCGAGCCTGATCAACAGTTTCCGTCGCCTGGGCCTGGAGCCCCTGCGCCTGGGCGACGCCGACCCCGGCCGCCTGGGAGACGCCCAAGAGCATTGGGGCAGCTACTACGAACAGAAACCCCAGGTGTTCACCGGCAGCATCCACTACGGTTTCGAGCAACTGAAGCGCAACGGCATCGGCGCGCGGCTGGGGCTCCTCACCAGCGGCAAGGCAGCCCACCATGCAGCCTGAAGCCTTCCGCACCGTACTTCAGGGGCATGCACGGCGAAGTCCGCAACGCCTGGCCTTGCGCGGCGAATCGCGGCGCTACACCTATGCGCAGTTGCTGGCCGAGGTGGAACGACGTGAAGCCCTGCTGCGCGCGGAACCCGCCGGTGTACTCGCCCTCGGCCTGGACAACGGCCCCGATGCGCTGCTCTGGGACCTGGCGGCGCTGCTGTCCGGACGTCCCAGCCTGCTCCTGCCGCCGTTCTTCAGCCCCGCCCAACGCGCGCATTGCCTGGAGCAGTGCCGGGTCACCCTGGCGGTGGCCGACGCCGGTTTCAGTGACGACCTGGAATGCCTCGGCCTGCAGGCCGATAACACCTTCTGGCGCCGGCCCGGAATCGGCCACGCCGACCTGCCCGCCGGCACCGCCAAAGTAACCTACACCTCGGGTACCACCGGCCAACCCAAGGGGGTCTGCCTGGATGCGACGACCCTGCTACGGGTTGCCCATGAGCTGGAGCTGGCCAGCCGCGCCAACGCCCCTCAGCACTACCTGGCGGTCCTGCCGCTGGCCGTGCTGCTGGAAAACCTCGGCGTCCATGCCGCATTGCTGGCCGGTGCCTGCGTCACCCTGCTGCCGCAACGGCGTCTGGGCATCCAGGGCGCCAGCGGCGTGGACTGGCCCACCTTCCTCGGCGGCCTGGTGCTGAGCGGCGCCGAGAGCCTGATTCTGGTGCCCCAACTGCTGCTCGGACTGGTCACCGCCATCGAGGGCGGCCGCCTCGGCGCCGGGCAGTTCCGCTTCGTCGCCGTGGGCGGCGCGCCGGTATCGCCAGCGCTGCTGACCCGCGCATCCCGCGTCGGCTTGCCGGTATTCGAAGGCTACGGCCTCTCCGAATGCGCCTCGGTGGTCTGCCTCAACCGTCCCGGTGCCCATCGACCGGGCAGCGTCGGCCGCCCCCTGCCCCACGTGCGGGTGCGCCTGGCGGCGGATGGCGAAGTGGAGGTGGAGGGCTCCACCCTGCTCGGCTACCTGGGCGAGGCGCCCTTCGATGGCGGCTGGTGGCCCACGGGCGATATCGGCCAGTTCGACGCCGACGGCTACCTGTACCTGAAAGGTCGCAAGAAGCACCAGTTCATCACCAGCTTCGGCCGCAACCTGAACCCGGACTGGGTGGAAGCCGAACTGACCCAAGGCGGTGTGATCGCCCAGGCCTTCGTCCACGGCGAAGGACTGCCCGGCAACCTTGCCCTGCTCTGGCCGCTGGACCCGCATTGCCCGCCGCAGACCCTGGCCGATGCCGTGACGCGCGCCAATGCCGCCCTGCCCGACTACGCGCGGATCAGTGCCTGGCGTCGCCTGCCCATGCCATTCAGCGCCGCCGACGGGTTGCTCACCAGTAACGGCCGCCTGCGCCGCGACGCCATCCTCGCGCGCTACAGCGACACCCTGCTCCAACTTCAGAACGAGGTCACACCATGAGTTTCTTCGACCGCTTGCAAGCTGCCACCGCCCGCGAGCGGGACGCCCTGTTCGACGTCCCGGTGATCCGCGAAGCCCTGGCCGGCCAGGTCAGCCTGGAGGGCTACCGCGCCTTCCTCGGCCAGGCCTACCACCATGTGCGCCACACCGTACCGCTGATGATGGCCTGTGGCGCGCGCCTGCCCGCGCGCCTGGAGTGGCTGCGCGGCGCCGTCTGCGAGTACATCGAGGAGGAGTACGGTCACGAGCGCTGGATACTCGACGATATCGCCGCCTGCGGTGGCGACGCCGTGGCCGCCAGCAGCAGCCGGCCGTCGCTGCCCATCGAGCTGATGGTCGCCTACCTCTACGACCTGATCGCCCGCGGCAACCCGGTGGGTCTGTTCGGCATGGTCAACGTGCTGGAAGGCACCAGTATCGCCCTCGCCACTCGCGCCGCCGGGGCCATCCGCGAAAGCCTGGGCCTGCCGGTGGAAGCGTTCAGCTACCTGGCTTCCCACGGTGCCCTGGACCAGGACCACATGGCCACCTACCGACGCCTGATGGACCGCCTCGACGACGAGGACGACCAGCAGGCGGTCATCCACGCGGCGCGGGTGGTCTACCTGCTCTACGCGGAAATGTTCCGCGGCCTGCCCCGTGCCCACGAGGTGAGCCATGCGACTCGCTGACTGCCGCGTCCTGCTCACCGGTGCCAGTGGCGGCATCGGCCTGGCCCTGACCGAACAGCTCTGCGCGCGGGGTGCACGGGTGCTGGCCGTGAGCCGACACCCAGAAGCCCTGTCCGCCATGCGCCAGCGTTATCCCCAGCAACTCGCCTGGGTCGGCGCCGACCTGCGCCGTCCCGAAGGACGCACTCAGGTGCTGGAAGCGGCGCGCGGCATCGGCGACCTCAATGTCCTGGTGAACGCCGCCGGGGTGAACCGCTTCGCGCTGCTGGATCAGGTAGACGAAGGCGAGGCGGAGGACATGCTCGCGCTCAACGTCAGCGCCACGCTGCTGCTGACCCGCGCCCTGCTGCCCCTGCTGCGCCAGCGAAGCCACGCCCTGGTGGTCAACGTCGGCTCCATCTACGGCTCCATCGGCTATCCCGGCTACGCCATCTACTGCGCCAGCAAGTTCGCCCTGCGTGGTTTCTCCGAAGCCTTGCGCCGGGAGCTCGCGGATACCCCGGTGAACGTCCTCTACGTCGCGCCCCGCGCCACCCGCACCGCCATGAACAGCCAGGCCGCCATGGCCCTCAACGCCGAACTCAACGTGGGCGTGGACGAACCGGAGCAGGTGGCCGGCGCGGTGATCGGCGCCATCGAAAAAGACCTGAGCGAGCTCTACCTCGGTTGGCCGGAAAAATTCTTCGTTCGCCTCAACAGTATGTTGCCGGGCCTGGTGGACCGCGCCCTGCACAAGCAATTGCCGATCATCCGCCGCTTCAGCGCCACCCACCCGGGAAAGGACCATTCCAGATGAAGACACTCATCCGCACCCTCGCCCTGTTCCTGAGCCTCAGCCTCCCGACCTGGGCACTGGATGCCGCCGACAGTCAGCGGCTGGCCGCGATCCAGCAGCGCTGGGCCGAGATCCAGTACCAGGTGCCTGAAAAACAGCGCCCCGCCGAGTTCGAAAAACTGGCCGCGCAGAGCAGCGCCTTCACCCGCAGCACCCCGGAGGCCGCCGAAGCCTGGATCTGGCACGGCATCGTCACCAGCAGTTGGGCCGGCGCCGTAGGCGGCCTGGGTGCCCTGGGCAAGGTCAAGGAAGCCCGCGCGGCGCTGGAAAGGGCCCTCCAGCTTGACCCGCGCGCCCTGCAGGGCTCGGCCTATACCAGCCTTGGCGCGCTGTACGACCGGGTTCCTGGCTGGCCGGTGAGTTTCGGTGACGAGGAAAAGGCCGAACAGTTGCTGCGCCAGGCCCTGGCGATCAACCCGGACGGCATCGACAGCCTGTACTTCTGGGGCGACCACCTCTTGCGCCAGGGCCATACGGCGCAGGCCCGCGACGCCCTGCTCAAGGCCCGGCTGGCGGCGCCACGCCCCGGTCGCGAACTGGCCGACCAGGGCCGGCGACGGGAGATCGATGCTTTACTCCAGGAAATCCACAACGACTAGGGCAGCCCATGCGACTCCTTCTCGTCGAAGACGACAACGCCCTTGGCGCCGGCGTGCGGGCCGGTCTGCGCCAGGAGGGCTACACCATCGACTGGCTGACCGACGGCGCCAGCGCCCTGCACGCGCTGCAAAGCGAAGACTTCGACCTGGTGATCCTCGACCTCGGCCTGCCGCGCCTGGACGGCGTGCAGGTGCTTCGGCAATTACGCGCCGGCGGCGCCACCCTGCCGGTGCTGGTGCTCACCGCCCGCGATGCCCTCGAGGATCGCGTCATGGGGCTGGACGCGGGTGCCGACGATTACCTGATCAAGCCCTTCGACCTCAACGAACTCAAGGCGCGTCTGCGCGCCCTGCTGAGACGCAGCGCCGGCCGCCCGCAGGTGCTGATCGAACATGCCGGCGTAGTGCTCGACCCGGCGAGCCAACAGGTCAGCTACCAGGGCCAGCCGGTGTCGCTGACACCCAAGGAATACCAGTTGCTCCACGAATTGCTCTCGCAACCGGGCAAGGTGCTCACCCGCGAACGCCTGGTGCGGACCCTCTACGGCTGGGATGAGGAAGCCGAAAGCAACACCCTGGAAGTGCATATCCACCACCTGCGCAAGAAGCTCTCCGGCGAGCTCATCCGCACGGTACGGGGAATCGGCTACCTGATGGATGCGCGCCCGTGACGTCATTGCGCCGTCGCACGCTCTGGCTGGTGATGGTCCTGCTGCTGCTCGGCACCCTGTTCATTGCCTACCTCAACTACCGCGACAGCAGCCACGAAGTGGAGGAAATCTACGACGCCCAGCTGGCGCAGAACGCCCGCCTGCTGCTGGGCGTGATGCACATGCCGCACGCCAGCGACGAGCGGGAGGCCCTGTACCGGGCGTTCAACCAGGCCCTGGGCAGCGCCGAACCCCACAAGGTGGGCCATCCCTACGAGAGCAAACTGGCCTTCCAGGTCTGGGACCGCGACGGTCGCAGCCTGGTGCGTTCGGCCAGCGCCCCCGGCTTCGACGACGCGCCGACGCAAAGCGGTTTCCACAATGCCACCCTGGCCGGCAAGCACTGGCGCGGCTTCGTGCTTCCGGACAACGAACAGGGCCTGCTGATCTGGGTGGGCGAACGCGACGACGTGCGCCAGGACCTGATACGGCGCATCGTCCGCCATACGCTGTGGCCCAGTCTGATCGGCATCCCGATTCTCGCTGCCCTGGTCTGGCTGGCCATTGGTTGGGGCCTGCGCCCATTGCAGAACATGGCGCGGGTGATTCGCAGCCGCCATGCCGACTCCCTGGCCCCCTTGCAGATCGTGCCGCTGCCCCGGGAGCTGGAGCCCATGCAGGCGGCCATCAACCGTCTGCTGGCGCAGATCGAACAGATGCTCCAGCGCGAGCGGCGCTTCATCGGCGACGCCGCCCACGAAATGCGCACCCCGCTGGCAGTACTGCGCCTGCACGCCCAGAACGCCCTGGAGGCCATCGGCGAGGAACAACGGGCCGAAGCCTTGCGCTTCCTCACCCAGGGCGTCGACCGCCTGACCCGGGTGGTGCAGCAACTGCTCACCATGGCACGGGTCGAGCCACAGCTGGCGCGCCAGGACTGGCAACCCCTGGACCTGGAACCCCTGGTCCGCGAGCACCTCGCCGAACTGACGCCGCTGCTGCTGGACAAGGGGCTGGAATTGGCCCTGGAAGTGGCCGACGGCGACTTCCGCACCCACAGCGATGCCGCTGCCATCGGCATCGCCTTGCAGAACCTGGTGGCCAACGCCACCCAGTTCTCCCCTCCCGGCGGCGAGGTCAAGGTCAGTCTCCTGGCGGACGGTGCGGAAACCCTGCTGCTGCGGGTGGAAGACCAGGGGACGGGGATCGACGAAAACCAGCGCTCGCGTCTGTTCGAGCGCTTCTACAGCCAGGACAACCCCCAGGGCGCCGGTCTCGGCCTGGCCATCGTGCAGATGATCGCCACGCGCCTGGGAGGCAGTATCAGCCTCAGCAACCGAGAGGCCGGCGGGCTGCGCGCCGAATTGAAACTGCCGCGCCTGCCGCCGGTGTGAAGCGCCAGCGGGGCGGCGCGCACTAGGGTTTCAGCTTGACGGGCTGGACAACCGCCTCTTTGCCGTCGGACAGCAGCCAGGCCACCAAGGAAGCCGGTTCCGAAGCGCTGGCATTGCGGGTGATGCGGTGCAACTGCCGGGGGCTTTCGTACCAGGCGTCGCCGGCCTTGAAGCGCTGCGGAGGCTGGCCGTCGAGGGCGGATTCCACTTCGCCGCTCAGCACCGCCACGAAGACGTGGCCAGGGTGGCGATGGGGCGTCGAGGTGGCGCCAGGGGCGAAGTCCACGCGAACCGCGGTGGCCGTCCGGTATATCTGGGGCGGCAGTGTGGTCTGCGCCACCGGCGTGACGACTTCGTCTCCGGCACCGCCGCTGCCGTGGGCCAGGGCAGCGGTACTGAGCAACCCCATGAAGGCAATTCCGATGGTCTTGGCGAGCAGGTTCATGGTGCTCACTCCGGCTGCATCGCAAAGCCGACGCCGAAGCGGTTCCAGGCGTTGATCGCGGCAATGACGAAGGTCAGTTCGGCCAGTTCCTGCTCGGTGAACACGGCGGCCACCTGCTCGTAGATCTCATCCGGCGCATGGCGGGCGGCGACCAGGGTCAGCGTCTCGGTCCACAGCAGCGCGGCGCGTTCGCGTTCGTCGAAGAACGGCGTTTCCTTCCAGGTGCTCACGGCCATCAGGCGGCGGAGGCTCTCGCCTTCCTTGGCCGCATCGGTGGTGTGCATGTCGACGCAGTAGGCGCAGCCGTTGATCTGCGAAGCGCGAATCCGCACCAGCTCACGCAGGGAGCGCGGCAGCACCGATTCGGCGGCGGCCTTCTCGAGGCCGAGCATGGCCTTCATGGCTTGCGGGGCGGCCTGGTAGTAATTGAGGCGTTTGGAACTCATCGATGACTCCTCCAGTGCGGCCGAAGGATTTCGGCTCTGGAGCGCACTTTATTGATCGCCAATCGACGGATAAACTTGGAAAATTCGTTTTCATTGTGCGTAAAGCCGGACAATCATGGCATTCGATCGATTGGAAGCAATGCGCGCCTTCTGCCGGATCGTCGAGGTGGGAAGCTTCACCAAGGCAGCGGAGGCGTTGAACGTGGCGAAAACCACGATTTCCGGTCAGCTCCAGGGGCTGGAATCGCTGCTGGGCGTGAAGCTGCTGCACCGGACCACCCGGCGGGTGTCGCCGACCACCGACGGCGCCGCGTACTACGAGCGCGCACGCGCGGTGCTGGACGATCTCGACGAACTGGAGGCCTCGGTAGCGCAAAGCCGCAGCGTGGCGCGAGGCAGGGTGCGGGTGGAGATGCCGTCTCCGGTGGGGATGTGCCTGATCATCCCCTCGCTGCCCGATTTCACCCGGCTCCACCCGCAGATCCAGTTGGATATCGGTTGCAGCGAGCGGGTGGTGGACCTGGTCCAGGAAGGCATCGACTGTGCGTTGCGGGGAGGCCCGGTCACGGACCCCGGACTGGTGTGCCGGCAGGTGGGGCAGATGCGCTTCTGCCTGTGCGCCTCGCCCACCTACCTGATGAACGCCGCGCCCCTTCTCAATCCCGACGACCTGTCACAGCAGCAGTATCTCGGTTTCACCTTTCCCGGCTCCGGCAAGGCATTCATTCCGGTGCTTCAGCGAGGCCATGCCAGCTTCCGCATCGAGCAAGTACCGACGATGCGCTTCAACCACGGCGGCGCTTACATCAGCGCCGGGTTGGCCGGCCTTGGCGTCGTCTCGGTTCCGCGCGCGGAGGCCGGCCCCCATTTTCAGGCGGGAACGCTGGTTGAGGTCCTGCCCGACTGGCAGATGAACGGCATGCCGATCAGCCTCGTGTATCCCTATGCCCGGCATCTGTCGGCCAGGGTGCGGGTGTTCGCCGACTGGGCGGCCGAGCTGATGGCCAACGACCCCCTCTGGCGGCTGGACGCCTGAACGGCCCGCGGGACAGGCCGTCCACGCCACCCCCGGCGCCTCAGCCAATCGCCTTGGCCATCTCGGCGGTAGCGGCCCAGCCCAGCGCTTCATACACCGGCTTGCCGGCCTGGGTCGCGTGCAGCACCGCAAAGCTCACACCGCGCCGGGCGAACTCGACGTCCGCCAGCCGCATCAGCGCCGAAGCCAGCCCCCGACGCCGATACGCGGGCTCGACGAAGACATTCAGCACATAACCGCGCCGGTCCAGGTACGGATGGGCGGGATGTGGCGGCCAGTCGATCGTCATGAGGCCAATCGCCGCCACGGGCCGCCCATCGTCCAGCAGCGCGAAGCCGTAGTAACGGCCATCGCGCAGACGCGGGGACAGCCAGGGCCGGAAGTGCTCGGTCATCACCTGCAACTCCGCCGGAACGCCGCCGGCCTCGAGGAACATGGTTTCGCGGTGGGTACAAATCATCTGGAGGTCACTGGGCTCCAGCCGACGGACCTGCAAACCTGAAAAGTCGATCTCACCGAGCATTTCTGTCACCGCCTGAGCCTGTACGGAGTGCTCGATGCTAGGACCCGGGCCAGGCAGGCGATAGGTGCAGATCGTAGGGAAATTCACCATACAGCGCGGGCTGCCCGGAACCGCCAGGACGCCGGCCGGGAGTACCGCGATGTCGAGATGGGCGGTGATGCGGGGAGCAGGGCATCAGCCCGGCTCCCCGTCCTTGGCGGAGGATTCGTGCTTGGCGGAGGAATCGCGCGCCGGCGCGGCATACCAGTTGTCCTTGGGCACCCATTTCTCCTGCACGGGGTCCCCCAGGTAATGCGGCGACATGATCTGCACGCCGTACTCGTTGAACACATCCTGAATATTGGCGTGCAGCAGGCTCAGCAGTTCGGCGCGCGACACCGGTTCGCTGGGCACCGCCTGGGCCACCAGGCGGTACTCGGGATAGAAGTCCGACAGCTTTGTCTGGAACACCCGCGGATGCGGCTCGGGCGACACTCCCGGGGTTCTGCGCGCGGCCTCCAGCAGCATGGCCTCCACCTGCCGCCAAGGGGTGTCATAGCCGATGGTGACCGACGTATCCACCACATAGCCGGGGCCCTCGACCACCCGTGAGTAATTCTTGGTCACCGCACCGGTGATCATCGAGTTGGGCAGGGTCAGCACCTCGCCGAGGCCCGTGCGGATGCTGGTGGTGAAGGTGCCGAGTTCGGTAACGGTGCCTTCGTACTCGCCGATGCGCACGTACTCGCCGGGGCGCAGGGTGCGCGTGTAGGTGAGGATCAGCCCGGCGGCGGCCTGCCCCACCACGCTGGACGCCCCCAGGGAAATCATCAGGCCGATCAGCACCGAGAGGCCCTTGAAGGCGTTGGTGTTGGCGCCGGGCAGGTAGGGGTAGGCCATGGCCAGGGCGAACAGCCAGATGATGAGGGACGTCAGCCGGGTGGTCGGGAGCAGCGTTTCCCGATTGAGCCAGGAAATGGTTCCGGGCCGGGACAAGCGCTCCAGCATGCTTTTGCAGAACGCACTCAAGCCCCGGGCGATGAAAAAGATCAGCAGTGCGATGGTCAAGCCCGGAAAGGCACCCACCACCGCATCCAGCAGGTAGCGCGCCAGGTCGACGAGGTACTGGTTGAGGCTCTCACCCCAGGGACGGGTATAGGGAAAGCGTTGCAGAACGAAGGTCAGCCATTCGTAGGTCAGCAAGAACACCAGCGCCCAGTAGACCAGGCCCAGCAGCCGGCGTAGCAACGGGTAGATGTTGCTGACATCCAGCAGTTGAGCGAAACCGACCTTGAGGTCACCGGTGCGCTTGCGCACCTGTTTCGGCAACCAGGCCAGCGCCCAGGCCTTCCCGCGGTAGATCAGCCGCAACAGCGCGAGGTAAATCAACGTGGCCACCGCGGTAAGCCCGCCAGCGGTCAGCAGGAACCGAACATTACGCGCCTCCTTCGACTCCTCCACCACCAGGTGCAGCCGCTGGGCGACTTCTTCGGCGGCCTGGCGTACCGAGCCGTCCACCGCCGTGAGATCCTTGGGCGAGATGATGAAGGCCCGTCGGTCACCGATCAGCACCAGGTAGCTGTCGCGGATCGGGTCGATGCGGACTTCCGGGTGCTCGCTGGCGTCGAGCGCTTCGCTGATCACCCCCCTGGCCCGGGTGGCGCGCACCTCCGGCGTCTCGCCCAGCAGCGTGGCGTGAAAGACAAAGATGCTGCGATTGGCGAGCTTCAATTCGGCGGGCTCCGCCGTGATCAGCGCCACTTCATCGGCTGCCTGGGCGACAGCGGACATCGCCAGCCACAGCACCCAGAACAGACCTCTGCCCCACTCCAAGCTGCTTCTGCCCATGACCCACGCTCCAGGCTACCGCCCCTGATATCGCCCAATGGCCTGCGGCCTCTTGCAGCCTAGACCAGCGGAAGATTGCCTGTCGGAAAAAGGCCGGGGCTGATCCTACGTCCGTTGCGTCAGCAGGATGCAGCGCATGATTGACGTCGCCCCAAGGCCGCCGCTGGTGAACGGGGGCAAGCGGCCAGAAGCGGTCTCGGATCGTGTATCCGTAGGATGAGTAGGTATCGCGTCGCTCCGCCCATCCGAACGACCGTTGCCCGAGGCCCCTGTGGTCACCAGGAGCCATAGGGAATCCCGTGCTTTTCGATGTAGGCCTTGGATGCCGGGTCCAATGGCAAGGCATACTGGCCGCCGCTCCGACCTGAATCCGGGCCTTCCTTCACGACGGTGCCCTGCACCCGCGCCACATCGATCGGCGCCAAGCAAGCGCCCATCAGCCAGACCTTGGCAATCCCGCCTGGCGCGAGACCGACTGTCAGCACATCCCGATAGCCAAATATCCACTTGGCGTCGGCTTGGCAGAATGTCTTTTCTCCTTTCACCATCGCCTGCCGGGTGGGCTCGGGGATCACGATATAGGCCTCGTAGGTCTGCGGCTCCACCAGCGACTGCCAGCGCACGTAGATCAGGCGTGGCAGGTCGGCGCCCAGCACCTGCTTGCCCTTTCCAGCCCCGGGTCGCTCCGGCCAACCGCGAGGATCACCTTTGAGGTCCTTCGGGGTATTGATCGCGGCAATTCCGCTCATGGCGCGGCGAAACACGCGATCCCGCACATCCACCGCGTCGGCGGTTTCGATCCACACCTCCATGTAGTTGGGAGCAAACAAGCCCAGCCGCCAGGAGTCGTAAGGCAGCTCCGCTATGCGCCAATAGCAGCCGCTGCTTGTGCTCATCTCTACTCGCAAGCAGGGGCCGTCGATCTGAAGCTCCATGCCTTCGAATAACTCCCCGAGCTCTATCTTTTTGCGGGGGTACAGCAGTACGCGATCGTCCTCGTGTTTCCAGGTGCCTTTGGCGTAGCCGTCGGCACTGCCGTAGAACAAATTGGCTTCGAACGTTCCATCTGCATGGAGGCGGAGTTGCGACCCCATCTCCATTACTCCCCGCAGCGAGTAGGCACCCGCCAGCTCCGGCGTGTTTTCGCTGCCAGCAGCATTGGCGATACCTGAGAGTGCCAAAAGCGTGATCCAGACAATCAGCTGTTTCATGACTCGTCCTTGTTTGAGCAGCTCTTACCACGAGCCATAAGGAATTCCGTGTTTTTCGATATAGGCTCTGGATGCCTCATTTGGTGGCCGGTAATAGCCACTCGCCTCCCCCAGATACGGCCCCTCTTTCACGACGGTACCCTGCACCCGGCCCACATCGATGGCGGACAGGCACGGTCCCATGATCCAAACCTTGGCGATGCCTCCAGGGGCGAGGCCGACGGTCAGCATCTTTCGATAGTCGGTGATCCATTTGCCATCAAATGCGCAATAGGTCTTCTCGCCCTTGATCATTGCCTGCCGAATGGCCTCGGGGATCACGATATAGGCCTCATAGGTCTGCGGCTCGGCCAGCGACTGCCAGCGCACGTAGATCAGGCGTGGCAGGCCGGCACCCAGTACCTGTTTGCCCGCGCCGGCCCCGGGTTGCTCCGGCCAACCGCGAGGATCACCTTTGAGGTCCTTCGGGGTATTGATCGCGGCAATTCCGCTCATGGCGCGGCGAAAGACGCGATCCTGCACATCCACCGCGTCGGCGGTTTCGATCCACACCTCCATGTAGTTGGGAGCAAACAAGCCCAGCCGCCACGAATCGTAAGGCAGCCGATGGGCACCCGTGGCGCAGCCAGCCAACCAGAGCATCAGCCCCCCTGCCAGCATCAACTTGAACTTATT
Source organism: Pseudomonas sp. Q1-7 (assembly GCF_028010285.1). Lineage (NCBI taxonomy): Bacteria > Pseudomonadati > Pseudomonadota > Gammaproteobacteria > Pseudomonadales > Pseudomonadaceae > Pseudomonas > Pseudomonas sp. Q1-7. The sequence goes on from NZ_CP116304.1 coordinate 4,121,775, forward strand.
CATTGGGGTGCTCCTGGCGCTTCATCCCTTCGGCGGGGCGGTTGACGAATACAGCGCCCAACGCGCTGTTGTTCCAGCCCTTGGCGGCATTCCAGTTCGCCGAGAGGTGGATGTAGCGGCGCCGCAGCAAGGCGATTTCCTCCCCCGTCAGCGGGGTGAACGCTTCACGCAGGGCAAAGGCCTGCAATTTGGCGGCGATTGGCTGTAGTTCGGTGGGCAAGGACAAATGCGGTAGACGGTCGTTAATTTCGTCAAACGCCACCCCGGCGCGCACCGCCAACTCACGCATGATGCGCAGGTACACCCGCGATAGCTCGCCGCGTACCTCACGCTCGCCGGAGATGGCGGCGTACACCCGCTTTTCCGCCTGGGTGTCCCGCGCTCGGTGCTGGGTCTGGACCGACCAGGTGACGATGTCGAGCCCCTCGGGCGGTACATAGGCCAGCCAGCGGCGCGCCTCCCGGTCGAAGCGCTGCCGGGTGCGGAAGAAGGCCGCGCTGCGCTCGTTGGCGAGCCGGTCAACCTCGACGCTGCTGTCCGGCTTGCTCAACAGGAGCTTCTCCCTGGCCAGGGGCAGGTAGCCGCCACCGATGTCCGAATGGGAGCCCGGAAGCATGATGTCCTGCTCGGCCTGGATCAGGGAGAAGTTGTGGCGGTACTCATCGTCGGCAACCAGGTGAATCACCTTGCGGGCCGTGCCGGCTGCGAGCCCCAGGCTGAGTCCGGGGTTGTCGGCATTGTGCGGGCTGAAGTCGAAGCTACCCGGCGAGACGATGCCGGCCACGGTGTCGAACAAGCCGATGAAGTTGAGGACAAAGTCGCTGCGATGGCGCCAGGAGAAGGCTTCTAGGAATCCCGGTGTTCCAACGGGCATGGCACGGGCCAGCAGACTATTCGGTCCCTTGAGCAGGTCATTCGCGCAATGTCGCGCAGCGGCGGCGCCCCGGCTGAAACCGAACAGGTCGATCTCAAGCCGACGAATCTTGAGGCTGGGATTCGTCGCTCTGAAACGACGCAACTGTTCCATGACCAAGGCAGGCATCTGCTCGACCCGCGCCACCACGCCGGTTTCCCCTTGGCCGGTGCCCTGGCTGTAGAGGGAGTCGCTCAGGCCGCTGCGGGTGCCAATGCCTTCGAGGTACACCTTGAGATAGGCCTCTTCGGCACCCGATGGCAGCCGTTCCTCGGCCTGATCTGGATAGAGGCCATAAAGACGCGCGACATTGCTGACATCGTTGCCGTAGCTGTTGTCCGGCGTATTGCCTTTGCCGTCATAACCGTAGGCGGCGCAGTGCTGGCGGATGTCTTCGCCTATCTCGGTCGACATGCCGAGGTTGACCGCATAGCAGCCCGCCACCGCTTCGCTATTGGCCTGGTTGTTACCGGTACCGTCGAAGAACAGGCCCAGGCGCAGGACGATGCCCTCCTCCTCCAGCTCCTCCTCTTCTTCCTCCTCTTCCAGCAGACTGTGCGTTGCTGGCTTGGGAGCGGTGCTCAAGGGCGTCGCGGCAAGCGGCACCGCTGCCACGGCGGGAGCTGACGCTGGCCTTGTCGTGGCCTTGGATGCGCCGCGGTCCGACTGATAGGTAGCGTTGAACTGCGAGGGCAGCAGCAGCGCCTTGCAGGGGCAGCCACTCACGCTATCGAGCGTGCCTGCTGCATAGGTACCCGATACGAAGTGTTGGACGCCTCCTAGAATTGGGTACGACTTGCCGTCCTTGCCACAAGTCGCCCGATCACCCTGGCGTGCCAGGGGTTGCCCATCCAGACGGAAGTTTGGATTTCCTTCTAACACTGTGCCGCCGCACGTCGTCTTGTCGCCCCGACGAATGAAGTAACCGATAGCCACTGAATGCCCTCTCGACGGGGCGCCCCGCACAGGTGCGCCCCTTTCCATTGATGTTGGAAGCACCGGCTCACCAGCAGACAGGTGTTGAGCGAAGTGCTTGGCCAGAGGCTCAGTGGATGGTGTGTCGTGGGTAAATAGGCGCTCTCCGAAAGCCATGTAGGGGCGGTCGGAAGCAGCGGGTGCGGTAGGAGGGTTGCCCTTCCTCCCCCGCCTCCCTATCCTCCGCCGGTCACGGTCAATCCCGTGACCGGGTTTGACAGCCTGAAACTAACGGGCGCGATTGCGCCGCATGGTGCATGCGAAAAACGGCGGACGTTTTTTTGCAGGCATGAGCACGCATGCAGTTTTTCTGACTGCTCTGCTTTATGGCAGATCGCGCGGGGAGATCCTCGTGGTCTGCCGGTTCCCGTTAGCCGGTCTGTCAACCCCGCGCGGTCTGCCGCCCTTCGATTGACAGCGAATGGTGGCAGCTCCTTGACCCATAACGGAGAACCACCATGCAAGACGCATATCCCCCTCACGTTTTCTTCCACCACAGCCAGCGCCTGCGCGCCGTGATGATCGACAACCAGCCCTGGTTCGTCGCCCAGGACTTCGCCCAGTTGATCGGCGTGCGCCATACCCACCGAGTGCTCCGGGCACTGGAGCCCTACGAGCGGCGCGCCGTGATGCTGGAACTCACCAGCGGCCTACGTGAAGCGGTGCAGGCGATCAGTGATGCCGGCGCCTACAAGGCGTTGTATCGCCTGGCCGGCGCGGAGCAGGCAACGATCAGCCGCTGGCTGAGCGAGGTGCTGGTGCCGACGCTGCACGACTATCACCGTGTTGCGGATGCCGCGCCGCGTCGCGCGTTCATGCGCTGCGCGGACCGGCGGATCGGGATGGTGAGGTGGCAGGGCGAACTGTGGGTGGCCTGGCGGGATTTGCCCGCCTTCATGGCCGACCGTGACGCGGCATTGCCATAACGCCCCGGCTTGGCAAAAAGCCGTTCACCCCTACCCACGCGTGGGTGAGGGGCTGGGGGAGAGGGAAAACGGTCTGCTTTGCCCTCTCCCCGCCCCTCTCCCGTGGACGGGAGAGGGAACCAAAAGCCTTTCTGAACCGCATCGCCGGCTTGGCGAACCCCGCCCGCCGGGAAGGATCACGCGATCACGCGATCACGCAGGCGCGCGAGCATGCCGAGGAGGCTGCCGACCTTCTGGCTTTCGCCGGCGTCCTTCGGGGTTTCGGCCACGCGCGGCACCAGTTCCAGCGGCTGGGCACGCCAGAGGAAGGCCTGTTCGGCGGCGGCCTTCAGGCCCTTCTCGAACAGGCCCCGGCGGATCGGCTTGGGCAGGTAGCGGAAAATCTGCGCTTCGTTGATCAACTTGAGCAGCGCCTGGGTGTCGCGGAACGGTGTGACCACCAGGCTGAGCAGACGCGGGTGGGCGTGGGCCAGGGACTTCAACAGCGGCGTCAGGTCCTCGTCGCCCAGTCGCAGGTCGCTGACGAGGATGTCCACCGGCTCCAGGTTCAGGGTTACCAGCGCTTCGCTCAGGCTGTGGGCGCGCATCAGACGGTGGCCGCCGGACTGGCAGAAGGCTTCGACGCAGTGCTGGGTTTCCGGGTCGTCGTCCAGCAGCAGCAGGGACAGCGGCGCCGCGAGGTCGCTGGTGGCGGCGGTGACCGGCGCGGCGGCCTGGCGCCGGGCGATTTCCGCCGCCTGGCGCAGGGTGAAGGCCATTTCCTGCGGGTCCCAGGGTTTGGTCAGGTAACGGAATATGCCGCCGTTGTTCAGCGCGTCCACCGCCGCATCCAGGTCGGAATAGCCGGTGAGCAGGATGCGCAGGCATTCCGGCGCCACCTCCCGCGAGCGGGCCAGCAGTTCGGCGCCGCTCATCTGCGGCATGCGCTGGTCGCTGACGATGATCTGCACCGACTCGCCCTTCAGCCGCTCCAGCGCCTGCAACGGGTCGCTCTCGGTAATCACCTCGTACTGGCGGCGAAACTGCAGCGCCAGGCTGCGCAGGATGCGTTCCTCGTCGTCGACGAAGAGGATGCGGACGGGGGTGGTCATGGGCTCAGGCACTCCGTTTCAGTTCGACCGCCTGGCTGCGCGGCAGGCTGATGAGAAAGCGCGTTCCGCGCCCGGGCTCCGAGGCCACGCGGATGCTGCCGCCGTGGTCGCGGATGATCTTGTAGCTGATGGACAGCCCCAGCCCCGTGCCCTCGCCCACCGGTTTGGTGGTGAAGAAGGGGTCGAAGATGCGCTGCAGGACTTCCGGCGGCATGCCGCGCCCGCTGTCCTGCACGGAGATGCAGACGTGGCCGGCGTCGGCCCAGCTCTTGACCTGGATGCGCCCCGGCGCGTCCATGGCCTGGGCGGCGTTGGTGAAGAGGTTGAGCAGCACCTGGTTGATCTGCGACGGCGCGCAGGTGATGCGCGGCAGTTCGCCGAGCAACTGGAACACCTCGGCCTTGTCCTTGATGTGGTTGCGGGCAATCAGCAGCGCGCTGCGGATGCAGTCGTTGAGGTCCACTTCTTCGCTCATGGCCCGGTCGAGGCGGGCGAAGTCCTTGAGCCCCGCCACCAGTTCGGCGATCTGCCCGAGGCCGTAGAGGGTGTCGCCGAACAGTTGCCGCAGGTCGTCGGCCAGCAGTTCGGGCGCCGCCTCCTCGCGGCACGCGGCGGCCCCTTCCAGGGCTTTGGCCAGGCGCGCTTCGTCGCAGGCCGGGTCGTCCAGGCAGGCGGCCAGCTCAGCCTGGCTGCGGGCCAGGGCAAACAGCGGCGTGGTCAGCGCTTCCATCAGTTGCACGTTGTTTTTCACGTAGCCCAGGGGCGTGTTCAACTCGTGGGCGACGCCCGCCACCATCTGGCCGAGGGAGGCCATCTTTTCCGATTGCACCAGCTGCGTCTGGGATTCCTTCAGGTCCACCAATGCCTGGCGCAGCACCCGGTTGCGCTGGGCGATGCGCAGCTCCATGGCCTTCAGCAGGTCCAGCACCGTGCCCAATCCCAAGTAGCGTCCCTGCTCGTCCACCAGGATGAAATCTTCGGTAATCGGGTATTGCAGTTGCGCGGTGACCTGCTTGGCCGCCAGTTCCAGGCCGGAGGACAGGGCAACGCTCAGCGGCGCCGGGTTCATCACATCGATCACCGGGCGGCGGCCCCAGAGGTCGCGGCCGAAGCGCTGCATGAAGATGTCCTGCAACCGGTAGCGGCTGACCAGGCCCAGCGGCTGACCCTGTGCGTCCACCACGGGAAGGGACAGGAAGGCCTTGTGCTCATGGGTCAGCAGGCGATCGGCGACATCACTGACGCTCATGTCCGGGGCCAGCGGCTCCACGGCCTTGAGCAGGCGAGCCAGACTGCTTTCGGCTGCCATGATCGGTACTCCGCGACTGATGGGTGTCGGGCATTCAAGCAGTATCAGGTTGCCATCCTGTGACAGGTGTCTCAGGTGAGAAACAGATGGCGCGGAGGCGAGGAAGCGACAACACTGAACCCCGAGAACCTCCGGAACCCCTCACCATGCCCGAGAAAGCCGCCGCCCCAGTGCCCCGCAAGGGCCTCCTGCTCCGCCTGCTACGCATTCTGGCCTGGCTGTTGATGATCGTTGCTCTGGTCTGCGTCGCGCTCTACCTGGCCTTTGGCCCGGCCCAGTTGTACGAGCGCCTGCGCCCGCCTCCGCCGGTGTTCCCGGAACATGTCGACACCACCGAAGCGCCCACGGCGCCGGTGGCCGCCGCACCGGTTCCGCCGCCGCAGCTGGCGCAGGCGCCGGCCGATTCGCGGGAGCTGGCGACACTGATGCTGGGTAGCATCGAGGACATCTGGGGCGAGTTCCTGGCCCGTGGCGACTACGCCTACAAGAAGCCCAAGCTGGTGTTCTACGAAGGCAGCATGGAGGCGCCGTGCAAGCTTTCCGGCCGGATCAGCGGGCTCTACTACTGCGCCAAGGACATGCGCCTGTACCTCGACCTGGCCTACCTGGACGAGCTGCGGCGGCGCAGCCCGCAGGTGGGTGACCTGGCCCGCAGCTACGCGGTGGCCCACGAAGCCGCCCACCATATCCAGAACCTGGTGGGCGTCGCCGGCTGGTTCAAGGAGTTCGATCCGTCGGTCGATCCCAAACAGGCTGCCGAGGCCCTGCACCTGGGCCAGGAACTGGTGACGGATTGCCTGGTGGGCAGCTGGGTCGCCTACGCCCAGCGCAAGTACGGCTGGCTGAAGCCCGACGATATGGAAGCAGCGCTGAAGGCGGTGGTCGCCCTCGGCGAGGAGCGCACCAGGGCCCAGGACACGGGCCAGCCGACGCTGCCAGACCCCATGACCCTCGGTCGCCTGGAAACCCGCCTGCACTGGCTGAACGTCGGCATCGAATCCGGTGATCCGCGGGAATGTGGCCGGTTGTTCTCAGGGGTGGAGGAATGACCCGCCCCCATTCGGTCGATGTGGCGGGCGGGGGAAATCTGTCCGCGAGCATGCATTCACCCTGGTAGCGCCCGTACGTGCTTCGGTCGGCATAGCGGAGCACACGACGCAATCACGGCCCGGCCCCTTCAGACGACCGAGCGGCATGGACAGCGCCCCCCAGGGGCGGTGACCGGACTCAGTCCGGCGTCTGCCCACCCATGCGCAGGCTGATGGCCTGCGCCGCACGATGCAGGCGCTCGGCGGCCGAGCCCTGGGTGTCGGCACTGAATACACTGGCCGCGCCGACTACCGTGAGCACCCCGGCCAGCTTATTGCCGGTGGCGAACAGCGGCGCCGACAGGGCGTTGACCCCCGGCATCAACAGACCGTGCACCGGGTGCAAGCCGGTGGCGCGGATCTGCGCCATCTGCTCCTGCAGCTCGATAACGGCGGGGGCGCCCGGCTGGGCCAGTTCCTCGTCACGCAGGAAGGCGGTTTCGGCTTCGGGCAGGTAAGTGTTGAACACCAGGCCGGTGGACGAGCCCAGCAGCGGCAGCACCGAGCCCACCTGGGTCACCAGCGTCACCGCGCGCAGGGCCTGTTCCACATGCACCACAGTCGGTCCCTTGTTGCCCCACACCGCGAGGAAGCAGGTTTCGTTCAGGGCATCGCGCAGGTCCGCCAGGTGCGGCATGGACACCTTCACCACGTCCAGCCGGCCGATGGCGGCCAAGCCCACCAGCAGCGCCTCACGGCCCAGGCCGTAGTGGTTGGTGGCGGCGTCCTGTTCGGCGAAGCCGCTGGCGATCAGCGCCTGCAGGTAACGATGCACCTTGCTCGCCGGCATGCCGACGTGCTCGGCCAGCTTCGACAGCGACGTGGCCGGGGCCAGCTCCGCCAACCCCTTGAGGATGTCGGTGCCCACTTCCGCCGCCTGTACCTTCTGCCGCCGCGGGGCGGCCGCGCCGTCGTTGTCGTTCGTCATGTCCTGGCCCTGGAGGGTGTAAAGGGCGCTGTTATAGCTTGACCCCTTTTTCCTTTCAAATTACGTTATGCGTAATCAAATTACAAAAAACAGCGAGGTCGCCATGGTCTCCCCCACACCGCTCACTTACCAGTCCGGTTTCGATAACGAATTCAGCAGCGAAGCGCTGCCCGGCGCCCTGCCCGTAGGCCAGAACTCCCCGCAGAACGTGCCCTACGGCCTCTACACCGAGCTGCTCTCCGGCACCGCCTTCACCGTGCCGCGTAGCGAAGCCCGGCGAACCTGGATGTACCGCATCAAGCCCTCGGCCAACCATCCGCAGTACCGCCGCCTGGAGCGCCAGATCGCCGGCAACCGCCTGGGACCGGTCACGCCCAACCGCCTGCGCTGGAACCCGCAGGACATTCCCAGCGAGCCCACCGACTTCCTCGACGGCCTGCTGACCCTCGCCGCCACCGCCGATGCCGAGCAAGCCTCGGGCGTCAGCGTGCACCTGTACCGCGCCAATGCGTCGATGCAGCGGGTGTTCTTCAATGCCGATGGCGAGCTGCTGATCGTGCCGGAACAGGGCCGCCTGCGCCTGGCCACCGAACTGGGCCTGCTGGATGTGGAGCCCCTGGAGATTGCGGTGATTCCGCGCGGCATGAAATTCCGTGTCGAGCTGCTGGACGGCAGCGCCCGCGGCTATATCTGCGAGAACCACGGCGCTGCCCTGCGCCTGCCGGACCTCGGTCCCATCGGCAGCAACGGCCTGGCCAACCCGCGCGACTTCCTCGCCCCGGTGGCCCATTACGAAGACCTCGATGCGCCGACCAGCCTGGTGCAGAAGTTCCTCGGCGAGCTCTGGGCCACCGAGCTGGACCACTCGCCCCTGGACGTGGTCGCCTGGCACGGCAACAACGTGCCCTACAAGTACGACCTGCGCCGCTTCAACACCATCGGCACGGTGAGCTACGACCACCCGGACCCGTCGATCTTCACCGTGCTCACCTCCCCCAGCGACACCCACGGCCAGGCCAACGTCGACTTCGTGATCTTCCCGCCGCGCTGGATGGTGGCCGAGAGCACCTTCCGCCCGCCGTGGTTCCACCGCAATCTGATGAACGAGTTCATGGGCCTGATCCAGGGCGCCTATGATGCCAAGGCCGACGGTTTCAGCCCCGGCGGCGCGTCGCTGCATAACTGCATGAGCGCCCACGGCCCGGACAACGCCACCACCACCGCCGCCATCGCCGCCGATCTGAAGCCGCACAAGATCGACAACACCATGGCCTTCATGTTCGAGACCAGCCGAGTGCTGCGCGCCAGCCAGTACGCGCTGGAATGCCCGCAACTGCAGAGCGACTACGATGCATGCTGGGCCGGCATGGCCAAGACCTTCGACAAGGGCAGGATTTGACATGACCCAAGCAGACAACCGCCGTAGCTGGATCGCCTCCGCCAACGGCCACCCCGACTTCCCCCTGCAGAACCTGCCGCTGGGCATCTTCAGCCCGGCCGGCGCCTCGCCGCGCGGCGGCGTGGCCATCGGCGACGCCATCTTCGACCTCAAGGTGGCCGCCGACACCGAACTGTTCAGCGGCGAAGCCGCCGAAGCGGCCCGCGCCGCCTGCGGCGACAGCCTGAATGCCTTCTTCGCCCTCGGCGCCTCCGCCCGCCGCGCCCTGCGCGCCCAGCTGCAGGATCTGCTGGCCGAAGGCAGCAGCGCCCAGGAACGCCTGGAAGCCATGGGCCAGGCCCTGCTGCCAAGCGCCGCCACCTGCCAGCTGCACCTGCCGGCCAAGGTGGGCGACTACACCGACTTCTACGTGGGCATCCACCACGCCAACAACGTCGGCCGGCTGTTCCGCCCGGACAACCCGCTGCTGCCCAACTACAAGCACGTACCCATCGGCTACCACGGCCGCGCGTCCACCGTGTGCGTGTCCGGCACCCCGGTACGCCGCCCCCTGGGCCAGACTCTGCCGCCGGGCCAGGAAGCGCCGAGCTTCGGCCCCAGCAAGCGCCTGGACTATGAACTGGAACTGGGTATCTGGATCGGCCAGGGCAACGAGATGGGCGACTCCATCGCCATCGGCGAGGCCCAGCAGCACATCGCCGGCTATTGCCTGCTCAACGACTGGTCCGCGCGCGACGTGCAGGCCTGGGAATACCAGCCGCTCGGTCCCTTCCTGGCGAAGAACTTCGGCACCACGGTTTCGCCCTGGGTGGTCACCGCCGAAGCCCTGGAACCCTTCCGCACCGCCCAGCCGGCCCGCCCCGAGGGCGACCCGCAGCCCCTGCCCTACCTGCTGGACGACGCCGACCAGGCCAAGGGCGCCTTCGATATCCAGCTGGAAGTGCTGATCCTCACCGCAGCCATGCGCGAGCAGGGCCTGGCGCCCCATCGCCTGGCCCTGAGCAACACCCTGAACATGTACTGGACCGTGGCCCAGATGGTCGCCCACCACAGCGTCGGCGGCTGCAAGCTGCAACCCGGCGACCTGTTCGGCTCCGGCACCCTCTCCGGCCCCGAGCCGGATGCCTTCGGCAGCCTGCTGGAGAGCACCTTCGGCGGCAAGCAGCCCATCAGCCTGCCCAGCGGCGAAGCACGCACCTTCCTGCAGGACGGCGACGAAGTCATCCTGCGTGCCCGCTGCCAGCGCGAGGGCTTCCCCAGCATCGGCTTCGGCGAATGCCGCGGCGCGCTGCTGCCGGCGCGTTAAGTCAAGAAGGGCCAATTGACCTGCCCCCTCTCCCAGAACAGGAGAGGGGGACTCGCGGTCCATCACAGAAACCCTCCAAAGCGCTTTCCTTTTGCGGCACTCGCTGCTGAAAATCCTGTCCATCGCAGAAGGGAACCACCCCATGGAGGCCAGATGAACATGAGCAAGACCCGCACGCTGATCGCCACCCTCACCAGTCTCGCCCTGATCACCGGTTCGCCGGCCCTGCTGGCCGACCCCGGCAAAGGCAAGGGACACGACAAGGGCCATGCCGGCGCGCAAGGCAACAACTGGTCCGGTGGACCACAGGTGGATATCGGAGGCATCCGCATCATCCTCGAAGACAACCGTGCCTACTGGGGACCGGCCCAGTCCCTGCCACCGGGCATCCAGAAGAACCTGGCGCGGGGCAAGCCGCTGCCGCCGGGGATCGCCAAGAAGCTCGACGGCCGCCTGGTCAGCCGGTTGCCGCACTACGAGGGCTACGACTGGGTACGCGCCGGCACCGACCTGATCCTGGTCGCCGTGGCCACGGGGATCATCTATGAAGTGCTGCACGACATCATGGATTGAGACGCCTCGGATACCGCCTGCACCGCTCCCCCTCCCTGACAAGGAGTGGGGAGTCCGCGCCAAGCTGTGGGGGGCGAACACCGCGCAAGCCCCGACCAACGCTTAACAGACTGATTTAAAAGAGCGTTACAACTATCGATAGCGTTGATGACCCCTATCGCGAGTGATCACTTTTTAATCGACGCCCCGTCCGTAAGATTGGCTCCGTACCCGGTTTACAGCCCCCCATGAGGAGCCACGATCATGAAAGCCCAAGCCTTCGCCGCCCTGTTCATCGCCGCCCTGAGCACCAGCGCCTTTGCCCTGCCGTCCGCTTACCAGCCGGTGCTGGGAGAGTCGAAGGAAGGCACCACCCTCCAGGTCATCGAGCCGGTGGCCGTTGAAGGCGGCTTCATGGTTCTGGACCGCGTGGCAGAAGGTGGTTCTGACCGCACCAAGGCGTTCGATGTAGCCGAAGGCGGTTCCGACCGCACTCCTGGCTTCCGCGTCGCCGAAGGTGGCTCCGACCGTCTGCTGCAGGCCCAGCGCGTCAGCTGACTGCGACACTACACAGTCAATCTCACAAGCCCGGCGAATGCCGGGCTCTTTGTTCGCGAACGGCAGCGCAGCGCTGCCGCCGAAGCACGCGTCATCAGCTCGTCACAGCGCATCGCATTTCCTTTTTAATTCAATAACTTAGACCGATCACCCAACGATGACCAGCAAACCCGGCAGCGAACGCGCGGGGCAGGTGTCGCTGCGGCGAGACCCAAAGCACGACAGCATTAGTGCAAAATATTTGCACTAAAACACCAATAACATTCATTAGCCCGCTATCCGTCCTTCCCTTAGGATTCCGCCATCCCCCGACGCCCGGCCCGGCCTGCCCAGCAGACCGCCGAGGAACCGTGCGCGAGGAATAGACATTTCCATATCCAGGGATGGAACCCCCCACTTCGGTGGGTTAGAGGGGTCCCCAGGGTCTGTACGAAAGGCCGCCGAATATCGGCACTTTTCCTACAGCGCTTTGCGGCCTCTCCTTTTATCAACTGCCTTGTGTCCCCCCATGAACCAGAAGCCTCTGCGTGCCTGGCTGCGACGCTTGCTGCCGGACGCCAGCAATGTCACGCCACGGGAGTGGCTGCGCGCCGCCATCGGCGGTTGCCTGGCGGTCGGACTGGTCTGTTTCGCCTGCCTGCATCTGTTCGGTGCCGACCTGGCCCTGCGCCTGGCCGCGCCCTTCGCCGCGTCTTCGGTACTGATCTTCGCCGTGGCTTCCAGCCCCGTGGCGCAGCCCTGGGCGGTACTGGGCGGCAACCTGGTAGCCGCTGCCATCGGCATGGCCGTGGGGCATTGGGTGCATGCGCCGCTGTTGGCCGCGCCGCTGGCGTTTGGCTTGACCCTGTTGTGCCTGCAGGCGCTGCGCTGCCTGCATCCGCCGAGCTGCGCAGTGGCCCTGGCGGTGGCCCTGGGCGGGCGGCTGTTCGCCGAGCAGGGCTGGCACCTGATGATACCGGTGCTGCTGGGCTCGCTGCTGCTGGTGCTGACCGCCATGCTGTTCCACAACCTCACGGGTACCCCCTACCCGCGAAAGCTGGCACAAACGGCCAGCGGCCCGCACCTGACCGCCGACCCGCTGCCCGGCACGCGCATTGGCTTCTCCGAGGTGGACCTGGACCAGGCCCTGGCGGAATTCGGCGGCGTGGTCGACGTGACCCGCGACGACCTCCAGCGCCTGCTCCAACTTACCGAAAAGCACGCCCTGCGCCGCAGCATGGGCGGCCTGAGGGCCGCGCGCATCATGTCCCGTGACCTGCGCACCATCGCCCCCCAGGCGCCAGCCAGCGAAGCCTGGCGCCTGCTCGAACTGCATCACCTGAAAGCCCTGCCGGTACTGGACGAGCAGCAGCGACTGGTGGGCATCCTCACCCTCTCCGACCTGCTCCGCCACGCCGCCGGAACGCTTCCGCGCAGCCTCGCCGAACGCTTCCGCGCCCGCCGTGAAGTGCCGGTGTCGCGGTTGATGAGCCACCCGGTACGCTGCGTGACCGTGGATACGCCGGTGGTGGAGTTGGTGTCGCAACTATCCGACCAGGGCCTGCACTGCCTGCCCGTGCTGGACGACAGCGGCCACCTGGTGGGCATCGTCAGCCAGAGCGACCTGATCGCCGCGCTCTACCGCAATTGGCTGCAGGACCTGCAGCCGCCGCCGGTGTGGCAATTGGCGGGCTGAGGCACTTAGCGAATCGATGGGTTTCGCTTCGCTCTACCCATCCTACGGAGCGCAATTCGTAGGATGGGTAAAGGTACGAAACCCATCGCTCTCCCCCGCAGGCTCCACCTCGCCATCAGATCGGGTCCCAGCGCCGCGACCAGTCGATGTCCTCGGCCACCACGTTGCGCAAGACCTCGACGGCCTGGCGCAACGCCGGGGAGTCCTTCTCGCGGGAGTAGACCAGGTAGGTGGGGTTGGTGAATTCCGGCGCCTTCTCCACCCGTTCCAGCTCGCCGCTGTCCAGGTGGACCTGCACCACGCGGGCGCGGAAGTAGCCGGACCCGCCACATTGCAGGATGTAGTGCAGGGCCAGCGGGCCGAGGTTGGTGGTCAGCACCGCGCTGGCCTTTTCCGGCAGCGCGGCATCGTGGCGCTGGCGGAATTCCGGCCCCCAGTCGTTGTAGATGTATGGCTCCGGGTTGGACGCCGAACGCACCTGGATCAGCTTCTCCTCCAACAGCAGTTCCACCTGCAGGCCCGGCCAGTAGTCGGGTCGGTAGACCAGCGCGGCATCCAGCGCGCCGCTCTGCAATTGCTGCTGCAGATAACCCGCCTCCCCCACTTCCGCGCGCACAGCGTGGGACGGCATGCGCTCGCGCAAACGGATCACCCAGCTGAGCACCAGAGGGCTGCACAGACTGGTCTCGCCGCCCAGGTTGAGCACGTCGCGGAAACCTTCGGGTAGGGGCAGGTCGCGGCGTGCCGCCTCCCAGGTCTGCACCAGTTGGTTGGCGTAGGCGACGAACACTTCGCCATCGGCGGTCAGCCGCGCGCCGGCGCGATTGCGCACGAAGAGCCGGCAGTCCAGCTGCTGCTCCAGGTTCTGCACCCGCGCGGTGATGGTGGTCTGGGTGACGTGCAGGCGCTCGGCGGCGGCGACGAAACTGCCGCTGCGGACGATTTCCAGGAAGGTACGCGCCAGGTCGATATCCATGGGTTCGCTCGGGACTGAAGGGATGGGCGAGTTTAACGGCTGGCGACACGCCCGCCCTACCCCGCATGCGATTTCATCCGCGAACGAGTTCGCGCCCGCCGGGCTCAGGGCTGGAGATCGAACAGGGCGTTGCCGCTTTCCATGTCGAAGGGCGCGGAGAAGTGTTCATGGAGAATCTTCCACTGCCCGCCGCGCTTGACGTAGCACTGGGTGCCGCGCATCCAGCTGGTCTTCACCTCGCCGTCCTGCTCGCCGCCGCAGCGCACCAGGCAGTGCAGGAAGGCGACGCTGGCGTCGGCCTGGATGGTCGGCTCGCCCGGCTCGAAGATGCCGTCGCCACTGCACATTTCCATGCAATAGCGCCAGTGCGGGCCGTACTCGCGGAGTCCCTTGAATTGCAGCTTGAGAATGGCGTCGTAGGCAATCACGTCATCGGCGTAGCAGGTCAGGATCTTATCCACATCCTTGGCACGGGCGGCCTTCAGCCACTGGTTGAAGACTTCGTGCACTTCCAGTTCGGCGGTGGCCTTGAGGGTTTCGCTGCTCATGGTGCATCTCCTGGGTTTCCGATAAGGGGTTCCGCCCGGCGATTGGCCAGTGGCTTCATCCCTGGTCGTGGATCGGGTTTCGTCTTCGACATCGGCGGCGTCGCACGCGATGAACGGCGCGGTCAGGTTTCCAGTTCGCGCAGGCGCTTCTCGATGAAACGTCGCTCAGGTTCCTGGCGCACCCGTGCCAGGGCCTCGCGATAGGCCTCAACGGCCTCGGCCTTGCGCCCGAGGCGTCGGCAGAAATCGGCACGGGCCGCATGGGCCAGGTGGTAGTCACGCAGTTCGCCACCTTGCAACAGGGCGTCCACCTCCACCAGCCCCGCCTCGGGGCCGTCGCGCATGGCAATGGCCACGGCGCGGTTGAGCGCCACGACCGGTGACTGCAGCAGGCGCTGCAGCACGTCGTAAAGACCAACGATCTGGCCCCAGTCGGTACGCGCCGAATCCGGCGCCTGGGCATGCACGGCGGCAATCGCTGCCTGCAGCAGGTAGACGCCGACGCGCCGGCTGGCCAGGGCCTGGCTCACCAGGGCGAGGCCTTCGGCGATCTGCGCGCGATCCCACAGGGAGCGATCCTGGTCGTCCAGCAGGATCAGCTCTCCATCCTTGGTGGCGCGGGCGGCGCGACGCGAGTCGTGCAGAAGCATCAGCGCCAGCAGGCCCATGACTTCCGGGTCCGGCAGCAGTTCGAGCAGCAGCCGCGCCAGGCGGATGGCTTCGGCCGAGAGGTCGGTGCGGATCAGGCTGTCACCGGCGGAGGCGGAATAGCCTTCGTTGAATACCAGGTAGATGACCCGCAGCACGTTATCCAGGCGCTCCGGCAACTCGGCCAGTGCCGGCACTTGATAGGGGATTTGCGCGTCGCGGATCTTCGCCTTGGCGCGGACGATGCGCTGGGCGATGGTGGACGGGCTGCTGAGGAAAGCGCGGGCGATTTCCTCGGTCTTCAGGTCGCAGACCTCGCGCAGGGTCAGGGGCACCTGGGCGTCGGCCGGCAGTGCCGGGTGGCAGCAGGTGAAGATCAGCCGCAGGCGGTCGTCCTCCACGTCCTCGCCCTCCTCGAAGGCGCTGGCGGCCTCCTCCAGTTCCTCCACCAGATGGTGCTTGGAGGTATCGAAGCGGGCACGCCGGCGCAGGCTGTCGATGGCCTTGAAGCGCCCGGCCGACACCAGCCAGGCGCGCGGGTTGGCGGGGATGCCGTCCCGCGGCCACTGCTGCACGGCGGCGATGAAGGCGTCGTGCAGGGCTTCCTCGGCCAGATCGAAATCCCCCAGCAGACGGATCAGGGTGGCCAGCACACGGCGCGAGTCGCTGCGATAGATCGACTCCACGTACCGGCGCAGCTCCACGTCGTCCATCAGGCGGCCCGTCATGAAGCCTGGAGGCTCGGCCGCACCTCAGGCTCGCGCACTGGCCGCACCTCGATGCAACCCAGGCGCCCCGGCGGGATCTTCGAGGCGATCTGCAAGGCTTCGTTGAGGTCGCGGGCCTCGATCAGGTAGAAGCCGCCGAGCTGCTCCTTGGTTTCCGCGAAGGGGCCATCGGTCATCGACACGCGCCCGCCCTGCATGCGCAGGGTGGTGGCGGTGCGCACCGACTCCAGGGCATTGGAGGCCAGGTAGTGGCCGCTGGCGGTGAGCTGCTCGGTGTAGTCCAGGCATTCGCCGGCGATGGCCTGGTAGTCGGCGTCGGTCAGGCTGGCCAGCCTGGCTTCTTCGATATAGATCAGGCAGAGGTATTTCATGGCGGGTTCCTCGGGTGGCTGCGGGGTACTGACACCCATTGGTCGTTCGGCCGCGATGGAAATCGACAGGGGCGCGAGAAAATGTCCGTGCAGGAATTCATTCGCGAATGAATTCGCTCCCACAAGGAGAGGATCAGGATAGCCCCGGATCGTCACCCGGCCCGGTAAGGGGCCGAGTGGTACGCTTCGGGCTATTTCTCGGCGACGGCCTTGAGATTCAGCAGGCCCTGGTCGAACTTGCCGCCAACCATGTCGTCCATGTCGAAGAACACCTGCATCAACCGATGGGTATAGGGCGAGGGGCCGTACATGGCCCAGGTGACCTCGGTGCCGCCATTCTGCGGGCGCAGGGTGAATTCGGCGGTGTTGTGGGCCTCGAAGGGCATCTGGAAATCCAGCTTGATCTCCACCTTGGCGTCCGGCTCGCTCCGGGTGATTTCCATGCTGCCCGCGCCCACCTCGTTGTTGCCCTGCCAGGCGTAGACCGCGCCCACCCCTTCCTTCGGCCCCCTGTAGCTGCGCTTCAGGGCCGGGTCGAGCTTTTCCCAGGGCGACCAGGCGGTCCACTTGCGCAGGTCGTTGATCAGCGGGAAGACCTTCTCCGGCGGCGCCGCGATGGTGGTAGTGCGCTCGATGCGGAAATGGTCCGGGCTGATCGCGGCGTACCCCAGCACGCCCAGAATCGCGATGACGATGATGGCGAGTATGGCTTTGTACATGGCGCCCTCCAGGGGCTTGCAGGCGGGTGGACTGGCTCTTCGACAGTACGGCCAGAACAAGGTTAGCCGCTCTGCGCCGCAGTGTCCGGCAGGCGAATATGACGCCCCAGTTCCTCGAACAGGGTGGTGACCGAACGCAGGGCGCGACAGTCCGGCCGGGTCAGCAACCAGAGGGCACTGGCACAGCCGGGCAGGTTGGTCTCCAGCAACCGCATTGCCGGGTCATCGCGCACCAGGAATTCCGGCAGGGCCGCCACTCCAAGGCCGGCACGCACCAGTTGCGCCACCGACAACATGCTGTTGCAGCGGTAAGCCGGCTGCACGTCGGGGTAGCGCTGGCGCCGCCAGACCAGGCTGGGGTGGTTGGGCAGGAAATCGTCGGGGGCGATCCAGGCCATACGCGCCGGATCGGAGACGGACACCCGCGCCAGGTAGCTTTGCGCCGCGCAGAGCACATAAGGCACGGGCCCCAGGCAGCGCCCCACCAGGTGCTCCGGCGGCGCAGTGGTCAGGCGCAAGGCGATGTCGGCGTCGCGGCGGCTGAGGTTGGCGAAGTCGTTGGAGGTGGTCAGCTCCAGTTCCAGCGCCGGGTAGGCCGGCATGAAGCGCTCCAGGGCGGGCAGCAGCAGACCGTGGAGGACCGCGTCGGTGCAGGTCAGGCGCAGGGTGCCGCTGAGCACCTCGCGCCCCTGCTCCAGTCCCAGACGCGCGGTTTCCAGCGCCCTTTCCGCCAGCTCGGCCTGCTGCGCCAGGCGTTGCGCCGCTGCATTCGGCAGGTAGCCTGCGCGGCTCTTTTCGAACAGCACGCTGCCCAGCGCCTGCTCCAGGCGGCGCAGGGAACGGAATACGGTGGAGACATCCACCCTGAGCAATTCGGCGGCCCGCGCCAGGGTGCCGCCACGCACCAGCGCCAGCACCAGGGCGAGGTCGGCGTGTTCGATCCTGTATTGCATCACTGCACACTCACCTTGCCGAACTGCCAATATTGATTGCCTGAGCGCAACTATATAGTCCGCCAGAACGGGCGCAAGCCGCGCCCCCTGGGAGGACAGAGATGAAACCATTGCGCATCGGCCTGGTGGGTGACAGGGACGACGGCATCACCGCGCACCGCGCCATTCCGCATGCCCTGGAGCTCGCCGCACGGGCAACGGGGCGGGCCCTGGAAGGCGTGTGGCTGGCGACCGAGCGAATCGACGCGGCCCGCCTCGACGACTTCGACGGCCTCTGGTGCGTGCCGGGCAGCCCATACCGCGATACCGAGGGCGCGCTGCAGGCCATTGCTCACGCACGGTGCGCTGCCCTGCCCTTCCTCGGCACCTGCGGCGGCTTCCAGCACGCCCTGCTGGAACACGCACGCAACGTGCTCGGCTGGGACGATGCCGGGCATGCCGAAGAGGCCCCGGATGGACCGCGCAGGGTGATCAACCCGCTGCCCTGTGCCCTGCGGGAAACCCTGGAACGCGTGCAGCTTTCTCCCGGCTCGCGACTGGCCGAGGCCTATGGCGCCCTCGACGCCTTCGAGGGTTATCACTGCGGCTACGGGCTCAACCCCGAGTTCCGCCAGCAGCTCACCCAGGGACCGCTGCGGGTGGCGGCATTGGACGCCGCCGGCGCGGTCAGGGCGGTGGAGCTGGATGGCCATCCCTTCTTCGTCGCCACCCTGTTCCAGCCGGAACGCGCCGCGCTGATCGGCCGCCTGCCGCCCCTGGTGCACGCCTTCGTCCGGGCCTGCGAGGAACGCGCACGATGATCGCCCGTACCCCGGCACCACTCTACTACGCGGTGATCTTCACCTCCCTGCGCAGCGAAACCGATCCAGCTGGGGCGCAGGGCGGGGCCAGGGGAGAGGGATGTATCCAGCCACACATTGCCAGCCAAAGACACTCACACCAGATTGCCAATCCGGCATGAGCACCTCTTCCTCTCAAATCCGAACCATAAAAAAGCCCCGCCAGATGGCGGGGCTCAAGTAAAGGAGCGGAATCCGTGCTTTCTTAGAACACGTACTGGGCACGGAAGACCATGCCGTCGCCATCGTCGTCGCCGACCGAGTTGGTGGCGTTGTCCACCTTGGACTTGACGTAGTAACCGCTGAGCTTGACGGCTTCGTTGGCGTACCAGTTCACACCGAAGTTGTGCACCTTGGCTTCAACGTCGTCGCGGGTGGCGAAGGCACCGTTGTCGTCGTCGGCGCTGATGTTGTCGTAGCGGTAGAACACTTCCCAGGCGCCGATGCCCTTGTTGGCCGGCTTGATCTTGTCGAACTTGCCGAGTTTGTAGTCGCGGGCTTCGCCGGTCAGGGTGTAGGCCAGCTGCACGTAGTAGCCGTCAGCTTCGATGTCCTGGCGGTTGGCAGCCTTGGCTTCCACTTCGCGCTTCACGTATTCGCTCTGGATGGAGAACGGACCGGCAGCGAAAGCGGCTTCCAGGCCCCAGGTGCTGTCGTTGTCGAAAGCGCCGACCGGGGTGTTGTTGGCACCCGCCAGTACCAGGCGGTTGCCGTTGGCGCCGGCGTCCTGGCCACCGTCGGTGCTCACACCGCGGATGCCCAGGCGGCTACGGATACGGCCGTCAAAGGAGGTGTCGGACAGATCGCGCTGGGCGTAGTTGACGCCGAAGTGCAGGACGTTGCCGGCTTCGTGCATCGGCGCGAACACGCCACGGGCGTTGAACTGCTTGATGCTGTCGCCGTCCTTGTCCTGGTTGGTGGCGTCGTTGGCCATGATGCCGGCGGAGCCGTACAGGGAAGCGCCGAAGGTGCCGGACACCTGCACGCCCATGCCACCGTTGTGGGAGTTGACGTAGTCGGCCAGGTCGTAGGCGGCGTTACGCTCCTGGGCGGTCACCCACTTGGAGCTGGTGGCCTTTTCCAGGCCGAAGTCGGGGTCGAAGCGGCCCATCTTGATCACTACCGGCTGGAAGCCGATGTAGGCGATGGAAGCCTCGTCGAAGTAACCGTCTTCGCTGCGGTTGTCGCCGCCGGCGTTGTGGGAGAAGTCGTAGTTGATCTGGTAGGCCCAGTCGGAGAAGGCGATACCGCCCAGCTCCAGGAAGGCGCGGCGGAAGTAGCCGGCGTCAGCGGTATTGCCGTTCGCGGTGTAGAAACCGTCGAAACGGCTGTAGTCAGCCTGCAGACGACCGCCGAGCTTGAAGCTGAAAGCCTTGTCGGTGGTGCCGACTTCCAGGCCACCTTTGGTCTTGATGACGATATCGGCGCCGTCAGTGGTAACGGTACCGGCGAAAGCCTGGGCGGAAATGGCCAGGGCCATGGCGCTGGCGGCAAAACCGGCGAAGTGCTTACGGATCATCGAAGGGTTCCCCTATTGGTCTTTAGCGTTAGAAAACACTCGAGCTCGGTGGGCTCGTCGGTGCTGGTGGGGAATCTTGGCGCCGGGTTATTTCAGCTCGGTTGCTCCTATATAAATATTTTGTGACAACGGAACTTTTTTACTTCGAATTTTCATAAGCGACAAACCGCTCTGGAACGGGCATTCCAGCCACTCGAACGCGTCCAGGGGCATCCAAAGAAGAGAAGCAGCGTGGCTTGCGGAAATCGCGATCCGCGACTACCACCACTCGCCAGGCAGCGAGCCAGGAGCGGGTCGGGTTATTTACGGAAAGTCGCCGCGCCAAGGTCGGGCGAGGCAAACACGGTGAAGACGCGACGTTTTCGGCCTGTGGCTGAGCATTCCGAAGCACTTCTTAACCAGCATCACCAGCGCAGGTGCGCTTCCTACGGCGCCTAGGAAAGGTCCCGACGCAGGCGCGCCAGATTCGCGGCCATCGCGTCCACCCCAGCCTCCGGGGTTTCTGACAGTTGCCGGACCACCGCCTGGGTCAGCTTCATCTGCTTGATGAAGCGTCGGCAGTTGCGGCAGAGCGTCAGATGGCGGCGCAGGGCCAGGCGCTCGCGGAAGCCCAACTCGCCATCGAGGAGCGCGCTGGAACGGGCAACCAGCTCCTTGCAGCTCAGCATTGGCCTGTCTCCTCGAAATGTTCCAGTGTGGCGAACAGCTTCAACCGTCCCCGATGCAACAGCACCCGGACATTGGAGAGTGAAACTTCCAGCAAATTACAGATCTCCTCCAACTCCAGGCCCTGGCGCTCGCGCAGCAGCACCACGCTACGCTGCATGTCCGAAAGGCTGAGCAGGGTCTTCTCCAGGCACTCGCGCAGTTCGTCCTGGGCCAGCAGGGCCTCGGGCGAATCCTCGTGCCAGGCGGGAACGGCCGCCGCCCAGTGGCCGTCGTCGGTGAACCGGGAATCGCCAATGCTGCCGTGGGGTGCTGGCAGGTCGTCGAGCAGCACCTCGCGGCGGCTCTGTTTGAGCCGGGTGCGGGCGGTGTTGGCGACTATGGTCAGCAGCCAGGTCTTGAGGCTGGATCGCTGCTGGAAACCGTCCAGATGCCGCACCACAGCCAGCCAGGCATCCTGCACCACCTCATCGGCGTGGCGCTGGCCAACGATGGCGTAGGCCACCGCGCGCATGGCGCCCTGGTAGGCGCCGATCAGCTCGCAAAAGGCCCCCTGCTCCCCAGCCAGAAGCCGGGGCAGCAGGTCCGCGTCGGCGGGCAGGTTCATCAGCGCTTGCGCAGGATCACGCTGCCGATGGAATAGCCGGCACCGAAGGAGCTGAGCACGCCCAGGGCGCCGCTGGGCAGGTCGTCCTGGTGCTTGTGGAAGGCGATCACCGAACCGGCGGAACTGGTGTTGGCGTAAGTGTCGAGGATCACCGGCGCCTCGTGGGACTCCGCATCGCGGCCCAGCAGCTTGCGGGCGATCAGCAGGTTCATGTTGAGGTTGGCCTGGTGCAGCCAGAAGCGCTTCACGTCGGAGACGTTCAGCTGGTTCTCTTCCAGGTGGGCGGCGATCAGTTCGGCGACCATCGGGCAGACATCCTTGAACACCTTGCGGCCTTCCTGCACGAACAGCTTGTCACGGCTGCCCACGCCCTCTTCCGCGGCGCGGTTGAGGAAGCCGAAGTTGTTGCGGATGTTGTTGGAGAACTGGGTCAGCAACTTGGTGCCGACCACGTCGAACTGGTGTTTGGAGGTGGCCTGGTCGGCGCGTTCGATGATCACCGCGGTGGCGGCGTCGCCGAAGATGAAGTGGCTGTCGCGGTCACGGAAGTTCAGGTGGCCGGTGCAGATTTCCGGATTGACCATCAGGATGGCGCGGGCCTGGCCGGTCTGTACCGCGTTGGTGGCGGCCTGGATGCCGAAGGTGGCCGAGGAGCAGGCGACGTTCATGTCGTAGCCGAAACCCTCGATGCCCAGGGCGGCCTGGACCTCGATGGCCACCGCCGGATAGGCGCGCTGCAGGTTGGAGCAGGCGACGATCACACCATCGATATCGGCCGCTGTCCGGCCGGCGCGCTCCAGGGCCTGCTTGGCCGCGCCCACGGCCATTTCGCAGAGGATGCCCCACGCGTCGTTGGAACGTTCCGGGATGCGCGGCACCATGCGCTTGGGATCGAGGATGCCGTCCTTGTCCACCACGAAGCGGCTCTTGATGCCGGAAGCCTTCTCGATGAAGGCGACGCTGGATTCGGCCAGGGCCTCGACGTCGCCTCGCTCGATGGCGGCGGCGTTTTCCGCGTTGAAGGCCTGCACGTAGGCATTGAAGGACGCCACCAGCTCTTCGTTGGAGATGCTGTTGGGCGGGGTATACAGGCCGGTGCCACTGATCACGACATTGTGCACGGTCGATCCTCTCGAATACTGGGCCGCTCGCTCGAACGGCCGGTTCAGGCAGTCAGCCGCCGGCCCGGCCGGGCCGGCGGCGGAAAATGGTCGTCCCGCCAGGCGGGATGGAACCGCAAACAGGTTGGAGGCCAGCGCACGAACATCCTTCGCCGTGCCCCGCTGGCGCCCGATGCGCCGCCCGACGAACTCGCCGGACACTCTCAGCGGGTGCCCCCTTTCTTATCCAGATGCGAAGGTTAACGCCAGAAACGACGGCTGGCGACGGGGACTTTCGCCAATTCATCGGCGAAGTGGCGAGAACCATCGGTCAGTTCGCGACCTGCTGGAGACAAAGCGTAGCAAGGGCTGCCGAATCGGCGAACATGCCACACAGCCGTTGTCCAGGGGTTTTCCGGCACGCAGGCGTGCGAGTAAGGTGCATGGCTCGCAACCGGCAATTGGAGAGTCCTTGATGAGCCTGCACGGCACCTACGATCCGCAGAACGTCTTCGCCCAGATCATTCGTGGCGAGGCCCCTTGCTACAAGCTCTACGAGGACGACGACGTGCTCGCCTTCCTCGACATCTTCCCGCAGTCCTTCGGCCACACCCTGGTGATCCCCAAGCGTTCCAGCGCGCGAAACATCCTGGAGATCGAGGCCGAGGCCCTGGCCAAGGTCATGGCCGTGGTGCAACGACTGACCCGCGTGCTGGTGGACGAACTCGCGCCGGCAGGCGTACAGGTGGCGCAATTCAACGGCGCCCCGGCGGGCCAGACCGTGTTCCATATCCACATGCACATCGTGCCGCGCTTCGAGGGTGAGTCGCTGGCCATCCACGCCAGCCAGAAGGCCGACCCGCAAGCGCTGGAAGCCCTGCAGGCGCGGTTGCTCAAGCGCCTTTGAAGCTAATCCGTAATAGCGAACTCATTCGGCGCTGGTGGGTTGGCGCGGAGCGCAACACAGGGGTCTGCCTGATACGCCGCTTTGTTGGGTTTCGTTCCTCTCAACCTACGGGTGAGCGCGGCGCGGTTGGTAGGCGCTGAGCGCAGTCAAGCCCAACACGGGGGTCTGCCTGAAACGTCGCTTTGTTGGGTTTCGTTCCTCTACCCAACCTACGGGTGAGCGCGGCGCGGTTGGTAGGCGCTGAGCGCAGTCAAGCCCAACACGGGGGTCTGCCTGAAACGCCGCTTTGTTGGGTTTCGTTCCTCTACCCAACCTACGGGTGAGCGCGGCTCGGTTGGTAGGCGCTGAGCGTAGCGAAGCCCAACACGGGGCCTGTCTGAAAGTCCGTCTTGTTGGGTTTCGTTTCTCGACCCAACCTACGGTGCCTTCATCGCAGCCAGCCAGGCCGGGTCCAGGCGGTTCTGCTCGATATCCAGCCCTTGGGCCTCCATTGCCTCGCGGTGCAGGTCGATCTCCCGCGTCATCTGGCTGAGGTCGGAGAGGTTGCCGTCCAGTTGGTGCATCTGGGTCAGGCCCAGGTGATAGAAGCGCAGCAGTTTCATCGCCGCCGGGTCCTGGGCGGCGACGCCGGCCTTGACCTTGTGCATGACGTTGCCGACCCGCATCAGGCTGCGTTTGAGCTGCCAGCCGTAGACCGCCGGCGCCATCCAGGGACGCGGCCAGAGCTGCAGGCGCACCACCGCCACGGTAAGCGCCAGCCCTGCCAGCACGCCAATCAGGTTCCAGCGGAAGTTATCCCCACCGGGTGTGCCGAACAGTTGCACGCAGAAGGTGGACAGCAGCAGCGCCAGGGCAATGAAGATGGCGGCGATGACCAGGGTGATGCGCCGGGTTTGCCGGCGGTAGAGCTCAGGGCTCATGGGGCGGATTTCGAACAGCGTGCTCATCAGGCCTCCACCTGTGCCCATTGCTTGGAAAGTCGCTTGTCGGAGACCGGCATGCGCGTGCCCAGTTGCTGGGCGAACAGGGAAACCCGGTACTCCTCCAGCATCCAGCGATACAGCACCAGCTCCGGGTCGCGCTTGCCTTCCTGGGCGTGCTTGGCCAGGCGCGCCTGGTACTGCTCCCAGTAGCCGGCCAGCTCGCCGGACCAGACGCGGTCACGCTGCAGTTGCGCGGCAATCTTGTCGAAGCGCTGCTCGATGGCCTTCAGGTAGCGCGGCAGCTCCTTCAGCCATTCGGCCGGGGTCTCGCGGACGAAGCCCGGATAGACCAGGTTGCCCAGTTGCGCCTTGATGTCGTTCAGTGCCACCGCCTGGGCCAGGTCGATGCGGCCCTTGAAGCGCTTCTGCAGGCCATGCCAGAGCTTGAGGGTTTCCAGCGTCAGGCGCGCCAGGCGCTCGGCGTGTTCGGCCCAGGCACCGCGCTTCCTCTCGGCCAGCGACGCCAGGGCGGCGCCATCGCGCGGCAGGCTGGCTTCGCCGTCGAGGATGCAGTTGTCCAGGCTGGCCAGGAGGATGTCCTCCACCAGCGCATCGACACGCCCCATGTCGCGGTAGAGCAGGCCCAGTTCGGTGAGGCCCGGCAGCTTGCCGCGGAGGAACTTGGCGGTTTCTGCCAGTTGTTGCAGGAGCAGGCGCTGCAAGGCGCGGCGGTGCTGCCAGTCGGCTTCCGCCTGGGTCGGG
The DNA here is from genome assembly GCF_028010285.1 of Pseudomonas sp. Q1-7. Lineage (NCBI taxonomy): Bacteria > Pseudomonadati > Pseudomonadota > Gammaproteobacteria > Pseudomonadales > Pseudomonadaceae > Pseudomonas > Pseudomonas sp. Q1-7. The sequence goes on from NZ_CP116304.1 coordinate 4,146,761, forward strand.
AAGCGGCTTTCCTTGACGCTTCCGCCCTCCTCCACCAGCGCCGGGTAAACGGTCATGGAGAGGCCGGCGACCTTCTGCTGGGTGCTCGCGGCCACCTGGGCGAAGCCCTTGGCTTCCACCGGCTTCTGTTCCTTCTGGGTCTGCGGAATGGCCAGGGCCGCCTGGCTGGCTTCGGCGAAACGCGCGGTGATCTCGGCCAGCTCGCGGCCCTCGCCGAGGAACTTGCCGCGGGCATCCACCACTTCCAGGTTCATCTTCAGGTGGCCTTCCAGCTGGGCGGCGGCCTCGCTCCAGGCCTCATCCGGCACGCGGGCACCGGTCATGCGTTGCAGCTCGCGGCCCAGGGACTCGGGCAACGAACCCTGGCCGAAGGTGATCTTGCCCAGTGCCGCCTTGACGAAGTCCGGCACCGGCACGAAGTTCTTGCGGATGGCTTTGGGCAGGTTGCGCACCAGCGCGATGCATTTGGCTTCCAGCAGGCCGGGCACCAGCCATTCCAGGCGCTCCGGCGGCAGTTGCGGCAGGAGCGGCGCCGGCACCCGCAGGGTCACACCGTCACGCGGGTGGCCGGGCTCGAAATGGTAGGTCAGCGGCAGCTCCAGCTCGCCCAGGCGCAGCTTGTCCGGGTACTGCGCGGCGGTGACTTCGTTGGCTTCGCGGGCCAGCACGTCTTCCTCGCGCATGATCAGCAACTCGGGATTCCTCGCCCGTTCGCGTTCGTACCACTTCTCGAAGGTGGCGGTCTGGCAGATGTCCGCTGGCAGGCGCGCGGCGTAATAGGCGAAGAGGGTTTCCTCGTCGGCCAGGATGTCGCGGCGGCGGGCCTTGGCTTCCAGTTCGTCGAGGCGTTCCAGCAACTGACGGTTGGCGGACAGGCATTTCGCCTTGCTGTGGATCTCGCCGCGCACCAGCCCCTCGCGGATGAACAGCTCGCGGGAGACTTCCGGGTCCACCGGGCCGTAATGCACGGCGCGGCGACCGACGATGATCAGGCCGTAGAGGCTGACCTGTTCATAGGCCACCACTTGGCCACGGCGCTTTTCCCAGTGGGGCTCCAGGTGGTTCTTTTTCACCAGGTGGCCGGCCAGGGGCTCCAGCCAGTCGGGTTCGATCTTCGCCACCATGCGCGCGAACAGCTTGGTGGTCTCCACCAGTTCGGCGGTCATGATCCATTGCGGGCGCTTCCTGGCGATGGCAGTGCCGGGGTGAATCCAGAAACGCCGCTGGCGCGCGCCGAGGTAGTCGCCTTCCTCGGTCTTCTGGCCGATCTGGCTGAGCAGGCCGCAGAGGATCGCCTTGTGCACCCTGGCGTAGTCAATGCCGCGCGCCTGCTGCTCGGCCTTGGCGGCAACATCAGCGGGAACACTTTTCGCAGGATGGCGCTGAGCGGAGCGATGCCCATCGTGGCGGGCTGTAGGGGTATCGCTGCGCTCAACCCTTCCTGCCGGAGCATTCTTTTCACGTTCGGGGAAGAGTTTCAGTTCGCGGCAGATCAGCACCAACTGGCGGTGGGCGTCGCGCCACTCGCGCAGGCGCAGGTAGTTGAGGAAGTTCTTCCGGCACCAGCTACGCAGGGCGTTGGAACCCAGGGCCTGGCGCTGTTCCTCGAAGCCGCGCCAGAGGTTGATCAGCGCGGCAAAGTCGGAATCCACATCCTTCCACTGGGCGTGGGCCTGGTCGGCGGCCTGCTGGCGCTCAATGGGCCGTTCGCGGGGGTCCTGCACGGAGAGCGCGGCGGCGACCACCAGCACTTCGTCCAGGCTGCCCTGGCGGGCACCCTCCAGCACCATGCGGCCCAGGCGCGGGTCGATAGGCAGGCGCGCCAACTGGCGGCCGATGGGAGTGAGCTGGCCCTCGCGGTTCACCGCCGAGAGTTCCTGCAGCAGGGTGAAGCCGTCCTTGATGGCCTTGCCATCCGGCGGCTCGATGAAGGGGAAGGCCTCGATGTCGCCCAGGCGCAGGTGGAGCATCTGCAGGATCACCGCCGCCAGGTTGGTGCGGAGGATTTCCGGGTCGGTGAAGGCTGGGCGGGAAAGGAAATCTTCCTCGCTGTAGAGGCGCACGCAGATGCCCGGCTCGACCCGGCCGCAACGGCCCTTGCGCTGGTTGGCGCTGGCCTGGGACACGGCTTCCACCGGCAGGCGCTGGACCTTGGCGCGGTAGCTGTAGCGGCTGATGCGCGCCGTGCCGCTGTCGATCACATAGCGGATGCCGGGCACGGTGAGCGAGGTTTCCGCGACGTTGGTGGCCAGCACGATCTTGCGTCCCGGCATCGGGGCGAAGATCTTCTGCTGCTCGGCCGGGGTCAGCCGCGCATAGAGGGGCATCACCTCGGTGTGGCGCAGGTTGGCCTTGCGCAGGACCTCGGCGCAGTCGCGGATTTCCCGCTCGCCGGGAAGGAACACCAGCACGTCGCCGGGGCGCTTGCCCACCTCGCGCTCGTGGGCGGCGATCTCGTCCAGGGCGCGGAGGATGCCCTGGTCCACGGACAGGTCGTCGAACAGCGCCTCGCCGTCCTCGTCCACCTCGGCGGCCAGCGGCCGGTACCAGGTGTCCACGGGGTAGGTGCGGCCGGAGACTTCGATGATCGGCGCGTCGGATAGGCCGCCCCCGCCGAAGTGCTTGGCGAAGCGCTCCAGGTCGATGGTCGCCGAGGTGATGATCAGCTTGAGGTCGGGCCGGCGCGGCAGCAGGGTCTTGAGATAACCCAGCAGGAAATCGATGTTCAGGCTGCGCTCGTGGGCTTCGTCGACGATGAGCGTGTCGTAGCGTTCGAGGAAGCGGTCGTGCTGGGTCTCGGCCAGCAGGATGCCGTCGGTCATCAGCTTGATCAGGCTGCGCTCGTTGGACTGGTCCTCGAAACGCACCTGGTAGCCCACCAGTTCGCCCAGCGGGCTGCCGATCTCCTCCGCCACCCGCGTCGCCACGCTGCGCGCCGCCAGACGGCGCGGCTGGGTGTGGCCGATCAGGCCATGGGTGCCGCGGCCGATCTCCAGGCAAATCTTCGGTAACTGGGTGGTCTTGCCCGAGCCGGTCTCACCGGCGATCACCAGCACCTGATGCTTCTCCAGGGCCGCCTTGATCTCGTCGCGCTTGGCGGCGATGGGCAGGGCGTCGTCGTAGCGCATCGCCGGCACGCTGGCGCGCCGCGCCTCCACCCGCGCCACCGAGGCCTGGAAGCGCTCGACCCATTGCGCCAGCTTGGCCTCGTCGGGGTGCTTGCGCAGCTCGTGGAGCTGCCGGCGCAGGCGATGGCGGTCGGCGCCCATGGCCTGGTCGAGACGTTTCAGGAGGTGTTCGGGGCTGGGGAATTGCTCGCTCATCGGGTCCGCTGGATCTGCTGTCATTTCGGCAAGGGCGGAATTGTCGCAGACAAGCACGGCTCTGGCACGTCCGTGTGCCTCGCGCCGGGGTGAGAAGCCCTCGGCGGGTTCCGGCGGCGCCTGTCAGTCGGCCACGGCGACGGCCTCGGGCTGGCTGCGCGTATCGATGACCGCCTCCACCGACATGCCCACCCGCAGTTGCGCCAGCAGCGGCTGGCCGGCGTCCAGCACCACCTTCACCGGGATGCGCTGCACCACCTTGGTGAAGTTGCCGGTGGCGTTGTCCGGGGCGATGGCGGCGAAGGTCACGCCGGTGGCCGGCGCGATGCTTTCCACATGGCCGCGCAGGGATTCGCCGGGGAAGGTATCGACGGCAATGCGCACGTCCTGGCCAGGACGCACATGGGTGAGCTGGGTTTCCTGGAAGTTGGCGACCACGTAGACGCGCTCCAGCGGCACCACCGCCAGCAGCGGATCGCCGGTCTTGACGAAGGCGCCGACACGAATGGCGCGACGCCCGACCATGCCGTCCACCGGCGCGCGCAGGTCGGTGTGGGACAGGTCCAGTTCAGCCTGGCGCAAGCCCGCCCGCGCACGTTCCAGGGCGGCCTGCGCGGCAGCGCGCTGGGCGGTGAGGATGTCGGTCTGCTTGCGCGTGGCCAGCAACGCGGCGCTGTGCTCGGTCTGTCGTGCGCGCACGCTGTCGAAGCGGCTGCGAGCCTGCTGGGCGTTCTGCAGGGTGCCGGCGCCGCGCCCCACCAGCTTCTCGTAGCGCGTCAGCTCGTGCTGGGCGAAGACCAGGTCGGCGCGATCCGCTTCCAGGGTGGCCTGGGCCTGTTCGATCAGCGACTGTTGCCGCTCCAGGGTGGCATGGGCATTGGCCAACTGCGCCTCGGCGCTGGCTACCTCGGCGCGGGCGCTGGCGAGGGCGGTGCGGTAGTCGCGGTCATCGATGCGTGCGAGCAACTGGCCGGCCTTCACCACCTGGTTGTCTTCCACCTGCACCTCACGGACGAAGCCGGGTACCTTGGGCGCCACCAGGGTGAAGTCGGCATGGACGAAAGCGTCGTTGGTGTACTGCTCGGGGCCGTCCGCCAGGAGCTGCCAACTGCCCCAGGCCAGCAGGCCGGCGCCCAGCAACAGGGTGATGGAGAGAAAGGTCTTGGAGGAGCGTATCGATTTCATGGTGGTACCCGTTCAGGTCGGCAGGCGGGGCGGATAGATGCGCGTCGGCACCAGGGGAATGATCAGAATCAGCGCAGCCGCGACGACGGCCATGCCGAGGTAGAGATCGGCGGCGGTGAGAACCGAGGCCTGAAGCTGCAGCCGCCGGGCCAGCTCGGTACCGCCCTCGAGCAGCGGGTTGTTGCCGAGGCGGTCCACCAGTTGGTTTGAATGAACGTGATGGCGGACGGTCCCGAGCGCTTCCAGCAGGCCCCCGGCGAGCACCGCGGCGAACCCCTTCACGCTGTTGAACCAGGCCGAGGCGAAGGGCCCGTCGGTGGGCGCGATGCTGCCCGTGGCGAGCATCAGCAGGGGCAGCACCGCCATGGGCTGGCCGAAAATCTGCAGGGCCTGCACCAGGTAGAAGTCTTCGCGAATCCACGCCGATGTCAGGTGCGAGCCCAGCCAGCAGGCACAGGCGAGCATGGCCAGCCCGCAGGCCAGCACCCAGCGGCAATCGACCCAGCGCAGATTGCACAACGCAGCCACGAGCGGCAGCGCCACGAGCTGGGGCAAGGCCACCAGCAGCATCATCGGGGCGGTCTGCAATGGCCGATAGCCCTGCACCTGAGCCAGGTAACCCGAAGGAATCACGATCACCCCCAATAGCACGACGAGCACGCCGGCCAGGGTGAGCAGGGCGAAGCTGAAATTGCGCTGACTGAGCATCTGTAACTTGACGAAGGGCAGTGGGTGCTTCCATTCGTTGACCAGGAACAGCACCAGCAGCAGGCTGCCGCCGCCAAGCAATGCGCGGATCAGCGGCGACTCGAACCAGTCCAGCCGTTCGCCATGCACCAGTCCCACCACCAGCATGAACAGCGCCGGAAACCCGAGCAGCAGGCCGAGCCAGTCGAACTGTCGGAAGCGCTCCAGACGCAAGGGGTCCTGGGGCAGTCCCCAGGCGACGGCGGCCATGGCCAGCAGGCTGGTGGGAACGATCTGCCAGAACGCCCATCGCCAGCCGACGAAGTCCACCCAGAAGGCCGCCAGGGGTGTGCCGAGCCCAGGACCGAAGGTGGCGGTCAGTGCATAGCCGGCCAGGCCGTATATCTTGAGGTTGGCGGGCAGGAAGCGCAGCGCCACGGTCATCAGGATGGGCGGTAGCGCGCCACCGGCCAGCCCTTGCAGGGCGCGCAACAGCATCAGGCTCTGCAGGTTGGGCGCCAGTGGGCTGAGCAGGCCCAGCAGCATGAAGGCGCCGATGGCCGCGAGGCTGAAGCGGCGCAGGGACAGGGTCACCGCGAACCAGGGGGCAAAGGCCATGGCGCACACCGAGGGCGCCGCGTACAGGGCCACCAGCCAGGTGCCGTGGTCGCGGGTGATGCCCATGGCGCCGCGAATATCCGCCAGGGCGATCTTGGTGACGTTCTCGTTGAACCCGGCCACCAGCACCGCCAGCAGCACACCGAGCAACCCGACGACGATGCGCAGGCCGAACACGTTTGGGACAGGAGCCGCTCGCGCCGGGCTATCTGCCGGCGATTGCGCAATGGCGAGGGAGGCGTTCATCGGCGCGCCTTTCCATCGGCGCGGCAGGTTGAAAGGGTCATGGGAGCGGGTCCGGATTGCAGGTACAAGGCGAGTCTATGTTTGCGCCTTCAATGCCGGCCCCGGCAATAATCTCAACGAATCAGCAGGTTATACACAGGTATCGCCGCTGGCCCGCCAGCCCCGGGCCAGGCCCCCGGAAACGACAAGGCCCCGCAATTGCGGGGCCTTGTGCGGCGACGGATGGATCAGGCCTGGGCCTTCTCCTGCTTCGCCTTGAGCGTCTTCAACTCTTCGTCGCGCAGTTCACGGCGCAGGATCTTGCCGACGTTGGTGGTCGGCAGGGTCTCGCGGAACTCGATGGCGCGCGGCACCTTGTAGCCGGTGACGTTACCGCGCATGTGCTCCATGACCTGCTCCTTGGTGAGGCTGACGCCGGGCTTGGCCACCACGAACATCTTGATCGCCTCGCCGGACTTCTCGTCCGGCACGCCGATGGCGGCGCACTGCAGCACCCCCGGCAGGGTCGCCAGCACGTCTTCCAGCTCGTTCGGGTACACGTTGAAGCCGGACACCAGGATCATGTCCTTCTTGCGGTCGACGATGCGCATGTAGCCGTCGTCCTGGATCACCGCGACGTCGCCGGTCTTCAGCCAGCCTTCGGCGTCGAGGATCTCGTCGGTGGCTTCCTGGCGCTGCCAGTAGCCCTTCATCACCTGCGGCCCTTTCACGCAGAGCTCGCCCGGCGCGCCGAGGCCGACGTCCTTGCCCTCATCGTCCACCACCTTGCACTGGGTGGACGGCACCGGAATGCCGATGGTGCCGATCTGGATGTTCTGGAAGGGGTTCACCGACACCACCGGGCTGGTTTCGGTCATGCCGTAACCTTCGCAGATGGCGCAGCCGGTGACCTGTTTCCAGCGCTCGGCGGTGGCCAGTTGCAGGGCCATGCCGCCGGACAGGGTGAGCTTCAGCGAGGAGAAGTCCAGCTTGCGGAAGTCTTCACTGTTGCACAGCGCGACGAACAGCGTGTTCAGGCCGACGAAGCCGGTGAACCGGTACTTCGCCAGCTCCTTGGTCATCGCCGGCAGGTCGCGCGGGTTGGAGATGAGCAGGTTGTGGTTGCCGGTCAGCATCATCGCCATGCAATGGAAGGTGAAGGCGTAGATGTGGTAGAGCGGCAGCGGCGCGATAAGGATTTCGCAACCCTCGTTCAGGTTGGCGGCCATCAGCGCCTTGCATTGCAGCATGTTGGCGATCAGGTTGCGGTGGGTCAGCATCGCGCCCTTGGCCACGCCCGTGGTGCCCCCGGTGTACTGCAGCACGGCGATGTCGTCGCCTTGCGGGTTCGCCTCGTTCACCGTGCGGCCACGGCCCTTGGCCAGGGCGTCGTTGAGCTTGACCGCCTGGGGCAGATTGAAGGGCGGCACCATCTTCTTCACGTGCTTGACCACGGTGTTGACCAGGAGGCGCTTGAAGGTCGGCAGCAGGTCGCCCACTTCGGTAACGATGACGTGCCTGACACCGGTCTTCGGCAGCACTTCCTCGGCCAGGTGGGCCATGTTGGCCAGGCAGACCAGGGCCTTGGCGCCGGAGTCGTTGAACTGGTGCTCCATCTCCCGCGCGGTGTACAGCGGGTTGGTGTTGACCACCACCAGGCCGGCGCGCATCGCGCCGAAGACCACCACCGGGTACTGCAGGATGTTCGGCATCTGCACGGCGATGCGGTCGCCGGGCTTGAGGTCGGTGTGGTTCTGCAGGAAGGCGGCAAAGGCACCGGAGAGTTCGTAGAGCTCACCGTAGGTGAGGGTCTTGCCCAGGTTGCTGAATGCGGGCTTGTCGGCAAAGCGTTGGCAGGACTGCTTCAATACCGCCTGGACGTTGGGGTACTGATCGGCGTCGATCTCGGCAGGAACGCCCGCTGGATATTTGTCCTTCCAGAAGTTATCGGTCATGGAGGCCCACTCCTAAGCAACAGCTGATTTCACTGCCCTCTGGGGGCAGTTGTTTGTTGTGTTCTGTGCGATTGTGCGCCCGTCCGGGCAAAAAAACGCGCCGAGAGTAACAGCTTTGCCAGAGGCTCACCAGCACCAAACCTGCCCCAGTCGGTCATTAAAATGACCAAAACACCAGATAGCGGTCACTTTTGGAGTTTGAACTCTAATTCGCCGACAAACGGCGTATTTCGGGGCTTTCAGGGGTTCTGGAAACAGCGCGGGGATGCAAAAGGGGGGGGAACGCGGAGGGGAAGGGACCTGGGCAGGACGGAGAACCCGCCCTGCCCTGCTCGGTCAGGCGATGTCGCGCAGCTCGCGACGCAGGATCTTGCCTACCGGGGTCATCGGCAGGGCATCCTTCAGCACGATGTGCTTGGGCACCTTGTAGCCGGTGAAGTTTTCCTTGCAGTAGGCCTTCAGCTCCTCGACGCTGACACTGCCGTCGCGCGGCACCACGAACAGCTTCACCGCCTCGCCGGACTTGTCGTCCGGCACACCGATGGCCGCGCAGTTGGCCACCTTCGGGTGGGCCATCATCACGTCCTCGATCTCGTTCGGATAGACGTTGAAGCCGGAGACGATGATCAGGTCCTTCTTGCGGTCGACGATGCGCACGTAGCCGTCCGGGTCGATCACGGCAATGTCGCCAGTCTTCAGCCAGCCTTCGGCATCCAGCACCTCGGCCGTGGCCTCCGCGCGCTGCCAGTAGCCCTTCATCACTTGCGGGCCCTTGATGCACAGCTCGCCGCGCTCGCCCAGCGGCAGCTCGTTGCCGGCGTCGTCGATGGTCTTGAACGCGGTGCCCGGCACCGGGATGCCCACGGTGCCCAGCCGTGCCAGGCTGCCGTAGGGGTTGGTGCTGGCCACCGGGGAGGTTTCCGTCAGGCCGTAGCCTTCCACCACCGAGCAGCCGGTCATGGCCTGCCAGCGCTCCGCGGTGGCCTTGACCAGCGCGGTACCGCCCGAGTTGGTGACCTTGAGGTTGGAGAAATCGAGGTGTTTGAACTCGGGGTGGTCCATCAGCGCCACGAACAAGGTGTTCAAGCCCAACAGCGCGGAGAAGCGCCACTTTTTCAGCTCCCTGATGAAGCCGCCGATGTCCCGCGGGTTGGTGATGAGGATGTTGTGGTTGCCGTTGACCATCATGCACATGCAGTTCGCGGTGAAGGCATAGATGTGGTACAGCGGCAGCGGCGCGATCATGATTTCCTGGCCCTGCTTCATCAGCGGCGCGCCGTCCGGGCCCAGTTGCGAGAGGCAGGCGTCCACCTGCTGCATGTTGGCCACCAGGTTGCCGTGGGTCAGCATCGCGCCCTTGGCCACGCCCGTGGTGCCGCCGGTGTACTGCAGCACGGCGATGTCTTCCAGCCCCACCTTCACCGGTTTCAGCGCGTGGCCCTGGCCCTGCCGCAGCGCCTCCTTGAAGGACACCGCCTGGGGCAGGCGGTAGTCGGGGACCATCTTCTTCACCTTCTTCACCAGGGTGTTGACCAGCCAGCCCTTGAAGCTCGGCAGCATGTCCCCCATGCGCGCCTCGACCAGGTACTCGATCCCGGTGTCGAGCAGCACCTCTTCGACCAGCTTGCCGAACAGGTTGATGTAGACCAGCGCGCGCACCCCGGCGTCCTTGAACTGGTGACGCATCTCGCGGGCGGTGTAGAGCGGGTTGGTGTTGACCACGATGAGCCCGGCGCGCAGGGCGCCGAACACGGCAATGGGGTATTGCAGGACGTTGGGCATCTGCACGGCGATGCGGTCGCCGGGCTTGAGGTCGGTATGTTTCTGCAGGTAGGCGGCGAAGGCGGCGGAGAGGCGATCCAGCTCGGCGTAGGTCAGGGTCACACCCAGGTTGCTGAAGGCCGGACGGTCGGCGAACTTCTTGCAGGATCGCTCGAACACCTCGATCACCGACTTGTAGGCGGCCAGATCGACGTGGTTGGGCACGCCGGCCGGGCGTTTGTCGCTCCAGAAATCAGGTTGCATTGTTCTTGTCCTCTAAGCCCTGAAATAGTCTGGCCCGCGCTGCGGGGCTGCCCGGAACTTAGCAGGTCCCCGTGGCAGCGCAAATACTCGGCCGGGCGTCATTGACCGCGTGAATCTTGCAGATAGTCCGGTTAGATTCGCCTAGCCTCAGAAAAACAACGTGACACTCGGGATCCTACTTTTGCCCACGCCTCTCTCCCTGGTACTCCGGGTGCTGCTGTCCTGCCTCGTCCTCAGCGGTGCCGCCCGCGCCGACTTGCGCCTGGCAACCCTGGAATACCCGCCCTACTGCTCGCAGAACCTACCCGCGGGCGGCAGCATCGTCGAACTGACCACCCGCGCCTTCGCCACCCAGGGCCACAAGGTGCAGGTGGACTTCCTGCCCTGGGCGCGAGTACGCGCCGCCCTGCACAGCGGCCAGTACCAGGGGGCGCTGGCGCTCTGGCCACGGGAAGTGGTCGAGGAAAACCTGCGCCCCTCGCGCCCGCTGTTCTACAGCGAGCTGGGCTTCTTCGTGCGCAAGGGCACCCCGGTGCGCTTCTCCGACCTCAGCCAGCTCAAGGGCCGCAAGGTGGGCGTGGTCAGGGGCTACGGCTACCCGATCAAGGTGCTGCAGTCGGGGTTCACCGCCGAGGAAGCGGTGGACGACATCACCAACCTGCGCAAGCTGGGCGCCGGACGCTTCGACCTGGTGCTGCTGGAGCGTGTGGTGGGCCAGTACCTGGTGGCGCGCGACGACGAGTTGCGCGGCAAGCTGCAATGGCAACCGCCGGCACTGGAGCGCGTTCCCCTGCTGGTCGGCTTCACCGACCCGAGGCCCGGACAGCCGGACTGGGCGCAGGTCTACGAACGCGGCCTGAAGGCGCTGCTGGCCAGCGGCGAGTACACGCGCATCCTCGAAAGCCATAACCGCCCGCCTCGCTGAACCGGCTTTGCGCCACCCCCGCGGCCGTGCACAATGCGCCGAATCCCCGGCAAAAGGATCGGCCATGCGCCATGACGCCTTCTGGCTCGACGCCAGCGATGCAGTGCCCCTGTACGTCAATCACTGGTCCGGCGAAAACCCGCCCCGGGCGGTGATCATGCTGTCCCACGGCATGGCCGAGCACAGTGCCCGCTACGCCCGCCTGGGCGCCGCCCTGGTGGCCGCCGGTTTCGAACTCTACGCCCTCGACCAGCGCGGGCACGGACGCAGCGCCGAGCACGGCGTCCTCGGCCAGTACGCCGAGGAAAACGGCTGGGACAAGGTGATCGGCGACCTCGCCAGCCTCAACCACCATATCCGCCAACAGCACCCCCAGGTCCCGATCATCCTGCTCGGCCACAGCATGGGCAGCTACATCGGCCAGGCCTACCTGATGCGGCACAGCTGCAGCCTGCAGGGCGCCATCCTGTCCGGCTCCAACTACCAGCCGCAGGCGCTGTACAAGGTGGCCAGCCTCGTGGCCCGCTTCGAGCGCTGGCGCCAGGGCAAGCACGGTCGCAGCGCGCTGATCGAGTTCCTCTCCTTCGGTTCCTTCAACAAGGCCTTCAAACCCAACCGCACGCCCTTCGACTGGCTGAGCCGCGACCCGGCGGAAGTGGACAAGTACGTCGACGACCCGCTCTGCGGCTTCCGCTGCACCAACCAGTTGTGGCTCGACCTGCTCGGCGGGCTTCAGAACATCACCCCGTCGAAGAACCTGGCGCAGATCGACCCCGACCTGCCGCTGCTGGTGATCGGCGGCGAGCGCGACCCGGTCAGCGAAGGCCGGCGCCTGCAGGATCTGGCCGCGGCCCTGCGCCTGGCCGGCATCAGGGACGTGCAATTGAACCTCTACCCCGACGCCCGTCACGAATTGCTCAACGAGAGCAACCGCGACGAGGTGACCCGCGACCTGATCGACTGGCTGGAGCAGACCCTCGCCCGCCGTCGGCACCCTCAACCGCAAGCCAAGGAGACCGCATGAGCCAGGTAACCAATTTCACTTACGACGCCCTGGAAGTCGGCCAGAAAGCCACCTTCTCCACCACCGTCGAAGAGCGTCACATCCAGCTGTTCGCCGCCGTCTCCGGCGACCGCAATCCGGTACACCTGGATGCCGAGTACGCGGCCGGCACCCTGTTCAAGGAGCGCATCGCCCACGGCATGTTCACCGGCGCGCTGATCAGCGCCGCGATCGCCTGCGAAATGCCCGGCCCGGGCAGCATCTACCTCGGCCAGCAGCTCAGGTTCACCCGCCCGGTGAAGCTCGGCGACAGCCTGACCGTGGAACTGGAAATCCTCGAAAAGCTGCCGAAGAACCGCGTGCGCATCGCCACCCGCGTGTTCAACCAGAACACCGAGCAGGTGGTGGACGGTGAGGCCGAAGTGCTGGCGCCCAAGCAGCAGCTCTCGGTGGAGTTGCCGGAGCTGCCGCCGATCACTATTGGCTGAGATCCGACAGAACTGAAAAAGCCCGGCTGAGTCCGCGGCTTTTTCATGGGCGACGCTGCCGCTTTTGCTGCAGAGGCGAAGCCCTGCCGTAGGTTGGCGCCGAGGAACGAGGCCCAACGCAGCGGAGCCAGCGCCCGCCCCATATTGGGCCTCGCGGGCGAGGTGCCAAACTACAAGAAATCACTCCTCCCCCACCGTCACACTGGCGGTCATTCCCGCACTCAGCTGGACGCCCTCCGGCACCTTGTCGAGCTTGATCCGCACCGGAATCCGCTGGGCCAGGCGCACCCAGTTGAAGGTGGGTTCGACATTGGCCAGCAGTTGGGTATCCGGGCTCGCATTGCGGTCAGTGATGCCCCGGCTGATGCTTTCCACCCTGCCGGACAGCGGTTCGTCGGCACTCATCAGCCAGACCTTCGCCGGCGCGCCGACCTTGATGCGCGGCAGTTTGGTTTCCTCGAAGTAGGCCTGGACGTAGAAGGACGCATCGTCCACCAGGGCCATCACCGGCTGACCGGCGCTGACGTAGTTGCCCTGGGCCAGGCGCAGGTTGGTGACTTGGCCATTGCGCGGCGCACGCAGTTCGCTGCGGGCCAGGTTGATCTCGGCCACCTTCAGCTCGGCCTGGGCCTCGCGGAACTCGGCGCGCGCCACGTCGGCGGTGATCAAGGCGTTCTCCCGCAGCTCCGCGCTGATGGCCTGGGGCCCCAGGTGTTCGCGACGGGACGCCTCGTGCTCACGCAGGCGCAGCTGGTGCTGGCGGGTGTCGGCCACGGCGCGGGCCTTGGCCAGCGCCGCCTCGTAGCGCTCGCGGTCGACCGAGAGCAACAAGTCGCCGGCCTTGACCTGCTGGTTGTCCCGGACCTTGAGGTCCAGCACCCAGCCGGATACATCCGGCGCGATCACCACTACATCGGCGCGAATCCGCGCGTCGCGGGTCCAGGGCGCGAGCATGTAGTGCTGCCAGAGCCAATAGCCGGCCACCAGGGCCACCGCGACCAGGGCCAGGGTGACCAGCACACGTAACATCGAACGCATCGTCTTCTCCTTCACCACTGCCCGGTCAGCGCCACCAGCGCCGCCAGCACACAGACATACAGGGCACAATCGAACAAGGCTTCGTGCCAGATCCAGCGCGCCATACCCACCCGCGTCAGGGCCAGGCGCAACACGCCGGTCAGCAGCAGCGCCAGCACCGCATAAAGCAGAAAGGGGCTGAGCAGCACGCCGCCCAGGGACCATTCACGCAAGCCCATGGCTCGCCTCCTGTTGTTCACACCATTGCCGCCAGCTCTGCTGCAATTGCAGCAGCGCCGCCCGCGCCAGGCGGCGGTCGATGCTGCGCCCGGCACCTTGCAGGGTCGCCAGCATTTCGCCGACGGGTTCGTCGAGGGCTTGGCCACGTCCGGGCGCCGGGCCCTGCAGCAGGACACGCTGCAACTGCCGCAGGAAGCGCGCTTCCGACGCCCCCAATGGCTTGTCCGCCGCCGCCAGGCAGCGTCGCAGGTGCAGCAGTTCATCGCCCAGGTCCAGGCTGGCGATGCCGTCGTCCCAGCGGCTGCGGCTCTGTTCCGGTAGCACCGGGTAGAGTCGCGCCAGTTGCAGCAGGCGATCGGCCATGCGCCCGCCGAACCAGTTCTCCGCACCCGCCAGCCGCACGCCGGTCAGGCGCGCCAGGTCCATCAGGGTCGCCTTGAGCAGGCGCCGGCCATGCCAGGCCGGGTTGCGCAGGGGAATCAGGCGGAACGCGAGCACCGCGAAGCCCACCCCCAGCAGCATGGCGATCGCCTCGTTGAAGAACAGCCCGACATCGAAGCGCATGAGGTTCTGCGGCGCGCAGAGCACGATGAAGTGCAGGCAGAAGGACGTGGCGGTGGCGCCGAGGGCCGGCCTGGCCATACCCAGGGCGCCGAAGAACAGCGGCACGCCGAGGGCCAGGCAGAGCATGGGGAAGCCGCTGAGCTGGGGCAGCAGCAATTGGCCGACGACGAAGGCCACCGGCAGCGCGTAGAGAATTCCGCGCAGGAACATCATGCCGATCAGCTCAGCGCTCTCGCGGCTGGCGAACAGGCCGCAGATCACGCAGGTCAGGGTCAGCGCGCCCACCGCCGAGGTCCAGGCCGTGGCCAGCCAGAAGGCCGACAGGCCGAGGAAGGCCAGGGCGCTGCGCACGCCATAGATGGTGGCGGTCTGCAGATCGCGGTGGCTGGCCAGGGCCGGCGGTGCATTCTCCGGCGCTTCGCCCCGCTCCACCGCGTGCATCGCGCCCACGGCCGCCGCGGCCTGGCGCATCAGCACCGCCAGGCGCCCCAGGCAATCCTGCTGCACCGTGGACAGGGACTCATCCTCGGACGCCGCCAACAACCGATCCCGCAGGGCATCGAGGCCGGCTACGTCAGGCTCGGCCAGGGTTCGCTCCACCTCCTCCACCCAGGGCCGCAGGGCTTCACCCTCGCCTTCGCCCAGTTGACGCCACTGGCGCGCCACGCCACGGGCCAGGCGCAAGAGGCTGAGCAGGTCATGGCTGAGCACCCGCACGGCCACGGCGCGCTGGCGGCCACGATTGCCCTCGAACCAAGCATGTTCGCGCTGGG
This sequence comes from Pseudomonas sp. Q1-7, assembly GCF_028010285.1. Classification (NCBI taxonomy): domain Bacteria; kingdom Pseudomonadati; phylum Pseudomonadota; class Gammaproteobacteria; order Pseudomonadales; family Pseudomonadaceae; genus Pseudomonas; species Pseudomonas sp. Q1-7. The sequence continues at coordinate 4,161,789 of NZ_CP116304.1, forward strand.
CATCGACGGCGACGATGCGCCCCAGCACGCCGAGCAACCCCTGACGCTCCTGGCGCTGCCCCTCGAGCGCGGATATCGCCGCCTGGATGCCGCACGCCCAGGCATCGCGCGCCTGACGGGCCAGTTGGCGCTCGACCCGCTGCGGCCAGAGCAGCGCGCTGGTGAGCGTCGCGCAGAGAATCCCGAGGCAGATTTCCGTGGAGCGCGCCACCGCCTGATCGAACACCGTCAGCGGATGGGCGATAGCCGGCAGACCGATGATCGCCACGGTGTAACCGGCCAGCACGAAGGCGTAGGACCAGGCGCTGCGCATCAGAGTCGACGCGGCGGTGCAGATGCCCAGCCAGGTGGCCAACGCCAGCAGGAACAGCCAGGGGGTCTGGGCGAAGAGCCCGACGATGGCCACCGACATGATCGTGCCCACCAGGGTGCCGAGCAGTCGCGCCAGGCCCTTCTGCACCACCATGCCGGACAGCGGCTGGGCGACGATGAAGGCAGTCATCAGCGCCCACTGCGGCTGCTGGAGGTCGAATCGAAAGGCGCACCAGAGCGCCAGCGCACCACCCAGCAAGGTCTTGATCGCGAATTGCAGCGCCGGGACATCGGGCGCCAGGAAGGCACGCAGGGTATCGCGCACGGGCAAGGTCCAGAGACGTTTTCGGTTTGAGTGTGACGATAGCCCGCCGGAGCCGGAGAGCCATTAGCGAAGCAGATTATTAGCTTGCTACCGGTTTTCCGTCCAGCGACCACAGCGCGTTCGTCGGCTCTCTGTTGTTAATTAATTAAATGCACATTTAAATAAACCATCGTCCTTTTCCGGAGATGGTTCCGTGACCCGCCCCCGCTCCCCAGGCCGCCCCACGGGCGACTCCCAACTCCAGCGCGAACGCCTGCTGGATGCCGCCACCGACGCCTTCGCCCATATCGGCATCCACGCCGCCAGCCTGCGCGGCATCGCCCAGCGCGCCGGCGTGACGCCAGCCCTGGTCAACTACTACTTCGGCAACAAGGAGCGCCTCGTGGATGCCGTGGTGGAGGAGCGACTGCTGCCGCTGTTCCAGGGCATGGCCGAACGCCTGCAAAAAGTCGGCGACGACCCGCTGGAACTGGTCGGCGCCTTCGTCCGCGGCATGAGCGTCACCCTCAGCGGCAACCCGTGGCTGCCGCCGCTCTGGGTCCGAGAAATCCTCTGCGAAGGCGGCGCCCTGCGGGAAACGCTCACCAGCCGCTTCGCCCCCATGGTGCCGATGCTGCTGGCCCAGCGCTTCGCCGCGGCCCAGGCCGGCGGGCGCCTGAACCCGGATATCGATCCACGCCTGCTGGTGGTTTCGCTGGTGGGAATGGTGATGCTGCCCTATGCCGCCGGGCAGATCTGGCGCGGCATCTTCGCCAGCCCCGAACTGGGCGACGAAGCCATGGTGAAACACATCCTGGCGCTGCTCGAGCGCGGCCTGGAGGTGCAGCCGTGAAACCGCTGATGCCTTGCCTGCTGGCCTGCGCCCTGCTGGCCGGCTGCGAAGACCCGGCGCGGGACCCGTTGCTCGGCACCCTGGAATGGGACCGTATCGGCCTGCCCGCCGAGGCCTCGGAAACCATCCTCGCCTGGCGCGTGGCCGAGGGTGACCTGGTGCAGGAAGGCCAGTTGCTGCTGGAACTGGACCCGCGCCGCCTCGACGCCCGCCTCGCAGAAGCCGAAGGCGATGTCGGCCAGGCCCGTGCGCGGCTGGACGAACTCAGCAACGGCGCGCGCAGCGAGACAGTGGACGCCGCCCGCGCCACCCTCACGCGCAACCGCGCCGAGCTGACCGACGCTGAACGCAGCTTCCAGCGCATCGCCGCCCTTTACCAGCGCCGCCAGGTGGCCATCGCCGAGCTGGACCGCGCCCGCGCCGCCCGCGACCAGGCCCGCGCGGCGGTGAACAACGCCGACGCCCAGTTGCGCGAACTCACCAACGGCACCCGCCCGGAACAGATCGAGCAGGCCACCGCCCTGCTCCAGGCCGCCCAGGGCCGCTTGGCGCAACTCAAGGTGACCCGCGAACACCTCAGCCTGCGCGCGCCCCGCGCCGGCCGGGTGGACGCCCTGCCCTTCAAGCCCGGCGACCAGCCGCCGCAGAACGCCGAGCTGGTCAGCCTGCTAGTGGGCGATGCGCCCTACGCGCGGGTCTACGTGCCGGCCTCGGTGCGCGCGCAGATCGCCATCGGCGATGCGTTGAAGGTGAAGGTGGAAGGCGTGGAACAACCCTTCGACGCCACCGTGCGCAGCATCGCCAGCGAATCCAGCTTCACCCCTTACTTCGCCCTGACCGGCGAGGACGCCAGCCGCCTGGTCTACCGCGCCGAACTGGTCTTGCAGGGCGAGGCGGCGCGCAAGCTGCCGGCGGGGCTGCCGGTACAGGCAGAGCGAGTGCGCCATGAACCCCACTGACAGCGTGATCCACGCCCGCGGCCTGACCAAGCGCTTCGGCCAACTCACCGCCGTCGACGGGCTGGACCTGCGGGTGAACCGCGCCGAAGTCTTCGGTTTCCTCGGCCCCAATGGCTGCGGCAAATCCACCACCATCCGCATGCTCTGCGGCCTGCTGCTGCCCAGCGCCGGCGAGATCGAGGTGCTCGGCTGCCGCATTCCCCAGGACGCCGAACCCTTGAAGCGGCGTATCGGCTACATGACCCAGAAGTTCTCCCTGTACGAAGACCTGACGGTGTACGAGAACCTGGAGTTCCTCGCCACCGTCCAGGACCTGGACCGCCGCGCGGCACGCCAGCGCATCGAGGAACTGCTGGAACGTTACTGGCTGACCGACCGCCGCACACAACTGGCCGGCACCATGAGCGGCGGCCAGAAGCAGCGCCTGGCGCTGGCCGGCGCCGTGCTGCACAAGCCCGACCTGCTGCTGCTGGACGAACCCACCAGCGCCGTGGACCCGCAGTCGCGTCGGGAATTCTGGGATTCGCTGTTCGAACTGGCCGAAGACGGCACCACCCTGCTGGTGTCCACCCACTACATGGACGAAGCCGAACGCTGCACGCGCCTGGGCATCCTCGACGCCGGCCGGCTGGTGGCCGACGGCAGCCCGGCCGACCTGATGGCCGCCCTGCCCGGCCGCCCCCTGCTGGTGGAATGCGCCCAGCCGCGCCAGGCCCAACGAGCCCTGCAAGGCGCCGAGGAAGTCATCGCCATGGCCCAGATCGGCGCCACGCTGCGGGTACTCAGCGCCGTCGGCGACGCCCGCGAACGCATCGCCCGGCGCCTCGCTGGCCTGGGCATCGAAGCCGAGGTGAAGGACACCGAAGCCAACCTCGAAGACGTCTTCGTCGCCGTCACCCACCGCCCGCTGCAGCGGACCGGAGCCTCGTCATGAACCTGCGCCGCCTGGGGGCCATCGTCCTCAAGGAACTGCGCCAGTTGCGTCGCGACCGCCTGACCTTCGCCATGATCGTCGGCATCCCGATCATGCAACTGGTGCTCTTCGGCTACGCCATCAACATGGACGTGCGCGGCCTGCACGCCGCCGTGCTGGACCAGGCCGACACCGCCCGCTCCCGCGAGGCGGTGGCCGAGCTGGGGGCCAGCCAGGTGCTGGACTTCCGCTACCGGCTGGCCAGCCCGCAACAGCTCGACCGGTTGCTCAGGGAAGGCCGCATCAGCGCCGCCCTGGTGGTGCCGCCGGACTTCGAGGCGCGCCTGCAGCGCATGGACCGGCCGCCGCTGCAACTGGTGGTGGACGGTTCCGACCAGGTGGTGCAGGCCTCGGCGCGCCAATTGGCCGCCTACCCGCTGCCCGGCTGGCCCAGCCTGACCGGCGTGCAGGTGGTGAACTTCTACAACCCGGAACGGCTGGCGCCGTTGAATACCGTGCCGGGGCTGATCGGCGTGATCCTCACCATGACCATGGTGCTGTTCACCGCCATTGCCCTGGTGCGCGAACGGGAGCGCGGCAACATGGAGCTGCTGATCACCACGCCGCTGTCGCCCTGGGAACTGACCCTGGGCAAGGTGCTGCCCTTTGTCGGCATCGGCGTGGTGCAGGTGACGGTGATCCTGCTGGTCGGGCTCTGGCTGTTCGACGTGCCAGTTCGCGGCTCGCTGCTGGCGCTCTACACCGCGTCGCTGGTGTTCATCTTCGCCAGCCTGACCCTCGGCGTCTTCATCTCCACCCTGGCACGCAGCCAGTTCCAGGCGATGCAGATGGCCTTCTTCACCTTCCTGCCGCAGATCCTGCTGTCCGGCTTCATGTTCCCCTTCGCCGGCATGCCCGTGGCGGCGCAGTGGATCGCCGAAGTGCTGCCACTCACCCACTTCCTGCGCCTGACCCGCGGCATCATGCTGCGCGGCGCCGGCCTCGGCGACCTCTGGCTGGAACTGGTGGTGCTGGTGGTGTTCACCCTGGTGATGCTCACCGTTGCGGTGATGCGGGTACACAAGCGGTTGGATTGATTCCGACCTGCAGAGGCGTTTGCTTTCCTGTGGGGGCGAATTCATTCGCGAATGGCCGCAAGACGGCCACAAGACACCACCAGGCCCCCTTCGGGCTGCTTCGCGAGTGAATTCGCTCCTCCAACGGCACGCCACCGTTACACCCTGAAGCGCCCCACCATGCCCTGCAGGTCGCGGCCGATCCGCGCCAGCATCTGGCTCGATCCAGCCGTTTCCTGGCTCGCCGCGGCGGTCCGTTCCGCCACCGCCTGGACCCGCAGGATGCTGCGGTTGATCTCTTCGCTCACTGCGCTCTGTTCCTCCGCCGCCGCCGCAATCTGCAGGTTGCGCCCGCGCAGGTCGTCGATGGCGCTGTCGATGCCTTGCAGCGCCTGGCCTGCCTGACGCGCCAGCTCCACGGTCAGTTGGCTCATGTCGCGGCTGCCGAGCATGGCGCTGGTGGTCTGCTGCACACCGTGCTGCAGTTGGCCGATCAACGCCTGGATCTGGCTGGTAGAGCTCTGCACCCGCTGGGCCAGGCCGCGCACCTCGTCGGCCACCACCGCGAATCCACGGCCGGCCTCCCCGGCGCGGGCGGCCTCGATGGCGGCGTTGAGCGCCAGCAGGTTGGTCTGTTCGGCCACCGAACGGATCACATCCAGCACGTAACCGATCTGCGCGCTGTCCTCGTGCAAGCGGGCCATCACGTCGCCCGAAGCCTGCACCCCGGCGGCCAGGCGTTCGATCTGGGCGATGGTGTCCTGCACCACCTGGTTGCCCCTGCCGGCCTCTTCACAGGCGAGTTGTGCCGCATTGGCCGCCTGACCGGCATTGCTGGCCACTTCCTGCACGGTGTAGGCCATCTCCTGCATGGCCGTGGCGACCTGGAGGGTCTCGGACTTCTGTTCTTCCACGCCGGCGCGGGTCTGCTCGGTAACGGCGGACAGCGCCTGGGCCGCGCCACTGATTTCCTCCACTCCGCCGCCGATGCGGCCAATCAATTCCCGCAGGCTGCCCTGCATGCCTTGCATGGCCTGCTGCAGCTGGCCCAGCTCATCGCCTCGGGCGGCCGGCGCCGCGCCGCAGAGATCACCTTCGGCGATGCGCCGGGCCTGGACCAGAGTGTCGCGCAAGGGACGGACGATCTGCCCGGTGATGCCCCAGGCCGCCAGCAGGGCCACCACCAGGGTCACACCGGCAATCACCAGGAGCTGCAGACGCACGTACGCGGTTTCCCGGTCGCGCCGCTCCAACAGGGATGCCTGCAGTTCGCGGCTCAGGCCCTGCACGGCGTCCGCCCGCTCGGCCATGCTGGCGGTGGCCTGGGCCATGTCGGCGATGCCCTGGCGGAAGCGCTCCAGGGACCGCTGGAACTGCCCCAGCGCCTTCAGGGTATCGCCGAGGATGGCGCCGCTGCGTTCCGGCAGTTGTCCTTGCAAGGTGCGGGTGGCCTTGGCCAGGGCCTCAGCGGCCGCGAAGACGGCACGCTCCCTTTCGGCGGATGGCGAACGCACATAGACCAGGGTGAGCAGGCGCACGTGGAGGAACTGCTGGTTGAGCCGGCCCACCGCGCGGATCTGGTCAAGCATGGCGTGGGTATCGAACAACTGCTCCAGGTCCTCGAAGAACTGTACCTCCAGCCGGGTGAAGGCCTGCATCCCCTGCTCCGCCGCCGCAATGCCGAAGCGGCTGGCCTCCTGCTGCTCGGCGCGGGCCTGCGCCAACGCGGCAAAGGCCTCGCGATAGGCGCGGGTGGCCTCGCCCATCTGTGTCATGCGCTGGCGGTCGCCGGCATCGTCCAGCAAGCGGCCGAGACGCTCGGCATCCTCCAGCATGTTGGCGGTGAGTTGCTCGACCCGCTCGCGTTGCACTTCCTCACCCTGCACGGCGAAGTCCCGTCGCACCCGGTCGGCCTGGAGGAAATGCTGGTTGAGATCGCTGCCCCGGATCAGCTGATCGCCCCGCTGGCTGAGGCTGTCCAGGCTGAGCAGCGCGGCCAGGGTGATCAGCAGTGCCAGCAGCAATACCAGGGCGAAGCCCAGGGCCAGTTTGTGGCCGACGCGCAAGTCGGCCAGCCGGGGAAGATGAGTTGGAAACATGGAAGGACTCGGTAAGGAGGCGGCGGCCCACGCCGCCTCCGAGGGGTCAGAAGTAGTAACCGATGTTCAGGTTGGTGCGGAAAATCCACTCGTCGCTGCGCGAGGAGGTGGTACTGGTGAAGCCGGTGCCGCTCTCCGCGCCGCCGTAGGGGTTGGCGTTGCGGCCCCAGGTGAAGTCCAGCCAACCCAAGATCGGCATGGCGATGAACTGCACGCCGGCGGTGTACATCTGCGAGTCATCCCAGCCGCTCTCATCTTTGAACATGCGGCTGTAGTCGTTATAGAAGCGCAGCTTCTTCAGCATGCCCATATTCGGCGTGGGCACGTCGTAGCCTACGTTGAAGGACACCACCGATGCCTTGGAGGCGATGAGGTAGGCCGGCGTCAGGCCGTTGGCGCCCATGAGGATGGCGTTGTCGTTCACCCCGGTCGGGTTCTCCGGATTGAACTCATAGCGGATACCCTGGGTGGTCACCGTCCAGTTGCCGCTGTTGATCACCGCGTGCAAGCCACCGGCCCAGTAGTCGCCATCGTCGTCGGTGGTGGCGTTGTGCAGGCGTGCCGCCGCCAGGGAAGCGCCCACTTCGGTCTTCCAGCCATCGCCGGCGAAGTTTCGCGCCACCCGCAGGTTCACCTGGTCGCGCTTCTCGTTGTCCTGACGCGAGTGGATGGCGGGGATGGCGTTGTCGTCCAGATCGGCGAAGCGCCCCACCTCCGGCGAGTAACGGATGTCACTGGGCAACATGCGTGGGAAGTAGCCGGCCTGGATATGCCAGTCGGCGTCCTTGTAGATGTACTTGGCACCGGCCCCCGCGCTCACGCCGTACCCCAGGAAGAACGGGATGTGGTAGCTCCAGCCGAACTGCGGATAGGGCTCCAGGCCAAAGGGCTTGAAGGGCGCGCCCAGTTGCACGCTGGAGGTGTCGTTGAACGTGTAGCCGATGAAGCCACGGTCGATGGATTGCTTGCCATCGTCCTGGAACCAATAGCCGACATCGGAGAAGAAGTTCCTATGGGTCGCCTGCACGTCCAGGCGGAAGGTATCGAAGAGGAAGCGTCCGTTGTTCTCGGTGGTGTCCCAGTCTTCGTCGCGGTAGTTCATCCGCAGTGCGCCGCCTATGTCCAGGGTGCTCTTGCCGTCGTCACTGCTCAGGCTGATATGGGGAAATGCCTTGGCCGGCTTGGCCACAGGCGATGCGGGGCCGGCGGACTGGTCGGCCATGGCGGAAACGGTGGACAGCGCGAGACCAAGGGACAGCAGGTACTTGTTCATTACGACCTCATCTGCAAGTTCGCTAAGGCAGAGTTTTTTTGAGCAAGCGAAACCCTTCACCGGAACTTCCAGAGCAACTTTAAAAGTTGCAGTCAAGAAAATTTCCAGAGCTTCGTTCGCCGCTCGTTAATTGTTCTTACGGCCTTTCCATCGGCCTTGCTGGCTGTTACCCGACACCGCGATACGACAGCCACTTCTCATCGCATTTTGTTTCACCTGCGATACCGTGTTTTGAGCATGAATCATGCCATTGCATCGCCATTAGGCGTAAACTCAAAAAACCCTTTAAATACAATTATTTATATACTGAACAAGAGATTTTGTACCGCCCTCGAAACGTGATGAATCGGGGGTAACAAAAGCGCACGAAGTGTGTGCGTAGAATCTTCACGGTGACACTTTATGGGGAGTTTTGTCGTTTCACTTGAGAAACATGACAGGAATAACTTCGCCAAACTTTTAATGGCCTGCGGGAATTCCCGCAGGCAAAAATTTATTCAGGGACTTTCGGGGGGTTACCTGTATTTCTGACGGCTCGACAGCATGGGTTTCGTGCCTCAGCGGAGCGCCGCCCGACCCATCCTACAAAGAGCCATCCGTGCCGGAATACACCCCGTAGGATGGCGTAGAGCGAAGCGAAACCCATCGCCATGGTTCGATGGGTATCGCGGATCGCCGCCCGACCCGTCCTGCTTTTCCAGATACGTAACCCGGATGAAATCCGGGAGCGGCCTGCCAAAATTCCCCGGATTTCATCCGGGATACCTGGCCGGGTGAATGTCCAACGGGCAAAAAAAACCGGCGTCACGAGCGCCGGCGAAAGGGTGAGCAAAGGAACAATCGGTGGATCAGAGGTCAAGCACCAGGCGTGCGCCCTTGCAGCCGGACACGCAGACCATCATGGTCTGGTTCGCCGCCTTCTCGGCCTTGGTCAGCACGCCGTCTCGATGCTCGGGTTCGCCTTCCAGCACGCGGGTCTCGCAGGCGCCGCAGACGCCTTCGCGGCAGCTGCAGTCGACTTCGATGCCGGATTCCAGCAGGGCATCCAGCAGCGACTTGCCGGCCGGCACTTCGATGTTCTTGTTGCTGCGCGCCAATTGCACCTCGTAGGTGCCCTGGGGCGCAGCAGCAGCCGGGGCGGCGGCAGCGAAGCGCTCGATATGCACATTGGGGTGGCCGAGGCTTTCGCAATGGTTCTCGAAGGCGTCGATCATCGGCGTCGGGCCGCAGCAGTAGAAATGCGCCGTGGATGGCCGCGCGGCGAGGAAGGCCTTGAGGTCGATGGGGCCGCCCTTCTCGCCGTCGAAGTGCAACTGGATATTGGCGCCGCTGGCGGCCAGCTCCTCGACGAAGGCGGCCTCCTTGCGAGTGCGCGCGCAGTAGAGCATCTCCACCGATTTGCCCAGGGCACGCAGGCGGTTGAGCATGCAGTAGATCGGCGTCACGCCGATGCCGCCGGCCACCAGTACGCTGTGCTCGGCGCTTTCGTCCAGCTGGAACAGGTTGCGCGGCGGGGATATCTGCAGCTGCATGCCCACCCGCAGGTGCTGGTGCACGTACGCGGAGCCGCCACGGCTGTTGCGGTCGCGGAGGATGCCGACCACATAGCGGCCGCTGTCCTCGGGAGAATTGAGCAGGGAATAGCTGCGCACCAACCCGTTGGGCAGGTGCAGGTCGATATGGGCGCCGGCGGCGAAGGTCGGGAAGATCTGGTCGCCATGGGGACGGAGCTCGACGCTGATGATGCCTTCCGCTTCGAAGCGCAGGGTGTGGACGAAGGCCGTCAGTGTGTGGGTGTGAGTCATCTTGCTACCTCTGTGTTCAGGCTTCGTCGCAGTTCGCCAGGTCGATGTCCAGGCGCGCCCAGGCGTCGATTTCCACCCGCAGTTCGGGGAACACCAGACCGCTCACCTCCACCAGGGTGGAAGCGGGAAAGGTGTCCTGACCGGCGAAGAATCCGCGCCGCGCGCGCCCGACCTCGTCCTTGTCGGCGATGCGGGTGACATAGACGTTGAGCTTGTAGATGTTGCCGACATGGCCGCCCGCCGCTTCCAGCAACGCCTTCACCTTGCCCAGCACCACCAGGGTCTGGGCATGAGCGTCCAGCGGCTCGCCACGTTCGGCGGCCTGACGGGTGGCCGGATGCCCGGTCATGCCGGACATCACCAGCTCATGCCCCACCAGCAGGGCATTGGACCAACTGGCGGTGGGCAGGTCAGGTGCGCCGGCGGCGCGGATGCGGCGGACCGGGGTCATAGTTGCTTGGCCTCGATCAGTTCCAACTGGGCCTTGGCCAGGTTCTTCATGTGTCGGCGCAGGCGCACCAGGCCGAGGTCGTGCTGGTAGAGGTTCTCGCGCTGGTTGGCGTCCGGGTCCATGAACTCGAGGATCTCGCGGTCCTGCTCCAGCACCGCCCAGTGGCGCTCTTCCAGGCGGTTCTTGTAGAGGAAACGCCAGGTGTCACGCTGCCAGCCGGTGAGCGGGCGGCAACGCCAATGGAAGACTGCGCACAGGTCACGGGAGACGGGCGTGTAGCTGCCGACGATGTGGAAGTTGCCACCCGGGCCGCCGGTCTTCGGATAGGGGATTTCCAGGCGCATCCAGTGCACGCCGGTGTCGGCCCACTCGGTCCAGTCGAAGTTCACCCCGCGCTGGCCTTCCTTCTCGAAGATGAAGCCGGTGTCGGTGTCACGGGTGACGAACTTGGCCTGGTTGTCACCTTCGGACATGGAGTGGGACTGCTTGTGCAGGTAGGTGCCGTGCATGGGGTCCATGACATTGTCCAGCACATAGCGGTAGTCGCCGCGCCACTCGGTGTAGCAGAGGAAGTGGGAGAAGGCCGGGTCGGTCAGTTGCTCGGGCAGCACCAGCGGCGGTGCTTCTTCGACGTTGCCCGCCGAGTTGTACAGCCAGACCGCGCCAGCCGCCTCGGTGACATGGAAGAAGCGAGTCGCCTGGCTGCCTTCCAGCTTGCAGCCGGGGCTGCCGGGCACGCGGGTGGTGACGCCGTCGCAACGCACCTCCACGCCGTGGTAGGGGCACTGCAGGCGGTCGCCCAGGTTCACCCCGCGCGAGAGCGGCGCGCCACGGTGCGGGCAGTGGTCTTCGAGGGCATGCAGGGTGCCGTCGGTGTCGCGCCAGAGGGCCAGCTTGTAGCCCAGGCGGCGCAGGGAGACCGGCTTGTCCTGGATAAAGCCGACCGGGCAGATGGGGTACCAGAGGTTCTTCAGGCCATTGGCGAGGAGTTGTTCAACAGGGTCCACGGTGCTCATAGCAGGTTCCTCTTGGAGGGAATTCATTCGCCCAGGCGGGCCATCAGGGTCTTGTAGGCGTCCTCGGTCCACGGACCGCCACCCGGGCAGGTGGGGCCGGCCTGGTTGAGGTAGCCCAACAGCCCCGGCAGGTCGTGCAGGCCGGCGGCGTAGGCGCGCTCGATGGAGTCACCGAGCAGGTCTTCGAAGGAGTTCGGCTCGCGCGAGCGGGCCTGATGGGGTTCCAGGTAACGGTCTTGCATTTCATTGGCCTCCATTGCGGACCCGTTCGCGGATGGTTTCGCGAACCGGGACGAAGTCGTAGGTCGGGTAGCATTCGGTGCGGAACACGCCCCAGGCGGAGCGCTCCAGTTCAACATTGATGCGTGGCAGCAGAGCCGGCGGCAGGCGCAGGGTGACGATCTGCCCCAGGCCCATGGCGACGGTCCAGGAGACGATCTCGACGCCCTCGCCAGGGAATCGTTCCCACCAGTCCACGGCCTTCATGTGGGCCTGGATGTCTTCGAGGTTCTTCGACTGGTCATGCTTGAGCAGCACAGTCAGCAGCATCGTCTCGCTCATGCTCGCCTCAGCGCTTGGGCTTGTCGGTGAGGAACTTGCCTTGCGGCGCCTCGACGTTCTTCTGCCGCCGGGTGTTGCCGTCCAGGCCGCCGGCGATGGCCCACTCGGCGAACACGGTGGGGCCGGGCTCGAACTCGCGGGCCTGCCATTCGCCGGTCAGTTGGTCCTCGTCGGCGTAGTACTCCACCAGGGCCCCGGCGGGGTTGCGGAAGTACCAGAAGTAGGCCGAGGACACCGGGTGGCGGCCCGGGCCGATCTCGGTGTCCCAGCCGCAGCGGGAGATGTGCATGCCGCCGCCGAACACCTCGTGGATGTCGCGCACGGTGAAGGCCACGTGGTTGAGGCCGGCGCGCGGCTGCGGCAGTTGCAGCATGAACAGGTCGTGATGGCCGCCCTCCTCCGCGCAGCGCATGAAGGCGCCACGGTCCGGGTAGCGGTCGGAGCAGACGAAGCCGAAACGCTCGCTGTAGAAGCGCTCGCAGGCGTTCACGTCCTTGACGAAGAACACCACGTGGCCGACTTCGACGGGCTGGGCACGTTCGTAGATCGGGCTGGCCTGGTTGATCCGGCCCTTGAACTGCCAGGTGTTGGATTGGCCGCACTGGACCTGGATATCGCGCTTGCGGGTGACCTGGAAGCGGATCGCCAGGCCATTCGGGTCGGTGCAGCCGATGCGGTCCTCGCCCTCGACAAAGCCGGGGTCGTTGGCGATGCGCTCGGCGTACAGCTTGAGATCCGCCGCGCTTTCCACGCCCCAGACCACTTCACGCAGGGTCGAGCCGGCCTCGATGGCCGGCGGCAGGCCAGGCTTGTCCAGAGCCGCGACAATCACGCGGCAGCCGTTGAGGCATTCGAAGACCACCTGGTCGCCGCTCGCTTCCACCTGCTTCAGGCCCCAGTCGGCGAAGAAGCGGGCACTGGTGGCCAGGTCCTCCACACCGTAGGTGATTTCGTCGATTCCCAATACGCTCATCGCGCTTTCCTCATCAGTGGCGGCCGGCCCAGGCCAGCGGCTGTTCGTTCAGGCCCCAGTAGAGGCTCTTCTGCTCCATGTACTGGAGAATCCCCAGGCGGCCCTTCTCGCGGCCCAGGCCGCTGTCGCGCCAGCCGCCGAAGGGCGTGGAGATGGAGAACTGCTTGTAGGTGTTGATCCACACCGTACCGGCCTGCACCGCGCGGCCGAGCTTCCAGGCGCGCTGGAAATCGCGGGTCCAGATGCCGGCGGCCAGGGCATAGCAGCTGTCGTTGGCCTCCTCGATCAGGGCCTCTTCGCTGTCGAAGGGCATGGCCACCAGCACCGGGCCGAAGACTTCTTCCTGGCACAGGCGGGCGTCGTTGGAGAGGCCTTCGATGATGGTCGGGGTGTAGAAGTAGCCCCGGTCGAAGGCTGCGCCGTGGGGACGCACACCACCGGTGCGCAGGCGACCGCCCTCGGCCACGCCCATCTCGACGTAGCGCTCCACCGATTCGCGGTGACGCGCGGAGATCAACGGGCCCATCTGGGTGCGTTCGTCGGCCGGGTCGCCGAGGCGCAGGGCGGCGGCGCCAGCGGCCAGGCGGTCCAAAAATTCCTCGTAGTGTTCATGGGCGACGAACAGCCGCGAGCCGGCGATGCAGGACTCGCCGCTGGAGCTGAAGATGCCGTAGAGAACGCCAGCCACCGCGTGGTCCAGGTCAGCATCGGCCAGCACCATGGTGGGCGACTTGCCGCCCAGTTCCATGGACACCGGCATCATCTTGTCAGCGGCAATACGCGCGATGTGCTTGCCGGTGCTGGTGCCACCGGTGAAGGACACGCGCTTGACCAGCGGGTGGCGGGTCAGCGCATCGCCGATCAGCGAGCCCTTGCCCGGCAGCACGCTGACCAGGCCGCGCGGCAGGCCGGCTTCATCGCAGATGCGCGCCAGGGCCAGGGCCGCCAGCGGGGTGATCTCCGCCGGCTTGACCACCACCGCATTGCCCGCAGCCAGGGCCGGAGCCAGCTTCTGCGCCTCGGAGGCGATGGGCGAGTTCCAGGGGGTGATGGCGGCCACCACGCCCATGGGCTCGTAAACACTCATGGTGACGAAGTCGCCGCGCGACGGGGTGATGGTTTCCTCCAGGGTTTCGCAGGCGGCGGCGAAGAACTGGAAGGTGGCGGCGGCGCTGGCCACCAGGTTGCGGGTTTCCTGGATCGGCTTGCCGTTGTCCAGGCGTTGCAGCTGCGCCAGCTCTTCGCTGCGCTCACGGATCAGCGCGGCGATGCGGTAGAGCACGGCGGCCCGCTCATGGGGCTTGCGCTGGGCCCAGCCGCTTTCGCGGAAGGCGCGGTGGGCGCCCTGGATGGCTTCTTCCACGTCGTCCTGGCTGGCGGCGTGCAGGCGGGCGATGGCTTCACCGGTGGCCGGGTAGAGGCTCTGGTAGAAGTCGCCGCCGCCCAGGCGCCACTCGCCGGCGATGCAGATGGGTTGGATCGGGTTCAGATCAATCACGGTTCTTGTCCCTAGATCGAAATCACATGGGCGTGGTTGCCCAGGGCGCGGACCACGCTGTACACGGTCAGCGCCGAGGTCTTGGGGTTGGCTGCCAGCGGCTTGCCGCGCAGGGTCAGCTCGAAGCCGCCGAAGGCGCCGCTGGCTTCCACCTGATGCACGTTCTCGCTGCTGGCCGGATCGGCGATCAAGCGCACCTGGGTGCGGTCCAGGCCGAGGCCGGCCAGCGACAGGGTGGCGGCGACGTTGGCGTTCTTCGGGTAGAGCCGCGCGGCTTCGCGGGCGCTGCCTTCGAAGATCACCCGCGCTTCGGCCAGGTGTTCCAGGTCGCAGACCTGCTCACCCGGCGTGCCCAGCCAGGCGCGCGCCGGCTTGCGCCCGGTGTAGCGCACCGACGCCAGCCCGCCGACCTTGGCCGCCGACAAGGCATCGATGCCGCCGATGGCGCCGGGCAGCAGTTCGATGCGGGTGCCGCCGAACTCGGCGGCGGCCTCCAGGCGCTCCACCAGCCCCGGCTCGGACAGCGCGCCCACCGACACCACCAGGCAGGGAATGCCCTGGGCCAGTGCCGGCAGCACATGCTGCTCGATGGCGCGATGCCCGGCGCACTCCACCAGCAGATCGGGGCGCGCCCCGGCCGGCAGTTCGCTGAGCACCCGTGGTGGCTTGCGCAGGCCGGTCAGGCGCTGGCGTACCAGTGCCTGGGAGTCTTCCGGGACTATCACCGCATCGACGCAGAGATGCGGGTCGCTCTCCAGCAGTTCCAACACACCGACGCCAATGGCGCCGCAACCGATCATGGTGATATGCAACATGGCGTTCGCCTCAGGCAGTGGCTTTGGCGGTCTTGTTTTCGTTCACCGGCGGGCCGGCGAAGATGGTCTTGAAGCTGCCGATGGAGAGCATGTCCACCTCCAGCAGGAAGGGGCCGGATTCGGCCAGGGCGCCATCCAGCACGCCGCTGAAGTCCTTCAGGTCGCTGACCTTGGCGTGGCGCAGGCCGAGGGATGCGGACAGCTGGGCGTAGTCCGGGGTGTGCAGGTCGACGTAGCAGCGGCGGCCACCGTAGGCGGCGTCCTGGATGTTCTTGATCACCCCGTAGCCCTGGTCGTTCATCAGCACGATGACCATATCGGCCCGCTCCTGCACGGCGGTGGCCAGCTCGCCCAGGTTGAGGATGAAGCCGCCGTCACCGGCCAGCACGAAGGTCTTGCGGCCACGGGCGGTTTCCGCCGCACCGACAGCCGCGCCGATCCCCATGGCCAGCCCCTGGCCGATACCGCCACCGAGGGCGTGCACGCCGGCGCAAGGGCTGAAGATCTTCAGGTGACGGTTGCCCCAGGTGCTGTTGGAGACGGTGACGTCACGCACCCAGTTGAAGTTCCTGCCGGCCAACGCCTGCAACTGCTCCACCAGGGAGGCATACGGGCCGAGGCCATCCACCAGTTGGGCGCGGGCCTGGTTGCGCGCGGCGGCGAGGTCGGCGGCGAAGCCCGGGTCCACTGACAGGCGCCCTTGCAGGCGATCGGCCAAGCCCTTGAGGACCCGTTCGGAGTCGCCACAGACGAAGAAGTCGCTGGGGTAGCAGCGGCCCTCCGCCGTGGCATCGGCGTCTACCCGGTAAAGCGGACGCGGGAGCTTGAGCTCGTACTTGAGGGTTTCGTTGCCGCGCAGGCGCGAGCCGACGACAAGCATGGCATCGCAGGTCTGGTAGAACTGCTCCACGGGCTTGTTCAGGTTGAAGGCGCCGAGGGAGCGCTCGTCGTCTTCGGGGACGATGCCGCGGCCCTGGGTACTGGTGACCACACCCACGCCCATGGCCAGCAGGCGCTGCACCTGCTCACCGGCATGGCGGGCGCCGCCACCGAGCCAGAGCATCGGCCGCTTGGCCTTGGCGAAGCGCTCGGCGAGGTCATCCAGCACCTGCTCGGAAGGCTTGGCCACCGGCACCGGCAGCGGCGAGAGGTCGGCCGGCATGTTGATCAGGGCCGATTGGATATCGATCGGGATTTCCACGCTCACCGGGCCGGTGGGCGCGGTCAGCGCGGTCTGCACGGCCAGCTTGATGGTGCTGATGGCAGTGTCGACGCTGCGCACGCGGAAGGCCGCCTTGGAAATGGCCTTGAGCATGGTCAGTTGGTCCGGCGCCTCGTGGATGTAGGCCAGGCTCTGGTCCAGGTAGGGGGTCTCGATCTGCCCGGTCAGGTGCAGCAGCGGCGTGCCGGCGGTGAGCGCCTCCACCATGGCGCCGGCGGCGTTGCCGGCGGCGGTGCCGGTGCTGGTCAGGCACACGCCCAGTCCCCCGGTGGTACGGGCGTAAGCATCGGCCATGTTGGCCGCGCCGGCCTCGCCACGGGCCATCACGAAGCGGATGTTGCCGCGGATGGCAAAGGCGTCGAGGATCGGCATGTTGTGGATGGAGATCACCCCGAACGCGGCCTTGACGTCGCACTGTTCGAGGAAGGCGGCGATGGCGGCGCCGACGGTGACTTTGCTTTCGTTACGCATGACGGGACAAACCTCCGGAGACATCGATGTGACTACCCGTCGTATAGGCAGACAGGGGGGATGCGAGGAAAACGATGGCGCGGGCCGCTTCGATCGGCTTGCCCAGGCGCCCCAGGGGAATCTGTTTGCGTTGCGCCAGCTGGCCGGTCCACTGGGCCCAGTCCAGCTCACGCTCTTCGCGGGCCTCGAAACGGCGGCGCCACTGGCCGGACTCGACCAGGCCGATGAGGATGCCGTTTACCCGCACGCCCTTCGGCGCGAACTCGAAGGCCATGGAGCGCACCAGGTTCTTCACCCCGGCGCGGGCGGCGCTGGTGGCCACCATGTGCGGCTCCGGCTGGCTGGCCAGCAGCGAGTTGACGCAGACGATGGCGGCGTCGGCCTGGCCCTCCAGTTGCGGCAGGAAGCCACGCACCGGGTGGATGATGGAGAAGAACTTCAGCTGCAGTTCCTCGCTCCAGGCCTCGTCCGTCGTGTCGGCGAAGGTGGAGACGCGGCCCTGGCCGGCGTTGTTCACCAGGATGCTGGCGCGGCCCAGCTCGCGCTGACTGGCCTCGGCGAAGGCTTGCACCTGCGCCGGGTCGAGTACGTCGCAGGCTTGGGCGAACAGCCGTGCGGCGGGGAAGCGTTCGCGCAAACCGGCTTCGGCGCTCCGCAGGCGGTCGCCGTTGCGGCCGCAGAAGGCCACTGCAGCGCCGGCCTCCAGCAGCAACTCGACGGTGGCCAGGCCGATGCCCGAGGAGCCGCCGGTGACCACCGCCACGGCTGAGGACAGATCACACAGGCTCATGCTGCTTGCTCCGGAAGATGGAGGTGACGTTGTCGTGGCTGTCCGGGGTGTAATTGAGCAGGTGCGAGAGTTCGTCGGCGCTGTCGCGCACGCTGTACACCAGGCTGTCGATGCGGACCGGCTCGATATGCGCCGAGGGAATGGTGGCGCCCATGGCCGCGACCACCTTGCCACTGTGGTCGCGCACCGGCGCGGCCACCGTGGAGATGGTCGACTCGAAGAAGCCCTCACCCTGGACGAAGCCGCGCTGGCGGTCGCCCTGCACCAGGTCGAAGAGCTCCAGCACGGTCTTCGGCGTGTTCGGCGAGAACTGTTCCAGATGCTCTTCCGGATACAGTTCGCGCAGCTCACCGAGAGAGAGGTCCTGCAGCAGGATGCGACCGAACACGGTGGCGTGGGCCGGCAGACGGGTACCGACGTTGACCGTGCTGGTCAGCAGGGTGGACGGCGACACCTTGGCCACGTAGACGATGGAACGGCCGTCACGCACCACCAGGTTGCAGGGGTAGCGGATGTCGTCGCACAGCCGGTTCAGCAGCGGCTGGCCCAGCTCGGTCAGTTCTAGCGACGCCAGGTACTCGAAGCCCAGACGCAGCACGGACATACCCAGGCGGTACTCGTTGCCGATGCGGTTGACGAAGCCCATGGTTTCCAAGGTGGTCAGCAGGCGGAAGATGGTCGAGCGCGGCAGCTTCAGGCGCCGCGCCAGCTCCGGCGCCGACAGGGTGCGGTTCTTCCGGCTGAACTCGCAGAGCAGCAGCAGGCCGCGCTCAAGGCCGGGCACGATGTACTTGTCTTGCTGATCGTCGGGCTTATCCATTGGCGGTTCCCTCAAGAGAGTGGCGTTGCGCGTGGCCGATGCGTCCTGCGACCACTTCGGGTTGTTCGATGGGGCTGGCATGGCCAGCTCCGGGAATCAGCGAGAACGACGCGCCGAGCAGGTGGGCGATGGCGCCGCAGGCCTGGGGCGTGGTGATGCCGTCGTCCTCGCCGCAATGCACTTCGCAGGGTGCGACCGGCACGCCATGGCCCAGCAGGTCGTCGCCACAAAGCAGCTCGACGGCCTGGCGGTAGCCGCCGGGATTGAGCCTCGCCATGTTCCAGCGCACCCAGGCCAGGGCGTCTTCGCTCGGCCGGCGCCCCAGCAGGCGCGCAGTGCGCTCGCTGGCCATGCCGTCGATGCCCAGGCGCTCCAGGTTGTCCAAGCGTTGGCGCCGCACCTGCGCGCCGATGTCGCGCAGTTCCTCGGCACCGTAGCCACGGGCAGGGCTGAGCAGCACCAGGCGGCGCACCCGCGCCGCACCGATGCCAGCGGCATAGGCGGTGGCCATCAGCGCGCCGAGGGAATGGCCCACCAGCAGGCAGCTGTCCACGCCCAGCGCGTCCAGCAGCAGCTCCAGGCGCATGGCGTAGTCGGCGGCCTTCGGCCGGGCCTGCGGCAGCGGGGTGGACAGGCCGTAGCCCGGCGCGTCCCAGGCGATTACCCGGTTCCCGGCGGCCAGGCGCTGGGCGCAATGCAGCCAGGACGCCGAGCCCGAGCCGATTCCGTGCAGCAGCACGACCACCGGGCCCTGGCCGCACTCGCGGATGGCCACACGGGCGCCGTCGGCGAGCGGCACCAGGCGCTCGGGAAAGCACTGTTGCAGGCTCGGGGCGGGGATGTGGGTCTGCGCCATGTTCATCGTCGGCCTCAGCGCTTGATGCTCGCCAGAGGGTGCTCCGGCGGGTAGGTCGGGGTGATGGGCTTCTTCGCGCCGAGCATCACGCACATCAGCGCGTCCTCGTCGCCGATGTTGATTTCTTCGCGGTAAACCCCCGGCGGCACGGAAATCACGTCGCGGTCGGTGAGGATGGTTTCGAAGCGCTCGCCGTCCTTCTCCAGCACCACCTTGAGCTTGCCGCGCAGGACGAAGAACACTTCTTCGACGTCGATGTGCAGGTGCGGCGGGCCCTCGTGGCCGGCCGGAATCACCATGGTGGAGAAGGTGAAGTGCTCGGACGGGATGGTGTTCATGTCACTGGCCACGCCGGTGCCGCCGGTACCGATGTAACGCATCTGCGCACGGCGGAACTTGGGGTCGTAGTCGGCCTGGAACTTCAGCGCGTTCCAGTCGTACTTGCGGGTGGAGTAACGAGCGATACGGGTGTTGCACCACTCCTCGAAGCTGGCGCTTTCGGGGCGGTCCCAGGATTTCGGGGCGTTCTGGTTCAGATCGGTCATGGTGTCCTCCTGATCAGGGCATGACGAACCCGCCGTTGACCGGCAGGGTTTGTCCAGTGATGAAGCGGGAAAGGTCGGAAAGGGCGAACAGCACCGCGCCGCAGACGTCGTCGGGCACCTGGCCGCGCTGCAGGGCGCGCTGGTTGCGATAGAGCCGGTGGCGGGCGGCGGGCACGTACTGGGTGGCTTCCACCTCCACCAGACCGGGGGCGATGGCGTTCACGGTGATGCCGTCGGCGCCCAGCTCGCGGGCCAGGCTGCGGGTCATGGCGATCACCGCGCCCTTGCTGGCGGTGTAGGCCAGCAGGTTGGGCGCGCCCCACAGCGGGGTGTCGGAGGCCAGGTTGACCACCGCGCCGCGCCCGGACTCGCGCAGGGCCGGCAGGCAGGCGCGGGTCATCAGCCAGGTGCCGCGCACATTGACCTGCAGCACGCGGTCGAACATCTCGATCGCCAGCTCCTCGCAGCCCTTGCCGCCGGAGTTGGTGATGGAGGCGTTGTTGACCAGGCCGTCGAGACCGCCGAGACGCTCGACGGTTTCAGCCGCACAGCGCTCGATGGAGGCCGGGTCGGCCAGGTCCAGGGCCATGCCGCTGACGTCCAGGCCCTGGCTCTCCAGCTCGCGGGCGGACTGCTGCACGCGATCTTCGAGAATGTCGGCGATCACCACCCGGGCGCCGGCGCGGGCCGCCGACTCGGCGAAGGCGAAACCGAGCCCACGGGCACCGCCGGTGATGAGCACGCGGCGGCCGCTGAGAAGGGAGTTCAGGCTCATGGCGTTCACACCGTGCTCAGGTTGGCTTTGGGCAGGTAGTGCAGGACGCGCTTCTCGGCCCAGACCACCGCGCTGTAGGCCAGCACGCCGATCAGGGTGAGCATGACGATGGCGACGAACACGCCAGCGGTGTTGCCCTGCCCTTCCGAGTCCACCAGCAGGAAGCCGAGGCCCTTGTTGCCACCGACCAGCTCACCCACGGTGACGCCGATCACCGCCAGGGTGGAGGCGATGCGCAGGCCGGAGAACAGCGCGGCCATGGCCGAGGGGAACTCCACCAGGCGGAAGATCTGCCAGCGGCTGGCGCTCATGGCGCGCACCAGGTTGATCATGTCCGGGTCGACGGTGCGGATCGCCGAGAGCACGTTGATCATCACCGGGAAGAACACGATCAGCACGGCGATGAGGATCTTCGGGTACACGGTGTAGCCCAGCCACATCACGAACAGCGGCGCAAAGGCCACCTTCGGCGCGATCTGCAGCGCCAGGATGTAGGGCGAGAGCATGGCTTCGGTGGTCGGCGACAGGCCGAGGGCGACACCGATCATCACCCCCAGCAGGGCGCCCAGGCCAAAGCCGACGATGATCTCCAGGGTGGTGATCGCGGTGTGCTCGATCAGGTTGGCGTTGTGCCACATGGCCACGCCCTCCTCCATCACCCGGCTCAGCTTGGGCAGGACGAACTCGGGCATGCCGAGCAAGCCGGGACCCCACTGCCAACCGGCGAGGAACAGGACCAGCAGCAGGATGCTGCCGAGCATGGGTTTGTTCAGACTGTTCATCGGATCCCCTTATTGCTTGGCGGCCACGCCGTCGTTTTCGACGAAACGGTTGGTGTAGAGCTCGTCCAGCGGGGTGTCGCGGCCGACGATGCCCTCGCTGACGTAGAAGGCGCGGACCCTGTCCAGGCGCTGCGGGTCGATGCGCCCCAGCGGCTGCTGGTTGGCGTAGACGTGCTCGACGTAGAGGCGCAGGACCCTCTCCAGGCCGGCTTCCTTGCCCTTGTAGCTGGGCACCGCCTCGGCGAAGGTGGCGGCAGCGGCCTTCGGATCGGCGATAATGTCGCGCATGCCCATGAGGGTGGCCTTGACCACGCCCTGCACCACCTCGGGCTGCTTCTCGATGGCCTCTTCCGAGGCGAGGATGGCCTGGGCCATGCTTTCGAACACTTCACTGCTTGGCAGCAGCCTCACATCGAGACCAGCGTCCTCGGCATTCACCACCCAGTCCGGCACGCCAGCCATGGCCTGGGACTTGCCGGCGGAGAACAGCTGCCAGACGCCGGACGGGCCAGCGGCCTGGACTTCCACGTCGGACTTGTTCAGCCCGGCCTTGCGCATGGACGCCAGCAGTGCGTAGTAGGTGGTGTCGGAGTAGGACATGACGGTCATGGTCTTGCCCTTGAGGTCCTTCACGCTGTTGATGCCGGCCTTGCCGTCGGTGGCGATCATGGTCACGCCGCTGGCGCCCAGCACCGCCACCGCCTTCACCGGCACGCCGTTGGCGCGGACGATGATCGGGGTATCGCCGATGGCGCCGCCAACCAGGGCATTGCCGGCACCGATCTGTTTGGCCACGTCCACCCCGCCCTTGCCGGCAACGAAGGTGACCTTGAGGTCCTGCTGGGCGTAGTAGCCCTTGTGCTGGGCGATGATCCAGGGCGCGAAAGCCGGCGAATTCGGCGGCGCGGGCAGCAGGTAGGTGATTTCCTTCGGCGCGGCTTGCGCGGACGCACCGGCAGCCACGGCCAGGGAGAACAGCGAGGCGTTGATCAGGGACTTGAACATCTGCAGCTCCTGTTGAGGATTCGGGTCGATGGGTCGGTCAGTGCAGCTCGGAGTCTTCGCCGACCTTGAGCAAGGTCATCAGGCGGCCGGCCAGCGGGCCGATCTCCTGGAGCTTGCGGCGTTCGAGCGGGTTGTCGCGCAGGGGCAAGTTCACCTCGATTTCCTCGATGATGTTTCCCGGGCGGGCGCTCATGACGAGGATGCGATCGGACAGCGCGATGGCTTCGATCAGGTCGTGGGTGATGAACAGGGCAGTCTTCTTCTGCTCATAGAGCATCTGCGCCAGGTCCTGCTGGAGGATCATCTTGGTCTGGGCGTCGAGGGCCGAGAACGGCTCATCCAGGAACAACACCTGAGGGTCGGTAGCCAGGGTGCGGGCCAGCGCGGCGCGCTGGCGCATTCCACCGGAAAGCTGGAAGGGATAGTGGTCGCCGAAACCGCTGAGGTGACACTTATCCAACATCTGCTCGGCAATGGCGCGGCGCTCGGCGGCCGGACGGCCCTCGATCTCCAGCCCCAGCTCGATGTTGCGGCGAATGCTGCGCCAGGGCATCAGCAAGTCCTTCTGCAACATGAAGGACACCTTGCGCACCGGGCCGGTGACCCGCTCACCGCCGACGTACACCTCGCCCTCGGTGGGGGTATAGAGGCCGGAGCCCATGTTCAACAGCGTGCTCTTGCCGCAACCGGACGGACCGATGATGGACACGATCTCCCCGCTGCGGATGCTGAAGTTCAGCCCCTGGACCGCGACAGTGGGCTCGGCCTTTCCCTTGACCGGAAAACGCTTGGTGACACCCCGGAATTCGATCTCGACGCGGGCATCATCCGCCTTGGACGCGCCCTGCGGCTTTTCTGAGGTGTAGATACTCAACGAGGTGGCTCTCATCTTCTTAGTGGCCTCACACTTGTTTCATATACGAAACACTGTTTTGCTTATGAAACTTGCAGAAGGCGTGCCAGGAAAAAGGCACAAGAAAGAGGACCCTTGTTTCGAGTATTAAACCTTTAAAATCAAATAGTTATGATTGAGTTGATGCGCGATGGGATAAAGCATCCCGACGAACGCAACTAAACGGTCCGATTCGAGGCGCGGTCAGTCATCGCTGGAATGGGGTGTCACTGCACAACTTCGGAGCAGGTGCGCTCCATTAAGTAACAGGCGTTGCTGTTCTACACATAAAACAGCGTTTTATATCTGGAACAAACCGAGATGCGGGGAGCCTGCATCGCGATTGAAATCGCTCCCCCAATTCACCTCAAGCTCATTCGCGAAAGGCCACGCAGTGGCCCAATTCGGCAGGCACTCACACCCACTGAACAATCACCGGACAAAAAGAAGCCGGCGCGAGGCCGGCTAAAGACGCACAGCTATTTGGAAATTCAGATCAGCGCAGCTTTTCCAGCATCTGGTAGTACCACATGCCTAGTGCCAGCATGTGATTGCCCAGGCGCTCGCTCAGCGGCACGCGGATGTGCTGGCATTGGGCAAAGGTGTCGAACTTCTCCAGGCTGCCGCTCATGGCATTGGCCATGACCTCGCCCATGATGTGGGTGGTGGCGACGCCGTGGCCGGAGTAGCCCTGGCAGTACCAGACGTTCTTCGACAGCTTGCCCAGCTGCGGGATGCGGTTGATCACGATGCCCATGGCGCAGCTCCACTTGAAGTCGATCTCCACACCCTTGAGCCTGGGGAAGGTGCGCTCGATGCAGGGCCGCAGTTCGGCTTCGATGTCGCGGGAGTCGCGCCCGGAGTAGTTGGCGCCGCCGCCAAAGAGCAGGCGGCCGTCGCCGGTCATGCGGTAGTAGTCGAGGACGAAGCGGCAGTCGTAGACGGCCAGGTCCTGGGGGTTGATCTGCTTGGCCAGGTCGCCCAGGGGCTTGGTGGTGACGATGCCGCCCATGGCCGGAAAGATCATGCCCTTGAGCTGCTTGCGCTCCAGCTTGTGGTACACGTCGCCAGCGAGCAGTACCTGCGACGCATTGATGCGGCCGCGGCTGGTGATCACCGCCGGGCGATCGCCATGGAGGATGTCCTGCACTTCGGAGTGTTCGAAGATCAGCGCCCCCAGGCTCTCGGCCGCCCTGGCTTCGCCGATGCACAGGTTGAGCGGGTGCAGGTGCATGTTGCGGGTGTTCTTGATGGCGCCGACATAGAGGTCGGAATCCAGGTGCTCGCGCACGCCGGCAGCGTCCAGGAGGGTCACGTCGTCGGCCATGCCACGGCGCACGGCCTCTTCATAGGAGGCTTTCAACTCATCCATGTGCGAGGCCTTCATCGCCGCGTGCAGGTGACCGTGCTTGAGGTCGCACTGGATGCCGTACTTCGCCACCCGGTTCTTGATGATCTCGTGGCCGCGCCAGCGCAGGTACCAGATGAAGTCATCCACATCCTTGCCGAGGAAACGGCCCATCTGCTTGCGCATGGCAGCGTCGCCGGAGAGGCTGCCGGTGACCTGGCCGCCATTGCGCCCGGTGGCGCCCCAGCCGATCTTGTGGGTCTCGACCAGCGCCACCTTGTAGCCACGCTCGGCCATTTCCACCGCCGTGGCGACGCCGGTGAAACCGCCGCCGATGATGGCGACGTCGACATTCACCTCCCCTTCCAGGGTCGGGTAGGCGGTTTCTTCATTGAGCGACGCGGAGTAATAAGAAGGCGCACGCTCGGCGGCGGGCAGCGGGTGTTTGAATGCAGCGGTCATGGTGAATCCTTCTTGGCCACCTGGGCCTTATCAACAGCGGGGAGCGATTCGCGAATGAATTCGCCCCCACGAAAACAGAAACGATCTTCGTCGGTTCAGGCCTGGTTCAGGTACCAGCGCCAGTCCTGCTCGCCCACTTCGGACATGAACTGGCGGTACTCGGCGCGCTTCACGGCCAGGTAGACGCCGAGAAAAGCGGTGCCGAAGGCATCCCGCGCCCAGCTGGACTGCTCCAGCGCGCGCAGCGAGGTCAGCCACTCGGTGGGCAGCAGTTCCTTGGCCTGGGCATAGCCGTTGCCCTCGATGGGGTCGCCTGGGTCGAGGTTCTCGCGGATGCCTCGATGGATGCCGGCAAGGATGGCAGCGGCGGCCAGGTAAGGGTTGGCGTCAGCGCCGCAGATACGGTGCTCGATGTGCCGGCTGTTGGCCGGGCCGCCGGGCACGCGCAGGCTCACGGTGCGGTTATCCACACCCCAGGTGGGCGCCAGCGGCGCGTAGCTGTTGGCCTGGAAGCGGCGGTAGGAATTGGCGTTGGGGCAGAACAGCAGCAGCGAGTCCAGGAGGCTTTGCAGCATGCCGCCCACCGCCTGGCGCAGCAGCGGCGTTCCGGCGGGGTCTTCGCTGGCGAACAGATTGCGGCCTTCGGCGTCGGCCAGGCTCACGTGCATGTGCATGCCGGTGCCGGCGATCTCGGCAAAGGGCTTGGCCATGAAGCAGGCCTGCATGCCGTGAGCATGGGCCACGCCCTTGACCAGGCGCTTGTAGCGCACGGCCTGATCCATGGCTTCCAGGGCATCGCCGTGCTCCAGGGTGATTTCCACCTGGCCGGGGGCGTACTCGGAAATGGCGGTGCGCGCCGGAATGCCCTGGGCCTTGCAGGCGGCATAGAGATCGGCAAGGAACGGCTCGATCTGTTCCAGCTCACGCAGGCCGTACACCTGGGTACCGCGCGGACGATGACCGTCGGCATCCAATGCCGGCTGCGGGCGGCCATCGGCGTCGCGTTTCTGGTCCAGCAAGTAGAACTCCAGCTCGCAGGCCATCACCGGGTGATAGCCATCGGCCTTGAGGCGCTCGATCACCTCCACCAGTACATGGCGCGGGTCGGCGATGGCCGCGGGCATGCCTTCCTGCGGGTGCATGCTCACCTGCACAGCCGCAGTGGGCATCTTGCGCCAGGGCAGGCGCACCAGGCTGCCGGCCAGCGGGTAGGCGCGGCAGTCGATGTCGCCCACATCCCAGACCAGCCCGGAGTTTTCCACATCCTCGCCGTGCAGGGTCAGGCCAAGGATGGTGCTCGGCAGCGGCCGGCCGCTGTCGTAGACGGCCAACAGCTCGTCGCGGTGCAGCAGCTTGCCGCGCGGCACGCCGTTGGCGTCGAGAATGAAGAGTTCGAAGACATCGATGTCCGGGTTCTGCTCAAGGAAATCCTGGGCTTCCTGCACGCTGGCAAAGGTCATGGCGCTCTCTTTAGTGCCGCAGGGCACGCAAACAGCCCTCGCCATCTGGGGCAAGGGACAGCAATCTCGTTCTGGGGGAGGTTTGGCCACCTCGTCGGTGGCCGGAATCAGGCGCGGGCGCTATCCGGCGGACGAGCGTGACGGCAGTGCCAAAGCGCCCAGAAGGCGAGTTCGAGCGGCAGGGAGATCAGGAGACGGGAGGCCCACTTGCGGAAGAACTGGACCTTGGGTGCGACTCCGGGAGCACCACGCGCGGCGCGCACCGGCCCGAGGGGCGTGGCGGCCAGCAGCGATTGGTGCGGAGTGGGACAACCCATGGGGGAAAGCCGTGTTATTGGAATGCCCGGCAGGCTCGCACGGCGTCAAGGGTGATTAAAATTCAGGTTTTCCTATCTTTGGTTCAGTGACGGCTAAACAATTCCAACCGCTGTCTCCCTGCCTGCTCTCCGTTTCCATCGAGCGAGGCAGGAGTCCCGTCGGCTCGCGACGCGCTGCAGCATCCGCGCGGCGTGGCTCTGTGAGCGTGGGTCGTCAGGCCTTCAGCTTGTGGGTCCAGTCCAGCAGGCTGCGCCACAGGCAGATGCCCACGAAGTAGGCCGAGGCGAACCACCAGATGCCCAGCACCAGGGATTTGTAGAAAGGGTGCTGGAGGATGAGGAACATGCTGCTGATCATCCACACGAAGGTGACCACTATGTTCAGCGGCATCAGCTTGCGCACCCGGAAAGGGTGGAGGAACTTCAGCCTGGTCAGGGTCAGCGCGGCCAGGAAGCAGATCAGCAGCAGGCTCACCACCGGCAGCGGTTCGATGATCCAGACATACAGCGCCACCACGTTCCACGCCGCGGGGAAGCCGACGAAGTAGTTGTCGCTGCTCTTCATGTTCAGGTTGCAGAAGCAGAACAGCGACGACACCAGGATCAGGCTCACCGCCACCAGCGCCGTGTGCTCGGGCAGGTCGATGTAGCGGTAGATGAAGATCGCCGGGATGAACACGTAGGTGAGGTAATCGATTACCAGGTCCAGGGTGGAGCCGTCGAAATTCGGCAGCATGGTGCTGGTTTGCACCCGGCGGGCAAGTGTGCCATCGAGGCCGTCCACCAGCAGCGCGGCACCGAGCCAGAGCAGGCAATCGCGGGGCTGATTGTCGAACAGCGCGAGAATGGCCATCAGGGCCAGTACGACGCCGGTGGCGGTGACACCATGAGCCGACCAGGCCTTGGCTTTGTTGACGACAGTGATGTTGGTGGACACGAGGCAGCTCTGCTCTGAATGTGGGTGACAGAATCGATAGACCGCGATTATGCGTCAGCTTCTCAGGGGTCTTCAGACTTTGTGAATCCGGCCTTGTCGCTTTCCGGCATCTTCACCTTTCTATTCGAGCCTAGGCGATCCGCGCCGGACAGCAACGCCGGCCACCGCGCGATCATCGGGAAAATGGCGCCCATCGGCGCGGACTTGCAGCCCGGCCCCGCAGGCTTCACCCTTGCGCCCTTGCCACCCTGAAGCCGCCTCATGAACACCCCATCCGACCCCGCCCGCTGCCCGCTCTGCGGCCAGAGCAACCAGTGCAGCCTGGCCGACCCGGCCCGTGCCGACATGGATTGCTGGTGCTTCTCGGCGAAGATCGACCCGGCCGTGCTCGAATCCATCCCGCCACAGGACATCGACCGCGCCTGCCTCTGCCCGCGCTGCGCCCAGGCCCTGCCCCCAACGCACCAAACTGATGCGCCTTGATCGATTCTTGAGCAATTTTCCCGAGCTCAGCCGCCTCGATGCGCGCCTGGCGCTGGCCGCCGGTCGGGTTCGGGTGGATGGGCGGCCGGTGGCCGACGGACGTCACGAGGTCCGCGAATTCAACCGCATCGAACTGGATGAACGCCTGCTCCAG
The DNA here is from genome assembly GCF_028010285.1 of Pseudomonas sp. Q1-7. Lineage (NCBI taxonomy): Bacteria > Pseudomonadati > Pseudomonadota > Gammaproteobacteria > Pseudomonadales > Pseudomonadaceae > Pseudomonas > Pseudomonas sp. Q1-7. Next base: position 4,190,016 of record NZ_CP116304.1, read on the forward strand.
GCCGGCAAGCCGGCCCGCTACTTCATGCTCTACAAGCCGTCCGGCCATGTCAGCGCCACCGAACACCCGGAACATCCCACGGTGCTCGACCTGCTCGACGAGCCGGACAAGCACGAGCTGCACCTGGGCGGACGCCTGGACCTCACCACCACCGGCCTGCTGCTGATTACCAACGACGGGCACTGGTCGCGCCGCCTCACCCTGCCCGGCAGCAAGCAACCCAAGGTCTACTACGTGGAAACCGAGGACCCCATCGCCGACGAATGCGTCCGGACCTTCGCCCAAGGGCTCTATTTCGCCTACGAAGGCCTCACCACCCTCCCCGCCCAGCTGGACATCCTCGGCACCCGCGCCGCCCGCCTGACCCTCCATGAGGGTCGCTACCACCAGGTCAAACGCATGTTCGGCCACTTCCGCAATCGCGTCGTGCGACTACACCGCGAAAGCGTCGGACCGCTGAAACTGGACCCGCACATGCAGCCGGGCGACTACCGGTCACTTACCGATGCGGAAGTGGCCTGCTTTTAGCTTGATCCTCCTCGAGTCACATCGGGATCGAAATAACCCGACGAACTGCAAGAATTTTTCCTTTCAATGAACTTGCGGGTGAAAAGATGGCCTGCTTAAATCGGACACAAGGTCAAAGCGTGACCAAAGAGTCAGCCTGGCCGTCTAAGCGTTCCCTGCGATTCCTTGTGCTCTGCACGCGTAGGTTCCCTGCCTGGTTAGAAGACGCTCTCCGACGCCCTTCAACGCGCCGGAGCCCATCGTCTTTTCTCGAACTAACCGCCTGAAAAATAAAGAATTTTTAAAATCTTCGCCTGACACTTGTTTGTCATCGAAAGGCGTTTTCCTACTGCCAAGACTTAGAGCGGGCCAAGCCGTTGAGAGGGCTCGCATGACCCATCTGCGCCAGGAGGAAACGACATGAGGCCGGAAACCGCCATCGTCGAGATTCACAGCCAGTACAAGGTTCACACGGAGTTCTACGGCAACCCAGAAGCCAAGGAGACCATCATTCTGGTCAATGGCTCCTTGTCGACGACCGCCTCGTTCGCGCAGACAGTGAAATACCTGCAACCGCACTTCAACGTCGTGCTCTTCGACGAGCCCTATGCCGGCCAGTCCAAGCCGCATAACGACAACACCCGCTTCATCAGCAAGGAGACCGAGGCCGACATCCTCCTCCACCTGATCGAGCACTTCCGGGTGGACTACCTGATGTCCTTCTCCTGGGGCAGCGTCTCCGCCCTGCTCGCCCTGGCCCAGTGCCCGGCACGCATCAAGAAGGCCGTCGTCACCTCCTTCTCGCCCATCCTCAACGAACCGATGATGGACTACCTCACCCGCGGCCTGGATTGCCTGGCAACCATCGACCGCGACGCGGTGGGCAATCTGGTGAACAACACCATCGGCAAGCACCTGCCGGGCTTGTACCAGCGCTTCAACCACAAGCACTGCGCCAACCTGGACGAACACGAATACCTGCAGATGCACCACCACATCCGTCAGGTGCTGAACATGGACTCGCGCTGCTACGTGGATTGCCTGGTCAACGTCGACATCCCGCTGCTGTTCATCAACGGCGATCGCGACGAGTACACCTCCGCCGAAGACGCCCGCCACTTCGCCAAGCACGTGCGCGATTGCCAGTTCGCCATCATCGACAACGCCGGCCACTTCGTCGACGTCGAGAACAAGGCCGGCTGGCTGCAGACCCAGCAAGCCATGCTGGGCTTCCTCAAGACTTCGGCCAATCAGGGCAAGGCTCGCCCGCAGGTCGCCGACTACCAGGCCATGGCCGTTTGAACGCGTGGCCGCCCGGGCGTGTGCAAGTATCTTTCAGTAACTTGTGACCGCCCCGGGCTTCACCTCGCCCGCCGCTTCTGGTAAAAAGAGCACCCTTCGCGGGCGTCGTATAATGGCATTACCTGAGCTTCCCAAGCTCATGACGAGGGTTCGATTCCCTTCGCCCGCTCCAAAATCCCCTGACTAAGCCCCTGATTTATGGGGTTTTTTCGTTTCTGGGGCTTGGTGGTGTCGAAGAAGTGTCGAAATCGACCCGCCCACAGGCTCAGTGAGACAGTGCCTGGATGACGTGCTTAGGGTCGTTGTGGATGGCCCGCAGCAGTGCTTTGGCCGGGCCAGTGGGTTCGCGTCGACCCTGTTCCCAATTGCGCAACGTGCCGAGCTGCACATCGATCATCGCCGCGAACTTGGCCTGGGTCAGGCCGGTGGCCTTGCGGATTTCCTTCACCTGCAGCGCGTCGACTGTGAACTCCCGCGAGGGCTTGCGCTCGCCACGGTGGATCTCTCGACCCGCGAAAGCTAATAGACAGACAATGAAAAACGCCGCGCCCCCTCTTGGGAGCGCAGCGCTTTTCTTAAGTGAACAGCTTTAATACCTGGAGCGGACTTTCAACCAATCCTGCGTTCGTCGAAAAGGCCCCGCGGATGCGGGGCTAAGCAGGGATGACTGATTGGCGGCCACATGGGCTCGATCAACCGGGCCACTTGCTCTCAAGACGTCCGCATACGGCTGTGGTCGAACCAGCGCTCGGTGTCATCAAGGGCACGGCCAAAGGTCTCCAACATGAGCTGGATCTCCGACTTTGTAGCGATAAGGGGTGGACAGAATGCAATCGAGTCGCCCATCGCCCGGGTGATCATGCCGTGCTCCTGGGCACGTCCGGCCAGGTAGCGGCCCAGCCTGCCAAGCGCATCCATTGGTGCCCTGGTTTCACGATTGGCGACCAGTTCCACGGCGGCAATCAGGCCGCAGCCACGCACTTCGCCCACCAGGGGGTGGTCGGCGAAGTGGGACAACCCGACCTGAAGCCGTTCGCCCATTTCGGCAGCGTGCTCGACCAGGCGTTCTTCATGGATAACCTTGATGTTCTCCAGTGCCACGGCGGTGGCAACCGGGTGACCACTCCCGGTGAACCCGTGTCCGAGCGTACCGAGGGCGTGGCTCTGGTCGGCGATACCCTGAAAGACTGCGTCGTTGATCAGGATGGCCGCAATGGGCTGGTACGAGGACGACAACTGCTTGGAGACGACCATGACATCCGGCCGGATGCCGAACGTCTCGCTGCCGAACATCCTGCCGGTACGCCCGAATCCGCAGATGACTTCGTCGGCGACAACCAGTATGTCGTACTTGCGGCACACGGCCTGGATCTTGCTCCAGTAGGTACGCGGCGGCACGATCACGCCACCGGCCCCCATCAGCGGCTCGCCGTAGAACGCCGCTATGGTTTCAGGGCCTTCCCGCAGAATGACGCTCTCCAGTTCGGCCGCCAGGCGATCCGCGAACTGCTCTTGGGTTTCGTCCGGCTTGGCGTAGCGGTAATGGTGCGGGCAGCTGACGTGTAGGAAACCGGACAACGGCACGTCGAATCCACGCTGGTTGGCGGACAGGCCGGTGAGGCTGGCACTGACGGTGGTGATGCCGTGGTAGGCGTTCAGGCGGCTGATGAACTTCTTCTTGGCCGGCTTGCCGAGGGCGTTGTTGCGGTACCAGATCATCTTCACGACGGTGTCGTTGGCTTCCGATCCCGAGTTGGTGAAGAAGACCTTGCTCATCGGTACGGGCGCGAGCTCGATCAGCTTTTCGGCCAGTTCGATGCTAGGGGCATGCGCCTTGTGACTGAACAGGTGATAGAACGGCAACGTGCGCAGCTGCTGCTCCGCCGCCTTGATCAGGCGCTCGTTGCTGAATCCCAGCGCCACGCTCCAGAGCCCCGACATGGCCTCCAGGTAGCGCTTGCCCTGGGTGTCAAAGACGTAGACGCCCTCTCCACGCTCGATGATCAGCGGCCCGACTTCCTGATGCAACCGGGCGTCGGTGTAGGGATGGAGTTGATGCTGGACGTCCTTCTCGGCGAGGGAAGGTTTTGGCTGGTTCATGAAACGGGACTCCGGGGGACTGGACTCGGGCAGGCCCGCCAAGGCGCCGGAGGAGGATCTCCGGCCCTTAATCGAGCCATTTATCGCGGGCGGTCGGAGCTCGTTGTTCAGAGCTTGATCCAAGTCGCTTTCAGCTCGGTGTACTTGTCGAACGCGTGCAGCGACTTGTCGCGGCCGTTGCCGGACTGCTTGAAGCCGCCGAAGGGCGCGGTCATGTCGCCGCCGTCGTACTGGTTGATCCAGACGCTGCCGGCGCGCAGGGCCTTGCCGATCAGGTGGGCGCGGGACAGGTTGCTGGTCCACACCGCCGCGGCCAGGCCGTAGATGGTGTCGTTGGCGATGGCGACCGCTTCGGCGTCGCTGTCGAAGGCGATCACCGACAGCACCGGGCCGAAGATTTCTTCCTTGGCGATGCGCATGGCGTTGTCCACGCCGTCGAAGATGGTCGGCTCGACGTAGGTGCCGCCGGTTTCTTCCAGCACGCGCTTGCCGCCAGCCACCAGCTTGGCGCCGTCGTCATGGCCGGCCTGGATGTAGGACAGCACGTTGTTCATCTGGGTGGTGTCCACCAGGGCGCCGACGTTGGTCGCCGGGTCCAGCGGGTTGCCCGGTTTCCAGGCCTTGATCGCTTCGACCACCATGGGCACGAACTTGTCCTTGATGGAGCGCTCCACCAGCAGGCGCGAACCGGCGGTGCAGACTTCGCCCTGGTTGAAGGCGATGGCGCCCGCAGCGGCTTCGGCGGCGGCCTGCAGGTCAGGGGCGTCGGCGAAGACGATGTTCGGGCTCTTGCCGCCGGCTTCCAGCCAGACGCGCTTCATGTTGGATTCGCCGGCGTAGATCATCAGTTGCTTGGCGATCTTGGTGGAGCCGGTGAACACCAGGGTGTCGACGTCCATGTGCAGGGCCAGGGCCTTGCCCACGGTATGGCCGAAGCCCGGCAGCACGTTGAACACACCGGCCGGGATGCCGGCTTCGATGGCCAGTTGGGCGATGCGGATACCGGTCAGCGGCGACTTCTCGGACGGCTTGAGGACGATGGAGTTGCCGGTGGCCAGGGCCGGGCCGAGCTTCCAGCAGGTCATCAGCAGGGGGAAGTTCCACGGCACGATGGCGGCGACCACGCCCACCGGCTCGCGGGTCACCAGGCCCAGCTCGTTGTGCGGGGTGGCGGCGACTTCGTCGTAGATCTTGTCGATGGCCTCGCCGCTCCAGCGGATGGCGCGGGACGCGGACGGGACGTCGACACTCAGGGAATCACCGATCGGCTTGCCCATGTCCAGGGTTTCCAGCAGGGCCAGCTCCTCGGCATGGGCGTCGATCAGCTCGGCGAAGCGGATCATCACCGCCTTGCGCTTGACCGGTGCCAGGCGCGACCACACGCCGGATTCGAACACCGCGCGGGCATCCTTCACCGCCAGCTCGGCGTCGGCCAGGTCACAACTGGCGACCTTGCCCAGCAGGCGGCCATCGACCGGGCTGATGCAGTCGAAGGTCTCGCCGGAAACGGCGTGGGTGTACTCGCCATGGATGAAGGCGCGAGTCTCGATCTGCACGGACTTGGCGCGTTGTTCCCAGTCAGCACGGGTCAGGGTGGTCATGGAGCTTTCCTCTTGTAGTGATACGGCATCGCTAGATGTCCCCGAACGGTCACCGATCCGGGATTTACCGAGGCAGGCCTCAGATGTGGTTCAGGAAGTCGTGGAGCAACTCCATGCAGTTGGCGCGGTTTTCCGGCTCACGAGCCTCGATCTCCATGCGCATGCGCTCTGGCAGATCGCCGGCCGACGCAAGGAACTTCCGCCCCTCCTCGGTTTCGCGCCAGTAGGCGGTCCAGGTATCGAACATCCGTGCATCGATTTCGGGATGGAACTGCACGCCCATCGCGCGCCCAATGCGATAGGCCTGCGCCGCCAGCTCGGTCTTGCCCAGCAGCGTGGCGCCGGGTGGGGGCGTGAAGGCGTCGAAGTGGAAGTTCAGCCAAGGCCCCTTGTGGGCCCAGCCATCGGGGGTCTCCAAGGTCGTCCAGCCGATTTCCGGCGCCACGTTCCGATAGACCTGCCCCCCCAACGCACGGGCCAGCAGCTGGCTGCCGAAGCAGATTCCCAAGGTCGGCACGCCCCGCGCCTGCACCGCCTGAAGCCACGCCAGCTCAGGGGCGAGCCAGGGCAGCCGGTGGTCGTAGGCGGACTCGGGACTGCCCATCACAACAGCCATCTCCAGACTCACCGGATCCGGCAGCCCAGCGGAAACCGGGGTGACGTCCAGGCGGATACCGAGATCGGCGAACAGGTCCGGGAGGCTGCCGGCCACGTCGGTTTCGGAATGGATAATGGCTACGGCGCGGGCTGGTTTCATGGGAGGTCCTTGGCAGAATAAATCTTATGAAACCATATCTTAAAGATTTTATTCTGCCAATGCCCACCATAAATCACCTTCTCAGCCCCCACCCGTAGACGTTCAAGGGGGCCTAATCCACCTTTCGCTCAACGCTTTCAGACTGAGGGCGGCAAAAACTCTATTGAAAGATATGAAACCATATTTTAAATTGAAGACATCCCCTCCCAGGGGAAGGCCACCCGAGGCCTTGCCGGGAGGAACAAACGGCATAGCGCTGAGCCCGAAAGGGGCCGCCCCAGAAGCCTTTAACAAGATCGGAGGTGTCTAAATGTCATCCAGTGCCCCAACCACACTCGAGGCCGCGCCATATCTTGATGTGGCCGATCCGTCCTTCTCCATGCGCTCCGAGGCGGTTGCCCGGGCGCGCGAGCAGAGCTGGTTCGCCCGCACGCCCTATGGCATCGCGGTGCTGCGCTACAACGAAGTGAACGCCCTGATCCGTGACCAGCACCTGCGCCAGGGCAGCTATGCCTGGCCCGCCCATAACAAGGCGACCGGCAGCTTCGCGGATTGGTGGGTGCGCATGCTGCTGAGCCGCGAAGGGGCCGATCACTCCCGTCTGCGGCGCCTGGCCAATCCGGCCTTCTCGCCCAAGCTGGTGCGCAAGATGACCCCCGAATTCCAGGAAATGGCCAATGAGATCATCGATGGCTTCATCGATGCCGGCCAATGCGAGTTCGTCTCCCAGTTCTCCGAACCCTATGCGACCCAGGTCATCTGCTCGCTGCTGGGCCTGCCCCGCAGTGAATGGCGCGGCCTGGCCGAACTGGCGGTGGATATGGGCCTGGCCCTGGGCGTGACCTTCAAGCAGGACGAAGCCCGAATCAACGCGGCTACCGACAAGATGTACGGCTATGCGAAGACGGCGGTCGAGACCCTAAAGCGCAACGGCCTCGGCGAGGACTTCCTGAGCATGCTGGTGAGGGCCAACGAAGAAGACAAGGCAGCCCTGAGCGACCAGGAGCTGTACGACATGATCATCCTCGCCATCTTTGGCGGCATCGATACCACGCGGAACCAGATCGCCCTGGCCATGGACACCTTTGTTCAGCACCCCGACCAATGGAAGCTGCTCGGGGAGCAACCCGACCTGGCCCGGGCCGCCGTCGAAGAAGTGATGCGCGTACGCCCCACCGTTACCTGGGTTACCCGCGAGGCCCTCGAAGACTTCAATTTCCAGGGCCTGGACATCCGCAAGGGCACCACCGTCCACCTTTTCAGCCAGGCCGCCGGCACTGATCCGAAAGCCTTCGAGAACCCCGGCTTCGATATCACCGCCAAACGCCAACCGCACTTCGGCTTCGGCGCCGGCGCCCACCACTGCATCGGCCACTTCATCGCCCGCGGCGACATGACCGAGGCCCTGAGCCTGCTCGCCCAGCGCCTGCGTAATCCGACCTACAACGGCGAGGTCAAATGGCTGCCCGACAGTGGCAATACCGGCGCCATTAGCATGCCGCTCTCGTTCGACCGAGGACTCTAAGCATGGCCAACCCAACAGTGGCGATAGTCGGCACGGGCCCATCGGGCTGCTACGTGGCCCAGGCCCTTCGCAAGGCGTGGCCCGGGGCGGAGATCGCGATGTTCGACCGGCTGCCCGTGCCCTACGGACTCGTGCGCTATGGAGTCGCCCCCGACCACTCCGGCACCAAGTCGGTCATCCGCCAGTTCGAGCGCCTGTTCGAACGGGAACACGTCCGCTTCATCGGCAACCTGGAGATAGGCAAGGATCTTCCACTGGAGGAGCTGCGTCGCGCCTACGACATAGTCGTGCTCGCCACCGGCCTCTACGGCGACCGCCGGCTGAGCATCCCGGGTGACGATCTGGAACGGATCTACGGAGCAGGCCGCATGACCCGCCTGCTCAACGACCATCCCGACGAAGTGGATTTCGTTCCGCGACTGGGTAGACGCACGGTAATCGTGGGCAACGGCAACGTCGCCATCGATCTGCTTCGACTGCTGACCAAGTCCCATGACGAGTTCGAGGGTTCCGACCTCTCGGACGAGTCCCTCGCCCAACTGCTGTCTGCTCCTCTCGACGCCATCGACATCGTCGGGCGCTCGCCGGCGGCGCTGGCCAAGTTCGACACCGTGATGGTTAAGGAGCTGGCCAGGCTGGCCAACGTGCGCTTCGAAATCGGTGCGGGCTCCACGTTGGAACCGGCCACGAGCGCCCAGGAGCAGGCGAAGATCGAGGCAATCCTGGCCCTGCGAGAAGCGGGCAGCCAGGCGATGCCACGGCATACGACCGTGACCTTCCACTTCGGTTGGGTGCCCGAGGCGATCCACGGCGAGGAAAGGGTCGAGGCGATTTCCTTCGTCTCCGCCGATGGCTCGGGCCAGCACATTCGCCTGGAAGCCGACAGCGTAGTAACCGCCATCGGCTTCCAGGAACAGGCAGGCACTGGACTGAACCGGGACGCGCTGTCCAGCGAAACCACGGACATCGACTCGGGGTTCTTGGCCAGCGGCCTCTATTGCGCCGGTTGGTTCAGGCGCGGCCCGCGTGGAACCATCCCGGAGAACCGGGCCGACGCCAAAGCGATTGCCGACAACATCGTCCAAGCCGTCTCCGACGGCGCGCTGGCGATCGGCAAGCCGGGATATTCCGCCATCCCCGATGCCGTGAAGGAGCATCTGGTTGATTACCAGGGCTGGAAACGCATCGATAAAGCCGAGCTTAGCAACGCCCCCGGCGGGCGCGTTCGCCGCAAGGTAAGAACCAGAACCGACATGCTGAGCATCGCTCACGAGAACCTCCCGGGAGTCCAACAATGAACATTCAAGTCCTCTTCGGAACCGAGACCGGAAACGCGGAAATGGTCGCCGACGACATCGTCGACGCGCTGGCCCATGAGGTGGCGATCTCGGCAACGGACATGTCCAGGTTCGAGGTCAGCGCGCTGAACGACGATACGTTCTACATCATCGTCTGCTCCACCTACGGCGACGGCGAACTGCCGAACTCCGCCCAACCCTTCTTCACGGCACTGGAAAACGGCAAGCCGGACCTTTCGGGGCTGCGCTTCGCGGTCTTCGGACTGGGCGACAGCTTCTACGCCACCTTCAACCGCGGCAGCGAGATCATCGCCGAACGCCTGGTGGCCCTAGGTGGCCAGCAAGTGGGCGAGCGTGGCGTGCACGATGCCTCCAGCGGTGAACTGCCCGGCGATATCGCGATGCAGTGGGCCAAGGAAATCCTCGCGGCGATCTGACTGCCCCACGCCGTTCGCCGCCAGTGCCCCGGCGCGTCGGGCGGCGTCCCCCCCCAATAGAATATCGATATCCTCCATCTACCTCCGCGAAGCCAAGGCGGCGACGAACGCGCGACCGGGCCCTGACAGAAGGTGAACCATGACCTCCAACACACTCAGAATCTGCATTCTCGAGAACGGACAGACACCGGACGACCTCGTCGGAGAGTTCGGTTCCTACCCCTCGATGATCGAACGCTGGATCGCCCCCTTCCTGCCCGAAGCCACATTCACCTACCTGTCGCCGGTCCGGGGCGAAGCCCTGCCCGATCCCGATGCGTTCGATGGCTACATCCTCTCCGGCTCCAAGTACAGCACCTATGAACGCGCGCCGTGGATGCTGGACCTCATCGCCTTCCTGCAGGCGCTCAAGGCACGGGCCATCCCGGTCTTCGGCATCTGCTTCGGCCACCAGATCATGGCCGACGCCTACGGCGGCAAGACCACCAAGGCCAGCAACGGCTGGGGGGTTGGCGCCCAGCACTACGAATACACGGAAGGTGCCGGCCCGACGGCAGCGCCCGCTTACATCTTCCACCAAGACCAAGTGACCACCCTGCCTCCGGGCGCGACCTGCATTGGAGGCTCCCTCCACTGTCTTAACGGTGTGATTTCATATGATTTTCCGGCCCTCTCGGTACAGTATCACCCCGAGTTCACGGCCGCATACATCCACGCCCTGGCGACCAAGTACCGCGGTTCGCTGTTGCCGGAAACCATCTCCCAAGGTGCGCTGGACAGTATCGAAAGTCTGGAAGTCGACAACCGCCAGATATCCAACTGGGCCGCTTCGTTCTTCCTCGAACACGCCCAACGCTGATTCCACAGGGCCTGGCCGCTTCGCTCGCGCCCTCCTGGCGAGCGCAGTCATTCTTTGCCGGCCCACGTATTCCGCACTGATCGATTGAGTGCTGCGGACGCATTTCTGCGTTTCTGCAGTCTTCCACTCACCTCCTGAACCTGGCTTATCCCTCCATTCATCTCGTAAAAAATCTGTTGAAAGATATAAAACCATATTTTAAATTTAAATCACTCCTGCCGAGTACCACCCAACGTCACCCGAGCAGGAGTAACAAGAATCAAGCAGCTGCAGAGCCTTGCGAACGCTGCGCCAGAGGAGAACTCGAATGACAGCGCTAGACCTTCACCGGGAACACAACACCAGCTCCAGCTCAGCCCAGGAGCTCGCGGCTCGAATCCGCGAGAGCGGCGTCGAGTACCTCTACTACCAGGTGGTGACCCTTTCTGGTCGCGTGATCGCCAAGGTCGTCCCGGCCAAACATCTGCTGCGCAACCTCGAGAAGGGCGTGCAGTTCCACCGCACAGCGATCTCCGACCTGCAGACCTCCCGCTCCGGCGAGCTGCTCGGCGGTGGCGCCCAGGCCGCCGAGTTCACCGCCCTGCCTGATATCGGTAGCTTCCAGGTACTGCCCTGGGACCGCTCCATCGGCGCCTTCTTCTGCCGCCTGTACGAACCCGATCACCGTGTCGAGAACGGCGGCGCGCCTCTGGCGACCGACGCCCGCGGCCACCTGATCCGCTCCCATGAGGCCTTCATCAAGGAAACCGGCCTGCGCCTGAAGTCTGGTTGCGAGCCGGAAATGACCTGGTTCGGCGAGAAGCTGGAAGTACAGGTGCGTCCGGGTGCAAGCCCGGCCTATCACCTAGGTAACCTCGAACTGATGCGCCCGATCTTCAAGCGCGTCATGGAATACGCCGGCGCCATGGACCTGGACATGATCGAAGGCGACTACGAGGACCCGGGCCAGCTCGAGCTGAACTGGATGTTCGATTCCTGCGAACTGACCGCCGACCGCCTGATGACCTACCGCCTGATCTGCCGCCAGGTGGCCCGCGAGTTCGGCGTGACCGCCAGCTTCATGCCGAAGCCGAGCACCGGCAGCATGGGCAATGGCTGCCACCACAACGTCAGCCTGTGGAAAGGTGACCAGAACGTCCTGGCCGAGCCGGGCCGTCGCGAACTGCACCTGACCGAAACCGGCCTGCACGCCCTCGGCGGCATGCTGTCCCACGCCCCGGGCTCGATGATGGTCATGGCCTCGACCGTGAATTCCTACAAGCGCTTCTGGGACACCGGCCAGTTCGCCCCCACCCGCATCAACTGGGGCATGGACAACAAGACCTGCACCGTGCGCCTGTCCGCCAACGGCCGCCTGGAATACAAGCTCCCCGATGCCAGCGTGAACCCCTACCTGTCCCACACCCTGCTGCTGGCCGCGATGCTCGACGGCCTGCGCAACCGGATTGATCCGGGCCCGTCCGAAAACAAAGACAGCTACGTCGAAGGCGGCAGCGCGTCGTGGCGCCTGCCACTGACCCTGGGTGAGGCCGTCCAGGCATTCGACCAGGACGAGGTGATCCGCAATGCCGTCCCCGCCGAGATGAGCAAGCTCTACCGCGACCTGAAGGCCGACGAGTGGGCGCGCTCCTGCGGCGTGGTCACCGACTGGGAACGAAAGATGTACCTGGACTACCTGCCATGAATACGACCATCAATGACACTCCGAACGAACTGCGGATCATCTGCTGTGACCTGCCGGCACCACCGCTGTTCTGGAAGGACGACAGGGGCTACCGGCACGGCTACGAGTCGGATCTCGGCCGCCTGCTGGCAAGCACTCTGGGCATCCCCTACTCATTCGCCTATCAGAGCTGGGCTGACTTCTACCCGGCTCTGCAGGCCGGCAAAGGCGAGATCGTGCTGTGCGGCCAGGGTATTTCCGACTACCGCAAGACACTGGCCGACTTCACCGAGCCCTACGCGGTGTTCGACGAGGCGGTGATGGTGTTGCGCGGCAGCAATGTCCGTAGCCCGGCCGACCTGGTGGGCAAGAGGGTCGGGGCCATAGCCAACAGCCTGAACATGGCGCTGGCCGAGACCTTCACCGGCTGCATCTGCGTCCCCTTCGGCGGCGACAGTGACGATGTGCTGGGGGATATGGTTCAGGCCCTGCGCGACGGCAACATCGATGCCTTCGTCGACGACGATGTGGCGCTGGTGCCTCTCACCGAAGAGACCGACTTGGCCATCGGTTTCAGCGTACCGACGCAGAACCGTTGGGGGATCGCGGTGAAGAAAGATAATGGCGAGCTTCTCGCCCGAGTAGACCAGGCACTGGCGACGGTGAAGGCCAACGGGCAACTGGAGCAGATCTGGCGCAAGTGGATGCCATCCCTGGTCTACCCGTTCCGTAACGACTGACGCAGCCTCACCCTGCGCTCAGTTGGTCGGAGCCCGATGTCACCAGATAGGCTTTTTGAGGCCGCTCCCCGCCGGGGAGCGGCCTTTTTTGATGACAAGAACAACCAAGACATCTGGAAAGAGGTTACAACGATGTGAACGAGGGAAACTCTGGTAAATTTCCAGGCGCATCGAGTGCACACAGACGGAGGATGGGCATGGGGGGATTGTCACCTGGCAGCAGGTGAAGGTACTTCAGGCCGGCAGAATGGGTATGAATGAAACCACGAGCGCACGTACAGCCTCTTTCATGCGGCTGCGCCAGGAAGGGCGAACCGAAGAAGTGGTGCGCCGCCTGATTGAAGTGATCGACCTCGGCCTGTTCGCCGAAGGTGAGCAACTGCCTAGCGAAAGCGAATTGGCGATGCAGTTCGGCGTCGCCACCGTAACGCTCCGCGAAGCCCTGGCCTACCTGCGCGAGCGTGGGCTGATCGAAACCCGGCGCGGCCGCAACGGCGGCAGCTTTATATGCCCGCCCGTGGAAATCTCGGAAGAACTCCTCTTCGCCCGTCTGGCCGAGATGAGCGCCCTGGAGCTGCGCGACCTCTGCGATGAGCACGTCGCCATCTCCGGTACGGCGGCACGACTGGCCGCCAAGCGCTCGGCCCAGGAACACCACGCCCGGCTCGAGCACTACATCCGAGCCCTGGGCGGTGCGACGACGCGGATGGAAAGGCGCCGCGCGGATGCACGCTTCCATATCGAGATCGCCGTGGCCGCGCAATCCGTTCGGCTGACCCATGCCGAGATGAGCCTGCAGGCGGAAATCGGCGAGCTGTTGTGGATCCCGGTTTCGGGCGCCCAGAGCCCCGAAGCGGTGCAGCAAGAACATCGTGCCATCGCCGACGCCATCGTTGCCGGTGACGCCAACTTGGCCGGCGCCTTGGCAGAAGCCCATGTCACCCGCGGCATCAAAAGGCTTATAGATATGAGGCTGAATCTTTTAGCCCAAGAAGAAGAGTAGCTGGCACACCACTTGCTGCCTGTTTCTGGAGCAAGAATGTTCCGGGATTGTGTGTGAAACCTACTCACACGATTTCAGACCCGACCACATGCAGCGAGACAGTAAGCCATGCCTGCAGAACTTCTTCGAGACGAACTCAACGAGTGTGCATCTCGTATCGACGTATCGATCTGTAACGTATTCAGCCAACTGATGGTGTTGGCCGACGAGGTCACCCACACCTGGAAGCGCCTCGGTGCGGAAGGCCGCAAGCCCACGTCGAAGGACTTGGCCTGCCTCAAACCGAAGATCGATACTCACCTGCTGGCTGAGCGCACCCCCGTCCATGGAACTGGCGTGGTAATCGAGCCGGGGGAGCTAGCGGACCAGGAGATGTACCTTGAATGGTGGCGCATGGGTGCCTCCGGCAAGGTCATCCCCATGACCCTCAACTTCAACCGCCGTAGCGAAAGCTATTACAACTACCAGAGCATGCCCTGGTTCTCCCGTCCGAGGGAGAGCGGCCGCAACATCGTCGTTGGTCCCTACGTCGACCTGTATGGCGCCGACATGTACATCCTGACCTTCTCGATGCCCATCTACGTGGATGGCCGCTTCGTCGGCATCGCGGGTGCCGACATCGCCCTGCATCGTTTCGAGCGCGTGCTGCTGTCGAGCCTGATGAAAATGGAGCACGAAGCGCTGATCGTGACCGAGGAAGGTCGCGTCGTCGCCGCCAATACCGCGAACTTCACCGTCGGCGAAATGGCCCACCATGCCTTCAACCGCGCGGAGGTCGATTGCCGGATTATCGAGCTGGGTGACGCCGCGGCCCATTGGTCGCTGATCCAGCGCCCCTACCAGCGCAACATGGTCGGCGCCGCCTAGGCAGCCTGCAATCCACGGGAGAGACGCCAGGTCGGCGTCTCCCCGCCCCGCCATCGCCCCTCCCCACTCGCTAGCGCCTGATCGCACCACTGCTCCTGATCGCCTTCAGGCCATAACCGATACCTGACTCCAGAAAGCAGTACGCCCTTGCAAGCAAGGGCGTACCGGTTCGCGGAATTCGATCGACGGGACTAAACGGCGTTCACCGTCACCTGCTGAAAGTCGCTCCCGGGAATGGCGTCGCCATGAGGCGCGTCACTACGACTGTGGGGGCGGGAGAAGCCCATGTAGAGGAAGCCAATGACAATCACCGCGACAGCCGACAACAACACGATCCAGTTGTCGAACCAGGCCGCGTCCGGGGTACGCGGCCAACAGATGTTGATGATCGCCGCAACACCGTAGACCAGGGCCCCGACATTGACCAGCAGGCCATAGCGGCCCAGTTGGTACTCGCCCGACGGCTTCCAGCCTTTTAGACGCGCACGCAGGGCGGCGAGGATCACCATCTGGAAGGCGATATAGATGCCGACCGAGGAGAAGGAGATGATCTTCAGCAAGGCATCGGTGGACACCATGGAACCAACGACGATGATCCCCGGAGCGATCGCCGACAGCAGCAGGGCGTACGGCGGCACATGGCGTTCTTGTGAGAAGCGGGCGAGCAGGCCACTGCCGAACACCATCCGATCCCGTGCATAGGCATACACCAGGCGGCTGGCGGCCGCTTGCAGGCTCATGGCGCAGGACAGGAAGGAGATCAGCACCACACCGATAACAGCCCAGGCCCCGACCGGGCCGAACGCGGCGGTCAGCACGCCGGTCACCGGGTCGCCACCTTCACCCTTGATCACGGCCTGGAAATCCACCACCGACAGGGTGAGGGCCAGGCAGACGAAAGTCGCGGCGGCGCCGCCGATGTAGATGGTGCGGCGCATGGACTTCGGGATACGCCGGCCAGGATTCGGCACTTCCTCGGCCACATCCCCGCAGGCCTCGAAACCGTAGTACTGGAATACGCCGATCAGGCTGGCGGCCAGGAAAGCGCTCAGGTAGCTACTGGAGCCCTCCGCACCGAAGCTGTCGAACAGCACGCTGAGGTCATGGTGGCGTTCAAAGATCAGCAGGTACCCACCCACCACCAGGGCACCGAGAATCTCCGCGGCGAAGCCGATGATGGCGGCCTGGGCCAGGACCCGCGTGCCCATGAGATTGATCACGGTGGCCAGCGCGAGCACCGCCAAGGCACACAGGACGGTCGCCTCGGTGGTCGGCTCGAAGCCAACAATGGCCGCCGTGTAGGGCGCGGCACCATAGGAGACACCGGCGATGGTGGAGAACAGGGCCATCACGTAGACCCAGCCCGTCATCCAGGCCCACTTCCGGCCCCAGAGGCGACGCGCCCAGGGGTACACGCCGCCGGCCAGGGGATACTGGGAAACGATTTCGCCAAACACCAGAGCTACCAGCATCTGGCCGACACCGGCGATCAGCAGTGCCCAGATCATCGGCGGCCCGCCCAGTGCCAGGGATGTAGCGAACAGGGTGTAGATACCCACAACCGGCGACAGATACGTGAAGCCAAGCGCGAAGTTTGCCCACAGACTCATGTCCCTACGGAACTCGGACTTGTATCCCAGCGAAGCCAGCCGCTCGGCATCAGCGTCCAAGGGGGTGTTTACGTGATGATCGGTCATCATGCTACCTCGTATATTTTTGTGTTTTCAGGCAGTGACGTGGCGGGTGGGGCCTGTTTTCTCGGTACCAGGCTCGGTGGTGCGCCTGCTTCGGTTGCGACACAACCTAGGAATACCCTCATAAACATATTAAATCAAATGACATCTTTTTATTTTAATCACAATGCATATTCTAAAAACCTATAAAAAAGCAGATAAACACCACGAACTAGGCAGGTATCGCGGGTAACCGGGAAAACCGAACACAAAACGATCCTCATGACGCTTGACTAAACATATGATTTAATATTTTTATTTGACCATCCGCCCTCCGATCTCGGTGGCGCTTCCCCGCCAGCCGTCGGTAACCGAACAGGGGCGGAAGAAACCAGCAGCGATGCGCTGCTATCAACCCGTGAGCGCTGAATGACCCACGAATACCAGCCAAGGAATGCTTTCTCGCATCCGCCTTACGCGAGGGTGTCTTGTCGTTCCCCCGAAACAGATCGCTGAATGCACAGAGGAGAACTCGCTCCACGACCGACAGGTGACGCGGGCCGAAAAGCAGCGAATTCGATGGGACGACCTGGTGATAACCACCGGGATGCGCCCCCGACGGCTCGCGCGCCAGGGATATGAGGCCAATGGCTTCGTCGTGCGCACGCTCAATCCGCCCCACAGGGCCCAGACAATCCGCCAACTGGTGGTCAACTCCCTGGAAGCATCCAGAAAAGAGGTGTTGGAACATGCATGACGTAATAGGAAGTTTCGAGATCGGCGTAATGATCGACGAGCGCATCCAGATCCCCCCTCCCCCACCCCATACCGCGAATACGTCCCTGCTCGAATGCCTGATCGGGATCTTCGCCAATTTCAGCCTCAACTACTGAGCGAGCACCCATCAACTGAACGGAATGGAGAGCCCATGTTCACTAGTAAGAAGCCCAGGCTTTTGGCCAGGGAAGTCGTCGATTACATCGAGTCACTGCTGCGCGACCAACCCGACGAACTGAGCAGCAAAACCCTCATCGGTCGACATCGAACCCTCGAGGAATGCTTGGCAAGGCTTTCAGGTCGCATCGCGCCGTCGGTCCAGGTTCAATCACCCGCTGCGCCGGAGCAGGACCTCGTGGAGGACCTGAAGCAGACCCTTGGGCAATCGCAGCAAGAAATAGCGGCACTGCGCAACGAGCTCGAGCAACAGCGGATCGCCGCATTCGAAAACGCCGAACAGATTCAGCGGCACCTTCAGGATGTGCAGATCTGGGAAATCACCAAGCAGACGCTCACCGAGGGATGCTGGGAGCTTTCGGTCATCGATGGCGATATCGACAATCCGTTGAATGTACCGTGCTGGTCCAGGCAGTTCAGGGAGCTGATCGGTTATTCCCAGAGCGAGTTCCCCGACGGCTGGGAGCGCTACATGGAAGTGGTCAACCAGGACGACCTGAAGCGAATGATGAAAGTCGTGACGGACTATGCGCGATCCGGCGACTACTCCCTCCCTTACACCGTTGAATACCGGATGCACCACAAGACCCGGGGCGAGACCTGGTACCGCGAACGCGGCCAGGGCGTGAAGGACCGCAGCGGAAAACTCTGCCGCGTGATCGGGGCGGTACGCGATATCTCCGACGAGAAGCTGGCCGAAACGCTTCACGCCCGTGAGCTGGCGGGGATTCAAGCGACCTATGAACAGATTTCCCAAGTGGTGAGCGTGATCAAGGGCATTGCCGACCAAACCAACATGCTTGCGCTGAACGCCGCGATAGAGGCAGCCCGAGCCGGGGACGTCGGACGCGGTTTCTCCGTCGTTGCCGACGAGGTGAAGAAACTCGCCGGCAGGACTCGCGAAGCGACACAGAAGATTCAGGAAATGCTCGCTTCGCGATCCGCGTAGCGACGGCACGGAGCCTTGCACATTCGCGGGCTCCATTCCTCGTTCCGGCTTTGCGCCGCCCAGAGTGGCTTGTCGCTGCACCTGTGCGACAAGCCATGGACGAGCAATGACGCTAGGCCGCAGTCGCTACCCGGTCGTCAGCCGAAGCCTTTTCACGGCGTATCGCCGACAGCGGAACCATCACGGCCAGCAAGGTCAGCAGCACCATCGCCGCGAGCCCCCAGCCCACCAGCAGGAACCCGCCCTGCTCCGCCAAGAGCCCAGTCAGGGCCGGCCCGACGGCAATTCCTAAGGTCAGGAACGAGCCGGAAGCCGCCGCGATACGCCCCTCGCGATCTAGGGTGGCCGCCAGTGCCGTCAGGTAGGCGAGTGCATAGAAGTAGGTGGTCGAGATCATCATCACCGCAATCGTGTACATCGGCTTGGAGTGCTCACCCAGGACGTATCCAAGGCTGACCGCGCCGCTTGCCAGGATGCCGATGATGACCGGTGTCCGCATACCGAACCGTTTGCCAACGATCGCGGCGGCCAGGGGGCCCAGCAGTCCGATGAAGGACTGCAGGGAGAACAGCCTGCCTAGCTCTGCGCTGGTGTAGCCGACGCTGACCCCCACCTGCTCGACGAACGCCCAGCCCATGGTGTCGCGCATCGAGAAGCAGAACATTGCGAACATCATGCAGATGGAGGTCGCGGAGAGCAGGCTCTGCCGTTGCGCCCCATGCTGGGAATGCGCTGCGTGCTCATGTGCGATGGCCCGCTGCGGCATGAAGCAGATGAACGCCAGCATCACCGCGTTGGTCGCAGCGATCGCGTAGTACAGCCCAGCCAGCCCATTGGCGGCCATGGCGTCGGCGAACGCGATCATCACGATGGCCATAAGGCCCACAAACAGGATGTTCATGTGCCCGGCGGCCTGATCGGGGTTTCTGGCGCTGGACACCGATGCGTTACCACACGACAGGCAGAGGCCGGCGCCGATACCGGCGATGCAGCGCACGACCGCGAGCGCGTAAACATCGTGCAGCGACGCGGAAACCAGGTTGGCAACGATCACTACCACGGCGCCAGCGAGCGCAAGCGTGCGACGCGGCGCCCGTCCCATCGCCGGCGCGACCAGCAGCGACGCCAGCATGGTGGAGATGAATTCCGCCGACATCAGGAATCCAGCCTGCGCCGCATCCAGCTGGAGGTCCTTCATAATCGCACTGACCAGGAACGGCAGGGCGAGCAGGGCAAGTAAGCCCACTCCATAGGCTGAAGCGAAAGCCGAGAACACGAGACCCCAGTTGTCTGGGAGTAGTTGTCGCATATTTTTCATTGTTCGAATCCGGTTCTTAAGGGCGAGAGACTTGGCAGCCTGGAAGGCTGCGATGCGAAATCCGCGGTACGCAATTAACCTTCCAGTTGCCGATGTCCGGGCGCAGCCGGGCATCGTCTCAATTGCAAGCACAGGCCATGCCATAAAACATTAGTTTTTAAATGATTGTTTTGAGGGGACTTTTCCTACACGCTTAGTCGACCATTACGCACAGCAACAGGGCATTCCTACCCATAATGCTCCTTTAGGTAACACCGACAGCTGTGCGAGCCATGCTGAGACGTGCCCAGTAGGTATGGCAATCACCGGGCACACACGCATGGCGATGGCGCCTGAGCCAGCCATGAGGAAGCCGAACACCTCCGACAGCGCCAGGTGGTTAACGATCTCGGTGCGGAACACTGCGCCAGTGGAAAGCAGCAAGGCATAGATCGGCGTACCGCTGCTGGTTACCGAGGTCAGCACCACGAAGTTGATGACGGTCCTGGCGTGGGGCGCGCCCTGGGTGTCCAGAACGGTCACATAGGAGCCGTCAGTGACCAGGCGAGGGTCCTTCCAGGGCAGCAGGGCGATGACGGAGAGCATGGTCGCGTGTCGGGGCTTCAACCCGTAACTCAGGTTGTTCTTGTCTTGCTGTCTGGTATTACCTTTGCCCTTGTACGACTCGCTGCGGCCTCATCGGTCTCCACGCTCACCGCCTCGGGACGAAAAAACGCCCCACCGAGGACGGTGGGGCGGGCGAGCAGGGACCAGGGTGACGCTCAAAACCAATCGATCCGGAAAAGCCGTGGCGCGAACGTCAGGAGCGCCGGTTGTTAACGACGCACCACCGACGCGCCGGCCTTTCAGGCGAGCTCGTCGAAGCACTCGCCGATGATGGCCAGGCCACGTTCCAGGTCGGCATCGCTGACAGTCAGCGGCACCAGGATGCGCAGTACGTTGTAGTAGGTGCCGCAGGACAGCAGGATCAGGCCCTTCTCGCGTGCCTTGGCCACCACCTTGCTGGTGAGTTCGGCGGCCGGCTTGTTCAGGTCGCCACCTTCGAACAGTTCCACGGCGACCATGGCGCCGAGGTTGCGCACATCGACCAGGCTGTTGTGGCCCTCGCCGATCTTGCGCAGGCCGGCGGTGAGGATTTCACCCACGGACTTGGCGCGGTCCAGTAGCTTCTCGCTTTCGAAGGCCTCGATCACCGCCAGGGCGGCGGCGCAGGCGATGGGGCTGCCGGCGTAGGTGCCGCCCAGGCCGCCCGGGGCCACGGCGTCCATGACGTCCGCACGGCCAGAAACACCCGCCAGGGGGAAGCCGCCGGCGATCGACTTTGCGAAGGTGGTGAGGTCGGCGGCGACGCCCAGCTGTTCCATGGCGAAGAAGGTGCCGGTACGGCCGGCGCCAGTCTGCACTTCATCAGCGATCAGCAGGATGCCGTGCTGGTCGCACAGCGTGCGCAAGCGGGCCATGAAATCCTTCGGCGCGACATTGAAGCCGCCCTCGCCCTGTACCGGCTCGAGGATGATCGCGGCGATGTCGCTGGGAGCGGCGTCGTTCTTGAAGATGCGCTCGATGCTGGCGATGGCCTCGTCTGTGGACACACCGTGGATCGCGTTCGGGTACTGGGCACGGTACACACCGCCCGGCATCAGTCCCATGCCGGCGGAGTACGGCACCACCTTGCCGGTGAGGCTCAGGGTGTACTGGGTGCGGCCGTGGTAGGCACCGGTGAAGGCGATCACGCCGGCGCGGCCGGTAGCGGCGCGGGCGATCTTGATGGCGTTTTCCACCGCTTCAGCACCGGTCGTGACCAGCAGGGTCTTCTTCTGGAAGCTGCCCGGCACCAACTGGTTGATCTTCTCGGCCAGGGTCACGTAGGGCTCGTAGCCGAACACATGGAAGCAGGTGTGGGTCAGCTTAGCCAACTGCTCCTGTACGGCCGCCATCACCTTCGGATGCAGGTGGCCGGTGTTCAGTACGGCGATACCGCCAGCGAAGTCGAGGTACTCACGGCCTTCGACGTCCCAGACGGTAGCGTTCTCGGCGCGCTCGGCGAAGATTTGGTGGATCTGGCCGACGCCACGAGGAATGGCGGCCATGCGGCGTTGTTGCAGGCTCTGGTTGGTGTTCATCTTTACTCCGGTATCGCAATCGCCCCACACGGGAAGCCGCCGCAACGGTCACCGATGCAGGAAAGGTGGGTAATCCGCCGTGCTTACACGCCGAGGCAGAGATACTTGATCTCCAGGTAATCCTCGATGCCGTATTTGGAACCTTCGCGGCCCAGGCCAGAGGCCTTCACGCCGCCGAAGGGCGCCACTTCGTTGGAGATGATCCCAGTGTTGATGCCGACGATGCCGTACTCCAGCGCCTCGGCCACGCGGAACACGCGGCCCAGGTCGCGGGCGTAGAAGTAGGCGGCCAGGCCGTACTCGGTGTCGTTGGAGAAGGCGATCACCTCGGCCTCGTCCTTGAAGCGGAACAGCGGGGCCAAGGGGCCGAAGGTCTCTTCCTTGGCCACGGCGGCGCTCGATGGCACGTCGACCAGGATGGTCGGCTCGAAGAAAGTGCCGCCCAGGGCATGGGACTTGCCGCCAGAAACGACACGGGCGCCCTTGGACACGGCGTCGGCGATGTGTTCCTGCACCTTGGCCACGGCCTTGGCGTCGATCAGCGGGCCGGTGGTGATGCCGTCTTCCAGGCCGTTGCCGATCTTCAAGCGGGCCACAGCCGCTTGAAGCTTGTCGACGAAGGCGTCGTACACAGCGTCCTGCACGTACAGGCGATTGGCGCAGACGCAAGTCTGGCCGTTGTTGCGGTACTTGGAGATCAGCGCGCCTTCGACGGCGGCGTCCAGGTCCGCATCATCGAAGACGATGAAGGGCGCGTTGCCACCCAGCTCCAGGGAGACTTTCTTGATGTCCTTGGCGCATTCGGCCATCAGTTGGCGACCGATCTCGGTGGAGCCGGTGAAGGTCAGCTTGCGCACGATGGGGTTGCTGGTCAGCTCACCGCCGACTTCGCCAGCGCTGCCGGTGACCACACTCAGCACGCCTTTCGGAATGCCGGCGCGCTCGGCCAGTTCGGCCAGGGCCAGGGCGGAATACGGGGTCTGGGACGCGGGCTTGAGCACCATGGTGCAGCCGGCGGCCAGGGCCGGGCCGGCCTTGCGGGTGATCATCGCCGAGGGGAAGTTCCACGGAGTGATGGCGGCGGTGACACCGATGGGCTGCTTGATCACCATCAAGCGCTTGTCGGCCTGGTGGCCGGGGATCATGTCACCGTAGACGCGCTTGGCCTCTTCGCCGAACCACTCCAGGAAGGACGCCGCGTAGGCAATCTCGCCGCGGGATTCCACCAGCGGCTTGCCCTGCTCCAGGGTCATCAGCCGGGCGAGGTCTTCCTGGTTCTGCATCATCAAGTCGAACCAGCGGCGCAGCTTGTTGGCGCGCTCCTTGGCGGTCAGCGCACGCCAGCCCGGCAGCGCGCGCTCGGCGGCCTCGATGGCGCGGCGGGTCTCAGTGGCGCCCATCTTCGGCACGGTGCCGATGACTTCGCCGGTGGCGGGATTGGTCACCTTCAGGGTCTGGCCGCTGTCGGCATCGACCCAGGCACCGTCTATATAGGCCTGCTGGCGGAACAGGCTGGAGTCTTTCAGTTGCACGCTTGTCATCCTCTGGATTGAGCAGTGGTGACGTCGGCTCAGCCGGCGGCCCGCTGCTTGTTATCGGTGGCTTTGACGGTGAAACGGGCGCCGGAGGCGGCGATCTGCTCGCGAACCTTATCGACAATGTGGGCGCCGATCGGGATCGCGGAGGTGGCTGCAGGGGATGGTGCGTTACACACGTTCACACTGCGCGGGGTGTTCACGAAGAGGAAATCGTCGATGAGCTTGCCTTCGCGAGAGACCGCCTGGGCGCGCACACCGGCCGGGTATTCGGTAAGGTCGGCTTTGGTGATGCTCGGGCAGTATTTCTGCACTTCCTTGAGGTAACCGCCCTTGAACAGCGAGTTTTTCATCTCGATCAGACCGGGGCGCAAGTTCCTCGCCAGCACCTTGAGGATGCCGGGGGACGTCAGGGTCTCGAACAGGTCGGAGACAGAGATATCGGACTTGCGGTAGCCCTCGCGTTTCATCGCCAGCACGGCGTTGGGGCCGACGGTGACGGTGCCGTCGATCATCCGGGTCAGGTGCACGCCGAGGAACGGCATGGACGGGTCTGGGATCGGGTAGATCAGGTGGTTGACGATCTGGTTGTGCTGCTTGGGCAGCAGGTAGTACTCGCCACGGAACGGGCAGATGATGAAATTCGGCTCGATGCCGAGCATGCGCACCACGCGGTCGGCCATCAGCCCCGAGCAAGTGATCAGATAGCGGCTGCGGAACTCGTCGGTGCGGGTGCGCACGACGACTTCATCGGCACGCTCGTCGAGGCCGGTGACTTCGGCGCTGTAGTGGATCTCGCCACCGGCGCCCTGGAACTCGCGGCCCATGGCGGCGGTGACTTCGGCATAACTGACGATGCCGCTGGAAGGCACGAAGATGCCGCCCATGCCGACGATGTTCGGCTCACGCTCGCGCAGTTCGGCGGTGGACAGCCAGTAACGCTCCAGGCCGTTGGCTGCGGTGCGTTCCCAAAGCGCCTTCATGCGCTCCATTTCCAGCTCGTTGGTGGCCACCAGCAGCTTGCCGCACTCGTCATAGCGGATGCCGTGCTTGCTGCAGAAGGCCTTGGTGGCCTTGTTGCCTTCCAGGCAGAACTTCGCCTTGAGGCTGCCGGGGGTGTAGTAGACGCCGGCGTGAATCACGCCGCTGTTGTGGCCGGTCTGGTGCCGGGCCGGGCCGGATTCCTTCTCCAGGAGGAGAACCTTGGCGTCCGGGTAAACCTGCATCAGCTGCATAGCCGTGGACATGCCCACGATGCCGCCGCCGACGATGATGAAATCGTACACAGTCGCTACCTCACGCAAGGGCGCTGAAAATCGTTATTCGGTCGAACCCTTGTAGCGGGTACACCGAAGGGCTGCCCGTGGCAGCCCCCGTCGCGTTTCATGGATTATTGACCACGCTGGTAGCGTGGCTTCTCGTAGCTGATGTAGCCACGCTGGCGCATCAGTTCGCGACGCAGGCCCTCGTGGGGGATGAAGCGGTCGCGGCCATGGAGCCAGAAGAGGTTGTTGATCAGGAGGAAGCTGCCCACCGGCACCGGCACGGAGAGCTTCTGCGGGCTGGCCTCCAGAGACTCGGACAGGGCGTTCAGCCAGATGCCTTCCTCGAAGTTCTCCGGCTGCACGAACTGGTCGATGTAACGCATGGTCGGGCGGCCCACTGCATCGGTGTCGAACACCGGGTGGAACACATCCTCGGCGACCTTCTTGCTCGGCGGCGCGGTCCAACGCATTTCACGACGGGCCAGTGGGTGGTCGAAGAAGGTGCGACAGTCTTCCCAGTCGTCCAGGTGCAGGATCAGGGAATTGCCACCTTCCATGTTCTTCTCGTCGATCTTCAACATCAGCACATAGTCGGTGATCTGGTTCACGAAGGTGCCGTCGTTGTGCAGCTCCATGACGCGGTGCGGCTGACGCAGGTAGCTGTCGGAATTGTCGGTGTTGACCACCACGAAGCGGGCGTAGAACTGGCCGCTCATGGCGTCGTAGTTGGAACGGCCGATCAGGTGGGCGCAGGCGGTGGTGAACTTCACCATATCGTCGGCCTGGCTAACGTCATCGAGGCCTTCCGGCTTGATCAGCATGCCGCCGGAAGCGCGGCTGAGGATGGTGTTCAGCAGTACCGGACGCAGGGTGCCTTCGCACAGCTCGTCGAGAATCTGGCCAACGCGGAAGCGCAGGAAGGATTTGTACTCCAGCGCCTGCACCGGCCACTCGCCAACCGCCTTGACGAAGGCCTCTACCGTTTCGCGGGCGAAGGTCAGCACGAGCAGGCGCGACGACTGCTCGGAGGGCGCGACCGTGAACCCGCGGGTTTCCAGCGGCATCGGCATCACAAGGTCCTCGATCTTCGTAAAAGCGTTCATGGCGGTTTCCTGGCAAAGAGGTGGTAGGCAGCGCCCGGATCAGGCGGGCAAGCAAAAAATATCGCCACAACATTAAAATGTCTACATTTTTATAAAACGAAAACAAAATACAGATTTGTCCACTATTTTCCGTGGAAAAGACGTTTCGGTATGATCGGCAAAACGTTTTGAGGAACAGCACCTTGGAAGCACTCGCCCCTCGTCAGAACTCGGCATTCAGCGGGTATGAGTGGCTCAAGCAGGACATCATCCGCGGCGTGTTCAAGCCCGGTGAAAAGCTGCTGATGAGCGCCCTGAAGGAACGCTACGACCTGGGCGTGGGCCCGCTGCGCGAGGCCCTGTCGCAACTGGTGGCGGAGAAGCTGGTGGTCGCCATTAGCCAGAAAGGCTACCGGGTGGCGCCCATGTCCCTGGAAGAGATGAAGGACATCTACGACGCCCGCGCCAATCTTGAGGCGATGATCGTAGGCCTGGCTATCGAGCGCGGCGACGACGCCTGGGAAGCCTCAGTGCTGGCCCAGTCCCATACCCTGGCCAAGGTGATGGAAGTGAAGACCCGCGAACAGCGCCTGGACGTCTGGGACCAGCGCCACAAGGCCTTCCACACAGCCATTGCGGCGGGCTGCGGGTCGAAGCATCTGTTGCAAGCGCGCACCTACCTGTTCGACCAGGCCGAACGCTACCGCCACCTCTGGCTGACCCAGACGGTATTTTCCGAAGAAGCCCTGGAGACCAAGCGCCAGGAACACGCTGCGCTGGTGGAAGCCATCCTCGCCCGCGACGCCAAGCGCGCCAGTGAAATGATGTGCGTCCACCTGATGACCCCGGTGCCGATCATCGCCGAGATCATGCGGGCCGAGGGGATGGGCAATCCCTCCCACTGAGTCGCCCTGGATGACGATCCACTGTTGAGTTGGCCGGAGACGGATTGCGCGAGCCTCCACTGGGTAGTTTGCAGCTTTGCGTCAGGTCTTTCAGAGTCGCGCGTTCAGCACGTGCTCATGCAAACGTGCAAGCGTTTCAATAGCCGGCAGCCTGACCACGGCATGTGGCTTGCCCCGGGCTGAACGGACACTGACTTGAGTGGTCACGAAGGAGCAAAGGCCCGAACGATCGCTGGATTCAACGCTGCGTTCCCTGATTGTTATGACGCCAGTTTGCGACATTGAATCGGCTAGGGCCTTACTATCCCTTGAGTTCTGCACGGCGATCAGCCCGCCCGCTCGAAGATCGCCCCCTCAATCCCTAGTACCTCGCCCGAGCTCGAGTAAACACCTACCCCTGTTTCCCAGACGTTCTTGATTCGCCCGTCGGCGCAGCGGATGCGGTAGCTGAGCTGGTAGGGCTCGCGCTTGAGCAGCGCGCACTGCACGCAGTACCAGATGTAGTCGGTGTATTCGTCGAGGATCAGCGAGCCGTAGCTGTGCTTGGGGTCGCGGGTCAGGTACTCGGCGGTGTAGCCGGTGAGGGTCAGGCAGCCGGCGCTGACGTACTCCATGTACCAAGTGCGATCGTTGTCGCCCCGATAGATCAGCCCTGGCAGTTCATCGAGCAGCTCCAGAACGGGCGGAATCGGTGCAGACGGTGCCGGTTTTGCCCCCTCGCTGGGCAGCGGCAGGTCGTCCGCCATGCGCCAGGAGGCGCCACTGCGATGGACCCGGGTAGCCAGTTCCAGACGTGAATTGAGACGGAATTTGCGCAGCAGGTTGCGCACATAGATCTTCACCGTGCCATCGCTAATGCCCAGTTCGCGAGCGATTTTCTTGTTGCTGAGGCCCGTGGAGATCAGCGCAAGGGTCTGGCCCTCGCGCTCGGTCAGATCATCCCAAGGAGACACTGACGGTGCGGCGGTCCGTAACAGGCTGGCGTTGTTCATCCCTCTCCTCCTCCGGCGCTCGACTCTGGGTTGGCGGGTCCCCAGAAAGAGCAATTTCCATGCCTCCATGTGGGCACTACCCCTTTTGGCGTATCTCCTCCTGCGGATTGAGCCCCCATTCCCAAAGAGAAAATATTTTCCCCACGAGGAAACAGGCGAATCCGCGAGGACACCATGAGCCCCACTGCAACCGACCACCCGTTCAGCGTGCCCCGTTACCCCAGCGGCCAGCCGAACCCGACAGCCGACGCGCACCTGCTGGTGACCCAGGGCGCGGGACGCGACGACTGTGCCGCCCTGACCGCTCAATTGGGCAAGGGCCGGATGATGCACCTGGCCCTGCCGGACTTCCCCAGCTTCGCTGCCTTGCAACTGGCCCTGAATGAGCAGCTGAAGAACGCCTGCGTCGGCCTGTGCCTGGACCTGCGCGGCGATGAAGCCTTCATCTGGCCGCTGCACGCCCTGGCCCGCGCCGCCGGGCTGCAAGTGGACGAAATCCTCATGAGCAGCAGCCCGAACGGCATTCGTCGGGTGTTCTGTGTGCACTGCTCCACATGCCAGCCGGCCAGCAACGACGCTCACCTGACCTGCACCACGTGTGGCGTCGTTCTGGAAGTGCGCCGTCACTTCTCCCAACGCCTGGGGGCCTACCTCGGGGTCTGCGCCGATGCCGATCAGCCGTATCAGGAGATGCACTCATGAGTGCCCTGCTCGATGTCCGCGTCGCCGCCATCCACGCGCTCACCCCGGTGATCCGCGAGTACCGCTTCGAATCCCTGGCTGGCGCTCTGCCGGGCTTCTCGGCGGGTAGCCACGTGCAACTGCACCTGCCCAATGGAAGACGCAATGCCTACTCGCTACTGGGTGACCCGGCCGACACGCGGCAGTACCGCATCGCCGTGCGCCACCAAGATGCCTCGCGTGGCGGTTCGCGCTTCTTGCACCTGAATTTGAAGGTCGGCGACAAGCTGCGTCTGTCGCCACCGGCCAACCTGTTCCCGCTGCATGGCGAGGCGCGCCAGCACCTGCTGGTGGCCGCCGGCATCGGCATCACCCCCTTCCTCGCCTACAGCCGGGAGCTGCTGCGTCGGGGGGCCGACTTCGAGCTGCACTACGCCTACCGCTCCGGCACCAGCGACGCCTATGTCGGCGAGCTGCGCGAGCTGCTCAGCTCGCGCCTGCACGAATACCAGAGCGGTGTGCGCCGGCTCGACATCGCGCCCCTGCTCCAGGGGCGCGGGCTGGGCGCCCACCTCTACGCCTGCGGCCCGCAATCCCTGCTGTTGGAGCTTAAGGAACAGGCGGCGGCGCAAGGCTGGAGTCCGCGCCGCGTGCACTGGGAAGCCTTCGCCGCCCCCGAGCCGGGCCAGCCGTTTCGCGTCGAGCTGGCGCGCCGTGGCCAGCAACTGGAGGTGGGCGCCGAGGAGAGTTTGCTGGAAGCCCTGGAAGCCGCCGGCGTGGAGGTCCCCAACCTGTGCCGGGGCGGCGTTTGCGGCCAGTGCCAGACGCCCTGGCTAAAGGGCGACGTAGAACATCGCGATCACTTCCTCAGCGCTGAAGAGCGCGCCAGCAGCCTGATGCCCTGCGTCTCGCGCGGCTGCGGCAGCCCGATCCTGCTCGATATCTGACCCCGGAGACGCCCCATGACCCTGACCTTCAAGCCGCTGGAAACCTACCGGGACGACTTCAGCTTCCGTAACAGCCCCGCCGCCATCGCCCGCTTCCCGTTCCCCTTCCCGGAAGACCAGTACATGTACTCGGTCAACCTGGAGCCGGCGGTATCCCGCGACCCGGGCTCGGTGTTCGAGCACAGCTTCGACGTCGACGAACATTACGTCTCGGAAATGGCCGAACGCGCCCGCGTACTGGAGCTGGACCCCGACCGCTGCCTGGTCATGCCGCACATGGCCCAGGCTGCCTGGGACACCTTGGAAATGCTCATGGAGCACCTCGCCCGGGATTACCCACAGCACTTCCGCCTGACACGGAATG
Organism: Pseudomonas sp. Q1-7; assembly: GCF_028010285.1. Taxonomy (NCBI): domain Bacteria; kingdom Pseudomonadati; phylum Pseudomonadota; class Gammaproteobacteria; order Pseudomonadales; family Pseudomonadaceae; genus Pseudomonas; species Pseudomonas sp. Q1-7. The sequence continues at coordinate 4,219,463 of NZ_CP116304.1, forward strand.
GGGATGCCTGGCACTGGCAGAACCTCGCCCTGGGCATCGACCAGCACTTCACCTACGGCGACCCGGCTACCCTGCCCTGCGAGCCACTGGAGTACATCACCCGGCAGATGCAGGGCGACTTTGCGCTGCTCGACCAGCGCGACGGTGACCTCTACATGGACGCCGGCATGGTCACCTGTCCGGCGGACTGGTCGCTGCGCTTCGATGCCGGCATGAGCTTCAAGCAGTGGCATGCGCCGGTCCCCATGGCGCACCAGATCGGTGTGTTCGACCGCGCGCTGAAGTACCTGCTGAACATTCAGGTGGGCCATCCGGTGCGCCGCCTGAACTGGACCCTGACCATCAACCCACGCCTGGACACCTCGCCCGAGACCTACCACGAGTGGGGCAGCGACCGCGGCACGGTCACCCCGGAGAACGTCGGCCGCCTGGTGCACCTGCGCGTCGAGCTGCAACTGATGGCCCGTTTGCCGCGCTCCAACGCGCTGCTGTTCGGCATCCGCACCTACCTCATCAGCCTCGACGAACTGGCCACCAACGCGGCGTGGGCGCAGCGCCTGCACCGGGTGATGCGCGACCTGCCCGACCCTATCGCCGACTACAAGGGCATCACCCGCTACCGCCAGGCACTGGTGGACTGGCTACGCCAGTTCGATGCCGAAGCCTGAAGCAACCCCACTGACAACAAGAGGACTTTCCCATGGCTAATTCATGGCGCATCAGCGCGCTCCGCGAACGCCACCTGGCACTTGGCTCGAACCTGGAAGACTGGAATGGCATGGGCACCGCCTGGACCTACGCCAGCGATCTCGCCGACCACCACGAAGCCATCCGCACCCGTGCCGGACTGATGGACGTATCCGGTCTGAAGAAGGTGCATTACGTCGGCCCCCACGCCGAAAGCCTGCTGGACTTCGCCACCACCCGCGACATCAGCAAGCTCTACCCCGGCAAGTCGGTGTACGCCTGCATGCTCGACGAAGACGGCAAGTTCATCGACGACTGCATCGTCTACCGCACCGGGCCCAACGCCTTCATGGTGGTGCACGGCGCCGGCACCGGCTACGAGATGCTCATCCGCTCGGCCCAGGGCCGCCAGGTTGCTGTGTTATTCGACGACGACCTGCACGACCTGTCCCTGCAAGGCCCGAAGGCCGTGGACTTCCTTGCCGAGCAGGTACCAGGTATCCGTGACCTGCCCTACTTCCACCACATGCAGACCAAGCTGTTCGACCGCCCGGTAATGATTTCCCGCACCGGCTACACCGGCGAGCGCGGCTACGAGATCTTCTGCAAGGCCGCCGACGCGCCGGCCATCTGGGACGGCATCCTGGCCAAGGGCAAGAGCCTCGGCATAATCCCCTGCGCCTTCACCGCGCTGGATTGGCTACGGGTGGAGAGCTACCTGCTGTTTTTCCCCTACGACAACTCGCAGATGTACCCCTTCGCCGACCAGAAGGCCGGCGACACGCTGTGGGAACTGGGCCTGGACTTCACCGTATCGCCCGGCAAACAGGACTTCCGTGGCGCCGGTGAGCACTACCGGCTCAAAGACCAGGAACGCTTCAAGATCTTCGGCGTGCTGCTCGACGGTCACATCGCTGCGCAGAACGGCGACACCCTCTGGCACGACGGCCGCCAGGTGGGCGTGATCACCTGCGCCATGTACTCGCGCCTGACTGAGCGCTCCATGGCCATCGCCCGCGTCGAGCCGCAGATCGCCGAACAGGGCATGCCCCTGGAGGTACGCGGCAGCCTCAGCGTGAAAGCCGTCGCCCACACCCTGCCGTTCGATGACCCCGAGAAGAAGAAGCGCACCGCCAAGGGCTGAACGCCACCTTTTCTTGCCTGTACGAGAGCCACCGAGATGAATCACTACATCCTCAAAATCAGTTGCCCGGCAACCTCCGGCATCGTCGCGGCCGTCACCACCTACCTGGCCGGGCGGCAGTGCTACCTGAGCGAACTGGCCCAGTTCGACGACGAGTACACCGGGCGCTTCTTCATGCGCGCGGTGTTCCGCTTCAACACTGGCAGCAAACCGGACATCGACACCCTGCGCCAGGGCTTCGAAGACATCGCCGTCCCCTTCGACATGGACTGGGAATTGTTCGAAGGCAACCGCCCGATGCGCGTACTGCTGATGGTGAGCAAGTACGACCACTGCCTGACCGACCTGCTCTATCGCCACCAGAAAGGCGAGATGGACATGCAGATCACCGCCATCGTCTCCAACCACCTGGACCTGCGTCCGATGGCCGAGCGCGAGGGCATCCGCTTCATCTACCTGCCAGTCACCCGCGACACCAAGGCCCAGCAGGAAGCGGCGCTGATGCAGATAGTCGACGAAACCGGCACTGAACTGGTGGTGCTCGCGCGCTACATGCAGATCCTCTCCGACGACCTGTGCAAGCAGCTCTCCGGCCGCGCCATCAACATCCACCACTCGTTCCTCCCCGGCTTCAAGGGGGCCAAGCCCTACCACCAGGCTTACGAGCGTGGTGTGAAGCTGATCGGCGCCACCGCCCACTACGTCACCTCGGACCTCGACGAAGGCCCGATCATCGAGCAGGAAGTGCAGCGCGTGGATCACGCCTACCTGCCAGATGATCTGGTCGCCATCGGCCGGGACACCGAGACGGTCGCGCTCTCCAAGGCGCTGAAGTACCACCTGGAGCACCGGGTCTTCCTCAACGGCGACAAGACGGTGATCTTTCGATGAGTGCCGCCCTGTCTCCCACGCTCATCGACGGCAAGGCGGCCGCCACCCGCGTGCTGGCCGAAGTCAGCGCCGAGGTGCAGACCATGAAGTCCCAAGGCTTCGCTCCGGCTCTGGCCGTGGTGCTGGTCGGCCAGGACCCGGCCAGCCAGGTCTACGTGCGCAACAAGGTGCTGCGGGCCGAGGAATGCGGTATCCGTTCCCTCGAACACAAGTTGCCGGCAAGCACCGCCGAAGCCGACCTGCTGGCACTTATCCGCAGCCTCAACGCCGACAGCGGCGTCAACGGCATCCTCGTGCAACTGCCGCTGCCGGCGCATATCGATGAAACCCGCGTGCTGCAGGCCATCGACCCGCTGAAGGACGTCGACGGCTTCCATGCCGAGAACGTCGGTGGCCTCAGTCAGGGACGCGAGGTGCTCACCCCCTGCACCCCGGCCGGCTGCCTGCGCCTGCTGCAGGACACCTGCGGTGATCTGTCCGGCAAGCACGCGGTGGTGATCGGCCGTTCCAACATCGTCGGCAAGCCGATGGCCGCCCTGCTGCTCAAGGCCCATTGCTCGGTGACCGTGGTGCATTCGAAAAGCGCCAACCTGCGCGAGCTGTGCCGCCAGGCCGACATCGTGGTCGCCGCCGTCGGCCGTCCACGCCTGGTGGACGCCGACTGGCTGAAGCCCGGCGCCGTGGTCATCGATGTCGGCATCAACCGCATCGAGGAAGACGGCCGCGCAAAGCTCGTCGGTGACGTCGACTTCGACAGCGCCCTCACCCGCGCCGCCGCCATCACCCCGGTGCCCGGCGGTGTCGGCCCCATGACCATCGCCTTCCTGATGAAGAACACCCTGGCCGCGGCGCGCCTCCAGCACCCGGCTGCCGGCCCGTCCCAACCTTCCGTGGAGAACCCAGCATGAAACAACGAGTCGCCATCATAGGCGCCGGCCCATGCGGCCTCGCCCAGTTGCGTGCTTTCCAGTCCGCCCATGCCAAGGGCGCCGAGATCCCTGAATTGGTCTGCTTCGAGAAGCAGGCGGACTGGGGTGGCATGTGGAACTACACGTGGCGCACCGGCCTGGACGAGCACGGCGAACCGGTGCACGGCAGCATGTATCGCTACCTCTGGTCCAACGGGCCGAAGGAATGCCTGGAGTTCGCCGACTACAGCTTCGACGAACACTTCGGCCGCCCCATGGGTTCCTACCCGCCCCGCGAAGTGCTTTGGGACTACATCAAGGGCCGTGTGGAAAAAGCCGGAGTGCGCCCCTACATCCGCTTCAACACCGCCGTGCGAGGAGTGACCTGGGACACCGCCAGCGGCACCTTCGAGGTCACCGCCCACAGCTACGAGAAGGACCTGACCTACAGCGAAACCTTCGACTACGTGGTAGTCGCCAGCGGCCACTTCTCCACGCCCAACGTGCCCTACTTCGAGGGCTTCGAAAGCTTCGCCGGCCGCGTGCTGCACGCCCACGATTTCCGCGATGCGCTGGAATTCAAGGACAAGGATGTGCTCATCGTCGGCGGCAGCTATTCCGCCGAAGACATCGGTTCGCAGTGCTTCAAATACGGCGCCCGCACCATCACCAGTTGCTACCGCAGCGCGCCGATGGGCTACAAGTGGCCGGAGAACTGGGAGGAGAAGCCACTGCTCACCCATGTAAAGGGCAGCACCGCCTTCTTCTGCGACGGCAGCAGCAAACACATCGACGCCATCATTCTCTGCACCGGCTACAAGCATCACTTCCCCTTCCTCCCGGAAGATCTGCGCTTGAAGACCGGCAACCGTCTCTGGCCGCTGAACCTCTACAAGGGCGTGTTCTGGGAGCAGAACCCCAGGCTGATGTACCTCGGCATGCAGGATCAGTGGTACAGCTTCAACATGTTCGACGCCCAGGCCTGGTACGCCCGCGACGTTATCCTCGGCCGCATCGCCCTGCCCGACCAGGCCGCCATGCACGCCGAGGACCTGGCCTGGCGCCAGGAAGAGGAAACCCTGGAAACCGCCCAGCAGATGTTCGAGTTCCAGGGCGAGTACATCCGCCAGCTCATCGACGCCACCGACTACCCGAGCTTCGACATTGCCGAGGTGAACAAGACCTTTCTGCAATGGAAGAAGGACAAGTACGAAAACATCATGGGCTACCGCGACAAGAGCCACCGCTCGCTGATCACCGGCACCCTGGCGACCACGCACCACACGCCCTGGCTGGAAGCACTGGACGACTCGTTGGCGACGTACCTCGCTGACAAGCCGGCGGATGCCTTCAAAACGGCCCTCTGAGCATTCCTTGGGGCAGCCTGGCTGCCCCGCTTCCTTGCCATGCGCGGAGCGTGCCCATGAACCTGCCCGTGATTTCCCGGCCACTGGAGCCGGCCCTGTTTGCCCGAGCCCCTGGCGTGGAACGCCACCGCATCGCCCCCGGCGGATTGACGGTCGTGGCCCTGGAGCCGGGCGACCGGCTGGAGGTGATCGATCTCGAAGGCGACCAGCCCGCTGAATTGCTGGCCTTCGCCGACAACGGCCACGCGGCACTCGCCGCCCTCGGCCTCGCCGCCAGCACCGGCGCCGACTTCATCGCCCACCTGCTGCACGACGGCAGCCGGGACGCCGCCCATGTGAGCGCCGGGCTGGTCCGGCGTGGTATCGACTGCCGTCACCTGCCGACGGCCGCAAGACTCTGGCAACCCGGTACACCGGCCGGCTTCAGCCGCGTCTTCAGCGCCAGTGAAGCGCTACTCGTGATAGTCGCCGCGCCCGGCGGACAAACGCCGGTGGACAGCCAATCCCGCGCCAGCGAACTTCGCCTCGTGATCCACCGCGCCACTCCGCGCCGTGTGCTGGCACCGCCACTACCGACACCGCTGGGCGAACTGGTGGATGAGTTCACCCTCACCCCCGGCACCGCGCGGGACTACGTTGTGGGCGCCGGTCAGTACATCCAGGTGCTGGATGTCGCCGGCCGTCAGTGCTCGGACTTCGTCGCCTTCGACCGTCGCGGCCTCGACGCCGGCCGCGAGATCGACCTCGATCCTACCGTCACCCGTACCCTGAACGGTAACGCCTACCCCGGACCCGGCCTCTACAGTCGCTTCTTCGATCGCAACCTGCAGCCGATGCTGGAAGTCGTGCGCGACACCGTCGGCCGCCACGACACCTTCGCCCTCGCCTGCACCGCGCGCTACTACGAATCCCAAGGCTACTTCGGCCACGCCAACTGCAGCGACAACATCAGTCGTGCCGTGGCGAAGCACGGCGTACAAGGCCGCGCCGGCTGGCCGGCGATCAATTTCTTCTTCAACACCGGGATCGATGCACACCAGCACCTGACCCTCGATGAGCCTTGGTCGCGCCCCGGCGACTACGTGCTGCTGCGCGCCATGACCGACCTCGTCTGCGCCAGCAGTTCCTGCCCGGACGACATCGACCCCGCCAATGGCTGGCAGCCCACCGACATCTACATCCGCGTGTATTCCGAACAGGAGCGTTTCAGTATCGCCATGGCCAACCGCAAGACGCCCGACGCCGACCCGGTGCTGACCCGCGAGAGCGGCTTCCACCGCGGCACCTCCGCCCTCACCCGCCAGTTCGTCGACTATCGCGGCTTCTGGACGCCGACCCAGTTCGACGGCTACGGCGCCCTCTCGGAGTACCACGGCTGCCGCGAGAAAGTGGCGGTGATGGACCTGTCCGCCCTGCGCAAGTTCGATGTGCTGGGCCCCGATGCCGAAGCCCTGCTCGACTACTGCCTGACCCGCGACGTACGCAAGCTCGCCGTCGGCCAGGTGGTGTACTCCGCCATGTGCTACGAGCACGGCGGCATGCTCGACGACGGCACGCTGCTGCGCCTCGGGCCGGACGCTTTCCGCTGGATCGGCGGTGAGGACTACGCCGGCGACTGGCTGCGCGAGCAAGCCGCCAAACTGGGCATGAAGGTGTGGATCAAGAGTGCGTCGGAGCAGATCCACAACATCGCGGTGCAAGGTCCCCTCGCCCGCGCGCTGCTGAAGGAGATGATCTGGACGCCCGGCACCCAGCCCGCGCTTGCGGACCTTGGCTGGTTCCGCTTCCTCGTTGGGCGCCTCGACGACTACAACGGCCCACCGCTGATGGTGTCGCGCACGGGCTACACCGGCGAGCTGGGCTACGAAATCTGGTGTCACCCGAGTGACGCCATGCAGGTGTGGCAGCGCCTCTGGCAGCTCGGGGAACCGCTGGGCCTGGTAGCGCTGGGCCTGCATGCGCTGGACATGCTGCGTATCGAGGCCGGGCTGATCTTCGCCGGCTACGAGTTCAGCGACCAGACCGATCCCTTCGAAGCCGGCATCGGCTTCTGCGTACCGCTGAAGACCAAGCAGGCTGACTTCATCGGCAAGGAAGCGCTGCTACGCCGCAGCGCCCATCCGCGACAGAAGCTGGTGGGGCTGGAACTGGACGGCAATGAGCCGGCCGCCCACGGCGATTGCGTGAACGTCGGCCGCACTCAAGTCGGGGTCATCACCAGCGCCACGCGCTCGCCCGTGCTGGGCAAGAACATCGCCCTCTGCCGGCTCGATATCAGCTACTGCGAACCTGGCACGGTGGTGGAGATCGGGAAGCTGGATGGCCAGCAGAAACGCATCCGCGCCATCGTCGGCAGCGGCACCGTGGCCTATGACCCGGAGAAGACTCGCGTGCGTGGCTAATGCGTGAACTGGAGAGGAGTTTGCTAGGGAAGAAGCAGCAACTGCAGGGGCGAGCTTCGCTCGCGAGCAGCGCTCGTTCCTACAGGTTCATTACACCAGACAAGGAGATTCGGCCGATGTGGTTCAGCAACGCCTCCAGCAACCTGGCCAACGAGCTCAGTCAGTGGCTCGACCAACTGTCCAACGCCCCCGGAGCGGTCAGTGCCCCCCCGCCCCTGCAACGCCAGCCCCGCTTGCTCAGCAGACTGGAGAAACTGCAACGGGACTGGCATGAGCTGCAACGCATCCGCGAACACGCCGAGCACCAGGCTCCGCCAGCGTGCAGCAGCGAAGAGTTCGCCGAACTGACTCACCGCCTGGCTCAGTCAGAGAAGCAGAATGCGCAGCTACGCGGTGATCTGGAGGCCGTGCAAGCGCGCCTCGCCACCTTGCAGGCCGAACAGTTGAAATGGGATGAAGAGCGCGAGGTCTGGGAGCTGACCAAGCGCACCCTGACCGAGGGCTGCTGGGCGATGAACGTGGTAAACGGCGACCCGGATCACCCGCAGAACCTGATCCGCTGGTCCGAGCAGTTCCGCGAGCTCATCGGATACAGCCGCGCGGAGTTTCCCGATGGCTGGGACAGCTACTTCGGCGTGGTCAATGCCGAAGACCTGAAGGCCGTCATGAAGACCTTCAACGCCTCGATGGTGGATAGCAGCGGCGATGGGTCCTACGCCGTCGAATACCGCATGCGCCACAAGACCCGTGGCGAAGTCTGGTTCCGCGAACGGGGCCGCTGCCTGCGCGACAATCGCGGCCGCCTGCTCTACGTCACCGGCGCAGTGCGCGAGATCAGCGACGAGAAGACCGCCGCCAGCCTGCATGAAAGGGAACAAGCGAGCATCCAGACCACCTACGGGCAGATCGCCCAGGTGGCCGGGGTGATTCGGGGCATCGCCGAGCAGACCAACCTGCTGGCCCTCAACGCCGCCATCGAAGCAGCCCGCGCTGGCGAGCAGGGACGGGGCTTCGCCGTGGTGGCCGACGAGGTGCGCAACCTGGCACGGCGAACCCAGGAGTCGGTGCAGCAGATCCAGGCGATGCTGCAGCAACAACGCTGAGGTTTCGACCCAATTTCAGGCACCGTGCCGGGAGGATGACTACAAACAGGGCATTTCCCAGCCAGTAGGGGGCACCGTGGGTACCCTGCGTGGCGGAGATCGCGATGCCATGGACTGGCACAGGGATTGCCTTTCTCAGGACGCACTTTTCTTGCATGGAAATAAAAACAAGAAGCCCCACGGCGTGCTTTCGATTCGATCTGCCTACCAACGCTACTCCAACGAATTCGTATCGAGGATTGAGTGATGGAAGAACAGAAGACACTGACCCTGGAGGAGTTGCAGGGCCTGATCGAGATGACCAACACGTTGAACATGGAGATTTTCTACTGGTGGTGCATCGCCCTGATGATCCTGATCCATGCCGGCTTCCTGTCCTACGAGATAGGCGCCTCGCGCCTTAAGAACGCCTTGGCCGCCGGGGTGAAAAACATCCTCGCCTTCGGCTTCATCGTGCCGACCTTCTTCCTCTTCGGCTGGGCCATCTACAACGCCTTCCCCGACGGCCTGGTGCCGCGCATGGACGCCCTGATGAACGCCATGCCCTGGAGCCAGGCCATGGGCCCGAACATCAAGGACAACGCCACCGGTATCTTCTGGGGCGCCTTTGCCCTGTTCGCCGCCACCACCGGCTCGATCCTCTCCGGCGCCATCATCGAACGGGCGCGGATGAGCGCCTTCATCGTCATGACCATTCTCCTCGGCTCGGTGCTCTGGCTGTTCGGCGCCGCCTGGGGCTGGCACCCGGAAGGCTGGCTGACCGTGCAGTGGGGCTACCATGACGTCGGCGCCGCCGGCGTGGTGCACATGATCGCCGGCTTCTTCGCCCTGGCGGTGGTGATCAACCTCGGCGCGCGAATCGGCCGGTTCAACCCCGACGGCAGCGCCAACGCCATCGTCGGCCACAGCATGCCGATGAGCGTGGTGGGCCTGATGCTGATCATCGTCGGCTTCTTCGGCTTCCTCGGCGGCTGCATCATCTACAACTCCGGCGCCCAGTGGATCAACATCTACGGCGCCCCCACCACCCTCTCGGCGTTCGCCTTCAACACCCTGATGGGCTTTGCCGGCGGCCTGATCGGCGCCTACCTGACCACCCGCGAGCCCTTCTGGATGATGTCCGGCGGCCTGGTGGGCATCATCTCCGTGGCACCGGGCCTGGACCTCTACCACCCCGGGCTGGCCTACCTGATCGGCATGGGCGTGGCGGCCGTGGCGCCGCTGGTGCACAACCTGCTGCTGAAAATGCGCCTGGACGACGCCGTGGGCGCCTTCGCCGTGCACGGCTTCGGTGGCTTCGCCGGCCTGGTGCTCAGCGGCGTGTTCCTCGCCGGCTACCCGAACGTCAACGGCATGGCCGAGATCAGCTTCCTCGGCCAACTGGGTGGCGCCGTGGTGATGGCGAGCCTTGGCTTCATCCCCGGCTACCTCATTTCCTATGCGCTGAAAAAGGCCGGCGTGCTGCGGGTCCCGGCCCACGCGGAAGAACGCGGTCTCGACCTCACCGAAGTCCCGGCCCAGGCCTACCCGGAATGGACCGCCATCTACGGCGAGACGGTGAAGCCGAACGGCAGCGTGGAAGCCACCCTGGTGGTGGAAAGCAAACCGGCCTGACGGCCTTCGCTGCGCCGCTCCCGGCGGCGCATGACTTCAGAACAGGAGCATTCGAATGAGCATCAGCACCTACGAAGGCGCCAGCGCCGTCTTCACCTTCGCCAACAACCCCACCGTGCTCGCCGCCGTCACAGTCGTGGTGATCGCCGTCACCCTCTACGCCCTGGCGGCCACCTTCATCCACGAGAAGCACAGCTACGACCTGCCGGACGACAAGCTGCCGAAGTTGAAATAGCCCTCTCCCCCGACCCCTCTCCCTGAAGGGAGAGGGGTGACTCTCGCCAGAAGTATCGAAATCGATCCCGAAGTAACGCACGGACCACGTATTCCCGCCGTCCTACGCCACCTGCGCCTCGCTCACCAGCTTCAGCCCGACTATCCCACCGATGATCATCGCCAGGCACAGGCCCTTCAGCACGCCCAACTGCTCGCCCATAAACAGGGTGCCGTAGGCCACGGTGCCGAGGGTGCCGATGCCCACCCACACGGCATATGCCAGGCCCAGGGGTAGCACGCGCACCGAAAGACTCAGCAGGTAGATGCTGAGCAGCAGGAAGAACCCGCAGTAGAGGCTCGGCCAGAGCCGGGTAAAGCCTTCCGTGCGCGGGATGATCGACGCATACAACACCTCGCAGAACCCTGCCAACAGCAGGAATCCCCATCCGTTCAACCATGCCATCGCTTGTCGCTCCTGCTTTTCCGTGACCCAAAACAAGCGCCGACGCAATGCGTCGGCGCGAGGTACTTCACATCATTCAAATAGCGTCTTCGCCCAGTTCCCCGGTGCGTATCCGCACCACGCTTTCCAGGTCCATGACGAACAATTTGCCGTCGCCGATCTTACCCGTGCAGGCCGCCTTGAGAATGGCGTCGATGGCGGCTTGGCACAGGGCTTCGCCAACCACAACCTCCAGCTTGACCTTGGGCAACAGCTCCACCACGTACTCGGCGCCCCGGTAGATCTCCGAATGGCCCTTCTGCCGGCCGTAGCCCTTGACCTCGGTGACGGTGACGCCGTTGACGCCGGCCTCGGTCAGCGCCTCGCGCACATCGTCCAGGCGGAAGGGTTTGATGATTGCGGTAATGAGTTTCATGGCCGCTGTCCTCAGCTCGAATACTTGTAGCCAACTTCACCGTGGGCGGAGAGGTCCAGCCCATCCACCTCGGCCTCTTCAGCCACGCGCAGCCCACCGCACAGTGCTGCAGCCACCTTGAAGGCGATCAGGCTGGTCGCGGCCGAGAAGAGAATGCTGAAGAGGATGGCGCCGCCATTGACCATCAACTGGTCGGCAAGGTCACGGCCTTCGGGGAAGCCCTGGCCACCGAGAGAAATGAGGGCGAACACCGGTGTCAGCAGTCCGCCGAGGATGCCGGCAACGCCATGCACGCCAAATACGTCGAAGGCGTCGTCCAGGCCGATCATCGGCTTGAGCTTTTCCACCGACCATACGCACACCGGACCGGCGATCAGGCCGAGCAGGATGGCACCCATGGGGCCGACGTAACCACAGGCCGGGGTGATCGCCACCAGGCCGGCAATGGCGCCGGAGACTGCACCGAACAGGCTCGGGCGACCACGGTGCTGCCACTCCACCAGCATCCAGGCCAGCGCACCGGCGCAACTGGCGAGCATGGTGTTGACCATCACCAGCATGGCGAAGCCGTTGGCGGCAAGGGCGCAACCGCCGCAGAAACCCAGCCAGCCCACCCACAGCAGCGAACCGCCGGTGAGGGTCATGGTCATGTTGTGCGGCGCAAGCGCCGGGGTGCCGAAGCCGCGGCGGCGGCCCAGCAGCCAGGCGCCCACCAGGGCGGCGATGCCCACGTTCAGGTGCACCACGTTGCCGCCGGCGAAGTCTTGCACGCCGAGATTGAAGACCCAGCCGCCGCCCCAGGCCATGTGCGCCATGGGGAGGTAGTTGATGGTCAGCCAGACCGCCATGAACACCATGACCGCAGCGAACTTCATGCGCTCGGCAAAGGCACCGACGATGATCGCCGGGGTGATGGCGGCGAACAGCAACATGAACAGGAAATAGAGGTACTCAGGAATGGTGCCGACGACCGAGTCCTTGGTGATGCCAGCCATGAACAACTTGTCGAAGCCACCGATCACCGCTTGCAGGGAACCGCCGTCGGTGAAGGTCAGGCTGTAGCCATAGATGGCGAACAGCACCGACATCAACGAGGCCGTGCAGAACACCTGCATGAGGATCGACAACACGTTCTTGGTCCGCGCCATGCCGCCGTAGAACAGCGCCAGGCCCGGCAGGGTCATCAGCAGCACCACCAGCGAGCAGAGCGCCACGAAGGCGGTGTCGCCGCTGTCGATCACCGGTGCAGCCTCGTCCGCCAGAGCGGCGACACTGCCCAACAGAAGGGAAAGGCCCAACATACCGCGGCCCACATGCGAAAACCGGATCATTGCCTGTTGCCTCCAACCGACGGGGATTCGGCTGGGCCGCTGTCGGAAGTGCGACCCGCCGTTTTACGCCCTGGCAAGGGAAGGCCGGGCCCGCACCTTCGACTTCCTGCAGGGCAATTTATTTTCCCTACAGGCAAAGCAATTGGCCTGCCAAGCTGGCGCAAGCCACTTGGGATTCTGCTAAGTCGTTGAATCGGATTGGGTTTGTTGGAGGGTCCGCATCAACGCGGTTTGTCGCGACAGCACCCAACGCATTTTCTTGGTGCGAATTTGATTTTCCTGCCAATTAAGAATGCACCGAGCAGTAGGCCGGGTAGAGCGAAGCGAAACCCATACCGTAGTGCACGGCCATGATGGGTTTCGCTTCGCTCTACCCATCCTACGGATAAAAGAAAAAGGCCGGCGATTTCTCGCCGGCCTTCTCGGTTATCCACAGCAAACGGATCAGTAGCCCTGCCCCGGAATCCAGCTGGTGCCGGCCAGCGGCACGCGGGCCATGGCGGCGGCTTCCACGGTCAGCGCCACCAGGTCCTCGGGGTCGAGGTTGTGCAGGTGGGATTTGCCGCAGGCGCGGGCCATGGTCTGGGCTTCCAGCACCAGCACCCGCAGGTAGTTGGCCAGGCGGCGGCCGGCTTCCACCGGGTCCAGGCGCTTGGACAGCTCCGGGTCCTGGGTGGTGATGCCGGCCGGGTCGCGGCCGTTCTGCCAGTCGTCGTAGTAACCGGCGGCCGAGCCGATCTTCTTCAGCTCGTCATCCAGGCGCGGATGGTTGTCGCCGAGGGCCACCAGGGCGGCGGTGCCGATGGCCACCGCGTCGGCGCCCAGGGCCATGGCCTTGGCCACGTCGGCGCCGTTGCGGATGCCACCCGAGACGATCAGTTGCACTTTCCGGTGCATGCCCATCTCCTGCAGGGCCTGCACGGCTTGTGGAATGGCTGGGAGGATCGGGATGCCCACGTGCTCGATGAACACTTCCTGGGTGGCGGCGGTGCCGCCCTGCATGCCGTCGAGGACGATCACGTCGGCGCCGGCCTTCACCGCCAGCTTGACGTCGTAGTAGGGGCGGCTGGCGCCGATCTTCACGTAGATGGGTTTTTCCCAGTCGGTGATTTCTCGCAGTTCGGCAATCTTGATCGCCAGGTCGTCCGGGCCGGTCCAGTCCGGATGACGGCAGGCGCTGCGCTGGTCGACGCCAATGGGCAAGGTACGCATGCCGGCGACGCGCTCGGTCACCTTCATGCCCAGCAGCATGCCGCCGCCGCCCGGCTTGGCGCCCTGGCCGAGGACGATCTCGATGGCGTCGGCCTTGCGCAGGTCATCGGGGTTCATGCCGTAACGCGACGGCAGGTACTGGTACACCAGGTGCTGCGACTGGCCGCGCTCTTCCGGGGTCATGCCGCCGTCGCCGGTGGTGGTGCTGGTGCCGGCGATGCTGGCGCCACGGCCGAGCGCTTCCTTGGCGTTGGCGGACAGCGCGCCAAAGCTCATACCGGCGATGGTCACCGGAATCTTCAGGTGGATGGGTTTCTTGGCGAAGCGGGTGCCAAGCACGACGTCGGTGCCGCATTTCTCGCGATAGCCTTCCAGCGGGTAGCGGGACACGGAAGCGCCGAGCAGCAGCAGGTCGTCGAAGTGCGGCAGCTTGCGCTTGGTGCCACCACCGCGGATGTCATAGATGCCGGTTTCGGCGGCGCGCTGGATTTCCTGGATGGTCAGGCGATCGAAGGTGGCGGATTCGCGCAGCACCGGAGTGTGTTTTTCGCTCATGGGGTAGTCCTCGCTGCGGATCAGTACGCGGATGCGTTATCGACTTTGAAGTTGTACAGCTGGCGAGCCGAGCCGTAGCGCCTGAAGCTGGCCGGGTCTTCGTTGAAGCCGGCGCGGTTGAGCAGCTCCTTCAGTTCCTCCAGGTGTTCGGCGCGCATTTCCTTCTGGATGCAGTCCGAGCCCAGGGACTTCACCGTGCCCTTCACGTAGATGCGGGTTTCATAGAGCGAGTCGCCCAGGGCGTCGCCGGCATCGCCGCACACCACCAGGCGCCCGGCCTGGGCCATGAAGCAGCTCATGTGGCCGATGCTGCCGCCGACGACGATGTCGACGCCCTTCATGGAAATACCGCAGCGTGCGCCGGCATCACCTTCGATCACCAGCAGACCACCATGGGCGGTGGCGCCGGCGGCCTGGGAGGCATTGCCCTTCACCCGTACAGAGCCGGACATCATGTTCTCCGCCACACCGACGCCGACGTTGCCGTGCACGGTGACGCTGGCCCTCTGGTTCATGCCTGCACAGTAGTAGCCGGCATGGCCCTGGATATCGATGCTCACGGCCTGATTCACGCCCACGGCGAGGTTGTGCTTGCCGTCCGGATGGGTGACCACCCATTCGCGGTCCTGCACGTCGCCGTGCAGGGCCTGGTTCAGTTCACGCACCGAGGCAGTGGAAAGATCAACGGTTTTCATAGTTCAGCTCCTCAGGCGCGTTCCCAGATATACATGGTGGCGGGTTCGGGCTCCCAGACCTTGGCGTTGTCGATGCCCGGCAGGCTGGCCAGCGCCTGGTACTCAGAGGCCATGGCGACGTAGTCGTCGGTTTCGGCGAGGATCGCCGGCTTGCAGGCGATCGGGTCGCGAATCACCGCGAAGCCGTTGCGGGTACCGATGGCAAAAGTGAAGAAGCCATCGAGGTCTTCCAGGGAGTGATCCAGCGCTTCCTTCAGGCTGTCCCCCTGTTGCAGGCGCCAGGTCAGGTAGCCG
Source organism: Pseudomonas sp. Q1-7 (assembly GCF_028010285.1). Lineage (NCBI taxonomy): Bacteria > Pseudomonadati > Pseudomonadota > Gammaproteobacteria > Pseudomonadales > Pseudomonadaceae > Pseudomonas > Pseudomonas sp. Q1-7. The sequence continues at coordinate 4,234,760 of NZ_CP116304.1, forward strand.
GCCGCGACTTCGGTGTCGTTCTCGGTTTCGAAGTTAATGCCCTGGCGCTTGAGTTCCTGGCGCAGGCGCGAGTGGTTGGAGAGCGAACCGTTGTGCACCAGGCAGAGGTCGGCGCCAGTGGAGAACGGGTGGCTGCCTTCCATGGTCACCGCGCTTTCGGTAGCCATGCGGGTATGGCCGATGATGTGGCTGCCCTTCATGTTCGCGAGTCCGAAGCGCTCGGAGATCTCCTTCGGCAGGCCCATGCCCTTGAGAATTTCGATGCTCTGGCCGGCGCTCATGATGCGCACGTCGGGGGCAAGTGCGGCGAGCGCGGCGCGTGCGCGCTCTTCATCGCAGTTGACCTTGAGGACGGCAGCGCTGGCGTTCTTGAACCACTCCAGGGAGCAGCCGAGACGTCCTTCCAGGGCACCCATCAGGTGCTTCCAGCCATAGTCGGGGGCCGATGCTTGCAGGGTCAGCTTGACCCAACCGTCGGCCACTTCATCGCCGTAGATGGCGAAGCCGGCGCTGTCCGGACCACGGTCGGTCATGGCTTCGAGCATGGGTTCGAACAGTTTGCCGAGCTGGCCTTCCAGCTCGGGCTTCTTCAGGTAAAGGCCTACGATTCCGCACATGGCGTATCTCCTCGGGGGCAGGTAAATGGGCGAAGGTTCTCAGAAGAATTCGGTGTAACGCTGGATCTCCCAGTCGGAGACGTGGCGGCTGTACTCCACCCACTCCATGCGCTTCTGCTTGATGAATTCGTCGACGATTTCGGGGCCGAGTACCTCGCGGAACAGCGAGTCGGCTTCCAGGGCGTCGGTGGCTTCCTTGAGCGATTGCGGCAGGGTCTTGATGCCGCGCGCGGATATTTCCTCCAGGCTCAGGTTGTAGAGGTTCTCGTTACAGACGGTGTCCGGCTCCAGCTGGCGGTCGATGCCGTCGAGGCCCGCGGCAATGATCGCGGCGGTGACCAGATAGGGGTTACAGCCGGCATCCGGCAGGCGGAACTCCAGGCGGCCGTAGGGCACGCGCACCATGGCCGAGCGGTTGTTGGCGCCGAAGGCGATGAAGGCCGGTGCCCAGGTCGCGCCAGACAGCGAGCGACCCACCACCAGGCGCTTGTAGGAGTTCACCGTGGGGGCGGCAAAGGCGCACAGGGCCGGACCATGGGCCAGGAGACCAGCGGCAAAGTGGTAGGCCAGCTTGGAGAGCCCCATGCCGCTGGGGTCGTTCGGGTCGTGGAAGAGGTTCTTGTTGCTGGCGCTGCCGATCGACAGGTGGAAATGCATGCCGTTGCCGGCGCGCTTCGGATCGGGCTTGGGCATGAAGGAGCAGATCATGCCCATGTCGTTGGCGATCTCGCCGGCAGCCATGCGGAAGAAGGTGAAGCGGTCCGCCGATTCCATGGCGTCGCTGTAGGTGTAGTTGATCTCGAACTGGCCGTTCGCGTCCTCGTGGTCGATCTGATAGATGTCGAAGCCCACCGGTTGCAGGGCTTCGGTCAGGCGTTCGAGGAATTCGCGGGAGCGCGACAGGCCCTTGTAGTCGTAGCAGGGCTTATCGAGGTTGTCGGTGGCGTCCACCAGTTGCAGCTTGCCGTCGGCGCCGCGGCGGAACAGGCTGAATTCCGGCTCCAGGCCGGTGTTCAGGGTCCAGCCCTTGTCGGTCAGGCGCTGGACCTGTTGTTGCAGCACATAGCGGGTGTCGTACGGCCAGGGCTTGCCATCCACATGGCCAATGCACACTACCCGGCCGTAGCCCGGCTGCCACGGTACCGGGATCAGAGTGGAGAGGTCGCCACGCGCCATGAAGTCCGGACCGTGGGGTTCCATACCCATGCCGCAGATAGCGAAGCCGGCGAATCCGGCGCCATCCTCGGCCACCGTCTTGAGGCCAGACACCGGCACGGACTTGGTCTTCGCGGCGCCGTGGATATCGACAAACTGGGCCAGCACGTACTTGATGCCGTGCTGGTCGATGATGCGCTGCGTTTCAGTTGGCAACATGGGTCTTCACTCCTGGAAAAGGGCAAGGCGGTCGTTGGATGGCAGGCGATCAGAGACAGGGCGGCGCACGACTGCCACCGTGGTCCGGGTCGTCTGAATGAGCAGGTGGCGGTCAGGCTTTTTCATTGAATTCCATACAGGAAACTTAGTTTCCCATCAGGAATGCAATCAGCTTGCCAATCTGAAATGCGCGGGGAGGAAGAACTCGGTTTAGCTCCGAGCTACTGTTTATATGGGAAAATCCTTTTCACTGTGGGAAAGTCCCGTGTCCCCATCCGGAGTGGGACGCCCGGAGTCGCACTTTCTCAGTGCGAAAAATAATTTCTTGAACTGAAATCGTGCAGGACAGCCACTCATGACCACTGAGACCCCTCCCCGCCTCCGCCTGGAGCAGTACCTGGGCATGCAGATCAAGCGCCAGCGCCAGGCGCAGGAACTGAAGCTGGCGGACGTGGCGCGTATCGCCGGAATCAGCCAGGGCATGTTGAGCAAGATCGAGAACGCCCAGGTGTCCACCAGCCTGGATACCCTGAGCCGTCTGTGCGACGTGCTGGGCATGCCCATGTCCAAGCTGTTCAGCCAGTACGACCAGCCCGACGGCAACGCCATCCTGGTGAAGGCCGGTGATGGCCTGGAAGTGGTCCGCCGCGGCACCGAGAAGGGCCACACCTATCACCTGCTCAACCACACCCGTGGACCGAAGAAGAACTTCGAGGCCTACATGGTGAGCATGGATGACGCCAGCGAAGAGTTCCCCACCTTCGCCCACCCCGGCACGGAGTTTCTCCACCTGCTGGAAGGCGAACTGGTGTACCGCCACGGCAACCAGCTCTACCACATGCAGGCCGGGGACAGCCTGACCTTCGACGGCGACGTGCCCCATGGTCCGGAGAAGCTGCTGCAGGTGCCGATCCGCCTGTTGTCGGTGATGAACTACGGCAACGAGTAAAGCCCTCCCGATTTCCCCGTAGGAGCGAGCCCTGCTCGCCCACAGCCCGAGCGCGAACCTTCGCGATCAGCGCGCGCTTCTACCGGTTCAGTTTCAGCGCGCAGCCCGGATGCAAACCGGGAACCCCCGCCCCGCCGTCCGCCGACGTTAGTTTCCTACCACGATAAAAATTTTCCCAACAGGCTAGACCTGCACCCGCGCTTCGCCTATAAAAGCGCCAAGGGAAAGTTTTATTCCCATCAGTAAAAACAACACCACCGATAAAACCCCGTTCCACCCTTGAAGATTTCCGCCTTGCGCTGAGCTGCCGCCACTCCAACAGAGGACCAGTCATGCAACACGCCACCAGCCATTTCATCCTCAAGATCAGTTGCCCGGCCGTATCGGGCATTGTCGCGGCGGTGACCACCTACCTGGCGGAAAAGGGTTGCTACATCAGCGAGATGTCGCAGTTCGACGACGACACCAGCGGCCGTTTCTTCATGCGCGCGGTGTTCCGCTTCAACGACCAGTACGACGGCGACATCGACGAAATCGAGCAAGGCTTCGATGCCGTCGCCCGCCGCTTCGACATGGAGTGGACCCTGCACAGCACCACCCAGCCCATGCGCGTGTTATTGATGGTGAGCAAGTACGACCACTGCCTGTCCGACCTGCTCTACCGCCACCAGAAAGGCGAGATGGACATGCAGATCACCGCCATCGTCTCCAACCACCTGGACCTGCGTCCGATGGCCGAGCGCGAAGGCATCCGCTTCATCTACCTGCCGGTCACCCGCGACACCAAGGCCCAGCAGGAAGCGGCGCTGATGAAGATCATTGATGAAACGCAGACCGAGCTGGTGGTGCTCGCGCGCTACATGCAGATCCTCTCCGACGACCTGTGCAAGCAACTCTCCGGCCGCGCCATCAACATCCACCACTCGTTCCTCCCCGGCTTCAAGGGGGCCAAGCCCTACCACCAGGCTTACGAGCGTGGTGTGAAGCTGATCGGCGCCACCGCCCACTATGTCACCTCGGACCTCGACGAAGGCCCGATCATCGAGCAGGAAGTGCAGCGTGTGGATCACGCCTATCTCCCCGACGACCTTGTGGCGGTGGGGCGTGATACCGAAACCGTGGCCCTGTCCAAGGCGGTGAAATATCACCTGGAGCACCGGGTCTTCCTCAATGGCGACCGCACGGTGATCTTCCGGTGAACGCTCAAGCCCCCATCAAGCTGATCGACGGCAAGGCGGCCGCTGCCCGCGTGCTGGCCGAAGTGGCCGAGGAAGTACGCGAGATGAAAGCCGGTGGCGTTGCCCCTGCACTAGCAGTCGTGTTGGTCGGCCACGATCCGGCCAGCCAGGTCTACGTGCGCAACAAGGTGCTGCGGGCCGAGGAATGCGGTATCCGTTCCCTCGAACACAAGTTGCCGGCAAGCACCGCCGAAGCCGACCTGCTGGCACTTATCCGCGGCCTCAACGCCGACAGCGGCGTCAACGGCATCCTCGTGCAACTGCCGCTGCCGGCGCATATCGATGAAACCCGCGTGCTGCAGGCCATCGACCCGCTGAAGGACGTCGACGGCTTCCATGCCGAGAACGTCGGTGGCCTCAGCCAGGGACGCGAGGTGCTCACCCCCTGCACCCCGGCCGGCTGCCTGCGCCTGTTGCAGGACACCTGCGGCGATCTCTCCGGCCAACATGCGGTGGTGATCGGCCGCTCCAACATCGTCGGCAAGCCGATGGCCGCCCTGCTGCTCAAGGCCCATTGCTCGGTGACCGTGGTGCATTCAAAAAGCGCCAACCTGCGCGAGCTGTGCCGCCAGGCCGACATCGTGATCGCCGCCGTCGGCCGTCCACGGCTGGTGGATGCCGACTGGCTGAAACCCGGCGCCGTGGTCATCGATGTCGGCATCAACCGCATCGAGGAAGACGGCCGCGCGAAGCTCGTCGGTGACGTCGACTTCGACAGCGCCCTCACCCGCGCCGCCGCCATCACCCCGGTGCCCGGCGGTGTCGGCCCCATGACCATCGCCTTCCTGATGAAGAACACCCTGGCCGCGGCGCGCCTCCAGCACCCCGCTCCATCCACTCCTGCCCAGTTCCCGGAGGCGCCATGCCCTTCAATCTCCTGAAATACGGCCTGAGCTCCGAGTACCCGGTGGAGGTGGACCTGCCACCGCCCACCGATCTCAAGCCGGCCTACGACGTGGTCATCATCGGCGGCGGCGGCCACGGCCTGGCCATCGCCTACTACCTCAGCAAGTACCACGGCATCACCAATGTCGCGGTGCTGGAGAAGTCCTACCTGGGCGGCGGCAACACCGCGCGTAACACGGCGGTGATCCGTTCCAACTACCTCACCTCCGAAGGCGTGCGCTTCTACGCCGAGTCGGTGAAGCTGTTCCAGAACCTCTCCAACGAGTTCGACTTCAACATCATGTACTCCGAGCGCGGCCAGCTCACCCTGGCCCACACGGACGCCACGGTACGCGCCTTCCGCCAGCGCGCCGAAGTGAACAAGCACTTCGGTGGCCGCACCGAGATGATCGACCGCCAGCAGATCCGCGAACTGGTGCCGACCCTCAACCTTGACCCTGGTCATCTGCCGGTGATTGCGGGCCTATGGCACATCGACGGCGCCACCGCCCGCCACGACGCCGTGGCTTGGGGCTACGCCAAGCAGGCCGCCAAGCGCGGGGTGGAAATCCACCAGCTCACCGAAGTGCAGGACCTGGTGATCGAGAACGGCCGCATCACCGCGGTGAAGACCAACCGCGGCACGGTGAAATGCGGTTGCGCGGTGCAGGCCATCGCCGGCGCCAGTTCGCTGATGCTGGCCAAGGCGGGCATTCGCGCGCCGATCCACACCTACCCGCTGCAAGCGATGGTGACCCAGCCGTTCAAGCCCTTCCTCGACCCGCTGGTGAGCTCCTCCGCCCTGCACTGCTACGTGCAACAGACCAGCCGGGGCGAGATCGTGTTCGGCGGCGGCTCGGACCCGTACCCGCTGTACAACACGCGCTCCACCCTGGACCTGAAGGAAAGCCTGCTGGCCCACGCCATCGAGATGTTCCCCTTCATGGCCAACGCCAAGCTGATGCGCCAGTGGGCGGGCATCACCGACATGACCCCGGACTACAGCCCGATCATGGGCCTGTCGCCGGTGCAGAACTATTACCTAGACGCCGGTTGGGGCACCTGGGGCTTCAAGTCCACGCCCATCTGCGGCAAGACCATGGCCGAACTGGTGGCCAGCGGCGGCAAAGTGCCGGACCTGATCAAGCCCTTCGCCCTCGACCGCTTCAGCACCTTCCAACAGGTCAACGAAATGGGCGCCACGGCAGCAAGTCACTAAGGGGAACCACCATGAAAATCATGAACTGCCCGCTCAACGGCCCCCGGAACATCAGCGAATTCACCTACGGCGGTGAGTTCAAGGTCATGCCTGACCCGGCCACCTGCACCGACGCCGAATGGGCCGATTACGTATTCAACAGCGACAACGCCGCCGGCGTGGTACGCGAGTGGTGGATGCACAACGCCTCCAGCTACTGGTTCCTCGCCGAACGCCATACGGTCACCGACCAGATCATTCGCACCTTCGACCCGAAGGAACTCTTCACCCAGCGGGTCGAGTTCGCCACGCACGCCCAGGAGATCGCCGGATGAGTCGCCTTCCCGCCCCCATGGGGCTGCTGATCGATCGCGACCAGCCGCTCCGCTTCAGTTTCGACGACACGGATTACCAGGGTTTTGCCGGCGACAGCATCGCCAGCGCCCTGCTCGCCAACGGCCGCTGGCTGCTCTCGCGCTCGTTCAAGTACCACCGTCCGCGCGGCCCGTTGACCATGGCCGGGCAGGACGCCAACACCCTGGTGCAACTGCCGGACGAACCCAACGTGCTGGCCGATGCCCAGCCGCTTCGCTCCGGGCTCAGCGTTACCGGACAGAACTTCAATGGCTCGCTGGACAACGACCGCGATGCCTACCTCGGCAAGTTCTCCAAGTTCATGCCGGTGGGTTTTTACTACCGCTCCTTCTACAAACCCAAGGGCATGTGGAAAGTCTGGGAACCGCTGATCCGCAAGAAGGCTGGCCTCGGCGTGCTCGATCTGAACGTCAAGCCGCAGTACTACGACAAGGCATACCTCTTCGTTGATATCGCCATCGTCGGTGCAGGCCCAGCCGGGTTATCTGCCGCACTCATCGCGGCCAATGCCGGCGCCAAGGTGCTGCTGATCGAGCAGCAACCGGTGCTGGGTGGCTCGCTCACCTACGCACGCTTCGACATCGAAGGCCGCCGCGCCGAAACCCTGCGCCGGGAACTGGTGTCCGCCGTAGAAGGCCACGCCAATATCCAGGTGCTGAAAGAAGCTACCTGCAACGCCTGGTTCACCGAAAACTATTTGCCGGTGATCCAGGGCCGTCGGATGTACAAGGTGCGGGCGAAGCAGTGCATCGTCAGCGCCGGTTCCTTCGACCAGCCGGTGGTGTTCCGCAACAACGACCTGCCTGGCGTCATGCTGGCGAGCGCCGCCCAGCGCCTGATGAAGCTGTACGCCGTGAAACCCGGCAAACGCGCCGTGGTGCTCACCGGCAACGACGACGGTTACCTGGCCGCCCTTGACCTCGCCGAACAAGGTGTACAAGTCGCGGCCCTGGTGGACATGCGCCAGCAGCCCGCCGATGCCGCGTTGAAAGTCGCCGTGGAGAAGCAAGGCATTGCCTGCCACCTTGGCAGCACTGTCTATGAAGCCCTGCACGAGAAAGGTATGCGCCATGTCAGCGGCGTGGATATCCGCCGCATCACCGCCCAGGGCCAGGTGGCCGCGCACGGGATGCAGCTTTCTTGTGACCTGCTGTGCATGTCGGCCGGCTACATGCCGGTGTACCAGCTGCTCTGCCAGGCCGGCGGCAAGCTGACCTATGACGAGCAACGTGCCGAGTTCGCCATCAGTGGCCTGCCGCAAGGCCTGACCATCGCCGGTTCGGTGAACGGCCGCCACAGCCTGGACAATGTGCTGCTGGATGGCGCCCGCGTTGCCGCCCAAGCCGCCGAAGCCTTGGGACTGGACGCTGGCATCGGCGAAGCCGGGTTCAACGGCGAGGCGCGGGTCAACTTCGACTGGCCGATCTTCCCCCACCCCAAGGGCAAGGATTTCGTCGACTTCGACGAAGACCTGCAGGTACGTGACATCGTCAACGCCACCCGTTGCGGCTACCGCGACGTGCAGCTGGTCAAGCGCTTCTCCACCGTCGGCATGGGCCCGTCCCAGGGCCGCCATTCAGCGCTGCCCACCGCACGCCTGGTGGCCCTGGCCACCCGCCGCAGCATCAGCGAAACCGGCGTGACCACCGCACGGCCGCCGTTCGAGGCGGAAAAGCTCGCCCACGTCGCCGGTCGCGCATTCGACCCGTACCGCCAGACCGCCATGCACAGTCGCCACGTGGCCGCCGGCGCCAAGCTGATGCCGGCCGGCATCTGGCAGCGTCCGGCGTTCTACGGCAAGGCCGAGGACCGCGAACGCTGTATGCAGGAAGAAGCCCGCCATGTGCGCGAGAAGGTTGGCCTGATCGACGTCTCCACCCTGGGCGGCCTCGACATACGCGGCCCGGATGCTGCCGAGCTGCTGGAGCGCATCTACACCCTGCCCTTCAAGAAGCAGCCGGTGGCACGCACCCGCTACGCGCTGATGACCAACGAGCATGGCGTGGTGATCGACGACGGCGTCTGCACCCGACTGGCCGACAACCACTTCTATGTCACCGCCACCACCAGCGGCGTCGACCGCATCTACCAACAGATGCTCAAGTGGAACGCCCAGTGGCGCCTCAACGTGGATATCGCCAACGTCACCGCCGCCCTGGCCGCAGTGAACCTGGCCGGGCCGCTGTCGCGCCGGGTCCTGGAAAAGCTCTGCGACGATGTCGACCTGTCCGCCGAAGGCTTCCCCTACCTCGCCGTACGCACCGGCACAGTGGCCGGCATTCCGGCGCGGCTGATGCGGGTCGGTTTCGTGGGTGAGCTGGGTTACGAAATCCACGTCCCCGCCCGCCATGGCGGCAAGCTGTGGGACGCGCTGATGACCGCCGGAACCGAGTTCGGCATCCGCCCCTTCGGTGTCGAGACCCAGCGCCTGCTGCGCCTGGAAAAAGGCCACGTGATCATCAGCCAGGATACCGACGGCATGACCCATCCGGGCGAGATCGACATGGAATGGGCCATCGGCCGCAAGAAGGCCTTCTTCGTCGGCAAGCGCTCAATCGAGATCCTCGAAGCGCAACCGCTCAAGCGCAAACTGGTGGGCTTCACCCTGCCCAAGGGCAGCGCGCAGCCCCTGGAAGGTCACCTGGTGCTGAACGGCCCGGACATCAGCGGCAACGTCACCTCCTGCGAGTACTCCAGCACCCTCGGCCAGATCATCGGCCTGGCATATGCCGGCGCCGACCAGGCAGAACCGGGCAAGCGGATCCCGATCCGCGTCGAGGGCGGCCAGGTGGTGCAGGCCACCGTGGTGCAACTGCCCTTCTTCGATCCCGACAACAAGCGCCAGGAGCTCTGAGACATGACCAGCCTCAATCCCATCGAGCGCTGTGCGCTCATCGACCTGACCGACCTGCCGCGCGTGGGCTTTCGCGGCATCGACGCCGCCGTCTTCCTGAACCAACGCGGCTACCATCTGCCGGAGGCGCCCAACCGGGCGCTGACCCAGGAAGACGGTTCGCTGGTGGCGCGCCTGTCGCAAACCGAGTACCTGCTGCTGGGCAGCCTGGCCGACCGGGGCGAACGTATCGCTGCCGAGGAGACCGGCTGGCAACTCAGCGACCAGGGGAACTACCTGCTGCCGCGCCAGGACAGCCACGCCTGGCTGCAACTATCCGGTCGCCATGTTGCCGAGGTGATGGCCAAGCTCTGCGGCGTGGACCTGCGGCCGGAGGCCTTCCCCGTCGGAGCCGTGGCCCAAACCTCCGCGGCGCGGATCAACGTCATCGTGATCAACGCAGACACCGGTGAGCTGCCGCGCTTCCACATCCTCTGCGACCGCGCCTCCCTGGAGTACTTCCACGGCGCGATGCTGGATGCCATGGGTGAGTTCGGCGGACAGCCGGTGTCCATGGGCGCGCTGCTCTCGTAGATTGCGCCAAGCCCGGCGAGGCCCAACGTTGGGCTTCGCTGCGCTCTGCGCCAACCACAAGAGCCCGCCTGACCGCCATCGAGCCCCCCCCGGAGCGCGATGCCGACTACCGCGTGCCCGCCCTGCAACGTGGGCTCACCATCCTCGGCATGTGCACTGCGCGAACGCGCGCACTGAGCATGAACGACATGCCCGAGCGCCTGGGCGTCAGTCCCTCGGCCGTCTATCGCATCGTGCAGACGCGGGTCGACAAGAGTCGCTTGCAAAAAAAGTGGGCGCAATACCTTTGAGCAGCGCCCCCAGGTGATCCGTGACGGTTTTTCCAATCTGGCCAGCCGCGACATCATCGAAGTGGCCATGCCCTATCTCAATAACCTGCGCGACCCTACATCGCTGTCTTGCCAGTTGAGCATCCGTGAACACTACCGCATGGAGACTTCGAGATCAGGGGAACGGTGGCCAGCCCCTAAACCCGGACGGCAGCGCACAGCCATAATGCTGAAGTTGGCCCCTGGAGGGACGGTTATCTGAACTTCAGCGTTCAGGTTGACCCTTGCCACATGCCCAAAGATTAACGATGACCAGTCGAGAACTGCTCATGTGTCTGTTGAGGCCTACTGAATGGACAAGGGGCTCTGGACTGCAGCGGTCAGCCTGTTCGAAGAAAGCTTGCAGGCCCAAGTAACCTTGCCAGGGATTGTTTCTTTCAAGGGCGTCAGGTTCATGACTCAATCTGCGCCTCGGTAGGTTCCCTCCTCATTGGGCGATGGCATTTTGACCATCTAGCTCAAACCTTGACCACTACAACCGTCCCAACTCGCTCACAGCTTGAAATGGTGCGGGTTCCGTAGTAACTAGTGGCAGTTCGCCACAAAACGCCCAGGACGACGGCGTATCCCTTCAAGAAAAAGGAGTTTCTGGCAGCAATTCCTCCATATCGCATCCCTACTCGGGCCGGAACAGAGCTCTGTTTCGCAGCCCGGCTTCGGCACGCGCCTCGGAAGTACGTGAATCACTCCACCCGGCCGTTACGGTCGAGGTGGTTCAAGGGAAGTTGACGGCCCCCGGGCCGCAATGAATTCAGCGGAGACGCTGGAAGTCGTCTGCGCACAGCGGACAGAAAGCAGAGGATAGGAAATGTTCAGCTCGAATGTCATGCGGCCAACGGCGTTGGCAGTAGCAGTTGCGGTTGGCCTGAGTGGCTGCGCCACGATCGATAAGACCCTCGGTGAAAACTCCAGCAAGTTCGCATGCGGGGTAGGGGCTGTAGCGGGTGCCGTGCTCGTTGGCGGCATCGTCGCAGCCGCCGGCGGCGACTCAGGCCAGATCGCAGGCGGCGCCGCGGCGGGCGGTGCGCTGGGGTGCGCTGCCGGCTACTTCTACAAAAAACGGGTCGACCGCCTGAAAGCCGTTGCGGCTCAGGAAGGTCTGGAAGCCGAGGTCCGCGAGATCGAATTGGTGGACGCCAGCACTGGCAAGAAGGAGTCCGTAGGGGTCGAAGCCCAGGTCCAGGTGCAGGAGATGTTCCCGTCCGGCTCTTCGACCTTGACTCCCGAGGGCTATCGCAAGCTGACCACCCTAGCGCAAGAGTTCGGTCGTGAGCGTTCCAAGGCAGAGCCAGGTAAGCCTTCGAAAAAAGTCTTGGTGGTCGGCCACACCGACTCCACCGGTGGTGCAGAGATGAACCAACGGCTCTCTGAGGCTCGTGCCCGCGCCGTGGGCGATATCCTCGCCTCTGTTGGAATTCCCAAGGAGGACATCTACTACCAAGGTGCCGGTGCGTCGCGCCCAGTCGCCGACAACACCACCGAAGACGGCCGCGCAAAGAACCGCCGAGTCGAGTTTGTCGAAGTAGATAGCGAGCAGGTACTGGTCAAGCGTGTGCGGGACGAGCGCAGCAACTCCAAATACCTGGCCCATGGCACTGCATCCAAGCCTCAGGTCAAGCCAGTCTCCGCCAGCGCGGGCAAGTCAGCCCCGTCTACCAAGCCAGCAACAAGCGCACCGGTCGTGCTCGAGAGTCCGGCTGCGGACAGCCACCACGAAGCACCTGCCCTCCCCTCCACCCCGGCTTCGCCAGTTGTCATCCAACTGGACGGTAAGGGCGGTATCGACTTCGGCGGCCAGCCGGTAACGAGCACCCAGTCGCAGTTGGCGTCGAGAATTTCGCCGAAGAGTTCGACCTTCTCACTCATCAGCCCGGCCTATGCCAGCGCTCCGGTTACTTCGTGTGTGGGCGACCTGCCGCGAATCGATGGCGAAGTGAAAAACCTCGCTACCGGTACGACGCTGAAGGACTTCAACACCAATGAGTTCTACCCAGGCCTTAACGGCGGGGTATGGGCCAGTAAGGTCAATGGCCACGTGGCTACCGTGGGCCCCGTTGGCATCCTCCGCGATGACGGACAGGTTGCCGTGGCTCCGAAGATGCAGTTCATCTCGAACTATGCCAGCTCGGCCAAGAAGCAGACCCCACTCATCCAGTCGGTAGCCAACACCTACGAAGGCGAAACACAGATCCTGTATCGCGTCTTTGCCGTGGACCAGCAAAACACTCCGGTCTCCTGCATGGACATCGTGTTCGACAAGCGCGCCGGCTCGGCTGTAGCTGGCGAGATCTACTACCCGAAGAAGGGCGAAGCCTACGTCGCCTCCTTCAAGCCGCAGCTGTCGCGTTAAAAGGAATAGCCAATGCTCGAAGCAATCCGCACGTTTTTCACCCTCTACTGGCACATCGTCATTCCGCTTGTGGCTACTGTTTTCCTGGCCATCCCGGTCATCGTCTACTGGTACGAGTTCCGGTACTGGTTGATGAAGGTCCGAATCGGCATGCCGTGGCGCGGCCGCATTGCCCACTGGGTGAAACACCCTGGCTCGAAGGATGAGCCCAGCTCCGACAACCCGAATGCTGTCGGCTTTTACGAGTCCGAGGCGCAGCTGTGCCGCCTATACGAGACCTATTACCGGAACCACCAACCCTCAGAAAGCCATTTCAAACGCTGCCAGGATTACCTGGGTAAGATCGACGAGGACGCGCGAAAAGAAAAAGGCATCCTGCTTTGGGGGCTCATCATTGCCCTCATGCTGATCGAGGCCACAGCCTTTGGTTTTGCCCTCGCCCCGTTCGCCCTGACCCTGGCCACACCGAACACCGCCATCGCCGGTGCCTTCGCGATCGGCCTGGTGATCTCGATCATCGGCCTGTTCCTGTCCGAGTTCGCGGGACGCCAGATGTACCTCAACAATGTGGTCGCCAAGATTCTCTCATTCGAGAACATGCGCAGCGCGGGTTCGGCAGGCGACATGGTGCGAACTCACATCGTGACCATCGACAACACGAACGTCGACGATGACAAGCCGCATTACCAGCAGATGCTGAACCGCGTGAAGCTGCCGAAGGACGGTGAGAAGCCGGCCAAGCGCTTCGGCCTGATCATCGGCTATGCGGTATTCATCATCGGCCTGGCGATCGCTGCGTTCTGGGTACGCACCGAAACCCTGAACGCCCAGGAAGCAGACCTGATCGCGAACCCGCCGGCCGTTTCGCAGTCCGCCGATGACTTCCCGACCGCCAGCGAAGACGACTTCCCGATGCCGACCGACATGCAAGGCATCGCCAACGAAGCCGCCGGCAAGTCGGCCCAGGATCAAATCGACGCCCTGCACCGCGCATCGCTGGTGACCTTCGCCGTACTGAGCGGCCTGTTCATCTTCATCCAGCTGACCAGTACCTTCCTGGCCTACATCTACGGCTTCGCCGGCACATACTCGCGCGTGGCCTGGGAACTGATCCACAAGTTCTCCAGCGCCGATGACTTCGTGCGCTACCACGAAGCAAAGGCCCGTAATGTGGCCACCGACGCCCAGGAATCCCTCGGCAAACTGCAGACCTTGCAACTGAGCGTGTTCCGCGCCAACGGCACCGATCGCGAGCAGCTGAAAAAGGACAACATCAAGCGCACATTTAGCGTGTTCATTTCCGAGCAGGACAGCAAGCTGGCCTTCAAGCGCCAAAAGGAGGTCCTCGATAAGCTGGGCAACGACAGTCAGCAAGTGATCCGGTCTTACATCGAAAAGGCGATTGCCGATCTTCAGGCTGCCATCGCTACCGATGACAACGCGCGCATCCAGGAAATCATTCGCACTGCCCGCCCCCGCTTCGCGCAGATCAAGGACCCGGCACTTTTCCCGTTCAGGGACAAGTTCAACGGGATTGTCGAGATGTTCAGCGCCGACGTTAACCATCCCGCCGCTGCCCCGGCGTCTACTCCTGCTCCGGTAGTAGCCCCTGTAGCAGCCTCTCCAGTTGAGGAAGCAGTGCCCGTCCCTGCCGCTCCGGCTGTTCAGGCGGCACCAGCGGTTGCTTCGGCCCCGGCTGCCGGCGGATTCGATCCGTACCAGTTCGGTGACCTGACCGAGTTCCACGACGACGACCTGGCGTTCGTGGCTCAGCGCAAGGGTACGGACCTCGACACCATTAAGCGTGCTCGCCGCCTGCAACTGCTGGACAAATCCAGCTCCCAACCGGCTTAAGCCTGACACCCGAGGCGGAGCCACATTAGGTGCAGCTCCACCTCGGGTGACAAAACCTCTGGAGGTACGATGAAACTCAAGAGCCTGCTGCTCGCCCTGGTCTTCGCGCCGACCGCCCTGATGGCGGCGGAACGCAATGACCTGCCGAGCTGCTACTCCCTGGCCCGCATCGACGAGTTCCGCAGTGCGCCATCCGGCCGCATGCTGACCGTAGTGGTTGACCAAACCACCCCGCTGACCACCGACCTGCAACGCACTGCCTGGGGCCACATCAAGCGCTTCATGCAGCCTGGCGACAAGATCCGCCTGTACTCCTTCAGCGCCTATCTGGAAGGCCACTACACCCGCCTGCAATTCGCCGGCGAGCTGGAAAAGCCGATCGCCGAGGAGGTGCTGGGTAACGTGCCCATGATGGCTACCCGCAAGTTCGACAGCTGCCTGAAGGGCCAGCCGGCCATGCTGTTCCAGCGCTTTGGAAAGGCCTTCGCCGGCACGATGGGCAAGTCGAGCTCGGACATTCCACGTAGCGAGATCCTCTTCAGCATGAAGGCTGTCGCCGAAGACCTGAGTAAGGCCGAAAACGTCAATGAGCACGTCATCCTGCTCATGTCGGACATGCTGGAATACAGTGAATTCGGCAGTTTCTACCAGGCCAATGGCATCCGCCAGATCGATCCGAATGTCGAGATGGCCAAGGTCGAGAAACAACACCTGCTGACCGATTTCAACGGCGCACGTGTTTACGTCCACGGCGCGGCATTCGTTCCGACAGCGGCCAAAAATGGCTACCGCAGCGGCAAGATGATTCAGAACCTCGAAGGTTTCTGGCGCCTGTACTTCGAGAAGTCGAACGCCAGCCTTCAAGGCTTCGGTAACCCGGAGCTGACCCTGGCGGTCGAGTAACCTCAAGGCCGGCGATGCCGTAATGCTGTTCACATAAGAAGTAACGGGACTCGATCAGTCCCCTCGCCCCTTTGGGGAGAGGGGAAAACAACTGTTTCGCAGGGATTTCGCCCCTCTCCCCCAGCCCCTCTCCCATAAATGGGAGAGGGGAGCGAGTCATGCGCGCGCTTAAGTGAACAGCATTACGGCGATGCCGGCCTTTTTCATGAGTGAGGCAGTTCCATGGATTTCCTGAGGAACCTCAAGGACAACGTAGTCCAGGCAAAACCATGGTGGCGGGCCAGTGCGATTGCTACCACGGTCCAGAACAAGCTGAAACCGGCGAAGATCAATGACTTCCGCCCCCTGCGCGTTCGATAGACCGATGGGCCAGCAGCCCGGGTGTAGTAGCCACTCCCCCAGCTCAATTCGCACTTAGGGTCAGGAGGGATCGGCATGCTAGGTGCAGTTGAGCCCCAGGGCTTCGTCCTGCGCAGAGTCCCGACTGCTCAGATCGTGGTGAGCCGAATGAACGCCGAACAACATCCAGAGCGGATCCCCAAGCCGCTTGCACTCCTCCAGCGCCCGCATGGCGCTCCGCTTGTGCCGTGGCGAGCGCGCGCGTTGGTGAGGAAATTGCGTTCCCTTGGGAGAAGGAGCCGAGCGAAGGGGCGACAATGGCGTGCCTCTGTTCACAGAGCGAATTGCCTCACCAGGCCATTGAGCGAAGACGCCAACCGCGCCAGTTCCTGCGTGGCCACGCTGGCCTGCTGGGCACCGGTGGCCGTCTGTACCGACAGGTCGCGAATGCTGACCAGATTGCGATCCACCTCGCGTGCCACTTGCGCCTGCTCCTCGGATGCGCTGGCGATCAGCAGATTGCGCTCGTTGATCCCAGCGACCGCCTCCGTGATGCTCTCCAGCGCCTGGCCTGCAACGTCGGCTTTCGCCATGGTGCTTCGCGCTCGCTCGGCACTCTGGCGCAAGGCCTTCACGGTTTCTCCGGTGCCCTCCTGGATGTTGGCGATCATGCCCTCGATCTCGCGCGTCGACTCGCCCGTGCGATGGGCCAGGGCACGCACCTCATCCGCCACCACGGCGAAGCCGCGTCCGGCATCGCCGGCGCGCGCCGCCTCGATGGCGGCGTTCAGCGCCAACAGGTTGGTCTGCTCGGCGACGGCGCGAATGACATCCAGTACGCGACTGATGGTCTGAGTCTGTTCCGCCAGCGACGCAGCGCGCTCCGATGCGCTCATTACATCGTCCGTCAGCACCTGGATCGACCGGATCGCTTCCGCCAACTGCGCTCGCCCCAGTTCCGCCGACTGGTTGGAGGCACGGGACGCTTCAGAGGTTGAGACGGCATTCCCGGCCACTTCCTCCACCGCTACGGTCATTTCATTGACGGCAGTGGCCGCCTGTTCTATTTCGCCATTCTGGCGCTGCAGGCCGCGCGTGCTTTCATCCATGACCGTGGTCATTTCCTCCGCCGCCGCCGACAACTGCTGGGCTGAATCGTGAATCTGTCCGAGGGTGTCCCGCAAATTGCCCCGCATGCCACTTAGCGAGCAGAACAACCGGGCCACTTCATCTCTTCCATCGACGTGGATGCCTTGTCTCAGATCGCCCTGGGCGATCAGGTCGGCGAATCCTACCGCTCGGCGAATCGGCACGACGATGCTGCGAGTCAGCATCAGGGCAAGTACGACAGTCGCCGCCAGGGTGACAAGGATGACCGTCAGGATTGCGGCCTGTGCGGAGGCATGAGTCTCAGCGGAAAACCGCGTGGCGGCAGACGCTCCCTGCCGATTCCACTCACGCAGCGCGATCAGGTTGTCATTCAGGACCGGTGCAAGACTCTTCAACTCGCGACTCACCAGAGCCAGCTCGGGGTCGCCGGGATCGCTCATCAGTGACTGCAAGCGGGTCAACTTGTCCGCGTATTGCTCGAAGGTATCCCTGGCCGCCCGGAACACGCTCCGTTCCTCAGCGCCGTTTATCAGCGGTTCATACGCCTTGAACCCCGCATCAATGGACGTGATCGCCGCCCTGATCAATTCCTCGCTTTCTCGATAGGTCTGGGCATCCTTGAATGCCAGTTGTCGCAGTAATTCGGTACGGATCTGCGCAAAGTGCAGGGCGATGTCTGCCGCAGTGGCCTGGCTTCGCATCCAATGTGTTTCGACTTCAACCCCCGAGTTCCGGATATCGGACATCTTCCGCAAGCCGAAAAGGCCTTGGCAGGCCAACAGCACGGCGACAAGTGCAAAGAAGATCAGCGTTCGAGTGGCAATCTTGATATTTCTCAGCATGGCATTCTCAGATCGAGCCTGGGGCAGGAGACGCAGCGGAGGCGCCCGGGATGGTGTCACCTCCTGATCGCGAAAGGTCGAACAGCACGTCGATAAAAAAAGCCGGAGCGGCAAGACACCCCGCTCCGGCCCACACTCAAAAGAACGCCTGGATACCAGTCTGCGCGCGACCGAGGATCAGCGCATGGACGTCGTGGGTCCCCTCGTAGGTGTTCACCACTTCCAGGTTGACCAGGTGGCGCGCCACGCCGAACTCGTCGGAGATGCCGTTGCCGCCCAGCATGTCGCGGGCCAGACGGGCGATCTCCAGGGACTTGCCGCAGGAGTTGCGCTTCATGATGGAGGTAATCTCCACCGCCGCCGTGCCTTCGTCCTTCATCCGGCCGAGGCGCAGGCAGCCTTGCAGGGCCAGGGTGATCTCGGTCTGCATGTCGGCCAGCTTCTTCTGGATCAACTGGTTGGCGGCCAGGGGACGGCCGAACTGGTTGCGGTCCAGCACGTACTGGCGCGCGGTGTGCCAGCAGAACTCGGCGGCCCCCAGGGCGCCCCAGGCGATGCCGTAGCGCGCGGAGTTCAGGCAGGTGAAGGGGCCGCGCAGGCCGCGCACATCCGGGAAGGCGTTCTCTTCCGGGACGAACACGTTGTCCATCACGATCTCGCCGGTGATGGAGGCACGCAGACCGACCTTGCCGTGGATGACCGGCGCGGACAGGCCCTGCCAGCCCTTCTCGAGAACGAAGCCACGGATCTCGCCGGCATCGTCCTTGGCCCAAACGACGAAGACGTCGGCGATCGGGCTGTTGGTGATCCACATCTTGGCGCCGGTCAGGCGGTAACCGCCGTCGACCTTCTTCGCGCGGGTGATCATCGAGCCCGGGTCGGAGCCGTGGTTCGGCTCGGTCAGGCCGAAGCAGCCGATCCACTCGCCGCTGGCCAGCTTGGGCAGGTACTTCTGCTTCTGCGCCTCGGTGCCGAATTCGTTGATCGGCACCATCACCAGGGAGGATTGCACGCTCATCATCGAGCGGTAGCCGGAATCGACACGCTCCACTTCGCGGGCGATCAGGCCGTAGCACACATAGTTGAGGCCGCTGCCGCCATAGGCCTCCGGAATGGTCGCGCCGAGCAGGCCAGTCTCGCCCATCTCGCGGAAGATCGCCGGGTCGGTCTGCTCGTGACGGAAGGCTTCCAGCACGCGCGGAGCCAGCTTGTCCTGGGCGAACTGCTGGGCGCTGTCGCGCACCATGCGCTCTTCTTCGGTGAGCTGCTGGTCCAGCAGCAGCGGGTCGATCCAGTTGAAGCTTGCTTTGTGGGCCATGGTCGGGGTCTCCGAAATCGTTGTCGTTGTGATGTGCTGTTTCAGTCCAGGCGCTCAATGACGCAGGCGATGCCCTGCCCCAGGCCGATACACAGGCTGACCAGTGCATAGCGGCCACCGGTCCGTTCAAGCTGGCGCACGGCCGTAAGGGCCAGGCGGGCGCCGGATGCTCCGAGCGGGTGGCCAACGGCAATGGCACCGCCATTGGGGTTGAGGCGTGGATCGTCGAATTCCAGCCCCAATTGCTTTGCGCACCCAAGTACCTGGGCGGCGAATGCTTCGTTGATTTCGATCAGGTCCATGTCCTCCAGGCGCAGGCCGGCGCGCCGTAGCGCCTTGGCGCTGGCCGGCACCGGTCCAAGCCCCATGAGCCGGGGTTCGACACCCGCGACCGCGCCGGCGAGGATTCGTGCGCGCGGCTTGAGGCCGTACTGTTCTCCGACGGCCCGCGAGCCGATCAACAAGGCGGCGGCGCCGTCGTTGACGCCCGAGGCATTCCCGGCAGTGACCACGCCGTCGACGAACAACGGCTTCAACCGGGCCAGCACCTCGGCCGTGCTATCCGGCCGGGGATGCTCGTCGCGCTCGACCTGCAGAGGGGCCTGCCTGCGCCCCTGCGGCACCTCGATCGGCGTGATCTCCCCGGCGAAGAAACCCTCCTGCTGCGCGGCGTTGAACAGCGCCTGGCTGCGCGCGGCAAAGTCATCGGCCTGCTCGCGGCTGATGGCCAGCTCAACGGCAACGTTATCGGCGGTTTCCGGCATGGAGTCCGCACCAAACCCGGCCTCCACCTTCGGGTTGGGAAAACGCGCGCCAATGGTGCTGTCGAAAACCCGGAACTCGCGGGAGTAGGCACTTTCGGCCTTGGCCACGACGAAGGGTGCGCGGCTCATGCTCTCCGCGCCGCCGGCGATGAACAGCTCACCCTCGCCGGAGCGCACCGCACGCGCGGCATCCAGCACCGCCGCCAGGCCGGAACCGCACAGGCGGTTGACCGTCAGGCCGCCCACCGACACGGGAAGCCCAGCCAGGAGTGCGGCATGGCGAGCCAGGTTTCGGCCATCCTCGCCCGCCTGGCTGGCACAGCCGGCGATCAGGTCCTCGTACTCATCGACGGCGAAGGGATTGCGCGCCACCAGGGCGCGCACCACGGTCGCCAGCAGGTCATCCGGCCGCACGCTGGCCAGGGCGCCGGCATGCCGACCGAAGGGGGAACGCAGGCCATCGTAGATGTAGGCGGTCATACGCCCTCCTCCGCTGCGGTCAGGGGCAGGCCGAGCTGCACACGGCGGCGCAGCCAGGGACTGAGGCGATAGCGCGGCTCCTGGTAGAGGTCATGCAGTGCATGAAGGATCTGCACGATCTTCCGAGCCCCATAGTGATCGCCAAAGCCCAGCGGGCCATGGGGGTAACCCAGCGCCAACTGCACCGCGCGATCCAGGACGGCGGGCGCGGCGATGCGCCGCTGGGCGATTTCGCAGCCCAGATTGACGATGCCGGCCACTACCCGCTGGGCGATGAAGCCGGGGGAATCGTTGATCACCTCGACGGGCACGCCATCGGCGCCCAGCGCCTGGCGCGCCTGTGCCAGCACCTGCGCGTCCAGGGCTGGCTGGCGCATCAGCACGCGGCGCCTGTCGAAACCGGCGAGGGTCTCCAGGGCCAGGGTGCGAGCGGGCGGCAACTGCTCGCGAGCGATCACGCTGCTGGCATCCTCGCCCAGCGGTGTCACCAGACAGATTGCCTGCGCGCTGGGTCGCTCGCCCTGCTCCAGTTCCACGCCGGCGCTCGCCAGCACGGCCGCCACCCGATCACGCACCGCCGCATCGCGGGCGTCGAGCCAGAACGGCCGATCAAGGGTGACCGCAGCCTGTGCTGCCGGCGCTTCCGGCACCGCCTTGCCATCCACGTAACGGTAGAAACCCCGACCGCTCTTGCGCCCGAGCAGACCAGCGGCCAGTCGCGCCGGCACCAGCGCCGACGGGGTATAGCGCGGTTCCTGGTAGAACTGGCCATGGATCGATTCCATCACCGCGTGGGACACATCCAGCCCCGTCAGATCGAACAGCTCGAAGGGCCCCATGGGAAAGCCGAGGCAATCCTTGAGGATGCGGTCGATCTGAGCCGGGCTGGCAATCCCTTCGGCGAGGATGCGCAGGGCTTCCGGGCCATAGGCGCGGCCCGCGTGGTTGACCAGGAAGCCCGGAGAGTCCGGCGTGACCGCGGCGAAGTGTCCGGCCGCTTCGGCCAGCGCGGCCAGCCGCTCGACCACCTGTGGGTCGGTCAGCTCGCCGCGCACCACCTCGACGACTTTCATCAGCGGCACCGGGTTGAAGAAGTGGAAACCGGCGACGCGCCGAGGGTGCTCGCAGGCGCTGGCGATCCGGCTGATGGACAGCGACGAGGTATTGCTCGCCAGCACCGCATCCTCGGCCACCAGTTGCTCCAGTTCACGGAACAGCGCCTGCTTGGCCTCCAGGTTCTCGACGATGGCTTCGATCAGCAGGTCGCAGCCCGCCAGTTCTTCCAGGGCGTAGGCCGGGCGCATGCGTGCCAGGGTCGCGGCGAGCGCCTCGGCACTCAGCTTGCCCTTGGCCACCGCGCGCTGCAGCAGGTCACGATTGAACGCCAGTGCCTGCTCGATGGCCTCGCCACGGCTGTCGTGCAGCAGCACCTCCACCCCAGCGCCAGCGAACAGCTGGGCGATGCCACGGCCCATGGCGCCACTGCCGATCACGCCGATACGCTTGAACGTACTCATAGCGCCTCCTTACAGGGCGTTTTGCAGTTCCGGGATGGCTTCGAACAGGTCAGCCACCAGGCCGTAGTCGGCCACCTGGAAGATCGGCGCTTCTTCGTCCTTGTTGATCGCGACGATCACCTTGGAGTCCTTCATGCCGGCCAGGTGCTGGATGGCACCGGAAATGCCCACCGCGATGTACAGCTGCGGCGCGACGATCTTGCCGGTCTGGCCGACCTGCATGTCGTTCGGCACGAAACCGGCGTCGACCGCGGCACGGGACGCGCCCACGGCGGCGCCCAGCTTGTCGGCCAGGGCGTAGAGGTGCTTGAAGTTGTCGCCGTTCTGCATGCCACGGCCGCCGGAGACGACGATCTTGGCAGCGGTCAATTCCGGACGGTCGGACTTGGCCAGTTCTTCGCTGATGAAGCCCGACGTGCGTGCGTCGAACGAACTGGCCAGCGTTTGCAGGTTGGCCGAGCCGCCTTCGGCCGGCGCGGCGTCAAAACCGGTGGTGCGCACGGTGATCACCTTCACGGCCGCGGAAGACTGCACGGTGGCGATGGCGTTGCCAGCGTAGATCGGACGCTTGAAGGTGTCGGCGCTCTCGACGGCGATGATCTCGGAGATCTGGTCGACGTCCAGCAGGGCGGCCACGCGCGGCAGGTAGTTCTTGCCGTTGGTGGTGGCAGGCGCCAACACGTGGCTGTAGCTATTGTCCCCCTGCCCCTCGACAAGCAGCGCGATCATTGGCGCGACGTTTTCCGGCAACTGGTGCGCGTAGGCGGCGTTGTCGGCGACCAGGACCTTGGATACACCGGCGATCCTGGCGGCGGCCTCGGCGACCGCATCGACGCCCTGCCCTGCCACCAGGATGACCACCTCGCCGCCGATCTGTTGCGCGGCCGTCACGGTGTTGAGGGTGGCAGCGGCCAGTGTGCTGTTGTTGTGTTCAGCGATTACCAGGATTGCCATCTCAAATCACCTTCGCTTCGTGCTTCAGTTTCTCGACCAGCTCGGCCACGGACTTGACCTTGATCCCCGCCTGGCGGGCGGCCGGTGCTTCGACTTTCAGGGTCTTCACGGTGGACCCGGTGGCAACGCTCAGGGCCTCCGGCGTCACCACGTCCAGCGGCTTCTTCTTGGCTTTCATGATGTTCGGCAGCGACGCGTAGCGCGGTTCATTCAGGCGCAGGTCGGTGGTGACGATCGCCGGCAGGTTCAGCACGACGGTCTGCAGGCCGCCGTCGATCTCACGGGTGACCTTGACCTTGTCGCCCGCCAGTTCAACCTTGGAGGCGAAGGTGCCCTGGGCGTAGCCCGTGAGGGCGCCGAGCATCTGGCCGGTCTGGTTGTTGTCGCTGTCGATGGCCTGCTTGCCGAGGATCACCAGTTGCGGCTGCTCCTTGTCGACTACGGCTTTCAGCAGCTTGGCCACGGCCAGGGAGCTCAGCTCTTCGGCGCCCTCCACCTTGAGAGCATCCACCAAGATCGCGCGATCGGCGCCCAGGGCCAGGGCCGTACGCAGCTGTTCCTGAGCGGCGTTCGGACCGACCGACACCACCACGATTTCCGTGGCGATACCGTGTTCCTTCAGGCGCACCGCTTCTTCCACGGCAATTTCGCAGAAGGGGTTGAGGGCCATCTTCACATTGGCGAGGTCGACGCCGGAGTTGTCCGCCTTGACGCGAACCTTGACGTTGTAATCGACCACGCGTTTTACCGGGACCAGTACCTTCATCGTGTTTTCCTGTGTCAGGTCGAATGGGGGATCAGGCGCAACGCAGCAAGTCGGCGTAGGCCCGCAGGTGGTGATCGTCGTCACCCAACTGGTGGCTCAGCATCACCAGGCGCTTGGCGTGGTGGGACAGGCTGTATTCCCAGGTCATGCCGATACCGCCGTGGAGCTGGATGGCCTGCTCGGCGATGAAGCGCGCCGCGCGGGTAACGACGAACTTGGCCGCGGCCAGGCGCCGGCTGCGTTCGTCGCTGTCGGGCTCGTCGGCCACGCAGGCCGCGAGGATGGCCATGGAGGTGGCCAATTCCAGTTCGCCGCGCATGTCGGCCATGCGGTGTTGCAGCACCTGGAACTTGCCGATGGGGGAACCGAACTGCTGGCGGGTCTTGAGGTAGTCCAGTGTCAGGCGGAAGCATTCCTCCATGCTGCCCACGGCTTCGCCGCACTGGGCCGCGATGGCCCGGCCCTGCTGGTAACGCAGCGCCGGCAAGGCCTTGCCGGTCGCACCAAGCAGACTGCCTTCGCCGACCACCACGCCATTGAGGTGAAGCTCACAGGCACGTGGGCCATCGATGCAGGGGTAGCTAAGGCGCTTCACGCCAGAGGCAGTCGGGTCCACCAGGAACAGGCTGATACCCGTCTCGTCCAGCGCCGCCCCCGAAGTGCGTGCCGACACCAGAATCAGGCCGGCGCTGTCCCCACCGACCACCACGCATTTGGCGCCGGTCAAACGCCAGCCACCGACACAGGGCTCGGCACGGGTCTGCACATCCTGCAACTGGTAATGGCTCTGGGATTCCTCCAGGGCGACCGCCAATTGCAGCTCGCCCGCGGCCACGCGCGGCAGCAGTTCGGCGCTCTGGTCGTCGCTGCCCAGTTGTTGCAGCAGGCCGGCGCCGTAGACCTGGGAATGGAGGTAGGGCTCCAGGCAAAGGTTGCGTCCCAGTTCGGTCATCACCAGATAGGTGTCCACCCCACCGCCGCCCAGGCCGCCATGCTCCTCCGCCAGGGGCACCGCACAGATGCCCAACTCGCCGAGCTGTTGCCAGAAGTCCCGGCTGAAGCCCGCCTCGCTGCGGTAGAAACCCTCGCGCTGCTCGAAGCCGTAGCTGTCCCGCGCCAGGCGGGCCACGGTGTCCTGCAGCATCTGCTGCTCTTCGCTGAGAGTGAAGTCCATGGGGCCTCCTTAGAGTTCGAGGATCATCTTGGCGATGATGTTCTTCTGGATTTCGTTGGAGCCGCCGTAGATGGACAGCTTGCGCAGGTTGAAATACTGGCTGGCCGGACCGGCGCTGTAATCGCCATGCAGCGGCTCCGGGACGCTGTCGCGCTCCAGTTCGTCCGCCAGGAACGGCAGCGCGTGCATGCCCAACACCTTGCGTTGCAGGTGGCTGATGGCCTGGCGGATTTCCGAGCCCTTGATCTTCAGGATCGAGCTTTCCGCACCCGGCACGCCGCCGCCCTGGACCGACGCCAGGATGCGCAGCGTGCTCATCTCGATGGCCATCAGTTGCATCTCGACTTCGGCGATCTGCACCCGCAGCAGCGGGTCCTCGATCAGCGGCCGGCCACCGCGCAGTTCCACCGCGGCCACCCGCTTGAGCTGGGCCAGGGCCGCCTTGGAATGGGCGATGCCGGCCTGGCCGGTGCGCTCGTGGGTGAGCAGGAACTTGGCGCAGGTCCAGCCCTGGTTCTCCTCGCCCACGCGGTTGGCCACCGGCACTTTCACGTTGTCGAAGAACACTTCGTTGACTTCGTGATCGCCGTCGAGGGTGATGATCGGCCGCACGCTGATGCCGGGGCTGTCCATGTCCATCAGCAGGAAGGAAATACCGCGCTGCTGCTGCGCCTCCGGGTCGGTGCGCACCAGGCAGAAGATGCGGTTGGCATGCTGGCCCAGGGTGGTCCAGGTCTTCTGGCCGTTCACCACGTAGTGGTCTCCGTCACGCACGGCGCGAGTCTTCAGACTGGCCAGGTCGGAGCCGGCGCCGGGCTCGGAGTAGCCCTGGCACCACCAGTCTTCACCGGAGAGGATGCGCGGCAGGTAATGCGCCTGCTGCTCGGCGGTGCCGAACTTCATGATCACCGGCGCCACCATGTTGACCCCGAAGGAGATCAGCCGCGGCGCGCCGAAGGCCGCGCACTCCTCCTCGAAAATGTGCCGCTGCACCAGGCTCCAGCCGGTGCCGCCGTGTTCCACCGGCCAGTTCGCCGCGTACCAGCCGCGACCGGAAAGGATGCGCTGCCAGCGCTGATGGTCTTCCTTGCGCACGTGCTTGCCGAGGCGAACCCTGGCGGCGATATCGGCGGGCAGCTCGCGGGCGAGGAAGTCACGCACCTCGTCGCGAAACGCCAGCTCGGCGGGGGTGAACTCGATATTCATGGGAATACCCTCGATGGATGGGCTCAGGGGTTCTGGCGCCGGGCCTTGGCCGCTTCGCGCTCGGCGAAGAAGCGGGCCACCCGTTCGGCGCGCTGGGGCGATTGCAGGCATTGCAGGAACAGTTCGCGCTCGCGGCGCAGGCCCTGTTCCAGGGGAAGCTGGATGGCGGCCTCGATGGCATCGATGCAGCGCGGCGGGGAAAAGTCCTCCGGCTGGCGGGCGCGGACCTCGGCACGCCGGGCTTCCAGCAGGCGGGCGTGATCGCCCCGCTCCGCAATGGCGGCCTGGCCGCTGCGGCGAGGGCCGGCGCCACACGCCAGCAGCCCGGCGGCATGGGCCAGGCCAGCAGGTAGCGGCTCACCGTCGAAGAGTTCGTCGATCAGGCCGTGCCGCACGGCCTGGTCGGCCGTGATGGGTTCGCCGCCGACGATCATCTCCAGGGCCAGCTCGACGCCCGCCAGGCGTGGCAGGCGCTGGGTGCCGCCGGCACCGGGCAGCAGACCCAGCTTCACCTCGGGCAGACCGACGCGGGCGTCGCGGCTGGCGATGCGGTAATGGCAGGCCATGGCAACTTCCAGCCCGCCGCCCAGGGCCGAGCCATGCAGCACCGCCAGGGTCGGTTTGGCGCAATTCTCGATGGCCAGGGTGACATCGGGCAGCAGCGGCGCCTGCGGCGGCTGGCCGAACTCGCGGATGTCGGCACCGGCGATGAAGGTGCGGCCGGCGCAGACCAGCAGGATGAGTTCAATGGCGGAATCCCGCTCCGCTGCGGCGAAGGATTCCAGCAGCCCTGCCCGCACCGACTGGGACAAGGCATTGACCGGCGGGTTGTCGACGCGAATGACAGCGACGCTGCCCTCCCGCGACAGGCTCACGAAAGATGACATCTGACCGCTCCTGCAGGCTCGGGGCCCGCGTTTGTTGTTGTATGGCGGATCGACCGGGTGAATCAGCGGTGGCGCCAGACCGGCGGGCGCTTATCGAGGAAGGCGGCCATGCCCTCCTTGCGGTCCTCGCTGCCGAAGCTGGCGTGGAGCAGGCGCCGCTCGAAATGCACCCCTTCGGCCAGGGTGGTTTCGAAGGTCCGGTTCACCGCCTCCTTGTTCAACTTGACCGCCACCTCCGACAGGCCGGCGATCTGCGCGGCCACCTGCAGCGCCTCGTCCAGCACCCGTTCGGCCGGTACCACGCGACTGACCAGCCCGCAGCGCTCCGCCTCCCGGGCGTCCATCAGGCGCCCCGTCAGGCACAGGTCCATGGCCTTGGCCTTGCCGATGGCGCGGGTCAGCCGCTGGGTTCCGCCGGCGCCGGGCAAGGTACCGACCTTGACCTCCGGCTGGCCGAAGCGCGCGTCCTCGGCGGCAATGATCAGGTCGCACATCATCGCCAGCTCGCAACCGCCTCCCAGGGCCAGGCCGCGCACCGCCGCGATCACCGGCTTGCGGCAGCGCGTGGCCTCTTCCCAGTTGGCGGTCACGAAATCCTCCAGATAGACGTCGGCGAAGGCCTTGTCCCGCAGCTCGGCGATATCCGCGCCGGCGGCGAATGCCTTCTCGCTGCCGGTGACGACCATGGAGCGAATCGCACGGTCGCCTTCGAAGGCGCGCAGCGCCTCGCCCAGTTCCGTCATCAACTGCCCGCTCAGGGCGTTGAGCACCTGCGGGCGATGGAGGGTGATCAACCCGACCGACTCATGCCGCTCGACCAGGATGGTGCTGTAGCTCATGGCGCGTCCTCCGCGTGATTCCGTTTCCAGGCAGGGCCCGGGTGGGCCGATCTGGGACCGAGTCTATCCACCGACAAAAATAAAGACAACATGTTGACATAATAATTTTAAGCGGCGTATCGTCAGCCCCATCGCAGCACGAACACGTGAAACCTCGAATAACAATAGCGATATATAGGGTAAAGCCCATGACTATCCGTACTGACCTGTCGCCCGAGCGGCGACTTTCAATGCTGGAGTCGGGAGCCTGGAATGACATGATCATGACAGACTATCTCGACCAGGCCGTTGCCGAAGACGCCGACAGGACAGCCCTGGTGGCCTACCGCGTCAGCGATGACTCACGTCACGCGATGAGCTACGGCGAGCTGGACCGGGTGGTGACCCGGATGGCGGCCGGACTGGCATCGCTGGGTGTGGCGAAGGGCGACGTGGTGTCCTGCCAGTTACCCAACTGGTGGCAGATGAGCGCGCTGCACCTGGCCTGCGTGCGCATCGGCGCCGTGCTCAATCCGCTGATGCCGATCTTCCGCGAACGCGAACTGCGCTTCATGCTCGGCCACGCCGAAAGCCGCGTGCTGGTGGTTCCGCAACGTTTCCGGGGCTTCGACTACGCCGCGATGATCGACGGCCTGCGCGGCGATCTGCCGGCACTGCGCCAGGTGCTGGTGATCGACGGCGACAACGACGCCACCGACTTCGCCCGCGTCCTGCTGGACCAGCCCTGGGAGGAGCGCCTGGATACCCGCGCGCTCTTCGCCGAGCGCCGTCCGGCGGGCGACGACGTGGTGCAGCTGCTCTACACCTCGGGCACCACCGGGGAGCCCAAGGGCGTTCTGCACACATCCAACACCCTGTTCAGCAACGTCCGCCCCTATGCCGAGCGCCTGCGGCTGGGCGCCGAGGACATCGTCTTCATGGCATCGCCCCTGGCCCACCAGACCGGCTTCCTCTACGGCCTGATGATGCCGGTCTACCTGAAAGCGACCGCCGTGCTGCAGGACACCTGGGACCCGAACTTCGCGGCCAGGATCGCCAAGGCCGAGCGCCCCACCTTCACCATGGCCTCGACGCCCTTCCTCGCCGACCTGGTGGACGTGGCGCCGCAGCACCGCGATGCGCTCGCTTCGCTCAAGGTCTTCGTGGCGGCGGGCGCCCCGATCCCCAGCGCACTGGTGGAAAAGGCCGGCAACTCGGTGAACGCGCGCATCGTCTCCGCCTGGGGCATGACCGAGAACGGCGCCGTGACCACGACTTGCCCGGACGATCCGGCGGAGCGCGCCATCCATACCGATGGCCGCGCCCTGCCTCATATGGAAGTGGCGGTGCAGGACGACCAGGGCCGGCCGCTGGCCAGCGGCGAGGAAGGCCACCTGATGGTCCGCGGCGCCAGCCTCTTCGTCGGTTACCTCAAGCGCCCCGAACTGTACGGCGTGGACCGCGACGGCTGGTTCGCCACCGGCGACCTGGCGCGCATGGACGAACAGGGCTACATCCGCATCACCGGGCGCACCAAGGACGTGGTGATCCGCGGCGGCGAGAACATCCCGGTGGTGGAGATCGAGAACCTGCTCTACAAGCACCCGGCCATTTCCGCCGTGGCCCTGGTGGGCTGCCCCGACCCGCGCCTGGGCGAACGCCTCTGCGCCTACGTCACCCTGCACGACCCCTCCGCCAGCCTGGCGCTGGAAGAGGTCACCGGCTTCCTGCTGGAGCAGCGCCTGACCCGCAACTACCTGCCCGAATACCTCGAAGTGCTGCCGGCCTTGCCCCGCACGCCCTCGGGAAAGATCCAGAAATTCAAATTGCGCGAGCAAGCCCGGGCCATCCGCCTGGAACCGGCCAAGCGCTCCTGACATCACCATCCCGAACCATCGAGAGGACTGCCCATGAAAGGCCTGACTGGAAAAACCGTGATCGTGACCGGTGGCGGCGGCGGCATCGGCCGCGCCGTGTGCCTGCGCTTCGCCGAGGAAGGCTGCAAGGTCGCCGTGCTGGACCGCGACGCCGCAGCCGCGCAAGCCACCACCGACCTGGTCACCGAGGCTGGCGGCAAGGCCCGCGCCTACGCCGCCGACATCACCGACCATGGGGCGATCGTGAACACGGTGGCCGCCATCGAGGCGGAACTCGGCACGCCGACCGTACTGGTCAACAACGCCGGCTTCGACCGTTTCCTGCCCTTCCTCAAGACCGAGCCGCAGCAGTGGGAGCAGTTGATCGCCATCAACCTCACCGGCGCCCTGAACATGCACCACGTGGTGCTGCCGAAGATGCTCGAAGCCGGCGGCGGCAAGGTCATCAACGTCGCCTCCGACGCGGCCCGCGTGGGTTCCTCCGGCGAGGCCGTGTATGCCGCCTGCAAGGCCGGCCTGATTGGCCTGTCGAAGACCCTGGCGCGCGAGCTGGCGACCAAGGGCGTCAACTTCAACGTGGTCTGCCCGGGCCCCACCGACACCGCGCTGCTGAAGAGCGTGGCGGCCACCTCCAACAACCCGGAAAAGCTGCTGGAAGCCTTCAAGAACGCGGTGCCCATGCGCCGCCTCGGCCAACCGGAAGACTACCCCGGAATCATCGCCCTGCTGGCCAGCGACGATGCCAACTTCATCACCGGACAGGTCATCAGCGTGTCCGGCGGCCTGACCATGGCCGGCTGACCAGCCCCCGGACTCCAGGAGAGAACCCATGAACTACGAAGACATCCTGTACGAAGAGAAAGACGGCGTCGCCACCATCACCATCAATCGCCCCGAGCGCTACAACGCCTTCCGTGGGCAGACCTGCATGGAGCTGATCGACGCCTTCAACCGCGCCGGCTGGAACAAGGCCATCGGCGTCATCGTCTTCACCGGTGCCGGCGACAAGGCGTTCTGCACCGGCGGCGACCAGGGTGCCCATGAAGGCCAGTACGACGGGCGCGGCCTGATCGGCCTGCCGGTGGAGGAGCTGCAAGGCCTGATCCGCGAAGTGCCCAAGCCGGTGATCGCCCGCGTCAACGGCTTCGCCATCGGCGGCGGCCACGTGCTGCATGTGGTCTGTGACCTCTCCATCGCTTCCGACAAGGCGGTGTTCGGCCAGGTCGGGCCCAAGGTCGGCTCGGTGGACCCCGGCTTCGGCACCGCCTACCTGTCGCGGGTAGTCGGCGAAAAGCGCGCCCGCGAAATCTGGTACCTGTGCCGCAAGTACAGCGCCCAGCAGGCACTGGAATGGGGCCTGGTGAACGCCGTGGTACCCCACGAGGAACTGGATGCGGAAGTGCAGAAGTGGTGCGACGAGATCCTCGAGAAGAGCCCCACTGCCCTCTCCATCGCCAAGCGCTCGTTCAACGCCGACAGCGAGAACATCGCCGGCATCGGCGGCCTGGGAATGCAGGCCCTGTCCCTGTACTACGACACCGAGGAATCCAAGGAGGGCGTGGCCGCGTTCAAGGAAAAGCGCAAGCCCGATTTCCGCAAGTTCTATCGCTGACGCCTTTCCCGCCCGGATGCCTTCCGGGCGGGCTTCCCTGCCTCGCGCCGAACCGGCTCGGAGAGAAACATGAACTTCGCATTCAACGAATACCAGAACGCCATCCGTGAAAGCGTCGCCCGCTTCAGCGCCGAGGTCCTGGCGCCCGGATACCGTAAACGCGACCAGGCCGGCGAGATCGAGCGCCCGGTCATCCGGCAATTGGGCGAAATGGGCCTGCTGGGTGGCGAGCTGCCGGAAGAGTACGGCGGCAGCGGCCTGGACTGCGTCACGGCCGGCATCATCATCGAAGAGATTTCCCGGGGCGACTTCAACGTCGGCTACATCCCGCTGCTGACCTCCCTCAACGGCCAGATCATCGCCCAGCACGCCGCCCCCGAGCTGGCCCGCGAATGGCTGCACGAGATCACCGCCGGGCGCAAGATCGTCTGCATCGCCCTGACCGAACCCAGCGGTGGCTCCGATGCCGCCAGCCTGCGCCTGAAGGCCGAGCGCAAGGGCGACGTCTATGTGCTGAACGGCGAGAAGACGTCGATTTCCATGGCGGACCAGGCCGACGTCGCCGTGGTCTTCGCCCGCACCGGCACCCCGGAGCAGCGCGCCAGCGGCATCAGTGCCTTCCTGGTGCCCATGAACCTCCCTGGCATCAGCACCACCCGCTTCGACGATGCCGGCGAGCGCGCCATCGGCCGTGGCTCGATCTTCTTCGACAATGTGGAAGTACCCGCCAGCCACCGCCTGGGCGACGAGGGCAAAGGCTTCAAGCAGGTGATGCAGGGCTTCGACTACAGCCGTGCGCTGATCGGCCTGCAGTGCCTGGCGCTGGCCCAGCAGTCCCTCGACGAAACCTGGAAATGGCTGACCGAACGCCAGGCCTTCGGCCAGCAACTGGTGGCCTTCCAGGGCCTGACCCATCCGCTGGCGGAGCTGCAGACCTATGTCCACGCCGCGCGCCTGCAGTGCTACCACTCGCTGTGGCTGAAGGACAACGGCCTGCCCCATAACGCCGAGGCGGCGATGAATAAATGGTGGGCGCCGAAGCTGGCCTTCGACGTGGTCAAGCAGTGCCTGCTGGCCCACGGACACACCGGCTACGGCGAGGACCTGCCGTTCGCCCAGCGCCTGCGCGACGTGCTCGGGCTGCAGATCGGTGATGGCACGGCGCAGATCATGAAGAATATCATTGCCCGCGAACTCACTCCGAAATAGCGCCTTGTCTGCCCCGCAGACGGGGCTGCAAGGATTCCCGATGACCGAGAACGAGCAAAAAGGAATACCCAACAGACTGTTTTTCCGGCTGTTCCAGACCGGCAACGTGTTGCAGCGCCAGGTCCAGAACGAGATGGGCATCAGCACCGTGCAATGGGCGGTGCTCGGTGCGCTGTCCAGGGAAGGCTTCACCCAGGGCATCTCCTTCAACCAGTTGACGGAGTACCTGTTCGTCAGCCGGCAGAGCCTGGACGGCGTGCTCAAGCGCATGGAGCGCGACAACCACGTGCTGCGCGTGCCCCATCCCGACGATGGGCGCGCCCGCCTGGTGCGGCTGACCGAGCAGGGACGCGCCTACTGGGACAGCCTGCAGGAACGTATCTACCAGTTTTACGAGCAGGGATTGAGGGGCTTCAGTTTCGACGACAGCGTCAATTTCCTGCATTACCTGAACAAGTTGCAGCACGACCTGGCCCGTATCGACCTGGGCCTGGGTCAGGCGGGAACGGAGGAACAGGCGGAGCTTTAAGCCAGCGTTTCTCGTTCCTGCCCAGCGCTTCGGCGCGGATTGGGTCCACCCCATGCCACACGGCAGGGTGCCGGTTGAATAACAACAATCACTACCTGGCAGGAACGAATCAATGATGCACAACGTCATCCTCGAAACCCGGGGATTGACCAAGGAGTTCAACGGCTTCACCGCCGTCGACTCGGTCGATCTCAAGGTACATGAAGGGCATATCCATGCCCTGATCGGCCCCAACGGCGCCGGCAAATCCACCGTCTTCAACCTGTTGACCCGATTCCTGCCGGCGACGCGCGGCGAGGTGCTCTACCAGGGGCAGTCGATCGGCAAGCTGCGGCCCCACCGCGTGGCCCACCTGGGCCTGGTGCGCTCCTTCCAGATTTCCGCCGTGTTCGCCCAGATGAGCGTGCTGGAGAACGTGCGCGTGGCCCTGCAACGCCGTCTGGGCACCTCCTTCCACTTCTGGAAGCCGCTGCGCACCCTCGACCCGCTCGACGAGCGCGCCATGCAGTTGCTCGAAGCCGTGGACCTGCAGGACTTCGCCGGATGCAAGACCGCCGAACTGCCCTACGGCCGCAAACGCGCCCTGGAGCTGGCCACCACCCTGGCCCTGGAGCCGAAGGTCATGCTGCTGGACGAGCCGACCCAGGGCATGGGCCATGAGGATGTCGAGCGCGTGGTCGAACTGATCCGCCGGGCCGCCGTGGGGCGCACCGTGCTGATGGTCGAGCACAACCTGCACGTGGTCAGCAGCCTGTGCGACCGCATCACGGTACTGGCCCGGGGAAGCGTGCTCGCGGAAGGCGACTACGCCGACGTATCCCGCGACCCCGCGGTTCGAGAAGCCTACCTGGGCAAGGAGGCCGCTCATGCTTGAGCATCCGGCCCCCAAGCAGGCGCAATTGCGCCTGTCCAACGTGCAGGCCTTCTACGGCGAATCGCACATCCTCCATGGCATCGACCTGCACGTGCATCGCGGCGAGCTGGTCACCCTGCTCGGGCGCAACGGCTCCGGGCGCAGCACCCTCCTCAAATCGATCATGGGGATGGTCGGCCGACGCACCGGCTCGATCCTGATCGACGGCACGGAAAGCACCCGGCTTCCGGCCTTCCGGATTCCGCGCCTGGGCGCCGGCTACTGCCCCGAGGAACGCGGCATCTTCGCCAGCCTGGATGTCGAGGAAAATCTCCTGCTGCCCCCCACTGTCCGCAGCGGCGGCATGACCCTCGACGAAATCTACGAGATGTTCCCCAACCTCTACGAGCGGCGCCGCAGCCAGGGTACCCGCCTGTCCGGCGGCGAACAGCAGATGCTCGCCATGGCGCGCATCCTGCGTAGCGGCGCCGACCTGCTGCTGCTCGACGAAATCACCGAAGGCCTCGCGCCGGTGATCGTGCAGAAGCTCGCCGAGGTGCTGGTCAAGCTGAAGCAGAAGCAACTGACCATCCTCCTCGTGGAACAGAACTTCCGCTTCGCGGCGCCGCTGGCCGACCGGCATTACCTGATCGAGCACGGGCGAATTCTCGACGAGATCAGCGCCGCCGAACTACCCGGCAAGATGGACCTGCTGCACCGGCAACTGGGCGTCTGACCCGGCCCCCCATCGCAACCGAACCATTGGCTCACCGCCCAGGAGCCAGGGGCGCCCCTGGCCCGACAACCCCCAAAAGAGAGGGAACAACCATGAAAACAACAATAAAACCCGTGGTAGCAGCACTCGCGCTGAGCTTCGCCGGCATGGCCAGCGCACAGATCAGCGACAACGAAATCCGCATCGGTTATCTGGCGGACATGTCCGGCGCCTACCGCGACCTGGGTGGCCCTGGCGGCCTGGAAGCCCTGAAAATGGCGGTCGAGGACTTCGGCGGCCAGGTCAACGGCGCCAGGATCGTGATCCACAGCGCCGACGACCGCAACAGCCCGGATGTCGGCGCCAACACGGCGCGGGAATGGATCGACCAGCGCGGCGTCGACATGGTTGCCGGCCTGGTGTCGTCGGCCGTGACCATCGCAGTGACGCGCATCCTGGAAGAAACCGACAGGCTCGGCCTGGTCTCGATCTCCGCCTCCTCGGCGATCACCAACGAGTACTGCACGGCCAATCACATCCACTGGGTCTACGACACCCACGCAATGGCAAACGGCACCGCCAAGGCCATCGTCCAGGAAGGCGGCGACAAGTGGTTCATCCTCGCCGCCGACTACGCCTTCGGCCACGCCATGGAGGCCGATGTGGAGCGCACGGTCACCGCCTCCGGCGGCCAGGTCGTCGGCAAGGCCCGCCATCCGCTGGCCTCCAGCGACTTCTCGTCGTACATCCTGCAGGCGCAAAGCTCGGGGGCCAACGTCATCGGCCTGGCCAATGCCGCCTCCGACACGGTCAACGCCATCACCACCGCCAGGCAGTTCGGCCTGACCGAGTCGGGCCAGAACCTCGCCGGCCTGATGGTGTTCATCAACGACATTCACGCCCTTGGCCTCGAAGCCACCCAGGGCCTGCAGCTCACCACCGGCTGGTACTGGGACCAGGATGAGCAGAGCCGCGCCTGGGCGCAGCGCTTCTTCGAGCGCACCCAGCGCATGCCGACCATGGTCCAGGCCGGCATCTACTCCAGCACCCGCCACTATCTGCAGGCGATCAAGGATGTCGGCAGCGACGAAGCCCAGGCCGTGCGCCGACAAATGATCGCCACGCCGGTCAACGACATGTTCACCCGCAACGGCCAGATCCGCGAGGACGGCCGCATGGTCTACGACATGTACCTGGCCCAGGTGAAGAAGCCGGCCGAATCCCGGGGTGAGTGGGACCTCTACCGGATCGTCCGGACCATCCCAGCGAGCGAGGCCTTCCGCCCCCTCGCCGAGAGCACGTGCAAGCTGATCAGCAAGTCCTGACCCTTTCAGCCGGCCCGCCGTCGCGTGACGGCGGGCCACTCGGGATGGAGAACTGCCCATGTCTATCTTCGATGTTCCGGCCGTCGCCCTGTACGGCCAGCTCATGCTCGGCCTGATCAACGGCGCCTTCTACGCCCTACTCAGCCTGGGCCTGGCGATCATCTTCGGCCTGCTGAAGGTGATCAACTTCGCCCACGGTGCGCAATACATGCTGGGGGCCTTCACCGCGCTGTTGCTGCTGCAGCACTTCGGCGTCGATTACTGGACCGCCCTGCTGCTGGTTCCCGTCCTGGTGGGCCTGCTGGGTATCGCCATCGAGCGCTTCCTGCTGCGCCCGCTGGCCGGCGAAAGCCACCTCTACAGCCTGCTGTTGACCTTTGGCCTGGCACTGATCATCCAGGGCCTGTTCACCAACCTGTTCGGCAGTTCCGGCATCGGCTACCCGACGCCGCAGGCGTTCCGTGGCAGCCTCGACCTGGGCTTCATGCACCTGCCGATCTATCGCGCCTGGGTGGTGGTGGTCGCCCTGGTGCTCTCCTTCGCCGTGTGGTTCGTCATCGAGCGCACCCGCCTGGGCGCCTACCTGCGCGCCGGCACGGAAAACCCCCGGCTGATGCAGGCATTCGGCATCAATATTCCGTTCATGGTGACCCTGACCTATGGCTTCGGTGTCGCCCTCGCCGCCTTCACCGGCGTCCTCGCCGCGCCGCTGTACAGCGTCTCGCCGGGCATGGGCGCCAACCTGCTGATCGTGGTGTTCGCCGTGGTGGTGATCGGCGGCATGGGCTCCATCGTCGGCGCCGTGCTCACGGGCCTGGCCATGGGCCTGATCGAAGGCCTGACCAAGGTGTTCTACCCCCAGGCCGCCACCACCGTGATCTTCCTGGTCATGGTTCTGGTGCTGCTGTTCAAACCCACCGGCCTGTTCACCAGGGAGGCATGAAAAATGAACGACACCGCGCTCTCGCAGAACGCCCTGATCCAGCCACGGCGGTACAAGCCACTCTGGTTCGCCCTGGCAGTGCTGGGTATCGCCATGCTGGCGCCCCTCGCCATCTATCCGATCTTCCTGATGAAGCTGCTGTGCTTTGCCCTGTTCGCCTGTGCGTTCAACCTGCTGCTCGGGCATGTCGGCCTGCTGTCCTTCGGGCACGCCGCATTCCTCGCCACCGGCGGCTACACGACGGGTTGGCTGCTGTCCGCGCACAGCGGCCTGACGCCGGAAGTGGGCATTCTCGGCGGCACGGTCGCGGCCACCCTGCTCGGCCTGCTGTTCGGTGTGCTGGCGATCCGCCGACAGGGCATCTATTTCGCCATGATCACCCTGGCCCTCGCGCAGATGGTGTACTTCATCTACCTCCAGTCACCCTTCACCGGCGGCGAGAACGGACTGCACGGCATTCCGCGCGGCAAGCTGTTCGGCCTGGTGGACCTGCGCAACGACCTGACCCTGTACTACGTCGTCCTGGCCATCAGCCTGGGCGGCTACCTGCTGATCCAGCGCACCGTGCACTCGCCGTTCGGCCAGGTGCTGCGCGCCATCCGCGAGAACGAGCCGCGCGCCATCTCCCTGGGCTACAACGTCGACGCCTACAAACTGCTCGCGTTCGTGCTTTCCAGCGGGCTGGCCGGCCTGGCCGGCGCCACCAAGACCCTGGTGTTCCAGTTCGCCAGCCTGACCGACGCACACTGGCACATGTCCGGCGAGGTCATCCTGATGACCCTGCTCGGCGGCGTCGGCACCCTCCTCGGCCCGGTGGTGGGATCGGGGCTGGTGGTCTGGCTGCACCACGTGCTCGGCGGCGGCGCCCTGGGCAGTTGGATGGGCGTGATCCTCGGCGTGATCTTCGTGCTCTGCGTCCTGCTGTTCCGCGCCGGGATCGTCGGCTACCTGCGCCTGTACGCCGACCGCTCGGCAGACAGCCACCGCATTTTATGACAACATCTTGCTATTTATTTGAAGCAGACTTAGTTTTCACATACGCCTGAAAGGCCACAAAAAACCAACAAATCAGCATCCTGCGAGATTTTCAGCTCGTACCAGGACGCCTGACGACTGCACACAAAAACAATTAAAGGTAAACACCATGCAGATTAATCGCCACATCCAACGCAACGCCCTGGTCCTGCTCGGACTCCTCCCCTGCGTCGCCCAGGCCGGCTTCGTCGAAGACAGCCAACTGAGCCTCGAAGCCCGCAACTTCTACATGAACCGCGACTACCGGGACGCCGACCGAGTCGATACCCCGCGCTTCCAGGGCCAGAGCAAGGCCAAGGCCGAGGAATGGGGACAAGGCTTCATGCTCCGCTACAGCTCGGGCTTTACCGAGGGCACCCTGGGATTGGGCGTCGACGCCCTGGGGCTGCTGGGCATCAAGCTGGACTCCGGGCGCGGCACGAGCGGCGCGGGTGCCCTGCAGGTGCAGCGCGATGGCGACGTATCCGACGAGTTCGGCTTCTTCGGACCGACAGCCAAGGCCAGGCTGGGCAAGTCCGTGCTCACGGTGGGCACCCACGCGCCCACGCTGCCGATCGCCTTCCGCAACGATACCCGCCTGTTGCCGCAAACCTTCGAAGGCGCGCAGATCGTCTCCAACGACATCGACACGCTCACCCTGACCGCAGGCCAGTTCCGCGCCACCCGCCTGAGAAACTCCAGCGACTACGAGGACATGAACATGTTCGCCGACGGCGCCACGGGCGGCGTGGCCAGTGACCGTTTCAACTACGCAGGCGCCACCTACACGCCCCTGCCGAGCCTCATCGCCACCTATTTCCATGCCGAGCTGAAGGACAACTACAGCCAGCATTACGGGAACCTCATCCACAGCCTGCCGCTGGCCGAGGGCCTCACGCTGAAGTCGGATATCCGCTACTTCGACAGCGACGATGAAGGCCGCACCACGGTGGACAACCGCAACCTCGGCGCGATGTTCACCCTGATGTACAAGGGGCATGCGCTCGGCATGGCCTATCAGGACCAGAGCGGCGATACCGGCATGCCGTTCATTGCCGGCGGCACCGATCCCTGGACCCTCAACACCGTCACCTACCACCACTTCCTGCGTGCCCGGGAAGACTCCTGGCAAGTGCGCTACGACTACGACTTCGCCGCCATGGGCATCCCCGGCCTGTCGCTGATGACCCGCTACGTGTCCGGCGACAACTTCGAAATCGGCGGGCAGGACGCGCGGGAATGGGAACGCGATACCGATATCGCCTACGTGGTGCAGAGCGGCCCGCTCAGGGGCCTCAACCTGCGCTGGCGCAACGTCAGCTATCGCGGCAGCCACACCACCGACATCGACGAGAACCGCTTCATCGTCGGTTACACCCTCAAGATCTGGTAAATGGCTCGGCGGGGCGACCACCTCGCCCCGTCCTCAAAGGAGGTCCAGCATGCACGTCGACGCCGCCATCCGCTCGCGCAAATCCGTTCGTCGCTTCCAACCCTGGCCGGTGCCCCGGCACACGATCGAGCAGCTGCTCGAACTCGCCGCGCGCGCGCCGAGCGGCAACAACATTCAGCCCTGGCACGTGCATGTCATCACCGGCGGCAAGAAACAGGCACTCTGCGACGCCATCCTCCGCCACGCGGAAACCGGCTCAGCCACCACCGCCGAGTACAAGTACTACCCGGACGACTGGTTCGAGCCCTTCAAGACGCGACGCCGCGAGGTGGGTTTCGGCCTCTACGAGGCGCTGGGAATCGACCGCCACGACGTCGCCGCGCGCCGCCACCAGGAACTGCGGAACTACAGCTTCTTCGACGCCCCCGTCGGCCTGCTGGTCAGCCTCGACCGTCGCCTCAACACGGGCAGCTACATGGACCTGGGCATGTTCATCCAGTCCTTCATGCTC
Organism: Pseudomonas sp. Q1-7; assembly: GCF_028010285.1. Classification (NCBI taxonomy): domain Bacteria; kingdom Pseudomonadati; phylum Pseudomonadota; class Gammaproteobacteria; order Pseudomonadales; family Pseudomonadaceae; genus Pseudomonas; species Pseudomonas sp. Q1-7. Next base: position 4,274,415 of record NZ_CP116304.1, read on the forward strand.
GCCGCCCGAGGCAAGGGCTTGCACACATGCCCACAAGCGGCCTTCGCCTGGTACCACGAGATCGTCCGCGAGCACGTGCCGCTGGCCCCGGAGCACATCCTGGTCTGCGGCATCGCCCTCGGCCACGAGGACCAGGGTGCCGCCGAGAACGCACTGGCCACGCCGCGCGAACCGATCAGGACCTTCACCTCGTTCCACGGATTCGATACGGCCAACGAAACCTGACCACAGCCGAGCGAAGCGCCCCATGATCACCGCTACCGAACAGGCCATCCGACAATCCGCGATCGAACTGATCGCCCGGCAGGGTTACGACGCCATGACCTTGCGCGGCCTCGCCGCCCACGCCGGGGTGAACCCCGGCACCCTGTACCTGTACTACAGGGGCAAACAGGAGCTGCTGGCCAGCCTGGTCCTCGACTACTACGACCAGCTCCGGGACGCCTGGCTGAAACTCAAGCCCGCCGGCAGGGCGGCAGAATCGGTATGGGCCGCGTTCGTGGCGTTCCACATCAGGCAGCACCTCGATAATCGCCAACTGGGCTTGCTCGGCAACCTGGAGTTCCGCTGCCTGGAAGGCGGCGAACTGCGAGCGATCAAGCTCGCGCGCAGACGCTACCTCGACGAAATCCAGGCGATCATCCAGCAGGGTATCGAGGAAGGGGTTTTCGAGTGCGCCGAACCCAAGCTGTACGCCAACGTGCTGTTCAATCTGCTGACCCATAGCTGTTCCTGGTACCGGGAAGGAGACCGCCTCTCCCAGGAGCAGGTCATCGAGCACTATCGCCGCCTCACGACAAAGGCCCTGAGCGCGCCTCTCGCCATCGACCAGGGGCAACCCCGGGAAGCTCCCGGGTCGTCATAAACAGACACGCCACCCGGCGCACACCGTTCATCGCCCTCCGGCCGCGGAAGCGATAAGCATTGATCCAGGTTCGGTTGGCCCCTGCCAGCACCGTGGAAGAATCGATCCGTCCCCGCGCTGGACAGGCCGGACGTCGGCCCATTGCCGATTGGTCCGGGCTGCACTCGGCGCTGGTCTAGACTGCATCCCTGTTGTGTCGGCGGGGAGGTCAGCCTTGGCAACGCCCCTCGCGCGAGCGGGACTCCATCCCATTCATCCTGTATTCCGCTGGCCAGGGAGGGCCGACGTTTCGAAGGAAAAGAGCGCGTAATCATGCCCCTTATAAAACATCGGATCACCGCTGCCGGATTCCTTGCAGCCGGTCTTGCCTTGACTGCCCAGGCCAACGAGTCGGCCATCCAGGCCCATTGCCAGAACAGGTGGAGCGGCGACGCCATGCGCGCCTACTGCCAGGAAGAACAGCGTCGAGCGGCGGCGGCGATCGCCGCCTACAGCGGGCCCGTGCGCAGTCGCTGCGAGGCCGAATGGGGCAGCGACTACCACATGGTGCTGTTCTGCATCCGCGAGCAACAGAAGCCGTCCCGGGCCGCCGTCGCGGACCTGGCTACGGATTAGCGGCGAGCACCCCATACAGCTCGGGGCGGCGGTCCTCATGCAGGTGGTTGTGCGGGCTGATGCGCTTGTTGCGTGCCTCGTCCAGCTTCAGGCTAGCCAGGAGAATCTGCTCGCCGCCCGCCTCGGCCGGCCCGGCGAGGGGATAGCCATCCGGGTCAACGATCACCGAACCCTGCACCCAGTTCACGCCACGCTCCGTGCCATGCCGGTCGCAGGCCGCGATGAAGAGGCGATTGACCGCCGCGTTGGCCTGCACCCGCACCACTTCGGCCGGGCGCTCCATGGGCGGGCGCGGGCCGTCCGGCCAGTTGACCGGCGCACAGATCAACTCGGCGCCGGCCAGGGCCGGCAGCCGTACCCACTCGGGAAATTCCAGGTCGTAGCAGACCATCACACCGATCCGCCCGAAGGCGGTTTCCACCACCGGCGGCGGTTCGCTTCCGGCGGTGAACAGGGCGTTCTCGGCATCCCACAGGTGCGCCTTGCGATAGACCGCGCGCAGGCCGGTGGCATCGACCAGGGCCGCGCTGTTGGCGACCTGCCGCTCGTCCAGCCGCTCGCAGAAGCCGCCGACTATGACCACATCCAGCTCGCGCGCCAGGGCCTGCCACAACCGCAGGGTCGGCCCATCCACCGGCTCGGCCAGCGCCAGAGCCTCGGCCAGGTCGCGGAACACGTAGCCGCTCTGCACCAGCTCGGGCAGCACCACCACCCGTGCGCCGCGCTGCGCCGCCGCGCGGATGGCCCGCTCGGCGATGCGACGGTTATGGGCGAGATCGCCGACCTTCGGCGCCAGTTGGCAGCAGGCCACCGAGATGTTTCGGGATGGGTTCACAGCACGCTACTCCTTGTCGTTGCGCTCACGGCACCTGGCGGTCGCCGGGCTGGCTGATGGCGAGGATGTCGCGCTCGCGGATGCCGTCGATCAGGCGCCTTTCGCCCTCCAGGTCCAGCGTGCGACTGAGGACGAAGTAGGTCAGGCCGGAAACCACCAGCCCCACCATCCAGGCGATGTCCACGCCATCCAGCAGGCGCGCCATGGGCCCCACGAAGACCTCTTCGCCCGCCGCCGCATCGAAGATGAAGAAGAACGGCACCATGCAGGCGAAGCCCACCAGGTAGGCGGCTATGCCGCGCAGTTGCCAGGCGCCGTAGATACCCTTGGCGGTGAAGAAGTGCGGAATCGCGTAGCGCCCCTTGCGCACGAAGAAGTAGTCCACCAGGTTCACCGCGGTCCAGGGCACCAGGAAATAGAGCATCAGCACCAGGAAGGTGTTCAGGATGGAAATGCCGTTGCCGGGGATCGACATCACGCAGCCCAGCACCACCAGGGTGATGAACAGGATCGCCAGCACCCGCGCACGGGGTGTGGGGTCGATGGGGCGTACCGAATCGATGCCGGTAAGCAGGGTCAGCATGGCGCTGTAGGTGTTCAGCGCGATCACCGGCAGGAAGCCCAGCACCGACACCAGCACCAGTACATGCCCCAGCCCCGGCATCAGGGACGCGCCGACGCGGTCCAGCGCCACCAGCGCATCGGACGCTTGCAGCAACTGCGCCAGCCAGGCCCCCAGGCCGATCATCCAGGCGCCGGACAGCGACGCGCCGAGGAACACCGCCGCGATCAGTTTCGGCCGGCTGGTGTCCTTCGGCAGGTAGCGCGAGTAATCGGACACGTAAGGCGCATAGGAAATGTTGTAGCTGGCGGCGATGGCGAACTGGGTGGCGAAGGCGACCCAACTGAAGCCCAGGTTGGCCGGTTCGGCGCTCGTCTCCTGCCCGGCGCCGAACGCCAGCGCGAGGGTCACCAGCGCATAGAGCGGCAGGGTCAGCATCAGCGCCCACTTGAAGGCCTTGTGCATCAGGTCGTGGCCATAGATCGACAGCAGCGCGCCGATGGCGATCACCGCGCAGGCCACGGGAATCGGCTCCAGCCCGAAGACGTTTTGCAGGCCATCGACGATGAGCGTCACGTTCACCACGTTGAACCCGACGAACACGAACAGGGTCGCCATCAGCGCCAGCACCACCCCGCGATAACCGAACTGGGCGCGCGACTGGATCATCTGCGGCAGGCCCATCTCCGGCCCCTGGGAACCGTGGAAGGCCATGAACAGGGTGCCGAACATGATGCCCAGCGCGCCGGCCAGGGTCGTCCACAGGGCGGACAGCCCGAGACTCGGCCCGACGAAGCCGATGGAGATGGTGAAGAAATGGAAGTTGCCGAGGAACCAGAACGGCCCCTGGCTGCTCAGCCTGGCGTGGCGCTCGGACTCGGGGATGTAGTCGATGGAGTGGCCTTCGATGGCCAATCCGCCGCCGGCTTCGGCCGCGCGGGCGTGCTGGGTGGACCCTGACATGGGATGCTCCTGCGCTCTGGATCGAGCGAACTGTTGTTCTTGTGAGGATGCCGCCGACGCCTTGTTCGGCCCGGTCATACATCGGGTTCATCTATGTTGGGTGAGGTCGCATCGCCCAAGCCCTGTGGCGGACGCCCCTGCTGGCGGCCTATGATGGCCCGCCCGCGACCCGCCTCCCGCCCACATCCCTGTTGGCCATCGAGCGAGTCGCCGAGGCTGCAATCTAGGGGGATGGCCAGGCGCATAAAATAGCGCGACGCCACTGTTCACATAGAACGCGACCTATGTAATGCGCAATCGGAGGCTGCATGCTGGGCAACGTATCCGAGCTGGATATCCGCTTGATCCGCGTCTTCCTCGCCGTCGTCGAGGCGGGTGGCATTTCTGCCGCGCAGGGCGCGCTGAACACCTCGCAACCCACCATCAGCGCGCAACTGGCGTCGCTGGAAACCCGCCTGGGCTTTCGCCTCTGCCAGCGCGGCCGCTCCGGGTTCGCCCTGACGCCCAAGGGCAGCCAGTTCGTGGAAGCGGCACGCCGCCTGCTGGCCGCCGCCGAAGGCTTCCGCCTGGAAGTGCAGCACATCAACCGCACCCTCACCGGCACCCTGAACATCGGCCTGCTCGGGCAGATCGACCCGACCGCCAACAAGAAGATCGCCCACGCCATCGCCTGCCTGCGCGCACGCAACCAAGGGCTGTACTTCCAGTTCACCGAACTGTCGTCGTCCCTCCTCGAAGAAAAACTGGTCAACGGCCATCTGGACCTGGCCATCGGCTACTTCTGGCGGCGGCTCGACAGCCTCGACTACTTTGCCCTGTTCCGCGAAACCCAGGAGGCCTATTGCAGCGCCTCGCACCCGCTGTATCCACGGGCCGGCGACCTGGACAGCCAGGACGTCGCCGAGCACGAGTGGGTCTGGCCCAGCCACCCGCTGCCGGAGATGCCCGCGCCCACCACCATCGACCACCTGACCGCCCTCACCGACAGCATGGACGGCGCCGCCCTGCTGATTCTCTCCGGCCAGCACCTGGGCTTCCTGCCGCAGCACTACGCGGCGCACCACGTGGAGCTGGACCAGCTGCGCGCCCTCAACCCCGGGCAGCTCCGCTACGAGGTCCAGTTCCATGCGGCGGTGCGCCACGCCACCCGGCAGAGCGAACTGGTGAGCACCTTTCTGGCGGAGCTGATGGATGTGTTCCAAGTGAGCTGACGCCCGACAGCCCAGGTTCTGCTATAAGGCAAGCACCTCCCGCCCCCAGGTACAGCCCATGCACCGCCCCCGCCGATGGCACGTCACCCGCTGGCACGAAGATCCGTACAGCGGCGGCGCCTACGCTTCGCTGCTGCCGGGCGGCCAGATCGGACATCGGCTGTTGCTGGCCGAGCCGCTGGACGGGCAGTTGATCCTGGCCGGCGAGGCCTACCACAGCCATCCCGGCATGACCCACAGCGCTTGGGAAAGTGGCAACTGCGCCGCCCGCCATGCCCTGGAGGGTGGGGCACGCCGAGTCCTGGTCATTGGCGCGGGCCTTGCCGGGCTCGCTGCTGCCCGTGCATTGGTGGCAAGCGGCGCGACGGTCCAGGTGCTGGAGGCGCGAGAGCGCATCGGCGGACGCACCCACAGCATCGAACTGGGCGGCATCCACGCCGATGCCGGCGCGGCCTGGCTGCAGCAATATGACCGCAACGGACTGGCGCGCCTGGCAGAACAGCTGGGACTGGCGACGGTCGCAACGGACTTCTCCCGCCCCCTGGCCGCCGCCCATGACGGCCCGGTGCCCGATATCGACGAAGCCTATGCACGGTTCCTGCGCCATGTGGATCGCAGTCTGCCACTGGAACAGGCGGTGCGAGGCCATGCTGCGACCCTGTCCCCGGCCGAGCGCCGCGCCCTGGGTTTTGCCCTCGACGGCAACCTGATTCTGGAAGCGGGCCTGCCCCTGTCGCGGCTGTCCATGGCGGCGCTGGAGGAAGAGGGCGTGGGTAACGGCGACCGCTATCTTCCCGGTGGCTATCGGCAGTTGGTCGATCACCTGGCCCAAGGCCTGGATATCCGCCTCGGCCACGAGGTGCGCCGCATCGAGCGAAGCGCTTCCGGCGTCCGGGTCGATGGCATCGCCGCCGACTGCTGCATCTGCACCGTTCCAATCGGTGCCTTGGGCCGAATCGACTTCCTACCCGACCTGCCGGGACGCTATCGCGAAGCCCTGTCCTACCTGGCCATGGGCCAGGTGGAGAAAGTCATTCTGCAATTCGAGGAACGCTGGTGGCCGGTGTCCCCAAGCGGATACCTGCGCTGGTACGACGAGCCGGCCAACTGGGGTGAATGGCTCGACCTCACTGAAGGCGTGGGCTCTCCCACTATCGCCGGACTGATCGCCGCCGATGCCGTCGAGCGGGAATTCCGGGGCCGCACGGATGAAGAAATCGCCCACTCGGCCGCCTACCAACTGCAGCGCTGGGCGGAGCGAGTCAAAAGCTATGGCTGACGGCGCCAGCGCTGAGGGAAGGGAGGCAGGTGGACTGAAGTCCCGCTCGCCGATCCCGCTTCAAAGCCCGTACTTGGCCTTGAGCGCCTGCACCGCCTCGCGTTCGCGCTGCAGGAAGGCGTCGAAGCGCTGGATCAGCTCCGGGTGGCGGATGCTGGACAGGTGGTAATAGCTGTCCCTGAGCGGCAGCAGGGAGCGCTCCACCACCAGGCTCTGCTCGCGGCCCTGGCGCTTGAGGTGGAAGTGCGCCACCTGCTGCGCCATGTTGGCGGCGTCGATGTACCCGGCGATGACCATGTGGATGAGCCCTTCGGGATTGGGCGCTTCCTTGATGACCACGCGCCCGGCGGCGATGTCATCGCGGAACTTCCAGGGCGTGAAGCCGCGCACGAAGCCCAGCCGGCGGAACGCCTCGCGTGGCTGGCCACGGCGCTCCGGCAGCACCAGCATGGCGTCCTGGAACTGCAGCACCGGCTGCGAGTAGGTGACGCCGGCGGGTTTCCGGTGTACCTCCCAGCGCGGGTTGTCCGGGAACACCAGGTCAAGCTGGCCGGACCAGTAGGTGTGGGACAGTCGCCGCACCGGCAGCGGCACATAGGTCAGACGCAGGTGCTCACGGTCGGCAAAGAGGTCGAGCAGTTCGCGGGCATAGCCGCGGTACTGGTTCTCCGGCGGCACCGCGGAATAGATCGGGTAATAGTCCACCTGCTCCACGCCGACGCGGTACGCCTCCGGTTCGCTGGCGTAACCGGCGCAATACCACGTCTGGGCGGACAGCAGCGCAACGAACCACAGCGCTCGGCAACGGCGTAATACCAGCGGGCTCGGCATAAAGAGGGTATGGACCTGGCGAAAGTGCCTCGCAGTTTAGGCCGGCGCAGTGGCAGGAGTCTCCCCCCACTTTGGTCAATCCTGCAGCGGCACCCAGACCTCCACCCAGCCGGTGCCGGCCATGGGGTCGTCCCAGAGGGGACCGGCTCAGTGTGCGAAGCGCGCCGGAGCGTCGCTTGATCGTTCTTGCAGCACCGGTGTGGCTAGGGGGGCGGAATAGCGTGTACCGCCAATCAGCCTATTCCCACAGGTCAACGGCGTTGCCGCTCGCCTGCGCCGTCCATGACGCGCCGAAAAAACGCTCAATCAAGCAGCGGCTCATCAGCACACGTAACTCGCTGAGCGGGCACAGTTCAAGCTCGATAAGGAACAAGCGCAGCAGGCCAGGTCCATGCCACTGTTCCCTTGCTGGATCGTCCATCCGGAAGCATCAAACCTTGAAATGGCTCCGTGCGCGAAACTGGCCCGGGGCAATATCAAACTTCTCACGGAAACAGCGGCTGAAATGAGGAAGGGTGGTGAAGCCGCTGGCAACCGCGATCTCGGTCAGAGATTTGTTGGTGTGCTGCAACAGCTGGCGTGCATGGGTGAGACGTAGTTCCATGTAATAGCGCGGCGGCGTCGCCTTCACATAACGTCGAAACAGGCGCTCTAAATGGCGTCTGGAGATGCGCGCATATCGCGCGATCTCATCAATCTCGATAGGGTCCTCGATATTGCTGTGCATCAGCTCCAGAGCAAGCTTTAGCGTTCGCGGCAGGGTTGGATTGAAGTCGATCGAGACCACTGACACATCCACGGTTTCCCGCATTTTGTCGCAGCCCAGCACCTCTTCCACCGCGTCCAACAGTTCGCGGCCAGCGCTGTGCCCCACCACTTCCAGCATCATGCCCAACGAGCTGTTCGCACCCGCGCAGCTGATGCGTTTGCGGTCAAGTATGTGGGAATGGCTGGTCACGCTCACTTTCGGGAACAGCTCGGACATCATTGCCCGGCCGTCAGGGTGAAAAGCGCACTCATGGCCATCCATCAGACCCGCCTCAGCCAGGAAGTACGTGCCGTTCCAAAGCCCGCCGAGCACCGCTCCAACAGCGTCGGCATGGCGCAGCTTGGACCGCAGCAGGGGGTCGCTTTCGAGGCGGACGCGAAACCCACCGCACACCACCAGGATGTCCTGGTGCTTCTCATTCAATTCGGCCAGCGAACAGTCGGTGGAGATGGCGATGCCCAGGTCGCTGACTACCAGATTGCGGTCACCACCAACGACCTTGACCTCGAATACCGGCGTCGAACTCATGAGATTGGCGGTAACCAGCGCATCCACCGCGCCAGTGAAGGCCATCATCGAAAAATGCTCGCGCAGGATGAATGCCACCCGACGCATGGGTGTAGTCAGCCCGGCACGGCTGGCCCTGTCCAGATGCACCAGGTTCTTGCTCTTCAATACGCTTTCGAAGGACGTTCTCATCTCTGGGCCCATTGCAGTTCCAGAGCCACATCGAAGGTCGCGGCATCCCTACCGGCAACCCAACCCGCAGAACCTTTCACACCGATTCCGTTGGCCCGCACACCAACGCCAGCAAGCGCTCGCAACTGGAGCGCCCCGGTAGCGCAGCAATCTCTGCTTCGATTTCCTGCCGTTGCTCATCGGACAGGCTGATACCCGCCAGCACGTTGAACTTGTCACGGAACTCCGTACGGCTCATGCCCGTTTCGGGATCGCCCTTGGCCGCGGTAATGGGGCTGGCGAAGGATTGGCCATCCTTGAGCTGCACCAGGACCCTGGAAAGAATCTCCCGGGGGAAGCGCGCGGAGAGCTCATCGCTCTCGACGATCTCGATGCGCCGGCTGACCGCCAGGATGTCGGGGGCGTGGATGGCCTCCCCCGTCACCTCCAGCGGACCGACCCGGCCTCGCGCCACGAGCGCGGCCAGGGGGAAGGCCAGCGCGTACTGGGCCTCGTCAGCATTGGCGGGGGTGTGCCCCTGCAAGCGCATGGATTCGTGGAAGGTCTGCACCTGAATCTGCTCGATGCTCTCGCCACGGATCTGCGGATGCTCGACCATCAGCGCCGTCATGGCGGTGAGGGCTGGCTGGGCCCAGCGGCAAACCGGCCAGGGTTTGAAGTACTGGGCATCGATTTCCCAGCGCTGGCCGAGATCGCGCCAATGGGCAGCTACCGTCTCGTCTTCCACTGTCTCGGCGGGAGCCCCGGTGACGCCGGCCTCGGCGAGCAGCAAAGCATTGAGCCCTGCGTAGGCACCTGCTCCATGGGCATCACGCAGCATCGAAGGATGATCGACCAAACGCATCATCGGGCAGCGCGGGCCAAAGTATTCGGCGATACCTAGCGCATGACGGAAGCGCTGCTCGTCCAGCCCCAGCAGGCGGGCGCCACCACAGACCACACCGACACCCGAGAAGGCACCGGACGCATGGTATTGTGGAGCGCTCGCCATCAGCGCAACGCCGGCCCGCAGCGCCGTCTCGTAGGCAATGCACAGGGCGCTGAGCAGCTCTTCGCCGCTGATGCGTCTGCCCTGCTCGCACCAGGCATCGGCCAGCGCCAGCAATGCTGGGACCACAGTAGCTCCAGCGTGCCCCTTGGAGGTGAAATGCCCTTCATGGGCATCCAGGCTGTCGACGCTGAAGCCCCCCGCCCAAGCGGCCCCAAGCGGGTGTACCGGGCGGCCATCGAACAGCAAGCGACTGGCCAGATTTCCGGTCGGGTAATGGCTCAGCGCATAGTGTTTGAGCGCCTGGCTGGTTTGATTGTCACGCGCGCCGGCGGCAACACCGAGAATATCCAGCAAGCAGGTCTGCAACAGCTCACGGGTATGGGACGGCGCATCGCGGAAACGGAACTCGCGGACGAACGAATAGAGCGACATGTGGGTGCTCCACAATCGGGATTAGATTTGGCTGGAGGTGAGGTGCCCGCTACCGGGCACCCGTTTTGGCGATCAGTTCGATGCTTGGCTGGCGGCGGCACGCGAGGCCTGCAGCCAGGCGTCGAACTGCTGGCGGTGCGCGGCGACCCACTCCTTGGCATGGCGCTGGATGTCGGCGGGCTTCTTCTCGCCCTGCTGCATCTTCAGGTTCTGCGCACTCTCGTCGGCGGTGCTGATCTGCACCAGCGAGAGGAACTTCACAGCCGCCGGGTTCTCTTCGGCGAAGTCCTTGTTCAGCACGGCCACGACCTTGTCTACGGCGAACCCGAGGTTCTTGCCCTTGTACAGGGTGTCCACGTCGTTGTTGCCGTCCGGCAGATCGGTCTTCGGCACTTCCAGCCAGACCACGTCCGTGTTCTCGACCAGCACGCTGGCGATCCACTGCGGTACCCAGGTGAAGTACAGGATAGGCTTGCCTTCCTTGTAGCGGGTGATGGTGTCGGCCATCAGGGCGAAGTACGAGCCCTGGTTGACGTGCACGCTGCTGTCCAGGTCATAGGCCTTCATGTGGTGGGAGATCACCAGCTCGCACCCCCAGCCCGGGTTGCAGCCGGTCAGGTCCGCCTTGCCGTCGCCGTCGGTGTCGAACAGCTTGGCGATCTCCGGCTTCTTCAGGTCGGTGATGTACTTGATGTTGTATTGGTCCGCGGTTTTCTTGTCGATCAGGTAGCCCTGGCTGACACCCGGAATGACGTTTCCGGTCTTGACCATCACCTCGTCACCGCCGGCCTGTTGGTAAAACTTGTCGTGCAGCTTTTCCCACAGGTGCACGGTGAAATCGGCATCGCCGTTGGCCAGGGCCACCATCATCACGCCGTACTCGGTTTCCTTCGGCTCCTGGACGTCGTAGCCCAGTTCACGCAGGCCTTCCATCGCCACTTCGCCGCGGAAGCGCTCTTCGGCAATGGAGGGGAAGATCGGCGTGACCTCGACGTCCTCGCCCGGCTTGTCGGCCGAAGCGCTGGCACTCAGGGCGGCGACCGTCAGGGACAGGGCGGTGGCGCATTGCAGCATGCTGCGAGAGAACTTGGATCGATGCATCGTCTCGTACCTTCATTCAGTTTTCTTGTCGGGTTCGGTAGATCGAATCAATCGGCTCAGGCAGCCTTGCGCCGCCCGGCGTGTTGTCCGGCACCGCATAGGCGCAGCAGCGCGCCAAGGGGGCCGGTGTGGTACCAACGCAGGCTCGGATCGGCGCTTGAGCGCGCGCCCATGGCCTGAGTCAGTCGGTCGAGAAAGATGGCCAGCAGCACCAGCCCTACCCCACCGACGGTGGCCAAGCCCATGTCCAGGCGACCGATGCCGCGCAGGACCATCTGCCCGAGGCCGCCCACCGAGATCATCGAGGCGATCACCACCATCGACAGTGAAAGCATCAAGGTCTGGTTCATGCCGGCCATGATGGTCGAGGTGGCCAGCGGCAGTTGCACGCGGGTCAGCATCTGCCGCGGGGTGCAGCCGAAGGCGCGGGCGGCCTCGATCTTGTCTTCGGGTACCTGGCGGATGCCCAGGTTGGTCAGGCGCACCAGCGGCGGCAGGGCGAACACGATGGTCACCAGCACCCCGGGCACGTTGCCGATGCCGAACAGCATCACCACGGGCACCAGGTAGACGAATGCCGGCAGCGTCTGCATGGCGTCGAGCACTGGCCGAACAATCCGTTCCAGGTGGTCGCTGCGGGCACAGAGAATCCCCAGCGGGATGCCGATCACGGCGCAGAAGAACACCGAGGTCAGTACCAGCGCCAGAGTGGTCATGGACTCCGACCACACGCCGATGAACCCGAGCAGCGTCAAGGTAACGAAGCACAGCAGGGCCATGCGCTTGCCGGCCAGCTGCCAACCCAGCAACGAGGACAGGATGATGCCGATGGTCGGCGGGATGCTCTGCAGGACGTACTCGATGCCATTGAGCACCTGGTCGATGGGCCAGCGGATGGCACGGAATACATCACGGAAATTGTGCACCAGGTATTTCAGGGTGGTTTCCACCCACTCACCCAGAGGGATGACGGCACTTTGGAACGGATCGAGAAGACTGAACTCAGACATGGTGGTTACCTATTCTCCGAAGTTGCGACTGCTGCGTGATCGAGGGATTCGCTCAATGGCGACTCAACGTGTGCAACAGCTGACTCTTGGAAATGGTGCCCTTCAGAGCACCGCTGCGATCCAGGACAGGCACCGGGTAAGGCAGCTCCGCCACGATGTTCAACACGTCGTGCAAGGGCGTATCGGTGTAAACCGGATTCTGCGTGTGCAGGTTGAATGCGTCCCCCGATTGCCCCATTACCGCGCCACTTTCATCGGCCCCGACCACGGCCAGCAGTTGGTCGCGCTCGTCGATCAGGTACCCGAAAGAAACACCTGAGCTGAACTGCGGAGCCTTGCCATTCACCCGACAGATCATCGCCGGGTCGAGCCGGGCAATGTCGCCAGCCTTGAGCACCCGGGAGCTGTCGAAACCCTTGAAGAAGGTCTCGACGTACTCATTGGCGGGCTGGTTCAGCAGCTCCTGCGGCGTACCGATCTGAACCACCCGGCCACCTTCCATGATCGCTATGCGATGGCCAATGCGAATGGCTTCTTCAATGTCGTGGGAGATGAAGATGATGGTGCGCTGCTGCTCCGCCTGGAGGCGCATGAGCTCGCCTTGCATTTCACTTCGGATCAGTGGGTCGAGGGCCGAGAAGGCTTCGTCCATGAGGAGAATCGTGGGGTCGTTGGCCAGCGCTCGCGCCAGGCCAACGCGTTGCTGCATGCCGCCTGACAGCTGGTGCGGATAGCTGTGCTCATGCCCGGCCAGCCCCACCTGGCGCAGGGCCTCGCTGGCTCGGGCATTACGCTCGCGCTCACTGACCCCGGATATCTCCAGGCCGAAGGCGGTGTTTTCCAGGACGCTCATGTGCGGCATCAGCGCGAAGGACTGGAAGACCATGCCCATGTCCTTGCGGCGGACATCGAGCAGTTCCTTGTCCGACAGCCCGGTGATCTCGCGCCCATTCAGGTGAATGCTGCCGGAGGTGGGTTCGATCAGGCGGTTGAAGAGCCGCACCATGGTGGACTTGCCCGAACCCGACAATCCCATGATCACGAAGATTTCGCCGCGCTTGACCGAGAAGCTCGCATCAAACACACCGACGACATGACCGGTCTTGTGGAAGATTTCGTTCTTGTCCGCGCCCTTGCGCAGCATCTCCATGGCAACTTCGGGGTGTGGCCCGAATACCTTGAAGATGTTCTTCACTGAAAGAATATCGTCGGCCTGATTCATGCAACCCTCTTTCTTATGCTTATCAACCAATCAGTCAACTTCGCGCCTTCCAGCCTCTCGGGGGGACTGAAACAAGCGTCCAGACAAACCGGAAATCCATTCGTCTCTGACGTGGGTAAACCGGCGCGCAGAAAATCCTGCTCCATAAAAACGACATCGAATTCAACGATCTCGTGTATGGCTCCAAGTTAGGATTTGCCCCTTGCAGCGTCCAACGACATTTGCTCAGCCTTAACCATAACTTCATGTTATTGATCGGACGTGGCGTCGCCCTGCAGCGGCGCGGCTTCCCGCTCCACGCCACCCTGGCGCGCTAGGAACACAGCCGCGAGAAGAACCATCAGCCCTCCACCGAGCATGGCACTGGTGATCTGCTCGCCCATGAGCAGCACGGCGATGGTCACGGCCACCACGGGCTCCAGCGTCGACAAGGTGGCAGCCGATGAGGAGCCTATGCGCGGCGCCCCCGCCAGGAATGCAATGACCGGCACCAGCGTGGCGAAGAGGGAAAGGCCGACAGTCGCCCCCCAGGCTGTTCCGGATGCCGGCAAGACCGCTCCGCGAGAGAGCGCCACGACCGCGAAGCTCAGGGCGCAGCCGAGCAGCAGCATCACGGCCGAGGCCAGTGGATTTTCGTGACTGATGCGATGAGTGCCGTAGATGATCGACGAGCCGTAACAGACCGCGGCGAACAACGCCCAGAACACCCCAAGGGATGATCCGGCCAGGTTCAGACCAGTGGCCAGGAGCACGCCTCCCAGCGCCAATACCAGGCTGGCCAGCTTGAGCAGGCTGGTGCGCTCCCTCAGGCAAGTGATGGAGACCGCCGTGACAAAGGCCGGAAAGGTGTACACCAGGATGATGGCGAGACTGACGGAGGTGGAACGACAGGCGCTGTAATACCCCATCGCCGCCAGCCCGTATCCCACGCCTAATATCAGGTTCTGCCGCGCCAGCCGACCCGAGGGAAGCGCTATTCCCCGCCAGCGCAGGAACAGCAGCAATGCACCGGCGGCGATCGAGAAGCGCGCGAGCAGTAGCCCCACCGGATCGGCCCCGCCGGCATAGGCGTACTGGGCGAACAGGGGCTGAAGGCCATAGCAGAAGGCCGCCAGCAGCACCAGGAAGAACCCCTTGGCGTGGCGACCGGAGTCGAAAGACGAGGGAGCGCGATGCATGACCCGATCCTTGGCCCCGAGGGCCTCCAGACAGAAAAAACCCCGTATCACCACGTGAGTGAAACGGGGCCGAGGCGAAGACGCACAGAGATCAGTCGGTGAGTTGGCGGAGCATGGTCGTGCAGTACCAATCCACGAACTGGCACACACCATTTTCCGCAATGGACGAGTAAGGGCCCGGCTCATAAGCGGGAGAGCTGAGGCCCGCCTGCGCCCCTTCGACAAGGCGACGGTCCTGGTCATTGGTGGCGATCCAGACTCGGGTTAACCGCTCCAGGTCATAGTCGATGCCTTCCTGCGCGTCCTTCGGCACCAGCCATTTTGTGGTCACCAGGGTCTCGTTGGGGCCCTGCGGCAGAACGCGGAAACTCAGAGCGTGGTCGCCAAGAAAATGGTTCCAGGTGGACGGGTAGTTGAAGTACAGCAGCGCGCCGATACTGTCCACGCCGCTGTGATCGAGGCGCCTGGCCACCGCGGCCTTGCCGTCCATGGTGTAGCTGACAGCGCCGTTGGCCAGCGGGATGCGCGTCATGCGGTATTGCCCCGCCTCGTCCATCACCAGACGGCTGGGCAGCCCCGCCGCCTCGCAACGGTTCCAGTGCGCCGCCAGCTCGGGGTCATCCTCCCCTCCCACGCCCGCCACCGAGAGGTTTTCGACGAAGGAGTTGAGCAGCTCCGGATGGGTACCGTCGCAGTGATAGCACTCGCGGTTATTCTCGAAGACCAGCTTCCAGTTGCCCCGCTCCACCAGGTTGGATTCGAAGGCCACCTTGCAGTCTTCGAGATTGTGCGGCGCGATGAAGGGAGAAACCGCACCACGGAAGTCTTCGAAGTCCGGCGCCTGCTCGGCTACACACACATAGATGTAGGTGTTGACCACCTCGCAGTGCGCTGGCTTGAGACCATACTCGGTCGGATTGAATTCGGGCCCCATGTTGCCGGCGAAGAGCAGCTTGCCGTCGAGATCGAACACCCACTTGTGGTACGGGCAAACCAGCTTGGCCACCTTACCGCTGCTTTCCGTGCAGACCTTGGAGCCCCGGTGCCGGCAGGCGTTGTGGAAGGCTCGTACCTGACCGTCGCCACCGCGCACCACGGCAACGGGATAGTCACCAATCTGCAGGGTGAAGTACTGACCGGGCTTTTCCAATTCGAAAGTATGCCCGGCGAAGATCCACGTCTTGTGCCAGATCTGTTCCAGATCCTGGCGGTATACCTCGGCGTCGGAGTAGGCCGCGCGAGGAAGGGCATGACGTTCTTTGCGTTGGCGAATCAGGTTCAGTACAGCGGTTTTGTTATCCATTGTTATGTGCACTCCGAAACAGGCGCGGGAAATGGCGGCGCTTGCTCGAATCGGCTATGACGGGAGTGGGTCAACTCGCCGACTCGCGCTTCCAGGACCAGGGCTTTCTGTACGAGAACCCTATCGGTTAACCTCGACCCAGCAGCGAAGCCGCCCCGCTGCGATAGCAGCTTGGCCCAGTCTAGGGTTATGCCCGCGCCCGGCAGAACCGACTTTTTATTCAGGAATTTGATTACTTGTCGTTATGGTTAAACACACCGAACCCGATCAGACCCTGATCAAGATGCCTTCGCTACGCGCTGTGAAATCCTTCGTCGCGGCGGCCAAGTACCAGAACTTCACGCGGGCGGCCGAAGCGCTCTGCGTGACTCAGGCCGCCATCAGCCGGCAGATTCGCGAGCTGGAAATCTACCTGGGCGCCGACCTGTTCAAGCGGGAAGGACGCGCGGTGGAGCTCACGGCCGCCGGCTCGATCTTCTTCGATGCGGTGCAGCTCTCCTTCGTCAACATTTCCCAGGCCGCCGAGCGCATCCGCAACAAGAGCACCACCAAGCGCGTCATCACCCTCTGCTGCTCCCCGGCCTTCTCTGCGCACTGGCTCGGCCCGCGTCTGCCGAGCTTCTTCAGCGCGAACCCGGATGTCGATCTCAACCTCATCACCACACAGAACTTCCTGTCCATGGAGCCGGGGGTGCGGCCGGACATCTTCATCACCAAGATTGCCAAGATCCGTGAGGGTTACCGCAGCTATCCGCTGATGCACGATGTGATCTACCCGGTGTGCACACCCAGGTATCTGGAGGAGCACCCGGAGATCCGTTCCCTTGAAGGCCTGCGCGACACCGTGCTGCTGAACCTGAGCCCCTACGGCCGCTCCCAGGTCGCCGAGCATGTGGACTGGAACGTCTGGCTCGCCTTCCACGAAATCGATCTGGAGGCACGCGCCGCCAATGCCCCGCACTTCTTCAATGCCAACGACTACATCCTGTTGATCCAGATGGTCCTCAATCACCAGGGCGTGGCCCTGGGCTGGAATCATCTGGTAAGCCGCCTCGTGGAGCAGGGACTGCTGATCAGGCCGGTCGAACAGGAGCTGGTGCTCAAGGACAGCCTGCACTACCTGACATTCAACGAAGACAAGGAAGATGACGACGCCTGCCGACGCCTGCGCGACTGGCTACTGGAGCAGATCTGATAACCTGGCGTTATTATCAGCCTGCACTTTTTGTTGCTTGGTACAGCCTGCCATCGGCATTAAAGTAAAAAATTGAATCTTCCAAAATAGAACCTGCCCGGTGCAGGTTTTTTATTTCCCGCACCACTCTTCCATAACCTCTGATCATCGATTGCCAACCCTAAATGTTGCTTGTTGGCGTCGCAGCCCTGTCATTAACCTTCATGTCGTCCGCCTCATGCAATGAGGCCCTAAGTCGACCCTGATGGTCGCGATCAGAAAATCTTCTTTTTGCATATCGATGTACACCGTATCGATGTCGCCACTGGGTAGTGTTCAAGAGCAGGGCGGTTATCCGAGCAACAGTTGATTTGCGGGACCGCGAATTATCAATCGCAGCGGATGCCTATCAAGCAGAAATAAGAAAGTCAGGTCTCTGAAATGACGAAAATCACCTCTTTACCTGCCGACGATAAGAGCTGTGGCTGGTATCACCTCAGCAACCCCCGGCAGCCAAGACCTGGTCACTGCGGCAAAAGCTCCGCACGCTGGGTGGTAGTAGGCGCCGGCTTCACCGGACTTGCTGCGGCCCGGCAATTGGCACTCAACTTCCCCGATGAAGAAATCATTCTTGTAGAAGCCCAGGAAGTTGGTTTTGGTACTTCCGGCCGCAATGCGGGCTTCGCCATCGACCTACCCCACGATATCGGCGCCGAAGACTACATTGGCGATATCGCCACGGCGCGGACCAGCCTGAAGCTGAATCTCACCGGCCAGTCCCTGCTCAAGGAGCTCGTGGAGCAACACGGCATTGACTGCCAGATGAAGGCCTGCGGCAAATACCAGGCTGCCGTCGAGGATCGTGGAATCGCCGTGCTGGAAGCCTACCGGCGAGGTCTGGACAAGCTCGGCCAGGCCTACGAAATGATCGAAGCCGATGAACTCCCGGGGCACATCGGCACGCACTTCTACCGAAAGGCCCTGTTCACGCCGGGTACGGTACTCATCCAGCCGTCCGCCCTGGTCAAAGGCCTGGCCGACAGCCTCCCCGGCAATGTCAGCCTCTACGAGAACACCCCCATCACCGAAGTGGACTACGGTGAAAAGGTCGTCCTCACCCATGCCCTCGGCAGCATTACCACCGACAAGCTCGTGCTGACCAACAACGCCTTCGGCATGAGCTTCGGCTTTCTAAAGGGCAGGATGCTGCCGATCTTCACCTACGCCAGCATCACCCGTCCGCTCGATGCACAAGAGCAGGCACGGCTTGGCGGAAAGCCCTTCTGGGGCGTCATCCCGGCCGATCCCTTCGGCACGACTGTACGTCGCACGCCGGACAATCGCCTGCTGATCCGCAACAGTTTCAGCTTCAACCCGGACGGGCGCAGCAGGGACAAGTTCATCGAGCGTTTCGTCAATCGTCACCGGGCCTCTTTCGCGAGACGCTTTCCGATGTTGCCCAATGTCGAGTTCAAGTACACCTGGGGCGGCGCATTGGCCCTGTCGAGAAATCACATGGGGTATTTCGGCCAGTTGGCTCCCAATGTCTACGGCGCGCTTTGCTGCAATGGACTGGGCGTTACCCGAGGAACCGTGACCGGCAAGTTGTTGGCCGACTGGCTGAGCGGCCGGAAAGATGAACTGATCGATTTCCTGCTCAGGTCGCCGGGCCCCAACTCCAACCCTCCCGAACCCTTGCTCTCGGTAGGCGTGAACCTCAACTTGAAATGGGGACAGTACCGGGCCGGAAGAGAGAGCTAGCCCACCATTTTTTTGTCCGGGAGCGTCTGGCCAACCCTTGGCCAAGTCTCGACTTCCACGGCACACCGATCTCGATTCGGGCGATTCAAAAAACCAGACATGAGGCAACTCATCTGAAAGTTTCACTATCGCCCGAACACCCTCAAGAACAATTAAGCCCAGAGATAACAATGACAACTTCCAGCACCTCTATCGAAGACATCCCCATCAACAGCTTTCACAAACTATTGACTATTCGATCGGGTGGCGGGTCATTTGTTGACGGCTATGTATTGAGCATTATTGGCGTTGTCATGGTGCAAGTAACAACGGCTTTGAACCTCAGCAGCTTCTGGCAAGGCCTGATCGCCGCCTCAGCACTGGTTGGCATCTTCTTCGGCGGTTTTCTTGGCGGCTGGCTGAGCGAGCGCTTTGGGCGCAAGAGAATCTTCTTCGTCGGTCCGGTCCTGTTCATGCTCGCGTCCCTGGCCCAGTACTGGCTCGACTCCTGCCAGGAACTGTTCATTCTGCGTTTCATCATCGGCGTGGCCGTGGGCATCGAGTATCCGGTGGCCACTGCGCTATTGGTCGAGTTCCTGCCAAAACGCTGCCGCGGGCCGCGGCTGGCCACCCTGACCATTCTTTGGTTCGCCGGCGCCGCTGCCGCCTACGTGGTTGGCGAAGTCATCTTGCGCCTGGGCGGCGAAGAGGCCTGGCGCCTGGTCCTGGCCAGCGCGGTGGTGATAGGCGTCCTGCTCTTCCTCCTGCGCCTGGGTACTCCCGAGTCGCCCCGTTGGCTGTTGAGCAAGGGCCGCGCCGCCGAGGCCGAGCGTGTGATCAAGTCGGTTTACGGACCTGACTTTTCCCTCGGCAACCTGCCCGAGCAGCAGGAACGGAAGCCGCTCTCCTTCTGGCACCTGCTCCACTCCGGCTACGGCAAGCGCATGCTGTTCGTCACGGCCTTCTGGACCTGCTCGGTGATCCCGGTCTTCGCGGTCTACGCCTTCGCGACCACTGTCCTGCACGCACTGAATCTGAAGGGCGACTGGGCGTCATTCGGCTCGGTGGGCATCACGCTGTTGTTCGTCCTCGGCTGTGTCCTGGCGACACGCATGATCAACACCATCGGCCGTCGCAGCATGCTGATCTACAGCTTCCTCTGGTCCGGCCTCGCCCTGCTCGGCCTGGGTGCCTGCCACGCCAGCTCGCCGCTGCTGATCCTCTTCCTGTTCGGCACCTACGCCCTGTTCATCGGCGGTGCGCAGGTACTCACCCTGGTCTACCCGAACGAACTCTTTCCCACCGAGATCCGCACTTTCGCAGTCGGCATCGGCACCTCGCTGTCACGCATTGGCGCGGCGGTCGGGACCTACCTCGTGCCGGTTTCCCTGCAGACCTTCGGCATCGCCACAACCATGTACGCCGCCGCGGTCGTGACCTTGGTGGGCCTGCTGTTCGCCATGGTCCTGGCCCCGGAAACCCGATCGCTCAACCTGCAGCAAGCGGCCTCTCTGACCTGAAGCCCACTCGCCGTGTCGCCGGGTCGAATCTGCGACGCGCCCCCCACCCAACCGTCACCCCACTGGAGAATGCATCGTGAACTTTGATGGCATCTTTACCCCGGCAATCACTCCCCTGACCGCAGAGGGAGCCATCGATAAATCCGCCTTTGCCAACGTGCTCGAGTACCTGATCGAGTCGAAGGTCCACGGCATCGTCATTGGTGGCTCCACGGGCGAGTATTACGCCCATACCACCGAGGAACGCTTCGCGCTCGCCGCACAGGCCAAGGACGTCATCAATGGCCGCCTACCCCTGGTGGTGGGTACCGGCGCCATCCGCACCGAGGAGTCAGTCGCTTACGCCGAACACGCCAGGACCATCAAGGCCGACGCCATCCTCGTCGGCTCGCCGCCCTACGCGCTGCCCACCCAGAAGGAAATCGCCACCCACGTCCTCGCCGTCGATCGTGCCGCCGGCCTGCCAATCATGCTGTACAACTACCCCGCCCGCATGGGTGTCGGCATGGGCGACGAGTTCTTCGCCGAAGTGGCCGGCTGCAAAAACATCGTTGCCATCAAGGAAAGCTCGGGCGACACCGCCCGCCTGCATCGCCTGGCGGTACAACACCCGGAAATCGCCCTGTCCTGCGGCTGGGACGACCTGGCCCTGGAGTTCTTCGCCTGGGGCGCCCGCAGCTGGGTCTGCGCTGGCTCCAACTTCATCCCCCGCGAGCATGTCGCCCTGTACGAGGCCTGCGTGCTGGAGAAGGACTTCGATAAGGGACGCCGCATCATGGCGGAGATGATGCCGCTGATGGACTTCCTCGAAAGCGGCAAGTTCGTCCAGTCCATCAAGCAGGGTTGCGAGCTGAGTGGCCTGCGCGCCGGCGGCGTGCGCGCACCGATGCAACCGCTGGAGGGCGAGGAGAAGGAGGCGCTGCAGAGCGTCCTCACCACCCTGAAGCACAACATCGCGAAAATCACCGAGGGTTCCAACCATGGCTGAATTGCTGAGCAAACAGGACTACGTGGCCATTGCCGCGAAGATGAACTTCCCTACCCAGGCGTTCATTGACGGAGGTTTCCGCGATTCGCAGTCGGGCAAGACCTTCACCTCCACCAACCCGGCAACCGGGGAAGTGCTGGCTGAGATCGCCGCCTGCGATGCCACCGACGTGGATATCGCCGTGGCCAATGCGCGCCAGGCGTTCGACGATGGTCGCTGGCACAAGCGCTCCCCTGCAGAGCGCAAATCGGTGCTGCTGCGCTTCGCCCAACTCCTCGAAGACAATGCCCATGAACTGGCGGTAATGGAGAGCCTGGACAGCGGCAAACCAGTCCGCGAATGCCAGACCATCGACGTTCCCGAGACCATCCACACCCTGCGCTGGCACGCCGAACTGATCGACAAAATCTACGACAGCACGGCTCCCGTCGGCGGCGCCGTGACCCTGGTGGTCCGCGAGGCAATCGGCGTAGTAGGCCTGGTGCTGCCGTGGAACTTCCCGCTGCTGATGCTGGCCTGGAAGATCGGTCCTTCGCTGGCTGCGGGCTGCTCCATCGTGGTCAAGCCGGCCAAGGAGACTACCCTCACCGCCCTGCGCGTTGCCGAACTCGCCCATGAGGCCGGTGTACCGGCCGGCGTGTTCAATGTGGTACCGGGCGGCGGCAAGGACGCAGGCGAACCCATCGGTCGCCATCCTGACGTGGCCATGGTGAGCTTCACCGGCTCCACCGACACCGGCCGCCTGTTCCTCAAGTACGCCGCGGAGTCCAACCTCAAGCGCGTGGTCCTGGAGTGCGGCGGCAAGAACCCGGCCGTGGTGATGAACGACGTGGAAGACATTGATCAGGTCGCCCAGCATGTGGTCAACGGAGCCTTCTGGAACATGGGCGAGAACTGCTCCGCTTCGTCGCGCCTGATCGTCCATGCCGACATCAAGGATGCTCTGCTGGAGCGCATCGGCGTACATATGCGCAATTGGAAAATGGGGGATCCGCTGGACCCGGCGAATCGCCTGGGCTCGATGGTCAGCAAGGCTCACTTCGACAAAGTGAACGGGTACATCGAACAGGCCCGGGACGACAAACTCACCTTCATTTTCGGCGGCACCACCGAAGACGGCATCTTTGTCGAACCAAGCGTGGTGGACAACGTACCGCCCGAAAGTCGCCTGTTCCGCGAAGAAGTCTTCGGTCCCGTTCTCGCGGTCACAAGCTTCACCAGCATCGATCAGGCCATCCTGCTCGCCAACGACACGGTCTATGGACTAGCGGCCTCGGTGTACACCGGCAACCTACGCCACGCACTGCGGCTGTCCCGGGAGATTCGTGCCGGCATCGTCACGGTCAACTGCTTTGGCGAAGGTGACGCCTCGACACCATTCGGCGGCTACAAAGAGTCCGGCTTCGGCGGCCGCGACAAGTCGATCTGGGCCCATGACCAGTACACCGAACTCAAGACCATCTGGATCGATGCGTCATGACGCCTTGGTGACGTCGCCCTTCGGGGAGGTGTGAGCGCCCCCACTGCCGCGTCGCTAACGGCGTGACTGGCCCCGATATGACAAGACGCCGTCCCGTCAGGGTTCGGCGTCTTGTCTCACATTCGGCTCACCCCGGCTCAGGCTCCAGTTGCGTACCCTGCTGCCGGACGACCAGCCCTGGTTCGCCGTGAGCGACCTGGGCCGGTTGATGCAGCACCCGCGCCTGGCCGAGGGCGTGGTGTGCAACCTGGCGAAGACCAGTGGCAACGCGCCTGGTTGCACTGGCAGGGCCAGGCCTGGCTGCCACTGGGCGATTGTCCGCAACTCGTGCCACGGCCCTTGCCGGTGATCGGCTAGCGGGCGCCGCGGGTGCAAGTCCCGGCAGGACTTCCACCCCGTACAGGCCGACAGCCGGGGCGGCGGCCGCGCAACCAATCATCGCGGCCGCTGTCCATAATCGCGCGCTTCGTCAGTGCCTCCGGGAGGCCCACGTGTTCGCTGTAACCCTTCGCTCGTTGCTTCGTCAGACCACCCTCGCGCTGTCCTTCCTCTCCACCGCCGCCCTCGCCTGCCCCGCCGGGCAATCGGAAGTGTGCGTGGTGACCTGCTTCTGCGCGCCGGGCGCCCAGGGCGACATGGCGCCGCTGCTGGAGAACGTGAACCGCATGGCCGCCACCAGCCTGCAGCAGTGGATCGTGCAATCGCGCAACAACCTGGCCGCCAGCCAGTTGCAGCCCATCCCGCTGCACATCCGCGCACAGTTGGAGCCCTGGTACGACCTGCGGGTGCTGGACAGCGCACGCTACAAGGTGGGCGTCGACGGCGAAGCCAACGCCGCCAACACCCTGATGCAGAACCCCGACGTGGAAGCCGTGACCCTGGTAGACGTGATCGTCTTCCGCAACGAGGATGACGCGCAGAACGACGTCGCCCTCTGGGCCCATGAGCTGTTCCATGTGCAGCAGTACCTGGACTGGGGCGTGACGGGATTCGCCCAGCGCTACACCCGCGACTACAACGCCGTGGAAGCGCCGGCCTACAAGATCCAGGCTGAAGTGGCCCGGGCCATCAAGCCGACGGTGGCGAGCAACGGGCAGACGCCCTGACTGCACAAATCTTCCAGACGCGCCGGACGCGGGGGCTAAGATGGAGCGTCGTCACTCGCCGAACCCGTGCCTTCCCACCGAGCCGTCATGGATAGCCACAGCTGGATCGACCTGAAGCAGGACCCCGAAAGCGGCATCGAGACCATCCGTGCCCACTTCGAGGGGCACGCCTACGATCCCCACTGGCATGACAGCTACCTGATCGGCTTCACCGAGCAGGGTGTGCAGCAGTTCAATTGCCGCCGGTTGCTGCACAGCAGCACGCCCGGCCAGGCGTTCCTGCTGGAGCCGGGTGAAATCCACGACGGCCAGGCACCGACGCCGGGCGGCTTCACCTATTCGACGCTGTACCTGGAACCGCGGTGGGTCGAGCAGGCCCTGCTCGGGCTGTTCGAGCACGCACCGGAGAACTGCCAGCCGAGCGTGGACCACACCCTCCCCGACGCCCCCGATCTGGTCCCCTGCATCGCCCGCGCCTTCCTCGCCCTGCAGACGCCCGAGTCGCGCATGGTCCGCCAGGCTGCGCTGGACGAACTGCTGGAACGCCTGTCGCGACAATTGCGCTGGCGCATGCGCGATGTGGCGGACCCTCGCCTGCCCTCGGTGGCCCTGCGTGCCCGCGATTACCTGCACGGCCATTTCCAGCAGGACATCAACCTCGACGATCTGGCCCGCGCCTGCGGGGTGGACCGCTTCCGCCTCACCCGCGCCTTCAAGGCGGCGTTCGGCCTGGCGCCCCACGCCTACCTGGTGCAACTGCGCCTGGCCCGCGCGCGGCGCCTGCTCGCCAGCGGCTGGTCCCCGGCGCAGGTGGCAGCGGACCTGGGGTTTGCCGACCAGAGCCACCTCGGGCGTTGGTTCCGCCGGGCCTACGGCTTTACCCCGGCGAGCTATCGCAGGTCCTGCACAAAGCTTCCAGATTGCTGAGGACGGGGGGCGGACAATCGGTCGGAGCCCATCACTGGAGTCCCGCCGATGACCACCCTGCCCCTCGGCCAGTTGCTGCCATTCATCCTTTTCGCCTTCGTCGCCTCCATCACGCCGGGGCCGACCAACCTGCTGGTCCTCGGCAATGCCATGCGCCATGGCCTGGCCGCCTCGCTGGCCATCGCGGTGGGCGCTGCCAGCGGTGTCGCGGGCATGCTGCTGGTGGTGGGGCTCGGACTGGGGGAAGTGCTCCTGCGTCATCCGCCGCTGCAGGCGGCGCTGGCCTGCGTGGGGATGGCGTGGATGGGCTGGTTGGCCTGGCAGCTCTGGCGCAGCCCGGCGGTGGGCGTGCAAGGCGAGGCCGGCGAGCGACGCCCCGGCGCGCTGACCGGCGCCGGTCTGCAACTGGTGAACCCCAAGGCCTGGATGATGGCACTCTCGGCCACCAGCCTGTTCGCCGGCACCGACGCCGACGGCGCCCGCTACGGCCTTTACGCCCTGGTGTTCCTGCTGGTGGCGTTGCCCTGCCTGACGGCCTGGGCGCTGCTGGGGCGCGGGGCCGCGCGACTGCTCCCCTCACCACAGGCCGTGCAGCGCTTCAACCAGGGCATGGCGCTGTTGCTGGTGACATCGGCCGGCATGGCGTTGCTGGGCTGATGCGCCCGGCATGAAGCGGATTTCATCAGCGCAATTCCCGGTCCACCTTCCAGCGCGCCCTCAATTGCTGCAGGCGGCCATCCTCGCGCATGGCCTCCAGCGCCGCCTGCCAATGCTCGATCACCCGCGGGTCGGTCCGCAGGGAGAAGGCGATGTAGCTGCCCTGGGTCGACAACGGCAACTGGTAGCGCAGCATCGCGGGCGCCAGCCCCACCTCGGCGGCGAGGGTCGCGGCGGTGAGGGTGTCGGTGGCGATCAGGTCGGTGCGCCCCAGGCCGAGCAACCGCATCATCTGTTCCGGGGTGTCCACGCCGTAGAGGTTGGTGAAACCCTGCTCCTGCAACTGGCTGTAGGCCAGCCACTTGCGCGGCGCGACGATGCGCCCCACGGCACGGGCTTCGTCCAGGGTATGGACCTGGACGGAGGAATCGCTGCGACCGTAGAGGGCCGTTTCCAGCTCCATCAGCGGTCCTACCCAGAGGTAGCGCGACTCGCGCTCGGGCGTGCGCAGGACGGTGAACAGCCCGGTATCGGCCGCCGCACTGACGGCGGCCAGGGCACGCAGCAGGGGCTCCTGTTGGATAACGACCCGGTCGCCGTCCTGCTCCGCGAGGCTGCGCACCACGTCGACGGCAAAGCCGCAGAACTCGCCATTGCGCTCGAAATGCAGTGGCGGGTGGTTGTCGGTAAGCAGGTGCAACTCCGCCGCCCCGGCGGTGCAGGAAAGGAATAACAGCAGAGAACCGACGATACGCCTCATGAACCACACTCGATCGGACAACAGACGCAGCCTACTGCCCGCGCATGACAACTGTCGTGGCGGGCCTGCGATCAAGCGGAGAACCGATTGCGCCGCAGCGGCCAGTCAAGCGCCCGTGCCGAAAGATCATCGAGGCATGACGAAAAATGAAAGGCGACCAGGCTGTTCAGGGGAGGCAAGGGATGGACCGTCATGGTTCAGGCCAACGGCGACGGGGCTTCTCATCGATGGCGCGATCTTAGGGTGCCGCTATCCCGCCCGTCGCCGGGGCGGGCCAGGTGCTTGCAGGCCCAGGTCGAGGCCATTCGGCGTGGCCTGGGCATGCAGCGTGCAAATCACCGCACGGCCTCCGGTCATGCAGTCGTGCCCGGCCAGGGCGCCGCTCAGCCGGGCGTCGAGACCGCCGCGGCGCGCGGCTTGCGCGTCATCAGCATGAAGCCGCTGAAAGCCGTCACGGCGAACACGGCCTGCACGCCGATCATCGGCGTAGCGCTGCCGTCCTGCAGGGCGCCGAGGATCAGCCCGCTCAGGGTGGCGCCGAGCATCTGGGCGAAGCCCATCAGCCCGGCGGCGAGCCCCGCGCGGTGGGCATTGGGCATCACCACGCCGGCCACCGAGGCCGGAATCAGCATGCCGCCGCCCAGGGTCACCAGCACCTGCGGCAGCGACAGGCCGACTACCGACAGGCCGAGGGTGGCGTACACCACCAGGGTGGCCAGGGCGCCGGTGATCACCAGGCTGACGCCGATTCCGACGATGCGCTGCGGCCCCAGCTGCATGATCTTGCGCTGGGTGAACAAGGCGCCAGCGATCAGCCCGGAGATGGTGGCGCCGAAGGCCAGGCCGTACTCCGCCGCGCTCAGTCCCAGCAGGCCGATGTAGACGGACGAAGAACCGGCCACCACCGCGAACATCGCCCCATAGGTGCCCGCCAGGGTGAAGGCCAGGGCGCGGCTGGATTTCTGCCTGAGCAGGTCAAAGTAGTCCCGCGCCAGGGTCGCCGGGTGGCCGGCCTGGGGGTCCAGGCTGGGGTTGGACTCGCGATAGAAGGCCAGCACCGCCAGCAGCGCCAGGCTGCCGATACTCAGCGAGGCGACGATGGGAGCGTGCCAGCCGCCCCACTGGGTCAGCAGGCCGCCCGCCATGGGCGCCAGGGCGATGGCGCTGAGCATGCCGATCACCGTCATGGCCAGGGCCGGCGCCGCCTGGGCCTTCCACACGTCACGCACGATGGCGCGCGCCAGCACCAGCGCGGCGCAGGCGCCGAGGCCCTGGACCACGCGACCGAGGATGAAGCCGGTCATGCTGTCGGCCAGCAGCATCCAGGCGGTGGCGGCGAGGTAGAGGCTGAGGCCGCCGATCAGCACCGGCCGGCGGCCGACCCGGTCCGACAGCGGCCCCAGCAGCAACTGGCCGATGCCGAAGGCGGCGACGAAGCCCGACAGCGCGGCGAGGCTGGCGCCATGTCCGGCGCCCAGCCCCTGCTCGATGCCGCCGAGGGCGGGGATGATCAGTTGGGTGGAGATTTCCCCCAGGGCGGTCAGCACCATGAGGATGGCCAGCAGCAGGCGGGACGGATTCATTGCTCGGCTCCTGCTTCGTCGGCATCCAGCGCCAATGCCATCAATTGCCACTCCATGGCCTGCCAGTCGTCGGCGCTGACACCAGAAGGTGCGCCGCAGTTTTCTACCGTCTCGTGCTCGTGGTTCATCGCTCTACCTCCGTTGGTCGCTTTGCCCTGGGGCTGCCGATTCAGATGACGAGTGACATATATACATGAAATTAAATTATGCCTATCATATTTTCGACCTGCGGTAGCCCCGCCCCGCCGTCGCCGAACCCGAGGATCGCTCCATGAATCGTCCGCACCTTGCCCTACTTGCCCTGATTCCCGCCGCCCTGCTGACGTTGAACGGCTGCAACAGCCAGGCCGACAGCACCATCAGCGCCCCGCTGCCGCGCGCGGTGCTGGCGACGGACGTGCAGGCCGCCAGCCAGCAGGACGCGCTCTATACCGGCGTGGTGGCGGCCCGCACCGCCAGCGACCTGGGCTTTCGCGTCGGCGGCAAGGTGATCGCCCGCAAGGTCGACCCCGGTACCCGCGTGAAGCGCGGCGACACCCTGCTGGTGCTGGACAACACCGATTTCGAACTGGCCCTGCGTGCCGCGCGCAACCGTGTTACCGCCGCCGAGGCCGAGCTGCGCCAGGCCCGTGACGACGAAGCCCGCTACCGCCGCCTGGCCGGCACCGGCGCGGTATCCCGCCAGGTGTTCGACCAGGCCGCCACCCGTCTGCGCGTCGCCCAGGCCGAGCAGGCCGCCGCTACCTCGGAAGCGGCCCAAGTGGAGAACCGGCGCGCCTACTCCACCCTCAAGGCCGACGCCGACGGCGTGATCACCGACGTGCGGGTGGACCGTGGCCAGGTGGTCGCCGAAGGGCAGATAGTCGCCAGCCTGGCTCATGACGGCGCCCGCGAGGCGGTGATCGACATCCCGGAAACCCAGCGCGGCCTGGCCAACCATACGGCCCGCGCCTACCCCTACGGCGCCTCGGGCGAAGCGGTTCCGGCCAGCCTGCGCGAACTGTCCGCCGCGGCGGATGCCATCACCCGTACCTTCCGCGCCCGCTACACCCTGGGCGGCGAGTCCAGCGCCCTGGCCATCGGCTCCACCGTCACCCTGCGCCTGGACGGCGGCGCCCGCCAGCAACAGGTGCGCGTGCCCCTGGGCGCCCTGCACGACAAGGGCCAGGGCCCCGGCGTCTGGATCATCGGCGCGGACGGCAAGGTGCAGCTGCGTCCCGTGACCCTGGTGCGCCTGGAGCAAGAGGAGGCGGTGCTCGACGGTGGTGTGCAGCCGGGCGAGCGCATCGTCGCCCTCGGTGCCCAGCTGCTGAACGCCGGTGACAGCGTGCGTGAACTGCCGGCGCCGTCGCTGGCCCTGGAGCAGTGAGATGAGCCGCTTCAACCTCTCCGCCTTCGCGGTGCGCAACCCGGCGGTCACCCTGTTCCTGATCCTCGCCGTCCTGGCGGCCGGCGCCATCGCCTTCACCAAGCTGGGCCGCGCCGAGGACCCGTCCTTCACGGTCAAGACCATGACCATCACCGCCGCCTGGCCCGGCGCCACGGCGCGGGAAATGCAGGAACAGGTGGCCGACCGCCTGGAGAAGCGCCTGCAGGAACTGGACTTCTACGACCGGGTGGAAACCATCGCCCAGCCCGGCTTCGTCTCCATGAAGCTGCAATACCTGGACTCCACCCGCCCGAAGGATATCCAGGCGCTCTTCTACCAGACCCGCAAGAAGCTCTCCGACGAAGCCAAGCGCCTGCCCCAGGGCGTGATCGGGCCCTTCTTCAACGATGAATATTCCGACGTCTATTTCGCCCTCTATGCCCTGGAGGCCGAGCAACTGCCCCACCGCCAGCTGGTGCAGATGGCCGAGGACCTGCGCCAGGGGCTGTTGAACCTGCCCGGCGTGAAGAAAGTGAACATCCTCGGCGAACAGGCCCAGCGCATCTTCGTCGAGTTCTCCTACGAACGCCTGGCCACCCTCGGCCTCAAGCCCGAGCAGATCTTCGAGGCCCTGGCCAAGCAGAACGGCGTGGCCCCGGCCGGCTTCGTCGAAACCGCCGGCCCGCGCGCCTACATCCGCCTGGACGGCGCCTTCGACAGCCTGAAACTGATCGAGAACGTGCCGATCAACGCCAACGGCAAGCTGCTGCGCATCGCCGACGTCGCCACGGTGAAACGCGGCTACGAGGACCCGCCCACCTACCGCATCCGCCACCAGGGCGAACCGGCGCTGATGCTCGGCGTGATCATGGACACGCATTTCAACGGCCTGGAACTGGACAAGTCCCTGCAGGCCGAGGAAGACCGCATCCATGCCGAACTGCCCCTGGGCGTGACCTTCGACAAGGTCTCCGACCAGGCGGAGAAAATCCGCATCGCGGTGAACGAGTTCATGGTCAAGTTCTTCGTCGCCCTCGGCGTGGTCATGCTCATCAGCCTGCTGGCGCTGGGCTTCCGCGTCGGCCTGGTGGTGGCCGCCGCCGTGCCGCTGACCCTGTCCATCGTCTTCGTGGTGATGCTGATGACCGGCCGCGAGTTCGACCGCATCACCCTCGGCGCACTGATCCTGTCCCTGGGCCTGCTGGTGGACGACGCCATCATCGCCATCGAGATGATGGTGGTGAAGCTGGAAGAAGGTCTCGACCGCCTGCAGGCCGCCACTTTCGCCTGGACCTCCACCGCCGCGCCCATGCTCACCGGCACTCTGGTGACGGTGATCGGCTTCCTGCCGGTGGGCTTCGCCAAGTCCGGCGCCGGGGAGTACGCCGGCAACATTTTCTGGATCGTCGGCTTCGCCCTGCTCGCGTCCTGGGTGGTGGCGGTGTTCTTCACGCCCTACCTGGGGGTCAAGCTGCTGCCCCGGATCAAACCGGTGCAGGGCGGCCACGACGCGCTCTACGCCACCCGCCTCTACCAGCGCCTGCGCGCGCTGGTGACCTGGTGCGTGAACCACCGCAAGTCGGTCACCGCGCTGGTGGTGCTGGCCTTCGTGCTGGCCGGCCTTGGCATGGGCGTGGTGAAAAAGCAGTTCTTCCCCAATTCCGACCGCTCCGAGCTGCTGGTGGAGGTCTACCTGCCGCCGGGCAGCGCCTTCAAGGCCACCGAAGCGGTGGTCGCCCAGGTCGAGAAGGCCCTGCTGGAAGAACCCCAGACCAGGCTGGTGGACGCCTATGTGGGGGGCGGCGCGCCGCGCTTCTTCCTCTCCCTGAACCCGGAACTGCCGGACCCGGCCTTCGCCAAGATCATCGTGCAGACCGCCGATTCCACGGCCCGCGACGCCCTGCGCGAGCGCATGCAGGCACGCATCGCCGCCGGTGAGTTTCCCTCGGCGCGGGTGCGCGTGACCCAACTGGTGTTCGGCCCGCCGGTGCCTTTCCCGGTGGTGTTCCGCGTCTCCGGCCCGCACCTCGATCAACTGCGGCACATCACGGAAGAGGTGCGCCAAGTGGTGGCGGCCAACCCGATGACCCGCGACACCTTCGTCGACTGGGGCGAACGCGCCAGCGCCTATCGCCTGGTGCTGGACCAGGACCGCCTGCGCCTGCTCGGCTTCACCCCGAACGAGGTGAAGAGCCAGCTCAACGCCCTGCTCACCGGCAACCCGGTGACCGAAGTGCGCGAAGGCACTCGCACGGTGGCGGTAACGGTGCGCGCGCAAAACGCCCAGCGGGAGAACCTCGGCGGCATCGAGGGCCTGACCATCACCAACGCCGCCGGCGTCTCGGTGCCCCTGGAACAGGTAGGCCGCTTCCAGCCGGTGATGGAGGAGCCCATCCTCAAGCGCCGCGACCGCGAGCTGACCTTCGAAGTGCGCGCCGACATCATCAAGGGCACCCAGCCGCCGGATGTGGAAAAGGCGGTGTACGCCGAGCTGCAGCCGCTGATCGCCAAGCTGCCGGCCGGCTACAAGGTGACCATCGGCGGCCCGGTGGAAGAAAGCGCCAAGGCCAACAAGGCCCTGGCCGTGCTGTTCCCGGTGATGATCCTGCTGACCCTGGTGGTGATCATGTTCCAGGTGCGCTCATTCGGCGTCATGTTCATGGTCTTCGCCACCGCGCCCCTGGGCCTGATCGGCGCCATCCCGGCCCTGCTGCTGTTCAACCAGCCGTTCGGCTTCAACGCCATCCTGGCGCTGATCGGCATCGGCGGCATCCTGATGCGTAACACGCTGATCTTCACCGACCAGATCGAACAGGAGCAGGCCCATGGCCGCGCCCTGCGCGAGGCCATCATCGAAGCCACGGTGCGCCGCGCCCGGCCAGTGCTACTCACCGCCCTGGCCGCCGCTTTGGCCTTCATCCCGCTGACCTTCTCGGTGTTCTGGTCATCGCTGGCCTACGTGCTGATCGGCGGTGTCCTGGTGGGCACGGCGCTGACCCTGCTGTTCCTGCCGGCGCTCTGCGCGCTGGTGTTGCGGGAGAAGAAGCCCGTGGCGGCCGTCGTGGCGATGGCCTGAGGCAGCCCCCGTGCGAATTCATTCGCGATTGTGGAGCGCAGGATCGCCTGGCGTCGTGCGCGGCGGCAGCCCACAACGGAGCGGGGCCGGTAGAACGTTCAACCGGCCCCGTTCAACGGGCTCCGCCCCGGCTTCCCAGGGCGCGGATACGTGCCTCGTTGGCCTGCCACCAGCCCAGCAGCTCGCCACCCGCCATAGGCCTGGCAACGAAGTAGCCTTGGGCCTCGCCACACCCCAGGCTGTGCAGCAACGACCAGTCCTCCTGGGTTTCCACCCCCTCGGCGACCACCCGCAGGTCGAGCTTGCGGGCGATGTCCAGGGCACTCTCCAACAGCACGCGCAGGTGCAGGCTGCCACTGGCGCCGTGGACGAAAGCACGGTCCACCTTCAGTTCGGTGCAGGGCACACGGGAGAGCTGGAGCATGCAGGAGAAACCGGTACCGTAGTCATCCACCGACAGGCCGAAGCCTCGCAGGCGCAAGCGGGCCAGGGTCCCCAGCGTGGTGCTGAGATCCGTCATGATGGCGCTCTCGGTAATCTCCAGGATCACGTAGCCAGGGTCGATGCCGCTGGCCGTCACCCGGTCGATGATGGCATCGGCCAGCAGCGAGTCCGCCAGGGAGCGAGCGGACACATTGATGGAAAAACTCAGCCGCATGCCTGCGGCATGCCAGGCACGGCAATGCCGCAGTGCGATGTCGAGCATCTGCAGGGTCATATCGGAGATGAACTGGCTGCGCTCGATCAGTTCCATGAAGCAATTGGGGGTCAGCAGGCCGTGCTCGGGATGTTGCCAGCGGGCCAGCGCCTCGACACCGTGCAGTGTGCCATCGCGCAGGCTGACCTTCGGCTGGAAGTAGGCGACGAACTCCCGGTCGCGCAACGCGCGCTGCACGTCCCGCACGCTCAGGTCGGGCCCGGCGGCGCAGCCCTCATGGCTTTCGGAGCGCAATTGGACCACCGAAAATCGGCTCAGGCTGGAGGTCAGCTGCTCCATCAGCACCGGCTTCTGAAGCACCCCCAGGAGGCGTAACCCCAGGCTCTTGCCGAGATTCTCGACCACATTGAGCAGGGTACTCTCACGGGCGCTGGCAACGATCACCGCAAGGTCCAGGCCGAGGTTGACCAGTTCGTGGAGCACCTGCACACCATCCATGCCAGGCATTTCCAGGTCGAGGATGATCGCCTCGATCTGTGGATTGGCTTTCAGCTTGGCAATGGCCTCAAGACCGTCGCTGGCCTGCTGGACGTTCTCGATTCCCATGTCGCGACACAGCTGCACCATGAAATGCCGCTGCAAGTCGCTGTCGTCGATGACCAGCAAGTGTTCGGGAAGTCTGTCCGGCATCTTCATGTTCGCCTCGCTCAACGCCAGTCCATGAGAACCTTGGGAATCTCGTCCAGGGCAATCACCTGATCGACTCCCCCCATCCTGATCGCTTCCTTCGGCATGCCGAAGACCACGCAGCTCTCTTCATCCTGGGCGCAGGTCCGCCCCCCCGCCTCCCGAAGCTCCTTGAGCCCGCGCGCGCCGTCGTCGCCCATGCCGGTCATGATCACCGCCAGCGCATTGCGCCCGGCCTGCACGGCGGCGGAACGGAACAGGACGTCCACCGACGGCCGATGCCGGCTGACCAGCGGCCCGTCCTTCACCTCCACCAGGTATTGCGCGCCGCTGCGCCTGACCAGCATGTGCTTGCCGCCCGGAGCGATCAGCGCCAGCCCCGGCAACAGGCGGTCGCCGTCGCGCGCCTCGCGTACGCCGATGGCACAGATCGAATCCAGGCGCTGGGCAAAGCTGCGGGTAAAGTGCTCGGGCATGTGCTGGACGATGGCGATGGCCGGTGCGTTCGTCGGCAACTGGCGAAGCACCTGCTCCAGCGCCTGGGTACCGCCGGTGGAGGTGCCCAGCAGGACGATGCGTTCGGTGGTGCGCAGATTCCGCAGGCCCGGTGCCGGCAGGTCGACCAGCGCGTCAGCGCCCAAGCGTGCCTGCCGCTCCATCGGCGCAGCGGCCATGGGCCGTACCCTGGCCCTGGCGGCGGTGCGAATCGCGGTGACCAGTTCCTGGGCGCTGTCCTGGAGAAAATCGCGCAAGCCGGCGGTCGGCTTGCAGATGACTTCCACCGCTCCGGCGGCCAGGGCCTGCAGGGTGACGTCGGCCCCCCTTTCGGTCAGGGTAGAACAGATCACCACCGGTGTCGGCCGGGTCGACATGATCTGGCGCAGGAAGGTGATACCGTCCATGCGCGGCATTTCCACATCGAGCAGAATCAGATCGGGCCAGTTTCGCGCCATCTTCTGCTGGGCGAGCAGAGGGTCCATGGCGGTACCTATCACGTCGATATCGCGATGGGCGGCCAGCATTTGCTGCATCACCTCGCGCATCACCGCGGAATCGTCAATGATCATGACCTTGATGCTCACGGCAACGCCTCCTTGCCCGGCTGGACCATCAACGCGGCGCCACGGCGCACCCAGACCTCGCCACTGGCAAGGTCGAAACGGATGTACCGGCATCCCTCACCGCCCAGGTCACGCCCGACGACGCGAACACCCGCGTCCTTCATCAGGCGCTCGACGAACTGGATGTTCTGCCGGCCGATGTCGCTGCACGGTTTTGCGGCCGAGCCGGCCAGGCTGCGCGCCCCACCGAAGAGCTTGACCTCGGCCTCGGACAGCTTCAACGCATGCACCCGCGCCTGTTGCTTGAGCCAGATCCAGGCATCGCTGCCGTAACGGCCGTCGAGATCGCGGGAATGCTCGAACACCCGTCGCGTACCGGGCAGCTGGAAATGGCACATGCCGCCCAGCCGCGCGCCGGGATACCAGAGCACGATGGCAATGCAAGGGCCTAGCAGGGTCTCCACCGCCACCTCTCCCTTGCCGAAATGCAGCTCGCCCGGGTTCAGGAAACGCCTCGAAATCATCGATCCACCTTGCGGTAGATGGACGATGTCACCAATTCCAGCGGCAGCGCGGTGTCGTGCAGTGCCTCCGAATGGCCAACCATCAGCCAGCCACCGGACTTCAGCCGGTCAACCACGTTGCGCAAGACCTGCAGCTTGGTCGGAACGTCGAAATAGATGAGCACGTTGCGCAGCAGGATCAGGTCGAACAAGCCCAGCTCCGGCGCGGACTTGATCAGGTTGCCCTGGCGAAACTCGACCCGCTCGCGCAGGTCGCGCTCCACCAGGAAATGCCCCTCGTAACGGTCCTTGCCCTTGAGGCAATAGCGCTTGAGCAGATGCATGGGAATCCGCTCGCCCCGCGCCATCACATAGAGCCCGCGACGCGCGCTGCGCAGCACCTGCTGACTGATGTCGGTGGCGACCACGCTCCAGGAGCTGTGGGGCCGACCACTGTCCAGCAGCATGGCCAGGGTGTAGGCCTCCTCCCCGGTTGAGCTGGCGGCGCTCCAGACACGAAAGTCCTCCCGGTCGACCACTTCGGGAAGGATCTTCTGCTGCAGGAATTCGAAGTGCTTGGGTTCACGGAAGAAATAGGTTTCGTGGGTGGTGATCAGGTCGATCGCCACCTCCAGCTCGTCTTCGCCCGACGGCGAGATCAGGTGCTGGTAGTAGGCCTGGTAGCTGTCCAGACCGAGGGCCGAAAGCCGCTTGGCCAGGCGCCCGCAGATCAAGGGCTTCTTCACCGGCTGGAGCTGCAGGCCGACCCGTTCGTGGAACAGGCGCTGCATTTGCCGGAACTCCTGCTCGCTGAGCGCGATATCCAGTCCGCCACTCATTGTCACGCAGCCATCCGCCATGGCCACCTCAGGACGCCACCTGGTCGAGCGCACCAACCAGCTCCGCCAGTTCGTCGAGAGACAAGACCTGGGGAATGTTGAGGACGATGATGAATTGCTCGTTCTGCCTGAGGATGCCGGAAATGAAATCGGCCCGAATATGGGCGCCGAACGCCGGACGCGCCTCCAACTGCTGGCCGTCCACCGCCAGCACCTCGTTCACCGCGTCGACCATGATGCCGAGCAGTTGCAGGCCATCGCCCTGCTCCACCTCGACGATCACCACGCACGTGCGCCGGGCAATCGCCGTGTGTTCGCGACCGAAGCGCACCGCCAGGTCGATGACCGGTACCACGGCGCCGCGCAGGTTGATCACCCCGCGCAGGAACTCGGGCATCAGCGGAATCCGCGTCAGGCCACCGAACTCGATGATCTCGCGGATGTGTTCGATGGGCAGCGCGAACAGCTCTTCCCCCAGGGTCAGGGTGAGGAACTGCTGCGTGGAAGACTCCGTCTGGACCCGGGTCTTGCCCGTGGCCTGGATAGGCAGGCTTGTCATGCGGCGAGCTCCTAGAAACGGGTGAAGGCCGATTCGTCGATGGGCTCATCCAGCAACGTGCGACGCGGGCGTTCCCGAGACATCACGCGCGGCGCCGGCCCGGATTGGCGATCGGAAGGCGGCGGCAGATGTCGGCTGCTGGCAAGCGAACGCTCCTTGATCTGGAAGAACTGGATCATCTCCTGCAACTGTACGGCCTGGCCGCTCATCTCCTCCGAGGTCGACGACAACTCCTCGGAGGCCGAGGCGTTCACCTGGGTGGTCTGCGCCAGTTGAGTCACCGCCAGGTTGATCTGCTCCAGGCCGGTGTTCTGCTCCCGCGACGCCGAGGCGATCTCCTGCACCAGGTCCGCGGTCTTGCGGATCGACGGCACCATCTTCTCCAGCAGGTCGCCGGCCCGCTCGGCCAGGGTCACGCTGTCCGACGCCACCGCGCCGATTTCCTGCGCCGCCACCTGGCTGCGCTCGGCCAGCTTGCGCACTTCCGCCGCCACCACCGCGAAGCCCTTGCCGTGGTCTCCGGCCCGCGCCGCCTCGATGGCCGCGTTCAGCGCCAGCAGGTTGGTCTGGTAGGCAATGTCGTCGATGATGCCGATCTTGTCGGCGATCTGCCGCATCGCCTCGACCATCTCGCGCACTGCCGTGCCACCCTCTTCCGCATCCTTCGATGACTGGCTCGCCATACCATCGGTGATCCGCGCGTTCTCGCTGTTCTGCGCCACGGTCGCCGCGATCTGCTCCACCGAAGCGCTGGTCTCCTCCACGTTCGCCGCCTGTTCCGAGGCGTTCTGGCTCAACGCCTGCGCCGACGCCGCCACCTGTTCCGAGGCCGACGCCAGCGAATCCGCGGTGATGCGCACGTCGCCCATGATCGAGCGCAGCTTCAGCACCATCTGCCGCAGGCTGTAGAGCATGCTGTGCTGGTCGCCGTCACGCAGAACGATATCCACGGTGAGATCGCCGGAGGCGACCCGTTGCAGGCATTCGGCTGCCTCGCGGGGTTCACCGCCGAGCTGGCGCAGCAGGCTGCGGCTGATCAGGGTGCAGAGCAGCCCGGCCAGTAGCAGGGCGGCAACGATGCAGACGATCACCATCATGAAAACCTGCTGGAAACGATCGTGGGCCAGGTCATATTCATGCTTGGCGACGCGCAACTGCAGATCGACCAGTTTGCTGAAACGGTCGGTGACCGGATCGATCTTCTGGTACAGCTCGTTGGCGATGAAGTGCTCCAGCGCCATCTGGTCGCGATTGTCCAGGATACGCCCGAGTTCACTCACGGACAGGTCCGCCATCTTGAGCAGCGCGTTGAGCTCGTCCGCCAACGCACGCTCCTCGTTCACCATGCTGGTGGAGGCGTAGCGATTCCAGCCGTCGCGAATATCGCTCTCGGCGCGTTGCACGTTGCGCAAGCCCTCCTGCCAGCCCAGAGCACCGATGCGCACCTTGTGCGTGGTGTCGACGATGTTCACTGCATAGCGATCAGATATCAGCTTGAGGTCCTTCAACGGCACCACGCGGTCGTTGTAGACCGTATCCAGTCCCTCATTGGTCGCCCGCATGCCCAGTATCCCGAGCAAGCCGATTCCCAGCAGGAAGAGGATAAGAACCCCCGCCACCACGATGAGGCGAGTCGCCACTTTCATCTTGTCCAACATATTTCTCTCCCGCTCTCTTCTATGGAACCCGTGCAGGCTTCAGGCACCCAGGGTGCCGACCAGCCCCGCCTGGGCCTGTCTTTCCGCAGCGACACAGGCGCGCTGGATCAAGTGTGGTACATCGAGGATCAACGCCACGCTCCCGTCGCCGAGAATCGTCGAGCCACTGAGCACCTTGTTCATTGCAAAAATCTGCCCGAGGGGCTTGATCACCGCCTGAAACTCGCCCCCCAACTGGTCGACCACCACCCCGGCGCGCTCTTTCCCAAACTGCAGGACCACCAGGCTCTCCCGCTGCCCTTCCCCCGGTGCGAGGCCGAACAGTTCGCGTACCCGCACGTAGGGCAAGGGTTCGCCGCGCAGGCTGACCAGGTTGTGCCGGTTGTCCTGCTCGACCAGGTCGACGCACTCCACCACGGAGTCCAACGGCAGCACGAAGGACTCCCCGCCCACCCGCACCAGGAAACCGTCGATGATCGCCAGCGTCAGTGGCAGGCGAATGCGCACCCTGGTGCCCTCGCCGTACTCGCTGATCACATCCACTTCGCCGCGCAACTGCTCGATATTGCGGCGCACCACATCCATTCCCACGCCACGCCCGGAAAGGTTGGTGACCTGCGCGGCAGTGGAGAAGCCGGGCTCGAAGATGAGGCGGAAAATCTCGTTGTCGCCGAGCATCTGGTCAGGCTGCACCAGCCCCTTCTCGACGGCCTTGGCGAGAATGCGCTCGCGGTCCAGGCCGCGGCCGTCGTCACTGACCTCGATGACGATGCTGCCAGACTCGTGGTAGGCGTTCAGGCGCAGCGTGCCGCGCGCCGGCTTGCCCTTGGCATGGCGCTGCTCCGACGGCTCGATGCCGTGGTCCATGGCATTGCGCACGATATGCATCAGCGGATCGGCGAGCTTCTCCACCATGGACTTGTCCAGTTCGGTGTCGGCGCCGGTGACCAGCAGTTCGATGTCCTTGCCGAGCTCCTTGCTGATATCCCGCACCACCCG
This sequence comes from Pseudomonas sp. Q1-7, assembly GCF_028010285.1. Classification (NCBI taxonomy): domain Bacteria; kingdom Pseudomonadati; phylum Pseudomonadota; class Gammaproteobacteria; order Pseudomonadales; family Pseudomonadaceae; genus Pseudomonas; species Pseudomonas sp. Q1-7. Next base: position 4,313,625 of record NZ_CP116304.1, read on the forward strand.
CGGGAAGCGCTGAAACACTTCGCCAATGGCCACCATACGCAAGGACAGCGAGGCATCGCGGATACGCTCGACCAGGCTGGTGACCCCCTCGTTGGCCTCGGCCATGGCCGTGGTGTCGCCCTGGCGCAGGGACAGGCTGGCGGCGGCACCGGCGATCACCAACTCGCCCACCAGGTTGATCAACTGGTCGAGCTTGCCCGCCTCGACCTTGATGAAGACCTGCTCGTGGTTGCGCTTTTCCTCTACCTGCTTCTGCTTGTGCAGGGCCGCGGTCACCACCGGCGGCGCCACCAGACGCTCCTTCACCAGCATGGCACCCAGCTGCGCGGGGGGGTTGGCTTCGTTCTGCCGGACCAGCACCCGCTCCAGCTCGAAGGGCGTCAGCGCGCCGCTACGCACCAGGATTTCGCCAAGTCGGGCCGGGGTTTCGGGCAGGCTGGCGATCAGGCTGTTGAACGACTCGATGGCGCTGTGCGGCGGCATGATGTGTAGCCGGCAATCGTCGCGGATGAATTCGAAGGCGTCTTCGATCTCCTGCTTGCTGGCACTGGAGTCGAACGCGATTTCATAGCCGAGGTAACTGCTCTCCGGGTCGAAGCCGGTGGCCTCCGGCAGGTTGTCGGTCAGGGTGTGCAGGTAGACGATGCGCCCCAGTTTCTGCAGGTAGCGGATGAATGACAGCGGGTCCAATCCGTTGCGCAGGACATCGGCATTGGGCCGCAGGGAGATGTGCCAAAGATCGCTGCTCACACCCTCCTGCGCGAGCACGTCGATACGCTCCGGATTTGGCGCACGGGAGAGAACCGGACCGCTGGCGCTGTTGGCGGCCGCTGGCACCGTCGGCACAGCCGACTCAAGGTAACGGTTGAGCTGTTCGAGCAGGTACTGGCGCCGTTCCGGGTCGGGGTCGTGGGCCTCCTGCCCGTCATCCACCGCATCGAGCATCCGTCCGATGTAGTCGCCGCAGCTGAGCAGCAGCGAGAGCATCGCCGCATCCAGATCGCGTTCGTCGTTACGCACCTGGTCCAGCAGGCTTTCCACCACATGGGTGAAGCTGATCAGCGACTCCAGACCGAACAGGCCGGCCGACCCCTTGATGGTGTGTGCGGCACGGAAGATCGCGTTGACGCGGTCGCTGCTGTAACCGATGGTTTCGATCTCCAGCAGGGCCTCTTCCATCGCGGCCAGGAGTTCGCGGCCTTCCTGCACCAGCGCGCCGCGTGCCTGATCCAGATTCATGGACGTACCCTCGGGTTGCTGAGCGGCAGCACCAGCGGGTCCCCCAATTCCGAGACCAGGTTGAGCAGTTCGATGACCTCGGTGACACAGGAGGAATGGTTGACCAGGCTCAAATGCTTGTCCTGCCGGCGCGCCTCGCGCTTGAGCAGCAGCAGCAGTTGCACGCCGCTGCTGTCGCAGTCTTCGACGTCGGCGAGATCCAGGTCCAGCGCGGACTGGTTGGACAAGACTGCGAGCAGTTCATCCTTCAGATGGGCCGCCTGGTAGATATTGAGTTCGCCCTGAATGGCAACGAGCGGACGGTCACCTTCGGTGAGGTAGCAGATCTTGGCCATCCGGAAGCCCTCAGGGCAGGATCAGCTTGGACACTGCATCGAGCAGCACCGGTGGCTGGAAAGGCTTGACCACCCAGGCGCGAACCCCCGCGGCCTTGCCTTCGGCCTTCTTTGCCTCGCCGGCTTCGGTGGTCAACATGATCACGGGAGTGAACTTATAGGCCGGCAATTGCTTGGCGGATTTGACGAAGGTGATGCCGTCCATGACGGGCATGTTCACGTCGGACACGATCAGATTGATCTTGCGACCATCCAGCTTGCCCAGCGCATCTTTTCCGTCGCAGGCCTCCAGCACGTCATAGCCGGCACCTTTCAGCGCGATGCCGACGACCTGCCTGAAGCTCGCCGAGTCATCCACCACCAGCACGGTCTTGCCCATAGACTTGATTCCTGTTTCCTGACAACGATTCAGAAGAAAGTGACGGAGGATTGCTGGACACCCGCCGCGTGCTGGCCGACATGCACGCGCTGCTGCTCCAGGGTGGTGTAGCTCGCCTCCAGGTTCCGCAGCCACTCACGGCTGTCGGGAATGCCTGACTCATCCAGGCGCGCGCAAAGGCGCGCCATGTCGGAGATGACAAGGGAAGTGATCTGGCTGACTCGGTCCTGGAACTGCAGGTCCACCAGCACAGCGTTGATCGTCCGCTCGATGCCGCGATTGGTATCCTGCAGCGCCCGCAGGCGGTGTTCCTGGGTAGCCATGCCCCGGCCCAGTTCATCCAGCACCTTGGCGACTATGCCCTCGGCCTCCTGGATGCTGGCGCTATTCATCTCGGTCATGCGCTCGGCGTTCTCCACCATGGCCTCCATGGCACGTCCCATGACCTGTACCTTCTCGGTGATCCGTGCGCCAGTGCCGCCGGACAGGGACGACAGCTTGCGCACCTCGTCCGCGACCACGGCAAACCCCCTACCGCTCTCGCCGGCGCGGGCGGCCTCTATGGCGGCATTGAGTGCCAACAGATTGGTCTGCGAGGCAATGGTGGCAACGTCTTCGGCCATGCCATGCAGCTCGGTGACAAAGCTGCTCAGCTCACGGATTTCCACCAGGAAGCGCTCGCGTTCCTCGCGGCTGTCGCCCAGCCGCTGCACCGCCCCGGGCAACTCAACCTGGGCGCCGTGGAGCACGTCGGAGACACGCGCACCGTCCTGTTCGGCGCTCAGCTCCAACACATCACGAATCTGCCGGCTCATCTCGACAAAGCACTCGGCCAACCCGCCGGTGGCATCCCGGGTCTGGCCCTGCACCAGCTCGATGTTGCCCTGCCAGAGGGGCAGCACGCGCGCCACCAGCTCACGCAGGGCTAGCAGTTCCTCGTCGGCCTGTTGCGTCTGGAAGGCAGTGGAAGCTTCGCTCGCGTCCGGCGCGTCGATACGCGGACGCGCCAGGAACATGAACAACCAGCCGCACAGGCCCGCCGCGCCGACCAGGCCCTGCCACCACACATCGGCCAGCATCAGGGGAATCACCAGCAGCAGGGTGCAGCCACACGCCACCCAGGCGCGTGGCGCGCTCGCCATCAGTGATGAATTCTTGGCCATGCAGACCTCTCCAGACTTCTCGGAAGCATTCAAGCCCGCTTACCAAAGGGGCCACCCCGCCAGGGGAAGGGGTCGACAGGCATCGATTACCAGCCTCGCCGGCGCCTCTAGTGGCAACCTGACATATCCCGATCCAGCGAATCGAAGCTTAAGAAAATCGGGCGCAACGGCTATCAGCGATTTGGGAAGCGGGACTAGGTACTTTTACTGAATCGAGGCCCCACCCATTCACTCATCCAGCTTGATGACGCCCTTGCGCAGCGCATAACGGACCAGGCCGGCAAGGTCGCGGATTCCCAGGCGCTCCATGATCTGTGCGCGGTGGGTGTCCACCGTCTTTGCGCTCAGGTTGAGGATGAAGGCGATTTCCTTATTGCTCTTGCCCCGGGCGAGCCAGTAGAGAACTTCCTGCTGACGGCTGGTGAGCTGTTCGGCTGGCGCCTCGCTAACCGGCCTGGACAAGGCGTCGATGACCTGGCCAGCCACGCGCGGACTCAGGTAGCGGTGGCCGCCCAGTACGGACTGAATGGACAACTGCAGCTCCACCACGGCGGCATCCTTGAGCAAGTAACCGGTTGCCCCCATCTGCATGGCCTTCACCACGTAGTCGCGGGTGTCATGCATGGACAGCAGGATGACCGGGAGTTCCGGCCAGCGGGAGCGAACGATGGACAGGGCTTCGAGGCCCGAGCGACGACGCATAGTGAGGTCGAGCATGAGCACATCTGGATCATGGGACTCAACCAGCGCCTCGACCTGATCGCCGTCGTTCCCTTCCGCCACCACTTCATATCCGGCCTCTATCAACAAGGAGCGGATACCTGCCCGGACCAACTCATGGTCATCAACCAATACAACCCTAACGGGCATGCTTTCGTCTCCTAACAGGCTTACCTGCCAGATTGATCGATCAACCACTCCGTTAGTTGATTGCTGCAAGGCACTCCGGCCGAAACGTCACCGAAGAGAACAGAAAATGCTGATGGAGTCGAAAGACGATGGCAATAAGCCATATCCCTAGTCATTTCATCAGAAGATTCAGGGACATCCACTACATTGGGACTATCACTGAGCTGGGCGAATCTAATAGCAGCAGGACGATCCACATACTCCCCTCGGCAGGGGGGACCGACACTTTGGCCGAAATGCCATGCCACGTACGTCCTTCACCCTCCCCCGTCAGCCAGTGGACACTCTAGCGGCCTCGACTTTTCCGGCGGTAAGCAATTGCTGCCAATTTCTCAGCTTTGCATGACAAATTCGGCCAGACCGGCTAGCGGATGCGCCTGGATTCGGCGCGCTGCACCGTCATGCTTGGCGTTTCGTCGAACAACTTGCGGTATTCGCTGGAAAAGCGTCCCAGGTGATTGAAGCCCCAGGCCATGGCGATTGCGGAAATATTGCGCTGGCAGCGGTCCTCGAGAATCTCCTGACGCACGGCCGTCAGGCGGTGCTTCTTGAGAAAGGCCATAGGCGACTGGCCGAAGTATTTCTTGAAGCCTTCGAACAGCTTGAAGCGCGAGACGCCGGAGGCCCGCTCGATGTCCTCCAGGCACAGCTCCTCGCGGGCATGGGTCTGGATGAAATCGCGCGCCCGCACCAGGTAGTGGGGCAGCTTGATCTCCAGCCGCTCGCGCAGCTCGTCGGAGTAGTTGCTCGGCTGGGCGAGGATCAGCCCCTTGATCAGCACGCTCTCCAGGTCGCGGGTGAAAAACAGCTGGCCGTACAGGTCACGGCTGCGCTCCAGCTCGTCGATCAGGTGCCGCGCCATCCGCCACCAGGATGCAGCGGCGCCTTGCGTGGCATCCATTTCGGCCTGGAAGCACAACGGTGCGTCCACGCTGCGCTGAAGCAGGTCCTCCAGGGTCTTGTGCATCGCCGCGCGGGGAATGGCCACCTGCAGCTTGTGGCAGTCGCCGGCGATGGTCAGCTCCTGGTGCTCGTGGGGCGACACGATCACCCCCCAGTCCCGGTCCGAACGCAATAGGCGCCCCGACTTGGACAGTTCCTGCTCACCAGTCAGCGGCAGGCTCAGGCTGTAGCAGTTGAGGCGGAACTCCTCACCCACGCCGATGGTGACATCGGTGCCGTACTCCACGTACCCGAGGGTGGTGGACATGGACGGCAGGACGTTCCCGCTGTGGTGGAACTGGATGCGCTCCGGCCTGGCGGCCTTGAGATGGTGGGGCCCGCAGATGTTGGACATCCAGGAGCGGGCCCCGGCCAGGTCATAGCGATCGGCGGAAATATCTTGGAAATGATGGTTCTTCGTACTCATCACGCGGCACCCAACACGGCAAGTGGACATGCGCGCTCTGACGGCGCGTCGGGGTGATTGAGGCAAGCTCCATGCCACGCCCTGGCGATCCATCGCTGTTCGAAACAAGTGGACAAGATCGGCCAATTCTCCGGATAGGCATCTGCCCCTGAAGCCCCACGCTACAGGGCTGGGCACCCAAGCCCGCCTCAAGGCGGAGCCTGGCCGCCCCACCATGGCGCGAGACCTGAATACGCCGATGGTACGTGCTTGCGAGCTGACTGCGGAGGCCATTCGGCCCGGCCCTGCCATGAGGTGTTACCGAATCGGGCGACATATCGCACACAAAGGTTCGACACCGAATTTTTTGGACATCTTTTCCGTACTTTCCGGATAGCCCCGCCACTGCGCTTCTGCTAGCCAGGGATAAAAGCGTTACCCCACGCAGCCAGGGCCTTGGCAAGCGTTACCCCCACCCGCCGGACTCCCCGAGCCTGGGTACTCCACGACCAGCACACCTCCCGGACATCCGTTTTTTTCACCAAGGCTATCCACATCTTTTGTCCACCCGATAGTTCCTACAGCCCTTTGCGCACGGGGCCTGCGCGCCACCGCGGAAGGCACCGGGCGCCCCAAAATTTACGGCCCGGCTTTGCCAACTTAGCGGATAGACCGTCCCGGCCCCGGCTCCTTCTAATGGCCCCCACTGTTTCGCCCGATGTGGAAGGTGCCCCATGAATATTTCGAACAAGAACATTGCGCAGTGGAGAGAGTACGTCGCCGGTTGCCTGGACTTCCGCCCGGAGGACGGCGTGTACCGTATCGCCCGGGACATGTTCACCGAGCCGGAGCTGTTCGACCTGGAGATGGAACTGATCTTCGAGAAGAACTGGATCTACGCCTGCCACGAGAGCGAGATCCCCAACCCGCATGACTTCATGACGATGCGCGCCGGCCGCCAGCCGATGATCATCACCCGCGACGGCAACGGCCAGCTGCACGCGCTGATCAATGCCTGCCAGCACCGTGGCGCCACCCTCACCCGCGTCGGCAAGGGCAACCAGTCCACCTTCACCTGCCCCTTCCACGCCTGGTGCTACAAGAGCGACGGCCGCCTGGTGAAGGTCAAGGCGCCGGGCGAGTACCCGGAGGGCTTCGACAAGGCCACCCGTGGCCTGAAGAAGGCGCGCATCGAAAGCTACAAGGGTTTCGTCTTCATCAGCCTGGACGTCGCCGCCAGCGATTCCCTGGAAGACTTCCTCGGCGACGCCAGGGTGTTCTTCGACATGATGGTGGCCCAGTCCCCCACCGGCGAGCTGGAAGTGCTGCCCGGCAAGTCCGCCTACACCTACGACGGCAACTGGAAGCTGCAGAACGAGAACGGCCTGGACGGCTATCACGTCAGCACCGTGCACTACAACTATGTGGCCACCGTGCAGCACCGCCAGCAGGTCAACGCCGAGAAGGGCGGAGCCAGCGACACCCTGGACTACAGCAAGCTGGGCGCCGGCGACGCCGAGACCGACGACGGCTGGTTCTCCTTCAACAACGGCCACAGCGTGCTGTTCAGCGACATGCCCAACCCCACCGTGCGCCCCGGCTACGCCAGCGTGATGCCGCGCCTGGTGGAGGAGTTCGGCCAGGCCAGGGCGGAGTGGATGATGCACCGCCTGCGCAACCTGAACATCTACCCCAGCCTGTTCTTCATGGACCAGATCAGCTCGCAGCTGCGCATCGTGCGCCCGCTGGCCTGGAACAAGACCGAGGTCATCAGCCAGTGCATCGGCGTCAAGGGCGAATCCGACGCCGACCGCGAAAGCCGCATCCGCCAGTTCGAGGACTTCTTCAACGTCTCCGGCCTGGGCACCCCCGACGACCTGGTGGAATTCCGCGAGCAGCAGCGCGGCTTCCAGGGTCGCCTGGAGCGCTGGAGCGACATTTCCCGCGGCTACGGCAAGTGGGTCACCGGCGCCACGCCGAACAGCCAGACCCTGGGCATTGCCCCGGTGATGACCGGCACCGAATTCACCCATGAAGGCCTGTACGTGAACCAGCACGCCAACTGGCAGCGCTTCCTGCTCCAGGGGCTGGACCAGAAAGCCCTGAAACCGCAGGAGGTGCAGGCATGAATCCGCAGCTGCAATACCAGATCGAACAGTTCCTTTACGCGAAGTCCGCCCTGTGCGACGCCCAGGACTGGGACGCCTACCTCGACCTGTTCGACGAGCAATGCGAATACCACCTGCCGCAGTGGGACTCCGAGCACGAGTACACGAAGGACCCGAAGCGCGGCATGTCGCTGATCTACTACGCCAACCGCTCGGGCCTGGAAGACCGGGTGTTCCGCATTCGCACCGGCAAGGCCGCCTCGACCATCCCGATGCCGCGCACCCTGCACCAGATCGGCAATGTGCGCATCGCCGAACGCGAGGACGGGCAACTGGAGGTGAAGGCCAACTGGCACACCCTCTACTACCGGCTGGGACAGAGCGAGCAGTTCTTCGGCTACGCCACCTACCACCTCAGGCCCGTCGGCGAGAGCTGGAAGATCACCCGCAAGCACATCGTGCTGCTGAACGACACCATCAACTCGGTGCTCGATTTCTACCACCTCTGATCCACCGGATGTACGTGCCATGAATCACAAGGTCGCCTTCAGTTTTGCCGACGGCAAAACCCTGTTCTTTCCCGTGAAGGGCAACGAAATCCTGCTCGACGCCGCCCTGCGCAACGGCATCAACATCCCGCTGGACTGCCGCGAGGGCGTCTGCGGCACCTGCATGGGACGTTGCGAGTCCGGCAGCTACGAAATGGACTATGTGGACGACGAAGCCCTGTCGGCCAAGGACCTGGAGCAGCGCAAGATGCTCACCTGCCAGACCCGCGTGCAGTCCGACGCCTCCTTCTACTTCGACTTCGACTCGTCGCTCTGCGGCGCGTCGAAGACGGTGCAGGAGCGCGGCGTCGTCACCCACGTGGAACAGGTCTCGCCGACCACCGCCATCCTCCACCTGGATGCCGGCGTCGACAGCCAGCAACTGGACTTCCTGCCGGGCCAGTACGCCCGCCTGCAGGTGCCGGGCACCGACGCCAGGCGCTCCTATTCCTTCGCCAACCGGCCCAACGCCGAGAACAAGCTGCAGTTCCTCATTCGCCTGCTGCCGGACGGGGTGATGAGCAACTACATCCGCGAACGCTGCAAGGTGGGCGACGAGATCCGCTTCGAGGCCCCGTTGGGCGCCTTCTACATGCGCCACATCGCGAAGCCGCTGCTGCTGGTAGCCGGCGGCACCGGCCTGTCGGCGTTCCTCGGCATGCTCGACGACATCGCCGCGAACGGCGGCTGCGGCCAGCCGGTGCACCTCTATTACGGCGTGCGTCAGGTTGCCGACCTCTGCGAGTTGCACCGCATCCAGGGCTACGCCGCACGCATTCCGGGCTTCAGCTTCACCCCGGTGATCAGCGACGAAGGCCAGGATTGGGACGGCAAGCGCGGCTACGTGCCCGAGCACTTCGACGCCACCGCCCTGCGCGAGGCGCCCTTCGACATGTACCTCTGCGGCCCGCCACCGATGGTCGAGTCGGTGAAGGCCTGGCTCACGGAAAACGCCATCGACAACGGCCACCTGTATTTCGAGAAGTTCACCGAGAGCACTACCTGAGGACCGCCCCAGACCCATACGCATTCGTAGGATGGCGCGGGCGGCGTTCCGCTAGAGCGAAGCGAAACCCATCACCGCCATCGATGGGTTTCGCGGGCTCTACCCATGCTACGACTTCAGCGCCGTGCCCATAACCACAACAAATCGCTCCATCCGCTTAACCAAACTGCCCACACAACAACTAAGCAGGCCGGGTCACGACGGCACTGCGCAACCAAGGCGGTAACCATGAAGAAGACCCTGAACCTTGCGATGCTCGGAGCCGCTCTGGCCTCCTCCCTTCCCGCCCTGGCACAGGACCCTGTGCGCATCGGCTTCATCACCACGCTATCCACGCCCGCCGGCTACCTCGGCGAGGACGCCCGCGACGCCTTCCGCCTGGCCATGGACCAGGAAGGCGGCAAGCTGGGCGGCATACCGGTGGAACTGGTGGTGGAGGACGATGGCCTGCAGCCCGCCAAGGGCAAGCAGATCATCGACCGCATGAGCCTGGACGGCATCTCGCTCTACACCGGCGTGATGTTCTCCAACGTCCTCGCCGCCGTGGTCAACGGCGCTACCCAGGGCGACCGCTTCTACATCAGCACCAACGCCGCGCCGTCCAACCTGGCCGGCAAGCAGTGCAAGCCGAACTACTTCGCCGCGTCCTATCAGAACGACGTGCCCCACGAGATGGCCGGCGTCGCCGCCAACGACCTGGGCTACAAGAAGATGGTCATCCTCGCGCCCAACTATCAGGCCGGCCGCGACGCCCTGGCGGGCTTCAAGCGCACCTTCAAGGGCGAAGTCACCGAGATCTACACCAAGCTCAACCAGCTGGACTTCTCCGTGGAGCTGGCACGCATCCGTGCGCAGAACCCCGACGCGGTGTTCCAGTTCCACCCCGGCGGCGGCGGCATCAACTTCGCCAAGCAGTACGGCAGCGCCGGGCTGGGCAAGAGCATCCCGATGGTAGTGCCGGTGTTCTCCATGGACGAGCGCATGCTGGCCGCCACCGGCAACGTGGCCGAAGGCGTGAACGTGGTCAGCGGCTGGAACCCGCAGTCCGATACCCCGGCCAACCTGGCCTTCGTCAAGGCCTTCACCGAGAAGTACAAGCGCGCGCCAACCATGTACGCCGCCCAGGGCTACGACACCGCGCGCCTGATCGGCTCGGCGCTGAAGGCCACCAGCGGCAGCCTCGACGATGCCGACGCCTTCCGCGCCGCCCTGCGCGAGGCGCGCTTCGAGTCGGTGCGCGGCGACTTCCGCTTCGGCAGCAACCAGCACGCAGTGATCGACTGGCACCTGCTCAAGGTCCAGACCGGTGCCGACGGGACGCTCACCGAAGTGCCGGTGAAGACCATCGCCAAGGCCCAGGTGGACAGCTACGCGCCCCAGTGCCCGCTCTGATCCCCCGCTGATCCTCCAGCCCGCCGGGTTCCCGGCGGGCCTTCACCGCAGGACTTCGCCATGCTGTTGCTCGAACAACTTCTCAACGGCCTGCAGTACAGCGCCTTGCTGTTCCTGCTCGCCTCCGGCCTGACGCTGATCTTCGGCATCATGGGCGTCATCAACCTCGCCCACGGCGCCTTCTACATGGTCGGTGCCTTCTGTGCCGCCTACACCGCCATCGCCAGCGGCTCCTTCTGGCTCGGAGGCCTGGCCGCCCTCGCCGGCGCCGCGCTCTACGGCCTGGTGATCGAGACCGGCGTCATCCGCCGGCTGTACAACCGCGATCACCTGGACCAGGTGCTGGCCACCCTGGCCGTGGTGTTCTTCACCAACGAACTCATCACCCTGCTGTTCGGCCGCAGCCCGCCGGCCATGCCGACACCCGACTGGTACAGCGCCTTCGTGGAGGTACTGCCGGGCCTGATGTACCCGGTGAGCCGCCTGCTGTTCATCGGCGCCGGCCTGCTGGTGGCGCTCGGCATGTGGCTGCTGATCAACCATACGCGGCTGGGGATGCTGATCCGCGCCGGTGCCGACGACCACGAAATGGTCGGCGCCCTGGGTGTGAACATTTCGCGCCTGTACACCCTGGTGTTCGTCTTCGGCTGCATGCTCTGCGGCCTGGCGGGTTTCATGGCCGCGCCGCTGCTCTCGGTGGAGATCGGCATGGGCGAGAAGGTGCTGATCACCACCTTCGTGGTGATAGTCGTCGGCGGCGTCGGCTCGGTGCGCGGCGCCCTGGTCGGCGCCCTGCTGATCGGCATGGTCGACAGCCTGGGCCGTGCCTACATCCCACCGCTGCTGGACCAGTTGCTGCCCGCCGACGTGAGCGGAGCGCTTGCCGCCGGCCTGATTTCCGCCAGCGCCTACATCGTCATGGCCCTGGTGCTGCTGGTGCGTCCGCGCGGCCTGCTGCCGGCCCGCGCCTGAGGAGAACCCCATGTCCCGTCGAATCATCATCGACCTGGCCTGCCTGGCCACCTTCGCGCTGATGCCGCTGCTGGCGGCGCTGCTCGACGAACCCTTCCTGGTCAGCCTGTTCACCCGCCTGGCCATCTACGGCATGGCCGCCGCCAGCCTGGACCTGCTGATCGGCTATGGCGCCCTGGTCAGCTTCGGCCATGCCGCCTTCTTCGGCCTGGGCGGCTACGTGGTGGGCATCGTCGCCTTCCATACCGCCCAGGGCATGCCGCTGTGGGGCTGGGAAGGCAGCAACAATGCACTGGTGGTCTGGCCGCTGGCCCTGCTCTGCTGTGCCCTGTTCGGCCTGGTGATGGGCTACCTGTCGCTGCGCACCAGCGGCGTGCAGTTCATCATGATCACCCTGGCGTTCAGCCAGATGCTCTACTTCATCCTCGGTTCGCTGTCGCTCTACGGTGGCGATGACGGCACCCTGCTGAACGAGCGCAACAGCCTGCCTGGCCTCGACCTGAACGACGCCAACCAGTTCTATTACGTCTGCGTGGCCCTGCTGGTGGCCTGGCTGCTGTTCTGCCGGCGCCTGGTGGGATCGCGCTTCGGTTTCGTCCTGCGCGGCCTCAAGCAGAGCGAGCGGCGCACCATCAGCCTTGGCCTCAAGCCCGTGCGCTACCGCCTCACCGCCTTCGTCATCGCCGGCCTCGGCGCCGGCCTGGCCGGGGTGCTCTGGGCGAACTACGCGCTGTTCGTCAGCCCCGACATGGCGTCCTGGCAGAAGTCCGGCGAGCTGATGGCCATGGTCATCCTCGGCGGTGTCGGCAGCCTGCTCGGCCCGGTGCTGGGCGCGGCCGTCTACCTGGGCCTGGAACAACTGCTGAGCCTGTGGACGGAACACTGGCTGCTGATCTTCGGCCCGCTGCTCCTGCTGGTGGTGCTGTTCGGCCGCCAGGGCCTTTACGGCCTGTTGCTGGCCGGCCAGCGGCCGCGCAAGGCCGCCGCCAGGCCCACGCCCGTCGCCACCGCCCGCGAGGTGCATCCATGAGCGCGCAACTGTCGATCCGTGGCCTGGAAAAGGCCTTCGGCGCGGTGAAGGCCACCAACGGCGCCAACCTGGAGCTGGCCGCCGGCGAGCTGCACGCCATCATCGGCCCCAACGGCGCCGGCAAGTCCACGTTGATCTCGCAGATCGCCGGGGAAATCCGCCCGGACAAGGGGCAGATCCTCTTCGCCGGCCGGGACATCACCGCCGTGCCGGCCCATGAGCGTCCACGCCTGGGCCTGGCGCGCTCCTTCCAGGTCAGCCAGCTGTACCCGGACTTCAGCCTGCTGGAGAACGTCGCCGTGGCCATCGCCGCCCGCGAGGGCAAGAGCTTCGGCATGTGGAGCCCGCTGTCCCGCGACCGCCGCCTGCTCGACCCGGCGCGCGGCTACCTGGAGCAGGTAGGCCTGGGCCCGCGCGCCGCAGACCGGGTGAGCGAGCTGTCCCACGGCGAACGCCGCCAGCTGGAACTGGCCCTGGCGCTGGCCCAGGAAGCCTCGGTGCTGCTGCTGGACGAACCCATGGCCGGCATGGGCGCGGAGGAATCCGCGCGCATGACCGAGCTGCTGATGTCGCTCAAGGGCCGCTACGCCATCCTGCTGGTGGAGCACGACATGGACGCGGTGTTCGCCCTGGCCGACCGCATCACCGTACTGGTCTACGGCCAGACCATCCTCACCGGCACCGTCGAGGAAGTCCGCAGCAACGCGCAGGTCCGCGCGGCCTACCTGGGAGAAGAACATGCTTGAAGTCAGTGGATTGCAGGCCGGCTACGGCCTGAGCCAGGTGCTGTTCGACATGCACCTGAAGATCGACCGGGGCGAGGTGGTCTCGCTGATCGGGCGCAACGGCATGGGCAAGACCACCACGGTGAAATCCATCATGGGCCTGCTCAAGCCCAGCGCCGGGAGCATCCGCATCCAGGGTACGGAAATGCGCGGCGCCACGCCCTACCGCATCGCCCAGGCCGGTCTCGGCCTGGTGCCGGAAGGCCGCCGCGCCTTCGGCAGTCTGAGCGTGAAGGAAAACCTGCTGGCCACCGCCAGCAAGGGCGGAAAATGGGATCTCAAGCGCATCTACGCGCTGTTCCCACGCCTGGAGGAACGCCAGGAGCAGTTGTCGAAGACCCTCTCCGGCGGCGAGCAGCAGATGCTGGTGGTGGGCCGCGCGCTGATGACCAATCCGCAGTTGCTGATCCTCGACGAAGCCACCGAGGGCCTGGCCCCAGTGATCCGCGAAACCATCTGGAACTGCCTGGCCAGTCTCAAGGCCGAGGGCGAGACCATCCTGGTGATCGACAAGAACCTCAAGGAGATGGCGCGGGTGGTCGACCGCCACCACATCATCGAGAAGGGCCGACAGGTCTGGCAGGGCACGCCGGAGCAATTGGCCGCGACACCGGAGCTGTCGCACCGCTACCTGGGCGTCTGAGCGACGCCTTAATTCCCGGCCCGTAGTCACGACGGACCGGCCACCCGACGCAACCGCCTCCCGCCGGCCCGCAGAGAAGCCGGCAGAGGACGGCTGCGCCTGAAAATCAGAAGAAGAAGAGTCCAGAGATGATCGACAAGTCCCGTGTGTTACCCCTCCTTGTGAGCACCCTCCCCCTCAGCGCGCTGGCCGCGGAATCCAGCTTCATCGACGACGCCAGCGCCACCCTGCAGCTGCGCAACTACTACTTCAGCCGCGATTTCTCCGGCATCGTCGGGCCGAACAAGCAGTCCAGGGCCGAGGAGTGGGCGCAAGGCTTCATCCTCAACATCAAGTCCGGCTATACGCCGGGACCGGTAGGTTTCGGCCTGGACGCCATAGGCACCCTGGGCCTCAAGCTCGACAGCAGCCCCGACCGGGTCAACACCGGCCTGCTGCCGGTCAAGGAAGACGGCGAGGCGGCGGACGACTACAGCCGTCTCGGCGTGGCCGCGAAGATGCGTGTTTCCAAGACCGAACTGAAAGTGGGCGAACTGCAACCCAACCTGCCGGTGCTGATGTTCAGCGACATCCGCCTGCTGCCGCCGAGCTACCAGGGCGCCAGCCTCGTCTCCAGCGAAATCACCGGACTGACGCTGCAGGGTGGCCACCTCACCGGCACCAGCCTGCGCAACGAGGCCGGCGACGACAAGCTCCAGGCCCAGATCGGCTACCAGCCGCAACGCCAGGCCTCCTCCGATGCCTTCAACTACGCCGGCGCCGACTACGCCTTCAATGGCAACCGCACCAGCCTGGGCGCCTGGTATGCGCAGCTGGAAGACATCTACGACCAGCGCCTGATCAGCCTCAAGCACGCCGAGCCGGTGGGTGACTGGGTGTTGGGCGCCAACCTGGGCTTCTACGACTCCGGCGAGGACGGCAAGCACCTGATCGGCAAGGTGGACAACCAGGCGTTCTATTCCCTGCTGTCGGCCAGGCGCGGCGGCCACACCGTCTATGTCGGCTACCAGGCGATGTTCGGCGACCAGGGCTTCCCCAAGGTATTTGCCAATATCACCCCGCTGGGCAACGAGGTACCCACCTACGAATTCGCCTCGGCCGACGAGCGTTCCTGGCAGGTTCGCCACGACTACGACTTCGCCGCCCTCGGCATGCCCGGCCTGACCACCACGCTGCGCTACATCCGGGGGGACAACGTCGACACCGGCCGTGGCTTCGAAGGCGAGGATTGGGAACGCGACCTGGACATCGGTTACGTCATCCAGAGCGGAAGCCTCAAGGGCCTGGGCGTGCGCATCCGCAATGTCACCGCGCGCTCCAACTACCGCACCGACGTCAACGAGAACCGGCTGATCCTCAATTACACCCTGGCGCTGTTCTAGGACCTGTGGGGGCGAATTCATTCGCGATGCAGACCGCAGGACTGCCCCTTTAGCCTCACCTGGGGGGCACTGCGTGCCCCTTTGCGATTGAAATCGCCCCCACAACAAGTAGGCACCTGCGACTTACAACCCCATCAATTCCATCACCGCCCGATACAGCGGCGTCCCCGGTTGCCCCAGCTCCAGCACCACATCGAAGTGGTTCCTGCCCGGCGCTTCGACGAAGCGTCCGGCCAGGCCGCGCGCGGTCCAGGCATCGAGGAACGCGTGGCTCTGGCGAGCGAACTCGGCGGTTTCCAGGGCCCCGTAGCTGATCATCAGTTCGGCGCCCCGCGCGGGCAGGTGGAAGGCCGGGCTGTTGCGCTGCGCCGCCGCCGCGTCCATGCCCATCCAGTCGTTGATATGGGTGTCCAGCAGCGGATGCAGGTCGAACAGCCCGCTGATGGGCAGGGCGCCGCGCAGCACGTTGTCCGGTACGCCGTAGCGGGCGTGCCAGCCGCCCGCCAGGAGCATCCCGGTCAGATGCCCGCCCGCCGAGCTGCCACTGGCGTACAGCCGCTGCGGGTCGCCGCCGAACTCGGCGATGTGCCGGTGCAGCCAGGCCAGGGCGCGACGCACCTGGTCGACGATGTGGTCAAGGGTCACGGCGGGCGCCAGGTCGTAGTCCAGCACAACCACGCAGGCACCCGCGGCGGTCAGCGCTGGCGCCATGAACGCCGAATCGGCCTTGGACAGGGCCCGCCAGTAACCGCCATGGATAAACAGCAGCACCGGGGCATCCGGCCGCGCGGCAGGGAAGATATCCAGCCGCTCCCCGGGTCCCGGCCCATAGGCCACATCCTTGAAGCAGCGCAGCGTGGCGTGGGCGGCATCGCTCAGGGCGCGGTACTGGCGCGGATACTGGTCGAAATCCTCGACGCTGGCGCGGGCGTTGTATTGCACGTCGAAATACGCGGCCCGTTCGGCCGGATCGCTGGGATGGGTCATGGGTACCTCCGGTGGATTGTCCGAGGATTAGGCGGCAATCGGCGGCGGCGGGATATCCGGATAGTCGGGGATGGTTATCCGGGGAGTGAGACGGGATTGCTTCGCTACCTGTAAGCGCATTCATTCGCGAGAGACCGGGCGCGGGGCCAACCACCCTCACCCCAACCCTCTGGGGTTGTCCGTGCAAACGGGTGTCTGGAGCGCACGCATAAAAAAGCCGGCCAATCGGCCGGCTCAAACAGCGGGGGAACCAGCCTCCCCGCCAAGACGGTGACTCAGGCTTCGGCGCGAACGCGGTCGCGGATGATTTCCTGAGCGGAGCTTTGGGCCTTTTGCAGCTGGAAGCTGAAGTCGATCTCGGCGACGCGACCTTCCACGCCGTGGAGGTTCTCGCCGAAGCGCACTTCACCCACCAGGCCATCGCGGGTGGCGTAGGCGAAGTCGTCCCACAGGTATTCGTCGCCCGACAGGTTGATCTGGGTGGTCAGGTGACGGTAGCCCGGCGCGGAGATGAAGAAGTGGATGTGCGCCGGACGGTTGCCGTGGCGGCCCAGCAGGTTCAGCACTTCCTGGGTGGTGCCATCCGGCGGGCAGCCGTAGCCCGACGGCACGATGCTGCGGGCGCGGTAACGGCCTTCGGCGTCGGTGACGATGCGGCGACGCAGGTTGTACTCCGACTGGGTGGTGTCGAAGTAGGAGTAGGTGCCCTTGGTGTTGGCATGCCACAGGTCGACGATGGCGCCGGCGATCGGCTGGCCTTCGCTGTCCACCACACGACCCTGGAGGAACATCGGGGTGCCCGGGTCGGTGCCGTCGTCCATGCGGGTTTCGCCTTCGGAGAGCGGTGCGCCGGCCACGTAGAGCGGGCCTTCGATGGTGCGCGGGGTGCCGCCGGTGAGGCCGGCCGCCTCGTCCTGGGCGTCCAGCAGCAGGTCGAGGTAGTGTTCCAGGCCCAGGCCCGCCACCAGCAGGCCGGCTTCGCCACGGGCGCCCATGCGGTTGAGGTAGTCCACCGCCTTCCAGAATTCCTCGGTGGTGACTTCCAGGTCCTCGATGATCCGGATGGTGTCCATCAGGATGCGGTTGACCAGCTGCTTCATGCGCGGGCTGCCCTGGTCGTTGTTGAGGCCGCTGGCTTCGTGGAAGAACTTCTGAACGCTTTCGGTACCGGACAGTTTGATAGTCATGGCTATTTCCTCATCTTGTTTTTATCGGTGGCGAAACGATCAGCGATCGTCCGCGTGAATCGACGACGGGTGGCGGCACAAGCCGTCGACCTCGATTTCCATGTAGGGGAACAGCGGCAGCTGCATCAGCGTATCGTGCAGCTCCTCGACGCTGGCCAGGTCGAAGATGCTGTAGTTGGCGTAATGCCCGGCGATGCGCCACAGGTGGCGCCACTTGCCCTCGCGCTGCAGGCGCTGGGCCAGTTCCTTTTCGTCGGCCTTGAGCTTGGCTGCCTTGGCCGGGTCCATGTCGACCGGAAGTTTCACGGTCATCTTCACGTGGAACAGCATGGGTTGATTCTCCTCCTTACTTGCGGCGGAAGAACGCCAGGCGCTCTTCGTCCAGGGCCAGGCCGAGGCCCGGGGTACGCGGCACGTGCAGCTGGAAATCACGGTACACCGGCGCTTCGCTGACGATCTCCTCGGTCAGCAGCAACGGGCCGAACAGCTCGGTGTGCCAGGTCAGTTGCTTGAGGGTGACGAAGGCATGGGCCGACGCCAGGGTACCGATGGAACCTTCCAGCATGGTGCCGCCGTACAGGGCGATACCGGCCGCCTCGGCGATCTGCGCGGTGCGCAGCACGGCACGCGGGCCACCGTTCTTGGCGATTTTCAGGGCGAAGATGCTGGCGGCGCCATCGGCGGCCAGGCTGAAGGCGTCCTCGACACTTTCGATGGATTCGTCGGCCATGATCGGCGCCGGGCTGCGCTGGTTCAGGCGAACCTGGCCGGAACGGTTGATGCGCGAGATGGGCTGCTCGATCAGGTCGATGCCGTTGTCGCCGAGGATGCGGCAGGCACGCAGGGCCACGGACTCGTCCCAGGCCTGGTTGACGTCGACGCGTACGCTGGCGCGGTCGCCGAGGGCCTTCTTGATGGCGATGACATGGGCCAGGTCCTTGTTCACTTCACCGGCGCCGATCTTCAGCTTGAAGATGCGGTGGCGGCGGATTTCCAGCATGTGCTCGGCCTCGCCGATGTCCTTGGCGGTGTCGCCGCTGGCCAGGGTCCAGGCCACCTCCAGACCGTCGCGCACGCGGCCGCCGAGCAGCTCGCTGACCGGCAGGCCGAGGCGCTTGCCCTGGGCATCCAGCAACGCGCTTTCCAGGCCCGACTTGGCGAAGGTGTTGCCCTTGGCGGCCTTGTCCAGGCGCAGCATGGCGGCGTTGATGTTGCAGGCGTCCTGCCCGACCAGCAGCGGAGCGAGGTGGCTGTCGATATTCTGCTTGATGCTTTCCGGGCTCTCGTTGCCGTAGGACAGGCCGCCGATGGTGGTGGACTCGCCGAGGCCCTCGATGCCGTCGGAGCAGCGCAGGCGGATCACCACCAGGGTCTGGTTCTGCATGGTGTGCATGGCCAGCTTGTGCGGGCGGATGGTCGGCAGGTCGACGATGATCGCCTCGACGCTTTCGATCAGGACTTGACTCACTTCAATACCCATCAGGTTCGTTTCATCTGGTATCGGATAGTGGCCGCGACAAACAACGGGGTCCAATATAGAGTTTGTCTAGCTCGATACCCACAGAGTATCGAAAACGCCAGAACCGCCACCTGCCCGGAGTCCCCATGGAACTTCGCCACCTGCGCTACTTCCAGGCGCTCGCCGAAACCCTCAACTTCACTCGCGCCGCAGAACGCCTGCATATCGCGCAACCCCCGCTGAGCCGGCAGATCCAGCAGCTGGAAGACGAACTGGGGGTGACCCTGCTGGAACGTGGCCGACCCCTGCGCCTGACCGAAGCCGGGCGCTTCTTCCATGAGCATTCCAGCACCCTGCTCGAGCAGTTGACCAAGGTCTGTGACAATACCCGGCGGATTGGCTCGGGGGAAAAGGCCTGGCTGGGCATCGGCTTCGCCCCGTCCACCCTCTATGGCGTGCTGCCCGACCTGATACGCCGCCTGCGCAGCGATGCCGGGCTGGAACTGGGCCTGTCGGAAATGACCACCCTGCAACAGGTGGAGTCCCTCAAGGCGGGGCGAATCGACGTCGGCTTCGGCCGTATCCACATCACCGACCCCGCCATCCAGCAGCAGGTGCTGACCCTCGACCCGCTGGTGGCTGCGCTGCCCGCCGGGCATCCCTTGCTGCCCGGTCCGGTGAGCCTCACCGACCTCGCCCAGGAACCCTTCGTGCTCTACCCCGGCAATCCGCGGCCGAGCTACGCCGATCATGTGCTCTCGCTGTTCGCCGCCTACGGCCTGCAGATCGAAGTGGCGCAATGGACCAACGAACTGCAGACCGCCATCGGCCTGGTGGCGGCCGGCATCGGCATCACCCTGGTGCCGGCCTCGGTGCAGGTGTTGCACCGCATCGACATCGGCTACGCCACCCTGCAGGAGGCCCAGGCCACCTCGCCCATCATCATCAGCCGCCGCGCGGGCGACGCCTCGCCGGCGTTGACCCATTGCCTGGCATTGATCGAGGAGCTGGCCGAGGGGCGGATCGGAGCGTGATGCGGAAATGTAGGATGGGTAGAGGCACGAAACCCGTCGCGTCAACTGCATGGGTTTCGCTCCGCTCGCGGAACGCCGCCCGACCCATCCTACGGTTGTGCAACCAGTTCGTAGGATGGGTTGAGCTTGCGATACCCATCAACCGTGGTCCGCATGGGTTTCGTACCTCAACCCATCCTACGGTTCCGCATGTCCACCGCAGGGGCAACTGCGCTGCCCATTCGCGAATGAATTCGCTCCCACGAAAAGCAATCGCCCACCACATCAAAAAAAGGCCCGCAAAGGAGTGGAACGGGCCGAGGTAAAGCGTGAAAAAGATGCCGCTACTGCAATGGCGAGAAGGTCGCTGGCAGGTAGACGGTGGAATGCATTTCGCGCAGCTGCGGCCCGGAGTTTTCCGGCGGCCAGACGCCGTCGGCCACCGCGCGGGTGCGCACGTCCAGGCGTTGCTCCAGGCTCGCGTAGGGCCAGATGTGCAGGTAGCGCGGGGTGCGGCCATCGGTGGCGTAGAAGGCCGCGTACACCTGTGAATAACGGTCCGTCGTGCGCGGCCCGACGGCCTTCTTCCAGCCCTGCAGGGTGGGGGCCAGGCCGGAGGGGATCAGGTTGTATTCGCGCAGTTCGTAGAAGGGGCCGTGGGCGCCCGGCGCCAGGGGTTCGAGGAAAGGAAAGAGGCTGTAGTTCTCCACCTTCATGTCGAGCATGAAGGCTTCGATGCCGAAGGCGTCCCGCGCCAGCAGGAAGCGTTCGCGCTCGGTCTGGCGTGCCGCCTCGTCGCTGAACCCCCGCAGCACCGCGATCTGGTTCAACGGGCCGATTTCCGAAGACCAGCAGCCGACCAGGGTGCAGCCCGGAGCCGCTTCGGCCAGTGTGGACTCCAGGCGCGCCAGGGCCGCCGCCGGAGTACGCACGCGCAGGGTGAAGGTAATGAGTTCGTAGAGTCGCATCGGGGTCTCGCTCGCGGGGCCGACCGTTTCCGGCCGGCCCTCGATGGGTCAGAACTTGAAGGTGTAGGTGGTGATCAGGCGGTTCTCCTGGTAGTCCGGGCCTGAGGCGCTGCCGTTGCCGTAGCGGGTCTTGACGTCGATGTTGCGCCACTCGAAGCCGACGCCCTTGAGCGGGCCGCTCTGCACCACGTAGCTGAGGTAGAGGTTGCGTTCGCTCTCCACGTTCTGGTCCAGGGCGTTGTTGCCACGGTCGATGCCGGTGCCGCGCAGGTAGCGGGTCATCAGCTTCAGGCCGGGCACGCCATAGGCGGCGAAGTCGAGGTCGTAGCGCAGTTGCCAGGAACTCTCGTTGGGCTTGACGAAGGCGACGGTGGACCAGTTCACCAGGTAGGGCTGCGGCGCATAGCCGTTCAGCGTGGGGAAGGTGCTTTCACCGAGCATGCGCTGGTAGCCGACGCCGATGGCGTGGGCCCCCTTGCGCAGGGTGGTCATGGCGCCGTAGGAACGGTTGTCGATGTCGCCGTAGAGCGCCTTGCCGTCTTCGCTGTTGTCGAAGTAGCGCAGGTCGGTCTTCAGGCCGTAGCCATTGCCCAGGTCGGCGGTGTGGGTCGCGCCCAGGTAGTGCTGCTGGTAGATGTCTTCCAGCTGGCCATAGAAGTAGCTGGCGGTCAGCGAGGGGGTGAAGGCGTAGGTGGCACCGCCGAAGTTCAGGCCATCGCTGCGACGTTTGATGTCCGGCCCGTTGAACAGGTACATCTTCTCGCGGTTGGAGGATTCGCGGCTGCTGATCTCGGTGAAGCGCCCGCCGGTGAGGGTGAGCCTGTCCACCTCGCGGGATTCCAGCAGGAAGCCGTGGTAGGTGGTGATCAGTTGGCGGCTGTCGTCGTAGAAGGCCACCGGCAGCATCGGACGGTGCTCGCCGACCTTCAGCTCGGTCTTGGAGTAGCGCATCTTGCCGGTCAGCGCGGCGCGGCCGTAGTCGCGCACCTGCTCACCCTTGCTGTCGTCATAGGGAATGATGGTGTCCGGGCCACGGCCACCACCGCCGTCGAGGCGATAGGCATATTGCGCTGAAACATCCAGGCCGAACTGAAAAGTGCCTTCGGTATATCCGGAGATGGCGCGAAAGTCGAAACCCTGGGTCCAACTTCCAATGCGCGACTTGGGCGCATCATCCTGTTTGAAGTCACGGTCGATATAGAAGTTTCGCAAGCCAAGGCTGATTTGCCGATCCTTCACGAAGTCCGCCTGGGCAGACATCGGCATGAGCATCCCCATCAGGCCCGCGGCAGCGACGCCGCTGGCCAGCCAGCTTTTATGGAACATGGACGTGATCCTTTCTTACCTGTGCACGCAAGGCACATCGAGTGGGAGCAGATTAATTGGCAAGAAGTGCAACTTCGGCAGTTAATCCACGTATTTGTTTTTATAACCACTTACTGCAAAAAGGTCGTGGCAAGGCCCGCCACCCGAACAGGTACGGGCGCCCTCGATTTCTAGTTATGGGTACAACTTCAAAAACGGATGAATGACAACTTCATCCGACATTCCGGATTGAATCCGAAATTCTTACCATTCGAACTCCGCTTGTTGGGCTTCGCGTAGCTCAGCCACAACCTACAAAAGCGCTCGGACCGGTAGGTTGGGTAGAGCGAAGCGAAACCCAACAACACCCGTCATCCCGCAACAACGGTTCAACAGGCCGAACGCGACGCGTCCCCCAGGCGGTGGTAGGCGCGGTTGAAATACACCAGGCCTTCCTGGCTCTTGCCGTGGCGAATGCCCAGCACCTCGCAATAGAAGATGGTGTGGGAGCCCACTTCATGGGCCTGGGCGATACGGCAATCGAAGCTCACCAGGGCGTCGTCCAGCAGCGGCGCGCCGCTTTCCAGGGTGCTCCAACTGGCGCGGGCGAAGCGCTGGTCGGAGTCCAGCTCGCGATTGGCGAACACGGCGGAGATGTCCTTCAGCTCGGCAGTCAGCACGTTCACGCTGAGCACGCCGTTCTGCTTGAAATGGCCGTTGGCGAAGGACGAGCGGTTCATGCACACCAGCAGCGTCGGCGGCTGATCGGTGACGCTGCACACCGCCGAGGCGGTGAAGCCGAAGCGCCCGGCGGCGCCATCGGTGGTGATGACCGAAACGGCGCCACCCAGCAGCGCCATGGCATTGCGGAATCCAGTTGTGTCGACCATGGTCTTTGCCCCTTTGCGGTCAGATGTCCAGCACCAGTTTTTGCGACTTGGCCCGCGAGCAGCAGACCAGGATCTGGTCGTTGGCGGCCTTCTCGTCATCGGTCAGATAGACGTCGCGGTGGTCCGGTTCGCCTTCCAGCACGTCGCACAGGCAGGTGCCGCAGACGCCCTGTTCGCAGGAAATCTCGATCTTGATGCCGACGCCGGCCAGCGCGTCGACGATGCTCTGCCCCTCGGCCACCTGCACGGTCTTGCCGCTGCGCTGGGCGACGACTTCGAAGCTGCCGCCGCTGGGGTCCACGTCCACCTGGAAGTACTCGCGGTGGATGTGGTCGTCGGCGTAGCCGGCCTTGCGCGCCTCACTGATCACCCAATCCATGAAGCCGGCCGGACCGCAGACGTAGACGTGCACGCCGTCCGCCGGCTGGCCGAGCACGGTAGGCAGGTCGAGCTTCTGCGCGGCGTCTTCGTCATCGAAGTGGGTGTGCACGCAGGCGGCAAAGCTGGCGCTGGCCAGTTCGTCGAGGAACGCGGTGCGGCTGCGGGAACGGCCGCAATAGTGCAGCTCGAAGGCGCTGTCGCACGCCGTCAACTGGTGGGCCATGGCGATCATCGGGGTGATGCCGATGCCGCCGCCGATCAGGATCGAACGGCTGGCGTCGGCGGCCAGCGGGAAGAGGTTGCGCGGTGCGCCGATGGCCACCTCGCTGCCTTCCCGCAGCAGTTCGTGGACCGCTACCGAACCGCCACGGGAGGCCGGATCGAGCAGCACGCCCAGGCGGTAGACGGCGGGGTTGGCCGGGTCCCCGCAGAGCGAGTACTGACGCACCAGCCCGGGTTTCAGGTGGATGTCCACATGGGCACCAGCCTCGAACGCCGGCAGGGATTGGCCCGAAGGGTCGGCGAGGTCGAGGATCACCACGCCCTCGCCCTGCTCCTGCCGCTTGCGTACCACCAGGTTCAACACTTGCTCACTCATACCGGCCTTCCCGCACCTTCGAGGTGCTGCTTGTTCTCGTTCGTTACAGTCCGCACGCGCGGCATTCTTTCAAGTGCCCCCGGCAGCCGATGAGCCGCCGCGGGCGGGTGTTCAGCGCATGAAGAGTCCGCCGTTCACATCCCAGGTCGCCCCGGTGGTGAAGTAGGCTTCCGGGCGCGCCAGTTGCACGATCAGGTCGCCGAGGAAATCGGCATCGCCCAGGCGCTTGACCGGGATATTCGCCAGCAAGCCTTCCATGCGTTCCGCCGGCACCGCCGCGCGCACCGCCGGGGACTCGATGGGCCCCGGGGCGATGGCGTTGACGGTGACACCGCCTGCCGCCAGTTCCTTGGCGAAGACCTTGGTCAGGGTGACGATGGCGCCCTTGGACGCGGCGTAGTGCGCGCCCGTGGCGGTGCCGCCGTTCTGCCCGGCGAGGGAGGCCATGTTGACGATCCGCCCGTAGCCGGCCGCCGCCATGTGCGCGCCGAACACCTGGCAGCCAACGAACACGCTGCGGGTGTTGAGGCTGAGGACGCGGTCGAACTCCTCGGGGCTGATCTGCATCACCGGCGTGGTCAGGGTCATGGCGGCGTTGTTGACCGCCACGTGCAGGGCGCCGAAGCGCGCCATCACTGCGGCCAGCGCCGCCTCGAAATCGGCTTTGCTGCTTACATCAAGCTTCAGCGCCAGGCTGCGCTGGCCACTCGGGTCGAGCCGGTCGGCGGCGGCCTGGGCGCGTTCCAGGGACAGGTCGGTGATCACCACCGCGTAGCCGGCGGCGAACAGCCGGCTGGCGATGGCCAGGCCCAGCCCCTGGGCGGCGCCGGTAACCAGTGCTACCTGGGTCATGGCGCGCTCCTTAGAGGATGTAACCGATACCCGCCAGGGTGTCGGTCGAGTTGATCAACTGGATCAGCTTGCGCTGGATCTTGAAGCCCTCGCCTTCGCGCTTGAGCTGGAAGGTGATGTCGGCGGTGTAGTGCTTGAGCACGTCCTTGCGGAACTCCCGCAGGTTCTGTGCGCAACGCACGGTGACCACGCCGTCGTCCTCGCCCAGCACGCGGAAGCGCGACAGTGCGCGCACGGTACGGGCGCGTGGGCTGGTGGAGATGGACTCGCCGCCGATCAGGCGCTGCACGCGGAGCTGGCGCATGTGGTGGTCGTCGTAGGCGTAGTTGAGGGTGTTCTCGAAGTCAGTTTCGTTGGGGTCGATGGGGATGATGTAGGTCCCCTTGTCGGCCCACAGGGCCAGCCAGGCATCGAACTCGCCGTGGTCGAGCATGTCCGCTTCCTGCCAGATGAAGGCGCTGACGTGGTTGAGCAATTCAAGGTTCATGGTCGTTTTCTCCTCACACCGACATCATCTTTTTCCACTGCTGGTAGGCCGCGCGCATGCCGGTCTCGGCGCTCACGTCGCTGACCAGGCCGTCCTCGCTCGGCTTCTCGCCGGGCAGGCCGCGGTTGAGCATGATCCACAGGTCGGTGCCCGCCTGGGCGCCCTTCTGCACGCGCTCCCAGGCCTCGGAATCGTCCGGGGTGCCGAAGCCCATGGGGCCCTGGAAGTGTTCGTGCAGGCGCAGGCGGTAGCGGTTGGCCACGGCCGGGCCGCCGTCCATGGTGATCACCGCGTGGTGGATTTCGGTTTCGTTCACCGAGATCGGTTGCAGCACGCGGAAGAACGCCATGGAGCAGGCCACGTTGGGAAACAGGTTGAGGTTGAAGCCCGAGCCGCCCACGGCGCGGACGATGCGGCGCACCTGCTGCTCCTCGATGCCTTCGCCGCGCAGCTCTTCAGCCAGGGCCTCGAAGCGTTCGGGGATCGGCTTGTCCAGGTCGGCTTCCAGGTCCACCAGCTCGGGGATCATCACCATCACGCTGTGGCCGTTGCCGAGGTCTTCGACGTAGCCCGGGCCCTTCACGAAGTCGAAGAGTTCCAGGGTCTGCTCGTCCACCGAGGACAGGAAGGACTTGTGCACCAGCGGGAAGTGGTAGGCGTCGGTGGTGTTTTCCAGCTGGATCTTCCAGTTGCCGGGGAAGCGGAAACGGTGCTCGCCGGACACCTTCACGCCGTAGCCGGCACCCTGCTTCATGAACAGATCGATCCACTTCTTCGCCGGGCCGAGGAAGTCCACCAGCGGCTCGATGTCGTCCTTGAAGGTGGCGAAGAGCATGCCGTTGTATTCCTCGACGCGCAGGCTCACCAGCGGCAGCTCGCCCTTGTCCAGGCAGTCGGCGTAGCTCTCCGGGTGCGGCACGCCGCGCAGGCTGCCGTCGAGGGCGTAGCTCCAGCCGTGGTAAGGGCAGACGAAGCTGTTGGTCTTGCCCTTCTTGTGCTCGCAGACGGTGGCGCCACGGTGGCGGCAACGGTTGAGCAGCACGTGCACGTCCTTCTTGCGGTCACGCACGACGATCACCGGCTGCTTGCCGATGTAGGTGCTCTTGTAGCTGCCGGCCTCGGGGATTTCGCTGGCGTGGGCGACCCAGATCCAGGTGCTGTAGAAGACCTTTTCCAGCTCTTCGTCGAACAGCCGGGGGTCGGTGTAGAGGGAGGTGTGCACGCGGTCGTGCAGCACCAGGTCGGCCGGCGAGCTGGCCAGGTTCACGGTTTCGATCAGGTTGGTCACGGTCACTCCTCGTCGGCGCAACGCGCCGACTCACAGAAAAAGGTCATTCGCCGTTCTTGTCCGGCACCGGCAGGTGTGCGTCGCTGTTCCACGCCTCCACTGGCCGGCTGAACAGGTTTTCGGTCTGGAAATGCGCCATGCGCCAGGCGCCCTCCTCCTCGCGGAATTTCACCGTCAGGCGCGCCGCATTGAGGTGCGAGGCACCGCTGGCAAAGGTCGAGGTCTGCAACATCACCCAACTGCCGGTGGCTTCGCCGCCCTGGACGCGGATCAGCTCGGAGCAGAGGAAGTGCACGTTCAGGGCAAAGTGCGCCGGCTCGACCCTGTAGGTGTCGAACATGGCGGCAATGGCGTCGCGGCCCTGGTAGCCGCCGAAGCTCCTGGCGTACCGGGCGCCCTTGCCTTCCCAGATGGCGTCGGCAGTGAACAGGCCAGCCAGCTCATCCAGGGGCGTGCGCGCATCCAGGGCGTCGCAGAGCTCCATGTAGCGGTTCATGCAGGCACGCACCGCGTGTTCGCTTTCCAGTTGGCGCAGGCGCGCTTCGAGGGCTTCGGTCGACATGGCGGTCACGCGCGCTGGATGATCAGTTCGCGGCCGGTACGGGCCTCGACCTTGCAGTAGCGCCACAGCTTGTAGGGGGTGTCGCCCACTACGGTGGTGCGGAACAGGTTGCAGGCGGCGTGCACGGTTTCGATGTCCGGCACGTCGGCCAGCAGGTAGGTGGTCCAGGGGTAGCCCGTGCTGGGTCCGACCATGCTCTGGTCGTCGTCCATGTTGCCGAACACCTTCACGCCGGGCAGGTCGTGGATGCCGTTCCACATTTCGCTGAAGGCGGCCCAGACCTGCAGTTGCTCTTCGCGCGGGGCGTCGAAGAAGTTCTGGTTGATCCCCATGCAGAAGAGGACGCGCAGGGCTTTTTTCTCGCTCATCACAATCACCGATCAGTCAGTTGGAATTCACAGGTAGCCGGGCAGCGGCTTGTTGCCGAAGAAGATCGCCCCGGCGTTCTGGTAGGTCATGTCGCCCATGAAGGCGTGCTGGGTGATCACCAGGGTGTCGTTGACGAAGCGCGACAGCGGGTTGTCGCGGTAGACGCCGGTCATGCCGGACAGCATCTGCGCGCTGCGCGCCACTTCGGCGGACACACGGGTGGCATGGGTGGAGGACAGGCGCAGCAGGTTGGTCTGTTCCACGCTCACCGGGTCGCCGGCCAACACGCTGGCCCAGGCGTTTTCCATGGCTTCGTAGAACCAGGCGCGGGCGGCACGCAGCTCGGCTTCGGCCTTGGCCATCTGCATCTGCGCCAGGGGACGATCGGCCAGGGCCGGAGCGCCGGTGACCGAGAAGCGGCCGCTGGCCATGCCGCTGAGGTAATCCAGCGCGGCGCGGGCCACGCCCAGGCCGACCACCGAAAGCACCTGGGTGGCGAAGGACAGCGAGGGGTAGCGGAACATCGGCTCGTCGAGGTTGGACGGACCGCCACGGACGAAGGTCCAGTCCTCGGGCACCACCACGCCTTCGATCACCACGTCATGGCTGCCGGTGCCGATCAGGCCGACCACATCCCAGGTTTCCTCGATCTTCACCTTCTCGCGGGGCATCACCGCCAGGCGCGGCAGGCCGACGGTGTCGCCGTTCTTCGGGCTGATGCCGACGCCGATCAGGCTGGCGCCCATGCAGCCGCTGGAGAACTTCCAGCGGCCGTTGACTTCCAGGCCGCCATCGACAAAGGCCGCCGGTTGCGGCGGGAAGATGCCGCCGGCGAAGACCACGTCCGGGCCGTTGGCGTAGACCTTCTCCAGGGTCGCCAAGGGCAGCGCGGCCAGGTACACCGGGTTCATGCCGAAGCTGGCCACCCAGCCGGCGGAGCCGTCGGCGGCCGAGATGTCTTCCACCATCTGGCAGAAGTCCATGGGCGAACGCTGGTCGCCGCCGAAGCGGGTGGGCACCAGGGCGCGGTAGACGCCGAGCGCCTTGAAACGCTCGATCACGTCCTGGGAAATGAACTTCTGCCGGTCGAATTCCTCGTGCCGGGCACGCTCGCGGATGTCGGCGAGCAGCGTCTGGAATCCTTCACTCGCGGTGATCGGGGCGGGGCGCTGGTAATCCAGCTCGCTTAGCGAAGACATGGGGCTCTCCAGGTGGGCTTCTTGGTTATTGTCCGAGGCGCCGCAGCAGCTCGCGGGCGACTGCCAGGAGCAGTTCGTCCGCGCCCTTGGCGGCAATCAGTTGCAGGCCCACCGGCAGCTTCGCGGCGCCCTCGAAGGGGATGCTCAGCGCCGGGTGACCGGTGAGGTTGAAGGGCCGCACGAAGGCGGTCATGCCGATGGCCGCGCGGGTATCGGCGGCGTCCACCACCCGCGCCGGGTAGTCGGGCAGGGTCGGCAGGGCGAGGATCGGGCAGCGCGCCAGGGCGGCATCCACTTCGGCGGTAAAGGCGGCGCGGACGGTTTCCGCGTTGGCCACGGCGGCATCGGTGGTGCTGCTGGCAGCCAGCAGGCGCGAGGCGACATCGGCACCGACCAGCCCGGTTTCCACCAGGTGCCCGCAGGCGTTCCAGGTTTCCCGGTTGATGATGGCCAGGCCCGCGTCATAGGCCGCCTGCATACCGGGCAGCGGCTGGCTTTGGAGGGCGAAGCCGGAGGCTTCCAGTACTGCATCGATGACCGCCTGTACGTCCGGATTGGCCTCGACGGGGACAACGCCGATGTTGAGGTCGCCTACCGGCGGCAGCGCCTTGAAGGAGGGGTCGATGGACGCCATGGCGTCGATCAGCGCCTGGATGCTGGCCGCGAAGGGACCGACGCAGTCCAGGGAGGATTCGGCGGGCATCACGCCAGCGCGGCTGATGCGGCCGAAGCTGGGTTTGAAGCCGAACACGCCGCAGCAGGCGGCGGGCACGCGCACCGAGCCGCCGGTATCGGTGCCCAGGGAGAAATCGCAGAGGCCGGCGGCGACGGCGGCGGCCGAGCCGCTGGAGGAGCCGCCGGGAATGCGGCCGGGGTAGCGGGGGTTTGCCGCGGTGCCGGTCCAGGCATTCAGGCCGGTGGTGCCGAAGGCCAGCTCATGCAGACTGGTCTTGCCGGTGATGCGGCAGCCGGCGTCCAGCAGGGCCTGGATCACATCGGCGTGACGCTCGGCGTCCGGCACCTCTTCCAGCGCGCGACTGGAGGCGCGGGTGGGATGGCCGGCGATGTCGATGGTGTCCTTCACCATCACGGTCAGGCCCGCGCCCCCCAACTCCAGCTTCTCCACCACTATCGTCATCTGCATCACCCATTGGCGTTCTTGTTCGGTGCTGACTCGGCCACCCGAGGGGTTGCCGATCGCGTAAATCTAAAATCGGAAGAATTACGTGAATTGTCAATTGAATTATCACTGGAAAAAGAGTGTGTAGATTCGGTGCATTTTCACGTAATCGAGCACCAGTTCCGTGCAGATTGGTAACAGTGCAAAAAGTCTCTTTTGCGCAGCGAAAGATAAATAAAGTCTTATTTTTCAGTTACTTAAAACGCCGAATAGAATCCATTTCATTTTATCGAGCGGAAACACCGCCGATTTCAGTCGCCTTCGTCCGTTCGTTTATCGAACAGAAAAGTTGCCTTTCATCGAATTTTTTTCGCCGCTAAATAAGCAGTTTTTAACCATTAAAAATCATGCTTTTTTGCGAATAAATCCTCCCTGATCACCCCCTCGGAAAGGCCGATTGCCACTGGCATGGAGGGAATTTTCGGAAGGCGCCGACAGGGGGTTCGGATTAATCCGATTCGAGTCGCAAAGGCACGGGATGACCGGGGTCGGCCCACCCCTGCACCGGCATGGCGCGGGTTCTTCTGGCACGGGAGCTGCACTCCGCACTCCAGCCGAACGGGATACCCGCCGGCAGCGCCACGCGGCGCCAGAACAACAAGAAGGCGGCAAGCCCTCCGCGCGCCAGTGCCCCCAGCGGCCTGGAGCGCCCTGCGGATCATTGCCTCTTGAATAGCCTTGCAACCCTCGGAGAACGTCATGCTCTTCAAACAAGCCGTGTCCACCCTGCTCCTCAGCGCCGCCTGCATCGCCATTGCCCAGGCGGACGTGAAGGTCGGCGTCATCACCTCCTCCAGCGGCCCCCTGGCCCTGGTCGGGATTCCGCAAAAGAACTCGACCCCGCTGCTGCCTACCCAGGCCGGCGACCAGAAGGTGACCTACATCCCCCTGGATGACGGCAGCGACCCCACCGCCACCGTCAAGGCGCTGAAGAAGCTGATCAGCGAAGAGAACGTCGATGCCATCATCGGCCCGAGCGGTTCGCCCAACGCCATGGGCGTGATCCAGTTCGTCGCCGAGGCTGGCGTGCCACTGCTGGCACCGGTGGGCACCGCCGCCGTGGTGCTGCCGATGAACGAGCAGAAGAAGTGGGTGTTCAAGACCACCCAGAACGATGACCTGATCGCCAAGGCCCTGGTGGACGACATGGCCACGCGCGGCGTGAAGACCCTGGGCTTCATCGGCACCGCCGACCCCTACGGCGAGAACTGGTCCAAGGTCATGGGCGCCCTGGCCGCCGAACACGGCATCAAGCTGGTGGCCAACGAACGCTTCCAGCGCCAGGACACCTCGGTCACCGGGCAGAGCCTGAAGGTGCTTGCTTCCCGTCCGGACGCCGTGCTGGTGGCCGCGCCCGGCAGCGCGGCGGTGCTGCCGCAGACCACCCTGTTCGACCAGGGCTATCGCGGCCAGATGTACCAGACCCACGGCGCCGCCCTGCCCGATTTCCTCAAGCTCGGCGGCAAGAAGGTGGAAGGCACCATCCTCGCCGCCAGCCTGATGCTGGTGCTCGACCAGATCCCCGACGGCCACCCCTCCAAGCAGGTCGCCAGTGAGTACGTGACCGCCTACGAGAAGCTCAACGGCAGCAAGCCGGCGACGTTCGGCGCCAACACCTTCGACGCCGGGCTGCTGCTGCAGAAGGCCATCCCCGAAGCGGCCGCCAAGGCCGCACCGGGCACGCCGGAGTTCCGCGCGGCCCTGCGCGACGCACTGGAAGCCAGCCACGAAGTGCCGGCCACCCAGGGCGTCTACAACATGACCCCGGACGACCACAGCGGCTTCGACGAGCGCGGCCGCGAGCTGATCCAGGTGAAGAACGGCAACTGGACCCTGCTCGGCCGCAACTGATCCGGGTCGAGCGCCGACGGTGGATGAAAAAAGCATCATCCACCCTACGCCAGGCACTGACCTTCCCGCTCCGTAGGGTGGACATCGTTCTTCATGTCCACCTTTCGGGGCCCGGATGGAGCACCGATGGCGGATGAAGCCCCCTCTTCCGCCCTACGTATCGCAACAAGAGTTCCCACCATGAATTTCCAGATAGCCCTGCTGCTCGGCCAGGACGGCATCACCAACGGCGCGATCTATGCGCTGCTGGCCTTGTCGATCCTGCTGGTCTTCACCGTCACCCGCATCCTGCTGATTCCCCAGGGCGAGTTCGTCACCTATGGCGCGCTGACCATGGCCGCCCTGCAGGCGGGCCAGCCCACCGCGCTGGTCTGGCTGCTGCTCGTCCTGACCCTGGCCGACTGCGCCATGGACCTGTTCGATGCCACCCGCAACGGACGCGGCTTCCGCTTCCCGAAATGGATAGCCGCCAAGCTCGCCTACGCCCTGGTCCTGGTCGGGCTGGTGCGCAGCCTGCCGCTGGCCGAGCTGCCGATGGCGGTGCAGGCCCTGCTCACCCTGGCCCTGGTGGTGCCGCTGGGGCCGCAGCTCTACCGCCTGGTGTTCCAGCCGCTGGCCTCCGCCAGCGCCCTGGTGCTGCTGATCGTCTCCATCGCCGTGCACGTGGCCATGGTGGGCATCGGCCTGCTCATGTTCGGCCCGGAAGGCGCACGTACCGCGCCCTTCTCCGAAGCCGGCCTGACCCTCGGCCCGGTGACCTTCAACAGCCAGACGCTGTGGGTGATCGCGGTGTCCCTGGCGCTGATCATCGGCCTGTTCCTGTTCTTCGAGCGCAGCCTCTATGGCAAGGCCCTGCGCGCCACCGCGGTGAACCGCCTGGGTGCGCGGCTGATGGGCATCTCGCCGACCCTGGCGGGCAAGGCCACCTTCGCCCTGGCCACCTTCATCGGTGCGCTGTCGGGCATCCTCATCGCCCCCATCACCACGCTGTACTTCGACTCCGGCTTCGTCATCAGCCTCAAGGGCTTCGTCGGCGCCATCATCGGCGGCCTGGTGAGCTACCCGGTGGCGGCCCTCGGCGCCCTGGGCGTCGGCCTGATCGAGGCGTTCTCGATGTTCTGGGCCAGCACCTACAAGGAGATCATCGTCTTCACCCTGATCATCCCCTTCCTGCTCTGGCGCTCCCTCACCCGCCGTCACGTGGAGGACGATGAATGAAACCGCGCTACCTGATCCTCGCCCTGGTGGCCGTGCTCGGCGCCGCACCGCTGGTGCTGCCGCCCTTCTATGTCACCCTGCTCAACTACATCGGCCTCTACACCCTGGTGGTGCTCGGCCTGGTCCTGCTCACCGGTGTCGGCGGCATGACCAGCTTCGGCCAGGCCGCCTTCGTTGGCCTCGGCGCCTACACCAGCGCCTACCTCACCACGGCGCAGGACCTGCCGGGCTGGCTGGCCTGGGCCAGCGCCTCGCCCTGGCTGACCCTGCTGGCGGGGCTGGTGCTCACCGGCGTGGTGGCGCTGATTCTCGGCGCCCTGACCCTGAAACTCTCCGGACACTACCTGCCACTGGGCACCATCGCCTGGGGGCTGTCGCTGTACTACCTGTTCGGCACCCTGGAATCCCTCGGCGGCCACACCGGCGTCGGCGGCCTGCCGTCGATCTCCCTGTTCGGCTGGGAGCTGAACAAGGGCGAGGAGATCTACTACCTGATCTGGGCCGTGCTGCTGGGTGCCATGCTGATCACCCAGAACCTTCTGGATTCCCGCGAAGGCCGCGCCATTCGCGCTCTGAAAGGCGGCCAACTGATGGCCGAATCCATGGGCGTGAACACCTTCCGCTCGAAGCTGGTGATCTTCCTCATCTCCGCCCTGTTCGCCGCCCTCTCCGGCTGGCTCTACGCCCACACCCAGCGTTTCGTGAACCCCACCCCGTTCGGCCTGCACATGGGTATCGACTACCTGTTCATGGCGCTGATCGGCGGTGTGGCCAGCGTCTGGGGCGCACTGCTGGGCGCCGGCGTGCTGACCCTGCTCAAGCAGTGGCTGCAGGACCTGCTGCCCCATCTGTTCGGCAGTACCGGCAATTACGAAGTGATCGTCTTCGGCCTGCTCATCATCCTGCTCATGCAACGCGCCCCCGGCGGCCTCTGGCCCATGCTGCTGCGCCTGGTGCCGGACAGCTGGAAGCCACGCAAATCCGTCAAGGCGGTGGACAACGCCGCCGAACTGCCGCGTCGTGAAGCCCCCACGGCCGGCGAAGTGCTGCTGGAAGCGCGCAGCGTGACCCGTCGCTTCGGTGGCCTGGTGGCCAACAACGACATGAACCTGGAGGTCCGCGCCGGGGAAATCCTCGCCCTGATCGGCCCCAACGGCGCCGGCAAGAGCACCCTGTTCAACCAGCTCTCGGGCGTCGACACGCCCACCTCGGGCGAGGTGCTGTTCCGTGGCCGACGCATCAACGGCACCCCGTCCCGCGATATCGCCCGCATGGGCATGAGCCGCACCTTCCAGCACGTGAAACTGCTGGCGGAAATGAGCGTGCTGGAGAACGTCGCCATCGGCGCCCACCTGCGCGGTAACAAGGGTGTGCTGGCCGCCGCCCTGCGCCTGGACCGCGCCGAGGAAGCCGAACTGCTCAATGAGGCCCGCCGCCAACTGGAGCGCGTTGGCCTGGGCGATTACCTCCATGCCGAGGCCGGCAGCCTGGCCCTGGGCCAGCAGCGCATCCTCGAGATCGCCCGCGCGCTGTGCGCCAACCCCTGCCTGCTGCTGCTCGACGAGCCCGCCGCAGGCCTGCGCCACAAGGAAAAAGAAGCCCTCGGCATGCTGCTCAGCCGCCTGCGCAGCGAAGGCATGGCGATCCTCCTGGTGGAGCACGACATGGACTTCGTCATGGGCCTGGTGGACCGCGTGGTGGTGATGGAATTCGGCCAGCGCATCGCCCACGGCCTGCCCGCCGAGGTGCAGAAGGACCCGGCGGTGCTGGAAGCCTATCTCGGAGGAGTTGAGTGATGAACATGCCGATGCAAGACCTCAAGCAGCCGGAAAACCGGGTGTCCAACCCGGTGCTGGACGTCAGCGGCCTCAGCGTCGCCTACGGCAAGGTGGAGGCGCTGTCCAACGCCAGCCTCACCGTCGGCCAGGGGCAGATCGTCACCGTGATCGGCCCCAACGGCGCCGGCAAGACCACCCTGCTCTCCGCCATCATGGGCGTGCTCGGCTCCCGTGGCCGGGTCGCCTTCGACGGCAGCCTGGAAGCGGTGCCGGAAGTGGAAGTGATGGTCGCTCGCGGGCTCGGCCTGGTGCCGGAAAAGCGCGAGCTGTTCGGCAGCATGACGGTGGCCGACAACCTGCTGCTGGGCGCCTTCCAGCGCCACCGCAACGGCAAGCGCGACCACGGCGAAACCCTCAAGGAGGTCTACGACCTCTTCCCGCGCCTGTGGGAGCGCCGCGACCAGCTGGCCGCCACCCTCTCGGGCGGCGAACGGCAGATGCTCGCCGTGGGCCGTGCGCTGATGGCCAAGCCCAAGTTGCTGATGCTCGACGAACCCAGCCTGGGCCTGGCGCCGCTGATCACCCGCGAGATCTTCCGCATCATCAGCACCCTGCGCCAGCAGGGGGTGTCCATCCTGCTGGTGGAGCAGAACGCCCGCGCCGCCCTGCGCGTGGCCGACTACGCCTACGTGCTGGAGACCGGACAGATCGCCATGCAGGGCCCCGCGGCCCAGTTGGCCGACGACCCGCGCGTGATCGAGGCCTACCTCGGCCTGGCCAGCAAGCATCAGGAGATGCTCGCCAACTAGGCCTTGTACGAAGAGTCGTCGAGCGAAGGTCAGGCAAGGCGAAATCGGCCGAAGAAGCGCAGTTTACAGTTTGTAAATGAGCATTCTGAGGCCGATTTCAACACAGCATCACCGAGCGCAGACACGCTTCGTGCAAGGCCTCCGGCCCGGCTGCAAGGCCGGGCATTGTCCACGGAGGACCGCATGAAACCATCCCCCACTGCGCAGGCCGCCCCGGCCTTCGCGGAGCCCCCGATTTCCCGCCTCGACCCGGAAGGCCGGGTCCTGGCCTGCAACGATGCCTACCTGGCGATGTGCGGCTACCGTCGTGAGGCGCTGCTGAACCAGCCGTTCGACCGCATCAACCACCCCGGCATGCCGCCGCAGGTGATTGCGCGCATGTGGCAGACCCTGCGCGCCGGCGTGCCCTGGAACGGCCCGCTGATGGGCCGCCACCAGGAAGGCGGCGTGTTCTGGAGCGACCTCTACGTGGTGCCGCTGTTCGACAACGGCCAACTGGTGGCCCTGGGCACCGTCTACCACCCCATGGATCGCGCCGCCTGCCTGCGCGCCGACGCCCTCTACACGCGACTGCGCCACGGCCGGCGCGCCGAGCCGCTGGCCTCACGCGCGCTGCGGTTGCTGGGCGAACACAGCCTCGCCGCCCTCGCCGCCCTGGCGCTGGCCGTCGCCACCCTGGGCGGACAGTTGCCCTGGGGACTCGGTCTGGCATTGCTGGGCGGCCTGGGCGCCGTCAGCCTGCAGGCCAGCGACGCCCGCCGACGCGGTGTCACGGCCGGACTGGCGCGTTATCCACAGGTCTACAGCGACCCCATGCTGGCCCCGGCCTACAGCACGCGCGGCGGTGCCGACGCCCTGCTGGACATGGCCATGGGCAACCTGCAACTGCGCCTGCGCACGGTGATGGCGCGCATCCATATCAATGGCGACATCCTGCGCAACCGCGCTGGCGAGTCCTCGGACCTGGTGGCGAGCGGAGCCGGCCAACTGGAACGTCAACTGGAGGAAACCGAGCAGTCGGCGGCGGCCATCCAGCAGATGAGCAGCACCATCCACGAGCTGTCGCGCAACCTCCAGCACAGCGCCCAGGCCACCCAGGCGGTGGACGAGCTGGCGCGGGACGGCGACCGCCTGGCCGGGCAGAGCCAGGGGTCCATGCAGACGCTGCGCGCCTCGGTGGAAGACATCGGCGCAGCCGTCGGCCAGCTCGCCGAGTCCATCGAGTCCATCAGCGGCATTGCCGAGGTGATCCAGAGCATCGCCGAGCAGACCAACCTGCTGGCACTGAACGCCGCCATCGAGGCCGCCCGCGCCGGCGAATCCGGCCGGGGCTTCGCCGTGGTCGCCGACGAGGTGCGCACCCTGGCCTCGCGCACCCGCGACTCCACCGGGCAGATCCAGCAGTCCATCGAACGCCTGCGCAGCGGCAGCACCCAGGCCCTGGCGACTGCCCGGCGCGGCGAACAGGCGGCCCGGCAATCCAGCACGGATGTGCAAGAAGTGCGCGAAGCGTTGCGGCGCATCAGCGGCGAGGTGGGTCAGATCAGCGGCATGAGCCTGCAGATGGCCACGGCCATCGAAGAACAGGGTCAGGTGGCCGAGGCGGTCAGCCGACAGATCGCGCGGATCACCGGCCTTGCCGAACAGAGCGCCGGCCAGGCCCAGCGCAGCACCCAGATCGGCCAGGAACTGCACCAGTTGGCGCACTCCCAGCTCGATCTGGCCCAGCGTTTCCTCCAGGGTTGAGCCCCACCGGTTGCCGGCGCGGCAACCGGCGAACGCTGACCGGGGTCAAAGCGACGTCACGCGGCGGTCGACAGCCCCCGCGCAACCCCCTATAACTCTCCCCCTGTCAGCAGGAACCTTGCCCCACTCGCATGAGCACCCCGAAGAAGCGCCTCAACCGTTACAACCCCGCCAGCGACGACTTCAAGAAGGAGGAATTCCCCTTCTACTGGATCGCCCGCGTCTACGGCCGCTACAACATGGCCATGGAAAAGACCCTGAAGAAGATCGACCTGGACATCCCCCGCTGGCGCATCCTCTTCATCCTCAAGGAGAACGGCCAGTCGAGCATTTCGGAAATCTCCGAGCACGCCATCGCCAAGCTCTCCACGGTCACCAAGATCGTCTACCGCATGAAGGAGGACGGCCTGGTGGACACCGCGCCCTGCAGCAACGACGGCCGCGTCACCCAGGTGACCATCACCGAGAAAGGCCGGCACATGGTGGAAGAAATCCAGGTCAACACCGCGCACATCTTCACCAACAGCTTCAAGGACCTCAGCGAGGCCCAGATCGCCAAGCTCAACGGCACCCTGGAGAAGATCTACGCGAACCTGCCGCACGATTGAGCCGGCACGAACCCGCCCTGCTCTCCTTTGTGGGGGCGAATTCATTCGCCATGCAGACCGCAGGTCTGCCCTTCGTACCTGACTTGGGGGCACTGCGTGACCCTTAGCGATTGAAATCGCCCCCACAGGTTTCCGCCCTAGCCCCGCGCGAACGCCGCCGCCCTTTCGATCAATTCCGCCTCCGGCCGCACGCCGGTGTAGAGCGCGAACTGCTCCACCGCCTGCAACACCATGACCTCCGCCCCGGTGATCACCGGCTTGCCCAATTCGCGGGCGAGGCGGATCAGCGGGGTTTCCACCGGCAGGGCCACCACATCGAAGACCCAATCCGCCGCTGCAACCTGCGCGCGGCTGAAGGCCAGGGTGCTCGCTTGCGGACCCCCTTCCATGCCCAGCGGCGTCACGTTGACCAGCATTTGCGGCTGCTCATCGCCCAGCTCCGCCAGCCAGGCATATCCGCAGCCCTGCGCCAACGCCAGGCCGGTTTCCGGGTTGCGCGCGACTATCGCGCCATGGCGGTAGCCCCTGTCGCGAAACGCGCTGGCGACCGCCTTGGCCATGCCACCGCTGCCCCGTACGACGAAGCGGATGTCCCTGGGCACCTGATGGCTTTCGAGGAGGCTGACGACAGCGCCGTAGTCGGTGTTGTACCCCTTCAGCCAGCCCTGGTCGGCGACTATGGTGTTCACCGAATCGATGGCCGCCGCGGAGGCGTCCAGTTCGTCCAGCAGTGGGATGCACGCCTCCTTGAACGGCATGGACACCGCAGAGCCGCGAATGCCCAGGGCGCGGATGCCGCCGATGGCGGCCGGCAGGTCGGAGGTGGTGAAGGCCTTGTAGATGAAGTCCAGCTCCAGGGCTTCATACAGGTAATTGTGAAAGCGCGTGCCGAAGTTGCCGGGACGGCCCGACAGCGACATGCACAGCCGGGTATCCCGGCTGATGGGGCGAGGCATGGGAGTCTCCGTGGTTGAAGGGCCCCTGCTTTTCTGTGGGGGCGAATTCATTCGCTATGCAGGACACAGTCCTGCCCTTGGGAATCCCATTGGGGGCACTTCGTGCCCCTCTGCGAATGAATTCGCCCCCACAAGGAAAGGGAAAGCCTGTGCAGGTCATCAGAAAATGTAATCCGTGGTCAGGAAATTCGACTCACGGTTGCGGATGATCTCGCTGACCAGCGCCTTGTTGTCCTCCTGGAACTTGGTCGCCACCAGGGTGCGGATGGAGAACACGCGCAGGGCGTCATGTACCGACAGCGTGCCCTCGGCCGAGTTCTTGCGGCCGTTGAAGGGGAAGGTGTCCGGGCCGCGCTGGCACTGGGCGTTGATGTTGATGCGGCCCACCTGGTTGGCGAAGGCGTCCACCAGCCGGCCGACCTCGGCCGGGTCGTTGCCGAACAGGCTGAGTTGCTGGCCGTAGTCGGAGTGCAGGACGTAGTCGACCACCTCTTGCACGTCGCGGTACGGCACCACCGGTATCAGCGGGCCGAACTGTTCCTCGTGGTACAGGCGCATGTCCGGGCTCACCGGGCTCAGCACGGCGGGGTAGAAAAAGCTCTGCCGGTGACTGCCACCGCCCGGGTTGACCACCTTGGCGCCCTTGGCCACGGCGTCCGCCAACAGCCCATTGAGGTATTCGACCTTGCCCGGTTCGGGCAGCGGGGTCAGGGCCACGCCCTCGTCCCAGGGCATCCCCGGTTTGAGCGCGGCGAGCTTGGCGCTGAACTTGTCGAGGAAGGGCTGCAGCACAGCCTCGTGAACGAAAAGGATCTTCAGCGCGGTGCAACGCTGGCCGTTGAAGGAGAGCGCGCCGGTGATGGCTTCACTCACGGCGTTGTCCAGGTCCACCTGCGGCAAGACGATGCCCGGGTTCTTCGCATCCAGGCCGAGGGCGGCGCGCAGGCGGTGGGGGCGCGGGTGCAGTTTCTTCAGGTCGCTGGCGCCCGAGTGGGTTCCAATGAAGGCGAACACGTCCACCTTGCCGCTGGCCATGATGGCGCTGACGGTCTCGCGGCCACGGCCGTAGATGATGTTGATCACGCCCGGCGGGAAGCTGTCGCGGAAGGCCTCCAGCAGCGGACGGATCAGCAGCACGCCGAACTTGGCCGGCTTGAACACCACGGTGTTGCCCATGATCAGCGCCGGGATCAGGGTGGTGAAGGTTTCGTTCAGCGGGTAGTTATAGGGCCCCATGCACAGCGCCACGCCAAGGGGCACGCGGCGGATCTGGCCAAGGGTGCCCTGCTCCAGCTCGAAGCGGCTGGAGCGGCGGTCCAGCGCCTTGAGCGCCTCGATGGTGTCCACCATGTAGTCACAGGTGCGGTCGAACTCCTTCTCGGAATCCTTGAGGTTCTTGCCGATCTCCCACATCAGCAGCCTGACCACCGCCTCGCGCTGCTCGCGCATGCGCGCGAGGAATTTCTCCACGTGCTGGATGCGCTCGGCCACGCGCAGGGTCGGCCACAGGCCCTGGCCGTGGTCATAGGCCTGCACGGCTGCCTCCAGCGCGGCGAGGGCGGCGTCGGCATCCAGCAGCGGTGTACTGCCCAGCACCACCTGCTCGTCGCCCTTGTCGCTGGCCAGGAAAATCGGGCTACGTACCGCGGCCAGAGGGCCGTCCCAACGCAGCAGCTCGCCGTTCACCAGGTATTCGCGCTGCTCGATGGGCGCGCCTGGGCGGTAACGCTCGGGAATCTGCTCGGCAGTAGGGAACAGGGCATCGAGGTTGTGGTTCTGGGTCATTGCACTTTCCTCTGGGTCGGGGCCACTGGAAATGGGTTTTAACGCGATTTTTCCACCTGGTAAATCGTTTCAGCAAACCGTTTGGCGGAAGCCATTCCCGCGCTGGAGATCGGTATAGGTCAAAGGTGGTTAGAAACCTGTAGGGGCGAATTCATTCGCCATGGGGCACGCAGTGCCCCTGCAAACCTTGCAGGGCAGACCTTCGGCCTGCTTGGCGAATGAATTCGCCCCCACAAGGAAAGTTCGCCCACGGACGAAGCATCTGGCCTCAGGCCAACAACGCCAGGGCCCTGGCGGTGGCCTCCTGGATGCGCTGCCAGTCACCGTTGCGGACCCAGTCCTTGTCCATCATCCAGGTGCCCCCCACGCACATCACATTGGGCAGGCCCATGTAGTCGCGCAGGTTGTCGGGGTTGACCCCGCCGGTGGGGCAGAAGCGGATGCCCGGGAAAGGCCCGCCGAAGGCCTTGAGGGCCTTCACGCCGCCGCAGATTTCCGCCGGGAACAGCTTGAAGCGGCGGTAGCCCAGGGCGTAGCCGAGCATGATCTCGGAGGCGCTGGCGATGCCGGGCAGCAGGGGCAGCGGGCTGTAGACGCCGGCACGCAGCAGTTCGGCGGTGCAGCCGGGGGTGACAATGAACTGCGAGCCGGCGGCCTCGGCCTCGGCCAGCATCCACTCGTCCAGCACGGTGCCGGCGCCCACGCAGAGTTCCGGGCGTTGCTCGCGCAGGGTGCGGATGGCCGACAGGCCGTGCTCCGAGCGCAGGGTGATTTCGAGGGTGTGCAGACCGCCGGCGGCCAGGGCATCGGCCAGGGGCAGGACGTCCTGCTCGCGCTCGATGGTAATCACCGGGAGGATGCGCGCGGCGCCGCAGAGGATATCGATCAGGGCGGCCTTGTCGGCCATGCTCGGCACGGCGTCGCGGTTGCTGGCCCGATTGCTGGGGAGACTGGTCATGGGCGTTCCTTCGGGCTCAGGGGCACCAGTGGATTTCCAGGGGATGGCGGAGGAAGGCGCGGATCGGCATGGCCGCCACGTCATCGCCCGCCAGGGCATCGGCCAGGGTGGCCAGCTTGGCCTGGCCCTGCACGGCCAGCAGGGTCAGGTGCGCACTGGCCAGCAACGGCAGGCTCAGGCTCAGGCGCTGGCGCGGCACGCTGGGTGCCAGCATGGGCAGGCAGCGCTGAGGGCAGTCGCCGCTCAGCGCCTGCTCCAGGTTCGGGCTGCCGGGAAAGAGCGAGGCGGTGTGGCCGTCCTCGCCCATGCCGAGCACCAGCACGTCGATCGGCCCCAGTTCGGCCAGGGTGGCGTCGGCCAGGCGAGCCGCTTCGTCCAGGCTCGGCACATTGTGGTAGAGGCCCAGAAAGCGCGCCGGGGCCGCCCGGCCCTTCAGCAGGTGACGGCGCACCAGGCCTTCGTTGCTGTCGCCATGGCTGACCGGCACGAAGCGTTCGTCGGCGAGGCTGACGGTGACCTTCGCCCAGTCCAGTGCCTGCTCGGCGAGCCGCTCGAAGAAGGCCACCGGGCTGCGCCCGCCAGAGACCACCAGCACGGCCGCGCCACGGGTGTCGAGGGCGCCGCGCAGGGCGTTGGCGACGGTGAGGGCCAGTTCGCCGGCCAGTTGTTCGGGGCTGCCGAGGCTGAGCCCGGTGACCTGCGTCGGCAGGTCGAGATTACAGATCGCCATACCAGCTCCTGCCATCACGGGTGATCAATGCGATGGAGGCCACCGGCCCCCAGGTTCCCGCCGCGTAGGGCTTGGGCGAGTCGCCCTGCTGCCGCCAGCCGGCGATCAGCCGGTCGCACCAGGTCCAGGCGTACTCGATTTCATCCTTGCGCACGAAGAGGTTCTGGTTGCCCTTCATCACCTCCAGCAGCAGCCGCTCGTAGGCATCCGGAATCCGCGCGCTGCGGTAGGTGTTGGAGAAGCTCAACTGCAGCGGGTCGCTGCGCAGCTGCATGCCCTTGTCCAGGCCCTGGTCCTTGGTCATCACCTGCAGGGAAATCCCTTCGTCCGGCTGCAGGCGGATGATCAGCCGGTTGCTGATCAGCGGCCGCTGCTCGGGGGCGAAGATGTAATGCGGCGGTTCCTTGAAGTGTATGACGATCTGCGACAGCTTCTGCGGCATGCGCTTGCCGGTACGCAGGTAGAAGGGCACACCGGACCAGCGCCAGTTGCGGATTTCCGCGCGCAGGGCGACGAAGGTCTCGGTGTCGCTGTGGGTGTTGGCGTTGTCCTCTTCCAGGTAGCCGGGCACCGATTTGCCGAGGATGTTGCCGGCCACGTACTGGCCGCGCACCACCTGCTGGCCGATCTGCTCGATACCGATCGGCGCCAGGGCCTTGAGCACCTTCACCTTCTCGTCGCGAATGCTGTCGGCGGAGAGGTCGCTGGGCGGGTCCATGGCGATCAGGCAGAGCAGCTGCAGCAGGTGGTTCTGGATCATGTCGCGCAGTTGTCCGGCCTCATCGAAGTAACCCCAGCGGCCCTCGATGCCCACCTGCTCGGCCACGGTGATTTCCACGTGGGAAATGTGGTGCTGGTTCCACTGGGTCTCGAACAGGCTGTTGGCGAAGCGCAGGGCGATCAGGTTCTGCACCGTTTCCTTGCCCAGGTAGTGGTCGATCCGGTAGGTGCGGTCCTCCGGGAAGTGCGCAGCGACCGCATTGTTCACCGTGCGCGAGGACTCCAGGTCGTGGCCGATGGGCTTTTCCAGCACGACGCGGGTGCGCTCGGCCAATCCGGCGGCGGCCAGGCCCGAGCAGATGGCGCCGTAGACCGAAGCCGGCGTGGCGAAGTAGGCGACCAGCCGGGACACCGGGCCGACGCGGTCGGCCAGGGCCGGGTAGGCCTCGCCGTCGAAGAAGTTCATGGCCAGGTAGTCGAGCCGCGCGAGGAATCGCTGCACGACCTCCTGCTCCAGTTCGCTGGCGGCTACGTGGCGGCGCAGGTGCTCGCCGATGGCGGCGATATGGGTAGCGGGGTCGCCATCCTCCCGGGCCAGGGCGAGGAGGCGCGTCTCGGCCGGCAGCAGGCCGGCGCGATCCAGTTGATAGAGCGCGGGAAACAGCTTGCGTAGCGCAAGGTCGCCAAGGGCCCCGAACAGGGCCAGGGTGCAGGGTTCGACAGGTTGTGAGGCCATGATATTTGTTCTTCTATCAAACATGAGCTTATGAATACACCCTGATTCGCCATACAGCAAGACAAAATGTAGTAATAAAACTACATTTTCCGATATACGAGATTACGGTGGCTCCGCCCAAGGGCGCTCAGTACGATAAGCCACCGATTGCAGGCCCCCTTTCCAGGAAACCCAATGGACCGCGTGCATAACCTGCTGGAGCAGATCCAGAACCGCCTCGACGAACTCAACAAGGCCGAGCGCAAGGTGGCCGAAGTCATCCTGCGCGACCCGCAGCAGGCCACCCGCTACAGCATCGCCGCGCTGGCCCAGGCGGCGCAGGTCAGCGAGCCGACGGTGAACCGCTTCTGCCGCTCCTTCGGCGTCAACGGCTACCCCGAGCTGAAGATGCAGCTGGCGCAAAGCCTGGCCAGCGGCGCCGCCTACGTGAGCCAGGCGGTATCCGCCGACGACGGCCCCGAGGCCTACACGCGGAAGATCTTCGGCAGCGCCATCGCCTCCCTGGACAGCGCCCTGCAGAGCCTCGACCCGCAATTGATCAGCCGCGCCGTGGACCTGATGATCCAGGCCCGGCAGATCCACTTCTTCGGCCTCGGCGCCTCGGCCTCGGTGGCCCTGGACGCCCAGCACAAGTTCTTCCGTTTCAACCTGGCCGTGTCGGCCCATTCCGATGTGCTGATGCA
Source organism: Pseudomonas sp. Q1-7 (assembly GCF_028010285.1). Taxonomy (NCBI): domain Bacteria; kingdom Pseudomonadati; phylum Pseudomonadota; class Gammaproteobacteria; order Pseudomonadales; family Pseudomonadaceae; genus Pseudomonas; species Pseudomonas sp. Q1-7. Next base: position 4,358,167 of record NZ_CP116304.1, read on the forward strand.
GCGCATGCTGGCCTCGGTGGCCCACACCGGCGACCTGTTCGTGATCATTTCCTACACCGGCCGCACCCGCGAGCTGGTGGAAGTGGCGCGCCTGGCCCGGCAGAACGGCGCCTCGGTGCTCGGCCTCACCGCCGCCCACTCGCCGCTGGCCAAGGCCAGCACCCTGAGCCTGGACATCCCGCTGCCGGAAGACACCGACATCTACATGCCGATGACCTCGCGCATCATCCAGCTCACCGTGCTCGACGTGCTCGCCACCGGCATGACCCTGCGCCGCGGCGTCGACTTCCAGCCGCACCTGCGCAAGATCAAGGAAAGCCTCAATGCCAGCCGCTATCCGGCGGATGAGGAGCCGAGCTGATTCCTGGTAGGGGCGCATTCATTCGCCAAGTCACGTAGGGTGGATGTCGCTTCTCACATCCACCATCGCGGCCTGGTCCGGCTCCGCGGGTGGATCGATGAAGCGTGATCCACCCTACGGTTCATCCCACCCACGCCTCCAGGCTCAACCGCCCCTCCTCCCCCGCCGCCAGCTCCAGTCCGTCCTCGCCACAAGCCGCACCCTGCACGGAGAGGAATCCCAGGCCGTCCGCCCAACTCACCTCGGACAGCGGCCGGCTGCCGGGATGCCAGACCACCGTGTTCGGGTTGCCGCCGCCGTCGATGCACAGCCGCCGCTGCCAGCCGGCATCCTGAATGCACACCCGGCCGCCCTGGCGGAACACCTGATGGACACCGTCGACCACCCGCAGCTCGCCCTGCTGCCGACAGGCTTGGCGACTGAGCAGGTTGCGCCCTTCGGCCCCTTCCAGCCCCAGCAGCCCGACCCGCGCCACGTCGCCGACCCGCCAATAGGCGTGCAGGCCATGGCTGAACACGCAGGGCTCGCTGTCGCGGTGACGGGTGATCAGTTGCAGACGCATCCGTTCGCCCAGCACCGCCTCCAGCTCCACCTGCCAGTCGTGCAGGTCCAGGCGCCAGTTCAGGCGCACGCCGTGGGTGTCGGCCTCCTTGTGGACCAGCCGCCAGTCGGAGAGCCGCGCCCAGCCGTGATGGGGCCAGCCGCCCTCCATGGGGTGGCGGCCGAACCAGGGCCAGCACACCGGCACGCCACCGCGAATGGCACCGATCTTCGGCCAGCGCGCCGCGCACCAGAGCAGTGGCCGCTCGCCACGGGGCTGGAAGTGCAGCAACTGGCCGCCTTGGCGGCTGAACGCCGCCGAGAAGCGCGGATGCTCCACCAGCAGCAGCTCGCGACCCTGGTGTTCGGCCCAGCGGAAGGGCTGCCCGGCCGCCGGACGCAGCAGGCCGGCCAGGGGATGGTCGATGCCCTCCCCGGCCCTCGCTCGCTGCGGTCGGGCGCTGCGCATCACTTCCACCAGTACTCCAGCTGCACGCCGAAGTTGGAACCGTGCAGCGCGTCGCCGAAGGCACCGGTATCGGACAGCGCCGAGCCGGCGGCCAGTTCGCTGGCCGCGCGCTGGGCCGCTTCGTTCCAACTGGCGTAGGTGTAGTAGAGGCGGAACTCCGGGCGCTGCCAGAAGCCGGGACCGGCCGGCGACCAGGTGGGCGCGACGGTGAACTTGGTCAGCTTGCGGGTGCCGCCAGGGGCCTCCACCTGGTCGCGGCCCAGCTCGGTGACCAGTTTGAATTGCTCGGTGAAGGCATAGACGGGACGCACACCGACCGACAGCCAGTTCTGGTCGTCGCCATCCGGGCGCTTGTCCTTCTGGTAGATCACCTCGAACTGGCCGCCGAAGCGCGAAGTCACCTGCCAGTCGAAGAATTCCACCACGCGCCAGCTCTGGTTGCTGTTGTCCAGGGTCGGGTCGCCGGTGTAGCCCAGCGCCGTTCCCGGCCCGCGACCGTACTGCAGGGCGAAGGTGTTCACCCCGCCGAGAAAGGCCTTCTGCTTGTGCTGCGCCGCCACCGACCAACCGCTGTGGGCGTCGGTGCTGTCCGGCTTGTCGAGGTAGCTGACACCCAGCTCCAGCTCGCCGCCGGGATTGGTCTGGAAGCCGGCGACGTTGAAGTCATGCCGATTGATGTAGGGGTCCTGGAAGACGTTGTCCTTGCGCGAGAACACGTAGCTGTACTTGAGGTCGCCGATGGCCACGTCGTCGAAGCCGAAGCCGGTGGCGCTCTGGTTCCAGTAGTAGTAGTCGGAGATGTGGATGTCGTTGCGCTTGTAGAAACGCCGACCGGCCCAGAAGGAGCCACCGTTCAGCGCCGGCATCTGGCTCCATTCCGCGTACATCTGGTTCATCCGCGTGAAGCCATGGTCGCCGGTGAACGCGGGGCTGTGACCGTATTCGTTGTAGAGCTGCGCCATGCCCTCGACGCTGATCACCGAGCCGTCGCCGAGCTTGAACAGGTCCTGGCGCAGGTCCAGTTCGATGTATTGCTCGCACTCGTTGCCCAGGCGGTATTTCGACGGCGCCCCCGGCAACTGGAAGCAGGATTGCGTCCCGCCCTCGCTGGAACCGCCGGCGCCACTGCGCATGTAGCCGGTAAATTCCAGCGCCTGTGCCGCCCCCGTTACCGCGAAAAGCGCGCAAGGCAGTACCCACAAACTTTTGAAAGTCGTGCTCATGTCCACTCCAGATTTTTATTGTTGTGTTGCAATGGATCGCGGTGCCGGAGCCCCCCGGCTCCAGTAGCCCGAATGCAATCCGGGAAGGCGGTGCCAATCGCCCCCGGATTTCATCCGGCTACAGGCTCAACGCCCCTTGAGTTGCGCCACCTTGGCGCGCTCCGGACTGGCCGCCTTTCCCGGCACGCACAGCCGCTCGCCGCTGTGCGCATCGAACAGCAGCACCTTGTCCGGGGCGAACTGCAGGTCGAGGATCTCGCCCGCCCGTGGCGCGGCATCCGGGGCCAGGCGCACGCAGACCTTGGTCTGGTTGATCTCGACGAAGGCCAGGGTGTCCGGGCCGGTGGGCTCCAGCACTTGCACTTCGGCGCGGATGGCCGGCGCCTGGCCCGCACCGACCGGGATCTGCTCCGGGCGGATGCCGAGGATCAGATCGCGCCCTTCAAGGCCGCCCTCGGCCTCGCCCAGGGGCAGCTCGGCATGACCAACGGCGCTGTCCAGCAGCCCCACCAGCCGGCCGCCCTGGCGCTGCAGGCGCAGGGGGATGAAGTTCATCGGCGGCGAGCCCATGAAGCCGGCGACGAACAGGTTGGCCGGGTCGTTGTAGATCTCTCGCGGGGTGCCGAACTGCTGGATGATGCCGTCCTTCATCACCGCCACCTTGTCGCCCAGGGTCATGGCCTCGATCTGGTCGTGGGTGACGTAGACGGTGGTGGTCCTGAGCCGCTGGTGCATCAGCTTGATCTCGGTGCGCATCTCCACCCGCAGCTTGGCGTCGAGGTTCGACAGCGGCTCGTCGAACAGGTAGATCTTCGGCCGCCGCGCCAGGGCCCGCCCCATGGCCACGCGCTGCTGCTGGCCGCCGGAGAGCTGGCCGGGCTTGCGTTCCAGCAGGTGCTCGATCTGCAACAGCTTCGCCACCCTCGAGACCTCGGCGTCAATCTCGGCGGCGGGCAGCTTGCGGATCTTCAGGCCGAAGGCGATGTTCTCGCGCACGCTCATGGTCGGGTACAGCGCGTAGGACTGGAACACCATGGCGATGTCCCGGTCCTTGGGGCTCATGCCGCTGATGTCGCCACCGTCCACCAGGATTGCGCCGCCGCTGATGCTCTCCAGCCCGGCGATGCAGTTCATCAGGGTGGATTTGCCGCAGCCGGAGGGGCCGACGAGGATCAGGAACTCGCCGGAGTCGATGGACAGCTCGATGTTCTTCAGGGTGTCCGCCAGACCGCTGCCGTAGGACTTGTTGACGTTGCGCAGTTCGAGGGTTGCCATGTCATTTCTCCTGTCTTGAGGGCATCAGCCCTTCACCGCGCCAGCAGTCAAACCGCGCAGGAAGTACTTGCCGGCGAATACGTAGACCAGCAGGGTGGGCAGGCCGGCGATCATCGCGGCGGCCATGTCGACGTTGTATTCCTTGGCTCCGGTGCTGGTGTTCACCAGGTTGTTCAGGGCCACGGTGATGGGTTGGCTTTCGCCGCTGGCGAACACCACGCCGAAGAGGAAGTCGTTCCAGATCTGGGTGAACTGCCAGATCAGGCAGACCATGATGGTCGGCACCGACATGGGCAGCAGGATGCGCGCGAAGATGGTGAAGAACCCCGCGCCGTCCAGCCGCGCCGCGCTCACCAGGGCGTTGGGGATGCTCACGTAGAAGTTGCGGAAGAACAGCGTGGTGAACGCCAGGCCATAGACCACGTGAACCAGCACCAGGCCGCCGGTGGTGTTGGCCAGGCCCAGTTGGCCGAGGGTGAAGGACGCCGGCAGCAGCACCACCTGGAAGGGCAGGAAGCAGCCGAACAGCAGCAGGCCGAAGAACAGCTGCGAGCCTCGGAAGCGCCACATCGACAACACATAACCGTTCAGTGCGCCCAGCAGGGTGGAGATGATCACCGCCGGCACGGTGATCTTCACCGAGTTCCAGAAATAGCCGCCGACGCTGGCCCAGGCCTTGGCCCAGCCCACCAGGGTGAACAGGTCCGGCAGCGACAGCAGGTTGCCGCTGCGGATGTCGTCCGGGGTCTTGAAGCTGGTCAGCAGCATCACCACGAGCGGCACCAGGTAGACGACGCAGGCGACGAACAGCGTGGCGTGGATGGCCAGGCGGCTGAAGCTGAAGACGGGTTTTCCGGCCAGGCTAGTCATGGCGCTTGTTCCTCAGTTCCGAGTACAGGTAGGGCACCAGGATCGCCAGCACCGCGCCGAGCATGAGCATCGCGCTGGCGGCGCCGAGGCCCATCTGGCCGCGGGTGAAGGTGTGGGCGTACATGAACATCGCCGGCAGGTCGGAGGCGTAGCCGGGACCGCCGGCGGTCATCGCGGCGACCAGGTCGAAACTCTTGATGGCGATATGGGCGAGGATCATCAGCGCACTGAAGAACACCGGGCGCAGGCTCGGCAGGACGATGCGCAGGTAGATGGTCGGCAGGCTGGCGCCGTCCACCTGGGCGGCCCGCATGATCGACTGGTCCACCCCGCGCAGGCCGGCGAGGAACAGCGCCATGACGAAGCCCGAGGATTGCCACACGGCGGCGATCACCAGGCAGTACACGACGCGGTCCGGGTCCACCAGCCAGTCCAGGCGGAAGCCGTCCCAGCCCCAGTCGCGCAGTAGCTTGTCCAGGCCCAGGCCGGGGTTGAGCAGCCATTTCCAGGCGGTGCCGGTGACGATCATCGACAGCGCCATGGGGTAGAGGTAGATCGTGCGGATGAAACCTTCGCGGCGAATGCGCTGATCCAGCAGCACGGCGAGGAACACCCCGATCACCAGGCTGATGACGATGAACAGCCCGCCGTAGACCAGCAGGTTGTGGCTGGCCACCCACCAGCGGTCGTTGTCCAGCAGGCGCTGGTACTGCTGCAGGCCCACCCATTTGTAGCTGGGCATGAAGCGCGAGTTGGTGAAAGACAGCAGGAAGGTCCAGAGGATGTAGCCATAGAAGCCGACCAGCACGATCAGCACGCTGGGCGCCAGCACCAGCCTGGGCAGCCAGCGTTGCAGCGCGTCCAGCGGTGAAGCCTTGGCGAAGACTGTGGTTGAGCTCATGGGTAACTCCGTTATTGCGGGTTGCACGGACAGCCCCCCTCTCCCTCTGGGAGAGGGGGGCAGATCGCGACGCGGCCGATCCCGAGGCGCAGGCCTGGAGGCCTGCGCCGGCATGGGAACCGGGAGTCAGGGGCCGCCTACGCGGCCCGACCGCTCACTGCACCGCTTCTATCGCGGCGGCGAGTTGCTGCGCGGCCTTCTTGGGGTCGGCGGCGGGGTCGTTGAAGAAGTTGGTCACCACATCGAACACCGCGCCCTGCACATAGCTGGAAGCGGCCATGCCGTGGGCCAGGCTGGGTTGCAGGCCATCGCCGGCCGCCGCGTCCTTGAAGTCCTGCATGGACCGCTGGGCGCAGGCGTCGAAGCTGGACATGTCCTGGTCCAGGCGGACCGGGATGGAACCCTTGTTCTGGTTGAAGAACTGCTGGAACTGCGGCTCCAGCACGGTGCGCGCCAGGTCGTCCTGGGCCTGGACGTTGGCCTCGTCCTTGAGCCGGAACATGGCCAGGGAATCGATGTTGTAGGCGAAGCTGCCCTGGGTGCCGGGGAACGGCAGGCACTGGTAGTCCTTGCCCGCCACTTTGCCGGCGGCGCTCCACTCGCTCTTGGCCCAGTCGCCCATGATCTGCATGCCCGCCTTGCCGTTGATGACCAGCCCGGTGGCGCTGTTCCAGTCGCGGCCGGCGGCGTCGGCATCGATGTAGCCGCGCAGTTTTTTCAGGGCGGCGAAGGCTTCCACCATCTGGTCACTGGTCAGGGTCGCCTTGTCCTGTTCGACGAAGGCCTTGTGATAGCCCTGCGGGCCGAGGGTGGCCAGCACCAGGTCCTCGAACAGGGTGCCGTCCTGCCAGGGCTGGCCGCCGTGGGCGATGGGGATGTAGCCGGCGGCCTTGAGCTTGTCGGCGGCGGCGAAGAATTCATCGAGCGTGGTGGGCGGCGTGGCGCCGGCCTTCTGCATGACGTCGGGATTCAGCCACAGCCAGTTGACCCGGTGCACGTTGACCGGCACGGCGACGTAGTGGCCGTCGTACTTCATGATGTCGGCCACCTGCCGGGGCAACAGGGAATCCCAGTTGCCCCCCGTGGATACCTCATCCAGCTCGGCAAGCAGGCCCAGTTCGCCCCACTCCTGGATGTCCGGCCCCTTGATCTGCGCGGCGGACGGCGGGTTGCCGGACACGGCGCGGGTCTTCAGCACGGTCATGGCCGCCTCGCCGCCACCGCCGGCCACGGCGAAATCCTTCCAGCTGTGGCCTTTCGCTTCGACGAGCTTCTGCAGCGTGTCGGCGGCGCGCTTCTCGCCGCCGGAGGTCCACCAGTGCAGGACTTCCACTTCACCGGCGAGGGCGGAGAGCGGGAACAGGGAGGCGAGGGAAACGACAGCGGCCAGGCGGGAAATGGCATTCATGGAGAGGACACCTTTTTGTTTTTATGGCGGTGCAAGTCGGTGCTTGCGCTTGCCTGCAGTCTAACCACGGCCCTCAAGGGCGCGGGTAACAAAGGGATGGTGGATGGTCACGGGGTGGTTACAAATGGCGGCGCGCGGACAACCTACGAACATCACCCCGCCTGCCGTGGCAACCACAGCGTCACCCGCAAGCCGCCGTCGCGCAGGTTCTTCAGGCTCAACTCGCCGCCGTGGCTGTGCGCCAGGTTGCGCGCGATGCCCAGGCCCAGGCCATAGCCCTGCTGATGGCCGGCCAGGCGGAAATGGGGTTCGAACACCTGCTCCAGCTTCTGCTCCGGCACGCCGGGACCTTCGTCGTCCACGTGCAGGATGAAGGCGTCCTCGCTGTCCTCGATCAGCAGGTGGGCGCGCTCGCCGTATTTCAGGGCGTTATCCAGCAGGTTGCCGATGCAGCGACGCAGGGCCAGGGGCTTGCCGGGGTAGCCAGTCGACGCCTCTCCTTCCAGAGTCACCCGACCATTGCCGAGGTAGGGCTCCACCAGGCCGTGCAGCAGGTGGTTGAGGTCCACCTGCTCGATGTTCTCGTGGATGTCGGTGTCCTTCACGCACTGCAATGCACCTTTCACCAGCAGCTCCAGGTCGTCCAGGTCGCGGCTGAACTTGGCCTGTATGGCTTCGTCTTCCAGCAGCTCCACCCGCAGGCGCAGGCGGGTGATGGGCGTGCGCAGGTCGTGGGAGATGGCGCTGAACAACTGGCTGCGCTCGCTGAGGTAACGGCTGATGCGTTCGCGCATGCTGTTGAAGGCGCGGCTCACCTCCGTCACTTCGCTGCCGCCGGCTTCGGGCAGCGGCTCCACTTCGGCGCCCAGGGACATTTCCCGCGCGGCGCGCGCCAGGCGCTTCAACGGCCGGCTCTGCCAGTGCACCAGCAGGCCGATGAACAGCAGCAGGAAGCAACTGGTGAGGATGATGAACCACAGCTGCTGGGTCGGCAGGCCCTGGTCTTCCAGGCTGGCGTAGGGTTCGGGCAGCAGCGAGGCGAGGTACAGCCACTCGCTGGGGCCGATCTGGATCTGGGTCACCAGGATCGGCGGGTTCACCGGCTCCAGGGTCAGCGCGTAGTGCGCCCAGGAGCGCGGCAGTTCGTCGAGCCTGAGGCCGCTGTTGAAGATGCGCAGGTCGTCCGGGCTGACGAAGTTCAGTGACAGGTCCACCTGCTTGCCCAGGCGCTCGCGCAGCACCGCCTCCACTTCATCCAGCACCGCGCGCTTGCGTGGGGTCTCGGGCAGCACGCGCATGTCCAGCGGCTTGTCGTTGAGCGACACGAAGAAACGCGTGCCGCCCATGCTGCGCAGCTGGTCCAGCACCATGGGGCGGTAGCCGATCGGCAGGGAGCGGATGTAGCTGACGCTGGCGACCATGGACTGCGCCAGGCTGCGGGCGCTGGTGAGCAAGCCTTCCATCTGGCTGGCACGCAACTGCGAGACCCAGATGACGCTGGACAAGGCCTGGGCCAACAGTACCACCAGCAAGGTGAGCAGGAGCATGCGCCCGAGCAGCGAGCGCGGGATCAGGCGCAGGCGGCTAGGCATGGTGATGCGGCGTGACCTGGGCCGCCAGCAGGTAGCCGGCGCCGCGCACCGTGCGGATCAGCCGGGGCGGCTTGTCGGTATCCCGCAGGCGCTGGCGCAGCCGGCTCACGGCCATGTCGACGATGCGCTCCAGGGGCATCACTTCGCGACCCCGCGTGGCGTTGGCGATGGTGTCGCGGTCGAGGATCTGCTGCGGATGGTCGAGGAAGAGTTTCAGCAGAGCGAAGTCGGCCCCGGAAAGCATCACTTCCTCGCCATCGAGGTGGAACAGGCGGTGGCTGACCGTGTCCAGGCGCCAGTCGTCGAAGGCCAGCACTTCCACCAGTGCGCGCTCCTGGCCGAAGCCGACGCGGCGCAGCAGGGCCTTGATCCGCGCCAGCAGCTCGCGGGGGCTGAAGGGCTTGCCGAGGTAGTCGTCGGCGCCCAGTTCCAGGCCGATCACCCGGTCGGCTTCGTCGGAGCTGGCGGTGAGCATGATGATCGGCACCTGGGCCAGGCGCTGGTGGGCGCGCACCCAGCGGCAGAGGCCGAAGCCGTCTTCATCGGGCAGCATCACGTCGAGTATCACCAGGTCCGCCGCCTCGTCGGCCATGGCGCGGCGGAAGCCCTCGCCATCGGCGACGCTGCGCACCTGGAAACCGGCGCGACTGAGGTAGGTTTCGAGCAGTTCGCGAATTTCCTGGTCGTCATCCACCAGGAGAATGGATTTTCCGGATTGGCTCACAGTGGCCGTCCTTTGTTGTTATCAATTCACTCGGTGTCGAGCCGGCTATAGCCCACGTAGGAACAGCGTCTGCTGCAAGGCCACGCCCGCCCCTTCCAGGCCGGGGTACTCGGCGGTCACCAGCCACACCGGGATGCCGGCGAAGTAGTCGCTCATGCAGCCCTTGCTGGCGAATGCCCTGGCGAAGCCGCTGTTCTGGAAGAAGGTTGCGAAGCGCGGCACCACGCCACCCACGATGTACACGCCGCCCCGACCACCCAAGGTCAGCACATTGTTGCCGGCGACCCGGCCGAGCCAGCCGCAGAACAGCTCCAGCACCTCCACGGCCAGGGGATCGCCGGCCAGGGCCGCCGCGCTCACCTCGGCCGGCGAGGCCAGGCGCGGCGGGCGGTCGTCCACCGCGCAGAGCGCGCGGTAAAGCTGCAGCAGACCATTGCCGCTGAGCACGTTTTCCGCGCTGACGTGGCCGAGCTGGCCGTGCAGTTGTTGCCACAGCGCCGCCTCGCGCAGGTTGCCCACCGGCAGATCGACATGTCCGCCCTCCCCCGGCAAGGCCTTCCAGCGGCCCTCTCCCAGCGGCAACAGGGTGCCGACGCCCAGGCCGGTGCCCGGCCCGATCACCACCGCCGGACTCAGAGGATCGGCGACGCCGGGGCAGACCGGCAGTTTCTCGTGCTCGCGCAGGCGGGTCACGCCCAGGGCCATGGCGCTGAAATCGTTGACCAGCAGCAGCTGCTCGACCCCGAGGGCGCGACAAAAGGCCGAGCGCCCGAGGCGCCAGTGATTGTTGGTGAAACGGAAGTGCTCGCCGCCCACTGGTCCCGCCACCGCCAGGCACACGGCGCCCAAGCCGCCCGCGGCCAGGCCGAGGCCGGCGAGGTAATGGCTGATGGCCTGTTCCGGCCCGGCGAAGTCGGCGGTCGCCAGCACCCGTACCGACTCCAGCTTCTCGTCGCGCCAGAGGGCGAAGCGCGCATTGGTACCGCCGATATCGCCGACCAGCGCCAGCTTCACTTCAGACTCTCCAGGTTACGGGTGAAGGCGCTGGCGCCCTGCTCGGCGCTGCTGAAGGCCGCACGCATGAAGGCGAAGAGTTCGCGGCCGGTGCCGACGTTGGGCTCCAGGTCCCAGCGGGCCGGTTCGCGGGCGGCGAACTCGACGGCATCCACCCGCACCTCCAGGGTGCCGGTCGCGCCGTCGACACGGATCACATCACCGTCGCGCACCCGCGCCAGCGGGCCGCCGTCGAAGGCTTCCGGGCAGAGGTGGATGGCTGCGGGAATCTTCCCCGAGGCGCCGGACATGCGCCCGTCGGTGACCAGCGCGACCTTGAAGCCACGGTCCTGCAGCACCCCGAGGAAGGGGGTCAGCTTGTGCAACTCGGGCATGCCGTTGCTGCGCGGGCCCTGGAAGCGCATCACCGCCACCAGGTCGCGGTCCAGTTCGCCCGCCTTGAAGGCGTCGGCCAGGGCCTGCTGGTCATGGAAGACCCGCGCCGGCGCTTCCACCACCTGGTGTTCGGGCGCCACGGCGGAAACCTTCATCACGCCCCGGCCGAGGTTGCCCTGCATCACCCGCAGACCGCCCTCCGGCGAGAAGGGGCGCTCCGTGGGGCGCAGGATGCTGTCGTCGAGGCTGGCGGGCGGGCCTTCGCGCCAGACCACCCGGCCGTCTTCCAGGAAGGGCTCCCGGGTGTACTGGCGCAGGCCGGGGCCCATCACGGTGTTGACCTCTTCATGGAGCAGACCGGCGTCGAGCAGTTCGCGCACCAGGAAGGCCACGCCGCCGGCCGCGTGGAAGTGATTGATGTCGGCCTTGCCGTTGGGATAGACGTGGGCCAGGGTCGGCACCACTTCGGACAGGTCCGCCATGTCCTGCCAGGTGAGCTGGATGCCCGCGGCCTGGGCGATGGCCGGCATGTGCAGGGTGTGGTTGGTGGAGCCGCCGGTGGCGTGCAGGGCGACGATGGCGTTGATCAGCACGCGCTCGTCGACGATCTCGCCAATGGGCAAGAACCGCCCGGACTGCTTCGTCAGGCGCGTCACCTGGCGCGCCGCCTCCACGGTCAGCGCCTCGCGCAGCGGGGTGTTCGGATTGACGAAGGAAGCGCCGGGCAGGTGCAGGCCCATGATTTCCATGAGCATCTGGTTGGTATTGGCGGTGCCGTAGAAGGTGCAGGTGCCGGGGCTGTGATAGGCCTTCATCTCCGACTCCAGCAACTCGTCGCGGCTGGCCTTGCCCTCGGCGAAGCGCTGGCGCACCTCGGCCTTTTCCTTGTTGGACAGGCCCGACGGCATGGGCCCGGCGGGCACGAAGAGGGACGGCAGGTGGCCGAAGCGCAGCGCCCCCATCATCAGGCCGGGGACGATCTTGTCGCAGATGCCGAGGAACAGCGCCGCATCGAACATGTTGTGGGACAACGCCACGGCGGTGGACATGGCAATCACTTCGCGGCTGGCGATGCCCAGTTCCATACCCGGCTCGCCCTGGGTGACGCCGTCGCACATGGCCGGCACGCCACCGGCCACCTGCCCTACCGAGCCGATCTCACGCAAGGCCTGGCGGATTTTCTCCGGGTAGTCCTCGTAGGGCTGGTGGGCCGAGAGCATGTCGTTGTAGGCGGTGACGATGGCCACGTTGGCCGACTCCATCAGGCGCAGGCGCTGCTTGTCGCCGCCGCCGCAACCGGCCACCCCGTGGGCGAAATTGGCACATTGCAGCTTGCCGCGCTGGGGACCGTCGCTGGCTGCCTTGTGGATCATCGCCAGGTAGCGCTCGCGCGTTGCGCGGCTGCGTTCCACCAGGCGTTCGGTTACCTCAAGTACGCGCGGATGCATGGATTCGACTCCAGGTAGCGGGTGAATTTGTTCTTATATAAACCACAATACTGCCACCACAGATAAATATTCACCAGATATCGCCTAAAATTTTGTTATTACAACAACAAAAATCAGAAAACCCGCTTCCATTCATATAGACCATCCACCCACTTGGCGGTGCGCGGCATTAAGCCGGGGCGACTCCGCCTCCCTCCCAATGCAGCCCCCCGATCGACTTATGACCGAAACGCAGGGCTATTAGCGTAAAACGCTCTAAAAAATAACTTGCACGCAAAATAACATGACAGTAAATTCTGCCTCACCAACTTACTTAGCACGCCAAACATTAACGAACAAACCAACCCGGAGACTCGCCATGAAAGCCCTGATCACCTTCACCGCCGTCCTCGCGTTTTCCTCTGCCAGTTTCGCCGATACCGGCAAGCCGGATAGCAGCCGCAACGGCGCGCTGTACCCGGAATGGCTGATCCACCACGACGGCTGATCCAAGCACCCGAACCCTGACCCACACCACGCAATCACTCTCCAAACCCACTTGAAAGGAAACCATCATGAGCATCGAAAATGTTCTCTACCGCGCCTATGCAGAAGCCACCGGCGGCCGTGACGGCCGTGCCATCTCCTCCGATGGCGTACTCGATGTCAGCCTGACCACCCCGCGCGAGCTGGGCGGCGCCGGCGGCGAGGGCACCAACCCCGAGCAACTGTTCGCGGCCGGCTACTCGGCCTGCTTCCTCGGCGCACTGAAGTTCGTCGCCGCCCGCGACAAGCACAAGCTGCCGGCGGAGACCTCCATCGAAGGCATCGTGGGCATCGGCGCCATTCCCAGCGGCTTCGGCATCGAAGTGGAACTGCGCATCGACATCCCCGGCCTGGACCGCGAGGAAGCCCGCGCCATCGTCGACAAGGCGCACATTGTGTGCCCCTACTCCAACGCCACGCGCGGCAATATCGACGTGACCCTGACCCTGGTCTGAGTCGCAGCGCAAACAAGGGCGGGCATCCCGAAAGGGGGGCCCGCCCTTTGCCTGTTATAGGTGCGAATTCATTCGCCAAGCAGGCCTGCCCTTCGAACCCACAGGGGCAACTGCGTTGCCCTTGGCGATTGAAATCGCCCCCACAAAGTTCGCTCCCACAATTGGCCCCTACAATTGACCTTTCTTCAGTCAAGCCAAGGAACGCAGCATGATCCTCTCCACCACCCCCACCCTCGAAGGTCGGACCATTCGTGAATACAAGGGCATCGTGGTTGGCGAAGCCATCCTCGGCGCCAACGTGTTCCGCGACCTGTTCGCCGGGATTCGCGACATCATCGGCGGCCGCTCCGGTGCCTACGAGAAAGAGCTGGCCAAGGCCAGGGAAATCGCCTTCGAGGAACTGGCCGAGCGCGCCGAAAAACTCGGCGCCAACGCGGTGGTCGGCATCGATATCGACTATGAGGTGGTCGGCCAGAACGGCAGCATGCTGATGGTGAGCATCAGCGGTACTGCCGTGGTGATCTGAGCCCGGCGCTTCGCCGCCGCAGGGTGATCAGAAGAGCGCTTCGACCATGCGGAACGGATAGGGCGCGGCCTTGTACTTGCCGAGCTTGCCGCGCTTGGGCAGCTCGACTTTCTGGTCGCGGGTCAGGTCCTTGTAGGGAATCTGCTTGAGCAGGTGGCTGATGATGTTCAGCCGCACACGCCGCTTGTCCTCCGAGTGCGCCATGTACCAGGGCGCCCAGGAGGAATCGGTGGCGGCGAACATCTCGTCGCGGGCGCGGGTGTAGTCGTCCCAGCGGGAATAGGACTTCAGGTCCATGGGCGACAGCTTCCAGATCTTGCGGCCGTCGTCGATGCGGTCCCTGAGGCGGCGGGTCTGCTCGTCGGCGCTCACCTCCAGCCAGTACTTGATGAGGATGATCCCGGACTCGACCATCATCTTCTCGAACAGCGGCGTCACCGCGAGGAACTTGCGCGTCTGCTCTTCGGTGCAGAAGCCCATCACCCGCTCGACGCCGGCGCGGTTGTACCAACTGCGGTCGAAGATCACCACCTCGCCGGCCGCCGGCATATGCGTCAGGTAACGCTGGCCGTACATCTGGGTCTTCTCCCGATCAGTGGGGGCCGGCAGGGCCACCACACGGAACACCCTCGGACTGACCCGCTCGGTAATGGCCTTGATGGTGCCGCCCTTGCCGGCACCGTCACGGCCCTCGAAGACGATGCACACCTTGAGCCCCTGGTCCACCACCCACTGCTGGAGCTTCACCAGTTCCACGTGCAGACGCTTGAGTTCGCCTTCGTAGTCCTTGCGACCGAGTTTCTCCTTCGCCCCGGCCTCGCTGGCGGCCGCCTTCTTCTTACCTTTAGCCATGACCCGCTCCGATTCGGTGGAATTCGACCACTAAAAGCTAGCTGACCGCTGGCGTCTTGCTTACCGGAAAAGCACAACGCCCCGGCTGCGTGCTGCATGACCGGGGCGTTGCCGTGGATATACCAGACGATCATTCGACCAGACGCAGCTCCCCTGCCGGCTCCCTGCCACGGGTGGCCAGGCAGTGCTAGAGCGGACAGGTCACCAGCAGCCAGCCAGCCAGCACCACCACCGAGCGCACGACCCGCACGCGAACGCTCGGCGTCCAGCTACCCGCGAAGGTCTGGATCGACGTGACGATGGAGAGCACCGCACCGTACAGGTTGAGGGCGTTGTGGCTGATGACATTGAGCAGGAACAGGACCATCAGCACTGGCATTCGAGTGTTGCCGCGACTGTGTCGGCCACCTCTACAACGAACACCATATTATGGAATTCCAATAATCAAACTAGGAATTTTTTGAACGCCCATCTGCACTGAAAACACTTTGCAGACGAGCTGAAACGTTCAACCGACTCTCACCTAGCGCCCATGCTCATTGGTGTTCAGCGACTCACCGGACGTTCGTCGGACGAAATTTACCGCGGAAAAATACTACTTGCGTCATGAATATTACGGTATACCATCAGACACACATGCACTACCGAACGCAGCCACTTGCTCCCGATAGGTACCCGAAATGATCGACACCAATGCCTACAAACAAGTCATGGGCTCCTTTCCCTCCGGCGTCACCGTCATCACCACCCTGGACGACGACGGCCAGATCGTCGGGCTGACCGCCAGCGCCTTCAGTTCGCTGTCCATGGACCCGGCCTTGGTGCTCTTCTGCCCTAACTACAGCTCTGATTCCTATCCGGTGCTGATCAAGAGCAAGCGCTTCGCTATCCACCTGCTCTCTGCCAACCAGCGTGATGAAGCCTATGCGTTCGCCAAAAAGGGGAAGGACAAAGCCCAGGGCATCGACTGGACCCTGAGCGAACTGGGCAATCCGATCCTGGCCAACGCCACCGCCATCATCGAGTGTGAGCTGTGGCGCGAGTACGAAGGCGGTGATCACGCCATTCTGGTAGGGGCCGTGAAGAATCTGATCGTGCCCGAGCAGGAAGTGGTTCCGATGATCTACTGCCGCGGCAAGATGGGGGCCCTGGAGGCCTTCGCCTGATCCGGATTGCGTGTGCTTTGATTCCCGCCCCCTTTATTGGGGGCTTTTTTATGGTTACCCGTGGACGACCGGGGATGGGCGGATGCGTTCGCCAGGCAGGACACTGCTCTGCCGTTGGCGTCGAGGAGCGAGGCCCCACGTTGACGCCACCGGAGTCGTTGGGCTTCGCAGGCTCAGCCACAACCTACGGAATGCCTGCCACTCTGGTGGAAAAATTTTGCAGACATTCCGTATTATGGTATACCAATATCCAGCACCCCCGTCCGGTGCCCCCCAGAACTCCGGCGGCACCACCCCACCGTAGCGGCCGCCCACTGGCCACGCAGAAACAGGTTCGAGGTAAGCGACATGAAATTCTCTTTGTTCGTGCACATGGAGCGCTACGACGAGCAGATCAGCCACCGCCAGCTCTTCGAAGATCTGGAGGAGCTGACCCTGATGGCAGAGGCTGGCGGCTTCAGCACCGTATGGATCGGCGAGCATCACTCGATGGAGTACACCATCTCCCCGAGCCCCATGCCGCTACTCTCCTACCTGGCTGCCCGCACGAGCACCATCCGCCTCGGCGCCGGCACCATCATCGCGCCCTTCTGGCACCCCATCCGCGTGGCTGGTGAATGCGCCCTGCTGGACGTGATCAGCAATGGCCGCATGGAAGTGGGCCTGGCCCGCGGCGCCTACCAGTACGAATTCGACCGCATGGCCGGGGGCATGCCCGCCACCGCTGGCGGCCAGGCCCTGCGCGAGATGGTGCCGGTAGTGAAAGCCCTGTGGCAGGGCGATGTCGCCCACGATGGCGAAATCTGGAAGTTCCCCACCTCCACCTCTTCGCCGCGCCCGATCCAGAAACCGACTCCACCGATCTGGATCGCCGCCCGCGACCCGGACTCCCACAACTTCGCCGTGGCCAATGGTTGCAACGTGATGGTCACTCCGCTGATGAAGGGCGACGAGGAAGTGGTAGACCTGAAGAACAAGTTCGAAACCGCCCTGGCCAACAATCCGGACGTCCCGCGCCCGCAACTGATGGTGTTGCGCCACACCCACGTGCATACCCCCGAGGACAGCGAAGGCTGGAAAGTCGGCGCCGCCGCCATCTCGCGCTTTTACCGCACCTTCGATGCCTGGTTCGGCAACAAGCAGACCCCGGTCAACGGCATCCTCCAGCCGAGCCCGGAAGAAAAGTTCAAGGACCGTCCGGAGTTCGAACTGGAGAACATCCGCAGGAACACCATGATCGGCACACCTGAAGAAGTCATCGCGCGTATCCGCCACTACCAGGACCTGGGCGTGGATGAGTTCAGTTTCTGGGCCGACAACAGCCTGCCTCATGCCGAGAAGAAGAAGTCCTTGGCACTCTTCATCGAACACGTGGTGCCAGCGTTCCGCTGAGTACGAATGGCGGTCCTCGCGCCGCCATGGCAAATGCTTCGCCCCTGCAGCGTCCATGCTGCGGGGGCTTTTTCTTGATTCTTCGCGGAGATTCGGCGAGCGGTTTCATACCGGATTGCCCATCCGGCGTGCCCCCGGCCCTCGAAACCCGCGAAGAACTTTTCCTTTCCAGGTAGCGCCCGATCACGCCAACGGTGCCGGATTCGGCCCTTACCCAGCGACCTTCCGTCGCCAAGCCCAGCCCTCCCCCGCTACCAGGCTCTTGCATATTCAATATTATGGTATACCATCAGACAGCAAGAGACTTCCCCAACCAGGAGACCCCAATGAGCTTCGAAATTCGCAAGATCGTCAGCTACGTGGAAGAAACCTTCATCGAAGGCGGCAAGGCCACCGACAAGCCGGTAACCATGGTGGGCCTGGCCGTGGTGATCAAGAACCCGTGGCTGGGCCGCGGCTTCGTCGAAGACCTCAAGCCCGAGATCAAGGCCAACTGCTCCGACCTCGGCGCCATGATGGTCGAACGCCTGACGGCCGCCATCGGCGGTGCCGCGAAGATCGAGGCATACGGCAAGGCCGCCGTGGTTGGCGCCGATGGCGAGATCGAACACGCCTCCGCGGTTATCCACACCTTGCGTTTCGGCAACCACTACCGCCAGGCGGTGAACGCCAAGAGCTACCTGAGCTTCACCAACAAGCGCGGCGGCCCGGGCACCTCGATCCAGATTCCGATGATGCACAAGGACGACGAGGGCCTGCGTTCCCACTACATCACCCTTGAGATGCAGATCGAAGACGCACCGCGTGCCGACGAAATCATCGTCGTGCTCGGCGCCGCTGACGGCGGTCGCCTGCACCCGCGCATCGGCAACCGCTACATCGATCTGGAAGAACTGGCCGCCGAGCAGGCTCAGTGATCCCAAGGCCCGTGCAGGAGCGATCCATGATTCGGCTCACCGCTGAGCGCACACCAGCCGGCACCAGTTACCTGGCGACCGGCCAAGGCCATCCCGTGGTGCTGATCCACGGCGTCGGCCTGAACAAGGAGATGTGGGGCGGCCAGATCGTCGGCCTGGCCCCGCAGTTCCGGGTCATCGCCTACGACATGCTCGGCCATGGCGCCAGCCCGCGTCCGGAATCGGGCACGGGATTGGTGGGTTACGCCGAGCAACTGCGCGAACTGCTGGAATACCTCAACCTGGAGCGCGCCACCGTGATCGGATTCTCCATGGGGGGGCTGGTGGCACGGGCCTTCGCTCTGCACTTCCCGCAGCACCTGGAAGGCCTGGTGATCCTCAACAGCGTCTTCAACCGTAGCGCCGAACAGCGCGCCGGGGTGATCGAACGCACTCGCCAGGCAGCCGAACACGGCCCCGACGCCAACGCCGAAGCGGCCCTGTCGCGCTGGTTCAGCCGCGAGTACCAGGCGGCCAACCCGGCGCAAATCGCCGCCATCCGCCAGACCCTTGCCAGCAATGATCCACAGGGCTATCTGACTACCTATGAGCTGTTCGCGACCCAGGACATGTACCGCGTCGAGGACCTGGGCAGCATCCAGGTGCCGACTCTGGTCGCTACCGGCGAACTGGATCCGGGCTCGACGCCCGACATGGCCAGGCAACTGGCCCAGCGTATTCCCGGTGCCAGGGTGACGGTGCTCGACGAGCAACGGCACATGATGCCGGTGGAGTCGCCGCGCCTGGTCAACCAGATGCTGCTGGAATTCCTCCAGCAGGCGCGGACCTTACAGAATCAAGCAAAGGGGATCGTCGCATGACGCTTGCACGCTTCCAGATGTGCATCGACGGACAATGGGTCGATGCGCTGTCCGGCAAGACTTTCCACAGTCTCAACCCGGCGCTCGCCACACCCTGGGCGGAACTGCCCGATGCCGACGAAGCGGATGTCGAGCGTGCCGTTCAGGCGGCCCAGAAGGCTTTCGAAAGCCCGGCCTGGCGCAGCCTTTCCGCGACCGCGCGAGGCAAGTTGCTGCGCCGTCTGGGCGACCTGATCGCCGAGAACAAGGAACACCTGGCCCAGCTGGAGAGCCGCGACAACGGCAAGTTGATCCGCGAGACCCGCGGCCAGGTCGGCTACCTGCCGGAATTCTTCCACTACACCGCAGGCCTCGCGGACAAGCTGGAAGGCGGCACCCTGCCGATCGACAAGGCGGACATGTTCGCCTACACCGTCCACGAACCCCTGGGCGTAGTGGCCGGGATCATCCCCTGGAACAGTCCGCTCTACCTCACTGCGATCAAGCTGGCCCCGGCGCTGGCTGCTGGCAACACCATCGTCCTGAAGCCCTCCGAGCACGCCTCGGCGACCATCCTCGAACTGGCGCGCCTGACCCTTGAAGCCGGTTTCCCGGCGGGCGTGGTCAACGTGGTCACCGGCTTCGGTCCAAGCACCGGCGCCGCGCTGACCCGTCATCCGCTGGTGCGCAAGATCGCCTTCACCGGTGGCGCCGCCACCGCCCGCCATGTGGTGCGCAGCAGCGCGGAGAACTTCGCCAAGCTGTCCCTGGAACTGGGCGGTAAATCACCCAATATCATCTTCGCCGACGCCGACCTGGACAGCGCCATCAACGGCGCCGTGGCCGGCATCTACGCCGCCTCCGGACAAAGCTGCGTGGCGGGTTCACGCCTGCTGGTGCAGGACGAGATCTACGACGAGTTCGTCGAACGCCTGGTGGAGCGCGCCAAGCGCATCCGCATCGGCAACCCCCAGGACGACAGCAGCGAGATGGGCCCTATGGCCACCGCGCAACAGTTGGCCGTCGTGGAAGGCCTGGTGGCTGACGCCCTGGCCGAAGGCGCGCGCCTGCGCCTGGGCGGCAAGCGCCCGGACATCGACGCCCAGGGCTGGTACTACGAGCCGACCCTGTTCGAGTGCGACCGCAACTCGATGAAAATCATGCAGGAAGAAGTGTTCGGTCCGGTGGCCTCGGTCATTCGCTTCAAGGACGAAGCCGACGCCCTGGCGATGGCCAACGACTCCCAGTTCGGCCTGGCCGCCGGCATCTGGACCCGCGACCTCGGCCGCGCCCACCGCATGGCCCGCGACATCCGTTCCGGAATCATCTGGGTCAACACCTACCGCGCGGTGTCGGCCATGGCGCCCATCGGCGGCTTCCACAACAGCGGCTACGGACGCGAGAGCGGCATCGATTCGGTGCTGGCCTACACCGAGCTGAAAACGGTGTGGATCAACCTTTCCCAGGCCCCCATGCCCGACCCCTTCGTGATGCGCTGAGAGGACATTTCCATGATCGAACCCGGCATCTACAAAGAAGTGATGGGCTCCTTCCCCTCCGGCGTCACCGTGGTCACCACCCTGGATGCCGAGGGCGAGATCGTCGGCATCACTGCCAGTGCCTTCAGCGCCCTGTCCATCGACCCAGCCCTGGTGCTGTTCTGCCCCAACTACGCTTCGGACACCTACCCGGTACTGCGCGACAGCAAGCAGTTCGCCATCCACCTGCTCTGCGCCGACCAGCAGGCCGAAGCCTACGCCTTCGCCAGGAAGGGCAAGGACAAGGCCCAGGGCATCGACTGGCGCCTGAGCGAGCTGGGCAACCCGCTGCTGACCAAGGCCACCGCCATCATTGAATGCGAACTGTGGCGCGAGTACGACGGCGGCGACCACGCCATCATCGTCGGCGCGGTGAAGAACCTGATCCTGCCGGAAAACGAGGTCACCCCGATGGTCTACCACCGGGGCAAGCTCGGCGCACTGCCGGACATCGCCTGAGTCACCTTCGGGGCCGCTCGCCGCCACTCTCGGCAGCGGCCCTCTTTTATTCACACCCCGGCGTTGCCGAAGGAGAATCCCATGAGCAACGACAAGTACGCCAAGGGCCTGGAGATCCGCACCCAGGTGCTGGGCGAGGCCTATGTGAACACGTCGATCCAGAACGCCGACGACTTCACCCGCCCTCTGCAGGAACTGGTCACGGAGTACTGCTGGGGCCACGTCTGGGGCCGGGACGGCTTATCGCTGAAAGAACGCAGCATGATAAACTTGGCCATGATTTCGGCGCTCAACCGCCCCCACGAACTGAAGCTGCATGTCCGCGGCGCCCTGCGCAATGGCCTTTCCCGCGAGCAGATCCGCGAAATCCTTCTGCAAGTCGGTATCTACTGCGGTGTGCCGGCGGCGGTGGACAGCTTCCGTATCGCCCGCGAGGCCTTTGCCGAGGCCGATGCGGAGACCCAGGGTTGACCGCCGGCGCCACCCGATGATGGAGCACCCTCTGGTGCTCCATCGTTCTTACTACGGACAGCCATAACCAGAGCGGACCACATGAAACGCTTGCCCCTCGACGACAGCTTCAAGGTCAATCGCAATCCCGTCACCCTGCGCGAGATCGTCCTCGACAAGCTGCGGGGCGCCATCCTGAACTTCCAGCTACTGCCCGGCGACCGTCTGGTGGAGCGCGACCTCTGCGACCGCCTGGGCGTCAGCCGCACCTCGGTGCGCGAAGCCTTGCGCCACCTGGAGTCCGAAGGACTGGTAGAGTTCGCCGATGCCAAGGGGCCACGCGTCGCCATCATCACCCTGGAAGACGCCTGCGACATCTACGAGCTGCGCTGCGTACTCGAAGGCCTGATCGTCCAGCTCTTCACCCTCAACGCCAAGGCCAAGGACATCCGCGCCCTGGAGAAAGCCCTGGCGGAGAACCGCGAGGCCCTCGAGGAAGGCGACCTGCAACAGGTGCTGGAGTCGGTGCAGGGCTTCTACGACGTGCTGCTGGAAGGCTCCGGCAACCACATCGCCGCCACCCAGTTGCGCCAGCTCCAGGCCCGCATCAGCTACCTGCGCGCCACGTCGGTCTCCCAGGAAAACCGTCGCAGCGCCAGCAACCAGGAAATGGAACGCATGGTCGAGGCCATCAAGAGCGGCGACCCGCTGGCCGCCCACCAGGCATCGGTGGACCACGTGCGCGCCGCCGCCAAAGTGGCCCTGGACTACCTGAAATCCAAGCAGGACGAACCAGGCAAGGTGCGCGAGATCGCCAGCCCCATCGCCCTCAAAGAACCGCGCATAGGGCGCTGACGGCATGCCCGCCCCGCGCTTCTGCCCCGGCTGCGGCAGCAGCGGCCTGAGCCGCCAGCGACCCGCCGGGGACACCCATGAGCGCTTGGTGTGCGCAGTCTGCGGTTACATCCACTACGAGAATCCGAAAGTCATCGCCGGCTGCATCATCGAGCAGGACGGCAAGTACCTGCTCTGCCAGCGCGCCATCCCGCCGCGCCCCGGCACCTGGACCCTGCCCGCCGGCTTCATGGAGAACGGCGAGACCACCGAAGAAGCGGCCTTGCGCGAGGTCTGGGAAGAAAGCGGCGTGCGCGCCGAGATCGTCTCGCCTTATTCCATCTTCAGCGTGCCGAAGATCAGCGAGGTCTACATCATCTTCCGCGCCACCGCCCTGGAAGTGACCGGCCAGCACGGCCCGGAAACCATGGACTACCGCTTCTTCGCCCCCGACGAAATCCCCTGGGACGCCATCTATTACCCAGCTATCCGGCAGATCCTCGAACGCTATATCGAGGAGCGTCAGGCCGGGGTGTACGGGATCTACATGGGGAACGACGATACCGGGAAGATTCATTTCATTCGGTGAGGCGCAGCGCACTCGCGCAAACACCTTGTAGGGGCGAATTCATTCGCCAAGCAGGCCGCAGGTCTGCCCTGCGAGCCTGCGGGGGGCACTTCGTGCCCCTTGGCGAATGAATTCGCCCCCACAGAAAAGCGCTGCCCGTTCAGGGCTCCACGCCCTCCACGATGATCACCTCCGCCTTCGCCACGCCCTGGCGATAACCGCAGGCGTCCTGGTATTCCGCTGAGCGGTAGCAGGCCAACGCCTGCTCATAGGAGTTGAACTCGATCACCACGCTACGCTGGGGAGTGGGACGACCCTCCATTGCCTCCGAACGACCGCCGCGCGCCAACAGCTTGCCGCCATATCTGGCGAAGGCCGCCGGGGCACGCCGGGTGTATTCGCTGTAGCGTTCCACGTCCGTCACATCCACGTGGGCGATCCAGTAAGCCTTCATGCTGACCTCTGCTGTTTCCGACAAATTGGTATTATGGTATACCAGAAACCTTATCCCTTGATCCAGCCAGGTGTCGCGCCATGCCGTTCAATCGCATCGAAGAAATCATCGAAGACTACCGCCAGGGCAGGATGGTCCTCCTAGTGGACGACGAAGACCGAGAGAACGAAGGCGACCTGTTGCTGGCTGCGGAGAAGTGCACGCCCGAAGCCATCAACTTCATGGCCCGCGAAGCCCGCGGTCTGATCTGCCTGACCCTGACCGACGAACACTGCCAGCGTCTCGGCCTGGAGCAAATGGTGCCAGCCAACGGCAGTGCCTTCGCCACCGCTTTCACCGTGTCCATCGAGGCAGCCAGCGGTGTCACCACGGGCATCTCCGCCGCCGATCGCTGTCACACCGTGCTCACCGCCGTAACCCCCAACGCCTGCGCCGAGGACCTCGTACAGCCAGGCCACATCTTCCCCCTGCGCGCCCGCGAAGGGGGCGTGCTGACTCGCGCCGGACACACCGAAGCCGGCTGCGACCTGGCCCGTCTAGCGGGCTTCGGTCCCGCCTCGGTGATCGTCGAAGTGATGAACGACGACGGCAGCATGGCGCGACGACCGGACCTGGAAGCCTTCGCCGAGAAGCACGGCATCAAGATCGGCACTATCGCCGACCTGATCCACTACCGCCTCAGCACCGAGCACACCGTTACCCGCATAGGCGAACGCGAACTGCCAACGGTGCACGGTACGTTCAGGCTGGTCACCTACGAAGATCGCATCGAGGGCGGTGTGCATATGGCGATGGTCATGGGCGATCTCCAGCGCGACCAACCAACGCTGGTGCGAGTCCATGTGATCGACCCGCTGCGCGATCTGGTGGGCGCCGAATACACCGGTCCGAAAAACTGGACGCTCTGGGCCGCCCTGGAAAAGGTTGCGGCTGCCGGCCACGGCGTGGTGGTGGTGCTGGCCAACAACGAATCCTCCCAGGCCCTGCTGGAGCGCGTGCCTCAGCTCACTCAACCGCGCCGCCAATTCAGCCGCTCGCAGTCGCGCATCTACTCCGAAGTGGGCACAGGCGCGCAGATACTACAGGACCTGGGAGTGGGCAAGCTGCGCCATCTGGGCGCTCCGCTGAAGTACGCCGGCCTGACCGGCTATGACCTGGAAGTGGTGGAGACCATTGCATTCGCAGGCTGAACCCGAGCGATACCCATCGAGTGCCCCAACCCAGCCAACAGCTCGGAACCGCCACTGTATTGCAGAGGCGCATGCGCCCCGTTCGCCAAGGGCTGCACGGCTGCCTCAACGACCTGCCCGGCGAATGAATTCACAGATACAAGAACGAGCCGCCACTCGTCACCGCCAGCCTTCCAGCGACAACCGGCAACGCCGAGGACTTGCGCAAATCTTGGAATACCATAATATGACATTCCGTAGGCCGAAGAACTTTTTGCGAGCGCACCCGCCAGGGACCAGCATGAACAAGAGCACTCGACACGGCCGCCCTTGACGGCCCCAACTGGGGTCCCCTGCTCCTGATAAGCGGGTAGAAAGCGAAGCCCGCTTGCGTACAAACACAACAATGAGGGCAAGCAAGATGATGTTCAAAAAATGTGCAGCCGCGGTGCTCGCCACAGCATTCCTGGCGGCAACCGGCACCGCCGCCGTCGCCGCCGACAACCTCAGCTTCGTAAGCTGGGGCGGCACGACCCAGGATGCGCAGAAGCAGGCATGGGCCGATCCGTTCAGCAGGACCAGCGGCATACGCGTGGTGCAGGACGGCCCCACCGACTACGGCAAACTGAAAGCCATGGTCGAGAGCGGCAACGTGCAATGGGACGTGGTGGACGTCGAAGCCGACTTCGCTCTGCGCGCCGCGGCTGAAGGCCTGCTGGAGCCCCTGGACTTCAGCGTGATCCAGCGCGACAAAATCGACCCGCGCTTCGTCTCCGACCACGGCGTCGGCTCCTTCTTCTTCTCCTTCGTGCTGGGCTACAACCAAGGCAAGGTCGGCGGCAAGACCCCGCAGGACTGGACGGCCCTGTTCGACATCACCAACTATCCGGGCAAGCGCGCCCTCTACAAATGGCCGAGCCCTGGCGTTCTGGAACTGGCCCTCCTGGCTGACGGCGTTCCGGTCGACAAGCTCTATCCGCTGGATCTGGACCGCGCCTTCAAGAAACTCGACACCATCAAGAAAGACATCGTCTGGTGGGGCGGCGGCGCCCAATCCCAGCAGTTGCTGGCCTCCGGCGAGGCCACCCTCGGCCAGTTCTGGAACGGCCGTGTCTATGCCCTGCAGCAAGACGGTGCTCCGGTTGGCGTGAGCTGGAAGCAGAACCTGGTCATGGCCGATTTCCTGGTCATCCCCAAAGGCGCCAAGAACAAGGACGCGGCCATGAAGTTCCTGGCCAACGCCAGCAGCGCCAAAGGCCAGGCCGACTTCGCCAACCTCACCGCCTACGCCCCGGTGAACATCGACAGCGTGCAACGCCTGGACTCGGTGTTGGCCCCGGACCTGCCGACTGCCTACGCTAAGGATCAGATCACACTCGACTATGCGTACTGGGCCAAGAACGGCCCGGCTATTGCCGCACGGTGGAACGAATGGCTGGTCAAGTGAAGATGGCTGCCATTCAGCCAGGATCGCCAACCAGTGTCAGCGGAGGCGCAGCCCGCGCCTCCGCTGACACGGACTCCAAGGCTGCGTCGATGAAGCAAGACAACCAGGCCGCGCCGCGCTGGCGCGGAGCCCGCAACCTGATCCCCGCGTTACTGTTCCTCGGCCTGTTCTTCCTCGCGCCGCTGATCGGCCTGCTGCTGCGCGGCGTACTGGAGCCCACTCCGGGCCTGGGCAATTACGAGCAGCTGTTTGCTAACTCGGCCTATGCCCGCGTGCTGTTCAACACCTTCGCCGTCGGTGGCCTGGTGACCCTGATCAGCCTGCTGCTGGGCTTCCCCCTGGCCTGGGTAATCACCCTGGTACCGCGCGGCTGGGGTCGCTGGCTGCTCAACATTGTGCTGCTGTCGATGTGGACCAGCCTGCTGGCGCGCACCTACTCCTGGCTGGTGCTGCTGCAGGCGTCGGGCGTCATCAACAAGATGCTGATGGCCTTGGGAATCATCGACCAGCCGCTGGAGATGGTGCACAACCTTACCGGCGTGGTAATCGGCATGAGCTACATCATGATCCCGTTCATCGTCCTGCCGCTGCAGGCGACCATGGCGGCCATCGACCCGATGGTGCTGCAGGCCGGTTCCATTTGCGGTGCCAGCCCCTGGACCAACTTCTTCAGGGTGTTCCTGCCCTTGTGCCGTCCGGGCCTGTTCTCCGGTGGCCTGATGGTCTTCGTCATGTCGCTCGGCTACTACGTCACCCCGGCCCTGCTGGGTGGTGCGCAGAACATGATGCTGCCGGAATTCATCGTCCAGCAGGTGCAGTCGTTCCTAAACTGGGGCCTGGCCAGTGCCGCCGCCGCGTTGCTGATCGCCATCACCCTCGTCCTGTTCTACCTGTACCTGAAGCTGCAGCCGGAATCGCCGGTCGCTTCGAGCACTGCGAGGTAAGCCATGCTGCTGTCACCCAACGCCATGGGCCCGCGCCTGCGCATCGGCCTCTACCTGACCACCGGCACCATCGCAGCGTTCCTGCTGCTACCGGTTCTGTTCATCGTGCTGCTGTCCTTCGGCTCATCCCAGTGGCTGGTCTTCCCGCCGCCGGGCTGGACGCTGAAATGGTACGAACAGTTCTTCTCCAACGCCGAGTGGATGGAGTCGGCCCTGGCCAGCCTCAAGGTCGCCGTACTGACCACGATCTGCTCCGTGGCCCTGGGCCTGCCCACTGCCTTCGCGCTGGTACGCGGCAAGTTCCCCGGCCGAGAGTTCCTCTACGCCCTGTTCACCCTGCCGATGATCGTGCCGCTGGTGATTATCGCCGTGGCCGTGTACGCGCTGTTCCTCAAGCTGGGCTACACCGGGACGCTGTTCTCCTTCGTGGTCAGCCACGTCATCGTCGCCCTGCCCTTCACCATCATCTCGATCATCAACTCGCTGAAGCTGTTCGATCAGTCCATCGAGGATGCCGCGGTGATCTGTGGTGCCTCGCGGTTGCAAGCGGTGTTCAAGGTGACCTTCCCGGCGATACGCCCCGGCATGATGGCCGGTGCACTGTTCGCCTTTCTGGTCTCCTGGGATGAAGTGGTGCTGAGCGTGATGATGGCCAGCCCGACCCTGCAGACCCTGCCCGTGAAAATGTGGACCACCCTGCGCCAGGACCTGACCCCGGTGATCGCCGTCGCTTCGACGCTGCTGATCGGTCTGTCCGTACTGGTAATGGTGATCGCCGCCGTACTGCGCCGGCGCACCCCTGCATGCGCCTGAGCGCCGAGGTAAACGAAATGAGTGCCGTGATCCAAGACACCCGCGAAAGCAAGACCCTGGTCAGCCTGCGCAACCTGAACAAGCACTACGGCGACTTCGCCGCCGTCGACAACATATCCCTGGACATTCAGGACGGCGAGTTCCTCACCTTCCTCGGCTCCAGCGGCTCCGGCAAGAGCACCACCTTGTCGATGCTGGCGGGCTTCGAGACACCCAGCTCCGGTGAAATACTGGTAGACGGCAAATCCCTGGTGAACGTACCGCCGCACAAACGCGACATCGGCATGGTGTTCCAGCGCTACTCGCTGTTCCCACACCTCAACGTACGCGACAACATTGGCTTCCCGTTGGACATCCGCAAACAGGCCGCCGGCGAGCGCGAGCGCCGCGTCGAGGCCATGCTCAAGCTGGTGCAACTGGAAAAGTTCGCCCAGCGTCGTCCGGCCCAGCTCTCCGGCGGCCAGCAGCAACGTGTGGCCATCGCCCGCGCCCTGGTGTACGAGCCGCGCATCCTGCTGATGGACGAGCCGCTCGGCGCACTGGACAAGAAACTGCGCGAGGACCTGCAGGATGAATTGCGCCATCTGCACCGCCGCCTCGGCATCACCATCGTCTACGTGACCCACGACCAGGAAGAGGCCATGCGCCTGTCCCAGCGCATCGCCATCTTCAGCCACGGCAAGATCGTGGGTCTGGGCAGCAGCTACGACCTCTACCAGAACCCGCCGAACGCCTTCGTCGCTTCCTTCCTCGGCAACTCGAACTTCCTCAAGGTCAAGGCTCAGGGCAATGCTGCCGCGAGTTTCGAAGGCCAGGTCCTGGCCATCCGCCCCACTGCCGGCCTGCAAAATGGCCAGGACCTGGTGCTGATGGTGCGTCCAGAAAAAGCCCTGGTACTGACCCCGGAACAAGCCGCGGCCGAACCCCTTGCCGCCGGCTGGAACCAGATCCAGGCCAAGGTAGCCGAGACGGTGTTCCTTGGGGAAAGCCTGACCTGCAGCGTAACCACCGCAGGCGGTACCAGCCTGACGCTCAAGGAGCTTTCCGGCGCCACCGTCCCGCTGCAACCAGGTGCCCCGGTGCTGGTACGCTGGGCGGCGGCAGATGCCTGCGTGTACACCGAATGGAACGAAAGCGACCTGGTGAAAGGCGCCGGCGCGCACTGAGTAACGCCATTGTCCCTGCCGCCTGGACCCGCAAGGCGAAACGATACGGATCGGCTACGGCAGGACATCGCGAGCGGATGCGAAAGGCGCCCGGCACCGGACACGGCCCATTCGGGCCGTGCCCGGCGTATCGGGACTTCGATGGTCCCTCACGGCAGCAACGGAATCGTCGGCCCCAGGTAGTCGTTGGCGCGCTGGATGTCGTCGTTGCCCAGGGAGCCCACCGACGCTGCCAGGCGCAGACGCGACAGCAGGTAGCGCAGCTTGGCCTCCAGCAGGTCGCGGCGGGCGACGAAGGCCTGTTCCTCGGCGTTGAGGATGTCCAGGTTGGTACTGGTGCCGGCCTGGAACCCCTTGCGCGCCGAATCCTGGGCACGCTCGCTGGACACCACCGCCTTCTCCAGCGCGCGCACACGCTGCTCGCCACTCTGCACGCCCCGGAACTCGCGGGTGGTGCCGGACAGTACCTCCTCACGGCTGGAGTTCAACTGGTCGTTGGCCAGTTCGCGGTTCGCGGAGGCCTGGCGCACCTGGGCGCTGGTGGCACCGCCGGTGAAGATCGGCATGCGGAACTCGACGCCCACCGAGCCATAGCTGTTCTTCTGGTCCTGGGTGGAAACGGAATCGCTCTCCGAATCGTTGTAGGCAGCCACGAAGTCCAGGGTCGGCCAGTGTCCCGCCCTGGCTCGGTTCACCTCTTCGTCCGCCGCATCCAGGTTTCGCCGCCGGGCGATGATGGCGGGGTTGTTGACCCGGGCATCGCGGATCCAGTCCTGCAGGGTCGGCGGTTCCAGCGGCGGCGTGGGGAATTCGGTGCGCAGGGTGGACATTTCCTCCGGCAGCACGCCGAGCAGCTCCTGCAACAGGCGCCGCGCCACCAGCAGGTTGTCCTCGGCCTCGATCAGGTCGGCCTGGGCCAGGTCACGCTGGGCGGAGGCTTGGTCGACGTCGATCACAGTACCATCGCCCAGCTCGAAGCGGCGCTTGGCCGACAGTACCTGCTGCTCCAGGTTCTTCAGCCGGATCTTCGCCAGATCGATGGTTTCCAGCGCCAGCAGCACGGCGAAATAACGGCTGGCCAGGCTCACCGCGGACTCCTGGGTCTTGGCATCGAATACCGCGTTGCTCAGCTCGGTGCGGATGTTGCCCTGGCGGTACTCGGCCATTCGCTGCTTGTTGAACAGCGGCTGGCGCAACTCGATCACCGCGCCTCTGGAGTCATACTCCAGGTCGCTCTCCACGCTGCGACCGAGGATGTTGTCCTGCTCGCTGGTGCCGTCCACCCGCCGCCAGAAGGCGGTGCCGCTGATGTTCGGCAGCAGGCCGGCCTTGCCCAGCTCCTTGTATTCCTGGCCGGCCTGGCGCTCGTGCACCGAGGCCAGGTAGGTCGGCCCCTGGACCTGGTAGGTGTTCCAGGCTTCGCTGAGGTCCATGGCCGTCGCGGGCAAGGCGACGGCACCGAGAATTCCGGCCAGAGCCATCCGGGCGCTCATGTCACTGCTCCTTGAATGCGTTTCCGACACGGCCCAGCAGCGGCTTCATCAGGTAACTCATCAGGCTGCGTTCACCGGTCTTGATGGTCACGGTGGCCGGCATGCCTGCGCGGATGTTGTTAGGTCCAAGCAGCTTCATGCCTTCTTCGGTCACTTCCACCTGGGTCAAGTAATAGGGCTGTTTGCTGGCTTCGTCCACCAGGCGGTCGGCGGCGACCGTCAGCACGCGGCCGGGAATGTTCGGCGTCTGGGCGTGGTTGAAGGCCGGGAAGGTGATGTCCACCGGCAGGCCGGGCACCATCTTGTCGATCGCCTGCACCGGCACCTGGGCGTCGACCTGCAGCGGTTCCTTGTCCGGTACCACGTCCATGATCCGCGCGCCGGGCTGGATGACGCCGCC
This sequence comes from Pseudomonas sp. Q1-7, assembly GCF_028010285.1. Taxonomy (NCBI): domain Bacteria; kingdom Pseudomonadati; phylum Pseudomonadota; class Gammaproteobacteria; order Pseudomonadales; family Pseudomonadaceae; genus Pseudomonas; species Pseudomonas sp. Q1-7. The sequence goes on from NZ_CP116304.1 coordinate 4,388,774, forward strand.
CACGGTGGCGATGTTCAGGCCCAGGACGATGCCGTCGATGGGTGAACGGATCACGGTGTTATCCACCTGGTAGTCCACCGAGCGCAGGCGCTCGGCCAGTGAAGTGGATTCCTTTTGCACGTCGGTCAGCATGGATTCGACTTCCTTCTGGAAATCCTGCTCACGCTGGAGGATGCGCAGCTTGAGCTCGGCAATCTGGTTCCGCGTACGGCCGATATCCGCGATGTTCTGCGCCATGGAGCCGTTCAGCTCCGAAGCGTTGCGCTCCAGTTCGAGCATGCGGTTGCGCGGGATGTAGCCCTCGGCGGCCAGGCTGCGCACGCCGTCAAGTTCCTGGCCCAGCAGGTTCGACTGGTTGGTGCGGGTGGCCTGCACCTGGCGCAGGCCCTTGAGCTGCTCCTCGGCGCCATTGAGGTTCTCGCGCAGGATACTGATCTCGCCCACCAGGGCCTTGCGCCGGGTCTGGAACAGCCGTTGCTGCAGGGCGATGGCCTCCATCAGACGCGGGTCGCCGCCGAAGCGCTCCAGCAGCTCGGCATCGAAGGTCACGCTGTCCGCGCCGTCGCGCTCGGCCACCAGGCGGTCCTCCACCGTCTTGGCGACGATGTACTGGGAACTCAGGGCGCCCTGCTCGGCGATGGCCTGGGTCGGGTCCAGGCGCACCAGTTCCTGGCCGGCACGCACCTTGTCGCCCTCACGCACCAGGATGGCATCCACCGTTCCGCCAGTGAGGTGCTGGACCGTCTTGCGTGCGTTGGTGACATTGACCGTGGCGTTGGCCACCACGCCGGCATCCAGCGGGGCCATGATCGCCCAGACCAGAAAGCCGCCGAAGCCGGCCAGCACCATCCACACACCCCACCGCGCCGGGCGGGCGTCGTCCATATCCACTTGCGCCGGTTGTTCGACCCGTACCAGGGCCTTGCTTTCGCTTGCCGCTTGCATGATCGATTACTCCTTCGCCCGCATCGACGCCAGGTTGGGCGTGCCCACGGAAGGCATGACGCTGGCCTGGCGCAACGCCGCGAAAACTTCTTCGCGGGGACCGAACAACTGCATGCCGCCGTCACGCAGCAGCAGCACCTTGTCCACCGTGCCGAGCACGCTGGGCCGATGGGAAATCAGGACCAAGGTCTTGCCACGCTTCTTCAGGTCGACGATGGCTTCCACCAGCGCCGCCTCGCCCACGTCATCGAGGTTGGCATTGGGCTCGTCGAGCACGATCACCGAGGGGTCGCCGTAGATGGCCCGGGCCAGGGCGATACGCTGTTTCTGCCCGCCGGACAGCGGGCTGCCATCCACGCCCAGCACAGTGTCGTAGCCCTTCTCGAAACGCAGGATCATCTCGTGCACCCCGGCACGCCTGGCGGCCAGGATCACCTCTTCGCTGTTCACCTCGCCGAAGCGAGCGATGTTGTCAGCGATGGTGCCTTCGAACAGCTCCACGTCCTGGGGCAGGTAGCCGATCCAGGGCCCGAGTTCTTCCTTGTCCCACTGGAAGATATCGGCGCCGTCCAGGCGGACCTTGCCCGACTGCGCCGGCCAGACGCCCACCAGCAGGCGGGCCAGGGTGGACTTGCCGGACGCCGAGGGACCGATGATGCCGAGGGCCTCGCCGGGCGCGAGGTTGAAGTTGATGCCGCGCAGGATGGTGATTACACCACCAGGGGCGGCGGTCATGGCCTGTTCCACCGAAAGCATGCCCTGGGGCTTGGGCAGCGACATGGCCTCCTTGCGTGCCGGGAAGTCCTGCAGCAGCTTGGACAGGCGCTCCCAGGAGGCGCGGGCGGAAAGCAACTGCTTCCACACCCCGATGGCCTGCTCCACCGGCGCCATGGCGCGGCCGCTGAGGATCGAGCAGGCGATCATCATCCCCGGCGTGATCTCGCCCTTGATAGCCATCAGCGCGCCAGCACCAAGGATCAGCGATTGCAGGGTGATGCGCACGAAGCGGCTGGCACCGTTGATGTAGGAGGCTCGGTCCGAGGCCAGGGTCTGCTTTTCGAGAATGCGCTTGTGGCTGCCGTACCAGCGTTCGCGGATCGCCGGCAGCATGCCCATGGCTTCGATCACCTCAGTGTTGCGCAGGTTGTTGTTGGCGAAGCTGCCGGAAGCCAGGGATGCCTGGTTGGCTTCCATCAGCGGCCCACGGGTGATCACCTCGGTGAGCAGCGCCAGACTGAAGAGGATCACCGAGCCGACCAGGGTGATCACGCCCAGCAGCGGGTGCACGAGGAAGATCACCAGCAGGTAGATGGGCGTCCAGGGCGCATCGAAGAAGGCGAACAGGCCATTGCCGGTAAGGAACTGGCGGACCAGCGCCAGGTCCTGCAGGGCCTGGGCCGGATTGCCGCCGGCACGCCGCAGGTTGCGCTCGAAGGACGCGTTGAACACGCGCTTGTTCAGGCTCATGTCCAGGCGGTTGCCGAGGCGGATCAACACCGTCGAACGCACCACCTCCAACAGCGACATGAGCAGGTAGAGACCGAGCATCAGTACCGTCAGCATCACCAGGGTGGTGACGTTGCTGCTCGCCAGCACGCGGTCGTACACCTGCAACATGTAGAGGGCCGGCGCCAGCATCATCAGGTTGATGACGCCGCTGAAGCCACCGACCACGTAGAAGGTATGACGCAAGCGGTTCAGGACTTCGGATAACTCGGAACGGGGCTGCGAGAAATTCTTCATCTCGGCGCTCCACTGGCTGAGTGATGGAGTCCGGCCTGGGTCTGGCCGCCTTTTTTGTAGTTCGAGCCCGTGGAGCCAAACGCCCTGCCCCCACAGAAGCCTACAGAAGGCTTAGCCAAGAGTCCCACAGGTCGCCAGCCATGGAGTCCCGTCACCGGACGGTTGCGGGATTAACCCCGACCAGCGTCACCCGCGGCCAGACGAGAGTTTTTCGCATTCATGCCCGAAGCCCCGCCACAGACGGCGCGTCGCCTGGTTTCGGAAGATAATCGGAGATTCCGCGAAGACGGATTGGCGTCAGACTAATGACACAACCCTGATCGCCGGCCGCGAAAGGACGGCGAGGCGGCTGCACGGGAGCGGAGAGTCGAGAGCAGCGGCGCCCTCGATCGTCATGTCCGGACGCGCAGTGCCGGGCTGAAGCGAAGCATGTCGATCAGGCTATCCACCAGTTGCTCGGCCTCCGCCGCCAGGGAATAGCCCTCCGGCACCAGCAGCCAGTTGGTCTGAATGCCTTCCAGATAGGCATGCACGCTGATCGCGGCGCGGCGGCAGTCCAGGTCGGCCGGCAACTGGCCACGACTCACCGTGTTGCGCAGCGCCTTGGCGATGCGCAGGTCGCACTCGGCGCCCAGGTCGCGCATTTTCTGCAGGAGGTCGCCCAGCTCGGCGGTGTACTCCACCTTATGCCGGAGAATCTCGTGGACGCGCCGGCTCTGCGGGTCCAGCTCCACACGCTTGAGCAGACGCACCATGAGTTGGCGCATGCGCCCGAGCGGGTCGGGCTCGTCCTCGCTCTCGCTGGCGCGGGCCAGCTCTTCGATCGGCATATGGATGCGTTCCAGCATGGCCTGGAACAGGTCGGTCTTGTTCTCGAAATGCCAGTAGATCGCGCCCCGGCTCACCCCGGCGGCGGCGGCGATCTCCGCGAGGGAGGCGCGGGAAACGCCCTTTTCGTGGAACACCCGCTCGGTGGCGTCGAGTATCTGCACGCGGGTTTCTTCAGCTTCCTCTTTGGTACGTCTGGCCATTCGCTACTGAAATCTATCCGGTTGCTTTCACAGTAAAAATCCTCGCAGCCGCGCAACAAAATCTGACATCGGCGGCGGAAGATTCGATTTACAAACATTCACGCACGTAAGTATATTCATCCACCTTCGCAAGAATCCACAACCTGCCCTGCGCCAGCCCTCCCCCAGGGCTGTATTCCAGAAAAAATTGAGGTCTCTTCAGATGCCCATGAAGCCAGCCTTTGCCGCCTTGGTTTCCGCCATCGTTCTGGCCACCCTTGGCCTCACCGGTTGCCAGGAAGCCTCGGCGCCTCCGCCCGCTCAGACGCCCAAGGTCGGCGTCGTCACGCTCCAGCCCCAGAGCTTCACCCTCACCACCGAACTCCCCGGTCGCACCAGCGCCTATCGGATCGCCGAAGTACGCCCGCAAGTGAACGGCATCATCCAGAAGCGCCTGTTCACCGAAGGGAGCGAGGTCAAGGCCGGGCAGCAGCTCTATCAGATCGACTCTTCCGTCTATACCGCCACCTACAAGAGCGCCCAGGCCAGCCTGGCGTCGGCGCAGTCCCTGGCGGCGCGCTACAAGGACCTGGTCAGCGACCAGGCCGTGAGCAAGCAGGCCTACGACGAATCCCAGGCCGCCCGCCTGCAAGCCGAGGCCGCGCTGGAAAAGGCGAAGATCGACCTGCGCTACACCAGGGTGCTGGCCCCCATTTCCGGCCGCATCGGCCGTTCGGCGGTGACCGAGGGCGCCCTGGTGAACAACGGCCAGGCCGCTGCCATGGCCACCATCCAGCAACTCGACCCGATCTACGTCGACGTCACCCAGTCCACCAAGGACCTGCTGCGCCTGCGCCGCGAAATGGCCGAGGGCCAGTTGGAGAAGGCCGGCGACAGTGGTGCCAGGGTGTCCCTGCTGCTGGAGGACGGCAGCGAGTACCCGCACAAGGGCAAGCTGGAGTTTTCCGAAGTCGCGGTGGACGAAGGCACCGGTTCGGTGACCCTGCGCGCGGTCTTCCCCAACCCGGAACACACTCTGCTGCCGGGCATGTTCGTCCATGCCCGCCTGGGTTCGGCGGTCAAGCAGGAAGCCATCCTCGCGCCGCAACAGGGCGTGACCCGCGACCTCAAGGGCCAGGCCACCGCCCTGGTGGTGAACGCCGAGAACAAGGTGGAACTGCGCCGCCTCAAGGCCGAACGCACCGTCGGCGACCGTTGGCTGGTCAGCGAGGGGCTCGCCCCCGGCGACCGTTTGATCACCGAAGGCCTGCAATTCGTGCGCCCGGGGATCGAAGTCAACGCCGCGCCGGCGACCAATGTGGCGGCCCAACCTTCCGCGAGCGACAACCTGGCCAAGAGCCACTGAGGAGTCCCAGATGTCGAGATTCTTCATTGATCGCCCGATCTTCGCCTGGGTGATCGCGCTGGTGATCATGCTTGCCGGCGGCCTGTCCATCCTCAAGCTGCCGATCAACCAGTACCCCAGCATCGCCGCACCCGCCGTGGGTATCCAGGTCAGCTACCCCGGCGCTTCGGCGCAGACGGTACAGGACACCGTGGTGCAGGTGATCGAGCAGCAGCTCAACGGCATCGACGGCCTGCGCTACATCTCCTCGGAGAGCAACTCCGACGGCAGCATGACCATCACCGCCACCTTCGAGCAGGGCACCAACCCCGACATCGCCCAGGTGCAGGTGCAGAACAAGCTGCAACTGGCCACCCCGCTGCTGCCCCAGGAAGTGCAGCAGCAGGGCATCCGCGTGACCAAGTCGGTGAAGAACTTCCTGCTGGTCATCGGCGTCGTCTCCGAAGACGGCAGCATGGACAAGAACGACCTGGCCAACTACATCGTCTCCAACATCCAGGACCCGATCTCGCGGACCAAGGGCGTGGGCGACTTCCAGGTGTTCGGCGCCCAGTACGCCATGCGCATCTGGCTGGACCCGGCACGGCTGAACAACTACCAGCTGACTCCGGTGGACGTGAAGACCGCCATCCAGGCGCAGAACGTGCAGATCTCCTCCGGCCAGCTCGGCGGCCTGCCCGCCTCCCCCGGCACCCAGCTGAACGCCACCATCATCGGCAAGACCCGCCTGCAGACCCCCGAACAGTTCGGCGCCATCCTGCTCAAGGTGAACCGTGACGGTTCCCAGGTGCGCCTGCGCGATGTGGCGAAGATCGAACTGGGCGGCGAGAACTACAGCATCAGCGCCCAGTTCAACGGCAAGCCGGCCTCCGGCATGGCCATCAAGCTGGCCACCGGCGCCAACGCCCTGGACACCGCCAGGGCGATCCGCGCCACCATCGCCGAGCTGGAACCCTTCATGCCCGCGGGTATGCAAGTGGTCTTCCCCTACGACACCACCCCGGTGGTCTCCGCCTCCATCGAAGGCGTGGTGCATACCCTGGGCGAGGCCATCGTCCTGGTGTTCCTGGTGATGTACCTGTTCCTGCAGAACTTCCGCGCCACCATCATCCCCACCCTGGCGGTGCCGGTGGTGCTGCTCGGCACCTTCGGCGTGCTGGCGATGTTCGGCTTCACCATCAACACCCTGACCATGTTCGCCATGGTGCTGGCCATCGGCCTGCTGGTGGACGACGCCATCGTGGTCGTGGAGAACGTCGAACGGGTGATGGCCGAGGAAGGCCTCTCGCCCCTGGAAGCCACCCGCAAGTCCATGGGCCAGATCCAGGGCGCGCTGGTGGGCATCGCCCTGGTGCTCTCGGCGGTGTTCCTGCCGATGGCCTTCTTCGGCGGCTCCACCGGCGTGATCTACCGGCAGTTCTCCATCACCATCGTCTCGGCCATGGCCCTGTCGGTGCTGGTGGCGCTGATCTTCACCCCGGCCCTCTGTGCCACCCTGCTCAAGCCCATCGCCAAGGGCCACCACGAGAAGCGCGGCTTCTTCGGCTGGTTCAACCGCAGCTTCGACCGCAGCGTGCAAAGCTACGAGCGCGGCGTGCGCGGCATCCTCAAACGCAAGGCGCCCTACCTCGCCCTGTATCTGGTGATCATCGTCGCCATGGGCTGGCTGTTCACCCGCATCCCCACCGCCTTCCTGCCCGAGGAAGACCAGGGCGTGCTGTTCGCCCAGGTGCAGACCCCGTCCGGTGCCAGCGCCGAGCGCACCCAGGCGGTGGTGGACCAGATGCGCGAATACCTGCTGGAAAACGAGAAGGACACCGTGAAATCCGTGTTCACCGTGACCGGCTTCAACTTCGCCGGCCGCGGCCAGAGCTCGGGCATGGCCTTCATCATGCTCAAGCCCTGGGAAGAGCGCACCGCCGAAGGCCAGAGCGTGTTCGATCTGGCCCAGCGCGCGCAGAAGCACTTCTTCAGCTTCCGCGACGCCATGGTCTTCGCCTTCGCCCCGCCGGCGGTGATGGAGCTGGGCAACGCCACCGGCTTCAACCTGTTCCTCCAGGACCGCGCCGGCATCGGCCACGAAGCGCTGAACACCGCCCGCGACCAGTTCCTCGAACTGGCGGCGAAGAACCCGGTACTCAACCGCGTGCGCGCCAACGGCCTGCGCGACGAACCGCAGTACCAGTTGCTGATCGACGACGAAAAGGCCCGCGCCCACGGCGTCTCCCTGTCCGACATCAACAACACCGTGTCCATCGCCTGGGGCGCCAGCTACGTCAACGACTTCATCGACCGTGGTCGGGTGAAGAAGGTCTACCTGCAGGGCGAACCCGAAGCGCGGATGAACCCGGAAGACCTGAACAAGTGGTACGTACGCAACGACCAGGGCCAGATGGTGCCGTTCAGCGCCTTCGCCAGCGGCGAATGGACCTACGGCGCGCCCAAGCTGGCCCGTTACAACGGCGTGCCGGCGGTGGAAATCCTCGGCGAGGCGGCTCCGGGCCACAGCTCGGGTGAAGCCATGGCCGCGGTGGAAGAAATCGCCAAGCAGCTGCCGGCGGGCGTCGGTTATTCCTGGACCGGCCTCTCCTACGAGGAGCGCCTGTCCGGCGCCCAGGCCCCGGCCCTCTATGCGCTGTCGCTGCTGGTGGTGTTCCTCTGCCTGGCGGCGCTCTACGAGAGCTGGTCGATCCCCTTCTCGGTGATGCTGGTGGTGCCGCTCGGCGTGATCGGCGCACTGCTGTTCACCAGCCTGCGCGGCCTGTCCAACGACGTGTTCTTCCAGGTCGGCCTGCTCACCACCATCGGTCTCTCGGCGAAAAACGCGATCCTTATCGTCGAGTTCGCCAAGGAACTGCACGAACAGGGCAAGAGCCTGTTCGACGCCGCCGTGGAAGCCTGCCGCATGCGCCTGCGCCCGATCATCATGACCTCGCTGGCGTTCATCCTCGGCGTGGTGCCCCTGGCCATCTCCAACGGCGCCGGTTCCGGCAGCCAGCACGCCATCGGTACCGGCGTGATCGGCGGCATGCTCACCGCCACCGTCCTGGCCATCTTCTGGGTGCCGCTGTTCTACGTGCTGGTCTGTTCGCTGTTCAAGGACAAGGCGAGCAAGGCCGCAATCAAGAAGGAGGCCCTGCAGTGAGGCGTTCCCTGTTATCCCTCGCGGTCGCCGGCCTCCTGCTCGGCGGCTGCTCCATGATCCCCGACTACCAGCGCCCGGACGCCCCGGTGGCGGCCGACTGGCCCCAGGGCGAGGCCTATGGCAACGGCGCGGCCCAGGTGAACACCGCCGCCGCCGACCTCGACTGGCGCGCATTCTTCCAGGACCCGGCGCTGCGCCAACTGGTGCAATTGGCCCTGGACAACAACCGTGACCTGCGCACCGCCGCGCTGAATGTCGAGGCGTACCGCGCGTTGCACCGCATCCAGCGCTCCGAGCTGTTCCCCAGCCTTTCCGCCGACGGCGGTGCCACCCGCCAGCGCACGCCGGGCATCATGAGCCAGAGTGGCGAGGCCGACACCAGCAGCACCTACAGCGCCACCCTCGGCACCAATGCCTGGGAACTGGACTTCTTCGGCCGCCTGCGCAGCCTCGATGAGCAAGCGCTGCAACAATACTTCGCCACCGAACAGGCCCGTCGCAGCACCCAGATCAGCCTGGTGGCCGCGGTGGCCACCGCCTACCTCGACTGGCAGGCCGACCAGGCCCTGCTGCAACTGACCCGCGACACCCTCAAGACCTACCAGGAAAGCTACGCCCTCACCCAGCGCAGCTTCGACGTCGGCGTGGCCGACGCCCTGGCCCTGAGCCAGGCGCGCACCGCCGTGGAAAGCGCCCAGGTCAGCCTGGCGCAGTACACCCGCCTGGTGGCCCAGGACCGCAACGCCCTGACCCAGTTGCTGGGCACCGGCCTTCCGGCCGACCTGCCGAAAGGCCTGGCGCTGGATGCCGACCTGCTGGCCGAAGTGCCGCCGGGGCTGCCCTCCGACCTGCTGCAGCGCCGCCCGGACCTGGTCCAGGCCGAGCACCTGCTGAAGGCGGCCAATGCCAACATCGGCGCCGCCCGCGCGGCCTTCTTCCCCAGCGTCAGCCTGACCGCCAACGCCGGCACCATGAGCAACGAACTGTCCGGCCTGTTCGATGCCGGCTCCGGCAGTTGGCTGTTCCAGCCGAGCATCAGCCTGCCGATCTTCACCGCCGGCCGGCTGAAGGCGAACCTGGACTACAGCGAGCTGCAGAAAGACATCCAGGTGGCGCAGTACGAGAAGGCCATCCAGGTCGCCTTCCAGGAAGTCGCCGACGGCCTCGCCGCCCGCACCACCTACCAGCAACAGCTCGGCGCCCAGCGCGACCTGGTGACCACCACCGAGGAGTACTACCGCCTCGCCGAACGCCGCTACCGCACCGGCGTGGACAGTTACCTGACCCTGCTGGACGCCCAGCGCCAACTGTTCAGCGCGCGCCAGCAACTGATCGGCGACCGCCTCAACCAGTTGGCCAGCGAGGTGAACCTGTACAAGGCCCTCGGCGGCGGCTGGAAGGAACCGGGGGAAAGCACCCCGAGCGCTTGACCCGCGACACCCCGATCCTCATGGACGAGGAATCCACGCGGCGCCCCTGCCCTTCTTGGCGGGGGCGTTTTTTTGGGGACTGACTGGCTCCGTACGACGCCCCTCCCCCACCCTCTCGCAGAGGTAGCGGGGTGACTCGCGCTGGCCCCCACCCAACGATCGCAACCCGCTGGGAAATGCGCTGACAGGCTCTCCGAACGCCCGCATCAGCGCCCTCAAATCGGGCAGAAACCCCGGAAATCCCCATGCCATTCATGAACTTGCAAGCGCCCGCCGGTCCAATTCCTCGCCACCTGTCAGCCCGCCGCCGCAGGCTGTAATAAAAGCCGATCCTGATTTTCCAACTCGTGGGGAGGCGAGTGGGAAACACGAGGACACGACGATGAAATCGACATTCAACATGACGACCCTCAGCGGCCTGCTGTTGGCCCTGGCGGTGACAACGGGACCGGGCGCAGCCCTGGCGGAGAATGGAAGCGACCGCCTGGACGAGTACCGGATACGCAACCAGCAACTCTTGCAAATGCGGGAAGACTCCAGCGAAAGATTCTCCCGAATGGTGGAGCAACAGCCGACCGCGGCCGGCTACCAGGTTGACGACATGCAGTCGGAGACACGGCGTCCACCCAAGTACCAATCCTGGATCCACCAGCAGAGGGTCGAGTTCGGCAAGTGACCTGAACCGCCCGCCGGATGCGCCCCTCCGCGCACCCGGTGGGCAGCGACCCACGCCTTTTCCGACAATCGGCGTCCCCCGAGCAGGCCCGTTCCAGAGCCCTGCCGTCACGCGGTCCGTTACGTGCGCCGCGCCATGCGTCTCCTGCGGCTTGCAGGGGCGGCCGGCATGCCCCTAGTGTGCAACCCATCCCCGCACCGGTGGAGGGGGCTCCTTTCCCCGGACATTCGCTCAACGGATTGATTCACTGAACCCGGCCCCGGCCGCTTTCACCCTGGAGAGTCAACCCGTTGCAGAAGCCCGCCTGCCGCCGCTTCGGCTCGCCCCTGTTCTGGCCCCTGTTCACCCTGACCCTGTTCGGCGCTGGCCTGCTGCTGGGCGCTGCCGACGCCAAGGCCGCCTGGAGCAGCCTCGAACCCGTGCTGCGCAAGGCAGAGAAACGTTTCGGACGCAATGGCCCGGCCAAGGATCGCCTGCACGCCTGGCGCGACCTGCTGGAAAGCGCCGGCCGGCTTCCCGAGCGCGAACGACTGCGGGCGGTCAATCGCGAGATCAACCGCCAGGTGCGCTTCGCCGACGACACCGTGGTCTGGCAACGCCGCGACTACTGGGCGACGCCCCTGGAAACCCTGGCCAGGGGCGCCGGCGACTGCGAGGACTTCGCCCTGGCCAAGTACTTCACCCTGCTGCAGCTCGGCATCGCCCCGGACAAACTGCGCCTGACCTACGCCCGTGCGCTGGAACTGAACCAGGCCCATATGGTGCTCACCTACCAGGATGGGCCGGACGCCACCCCGCTGGTGCTGGACAACCTGGTGGACGAGATTCTCCCCGTCGCGCAGCGCAGGGACCTCGCCCTGCGCTACGCCTTCGACGGCCAGGGGCTTTACAGCCTCAAGGGCGACGCGCCGAAGCGCATCGGCAACACCGCCGAACTGCCGGTCTGGCAGGGCCTGCTGGCGCGGATGGAACGGGAAGGCTTCGCGCCCTGAACCGATCCCCCATGAGGGTTCGATGCCATCGCGGGCGGGTGCCGAGGAACGAGGCCCAACGCGGGACGCCGTCTGTTGCCCCGACCTCAAGCCGATTTCTTCACGATCGCCTCGGCAATGCTCGCCGGCACTTCGGCGTAACGGGCGAACTCCATGGAGAAGCTGGCGCGGCCCTGTGACATGGAGCGCACGTCGGTGGCGTAGCCGAACATTTCGCCCAGGGGCACTTCGGCGCGGATGATCTTGCCGGAGACGCCGTCGTCCATGCCGTGGATCAGGCCACGGCGGCGGTTGAGGTCGCCCATGATGTCGCCCATGTAGTCCTCGGGGGTGACGACCTCCAGCTTCATCACCGGCTCCAGCAACACCGCGCCGCCCTTCTGCGACAGCTGTTTGGTGGCCATGGAGGCGGCAATCTTGAAGGCCATCTCGCTGGAGTCCACGTCGTGGTAGGAGCCGTCGAACACGGCGGCTTTCAGGCCGATCAGCGGGTAGCCGGCGAGCACGCCGTTCTTCATCTGCTCCTCGATGCCCTTCTGGATGGCCGGGACGAACTCGCGGGGCACCACGCCGCCCACCACCTCGTTGACGAACGCCAGGCCTTCCTGGCCTTCGTCCGCCGGGGCGAAGCGGATCCAGCAATGGCCGTACTGGCCGCGCCCACCGGACTGGCGGACGAATTTGCCTTCGATCTCACAGGTCTTGCGGATGGTCTCGCGGTAGGCCACCTGGGGTTTGCCGGTGTTGGCCTCGACGTTGAACTCGCGCTTCATGCGGTCGACGATGATGTCCAGGTGCAGCTCGCCCATGCCGGAAATGATGGTCTGCCCGGTTTCTTCGTCGGTCTTGACCCGGAACGACGGGTCTTCCTGGGCCAGGCGGCCGAGGGCGATGCCCATCTTTTCCTGGTCGGCCTTGGTCTTGGGTTCCACGGCGATGGAAATCACCGGCTCGGGGAAGTCCATGCGTTCGAGGATGATCGGTTTGTTCAGGTCGCACAGGGTATCGCCGGTGGTGACGTCCTTCATGCCGATCAGCGCGGCGATGTCGCCGGCCCGCACTTCCTTGATCTCGGCACGGTGATTGGCGTGCATCTGCACCATGCGCCCGACCCGCTCCTTCTTGCCCTTCACCGAGTTGAGCACGGCGTCCCCTGAATTCAGCACGCCGGAATAGACGCGGACGAAAGTCAGGGTGCCGACGAAGGGGTCGGTGGCGATCTTGAAGGCCAGGGAAGAAAACGGTTCGCCATCATCGGCGTGGCGTTCGTCTTCCTTCTCCGGATCGTCCGGGTGGGTGCCACGGATGGACGGAATCTCGGTGGGTGCCGGCAGCAGTTCGACCACGGCATCCAGCACCAGCGGCACGCCCTTGTTCTTGAACGACGAACCGCACACCGCCGGCACCACTTCGCAGGACAGGGTGCGGATGCGCAGGCCGGTCTTGATCTCGTCCTGGCTCAGGTCGCCCTCGTCCAGGTACTTGGTCATCAGTTCCTCGTTGGCCTCCGCCGCCACTTCCAGCATCACGCTGCGCCAATGACGGGCCTCGTCCAACAGCTCGGCGGGAATCTCCTCCTCGCGGAAGCTGGCGCCCTGGTCGGCGTCGTTCCAGTAGATGGCCTTCATGCGGATCAGGTCGATCTGGCCGTTGAAGTGCTCTTCCTGGCCGATGGGCAACTGGATCGGCACCGGGGTGTGGCCAAGGCGTTTCTTGATCTGCTCCACCACCCGCAGGAAGTCGGCACCGGCGCGGTCCATCTTGTTCACGTAGGCGATGCGCGGCACATGGTACTTGTCGGCCTGCCGCCACACGGTCTCCGACTGCGGCTCCACACCGTCGGCGCCGCTGAACACCACCACCGCGCCGTCCAGCACCCGCAGCGAACGCTCCACCTCGATGGTGAAGTCGACGTGGCCGGGGGTGTCGATGATGTTGATGCGGAACTTGTCCAACTGCTTGCGCGAGCCGCTCCAGAAGGCGGTGGTGGCCGCCGAGGTGATGGTGATGCCGCGCTCCTGCTCCTGGACCATCCAGTCCATGGTCGCGGCGCCGTCGTGCACCTCGCCCATCTTGTGGTTGACCCCGGTGTAATAGAGCACCCGCTCGGTGGTGGTGGTCTTGCCGGCATCCACGTGGGCCACTATGCCGATATTGCGGTAATGGCTGATGGGGGTTGTACGGGCCATGGCGATCACCTCAGTGCGGGTTCGTGGGGTGTGGCGAGACCGCACGCTATCCGCCGATACCGCCAGGCATCGGACGCGGGAGCGTAGGGTTGTGCGCAGCCGAACCGGACGGTCCCGCTGCAAGGGCACGGCGCGGCCTCTGGCCGGCACCTCCCCCTCTCCTAACGCTAGCACTGCCATCGCCTTGCCACCGGCCACTCATCCGGACGCCAGGGACCGAACCCAGACCTATACTCAAGGGCCCGGTAGGGTGATGGCATGTCCCGTCCCCCGGCCACGACGGCCGTCGCCAGCCGGTGGCGGCGCCCTTTCATAACCAGCATCCAGGAGGTCGAACATGGCTATCCGCATTGGTGACGAAGCGCCCGATTTCACCGCCGACAGCACCGAAGGCACGATCAACTTCCACCAGTGGATCGGTGACCAGTGGGCCATCCTGTTCTCTCACCCCAAGGACTTCACCCCGGTCTGCACCACCGAGCTGGGCTACATGGCCAGGCTCAAGCCCGAGTTCGACAAGCGCAACACCAAGGTGGTGGGGCTTTCCGTGGATCCGGTCAGCGACCACCGGCGCTGGGTCGGCGACATCGAGGAAACCCAGGGTCATGCGGTGAACTACCCGATGATCGGCGATGACAATCTGGTGGTGGCCAAGCTCTACGACATGATCCACCCCAATGCCAGCCCGGGCCCGCGCACCGCCGTGGACAACGCCACGGTGCGTTCGGTGTTCATCATCGGCCCGGACAAGAAGGTCAAGGCCATGCTGGTCTACCCCATGAGCGCCGGGCGCAACTTCGACGAGGTGCTGCGCCTGTTGGACTCCCTGCAGCTCAACGCCAAGCACACGGTGGCGACCCCGGTGAACTGGCGACCGGGCGATGACGTGATCATCCCCACCTCGGTCTCCGACGAAGACGCGAGGAAGAAGTACCCCGAGGGCTTCAAGACCCTGAAACCCTACCTGCGGGTCGTCGCCCAGCCGAAATGACCGCCGCGCGCCCTCCGCCCGGAGGGCGCGCCCCGGCCAGTCCGGCTCGTCCTCCATGGTCAGCGCGACGTTCCGCTTCTACGAGGAGCTCAACGACTTCCTTCCCGCCGAGCGCCGCCGGCGTTCCTTCACCTGTGCCTGCGCGCGGGCGGCGACGGTCAAGCACATGATCGAAGCCCTGGGCGTGCCGCACACGGAGGTGGAACTGGTGCTGCTCAATGGCGAATCGGTGGGGTTCGAGCGGGTGATCCTGGATGGCGACCGGGTGGCGGTCTATCCCAAGTTCGAGGCCCTGGACATCCGCCCGCTGCTCAAGGTCCGCGCCCACCCGCTGCGGGTGCTGCGCTTCATCGCCGACGCCCACCTGGGCGGCCTGGCCAGCCTGCTGCGCATGAGCGGCTTCGACACCCTCTACGACAACGGCTTCGAGGACGGCCAGATCGCCGAGATCGCCGCCGCGCAAGGCCGCATCGTGCTCACCCGCGACCGCGAACTGCTCAAGCGCCGCATCATCACCCACGGCTGCTACGTGCACGCGCTCAAACCCGCGCTGCAACTGCGCGAGCTGTTCGAACGCCTGGACCTGGCCCGCAGCGCCAACCCCTTCAGCCTGTGCCTGCACTGCAACCGGCCGCTGCGGGAAATCGCCCCGGAACTCGCCCGTCCGCGCCTGCCACCGCGCATCGCCGCGCTCTATTCACGCTTCCTCAGTTGCGACGCCTGCGAACGCCTGTACTGGGAAGGCTCCCACTGGCGCAGCATGTGCGTCCTGCTGGAACCCCTGCTGTCTGTGGATAAGTCCGACGAAGCCTGACCGGCGGTTACCCACAAAGCCAGTGGATGAAGTTGTGGATAAGCTGTCGGGCGATGGCCAGAGGCCAGAAGTGGCGCGGGGCGACCTGGGTCGGGTCAATTTCTGAGCGGATTCAAGCGTTTAGAGCAACGCAACAACCCAAAACCTGTGGGAGCGAATTCATTCGCGAAGGGCAGCGTAGCTGCCCCTTGTGGATCCACAGGGCAGACCTTCGGCCTGCATTCGCGAATGAATTCGCTCCCACAAGAAGGATTGGGGAAACGGTTCAGCGCCTACAACGTCATCCGCGCCCTGCGCGACTGCTGCCCCAGCGGAGTCGCCGCCGGCTGGCGAATCAGCGCCTCGCGCCAGGCATGGGTCGTGGCGCCGTCCACGTCCTGTAGCAACGTCACCTTGCCTGCCACCAGAGTCGCCACCGGCACGCCGTCGCGGAACAGCAGGCGATTGCCCGCCAGCGCCGGCACCTTGGCGCCCGGCAGCAGGGTGCCGAGCAGGTTCAGCGGATCGCAGGCGGACAGGCTGACCAGGCCGCCGTCCAGCGGACGCTTGCGCACGTCGCGCAGCAGGCCCACGGCGTCCGGCAGGGCGAACTGCTCGCCCGACACGCCGGCGACGAAGCGGCCGCCGCGAATTTCCCCGCGTGCTTCCAGGCGGTGGTAGACCCGCAGCAGGTCGCGCCACGGCGGCAACCAGCCGGCCTCCCGTTCCAGCAGATGCCAGCCCACCACACCATAGCGGCGCAGCAGGCTGCGGGCGACATGCTCCAGGGCCTCGGCGGGAACCTTGCCGCCGCCCTCCTCCGCCTTGCCACGCAGCAGCGACCAACGTCCGGCGTCCTGCATGTTGGCCAGGGCCAGGCGCGCGCGGCGGTCATGGCGGCTGCGGCGGGCCGCCGGCAGCAACAGCGAACGCAGGCCGGCGAAGCTGTCGGCATTGGCCAGGCCCAGGGCCACCAGTTCGCCGAGACAGTCCTCCAGCTCACTGCGCAACAGGTGCGCCTCGTCCATCAGCTCATCGAAGAACAGCGCGCCCTGGCTGGCCAGCACCTGGCGCACGCGCTCGGCGCGGGGCGAGGGTTCGGCCGTGGGCAGGTCGTGCAGGCAGGCCCGCCAGAGGCCGAGGCTCTTGCGCGGCAGCAACAGAATCGGCGTGCCGCGTACCGGCCCGGCGGCCGTCTTGCCCCGTCCGCCGAGGCGACACCAGACGATGCGTCCGGCGCGGCAGAGATCGTCGAGCCAGTTGATGCCGTAGTCGGCCACCCGGCTCGGCAGTATCTCGCTCTCCCAGGCGCCGGCCGCCGCCTCGAAGCCTTCCAGTTGCCCCAGCACGCCGGCCAGAGCCTCGGCGCCGCGGACCTGGGCCGTGGGCGCGACGCGCTGCCAATCGAACAGGAAGCGCATGAAGTCGGCCCGCTCCACGGGTTCGATCTCCCGGCGCAGACGCTTGACCGTGTAGCGGTGGATGCGCGCCAGCAGGTGGCGTTCGCACCATTCATCCTCCCCGACGCCAGGGGTAAAACGGCCGCGCAGCACCTGGCCTTCGCGCTCCAGGCTGGCCAGGGCATAAGCCAGGCCGCCGGACTCCTGGCGCAAGTCGGCCGCCAGCCGCGCCAGGGTCAGCGGGCCATAACCGCCCAGGCGCGCCCGCGCCACGTCCACCAGGGCCACTTCGGCTTCCCAAGGTGCAGTGAAACCCTCCGGCGCGACGATGGATGGTTTCAGGCGCGCCTGTGGATAGAGCGCCTGCAGTTGGACCAGGCGTTCGGCCGCCAGCCACAGCGCGGGTTCGTCATTCACGTACAGACACGTGGCGCGGCGGGCCTTGGCCAGTTGCGCGAGCCAGCCAGCCCAACCGTCGTTGGCCGCCACCTCGGCCGGGGTAATGCAGGCCAGGGCCAGCAAGGCCTCGTGCATCTCATCGGCATCGCGCACCTGGGGCCAGGCTTCCTCGGCCACGGCGGCGATGGCCTCGGCATCCAGCGCGCCGAGGTCGTCGGCGGACGCCGGGTCGGTCCAGCGGCGGTTCTGCACGGCCTGGGTACGGCGCTCTTCCAGGGGCGCGTCGTCGAGGAAGGCATAGGGCCGCGCACCGAGGATTTCCGCCGCCAGTGCCGAGGGCGCCGGCAGGTCGCGGGCCACCAGCTCCACATCGCCGCGCTCCATGCGCCGCAGCAGCGCCAGCCAACCCTCGGCGTCCATGGCCTCGTGCAGGCAGTCGTCGAGGGTCTGGGCCACCAGGGGGTGGTCGGGAATCTCGCGCTCGCCCACCAGGTTCTCCTGGCAGGCCACCTGGTCGGGGAAGACGCTGGCCAGCAGGTCTTCGCTGCGCATGCGCTGGATCTGCGGCGCCACCTTGCGGCCCCCGCTGTAGCGCGGCAGCGCCAGGGCGGCGGAGGCGTTCCAGCGCCAGCGCACGCCGAACAGCGGCGCATCGAGAATGGCCTGGATCAGCAGGTGCTCGGCACTGTTGGCATGCAGGTAGCGCCAGACCTCTTCCAGCGGAAAGCTGTGGCTGGTGGACAGGGACAGGATCAGCGCGTCCTCGGTGGCCGCGGCCTGCAGCTCGAAGTTGAAGCTGCGGCAGAAGCGCTTGCGCAGTGCCAGGCCCCAGGCGCGATTGAGCCGGCTGCCGAAGGGCGAATGGATGATCAGCTGCATGCCGCCGGTTTCGTCGAAGAAGCGCTCCATCACCAGCCGATCCTGGGTCGGCAAGGCTCCCAGTGCGGCCCTGGCCCGTGCCAGGTATTCGACGATCTGCCGCGCCGCCGCCTCTCCGAGGCCGATGCTGTCGCGCAGGCCCTCCACCGCCCGCTCGATGCTGCCTGTCTCCCCTCTCCCTCTGGGAGAGGGGCCGGGGGTGAGGGAAGCCTCAGCCTGCACGGACTCCCCTAACAACCGCTCAACGTCAGCTCGCAACCGCGCCACCGCCGCCGACAGCTCATCCGTCCGCCCCGGTGCTTCGCCCAGCCAGAAGGGAATGTTCGGCGGCTGGCCCTGGGCATCCTCCACCCGCACGCGCCCCGGTTCGACACGGAGGATGCGGTAGGACTGGTTGCCGAGCTGGAATACATCGCCGGCCAGGCTTTCCACGGCGAAATCCTCGTGCACGCTGCCCACCGGCACGCCCTGCGGCTCCAGCAGCACGGCGTAGTCGGCGGTCTCGGGAATGGCGCCGCCGGAGGTGAGCGCGGTCAGGCGTGCGGCGCGACGGCCACGCAGGCGACGGTTCACCGCGTCGCGATGCAGGTAGGCGCCGCGCACGCCCTGGCGACCGCTGTACCCCTCGGACAGCATCCTCACCAGGGCATCGAACCGGGCCCTGGGCAGGTCCGCGTAGGGCATGGCGCGGGTCATCAGTTGGAATAATTCGTCCTCGTCCCACTCCTGGCTGGCCACTTCCGCCACCATCTGCTGGGCCAGCACGTCCAGCGGCGCCTGGGGAATGACCAGGGCATCCAGTTCATCGCGGCGCACACAGTCCAGCAGCGCCGCGCATTCGATCAGGTCGTCCCGCGACTGCGGGAACAGCCGCCCCTTGGGCGTGCCGCCGACACTGTGGCCGGAACGCCCGACCCGCTGCAGGAAGGCGGCGATACTGCGTGGCGAGCCGAGCTGGCAAACCAGTTCCACGTCGCCGATGTCGATACCCAGTTCCAGGGAAGCGGTGGCCACCAGCACCTTGAGTTCGCCACGCTTGAGGCGCTGCTCCGCATCGAGGCGCAGGTCGCGCGCCAGGCTGCCGTGGTGCGCAGCCACCGCCGCATTGCCCAGGCGCTCGGAAAGGTGACGGCTGGCGCGCTCGGCCAGGCGTCGGGTGTTGACGAAGACCAGGGTGGTGCGGTGTTCGGCCACCCGCTCGGCCAGGCGGTCGTAAACCCTTTCCCAGGCCTCATTGCTCATCACCGCATCCAGGGGCACCGGCGGCACTTCCAGGGCCAGGTCGCGCTCGCGGCTGTAGCCCACGTCCACCACCTCGCAAGCCGGGCGTCCCCGCCCCATGAGAAAGGCCGCCACGCGCTCGATGGGTTTCTGCGTGGCGGACAGGCCGATGCGTTGCAAGGATCGGCCACAGAGGGCTTCCAGGCGTTCGGCGCTGAGCATCAGGTGACTGCCGCGCTTGCCGCCGGCGATGGCGTGGATTTCGTCGATGATCAGGCTTCGGCAGCCGGCAAGCATGACGCGGCCGGATTCGGAGCCGAGCAGGATGTAGAGGGATTCCGGCGTGGTGACCAGGATATGCGGCGGCCGCTTGCGCATGGCGTCGCGTTCGGCCTGGGGCGTATCGCCGGTGCGCACGGCGGTGCGGATAGCCACGTCCGCCAGGCCCTGGCGCGCCAGTTCCGCGCGGATGCCCGCCAGGGGTTCCTCCAGGTTGATGCGGATGTCGTTGGACAGCGCCTTCAACGGCGAGACGTAGACCACCGTGCAACGGTCCGGCAGGCTGCCCCGCTCCAGGCCTTCGTGGACCAGTTCATCGATGGCCGAGAGAAAGGCGGTCAGCGTCTTGCCCGAGCCGGTGGGCGCGGCGACCAGGGTGCTGTGCCCGGCGCGGATCGCCGGCCAGGCACGGGCCTGGGCCGCCGTGGGGGCGGCGAAGGCCGCGCGGAACCAGGCGGCGACAACGGGATGGAAACCGTCCAGCGCGGCCCGGAGGGAATGGGGAGTCGTGGTCATGGCCCCACTATGGTAGCCAGGATTGGGGCTCTCAACGCCGGCGGACCGATGGTCGTCCCCGGCCGCGTCCGTACCGCCGGGTCTGCCGCTTATCGGTTGCCCGCCCCGCGCGGCCGTTGGCCGGTGCCCGGCCACTACACTGAAATTGTCCTGCGATTGCGGGACCTGGGAGGAGCCACGGCAGCCGTGCACGACTCGGCTGCCGCGGCTCCTTCCTTTCCTGTTTCCAGCTTTTCCCGCCGACGCATTCCGCCGTCGTTCCGGCCAGTGACCGCCGCCCTTTGCAGAGGAGGACAGGTAATGGACGAATCCAGGCTCAACGATTTCATGGGCAAGCTGGTGACCGACATGGGCGGCGCCGCCATGCTCGCCAATGTCGTCCTCGGCGAAGAACTCGGCCTGTATCGCGCCATGGCCGACAGTCAGCCGGTGAGCCCGGAAGACCTGGCCGCCAAGACCGGCTGCAACGCGCGCCTGCTGCGCGAATGGCTGAGCGCCCACGCCGCCTCCGGCTACATGGAACACGACGATGGACGCTTCCGCCTGCCCGAGGAACAGGCCATGGCGCTGGCCTTGGAGGACTCGCCGGTGTACGTGGCCAGCGGCGCCTCGGTGATCGCCTCGCTGTTCCACGACAAGGACAAGCTGGTGAAGGCGATGCGCGGCGACGGCGGACTGCCCTGGGGCGACCACCACCCCTGCATGTTCAGCGGCACCGAACGCTTCTTCCGTCCCGGCTACCGCGCGCATCTGGTGGCCGAGTGGCTGCCGGCGCTGGACGGCGTGGTGGACAAGCTCAAGGCCGGCGCCAAGGTCGCCGATGTCGGCTGCGGCCATGGCGCCTCCACGGTGATCCTGGCCCAGGCCTTCCCGGCCTCGCGTTTCGTCGGCTTCGACTACCATGCTCCATCCATCGAGACCGCCACCCGCCGTGCCGAGGAAGGCGGCGTGGCCGACCGGGCGACCTTCACCCAGGCCAGCGCCAAGGACTACCCCGGCAGCGACTACGACCTGATCTGCTACTTCGACTGCCTGCACGACATGGGCGACCCGGTGGGCGCCGCCCGGCATGCCTACCAGACGCTGAAGGCCGATGGCACCGTGCTGCTGGTGGAGCCCTACGCCAATGATGAACTCGACGCCAACATGACCCCGGTGGGCCGCCTGTTCTACTCCGCGTCCACCTTCATCTGCACGCCCAATTCCCTGTCCCAGGAAGTGGGCCTCGGCCTCGGCGCCCAGGCCGGCGAAGCCCGCCTGCGCAAGGTTTTCGAGGAAGCCGGTTTCACCCGGTTCCGCCGCGCCACGGAAACACCCTTCAACCTGATCCTGGAAGCACGCAAATAAGACGCCGGGTGGACGGCACCGCGCCTGTCCACCCGGCGGCTGCCGCCGAACGTCGCCAAGAAAGTCCTTGTCAGATGCCTCGTAACCCCGCTATTAGGATGAGCAGACCCCCGATCATCCATCTGCAACCTATCTGTAACCTCGCAGTGCCCAGATAAGAACGACCTCCGCAATCGTGCGCCATGGAATCCGGCGTCCCGCATTCCGCCGCGCAAGGCCCCACGGCCCGCCGGCATCGCTTCAAGGAAATCTCGAATGCCCAAAAGACACGTCATCAATGCCCAGGTCAGCCCCAAGGGCAGCCTGGAAACCCTCTCCCAACTCGAAGTGCAGCAGCTCAGCGAAGCCGGTTCCGGCCGCATGTACCAGCTGTTCCGCCAGTGCGCCCTGGCCATCCTCAACACCGGCGCGCAGATCGACAACGCCAAGACCATCCTCGACGCCTACCAGGACTTCGAAGTCCGCATTCACCAGCAGGACCGTGGCGTGCGCCTGGAGCTGATCAACGCCCCGGCCGACGCCTTCGTCGATGGCGAGATGATCGCCAGCACCCGCGAGATGCTGTTCAGCGCCCTGCGCGACATCGTCTACACCGAGAACGAACTGAAGAACCGCGGCTTCGACCTGGAAAGCGCCCAGGGCATCACCGACTACGTCTTCCACCTGCTGCGCAATGCGCGCACCCTGCGCGCCGGCGTTGAGCCGAAGATCGTCGTGTGCTGGGGCGGCCACTCCATCAGCACCGAGGAATACAAGTACACCAAGAAGGTCGGCCACGAGCTGGGCCTGCGTCACCTGGACATCTGCACCGGCTGCGGCCCGGGGGTGATGAAGGGGCCGATGAAAGGCGCCACCATCGCCCACGCCAAGCAGCGCATCCACAGCGGCCGCTACCTGGGCCTGACCGAGCCGGGCATCATCGCCGCCGAAGCCCCCAACCCCATCGTCAACGAACTGGTGATCCTGCCGGATATCGAGAAGCGCCTGGAGGCCTTCGTCCGCGTCGGCCACGGCATCATCATCTTCCCGGGCGGCGTCGGCACGGCGGAGGAGTTCCTCTACCTGCTGGGTATTCTGATGCACCCGGACAACCGGGAACTGCCCTTCCCGCTGGTCCTCACCGGGCCGAAGAGCGCCGCCGCCTATCTGGAGCAGTTGAATGCCTTCGTCGGCGCCACCCTGGGCGAAGCGGCCCAGAGTCGCTACCGGATCATCATCGACGACCCGGCCGCCGTGGCCATCGAAATGGCCCAGGGATTGAAGGCGGTGAAGCAGTTCCGCCGCGAACGCAACGACGCCTTCCACTTCAACTGGCTGTTGAAGATCGACGAGCGCTTCCAGCACCCGTTCGAACCGACCCACGAGAACATGGCCAGCCTTGACCTCAGCCGCAGCCTGCCGCCCCACGAACTGGCGGCCAACCTGCGCCGGGCCTTCTCCGGCATCGTTGCCGGCAACGTCAAGGACAAGGGCATCCGCCTGATCGAACAGCACGGCCCGTACGAGATCCACGGCGACGCCGCGGTGATGCGGCCGCTGGACGAACTGCTCCAGGCCTTCGTCCGCCAGCACCGCATGAAGCTGCCCGGCGGCGCGGCCTACGAGCCCTGCTATCGGGTGGTTCAGCGTGCCACGGAGGAACTGGCGGGCTGAGCCTCCTCGCCCCGCTTTTTGCCCCCGATAGGGGGCATCTCGGGGCAGGCGGCCAGATCGTTGCCCAAATAATCCGGGAGCGGCGGGGTTCTCCCGGATTGCATCCGAGGCGCGGCGAGGCCCAATAATCCGCGCATCGCTGGGCTTCGCACGCTCGGCACCCGCCTACGCAATACCTTTGGCCCAGCCCGTTAACCAGCACGCCTCACAGGCAGAGCCGGTGCCGCATGTCCACCTGAGGACCTGGTTGCCCGAGTTCAAATGCATTCGCTCACACACGATGGGAGTGGTTCCGCGACGCGCGACGTTTCAATCGGGGCTAGGCTGTCCGGGACGCTCGACAGGGGGAAAAGCGCCATGCGATCCAGCCTTGCCACCGGCGTGAGCCGCCGGGAAATCTGGGCCTGGGCGATGTTCGATTTCGCCAACTCCGGCTACACCACCGTCATCATCACCGCGGTCTTCAATGCCTATTTCGTCGCCGTGGTCGCCGAGGGGAAACCCTGGGGCACCCTGGCCTGGACCAGCACCCTGGCGGTTTCCTACTCGATGGTGATCCTCACCGCGCCGCTGATTGGCGCCCATGCCGACGCCACCGCGCGGAAGAAACGCCTGCTGCTGTTCAGCACCCTGGGCTGCGTGATCTTCACCGCCGCCCTTGCCCTGGCCGGGCCGGGCGGCCTGGCGCTGGCGGTGGTCTTCGTGGTGCTGTCGAACTTCTGCTTCGGTACCGGCGAGAACCTGATCGCCGCCTTCCTCCCCGAGCTGGCCCGCGACGACGCCCTGGGCCGGGTGTCCGGCTGGGGCTGGGGCCTGGGCTACATCGGCGGCCTGGTCAGCCTCGGCGCCTGCCTGGGTTACGTCAGTTGGGCCCAGGGCCAGGGCCAGACGGCGGCGCAGTTCGTGCCGGTGTGCGTGCTCATCACCGCCCTGCTGTTCGCCCTCGCCAGCACCCCGACCTTCCTTTACCTGAAGGAACGCAGCCTGCCGCAGCCTTCCGCCGTGCAAGGCGCCTGGGCGCGCTTCGCGCGTACCCTGCGCGAGGCCGGCCGTTACCGCGACCTGCTGCGCTTCCTGGCCTGCACGGTCTGCTACCAGGCGGGCATCGCCGCCGTGATCAGCCTGGCCGCCATCTACGCCGACCAGGTAATGGGCTTCACCACCCAGGACACCCTGCTGCTGATTTTCATCGTCAACATCACTGCCTCGGTGGGGGCCGTACTGTTCGGCTGGCTGCAGGACCGCATCGGCCATCGACCGACCCTGGCGCTGACCCTGCTGGGCTGGCTGGCGATGGTGGGGATGATGTGGTTCGCCAGCGGCCCGGCCCTGTTCTGGGCCGCCGCCAACATTGCCGGCCTGTGCATGGGCGCCAGCCAGTCGGCGGGGCGCGCCATCGTCGGCCTGCTCGCCCCACCCACGCGGCTGGCGGAGTTCTTCGGCCTCTGGGGCCAGGCGGTGAAGCTGTCGGCCATTCTCGGCCCCATGACCTACGGGCTGGCCAGTTGGCTCTCCGGCGGCGACCACCGCCTGGCGATGCTGATCACTGGTAGTTACTTCGTGCTCGGCCTGCTGCTGCTCGCCAGCGTACACCTGGAGCGTGGCCGGCGAGCTGCGCTGACCGGGTGACGCCCGCGCTCACCGTCAGCGCTTGAGGAAACCCGTCAGCAGCTCGCCAACTCGCTCGCCCAGCTCCTGATTGGCCGACAGTTGCAGACCCCGGGCCAGCTCGCTGTCCACCACCTGTTCCACCAGCGGGCGCAGGGCCAGCAGTTGGCGATTCAGGCCATCCAGTTCGCTGACATGGGGCAGGCTGCCGGACAGCAGCGGGTTGACCAGGTGGGCCACGATCATGCGCACGATGCCGGCGGAAACCGGTTCCACCTGGCGGCGGATGGCAGCGAACTGCTCCAGCAGCACATCCAGCGGGATGCCCGAGCGGTACAACTGCACCCCGGCCCTGAATACCCGAGGGTTGAGCACCCGCAGGTGATCGCCGGCGAATTCGATCAGGCCCAGCTCGCGAGCGCGGTCCATGTAGTCGTCGGTAAGGGCGTCGCCGAACAGCGCCTGCACTTCGTCGAAACCCAGGCGCTCCGGCTCCATCGGGTTCCAGGCACCGACGATGGCCTGCTCCAGCCCCAGTACGTGAGCCAGATCGCGCCCCTCCGCCCAGGCGTCCAGCAGCTCGCGGATGCTGGCGATGCTGTAGCCGCGCTCCAGCAATTGGCCGATCAGCCGCAGCCGCGCCAGGTGCTCGCCGCTGTAGATGCCCACCCGCCCGCGCCGCTCGGGCGGTGGCAGCAGGCCGCGATCCTGGTAGGCACGCAGGTTGCGCACCGTGGTCCCGGCTTCGCGAGCCAGTTCATCCACCGTGAATTCGGCGTCCGTGGCGACGCTGTCCGCGGCGGCCGGGTCGAGCCGTTTGCTGAGGAAGGAAGGGACATTTTTCATGGGCCGGATCATATCGCCGCCCCTCTCACCCCAACAACAGCACCCAGCCCGCCCCAACCATTGGCTGGACGTGCGCCCCGGCGGCATTTGCCGGTAGCGCCTGCAGCGCCCTCCAGGTGCTCTGGAATGGGCCTTTCCCTTTCCAGGTAACGCGGTAACAGCCACGCCGGCAGCAGCGCCCGGGCTCTGGCCAGGGCGGGATTTCCTGTCCGAGAATGATCGTGACATCGATTGATGTCACAGTCCCGACACCGGAGAGCCCCATGCCCGTCCCTGCCCTCAACGCCGAAGACCTGTCCGCGTTCCACCTCGTGCAGCAACGAGCCTGTCACCGCGCCCAAACCATCGTCGGCGAACTCGGGCCCGGCATCCGTGAACAGGAAACCGCCGCCCGGATGACAGCCTGGCGGCAGGATCACGGCGTGCGCCGCTGGCAGGTCCGCCAATCGGACAGGCAGGCGGCAGCATGATCGCGTCCGTGCAACGGGAGCCGCAGCGCCTGGCGGTGAAAGGCGATGGCGTGGAACTGGCGGCCTATCGCTGGGGCGACGCCGCCGGCCCGACACTGCTGCTGGTACATGGCTACCCGGACAGCCACGAGGTCTGGCTGCCGCTGATCCGTGAACTGGCGGCCGACTACCAGATCATCGCCTACGACGTGCGCGGCGCCGGCGCCTCGGATATTCCACGCAAGACGCAGGCCTACCGTCTGGAGAAACTGGCCAATGACCTGGAGGCGGTGATCAGGGCCGTCAGTCCCGAGCGCCCGGTACACCTGGTGGCCCACGACTGGGGTTCGATCCAGTCCTGGGAGGCGGTGACCGAACCGCGCATCCAGCCGCTGCTGGCCTCCTTCACCACGGTATCCGGGCCCTGCCTCGACCACATCGGCCACTGGATGCGCACCCGTTTGAAGACGAAGCGCCCGCGCGCCCTGGGGCAGGTGATCGGTCAGTTGCTCAGCTCCTGGTACATCGCCTTCTTCCATACCCCGCTGCTGCCGGAACTGGCTTGGCGCTTCGGGCTCGCCCGCGCCTGGCCAAGCCTGCTGCGGCGCCTGGAAGGCGTGCGCGATCCGCGACCCAATCCCACCCGGGCATCCGACGGTTGCCATGGGGTGAAGCTCTACCGCGCCAACTTCATCACCAGCCTGCTCCGGCCGCGCCAGCGCCCGACCCAGGTGCCGGTGCAACTGATAGTCCCCACCCGCGACCGCTTCGTGAAACCGCAGCTGTTCCAGCAACTCGACCAGTGGGTGCCGCGCCTGTGGCGCCGCGAAGTGGCGGCCGGGCACTGGCAACTGCTGGCCGAACCGGACCGACTGGCGGCCTGGATACGGGAGTTCGTCGAACACCTGGAAGACGGCGGGGCCAGCCGCGCCGAAGACCGGGAACACCTGCCGGGCGCGCAGTCATTCGCGGTGCAGGACGCCGCCCTGCCGTAGGCTGGCGCCGAGGAACGAGGCCCAACGCTGCCGACCCGATGGTTGGGTTTCGCTGCGCTCTACCGCAACCTACGCCGGTCCGGTGCAACGCCTGGTGGCCCCCTTCGCCGTGAAGACGGCCCTCAGCTCTCCACGTGCTCATCCAGCAGCGGCATCCCCGCCGCGCGCTCCAGCAGGTCGTTGGGCAGGCTCTTGCTGGCGCGGGCGCCGAGGAGTTTGAGGTTTTCCACCCGGCCGATCAGGTTGCCACGCCCTTCCACCAGCTTGTTGCGGGCATTGGCATAGGCCTTGTCCAACTGCTGCAGACGGCTGCCCATCTCGTCCAGGTCCTGGACGAAGGCGACGAACTTGTCGTACAGCGCCCCGGCGCGCTCGGCGATCTCGCGGGCGTTCTGGCTCTGCCGCTCCTGGCGCCAGAGGCTGTCGATCACCCGCAGGGTGGCCAGCAGGGTGGTCGGACTGACGATCACGATGTGCTGCTCGAAAGCCTCCTGGAACAGGTCGGGATCAGCCTGCAAGGCCGCGGCGAAGGCGGCCTCGATGGGCACGAAGAGCAACACGAAATCCAGGCTGTGCAGCCCTTCCAGGCGCTGGTAATCCTTCACCGAAAGCCCCTTGAGGTGGCTGCGCAGGGACAGTACATGCTGTTTCAGCGCCTGGCTGCGGGCGGCTTCGTCGTCAGCGGCGATCAGTGCCTGGTAGGCGGTGAGGCTGACCTTGGCGTCCACCACCACCTGCTTGTCCCCCGGCAGCCGGATCAGCACGTCGGGCTGGAAACGCTCGCCCTCGGCGCTCTTCAAGCTCACCTGGGTCTGGTATTCGCGGCCTTTTTCCAGGCCGGCGTGCTCCAGCACCCGCTCCAGCACCAGCTCACCCCAGTTGCCCTGGGTCTTCTGCCCTTTCAGGGCGCGAGTGAGGTTGGTGGCTTCGTCGCCGAGGCGCTGGTTGAGTTGCTGCAGGCGCTCCAGCTCCTTGCCCAGGGAGAATCGTTCGCGCGCTTCCTGTTGATAGCTTTCCTCCACCCGCTTCTCGAACGCCTGGATGCGTTCCTTGAGCGGGTCGAGCAATTGGCCGAGACGCTGCTGGCTGGTTTCGGCGAAACGCTGTTCGCGCTCGTCGAAGATCTTTCCGGCCAGTTCGGCGAACTGCGCGCGCAGGTCGTCACGGGCGGCCTGCAGGTCGCCGAGGCGCTGTTCATGGGCTTCGCGCTGCTCGCGCAGCTCGGCTTCCAGGCCGGCACGCTCGGTGTCCAGGCGGCGCAGCTCGACGTCCTTGCGCTCGCGCTCCTGGTTCCACGCCTGCAAGGCTTCGCGGGCACTCTCGCGTTCGACGCCGAGCAACTCGGCCTCGCGGCGCAGGGCGGCGAGTTCAGCCTGCTGGGCGGCGTTGAGCTGGCCGAGCTCGCGGTTTTCCTCGCGGCTGTCGTCCAGTTGCACGGCCAGGCCGTCCTGGGCCAACTGGGCATTGGCCAGACGCTCTTCGAGCAAGGTCCGTTCGGTTTGCAGAAGGCTGAGCTTGCGCTGCTGTTGCCAGGCGAACCCCAGCAGGGGCACCGCGGCGGCGAGCAGGCCGATCAACAGGTTGGGGATATCTAGGGGCATGAGCGGCTCCGCGCTGGAATGCCGGGAGTATACCCAGCGGCGCGCGGCGCGATCAGGATTGCAGCGGCAGGCGGCCGAGCAGGCGTCGGGCTTCGTGGGAACCCTGGGCGGCGGCCAGCTCCAGCCAATGGCGGGCCTGCTCCGGTGCGTTGATGCGTGGCTGGCTGCACAGGCGCCCCAGCTCCAGCTGCGCGCGACGGTCACCGGCGCGGGCGGCCTGACGCAGCATGTCCAGGCCGATGCGGCGGTCTCGCGGATTGCCGCAGTCGCGGCAGAGCATCTGCCCCAGGCGGCTCTGCGCCACCACCACGCCATCGCGTGCCGGTTGCTTGAGCAGCTTGCCGGCGAAGCGCTTCACGCTGGCGGCCTGGCCCAGGCGCGGGCTGTCCAGCAGCCAGAGGGCCACTCGGGTGGGCAGGGTTTGCGGGGTGGAAACCGAATCGGCGGGAACGCGGTATTTCATGAAACAGAGGCAGGTGGCCGGAAAGGCGCGCAACTCTACTCCTTTTTCCTGACAGGTAAAGTCTTGCAATTGCCGCGGGGCGCGATCTAGAGCAAGTGCTCGGGACAAATCCACAGAAGCTGTGGATAACTCTGTGAAGAAGATGCTCGAAACGTCACCAAGTGCTTATGGGTCGTGGCCTTCAGTCAAACTGGCGATTTTTTCGCCAATTATAAAACTCTTTATTTTTCATGTACTTATGAAGCAACCACGAAGAATCAAGGCCTTACGGTGGATTTCGACAGTCTTTGCCGAAGGCGCTCCGCTACTGTGCACAACTTGCAACTGTCAATACCTCATCCGCCCCGTTGCGGGGCATTTTTCCCCGGAATGCCGCTGGAACCTGTGTTGCACGGGCGTTCCAGGCGGCGACGAATGGCACGAAAAAGACCCTCCAGAGGGCCTCGGGCAAATGGTACGGACGTCCATCTGCGCCAACGCTGTGCACAGATTCATCGTCATCTTGTACGGACTCCGTTTCCCGCCGCCGCCCTCGGGCCCTTAGAATGCCTCGCCTGCCCCCGCCCGACAGCCTCCGCCCATGGACAAATCCCGCATCCACCGCCTGATCCTCGACACCCTCGCCGCCGACCTCGATCTGTTGCAGCGCGCGGCACAGACCGCCTACGAGGCGGCGACCCATGAGGAAAACATCGCCGAGAACAAGTACGACACCCTCGGCCTGGAGGCTTCCTACCTCGCCACCGGCCAGGCCCGCCGTGCCGCCGAGATCAGGCAGGCGCTGGCTCTTTTCCAGAGCCTCGTCCTGCGCCCGTTCGACCCGGCGCGGGGCATCCAGCTCGGCGCCCTGGTGCGGCTGGCCGCCGAGGACGGCAGCGAACAGCGGCTGTTCCTGGGCCCCGAGGCCGCCGGCCTGAAGGTGATGGAAGCCGGCGAGGAAATCACGGTGATCAGCCCCCGTTCGCCCTTGGGCCAGGCCCTGCTGGGCAAGCCCGAGGGGGCCGAGGTGACCCTGGTCATCGGCAATGGCCAACAGACCTTCGAGGTGCTGGAGGTACACTGAAGCTGCCGTCCACCGCTTCGGAGGCACCATGGCTCGCCCACGCCGCATCCTGCGCATCAGCTTCAACCCACTGGCCCTGACCCTCAGCGTCGCCCTGGGGGTGTGGCTCGGTTTCATCGCCATCGGCCTGACCGGCTTCCTCGGCTACCGGCTGTACATGGCCGACAACGCGGCCCCGGTGGCCCAGGTGTTCATCCCAGCGCCCGCGCCGCCCCGGCAGGCCCCCGCACCGACACCGCCGCCGAGCGTCGGCGAGGAACGCCTGCAGCAGTACGAGGACACCTACAACGCCGCCCAGCGCGCCGATAACGAACGCCTGGAACGGCTGGAGGAACAGCGCCGGCTGAGCGACGCCAAATGTCAGTTCTGGACCGAGCAGTACCGCAACGCACCGACCGAGAAGGCCAAGCGCAACATGGACCAGGAGTGCCGCTGAGCGGCACTCCGTCCGATTCCCGCCGACCACCCGACCAAAGGCGGCGGCCTTCAAGGGACCGTCATACGGAGACGGCTAGACTGAAACCGTGCGCCCTTCCACTTTGGCGCCAGAGGCGGTTCGCAATGGGTCCCGAAATTTTCATAGCCCTGATGGTCATGGGCTGGCTGCTGGCAGCGGTCGCGCTGCTGTGGGCCATGCTCAGGATCTCTCACCACCATCACCATCATCACCACCACGGCCGGCCTTCGCCGCCGCACTCCTCCCGCACCTTCCGGCGCCACAAGGCGACGTCGCACTGAGCGCTCGTGCGCTCGACCGGGAGTGAATTTCCACAGGCTGGCACATCCTGGTCGGATTAAATCCGCGAGCGGTGGGTGGACGTGCGGCGGGGGTGAGGGGCGCGTCAGGCCGGCGCGGAAGCCCCCGTACTAAAGGCTTCCATTCCGCACGGCAACAGCCGACTCAGCCACAGCCAATGTTTTCGCCTCACTAAGAACCTGCGGCGATCTACGCCGATCTAGTGGAAATCGCGGCTCTTCACATCGAGTCCGGACAGCAACGGCGTGAGGTCGTGCAGGCGACGGGCGATCAGGTGACGCACGCCGTCGACCGACTCCAGCCGGCCATCCACCTGCAGCAGTCGCGAGCCCACCAGCACGCGGCGCTGACGTTCCGCCAGGTCGTGCCAGACCACCACGTTGACCATGCCGTGTTCGTCTTCCAGGGTGACGAAAATCACTCCGCTGGCGGTTTGTGGGCGCTGTCGCCCCACCACTAGGCCGGCGACGCTGACCTGCCGGCCGTGCTCCACCGCCGGCAAGTCCCGCGAGCTGCGGCAGCGCCGCCGGCTCAGGGCGCCACGCAGCAGGGCGATGGGGTGCGGCCCGAGGGTCGTGCCCAGGGTGGCGTAGTCGGTAAGCAGGTCTTCCCCCACACTGGGCAGCGGCAGGGACACCTGCGCTTCTTCCGCTTCAGGCAGGCCATCGAAGAGCGGTGCCTGCGTCTCGACGCCCGCCACCGCCCAGCGTGCCCGATGCCGGTGTCCGGCCAGGCCGCGCAGGGCGCCGGAGTCGGCCAGACGCTCGCAGGCCCGGGCGTCCAGCCGGGCGCGCCGACTGAGGTCGCCGACGCTGGTGAAGGGCGCCGTCTGGCGAACCGCTTCGATGCGCCGGGCATCCTCCTCACGGAAGCCGCGCACCATCCGCAGCCCCAGGCGAATGACCGGATCGCCGCCCTGCCCCGGCGCCTCCAGGGAGCAGTCCCAGTCCGAATGGCGCACATCCACCGGACGGACCCCGATGCCGTGGCGGCGGGCATCCTGCAGCACCTGGTCGGGGCTGTAGAAGCCCATGGGCCAACTGTTGACCAGGGCACAGGCGAAGGCCGCCGGTTCATGGCATTTCAGCCAACTGCTGGCGTAGGTGAGCAGGGCGAAACTGGCCGCATGGGACTCGGGGAAGCCATAGCTGCCAAAGCCCTTGATCTGCTCGAAGATCCGTTCGATGAAGGCCTGTTGATACCCCTTGGCGAGCATGCGCGAGGTCAGCCGCTGGCGGTGGTGCTCCAGGCCGCCGTGACGCTTCCAGGCGGCCATGTTGCGGCGCAGTTCGTCGGCTTCGCCGGGCGTGTAGTCGGCGGCGACCATGGCCAGTTGCATCACCTGCTCCTGGAACAGGGGGACGCCCAGGGTGCGCTCGAACACGGGACGCAGCTCCCCGGACGGATACTCCACCTTTTCCAGCCCGTTGCGCCGCCGCAGGTAGGGATGGACCATGTCGCCCTGGATAGGCCCCGGCCGGACGATGGCGACCTGTATCACCAGGTCGTAGAACGTCTCGGGCTTGAGGCGCGGCAGCATGGACATCTGCGCCCGCGACTCGATCTGGAACACGCCGATGGTGTCGGCGCGGCTGATCATCGCGTAGGTGGCCGGGTCGTCCTGGGGCAGGGTCGCCAGGGTCCAGCGGGTGCCGCGATAACGCTCGATCAGGGCGAAGCAGCGGCGCAACGCGCTGAGCATCCCCAGGGCCAGCACGTCCACCTTGAGCAGGCCCACCAGGTCGAGGTCGTCCTTGTCCCACTGGATCACGGTGCGCTCGGCCATGCTCGCGTTTTCCACCGGCACCAGGCTGTCCAGCGGTGCCTCGGAAATCACGAAGCCGCCGGGGTGCTGGGACAGGTGGCGGGGAAAGCCGATCAGTTCGCCGGTCAGCGCCAGCACCCGGCGCAGCACCGGGCTGTCCGGGTCGAATCCCGCTTCCCGCAGGCGTTCCGCCGAGGGGGCCGTGTCGCTCCAGCCACCACAGCAATCGGCCAGGGCGTTGACCTGGTCGGGCGGCAGGCCGAGGGCCTTGGCCACATCGCGGATCGCCCCGGCGCCGTGGTAGGTGCTGACCACCGCGGTGAGCGCCGCCCGGTGCCGGCCGTAGCGACGAAAGACGTACTGGATCACCTCCTCGCGGCGTTCGTGCTCGAAGTCGACGTCGATGTCCGGCGGCTCGTTGCGCTCCCGGGACATGAAGCGTTCGAAGAGGAATTCGGCGCCGCCCTGGCAGGGGTCCAGCTCGGTGATGCCCAGCGCGAAGCACACCACCGAGTTGGCCGCCGAGCCACGTCCCTGGCAGAGGATGTCCTGGCTGCGGGCGTATTCGACGATGTCGGCCACGGTGAGGAAGTAACTCTCGTAGCCCAGCTCGGCGATCAGCGCCAGCTCCTTCTCCACCAGCATCCGCGCCTTTTCCGGCACCACGCCGGGCCAGCGCCGCCGCAGCCCCCGCTCGCTCAAGGCTCGCAGCCAGGTGGTCGGGCCGTAGCCATCCGGCACCAGCTCGCGGGGGTACTGGTAGCTCAATTCCCCCAACTGAAAGGTGCAGCGCCGGGCGATGCGCACCGACTCGGCCAGCAGCGCCGCCGGATAGAGAGCGGCCAGCCGCTCGCGCCGACGCAGGTGGCGCTCGCCGTTGGCAAAGAGCCGATGCCCGGCCTCGGCCACCGTGCAGTGGTGGCGCACGGCGGTCATGCAGTCCTGCAGGGCGCGGCGGCCACGGGCGTGCATATGCACATCCCCCGCCGCCACGGCAGGAACGCCGCAGCGTTCGGCCAGGGCCAGCAGACGCCCCAGGCGACCGGTATCGTCCGGGCCCTGGTGCAGCTCCACCGCCAGCCACAGCCGCTCGGGGAAGCACTGGCGCAGCCAGCGGCCTTCGCGGTCGTCGCCTTCATCGTCGGGCACCCAGAGGGCCAGCAGGCCGTCGCCGGGTTCGGCCAGGTCGTCCCGCAGCAGCCGATACTCGCCTTTCTTCGCCCGCCGCCGGGCTGCGCTCACCAGGCGGCAGAGGCGCTGGTAGCCGGCCAGGTTCTCCACCAGCAGCACCAGCCGTGGCCCACCCTCGACACGCATTTCGCTGCCGATCACCAGGGGCAACCCGGTTTGCCTGGAGGCCTGCCAGGCGCGGACGATACCGGCCAGGGTGCATTCGTCAGTGATCGCCAGGGCCTCGTAGCCATGTTGCCGAGCACGCCCGAACAGCTCGCTGGCACTGGAGGCGCCACGCTGGAAGCTGAAGTTGGACAGGCAGTGCAGTTCGGCGTAGGCGCTCATGCGAACCAGCCGTGCAGCAGCAGCGGCCCCTCCCCCTCCCCGCCCACCTCGCGGAAGGCCCAGCCACGCTGGCCGGCACGGGTCTCCACCCGGTAGTAGTCGCGACGCACATCACCGCCGTCCCACCAGCCGGACTCGATGCGCTCGGGGCCGGCAAGGATGCGCACACTGCCCACCCGCAGCGGCACCGGCTCCCGCAGCAACCAGCCGGGGCGGGGCGGACCGGGCGGGAGCGGCGTCTGCGGGCCGTCCGCATCCAGTTGCCAGGCACATTCGGGGCGGTGGTCGGCACGGGCGGCCAGGCGATGCACAGACTCATCCCCCAGCCGCGCCCGCAGGCGTTCGCGCAGTTGTTCCCAGGGCAGGGATTGCTGTGGGCGCTCGTCGAACAGCTCGCGGCGCTCCGGCACGAAGGCCGGCAGGTCCCGCGCCTGCAGGCGAAAGGCCCGCACCGGCGCCGGCACCTGCACGTGCTCCAGGCGGCCGCGGGCCAGTTCGAAGAGCATGGCCGCCTCGCGCTCGGCGCTGAGCAGGCCCACCGGCACCGGGGTATCGGCCTGGGTGCGGTGCTCCAGGTAGAGGGTGAAACGCTGCACGCCGCTGTCGCGGCCGGCGAGGAAGGCAGCCAGGTCAGCGGTGAGGCGGCGCAAGGGGAAAAGCAGCGCCTGGTGGGACTCCACGTCGAAATTCAGCTCGATGCGCACATCGAACTCGTCCGGTGGCCGGTAGCACTCCAGGGCCAGGTGACGCTCGCCAAGCAGTGTGTCCAGGTGCCGCAGTACCTCGGCGGGAAAGCGCCGGACCAGGGTTTCCCGTGGCAGCGCCACGACCTGGGCCAGGTCACGCAGCCCCATGCGCATGAAGGCAGTGGCGACATCGCGCGCCAGGCCGGCGCGCTCCACCGGCATCCGCCCCAGGGCTTCGCGCAGTTCATCCTGGCTCGTCACCACCAGACCGTCGCCGGCATTGGCCAGAACCCGCGCCGCCGCCGGGTTGGGCGCGACGACGATGCGATGGCGAAACCCCAGGGCCGCCAGTTCCCGCCGCAGACGCGCCTCGAAGCGCGGCCAGGGGCCGAACAGGGAAAGGCTCGACGCCACCTCCAGCAGCAGGCAGCGCGGGTAGTGCAGGCTGACCTGGGAGCTGAAGCCGTAGGCCCAGGCGGCGAGCAATTGCTCCCAGCGCGCGATGGCGGCGGGGTCGTATTCCACCAGGCGGAAAGCGCGGGTCAGGGCATGGGCGGCGGTCAGCGACTGGCCGGGGCGTAGCCCCAGTTCCCTGGCCGCCGGGTTGAGGGCGCGCAGCACCCGGCGCTGCGCGGTGCCGGTGACCAGCGCCAGGGGCGCCTCGGGATCGGGATGGCCGCGCAGCACGCCATCCAGCGCCAATTGCGGCAGCAATATGCAGGCCCAACGCATGCGGGCGTCACCGGGCCAGGGCGATGGGCGCCGCCGGTGGCAGGCCGCCCCGGCACTTGAGCACCCGCAACTGCGCCGGCTGGCCTTCGACGGCGATGCGCAGGGCCGCCGGCGAAGGGTTGAGAGCCGCCTCCAGCGGGCGAAAGGCGAAGGCCAGGGTCTGGCCGGTTTCGGCGGCCACCTGCAAACGGCGCAGGGCACGGTCGTCGGCCTGCTGCGGCCAGCACAGCACCGCACCGCAGCTGCCGGAGCGCAGGCACTGCTCGGCGGCCCAGAGGGCGTCGCGGCCACTGGCCTCCACCAGCGCCAGCCAGCGCAGGTCCACGCCGGCCGCCTGCCAGGCCTGTGGATAAGGAATATGCGGCGGCGCCACCAGCACCACCCGTTCGGCACTGGCGGTCAGCCGCGCCAGGGTGGGCCAGAGCAGACCCAGCTCGCCCAGCCCCGCCGCCGGCACGAGGATTTCGCTGAGGGCGGCCTCCGGCCAGCCAGCGCCGGGAAGGACCCTGTCCAGGGCGGCGAGCCCCGTGGGCTGGTCGCGGCCGGCCGGCTTCGCGCCGGGCTGGCCTTTCCACACCCGCCGCTCGTTGAACAGGGACTCGAGGGCAACGACAGCGCCCATCAGCGCGGCCCATTGCCGGAAGAGAAAAACGGCAGCCCCGGGGAAGGGCTGCCGAAAGGGCCAGGAACAATCACCAAGGCCATTGGGGGAAATCCTACGAATACTGTATTTATATACAGTAAATCGTGCAGACTTCCCTACGTCAATCCGGGAAGACGGAAGGCAGGTTTCCGGAAAGCGCCGTCAGCTCCAGCTCAGCGTGCGCTCCGACTCATCCAGGCGTTCCAGCAGCGCGGCCCGGGTCGCCTCCCGCAGCCTGACCGACTCCGGCCAGCCCGGCCCCTCCGCCAGCAAAGGCGTGCATACGCTGACATGGATCGCCCCACGGAGCGGGAACCACTGGCCGTCGCGCAGCACGGTGCGCGTGCCGCGGATGGCCACCGGCAGCAAGGGCACGGCGGCATTCGCGGCCAGCACGAAGGCGCCCATGTGGAAGGAACGCAAACCCGGCTCACGGGTAAAGGTGCCCTCCGGGAAGAACAGCAACGACTGGCCAGCCCGCAGCGCCGACTCCAGTGCTGCGCTGTCCGCCACGCTGCGCTGCAGGTCGAAGCGCTCGACGAAGAAGGCCCCGAGCTTGCGCAGGAACAGGCTGGGAATCCACTGGCTCGCCAGTTCGCGCTTGGCGATGAAACCGAACCGTGGCGGCAGTGCGGCACAGAGGATGACGCCATCGAGATAGCTCGCATGGTTGGCCGCCAGCACGCAGGCCCCGTTCTCCGGCAGGTGCTCCAGCCCTTCGACACTGAACGGCACCCCGGCCATGCGGATGAACAGTCGCGCCGCCCAATGGACGAAGGCGCGGCAGCCGTTCCGGTGCGGCAGGATCGCCACGCCCAGCCAGATCAGCGGCGTGACCAGCCAGAACAGCAGCCAGACATAGACGGCATAGGCCAAGGTACGCCCCCCCTGCCAGCCACGGCCGAGATGCCCGCGCGCGGCCTGCAGCAGCAAGCGCAACACCTGGCGCCATGGCGCCAGGCGTGGCTGCCCTGCTTCACCGCGCTCGTACAGCTCGCGGCAGGCGGCCCGGCGAATCTTGCCGCTCGAGGTCTTCAGCACGCTCTGGGGCGGGACCAGGACGACCTCGTCGGGGGGCACGCCGACAAGGTCCACCACCCTGCGGTTGATCTCCAGCCGCAGGCGTTGCAGCGCCTCCTTGTCCTTCACCGGGGACTCCGCCATCACCACCAGGCGGTCGGTTCCGGTGGCCGGGTCACGACTGCCGAACACCGCGACACACCCCTTGCGCAGACCGCCCAGGTTGCCGACCGCCGCTTCGACGTCGTAGGGATAGATATTGCGCCCGGCCCGGATGATCAGGTCCTTCGCGCGGCCGGTGAGAAACACCTCGCCATCGGCCATGTAGGCAAGGTCGAGCGAGTCCATCCAGCCA
Source organism: Pseudomonas sp. Q1-7 (assembly GCF_028010285.1). Taxonomy (NCBI): domain Bacteria; kingdom Pseudomonadati; phylum Pseudomonadota; class Gammaproteobacteria; order Pseudomonadales; family Pseudomonadaceae; genus Pseudomonas; species Pseudomonas sp. Q1-7. The sequence goes on from NZ_CP116304.1 coordinate 4,426,249, forward strand.
TCGCGCAGGACCCGGTCGGTTTCCTCCGGGGCCCGGTAGTAACCCGTGGTGGTCGACGGCCCGCTGAATTGCAGGTGGCCTTCCCGGCGTTCGGGAAGCTCGACGCGACGGTCGTCGACAATGCGAATCTGGTGGCCCGGCAGGGGGCGGCCGCACGCGACGAAGCTCAGCGTGGCGTCGTCTTCCGACGCGGGCGCGAGCGCCTCGCCGCGTAGCTGGAACGCCTCGCGCTGCACCCGATCGATCAGGGGCCCTCGGCCCAGGGGCGGGAAGGACACGCCCAGGGTGCCCTCGGCCAGGCCATAGACCGGCGTCAGTGCGCCGGGCGCCAGGCCGTAGCGCGCAAAACGCGCGGCAAAGCGCTCCAGGGTAGTCGGATTGATCGGTTCGGCACCGTTGAGGGCCAGGCGCCAGCAGCTCAGGTCCAGGCCCTCGAGCTCGCTTTCCGTGAGCTTGTTCAGGCACAGCTCATAGGCGAAGTTGGGCGCCGCCGACAGGGTGCCGCGATAACGGTCGATGGCCCACAGCCAGCGCGCCGGCCTGGACAGAAAGGCCAGGGGCGACATCAGCACCAGGTTGAATCCGTAGTAGAGGCTGCCCAGCCAGGCACCTATCAGGCCCATGTCGTGGTACATCGGCAGCCAGCTGACGAACAGGTCGTCCGGCCCCACCCGCAGCGCGCGCCCCATGGCACGCAGGTTGGCCAGCAGGCTGGCGTGGCTCACCATCACGCCCTTGGGCTGGCCGGTGCTGCCCGAGGTGTACTGCAGGAAGGCAATGGCGTCAGGCTGCCGCGCCGGGCTCACATACTCGCGCGCTTCGTCGCCCAGTTCGGCAACGCTGGCGATGCGCGCCAGGCTCGGGACCAGGGGGCGGAGCAGCCGGGCCAGCAGCTTCGCCTCGTCGACGGTGACCAGCATCCTGGCCTCGGCATTGCGCAGGATGCCGGCCTGGCGCTGCAGGTGGTCCTCGATCTGCGACAGACGCAGCGGCGGATAGATGGGGACCGGGATGCCGCCGGCCAGCAGGATGCCAAAGAAGCCCAGGAGAAAATCACGCCCGGTCGGCAGCATCAGCGCCACGGTCTGCCCCGCCAGCAGGCCGCCACGCTGCAGACCGGCCGCGACCGCCAGGGCATCCCGCTGCAGGTCGCCGTAACTGATGTCCTCCAGTTGTTCGTCGTCCCCCAGCAGGCGCACGTGGGTTTGCCGGGGATGCTGGCGCACATGCCAGTCCAGCACCTCGACCAGGGTAAGCGCGCTGTCCGGTGTCTGCCGCTCGCCCGTGGCGGGCGCGGAGAGGGGGCTGGAAAAGGACGGAGGTAGCGGCCCGGGGAGCCCACGGCGTTGCAGCACCTGCAGCACATCGGCGGGGGTGTTCGCCGAGGCGAACAACTCCTGCGGCAGACGAACGCCGAACTCCTGCTCGATGCGCGACCAGAGTTCGACCCGGGTCAGGCTGTCCACTCCAAGGTCGCGGTCCAGCACGCTGTGCAAGCTAACCCGCACACCTTCTGCAGCCTGCGGGCGCAACTCGGCCACGGTGCGCTGGACGATCTCCAGCAGCTTTTCCGCGGCCCCGTCACAGGCGGCAACGCTGCCGGTTTCCGCAGGTCGGCGAGACATAAGGCGGCCCTCATGGCTAAAGGATTTCGCCTCTGTCCAGTATGGGCCCGTACCGGCATTGCCGCGCCATGGGCCGGCGAAGCTTCGTATCGGCTCGTGTCTTGCCCTGGCCCCGGCTCTGCGCCGGTCACCCGGCGCAGAGGGGTTCAGGCGTTACTTGATGTAGTGCTTGCCCCAGCGCTCGGCCTGGCGTACCGACTGCACGCGCAGGCTGGCGGCACCCTTGGCTTGCTGCTGGGCGGCGGCGATCTCGTCGTCGATGATCTTCGTCGACAACGACAGCCAACTGGTGGCGAAGGCCATGGCATCGCCGTTGATCTCCAGGGCGTTCAGGTCGATGTTGGCGATGCCGTCGCAACCCTGGTGGTAGCAGGGGTCGAAGGGCTGGCCGGCAGCGCCGCCGTAGCGCTGTGCCTGCTCTTCACTCTTGATGTCTTCGGCACCGGTGAACAGGCCACCGAAGGGGATGCCCACCTCGAAGAACTGCGCATAGTCAGAACGGAAGTCGATCTGCGTGCCTTCGAAGGGTTCGCCGCGCAGCCTGAAGTAGGCCTCGAACAGACGCTCGATGGCGGCCGAGCCGGGCGGGCCCTGCAGGCCGAAGGAGGAACCGTCGCCGTCATAGATGAAGTTGGCGAAATTCGGCGAGCCGATCATGTCGAAGTTCAGGTACGCCTTGATCTTCTTCCGCTCCCCTTCGCTCAGGCTGTCGACATAGAAGGTCGAGCCCACCAGCCCGGATTCCTCCGCGCCCCACCAGGCGAAACGCACCTTGTTCTGCGGATGCGCCTTGCGCAGCAGCACCGCCATCTCCAGCAAGGCCGCGCTCCCCGAACCGTTGTCGTTGATGCCGGGGCCTTCGAACACCGAGTCCAGGTGCGCGCCGGCCATCACCACGTTGTCCGGGTTGCCGCGCCGGGTCTCGGCCACCAGGTTGAAGGTCTGCGTCTTCTCGCGGATCACGTCCGCCACCATGCGCACTTGCAGGCCGGCGGTCTGCGACCAGGCCACGCCGTTGTCGTAGGTGGCGAAGAACACCGGGATGCCGCCTTCGTAGGTATCGCCCAGGGTGACGTTCTCCAGGCCCTTGCGGTCCTCGGTATTGCCCTGGTTGAAGAGGATCACCCCGGCCGCACCGGCGGCCGCGGCGTTCTCCGCCTTCGTTTCGAAGGTGCAGCTGCCGCGCTGGACCAGGGCGATGGCGCCGCTGGGGAAGCCGGCGAAATCCTCCACCTCGCAGCCGCTGGAAGAGGTGTTGCCGGCACCGAGGGACAGGTCCACCGCCACCACCGGAGCACTCACATCACCAGGGTCGGTCTGCGACAGGTAGTTGAAGTCCTCCTCCCAGACGTAGTTCGCCGGTTGCGGCGTCAGAGCCTGCAAGGTGCCCGGCCCCTTGGGGAAGAACGCCGTGAAGGGGAATGGCTGCACGCGCACCTGGTAGCCGGCGCGTTCCAGGGTTTTCTTCACGTAGTCGATCGACGCCTGGTAGCCCGACAGGCCGGCTGCGCGGTTGCCGTCGTTGAGGCTGGCGATGTCCTGCAGCTCATTCAGGCGGTGCATCACGTTGCCCGCCTGCAGGCAACGCGGCAGCCCCAGGGGCGTCCCCACCAGCACGGGCGACTTGCAGAGGGCGGGATTGGGCTTGCCGGGGCTCCAGAAATCGCCGAAGGCATCGCCTTCAGGCACCGGGGCGGCAAGGGTGGACGTGGAAGCGGCGAGAACCAGGGAACCAACAACACATCTGACACTGTTCTTGTGGGTCATGACTTCAATCCTTTTGAAGTGGTTGCAGGCAGGCCGGCTATGGCGTGGCGCCATTGTCCTGTACGGCATCCTCGGGACGGGCCTGGGGGAAGAGACTGGCGCACGCGCGCTCGACTCTCTGGGGTTTGCGCTGAAAACGTGCAGTTCGTCGCTTTTGGGCAATGTTTCACGACAAATGGATGCAGGCACGACGCCATCAGCGGCAGTCCCGTATTCCGGCCCAGGGCCTATGCTGGTGGAATGTTCGATATCGGAGCCTGGTATGTGCGGCCGCTACGTCAGCCCTTCCGAGCGCGCCATCGAGGACTACTGGCACATCGGCGCCCGCCAGTCAGGACGCTGGGTCCAGTGTTTCAATGTCGCCCCCACCACCCAGGTGCCGATGCTGCGCCTGGACCCACTGGGCACGCTGGAACTGCTGCCGGCCCGCTGGGGCCTGATCCCTTCCTGGTGGAAGGACCTGAAACCGCCGGGCATGGCCTTCAACGCCCGCAGCGAAGAGGCCGCCGCCAAGCCCCTGTGGCGGCAGAGCCTGCGCGGCCAGCGTTGCCTGCTGCCCGCGCGGGGCTGGTACGAATGGCACCCGCACCAGCAGGTGCGCAATGCCGGCGGACGCCTGGTCCACCAGCCCTACTACCTCTACAGCCCCAATGACCCGATGCTGGCGATAGCCGCCCTGTGGGCCAGTTGGAACGCCCCGGACGGCCGGACCATCACTTCCTGCGCCCTGCTCACCCGCGAGGCCGCACCTTCCATCAGCACCCTCCACCCCCGCATGCCGGTGATCCTGGCGCCTGCGCAGTTCGACCGCTGGCTATCGCCCGCCACCCCGGGCGATCAGGTGCAGCAGGCCATCGCACAGGCACGCGGAGACTTCGCCGGGCATCCGGTATCCACACGGGTAAACGATGCGCACAACGACGACGAGGCGCTGATCGAAGCGCTCGCGACGGCGCCGGAGTAAAGATCCAGGATCGTGGAAGCAGGACCTGCCTTTACCACCCACAGCAGGGTGATTCCTTGCCTGGCCTGACGCCGCTGGTGGATGGGAAAGCGCCATCCACCCTATCGGGCCGCTGAATGAATTCGTTCCCACAGATTCAGGGCAACTGGCTGGCGAGGCTGGCCGCCGCGAGTCCCCCCTACCGCTTGCGGAAGAGGGGCCGGGGGAGAGGGTCGCTGCCGGCCGGCGCGGAACCGACCGGTCCAGCATTCGCGGCCCGGCCTGGCCCTACAACCAGTCGCCAAAGGCTGCGACACGCGGCCAGTGCGCCTTCGGCGATTGTGCATAGACTTACCGGGGACAGGCAGCGGCCACCCGGGGGAAGAGTCCCGCCCCCATCCGTCGACGGCCTCCGCTTCCAGGCGCCCTGCCTCAACAGGCCAGCCGGCAACCCGCCGGCCTGTCCGTCCGCCTCAGCCTGGAGCAACAACCATGAACACCACCCCCCCCGGCATCCCATCGGTATCGTTCCGCAGCAGCATCTGGCTTATTTCCACCCTGCTGATCGCGACAGGCTGTGCGCAAACCCCGGATATCCGATCCAGCCGCGACGGTACGTCGGGCGTCACCGCCGGGGGCAATCCCGCATACCTGAGCTGCGTGAAGGCCGACATCCGCCAGGACGCCCGGACCTTCATCCAGGAAGAGGACGGCAAGACCCTGCTCTTCGTCGGCAGCACCGACCCCACCACCGCCTCGGGGCTCGTCGAACTCTCCAACACCCAAGGGCCCGGCCGGTACGCCGTCTACCAGCGGCATGCCTGGCAGGACAAGGGCCGGCTGATCAATGCCGCACGCGCGTGCGCCAGAACCTGACCCGATGAAAAAGCCCCGCGGACCTGGGTCGGCGGGGCTGCCATACGGGGCGGGAAAGGGACTTGAGCCCCCGTCCGCCTCCTGGCTCCGGCGGAGGCCGGCAGCGCCATGGATCACTGCCTTGAGTCGATTGCCCAGAACCCTAGACGCCCGAGGCCGGCCGCCAGTTTCAGCCGCGAAACCTGCCAGTTGCCGAGGGCCTGAGTGTGCTGTTCCTCTGCGCTGGCGTAGGCGGTCAGGGCGTTGAGCAGTTCGACCATGCTGCCGACACCGGAACGATAGCGTCCCTGCACCACCTCCAGACTCTGCCGCGACTGCTCGACCAGTTCGTGGGTGCGCAGGAGGCTGCGGCTCTCGACACTCAGAGACTGGTAGCTGTTCCAGACCTCCAACGATACCTGCTGCTCGGCATCGGCCAGTTCCGCCTGGCTGGCCTCCCGACGGGCCAGGGCGTTGCGAATCAGGTAGGTACGCTCGAAGCCCTCGAACAGCGGAATCTTCAGTTGCAGGCCGATACTGCGGTCGCTCGCACGAGTATCGCCGCTGAATGCCGGCGACTGGTCGTTGTGGCTGCGCGCCAGATTGGCGGTCAGGGCCAGACTCGGTCTGCCAGCGGCACGGCTTTCCTCCACCCTGGCGTCGGCGGCCTCCAACCGCGCCCGTGCGGCCACCAGGGCCGGGTGCTCGTGGCGAGCTTCGGCGAGCAGTTCGTCGACGGCTCGTACGAAGGCGGTATCGGGACGTGCATCCAATTCGCTGGTGAGGCGTAGCGGCGTGTCCGGCGCCAGCCCCATGCGCAGCGCAATGACACCGAGGGCAGTACGCAGGGAGCCTTCGTCACGGATCTGGCGCAGGCTTGCCTGAGACAACGCGGTCTGCGCCTGCAATCGGTCGGAGAGCGCGGCGGCACCGCCCCTGTACTTGGCGTCGGCGGCCTCGAAGTTCTGCGCCGCCATCTCCGCCACCTGGCGCGAAGCGGCCAGGCTGCTCTGGGCGGCCAGCGCGTCATAGTAGGCCTGCGCGGCCAGGACGAAGGCGTTCTGCAGGGTCGAGTCCTGACTGGCATTGGCCGCCAGCAGGAGTTGCTGGGCATTGCGCAGGGCAGCACTGCGTCGGCCGAAGTCAAACAGCACCCAACTCAGTTCGAGGCTGGCGCTGCGACGCTCGCGATGGCCGTCGCCGGACAGGTAGGGGTTGTCCCGGTAGTCGACGTCGCTGTAGCTCCGGCTCCCGTCGAGGCTTCCGTCGAGGCGGGGCAGGAAGGCCGCGCGGCTGATCCCGACCTGCGCCGCCTGGGCCTTGGCGCTGGCCCAGGCCAGACGGGTCTGCGGATCGCGGCAGAGAATCCGCTCGACGGTTTCCTCCAGGGTCAGCTCCTCCGGCGGCGGCAACCCGGACCGACAGGGAATGCCGTCGCTCCCGACGTCGTGTGCCGCGCGTTCGGCGACCTGCCTGGCGGTACCGAACACGTCTGGTTCGTAGGCCGCGGCGAACGGTGCCATGCCGAGCAGGCCGGACAGCAGGCAGGCAATCGCACGCATCAGGCTTGCTCCTGCGCGGCGGCGTTAGCCTGCCGTTGCTGCTGAATCATCCGCTCGGTGCTTTCGTCGAGCGTCACCCTGCCCTCGCCAAGGACCACTACCCGATCCGCCGAGGCGATGGTTTCCGGTCGGTGGGCAACCATGATGCGGGTAATGCGCAAGGCACGGATGGCGGCATTCACGCGCTGCTCGCAGTGGACGTCGAGGTGGCTGGTCGCTTCGTCGAGGAACAGGATCCTGGGTTTCTTGTACAGCGCACGGGCCAGCATGACCCGTTGCTTCTGCCCGCCGGAAAGTACGGTGCCCATGTCGCCGACCAGCGTGTTGTAGCCCATCGGCATGGCCTGGATGTCGTCATGGATGGCGGCCATCTGCGCGCATTGCACCAGCCACGGCATGTCGACGTTGGCGTCGAAGAAGCTGATGTTCTCGGTCAGCGAGCCGGCGAACAGCACGTCGTCCTGCATCACCGTACCGACCAATTCGCGCAACCCGTCCAGCCCCAGTTGCGAGAGCTCCAGGCCGGCCACGCGGACCTTTCCTTCGCAGGGCGGGAGGATGCCGAGCAGGACGTTGCACAGGGTGCTCTTGCCCGAACCCGAGGGGCCAACGATGGCCACCGATTCGCCGGGCTCGATACGCAGGTCGAGCCCGTCGAGGACCCAAGGTTCCTGATCGGAGTAACGGTAGCGCAGCCCCTGCACCTCGATGCCGGCTTCGCGCACGCGAAGGCTGTCCAGGTCGACCGCGCAATGGCTGTCTTCCGGCGGGTGCAGGACGATGTCGGCAAGGCGTTCACCCTGCAACTGCAGCATGCGCAGTTCGAAGAGCTTGTCGATCAGACTGCCGACACGCCCATCGAACTGCGACTTGTAGGCATTGAAGGCCATCAGCACGCCGACGCTGAACTGGCCGTCCATCACCAAAGTCGCACCGAGCCAGATCACGAGGAGGTTTTCCACGCCGAACAGCAGGCCGTTCATCTGCTGATAGAGCAGTTGCAGCTTCTGCGTGCGCAGGCCGGCATTGATCTGCTCCACCAGCAGGCCCAACCACACCGAGCGACGCTCGTCCTGGCGCTGGAACAGCTGCAGCGGGCGGATGCCGCGCACGGTTTCGAGGAAATGACTCTGCTGCCGCGCGGCATGCACGATCTGCTCTTCGGTGGCATTGCGCAGCGGCCGGTACCAGATCCAGCGGCCGAAGGCATAGAGGCTCATGGCGGCGATGGCGATGGCCGCCAAGGGCGGGCTGTAGAGCAGCATCATGCCCAGGGTGGCGGCCGTCATCAGGCCGTCCAGCACCGCAGAGAGGAAGGCGGCCGTGAGTGTTCTCTGGATAGTGTCGACAGCGCCGAAGCGCGAAACCACATCGCCCAGATGGCGCTTTTCGAAGTACTGGGCCGGCAGCCGAAGCAAATGGCTGAAGACGTTGGCCTGCCACTGCACGCCCAGCAAGGTACTCATGTGCATCATCACCCAGGCGCGCACACCACTGACTGCCTGCTGCATGAGCAGCAGCAGGCCAAAGCCGATGGCGAGGGTGACAAGCAGGTCACGGTCTTCGCTGACGATGACGTTGTCGAGGGTCCATTGCAGGAAGAACGGGCTGACCAGCGAGAACACTTCGAGGGCGCCGGCCAGCAGCAGGACCTGGGCCAGCGAGCGATACAGTCCGCTGACCTTGCCCAGCATGCCCAGCAACTTGACCCGCGGCGGCGCTTCCTGTTTCTCGAAGCCGCTGTCGGGCCACAACTCCATGGCCACCCCGGTGAAACACTTCGACGTTTCCTCCAGGGTAAGGCGGCGCTCGCCGTGGGCCGGGTCATGCAGGGTGATGCCACGGGCACCCACTGCCTTCAGCACCACGAAATGATTGAAGTTCCAGTGCAACACACAGGGCAGCTTGAGCTTGCCGAGGTCGTCCAGTGCCAGCTTCACCGGTCGCGTCCCCAGTCTCAGTTGGTGCGCTGTCTGGATCAGTTGCTTCAGGGACGCCCCCTTGAGCGATACGGTGAATCGCCGTCGCATGTCCCTCAGGTCGGCGCGGTAGCCGTGGTAGCCGGCGATCATCGCCAGGCACGCCAACCCGCATTCGGTGGCCTCGGTCTGCAAGATCAATGGCAAACGCCGCCCCAGGCGCAGTGCGAGTGCGTCGAGAAATCCCATCGTTTTGTTCCTAGAGTTTGCCAGTCAGGCTGAAGAGCGGTTCGAGCACCCACTCGTAGAGGCGGCGGGTGTCCTGAAGTACGTCGGCATCGAGCAGCATGCCGCTCTGCAGTGGCTGCGCGCGGCCGTAGGCCAGTACCGTCTGGCTGTCCAGGCTGACCCGCAGCCGGTACAACTGCTCGCCATCCCGCCCCAGTCCGGGCATGCCGCCGATCATGCTGGACAGCTCGGCGGCAGGCACGCTGGTGCGGGAAATCGATTGCACCCGGCCGTGGTACTGGCCGAATTTCTGGTAGGGATACGCCTGGTAGCGGATCAGTACCGCATCGCCCGGTCTGATGAAGCCGATGGCCCTGCTCGGCGCATAGAGCTCAGCCTGCAGGAAACTGTCGGCGGGGACGATGCTCAGCAGCGGGCGCGTGCTGTCGACGGTCTGTCCGGCTTCGGCGAGCACGGCGGTGGCGATGCCGGCCTCCGGCGCGGTAATCAGCAACGCGCGCTTGGCTTCGCTTTCCGCCAGGCTCTGCTCCATGGCCGAGAGCTGGCGCTGGGTTTCCGCAAGCTGGTTGGCCTGGCGGGCAGCCAGGCCGGCCAGGTCGTTGCGGCGCTCGGTCAGTTGCTGTTGCAGCGACGTGCGCTCTCGCTCCAGCCCTTGCAGGGTCTGCCGTTGGCCCAGCAGTTCCGCCTGGCGTTGCTGCAGCTGGTCCATGGAAATGTAGCCCTTGTCCATCAATCCCTGATAACGCTCGACGGCATCGCGGGTCAGGGCCAGCAGGCGACGCTGGCTGTCGGTCTGCCCGGCAAGGGTGGCCAGTTCTCGCTGCAGGCTGGCAACCTTGCTGGTCAGGCTGTCGCGCTCGTCGGCCTGCAGCCGGCGAATCTTCTCCAGCTCGTCGCGCAGGGAGTCGCGGCGCTGCTCGAGGCGACGGCTGATGCCCGCCTGCACCGGCCCCGCATCACTGCCGTAGCGTTCGCTCGAGAGGGTCATCAGGCGGTCGCCACGCTTCACCACCTGGCCCTCGTGGACGAACTTCTCGCGCAGGATGCCCGCCTGGGGAGCATAAACCTTGACCTGGCCGCCAGCGGGAACCAGCTGGCCGCTGATGGTGCTGCGCTTGGTGTAACTGCCGAAGACGAAGAACGTCACCACGAGCAGCGCCATGGCGCACGCCAGCAGGGTAAGGAAGGTGAAGGAAACCGGACGAACCAGCACGATATTGCCCAGGCTGCTGGCGCGCTGGGCGTCGAGCGCTTCGCTACGGAACAACGGTGTAGCTGTCATCGAACGAACATTCCTGTCATTGCGAACTCAAGAGCCACTGGCCAATCCGTGGAAGCCGTCACCAATGACTGGCGGTCGCCTTGATTCCAGGTATGGCTCGACTCTTGTACTGAAAACACCTTCCACGCGACCACAGCCTGAATAGGCCTGATTGGTTGGAAGACGTTTAAAACCAGACTATTGAGCCCCCGGAAAGACACCCCGTTATCTGGACGGATACACTCACTTAATTGAGTCAGGGTATTTACTTACTGATCGCCGAGACTTTCAGAATATGGGCCATGACTGTCGTGGCGTCATTGGCAAGATCCATCGCCCTGCCCACCAGATCCGACGAATCCCCATGGATGGGCCGGGCCCATCCCGCTTCATCTGCCGCGTTGTTTCACACGCGTCACCACATTCCTTTGATGTTGCGCGTCGCCAGCCAACTTCACCTCGCATCGACGCAACACGTTCATTACCTTTTTCCTTTATTCGAATCTTGAGGATTAGTGAACGATCAACTTGCAGCCCAGTGATCCTGAAGCAATCCTCCACCCATAGAAATAAGACCGGATTAGGAACCTTCCTATTTCAACTGCGGATAACGCTGAGGACACCGCGAGTTCGGCAAACTATTCCAACGTCACTCACCGCGTGACCCGACGTAGCAGATATGGCCGATGCCGAAGCGGGAGCGTCGTCGCCCGCGGCGTTTCAAGGTAATTGGCACTGCGCGGCCCAAGCAGGCCCGCCCTTGCCGTGATGGGGTTGCCTGGAGTTATGAATTTCAGGGGCTTGGGCTATTGGATACGGCGGGAAGATAGGGATTTGAACTCTAAATTTGGATGGCTCAGTGCGTCGCAAAGCCGCTCGTTATGGGGCTTCCAGTCAATCGCCGGTGTCGATCTTCGACAGTGCGCGCCTGTGATTTCGACACATTTTCGACAGTTTTTACCTACCGTTTCCTCCGCAGGATCAGCACGGTAGCTACCGCAATAATGATGTAGCCGATGAAATTGGTCGTTGAGGCATCAAGCAGCATGTTGGGGTTGTCGGCCGTGTTCATGATCCGACTCGACAAGCCCAGGCCAAGCGGTTCATCCCGAACAGCCAGTAGAACCCCAGCCCCAAGCAAGAGCAGTTTTGGCCACGCCTCGTGTAGAATATCGGTGATCTTCATCCGTGTTGAACGTTGCTATTGATTCTGTGCCCTTTTCCTTTATCTAAAACAAAGCGCTCAATTAGCATTGGCGCAGGATTTTTTCAGAGCCGGCTCATTTGTTTGAGAGCAAAGTCTTTCCCTCACATCGGCCCAGCGATGGCGAGAGCCATAATCCTCTAAGCATCTAAAATACTGATGGCGCTCCGAGTGGATTTTCTCAAGAAATGCCAAGGCTTTATCGTTCACGCAAACAGAGTAAACGCACCCCAATAAAAACACTGCCATTGACAAGCCGTTAATAAATTTTAATCTTGCTCTTGATCGACCAATTAATCCTAATAACTTTGACTTTGCCTCTCCTGCACTTACCCTTACTTCATTCTCATCTTTCATCACCTCGTACCGTTTTAGAGAGCGTTGAACTTGCTCTCCGAGAGCGGCATAGGCTTCATCATGAATGTTGTTAGCAATTACAGTTAGCAGCCACACACACAAAAGACCAAAGCAAACCAGGAACAATGCAAGGCTATCTGTATTCTTAATTAAAGCAGCGATCGCTATAATTGCACCAGGAATTGCAAAGGCCTTAGATTGACTAGAAGATATTGACTCATTAATTTTTGATATATAGTCAGTTGACTTCTCCTCAATCTCTGCCAGCAACTTGTTGACAGAAAATTTATGAAGATATATATCATAATTCTCTTGATATTTTTTCTTGAGCCGCTTGCCCTGCTTTATGATCCAAGGCATTTCCGAAACAGAGTCTTCTTCTTCCAGCAGTTCAGAAAGGGACGTCCGCAGAACATCCCTCCTTTCTTTCTGATGCCCATCATTCAGATCAAGATCACTCTGAAGTTTTTTGACTTCATCCGTTGAAATATTCGAAGACGGTATTGCCATAAGCTCATCCAAGGAAATTTTCCTTGGATTAATTTCATAAATTTTCGCCCCTTTCTCCGTACTTATAAAGTATATAAGCGTAGAGTCATTCCCTTGCGATCCAATATGATCCTTTAAGGAGCTGAGCAAGGCTCGCCAGCCAAGGTAGTATTCAAAGCGCTTTACAGGTTCTGATCTGGTTTCTTGCCCGCTATGAACTGCTCCGTCTAGAACATAATAATTCCCTGGAATCGAAGAGTTTTGTACGACATGACGCCATAATTCCTCTAGTTTTGGGAAAAATGGTGAATTACCCTGCCAGGAATCTGAATCAAGATTCACAGAGAGGCACTCTCCATCCTCCCCTCTATCAACGACCCTGCTTCTTTTATAGCCCGCCCCCTGTAAGGCTGAATATAAAGCATCGATCTTTTCAGGATTCACATAAAGCTCAAGCACACCATCCGCCATAGCGTGCTTAGCATTAGCAAGTAACTCAGCTATCGCCTTCATCATCGCTCTCGGGGATGCCTAATACTGCGAGAATGGCGTCCTTGTCGGCCTGGGATAGCGGAATTCTCATATACTCAAGGTCGTCATCTACAATAACCGGCTTATTAGAGTCACTGTAACCAATTGATGATGCTTTTACCGAAAGCGCGTAGTTGCTTTGGTAGTCGGAAATCTGGATTGAAACACTTTTCTCCAGGGCGTACCTGGTTGCTTCGAAAACAGCGTTTACCTGAAAGCCATTTTCGTTCGCAAATTTTGAAAACTTACCAACCGCCGAGTGATTGTCAGGAAGGTTCTTATCTATGATGTGCTGAATTGCCCCGAGCGGAATCTGTGAGCCTAAATTATTTTCAATATGCTCATAAACCTTCTCAGCAATCTTTTGCTGCAACTTGCTCTTTATGCCATTCAGTGCAGAAAACTGACTTATCGCCTTAAATATATTCTCTACACTTTTCTTGTTGGAAACGCTTGAGTCGCAACCTAGCGCAACTTTGAAAAACTCTGCCTTTGATCGACCCTCGATGAAGTGCAGATAGGCGTCCCCCTCTTTTCGGGGATAGGTTACTTCGAAAAGTGTCAGATCAAACATTGCCGCTTGTCTTAATGCATCGATGTCGATGGGCTGCAATCTTTTTGGCTCGAGAGTTTTCTCATCAAACTCAAAGGCACCTTTCTTGTCCACCATCACAATCATTAAGCGCCCAAGGTCGTCTTCGTCGCCTACGGACTTGTAATGCATGAACACAAGATTGCCACCAACCAGTGACCCTCTTTCTGACTCATTTGCGATATGAGTAAGGAGCTTCATCTCAGCTTCGGCAAGCTCCGCGAAGCCAAGGTTTGCATTGATATATTTACTAAGATTGCTCGGGGTTTGATTTGATGGCAATCCGGAGAAGTAGCTGTGAAATTTATTTTTCCGCCTAAACTTCTTCTCTATTTTTTCGACAAATTCGATAGAGGCCTTGCTGGAGAGATTCCAGAGATTGCCAACCACGTACTTGAACGGATGACCATCTTGTGAAAGGTCTCTTTCAAGCGAGGAAGTAATGCCAGCAACCATCTTGAATTTCTCGCTCTTTACTTCGCTATCGGCCTCTGCATCATCAAAATCTTCAACTTCCGGCACAGAGTATTGCTCGTCCATAACCCCCTCCCATCTAGGTGCTTACAATAAACTTCAATGTTGGCTAGGAGGGAGCTCTTTGACTCTCGCAACCTCCCTGTTGCTGATAGTATGGAATAGACTATCTATCACTTTCCCTTACGCACTAACCTGTCTAAGAGTAATGCCTGAAAGTTCTCTTCGGCTGCGTCGCTAGTAGCGATCACCGACAATAACTATCTGATCCCAAGATTAGTCTAATTTCGATCAACTTCATCATAGCTAGGGCTCGTTTGCCCTATCTCGGGGGCAATTTGACCACTGGCCAGCCATAACGCGTACTGCGGAAAGACCTTCACTAGCACGTCGATTTCTTCCGTGCTGACCCGTACAGCGCCTTTGCTAACACTCCGCCAGCGGTCGTGATTGCCCCCGCCAAGCTCGCTGGCCTTCTTCGGACCAAGCAGCTTGATCAATGCTCGCGCTCTATCGCCCGCTGTCTGCATAAAACCGTCATTCACCGTGCAATCTGGGCAATAGCTTCCCAGATCGTCATTCCGTGGGATATAGTTTCCCTCGTGGGAAATAGCTACCCAGAGGATGAAGGCGGACCGGCCTTCAAAACAGCCACGAATAGTGACGGAACGAGCATGGAACTGGAAGAGCTCTCCCCGGCCAATCTGGCCGGCCCTCAACAGGACGTAGAACCCATCGCCGCCTGGGCGGATCGCAACGGTGTCACCTGCGACACCGCCCGCGCCTGGGTGTATCGGGGAATCATCCCCTCGGTGAAGCTCGGCAAGCTGCGCATGATCAATTGCGCCCTGCCACGCCGTTGGCTGCCTGAACTGGAGCGAAGCGCATGAAGGAACGTACGCAGGAACGCGTTGAGCTGAACACCAGCCGGGCCCTGTCCTTTCTGGGCCATACGGTGCTTGCGGAACTGGCCTGGGACGACGAGCCACGGTCGCTGTGGAACTGCTACCACATCGTAGGCGTGGTGTTGCCGGTGGAAGGTATCTACGAGGCCGGTTACTTCCTGGTGATGAACGCACTGGAAGAGGAGTGCTTTCTGGACGAGCTGTTCTGGTCGGATATCCACAGCATGAAGACGTTGGAACGGCGCAGGCTGAAGGATTAGGACTTACCCGCTGGCCGGGTGCGTCTTTGTCAGGCTTGAGCACCCTGAAAGCACAAAGCCCCTGACTCCGGGGAGTCAGGGGCTTTGCTATGTATGGCGGGAAGATAGGGATTTGAACCCTAGGTGCCATTGCTGACACAACGGATTTCGAATCCGTCCCGTTCGGCCACTCCGGCATCTTCCCGAACGGCGCGCATGATACCAGCTCAGCGGCCGTTGGCGAAGCCTGTGGCGCGATTTTTTCGCGTGGTTTCAGATGGTTGCGATTGTGGACAGGCCCAGCAAGCCCCCCCGCCCCTCTCCCAGGGGGAGAGGGGAGATAGACGCAGCTCAGGAAGTCAGCTTGGTCAGCGCTTCGCGGTACTTGTCAGCGGTCTTCCGGGCGACGTCGGCGGGGACGGCGGGAGCCGGCGGCTCCTTGTTCCAGCCGGTGGATTCCAGCCAGTCGCGAACGAACTGCTTGTCGAAGCTCGGCGGGTTCTTGCCTTCGACGTAGCTTTCCACCGGCCAGAAGCGGCTGGAGTCGGGGGTCAGGACTTCGTCCATCAGGGTCAGGGTGCCGTCTTCGTCGAGGCCGAATTCGAATTTGGTGTCGGCGATGATGATGCCGCGGGTGGCGGCGTATTCAACGGCGGTGCTGTACAGGGCGATGGCGGTGTCGCGGACCTTGGCGGCCAGTTCCTTGCCGATGATGGCTTCGCACTGTTCGAAGGAGATGTTCTCGTCATGGTCGCCGACGGCGGCCTTGGTCGAGGGGGTGAAGATGGGCTGCGGGAGCTTGGAGGCTTCCTTCAGGCCCGCCGGCAGCTGGATGCCGCAGACGGTGCCGGTCTTCTGGTATTCCTTCCAGCCGGAGCCGACGATGTAGCCACGCACGATGGCTTCGACGGCGACGGGCTTCAGGCGCTTGGCGACCACGGCGCGGCCTTCCACCAGGGGCAGTTCGGCGGCGGGCACCACGTCTTGCACTTGATCACCGGTGAAGTGGTTGGGCACGACGTCCTTGAGCTTGTCGAACCAGAAGTTGGAAATGGCGGTGAGGATCTTGCCCTTGTCCGGGATCGGCTGGTCGAGGATCACGTCGAACGCGGAAAGGCGGTCGGTGGCGACCATCAGCATGCGCTTGTCGTCGATCTCGTACAGGTCGCGGACCTTGCCCGAGTAGATCTTCTTCAAGCTGAGGGTGGTGGGTGTGCTCATGTCGTTTTCCGCCTTTATCAAACGAAACAGGCGAAACCCGAGGGTTTCGCCTTGTTGTTTCCACGATTCGCCGCGGTGCGGCGTACCTTAGCCGAGGTTTTCCTGGATCAGGGTCAGCACGCGGCGCGCCACGTCGGCGGGCGCCACGGTGTTGATGTCCTTCTCGACGGTCACCTGCACGGTGTCGCCGACGCGGGTCAGGCGCACCTGGTAGCGCTCGGCGCGGGCTTCGATTTCTTCCTCGCTGGGGTCGCTGCCCCACAGGCGGCTGAAGAAGCCGGGTTTCTCGTCCTTCTTCTGGGCGCCTTCGGCCAGGTTGATGTAGTAGACGCCCAGGCTGCGGTTGAGGTCGTCGACGCGGACGTCGCCGGTTTCCAGGGCGCGGCCGACGCTGGACCAGGAGCGGTCGAAGTCGGCGCCGAGGCTGAGCATGGGGTTGCCGTTGCCGTCTTCGGAGAGGGTCACGCGGCTCGGTGCGTCGAAGTCGCGGGCGGCGAGCAGGGACACGGAACCGCCTTGCTCGTTGCTGCGGACCATGCTGGCAAGCATTTCATCCAGCAGGGCGGCTTCCAGGCTCGGGCTGTCGGAGCGGCTCGGCCAGCCGGTATCGGCGGTGCTGCCGGCCGGACGGTGGACGGTGGTGACGAAGACTTCGCTGGTGTTGCGCTGCACGCCCGGCTCGATGCGCACACGGGCGCGGATTTCGCTGTCCGGTTCGACACCGCTGACGCGGCTGCCGAGACGCCGGGCCAGGGGGCCGGAGAGCTGGTCGAGGCGCTGCCAGCCGGTGCTGAATTCACCGGTCTGCGGCCGTTCGTCGGCGATGCGGAAACCGCCATCCTCGAAGAACTGGCGAGCCACCGGCCAGACTTCCGCCGGTACGCGCTGGGCAACCACCCAACGGGAGTCGCCGCTCTTCTGCAGGCTGTAGTCGCTGACTTCGCCCTTGGCCTGGATGGCCAGCGGGCGGGGTACTTCGAATTCACCTTCGGCACGGCTGTCGGCCACGTTCATCGGAACCGGCAGCAGCGGGTCGAGGCGCTTGGCGTCGGCATCCGGCGGGAGCTGCATGGGCGCGGCCTGGCGCGCCTCCAGGTAGTCGCTGCCACGGTCGCGGAAGTAGCCATCTTGGCCCCAGAGCCAGCCGCAACCGCTGGTGCTGGAAATGATCAGGGCGAGTGCGGAGAGTCCGGCCAGTCGCTTCATGCGGAATGTTTCCTTGGATTAGGCCAGTACGCCGGTCTGGCGCATGGCTTGGCGCAGAGGCTCGTGGCAACGCGGGCTGAGCCAGGTCAGCGGCAGGCGGATACCGTCAGGGATCAGACCCATTTCGTGCAGGGCGAACTTCACCGGAATCGGATTGGATTCGATGAACAGCGCCTTGTGCAGCGGCATCAGTTTGTCGTTGATCGCACGGGCGGCGTCGGCCTCGCCTGCCATGGCGGCAGCGCAGAGGTCGGCCATGGCGCGCGGGGCGACGTTGGCGGTAACGGAGATGTTGCCCTTGCCGCCCATCAGCATGAGCTCGACGGCGGTGGCGTCGTCACCGGAGTAGACGAGGAAATCCTTGCTCACGCGGTCCAGCACTTCCTGGCCGCGCTGCAGGTCGCCGGTGGCTTCCTTGATGCCGATGATGTTGCTGATCTTGGACAGCCGCTCGACGGTTTCCGGGAGCATGTCGCAGACGGTGCGGCCCGGTACGTTGTAGAGGATCTGCGGGATGGCCACGGCTTCGGCGATATGGCGGAAGTGCTGGTACAGGCCTTCCTGGGTCGGTTTGTTGTAGTAGGGGGTCACCAGCAGGCAGGCGTCCGCGCCAACCTGCTTGGCGGCGGCGGTGAGTTCGACCGATTCACGAGTGGAATTGCCGCCAGTGCCGGCGATGACCGGAATGCGACCCTTGACCTGGTCGACGACGCGGCGGATCACTTCGACGTGTTCGGTGACGTCAAGCGTGGCGGATTCGCCCGTGGTGCCGACGGCGACTATGGCGTTGGTGCCCTCTTGAAGATGGAAGTCAACGAGCTTGGAAAGGCAGTCCCAATCCAATTGTCCCTGCGCATCCATGGGCGTAACCAGTGCCACCATACTGCCCGCAATCATGCAACCGCTCCTGCCGGAAAAAGTGAGCCGTAATGGTACTGTCGGCTCTGGCCTTGCACAAGGTGAACGCAAGCGCCGTCAGGCGGTTACGGCATTTCCCTCGGCGCCGCTTTTCGCTAACCTTCCCCGTTTGAACAGCGCGGTCCCGGCCGCCTCCCCACGCTTTAGGAATGCTGCATGTCCACCACCCCGCCCCGCGAACAATTCCTCCTGATCAGTGCCCTGGGCCGCAACCCGATGGAGCTGACCAATGTGCTGTGCCGCGCCAGCCAGGAAAACCGCTGCGCCGTGGTCAGCAGCCGGCTGACCCGCCACGGCGAGTTCTGCGCCCTGGTGCTGCAGATCTCCGGTAGCTGGGACGGCCTGGCGCGCCTGGAGTCGGGCCTGTCGGCGCTTTCAAAGCGTCATGGCTTTACCGCAAACGTGACCCGCAGCAGCGCTCTGGAGGTCCGTCCCCAGGCCCTGCCCTACGTCGCCTACGTCAGCGCGGCCTACCGTCCGGACATCCTCAACGAGCTGTGCCAGTTCTTCCTCGACCACCGCGTCGAACTGGAGAGCCTCACCTGTGACACCTACCAGGCTCCGCAGACCGGCGGCACCATGCTCAATGCCACCATCACCGTGACGCTGCCGGCCGGCACCCAGATCAGTTGGCTGCGCGATCAGTTCCTGGATTTCGCCGATGCCTTGAACCTGGACGCCCTGATCGAGCCCTGGCGCCCGCAACATCCTTGAGGAGTCGAGAAACATGGTCGTTTCCCTGAACCAGCCCGTCGCCGATTTCACCGCCCAGGCCACCAGCGGTCTGGAGGTCAGTCTGTCGGCCCTCAAGGGCAAGCAGGTCGTGCTCTATTTCTATCCGAAGGACAGCACCCCCGGCTGCACCACCGAAGGCCAGGGCTTTCGTGACCAGCACGCGGCCTTCCTGGCGGCCAATACCCTGATCTTCGGGGTTTCCCGCGATGGCCTGAAGTCCCACGAGAACTTCAAGTGCAAGCAGGAATTCCCCTTCGAGCTGATCTCCGACAAGGACGAATCCCTCTGCCAGCTGTTCGACGTGATCAAGCTGAAGAAGCTCTACGGCAAGGAATACCTGGGTGTCGACCGCAGCACCTTCCTGATCGACAAGGACGGCGTACTGCGCCAGGAATGGCGCGGCGTCAAGGTGCCGGGCCACGTGGACGCGGTGCTCGCCGCCGCACAGACGCTGAACGCGGGCTGAGGCCCCAGTGCAGTGAAAAAGCCCGGAAATGTCCGTAATGCTGTTCACTTAAGCGGAGCAGCCTTGCGGTCCACCGGGTAGCGGGTCTTGGAAATCTTCACCGTCCTGGGTCTTGATGGCTTGGGGCGGTGATCCAGAAACAGCCCGCCAATACCGGCTCGCAACTCCGACAGGCGACGGCCCGTGGCCGAAATCGGGTTGGCCGCCGCCATCACGATCAATTGCACGGCGATATAGTGAGCCACCGGCTTGAAGCGGATGTCGGCGGGTGAGCGGCCGAAGGCGACTGCCGCCTGACCGGCCTCACGGCGGATGATGTTGTAGGCCAGCAACAATCCCCAGACCTCCTGGTAGACCAACGCCTTGACCTTGCTGCGCAGGGTCACCGCATTCTGCTGCAGGGAACTCTTGATGTTCCGGAAACCCAGTTCGATCTCCCAGCGCTCCCGGTACAGTGTGGCGACCGCCTTGGCGCTGTAGCGCTCGGCCGGCAGCGAGGTCAGAACGGTTTTTACCTTGCCCTGGACTTCGTAGCTGACCTCGCGCACCTCCCAGTGCGTGGGTAGGTTCGGGTTACGGTTTCGCGCCTGGGGCGACACCTTCATGCGCAACAGGCGATCCCCTTTGCCATAACGCGTCACTTCCTCGCTGACTAGACCCTGGCGGGCCGGGATCAACCAATGTCGGTGGTCACCGCCCTTGTTCAACCCCAACAGCAAGTCGGCGCTCCAGAACCCCTTGTCGAACAAGGTCACCGAATGGTCGGGAATCTGCTGCACAAAGGCATCGGCCAAGCGCATTTCACTGCGCCTGTATGGGCTCAGCTGGGCATCCAGAATCAAGTGCGAGCGCACATTCATCAGGGCCACGAGCCGCAGCATGGGGAACGGCGTCTGACGGTCGGTAGCGGTATTGCCAGAGCCGAAATGCTCCCGCAGTTCGGGTGTATCCGGGGTGCGCAGCAGTGCACCATCCACCGCCAACACCTGCAGGCCCTGCCAGCTATCGCCGTCATAGCGCTCACACCCCCATTGCTGACCCGTCTGGCGAAACAGCCATTCAACCGGATCGGCCCCCAGCCGTTTGCGTGCCTCGGTGACCCCACTTCTGGCCAGCAGGTGGTCGGAGGCCAGACCCTGGGCGCAGATGTTCAGGCGCCGCGCCACCTCATGGACCGGCTCGTCGCGGAACAAGGCCATGCCGAGCACCAGCCAGAGCACCTGATCACTGGGCAGGCGCCGGCGGCGGATGGTGGCTTGGGCAGAAAGGTCCAGCGCCGACGCCACCCACTCGATCGGGATGTTTTGGGTGAAGGTGCTCAAGTCGGAGAAGTTGAACAACTCGCCCAGGTCGAGCAACTGCTGTTGAAAGGACATAAAAAATCCGATGCCAGAGGTCTGGCATCGGATTCTCGGGGAGCTTCGGCTGCAGCTCAAATGCTTATGTGAACAGCATTACGGAAATGTCCGGGCTTTTTCATGTCATCCACCGACGCGAACGCCTAGATGTTCCGCGGAACCGGGCCGGCGCGCGGCCAGGCGTCCAGCACGGCCTTGAACAGGGTCGCCAGGGGGATCGCGAAGAATACACCCCAGAATCCCCACAACCCGCCGAACAGCAGCACGGCACAGATGATCGCCACGGGGTGCAGGTTCACCGCTTCGGAAAACAGCAGCGGCACCAGCACGTTGCCGTCCAGGGTCTGGATCACGGTGTAGACCACCATCAGGTAGATGAACTGGTCGCTCCAACCCCACTGGAACAGCGCGATCAGCGTCACCGGCACCGTCACCACCACCGCGCCTATATAGGGCACCACCACCGAAAGCCCCACCAGCAATGCCAGCAGCGCCGCGTAGTTGAGCCCCAACCAGACGAAGGCCACGTAGGTCACCGCGCCACAGATGAGGATTTCGATCACTTTGCCGCGGATGTAGTTGGCGATCTGTGCGTTCACCTCGACCCAGACCTGGGTCATCAGCCCTCGTTCGCTGGGCAGGTAGCCGCTGAACCAGCGCCCGATCAGTTCCCGGTCCTTGAGGAAGAAGAACACCAGGATGGGCACCAGAACCAGGTAGATCAGGATGTTGACCAGCAGCGGCAGGCTGGAGAGGGAGAAGGTCAGCGCCCACTGGCCGAACTTGGCGACTTCGCTGCGCGTCACATCGATGGCCTTGAGCACCTGTTCGTCGGTCACCAGGTGTGGATAGCGCTCAGGGAGCAGCAACAGCAGCGATTGCCACTCGCCGAGCATGCCCGGCAGCTCCTGGAACAGGGTGCTGAGCTGCTGCCAGAACAGCGGCATCAACACACCCAGGATCAGCGCCAAGGCACCGATAAACAGGGTAAAGACAATCCAGACCGCCAGGGATTTCGGTAAGCGCAGGCGCTCCAGCAGATTGACCAGCCCCTGCATGAGAAACGCCAGCACCATCCCGGCGAGCACGGGCGCGAGCATGTTGCCGAGGGTGAGGACGGCGGCGAAGCCGAGAATCAGGACCACTGCCAGTACCACGGCCTCCTCGTCGGAGAAGTAGCGCTGGACCCAATCGCGAAGCACCTTGAACATCGGAAATCCTTGGATGGCTCGCCCTGCGGGCGCGGGTCAGGCCTTGCGCAGCCAGTAGCGGAATACGCCGTCTTCGACTTCTTCGTGCAGCAACTGGTGCCCGGCCAACTGCGCGAAGGCGCGGAAATCCCGTTGGGAGCCGGCATCGGTGGCGATCACCTTGAGCACCGCGCCACTGGGCAGGCGATTGAGTTCGAGCTTGGCCTTGAGCAGCGGCAAAGGGCAGTTCAGCCCACTGGCATCCAGCTCGGCGTCGAAAGCATGGGTTCGACTGGCGGTGTCAGTCATGGTGAATCTCCGGGGAAGGCGCCTGGCGGATCGCCCGGAAGGTCGCGGGCGGAAATACTTGAGCGGGCGGTTAGGATACCCAAGGCAGAGCGCTGCTGGCCAGCCGGCGGCGCAGAAGGCTACAGTTAGGCCTTTGCCGCCAACGAGCCCAGTGCATGAATCTTCTGCGCCCCACTCTGCTGACGCTTGCCTGCTTTCTCGCTTCGCCCGTCATCGCCAACGACCTGCCGTCGCTGGGGGACTCCAGTTCGTCCATCATCTCCCCGGAACAGGAACACCAGCTCGGCCGTGCCTGGCTGAGCCTGCTGCGCGGCCAGGTGCGGCAACTCAATGACCCGCAGCTCAAGGACTATGTGGAAACCAGCGTCTATCGCCTGGCCGAAACCAGCCAGTTGCAGGACCGCCGCCTCGAGTTCGTGCTGCTCAACAGTCCACAGCTGAACGCCTTCGCGGCGCCCGGCGGAATCATCGGTGTCAACGGCGGCCTGTTCCTCTATGCCCCCACCGAGGCTGAATACGCTTCGGTGCTGGCCCACGAACTGGCGCACTTGTCGCAGCGCCACTTCGCCCGTGGCGTCGAGGCTCAGCAGCGCATGCAGATCCCGGTGATGGCGGCGATGCTGGCGGGCATCGTGGCCGCCGCCGCGGGTGCCGGTGACGCCGGGATGGCCGCGATCATGGGCTCCCAGGCCGCAGCCATCCAGGAACAGCGCCGCTTTTCCCGGCAGAACGAACAGGAAGCCGACCGTATCGGCCTGCAGAACCTGGAGAAAGCCGGCTACGATCCGCGCGCCATGCCACGCATGTTCGAGCGCCTGATGCGTCAGTACCGCTTTGACGCCAAACCGCCGGAATTCCTCCTCACCCACCCGGTGACCGAAAACCGCATCGCCGACACCCGCAACCGCGCCGAGCAGTTGCCTCCCGGCGGCATCGAAAACAGCCTGCGCTACCAACTGATGCGCGCCCGCGTGCAACTGATGTTCGAGGACACCCCGGGCGTTGCCACCAAGCGTTTCCGCGCCATGCTCGACGAAGACCCGAAGCTGGATGCCGCCCGTTACGGGCTGGCCATCGCCATGATCAAAGGCGGCCAGTTGAACCAGGCACGGGAGAACCTGGCCCCCCTGCTGGCCAAGGCCCCCAACGACATGACCTACAACCTCGCCCAAGTGGACCTGGATATCACCGCCAATCGCCTGGCCGATGCCCAGCAACGCGTCGACCGCCTGCTCGGCCAATACCCCAACAGCTATCCACTGAAGCAGATGCGAAGCGACCTGCTGCTCAAGCAGAACAAGCCCAAAGAAGCGGAGAAGGTGCTCGATCAGTTGCTCAAGAGTCGCCCCAATGACCCGGACGTCTGGTACCAGGTGGCCGAAGTACGCGGCCTGGCCGGCAACACCATCGGTCTGCACCAGGCCCGTGCCGAGTTCTTCGCCCTGGTCGGCGATTTCGACCAGGCCATCGAGCAACTGGATTTCGCCAAGCGCCGCGCCAGCAGCAACTTCCCACTGGCCGCGCGCATCGACGCACGCCAGCAGGAGCTGATCCAGCAGCAGCAGATGGTCAAGCAGATGATGCGCTGAGGCTACGGAAGCACGCCTTGACCTGCCGGGGCGAATTCATTCGCCAGGCAGCCCCGCGAAAGCCCGGACCTGTCCGGGCTTTTCATGGCCCGATCAGGCGTTGCCGGCCTGTTTCAAGCGCGCGGCCTGGGTGAAGTCCAACATGCGCTTGAGCGGCTTGATGGCCTTCGGAATCAGCGCAGGGTCTACGAATATCTCGTTGGTCCCCTCACGCAGGCACTGCAGTGTGCGCTCCAGCGTGTTCATGGCCATCCACGGGCAGTGGGCGCAGCTGCGGCAAGCCGCGCCGTTACCGGCGGTGGGCGCCTCGATGAACTGCTTGTCCGGGCACAGCTGCTGCATCTTGTAGAAGATGCCCCGGTCGGTGGCAACGATGAAGGTCTTGTTCGGCAACGTCTGCGCGGCCTTGATCAGTTGGCTGGTTGAGCCGACGGCATCGGCCAGCTCGATCACGGCCTCGGGGGACTCCGGATGGACCAGCACAGCGGCCTCAGGGTACAGGGCCTTCATGTCCTGGAGCTGCTTGGCCTTGAACTCCTCATGGACGATGCAGGCACCGTCCCAAAGCAGCATGTCGGCACCGGTTTCGCGCTGGATGTAGCGGCCCAGGTGCTGGTCCGGCGCCCAGATGATCGTCTCGCCGTTGTCCATCAGGCTCTCGACGATTTCCAGGGCGCAACTGGAGGTGACCACCCAGTCGGCACGGGCTTTCACCGCAGCGGAAGTATTGGCGTAGACGACGACAGTGCGCTCGGGGTGTTGGTCGCAGAAGGCGGAGAACTCGTCCACCGGGCAGCCCAGGTCCAGGGAGCAGGTGGCTTCGAGGGTGGGCATCAGCACGCGCTTTTCCGGGTTGAGGATCTTCGCGGTCTCACCCATGAAGCGCACGCCGGCAACGACGACGGTCTTGGCCGGGTGCTGGTTGCCGAAACGGGCCATTTCCAGGGAGTCGGAAACGCAGCCGCCGGTTTCCTCGGCCAGGGCCTGGATCACCGGGTCGCAATAGTAGTGGGCGACCAGTACGGCATCGCGGGCCTTCAGTTCGGCGGCGATGGCGGCACGGTAGTGCGCCTCCTCCTCGGCCGTCAGCGGCTTGGGCTGCTTGGCGGCAAGATGGGCCTGGACCAGAAAGCGTTCGGATAGCTGTGTCATGAGAGCTGAACCTGCGAGCGCGATGGCGCGGAATCGATTATACACCCGCCCCCGGAGCCAACGCGCCAAGGGGGGCGGCGGATAATAACGCAGATTTGCCGGGCCAGGGACTGCCCCCGCGACCGCCGTCCGTCCGCGCCTGGGGAACCCCCTCAAAAGCGAAGTCCGCCCTCATCAGGCGGACTCCTCGGTTGGACACCGGGTGGAAAGCTCAGACTCAGCTTATCGCCAGCTCCGACTGTGCATCGGAGGCGGACCTGGAACTCGCCGGCCGGCCGAGCATGGCAGCGGGGATCGCCAGGATCAGGCCGCCGCTGATGAACAGGCACAAGGCGAGGACATAGGTGCCGTTGTTGATGTCGCCGGTGAGCGTCTCGGCCATGGCGGTGATCATCGAGCCGGTGAAACCGGAAAGGTTGCCGAAGGCGTTGATCATGCCGATGCCGGCTGCCGCCGCAACGCCCGAGAGCACGCTGCCGGGCAGGGTCCAGTAGATCGGCATCAGGCTGAGCACACCGGAGGCGGCCAGGGTCAGGAACAGTACCGACAACACCGGACTGTGGGCGAACATGGCACTGAGGATCAGCCCGATACCGCCAACGAAGGCAGGGATCGCCGCGTGCAGCCGTCGTTCGCCGGTTCGGTTCGAATGCCGCGCATTGAGCAGCATCGCCACCAGCGCCGTGCCATAGGGGATGGCCGTCAGCAGACCGATATGCAAGGGGCTGATGATGCCGGCGCTCTTGATGATCGATGGCATCCAGAACGCCAGGCCGTAGAAGCCGGTGTTGAAGGTCAGCAGGATCAGCACCAGCAACCAGACTCTCGGGTTGAAAAACACTTCGCCCAATCGCGACGCCTTGCCCTCACCGTCGTGCCGCAGGTTGGCCTTGAGCACGGCCTTCTCTTCGGGGGACAGCCACTTGGCCGAATCGATGCCATCGCACAGGCAGGTGAACACCACTACGGCCATGACAATGGATGGCAGACCTTCGATCAGCAGCATCCATTGCCAGCCGGACAGGCCATGCACGCCATGCATGGCGGTCATCAGCCACCCGGAGAGCAGGCCACCCAAGGTCAGGCTGATGGGCAGGGCGACCAGGAAACCGGACATCACCCGGCTTTGCCGGTAAGTCGGGAACCAGTAGTTGAGGTAGAGGATGACGCCGGGGAAGAAGCCAGCCTCGCAGACGCCCAGCAGGAAGCGCAGCACGTAGAACATGGTACTGGCCTCGACTTGGAAGAACTGGGCCAGAGGCGCCGTGAAAGCCACCGCCATGGACACCATCGCCCAGGTGATCATGATTCGGGTGATCCAGAAACGCGCGCCATAGCGGTGCAGCAGAAGGTTGCTGGGGACTTCGAAGATGAAGTACCCCCAGAAGAATACGCTGGCGCCCAGGGCATAGACGGTATTGCTGAACTGCAAATCGCCAAGCATGTCGAGCTTGGCGAAGCCGATGTTGACTCGGTCCAGATAGGCCGCGATGTAGCAAAGCAGCAGAATAGGCAGGGTACGCAGCACGACCTTGCGATAGAGCCGGTCCTCGCTGGCGAGGTCTTGGGTCTGCGTCTGTTCTGGAACTCGTTGCATGGTGCTAACCCCTAGGCATGTGACATGCCTGATTGTTGTTATTTACAGGGTCGCCAATGGCGCCGGCCCGGCAGTGGGCCCGCTCGGCCGGGCAAGCCGGTCGAAGGCGATGGCGGCTAATCTAGGGGAGCTATCGATTCAATCCCAATGGCTTTTTTGGATTAATCGATAACGTGGGGTTATTGGAAAACCTCGCTTACACCTTTCACTTCCTGGGCATTGGCCAGCAGAATCTCGGCGAACTCCTGCGCCGATCCCACCAAGGCTTCGCCCTTGCGGGTCAGGATGCCGTAGTCCTGCGGTGCGAGGTGCAGCGGTGTGTCCAGGGTTTTCAACGCGCCACTTTTAAGGTGCGGCTCGACCATCACGCTGGGCAACATGCCGATCATCGGGCCGCTCTGCAGGACCTGGATGAAGGTCTGCATGGAGATGGTCTCAATGGTGTTTCGCGGTTCAGCCACCCGTGCCTTGGCAAACGCGTCCTCCATGCGTCTGCGGATCGGCGTGCCCTTGGGATAGATAATCCAGGGCCAATCCACCAGTTCCTGCAGGGGCATGCTCCCCGCCTTGCACAGCGGATGCTGGCTGTTGACCACAATGGAGAAGGGTTCCGGCGCCAGGGGCTGGAAGTCGTAGCGTTGCGCCTGCCCCTGTTCGGTGAGGCGCCCGATGGCCAGGTCCAGGGTGTGCTCCTCAAGCATCGCCATGAGATGGTCGCTGGTCTGTTCCACCACCTCGATCGCCAACAGCGGCCAGCGCTGCTTGATCTGCACGATGGCCCGGGGCAGCACCACCGCGGTGGCGGCGAAGATCGCCCCGACCTTGAGGTGACCATGGCCACCGGCGCTGAGGTTGTTGATCTGCTCGACGAAACCGCGGGCGCCGTTCAGCACCAGTTGGGCGTAGCGCAACACCTGCTCGCCCAGCGCCGTGGGCTGCATGCTGCGCGGTTGCCGCTCGAAGACTGCGAAGCCCAACAGGCTCTCGATTTCCTTGAGCATCTTGCTCAGGGCCGGCTGGCTGAGATTCATCTGCTGAGCAGCCAGATGCATGTTGCGAGTGCGGCCCAGGGTATCGATGAGCAGCAGATGCCTGAACCTGAGCCAACTGCAGAAGGTAGTGAAGGAAAGGTCCGACATCTGTGCTCTCCAGCGGGAATCCGATAACCCCTGGTTATCGAATATTGAGAATATTCCATTGGAGTTTATCCGGTGCCGGCCCTAGCGTGCAGGTCTCGCGCATCAGGAAGTCTGCATCCATGTCGATTCACCTCACCCCCGAAAACACCCTCCCCGCCGATGGCCTCTCCGCCACCCTGATCGGTCGCGCCTGGGTTCCCGGCCCGGTGCCGGGTCCCTCGCCCATCGTCCTGCGCAGCGACGGAGTCTTCGACCTGTCCGCGCGCTTCGCCACCCTCAGCGAACTGCTGGAGCTGGACTCGCCGCTGCAGGCCCTGCGCGAGACGCCCGGCGTCTTCCTGACCAGCGTGGAGGAGCTGCTGGCCAACAGCGGTCCCGATGCCTCCCCGGAAAAACCGAGCCTGCTCGCACCGCTGGACCTGCAGGTGATCAAGGCCGCCGGCGTGACCTTCGCGGCCAGCATGCTGGAACGGGTTATCGAGGAGAAGGCCGCCGGTGATGCAGCCCGGGCCGAAGGCATACGATCCCAGGTGCGGGAGGTGATAGGCGACAACCTGCGCGCCGTCCGACCGGGCTCGGAACAGGCGCAACGGCTCAAGGCGCTGCTCATCGAGCGCGGCATGTGGTCGCAATACCTCGAAGTGGGCATAGGCCCGGACGCAGAAATCTTCACCAAGGCCCCCGTTCTCTCCGCCGTGGGCAGCGCCAGCCAGATCGGTATCCATCCACGCTCGCAATGGAACAACCCGGAACCCGAGGTGGTTCTCGCGGTCAACAGCCGCGGCCGAGTCCAGGGCGCTACCCTGGGCAACGACGTCAATCTGCGCGACTTCGAGGGCCGCAGCGCGCTGCTTCTGAGCAAGGCCAAGGACAACAACGCCTCCTGCGCCATCGGCCCATTCATCCGCCTGTTCGACGAGAGTTTCGACCTGGACGCGGTGCGTCGCTGCGTGGTTGATCTGGAAGTGCTGGGCACCGACGGCTACCGGCTGCAAGGTTCCAGTTCGATGGAGCAGATCAGCCGAGATCCTCTGGAATTGGTGACACAGGCCCTGAACCCCAATCACCAGTATCCTGACGGCTTCGTGCTGTTCCTCGGTACGCTGTTCGCCCCCACTGAGGATCGCGATCATCCCGGCGCCGGATTCACCCATAAGCCTGGCGACCGAGTCAGCATCAGCAGCCCGTTATTGGGAGGACTGCACAACGAAGTGACCTACAGCGACGCCGCGCGCCCCTGGACCTTCGGCCTCGGCGCCCTGCTGCGCAACCTGACCGCGCGTGGCCTGCTGCCCCGCTGACCCAATGCCGTGCCGGTCGCCCACCAGAACAAGAGATCGACGCCCATGACATCTACCCCACAACGCCGCCTGCGCAGCCAGCAATGGTTCGACGACCCGGCCCACGCCGACATGACCGCGCTCTACGTGGAGCGCTACATGAACTACGGACTGACCCGTGACGAACTGCAGTCCGGCCGCCCGATCATCGGAATCGCCCAGACGGGCAGCGACCTGGCACCTTGCAATCGCCACCACTTGGAGCTGGCCCAACGCGTCAAGGCCGGCATCCGTGACGCCGGCGGTATTCCCATGGAATTCCCGGTGCACCCCATCGCCGAGCAGAGCCGCCGGCCCACTGCGGCCCTCGACCGTAACCTGGCCTACCTGGGACTGGTGGAAATCCTTCACGGCTACCCCCTGGATGGCGTGGTGCTGACCACCGGCTGCGACAAGACCACCCCGGCGTGCCTGATGGCCGCAGCCACCACCGACCTGCCCGCCATCGTGCTGTCCGGCGGCCCCATGCTCGACGGCCACCACAAGGGAGAACTGATCGGCTCGGGCACCGTGCTCTGGCATGCCCGCAAGCTGTTGGCGGCCGGCGAGATCGACTACGAAGGCTTCATGGAAATGACCACCGCGGCCTCACCCTCGGTGGGCCACTGCAACACCATGGGAACGGCCCTGTCGATGAACGCCCTGGCCGAGGCCCTGGGTATGTCCCTGCCCGGCTGCGCCAGCATCCCGGCGCCCTATCGCGAACGTGGGCAGATGGCCTACGCCACCGGCAAGCGCATCTGCGAACTGGTACGCCAGGACGTGCGGCCGTCGCAGATCATGACCCGTGAAGCGTTCGAGAACGCCATAGCCGTGGCCTCGGCGCTTGGTGCCTCGAGCAACTGCCCCCCACACCTGATCGCCATCGCCCGGCACATGGGCGTCGAACTGACCCTCGACGACTGGCAACGCATCGGCGTCGACGTGCCGCTGCTGGTCAACTGCATGCCGGCGGGCAAGTACCTGGGTGAAGGCTTCCACCGCGCGGGCGGCGTGCCGGCCGTTATGCACGAACTGCAGAAGGCCGGCCGCCTGCACGAGGGCTGTGCCACCGTCAGCGGCAGGAACATCGGCGAGATCGTGCGAGACGCGACCACCAGCAACCGCGATGTCATCCTGCCCTACGAGTCGCCCCTCAAGCATGGCGCAGGCTTCATCGTACTGGGCGGCAACTTCTTCGACAGCGCGATCATGAAGATGTCGGTGGTGGGCGAGGCGTTCCGCAAGACCTACCTGTCCACTCCGGGGGCAGAAAACCGTTTCGAAGCCCGCGCCATCGTCTTCGAGGGACCGGAGGACTACCACGCACGCATCGACGATCCGAGTCTGGACATCGACGAGCACTGCATTTTGGTGATCCGTGGCGCCGGCACCGTGGGCTATCCGGGCAGCGCCGAGGTGGTCAACATGGATCCGCCGGCGAGCCTGATCAAGCGCGGCGTAGACTCACTGCCCTGCATGGGCGATGGCCGCCAGAGCGGTACCTCGGCCAGTCCTTCGATTCTCAACATGTCGCCGGAAGCGGCGGTGGGCGGCGGTCTGGCCCTGCTGCAGACCAATGACCGGCTGCATATCGATCTCAATGGCCGTCGGGTCGAACTGTTGGTCGACGAAGCGGAACTGGAGCGCCGGCGCCAAGCCTGCAAGCCCAGCATGCCTGCTTCCCAGACACCCTGGCAGGAGATCTACCGACAGATGGTGGGCCAGTTGTCCACCGGTGGCTGCCTGGAGCCAGCGACCCTGTACATGAAGGTCATCGCCCGTAACGGAGAGCCAAGGCACTCCCACTGAGGAGGGCCAGGCTCCCGTCCTCGGGGGGGCTTCCCGCCTTGCGCCGCCCCCATGCCCGCGCCCTCACGAGGGGTCGGGCACCGTCCAATCCCCCTCGTCCGGCCGCCCCGCACCGGCTGCCTGGCTCCGGCCCACAAGGCCGGGGCCTCCCCACCGCCCCACTTGCCCCCAGACAGGAGAACCTCATGCTGAACCTGATTGGCCACAACTATATCGGCGGAGAACGACGCGCCGCCGGCGATACCCGACTCCAAAGCCTTGACGCGAGCACCGGCCAGGCGCTGCCCTACACCTTCATCCAGGCCACCCCGGAAGAAGTCGACGCCGCCGCCACGGCGGCAGCGGCCGCCTATCCGTCCTTTCGTGCCCTGGCAGCCGTTCGCCGCGCCGGGTTTCTTGAAGCAATCGCCGACGAACTGGACGCCCTGGGCGACGACTTCATCGCCCTGGTGAGCCGCGAAACCGCCCTGCCGACGCCCCGAATCCAGGGTGAACGCAGTCGCACCAGCACTCAGATGCGCCTGTTCGCCCGGGTACTGCGTCGCGGCGACTTCTACGGGGCGCGCATCGACCGAGCCCTACCCGACCGTCAACCCCTGCCTCGCCCGGACCTGCGCCAGTACCGAATCGGGGTCGGCCCGGTCGCGGTGTTCGGTGCCAGCAACTTTCCCCTGGCCTTCTCCACTGCCGGGGGCGATACCGCCTCAGCGCTGGCTGCAGGCTGCCCAGTGGTGTTCAAAGCGCACAGCGGTCATATGGCAACTGCCGAGTGCGTTGCCGACGCAATCATCCGCGCGGCGGAGAACACCGGTATGCCGAAGGGGGTGTTCAACATGATTTTCGGCTCTGGCGTGGGCGAGGCGCTGGTCCGGCACCCCGCCATCCAGGCCGTTGGCTTCACCGGCTCGCTCAAGGGTGGCCGCGCGCTGTGCGACCTCGCGGCCGCGCGCGCCCAGCCGATTCCAGTGTTCGCCGAAATGTCCAGCGTCAATCCGGTGGTGATTCTGCCGGGGGCTCTGCAGGCGCGCGGCGCGACCGTGGCCAGGGAACTGGCCGCCTCCGTCGTACTCGGCTGCGGTCAGTTCTGCACCAATCCCGGCCTGGTGCTGGGCATCCGCTCAGCGGCGTTCAGTGATTTCGTGGCCCAACTGGGCGACTGCATCGCCACCCAGCCGCCCCAGACCATGCTCAATGCTGGCACGCTACGCAGCTACGCCGAGGGTGTAGGCCGGCTGCACGCCCATCCCCGAGTCACCCACCTGGCCGGTGGCGAGCAAAGCGGCCTGCAGGGCGTGCCACAACTGTTCAAGGCCGATGTCGAAATGCTGCTACAAGGCGACCCGCTGCTGCAGGAAGAAGTATTCGGGCCGACCACCCTGGTGGTGGAGGTCGCCGACCGCGATGAACTGACGCGTGCACTACGGACTATGCACGGCCAGTTGACCGCCACCCTGATTGCCGAACGCGACGACCTGCTCTCCTACCGCGAGTTGATCGGCCTGCTGGAGGAGAAGGCCGGGCGCGTGCTGCTCAACGGCTATCCCACCGGCGTGGAGGTCTGTGACGCCATGGTCCACGGCGGGCCCTATCCGGCGACGTCCGATGCCCGAGGCACCTCCGTGGGCAGCCTGGCGATCGATCGTTTCCTGCGCCCGGTTTGTTATCAGAACTACCCGGACGAACTCCTGCCCGAAGCGCTGCAGGACGCCAACCCACTGGGCATCCAGCGCCTGGTGGACGGCACCTGCAGCCGCGAGCCAGTGGGCCAGGCTTAACCCGCGCCGACCGCTGCCGCACCGGAAATGGTGCGGCATCTCATTCAGGATCCTGCCGTTTCGGACACCTATGTCCAGTCCCACCCCGCTCTACCAGATCGAAGAGAGCCCAGACCTCTACGTCGAAGCCTGCATGTACGACGAGCAGTGCAACTTGGTCTTTCTCTCGGCCTGGGGCCGCGATACCGTGGACGGCCGGCGCCCACCTGTCTTCCCCAACCAGGATCTCCTGGAAAAACACACCACCCGGCAGTTCCGCGGCACGCTGTTTGGCAGCCTGCTGAACCTCTGGCTGTTCGATTGACGCGCCTCGGCGCCCGACCGAGGCTATCACTTCGCTTTCGCACTCCTGCAGCCCGATAAGGATCCACACCAACGGCTCTGGCCGCTGGTGAAGAAGACCTGTCCGCTCGCCCTCCTGCAGCACTGGCGCGAGCCGGCGATAGAGGTACTCACCCAGCACAGATGATGACCGCCCTTCCCGGGGCGATCGGCAACGTCTGCGCCTGGCGAATCGGGCAGAAGCACCCAGTGCGTGGGGTGTTCTTCAGCTACGCCGGCAGCTCGCAGATCACCTGCCTGCAGCTGATGGCCAAGAAGAGCGCCACGGCTCAGAGCACATCGGGAGACGTTCCTGAGTCAGGTCTCGACTCGTTAATCCAGGATGGGGACTCGATGAGCGACGGCTTTGGTACGACAGTTTGTTATGGCATGAAGTACAGGCCACCCACGGGTGGCCTGTATTTTATTTCTCGTCGAGAGGAGTGACCCAGCTCAAACCAACCAGAACCGACGAAGAATGTATCTGGATATTTGTCAGCGTAGGCGAGGGAGCCAATCTAATGCTAGGAATTTTCCTACAAAAGAATATAAGGAACCGGAAAAATATAGGACGTGGCCTATACACATCAATGCATGCCCTTGATTAACATTCAAATCAATTAGTCACTAGAACCGCCCTTCAGGCACTCAGCCAGCCCAACAGGCAGGAAGAGCAGAAAGGGCGGTGACAGCCAAGCGAAAACAGCGTTCTCATATATTACCCAGGCACTTTTCCATATCCACTTCGTCGCCATTACATGAAGATCAAGAACACACTCTACCAGACCTTAGCCCTTGTCCTGATTCTCTTCATTCCCTGTAGCGCCAGCATGGCAAAATCCATTTCCGCCTTCGGCGGTCGTGACATAGTCGTACCGTCGACATTACCGACAGGAGCGATTGTAGCGCGCTACAACTTCACTCCAATGCAGGCGTGCGACAAGCCCACCTGCAAGATTGACCATGTCAAGTTGAGTAACAAGGGCAGTATTTGGAGTTCGGTAAGCGGTCCCGATCTGGAGACTACCGTTCCCGGCCTGTCAGTACGCATGCTGATCGATGGAGTAGCGCTAACCTCAAGCTTTAAAGGGACCTTCTCACAGACCGCGGAAGTTCAAGTATTCCGAAACAATTTACCGCTCTCGGAGGGTCGCTTTTCGGATGGAGTATTCAATAGTTACTTTTACCTTGCACCACCCTTTGGTGACGCCACATTTGTCGACCTATCAGGAAAAGTTACCACAGTCAGCGGAACATGCTGGAGTTCGAATCAAACTGTAAAACTCTCCCCTACCACGTCTGCCCAATTGCCGGGTGTCGGTATGACCACAGGCGCCACTCCATTCAATCTTGTCATAAATGACTGTCCACAAGGCTTCAACCGCATTGGATATTCGATCCAACCAGTGGGTGGAATCATGGTTGGAGGATCTGGGACCCTCCCACTATTAGCTGGCTCCAGCGCAACAGGTCTAGCGATCCGTATCGTCGATGCGTCCGGCATACCGCTAAATCCGGGAGTTTCGCTGCCGGTAAACGAATACAACAAGAACACCGGCGGATCGTACAAGATCCCGATGAGCGCATCGTATATACAAACGAGCGAAAAGGTAACGCCCGGCTCCGTTCAAGCAGCCATGGTAGTTTTTCTTGACTATCAATAAACATAGAGTCAAGTAGCCTCGCCCCATCATGACCAGGGAAACTCCGAACACGTCAGCGGTGGGCAGCCGATTGGCGGCCGAATTGCTTTTTAGCCCGGTCTTCGCCGACAAACTTCACCAGAAACCCGGCTTTTGACCCTAATGCTGTTCACATACGAAGTAACTGGACTCGATCAGTCCCCTCATTCCTTTGGGAGAGGGTTAGGGAGAGGGAGAGGGGGAAACGACTGTTTCGCAGGGATTTCGCCCCTCTCCCCAGGCCCTCTCCCATAAATGGGAGAGGGGAGCGAGTCACGCGCGCTTAAGTGAACAGCATTAGGCTTTTGACCGGTTTTTTGCGTTTTACCGGCGCACCTCTCCCGCTTCGCCAGCAACTCTCGGCGGGCCATCCACACGTTCGACAGCACGAACAAGGTGACCAGTTGCGCGGTGTTCTTTGCTAGGCCCCGGAAGCGCACTTTGGCGTAGCCGAACTGCCGTTTGATCACCCGGAATGGATGCTCGACCTTGGACCAGTTTTGCAGCAGGTGGATGCGCAGCATGGCTTCCAGCGGACACCTGTCTATCAACGACACCAAGGCCTTGGTGCATACCGTCGCCAGCGCTTCGCACGCCTGCAGGGCAATTTCAGGGGCTTAGAAACAGAAAAGCCCACCTAGATAGGTGGGCTTTTCCATATTGACATCACTTCAATGCGGCCTAATTGTCGGCCTGGACTGCTGCAAGGCTAGAAAGGTGCACCCTTTCCTAGACCTACGCAACGCGCCCCTTAGAAAATGGTGGGTCGTGTAGGATTCGAACCTACGACCAATTGGTTAAAAGCCAACTGCTCTACCGACTGAGCTAACGACCCAACGCGAGGCGCATGATACTGATTTTATTCAGGAATTCAACACCCCTCGAAAAAAATTTACTGATAGCGTGTCGGGTCCTTCACACCCGCCGCAGTGAAGCCGGCCGCGCGCAGTCTGCAGCTGTCGCACTTGCCGCAGGCACGACCGTCGTCGTCAGCCTGGTAGCAAGACACCGTGAGACTGTAATCCACGCCTTGGTGGATGCCTGCCTGGACGATTTCGGCCTTGGTCAGGTTCTGCAACGGCGCCTGAATGCGGAAGCCCTCCCCCTCGACACCGGCCTTGGTGGCCAAGTTGGCCATACGCTCGAATGCCTCGACGAACTCAGGACGACAATCCGGATAGCCGGAATAATCCACGGCGTTGACGCCGATGAAGATATCGCGCGCGCCAAGCACTTCGGCCCAGCCCAGGGCCAACGACAGGAAGACCGTGTTGCGCGCGGGCACGTAGGTTACCGGAATGCCTTCGGTCGGACTTTCCGGTACGTCGATGGAGCTGTCGGTCAGGGCGGAACCGCCGATACCATTCAGGTTGAGACCGATCACTTTGTGTTCCACCACGCCCAGTTGCCGGGCGATACGTTCGGCCGCATTCAGTTCGGCACGGTGCCGCTGGCCATAGTCGAAGCTCATGCTGTAGCAGGCGTAGCCTTCGGCCCGCGCCAGGGCGACTACGGTGGCCGAATCCAGGCCACCGGACAACAGGATGACCGCTTTCTTCTCGCTCATGGGATGTCCCTCGAAATCGGCCCGCCTCCGCTCGGAGGCAGGCGGTGTGCGCAAACGCGCCAGATCAGTGGCCCGGCTCGTCGTTCCAGAGAATCTTGTGCAGTTGCAACTGCAGGCGCACGGGCAGGTTGTCGGCCACTATCCAGTCCGCCAGGTCACGGGCGCTCACCTGCTTGTGACTGGGGGAGAACAGCACCTCACCGGCGCGTTGCTCCAGGCGGTACTCGATCAGCTTGGACACCGCCCAGTCATAGTCCTCGCGGGAACAGATGACGAACTTCACCTGATCGTTCGCCGTCAGGTGGGCAATGTTCTCATAGCGGTTGCGACTGACTTCGGCGGAGCCCGGCGTCTTGAGGTCGACCACCTTGCTCACCCTCGGGTCCACGGCGGCGACATCGAGGGCGCCGCTGGTTTCCATGGACACCTCATAGCCGGCATCGCAGAGCCGCTCGAGCAATGGGATGCAGTTGGGCTGGGCCAGTGGCTCACCGCCGGTGACGCAGACATAACGCGGCTTGTAGGCAGCGACGCGTTCGAGGATGGCGTCGAGCGACATGATCTCGCCACCGCTGAAGGCATAGGCGGTATCACAGTACTGACAGCGCAGGGGACAGCCGGTCAGGCGCACGAAGACCGTCGGCAGGCCGGCGGTACGTGTTTCCCCCTGCAACGAGTAGAAAATCTCGGTAATTCGCAGGGTTTGATGCATATCAGCCACGGGCGTGACGGCGAAACAGGCCATCCGCCTCCGTTGCGGGAATGAAGGTTGGAGGCCGGCGATTCTAACGAAAAAACCCGCGACTGGCGCGGGTTTTCGTAATCCGAAGAGCGGGTATCAGGGTAGGCGCTGCAGGTCGCGCTGAGCCAACTGGGCGGCCGAGCTGCCCGGATACTGGGTGATGACCTGCTGGAGGATGGTCTTCGCCTTGGCCGTATTACCCAGGCGCTGCTCGACATCGGCGAGCTTGTACAGGGAGTCCGGCACCTTGGCGTGCTGCGGATAGGCCTGGCCAACGCGGGCGAAGGCCTGGCTGGCGCCTTGCAGGTCACCCTTGGCGAGGTTCACTTCACCCAACCAGTACTGGGCATTGCCGGCGTACTGACTGTTGGGGTATTTGCGCAGGAAGGCAGTGAAGGCCTGACTGGCCTTGTCGAAGTCCTTCGCCTTGATCAGGTCGAAGGCTGCATCGTAGTAGAGCTTTTCCTTCGCGGGGTCGGCCGGTTCGCTGCTGGCGGCGGGTTGCTGCTGCGCAGGAGCGGTCGTGGTACCGCTGGCCGCAGGCGTGCCCGCGGCGGGAGAATTCTGGGTGGCGGGTGCGCCAGCGGCGGCACCACCGGAAAGACGGCGATCGAGGTCCTGGTAACGTTCCAGGCTTTCCTGCTTCAGGCGCTGGATTTCGTACTGCTGCTCCTCGAGCATGCCGCGCAGGCGGGCGATCTCTTCCTGCATCTGCTGGAGCTGCATGAACAGCTCGCCCTGCGCGGAGACGGAGGCTGTGGGAGCCCCCGTCCCTGCGTAGGCAGCACCAGTCGTGCCGAAACCGGCAGGCGGATAACTGCCGCCGTAGCCGGCGTTGTTATCCACTACGGGAACCTCGGCCAGCGCCGCGAACGGCAGGCTGGAGAGGACCAGGAAACTCAGAACACGACTGGACTTGCGCATGGCAAATTACTTGCGCAGTTCTACACGGCGGTTTTGCGCCCAGGACTGCTCGTCGTTGCCAGTGGCAACCGGACGCTCTTCGCCGTAGGAAACCAGTTCCAGCTGGGCCGGGGAAACGCCCTGCAGAACCAGGTAGCGCTGAACGGCCTTGGAACGACGCTCGCCCAGAGCCATGTTGTACTCGCGGGTACCGCGCTCGTCGGTGTGGCCTTCCAGGACAACACGGTTGCCGTTGGATTTCAGGTCCTTGGCGTGTACGTCCAGAGCGCGCATGGCTTCCGGCTTCAGGTCGGAGCTGTCGTACTCGAAGTAGAAGGTGGTGATAGCGCGCAGAGCGGCTTCTTCGCTCATGCTGCCGTCTACGCCACTGCCACCGGCGTTGTAGCCAGCGTTCGGGTCGACAGCGCCTTCGCCAGTGCCTTCGCCACCTTTGGACGAGCAACCAACAGCTACGGCCATGGCCAGAGCAAGAGCAGCAAATTTGCCGAATTTCAGCATTTCCATCATGTAACTCCTAATGAACCCCAGGTGTGTTTAGCAAAGATATTTTTTAGTGACCGCTTCAGTTCAGGTACGGCGACCAGGACGGTTCGCGAATGTCACCCTGAACTGTGGGAATCGGGACTCGTACGCGCCCGTTTGTAGACACGAGCATCAGTACGCCGCCCCCCTGCTGGCGAGTTGCGTAGATTAGCATGGTGCCATTGGGCGCAACAGTGGGCGAATCGTCCAGCGTGGTGCCGGAAAGGATGCGCGGAGCGCTGCCCGTACGGGTCAGATCCTGGGCGGCCACCTTGAAGTTGGTGAAGCCGTCCTGGCGGTGAATCATCACCAGCATTTTCTCGTCAGCCGAAAGCTTCGGGTTGGCGTTGTAGTTACCGGTGAAGGTCACGCGCTGCGGTTCGCCGCCATTGATGCTGGCTTTGTAGATTTGCGGTTTTCCAGCGCGATCCGAGGTGAAATAGAGAGTCTGGCCATCCGCGCCCCAGAAGGGCTCCGTGTCGATCGACATATTGTTGGTCACACGACGCAGTTGGCGACTGCCCAGGTCCATCACGTAGATCTCCGGGTTGCCGTCCTTGGACAGCACGAACGCCAGGCGATTGCCCTCCGGCGACCAGGCCGGAGCACCGTTCAGGCCTTCGAAGTTGGTGATTTGCTCACGGCGGCCGGTGTCGATGTGCTGGATGAAAATGCGCGGCCGCTTCTGCTCGAAGGACACATAGGCGATGCGGCGGCCGTCCGGCGCGTAGCGCGGCGACAGGATCGGCTCGCGCGACTGCAGCAGGGTCACCGCGCGCTGGCCGTCATAGTCGGAGCGCTGCAGGGTGTAGCGGGTATTGTTCACCGAGAAGCGTTCGGCGGTCACATAGAGCATGCGGGTGGAGAACGCACCCTTGATACCCGTGAGCTTTTCGAAGGACTGGTCGGCGATGTAGTGCGCCATGT
Source organism: Pseudomonas sp. Q1-7 (assembly GCF_028010285.1). NCBI lineage: Bacteria > Pseudomonadati > Pseudomonadota > Gammaproteobacteria > Pseudomonadales > Pseudomonadaceae > Pseudomonas > Pseudomonas sp. Q1-7. Next base: position 4,465,692 of record NZ_CP116304.1, read on the forward strand.
CGCGCAGCTGATCGGTGGAACCACTGACGTTGCCGGCCATGACCTGCTGTTCAGTGGTGACGTTGAACAGGGCGAACTGCACCTGCAGGCGCCCACCGGCCGGAACGATGCTGCCGACCAGCACGTACTGGGCGCCCAGTGCCTTCCAGTCGCGGTAGATCACTTCGCTGGCCTGGGTAGGCAGGCTGATCATGTTCTGGCGTGGGATCGGCTCGAAATAACCGGAGTTGCGCAGGTCGTTGCCAATGACGTCGGACATGTCGGTGGGCAGCACGGTGCCGCCCTGCCAGCCGAAGGGCACCACGGCGATCGGGGTCGCCCGGTCGGTACCACTGGTAATCACCAGCGGGTCGGCGGCCTGGACGGAGCCGACCAGCATGGCCACGCCGATCAGGACGATACGAATCAGGGTTTTCACAGACCTAAATCCTCCGGTTTGAAGATGACGCGCCGCTGCCTGTACATCCGGTCAAAGGTAGCGCGATCCAGTTGTTGCATTTCAGGGATACGCCCGACGCTGCGGACCGCGCTGACGGCCGAGCTGTCGAAGGGCGCATCGCCGCTGGAGCGGGTGACGCTGGCGTTGGTGATGGTGCCGTCCGGCAGCATCTCGATCAGTACCTCTACGCTCATGCCGTTACGCGCCGACGGCGGGCGACGCCACTGCTCGCTGACCAGCTTGATGATCAAGTCATCGAGGCTGCCGGCAACCTGGTCGCCCACTTCGTCGGCCAGCGCCTGTTGACGCCCCACGTCCTCGGACAGCAGTTCGGCCAGTGCGGCGGCCTTCTTGTCTTCGGCAGCCTTGCGCTTGGCTTCCTCGGCCGCCTTCTTCTTCGCAGCATCGGCGGCGGCTTTCTTCTTGGCGTCCTCCGCAGCCTTCTTCTTGGCGGCTTCGGCCGCGGCCTTTTTCTTCGCGTCCTCGGCCGCTTTCTTCTTCGCCGCTTCAGCAGCCTTTTTCTTGGCTTCCTCTTCGGCTTTCTTCTTGGCGATATCGGCCTGCTTCTTCTCTTCGGCCTTCTTCGCCTCCTCGGCTTTCTTGGCTTCGGCGGCTTTCTTGACCTCCGCGGCCTTCTGCTCGGCTTCGGCCTTTCGAGCCTCTTCGGCTTTCTTTTGTTCCGCCGCCTTGGCCGCCGCTGCCTTCTGTTCCTCGGCCTTTTTCTGCTCCAGTTGCTCGGTCTCGAACTGCGGGGCAGTCGTTTTCTTGGCCTCCCCTGCGATCTTCTGGTTGGTCTGGGTCGTGGCCTGGCTCTGGGACTTGAGCTGATACAGGGTGGCCTGCACGATGGGCCGGGCTGGCGGCAGTTCCGGGGTAAAGGCGAAGCTGACGAACAGCATGCCGAACATCAGGGCGTGCAGGGTTACAGCCCAGATGGTCGGCCAAAAATAGCTTTCCGAGGAGGAGCGTTCGCTCTGCTGCTGCATCAGGGCGCCTCGGTAATCAGCCCGACGTTGGCCACGCCGGCCTTCTGCAGGCCGCCCATCACGGCCATCACGGCGCCGTAGTCGACCGCCTTGTCACCGCGGACGAAGACCTGCACGGTTTTACCCTGGCGGCTGTTCTCGGCCATGATGCCGGAGGCTGCCTGGACCAGGCTTTCCAGGGAAACCGAGGTCTCGCTGTTCTCGCCCTGGTCGGTGTCGACCTCTTCGCCCATGTTCCAGTAGTAGGACTTGTCGGCCTTGATCGAGATGGTCAGCACGCGGGCGTTGTTGTCCTGCGGCAGGGCCTCGCTGGAAACCTTCGGCAGGTCGACCTTGACACCCTGGTTGAGCATGGGCGCGGTGACCATGAAGATCACCAGCAGCACGAGCATGACGTCGATGTAGGGCACGACGTTCATCTCGGCGACCGGTTTGCGTTTGTGGCGGATTCTGGCCATGGCTTGAAACCTTTCCTCTCGGGATCCCGGCGAATTACTCGTCGCTGGTGTGCACCTTGCGGTGCAGGATGGCCTGGAACTCGTCGGCGAAGGTGTAGTAGCGGCCCACCAGGGTCTCACCGCGAGCGGCGAAACGGTTGTAGGCGATAACCGCCGGAATCGCGGCGAACAGGCCGATTGCAGTGGCGATCAGGGCTTCAGCGATACCGGGCGCCACGGTGGCCAGGGTCGCCTGCTGCACCTGGGCCAGGCCACGGAAGGAGTTCATGATGCCCCACACGGTGCCGAACAGACCGATGTACGGGCTGGTGGAGCCCACGGTGGCCAGGAACGGCAGGCTTTGCTCGAGCTTCTCTTCCTCGCGGGAGATGGCGACGCGCATGGCGCGGGCCACGCCTTCCATCACGGCATCCGGGTCGACGCCGGCCTGCTGGCGGAGGCGCGAGAACTCCTTGAAGCCGGCGCGGAAGATCTGCTCCACGCCGCAGTCCGGGTCCGGGTTACTGCCGGCCTGGCGATACAGCTTGGACAGGTCGATGCCGGACCAGAAGCGCTCTTCGAAGGTTTCCAGGGACTTCTTGGCGGCGCGCAGCATGTTGCTGCGCTGGAAAATCATGATCCAGGAGGTGACCGAGGCGGCCACCAGGGTCAGCATGACCAACTGCACCACAATGCTGGCGTTGCTGATCAGGCTCCACATGGAGGTATGGTCGACGACGTTGGCTTCCACGCTTAATCTCCTGCTGGGAAAAGACCCGGGTCGGCGGCGAAGGCTTCACGCAGCGCTTCGGGGATCGCCCGGGGTTTCAAACTGTCGGCACGTACACAGGCAATCAGGAACTGCCCTTCGCATAGCAATGCGTCATCGGCGGCCCGCCTGACCTGTTGACGAAAACGCAGGCTGGCACGGTTCAACTCCATTACCTCGGCACTGACGTTCAGTTCGTCGTCCAGCTTCGCCGGCGCCAGGTAGCGCGCTTCAGCCGAATGCACGACGAACAGCAGGTTCTCCCCGGCCAGCTCGGACTGGGCAAAGCCCAGACTGCGCAGACGCTCGGTTCGAGCCCGCTCCATGAACTTGAGGTAATTGACGTAGTAGACGATGCCGCCGGCATCGGTGTCCTCGTAATAGACGCGACAACGATGCTGGAAAAGCTGGGCCCCATTTTGCGCGCGCATACTCTAGTGGTTACTCCTGAGGTTGCCAATCCGGCCAGGCAACTGTTTTTTCATGGCTCTCGTCCCGGCCGAGCGCTTCGACCACGAAAGCCGCTATTCGTCACCCGTGCCGAACAGATCGGCGGTCGGATTGTCCGCCATGCGCTTGGGCAGGTTGAGGCCGAAATGTAAGTAGGCGTGACGGGTCACCACTCTCCCCCTCGGGGTCCGCATGATGTAGCCCTGCTGAATCAGGTAGGGCTCGAGGACGTCCTCGATGGTGTGGCGCTCTTCGCTGATGGCCGCCGCCAGGTTGTCGATGCCCACCGGGCCGCCATCGAACTTGTCGATCATGGTCAGCAGCAGACGCCGGTCCTGATGATCGAAGCCACGCTCATCCACATCGAGCAGGTTCAGCGCCTGATCGGCGATACCGCGGGTGATCTGCCCCTGGCCACGCACTTCGGCGAAGTCACGGACTCGACGCAGCAGGCGGTTGGCGATACGCGGGGTGCCACGGGCGCGACGGGCGATCTCGAAGGCGCCCTCGGGCTCGATGTGCAGGCCGAGGATGCCGGCGGATCGGGCAACGATGGTGGACAGGTCCTGGGTGTTGTAGAACTCCAGGCGCTGGACGATGCCGAAGCGGTCGCGCAGCGGGTTGGTCAGCATCCCGGCGCGGGTGGTGGCACCCACCAGGGTGAAGGGTGGCAGGTCGAGCTTGATAGAGCGCGCCGCCGGCCCCTCGCCGATCATGATGTCGAGCTGAAAATCTTCCATCGCCGGGTAGAGCACTTCTTCCACGATGGGCGAGAGTCGATGGATTTCGTCGACGAAAAGCACGTCACCGGCTTCCAGGTTGGTGAGCAACGCCGCCAGGTCGCCTGGGCGTTCCAGCACCGGACCGGATGTGCTCTTGATGGAGACGCCCATTTCGCTGGCGATGATATTCGCCAGGGTGGTCTTGCCCAGGCCCGGCGGGCCGAAGATCAGCGTATGGTCGAGGGCCTCGCTGCGCCCCTTGGCAGCCTGCATGAACAGTTCCATCTGCTCGCGCACCACCGGCTGCCCGATGTAGTCGGCAAGTCTCAGCGGGCGAATGGCTCGGTCCAGCTGCTCGTCGCGGTCGCGGCTGCTGGCGGTGATCAGGCGGTCGGCTTCGATCATGCGGTCTTACACCATTCCTTTCAGGGCGCGGCGGATCATTTCTTCGCTGGACAGCCCATCTTCCTTGATGGCGGACACCGCCCGGCTGGCCTCCTGGGGTTTGAAGCCGAGGGCGATCAACGCGCTCAAGGCGTCGCTTTCCGCACTGGAGACTGCCACGCCAACCCGGGGTTCGACCACCAGGGTGGCGATGGCCGGCATGGTTTCCCATGCCTTGAAGCGATCCTTGAGCTCGACCAGCAGGCGCTCTGCGGTCTTCTTGCCGACGCCCGGTATCTTCACCAGGGTGGAGGTGTCCTGGGCCTGCACGCAGCGCACCAGCTCATCGACTTCCAGACCGGACATCAACGCGAGGGCCAGCTTCGGCCCCACGCCGTTGAGGCGGATCAGCTCGCGGAACAGCTCGCGCTCGCGTTTCTCGAAGAAGCCATAGAGCAGGTGGGCATCTTCCCTCACGACCAGGTGGGTGTGCAGTGTCACCGGCTCGCCCACCGAAGGCAGGCGATAGAGGGTCGTCATCGGTACCTCGAGCTCATAGCCCACGCCGTTGACGTCGAGTATCAGGTGCGGCGGTTGCTTTTCCGCCAGGTTGCCGCGCAGGCGTCCAATCACGAAGTGCGTCCTTTGAACAGGTTACAAACGAAGACGGCCGCCCCGCCGCTTGGCGGTGGCCAGGCCATGGGGAATCAGGCTCTGTCGGTGATGCGCATGACACAGGGCGATGGCCAGGGCGTCGGAGGCATCGATCTGCGGCTTCTGCACCAGCTTGAGCAGGTGCATGACCATCATCTGAACCTGCTGCTTGTCGGCACCGCCGGTTCCGGCGATGGCCTGCTTGACCTGGCTGGCGGTGTACTCGGCAATCTCCAGGCCCGCCTCGGCGGCCGCGACTATGGCCGCGCCGCGGGCTTGCCCCAGCTTGAGCGCGGAGTCGGCATTACGGGCCATGAACACCCGCTCGATTCCCATGGTCACGGGCCCGTAGGTACGGATCACTTCGCCCACGCCACGAAAGACGATCTGCAGGCGTTCGTGCAACTCGCCGGCACCGGTGCGGATGCAGCCCGACGCGACGTACTCGCAGCCGCGCCCGGTATCGCGCACGACGCCATAGCCGGTAATCCGCGAACCGGGATCGATACCAAGAATCAGGGTCATGCCGCCGCAAGCTCCACGGACCGACCAAGGCCGGCACACTGTCTATTTATCCAGCCGCGAGTATACGGAGCGGCCCGCCAACAAAAAAGCCGGAAGCGCGCGGGGCGACTTCCGGCTTCGGGATCACGCCAGCACTCAGCCGAGCTGCTCCATGATCTCGTCGGCGATTTCCGCGTTGTGGTAGACGTTCTGGACGTCATCCAGGTCTTCCAGCATGTCGATCAGCTTCATCACCTTCTGCGCGGTTTCCAGGTCGGCGATGGGCGCGGTGATCGACGGGATCATCGCCACCTCGGCCTCGTCGCCCTTGAAGCCGGCGGCGGTCAGGGCCTCGTTCACCGAGAGGAAGTCAGCGAAGGTGGTGTACACCTCGACGGAGCCGTCTTCCTCGGCCACGACGTCATCGGCACCGGCCTCCAGCGCCGCTTCCATCAGGGCCTCTTCATTCACGCCCGGGGCGTAGCTGATCTGGCCCTTGCGGTCGAACATGTAAGCCACCGAACCATCGGTGCCCAGGTTGCCTCCGCATTTGCTGAAGGCATGACGCACTTCGGCAGCGGTGCGATTGCGGTTGTCGGTCATGGCTTCGACGATGATGGCCACGCCGCTCGGTGCATAACCCTCGTAGCTCAGCTCGACCATGTTGTCGGCGTCGTTGGATCCGGCGCCACGGGCAATCGCGCGATCGATGGTGTCGCGGGTCATGTTCGCGGTCAGCGCCTTGTCCACGGCCAGGCGAAGACGCGGGTTGTCCGCCGGGCTCGGGCCGCCGTGCTTGGCGGCGACGGTCAGCTCACGGATGAGCTTGGTGAAAATCTTGCCGCGCTTGGCATCCTGGCGTTCTTTGCGGTGTTTGATATTGGCCCATTTGGAATGACCAGCCATAACTCACTCCGTACGTTCTCAGCGGGCGGCGCCATCCGACGCCGCCGCGGGTTGGTTCTACTTACTCGGCCTTGACCTGTTCGCGCAGGCGAATGTTCAGCTCGCGCAGAGCCTTGGCATCCACGGCGCCGGGAGCCTGGGTCATGACACAGGCCGCGCTCTGGGTTTTCGGGAACGCGATCACTTCGCGGATCGACGTGGCGCCGGTCATCAGCATCACCAGGCGATCCAGGCCAAAGGCCAGGCCACCGTGAGGCGGAGCACCGTACTTCAGGGCGTCGAGGAGGAAGCCGAATTTCTCTACCTGCTCTTCCTCGCTGATGCCGAGGACGCGGAACACCGCCTGCTGCATGCCCTTGTCGTGGATACGGATGGAGCCGCCGCCCAGCTCGGTGCCGTTCAGCACCATGTCGTAGGCGCGGGACAGGGCGGCGGCCGGGTTGGCCTCCAGCTCTTCCGGGCTGCACTTGGGCGAGGTGAAGGGGTGATGCAGCGAAGTCAGGCTGCCATCGTCGTTCTCTTCGAACATCGGGAAATCCACCACCCACATCGGCGCCCACTCACAAGTGAGCAGATTGAGGTCGTGGCCGACCTTGATACGCAGGGCCCCCAGCGCGTCGCAGACGATCTTGGCCTTGTCGGCGCCGAAGAACACGATGTCGCCATCCACCGCCCCCACGCGGTCGAGGATCACATTGAGATTCTCTTCGGGGATGAACTTGACGATGGGCGACTGTAGGCCCTCAACGCCCTTGGCACGCTCGTTGACCTTGATGTAGGCCAGGCCCTTGGCGCCATAGATGCCGACGTACTTGGTGTAGTCGTCGATCTGGCTGCGCGGCATGCTGGCGGCACCCGGTACGCGCAGAGCGGCAACACGGCCTTTCGGATCATTGGCCGGACCAGAGAACACCTTGAATTCCACGCCCTTCAACTGATCGGCGACATCCACCAGCTCCAGCGGGATGCGCAGGTCCGGCTTGTCGGAGCCGTAGCGGCGCATGGCCTCTTCGAACGGCATGTGCGGGAATTCGCCGAACTCGAGGTCCAGCACTTCCTTGAACAGCTTGCGCACCATGTTCTCGGTGATGCCGATGATGTCGTGCTCATCGAGGAAACTGGTCTCGATGTCGATCTGGGTGAACTCCGGCTGCCGATCGGCGCGCAGGTCCTCGTCGCGGAAGCACTTGGCGATCTGGTAGTAGCGATCGAAGCCAGCCACCATCAGCAACTGCTTGAATAGCTGGGGAGACTGCGGCAGGGCGAAGAAGTTGCCGGGATGGGTGCGGCTGGGCACCAGGTAGTCACGGGCGCCTTCCGGGGTCGCGCGCGTCAGGATCGGGGTTTCGACGTCGAGGAAGCCGTTCTCGTCCAAGTAGCGGCGGATGCTGCTGGTGATGCTGGAACGCAGCTTCAGCTTGGCGGCCATTTCCGGACGGCGCAGGTCGATGAAGCGGTAGCGCAGGCGGGTTTCTTCGCCCACGTCGGAATATTCGTCCAGCGGGAAGGGCGGGGTCTCGGCCTGGTTCAGCACTTCCAGCTCGTAACCCAGGACTTCGATGGCGCCGGAAGCCATGTTTGCGTTGACCGCACCCGCCGGACGCTTGCGCACCTTACCGACAATCTTCACCACGTACTCGCTGCGGACGCGGTCGGCGCGGGCGAAGGTGTCTTCGCGATCCGGGTCGAACACCACCTGGGCCAAGCCTTCGCGGTCACGGATATCGAGGAAAATGACCCCACCGTGGTCGCGGCGGCGGTGTACCCAACCGCAGAGGGTGACTTCCTGGCCGTCCAGGCTCTCGTTCAGTTGGCCGCAATAGTGGCTGCGCATCATGGTCGTGTTTCGCTTCTCTTGAGTCGTGAATTCGTCCGCCTGCCTGGGGCCGCGGAGCATTCGGCGGAGGTGCAACCCCGTGCCGGACAGGCCGGGGTTCGCGGCAAAGAGCGGGATTATATAGCGTAAATCGCCACTGCGCAGCCGCCCGCCCCGTGGCCCAGCGCGCCTAACCAGGAGCACACTGGCTTGCTGGGCCACGGGGCACTGTCTAAGCTCGCCTGCACCCGCCCGACGGACGGACACGCAGCAACCGGGAAGGAGTGAAGATGCAATCGTTTGCAGGGAAGGTCGCCATCATCACGGGTGCGGGTTCCGGCATTGGCCGCGCACTGGCCAACCAATTGGCGGCCAAGGGCTGCCATCTGGCCCTTGCCGATATCGATGCCGAGAGCCTCGAAGCCACCGCCACCCCGCTGCGCCAGGACGGCCTGCGGCTCTCCACCCATCCGCTGGACGTCTCGAACCGTGACGCCATGCACGCCTTCGCCGACAGCGTCCTGAACCACCACGGGCATGCCCACCTGGTGATCAACAATGCCGGCGTAGCGGTTTCCCAGACCATTGCCGAGCTGCGATACGACGACTTCGAGTGGCTCATGGGCATCAACTTCTGGGGAGTCGTCCACGGAACCAAGGCCTTCCTGCCCCACCTCCTGACTCATGGGGAAGGACATATCGTCAACGTATCGAGCATTTTCGGCATCGTCAGCATGCCCACCCAAGGCGCCTACAACGCCAGCAAGTTCGCGGTGCGCGGCTTTACCGAAGCGCTACGCCAGGAACTCTGCGACACCGCCATCAAGGTCAGTTGCGTCCATCCGGGCGGAATCCGCACCAACATTGCCCGCTCGGCGCGCTTCTACCAGGGCATCGACGGCAAGACCGATGCCACCCGGGCAGCCGCGCGCTTCGACCGGCTGGCCCGTACCTCCGCCGAGCAGGCCGCACGGATCATCATCAAGGGCATCCAGGCCGACCGACCACGCATCATGGTTGGCGCCGACGCCCGCCTGCTCGATCATTTGCAACGCCTGTTACCCGCCAGCTATCCGCGCCTGCTGGGCAAGCTGCTGAGGAAAGGCTGAACCCCACACAAGCCAATGATTTTCATACATTGCCTTGATTGACAGAAAGCAGGGCGGACCGACCATCGCCCCGTGTTAGGCTCTGCCCACCACGGGCCCGGCTTCCGGGCTGTAAGCCATCGAGAGGAAAACTGACATGGAAATCAACATCGGAATCGCCGAACAGGATCGCGCAGCCATTGCAGAAGGACTGTCCCGTTTGCTGGCCGACACCTACACCCTCTACCTCAAGACCCACAATTTCCATTGGAACGTCACCGGCCCGATGTTCAACACCCTGCACCTGATGTTCGAAGGCCAGTACAACGAACTGTCCCTGGCGGTGGACGCCATCGCCGAGCGCATTCGCGCCCTCGGCTTCCCGGCGCCCGGCACCTACGCCGCCTATGCCCGCCTCTCCTCCATCAAGGAAGAAGAAGGGGTACCGGCAGCCGAGGACATGATCAAGCAGCTGGTACAAGGCCAGGAAGCAGTGGTGCGCACGGCACGCGGGATTTTCCCGCTGCTCGACAAGGTCAGCGACGAACCCACCGCCGACCTGCTGACCCAGCGGATGCAGGTCCACGAAAAAACCGCGTGGATGCTCCGCAGCCTGCTCGCCGCCTGACCACCTGACACCGCAAAAAGGCCCGGGAAACCGTAATGCTGTTCACTTAAGCGCGCGCATGACTCGCTCCCCTCTCCCATTCATGGGAGAGGGGCTGGGGGAGAGGGGCGAACTCCCTGCGAAACAGTTGTTTTCCCCTCTCCCTAACCCTCTCCCCAAAGGGGCGAGGGGACTGATCGAGTCCCGTTACTTCGTTATGTGAACAGCATTACCGGGAAACCGGGCCTTTCGCTATGCGTGACAGCCTGCCTGTTCTATGCTCTGGCCATTCGATATCTCGCCACAGTGAAGTGCATGAGCCAGCCTTCGAAGTATCCGTCGCTGCTTGAGCTTTTCCCCGAAGAAACCCGTGAGGCGGCCGACCTGCTGAAGCAGGCCGTTCCTCATATGGTGCGCCATGCCATTCCGCCGAACCCGATTCACTATGCCCTCTGGTACACCTACAGCAAGGGCATGGAGCCGGACCTCAATCGCCGCCTGGACAAGATCACCCACGACTTCGATGTCTTCCCCCCGGATTCGGCCATCAAGCTGTTCCGCGAGTACATCATCCGCGGCGAACTGGAAGAGGCGCGCCACGGCCAGCAACAGGTCATCGACCTGGTGGACGACATCGAAGGCGACGTCAGCCGCAGCGTGGATGGTAGCCAGGCTTACCAGAACAGCCTGACCGTGGGCCTGGCCGCTCTGCACGAACCCATCATCGACGACCTGCCCAGCGTGCTGAACCATCTCCAGGAAAGCACCCAGCTTATGCAGGAGCAGCAGGAACAGTTCCTCTATCGCCTGCGTGCTGCGCAAGCGGAAATCCAGCATCTGCGCAACCAGCTGGAACGTGCGCAACTGGCCGCCACCCTGGACGGCCTGACCCAGGTGTTCAACCGCCAAGCGTTCACCCGGTTGCTGGAGCAATACCTGAAAAGCGATCAGGAAGGCCTGGCGCTGGTCATGCTGGATATCGACCATTTCAAACAGTTCAATGACCAGTTCGGTCACCCGCTGGGAGATCGCGTGCTCCAGCATGTGGGTCAACTGCTGCGGGAACTGCTGCCGCCGCGCGCCATGGCCGGCCGCTATGGCGGCGAGGAGTTCTGCGTGCTGCTACGCGGGTGCCAGGACCTGGAAGCGGCCCGCACGTTCGCCGAACAATTGCGCGGCAAGATGCAGGCGCTGCGGGTCAAGGTCCGCCGTACGGATCAGGTGCTGGACACCATCACCGCCAGTTTCGGCCTGGCCCTGGCGGAGCCCGGCGACTCCCTCGAAAGCCTTATCACCCGGGCCGACGACGCCCTCTATCAGGCCAAACGTAACGGCCGTAATCAGGTGCACCCACCGACCGCCGAAGCGGCGCTAAGCGCTTGATTTGAGAAGCCCTCCCCTTTGCGGTTAAATACAGCCCGTGCTGCGGGGCGCTCCATAGACCCCTCGGCATAGGCCGGCGTCCATGCCTTTTTCATCCCGCATGCCCCGGCTCTTCCATAGAGATTCCGTTTCCAAGGTGAATCCATTGAACATACTGAAAATCGTCCATCTGTTGACGGGCGCGGCCGCATTGCTGCTGTCCTTCATTCCCAGCCTGCGCACCGACGCTCTGCCGTATCTGCAACAACCCGACGCGCTGTACCTGGCCTTCTGCGGCCTGCTCAACCTGCTGCTCGCTCCAGTGGTTCCAGCCTGGACCAAGGGTTTGCACTATCAATTGCAGAACCTGGTATCCGCCCTGCTGGTTCTGGCTGTTGTCCTGCAGACCCTGATCCTCCTGGCCCCCCTTCCAGTGATCGGCGAGAGCCCGGCTATCCTTGCCAGCCTCCTGGTGGTGATCGCCGGCATTGCGCTGCACCTGGCCATCAACCTGCGCAAGGTCACTCAATCGGCGCCCCTGCCCCAGGACATGTCCAACCGGGAAACCGGCACGGTGAAGTGGTTCAACACCTCCAAGGGGTTCGGCTTCATCTCGCGCGATTCCGGGGATGACATCTTTGTGCACTTCCGCGCCATTCGCGGCGAAGGACACCGTGTACTGATCGAAGGCCAACGCGTGGAATTCTCGGTCATCCAACGCGACAAGGGCCTGCAGGCCGAAGATGTGATTGCCGCCCTGCCCGGCCGACGCTGAGCCAGACCATGAAAAATCCCGCCAATCGGCGGGATTCTTCATTCAGGGTCAGTAATGGGGCGGAGGAGCCTCGTCCTCGCTCGGCCCGAACTGGCTGAGCAGTTCTTCCTGGCGCTTGGCCAGCGCCGCAACCTGGAGCTGCAGCCGGCCCACCAGCCGCTGCTGTTCGACCAGCACATCGTTGAGTGTCTGGATGGTGTCATCCTGGAAGGCCAGGCGGCTCTCCAGGTCAGCAATGCGCATTTCCAGACTCATGGCTCATACCTCCGTAAAACTGAAATCATCGGCGAGCACCAGACGCAGCTTGGCACGAATGGCGGCCACCTGCTCGGCCGCGTAGGGCACAGCGGGGTGACGCCCCCAAACGGGCGCCGGCCAAGCCGAATCGTCATGGCGACGGACGATGACATGCATGTGCAGCTGGCTGACCAAGTTGCCCAAGGTGGCGATATTCATCTTGTCGGCGCCAAAGGTGTCCTTGAGGGTCTCCGCCAGGAAGGTGGTTTCCTGCCAAAGTTCCCGCTGCTCATCGGCCCCGAGCTGGAACAGCTCGCTGACCTCCTCGCGACGCGGGACCAGGATGAACCAAGGGTATTGGGCGTCGTTCATCAGCAACAGCCGGCACAGGGGAAAATCTCCGATGGGCAGGGTGTCCTGCTGAAGTCTTGGGTCCAGGGCGAACATACCGGCCTCTCCTGTTCGGCTATGGGAATTTCGAGATTAACACCCCGCCTCGACCAGGCGAACGCGGGGCGCGCAGCATAGCCAAGGCGCGCAGCGAGCGGAACTCGATGCTGACGCCCACACCATATAAAGGAAGACCCGACAGCTCGCGCACCAGGATCGAGCACGCTTGGCATTTCGTTACTTCCGGCAACACCAGGGTTACTCCGGACCAGCAACCACGGGGACTGGAACCCACCCACACCCGCCCGGGAAAGCCTGTCAATAGCCATATAGCGAGCAGAGCGCCTCATTTCAGGGCAGTGGCTTCACACTCCAACCATACCTGGATCAGGCATTGGAGGAGCTGAAACAACCGCACTGCAGGGACGAGGTAGATTTTCTCCCTGCTCGATACGAATTGCGCACGCTTTTTGCTTGACTGGTGCCAGGTCACAAGCGGGTTCCGGCTCCCCCCAATGGACGCCTACTCGCGCAGTGCCTCGGAACATAGGGGATGAAGGGATGCAAGGCCGAACCTATAGATATGCGACACAGTTCTTTTCGATTTGCGACAGCACTGTGAAGAAATCGTAAGGACCAAGCTTCAACTATCGCCAATATTGTCGCCGTGCTATAAGTTAGCGCCGACACAAAAAGAAAGAACCGCCTTCACCTAAATAAGAAAGCGGCGAGAATCTTCAAAACCAAAGGAGCAATCACAATGCAAGTGATGAAGTGGAGCGCACTGGCTCTGGCCGTGACCGCCGGTAGCATGCAGTTGGCATTCGCCAGCGCCCAGGAAGAGTCCAAGGGCTTCGTAGAAGACAGCAGCCTGAAGCTGCTGAACAAGAACTACGCCTTCTACCGTGACTTCCGCAATAATGGCGCGAACAGCCGCCTCGGCAGCGCCACCGACCAAAACTACCGCAACGAGTGGGCTCACGGCATCAGCGCGATGTACGAGTCCGGCTTCACCCAAGGCACCGTCGGTTTTGGTGTTGACGCCCACGGCATGCTGGGCCTGAAACTCAACAGCGGCAACGGCACCAATGGTACTGGCCTGCTGCCGACCGGTTCCGACGGCCGCTCCGAGGACGACTACTCCTACGCTGGTGGCGCTGTCAAAGCGCAAATCTCCAACACCCAGCTGAAGTACGGCAACCTGTTCCCCACCGCTCCGGTATTCGCCACCGGTACCGCCCGCCTGTTCCCGGGCTCCGCTGAAGGCTTCCAACTGCTGAGCAGCGAAATCGAAGGCCTGAACGTAGACGCTGGTCACTTCACCTCGATTCGTGACGGCAGTGCCTCCACCAATCGCCATGGCGAGATCACCACTACCTACCTGGGCGCCCAAGCCAACAGCGCCGACTACGTAGGTGGCTCCTACTCCTTCACCGACAATGTCAGCGCCAGCCTGTACGGCGCCGAACTGGAAGACGTCTGGCGCCAGTACTACGGCAACCTGAACTGGAACATTCCGTTCGCCGATACCCAAGCCGTGAACCTGGACTTCAACGTCTACCGCACCACCGACAAGGGCGACTCCAACGCGGGCGAAATCGACACCACCGCCTGGTCTGCCGCTGCAGCCTACTCTGTTGGCGCGCACAAGTTCACCCTGGCCTACCAGAAGGTGAGCGGTGACGAGCCCTTCGACTACATCTCGATGGACGGCCAGAACTCGGGCGACTCCATCTACCTGGCCAACTCGGTCCAGTACTCCGACTTCAACGGCCCGAACGAGAAGTCCATGCAGGCTCGCTACGACCTGAACATGGCCGAGTACGGCGTACCTGGCCTGAGCTTCATGGTTCGCTACATCACCGGTGATGATATCGACGGCAGCAAGAGCGACAACCCGTTCGTAGCCGCCAACATCGGTGACGGCGGCAAGGAATGGGAACGCGACATCGAAGTCAAGTACGTGGTTCAAGAAGGCCCTGCCAAGGACCTGTCCGTTCGCGTTCGTCACGCAAGCTGGCGCTCCAATACCGACGCAGCCTTCTTCACCTCCGGCAACTCCACTGCCCTGGACGAAGTTCGCGTAATCACCGAGTACCCGCTGGATATCCTTTAATATCCCTTGCGTACTGCTACGTGACAAAGGAAACCCGGCTCAAGCCGGGTTTCTTTTTATTCGGAATTTGACTTCGAAGTCGATTAAAATTTAATCAAATCCTATTCGAATTTTAATCGCCTCGTGGCAAGGCATAAGTCCCGGTCACATGTGCAACGAGGTCATCTTCTTCGCCTGCCGAATAGAGTGAAACTTCACACACCGCTTGACGCCGACCAAGTTTAAGTATCCGTGCCTCAGCAAGTAGGTCCACCGGCTTGGGGCGGGTCAGGAAGTTGATATTCAAGTTGGACGTCACTGCCATTTCGACCTTGCCCAAGCGCCCCAGCACCACCGCATACATCGCCGCATCCGCCAGCGCCATGATGGTCGGACCGGACAAGGTACCGCCTGGACGCACCAATTTTGGCTGGAACGGCACCCGCGCTAATGCCCCCTGCTCGTCCATCCGCTCGATTCTCAGATCGATGTCATCCGCCATCGGCACGCCTGCTCGAATCAGCGCCTCGACCTGTTCCGCCGTCAGACTCACTACGTCGCCCTCCGCCCTCTGACAGGACCGCAATCCTGTACGCCACTTGATCAGGGCCGTACAATGCCGAGCCATTCAAACCCATCGCAACCGACAAAACGGCCAAACATGCGTACCAGTCAGTACCTGCTGTCTACCCTCAAGGAAACCCCCACCGATGCCGTGGTGATCAGCCACCAGTTGCTGCTGCGCGCTGGCATGATCCGCAAGCTCGCCTCCGGCCTCTACACCTGGCTACCAATGGGTCTGCGGGTTTTGCGCAAGGTCGAGACCGTGGTCCGCGAAGAGATGAACGCAGCCGGTGCGCTGGAAGTGCTGATGCCCGCCGTCCAGCCCGCAGAACTCTGGCAGGAGTCCGGTCGCTGGCAGCAGTACGGCCCCGAACTGCTTCGCCTCAAGGACCGTCATGAACGCGATTTCTGCGTAGGTCCGACCCATGAGGAAGTAATCACCGACCTCGCGCGCAATGAGCTGAACAGCTACAAGCAGCTACCGCTCAATTTCTACCAGATCCAGACCAAATTCCGTGACGAGATCCGCCCGCGCTTCGGCCTGATGCGTGGCCGTGAGTTCGTGATGAAGGACGCCTACTCCTTCCATATGAGCCAGGAATCCCTGCAGGAAACCTACGACCGCATGCACCAGGCGTACTGCAACGTGTTCAGCCGCCTGGGCCTGGATTTCCGCCCCGTGCTGGCCGACACCGGCTCCATCGGCGGCACCGGCTCCCACGAATTCCATGTGCTGGCCGAATCCGGTGAAGACGACATCGCCTTCAGCGACAGCTCCGACTACGCCGCCAACGTCGAGAAAGCCGAAGCCCTGCCCCGTGAAACCGAGCGGCCGGCGCCGGATCAGGAACTGAAGCTGGTCGACACCCCCAATACCAAGACCATCGCCGACCTCGTGGAGAACTTCGGCCTGCCGATCGAGAAGACCATCAAGACCTTGGTGGTACACGGTGCCGAGGAAGGCAAGCTGGTGGCACTGATCGTCCGTGGCGACCACGAACTCAACGAGATCAAGGCTGCCAATCTGCCGCAGGTCGCCAACCCGCTGGTGTTCGCCAGCGAAGCCGAGCTGCGCCAGGCCATTGGTGCCGGCGCGGGCTCCCTCGGCCCGCTGAACCTGCCGCTGCCCTGCGTGGTGGACCGTTCCGTGGCCCTGATGAGTGATTTCGCCATCGGCGCCAATATCGACGACAAGCACTACTTCGGCGTGAACTGGGAGCGCGACCTGCCGTTGCCGGAAGTCGCCGACCTGCGCAACGTGGTCGCCGGCGACCCGAGCCCGGACGGCAAAGGTACTCTGGTCATCAAGCGCGGCATCGAGGTCGGCCACATCTTCCAGCTCGGCACCAAATACAGCGAAGCCATGAAGCTGAATGTACTGAGCGAGCAAGGCAAGCCGGTTACCCTGATCATGGGCTGCTACGGCATCGGCGTATCGCGCGTGGTGGCTGCGGCCATCGAGCAGAACTACGACGAGCGCGGCATCCTCTGGCCGGCGGCCCTGGCCCCCTTCCAGGTCGCCCTGGTACCGCTCAAGTACGAGACCCCGGCCGTCAAGGAAGCCACCGACAAGCTCTACGCCGAACTGCGTGCCGCAGGCGTCGACGTGCTGCTGGACGACCGTGACAAGAAGACCAGCCCCGGCGTCAAATTCGCCGACATGGAGCTGATCGGCATCCCGCACCGCATCGTGGTGAGTGAGCGTGGACTGGCCGAAGGCAACCTGGAATACAAGAACCGCCGCGAAGCCGACAGCCAGAATGTGCCGGTCGCCGAGGTCCTGTCCTTCATCTCCGCCCGCGTGAATCGCTGATCGAGAAAATGTCCAAGCGTAGTTCCCCTTACCTCGTCGGCGCCGCCCTGTGCGGCGCCCTTTTCGTCAGCGGCTGTGCCAACCATTTGCCACAGCGCAGCGAGCACGAGGAGCGTGTCGAGCGCAAGTTGCTCAGTCACAGCCTGCAGATCGACGTGGGCGCCCCCCAGGTATTGGAACTGCCGCAACGTCGCGTTCGCATCAACGAGCAGAAGACCTTCGAAGTCACCGAGTTCGAGGTCAGCCGTCACTACGACCGCTACACCCCCTACCAGCCCTGGCGGGAACTCTACGAGATTCCGCTCGGGGCAGTGGCTGTGGTCGCTGGTGTCGGTGCCAATGTGCTCAACGTCGTGCTGCTTGGCAGCCTGCCGGACACCGCCACCAAGGACTGGATCAGCTATGGCTTCGCCGGCCTCAACCCGGCGATGAACGTCGAGTCCAACGGTCGTTCCGAGCAAAACCTGGCGAGCATCGACGAAAAGCAGTTGGACAGGCGGATGGAATACTCCAGCCTGCCCTGGGCGGAGCGCCCGGTGCTGGTCAAGCTGGGCAACCATAGCCATGAGCTGCTCACCGACCGCAACGGCGTCCTGCGTCTTAACCTGCTGGATGGTCCCTTCGCCGACCAGGACATCAGCCGAATCGGCATGCTCCAACTGAGCGTCGAAGACCCCATGGACAACACCGCTGCCAACGCCACCCTGGGCATCAGCCGCGCCCTGCGTGGCAAGCTGGCGGAAGCCCATGCCTTGATCTTCGAGGACCTCGAAGACGACGAAGTCCCGCAGTGGGTGCATCGCGTCAAGCGCCTGTCGGAACTGGGCCTCGAAGAGGAAGCCAGTGAACTGGAACAGAGCCTGATCGAGCTGACCCGCAACGACCCGGAGCTGCAGCAGGAATTCCTCCAGTCGTTGATGACCACTGCCGGCCGACTTGCCGCGGACCCCGGCGACTCGGATTGACGCACCGGGAGCGCCAGACGCGCTCTCGGCCTCAGCGCCGCACGATGAAGCCGGTAATTCCCTGTAGCGGCTGCTCCTGAAGCTCCACGCCGGTTACCTGCGCATCGGCGGGCCCCTGCTCCAGCCAAGCTGCCAGCTCGCGTGCGGGAGCCTCTTCCCCCTCCACCAGCACCTCGACCCGGCCATCCGCCAGGTTGCGCACCCAGCCATCCAGCTCCAGGCGATCGGCCTGCTCCTGGGTGGCCTGGCGGTAATACACGCCCTGAACCTTGCCGCTCACGTAGCCATGCAGACAGATCCGCGCCATCGCCCTAGCCTCCCTTGCGCAATTCTTCGAGGCGAGCGGTCAGGCCCGCAGCGCTCTGTTCGCCCAGCAGACGCTCACGCAATTTGCCCTGAGCATCGATGATGTAGGTGACAGGCAATGCTTCGCTGCGTGGCAGGTCGTAGCGTTTGGAGGGGTCCTCGGCCAGTACGGTGAAACGAATTCCCATTTTGTCGATCGCCTGACCGAGTTCATCCCCCTGCAGGCCGTCGAAATTGACACCCAACACCTTCACGCCCTTGTCCCGCTGCTGCTCGGCGAGCGCGTTGAGCTCGGGAATCTCAGTGCGGCACGGCGCGCACCATTCGGCCCAGTAATTGATGACCAGCCACTGGCCTTCGAGGCGCTCAACCGCTACCTTCTGTCCATGCTGATCGACACCTACGTCGTCCGAGCAGCTGGCCAGGAGCAGGCTGGCGCCCAGCAGTGCGAATGCCCCTATAACAGCTTGGAGTCGCGATCCCATGCATTCGGTCCTCGTGTACGCGGGGTTGATATGACGCTGGATGCCTTGCGCCTGGAAGTGCCGGACATCCAGGAAGAGAACGGCACTCCGTTGGCAAGCGTGCCGACGCTGCTCACGGAAGCGCGCCGACTCCCTCAGGATAGTGCCTTGCAGCAGGTCCTTGGGCTTTTGTTCAGGCTCAACCGTAGCGCCCTGACCTTACTCGAAAGGCAACGCGTGCTGCAAAGCTTCGGCGAAGAGTTCCGGCACTATGCCCAGGCCTATCAGGACCGAACGCTTCCACCCACACTCTTCGTCAAGCTCTGCGACGAACTCGCTTGCGGTTTCAAACGCCTGTTGCTGCAGATCCTCCAGGGCCACCAGCCTTCGCGCCCCCACCTGGCCTGGTGCCTGTACATGGCCCAGCATTTCCTCGCCCAGACCCAACTGCGCCACTACCAGCTCTATCAGGAACCGAGCCCGCGCCTGTGGCGCGATAGTCACCTGCTGTACTGGATAGGCGAACACCAGAACTGCCTGGACGAGCCCGTCGCCGCAGCCTTCCGCCCCACGCCGGCCAATACGTTGCGCGGCCTCTACCAGCAGATGTTGCTGCTGGCACTGAGCAATCCCTTCCACCTGAGCGAAGGCGAATGCCCGCTCCTGTTCGGCGCCCTGGCGCCGCTGGCCGGACTCGCGCGTCTGCTGCCCTGGGACGAGGAGGACGAGAACGGCAGTCCGACCGTCGACCTGACCGAATCCCAACCCTGCCTGCCCCTGGATCAGCAACCCGATGGCGCCAATTCCTACCTGCGTCGCTTCGAACTGGGTGCCCTGCTGATCGCCGTGCACGAACCCGCGCCCCTGCGCAGCGAGAACGAACGCCAGCTCCTGGAAAAGGTTCGCCAGCACTGGCTGGGGCGACAGCAACGTCGCCACCCGCGCACAGAGCAGTCCGGAAGCTGCCAACTGGTCGTGGGTCTGACCGCCATCCATGCCGAACTGTTGGCACAGCATCCCGGGCGTTGCGACGCGCAACTTCTCGATGCCAGCCCCGGCGGCGCCCGCCTGCTCTGCCATGGCGACCTGGGCAATAAGTTGCCGGTGGGGCAACTGGTACTGGTGCAGACCCAGAGCACCCCGCTGCTCGCCCTGGTGCGCTGGCGCTACCAGAACAGCGAAGGCCTGCACCTGGGCCTGCGCTACCTCAAAGGGCTGCCGCGTCCGGTCTGGCTGCGCCGCGCCCCCAGCGCCCAGACGCACGCCGGCGTCCTGCAGAGCACGCCGGAGCCCGGCAATGGCTGGCATCACGGCCTCTGGCTGCCCTGCCAGCAGTTCGTCGAAGGGGAAAGCCTCTGGCTGCAGCTGGCACAGGTGCATAACCAGGCCATCGTACTGCTGCCGGAACCCAACCTGCATTCATCGCTGGTGGCGCGCTACCCCCTGCAACTTGCCTGAGTGGTCAAACTGCGAGGCGAGTCACGCCAGACGGCGGCCAAGGCGCACAGTTCGCAGGGGATTGGCTGCTTATAATTCCGGCCCATCGGTACAAGCGTACCTTTACGAGCTTGGATGCCCCATGCAACAGCACGACAGCCTGATCGGCCCGGTTCCTGCCTGTATCATCGAAGTCGCCCGCTCCACAGTCACGCCCTTCGAAGGCCGGGTGGCGGATTTCAATGTGGCGGCCTGGTTGCACCTGCCGGGCATGACCGAGCTGCCGGTTTCCCTGCTGGTGAACTACATGGATGGCGGGCAACCGCGCGAGGTCGCGGTGGATCACGGCCGACTAAATCCCAAGGGCAAGATCCTGCTGGCCGGCATCGCCCGCCTGCCCTTCAAGCAGAAGATCGAACTGATGCAGGTGCGCTTGCGCTGTGCCGTCCCGATCAAGGGATTGTTGGTTGACGAGCTCTTCGTGCAGGCAGTGGAACTGGCCGAACCGGCCAAGCGCCAGGTACGCGCCTGAGCCTTCAGCCGGGCAATGCCCGGTTGCTCTCCGGGGGCGGAGCCATTCCCTCCCGATCCTCATGCATGCTTACCGGCGCCAGGGATTGCGGCCAATGCCGGAACTTCAGTCCGGTCACCCGATTCAGCCCCTCCAGCGCCCGTTGCGGCACGCGCTCATGCAGGTGGATCAGTTTGTCTCTCGTACTACCCATTGCGTTCGCCCCCTGGCCATCGGCTCGACGGCCTTTTCCCTGCAGTGCCATAAACATGCCAACCGCACCAGCCCGCCATCGCACAGGTCGCCGCCGGGGCGGGCAGACACCGGCACTGCCGCCAGCTGACAAATTTCGTCAGTCGTTTCCCGGCTTGAGCCACTGCGCCAGGCTGCCGCCGAACAAGGCCTGCTGCTCTTCCTGAAGCAACTCCAGGGCCTTGCGCAAGGGCGGATACCACTCCTCTTCCAGATGCTCGGGCAACTGTCCCAGACTGGGCAGCGGCCAGGGCATATGTGCGAGCAACTGGTAGAAACTGTAGCCGCTCAGATCGCGGCAGAGCACCCAGGAACCTCCGCTGGCGCGGCAGACCAGGTGCTGGCTTTCCAGCAGCTCCAGCATTTCCAGCCACTCGTCCTCCGGCAGGTGCCAGCCGGCCCGCTGAACGTCCAGGTGCCGCACCGGCATGCCACGCATCTGGCGGTCGTGGAACACCCGCAGGATCCCCAGCAGCACCAGCAGGCGAGGCAACGCGCGACGGCGCCAGTGCCAGGGAGTGGAGAGGTTGCACACCAGTTCGGCGCCGAACAGCACGATGATCCAGGACAGGTAGATCCACAGCAGGAACAGCGGCACCGTGGCGAAGGCCCCATAGATCAGTTGGTAGCCAGGAAAGAAGCTGACATAAAGCCCGAACAACGCCTTGGCCGCTTCGAACAGCAACGCCGTGAAAACACCGCCCGCCAGGGCATGGCGCACCGGCACCCGGGCGTTGGGCACCGCCGCGTAGATCAGGGTGAAGGCGGCGATGCTGGACAGCAACGGCATGAAACCGAGCAGGGTCTTGGCGCCGATCAGGGCATCCGGCCCCGAGATCAGCGACAGCGAGGTGATGTAGGTACTCACTGCGAATCCCGCGCCCAGCAGCAGCGGGCCAAGGCTGAGGATCGCCCAGTAAAGCAGGAAACTGGATATCCCCCGGCGCGGCTGGCGCACTCGCCAGATGGTGTTGAAGGCTTTCTCGATGGTTACCAGCATCATGAACGCCGTCACCACCAGCAACCCGACACCGACCCAGGTCAGATGCCGCGCCTGCACGGTGAATTCGCGCAGGTACTCCTGCAGGGTTTCCCCCGAGGAGGGTACGAAATTGCGGAAGATGAAGCTCTGGATCTGCTCGCCCGTGCCCTGGAAGGCCGGGATGGCCGAAAGCATGGTGAAGGTCACCGTCATCATCGGCACCACCGCGAACAGGCTGGTGTAGGTCAGGGCGGCGGCGCTGTTGGTGCCACGATCGGCAATGAACCGCTGCAGCAGGAAGCGCCAGAATTCGACGACGTCGGTGAGGCGTTGGCGCATTCCATCTCCTTGATTCGATTCGATCCGGCCCGACTCAGCAGACCGCAGGCGCGGTGTACGGTTCAGGCCGGCACCACGACGCGGTTAGAATAGCCGCCTCGACCAAGCCCATGCGACCCCCGACATGACTGAATTGACCCTCTACCACAACCCGCGCTGCTCCAAGTCCCGCGGAGCCCTGGAACTCCTGGTAGCCCGTGGCCTGGCCCCCACCGTCGTGCGCTACCTGGAAACCCCGCCCAGCGCCGCCGAGCTGCGCGACCTACTGGCCAAGCTCGGCCTGAGCGCCCGCCAGTTGCTGCGCACCGGCGAAGACGAGTACAAGGCGCTGAACCTGGATGACGCCGCCCTCTCCGAAGAGCAACTGATCGCCGCCATGGTCACCCATCCCAAGCTGATCGAGCGGCCCATCCTGGTGGCCGGTAACAAGGCGGTGGTCGGCCGGCCGCCGGAGAAGGTGCTGGAGATCCTTCCTTGAGCGCGCCTTATATCCTGGTTCTCTACTACAGCCGCCACGGCGCCACCGCCGAAATGGCTCGGCAGATCGCTCGCGGCGTCGAGCTGACCGGCATGGAAGCACGCCTGCGTACCGTCCCGGCGGTCTCCGCCGAGTGCGAATCGGTGGCTCCGGACATCCCCGCCGACGGTGCCCTCTACGCCACCCTGGACGACTTGCGCCACTGCTCCGGCCTGGCCCTGGGCAGCCCCACCCGCTTCGGCAACATGGCCGCTCCGCTGAAGTATTTCCTCGACGGCACCAGCAGTCTCTGGCTCACCGGTGAACTGGTGGGCAAGCCGGCGGCCGTGTTCACCTCCACCGCCAGCCTCCATGGCGGCCAGGAGACCACCCTGCTGTCCATGCTGCTGCCCTTGATGCACCACGGCATGCTGGTCACCGGCTTGCCCTACAGCGAACCCGCACTCCTGGAAACCCGTGGCGGCGGTACACCTTACGGTGCCAGCCACCATGCGGGGGCTGACGGCAAGCGCCCGCTGGATGAACACGAGATCGCCCTCTGCCGCGCCCTGGGCCAACGCCTGGCGCAGACCGCCCAACGCCTGGAGACATTGCGTGGCTAGAAAACCCAAGAAACTCCCCGAACTCGCCTGGCTGGCCCCGCGCATGTCCGCCAGCCGTGCGATCAGCCTGGCGAGCTTCCTCGCCCTGGCCGCACTGCTGGCGGTGAACACCCTGTACTTCGCCGACCTTCACGGCGCGCGCACCTGGGTCGTGCTGACCATCCAACTGGTGCCCCTGGCGCTGCTCGCGCCCGGCATGATCATGGGCAATGCCCGCGCCCACGCCTGGGCCTGCTTCGTGGTGAACCTCTATTTCATCCAGGGCGTGCTCGCCGCCATCGACCCGGCGCGCAGCCTGTTCGGCTGGCTGGAGGCCGGGCTCAGCCTGCTGCTGTTCTGCGCCGCGCTGCTCTATACCCGCTGGCGCTTCCAGTACAATCGCAAGCTCGCCGGGGAGTGATTCCCGCTCCGATACGAAAAAGCCCGGCGTTCCAGCCGGGCTTTTCGCTTCCACCTGTCCCGTCCTGAATAAGGTTTACACCTTGGCCTTTGTTTTCAGGAGCGTCCCATGGCGCAAGGTGTACGACGTAGCCAGCGCGATTACACGCTGGCTTTTAAATTGGCGGTCGTCGACCAGGTCGAAAAGGGCGAAATGAGTTACAAGGAGGCTCAGGCCCGTTATGGCATCCAGGGTCGGTCGACGGTGTTGGTGTGGTTACGCAAGCACGGTCGGCAGGATTGGAGCCAGGGGGCGTCCATCCGTACCGCAAGGAGCCTTTCCGTGTCCGAGCCCGATCGACCCTTGACCCCCGAGCAACGCATCAAGGAACTGGAGCAGCAGCTGGAGCTAGCCAACCAGAAGGCCCAGTTCTTTGAGGCCGTGGTGGATGTGCTGAAGAACGACTACGGCGTTTCCATCGTAAAAAGCGTACCGGCAAGTCCTCACGCAAAGGCAAGTCCAAGGGCTGAGCGTTAGCAGGGCTTGCCAGTTCATGGGCATCAGTCGCCAGGCCTATTACCAGCGCAACCGGACGGCGGATCGCCGCGGCCATCAGGATCGACAGGTCGCCCAGTTCGTGCGGCACCTGCGGATGCGTCAGCCGCGCCTGGGCACACGGAAACTGCATTTCGTGCTTCAGCGTCAGGCCGACCCGAGGCTGCGGGTCGGGCGGGATCGCCTGTTTCGCGTGCTGGCCGAGCACCGGCTGCTGATCTTGCCCAAGCGGGCGTATCACAAGACCACTCAAAGCTTTCACCGCTTCTATCGCCACCCCAATCTGCTCAAGCCCGGCCCGCAGCAAGTGCAGCCCGACGCGCCGGAACGGGTCTGGGTCGCCGACATCACCTACCTGCCCAGCCAAAGCGGCCCGTTGTACCTGAGCCTGGTCACCGATGCCTACTCGCGCAAGATCGTGGGGCACCATGTCCATGAAGGGCTGCATGCCGAGTCGGTTGCCCGGGCTTTTAGCCTGGCCTTGCAGCGGCGCCGGACGCGCCAGCCCCTGGTGCATCACTCGGACCGTGGCATCCAGTACTGCTCGGCGCATTACCAACGCCTGCATGCCCAGCACGGCATTACCTGCTCGATGACCGATGGCTATGACTGCTACCAGAACGCCCTGGCCGAGCGGGTCAACGGCATCCTGAAGAACGAACTGCTGACCCAGACTCCAGCGAACCTGGTACAAGCCCGCCGGATGGTGCGCGAGGCCGTGGACATCTATAACCGGGAACGCCCTCACCAAGCCCTGAAATACAAAACGCCCGATGCGGTGCATCGGGCGTTTTGAGGTCTGGATCCTGGCCTGATAGGTGTAAACCTATTTCAGGACTAGACAACCACTTCGGGTCGACTACCAGCCGAAGATTTCCTTGAGGAAGGGAATGGTCAGCTTGCGCTGGGCCTGCAGCGAGGCCTGGTCGAGGATGTCCAGCAGGTCGAAGAGCAGATTCATGCTGCGCGGACCACGGGTAAGGATGAAACGCCCGACCTCATCGGTCAGGTGCAGGCCACGGCGCGAGGCACGCAACTGCAGGGCACGCAGTTTGTCCTCGTCGGACAGGGCGTGGAGCTGGAACACCAGGGCCAGGGTGAGGCGCGACTTCAGGTCCGGCAGTTTAATGCCCAACTCGCGCGGCGATTTGCTGGCCGACAGCAACAGCTTTCGGCCAGCATCACGCAGGCGGTTGAACAGGTGGAACAATCCCTCTTCCCACTCCGGGCGTCCGGCCAGCGCGTGCAAGTCGTCCAGGCACACCAGCTCGCACTGTTCCAGATTGTCGAAGACTTCCGGACCGTAGTGCACCAGTTCGTCCATTGGCAGGTAGATCGCCTGCTCGTCGCGCTGCTCGAAGCGCAGGCAGGCGGCCTGCAGCAGGTGACTGCGCCCGGCACCCTCGCCTCCCCAGAGATAGATCAGGCTCTCGGTCCAGCCGGCGTCGGGCTCGCACAGGCGCTCGACATAGCCGAGAGCCGCAGCGTTGGCGCCGGGATAGAAGTTGGCGAAGGTGGCGTCGTCACGCAGACGCACACTCAGGGGAAGCTGGATCGGTGTCATGCCGTACTGGGAGGGTCGTCGGGACCGCTACTCGACTGTCCGTAAAGGTCGGAAAGTTTATAGAAATCATGCGCATGGCGCAGCAAAACCATGATCACCGCCGCCACGGGCAAAGCCAGCAGCACGCCGGTGAAGCCAAACAGCTGGCCGCCGGCAAGTATCGCAAAGATCACCGCCACTGGATGCAGCCCGATGCGATCGCCCACCAGCAGCGGCGTCAGCAACATGCCTTCGAGCAATTGGCCCACGCCGAAAACCGCGGCCACGCCGATCAGCGGATAGAGTTCGAAGCCGCCGAACTGGAACAGGGTGGCGATCAGCGCGGCGCCGAATCCCACCACGAAGCCCATGTAGGGCACGATGCTGGCAAGGCCCGCCAGCAGGCCGATCAACAGCCCCAGATCCAGGCCCACCAGCATCAGGCCAGCCGCGTAGATCAGGCCCAGCGCCAGCATCACCAGCAGTTGGCCCCGAACGAAGGCCCCCAGCACCTCGTGGCACTCCCCCACCAGCCCGACAATGTAGGACTCGCGAGTGCGCGGCAGCAGGCCGCGCAGCTTGGTCATCA
The DNA here is from genome assembly GCF_028010285.1 of Pseudomonas sp. Q1-7. Lineage (NCBI taxonomy): Bacteria > Pseudomonadati > Pseudomonadota > Gammaproteobacteria > Pseudomonadales > Pseudomonadaceae > Pseudomonas > Pseudomonas sp. Q1-7. Next base: position 4,492,092 of record NZ_CP116304.1, read on the forward strand.
TCAGGTCCCAGTCCCGCAACAGGTAGAAGCCCACCACCGGGATCAGCAGCAGGTTGCCCAACCAACCCAGCAACGCCAGCCCGGAGGCGGTAACACTGGCCAGCAAGGTGCCAGCGATGTCGCCAGTCTGGCCGAGATGACCGCTGAGCACCGCCTTGAGTCGGTCGAAGCGCCAGAAATCCCCGGGTAGTCCCAACTGGCCTTGAGCCCAGGGCAACGCGGACTGTTGCAGCCAGTCGAGCATCTGCGGCGCAACCTCGTAGAGACGCAACAACTGGCGGCCGAGCATGGGCAGCAGCACCAGCAGCAGGGCCAGCAGGATCAGCCCGAACAGGCCGAAAACCAGCACCACCCCCCAGGTGCGGGACAGACCCGAGCGTTCCAGGCGGTCCACCAGCGGGTCGCCCAGGTAGGCCAGCAACATACCCACCAGGAAGGGCGAAAGCACGGGAAGCAGCTGGTACAGCAGCCAGCCCAGAAGCAACAAGCCACCCAGCCAGAGCCAGCGGCGCGAGTCGGTCATGTCAGGCCCTCATCCTTGCGTAGCGAAATTTCCGTCCCCATTCCCAGATGTACTGGGCCCCACTGCCCAGTGTCACCACCAGCACCAACCCGCCCAGCGGCCCGCGCAGCCCAGCCATTATCGGCATCAGACTGAGCTCCAGCAGCAGGCTCAGCACCAACAGCATCTGCAACAGCGTGGTCAGCTTGCCCAACAGGTTCGGCAAGAACGCCGCGGGTCCGACCAGTACCCGGAACAGGCCGGCCCCCAGCAGGATCAGCAGGTCCCGCAGGCACACAACCAACGTCAGCCAGAGCGGCAGCACCTGGGTGAGGGTCAGGCAGATGAAGCTGGTCACCAGCAGCAGCTTGTCCGCCAGCGGATCGAACAGGGAACCGAAGCGGCTGGTCCAGCCGAAGCGCCGAGCCAGGAAACCATCCAGGGCATCGGAGCAACCCGCCACGGCGAACAGCACCAGCGCCTGGGCATGCCGGTCGGACAGCAGCAGCCCGGCAATCGGCAGGACGAGTGCCAGGCGCAGCAGGGTCAACAGGTTGGGCAACTGGTGCATGACGTTCCCGGAGCGGGTAGGCCAGCAGTTTACGCCCGCTACCAGTGGAAGCGCAGCAGGTTGTTGCGCGGCACCACCTGGGGCGCCGGCGCAGCCTGCGGGTCGGCGACGGGAGCCGGCGCGGCCGGGGCTTCCGGCGGGGACTCCTGCAGACCGGCCAGGGCCAACTGGGCGCGCAACTGTTCGGGGCTGGCGTTGACCTGGTACTCCAGGCGGTCGCCATCGACCTTCAGCAGGCGCGCGCCGAAGGGTTCCAGCAGGCGTGACAGCTCGGCATAGCGGGCCAGATCGGCGCCCCGCACCTCCAGCGCCAGGCTTTGGCCGGCACCGGGCGCGACCACGAAGCGCGGCGCCAGGCGCTGGCTCACGGCCGACATCACCGCGTCAGCCAGCGCGGCGTTGTCGGCCCCTTCGGCGGTGCCCTGCTCGCGGCCGTCCCCCAGCCACAGACGCCACTGGGCCTGCCACTTGCCGTCGGCCTCGCTGGCATCCACCGCCAGCAGGGCATCCGCGTCATAGCGCTCGGACGCCTGGGTCAGTGCGCCGGGCTGGGCGGAAGTGAGTTGTTCGGGAGTCGCCAGCAGCTGTTCGTTGAGGTCCGCCAGCGGCAGGCGCAGCGGCAAGCCCCGATTCTGCGCGGCCTGGCGCAGCGGCGTGGCGGCATCCTGGCCGTCCCCCACCAGGCTGGCGCTGGCAGCACTGCGGTTCAGCCACCAGGCCAGGATGGCCGGGCGATTGGCGCTCCACAGCGGAATGCCGGCCTGGCGCAGGGTGCGTTCGGTGGTTATGGGGTCGAAATCCACCACCAGGGTCTGGCCTTCGTAGCCATATTGGCTGATCAGTTGCTGCGGGTCCTGGCGCACGGCCGCGAGGGACGGGTGCTGGGCGGCTTTGGGGTCGCCGGACAGGCGCAGCACCAGGGTGTCCAGGGCGCGCACCAGGGCCTGGTTACGCTCATCCGGTTGCTGCGAGGTGACAGGTTCACGCACCTGGTAGAGGTTACTGACCGTCTCGGCATGGGCCGACAGGCCGAGCAGTGTGAGGCAGAGCAGGAAAGCTTGAGCGATCAGGCGCATGACGAACTCTCTGGAGGCGAACAGGTGCAGCATAGGCCGCAATCGAAGGGCTATACCTTAATCAGCCGTCCGACCCGCGGCAACGCGGTCCGTTCCCGGGACTTTTCTTGCGGGGCCGACCGCTGCCGATGGCCGCTACCGGGCAAGCCTGATAAAATCGCGCGCCTTCGCAAACCGGCAGCCAGACTTGCCGGTCGATCCTCGAATTTCCCCCTATAGGCCTGGATTTATGAGCAAGCAACCCTCCCTGAGCTACAAGGACGCCGGTGTAGACATCGACGCTGGTGAAGCCCTGGTCGAACGCATCAAAGGCGTGGCCAAGCGCACCGCGCGCCCGGAAGTGATGGGCGGACTGGGCGGCTTCGGCGCCCTCTGCGAGATCCCGGCCGGCTACAAGCAGCCAGTGCTGGTTTCCGGCACCGACGGCGTCGGCACCAAGCTGCGCCTGGCGCTGAACCTGAACAAGCACGACAGCATCGGCCAGGATCTGGTCGCCATGTGCGTGAACGACCTGGTGGTCTGCGGCGCCGAGCCGCTGTTCTTCCTCGACTACTACGCCACCGGCAAGCTCAACGTCGATGTGGCCGCCACCGTGGTCACCGGCATCGGCGCCGGTTGTGAACTGGCCGGCTGCTCCCTGGTGGGTGGCGAAACCGCCGAAATGCCCGGCATGTACGAAGGCGAGGACTACGACCTGGCCGGCTTCTGCGTCGGCGTGGTGGAAAAGGCCGAGATCATCGACGGCTCCAAGGTCCGCACCGGCGACACCCTGATCGCCCTGCCCTCCTCCGGCCCGCACTCCAACGGCTACTCGCTGATCCGCAAGATCATCGAAGTCAGTGGCGCCGACATCGAGCAGGTGCAGCTCGACGGCAAGCCCCTGGCCGACCTGCTGATGGCGCCGACCCGCATCTACGTCAAGCCGTTGCTGCAACTGATCAAGGAAACCGGCGCGGTGAAGGCCATGGCCCACATCACCGGCGGCGGCCTGCTGGACAACATCCCGCGCGTGCTGCCGGAAAACGCCCAAGCGGTGATCGATGTCGCCAGCTGGCAGCGCCCGGCGGTCTTCGACTGGCTGCAGGAGCACGGCAACGTCGACGAGACCGAAATGCACCGCGTACTCAATTGCGGCGTCGGCATGGTCATCTGCATTGCACCGGAGCAGGCCGAAGCCGCGCTCAAGGTCCTGCGCGCCGCCGGCGAGCAGCCCTGGATCATCGGTGAAATCGCCGTGGCCGCCGAAGATGCCCCGCGCGTCGTGCTGAACAACCTGAAAAGCCACTGATGGCCGCACGCTGTGATGTGGTGGTGCTGATCTCCGGCTCCGGCAGCAACCTGCAGGCGCTGATCGACAGCATCACCGGCGACGACCATCCGGCCCGCATCCGCGCGGTGATTTCCAACCGCGCCGATGCCTTCGGCCTGGAGCGCGCGAAGAAGGCCGGCATCGACACCCGGGTGCTCGACCACAAGGCCTATGCCGACCGCGAAGCCTTCGACGCCGCGCTGATCGAAACCATCGATGCCTACGCCCCACAACTGGTGGTGCTGGCGGGTTTCATGCGGATTCTCACGCCCGGTTTCGTGCGCCACTATCAGGGGCGCCTGCTGAACATTCACCCGTCGCTGTTGCCCAAGTACAAGGGCCTGCATACCCACCAGCGCGCGCTGGAGGCCGGCGATGCCGAGCATGGCTGCAGCGTGCACTTCGTCACCGAGGAACTCGATGGCGGCCCTCTGGTGGTGCAGGCCCTGATCCCGGTAGAGTCGGACGACACGCCGGATAGCCTGGCCCAGCGGGTTCACGTGCAGGAACACCGGATTTATCCGCTGGCCATGCGCTGGTTTGCCGAAGGCAGGCTGCGCCTGGGCCCTGACGGCGCCGAACTGGATGGACAAGCGTTGCCCCCTTGCGGGCAACAACTGCGTAACTAGGAGATTCGCCAATGCGTCGTGCCTTGTTGTTGCTCCTCGCTTTCTTCACCCTGCCGGCCGGGGCGGCCGAGCTGAAACCCTTCGAGGCCAGCTACACCGCCGACTGGAAGCAACTGCCCATCAGCGGCACCGCCGGCCGCAGCCTGAAGCAGCTCGACAATGGTCGTTGGGAACTGGACTTCGAAGCGTCCATGCTGGTGGCCAGCCTCAGCGAAGTGAGCACCTTCCGCGTCGAAAGCAACGCATTCCTGCCTCTCACCTACCGCTTCAACCGCAGCGGCCTGGGCAAGAGCAAGCAGGTGGAGTTCGATTTCGACTGGGCCCAGAAACAGATCATCGGCAATGACCGCGGCAACCAGGTGCGTTTCCCCTTGAACCGTGGCCTGCAGGACAAATCCACCTACCAACTGGTGCTCCAGCATGACGTCGCCGAGGGCAAGAAGAGCATGAGCTACCAGGTGGTCGACGGCGACGAGATCGAGACCTACGACTTCCGTGTGCTGGGCGAGGAGCGCGTGCGCACCAGGGCCGGCCTGGTGGACGCGATCAAGGTGGAACGCGTACGCGACCCCACCCAGAGCAGCCGCAAGACCGTGCTCTGGTTCGCCAAGAACTGGGACTACCTGCTGGTCCGCCTGCACCAGGTGGAGAAGGACGGCAAGGAGTACCAGATCATGCTCAAGGAGGGTACGGTGGACGGCAAGCCGGTCAAGGGCTTGCAGGAGTGACGCCTACCCCCAACGAAAACCGGGCCCCGCGCCCGGTTTTTTGTGCCTGCGGGAAACAGACCGATACTTGAAGAATCGCCAGGGCGCGCCGCCAGCGCCTATGCTGTTCATCCGGAATGCCGCAGAGGAATTCGCCATGTCCGAGGACTACTTGCCGCTCTCCTGCGACCTCTACGACTACATCGAGATCGCCTGCCTGCATCGCTACCAGTTGCATATCGAACTGGCCGGCGGCGCCCGCCTGGACGCCCGCGCCATGACCACCCTGACCACGCCGGACAAGGAGGAATTCCTCGTCGTGCAGAACGAGGGCGGTCAGGAACGCCTGCGCCTGGATCAGATCACGGCGATCACGCCGCTGACGGAGGGTGCGAGCTTCGGACGGGTGCTGCTGGGGAATCAGATCTGCTGAGGACCTGGCACGCCCGCCCTTCCGGCGCCCCGAATGCGCCATGAAAAACCGGGCTTTCGCCCGGTTTCTTCACCACATCAGGTCGTCCGGCACCTTGTAGGCCGCGTACGGATCGTCCTCGTCCGGCTCCTCAAGCTGGGTATTGAGCAGCACCACGCGGCGCGGATCGCGCTCCTGGATGCGCAGCGCGGCGTCACGCGGGATCACTTCATAACCGCCGCCATGGCGGACGATAGCCAGGGAACCTCGGCTCAGCTTGTCGCGCATCAGGGCGTTGACCGCGATGCGCTTGACCTTCTTCTCGTCGACGAAGTTGTAGTAATCGTCACTGGTCAGCTTGGGCAGGCGGGTGCCCTCGATCAGTTGCTTGATTTGCGCAGCCCTGGCCTTCTGGTCGGCCTTTTCCTGCTGCTGGCGGTTCAGTTCCTGATCGCGTGCGGCCTTCTCGGCCTGGGCCTGTTGGGCGGCCTGGCGCAGGGAATCATCCTTCTCGACCTGGTTTTTCTTTTCCAGGCGAGTCTGTTTCTGCTGTTGCTTGGTGGCCTGTTTGACCTGCTTTTCATTCACCAGCCCGGCTTTCAGCAGCTGGTCGCGGAGGGAAAGGCTCATGTCGGTGTTCAGTCTCTCGAGTTATCAGGCTGTTGAAAAACTACCTGCTAGCAGCCAAGGCCGAGTTTTTCCTGTTTCTTGGCTTCGCCCCAGAGGGCATCCAGTTCTTCCAGGGTGCAATCTTCAATGGGACGCCCGGCATCGCGCAATGCCTCTTCGATAAAACGGAAGCGCCGCTCGAACTTGCCATTGGCGCCGCGCAGGGCGGTTTCCGGATCGATCTTGAGGTGCCGGGCCAGGTTGACCACCACGAACAGCAGGTCGCCCACTTCGTCGGCGATCGCCTGGGGATCGTTCTCGCTCATGGCCTCCAGCACCTCGTCCAGTTCCTCGCGCAGCTTGTCAATCACCGGCAGCGCCTCGGGCCAGTCGAAGCCGACCTGGGCGGCGCGCTTCTGCAGCTTGGCGGCACGGGACAGCGCCGGCAATGCGCCGGGCACGTCGTCCAGCAAGGAGAGCTGCTCGGGCGCGGCGGCCTTCTCGGCGCGCTCTTCGGCCTTGATTTCCTCCCAGCGCTGCTTGATCGCGGCCTCTTCCAGGCGCGCCATGTCCGGTGCGCCATAGAGATCGCCGTCGGGGAACACGTGGGGATGGCGACGCACCAGCTTGCGGGTGATGGCATCCACCACGCCGGCGAAGTCGAAGCGCCCCTCCTCCCTGGCCAACTGGCTGTAATAGACCACTTGGAACAGCAGGTCGCCGAGCTCGCCCGGCAGGTGCTCGAAGTCGCCCCGCTCGATGGCGTCGGCCACTTCGTAGGCTTCCTCGATGGTGTGGGGAACGATGCTCGCGTAGTCCTGCTTCAGGTCCCAGGGGCAGCCGTACTGCGGATCGCGCAGCCGGGCCATGAGGTGCAGCAGGTCATTGAGTTGGTACATGACGAAATCCTGCGAAAGTCTTCCGTAGGTTGGCGCAGAGCGCAGCGAAGCCCAATGTCGGGCCTCGCGGGCTCGGCGCCCACCTACGCGGCCCGATTACGGCGCGCTTCGATGATGTTGGGCAATTGCGAAATTCTCGCCAGCAGCCGGCCCAGCGCATCCAGCCCGGGAATCTCGATGGTCAGCATCATTGCGGCGGTGTTGTCTTCTTTGTTGGAGCGGGTGTTGACCGCCAACACGTTGATGCGCTCGTTGAGCAGCACCTGGGAGACGTCGCGCAGCAGGCCGGAGCGGTCGTAGGCGCGGATGATGATGTCCACCGGGTAGGTCTGCACCGGCACCGGGCCCCAGCTCACCTGGATCATCCGCTCGGGTTCGCGGCCAGCCAGCTGCAGCGCCGAGGGGCAATCCTGGCGGTGAATGCTGACGCCACGACCGAGGGTGATGTAACCCACGATCGGGTCGCCCGGCAGCGGCTGGCAGCAGCCGGCCATCTGCGTGAGCAGGTTGCCCACACCCTCGATCTGCACGTCGCCGCGCTTGCCCGGCTTGTAGGTGGAGGCTTTGCGCGGGATCAGCTCCAACTGCTCGCTCTGGCCGCGTTCGGGCTCCACCAGCGCCTGGGCAGCGTTGACCACATGGGCCAGGCGCAGGTCGCCGGCCCCCAGGGCCGCGTGCATGTCTTCGGCCGTGCGCAGGTTGCATTTCTCGGCCAGCTTCTCGAAGTCCACCGGCGGCAGCGCCAGGCGCGACAGCTCGCGCTCGAGCATGGCCTTGCCGGCGGCGACGTTCTGGTCGCGGGCCTGCAACTTGAACCAGTGGACGATCTTGGCCCGTGCCCGGGAGGTGGTGATGTAGCCCAGATTGGGGTTGAGCCAGTCACGACTGGGCGCGCCCTGCTTGCCGGTGATGATCTCGACCTGCTCGCCGGTCTGCAGGCCGTAGTTCAGCGGCACGATGCGCCCATTGACCTTGGCGCCCCGGCAGTTGTGGCCGATCTCGGTGTGCACGCGGTAAGCGAAGTCCAGCGGCGTGGCACCCTTGGGCAGGTCGATGGCGTGACCATCGGGGGTGAAGACGTAGACCCGGTCGGGCTCGATATCCACTCGCAGTTGCTCGGCCAGGCCGCCGATATCGCCGAGTTCCTCGTGCCATTCGAGCACCTGGCGCAGCCAGGCGATCTTCTCTTCGTAGTGGTCGGAGCTCGACTTGACGTCCGTGCCCTTGTAGCGCCAGTGGGCGCAGACCCCGAGTTCGGCTTCCTCGTGCATGGCGTGGGTGCGAATCTGCACCTCCAGTACCTTGCCGTCCGGGCCGATCACCGCGGTGTGCAGGGAGCGGTAGCCGTTTTCCTTGGGGTTGGCGATGTAGTCGTCGAATTCCTTGGGGATGTGCCGCCAGAGCGTGTGCACGATGCCGAGGGCGGTGTAGCAGTCACGCACCTCCGGCACCAGCACGCGGACGGCGCGCACGTCATAGATCTGGCTGAACTGCAGGCCCTTGCGCTGCATCTTCCGCCAGATCGAGTAGATGTGCTTGGCGCGACCGCTGATGTCGGCCTTGATGCCGGTGGCGGCCAGTTCCTCGCGCAGTTGCTTCATCACGTCGGCGATGTACTGCTCGCGGTCGAGGCGACGCTCATGCAGCAGCTTGGCGATCTGCTTGTACTGATCCGGCTCCAGGTAGCGGAAGGACAGATCCTCCAGCTCCCACTTGATATGGCCGATGCCCAGGCGGTGGGCCAGCGGCGCGTAGATGTCGAACACCTCGCGGGCGACGCGGTGGCGCTTTTCCTCGTCGGCGTTCTTCACTTCGCGGATGGCGCAGGTACGTTCGGCCAGCTTGATCAGCGCCACGCGCACGTCATCGACCATGGCCACCAGCATCTTGCGCAGGTTCTCCACCTGCGCCTGGGCGCCCAGGACCATCGACTGACGTGGATTGAGGCTGGCGCTGATGGCGGCCATGCGCAGCACGCCTTCGATCAGCTTGGCCACCACCGGGCCGAAGCGCTGTTGCACGGCCTGCAACTGGATCTTGCCTTCGCGCACGCCGCGGTAGATCACGGCGGCCACCAGGGACTCCTGATCCAGCTTCAGGTCGGCGAGTATCTCGGCGATCTCCAGACCGGTCTGGAAACTGGAGTTACCTTCCGCCCAGCTGTTCTGTGCGGCGATGGCCTGCTGCTCGGCGTCGCGGGCGAACTCGCACGCGTCCATGAGTACCGCGCGGTCAAGCACCGGGTCGAGGCTGATGACATGGTCCAGCCATGCCTCGAGGTTGATGCTGCCGTCCGTATTGACCGGCTGTTGCGCTCTCACCTGTACCATCTTGCCTACCTTCCCTACGACGTGAACCCCTCACGTCGAATTGTCGCCAGCCTCTGTCGTGCCGGTCGGATTACGCGGGCTTCCTAGCCCACCTCGAATAACGCCATGGCCTCGACATGGGCCGTCTGAGGAAACATGTCGAGAATCCCGGCCTTCTTCAGCTGGTATCCCTGCCGGACCAGTTCGGCGCTGTCACGCGCCAGGGTCGCCGGGTTGCAGGATACATAGACCACTCTTCGCGCACCGGTGGCGGCGATCTGCCGAACGGCTTCGAAGGCGCCGTCACGCGGCGGATCGAGCAGCACGGCATCGAACCCCTGCCGGGCCCAGGGCGCGTCGGCCAGCGGGTTCGACAGGTCGGCCTGGAAGAAGTGCAGATTCTCCAGACCGTTGGCGGCGGCATTGCCGCGCGCCCGCTCCACCATGGACTCGACGCCTTCAACCGCCGCCACTTCGCGCACCTGGCGCGCCAGCGGCAGGGCGAAATTGCCGAGCCCGCAAAACAGATCCAGCACCCGGTCGCCCGGCTGCGGGTTCATCCAGTCTAGCGCCTGGGCCACCATCGCCTCGTTGACCGCCGCATTCACCTGGACGAAATCGCCGGGCCGGTATTCCAGGGTCAGGTTCCAGCGTTCCAGGCGATAGCCCAGGCGCGCGTCGGCCTGATCCGGATGGGGCTCGCCGTCGCCATGCAGCCAGAGTTGCGCCTGGTGCGCCGCGCAGAACTCACGCAAGCGTTGCAGGTCGCTGTCGCCCAGCGGCTGGGTATGACGCAGCAGAACGGCCGAAGCCGTGCCATGGAAAAGCTCCACATGCCCCAATGCCTGTTGCTTATCCAGGCTGCGCAACAAATCGGGCAAGGCGCGCATCAGCGGCTGCAAAGGTTGTACCAGTACCTGGCACTCGGCGATCCCGACGATCACCTGGCTGGAAGCCGCGCGGAATCCGACTTCCAGACGACGGACCTTCGCGTCCCAGCGCACGGCGATGCGCGCACGGCGCCGGTAACCGAATTCGGTCCCCACAAGTGGGGCCGCCCACTCATCCGGTTGCAGGTCGGCGAAACGCGCCAGTTGCTCGGCCAGGGTGCGCTGTTTGAGGGCGAGCTGCTCGGCGTGGGGCAAGTGCTGCAGCGTACAGCCGCCGCACTGGCCGGCGTGGGGGCATGGCGGCTCCAGGCGCAACGGACTGGCGTTCAGCACACGTTCGGTACGGGCTTCCACCACCTGGCTGCGGGCGGCAAGCACACGGGCTTCCACCTCTTCCTCGGGCAGGGCGCCAGCGACGAACCAGGTGCGCCCGTCGTGGAAGGCGATGCCGCGCCCGTCATGGGCCAGCCGCTCGATGGCGAGCCGCTGCTTCTTGCCCACCGGGACCTGCGGGGTCCGCGCCCCACCGCTGGGCTGGAAGCGCAGGCCGGAGTTACGCCGGGACATTGGGGTCTTCGTAAATACCGGTAGAGAGGTATCGATCGCCACGGTCGCAGATGATCGCCACCATCACCGCGTTCTCCACCTCGCGGGACAGACGCAGCATGGCCGCCACCGCGCCACCGGAGGACACGCCGCAGAAGATGCCTTCCTCGCGGGCCAGACGGCGCATGGTGTCTTCCGCTTCGCTCTGGGCCATGTCGACCACGCGATCGACACGCTCGGCCTGGTAGATCTTCGGCAGGTATTCCTGCGGCCAGCGGCGGATACCGGGAATGGCCGAACCTTCCTGGGGTTGCAGGCCGACGATCTGGATATCCGGGTTCTGCTCCTTGAGAAAGCGCGACACGCCCATGATGGTGCCGGTGGTGCCCATGGAACTGATGAAGTGGGTGATGCTGCCCTGGGTCTGCTGCCAGATCTCGGGGCCGGTGCCGACGTAATGGGCTTCCGGGTTGTCGCCGTTGGCGAACTGGTCCAGCACCTTGCCGCGACCACCGCGCTGCAGACTTTCGGCCAGGTCGCGAGCGCCTTCCATGCCTTCCTCGCGGCTCACCAGAATCAGCTCGGCGCCGTAGGCGGTCATGGCGGCCTTGCGTTCGGCGCTCATGTTGTCGGGCATGATCAGCATCATCTTGTAGCCCTTGATGGCGGCGGCCATGGCCAGGGCGATGCCGGTGTTGCCGGAGGTGGCCTCGATCAGGGTGTCACCGGGCTTGATGTCACCGCGCAGTTCGGCGCGGGTGATCATCGACAGGGCCGGGCGATCCTTGACCGAGCCGGCGGGGTTGTTGCCTTCGAGCTTGACCAGGAGGGTGTTGCTGGTGTCGCCGGCCAGGCGCTGCAAACGCACCAGCGGGGTATGGCCGATGCAATCGGCGATTGTGGGGTACTGCGGGCTCATGGCGGGGTTCGCAATCCGGACGCAAGGGGTGCATATGATAGCGGCAAACCGGCCGGCGCCATATCGCACAAGCGTTTCGGCTTATGGCGTGCGGCTATAAGGATGTGTCGGAAACGCCCCGCCGGGATCGACGCCGGATGCCAGGTCGAAGACGGGACGCCGGACCGGTCGAATCTGTCGGGAGATTCCCATCCGCTGAGTCGCTACACTGCGCGAAAAGCCACGGGGAGAACGGGCGTGTACAAGGATCTGGGTATCAAGGGCCGCGTGCTCATGCTGACGCTGCTGCCCACCAGCCTGCTGGCATTGGTACTGGGCGGCTATTTCACCTGGGTACAGCAGGCCGATATGCAGACCCAGATGCTGCAACGCGGCCAGATGATCGCCGAACACCTGGCGCCGCTGGCCGCCCCTGCCCTGATTCGTGGCGATGCGGTGCTGCTGGAGCGCATCGCCGACCACGCCCTGGACCAGGCGGACGTACGCTCGGTGAGTTTCATCGGCGCCGACCACAAGCGCCTCGCCCATGCCGGGCCGCGCATGCTCAACGAAAGCCCCGAAGGCGGCGATAACCTCGCTCTGAAGAGCAATACCGACGCCACGCGCTTCCTGCAGCCGGTGTTCGAACGCCATCGGGAGCTGTCCGGCGACCAAACGCCGCTGCCCAACGACAACCTGCTGGGCTGGGTGGAACTGGAAATGTCCCACCAGGGCACCCTGCTACGCGGCTACCGCAGCCTGCTCGCCAGCCTGCTGCTGATCACCACCGGCCTGGGCGTCACCGCCCTGCTGGCCCTGCGCATGAGCCGCGCCATCAACGACCCGCTGCGGCGCATCAAGCAGGGGGTGGCGCTGCTCAAGGAAGGCCGCCTGGAAACCCGTCTGCCGCCGCTGGGCAGTCATGAACTGGACGAACTGGCCTCGGGCATCAACCGCATGGCCGAGGCGCTGCAGACCGCCCAGGAAGAGCTGCAGCACAATATCGACCAGGCCACCGAGGACGTGCGCCAGAACCTCGAGACCATCGAGATCCAGAACATCGAGCTGGACCTGGCGCGCAAGGAGGCTCTGGAGGCCAGCCGCATCAAGTCCGAGTTCCTCGCTAACATGAGCCACGAGATTCGCACCCCGCTCAACGGCATCCTCGGCTTCACCAACCTGCTGAAGAAGAGCGACCTCACCGCGCGCCAGCAGGACTACTTGGCAACCATCGAGAAATCCGCCGACAACCTGCTGGGCATCATCAACGAGGTGCTCGACTTCTCGAAGATCGAAGCCGGCAAGCTGGTGCTGGAGAACCTCCCTTTCAACCTCCGCGACCTGATCCAGGACACCCTCACCATCCTCGCCCCGGCCGCCCACGAGAAGCGCCTGGAGCTGGTCAGCCTGATCTACCGCGACACCCCGCTGCAGCTGATGGGCGACCCGATGCGCCTCAAGCAGGTGCTGACCAACCTGGTGAGCAATGCCATCAAGTTCACCCGCGAAGGCACCATCGCCGTGCGCGCCATGCTCGAAGACGACAGCGACGACGAGCTGGCGCAGCTGCGCATCAGCGTGCAGGACACCGGCATCGGCCTGACCGACGCGGACCTTCGCGCGCTGTTCCAGGCCTTCACCCAGGCCGACAACTCCCTCTCCCGCCAGACCGGCGGCACCGGGCTCGGCCTGGTGATCTCCAAACGCCTGATCGAACAGATGGGCGGCGACATCGGCGTCAGCAGCACGCCCGGCGTGGGCTCGGAATTCTGGATCACCCTCAGCCTGCCCAAATCCCTGGACGAGATTGAAGATGGCGTCCCGCCCCTCCTGAACGGGCGCCACGTGGCCGTGCTCGAACCCCAGGAGCTCACCCGCCAGGCCCTGCACCATCAACTGGAAGACTGCGGCCTGAAGGTGCTTGATTTCCTCAGCATCGCCGCCCTGGTGGACGACGTCGCCGCGCGCCGCCTGAGCGACCGCCCCATCGGCCTGGCGGTGATCGGCGCGGACGTCCAGTCGCTCTCGCCAGAGCAGCTCAGCCAGCGGGTCTGGGACCTGGAGCAACTCGGCTGCAAAAGCCTGGTGCTCTGTTCCACCACCGAACAGGCGCTCTACCACCGCGCCCTGCCCGAGGGCCACAGCCAGTTGCAGGCCAAGCCGGCCTGTACCCTCAAGCTGCAGCAGGCCCTCAACGGCCTGGTCAACCCGCGTCCGCCGCGCCTCGAACTGCCGCCGCCGAGCAACAGCCGCGCGCCCCGCCTGCTGTGCGTCGACGACAATCCGGCCAACCTGCTGCTGGTGCAGACCCTGCTGAGCGACATGGGCGCGGAGGTGCGCGCCGTCGACAGCGGGTTAGACGCCATCGCAGCGGTGCAGCGCGAACGCTTCGACCTGGTGCTGATGGACGTGCAGATGCCCGGGATGGACGGCCCCCGGGCCACCGAGGCGATCCGCCGCTGGGAAAGCGAGCAGCGCATCGACCCGGTGCCCATCGTCGCCCTCACCGCCCACGCCCTGGCCAACGAGAAGCGCGCCCTGCTCCAGGGCGGCATGGACGACTACCTGACCAAGCCCATCGGCGAGCGCCAACTGACCCAGGTGGTGCTCAAATGGACCGGGCTCAGCCTCGGTGGCCAGCCAATCCCGCGCCAGGCCAGCGGCCGCGAAGGCCTGGACGACAACGGCCTGGAGGTGCTGGACCCGGAAGAAGGCCTGCGCCTGGCGGCCGGCAAGGCCGACCTCGCCGCCGACATGCTGTCCATGCTGCTGGCGTCGCTGGATGCCGACCGCGAAGCCATTCGGCAGGCCGCCCGTAGCGGCGATCGCACCAGCCTGCTGGAGCGTCTCCACCGCCTTCACGGCGCCACCCGATACTGCGGTGTCCCGCAGTTGCGCGCCGCCTGCCAGCGCAGCGAAACCCTGCTCAAGCAGAACGATCCGGATGCCCAGCAGGCGCTGGACGAGCTGGATGCGGCCATCGCACGCCTGGCCGACACGGCACGGACGGAGGCCTGACCCAGGGCAAGGTGCGCTGGCCAGACGCCAGCTATGCTGCTGAACAACCAAGGAGAACCCATGCGCACCATTCTGTTCAGCAGCCAGGCCCATGACCGCGAAAGCTTCCTCGGCGCCAGCCCGACCTTCGAACTGCATTTCCAGCAGGCCAGGCTGACGCTCGACACCACGGCCCTGGCCAACGGCTTCGACGTGGTCTGCGCCTTCATCAATGACGACCTCTCCGCCCCGGTGCTGGAGCGCCTGGCCAGCGGCGGAACACGCCTGATCGCATTGCGCTCGGCCGGCTACAACCACGTCGACCTGGCCGCCGCCAAGCGCCTCGGCCTGACCGTCGTGCGGGTGCCAGCCTACTCGCCCCATGCCGTGGCCGAACACGCGGTGGCGCTGATCCTGGCCCTCAACCGCCGGCTGCACCGTGCCTACAACCGCACCCGCGAGGGCGACTTCACCCTCCATGGACTGACTGGCTTCGATCTGGTGGGCAAGACCGTGGGCGTGATCGGCACCGGCCAGATCGGCGCGGCCTTCGCCCGCATCATGGCGGGCTTCGGCTGCGGCCTGCTCGCCTTCGACCCGCAACGCAATGCCAGTGTCGAAGCACTCGGAGCGGTCTACGTCGAATTGCCGGAACTGCTCGCGGACAGTGACATCATCAGCCTGCACTGCCCGCTCAACGACGCCACCCGGCACCTGGTCAACGCCCAGACCCTGGAGCAGATGAAGCCCGGCGCCATGCTGATCAACACCGGGCGTGGCGCCCTGGTGGATACCCCGGCCCTGATCGATACGCTGAAAGCCGGCCAACTCGGCTACCTTGGCCTGGATGTCTACGAAGAAGAGGCCAACCTGTTCTTCGAGGACCGCTCCGACCTGCCTCTGCAGGACGACGTGCTGGCCCGGCTGCTGACCTTCCCCAACGTGATCGTCACCGCCCACCAGGCGTTCCTCACCCGCGAGGCCCTGGCCGCCATTGCCCGTACCACCCTCGACAATATCGCCGCGTGGGCCGCCGGGCGGCCGTGCCATCAGGTGGACACCTAGCCCGTGGTAGGATGCGCGCCTCAGTTGGAGGACCCATGGCCGAACACGATTTTCGCTACAACCTGCTCAACCCCGCCCACACCCTGAACGAATGCCGTGCCCTCTCCCCGGGCCTCTACCAGGTCACGGGCACCGGCGGTTCGATCCAGGGTGGCGATACCCTGCTGGTCACCCTCAAGGGCAGCCGCGACCTCAGCATGCGCCTGACCGTGGACAAGGTTCGCCACCTGATCAACCCGCCCGGCCAGTGGTTGGCAGTGGCCAAGGGGCCGGTCTTCAAGGAACTCTCGATTCACAACTGGCAAGTGGACTGCGACGCCTGCGGCAAGCGCCTGGACTTCGAGTTCGCCGTGGATGGCAGCCTCGGCAAGCAGGCCCAGGCGCCTGCCGCGGAAACGCGCATCGCCGAGCTGGGGTGGCGCAGCCAGGCCGGTAAGCATTACTGCCCGAACTGCCGTCAGGAGGACGCCCCATGATCAAGAACACCCTGCTGCTGGCCGCCCTGGCCGCGGCCCTCGCCGGTTGTGCCAGCGAGGGCCCGCGCGTCGAGACCGGCACCACCTACCAGGTGGAATGGATCGGCGAGCGCCCACTGATCGACCGCAGCCACTTGACCATCACCCTGGGCGACGATAACCGCGCCTACGGCAATGCGGGCTGCAACCACTGGTTCGCCCCCTACACCCTCGAAGGCGACAAACTCAGCTTCGGCGCCGCCGGCAGCACCCAGAAAATGTGCGCGCCGGCCCTGATGGAGCAGGAACGGCGCTTCCTCGACGCCCTGGGCAAGGTGCAGCGCTGGGACATTTCCCCCATCGACCAACTGCGTCTGTGGCCGGCCGAGGGCAAGCCGATCCGGCTGTGGCCGGTGGAAGGCTGAGCCGACTCATCCCTTGTAGGAGCGAATTTATTCGCGATACGGACCCACGGGCCGCTGCGCGACCCTTCGCGAATGAATTCGCTCCTACATAAAAGCAGGCCTGCCCTAGAAGAGGTTCAACTGCTCGGCCACGCCGCGCAGGTCCAGCAACCGCACCCCCACGCCGATCAAGCGCACGGGCTTGTCGCCCCGGGCGAACGCCGTGCTGAGCAACTGCCGGTAACTGTCCAGGTCTCGACGGGCGCCAGCCTGCTCCAGGGTGGTCTGGGTGAAGTCGTGGAATTTCAGCTTCACGAAGGGTTTGTCCGGCCTATAGCTGCTGTCCAGCCGCGCCATGCGCCCGCGCAGTTCATCCAGCAACGCCGGCAGTTGCCGCAGGCAGGTATCCAGGTCCGGCAGGTCGTGATCGTAGGTGTTTTCCACGCTGATGGACTGCCGCCGGCTGTCCACCTGCACGATGCGCTCATCCACACCACGGGCAAGGTTGTACAACCGCTCGCCGAAGCTGCCGAACTCCCGCGCCAACGCCAGCTTGTTCCACTCCCTCAGATCGGCGCAGGTGCTCACGCCGAGACGCGCCAGCTTCTCGGCGGTGACCTTGCCTACACCGTGCAGCTTGCTCACCGGCAGCGCGGCGACAAACGCGTCCACCTCATCCGGCGTGACCACGAACAGGCCATCCGGCTTGCGCCAGTCACTGGCGATCTTGGCGATGAACTTGTTCGGCGCCACCCCGGCGGACACGGTGATGCGCAGTTCCGCAACCACCCGTCGACGGATTTCCTGGGCAATGCGGGTGGCGCTGCCGTCGAAGTGCGGGCTGTCGGAGACATCCAGGTAGGCCTCGTCCAGGGACAGCGGCTCGATGATCTCGGTAAAGTCGCGGAAAATCTGGTGGATTTGCCGCGACACCTCCTTATAGACATCCATCCGCGGCCGCACGATGGTCAGGTCCGGACAAAGCTTGACCGCCGTGCGCATCGGCATCGCCGACCGAATGCCATAGGCGCGCGCATCGTAGTTGCAGGTGGCGACCACCCCGCGCTTGTCCGGCGAGCCGCCCACCGCCAGCGGCTTGCCCGCCAGGCTGGGGTCGTCGCGCATCTCGATGGCGGCGTAGAAACAGTCGCAGTCAATGTGAATGATCTTTCGTTGCGGCATGGCAGCGGATGCAAAGGGAGGACAGGCGCAGGAATGGCCTCATGATAACCCAGCAAGGGCCCGCATCCCCCGCCGTGTTTTCCCCATCGGACGGCTCTGCCATGGGGTTTCGCGTTGCTAAATAGTTGAGTGAGAAAGAATTTTTTTCAGATATCGTTTGACAGCCCCCTGTCGATCTGTAGAATGGCCGCCGCGGGATGGAGCAGTCTGGTAGCTCGTCGGGCTCATAACCCGAAGGTCGTTGGTTCAAATCCAGCTCCCGCAACCAGATTCAAGCAAAAGGCCACTCAAACGAGTGGCGTTTTTCGTTTGGCCGCCAAATAAGCATTTGATTTAATTGGAAGAAATCGGTTGACAGCCTCCCGCCGATCCGTAGAATGGCCGCCGCGGGATGGAGCAGTCTGGTAGCTCGTCGGGCTCATAACCCGAAGGTCGTTGGTTCAAATCCAGCTCCCGCAACCAGATTCGAGCAAAAGGCCACTCAAACGAGTGGCCTTTTTCTTTTCCGCCGCCTCCCCGCCCGTCCGTCCAGGCTGTTCGTCAGCCCCCCGTTCGCGTGAGCCTCCGCCTCTATACTTGAAGCGCACCCATCCACCAGGTGGAGGTTGGTCATGTCCTCTCACTGCCCCTCCAGCGAGGAAGTCGAGTACCTGAACCGTGCCCTGCGCACGCTGAGCGGCTGCAATCGGGCTCTGCTGCGGGCCGAGGATCCCTGCTTCCTGTTCAAGGAAATCTGCCGGGTGGTGGTGGAGGAAGGCGGCTACCGCATGGCCTGGGTCGGCCGCGCCGAACACGACGAGGCGCAATCCGTGACGCCCCTGGCCCACGTCGGCCTCGACCAGGAATATGTGAACTCGCTGAACATGACCTGGGCGGACCGCGAACGCGGACGCGGCCCCACCGGCACGGCGATCCGCACCGGCGAACCGACCATCAGCCGCAACATCCTCACCGATCCGGCCGTCAGCCCCTGGCGGGAAAACGCCATCACCCACGGAATTGCCTCGGTCCTGTCCCTGCCCTTGCGAGTGGACGGCCAGGTGTTTGGCGCCCTGGCCATCTGCGCCAAGGAGCCGGATGCCTTCGGCGAACGCGAGATGGAACTGCTCAGCGAAGCCGCCGACGACCTGGCCTTCGGGCTGCAGGCCCTGCGCAGCAAAACCCGCCGCCGACAGGCCGAGCTCCAGGTGGAAGCCCTCAATCGCGCCCTGGCCACGCGCGTGGCGGTCAACCACGCGGTCATCCACGCCACCCAGGAAACGCCACTGCTGGCGGAAATCTGCCGGGTACTGGTGGACGAATGCGGCTACCGTCAGGCCTGGGTCGACTACCGTCAGGACGATCCGGCACACCCTTACAAAGTGATGGCCTGCCATGCCGCCAACGGCATCTGCCAGGGCTGGGGCGCCGGCAGCCACGACGCCAGCTTCCACAGCCAGCTCGAATCCACCCTGCTGGCTGGCAATCCACTGGTGATGCGCGACCTGCTCAACGACCCCAGCGCCGCACTCCATGAGGAGGCCCGCGAGCTGGGCTTCGCTGCCGCCCTGGTGCTGCCGTTGCAGGCGGAGGACAAGCTGGTGGGCCTGCTGGTGATCATGGCCGCCAATGCCGACGCCTTCGATGAACAGGAAGTGGAATTGCTGCTGGCCATGGCCAACGACCTGGGCTTCGGCATTGCCACCCTGCGTATTCGCACCCGTGCCATCGAGGCTGAAGCGACCATCCGCCGGATGGCCTACGAAGACACCCTGACCGGCCTGCCGAATCGCGTGCGCCTGCGCGAACTGCTGGATGCGGCCATCGTCAATGCCCGCCAGGATCGCCGCCCCTTCGGCCTGCTGCACCTGGAGATCGCCCGCAACCAGGAAATCAACGAAACCCTTGGCTACCGCGAAGGCGACCGCCTGCAGATCGAGATCGCCTCGCGACTGAAGCAGGTGGTGGGGGCAGATCGCACCGTAGCGCGCATGGGCGAATGCGAGTTCGCCGTGCTCATGCCCAACGCTGGCGCCGAGCAGGCGTCGCAACTGGCCAAGCAGGTCCTCATGGCGTTGTACGACCCGGTGGAACTGTCCGGCCTCTATCTGGAAGCGCGCGCCAGCATCGGCATCGCCCTCTACCCCGGCCATGGCACGGCGCCCGAGGCGCTGATCCGCCGATCCGGCAGCGCCATGGAGCAGGCCAAGCGCTCCAATGCCGGCTTCGCGGTGTTCCAGGGCGGCCTCGACCAGGAATGCGCGCAGCACCTGACCCTGATGGGCGACCTGCGCCGGGCCATCGACCGCAACGAGTTGCTGCTCTACTACCAACCCAAGGTGGAGATCGCCAGCAACCGCGTCTGCGGCACCGAGGCCCTGGTGCGCTGGCGCCACCCACAACGCGGGATGTTGCCGCCGGACGAATTCGTGCGCCTGGCCGAAAGCACCGGGCTGATCACCCCGCTGACCCTCTGGGTGCTGGATACCGCCCTCGGCCAAGGCTACGCCTGGCACGAGGAAGGCGATGAACGGCCGATTTCGGTCAACCTCTCGGCCCACGACCTGCGCGATCCACGCTTGCTGGAGCGCATCCAGGGGTCCTTCGCCACCTGGGGCGCCAAGCCCCACTGGATCGAGTTCGAGCTGACCGAAAGCGCCCTGATGGAAGACCCGGTAGCGTCGCTGCAAACCCTGTCCGCGCTCAAGGAACTGGACGCCCACCTGACCATCGACGACTTCGGCACGGGCTATTCCTCCCTCGCCTACCTGCAGAAGCTGCCGGTCGACTCGCTGAAGATCGACCAGTCCTTCGTCACCCGCATGACCAGCAACGACGGCTCGGCGAAGATCGTCCGCTCGATCATCGAACTGGCCCACAACCTCGACCTGACGGTGGTGGCTGAAGGCGTGGAAGACGAGCTGACCCTCAACCAGCTGGGCCAGTACGGTTGCGACATCGCCCAGGGCTACAAGATCAGCCAACCGATCCCGGCCGAGCAGTTCCGCGATTGGGAAAGCGGCTCGGTCTGGCACTGAAGGCCGGCAACCGCGTCCTAGCCCTCGGCTCGCCAGGACTTGCCGCCACACCACGCTCCGCCGTGGTCACCTGGTGGCTACGCTACCCACGAAGAAAAAATCCGCCTGACACTTGGAACTTGTCGGCGGCGCCCACACTCAGTGGCGCACACTGCCCAGAGGTGCTCGATGCGCGCCAACCCTCCGCAAATGGATAACGTGGAAACCCCGGCCAACGGCCAAGCCTGCGACGAACCCGCCCCGCTCCGCTGGCTAGACAGCCTCACGGCCTACCGGCAATGGGTCGTGGTCGCCTTCACCCTGCTGGTCTTCATCCTCGGCCTACTGGCCTGCTGGCATCTGTTGCGGGAGCTGGACCCCAACGCCCTGCACGCCGCGGTCCACGATGTGCCCGGCAGCAGCCTGCTGCTGGCCCTGGCTGCCACCGCCGTCAGTTTCATCGCCTACGTCGGCTACGAATGGTCCGGCTGCCGATTCGCCGGCGTGCACCTGCCCCTGCCACGCATGGCACTGGGCAGCTTCTGCGCCTCGGGCGTGGGCAACGCCGTCGGCCTGTCCATGCTCACCGGCGGCTCGGTGCGCTTCCGCCTTTACGGCCGCGACGAGCTGGGTGCCGCCGATATCGCCCGCATCACCCTCTTCGCCAGCCTGGCCCTGGGCTCGGCCCTGCCGCCGCTGGCCGCCCTGGCGGCGCTGAGCGCACCGCAGGCCGCCGCCCAGGCCCTGCGCCTGCCCCAGGGCCTGGTCACGCTCCTGGCCCTGGGGGTACTGGCCGGTATGGCCCTGGCCCTCTTCTGGATCGCCCGCAATCGTACCGAAAGCGCACCGGTGCCCGACTGCATCGAACTGAAGCTGGGCAACCGGGGCGTGCGCCTGCCCGGCCTGCGCCTGGCGGCGCTGCAACTGCTGATCACCCTGGTAGACGTGTGCGCCGCCGCCTGCGTGCTCTACGTCCTGCTGCCAGAAGCACCGCCGCTGGGCGCCTTCCTGCTGATCTACCTGCTGGCCCTCGCCGCCGGCGTGCTCAGCCATGTGCCGGGCGGCGTCGGTGTATTCGAGGCGGTGCTGCTGGCGGCCTTCGCCGGACAGCTGGGCGCGGCGCCGCTGGCGGCGGCACTGCTGCTCTATCGCCTGATCTACGTCGGCCTGCCGCTGGTGCTAGCCTGCCTGCTGCTGCTGGCCAACGAGGCCCAGCGCCTGGCCCCCGCCGGACGCCAGGCCCTGCGCGCCGCCTCCGGCCTGGCCGCGCCGGTGCTGTCGTTGCTGGTCTTCCTGTCCGGCGTGGTGCTGCTGTTCTCCGGCGTCACCCCGGCCGTGGACGTGCGCCTGGAACACCTGAGCTTCCTCATTCCCCACCGCCTGATCGATGCCTCGCACCTGGCCGCCAGCCTGGTGGGCGTGCTTTGCCTGCTGCTGGCCCACGGCCTGCGCCATCGCCTGTCGGCGGCCTGGGCGCTGACCGTGGTACTCCTGCTGGCAGGCGCCGGCCTGTCCCTGCTCAAAGGCTTCGATTGGGAAGAGGCCAGCCTGCTGAGCATGACGGCGGTGCTGCTGGCGATCTTCCGCTCGGCCTTCTACCGCCCCAGCCGGCTGCTGGAAGTACCCTTCTCGCCGCTCAACCTGGCGGCCAGTGCCTGCGTGCTGCTGGCCGCGCTCTGGGTGATGTTCTTCGCCTTCCAGGACGTGCCCTACCGCCATGAGCTGTGGTGGCAGTTCGCCGTGGACGGCGACGCCCCACGTGCCCTGCGCGCCTCCCTGGCCAGCGGCCTGCTGCTCGCCGGCGTGGCCCTGGCCTGGCTGCTGCGCCCAGTGCCGCCGACCATCCATGAGCCCACGGCGGAAGAACTGCAGCGCGCCGCCGAGGTGATCCGCCAGTCCGACCAGCCCGATGGCGGCCTGGTGCTGACCGGCGACAAGGCCCTGCTCTTCCATCCCCAGGGCGATGCCTTCCTCATGTACGCCCGCCGCGGCCGCAGCCTGGTGGCGCTGTTCGACCCGATCGGCCCACCCGCCCGCCGGGCCGAGCTGATCTGGCAGTTCCGCGACCTCTGCGACTTTCACCGCGCACGACCGGTGTTCTACCAGGTCCGCGCGGAAAACCTGCCCTATTACATGGATATCGGCCTGTCCGCGCTGAAGCTGGGCGAGGAGGCCAGGGTCGACCTCGCGCGCTTCGACCTCGACGCCAAGAGCAAAGCCATGAAGGACCTGCGCTACACCCTCAGCCGTGGGCAGCGCGATGGCCTGAGCCTACGGATATTCGACGCCGGCACCGCGCCCCTGGAGCAACTCAAGGCCATTTCCGACGCCTGGATGCAAGGCAAGCAGGCACGCGAGAAAGGCTTTTCCCTTGGCCGTTTCGACGCGGCCTACCTGAACCGCTTCCGCATCGCCACCATTGAGTTCGAGGGTCGGCCGGTGGCCTTCGCCAACCTGTTGGAAACCGATGGCGACAGCCTGTCCAGCATCGACCTGATGCGGGTTCATCCGCAGGCGCCGAAGCTGACCATGGAGTTCCTCATGCTCAGCCTGCTGCTGCACTACAAGGCACGCGGCCATGCCCGTTTCAGCCTGGGCATGGTGCCGCTGGCGGGCCTGCAACCGCGCCGTGGCGCCCCGTTGACCCAGCGCCTCGGCGCCCTGGTGTTCCGCCGTGGTGAACAGTTCTATAACTTCCAGGGCCTGCGCCGCTTCAAAGAGAAGTTCCAGCCCGACTGGGAGCCACGCTACATGGCCGTGCCCGCCGGACTCGATCCCTTGGTGGCGCTGGCCGACACCGCCGCCCTGATCGCTGGCGGCTTCACCGGACTGGTCAAACGCTGAGGTGCCCATGCTCAAACGCAACTGGCGACGCCTGCTGCTGATCCTGATCATCGCCCTGGTGGGGGCGGCCCTGCTGGTCTGGAGTCGCCCCGCGCCGCGGCTCGGACTGGAGCACCACAGGCTGCCCGACGGCAGCGCCATGACCCTGGCCAATCCCGCTGGCGCCGTGCGGCAGCGTGTGCTGCTGATGACCAGCGGCGACCAGCGCCTGTCCGGCGCCGAGTTGCTGGCCCTGGCTCGCGACGGCAACGCGCGCCTGCTGCAACTGGAGCTGCCGGAGAAGGACTGCGCGGCCCAACAGCAGCGCCTGGCGCTGGCCACTGAAGCCCTGGGCGGAGCGCCCAACCTGGTGGCCGGCATCGGGCCTGGCGCCGCATTTGCCTGGCGCTGGCTGGCCGGCCAGGACGACGACAACGCCCAGGCCCTGTCCATCGACTTCCGCCTGGACGTCCCGGACTGCCCTGCGCCGTTGCCGCAGCAGGCGCGCCATGGTCATTGGCTGGCGGCCTGGAACGACAACCCCGACGATCCGAGCGCCGCCTTCGCGCGCAACCAGGGCAACGCCGACACCCTGATCGGCGACTACTCCACCAGCCTGGTGCAATTGCTGCAGCAACGCCTGCACGGCCTGCTGCAAGGCCAGGGCGAACCGCTTCCGGTGGTGGAAGTACCGGCGGTGAACACAATCGGAGCCGTCACCCTGTTCTATTCCGGCGATGGTGGCTGGCGCGACCTGGACCGCGCCGTGGCCGACGAAATGGCCACACGGGGCCATCCGGTGGTGGGCATCGACGCACTGCGCTACTTCTGGCAACGCAAGAGCCCGGAACTGGGCGCCGCCGACCTCAGCCATCTGATGCAGGCCTACCGCGAAAAGTGGGGCGCCACGCGCTTCGTGCTGGCCGGCTACTCCTTCGGCGCCGACGTGCTGCCGGCGTTCTACAACCGGCTGCCGAAGGCCGACCAGGACCAGGTGGACGCCATTCTGCTGCTGGCCCTGGCACGCAGCGGCAGCTTCGAGATCGAAGTACGCGGCTGGCTCGGCACGCCCGGCCAGGAAGCCGCCACCGGCCCGGAACTGGCGAAGCTGCCGGCAGCCAAGGTGCTCTGCGTGTTCGGCCAGGAAGAAGCGGCGGAGAGCGGCTGCACCCAGCCCGACGCCGTGGGCGAAAGCCTAGAACTGCCCGGCGGGCACCATTACGACGGGAACTACCCGGCATTGGCGGAGAAGCTGCTGGCAGCGATGGAGAGGCGACAACATTCCCAGCGGGATTGATCCCGGTTCAGGTTTGCTTAATCCAGAGGAGCTATCCTCCCTGACCGTTTTTGCCATAACCAGCAAGAGGAACCCTGATGAGCCTCAAGAACGCGCCATCCCGCTATGGGAAGCTGTCCATCGCCCTGCACTGGCTGATGCTGGTGCTGATCGCCGCCGTCTACGCCTGCATCGAACTCAAGGGCAACTTCCCCAAAGGCAGCGAAACCCGCGAACTGCTCAAGCAATGGCACTTCATGCTGGGCCTGGCGGTGTTCTTCCTGGTCTGGCTGCGCCTGCTCGGCCGCGTCATCTCCCCCACCCCGGCCGTCCGACCGGAACCCGCCGGCTGGCAGAACGCCCTGGCCAAGCTGATGCACCTGGCGCTCTACGCGCTGATGATCGGCGCGCCCCTGGCCGGCTGGCTGATCCTCAGCGCCGCCGGCAAGCCCATCCCCTTCTTCGGCCTGGAACTGCCGGCGCTGATCGGCCCGGACAAGGCGCTTGTCGGACAGATCAAGGAACTCCACGAACTGGCCGGCACCGTCGGCTACTGGCTGATCGGCCTGCACGCGCTGGCGGCGTTGTTCCACCACTACGTGAGCCGCGACAACACCCTGCAGCGAATGCTGCCGGGGCGCGGCTGAACAGCATTCCCGGCACTCCCCGGCCGGGAATCAGATGAGGCTGGAAATGGTCGACGCCTGCCGCTAGAATTGCGCACTTTTTGATCAGAGGCGCCCTTCTGAGCGCCCATCGAGGTTAGCCGCAATGTCCACCGCTACTCCCAAAGTCGGATTCGTCAGCCTGGGTTGCCCGAAGGCCACGGTCGATTCCGAACGCATCCTCACCCAACTGCGCATGGAAGGTTACGAAATCGTGCCGACCTACCAGGATGCCGATGTAGTGGTGGTCAACACCTGCGGTTTCATCGACAGCGCCAAGGCCGAATCCCTGGACGCCATCGGCGAGGCCATCGCCGAGAACGGCAAGGTGATCGTCACCGGCTGCATGGGCGTCTCCGAAGACAGCATCCGCGACGTGCATCCGAGCGTGCTGGCGGTCACCGGCCCGCAGCAGTACGAGCAGGTGGTCAGCGCCGTGCATGAAGTGATTCCGCCGAAGGCCGACCACGACCCCTTCGTCGACCTGGTGCCGCCGCAAGGCATCAAGCTGACCCCGCGCCACTACGCCTACCTGAAGATTTCCGAAGGCTGCAACCACAGCTGCAGCTTCTGCATCATCCCCTCCATGCGCGGCAAGCTGGTCAGCCGGCCGGTGGGCGACGTACTTTCCGAGGCAGAGCGCCTGGTCAAGGCTGGCGTCAAGGAACTGCTGGTGATCTCCCAGGACACCAGCGCCTACGGCGTCGACCTGAAATACAAGCTGGACTTCTGGAACGGCCAGCCGGTGAAGACCCGCATGCTGGAGCTGTGCGAAGCCCTCTCCGCCATGGGCGTGTGGGTGCGCCTGCACTACGTCTACCCCTACCCCAATGTGGACGATGTGATCCCGCTGATGGCCGAGGGCAAGCTGCTGCCCTACCTGGACATCCCCTTCCAGCACGCCAGCCCGAAAGTGCTCAAGTCCATGAAGCGCCCGGCCTTCGAGGACAAGACCCTCGCCCGCATCAAGAAATGGCGCGAGATCTGCCCGGACCTGACCATCCGCTCCACGTTCATCGTCGGCTTCCCCGGCGAAACCGAGGAAGACTTCCAGTACCTGCTGGACTGGCTGAGCGAAGCCCAGCTGGACCGCGTCGGCTGCTTCCAGTACTCGCCGGTGGACGGCGCCCCGGCCAATGACCTGGGCCTGGAGCCGGTGCCGGACGCAGTGAAGCAGGACCGCTGGGAGCGTTTCATGGCCCACCAGCAGGCCATCTCCGCCGCCCGCCTGCAGAAGAAGATTGGCCGCGAAATGGACGTGCTGATCGATGAAGTGGACGACGAAGGCGCCGTGGCCCGCTCCTGGGCGGACGCACCGGAGATCGACGGCAGCGTGTTCGTCGAGTCCACCAACGTCAAGCCAGGCGACAAGGTGCGCGTGCGCATAGTCGATGCCGACGAATACGACATGTGGGCCGAGCTGGTCTGAGTCGATCGCCGAATGGAAGAGCCCCGCCGATGCGGGGCTTTTTCTTTTGCGGGCGAGCGGTTGGTCCGGAAATATCCAATCGCCGTAGGATGGGATGAACGCAGCGATCCGCATCACTGGAGCCCCCATGCTCAAGGTCTTCTACGACGGCGCCTGCCCCCGCTGCATCGCCG
Source organism: Pseudomonas sp. Q1-7 (assembly GCF_028010285.1). NCBI lineage: Bacteria > Pseudomonadati > Pseudomonadota > Gammaproteobacteria > Pseudomonadales > Pseudomonadaceae > Pseudomonas > Pseudomonas sp. Q1-7. The sequence goes on from NZ_CP116304.1 coordinate 4,518,914, forward strand.
ACCGCCGCTGGTACGAATCCCTCCCCGGCGGCGCCGAAGGCGTGGAATGGGTCGATATCACCGGCCGTGACGCGGAACTTCGCGCCCGCGGCATCGACCCCTACCAGGCCCTCACCGAACTCCACGTGGAGGACGAAAGCGGCCGCATCCACCGCGAACTGGACGCCTACATCCTGCTCCTTTCCCGCGTGCCCCGGCTGGCGCCGCTGGCCTGGCTGATCGACCTGCCGCTGCTCAAACCGATCCTGTCGCGCCTCTACCGCCACTGGGTACTGCGTCGCCTGCGGCGGGACGGCAGGCTCTAGCCGCAGGGTCTAGACTCGCTCCATCCACGGCACAAGAGCGGACCACAACAATGACCAGCCAGAACCGCCAGATCACCCTCTACCACTGCCCCTACACCCGCTCCACCGGCGCCCTGACCCTGCTGGAGGAACTTGGCGCCGACTACCGGCTGCATGTCATGAATATGCAGCTCGGTGAACAGCGCAAGCCGGAATTCCTTGCCATCAACCCCATGGGCAAGGTGCCTACCATCCTCCATGGCAAATCGGTCGTCACCGAGCAGGTGTCGGTCTACCTCTACCTCGCCGACCTCTATCCCGAAGCCGGACTGGCGCCGCCCCTGGGCGATCCGCTACGTGGCCCCTACCTGCGCTGGATGGTGTTCTACGGTTCCTGCTTCGAACCGGCGGTGGTGGACCGGGTGCAGAAGCGCGAACCAGTTCCCGAGCAGCGCTCGCCCTACGGCGATTTCGACAGCGTGATGAACACCCTGGTCGGCCAGTTGAAGAACGGCCCCTGGCTGCTCGGCGAACAGTTCACTGCCGCCGACGTGCTGTGGGGCAGCGCACTGAACTGGACCACCCAGTTCGGCCTGATCCCGGAAGTACCGTCGATCAAGGCCTACATCGCCCGGTTCATCGAACGCCCGGCCTACCAGCGCGCCCTGGCCAAGGACGCCGAACTGGCCGCCGCCCAGGCTGCCCCGGCCTGACAATGCCACCGTATTCCCCGCCTCGATAATGCCCCCGCCCCGGTATCGCCGGGGCTAGGGTATGGGCCTTCCCAGGCCCACTTGCGAGGTTCCAATGCATCCCTACTTCAGCCTTCAGGGTCGTACGGCCCTGGTCACCGGCGGCACTCGCGGCATCGGCCGCATGATCGCCCAGGGCTTTCTCGAAGCCGGCGCCAGGGTATTCATCTGCGCCCGTGACGCCGAGGCCTGCGAGGCCGCCGCCGTGGAACTCTCTGCCTTTGGCCAGTGCCAGGGCCTTGCCGCCGACCTCTCCAGCGAGGCTGGCGCCAGGGCTCTGGCGGAGATGCTGGAGCAGCACGTCGGCCAGCTCGACATCCTGGTGAACAATGCCGGCACCACCTGGGGAGCGCCCCTGGAAAGCTATCCGGTGAAAGGCTGGGAGAAGGTCATGCAACTCAACGTCACCTCGGTGTTCAGTTGCATCCAGCAAATGCTGCCGCTACTGCGCAAGGCCGGCAGCGAGGCCAACCCGGCTCGGGTGATCAATATCGGCTCGGTGGCCGGCATCACGTCCCACGGTGAGGAGGCCTACGCCTACGGCCCGAGCAAGGCGGCGCTGCACCAGCTGTCGCGCATGCTGGCGCGGGAACTGGTGGCCGAGCACATCAACGTCAATGTGATCGCCCCTGGCCGATTCCCCAGCAAGATGACCCGCTTCATCGCCAGCGATCCCGAGGCCCTGGCCCGCGACACGGCGCTGATACCCATGAAACGCTGGGGCCGGGAAGAAGAAATGGCCGCGCTGGCCATCAGCCTGGCCAGTACGGCAGGCGCCTACATGACCGGTGCCATCATTCCCATCGACGGCGGTTTCCACCTCTAAGGCATCCCTTGCGCAGCGCATGGGCCGGCGCTAGGGTAGCCGCGCACATCACCGGAACTCCCCCATGCGCCCCACCCTTATCGCCCTCCTGCTCACCTTCGCCGCCCCGGCCTTCGCCGCGCCGGCGCCCTTCTTCATCTGGCAGAGCAAGCTGGATGGCGCACTGACCTGCGCCCAGACCAGCCCCGGCGACGGCTGGCTGCGTCTGGGCGGCGCCTTCCGCGATGCCGGTTGCCGCGTACCCTACTGACATGCAGCACACCATTTCGCCGGTGGGCTACGTCCGTTCCTGCTTCAAGGAAAAATTCGCCATTCCCCGCCAACCGCACCTGGCCCCCGCCGCCCGTGGCGTGCTGGAGCTGGTCCCGCCCTTCGACAGCGGCGAAGCCGTGGCGGGGCTGGAGCAGGTCAGCCACGTCTGGCTGCTGTTCCTCTTCCACCAGGCCCTGGAAGACAAGCCGCGCCTGAAGGTGCGGCCGCCACGCCTGGGCGGCAACCAGTCCATCGGCGTGTTCGCCAGCCGTTCCACCCACCGCCCCAACGGCATCGGTCAGTCGGTGGTGAAGCTGGACAAGGTAGAGGCCGGGCGTCTCTGGCTGTCCGGCATCGACCTGCTGGATGGCACGCCGGTCATCGACATCAAACCCTACGTGCCCTACGCCGACCGCCAGGACGGCGCGCTGAACGCCATCGCCGACGCCGCACCGGAGCTGATTCCGGTGGACTGGGAACCGGCCGCCCTGCTCCAGGCCCGCGCGCACGGCCAGCGCCTGGGCGAACCCCTGGCCGAACTGGTGGAACAGTGCCTGGCCCAAGACCCTCGCCCGGCCTACCAGAAGCCCGAACCCGAACGCCGCTACGGCGCCCGCCTGTGGGACGTGGATGTGCGCTGGCACTACCCCGAGCCAGGACGCATCCGCGTGCTGGAGATCGCCCGGAGCTGAGGTTTTCGGGTGGCTCCCACTATCACGGCGTTCAGCGGGAAGGGTTGAGCGCCAAAGCGTCCGCTTCGATGCAGTCCTGTTGCAGGATCAACGGCTCCAGCAACGGCCGGCTGGCGAGGAAATGCGCAGTGCGCATATGGGCCTCGAAAGCGGCCTCGTCGGTGTAGACCTCGTAGAGCCAAACCAGCTCGGGGTCGCTGCGGTCCTGCAGCACATCGAACACCAGGCAACCCGGCTCGTCGCGCACCGAGGCGGCGGCGTTGACAGCCATGGCGTCCATGAACGCCTCCAGGCTGCCGGGACGAAGGCGGGTCTTCAATAACAGACAGTACACGCGAAACTCCTTTTGTCTTATATTCACGACAATATTGTATACAACAATGGAGATTCGCCAATGTCCCAGCGTCCCGGCCGTCTCAACGGCCTGCGCCATATCGCCATCGTCGTCCCCAACCTGGAGGAGTGCGAGCGCTTCTATGTGGACGTACTGGGCATGGAAGTCCTCAACCGTGCCCATGAAGACCTGGTCTACCTCACCTGCGGCAATGACAACCTGTCCCTGGGCCGCGCCTTCGCCCCCAGCAGCGGCATACAAGCGGTGGACCACTATGGTTTCGTCGTGGACAGCCTGGAAGAGCTGGAGGCCTGGTACCGCTACCTCAAGGACAAGGGCGTGACCATGCTCGACCGCCCCTTCGCCCATGGCGACGGCGCACACAGCTTCCACGTGCTGGACCCGGCCGGGAACAAGATTCAGCCGATCTACCATCCGGCCATCTCCGGGCAACGCTTCAGCTCGCCGGTGTAAGGCCCCAGAAACGACAAAGCCCGCCGATTGGCGGGCCTTGGTGAAGCGTCCAGCGCTTACTTCTCGACGAAGGCGCGCTCGATCAGGTAATCGCCCGGCTCACGCATGCGCGGAGAGATCTTCAGACCGAAGCTGTCGAGGACCTCGCTGGTCTCGTCGAGCATGCTCGGGCTGCCGCAGATCATGGCGCGGTCGTCCTGCGGGTTGATCGGCGGCAGGCCGATGTCCTCGAACAACTTGCCACTGCGCATCAGGTCGGTCAGACGGCCCTGGTTCTCGAAGGGTTCGCGGGTCACGGTGGGGTAGTAGATCAGCTTGTCCTTCACCGCCTCGCCGAAGAACTCGTTCTGCGGCAGGTGCTCGGTGATGAACTCGCGGTAGGCCACTTCGTTCACGTAGCGCACGCCGTGAACCAGGATCACCTTCTCGAAGCGCTCGTAGGTTTCCGGGTCCTGGATCACGCTCATGAAGGGTGCGAGGCCGGTGCCGGTGCTCAGCAGGTAGAGGTGCTTGCCGGGGTTCAGGTCATCGAGGACCAGGGTACCGGTGGGCTTCTTGCTGATGATGATCTCGTCGCCTTCCTTCAAGTGCTGCAGTTGGGAGGTCAGCGGACCGTCCGGCACCTTGATGCTGAAGAACTCCAGGTGCTCTTCCCAGTTCGGGCTGGCGATGGAATAGGCGCGCATCAGCGGACGGCCACTGGGTTGCTGCAGGCCGATCATGACGAACTGGCCGTTCTCGAAGCGCAGGCCCGGGTCGCGGGTGCACTTGAAGCTGAACAGCGTGTCGTTCCAGTGATGAACGCTGAGGATGCGCTCCGAGTTCATGTTGCTCATTGGTGGGGGCTCCGAAAATTTTGAAATCGCCAGCGCCGCAGAAGAGGCACAATTGCGCGACATTGTATTGATAGCGACAATATCTGTTAACTGAATTATCAAGATATAGGTTATCGGTTATATAGATATGCGATTTACGCTACGCCAACTCCAGGTATTCGTCGCCGTTGCCCAGCAGGAGAGCGTTTCCCGTGCGGCCGCACAACTCTCCCTCTCGCAATCGGCAGCCAGTACGTCGCTGACCGAGCTGGAGCGCCAGTCCGGCTGCCAGTTGTTCGACCGTGCCGGCAAGCGTCTCAGCCTCAATGCCCTGGGTCGCCAATTGCTGCCCCAGGCGGTTGCCCTGCTGGATCAGGCCCGCGAGATCGAGGACCTGCTCAACGGCAAGACCGGCTTCGGTTCGCTGGACGTCGGCGCGACCCTGACCGTGGGCAACTACCTCGCCACCCTGCTGATCGGCTCCTTCATGCAGGCTCACCCGGAATGCCAGGTGAGCCTGCATGTGCAAAACACGGCGAATATCGTCCAGCAGATCGCCCTGTACGAACTTGACCTGGGTCTAATCGAAGGTGATTGCCAGCATCCGGACATCGAGGTCCTGCCGTGGGTGGAAGACGAGCTGGTGGTGTTCTGCGCCCCACAGCACCCGCTCGCGGCGAAGGGCCAGGCGAGCCTGGAGGAGTTGAGCCGGGAAGCCTGGGTCCTGCGGGAACGCGGCTCGGGCACGCGGCTCACCTTCGATCAGGCCATGCGCCACCACCCCACGCCGTTGAACATCCGCCTGGAGCTGGAACATACCGAGGCGATCAAGCGGGCCGTGGAATCGGGCCTTGGCATCAGTTGCATTTCGCGGCTGGCGCTGCGGGACGCCTTCCGCCGCGGCAGCCTGGTGCCGGTTGAAACCCCGGGGATCGACCTGCGCCGACAGTTCTATTTCATCTGGCACCGGCAGAAATACCAGACCGCCGCCATGCGCGAGTTCCTCGATCAGTGCCGGGCACTGACCGCCGGGGTGAAACGCAGCGACGAGATCGTGCTGCCGCCGATCGCCTGAGACCTCATCCGAGGAGGATGGTGGCCCAGACCGCCGTAATCAGGGCGAGCGCGGTGAACTGCGCCGCACTGCCCATGTCCTTGGCGTTCTTCGACAGCGGATGACGTTCGAGGGAGATGCGGTCGATGGCCGCTTCCACCGCCGAGTTCAACAGCTCGACGATCAACGCCAGCAAGCAGGCACCGATCATCAAGGCCCGCTCGCCCCGGCTCACATCGAGAAAGAAAGACAGCGGAATCAGCACCGCATTGAGCAGTACCAGTTGGCGGAAAGCGGCTTCGCCGACGAAAGCGGCGCGCAGGCCGTCGAGGGAGTAGCCGGCGGCGTTGAGGACACGTTTGAGGCCCGTCTGGCCTTTGAATGGCGACATAGGAAGAAAGGTTGTTGAAAGGAGCGCGCAGCCTAATGCAACGCGCCTCAAAATTGCGTGAAATGGCCGATTCAGGCCGAGGGAATCGATTCCATCTGTTGCAGCAGCAGCGCGGCCTGGGTGCGGGTACGCACATTGAGCTTGCGGAAGATGGCCGTCACGTGGGCCTTCACCGTGGCCTCGGAGACATGCAACTCGAAAGCGATCTGCTTGTTCAGCAGCCCTTCGCAGACCATGGTCAGCACGCGAAACTGCTGCGGGGTCAGACTGGCCAGGCCTTCACTTGCGGCCTTGGCTTCAGCGGACAGGGCCTGAGCCTCCTCCAACTGCGGTGGCCACCAGGCATCGCCGTCGAGCACCGCGCGCACGGCATCCTGGATGACCTCGAGCGGACTGGACTTGGGAATGAAGCCACTGGCCCCGAACTCGCGGGAGCGGGCGACCACCGAGGCCTCCTCCTGGGCGGAGATCATCACCACCGGAATCTGCGGATACTGGCCACGCAGCAGCACCAGCCCGGAGAACCCATAGGCGCCGGGCATGTTCAGGTCGAGCAGGACCAGGTCCCAATCGGCACGCTCGGCGAGGCGGGTTTCGAGTTCGGCGATGCTCGCCGCCTCCGCCAGCCGCGCATCCGGTCCGAGGCCCAGGGCCAGGGCCTGCTGCAGCGCACTGCGAAACAGCGGATGGTCATCGGCAATGAGGATTTCGTATGAGGCCATGGGCATGTCCTTTTTGTAATGGGCCCAGACACGCCTCGCCGGGGGTAGGGAGAGGCATTTCGGCACAACCGGATACGCTGGCCAGGCCCGAAGCTCGATACGGGCGGGCCGTAAAGCGGCGCCCAGAATGCCGACCCGCGTCGGGGTGGTCAAGTCGCGCGCTTTACGGCAAAGTTCCGGGCTTTTCCAGCCGAGATCCACCATGCGAAGCCAAGCCCTGCGCGCCGATATCCTGATGCTGATCACCGCCGCCATCTGGGGCGCGGCCTTCGTCGCCCAGCGCCTGGGGATGGATGCCATCGGCCCCTTTCTCTATACCGGACTGCGCTTCACCCTCGGCGCCCTCATCCTTCTGCCCCTGCTGCTGGTGTTGCCCAAGCCAGCCGTGAAGCAGCCGTTCAACCGCGGCATGCTGCTCGGCGGCCTGTTGATGGGGCTGGCCCTGTCGCTGGGTATCAACCTGCAGCAGGTGGGCCTGCTGTTCACCACGGTGACCAATTCCGGCTTCATTACCGGCCTGTACGTGATCATAGTCCCGCTGCTGGGCCTCTTCCTCGGCCATCGTACTGGCATGGGCACCTGGCTGGGTGCCTGCCTGGCAGTCGTGGGGATGTTCCTGCTCAGTGTCGGTGAAGGCTTTCAGGTCGCCTCAGGCGACTGGCTGCAGCTGGCCGGCGCCTGCGTCTGGGGCGTGCATGTACTGCTGGTGGGTTACTTCGCCAGCCGCTACGACCCGATCCGCCTTTCCATCCTGCAGTTCGCGGTATGCGCGGTGGTCAGCCTGGTCCTCGCACTGGTGCTCGAAGAGATCAAGGTCGAAGCGATCCTCCAGGCGGGTCCCGCCATCCTTTATGGTGGCGTCATCGCCGTCGCCATCGGCTACACCCTGCAAGTGGTGGCGCAGCGTCATGCCATCGCGTCCCACGCCGCCATCATCCTCTCGCTGGAAGCGGTGTTCGCCGCCATCGCCGGCGCCCTGATGCTGGACGAGTCCCTGCATCCGCGCGGCTACCTCGGCTGCGCCCTGATGTTCACCGGCATGCTGGTGGCGCAACTCTGGCCGCAGAAGGCGATGGCCGAGACGGTCCCGACCGAGGCCAAAGCCTGATCAGAGGTAGCTGCTGAGCGCCTGGTGCGCCAGGCTCGCCTCGTCCAGGGGCAGGGCCCGCTTGGCCCCCAGGTAGCGTTCGGTGAACACGTCCAGGTAGGCGTTCAACGCGCCGCCGGCCCGTTCGTCCCCGGCCAGCTCCAGGCACAGGGCTCCCACCTCAGCGGTGCACAGGTGCTCATCGCGCTTGGAGCGACGCAAGCGATAGCGGGAAATCTGCTCCGGTGAAAGGCTGAGGACCGGGAAGCGATCCAGGTAAGGACTCTTGCGGAACATCTTGCGCGCCTCTGTCCAGGTGGCATCCAGCAGGATGAACAACGGTCGCTTGCGCGCCTCCACCTCGACGCGATCCACCACCCGCTGCGATTCGGCGTACTCGCCGGGGAACACCAGGTAGGGTTGCCATTGTGGGTCTTCCAGCAGAGCGAGCAGTGCATCGTCCACTTCGGTACGCGACCAGCCGAAGGCCCAGGTATCGGGCACCAGATCGGCGATGAGCCAACCGGTGTTGCTGGGTTTCATGGGCTCGGAGTAGTACATCATCAGGCAGACACCGGAGCGCACCGGGACCTTGGGACGCCAGGCGCAGAAGCAATAGTCAAGGGCGACCCGGCACTCCGGACAGCGCGGCGCGCGCGATCCGCGGGCAACGAAGGGACGGGGGCTGCGCGCAAGGCATTCGGCGCGCAGGCGGAAGACGGCGTGACTCATCGAAACGGGTTCCAGTACAGCAGGAGAGTGCCCCGTACCGGCCGAATTGCGGCAAGCAAGGGGGACAGGCGTCAAGGAGGATGGAGCGATTCTACCAGAGGTGCCTGGCCGTGCCGGCGACCGTCTGGAGCCGAATTTTCACGCGACAAGCACTGCAGGCGAACGCACAATTGCCGCGCTGGTCAAACGGCTACTTTTCGTCAGGAGATTCCCATGCTGCGCCTCACCGCCCTCGCCCTTTGCGCGACCTTGCCCTTCTTTGCCCAGGCCACGTCGCTCAAGGACTTCGAGCTGACCAAAATGCTGGAAAAAGTGGCCCGGGAGAGCAGCGCCGGCACCCCTCGCGCCATCAACGAGGACATCCTCGACCAGGGCTACACGGTGGACGGTAATGATCTGGTGAATCATCTCAGCGTGCGTGAAGCCCATGCCGCGCAGATGCGCGCCAATCCCGACGCGGTGCGCGCGCAGTTGGGCGCCAGCGTCTGTCGCAACACCGGCTACCGCCAGCTGCTGGCCCGAGGTGCTGGCCTGCGTTACGAGTTCAGCGAGTACAAAAGCAATCGCCCAGTGACCTCCGAACGCTTCATCGCCCAGGATTGTGGCCTGAAAGCCAAGTCCAACTGATCGAGCCGGGTCCACCGTTCGTTCCGCGATCGACGTCCGCGGCTCATCATCACGAGCACCTCACCGCAATTGATTCGGTCTCCGTGAACTGGAAAAGATCCAGCGTCTGCCGCAAGCTGTAGTTGAGCGGCTCAACTGGGTCGCCCGGTTTCCGGCCCCATCCAGAAGAGCAGCTCCGAGAAGTTGATGAGCAAGGAGATTGCTATGCCCTATGATCCGGACGATTACCTCTCCCGGCACTTCCAGACCAGCGGAATCGACCTGACCCAGAAGGTCGATGAATTGATCAACCTCACCGTCCCCAGCGGCAGCCCCAACCTGGCGCTCTATCGCGAAATGCTGATAACCGTGGTGCGCATGGCCCAGGCCGACCGCAACCGCTGGGATGCCAAGATCATGCTGCAGACCCTGCGCGAAATGGAGCACGCCTTCAGCGTCCTGGAACAATTCAAGCGTCGCCGCAAGGTCACCGTCTTCGGTTCGGCGCGGACCCCGGAGGGCCACCCTATCTATGCCTTGGCGCGCCAACTGGGCGCGGAGCTCGCCAAGCGCGACCTGATGGTGATTACCGGTGCCGGTGGCGGCATCATGGCCGCGGCCCACGAAGGCGCGGGGCTGGAAAACAGCCTGGGCCTGAACATCACTCTGCCATTCGAGCAGCACGCCAACACAACGGTGAATGGAACCGAACACCTGCTGTCGTTCCACTTCTTCTTCGTGCGCAAACTGTTCTTCGTCAAAGAAGCCGACGCGCTGGTGCTGTGCCCTGGCGGCTTCGGCACCCTGGATGAGGCGTTGGAAGTCCTGACGCTGATCCAGACCGGCAAGAGCCCGGTGGTGCCGGTCGTACTGCTGGACGAGCCGGACGGCAGCTACTGGGAAGACGCCATCGGGTTCCTTCACGAACAACTGGAACGCAACCGCTACATCCTTCCAAGCGACATGAACCTGATGCGCCTGGTGCGCAATGCCGATGAGGCGGCAGCCGAAATCGCCCAGTTCTACCGCAACTACCACTCCAGCCGCTGGCTGAATGCCAGCTTCGTGATCCGCATGAACCACTCTCTCAGCGAGCGAGCGCTGGGCCAGATTCAGGAGCAGTTCGCTGACCTCTGCCTGGAAGGAACCTTCAGCCAGCAAGCCTACTCGGAGTCCGAGAAGGACGAACCGGAGTTCAGCGAACTGATTCGCTTGGCATTCCGCTTCAACGGCCGCGACCACGGCCGCCTGCGCGAACTCATTGATTTCATCAACCTGCCACAACATTGGGCCGACTGGGCCTGACCCGCTACACGGCCGCCACGGCCTGCGGCAAACCAGCCATGCGCCGTCGCGCATGGCGCTTGTCGGGAAATTCAGTCGTCCGGATTGCCGCGCAGGAGACGGCTGATCATTTCCATGGAATAGCCGCGGTAGGCGAGAAAGCGTCCTTGCTGGGCGCGCTCGCGGGCGTCCTGCGGTTGCTGCCCCTTGAACTTGCGGCGCCAGACATCGCGCAGCTGTTCTGTCCAGTCGATATCGGCTTCGCGCAGGGCCAGGTCTATCTCACCACGGGGCAAGCCACGTTGCGCCAGCTCCTCACGGATGCGCTGCGGCCCATAGCCGCCACGGGCACGGCTGGCGATGAAGCTTTCCAGATAACGGGATTCGGAGAGCAGCCCCTCTTCCGTCAGACGGTCGAGGGCACTGTCGATCAACTCGGGAGCGGCGCCGCGCTGACGCAACTTACGCGTCAGCTCGACTCGTCCATGTTCGCGCTGCGCCAATAGATCCATGGCAGCCCGCCGCACTGCGGCGGGGTTGTCGAGCACGACGGGCATGGGCGGATCAGAGGTCTACGTCGGCCAGATCATCAGCGTCGGCGGTGGCCGCAGACTTGTTGGCTGCGGCATCGACCAGCAGCTTCTCGCGAATGATCTTCTCGATGGCGCTGCCGACTTCCCGGTTTTCTTCCAGGTACTTGGCAGCGTTGGCCTTGCCTTGGCCGATCTTATTGCCCTGGTAGCTGTACCAGGCACCGGACTTCTCTACCAGGCCGAGCTGTACACCCAGGTCGATGATCTCGCCGGTACGGTAGATGCCCTTGCCGTACATGATCTGGAACTCGGCCTGGCGGAAAGGCGGAGCAACCTTGTTCTTCACGACCTTGACGCGAGTTTCGCTGCCCACGACTTCCTCGCCTTCCTTTACCGCGCCGGTACGGCGGATGTCGAGGCGCACGGAAGCGTAGAACTTGAGGGCGTTACCGCCGGTGGTGGTTTCCGGGTTGCCGAACATCACACCAATCTTCATACGGATCTGGTTGATGAAGATGACCAGGCAATTGGCATTCTTGATATTGCCGGTGATCTTGCGCAGGGCCTGGGACATCAGGCGCGCCTGGAGGCCGACGTGGGAGTCACCCATTTCACCTTCGATTTCGGCCTTCGGCACCAGGGCAGCCACGGAGTCGACGATGATCACGTCGACGGCGTTGGAGCGTACCAGCATGTCGGTGATTTCCAGGGCCTGCTCGCCAGTGTCCGGCTGGGAGACCAGCAGGTCGTCCACGTTCACGCCGAGCTTGCCGGCGTAGTCCGGATCCAGGGCGTGCTCAGCGTCGACGAAGGCGCAGGTCGCGCCCAGTTTCTGGGCTTCGGCGATGACGGAAAGGGTCAGGGTGGTCTTACCGGAAGACTCAGGACCGTAGATCTCGACGATACGGCCTTTCGGCAGGCCACCGATGCCAAGGGCGATGTCCAGGCCCAGGGAGCCGGTGGAAATGGCCGGGATGGCCTGGCGGTCGTGGTCGCCCATGCGCATGACCGCGCCTTTGCCGAACTGTTTCTCGATCTGGCCCAGGGCAGCAGCCAAGGCGCGCTTCTTGTTCTCGTCCATTGAAGTCCTCACTAAACTCAAGAGGGCCTGGCGGCCACCAACAACTGTATAAGTAGACAGTATTATTCCATAGGGCAAGTCGCGCGCCTACCCCTGGACGGCTTTTTCTCCTGCAGCTAGTCGGATCAGTCCTTGCAGCGCTTCTGCGACCGTCTGCCGGCGCACGGCCAGGCGATCCCCCGCGAACTGGCGGCGTACCGCCTCCACCTCCGCGCCATCGCCCCAGGCCAGCCAGACCGTGCCGACCGGCTTCTCCGGCGAGCCGCCATCGGGTCCGGCCACACCGCTTACCGCCACCGCAAAGCGAGCACCGCTGCGCTGCTGGGCCCCTCGCACCATGGCCTGGACCACCTCGCGACTCACCGCCCCCACTTGCTGAAACAGCTCGGCCGGCACCGCCAGTTGTGCGGTCTTCTGCCGATTGGAATAGGTGACGTAACCCGCCTCGAACCAGGACGAGCTGCCGGGAATGCGAGTGATCGCCTCGGCGATGCCTCCCCCCGTGCAGGACTCGGCGGTGCTCACCGATTCCCCACGCGCCGTCAATGTTTCACCCAGGCGGGCGGCCAGCGCTGTCAGTTCATCTTCGGAAACGGGCATGAGCACTCCGGGGTTAAAGCGAGCCAGCGGGATACCGTACACTAGCGCCTTTTGCGCGCAAGGCCAGGCAATGAGCGATCTCAGCGAACACACACCCATGATGCAGCAGTACTGGAAGCTGAAGAACCAGCATCCGGATCAACTGATGTTCTACCGCATGGGCGACTTCTACGAGATTTTCTACGAGGACGCCAAGAAGGCCGCCAAGCTGCTCGACATCACCCTGACCGCTCGCGGCCAGTCGGCGGGCAAGTCGATTCCCATGGCCGGCATCCCCTTCCATTCGGTGGAGGGCTACCTGGCCAAGCTGGTCAAGCTCGGCGAATCGGTGGTGATCTGCGAGCAGATCGGCGATCCAGCCACCAGCAAAGGCCCGGTGGAGCGCCAGGTGGTGCGCATCATCACCCCCGGCACCATCAGCGACGAAGCGCTACTGGATGAACGCCGCGACAACCTGCTGGCTGCGGTGCTGGGCGACGAGCGCCTGTTCGGCCTGGCGGTACTGGACATCACCAGCGGCCGTTTCAGCGTGCAGGAGATCAAGGGCTGGGAGAATCTGCTGGCTGAACTGGAGCGCTTGAACCCCGCCGAGTTGCTGATCCCAGACGACTGGCCCCAGGGGCTTCCGGCGGAAAAGCGGCGCGGCGTGCGCCGTCGTGCGCCATGGGACTTCGATCGCGACTCGGCGAAGAAGAGCCTCTGCCAGCAGTTCGGCGTCCAGGACCTCAAGGGCTTCGGCTGTGAAACCCTCAGCCTGGCCATCGGCTCCGCGGGTTGCCTGTTGGCCTATGCCAAGGAAACCCAGCGCACCGCCCTGCCCCACCTGCGCAGCCTGCGCCACGAACGCATCGACGATACCGTCATCCTTGATGCCGCCAGCCGCCGCAACCTGGAGCTGGACGTGAATCTCTCCGGCGGCCGCGACAATACCCTGCAATCGGTGATCGACCGCTGCCAGACCGCCATGGGCAGCCGTCTCCTGAGTCGCTGGCTGAATCGCCCGTTACGTGACCGTGCTGTACTGGAGGCCCGCCAGGACGCCATCGACTGCCTGCTGGACCGCTATCGCTTCGAAGGCCTGCAACCCCAGTTGAAGGAAATCGGCGACGTGGAGCGCATCCTTGCCCGAATCGGCCTGCGCAACGCACGTCCCCGTGACTTGGCGCGCCTGCGCGACGCCCTCGCCGCCCTGCCGCTGCTGCAGGACGCCATGACCGAGCTGGAAGTGCCGCATCTGAAGGGCCTTGCCGGCAATATCCGCACCTATCCGGAGCTGGCCGACCTCCTGGCCCGCGCCATCATCGACACCCCGCCCGCGGTCATTCGCGATGGCGGGGTGATCAAGACCGGCTACGACGCCGAGCTGGACGAACTGCAGGCGCTCAGCGAGAACGCCGGCCAGTACCTGATGGATCTGGAGGCCCGGGAAAAGGCCCGCACCGGTTTGCCGAACCTGAAGGTCGGCTACAACCGCATCCATGGCTACTACATCGAATTGCCGCGCGTGCAGGCCGAGCAGGCACCCGCCGACTACATCCGCCGCCAGACCCTGAAGGGCGCGGAACGCTTCATCACCCCGGAACTCAAGGCGTTCGAAGACAAGGCGCTGTCGGCCAAGAGCCGTGCCCTGGCACGGGAGAAAATGCTCTACGACGAACTGTTGGAGCTGCTGATCGAACAACTGGCTCCGCTGCAGGACACCGCCGCTGCCCTGGCCGAGCTGGACGTGCTGAGCAACTTCGCCGAGCGCGCGCTGAACCTCGACCTGAATCGCCCGCGCTTCGTCGACGAACCCTGCATGCGCATCGACCAGGGCCGCCACCCGGTGGTGGAGCAGGTGCTGGACACGCCCTTCGTGGCCAACGACCTGGCGCTGGATGACGCCACACGCATGCTGATCATCACCGGCCCGAACATGGGCGGTAAGTCCACCTACATGCGCCAGACCGCGCTGATTGTGCTGCTCGCCCATATCGGTTGCTTCGTGCCGGCGGCCAGTTGCGAGCTGTCGCTGGTGGACCGCATCTTCACCCGCATCGGCTCCAGCGACGACCTGGCCGGCGGCCGTTCGACCTTCATGGTGGAGATGAGCGAAACCGCCAACATCCTGCATAACGCGAGCGCCAGCAGCCTGGTACTGATGGACGAAGTGGGTCGCGGCACCAGCACCTTCGACGGCCTGTCACTGGCCTGGGCTGCGGCCGAACATCTCGCCCGCCTGCGCGCATTCACCCTGTTCGCTACCCACTATTTCGAACTGACCGTGCTGCCGGAGACCGAACCGGTGGTGGCCAACGTCCACCTGAACGCCACCGAACACAATGAGCGCATCGTCTTCCTGCACCACGTACTGCCCGGCCCGGCGAGCCAGAGCTACGGCCTGGCGGTAGCCCAGTTGGCAGGCGTGCCGGGCGACGTGATCCAGCGCGCCCGCGAGCATCTGGCGCGACTGGAAACCACCAGCCTGCCCCACGAAGCGCCGCGCCAGAGCCCCGGACAGCCCACTGCGCCCATGCAAAGCGACCTTTTTGCCAGCCTGCCACACCCGGTACTGGATGAATTGGCCAGGATCAAGCCGGATGATCTGACACCCCGGCAGGCGCTGGAGCTGTTATATACACTGAAGTCACGTATCTAACCCCTGAACCGCACAAACTGCTAGAATCCCGCGCGCTCTGGAATACGCCCGGGAATCAGCCTGCCCGGCACCCTGAGTTCCAGCGCCGAGAAGCCGGAGATAAAAGGCTTCCGAGCCGCCGCTTGAGGAGAAGAATAGAAATGACCTTCGTCGTCACCGACAACTGCATCAAATGCAAATACACCGACTGTGTGGAAGTCTGTCCGGTGGACTGCTTCTACGAAGGCCCGAACTTCCTGGTCATTCACCCGGACGAGTGCATCGACTGCGCACTCTGCGAGCCCGAATGCCCGGCACAAGCCATCTTCTCCGAGGATGAAGTGCCTGAGGACATGCAGGAGTTCATCGAATTGAACCGTGATCTGGCCGAAGTCTGGCCGAACATCACCGAAAAGAAGGACTCCCTGGCCGACGCCGAGGAGTGGGATGGCGTCAAAGGCAAGCTGGAGCACCTGGAGCGCTGATCCGTCCTCTGCCCAAACGCAAAAAGGCCCGCATCTGCGGGCCTTTTGCTTTCCTTCGGGCAAAAAAAGGGGCGGGGGTTACCCGCCCACTCTTTTGTCCCTATTCCCTGTAGTCCTTGCTCATCATCCTGATGAATCGCATCCGGCGATGTCCTGGTCGATATCCTTATCAACCTGCGTACATCCTGTACGCAAGAGTGATGTTAGCGATCCAGCGGTCCGGTGCAAGTTGCAGGAATGGCGCTTCCGGAATCTGACTGGCTCAACTCGACAAAAATATCCAATTAGATTTCAACGACTTACATGCTTTCCACATCAAGAATCGATCAATATCGAGCAGCGACTTCCTCAGATAACGTACACCGCGTGTAAGCAATCACTTACATGCCAATTCATAAAAAAGAACCTCGGGACCCATCCGCCAGATGGAACCTTCCTCGACCGCACTGGAGGTCAGCACAGGAAATGAAAAGGCCCGGCCAAAGCCGTAATGCTGTTCACATAAGAAGTAACGGGACTCGATCAGTCCCCTCGCCCCTTTGGGGAGAGGGTTAGGGAGAGGGGGGAAACGACTGTTTCGCAGGGATTTCAACCCTCTCTCCCAGCCCCTCTCCCATAAATGGGAGAGGGGAGCGAGTCATGCGCGCTTAAGTGAACAGCATTACGGCCAAAGCCGGGCCTTTCAGGTGGTCAGAGTGTTACTGGAACAATGCGTCGCTGGACAGGCCGTTCTTCTCCAGGATTTCCCGAAGACGCTTCAGCGCTTCGACCTGAATCTGCCGCACGCGCTCGCGAGTCAGGCCGATCTCCTGGCCCACCTCCTCGAGGGTACAGCTTTCATGCCCCCGCAGACCGAAGCGACGCACAACCACTTCGCGCTGCTTGTCAGTCAGCTCCGACAGCCACTGGTCGATACTCTGCGAGAGGTCATCATCCTGCAGCAGTTCACAGGGGTCGGTGGGACGCTCATCGGTCAGGGTATCCAGCAGCGTCTTGTCGGAGTCCGGACCGAGGGACACATCCACCGACGTCACCCGCTCATTAAGACCAAGCATGCGCTTGACCTCGTCGACGGGCTTTTCCAGCAGATTGGCGATTTCCTCCGGCGAAGGCTCATGATCCAGCTTGTGGGTCAGCTCACGGGCCGCCCGCAGGTAGACGTTGAGTTCCTTCACCACATGGATCGGCAACCGGATGGTCCGGGTCTGGTTCATGATGGCCCGTTCAATGGTCTGACGGATCCACCAGGTGGCGTAGGTAGAGAAGCGGAACCCCCGTTCGGGATCGAACTTCTCCACCGCACGGATCAACCCCAGGTTGCCCTCCTCGATCAGGTCGAGCAAGGACAGACCGCGATTGACATAGCGTCGCGCGATCTTCACCACGAGGCGAAGGTTGCTTTCAATCATGCGCTTGCGCCCGGCAGGATCTCCGCGTTGCGCCAAGCGCGCGAAGTGCACTTCTTCTTCCGGGGTAAGCAGGGGGGAAAAGCCGATTTCGTTGAGGTACAGCTGAGTCGCGTCGAGCGCGCGGGTGTAGTCGATGTACTTGTGTTGCTTGGGTGAGGTTGAATGCCGGGATTTCGCGGTGGGCAGAGGCGCGTCGTTCTCCTCGCTCAACGCATCATCCAAAATGACGCCTGGCTCCAGGAGGAGCAGTTCGTCATCGACGTCAAACTCCGGCGCTTCTTTATTGAGTGCCATTGTTGTTGTCCCTTGCTGAGTTCGACAACAAGCCCTGGCGAAGCCTTATATCCCTGGCGCCGCCCGAGCCCGTCCTTACCACGCGGTGGAACGGGCTGAAAACGGGTCAACGACGTGGCAGGTATTGCAGCGGGTCTACAGGCTTACCTTGACGGCGAATCTCAAAATGAAGCTTCACCCGGTCAGTCCCCGTTGAGCCCATCTCGGCAATTGTCTGCCCGACCTTGACCTGCTGTCCCTCCCGCACCAGCAACCTGCGGTTATGACCATAGGCGCTTACGTAGGTATCGCTGTGTTTGATGATGACCAATTCGCCGTAGCCCCGTAATCCACTTCCGGCATAAACAACTGAACCATCCGACGCAGCCAAGACAGGCTGGCCTAATTCCCCAGCGATATCAATCCCTTTATTCAAACTGCCGTTTGACGAAAAACGACCGATCAGGGGCCCGCTCGCGGGCCACACCCATCCGGCTGCAGACCGCGTCGTAGACACGCTTGGCTTCGATGATGGCGCTGTCGCCACCGGCTTCTGTGGCACTGGCTGCGGACGGACAGCCGGTTGCTGCGCCGGCACGGGCGGGCGGCTGGAACTGCTGCCAGTCTTTGGATTGGTCGTCGAGGCCGTGGCGACAGTCGAAGGGGCGGCCTGCCGGGATCGGCCGTCGAAACGGATGATCTGACCGGGCCGAATCACGTAAGGGGCGGGAATGCCATTGCGCGCGGCCAAGGCCTTCCAATCCCAGCCGAAGCGGAATGCGATGGAATAAAGGGTGTCGCCACGCTGAACGCGGTACTGGCCGCTGGTGACAGGTTGCCGTTGCGGCGCGGAGGACGCTCCCGAGTGAGTGCGGTCGACTACGCTGACTTCGCCTTTCTGGGTGCTGGAACAACCGACCAGCAAGATGCCCACCGCAACTGCGGGCAACCAGGTGAGCCCATTTCCCATGCGAATCCACTGCCGAATGGCCATCAGGCTCACTCTTGTCCCCTTTCCCAACGTTTCAAGGTCTTGATTATTGTGCCGGAAATATCCGGACGAGCCAGCCGCCTGCCGCACAATGTACAGCAGGCGGACGGCTTGGCGGTGCATCAGAAAGTTGCCCGCGACGCTGGTTCCCCGGCTATCCGCTCAGGCCAGCGGACCATTGAGCAGCGGTACGAAGCGCACCGCATCGAGTACGTGACGGGCGAAGCCCTGCTCTTCGCGAATGATCAGCATCAGCTGCTGGACATCGCCGGCCCCCACCGGGATCACCAGCCGCCCTCCCGGCGCCAGTTGATCCAGCAGAGCTTGCGGCACATCCGCCGCTGCCGCCGTAACGATGATGCCGTTGTAAGGCGCCAACGCCGACCAGCCTTCCCAGCCGTCGCCCCAGCGGAACACCACATTGCGCAGGTTGAGCTCGGCCAGGCGCTCCTTGGCCTTGTCCTGCAGGACCTGGATGCGCTCCACGGAAAACACCCGCTCCACCAGTTGGGCGAGGATTGCCGTCTGGTAGCCCGAACCGGTACCGATTTCCAGCACCTTGTCCAGCGGACCGGCGGCCAGCAACAGCTCGGTCATCCGCGCCACCATGTAGGGCTGCGAAATGGTCTGGTTGTGCCCGATCGGCAGCGCGGTGTCCTCATAGGCGCGATGGGCCAGCGCCTCGTCGACGAACAGGTGACGCGGTGTCCGGCGAATCGTTTCGAGCACATGGGCGTTGGACAGCCCTTCCTCGTACAGACGCTGGATAAGGCGCTCACGGGTGCGCTGGGAGGTCATGCCGATCCCATGGCGCATAAGGTCATCCTGTTCCCGGGGCATCAGAACAGGCCCTCCAACCAGTTGTCGAGGCCCTGGAAGGCCTCGTTGAAAGTCCGATCGAGCTGCAAGGGCGTAACGGATACGTAGCCCTGCATCACCGCATGGAAATCCGTACCCGGGCCACCGTCTTCGGCGTCGCCGGCTGCGGAAATCCAGTATCCCTCCTTGCCCCGTGGATTGACCACCTTCACCGGCGCGGCGGCCCGAGCGCGGTGCCCCAGCCGGGTCAACTGGATACCACGGATACGCTCAAGCGGCAGGTTGGGGATATTCACGTTGAGCACAGTGCGTGGCGGCAAGTCGAGCTGGTCATGGGCCGCGACCAGCCGGCGGGCAATATGCGCGGCGGTGGGCAGGTTGTCCGCCTGGCGGGACAGCAGGGAAAATGCGAACGCCGGCAGCGCGAGGAAGCGCCCTTCCAGGGCAGCGGCCACGGTGCCGGAATACAGCACGTCGTCCCCCAGGTTGGCACCCAGGTTGATACCCGACACCACCATGTCCGGCAGCTGTTCGAGCATACCGTTGAGCCCCAGGTGGACGCAGTCGGTCGGCGTGCCGTTGAGGCCGATGAAACCGTTCTCCAGCGTGCAGGGATGAAGCGGGCGGTCCAGGGTCAGGGAACTGCTGGCGCCACTCTTGTCCTGGTCCGGCGCGATGACCACGCAATCGGCGTAATCCTTGAGCGCGCCATGCAGAGCGGCGAGACCGGGGGCATTCACCCCGTCGTCGTTGGAAATCAGAATGCGCATGGGTTTTCCGTCTGCCCTGCCGGCAGCAGATCGACGAGCTCACGCACCACTGCGGTGGCGAAGCATCCAGCCGGCAGGACGAATTCCAGTTGCAGAACGTCAGGCTCGGGATAATGCCACGTCAGGCCGCCAATGGGGAGGCGGAGGATGCGCCGTTCGTGCGCCATTCCCGCTTCCGCCAACCAATGGCAAAGTGCTGCTTCATCCTCGGCTACCGCAGCCTCCAGACGGTGAGACGCCCCTTGAGCAGGAGAGGGACCCTCGCCCCAGAGCGGCCCGGTCGGGTGCAGGTCGAGCAGGGCCAGACGCGGATCGCCGCACTCGGCCTCGCCTGCGACGAAGAAGCTGCGACTGTCAGTGAACGCCAGCAGATCGCCAACCTGGGCCTGGTTCCAGGTTCCAGCGGCGATACGCTCCGCCAGCACGCGATTGAACAGATAGCTACGCCCTGCCGAGAGCAGGCGCGAACGCAGGTTGCGTTGCACCGGCAGCTCCCTGCGCTCGGCGAACGTGCGGGCGTCCACGACATTACCGCCGCCATGGCCGAAACGTTGCAGGCCGAAGTAATTGGGCACGCCCGATTCGGTCAGTCGCTTAAGTCGCGTGTCCAACGCCTCCCGATCCGCAACGAGTCGGGTAAGGCGCAAGGTGAAACCATTGGCCGAATGGGCGCCGCGCTGCAGCTTGCGCTTGTGGCGCACGCGCTTGAGGATTCGCAGACTGGCGTTCTCGGCGGCGGACAGATCCGGATCGGCCTTGCCCGGCAGGTGAAGACTGAACCATTGCCGGGTCAGCGCCTGGCGGTCCTTCAGTCCGGCGTAGCTGATCACCTTGATCGGCACTCCGGCGGCGCGGGCGATGCGGCGCGCTGCCTCCTCGGTGTTCAGTTCGCGCTTCTCCACCCAAAGCCAGAGGTGTTCACCCTCCCCTGCCAGCGGGATGTCCAGCACTTCGTCGACCTGGAAGTCCTCGGCCACCGCCTTCAGCAGCGCCTGCCCCAGGGGCTCGCCATAAGCACGCGGCCCCAGCAGTTCGAGCTCGGTCATACCGGCAGCAGCAGGGCCACCGCATGCACGGCGATCCCCTCCTCGCGCCCCGTGAAACCGAGCTTTTCAGTGGTGGTGGCCTTGACGTTGACCTGGTCCTGCCCGACCTCCAGGTCGGCGGCGATGTGGGCGCGCATGGCCTCGATGTGCGGCGCCATCTTCGGCGCCTGGGCGACGATGGTGCCGTCCACGTTCCCCACCTGCCAGCCCTTGGCCTTCACCAGCGACAGCACATGGCGCAACAACGCGCGGCTGTCGGCGCCCTTGAATTGCGGGTCGGTGTCCGGAAAGTGCTTGCCGATGTCGCCCAACGCCGCAGCACCGAGCAAGGCATCGGCCAACGCATGGAGTAGCACGTCACCATCGGAATGGGCGATGAGCCCGAACTTGTGGGGAATGCGCACGCCGCCCAGGGTAATGAAGTCGCCGTCGCCGAAGCGGTGTACGTCGTAGCCGTGGCCAATTCGCATAAACAAGTACGCCCTGAAAAGTCAGGGCGTGATTCTACCCGCTTTGGCGCCGCTTAGGCTTTCAGGGCCTCGGCATGGTGCCTCAAGTGATCGCCGATGAAGCTGGCGATGAAGTAGTAGCTGTGGTCGTATCCCGGCTGCAGGCGCAAGGTCAGCGGATGCCCCGCTGCCTTGGCCGCCGCCTGCAGGGCTTCGGGCTTGAGCTGGCTGGCGAGGAAGTCGTCACGGTCGCCCTGATCGACGAGGATCGGCAGGCGCTCGACGGCATCGGCCAGAAGCGCGCAGGCATCCCACTCGCGCCAGCGGGTGCGGTCCTCGCCCAGGTAGCGGCCGAAGGCCTTTTCACCCCAGGGGCAGGCCATGGGGTTGTTGATGGGCGCAAAGGCCGACAACGACTGGTAGCGCCCGGGGTTGCGCAGGGCACAGATCAAGGCGCCGTGGCCGCCCATGGAATGACCGCTGATGCCACGTTTGCCGGATACCGGGAAGTTGGCTTCGATCAGCGCCGGCAGCTCGTGGACCACGTAGTCGTGCATGCGGTAGTGACGCGCCCAGGGCTCCTGGGTGGCGTTCAGGTAGAAGCCGGCCCCCAGGCCGAAGTCCCAGGCATTGTCCGGATCTCCCGGAACGTCCGCGCCGCGCGGGCTGGTGTCGGGCGCGACGATGATGAGTCCGAGCTCCGCCGCCAGGCGCTGCGCACCGGCCTTCTGCATGAAATTCTCGTCGGTGCAGGTCAGTCCCGAGAGCCAGTAGAGCACCGGCAACTTCTTGCCCTGCTCTGCCTGGGGCGGCAGGTAGACGGCGAACACCATGTCGCAGTTGAGGCTGGTGGAGCGGTGGCGGTAACGCTTGTGCCAGCCGCCGAAGCTTTTGTTGCTGGAAACGATTTCGAGGGTCATGGAGCGATCTCCGTCGCAGCCGCGAGCCCGAGGCCGGAAGCACCGCTCGAGACGAGCCGCCGGCTTCGGGTCGGTGGCTTCATCAGTAGTGGACGACCGAACGAATGCTCTTGCCTTCGTGCATCAGGTCGAACGCTTCGTTGATCTTGTCCAGCCCCATGGTGTGGGTGATGAAAGTATCCAACGGGATCTCGCCCTGCTGCGCCTTTTCCACATAGCTCGGCAGCTCGGTGCGGCCTTTCACGCCACCGAAGGCCGAGCCGCGCCAGACGCGGCCGGTGACCAGTTGGAAGGGCCGGGTGCTGATCTCGGCACCGGCCGGCGCCACGCCGATGATGACGGACTCACCCCAGCCCTTGTGGCAGCACTCCAGCGCCGCACGCATCAGGTCGACATTGCCCACGCACTCGAAGCTGTAGTCCACGCCACCATCGGTCATCTCCACGATGACCTCCTGGATCGGCTTGGCGTGGTCCTTCGGATTGACGAAATCGGTAGCGCCCAGCTCGCGGGCCACCTCGAACTTCTCCGGGTTGATGTCGACGGCGATGATGCGCGAAGCCTTGGCCATCTTCGCGCCGATGATGGCCGCCAGGCCGATGCCGCCCAGGCCGAAGATCGCCACGCTGGCGCCTTCCTCCACCTTGGCGGTGTTGAGCACCGCACCGATACCGGTGGTCACGCCGCAGCCCAGCAGGCAGACCTTCTCCAGCGGCGCTTCCTGCGGAATCTTCGCCAGGGAGATTTCCGGCAGCACGGTGTACTCGGAGAACGTGGAGCAGCCCATGTAGTGGTAGATGGGTTGGCCGTTATAGCTGAAGCGAGTGGTGCCGTCCGGCATCAGGCCCTTGCCCTGGGTGGCGCGCACCTTCTGGCAGAGGTTGGTCTTGCCGGACTTGCAGAACTTGCACTCGCGGCATTCGGCGGTATAGAGCGGGATCACGTGGTCGCCCACGGCCAGGGAGGTCACGCCCTCACCCACCGCCTCGACGATGCCACCGCCTTCATGGCCGAGGATGCAGGGGAACACGCCTTCCGAATCGGCGCCTGACAGGGTGTAGGCATCGGTGTGGCAGACGCCGGTGGCCACGATCCGCACCAGGACTTCGCCGGCCTTGGGCGGCGCCACGTCCACTTCGACGATCTGCAGCGGCTGGTTGGGCGCGAAGGCCACGGCGGCACGGGACTTGATCATGGTGACTCTCCAGCTGATTGAATTGGCCAGGGAGTGTAGTTGAGCCGCTGATGGTAAATAATCCGCCATAAAGCAAAACGTTATTGCCACAGAGGGATAATCCATGAGTCGCTGGGAAGGCCTGGACGAGTTCGTCGCCGTCGCCGAGACAGGCCAGTTCACCGCGGCCGCCGAGCGCCTGGGCGTTTCCTCGTCCCATGTCAGCCGGCAGATCGCACGCCTGGAAGAACGCCTGCAGACGCGCCTGTTCTATCGCAGCACCCGCCGGGTCGCGCTGACTGAAGCCGGGCAGACGTTCCTCCAGCATTGCCAGCGCCTGCTGGACGCTCGGGAGGAAGCCCTGCGCGCCGTGAGCGACCTGACCAGCGAACCCAAGGGCCTGCTGCGCATGACCTGTGCAGTGGCCTATGGCGAGCGCTTCATCGTGCCCCTGGTCAACGAGTTCATGGCACGCCATCCGCAACTGCGGGTGGATATCGAACTGAGCAACCGTGCGCTGGATCTGGTGCACGAGGGGCTCGACGTGGCGATCCGCCTCGGCCGCCTGCAGGATTCGCGACTGGTGGCCACGCGACTGGCACCACGGGTCATGTACCTGTGCGCGGCCCCGTCCTACCTGGAGCGTTATGGCCGTCCCCACAGCCTCTCGGAGCTGGCGCGGCACAACTGCCTGATTGGCAGCGCGGACCACTGGGATTTCCTCCAGCAGGGACGCGAGCATTCCGTGCGCGTCCAGGGTAACTGGCGCTGCAACAGTGGCCAGGCCGTGCTGGACGCAGCCCTGCGCGGCTTCGGCCTGTGCCAGTTGCCGGATTACTACGTGCTGGAACACCTGCGCAGCGGCGCCCTGGTGTCCCTGCTGGAACAGCATCGTCCACCGAACACCGCGGTCTGGGCGCTTTATCCACAGCAACGGCACCTTTCGCCCAAAGTGCGGCAACTGGTGGACCTGCTCAAGGATGGGCTGGCCGGGCGGCCGGAGTATGCCGAGGCTCAGCCCCGCGTCGACCAGCGCTGACGCAGCCAGTCGAGGTCTTCGGGACGGGTAATCTTGAGGTTGTCGGCGCGGCCTTCCACCAGCCTGGGCGCGTTGCCCGCCCACTCCATGGCCGAGGCCTCGTCGGTAATCGCAGCCCCAGCCACCAGGGCATCGGCCAGGGCGCGATGCAAGGCGCCGAAACGGAACATCTGCGGCGTATAGGCCTGCCAGATCAGGCTGCGATCGACGGTCTCCGCCACCCGGCCATCGGCGCCGGCACGCTTGAGGGTATCCCGGGCCGGAACGGCCAGCAGCCCCCCGACGTCGTCGTTGGCCAGCTCAGACAGCAGCAGGTCAAGGTCGAAGCGTGACAGGTTCGGTCGCGCCGCATCATGCACCAGCACCCAGTCATGGGGCCGAGCGCCGTGCTCGGCCAGGCGCAGCAAGGCGCTGAGTACCGAGTCCGCCCGTTCCTTGCCACCGTCGGCGCGGATGATGCGCTCGTCATTGGCACAAGGCAGTGCCGGCCAATAGGGATCGTCCACGGACAGGGCAACCACCAGCCCCTTGAGCTGCGGATGGTCGAGAAAGCAGTCGAGCGTATGTTCGAGAATGGTTCGGCCGGCCAGTTCGAGGTACTGCTTGGGACGGTCGGCACGCATGCGGGCGCCGACTCCGGCAGCAGGAATCACGGCCCAGAAGAAGGGAGTATCGGTCTGGTTCATTCGGCAATCTGGTAGAGGGTTTCGCCTTCCTTGACCATGCCCAGCTCGTGGCGGGCACGCTCCTCGACTGTCTCCATGCCCTTCTTCAGCTCCATCACCTCCGCCTCGAGAATGCGGTTGCGCTCCAGCAGGCGTTCGTTCTCGCCTTTCTGTTCGGCGATCTGCTGCTGGAGATCGTGGACCTGCGCCAGGCTGCCATCACCCACCCAGAGGCGATACTGCAGACCGGACAGCATCAGGATCAGGACGACGAACAACCAATAAGTGTTGGGGCGAGTCATGTTGCCAGGGAGTGTCCATGCGAAAAGGGCAGCTTGCGCTGCCCTTTTACCATTCCTGGAACGGTTGCGTCGCTGCCGTGCGGCGGGAGACGACCGACCAGGTGAGATCAGGTGAAGGTGCAAAGTTTACATTAAGTAAGGGTGCGTTCAGCGCCTGATTTCAACATGGGTCACCGTAGACGATCAGCCACGGAATTCCGCACGGCCACGATACGGCGCCTTTTCGCCCAGTTGCTCTTCGATGCGCAGCAGCTGGTTGTACTTGGACACGCGGTCGGAGCGGCACAGGGAGCCGGTCTTGATCTGGCCGGCGGCGGTGCCTACAGCCAGGTCGGCAATGGTGCTGTCTTCGGTTTCGCCGGAACGGTGCGAGATCACCGCGGTGTAGCCGGCAGCCTTGGCCATCTGGATGGCTTCCAGGGTTTCGGTCAGGGAACCGATCTGGTTGAACTTGATCAGGATCGAGTTGGCGATGCTCTTCTCGATGCCTTCCTTGAGGATCTTGGTGTTGGTCACGAACAGGTCGTCACCCACCAGCTGCACCTTGGCGCCGATCTTCTCGGTCAGGCCTTTCCAGCCGGCCCAGTCGGACTCGTCCATGCCGTCTTCGATGGAGATGATCGGGTAGCGCTGGGTCAGACCGGCCAGGTAATCGGCGAAACCGGCAGCGTCGAAGGTCTTGCCTTCGCCGGACAGGTCGTACTGGCCGTCCTTGAAGAACTCGCTGGAAGCGCAGTCCAGGGCCAGGGTCACGTCGGTGCCCAGCTTGTAGCCGGCGTTGGCGACGGCTTCGGCGATGGCGGCCAGGGCGTCTTCGTTGGAAGCCAGGTTCGGCGCGAAGCCACCTTCGTCACCTACCGCGGTGTTCAGGCCACGGGCCTTCAGCACGGCTTTCAGGTGGTGGAAGATCTCGGCGCCCATGCGCAGGGCGTCGGCGAAGTTCTTGGCGCCGACCGGCTGCACCATGAACTCCTGGATGTCGACGTTGTTATCGGCGTGCTCGCCGCCGTTGATGATGTTCATCATGGGCACCGGCATGGAGTACTGGCCGGGCGTGCCGTTCAGCTCGGCGATGTGGGCATAGAGCGGGATGCCCTTGGCCTGGGCGGCAGCCTTGGCGGCGGCCAGGGACACGGCGAGGATGGCATTGGCACCCAGCTTGGCCTTGTTCTCGGTACCGTCCAGTTCGATCATGGCGCGGTCCAGGGCCTTCTGGTCGGCAGCGTCCTTGCCCAGCAGCAGGTCGCGGATCGGGCCGTTGATGTTGGACACGGCCTTCAGGACGCCCTTGCCCAGGTAACGGCTCTTGTCGCCATCACGCAGTTCCAGCGCCTCGCGGGAACCGGTGGAAGCACCGGAGGGCGCGCAGGCGCTGCCGATGATGCCGTTCTCGAGGATCACATCGGCTTCCACGGTGGGGTTGCCACGGGAGTCCAGAACCTCGCGGCCCTTGATGTCGACGATCTTTGCCATTGTTGTTAGCACTCCAAAAGTTGACGAAAACGCTCAGCAGAAAGTGAGGCAGTTCGCCGGGCCTCGGGGTCGGCCGGCCCGGCGAATGTCCTGACCGATCAGTCAGATTGTGCCCACGCGGCACTGTACCGGAGAACGGCCCGTTCAGGCAGTCTCGATCGGCGGAAAACTCTTGACCAGCTCGTCGAGTTGCTTGAGCTGGGACAGGAAGGGTTCGAGCTTGTTCAGGCGCAGGGCGCAGGGGCCGTCGCACTTGGCGTTGTCCGGGTCCGGGTGGGCTTCCAGGAAGAGGCCCGCCAGGCCCTGGCTCATGCCGGCCTTGGCCAGGTCGGTGACCTGGGCGCGGCGGCCACCGGCGGAGTCGGCACGCCCGCCCGGCATCTGCAGGGCATGGGTGACGTCGAAGAACACCGGGTATTCGAACTGCTTCATGATGCCGAAGCCGAGCATGTCCACCACCAGGTTGTTGTAACCGAAGGAGGAACCACGCTCGCAGAGGATCAGGCGATCATTGCCAGCTTCCTCGCACTTGCTGAGGATGTGCTTCATCTCCTGAGGCGCGAGGAACTGGGCTTTCTTGATGTTGATCACCGCGCCGGTCTTCGCCATGGCGACCACGAGGTCGGTCTGGCGAGAGAGGAAGGCCGGCAGCTGGATGATGTCGCACACCTCGGCCACCGGAGCCGCCTGGTCGGGCTCGTGGACGTCGGTGATCACCGGCACGCCGAAGGTCTTCTTCACTTCCTCGAAAATCTTCATGCCCTCTTCCAGGCCAGGGCCGCGGAAGGAATTGATCGACGAACGATTGGCCTTGTCGAAGCTGGCCTTGAAGACGTAGGGGATGCCGAGCTTCTCGGTCACCCGCACGTACTCTTCGCAGACTTTCAGGGCCAGGTCGCGGGATTCCAGCACGTTCATGCCGCCGAACAGCACAAAGGGCTTGTCGTTGGCGATCTCGATGTTGCCGACGCGGACGATCTTCTGCGCCATGGTTCAGGCCTTCTTCGCTTTCTGCGCCAGGGCGGCGGTGACGAAGCCGCTGAACAGCGGGTGGCCGTCGCGCGGGGTGGAGGTGAACTCCGGGTGGAACTGGCAGGCCACGAACCAGGGATGATCCGGAGCTTCCACGACCTCGACCAGGGCGCCGTCGCCGGAGCGGCCGGAAACCTTCAGGCCGGCTTCCTGCAGTTGCGGCAACAGGTTGTTGTTCACTTCATAGCGATGGCGGTGACGCTCGACGATCTCGTCCTTGCCGTAGCAGTCGCGGACCAGAGAGCCGGACTCCAGCTGGCAGGCCTGGGCGCCGAGACGCATGGTGCCGCCCAGGTCGGAGGCTTCGGTACGCATTTCGGTGGCGCCGGTCGCATCCTGCCACTCGGTGATCAGGCCAACGACCGGATGGCCGCTGGACTTGTCGAACTCGGTGGAGTTGGCATCGGCCCAACCCAGCACATTGCGGGCGTACTCGATCACCGCCACCTGCATGCCGAGGCAGATGCCAAGGTAGGGAATCTTGTTCTCGCGGGCATAGCGCACGGTGGAGATCTTGCCTTCCACACCGCGCAGGCCGAAACCGCCCGGCACCAGGATGGCGTCGACGCCTTCCAGCAGGCTGGTACCCTGGGTCTCGATGTCTTCAGAATCGATGTAGCGCAGGTTCACCTTGGTACGGTTCTGGATGCCGGCGTGGCTCATCGCTTCGATCAGCGATTTGTAGGCGTCCAGCAGCTCCATGTACTTGCCGACCATGGCGATGGTGACTTCCTTCTCCGGGTTCAGCTTGGCATCGACCACGCGATCCCATTCGGAGAGGTCTGCGCCGCCGCATTGCAGGCCGAAGCGCTCGACGACGATGTCGTCCAGGCCCTGGGCGTGCAGCACGGACGGAATCTTGTAGATGGTGTCGACGTCCTGCAGGGCGATCACCGCGCGTTCTTCCACGTTGGTGAAGAGGGCGATCTTGCGGCGGGAGGACAGGTCTACTTCATGGTCGGAACGGCAGATCAGGACATCCGGCTGCAGGCCGATGGAGCGCAGCTCCTTCACCGAGTGCTGGGTCGGTTTGGTCTTGGTCTCGCCGGCGGTGGCGATGTAGGGCACCAGGGTCAGGTGCATCAGCATGGCGCGCTTGGCGCCCACTTCCACGCGCAGCTGGCGGATGGCTTCGAGGAACGGCTGGGATTCGATGTCGCCGACGGTGCCGCCGATTTCCACCAGGGCCACGTCCGCGCCAGCGGCGCCCTTGATGATGCGGTGCTTGATCTCGTCGGTGATGTGCGGGATCACCTGGATGGTCGCACCCAGGTAGTCACCACGGCGCTCCTTGCGCAGCACGTCGGCGTAGACGCGACCGGTGGTGAAGTTGTTGTTCTGGGTCATGGTGGTGCGCACGAAGCGCTCGTAGTGGCCCAGGTCGAGGTCGGTCTCGGCGCCGTCCTCGGTCACGAAGACCTCACCATGCTGGAAGGGGCTCATGGTACCCGGGTCCACGTTGATGTACGGGTCGAGCTTGAGCATGGTGACCTTCAGTCCCCGCGCTTCCAGAATGGCGGCCAAGGATGCCGAGGCGATGCCTTTCCCCAATGAAGAAACAACACCACCCGTGACGAAGATGTAGCGCGTCATGAAAAACCCTAGAAGTCTGCGTTTAGGCGGAAAGCCGCCGGGGAAAGCGATGAAGGGCTATGGCCTTCAACCATGGAGCGCCACTGGACGCTGCCTTCAAAAGCAACAACCGCCGACTCCGAAGGAATCAGCGGAAGCTATGTAAGACGGGAGCGTAGTCTACCGGAAAGACCCTATCAGCTCAAACCTTGGTCATTCGTCGGTGGTGTCCAGCGCAGCCGCCAATGGCCGCTGCCCGAACCGTCCAGGGACGGCAAGTTGGCCAGGGCCTGCAACTCCCCGTCGATGAAAAGCAATGGCAACCGGCCACGGATGAACACCGGCAGGCGTGACTCATTGAGCAGGCGCTTGAGGTCCCGACGCCCCCGCTCCGCCACCACCAGTACCTCGCCACCCTGCCGGTAGCGAACCTCGAGTCGGCCGGACGGGGGGGTGCCCAGCAGTTCCAAACGCCCGTTACCGGGCAATTCGAGTGGCTGATCGAACCGGCGCCAGGGCAAGTTCGCCGAAGGCGCGAAGAGCCAGTCGCCGGAGAGCCACCATAACCGTCCGTCGGCGCGGTGCAGCTCCCCTGCGCCGAGGCGCCAGATGGGTCGGGCGTCAGGCGCTGCATCACGCAGGTCTTCCCAGCCAGCCCAATGGTCGCGGTCGGGCATGGGGGTCAGCGGCGCGAGCCAGAAACGCAGGGCATTGCGCTGCCGGGCCGGGGTCAGTGCCGCCAGCGTCGCAAGGTCCAGCGACGGTAGTGCCAGCCACGGGAACGCGGTGCCGCACCGCGCAGCCCCCAGGTCGCCTCGGGCCAACTCGGCCAACAGGCTTTCCGCTTCGGCCATGTGCTCGGCGCTGCGCGCCAGGCTGTCCGTCAGCCTTGGCCAGCGGCGCTGCAAGAGCGGGACGATATCCTGGCGGAGGAAGTTGCGCGCCAGCGCGGTATCGGTATTGCTGGGGTCGTCCACCCAATCGAGTCCCTCCGCACGGGCATAGGCCTCCAACTCGACACGGCAAACCTGGAGCAGCGGCCTGACCAGGCTACCCCGCCCCAGGGGACGGCTTGCCGGCATGCCCGCCAGTCCACGTACGCCGGCGCCGCGCAGCAGACGGAACAGCAACGTCTCGGCCTGGTCGTCACGGTGCTGCGCGGCGAGCAGAACCTCCCCCGCAGCCAGCCGCTCGCGAAAGGCGGCATAGCGCGCGTCCCGTGCGGCCCTTTCCAGGCTGGGGCCGGAATCGACCATTACCCGCTGAATGTCGAGCGGTACGCCCAGTCCATCGCAGACTCGCTGGCAATGGACCGGCCAGGCTTCGGCTGCGGCTTGCAGGCCATGATGGATGTGCAGGGCGGAAAGCGGCGGCAGGTCTTCGCGGCGTGCAAGGCGCGCCAACAGGTGAAGCAGGACGGTGGAATCGAGCCCGCCGGAAAAGGCGACGCGCCAAGCCGGCGCGTGGCGCCAGGGAGCCAGGGCGGTCAGGAGGCGGGACTCGAGGGACATGGCAAGGCTCGAAAAAGAATCGGGCCCCAAGCATAAGGCC
This sequence comes from Pseudomonas sp. Q1-7, assembly GCF_028010285.1. Classification (NCBI taxonomy): domain Bacteria; kingdom Pseudomonadati; phylum Pseudomonadota; class Gammaproteobacteria; order Pseudomonadales; family Pseudomonadaceae; genus Pseudomonas; species Pseudomonas sp. Q1-7. The sequence goes on from NZ_CP116304.1 coordinate 4,550,020, forward strand.
GGGACCCGATCTTTACAGCCTGAAGCGGGATCAGGCTACGCCGTAGCTCATCAGGCGCTCGTAGCGACGCGCGAGGAGGTCCTCGGTGCTGAGCTTCTGCAGGGTCTTCAACTGCTCGGTGAGCTCCTTGCGGATCGACTCGGCGGCGGCGGCGGGATCGCGATGGGCGCCCCCCAGGGGCTCGGCGATCACCTTGTCGACGATGCCCAGGCCCTTCAGGCGCTCGGCGGTGATGCCCATGGCCTCGGCCGCGTCTGGTGCCTTCTCGGCCGTCTTCCACAGGATGGACGCACAACCTTCCGGCGAGATCACCGAGTAGGTGGAGTACTGCAGCATGTTCAGGCGGTCGCAGACACCGATGGCCAGCGCGCCGCCGGAGCCGCCTTCGCCGATCACGGTGGCGATGATCGGGGTCTTCAGGCGCGCCATCACGCGCAGGTTCCAGGCGATGGCTTCACTCTGCCCGCGTTCCTCGGCATCGATGCCCGGATAGGCGCCCGGCGTATCGATGAAGGTCACGATCGGCAGCTTGAAGCGCTCGGCCATTTCCATCAGGCGGCAGGCCTTGCGGTAGCCCTCCGGACGCGGCATGCCAAAGTTGCGGCGCACCTTCTCACGCACGTCACGGCCCTTCTGGTGGCCGATGACCATGACCGGCTGGTCGTCCAGGCGGGCGATGCCGCCGACAATGGCCGCGTCGTCCGAGAAGTGGCGGTCGCCATGCAGCTCGTCGAACTCGGTGAAGATGTGGTCGAGGTAGTCGAGGGTGTAAGGCCGGCGCGGGTGACGCGCCAACTGGGCGATCTGCCAGCTGGTGAGGTTGCCGAAGATGCTCTCGGTGAGCGCGCTGCTCTTCTCCTGCAGGCGGGAGATCTCGTCGGTGATGTTCAGGGCGTTGTCGTTACCGACCAGACGCAGCTCCTCGATCTTGGCTTGCAGATCGGCGATGGGCTGTTCGAAATCCAGAAAGTTCGGGTTCATAGGCTTCCGTCGTGCGCTTGGGGCCAGGCGGCTGGTTCCATTTGGCGCCCTACCTTAAGGGATCGGGCGCGTTCGGGTCGAGATCAAATCGAAATCGGGCCGGTGCGGGCGAGTTGTCACGCACGCATCAGCGGTAGTGCAGGAAGACGTTGTCGCGCCCGAACTGGTCACGCAATGCCTGAATCAATGCGTCGGCGGGCGTAATCCGCCAATCGTCGCCGAACTGCAGAACGGCCTTCGCGTCCTGGCCGGCGTAGTCCAGGGTGAGCGGACAGGAGCCACGGTGGCGGCCGCAGAGGTCCGCCAGCCAGCGCAGACGATCACCCTGCAGGGCGCTGAAATCGACTTTCATGCGCAGGCTCTCCGCCAGGCCGGTACGGGCTTCCTCCAGGCTCAGCACGCGCTTGGCACGCAGGCGCAGGCCACCGGAGAAATCGTCATGGCTGACTTCCCCTTCCACCACCACCAGGGCGTCGGTCTGGAGCAGGCCGCTGGCGGCGTTGAAGGCGTCGGCGAAGAGCGAAGCCTCGATACGCCCGGAGCGGTCGTCGAGGGTGATGAAGCCCATCTTGTCGCCCTTCTTGTTCTTCATCACCCGCAGGTTGACGATCAGGCCGGCGATGATCTGGGTGTCCCGCGCGGGCTTGAGCTCGACGATTCGCTGGCGGGCGAAGCGGCGGATCTCGCCTTCATACTCGTCGATGGGGTGGCCGGTCAGGTACAGGCCCAGGGTGTCTTTCTCGCCCTTCAGGCGCTCTTTGAGGGAGAGCTCCTTGGCGTTGCGATGGTTGGCGTACATGTCCGCTTCTGGCTCGGCGAACAGCCCGCCGAAGAGGTCCATGTGACCGCTGTCATGGCTGCGCGCGGTCTGCTCGGCGGCCTGGATGGCCTCTTCCATGGCAGCCAGCAGCACGGCGCGGTTGCGGTCGACGCCGGCCTGGTAGGCCTTGGCCTCGTCGCTGAAGAAGGGCCCCAGGCGATCTAGGGCGCCGCCACGGATCAGAGCTTCCAGGGTGCGCTTGTTGATGCGCTTGAGGTCGACACGGTTGCAGAAGTCGAACAGGTCCTTGAACGGACCGCCCTCGGCGCGGCATTCGGTGATGGCCTCCACCGGTCCCTCGCCCACACCCTTGATGGCACCCAGGCCATAGACGATGCGGCCGTCGTCGTCGACGGTGAAGCGATACTCTGAGTTGTTCACGTCCGGGGCGACGATGCGCAGCTTCATATGCCGGCATTCTTCGATCAGCGTCACCACCTTGTCGGTGTTGTGCATATCCGCGGTAAGCACGGCGGCCATGAAGGGGGCCGGGAAGTGCGCCTTGAGCCAGGCCGTCTGGTAGGAAACCCAGCCGTAGGCGGCGGAGTGGGACTTGTTGAAGCCGTAGCCGGCGAATTTTTCCACCAGGTCGAAGATGTTGCCCGAGAGGGTCGGATCGATGCCGTTGCTGGAGCAGCCTTCAATAAAGCCGCCGCGTTGCTTGGCCATTTCCTCGGGTTTCTTCTTGCCCATGGCGCGGCGCAGCATGTCGGCGCCGCCAAGGGTGTAGCCGGCCATCACCTGAGCGATCTGCATCACCTGTTCCTGGTACAGGATGATGCCGTAGGTGGGCTTGAGCACGGGCTCGAGGCCTTCGTACTGGTAGTCCGGGTGCGGGTAGGAAAGCTCGGCGCGGCCGTGCTTGCGGTTGATGAAGTCGTCCACCATGCCCGACTGCAGCGGGCCCGGTCGGAACAGCGCCACCAGAGCGATCATGTCTTCCAGGCAGTCCGGCTTGAGCTTCTTGATCAGCTCCTTCATGCCGCGGGATTCGAGCTGGAAGACCGCGGTGGTCTCCGCCTTCTGCAGCATGTCGTAGGTTTTCTTGTCGTCCAGCGGGATGCGGTCGATATCCACCGGCGGCAGGCCCTTCTTCGCCTGCTCGCGATTGATCATCTCCATGGCCCACTTGATGATCGTCAGGGTGCGAAGGCCGAGGAAGTCGAACTTCACCAGGCCGGCGGCTTCCACGTCGTCCTTGTCGAACTGGGTCACCAGGCCGCCGCCTTCCTCGTCACAGGCGATAGGTGCGAAGTCGGTCAGCTTGGTGGGGGCGATCACTACGCCACCGGCATGCTTGCCGGTGCCGCGGGTGATGCCTTCGAGCTTGAGCGCCATGTCCCAGATTTCCTGGGCTTCCTCATCGGCCTTGAGGAAATCCCGTAGCGCTTCTTCCTGGTTGTAGGCGGCCTCCAGGGTCATGCCCACCTCGAACGGAATCATCTTCGACAGGCGGTCGGCCAGGCCGTAGGATTTGCCCTGCACCCGCGCCACGTCGCGCACCACCGCCTTGGCCGCCATGGAACCGAAGGTGATGATCTGGCTCACCGCGTTGCGCCCGTATTTCTCGGCCACGTAGTCGATCACGCGGTCACGACCGTCCATGCAGAAGTCGACGTCGAAGTCGGGCATGGAGACGCGCTCGGGGTTGAGAAAGCGCTCGAACAGCAGGTCGTAGGCCAGCGGATCGAGGTCGGTGATCTTCAGCACGTAGGCCACCAGCGAGCCGGCACCCGAGCCACGCCCCGGTCCCACCGGCACGCCGTTGTTCTTCGCCCACTGGATGAAGTCGGCAACGATGAGGAAGTAGCCGGGGAAGCCCATCTGAATGATGGTGCCGAGTTCGAACTCCAGGCGATCGATGTAGAGCTGGCGCTTCTCTTCGTAGTCCGGCGTGGTGTCCTTCGGTAAGAGCACCGCCAGGCGCTCTTCCAGGCCCTCGTAGGAGGCATGGCGCAGGTAGTCGTCGATGCTCATGCCATTGGGCGTGGGGAAGTCGGGCAGGAAGTATTTGCCCAGCTGCACCTCGATGTTGCAGCGCTTGGCGATCTCGACGGTATTTTCAAGGGCCTCCGGGATGTCGGCGAAGAGCTCGGCCATTTCTTCGGGGGACTTGAGGTATTGCTGGTCGGAATAGTTGCGCGGCCGACGCGGATCGTCGAGGACACGCCCCTCGCCAATGCACACGCGGGTTTCGTGGGCCTCGAAGTCGCCAGGCTTGATGAAGCGCACGTCGTTGGTGGCCACCAGCGCAGCGCCACATCGGCCAGCCAGGGCCACGGCGGCGTGCACATGTTCTTCGTCGTTGACCCGGGCGGTGCGTTGCAGCTCCAGGTAGAAGCGGTCCGGGAAGACGGTCTGCCATTCGGCGAGCAGGGCTTCGGCGCCGGCCTGGTCGCCGTTGAGCAGGGCCATGCCGATCTCGCCCTCCTTGGCGCCGGACAGGGCGATCAGGCCTTCGGCGGCCTCCTTCACCCACTCACGCTGGATGATCACCAGGTCGTTACTCTGGCCTTCTGACCAGCCGCGCGAAACGAGTTCGGTCAGGTTGCGGTAGCCCTTGGCATTCATCGCCAGCAGGGTCATGCGACTCAAGGGGCCGTCCTCGGCCAGGCTCGCCAGCCAGATGTCCGCGCCGCAGATGGGCTTGATGCCGCCCCCCATGGCGGTCTTGTAGAACTTCACCAGCGAGCACATGTTGCTCTGGTCGGTAATCGCCACTGCCGGCATTCCCGCCCCGGCAACAGCCTTGACCAGCGGCTTGACCCGCACCAGACCGTCGACCAGGGAATATTCGGAGTGCAGACGCAGATGGACGAAGGAAGCGCTCATGGAAGTCCTATGCAAAACGCGAAAACGACAAGGCCCGGATTGTACCGGGCCCTCGGATAAAGCTACAGGCTTGGGGCGAGGTCGCGGACAGCTATGCCAAGCCGGCTCAGAAGCCGCCTTCGATCAGCGCCCGGACCGGGCCGAAGGAGCGCCGATGGATGGGGCTGGGCCCCTGGCGCCGCAGGGCTGCCAGGTGAACCGCGGTGGGATAGCCCTTGTGTCCGGCGATGCCATAACCAGGGTAGAGGGCATCCAGCTCGGCCATCTCGCGGTCGCGGCTGACCTTGGCCAGGATCGAAGCTGCGGCGATGGCCGGTACCTGGCTGTCGCCCTTGACCACCGGCGCACTGGGCACCTTGAGCTTGGGACAGCGGTTGCCATCGATCAGCGCCAGTTTCGGCGTGACGCTGAGACCCTCCACGGCACGCTGCATGGCGAGCATGGTGGCGTGCAGGATATTCAGCTGGTCGATCTCTTCCACCTCGGCGCGGGCAATGCACCAGGCCAGGGCCTTCTCGCGGATCTCGTCAAACAGCGCGTCGCGACGAGATTCGGAGAGTTTCTTCGAGTCGTTCAGGCCGAGGATCGGCCGCGCCGGATCGAGGATCACCGCAGCCGTCACCACCGGACCGCAGAGGGGGCCACGGCCGACTTCGTCGACACCGGCCACCAGCTCCTCCACCAGGCTGAAATCCAGACCGAGCTGCATCAGGGCTCCTCAATCAGGCGCAGAATGGCGTCGGCGGCCTGGCGCGAGGCGTCCTGCCGCAGGGCACGGTGAATGACATCGAAGCCGTGGGTCTGCACGTCGCCATCGTCCAACAGAGGCGATACCGCCTGGGCCAATGCCTCGGGCGTCGCGGCATCCTGCAGCAACTCGGGCACCAGCAGGCGCTGGGCCAGCAGGTTGGGCAAGGACACGTAGGGGCTCTTCACCAGGCGTCGGAGAATCCGGTAGGTCAACGGTGCCACCTTGTAGGCGACAACCATCGGCCGTTTGTAGAGCAGGGCTTCCAGGGTGGCCGTGCCGGAGGCGATCAGCACCGCGTCGCAAGCGGCCAGTGCCTCATGGGAGCGACCATCGAGCAGTTTCAGCGACAGGTCGCGCCCCGCCAGCATCGCCTCGACCTGCTCCCGCCGCTCGGGCGTCGCACAGGGCAGTACGAAGCGGATGCCGGGCCGGATAGAACGCAACCGCTCGGCGGCATCGAGGAACAACGCGCCCAGCTTGCCGACCTCACCGCCACGACTGCCTGGCAGCAACGCCACCACCGGCGAATCCTCGGGCAAGTCCAGCGTAACGCGCGCCACGGCACGATCAGCCTGCAATGGAATGGCGTCGGCCAAAGGATGACCGACAAAGCGCACCGGTACGCCGTGCTCTTCGTAGAAACGCGCCTCGAAGGGGAAGAGCGTGAGCATCAGGTCGCAGCCTTCGCGGATCTTAAGCACACGTTTCTGCCGCCAGGCCCAGACCGAGGGACTGACGTAGTGCACGGTCCGGATCCCGGCGCGGCGCAGCTTCAGCTCGATCCCCAGGTTGAAATCCGGAGCGTCGATGCCGATGAAGACGTCAGGACGTTCGTCGATCAGGGTCTGGATCAGGCGCTTGCGACGGCGCAGCAACTCGGGAAGACGGCCCAGCACTTCCACCAGGCCCATGACCGCGAGACGCTCCATGGGGAAATAGGATTCCAGCCCTTCGGCCTGCATGCGCGGCCCACCCACACCCATGAACTGGACATCGGGGCGGCGCGCCTTGAGCGCCTGCATCAGGGTGGAGCCAAGGATGTCGCCGGACGCCTCGCCGGCAACCAGCGCGATGCGCAGGGGACGATTCATGAATTCAACGGGTGATGCCGCGGGTCGAGGACTGGATGGAGTCGCGGAAAATCGCCACCTCCGGGAACTGCGCGGAGACCTCGGCCAGCTCGGCCAGGGCCTGCTCCACAGTCAGCCCCTGGCGATAGACCACCTTGTAGGCGCGGCGCAGGGCTGCGATGGCTTCGGCACTGAAGCCACGGCGGCGCATGCCTTCGAAGTTCATGCTGCGAGCCTCGGCCGGATTGCCGAAGACGGTGACGTAGGCCGGCACGTCCTTGCCAATGGCGGTGCCCATGCCGGAGAAACTGTGGGCGCCGATACGGCAGAACTGGTGCACCAGGGTGTAGCCGGACAGGATTGCCCAATCGTCCACATGCACATGGCCGGCCAGGGCGGTGTTGTTCACCAGGATGCAATGATTGGCGATCACGCTGTCGTGACCGATATGCACGTAGGCCATCAGCAGGTTGTGATCGCCGATAGTGGTTTCGGCGCGGTCCTGCACCGTACCGCGGTGGATCGTCACGCCTTCGCGAATCACATTGTGGTCACCGATCACCAGGCGGGTGGGCTCACCCTTGTACTTCAGGTCGGGCGTGTCCTCACCCACCGAAGAGAACTGATAGATGCGGTTGTGCTTGCCGATACGGGTCGGTCCCTTGATGACCACATGCGGTCCGACCACGGTCCCCTCGCCGATTTCCACATCGGGTCCAATGATCGACCAGGGGCCGACCTGAACGCCGTCCGCCAGCCTGGCTGCCGGATCGATAATGGCGCGAGGGTCAATCAAACTCATAGTTTGCGTTCCGCACAGATGATCTCGGCCGAGCAGACTTCCTTGCCATCGACGCTGGCGTGGCAATCGAACTTCCAGATACCGCGCTTGACGCTGGTGAACCGCGCTTCGAGGATCAGTTGATCACCCGGCAGCACCGGCTGGCGGAAGCGCAGTTTGTCCGAGCCCACGAAATAGTAGAGCGTGCCGTCGGCCGGTTTGACGTCGAGCATCTTGAATCCGAGGATGCCGGCTGCCTGGGCCATGGCCTCGATGATCAGCACGCCCGGCATGATCGGGTGCTGCGGGAAATGGCCGTTGAAGAAGGGCTCGTTGATGCTGACATTCTTGTAGGCGCGAATGCGCTTGCCTTCAACATCCAGTTCCACCACCCGATCCACCAGGAGGAAGGGGTAGCGGTGCGGCAGATATTCGCGAATCTCGTTGATGTCCATCATGTTCCTGGAGCCTTTTCAGAGGATTGGGGATGCACGGCGCGGCGTGGATCACGCTTCTGATGAAGCATCCCCGCCCGGGGTCACTGCCGCCAGGCGTTTTTCCAGTTGTTGCAGACGACGCGCCATCTCGTCCAACTGGCGAATCCGGGCAGCGCTCTTCTTCCAGTCCGCAGCCGTTTGCATCGCGGTTCCAGAAGAGTAGGCGCCCGGCTCGGTGATATTGCGGGTCACCATGGTCATGCCGGTGACGAACACGTTGTCACACACCTCGATATGGCCAACCATGCCCACACCGCCGGCGATCATGCAGTTGCGGCCGATCTTGGTGCTACCAGAAATGCCGACACAGCCGGCCATGGCGGTGTTGTCGCCGACCTGCACGTTGTGCGCGATCATGATCTGGTTATCCAGCTTCACGCCATTGCCGATCAGGGTATCCGACAGTGCGCCACGGTCGATCGTGGTATTGGCACCGACCTCAACGTCGTCGCCCAGGGTCACGCCACCGATTTGCGCGATCTTCTGCCAGACACCTTTCTCGTTGGCGAAGCCGAAGCCTTCACCGCCGATCACCGCGCCGGATTGGATCACCACGCGTTTGCCGATCTTCACGTCGTGATAGAGAGTCACGCGCGGAGCCAGCCAACCGCCTTCACCGATGGTGGTGCGGGCGCCGATAACGCAATGCGCCCCCAGCGTCACCCCGGCACCGATCTGCGCACCTGACTCGATCACCACGTAGGCACCGACACTGGCGCTTGGATCGACCAGGGCATCGGCCGCGACCACGGCGGTCGGATGGATACCCGGCGCAGCCTTGGGCTTGGGATCGAACAGGTGGGAAAGCTCGGCGTAAGCGAGGTAGGGGTTGGCGACCACCAGCGCTTCACCGGCATAGCCTTCGGCATCCGCCGCAGTCAGCAGGACGGCCGTAGCCCGGGTAGCGGAAAGGAACTTGCGGTACTGCGGGTTGGCCAGGAAGGTGAGCTGGCCGGGGCCGGCCTCCTGCAGGGTGGCCAGGCCGCTGATAGCCGTGTCCTCGGAGCCACGCAAGGTGGCACCGAGGCGACTGGCCAGTTGGCCGAGAGTGAAGACCGGAGTCGCCATCATCAGCGCTGCTGGTTCATGCGCTCGATGACCTGGCGGGTGATGTCGTACTGCGGCTTGACGTCAACCACTGCACCACGCTCCAGTACCAGGTCATAGCTGCCTTTCTTCAGCACTTCCTCGACGGCCTTATCCAGCTTCGGCTTGAGTTGCTTGAGCATGTCGCGGTCGGCGACGGCCTTGGCTTCGTTCAGCTCCTTGGACTGGAACTGGAAGTCGCGAGCCTTCTGCTTGAACTCGAGTTCCAGACGCTCACGCTCGGCCTGCTGCATCTTCTCGCCATCTTTCACCAGGCGGTCCTGAATGCGCTTGGCATCGCTTTCCAGGGTTTTCAGCTTGTTCAACTGGGGACCGAACTTCTTCTCGGCATCCACGGCGTATTTCTTGGCGGCATCCGATTCCAGCAGGGCCATCTGATAGTTCAATACCGCGATCTTCATTTCCGCGAAGGCCGGAGTCGCCATCATGGCAGCGGCAACCAGAACGAATTGAGTCAACTTACGCACGATGCAACTCCTGCAACACATACTGTTGTCTTGGTGAAACACTTAGAAAGTCTGGCCCAGGGAGAACTGGAACACCTGGGTATCGGCATTGTCCGGCTTCTTGACCGGCATGCCCAGACTGAAGCTCAACGGCCCCAGCGCGGTGATCCAGGTCAGTCCCACGCCCACGGAGCTGGCCAGGTCGCCGGCGTTGATGCTGCTGCAGTCGGTCGCGGTGGACGAGCAGCTGGTGTCGAACACGTTACCCACATCCCAGAAAAGCACAGTACGCAGCTGACGCTGATCCTTCACGAAGGGCAGCGGGAACAACAGCTCCACGCCACCCTGGATCAGTACGTTGCCGCCGAAGGGCAGCGGGTCCTGGTCCGGGTCGAAGGCGGTACCCGGATTGGTACCACGGCTCGGGGTGCTGCGCGGGCCGAGGCTGCTGTCTTCGAAGCCACGCACCGAGTTGAAACCGCCGGCGAAGTAGTGCTCGTAGAACGGCAGCTCGGAGGTGGAGCCGTAGCTGTCACCGTAGCCCAGCTCGGTGTGGAAGCGCAGCGCCGTGTTCTGGCTCAGCGGCGTGAACAACTGGCCGCGGTAGTCGAGCTTGTAGAACGACAGGTCGCTACCCGGAATGGTGCTTTCCAGCACCAGGCTCTGGGAGTGGCCACGGGTGGCCAGCACGCCCTTGTTCAGGGTGGACTCGGACCAGCCGATGGAGCCCTTGAAGTTCAGATAGCTATCGCCTTCGCTTTCGATGAAGTCGAAGATCTCATCAACGGTGTAGATACCGGTGTTGATATCGTCCTGCTGCACCGTCAAGCCATAGGTCAGGCGAGAAGTCTCGCTGATCGGGTAACCGATGCTGATGCCCGCGCCGTAGCTGTCAACCGCATAGCTGGACACGTCGGTATCGAGATCGTCGTAGTCGGTGCTGCGGTAGAAGGCGTTGTAACCCAGGCTCACGCCGTCCGGAGTCCAGTAGGGATCGACGAAACCGAAGTTGTAACGCGTCTGGTACTCGGAACGGGTCAGACCGATGCTGACCTTATTACCGGTACCCAGGAAGTTGTTCTGGCTGATCGAGCCGCCGAGGATCAGGCCCGCGCTCTGAGCGAAGCCCACACTGGCGGTGATGGAGCCGGACGGCTGCTCTTCCACGGTGTAGTTGACGTCGACCTGGTCGTCGGTGCCGGGCACCTGCGGGGTTTCGACGTTGACTTCCTTGAAGAAGCCCAGGCGTTCCAGGCGGGTCTTGGACTGGTCGATCAGGTAGGTCGAGGCCCAGCCACCTTCCATCTGGCGCATTTCGCGACGCAGCACTTCGTCTTCGGTCTTGGTGTTGCCGCGGAAGTTGATACGGTTGACGTAGGCACGCTTGCCCGGGTCCACCACGAAGGTGATGGAAACGGTGTTGTCTTCGTCGTGGGCTTCCGGCACGCCGTTGACGTTGGCGAAGGTATAGCCCTCGTTACCCAGGCGACGGGTGATCAGCTCGGAAGTGGTGGTCATCACCTTGCGCGAGAAGACCTGGCCCTGCTGCACCAGCAACAGTTTCTTGACTTCGTCCTCGGGCACCTTGAGATCACCGGAGAGCTTCACCTCGCGGACGGTGTACTTTTCGCCCTCGTCCACGTTGACGGTGATGTAGACGTGCTTCTTGTCCGGGGTAATGGATACCTGGGTGGAAGAGATATCCATGTTGATGTAGCCGCGGTCCAGATAGTAGGAACGCAGACGCTCCAGGTCACCGGAGAGCTTTTCGCGGGCGTACTTGTCGTCGTTCTTGAAGAAGGACAGCCAGTTGCTGGTCTTCAGCTCGAACAGGTCGATCAGGTCCTCATCGGGGAATACGGTGTTGCCGACGATATTGATGTGCTGGATCGCTGCCACCGAGCCTTCGTTGATCGTGATCTTCAGCGCGACGCGGTTGCGTGGCTGCGGGATCACATCGGCTTCGATCTCGGCGGAATAACGACCCTGGGCCACGTACTGGCGCTGCAGTTCGTTACGCACGCCTTCGAGGGTGGCACGCTGGAAGATCTCGCCTTCGGCCAGGCCGGACTGTTTCAGGCCCTTGAGCAGGTCTTCGGTGCTGATGGCCTTGTTGCCCTCGATCTCGATGCTGGAAATCGACGGGCGCTCGACCACGGTGATGACCAGCACGTCGCCATCACGGCCAAGCTGGATATCCTGGAAGAAACCGGTCTTGAACAGTGCACGGGTGGCTTCGACCAGGCGACGATCATCTGCGGTGTCGCCAACGTTCAGCGGCAGTGCGCCGAATACGCTGCCGGCGGATACCCGTTGCAGGCCGTTGACACGAATGTCGGAGATGTTGAAGGACTCGGCGTGAACCTCGGCGATCATGAGTGCGGCAAGCACCGCAGGTAGCAGCAGGCGTTTCATGAAGTCCTTTTTAATTCCAACCGGTAATAAAGAATCTGCCGCACAAGGCGGCAGACTCGGCATTCACTGACTTGTTACAGACGGCTCAGATCATTTACCAGGGCGAGCAACATCACCCCCACGACTAGACTGATACCGATCTGCACCCCCCACGCCTGCACCCGCTCTGACAATGGGCGGCCTCGCGCCAATTCGATCAGGTAGAACAGCAGGTGCCCCCCGTCCAGGACGGGGATTGGCAACAGATTGAGAACCCCCAGGCTTATGCTCAGATAGGCGAGGAAGTTGAGAAAATCCCCCACCCCGGACTGGGCCGAAGCGCCCGCCACTTTAGCAATGGTTATCGGCCCGCTCAAGTTTTTTACCGAGAGCTCGCCAAGCAACATTTTCTTTAGGGAATCCAGAGTTAGCAGGCTCATGGACCAGGTCCTGGCCGCTGCCTCGGTCACGGCGTCGAGCGGGCCGAAGCTGACTTCCCGAAGCATTTCCGCCGGCCATTCGACACCTTTCACTCCGGCTCCCAGATAGCCACTGCGGGCCTCGCCTTCGCCTCGTGAAGCCAGAGTCAGTTGAACGTCGCGGGACTGGCCTTCGCGTTCGACGCTCAGCGTAATGCGCTCGGCGGGATGCTTGCGCACCCGCTCCACCAACTGCTGCCAGTCATCCAGCGGCTGGCCGTCCAGGGCCAGGAGGCGGTCACCCACCTTGAGCCCGGCAGCCTGGGCCGGGCCTTTCGGATCCAGCTCGGCAAGGATCGGCGGGATCGCCGGACGCCACGGCAGGATACCCAGGGCACCGATCGGATCGGGCTCATCGGCCCCCTTGAGCCAGGCGTTCAGCTGCAGTTCACGGAATCGCTCGGTCGATGCACCAGCCTCGCGCACGCCGACCTGGAGCGTGCCGCTTTCACCCAGGCGACGCACCAGTTGCAGGTTGACCTGGGACCAGCCACTGACGGCCTTGCCGTCCACCGAAACGATTTCCTCCCCCGCTTCGAGCCCTGCACGCGCGGCAATGCTGTCGGGCGCCACGCTGCCGATGACCGGGCGCACCTGCTGGCTGCCGAGCATGGCCAGCACCCAGAAGAACAGCAAGGCAAGGAGGAAGTTGGCGACGGGGCCTGCCGCCACAATGGCGATACGCTGCCCGACCGGCTTGCGGTTGAAGGACTGCTCGAGCAACTCCGCGGGCACTTCCGCCTCGCGCTCATCCAGCATCTTCACATAGCCGCCGAGGGGAATGGCGGCGACGACGAATTCGGTGCCATGACGATCATGCCAGCGGAACAGTGGCGTACCGAACCCCACGGAAAAGCGCAGGACCTTGACCCCGCAGCGCCTGGCCACCCAGAAGTGGCCGAATTCGTGGAAAGTCACCAACACCCCGAGCGCGATCAGGGTGCCAATAATCATGTACAGAGCGCTCATCGGTTACCTCCGGAGCTGGCGGACCGCCTGGAAATGGCTCGCTACCGCCCTTGACGGACCAACCACTGCTGCGCCGCCGCCCGGGCTCGGGCGTCCGCCTGCAGCACGGAGTCCAGCGTTTCGACTGCCGTCGCCGCTTCGCGGTTCAGCACTTCGTCGATGATACTCGCGATCTCGGTGAAGCGGATGCGCCCCTCCAGGAACGCCGCCACAGCCACTTCGTTCGCGGCATTGAGCATGGCCGGCCCACTGCCGCCCTCCTCCGCCGCCTGGCGTGCCAGGCGCAGGCAGGGGAAACGCTCTTCGTCCGGGGCCTGGAAGTCCAGGCGCGCCAAGGCAAACAGATCAAGCGGCACAACACCGGAGTCGATGCGCTCCGGCCAGGCCAGCGCATGGGCGATGGGCGTACGCATGTCGGGATTGCCGAGCTGAGCCAATACCGACCCGTCGACGTAGTCCACCAGGGAATGGATCACGCTTTGCGGGTGAATCACCACTTCCACCTGGGCCGGGCGCGCATCGAACAGCCAGCAGGCCTCGATCAGCTCCAGCCCCTTATTCATCATGCTGGCCGAATCGACGGATATCTTGCGCCCCATGGACCAGTTGGGGTGCGCACAGGCCTGCTCGGGCGAAACTTCCGACAGCCGGCTCAGCGGCATCTCGCGGAATGGTCCACCAGACGCCGTCAGCAGGATGCGGCGCACGCCCACGGGCGTCAGGCCCCGCGCATAGTCCTGCGGCAGGCACTGGAAGATCGCATTGTGCTCGCTGTCGATCGGCAGCAACACGGCTCCGCTCTTGCGCACCGCCTGCATGAACAGCGCGCCGGACATCACCAGCGCCTCCTTGTTGGCCAGCAGCACCCGCTTGCCCGCTTCCACCGCGGCAAGGGTCGGCTTGAGGCCTGCAGCGCCGACGATGGCGGCCATCACAGCATCCACCTGGGGGTGCGAAGCGACTTCGCACAACCCCTCTTCGCCGACCAGTACGCGAGTCTGCAAGCCAGCAGCCAGCAGACCACCCTGCAGGTACCGGGCCGCATCCGCGCCCGGCACCACGGCGAACTCAGGGCGATGGCGCAGGCACAGCGCCTCCAGCTCGCCCAGGCGGCTGAAGCCGCTGAGGGCGAAAACCCGATAACGATCGGGATGGCGAGCAATGACGTCCAGGGTGCTGAGGCCGATGGAGCCGGTGGCCCCCAGCACGGTAATGCGTTGCGGCTGGCTCACAGGGCACCCCAGCCAGCCGCCCAGAGCAGCGCGGCGAACAACGGAATGGCCGCCGTCAGGCTGTCGATACGGTCCAGCACGCCACCGTGGCCGGGCAGGAGGTTGCTGCTGTCCTTGATGCCTGACTGGCGCTTGAACATGCTTTCGGTCAAGTCGCCGACCACCGAGATCAGCACCACCAGCGCCGCACCGGCCAGGGCCAGCAGCAGCTCGGAACCGACCCAGCCACGGTAGAGCCCGACGCCGACAGTGATCAGCAAGCTGGCCAGCAGCCCCCCCAGCAGACCTTCCCAGCTTTTGCCGGGGCTGACGTGCGGCGCCAGCTTGCGCTTGCCAAAGGCCTTACCGGAGAAGTAGGCGCCGATATCGGCCGCCCAGACCAGTACCATCACAGCCAGGATCAGCCAATTTGCCAGCGGCCATTGCTTGAACAACACCAGGCCCTGCCAGGCCGGCAACAGGATCAACAGACCGATTACCAGCTTGCCGGGCGTGCCGCCCCAGTAGCGGCTGGTCTCCGGATAGCCCAGCACGAGGACGGTCGCCGCCCCCCACCAGAGTACGCCCAGCAACAGCACCAGCGGCGCCAGGGTCGGTACGGAATAGAGCCCGTAGAGCAATGCCGCCACGAGCACGCCATAGGCAATGCGCAAGGGTTGGGCGGAGAAACCCGCCAGGCGCGCCCACTCCCAGCCGCCGAGGCTTACCACGACGCCAATGAACAGGGCGAAGGCACCACCGTCCAGCCAGAAGAAGCCCGCCAGGGCGATGGGCAGCAGCACCAGGGCGGTGATGACGCGTTGTTTCAGCATTTGGCTCGGGCCTCGGCTTCTAGCTGCTCGCTGGTCTTTCCAAAGCGACGCTGGCGCTTGGCGAAGTCGGCCAGCGCCTTGCGCATGGCTTCGTGCTTGAAGTCAGGCCAGAAGAGATCGGAGAAATACAGCTCGGAATAGGCGAGCTGCCAAAGCAGGAAGTTGCTGATGCGATGCTCGCCACCGGTGCGAATGCACAGATCGGGCAACGGCAGGTCGCCGGTGACCAGGCAACTCTGCAGCAACTGCGGAGAAATATCGTCGACTTGCAGATGACCCGCCTGGACCTCACGCGCCAGGCGCTGGGCAGCCTGGGTGATGTCCCACTGGCCGCCGTAGTTGGCGGCGACCTGAAGGACGAACCGGCTATGTCCGGCGGTCAGTTGCTCGGCTTCGCGCATGGCGGCCTGCAGTTCCGGGTGGAAGCGCGAACGATCGCCGATGATGCGCAGCCGGATGTCGTTCTGGCTCAGGCGCCGGGCCTCGCGGCGCAGCGCCCCCAGAAACAACTCCATCAGGGCACTGACCTCGTCGGCCGGGCGCTGCCAGTTCTCACTGGAGAAGGCGAACAGGGTGAGCACCTCGACGCCGGCCTCGGCGCACACCTCGATCACTGCCCGAACCGCATCGACCCCGGCCTTGTGACCGGCGACACCAGGCAGCAGGCGCTTCTTCGCCCAGCGGTTGTTCCCATCCATGATGATCGCCACATGCCGTGGCACCGCCAGATTCACGCCTTGCTTGGTTTTGTCCATGACGATTCCTGACGTCAGACGGCCATCAGGTCTTTTTCTTTGGTTTCCAGAGCCTTGTCGACTTCGCCTACGAACTTGTCAGTCAGCTTCTGGACATCGTCAGCGGCACGACGCTCGTCGTCCTCACTGATTTCCTTTTCCTTGACCAGATCCTTCAGCTGCGCCAGGGCGTCGCGGCGGATGTTGCGCACGGCAACTCGGGCGTTCTCGGCCTCGGCACGCGCCTGCTTGGTGTAACCCTTGCGGGTTTCCTCGGTCAGGGCGGGCATCGGCACACGGATGGTGGTGCCGGCGGTGGCCGGGTTAAGGCCCAGGTCGGAGGTCATGATGGCCTTTTCCACAGCCTGGATCATGCTCTTGTCGAACACGGTGAGGGCCAGGGTACGGGAGTCCTCGGCCACCACGTTGGCAACCTGGCGCAGGGGGGTGTCGGCGCCATAGTAGGACACCATCACGCTGTCCAGGATGCTTGGATGGGCACGCCCGGTGCGGATCTTGGCGAAAGCATGATCCAGCGATTCCAGGGTTTTCTTCATGCGCTCCTGCGCTTCTTGCTTGATCTCGTTGATCACTGTTCGCCCTCCTCGATCAGGGTTCCTTCGGCGCCGCCGACCACGATGTTCAGCAGGGCACCCGGTTTATTCATATTGAAGACCCGCAATGGCATCTTCTGATCACGGCACAGACAGATGGCCGTGAGGTCCATGACCCCCAGCTTGCGATCCAGCACCTCGTCATAGGTCAGGTGCTCGAATTTCTCGGCATTAGGGTCCTTGAACGGGTCGGCAGTGTACACGCCATCGACCTTGGTGGCTTTCAGCACCACGTCCGCATCCACTTCGATGGCGCGCAGGCAGGCAGCCGAATCGGTGGTGAAGAAGGGATTGCCAGTGCCGGCGGAGAAAATCACCACTTCGCCGGAACTCAGATGGCGCATGGCCTTGCGGCGGTCGTAATGGTCGGTCACGCCAACCATGGAAATGGCCGACATCACGATGGCGGGAATATTGGAGCGCTCCAGCGCGTCGCGCATGGCCAGGGCGTTCATCACGGTGGCCAGCATCCCCATATGGTCGCCGGTCACCCGATCCATGCCGGCAGCGCTCAAGGCCGCCCCGCGGAACAGGTTGCCGCCGCCGATCACCAGACCGACCTGGACGCCGATACCGACCAACTGACCGATTTCCAGCGCCATGCGATCGAGGACTTTCGGGTCGATGCCGAACTCCTCGGAACCCATCAGGGCCTCACCGCTGAGTTTGAGCAGAATGCGTTTGTAGCGAGGTTGGCGGCCACTCACCTGCTGAGCCATTGCGTATCTCTCCTGCGGCGCTATGTGAATTCGTGGGCCTTGCGACCCGATGTACCGGCGAGTCCTCAGACTGCGCGAACGGCGGTTGGTGCCCGCCGCCGGAAACCGCCCCGAATCGGTTCCCCAGTTTGACAAAGAGGCCGCGCGCGTGAGCGGGCAGCCTCTTGCGGGGCGACAGCCGGAGCCGTCTTACTGCTTGGTAGCGGCGACCTGGGCAGCTACTTCGGCAGCGAAGTCGACTTCGGCCTTCTCGATGCCTTCGCCTACTTCGTAGCGAACGAAGGAAACGATCTCGGCACCGGCCTTCTTGGCCAGGTCACCGACCTTGACTTCCGGATCCTTGACGAACGCCTGCTCGACCAGGCTGGCCTCGGCCAGGAACTTGGCGATACGGCCCTTGACCATGTTCTCGACGATGTTTTCCGGCTTGCCGGCGATCTTGTCGGCGTTCAGGGCCAGGAAGATTTCCTTTTCCTTGGCGATGGCTTCTTCGGAAACCTGGGAAGCGTTCAGGAACTGCGGGTTGCTGGCAGCAACGTGCATGGCGATGTCCTTGGCCAGCTCGGCGTTGCCGCCGTTCAGGCAGACAACCACGCCAATGCGGTGGCCGTGCAGGTAGGCGCCAACCACGTCACCCTCGACACGGGTCAGACGACGGATGTTGACGTTCTCACCGGTCTTGGCAACCAGGGCCAGGCGAGCTTCTTCGCGGGACTCGACCAGCGGAGCAGCGTCGGTCAGCTTCTCGTTGAAAGCCTGTTCCAGGGAAGCGGCGACGAAGCCTTTGAAGTCGTCCTGCAGAGCCAGGAAGTCGGTCTGGGAGTTGACTTCGATAATGACGGCGGCCTTGTTGTCGGCTGCGACCTTGACGGCGATGGCGCCCTCGGCGGCGATGTTGCCAGACTTCTTGGCGGCCTTGATGGCGCCAGCGGCGCGCATGTCGTCGATGGCCTTTTCGATGTCGCCGTCGGCGGCGGTCAGGGCCTTCTTGCAATCCATCATGCCCAGGCCGGTACGCTCGCGCAGTTCTTTAACCAGGGCTGCAGTAATCTCTGCCATGTCGCAATCCTCTTGAATAGGTTTTCAACCATTCAGCCCGGCGAACCGGGCATTCATAATTCGGAGGTGGCAAAAAGGGGGCCTAGCCCCCTTCTTGCGCACCGGGTAACGCTAGACGGCTGTCAACTCAGCCTTCTGCGGCCTCGGAAGCGGCCTCTTCGACGAACTCGTCAGGACCGCCGACGGCATTCTGACGACCGCGGATTACAGCATCAGCAACGCTGGCCAGGTACAGCTGAACGGCGCGGATGGCGTCGTCGTTGCCCGGAATGACGTAGTCAACGCCTTCGGGGCTGCTGTTGGTATCGACAACGCCGATGACCGGGATGCCCAGCTTGTTGGCTTCGCTGATGGCGATGCGCTCGTGGTCGACGTCGATCACGAACAGAGCGTCCGGCAGGCCGCCCATGTCCTTGATGCCGCCCAGGCTGCGCTCGAGCTTCTCGAGGTCGCGGGTGCGCATCAGGGCTTCTTTCTTGGTCAGCTTGGCGAAGGTGCCGTCCTGGGACTGGGTTTCCAGATCGCGCAGACGCTTGATGGACTGGCGAATGGTCTTGTAGTTGGTCAGCATGCCGCCCAGCCAGCGGTGATCGACGTACGGGGAGCCGCAACGAGCAGCTTCTTCGCGAACGATCTTGCCAGCGGAACGCTTGGTGCCGACGAACAGAACCTTGTTCTTGCCTGCAGCCAGCTTCTCAACGAAGGACAGGGCCTCGTTGAACATCGGCAGGGTCTTTTCCAGGTTGATGATGTGGATCTTGTTACGCGCGCCGAAAATGTACTTGCCCATTTTCGGGTTCCAGTAACGGGTCTGGTGGCCGAAGTGCACACCGGCCTTCAGCATGTCGCGCATATTGACTTGGGACATTTCTATTCCTCGATAAGTCGGGTTAGGCCTCCACGCATCCCAATATCCAACCCTTTCGGGCACCCAGGAGATCGTGTCGATACGTGTGTGGGTTTAGGCTTTGCGGACGGCACGCCCTCAAAGCGGCGCGTTTTATAGCACAAAAAGCGGGACAGAGCTACTGGATCGATACGCCGCGAAAACGCTCCGCTCCGCCCTGGCGCTTATGGCTTGCGGCTTGAAGCTGTTAATATCAGGCCTTTTCCGTTTGCGCCCGAGACCGAATATGACCGCCACCATCAAGACGCCCGCCGAAATCGAGAAAATGCGCGTTGCCGGCCGCCTGGCCGCCGAAGTGCTGGAGATGATCGGCGAGCATGTCAAACCCGGCGTGACCACCGAGGAGCTGGACCGCATCTGCCACGACTACATCGTCAATGTGCAGCAGGCCATCCCGGCCCCCCTGAACTACAAGGGCTTCCCCAAGTCCATCTGCACCTCGGTCAACCACGTGGTGTGCCACGGCATCCCCAACGAGAAGCCGCTGAAGGATGGTGACATCGTCAATATCGACGTCACGGTCATCAAGGACGGTTACCACGGCGACACCAGCAAGATGTTCCTGGTCGGCAAGGCGCCGGAATGGGCCGAAAAGCTCTGCCGGGTTACCCAGGAGTGCATGTACAAGGGCATCCAGCTGGTCAAGCCGGGCGCGCGCCTGGGCGATATCGGCGAAGTCATCCAGAAGCACGCCGAGAAGCTGGGCTACTCGGTGGTGCGCGAATACTGCGGCCACGGCATCGGCGCGGTGTTCCACGAGGAGCCCCAGGTCCTGCACTACGGCCGCGCCGGCACCGGCATGGAACTGAAGGAAGGCATGACCTTCACCATCGAGCCGATGATCAACCAGGGCCGTCCGGAAACCCGCCTGCTGGGCGACGGCTGGACCGCCATCACCAAGGACCGCAAGCTCTCCGCCCAATGGGAGCACACCGTCCTGGTGACCGCCGACGGCTACGAGATCCTCACCTTGCGCGGCGACGACACCCTGCCCCGCACCTCGTCCCTGTAACGGCCTATATAAGGAAAGCAGCCCCATGCCGCAGGTGGATCCCGAGTTGTTCGACCGCGGGCAGTTCCAGGCGGAACTGGCCTTGAAGTCCAGCCCAATCGCTGCCTTCAAGAAGGCCATTCGCCAGGCCCGCGACGTGCTCGACAACCGCTTCGCCAGCGGCCGCGATATCCGCCGACTGGTGGAGGACCGCGCCTGGTTCGTCGACCAGATCCTGCGTGCGGCCTGGGAACGCTTCGGCTGGAGCGAAGACGCCGACATCGCCTTGCTGGCAGTGGGCGGCTACGGGCGCGGCGAGCTGCACCCCTATTCCGACATCGACCTGCTGATCCTGCTGGACAGCGCCGACCACGAAGTCTTCCGCGAACCCATCGAGGGTTTCCTCACCCTGCTCTGGGATATCGGCCTGGAAGTCGGCCAGAGCGTGCGCTCGGTGGCCGAGTGCGCCGAAGAGGCCCGCGCCGACCTGACGGTGATCACCAACCTGATGGAAAGCCGCACCGTCGCCGGCCCCGAACACCTGCGCCAACGCATGTTGGAAGTGACCAGCCCGGAGCAGATGTGGCCGAGCAAGCACTTCTTCCTGGCCAAGCGCACCGAACAGAAGGCGCGCCACGCCAAGTACAACGACACCGAGTACAACCTGGAGCCCAATGTGAAGGGTTCGCCAGGCGGCCTGCGGGATATCCAGACCATTCTCTGGGTGGCCCGCCGCCAGTTCGGCAGCCTCAATCTTCACGGCCTGGTGCAGCAGGGCTTCCTGGTGGAAAGCGAGTGCAGCATGCTGGCCTCCAGCCAGGAATTCCTCTGGAAAGTGCGCTACGCGCTGCACATGCTCGCCGGCCGCGCCGAAGACCGTCTGCTGTTCGACCACCAGCGCAAGATCGCCACCCTGCTCGGCTTCGAGGACGGCGACGGCAAGCTCGGCATCGAGCGCTTCATGCAGAAGTACTACCGCGTGGTGATGGGCGTTTCCGAACTCAGCGACCTGATCAACCAGCACTTCGAGGAAGTCATCCTGCGGGCGGGCGAAACCGGCCAGGCGCAGCCGCTGAACAGCCGCTTCCAGTTGCGCGACGGCTATATCGAAGTCACCCACCCCAACGTTTTCAAACGCACCCCCTTCGCCATGCTGGAAATCTTCGTGCTGATGGCCCAGCACCCGGAGATCAAGGGTGTGCGCGCCGACACCATCCGCCTGCTGCGCGACAGCCGCCACCTGATCGACGACGACTTCCGCAAGGACATCCGCAACACCAGCCTGTTCATCGAGCTGTTCAAGTCGGCCCAGGGCATCCACCGCAACCTGCGGCGG
This sequence comes from Pseudomonas sp. Q1-7, assembly GCF_028010285.1. Taxonomy (NCBI): domain Bacteria; kingdom Pseudomonadati; phylum Pseudomonadota; class Gammaproteobacteria; order Pseudomonadales; family Pseudomonadaceae; genus Pseudomonas; species Pseudomonas sp. Q1-7. The sequence continues at coordinate 4,571,551 of NZ_CP116304.1, forward strand.
ATGAACCGCTACGGCATCCTCGGCCGCTACCTGCCGGAGTTCGGCCAGATCATCGGGCAAATGCAGCACGACCTGTTCCACATCTACACGGTGGACGCCCACACCCTCAACCTGATCAAGCACCTGCGCAAGCTGAAGTGGCCGGAGCTGGCGGAAAAATTCCCCCTGGCCAGCAAGCTCATGGACAAGCTGCCCAAGCCGGAGCTGATCTACCTCGCCGGCCTCTACCACGACATCGGCAAGGGCCGGGGTGGCGACCACTCCGAGCTGGGTGCGGTAGACGCCGAGATTTTTTGTGCCCGCCACCAGTTGCCGGCCTGGGACTCACGCCTGGTGGCCTGGCTGGTGCAGCACCACCTGGTGATGTCCACCACCGCCCAGCGCAAGGACCTCTCCGACCCGCAGGTGATCTACGATTTCGCCCGCCTGGTGGGTGACCAGACCCGTCTGGACTACCTCTATGTGCTCACCGTGGCCGACATCAACGCCACCAACCCGAGCCTGTGGAACTCCTGGCGCGCCAGCCTGCTGCGCCAGCTCTACACCGAGACCAAGCGCGCCCTGCGCCGTGGCCTGGAAAATCCGCTGGACCGCGAGGAGCAGATCCGCCAGACCCAGACCGCCGCCATCGACATCTTGGTGCGCAGCGGCATCGACCAGGACGAGGCCGAACAGCTCTGGTCGCAACTGGGCGACGACTATTTCCTGCGCCACACCGCCAACGACGTGGCCTGGCATACCGAGGCCATCCTCCAGCACCCCGCCGGCAACGACCCGCTGGTGCTGATAAAGGAAACCGCCCAGCGCGAGTTCGAGGGCGCCACCCAGATCTTCATCTACGCCCCCGACCAACACGACTTCTTCGCCGTGACGGTGGCCGCCATGAGCCAGCTCAACCTGAACATCCACGATGCGCGGATTCTCACCTCCACCAGCCAGTTCACCCTCGACACCTACATCGTGCTCGACGCCGACGGCGGGCGGATCGGCGATAACCCCGCGCGCATTCGTGAGATCCGCGAAGGCCTGATCGACACCCTGAAGAACCCGGACGAATACCCGGCCATCATCCAGCGCCGCGTACCGCGACAGCTCAAGCATTTCGCCTTCCCGCCGCGGGTGACTATCTCCAACGACGCCCAGCGCCCAGTGACCATCCTCGAACTGACCGCCCCCGACCGCCCCGGTCTGCTGGCGCGCATCGGCCGCATCTTCCTGGAGTTCGACCTGTCGCTGCAGAACGCCAAGATCGCCACCCTCGGCGAGCGGGTGGAAGACGTGTTCTTCGTCACCGACGCCAACAACCAGCCGCTTTCCGATCCCCAGCTCTGCCAGCGGCTGCAGGAGGCCATCATCTCCCAGCTGTCCCAGGCCAACGGACAGAACCTGGATACCACACGAATAAGCATCTGATCCCGTAGGGTGCAATAAGGCCGCAGGCCGGATTGCACCGTTCCACCCACGAGCTCCCTGTTGACGCCCTACACATGAACGACGCCCTGAACCAGTTGCAGCCCTACCCCTTCGAGAAACTCCGCGCTCTGCTGGCCGGTGCCCAGCCGCCGGCGGAAAAGAAGGCCATCGCCCTGTCCATCGGCGAGCCCAAGCACCGCTCCCCGGCCTTCGTCGCCGAAGCCCTGGCGGCCAACCTCGAACAACTGGCGGTCTATCCGACTACCCTGGGCATCCCCGCCCTGCGCGAGGCCATCGCCCACTGGTGCGAGCGCCGCTTCAAGGTCCCGGCCGGCTGGCTCGACGCCGCCCGTCACGTCCTGCCGGTGAACGGTACCCGCGAGGCGCTGTTCGCCTTCACCCAGGCCGTGGTCAACCGCGCCGACAGTGGCCTGGTGGTCAGCCCCAACCCCTTCTACCAGATCTATGAAGGTGCGGCCCTGCTGGCCGGCGCCGAGCCGCACTACCTCCCGTGCCTGGCGGAAAACGGCTTCAACCCGGACTTCGACGCCGTTCCGGCAGCGGTCTGGCAGCGCTGCCAGATCCTCTTCCTCTGCTCCCCGGGCAACCCCACCGGCGCGCTGATCCCGCTGGAGACCCTGAAGAAGCTGATCGCCCTGGCCGACGAGCACGACTTCGTGATCGCCGCCGACGAGTGCTACAGCGAGCTCTATTTCGACGAGCAGAACCCGCCGGCCGGCCTGCTCACCGCCTGCGCCGAACTGGGCCGCAACGACTTCAAGCGCTGCGTGGTGTTCCACAGCCTGTCCAAGCGTTCCAACCTGCCGGGCCTGCGCTCCGGCTTCGTCGCCGGCGACGCCGACATTCTCAAGGCGTTCCTGCTCTACCGCACCTACCACGGCTGCGCCATGCCGGTGCAAACCCAACTGGCCAGCGTCGCCGCCTGGAACGACGAAGTGCACGTGCGCGCCAACCGCGCCCTGTACCGCGAGAAATTCGACGCCATGCTGGATATCCTCGGCCCGGTGCTGGACGTACAGCGGCCCGATGGCGGCTTCTACCTCTGGCCGAAGACCCCGGTGGACGACGAAACCTTCACCCGCGAACTGTTCGCCCGCGAGCACGTCACCGTGGTACCCGGCTCCTACCTGTCGCGCGCCGTCGACGGTTTCAATCCCGGCGCCGGCCGCGTACGCATGGCCCTGGTGGCCCCGCTGGCCGAGTGCGTCGAAGCCGGCGAACGCATCCGCGACTTCATCAAGGGACTGTGAGACTCGAAGGACACGTGAAAATGAGCATCACCCTTTACGGCATCAAGGCCTGCGACACCATGAAGAAAGCCCGCACCTGGCTCGAAGAGCACGATGTGGCCTACAGCTTCCATGACTACAAGGCGTCCGCCATCGACCGCGCCAGCCTGGAGAAATGGTGCGCCGAGCATGGTTGGGAGACCGTCCTGAACCGCGCCGGCACCACCTTCCGCAAGCTGGAGGATGCGCAGAAGGTCGACCTCGACCAGGACAAGGCCATTGCCCTGATGCTGGCCCAGCCGTCCATGATCAAGCGTCCGGTGCTGGATCTGGGCAACCGTACCCTGGTCGGCTTCAAGCCCGACATCTACGCCGCCGCGTTCAAGTAGCCATGGATATTGCCTGGGCACTGTTCATTCCGGCGTGCTTCGCGCTGAACCTGGCGCCGGGGCCGAACAATCTGCTGTCGCTGCACAATGCGGTGCGCCAGGGCGTTCGCCAGGCCTGCCTGGCCGGCACCGGCCGGCTGCTGGCCTTCGCCGGGATGATTGCCCTCGCCGCCTCCGGACTGGCCCTGGTGCTGCAGGCTTCGGCCACGCTGTTCCTGGCCATCAAGCTGCTGGGCGCCGGCTACCTGTTCTGGCTGGCCTTCCAGCTCTGGCGCGCGCCGGGCACTGGCTTCGCCGAACCGGGCGAAGGCGCGCGGCAGTCCCTGTGGAAGCTATCGCGCCAGGAGTTCTGGGTCGCCGCCGGCAACCCCAAGGCGATCCTGATCTTCACCGCCTTCCTGCCGCAGTTCGTCAATCCGCAGCAGGCGGTCGGCCCGCAGTTCCTGGCCCTGGGCATCACTTTCCTGGCCCTGGAATGGCTGGCCATCCTGCTCTATGCCCTGGCCGGGCTGCATCTCGGCCGTCTGCTCGCCGGGCCTCACGCCCGGCGCCTGTTCAACCGTGGCTGCGCCGCCCTGCTGGGCAGCGCGGGGCTGGGCCTGCTGCTCAGCCGTCGTCCCGCCTGATCAACCCTTTCACGCAAGAGGAATCCCCATGTCCAACGCACTCTTCAGCATCGCCTTCGGCGTCGGCACCCAGAACCGCCAGGGCAACTGGCTGGAAGTCTTCTACGCCCAGCCGCTGCTCAAACCGTCCGAGCAACTGGTGGCCGCCATCGCCCCGGTCCTCGGCTACAGCGCCGGCAACCAGGCCATCGCCATGAGCAATGCCCAGGCCACCCAGTTGGCCAGCGCGCTGAAGGACATCGACGCTGCCCAGGCCGCACTGCTGACCCGCCTGGCCGAGAGCCAGAAGCCGCTGGTGGCCACCCTGCTGGCCGAAGACGCCGCGCTGACCTCGACCCCCGAGGCCTACCTCAAGCTGCACCTTCTGTCCCACCGTCTGGCCAAGCCCCACGGCCTGAACCTGACCGGCATCTTCCCGTTGCTGCCGAATGTGGCCTGGACCAGCCAGGGCGCCATTGACCTGGCCGAACTGGCCGAGCGCCAGCTGGAAGCCCGCCTGAAGGGCGAGCTGCTGGAGGTCTTCTCCGTGGACAAGTTCCCGAAAATGACCGACTACGTGGTGCCGGCCGGCGTGCGCATCGCCGACACCGCCCGCGTGCGCCTGGGCGCCTATGTAGGTGAAGGCACCACCGTGATGCACGAAGGCTTCATCAACTTCAACGCCGGCACCGAAGGCCCGGGCATGATCGAAGGCCGCGTCTCGGCCGGCGTCTTCGTGGGCAAGGGCTCGGACCTCGGCGGTGGCTGCTCCACCATGGGCACCCTGTCCGGCGGCGGCAACATCGTCATCTCCGTGGGCGAAGGCTGCCTGATCGGCGCCAACGCTGGCATCGGCATCCCGCTGGGCGACCGCAACATCGTCGAAGCCGGCCTGTACATCACCGCTGGCACCAAGGTGGCCCTGCTGGACGACCAGAACCAACTGGTGAAAGTGGTCAAGGCCCGCGACCTGGCCGGCCAGCCTGACTTGCTGTTCCGCCGCAATTCACAGAACGGCGCCGTGGAGTGCAAGACCAACAAGACCGCAATCGAGCTGAATGAAGCCCTCCACGCGCACAACTGAAAAATTGGCCTGAAGCCGCTGCGCCAGGCCATGCTGTGTCGGGATCAGGCCCGGATGCTCGTTTACACTCAGTAGGATGTGCAGCCAGGCCTGTTCTCGTTCCAACCGGCCGTCACCCGCAGCGCTCCATCTTCCATTTTCGTGTGCCGCAAGCCATGTCCCTGACCTCCTCCTGGCGCTCCGACTTCCCCGCCCTTTCGGCCCTGGCGGCCGAGGGGCAGACCTACCTGGACAGCGCCGCCACCTCGCAAAAGCCCCAGGCCGTGCTGGACGCCCTGCTCGGCTACTACGCCAGCGGCGCAGCCAACGTACACCGTGCCCAGCACCTGCCCGCAGAGCGCGCGACCCGTGCCTTCGAAGCCTGCCGGACCCAGGCGGCGCACTGGCTGAATGCCGCGAGCCCGGCGGAAATCCTCTTCACCCGAGGCACCACCGAGGCCATCAACCTGCTGGCCTATGGCCTCGAGCACCTGTTCCAGCCCGGTGACGAAATCGTCATCAGCGCCCTGGAACACCACGCCAACCTGCTGCCCTGGCAGCAACTGGCCCTACGCAAGCAGCTCAAGCTGGTGGTGCTGCCGCTGGACCGGAGCGGCCTGGTCGACCTGGAGCAGGCGCGTCGGCTGATTGGGCCACGTACCCGGCTGCTGGCGGTGAGCCAGCTGTCCAATGTGCTCGGCCGCTGGCAGCCGCTGACCGACTTGCTGCCCCTGGCCCGTACCCAAGGCGCCCTGACGGTGATCGACGGCGCCCAGGGCGCGGTGCATGGCCGCCATGACGTGCGCGCCCTGGGCTGCGACTTCTATACCTTCTCCAGCCACAAACTTTACGGGCCGGATGGCGTCGGTGTGCTCTATGGCCGCAGCGAGGCACTGAAGCAGCTGAAACATTGGCAATTCGGCGGGGAGATGGTCCACAGCGCCGACTACCAGAGCGCTGACTTCCACGGCGCGCCCCTGGGCTTCGAAGCCGGCACCCCGGCCATCGCCTCGGTGATCGGCCTGGGCGCGGCACTGGATTACCTGGACCACCTGGACGCCGCCGCCGTCGCCGGCCACGAGGCCGCCCTGCACGTCAAGCTGCTGGCCGGCCTCGGTGCGCGGGATGGCGTGCGTCTGCTGGGCGAGCCCCAACTGGCCCTGGCCAGCTTCACCGTAGAAGGTGTGCATAACGCCGACCTGGCGCACCTGCTCACCGAGCAGGGCATTGCCGTTCGCGCCGGCCATCATTGCGCCATGCCACTGATGCGGAGCCTCGGCGTACAGGGCGCGATCCGTGTCTCCCTGGGTTTCTACAACGACGGCGACGATCTGGAGCGCTTCTTCTGCGCCCTCGACAAGGCCCTGGAGTTGCTGCGATGAGCCTGCCGGAGAAGGCCCGCGAAGCGCTGGACACCTTTACCGCAGCCGGCGGCTGGGAACAGCGCGCACGCCTGCTGATGCAGTGGGGCGAACGGCTGGACGCCCTGAGCGACGCCGAACGCATCGATGACAACCGCGTTCACGGCTGCGAAAGCCAGGTCTGGCTGGTGGGCGAATGGCGGGACGCGCACTGGCACTTCCGCGCCGCCAGCGACGCCCGGCTGATTCGCGGCCTGCTGGCCGTGCTGCTGGCGCGGGTCGATGGCCTGCCCGGCGAAGAGCTGGCGGCAATCGACCTGGCCGACTGGTTCAATCAACTGGGGCTGGGCCGGCAGCTGTCGCCCTCGCGCAGCAACGGCCTGAATGCCGTACTCAAGAAAATGCGCGAGATGGCCGCGTAGGTTAACGCCAAGCAACAAAGCCCAACGACACGGTCGTGGGCGCCACTCCGCCACGATCTACGGCTTGCGCTCCGACGGACGCCTCGCCCCCGCCACCAACTTATCCACGATGCGCGCCGCCGCCACCATGCCGAAGGTGGCCGTGACCATCATCACCGCGCCGAAGCCGCCGGCGCAGTCCAGCTTCACACCCTCGCCGACGAAACTCTTCTGCTGGCACACCGAACCGTCCGGCTTCGGGTAGCGCAGCTGCTCGGTGGAGAACACACAGGGCACGCTATAGGTGCGGCCGGGCGTGCGGGAGAAGTTGTAGTCGCGGCGCAGCATGGAACGCACCTTGGCCGCCAGGGGGTCGTTGAAGGTCTTGTTCAGGTCGGCGACCTGGATCTGCGCCGGGTCCACCTGGCCGCCCGCACCACCGGTGGTGACGATCTGGATCTTGCGCCGCTTGCACCAGGCGATCAGCGCCGCCTTGGCCCCCACGCTGTCGATGCAGTCGATCACCGCGTCCAGTTCGGGGGTGATGTACTCGGCCATGGTTTCGCGGGTGACGAAATCCGCCACCGCATGCACCACACAGGCCGGGTTGATGGCGCGGATGCGCTCCGCCATCACCTCCACCTTGGCCTTGCCCACGGCGCCCTCCAGTGCGTGCACCTGGCGGTTGGTGTTGGTGATGCAGACATCGTCCAGGTCGAACAGGGAAATCTCCCCCACCCCGGAACGCGCCAGGGCTTCGGCCGCCCAGGAACCCACGCCGCCGATGCCGACCACCGCCACATGGGCCGCCTGCAGGCGCGCCAGCCCTTCCAGGCCATAAAGCCGGGCAATTCCGCCGAAACGTTCGTCTGTACTCATGCCGATCACTCCCATCGCCAACCTTCGGGCGGGCGCGCATTATAGGAAGCGCTATCCCCCGGCCCAAGTCCATTGCCGCTGAATGGCGCCCCATAGGTTCGCCCAGGGTCCACCGGGGCTATAGTCGGCCGATCACGACAAGGGAGCCGGTCATGCGCAACTTCTCCTTCTATAACCCCACCCGCATCCACTTCGGCGAGGGCCAGATCAGCAAGCTGGCGCGCGACGTACCGGCAGGCAGCCGGGTGCTGGTCACCCACGGCGGCGGCAGCATCTTCCAGAACGGCGTGTGGCAACAGGTGGAACAAGCCCTGGCCGACCACCAATTGACCCGTTTCGGCGGCATCGAGGCCAATCCGCAGTTCGACACCCTGGTCAAGGCCGCCGAGCGGGCGCGGGCCGAGCACTGCGATTTCATCGTCGCCGTCGGCGGCGGTTCGGTGATCGACGGCAGCAAGTTCGTCGCCGCCGCGGCCTGCTACGAGGGCGACCCGCTGGACCTGCTGCGTGGCACCCGCATCACCGCCGCCCTGCCCATGGGTTGCGTGCTGACCCTGGCCGCCACCGGTTCCGAGAGCAATCCCCATGGGGTGGTCACCCATGTCGCCCGCCAGGAAAAACTGCCCTTCTCCAGCGCCCTGCTCTACCCGCGCTTCGCCATCCTCGACCCGCGCACCACCTTCAGCCTGCCGCCCCGGCAGATCGGCAACGGCGTGGTGGACGCCTTCGTCCACACCATCGAGCAGTACCTGACCTACCCGGCCGACGCGCCGCTGCAGGACCGCTACGCCGAGGGCCTGTTGCTGACACTCATAGAGGAAGGCCCGAAGGCCCTGGCCACCCCCGAGGACTACGCGGTACGCGCCAACCTGATGTGGTGTGCCACCCAGGCCCTCAATGGCCTGCTCGGCTGCGGTGTGCCCCAGGACTGGTCGACCCACATGATCGGCCACGAATTGACCGCCCTCTACCACATCGACCACGCCCAGACCCTGGCCGTGGTACTGCCGGCGTTGCTCGCCGAGCGTCGCCAGGTCAAGCGCGAGAAGCTGCTGCAGTACGCTACCCGCGTCTGGGGCCTGAAGGAGGGCGACGAAGAGCAGCGCATCGACGCCGCCATCCAGGCCACCCGCGATTTCTTCAAGCGCATGGGGGTGCCCACCCGGCTGTCCGAGCACGGTCTGGACGCCGATGTGATCCCCCAGGTCCTGGCGCAGCTGGCGCGCCACGGCATGACCGCCTTGAGCGAACACCGCGACCTGGACCTGGACGCGAGCGAGCGAATCCTGCTGCGGGCCCTCTGAAGCCATCCGGGGACGATCCGAAGCGGTTTTCCCCACGCGGATAGAACTTCTGCCCCCTTCCGACACACAAATCCTCCGGCAGGGGACAGCCATCCGGCTTTCCTCGCTGGTCGCAATCTATACAGCTGTTGGGCGCCAGAGTAGGATTCGCGCCGACCAGCGAACCGCTGGCCCTACCCCAGGTTTCGTACGAAAAACGATCAACCGCGTATCGATCTCGTACGGCACCCAGTTCCACGATTCGGAACCCTTGGACCTCTATGCCATCGCGTAAATTTGGACTCAATCTGGTGGTCTTCGTGGCGGTCGCCGCGTTGTTCACCGGCATCTGGGCGCTCTACAACCGCCCGGTCACCGCGCCGGACTGGCCGGAACAGATCTCCGGCTACTCCTTCTCCCCCTTCCGCGCGGACCAGAATCCCCAGCAGAACCGTTACCCCAGCGACGCACAGATCCGCCAGGACCTCGAGCTGCTGAGCAAGCAGACCGACAACATCCGCACCTACTCGGTGGACGGCACCCTGGCCGACATTCCGCGCCTGGCCGAAGAGTTCGGCCTGCGCGTGACCCTGGGCGTGTGGATCAGTCCGGACGAAGAACGCAACGAGCGCGAAATCGCCAAGGCCATCGAAATCGCCAACGCCTCGCGTAGCGTGGTGCGCGTGGTGGTGGGCAACGAGGCGCTGTTCCGCCGCGAAATCAGCCGCAAGGACCTGATGGCCTACCTGGATCGCGTGCGCGCCGCCGTGAAGGTACCGGTGACCACCTCCGAGCAGTGGCACATCTGGATGAAGTACCCGGAACTGGCCAAGCACGTCGACCTGGTCGCGGCCCACGTGCTGCCGTACTGGGAATTCGTGCCGATGGAGGACTCCACCGAGTTCGTCCTGGAGCGCGCCAAGGACCTGAAGAAGGCCTTCCCGAAGAAGCCGCTGCTGCTGTCCGAGGTGGGCTGGCCGAGCAACGGCCGCATGCGCGGCGGTGCCGACGCTTCCCAGGCCGACCAGGCCATCTACCTGCGCACCCTGGTCAACGCCCTCAACGCCAAGGGCTACAACTATTTCGTGATCGAAGCCTTCGACCAACCGTGGAAGGCCAGTGACGAAGGCTCGGTCGGCGCCTACTGGGGTGTCTACAACCTCGACCGCCAGCCCAAGTTCGCTTTCGAAGGTCCGGTGATCGCCATTCCGCAGTGGCGCATCCTGGCGGTGGCCTCGGTGGTCATGGCCCTGCTCGCCCTCGCCCTGACGCTGATCGACGGCAGCGCCCTGCGCCAGCGCGGCCGTACCTTCCTGACCTTCGTCGCCTTCGCCGGGGGCTCCGCCCTGGTGTGGATCGCCTACGACTACAGCCAGCAGTACAGCACCTGGTTCAGCCTTACCGTCGGCCTGCTGCTGGGCATCGGTGCCCTCGGCGTGTTCATCGTGCTGCTCACCGAGGCCCACGAACTGGCCGAGGCGGTCTGGGTGCGCAAGCGCCGCCGTCCCTTCCTGCCGGTACTGGCCGATGCGGCCTACCGTCCCAAGGTGTCCGTGCACGTGCCCTGCTACAACGAGCCGCCGGAGATGGTCAAACAGACCCTCGACGCCCTGGCCAACCTCGATTACCCGGACTACGAAGTCCTGATCATCGACAACAACACCAAGGACCCCGCCGTCTGGGAACCGGTGCGCGACTACTGCGAGCAGTTGGGTCCGCGCTTCAGGTTCTTCCACGTCGCCCCGCTGGAAGGCTTCAAGGGCGGCGCGCTGAACTACATCCTGCCCCACACCGCGGCGGACGCCGAAGTGGTGGCGGTGATCGACTCCGACTACTGCGTCGACCGCAACTGGCTCAAGCACATGGTGCCGCACTTCGCCGATCCGGAGATCGCCGTGGTGCAATCGCCGCAGGATTACCGCGACGGCAACGAGAACGCCTTCAAGCGCCTCTGCTACGCGGAGTACAAGGGCTTCTTCCACATTGGCATGGTCACCCGCAACGACCGCAACGCCATCATCCAGCACGGCACCATGACCATGATCCGCCGCAGTGTGATGGACGAGCTGAAGTGGGCCGACTGGACCATCTGCGAGGACGCTGAACTGGGCCTGCGCGTGTTCAAGAGCGGCTACGCCGCCGCCTACGCGCACCAGAGCTTCGGCCGCGGCCTGATGCCGGACACCTTCATCGACTACAAGAAGCAGCGCTTCCGCTGGGCCTACGGCGCCATCCAGATCATGAAGGGCCACGCCCGCAGCCTGTTCCTGGGCAAGGACTCCAAGCTCAAGCACGGCCAGCGCTACCACTTCATCGCCGGCTGGCTGCCCTGGGTCGCCGACGGCCTGAACATCTTCTTCACCGTCGGTGCGCTGCTCTGGTCGGCGGCGATGATCATCGTGCCGCAACGGGTCGACCCGCCGCTGCTGATCTTCGCCATCCCGCCGCTGGCGCTGTTCTTCTTCAAGCTCGGCAAGATCGTGTTCCTCTACCGCCGCGCGGTCGGTGTGAACCTGAAAGACGCCTTCTGTGCGGCGGTGGCGGGGCTCGCGCTCTCGCACACCATCGCCAAGGCGGTGCTCTACGGCTTCTTCACCAAGAGCATCCCCTTCTTCCGCACGCCGAAGATGCGCAGCAACCACGGTCTGTTGATGGCCCTGGCCGAAGCCCGCGAAGAAGTCTTCATCATGCTCCTGCTGTGGGGCGCGGCCATCGGCATCGCCATCGTCCAGGGCATGCCCAGCCCGGATGTGAAATTCTGGGTGGCCACGCTGCTGGTGCAGTCGCTGCCCTATGTGGCATCGCTGATCATGGCCCTGCTCTCCTCCATGCCCAAAGGTCAGGAAGAGGAGCAGAACGAGGTCGCGACCGCCTGATTGGCGCACAACCCCTTAAACGGCGGCCAATGGCCGCCGTTCTTGTTTTAAGATGTCGCACTTTCACCCCCGCGCTGTGTTTCCGGAGTCCCCATGCCTGCCCTGTCCCCCACCCTCGAACTCGCCTGCGAGCTTATCCGCCGTCCCTCGATCACCCCGGTCGACGAAGGCTGCCAGGACCTGATGATGCGCCGCCTGGAGGCCCTGGGCTTCCGCATCGAGCGCATGCGCATCGAGGATGTGGAAAACTTCTGGGCCATCCGTGGCGGTGAGGGCCCGGTGCTCTGCTTTGCCGGCCATACCGATGTGGTGCCCACCGGCCCGGTGCAGGCCTGGCAGCACCAGCCGTTCGATGCCCTGATCGATGACCAGGGGATGCTCTGCGGCCGTGGCGCGGCGGACATGAAGGGCAGCCTGGCGGCCATGGTGGTGGCGGTGGAGCGCTTCGTCGCCGAGCACCCGAATCACCAGGGCGCCATCGCCTTCCTGATCACCAGTGACGAGGAGGGCCCGGCCCACCACGGCACCAAGGCGGTGGTCGAACGCCTGGCCGCGCGCGGTGAACGCCTGGACTGGTGCATCGTCGGCGAACCCTCGAGCACCAGCCTGGTGGGCGACGTGGTGAAGAACGGCCGCCGCGGCTCCCTCGGCGGCAAGCTGACGGTGCGCGGCGTACAGGGCCACGTGGCCTACCCGCACCTGGCGAAGAACCCGATCCACCTGGCGGCGCCGGCCCTGGCGGAACTGGCCGCCGAGCACTGGGATGACGGCAATGCCTTCTTCCCACCGACCAGCTTCCAGGTTTCCAACCTCAACTCCGGCACCGGCGCCACTAACGTGATCCCGGGAGAACTGGTGGCGGTATTCAACTTCCGCTTCTCCACCGAGTCCACGGTGGAAGGGCTGCAACGCCGAGTCGAAACGATCCTCGACAAGCACGGCCTGGACTACCACCTGGAATGGGCGCTGTCCGGCCTGCCCTTCCTCACCCAGCCGGGCGAACTGCTGGACGCGGTCTCCGCCAGCATCAAGGCCATCACCGGCCGCGATACCACCCCGTCCACCAGTGGCGGCACCTCCGACGGCCGTTTCATCGCCACCCTGGGCACCCAGGTGGTCGAACTGGGCCCGGTGAACGCCACCATCCACCAAGTGAATGAACGGGTGCTGGCCAGCGACCTCGACCTGCTGACCGACATTTACCAGCAGACCCTGGTCCGCCTGCTCGCCCAATGAAGCTCATCTGCCCCCTCTGCCAGGGCCCGCTGACCGCCAGCGACAAGGGTGTCACCTGCCCGGCCAACCACAGCTTCGATCGTGCCCGCCAGGGTTACTTCAACCTGCTGCCGGTGCAGCACAAGAAGAGCCGCGACCCGGGCGACAACGCCACCATGGTCGAAGCCCGCCGGCGATTCCTCGACGGCGGGCATTACGCGCCGCTGGCGTCGCGCCTGGCGGCGCTCGCGGCCGAGCGCGATCCCGAGCGCTGGCTGGATATCGGATGTGGCGAGGGTTACTACACCGGCCAACTGGCCATGGCGCTGCCGGCTACCGATGGCTACGCGCTGGATATCTCCCGCGAGGCGGTGAAGCGCGCCTGCCGCCGCGCCCCGCAACTGCACTGGATGGTGGCGAGCATGGCGCGGGTGCCCCTGGCCGATGCCAGTTGCGACCTGTTGGCCTCCGTCTTCAGCCCGCTGGACTGGCAGGAAGCCCTGCGCCTGTTGGCGCCCGGCGGCGGACTGCTGCGCATGGGGCCGACCCGCGATCACCTGCTGGAGCTGCGTGAAAAGCTCTATGACGAAGTGCGCGACTACGACGACCAGAAGCACCTGGCACAGATTCCGGCAGGCATGCGCCTGGCCCACAGCGAAACCCTGAGCTATCGCCTGAACCTGGCCGACGCCGAAGCGCGCGCCGACCTCCTGGCCATGACGCCCCACGGCTGGCGTGCCAATGCCGAACGCCGTGCTGCCGTGGTGGCCGATGCCTTCGATGTGACGGTGTCCATTCGCTACGATTGGATCGAGAAAGACTAGGGAGTTCCCCATGCGCCAACCCGATATCGAGATCTACCTCAAGGATGCCGACCAGGAAGCCGTCACCGTCTGGCTCAACACTGCGCTGGGCTCCTGCACGCCGTGGCAACAGAAGGGACAGACCTTCAAGTGCCTGGCCGGGGACATTCCCGTCACCTGGCTGCCGAAGGCGGTTGGCAAGTGGCACAGTCTCTACCTGGAGAGCGACGCCACGCCCTGGGAAGACGACCTCGGTTGCGCCCACGCGGCCTTCGCGGCCCTTGGCGTGGAAATTCGCTGTGCGCCCGGCGGCTGGCAGGAAGCACAGGGCGAAGAGGACGCCGACCGCTGGATCAAGGTGAATGCGGAAGGCGAGCAGGAAATCATCTGGCGCACCGATTGAGCTACCGCGAGACGAACTCCGGCACCACAGAAAGCAAAAGGCCCGTCACTGACGGGCCTTCTGTTGTTGAGTTTCAGACCTTGGCGACGTCTTCCGCCTGCAGGCCTTTCTGACCCTGGATCACGGAAAACTCCACCTTCTGGCCTTCCAGCAGAGAGCGATGCCCCTCGCCGCGGATAGCACGGTAGTGAACGAACACATCAGGACCGCTTTCGCGCTGAATGAAACCATAGCCCTTGGCGTCATTGAACCACTTGACGGTTCCGATCTCACGATCAGCCATTACTGCTCTCTCCAACTCGCAATTTTGTTGTTTGCCCCCTTTGGAGGGGGCTTCGACGGTGCGGTAAAGACGTTCTTCTTGTTATATCCAACCCCGGCGGAATCAAGCTTGGAGCGGGTATTCGAATGGCGTTCTTTTTTTGACCGCGACCGGAGTATACGACAAGAGTTCGCGCTGAAAAGCACTTTTTTATGACAGTACGGAATGCCCGTGCCATGCGGGTTGGACGCTCTTTTTTGGTTCTTCGGGAGTACAAAATGGGGCACAGAACAAGGCGGAAATGAACTATCCATTGTCCGATTTACCGCCTTCCTCCATCACTTGCCTTACTTGGCGGCGAGTACATCTTCGAGAGTTTTGGCCAGGGCCTGATATTGGAAAGGCTCCAGTCGATAAGCCCAGTCAAGCTTGCCCGGCACGCGTTCCTCGGCGAGCTTTTCCTTGCCCTTGAGCACCAGCCAGGGCTGTTTACCCTGCTCGTGGACCTCGCCCCGCAGTTCACCGCCATCGAAGGTCGACAGGCTGAACTCCAGCAGCGGCTTGCCTTTGAACTGCACCTGCGCCAGGGGGGCGTTGTCGGCGAACTCCAGGCCGGCGAACAGGGTCGCCATGCCGTTGGCCGCCGCCTCGTAGGCCAGGCGACGCCCCTTGGGCAATTGCTTGAGCTTGAGATTGGGCTCGGAGGCCGAGTCCCGGTAGACGGTCAGGCGGCTTCCGTTCGGGTAGGCGACCTCCACCTGCCGGATGCTGGCGAAGGGAATTTCCGCCACCCGCCGGTCAAGCCAGGCGAGCTCGCTCACCGGCATCGGCATGGCCTGGTCCACCAGCCACACCTGGTTATCGCCATACAGACGAACCAGTTGTCCCTTGCCCTGCTGCGCCGGCTTGCCCACCAGCAGCTCCAGAGGGGGCTCGCCGCCGCGCTCCAGCTTGATGCGTGTGCCCTGCTCATCGACACCGCCCTTGTCGGCCAGGCCGACGCGGCCATGCAGTTCGGGGTTGGCGGTCTTGGCTTCTACCTTGCGCGCTTCGGCCAGCGCCCGCAGCAGCGTCGCCACAGGCTGGCCGGCCGCCGGGTAGTCGGCCTTGGCCGGCAACACCCAGACGCCGTCCTTGCGCGCCAGGCGCACGTCGGGCTGGTCCGGACGCCGCACGTCCAGGGCGGTGACGGTCGACAGCGTGCCCTGCAGGTCCGGCAGCAGCAGCTCGCGGCTGCTGCCGGACACCGTGGACGCCGGTCGCGAGGCGTCCTGCTGGAGGTAGTAGGCCGCGCCCAGGCCGGCAGCCAGGAGCGCGAGAAGAATCAGGCTGTTACGTCCCATACGGTCCTCCTCAGGCCTTGCGCCGACGGCGCCAGAACCACAGCGCCAGCACGCCCAGGGTCAGCACCAGGGGCACCAGGGCAATGTTGACGAATTTCAGGGTGCGCCCCAGGTCCTCGATGCTGGCATTGAGCTGGAAGCGCACGTCACGCAGTTCCTTGCGGATACGCAGTTTCTCCTGGACGAACTGCTGTAGCGCGACCTGCTGTTCCGGGGTCAGCTCCAGGGCCTTGGCCGGGTCCTGGTTCTGCTGCAGCGACGCCAGCTTCTGCTCGGTATCGGCGAGGCGCTGCTGGAGCGCCTGCTCCTGTTCGCGGAACTTCACCTCGGCGTCGCGCTGGAGCTTCTCCACCACGTCGAACGGGCGGCTGAAGCGGCCACGGGAACGCACGCTGATCAGCGCGTCGGAGCCGGCCAGGTTATCCAGGGCGTTGATGGCGAAGCCGGAGTTGTCGGCCCAGGGCTGGGGCACGCGCTGGCCGAAGAAGTCCTGCACTTGCACCCACATGCGGTCGCTGAGGAGGTCGGTGTCGGCCACGGCAATCACGTTGATGTTCGCCGCAGACTGAAGGCCATCCTTGTGACCCTCGATGCCGTCGGGGAAGGCCGACTGCGCCGGGCCACTGATACGCGCAGCCACGGCGTAGCGCTCGCCGGTGGGCTTGAGTTCGCGGATCAGCTCTTCGGGATCGGCCAGCATGCCAAAGCGCTGCACATCGAACGGCATGGCGTACTCGGAACTCTGGATCAGGGGTACGAAGCGGGTCTTGGCGCCGTCCAGCGGCTTGAGGATACCGGCGGTGGCCAGGGTGATGTTTTCCAGCCCAGCGGTACTGATATCGCTCTGGTCGAGGCTGTGTCTGGGCAGGTTGAGCCAGGCGGCATGGCGCGCCGGCGGCTTGTCCGGGCCCATGCTCACCGACATGGCGTTGGCGCCGTCGCCGAGGACCTTGCCCGGCAGCATCTGTACGCCCCACGCCTTGAACAGGGGCTCCAGGTCGGAAGACTTGTCGCCGTCCGACTCGCCCGCCATGGCCGTGCCGTGGTCAGCCTCGCTCCAGGGGTCGACGAACGCCAGCAGCTTTCCGCCGCGCAGAATGAACTGGTCGATGGCGTACAGGGTTTGCTGCGACAGGTTCTTCGGATGCACCAGCAGCAGCACCGAAACCTTCTCCGGGATCTGGTCGACGTCGCCCTTCAGGCTCTCGATCTGGAACAGTTGGCGGATTTCCTCCATCACCATCCAGGGCGGCGTCGGCTGCCGGCTGGCCATGTCGAAGCCGCCGTTGAGCTGCAGCCCGGAGAGCACCCCCACCACCGGACGCTCCGGCGTGGCCAGGCTCTGCACCAGGCGGCTGATCTCATATTCGAGGAATTCCTCCTGGTCCAGCGGGAAGAACGGAATGATCTGGGTGTCATCCACGCCATTGGTACCGGCCAGGCCGAAATAGACCTGATCCCCCCCCTGCTGCAGCGGGATCGCCTGCAAGCCAAACTCGGCGGCCCGGTCCTCATCCTCGGAGAAGGGCTCGGGGTCGACGACGTGCAGTTTGATCTTGCCGTCGGCGGCCTGTGCGTAGGCCTTCAGCATTTCCTCCACGCGCCGCGCGTAATTGCGCAGCACCACCAGGTCCTTGGCGGTCTTGTCGGAGTAGAAGAAATACAGGTTGATGGGCTCGTCGATCTCGCCAAGGATCTTCTTCGTCCCGTCGGAGATGGTGTAGAGCTTCTGTTCAGTGAGGTCGACCCGAGCATTGGTCAGGGTCAGGCCCGCGAGCATGTTGAACGCCAGGAAGGCCAGGGCGATCAGCAGCAGCCCGGCGCCGGAATACATCAGTCTTTTCATGTTCAGTCGGCCTTCTTCAGATCGACCACCACGGCGGTGGCGGCCAGCCAGGCGGCGATCAGGGTGACGAAATAGAGCAGATCACGCAGGTCGATCACACCCTTGCTGATGGCATCGAAACGGGTCAGAAAACTCAGCGAGGCCACGGCATCCAGCAACCACTGCGGCGCCCAGGCGCTGAAGGCGTCCAGCACCAGCGGGAAGCCGCTGACGATGAACAGGAAGCACACGCTGACGGCGAGGATGAAGGCGATCACCTGGTTCTTCGCCAGCGCCGACATGCAGGAGCCGATGGCGAGGAAGGCGCCGGCCAGCAGCCAACTGCCGATGTAGCCGGTGACGATGGCGCCGTTGTCCGGCTCGCCCAGGTAATTGACCGTGACCACCATGGGAAAGGTCAGCAGCAACGCCAGCCCGGCGAAGGCCCAGGCGGCGAGGAACTTGCCGGTGACCGCGTCGAAGCGCGTGATGGGCAAGGTCATCAGCAGCTCGATGGAACCGGACTTGCGCTCCTCGGCCCAGAGGCGCATGGCGATGGCCGGCACCAGGAACAGGTAGAGCCAGGGGTGGAAGTTGAAGAAGGGCGCCAGGCTCGCCTGGCCGCTTTCGTAGAAGCCGCCCAGATAGAAGGTGAACACCCCGGACAGCACCAGGAAGATCACGATGAACACGTAGGCCAGCGGGGTGGCGAAGTAGCTCGCCAGCTCGCGCTTGAAAATCACCAGCAACTGGGTCATGCCGCTTCTCCCCGGGTCAGTCGGCGGAATACTTCGTCGAGGCGGCCGCGCTCCACGTCCAGCTCCCTCACTTTCCAGCCCCGCTGGTGAATCAACTGGTTCACCTGCGGGAAAATCACCTCGCCCGGCTTGGCGAGGATGGTCAGGCTGCCCTGGACGGCGTTTTCCTCGATGCCGGCGACGCCCGGCAACACCGCCAGGGCCAGCATGTCCAGTGGTTCCTCGGCCACCAGGGTGACGGCCTGGTGGTAGCGTGAACGGCTTTCCAGCTCGAAGGGCGTGCCGTCGGCCACCACCTTGCCGGAGGCGATCACCAGCGCCCGGCTGCAAACCGCCGTGACCTCTTCGAGGATGTGGGTGGAAATGATCACGATCTTGTCTTGGGCCAGGCTCTGGATCAGTTGGCGAACCTGGTGCTTCTGGTTCGGATCGAGGCCGTCGGTGGGTTCGTCGAGGATCAGCGCACGGGGGTCGTGGAGGATCGCCTGGGCCAGGCCGACGCGGCGCTTGTAGCCCTTGGAGAGGGTCTCGATGGACTGGCCGAGCACGTTCTCCAGTTCCACCTGGCCCACGGCGCGGGCCACCCGTTCTTTCTTCTCGGCGCCACGGAAGCCGCGGACCTCGGCGATGAACTCGAGGAACCCGCGCACCGTCATATCGCCGTAACAGGGGGCGCCTTCCGGCAGGTAACCGATCTGCCGCTGGGCCTTGAGGGTCTGGGATTGAATATCGAAACCGAAGATGCTCGCGGTGCCGGAAGTCGGCGCCAGGAAGCCGGTGAGCATCTTCATGGTGGTGGACTTGCCCGCGCCGTTGGGGCCCAGAAAGCCCAGCACCTCCCCGGGTGCGACGCGAAAGGACAGGTTATCCACGGCGGTATGCTGCGCAAAGCGCTTGGTCAGGTTCGTTATCTCGATCATGGCCCTTAATCCCTGTGGGAAATGCCCCTGGCCATGCCGGCCTCCGGGGCCCCGTAAAAAAACTGCCGGACTATAAGGAGTCCGTCGGCGGCATTGCAAGGCAGCCCTTTCTGCGAAAAGTTGCAGGAAAATTCGGTCAATTGCGACAGCCTCTGCCTTTTTGCGACCTGCCAGGGAATCCGGCAAACTAGCCGCCCCGAGCAAATGCTCGTTTCCACAGCCTTACCCCGTCATGACCCGCTCCCCTTTCCGTCGCCTTGCCTTTGGCACCCTGCGCCGCCTGCTCTACCTCTGGGTACGCTCGGAAACCATCAACCAGTCCGCCTTCACCCTGAAGCTCGACCGCAGCAAGCCGGTGCTCTACGTGCTGCAACAGCCGTCGGCCAGCGACCTGGCGGTCGTGGACCGGGAATGCACCAAGGCCGGGCTGCCGCGCCCGGTGCTGCCGGTGGCGGTGGGCGACCTGCTGGAACCGGCCGCCTTCTTCTACCTGGCGCCCGAACCCGGCTGGTTCGGCGGCCAGGACAAGCGCGGCGCATCGCCGACCCTGGTGCGGGTTCTGGGCGCCATCGGCCAGCACGCCGTGGACGATGCTCAGATCATCCCGGTGACGGTGTTCTGGGGCCAGTCGCCGGACCGCGAGACCAGCCCCTGGAAGCTGCTGTTCGCCGACAGCTGGGCCGTAACCGGTCGTCTGCGCAAGCTGGTGAGCATCCTCATCCTCGGCCGCAAGACCCGCGTACAGTTCTCCGCCCCCATCCATCTTCGTGAACTGATCGAGCAGGACAAGGGGCCGGAACGCACCCTGCGCATGGTCAACCGCATCCTGCGGGTGCACTTCCGCAACCAGAAGACCGCGGTCATCGGCCCCGACCTGTCCCATCGCCGCAACCTGGTGAAGGGCCTGGTGCGCGGTCCGCAGGTGCGGCAGGCGATCGCCGACGAGGCCGAACGCGAGAAAGTCAGCCCGGCCACGGCCGAAGCCCGCGCGCTCAAGTACGGCAACGAGATCGCCTCCGACTTCGCCTACACCGCCATCCGTTTCCTCGAAGTGGTGCTGTCCTGGTTCTGGAACAAGCTCTACGAGGGCATCAAGGTCAACCATATCGAGCAGGTCCAGGAAACGGTGCATGGCCATGAGGTCATCTACGTGCCCTGCCACCGCAGCCACATCGACTACCTGCTGCTGTCCTACCTGTTGTTCCGCAACGGCCTGACGCCGCCACACATCGCCGCCGGCATCAACCTCAACATGCCGGTGATCGGCGGTCTGCTGCGTCGGGGCGGCGCCTTCTTCATGCGCCGCACCTTCAAGGGCAACCCGCTGTATACGGCGGTCTTCAACGAGTACCTGCACACCCTGTTCAGCCGCGGCTTCCCGGTGGAGTACTTCGTCGAAGGCGGCCGCTCGCGCACCGGGCGCATGCTGCATCCGAAGACCGGCATGCTCGCCATCACCCTGCGCAGCTTCCTCCGTTCCTCCCGCCTGCCCATCGTCTTCGTGCCCGTGTACATCGGCTACGAGCGCGTGCTGGAAGGCCGCACCTACCTGGGCGAACTACGTGGTGCAAGCAAGAAGAAGGAGTCCATCTTCGACCTGTTCAAGGTCATTGGCGCCCTGAAGCTGCGCTTCGGCTCGGTGGCGGTGAACTTCGGCGAACCGATCAAGTTGGCGGAATTCCTCGACCAGCAGCAGCCGGACTGGCGCGCCCAGGAACTGGGGCCGCAGTACCGCCCGGCCTGGCTCAACGACACGACCAACCAGTTGGCCGTGCGCATTGCCCGCCACCTCAACGAGGCGGCGGCGATCAACCCGGTCAACCTGGTGGCCCTGGCGCTGCTCTCCACCAGCCGCCTGGCCCTCGACGAGCGCGCCCTGACTCGCGTCCTGGATCTTTACCTGACCCTGCTCCGCGCGGTGCCCTATTCGCCCCACGCCACCTTGCCGGAGGGCGACGGCCAGGCGCTGATCACCTATGTGCAGAGCATGGGCCTGCTGGCCGAGCAGAAGGACGCCCTGGGCAAAATCCTCTACCTGGACGAGCAGAATGCCGTCCTCATGACCTATTACCGCAATAACGTGCTCCACGTATTCGCCTTGCCGGCGCTGCTCGCCTGCTTTTTCCAGAGCAGCTCGCGCATGAGCCGCGAGCAGATCCTGCGCTACACCTGCGCGCTCTACCCCTACCTCCAGGCCGAACTGTTCATCCGCTGGGACGCCAGCGAGCTGGACGAGGTGGTGGATCAGTGGCTGGCGGCCTTCGTCGAACAGGGCCTGCTCAAGACGGAAGGCGACGTCTACGTGCGGCCGGCGCCCAGCTCGCGGCAGTTCGTCCTGCTGACCCTGCTGGCCCGCGCCATCGTGCAGACCCTGCAGCGCTTCTACATGGCCATTGCGCTGCTGCTGAACGCCGGCCAGAACCAGCTCAGTGCCGAGGAACTGGAAGACCTCTGCACCGTCATGGCCCAGCGCCTGTCGATCCTCCATGGCCTGAACGCCCCGGAGTTCTTCGACAAGAGCCTGTTCCGTCACTTCATCCAGACCCTGCTGGACCAGCGCGTGCTGCGCCGCGACGAAGCCGGAAAGCTGAGCCACCATGAACTGCTCGGCGAACTGGCCGAAGGCGCTGCCAAGCGCGTGCTGCCGGCGGAAATCCGTCTTTCCATCCGCCAGGTGGCCCTCGACCGCCCGGGTGAAACCGGCGAGGAACTTGCGCCGATATCCGACTGACCGCTCCCTCCGGGCCTTCGGGCCCGACCTCCCTTTTTCAAGACGCTTCCTACAACGCAGCCGGAGAGCTGCCGACAGGCTTACCCCGGTCCCCTCCGTACCATCGGCGCTGCGTTGCCTCGGCTAGCCGAGCGCATCACCAGCCCAGATTACGGAAGACCCTCCCATGCTGCTGAAAACCATCACTGTCGAGAACGACGCACGGGAGACGGCCAACGCCGCCATCCTGTGCAGTTTTGCCGTCCCCCGGATCGACCGCAACATCGTCGTATACACCCTCAACGAGGAAGACCGCCAGGGCACCGCCAAGGTGTACGTCGCCAGCGCGGTGCCGCAGGACGGCGGCTACCGGCTGGAACGCCTGGAGTCAGACCAGGAATGGAAGTGCGCGATTCAGGTGCTGAAACGGATCACCAAAGGAGGCGAGCAGTGAACGGAACGAACGAGCTGGACTTCCATTTCATCGACCTCGTCGGCGACATCACCGGCCAGGACCGGCAACCGGCTACCACCAGCGGGCATCGCAGCCTCTCGCTCAGCCGCGCGTCGCTGAACAGGCTGCTGGCCACCCACGACAGCAACAACACCGGTGTCCCGCTCCCCGCAACCACGCCGTCACCCGCATGCCAGGAAGCGGTTCCGGTCCCGTCGTCCCGACTGCTCAGCAGCCTGACCCTGGCCGTGGACTACAGCCTGCCCGCCCAGTCGACTGCCGTCGACTCACCGCCCCAGCACGAGGAGGCCAGCCAGGGCGACCTTCCCAGCGAACACGCCGCCCCAGTCCCGGCAGCGGTCGAGGAGGTTGCCACAGGCACGGACGTTCAACTGGAGCAACACCCGGAGCAGGACAAGCAACAGGTCGATGACGAGCCCATGCCGGTGCTTGCGTTACTGCACCCGCCGACCGAAGAGGGCCAGCCTGCCCCCCTGGATCAGGAGCCCGAAGAGCGCAACGACGCTACCAGCGCAGAGAGTCGGGACAGCCTGGAGCAACCGGCGCCGTCCACCGTTCCGCACTGCGGCGAAGAATCGATCGCTGCGCCGTCCCCAGTAGAGGCTGAGCACAGCCAGGAGTCCGTTGCGGGCGACGCGTCGTCAGCGGCCGAGGTGACTCCGGCCGATGACGAGAGCCAGGAAGAAGCGGCGGCTGTTCCGGCCGTCCTCGGCGGCGATGCCGAAAGCGTGCTTGGGGAAGTGCAGTTCACCCTCGACTCACTCGCCGAGATGGCCAAGGGACTGACCCAGCAGCGGCTGGACGCAGTCCGGCAGCAGGACGGCCTGGACAAGCGCAAGGCGCAGTTGCAGGAGAAGGAACGCCAGCTGGCCGACAAGGAAGAGCAGCTCCGACTGCTGGAAGCGCGCCTGAATCGCGAATGCTCCGACCTTGAGCGCAGCGCCGAGGACAGCGCCCGCGCCCTGGCCGAGCGCAGCGCCGCCCTCAAGGCCCTGGCGGAAAGCGTCGAGGCGCGTGATCGCAGCACCATCAAACTCGCGGAAACCCTGCGCCAGGAAAAACTGCGCAATGACGAGTTGGCGGAAACCCTGCTGCGCCGTGCCGATGTCCTCGACGAACGCGAGGCTGCGCTGAACCGCCGGAACGATGAGCTGACGGAAAACTTCAAGCAACTGGTCGCCGCCAAGGACCGCTTTCGCGCGCTGGTCAAGGCCTTCAACGAAACGGTGCAGTTCAACGACACCCTCAACGTCATCTCCAGCGCCGCTCTGGACGACCTCCCGCACTGATCTCGCCCCATCGCCCCCGGACAGGGGGCGATGTCCGCTCGACTGCCGCGATCTCCCCTGGTTAATCGCATTCCACCCTCTATAGTGGGTCCAAACATCTCCCACTGCCCCGAGGTCCCGATGAAAGCACTCCCCCTGATCCTCGCCACCGGCCTGCTCGCGGCTTGCGCCGGCCAGCCCGCCAGCGAATCCCGCCGCCTGGACGGCGAGGTCTTCTATCTGCAGCGCATCGCCCTGCCGCCCACCGCGGTCCTCAGTGTCAGTCTGCAGGATGTTTCCGTGGCCGATGCGCCGGCGCGGGTGCTGGCCCGCCAGCAAGGGCCGGTCAAGGGCCAGGTGCCCCTGGCCTTCCGGCTCGATTACGACCCCGCCCGAATCCAACCGAATCACCGCTACGCGGTAAGTGCGCGCATCGAACTGGACGGCAAGCTGATGTTCATCAGCGCCGAGCAGCACTCGGTTAAACTCGACGGCTCCGACCCGCAGCCCCTGCGCGTCAAGGTCGACCCGGTCCGCTGAGAGTCGGTTCGACCGCCATGCCGATAGCCACAAGGATGCAGCCATGATCCGTTTCGCCACCCTCTGCGCCGGCCTCGCCCTGTCCGCCGGCGCCTACGCCCTGTCCCTCACCGACCTGACCCAGCAGGACGCCAGCGGCGGCCTCAAGGATGCCCTGATCCAGGGCGCCAAGGTCGCCGTGCAGCAGTTGGGCAAGCCGGGCGGTTTTTCCAATGACCCCGAAGTCCGTATCGAACTGCCGGGCAAGCTCGGCAAGGCCGCCAAGACCATGAAGATGATGGGCATGGGCGCCCAGGTGGATCAGCTCGAAGCGGCCATGAACAAGGCCGCCGAGGCCGCCGTGCCCCAGGCCCAGGCATTGCTGCTGGATGCGGTGAAGAAGATGACCGTGCAGGACGCCAAGGGCATCCTCAGCGGCCCGGACGATGCCGCGACCCAGTACCTGAACAAGACCAGCCGCGAGCAGTTGCGCGCGAGGTTCCTGCCCATCGTCAAGCAAGCCACCGACAAGGTCGGCCTGGCGCAGCAATACAACAGCTTCGCTGGTCAGGCGGCGAGCTTCGGCGTAGTGGACGCCAAGAGCGCCAACGTCGAGAGCTATGTGACCGAAGAAGCGCTGGACGGTCTGTTCAAGGTGATTGCCGAGCAGGAAGCCAGCATCCGCCAGAATCCGGCAGGAGCAGCCACCAGCCTGGCAAAGAAGGTGTTCGGGGCGCTCTGAGGTCGCTCGGCATGAAGAGCCCGGCATGATGCCTAATGCCAGTCAGATAAGCTTTTGGTTCCCTCTCCCCCAGCCCCTCTCCCACACGTGGGAGAGGGGTGACAAGCGTTCAAATGAACGGCATTGGGCTTGATGCCGAACTTTTTTGCGTACGCCAGGGGCACTCGAGCCCGGCATCGGATTAGCCCGCTGGCGTACCTTCACCTCGCCACAACCTCCACCCGCCTATCCCCCAGCGCCTCATCCAGCCCCTGGTGGAACCACCTCAACGCCTGCTCGAAGCGCCCATGCCAGAGCCGGTCGCTGGCACCAGCCCGGATGCCCGCCTGCACCCGCGCGGCCATGGCGAAGTCCTCCTCCAGGGCTGCATAGAGAATCGCGTTGTTCTTCTCGAAGTAGCGCTGCGCCTTCTCGGTGACCGGGGCTTCGGGCAGCAGCGTATGGCCGAGCACGCGGGTGGCCAGCGGACCATCGGGGAATACGGTGGAGAAGTCGATATGGTCCGGCTCCACCAGCACCAGGGTGTTGGGCCAGAGGAAATACAGCAGGTTACCGTGGCACCGCAGGTTCCAGTCGCATTCCGGCTGGTCGAGGACCTCCCGCAAGTTGCGTTTCACGTAGTAGTTGCGGATATGCCGGCCGAAGCGCTCGAACAGCCCCAGGTTGGGCCAGAACAGGTGGTCGATGGTGGCCTGGTGGGCCTTGGCGACGTGGTAGTTCTCCAGGAAGGTGTCGATGGTCAACTTCCAGTTCACCGGCCGACGGATGTCCTGGGGATCGAATAGCACGTGATCATCCAGGGCGAAGCTGTCGAAGTCGGCGAGAATCTGTTCGCCGAAGAAGGCGTCCATGTCCAACGCCGGTCCCGGCGAGTGGCGCGCCCAGATGGCGCCGAATCGCTCGGCCACCGGCACTTCGGTGAGATTCAGGCAGGCCCGGTCGACGCCTTCGAAACCATAGCCATGGGGGATGCCCCGCAACTGGCCGTCCGGGTTATAGGCCCAGGCGTGATAGGGGCAGACGAAAACCCGGTTGCGCCCGGCGGCATCGCCCACCAGCTGGGTGCCACGGTGCTTGCAGACGTTCAGGAAACCCCGCAACCGGCCTTGCTCGTCGCGGGTCAGCAACAGGGGCGCCAGCAGGTCGCGGGTAATGAAGTGACCCACCGCGACCTCGCTGGAGCGGGCCACCAGCAGCGGCTCGCGGCGCAGCACTTCATCCCGCTCACGGCGATAGCGCTGTTCGTCGAGGTAGGCCTCCACCGGCAGGGCCGAAGGCGACTCAACACATTCGGACAGGCCCTGCTCCACCAGGGACAAGGTTCTCTTGAGCAGTTCCACCTGGGTCGCGTGCTGCATGGTCACCTCTTCTTTTCCGTCGGGCGGTGATGCGTGCAGCCAGTCTCCGTCTGGCGGCGGACGGCGCCAAGGGCCCTGCTGGAAGTGGCTTAGTGATTGGCGGAAACGGCCGGATCGGCCATGAAAAAGGCCCCCGAAGGGGCCTCTTTCGTCAGTGGCTGGGCTGGGCGTCCGGCGTCAGCGCCGGCTGGACCTGCCGGGCCTCCACCGGCTTGACCCTGAACCAGGCCGCATAGAGCGCCGGCAGGAACAGCAGGGTCAGGGCCGTGGCGACGATCAGGCCGCCCATGATGGCCACGGCCATGGGGCCGAAGAACACGCTGCGCGACAACGGGATCATCGCCAGCACCGCCGCCAGGGCAGTGAGCACGATGGGCCGGAAGCGCCGCACCGTGGCTTCGATGATGGCATGCCAGCGGTCCAGTCCCTGGGCGATGTCCTGTTCGATCTGGTCCACGAGGATCACCGAGTTGCGCATGATCATCCCCGCCAGGGCGATGGTGCCGAGCATGGCGACGAAGCCGAAGGGCTGGCGGAACACCAGCAGGAACAGGGTTACGCCGATCAGGCCCAGGGGCGCGGTGATGAACACCATGGCCGAGCGCGAGAAGCTCTTCAGCTGCAGCATCAGCAGGGTCAGCACCACGACGACGAACAACGGCATGCCGGCGTTCACCGACTTCTGCCCGCGGGCGGAATCTTCCACGGTGCCGCCCACTTCCAGCAGGTAGCCATCCGGCAGCTCGGCGCGGATCGAGTCGAGGGTCGGCGAGATGTCCTTGACCAGGCTGGCCGGCAGGGACTTGTCGTAGATATCGGCACGCACCGTCACGGTGGGCAGGCGATTGCGGTGCCAGATGATGCCTTCCTCGAAGCCGTACTCCAGGGTGGCGATCTGCGACAGCGGCACGCTTCGGCCATTGTCGGTAGGCACCGCCAGGCTCGGCAGCAAGGCCAGTTCCTGGCGCTCGCGCACGGTGCCGCGCAGGAGAATCTCGATCAGCTCGTTGTCTTCGCGGTACTGGCTCACCGGCGCCCCGGTCAGCGAACTCTGTAGGAAGCGCGACAAGTCGGCGGTGCTCACACCCATGGCGCGGGCACGGTCCTGGTCGATATTCAGCCGCACCACCTTGCTCGGTTCTTCCCAGTCCAGGTGCACGTTCACCACATGGGGGTTCTCGCGCACCTTGTCGGCCACCTGGCGGGCCAGGGCGCGCACTTCGTCGATGTGCTCGCCGGAGACACGGAACTGCACCGGGTAGCCCACCGGCGGCCCGTTCTCCAGGCGTGAGATGCGGCTGCGCAGGGTCGGAAATTCATCGTTCAGGGTCTGGATCAGCCAGCTGCGGATCTGCTCCCGCTCCTCGATGGATCTGGCCAGCACCACGAACTGGGCGAAGCTCGCCGCCGGCAACTGCTGGTCCAGCGGCAGGTAGAAGCGCGGCGAACCGTTGCCTACGTAGGCAACGTAGTTATCCACCCCCGGATGATCGCGGAGCAACTGCTCCAGGCGCTTGACCTCGGACTCGGTATTGGCCAGGGAGGCGCCCTCGTTGAGCTTGAGGTCCACCATCAGTTCCAGGCGACCGGAGGCCGGGAAGAACTGCTGGGGCACGAAGCGGAACAGCGCGATGGAGGCGACGAACGCCGCCAGAGTCAGCAGGATCACCGTCTTGCGGCGCCGCACGCACCACTCCACCACGCGGCGAAAGCGCTGGTAGAACGGCGTCGAGTAGGGATCATGGCCCTTGTCGCTGCCTCCGTGCTTCTTCGCATGGAGCTTGGCCAGGTCCGGCAGGAGGCGGTCGCCGAGGTAGGGCACGAACATCACCGCGGCTATCCAGGACACCACCAGGGCGATAGTGACCACCTGAAAGATCGAACGGGTGTATTCGCCGGTGCCGGACTGCGCGGTGGCGATGGGCAGGAAGCCGGCGGCGGTGATCAGGGTGCCGGTCAGCATCGGGAAGGCGGTGCTGCTCCAGGCGTAGCTGGCCGCCTTGAGCCGGTCGTAGCCCTGCTCCATCTTGATGGCCATCATCTCCACCGCGATGATCGCATCGTCCACCAGCAGACCCAGTGCCAGTACCAGCGCGCCCAGGGAAATCTTGTGCAGGCCGATGCCGAGGTAATACATCGTGGCGAAGGTCATCGCCAGCACCAGCGGAATGGAGAGCGCCACCACCAGGCCAGTGCGCAGCCCCAGAGAGAAGAAGCTCACCAGCAGTACGATGATCAGCGCTTCGGTGAGCACGCGGACGAACTCCCCGACCCCGGTCTTCACCGCCGCAGGCTGGTCCGAAACCTTGCGCAACTGCATGCCGGCCGGCAGGTTCTGCTGCAGGCGGGCAAACTCGGTCTCCAGCGCCTGGCCGAGCACCAGGATATCGCCGCCGGCCTTCATCGAGACGGCAAGACCGATGGCGTCCTCGCCCATGAAGCGCATGCGTGGTGCCGGCGGGTCGTTGAAGCCTCGACGGACCTCGGCCACATCCCCGATGCGGAAGGTGCGGTCGCCCACGCGGATGGGGAAGTCGCGGATTTCCCGCACTGAGTCGAAACGGCCGGACACACGCAGTTGCACGCGATCACTGGGGGTCTCGAAGAATCCGGCGGCGGCGACCGCATTCTGTTCTTCCAGAGCCTGCTGCACGGCGGCCAGCGGCAGCCCCAGGGTGGCCAGCTTGGTGTTGGACAGTTCGATCCAGATCTTCTCGTCCTGCAGGCCAAGCAGCTCCACCTTGCCCACATCCTTGACCCGCTGCAGCTGCAGCTGGATGCGGTCGGCGTAATCCTTGAGCACGGCGTAGTCGAAGCCCTCGCCGGTCAGCGCATAGATATTGCCGAAGGTGGTGCCGAACTCGTCGTTGAAGAAGGGCCCCTGGATACCCGGCGGCAGGGTATGGCGGATATCGCTGATCTTCTTGCGAACCTGGTACCAGAGTTCGGGAATCTCGTTGGAATGCATGGAGTCGCGGGCGATGAAGGTCACCTGGGACTCGCCGGGGCGAGAGAAGGAAACGATCCTGTCGTACTCGCCGGTCTCCATCAGCTTCTTTTCGATGCGTTCGGTGACCTGGCGGGAGACTTCCTCGGCGCTGGCGCCTGGCCAGTTGGTGCGCACCACCATGGCCTTGAAGGTGAAGGGCGGGTCTTCGCTCTGCCCCAGCTTGGTGTAGGAAATGGCCCCGACGATGCCCAGCAGCAGCATGATGTAGAGGACGATCTGGCGATTCTGCAGCGCCCAGGCGGAAAGGTTGAAATTCACGGCGCCTTACTCCTTGGCCAGCATCTTCACCGAGCGATTCGCGCGGTCCACCGGCCGCACCTGCTGGCCTTCGCGCAGCACCTGCACGCCGGCGGCGACCACCCAGTCGTCGGGCTCGAGACCCTCGAGCACCGGCACGCGATCCTCACCATAGGGCCCGACGCGAACCAGACGACGCTCCAGCGTGGAATCCTTGGGGTCGACCACCCAGACATAAGGCTGGCCGGCCTCGGCGGTCAGCGCCGACAGCGGCACGGACAGCGGCACCACACCATTGCTGCGGATGAATACGCGGGCGCTCTGGCCCAGCTCCGCCGGTACCTTGCCGTCGGAGAAGGCAACCCGCGCGGCAAAGGTGCGCGATTGCGAATCGGCGGCCGGCGCCAGTTCGCGAATGCGCGCCGGGAAACGCCGGCCGAGTTGTGACCAGAGTTCCACAGCCACCTCCTGGCCTACCTTGAAGCGGTCGATGGCATGTTCCGGCAAGCTGATCAGCACTTCGCGCTCGCCGTCGGCGGCCAGGGTGAAGACGGTCTGGCCGGCGGCCACCACCTGCCCTACTTCCGCACGGCGGCTGGCGATCACCCCGTCCTGGGACGCACGCAGCACGGTGTAGGCAGCCTGGTTGCTGGCGACGTTGAATTCGGCCTTGATCTGCTTCACCCGCGCCTCGCCGGCGCGGTAGGTGTTTTCCACGTTGTCGTACTGGGAACGGCTGATCATTTGCCGGTCCAGCAGGGTGCGGTAGCGGTCGCGCTCGGCGCGCACCAGCTTGAGATTGGCCTCGGCGGCGGCCACCTGGGCGCGGGCAGACTCCAATTGCAGGCGCACGTCCTGCGGGTCCAGTTCCGCCAGGGGCTGGTTCCTCTTCACGCGTTCACCCACTTCCACCAGACGCTTGGCCACCTTGCCGCCGATGCGGAAAGCCAACTCTGGCTCATAGCGCGCCCGCACTTCGCCCGGGAAGGTATCCACCGCATCCGCCGCGGGTTCCGGCTGCACCACCATGGCCGGGCGCACCAGTTGCTGCACGGGTTCACCCTTGCCGCAGGCCGTGATCAGGAGAGGGAGAGAAAGCGACAGAGCGAGGGGCAAGGCATGGCGGAACATGATGAATGACCTTTCGCGAAGAGCGGCTGGAATATTTATACTGCTGGGTATAGTAAAAATAGCAAACTCACCAGTCCAGTATTTAGAAAGAAATGTCTGACAATTCATTTCCGACCAGCGGCCCAGGCCGGCCGAAAGATCCCGCGAAGAGAAAGGCAATTCTCGAAGCGGCGAAGAACCTGTTCCTGAGAAACGGCTACGACGGCAGCAGCATGGATGCCATCGCCGCCGAGGCCGGCGTGTCCAAACTGACCGTGTACAGCCACTTCACCGACAAGGAGACGCTGTTCTCAGCGGCGGTAAAGGCCAAGTGCGAAGAGCAGTTACCGGAGCTGCTGTTCGAGTTGCCGGCGGACGCCAGCATCGAAAGCGTGCTGCTGAACATCGGCCGCAGCTTCCAGCAGTTGATCAACAGCCGCGAGTCCCTGGAACTGCATCGGGTCATGGTGGCCATGGCCAACCAGGACCCGAAGCTCGCGCGAATGTTCTACGAGGCGGGGCCGCTGCAGATCCTGCAGGAAATGACCGGACTGCTGCGCCATGCCCATGAGGCCGGCAAGCTGCATATCGAGCAGCCGCTGAATGCCGCCGATCACTTCTTCTGCCTGATCAAGGGCGGGCACAATTTCCGCCTGCTGATCGGCTGCGAAGCCGCCCTGGAAGGAGAAGAGGCCGAGCGGCACGTGCGGGAAGTGGTGGAGCTGTTCATCCGGGCCTATGCGCCCTGACGTAAGGACCGGGCCGGGGACCGATCAGGTCCCCAGCTTCTTCTTCGGATAGATGTCATACCGGCTGGATTTCCCTTCCAGCGCATAGCCCGGTTTGGCGCCTTCGATGATCGGCGCCTTGCGCGGCCGCTTCACCACCACCCGGTGACTAGCCAGGGCCAGGGCGGCCTCCAGCAATGCCGGGGCGTCCTGGTCATCGCCCACCAGGGGGCGGAACAGGCGCATCTCCTTCTTCACCAGGGCGCTCTTGTCGCGGTGCGGGAACATCGGATCGAGGTAAATCACCTGGGGGACCTCCCCCTGCCAGTTGCGCATCAGCTCGATGGCGTTGCCCTGCAGCAGCCGCATGTGCGCGGCGATTGCGGCGGTCTCCGGTTCCCGGCCGGCGCGGACCAGGCCATCTTCCAGCAGCGCGGCGATCAGCGGCTGGCGCTCGATCAGGGTCATCTCGCACCCCAGGGTGGCCAGCACGAACGCGTCACGCCCCAGACCCGCGGTGGCATCCAGGACCTTCGGGCGAATACCGGGCTGCACACCCACCGCCTTGGCGATCATCTGTCCGCTGCCGCCGCCGAACTTGCGCCGGTGTGCCGCCGCACCTTCGACGAAGTCCACCCGCACGGGGCCGGGCGAGTCAGGCCCGAGCTGCAGCAGTTGCAAACCCTCACCACCCAACTGCAAGGCGAAATCCGCCTCGCCCTCACGCAGCAACCCCAGCCGCGCGGCCCAGGCCTCCAAGGCTTCGGCATAGGCCGGTTCGAGGGACTCGGCCCTCACCCTGACAGAATCTTCACTCATGGACGTCCACGCCTGACCTGAAAAACCCGCGCATTCTGCCAGAGCCGCGCCGCCAGTTCGCTGTCAGGCGCCGAACAGGTCGTTGATGCGATCGAAGGGCATCGCCTGCCCCATGGCCATCAGATTGCCCTGGCGCAGTTCGTCCGCCGCGTGGAAGAAGGCGCCGTAGGCCACCCGCGCCAGGTTGGAGCCGACGCTGACGCGCTTGACCCCGAGTTCGGCCAGTTCCTCCAGGCCGAGTTTCAGGCTGGGCGAGCCCACCAGCACGTTCACCGGCCGCGGCGCCACGGCGCGCACCACGTCGTGAACCTGTTGGCGACTGGTGAGGCCCGGCGCGTAGAGCACATCGGCGCCCGCCTCCGCATAGGCCACCAGGCGGCGCAAGGTGTCATCGAGATCGGCACGGCCATGCAGGAAGTTCTCTGCCCGGGCCGCCAAAGTGAAGGGAAAGCCGAGGCTGCGGGCCGCCTCCACGGCAGCGTGGATGCGCTCCACTGCCAGGTCCAGGGGATAGATGGGGTCCTCGGCGCGACCGCTGGCATCTTCGATGGAGCCGCCGACCAGGCCGACGGCGGCGGCCGCGTGGATGGTCGCCGCGCAGTCCTCGGGGCGGTCGCCGTAGCCGTTCTCCAGGTCGGCGGCCACCGGCAGCGGCGTCGCTTCCACGATGGCGCGGGCATTGGCCAGGGCCTCCTCGCGGTTGACGTTGCCTTCGGCATCGCGTCGCCCGAGGGCGAAGGCCAGGCCGGCACTGGTCGTCGCCAATGCAGCGAAGCCGAGGTGCGCGAGCATCTTCGCCGAACCGGCATCCCAGGGATTGGGCAGGACGAACAGGCCAGGGGCGCGATGCAGGGCGGCGAATGCCTGGCCGCGTTGGGCTTGGCTGGACATGGCAGGCTCCGGAATTCGGGATGGAGCCGATAGCCTAGCCCAGGGATCAGAGGAGGCCGAGCTGTTCGGCCGGCGGTTGCGACAGCTCCAGGGCCGGCAATCCCGGAAGGCGCTCACGCAGGCTGGCGTGGAACCGCAGCGCCTGGGCGGCGGCCAGGTGGTTGTCCGGGGTGTGCAGGAACACGTTGGGCGTCAGACCCTGTTCGATCCAGCCGGCCACCTTGTCCAGCCAGGGATCGAGGAAAGGCTGGTTGGCATCCAGGTCCGGTCCGCCGATGAAACGCACCTGCGGACTGGTGCTGAAGGCTGCCGGCCGCACCGGCACCCGTGGCTTCTTCGATTGCGCGTGGAGCACGGCTGGGTCCTGGGAGCGGACACTGAACAACGCCCGCGAGTCCAGGCAGATGCGCTCCACACCGCGCTCGTGCAGCAGACGGTTGAGGGCTCGCTCGGCGTCGCCCTTGTCGAAAAAGGCCGGGTTGCGCACTTCCACCGCGATGCTCTGGTGGCTGAATGCGTCCAGCCAGCAAGCCAGCTCACCCAACCGGTTCTGCCCGAAGGCCGCCGGCAGTTGCAGCCAGAGCGGCGACAGGCGCGGTCCAAGGGGTTCCAGCAAGTGGAGGAAGGCCTCGGTGGCGACGATCTGGTCGCGCAGGTCGCCTTCATGGCTGACATCGCGGGGCACCTTGGCGCAGAAACGGAACCTCTCCGGCATGGTCTGTGCCCAGCGCCGCAGGGTTTCGGCGGAAGGCCGCGCGTAGAAGGTGGTGTTGCCTTCCACCGCGTTGAACACCTGGCAGTAGTGGCCCAGGGTGTCGGCGGGACGCAGGTCGGCGGGATAAAAGCTGCCGCGCCAGGCCGGCTCGTTCCAGGACGGGCAGCCCAGGTGATAGGGCAACATCAGGCGTAGAGGTCGAGGCCGAGGACTTCGGGGGCGTCGTAATCGGCGGCGAAGCTGGCGGTGGTGCTGTAACTGGCGATGGCCTGGGCAGCGCGGGCACTGGTGTAACGCTGTTGCTGCTGGTTCAGATCCTGGGGACGCACCGGCAGGTTCTCCCCCGCGTTGTTGCTCGCCTGGACGCGACGGGGCTGGGGAGCCTGCTCGTAGCCCTGGGTCGAGGATGGGGTGGCGGGTTGCTCGCGACGGGCTTCCTGCTCACGCTGGATCTCGCGGAACGGTGTAACCGCGCCGCCCTGGCGAGGGCTGCGTTCCAGCGGAAAGGAAGACGTGAAGCCGTCGATGCGCATCGGTTACTGCTCAGCCGTACTGGCGTTTCGAAATGACTGCCGCTGGACTCTAGCCGCCCCGCCCTGGCTTGGCAATCGGGGACGACGAACCAATTGCCGCCATTCTACTGCGGCGCCTTGGGCGTGGCGACGTTGTCGCGCAGGTACACCGGTTGCGCCTGGTCCGCGGGCAGACCTTCGCCCCGTGCCCAGGCGAAACGCGCCAGGGCCAGGAGGTCTTCCGCGTGGGGCAGCAGACCCGGCGACTGACCACTGACGGGCACCGGAATGCGCGACGCGAAGGTGCCCCAGCCAGTGCCCGCGCCATACCAGTCGCCGCCGGCGTCGCGCGGCAGCAGGGCCTGCTCCGGGGGCAGAACCGCTTCCACGCCGGCCAGACGCATTTCGCCGGCATCCAGGCGGTAGCATCCCCAATAGACCTCGTCCATGCGCGCATCGATAGCGGCGGCCACCTGGTCGACGCCCTGTTCGCGGTGGGCACGCTGGGCCAACACCGCCAGATCGGATACCGGCAGGACCGGCCGGTCCAGCGCGAACGCCAGGCCCTGGACCACGCCTATGGCAATGCGTACGCCGGTGAAGGCACCGGGGCCACGACCGAAGGCGATGGCGTCCACCGCAGCCAGCGGCAGGCCTGCCTCGCCCAGCAGGGTCTGGATCATCGGCAGCAGCCGCTGGGCATGCAGGCGCGGAATCACCTCATAGTGGCTGAGCACCTTGCCGTCGTGCAGCAAGGCGACGGAGCAGGCTTCGGTGGCGGTATCCAGGGCCAGCAGTGTGGTCATCGACAGGTCCAGACGCGGAAAAAAGGCGGGCATTATAAACGCCAACGGCCCGCAAGCGGGCCGTTGGTCAGATACGGGCAACGTCTCAGCTGAGGGCGGCCAGTACCTTGCCGGTGATCTCTTCCACCGAACCCACGCCGGCGATGGCGCTGTACTTCGGGGTGCCTTCGGCGGCGGAAAGCTTCTGGTAGAAGTCCACCAGCGGCTTGGTCTGCGAGTGGTAGACGGCCAGGCGCTTGCGCACGGTCTCTTCCTTGTCGTCGTCACGCTGGATCAGGTCTTCGCCGGTCTCGTCGTCCTTGCCGGCAACCTTCGGCGGATTGTGCTCGGTGTGGTAGACGCGGCCGGAAGCCGGGTGAACGCGGCGGCCGGCGATGCGACTGACGATTTCCTCGTCGTCCACGGCGATCTCGACCACGTGGTCGATGTTCACACCGGCTTCCTTCATGGCCTCGGCCTGGGGAATGGTGCGCGGGAAACCGTCGAAGAGGAAACCATTGGCGCAATCGGGCTGGGCGATGCGTTCCTTGACCAGGTTGATGATCAGGTCGTCGGAGACCAGGCCACCGGCATCCATCACGCTCTTGGCCTGCAGGCCAAGCTCGGTGCCGGCCTTGACCGCTGCACGCAGCATGTCACCGGTGGAAATTTGCGGAATGCCGAATTTCTTGGTGATGAAGCCGGCTTGAGTACCTTTGCCGGCACCAGGGGCCCCCAGCAGAATCACGCGCATCGATGTGCTCCTCAAAGATTTTATTTTCAGATCGGTCGGATTCGCCTCATGGGGCCAATCTCGGAATAGGATTTTCGGCGTCGCTGTCGGGCCAAAAGGACGTTCAAGATACACAGCACCCCTATAGCGCACAAGACGCCGGAGGTAGGGGCCAAATCCGCTTCAACCGGTGTTGCGCAACCCCGCCGCGATCCCCGCCACGGTAACCAGAAGCGCCTGTTCCAGCGGGCCTTCGACATGTTGCTCACAGCGCCTGGAACGGGCCAGGAGCTCGGTCTGGAGCAGGTGCAGCGGGTCCAGGTAGGTATTGCGCACGCTGATGGCTTCGCGGGTCACCGGACTCTGCGCCAGAAGCCTCGACTGACCGGTCAGAGCCAGCACCGAAGTGCCGGCCTGCGACAATAGGTCGCGCAACTGCGCACCCAGGGGCTTCAGTTCCTCCGGCACCAGCCGCTCGTCGTAGAGAGCCGCGATGTTGGCGTCAGCCTTGGCCAGGACCATCTCCAGCATGTCGATACGCGTCGCGAAGAATGGCCAGCGCTCGCGCATTCGCGCCAGCAGCTCGATGTCCCCCCGTTGCCGGGCATTCTCCAGGGCCGTTTCCCAGCCCAGCCAGGCCGGCAGCATCAGGCGAGTCTGCGTCCAGGCGAAGATCCAGGGAATCGCCCGCAGACTCTCCACCCCACCGGCACGCCGCTTGGCCGGACGACTGCCCAGGGGCAGGCGGCCGAGTTCCTGTTCCGGGGTGGCCTGGCGGAAATAGTCGACGAACTGCGGATGTTCGCGCACCACCGCGCGGTAGGCCGCCACACCATCGGCGGCCAGATGGTCCATGGCGGCGCGCCAGGCCGGCTCGGGCTCCGGCGGCGGCAGCAAGGTGGCTTCCAGTACCGCCGCCAGGTAAGTGTTGAGGTTCTGCTCGGCGATGCCGGGCAGTCCGAACTTGAAGCGGATCATCTCGCCCTGCTCGGTGGTGCGGAAGCGTCCCGCCACCGAGCCCGGCGGTTGCGACAGGATGGCGGCATGGGCCGGGCCGCCGCCCCGCCCCACGGTGCCACCGCGGCCATGGAACAGTAGCAACTCCACCTGGTGCTCGCGGCACACCTCCACCAGCCGTTCCTGGGCACGGTACTGGGCCCAGGCGGCGGCTACGGTACCGGCGTCCTTGGCCGAGTCGGAGTAGCCGATCATCACTTCCTGGGGACCATGCAGCCGTGCGCGATAGCCAGGCAGGCCGAGCAGGCGGTCGATGGCTGGCCCGGCGTTGTCCAGGTCGGCCAGGGTTTCAAAGAGTGGCACCACGCGGATCGGACGTTGCAACCCGGCTTCCTTCAACAGCAGTTGCACCGCCAGCACGTCCGAGGGCGCACCGGCCATGGAGATCACGTAGGAGCCGAGGGACGCGGCCGGCGCGTTGGCCACCACCCGGCAGGTGGCAAGCACTTCGGCGGTATCGGCCGATGGCCGGTGGTGCGGAGGCAGCAGCGGGCGTCGGTTGTCCAACTCGCGCTGAAGAAAGGCCAGGCGGTCATCCTCGTCCCACTCGGCGTAGTTGCCGAGGCCCAGGTAATCGGTGATTTCCCCCAGCGCGGCGGCGTGGCGACCGGCGTCCTGGCGGATATCCAGGCGCACCAGGAACAGGCCGAAGCTGGCCGCACGGCGCAGGCAGTCGAGCAACATGCCGTCGGCAATCACACCCATGCCGCAGGCATGCAGCGAGTGGTAGCAGAGCTCCAGGGGCTCCAGCAGTTGACTGTTCTCGTGCAGCACCTCCGGCCCCGGCGGCAGCTCGCCCTCCAAGGCCGCCTCGGCCCAGGCGCGGGTCGCGCGCAGGCGTTCGCGCAACTGTTTGAGCACCGCCCGGTAAGGTTCGGGATGCACCCCCACGCGCACGCGCAATTCGTCGCTGGCCTGCTGCATGGACAGCTCGGCGGCCAGGTGGTCGACATCGCGCAGATAGAGATCGGCGGCCATCCAGCGCGCCAGCAGCAGCACCTGGCGGCTCACGCTGGCGGTGACATTGGGGTTGCCGTCGCGGTCGCCGCCCATCCAGGAGGCGAAGCGCAACGGCGCGGCAGTCAGCGGCAGACGCAGGCCGGTGGCGGCGTGCAGCACCTGGTCGACGTGGCGCAGCACATTGGGCAGGGCATGCCAGAGGGAATGCTCGATCACCGCGAACCCCCACTTCGCCTCGTCCAGCGGCGTCGGCCGGCTGCGGCGGATCTCCTCGGTGTGCCAAGCCTCCGCGATCAGGCGCCGCAAACGCAGGCGCACTCGCTCGCGCTCCGCCTCGCTGAGATCGGCATGGTCCTGGGCGGCCAACTGGGCGGCCATGGCGTCATACTTCTGGATCAGGGTGCGGCGAGCGACTTCGGTGGGGTGGGCGGTCAGCACCAGCTCGATATCCAGCCGGCCCAGTTGGCGGGCCAGTTGTTCCGGAGCGTGGCCGGCGGCACGCAGGCGCTGCAGCAGTTCACCAAGCACGCGATCCTCGAAGGGAGACGGCTCGTCCGCCGCGCGCCGGCGGATACGGTGGTACTGCTCGGCGATATTGGCCAGGTTGAGGAACTGGTTGAAGGCCCGCGCCACTGGCAGCAGTTCGTCTTCGGTCAGGCCGTCGAGGGTGTCGTTGAGCTGGCGCTCACCCTGGGCCGAGCCCTTGCGGGCGGCCTTGGCCCCCTTGCGGATGCGCTCGATCTTGTCGAGAAAGACCTCGCCCAACTGGGCACGAATGGTGTCACCGAGCAGCTCGCCAAGCAGGTGGACATCCTCGCGCAGGCGCGCGTCGATTTCGGCCATTGCCCTTCCTCCGTCGCTGGATTCGACTTCCAGATTGCCGATAGCGCCATGCAGTTACAAGGGCGCGACGAACGGCGTATCCGAATGCGCCCGCAAGCTAGTCTGAACAATAGCCGCCATCACGAATGACGACTCCCGGGCGGCAGAGATCGTCCGGTGCTTCGCAGCCACCCACCACCATGTGGGAAAAGGATGAGGTGTCTATGAAGATCCGAGAACTGGCCCACCATTGGGAGCAGAACGCCAAGGGTCGCCTGACCCGCAGCGAGTACAACGTCCACCTGGACCTGGAGTCCGCGGCGCGGCTCGCCGCGTTGTCCGAGATGTACCCCAAGCGCAGCGTCGAGGAGTTGATCGGCGAACTGGTCGGCGCCGCCCTGGAAGAACTGGAAGCCAGCTTCCCCTACGTCAAGGGAAGCCAGGTGGTCGCCACCGATGAGCAGGGCGACCCGCTCTACGAAGACATCGGGCCGACGCCACGTTTCCTGGCGCTTTCACGCCGCTACCTGCAACGTCTGCAACGCGACGGCACCAGCCACTAACCGCGTCTGTGCACACCGGGCACATGCAAGTGCCCGGCATGCGCGCAGTCCTCGCTGGTCACCGGCGGTGGTCCCGGCTGCTCCAGTTCGCGGAGGATGCCGCAGGCTTCGCTGGCGCCCTCCCCGCTGCAGCGTGCCCGCAGGTCCTGGAGCTGGGCGCGCAGCGACTGCAGTTCGGCAATGCGCACTTCCACGTGGTGCAGGTGCTCCTCGATCAGCCGATTGGCGGTGCCGCAGTCGGCCTCGGGACGATCGCGCAGGGCCAGCAGGGCACGGATTTCCTCCTGGGTCATATCCAGCGAACGGCAGTGACGGATGAAGGACAAGCGCTCCACATGGGCGGTGTCGTACTGCCGATAATTGCCCGCGCTGCGGGATGGTTCCGGCAGCAGGCCCTCGCGTTCGTAGTAACGGATGGTTTCCACCGGGCAGCCGGTGAGGGTGGCCAGTTCGCCGATCTTCATGATCCGTCTCCGCTTGACTCTGTAGTTACTACAGGGTGTGCAATGGCTCGCGAAGCGTCAAACAGGAATTGACCCATGAGCCACCATTGCTGCCACGACCATGACCATGCCCCCCGCTCCGCCAGCCCGGAACTGGCTGCCGTCGCCGCCACTGCCACTGCCGAGGCGCGCTGGAGCAGCCTGCGCATCGACGCCATGGACTGCCCCACCGAAGAACGCCTGATCCGCGATGCCTTGGCCAAGGTCCCGGCCATCGAGGAGCTGGAGTTCAACCTGATGCAGCGCCTGCTGCGGGTGCGCCACCGTTTCGAGGATGTGGAACCGCTGCAACGCCTGATCGCGAGTCTGGGCATGCAGGCCGTCCCCCTGGCAGAAGGCGCCCCCGCCGCCGCACCGGCCGAGATGAAGAAGCCCTGGTGGCCGCTGGCCCTGGGGGGACTCGCCGCCCTGGCCGCGGAAGCCTGCGAATGGTTCGGCCTGGCACCGGAGTGGGTCATCGCCGGCCTGGCGATTCTCGCCATTCTCGGTGCCGGCCTGCCCACCTACAAGAAGGGCTGGATCGCCCTGAAGAACCGCAACCTGAACATCAACGCATTGATGAGCATCGCCGTCACCGGTGCCCTGCTGATCGGCCAGTGGCCGGAAGCGGCCATGGTCAGCGTGCTGTTCGCCATCGCCGAACTGATCGAAGCACGCAGCCTGGAGCGGGCGCGGGATGCCATTCGCGGCCTGCTGCAACTGGCCCCCGAACTGGCAACGGTGTTCGAGGCGGGACAATGGCGTGAGCGGCCGGCCAGGGAAATTCAGCCCGGCGCACGCTTGCGGGTACGGCCCGGCGAGCGTATTGCCCTTGACGGCGAAGTGCTGGGCGGCCGCTCCAGCGTCAACCAGGCGCCCATCACCGGCGAAAGTCTGCCGGTGGAGAAGGACCAGGGCGACCCCCTGTTTGCCGGCACCATCAACGGTGAAGGCGAACTGGAATACCGCGCCACGCGCGCCGCCGACGACAGCACCCTGTCGCGCATCATCCACGCCGTGGAGGCCGCCCAAGGCTCACGGGCACCGACCCAGCGCTTCGTCGACCGTTTCTCGCGCATCTATACGCCAGTGGTGATCCTCATCGCCGTGCTCACCGCGCTGCTGCCTCCCCTGTTCTTCGACGGCGTCTGGCTGGACTGGCTGTACCGCGCCCTGGTGCTGCTGGTGATCGCCTGCCCCTGTGCGCTGGTCATCTCCACCCCGGTGACCATCGTCAGCGGCCTGGCGGCGGCGGCGCGCGGCGGCATCCTGATCAAGGGCGGCGTCTTCCTCGAACTGGGCCGCAAGTTGGCCTGGGTGGCCCTGGACAAGACCGGCACCCTGACCGAGGGCCGTCCACGTCAGACCGATGTCGAGGTGCTGCGGGAAGACGGCCGCGATACCCGTGCCCTGGCCGCCAGCCTGGCCGCCCGTTCGGATCACCCGGTGTCCCAGGCCGTGGCCCGTGCCGCCGAGGCCGCGGGCATCGCCCTCTACGCGGTGGACGAGCTGGCCGCCCTGCCCGGCCGAGGCGTCACCGGGCAGATCGAGGGCCGCACCTACCACCTGGGCAATCACCGACTGGTGGAGGAGCTCGGCCTCTGCTCGGAGGAACTCGAGGCGCGCCTGGACGCCTTGGAAGCCCAGGGCAAGACGGTGGTCGCCTTGTGCGGCGAAACCGCCGTGCTGGCGCTGTTCGCGGTGGCCGACACCGTGCGTGACAGCAGCCGCGAGGCCATCCGCCAGCTCCACGAGCTGGGCGTGAAGACCCTGATGCTCTCCGGCGACAACCCGCACACCGTGCAGGCCATCGCCAGCCAGGTGGGCATGGACGACGCGCGCGGCAACCTGCTGCCGGAAGACAAGCTGGCGGAAATCGGCCGGCGCCAGGCCGGAGGCAGAGCGGTGGGCATGGTGGGCGACGGCATCAACGACGCCCCCGCCCTGGCCCGCGCCGACATCGGTTTCGCCATGGGCGCCGCCGGTACCGACACCGCCATCGAAACCGCCGGCGTAGCACTGATGGACGACGACCTGCGCAAGCTGCCGCAGTTCATCCGCCTGTCCCGCCGTACCCACGGGGTGCTGATGCAGAACATCAGCCTGGCGCTGGGCATCAAGGCGGTGTTCCTGGCCCTGACATTGATGGGCGAAGGCACCCTGTGGATGGCGGTGTTCGCCGATATGGGCGCGAGCCTGCTGGTGGTGTTCAACGGGTTGCGGTTGCTTTCACCCCTCTCCCAAAGGGAGAGGGGGTTATCCGCGTCCGGGCCGGGTTCAGCTGTGTAGGTTGGGCTGGGGCACGAAGCCCAACGCCTCGGCGTCAGCCCCATCGTTGGGTTTCGCTGCGCTCTACGCCAACCTACGGAAGCGCCGCCTGATACAGCGACACCATCTTCGCGTCGAAGGCCACCAGCAGCGCCTCCTTGAGTGTGCTGCCCGGTGGCCTTTGACGCTTCAACTCGGCCACCGCGATCTGCGCTGCGTCTTCCAGCGGATAGCCGTAGACCCCGCAACTGATGGCCGGGAAGGCAATGCTCGCCAAGCCTTCGGCTTCCGCCAGGGCCAGGCTGTTGCGGTAGCAGTTGGCGAGCAGTTCGGCTTCACGGTGGTTGCCGCCCTGCCAGACCGGGCCCACGGTGTGGATCACAAAACGCGCCGGCAGGCGGAAACCCGGTGTAATGCGCGCCTCGCCGGTCGGGCAGCCGCCCAGGGTGCGGCAGCGAGCGAGCAGTTCGGGGCCGGCGGCGCGGTGGATGGCGCCGTCAACGCCCCCGCCGCCGAGCAGCGAGCTGTTGGCGGCATTGACGATGGCGTCCACCTCCAGGGTGGTGATATCGCCTTGCCAGATACGAATGTCCATGACGGCTACCTCCCAAAGGGAGGCTAGACCCTCAGCGGACTTCCTGCGGCGTTTCCTGCCCCATGCAGCGCACGGCCTTCTTCTTGCTGTCCACCAGCACGCCGGTAAGGCCCTTCTGCTGGGTATCGAACAGCACCAGCACGCCGTCGATGCACTGGGCGACCTGGGCGGCGGGCTCCAGGGAAACCTTGTAGTCCTCGCCGGGGAGGGTCTTGAGCATGGTGAAGTCGCTCAGCAGCAGGGCGTCCTCGGGTTTGGCGAAGTGCAGGTAGCCGTAGTACCAGAGCACCATCACGGTGCCGACGATGCTGCCGATGCCGGTGAGGATCAGCGGAATGGGGTTGCGTTCGCTCATTGGGGACTCTCTGTATTCGGGACTTCGGCCAGCCGGCGCAGCCCGACGAAGCCTGTCGGGTCTTCGAGGTAGAGCAGCATGACCTGGCGCCAGGTTGGGTCAGCGAAAGTCTGCACATGGCCGCCACGGACCGGCTGGAACACCCGCGGCGGGGGCGCAGCTTGATACAAGCGCACGCCGTTGGAAAGGGGCACCACCGGATCGTCGAGGCTGTGGTAGATCAGCATGGGCAGCCCCTTCAGCCCGCCGATGGCGCGCAGGGCGCTGTCACCATCGGGGATCAGCCAGGACAGCGGCACCTGCAACGGCCAGGTGAGCCAGGCATTGGACAGGCTGTACTGCGCCACTTCGCGGTAGCTGGCGGGTACGCCGTCCAGCACCAGGGCCTTGAGCTGCGCGCGCCGCTCGGGG
The DNA here is from genome assembly GCF_028010285.1 of Pseudomonas sp. Q1-7. Classification (NCBI taxonomy): domain Bacteria; kingdom Pseudomonadati; phylum Pseudomonadota; class Gammaproteobacteria; order Pseudomonadales; family Pseudomonadaceae; genus Pseudomonas; species Pseudomonas sp. Q1-7. Next base: position 4,614,685 of record NZ_CP116304.1, read on the forward strand.
CGTTCGGCGAGGTAATGCACCGCCAGGGCGCCACCGATGCTCTGGCCAAGCACTACCCGTGGCTTGTCCTGCACTTCCGGCGCCTGGTCGAGCCAGGCGAAGGCGGCATCGATGTCCTGGTAGAGCGCCGGCAGACTGGGCGATCCCTCGGAGCGGCCGTAGCCGCGATAGTCCAGCAACAGCACCTGGTAGCCCTGGGCCGGCAGCCACCAGCTCCCACCCAGGTGGGTGGCGACATTACCGCCATTGCCGTGCAGGTGCAGCACCGTGCCCTTCACCTCCACCCCTGGTCTGGCCGGCAGCCACCAGGCATGCAGGCGGGTGCCGTCGGCGGCGCTGAGCTGGATGTCGCGGTACTCCAGCTTGGCGCGCTCCGGGGTGAACGGCAGGTGCTTCTCCGGGTAGAACAGCAAGGCGCTGCAGCCTTGCAACAGCAGCGCGAAAAAGATCAGCAGGCAACTGCGCATAGCGGATTCCATCCCATCAAGGGTTCTCCGAAGGTTGGCGCCTAGCGAAGCGAGGCCCAACGCCGAGGCCGGCCTGACATTCCGCTCGTCGGGCCTCGCAGGCTCGGTACCAACCGACGAAAAGCTCAAGCGAATCAGAGGATGTTCGCGTAATCCGCCTCGATACGCTCCAGGCTCAAGTGGTTGAGGAAGTTGGAGAAGCACATCCAGGCCGAAAGCGCGTTGAGGTCACGGAACTGCGGCGGCAGGTACTTGGGCGGCACCACCAGCCCTTCGTCCACCAGTTGGCGCAGGGTGCGGGTGTCTTCCAGGGTGGTCTTGCCGCAGAACAGCAGCGGGATCTGCTCCAGCTTGCCCTTGCGCACGGCGAGCTGGATGTAGTTGTAGATCAGGATGAAGCCTTTCAGGTAGGACAGGTCCTTGGTGAACGGCAAACCGCCCGGCAGCGAGCCCCGAAACGCCCGGCTGGCGCTGCCGTAGCTCTCCTCCATGGCGTAACCCTGCTCGCGATAGAAGTGGTAGACGTCGAGAAAGTCGGCGCCCTCCTCCGCCATGTGGATGGCGCGGGTGCGGTTGGTCAGGCGGCGCAGGCGGCTCGGATAGGAGGCGAAGGCGATCACCTCCATCAGGATCGCCAGGCCTTCCTGGGTCACGGTGGACGACGGCGGGCCCTTGGAAAGGAAGGTGCAGATGGGCTGGTTCTGCCCATTGAGGGTCGTGCCGACGTGCACCAGACCTTCGTGGACTTCCAGGGCGCGCACGTCGCGCTCGTTGAACAGGGCGTCGGCGCGGACCTTGATGTAGTCGGCGCCGGCGGCGGCGTCGGCGACTATGCCGTCGGACTCGAAGACGCGGATGGTGTCATCGCCGAACACCGCCCCCAGGCGGCTCTGCAGCATGTCCACTGCGTCCTTGGCGGTGAGAGTCTTGGCATCGTCCTTGAGGTCGCCACGGTCGGCGATGTTGTTCAGGTAGTCCGAGAGCATCAGCCCGAGGTCGGCGAGGGTCGGGTCACCGGCATGGAAGGCATCGGAGGCCGCGCCGTAGAGCTCCTGGGAAATCAGGCCGAAATCGGCGGTGCCGCGCGCTTCGAGCATGCGGATCACCATGCGGTACTCCTTGCACATGCGCCGCATGATCTGCCCCACCGGGTTGAACTGGCCCAGGTGCCGGGTGATATCGCGCTCGATGTTCTGGAACTCCAGCTTCTTCTCCGCGGAATCGAAGGCCAGCGGGCGGTTGTCGTAGTAGGCCCGGTCCACCGCGGGCGCGGACTTGCCCTTGTGCTTGAGGAAGCCCTGGCGAACGCTGTCGTCCCACTTCACAGCGTCCAGCACGCGAATCGGCGTCTGCGCCTGGACGATGCGATCGGACAGCGCGCGAATGGTTTTCTGGTAGTCGTCGGGGAGTTTGCGGCGGGTCATCGGCGGCTCACTCCTCGGCAGCGCGCTGGTAACGGGCGACTTCGATGAAAACGTCGGAGTTGGCCGGATCGTCCAGCCAGCCGAAGACCACGTATAGCGGGCTGGTGATCAGCACGCCATCGCCCTCCGGCATCTCCACGCTCTGACCCTGGAACCGGCCTTCCTGCATTTCCTGTTCGACGCGTTCGACATCCAGGTTGTAGACCACCAGTTCGTTGTCGCGGGTCAGCTCGAAGCCGGCGATGGCGAAGTTCGCGCCGAGCTTCTTCGGCAGCCCGGCGGAGAGGTACCAGCGGCGGCCGTGGTGGGCGACGGTGAAGCCGAACTCCTCCATGCCGTCCAGGTTGTCCTTGCTGCCCTCGAAGCTGCGTGCCTTGTACAAGTTGGAGCCGGCGCGGCTGATTTCCAGGTACTGCCGCTCGCCCCATTCGTCCTTGCGGGTCCAGTCCCCCAGCAGGGGTATCGGCGCGGGCTCGTTGGCTGGAATCGGGTCCTTGAAGGTGACCAGGCAGCCGCCCAACAGCAGGAAGGACAGGGCCACCACGGCACGCCAGACAATCATCTCGCTCTCCTTGTGATAACGAAAAACCCCGCGACAGCGGGGTTTGATCTACGCGCTCAGAGTCCCATCACCAGATACAGGTAGCGCTTCAGGACCGCTCGCATCTCGTCGATGTCGAGGTTTTCCACGCCGTCGAGAAGGCCCTGATATTCCATCCGCAGAATGACGGCCGTCAACACCTTGGCGTCTTCGGTGGGTTCAGCCGAACCCAGGACCTGGAAGAAGTGCTCCGCGCCCTGGGAGAGTATCCGGCGATGTGCGTCAGCAAGATTACGCAGGCTGGCGTTGAGCAGCGCTTCCTGGCGGAAGGCGTGTTCGGCCAGGAGCTGGTCACGGTTCTCCTCCAACTGGCTGCGCACATACTGGATGGCCAGCTCCACGATCTGCTCGGTCATCGCCCGGCGCGAGTCGCCGTCGCGGCTGAGTACCGCAGCCATGGCCTGCAGGTCGTCCTCGACGCTGGCCCAGAAGGCCGCCATCACCGCCGAGCTGCGCTCCACGAACTGGGCGAAGGTATCGGTGATGAGGTCATTGATGTCCTTGAAGTAATAGGTGGTGGCCGAGAGTGGAACCTGGGCCTCGGCGGCCACGGCCCGATGGCGCACCGCGCGAACGCCGTCGCGCACGATGATGCGCATGGCGGCGTCGAGGATGGCCTGGCGGCGTTGCTCGCTGCCCTGGCGGCTGGCCTTGCGGCCCTGGTATTTCACGCTTTCGGCGACCGCGCTGGCGACGCGGGCGGCACTGTCACTACGGGACGACGGGTTCAAGACGGGAAATCCTCCGAACTCACTCAAGGTGAAAGTGTTGACCATTTATCCGGCGAATCAATGCCGGAGCCGGCGAGATTGAAACGCTGTCGACCCTGACGAGCGCTATTTAGGAGCGGAGCCGGGGCAAAAAGGTTCGCCCGCCGAACGCCGGCCAAGAAAAAACCGCCCGAAGGCGGCTTATTCCAGAGCCTGCTCACGATCTTGCGAGCTGGAGCCATGCCAGGCAAAAACAGACGAGGAAGCGAAGTTTACGAGCTGCAAGTGAGCATTGCTCGCTTCGCTCGCCCTTCGGGCCGCGCGGGAAAGCGGCCTTCCGAGCCTGTGTTTAACGCAGCGGGGCCGACGCGCAGCTGATCGTGTACGGGTTCTCCATATCGGCATCAAGCCTGCGGCCGCATATGCGGGAACAGGATGACGTCACGGATAGACGGCGAATTAGTCAGCAGCATCACAAGGCGGTCGATGCCGATGCCTTCGCCGGCGGTGGGCGGCATACCGTATTCCAGGGCGTTGACGAAGTCGGCGTCGTAATGCATGGCCTCGTCGTCGCCGGCGTCCTTTTCCTTGACCTGCAGCATGAAGCGCTCGGCCTGGTCCTCGGCGTCATTCAGCTCGGAGTAGGCGTTGGCGATCTCGCGACCGCCGATGAACAGCTCGAAGCGGTCGGTGACGCTCGGGTCCTGGTCGTTGCGGCGAGCCAGCGGCGAGACTTCGAAGGGGTACTGGGTGATGAAGTGCGGCTGCTCCAGCTTGTGCTCCACCAGTTCCTCGAAAATCATCACTTGCAGCTTGCCCAGGCCTTCGTGGCCGAGGACCTTGGCACCGGCCTTCCTGGCGATCTCGCGGGCCTTGTCGAGGTCCTTGAGGTCGGCGGCGGTGATGTCCGGGTTGTACTTGAGGATGGCGTCGAACACGGACAGGCGGGCGAAGGGCTCGCCGAAGTGGAAGACCTTGTCACCGTACGGCACGTCGGTGCTGCCGAGCACGGCCTGGGCCAGCTCGCGGAACAGTTCCTCGGTCAGGTCCATGTTGTCTTCGTAGTCGGCGTAGGCCTGGTAGAACTCGAGCATGGTGAACTCGGGGTTGTGCCGGGTGGAGACGCCTTCGTTACGGAAGTTGCGGTTGATCTCGAAGACCTTCTCGAAGCCACCGACCACCAGGCGCTTGAGGTACAGCTCCGGCGCGATACGCAGGAACATGGCCATGTCCAGGGCGTTGTGATGGGTGGCGAAGGGCTTGGCCGCCGCGCCGCCGGGGATGGTCTGCAGCATCGGGGTTTCCACTTCGAGGAAGCCACGCTCGCTGAGGAAGCGGCGGATGTGGGCGATCACCTGGGAACGCACGCGGAAGGTGTTGCGGGTTTCCTCGTTGACGATCAGGTCGACGTAGCGCTGGCGGTAGCGCTGCTCGGTGTCGGTCAGGCCGTGGTGCTTGTCCGGCAGCGGACGCAGCGACTTGGTCAGCAGGCGCACGCTGGTCATGTCGACGTAGAGGTCGCCCTTGCCGGAACGGGCCACGGTGCCTTCGGCGCCGATGATGTCGCCCAGGTCCCAGGTCTTGACCTCGGCCAGGGTCTCTTCCGGCAGGGTCTTGCGGTTCACGTAGACCTGCAGGCGGCTGGTGCTGTCCTGCAGAACGATGAAGGAACCACGGTTGAGCATGATGCGACCGGCGACCTTGACCGGAATGGCTGCGGCTTCCAGCTCTTCCTTGGTCTTGTCTGCGTACTGTTTCTGCAGGTCCGCGAAGTAGGCGTCGCGGCGGAAGTCGTTGGGGAAGGCGATGGCCGTGGCCTCACGCACGGCGGCAAGCTTTTCCTTGCGCTGGGCGATCAGCTTGTTTTCTTCCTGTTGCAGTTCGTGCTGGTCGAGTTGTTGGTCGCTCATGGTCTTCGGTGGTTCCCGGTTAGGCGTTGCAACGCCTGTTTGAAAAGGTATCGCGTAACAAGGGCTGGCAAGCGCGGCGGCCTTAGAGTCCTTGTTTCAAGCTGGCTTCGAGGTACTCGTTCAGATCGCCATCCAGCACCTTGTCGCAGTCGCTGCGCTCGACGCCGGTGCGCAGGTCCTTGATCCGCGACTGGTCGAGGACGTAGGAGCGAATCTGGTGGCCCCAGCCGATATCGGACTTGGAGTCTTCCAGCGCCTGGGACGCGGCGGTGCGTTTCTGCATTTCCTGCTCGTACAACTTGGCCCGCAGCATCTTCATCGCGGTGTCCTTGTTGGCGTGCTGGGAGCGTTCGTTCTGGCACGCCACCACGGTATTGGTCGGCACGTGGGTGATACGCACCGCGGAGTCGGTGGTGTTCACGTGCTGACCGCCCGCACCGGAGGAGCGGTAGGTGTCGATGCGCAGGTCTGCCGGATTGATCTCGATCTCGATGTTGTCGTCGATCTCGGGGGAGACGAACACCGCGGTGAACGAGGTGTGGCGACGGTTGCCGGAGTCGAACGGGCTCTTGCGCACCAGACGGTGCACGCCGATCTCGGTGCGCAGCCAGCCGAAGGCGTACTCGCCCTTCACATGGACAGTGGCGCCCTTGATGCCGGCGACTTCGCCTTCGGACAGTTCGATGATGGTGGCGTCGAAGCCGTTCTTGTCGGCCCAGCGCAGGTACATGCGCAGCAGCATGTTGGCCCAGTCTTGGGCTTCGGTGCCGCCGGAGCCGGCCTGGATATCCAGGTAGGCGTTGTTCATGTCCATCTCGCCGCTGAACATGCGGCGGAACTCCAGCTTCTCAAGGATTTCGCGCAGGCGTTCGACTTCAGTGGCGACGTCGTTCACGGCGCCTTCGTCGTTCTCCTCGACCGCCATGTCCAGCAGGTCGCGGGAATCGGCCAGGCCGCCGCTCAGGTCGTCGAGGGTTTCGACGATCTGCGCCAGTTGGGCGCGTTCGCGGCCCAGGTTCTGGGCGTATTCGGGGTTGTTCCAGACGTTGGGGTCTTCGAGTTCGCGGTTTACTTCGACGAGACGATCATGCTTCTGATCGTAGTCAAAGATACCCCCGAATAGACAGGGTGCGATCGGAGAGGTCCTTGATGCTGTTCAGGATCGGGTTGATTTCCATGGCGGGAAGCTCTCGCTGGCAAAACTTTCGGAAAAGCCGGCGAGTATACCCGAGTCACCGCATGCCGGCAGCATGCCAGCCGTGATTTGCGCCGATCCGGCGACGCACGGGGCCCATGGCCGCCCTGCCCGTCAGAACGCGGCGTCGGCCACCACCATCGCCACCTGGTTACGGCCGTTGTGCTTCGCCTGGTAGAGCCCCTGGTCAGCCATGTCCACCAGCACCAGCGCGGCCTGGCCGCTCCTGGGCGTGAGGGTGGCGACGCCGATGCTGACACTCAGCACCGAACCCGGCGCCGGGGTGTCGTGGGGAATGCCCAGGGCCTCCACCATCCGCCGCAGCTTTTCCGCCAGCAGGCGCGCGCCGCCCGCCGCCGTGCCCGGCAGGACCATGGCGAACTCCTCGCCGCCGTAGCGCGCCGCCAGGTCGGTGGAACGGCTGCAGGAGTCACGGATGGCCTCCGCCACCCGGCGCAGGGCCTCGTCGCCGGCCACATGGCCGAAGCTGTCGTTGTAGCACTTGAAATGGTCCACATCGATCATCAGCAGCGACAGCTCGCTCTGCTCGCGCAGGGCGCGGCGCCATTCCATGTCCAGGTACTCGTCGAAGTGACGGCGATTGGACAACCCGGTCAGGCCGTCGGAGTTCATCAGCCGCTGCAGCACCAGGTTGGCCTCCAGCAATTGCTGCTGGCTTTCCCTCAGGGCGCGGTAGGCCTCGTCCCGCTGCAGCAGGGCGACATAGGAACGCGAGTGGTAGCGGATACGCGCCACCAGTTCGATGGCATCGGGCAGTTTGACCAGGTAATCGTTGGCCCCGGCGGCGAAGGCGGCGCTCTTCACCGTGGGCTCTTCCTTGGTCGACAGGACGATGATCGGCACATCGCGCAGGGCCGGCACCCCACGGTACTCGGCGAGCAGGCTGAGGCCGTCGACCCCGGGCATCACCAGGTCCTGGAGAATGACCGTGGGCTTGATCTGCAGCGCCACCGCCACCGCCTGCAACGGGTCGGCGCAGAAATGGAAATCGATGCCCGCCTCGGCCATCAAGGCCCGACGCACCGTCTCACCGACCATGGCCTGGTCGTCGACCAGCAGCACCATCGCCGACGGCTCCACCGGGGTCATGTCCGTATGGCTGCGATAGGGGTATTGCATAACGCTCTCCGGGCCCTGGGGCCTGAGGTGAAATTCATCCGAATGCCTCGACCAGCCGGGGCGCGATGCGCTCCAGGGCGAGTATTTCCGCCGCCGCACCAATGGCGGCGGCGGCCTTGGGCATGCCGTAGACAGCGCAACTGGCCTGGTCCTGGGCGATGGTCAGAAAACCGCGTTCGCGCATGCGCTTGAGCCCTTCGGCACCGTCCCGGCCCATGCCGGTGAGCAGCACGCCGATGGCCTCGCCCTTCCAGTGCGCCACCAGGCTGTCGAAAAACACATCGATGGACGGCCGGTACACATGGCTGGTGGGCTCGGCGGTATAGGCCAGCTCGCCATTGCGCATCAGCCGCATATGGTTGTTGGTCCCGGCCAGCAGCACGGTGCCCGGCTGCGGCACCTCGCCCTCGCGGGCCAGGCGCACCGGCAGGCGGGATTCACTGGCCAGCCAGTCGGCCATGCCGGCGGCGAAGACTTCATCCACATGCTGCACCAGCACCACCGAGGCGGAAAAATCACCCGGCAGTTGCTTGAGCAATTGCGCCAGCGAAGCCGGGCCGCCAGCGGAGGCGCCGATGGCCACCAGGTGCCGACCGCCGCGGCGTGGCGGACGGCTCTCGGCTGCGCCACGGCCACGGCTGTCGCGCTGGCCCACGAGCCAGCCGATATTCTGGATCTTGCGCAGCAGCAGGGCCGCTTCCTGGGCCTGGCCGCTGCCGAGCCCCGGGGTGTTCACGGCGTCCAGGGCGCCATGGCCCATGGCCTCGAACACCCGGTGCACGTTCTGCTCGATATCCACGGTGACGACGAGGATGGCGCAGGGGCTGCGGGCCATGATCCGACGGGTCGCCTCGACCCCGTCCATCACCGGCATCAGCAGGTCCATCAGCACCACGTCCGGCACGTCCCTCGCACAGCACTCCACCGCTTCTGCGCCGTTGACCGCGACCCAGGCAATCTGGTGCGCCGGCTCCAGGGCCAGCGCCCGGCGCAAGGCCTCCACCGCCAGGGGCATGTCGTTGACTATGCCTATCCTCACCCGTGCGCCTCCCCGATCAGCATGACCACCGCATCCAGCAACGCCTCGTCGTGGAAACTGGCCTTCGCCAGATAATAGTCGGCGCCGGCGTCCAGGCCGCGGCGGCGGTCCTCCTCGCGGTCCTTGTAGGAAACCACCATCACCGGCAGGGACTGCAGGCGGTTGTCGCGGCGTACCAGGGTGACCAGTTCGATGCCGTCCATGCGCGGCATGTCGATGTCGGTGATGAGCAGGTCGAAATGTTCCGAACGCAGGGCGTTCCAGCCGTCCATGCCGTCCACCGCCACTGCCACCTCGTAGCCCCGGCCGGCCAGCAGCTTGCGCTGCAGTTCGCGCACGGTGAGGGAGTCATCCACCACCAGCACGCGCTTGCGGTGGCTGCCGACGCCCTGCGCGCCGCCGCGGTCGACCTTTTCCAGGCGACCGCTGCCGAGCAGCTTGCCGACCGACTTCAGCAGGTCCTCGACGTCGAGGATCAGCACCGGCCGGCCATCGTCCAGCAGGGCGCCGGCGGACAGGTCCTGGATCTTGCCCAGGCGTGGGTCCAGCGGCATCACCACCAGGGTCCGCTCGCCGATGAAGCGCTCCACGGCCACGCCGTAACAGGCGTCGCGCTCGCGGATCAGCACCACCGGGATACCGGCCTCGTCGCGCTTGCCCTCGGCGCACTGGAGAATCTGGCTGGCCGACACCAGCCCGACGTGCCGGCCCTCATGCCAGAAATGCTGGCGGCCTTCGAGCTGGACGATGTCCTCGTGCTGCAGCCGGGTCATGCGCTCGATGTGGGCCAGGGGGAAGGCGTAGGCCTCGCCGCCTACCTCCACCACCAGGCTGCGCACCACCGACAGGGTCAATGGCACTTCGATATGGAAGCTGGCGCCCTGCCCACGGTGCTGCTCCATGCGCACGCCGCCGCGCAGCTGGCGCACCATGTGCTGCACCGCGTCCAGGCCGACGCCGCGTCCGGACACTTCGGTGACCTGCTCGCGCATGCTGAAGCCAGGCAGGAAGAGGAACGCCAGCAGCTCGTCCTCGGTCATCCGCGCAGCGGTGTCGGGATTGGCGAAACCGCGCGCCACCACCGCATCGCGCAGGCGCTCCAGGTCCACCCCGGCGCCATCGTCGGCCAGCTCCAGCAAGAGCATGCCGGCGTGATGGCGGGCATGCAGGCGGATCACGCCTTCCTCGGGCTTCCCCAGGCGCGCGCGCAGTTGCGGGCTCTCGATGCCGTGGTCCACGGCGTTGCGCAGCAAATGGGTGAGCGGCGCCTCCAGGCGCTCCAGCACATCGCGATCTACCTGGGTGCTGTCGCCGCTGACCTCCAGCCGCACCGGCTTGCCCAGGGAACGGCCGAGGTCACGGACCATGCGCGCCTGGCCGGCCAGCACATCGGCGAAGGGCCGCATGCGCGAAGCCAGCGCCGCATCGTAGAGCAGCTGGGCGCGCTGGCCGCCCTGCCAGCCGAATTCGTCGAAATCGACCATGTAGTCGGCAAGCATCCGCTGGCATTCGCCGAGCAATTGCCGGGCCTCACCGAGCATGGCCTGCGCCTGCGGATCGAGAGAGCCGTCCAGCACCGACTCACGGGCCACGTCCAGGGCGCGGCTGGCGTTGGCCTGCAGGCGCTTGAGGCGGTACAAGGCATCGTTCAGCGGCTTGATGCGCTGGAACTCGACCAGCGATTTGCTGGAGATGTCCAGCAGGTGATCGAGGCGCTCGGCGCTGACCCGCAGCACCCGGTCGCGGGCTTCGGCGCCATTCTCGGCGGGCAGCGTGGTATCCGGCTCGCGGGACGGCAGCGGCGGCTCCGGCGGTGGCTCTGGCGGCGCCTCGGGCAGCGGCGGCGTAGGGATGACCGGTTCGATCAGCCCCCCCGTCGCCGACGCAGGCAGCTCGGCGACCCGGCCCTGCAAGCGGGCAAGCAGCGCCTCGATGGTCTCGCGGCCGGCGTTCTCCGCCCAGTCCGCCTCGTTGCCGATGCGCAACAGCAGGTCGGAACCCTGCAACAGCGCATCAATATTCTCCGGCCGCAGCTGCACATGCCCCTGCCGCGCAGCTTCCAGCAGGTCTTCCATTACGTGGGCTACCTGCACCCCGGCATCCAGCCCGACGATGCGCGCAGCGCCCTTCAGGGAGTGCGCCGCGCGCATGCAGGCTTCCAACTGGTCAGCCTGGGTCGGGTTGCGCTCCAGCACCAGCAACCCGGCGTTGAGCACCTGGGTCTGGGCCTCCGCCTCCAGGCGGAACAGCTCCAGCAACGAGGCGTCGCGCATCTGGTCCGGGGTCATGCCAGGCTCCTTGCCATTGCCTGCAGCAGCAGGCCCTCGTCCAGCAGCGTGATGCTGCGTCCACGCCACTGCACCACGCCCGACGCGAACTGGCGCGCCGCCAGGTCCGGGGTCCGGCCGGGGTCCAGCATCAGGTCCAGAGGAATGCCGTGAATGCCGTCCACTTCGTCCACCGGCGCCACCAGCGGCCCGCCCTGGCTGGCGAGGATCAGCATCCGCGGCACCACGCGGCGTCCACCGCTGGCTTCACCACCCCGCTCGAGGCCCAGCAACTCAGCCAGGGACAGGCAGGCGACCAGGGCACCACGCACGTTGGTCACCCCGAGCAAGGCCAGGGATCGCTGGTGCGGCAGGGAGTGGATGGGGTTGAGGGCCGCCACCTCCGATAGGCAGCGAGTGGCCAGGCCCAGCCATTCCTCGCCCAGGCGAAATACCAGGGTGGAACGGCGTTCGCGGCCATCCTCTCCGGCTTCCTCCGCGTCGGCGGCCGCGTCGTTTTCGCGGATCAGGGCGTAGCGGTCGAGCAACAGCGTCGCGGCCGCCGCGTGTACCTCGCAATTGCGGCAATGCACGTGGACGTCCAGACGTTCGCAAGACTTGTCGCCATGCACGCCGATGCGGTTCCAGCAGTCGTCCACCGCCGGCAGCTGGTCGCTGGCGATCAGGGGCAGGCGGTCAGCGGCCATGGTTGTTCACTCCTCGGCTGGCGCGTTGCTGCAGGCGCTGGGCCCCGGCGCGGTCACCGCGGGCGGCGAGCAGGGCGGCCAGATGAGCCAGCGCCTCGGCGTGCTGGGGCGCCAGGTACAGCGCCTTGCGGTAGTAATCCTGGGCTTCGTCGACCTTCCCCGCCACATCGCTGAGCAGGCCGAGCCAATAGAAGGCATCCGCGCAAGGGCCATGGGCGGCGAGGAAAGCGTCGCAAGCGGCCCGCGCCTCGCTGCTGCGGCCGCTGTTGGCGAGGCTGGCGATCTCCAGCAAGGCGGCCTCCCGATCCGCGGTCACCGGCTGCGCCTTCGGTTGTTCCGGCTTCGGCAGCGGTGGACGCGGGTGCCCCTGAGCCCGGGCGGGAAGCGCTGCGGGCGCAACGGGCGGCGGCGGCAGCACGCTCGGCCTGGCCGGCTTGGCAACGGCCTGGGGCGCCGCATGGCGGAATACGAAAGCCTGTGGATAACCCAGCGGCTGCATGCCCTTCTGGCTCAGCAGGCTGGCTTCGGCGGGACCGATGAACAGGGCGCCCTCCTTCTGCACCAGGCGCTTGAGCACCTCCAGCACGGCGCCCTGGGTCGGCCGGTCGAAGTAGATCAGCAGGTTGCGGCAGAAGACGAAATCGTACGCCGGCTCGCCGGCCAGCAGGCCGGGGTCCAGCAGGTTGCCGCGCAGGAAGCGCACCTTGGCCGCCACCTGTCGGGCCAGGGCATAACCCTCGCCGGTGGGAATGAAATAGCGCTCGCGAAAGCCCAGGTCATCGCCCCGGAACGAGTTGCGCCCATAGACACCGCGACGCGCGCGCTCCAACACCTGCTCGCTGATATCCACCGCGTCCACCTGGAACAGCCCCGGCGCCAAGCCGGCGTCCAGCAACGCCATGACGATGGAAAAGGGCTCTTCCCCCGTGGCGCAGGGCAGACTGAGGATACGCAGGGGGCGGCCTCCGGCCAGCATCGGCAGCCGTTCGAAGGCCAGACGACCGAGGGCGGCGAAGGACTCGGGATAACGGAAGAACCAGGTCTCCGGCACCACCACCGCTTCCACCAGCGCCTGTTGCTCAGCGGGGGAGGCATTCAGCCGGTGCCAGTAAGCCTCCTCGTCGTCGCAGCCGGCGGCCGCGATCCGGTGGCGCACCGCACGCTCGATCACCACCCGGCCGACGGATTCCGCCTCCAGGCCGATGCGGCGCTTCAACAAGGCTTCGAAGCGCTCGATCATGCCGCGCCCTCCGTGGCCGGAAACAGCAATGCGCGAACCTCGTCCGGCAGCAGGTCGGCGACGCGGATGCGCTGCACCAGCCCCTCGCGGTCCTGGTAGACCGGCCCCAGGTAACGCGCGCGCCCCTGGTCCAGGCCATAGTCGCGGAACTCATCCGTTCGGCAGCGCAGGGTGTCGGTGGCCTGTTCCAGAATCAGGCCGAGCCAGCGCGTGCGCCCGTGCAGCGGGTAGTCCACCAGCACCAGCCGGGTACTGGTGCGCACCTGCGCCGGCTGGCCGAAGGCAAGTACGCCAAGGTCCAGCGCCGGCACCGCTACGCCACGATGGACGAACACCCCGGCGACCCAGGGCGGCGCCTCGGGCACCTGCTTCATCTGGCGCAGGGGCAGTACTTCCACCACCTCATGGACATCCAGCGCATAGCGGTCGCCGCCCATGCGGAACTGCAGGTAAAGCCCACCCCTGACGGAGCGCGCCGGGGCGCGGGTTCGATTCGGGCCCATGGCGCCGGCTCAGACCTTGAAGCGGCTGACGCCGGTTCGCAGGCCGTTGGCCACCAGGTTCAATTCGTCGATGGCGGAGCTGGCCTGGCGCAGGGACTCCACCGTCTGCCCGGTGGCGTCGCCCAGTTGCACCAGGGCCTGATTGATCTGTTCGGCGCCGGTAGCCTGGGCCTGCATGCCCTCGTTGACCATCTGCACCCGAGGCGCCAGGGCCTGTACCTGCTGGATGATCTGCGACAGCTGCTCGCCCACCTGCCCCACCTCGGCGATGCCGCGACGCACCTCCTCGGAAAACTTGTCCATGCCCATCACGCCGGCGGACACCGCCGACTGAATCTCGCGCACCATCTGCTCGATATCGTAGGTGGCCACCGCGGTCTGGTCCGCCAGGCGGCGCACTTCGGTGGCGACCACCGCGAAGCCACGGCCGTACTCACCGGCCTTCTCCGCTTCGATGGCGGCGTTGAGGGACAGCAGGTTGGTCTGGTCGGCCACCTTGACGATGGTGGTGACCACCTGATTGATGTTGCCGGCCTTCTCGTTGAGGATCGCCAGCTTGGCATTCACCAACTCGGCGGCGCCCATCACCTGGTGCATGGTGTCTTCCATGCGCGCCAGGCCCAGTTGGCCGGAGCCGGCGAGTATGGAGGTCTGCTCGGCGGTGCCGGAGACCTCGGCCATGGTGCGCACCAGGTCCCGCGAGGTGGCGGCGATTTCCCGCGAGGTCGCACCGATCTCCGTGGTGGTCGCGGCCGTCTCGGTCGCGGTGGCCTGCTGTTGCTTGGAAGTGGCGGCGATCTCGGTGACCGAGGTGGTCACCTGTACCGCCGAACGCTGCGCCTGGGACACCAGGGTCTTGAGTTCTTCGGCCATGCTGTTGAAGCCGGTCTCGATGGCGTTGAATTCGTCCTGGCGCTTGAGGTCCAGGCGAGTGGACAGGTCGCCGCCGCCCATGACGCGCAGGGTCTCGACGATTCCGCCCACCGGCCGGGTGATCGCGCGCATCAGCAGCAGGCCGCAGACCGCCGCCGCCGCAACCGCCAGCACCAGGGCGAAAAGCATGCTGCGTTCGGCGAAGCGCACCGAGGAAACGATCGTGTTCACCGCTTGCTCGCCGCTCGTGCGATTGAATTCAATCAGCTCGTTGAGGCTCTTGCGGCCCGCGCTCCACTGTTCCACCAGCGGCCCCTCGAACGTGGCCAGCGCCTGGCTGCGTTGCCCCGCCTGAAGCTGTTCGAGGATCTGCGCCTGGCGCTTCATGTATTCCTGGCGGATGGCCTGGAAGGTTTCGAACGCCTCATGGTCGGACTCGGCGGTGATGGTGCGGTCGTAGGCCTTGAGCAGGTCCGCGAGCTGGGCGTTGCTGTCGTCCAGGTCCTTGCGGTCGGTTCGGTAGATGACGCCGCTGATCAAGCCGTCGCCGTCGCGCAGCAGCGCCTGGGTACGCAGCAGGTTGTCGGTCCAGCCGCTGCGTGTCTTGCTGATGTAGTACATACCGGGCAAGGCATCGCGCAACACCAGGTCGCCCTCGCGCTCGATATTCCTCAGCTGGATGTAGGACATGCCGGCCATCAACAACATGATGGCGATGATCACCGCGAAACTTGCCTGAATACGCAAGCGAACAGTCCAGTTCTTCACATTCTTCCCCAGTTACCCGTGCCGGAATGATGGCGGCGCACGGCCATTGGCCGGCGACTCTAGTGGCAAGGCAAAGCGCCCGCAAGCGGCGCAGGCAGGCACTTTTATGCCGCCAGAATGCTGGCGGCCCGTGACCTTGGGAGTTTGGCAGAAAGTTGCCGATTTGCAGGAACGCGCCGTACGCGCCACCTGCAACGGGGCACGCACGCGCAGGCAGCAACCTTGGCCGAAGGCCCCTTACTGCACCGCCAGCTCCAGCCGCACCTGCCGCTCCAGCTCGGCCTTGAGCCCCGGTTCCAGACGCAGCTGACGCGCCAGTTCTTCCAGGTAGGCGCGTTCCATGAAGTGCTCCTCGTCCACCATCAGCACGCTGGCCAGGTACATCTCGGCGGCCATTTCCGGCGTGGTGGCGGCACGGGCCACCTCGGCCGGGTCGAGGGGCTTGTTCAGCTCGGCGTCCAGCCAGCGGCGCAGCTCGGCGTCCTGGGTCAGCTTGGCCAGCGCCTCCTCGATGAGCTGGCGTTCGCGGGCATCCACGTGGCCATCGGCCTTCGCCGCCGCCACCAGCGCCTTGAGGATGGCCTGGCTATGCTGCTCGGCCTGCGGCGCGGGCAGGCGGTCGAGGGTGCGGGGCTCGCTTTGCGGAGCCGCCGCCTGCTGCGCCTGCCAGTTGCCGTAGGCCTTGTAGGCCAGCACGCCAAGAGCAGCCAGGCCGCCGTAGGTCAGCGCCTTGCCACCGAGCTTGCGGGCACTCTTGTTGCCCAGCAGCAGACCCAGCGCCCCGGCCGCCAGCGCGCCACCACCGGCCCCGCTGAGCAGACTGCCCAGGTTGCCGTTGCCGGACTTGCCGGCGGAGCGGCCGGAGGATGTCTGCTGGAGCAGGTCCTGGCCGGATTTGAGCAGTTGGTCGAGCAGTCCACGGGTATTCATCGATGAGCCTCCGGGTGAGTCGGTCCCTGTGATCGACCGACTCTAGCCGGAGGGATTCCCGACGGCAGGGGGCAGAGTGCTTCCGGATATTGCGCTGCCGTGCGGTGCTCGTCGTTGCAAGCGAATTCTTTGGAGCGTGGTTTCCCGAGTTCAAGCAGGCGACCAAATCGTAGCCGGATAGAATCCGGGGGCGACGGTGGGAATTTCTCCGAATTTCATTGGGCTACCGACTCTGTAGGTTGGTCCGAGCGCAGTGAAGCCCAACAATCCGCGCATCGCTGGGCTTCGCAGGCTCGGCACCAACCCCCTGCGCCATAAACACGGGCAACGAGATCCCCCACAACCAGGCACGAGGAGCAGACGGTTCGTCCAGGGCCACGGGAACCTTAGCCGGCCTGTGGGCACGGCTGGCCGCTGTCGCAGACCGGTGCGGGGAAATCGACCGCAATGAAGTTCGGCGACGCCGGCAGCGGTCGGCCGCTGGCCGGGTCGAGCTGACGGGCCTTGGCCAACTGGCGGATCAGCGCGTCGCTGGGTTTGGGCGGCGGGACGTTGGCCTCGCGCTCTTGCAACCACTGCAGGGTGCCGTCCCACGGCGGCAGCTTGGCCGGCGGCAGCGGCACGATCTCGTTGATCTCGGGGACCGTGGGATTAGCGTAGGAGTAGTTCCCCAGCACACGCCGAATTCTGTTGTAGCGTTCGGCGCGCTCAAGGTCTTCCTGCTGCCCCAGGTAATACAACTGATCATCTGGTTGTGGACCACGGAACCCATTGCTTAAAAAGGACGCGGAGGAACTATCTCCCGCCGCCACCCCAAGCTGAAAAGCTTCGAGTGCTTCCTGATAGTGCCCGCCACCCGACAGATCAACGCCCAAATCTGTAGCCGCATCGCCATGGCCCTGCTCTGCGGCACAGCGGCGCATCTGCCGGGCAATGTTCGGTGCGATATCGATGGGCGCCAGCTTGTCGGCCACCAGCGCCTGGGCCTGCGCGCTGCCCTCGTCGGCCGCCTTGCGGTAGTAACGCAGGGCCATCGCCTGATCCTCGCGCAGGCCGGCCGCGCCCCGTTGCAGGAAGATGCCGACGAAGTAGTAGCCGGTGGCCACGCCGGCCTCGATCAGTTCCTCGCTCAGGCGCAGGCGCTCGGCGCCACGCACCTTGAAGTGGCCGCGCATGGCGCCGTTCAGCAGGTTGATCGTGGCCTTGTAGTGGCCGTTCTCGGCGGCGATGCGGTAGAGCCGTTCGATCTCGGCGTCCACGCCCGGGTCCTGCTTGAGCTGGTTGTTCTTCTGCAGCCAGCGGGCGTACTTGAACAGCAGGTCGCTGTCCGCCGAGGCTTCGGGGATGCGTTCATGCTGGCAGCTGAAGGCCAGGTCGGCCTTGATCTGGGCGAGCGGGTTCACGGGCGGGGCCTTTTTCAGCTGGAGGCCATGGCTGGCACAACTGGCCAGCAGCAGCCCCAGCAGGGCCAGCGCACCCAGCAGCCGCGACCTAGGCTTCACCGAGCATTCTCCATTCGATCGGGGCTTCGCCCACCGTGATCCGGTCGGGCAGCGGCCAGAGTCGGGGATGGCTTTGCCGAACCACCAGCCGGGGCAGAATTTCGCCCTCGGCGAATCGGCGAATCTCGCCCTCGCGGATGCGGGTGAAGCGCTTGTCGGCCAGCGCCACCGCCTGCCAGTAGCCCGCCTGCGGGCACGGCTGGCCGCTGTCGCAGACCGGTGCGGGGAAATCGACCGCAATGAAGTTCGGCGACGCCGGCAGCGGTCGGCCGCTGGCCGGGTCGAGCTGCCGGGCCTTGGCCAGTTGGCGGATCAGCGCGTCGCTGGGTTTGGGCGGCGGGACGTTGGCCTCGCGCTCTTGCAGCCACTGCAGGGTGCCGTCCCACGGCGGCAGCTTGGCCGGCGGCAGCGGCACGATCTCGTTGATCTCGGGGACCGTGGGATGGGCGTAGGAAGCTCTTGCGAGGATGCGCCAGATTTTTTCGTAGCGCTCGGCACGCTCAAGGTCTTCCTCTTGGCCCATGTAATTCAGTCTGTCCGTCGGGGCCGGTCCACGAAAGCCCTCCTCCAGAAAACCCGCTGATGTTTCATCACCCGCTGCCACCCCCAACTGGAAAGCTTCGAGTGCTTCCTGGTAATGCCCATCGACCTTCAGATCAACACCGAGCGATAAAGCAGCTTTGCCATGGCCTTGCTCAGCAGCACATCGCCACAGTTGCCTCGCGATATCAGGCGCAATATCGCTTGGCGCCAGTTTGTCGGCCACCATCGCCTGCGCCTGCGCGCTGCCCTCGTCGGCCGCCTTGCGGTAGTAACGCAGGGCCATCGCCTGATCCTCGCGCAGGCCGGCCGCGCCCCGTTGCAGGAAGAAGCCGACGAAGTAATAACCGGTGGCCACGCCGGCCTCGATCAGTTCCTCGCTCAGGCGCAGGCGCTCGGCGCCGCGCACCTTGAAGTGGCCGCGCATGGCGCCGTTCAGCAGGTTGATCGTGGCCTTGTAGTGGCCGTTCTCGGCAGCGATGCGGTAGAGCCGTTCGATCTCGGCGTCCACGCCCGGGTCCTGCTTGAGCTGGTTGTTCTTCTGCAGCCAGCGGGCGTACTTGAACAGCAGGTCGCTGTCCGCCGAGGCCTCGGGGATGCGTTCATGCTGGCAACTGAAGGCCAGGTCGGCCTTGATCTGGGCGAGCGGGTTCACGGGCGGGTCCTTTTTCAGGTGGAGGCCATGGCCGGCACAGGCGGCCAGCAAGAGAGTCGAGAGCAGCAGCAGGGTGCGCATCAGTCGAGATCCTTCCAATCGGCTTTGTCGTAAAGGAACTCGACCAGCGGGGTATCGGGCACGCCACTCTTCTTGTCACGCTGAAGTTTCTTGTTGTTTTCTATGATCCTCTCCCAAGCCTTGAACGCCTCTTCAGGATCATCCTGTACGCCCTTCCCAGCGGTATGCAGGTCCCACAGCCGGCGACGCATGGCCTGGGTCACGCTGTACCACTCGTGGAGGATGTTCAGTTCGCTGTCGGCCATCATGCTGCGGCTGTTGATGTTCGCCGAGCCGTGGGTGGTGAGCACGTCGTTGACGATCATCAGCTTGGAGTGGATGTACACCGGCATCCAGTTGCCGGCCGGCGAGTCGGGCGCCACCAGCGAGCAGACGTGCACCTTGAGGCCGGGGATCGTCTCGGGGATCAGTTTTTTGTCTTCGATCGCCTGGGTCTTCCGGTCCAGTTCCGCCTGCCATTTGGCCAGTTCCTGGCGCCCGTGCAGATCGTTGCCGCCATCGGGCCGCGGCTTGGGCGGCATGGCCTGCCTCGCCTCCTTGATCCGCGCGAGCTTGGTGACCTTGGGGATGGTGTCGGCCCGCCCCAGGCTTTCCAGCATCCGCTGGGTGTTGACTGTGCCGGCGCCGATGCCCTCATCGGTGGCATTGGTGACCACGAACAGGTGCAGGGCGCCGTGCTTGATCGGGTCGCGCCCTTCACGGGTCTGGTCCTTGGCCGCCTGTTTGATCGCCTCGGCCAGGGGCGGCCAGCGGAAGTACTGGTTTTCGATGTAGATGAACTGGGTCGCGTTGTTGACCGCCTTCAGGTAGCCCGCCTGGATGTCGAGCACGGCGTCGGTCTGTTGCGCCTGGGTGCGCAGGAGCTGCGACATCTGCAGATTGCCGTGCTCCCGGCGCGGCTTCAGTTGCTCGGCCACCTCCTCGGCCTTGCGCGACGACAGCAGGTCCTCGCCGGTTTCCTTGGTCCAGGCCGTGGCGAAGTTGTGATGCAGGTCCTTGAGAATCATCCCGGTGACCTGGCAGGAGATGTCCTGGCGCGGCAGGGCGCCGCGCGGGCCACGATGCGGCGCGTGGGTTTCGGCCCGGGGATTCTTCGGATCGGGGCGCTTGAGCGCCGAGTGCTGGTCGGTATCCCAGTACTCGTCGAGCAGGTTGTGGCCCATGACGAAGCCGATGGCCTGCTCCGGCAGTTCGTAATCGACCAGCACGCTCTTCTGATGGTGCGTTACCGAGCCGGCCATGACCGCGCGAGCCTGCCAGGCGAGCCCCGGGTCGAGGCGCTTGCGCTTGAGCTGGTAGGCAATCTCTGCGCGTTCGGACAGGCTGAAGCCACGGCTGACGAACAACGGGCGACCGGCGTCCGCCAGGGCGCCCGCCTGGTCATCGGCAACCGCGTGCGCCGTGAACCACTGATGATCGTATTCGTGCTGCTCGTCGGTAGCGGTTTGTCCGGCCCGGTCAGCGATCCCGCCTTTGCCCGGCAGGTTGGCCTCACCGAGATACCCGGTTGCGTTCAGGGGCATTTCCCAGCCGAGGATGCGCACCTGGACGCCGGCCTTGGCCTTCGCCTTGAGCAGCTCGCCGATGCAGCGGTCGTCGCTGCCATCCCGGATCAGGTGCATCGACGGCTGGAACCCCCAGCAGATGATGTCGACCGAACGCTGGGCACCGGCAATGGCCTGGTGCACCGCGCGGAAGGTCTCTTCGCCATTGATCAGCGGCTTGTAGGTACACACCCGTGGCGGGTATTCGCTCTGGCACACGAACCAGGGAAGGCACAGGGTCGCCTCCTGGGTATGCCGCAGCGCAATGGGGACGACGATTACGGGATGACGGGCGTTGGCGGGCCTCATGCGGGGTCTCCTTCTTCGCGGTGGCGGACTTCCAGCAGGGCCGCATAACCGACGCGGTGTTCGGTGTGCCCCGTTCCGGTATTGATCTGGGAGGGATGCTGCTGCGCGGTGGTCATAGTGTTCTCCGCCACAGACTCCAGCCCTTGAGTGCTTCCGAGCTGATGACCAGTGCCAGGAACAACAGGCCCGGCAGTTGACCAGCCAAAAGCAGGAGCGGAGATATGGAGGGGGAAATGAAGAACAAGCGCAGCGGAATTTGCGCAAACCCCAGGAGTCGCGTGGGGCGATACCCCAGGAGGAAGCCCACAGCGGTGATTGCAATCGAGAGCTGTAAGCACCAGGCAAGCAGACCAACACTCGCGAGCATGCCCCCGACCTGTTCGCTTTGGCCGAGGATGGCGAGCAGGTCGGTCAGGTAGGGGGTCCGCTGTGACTGCACACTTCGCACGCTGTACCAAGCAAGCTGGAGCAGGTCCAGCACGCCCCATAGACGGAGTGTCGTGGTGCTGGAGAGGGTCATACCGGCGCTTCCTTGGTTTCATAAACCGAATTGGCGGTAGCGTTGCCCACCCCATCCTGATTCGCACTCTCGCCGTCCACCTGCCCGCCTTGCACAGGGGCATTCAAGAGTGCTGCGTAGAGATTGCGGTGTTCGGTGTGCCCCGCTCCGGTATTGATCTGGGCGGGGTGGTTCTGCAGGCCGCGATTGGCCAGCTCTCCCTGTTCAGGATTGCGGTATTCGCCGGGCACCGGAAGCTCATAGCTCAGGCCGTTGGCCAGCACGATGCGGTACCCCTGGGTGACCACCTGGTGGTCGAAGGCCAGGCTCCCGGTCTGGTCCATCACGCCCTGCTGGAGCGGTGCGCCATCGGCGTACAGCGTGTAGGGCATGCCCGCCCAGGTTCCCAGCGGGGTGTTGGGGGCCTGGGGCACGTGCAGGTGCAGCCGCTGCGCGGATTCCAGTTTCGGATACTCGGGATGGGTGGCCTGCATGCTCGCCGGCTTCTGGTAGTCGAAGTCAGCTGACTTGACCAGGTAGTCGCCCTGGGTGCCGGATTCGATGCTGCTCGCGTCGAGGCTGATGTAGCTGCCGCCGGCGTTGAGGATGATTTTCTTCTTGGCAGTGATGTGGATTTCGTCTTCGCTGCTGACGATGTCCAGGCCGTGGCGGGCGAGCAGTTCCAGGCGGTCGTTCTGCGCCTGGATCCGTACCGCGCCCTGGTTGGCGATGAGTTTCATCCCCAGCTTGCGTACGAACAGGCTCAAGCCTTCGCCCACACCGATGAACAGGCGCTTGACCACGCTCACGGCGGCGTCGTGGCCGGCGTTGGCGATGAGGTTGCGTCCGGCGGCCAGTTGCAGGTGCTTGCCGCTGGCAAGGGCGATGCCCTGTGGCGCGCTGAGCAGCGCGACGGCCGCCTTGAGCTCGTCGACCTGTTCGCGCATGAAGGCGAGTTGCGCCTGCACATCCGCTGGATCGGCCTGGGCGCGCTGGGCATCGGTGGAGAGCTGCTGCATCTCCTCGCCGGCCTGCTGCAGGTGCGCGATAGCCTCCTGCATGGCCAGGACCTGGCCTTGCGCACGCGGTTGCTCCTCGGCGCTGATGAACAGCCCCTTGCCGGCCCGGATGGCGCCCCAGCCATCGGTGCGCAGTTCGAAGCCTTCGCCGCGGCGGTTGGGGTGGGGCCGCTGGCCGTCCACCAGGTGGCCGAGGTTGAGCTGGCTCTTGCCGCTGTGTTCGGTGCTGAGCTTGATGTGTTCCCGGCCGCGGGTGTCGTCCATCCGCAACTTGTTGTTGGCCGGGGTGCGCAGGACGTTGCGCTTGTAGTTCTTCAGGGTGACGAGGTCGGGGTGGCGGCTGTCGTGCAGGGCGAAGGCGATGTAGGGCCGGTCCGGGTCGCCCTGCTCGAAGGCCACCGCCACTTCGGTGCCCTGGATCAGCGGCAGGTGCAGGCCGTGGGTGTCGCCGGCGTAGGGCCGCGCCAGGCGCAGCCACAGGCTTTCCCCGCCGGCGGGCCAGCTGTCGCGGTCGAAGAGGAAGTTGACCTTGTAGCGGCCTTCCAGGTCGATGTGGCCGTAGCGGTCTCCGGGCTGCGGGCTGGTGACGCGCGCCGGAAGGGTGCCGGCGATCACCGGCTTGTCTTTCAGCTCCGGGCGGAAGCAGATGTGGTCGGCGTAGGGGATGGCGTCGAAGCTGGCTTCGAAGCTGCGGTCGCGGGCGGCGGTGGTGGTCAGTTGGGTGATGACGGCGCCGTCGGCGAAGGCCGCCGGCGCGCCGCCGTCGATCCGCAGCACCTGGCCGGGCGCCAGGGCGGCGCTGCTGGTGACACCGGTGAGGTGGGTCTGGGCGTTGAGGTAGCGTTCGTGGCGCAGGCGCGCATAGAAGTAGCCGCTCTCGCTCTGCAGGTCTTCGTCCTGGTCCAGGGCGTCGCCCAGCGCGGTGTAGGGCTCGGCGTAGTGGTAGGCCTCGCCGTAGGTGGTCGTGTCGCCGCGGGTCTGGTCGACCTCGCCTTCCAGGTAGGCGTCGACATCGCGCGGGTCATAGGCGCGAAAGTGCAGCTGCCGCTCCACCACGCGGTGGCTGGATTGCAGCTGCCACACGGCGTCCTGCCCGCTGCTGGTGCCGGAGGGCGGGCGGTACGGCAGGCGCACGTCGAACTGGTAGTTGCGCTGGTCGTCGTGGAACTCGACGACGTCGATGCTCAGGCGCTCGTCGGTGGTGAAGCGGTACCAGATGCCGACCTCGGCCAGCAGGCGGTCGATGAACCCGAGGTCGCTTTCGCCGTACTGCATCACCTGGTCGCGCCTGGGGTACTCGCGCTTGAGGTCGAAGACGAAGTCCTGCCCCTGGAGGGCATGCCGGCTGCGCAGGATGCTTTCGACGATCTCCGGCACCGACTGGTGCTGGTAGAGGCGGTATTGCCGGCCCTGTTCGAGCAGCGCCAGGCGCGGCCGCAGGATGACTTCGTAGCGGGCTTCGTCGTTGGAACCGGAAAGGCGGCGAAAGCCCGTGATCACCCCGTGCAGGGTGCGCAGTGGCTTGACCGGCGGCAGGCTCAGGCCGGCGAAGGGCAGCGGCGTGGGCGGCGGCAACAGGCTGAAGCTGGCCGCCCGGCCGAGCAGGCGCGCGGCGGGGAGGTCGCGCTCACTGGAGGTGAATTCCACGGTGTAGCGGAAGGGCTGGCTGAGCGCCTCCTTGCCCTCGAAGGCGAGGACGTCGAGCGGGGCGTCGAGGTCGTAGACCCGGAGCCGGTGGCGGCTGTGGTCGAAGAAGGGGCGGAGTTCGGCGAGCATGCGTAGGGCCTCCTGGCGCGGCATGGGCCCAGGAGAATGCCGACCCGACTCAGGGGGCGGCTATCGGTCAGATTCAGAAGGAACGCTTGAAAAGGAGCTTCTTCGTGCAGGGAGAGAGGTAGGTGCTGGAAGGGCATTTCCGACAGACGCCGGAATCAGGCGGGGGAGAACTCGTTCGCCAAGGGATGCGCAGCATCTCCCGTCAGTCCGGAGGACGGCCCTGCGGACCGGTTCGCGAATAAATTCGCCCCCACAATAACGCGGTGCGCAGGGTGAACCACACGTCAGCGTTTCACCCTGCTGCCGGCTACCTATGGATATCCACATGCCGTGTTTCGCGCAGGAAGAACAGCGCGCACAGCAGGCTGCCACCGGTGATCAGCACCGGGTACCAGAGGCCGTAGAAGATATCGCCGGTGTACACCACCAGGGCGAAGGACACCGTGGGCAGGAAGCCGCCGAACCAGCCGTTGCCGATGTGGTATGGCAGGGACAGCGAGGTGTAGCGGATGCGGGTCGGGAAGAGTTCCACCATCAGCGCCGCCAGCGGGCCGTAGCAGAGGGTGGAAATCAGGATCAGGACGAAGAGGATGGCGATCACCATCGGTTTGTCGATCTGCCCGCTGTCGGCCTGCTGGGGATATCCCGCCGCCTTCACCGCCGTGCCCAGGGCCTCGGCGTCGAAGCCGCGGATTTCGGTGTCGCCGACCTTCACGACCAGCTCGCTGCCGGCCGGCGCATCCACACTGGCATAGGGCAAACCACCTTTCACCAGGAGGGTCTTGGCCCTGTCGCAGGGGCTGTCGAATTTCGCCTTGCCCACCGGATCGAACTGGAAGGTGCAGGTGACTGGATCGGCGATCACGCTGATGGGTGCCTGTCGGCTGGCCTGGTCAATGGCCGGGTTGGCGTAGTAGGTCAGCGCCTTGAACAACGGGAAGTAGCACAGGGTCGCCAGCAACAGGCCCGCCAGCAGCACCGGCTTGCGGCCGATACGGTCGGACAGCCGGCCGGCGACGATGAAGAAGGGCGCCCCCAGCACCAGGGCGACGATCAGCAGGCTATTGGCCGTGCCGCCGTCCACCTTGAGTACCTGGGTGAGAAAGAACAGCACGTAGAACTGCGCGGTGTAGAAGGTCACGGCCTGCCCGGCGTTGATGCTGAACAGGGCGGTCAGCACCACCTTCAGGTTGCTCCACTGGGTGAAGGACTCGCGCAACGGCGCCTTGCTGCACTTGCCCTCGGCCTTCATCTTCAGGAAGGCCGGCGACTCGTGCATAGACAGGCGAATCCAGGTGGAAATGCCCAGCAGCACGATGGACAGCAGGAAGGGCAGGCGCCAGCCCCAGGTCTCGAACTGGTCGCCGGTCAGTTCCCGACAGGCCAGGATCACCACCAGCGAGAGCAGCAGACCGAGGGTGGCGGTGGACTGGATCCAGCTGGTGTAGCTGCCGCGCTTGTTCGCCGGCGCATGTTCGGCGACGTAGATCGCCGCGCCGCCGTACTCACCGCCCAGGGCCAGGCCCTGGAGCATGCGCAGGCTCACCAGGATGATCGGCGCCGCCACGCCGATGGAGGCGTAGGTGGGCAATAGGCCCACGGCGAAGGTGGACAGGCCCATCAGCAGGATGGTGGCGAGGAAGGTGTACTTGCGCCCGATCATGTCGCCCAGACGGCCGAACAGCAGGGCGCCGAAGGGGCGCACCAGGAAGCCGGCGGCGAAGGCCATCAGGGCGAAGATGAAGGCCGTGGTGTCGTTGACCCCGGCGAAGAACTGCTTGCTGATCACGGCGGCGAGGGCGCCATAGAGGAAGAAGTCGTACCACTCGAACACAGTGCCGAGGGACGAAGCGAAGATCACCTTGCGCTCCTCCCGTGCGCTGGTCGCAGGGAGGTCCTGGGAAGCGGTCGTTACGTACTCGGTCATTGCGGCTCTCCTGCCCCTCGTGAGGGCTTTTGTTGTTATCCGGTACTTCCGTTGTCAGCCTCGACCACCGCGGCGCAGGCGCCGCGCGATGCTGGGTATCAGGGGCCGATCAGGCCTCGATGGGGTCCACCTCCCGGCCCGCCACGGCGGTGTCCGCCAGGGATTCGCGCTGGCGCTCGGCGAGGATCATCCGCGCCGCCTTCTCGGCGATCACCAGCACCGGCGAGCAGGTATTGCCGGAAGTCAGGCTGGGCATGATCGAGGCGTCGGCGACGCGCAGGCCGGGGATGCCGTGCACGCGCAGTTGCGCGTCCACCACCGCGTCGCGGCCCTGGCCCATGCGGCAGGTGCCCGCCGGGTGGAAGATGGTGGTGCCGATCTCGGCGGCGGCGCGGTGCAGGTCCTCCTCGCTGCGGTAATCCGGGCCGGGCCGGTATTCCTCCGGTCGGTAGGGCGCCAGGGCCGGCGCGGCGACGATGCGGCGGGTCAGGCGGATGGCGTCGGCCGCCACCGCGAGGTCGCGCGGGTCGCTCAGGTAATTGGGCTGGATCGACGGCGCTTGGGACGGGTCGGTGGAGCGGATCTGCACCGTGCCCCGGCTGTGCGGACGCAGGTCGCAGACCGAAGCGGTGAAGGCCGGGAAGTCGTGCAGGGGCTCGCCAAAACGGTCCAGCGACAGCGGCTGCACGTGGTATTCGAGGTTGGCCGAAGGCTGCTGCGGGTCGGAGCGGGCGAAGGCGCCCAACTGGCTCGGCGCCATGGACAGCGGCCCGCTGCGGTCGAACAGGTAGCGCAGTCCCATGCCCAGCTTGCCCCACGGGCTGCCGGCGATCTGGTTGAGGGTCGGCACGCCGCTGACCTTGTAGACCAGGCGCAGTTGCAGGTGGTCCTGGAGGTTGCCGCCGACGCCGGGCAGCGCGTGGACGACGCCGATGCCCAGGCGTTCCAGCAGCGCGCGCGGACCGATGCCGGAGCGCTGCAGCAGGCTGGGCGAGCCGATAGCGCCGGCGCAGAGGATGATTTCGCGGCGCGCCTCGACACGCCGCTCAGTCCCCCGCCAGCGCACCAGCAGGGCCTTGGCCCGTCCCTCTTCGAGCAGCACCCGCTGCGCCTCGGCACCGGTCAGCACGGTCAGGTTGGGGCGCCAGCGGATGTCGTGCAGGAAGCCTTTCGAAGCGTTCCAGCGCACCCCGCCGCGCTGGTTCACCTGGAAGTAGCCGCAACCTTCGTTGTCCCCGCCATTGAAGTCGTCGACACGGGCAATGCCGGTCTGCGCGGCCGCCTCGCGAAAGGCATCCAGCAAGGTCCACGACAGGCGCTGGCGCTCCACCCGCCACTCGCCGCCGGCGCCATGCAGCGCACTGGCGCCGGCGAAGTGGTCCTCCATGCCACGGAACAGCGGCAGCAGGTCGCTCCAGCCCCAACCCGGGTTGCCTTCGGCCTGCCACCGGTCGTAGTCGCGGGCCTGGCCACGCATGTAAATCATGCCGTTGATGGAGGAGCAGCCGCCGAGCACCTTGCCACGCGGGTACTTCAGGGCGCGGCCGCCGAGACCGGGCACCGCGTCGGTGTCGAAGCACCAGTCGGTACGCGGATTGCCGATGCAGTAGAGGTAGCCGACGGGGATGTGGATCCAGGGATAGTTGTCCGTGCCGCCGGCCTCCAGGAGCAGGACGCGGTTGGCCGGATCGGCGGACAAGCGGTTGGCCAGCAGGCAGCCGGCGGGACCGGCGCCGACGATGAGGTAATCGCAGGTATCCATGGCCTGGGGCATGGCGAGCCTCGTCTTGTCGTTATTGTGATGGGCCTTGAGCCTGCGGCTGCGTGACCGGCAGGTCTTGGAAGGCTTGAGGCTAGTCGCTCATTCGCGATAAAAAAACAAACGTTTCGGGGCAGCTATTGTTCGTTTTCTAACAACGCCCTCCCCTCGCAAGGACCACGAGGCGCCACCGATGTTCGACTGGAATGACCTGCGTTTCTTTCTCGAATTGCACCGCAGCGGACGCCTGCTGACCGCCGCCAGGCGCCTGGGAACCACCCATGCCACCGTGGCCCGGCACATCGAGAACATCGAGCGCGACCTTGGCACCCAACTGTTCGCCCAGCACACCGGCGGCTACCAGCTGACCCCGGCGGGGCAACGCCTGCTGCGGCACGCCGAGGCCATGGAGAACGCCGCCCTGCTGGCCCAGGAAGACATGAGCCAGGCCATCTCGCCGCTGGGACAGATCCGCATTGGCGTCACCGAAGGCCTGGGCAGCGTCTTTCTCGCCCCGCGCCTGGCCGAGCTGATGCGCCAGTATCCGGGGCTGGAAGTGGAGCTGGTGTCGGTGCCGCGCTTCGTCAGCATCACCAACCGCGAAGCGGACATCGCCATCTCCCTCGACCGCCCCGGCGCCGACCTTGTGATCACCCGTTCCCTGACCCGCTACCGCCTCAGCCTGTTCGCCAGTCCGGCCTACCTGGAACAGGCACCGCCGCTGCGCGACCGCGACGACCTCGGCAAGCACCAGTGGATCGGCTACGTCGACGACCTGCTGTTCAGCCAGGAGCTGATGTTCCACCAGAGCTTCTGCCGCCACCCCCAGGTGGTGTTCCGCAGCACCAGCGTGGTCGCCCAGCAGCAGGCGGCCCAGGCCGGCATTGGCCTCGCCATCCTGCCGCACTTCATGGGCAGCCGCGATCCGCTGCTGGTGCCGGTGCTGCCGGCGGAGTACATCGAGCGCGAGTACTGGATGAGCGCCCGCCGCGAGCTGCACCGTTCGGTGCGCCTGCGGGTGGTCTGGGATTTCCTGCTGGCACTCTGTGCTCGGGAGCGCGCGCTGCTGCTCGGTGCGCCGGGTGATACCAGGCACCTATTACCTCCCATGTAATTGCCGCGCCCCCTGCCGTCCGCTACAAAGCGCCAGTCTTCCCAGGATCATCCCCATGCACAGCACCACCGACACCTTCGGCTTCCTGCTGAAGTCCTGGCGCCAGCGCCGTGGCCTCAGTCAGTTGGCCTTCGCCGAAAGCTGCGGCGCGTCCCAGCGGCATATCAGCTTCCTCGAAAGCGGCCGCTCGCAGCCAAGCCGGCAGATGGTCCTGCAACTGGCCGCCGGCCTCGACGTGCCGCTGCACGAGCGCAACGCCCTGTTGAACGCCGCCGGCTTCGCCCCGCTGTTCCGCGAGGCGGCGCTGGACCACCCGGACTCACGCTTCGTCCGCCAGGCCATCGAGCTGCTACTGGCCAAACAGGAGCCCTACCCCGCCGCACTGATCGACAGCCGCTGGAATCAGTTGCGGACCAACCAGGCCGGCACGCGCTTCTCCGGCTTCCTGATGGACGCCGCACCCCCGCCGGAAACCCTCGATGCCGCCGGCCACCCCAACCTGATCAAGCTGCTGATGCACCCCCAGGGGGTGCGTCCCTTTGTGCAGAACTGGCAGTCCATCGCCGCCTTCCTCATCCAGCGCCTCAAGCTGGACGCCCTGCGCATCGGCGGCGATGAACAGACCGACCAACTGTTCGCCGAACTGGCCCGCTTCCCCGGCGTGCCCGAGGTGCTGCCGACCCTGGGTGCCAGCCAGCTGGATTCGCCGGTGCTGATGACCCACTTCCGCAAGGGCGAACTGGAGCTGCGCTTCTTCACCACCCTCACCACCCTTGGCGCACCGCTGGATGCAGGCCTGGAGCAGCTGCGCCTGGAGTCCTACTTCCCGGCCGACGACGCCACCGAACACTTCATGACCCACATACTGCCCACCCTCGGAGCACCGCAATGAATCTCTGGTTCCGCCTGATCTGGATGCTGCTGACTCACTTCCGCCGCCCGCGCGTGGCGCCGCTCGGCAGCAGCGTGCTGAAGATGACCGTGCTGCCCAACGACCTGGACTTCAACGGCCATGTGAACAACGGCCGCTACCTGACCCTGGCCGACGTCGCGCGCATGGACTTCACCCTGCGCTGCGGCGCCGCCCGCGTGGCCTGGCAACGCCGCGCGCTGCCCATAGTGGGCGACGCCTGCGCCAAGTTCCGCCGCGACCTCAAGCCCTTCCAGCGCTTCGAAGTGCGCAGCCGCCTGCTCGGCTGGGACGAAAAATGGACCTTCCTCGAACACCGCTTCGTACGCCACGGCCGGGTGCTCGGTGTGGTGGTGATCCGCGGTCTGTTCAAGGCCCCCGACGGCCCGCTGGCGCCCAGCGTATTCGCCGAGGCCCTGGGCGTGGACCCGGTGTCGCCGCCACTGCCCGAGTGGCTGGTGGAATGGAATGCCAGCTGCGAGGCCATGAGCCAGGCATTGCGGGAGGAGGAGCGGTTGGACGACGCAACCCTCTCGCCCTCTCCCTGAGGGTGAGGGGGAACGGTACGGGCGGCGCCTCAGCGTCGCTCCGAATCCGCTAGCCCGGCCGCCGTGGCCAGCCCCTTCTCCGCCAGCCACGCGGCGTTGAACAACCGCCCCGCATACAGCCCGCCGCGGTCACAGAGCAGCGTCACTACCCGGTGGCCCGGCCCCATCTGCAGGGCCACCTGCACCGCCGCCGCCACGTTGATCCCCGACGAGCCGCCGACGAACAGGCCCTCCTCCCGCAGCAGGCGATAGACCATGGCCACGCAGGCCGGGTCGTCCACCTGCACGGCGTCGTCCAGCGGCGTGCCTTCGAGGTTGGCGGTGACCCGCGTGGTGCCGATGCCTTCGGTGATGGAGCTGCCCTCGGCGACCAGTTCGCCGCGCTTCACCCAGTTGTACAGCGCGCTGCCCATGGGGTCGGCGAGCACGGTGCGGATGCGCCCATCGCACACTTTGAGGTAGCGCGCGACGCCAGCCAGGGTACCGCCGGTGCCGGTGGCGCAGACGAAGGCGTCCAGCCGGCCGCCGGTGTCGGCCCAGATTTCCGGGCCGGTGGTCTCGAAGTGGGCCTGGCGGTTGGCGGTGTTGTCGAACTGGTTCGCCCAGATCGCGCCGGGCAGCGAGTCCGCCAGGCGGCCGGCGATCTTCTGGTAGTTGTCCGGGTCCTTGTAGGGCTTGGGCGGCACCGGCCGCACCTCGGCGCCGAGGGTGCGCAGCAGGTCGAGCTTTTCCTGGGACTGGTTGTCGGGAATCACGATGATGCACTGGTAGCCCCGCGCCGCGCAGAGGTGCGCCAGGCCGATGCCGGTGTTGCCGGCGGTGCCCTCCACCACCGTGCCACCAGGCCGCAGGTGGCCCCGGCGCTCGGCGTCTTCGAGGATGAAGCGGGCGGCGCGGTCCTTCACCGAACCGCCAGGGTTGAGGAATTCCGCCTTGGCCAGGATCTCGCAGCCGGTCTCGTCGCTGAGCCGGCGAAGACGCAGCATCGGCGTGTGGCCGATGCTGCCGATGAAACCGTCGCGAATCACCATGCCGCACCTCCCGGACGTCGCATGGGGACGAACACTTTCAGTCTAGTCGCGCGGGTTCGTCGGGCCCCTGCCGACCTGATGCCTGACGATGTCCGAAACGGCCGCGGTCATCACCGCTGTGGACACCCCGAACATCAGGATGCCGTTGGCCGCTTCCAGGGGGCCCAGCAGCCGCCATTGCTCGGTCATGACGATGTCGCCATAGCCCAGCGTCGCGAAGTTCACCCCCGAGTGGTAAAGCGCCGTGGCAAAGGCGTCGAACTCGCCCAGCGCCACGAACAGCAGGCCCCAGATCGCCATCTGGACGAAATTGCCCAACAGCATCGCCAGCATCACCAGCGACAGCAGCCAGGTAATGCGCGAGGGCGATGCGGGCACCCGTCCGGCCCTCACGTAACGGATGTACGGCTTCAGGCCAAAGGCCACGAACAGCGCCTGGATAACCAGGCAGAGCACCATCAGCGGAATTCCGACCAGCAGATTGAGCAGCATGGACCCGACCTCTCAAAGGGCTTGGCGACGTTTTCGGTTGAAGCGCCGGCGGTCGATCAGGAAGACCGCCGCGCAGGCGTACAGGGTGACCGCGATGAACAGCGCCATGCGCACCGCGAAGGCGGTGTAGACATCCTTGCCAGCCTCGCTGTCCTGCACCGACTGGCCAAGCAGGATGATCAGCGTCACCAGGGTGTTCACCCAGAAGGCCGGCGTCATCCGCGTTGCCGCCAGGGCATAGAGACGGCGCGCCAGCAGCAGGCCGAACAGCAACATCCAGAGGAAGAACATCCACAGGTGCGGGAACAGGCTGAGGGCGCTCCAGAACAGCATCGCCAACAGGCCGCCGAGCAAGGTCGAACCCAGCAGCTCGCGGCCGGCGGTGCGCGCCGAAGCGCCGCAGACCTGCTGGCCGAGGCTGACCGCCTTCATGATCAGCGGCATGTAGCTGGACGGGTCGACCAGCGCCAGCAGGAACGCCGGCAGAACCACCAGTGCGGCGCGCAGGGCAATCCAGGCCGACGCGCTGGCGTCCAGCGCAGGGCGGCCGGCCGCGCCCTTGGCAGTGGCCGGTTCCGGGAACAGCGCATGGCTGACCAGCACCACCAGGACGGCGAGCACGATGCCCTTGCCCAGTGCCTCGATGACCATGACCGCCAGGCCGAAATCGAAGGTGCCGGTCGCCGAGATCATCGTCAGGCCGACCACCAGGAACTGCGCCACCAGCGGATTTCCGCCCCGCAGGCCGTAGCGGAAGCAGAGGAACAGGCACACCCCCACCAGCAGGACGCCGCTGGGCGGCGCGTGGCGCAACAGCGGGATCATCAACAGGCCGATGCCGGTGGTGAGCATGACCACCAGCGCCAGCGCCGGGGCGGCCTTCAGCGGCAGCGGTCGGTTGCTGGTGGCCAGCAGGAGCACGACGAAGATCGGCGACAGAAAAGGAATCGGCAGGGCCAGACCGAAACCGATCGCCACGCTCAGAGCGACGCCGCTGGCCAGGCGCAGTGCCCGTCGGCCACGCGGGTCCGTTTCAGTAGGCATAGGACAACCAGCTCATCAGGCGGATGAACAGCCAGCCCAAGGGGTTGAGCGGATTGCCCTCGGTGGGAAAGGCCATGACCTCCGCCTGGCCGCCGACGCGCAGGCCCTTGAAATCCTCCAGCTCGCCGGGGGCGAATTCGACGATCACCGGGAAGCGTTGGGCCGGGCGCAGCCAGTCGCGGCTGTTCTCCACCGTCGGCAAGCTGCCGGGCGGCGGCGGCGGGTTCGCGGCAACGCCATAGCCAACGCTGCGCACGCGGCCTTCGAACACCCGGCCCGGCAGCGCATCGAGCACGATCGCCACCGGCGTGCCGGCCTCGACATGGCCCAGGTTGTTCTCGGTCATCTCGGCGCTCAGCCAGAGATCGTGAATGGCGATCAGGGTCATCACCGGGGCGCCGGCGCTGACGAACTGGCCGACATCGGTGCGCAGGTCGGTGATCAGCCCGGCCGAGCGCGTCCGCACCTGGGTGTTGGCCAGGTCCAGCTCGGCCTTTTCCAATGCGGTGGCGGCGCTGCGCAACTGGGCGTTTTCCTCCTCGCGGCCGCCCTGCTGCTCCCGTGCCCGCTCGACCTCGGCGCGTGCCGCGGCCACTTGGCTGGAGGCCTGCTCAAGGGTCGCGCGCGCGCCTTCGAGGCGGCGGACGGAGATGGTGCCCGGGTCTTCCCGGTACAGCCGTTCGAGGCGCTCGCGGTCCTGCCTGGCCTTCAATTCGCCGGCCTGGGCGGCGCGCAATGATGCCTGCGCCGAATCGATGCCGGCGGTGCTGGCACCGATCTGGCGCCGCATGGTTTCCAGGTCGGCGCGGGCCCGCTCGGCGGCGATCCGGTACTGGCTCGGGTCCACCTCGAACAGCAACTGGCCCGCCTCGACATCCTGGTTGTTACGCACCTGCACGCGGACCACCCGGCCCGCCACCTCGGCGGCCACCGGCACCACGAAGGCCTGCACCCGCGCCTGCTGGGTGTAGGGGGTGAAGCGGTCGGCCAGGAGGTACCAGACCAGGCTCAGGAGGATGACCAGCGCCACCCATCGGGTGCCCTTCGCGGCGGCGTCGGGCTTGGCCGGTTCGTCGGCCGGCGCCTGCGGTTGTTCGCTCATTCTCGTCCACCTTGTTCGCGGTCCGCGTCCGGCGTTGCCGGCGGCTCGTCCAGCAGGTCAGCCCAGTCGGTGCGTCGCTGCATCTGCTCGCGGGTGCTGTCGTCGATCATCGGCCCATCGCGATACCAGCCCCCACCGAGCGCCTTGTACAAGCCGATCAGGTTGCTCACCGCATCGCTGCGGCTGAGCAGGTAGCTTTCCTGCTGCTGGAACAACTCGCGCTGGGCATCCAGCACCCGTTGGAAGTCGGCGAAACCTTCGCGGTACTGGGCGTTGGCCAGGTCCAGCGAACGCAGCGCGGCCTCGGCGCTCTCGCGGCGGATGCGTTCGCTTTCCAGCGCCTTGGCCAGCCCGGTGGCGGCGTCGTCCGCCTCGCGCGCGGCCTGGCGCACGCGGTCGCGGTAGGCCTCGATCAGTTGCTGCAGGCGGGCGTCCTGCACCCGCACGTCGTTCTTGATCCGACCATGGTCGAACAGGTTCCAGGCCAGGCTGGGGCCGGCCACCAGGTCGCGGGTATTGGACGCGCCATCAAGGGTCGACACGCTCCAGGCAAGGCTGCCCAACAGGGTCACCGAGGGATACAGATCGGCCTCGGATACGCCGATCAGCGCCGACTGGGCGGCCACCGCCAGTTCGGCGGAACGCACATCCGGGCGGCGCAGCAGCAGGTTGGCCGGGACGTCCTGCAGCACCGCATGGTCGGGAAGCGGGATGAGCCCTTCCCGCTCGCGCAATTCGGGCAGGGGGCCGGGCGGGCGGCCCACCAGCACGGCAAGGGCGTTGCGGGTGCGCAGCACCTGCCCTTCCAGGTCCGGGATGCCGGCCAGGGTGCCCAGGTACTGGGTTCTGGCCTGCTGGAAATCCAGTTCGGCGCTGTCGCCGCTGCGAAACAGGCGTTCGGTGATCTCGAAGCTGCGCTTCTGCCGCGCGGCGTTCTCCCGGGCGATGCGCAACCGCGCCTCGAAGGTACGCAGGATGAAGTAGGTGTCCGCCACCTGGGCGCGCAGCAGCACCAGCACGTCCTCGTAGTTGGCCTGGGCCGCGAAGTAGGCAGCGTCGGCCGACTCGATGGCTCGGCTGAAGCGCCCCCAGAAGTCCAGCTCCCAGGCAATGTCGAAACCCACGCTGGACTGCCAGAAGTGGGCGTCCTGGGGGTTACGGCCACCGGACTGGCGGCGGTCCAGGTACAGGCTCTCGGCACTGGCCTGCTGGAACTGCGGGTAGCGGCCGCTCAGGGCGATGCCCAATTGCGCGCGGGCTTCCATCACCCGCAGGCCGGCGATCTCCAGGCCGGGGTTGTAGGCGTCCGCCTCGGCGATCAGGGCATCGAGGGCCGGGTCCTCGAACACATTCCACCACTGCAGGAAGTCGGGTTGCGGCTGGTCGCGGCTCATCTGCACCAGCGCCGGGCTGTTCCAGTGCTCGACCCAGGGCTCGCGGGGCGACTGGAAATCCGGGCCCAGGCGCACGCAGCCGGTAAGGCCCAGCGTGCCCAGCAGTGCCAGGCACAGAGCGCTGGAACGGGCCATGGCGCCCGCGCCTGGTCAGGTCGCCCGCCCTTCTTCCTCGGCGTCTTCCAGCGTCTGCGGCTGGTCGGCCACCCAGTGCCAGAACAGCATGTAGCCCACCGCCAGGACCACCGGCCCGATGAACAACCCGATGATGCCACCGGTGACCATGCCGCCGAGGGCGCCGATCAGCACCACCGGCATCGGCACGTTGACGCCCCGCCCCAGCAGCAGGGGCTTGAGGATGTTGTCGGACATCCCGGCGACGAAGCTGTAGATGGCGAAAATGATGGTGCCGGCGGTCGCGCCTTCGGTGGCGAAGACGAAGATGATCACTGGAATGGTGATCAGCAGCACCGGCAACTGCATGATCCCCAGCAGCAGCACCAGCAACGCCAGCAGCCCGGCACCGGGAATGCCCATCAGCACGAAGCCGAGCCCGACCAGCAGCATCTGGATGAAGGCGATGCCGACCACCCCCTGGGCCACGGCGCGGATGGTCGCCGTGCACAGCTGGGCGATCTGCGGCCCCCGGTCCGGCCCGGAAATGCGCGCGGCGATCTGGATGGCGCTGCGATGGCCGTTCTCGCCGTAGGCCATGAAGATCCCCCCTACGATCAGCGCACCGATGAACAGCAGGAAGCCCGCGCCCACCCCGGCGAGCTTGCCGAGCATGCCCAGGCCAAAGCCACGCAGGTGCGGCAGCAGCTCCTTGATCAGGCTGGTCAGGTCGCTCGAGGCCTGCTGCCAGAAGCTGTACAGGGACTGACCGATCAGCGGCCAGCTGGCCACCGACTCGTTGGGCGCCGGGACGCGCAGGTCGCCTTCCTTGACCAGCTCGATGGCCGCCTGCACCGACTCGGCCATGGACGACGCCAGCAAGTAGATCGGCACCATCAGCAGCGCCAGGGATACGACCACTATCAGCGTGGCCACATGGCCGTCGCGCAGGCCCAGCCGCTCCCTGAGCCTGCAGTGCAGCGGATAGAAGGTGACGCCCAGGATCAGCGCCCAGAGCATCAGGTTGAGAAACGGATGGAAGACCTGGTAGCAGGAGATAGCGAGAATCGCGACCAGGCCGGCTCGAATGAGCACATCCATCAGGCCGCGGGACAGGATTCTTTCCGAAACGGAACTTGGCAGCATCGAGTTCTCCTTCTGCTGTGGCACTCAGGCGAGACCAGTCGGACGGGGCGCAAGATCCTCAAACCGGACGGGGACTGATCCAAGTCATTTCGCTTCAATGATTGTCATTTTTGCCGGCATTCCGGCTACGACGTCCCTATCGGAACGGGCATATCGCGGCGGCTGCGCACGAGCGACACCGCAGGAACCAGCATAGACGCTGCGCCACATCTGGCAGGGACCCTTGCGAGGCGCGCGCTCGCAAGGGCGGTGGAGCGGCGGTGAGGGGGCATCAGTCGGCGGTTTCGCCGATGTCCTCGTTCCACAGCGCCGGCCGGGCCTGGATGAAGTCCTCCATCAGCTTCACGCACGCGGCGTCCTGCAGCACCTCCAGTTGCACGCCACGGGAGCGAAGCAGTTCTTCCTCGCCGAGGAAGGTGCGGTTCTCGCCAATGACCACCTTGGGAATGCCGTAGAGCAGGATCGCGCCACTGCACATGGAACAGGGCGACAGCGTGGTGTAGAGCACGGCCTCCCGGTAGACGCTGGCGGGCTGGCGGCCGGCGTTCTCGAAGGCATCCATCTCGCCGTGCTTGATGGCGCTGCCTTCCTGGATGCGGCGGTTGTGCCCACGGCCGATGATGCGACCCTTGTGGACGATCACCGAACCGATGGGAATCCCGCCCTCGGCCAGGCCCTGGCGGGCTTCGTCGATTGCGGCTTGCATGAAGGGGTCCATGGTCACTCCTCGTTGTCCTTGTTGAACGGGTCGCCAGGCAGATTAGCCGCTGCGGCGCGCGTGGGGGGCGCGATTTCAATGATCGGGGCGGCGTGGCCCGTTGCAGTGCTGCAAGGATGTTTCCGGTACCCGGTCATGGATAAGCGTGACAGCCGGCACTCTATCCAGCGCGCTTGCAGGCGCTCAGGGTTAAGAGCCGGCAGGAACGATTGCTGTCGGAACAACCGAAATCCGTAGGAAGAGGCTTAGGGAAGCGCCCCTGGTGGACCGGTAACGCGTGGCCCACCGCGGCTGGCGGTCGTGCCTTTGTAGAGGGTGCGGGCGGCGTTCCGCTAGAGCGAAGCGAAACCCATCGATGGCTCCGTCGCCGGGAAAACCGACCGCCTATGGCGCCTCGTCCGACTGTGTCTCCCGCCAACGCTGGTAGGCGTTGATCCCCGCGCGTACCGAACTGAACACCAGCGGCGGCTTCAGTTCGCCCAGCTCGCCGGAACGCTGCAGCAGGTCATAGGTGGGGCCAAGCAGGCGGGCGAAGCCGAAATGCACGCCCTGGGCGGCCAGGGTCTGCTGCACTTCGCGCAGGGTCGCGAGGCCGGTGAGGTCGAGGTTGATCATCGTCTCGGCGTTGAGCAGCACCGCGCGCGGCCGCTCCGCCTGCTCCACCAGGCGCAACAGCCGCTGCTTGAAGTAGTCGGCATTGAAGAACAGCAGGGGCGCGTCGAAGCGGTAGATCAGCAGCCCCGGCAAGGTGCTGGCCTGTGGATAACGGCTCAGCTCGACCTGGCCGTCGACGCCGTCCACCCAGCCCAGCACGGCGTCGCTGGGGCGGTAGGCGAAGTACAGCAGGCGCAGCAGCGCCAGGGCCACGGCGACGAAGATGCCGGGTAGCACGCCGACACCCAGCACGCCGATGGTGGTCAGCAGGCAGAGGCCACATTCGAAGCGGCTGAGGCGCCAGAACCCCTTCAGCGCGCGCACGTCGATCAGGCCCCAACCGGCCAGCAGCAGCACTGCACCCAGGGCGGCGATGGGCACCCAGGCCAGCGGTCCGTGGAGGAACACCAGCACCGCGACTATCACCAGCGCCACCACCACGCTGACCATCTGCGTCTTGCCGCCCACCAGGTCGTTCACCGCCGTGCGCGAGTCGGCACCGCTGATGACGAAGGCCTGGGATACCCCGGCACCGACGTTGGCCAGGCCCAGGGCGATGAACTCGTGGTTGGCGTCGATGGCGTAGCCGCGGCGGGCGGCGAAGCTGCGCGCGGTGAGCATGGCGCTGCAGAAGCTGACGATGGTGATACCGGTGGCATCGCGCAGCAGCGAGAGCAGTTCCTGATAGCTCGCGCGGGGCCAGCCGAACTCCGGCAACCCCGCCGGAACGGCGCCCAGCAGGGCCACGCCATGGCGATCCAGCCCCAGCCCGGCGGAGGCGGCCGAGGCCAGCACCAGGGCCACCAGGGCCACCGGCAGCCGTGGCCAGCGGCGCGGCAGGAGGACCATCAGCAGCAGGGTCGCGGCGCCCAGGGCCAGGGTCGGCAGGTGTGTGTCGGCCAGGTTGCGGATCATCGCCAGCAGGCCAGCGATGAAGCCGCTGGTTTCGCTCTGGTAGCCCAGCAACTTGCCCAATTGGCCGGCCAACAGGCTGAGTCCGATGCCGTTGAGGTAGCCCACCAGGATCGGCCGCGAGAGGAAGCTGGCGATAAAGCCGGCACGGATGAACCCGGCGAGGATGGACAACCCACCGACCATGACGGCCACGATCATCGACAGGTGCACCAGGTGCTGGGGATCGCCGGCGGCCAGCGGCGTGATGGCAGCGGCCACCATGGCCGCGGTGGCGGCGTCGGGGCCAACCATCAATTGGCGCGAGCCGCCCACCAGGGCGTAGATCAGCATCGGCAGGATGCAGGCGTAAAGCCCGACCTGGGCGGGAAAGCCGATGATCTGCGCATAGGCGATGGCGGTGGGAATCTGTACCGCCGCGACCGACAGGCCGGCGGTGAGGTCGGGGCGCAGCCACTCGCGGCGATACTGGAAATTGCCGACACGGCTGCGCAACCGCTGAACCCATTGCATCGGATCGGTCCTTCAGAACATCGATCCTGGAAAGCTTATCAACGGCGCCGGATTTTTCCCGGCGCCGCGGTCATCTTTGAGAATTATTGATCCTTCTCACAGTTGATCATCCAGGGCACGCCGAAGCGGTCCACCAGCATGCCGAAGCGCGCGGCCCAGAAGGTCTGCGCCAGAGGCATCTGCACCTGGCCGCCTTCGGCCAGAGCCTTGAACACCCGCTCGGCTTCCGCCACCCGGTCGACGTTGATCGAGACGCTGATACCGTGAATGCCCTGGAAAGGCACCTGGGGCGGGCAGTCCGAGCCCATGATCACCTGGTCGCCCACCGCCAGGCGGGCGTGCATGATCTTGTCGCCAAATCCGGCGGGCACCTCATTGCTGGCCGGGCTTTCGGCGAAGGTCAGGAAGGCTTCCAGGGTGCCGTTGAGCACTTGGGCGTAGAACCGGAAGGCCGGGCCGCACTGGCCGTCGAACGTCAGGTAGGGGTCGATTTTCATGGGGGTCTCCTGTCCGTGGTGGGGGGCCGTCACGACTGACGGGCCTTTTCGAAGACGCGTTGCTCCTGCTCGCGCAGCTCGGGGGTGAATTCCTCACCGAAGTCCTCGGCTTCGAAGACCTGCCGGATTTCGATCTCGGAATCGGAAAGCATGGGGTTGGGGCAACGCTTGACCCATTCGATGCAGTCCTCGAGGGAGTCCACCTTGAACAGCCAGAATCCGGCGATGAGTTCCTTGGTTTCGGCGAAGGGGCCGTCGATGACGCTGCGGTCCTTGCCCTTGAATACCACACGCGCACCCCGGGAACTCGGGTGCAAGCCCTCGCCAGCGAGGAGGACGCCGGCATTCACCAGCGCCTCGTTGTACTGGCCCATGGCCGTAAGCAGTTCAGTGCTGGGCATGATGCCGGCTTCCGATTCCGGGGTGGCTTTGACGATCACCATGAAGCGCATTGTCTTTCTCCTTGTGGTTGGCCCGCGGCCCTTGCCGACTGGCTGTGCCTATTGGTCGAAGGCGAATCGACGGAATCGACAGCAGGCCGAAGATTTTTTCGGCAGCGCGGGACTGGGACAGCGTAGCCCCGGATGGAGGACTTGCGCGGCTGGGGTGACTGGTGAACTCGGCTGGCGAAGTTCCGCCCACCGCAAGGTTGGTGCCGAGCGAAGCGAAGCCCGACAAGGCGCGCGTCAAGTGCCCGATGCGTCGGGCCTCGCGGGCTCGGCACCGACCTACAGGGCGGTTGCGCCGCCCTTGGCGAATGAACTCGCCCTCACGGACACAACGTCAGCGTGGGGCGATGTGCGCCACCATCAGCTGCACGCTTTCCTGGCCGCGGTATTCATTGACGTCCAGCTTGTAGGCCAGCTCCGCCCAACGCACGCTGGCGTTGGGCCATTGCTCGCGGTCGATGTTGAAGGCGATGCCGTCCAGTTGCAGCGAGCCGCACTCGCTTTTCAGCACCAGCTTCAGGTGACGCTCACCGACAAGGCGCTGCTGGACGATCTGGAACACGCCATGGAACAGCGGCTCGGGGAAATGCTGGCCCCAGGGGCCGGCCAGGCGCAGGGCGCGGGCCAGTTCCAGGTGGAACTCCTCGATGCTCAGTTGACCGTCGGAGAGCAGGCGGCCGGTGAGATCGTCCTCGCTCAACTGGCGGCGGGTTTCGGCGTCGAAGGCGGCGGCGAAGGCGCCGAAGTTTTCCACAGGCAGGGACAGGCCGGCGGCCATGGCATGACCGCCGAACTTGCTGATCAGGCCCGGATGGCGGGCGGCCACGGCGTCCAGCGCGTCACGGATATGGAAGCCCGGCACCGAGCGCGCCGAGCCCTTGAGCAGACCGTCGCCGGCATCGGCGAAGGCGATGGTCGGGCGGTGGTAACGCTCCTTCAGGCGCGAGGCGAGGATGCCGATCACGCCCTGGTGCCAATCCGCCTCGAACACGCAGAGGCCGAAGGGCATGTCTTCGATGGGCAGGTTCTTCAACTGGGCCAGGGCCTCGCGCTGCATGCCCTGCTCGATGGCCTTGCGGTCCTGGTTGAGCTGGTCGAGTTGCACCGCCATGTC
Source organism: Pseudomonas sp. Q1-7 (assembly GCF_028010285.1). Taxonomy (NCBI): domain Bacteria; kingdom Pseudomonadati; phylum Pseudomonadota; class Gammaproteobacteria; order Pseudomonadales; family Pseudomonadaceae; genus Pseudomonas; species Pseudomonas sp. Q1-7. The sequence continues at coordinate 4,655,822 of NZ_CP116304.1, forward strand.
GCGGGCCAGGGATTCGTCTTCGCAGAGCAGGCATTCGATGCCCAGGCTCATGTCATCCAGGCGACCGGCGGCGTTCAGGCGCGGGCCGAGGATGAAGCCGAGGTCGGTGGACGTGATGCGCCCCGCCGGCCGCCCGGCCACGTCGAGGATCGCCTTGAGGCCGGGCCGCGCGCGGCCGGCGCGGATGCGTGCCAGGCCCTGGTGGACCAGGATGCGGTTGTTGGCGTCCAGGGGCACCACGTCGGCCACGCTGCCCAGGGCGACCAGGTCCAGCAGGTCGCCGAGGTTGGGTTCCTTGATGCCGGCGCGGGCAAACCAGTCCAGCTCACGCAGCCGCGCGCGCAAGGCGAGGAGCACGTAGAAGATCACGCCGACACCGGCCAGGGACTTGCTGGGGAAATCGCAACCCGGCTGGTTGGGGTTGACGATGGCGTCCGCCGCCGGCAGCTCAGGGCCCGGCAGGTGGTGGTCGGTGACCAGGACCCGGAGGCCGGCTGCCTTGGCGGCGGCCACGCCTTCGACGCTGGAGATTCCGTTGTCCACGGTCACCAGCAGGTCGGGATGGCGCTGCAGGGCCACGGCGACGATCTCGGGGGTCAGGCCATAGCCGTATTCGAAGCGGTTGGGCACCAGATAGTCGACCTGGAAGGCACCGAGCATGCGCAGGCCGAGCACGCCGACGCTGCTGGCGGTGGCGCCGTCGGCGTCGAAGTCGCCGACATAGAGGATGCGCTGGCGCTTCTCCAGGGCTTCCACCAGCAGGGCCACGGCGGCGTCGATGCCCTTGAGTCGCTGGTAGGGGATCAGCCGCGCCAGGCTCTTGTCCAGCTCGGTCGCCGAATGCACGCCACGGGCGGCGTAAAGGCGGGTCAGCAGCGGCGGCAGGTCGCCCAGGTCAGGCAGTACATCGGGCAGGACGCGGTGTTCGATACGCATGGACGATCCAATCGTTGACTCGACTTCCCCTCTCCCTCCGGGACAGGGCTTGGCGGTTGTGGCGCAGAACCTGTTTACGATTTCGCGGGCTAAAGCCATGCAAGGCAAAAACAGGCGCGGAAGCGGGGTTTACGACTGTAAATGAGCATTCCGAGCCTATTTTTAACGCAGCAGGGCCGACGCGCAGCAGATCGTAAGCAGGTTCTCAGCGTTCCCCGGCCAGCCACTCCAGAGGAACTTCGTGCTGGCCGCGTTCATCGGTGACGAACAGGGTGCCGTCGCTGATCATCACGCTCCAGCTGACCGAGCGCGGCAGGTCGCGGGCCAGTTCTTCCAGGGCTTCCTGGCCGACGGCAACGACGTTGATGTTCTTCAGGCTGCGCACACCGTCCAGCACCTTGGTCTGCCAGACCCGCAGGTTGCCGTAGGCCACCAGGCTGAAGCGTTCGGTGCGGCGCGAGCACCAGGTGATGCGCTCGGCATCGGGCTGGCCGACTTCGATCCAGTGCAGCACGCGGTCATCCAGGCTCTTCTCCCACAGGGCCGGCTCGTCCACATCCGACAGTCCACGGCCGAACGACAGTTGCTCGTGGTACCAGAGCGCGTAGGCGATCAGACGCACGGCCAGGCGTTCCTCGGTTTCCGAGGGGTGCTTGGCTACGGTGAAGCGCAGGTTCTCGTAGACGCTGCGGTCCAGGTCGGTGAGGTTGAGTTCGACTTTGTAGGGGGTCGCTTGGAGGGCCATGGCGGGCTTCTTGGTTAGTCGCGGAGGGCGGCAAGTCTACCCTGATTCCATGGCCTTGGCTGGGCCTTCCGGCTATTCGGCGGGGTAACGCTGGATGCGGTTGCGGCCCTTGTCCTTGGCGGCGTAGAGGGCGTCGTCGGCCAGGGACAGCAGGCGGAACAGGTCGTAGCCGGCCTCCGTCGAGCTGACGATGCCGATGCTGACGCTGAGTTGCCCCGGCTCCTGGAAAGGCAGTTCGGCGAACTCCCGGCGGATGCGCTCGGCCACCTGGGCGCCGGCCTCGTCGTCGGCATCGGCCAGCAGGCAGGCGAACTCCTCGCCGCCGATGCGGCCGAACACGTCCTGCTTGCGCATGCTGCCCACCGCGATACGGCTGAAGGCCACCAGGGCCTCATCGCCGGTGGCGTGCCCGTAGCTGTCATTCAGGCGCTTGAAGTGGTCCAGGTCACAGAGCAGCAGGGCCACCGGCTCGCCACGGTGTTCGCAGCTTTCCAGCAGGTATTCGCCGGTGGTCATGAAGGCACGGCGGTTGCCCACGCCGGTCAGCGGGTCGCAGTAGGCGGCGGCGCGGAACTTCAGCTCGGCGCGCTCCTTGACCATGGCCAGGGTGACGAAGGCAATACCGATGGCGTAGAGCAGCGTTTCGAACACCATCAGGGAGAAGAAGGTGACGCCCTGCCCTCCGACGGTCATGGTCGATTCGAAGGGCATGCCGCGGTCGACGATGATCCGCACGCAGTAGAAGCCCATGTGGAACAGGGTCAGGGCCAGGGCTGGCGCGTAGGCCACTTCCAGGTTCTGGCGGCTGCGCCAGAGCTCAAAGGCGCTGAGGCCGGTGTAGCTGACGGTGATCAGCGAACTGACGGCGATGCGTACGGCGAGGGACTCGTAAAAGGCCGGGTTGAGGCAGAGCAGCGACCAGATCACCGCGCCGGCGCAGATGCCCGGCCAATGGGCCTCGCGACCGGCGAAGACGCGCATGGTGGTCCAGGTCATGGCCGCACTGATGTGCAACACCACGTTGCCCAGCACCAGGGGCAGGAAATCCAGGCCGAGCCCGCGCAGGCTGCCCAGCACCGTGCCGAACACGCCCAGGAGCAAAGCCGCGGACAGGTAGCCGAGCGTCGGCTCGCGGCGCCCCCGGCGCCAGGCGTGGAGCATGAGGATCCCCACCAGGGCGAGGATGTAGATGTCCACCAGCACCAGGGTGGGGACGTTCAATTGCATGGGCCCTCCTCCCATCGCGCGCGGGACGACGAACGGCAGCGGCTGGCGGCGCGTATTGGCATGGTGAGCGGCGCGTACGATACGGGTTCCTGCCATGCACTTTAAGTCGCCCCGAGAGGGGGCGCCAGCGGCATTCCGGACTGTTCTCGGCAGGCCCCGGGGAGTAGAGTCGCCGCCATCGTCTGGCCCATGGATATCCCGATGAACGTCCCTGCCAAACCCCTCGCCGGCCTCAAGGTGATCGAACTCGGCACCCTGATCGCCGGCCCCTTCGCTTCGCGCCTGTGCGCGGAATTCGGTGCCGAAGTCATCAAGATCGAATCCCCCGACGGCGGCGACCCGTTGCGCAAGTGGCGCAAGCTCTACGAGGGCACCTCGCTCTGGTGGTTCGTGCAGGCGCGCAACAAGAAATCGCTGACGCTGAACCTGAAACACCCGGAGGGTCGCGAGATCCTCAAGAAGCTGCTGGCCGAGGCAGACATCCTGATCGAGAACTTCCGCCCCGGTGTGCTGGAAAAGCTCGGCCTGGGCTGGGAGGTGATCCACGCGCTGAACCCGAAGCTGGTCATGGTGCGCCTGTCCGGCTTCGGCCAGAGCGGCCCCTACAAGGACCAGCCGGGCTTCGGCGCGGTGGGCGAGTCCATGGGCGGGCTGCGCTACATCACCGGTTTCGAGGACCGCCCGCCGGTGCGCACCGGCATTTCCATCGGCGACTCCATTGCTGCCCTCTGGGGCGTGATCGGCGCCCTCATGGCGCTGCGCCACCGCGAGGTGAACGGCGGCCAGGGCCAGGTGGTGGACGTGGCGCTCTATGAAGCGGTGTTCGCCATGATGGAAAGCATGGTCCCGGAGTTCGACGTGTTCGGCTTCATCCGCGAACGCACCGGCAACATCATGCCCGGCATCACCCCCTCGTCCATCCATACCGCGGCCGATGGTCGCCACGTGCAGATCGGCGCCAATGGCGACGCCATCTTCAAGCGCTTCATGCTGGCCATCGGCCGCGAGGACCTGGCCAACGACCCGCCCCTGGCCAGCAACGATGGCCGCGACGCACGCCGGGACGAGCTCTATGGTGTCATCGACCGCTGGGTGGGCTCGCTGCCCCTGGACGAGGTACTGGCGACGCTCAACCGCGCCGAGGTGCCGGCCAGCCGCATCTTCTCGGCCGAAGACATGTTCAACGACCCGCAATTCCTCGCCCGGGAGATGTTCCTCTCGGCGAAGCTGCCGGACGGCAAGCCGTTCCGCATGCCTGGCATCGTCCCCAAGCTGTCCGACACCCCGGGCTCCAGCGAATGGATAGGACCGGAACTGGGCGAACACAACGCCGAATTGCTGGCGGGTCTGGGCTACAGCCCCGAGCAGGTGGCGGCGCTGAAGGGGGATGGGGCGATCTGAGCCTGGTCACGAGCGCCGAAATGACCTTCGAGCGAATTCATTCGCGAAAGCAGGCTGGAAGCCTGCCGAAACCCGGGGGCTGCTTCGCAGCCCATTCGCGAATGAATTCGCTCCCACCATGAAGAATCAATCCGCGCGCGGCCCTTGCACAAAAAAGGCCGGCCCCTTGCGGGAGCCGGCCTTCTCGTTTCTGGCACCGGGCTTACAGCGGCTTGCCGCGGTTGCCATGCTGGCTGACGAAGGCCTGGATCTGCTTCAGGTCGTTCGGCAGCACGGTGCAACGCTCCTCGCGCTGGAACAGGTCCGTCAGGTGAGCAGGCAGCGCCGGGGCCTGGCCGACACCGGCCTTCTCCACGGCTTCCGGGAATTTCACCGGGTGGGCCGTGCCCAGGGTCACCATGGGGGTGGCCAGGCTGCGGCGGCACTCGCGGGCAGCGCGGACGCCGATGGCGGTGTGCGGGTCCAGCAGCTCGCCGCAGTCCTTGAAGACTTCGGCGATGGTCTCGCAGGTGGCTTCATCGTCGACCGCCAGGGAATCGAACAGCTTGCGCGCTTCGGTCCAGCGGTCTTCCTCGACGCTGAAACCGCCACCTTGCCTGAAGGTGTCCATCAGGCTGGCGATCGCGGCGCCGTTGCGGCCGTGCAGGTCGAACAGCAGGCGCTCGAAGTTGGACGAGACCATGATGTCCATGGACGGCGACAGGGTCGGGTGCAGGGTGTCCTTGACGTACTGGTTGCCGCTCATGAAGCGGTGCAGGATGTCGTTGCGGTTGGTGGCGACGATCAGTTGGCTGATGGGCAGGCCCATGTTGCGCGCCAGGTAACCGGCGAAGATGTCGCCGAAGTTGCCGGTGGGCACCGAGAAGGCCACGGAACGGGCCGGGCCGCCAAGCTGGATGGCCGCGTGGAAGTAGTAGACGATCTGGGCCATGATCCGCGCCCAGTTGATCGAGTTGACCGCCACCAGACGGGTGCCCTTGAGGAAGCCCTGGTCGGCGAAGCTGGCCTTGACCATCTCCTGGCAGTCGTCGAAGTTCCCTTCCACCGCGATGTTGTGGATGTTGTCGCCGAGGATGGTGGTCATCTGGCGGCGCTGCACTTCGGACACGCGGTTGTGCGGGTGCAGGATGAAGATGTCCACGTTCTCGCAGCGGCGGCAGCCTTCGATGGCGGCCGAGCCGGTGTCGCCGGAGGTGGCGCCCATGATCACCACGCGCTCGCCGCGCTTGACCAGGATGTGGTCGAGCAGGCGGCCGAGCAGCTGCAGGGCGAAATCCTTGAAGGCCAGGGTCGGACCGTGGAACAGCTCCAGCACCCACTCGTTGCCGTTCAGCTGGCGCAGCGGCGCCACGGCGTTGTGGGCGAAGGCGCCGTAGGTTTCCTCGAGGATTTTCTTGAAGTCGGCGTCATCGATGCTGCCGGCAACGAAGGGGCGCATCACTCGGAAGGCCAGTTCGTGGTACGGCAGGCCGGCCCAGGAAGCGATTTCCTCCTGGGTGAAGCGCGGCAGGTTTTCCGGGACGTAGAGGCCGCCGTCGCTGGCCAGGCCAGCCAGCAGCACGTCTTCGAAGTTGAGGGCCGGAGCCTGGCCGCGGGTACTGATATAGCGCATGTCTTGAGACCTTGGTTTCGAGCCGGAGGTGCCGTCGCGCCGCTCCGGGGGATCGCCCCTCCGCGGCCGCGCCGGCGCCTCTCAGCGGCTTAGTTCAGTTGCTCGACGCGGATGCGCACTACGCTGCCTACCACGTCGTCCAGAGCTTCCAGCGCGGCGATGGCGTCGTTGACGCGCGCCTCGACGACCCGGTGGGTAACCAGAATCATCGGCACCAGGCCGTCCTGCTCCTCGACTTCCTTCTGCATGATGGATTCGATGTTGATGCCGCGCTCCGACAGGATGGTCGCGACCTGGGCCAGCACGCCCGGATGGTCCTTGGCCTGGATGCGCAGGTAGTAGGCGCTCTCGCAGGCTTCGATCGGCAGGACCGGGTGGTCGGACAGGGAGTCCGGCTGGAAGGCCAGGTGCGGCACGTGGTTCTCCGGGTCGGTGGTCAGGGCACGGACCACGTCCACCACGTCGGCGACCACGGCGGAAGCGGTGGCTTCCATGCCGGCGCCGGCGCCGTAGTAAAGGGTGCTGCCGGCGGCGTCGCCATTGACCATCACCGCGTTCATCACGCCGTTGACGTTGGCGATCAGGCGGTCGGCCGGAATCAGGGTCGGGTGCACGCGCAGCTCGAAGCCGCTGTCGGTGCGGCGGGCCACGCCCAGGTGCTTGATGCGATAACCCAGGGCCTCGGCGTAGTTGACGTCGGCGCTGGTCAGTTTCGAGATGCCCTCGGTGTAGGCCTTGTCGAACTGCAGCGGGATGCCGAAGGCGATGGACGCGAGGATGGTCAGCTTGTGGGCGGCGTCGATGCCTTCCACGTCGAAGGTCGGGTCAGCCTCGGCGTAGCCCAGGGCCTGGGCTTCCTTCAATACGTCTTCGAAGGCGCGACCTTTCTCGCGCATTTCGGTGAGGATGAAGTTGCCGGTGCCGTTGATGATGCCGGCCAGCCAGTTGATGCGGTTGGCGGAAAGGCCTTCGCGGATTGCCTTGATCACCGGGATACCACCAGCCACGGCGGCTTCGAAGGCGACCATGACGCCCTTCTCGCGGGCCTTGGCGAAGATTTCGTTGCCGTGCACGGCGATCAGCGCCTTGTTTGCGGTGACCACGTGCTTGCCGTTTTCGATGGCCTTGAGCACCAGCTCACGGGCCTGGGTGTAGCCACCGATCAGTTCGATGATGATGTCGATTTCCGGGTTGTCGACCAGCTCGAAGATGTCGGCGGTGATGGGGGTGGCACCGGTTTCACATTTCGGGTTGGGACGACGAGCGGCGATCTGGGCAACTTCGATTCCACGCCCGGCACGGCGGGCAATCTCCTCGGCGTTGCGTTTGAGTACGTTGAAGGTGCCGCCACCGACGGTCCCCAGGCCACAGATGCCTACTTTTACCGGCTTCACGCTGAACTCCCCATCATCACTGCGAAAACGGCCGGGGGTGTCCCGGCCGAGGAAAAGAGCCGCACTTTACGAAGCGGCCGAATATTGGTCAATCGACGCGGACACCTGCTGGAAAAGCGCTTTTACTTGGCCTCCAGGGCAAGTTTGGCCAGCTGCGGTGCCGGCTGATAGCCCGGGATCATCCGGCCGTTGCCGAGCACGATGGCCGGGGTGCCGTTGACGCCGATCAGTTGGCCCAGTTCGAACTGCTTGGCCACCGGGTTGTCGCAGGTGGCCGACGGCAGCTCCTCGCGGGACTTGGCCTTGTTCATGGCGGCCTGGCGGTCCTTGCTGCACCAGACGCTGACCAGGCTGTTGTAGCCGTGGCTGCCGATGCCCTGGCGCGGGAAGGCGACGTAGCGTACTTCGATGCCGCGACGGTTCAGCTCAGGCACTTCGCTGTGCAGCTTCTGGCAGTAGCCGCAGTCGGTGTCGGTGAACACGGTGATATGCGCCTTGGCCGGTTCCTTGGGCGCGAACACCACCATTTCGCTGGAGGGGATGGCATTGATTTCCTTGGCGATGGAACGGCTCTCGGCCTGTTCGGTCAGGTTGACCGGCTTGCCGTTCTGCACGTGATAGAGGTAGCCCTGCATCAGGTACTGGCCGTCGGCACTGGTGTAGAGCATGCGGCCGCCCTTGAGCTGGACCTGGTAGATGCCGGAAATCGGGCTCTCACCGATGGACTCGATGGGCAGGCCGAGCTCCAGGGTGGCGAGGGTCTTGCGGATCGCCTGGTCGGGGTCGTCGGCGAGGCTGACGGTGCTGGCAAGGCCAAGGGCCAGGCCGGCGATGAGACGGGTCACGCGCATGGGTACTCCTGTCGAGCGGCGGACGTGAGGGAACCGCTCAAGCCTACCACAGAAGCCCTGGTGCGCAGACGCCGCGCGCCAGGCGGATCACGTAGGCGACTGGCTGGCGGGGCGTAGGTTTTCGCATGACGGGCGACTGGCGTGATGGTCGGCTTCTGTCTCGGCATCCTTGCCGCCGCTTTGTCGCAGGGCTCACCCACGTGGATGGTGGCGGGCGTGCAGTTCCTGCAGGCGGGCCCGGGCGATGTGGGTATAGATCTGGGTGGTGGAGAGGTCGCTATGGCCGAGCAGCATCTGCACCACCCGCAGGTCGGCGCCGTGATTGAGCAGGTGAGTGGCAAAGGCGTGGCGCAGGGTATGCGGCGACAGCGACTTGCCGATGCCGGCCACCTGGGCCTGGTGTTTGATGCGGTGCCAGAAGGTCTGGCGGGTCATCTGTTCGCCGCGCAGGCTGGGGAAGAGCACGTCGCTGGGCTTGCCATCGAGGAGGAAGGGCCGTGCTTCGCGCTGGTAGCGCTCCAGCCAGGCGATCGCCTCTTCCCCCAGAGGCACCAGGCGCTCCTTGCTGCCCTTGCCAAACACCTTGAGCACGCCCTGCCGCAGGTTGACCTGCTCCAGGCTCAGGCTCACCAGTTCGGTCACGCGCAGGCCGCAGGCGTAGAGCACTTCGAGCATGGCGCGGTCGCGCAGGCCGATGGGGTCGTCCAGGTCCGGCGCCTCCAGCAGCGCTTCCACGTCGGCCTCGGAGAGTGACTTGGGCAGGGGGCGCCCCAGTTGCGGCAGGTCGACCTGAAGGGTCGGGTCTTCGAAAATCAGGTTCTCGCGCAGGAGGAAGCGGTAGAAGCCGCGCAGGCCGGAGAGGAACCGCGCGGTGGAGCGCGCCTTGTAGCCCCGCTCCAGGCGCCAGGCGAGGTGGTCGAGAATCAGGTCGCGTCCGGCCTTGTCCAGGGTGAGGCCGCGCTCGTCGAGCCAGCCGTTGAAGTGCGCGAGGTCGCTGCGGTAGGCGGAGCGGGTATGCTCGGAGAGGCCCTTCTCCAGCCAGAGGGCGTCTAGAAAGCGGTCAATGAGGGGGTGGTCTAGCGCGGGCATGAAAGGCAGCCTTGACTGTAGGTGGCGCTAGTCTTTCATAGCGCTGTATCCGATTCATCCGAAAAGGAATCCCGATGAGCGAACACCACATTCTGCTGGGCCTGGGCGGCATCGGCGCGGCGGCGCTGTTCAGCCAGTGGCTGGCCTGGCGCCTGCGCCTGCCGGCCATCCTCTTCCTGCTGCTGGCCGGCATTCTCGCCGGCCCGGTCACTGGTCTGCTGGACCCGCAGGCACTGTTCGGCCCGCTGCTGTTCCCGCTGATCTCCCTGTCGGTGGCGCTGATCCTCTTCGAAGGCAGCCTGACCCTGCATTTCTCCGAATGGCGAGAGATCGGCACCGTGGTGCGACGCATGGTGACGGTCGGCGCGCTGCTCACCTGGGCGGTGATCGCGCTTGCCGCCCACTGGTTGCTGGGTTTCTCCTGGGAGCTGGCGCTGCTGTTCGGCACCCTGACCCTGGTTACCGGCCCCACGGTGATAGTGCCCATGCTGCGGGTGGTGCGCCCGACCACCTCGATCGCCAATATCCTGCGCTGGGAAGGCATCGTCATCGACCCGATCGGCGCGCTGCTGGCCGTGGTGGTATTCAGCTTCATCGTCAGCCGGGAAGACAGCGGCTGGAGCGCCAGCCTCATCACCTTCGCCAGCGTGATCGCCTGCGGCACCCTGCTGGGCGCCGCGGGCGGCTGGCTGTTCGGCGTGGTGCTGCGGCGCCACTGGCTGCCGGTCTACCTGCAGAACCTCGCCGCCCTGGCGGCGGTCCTGGGGGTGTTCATCACCGCCAACCTGCTGGTGCACGAGTCCGGCCTGCTGGCGGTGACCCTGATGGGGATGTGGCTGGCCAACATGCGCGGGGTGGACGTGCGGCAGATCCTGCACTTCAAGGAAAACCTCAGCGTGCTGCTGATTTCCGGGCTGTTCATCCTCCTCGCCGCGCGCCTGGATTTCGCCGCCCTGCTGGTCATGGGCCCGGCCACCCTGCTGTTGCTCGCGGTGATCCAGTTCGTCGCACGGCCACTCTGCGTTGCCGTCAGTACCTGGGGCTCCTCGCTGAACTGGCGGGAGCGGGCGCTGCTGGCCTGGATCGCCCCCCGCGGCATCGTCGCGGCGGCGGTATCGGCCATCTTTTCCCTGCGCCTGGTGGAGGCCGGCCACGCGCAGGCGCAACTGCTCGTGCCCCTGACCTTCCTGGTGATCATCGGCACCGTGGTCCTGCAAAGCGCCACCGCGCGGCCGCTGGCGCGGTTGCTGAAGGTGGCGGAACCGGCCCCCTCGGGCTTTCTCATCGTCGGTGCCAACGCCGTGGCGCGGGAGGTGGGCAAGGCCCTGCAGAACCTCGGCAATCGCGTGCTGCTGACCGATTCCAGTTGGGAGAACATCCGCGCCGCGCGCATGGACAACCTGCCCACCTACTTCGGCAACCCCGCCTCCCAGCATGCCGAGGCGCACCTGGACCTGGTCGGCCTGGGCCACTTGCTGGCGCTCTCCCCGTCCAGCGAACTCAACGCCCTGGCCTGCATGCACTTTCGCCACGACTTCAGCGCCCAGCGTCGCTTCACCCTGCCCAGCGGTACCGAAAGCCGGCGCAGCGAAAAGCACCGAGCCGGCGATACGGTCCGTGGCCGGCCGCTGGGCAACCAGTCCCTGACCTTCCCGCAGTTCGCCAGCTACCTCGCCAAGGGCGCCGACGTGCGCACCACCACCCTGACCACTGCCTTCGGCTGGGCCGAATACCAGGCGCTGCACGGCGCCCGCGCCACCCTCCTGCTGGCGCGCGATCCGCGCGGCTGGGTGCACCTCGCGGGGCAACCACTGGACTTCGTGCCGGAAAAGGACTGGACCCTGGTGTCTCTGATCGAAACCGAAGCGCAACCGGGTGTTACCGCTGATCGCGCACTGGCGCAAACACAGTGACGGGCGACATGGCCAGCCTATCCTTAGTCGGGTGACAGGACCGGGCCGGCCATGGATGATTTCATCTTGCCACCACCCTCAGCCGGTACCGGACCATGGCCAAGCAAATGAACTCCCGCCTGGGCCAGATCCTTATCAACAAGGGTCTGATCACCGCCCAGCAGTTGGATGTCGCGATCAAGATGCAGCTCACCAGCAAGATGCGGCTGGGTGAAGTACTGATAGCGCAAGGCCTGCTGACCCAGAAGCAATTGACCAAGGCCCTGAAGAAACAGAGCAACCTGCGTCTGGCGGCCACCCTCGTGGCGGCGTTGTTGAGTCCCTTCCAGATGGCCAGCGCCGATATCCAGCGCCAGCAGCCGCCCACCACCATCAGCCGCCAGGAAACCCCACGGGGCCTGCGGCCGCTGACCGATACGGAAATGAGCAACGTCAGCGCCCAGGGGCTGGATGACGTGCTGCAAGGCCTGTTCCTGCAGGCGGAAAGCGGCGATGGGCTGGGGGCTGTGAAGCAGTTGGCCAGGCTGGTGATGCCGGTGCTCGACAGCCTGGATGCGGAGACCTCGATGAGCGACGTGGTCTATGACACCAGCAGGATGACCTCGGTGGTCAACGCGGACGGTTCGGTGAGCCTGCACCTGCCCAGTTCCATCGGCGAATTGCGTTTCGAGAACATCCGTGTCGCCGGAGCACCGCAGAACCAGAGCTTCGGCAGCCTGACGCTGAACAATCTCGACCTGTCCCAGGCCTCGCTCAGGATCAGCATGCGCCCCTGACCGGCGATTCAGGCCGCCGCTTCGGCCGCCTGGGGAAACGCCGGCAGCACCTGCACCGGGCGCTTCTCCTCATCGATGGCGACAAAGCTGAACAGGCCGCTGATGGCTTTCTCGCGCGTGGCGCTGTACATGTCCTCGACGAACACCTCGACCTCCACCTTGAGGCTGGTGTTACCCACCTTCACCACGCGGCCGACCAGTTCGACGATGGAGCCTGCCGGGATCGGATGCTTGAAGTCGATGCGGTCGCTGGAGACGGTCACCAGCGGCAGGCGGCAGAAGCGCGTGGCGGTGATGAAGGACACCTCGTCCATCCAGGCCAGGGCGGTGCCACCGAACAGGGTGTTGTGGTGGTTGGTGCTGGGCGGGAATACCGCCTTGGTTACCCGGCTCTCCGAAAGCTCGGTCCGGCGGAGGATTTCTTGATCTCTGGGGGTCATGCCACTGCTACTCGACATTTAGGGATGGGCGGGGCGTCGCGGGAGGCGGCGCGGCCGCAAAGGTGCGGAATTATCCCACAGCGCTCCCCGCCAGGATTGCAACCAGGATTTCTCACGAAAACGTAGGAAAAATCCTTTAGATCACTGGAAAAGTCCCAAACACAACAACAAAAGTCCAAGCCGATAGTCGGAGTGCGCACGCTGGGATATTTTGCCGCCTCATCAGCATCAGCGGATCGCTGATTTGAACGGCAGGCACGCCTGCGACGATCGGGACAGAACAATGAACCCACACCTGCTGGCCGGAATCGCCCTCATCCTGTTCGCCGGCCCACTGAACGCCTTCGCCACCCCACAGTCGCTGTCGATCCTGAGCCGCCCGATAAACCTCGACGGCGCCATCCAGGCCGCCCAGGAGGACCGTCTGTGGCTGCAGGCAAGAGGCGAACTCAGGCTGGCCATCGGCAACGACCTGCCCCCCTTCGACCTCACGTCCAGCGGGCAGGACTACGAAGGCCTGACCGCCGATGTGGCCGGACTGCTGGCGGAGGTGCTCGGCGTTCCCGTACGCGTGCTGCGCTACCCGGACCGCGACCTGGCCCTGGAGGCCGTGGCACGGGGCGAGGCCGACCTGCTCAGTACAGCGAACGACTTCGAAGCCCAGGACCCACGCCTTGTGCTCAGCCGGACCTACACGCCAGACATGCCGACGCTGGTCAGCCGTCTCGACGATCGCCGCAGCCTGCCCAAGGACCTGTCCGGGGTGCGGGTGGCGGTATCCCGCGACTATCTGCCGCTGGACCGGATCAGTTCACGCTACCCCCAGGCCATAATCAGTGTCCACGCCACCCCACAGGCCGCGCTGCGGGCAGTGGCCATGGATGGGAGCGACATCTACCTGGGCGACATGATCGTCGCCAACTACCTGATCAACCACAGCTTCGCCAACCACCTGCGCATCGCTGGACTCGCCGAGTTGCGCTCCGGCGGATTCGGCCTGGCAATGCGCCGGGAAGAGCATCGGCTGCGTCGAATCCTCGACGACGTGTTGGCGCACGTTTCCTTCGGCGAGCAGTCCGCACTGATCAAGCGCTGGAGCGGTGGCGCATCGCCGGCGCTGTTCCAGCCCGCCCTGCAATTGTCGGCCGAGGAACGGGCCTGGGTGCGGGAGCATCCCGTGGTGCGGGTGGCCACCTATGGCAACTACACGCCGGTCACCTTCTTCGATGGCGAAGGCAGCTATCACGGCATCACGGCCGATGTGCTGGAACAGGTGGCCACCCGCTCCGGGCTGCGCTTCGAGATCATCCGTACCGCCAGCATGGCAGGCATGCTGGAGAGTCTGGAGTCCGGCGCGGCGGATATGATCGGCGCGCTCAGCCCGCGACCGAGCCTGCCGGACAGCATCGCCTTCAGCCGCCCCTACATGAGCGTCAACTTCGTCACCGTCACCCCGCGCAAACCCGATTCGGCGACCAACCTGAGCGCCCTGTCCGGCAAGCGGGTCGCGGTCACCCGCAACTACATCCTGAACGACTACCTGCAGAAGACTTATCCACAACTGACGCTGACTGCTACCGATACCCTGCTGGAGTCCCTCGAACTGGTGGCACGAGGTGGCGCCGAGGCCGCGGTCATGTCTGGCAATGCCGCCGAATACTATGTCCAGCGAATGTTCGCGGAAGAGCTGCGCATCTCCGAACAGATCGACGTCGCCGAACAAAGCATTGCCTTCGCGGTGGACCGCGATAATCCGCTGCTACGCTCGGTGCTCGACAAGGCTCTGGCCGCCATTCCCCCGGATGACCTGGCGGTACTGGTCAACCAGCGCTGGCGCTCCAATGTCGAGGTCAGCAACCAGCCCTGGCGGGACTACCGGCAGATCATCACCCATGTAGTACTGGTCGCCGGGCTCCTGCTGCTGGTTTCCCTGGTCTGGAACGCCTACCTCCGCCACCAGGTCAGGCTGCGTATACAGGCCGAACAGGCCCTTCGCGAACAGGTGCAGTTCATGGAGTCGCTGATCAACGGAACGCCCCACCCCATCTACGTGCGTGACCTGCAGGGAAACCTCCTGCTGTGCAACGACGACTATCTGCGCACCTTCGACCTCGAACGCCAGGCCCTGATCGACCAGCCGCTGCCGGAGCAACTGCTTGGCGAGCCCGCCGAAACCGCGCAATTGCGCGAGGACTACCGGCGGGTGATGGAAGACGGCGTGGCGCTGGAACACGACCGGGAAGTTCACATTCGCGGCCAGCGCCTCACGCTCTACCACTGGCTGCTGCCGTACAAGGACTTCCATGGCAGGGTAAAGGGCGTCATTGGCGGCTGGATCGACATCAGCGAACGCCGCCGACTGATCGACGCACTGCAGGCGGCCAAGGAACACGCCGACCAGGCCAGTCGAGCCAAGAGCACCTTTCTCGCCACCATGAGCCATGAGATCCGCACCCCGATGAACGCCATCATCGGCATGCTCGAGCTCACCCTGAAGCGCGCCGGCCAGGGCAACTTTGACCGCTCGTCCATCGAAGTCGCCTACGACTCGGCGAAGAACCTGCTGGAGCTGATCGGTGACATTCTCGACATCGCGCGCATTGAATCCGGACGCCTCAGCCTGACACCGGTACGCGCCAATCTGCGTGAGCTGGTGGAATCGGTAGTCCGGGTATTCGACGGCGTGGCGCGCCAGAAGGGCCTTGATCTTCGGCTGGAGTTCGACAGCACGGTCGACAGCGACGTACTGATCGACCCAATGCGCTTCAAGCAAATCCTCTCGAACCTGGTGAGCAATGCCATCAAGTTCACTGAGTCCGGCGGCGTTCGTGTCCACGTGACGGGCTCGGGGGGTGAAGGCAATCACCTTGCCCTGCAACTGGACGTGGAGGACAGCGGAATCGGTATTGCCGAAGAGGACCTGCGGCAACTCTTCCAACCCTTCGCGCAGGCCAGCAACATCGACCGGAATGTCATCCGTGGTGCCGGGCTCGGCCTGGTGATCAGCCGAACGCTGTGCGAAATGATGGGCGGCACGCTGGATCTGCACAGCCGACTGGGCGAGGGATCGCGGGTAACGCTGAACCTGAACCTGCAGCGGCTGGATGAATGCCCCAACGTCCCCCAGCCAGCCTGCGAAACCGCGAACCGGGAGCAGCGCCGATTGAACGCGCTGGTCGTCGACGACCATGGGGCCAACCGCGAACTGTTGGTACAGCAACTCACCTTCCTGGGGCATCGGGCGACCAGCGCCGAGAACGGCGCCGAAGCGCTCGTCATCTGGCGAAACGGCTATTTCGACCTGGTCATCAGCGATTGCCATATGCCGAAGATGAACGGCTACCAGTTGGCGCAGCGAATACGCGAACTGGAACGCGCTGAAGGTCGCCCGCGCTGCCGGCTGCTGGGATATACCGCCAACGCTCAGAACGAGGAGCTGGAACGCTGCCTGCAGGCCGGGATGGACGCCTGCCTGTTCAAGCCGGCAAGTCTCTGCGCCCTGAAAGAGCAGTTGGCGGAACTGGAGGCACTGGCCGCCCCAGCGGTCTGCGATCTAGAGGCCCTGAGTCAGATGACTGGCGGCGAGCCACGGCTCAACGCCCACATCATCAATGAACTGCTACGCGCCAACCACCAGGACATTGCCGGATTGCGGGAACTGGCCGGACGATTTGCGCCGCAGGAGGTCGCCGAACTGGCCCACAAGATCAAGGGAGCCGCGAAGATCATCAGGGCGTGGCAACTGATCGAAGCCTGCCAGCAACTGGAGGAGCGCTGCGCCACGCCCCTCAGCCGCACGGAGCTGGAGGCCGGGGCAGAACACGTCGCTCATGCAGTGGAACAGCTGCACAGGACCCTGCGGGAAGCTCTGGGCTCCGAACCCGTCGATAAATGAGACACGAGTTCCCCCGGGGGCCACGGAAGACCATAAAAAAACCCGCCGAGGCGAGCCTGGGCGGGTTTTTCGCTAAAGCTGTGGCAATTAGGCCAGCTTCTCCTTGATACGAGCTGCCTTGCCGGACAGATCGCGGAGGTAGTACAGCTTGGCCTTGCGCACGTCGCCGCGGCGCTTGACGCTCAGGCTGTCAACCAGCGGGGAGTAGGTCTGGAAGGTACGCTCAACGCCTACGCCGTTGGAAATCTTGCGCACGGTGAAAGCACTGTTCAGGCCGCGGTTACGCTTGGCGATGACCACACCTTCGAAGGCCTGCAGACGGGAACGGTCGCCTTCCTTCACTTTCACTTGAACGATTACGGTGTCGCCCGGGGCGAAAGCCGGAATCTCTTTGTTCATTTGTTCAGCTTCGAGTTGCTGAATGATCTTGTTGGTCATCGCTGTGCTCCTAAGACAGGCCTTCTGGGGCGTGCCATCGATACGTTAACTATCGTTCCGCTGGCGGATGTATTCCTCCAGCAGCTTTTTCTCTTCTCCAGAAAGCGAGCGGCAATCCAGAAGATCGGCCCGACGTTCCCAGGTGCGCCCAAGCGCCTGCTGCAAACGCCATCGCCGGATGTGTTCGTGGTTGCCGCTGAGCAGCACCTCAGGAACACGCTTGCCTGCATACAGCTCCGGTCGAGTGTAGTGCGGGCAATCGAGCAGGCCATCCGTAAAGGAGTCCTCCTCGGCGGAGTCCGCGTGGCCCAGCGCGCCGGGCAGCAACCGCGTCACCGCATCGATCAGCACCATGGCCGGCAGCTCACCGCCGGACAGGACGTAGTCGCCAATCGACCATTCCTCATCGACGTGCTCCTCGATGAAGCGTTCGTCGATGCCTTCGTAGCGCCCGGCGATGAGGATCAGTGCCTCTTCGTTCGCCAGCTCGCGCACGGCCGCCTGCTTCAGCTGGCGCCCCTGCGGCGAGAGGTAGATCACCTTCGCCCGCTCCCCCGTCGCTGCCTTGGCTGCCGCCAGGGCCCGTTCCAGGGGCTGGATCTTCATCACCATCCCGGGGCCGCCGCCGAAGGGCCGGTCATCCACTGTCTGGTGGCGGTCCTCGGTGAAGCTCCGCGGGTTCCAGCAGTTGAGCTTGAGCAGCCCCTGCTTCACCGCACGGCTGGTGATGCCGTATTCACTGATGGCGGCAAACATCTCGGGAAAGATGCTGATGACTTCGACCTGCATGCTTTTCATGTCAGGCCCTCAGAAATCAACGTCCCATTCCACCCGAATCTCACCAGCCTCCAAATCGATCGACTGCACGCACTGCTCCGTGTAGGGCAGCAGGCGTTCGCGATCGTCAAGGCTGCCAGCGCAGGGCTTGACCACCATCACGTCGTTGGCGCCGGTCTCAAGGAGGTGATCGATGCGGCCGAGCAGGTGCCCGTCCTGGTTGATCACATTGAGACCTTCCAACTGGTGCCAGTAGAACTCGTCTTCGTCGAGCTCCGGCAGTTCGCTGGCAGGGACGCAGATCTCGAAACCCGCGTAGGTCCGCGCGATCTCGCGATCGACCAACCCTTTCAGCTTCACCACCAGGACCTTGCCGTGCACGCGTCCGCTGGCGACTTCGACCTGCTTTACCTCGTCGTCACGCCTGAGCGTCCAACGGTGGTAATCGAGCACGTTGTCCAGCGGATCGGTGAAGGAGTAGACCTTCACCTCGCCACGTACGCCGTGCACCGAAAAAATCTTGCCGAGAACGATGAGTTCGTCGGCGGCGGCCGGCGTCGTGCTCATAAAAGATGCTTAGGCAGCAGCCTTGGCAGCTTCCTTCAGCAGCTGAGCAACGCGCTCAGACGGCTGGGCGCCCTGGCTCAGCCAGTAGCTGACGCGCTCCTGGTTCACGGACAGCTTGACTTCGGCACCCTGGGCAACGGGGTTGAAGAAGCCAACGCGCTCCACGAAGCGACCGTCGCGCGCATTGCGGCTGTTGGTCACGGTCAGGTGGTAGAAGGGGCGCTTCTTGGAGCCGCCACGGGCAAGACGGATGGTTACCATTGAACTTCGTTCCTATAGTCGGTGCTTTTCAAGCATGGGCCATGGGCCCGAAAGGCCGCATATTTTAAGGATTATGCGGACGAATGCAAATCTCTTTTTGGGGGCCGCCGGTCGGCGGCCCGGGCTCACATCTTCGGCATGCCGCCGGGGAACATGCTCCCCATGCCGCGCATCATCTTGGCCATACCACCCTTGGCGGTGACTTTCTTCATCATCTTCTGCATCTGCTTGTGCTGCTTGATGAGGCGGCCGACGTCCTGCACCTGGGTGCCGGAACCGAGCGCGATGCGCCGCTTGCGCGAGCCGCTGATCATTTCCGGGTCGCGGCGTTCGGCAGGGGTCATGGAGTTGATGATCGCCTCCATCTGCTTGAACTGCTTTTCCGCCGCGTTCTGGGCATTGCCCATCTGCGCCAGGTTGACGCCGCCGAGCATCGGCAGCTTGTCCATCAGGCCGCCGAGGCCGCCCATGTTTTTCATCTGTTGCAGCTGGTCGCGGAAATCTTCGAGGTCGAAGCCCTTGCCCTTCTTGATCTTCTTGGCGAGCTTCTCGGCCTTCTCGCGGTCCATGGTCTGCTCGGCCTGCTCGATCAGGCTGAGCACGTCACCCATGCCGAGGATGCGCGAGGCGACGCGGTCCGGGTGGAAGGGGTCGAGGGCTTCGGTCTTCTCGCCCATGCCGAGGAACTTGATCGGTTTGCCGGTGATGGCGCGCACGGAAAGCGCAGCACCGCCACGGGCGTCACCGTCGACCTTGGTCAGCACCACGCCGGTCAGCGGCAGGGCATCGTTGAAGGCTTTGGCGGTATTGGCGGCGTCCTGGCCGGTCATGGCGTCGACCACGAACAGGGTTTCCACCGGCTTGATGGCGGCGTGGACCTGCTTGATCTCGTCCATCATCTCGGCGTCGACGTGCAGGCGACCGGCGGTGTCGACGATGACGACGTCGATGAACTTCAGCTTGGCTTCACGGATTGCCGCCTGGGCGATATCCACCGGCTTCTGGCTGGTGTCGGACGGGAAGAAGGTGACACCAATGTCGTTGGCCAGGGTTTCCAGCTGCTTGATCGCCGCCGGGCGGTAAACGTCCGCGGACACCACCAGCACCGTCTTCTTCTTGCGCTCCTTGAGGAAGCGCGACAGCTTGCCCACGGTGGTGGTCTTGCCCGCGCCCTGCAGGCCGGCCATCAGGATCACCGCCGGCGGCGCAGCGTTCAGCGCCAGGTCCTCGTTGGCGGCGCCCATCAGCTCCACCAGTTCAGCCTGGACGATCTTCACGAACGCCTGGCCCGGAGTCAGGCTCTTGGACACTTCGGTACCGACCGCCCGGTCCTTGATCCTGTTGACGAAGTCCTTCACCACCGGCAGGGCGACGTCGGCCTCGAGCAGGGCCATGCGCACTTCACGCAGGGTGTCCTTGATGTTGTCCTCGGTCAGCTTGGCCTTGCCGGTGACATGGCGCAGCGTCTGCGAGAGGCGATCTGTAAGGTTTTCGAACATGCGCGGACCTATTCGGCTCGATACGGGCGCCACTGGACCTGGGCGGCCGCGGGGCGGCGGGTAAATAGCGCGCCATTCTAGGTTCTTTTGCGGTGCAGGGGAATTCCGTCCGGCGCCGAGTCTCTGGCCGATGGCGATCGGCTCGCCGATGTTCACGGCTGGCCCCGCCTCGCGCGGACCGGAGGGAAGCGACGGCCCATCAGCGTTCCGGGGACGACGGCTTTATGCAGGCCGCGGTCTGTGCCACACTCACGACCTTTCGGGCTTGCCTTACAAGGACTTATGCACCCTCTGCTGCTCAGCCTCCTGGCCGCATTCCTCTATGTGAGCACCACTGGTTATCAGGCCCTTCGCCTCAGCCAGCGCACCTTGCCGGACAAACGCCTGCTGATCCTCGGCAGCGGCCTGGCGTTGCTCGCCCATTGCGCCGCGCTCTTTCTCCAGTTGCTGACCCCGGCGGGGCTCTACCTGGACTTCTTCAACGCCGCCAGCCTGATTGCCGCCGCGGTGATCCTGCTGACCCTCCTGGCCGTCGCGCGGATTCCCATCGAGAACCTGCTGCTCCTGCTGCTGCCCCTGGGCACCCTGACGGTCCTGGCCGCGGCGGTCGGCCCGGGCGGCACGTCCCAGGCCATCAACGAAGAGCCCGGCATCCTCGCGCACATCCTGCTGTCCATCCTCGCCTACGGCCTGCTGACCATGGCGGTGTTCCAGGCCTTGCTGCTGCTGCTGCAGGACCACCAGCTCAAGCACAAGCACCCCTCCGGACTGATCAAGAACTTCCCGGCCCTGCAGACCATGGAAAGCCTGCTGTTCGGCTTCCTCGGAGCCGGCTGGTGCCTGCTGTCCCTGTCGCTGATCTCCGGCTGGGTGTTCGTCGACAACCTGTTCGCCCAACACCTGGCGCACAAGACCATCCTGTCCTGCATCGCCTGGGTGGTTTTCGGTGTACTGCTGTGGGGCCGCCACCAACTCGGCTGGCGCGGGCACAAGGCGATTCGCTGGACCCTGGCCGGTTTCTGCCTGCTGATGCTGGCGTACTTCGGCAGCAAGCTGGTCCGCGAATTCATTCTCCACATCTGACACTCGCCCATGCACGGACTGCTCGCCGGCCTGCTCCTTGGAATCACCGTCTCCCTGGTGGCCGGCGCGATAGTCGCCTGGCTCACGACCCGCCGCCGCCACGGCGTGGAAATCCAACCGCAGTCGCGCCTGCCGGTGGCGCTGACCGACGCGCTGCAGCGCGTCGCCATCAGCTCCATCATGATTCCCCGCAGCGAGATCCAGGGCATCGACCTGGACGCTACCCCCGACGCACTCCTCGACCAGTTGCAGAACGCCACCCACACGCGCCTGCCGCTCTACCGCGACGACATCAACCAGATCGAGGGCATCCTCCACCTGCGCCAGCTGCCGCGGCTCCTGGCCGAAGGCCCACCCAGCGCCGAGCGTCTGTTGGCGGTGAGCCGGGAAACCTACTTCGTGCCGGAAAGCACGCCGCTGTTGACCCAGCTGGTGAACTTCCAGAAACAGAAACGCCGCCTCGGCATAGTGGTCGACGAGTATGGTGACGTGGTCGGCCTGGTCAGCCTGGAAGATATTTTCCAGGAGCTGGTGGGCGAATTCGGCAGCCTGGAAGACTTTGCGCCCAATCCCGGCATCCAGACCCGCGACGACGGGCGCTACGAACTGGACGGCGCCTTGCACCTGCGCGAGCTGAACCGGGTGCTCGGCTGGCACCTGCCCTGCGACGGCCCGAAAACCCTCAATGGCCTGATCACCGAGGCCCTGGAACAGATCCCTGACTGCAGCGTCTGCCTGAAGGTCGGCCCCTATCGGCTGGAAATCCTCCAGTCCGGCGAAAACCGCGTGCAGCGCGTGCTGGCCTGGCGCGCGGAACTGACGCCAAGGGCCTGAGCCCAACAGCTACCCCATCTATTGGATGCCTGCGCCCTCAGACGCTGAGGCCTAGCACCGAATCCGCCGTTTCTCGCGGCTGCATTGCCCCGGCGGCGAGCCAGTCCGCCAATGCCTCGCCCCAGATGCGATAGCCCAGCAGTGACGGATGATAGCCATCCAGCGCGAGGAACTCCGCGCGCATTTCCAGGCGGGTGGCGCAGCAACCCAGCCCTTCGCGCGCCGCCAGTTCTTTCAACTGCCCATCCAGCAAGCGCGCGCGCCAGCCGAGCAACTGCCGCAACAGCCAGGGTAAGGCACTGAAATGCTGCAGCGGCGGCACCCCGGCCAGCACGACATGGGCTCCGCGCTGGACGAAATGACGGGCCAGCCCCTGCAAAGAGGCCCGCCAGCTTCGGCTGGAACTGAAGTGGGTGGTGTCGTTGACGCCGAACACCAGCAACACCAGGTCGACGGGCGCCTCCGCCACCCGGGGCAACAGGCGCTCCAGCGCCTCGTGGGCGGTGATGCCGTTCTCACCACAGGCACGCCAGGCCACCGGCCGCCCCAGTCGCGAGGCCAGGGCGCCGGCCAGTTGCCCGGCCAGGGCAAAATCGAGGCAGGAAGCGCCGACACCGGCGACGGTGGATTCACCGATCAGGAGAAGACGCAAGGGTTCACCCTCGAACCCGGCGCCCGCCAGCCCGCTTTCGGGCCCGGCAGCGGGCGCCAGGCGCAGGGCGGTGCGACGGGTATGCAGGGCCATGGGCAATGCCAGGGGTAGCAGCGGCAGTGCGACTGCCCACCAGCACAACCCGGCCAGGCGGTTCACAGCAGAACGTCGACCGCCTGGGCCGAACGGGTCGCCTTGGCCCGCGCCAAGTCGGTGGATTCGTCCCGCGCCAGGGCCACGCCCATGCGGCGCTGGCCGTCCACCTCGGGCTTGCCGAACAGGCGCAGCGCGGTATCCGGCTCGGAGAGGGCGGCGCCCAGGTTGCCGAAACTGACCTGGGCGGACGTGCCTTCGACCAGAATCACCGCCGAAGCGGAAGGGCCCGCCTGGCGAATGGCCGGGATCGGCAGGCCGAGGATGGCCCGCGCGTGCAGGGCGAACTCGGAGAGGTCCTGGGAGATCAGGGTCACCAGGCCGGTGTCGTGGGGACGCGGCGATACTTCGCTGAACCACACCTGGTCACCCTTGATGAACAGCTCGACGCCGAACAGGCCACGGCCGCCCAGAGCCTCGGTCACCGCCTGGGCGATGCGCTCGGATTCGGCCAGGGCCTTCGGGCTCATGGCCTGGGGCTGCCAGGACTCGTGATAGTCGCCTTTTACCTGGCGGTGGCCAATCGGGGCGCAGAAGCTGGTGCCGCCGATGTGGCGCACGGTGAGCAGGGTGATTTCGTAGTCGAAATCGATGAAGCCCTCGACTATCACCCGGCCCTTGCCGGCGCGGCCGCCCTCCTGGGCGTAGTCCCAGGCGGCCTTGAGGTCGGCGTCGGACTTCAGCACCGACTGCCCCTTGCCGGAGGAACTCATGATCGGCTTGACCACGCAGGGATAGCCGACGCTGGCCACGGCGGCGCTGTAGGCCTCGAAGGTGTCGGCGAAGTGATAGGGCGAGGTGGGCAGCCCCAGTTCCTCGGCGGCGAGGCGGCGAATGCCTTCGCGGTTCATGGTCAGCTGGGCGGCACGGGCGGTGGGTACCACGGTGAACCCTTCCGCTTCCAACTCGACCAGCGTGGCGGTGGCGATGGCCTCGATTTCCGGCACGATGTAGTGCGGTTTTTCCTGCTCGATCACCGCACGCAGGGCGGCGCCGTCGAGCATGCTGATCACGTGGCTGCGATGGGCCACTTGCATGGCCGGGGCATCGGCGTAGCGGTCGACGGCGATCACTTCGCAGCCGAGGCGCTGCAACTCGATCACCACTTCCTTGCCAAGCTCGCCGGAGCCGCACAGCAGTACACGGGTCGCGCTGGGCGACAAGGGGGTTCCAATACGGGGCATGTCGTGTCCTCGGGAAGTGTCAGGAAGCCTGGGGCGGGGTGGCGATGAACAGGCCGCTGGCCTTGGCCCGTTCGAAGCAGCGGGCCAGGACTTCGCGGCGCTCGGCATTGTCCATGCGACCCCAGCGGGTGATTTCATCGGCGCTGCGCTGGCAGCCGCTGCAGATGTCGTGGTCGTCCAGCACGCAGACCTGCACGCAGGGCGAGCGAACGGGGCGTTCGGTGTTCATCAGTCGTCCTGTTCCACCAGGTCGCGGGCATAGCGCTGGGCGTTGTGCACGTAGTGGGCGGCGCTGGCTTCGAGCATCTTTTTCTGTTGTTCGGTCAGCTCGCGCACCACCTTGCCGGGGGAGCCCATGACCAGCGAGCCATCGGGGATTTCCTTGCCTTCGGGAATCAGCGCGTTGGCGCCGATGATGCAGTACTTGCCGATCTTCGCGCCGTTGAGCACCACGGCGTTGATGCCGATCAGGCTGAAGTCGCCCACCGAGCAGCCATGCAGCATGGCATTGTGGCCGATGGTCACGGAGTGGCCGATGGTCAGCGGGTAGCCCATGTCGGTGTGCATCACGGTGCCGTCCTGGACGTTGCTGTTCTCGCCGATGTGGATCAGCTCGTTGTCGCCACGCAGCACTGCGCCGAACCAGACGTTGGCGCCGGCGTCGAGGCGGACCTTGCCCACCAGGGTGGCGTTGGGGGCGGCCCAACTGTCGGGATGGGCTTCGACCTGGGCGGTTCCAAGGCGGTATTTCATCAGGCGCTCCTCGAACGGGGCTTATTTGAGTGGTATGAAGTTCCCGGGCGCGCGGGTCATGTCGATGCCCGCGTCGTAGGCCAGATTGACCAACTCGACGATCATGATCGCGGTCAGGCCCCAGATCTTGTATTCGCCGTACTGGTAGCTGGGCACGTACCAACTGCGGCCGAGGTAATCGATGCGGTGGGTCACCTGGCGCGGATCGTCGCGAAAGAACGCCAGCGGCACGCTGAAGACCGAATCGATCTCACCGTCGTTGGCCTTGTACTCCACGAAGTCCGGCACCAACCCCACGTACGGGGTCACCTTGATGCCATGTCGGGAAACCAGGGTACTCAACGGGCCGATCACCTCCACCAGACCGGGGGGCAGGCCGACTTCCTCTTCCGCCTCGCGCAGGGCGGTGCGGATCAGGTCCGGGTCCTCCGGATCGCGGCGACCGCCGGGGAAGGCCACCTCGCCGCCATGGGTGGACAGGCCGCTGGCGCGCAGGGTCAGGACCAGTTCGGGCTCGTCGCCGCGCGTGACGGGTACCAGCACCGCCGCTTCGGGGAAGTCGTGATCGGTCTCCAGGGTTCGCGGGGAGTAGCTCTGCACACGACGGAGCAGGTCATCCAGCATGGACATTCTCGTTGTTTTCGACTGCCGGGCATCATGGCATGAACCTTGGGGCCACCCAAGCCCCGTGCCGACAGGTCGCACCATCCACCCTCGCTGGCTTGCCCCGCTCCCGGCTTGCCGTGCGACGCCATGCCGCGCCAAGATGGGCGCCTGACCCGAGGTGCCACGATGAAATTCTGCAGCCAATGCGGCGGGCCGGTCGTCCAGCGCATTCCCGATGGTGACAATCGCCTGCGCTACGTGTGCGACAGCTGCCACACCATCCATTACCAGAACCCGCGCATTGTCGCCGGCTGCCTGCCGGTGTGGGGCGAGCAGGTGCTGCTCTGCCGCCGCGCCATCGACCCACGCAAGGGCTACTGGACACTGCCCGCCGGCTTCATGGAGAACGGCGAGACCATGGAGCAGGCCGCGACCCGCGAGACCCTGGAGGAAGCCTGCGCCAGGGTGCAGCACCTCAGCCTCTATACCCTGTTCGACCTGCCCCACATCAGCCAGGTGTACACCTTCTTCCGCGCTGAATTGGTAGACCTGGACTTCGCCGCCGGTGAAGAAAGCCTGGAAGTACGCCTGTTCCACGAACGGGAGATTCCCTGGTCGGAGCTGGCTTTTCCGACTGTGGGCCGTACCTTAGAATGCTACTTCGCCGACCGCGCCGGGCAGGTCTTCCCGGTGCGCAACGAGCCACTCGCGCCGTTGCTGGCCTACTACAAAAAAGCCTGACCGCTATTCTGCTTACTTGAACACTGTGGGGACGTCGTGCCGATGCGCTGGTTGCTAGCTGTACTTTTCACGAGCCTTGCCGCTCTCGCCCAGGCGAACTCCGCGCCGATATTGGCTGGCAAATCCATCGACAAGGTCCTGGTGGTGAAATCGGAGCGCAAGCTGCTGCTGATGAACCGCGGGGACATTCTCAAGTCCTACCGCATCTCCCTGGGCAAGCAACCGGTCGGCGCCAAACTGCGCGAGGGCGACCAGCGCACCCCCGAAGGTTTCTACTGGATCGACTGGCGCAAGACCAGCGACCGGTTCAACCTGTCCATGCACATCTCCTACCCCAACGCCCGCGATGCCGCCAAGGCACGGGAAAAGGGCGTGCCGCCGGGCGGCATGATCATGATCCACGGCACCCCGCTGGATGAGGAATACCCGGAGTGGTACTTCCATACCCTGGACTGGACCGAAGGCTGCATCGCCATGAAGAACACGGACATGCGCGAAATCTGGAGCCTGGTGAAGGACGGGACGCTGATCGAGATCAGGCCATAAGGCCATCTTCTGCGAAAAAGGCGCCATCAGGCGCCTTTCTTATGTCCGTCCCGCGGTAGACACAAATTTCAGACGGACTCAGGCCGAGGCGGCCAAAGGGCGAAAGCTGAAATAGAAACGCAGGGCATCGATGAGGTCGGCATATTCCGACGGCGGTGCCACCAGCGAAAAACCGGAATCATAGCTGCCGGGGGTCACGTCCTCGTGGCACCACTGGCAGGTGGCATAGAAATCGATGAAGTGCAGCTGGCCATCCTTGCCCGGAATCTTCAGCCGCATGTCAAAGCGCGCGCCCACCAGCATGGGCAGCTGGCTGATCAGCATCAGGCCGTCCATGGAGACATTGCCCAGGTAGCCCATGGGTTTGTCGGTGATGCGATTGAACACCTTCAGGTAATACGGCAACTGATGGCGTTCGATATGGCGCTTGGTAGGCATGATATCAAATCGCTATTGGTGGCACTTCAGTATGCGCCCGTTATCGACCCGGACCAACCTTCATTTGCACTCGCGCGCCAGGCTCTCGTCCAGCTCGCGACGGAAGGTATCGATCTGTTCATCAGTGTAGTACTGGCGCTCGCCACGCTCGTCGAGTCGGTAGAACGGACCGCCACGATTCAGCTGGCTTTGCTGCTCGCGCATCTGGCTACACCGTTGCTGTTGCTGCTCCCGCGCCTGTGTAACCCGACCGGCTGCGGCGGCCTGTTCCTGGCGGCGTGCATCGTAGAACTTCGCAGTACGCGCCTCGCGCTCGCGGGTTGCGTCGTCCCGTTCCACCACCTGGGGCTTCACCGATACCGGCTCGGCACCTTCCACCGGTGTTGCGCTGAAATGCACCCGCCCCTGGGCGTCGGTCCATCGGTAGATTTCCGCACCGGCGATCGCCGGCACCAGCAGCAGGCAGCACAACAGGTGGCGCATTCCAGGGTTCCTCGGCTAGAGGCTCAGCTTAGTCCCGGCCGCACGCCGCTCAAGGGAGCAACGACCGACGGCCGGGTTATAGGATCAGAGCGGTACCGCCAGGGACTTTGTTCCGCCTCCGCCCAGGCGGCCGAGCTGCTCCAGCGTTTCCAGGCGCGCCTTGGCGCGGTAGGCGTACTCGCTGGTGGGGTAGCGCGCGATGATGAACTGATAGGTCTGCGCCGCATCGACGAACAGGCTCTGGCGTTCCAGGCACTGGCCGCGCAACAGGGAGATTTCCGGCTGCAGGTATTGCCGCGAACGGCTCTTGCGCTCGGCCTTGGACAGTTCGAGCATCACGTCCTCACAGTTGCCCCGCTCGTAGGCGCGGTAGGCATTGTTCAGGTGATGGTCGAGGGACCAGCGGGTGCAGCCGGCGACGGTCGCCAACAGGGTCAGGATGATCAGGGTTCGCATGGGTATTTCCTCCGTCCACCGGGATATCGGCCGGGGGCGCCGCTTCTTCAGGCCGCTGGGCGGGAAAGCATAACCTCCGATTGGTCCTGCCGGCGGCCGCCACGACCGGCATGCGGCCGCTGCTAGACTCCGGCGGTCGCCCAAGGACCGGTCCCAACATGCCCGCCACGCGCCTCGCCCTCCTCCCCCTGTGCCTGCTGCTCGGCGCCTGCTCGCCCACCACCCCGCTGTTCATCGCCCAGGTCACTACGAATGAGGTGGTGGAATACAAAACCATGAAGAGCAAACGCATGGCCGCCGCAGTGGAGGACGAAGGCGACCTGCTCACCTACAGTGCCATGGCCATCCGCGACGCCAGGAGCCCCGAGGCGGAAGCGCTCTACCTGGTCGGCTACCGCGACGACGGGTTCAGCGACGACGTACGCGCCATCGCCCTGTACCAGATCGGCCTGATCTACATGAGCCGCTACAACGAGCAGCGCGACGACGCCAGGGCGCTGGCCTACCTGGAGCGAGTGCTCGACGAATTCCCCGGCAGCCGCGCGGCGCCACGCGCCGAAGTGCGCGTTCTGATGATCCGCCAGCGGGCGAAGGACCCGGTGCAGAAGAGCGCCCGCGAACGCCTCGCCACCTGGCAACCCGGCAACGACCTCGACCTGTACAAGCCCGGCCTGGACCCGGACCTGACCCTGCTTTCTCGCCGCGCCGTACTCAAGGGTCGTGTCGCCGAAGCCGAGGAGCTCTACCTGCTGGCCCTGTCCGACGCCCACGTGCGGCCGGACATCAAACAGAAGGCGCTGTACCAGCTGGGCCTGATGTACCTGGCGCCGGACAACCCCCATGCCAGCCGCGACAAGGCCATCGGCTACTTTCGCCGACTGCTGGTGCAATTTCCCGACAGCGACCTGGCCGGCAAGGCGTCCCGACACCTCGACCAGGCCCTCAACCAGGACCGGCCATGACGCCCTCCGCTGGCCGCCTGAAACAATTCAGCAGGTAGTGAAAAGGAACAATGACTACAGTCTTCCTGCGTAGTAGCCTCGGGCTCAGCCTGGAAAATGGAGTCGTCGCATGTCGTTCCGCCGTACCAAAATCGTCGCCACCCTCGGCCCGGCCAGCAACTCCCCGGAGGTCCTGGAGCAACTGATCGTCGCCGGGCTCAACGTCGCCCGCCTGAACTTCTCCCACGGTAGCCCCGAGGAACACAAGGCGCGTGCTCGCCTGGTCCGAGAGCTGGCCGCCAAGCATGGCCGCTTCGTCGCCCTGCTCGGTGACCTGCAAGGCCCGAAAATCCGCATCGCCAAGTTCGCCAACAAGCGCATCGAACTGAAGGAAGGCGACAGTTTCCGCTTCTCCGTCACCCACCCCCGCGACGCCGGCAACCAGGAAGTCGTGGGTATCGACTACCCCGACCTGGTCAAGGACTGCGGCGTGGGCGACGAACTGCTGCTGGACGACGGCCGCGTGGTGATGCGCGTGGAAGCCGCCACCGCCGATGAACTGCAATGCCGTGTGACCATCGGCGGCCCGCTGTCCGATCACAAGGGCATCAACCGCCGTGGCGGTGGCCTGACCGCGCCGGCCCTGACCGCCAAGGACAAGGCCGACATCAAGCTGGCTGCGGAAATGGAACTGGATTACCTGGCCGTCTCCTTCCCCCGTGACGCCGCCGATATGGAACTGGCCCGCCGCCTGCGCGACGAGGCCGGTAGCAAGGCTTGGCTGGTGGCGAAGATCGAACGCGCGGAAGCCGTGGCCGACGACGAGTCCCTCGATGGCCTGATCCGCGCCAGCGATGCGGTGATGGTGGCCCGTGGCGACCTGGGCGTGGAAATCGGCGATGCCGAACTGGTGGCTATCCAGAAGAAGATCATCCTGCACGCACGCCGCTACAACAAAGCGGTGATCACCGCGACCCAGATGATGGAGTCGATGATCCACAGCCCGATGCCGACCCGCGCGGAAGTCTCCGACGTAGCCAACGCCGTGCTCGACTACACCGACGCGGTGATGCTCTCGGCCGAGAGTGCCGCCGGCGAATACCCGTTGGAAGCCGTGCAGGCCATGGCACGCATCTGCCAGGGTGCCGAAAAGCACCCGGACACCCGCCGTTCCCACCACCGCGTTGGCCAGACCTTCGACCGCTGCGACGAGAGCATCGCCCTGGCGTCGATGTACACCGCCAACCATTTCCCCGGCATCAAGGCCATCATCTGCCTGACCGAAAGCGGTTACACCCCGCTGATCATGTCGCGCATCCGTTCCTCGGTGCCGATCTTCGCCTACTCCCCGCACCGCGAGACCCAGGCCCGCGTGGCCCTGTTCCGTGGCGTCGAGACCATCCCCTTCGACGCCGCCGCGCTGCCGCCGGAAAAGGTCAGCCAGATGGCCGTGGACGAGCTGCTGCAACGCGGCGTGGTGACCAAGGGCGACTGGGTGATCCTGACCAAGGGCGACAGCTACACCACCCAGGGTGGCACCAACACCATGAAGATCCTCCACGTCGGCGACCTGCTGGTCTGACCCGGCCTGGAACGAAAAAGCCGCCCCTCGGGGCGGCTTTTTCATTGCGCGGCAGAATTTCCTGGAGCACATGCGGGGGGCGATTGAATTCGCCCCCTACCAGAAACGTCTCCCCCGGCTCGCTACGCGAACTTCGAGAAATCCGGCTTGCGTCGCTGGGTGAAAGCCGAGAGCGCTTCCACCGCTTCCGGGGAACGCAGGCGCTGGCTGAACATCTCGCCTTCTTCGGCGATCACCCGGCGCAGCTCCTCGCGGCCCGGCGCCTGCATCAGGCGCTTGCTCACCGCCAACGCGGAAGGCGCCAGGTCGAGGAAACGCAACGCGGCTTCGCGGGCGCGGGCCAGGGTGGCGGCGCCATCCTCCAGGGCGGCGTTGGCGATGCCCCAGTTGGCCGCCTGCTCACCGGTGAAACCTTCGCCCAGCAGCAGCAGCTCAGCCGCGCGGGCGTGACCAAGCAGGCGCGGCAGGATCAGGCTGGAACCGAACTCGGGGCAAAGGCCCAGGTTGACGAACGGCATCTTGAGCTTGGCATCGCGGCTCACATAGACCAGGTCGCAATGCAACAGCAGGGTGGTGCCGATTCCCACCGCCGGCCCACTGACCGCCGCCACCACCGGCTTGGAGAAGTCGAACAGCGCGCGCATGAACTGGAACACCGGGCTGTCCGCCCCGCTCGGCGGTTCCTGGAGGAAGTCGACGATGTCGTTGCCGCTGGTGAAGCACTCCTCACCGCCGGTGATCAGCACGGTGCGAACCTCGCGATCGGCCTGCGCCGCACCCAGGACTTCGGCCATGCGGCTGTACATGGCGCGGGTCAGGGCATTTTTCTTGTCCAGGCGGTGCATGCGCAGCGTCAGCAGGCCCTGCTCGCGCTCGACCAGAATGTGCTCGCTCATGGGAAGTCCTCGATTGGCGTGTCCCGCGGGTCAGACCGTGCGGGTCAGGAAGGTATCGGCCAGCAACTGATTGCGAGGCAGGCCGGCCAGGTACAGCCGGCGCGCGAACTCCTCGACGCTGGCGGGGTGGCCGCAGAGTAAGGCGATGGTCTGCCGCGAAACAAGGCGGAATTGCGCCAAAACGTCCGGCAACTCCGCCGGCGTGACCAGCCTGACCTCCACCCCCGGATGGGCCGCCGTCAGCGCCGCCAGGGGTTCGGCCAGGTAGTGGCCGCCGCGATCATGGGCGAGGTGAATGACCCGTATCGCACCCTGGTGATGACGCCCCAAGGCTTCGCGCAACAGCCCCCACAGCGGCGCCAGGCCGGTGCCGGAAGCGAGGAACAACAACGGCCGACCGTCCCAGGCCGGGTCATAGTGCAATGCGCCGCCATGCAGCTCGCCCAGGCGCAGCCTGTCACCGGGCGCCAGGCGCCGCGCCCTGTCGCAGAACAGGCCGGGCATGCGGCAGTCCAGGTGGAACTCCAGGCAGTCATCGACGTCGGGCAGACTGGCCAGGGAATAGGGCCGGGCAACGCCTTCGTCGTTCCACAGCAGCAGGTGCTGGCCAGCGCGGTAGCGCAGGGGCCGCGCCGGTGAGAGCCGCAGGCGCAGGACCTCGGGCGCCGGCCAGTCGAGGCCGACGACTTCGGCCTCCACGCCGTCGCGGGCCGGGTCGAAAATGTCCACCACCAGGTCCTGCACCACCCGGCACTGGCAGGCCAGCCGCCAGCCCTCGGCACGCTGCAAAGGGTCCAGGGCCTCGGGCTTCGCGTCCGCCGGCTCGCCGGACACGCAACGCACCAGGCAGGCATGGCAACTGCCGGCCCGGCAGCTGTAGGGCACCCGGCAACCCGCTGCATTCAAGGCATCCAGCAGGCTGCTGGCAGGTGCGACGGTCCAGCGTTTTCCGGCTACTTCGAGTTCAGGCACCCTGCCCCTCCCAGGCGGCGTCGCAACGGTTACGACCGCCGCGCTTTGCTCGATAGAGTGCCTGATCCGCACGCTGCAGCGCACCATCCAGATCGTCCCCGGCGACCAGCAGGGTCATGCCGGCCGACAGGCTCAGCCGTTCCACCTGCACGCCAACCGGCTCGGCGTTGGCGAAGGCCTCGCGCAGGCGTTCGCAGCAGGCGGTGAGGCGATCAGTGTCGCAATTGGGCAGCAGCAGAACGAACTCCTCGCCGCCATAGCGCGCCAGCACATCGCCATCGCGTAGGCAGGCCCGCGCCACGGCGGCGAAGGTCTGCAGGACCCGGTCACCGGCGGCGTGACCATGGATGTCGTTGATCCGCTTGAAATGGTCGAGGTCGATCAAGGCCAGGCCGTGCTGGCGGTTCGGCGCCAGATTGTCCAGCTCGCGGCTGGCCAGGCGCAGGAAATGCCGGCGGTTGAACAGCCCGGTCAGCTCGTCGGTGGCCACCAGGTCCTCCAACTGGCGCATCATGCCGCGCAAGGTGTCCTGGTGCGCCTGAAGGGCGAAACGGCGCTGGCGCATGCGCTGGCGCAGGGCCTGGACATAACTGGCGAACAGGCTCAGCCAGCACATCAGGACGAACAGCATGCAGACCTGCAGCAGGGCCAGGGCCGGGTCGGGCAACTGCATATGGTAGGCCTCGACCAGGTTGAGGCCGGCGAACGCGAAGAAACCGACCGCGGCGCATCGGGCGAAGACCCGGGGTTTGAGCTGGAACACGCCGAACAGCATGATCAGCACATAGACCGCCAGCAGCGTGCCGCGCGCAGTGTCGACGATGGACATCAGCCAGGTGTTCCAGCCCAGGGCGAGCAACACCTGGGGCGCGGTCAGGCTGGGGTCGGAGAAGCGCAGGTTGTGCCCGCCGAGGAATATCCCCAGCAGCACGAGCTGGGACAGGATGACGAGGCCGGAGCCGACCAGCGCGGTGCTCATCGACACCCGGAACAGGCCACCCATTACGGCGACCCAGGACAGCAGCAGGACCATCGAGTAAGTCGCCACGGCCATGCCGAAGCGCTTCAGCAACAGACTCTGCAAGGCCCTATGGCTGACCTGCTGACTGGATGGGCTCATGGGCTCCTTCCCGTAATGGCACAGTGCCGCCAATGTACGCCTGTGATCACAAATTTCCTAGTGTGTCGGAAGTGCTCGACAACCGACCAGGGTCGACTACCGGCGACTGTGCCCGACAGACACCACGCGCTATACTGCCGCGCCTTTTTTAGCCTCGCGCGCCGGGTCGTGGTCCGGCGCTTCCCTGATGTTCCCTCCAAGAGGAGCGCACCCATGACCGTGATCAAGCAAGACGATCTGATCCAGAGTGTCGCCGACGCCCTGCAGTTCATCTCCTACTACCACCCCGTTGATTTCATCCAGGCCATGCACGAGGCCTACCTGCGCGAAGAGTCGCCCGCCGCGCGCGATTCCATGGCGCAGATCCTGATCAACTCGCGCATGTGCGCCACCGGCCACCGCCCGATCTGCCAGGACACCGGTATCGTCACCGTGTTCGTCCGCGTCGGCATGGACGTGCGCTGGGACGGCGCCACCATGAGCGTGGACGACATGATCAACGAGGGTGTGCGTCGCGCCTACAACCTGCCGGAAAACGTCCTGCGCGCCTCCATCCTGGCCGACCCGGCCGGCGCCCGTAAGAACACCAAGGACAACACCCCGGCGGTCATCCACTACTCCATCGTTCCGGGCAACACCGTGGAAGTGGACGTCGCGGCCAAGGGCGGCGGCTCCGAGAACAAGTCGAAGATGGCCATGCTCAACCCGTCCGACTCCATCGTCGACTGGGTGCTCAAGACCGTTCCGACCATGGGCGCCGGCTGGTGCCCGCCGGGCATGCTCGGCATCGGCATCGGCGGTACCGCCGAGAAGGCCGCGGTGATGGCCAAGGAAGTCCTGATGGACCCCATCGACATCCACGAACTGAAGGCCCGTGGCCCGCAGAACAGGATCGAGGAAATGCGCCTCGAGCTGTTCGACAAGGTCAACCAGCTGGGCATCGGCGCCCAGGGCCTGGGCGGCCTGACCACCGTGCTCGACGTCAAGATCATGGATTACCCGACCCACGCCGCTTCCCTGCCGGTGTGCATGATCCCCAACTGCGCCGCCACCCGTCACGCCCACTTCGTGCTGGACGGCTCCGGCCCGGCCGCCCTGGAAGCCCCGCCGCTGGACGCCTACCCGGAAATCGTCTGGGAAGCCGGCCCGTCCGCGCGCCGCGTCGACCTCGACAAGATCACCCCGGAAGAAGTGCAGAGCTGGAAGCCGGGCGAGAC
This sequence comes from Pseudomonas sp. Q1-7, assembly GCF_028010285.1. NCBI lineage: Bacteria > Pseudomonadati > Pseudomonadota > Gammaproteobacteria > Pseudomonadales > Pseudomonadaceae > Pseudomonas > Pseudomonas sp. Q1-7. Next base: position 4,690,300 of record NZ_CP116304.1, read on the forward strand.
CCTGCTGCTCAACGGCAAGATGCTCACCGGCCGCGACGCCGCGCACAAGCGCATGGTCGACATGCTGAACAAGGGTGAAGAACTGCCGGTGGACCTCAAGGGCCGCTTCATCTATTACGTTGGCCCGGTCGATCCGGTCGGTGACGAAGTGGTCGGACCCGCCGGCCCCACCACCGCCACCCGCATGGACAAGTTCACCCGCCAGATCCTCGAAAGCACCGGCCTGCTGGGCATGATCGGCAAGTCCGAGCGCGGTCCCATCGCCATCGAAGCGATCAAGGACAACAAGGCCGTGTACCTGATGGCCGTCGGCGGCGCCGCCTACCTGGTGGCCCAGGCGATCAAGAAGTCCAAGGTCCTGGCCTTCGCCGAACTGGGTATGGAAGCCATCTACGAGTTCGACGTGAAGGACATGCCGGTCACCGTCGCCGTCGACACCAATGGCGAGTCGGTGCACATCACCGGCCCGGCGATCTGGAACAAGAAGATCGCCGACAGCCTGGCAGTGGAAGTGAAATAAGCCTCCAGCGCCCCATGAAGAAGCCCGGCCCAGTGCCGGGCTTTTTCTTTTCCGCAAGGTTGGCGCCGTGCGTGCGAAGCCCGACGACGCTAAGTCGGACTTCGCTCCGCTCAGACCCGCGTGGCCCGCACCAACTACAGCAACGCCGCCTGGTCGAACTGCTCCGGCCAATCACGGCGGGTGAACACCTGGCCCTCGGTGCGCACCCGGCGGACTTCGCCCAGGTCCAAGTCGCAGATCAGCCACTGGCTGGTGGCCGGGCAGAGTTCGGCGCTCTCGGCGATCACGCCATTGCTCGGCATGCCATGGTCCGGCGGGACGTAGAGCCCGGCGCGGCCGATGTTCTCGTCCAGCGCCGGCGACCAGGGCGCCAGGCCAACGGTGGGCGATTGCAGCACGGCGATCTGGTTTTCCAGGGCGCGGGCCTGGGCGCCGATGCGCACGCGGTGGTAGCCGGCCTCGGTATCGGTGCAACTGGGGGCGAGAATCAGGTCGACACCGCCTTCAGCCAAAGTACGTGCCAGCAGGGGGAACTCGTTGTCGTAGCAGATCAGGATGCCGAGACGCCCCAGGCCGGTGTCGAACACCCTGAGCCCCTCCCCTGCCGCGATGCCCCATTGCTCGCGCTCGAAGCGGGTCATGATCAGCTTGTCCTGGAAGCCCAACTCGCCGCCGGGGCCGAACAGCCAGGCGCGGTTGCGGTAGCGTCCGTCGGCGTCGCGCACCGGCAGGCTGCCGGGCTGCAGGTAGACGCCGAGCCGGGCGGCGATGCCGGTACACAGCGCCCGCCAATCCTGCAGCAGCGGCTGGATACCGTCGATGGACGCCTGCAGGTCGCCACGCTCGGTCGGCGGCAACTGGCCGGCCAGCACCAGGCCGGCATACTCCGGCAGCACCAGCAGCTTCGCGCCTTGGCCCGCCGCCTCTGCGCAGAGGTTTTCCAGATGGGCGGCGTAGGACGCCCAGCTCTCATGCAGCTCGATGGCGTACTGGCAGGCGGCGACCCTGATCATGGCGCGAGCTCCTTGATCCAGAAGGACATGGGCTTGGCCGACTCGGACGCCTCGTCCAGGTCGCGCCAATGGAATTCGGTACGCAGCTCCGGGTGATGCCGATAGCCGCGGCGCCCCCAGAACGCGTTCAACGGCTGGTAGCCAGGCGGGCGCCGCGGATGGTCCGCCGGCCGCTCCACCGCGCAGAAGGCGCAGAAATCGAACCGTCCCAGGCGTCGGGCATAGGCTTCGCGCTCGGCGAAGAAGCGCACCCCCAGGCCCGTGCCGCGGAATTCGGGCAACAGCACCGACTCGCCGAAATAGAAGATGCGTTCGGGGTCCCAGCCCCGTTCGCGAAAGGGCCGCTGGAAGGCCTCGGTTTCATCGGCCATGGGCAGACCGGTGGAGACGCCCACCACCTGCTCGCCCTCCAGGGCGAGGACGAACAGGCTGTCCGACGACTCGGCATAGGTCGCGAGGTAGCGCGCCTCGTAGTCCAGGGTGCCGTCGTAAAGGTAGGGAAACTCGCGAAACACGCTCAGGCGCAGGCGCGCGAGGTCGTCGATGTGCGGCGCGATGGCGGCGCCCTGGAGCAGACGGATGTGCATGGGAGCGGTCGTTCTGGCGATGTGGATGACGCCCCTGGCTAAGCCGGGTCTGGTTGAGGACCCTATCATGCCCCGCACGGACCGACTGACCCCATTGCGACAGGAACCCAACCATGACCGCTATCGAACTGGTGCACGCCTATTACGACGCCTTCAACGCCGGCAACATGCCGGCGTTCCTCGCCCTGCTCAGCGAGGACGTGGTGCACGACATCAACCAGGGCGAACGCCAACAGGGCAAGGCCGCCTTCGCCGCCTTCATGGAGAAGATGAACCGCTGCTACAAGGAGCGCCTGTCCGACATCGTGGTCATGCAGAGCGCCGACGGCAGCCGCGCCGCCGCCGAGTTCGTGGTGCACGGCCAGTACCTGGCCGACGACGAGGGCCTGCCGCCGGCCAAGGGCCAGACCTATGTACTGCCGGCCGGCGCCTTCTTCCATATCCACTGCGGCAAGATCGCCCGCGTGACCAACTACTACAACCTGAACGACTGGGTGGAACAGGTCTGCTGAAGCGCCCGCAGGCGCGAACTCGTCACAGCGTGATCCGGGTCCCCAGCAGCGCCAGGAACTGCGCCAGCCAGGCGGGATGGGCCGGCCAGGCCGGCGCCGTGACCAGGTTGCCCTGGGTGTGGGCGGCATCCACTGGAATGTCCACATAGTGGCCGCCGGCGAGCTTCACTTCCGGTCCGCAGGCCGGATAGGCGCTGCACTCGCGCCCCTCCAGCACGCCGGCGGCAGCCAGTAGCTGGGCGCCGTGGCAGACGGCGGCGATGGGCTTGCCGGCCTGGTCGAAGGCCTTCACCAGCTCCAGCACCCTGGCGTTCAGGCGCAGGTATTCCGGGGCGCGGCCGCCGGGGATCAGCAGGGCGTCGTAGTCCTCGGCCTTCACCTTGGCGAAGTCGAAGTTGAGGGCGAAGTTGTGGCCCGGCTTTTCGCTGTAGGTCTGGTCGCCCTCGAAGTCATGGATGGCGGTACGCACGGTCTGTCCGGCCGCTTTGTCCGGACACACCGCATGAACCTGGTGGCCGACCATCAGCAAGGCCTGGAACGGCACCATGGTTTCGTAGTCTTCGGCGTAGTCGCCAACCAGCATCAGAATCGTCTTTGCGGCCATGTCGCATCCTCCTGGAGTGAAAGCCCGAGGCTTCAAGGTTAGCCAATTACACGGCCCCCATCGGGCCCCGGCCGCAGGCACCCGCTACCAGGCTCGACGGATCAGATACCGACCTTGTCCAGGGCACGCCCCAGCCCTCGCCAGAAGCCTTCCTGCGGCCGCGCCACCCGACCGCTGGCGGCGATCCGCTGGATCGGCTGCACCTGGCGGGTGGTGCCGATCTCCCGGCTGCCCAGGGACGCTTCCACCCACTGCAGCGGTCCGTTGCCAGCGCCGGACCGCTGGCTGTTCTTCGGCGGCGGGTCCAGCTCGTCATAGCGCAGGTAGTCGGTGCGCCCGGCGGAGGCGTCCAGGGCGAAGGCGCTGATGAGGGTGAAATCCAGCGGGCCATCGGCGAACAGCGTCCAGTAGCTGCCGAACAGCGGGCGGCGCATTTCCAGCTTGTAGCTGGCCGCCTCGAGCGCCAGGGCCAGGTGGCCGTTGCTTGGCAGACTGCCGATCAGTGCGTTGTCGATGAAGATACCGGGGGCTTCCAGTTCCTGATCTGCCCATTCGCTTTGCGGGCGATAGAGGTAGACCAGCGCATGCTGGCCATCGCTCGGCGTGGCAGCCTGGAATTCAGGTCCTTCGGTCGCGCCGAAGAAGGCGCCCGGAGTGGAGCAGCCGCCCAGGGCAGCGCACACCAACAGAATCGGCAGGTATCGGCGGCCCATGCAGCCACTCCCTCTTGTCGTGGTGCGGCCAGCCTAGCCGGGCGTCGCCCGGCGCACACCCGACGAAAGTGCGGGCAGCGGTCAGCGACGGCGATCGAGCAGGTTCACCACCAGCCGGTCGAGCCACCCCCAGAGGCGCTGGCGCATGCGTTTGAGCAGGGGCCTGGAATGCCAGTCGTCCATGGAGATTTCGCGGCTGTCGGTGAAGTCCTGACGCATGCAGGCATCCACGGCGCGGGTGAACTGCGGGTCCAGCGCCTCCAGGTTGGCTTCCAGGTTGAAGCGCAGGTTCCAGTGGTCGAAGTTGCAGGAGCCGACACTCACCCAATCGTCCGCCAACACCAGTTTCAGGTGCAGGAAACGCGGCTGGTACTCGAATATCCGCACCCCGGCGCGCAGCAGGCGCGGGTAGTAGCGCTGGCCGGCGAAGCGCACGGGCGGGTGGTCGGTATGCCGGCTGGTGAGCAGCAGACGCACCTCCACGCCTCGCCGCGCCGCCTTGATCAGGGCCCGGCGCACCTTCCAGCTGGGCAGGAAGTACGGCGTCGCCAGCCAGATGCGGCTGCGCGCCGTGCGAATGCTGCGCAGCAGCGACTGGACGATGTCGCGGTGCTGGCTGGCGTCGGCGTAGGCCAGCCGTCCAAGGCCCTCCCCCACCGCCGGGTAGGGCGGCAGGTGCGCCAGGCCCGGCGCATCGCCCGACTTCCAGGGGCGGCGACCGAGGTTGGCCGCCCACTGGTAGTCGAAGATCAGTTGCCAGTGCGCCACCAGCGGCCCCTCGATGGCCACCATCACCTCATGCCAGCGGCTGGTTTCCTGGCTCGGGTCCCAGAACTCGTCGGAAGAACCGGTGCCGCCGACGAACGCCTGGCGGTCATCGACCACCAGGATCTTGCGGTGATCTCGGTACAGGTTGCTGAATCCGCGTCGCCAGCGCAGCGGGTTGTAGAACTGCAGCAGCACGCCGGCGTCGGCCAGCCTCTGGCGCAACGCCGCGCCCAGCTTGAGGCTGCCGAAATCGTCGAACAGGCAGCGCACCCGCACCCCGCGCACGGCGGCGACGCACAGGGCGTCCACCAGCGCGAGGCTGCATCCGCCGTCTTCCACCAGGTAGAGCTCCAGCGCGACCTGGTGCTCGGCGCGGGCGATGGCGGTGAGCATGGTCGGAAAGAACTGCGGGCCGTCGATCAACAGCTCGAAGCGGTTGCCGGACTTCCAGGGGAAGATCTTCCCCATCAGCGCTCCGTGAAGATCAGCACGGCACCCACCGGCACCGACAGGTTGATACCCGGCAGGCCGGCCAGCGTGCGCAGCTTATCCAGGGCCGCGGTCAGGCCGAAGTCCTCCACTTGCAGCACCAGCGGCGCCAGGGTCACCACCTGGAAGCGGTGGTCGTCCAGACGCGTAGCCAGGAGTTCGGCGCGGTAGGACTGCTCGGTGTCGCGAATCTTCACCGTGATCGGCAGGCCCAGCTCCAACTGGGCGCCGGGGGCCAGGTCGGTGATCGGGCGCAGGTCGAGTTCGGCGGTGATTTCGGCTTCGGGGTACCGGGCGATTTCGAAGAACTGGTCACGCAAGCGCTGATCGCGCAGGGGCACGCCGGTGCTCACCGACTCCAACTCGACGCGCAGGCGTGCCTTGCCTGCCTTGTCGATCCTGCCGTGCAGGGTGAGGAAGCGGTGCACTTCGGAAATGCTGCCGGCCTTGGTGGAAATGAAGGAAATCCGCGAGGACTCGTTGTCCAGGTACCAACTGGCGTGGGCCGGCAGCGCCAGGGCGGTGAACAGGGCGAGCAGGGGACGTAACAATCTGTGCATGCGGGCTTCCTTTGGCATGTCGCTGACGGCCCAGAGACTCCGGCCGGACTCCATTGGTCACACGGACCGCCCGTGAGTTCCGCCTCGGGCAGGTCCGACAGACGGGCAATGGATGCAAAGCTACCAGAGGATGCGGGATTGCGGGTGCCAGTCTGACTTCGGATAACCGCAGGATGGGGGGACGAATTCGTCCCCCCAGGGCCGCTGGCGCGGACTACAGGCGCGGATAGTCGATATAGCCCACCGGCCCCTGGGCATAGAACAGCTCGGGACGCGGCTCGTTCAGCGGCGCGTCCTGGCGCAGGCGCTCGGGCAGGTCGGGGTTGGCGATGAAGGGGATGCCGAAGGCCACGGCGTCGGCCTTGCCGCTTTCCAGCCAGGCGCTGGCGCTGGCCTTGGTGAAACGCTCGTTGGCGATGAATACGCCACCAAAGGCTTCTTTCAGCTGCGGCGCCAGGCTGTCCTCGCCTTCCTTCTCGCGGGCGCAGATGAAGGCCACGCCACGCTTGCCCAGCTCTCGGGCGACGTAGCCGAAGGTGGCGGCCAGGTCGGAATCGCCCATGTCGTGGGAGTCGGCGCGCGGGGCCAGATGCACGCCGACGCGGCCGGCGCCCCAGACCTTGATCGCCGCATCGGTGACTTCCAGCAGCAGGCGCGCACGGTTCTCGATGGAGCCACCGTACTGGTCGGTGCGCTGGTTGGTGCTGTCCTGGAGGAACTGGTCCAGCAGGTAGCCATTGGCGGCGTGGATCTCCACCCCGTCGAAACCGGCGGCCTGGGCATTCTCGGCACCCACGCGGTAGGCCTCGACTATGTCGGCCAGTTCTTCGGTCTCCAGGGCACGCGGCACCGGGTAGTCACGCAGCGGGCGCAGCAGGCTGACATGGCCCTTGGCGGCGATGGCACTGGGGGCCACCGGGGCTTCGCCGCCCAGGTAGCTGGGGTCGGAGATGCGCCCCACGTGCCACAGCTGCAGGACGATCTTGCCGCCGCTGGCGTGCACGGCCTTGGTGATGTTGCTCCAGCCTTTCACCTGCTCGTCGGACCAGATGCCGGGGGTGTCCGGGTAGCCGACACCCAGCGGGGTGACGGACGTGGCTTCGCTGATGATCAGGCCGGCGGAGGCGCGTTGGGTGTAGTACTCGGCCATCAAGGCGTTGGGCACGCGGCCCTCGTCGGCGCGGCAGCGGGTCAGCGGCGCCATGATGATGCGGTTGGCGAGTTCCAGTTCGCCGATCTTGATCGGGTCGAAGAGCGTGGGCATGTCATTTACCTCGGATCAGTCGAGAGCCGCTTGCAGCTCGGGGTTTTGGTTGCTGAAGGTGAGCAGGGTCGAGACCAGGGCGAGGATCGCCAGCACGGCCGCGGCCAGGGGAACAGTGGTGAGGCCGAAGCCCTGGCCGATGACCAGGCCGCCGACCCAGGCGCCGAGGGCGTTGCCCATGTTGAAGGCGCCGATGTTCAGGGTGGAGACGAGGTTCGGCGCGGCGCTGCCGAAGTTCACCACGTTGACCTGCAGGGCCGGCACTGCGGCGAAGGCGGCCGTGGCCCAGAGGAACAGGGTGATTTCCGTGGGCACCAGCGCGGCGCTGGTCCAGGTCAGGACGCTGGAGGCGATGGCCAGGGCGACGAACACCCCCATCAGGGTCCGCGCCAGGTTCCAGTCCGCCAGGCGGCCGCCGATCACGTTGCCCAGGGTCAGGCCCAGGCCGATCAACAGCAGGCTCCAGGTCACGCCACGGGGCGAGACGCCGGTCACTTCGCCCAGCAACGGCGCGACGTAGGTGAAGATGCAGAACACCGCGGCGGAGAACAGCACGGTGGTGGACAGCGCCAGCCACAGCCCGGCACCCCGCAGGGCGGCGAACTCGGCGCGGATATCAGTGGCCTCCTCGTCAGCCTGGCGCGGCAGCACACGCCACAGGCCGATCAAAGCAACCACGCCGATCAGCGTCACCGCCCAGAAGGTGGAGCGCCAGCCGGCGACCTGGCCGAGCGCAGTGCCCAGGGGTACGCCAAGCACATTGGCCAGGGTCAGGCCGGTGAACATCAGGGCAACCGCCGAAGCCTTGCGGTTGGCCGGCACCAGGCTGGCGGCCACCACCGAGCCGATGCCGAAGAAGGCGCCGTGGCAGAGCGCGGTGATCACCCGCGCCAGCATCAGCAGGCCGTAGTTGGCGGCGAGGGCGCAGAGCAGGTTGCCGACGATGAATACCCCCATCAGCACCAGCAGCGCGCCCTTGCGCGGCAGCTTCGCGGTGGCCATGGCCATGAAGGGGGCGCCGATGGCCACGCCCAGGGCATAGCCAGTCACCAGCCAGCCGGCGCCGGGAATGGAGACGCCGAGGTCGGCCGCCACCTCGGGCAGCAGGCCCATGATGACGAATTCGGTGGTGCCTATCGCGAAAGCGGACAAGGCGAGGACGAGAAGCGCAGTAGGCATGGGCCTGCTCCTTGAAAACGATTGAGGGGGTTGGCAGGTGCCGCGGTTACAGCTCGTCGCTCATCTGGCGAAGAAATTCAGCGATCACCGCTTCATTGCGTTTGAAGAAGTTCCACTGGCCCACCTTGCGGCTGGTCACCAGGCCAGCGCGCTGCAGGGTGGCCAGGTGCGCCGAAACCGTGGACTGGGACAGCCCGCAACGCTGATCGAACTTGCCGGCGCAAACGCCGATCTCGAAGGGGTGGTCCTGCTCTACGAAATATTTTTCCGGGTCCTTGAGCCACTGCAGCATTTCCCGCCGCACGGGATGCGCCAGCGCCTTGATGATTTCGTCGAGATCGATGGAAGTAGTCATGGCCAGATTCGTATATCGAGATGGAACGAACTTTATATCGATCAACGACGATACGGGATTGTTTGCGCCAATAGTCATCATCGACGCTCATGATGAAAACGGCCTGGGTTAAGCTCAGCCGATGAACTACCTCGCGCACCTCCACCTCGGCGGCTCGCAGCCGGCGCAACTGCTCGGCAGCCTCTATGGCGACTTCGTCAAGGGGCCGCTGGACGGCCGCTGGCCGGCGGACGTCGAAGCCGCCATCCGCCTGCACAGGCGCATCGATGCCTTCACCGACCGCCATCCGCTGGTCGCGCAGGCCAAGTCGCGCTTTCCCGTCGAGCGGCGACGCTTCTCCGGCATCCTGCTGGACGTGTTCTTCGACCACTGCCTGGCCCGTGACTGGAGCGTCTACGCCAGCGAACCCCTGGACGCCTTCACCCGCCATGTCTACCAGGTGCTGGACGCCGAGCCCCACCTGCCCGGCCGCCTGGCCCTGATCGCGCCGCGCATGGCCGCCCAGGACTGGCTCGGCAGCTATCGCGAGTTCGAGACCCTGGAGCGGGTGATCGCCGGCATGGCCCGACGCCTCTCGCGGCCCGAGGCGCTGGATGGCGCCATGAGCGAGCTGGAAGGCCTGTACGCTGCACTCCACACCGACTTCCGCGCGTTCTATCCACAGCTCCAGCAGTTCGCCGAACACCAACTCCGCAGTGTTTGATCTGCATCAAGGGCCGCGTCGGGGGCTTGCAGTGCAATGGACCCAGAGCCCCTGGCGATGGAGGTCCACAATGAAAGCGCTGATGCTGGCCACCGATCTTTCCAACCGCTCCGACCGCGCCTTGCGCCGCGCCGCGCGCCTCGCCCGGCAGTTCGACTGCCCCTGGTTCATCCTGCATGTGGTGGACGACGACCAGCCGCAACTGCGCATCGAACTGGAGACCGAACAGGTTCGCCGCCACCTCGACGAACAGCTGGATTTCTTCACCGAACTGGCCGGCCGCGCCCCGGAAATCTGGGTGGAAGTGGGCGACCCGGCCAAGCACATCGCCGACTGCACGCGCTGGGCCGACGTCGACCTGCTGGTGGTCGGCAGCCACCGCAAGAACCCGCTGCGCGACATTTTCATCGGCACCACCCTGGAGCGCCTGCTGCGTACCAGCCATGTGCCGATCCTGCGGGTGGGCCAGGTCGCCGAGGACGACTACCAGACGCCGCTGCTGGCCCTGGATTGCTCCCGCGCGTCGGCCCAGGCGGTACGCGCCGCCGAGGAACTGGGCCTGCTGCCCAAGGCCGGCGCCAAGGCACTGCATGCCTTCGACCCGTTGGGCGGCGCCATGCTGCTGGCGGCCGGCGCGGGGACCGGGGCGATGGCTGGCGACTATGCCGCCGACCAACGCCGCCGCGCGGCCGCCGCACTGGACGAATTCGTACTGAAGGAACAGTTGGGCGCCGTCATCGACCAGCGCCTGATCGAGGAAGGCCAACCCATGACCGCGCTGCGCCGGGTACTGGAGCGCGAGCCGGTTGACCTGCTGGTGCTGGGCACCCGAGGGCTGACGGGGATGAAGCGGATACTGATCGGCAGCGTGGCCGATGCCGCCATGCGCGAGCTGGACTGCGACATCCTCGCGGTGCCGCCGATCCGCTGGCCGGACAGGCTCTGACCGCCGCTCAGGCGGCCAGCGCCTCGTCTTCCACCTCGCCGAAGAGCGCCCCTTGCACGGCGCCCTTGGCCTTCTGGCTCAGCGCCGTACGGCTCAGCCCCTGGCTGGGGATGGCCTCGAGCAACTGGATGTCCACTTCGGCGGTGTCGCTGCGCAACAGTCGCACCAGGTGCGAGAGCAGATCGTCTTCGCCAATGAACGGCGCGACTTCGTCCCGCTGGCCGTCGCGCAAGTAGCGGATCGCCACCGGCTGCACCGGTACACCGGTTTCCACGGCGCTGGTCAGCAGGCGGCTGTGGAAGGTTTTCAGCAGGCTGCCGTCGGTGGTGGTGCCTTCCGGAAAGATCAGCAGGTGGCAGCCGTCGCCCAGGTGCCGGGCGAGTTGCTGGCCGACCAGGCCGCTGTCCCCCGAACCACGGCGGATGAACAGGGTGCCGGCCTTGTGCGCCAGCCAGCCGGCCACCGGCCAGGCACGCACCTCGGCCTTGGACAGGAAGGACAGCGGCGCCACCGCACCGAGCAGCGGAATGTCGGTCCAGGACACATGGTTGCTCACCCACAGCATCGGCTGTTCAGGCACCCGTCCGCTGACTCGCACGCGGAACGGCAAGGCGGCGGCCAGGCGGGCGAGGAACCAGCGGGTCAGGCGCTGCCGGGTCGCCATCAGCTCACGGCGCCCCAGGCGTTCCAGCATCACCACCCAGGCCGCCAGCGACAGGCCAAGGCCGATCACCGCCAGCAGACGGGTGACACGCAGAGAGAAGCGCAGGGAGTTCAGCATGCTCAGACCGCGGCCTTGAAGTGACGGGCGTAACGCGGGCAGAGCTCGTCGCGCTTGAGCAGGATGAACACGTCGGCAACCTGGAAGTCCGGGTCCCAGCAGGGCTCGCCGCAGATCTTCGCGCCCAGGCGCATGTAGGCCTTGAGCAGTGGCGGCATCTCGGCGATCACGTTGCCCGGCAGTTCCAGCGCCGGCAGCGGATTCTTCGGCTCGGCGCGCAGGTATTCGGTGCACAGGTAGCGGTCGCGCAGGCGCTGCATGATGGCCTGGGCCTGCACGCCGCCGTCCTGCATGGGGATGCTCGCGCAGCCCATCAGGTAGCGGTAGCCACCCTGGTTCAGCACCTCCGCCAGCTCGCCCCAGAGCACGGCGATGGTGGCGCCATTGCGGTAAGCCGGGGCGACGCAGGTGCGGCCGATTTCCAGCACCGGGCCCTGCAGCTCGCCGAGGCCGTGGAGGCTGAATTCCTCCTCGCTGTAGAAACGGCCCAGGTCGCGGGCGGCCTGGTGGTCCAGCAGTCGGGTGGTGGCGACCAGCTCGCCGCTGTCCAGGTCACGCACGCCGATGTGCTGGCAGTGCGGATCGTAGTCATCCATGTCGAGGCCGAATTCGGCGCCTTGCAGCTTGGCCTCGAACTCGGCGCTGAATACGCGGAAGCGCAGCGCCTGTGCCTCGCGCAGGGCGGCAATGCCTTCCAGGCGCTCGGCCTGCAGGCGGCGAGGGCTTTTCCCGTTGGGTGCGACACTGTCGCGGGTCATGGCGATCTGGGTCATGAAGAAGCCTCCGTAGGCCGGCTCGATCCCGGTTGCAGCCGGACGATCTTGTTGTGCAAGCTCAGGCTAGGTAGACCCGGTGTCACCACCATGACGATCCCGTGATGCTTGCATGACAGCCCTCAAGGAGATTCCCGATGCCCTGGCAACGCCTGCTCGACGCCCCCGCCCGCCTGCCCGCCGACCGCCCGCTGGACGACTGGTACGGCGCCCTGCTGGATCGCCTGGGCGAGTTCACGCCCTTCGAGCTGGCGCTGCTCGGCGGCAAGCTCGCCGCGACGCCCGGCCTGGCCTTCCTCGCCGGCTACCAGGGCGCCCTGCGCCTGCTCTGGCCATCGGCGCCGCTGAGCCTGGGCGCCCTGTGCGTCACCGAGAACCGCAGCGTGCGCCCCGCGGACATGCAGACGCGCCTGAACGGGCTCAGCCTCGATGGACGCAAGGATTTCGTCACCGCCGGTGAGGCCGCCGACTGGCTGTTGGTGGCAGCCCGCGAGGAGGCCAAGGGTGAAGCACCACGCCTGGCCCTCACCGTGGTGCGCAATGGCGACCCCGGCGTGCGCATCGAAACCCTCAAGCCGCTGCCGCTGATGCCCGACATCCCCCACGCGCGCCTGCACCTCGACGGCGCCCATTGCGAACGCCTGGCCGGCGATGGCTGGGATGCCTATGTGAAGCCCTTCCGCAGCATCGAGGACCTGCACGTCCTGACCGCCCTGGTGGCCTGGGCCCACGGCGTGGGTCGCGACTGCGCCTGGCCGCAGCCGCTGCAGATGCGCCTACTGGGCCTGCTCGCCGGCGCGGCGGAAGTCGCCCGCCAATGCGCCACGGCGCCAACCATGCACCTGCTGCTGGCGGCGCTGTTCGCCGAGTTCAAGGCACTCAAGCCCGAACTGGATGCCGCCTTCGCCAGTGGCCCGGCGGAATGGGCCGGCCTCTGGCAGCGCGACCAGGGCGTGCTGGAGATCGCCAGCGGCCCCCGCGCCAAGCGCCTGGAAAAGGCCATCGCCGCCCTGGGGCTTTGACCTTCCACGGGTGGGAGCGAACTCATTCGCGATTGAAATCGCTCCCACAAACCATCTCGCCTTGACCCAGATCAGCCCCCGCCCCTCTGGAATGCCCTACAACTGCGCGCCGCAGCTTCCTACGAGGTATCCATGCGTCGCGACCCCATCGTGCTGTTCGACAACGGCACCCACCAATGCCTGATGTTCGACGACCTGGTCAGCGGCGACGGCGTGCAGTCCAACCAGTTCCTGATCACCGACCACGACCAGTACCTGCTGCTGGACCCGGGCGGCGACCTGACCTACACCCCGCTGTCCCTGGAGCTGTCCAGGCACATGCCGGTGCAGGACCTGACCTACATCTTCGCCTCCCACCAGGACCCGGACATCATCGCCTCCCTGGACAAGTGGCTGCTGCACACCCGCGCGCGGGTGATCTGCTCCAAGCTGTGGGCGCGCTTCCTGCCGCACCTCACCGCCAACTACCTGGCCATCAGCCACGGCATTTCCACCTACGACCGCATCATCGCCCTGCCCGACCGAGGCGACGCCATCAGCCTTGGGCGCTGCCAATTGAAGGCGGTGCCGGCGCACTTCCTCCATTCGGTGGGCAACTTCCAGCTCTACGATCCGGTGAGCCGCATCCTCTTCTCCGGCGACATGGGCGCATCGCTGGTGGAAGACGCCCTGCCGGTGCGCGACTTCATCAACCATGTGCCGAACATGGAAGGCTTCCACCGCCGCTACATGGCCAGCGGCAAGGTCTGCCGGCTCTGGGCGAACATGGTGCGCGAGATGGACGTGGCGATGATCGTGCCGCAACACGGCCGCCCCTTCGTGGGCCAGGAAATGATCGGCGCCTTCCTCGACTGGATCGGGAACCTGGAATGCGGCATCGACCTGCTCGGCCCGGACGACTACCGGCTGCCGCGCTGAACTGACCGATCACGCCGAATCGCCCCGGCAGGCGGCGCGTTCGGCGCTTTTTACCGTCATCGGGCCCGTGCTAGGTTCGCCGCTCCAGAACCAGAAGAGGCCCACCAATGCCCATCTCCTTCCTTCGCCCGCTGGCCGCCGCCCTTGGCCTGCTGGCAAGCCTGGCCCAGGCCGAGACCTGGCCCGCCGCAGACTGGCAGCGGGGCGTCGCGCCCTCCGGCCCCGCCGTCCAGGCCTTCGAACACTATGCCTTTCCCCAGCGCGACGATGCCGAACGCAAGGGCGTGCGCAGCGACGCGGTAGTGGTCATCCGCGACGGCGAGCTCATCTACGAACGCTACGCCGGCCCCACCCGCGCCGAGACGCCGCACCTGACCTGGTCGGTGAGCAAAAGCCTGCTGGCCTCGGTCCTCGGCGTCGCCTATGGCGAAGGCCGCTTCAAGCTGGACGACGACGTGGCGCGCTACTACCCCGCGTTCGCCGGCCATCCCGATGTGCATCTCGACCACCTGCTGCACTGGGCCTCGGGCCTGGCCTGGGAGGAGGACTACGAGTACGCGCCGCTGAAATCCTCGGTGGTGGCCATGCTCTATACCCGGGGCCGCGGCGACATGGCCGCCTTCGCCGCCGAACACCCGCTGGACGCCGTGCCGGGCAAGCGCTTTCGCTATTCCAGCGGTGACACCAATGTGCTGTCCGCCGCGCTGCGCGGCATGGTCGGCGAGCAAGCCTATGCGGACTACCCCTGGACCGCCCTGTTCGAACCCCTGGGCATCCATTCGGCGGTGTGGGAAACCGACGCCGCCGGCACCTACGTCGGCTCCTCCTACAGCTACCTGACCGCCCGCGACCTGGCCCGCGTCGGCCTGCTGATGCAGCGCGGCGGGCGCTGGGGCGAACGCCAACTGCTGCCGGCCGACTGGGTCGCCTTCAACCGCAGGCCCTTCGCCGACTACCGGCCCGACCCGGACAAACCCGGCGACGCGGTGCCCGGAGGCCACTGGTGGCTCAACGCACAACTGGAGGGTGCCGCCCAGCCCTGGCCGGACGCGCCGGAAGATGCCTTCGCCGCGCTCGGCCACTGGGGCCAGGCACTCTATGTGCTGCCCAGCCAGAACCTGGTGATCGTGCGTTATGCCGATGACCGCGACGGCAGCTACCGCCACAACGAATTCCTCAAGCGGGCCCTCGCCGCGTTCACGTCGGAGGTGCAGCCATGATCGCCCGCCGCCCCGTCCTCAGCCTGCTGGTCCTGGCGCTGATCCTGCTCGCCGGCCTGGCCTGGCAGAACCGCGCGCACCTCGCCGCCTTCCCCGACATCATCAGCGCCTACACCGCCAAGGAGTACTGCTCCTGCCGCTACGTAATGGGCAACTCCGCCGATTACTGCCAGGGCTACGTGAAGCAGTACGTGCCCACCAGCGGCTTCCTCGACGACAGCGAACACAAGCGCGTGACCGCCAGCGGCCTCGGCCGCAGCAACACCGCTGCCTGGGTGAACCCGCACCAGGGTTGCCGGTTGATGCCGGCGGCGGATTCGCAGCGCTGACCGCCCACTCCCCCAGGACGGTGAAAGTCGACGTTCATACCCACCCGCGATGCTTCGGATCACCCTCGATGGTGGGTCGATGAAGCGTGACCCACCCTACAAGCGCGCGGGCCGTGCGTAGGGTGGATGACGCTCTCTTCATCCACCAGCGGAGTCCGGGTGAACCGCGAATGGTGGTCTGGTAATGCGTGATCCACCCTACGGACTTCAACGCCCTCATTGGCTCCGGCCTGTTGGGTTTCGTTCCTCTACCCAACCTACGGGTGCCGCGCCGGGCTTTTGCGTCCGGCCTTCAGCGCGCTTGTCGGCTCTTGCCCAGCCCCCGGTTCCACCCTGCGGAACCACCTTCGATTGTTCTCCTCTCGCCCACGCGGTTAGCTGATGCCCAGCCGCGAAGACGGCAGCCGACCCCACGAGGAGAACAACAACAATGACCCGTTACGCCCATATCCAGGCCTGGCTCGACGATGTCGCCGCCGACCTCAAGGCACTGCGCCAGGACATTCACGCCCACCCCGAACTCGGCTTCGAGGAACAGCGCACCGCGGCCCTGGTGGCGCGCCTGCTCAACGAATGGGGTTATGACGTCCACAGCGGCGTCGGCCGCACCGGCGTGGTCGGCGTGCTGCGCCATGGCGACAGCGGCCGCAGCCTCGGCCTGCGCGCCGACATGGATGCCCTGCCCATCGTCGAAGCCACGGGCCTGGCCTACAGCAGCTGCCACACCGGGCGCATGCACGCCTGCGGCCACGACGGCCACACGGCGATGCTGCTGGGCGCGGCGCGCTACCTGGCGGCCACCCGCCATTTCCAGGGCACCCTCAACCTGATCTTCCAGCCCGCCGAGGAAGGCCAGGGCGGCGCCGAGGCCATGCTTGCCGACGGTCTGCTGGAACGCTTCCCCTGCGAAGCCCTGTTCGGCATGCACAACATGCCGGGCCTGGAAGCCGGCCACCTGTGCTTTCGCGAAGGCGCCTTGATGGCCTCGCAGGACCTGCTGGAAGCGGTGATCGAAGGTGTCGGCGGCCACGGTTCCATGCCGCACCTGACGGCCGACCCACTGGTCGCGGCCGCCAGTACCGTGATGGCCCTGCAGACCGTGGTCGGACGCAACGTCGACCCGCAGCAGGCCGCGGTGGTCACCGTCGGTGCCCTGCAGGCCGGCGAAGCGGCCAACGTGATTCCCCAGAGCGCGCGGCTGCGCCTCAGCCTGCGCGCGCTCGACGCCAAGGTGCGCGAGCAGGTCCTGGAACGGGTGCAGGCGATCATCCACAGCCAGGCGCAAAGCCTTGGCTGCCGCGCCAGCATCGAACACCGCCCGGCCTACCCGGTGCTGGTCAACAGCGCGGCGGAAACCGCCTTCGCCCGCCGCGTGGGCGAGGAACTGATCGGGGCCGGACAGGTGCTGGACGCCCCCACCGTGATGGGCAGCGAAGACTTCGCCTGGATGCTGCAGCGCCGCCCCGGCAGCTACCTGTTCATCGGCAACGGCTCCGGCGCCGACCGGCCGATGGTCCACAACCCCGGATACGACTTCAACGACGCCATCCTGGTACGCGGCGCCGCGTACTGGGCCGCGCTGGCGGAGGCCTGGCTCCAGGCACCGCCGGCCCATTCCCAGGCTTCTGCCACTGCCGCCTGACTTCCACGTTTCCGGAGAATTCCCATGCACGCTTCCCAGAGCGGAACCTCGCGTTCCCGTCAGGTGGCCGCCGCCGTCATCGGCAACGCCCTCGAGTGGTACGACTTCATCGTCTACGGCTTCCTGTCCAGCATCATCGCCCGCCTGTTCTTTCCCGCCGACAGCGAATACGCCTCGCTGCTGATGGCCCTGGCCACCTTCGGCGTCGGTTTCTTCATGCGGCCGGTGGGGGGCGTCCTGCTCGGCCTCTATGCCGACCGCAAGGGCCGCAAGGCGGCCATGCAACTGATCATCCTGCTGATGACCCTGTCCATCGCGCTTATCGCCTTCGCCCCGGACTACACCGCCATCGGCGTCGGCGCCCCCGTGCTGATCGTGGTCGCGCGCATGCTCCAGGGCTTCGCCACCGGCGGCGAATACGCCAGCGCCACCGCCTTCCTGGTGGAAAGCGCGCCGGCGCACCGCCGTGGCCTCTACGGCGCCTGGCAGTTGTTCGGCCAGTGCCTGGCGGTGTTCGCCGGTGCCGGCATGGGCGCGCTGGTGACCCACACGCTATCCGCCGAAGCCCTGGACAGCTGGGGCTGGCGCCTGCCCTTCATCCTCGGTCTGCTGATCGGCCCGGTGGGGTTGTGGATGCGTCGCCACCTGGACGAACCCGAGGCGTTCATCGATGCACGTCGGACGCACCAGGGCGAGTCCCTCGGTCTCATGCAGATCCTGCGCGAACAGCGTCGCGCCGTGCTGGTGACCATGGGCAGCTGCATCTACGGCACCGTGGCCTTCTACGTGGTGCTGGTGAACATGCCCACCTTCGCCCACAAGCAACTCGGCCTGCCGCTCGACCAGGTGTTCATGGTGCAGATGCTGGCGGTGGCGCTGATGACCCTCATCATCCCCTGCGCCGGCGCGCTGTCCGACCGGATTGGCCGTCGTCCGGTAATCCTCGCCGGCAACCTGGCGTTCTTCCTGCTGGTCTATCCGCTGATGGCCTGGGTCGCCCACGCGCAGAGCCTGGAGCACCTGCTGGCGATGCAGTTGCTGCTCTGCGCCATGATCGGCCTGTCCTACGGTCCGGCGCCCACCGCCGTCGCCGAGCAGTTCCCCACCCACGTACGCTCCACCGGCCTGGCCCTGGCCTACAACGTCGCGGTCATGCTGTTCGGCGGCTTCGCGCCGTTCATCGTCACCTGGCTGACCCAGGTGGGCGGCTCGCCGGTGGCGCCCGCCTACTACGTGCTCTTCGCCGCGCTGATCGGCGTCGTCGCCACCTGTTTCCTGCGCGAAGGCGCGCCCGCCGCCCTGGAACGCCGCCAACGCCGCACCCCGCTCACCCCTTCCGCCCGGAGCCTGTGAATGACCCGTTTCGAAGCCCCCCTTTCCCGCGCCGTCTCGCTGCGGCAAGAGATCGTCGCCCTGGACGCGCTGCCGCTGTCGGAGGCCATCCGCTCGCGCCAGTTGTCCTGCCGCGAGGTGATGCTGGCCTACCTGGAGCAGATCGAGCGCTACAACCCCGAAGTCAACGCGCTGGTGTCCCTGAGGCCAGCGGAGGATCTGCTGGCTGAAGCCGATGATCGCGACCGCCAACTGGCGCGCGGCCACTGGCTGGGCTGGATGCACGGCATGCCACAAGCGGTGAAGGACCTCGCCGCCTGCAAGGGCCTGCCCACCAGCATGGGCTCGCCGCTGTTCGCCGGGCAGGTGGCCCGGCATGACGCCATTGCCGTCTCGCGGGTGCGCGAAGCCGGAGCGGTTTTCATCGGCAAGAGCAACGTGCCGGAATTCGGACTCGGCTCGCAAAGCTACAACAACGTGTTCGGCACCACCGGCAACGCCTACGACCCCACCCTCTGCGCCGGTGGCAGCAGCGGCGGCGCCGCGGCAGCCCTGGCCCTGCGCCTGCTGCCGGTGGCCGATGGCAGCGACATGATGGGCTCGCTGCGCAACCCGGCGGCGTTCAACAACGTCTACGGGCTGCGTCCCTCGCAAGGCCGCGTGCCCTTCGGCCCCACACCCGAACTCTTCGTCCAGCAACTGGCCACCGAAGGCCCGATGGGCCGCAGCGTGGCGGACGTGGCGGCGCTGCTGCGCACCCAGGCCGGAGCGCATCGCGCCGCGCCCCTGGCCCTCGCCGGCACGGCGGACCTGATCGGCCCGCTGCAGCGCGATTTCGCCGGTACGCGCATCGGCTGGCTCGGCGACTTGGGCGGCCACCTGCCCATGGAGCCCGGCCTGCTGGGCCTTTGCGAAGGCGCCCTGGAGGACTTCCGCGCCCTGGGTTGCGAGGTGGAGCCCTGCCTGCCGGCGTACGACCCGGAACGTCTCTGGCGCTGCTGGCTGGTGCACCGCCAATGGCTGGTGGCCGGCCTCCTGGCGCCGGCCTGCGCCGATCCGGCGAGCCGCGCGCAGCTCAAGCCGGAGGCCGTCTGGGAAGTGGAAAGCGGCCTCGGCCTCGGCGCGGCGGATGTCTACCGGGCCTCGGTGGATCGCAGCGACTGGTACCGGGCGGTGGAACAACTGTTCGAACGTTACGACTTCCTGCTGCTGCCCAGCGCACAGGTGTTTCCTTTCGATGCAAGGTTGCACTGGCCCAGGGCCATAGCCGGCCGCGACATGGACACCTACCACCGCTGGATGGAAGTGGTGATCGGCGCCACCCTGGCCGGTATCCCGGCCATGAGCGTACCGGTGGGCTTCAACCCCTCCGGCCAGCCCATGGGGTTGCAGATCATGGGCCCGGCCCAGGCCGACCTGGCGGTGCTGCAACTGGCCCACGCCCACGAACAGCTCACGCAGTGGGTGCGCAACTGCCCACCCCCGCTGCTGCGCGATGCTCGCTAGACGACTGGCACCACGCGCCACCGCGCTCGGGCCTGCATCTTGCAGCGCCCTCGCGGTGAGTCCACGAAAGGCGTGGCGGGATACAGACATGCAAGGCAGAGACGAAGGCGGAACGGTCCGCTCGGTGGAGCGGGCACTGGCGATTGTCGAGCTGCTGGGCGAACACCAGGAGCTGGGGCTGGAAGAGTTGCACTACCTCACCGGACTGCCCAAGGCCACCGTTTCGCGCCTGCTGCACACCCTGCTGGAGCAGGGCTGGCTCTACCGTGGCCTCTGCGACCGGCGTTACCGCCTGTGTTCCCGGCGGCTGTACGGCGATCCGCACCAGCGCTTCAGTCGCCTCCTGGTGGAGCAGGCCGCACCGCTGATGCGGGAACTCAGCGAGCGCACCGGCCTGGTGACGGACCTGTCGTTCTTCGACGGCGAACGGCTGCATGTGATGGAAAGCGCCATTCCCGAGGTGCTGCGCAAGCGCTACCCATTCAACCGCCTGGTGGTCGGGCAGCAAGCCAGCCTATTCCACTCGGCCATGGGCAAGGCCTGCCTGGGCGAACTGGACAGCGCCGAGGTCCAGCGCCTGGCCCGGCACCATCACCTGTGCGGCGACGACCTGCTGCGCATCCATGAACAGACCCATAGCCAGGGCTTCGGCGAACGCACCGAGGGCACCTGGGAATACGCGGTACGCCTGCCCTTCCTGATCCGCGCGGTGGCCCTGCCGGTACGCAGCCAGGGGCGTCTGGTGGGCAGCATCGCCCTGCACTGGCCCCGGGACGAACACAGCGTGGCCAGCGTCCAGCAACGTCACCTGGCCAGCCTGGCCGACGCCGTCGAGCTGTTGCAGCACCACCTCGGCTGATTCGCCCTTTCCTTTTTCCTCGCACAGTTGTCGCCCGGATTCCGGGCGATCGCTTTAATTCATTCTCGGTTATTTCAATCGAGTGGCTATTCCATAGCGTGGAACCCAATTGAATTGCCCTTTATTGGCGTGTTTCGACAATAGAGCCCGGCCCCGACTTCGGCCCTTTCGTCAAAACACAAGAATAAAGGTGATGAGATGCGCAACATTCGCTGCACGTATCTGGCGGGAATTGCCGGGTACTTATTGGCCGGGGGTGCCGGTGCCGAGGGGTTTATCGATGACAGCATCACGTCGCTGCGTTACAGCCAGTTCTACTGGAAGGAAAACAATGGCAATGGCGTCGGCCCGACTCGCGACGAATGGGTCCAGGGAACGCAGTTCAGCTTCAACTCCGGCTGGTACGAGAACGTGCTGGGCGTCGATTACAGCTACGGCCTGGCCGACGACCTGCGCGTCGGCGACGACGCCACCAGCATCAGCAACCTGGAAGCCGACGACTCGGTGCAGTCGCCCCACGGCCTGGCCAAGCCCATCGAGGCCTACCTGCGTGGCCGCCTGCAAGGCGACGCCGGTGAGCTGGTCGTGGGCGGCGGCAAGAAGGTCCGTCGCTACGCGCAGTACTTCGACGACGCCTCGCGCATTCTCCCGGCTGCCACCCTGGGCCTGGACCTTGACTACCGCCGCAACGGCCTGAACCTGCGCTACAGCCACCTCAAGCAGTTCAGCCCGCGCAACGAGAACGGCTGGGGCGACGACTTGAGCAATTTCCGCGGCCAGCGGATCGACAAGCTGCAGCTCTTCGCCCTGGGCTACTCATTCCCCTTCGGCAGCCGGCTGCTGGCCGAATACGCCGAGTCCGACCAATACCTGCGCGCGGCCTCGCTGAAGGTCGAGCACCCCATCGACCTGGGTGCCGGCCGCTTCATCGACCTCTACGCCACCCACGGCATGCAGCAGGACGCCGGCGACCTGTTCGAATTCAACGGCGTGCCCGGACTCTACGAAGCGGAAACGTCCCATGACGCGCGTTATGTGGACATAGGCGCCAAGTTCAGGACAGCCAACTTTTACGTGGGCATGACCTACAACAAAGTTCGTGGGGATGATTTTGACCGCTTGTTCTTCAGCAAGGATCACGGTGCCTGGAACAGCAGTGCGAAGTTGTTCTACTTCTTTGGCGTGGAAGATGAGGAAATGTTCAAGCTGGTGGGCGGAACCAACTTCTCGGCCATGGGACTTCCGCAACTTCGCCTGGATACCCACTATGCATTTTCCGACCACGCCGCCGGTTATGACGGTTTCTCCCGGCGGGAATTCCAAAGCCTGCTGCAGTACAGCTTCAGCGGCACATTGAAAGGCCTGAGCCTGGTCTGGCTGCACAACGAATTCCATACCAAGGGCCAGCCGGACGGCGTCGAGCGCACCACCACATCCCGAGGTCCGGCGGGGATCATCACTCACAATGCCGAGCGGGTTTACGTCAGTTACGTCCACCGCTTCTGAATGGTTACGGACGGGCGGACGAACGCTGGCGCTTCGTCCAGGTCGCGGCCGGGAGGGTTCCAAGGGATTCCGCACGCGCTTGAAGGAGCCTCATCGCGGATTGCCGAGGTGGATATTGGGGCGCGCAGGGTTGGCAAATCTGTGTGAGTGCCCTTGGTTGGCCGCGAGCGGCTAGAGGCTACCCTCACCCCCGCCCCTCTCCCAGAGGTAGAGGGGTGACTCGCGCCGGCGAGGGCCAGACAACGACAAAGCGCATACGGCTCTGAAACCGAGAGAACAAAGGTGAAGCAGGGACTTCGCCCAGTCAGGAGGCCGAGCGGAATCCTTGCAGAGGGGGACGAGCAGCATGGACGCCGCGAGAGGCGTGCGGGGCCATGGATGGCCCCTCACGCCGTGCCCCCGACGCTGCTTGCAGCGAACGCACTTCAGTGCGGCCCGTAGGGCGAGCGAAGCGAGTACGCAAGGATGGAGGGAGGGCACCCGGCGCAGCCGGGCCGGATGCAGGGGCAAGCCCTTTGGTTCCTTTCGGCGACTGAGAAAGGGACTCGTCCGGGGGGACGAAACAGAAACCCGAAGCCCACTCGGTAATGAGCCATAAACACAATCCCGCGCCCTTCACACCTGCCGATTTGCCCCGCCCCCACACATCCACAACCAATAAAAAGCCCCCAGGCCTCGACGACCTGGGGGCTTGCTGTCTGGAGGCTCCAGCCTCAGCGCATATTGATCTGCTGCTGCAGGTTCTGCACCTGGCTCTGCAGGGTGTTGATATTGCGGGTCATCTGCGCGCGGAAGGCGTCGAACTCGGCGGTGCTGGTGCCCTGGGCCGGCGCCGGGCGGTTGTCCAGTTGGCTTCGCAGGATCAGCAGGTCCTGTTCCAGGCTCTTGATGGCCTGGTTCGGGTTGCCCTGCTTCTTCAGCGCCTCGACCTCGCTACCCAGGACCTTCAGGCGGCTGTCGAACTGAGCGATGTCACCCTGGGCGGCCTTCAGCTTGTTCTGTTCGGCGGCCAGGCCGTCGAGCTTGCCGCCCAATTGGCTGCCCAGTTGAGTCGCGGCGCCCTGGGCGGCCTTGACGTCGGCGGCGAGCTGCTCGACCCGCTTGCCCTGGCTGCCCAACTGGGCCGTGGCGGCCTGCTGCTGCTTGGACAGTTCGGCCACCTTGGCCTGCAGTTGCTTGAGCGTCAGCTTCATCGACTCGCTGCCGCTGGTCATGTTGGATTCGGTGGCAACCACCTTGCCGGAAATGTCCTGGATACGGCCGGCGGCCTCTTCGCTGATGCGGGCGAAGCTTTCCTGGGTGGCGACCAGTTGCTGTTCCATCAGGCTGATCTGCTGGAAGCTCCACCAGCCCAGGCCACCGAGCGCCACCACCAGCGCGACGACCAGGGCCCAGAGCGGGCCGGTGCTGGCGCCACGCGCCTGGGGAGCGGCCGCATGGCCCTGGTAGCGATGCACGGGCTCGGTCACCGAGTGACGGTCGAAATCGTCACGGTCACGGGAA
This sequence comes from Pseudomonas sp. Q1-7, assembly GCF_028010285.1. NCBI lineage: Bacteria > Pseudomonadati > Pseudomonadota > Gammaproteobacteria > Pseudomonadales > Pseudomonadaceae > Pseudomonas > Pseudomonas sp. Q1-7. Next base: position 4,713,904 of record NZ_CP116304.1, read on the forward strand.
TCGGTAGTCAGGCTGGGAACATCGTCCACTTCATCGAGAGCATCATTACGCATGGGGAGAAACCTTCGGAGAGAAACGCAGAACCGCGAATGAGCGGAAGTATACCGGTTCGCACCGCCGTCTTCAGTGTCGCGCCATGGCGGTGCGGGTTGCACTGCCCAGGGGCGGCGCTCCTCGATTGACCCTGGCGAAACCCGGCAGTTCCGGGCCTTGCAGCCTGGTACGGGGCTTGCTAGCCACTTGCCAGCCCCACACGGGGCCACACCCGGAAAGCGCCAGACGGGGCCGACGGCTTCGAAAGGCTCCACGCCCTTCGGAATGAAGCGAAGGCGCCGGCTTCGACCATGGGAGGAAACAGGAGTGGAACTGACCAAGGCTGTGCTGGATTGCATGCAGACCCTGCGGCGCCAGCTTCGCGATGAACAGGCTGTGGATATCCGCCTCAGCCAGCCCGACGCCATCCTGTCCATGCTCAGCGCCTGCGCCGCATCCCGGCGCGACGCCACCCGCGAGCTGGGCGAGCACCTCAGCAGCCTGACCGGCGTACGGGTGAAGCCGCCGGTCCTCGATGAGGAAGAACTGGTGCGCAAGTACACCCAGTACGCCGGCCCGCTTCGCGGTTAGCAGGCTGTCGACAACGACCGGCGCGACCACCGCCGACGCCCTTCAACGGCCTCTCAGGGCCGTTGCGCGCCCCACCAGGCACAAAATTCATCCAGCGCGGTCCAGACGCTCACCCGCGGCTCGTAGTCCAGGTACTGGCGTGCGCGGCTGATATCCAGGGAAAAGTCCTTGGCCATCACCGCCACGGCCAGGCGGTAGAGCGAGGGCTCCGGGCGTCCCGGCAGCAGTTTGCAGACCGACTCGTTGAGCAGTGCCGCACCATAGGCCAGGCCGTAGGGCACGTGGCGAGTCACCTGGGGCTCGCCCAGTTTGCGCAGCACGTAGTTGACCACGTCCCAGAGCGGCACCGGCTGGCCATTGCTGATGTTGTAGACCTGCCCCAGCGCCGGCCCGGTGGCCAGCAGGCCGCTGAACAGGGCGTCGTTGAGATTCTGCATGCTGGTGAAATCCACCTTGTTCAGGCCATTGCCGATGATCCTCAGACGGCCTTTGCGCTGCATGGCGATCAGCCGCGGGAAGATGCTGGTGTCGCCGGCGCCGGTGACGAAGCGCGGCCGGTAGGCGATGACTTCGAGGCCGAATTCCTCGGCGGCGAAGACCTTCTGCTCGGCCAGGTACTTGGTGGCGCCGTAGTGGTCGGAAAAGCGCTTGGGTACCTGCTCCTCGTGGATGCCCACATGGGAACGGCCATCGAAGTAGATCGACGGCGACGACAGGTGCAGCAGACGCCGCACCTGCTGTTTCAGGCAGGCTTCCACCACGTTCTCGGTGACCTGGACGTTGGCCTGGTGGAAATGCTCGTACTTGCCCCAGACGCCCACGGCCCCGGCGCAATGCACCACCGCATCGACGCCCTGACAGAGGCGCTGGACCAGCGCAGTATCCGACAGGTCGCCCTGGATGAACTCGGCGCCACGCTTGACCAGGTGCTCCACCCCTTCCGGCCGGCGGCCGTTGACCCGCACCTCCAGCCCCTGTTCCAGTGCGAAACGGGCGAATCGCCCACCGATGAACCCGCTTGCTCCGGTTACCAGAATCTTCATCAATGGCCCCTTGGTACGCCTCGTGATGCCCGCGACTCTAGCAGCCCCGGCATCAGCCAGGAGTGGCATCGCGAGCCAATGGAACGACTCTGAACGCTGTCCCCGGCCATCGTTCCCGCCCGTGGGCTACCTTTGTCTGCGAATCCACCGTCAAGGAACCGCGCAGTGAGCACGCACACCTGGATGATCTATGGCGCCTACGGCTATACCGGCCAACTGGTCGCCGAGCACGCCCTGCGGCAAGGCATGACGCCGATCCTCGCGGGCCGCGACCCCGCCCGGCTGGAAGCCCTGGGCAGCCGCCTCGGCCTGCCGACCCGGGTGTTCGGCCTCGACGACCCCGCCCACGCCGCCGAACGCCTGGAGGGCGTCTCGCTGGTCGCCCATTGCGCCGGTCCCTTCTCCGCCACCAGTACGCCGATGATCCAGGCCTGCCTCGCCAGTGGCGCCCACTACCTGGACATCACCGGCGAAATCACTGTGTTCGCCCTCGCCCATGCCCAGGACGCGGCGGCCCGGCAGGCGGGTATCGTGGTCTGCCCCGGCGTGGGTTTCGACGTCATTCCCACCGACTGCGTGGCCGCCTGCCTGAAGGCCGCCCTGCCGGACGCCACCCACCTGGCCCTGGGGTTCGACTCCGACAGCGGCCTGTCGCCCGGCACCGCCAGAACCAGCATCGAGGGCCTGGCCCTGGGCGGCCAGGTGCGCGAGAACGGTCGCCTGCGCCCGGTTCCCCTGGGCCACCGGCGCCGTGAAATCGACTTCGGCCGTGGGCCGAAATCCGCGGTGACCATTCCCTGGGGCGATGTGGCCACGGCGTTCTACTCCACCGGCATTCCCAATATCGAGGTCTACCTGCCGACTCCCAGCACCGTAGCGCTGGGCATGCGCCTGATCGACCCGTTGCGCGGCCTGCTCGCCGGCGAGTGGCTGCAGGGTCAACTGAAGAGCCTGGTGACGCGGCGCCTTCGTGGGCCGGACGAAGCCAGCCGCGAGCGGAGCCCCACCTGGGTCTGGGGCGAGGTGCGCAATGCCGCCGGGGAACGCCGCACCGCCTACCTGGAGACCGCCAACGGCTACCAGGTGACGGTGCATGGCGTGCTCCATGCGGTGAAGCACCTGCTGGGCTACCAGGGCGACGGCGGTTACTTCACGCCCTCGCAACTGCTGGGGGCGCGTTGCGTGGAGCAACTGCCCGGTTCCGGCGCGATCCGCCTCGCACCCTGAGCCCCCGCAGGGGCTCGAAGGCCGGCGGAAATCCTGGGCCCTCGCGCGTCATTCCTTCAGCGGCACCAGCCAACGGCCGGCAGCGGCGGCCAGGTGGTCGGTGAGCAGGCCGAGCAATTCGCCGCCGTGACGCCAGTGGTGCCAGTAGAGCGGCACGTCGATGGGGCGCTGGGGAATCAGTTCCTGCAACTCGCCGCGAGCCAGTTGCGTGCCCACCTGCTGCTCCGGAACCAGCCCCCAGCCCAGGCCACCTTCGGTCAGGCGCACGAAACCCTCGGACGAGGGACACAGGTGGTGGACGAACCCGCCCTCGACCCCGAGCGCCGCCAGGTAGCGGTGCTGCAACAGGTCGTCCGGGCCGAAGACGATGGCCGGTGAACGGGCCAGGGCCTCCGGCGTCACCCCCCTGGGGAAATGCCGCGCGATGAAGGCCGGGCTGGCCAGGGCCCGGTAGCGCATGGCGCCCAGTGGCAGGCTGCGGGCGCCGGCCACCGGACGCTCGGCGGCGCAGACACAGGCCGCCACCTCGCCAGCGCGCATGCGCTTGAGGCCCACTTCCTGATCCTCCACCACCAGCTCCATCAGCACCCGCTGCTCGGCGCAGAAATCCCCCACGGCGGCGGCCCACCAGGTGGCCAGGCTGTCGGCGTTGAGGGCGATGCGCAGGCGCTCCGGCATGCCGCCCTCTTCCAGGGCCGGTACCTGCCGCTGCAGGTCGCGCTCCAGCAGGCGCACCTGCTGCACATGGTTGAGCAGGCGCGTGCCCACCTCGGTAGGCGCCGGCGGTGTGGCGCGCACCAGCACGGGCTGGCCGACCCGCGCCTCCAGCAGTTTGATCCGCTGCGATACCGCCGACTGCGACAACCCCAGCAACTGGGCCGCGCGTTCGAAGCCGCCCTGCTCCACCACGGCCGCCAGGGCGGCCAGCAACTTGTAGTCGAACAAATCAGTTTTCCTAATGAGAGATCAGCAAGATTCGTTTTCCTTATACAGCGTTGCACCCCAGACTCGCCACATCCCCACCGCCCACCGAAGGAAAGCACCATGGCCGGCGAAACCGCCCTCTCCACCCTGATCCGCGAAATGTCGCCGACGCTCAACCCCGGCCAGTACGTGTTCTGCACCCTCGACGACGCTGCCCAATTGCAAGGCTGCGTGCCGCTGGGCAGCTTCCGTGAACGTGAAGGGCTGACGGCGATCCTCGAACGCGGCGAGGCCGAACGCCTGGGCCTGGCCTACGACTTCGTCGCCGCCTGGATCACCCTGGAGGTGCATTCGGCCCTCAGCGCGGTGGGCCTGACCGCCGCCTTCGCCGGCGCCCTGGCCCAGGCTGGTATCAGCTGCAACGTGGTGGCCGGCTACTTCCACGATCACCTGTTCGTCGCCAGCACCGACGCCGAGCGTGCCCTGTCCACCCTGCGGGCCCTGGCGGCCAACGCCCAGACGGAGTGAGCGCCATGTGGCAGAGCTACCTCAACGGCCTGCTGATGGCGGCCGGCCTGATCATCGCCATCGGCGCGCAGAACGCTTTCGTCCTCGCCCAGAGCCTGCGTCGCGAGCACCACCTGCCGGTGGCCGCGCTCTGTGTGCTGTGCGATGCGCTGCTGGTCAGTGCCGGGGTCTTCGGCCTGGCCACCCTGCTGGCGCAGAATCCGCTGCTGCTCGCCGTCGCCCGCTGGGGCGGGGTGGCCTTCCTGCTCTGGTACGGCGTGCAGGCACTGCGCCGGGCCCTCAACCCCGGCGTCCTCGACCAGTCCGCCGAGGCCGGGCCGCGCTCGCGCCGCGCCGTGTTGCTGGCGGCCCTGGCGGTGACCCTGCTGAATCCCCACGTCTACCTCGACACCGTGCTGCTGATCGGTTCCCTCGGCGCCCAGCAAACCGTCCCCGGCGCCTACGCCCTGGGCGCGGCCAGCGCCTCGCTGGTGTGGTTCTTCGCCCTGGCACTCGGCGCCGCCTGGCTTGCGCCCTGGCTGGCGCGACCGGCCACCTGGCGCCTGCTCGATCTGGCGGTGGCACTGATGATGTTCGCCATGGCGGCCCAGTTGGTGAGTGGCATCTGACCCACCCGGGTCCGGACGGGAACGCCGCGCCAGAGCCAATGGCCAGGGCTTAACCACACACTTGCTGCGTGGTTAAGCCCCAGGGCCGGTGCTATGATCCGGGGCTCGCGGCAAGACGAGTAGTAACTCGCAGCCGCATTCTCGGCCGACCGTGAACGGCCCCGCGCCTGGCGCAAAAATCCCGACCTGATGAAGGAGATAGACATGGCTTTCGAATTGCCGCCGCTGCCTTATGAGAAGAACGCCCTCGAGCCGCACCTGTCCGCCGAGACCCTGGAATACCATCACGGCAAGCACCACAACGCCTACGTGGTGAACCTGAACAACCTGGTTCCGGGCACCGAGTTCGAAGGCAAGAGCCTGGAAGAGATCATCAAAACCTCCTCCGGCGGCATCTTCAACAACGCAGCCCAGATCTGGAACCACACCTTCTACTGGAACTGCCTGAGCCCGAACGGCGGTGGCCAGCCCACCGGCGCCCTGGCCGATGCCATCAACGCCGCCTTCGGTTCCTTCGACAAGTTCAAGGAAGAGTTCACCAAGACCGCCATCGGCACCTTCGGCTCCGGCTGGGCCTGGCTGGTGAAGAAGGCCGACGGCTCCCTGGCCCTGGCCAGCACCATCGGCGCGGGCGTTCCGCTGACCAGCGGCGACACCCCGCTGCTGACCTGCGACGTCTGGGAACACGCCTACTACATCGACTACCGCAACCTGCGTCCGAAGTACGTAGAGGCCTTCTGGAACCTGGTCAACTGGGACTTCGTAGCCAAGAACTACGCAGCCTGAGACCCGTACCAGCGGTAACAGAAACCCGGCCATTCGCCGGGTTTCTTCATTTTTGCGCGTCGTTCGTCGCCTTCTTGCGGTACAAGGGAAAAATTGTCGGGCACCGCCCTCAAGCTCGGTCAAGTTCACACCGACATATAGGCAGGCTGACGGTGAAAGGACGAGCGCCGGCAACGGCCCGTCAGATCGAATAGTGGCATTCGCATACTGGCCCTTTGACGGCCAGAGCGTGTTTGCCAATACTCACATCCGTCTGACGCCCGCGGCATCGAACAAGGAATCTCCATTTGAAGCTGGATCTCAAACACAGCTTGTCGCTGAAGCTGCTGCGCGTGGTGTTACTGTCCGCACTGGTGGTCGGTGTGGTGCTGAGCTGCGCGCAAATCGTGTTCGATGTCTACAAGACCCGGCAGGCCGTTTCCAACGACGCGAACCGGATACTCGGCATGTTCCGCGACCCCTCGACCCAGGCCGTCTACAGCCTGGACCGCGAGATGGGCATGCAGGTCATCGAGGGGTTGTTCCAGCATGAGTCGGTGCGCCACGCCTCCATCGGCCATCCCAACGAGCCCATGCTGGCGGAGAAGGACCGGCCGCTGACGCAACTGCCGACCCGCTGGATGACCGACCCCATCCTCGGCAAGGAACAGACCTTCACCACCCAACTGGTCGGCCGCAGCCCCTACAGCGAATACTACGGTGACCTCAGCATCACCCTCGACACCGCGCCCTACGGCGAGGACTTCGTCACCAGCTCGGTCATCATCTTCATCTCCGGCGTCCTGCGCGCCCTGGCCATGGGCCTGGTGCTCTACCTCGTGTACCACTGGCTGCTGACCAAGCCGCTGTCGAAGATCATCGAGCACCTCTCCAGCATCAACCCCGACCGCCCCAGCGAACACAAGCTGCCCATGCTCAAGGGCAACGAGAAGAACGAACTGGGCCTGTGGATAACCACCGCCAACGACCTGCTGGCCTCCATCGAACGCAACACGCACCTGCGCCGCGAAGCCGAGAACAGCCTGCTGCGCATGGCCCAGTACGACTTCCTCACCGGCCTGCCCAACCGCCAGCAGCTGCAGCAGCAACTCGACCAGATCCTCGAAGACGCCGGACGCCTGCAGCGCCGCGTGGCGGTGCTCTGCGTCGGCCTGGACGATTTCAAGGGCGTCAACGAACAGTTCAGTTACCAGACCGGCGACCAATTGCTGATCGCCCTGGCCGACCGCCTGCGCGGTCACAGTGGCCGGCTCGGCGCCCTGGCCCGCCTGGGGGGCGACCAGTTCGCCCTGGTCCAGGCCGATATCGAGCAGCCCTACGAGGCCGCCGAACTGGCGCAAAGCGTGCTGGACGACCTGGAACTGGCCTTCTCCCTGGAGCAGCAGGAAGTGCGCCTGCGCGCCACCATCGGCATCACCCTCTTCCCCGAGGATGGCGACAGCACCGAGAAGCTGCTGCAGAAAGCCGAACAGACCATGACCCTGGCGAAAAGCCGTTCGCGCAACCGCTACCAGTTCTACATCGCCAGCGTCGACAGCGAGATGCGCCGCCGCCGCGAACTGGAAAAGGACCTGCGCGAAGCCCTCAATCGCGGCGAAATGCACCTGGTCTACCAACCCCAGGTGGACTACCGCGACCACCGCGTGGTGGGCGTCGAAGCCCTGCTGCGCTGGCAGCATCCGCAGCACGGTTTCGTCCCGCCGGACCTGTTCATCCCCCTCGCCGAACAGAACGGCTCCATCATCCCCATCGGCGAATGGGTGCTGGACCAGGCCTGCCGCCAGCTGCGCGAATGGCATGACCAGGGTTTCAGCGAGCTGCGCATGGCCATCAACCTGTCTACCGTGCAGCTGCACCACGCGGAGTTGCCGCGGGTGGTGAACAACCTGCTGCAGGTCTATCGCCTGCCGCAGCGCAGCCTGGAAATGGAAGTCACCGAAACCGGCCTGATGGAAGACATCTCCACCGCCGCCCAGCACCTGCTGAGCCTGCGCCGCTCCGGCGCGCTGATCGCGATCGACGACTTCGGGACCGGCTATTCCTCCCTGAGCTACCTGAAGAGCCTGCCGCTGGACAAGATCAAGATCGACAAAAGCTTCGTGCAGGACGTGCTGGAAGACGAGGACGACGCCACCATCGTCCGCGCCATCATCCAGCTGGCGCGCAGCCTGGGCATGCAGGTGATCGCCGAAGGCGTGGAGACCGCCGAGCAGGAGGCCTACATCATCGCCCAAGGCTGCAACGAGGGTCAGGGCTACCTCTACAGCAAACCCCTGCCCGCCCGCGAACTCACCCTCTACCTCAAGCAGGCCCGGCGCCTGACCAACGCGGCGTCCAACCCCGCCACGCTCTAGGCACTCGCAGCCTGTGGCCGGGCAGCGGCGGATTCGCGCACGCAGCGCGCAATAGAGCAATGGGTTTCGCGGGTTCTGCCCATCCTGCGGGGTCGCACCCGATAGCCGTCCGCAGCATGCGGTCGAGCGAAGCGAACCCCATCACCTGGGGCGGGCTTCACATCAGCCCGGTCACCCGCAGCAGGTAGACCGTCGCCACCGCCCCGCCCACGCAAAGCACCGCGCCCAGCAGCGCCTGCCAGCGGAACTGCCGGGCCAATACATCCTCGCCGTGGCTGGACAACAGAAAGGGCTGGGATTCCTTCGGCCGGCGCATGTGGTTCATCGCTGGCGCCGCGCTCGTCTGGCGGTGGCGGTCCTCGGCCTCCAACTGGGCAGCCAAGCGCACGCGGCCCCACTCGGCCTCGTCCAGCTGACCATCGCCATTGCTGTCGAAGCGCGTCAGCAGGCCGGCGAAATCGCCCTTCCACTCGCGGATCACCGCCCCCTGGGCGGAGGCGAGGTCCAATCCCTGGCGGCCACCGCCGCTGGTATGGAAGTCGCCGATGGCGTACAGCGGCTCCCCAGCCTGCAGACGCTCCTCGGTGTAGCGGTATTCGCCACCGCCGATCCAGGCGCGCAGGCCGCCGGTGGCGAGGCCACGGGGATGACGGGAATTGCCGGTCCAGACGTCGCGGGACGACGGGCGCACTTCCGCGCCGCGCGGATCGATCAGGCACTCGCCAGTGGCGTCGGCCAGGCGCAGCCAGGCGTCGCTGACGCCGCTGTCCACCACCCGCCAGCTCTTGCTCTTGCCGCTCTCGCTGTACTCCTCGATGCGGTAACGCCACCAGAGGCAGGGTTTGCCCGTCAGCGGTGCGCTGAGTGGGCCGTCGCCCTGGACATGCAGGATGCCGTACAGCTCCACATAGCCCTGGGCGGCGGAGCGGATCTTCGAGGTCGGGGTATCCAGCAGCAGCCGCGCCTGTGCCAGCCGGCGCAGGCACCACCAGCCACCCCCGGCGAAGGCGCCGAGGCTGAATCCCAGGCTGATGGCCAGCCCCGCCACATCCACGGCCATCTCAGCCGAACAGGCTCTTGAGGTCGACGTCGGCCTTCTCGGCCTCGCTGAACTCCAGCAACTCGGCAGCCTTGAAGCCGAACAGGCCGGCGATGATCACGTCCGGGAACTGCTCGATGCGTACGTTGTTCAGGTTCACCGCCTCGTTGTACAGCTCGCGGCGGTCGGCAATGCCGTTTTCCAGGCCGCTGATGCGCTGCTGGAGGAACTGGAAGCTCTCGTTGGCCTTGAGCTGCGGGTAGTTCTCCGCCAGGGCGAAGAGCTGCCCGAGGCCGGAACGCAGACCGCTTTCGGCCTGGCCGAGGGCACCGACATCGCCCTTTTCGCGGGCGCTGGCCACGGCGTTGCGGGCAGCGATCACCCGCTCCAAGGTGGTGCGTTCGTGCTGCATGTACTGCTTGCAGGTCTCCACCAGCTTGGGCAGCTCGTCATGACGCTGCTTGAGCAGGACCTCGATGTTCGACCAGGCCTTGCCGACGCCGTGCTTGAGGCGCACCAGGGCGTTGTAGAGGACCACCGCGTAGGCGGCGATCAACAGCAGGACCACGATCAGGGCGACGCTGGTCAGACTCATGCAGGCTTCTCCTTCAGGCTGCGGGTCATGGGGCTGCGCCGATTCTAATGGCGTTTGCCCCGGCGTGCGGAGACATCGTGCTCAGCCTGTGCGAAACACCCGATGACATCCTTCCTTTCCAAAAATGAAAATCTTTCGCATTATGTTGCGGTTTTCAATGCGCAACTCCACATTGCCATCATCCAGAAGCAAAGGACCTCGCCCATGATTCGTATGCCCCTGGCCACCGCCAGCCTGCTCGCCGTCGCCATTTCCCTCGCCGGTTGCGGTGACGACAAGAAAGACGCCGCCGCACCGCAAGCCGCCGCACCGGCCGCCACCAGCCCTGCAGCGGCGCCGGCCGTCGCTGGCAAGGTCGACGAGGCCGAGGCCAAGAAAGTCGTTGCCCACTACGCCGACCTCGCCCTGGCCGTCTTCACCGACGCCCACAGCACCGGCGTGAACCTGCAGAAGGCCGTGGACGCCTTCCTCGCCAAGCCCGACGCCGACACCCTGAAGGCCGCCCGCGAAGCCTGGCTGGCCGCCCGCGTGCCCTACATGCAGAGCGAAGTGTTCCGCTTCGGCAATGCCGTGGTGGACGATTGGGAAGGCCAACTGAACGCCTGGCCGCTGGACGAAGGCCTGATCGACTACGTCGCCGGTGACTACCAGCACGCCCTGGGCAACCCCGGCGCCACCGCCAACATCATCGCCAACACCACCATCCAGGTCGGCGAAGACAAGATCGACGTCACCGAGATCACCGGCGAGAAGCTGGCCGAGCTGAACGAGCTGGGCGGATCCGAAGCCAACGTCGCCACCGGCTACCACGCCATCGAGTTCCTCCTCTGGGGCCAGGACCTGAACGGCACCGGCCCGGGCGCCGGCAACCGTCCCGCCACCGACTACGTGGTCGGCGAAGGCGCCACCGGTGGCCACAACGAGCGTCGCCGCGAGTACCTGAAGGCCGTCACCGACCTGCTGGTGTCCGACCTGGAGTTCATGGTCGGCCAGTGGAAGCCGGGCGTTGCCGACAACTACCGCGCCAAGCTGGAAGCCGAGCCCGCCGAGGACGGCCTGCGCAAGATGCTGTTCGGCATGGGCAGCCTGTCCCTCGGCGAACTGGCCGGCGAGCGCATGAAGGTCGCCCTGGAAGCCAACTCCACCGAAGACGAGCACGACTGCTTCAGCGACAACACCCACAACTCGCACTTCTACAACGGCAAGGGCATCCGCAACGTGTACCTGGGCGAGTACAAGAAGGTCGACGGCACCACCCTGACCGGTCCCAGCCTGTCCTCCCTGGTGGCCAAGGTCGACGCCCAGACCGACACCACTCTGAAGGCCGACCTGGAAGCCACCGAAGGCAAGCTGCAAGCCCTGGTGGACAGCGCCGACAAGGACGTGCACTTCGACCAGCTGATCGCCGCCGACAACACCGCCGGCCAGCAACTGGTACGTGACGCCATTGCCGCCCTGGTCAAGCAGACCGGCGCCATCGAGGATGCCGCCGGCAAGCTGGGCATCACCGACCTGAAGCCGGACAACGCCGATCACCAGTTCTGATCGACGCCGCGGTAACCCGAGCGGATGCGGCCCAGTGCCGCATCCGCTTTTTTATGTCCGAAGCGTTTTTCCCGTTGGGGCCGCTCTTCCAGTGGGGGCGAATTCATTCGCCAAGGGGCGCGCAGCGGCCCCAACAGGGCGTCCTGGCGAGCCTGCGGCCTGCATCGCGAATGAATTCGCCCCCACGGACACCGCTCAGATCCGCCCCACGGTCCTGGCCAGGGCCGCACGCCAAACGCAAATCCCTCTTATTCAGGGCCCTCACTCCTGATAAGCTTGCCCGCCTCTTTCCCGCCGATCGGACCTCGCCAATGCTCGCTCCACCGGCCCTCCGCCGCCTGTCACCGCTGCTGCTGGCCCTTGGCCTCAGCGCCTGCGACGACGGGCCGACGTTCACCCAGGCCGAACCCGGCGAGCACCTGTCCGGCGGCGCCGCCACCGTGCGCCAGTTCGACCACAACGCCTTCTCCATGCCCTCGGCCAACCTGACGCCCTCGCGCCGGCTGGACTTCAGCGTGGGCAACAGCTTCTTCCGCAATCCCTGGGTAATCGCGCCGTCCACCACCACCGCCCGCGACGGCCTGGGGCCGCTGTTCAACACCAATGCCTGCCAGAACTGCCACGTGAAGGATGGCCGTGGCCATCCACCGGCGCCCGGGGCGAACAACGCGGTGTCGATGCTGGTGCGCCTGTCGATCCCGGCGGATGCCTCCGCCGAACATGCCCGGCAACTGGAGCGCCTCGGCGTGGTGCCGGAACCGGTGTACGGCGGACAGTTGCAGGACGTGTCGATTCCCGGCGTCGAGCCCGAAGGCAAGGTGCGGGTCAGCTACGACGCGCTGCCGGTGACCTTCGCCGACGGCACCACGGTCGAGCTGCGCAAACCGCGCCTGCAGATCACCCAACTGGGCTACGGCCCGATGCACCCGGACACCCTGTTTTCCGCCCGCGTCGCCCCGCCCATGATCGGCCTGGGCCTGCTGGAAGCGATTCCCGAATCCGCCATCCTGGCCAACGCCGACCCGGACGACGCCAACGGCGACGGCATCCGTGGCCGCGCCAACCAGGTCTGGGACGATGCCGCCGGCAAGACGGTGCTCGGCCGTTTCGGCTGGAAGGCCGGCCAGCCCAGCCTGAATCAACAGAATTTTCACGCCTTCTCTGGTGATATGGGGCTGACCACCGCGCCCCTGCCGCAGGATGACTGCACGGCGGCGCAGACCGCTTGCAAGGGCGCGGCGAATGGCGGCGAGCCGGAAGTCAGCGACAACATCCTCTCCCTGGTGCTGTTCTACACCCGCAACCTGGCCGTGCCGGCCCGGCGCCAGGTGGACGACCCGCAGGTGCTGGATGGCAAGGGCCTGTTCCACCGGGCTGGCTGCCAGGCCTGTCACACCCCCAGTTTCACGACCGCGGCCGACGCCGCCGAACCCGAGTTGGCCAACCAGGTGATCCGTCCCTACAGCGACCTGCTGCTCCACGACATGGGCGAAGGCCTGGCCGACGGCCGTGGCGAGTTCCAGGCCGGCGGGCGAGACTGGCGCACCCCACCGCTGTGGGGCATCGGCCTGACCGAAACGGTCAACGGACATACCCAATTCCTGCACGACGGTCGCGCGCGCAACCTGCTGGAAGCCATCCTCTGGCACGGCGGCGAAGCCGAAGCGGCGAAGCAGCACGTACTGACTTACGACGCCGGGCAGCGTGCCGCGCTGCTGGCCTTCCTGAATTCGCTATAAGGAGCCCTGCATGTTCCGTCCCAAACTGCTGTTCACCAGCCTTGCCGCCCTGGCCCTGGGTGCCTGCACCCCGCAGGACCAGCAGGCGCAGACCGCCGCGGCCCTGGCCAAGGAGGTGATCCTGCCGACCTACAGCCGCTGGGTCGAGGCCGACCGCCAACTCGCCGCCAGCGCCCTGGCCTTCTGCTCCGGCCAGTCGGACCTGGCCAAGGCCCGCGCCGACTTCCTCGCCGCGCAGAAAGCCTGGGCCGAGTTGCAGCCGCTGATGGTCGGCCCGTTGGCCGAAGGCAACCGCGCCTGGCAGGTGCAGTTCTGGCCGGACAAGAAGAACCTGGTCGGCCGCCAGGTGGAGCAACTGGTCAAGGCCCAGCCGGGCGTCGACGCCGCCGCCCTGGCCAAGGCCAGCGTGGTGGTCCAGGGCCTGTCCGCCTACGAATACATCCTCTTCGACAGCAACCTGGACATGGCCGACGCTACCCAGAAGGCACGCTACTGCCCGCTGCTGCAGGCCATCGGCGAGCGCCAGAAGGGTCTGGCCGAGGACATCCTCGCGCGCTGGAACGACAAGGACGGCATGCTCGACCAACTGAGCAAGTTCCCCAACCCGCGCTACGCCGACGCCCACGAAGCGATTTCCGAACTGCTGCGGGTCCAGGTCACCGCCCTGGACACCCTGAAGAAGAAACTCGGCACCCCGCTGGGCCGCCAGACCAAGGGCCTGCCCCAGCCGATGCAGGCGGAGGCCTGGCGCAGCGAAAGCTCGCTGGCCAACGTCGCCGCTGCCCTGGCCAGCGCCGAAAGCCTCTGGCAGGGCACCGACAAGCACGGCATCCGTGGCCTGTTGGGCGACGAGCAGAAGGCCCTGGCGGAGAAGATTGACGCCGGCTATGCCGAAGCGCGCGGCAAGCTCGACGCGATGCAACAGCCCCTCGGCGAGCTGCTCGCCAGCGAAGCGGGCCGCAAGCAGGTCAACGACTTCTACGACAGCCTCGACCGCGTCCAGCGCCTGCACGCCGGTGAACTCGCCAAGGCCCTGAACGTGCAACTCGGCTTCAACGCCAACGACGGTGACTGAGATGCTGCGCCGCCAAGTGCTTACCCTCACCGGCCTGCTGCTCGGAGCTATCGGCCTGGGTGGCTGGACCCTGAGCCGCAAGGGCGATTCGCCCCTGCTGCTCTCCGCCCGCGACGACGCCGACGGCCACCACTACGCCGTGGGCTATCGCCTGGACGGCACCCAGGTGTTCGCCACCCGGGTGGGCCAGCGCTGCCATGACATCGTCGAGCACCCGAGCGAGCCGGTGGCGCTGTTCGTCGCCCGCCGCCCGGGGACCGAGAGCTACCTGGTGGACCTGCGTGACGGTCGCCTGCTGCAGACCCTGGTTTCGCAGCGGGATCGCCATTTCTACGGCCACGGTGTCTGGCACCGAGACGGCGAATGGCTCTACACCACCGAGAACGACACCCGCGATCCCGGCCGGGGCATGCTCGGCCGCTACCGCTACCAGGCGGGACGGCTGATCCATGAGGGCGAACTGTCCAGCCACGGCCTGGGCCCGCACCAGGTGTCCTGGATGCCCGACGGGGAAACCCTGGTGGTCGCCAACGGCGGCATCCGTACCGAGGCCGAGAGCCGCGTGGAGATGAACCTCGACGCCATGGAGCCGAGCCTGGTGCTGATGCGCCGCGACGGCAGCCTGTTGTCCAAGGAAACCCTGCCACAGGCGATGAACAGCATCCGCCACCTGGCCATCGCCGCCGACGGCACCATAGTCGCCGGCCAGCAGTACATGGGCGATGCCGACGACCGCGCCGACCTGCTCGCCATCAAGCGCCCCGGTCAGCCCTTCCAACCCTTCCCGCTGGAAGACGAACAGCGCCTGGCGATGCTCCAGTACACCGCCAGCGTCGCCATCCACGACGCGCTGCGCCTGGTGGCCCTGACCGCGCCGCGCGGCAATCGCTTCTTCATCTGGGACCTGGACAGCGGCGCCGTGCGCCTGGACGCGCCCCTGCCGGATTGCGCCGGGGTCGGCGCAGTGAAGGACGGCTTCGTGGTCACCTCCGGCCAGGGCCGCTGCCGCCTGTACGACTGCCGGAGCGAAACCGTCAGCGTCACGCCACTGCAACTGCCGGCGAGCTTCTGGGACAACCACCTGCACCTGGCCTGACGCCCTCCCCGCCAGGCCTTCCACCCTCGCCGTCATCTGTGGAGGCTTGGCTGGCCCCCCTGGCGGATGAACAAAGCATCACCCACCCGCCAGTGCTGCGTCCTGCGCGTGCGAATGAACACGCTTCCACCGCCACTGTTCGGCATCCACTGGCACGCCCGTACCCCACAAATTCCCGACTAATGGCCTTTAGCGGGGCTTCCCGATGCCGATCCAGTGAGGGCTCACCTGACAAAGAATCGTTCGCTTCCACCCAGGGTGGCGCGCGACGTTCTGCAATGTGTGTCCGGTATAGAGCCGACATCTCCATCCTTCTCCAAGAGGCGCAACACCATGTCTCTGCGACGCTCCCTGCGCGGCCAGATCCTCACCCTGCTCGGCGGCAGCCTGCTGCTGCTCCTGCTGACAGCCCTGGCCTGCTTCCACTTTCTTTCCGGCGGCATCCAGTCCTATCGCGGGCTGGTGGACGGCACGCTGGAGGCATCAAGCCTGGTGGATGAGGCCAACCTCGAATTCAAGGTGCAGGTCCAGGAGTGGAAGAACGTGCTCCTGCGCGGCAAGGACCCGGACAACCTGAGCAAGTACTGGAGCCAGTTCGAAGGCCAGGAGGCCAAGGTTCAGGCGCTGCTCGGCAAGCTGCAGGACAAGGCCGTGGCAATGGACGATGGCGCCCTGAAGGCCAAGGTGGACAGCCTGCGCAGCGAGCACCGCAACCTTGCCGCCGCCTACCGCAAGGGCCGCGAGGCCTTCATGGCAGCCGGCGCCGACCCGGTGGCCGGGGACAGCGCAGTCAAGGGCATCGACCGCGCTGCCAGCGAGCAGATGAGCGCCCTGGTGGCCGAACTCCATTCCCGGGGCATCCAGCAGTCCGAGGCCATCAGCGCCAGCGCCGACCGCACGGTGAACCTCGGCATCCTGGTGATGCTGCTGTCCAGCCTTGGCATCGGCCTGCTCAGCCTCTGGCTGCTCAACCGCAACCTGATCGCCCCGATCAGTTCGCTGATCGAGCACATCGCGCAACTCGCCCAGGGCAACTTCGGCCAGCGCGTGGACGCCAGCCGCGAGGACGAATTGGGCCGCCTGGCCATGGCCGCCAACACCCTGCGCGACTTCCTCGCCGATACCTTCAACCGCCTCAAGCAGAGCACCGCGCAACTGGACAGCGCCAGCGGCGAACTCAACGCCATCGCCAGCCTGATGGCCGAAGGCACCCGCGAACAGTTCTCCCGCACCGACCAGGTGGCCACCGCCATGCACGAGATGTCCGCCACCGCCCAGGAAGTGGCGCGCCATGCCGCCGAGGCCGCCGGCGCCGCCGACCAGGCCGATCATTCCGCGCAGCAGGGCGGCGCGGTGATGCAGGCGACCATCCACAGCATCACCGGCATGCGCAGCGAGATCGCCAGCACCGCCGAAGTGATCCGCCGCCTGGAAAGCGACAGCGGACGCATCGGCAAGGTGCTGGAAGTGATTCGCGGCATCGCCGAGCAGACCAACCTGCTGGCGCTGAACGCCGCCATCGAAGCCGCCCGCGCGGGCGACCAGGGCCGCGGCTTCGCCGTGGTCGCCGACGAGGTGCGTACCCTGGCCCAGCGCACCGCCGAATCCACCGCCGAGATCCACCAGATCATCGATACGGTGCAGACCGGCGCCCTGAATGCGGTGCGCGCCATCGAGAACGGCCAGCACCGCAGCGAGGAAAGCGTGGCCCAGGTCACCGAGGCCGGCGCCATGCTGCAACGCATCACCGATTCGGTGGAAGCCATCCGCGACATGAACCGGCAGATCGCCACCGCGGCGGAGGAGCAGACGTCGGTGGCCGATGACATCTCGCGCAACCTCACCGAGATCACCGCCATCGCCACCACCAACGAAGGCAATGTGCAGCGGACCCAGAGCGCCAGCCAGCACCTGCATGGCCTGTCCAGCGACCTCACCCAGCTCACTGCGCGTCTCCACGCCTGATCGGCGGACGGCACAAGGAGGTGCCACCAGACGCCATCCCACTGGTCAGGAAGCGCCCGGCTCCCGCCAGGTGAAGTGCGGCAAAATATCGCGATCTCCGCCGATCACCGCCACCCGAAAGGGACTATTCACCTGAAAGCAACGTTCTGCAATTTCTTGTCTTTGACTTGGATCGGGCTCTGGTACTAAGGTGCATCCCTCGCCTATTCCCAGGCCTCTTTTTTCCCTGCCAAGGAACCGGAATATGTTGCTCCGCCGCATGCTCATCATGCTGGGCGTGGTTGCCCTCGTGGTGCTCGCCCTCGCCGCCTATAAAGGCTTCTCGATCTACCAACAGATCCAGCAGTTCTCTGCGCCCCAGCCCCCCATCAGCGTCTCCGCCGAAAAGGCCGTCGAGCTGCCCTGGCAGAGCCGCCTGCCTGCCATCGGCTCGCTGAAGGCCTTCCAGGGCGTCGACCTCACCGTGGAAGCCAGTGGCACCGTCCAGGACGTGCTGTTCCTCTCCGGCGAGAAGGTCAAGCTCGGCCAGCCCTTGATCCAGATGGACAGCGACGTGGAGCGCGCCAGTCTGGCCACCGCCGAGGCCGAACTGGCCCTGGCCCGCGTCGAGTTCGAGCGCGGCCGCAGCCTGGTCAGCCGGCAGAACATCTCCAAGAGCGAGTTCGACCGCCTGTCTTCGGAGCTCCAGGCCGCCACCGGCAAGGTCGCCCAACTCAAGGCGCTGATGGACAAGAAGCGCATCGTCGCGCCCTTCTCCGGCACCATCGGCATCCGCCAGGTGGACGTGGGCGATTTCCTTTCCTCCGGCACCATCATCGCCACCCTGCAGGACCTCGACACCCTGTTCGTCGATTTCTTCCTGCCGGAACAAGCCGCGCCTCTGCTGGCCGTGGGCCAGAAGGTGCGCATCAGTGTGGCCGCATTCCCGGGGGAGTCCTTCGAAGGCGATATCGCCGCGCTCAACCCGAAAGTGGAAGAAGCCACCCGCAACCTGCAGGTCCGCGCCATGCTGCAGAACCCCGACGGCAAGTTGCTGCCGGGCATGTTCGCCAATCTCGAAGTGCTGCTGCCGGGCGACCAGGAGCGTGTGGTGGTGCCGGAAAGCGCCATTACCTACACCCTCTACGGCAACTCGGTGTACGTCATCAGCGAGAAGAAGAATGCCGAGGGCCAACCCGAGCCAGGCCAGGACGGCCAGCCGCAACAAGTGGTGGAGCGCCGCTTCGTCGAGACTGGCGAGCGACGTGACGGCAAGGTCGTGGTCCTCAAGGGCCTGACGGCCGGCGAGCAGGTGGTGACCTCCGGCCAGCTCAAGCTGGACAACGGTTCCCACGTCGCCATCGTCCCCGACCAGACCCTGGCCACTCAACCGGAAAATCAAGCCCGCGCCCAGTGACCGACACGCGCGCGAAGGAACGGAACATGGCTTTCACAGATCCTTTCATCCGTCGCCCGGTACTGGCGACCGTGGTCAGCCTGCTCATCGTGCTGCTGGGCATGCAGGCCTTCAGCAAGCTGGTGATCCGCCAGTACCCGCAGATGGAAAACGCCCTGATCACGGTGACCACCGCCTACCCGGGCGCCAACGCCGAGACGATCCAGGGCTACATCACCCAGCCGTTGCAACAGAGCCTGGCCAGCGCCGAAGGCATCGACTACATGACGTCGTCGAGCCAGCAGAACATGTCGGTGATCCAGATCTATGCGCGCATCGGCGCCAACTCCGACCGTCTCTTCACCGAGTTGCTGGCCAAGGCCAACGAGGTGAAGAACCAACTGCCCCAGGACGCCGAGGACCCGGTGCTGTCCAAGGAAGCGGCCGACGCCTCGGCGCTGATGTACATCAGCTTCTACAGCGACGAGTTGTCCAACCCGCAGATCACCGACTACCTGTCGCGGGTGATCCAGCCCAAGCTGGCCACCCTGCCCGGCATGGCCGAGGCGGAGATTCTCGGCAACCAGGTCTTCGCCATGCGCCTGTGGCTGGACCCGGTGCGGATGGCCGCCTACGGCATCACTGCCAACGACATCAGCGACGCCGTGCGCAAGTACAACTTCCTTTCCGCCGCCGGCGAGGTGAAAGGCCAGTTCGTGGTGACCAGCATCAACGCCACCACCGACCTCAAGTCCCCGGAGGCCTTCGGCGCCATCCCGGTGAAAACCGTGGGCGACAGTCGGGTGCTGGTGCGAGATGTGGCGCGGGTGGAGATGGGCGCGGAAAACTACAACTCCATCAGCTCGTTCGACGGCATCCCCTCGGTCTACATCGGCATCAAGGGCACCCCCAGCGCCAACCCGCTGGACGTGATCAAGCACGTGCGCGCCATCATGCCGGAACTGGAACAACAGCTCCCGCCGAACCTCAAGGTGTCCATCGCCTATGACGCCACCCGCTTCATCCAGGCCTCCATCGACGAAGTGGTGAAAACCCTGGCCGAAGCGATCCTGATCGTCATCGTGGTCGTGTTCCTGTTCCTCGGCGCGTTCCGCTCGGTGCTGATCCCGGTGATCACCATCCCGCTGTCGATGATCGGCGTGCTCTTCTTCATGCAACTGATGGGCTACTCCATCAACCTGCTGACGCTGCTGGCCATGGTGCTCGCCATCGGCCTGGTGGTGGACGACGCCATCGTCGTCGTGGAGAACATCCACCGCCATATCGAGGAAGGCAAGACGCCCTTCGATGCCGCCATCGAAGGTGCCCGCGAGATCGCCGTGCCGGTGATTTCCATGACCATCACCCTGGCGGCGGTCTACGCCCCCATCGGCTTCCTGGAAGGCCTGACCGGCGCGTTGTTCCGTGAGTTCGCCCTGACCCTGGCCGGCGCGGTGATCATCTCCGGTATCGTCGCCCTGACCCTCTCGCCGATGATGTGCGCCAAGCTGCTGCGCCACGATGAGAACCCCTCGGGTCTGGCGCACCGCCTGGACATGCTCTTCGACCGCCTCAAGCGGCGCTACCAGAGTGCCCTGCACGGCACCCTGAACACCCGCCCGGTGGTGGTGGTGTTCGCGGTGATCGTGCTGTGCCTGATCCCGGTGCTGCTGACGTTCACCAAGAGCGAACTGGCCCCGGACGAAGACCAGGGCATCGTTTTCATCATGGCCAAGGCGCCGCAGCCGACCAACCTGGACTACCTGAACGCCTACACCGAAGAGTTCGTGAAGATCTTCAAGGCCTTCCCCGAGTACTACTCGTCGTTCCAGATCAACGGCTTCGACGGCGTACAGTCCGGCATCGGCGGTTTCCTGCTGACCCCTTGGGACGCACGCGAGCGCACCCAGATGGAGCTGCTCCACGAGGTCCAGGCCAAGCTCGACCAGATCCCCGGCCTGCAGATCTTCGGCTTCAACCTGCCGTCGCTGCCGGGTACCGGCGAGGGCCTGCCGTTCCAGTTCGTGCTCAACACACCCAACGACTACGAGTCGCTGCTGCAGGTGACCGAGCGCATCAAGACGCGCGCCATGGCGTCAGGCAAGTTCGCCTTCCTCAACGTCGACCTGGCCTTCGACAAGCCGGAAGTGGTGGTGGAAATCGACCGCGCCAAGGCCGCGCAGATGGGCGTGTCCATGGAAGACCTGGGCTCGACCCTGGCCATCCTGCTGGGCGAAGGCGAGATCAACCGCTTCACCATCGACGGTCGCAGCTACAAGGTGATCGCCCAGGTGGAACGCGCCTACCGCGACAACCCGGGCTGGCTGAGCAACTACTACGTGAAGAGCGAGAGCGGCGCCATGGTGCCCCTGTCGACGCTCATCAGCGTGCACGACAGCGCGCGGCCGACCCGCCTCAAGCAGTTCCAGCAGCTCAACTCGGCGATCATCGAAGGCTTCCCGCTGGTGAGCATGGGCGAAGCCATCGACACCGTGACGCAGATCGCCCGCGAAGAAGCGCCACGGGGCTACGGCTTCGACTTTGCCGGCGCTTCGCGCCAGTACGTGCAGGAAGGCAGCGCGCTGTACGTCACCTTCGCCCTGGCCCTGGCGATCATCTTCCTGGTGCTGGCGGCGCAGTTCGAGAGCTTCCGCGACCCGCTGGTGATTCTGGTGACAGTGCCGCTGTCCATCTGCGGAGCGCTGATCCCGCTGTTCCTCGGCATCTCCAGCATGAACATCTACACCCAGGTGGGCCTGGTGACGCTGATCGGCCTGATCAGCAAGCACGGCATCCTGATCGTGGAGTTCGCCAACCAGCTGCGCCGCGAAAAGGGCCTGTCGCCCCGCGAAGCGGTGGAGGAAGCCGCCGCCATCCGCCTGCGCCCGGTGCTGATGACCACCGCAGCCATGGTGTTCGGCATGGTGCCGCTGATCCTCGCCACCGGCGCCGGCGCGGTCAGCCGCTTCGACATCGGCCTGGTGATCGCCACCGGCATGTCCATCGGCACGCTGTTCACCCTCTTCGTCCTGCCGTGTGTCTATACGCTGCTGACGAAGAAGGACCTGGAACCAAGCGCCCAGCCGGTGGCCAGCCACTGACCCTAGCGCGTCGATCCACACAAAAAACCCCGCACACGCGGGGTTTTCTGTTTCTGGCGGCCTTACTGCTGGGCACGCAGGCTCTGGGAGAGACCGAACATGAACAGCAGGAGGTTCTGGTCCGGCTGCACCTGCGCCTTCAACCGTGCGTTGGGCGGTAACGGGCAATACCCCAGACCGTTGACGCTGACCACGGAGGGCGAAGGTTCATGCCAGGCAGCCACCGCCAGGGAAGCCACTCCCAAGGCGCCGACGAGGAACAAAGCTCGCGTGACTTCTAACTTCATGATCGCAACCCCTTGATAGCGCTGCCAAACGCTGCTTCATCACCCTAGTCCAGTATCCACCTATCCGCCTCATCCGGTGACGAATGGCGCTTAAGCTGCCACAGCCGGGCGTCGGGCGCCCATTCGCTCGACAGCCGGCACCGGGCTCGCCAGCGGCAGATCCCGGCGGTCGATTGTCGAGCTACGAGCAGCGGAAGCTGGCCGCCAGATTGACCCGCGGGCGGTCAAGACGTGGTCAAGCGCAGGTGAAAAAAGTGTCAAGCGGTGGCGTCGGGGCGCGCCTTGAGCTCCACCTCGAAGCGGCATCCAGTGGGCTGCACGGCACTCAGGCTGACCGTCCAGCCCTGGTGGTCACAGATCCGCTGCACCAGCGACAGACCCAGCCCCAGGCCATCGCCACGCTTTGCCGGCCCGCGAACGAAGGGTCGGAACATCGCCTCACGATCCTCTTCGGGAATGCCGACCCCGCTGTCCTCCACCACGAAGCCTTGGGCCTTCAACGTCAGGCGGATACTTCCACTATCGGTGTAATGCAGCGCGTTGCGCAGCAGGTTGCCCAGTACCGAACGCAGGAAGGAGGCGTTGTAACGCTGTTCTTGAGGCTGGCCAGGCTGATAGTCGAAACTCAACCCCTTGCGCTCGATGGCACCGCGCCACTGGCCGGCGAGTTCGTCAGCCACGCTGGTGAGGCTCGCCTGGGGCGCCATGCTTGCTTCATCGCGCTGGGCGCGCGCCAGCAGCAGGAACGTCTGCACCAGGTCGCGCATTTCCTCGGTGGCACGGGCAATGCGCTGCACCTGGGCACTGCCGCGGGCGTCGAGCCGGGAATTCTCCGCCAGCAGCTCGCAGGAGCTGGCCAGCACCATCAGCGGCGTGCGCAGTTCATGGCTCACGTCGCTGGTGAACAACCGCTCGCGATGGAGCACCTCGTGCAGCCGGCCCAGGGTGTCGTCGAAGGCCTGGGCCAGTTGCCCCACCTCGTCGGCGGCGTAGTCCGGCGCCAGCGGCGGCGCCATGCCCAGCAATTGGTCACGGTGACGGACCTGTCCGGCCAGGCGCACCACCGGCTCGATCACCTTGCGCGCCAATAGCCAGCCAAGCGCCAGGGCCAGCAGCACGCTGAGGACGAAACCGACCATCACCACCCGATACAGCACCTGTTCGCGAGCCTCGAAGTCGCTCTGGTCCTGCAGCATCACGTAGCGCTGCCCGTCCATCTCGCGCACCAGCGCATGGTAGGACTCCTGCTCCTCGAACACCTCATGGAAACCCGGCTTCAGGTTGGCCAGGCGCTCGGGAATGGCGTAGGGCGCCGGGCCGTCGCTGCTGTAGAAACGGGTATCGCTGTCCAGGCTCGGCAACCGCCCCTGGGCGAGACGCTCAGTCAGGACGCGATTGAGCTCGTTGCTCAGGTCGCGGGAGATCAGTTGCTCTTCGATGAGGTGCACGACTTCGATGATGCCCACGGCGAAGGTGCCGCCCACCAGGGTGGTCATCAGCACGAAGGCGATGAGGATCCGCCGCGCGAGGCTGTGCTTAAACTCCATCGCCCGCCTCCGCCAGCCGATACCCCAGGCCATGCATGGTATGCAGCAGGGGCTTGCCGAACGGCTTGTCGATCACCTGACGTAACTGGTGGATATGGCTGCGCAGGCTGTCGCTGTCGGGGCAGTCGTCGCCCCAGAGGGCTTCTTCGAGCGCTTCGCGGCGCACCAGGTGCGGGCTCTTCTGCATCAGTACGGCGAGCAGCTTGAGGCCGATGGGGTTGAGCTTGAGCGTCTTGCCGGCCCGGCTGACCTCCAGGGTATCCAGGTCATAGCTCAGGTCGCCCACTTGCAGGCTGCGCTTGCCGCCCCCCTGGGAACGGCGCAGCACCGCCTCGATGCGGGCAGCCAGCTCGGAGAGGGCGAAGGGCTTCAGCAGGTAGTCGTCGGCGCCGGACTTGAAGCCCTGCAGGCGGTCGTCCAGGGCGTCACGGGCGGTAAGCATGATGACCGGGGTGTCGCGCCGGGCCTCTTCGCGCAAGCGGCGGCAGAGGTTATAGCCATCCAGCCCCGGCAACATGATGTCGAGCACGATCAGGTCGTAGTGCTCGCTGCTGGCCAGGTGCAGACCGGACAGCCCATCCCGCGCGCAATCGACGCTGTACCCCTTGAGTTCGAGGAAGTCGACCATGTTGGCCAGGATGTCGTGATTGTCTTCGACCAGCAGGATGCGCATCGGCTCTACTCCATTCCTCTATCCAGTGGTGGCCCGTTGCAGGCCCGCGCGCTTTTGACCCGGAAGCCTCGCGGAGTTCCCGGCCGCGCGCAGTGTCCGATCATACCCATGCCCGGTGCTGTCGCGTATTCGCGCAGGCAAGAAAAAGCCCCGCGCAAGGCGGGGCTTCTTCGGACCGGATGGCCGGGTGGCTTACATCATGCCGCCCATGCCGCCCATGCCGCCCATGTCCGGCATGGCCGGAGCAGCCTTGTCGTCAGCCACTTCGGCAACCATGGCCTCGGTGGTGACCATCAGGCCGCCAATGGAGGCAGCGGCTTGCAGCGCGGAACGGGTGACCTTGGCCGGGTCCAGGATGCCCATTTCGATCATGTCGCCGTAGACGCCGGTAGCAGCGTTGAAGCCGTAGTTGCCGGAACCTTGCTTGACCTTGTCGACCACCACGCTCGGCTCGTCACCGGCGTTGGCGACGATCTGGCGCAGCGGCGCTTCGACAGCGCGACGCAGCAGGGCGATACCGACGTTCTGGTCTTCGTTGTCGCCCTTCAGGCCTTCGATGGCCTGCAGAGCGCGCACCAGGGCTACGCCACCGCCAGGCACCACGCCTTCTTCGACGGCGGCACGGGTCGCGTGCAGGGCGTCTTCGACGCGGGCTTTCTTCTCTTTCATCTCGACTTCGGTAGCCGCACCGACCTTGATCACGGCAACACCGCCGGCCAGCTTGGCCAGACGCTCTTGCAGTTTTTCCTTGTCGTAGTCGGAGGTGGTTTCCTCGACTTGCTTGCGGATCTGGGCAACGCGGGCTTCGATGTCAGCCTGGGCGCCAGCGCCGTCGATGATGGTGGTGTTTTCCTTGCTCAGCACGACGCGCTTGGCGTTGCCCAGGTGCTCCAGGGCAGCGCTTTCCAGGCTCAGGCCGACTTCTTCGGAAATCACGGTGCCGCCGGTCAGGATGGCGATGTCCTGCAGCATGGCCTTGCGACGGTCGCCGAAGCCCGGAGCCTTGACGGCTGCGACTTTGACGATGCCACGCATGTTGTTCACCACCAGGGTGGCCAGGGCTTCGCCTTCGACGTCTTCAGCGACGATCAGCAGCGGGCGGCCGGCTTTGGCGACTGCTTCCAGAACCGGCAGCATTTCGCGGATGTTGGAGATCTTCTTGTCCACCAGCAGGATCAGCGGGCTTTCCAGCTCGGCGACCATGGTGTCGGGCTTGTTGATGAAGTAGGGGGACAGGTAGCCGCGGTCGAACTGCATGCCTTCTACGACGGACAGTTCGTTTTCCAGGCCCGAGCCTTCTTCAACGGTGATCACGCCTTCCTTGCCAACTTTCTCCATGGCTTCGGCAATGATGTTGCCGATGGAGTCGTCGGAGTTGGCGGAGATGGTGCCTACCTGGGCGATGGCCTTGGTGTCGGCGCAGGGCTTGGCCAGCTCTTTCAGCTGGGCAACGATGGCCACGGTGGCCTTGTCGATGCCGCGCTTCAGGTCCATCGGGTTCATGCCGGCGGCAACGGCCTTCAGGCCTTCGTTGACGATGGCCTGGGCCAGGACGGTAGCGGTGGTGGTGCCGTCACCGGCAGCGTCGTTGGCCTTGGAAGCCACGTCTTTCACCAGCTGGGCGCCCATGTTCTCGAACTTGTCTTTCAGCTCGATTTCCTTGGCGACGGAAACGCCGTCCTTGGTAATGGTCGGAGCACCGAAGCTCTTGTCCAGGACTACGTTGCGGCCTTTCGGGCCGAGGGTGGCCTTGACGGCATCGGCCAGCACGTTCACGCCGACCAGCATTTTCTTGCGAGCGGAATCGCCGAATTTGACTTCTTTGGCAGCCATTTAATTGATCCTCAATTCTGTGGTGTTTGGACGGAGATTGGCGGAACTCAGGCTTCGACGACGGCGAGGATTTCGCTTTCGCCCATCACCAGCAGTTCTTCGCCGTCGACCTTGATGGTGTTGCTGCCGGAGTACGGGCCGAACACCACCTGGTCACCGACCTTGACGGCCAGCGGACGCACTTCGCCGTTGTCCAGCAGGCGACCGGTGCCTACAGCGACGACTTCGCCGCGGTTCGGCTTCTCGGCAGCCGAGCCCGGCAGCACGATGCCGCCAGCGGTTTTGGTCTCTTCTTCGCTGCGACGGATGACGACGCGGTCATGCAGAGGACGAAGCTTCATTGTCGATCTCTCCCAATAGTGTTGTCTTTCGACCGGTGCTCGCACCGGTGGGTTGGTAATATCCGGCGGTGCCGGTTGCGGCACGTCAGGCGCGCCGCTGGAATTTGACCTGCCGTCGGGCAGGAACCTTGCGGTGACGGATACATAGGGGCGCCTGGAGGCATTTCAAGGGGCGCCTACAAAAAAATTGCACTTTATTGGTCGCGGCGTTCGTATTCGCCTTCGATCACGTGCGGCCGGATCTGACCACTGCGCGCGGCCAGATCGTCGGCGAAGGCACGCTGGCGCATGGCCTGGGCCTCCATGCGCTGGCGCAGGTTGCGGATCATCAGCCGGCGGGTGAAGGGGATCAGGCAGAACAGGCCGAAGATATCGCTGATGAACCCCGGCAGCAGCAGCAAGCCGCCGCCCACGGCGATCAACAGGCCCTCCAGCATCTCCTGCTCCGGCACCTCACCACGGGCCAGGCGCTCGCGGGCGCGCCAGGCGGTGGTCACGCCGGCCACACGCAGCAGCACGCTGCCGAGCACGGCGGTCCCGATGACCATCAGCAGGGTCGGCAGCACGCCGATCAGACTGCCGACCTTAATCAGGACGGCCAGCTCGATCAGCGGAAAGAGCAGGAACAGGAAGAGAAAGGCGCGCATTGGGGTTTCCTTGGTGGAAGAACGGCTTCCGGTAATCCGTTAGATGAAGCCGCCCGCCTCGCAATTCAAGCCGCCGCCTCTCCACTGGTCGGCCAGGACTCGGCCCGAGCCAGCAGCACCAGGGCCTGACGGACCGCCCCCGGGTTGTTACAGGATGTTGGGAAGGGCAACCAGTGAAGCGCCTGACCGATACGCAGGTGGAAGCCTTCGGTGTCGATCCCGACCATTTCCGCCTCCGGCGCCTTCGGCAGACCGGCCAGTTCCACGTAGTGGGCGATGGCGTTGGCGTGGTCGCTGTTCATGTGCTCCAGCATGCCGATTTCCGCTTCGCCGGCGAAGGCATTGGCCAGCACCAGCTGGTCCACCCAGTGAATGGCGCCGAAACCACCGATGAAGCGGGCGCGCACGGGTTCGAGGCACCAGAAGTCGAAGTCGTGGGTGCGGTGGTAGTCCACCGCCTGCGGGAAGTAGCGGTAGTAGCGGGTGGCGGCGGCCTCCACCTCGGCGGCGTCGACGATCTGCCGCGCCTCGGCCAGCAGGGTCAGGCGACCGGCGGCCTGGACGTCCTCGGCGCCGCGCTCGCCCACCAGCAGCGAGCATTTCGTGTCCTTCTGCAGGTTATGGGTGTGCTGCGCGATGCGGCTGATCAGAATCAGCGGCCGGCCCTCGGCATCCAGGCAATAGGGCACCACTGATCCGAAAGGGAAGCCTGGCATGGCCTTGGAATGGGTGGACAGCACTCCACGGTATTCCTTGAGCAGCAATTCTCGTGCATGCTTTGCGGCTTTCACGCTCACCTTATGACTCCTCGCAGAGAATCCGTCGAAAACGGACGGGCGCCCAGAATAACGGTTTAACGGCGTCAGCGGGGGCAAAGCGACAGTTATCCGAGGGGATTCTCATGCAACTGAAAGACAAGGTCATCATCATCACTGGTGGTTGCCAGGGCCTCGGCCGCGCCATGGGCGAGTATCTGGCGGGAAAGGGCGCCAAACTGGCCCTGGTGGACCTGAACGCGGAGAAGCTCGATGAGGCCGTGGCCGCCTGCAAGGCTGCTGGTGGCGATGCCCGTGCCTATCTCTGCAACGTGGCCAACGAAGAGCAGGTGACCCACATGGTCGCCCAGGTGGCCGAGGACTTCGGCGCCATCAACGGCCTGGTGAACAACGCCGGCATCCTGCGCGACGGCCTGACCATCAAGGTCAAGGACGGCGAGATGACCAAGATGAGCCTGGCCCAGTGGCAAGCGGTGATCGACGTCAACCTGACCGGCGTGTTCCTCTGCACCCGCGAAGTCGCGGCGAAGATGATCGAACTGAAGAACGAAGGCGCGATCGTCAACATCTCCTCGATTTCCCGCGCCGGCAACATGGGCCAGGCCAACTACTCCGCCGCCAAGGCCGGCGTCGCCGCCGACACCGTGGTCTGGGCGAAGGAACTGGCGCGCTACGGCATCCGCGTGGCTGGCGTCGCCCCGGGCTTCATCGAGACCGACATGGTCGCCAGCATGAAGCCGGAAGCCCTGGAAAAGATGACCTCCGGCATCCCCCTCAAGCGCCTGGGCAAGCCGCTGGAAATCGCCCACTCGGTGGCCTACATCCTGGAGAACGACTACTACACCGGTCGTGTCCTGGAGCTGGACGGCGGCCTGCGCCTGTAACGGCCCCGTTGCATGAAGAAGCCCCGCATCGCGGGGCTTCTTTCGTTTCGGGCACCCATTTAGTGGGCGACTTCAATCGCCCAGAATCCGCATGGGCTTCGCGCCTCCGCCATCCTGCGGCCTGCGTGTGCGTCGTTGGGCCTCGCTTCGCTCGGCGCCAACCTACATCCTCTGCCCTACATCCCCTGCCCCACATCCTCGCCGCACACGGGCAGGGCCCGGCACCGCCCCTTGCCGGCGGCTACGGCGCCGAGCGGCGCGGCCAGGCGCGGGTCGTCCGGCGCCAACTGCCTGGCACAGGCCCTGGCCTGGCCGGCCTGAACAGCACAGCCTTTCTCGTTGAGCACCTCGGACAGGTTGAACCAACCCAGGGCATAGTCAGGCCTGCGCTTCAGGCTCTCGCGCAGGGCCTGCTCGGCGCCGTCACGATCCCCCTCGGCATAGCGCGCGTTGGCCAGGGCGAAGAGCGGCAAGGGCTCCTTCGGCCAGTGTGCGGCGGCGGTGCGATAGGCACGTTCCGCCACCGGGCGCTGGGCGGTTTCCTCCAGGTCGCTGGCCGCCTTGATCCAGGCTTGCAGGCGCGCCTCGGCCGGCAGCCGGTCCGCCGGCAGGGTCACCACCGCCCAGCGCTCGGCGCGCTGCCAGGTGCGATCGAAGCTGCGCAGGTCGGTCACCCAGCGCTTCTCGGTGCCGGAGCGCAGCACCAGTTCATCCCGGCTGCGATCGAAGCCCACCACCACCGCGAAATGCCAGCGCGGCAGCCAGTCCAGCCCCAGATTCTGCATCACCAGCACCGGATTGCCGGCCGCCACCTGGGCCAACAGCGCATCCAGGTTCGGCTCCAGCGGATACACCAGCATCCCATGCTGGCGGGCGGCGGCCACCAGTTCCAGCTTCAGGCTGCCCTGGCGGGCCGGCAGGTAGACCTGGGGCACCAGCGCCTCGGGCGAGGTCCGCACCCCACGCTGCACCAGTACCGTGGCCAGCGCGGCCGGGCCGCACTGGTAGATCTCCTGGGGATAGAACGGCGTCCCGGTCAGCTCCACCCGCTGCGGCAGGCGCTCGCTCTCGGGCGGCAGCACCGGCTGGCGCCCCGCACAACCCGCCAGGCACAGGGCCAGGACCACCAGCCAGGGGCGCATCAGTTGATGCACTTGATGAAGGTGAAGATGTCAGTGGCGCAGAGCATGTCAGTGATGATGAAGATCACCAGGAACAGCACGATGATGCCGACCCAGCCGCCCGCTGGCTCCTGCTCCAGGCGCTGGTTGAACTGCTGCAGTTCGGCGGGCGTCAGGCTGGCGATTCGGGCTTCCACCTGCTCGCGCGGCACCCCGAGGGACTCCAGCTTCTGCTGCACCTGCCGGTCGTCGAGCATGGCGCGCAGTTGCGCGCGGTCGACGGGTTGATGCTGAGGCAAGGTCTGTTCCTGCATGGCTTGGGGTGTGCCGATCATGGCGGCCTGGGCCAGCGGCATCTGGGCCATGAGGGCGAGCTGGCCGGCAATCAGCAGGGAGGCGAGGCGAGGGTTGCAGGGACGCGAAAGCATAGTGGGTTCTCCAGATCTTGTTACCAGTTGACCACGCTGCGTGTTTGACGGTTCCAGCTTTCCTACAACACAAAAGTGGATATCCGTCACATTAATCAGATTATTGCTGAACATCCGCCAGCAACCATAGAATGCGAAGCATTCCCATTAGCTTCCGAGTCCAGCGCTTGAATCACTCTGCCAACACCCTGCAGAAACTCTACGGCGACCACCACGGCTGGCTGACCGGGTGGCTGCGTCGTCGCCTGGGCTGCCCGCAGAACGCCGCCGACCTCGCCCAGGACACTTTCCTGCGGGTGCTGGTGGCGCGGGAGAAGCCGGTGATCCTCGAACCGCGCGCCTTCCTGACCACAGTCGCCAAGCGCGTCCTGGCCAACCACTACCGCCGCCAGGACATCGAGCGGGCCTACCTCGAAGCCCTGGCCGCGCAACCGGAAGCGCTGGCCCCGAGCGAAGAGGAACGCGCCATCATCCTGGAAACCCTGATGGAGCTGGATCGCCTGTTGGACGGTTTGCCAGCGGTGGCCAAGAAGGTGTTTTTGCTGGCCCAGGTGGACGGCATGACCTATGCCGAGATCGCCACCCAGCTCGCCATTTCCCTCTCCACGGTCAAGCGCCACATGGTCAAGGCCGCCCAGTGCTGTTACTTCGCGGAGCGCTACTGAATTGGGCCTGCGTGCCGTGGATCGCCGCCGCATCGCCCCGGCCGTCGCCGAGCAGGCGGTGGAATGGCTGGTGGAAATGCAGAGTGGCGAGGTCAGCGAACAGCGCCGCCAGGCCTGGTGCGACTGGCGTGCCGCCGACAGCGAGCACGAACGCGCCTGGCAGCGCATCGAGGAGGTCAACCGCGGCCTGCGCGGCCTGGACCCCCCACTCGCCCTGGCTGCCCTCGACGCGCCCACGCGCCGTGGCCGCCGCGAGGCGCTGAAGCTGATGCTGCTCTGCGCCCTGGCGGGCGGCGGCGCACTCGGCCTGCGCGACAGCGAGCCGCTGCTGGCCCTGCGCAGCGACGAATCCACCGGTGTCGGCGAGCGTCGCGGAGTGCGCCTGGTGGATGGCTCGCGCCTGGAGCTGAACACCGCCAGCGCAGTGGATATCCGCTTCGACGCCGGCCAGCGGCTGATCGAAATACGCCGGGGCGAAATCCTCGTCGACAGTGCCGAAGACCCGCGCCCGCTGCGCATCCAGACGCCGCAGGGGCTGATCGAAAGCCGTGGCGGACGCCTCAACGTGCGCCTTCTCGAACGCAGCAGCCGGATCAGCCTGTTCGCCGGCAATGCCGACCTGCTCACCGACGGCCATCGCCAGTCGCTGCTTCCCGGCCAGCAGGCAAACCTCAGCCCATCCCGCATCGACCCCCCGGGCAGCGCCAGCGAAGACAGCGTCGCCTGGACCCAGGGCATGCTGGTGGCCAGTGGCATGCGCCTGGACGACTTCCTCGCCGAACTCGGCCGCTACCGCCACGGCCACCTGAGCTGCGATCCACAGGTGGCCGGCCTGCTGATTTCCGGCAGCTACCCGCTGGACAATACCGAACGCATCCTCGCCATGCTGCCCAAGGCGCTGCCGGTGGAGGTGCACAGCCTGACGCGCTACTGGATCAAGGTGCATCCGCGCGCCACGGGTTGAAGGCAGCCCCCGTAGGTTGGTGCGGGCCACGCTGGTCCGAGCGCAGCGAGGCCCAACGTCCGGCACGGCTCCGGCGTTGGGCTTCGTACCTCAGCCCAACCTACGAAATCGATGACCAGATTTTTTTGTAATAGCTGAGCCTTTTTTCCGATCTCGCGTGACAAGGCAGGCAGAGACCTTCCCTTTCACAGACGAGACGAGCCCATGCAGTACCCGACCCGCCTTCGCCAGTTCGCCCGCAAACCCTTGGTGCGCGCCATGCAGCCGCTGCTGCTCAGCCTCGGCCTGGCCGCGACCCTGCCCCTCCCGGCCATGGCCGCAACGCTGGAAGTCGGCGCCGAGAGCCAGCGCCAATCCTTCGATATACCCGCCGGACCGCTGGAAGCCGCGCTCAACCAGTTCGGTCGCGAGGCCGGCGTGCTGTTGTCGTTCAGTCCCGAACTGACCGCCGGCCGCCAGACCCAGGGCTTGCGCGGTCAGTACGGCGTCGACCAAGGTCTGCGCCAGCTGCTGGCCGGCAGCGGCCTGCATGCGGTGGCCGAGGACGGCGGCTACAGCCTGCGATCCTCCGGCGCCGCCATCGAAGTGGACCGCCAGGTGGTGGTCGGCTCCCGCGCCCCCACCCGCATCAGTGAGCTGCCGGGCACCGTGTGGATCATCGATGCGCCCCAGTTGCAGGAGCAGACCAAGGCCGGCGTGCCCTTCAAGGAGGCCCTCGGCCAACTGATCCCTGGCCTGGACATCGGTCCCCAGGGCCGTACCAACTTCGGGCAGAACATGCGCGGCCGCAGCGCCCTGGTGATGATCGACGGCGTCTCGCTGAACAGCTCGCGCGGCATCAGCCGCCAGTTCGACTCCATCGACCCGTTCAACGTCGAGCGCATCGAAGTGCTCTCCGGCGCCAGCGCGGTGTACGGCGGCGGCGCCACCGGCGGCATCATCAACATCGTCACCAAGAAAGGTGAGGCCGGCCCCGCGCGCTTCAACAGCGAAGTGGGCCTGCGCAGTGGTTTCGAAACCAGCCAGGACCACGACTGGCGCGTGGCCCAGTCGGTCAGCGGTGGCAGCGAGCAGATCAAGGGGCGAGCCTCGGTGGCCTACCAGAAGAACGGCGCCGCCTACGACGGCAGTGGCGACCAGGTGATGCTCGATATCACCCAGACCGACCTGCAGTACAACCAGTCGGTGGACGTGATGGGCAGCCTCGACTTCGCCTTCGCCAACGGCCACAGCCTGAACCTGGCCGCCCAGTGGTACGACTCCGGCTACGACGGCGACAAGGGCGTCGACCTCGGCCGCAACTTCGCCGGTCTGCGCGGCCTGGAGCCGTTCGAGATCGAAGGCGGCGCCCGCTTCGACCGCGAGCCGCACACCGAGCGCCAGCAGTTCAATGCCACCTACCACGCGCCGGAAGTGCTTGGCCACGACCTCTACCTGCAGGCGTACTACCGCAGCGAGGAAATGGCCTTCCAGCCTTACCCGAGCATCGCCTTCACGGGCAGCGGCGCGATCAACCCAAGCCGCTCCTACTACTCCGCCTCGCAACAGGACACCGACTACTACGGGCTGAAGGCGGTGCTGGTGAAAGAGTGGGACCGCTTCACCCTGACCTACGGCGCCGATATCGAGCGGGAGCGCTTCGACGCCGACCAGGCGCTGTTCGACCTGAATACCGCTGCGCGGACCGGCGGCCTGGTGGCCGACGAATACGCCAAGGTGGGCCGCTACCCGGGCATCGACACCGACAGCAACTCGCTGTTCGCCCAAGGCAGTTGGAAGGCTACCGACGCCCTCACCCTGTCGGCGGGCGTGCGTCGCCAGCGCACCAATAACGAGGTGGACGACTTCGTTGCGGCAGCCCAGCAGATCCAGATCAGTAAGGGCAACGGCACCAGCGCGGACGCCATTCCCGGCGGCGAGAAGGACTACCAGGTCGACCTCTACAACCTCGGCGCCGTCTACAAGCTGAACAAGGCCCAACAGGTCTGGGCCAACTACTCCGAAGGCTTCGAGCTGCCCGACCCGGCCAAGTACTACGGCCAAGGCACCTATTCCGCCGCGCCGGTGAACGGCCGCTGGGTGCTGCAGCGGGGCGTGAACGTCGAGGACTCGGCCCTGGACGGCATCAAGACCAAACAGGTGGAATTCGGCTGGCGCCACTACGACGGCAGCCTCGACGCCCAACTGGCGGCCTTCTACGCCTGGTCCGACAAGAGCATCACCTACAACCGCACCACCCTGCTGGTGGAACAACTGGACAACAAGAAGCGCAACTACGGCCTGGAAGGCCAGGCCAACTACTGGCTGACCGAGAACTGGCAGGTCGGCACCAGCGCCCTGGCTATCCGCTCCCAGCAGAAGATCGACGGCCGCTGGGAGAAGCAGGACGTAACCGCCGCCAGCCCCTCCAAGCTGACCGCCTTCGTCGGCTGGCAGGACGGTGACACCAGCCTGCGCCTGCAAGGCGTGCGCACCTTCAACCTCTCCGACGACGGCAACGTGCTTGCCAATGGCCAGTTCGACGGCAACGACCACACGATCGACGGCTACGCCACCTTCGACCTGCTGGGCAGCCAGGCGCTGCCGGTGGGCACCCTGAACTTCGGCATCCAGAACCTGGCGGACAAGGACTACACCACCGTCTGGGGCCAGCGCGCGCAGGTGTTCTACAGCGCCAGCGTCCCCGCCGAACTGTTCGACTACCACGGTCGTGGCCGTACCTACAGCCTGAGCTACAGCGTGGAGTTCTGAGAAAGGCCTTGCATCTGTAGAGGCGGATTCATTCGCGAGGCGGGCCGCCGGCCCGCCCAGCATGGGTATCGCTTCGCTCGACCCATCCTACGAAGGTGCAGCCAGCGCGTTTCCTGTGGGGACGAATTCATTCGCCAAGCGGACGTCCGCCAATCAATAGGACACCGTCTTGTCCTTCGGCGCGATATTCCAGCGGAACCAGTCATCCAGCATGGTCTTCTCGTAACGCAGCCGATCATTGCTGAAGTAATGGTTGCCGTGCTGCAGATAGGACTGGTCGATCACCGTCATATCGCGGCTGACCAGGGTCTTGCCGTCCTGCTCCAGGCTGTAGTGCAGCTTGATGCGCGGCCAGGTCACCTCGCGCATGAAGCGTACGTCCCGGAAGTCGACCCGCCAGGGTTCGAACCGGCCCGCCAGGTCGATATCGCGAACCTCGACCTTGAGGGTCTGTCCGGGCTGCAGATACCGCTGGCCAAGCTTCTCGATATGGGCCTTGAGGTCGTTCAGCACGACGTCGTCCGCACCGCGCCCGCGGTCACGGTAGAGGCGCGCGTCGCTGTACTTCTCCGGGTGGGTGAAGCTGACTTCGGTGGTGGATGCCAGCGCGGCCGGTGAGAGGATCAGCACGGCCAGCACGATGAGGGGCAGCGTGGGTCGCATGGAACACCTCCTGACGGTGACGCAGGGCACCGCCAGGACCAGTGTACGCCCGCGAACTGCAACGCGAGGCGACTCCGGGCGGACGGCTCAGACCAGGGTCAGCAGTCCGCCGCAAACAGGCAGCACGGCAACCAGCGGCAACACCCAGCGGCTCTGCCAAGCCAGCAGGGCCACCAGCAGCAGGCCGGCGAGCATCAGTTGGCAGAGCCAGATGACGCTGCCGATTTCGCCGCCCAGTTCGAGGATGGCCAGGACCAGCCCGGCCAACATGGCCAGCACCGCGCCACCCCGCAGCAGGCGGCTGCGGGACTCGCTCGGGGCGCCACTGAACACCCGCTTGTGCTGGCGCGACATGGCCAGGGCCAGTCCGGTCATGGCCAGGTAGCACAGGGCGAAACTCAGGAACAGCATCAGGCGCTCTCCTCCACCAGGCGGCGACGAACGTGCGGGGTCTTTTCCAGTTGCGGCTGCGAACGGCGCCAGGCCATGAAGCCGCAGAGCACCCCGGAGGCGAGCAGCACGAGATCGATGCCGGCCATGCTCCAGTCGCCACGGCCCAGGGTCGTCAGCAGGCTGCCCTCGGGGGTGACCAGCGTGTTCAGCACGGGCAGGCCGAGGGCCAGGACGGCCACGGCGAGCAGCACGTCGCGGGCCACCTTGCCACTGTTGCGGCGCAGCACGGCCCAGGCCGCCACCAGCAGCCAGACCGCGACGAAGA
Source organism: Pseudomonas sp. Q1-7 (assembly GCF_028010285.1). NCBI lineage: Bacteria > Pseudomonadati > Pseudomonadota > Gammaproteobacteria > Pseudomonadales > Pseudomonadaceae > Pseudomonas > Pseudomonas sp. Q1-7. Next base: position 4,749,826 of record NZ_CP116304.1, read on the forward strand.
CCCAGGTTTCCGCGCTGGCGCGCTCGGCCAGGCCGGCCGGCAGCAGGCGGTTGCCATGCAGCAGGCCGAGGCTGGCGACCGGCAGGCCGCCGAGCACCGCGCCATTCAACGCGCGGACCAGGCCGATGCCATGACCGCCGCGCGCCTCGCGCTTGCGCAGCCAGACCTGCAGGCCGGCCACCAGCATGGCGCAGCCCATCAGGCCGAGCAGCAGGTACAGGGCGCGGACGATCTGCCCACCGAACTGCGCCATGTGCAGGTTGGTCAGCCAGGCGTAGCTCTGGTAGCCGGGGCTGTAGGGCTTCTGCTCGTGGAGCAGTTCGCCGCTGGCGGCGTCGTAGGAGAGGGTCCACTGGAAGTCGACGATGCCGGAACGGTCGTAGCGGCGGATGTCCACCACGGCCGCTTCGTCGCCGGGATGGTGCACGCTGATCCAGCCTGTCTCGTTGCCGCCCCAGCGACGGTGGGCGTCGGCCACCAGACTGTCGAGGGACATGGGGGGCGGAGCCGGACGTTTCACCTCTTCGCGCTCGTAGGCGCCCATGACGTCGTGGAAGAATGCCTCGGCGTTGCCGTCGTAGGCGCGCTGGATGCCGGCGGGCATGTAGAACACCACGAAAATCGCCAGGCCGGTGTAGGCGATGAGCAGGTGGAACGGCAGCCCCACCACGCCGAACAGGTTGTGCGCATCCAGCCAGGCGCGCTGGCCGTTGGCGTCCGGACGCAGGGTGAAGAAGTCCTTGAAGATGCGGCGGTGGATGATGACGCCGCTGATCAGCGCCACCAGCATGAACATGGCGGCGATGGCCACGATGTACATGCCGATCATGCCGGCGTTGAGGTCGTAGTGCAGGGTGAAGAAGAACAGCCCGCCGACGGTTTCCGGCATCGGCTCGCCGGTGGCGGGGTCGAGGGCCAGGCGCACGAACTCGCTCTCGTCTGCCGGCTCGTAGCCGGCCCAGTAGAAGGGCTCGCGCTCGCTCGGCGGACGTATCCAGAGGGCGTGGGCGTCCGGCGCCCTGGCCAGCAGGGTATCGCGCACCTGGTCGATGCTCAGGCTGTGGCCGGCGGGCTCATGCAGCGCCGGGCGCATCCAGCGCTCCAGTTCCTTGTCGAAGCAGGCGATGCTGCCGGCGAAGAAGATGACGAACAGCAGCCAGGACGGCAGCAGCCCGCCCCAGGTGTGCAGTCCCGCCATGGATTGGCGCAGGCTCATGGTCGTACTCCGAAATCGCCGGGCAGGTAGGCCGCGAGGGCCATCAGCGCGGTCACGCCGGCCAGCACCAGCCAGGCGCGCAGGGCCGAACGGGCGGCGAAGGCATAGAGAATGGCGACGGTGTAGACGGCGAAGCAGGACAGGCTGGCGAACACCACCCGGTCGCTGCGCACCAGCGGCAGATAGACGGACAGGAACGCGGTGGCGGAATAGGCCATCGCGTAGCCGCCGAGAATCGCCGCCAACACCCGCGCGGTCACGTCCCAGCGCGGTGAAGTCTTGGCTTTGCTCACATGGCTACCTTGGTCGAGGACGCCTGGGCGGAACATCCACCAGGGCGAAGGGAATCGTCAGAAATAGTTCTGAGAATTATTTACATGCGAACATGCATTGCAACAGAGAAATTCTATTGCCTCGCCTGGCACGACCTTGAACTGGCTATCCGCGACAGTTGGTCGGAGTCCACCTCCTCCGTCGGTCATTGCGGTTCGAACTTTGCAGTTTCCCCAGCGTCCATCGACTCATCGCTCCATTTCCAGGTGACAGGCCATGTACAACCCCTTCCAGATTCTCAGCGACGCATTCCAGGCCGAATACCGGGTCAACCTCAGCCTGGTGAGCCCGGACGGCAGCATCCTGCTCACCCTCACCAACGAACGCGGCGTGGTGGCGCGGCGCATGATCAGCGCGGCCCAACGCAACGACCCGGTGCGCCTGCAGCGGGTGATCGAGAGCATTCGTCTGGGCATCGCCATCGAGAGTGGGCACAAGGTGGGCGAATTGCTCACCAGCATGACCGGCGGCCATGTCGCGCCGGTCCGCAGCGGACAGGTGAATGCGGCACGGATAGCGCGCATCTGATGCACGCTATCCGTGCATCGGGTCAGGCGTCCTCTTCCGCCTCGACCTGAGGACCCAGGCGCCGGCGCGGTGCATCGCTCTGCACCGAAGGGAAGCGCGAAGAAGCAAAGCGCACCACCAGGATCGCCAGGGCCAGCAGCAGGATGGCACCGGACACATACACCACGCCCAGGTCCGGCCGGTGGTGGTGCGACACATCGGAAATCAGCAAGCGGGTCAGCGCGGTGATCGCCACATAGATGAGGAAGCGCACCGGCATGTGGTTGGTCTTGAAATAGATGCCGACCATGGCGCCGAGTTCGAGGTAGATGAACAGCAGCAGGATGTCGTCGACCGTGATGTGCCCCTTTTCCACCATCCCCAGGAAGGCCACCACCGCGGCCCAAGCGGTGATTCCGCCGATGGCGAACAGGGCCAGGTAGTGGAAGCTCTCCACGAGGAGATTGCCCAGGGACTCGGCCAGGCCATGCACGTTTTCGCGCAGTTTTTCAGCCCAGTTGATCTTCACGATACAGCTCCTTGCGACGACGGCCCCGATGGTGACGGGGGAAAGTGACAGTGGGGTGATGCAGGATGGGGGCCGCCGGGGCTGTCGCGCCACGAGACAGGTTGTCGCAGCCCGTCCGCATCACCCCCTCAGCGAAGGTGCAGGCAACAGCTATGCTTGGGGTCCAGCGGAACAGGGCCCGATGGAAATTTCCTTCCGACTATTTCCATTTGCCATCATTCCGAATACTGTATGCACATCCAGTATTTATTGACCAATGAAGGTGAGGGGTGATGAATGGCCGTCGAAGTGGTGTACCGCAGCAGCCGCGATCCGGAGCGCCTGTTCATGGATAAGGCCGAAGCCGACCGTTACGACAAGATGCTCGAACTGGCCGAGTCCCTGGCCGAGGTGCTGCACAAGGCGGTGCCGTCCCTGAGCGAACAGCAAGTGGAAGACATCGGCATCTTCATGGCCAAGCACCGCGACACCTTCGCCCGGGCCTTCAAGAACCAGCCCGACGCCCTGGCCGAGCTGGAACTGCCGGGCGAATGAGTTTCCCCTGCCCTCCCCGCTCGTGGGGAGGGTGCTTTTTTCCCGATTGACTCCCGCGCAGGGAAGGTCTAGTTTCGCCAGGTCCCCATTTTCGGGGCCGTCACTTTCGGCGAACTCCACGATGCCCAACGCAAGCGCCCATTCCGCGATGACCACCGACCCCGTCGGTGCGCGCGTTCGCGCCTGCCTGTCGCCGATGTCCCCACCTGTCGCCCCTCCGCCAGCCGCGCGGGCCGGCTTTCCGCCGCCGCCCCCAAGCGCAGCGCTCGGCTGATCTCCAGCCGCTGATACCGCTCCGGTCCTGACCCTTGCTGGTCGGCGTTCGCACGCGCCGGAGCCTGTTGCCGTTCACTGACAGGTGAAAATTCATGACGTTGGACAAATCCACCTGGGGCGCCTTCGCCTCGACTTCGCTGTTCGTGCTGCTCTGGAGCAGCGGCGCGATCTTTGCCCGGCTCGGCCTTGACCATGCCTCGCCCTTCGCCTTCCTCACCCTGCGCTTCGCCCTGGCCTTCGCGTTCCTGCTGCTGGTCTGTTCCTGGCGCGGCCAGGGCCTGCCGGAGCCTGGCAGCCGGCTGAAGGTGGCGGGCATCGGCCTGCTGCTCATCGGCGGCTACACCATCTGCTACCTGCTGGCGCTGGATAACGGCATCACCCCCGGCGTGCTCGCCGCGCTGCTCGGGGTGCAGCCGATCCTCACCCTGGTGCTGCTGGAGCGGCGCTTCGCCCTGCTGCGCCTGCTCGGCCTGACCGTCGCCCTCGGCGGCCTGGTGCTGCTGGTGTGGCAGAGCATCGGCCAGGCGCAGGTGACCGCCCTCGGGCTGGTGTACGGACTCGCGTCCCTGTGCAGCATGACCCTCGGCGCGATCCTGCAGAAGCGGGTGCAGCAATCACCCTTGCAGCTCCTGCCCTTCCAGTACGGCGCCAGCCTGCTGGCCTGTCTGTTGCTGGTGCCCTACAAGCCCTTCCACTTCGAGGCCTCGCTGGACTTCGCCATCCCCCTGCTGTGGCTGGCGCTGGTGATCTCGGTGCTGGCGCAGTTGCTGCTCTACCGGCTGATGCAGGCGGGCAACCTGGTGAACGTCACCAGCCTGTTCTACCTGGTGCCCGTGGTGACGGCGGGGCTGGACTACCTGGTCCTCGGCAACGCCCTGGCGCCGCTGGGCCTGGCGGGCATGGGCGGGATACTGGCGGGCCTGGTGCTGGTGTTCGGCCTGGGTAGCCGCGACGGCTGACGGAAGCACCGGGCGGCGTCCCCCGACGGAGGTCGCCCGGTGCCGGCTTGCGCCGATTCTTCAATTCCCGCGGGGGCTCGCCCGCGGGTCACTGCGCTCGACCCTACGGCTGTTCCAGCGCCTGCACCAGTGCCTTGAGGAAGCGTGCCGCCTCGCCGCCGGTCACCGCACGGTGATCGAAGGTCAGCGACAGCGGCAGCACCGGGTGCACCGCCGGCTTGCCGTCCCAGGCCACCACTTCGTCGCGGATGCCGCCAGCGCCGATGATCGCCACCTGGGGCGGCACCACCACCGGGTTGGCGTAGCGGCCGAACAAGGTGCCGAAGTTGGACAGGGTGATGGTCGCGCCCATCATTTCCTGCGGCGGAATGGAGCGCGCCTTCACGTCCGCCCGCAGCCGCGCCATGCCCTCCTTCAGATCGTCCGCGCTGCGTCCGCCGACGTTGCGCAGCACCGGGACGAACAGGCCGTCCGGGGTGTCCACGGCGATGCCCAGATCGAGCTTGTCGTGGCGGCGGATGGACAGGGCGCGACCGTCGAACCAACTGTTGAGGATCGGCTCCACCTCGCAGGCCGCGGCAATGGCCTTGCCCAGGCGAATCAGCGGGTCGCGGGCTTCCGGCCAGCGATGCAGGTCGGCGTCGCCGAAAATGGTCACCGGCACCACCTCGGCATGGGAACGCGCCATGTTGACCGCCATGCTGCGGCGCACCCCGCGCAGGCGCTCGCCGCCAAAACTGTCGCGGGCGCTCTGGGCGGCCTGTTCCACGTCCGCGCGGGTCACCAGGCCGTCGGGGCCGGAGCCGGCCAGGGCGGCCAGCTCCACGCCAAGCTGGCGGGCGAGCTGGCGCACCGCCGGTGTGGCGCGGGGCGCCAGGTGCTCGCGGGTGGACGGCGCGGCGCCGATAAAGAAGCTGTCGGCCTGGGCCTCGCCGCCGCCTTCCAGGCGGCCGACCACGGTGCCGGCGTCGGCGTCTTCGCCCTCGTAGCCGAGCAGTGGTTCACCCACATGGAGAATGTCGCCTTCCTTGCCGAAGGTCCTGGCCACCACACCATCCTGGGGCGCCGGGATATCCACCAGGGCCTTGGCGGTTTCCACCGAGACGAGCAACTGGTCGGCCTTGACGCTGTCCCCCACCTTCACATGCCACTGGACGATCTCGGCGTCCTGCAGGCCTTCGCCCAGGTCGGGCAGTTTGAAGTATTTCATCGTGCGCTCCTCAGGCGTAGTTCAGCACCAGCTCGCTGGCCGCGAGAATGTCTTCCGGGCTGGGAATGTAGAGCTGTTCCAGGCGGTACAGCGGCGGCGGGATATCCGGCGCGGTGACCCGCTGGATAGGCGCCTGCAGATCGAGCAGCACGCGCTCGTAGAGGCTGGCGGCGATCTCCGCGCCAACCCCGCAACTGCGCGGCGCCTCGTGGACGATCACGCAGCGGCCGGTCTTGCGCACCGAGGCTTCCAGGGTTTCGAGGTCCAGCGGCTTGATGCTGGCGACATCGATCACCTCGGCGGAAACGCCCCGCTCTTCCAGCGTCGCCGCAGCCAGCAGGGTTTCGTGGACGCTGGCGCCCCAACTGATGAGGGTGATGTCCGAGCCCTCGCGCAGGGTGAAGCAGCAATCCAGCGGCAGGCGCTTGCCATCGTCGATGATCGGTTGCGGGTTCATCCGGTAGAGCCGGGTGGGTTCGAGGAAGATCACCGGGTCCGGGTCGTCGATGGCCGCCAGCAGCAGCCCGTAGGCCCGCGCCGGCGAGGAGGGCATCACCACCCGTAGCCCGGGGATGTGGGCGAACAGTGCCTCGGTGCTCTCGCTGTGGTGCTCCGGTGCGCGGATACCGGCACCCATCGGGCTGCGCAGCACCATCGGGCAGGTGAGCCGGCCACGGGTGCGCCAGCGGATGCGGCTGGCATGGGACACCAGGTGCTCCATGGCGGCGTAGATGAAGCCGAGGAACTGGATCTCCATCACCGGCTTCAAGCCCTGGGCGGCCATGCCCACGGCCAGGCCGCCGAGCATGGTTTCCGCCAGCGGCGTGTCGATCACCCGCTTGAAGCCGAAGCGCTCGCGCAGGCCGAGGGTGGCGCGGAACACGCCGCCGTTGACGCCCACGTCTTCGCCGAGGATCACGACGTTCTCGTCTTCCTGCATGGCGCGGTGCAGGGCCATGTTCACGGCCTCCAGCAGCGCGCGTTTTTCGGTGGTGTCGTTGAGATTACTCATGATGACCTCCACTGCTCGGCGAGCCCATCCGGTTCCCCTCTTCCGCTTGCGGGAGAGGGTGGCGCACTGCGCCTGGAGAGGGTTCCGCCCGACGGGAAACCCGTTCCATCAGCATCTCGCGCTGCTCGCCGAGCACCGCCGGCCAGCGGGCGTAGACGTGATCCAGCACCGATTCCGCCGGCTGCACGCCGGCGTTCTCGAAGTTGTCCACGGCGGCCTGCACCTGGCGCTGGCCGTCGGCGATCAGCGCCTGCTCGCGGCCTTCGTCCCACACCCGGTTGGCCGCGAGGAAGGCCTGCAGGCGCCTGATGGGTTCCTCCTGCCAGGCGGCCTTCACTTCCTCGGCGCTGCGGTAGCGAGTGGCGTCGTCGGCGGTGGTGTGGTCACCCAGGCGATAGCTGATGCACTCCAGCAGCACCGGCCCCTTGCCGTGGCGGGCACGGTCCAGCGCCCACTGCACACGGTCGTAGACGGCCAGCACGTCGTTGCCGTCCAGTTGCTCACCGTGGAAGCCGGCGCCGATGGCCTTCTGCGCCAGGGTCGGAGCGCCGCTCTGGATGCGCCGGGGCACCGAGATGGCCCATTGGTTGTTGTTCACCACGAAGACCACCGGCAGTTGCCAGGCACCGGCCACGTTGAGGGCCTCGAGGAAATCGCCCTTGCTGGTGGCGCCGTCGCCGCAGGTGGTGACCACCGCGCGGTGCTGGCCGCGGACCTTGATCGCCGTCGCCACGCCGCAGGCATGCAGGGCCTGGGTGGCGATGGGCACGCAGATGGGGAAGTCCTCTTTCGAGCGCGGGTCCTGGAAGTCGCTGCCGCGCTCGTCGCCGCCCCAGTAGAGGAGAATTTCCTCCATGCGCACGCCGCGCATCAGCTGCGTGGCGGTGTCGCGGTAGTAGGGCACCAGCACGTCCTCGTCGCGCATCAGGCTGCCGATGGCCACACCTATGGCTTCCTGGCCCAGGGTCGGGGCGTAGGTGCCGATGCGACCGGTGCGCTGCAGGGCCACCGCCTTCTGGTCGAACAGGCGGGTCAGCACCATGCGCTTGTAGAGTTCGGTGAGCAGGTTGAAGTCGTCGGCCCAGGCCGGCAGTTCGCCGACCAGCCGTCCCTCGGGGTCGAGGAATCGCGTGTAGGGCAGTTCGATCCGATTGGACATGACATCTCTCCTTGCACCTTGTGGGTGCCTGTCGGGGCCCGGCGCTTGTGGCGCCAGGAACGTGCGGGCCGGGCCGCTGGTTGGCGGCCGTTCAGCCGAACAGCAGGCGCTCGGCCAGGGCGTCGGCGACCCGCGCGGGGGATCGCTTGTCGGCCTGGGCGTGCGCGTAAATCTCGGTGAGGCGCTGGCTGATCCGCGACAGGTGCGCGGTGATCGACGGCAGCGACTCGCCCTTGTGCTTGAGCGCGACGTAGATCAGCCCGCCGGAATTGATCACGTAATCCGGCGCGTACAGGATGCCGCGCGCCTCCATCTCGTCGGCGATCTCGGCGCTGGCGAGCTGGTTGTTGGCGGCGCCGGCCACCGCTGCGCAGCGCAACTGGCCGACGGTCTGGGCGTTGAGCACGCCGCCGAGGCCGCAGGGCGCGAGGATGTCGCAGGGTGTGGTGAGGAAGGCATCGGCGGCCACCGGATGGGCGCCCAATTGCTCCACCGCCAGTTGCACGCGGCCGGCATCCAGGTCGCTGACCAGCAACTCGGCGCCCACCGCGTGGAGCTGCTCGGCCAGGGCAAAGCCCACATGACCGAGGCCCTGCACGGCGATGCGCAAGCCTTCCAGGTCATCGCTGCCGAGGCGGGCGTGGGCGGTGGCGCGAATGCCGGCGAAGACGCCGAGGGCGGTGTGCGGCGAGGGGTCGCCGGCCGCCGTGGTGCTGGTGACATGGCGGGTCTGCTGGGCGACGCAGTCCATGTCGGCGCTGGAGGTGCCGCTGTCCACCGCAGTGATGTAGCGGCCGTTGAGGGATTCGATCATCCGCCCGAAGGCTTCGAACAGTGCGGCGCGGTTATCCACATGGGGCGGGCGGATGATCACCGCCTTGCCGCCGCCCTGGTCGAGACCGGCCAGCGCGGCCTTGTAGCTCATGCCCTGGGCCAGGCGAATCGCGTCGCGGATGGCGCTTTCATCGTCGGGATAGGCGAGGTAGCGACAGCCTCCCAATGCCGGCCCGAGGCGGGTGTTGTGGATGGCGATGATGGCCTTGAGTCCGGTGGCGGGATCGTTGGCGAGGTGCAGCGCCTCCAGCCGGGCGGTTTCCATCATGGCGAACATGGCGGGCTCCCTTCCTGACGTTAGGGCCAGTATAGGACGAGCTTCGCGGTCCGCCCCCTCGTGTCAGGGCATAAGGCATGGCGCCGAGATAACCGCCGTGCGCGCCACTACTGGACGAAAATCAACCAGTTGGCTACAAGGAATCAACCCTTCGGAGAAGCCCATGGACCCGCGCCAACGCTGTCTAGCCTGCCTCGATCGAAACCCTCCGGCGATGCTGGAGGCGGCCCTGTGGATCGCCGCCGAGCATGATCCGCGCCTGGTCCCGGAACAGGTGCTGCGGGATTTCGGCGGCGTGCTGCAACTGGTGTCCGTCGGCCTGCCGGACCTGGCGCCCGGCGAACTGGCGCAACCGCTGCTGCGCCGCATGAACGAGCTGGACTTCCACGAAGACGATGACGCCCCCCTGCGCCCACGGGCAGCGCTGCTGCCCCAGGTGCTGGCGCGCCGGCGCGGGCAGCCGCTGTCGCTGGCGCTGATCGCTCTGGAACTGGCCGCGCGCCTGGGCATTCCCCTGGTCGGAGTGAACTTTCCCGGCCACTTCCTGCTGCGGGTGCCGGGTGCCGACCACCTGCTCGACCCGTCCAGCGGCCGACGCCTCTATACCCGCGATTGCCGCGAGCTGCTGATGCGCGTGCAGGGCTCCCAGGCCGAACTCCAGGCCGCGCACCTGCAGGTCGCCGGCCCGCGCGAAATGATCCAGCGGCTGTCGCGCAACCTGCGCCAGCTGCACCAGGAAGCCGGCGAATACCTGGCCGCCGTGAAGGACGCCGAGCGCGTGCTGCTGCTTGGCCCACCGACCATGCACGACCACCTGGCCCGCGCCGACATCTACCGGAACCTGGACTGCCCCCAGGCCGAGCGCTACGACCTGGAGCGCGCCCTGCTGCTCTGCGACAACCCGGCCCAGCACCTGCAACTGGCCCAGCGCCTGCGCCGGCTGGGGCACGTCCAGGCGCTGCATTGATCTGGCCCCGACAACCGGCCAGACAGCCCGATCACGACAATCCGCCAAAGGGGACCTGCCTGTGCAGCACTGGCGCTCGATCAGCCTGTGGATGGACCAGCTCGACGAAGACCTCCGGCCACGACCGGCGCTGGCCGGCTCGCTGGAGGTGGATGTGGCGATCATCGGCGCTGGCTACACCGGCTTGTGGACAGCCTATTACCTCAAGCGCCAGGCGCCTGAGCTGAAGATCGCCCTGGTCGAAGCGCAGTTCGCCGGCTTCGGCGCCAGCGGCCGCAACGGCGGCTGGCTGATGGGTAACCTGCTGGGCGAGGACCGCGCCCTGGCGCCGTTGCCGGCCGACGCGCGCAAGGCGTCCTTCGACCTGCTCCATGGCATTCCCGACGAAGTGGCCCGGGTGCTGCAACGCGAAGGCATCGACTGCGACTACCGCAAGGCCGGCATCCTCTATTGCGCCGCGCGCTACCCGGAGCAGGAAAGGCGCCTGCGCAACCAGTTGGCCGAACTCCACGCCGAAGGCCTCGGCGAAGCCGATTACCGCTGGCTGAGCCCCGAGGAGTTGAACGGCCAGCTACGGGTGGCCAACCCCTATGGCGCACTCCACACCCCGCACTGCGCCACCCTGCAGCCGGCGCGCCTGGTGCGCGGCCTGGCCCGCGCGGTGGAGCGCCTGGGCGTGCAACTGTTCGAAGCGAGCCCCGTCAGCCACTGGCAGCCGGGACGGGTGCGCACCGCCCAGGGCGAAATCAGGGCCCCGTGGGTGGTGCCGGCCATCGAAGGCTATGCCGCTCGCCTGCCTCCGCTGGGCAGGTACCAGTTACCGGTGCAGAGCCTGCTGATCGCCACCGAGCCACTCTCCGACGCGCAGTGGGCGGAAATAGGCCTGGATCATGGCCAGGCCTTCAGCGAAAGCAGCCGCCAGGTCACCTATGCCCAACGCACCGCCGACAACCGCCTGGCCTTCGGCGCCCGGGGCGGTTACCGCTTCGGCGGCCGCCTGCGGGAAAATCTCCAGCTCACCGAAGGCGAAATCGGCCTGCGCCGTTACCTGCTTGGCGAGCTGTTCCCGCAACTGCGCACTGTGCGCATCACCCACGGCTGGGGCGGCAACCTGGGCATGGCACGGCGCTTCCGTCCGCACATGCTCGTGGACCGCCGCAACGGCATCGCCCTGTCCGGCGGCTATGGCGGCGAGGGCGTGGGCGCCAGCAACCTGGGCGGGCGCACCCTGGCCGACCTGATCCTCGGCAAGGAAAGCCTGCTCACCCGACAGCCCTGGGTCCTCGGCGACGGCCCGCTGGATCGCCTCGCCGCCTGGGAACCCGAACCCTGTCGCTGGCTCGGCTACAACGCCATCATCCGCAGCTTCGTCCACGAAGACCGGGTGCTGGCCGATCCCCACAGCGCGCCCTGGCGCCGCACCCTGGCGCGGAAACTGGCCGACCTGATGGAAAGCCTGATGCGCTGAGAGACTCGCACCGCTGCGCGAGCGGCCCGGACATCAGTCGTCGAAACGGCCGTGGCGCCCCTGCCCCGCCTTGAAGGAACGCGCGCCGGCCAGGGTCTCGCCGCTGTGGATAACCTTCATCCCTCCGGCAAACTCGTTGGCGATGGCCGCCTCGAACGGCAGCTCCCATTGCGCGTAGACGCTGGCGCGGTCGGCCAGCATGCAGCGTTGCGGGAAGGCGGCGATGGCATGGGCCAGTTCCTCGGCCGCGGCACGCGCCTCGCCCTTGGCCACCACGCGGTTGGCCAGGCCGATGGCCAGCGCTTCCTGGGCCTTCACCGGGCGCCCCGTGAGGATCAGGTCCAGCGCTCGGCCCTGGCCGACGATGCGCGGCAGGCGCACGGTGCCGCCATCGATCAGCGGTACGCCGAAGCGCCGGCAGAACACCCCGAACACCGCGTCCTCGGCCATCACCCGCATATCCGCCAGCAGCGCCAACTCCAGCCCACCGGCCACCGCGTGGCCCTCGACGGCGGCGATCAGCGGTTTCTGCAGCTGCATCCGGCTCGGCCCCATGGGACCGTCGCCTTCGGCTTCCAGGCGATTGCGCCGGGCGCCCTCCTCCGCCACCGCCCCCAGGTCGGCGCCGGCGCAGAAGGTACCGCCTGCGCCGGTGAGCACCGCCACCCGCGCCTCCTCATCCAATTCAAAGGCGCGCAGTGCTCCCGCCAGCGCATCGGCCGTGGGCCGGTCGACGGCATTGCGCACCTCCGGGCGGTCAATGATCAGGGTGGTGACCGGGCCGTGCTTCTCGATTCGGATGTTCATGGGGACTCCTGTACGCAGAGAGGCGGGGTTCTTTCGTGGGAGCGAATTCATTCGTGATGGGCCGCGCGACAGCCCCGGGGAAGATCACAGGGCAGGCCTACGGCCCGCATCGCGAATGAATTCGCTCCTACAAGGATTGTTCGCTCGCAGCACCAATGAAAAAGGCCGGCAAGCATGCCGGCCTTCAACATAGAAGCTCTTCAGGACAATGTTCAGCCCGTTGGCCGAACCGCCCCGCTGAACGGCGCGATCAGAGGGCGTACTTCTGCAGGTTGGCCATCATTTCGCGCAAGGCCTCGACGTTGTCCGCCGGGTGCGCGGCGTCGCTGAAATCGCAGATGCGCTGCCAGTTGGCCGCCACGTCCTCGGCGTCGAACCCGGCACGGGGATCGAAGCCGACGCCCAGGCTGCGCTCCCAGCGCACCTTGCCGATCCAGCCACCGCCCACTTCGAACAGGCCGGACGTCTCCTGGCACTGCTGGCTGCCGAGGAACACCACCAGCGGGCTGACCAGCTCGGGCTTGAGCTGCTCGAACACCTGCGGCGGGATCAGCCCCTCGGTCATGCGGGTGCCGCCGGTGGGGGCGATGGCATTGACCAGGATGTTGTTCTTGCGGCCTTCGATGGCCAGGTTGCGGGTCAGGCCGTAGAGGCCGAGTTTGGCCATGCCGTAGTTGGACTGGCCGAAGTTGCCGTAGATGCCCGAGGTGGACGAGGTGAAGATGACGCGGCCGTAGTTCTGCTCGCGCAGGTGCGGCCAGGCGGCGCGGGTGACCTTGTAGGCACCTTCGACATGGACCTTGTAGACCAGGTCCCAGTCGGCGTCTTCCATCTTGTGGAAGGTCTTGTCGCGCAGGATGCCGGCGTTGTTCACCAGCACGTCCACGCGGCCGAAGTGGTCGAGGGCGGTCTGCACGATCTTCTCGCCGTCGGTCACCGAATCATGGTTCGCCACGGCGGTGCCGCCGGCCGCGCGAATCTCCGCCACCACGCGGTCGGCCGCCGAGGCATTGGCACCTTCGCCGTGGGTACTGCCACCCAGGTCGTTGACCACCACCCGTGCGCCATGACGGGCGAACAGCAGCGCATGGGCGCGACCGAGGCCGCCACCGGCGCCGGTGACGATTACGACGTTGTCTTCGAAGCGGATTGCATCGCTCATGGACTGGACTCCTTGGCAGGCCGGGGTATCCGCCGAGTCTCCGGCAGCCTGCCCGGCCCGCACAACAATCGCAGCCGCCATGAATGGTGCGCGATAAGGCTCGCGCTACTTGAAGGGCAGGAACAGGCAGCCGCGCGGGCGGAGCTTGAACAGCCACCAGTTGTAGCTGTGGCAGAGCAGGGCCAGCAGCGCCGCTGCCACCAGGCAGGCAGCGGCGGCCAACCAGCCCCGCAGCCCGTGCGGGTAAAGCACGGCATAGCCGATCAGGCTGATGCCGGTCACCAGCAACAGGCCCGCGATGGGCGGGCCCAGGGTTCGAATGACGGGGTAAAGGAAAACCAGGGTACGAAACAGCATGACCAGACCTCGCCAGCACCGGGCAGCCAACCGCCCGGCCAGTGGATGAAGCGGGAGATGCTAGCCGCCCGCCCCTATCCATTGGATGCAGTGCAATCTGATTCTGCCGTGGAAACGTCCCTTATCCGTGCAGGCCATGGAAGGCCAGGTAGTGCGCGAGCACCTGGTCCGGCGCTTCGGTCTGCGGATAGTGGCCGATGCCGTCGAGCAGCACGGTATCGGCGTCCGGAATCAGTTCGCGGTAACGCGCCACCATATGGGCGCCGGAGATCGGGTCCACGGCGCCATCGATCACCCGCAGCGGCACGCCGCCCTTCTGCATGGCGGCCACCCAGCGGTCGCGCTGCTGGCGACGCTCGGGAATGTAGTGGATCAGCCGGTGCATCACGGCGGGGCCATTCTGCTCGGCGATCAGCCGCCAGAAATCATCCAGTTCCAGCGCGCTGGGTTGGGTCCGCGGGCCGAACACCTGGGCGAAGCTGGCGGCCAGCTTGCGCCGCGAGAACAGGCGCCCGACCAGGACGCCGAGGGGACTCAGCAGGAGTTTCTGGACCAGCACCGGGCGATGGGTTTCCGGGAACAGGCCGCCGTTGAGGAACACGCAGCTGGCCATCCGGAATCGGCCCTCGTGGTGCCGCGCCAGCAGTTCCTGGGCGACGCTGTCGCCATAGTCGTGGGCCAGCACGTGCACCGGCCCGGCCACGCCCAGGTGGGCGAGCAGGGCCTGCTTCAGGTCCGCCTGCTCCAGCAGCCGGTAGTCGTGACCGCGCGGCTTGTCCGAGTAGCCGAAGCCGAGCATGTCGCAGGCGATCACCTGGAAGCGCCGGGCCAGGGGTTCCCAGAGGTAGTGCCAGTCCCAGGAGGCGGTGGGGAAGCCATGGATCAGCAGCAACGGCTCACCCTCCCCCGCCGTCCAGTAGCGGATGCGCTGGCCGCGGAACGCCATGTCCCGCGCCTGGGCGCGCCAGTCGCCCAGGGGGATGCCGGCCAGTGTCGTCATTGGGCGTACCCGGGCATCTGCTGGTCGAGCTTGCGCAGCAGGGCCGGCCAGGGCAGCGCGCCACCCATGCCCGTCGAGCTTTTCATCACGCCGGCGATCATCGCCCGCGCGCCGTCGAGTATCGGCTGCGGAATGTGGATCAGCTCGCCGCCGCCGGCCTGGGCCATCACCTGGATTTCGCAGGCGCGTTGCAGGGTGAACATGCCGAGGAAGGCGTCGGCGATGCTGCCGAAGGCGGTGAGCAGGCCATGGTTGGGCAGGATCATGAAGTTGGCCTGGCCGAGGTCGGCCTGCAGGCGGGCCTTCTCCTCATGGTGCAGGGCCACACCCTCGTAACCGTGGTACGCCAGGCTGGCCAGCACGAACAGCGACTGCTGGGACAGCGGCAGCAGGCCATTTTTCTGCGCCGACACGGCGATGCCGGCCGGGGTGTGGATGTGCAGCACGCAGCCCACGTCCGGACGCGCTTCGTGCACGGCACTGTGGATGGTGTAGCCGGCAGGGTTGATGTCGTAGGGGCTGTCCATCAGCTTGTTGCCGGCGAGGTCGATCTTCACCAGGCTGGACGCGGTGATCTCGTGGAACATCAGGCCGTAGGGGTTGATCAGGAAGTCTTCGGTGCCGGGGACCTTGGCGGAGATGTGGGTGAAGATCAGGTCGTCCCAGCCGTAGAGGGCGATCAGACGGTAGCAGGCGGCGAGGTCGACGCGGGTCTGCCATTCGGCGGCGGAGACCTGGTCCTTGAGGTCGAGCGGCGGGAGGGTATGAGCGGCGGTCATGGCGGAACCTCGTTGTTGTTGTATGTCCGACGAGTCTAGCCATGGGCCGCCGGGACGATAGTCGCCCTGGCGGCCAGCGTGATGGCCTTGCGGGTCAGATCAGGTTCGCGCCCCGGGGGCGATCAGAGCAACGCCCGATCCAGCAACGGCCAATCCCGCTGCACCTGCGGGTCGTCGGCGAGCAGCCGGAAGCCGGCGAATTCGAAGCCCGGCGCCACGTTGCATCCCACCAGGGTGTAGGCGCCCAGGGCGCGGGCGGCCTGCCAGGCGTGGGCCGGCACGGTGCGCTGGGGCAGGCTGCCCTCGCCCACCGGGCCGAGGATGTCGCGACGCACGTCGCGCGGGGACTCGGCCACCAGCAGCTCCAGCGGCTCGCCCTCGTAGAAATGCCAGGTTTCGTCGGCGTCCACCCGGTGCCAGCGGCTTACCCCGGCCTGCGGCAGCAGGAAGAGGATGGACGAGGACGCCGCGCGGCCGCCCGGCAGGCGGGTGGCCGACTCGAACACCCGGCGGTAGAAGCCTCCTTCCGGGTGCGGCGCCAGCCGCAGCTCGCGGATCAGGTACGCGGCGCGCGGGTGCATCAGGCTTTCAGCGCGGCGATGACGGCGTTCAGCCAGGGCTCGGCGTCCAGCTCCGGGGTCACGGTTTCGCTGGCGTCCAGGCGCTGCATCTCCACCACTTCGCGCAGGCCGAGTTCGGCGTAGAGCTCGCGCATCAGCTCGCCACCACCGCAGAACACGTCATAGCTGGAATCCCCCAGGGCCAGGATGGCGCCGGGGCGACCGCGCCAGTCGGGCAGGCGGTCGCGCAGCTCGGCGTACAGCGGCAGCAGGTTGTCGGGCAGTTCGCCCATGCCGGTGGTGGCGGTGACGGTGAGCAGTGCCTGGGGGTCGAAGGCGATCAGCTCATCGAGGCCGACCCGTGGCAGGTAATGGGCGTCCAGACCGGCGGCCTTGAGCAGTTTCTCCGCGTGACGGGCAACTTCTTCGGCGGTGCCGTAGACCGAACCGGACAGGATGGCGACTTTCATGGGTACTCCGAGTCTGGGGCGAAATGCGCGCATTATGCCGCAACTGGCGGGGGCCGCAGGATGCCTTAGACTGCTTGCGGTCAGGTCGGACGAGCCAGGAACATGATCAACGCCAAGCTGCTGCAACGGGTAGTGGACGCCTCCAACGACGGCATCGTGGTGGCCGAGCGGGAGGGCGAGGACACCATCCTGATCTACGCCAATGCGGCCTTCGAGCGCCTCACCGGTTATTCGCGCGACGAGATCCTCTACCAGGACTGCCGCTTCCTCCAGGGCCAGGACCGCAACCAGCTGGGCCTGGCCGCCATCCGCCAGGCGATCCGCAACGGCCAGCCGTGCCGACAGATCCTGCGCAACTACCGCAAGGACGGCAGCGCGTTCTGGAATGAGCTGTCCATCACCCCGGTGTTCAACGAGGCCGACCAGCTCACCTATTTCATCGGCATCCAGAAGGACGTCACCGAGCAGGTGGAAATGCGCCAGCGGGTGCGCGAACTGGACGCGCAGGTGGCCGCGCTCAGGGCCGAGCTGGCGGCGCTGAAAGATTAAGTATCCAGATGGCCGGCGAGGAACTGCCGCAGGCGGCGTTGCATCAAGCGCCCCTCGCTGCCCAGGCAAGCCACGGGAGAACCGTCGAGCTCCTCGACGATCAGGTCGGATGTCTCACCGACCAGGGCCAGCGGAC
Source organism: Pseudomonas sp. Q1-7 (assembly GCF_028010285.1). Classification (NCBI taxonomy): domain Bacteria; kingdom Pseudomonadati; phylum Pseudomonadota; class Gammaproteobacteria; order Pseudomonadales; family Pseudomonadaceae; genus Pseudomonas; species Pseudomonas sp. Q1-7. Next base: position 4,766,927 of record NZ_CP116304.1, read on the forward strand.
ACTCCAGCCCGAGGGCCAGGCGATTGAGCTGCTGGACGAGGTCGTCGCCCGGCGGCTGGTTGGAGAACAGCACGAGCGCCTGGGGTTGCCGTTTACCGCAGACCAGCGCCAGTTCCGCCAACGGCTGGCCCAGGCCCAGCACGCATACGGCCACCTCGCTGCCGCCCAGCAGCAGGCCGGCGACCAGCAGTTCCAGCTCACGCCCCTGGCCGGGCAGAGGCGCCAGCAGTACCAGTTCCTGGTGGCCGCCGCGGGCCAGTTGCAGGCGCTGCAGGACGCGGGCACGGAGGAAGCTGTCGAAGAACACCCACTCGCTGCCACGGCCGAACTCATCCTGGCGCAACAGCAGCGACTGCCACACCGGCATCAGGACATCAGTGAACACCACCGGCAGCGGATAGGTGGAAAACACCTGGCCGTAGACTCGCTCCAGCTCCGCCTCGTCCAGGGTGGCGACGGCCTTCTGCACCCGGGCGCGCCATTCATTCCATTCGCCCGCCGGCAGTTCCCGCTGCACGGGCGCCAGCGGTGTCCTGGCCGCCTGGCTGCGGGCCAGCAGCTTGCCCACCTTGCTCACCGACACGCCGCGCTCGATCCAGGCGAGGATGCTGCGTACCGCCTCGATGTCGGCCAGGGAGTAGAGGCGATGGCCGCTGTCGGTGCGAACCGGCTGGATCAGTCCATAGCGTCGTTCCCACGCCCGCAGGGTCACCGGATTGACTCCGGTCAGGCGCGACACTTCCCGGATGGGGAAGAGTTCTTCCTGTTTCAGGGCGGCCGAGGCGGGGGATGCACCGGATTCGGTCATGGCTAGGCAGTCGTCAGGCGAAGGATTCAGGCAGTTTAAACCTTGTTGGACGGATTCCAATCGGCTGCGGGCCGCACCAGGCGCGGCGCGACCTGCCGGTCATCCATGGCGCTGGCGCTTTTTGGAAAAAACGGAATAATCCTTGCCTCTTTTTTCAGCGCAGCCCACCACCCCGGCGCTGCGTGATGAGTCCCTGCCTTACCCGGGCGGGGACCTGGTTGCGAGGAGATACACGATGTCTGCTGATCCCGTCACCCTGATGGTGGCCCGCCGCGTGGCCCGCGAGCGCTACCACGATTTCATGGCCTGGCTGCGCGAAGGCGAGCAACTGGCCGCCGACTTTCCCGGTTATCTCGGCTCAGGCGTGCTGGCGCCGCCGCCGGATGACGACGAATTCCAGATGATCTTCCGTTTCGCCGACGAGCCGACCATGGCCGCCTGGGAGCACTCCGCCTCGCGTCGCGCCTGGCTGGAGCGCGGCACCGGGTTGTTCGAGCACCCCCACGAGCACCGTGCCCTGGGCCTGGACGCCTGGTTCGGCAAGGCCGAGCAGCGGCCGCCGCGCTGGAAGCAGAGCGTGGCCATCTGGCTGGCGTTCTTCCCGGTATCCCTGAGCTTCAACCTGCTGTTCGGCGGCTGGCTGGGCGACCTGCCGCTGGCCCTGCGGGTGTTCATCGGCACCCTGGTGCTGACGCCGCTGATGACCTACTGGTTCATCCCGCTCTCCACCCGCCTGCTGGCCCCCTGGCTGCAACGCAACCCGCCCTCCGCGCCCGGTGGCGGTGTCGCCGTGCATTCGCGCTGATGGAGCAGGCGGCCGCCCCTGCGTTTGTGGAGATTCGGCCCCTGGTATAACGTGCTAGGGATTCGCCCCGGCCGTCGACGGCTGGTCATATCCCCGGCACGAGACCCCCATGAGCCGTTCCGCCGCCCCCATCCTGATCACCGGCGCCAGCCAGCGCATCGGCCTGCATTGCGCCGAACGGCTGCTGGACGACGGCCAGCCGGTGATCGTCAGCTACCGCACGGAGCGGGACAGCCTCCACCGACTGCGTGAGCGCGGCGCCCTCGCGCTACAGGCGGACTTTTCCAGCGAGGCCGGCATCCTCGCCTTCATCGACACGCTCAAGGGCCATACCGACCGTCTGCGCGCCATCGTCCACAACGCCTCGGACTGGCTGACGGAAACGCCCGGCCAGGAGGCCGACGCCTTCCAGCGCATGTTCAGCGTGCACATGCTGGCGCCCTACCTGATCAACCTGCATTGCGAGGACCTGCTGCGCCGCAGCAGCCCGGCGGATATCGTCCACCTCAGCGACGACGTGGCGCGCAAAGGCAGCGAGAAGCGCATCGCCTACTGCGCCAGCAAGGCCGGCCTGGACAACCTGACCTTGTCCTTCGCCGCACGCTTCGCCCCGCACATCAAGGTCAACGGCATCGCCCCGGCCCTGGTGATGTTCAACGCCGACGACGATCCCGCCTACCGTGCCAAGACCCTGGCCAAGTCGGCCCTGGGTATCGAGCCTGGCCCACAGGTGGTCTACCAGGGCCTGCGCTACCTGCTGGACAACCCTTACGTCACCGGAACCACCCTCACCCTCAACGGCGGCCGCCATCTCAAATAGGCGCGCCGAGGACTGCCATCATGAGCGACGACCTGCACCGGCATTACCGGGACATCCTCCACGGTCTGGGCGAAGACCCGGACCGCGAGGGCCTGCGCGATACGCCCAGCCGCGCCGCCAAGGCCATGCGCTACCTGTGCCACGGCTACGGCCAGAACCTGGAGGAAATCGTCAACGGCGCGCTCTTCGCCTCGGACAACGACGAGATGGTGACGGTCAAGGACATCGAGCTCTATTCCCTCTGCGAACACCACCTGTTGCCCTTCATCGGCAAGGCCCATGTGGCGTACATTCCCACCGGCAAGGTGCTGGGGCTGTCGAAGGTCGCGCGCATCGTCGACATGTTCGCGCGGCGGTTGCAGATCCAGGAGAACCTCACCCGCCAGATCGCCGACGCGGTGCAGCGGGTGACCGGTGCCGCCGGCGTGGCGGTGGTGATCGAGGCCCAGCACATGTGCATGATGATGCGCGGGGTGGAGAAGCAGAACTCGGTGATGAGCACCTCGGTGATGCTCGGCGCCTTCCGGGAATCCCAGAACACCCGCCACGAATTCCTGAAACTGATTGGACGGAGCAACTAGAGAATGCCGCGACTGGAGCCCGGAATGGCGCGTATCCGCGTCAAGGACCTGCGCCTGCGCACCTTCATCGGAATCAAGGAGGAGGAAATCCTCAACAAGCAGGATGTGCTGATCAATCTCACCATCCTCTATCCGGCCGAGGAGGCGGTGCGCGACAACGACATCGAGCACGCGCTGAACTACCGCACCATCACCAAGGCAATCATCCGCCACGTCGAAGAAAACCGCTTCGCCCTGCTGGAGCGCCTGACCCAGGAAATCCTTGACCTGGTAATGGCCAATCCCAGCGTGCGCTACGCCGAAGTGGAGGTGGACAAGCCCCACGCGCTGCGCTTCGCCGAATCGGTCTCCATCACGCTTGCCAGCCATCGATGAACCGCTGACCGGGATCGATTGCCGGGGCCAGGGAGGGCTCTTATCATCCCCGCCACGCCCTCCCGAAAGCCCCAGGAGAATCCTGCCATGACCGAGCAACAACGCCTCGAACTCGAGGCCGCGGCCTTCCGCAGTCTGGTGCAACACCTGCGCAGCCGCCCCGATGTCCAGAACATCGACCTGATGAACCTCGCCGGCTTCTGCCGCAACTGCCTGTCGAAGTGGTACAAGGCCGCCGCCGACGACCTCGGCCTGGACGTCACCCCCGACCAGGCCCGCGAGGAAATCTACGGCATGCCCTACGCCGACTGGAAAGCCAAGTACCAGAAAGAAGCCAGCGCCGAACAACAAGCGGCCTTCGACAAAGCGAACAAAGAATGAGCAACCTAAACGACTTCCGCGCCCGCCTGCACAGCGACCAGTTCCTCTTCGCCGAGACCCTGGCCTTCATCGCCGACGGCTACGACTACCAGCAGAGCGCCTTCAGCAACGGCCCGGTGGAAAACGCCGCCGGCCAGAACGAAGGCTCCTGCAAGACCCTCGGCCTGGCGCTGCTGGAAGGTTTCAGCCTGGAAGAAACCCTGCTGGCCTTCGGCGAGCACTACCGTTCCGTGCTGGCCACCCCGGAAGGCAGCGATCACGGCAACATCCGCGCCCTGATGGCCACCGGTCTGGCGGGCGTGCGCTTCGAGCGCCAGCCGCTGCAACGCAAGGCCTGATTGCACCCCACCGCCCCGCTCGGGGCGGTTTTCCTACGCTTTGGCTTCCGTCTTCTGTCAGCAATGACTGACAGCCATTTCCCACAAGAACGCGTATTCTTCGCAACCGCTACCCCGCTGAACGGAACGGCCCGCAAGGGCAAAGCCGATCCTCCGCAGGAGCGCATCGATTCACGGATGAACCGGTTCCTGAATCGCCCTACCCTTTCCTCGCCCCGGAGTGCACGGATGCAGCAGACCCTCGTGTGGAAACCACTGACCACGCCCGGAATGGAAAGCCTGCGCCTGTCCATGGATGAGCAAGGGATTCACGCCAGCAGCCATCTGGTGCAGAACCAGAACGGCCAGAGCATCGCCGCCACCTACGTGCTGGACAGCGACCCGCGCTGGCGCTTCCGCCATCTCTGGCTGAAAGTGGAAAACCGCGGACCGCGCAGCCTGCGCCTGGACCGCGACATTCGCGGGCGCTGGCTGCTCAACGGCCAGCATCGCCGCGACCTCGACCATTGCCAGCTGGTGATGCTCTCCGGCACGCCCTTCACCCATACGCCGGCCCTGCAGCGCTGCAGCCTGGAAAGCGGCCAGAGCGAGCAACTGCGGGTGGCCTACATCGACCTGCCGAGCCTGCGTGTGGAAGCCCGCCAGTTGCGCTACCACTGCCTGCGCCAGCAACCCCGGCACAGCCTCTACCGGTGCGAAGCGGAAGGCCGCGAGGCAATCGAACTGACCGTGGACCGCCAGTCCCTGCTGCTGGAAGCCCAGGGCCACTACCAGCGCCTGTGCGCCCGTACCCTGGAGCTGAATACCTGGGTGTAAGTCGATGTCGTGGGTGGGCCACATACATCGTCATTGAGCCTTGATGAGGATGGCGAGAGTTGCTAAGAAAAAGCCCCGCATTCGCGGGGCTCGTTGTCAGGCCGACCCTTACAGCGCATCCAGGTATCGCTCGACATCCAGTGCGGCCATGCAGCCGGCGCCGGCGGAGGTGATGGCCTGGCGGTAGACATGGTCGGCCACGTCGCCAGCGGCAAACACGCCGGGGATGTTGGTGGCAGTCGCGTTGCCGTCACGGCCGCCGTTGACCACCAGGTAGCCATCCTTGAGGGCCAGTTGGCCTTCGAATAGCGAAGTATTCGGGGTATGGCCGATGGCGACGAACAGGCCGTCCACCTTCAACTCGTCGCTGCCGCCGTCGTTGCGCTTCAGACGCACGCCGGTGACGCCCATCTCATCGCCCAGCACTTCGTCCACCTCGGCATTCAGCCTGAGCTCGATCTTGCCCTCGGCGACCCGCGCCTTCAGCTTGTCCTGGAGAATCTTCTCGGCACGGAAGGTTTCGCGGCGATGCACCAGGGTCACCTTGCTGGCGATGTTGGCCAGGTACAGCGCCTCCTCAACGGCCGTGTTGCCGCCACCTACCACCGCCACTTCACGGTTGCGGTAGAAGAAGCCGTCGCAGGTGGCGCAGGCGGACACGCCCTTGCCCATGAAGGCCTGCTCCGAGGGCAGCCCCAGGTAACGGGCGCTGGCGCCGGTGGCGATGATCAGGGCGTCGCAGCTGTAGGTGCCGCTGTCACCCACCAGGGTGAAGGGCTTGCCGGCCAGGTCCACGGCGTTGATGTGGTCGAAGACGATCTCGGTCTCGAAGCGCTCGGCGTGTTCCTGCATGCGCTGCATCAGGGCCGGGCCGGTGAGGCCGTGGGGGTCGCCGGGCCAGTTGTCGACTTCGGTGGTGGTGGTCAGCTGCCCGCCTGCCTGCATGCCGGTGATCAGCAGCGGCTTGAGGTTGGCGCGGGCGGCGTAGACAGCCGCAGAGTAACCGGCCGGGCCGGAACCGAGGATGATGACCCGCGAATGACGTGCTTCGGACATGGCTGACTCCCGCCCTTACGGGCATAAAAAAGGGGCCACTGCGGCACTTGGGGAAGGCTTGGATGCAGGGGCCCCGTTGAACCGGGTCTGGCCGTCGGGAACGGGCCAGGAATGGGCGCAAGGTTACTGGGGGCCCCGTGATAGCGGAAATATCCGCTCTCAATCCCACCCATAGGCGACAACTATTGGCGCAACGGGCATCAAATTTGTTCCGAGCCTTTTCCAGGCTTTCCACGTCGCCGACAAAGCCGTTAAGGTCGGCGCATTTGTCACCTTTGGGGGATCACCATGCCTGCACCCACACTCTCCGGGCCGCAGTACCTCGGCCAGGGACTGAAACTGGTCCTCAGCCCCGGCCTGCGTCTGTTCGTCCTGCTGCCGCTGACCGTCAACCTGCTGCTGTTCGCCGCCCTGATCGGCTTCGCCGTGCAGGAATTCAGCGGCTGGGTCGACGCTTTCATGCCCAGCCTTCCCGAGTGGCTGAGCTTCCTCCAGTACCTGCTCTGGCCGCTGTTCGTCGTGCTGGTTCTGGTGCTGGTGTTCTTCAGCTTCACCATGCTGGCCAACGTCATCGCCGCGCCCTTCAACGGCTTCCTCGCGGAAAAGGTGGAGGTGGTGGTACGCGGCCAGGACGACTTCCCGGCCTTCAGCTGGGCCGAACTGATGGCGATGATCCCGCGCACCGTCGGCCGCGAGCTGCGCAAGCTGGCCTACTTCCTGCCGCGTGCCGGCGCCCTGCTGATCCTCTCCTTCATTCCGGGCATCAACCTGCTGGCCGCGCCGCTGTGGATCGTCTTCGGCATCTGGATGATGGCGGTGCAATACATCGACTACCCGGCGGACAACCACAAGCTGGGCTGGAACGAGATGCTCGCCTGGCTGCGGGAGAAGCGCTGGCAGAGCCTGGGGTTCGGCGGCATCACCTACCTGGCGTTGATGGTGCCCTTCGTGAACATCCTGATGATGCCCGCCGCCGTGGCTGGCGCGACGCTGTTCTGGGTGCGCGAGCAAGGCGACCTGGCGCTGCAGAAGCAGAACGGCCAGGTGGTTCGCTGAATCCGTGAAAGACGCGCGGCAGGCCCCGATCCAGCCGGGGCTTGCCGTACACGAACCGCGGATCAGGCCTGGATATCGATGCTCGGGTTCTCCCGCTGCAGCCGTTCCTCCTCCGCTTGCTTGGCCTGCATTTCCATCCGCTGCTGGAAGCGCTCGGCAATTTCGTTCTCCACCGCCTCCCGCTGTTCCGGCGGCATGGCGTCGAGTTCTTCCTGAGTCAGCCCCATTTCCGCGAGGATGGCATCGCGCATCTTCTCGGCGGGCGACTTGTCCATGTACTCCTGGAACTTCTCCACCGCGCTCTGGCCGCCCAACGCCAGATCGGCCGGCAGTTTTCCGGGGACCATTTCCAGCTTCCCGCCCGTGCTCTGCAGCCCTACCCGCAGTCGGGCAAAGCCCTCCTCGGACGCCTGCCAGGCCCGGTAGTCGCTCTCCGAACCGGAAGAGGAAGTACGCCGCGTCGGGTCCTTCTGACCAAGCTCGGCAAACACCTCCTCCTCTCGGGAAATTTTCGTGTTGCGAAAGCCGATGCCGGACAGCGCGCTGCCCCCACCGATTCCGCCTATTGAGTTCACAGCCACGCTCGATACTCCTGTAAGGGAAATCCCGCGCGTTGGCACTCAAGTACCATGCCAAATCCCAGGATGCGGGCAACTCGCTGAAAAGCTGGGAATTCCCGCCTTTTCCGCACGAACGGAACGGAAAAGGCACGCCGCTCGGCGGCAAGCATTTGCCTCAGTACCGCGCCGTGGAGCGGCCGTCACACAGGCGTCACATGACCGTCACACGGGCTAAACGGCCCGTGCGGAGACTGGTTTCATGACCACAGCGCCCCTCTACATCTCGCTGATCAGCGAAACCTTCCTGCCCGAAGTCAACGGTGTGGCCAATACCCTCGGCCGCCTCTGCGACGGCCTGCGTGCCGCCGGCCATCGACTGCAACTGGTGCGGCCGCGGCAATCCTGCGACCAGAGCCGCAGGAGCGACGATGAGCTGCTGCTGATCCGTGGCTGGCCACTGCCCGGTTACCCCGGCCTGCAATGGGGCCAGTCCTGCCTGCACAAACTGTTGCGCCGCTGGCGGTTGAACAAGCCGGACGTGCTCTACATCGCCACCGAGGGCCCCCTTGGCCTTTCCGCCCTGCGCGCCGCGCGGCGGCTGGGGATTCCGGTGGTGAGCGGCTTCCATACCAACTTCCAGCAATACACCGGGCATTACGGCGCGGGCCTGCTGACGCGCCTGCTGACCAACTACCTGCGCTGGTTCCACAACGCTACGCGGTTGACCCTGGTGCCCAGCGTCAGTCAGCTGCAGGACCTCACCCGGCGCGGCTTCGAGCGCCTGCAACTGCTCGCGCGCGGGGTCGACGGCCAGTTGTTCAACCCCGCCCGCCGCTGCCCGCAACTCCGCGCGCAATGGGGCCTGGGCGAGCAGGACATCGCCGTGCTGCATGTCGGCCGCCTGGCCGCCGAGAAGAATCTCGGCCTGCTCGGCGAAACCTTCCAACACCTGCAGCAGCGCTATCCACACCAGCGCCTGAAGCTGGTGGTGGTGGGCGACGGCCCGCAGCGGACATCACTTCAGCGGACCCTGCCGGAGGCGACCTTCTGCGGCATACAACGCGGCGAGGACCTGGCGCGGCACTACGCCTCGGGGGATCTGTTTCTGTTTCCCAGCCTGTCGGAGACCTTCGGCAACGTGGTGCTGGAAGCCCTGGCTTCGGGCCTGGCGGTCGTGGCCTTCGACCAGGCCGCGGCGGCCCAGCACATCCGCCACGGACACAATGGCGCCCTGGCCCTGCCCGATGAACCGGCGAGCTTCGTCGAGGCTGCCGTCTGGCTGCTGGAGGACCCGGAACGCCTGCGCCGCGTGCGCCTCAATGCACGGATGCACGCCGGCCGACAGGGTTGGGAAGCCATCATCCAGCAGTTCGAGCAGTACCTGCTGCACGCACACCGCCCCGAGCCGGAAGCGCCCGCCGGTAGCAGCTTGCCACCCCGCGTTTAGGTGAAGGCCACGGCCCGCTCGGCGATTGTCAGCGCAAGCGATACACAGGATGAAGGGGCAAGACCGAGGGGCGGATGTTCCCCTCACCCGGGCCCTCTCCCGCGGGGAGAAGGGTGACTCGCGCCAGGCCCTCTGGGAGAGGACCGGGGTGAGGGAAGACTGGGGACCGGCAGAAGCTCGACCCAGCCTCCAATGCAGAAGCCCCGCCAAGGCGGGGCTTCTGTCGCTTACACCAGGCTCGCCAGCGCGTCCCGGCTGAACGGCAGGATGTCCTGCATCCGCCCGTCGCGCACCTTCACCGCCCAGTCGGGGTCCACCAGCAGAGCACGGCCGACGGCCACCAGGTCGAACTCTTCCTTGTTCAGGCGCTCCAGCAGACCCTCGATGTTGGCTGGCTGGGCAACCTTGTCGGTCTTGACCATGAACTGCAGGAACTCGCCATCCAGGCCGACGCTGCCGACGGTGATGGTGGGCTTGCCGGTGAGCCGGCGGGTCCAGCCGGCCAGGTTGAGGTCCGAGCCGTCGAATTCCGGCTCCCAGAAGCGGCGGGTGGAGCAGTGGAAGATGTCCACACCTGCCTCGGCCAGGGGCTTGAGGAAGTCGCCCAGGGCTTCGGCGCTGGTCACCAGGCGCGCGCTGTAGTCCTGCTGCTTCCACTGGGAGAAGCGGAAGATGATCGGGAAGTCCGGGCCGACGGCGGCACGGATGGCCTGGATCACTTCGATGGCGAAGCGCGAACGATTGGCCAGGCTGCCACCGTATTCATCGCTGCGCTGGTTGCTGCCGTCCCAGAAGAACTGGTCGATCAGGTAACCGTGGGCGCCGTGGATTTCCACGCCGTCCATGCCGATGGCCTGGGCGGCGCGAGCGGCCTGGGCGTAGGCGGCGACCACGTCTTGGATGTCTTCGCGGGTCATGCCGTGGACCACCACTTGGCCGTCCTTCACCTTCTCTATCGGGCCGTAGCCGGGGACGCCGGCATCCGGCTCGGTGCCCAGCCTGCGCACGTTGCCCACGTGCCAGAGCTGCGGGACGATGCGGCCGCCTTCGGCGTGCACCGCGTCGACCACCGCCTTCCAGCCAGCCAGGGCGTCGTCACCGAAGAAGCGCGGCACATGGGGATAGCCGTTGGACGCCTTGTGGCCGATGGTGGTGCCCTCGGTGATGATCAGGCCGACCCCAGCGGCGGCGCGGCGACGGTAGTACTCCACCACCTTGGCGTTGGGCACGCCGCCCGGGGAAAAGGAGCGGGTCATCGGCGCCATCACCACGCGGGTGGGCAGTTCCAGGCCGCCGAGGCGGAAGGGTTCGAAGAGGGCTTGTGCGGGAGCGGTCATGGGGTCTCCTGTGCCGGCCATATGACCGGTCGTCTCGGTTTCAAGGCACTGAAAAATCAGGCCCGGAGCAGCAGCTCCAGGCGTTCCACGAAGGCATGCAGGGGGGCGGTCCCGCCGCCCACCTTCAGGCGGGTGAGCACACCCTGCCAGGCGTTGGCGATAAAGGCGGCGAGGTTGGCGCAGTCTTCGTCGGCCGACAGCTCGCCGGCGGCCACGGCGTCTTCCAGGCAGGCCTGGAGGATGTCCGCCGAACCCTGCAGGATGCTCTCCACCTGTTCGCCGATGGCGGGGGACAGCTCGGCCATTTCGAAGCTGAGGCTGCCGATGAAGCAGTGGTACTCGGGCTTTTCGCGGCTGGCGAAATGCGCCAGCAGCTCGCGGTAGTAACCGAGAATGCGCTCGCGCGGGCTCAGGGCGGAGTGGCCCAACGCCTGGGCATAACGCTCCAGGCGCGGCCGGTAGAGGTACTCCAGGGCCTGCAGGGCGAAGTCTTCCTTGCTGGCGAAGTAGTGATAGAAGGAGCCCTTGGGGATGCCCGCGGCCTGGACGATCTCCTGCACGCCGGTGCCGTGGTAGCCACGGCGGGTCATCACCTGGGAACCCTTGGCGAGGATGAGGTCGCGTTTGTCGAGTCGGATACTGGTCATGGCGGCGAGCATATGACCGGTCGTCTCGCCGCGCCCAGCACTATTGACCGGAGTGATTGGCGACCACAGGAGGGGAAGAGTCGGGAGGGGTCGCGGGGCGCGTCCATTCGCCCCGGTCGTCATGAGTGGAGGTGAATCAGGCCAGGGCCTTCTCGACGGCCTGGATGAGGGCGGGGTCATCCGGTGCGGTGCGCGGCGAGAAACGCGCCAGTACGCGACCGTCCTTGCCAACGAGGAATTTCTCGAAGTTCCAGGTGATGTCGCCGGGGAATTCGGCGCCCTCGCCCGCCAACAGGCGGTACAGCGGATGGCGGGCCGATCCGTTCACCTCGATCTTGCTGCCCAGGGGGAAGGTGACGCCGTAGTTCAGGCTGCAGAACTCGCGGATTTCCTCTTCGCTGCCCGGCTCCTGTGCGGCGAACTGGTTGCACGGCAGGCCCAGCACGGTGAAGCCCTTGTCGCGGTATTGCTGGTAGAGCGATTCCAGCCCGGCGTACTGGGGGGTCAGGCCGCACTTGGAAGCGACGTTCACCACCAGCACCACCTGGCCCTTGTACGGCGCCAACGGCAGGTCCTGACCGTCGAGCGCACGCAGATTGAGGTCGTGAAAGGCACTCATGACTGACTCCTCGTAGCTCTCAGGGATTTCACAGCGGACAAAAAAGGCGCCCCGGGGCGCCTTTTCGGTTTTCTCAGCTTAGCAGCCGATTCGCGGTTTGCCGGGTCGGCAGTCGCGGACGACTGGTCAGTGGTGGTGACCGCCTTCGCCGTGGATGTGGCCGTGGGCGATCTCTTCGTCGCTGGCGTCACGCACCTTGACCACCTTCACCTCGAAGTTCAGGCGCTGGCCGGCCAGGGGGTGGTTGCCGTCGACGGTGACATCGTCGCCGTCGATGTCGCGGATGGTGACGATCTGCATGCTGCCGTCCGGACCGGAGGCGTGGAACTGCATGCCGACTTCCAGTTGGTCGACACCTTCGAACATGGCGCGATCCAGGGTGGCGACCAGCTCGGCGCTGTACTCGCCGTAGGCGTCTTCGGGCTCGATGGCAACATTCAGCTCGTCACCGGCCTGCTTGCCTTCCAGGGCGCGCTCCAGGCCAGCGATGATGTTGCCGGCACCGTGCAGGTACACCAGCGGGGCGCCGCCGGCGGAACTGTCGATCACCTCACCGGCGTCGTTGGTAAGGGTATAGTCGATGGACACGGCCTTGTTGGCGGCGATCAGCATGGTGCGAGACCTTCTGCAAATGAATGATGAACGAGCAAGTTTAACCGTGCGGCCGGTCGATTGCGACCCGAACACTGACGGGCGGCCCCGGCTGGTCGGCTACAGGCAGGACGATGACGGTCACTGGGTGGCGGTGCTTTCCTGCGGCCATACTCAGCACCTGCGGCACCAGCCGCCGTGGCAGTCGCGCGCCTGGGTGCTCGACCCCGCGTTGCGCGCCGCCCAGTTGGGGCAACCCTTCCCCTGCGGCTGGTGCGCCCAGGGCCTGGCCGCCGAACCTCCCGAGGAAACCTGATGCCCGCACGCAACATCCTGGTGATCCACGCCCGCAAGACCTCATTGCGCTTCGCCCTGATCAACGAAGCCCACAGCCAGTTCATCCTCCACGGCATGGCCGAAGGGCTGGGCAGCCGCGACGCCGAACTGCGCTGGCAACGCGGTGGCGACAAGGACAGCCTGATGATGCCCAACGCCGACCACCGCGCCGCGCTCTCGCAACTGCTGCCCATCGTCCTCGGCGCCGCGGGCGGCAAGCTGCACGGCGTCGGCCACCACGTGCTGCACGGCGGCGAGCTGTTCAATGCCGCCAGCCGCATCGATGCCCAGGTGATCCGCCGCCTGCAGGCCCTCGTGCCGTTGGCGCCGCAGCAGATGCCGGCCAGCCTGGCGGGCATCGACGCCGCCCTGCACCTGCTGCCGAACCTGCCCCATGTCGCGGTATTCGACACGGCCTTCCACCAGAGCATGCCCGAACACGTCTACCGCCTCGCCCTGCCGGACGCCGTCTACCGCGAGCACGGCCTGCGCCGCTATGCCTTCCACGGCAACAGCCACCGCTTCGTCAGCCGCCGTGCCGCCGAGCTGGCCGGGCTGTCCCTCGGCGACAGCTGCTGGCTCTCCGCCCACCTCGGCGAGCACAGCTCCGCCTGCGCCATCGTCAACGGCCAGAGCCGCGACGCCAGCATGAACCTGGTGATGGCCAGGCGCAGCGGCGACATCGACCCGCACCTCTACACCCAATTGCACCGCAGCCTGGGCTGGAGCCTGGAGAAGATCGACCAGGTGCTGCGCCAGGAAAGTGGCCTGCTCGGCCTCTCGGAACTGGCCAGCGACTTGCGCAGCCTGGAACAGGCCCGCGACCAGGGCCATGCCGGCGCCACCCTGGCCATCGAGGTGCTCTGCTACCGCCTGGCCAAGACCCTGGCCGCCGTGGGCTGCGCGCTACCGCAACTGGACGGGCTGATCTTCACCGGCGAGATCGGCGAGAATTCGCCCCTCGTGCGCAGCCGCACCGTGGACCACCTGAAGCTGCTCAACCTGGCCATCGACCCTGAAGCCAACGCCCGTTGCGTGCGCGGCGTCGCTGGCCCCATCCACAGGCGTGGCCACCCGCGCGTGCTGGTGGTGCCCACCAACGAAGAGCGCCAGATCGCCCTCGACACCCTGGCCCTGCTCGCCTGAACGTCTGACCAAGGAGCCCCATGCACTGTTTCTTCATCGCCCCGACCGGCTTCGGCGTCGGCCTCACCTCCACCAGCCTCGGCCTGGTGCGCGCCCTGGAACTGGCGGGCCTGCAGGTCGGTTTCCTCAAGCCCGTGGCCCAGCCCCATCCGGGCGACCTCGGCCCGGAGCGCTCCACCGAGCTGGTGGCGCGTACCCATGGCCTGCAGCCGCCCCGGCCGCTGGCCCAGTCCCAGGTGGAACGGATGCTCGCCGACGGCCAGTTGGATGAGTTGCTCGAAGAAATCACCGGCCTGTTCCAGCAGGCGGCCCGGGGCAAGGACGTGGTGATCGTCGAAGGCATGGTGCCGACCCGCCACGCCAGCTACGCCGCGCGGATCAACTTCCACCTGGCCAAGAGCCTGGACGCCGACGTCATCCTGGTGTCCGCGCCGGAGGACGAGAGCCTCTCCGAACTCTCCGACCGCCTGGAGATCCAGGCCCAGCAGTTCGGCGGCCCGCGCGACCCGAAGGTGCTCGGGGTGATCCTCAACAAGGTGCGCGAAGACGACTTCGCACAACGCCTCAAGGAGCAGTCGCCGCTGCTGCGTGGCGATGACTTCCGCCTGCTCGGCAGCGTGCCCTGGCTGGACGAGCTGAACGCCCCGCGCACCCGCGATGTGGCCGACCTGCTGCAGGCCCAGGTGATCAACGCCGGCGACTACGACCAACGCCGGGTGCAGAAAATCGTCGTCTGCGCCCGCACCGTGCCGAACACGGCGCAGCAACTGAAACCCGGCGTGCTGGTGGTGACGCCGGGGGATCGCGACGACATCATCCTCGCCGCCAGCCTGGCCTCGATGAATGGCGTGCCGCTGGCCGGCCTGCTGCTGTCCAGCGACATCCAGCCCGACCCACGTACCCTGGAACTCTGCCGGGGCGCGCTGCAGGGCGGCCTGCCGGTGCTGGGCGTTGCCACCGGGACCTACGACACCGCCACCAACCTCAACCGGATGAACAAGGAAATCCCGGTGGACGACCGCGAACGCGCGGAGAAGGTCACCGAGTTCGTCGCCCGCAACCTTGACCTCGACTGGCTGCGCGCCCGCTGCGGGGCTCCCAGCGCCACTCAGCGGCTATCGCCGCCGGCATTCCGCCATCGGCTGATCCAGCAGGCGCAGCGGGCCGGCAAGCGCATCGTCCTGCCCGAAGGCAGCGAGCCGCGCACGGTGCAGGCCGCCGCCGCCTGCCAGGCCCGCGGCATCGCCCATTGCGTGCTGCTGGCCAGGCCGGAAGAGGTGCATGCGGTGGCCCACGCCCAGGGCATCGAACTGCCGCAAGGGCTGGAAATCCTCGACCCGGACCGCGTGCGCGAGCGCTACGTCCAGCCGATGGTGGAGCTGCGCCAGAACAAGAGCCTGAACGCCCCCATGGCCGCCGCGCAACTGGAGGACAACGTCCTGCTGGGCACCATGATGCTGGCCCTGGACGAAGTGGACGGCCTGGTATCCGGCGCCGTGCACCCCACCGCCAACACCATCCGCCCGGCCCTGCAACTGATCAAGTCGGCGCCCGGCTACCGCATCGCCTCCTCGGTCTACCTGATGCTGCTGCCGGAGCAGGTGGTGGTCTATGGCGACTGCGCGGTGAACCCCGAACCGGACGCCAGCGACCTGGCGGAAATCGCCCTGCAGTGTGCCGATTCGGCCGACGCCCTGGGCATAGTCCCCCGGGTGGCGATGATCTGCGATTCCACCGAGGCGGCCGTGCTGGCCAAGGTCCAGGAAGCCACCCGCCAGGCCCGCGCCGCGAGGCCCGAACTGCCCATCGAGGGCCCCCTGTCCTACGCCGCGGCCAGCCGGGACGGGCGCACCACGGTCTTCGTCTTCCCCGACCTGGCCAGCGGCGATGCGGCCTACAAGGAGGCCCAGCAGGGCGGCCAGGTGGTCAGTGGCGGGCTGATGTTGCAGGGCCTGCGCAAGCCGGTGAACGACCTGCCGCGCAACGTCCTGGTGGACGACATCGTCCACACCATCGCCCTGACGGCGATCCAGGCGGCCTGCGGGAACGAGGGCTGAAGGCTGGAGGCTGAACCATCTCTTGTGGGCGCGAATTCATTCGCGAATGGGCTGCGCAGCAGCCCCAACGACAGTGAAGGGCAGGCCTTAGGCCTGCTATCGCGAATGAATTCGCTCCCACAGGCCAAGCTCCGCGCAGCCGCCTCGACCACCCGGTCACCCTTCGCGCTTGCAGTCCAGTGAACAACCGTTAACCTTGGCCACCATTCTGCCCGCGGTCAGGGAATACAGCGGGCCCTATCCATAACGCGGTGGCCAAGACCACCCACGGTGAGGCTCCATCCCTTCCATGCTCAGCTTTATCCCCTCCCCCCTGCGCGGAGCCCTGGCGGCGCTGTTGCTGACCCTCAACACCCTGTTCTGGTGCATTCCCCTGTTCGCCGTCACCCTGTTGAAGCTGCTGCTGCCGTTCCAGGCCGCCAAGCGCCTGCTGAACGGGGCCGCCAGCTTCGTCGCCGAGGGCTGGATCAGCTGCAACAAGGCGTGGATGCGCCTGGTGCGCGACACCCGCTGGGATGTGGATGGCCTGGCCGGACTGGATTACCAGCACAGCTACCTGGTCACCAGCAATCACCAGAGCTGGGTGGACATCCTGGTGCTGCAGCACCTGTTCAACCGCCGTATCCGCCTGCTGCGCTTCTTCCTCAAGCAGGAGCTGATCTGGGTGCCGGTGATCGGCCTGTGCTGGTGGGCGCTGGATTTCCCCTTCATGAAGCGCTACTCCAAGGCCTACCTGGCCAAGTACCCGGACAAGAAAGGCAAGGACCTGGAAACCACCCGCCGCACCTGCGCCAAGTTCCGCGACAACCCGGTGGGCATCTTCAACTTCCTCGAAGGCACGCGCTTCACCCGCGCCAAGCACGACGAACAGGGCTCGCCGTTCCAGTACCTGCTCAAACCCAAGGCCGGTGGCATCGCCTTCGTGCTCGATGCGATGGGCGAGCAACTGCATTCGCTGATCAACGTCACCATCCACTACCCGGATGGCAGCCCGAGCTTCTGGACCCTGCTGGCCGGCCGCCTGCGTCAGGTGGTGGTGCGGATCGAGAAACTGGACATCCCCCGCGAATTCATCGGCCGGAACTATGACCAGGACGAGCACTACCGCCTGGCCTTCCAGCAATGGGTGAACCGCCTGTGGGAAGCCAAGGACGCCCAGCTCGCGAAACTGCACCAGCAGTTCCCGGCGGCCTGACCCGCGTAGAAACGAAGAGCCCGCCGGTTGGCGGGCTCCTTCCTCTGTGTCCTAAGGCGTCTGTAGCACCTCGTCCACCTGGAGCAGCGGCGCCAGATTGGTGTAGTTGGGGATATCGGCGCTGATTTCGTCGCCGTTCAAGTCCAGGGTGCTGCGCAACTCCTCCACCGACAGCACCCAGAGATTGGCCATGCAGATGAACGGCGCCACCGCGCCATCCACCGAGGCCAGGCCCTTGCGCACTTCGAGCTTCACCAGGTTTTCGCCGAGCAGGCGGGTCAGGAGTGGGATGTGTTCCTCGCAGTAGTAGGTGAAATCGAACTTGGCGCCCGGCGCGTTGGGATACGCCACGACAAAGCAATACATGGAGCCTCCTTATCGAGAAGTGCCGTGGGCATGTCCCGAATGCCCCGACACATGAAGTGTAGGCCCGAAGGCCGGGCGCTGCGTGGCGCCGCCCACGCCCCCTGTCAGGACGAGTGGACCAGGGTTCCCGAGCCTTCGCGCAGGACGCTCCAGTCCACCAGCCGCGGAAAGGCCTCGGCCTTGGCCACCGGCAGGCCGGGTGCCACCAGGAAGCCCTGCATATAGGTGCAGCCGTGCTCCAGCAGCCAATCGCGCTGGGCCATGGTTTCCACCCCCTCGGCAATCACCTCCAGGCCCAGGTGGCGGCTGAGGTCGATGATGGTGCTGACCACCGCGGCATCGCGCCGCGACTCCAGCATGTTGGCCACGAACAGACGGTCGATCTTCAGGGTGTCCAACTCGAAGTGGCGCAGGTAGGCCAGGGACGAATAGCCGGTGCCGAAGTCGTCGATGGCGATGCGCACCCCCAGGGCCCGCAATTGCCTGAGCTGTCCCCGGGCCAATTCCAGATCCTGCATCAACGCGCTCTCGGTGACTTCCACCTCCAGCTGCTCGGGCCGCAGGCTGAACTCACCCAGCACCCGCCGCAGGTCATCCACCAGTTGCGGCATGCCGAATTGCACCGGGCTGACATTGAGGCTCACCACCAGCTCCTCGCCAAAGGCCGGTATCCAGGCGCTGCACTGGCTGGCGCCCTCCCGCAGCACCCAGTCGCCCAGGCGGTTGATCAGGCGGGTTTCCTCCAGCAGCGGGATGAACACGTTGGGCGCCACGGTGCCGGCCACACGGTGCTCCCAGCGCAGCAACGCCTCGAAGCCCCGCAGCCGCCCCGTCTCCAGGTGGATCTGCGGCTGGTAGACCAGGTGGAAGTCGTTCTGCTCGATGGCGTTGCGCAGGCTCTCCTCCAGCATCAGCCGGGAACGCGCACGGCCGTTCATTTCCGGCGAGTAGAAGCGGTACTGCTGGCGGCCGGCGCGCTTGGCCTCGTACATGGCGATGTCCGCCGCACGCAACAGGCCGTCCACGCTCTGGCCACACTCGGGGAAGCAGGCGATGCCGACGCTGGCGCCCAGAGTGACGTCGATGCCCTCGATACGATGGCGCACCGACACCAGTTCGATCAGCTTTTCCGCCACCCGCGCGGCATCCTCGGGATGGTCAAGGCTGTCGAGCAGCGCGGTGAACTCGTCGCCGCCCATGCGCGCGAGGATGTCGTAGGGGCGCAGGCAGTTCTTCAGCTGCTCGGCCACCCGTCGCAACACCCGGTCACCGGCCTCATGACCGAGGGAATCGTTGATCAGCTTGAACCCGTCCAAGTCCAGATAGAGCACAGCCATGCGCTTGCCGTTGCGCTCGATGCGCGCCAGTGAGGCCTCCAGCGCCTGGTGGAAGCCGCGGCGGTTGAGCAGGCCGGTGAGGGCATCGGTGATGGCCTGGGATTCGAGCTGCGCGTGCAGCTGGCGCACCACCGACATGTCCAGGGCGATGACCACCATGGACCGCTGCAGGCGCGGCAGCGGCGAGGACGACAGCGCCACCGGCAGGCACTCGTCGCCCATGGTCTTGAGGCTGGCGTCGTGCAGCCGGTAGGTCTCGTTCTGCCTCCAATGGCGGTAGAACTCCGACAGTTTCCACTCCGTGCCCGTCTCCGGGTGGGCAATCAGGTCCAGCAGCGGCCGCCCCTCCAGATCGTCCACCGAACCCTGGAGCATCTGGGCGATGGCCGGGTTGGCGAAGCTGATGAGGCCGTCCTCGCCGACCACCAGGATGCCCTCGGCGGCGTTCTCCAGCACCGAGGCGTTGAAAGCGCGCGCGCTGTCCAGTTGCTGGCTCAGTTGCAGCAGGTCGCGCCGGTTGCGTTCGTGGGCCAGCAGGGATTGGATCTTGTGGCGCAGCACCTGGGGGTCGAAGGGCTTGAGGATGAAATCCACCGCCCCTGAGGAGTAGCCGCGCAGCACCGCGTCCTGGGTGTGGGCGATGGCGGAGATGAAGATGATTGGCGTATAGCGGGTCAGCGGGCTGCTGCGCATCAACCGCGCCACTTCGAAACCGTCCATGCGCGGCATCTGCACGTCCAGCAGCACCAGCCCGACTTCTTCCTCCAGCAGGCATTTCAGCGCGGCCTCGCCCGAGTCCACGGTGCGAACCTGCCATTCGCCGTCGTCCAGCAGGGCCTCCATGGCCGCAAGGTTCTCCGGGCGGTCATCCACCACCAGCAGGATATTGGCCTCCGGGGCCTCCTTAAGCTGCAGGCGCGCCATGGCGATCTCCTGGTTGTTCCAGCCAGCGGTAGAGCATGTCCAGCATTTCCTGGCGACTCACCGGCTTGGCCAGGTAGTCGTCGGCGCCGGCGGTGATGCATTTCTCCCGGTCGCCCTTCATCGCGTGGGCCGTCAGGGCGATGATCGGGATACCGCAGCCGTGCTCCTGCTTGAGCACGCGAGTAGCGGTGTAACCGTCCATATTGGGCATGGCCATGTCCATCAGGATCAGGTCGAAGGGTTCGCGCTGGAAGCAGTCGACGGCTTCCAGCCCGTCTCGGGCGGCGGTCACCTTCAGGCCGGCTTCGTCGAGCAGGGCGCTCAGCGCGTAGATGTTGCGCACGTCGTCATCCACCAGCAGCACGCGGCAGCCGTCCAGGGGATCGGCAATGGCAACGGGGCCCGGCTGGCGCACGGCGGCGAGGAACCCCTGCACCGCCGAGCTGAGGTGGTCGAGGTCTTCGCCGGCCTTGCGCACCACCACTGCCGAGTAGCGACGCAGGCGCTGGAGGTTCTGCTGGTTGACGTCGACCCCGGTGTTGATGACCACTCGCGAACCGTCCAGCGGGCGCGCGCGGTCCAGGCTGTCGAGCAGCTCGAAGCCATCCTGGTCGGGCAGGTCCAGGTCGATCACCAGGGCGGAGAAATCGCTCTGCGCATAAGCCTTGCGAGCGCCCTCGCCGTTGGCGCTGACGACCACGTCGAAGCCCAGTTGCTCCAGGTGTTCGCGGTAGTGTTCGCGCTCCACGTCCACATCTTCCACCAGCAGCAGCTTGCGCTCCTGCGGCGGGTTGCGGTCTTCCAGGTCCAGGAACACCTGCTCCAGGTCCTCGCGGGCGATCGGCTTGACCAGGTAGCGGGTCTCATCCTCGTTCCAGTCCTGCGGCTGCGGCACGCAGGAAATGATGTTCACCGGCGTGGTGCGGTGGTTCGCGTAGCTGCGCAGGCGCCGGTAGATCTGCCAACCGCTGATGTCCGGCAGGAGGATGTCGAGGATGACGGCGGCGAAGCGCTCATTCTGCAGCAGGCCGAGCGCCTGTTTGCCGCTGCGGCAGTGAACGCTGGAGAAGCCATGGGCCTGGGCCTCTTCGGCGATCACCGTGGCGAAATTGACGTCGTCTTCGACGATCAGCACCGCCGGTCCCTGGCCGCTACGCACTGGCTGCGTCGGACCGTCGTCGTCCTTCGGCTGGCTGGCGGCCACCGCCACCGGCAGCCGGACGATGAATCGCGAGCCGCGCCCCGGCACGCTTTCCAGGGAGATGTCGCCGTCCAGGGCGAGCACCAGTTGGCGGGTGATGGCCAACCCCAGGCCGGTGCCGCCGAAGCGCCGGCTGGTGGAGCCGTCAATCTGCTGGAAGGCCTGGAAGATACGTTCGTGCTGCTCTTCGGGGATTCCGATACCGGTGTCGCGCACGGCGAAGCGCAGCACCTCGCGCTCGTCGGTCGCCGCCGCGGGGTCCAGCTCCACCGACAGCTCCACCTCGCCCTGCTCGGTGAACTTGAGGGCGTTGGACAGCAGGTTGCGCAGGATCTGGTGCAGGCGCACCCGGTCGCTGTGGATAACCCTGGGCACGCCGGCCTGTACATGGGTGGAAAGGCGCAGCCCCTTGATCTCGGCCATCGGCCGCAGGCTGCCATCCAGTTCGGCGAGCATGTCCTGGACGTTCAACGGCTCCAGCTTGAGCTGCATGCGTCCGGCCTCGACCTTGGCCAGATCGAGCACATCGTTGATCAGTTGCAGCAGGTCGCTGCCGGCGCGGTGGACGATGTCGGCGTGGCGAGTCTGCTTTTCAGTGAGGTTGCCGACCATGTTCTGCCGCAACTGGTCGCTGAGGATCAGGATGCTGTTCAGCGGCGTGCGCAGTTCGTGGGACATGTTGGCGAGGAATTCGGATTTGTAACGGTTGGCCAGCATCAATTGCTCGGCCTGGTCGCGCAGGCGCTGTTCGGCCTCCTTGCGCTCGCTGATGTCGATGATCACCGCCTGTACCAGCAGGTCGCGACCGGCGCGCAGAGGCGACAGGCCCACCTCCAGGGGAATCATGCGGCCATCGCGATGCTGGCCGAACAGCTCGCGGTTGCTGCCCATGCGCCGCTGCTCGGGCTTGCGCTGAAAACCCTCGCGCATGCCCACATGGACTTCGCGCTGGGCCTCGGGGAGCAGCATTTCCACCGGCGAGTCGAGCAGTTCCTGGCGGCTGTAGCCGAACAGTTGCTCGGCCTGGCGGTTGACCATGGCGATGCGCCCCTCGGTGTCCACCAGGACGATGGCGTTGGGCGAGGCTTCCACCACCAGGCGAAAGCGCTCCTCGGCGCTTCTGCGCGCCTGCAGGTCCAACACGTTGAGCAGGTAGCGCAGGTCGCTGCCGTGGTTGAAGGTGCTCAGGCTGCAGGCCACGGCAATGCGTTCGCCATCATCCAGCCGGGCTTCCGTTTCGCTCAGCTCGTGGGGTGCCTGCGCAGCCGCCAGTTCACGCAGGTCGCCCAGCCCCGGCAGGAAGCGACGCAGGCGCTGGCCGATCAGGTTATCCACGGGCGACGCCAGCAGCTCGGCGGCGCGGGCGTTGGCCATTTCGATCCGCCCCTCGCCGTCGCAGGTCAGGGTGGCGACGGGCAGGTGCTGCAGCAGCAGGCGGAAGCGCTCTTCGCGCTCGGCCAGCTCGGTGGAAATCGACAGGCTGAGCTGTAGCTGCCGCTCGCGATGATAGAGATAGCCGCCCACCAGCAGCGAGAGCAGCAGGGCAGCGGCCAGGCCGGTCCAGAGGCTGAAGGCGATCCGGTTGTTGCCCTGCATCGCTTCGTATTCGGCGGTGCTGCCTACGCCCAGGAGCCAGGTACGGCCGAACAGCTGCAGCTTCTCGACCTGATGGAAGCGCGGTGTATGGGTGCCGCTGAGCTCCTCCAGCAATGGCGAGTCGGGGGTGCCGGCGTCTTTCAGGTCGATGCGGTAGAAGGCGTTCTGCGCACCGAGGATGCCATCCATCAGGTCGTCCAGGCGGAAGGCGCCGACAATCATGCCGCGCAGGGCGGCACGGCGCTCCTCCGTTGAGGTGATGGGTGCTTCGGGGCGGTATACCGGCATGTACAGGAGCACGCCGTTCTGCACCGCCTGCTCGGTTTCCTGCTTCAACCTGACCGGGCCGGTGAGGCTGGCTTCGCCGCTGTCGCGTGCCAGGTCGGAGGCCTGCTTGCGCACCGGTTCGCTGAGCATGTCGTAACCCAGAGCCCGCCGGTTGCGCCAATCCATCGGGCTGATGAACTGCGCCACCAGATACTCGTCCCGAGGCCCCGGGGGAAAGACGCGAAACTCGCGACGCCCCTGCTCCCAGATCTCGCCAACGAACTCGTTCAGCCCATCGTTCTGCAGATAGCGCGCCCAGGCCAGGGCCTGGATGCCCGGGTAGCGATCCTGCAGTTGCAACTGGTCGGCGGCCCGCGCCCACTCTTCGGCGGACACCTCGGTGCTCCCCACCATCAGGCCGGACATGCCGCGCAGCACCATTTCGTAGGCGCGCATGCGGGCGCTGACGCGCTGGGTGATCACCTCGGCCTCGATCTTGAAGCGCTGTTCGTATTCCTCGCGCTTCTGCGCTTCGAGAGCCAGCCATTGCCAGACCACCAGGCCACCGAGCACGGCCATCAGAGCCAGGGTCACCAGCAATGCCAGAAGGTATTTACGGGAAAAGGGGGATCGCTCGTCCATGCTGTCTCCTGTCCACTCCATGGCCATGGTGGCGCCGCTGCAGCGGCACTGATCCATGGGTCAGGCGGGGCCCTGCGGACCCTGCAAGGCAGTCTAGACAGGATTGCGGAAACTGGCTTTGCGCCAGTAATCGGTTGACGAGCGGCAGAGGCGACGAGGCCCGCGACAGCGGGCCTCGTCGTGGTGGCGGGGAATCAGTACTGCTGCGGAGCCTGGGCACCGGGGATGGGCGTCAGCTTGATCTCCACGCGGCGGTTCTGCGAACGGCCGGCCTCGTTGGCGTTGCTGGCGATCGGCTGGTCCGGACCCATGCCACGGGAGGTCACGCGGGTGCCATTGACACCCTGAGCCATCAGGTAGTTGGCCACGCTCTGGGCACGCTGCTGGGACAGGTTCATGTTGTACGCGTGGCTGCCGGTGCTGTCGGTATGGCCGACCACCTCGATGTTGTTCTGGTCGTACTGCTTGAAGGAGGTCGCCAGGTTGTTCAGCGGGCTGTAGAAGTTGCTGGCGATATCCGCCGAATTGGTGGCGAAGGTGATGTTGCCGGGCATGATCAGGTTGATGTTGTCGCCCTGGCGCTGCACCTGCACGCCAGTGCCTTCCATGCTGCGGCGCAGCTCCGCTTCCTGCTTGTCGACGTAGTAGCCGTAGCCCGCGCTGGCGGCGCCCGCCACGGCGGCACCGATCAGCGCACCCTTGCCACGGTTGTCGTGGTTGATCGCGGCACCCGCCACGGCGCCCGCCAGGGCCCCCAGGGCGCCGTATTTGGCGGTCTTGCTCATGCCGCCCTCGGCGGGAGCGGACGCTTGGCCCTGGTTGTCGTAAGGATTCTGCGAAGCACAGCCCGCCAGCATGGCGAACGCGGTGGCGGCGATGATCAGGCGACGCGAGGTGAACATGGACTTTTTACTCCTGAGAATTCGTTCAGCCGGTATGGCTGCGGGCCATTAGAGCATTCCGCCCCATGGAAATTCCGTGGATCAGGCCCGCACGAACGGATTTTCCCGCATTTCGTCGCCCAGACGGGTGTCCGGGCCGTGGCCGGTGACCACCGTGGCCTCCTCATCCAGGCTGTAGAGGCGCTGCCTGATCGAACGCTCGATGGTGGCGTAGTCGCCGCCCCAGAGGTCGGTGCGGCCAATGCCGCGACGGAACAGGGTGTCGCCGGCGATCAGCAGCTTGACCTGCGGGAACCAGAAGCTCATGGAGCCCGGCGTATGCCCCGGTGTGTGCAGCGCCACGCCACAGCCGCAGGCCAGTTCCTCATCGTCGGCCAACCACTGGTCGGGCGCCGGCACCGGCTTGTAGGGCACGCCGAACATGCGGCACTGCATTTCCAGGTTGTCCCAGAGGAACTGGTCTTCCTTGTGCAGGTGCAGGGTCGCGCCGGTGGCCTTCTTCAACTCGCCCGAAGCGAGGAAGTGATCGAGGTGGGCATGGGTGTGGATGATGCTCACCAGCTTCAGGCCATGGGCCTCCAGGCGCGCCAGGATCTGTTCGTGGTTACCGCCCGGGTCCACGACAATCGCCTTCTTGCTGACCGGATCGCCGATCAGGGTGCAGTTGCACTGCAAAGGCCCAACAGGGAATGTTTCGCGGATTAGTGCTGGTTTTGCGGCTTCCATGGATGTTCCTTTATGATATTTGGCACAATTTTGTCACACTGAGAATTGCAATGGCGACGATTCGGAAACGCGGCCCTTCCCAGTGGCAGGTACAGGTCAGACGCAAAGGATGGCCCCTGCAAAGCAAGACATTCAACACCCAGACTGAGGCGAAGACCTGGGCGACGATGATCGAGCGCGAGATGGATGCCGGCGTGTTCGTTAGCCGAAACGAAGCCGAGTCGACCTCGTTCGCAAAAGCCCTAAAGATGTACGCCGAGCAGGTAACCTCTAAAAAGCGCAGCAGCGACTCCGAGCTGTCACGAATTAAGGTCTTGCTACGCCATCCGCTAGCCCTCAGATCAATCGCAAGCATCCGGGGAGCAGACATGGCTAGCTATCGAGACGAGCGCCTCGCAGAGGGCCTAGCGCCAGCCACAGTTCGCCGTGAGCTAGCACTGATCTCCCACGTCTTTACCATTGCTCGCAAAGAGTGGCGCATGGAGTCACTGAGCAATCCCGTCGAGCTGATCCGCCAGCCAAGCGTCGATGACGCTCGGGATAGGCGGATCCTCACTTCTGACGTATGGCAACACCTAGATGGCAATTTGGTCTGCGAGCACCTCGACGAGTTGGAGATGATCTATCGATACTCGCGTTCGAACGAGTTGCCGCAGATTGTCCGATTCGCAGTCGAGACAGGTATGCGCCGCAGCGAGATCTCCGGCCTACTCAGAACCAATGTGGATTTAAAGAAGCGAACCGCCTTCTTGTCGCTGACGAAGAACGGCTCTTCGCGTGGCGTACCGTTATCCAGCCAGGCCGCTGCGATTGTGAAGCACCAGCCAAAGCTGCAGGATGGCCGAGTATTTAGAAGTCAGCCAGATACCATCACCAAGGCATTCCTAGATGCCCTAGGTGACGCGAGGGGAGCGTATGAGGTGGGGCTGGGTATGCACCTCAGAACAGAAGGAGTCGAGCCGGAAAAAGCTGCGAAGCGAATCGCTGAGGATCCCTTCCTAGTCGACCTGCGATTCCACGACTTACGTCACGAGGCCACTTCGCGCCTGGCTGAGATTTTCCCCTTGCACGAGCTGACCAAAATCACCGGCCACCAAGACACGAGAATGCTCATGCGCTACTACCACCCAAGGGCTGAAGATCTAGCTAAGAAGCTAGGCTAGCTAGAAGCATCCCTGACTGCTGAGCTACACCTGCTGACGGATACGAACGCGTTGTTCAATCTGTTGGTAGATCTGGACTCCCGCACGGTGGGCAATTTCAACCACCACAGCAAAACGTTGCTGGGCTATGTAGTCTGCCCAGCCTGACTCACATCGAACGACCAGATAGTACGTGTTGCCATACTGAGCCAGTTCTCCACGTTTGAAGGTCACGCTCGCTGTTTGTACTGTTCCCTTTTCTCGCAGTGTGGATCCTGGTTGAAGATCGCAGTTCTTGCTGGAGGCTAGCTTGGGGGCTTTGCCTTCTGCTTTTGCTCTCCATCGAAATTGCTCAACGACTTCATCTGGCGTCACGCCTCGCAGTACCCTGAAGCTCATATGCACACCGGCGTAATCAACACGTGTATGGCGCACGGGCGGATCGTAAGCCAAGGTGACGGTCAGCGTTCTCTCACCTGCCTGCGTCAGGTAGCGCTCAGGGATCGGGATCTCGTATACGGCAAAGTTGTCCAGCGGCAGGGCATCTTCAGCGTATAGGACGACCCTAGAGTCGTCGGAGTAGGTGGCCCTCTCTATCCCAATGTACCCATTGCCGCAGATATGTCGTTTGGAGTCTGCATCCAGATGGATCAGCCGTTGCCGAGCTTCCTCGGGAATTTCAGCCGCACCTACCAACAATGCCCTGAGCAGATTGGCTGAGGCGCGGGGAAAGCGTGCCAGCAGCTGCGCGGCCTTGTGTGCAGCCATAGGGGTGGAATAAGAGGTTCCGGATGCTGAGCGCAGCATTTGCTCCAAGAAGAGATGGTTGAGCGTTAACACTCCTGCGCTGGGCAGGTCATAGCCCCATCGCAAGCCGTTAAGACGGTCATAGACCATTGTGCCGCCGAGATCCACGATATCGGGCTTTATCGCACCTCCGATCCCGGGACCTGCCCGAGAGAAAGGGGACGGCTCAAATGGGCCGGTAATAGGCCGCACACCGACATCTTGGTCGATGAGCTCTGCGTCGATCCCCGCGCCGTGGGCAATGGAGCCGACTGTCAGCACGTTGAGCGCTGCGGAGGGCTCTAGAAAGCGATTGCTGGGCTCCAGGAGGTAAGCTGGGTAATCAGTGATACCTTCCTCTTGTCGTTCCGCTTGCCTTGGATGACGGTTGCCTGCGGAAACCAGAATGAGCGCATTGAGCTCACTAGCCAATTCATCAAGAGTGGCAGTCCAAGGGCCTACCTTTCCGCCAGCGTACGGAGCGCTTCTCGTATCAGCCAATGAAATACTGAAAATACGGCAGCCAAATTCACGATTCAACGTAGTCAATGCTTCCCGCATCTGACTGGGAACGAGACGGTGATCATCGAAACGCCCCTCATCATTCACCACGCGCGCTGAGCAAATCCTCGCCGCACAGACAAGATGGTCGCTGGTTGCGAGCTGTGCACGAAGGTCACCAAAAGCAGCAACTCCGGCGACCCTGGTTCCGTGGCCCCATACATCAGCCGCGCCCAGCTCAGCCGGTACTCCAATGGCGCCGACAATAGCCCCCTCCAGTAGAGGGTGATCATTTATACCGCTGTCGATAATGCCAATGATGGGGGCATTATCGGGCAGCATCACGGGGGGGAGGTCGGGTAGGGTAAGCTCCAGCGCTTCTCGGGTGAACGTGTCAGGCTGAGGCGGCAGATCGATGGTGGCAATCACATTGTAGTGGTCAACCCATTCCGGACAGTGGGTTAAGTTTTTCTTCGGCCACCGCAGGTGGCAGTCCGTCGTTGAACTGATGCGGCCTGATCCAGTTGTAACGGTGCATCAGGTAATGACTGATGTCCCGTTGAGCTTCCTGGGCGGTCAGGTATCCGGTCGTTGGTACCCATTCCGACTTCAGGCTTCGGAACAGGCGCTCCATCGGCGAGTTGTCCCAGCAATTACCCCGACGGCTCATGCTCTGCTGCATCCGGTAACGCCACAGCCGCTGGCGGAACAGGCGGCTGGCGTACTGGCTGCCCTGATCCGAATGGAACATTACCTGTTGTGGCTTGCCGCGTTGCTCGTAAGCCATGTCCAGGGCCTTGATTACCAACTCGGCATCCGGTTTGGCCGAGAACGCCCAGCCAACTACCCGACGGGTATGTAGATCCAGCACTGCGGCCAGGTAATGCCAGCGACCTTGCGCCCAGACATAGGTGATGTCGCCACACCAGACCTGATTGGGAGTTTCGGTCGTGAACTCGCGATTCAGCCGATTCGGAATATCTGGTCGTTCAACAGTGGCTTGCTTGTAGGCGTGCGAGCCCGGCTGCTTGCTGACCAGGCCCAGTTCACGCATTAGCCGGCGTACACGAAAACGGCCAATCGTCTCGCCACTCTCGCGCAGCATGCCCAAGATGCTCCGGCTTCCGGCCGAGCCTCGACTCTGACTGAACAACTGATTGACCTGGCTGCGTAGCGCCACGCGGCGAGCATCGATACGGCGACATCGAAGACGATGGGCGTAGTAGCAAGAGCGCGCCACATCGAAGGCTGAACAGACCACCTCTACCGGCTCCTGCTCACTCAACTGGTCTATCAGCGCGTACGATCGAGTTCGTCTGACATCAAGAGAGCGGTAGCCTTCCTAAGAAACACCTTCGACGGCCTGTAGCGTGAAGCCGAATTCGGCTGCTCGCCGGTGCAGGCCTCTGACCACGCGCTCGCGATATTTTTGCTCATAGTGGTCGGCTCCCGGATCCTGATAAGCCATGCCGAAGCGCATCGCGTTGTAGAACAGGATGGCGATCTTGCGCGCCGTGGCGGTCACCGCCTTGGCCTTGCCGATACGCGCCGACAAGCGTCGATAAAAAGCGCCCAACGCCGTGTTCGTTCTGCCAGTGGTTACGGCAGCCAACCGGAGATGGGCTGTCACCCGATTCTTGGTCTTGCGCGTGTGTGCCGAGAGCACTTTGCCGCCGCTGATCCGGCAACCCGGCGCTAAGGTCAGCCAGGAGGTGAAGTGCTGGGCGGTACGCCAGCGGCTCAGATCGGTACCGCACTCGGCGACTAACCGCAGTGCCAGGTAGGGGCCGATGCCGTGGATCTGGGTCAGATCGACGCCGACCAGTTGATAGAGCAAGACACGGACATCGAAGTTGAGCGCGTTCGGCTGTCGCGCGCGGTGGCGTGGCTTCGGTAGCGGTTCACTGGGTGAGGGGCGCTGCCGGGCGAGCCGCTGCAGGCTCTCGGCAATCTGCTGGTCGCAGACTTCAAGCTGCGCCTGATAGGCGTCGTACATGGCCAATGCCTGCGCCAGGGCAAACACATGTTCCGGCTGGTAATTGCCCACCAGGGCACTCTGGATGGTCTCAACGCTCGACTTGCAGCGGGTATCGCGCAGGGTTGCCAGTGTCGCCGCGTTGCGCTCGCCGGCGACGATCGCCCGGATGATGCGCATGCCGGTGGCCCCGGTAATGTCGGCGACCACATGCTGCAATTGCAGGTTCATGTGGGTGAGCGCCTTCTGCATGTGCTGGATATGCGCCGCGGCGTAATCGAGGTGGCGTTCGCGCAAACGTAGATAACTGCGTAACGCTGCGATCTCGCGCTCGGGATGGAAACTGGCCCGCAGCAAGCCACAGGCATGCAGACGCTGGATCCACTGCGCATCGTTGACGTCGGTCTTGCGCCCAGGCACAGCGCGGGCATCGCGCGCATTGGCCAGCACGACGTGCAAACCGTGGCTCTCGAGAATCTCGTAAACCGGAATCCAATACACCCCGGTCGACTCCATCGCCACCGTGGTGACGCCCAGCTCGACCAGCCAAGCGGCCATGCGCTCCAGGTCGGCGGTAAACGCCTTGAAGGTTTGCACCGGCTCTTCGGCGAGATCGATGGGCACGGCCACCACATGGAAGCGCGATCCGATGTCGATGCCGGCTGCACGCTGGTGAATCACTGGCAGACCCTGCCGCTGTGAACTGGACGTTTTCATGAGAACCCTCCACTTACCGGATGTACTGGACGGGGACTCGGATCAGATCACATTCCTAAACGGGGTCACGAAACGCGCCACCACTCACGGGTCCGCAGCTTCCCCTGGGTCAGGTTTTTTGACGGGGACTGAGCCTCCAAAAAGCAGACGACCACTGTCCAGCGCTGTCAGTGTAGTGGTCGTGTTTCTAGCCCAATGGGGCGCGGTGCGCCGGGGAGGCGGTTTTTTAATATCGCTTTCTCCCGCTCCAGCCGGTTGATCCGGGCTTCCAGCTCTTGGATCTTCTGCTGCTCGGGCGTCAGCGCCTTGCTCTTCGGGGTGACTCCCTGGCGCTCATCTTGGAGCTGTTTCACCCAGCGGCGTAATGCCGAGTCCACGACGCCCAGCGAACGGCAGGCTTCGATATGGCTGTAGCCTTGATCCAGTACCAAGGCCGCTGCCTCTCGCTTGAACTCGGCGGAAAACGTACGTCGTTGCTTGTTCATCAGACACCTCTTTCACGGCGAGGATTTTCGCCTAAATCGGTGTCCGGGATCAGTAGACCACTACACATCGATGGATAGCAGTTGAGCGAGGACGCCACCCAGTACCTCAATCCGTAGAAGCGAGATGGCGGGGCCGTTGTATCGGTCGTATACCGTACCGCCCTGGTCCTCTATGAATCGAGTTAACTCTTCTAGTTTCGTGAGGCGAACTTGGGTCGAGCCTATGTTCCAGAGCTCCAGGTCCAGGAGCATCAGCGCGTCTGGAACTATGTCATCGAGGTCAACAAAGCCCTCCTCGCGAAGACGTATCCCGATCCGGTCACGCGGCTCTATTGCACCGATTGACTCAATGCCGGAAATGAACTGGGAAAATGGTGCGTTTTTCTGCCGCTCCGGAATCTCACCGCCGTACGCTTCAAGCTGGGCGCGAAAATGGGTGAGGTCACCATTGGAGGAAAAAAGAATGAGTGTCTTGTCCGGATCGCTGGATAGCAGCTCTAGGCCTGCGCCGTGCCAGCTCTCCTCCAAGAGGGCATCAGTCATCCTGACTCGTAGGATTAGCGAGGGGTCCACAATCCCCGGACGTTTGCGGGCTGCCTGCTGCTCAACAGCTTGAGCCAATTCATCGTTGAGCCTGCCGCTATGATCACCTCGATCACGCATAACAGGCTTGCCAAAGCCCGGTTTTTTGCGTCGTGGCAGTTCTTGTGGAATGCGAATTAATCGAAGGTGATCATAACGGGCCATCCTGACCTCTTTGCTAGTTGGCTAGTTCAAAGCTTTGCGCGTCCAGCTCTCCTACGGCTCTCGTCTGCCATTGCTGCTTTAAAGTCGGACTCCGTGATCCGTTTGCGGCGGGCAACCAAAGGGGCCTTGATCGTTTGGGTGCAGACACGTTCGATTTCCGCAAAAGAATAGCCTTCCAAGCGACTGATGTATTTGGACAGGTCGAAATCGATAATGACGTTTTTGAATTTGGTGCCCAAGAAGCGTCTGATGAGCGCTGGATCTGGTTTATCGAACCAGATGACCTCGTCGAAGCGCCTCCAGATTGCAGCATCCAGAGAGTTGTCGAGGTTAGTGGCGGCGATCATGAAACCACGCGGTTGCATCCGGTCGATGAACAGCAGAAGGCTGTTCACGACGCGGCGAAGCTCGTTGTGCTCTGCCGAGTCGTCACGCGATCGGGCCAGGGCATCGAATTCATCGAGGAAGAGGACACAGGGTTGCCGTTTAGCGAACTCAAAAATCTTGCGTACATTTCCAGCGGTTTCGCCCAGATAGGATGAAATCAGGCGATCGAGCTTCACGACAAACAGCGGCAGACCCAGCTCTGCGGCAAACACTTCGGCGCAGAGGGTTTTTCCGCACCCGGGGGGGCCGCAAAACAGCAGTTTGGATCGGACAGAAAGTCCATGCCGGCGAATTTCTTCCGAGCGCCTGTACTCCTGAAGCAGACCCGTAAAGACCCGAACATTGGCATGTGAGAGCGTTATGTCTTTATGCGAATGGAGGGGTTCGACCTTCTCGACAAAGTCGTCGGCGGCATCGGGGAAGGGGATGAGCGAAGCCAGCTTTTGGGGCTGCTTGCTAGAGTTCACACTCGCGGACGTTGCATTATCCAGCGTATGACGGAGAGACCTGGCAAGGACTCGGTTATTTTTCTGCTCTTCTTCGAGAATTATCTGCTCGGCAACAGCTCGGAACTCTTCGTCTCGGCCGTAGCTTGCCAACAGCTTTTTCATTAGTTCGCCACGTGCCATAGCTTTTATCCCGTCCGAATCCCTGAGTAGATCTCGAATGCGTTTCCCTGAGGAAGGGTCTTCAAACTAGTAGGTCGACGCCATCTAGCCCTGTCTGGGCAGCGATTCTACCCACATTGAAGGGCTCCGGCAGCAGCCCTTCGTCTCTATCACAGATTACCCTGAGGACAGCATTCTGGAATGCGCAGCAGAGTCCTCCCCCCTCAGACAGCCTCACGTGGGATGGGTATTGCTCGATGTAGACGATCATCGCGACCAGGTCAAAGCCTACCGCAACGGTGGGTTCTTTTTAGGCATTTTAGTCTCCAACGGCCCTTCACGAGCACATGGAGTGCCAACCAAGAAAGATGGCATGCTACGACTTTGCCATCGCACCTAAGGGGAGAGGGATGCCTGCGCTCGTTACCGAACTGGTGAATGCAGCGATTGACACCTCGGTGTCATCAGCGGATTTGCTACGTCGCGCTCTAGTCGCGACCAGGCGGCTGGGAGTACCTGAACTGATCGACTGGATCAGCAGCGAGCTGAACGGTTATTACTCTGGAGAGGTTCCCGACTATCGCCGAGTACAAGGACAGTTGATGGCGGAGAACCCAATTCATGGCCCCATTCCATTCTTTGCACCGCCCGAAATGGCTGAGATGCTGTCGGACTTCGAAGTTCGACAGTCAGTGCCTGAGCTCATACAACTTGCCCAAAGCACAACGGGCATATATAGCCACTTCCCAGCCAACGTTGAGCACACGCTGATGCAAATGATACGTGAGACGCACGGCGTGATGATGCGCCCTGCGCTC
The DNA here is from genome assembly GCF_028010285.1 of Pseudomonas sp. Q1-7. Lineage (NCBI taxonomy): Bacteria > Pseudomonadati > Pseudomonadota > Gammaproteobacteria > Pseudomonadales > Pseudomonadaceae > Pseudomonas > Pseudomonas sp. Q1-7. The sequence goes on from NZ_CP116304.1 coordinate 4,800,025, forward strand.
AAATTTTCCACGGTTCAGGTGGGTTCTACCCCGTTAGCACGGACACTTTCGAGTAAGCTCACGTCGAGCTAAAGGAGTGTTCATGTCCAAGCGCAAGAAATACAGCCCCGAATTCAAGCGGGAAGCCATCGAGCTGGTTCGTCGTTCAGGGGCGAGCTGCCGACAGGTGGCCCTGGAGATTGGTGTTGCTCCCAACCTGCTCACACGCTGGGTTCGGGAGGCACAACCAAGCGCAGAGAAAGCCTTCCCTGGAACGGGAAGTCCGCGGGATGAGGAGCTTGCCCGCCTCAAGCGCGAGTTGGCCCGAGTAACCAAGGAACGTGATTTTTTAAGAGACGCGGCAGCGTACTTTGCCAAGGAGTCATCGAGCGGTACACGGTGATCCAGCGCTGCCGCAACGAGTACCCGGTACGACTGATGTGCCGTTGTCTGAAGGTTTCTGCCAGTGGCTATTACGCCTGGCAGGATCGCGAGCCAAGCCCACGTGCTCAAGAGAATGCGCGCCTGGTGAGGCGTATTCGGGAGATCCACGAGGACAGCCGTGGAGTGATCGGAGCGCCACGGATGCACGAGGATCTGCTCGACGAGGGCGAAATCGTCAGCCTGAACCGCGTTGCTCGCCTGATGGCCGCTGAGCGCATTCAAGGCTGGCCCCGCCGTAAGAGACGTGGCTTTGGAAGAGTCGCCAGCGGCCGTCCAGCAGGCGTGAAAAACCTGCTGGAGCGCGATTTCACCGTGCAGGAACCGGAGCGCAAGTGGGTCACGGATATCACGGAGATAGCCACACTGGAAGGCAAGCTCTTCCTATGCGTGGTGCTCGACCTGTACAGCAAGTTGGTGATCGGTTGGTCGATGCATCACCGTCAGGATCGGCAGATGGTGATTCGAGCGGTGGAGATGGCGATCTGGCAGCGCCAAGGTGACTGGTCGGTGATCCTACATTCGGATCGCGGTAGCCAATTCACCAGTGCTGACTACCAGCGCTTTCTGAATCGCAACACGCTGGTCTGCAGCATGAGTGCCGTCGGGCATTGCGGCGACAACGCTGCCTGTGAAGGCTTCTTCGGTCAGCTCAAACGGGAGCGCGTTGCCCATCAATCGTATCGAACTCGTGATGAAGCTCGGGCGGATTTATTCGACTACATCGAGCGGTTTCATAACCCACGAATGCGTCGTAGAGTCGCCCGGCAAGATCTGAAGTTTTCAGCCCTTTTCAAACCGTCCGTGGAAATGGGGTAGAACCCATGTGTAACGATTCGAGCCCGGCCTGACCGGGCCTTTAGCCGCGTGGGTTGCTAGATGAACGATGATCGCTTTGGAATGGAGTCGGCCATGCTCAGTGCCATTCGGGCACATAAGGATTCCGGCTCACCCGCCCTCCGCGTGGGACTCTACGTACCAACCCGCGCGGAGGTAGCAAGCTGGCCGGCTCACCGCTTGCTGAACACCCTCGAGGACTGGCTGTATGAGTCGCCAAGTGAGTTGATTCCGAGTGACGCTCAGATCGGACAGGTCCTAGCCGTACTGCAGGCTCGACACGATGCCGACGACCTGTCGGCATCCATCGAACTCTGCTACCAGTTCCTCAGAGAGTAGATCGGTCGATTAGCACTTCAGTGATTCACTGTGAATCAGATGAGGAACGCCAGCGGTGATTCACGGTGAATCAGGCATTGATCGCCAGCAGTGATTCACCGTGAATCAGGCACTGATCGCCAGCAGTGATTCACCGTGAATCAGGCACTGATCGCCAGCAGTGATTCACCGTGAATCAGGCACTGATCGCCAGCAGTGATTCACCGTGTCCGACAAGAGCTGGAGACACCCTCTGCCATTTCAGACTTGTGGAAGATGCCTCTGCCGATATGGATCTAGAGCGTCGGAACAACGCTCGGATCGCGGACTCGTAAGTTTTCTGAGCAAGGCCGCTCATCTAGGTTGGACGTCCCAGGAGGCGAAACGCAAAGAGTGAGAGCAACGCCATAAGGTAGTACGACGCTCCGCACCACGCCGTAGGGGATCTCAGCCGACCGAGTAACTCGGCCGCTGTCGCTGATGATTTCCACATCAGACGGTAGGGTTGAAATCACACTGGATCCCATCCCCTCATGCCTGACCTCTTTACCAACGCGGTAATCGAGCACTACCTGAACTTTCGCCGTAGAGGGGCCAACTTCGAGAATGGTGACCTGACTAGCGAGATCCACGAGGCCTAGGGCGCACGCAGTCATTTCAGTGTTGCAGCGCTTCACCTCTAGCGCCGGATACCGAAGGGGATCGCTTGATCCGGCCCTTCCCATAAGGGTGTTTCCTGCGCCAATCCCCATGCCGGAGTAACCCGACAGATCTGTCGCGCCCGCGTAGTAGTCGACCACTACTGGCAACTGATCGGGGCGGACTCCGGTGGAGCATCCTGCAAGCGCACCCAACGCGAAAGCCACTCCAATTTTTACTGTAGAACGCATGCTACTTCCTTCTAAATGTGGTCTAGGTGAATTTCACAAGGCGACTCGTTCCGTGCCTTGATTAAGCTACGAAATACTCGTAGCTCCAACCCAAGCGTCGGCACCGTAGCCCGCATTCGGCAAAAAGCTGATTTAACTTCCACAATGCCATTTCCCTCGGCTAGCATTCGAAGTACCAAAGTCGGTATCAACCTAAGCTAAATCACACTTGCTTACCAAACGATAAGGTCAAATCGATGTCCAAACTCGCAGAATTTAAAGCGCTAGAAGCACAACTCGCCGCCCAGCTAAAGCAGCTGAATGCGCTCAAGAACGATGACGGGCTGAAGCGCGAAATCGAATTCGAAGAGAAGTTGCGCAAGCTGATGGACGACTACGGCATGAACCTACGTAACATTATTGCCCTCATCGATCCCCAAGCTCAGCGTAACGTCGTAACTCCGACCGCACGAAGCCCGCGTCGTCAGCGTCAAGTAAAAGTCTACAAGAACCCGGAAACCGGCGAGGTCGTTGAGACTAAAGGCGGAAACCACAAAATCCTGAAGGCGTGGAAAGAAAAGTACGGCGCAGGGAAAGTGGAGAGCTGGCTACAGTAATCAGTCCGCGCCAAGGAAAAAGCCAGGCACTGCCTGGCTTTTCTTTTTATATATTGATCAATCTGGAACTCCGAGGAGTTACTGCCATAGCTGCGCGAGCCTCTGTAAACAGGCGAGTTATCCTGCCCCTCAATTTCTACGATGAGCATCCAGAGGTCCCGAATCTCCTCTTAGTCTAAGGCTGCTTAAGGTGAAGATCCCTGTTAGCGCAGCTCAGTTCCTTGCCCTGATCAACTAAATCGAAACTAGCGAAAATTCGAACCCAACAAGCATTGAGCAAACCTTAAAGGCCACATCAATCAATACAAATAAATCATGACCAAAATTTATGCTTTCGTAATTTCATTAGCATAAACACCCGATGTATTAAGAATTTCTGTTGTTTAAAATCCAAGTACCAATGGTCAGCCTCCTATACGATCCCATTACCCTTGGAGCAAGCATGAAAACAACGAACGTTTCGAAGAGGTTATCTATCTCACGGGAAGCGACAGTGAAAATCCCCCGCACGATTGGCCTAGGGCTAGTTATCTATTTCGGCCTCGTTGTTCCAGGCCAGCAAGCTAGCCTCGATCATCGCCCTAAGAATCAGGAAACAAAACCGCACTCACCTTCTGTTCCGGTACCAGCCATTTATCGGCCGGCGCTGAAGGAATAAACCATGAACACAAAATCCACTTTAAAAATGTTTTTTCTGCATGCCTCAGGTATTTCAGCTACCAGAAGCGCGCTGCGCGAGGTTCGCCATGCTCTTAGCTTTCCGAGCCACGTCCTATTGACTTTTTTGGGGATGGTTAGAGTCATAAAGGAACAAGCAACTGAGGACCGCGTGCTAGCAGAGCACTTGGGTTCCGAAGCTCTCTGGGACCGCATGGTAAGCCAGTACGGAATCACCACCCAAAGCGTCCACCGAGGCTACCGTTCAGCGACCGTCTTAAACTACCTACTGCTTATCGCCATCGCAGTCAATGTTGGTTCTCTACTTGGAGCTATCCCAGATTCGCTGGTAATAATTTCTGCTAAATTAGCATTTCTAAACTTACTGCTAATCCTTCTGGTACAAAATGCCTATCGACTCAATATGGCGCGAACTCAATCCGCCCCATCCGTAGTAGCCTTCATCAAAGCAGTCATACTTAACCCAACGTTCCTAATCGCCCTTCCCCTCCCGATATGCTACCGCGTGAGAGGTGAACGAGATGAATAGCTTCACTTCAATCGTGTTGATGTGGCTATTCGGACGCTGGATATTTAACGGCGGCTCAGTTACCAGCGACATCAACGCCCTGGATGTTACCCCTCTAACCATCTTCGCTAGCTACTTCGCCACTGCAGGAGTCGCCTTGTTCAGCGTACTGTCCTCTTGGGCAGTTTTCCTGGGAATATTTCGACTTCGCAACGGTGGTAATTTCTTTGGTGTTCGGGATGCAAACGAAAGCTTTTTCTATCCATTAAGGGTGACATTCGCATTGGCATTGCTCGCCCCGATTATCCCAGTGGGCTCCGCTGGCGACCGCGATATCGTGCTGACACCTGGCCATTCATTGGTTGCAGGAGTGGCAAAGAGCGCCGCGGAATTCGGGGACGCCGCCCAAGCCGACTCATTTCAACTAATGCATACTTACAACCTGTTTCATGATCCTCAGTTCCACATTGACGTGGATCCGGCCAGGTCCTTGGAGATGCTCAATTCGTGGAAGCTATCGGCTACCCAACTGGCAACCGCGGTTGTGTTCCGCGATCCGCAGGGTGTCTATTCGGAGACGAGTGCCGAACAGATAGCCCAGGACGTCCTGCTGGAACGGTGGAACCAAGTGCACCGAGAGACACCTTCCGAGATAGTCGGTGCAATTCCTTCCCCCCGTGCAGTATTCCTGGCACACCACATGCGAAGCATCCCTGTGCCGCTGATCGCCCCGAGTGACGCCGCCGCGAGAGCATCGACGTCAGGCGTGAAAGGGCTGATCGGCTTCGATGCCGAGAACATTACGGTGGATCGCGAACGCACCGGCGAGGGCTGGTTTTGCCAGGCAGGTTGGATGGAAAGCACGTTGTGCTCTGATGAGTTCTTGGCCGTCAGAAAGAACAATGCATCCAGCATTCAAGTAGGTATTGCCGCGGCGCAACGACATATCTGGGTATCGCTGTTCAGCCTCGCGCTCGCCCAAGCCATTGAAGTTCGAGAAGGCTCCGCATCAGCTGAGGAAAGTAAGCGCTTTTACGATGACGGCGTGCGCTGGGCCAATCAGACCGCAAATTGGTTTGCCGAGACCGTAGAGTTAACCGTTGCCAACCAACTGGCTACCGATCAGGCATTACGTTCGGAAGCGTATTTCAACGAACTGAGGCACTGGGGTTGGATGCTTGGCGGTACCTTTGTACTACGCGCAGCGTCCGATTTCTCCCGCGCAGCCGCTTATGCCGAAGGTGCTACCTCGCAGATGATGCCGCAGTCCAGTCTGGCGGCCATGACGCCTGGCGACGACCTGTCGAAGTTGGTCGAGGGCCAAGCGCTCTCGCAGATCCAGCCAGACTCAAGCAGAGCTGAGCAATCCTGGCTTAGTCGTATCTTTTCCCTCGACATTCTGAAGGAAACTGCGGGCCCAGGCAGTCAAAACATCCATACATTCGCAGCCTGGGGCCGAGCCATGGTCGGTTCAGGCATCGGTCTGATCGCAGGCGGTTCTGTAATGAGCTACCTCCCCTGGATCAAGAAAGTCAGTGATGGCTCGCTGATGAAAGTCGTTGGATATGCCCTGATCATATCCGGCGGTCTATTGGGCTATGTCATGCCACTGCTTTTCGCAGTCTACGGGTTGATGGGCGCGATCAGTTGGCTGGTCGTGGTCGCCAGTACCTTCTTCGGCGTCACACTCTGGTCGGCAGGCATGGCCGCCCCCAAAGGCGAAGAGCATACCTCCCAACTCAGTGCCAAGGGGTGGAACTCCTTCATTTTCATCGGCCTCTACCCAGCTCTTTCGGTCGGAGGCCTCGCCGCAGCTATCGTCATCAGTGCCGTGGGGTTAAGTCTGGTGCAAATGCTGGCGATGGGGCTGTGGGGCATGTTCGATCCCGGCGTTTCCGAGGTCGGCCGCCCGCTGGAAAGCCTGGGTGGTCTTGTGATCGGCGGTCTGCTCACGTTGGGGGTCGTCATCATGTTGAGCTGGAACGTAGTAGTGACCAGCGCGCAACTGGTCACCAACTTCCCGCGTTCGGTTCTGAACATGATCTCTCTTTCCGAGCCCGGGCTGAATCCTTACGAGAACAGCATGCACGGCATCCTGGGAAATGTGTCGATGGTTACTCGTACGGCGATAGGAGGTGTCGTTCGCAATATCATGAGACCTGGACGAGGCATTCCTTCAGCAACTGGCCAGTAATGTCCCCGCCAGAGCAAGGAAGCCCTGGGCCCACACCACAACGCATCAAAACTTCTTTAGCAACTCAACAACATCTGCGAAGAACTCTTCCGGGCGTGCCTCATGAGTACGGTCTGAGGTGGCCACATAGGCTACCCAGACGCCGTCCGTGTAATGAAACTTGAAAGCGGTCGCCTGCGAAAAGTCGAAACCACCAACATTATCAACTGGGCGAATTTTCTCGAGGCCATCCACCTTCAAGGAAGCGTATCCATGATATGCCGATCCAGCTTCATGCCAAAAGGTAAGCTCTAGGCTCTTGGAGCGCGGAGTACCAACCGATGCGCGAAGGTACTCAGTAGTGTTCGGAGCGTATACCGCATCAACAGTTGATTTGGCGGGCATTACTTGGTTTTCGGATTCTCCGCTGGAGCAACCGGTGAAAACAATTGCCATGAAGACAGCTGAAATAATTTTTCTCATGTGTAGACCCCATGAACGTCTCAAATATGAAGCCATGTGAAAACCACAGAACCCACGATCAACAAGCAGCGACAAGGCTGGTAAATCCAACGGAGCGCCTCACATCGTACTTTTATGACGGCAACTCAAAAAAACTACACATTGCCAGCCCTCACACTCCTAAAACAAAATATCAAGCATCCAACCCAGAAAATCAACAAATGTAACGGATTATATAGAAATGTATCACCCTGAACGAAACCACTCGCTTGATTTACTAAAGTGGATCGCTTTGGCAGCCATGATCATCGACCACACATGGTTTGTGCTACCTGATGAAATCAAAGAAACCTCACGCTGGATGCGCGCAATTGGAAGATTGGCATTTCCATTCTTCTGCCTTGCAATCGCCACTAATGTCGCCCGACAACCGAGATATCACTCAAGCGGCTTACGATACCTAGGAGGAGTTCTCTTTTTCGCAATACTAAGCCAATGGCCGTACGCTAGCTATTTTCGCGCTGACAACTTAAACATATTATTTGAGCTATCACTAGGCCTAGTACTTGCCCAAGCCATTCATCATAGGACCCCGAAATTGATTGCAGCAGGGATTCTCGTGCTTATGATAGCTATCACGTACAGCCCCATTCTAAGCTCTGGCTTGCCCGGCATAATTCTGCCAGCAGCATCATTAATTGCACTGCAGGCTCGCACAATGGAGACAAGGATAATAAGCTGGGCTCTATGTGCGCTTCTCACCGCCACTGCGAATGCCGGCATCTCTATCCTGAGACTTTCAGAACTGGCCCCACTGGATAAGGTGATCATTGCCGTAGCTGCGTTGGCACCGTTGCTCGGACTCATGCTGCTGCAGCTTCAGATACGACCACTTAGGCAAGTAGGCACATGGATGTACCCGCTATACCCAACCCATCTTCTGTTGCTTGGCAGCGTGTCCGTAGCTTGGCGATAGAGTTCTCACCGAATTGCGCCCATAGTGAATCTCCCCTAGTTTTGTAGATACTTCCAAGCTTCATAATGAGACCAGTTAGGGGGTATCACGAGCAACCAGAGTTACGCTAAAGAATTCAAAATCGAAGCCGTCAAGCAAGTGACCAAGCGCCGCCTGCTTGTGGCCGATGTGGCGTCACGGCTATCCATTGAGGCTCGGCGAGCGGGGCAAGGCCTCCAATGGTGTCTCATCGCTGCAGGGCAGGATTCCGGGTCCTAGCGCTACGTTGTGCCATAGCCTTGGCCCGTCGGATACGGCGCCATATGCGCGGAATATCCTGGACCGGAACCATGGTCAGTCGGACCGCCCAATAGATCCGAGCGCGCGTCTTGCGCAACAGCAGGCGCTCGCCCCTATCGTGCAGTTCCAGCAGTTCCGAGATGAAGCGGTAGAACGCCGTATGGCCGAGATACTGATCGTTTATGCATTCCAGGAGTGTTTCCCCGAGCTGCTTGATCCCAACAAGGATCACCGCGCCAGGTAGTACGCAAACGGCGAATGGCAGCACGATAGCGAGCCACAGCTGAACGATCAGATGCCATGTATCCACCAGGAACTGCTCCAAGTCAGCATAGAGCGCCTCCCTGGAAAGTGTAGAGATGACGATACCTGCCAAGACCGCAACGAGGCCGGTCACGTATGCGGCGAAATTACCAGCTGAGGGCAGCTGAAAGAAGCCGGCGGCGCGACGTGAAAGAGGCTCCTGGGCACGGACCTTGATCACACGCCGCCACTCCCATTCCTCGATGAGATACTTGGCCAGTGCACGCAGGTCACCCTCGTGAGCGAAGGTAGTACGGAGGTAGGCGTGCTTCTCTTTCGCCAAGGCGTCATGCGGCGTCCTGAAGTGGACGCGTTTGGCGGCTGGATAAAGCAGGCGATATCGACGCTCGATGCCTTGAAAATAGGCCTGCATCAGGCCAAACAGCATGGGCACCTCGTACGCGATCAGCCACGCCTGATCGGACTTGGTCAACAGGTAGGTGGTCTTGGCGATGCGCAGATACAGGTCGAAGAACAACAGCCCCAGGATAATCGTCGCCAGTCCGATGGACAGCCAGAGTGCCAGCGAGCTAAACGCGTAGAAGACCGGCGGGCGAAACGTTTGGCGGTAATGGCGGATTTTGTCAGCGATCGCTTCCATGCGGCTTCTTTGTCACTACGAGTCGGTGATAATTACCTCGGTACGGCGAGTCTCTACCAGGTGATTGGGCACTGAGCCAAAAGTGGACACAGGCCGCACCTGCTTGATCGGTTCAGTCCGAGAGCTGATTTTTCGGGTCGGATACAGGCCCTCAGTGTGGGGCGGTCACCGAGCGGCGATCGTTGCCACAGACTGCAGGGCTGTTGGCACTCTAGCGACAAATGCCAGGTGTCGGTAGGTACCCAGGGTTGCATTACGGCGTGGTTGGCGAGTTCGAGAAGGATACCCGGATGGTTGAGCACCGATGGTGACAACCGGCCAGCAGCCTGTCGGTCGACGATGGACGCATTCGCCCCTTAAGCAGCCGCTGGAAAGTACCTGTGTCACCATGGGTATAGGCTAGCCAAACATCGAGTTACTTATCAATGAGAACGGGATCAGTAGACCACTAAAAAATGGCATGGCCTTATCTAAAACTTTTCGCCCTAATTACGCTAGTTCGAGGTGATGCCAACATTTTCCGCGTAAAGACTAACAAAAAAGCATTGCTCTTATCTGAGGCGTCACTTAGATTAATCCTATCTGACCCTATCGACAGATGACGTTCGTTCAAAGCAAAGGAACATGCACCCAAATGCCAAACTCACAAACCCTTGTCATTCTTAATTACTTCAGTGACTGCTACAAAGAGCTCAAAGGCCACTCGAGTGGCAGTGATTTTAGAAGCTTCAACTCTAGAATATTGTTAGCAATTTATTCGGAAATGACTTTTCCTGGCTTGTCTATTGAGGCAGATGAAATGGAGACCCACACCTTAACAAGTAAGTTATCCGAAGCTTGGTTTGCCTATGAAACGCTATTGCCAAATATAGTGAGACTTGGCTTCGAGTCAGAGAAGCCAGAAAAAATCAAATCTTACGGCTCTGCAAGCACTATTCAGGAAGCAATAGCTTTACATCGTAATTTTGTATCTCTAGGCGTTCCATTTGGTAAGGCTTCTACATTCGATGATGCTCGTATAACTGACGCGTATCTTGAGATCTTGATGGAGGGATCTATTAATGATTTCTGTGAAAGCATTCGGAATATTACATCAACGGCTGACTCAAGGGATAAAACTCAAGCGTATCTTCTACACTTAGAGGAGCATTCGCTAGGTCTGCAGAAAGACTTGCTTTTGCTCTCCTATAACGCCATTACAAACTCGATCCATACAACGACACCACATCACGTCATGAGTATCGCTTACGCGGTTAGAAACCAATACGTGCATGCAGGGGAGACTTTCAGTTCTGGCATCGAAGATCTGAATATAAAATCAACGCTACTTGCTGCGTGCTTTACCTTTGTATCCCAATATGCACTTATCATTGCCACGCAATTAATAATTTATAGCATGGAGGGGAAGCACTAATAAGTTATTTGCATTTGCGGTATCAGGTCTGTCGCTTATGTTTGCCAACAGGTGTGCCATTGCATGTCCGCTATGGCCGGCTACTGCGCGTCATTTCAGGCTGCAATCGGCTAAGAGCGGTCACTCAGGCAACGGCTGCATTCGACCGCGCTCGGTGCGATCGATCGGCAGCGCTGAGCCTCTGAAAGCCCTCCCATCATTTAGGAACTTCTCAACATGAAGCTGCCTAGTGCACTCGCAAGCTACTTCGACGGACTCAACGAGGAGCGGTTACAGCAAAGTCTGCGCATCCTGCAAGGCGACTTCAGCTACGACGGCGGCAGATTCGACCTTATCACCGATTGCTTCCTAAACAACGACCCTGTGCTGTTCGAAAGCGCAATACCCTGGCTGAAAGAGGCGGTGCAAGAAAAAAGTTTTATGGACAGCATCCTGCGCTTCGAACGCAACAAGCTCGAATGGGAATTGGAGCGGCTCAACACCGACCCGATCCACTACCATTACGCTATCGAGTTCACGGAGCAAAAGATCGAAGAAATGTGCACTAAGACACTGCATGAGCAGGCCCTGCGCTCCTTCGACGACCTTTGCTCCACAATGGTGGCTGCAAAGGACTTCACCGCTGCTCAATCCGGAGAAAACTACTATTTCACTAAGTTGCTGCGCATCGTATATGAGGCTCATTACGCGGAAAAACGCGAGCAGCGTAAGTTCAAGCGTGAACTGCAGAAGTCCACTCGCCTCTATCAGTATTACCTGGCTGCGGACATCGATCTCTTCGAGGCAGATCCGCAGTACAGCAAGTACAACCTGTACTCAATCACCACCGACATCGAACTGCTGATAGGACTGCCCTGCCGGATCTTCGATCCACAACGACCATTGCAGATGTTCATCGAAGATACCCCAAGGCATTTGCTTGAGCTGTTCGAACGCCTACGCAAGGATGGACTAATAAAAGATCTAGCCTTGCTGGCTAGCAACGAAGCTTTGGTAGAAACGGACAAGTACATATTCGTCACACTAGGTGTTGAAGAGGTCCAGTTGCCGCTGACGCTGCACAACCTCTCCCGGCACCCGGACGAGGAACTGGTCCACACAGTAATGCGCAAAAACGGCTTCCCGATCGACGGAACTACTGTGGTCCCTTCGGTTTCGACCTTCTGCGAGCTCGGCAGTGAGGACAGAACTTGGTGTTCAATCACTACGAACAGCATGACTTTCGAGGAAATCGCCCACATCCCGGAACTGCTCGAAGACTGCGCTGTTACCCGGATGGTTCATCTGGAGTATTTCGTCGACGACGGCCAGCTATACGTATCGCACATCGACCACGAATATATTTTCTACACCCACGAGGAGTTTGACCTGCGCACCAAAGACCCTTGCCAGAAAGGCAACGCCCGCAAGCGTCTGAAGACCTTCAAGATCGACCGTTCAGCCATCCCCTTCATGCTGGACGACAGCACGCTCTTCGTTCATACGCTAATTGAGGCCTGTTTTGATAGGCCACACCTACTCATGAACTTCCTGCTCGATCTGCTGCTCCCGCGCGACTGACCTACGCGGCTGGCAGCAACACACATGCTGCAGCGCCAGAAGCCGAACCTGTCCATGCGTGCCCTCGCTTATCACACCACGCGGCGTAACTGCATCAATGCCAAGAGTCTGCTGAACGGCATCTTCTGGCCGGTTTCTGCTTGATAAAGCGGGCGGAAATCGGCCAGAAACTGCCATTCGGCCAGGGCAGCCTTCAGTTGGGGACTCGACCGGTCAGTCGCCACAGTCAGAAATCGACCTCAAGCAACTGGGCACAAGGGGCTTAAGCTAGTTTAGAAGCGGGCAAGACTTGCCTCGCATGGGCCCCAGCGGCTGATCCGGTCGCTCATATATGGCTCATTCGGTTAGCGATCTCATTGCGCACGGACTCGGGTAGGCTTTCTATTAAAAATTCGCCATTAGCTAGTACCGGCAAGGGAAACTGTTGAGAAGGCGATTCTGTAATTGTAATGGTGCCAACGGGGCCCATGATTGACATTAGTTCGTCCGAAAATCCAACAGTTTCCTTTGCCGATTTCCCTGCCAGTCTATACGTGGGCATACCGTATGTGGATTCGCTCCACTGCTCAAGCCAGCAAATGAGGGGGGACAACGGGATATCAAGATATCGAAAAATAAAGTTATCTTTATGTACACTCCCGAAATGGTTCTCGAGGTATTCGCGAAGAGCGTGATAGTGAATATTCTGAGCTCCTACTTCTACTGCTGCATCACCAGGAGCGGCACGGAACCAATGTGAGAGGCGGTAATAGTCGAGGTAAGGATTAAAACCAATAGCTAGTACATCAGTAAAAGGTCCAAGCTCGGCTTTCTCATCTACAAGGGCAAAGCTAGAATAGACCTCTATTTGAACGTGGGGGATAACCGAAAGGCTCATGAATTGGTTGTCGTGCACGCGCGGCAAACTCGAGTTCCGGAGATACTCGACGAAGCGTCTCCCGTTGCTCGTCAGGCTAGAGATGAATGTTGGGAACTCAAGCTTTACATACAGTGACTCGTTGATATCCGCCACATCCAACAATGCTAGATGGTTCTTTGTCAGAATGTTGAAATAGCGTGTAAAGAAGGGGTACAGGTCAGTTCGAGTAAATGTGTAAGTAATCGGAATCTCACCTTCACGCTCCCGCAGCATTTTGCGAATGAGGTCTGTCATAAGGCTTGAATGAAACTGAACCTTGCTGCATAACCCCCACAATCCCTCGATGAACAAATCAAGCGCCGTTACGGTAACGGCTGCGGATCCGACTCCGTCGACGTGAACCAGGGTCTTCAGTTCATGAAGGAGAGTTGCATATTGATCATCTGTGTAAACGGCAAGGTCGAAACGCTTGTGAAGGTAGGACTCGAACGTGCGGTCAAGCGTGTTTACTTTCGAAAAACTGATGTACGGTTTCCCTAAAGGCTCTTCACCGCGCGATTCGACATACCGGCCGATGTCAACCCAATAGATGTTGTCGTTAGCAGGGTGGTGGACCAATAGAAAGAGAGGAATCGACAGCGCTCTCCAATACTCTATGTCATCTTTATCCGGGTAAAACTTGAACGAATCGTTGGTCTCGGACCGAATGTAACTCATACCAGATTTGATCTGAGCTCCAACGATTTTGCCAGTTGGGAAATTACCGATCGCAATCTCAATCGTGCCGTCAACCCCGACGTCCTCCTCAAGAAGGTTGCGCCAAATGAGGTCGAGACGGTTGCAGGCCTGTTCAACCGCGATCACACCGGCGCGTCCTTGCTTTGCATTGCTCAACCGCTGTTTCATTCTGACTCCTGTAATTAGCGGATACTGATCTATGACGCATTCCGACGAATAGCGAGGGGGTCGTGGTTCCATGGCACAAATGGGGAAGATCTGCAATCAGATCAAGAGCGGGCGCACTCGTCTCTAAATCTCGACCCCAGCGACTCGAAGAGCTTGGGAGCGTTAACCACTAACGATGGTAGCTAGGGCTACTTTCGCCGTCTAACACAACCGTTCTGTGGCCGTATCACTTCTGATCGAATGAATCGGCCCGACTGCCTGCTTTTGGCCGATCTCTGCCCGCGACGACAGGCAGAAAGCGCCCCACAACTGCCGGTGAGAACCAGCAGAAAGCGGCCATTAGCGACCGGTCACACTTACAAAATAATGGGTGGTTCGGTACGTGGATGTACACGTTCTATTCCATTCACCTGTTGCTACTTGGCCCTCCTAGACTTACATGGGCTTGAGAGCCCCCCACCAATTTCTCAATCACTTCCTTCCCCTTCTGGGGTCTTTGAAGCGCCGCCAGACGCTTATTCGGACCCGGCCACCTCCATTCAGTACAGCGACTAGTACCCTTCGGCCATCTGCTGCCTTTGAACCTTGATGATGTTAAACGTATGTTAAAAGCATGTTAGGCGATGCACAGAATGGCTGTAGCCCCCGAAAATACTGGCTTTCGCTCAGGCCACTTGCGCAGATACCCCGATGCTCCACGCAGATACCCCGAAGCGGTGCGCTGATACCCCGATGGAGATCGCGCTGATACCCCGACGCCTGTGGATAACTCAATATTTCTTGCTTTTTGGATGCGGATTCCTAGTCCATCGAGCGACATCATCTTCGATTTCCCAGTCCCTGATTATCCCTTCTGACTCCAACTCGCCCAATGCAGTTCGTAACCGAGAGCAGAAGTCCCGTAACCTTCCTTGCGAGCCACTCCAATTGCGCAGTTTTTCGCAAGCGATCCGATGCACTCCGACTGCATGCCCGGATATATAATTTTGAAGATACTTTGCTAATGGGCTTTTTAGCCTAAACCGCACACCCATATCAATAAATGCGGGATTAATAAATGCTGAAATAATTACAGGATCCATTGTTATGTAATAATTACCATTCACGCCCCACTTAATTTTATCTATTAACCTAAAACTTTCCCCACCCTCTTGACCTTCAACAAATATGGTAGATCTTGCAAGTCGCTCCATCGAATCCTGCAGACGCCGATAGCTCTCGGATGAAAGGTCACTTCCCCTACCGATTGCGCGCAAAAACGAAGACCGCTCAAAATATAGCGGCTCACCTGGAAATGTACCTTGCGCCAACTGGACAACACGCAGAAAAACATCATTGTCATACAGATCCAATTCTTCGCCTGACACTCTTACTATGCAATCAACTCGTCCTTCAAGCTTCTGATTTTTTAATATTCTCCGTTCACCTTTCCTAAGACTCGAAAACAAACTAGTTCGGGTCCACAGTGTCGGCAGAGCCGAAGCCATTGCAGGTAAGAAAGGAAACTGCCCTTGGACATGTGCCACCACGGTCCTTGGGGAATTCAGCTCATTCTGCAATTCATTTTTTAGCTCCTTGCGCTCAGCCGCCTCTTTGACTCGTCGATCCAAAATCGCGTGGAATCTCGAGCGAGTGGTTTGGGCTGTGCTTTCTGCCTGGCAGGCCTCATGCATGTTGAGACTCCAGAGTCACAATACGTGCTCTCGCTTCAGACTTTCTCGGCCGCCCTGGCTTTCGTTTCTCGGGCCTCAGAACGAACTCATGGAGCTGGACCACGTGCTGCAGTAGCCACCGCTCAACATCCTCACGGCGCCACAGCAGTCGCCCCGCACCAGGGATGCGACAAACCGGAGGTAGCTTGGCAGGAGTTTTAGAGTGCTGATTTTTGATGGTGCCGGCCGACCGGCCTAAGATCTCGGCGAGATCATCAACTGTGAGAAGCTTTTCGAGCGACATGACTCATCCTCCCCCGACCATAAGGTCAGGTTTGGATGGGTGCGCGGCAGCGCTGGCGATTGATCACTAGAAAGTTGCTGGTTCAACTCAGAGTGAGATCGGTCCAGACGCGGGGTTTTGCCCACAGTCGCCCACGCTCTCCCCCGCACCTCGCCAATTGGATTCCGGCCCCATCAATGCCGGTGGTCTGGTGTCATCAGGCGATTTCCCCCTTAACGAGGGTATCCTTTCTTTCGTGATAGTTTCGTCCGCTTACTGCTACCACGATGCCGGACCGAGGGACCCTGCTAACCTTCGTCAGCCCCCATCATTACCAGATGATGGAAGCCTCAGGTCAGGGCATTTCTCGTACCTCGCCGGCGCGTTCGGATCTAGCCTAATCATCCACAGTCATCCGCGCAACCGCCTTGGCACACTTCTGTCACACTGAGCGTGTGATTCATGATGATTGAGCGTTATTTTCAATTATTGCAGCACTGCCTGAACTCCTTGCATCACGGGCACTACAGCCGAATAAAGCGGATAGAGCGCACCTCGCAAACGGATCATTTTTTGCAGTTGCACTGCAACGGGCCGACGGGGAAGGTTTCTCGAATTAGTGCGGGTTTTGCGGCTTCCATGGGTGTTCCTATGGTAGTTGGCACATTGAGAATGTGCGGTGGCGACGATCCGGAAACGCGCAGCAGCGACTCGGAACTCTCGCACCTCAAGGCTCTGCTGCGCCATCGGCTTGCGCTCAAATTGATAGCCAGTATCCGGGGATCTGACTTGGCAAGTATCGGGACCGCAGGGCCGCCGAACGCCCTCTTCGGCAGTCAGGCCATCATCCAACTCGCCTCAGGCCTTGATCTCCCCGGCACTGTCGGGTTCGAGCAGCATCGGAAGAGGCTCAGGGCCAGGAAGCATTTACCGAGGCGCGCTGCAGACGCATTGACGGCGCGCCCCAGGCATCAATCGCGGAAAATGAACTTCACAACTGCCTCAGCATGAGCGTCGATGGCCTCCTCTGTCAGCACATCGCGGCCATGGACGAACTGCAACTCGGCGGTGACCAAGTAAGGCATTTGCGCGATGGCCACCACCATGTACAGCAGCATCACCGGGTCCAGCCCAACCAACCCGGCGGGCATGCTTGAGCCCTCGATTAGCTTGAGGGTCCGGGCATGGTTGGGGCGGATGTAGTGGTCGGCAACCCATTGCAGCCGTTCTGATCCCTCGATCGACTCCTGCACAATTAGACGGGCATGCTCGGGGTGCCGCGCGCAGTAGTGCACGTAGCCCCGGATATAGCGTTTCAATGCCTCCACCGGTGATTGCTCGACCGCAGGGGCGGGTGGTGGGATTTCCTTCGCCAGACGCTCGAACAGGAAGGCTGCACTTTCGCGCCAGAGTTCCTCCTTGCCGCCGAAGTGGTAGCGGATCATCGCGTGATTGACCCCTACCCGCTCGGCGATGTCGCGCAGGCTTACAGCGGCAAATCCCCGCGTCGAAAAGAGATCCAGCGCGGATTGCAGGATCTCCGTGCGTGTCTGCTCACTGCGCTCTTGCTTCGCTACCCGTGGCGTACTCATACGTCCGTATCTACCGATCCCGTGGTTCTGGAAATGCCAAGTCTGGCGTAGGCCATTGACTATTGACAACTCCATCTCTTCACATAATTATCCGTTCGGATAGTTTTTTGATGCAAAGAACCTCTTACCAAGACAAGCCCGTAGCCAAGCACCGGTACGGGGAAAACAAGAGCCGGAAAAGGCACAGGCGAGGATTGGCAATGACAGACACGATGGCGCTCGGCGGACATCGCAAAATGTCACTGGTGAGGAAGATTTCGCTGGGCGCGGGCGATCTCGGGGTGAATCTCTACTGGCAGATCGCGTCGCTGTTCCTGCTGTTTTTCTACACCGAAGTGCTGGGCCTCTCCGCCCATATCGCGGGCCTGATCTACATGAGCGCTCTGATCTGGGACGCAGCCGTCGACCCGCTGATCGGCGTCATGGCCGACCGCACCCGCACCCGCCTCGGGCGCTTCCGGCCATACCTGCTGCTCGGTGCCGTGCCGCTGGCTATCGTCTTCATGCTGATGTTCGCCCTGCCACGCGGCGAAGGCAGCCAATTGGTAGTGCTTACCGTGGCAAGCCACTTCGCCTTCCGCACCTTGTTCGCCCTGGTGTCGGTACCCTATGCCTCGCTCTATGCACGAGTCACCCAGGACACCGCGGAGCGAGCGACCATGGCCGGGATTCGCATGGTGTTCGCCATTCTCGCCGCGATGGTCGTGTCAGCGGTGACCCTGCCGGCGGCGCGCCACTTCGGTGGCGATGCGCTGGCATGGGCGCTGGTGGCCGGCCTGTTCGCCTGTGTCGCCTCGGCGATGTTGTTCATCGCGGCGCTGGCGGCCGGCGCCGACGACGCCGCGTACGATGACCACGAACCTGCCGCCAGGCCCAGCGCCGGTCATCTGCTCGACGCACTGCTGGACAACCGGCCGCTGCTGATCGTGCTGGGCATCACGCTCATGAACTCGCTGGCCAGCACCTTCTTCTCGAAAAACCTTCTCTACTACTTCAAATACGTGCGCAACGACCCGGACTTCGGCGGCACCGCGCTGGCGCTTATGGCCGCCGTCGCGGCCCTGGCAGCGCCGATCTGGGCTCAGGTGGCGCGCTCGCACAGCAAGCGTCTTGCGCTGCTGGTTGGCAGCGGCTTCTACGCTCTGGGGTTCGTCCTCTGGTACCTGTCTAGCGGCGCCGGCTATGCCGGCCTATTGGCGATCCTGGCACTGATCGCGGTCGGCGCCAGCTGCAACGCGGTGTGTTTCTGGGCCATGGTCCCGGACACCGTGGAGTACGGCCAATTGCGCTCGGGCATCCGCTCCGAGTCGCTGATCATCGGCGCGGTGATCTTCGCCCAGAAGGCCGCCCTCGGAATCGCCGCCGGCATCCTCGGGATGACCCTGAGCGGTATCGGCTTTGTGCCCAGCGGTGTCCAGTCCACGCACACCACGGACCAGCTCCTGCTGACGATGTCACTGGTGCCGCTGCTCGGCACCCTGGGTGTGTTCCTGCTCGCCTGGGTCTACCCCATTGACCCGGCTATGCATCGCCACCTGCTCGAGGCCCTGCGCCTGCGCGACCGCGAGGCGCAGGCAAACCGGGACGAACTGCCGCTATCGCGCGCCTGAACAACCATCGTTATCAAGGAGATCAGCATGACGGCCATCCGTGACCACGCCTCCCCCGACGGCGCCACCATGGCGCGTTTTCACCCCGACTTCGTCTGGGGCGTCGCCGCCTCTGCAGCGCAGACTGAAAGCCGCAACGGCCGCGGACACAGCAACTGGGATGCGTTATGCGAGGCACGGGGGGCAATGCTGGACGGCTCGACCAACGTCCTCTGCACCCATTTCGAGGAGCGCTATCCGACGGACCTCGCCCTGCTGGCCGACGCGGGTGTGCAGGCCTTCCGCTTTTCCATTGCCTGGCCCCGGGTCCAGCCTAACGGTCCGGGGGCGGCGAATGCCGCCGGCCTTGCGGTCTACGACCGGATGGTCGATGCCATGCTGGAGCGCGGCATCACCCCCTGGCCGACGCTGTTCCACTGGGACGTGCCGAGTTGGGCCGGGGACTTCCGTGATCGCGACATCTGCCAACGGCTCGCCGACTATGCCGAGATCGTCGCGCGCGCACTGGGCGACCGCGTCCAGCAGTGGATTGTCCTCAACGAGCCGAACAGCGTCGCCCTCCGTGGTTATGCCGCGCAGGTCCACGCCCCGGCGCTGAACAACGCCGAGTCCGCGTTCGCTGCCATTCACCACCAGAACCTGGCACAGGGCCTGGCCTTCCGGGCGCTGCGTGCAACCCTGCCGAGTGGGCGGCGCATCGGCACGACGGTGAACCTGCAGCCAGTGCGCGCAGAAGACGACTTAGCGGAGAACCAGGCGGCCGCAGCAATGGTCGATGCCCTGTGGAATCGCGCCTTTGTCGACCCGTTGTATGGCAAAGGTTATCCGGCGCTGGTCGCCGAGCGACTGGCCCCACTCGTTCGCGACGGCGACCTGGAGCTGATTGCGGTGAAGCCAGACTTCCTTGGCATGAACTACTACAGCCGGATCTACGTCCGGCAGGCTCCCGGCGAGGTGCTGGGCATCGCCCAAGGCCAGGCACCGCAGCATCTGGCATCTACCGCGTACTTCCACGTGGAGCCAGACGGCCTCGCCGAAATGCTCCTACGCCTGCACGAGGAGTACGGCGCGCCAGAAATCTACGTAACCGAGACCGGCTTCGCCATGCCCGACCCACCGCCCCACGATGGCGTGGTGGAAGACGGTGGGCGGATCGCCCACCTGGCGAGCTACCTTAAGGCCGCCCACTCAGCCCAGGCCCAGGGCGTGCGCCTCAAAGGACTGTTCTATTGGTCGGCGACCGACAACTGGGAGTGGGCACAAGGTTTCGCCAAGCGATTCGGCCTGATCCATGTCGATCGCGATACCCAGGCCCGCACCCCGAAGCGAAGCCTTGGCTACTTCGCCGACTGCATCCGCCACAACGCCGCGCTCGACGCGCCACCTCCCTGAAAGAGCAGGCCGGCTACCCGGTAGAGACAGCCTGGTAGCCAGCAGTGCATCCCCCCGCGCACCTACCGGTGCACCGCGAAGCCGCGGTGCGCAGTGACTCGTGCGCGCCAGAAAAACAAGAACGGGGCCGCACCGACGACCCCAGAACAACGACCAAACACCAGGGGTGTTTTTGCCATGCATACGTTGCCTCGACCTCTCCTTTCCTCGTCTCCGACGCGCTCCGGTTTCGCCTTCGCCAGCCTGTTGCCGCTTTGCCTGAGTCTTCCGGTGCAGGCGCTGGAGTTCAGCTTCTCCGACCACGAAATCGCCGGTTCGCTGGATACCACCATTTCCTATGGCAGGTTGTGGCGCGTGCAGGGCCAGGACAAGTCCAACGACGACCTCAACGGTAACGACGGAAACCGCAATTTCGGTACCGGCCTGGTCTCGGAGGTCTACAAGATCACCTCAGACTTCGGAGCGACCTACCGCAACTACGGCCTGTTCGTGCGTGGCTCGACCTTCTATGACACCCAGATCATGGATAAACGCAACGACTACTACGACCATAATGAGCCGCAGCAACCCAGCCAGTCCTTCCCCCGCGATGACCACTTCACCTCCGAGACCCGTAGTGTCGCTGGACACCGTGCGGAGATCCTCGACGCCTACGTCTACGGCAATTGGGACATCGCCGGCCGCCCCCTGACCGCCCGCCTCGGCCGCCAAGTGTTCAACTGGGGTGAAGCACTGTTCTATCGCGGCGGGGTCAACACCACCAACCCGGTCGACGCCTCGGCCTTCCACCTGCCCGGCTCCGAGGTGAAGGAAGTATTGATGCCGCTCGAGGCGATCAGTTTCACCACAGGACTGACCGACAGCCTGTCCATGGATGCCTTCTACCAGTGGAATTGGAAGGAAACTCGCATCGATCCGGTAGGCACCTTCTACAGCGGCACCGACCTGTTCGCCGATGGCGGCCATACCGCCTACGCCCAAGTCCCCTCGCTGGCCAACCCGGCGTTCCAAAACCTTTATCGGCAGCTTTCGGACGCGCACGTGGGCGGGCTACAGGGAACCGATTACTTGGACGCCAACGGCGTGGTCAAGGTCGCCCGGATAGGCCAGGACATCAATGCCCGTAACGACGGTCAGTTCGGCGTGGCATTCCGCTACCTGGCGGAATCGCTCAACTCCACCGAGTTCGGTTTCTACTTCGTCAACTACCACGCCAAGGAGCCGACACTCGCCGCATCCCTGGACGCCGCCTATGCAGGTGTCGACCTCGATCAACTGGCCGCTTTCGGCGGCTTCGGCAGCTACGACCAACTCACTGCCGCCGCCCGGGGCGGCAACGCGACCGCCAGGCAGGCCCTGGGGCTGATCAACGGCGCGGCCGTGGTCGACCTGACCAACCAACTGGTCGCCCAGCGCGAATACCCCGAAGACATCCGCATGCTCGGCCTGAGCTTCAACACCAGCCTAGGCAACGCCTCGCTATTCGGTGAGCTGGCCTACCGGCCGAACCTGCCGATTGGCATCGCCACCACCAACGACATGCTCAGCGACCTGATGAGCCAGGCACCCGAACTGAGCGGTGGCCAGAGCGTGCAGATCGGCAACCGGCAGATCGCACTGGGCACGGGCTCGGTCGTGCACAACTACGAACGGGTCGAATCCTTCAACGCCTCCCTAGGCACCATCTACAACTTCGGCCCGGCATTGTTCTTCGATTCCCTGACAGGGGTCGCCGAGATCGCCGGCGATCACCTGCGTGGCAGCCCCCTGAAGTACACCGCCTTTGATGGCAAATTGCGCTACTACACCAGCGGCGCCAACCAGGACTATGCCTCCGGCTTCGGCCGTGACAGCCAGGTCGATCGCAACGCCTATGGCTACACCTTGCAGCTGGCCGGGACCTGGAACGACGCACTGGCCGGAGTGAACCTCTCTCCTTATGTGGTGTTCAAGGAGGACTTCAAGGGCAACTCATCATCCGCCGGCAACTTCATCGAAGGACGCAAGGCCCACACATTAGGCCTCAAGGCCTCTTACCGCAGCACGCTGGAAGCCGAACTGCAGTACACCGCGTTCTATGGCGCCGGGCAGAACAACAGCACGCGAGATCGCGACAACGTCGGCCTCAACCTCAAGTACTCCTTTTAACCCCGCGCCCGGTCCGGGCCACTGACGTGGCTCCGGCGGGCGCACTCCATGGAGAAGCACCATGCGCAACTTGCGTACCCTGATCGGCGTGGCCGCCGCCCTGGCGCTGAGCGCCGGCAGCGCCCTGGCTGCGGTACTCGCGGACGACGCGGCCAAGCTGAAGTCGACCCTGACGCCCCTGGGCGCCGAGAAGGCCGGTAACGCTGCCGGCACCATCCCGGCCTGGACCGGTGGCATCACCCAGGCGCCACCCGGCTACCAATCCGGCCAACACCGCGCCGATCCGTTCGCAGACGACAAGCCCCTGTTCACCATCAGCAAGGCCAACCTGGAGCAATACAAGGCCAACCTTACCGCCGGCCAGATCGCCCTGCTCAATGCCTACCCGAACAGCTTCAAGATGCCGGTGTACCCCAGCCGTCGAACCGGCTCGGCACCGCAATGGGTCTACGACAATACCTTCAGCAACGCCACCAGCGCCCGCCTGGTCGAGGGTGGCAATGGTTTCGTCGACGCCTACGGTGGCATTCCGTTCCCGCTTCCGCAGAGTGGCATCGAGGCCCTGTGGAACCACATCGCCCGTTATCGCGGCACCTACCTCGTCCGCCGCTCCTCGGAGGCGGCGGTGCAACGCGACGGCAGCTTCACCCCGATCACCACCCAGTACGACATGCTGTTCCGGTACTACCAGCAGGGCGGCAGTTTCGCCGGCCTGAACAACACCCTGTTCTATTACCAGACCGTGGTGAAAAGCCCGGCACGCCTGGTCGGCACCGCCGCCTTGGTACGCGAAACCCTCGATCAGATCAGGGAGCCGCGCCAGGCATGGAGCTACAGCCCCGGGCAGCGTCGTGTGCGCCGAGCACCACTGTTCGCCTACGACACGCCAGGCACGACCACGGATGGCCTGCGCACCATCGACGACACCGACATGTTCAGCGGCGCCCCCGACCGTTACGACTGGAGCCTGGTAGGCAAGCGGGAAATCTACATCCCCTACAACAACTACAAGGTGTCCAGCCCCCAGGTGAAGTACAAGGAGCTGCTCCAGCCCGGCCACATCGCCCCTCAATACACCCGCTACGAGCTGCACCGGGTCTGGGTGGTCGAAGGCAAGCTCAAGCCCGGCGCACGGCACATCTACTCGCGACGCACCCTGTACCTCGACGAAGACAGTTGGAGTGCGGCAGTCGTCGACCAGTACGACGGTCGCGGCGAGCTGTGGCGGGTCTCGATGGCCTACCTGAGCAACTTCTACGAATTGCCCGCCACTAGCAGCGCGCTGGACGTGAACCACGACCTGCAGTCGCGCCGTTACATGGTTCAGTGGCTGGAGAACGAAGAGCCGGGCAGCGCCGACTTCAGCCAGCCGATACCGAACGATGACTACTTCAGCCCGTCGAGCCTCAGGGCTCGGGGTGTGCGCTGATCCCCGTCGAACTACACGACCTAGCAATCCACCGTAGCAGTCAGCGGAGCGCGCGCAGGCGCGGCCCGTAGACAAGGAGGGACGATGCACCAGCAACCACGTGCCACCATCCGAGTGCCGGGCGCGTTGGCGGGACCGGGCACGGAACGCGCTCTGGGAGGCCTGATCGGGCTCGACTGGGGCACCTCCAGCCTGCGCGCCTATCGCTTCGACGCGAACGGCCAGGTGTGCGCGACACGCCAGCGCCCGTGGGGCATACGCCAGTTACCCGCCGGCGGCTTCGAGGCGGCGCTGACACAGATCACCGAAGGCTGGCCGGCTTTGCCGCGCCTGGCCTGCGGCATGGTCGGCAGCCGCCAGGGCTGGCGCGAGGTGGCCTACGTCAAGCTGCCGGCCGACGCTGCGACGCTCGCCCGTGGGGTCGTCCACGTGCGCTGCGCCGATGGCGGTGAGCTGCACGTGGTGCCGGGTCTGCGCAACGCCGGCATCGCCGACCTGATGCGTGGAGAGGAAACCCAGATCATCGGCGCGCTGGCCCTGCGGCCCGAGTTAGCCGGCGAGTGTGACTGGCTCCTGCCGGGCACCCATAGCAAATGGGCCAGTGTGAGGAACGGAGTGATCACCGACTTCCGCACCTTCCTGACTGGAGAGCTGTATGCCCTGCTATGCCGGCATTCGACGCTCGGCACCGGCATCTCTCACGAGCCGGTCGATCCACAAGCGTTCGCGCGCGGCGTGCTGGCCGCGCGCGACAGCGGCGCGGCGGGCATCAGCGGCCGCCTGTTCTCGGCGCGGGCGTTGCTGCTCGAAGGTGAAATCGCCGGCGGCGACGTGTCCGCCTACCTGTCCGGCCTGCTGATCGGCGAGGAGCTGCGCGCCAACCTGGCCGCCGGGCGCCTGCGTCCCGGGCTGCCGCCGCAGCTGATCGGCGAAGCGGATCTGTGCCAGCGCTATCGCCAGGCCGCCGCGCTCTTCGACCTCCACCTGCCCGAACCGCTGCTCGACGCCAGCGCCCGCGGCCTGTGGCTCCTCGCCTGTGCGACAGGCCTCATCCCAATCGCAGCGCCGCAGGCGCCCAAGGAAACCCCATCATGTTGAACGCCTGGTTCGACCCCCTCCCTCTTGTCGCCATCCTGCGTGGCCTGCAGCCCGACGAGGCAGCGACCATCGGCGGCGCGCTTGCCGAGGCAGGCTTGCGCATGCTCGAAGTCCCCCTCAACTCGCCCCAACCGATGGAGACCATCTTCCGCCTGAACCAAGCCCTGGGCGATCAGTACCTGATCGGTGCAGGCACGGTGACGCGCGCCGAGCAGGTGGACGAGATCGCAGCCGCCGGCGGCCGACTGATCGTCATGCCGCATGCCGATACCACCGTCATCCGCGCCGCCAAGGACGCCGGCATGCTCTGCATCCCTGGCGTCGCCACGCCGACCGAGGCGTTCGCCGCCCTGGCCGCCGGCGCCGACGCGCTGAAGCTGTTCCCGGCCGAGGTGATTGGCCAAGACGGCCTCAAGGCCTGGCGTGCCGTGCTACCCGCCGACCTGCGCGTACTGCCGGTAGGCGGCATCAGCCCCACCACCATGCGCGCCTGGGTTGCCGCCGGTGCCCGTGGTTTCGGCATCGGTTCGGCACTCTACGTGCCCGGCCTTAGCGCCGCCGAGGTTGGCCGCCGTGCCCGTGCGTTTGCCAAGGGTTGGGCCGACGCCACACCACAGGAGTCTCGGCCATGAAGATCACCCGACTCACTACCTTCCAAGTCCCCCCGCGCTGGCTGTTCCTGCGCATCGACACCGACGTCGGCATCAGCGGCTGGGGCGAGCCGGTGGTGGAAGGCCGTGCGCACACCGTGGCGGCCGCCGTCGATGAACTCTCGGACTACCTGATCGGCAAAGACCCGCGTCATATCGAGGACCTGTGGAACGTTATGTACCGCGGCAGCTTTTACCGGGGCGGTCCGGTGCTGATGAGCGCCATTGCCGGCGTCGACCAGGCCCTCTGGGACATCAAGGGTAAGCACCACGGCGTGCCGGTGCACGAGCTGCTGGGCGGCCCGGTACGCGAGCGTATCCGGGCCTATTCGTGGATCGGCGGCGACCGCCCCGCGGACACCGCGCAGGCTGCGCGGGCGGCGGTCGAGCGCGGCTTCACGGCGGTGAAGATGAATGGCACCGAAGAGCTGCACTTCGTCGACAGCCATGCCAAGGTCGAACGCGTGTTGGAAAACGTCCAGGCGGTGCGCGACGCCGTCGGCCCGCACATCGGCCTGAGCGTCGACTTCCACGGACGGGTGCACAAGCCGATGGCCAAGGTGCTGATGCACGAACTGGCCCCTTACAAGCTGATGTTCATCGAGGAGCCGGTGCTCTCCGAACACCTCGACGCAATCCCCGAACTGGCAGCCATCACACCAGCGCCGATCGCCTTGGGCGAGCGTCTCTACACCCGCTATGACTTCAAGCGCGTACTCGCCATCGGTGGCGTCGACATCATCCAGCCCGACCCCTCGCACGCGGGCGGCATCACCGAGACGCGCAAGATCGCCGCGATGGCAGAAGCCTACGACGTTGCCCTGGCACTGCACTGTCCGTTGGGGCCGATCGCCCTGGCCGCGAACCTGCAACTGGACGCGGTGTGCCACAACGCGTTTATCCAGGAACAGAGTCTGGGCATTCACTACAACGCCGCCAACGACCTACTTGACTACCTTGTCGATCGCAGCGTGTTCACCTACGAACACGGCTATCTCAAGGTCCCCGGCGGTCCTGGCCTCGGAATCGAAGTCGACGAGGCCTACATCGCCGAGCGTGCCGCCGTCGGACACCGCTGGCGGAACCCGGTGTGGCGCCATGCCGACGGCAGCGTCGCCGAATGGTGAGCCCGTCGATCCATCCCGAAACTGTCCAGGAGTTCGATGATGTCCCGTTTCGCCTGTTACCCCAGCCTGGTCGACCGCAACGTGCTGATCACCGGTGGCGCCAGCGGCATCGGCGCCGCATTCGTCGAGCAGTTCTCCCGGCAAGGCGCCCGGGTGGCCTTCCTCGATGTGGACGAACGTGCCGCCGAGACGCTTGTCGAACGCCTCGCCGATGCGCGGCACGTACCCATCTACCTGTACTGTGACCTGACCGACCTGGACGCTCTGCGGGCTGCCATCGCCAGTGCTCGCGCGCAGATCGGCGCCATCGCCGTCCTGATAAACAACGCCGCAAACGACGGCCGACATGCACTGGCCGACATTGACGAGAGCGCCTTCGAGCACAACTTGGCGGTCAACCTGCGTCATCAGATCTTCGCGACCCAGGCGGTGATCCCGGACATGCGCCGGCTGGGCGGCGGCTCGATCATCTGCCTGGGATCTACGGGCTGGATGAGAAAAGGCGCCGGCTATCCCCTCTACGCGGCGGCCAAGGCGGCGGTGCGAGGCTTCGTCAACGGCATGGCCCGAGAACTGGGTCAGCAACGGATACGGATCAACAGCCTCGTGCCCGGCTGGGTCATCACAGAGCGCCAGGCGCGACTGTGGCTGGATGACGCCGGGCGCGAAGAGATTGCACGGAGCCAATGCCTACCGGGCTTTCTGAAACCCGACGAATTGGCCCGCGCAGCGCTGTTTCTCGCTGCCGACGACAGCCGCATGTGTACCGGCCAGGACTATATCGTCGACGGAGGCTGGATATGACGGTCGTCGCTCCAATGGAGGTAGAGCTGGACGCCGGTAACATTCTCGGCGAGGGCATCCTCTGGTGCGATCGAACCCAGACGCTGTCCTGGACCGACATCCAGCGCGCCACGCTGTTCCGCCTTCGGCCGGGAGGCGGGGTACTGCAACAGTGGCACCTGCCGGAACGACTGGCCTCCCTCGCGCTATGCGAAGACGAGGGCTGGTTGCTGCTGGCCTTGGCCTCGCGGCTGGCGTTCTTTCGCCTCTCCGATGGCGCCTTGCGGACGTTGCACGAGATAGAGCCCGGATTGCCGACGCGCTGCAACGACGGCGCTTGCGACCGTCAGGGCCGCTTCGTTTTCGGCACCTTGCATGAGCCAAGCGCCGGGCCACGTCAGCCGCTGGGCGGTTTCTGGCGCCTGCACACCGACCTGAGTCTGGAGCGCCTGCCCCTGCTGCCGGTGGCCATTGCCAATAGCCTCGCCTTCAGCCCCGACGGCACCATTCTGTACTACTGCGACTCGCCCAGCCGGCAAATCCACTGCTGCCCCTACGGTGAAACGCTCGGCCCGCCGCGGCTGTTCGCCGACCTTGGCGCGGTGCCTGGCGTACCGGACGGTTCCTGCGTCGACGCCGATGGCCACCTGTGGAACGCCCAATGGGGGCTGGGACGGGTAGTACGCTACGCTCCCGACGGCGCCGCGCAAGGCATCTGGCCAGTACCGGCGCTCCAGCCAACCCGCCCGGCATTCGGCGGCCCGCTGCTGGATATGCTCTATCTCACCAGCGCGCGTGAAGGGCGGTCCATCACGGAGCTGGCCAAAGATCCGCTGGCCGGCTCGCTGTTCCGCTGCCAGCCGGGCGTGCGCGGCCTGCCCGAGCCGCGCTTCGCCGGAACACCCGAGTGAAGCGGATCGGACTGAGCGTCCCGGTCCCCCTGCACGTGTCCTTGAGCGCAGGGTGAATTCTGAGAGCCTACAACCCGGCTAAGCGGGTGTAGCCAGCTGTCAGCCGGCGTATCAGCAAGCGCGCTTCTACCGGCCACACCCAGGCTTATCTGGCGTGGTGCAGGTGATCGTGATGGATGACCCGCCGAGAACGACGAGGCGGTTTGCCACGCCCACCGTCGTGCTCGACCACACGTGTCCACTCGGCCTCGGTGAGACAGCGGGGGCAGTGCTGCTCAGGCTGGCTGCGTCGGTGATCGTCGCCCTCCAGGACGCTGCTCGGGAGGCTCGAACAGGCGTTTGCCGCTCAATGTGACACGCTGATCTCCGACGCGTTTCAGCGTCGTGGCCAAGGTAGCCGGATGCGTCGCGACGCTCGCTTTCTCCGTGAACAGCGCCATCCGCTCCGCCAGGCTAGACGGCGGGTCGGCCGGGGCTAACTCGACTAACGGCCGGCACGATAATCGCTCGGCAACTTCCCCGTCCATTTGCGGAAGGCCCGGCGGAAGTTGGACGGGTCGCTGAAGCCCAGCAGGTTGGCGATCTCGAACAGCGGCAGTTGGGTGGTGCCGAGGTATTGCAGGGCCAGCCCCTTGCGCACCTCATCCAGCACCTGTTGATAACTGGTGCCCATGGCCGACAGGTGCCGGCGCAGGCTGCGACCGCTGGTGTGCAGGGCGTGGGCCGCACCGTCGAGGTCGGGGAAGTCGCCCGGGCGCGCCAGCAACAGGCGGCGCACGCGGGTGAGCAGCGCGTCCTGCACGTCCAGGCTGGCCAGCAAGGCTTCGCACTGCTGTTCGCACATCTGCACCGTGGCCGGATTGGCCAGGGCCATGGGGCGCTCCAGGTAGGCCTTGGGCAGGCTCAGCCAGTGGCAGGGCTGCTCGAACCGCGCCGCCACGCCGAACACGTCCGCGTAGCGAGCCGCATAGACGGGCGCCGCGTGGGCAAAGCCCACCTGTTGACCGCTCAGCTCCTCGCCGACGAGGAAGCGCGCAATGCTGAAGAAACTGGCCAGCAGGCCCTCGCCGGCGAAGCGACCCAACGGCCCCATGGGAAAGGATTCGGTGGCGCGCAGTTGCAGGCAGTCGCCCTGCTCCACCAGCTCCAGCTCGTAGGCCAGGCCCAGCACCCGGTAATACTTCATGGCGAACTGCAGGGCACGCCCGAGGTTGGCGCTGGACAGCACCGCATAGCCGAGGATGCCGTGGGTGGAAACGTTCAGCCGCTGACCGAGGATCAGGCCCAGGGCCGGTTCGTGGCAGTGCTGCAGCGCGGCGGCGGCGAGCTGGTGGAAGTCGATGAACGACAGGCGGCCATTGGGATTGCCGAGGATTTCCGGCCGGACCCTGGCGCTGGCGAACAGCGCCGCGCGCACTACGCCCAACTCCTCGGCCAGACCCAGCAGGGCTTCGGCATAGGCAACGGGCACCAGTTCGGCGGAAAAGGTCAGCGGCTGCTTCATCGTGGCGTCTTGTTCTGGTTGTGGCCGGATATGACCTGAAGGTTGGCAGAAGTTAACCTTGTCCGACAAAACCCGGCAAGCCGATAGTGGAACCATGGTCCTACATACTCGAGGAACCCCCATGGCCAGCACCACCCCCAAAGGATTGGTTATCCGTCCGCGCCACATGGATTTCGACCTGCCCAGCCCCCTGCCCCGCCACTGGCACGGCGGCGATGCGTTCAAGAGCCACCTGTTCGATGCCATGTCGGTGCTCTTCCCCGACGGCGAGCGCTTCTTCATCGACTCGGTGCGCCACTTCCGCGAGCAGATCGAAGACCCGGTGCTGAAGGAGCAGATCCGCGGCTTCATCGGCCAGGAGGGCCACCACAGCCGCGAACACCTGGAGTACAGCAACCGCTTGCGCGACCTCGGCTACGACATCGGCACCATCGAACGCCGCGCCCGGGCACGTATCCGCTTCACCCAGAAGAAATTCTCCCCTCACCGCCAACTGGCCGCCACCGCCGCCTTGGAACACATCACCGCGATCATGGCCGACGGCCTGCTGAAGAACCCCGAATACATGGCCGGCGCCCACCCGAGCATGGCGCGCCTGTGGCGCTGGCACGCGCTGGAGGAAACCGAACACAAGGCGGTGGCCTTCGACGTCTACAACCAGGTCTGCGGCAGCCACCGCCTGCTGCGACGGGCGATGCTGATGGGCACCTTCTTCTTCGTCCTCGACACCAGCCGTGGCTTGGCGCACATGCTCAAGCGCGACGGCCTGCTGTGGAACTGGCGGGTCTGGCGCGACGGTCTGGCCTGGATGTGGGGCCGCAACGGCATCTTCCGCCCCCTGCTCGCTACCTATCTGGACTTCTTCAGGAAGGGCTTCCACCCCTGGCAACACGACAACCTGGACCTGCTGAACAAGGCGCGGGAAGAGTTCGACGTAGCGCAGGCGAGTGTGGCGTGAGGCGGCGAAGAGCAGGCACGGCGATGTCCAGCCTTTAACTTCAAATCACACCGCCCCATTGCAGCAGGAACAACCCGACGTTGGTGGTCACCACTGCCGCCAGCGTGGTGATCACGATGATGGCCGCCGCCAGTTCGTGGTTGCCGTTCACCGCGCGGGCCATCACGAAGCTGGCCGCCGCCGTCGGGCTGCCGAAGTAGAGAAAGAGGATCGCCAGTTCGGCGTTGCGGAAGCCGCATAGCCAGGCACCCAAGGTGGCGAGGATCGGCAGCCAGACCATTTTCATCAGGCTGGCGCTGACCGCGACCCGCCCGCTGGAACGCAGCGAGGCCAGGGACAGGGTGCCGCCGATGCAGATCAGCGCCAGCGGCAGGGTCATCTGGGCGAAGTAATCGCCCGAAGTGACCAGCCAGGCCGGTAGCGGAATCTGCCAGTAGGCCACCGGAATGGCCGCCAGCACGCCGATGATCAGCGGGTTGCTGATGATGCTCCTCGCCAGGCTGAGCGGATCGCTCTTGGCATTCGGGCTGTAGATCGCCAGGACGATGGACGACAGTGTGTTGTAGCTGAGGATCACCACCCCGCCGAGGATACTGCCCACCGACAGGCCGTAGTCGCCGTACATGCTGGTGGCCAGGGCCAGGCCGACAATGCCGTTGTTGCCGCGAAAGGCACCCTGGGCATAGATGCCGCGATCGGCCGCCGGGCAACGCAGGATGGCCCAGCCCCAGCCGACCAGGAAACACACCAGGGTCGCCGCCACGAAGTAGCCGATCAGTGCCGGTTGCAGCGCCGTGCGCAGGTCGGCCCGGACGATGCCGAGAAACAGCAGCGTGGGCATGGTGCCCTTGAACACCAGGGATGAAGCCGTGTCGATGAAGCGGGCGTCGATCCAGCCCAGGCGCTTGAGGGCCACGCCCAGGAACAGCATGGAGAAGACCGGCGCGGTGATGCTGAGGGTCTGCTGGACGACGGCAAGCATGGTGAACCTGGGCGGCGGGAATAGTTAGGCGGCTAAGGATACCAACTGCGGAAGAGAAAAGGCTTTCGCAGACCTTTCAGACCGATGGGGCGGGAATCGTCACTGTGGGAGCGAATTCATTCGCGAAGCGGCGTCCGTCATCGCGAATGAATTCGCTCCCACAAATACAAGCAGGGGCCGTTCAGCGACGCACCGGCCGCTTCTGCAACTTGCGCTGCAAGGTCCGGCGGTGCATGCCCAGGGCGCGGGCGGTGGCGGAGATATTGCCGTCGTGCTCGGCCAGCACGCGCTGGATGTGCTCCCACTGCAGGCGGTCCACCGACATGGGGTTTTCCGGGACCAGGCTGTCCAGGTCGGCATGCTCGGAGAGCAGCGCGGTCAGCACGTCGTCGGCATCGGCCGGCTTGCACAGGTAGTTGGTGGCGCCGCGCTTGATGGCTTCCACCGCCGTGGCGATGCTGGAATAGCCGGTGAGGATCACCACGCGCATCTCGGCATCCAGTTCCAGCAGCTTGGGCA
This sequence comes from Pseudomonas sp. Q1-7, assembly GCF_028010285.1. Taxonomy (NCBI): domain Bacteria; kingdom Pseudomonadati; phylum Pseudomonadota; class Gammaproteobacteria; order Pseudomonadales; family Pseudomonadaceae; genus Pseudomonas; species Pseudomonas sp. Q1-7. Next base: position 4,832,443 of record NZ_CP116304.1, read on the forward strand.
GCAGCACCAGGCCGGAATCGCCGTCCATCTTCAGGTCCAGCACGGCGTAATCGGGCAGATCGTCCTTGGCCAGTTGCAGGCCTTCTTCCGCCGAACCGGCCACGGTCACCCGCAGGCCGCGGCGGGACATGGCGCGAGCCATCACGCGAGTGAAGGTGGCGTCGTCGTCGACCAGCAGCAGGTGAGGTTGTTCTTCGCCTTCGATCAGGGGTTCGTCACTCATCTCGCTTCCTCTTCGTCAAGGCTCTCAGGCGACGCCGTAGGTGCGCGGCAGGCGCAGCTCGGTCAGGGTGCCGCCCTCTTCATGGTTATAGAGTTTAACCGTGCCGCCGGCACGGGTGACGCTGGCCTGGCTCAGGAACAGGCCGAGGCCGAAGCCCTTGCCCTTGGTGGTGAAGAAGGGCCGCCCCAACTGCTCGGCGATGGCCAGGGGCACGCCAGCCCCATGATCGCGGATGGTCAGCACCATCCACTGGTGATCCCAGTTGATGCGGATGTCGAGCTTTTCCGGGCAGGCATCGGCGGCGTTGTTGAGCAGGTTCAGCAGGGCCTGTGTCAGGTCTGCCGGGGGCTTCACCCGCGGCGCCACGCCAAGTCCCATGCACTGGTAGCGGTAGGTGGCTTCCGGGCGCATCAGGTGCCAGCGGTTGAGGGTGACTTCCAGCCACTCGATCACCGACAGCTCCACCACCGCCTGCCGGCGATCCGCCTCGGCGGCGCGCACCAGTTGTTGCAGGGTGTCCTTGCAGAGCATCACCTGTTCCTGCAGCAGGGCCAGGTCATCCTGCAGGCCGGGCTTGTCGCGATGCTCCTGGCGCAGTTCCTTGAGCAGCACGCTCATGGTCGCCAGCGGCGTACCCAGTTCGTGGGCGGCACCGGCGGCCTGGGTGGCCACGGCCAGCAGTTGCTGGTCGCGCATGCTTTCCTCGCGGCGTACCGCCTGCAGCTGATCCTGGCGACGCAGCTCCTCGGCCATCCGCGCGACGAAGAAGGTGATTAGCGCCGCCGCCAGGGCGAAGCTCAGCCACATGCCGTAGATCAGCAGCGACTCACGCTGGCCGGAGGGCATTTCCAGCGGGTGGAACAGCACCAGCAGCAGGGTGTAGGCCACCAGCGCCAGCCCCGCCAGCGTCAGGGTGTAGAGCCAGGGCAGGGTCGCCGCGGCGATGGTCAGCGGCACCAGGTAATAGGATACGAAGGGGTTGGTCGAACCCCCGGAGAAATACAGCAGCACGCTGTGGATGACCAGGTCGAAACCGAGCTGCACGGCATATTCCAGCTCGGTCACCGGCCAGGGCCCGCGCAGGCGCAGGGCCGTGGCCACGCACAGCACCGTGGACACACCGAGGGTCAGGCTCAGCGCCAGCCAGGGCAGCGGCAGTAATTGCGACTTGTAGGCGAGGCCGACCGAGCCGGCCTGGGCGGCCAGGACAAGGATGCGGATCAGGGTCAGCCGCAGCAGGTTCTGGCGGCTGGCGGACAGTAGCTGTACGGGTTCGAGCATGGGTACTCCCTGGAATCGGCGGAGTATAACCAAGGCATGCCCCGGCCCGCCTCCGTGCGGCAACTCGCCGCAGTGGGTACGGAACTCCACGCTTGTGGGAGCGAATTCATTCGCGATGCAGGACGAAGTCCTGCCCCTGGCCCTCCCATAGGGACCGTTGCACGGTCCTTTCGCGAATGAATTCGCTCCTACGAGATCATCATCCACCGCGCTGCAGCTGGAACATCCGTCCTCATTCCAGGTCAATTTGCGACGCCGTTAACCCGAATGGACGACCCTCTTCGTCCACTATGGAGAAATCCCCGCGCAACCCGCGCGCAAGCCTGTCCCACAAGGAGTCGTTCATGTCCACGTACACCCGCCTCGCCGCCGCCCTCGCCCTCTGCGCCGCCAGCTTCGGCAGTCTCTCGGCCCAGGCCGCCGGCGAAGTCCACTACAACCAGGTCGCGGTGCGCGCAGAAGTCAGCCAGGAAGTGGCCCACGACCTGATGCACGTGACCCTCTACAGCGAGTCGCAGAATACCGACCCGGCCAAGCTCGCCGAGCAGATCACCCGCACCCTCAATGGTGCCGTGGACAAGGCGCGCAAGACCAAAGGCGTCAGCGTCAGCCTGGGCAGCCGCAACAGCTACCCGGTGTATGACGACAAGGGCCAGAAGATCACCGCCTGGCGCGAACGCGCCGAACTGCGCCTGGAAAGCGCCGACTTCGCCACGCTGTCCCAGCTCAGCGCCGACCTGCTGGGCGACCTGAAGGTGGCCGGAATGAACTTCAGCATCGCCGAGAAGACCCGCAAGACCCACGAAGACGACTTGATCAAGCAGGCCGTGGACGCCTTCAAGGCCCGCGCGCAGCTAGCTACCGATGCCCTCGGCGGCAAGGGCTACAAACTGGTCAACCTGAGCCTGAACAGCGCCGGCTTCCAGCCGCCGCAGCCGATCATGATGCGCGCCATGGCCGCCAAGGGGTACGCCGACAGCGCCGCCGCGCCGGAAATCGAAGCCGGCACCAGCCGCGTCAGCGTCAGCGCCGACGGCACCATCGAAGTGCAGATGCCCTGATGCATAGCAGGGCGCCGAACCGCATTGGCGCGGCGCCCTCCACCCTGCCCCGGTCGCGATTTGCAGAATTGCGACACGCCCTTACAGCTTTTTCCCGCCGACTACACTCTTTGCCGTCCGGCTATTGCGTCGGGCATATGCCCTGCATAGCTTCTCGCAAGGTCCTTACAAAGGACCCCTCACGATGACAACCAGAACAAACATGAGGTCAACATGCGTAAAAACGCCGTCATCCAGGCACTTGTCGCCGCTGGGCTGATCGCCAGCGCGCCCTTCGCCAGCGCCGCGAGCAACCTGGTGTTCTGCTCCGAAGGCAGCCCCGCCGGTTTCGATCCGGGCCAATACACCACCGGCACCGATTTCGACGCCGCCGCCGAAACCGTCTTCAACCGCCTGAGCCAGTTCGAGCGTGGCGGCACCGCGGTGATCCCGGGCCTGGCCGAGAAGTGGGACGTATCCCCTGACGGCCTCACCTACACCTTCCACCTGCGCAAGGGCGTGAAGTTCCACACCACCGACTACTTCAAGCCGACCCGCGACTTCAACGCCGACGACGTGCTCTTCACCTTCCAGCGCATGCTCGACAAGGACCATCCGTTCCGCAAGGCGTACCCCACCGAATTCCCCTACTTCACCGACATGGGCATGGACGCCAACATCGCCAAGGTGGAGAAACTCGACGACAGCACCGTCAAGTTCACCCTCAACGGCGTGGATGCGGCCTTCATCCAGAACCTGGCCATGAGCTTCGCCTCCATCCAGTCCGCCGAGTACGCCGACCAGTTGCTCAAGGCCGGCAAGGCGGCGGACATCAACCAGAAGCCCGTCGGCACCGGCCCCTTCGTCTTCAAGCGCTACCAGAAGGACGCGCAGATTCGCTTCACCGGCAACAAGGACTACTGGAAGCCGGATGACGTGAAGATCGACAACCTGATCTTCGCCATCAACACCGACGCCTCGGTACGCATGCAGAAGGTCAAGGCCGGCGAATGCCAGGTCACCCTCTTCCCGCGTCCGGCCGACCTGGAAGCGCTGAAGAAGGACCCGAACCTGAGCATGCCGTCGCAGCCGGGCTTCAACCTCGGCTACATCGCCTACAACGTCACCCACAAGCCCTTCGACAAGCTCGAGGTGCGCCAGGCGCTGGACATGGCGGTGAACAAGCAGGGCATCATCGACGCCGTCTACCAGGGCGCCGGCCAACTGGCCGTGAACGGCATGCCGCCGACCCAGTGGTCCTACGACGAATCCGTCAAGGATGCCGGCTACAACCCGGAGAAAGCCAAGGAGCTGCTCAAGGCCGCCGGCGTCGCCGAAGGCACCGAGATCACCCTCTGGGCCATGCCGGTGCAGCGTCCGTACAACCCCAACGCCAAGCTGATGGCCGAAATGCTCCAGGCCGACTGGGCCAAGGTGGGCATCAAGGCCAAGATCGTCACCTACGAATGGGGCGAGTACATCAAGCGCGCCAAGGGCGGTGAACACGACGCCATGCTGATCGGCTGGAGCGGCGACAATGGCGACCCGGACAACTGGCTGGGCACCCTCTACGGCTGCGACGCCGTGGACGGCAACAACTTCTCCAAGTGGTGCGACGCCGGCTACGACAAGCTCATCAAGCAGGCCAAGGCCACCCCGGACCAGGCCCAGCGCACCGAGCTGTACAAGCAGGCCCAGCACATTCTCAAGGACAATGTGCCGATCACCCCGATCGCCCACTCCACCGTCTACCAGCCGATGCGCAAGAACGTGCAGGACTTCAAGATCAGCCCGTTCGCGCTCAACTCCTTCTATGGCGTGAGCGTCGGCAAGTAAGCCGGCAAACGGGGCCTTCGGGCCCCGTTTTCTTTGGAGCCCTCCCCCGCTGTCCCAAGGAAGCCCGATGCGCCGAAGCCTGTTGTCCCTCGCCCTCTGCCTTCCCCTCCACGCCATCGCCAGCCAGTCCCTGGTGGTCTGCACCGAAGCCAGCCCGGAAGGCTTCGATATCGTCCAGTACACCGCCGCCACCACGGCCGATGCCTCGGCCGAAACCGTCTTCGACCGCCTGGTGCAGTTCGCCCCCGGCAGTACCCGGCTGCAACCGGGCCTCGCCGAAAGCTGGAGCATCAGCGCGGATGGCCTCACCTACGAATTCCAGCTGCGCAAGGGTGTGAAGTTCCACAGCACCGACTGGTTCACACCGACCCGCGCGTTCAATGCCGACGACGTGCTCTGGAGTTTCCAGCGCCAGCTGGACGCCAGCCACCCCTGGCACAAACTGTCGCCGCGCGGCTTTCCCTATGCCGAGTCCATGGCCTTCGCCCAGCTCATCGAACGCATCGAGAAGCTGGACGATCACCGCGTGCGCTTCGTCCTGAAACACCCCGAAGCGCCCTTCCTCGCCGACCTGGCCATGGGCTTCACCTCCATCTATTCCGCCGAGTACGCCGGGCAGTTGCTCAAGGCCGGCAAGGCCGAGCAGCTGAATCGCCAGCCCATTGGCACCGGCCCCTTCGTCTTCGAGCGCTACCGCAAGGATGCCCAGGTGCGCTTCCGCGCCCACCCGGACTACTGGGCAGGCAAGCCGACGCTCGACCGGCTGCTGTTCGCCATCACTCCCGATCCCAATGTGCGCGTGCAGCAGCTCAAGGCCGGCGCCTGCCAGGTGGCGCTGTACCCGCGCCCCACCGATATCGCCGCGCTGCGCCAGGAGCCGGCACTGCAGATACTCGAACTGGATTCCCTGCTGGTGGCCTATGTCGGCCTCAATACCCGCCATCCGCCGCTGGACGATGTGCGGGTGCGCCAGGCCATCAACCTCGCCTTCGACACCCGCGCCTATCTGCGCGCGCAGTTCGGCGAAGGCAACGCCAGCCGCGCCGTGGCGCCTTATCCGGCCACGCTGCTGGGCTTCAACGACACGCTCGCCCCTTGGCCTCACGACCCGGAAAGGGCTCGCCGATTGTTGGCCGAGGCCGGGCACCAGGATGGTTTCAAGCTGAGCATCTGGACCCGTCCCGGTGGCGGGCCGACCAACCCCAACCCCGGCATCGGCGCGCAAATGCTCCAGGCCGACCTGGCGGCCATCGGCATCAAGGCGGAGATCCGCGTCTATGAATGGGGCGAGCTGATCAAGCGCGCCAAGCAGGGCCAGCACGATTTGGTGTTCATGGGCTGGGCCGGCGACAACGGTGATCCGGACAACTTCCTCACGCCCAACCTGTCCTGCGCGGCGGCGAAATCAGGCGAGAACCAGGCCGGCTGGTGCAATGCCGAGTTCGACGACCTGATCCGCCAGGCCCGCACGGTGACCGATCCAGCGCGGCGCGCCGAGCTCTACCGCCACGCCCTGGCGATCTTCCACGAGCAGGCGCCGTGGATTCCCCTGGCCCACCCCAAGCAGTTCGCGGCGATCCGCAAGGGCGTGGAAGGCTTCCAGCTCAATCCGCTGGGTTCGAACAACTTCGCGCGGGTGAAGCTGGCGCAATAGGTTGGCTTGGCGACTGTGGGGGCGAATTCATTCGCCAAGCAGACCGCAGGTCTGCCCATCGGAGGCCGAGCGGGGCTTTACCTCCCTCACCCCGGCTCTCTCCCTGTGGGAGCGAATTCATTCGCGAAGCGGGACAGCGTCCCGCCTCTCAGGCCTCCAACCCGAACGGATCGTCGATGGAGTGGCTCGGCTGGGTGAACCAGCGCGGCCCCTCGGCCGTCATGTAGAAGTGGTCCTCCAGGCGAATGCCGAACTCCCCGGGCACGCAGATCATCGGCTCGTTGGAGAAGCACATGCCCTCGGCCAACGGCGTCTCGTCACCGCGCACCAAGTAGGGGCCCTCGTGGATATCCAGGCCGATGCCGTGACCGGTGCGGTGTGGCAGCCCCGGCAGTTGGTAGTCCGGCCCCAGGCCACCGTCTTCCAGGCAGCGGCGAGCGGCGGCGTCCACCGAGCCGCAGGGCGCGCCGAGGCGAGCGGCGTCGAAGGCAGCCTGCTGCGCGGCTTTTTCCAGGTTCCAGAAGGCGCGCTGGCGTTCGCTGGGCGTGCCGAACACGTAGCTGCGGGTGATATCCGACTGGTAGCCGTGGAGCTGACAACCCGTGTCGATCAGCACCATGTCGCCGTCCTTGAGCACCTGGGCGTGCTTCACGCCATGGGGGAAGGCGCTGGCTTCGCCGAACAGCACGATGCAGAAGGTCGAACCGGGGGCGCCCACCTTGCGGTGCGCCTCGCGGATGAACTCGGCGACGTCCGTGGTGCTGATGCCTTCGCGCAGGATGCTGGCGGCGGCCTTGTGCACTTCCAGGGTCATGTCCTTGGCCCGCTGCATGAGGGCCAGCTCGGTGGCCGACTTGTGGAAGCGGCAGGGGTCGATCACGCAAGCGGCGTCGACGAAATCGAAGGCGGCGCCGAGGCGACGAATGCCATCGAACATGAAGAAGGCCAGGGAAGGACAGAGCCCCACCCGCGCATCGGCGGCGATCCCCATTCCCACCAGCATCTCCAGCAGCAGGCGGTAGGGGCTCTGGTGTTCCTGCCAGGTGTGGATGGCGCCTTCCACCTCGCGGAAGTCGCGGATGGTGCCTTCTTCGAAGGCGGGGGCGATATAGGCCAACGGACCGTTGGCGGGCAGCACGGCGCCCACCATGCGTTCGCTGGGCGTCCACTTCACGCCGGTGAAGTAGCGCAGGTTGCTGCCGGCATTCAGGTAGAGGGCAGCGATGCCCTGCTGGCGCATCAGCGCCTGTGCCCTGGCGATGCGCGCCTGGTACTCGTCCAGGCCGATGGGCGCCATGCCCGCCGTCATGTTCGCCAGGCCGGCCAGTGCCTGCTCCGGGGTCTTGCCCCCCACGCCCAGTGTCATCGTGTTCTCCCGAGTGATGTTGTTGTTCGTCGAATTTAAGTTCCACTTAAAATGGCGTCAACGGCATTTTTCAGTGCCACTTAATTTTCAATAAGGCGACAAGCCTTTTCTACAATGCGCCGCTCGTTATACTGGCGCCCTTCAGAACAAGAGCCAGGCCAATGACCGTAGAGCAGATCGGGGAACGCTTGCGCCGCTACCGCCGCGCCGCCAACAAGACCCTGAACCAGGTAGCCGCCGAATCGGGCCTCACGGCCAGTTTCCTGTCCCAGGCGGAACGCAACCTCACCGGCGTGTCGATTTCCTCCCTGGCGAACATCGCCAAGTCCCTGGGCATCCCCCTCAACGCCCTGTTCGACCAACCGCCCCAACCCCAGCCCGATTCCCACCAGGGCCAGCGTGTGCGCTACACCATCGGCGGCCAGCCGCTGGCCTACGAGCGGCTGTCCAGCAACTTCCCGGGCAACCTGATCAACGCGGTGAAGATGAGCATGCCGGTGGGTTATCAATCGGAACTCATCTCCCACGAGGGCGCCGAGTTCGCCTATGTGCTGTCCGGGCAGATTGTCTACACCATCGAAGGCCACAAGTACCCGCTGGGCCCCGGCGATTCGGTGCATTTCGACGCCGCCAAGGCGCATTTCCTCGCCAATACCGGAAATGAAGTGGCCGAGGTCCTGACCGTGACCACCATGGGCCTGTTCGACGACCACCCCACGCCCTGACCCGTAGGTTCCGGGAAGTAAGCATCACTGAATTTAAGTTGACCTTAATTTCAGCATCACTTAAGTTCGGCCTCGGCCGCGGTGGTGCAGGCATCCCTCGCCCTCCGCCGCCATCGCCCGCCCGGGGAATGCCGGCATCCGGCTCCCGGCCCGCGAATGACGGGCAGCCTGCGGCCCACGAAGCCGCAGGGTCAGGTGCACTGCGCAGCACTGGCTCCAGCCACCTGATACGCCGCCCTCAGAACAACAACAACGAGGTTCGCATGCGTCAGAAAACCACCCTCAAGACCATGATCGCCGCCGGCCTTATCCTCGGCTCCGGCTTCACCCACGCCGCCAGCTACCTGGTGTTCTGCTCGGAAGGCAGCCCCGCCGGCTTCGACCCGGGCCAATACACCACCGGCACCGATTTCGACGCGACCTCGGAAACCCTCTTCAACCGTCTCGCCCAGTTCCAGCGTGGCAGCACCCAGGTCGAACCGGCCCTGGCCAGCAACTGGGAGATCAGCGAAGACGGCAAGCGTTATGTCTTCCACCTGCGCCAGGGCGTGAAGTTCCACAGCACCGATTACTTCAAGCCCACCCGCGAATTCAACGCCGACGACGTGCTCTTCACCTTCCAGCGCATGCTCGACAAGGATCACCCGTTCCGTAAGGCGTACCCCACCGAATTCCCCTACTTCACCGACATGGGCCTGGACAAGAACATCGCCAAGGTGGAGAAGCTCGACGCGATGACCGTGGCCTTCACCCTGAACGAAGTGGACGCCGCCTTCATCCAGAACCTGTCGATGAACTTCGCCGCCATCCAGTCCGCCGAGTACGCCGAGCAGTTGCTGAAGAACGGCAAGGCCGCCGACATCAACCAGAAGCCCATCGGCACCGGCCCCTTCGTGCTCAAGCGCTACCAGAAGGACGCGCAGATCCGCTTCACCGGCAACAAGGACTACTGGAAGCCGGAAGACGTGAAGATCGACAACCTGATCTTCGCCATCAACACCGACGCCTCGGTGCGTACCCAGAAGCTCAAGGCCGGCGAATGCCAGGTCACCCTCAACCCGCGTCCGGCGGATATCGAGGCCCTGAAGAAAGACCCGAACCTCAAGGTGCCCAGCGAGCCGGGCTTCAACCTCGGCTACATCGCCTACAACGTCACCCGCGCGCCCTTCGACAAGCTCGAAGTGCGCCAGGCGCTGGACATGGCGGTGAACAAGCAGGCCATCATCGACGCCGTCTACCAGGGCGCCGGCCAACTGGCCGTGAACGGCATGCCGCCGACCCAATGGTCCTACGACGAAACCATCAAGGACCGCGCCTTCGATCCGGAAAAAGCCAAGGAGCTGCTCAAGGCCGCCGGCGTGAAGGAAGGCACCGAGATCACCCTCTGGGCCATGCCGGTGCAGCGTCCGTACAACCCCAACGCCAAGCTGATGGCCGAAATGCTCCAGGCCGACTGGGCCAAGGTGGGCATCAAGGCGCGCATCGTCAGCTACGAGTGGGGCGAGTACATCAAGCGTGCCCATGCCGGCGAGCACGACGCCATGCTGATCGGCTGGACCGGCGACAACGGCGACCCGGACAACTGGCTGGGCACCCTCTACGGCTGCGACTCGGTGGACGGCAACAACTTCTCCAAGTGGTGCGACGCCGGCTACGACAAGCTGGTGAAAGCCGCCAAGGCCACCGCCGACGTGGAACAGCGCACCACGCTGTACAAGCAGGCGCAGCACGTCCTGCAGCAGCAGGTGCCGATCACCCCGATCGCCCACTCCACGGTCTACCAGCCGATGCGCGCCAGCGTGAAGGACTTCCTGATCAGCCCCTTCGGCCGCAACAGCTTCTACGGCGTCGCCAACGAACGCTGAGCCATGGGCCGGGCGACCGGCCCTTTCCTCCAACCGGCGCAGACCGGACGAGGTCTTTCTCACCTGCCACAACGAACGCAAGGCGCCGTACCGGGCTTCCCCGGAGCGGCGCCTTTACCCACGCGGCCTAAACTGCTGGGAACGGTCAGCCCCCTGGCCGGCATAACAAAGATGAGGAGTGATTCGCCCAAATGCTGAGTTTCATCGCACGCCGACTGGGGCTTCTGATCCCCACCTTCTTCGGCGTCACCCTGCTCACCTTCGCCCTGATCCGCCTGATTCCCGGCGACCCGGTGGAGGTGATGATGGGTGAACGCCGGGTCGATCCGGAAATGCACGCCCAGGCCATGGAACGCCTGGGCCTCAACAAACCGCTGCCGGAGCAGTACCTGGACTATGTCGGCAAGCTGGCCCAGGGCGACCTGGGCGAATCCCTGCGCACCCGCGAAGGCGTCTGGCACGAATTCCTCACCCTGTTCCCCGCCACCCTGGAACTGGCCATCGCCGCGCTGATCTTCGCCGGCACCCTCGGCGTGCTGGCCGGCGTGATCGCCGCCCTGAAACGCGGCTCGCTGTTCGACCACGGGGTGATGGGCATCTCCCTGGCGGGCTACTCCATGCCGATCTTCTGGTGGGGCCTGTTGCTCATCATGTTCTTCTCGGTGTGGCTCGGCTGGACACCGGTATCCGGGCGCATCGACCTGCTCTACGACATCGAGCCGGTCACCGGCTTCATGCTCATCGACACCCTGCTGTCCGAAGAGGAAGGCGCCTTCGTCGATGCCCTGCGCCACCTGATCCTGCCGGCCATCGTGCTCGGCACCATCCCGCTGGCGGTGATCGCCCGCATGACCCGCTCGGCGATGCTCGAAGTGCTGCGCGAGGACTACGTACGCACCGCCCGCGCCAAGGGCCTGTCGCCGGCCCGCGTGGTCTTCGTCCACGGCCTGCGCAACGCGCTGATCCCGGTGCTCACCGTGTTCGGCCTGCAGGTGGGCACCCTGCTCGCCGGCGCGGTACTGACCGAAACCATCTTCTCCTGGCCGGGCATCGGCAAATGGCTGATCGAAGCCATCGGCGCCCGTGATTACCCGGTGGTGCAGAACGGCATCCTGCTGATCGCCTGCCTGGTGATCCTGGTGAACTTCGTCGTGGACATCCTCTACGGCCTGGTCAATCCACGCATCCGTCATCAGCGCTAAGGAGACCTGAACATGAATGCCATGCAACCCCAGGTCGACCCGAGCATCCTCTATCCGTCTCCCCTGAAGGAGTTCTGGAAGGCCTTTGCCCACAACAAGGGCGCCGTCGGCGGCCTTGCTTTCATGATCCTGATCGTGTTCTGCGCCCTGTTCGCCCCCTGGGTCGCGCCCCATGACCCGAGCGAGCAGTTCCGCGATTTCCTGCTGACCCCGCCGGTCTGGCTGGAAGGCGGCCAGGCGCAGTTCCTGCTCGGCACCGACGAACTCGGCCGCGACCTGCTGTCGCGCCTGATCCACGGCGCGCGGCTGTCGCTGCTGATCGGCCTGGCCTCGGTGGTGATGTCGCTGATCCCCGGCATCCTCCTCGGCCTCCTGGCGGGCTTCTTCCCGCGCCTGCTGGGCCCGTCGATCATGCGCCTGATGGACATCATGCTGGCGCTGCCCTCGCTGCTGCTGGCGGTGGCCATCGTCGCCATCCTCGGCCCAGGCCTGATCAACACCGTGATCGCCATCGCCATCGTTTCCCTGCCGTCCTACGTGCGCCTGACCCGCGCCTCGGTGATGGGCGAACTGAACCGCGACTACGTCACCGCCTCGCGCCTGGCCGGCGCCGGCCTGCTGCGCCTGATGTTCGTCACCGTACTGCCGAACTGCATGGCGCCGCTGATCGTCCAGGCCACCCTGAGCTTTTCCTCGGCCATCCTCGACGCCGCCGCCCTGGGCTTCCTCGGTCTCGGCGTGCAGCCGCCGACCCCCGAGTGGGGCACCATGCTCGCCTCCGCGCGGGACTACATCGAACGCGCCTGGTGGGTAGTCTCGCTGCCCGGCCTGACCATCCTGCTCAGCGTGCTGGCGATCAACCTGATGGGTGACGGCCTGCGCGATGCGCTGGACCCGAAACTCAAGAATGCAGTCTGAGGAGCCCACCATGAGTCGAATCATTTTCGTCGGATGGGTAGAGCGCAGCGAAACCCATCACCTCCAGCCGGCAACCTCGGCCGTCTCTCCGGAGGCCATCGCATGAGCCTGCTGGAAATCAAGAACCTCAGCGTGCGCTTCGGCGACGCCAACGCCGTCCCGGTGGTGGACGGCCTCGATATCTCGGTGAACAAGGGCGAGGTGCTGGCCATCGTCGGCGAATCCGGCTCCGGCAAATCGGTGACCATGATGGCGCTGATGGGCCTGATCGACGCCCCCGGCCGCATCAGCGCCGACAGCCTGCGCTTCGACGGCCACGACATGCTCACCCTCAAGGGCAAGCAGCGTCGCCATATCGTCGGCAAGGACCTGGCGATGGTCTTCCAGGACCCGATGACCGCCCTCAACCCCAGCTACACCGTGGGCTTCCAGATCGAGGAAGTGCTGCGCCAGCACCTCGGCCTCAAGGGCAAGGCTGCTCGCCAGCGCGCCCTGGAGCTCCTCGAACGGGTGGAGATTCCCGGCGCCGCCAGCCGCCTCGACGCCTACCCGCACCAGCTCTCCGGGGGCATGAGCCAGCGCGTGGCCATCGCCATGGCCATCGCCGCCGAGCCCAAGCTGCTGATTGCCGACGAACCCACCACCGCCCTGGACGTGACCATCCAGGCGCAGATCATGGACTTGTTGCTGGACCTGCAGCGCGACCAGGGCATGGCCCTGGTGCTGATCACCCACGACCTGGCCGTGGTGGCCGAAACCGCCAACCGCGTCTGCGTGATGTACGCCGGCCAGGCGGTGGAGATCGGCGAAGTGCCACACCTGTTCGACGAACCGACCCACCCCTATACCGAAGCCCTGCTCAAGGCGATTCCCGAGCACAGCCTGGGCGCCCATCGCCTGTCCACCCTGCCCGGCATCGTCCCCGGCCGCTACGACCGGCCCCACGGCTGCCTGCTGTCACCTCGCTGCCCCTACGGCCAGGCCAACTGCGTGGCCCAGCGCCCGACGCTGGACCCGCACGCCCACGGCGCCGTGCGCTGCTTCTACCCCCTTAACCTGATCGAGGTGGCGCGATGAGTGCCGTATTGACCGCCCGAGACCTGCATCGCCACTACGAAATTTCCCGTGGCCTGTTCAAGCCCCATGCCACGGTGCGCGCGCTGAATGGCGTGTCCTTCGAGCTGGACGCCGGCAAGACCCTGGCCGTGGTCGGCGAATCCGGCTGCGGCAAGTCCACCCTGGCCCGCGCCCTGACGCTGATCGAGGAACCCTCCTCCGGCTCCCTGCAGATCGCTGGCCGCGAAGTGGCCGGCGCCAGCAAGGAGGACCGCAAGCAACTGCGCCGCGATGTGCAGATGGTCTTCCAGAACCCCTACGCCTCGCTCAACCCGCGGAAAAAGGTGGGCGACCAGTTGGCCGAACCGCTGTTGATCAACACCGGCCTGTCCCGCGCGGAACGCCGCGAACAGGTGCAGGCGATGATGCAGCAGGTGGGCCTGCGCCCCGAGCACTACCAGCGCTACCCGCACATGTTCTCCGGCGGCCAGCGCCAGCGCATCGCCCTGGCCCGCGCCATGATGCTCAACCCCAAGGTGCTGGTGGCGGACGAGCCCACCTCGGCGCTGGACGTGTCCATCCAGGCGCAGGTGCTCAACCTCTTCATGGACCTGCAGGAGCGCTACAACACCGGCTACGTGTTCATCTCCCACAACCTTGCGGTGGTGCGCCACGTCGCCAGCGACGTGCTGGTGATGTACCTCGGCCGCCCGGTGGAAATGGGCCCCAGCGAACGGATCTACGAACGTCCGCTGCACCCCTACACCAAGGCCCTGCTCTCGGCCACGCCGGCCATCCACCCGGACCCGGGCAAGCCGAAGATCAAGATCGCCGGCGAACTGCCCAACCCCCTCGACCCGCCGTCCGGCTGCGCCTTCCACAAACGCTGCCCCTACGCCACCGAGCGCTGCCAGGTGGATGTACCGGAGCTGCGCCTGATCGACGCCCGCCAGGTGGCGTGCCACAACGTGGAGACGATCAACGCCTGAAATCGGCTGCCCTGGCTGCAGGCACGCCCCTTGTGGGAGCGAATTCATTCGCGATGACGGGCAGAGCCTGCCCTGGTAGCAGCGGGGGCGCTTTGCGCCCTTTCGCGAATGAATTCGCTCCCACACCTCTTGCGAAATGGCGCCGCCTTCAGATATCCCGCAACAGCGCCAGCCGTACGCCGAATCCCACCAATACTGTGCCGAACAGCCACTGCTGCACCCGCTGCACCAGCGGTCGCTGGCCCAGCCACCGTGCCAGCCCCTCCCCGGCCAGCGCATAGCCGGTATCGAATGCCAGGCCCACTGCCACCAGCACCACGCCCAAAAGGGCGAACTGCAGCACCAACGGGCCCGCCTCGGGGCTGACGAACTGCGGCAGCAGCACCGAGCAGAACAGCAGCGCCTTGGGATTCAGCAGGTTGGTGAAAAGTCCCCGGCGCAGGGCCTGCCAATAGGCTCGCGAATGCTGCCGCTCGCCCTCCACCGCCAGCACCGAGGCCTCCGCCTGCAGCAGTCTCAGGCCGATCCAGAACAGATAGGCCGCGCCCGCCAGGCGCACCAGGTCGAAAGTCCAGGGGGCGCTCCGGAACAGCACGGCCAACCCCAGGCCCGCCAGGACCACATGGCAGCCCCGCGCCAGGGCCAGCCCCAGCGCGGTGGCCAGGGCCATGGTGCGCCCCTGACGGGCACCGGTCTGCAGCAAAAGGATCATGTCCGGCCCGGGCAGCAGGTAGACCACCGCCAGGGCCATCAGGAAAGCGGTCATTGTCTGTACCCCGGATCAACCATCAGAGACCAGATTCTAGGACCGAAGCCTGGGGCAGGTGCTTGCGTATTTGACCACTCGGATCATCATTACTGGCATTTCCTGCCAATCGTTAACGCAAGTCACGAACATATATGCCAAAACCCAAACTCGACGCCCTGGACCACCGGATACTTGCCGCCCTGCAGCGCGACGGTCGCCTGACCAACGTGCAACTGGCCGAGGAGATCGGCCTGTCCGCCTCGCCCTGCCTGCGCCGCGTGCGCCTGTTGGAGGAGGCCGGGGTGATTCGCGGCTACCACGCCAACCTGGACCGTGACGAAGTGGGCCTCGGGCTGACCGTGTTCGTCGGCATCAAGGTGGAGCGCCACGGCCAGGAGCAGGCCGAGGCTTTCCGCGCGGCGGTGGTCAGCCTGCCGGAGGTGATCTCTGTGCACCTGGTCTCGGGCGAGTCGGACTTCCTGCTGCAAGTGGTGGTGCCGGACCTGCGCGCCTACGAACACCTCCTGACCGGCACCCTGCTCAGGTTGCCCGGCGTCAGCGACATCCGCAGCAACTTCGCCATCCAGACGGTGAAGGCGCCTTCGCCGCTGCCGTTGAACCACCTGCCGAAATAGCGAACGGAGCGTTCTTGTTGTAGGAACGAATTCATTCGCGAAGCAGCCCGAAGGGCTGCCCTTCAATGCCAAAAGCGGGCTGCTGCGCAGCCCTTCGCGAATGAATTCGCTCCTACAAGAACCGGGTCAACGTCCGAAGAAGCGATAGAACGCCCGCAGTTCGTCCTGGGCATCCTCCAGGCTCATGGCGATGAAGCGCAGCACCTGGTTCGCCGGGCACTGCGCCAGGCGGCCGAGGTCCAGCGGATGGACCCAGCCGAGGACGGGGTAACCGCCCATGGTCTGGCGGTCGGCCATGAGGATGATCGGCTGGCCGTCCGGCGGCACCTGGATGGCCCCGCTGACCACGCCCTGGGACCACTGTCGCTGCGGAGCGACCAGGGGTTCACCCTCCAGGCGCGCGCCCATGCGATCGGATTGCGGGCTGAGCAGCCAGGGGCGCTCGAAGAAGGCCCGCGCCTGCTCTTCCTCGAAGCTGGCGGCATCGCCCCCGATCATCACCCGTAGCGATTGCGCGACCTTGTAATCCGGCTGCCAGGGCCAGGGCACGCTGGCGCCACGGGGGAATTCCCGTTGGCCGCCGACCAGCAGATCGCCTTCGGCCAGCCGCGCGCCTTCGGCATCCAGTCCACCCAGGCCCTCGCGCAACTGGCAGGCCACGCTGCCCAGCACCGGCTCGGCGCGGATGCCCTCGGCCAGCGCCAGGTAGGCGCGCTGGCCGCTGCGGGCGAAGCCGATCTGCAGACGCTGCCCGGCCTCGACCCGCCAGCGCGACCAGTTCCAGCGTGGCTCGCCACCCAGGCTCAGCGGCATGTCGGCGCCGGTCAGGGCGACCCAGAGGTCCGCCTCCGCCTCCAGCTCCACGCCGCCCAGGGCAATTTCCAGCACCGCCGCGCCACGGGCATTGCCCAGCAGCCGGTTGGCCCAGGCCGCCGCCAGCGCGTCCATGGGCCCGGCCGGAGAAACGCCAAGGTGCTGCCAGCCGTAACGGCCCGCGTCCTGCAACAGGCTCAACGGCCCCGGCTTGATAACGCGCAGGCCGCTCATGCCTCGCCGCCTTCACTGCGGTAGCGGTCTTCGTCGATGGCCAGGAAGCGCACACGGTCGCCCAGGGCCAGCGGACAGGGCGGCTCACGGCGCGCATCGAACAGGCGCCAGGGACAGCGTCCGAGCAGGTGCCAGCCTCCTGGCGAGGCCTGTGGATAAATCGCCGTCTGCTGCTCGGCGATGGCCAGGCTGCCGGCCGGCACCCGAACGCGCGGCCGGCTGCGGCGCGGCAGCGCAAGGCGTGGATCGAGGCCGCCGAGGTAGGCGAAACCGGGCGAAAAACCGACGGCGCCGACCCGGTATTCGGCGCTGCTGTGGATATCCACCAGTTCGTCCACACGCATCCCGCAGGTTTCGGCCACCCAGGCCAGATCCTCGCCGCAATACCAGATGGGAATCTCGTGCAACCGGCCGGCCTCCACCCGCGTCGGTGCGGCCAGCCAGGCCTCCAGTAGGGGTTCGACGAGCCGGGACAGCGCCTGGTGGTCGGTACGGGTCAGGTCGTAGTGCAGCAACAGGGTGGTCCAGCCGGGCACCAGGTCGACCAGCAGGGGACCGACCTGCTGGCGCAGCGTGGCGCTGAGCGCGGCAATGCGCTGGGGCAGCCCGGCGTCCGGTTCGTCGGCCAGCACCAGCAGCAGGGCCTCGGCGCCGGCGGGTTCGAGACGGATCATAGGGCGTCCAGCTTGCCTCGCAGGCGGCGCAACACGGCCAGGGACTCGGGATTGTCGCCATGCACGCAGAGGCTGTCGGCGGTCAGGCGCAACGGCTTGCCGTCGATGTCCGGGAAGGGCTCGCCGGCGGCGATGGCCAGGGCCTGGTCGAGAATGCGTTCGGGGTCGTGGTGCACGGCGCCGGCCATGCGCCGGGGCGCCAACTGGCCGTCGGAGAGGTAGGCGCGGTCGGCGAAGGCCTCGAACATCAGCGGTATGTCGGCGGCGTCGGCCAGCCGTAGCTCACGACCGTTGTCGGCCAGAGCCAGGACCATCAGCGGCAGGCCCTTGCGGTAGCTGGCGCAGGCGTCGAGCACCGCCTCGAGCAGCGCATCGTCGCGCACAAGGTCGTTGTACAGGGCACCGTGGGGCTTCACATAGGCCACCTGGGTGCCGACCGCGCGGCAGAAGGCTTCCAGCGCGCCGATCTGGTACAGCACCTGGGCGCGCACTTCCTCCGGCGAGCAGGCCAGGTGGCGGCGGCCGAAACCGGCGAGGTCCGGGTAGGCGGGATGGGCGCCGATGCGCACCCCATGGCGCAGCGCCAGTTCGACCGTGCGCTGCATGGTCAGGGGATCGGCGGCATGGAAGCCGCAGGCGAGGTTCGCCTGGTCCACCAGCGGCATGGCGTGCTCGTCGTCACCCATGCGCCAGGCGCCGAAGCTTTCCCCCATGTCGCAATTCAGCAGGATTCGTCTGTTCATACGCCGAATTATGGCCAAAAGCCGGCCTCTTGTAGGGGCCAATTCGTTTCAACCTGGGTATATAGGCTGCGCGTAGGCTGGCGCCGAGCCTGCGAAGCCCGGCGATGCGCACGTTGTTAGGCCTCGCCCTCCCCCCTCGGCCAGATGACGCGGAGAGCAGGCAAAAAATCGCCCCGCACAAGGCGGGGCGAACAGTCCCCAGGAGCAGGGATCACTCGGTTCGGCGCGTCACGCCGTCAGTAAACATCGCGGCGGTAACGGCCTTCGTCATGCAGTTGCTGCAGCCCCGCGTCACCCAGGATGTCGCGCAGCGTGGTGTCGACGCCTTCGGCCATGCCCTGCAGGCTGCCGCAGATGTAGAGCACCGCGCCCTCGGCCAACCAGCTGCGCAGCTCATCGGCCGCCTCACGCAGGCGGTCCTGTACGTAGACCTTCGCGGCCTGGTCGCGGGAGAAGGCGAGGTCCAGGCGTTGCAGCTCGCCCTGGTCCAGCCAGCCCTGCAATTCGTCGCGGCAATAGAAGTCATGGGCCCGGTTGCGCTCGCCGAACAGCAACCAGTTGCGTGTGCGGCCGTCGGCGATGGCCGCCTTGAGCAGGCTGCGCAGGCCAGCGAGGCCGGTGCCGTTGCCGATGAAGATCAGCGGACGGTCATCCTCGACCAGGTGGAAGCGGCTGTTGCGGCGCAGGCGCAGCGGCACGGCAGCCCCTTCCGGCAGGAAGTGGGTCAGCCAGCCGGAGGCGATGCCCAGGCTGCCGTCGGCATGCTGCTCCTGGCGCACGATCAGCTCCAGTGCCCCGTCGCTGGCGAGCGAGGCGATGGAGTACTGGCGCACCGACAGGCCGATCAGGGCCTGGACCAGGGCTTGCGGATGCAGGCCCACCAGGTGTTCGAAGGAATTCGGCAGCAGGCGCCCGGCCAAGGCCTGGCGCAGCGGCTGGCGCATGCCGTCCAGCTCGACCGGAGCGTCACCGTCCAGCTTGTGCTGGTCGAGCCAGGCCTGGATGCGCGAATCGGCCTGGCGCGGAAGGATTTCCACCAGGTCGCCGGCCTGCCATTCCATCCGGCTACCGGCCGGCGGACGCAGACGCAGCAACCAGGTGGACTCGCCCTGGCTGCCCGGATTCAGGTGTTCGCGCCGTTCCAGAGTCCAGTGCTCAAAGGCCGGGCCGCTCCAGGGCGTCAGCTGGGCGCTGCCGGACACTTGGGCGAGTTGCTGCTGCCACTGCTGCAGGGCACCGCTGTCGCCGTTGTCCACCTCCACCGGGTCGAACAACTGGCTGGCGCCCTGCCCTTTCAGCCAGGCCTGCAGGCGGCGGCCGAAACCGCAGAATTGCTCGTACTGTCGATCCCCCAGGGCCAGCACGGCGAAGCGCAGGCCGGCAAGCTGGGAGGCCTGGCCAAGTACCTTGCGCTCGAAGCCACGGGCGTCGTCCGGGGCCTCGCCGTCGCCGAAGGTGCTGACCACGAAAAGGGCATTGCGGGATTGGGCCAGGGCCGCACCATCCAGGCTCGCCAGGGGTTCGACCCGTACCGGCAGGCCGGCGGCCTGGAGCTGGCCGGCACTCTGCCAGGCCAGTTGTTCGGCGAAACCGCTCTGGCTGGCGAAGCCGATCAGCCAGGAGTCATCACCACCGCTCGCGGCGAGGTTGCCACGAGCCGCACGGGCTGCGCGCTTCTTGCGCCGACGGTCGAGGTAAAGCAGCCAGCCCGTGACGAAGAACAACGGCATGGTCAGGCTGGCGAGCGTCACCAAGATGCGTCCCGTCAGGCCGAAATACTCGCCCACGTGCAGCGCGTAGATGCTGGTGAGCACTTGCGCCTTGAAACTCTTGTCGGTGTAGCGGTCGCTGCGCAGCACCTTGCCGCTGGCCGGGTCGAGGCGGATCTGGTTCAGCGCGCGCGGGTGCGCGGCGTCTTCCAGCAGGTAGAAGACAGTGGCCGGCTGGCCGCCCACCGGCGGCAGGCGCAGGTTGTAAGTGCTCATGGTGGGGCCGGCGGTTTCGCGAATGCTCTTCCACACGGCGTCATAATCCACCACCAGCGGCGGGCCGGACGGCGCTTGGCCGCGCCCTTCGCCACGGCGCTCGCCAGGCTTGCCCTGCTGCCCGGCGGGGGCGTCGGCGAGCAGGCGATTGAGGCCTTCGCGGTACCAGTCGTAGGACCAGAACAAACCGGTCAGTGCCGCCAGGAGATAAAACAGCAGGCACCAGGTGCCGGCCACGGCGTGCAGGTCCCAGTTGAAGCTACGGCCCTTGCGCGACCAGTCGAGGGTCAGCCAGGCGCGCCAGTTGGCGGCCTGCCGCGGCCAGCGCAGGTACAGGCCGGAAAGACAGAAGAAGATGAGGATCAGGGTACAGGCGGCGGTGATCTGCTTGCCGAACTCGCCCAGGGCGAGGTAACGGTGCAATTGCAGCATCAGGCCGAAGAACGGCTGGCCGACGGGCTCGCCCAGCAGTTCGCCGGTGTAGGGGTCGAAGTAGCGCATCGGACCACGGCGCTCGCCGGGCGGCGGCGCGAAGAAGACGCGGGCGGCCAGGTCGCTGTTGGTCGCCACCCAGAGGCCGGACACTTTCTTGTCCTCGGCGGCCTCGATCCTGCTCACCAGCTCGGCCGGCGGCAGCACGCCGCTTTCGCGCACCTGGACGGTCAGGGTCTCAGGATTGAGCAGGCGGAGGATTTCCTCCTGGAAGCTGTAGGCGGCCCCGGTGACGCCCATCAGGGCCAGTACCAGCCCGGCACTGATACCGAACAGCCAGTGCAGCTGGAACAGGGTCTTCTTCAACACGTGATATCCCTCGGGTACGCGTCTGGCAACGCGCCGGATCGCAGGTTCGCGGTCGGCACCATGCCTGACCGGGAGGCGATTTTATTTGAGAACGGGATGCGTTAAACCAGAAATCGACGCGTTTACCTTTTATTTACCGCCGCGCGGGCCCTGCACCAGGCAGGGCCCGCGGCTCGTCCATCAGAACGAGTAGGTGGCGGTCAGGATCGCCGAACGGGCATCGCCGTATTCGATGGCCGAGGAACGTGCGCTGGTGCCGTTCTGCTGGCGTACGCGCTCCACGTAGTCCTTGTCGAACAGGTTGTTCACGTTCAGCTGCAGGTCCAGGTCCTCGCTGACCTTGTAGCCGACCATGGCGTTGTGCAGCCAGTAGGCGTCCAGCTTGGCGGTGGTGCTGGAGGTGACGTTGCGTTCGCTGACATAGCGCGCACCGTAACCCAGGGTCCAGCCTTCCGGCAGCTCGTAGGTGGTCCACAGGTTGAAGGAACGCGGCGGGGTGTTGCCCAGCGCCTGACCTTCACGGGCGATACCGGCAGCGGT
Organism: Pseudomonas sp. Q1-7; assembly: GCF_028010285.1. Taxonomy (NCBI): domain Bacteria; kingdom Pseudomonadati; phylum Pseudomonadota; class Gammaproteobacteria; order Pseudomonadales; family Pseudomonadaceae; genus Pseudomonas; species Pseudomonas sp. Q1-7. The sequence goes on from NZ_CP116304.1 coordinate 4,853,771, forward strand.
GTCGGCCGCCTTGAGGGTTTCGCTGGACTGGAAGGTGTAGTTGGCGAACACGTCCCACTGCTCGGTGATGTGGCCGGTCAGGCCCAGTTCCACGCCCTCCACGCGCTGCTTGCCGGCTAGTTGGGTGGAACCGTCGGCCATGGTTTCACGCGCGTTGGTCTTCTCCACGCGGAACAGCGCGCCATCCAGTGCCAGGCGACCATCCAGGAGTTCCCACTTGGTGCCCAACTCCCAGGTTTCGTTCTTTTCCGGGTCCAGGTTCTCGGTGTTCGCGTTCAGGCCGCCACCGTTGGAGGCAATGCCTTCGGCGGTGGGGTTGAAGGAGTTGCCCCAGGCCACGTAGAAGCGGCCGTTCTCCACCGGCTTGTAGACCAGGCCGGCGCGGCTGCTGAGCTTTTCGTCCTTGGAGGTGAAGTCGCCGGTCTGCTGGTGGGTTGCGTTGAAGGTGTCGCTGTGGCCCTTGAACCAGTCGTAGCGCAGGCCGACGTTGAAGTCCCACTGCTCGTGCAGGGCGACGGTATCGAAGACGTACAGCGCCTTGTCGTCCAGCTGGTTCTCGGTGTAGCCGCGGATGTTCTTGCCCACCGGGCCATCCCAGTGTCCGGGCGGGTTGGACAGGTCGAAGCCATTCCCTGGATAAGGCGCAGATGCCGTCCCCAGGAAGTGGTCGTAGTTCTTGAGATCGAAGTCCTCGCGGGAGATCTCGGCGCCGGTCACCAGTTCGTGGCCGAGGCCGAAAGTGTCGAAGCTGGCGCGCAGGTTGGTCTGGTTGATCCACATCTCGGTGGTGGTGTCACGACCGTACGCCTGCGGACCGGCCGGGAGGTAGCGTCCCGGCGGGACGCCGTCGGTATTCACGTGGGACGCCGAAACGATGGTGTTGCGGTCGATGCGGCTGTAGCGGGTCAGGTTCTGCAGACGCAGGCTGTCGCTGAAATCGTGCTCGAAGTTCGCGGTGAAGGCGTTCTGCTCGATCTCGTCCTTGTCCAGGTTGTCCCAGCCGAAGTAATCCTCGCGGCTGACGCCGGCGATCTTCTTGCCGTCGCGGGCGGGCACACCATAGTCCGGCAGGTTGTCGTCGGTCTGGTGGAAGGCGCTGAGGGTCAGGCGGGTGGCGTCGTTGAAACCCAGGCGCAGGGAGGGCGCAACGCCCCAGCGCTCGCGGTCGATCTCGTCGCGGCCGGGCACGTCGTTCTCGTGGGCCATCAGGTTCACGCGGAAGGCGCTGTTGCTGCCCACGCCTTCCAGCGGCTGGTTGGCGTCCAGGGTCAGGCGGTGGTAGTTGTCGGTGCCGAGGCCGCCGCCCAGGCGGGTGAAGGCGCGATCCATCGGCTGCTTGCTGATGATGTTGATGCTGCCGCCGGTGGTGCCGGCGCCGCCGAACACCGAGTTCGGGCCCTTGATGACCTCGACCTGCTCGATGTTGAAGGTATCGGTACGGCTGGTCTGGGCGCTGTCGCGCAGGCCGTCGATCTGGATGTTGTTGTTCGCGGAGAAACCGCGAATGTTGATGCTGTCGCCGGAGCCACCGCCGCCCTCACCGGCGTTGAAGGTGATGCCGGAGACGTTGGACAGCACCTGGCGCAGGCTCAGGGCCTGTTGTTCCTGGATGACTTCCCGGGGGACGACGGTGATGGTCTGCGGAGTGTCCAGCAGCGGCGCGGTGTACTTGGTGGAAGCGGACTGCTCGACCTTGTAGGACTTCTCGGCTTTACCGTCCACGTTCACGTTGCCGAGTTCCAGTTTGCCCTGCTCCGCGGCCAGGGCCAGTCCGGTGGTCGACGCCACGGCCAGACCGATGGCAGAAGCCAGGAGGGCGCGTTGTGGCAGGTTGTTCTTTTTGCTCATAAGAATCACTCCCCAGTGAAGATGGGGCGCGATTCTATTTGCGAATGTTTATCAGTAAATATAAAGAGATGGAATTTACATAATCTTTACATTTCCATGATGAAATCTTCATACGCAAAAATCAGAAAAAATCGACAAACGTGCAGCCAAAAGTCACCTTCTTAAGCAATCATGTTAAACATCAGGCGTCCCCGCCCTCCAAACACGCGGCGCACCCCTCCAGTCATTTACGAAAATTCGTACACAGCCTCGGGAGGCACCCGTTTCACCTCGCGTCGAGGTGACCCTCGCGCCAGATCAGGGAGGCGTCTATGTCAGCGAGGCTGGCGCAGCCGGTCAGGGCCATGGCCACTTCCAGTTCGGTGCGCAGCAGGTGCAGGACATGGGCCACGCCCGAAGCGCCGGCCGTGGCCAGGCCGTGGACGTAAGGGCGGCCGATCATCACCGCGTCGGCCCCCAGGGCAAGAGCCTTGAACACATCCGTCCCTCGACGGATGCCACCATCCAGCAACAGCGGTACTTTGCCCTCCACCGCACGCGCCACGGCCGGCAGCACGTCGAGGGTCGCCGGCAGGCCATCCAGGGTGCGCCCACCGTGGTTGGAGACCACTATCCCGGCCACGCCTGCCTCGACCGCCCGCACGGCGTCGCGCGGGTTCATCACGCCCTTGACCAGCACCGGCAGGCGGGTAAGGGACTGCAACCATTCGAGGTCCTTCCAGGTGGGCGCATGCTCCAACAAGGGACTGCCGAACAGCGGGCTGGCTCCCGGCCGGGCGACGCTGGGCGGCAGGCTGCGCATCCCCTTCAGGTTCACCGCCTCCACGCCCTCGGGGAAGGCGAAGGCGGCGCGCTGCTCGCGATTGCGCAGACCATTCACGGGCGCATCCACCGTCACCACCAGCGCGCGATAGCCCGCCGCTTCGGCGCGGCGCACCAGTTCCCGGGTGAACTCGCGGTCCGGCTGGATGTAGAGCTGGAACCAGAGCGGCGTCTGCGCCGCCTGGGCGATGGCCTCCAGGCTGACGCTGGCCTGGGTGCTGACCACCATGGCGGCGCCCATGGCCGAGGCGCCCAGCACGCTGGCCAGCTCGCCGTCCGGGTGCGCCAGCTTCTGGAAGGCCACCGGGGCCAGGAGGATCGGGTAGTCCAGCTCCAGCCCGCAGAGCCGCAGGCGCGTATGGCCGCCACCAAGGTCCTCCATGACCCGATTGAGCAGGCGCACACGCTGGAAGGCGGCCAGGTTGTCCGCCAGGGTCTGCTCATCCGCGGCGCCCCCAGCCAGGTAGGCCCAGGCCTCGGGGGTCATGCGTTCGCGGGCGAAGGCCTGGTAGTCGGCGACGGCGGCGATTTCGGCGGGTATCTGCTGGAGCTTGGGAAGTGACGACATGGCGACTCGGCTCAGGTGTGCGACCAATGCCGCAGGAGGTTGTGGTAGAGGCCGGTCAGGCGCACCAGTTCCGGGCTGCCCGGCAGTTGGCGGGTCAGCGCCTGGATGCTCTCGTCCAGCTCCAGCAGCATGGCCCGCTGGCCGTCCTCGCGGACCAGGCTCTGGATCCAGAAGAAGGACGCCAGCCGCGCCCCACGGGTGACCGGCTCGACCCGGTGCAGGCTGCCGCTCGGGTACAGCACCAGGTGCCCGGCCGGCAGCTTGACGCGTTGATTGCCGTAGCGGTCCTCGATCACCAGCTCACCGCCTTCGTAATCCTCCGGCTCGCAGAAGAACAGCGTCGCAGAGAGGTCGGCGCGCACCCGGTGGGGGGTGCCCGGCACGCTGAAGATCGAATTGTCGATGTGGTTGTCGTAGGTGCCGCCGCCCGTGTAGCGATTGAAGCGCGGCGGCAGCACCTTCAGCGGCAGCGCGGCGGCCATGAACTGCGGATTGCCGACCAGGCGTTCGAGGATGAAGTCACCGATCTCCGCGGCGAGCGGATCGTCCAGCGCCAGCTGTTCGTTGGCCTTGGCGCCGACTGCGATATGCCCGGCCGTCCCCCGGCCATCCTGCCAACTGGCGCGCTCCAGCGCCTCACGGCATTTGCGCACCTGCTCGGGCGTCAGCACATCGGGGATGGTCAGCATCATCGTCGGTGGTCTCCATGGGTTCTGGCGAACCTCTATCAGAAGCGAATGATTCTAAATTGGGCCGCCGCACTATGACAGCGCCGCCATCGACAAGGATTGATCCGCGTCGGTAAAAGCTCCTTGCGCTGCCCATGAAAACGCCCCGGCCACGAATGCGGCCGGGGCGTTCCAATCGCGTGGTTCAGAAGGACAGGGTCGCCGAGAGCACCGCCGAACGCGCGTCGCCGTATTCGAAGGCGGAGGAACGGCCAGCCGTGCCCAGGACGGTGCGCACCCGCTCCACGTAGTCCTTGTCGAACAGGTTGTTGAGGTTCAGCTGCAGGTCCAGGTTTTCACTGGCCTTGTAGCCGAGCATGGCGTTGTGCAGCCAGTAGGCATCCAGCTTGATGCCGTCGTTCGACGACGTGAGGTTGCGCTCGCTGACATAGCGCGCGCCGTAGCCGACCCGGAAATCACCCGGCAGGTCGTAGGTCGTCCACAGGTTGAAGGAGCGCGGCGGCGTGTTGGCCAGCGCCTGCCCTACAGTGGCGAGGCCCTTAGGGGTGTTGGCGTCCTTGCGGGTTTCGCTGTCGAGGAAGGTGAAGTTGGCGAACAGCTTCCACTGCTCGGTGAGCGCACCGGTCGCTGCGAGTTCGACTCCCTGTACCCGGCGATCCCCGGCCAGCGCCGTGGAACCGTCGGCCATGCTCACCCGCGCGTTCTTCTTGTCCACCTGGAAGATCGCGGCATCCAGCCCCAGGCGACGGTCCAGCACTTCCCACTTGGTGCCCAGTTCCCAGGTCTCGTTCTTTTCCGGACCGAGCTTCTGGGTCGCTTCGCTCAGGCCGGCGCCGGAGGTGGCGAGGTTTTCCGCCGAGGGGTTGAAGGAGTTGCCCCAGGCGACATAGATGCGGCCGTAGTCGGTGGGCTTGAACACCAGGCCGGCGCGGCTGCTCAAGCGCTCGTCACTTGAGCTGTAGCCCTTGGTGGTCCACGCGCCCTTGGCCAGGCTGCGGTTCTCGGCGTCGCCATCGACCCAGTCGTAGCGCATCCCCAGGCTCAGGTCCCACATCTCATGCAGGGCGATGGTATCGAACAGGTAGAGCGCGCGGTCGATCAGGCGGGTGTCGACCGTGCTCGAAGTCCCCTTGTCGGTCGGCCCGCTCCAGTAACCCGGCGGACTGGCCAGTTCGTAACCGTCACTGGGGAACTTCAGGCCGTAGGAATACACGTCACGGGAATACGTCTCGCGGGATAGTTCCAGGCCGCCGACCAGGGTATGCCCGAGTCCGAAGGTGTCGAAGTCGGCCGTCAGGCTGGTCTGGTTGATCCACATCTTGCTGGTGGCATCGCGGCCATAGGCCTGCGGACCCGCTGGGATGTAGCGCCCCGGAGGCAGCTTGTCGATGTTGATGTGGGAGGCGGAGATCACCGTGTCACGGTGGACCTGGCTGTAGCGCAGCAGATTCTGCAGCGACAGGTCGTCGTTGAACTGATGCTCCAGTTTGAGGGTGAGCGCGTTCTGGCTGATGTCCTCCTTATCCAGGTTGCGCCAGCCGAAGAAGGCGTCGCGGCTGACCCCGGCCACGCGCTTGCCGTTGAAGGCGGGCACACCGTAGTCCGGCTCGTTGTCGTCGACCTGGTGGAAGTAGCTCAGCGTCAGGCGCGTGTCTTCACTGAATCCCAGCGCCAGCGACGGCGCGATACCCCAACGCTGGCGCTCGATCTGCTTGCGGTCAGGCACATCGTTCTCGTGGGCCATCAGGTTGAGGCGGAAGGCACTGCCGGTGCCGACGCTCTCCAGGGGCTGGTTGGTGTCCAGGGTCAGGCGGTGGTAGCTGTCGGTACCCAGGCCGGCGCCGAGGCGGGTGAAGGTTTCGCCCAGCGGTTGCTTGGTGATCTGGTTGATGGCGCCGCCGGTGGTGCCCATGCCACCGAACACCGAGTTGGGGCCCTTGATGACCTCCACCTGCTCGATGTTGAAGGTATCGGTGCGGTTGTTCTGCGCACTGTCGCGCAGACCGTCGATCTGCATGTTGGCGTTGGCCGAGAAGCCGCGGATGTTGATGCTGTCGCCCGACCCACCGCCGCCCTCACCGGCGTTGAACGTAATGCCGGAGACGTTGGACAGCACTTCGCGCAGGCTCAGTGCCTTCTGGTCCTGGATCACTTCCTGGGGCACCACGGTGATGGTCTGCGGTGTATCCAGCAGCGGTACGGCGTACTTGGCCGAGGCCGAGCGTTCGACCTTGTAGGATTTGTCGCGCTGGCCATTCACCGTTACGTCGTCGAGCTGCAGCGCCGGCCCCGCCGACGATGCGGCGGCAAAGGAGGAGGACGTGGCCAGGGCGATGCCGATGGCGCTCGCCAGCCGGTTGAGCGGGGACAGCCTGGGGGGTGTGTTCCGATGATCCATGAGAGGTCTCCCTGTTGATTGGGGAGCGACTCTATTTAGTAATGATTATCGATAACAACTGGCCCGCACAGATTCGGAAATGCCCTTGCCGCCGGCGGATAATCCCTACACGGAATGTGCTGCCCACACAGCCTCAGGGGTTGTCGCGCGCAACGAAAAGGCCCGCCAGAAGGCGGGCCTCTTACGTAGCGCGGCGGCTTACAGGTAGTAGGACTTCAGCGGCGGGAAGCCGTTGAATTCCACCGCGCTGTAGCTGGTGGTGTAAGCGCCGGTGGAAAGCCAGTAGAGGCGGTCTTCGGCGGCCAGGTTCAGCGGCAGGCCGTACTTGTAGTGCTCGTACATGATGTCGGCGCTGTCGCAGGTCGGGCCGGCGATCACCACTTCTTCCATCTCGCCCTTCTTCTCCACCCAGATCGGGAACTTGATGGACTCGTCCATGGTTTCGATCAGGCCGGAGAACTTGCCCACGTCGGTGTAGACCCAGCGCTCGACGGCAGTGCGGGACTTGCGCGCCACCAGCACCACTTCGCTGACCAGGATGCCGGCGTTGGCGATCAGGGAGCGGCCCGGCTCGAGGATGATTTCCGGCAGCTCGTCGCCGAAGTCTTCCTTGAGGAAGCGGATGATTTCCTCGGCGTAGGTTTCCAGGCTGTTGGTGCGCTGGATGTAGTTGGCCGGGAAGCCACCGCCCATATTGATCATCTGCAGGGTGATGCCGTCCTCTTCCTTGAGGCGCTCGAAGATCACCTTGACCTTGGCGATGGCGGCGTCCCACACGTCGATATCACGCTGCTGGCTGCCCACATGGAAAGAAACGCCGTAGGGCACCAGGCCCAGTTGCTTGGCGAGGATCAGCAGGTCCAGGGCCATGTCCGGGTTGCAGCCGAACTTGCGCGACAGCGGCCAGTCAGCCGAGGTGGAGCCTTCGGTGAGGATACGTACGTAGACCTTGGAGCCAGGCGCGGCCTTGGCGATGTTGCGCAGGTCGGCTTCGGAGTCGGTAGCGAACAGGCGCACGCCCTTCTCGTAGAAGTAGCGGATGTCGCGAGCTTTCTTGATGGTATTGCCGTAGCTGATGCGCTCCGGGCCAACGCCGGTCTTCATCACCTTGTCCAGCTCATAGATGGAGGCGATGTCGAAGTTGGAGCCCTTGTCGCGCAGCAGTTCGGTGATCTCGGTAGCCGGATTGGCCTTCACCGCGTAGTAGATCTTGGCGAAGGGGAAGCAGCTGACCAGTTGATCGTAGGAATCGGCGATGGTCTGTTTGTCGATCATCACGAACGGGGTTTCTTGCTTGTCGGCGAATGCCTTCATGCGCTGGAACGTTTCGGGCGAGAAATAGTCTTCGACCTTGATCGACATGCGAGGGACTCCATATGGCAAAACAAACGAAAGTTGTCAGGGGTGGCGCTGTCCTTCTATGGACAACACGCCGGAACGTCTGATCAGTTTCCCCACTTTGGTTCGCCTACTTCCCAAGGCATGTCGCCGAGGATCTTCAGTCGGGTACGACTTCAAACCTCTCGTCGTCAGTACTTGAGCCGGATGGATCGTTGCCAGCATGGACGTTCGGGCGCGAACTTTAGGACCACAGGCAGCACAGATCAATCAAAAATTGCCGCTTTCTCGCATCCCTTTGTCGCATCGCCAGTTGACCGTTTCGAATCCTCAACAAAACGTCATGAAATGCTGCACAGATGTGGGTTGCAGGGTGATGACAGGGGCGGTGCTGGCGGGACCGGAGGAAGCGGATTCATCCGCGAATGAATCCACGCCCAAGGAGCAGCACCCAAACCTCGATCACCCGGATGCCCGGCGGCACTGATCGGCCGTCCATTTCCCGCTATAATCCCGCGCTTTTCCGGGCCGTTCGCGCCCCGCCATCGATTCCAACGGGCACCCATCCATGACCATCCAGGCCGCCGAAGTCGCGAAACGCCGCACGTTCGCGATCATCTCCCACCCCGACGCCGGTAAGACCACCATCACCGAGAAGCTGCTGCTGATGGGCAAGGCCATCGCCGTGGCGGGTACCGTGAAGTCGCGCAAGTCCGACCGTCACGCCACCTCCGACTGGATGGAGATGGAGAAGCAGCGCGGCATCTCCATCACCACCTCGGTGATGCAGTTCCCCTACCGCGAGCACATGATCAACCTGCTCGACACCCCCGGCCACGAAGACTTCTCCGAAGACACCTACCGCACCCTGACCGCGGTGGACTCGGCATTGATGGTCCTCGACGGCGGCAAGGGCGTCGAGCCGCGCACCATCGCCCTGATGGAAGTCTGCCGCCTGCGCGACACCCCCATCGTCAGCTTCATCAACAAGCTGGACCGCGACATCCGCGACCCCATCGAACTGCTCGACGAAATCGAAGCGGTGCTGAAGATCAAGGCCGCGCCCATCACCTGGCCGATCGGCTGCTACAAGGACTTCAAGGGCGTGTACCACCTGGGCGCCGACAAGGTCATCGTCTACACCCCGGGCCATGGTCACGAGCGGACCGAGATGAAGGTGATCGACAAGCTCGACTCGGATGAGGCCCGCGCCCACCTCGGCGATCTCTACGACAACTTCGTCGAGGAGCTGGAACTGGTCCAGGGCGCCTGCCACGCGTTCGACAAGGACGCCTTCCTCAAGGGCGAGATGACCCCGGTGTTCTTCGGCACCGCGCTGGGCAACTTCGGTGTCGACCAGGTGCTCGACTGCATCGTCGACTGGGCCCCCAAGCCGCTGTCCCGCGCCACCCACGAACGCAGCGTGGAGCCCACCGAAGAGAAATTCTCCGGCTTCGTGTTCAAGATCCAGGCGAACATGGACCCGAAACACCGCGACCGCATCGCCTTCATGCGTATCTGCTCGGGCAAGTACGAGAAGGGCATGAAGATGCGCCACGTCCGCCTGGGCAAGGACGTGAAGATCGGCGACGCGCTGACCTTCTTCTCCAGCGAGCGTGAGCAGCTGGAAGAAGCCTATGCGGGCGACATCATCGGCCTGCACAACCACGGCACCATCCAGATCGGCGATACCTTCACCGAAGGCGAGGCCCTGGGCTTCACCGGTATCCCGCACTTCGCCCCGGAACTCTTCCGCCGCGTTCGCCTGAAGGACCCGCTGAAATCCAAGCAGCTGCGCCAGGGCCTGCAGGAACTGGCCGAGGAAGGCGCCACCCAGGTGTTCTTCCCCGAGCGCAACAACGACATCATCCTCGGCGCCGTGGGCGTGCTGCAGTTCGACGTCGTGGCCAGCCGCCTGAAGGAGGAATACAAGGTGGAGTGCGCCTACGAGGCGATCAACGTCTGGTCGGCGCGCTGGATCGAATGTGGCGACGAGAAGAAGCTCAAGGAATTCCAGGACAAGGCCTTCGAGAACCTCGCCATCGACGGCGGCGGCCACCTGACCTACCTGGCGCCCACCCGCGTCAACCTCAGCCTGATGGAAGAGCGCTGGCCGGACGTGAAATTCCGCGCCACCCGCGAGCACCACTGAGGCCCGGTCGGCGCGCCGGCTTCCCGCCCCCTGCCGCATCCGCTAGGCTGGCGTCCTTTCCACAAGGAGCCAGCCATGCGCAGGATGCAAAAAACCGCCCTTCTCCTCACCCTGTCCATCCTCGCCGCCGGCACCTCCCAGGCCGACGTCAAGATCAAGCTGCCCTATTGGGTGGTCGGCCTGGAGTGTCAGGGCTACGCCCACTGCTTCGCCGCCAGCAACGGCACCTACACCGGTAGTCTCAATGGCGCCCGTCGCTTCGACGACCTCGATGCCGCCCACCGCTTCATGAACTCGCTCACCAGCAGCATCCGCGCGAAGAATCCGCGGCTGCTGGAACAGTCCGAGTTTGTCTGCCTGCCCCCGGACCAGGCGCGCGGCCGCACCGGCCCGGCTTGCTGACCACGTCCGTGGGTATATGCTGGCGCCATGCTGATCGATACCCACAACCACCTGGATTTCCCTGACTTCGACGCCGACCGCGAGGCCGTGCTGGCACGTTGTCGCGCCTCGGGCGTACGCCGCCAGGTGCTGCTCGGCGTCTTTCGCGAGAACTGGGAACGCATCTGGGACATGGTCAACGCGGGGGACGATTTCTACGCGGCCTTCGGCCTGCACCCCGTCTACCTGGCCCGGCACCGCGACGAACACCTGCTGGACCTACGCCAGTGGCTGGAGCGCCATGCGGGCCATCCCCGGCTCTGCGCGGTGGGGGAAATCGGCCTGGATTACTTCATCCCCGAGCTTGATCGCGACGACCAGCAACGCCTGTTCGACGCCCAGCTCGCCCTGGCGGCGGAATTCGAACTACCGCCGCTGCTGCATGTACGACGCAGTCATGCGGCGGTGATCGCCACCTTGAAGCGCTTCCGCCTCAAGCGTCCCGGCATCGTCCACGCCTTCGCCGGCAGCATCGAAGAGGCGCGTGAATACCGCAAGCTGGGCTTCCGCCTGGGCCTCGGCGGCGCCCCCACCTGGCCCCAGGCCAATCGCCTGCGCAAAGTCGTCGCGCAACTGCCCCTGGAAGACCTGGTGCTGGAAACCGACTCGCCGGACATGGCGCCGGCCATGCACCCCTACGGGCGCAACAGCCCTGAGTTCCTGCCGGACATCTGCGCGGCCCTGGCGGAGATACGCGGCGTCACGCCGGAGGAATTGGCCGAGGCCAGCACGCGCAATGCGCGTGAGGTGTTCGGCTGGGCGGAGTCGTGAGCGGCGCCGGCGCGGGCGCGACCCGGCACCGGTACGGTGTTTGTGCGGGCGAACGCGCGACTGAAGTCGCTTCCAGACCGACCGCCGAGTCGGCCGGCTGAACCTCGCTTCACCGATCCACCCTTCGCGGCTCGGCACAGCGCCGCGGGTGGATGGAAAAACGCCATCCCCCCGACAAAGCCTCAGTTGATCGGCGTGGCCGTCAGGTTGGCACTGATGTCGGCATTCTGCAGCTTGATGCCGTACATGGAGGTAACGGCACCGCCGGTGGGGTGGACGTGCTGCACACGATCGATGTTGATTTCCTTGAAGTGGATGCGCCCGTTCACGGCGAAGCCCAGCGGGTCGGGAGTGACGGGCGAGCAGCTGCCGCCACTGTTGGTACAGACCTTGGTGGGCGCCACGTCGAGGTTGAGGTCGGCGTTGAAGCCGTAGGTATTGGCGTTGGGGTCCGCCGGATTGCCATCGGAGGTATGGAAGTTATCCACAACCAGCTGGCTGCCACTGCCGGCGGCGCCATTGACCCGGTCGGTTTCCCAGATGATCTGGTTGCGCTTCTCGTCGGTGGCGACGCCGTTGACGTTGCTGTCCACCGTCGCGTCGCGGACGAACACATTCTTCAGTTTCACCGACACCCCTTCGTTGCCCCGGTCTTCCCAGCGCCCGCCACTGGCCGAGCAGGCCCCGGCATTGGCGCCGCTGCCACCGACGCACAGCGCGCCCGCGCCGCCGGAGCTCAGCGCCAGGGTGGAGCCCAGTTCGTAGCGCTTGAGGACCAGTCGGCCGAGGCTGGCGCCGGTGGTGCGGTCGCCCCAGCGCAAGTCGCTGACGTCCAGCTTCGACCAATAGCTGCCCTTGCGCAGTTCGATGCCATTGAGACTCACGTCCACCGAACCGTCGCGGAAATGCATTTCGTAGTTCGTTCCAGCCAGCCACAGGCCCTTGCCAGTCTCATCCACGCTGATGGCGGCACGGGCGTCGCTGAAGACGAAGTCGGCGTTGTAACGCAGGCCGTCGCCGCTGCTGCCACCGGGCAGCAGGGTGAGCTGGCCGTTGAGGGTGAAATCGTAGGCCGGGAAGATCTCCATCAGCACCAGCAGCTCGGTGCCGCCCTGCAGCGGCGCGTCGGGCGAGCCCACTCGCAGGCCGTCGAAACTGTAGCCGCCCCGGATATTGGCAAGGCCCAGGCGCAGGCCATCGAAATGGCCGTTGTAGGTGCCTTTGCCCAGGTCGCTCTGGGTGCCGGCATAGCAGCCCGTGCCGGCCCCTCCTGCGCAACTCCGGGTGAGGTCGAGGGTGAGTTGGCCGGTGCCGTGGGTGCGCAGGTCGCTGAACCACAGGCTGTTGCCGTTATCGGTGAGGGAAACCGAGCTGTTGCCCATGTTCCAGCTCACGTCGGCGGTGAGGCCCTGGGTACCGGAATTGGGGTCGCCGCCCGGACGCAGCCTGAGCCAGTTCTGCCGCGCGCCTTCGTCCACGAAGTTGAGGTCGATGGCCAGGCTGCCGAGTTTCTGGTTGCTCGGGTTGCCGATGATCAGGCCGCCGAGGGTGGCGTTCAGCTTGAGGTCCTGGAAAGCCACCTGGGCGTAGCTGCCGCTGGCGTCCTGATCCAGGTCGAAGGTCAGGCCGCCGAGGCTGCGCAGGGTGCCGGAGAAATTCTCGGCACGCAGGATGCCGTCATCCTGGTACTGGAACAGACTGCTGCCGATGGTCAGGTCCGGGCGTACGCGGATGCCCTCGCCGCTGGCGCCCCCGCTGGCGACACTGAGGCTGCCGCCCAGGCGCAGGTCCAGGCTGAGCTTGCCGAAACTGCGGCTGGCGTTGGGGTCGCGCACGTCCGGCGCATCGGGTGTGGCCGGCGCGGCGGTGGGGTCGCCATGGGCGAGGTCGAGGCTGATGCCGCCGACGGTACCGACGAAGCGCGCATCGCCCAGGTTGAGCGTGACCTCCTGGCCGGTGCCACCGTTGACGATGTCCAGGTAGGCGTTGTCCAGGTATGTGTCGAAGGACAGGCCTTTGACGATGAGGTCGAAGCCGTTGTCCCGGTAGTAGAAGGTCACGTCGGTGAGCGAAAGGCGGCTATCGTCCACCGCGATGCCGCTGACGCCACTGGCACCGCCGCCTTTGAGCCTGAGCGTGGCGCCGAGGGTGTAGAAGGCACGGAAGGCGCCGAAGCTCCCGCTGCCACTGTCCACCCCGATATCGCTCACCGCCAGCACCCGCGGGCTGGCACTGTGCTGCACCTGCAAGTGGCCGTCGTGCACGTCGAGGGTCGACTGGGAGGTGCTGATAGCGCCGCTGGCGGGCCGGCTACTCACGTCCCGCAGGTCGAGGCTGTGGCCGTCCTGGCTGTAGCTGATGCGGTCGGCCGACCAGCCCTGACTGGAGGTTTCCAGGCTGAGACCGCCCTGGCCGCTGACCGAGGCCATCGCGGAGTCGTCGAGTGCTTCCATGGCCTGGGCCTGGGAGGCGAGGAGCAAGCCAAGCAGCAGGGGAGCGGGGCGCATGGTCGGGTCCTCAGTTCTTCGGGAAGATCAGCACGCTGCCCTGCATGCGGATGGTGCCGTCCACTTTCGCCGAGAAGATGTCGGTCTGCTGGTAAGCGGGATTGCCACCGTTGGCGACGCCACCGGCCTTGTTCTGCCAGCCGCCCTGGTTGGCCACGCCGAAGGCGAAGCTGCCGTTCTTGAAGCGCACCTCGTTGGGCAGGCCGAGGGCCAGCACGTCCTGGTTGAAGGCGGCGCCGTCGCCGCCGAAACCGCTGTCGATCAGCCGGGTATTCAGGGTCAGCCCTTCAAAGCTGAAGATGCCCTTGAGGTTGTCCAGCACGTACCAGCCACCGTTGGCTTCGGAACGGATGGCGATGCGCAGGCCGCAGCTTTCCGGGCTGGCGGCGCCGGCGATGGCGCAGCTGCGTTCGTTGGCCTGCCAGGTGGCCGGGTTGTTGGACGAGGGGGTGTTCCACAGCACACCGCCGTTCTTGTTGATGCTGAACTCGCCGGAGAGGTACACCCCGCCCTGCCCGCTCAGCCGACTCAGGTCGGCATCCTCCAGAGGCTGCAACTCCGCCCGGACCAGGGCCGGCAGCGCCAGCAACGCGGCCAGGTAAAGCACCTTAGAGGTCATGGCTGGTCACCTTCAGGTAGTTGATGCTGAGCCCCTGGATGGCGTTGTAGCCGAAGTTGTAGCCGCCGCTGCCGAAGTTGCCGCTACCGGCCTGGAGGCTGTTGATGACGATATTGGTGCGCGGCGCGTTGGCATAGAAGTCGGCCGCCAGGGCGTTCTTCTCCGCCGTGGTGGTGCCGGAGGCCGTGGGGTTGGGCAACTCCAGGGCGAACTGGCCGTTGCTGCTCACGTCGAACAGCAGCGGCTGGGTCTTGCCGTAGCCGAGGGAGATGTTGGCGTAGGCATTGTTGAGGAAGATGGTGCGGTCGCGCTGCTCGGTGGTGCTGCTGCAGCCGCTGGTGCCGGCGGCGCAGCTCATGATCTGCAGGCTCTTGGCAAAGAGGTTGATGCGCGCCTCGCCGACCATCTGGCTGCGGCTGCTGTCGCCCCACAGGCGCAGGTAGGAGCCGTCCATCGTCAGTTCGGCGAAATCCAGGTTGAGGATGTCGGTACGCCCGGCCGCCACCTGGAAGTCGAAGCGGATACCCATGTCCACCTTCTCGTTGGCGCGGCTGGAGCACGTGTTGCCGGCCGCCGCGAAACCGCCGATGCAGGGCTGGCCGGCGGCGCCGGTCAGGCGTTCGGGGAACATGAATTCGAGGACGGTGACGTTGCTCGGGGTGGTTTGCACCCATTGGCCATCGTCGCGCAGGGTGCGCATGGCTTCGCCCTTGGCCAGGTTGAGGGCGAAGGGATGGTTGAGCCGGCCGATGGTCACCGGGCTGAGGTTCGCACCCTTGTTGCTGCCGGCGGCGCCCAGGTAGAACTCTTTCACCGAGATGGGGACGTTCTGTCCGCTGCCGTTGGTGATGTCGTTGATGGTGATGGTGGCGTTGCTGGCGTCCAGCAGGACCTGGTCCAGCACGAAACCGATACCGGCGCCCTGTACGTCGGCAAGCTCATGGTCGTCGAGGACTTGCATTTCCGCGTCCGCCGGGCCGGCTAGCAGCGCGAACAGCAGCAGGGAAGCCGTCCGGGCCATGCTCAGCACCCCGCCGTGGCCGTCCCCAGGCAGGTGTCCTGCCGGGGGATACCGTTGAAGGCCTGGTCGAAGTCGATGTTGATCGGCGACACCAGGTTGCCGCTGGCGTCGCGGTACCTCGGCATGTTCATGAAGGCCCCCTTGAGGGCGGTCACGAAGGCGTTGCGGTCCATGTCCTTCCAGGCCAGGTCCTGGCTCTGGAAGGAGATGAAGAAGCCCCGCGCGGCCCCTTCCATGCTCGACATGTTGGCGATGTTGCCCACCGGCAAGGACTGGAACTGGGACAGCGGGAAGCAGGTCGCGATGCCGAGGATGCTGCAGTTGCTCGACGCGAAGGCGCCAAGCAGGGCATCGGTCCAGCCACCTGCACAGCCGGCGGTGCAGGTCAGGCCATCGCCGTTCTTGATGCCCGACTGGGAGGCGCGGGTGGGGTCGGCGACGCCTCCCGGAGTGACCAGTTGAGCGTCCGCCTCCAGCGTACTGCTGCGGTAGACACCGGCGAGGAACAGTGCGGCCTGCTGGGCAAAGTTGGCCCGGTCGTAGATGGCATTGCCGGTGCCCTTGATATGCACCGGGATATTGCCGGTCAGGCTCTGGATATCCCCGGAAAGCACGCCCTTGGCCTCGCCGAAGCCGATGCGCACGCCCACCACCTTGTTACCGGAATACGCCAGCTCGACGAAAGGGTCGGCGATGCGGAAGGGGTTCACCGATCCGTCGGCGTTGACCGTGCCGAGGGCGAAGTTGTTGATCAGGATGTCCGACGAGCCGGCGCCCTCCCCCGGCCGCGTGGCGGCATCGTCGTACTGGCCGAGTTGCAGCCGCTTCATGTTCAGTTGGGTGTCGACGCTCACCCCGAAGTTGACGCGGGTGTAATTGATGCCGCCGTTGGCATCGGTGGTCAGGTTGATGAAGGCCTGGCCGGTGACGTTGGACAGTTCGCTGTCGGCCAGCTCCTCCATCCGCGCCTGGGCGACGGACGCGGACAACACCCCGGCGAGGCAGACAGCTTTCAGCGACCAGGCGGGCAGCGGATTCGAGCGCATGGCGACTTCCCTGATTGTTCTTGTGTGGGCGAGCGACGCAGGCTCGTTCCCTGTCTTGCCACTATAGGGAGCCGAGCGGTGAAGCGTCCCGACCCATAGTCGAGTCGGGGGCGGCGGACCGGAGAAGGACGACCGGCCGCTGTTACCCGTCGCCACAAGGCGGTAACGCCGTGCTCAGCGCTGGCGGAACAGCCCGATCAGGTTGTCAGCGATGGCGCCCTTGATGTTCGCCACTTCCAGCCGGGAATTGCGTCCGAGGCTCGCCGGGTCGATACGGTGCAGGTGCAGGGACGGCATGCGCGCCTCGTATTCGCGCAGGTCGCCCTTCGCCAGCACCGGCAGGAATTGCTCGCCACGGGACTGGTATCGCTGAATCAGCAGCCTCAGGCCGTCCTGGAAGGGCAGCTCATGGGAAGGACTCAGGCGGTGCTCGCCGGGGATCTTCAGGTACAGGCCGGTGGCGCCCAGTACTTCGCCGGGCAGGATATGGATGCCGGTGGGCAGCACGGCATCGGCGGGAATCTCATGGAAGGTGTCGTGCCAGGCCAGTTCGTCGGGGAGGATGGTGATGCTGCCATGGGCCTCCTCCGGCACCACGAAGCTGTAACGGCTGTAGAGCTTTTCCACATAGGCCGAATAGACGCACAGGCGGTTCTCGAAGCGCAGCAGGAAGTCGATGGCCTCCTGGCGGTTGGTGATGGCGTCGAGGTCCCAGTCCAGGTCGGCCTGGCGTTCCAGTTCGGCCCAGCGGGCTTCGGCGATCAGGGCGGATTCGGCGTTCATGGTTCCGGCGTCGAGAAGCGGACAGACCTCTAAGGCAGAAAACATGCCAAGCAATTCAATCACTTGGATGAGGCTTGCAGCCGATTTCCAAGCGATTGATCGCACGATGCCAGTCGAAAACTGCCGAAAATTGTCAGTCCGCGACGGGGGTCGCTCCTCTGATCGGTTGAAGCTCAATCGCCACCGGCAACCTGAAGTACAATCGCCTCTTTTTTCAGCGACCCCCGGCCAATCGATGATCGATCCCAAGCGCGTATTGCGCGCCCTTGCCGAACACTGGACGTTGCTCGAGCCGCTCTGCGAGCGCTTCGATGCCGGCACCCTGAGCCTGGTGGAGCTGCGCGTGCAGCTCGCCAGCCAGCTGCCGGAGGGCACGCCCACCGACGTGACCGCCCTGCTCGACCTCTGGGTGCGCCTGGACATCCTGGTTCCCGTGGCCAAGAGCCCGAACCGCTTCGAGCTGAACGCCCAGATCCACGACTTCCTCGCCTACCTGCGGCGCGAACACCGCCTCGGCCTGTGCCTGGAAATCGAAGCCTACCTGCGCCACCTGGAACGCCTTGCCGGCTACATCCAGGAGGCCTTCGAAATCCGCGACGGCAACGACCTGGCGCGCCAACTGCGCCTGCTCGACATGCGTGTACGCGACGTGTTGAAAAAGCTCGACAACGACGAACAGGCCCTGGTGGCCGTGGCCGACCGTGCCAAGACCAGCGACCGGCAGATTCCCCTGCGCCAGCGCTACGCGGAAGTGCTGGCCACCTGGGATGAATACGTCGAGCCGATGATCCAGCTGGTAGCCGCCGACGGCGCCTTCGAGCAGGGCGTGCGTCGCGTCGAGCAGGTGCTGCTGCGCCTGCTCGGCGAGCAGCAGCGCCTCGGCCAACTGGTGGACGACGACCTGCTGCTGCGTACCCATGCGCGCATCCTGGAGATGCAGACCAGCGCCCAGCTGACCCTGCGCAAGGCCCGCGAGCTGCTGCTGCCGCTGCGCGAAGAAGCGCGCCGGCACAACGCCGTGACCCGTGGCGCGGCCCTGGCGCTGTCGGTGATCCGCAAGAAGGGCCTGGATGCCGTGCCACAAGCGGCGATGCCGCTGTTCACCCGGCCGCAGACCACCTTCCTCGGCAGCGGCTCCCAGGTGGAGGCCTATGTCTACGCCCTGGCGCGCTTCCAGCCGAAACCGGCGCACTTCCCCAAGTCCGGCGGTCCGCGCAAGGCTGTCACGCCGCGCTCGCCGAAAACCGCGCGGGAGATGCTCGACCGCTGCGAACAGGCCCTGCCGCTGCCGGACCTGATGGTCTGGCTGCTGGAACAGGAGCCCGAAGGCGCCACCGACGAGCTGCTCTACTGGTTCTCGCGCCTGTCCCGCGATGCGCGTTTTTCGCGCGAGCGCCTGGAACGCCGTGACTACCTGACCGCCGAGCACCAGGTCAGCCTGAGCTCCTACGCCCTGATCAAGAGCCCCACCGCCGCGGCCGAGAAGACTTCCTGATGAATATCGACCTGAAAGAAATGACCCAGCTCGCGCCCATCTTCCGCGAGCTGTTCAAGGGCTACCACCTCTCCCGCAGCGAGCCGGAGTGCTACGCCCAACTCTCCACCCTGCAGGACCAATACCGCGCCCTGTTCAAGGCCCTGGGCTTCGAGCTGGTCTGCGACCCGCGCGGCTTCTACTACTTCGTGCCCGAGCAGATGGGCGCCCAGGTGAACAAGACCGCCCAGCGCCTGGCGCTGTTCACCTTCATCCTGGTGGAACACCTGGCCGACCAGGGCCGCGACCCGCTCGCTGTGCTCGACGGCGGCAGCATCGGCCGCGACGAACTGCCGGCCCTGCTGGAGAAGTACCGCGACCTGTTCATGCAGGCCGAGGTGACCACCCATGAAGAACTGGAAGAGAAGGTCATCCGCCGCCTGACCCAGCTCGGCTTCGCCGAGGACAGCAACGGCGTGTACCGCTTTCTGCCGCCCATGCACCGCTTCCTCGACGTGTGCCTGGCAGTGCAGCACGACCGCGACCTGGCCGCCAGCCTGCACAGCGCCGACCTGGAGCTGCAGGCTCCGGTGCTGATGGACGACGACAGCGGCGACGCCATCATCCCCATCGAGACGCCTGATGCGGTCGAGGAATCCGAAGAAGACGCCCTGGCCCGCGCCATGGCCGAAGAACGCGCCGCCCAGGAGGAAGACGCATGAGCCAGGAACGCTACGGCATCCGCCGCTTTGCCCTGCTGAACACCGCCGGCTACAGCCTGGGCCTGTTCCCGCTGGAAACCCCGCTGTCGATCTACGGCGCCAACAACCTCGGCAAGTCCGCGTCGATCAACGCGCTGCAGTTCCCGATCCTGGCGCGCATGTCGGACATGAGCTTCGGCAAGTACAGCCTGGAGCAGTCGCGCAAGTTCTACTTCGCCACCGACACCAGCTACATCCTCGTCGAAGTCTCACTGCCCCACGGCCCCCACGTCATCGGCGTTGCCGGTCGTGGCCCGGGCGGCGGCTTTGGCCACCAGTTCTTCGCCTACCGCGGTGAGCTGGACCTGGACCACTACCAGCGCGACGGCACCTGCCTGCGCCAGCGCGAGCTGTTCAACAACCTGGAACGCGAGGGCATCAAGGCCTACGAACTCAAGCCCGATGAACTGCGTCGCCTGCTGGTGGGTGGTCACACCTCCATCCCGCTGGACCTGACCCTGATCCCGCTGCGTTCGACCAGCGAACAGAGCCTGAAGACCTTCCGCTCGCTGTTCATCAACCTGCTGCACATGCGCGAGATCACCGCGGCCAAGCTCAAGCAGCTGTTTCTCGACGCCTTCGAGCACAGCCTGCGCTCGGGCAGCGTGGACTACATCGCCGCCTGCGAAGAGGCCTTCCGCGACGTGCGCCGCATGGAGCAGGATTACCAGGCGCTGGTGGCCGCCGGCCCGCTGGTGGAAGCCCTGGCCAACGGCGTGGCCCAGCGCGAGGTCCTGCGCGGCAAGCTGCACCGCATCTCGCCGCTGCTGGACTCCCTGCTGGGCACCTGGCAGGACTACGCCGGCGCCCGCAAGGAAGAGCTGGTGATCCAGGCCGAGCACTACCGCAACGAGCAGGACGGCCTGCAGAACGAGCAGCGCGGCGGCACCCAGGAAATGATGCGCCTGGAGCGCGCCATCACCGAGAACCAGCGCTGGCTGGGCGAGCTGGCGGTACTGAAGAACCGCTTCGCCCTGGTAGACGACGCCAAGGTGCTGGAGCAGCAACTGCTCGCCGCCAAGGACGCCCACGACGAGCTGGCCGGCGCCCTGGCGCAGTCCCGCCAGTTCTCGGCCGAAGACCTGGACGAGCGGCTGCGCGACCTGGAGAAGCGCCTGAAGGGCGTCAGGCAGCAGCTCGACCACGCCGACAACAACAGCTACTCGCGCCTGCGCGAGGAGTTCAGCCAGGCGGACGTCGACCGCCTGATGCGCCTGTTCAATGGCCAGCTGTTCAGCCTGCCGCTGGGCGAAAAAGGCATCCAGCTGGACGACGGCGAAGCCTGGGTGAAGTCCCTGGAAACCGTGCTCGACCAATTCAAGGGCAGCCAGTTCGAAGTACCCGGCCTGTCCATCGACCTCTCCCATATCGAGCCGCCGGCCCTGCAGGCCCTGGCTGACCGCGCCGCCCTGCGCGACCAGAAGGACCGCCTGGAACGCGAGCTGAAGCAGCTCAAGACCCAGCAGTCCGTAGCCGCCGACCGCGCCGCGAGCAAGGCCCAGGCCGAGAAGCTGTACCAGGACGTGCTGGATGCGCAGAAGGCCCTGGAGGACTTCCGCAAGTCCCAGACCCTGAGCGCCGAAGAGCCGGCCAAGCTGGAGGAGCTGGCGCAACTGGAAGCCACTCAGGACGAGCTCAAGCGCTCCGCCGACGCCTTTACCGAGCGCGTTCAGCAACTGTCCGCCAAGCTGCAACTGGTCGGACGCCAACTGGCCGACCTGGAAGCCAAGGAGCGCACGCTGGAGGACGCCCTGCGCCGCCGCCAGCTGCTGCCAGCCGACCTGCCCTTCGGCAAGCCGTTCATGGACCCGGTGGACGACAGCCTGGAGAACCTGCTGCCGCTGCTCAACGACTACCAGGACACCTGGCAGGCGCTGCAGCGCATCGACGGGCAGATCGAGGCGCTCTATGCCCAGGTCCGCCTCAAGGGTGTGGCCAAGTTCGACAGCGAGGACGACGCCGAGCGCCGCCTGCAGCTGCTGATCAACGCCTACGCGCACCGCCAGGACGAGGCCCTGACCCTGGCCAAGGCGCGCCGTGCGGCGGTCACCGACATCGCCCGCACCCTGCGCAACATCCGTAGCGACTACGACAACCTGGAACACCAGCTGGCCCTGTTCAACCGCGAGATCAACAAGCGTCAGGTGTCCAACCTGTCGAGCTTCCGCATCGTCCTCGCGCCGAACAAGGAAGCCCTGCGCCACATCGACCAGATCATCCACAGCGCCGGCCAGTACGAGGAAGGCGAGACCCTCTCGGTCTTCGACCTGACCAACTCCAGCGACCAGGATGCGAAGAACGAAGAGGCCAAGGAGTACCTGGCGCGCCTGGTGGCGGCCAACGGTAACCAACTGGGCCTGAAGGACCTGTTCGAGCTGGCCTTCGAGATCACCAAGGTCCACGGCCAGCCGGTCATCCACACGGACATCGATGGCGCCGCCTCCAACGGCACCACCATGACCATCAAGGCGCTGACCAACATGTACCTGCTGCTGCACCTGATGGACCGTGAGCAGGCCGGCCGCATTCGCCTGCCCTACTATCTGGACGAGGCCGCGGACATCGACGAGCGCAATCAGCAGGCGTTGATCGAGACCAGCCAGCAACTGGGCTTCACCCCCATCCTGGCGTCGGTGAAACCCCAGGTGTCGGCCAACGTCGCCATCGACCTGGAAGGCGGCAGCGGCCCGAACGGCATCTACATCGACGAGGCGGACTGGAAGCTCATCAAGCGTCGCGAGGTGGCCAAGGCCAACCAGGACGCGAAGGACGAGGCGGCCGAGCCCGCCTGATCCCGCGCAGGAGAAGCAGAAGGGCCGCAATCGCGGCCCTTCTGCTTTATTGGGAGGTTACTTTTGCCAGGGGAATCTTCGGCGCCCAGGTCAGCCACTCGTCCTCGGCATCGTCATGCAGGGCGAAGGTCTGGCCGTTGAGGGCCGCGTTGCCCATTTGCTCCTCGTTCGGGGTGGCGAAGGAGATACCACCTTGTATCAGCGACTCCACGGACTCGGTACGCACCTTCACGCCCTTGAACAGGCTGGCGTCGACGCCCACGCCGCTGGTATGCCAGAAGCGGCTGCCGCTGTGCACCAGCGGGGCATAGCGCGGCTCGATGAGCACATGGATGAAGACGCGGTCGGCCGTCTTGCCCAGCTCGTAGGAAAGCACGGTGCCCACCGGGACTTCGCGGTAGCTGACGATCACGCCGGGTTTGATCGACCCCCGGCGCGGCGCACTCAGGATGATGCGCAGACCTTGCTGGCGAGCCACCGGGTCGGGGGACTCGGCCAGCGCAGTGAAGCGGGTCTGCGCGGCGCCCGGCTTGGCCGCCGGCAGCACTTCCAGGTATTGGCCGCTCACCAGGGTGTCCAGGTTGGCGGTCCGCAGCAAACCAAGTTCCGGACGCACGACCCAGAATTGGCTGCCTGAGCGGGCGATGCGATCCGCCGCCTGGGTCAGGCGCGCCTTGACCACCACACCGGAGAGGTCATTGCTCAGGCTGACGGATTCCACCTCACCGACATCGATGCCCTTGAAGCGAATCGGCGAACCTTCACGGATGCCCTCGGCCTGGGGAATGGCGATCTCGATCACGGTGCCTTTGACGATGGCCTGGGACTCATCGTCATACAGCGTGAAGCGCCGCGGCCGGGTCACCGGCCTGGCCTTGGGGTCCGGGGTGGTAAAGGTGATACCGCCGGCCAGCAAGGTCTGCAGGGATTCGCTCTTCACCTCGACACCGGACAGGCTGCCCTTGAGGGTTATGCCACTGGAGTTCCAGAAACGGGTGGACTCGTTCACCAGCTTGGCGAACTCGGGCTCGATGTGGATGCCGATGACCACACGCTCCTGGCTGCGGGAGAGCTGGTAGCTCTGCACGCTGCCCACACGCACCTGGCGGAACAGCACGGGGCTGCCTACCTCCAGGGAGCCGAGTCGGTCGCTGGTGAGTACCAGGTGCAGGCCGGGGGCATCGGTATTCAGCGGCGGGGCCTTGGGCCGGACCTTGAACTCGCGAGTAGGCGTGCCCTCCTTGGCGAAACGCACGGCGATGTAGTTGCCTTTCACCAGGGCTTCGATGCCGGTGATGCCAGCCAGCGATATCGAGGGTTTCACCGTCCAGAACTCGGTGCCCTCGACGAGGTAGTCCTCGGTACGCGGTTCCATGGTCAGTTCGGCGGTGGCACCGGTGAAGTCCTTGTCCATGTCCAGTTTCTTCAGGGTGCCGACCTGCACGCCGTTGTACATCACCGGCGTCGTACCTGGGCTGAGGCCACTGACATCGTCCATGCGCAGCAGGACGCGCAATCCCGCTTCGGCGGCTTCAAATCCGTCATACAGGCGGAAAGGGATACTGGGGTCGGTGGGGGGGCTGTCCTGGCGGTGCTCAGGCGTGGCGAAGGCAATACCGCCCGCCATGATGCTGAGCACCGACTCGGTGCGGATCTTCACCCCCGACAGGCCGGCGGTGACGTTGAGACCGCTGGCGTTCCAGAAACGCGTGTGCTTGCGCACCAGATGCGCATAGGGCTGTTCGATATGCACCTTGATCTCGACGGTGCGCTGATCCTCGGCCAGCTGGTAACTCTTCACCTGGCCCACCTGGATCTGCCGGTAGTAGACCGGGCTGCCCTGCTCCAGGGAACCAAGGCGCTCGGCCTTGAGGACGATGTGCAGGCCGGCCAGCGAGTCGGACAACGGCGGCGGCTCCGGCAACGCGGTATAGCGTCGCTCCGGCTCGCCCTCCACCGGGTCGATGGCGATGTAGATACCGGAAACGAGGGTTTCCAGGCCGGTCACACCGGCCAGGGAGACCCGCGGACGAACCAGCCAGAATCGGGTGGACTTGCTGAGATAGGGTTCGGCCTCCTTCATTACCTCGACCGTGGCGACCACGCCCTTGATGTCCTCGCTGACATGCAGGTCGATGACCTTGCCGACCTGGATACCCTTGTACATCAACTGCGTCTTGCCCACTTGGATACCTTCGCCGTTCTCGAAGCGAATCTGGATCTCGATCCCCGCCTCGCTCATGGCCTTCCAGGCCAGCCAGAGTCCGATGAGCAACGCCAGCAGGGGGAGCACCCAGATGGCGGACCAGCTCGTGGTTTTCTTGGTGTTGGGCGATGGCAACTCAGGCATTCTCGTCGTCCATATCGGTGTTGTCCCAGATCAGTCTGGGGTCGAAGGTCACTGCCGCGATCATGGTGATGACCACCACGCTGGCGAAGGCGGCTGCCCCCAGGTTGGCTTCGATGCTGGCCAGGTTGCCGAAGTTCACCAGCGCCACGAGGATGGCGATGACGAAGATATCCAGCATGGACCAGCGACCTATCCACTCAATGAAGCGGTACATCAGGATGCGCTGTCGCGGGGACATGGGCAGGCGTCGCTGCACTGAATAAAGCAGCAGGGCGATGCCTACCAGTTTGAAAGTGGGGACCAGGATACTGGCGACGAAAACCACCAGTGCGATGGGTACCATTTCGGCGTGAATCAGTTCGAGCACGCCGCCCATGATGGTGGACGGGGCACCGTTTCCGAGAAAGTTCACCGTCATGATCGGCAGCACATTGGCCGGCACATAAAGGATGGTCGCGGTGATCAGCAGCGCCCAGGTGCGGACGATGCTGTTGGGGCGGCGCGGATACAGGCCGGCTCCGCAGCGACGACAGTGGCCGTGGTCCGCTTCCTGCGCCGGGCGGTTCAACTGGTGGCACTCATCGCAAACGATGATGCCGACATCAATGGCTCGCATGCGTCCCTCCGTCAGCATCCAGTGCATCCCAGACCTGGTGCGGTGACATGGTGACCTCCAGCCAGACCTGGGATAAAAGGAGTCCGATGAAGCAGGCCAGGCCAACGCCCAGGTGCAGGTCGGCCAGGTCGATCAGTTTGACGATGGAAACCAGAATGCCCATGAGGTAGACCTCAAGCATGCCCCACTCCCTCAGGTGGTGATACAGACGATAAAGCATCACCCCCAGGCCGAGGGCCCGGCGGGTGTTGATGCAGGTCAGCACCACCAGTTGGCAGAGCAATTTGATCAGCGGAATGACCATGCTGCAGAGGAATACCAGCACCGCCACCCCTTGCATGCCGGTGTCGTAGAGGCCGACTACACCAGTCCACACAGTGTCCTGCGTGGTATGTCCCAGCAGGTTGAGTTTCATGATGGGCAGGAAGTTGGCCGGCACGAATAGCAACAAGGCTGTCAGCACCAAGGCCAGTGCCCGACGCTCCATCTGCGTGCGATGCACCACCAGTTCATAACCACAACGAGGGCAACAGGCTTTCTGCTCCTCGCCGAGATCGGGCCGACGCATCAGCAGGTCACACTCGTGACAAGCGATCAGGTCATGCAAAGGCAATTCGGATAGCGGGCGTTGTTCAGCCTGTTCAGGCATAGCGTCGTAGCTCTCAGGGTGTCGCGGCTATTCTAGACGAGCAGGCCGGCGCCGGTCGCGGCGCATCAGTATCCAGGTGCTACCACCCACCCACGCATCATCCAACCCGGATTTTCCCGCGCGCAAAGACAAACCCCCGAACCGCAGTCGCGGATCGGGGGTTTGGGATAGGAGCTTGACGATGACCTACTCTCACATGGAGAAGCTCCACACTACCATCGGCGATGCGTCGTTTCACTGCTGAGTTCGGGATGGGATCAGGTGGTTCCAACGCTCTATAGTCGTCAAGCAATTCGGTTGGGGCATCGTCGGTGACGCTACCCCGAATCAGGTATGTGATAGTGGTTGGCTTTGCGGTTCTTGCGAACTTTCGGTCTATATCGACTTCACCAGTCGCACCCACAATCACCAGATTGTTTGGGTGTTATATGGTCAAGCCTCACGGGCAATTAGTATTGGTTAGCTCAACGCCTCACAGCGCTTACACACCCAACCTATCAACGTCGTAGTCTTCGACGGCCCTTTAGGGGATTCAAGATCCCAGTGAGATCTCATCTTGAGGCGAGTTTCCCGCTTAGATGCTTTCAGCGGTTATCTCTTCCGAACATAGCTACCCGGCAGTGCCACTGGCGTGACAACCGGAACACCAGAGGTTCGTCCACTCCGGTCCTCTCGTACTAGGAGCAGCCCCTCTCAAATCTCAAACGTCCACGGCAGATAGGGACCGAACTGTCTCACGACGTTCTAAACCCAGCTCGCGTACCACTTTAAATGGCGAACAGCCATACCCTTGGGACCGGCTTCAGCCCCAGGATGTGATGAGCCGACATCGAGGTGCCAAACACCGCCGTCGATATGAACTCTTGGGCGGTATCAGCCTGTTATCCCCGGAGTACCTTTTATCCGTTGAGCGATGGCCCTTCCATACAGAACCACCGGATCACTAAGACCTACTTTCGTACCTGCTCGACGTGTCTGTCTCGCAGTCAAGCGCGCTTTTGCCTTTATACTCTGCGACCGATTTCCGACCGGTCTGAGCGCACCTTCGTACTCCTCCGTTACTCTTTAGGAGGAGACCGCCCCAGTCAAACTGCCCACCATACACTGTCCTCGATCCGGATGACGGACCAGAGTTAGAACCTCAAGCATGCCAGGGTGGTATTTCAAGGATGGCTCCACGAGAACTGGCGTCCTCGCTTCAAAGCCTCCCACCTATCCTACACAAGCAGGCTCAAAGTCCAGTGCAAAGCTACAGTAAAGGTTCACGGGGTCTTTCCGTCTCAGCCGCGGATACACTGCATCTTCACAGCGATTTCAATTTCACTGAGTCTCGGGTGGAGACAGCGCCGCCATCGTTACGCCATTCGTGCAGGTCGGAACTTACCCGACAAGGAATTTCGCTACCTTAGGACCGTTATAGTTACGGCCGCCGTTTACCGGGGCTTCGATCAAGAGCTTCGCTTGCGCTAACCCCATCAATTAACCTTCCGGCACCGGGCAGGCGTCACACCCTATACGTCCACTTTCGTGTTTGCAGAGTGCTGTGTTTTTAATAAACAGTCGCAGCGGCCTGGTATCTTCGACCGGCATGGGCTTACGGAGCAAGTCCTTCACCCTCACCGGCGCACCTTCTCCCGAAGTTACGGTGCCATTTTGCCTAGTTCCTTCACCCGAGTTCTCTCAAGCGCCTTGGTATTCTCTACCCGACCACCTGTGTCGGTTTGGGGTACGGTTCCTAGTTACCTGAAGCTTAGAAGCTTTTCCTGGAAGCATGGCATCAACCACTTCGTGTTCTAAAAGAACACTCGTCATCAGTTCTCGGCCTTGAACACCCGGATTTGCCTAAGTGTTCGGCCTACCACCTTAAACTTGGACAACCAACGCCAAGCTGGCCTAGCCTTCTCCGTCCCTCCATCGCAGTAACTAGAAGTACGGGAATATTAACCCGTTTCCCATCGACTACGCATTTCTGCCTCGCCTTAGGGGCCGACTCACCCTGCGTCGATTAACGTTGCGCAGGAACCCTTGGTCTTTCGGCGTGGGTGTTTTTCACACCCATTGTCGTTACTCATGTCAGCATTCGCACTTCTGATACCTCCAGCAAGCTTCTCAACTCACCTTCACAGGCTTACAGAACGCTCCTCTACCGCTCGTCTTACGACGAACCCGTAGCTTCGGTGTGTAGTTTGAGCCCCGTTACATCTTCCGCGCAGGCCGACTCGACTAGTGAGCTATTACGCTTTCTTTAAAGGATGGCTGCTTCTAAGCCAACCTCCTAGCTGTCTAAGCCTTCCCACATCGTTTCCCACTTAACTACAACTTTGGGACCTTAGCTGACGGTCTGGGTTGTTTCCCTTTTCACGACGGACGTTAGCACCCGCCGTGTGTCTCCCACGCTGACACTTCCAGGTATTCGGAGTTTGCATCGGTTTGGTAAGTCGGGATGACCCCCTAGCCGAAACAGTGCTCTACCCCCTGGAGTGATACGTGAGGCGCTACCTAAATAGCTTTCGAGGAGAACCAGCTATCTCCGAGCTTGATTAGCCTTTCACTCCGATCCACAAGTCATCCGCTACCTTTTCAACGGGAGTCGGTTCGGTCCTCCAGTCAGTGTTACCTAACCTTCAACCTGCTCATGGATAGATCGCCCGGTTTCGGGTCTATACCCAGCGACTAAACGCCCTATTAAGACTCGCTTTCGCTACGCCTCCCCTATACGGTTAAGCTCGCCACTGAATATAAGTCGCTGACCCATTATACAAAAGGTACGCAGTCACCTAACAAAGTAGGCTCCCACTGCTTGTACGCATACGGTTTCAGGTTCTATTTCACTCCCCTCTCCGGGGTTCTTTTCGCCTTTCCCTCACGGTACTGGTTCACTATCGGTCAGTCAGTAGTATTTAGCCTTGGAGGATGGTCCCCCCATATTCAGACAAAGTTTCACGTGCTCCGTCCTACTCGATTTCACTTCCTGGACCCTTTCGCGTACGGGGCTATCACCCACTATGGCCGCACTTTCCAGAGCGTTCCGCTAAAATCCAAGAAGCTTAAGGGCTAGTCCCCGTTCGCTCGCCACTACTAAGGGAATCTCGGTTGATTTCTGTTCCTCAGGGTACTTAGATGTTTCAGTTCCCCTGGTTCGCCTCTTGCACCTATGGATTCAGTACAAGATACCTAGGTTATCCTAGGTGGGTTCCCCCATTCAGAGATCTCCGGATCAAAGTCTGTTTGCCGACTCCCCGAAGCTTATCGCAGGCTACCACGTCTTTCATCGCCTCTGACTGCCAAGGCATCCACCGTATGCGCTTCTTCACTTGACCATATAACCCCAAGCAATCTGCCTGCGATCATGGTGTGAAGACGACATTCGCCGAAAATTCGCGCTTGAACTCGCAAATTTTGCCTTGAGTTGCTGAGTGCAGTGAAACACTCAACAAGTCACTTCTATCACATACCCGAATTTTTAAAGAACAGTTCTGGCGCAAAGACCAGAAATCAACATTGAACTACCAATGTTCATTTCTGAGCTTTCAGCGATCTTGAGTTGATGGTGGAGCCAAGGAGGATCGAACTCCTGACCTCCTGCGTGCAAAGCAGGCGCTCTCCCAGCTGAGCTATGGCCCCTCTAGACTGGCCATCCCGACAATTGGTGGGTCTGGGCAGATTCGAACTGCCGACCTCACCCTTATCAGGGGTGCGCTCTAACCAACTGAGCTACAGACCCAATCGTCACTCTCGGGTCTCAACCCAATCGCTTTTCGCAAGTGAATCAAGCAATTCGTGTGGGAACTTATGAAGAAGCTGATGTCTTCGATTAAGGAGGTGATCCAGCCGCAGGTTCCCCTACGGCTACCTTGTTACGACTTCACCCCAGTCATGAATCACTCCGTGGTAACCGTCCCCCTTGCGGTTAGACTAGCTACTTCTGGAGCAACCCACTCCCATGGTGTGACGGGCGGTGTGTACAAGGCCCGGGAACGTATTCACCGTGACATTCTGATTCACGATTACTAGCGATTCCGACTTCACGCAGTCGAGTTGCAGACTGCGATCCGGACTACGATCGGTTTTATGGGATTAGCTCCACCTCGCGGCTTGGCAACCCTTTGTACCGACCATTGTAGCACGTGTGTAGCCCTGGCCGTAAGGGCCATGATGACTTGACGTCATCCCCACCTTCCTCCGGTTTGTCACCGGCAGTCTCCTTAGAGTGCCCACCATAACGTGCTGGTAACTAAGGACAAGGGTTGCGCTCGTTACGGGACTTAACCCAACATCTCACGACACGAGCTGACGACAGCCATGCAGCACCTGTGTCTGAGTTCCCGAAGGCACCAATCCATCTCTGGAAAGTTCTCAGCATGTCAAGGCCAGGTAAGGTTCTTCGCGTTGCTTCGAATTAAACCACATGCTCCACCGCTTGTGCGGGCCCCCGTCAATTCATTTGAGTTTTAACCTTGCGGCCGTACTCCCCAGGCGGTCGACTTATCGCGTTAGCTGCGCCACTAAAGTCTCAAGGACCCCAACGGCTAGTCGACATCGTTTACGGCGTGGACTACCAGGGTATCTAATCCTGTTTGCTCCCCACGCTTTCGCACCTCAGTGTCAGTATCAGTCCAGGTGGTCGCCTTCGCCACTGGTGTTCCTTCCTATATCTACGCATTTCACCGCTACACAGGAAATTCCACCACCCTCTACCATACTCTAGCTCAGTAGTTTTGGAGGCAGTTCCCAGGTTGAGCCCGGGGATTTCACCTTCAACTTGCTGAACCACCTACGCGCGCTTTACGCCCAGTAATTCCGATTAACGCTTGCACCCTTCGTATTACCGCGGCTGCTGGCACGAAGTTAGCCGGTGCTTATTCTGTTGGTAACGTCAAAACAGCAAGGTATTAACCTACTGCCCTTCCTCCCAACTTAAAGTGCTTTACAATCCGAAGACCTTCTTCACACACGCGGCATGGCTGGATCAGGCTTTCGCCCATTGTCCAATATTCCCCACTGCTGCCTCCCGTAGGAGTCTGGACCGTGTCTCAGTTCCAGTGTGACTGATCATCCTCTCAGACCAGTTACGGATCGTCGCCTTGGTGAGCCATTACCCCACCAACTAGCTAATCCGACCTAGGCTCATCTGATAGCGCGAGGTCCGAAGATCCCCCGCTTTCTCCCGTAGGACGTATGCGGTATTAGCTCGAGTTTCCCCGAGTTATCCCCCACTACCAGGCAGATTCCTAGGCATTACTCACCCGTCCGCCGCTCGCCGGCATCCCGAAGGACCCGCTGCCGCTCGACTTGCATGTGTTAGGCCTGCCGCCAGCGTTCAATCTGAGCCATGATCAAACTCTTCAGTTCAATACTGCTTGGGTTTTGAGAAAACCCTAAACTTGGCTCAGCAATCGCAAATAAACTCTCGAATTCACGAGTGTTACTTGTGATGCTGATAATCAGTTGACTATCAGTCCTACCTCACAAGCACCCACACGAATTGCTTGATTCAGTTGTTAAAGAGCATTTCGATCAAGTCTTTCGTCTCAACCGAGGCCGCGCATTCTACAGCAGCCTTTCTTACTGTCAAGCTGTTTTTCGAAAATTTCTTTTCTACTCAACCGCTTGCGCTTGCGCTTCCGATCCGATCCGATCCGATCCGATCCACTCTTCTCGTCAGCGGGAGGCGCATTCTACAGCGCTCAAACTCGCTGTCAACACCTCGATGATCACTTCGTTTCAGCCTTGCGGGAGAGCGAAGTGGCACGCGTCAATGTCGCCTGCCGATCACCACTCCTTCGCTTCGATTTTAGCTAAGTGCTTGATTTTCAAGCTCTTTCGCTGCTTCGTCGCTGGGAGTGATGCGCATTATAGGGATGCAGAATTTGCCGTCAACACTTATTTGAAACTTTTTCGTCATCCCGGCTGTGCACTGCGAAACACGCGGGGCAAGAGGCGCTCCACAGCTGGTGCACGCAATAGCATCAGCAGAGCCCCAACAAAGGCATAGCCTGCCCACTCCGCCATATCCGCGCGCACCACCCAGAGCATATGCAGCAACGCGATGGCAAGGATGGCGTATATAAGTCGGTGCAACTGCTTCCAGCGCTTGCCCAGTCGCCTGACGCTGAATCGATTGGACGTGATCGCAAGGGCGAGCAGCCCCGTGAAGCCCAACGCCCCCACAAAGATGTAAGGCCGCTTGCCCAGGTCGATGAGCAACTGCTGCATATCCAGTCCCAGCAGGAATACGGCATAGGCACTGATGTGCAGCACGACATAGGTAAAGCACCACAATCCCATCTGGCGCCGCACCGCTATCCACCCTCCCCAGCCGGTCAGCTTCTGCAGCGGCGTCATCGCCAAGGTAATCAGCAGGAACCAGAGCGCCCCCAAACCAAGACGATCCACCAGAACCTTTCCCGGGTCCGGCCCCAGGGCAAATATCCAGGCTTGATAGAGCCAAAGCACCACAGGTATTGGAGCAACCAGGAATACGGAAAGTCGCCAAAGCCTGAAACGCATCAGTAGTTCTTCCTCAGATCCAGCCCCGTATAGAGGCCGGCCACTTCTTCATAGCCATTGAACATGCGCGTCGGTACGACGTTTGGACTGAACAACCCACTGGGCAGCCGCCGCTCATGGGCCTGGCTCCATCGGGGGTGATCCACCTCGGGATTGACGTTCGAATAGAAGCCATATTCCTCCGGTGCAATGGATTGCCAGGTCGTCGGCGGCTGCTCGCTGACCAGACTGATCCGAACGATGGACTTGATGCTCTTGAATCCATACTTCCAGGGAACCACCAGGCGCAACGGTGCACCGTTCTGATTTGGCAGGATGCGGCCATACATGCCAACGGCAAGTATCGTCAGCGGATGCATGGCCTCATCCAGGCGCAAGCCTTCCACATAGGGCCAGTCGATAAGGGAGAAACCGGAACGCACTCCAGCCATCTGGTCGGGGGCCAGGTGGGTCTCGAAACTGACGTACTTCGCATTGCCGTTCGGCTCTGCCCGCTTGAGCAGATCGGCAAGGGGGAAGCCAAGCCAGGGAATGACCATGGACCAAGCCTCGACGCAGCGCAGTCGGTAGATACGCTCCTCCAAACCATGAGGCTTGACGATATCCTCCAGTGAGTAGGTACCCGGCTTCCCCACTTCGCCATCGATACGCACCGTCCAGGGCTCGACCTGCATCTTCTCCGCATAGCGTGCGGGGTCGCCCTTGTTGGTGCCGAACTCATAGAAGTTGTTGTAGTGGGTCGCATCCTGGAAGGGCGTGACCGACTCGCTTCCCGCGGTTACCGCCTGCCAGCGGGTGCCGGCAAGCTTCTCCGAAAACCAGCCGGGCGCCTGAGCAGGCTCGACATCGGGGTAGGACGAAGCGTCCCCGGCCCGCACCGGCAACGCAGCCATGGCAGCCAGACCACCTGCGGCAGCCAATAGGCGGCGCCGGGACAGATAGATGGTTTCGGGAGTGACCTCGTGCTCTCGGCACGCGGAAGAAGGTGGGACCTGGATCAACATGGCGGCTCCGCAACTTGGGCTGGAATGCCCAGTAGACTGCGGAGCCGCGAGGAAATTACATCACTCGACCTGTTTGCGGCGACGCAGTTGAAGCAAGTATTGCACCGGGCCGGACGCGGCGTAAGCCAGGAAGATCAGCAGAAGGATGCGCGGCGGGTCGCTGAACACCACGGCGAAGACCAGCACGACCACAAGGATCGCCACGAAGGGCACGCGACCTTTGAGATCCAGGTCCTTGAAGCTGTAGAACTTGATGTTGCTCACCATCAGCATGCCGGCCAAGGCGACCAGCAGAGCCACGATGAACGACATGTTCGAACCCTTGATGCCGAAATCGCTGAAGGCCCAGACAGTACCAGCCACCACGCCCGCAGCGGCAGGACTGGCGAGACCGATGAAGTAGCGTTTGTCCACCTTGCCGATCTGGGTGTTGAAGCGCGCCAGACGCAGCGCCGCTCCTGCTACATAGATGAACGCAACGGTCAGGCCAACGCTACCCAGGCCGCTCAGCGCCCATTCGAAAGCCAGCAGCGCGGGGGCGACGCCAAAGGCGACCATGTCCGACAGCGAGTCGTATTCGGCACCGAAGGCGCTCTGCGTGTTGGTGAGGCGGGCAACACGCCCATCGAGGCTGTCAAGCACCATGGCAACGAAAACAGTGGCGGCGGCCACCGAGAAGTTGCCGCTCATGGCATTGACGATGGCATAGAAGCCGGCGAACAGGTTGGCAGTGGTGAACAGGTT
This sequence comes from Pseudomonas sp. Q1-7, assembly GCF_028010285.1. NCBI lineage: Bacteria > Pseudomonadati > Pseudomonadota > Gammaproteobacteria > Pseudomonadales > Pseudomonadaceae > Pseudomonas > Pseudomonas sp. Q1-7. The sequence goes on from NZ_CP116304.1 coordinate 4,887,674, forward strand.
GGGCAGCAGGTAGATGCCGCGGTGGCGGACCTTGCGACCCTCGGCGTCCTGGCCCTCCTCGACGTGCTCGTCGATGGGCAGCAGGCTGTCGCCCTCGGTGGGCTGATTCGGCTCTTCGGGACGTTCACTCATGAACAACATCCTTGCATCGAATTCGGAGTTTTGGGCGGTTCCTTGGATCAACCGCCCGGCAGACAGGCTTTATACCAGAAGCCTGGCGCCAGAATAAAAGAACGCGGCCTGGGCCGCGTTCTTTGGAGATCGGGAAAAGACCTTAGTTCTTGGTCTTGTCGACGATCTTGTTGGCAGAGATCCACGGCATCATCGCACGCAGGCGCTCACCGACCTGCTCGATCGGGTGGGCGGCGTTGTTGCGACGGTAAGCAGTCATCGAAGCGTAGTTCGAGGCGCCTTCCTGGATGAACATCTTGGCGTACTCGCCATCTTGGATGCGCTTCAGAGCGTTGCGCATGGCCTGACGGGATTCGGCGTTGATGACCTCCGGACCGGTTACGTACTCACCGTACTCGGCGTTGTTGGAGATCGAGTAGTTCATGTTGGCAATGCCGCCTTCGTACATCAGGTCGACGATCAGCTTCAGTTCGTGCAGGCACTCGAAGTAGGCCATTTCCGGCGCGTAGCCAGCTTCGACCAGGGTTTCGAAGCCAGCCTTCACCAGCTCGACGCAACCGCCGCAGAGAACGGCCTGCTCACCGAACAGGTCGGTTTCGGTTTCGTCCTTGAAGGTGGTTTCGATGATGCCGGTACGGCCGCCGCCCACGCCGCAGGCGTAGGACAGGGCGACGTTCTTGGCGTTGCCGGAAGCGTCCTGGTAAACGGCTACCAGGTCAGGGATGCCACCGCCCTTGACGAACTCGGAGCGAACGGTGTGGCCCGGAGCCTTCGGCGCGATCATGATCACGTCGAGATCGGCACGCGGTACGACCTGGTTGTAGTGGATGGCAAAACCGTGGGCGAAGGCCAGGGTGGCGCCCTTCTTCAGGTTCGGCTCGACTTCTTCCTTGTACAGCTTGGACTGGAACTCGTCCGGAGTCAGGATCATGACCAGGTCAGCAGCGGAAACGGCTTCCGGCACACTCTTGACGGTCAGACCATGGGCCTCGGCCTTGGCAACGGTGGCGGAGCCCGGGCGCAGGCCGACGGTTACGTCGACACCGGAATCTTTCAGGTTGCACGCGTGAGCGTGACCCTGGGAGCCGTAACCGATGATGGCAACTTTCTTGCCCTGGATGATCGAGAGGTCACAGTCTTTGTCGTAATAAACTTTCATGTTCCTGGCTCTTTTATAGCGAAAGGGATTGGGTGCGCGCACCGCGACAAGGGCACATTAAGCGATCCCTTCCATTGCGTAAAATGATATATTCGCAACGCAATATGCCGAATATAGAAACGGTCATGGACAGCCACTCCCTCAAGCTATTCCTTGCCCTGGCAGACAATCTGCACTTCGGCAAAACCAGCCGCGAGCAGCATGTCAGCCCCTCGGCGCTCAGTCGCAGCATCAAGCAACTCGAGGAAGAACTCGGCGCCCCCCTGTTCGTGCGCGACAGTCGCTCAGTTCAGCTGACCCGCGAGGGGCAGCAGTTCCGCGAATACGCGAGCGAGGTCATGAGTGGCTGGCATGCCATCCGCCAACGCCTCATGCAGGACCAATTGGACCTGCACGGCGAACTCTCCCTGTATTGCTCCGTGACAGCGAGCTACAGCTTCCTCTACGACATTCTGAGCAGCTTCCGCCAGGACTACCCGCGCATCGAAATGAAGCTGCACACCGGCGACGCCGAGAAGGCCGTCGAGCGGGTGCAACAAGGGCTGGAGGATCTCGCCATCGGCGCCCGACCCGACAATCTACCAGCCGGCGTCGATTTCCAGTCGATTACCCGCTCGGAGCTCCGTTTCATCGGCCCACAGTCACCTCAACTGCTGACAGAAGAACAACTGAGTCAGCCCACGGCACAGAGCTGGAAAGACGTTCCAATGATTCTGTCGGAGGAGGGCCTTGCCCGGACCCGGACCGACCGCTGGCTGAAAAGCCACGGTATCAAGCCGCGCATCTATGCCCAGGTGAGCGGCAACGAGGCTATCGTCAGCATGGTGAGCCTGGGGTTCGGTATCGGCGTGGTTCCGCAGATCGTGCTCGACAACAGCCCACTGGCCGCGCGTATCTGCATCTACGATATTCAACCGCCACTGGCCGCCTACGACATCGGCTTATTCGCCTTGGAAAAACGCCTCAACGACCCTCTGATCGCAGCCTTCTGGAATCGCCGTCAATAAAATTCGGGCAAGAAAAACCCCGCACCAGGCGGGGTTTTTCATGACTGCGTTCAGACCGTCAGCACTTTGTCGCCACGGGAAATCCCGGTAACGCCACTGCGTACTGTTTCCAGGATCGAGCTGGTGCCGATAGCCTGGATAAAGCTATCCAGCTTGTCGCTGGTACCCGCCAGTTGGATCGTGTAGACGCTGGACGTCACGTCGACGATCTGACCGCGGAAGATGTCGGTGGTGCGCTTGACCTCGGCGCGCTGGGCGCCGGTGGCCTTGACCTTCACCAACATCAGTTCGCGCTCGATGTGGGCGCTTTCCGACAGGTTCACCAGCTTGACCACTTCGATCAGCTTGTTGAGGTTCTTGGTGATCTGCTCGATCACCTCATCGTGACCGACGGTGGTGAGGGTCAGACGCGACAGAGTCGGGTCCTCGGTCGGCGCCACGGTCAGGCTTTCGATGTTGTAGTTGCGCTGGGAGAACAGACCGACGACGCGGGACAGGGCGCCCGGCTCGTTTTCCAGCAGCAGGGAAATGATGTGTCGCATGGTCAGGTCCGCTCCGTCTTGCTCAGCCACATGTCGCGCATGGCGCCATCCCGAATCTGCATCGGGTAGACGTGCTCGCTGGAGTCCACCTGGATGTCGAGGAACACCAGACGGTTCTTCAGAGAAAACGCCTCTTCCATCTTCGCCTTCAGATCCTTCGGATCGGTCACGCGAATGCCGACGTGGCCATAGGCCTCGGCCAGCTTAACGAAGTCAGGCAGCGATTCCATGTAGGAGTGCGAGTAACGGCTGTTGTACTGCATGTCCTGCCATTGGCGGACCATGCCCAGCGCACCGTTGTTCAGGTTGATGATCTTCACCGGCAGGTCGTACTGCAGGCAGGTGGACAGCTCCTGGATGTTCATCTGGATGCTGCCCTCGCCGGTTACGCAGGCGACGTCGGCTTCCGGGAAGCTCAGCTTGATGCCCATGGCTGCGGGGAAACCGAAGCCCATCGTGCCCAGGCCGCCGGAGTTGATCCAGCGATTGGGCTTGTTGAAGCGGTAGTACTGCGCCGCGAACATCTGGTGCTGACCCACATCGGAAGTCACGAAGGCGTCGCCCTTGGTCACTTCCCAGAGGGTTTCGATCACGCTCTGCGGCTTGATGATGCTGCCGTCACCCTTGTCGTAGGGGAACAGGTCACCGCCAGCGCGCCACTCGTCGATCTGCTTCCACCAGGCCGCGACGGTTTCCTTGTTCGGGGTCTCGCCGATTTCCTTGAGGATCGCGACCATCTCCGCCAGCACGCTGTCCACCGGGCCCACGATCGGGATGTCGGCCTTGATGGTCTTGGAGATCGACGCTGGGTCGATATCGATGTGGATAATCTTGGCGTTCGGACAGAACTTAGCGGCACCGTTGATAACGCGGTCATCGAAGCGCGCGCCGACGGCCAGAATCACGTCGGAGTGATGCATTGCCAGGTTGGCGGTATAGCTGCCGTGCATGCCGAGCATGCCGACGAACTGGTGGTCGCTGCCCGGGAAGGCGCCCAGGCCCATCAGGGTGTTGGTCACCGGCAGGTTGAGCATCTTGGCCAGCTCGGTGAGCTGTTCGGATGCGTTGCCCATGATTACGCCGCCGCCGGAATACAGAATCGGGCGCTTGGCGGACAGGAGCATCTCGGCAGCCTTGCGGATCTGGCCGGAATGGCCACGGACCGCCGGGCTGTAGGAGCGCAGCTTGACCTTCTTCGGGTAGCTGTATTCGAACTTCTGGGTCGGGTCGCCCATGTCCTTGGGAATGTCGACGACGACCGGACCGGGACGACCGGACTGGGCGATGTAGAACGCCTTCTTGATCACCTCGGGGATTTCCGAGGGATGCTTGATGATGAAGCTGTGCTTCACGATCGGGCGGGAGATACCGACCATGTCGGTTTCCTGGAAGGCGTCAGTGCCGACCATGTTGCTCGGCACCTGGCCGGACAGGATCACCATCGGGATGGAGTCCATGTAGGCGGTGGCGATGCCGGTGATGGCGTTGGTGGCGCCGGGGCCGGAAGTCACCAGCACCACACCGGGTTTGCCGGTGGCGCGGGCGTAACCGTCGGCCATGTGGGTTGCAGCCTGTTCGTGACGGACCAGGATGTGGGTCACGTCATTTTCCTTGAACAGGGCATCGTAGATGTGCAGGAGGGCACCGCCCGGGTACCCATAGATGTACTTAACGCCTTCGTCACGCAGCGAGCGGACGACCATTTCAGCGCCAGATAAAAGCTCCACGTTTTTCACCTCTAGAACGCCAGATAACCGCCCGCGACCGGACGGCCTGAATAGGTTTGCCTGCAGTCAGGGCGTGAGCGACTGGTGGTCGCCGACTACGTCAGCTACTGACTGAACAAGCATTGGGGCGGCCCCTGAGAGTTGTTGCGGGGCTTTCCCACCCAGCGCGAGGTAACGCGTTGCGGGTGTTACAGGTCGGCGCGGGTGTGCACCTCATCGACTGCTACAGCTTCCGACTTGCGGCCGGCCCACTGGAACAGCGAACCCTGGATTCTTCGGATTAGACGGGGACAAGTCAAGTAATCCGTTACGGAATCTTGCATGGATTGCTGTGACACGACGCAGAATCACGGTTGGCGGCTTTTGGTTATAGTTAGCGCAGGATTTTCCGCCATCAAAAGGAAAGCGCATGCATCGCTTGATTCTCGTCGGCAGCCTGCTGCTGGTACTGAGTACACCCACCGTGGCCGGTCAGGTCTACAAATGGGTGGACGCCCAAGGGGTAACCCACTTCGGCGCACAGCCGCCCGAAGGCCAGGAAGCCACCAGCGTGAACACCTCGGTGCCGAAGCCCCCTACCCACCTGCCGCGCCTGGACAGCGAGATCGCCCAGCCGCAGGCCCCGCTGCCGGAAAACAAACCGGAGGGCGACCAGAAGGTGATCGACGAAAAGGTGAAGGCGGAAGTTGCGACCCAGGAAGCGGAACGTCGCAAATACTGCGAAACCGTGCGCACCAACCTGGCTCAGCTGCAGAACAATCCGCGCCTGCGTGTTGAAGTGAACGGCGATGTCCGGCGCCTCAGCGAGGAAGAAAGACAGTCCCGCATCCGGGAAGCCGAGAAGGCGATCGGCGAGAATTGCAACTGAGGCGATGCCTCAGTTCGCACCACCGATGAGCCGGTCGAAGGCCTCCAGGGCGTCGAGCAGCCGGCCCACTTCGGCCATGCGCTCCCGATAGACCTCTTCCGCCATGGAACGAATCCCGGACGCCTGCGGCAGCTCCAGGTCATGTTCAAGAATGAGCTTCATGCGCGGCAGGAAAATCCACTGCAGCCATTCTTCGAAGGCCAGGGTATCTACACAGAAGGGCGCCTGGCTGGCCAGGGCGTCCGCACCAGGCGACACCTCCGACCACATTCCCAGGCTACGAAGCTCCCGCTCGATGAGCAGGAGCTGGTCAGCCACTTCAAGGCAACGCGAATCCATCAGAGATTGACCTTGGCTTTCTCGCGAGCCAACGCGGCACCCGCCGGGTCGCCCTGGCGATCACGAGAGCGCGCGATCAGGTCCCACAGACTGGCCTGCAGAGCCGGCCGGCCGTTGGCATAAGTGAGCGCGCGCCGGGCGAATTGCTCGGCCTGAGCTGCATCCCCCTGGGCCAGACGCACTTCGGCCAGGCGATAGAGCACCTGGGGCTCGCGCGGCGCGATGCGCTGGGCGCGCTCCAGGCTAGCGGCGGCACCATTGAGGTCGCCGCTCCCTTGTTGTTGCTGGGCCGTGGTCAGCAGCGCCAGTACCGGACCATCGAGCTGCTCATCCGCGGCGAGGCCACTGCCGCTGCTGGGAATGCCAGTCGGGGCGCTGGGGGATGGCACGCTGTAATTCGACGAGCCGTAGCTGGGGGTGCTGGAAGAGCCATAGGCCGGAACGCTCGAATCCGGAGCCGGGCCACTGGTGATGGAGCCAGGAGTGATGGCCCCGCTGGTGATGCTGCCACTGATGGGGGCGCTGGGGGCAGGCGCGGCAATCGGAGCGCCGGAGCTGGCACCCGGCACCATGACCACCACGCCGGAATCCTCGGGAATGCTGCGTGGTGCGGCGGGGGGCTGACTGTAGCCACCCTGGTTCGAGGTACCCTGTTCCAACTCGGACAGGGGGGCGCCGGAGTCGACCACGGGGATGGCGCCTCGCTGCGGGGTGGCACAACCGGCCAGCAGAGCGGCTGCCGCAAGGGCGGGAATCCAGGCTTTACTCACGTTTCATCCTCTCGGTTCATTGCATCCAACCGCGAACCCAGTCCATGACCGAGTCCACGGGTGCGCCCAGGCCGCACGGCGCACCGGGGACGGGTTCGCTGCCGCGAATGTAGGGCATCTGCACCGCACCCGGGCAGCTTGGGTCGGAGCCCTGGCCACTGTGCGGATCGATCCACGCCTGAACGACGTTTTCTGGCATCGGCATATCCAGCGGCAGCGGGTCGGCCTTGCGCATGAAGCTGGTCCAGACCTGCAGTGCGCCGGTGGCGCCTGTCAGTGGTGTCTTGCCGTTATCATCGCGCCCCAGCCAGACCACCGCCAGCAAATCCTGACTGAAGCCAGCGAACCAACTGTCCCGCGAGTCGTTGGTAGTCCCGGTCTTGCCCGCCAGGGTCAGCGAGGACGGCAACTGGCTGTACACCGACCGCGCGGTGCCCTCGCGCATCACCCGCTGCATGGCGTTCTGCACCAGGTAAATGGCGCCCGGATCGAAGCGCTGCTGAATCTGGAAGGGGTATCGCTTGAGCGGCTCCCCCTCGGCAGTCAGCACGCTGCGAATCGCTCGCAACGGCGTATTGAAGCCACCATTGGCCAAGGTCTGGTACATGGTCGCCACTTCCATCGGGCTCAGCGCACCGGCGCCAAGGAGCATCGAGGGATAGGCCGGCCATTCGCGGGAAACACCCAGTCTCTCAAGGGTTTTGAGCACATTGGGCACGCCCAGTTCCAGGCCGAGCTTGGCCGTCGACAGGTTGTAGGAGTTGGCCAGCCCCTGATACAGGTAGATGGTTCCGTGAGCGCGACGATCGTAGTTCTGCGGGCGCCAGACCTGGCCATCCTGCCCCTTCACCGAGAAGGGTTCGTCGGCGACCCAACTGGTGAGGGTGTACTGGCTCGGACGCTCCAGCGCGGTGAGGTAGACGGCCGGTTTGATCAGCGAACCGATGGGACGCACGGCATCCACGGCACGGTTGAAGCCGGCGAAGCGTGGCTGGCGGCTGCCGATCAGCGCCTGGATCTCGCCGGTTTCCGGATTGCTCACGACCATGGCCGACTCGACCTGATCCACACCCTTGCGTCCCGCCAAGCGCTTGAGGGTTTCGCTCAGCGAGGTTTCCGCCTTGGACTGCAGGATGGGGTCGAAACTGGTGAAGATGCGCAGACCTTCCTCGGTCAGGTCTTCCTCGCGATAGTCCTGACGCAACTGGCGCTTCACCAGGTCGAGGAATGCCGGGTAGGAGCTGTCCGCAAGACTGCCGCGCCGGGTCACGCCCAGGGGCTTCTGCTTGGCGGCGGCAGCTTCCTCGGGGGTGACAACGCCCTGCTCGGCCAGCAGGTCGATCACCAGGTTGCGGCGCTCCAGGGCACGCTCAGGGAAGCGTCGCGGGTTGTAGTAGGACGGCCCCTTGACCATGCCCACCAACAGGGCGATCTGGTGCACCTTCAGCTCCGCCAGGGGTTGACTGAAGAAGTACTGGCTGGCCAGTCCGAAGCCATGGATGGCACGCTGGCCGTCCTGGCCGAGGAACACCTCGTTCAGGTAGGCCTCGAGAATCTCGCGCTTGTCGTAATGCAGCTCCAGCAGCACCGCCATCATGGCTTCGGTGGCCTTGCGGGAGAGGCTGCGCTCGCTGGTCAGGTAGAAGTTCTTCACCAACTGCTGGGTCAGGGTACTCCCACCCTGGCGCAGCTCGCCGGCAGTGGCGTTGACCCAGAACGCACGGGCGATGGACTTCAGCGACACGCCGTGGTGGTTGAAGAACTCACGGTCTTCCGTCGCCACCAGGGTTTCCACCAGATAGGCGGGGACCTGATCCAGCTTGATCAGCACTCGATCTTCATGATGCGCGGGATAGAGGCCACCGATCAGCAGCGGTTCCAGCCGGGCCACGGCCAGGTCGGCGCCGTTGGCCTGGGTCAGGCCGGCCACATAATCGCCGGAGAAACGCACACGAACCCGCTGCGCCGGCTCGGCGCCTTCGTAGAACTGGAAGCCCCGGGTGTTCAACTCGACGGCGTTGCCGGCAACCGACGCTGCGCCCGGCCCATTGGATACGCTTTCGCGGCGGTAGCCAAGGGCATCCAGCTCCTTGAGAAAGTCGTCCTTGGACAGCTTCAGGCCGACGAACAGTTCAAGCGGCCGTGCGTACACCTTGGCCGGTACCGTCCAGCGCTTGCCGGAGAATTTTTCCTGCACCACGGCGTCGAGATAGATGGCGAAACCGGCCAGTATCACCAGGCCTACCAGGCCCAGCTTGACGGCCCAGCCCAGCCAGGGGCGAATACCGTTGGAACGGCGTTTGGAGCGGGATTTGGGGGATCGGGGACGTGTCATGGCGGCGCATTATACGCACTTTATCCACAGCCAACAGGCACGCCCTGACGGTTTGCAGGCCGGTGCTCAACGGCGATAATGCCGGCCTTCCACAGCGAAAGAACAAGGAACGCCCGTGAGCCAGTCCCTGATAGCCGCCCTGCAGAACCCCACCCTTTATCCGCATCCGGTGGAGGGGTTCCAGGTGATCGAGACGCATATTTCCTGGGTACTGCTGACCGGCAGCTATGTCTACAAAGTAAAGAAGCCGGTGAATTTTGGCTTTCTCGATTTCACCAGCCTCGACGACCGCCGGCACTTCTGTGAAGAAGAACTGCGCCTCAATCAGCGCCTGACCCGCGATCTCTATCTTGAGGTGCTGCCGGTCACCGGCAGTGTCGAGGCCCCGCAGATCGGCGGCGACGGCCCGGCCATCGAGTACGTGCTGAAGATGCGCCAGTTCCCCCAGGACAACCTGCTCAGCGCCCTGCAGGCCCGTGGCGAGCTCACCCCCGCGCACGTCGATGCCCTCGCGGGACAGATCGCCCGTTTCCACCTGGCTGCCCCGAACGTGGCCGTCGAACACCCGCTCGGCACTCCCGAGGCGGTGATGATGCCGGTCCGGCAGAACTTCGAGCAGATTCGTCCGCTGCTGAACGACAAGGCCGACCTGCAACAACTGGACGCCCTGGAAGCCTGGGCAGAGAGCAGCTTCGAGCGCCTCAAGCCGCTGCTGGCGCAACGCAAGCAGGCAGGCTTCATTCGCGAATGCCATGGCGACATCCACCTGGGCAATGCCACGCTGATCGATGGCGAAGTCGTGCTCTTCGACTGCATCGAGTTCAACGAGCCGTTCCGCTTCACCGACGTCTACGCCGACATCGCCTTCATCGCCATGGACCTTGAGGACCGCGGCCTCAAGTCCCTGTCCCGTCGCCTGGTGAGCCAGTACCTGGAGCACACTGGCGATTACGAAGGCCTGGAGCTGCTCAATTTCTATAAGGCCTACCGCGCCCTGGTACGCGCCAAGATCGCCCTGTTCAGCCTGGCCCATCAGGCCGATGCCGTGCAGAAGGCCGCCACCGTTCGCCAGTACCGCAACTATGCCAGCCTGGCCGAAAGCTACAGCGCCATCCCGTCGCCCTTCCTGGCCATTACCAGCGGCGTATCCGCCTCGGGCAAGAGCCATGTGGCGCTGCGCCTGGTGGAAGCCCTGGGCGCCATCCGCCTGCGCTCGGACATCGAACGCAAGCGCCTGTTCGGCGAACAGCAGCCCGGCGCCGAAGGGCTGCAAAGCGGTATCTACGACGCTGAAGCCAGCGTCGCCACCTATGAGCGCCTGAACCAGCTGGCAACGGTCGCCCTGCAGGCCGGATTCCCGGTCATCATCGATGCCACCTTCCTCAAGCTGGCGCAGCGCAAGGCCGCGCGCAAGGTTGCCGAGAAAACCGGTACGCCCTTCCTGATCCTCGAGTGCCATGCCCCGGAAGCCGTGATCGAAAGCTGGCTGGCCCAGCGCCAGGCCGAGGGCGGCGACCCGTCCGACGCCACCCTGGAGGTGGTGCGCGCGCAACTGGCCAACCGCGAGCCGCTGAATGCGAGCGAGCAGACCCAGAGCAAGCGCATCGACACCCACCAGGCCTCCAGCCTCGACGACCTGGTGAAGCTCATCCGCCAGCATCTGCCGGGCGTCTGACCCCTCCCCACCGCGCCGGGCAACCTCCGGCGTGGCTTCTATACTGCCGGCTGACCCCTTTGGCCGGGCGGCAGGCACCTTTCTGCACAGCTGCCGCTCCACGGCAGGCAATGCCTGCGCGCGAACGAGCAGCCAGGAAGGGGCCTATTGCGCCAGCGGTCATCGTGTTCCGTGCAGGGAGCGCACGAGGATGGGGCGATAGCACAAGGCCACGTCACGAATGGGCCGCTACACTTAATTGCAGCCCTGTCCCTCTCGTGCCCATTCCACCGCAAGGAGGCTCGATGAACGACGAACTGCAACACATGAAGAATCTGGGCAAGACCTCGGCGCAGTGGTTGCACGCCGTCGGCATCCACAGCGCATCCGACCTGCGACGACTTGGCGCCGTGGGTGCCTATAAGGCTGTTCGGGCACGCGGATTCCGGGCCTCGAAAGTGCTGCTGTATGCCATCGAAGGCGCCCTGCTGGACATCCACTGGAACGATCTGACACCCGGCCACAAGGCTGAACTGAACCACCAGTTGGACACTCCGGGTCTTCACAACAAGAGCTAGCTCACAACCTCCGCCGAGAGAGATTTACGAGTCAGGTGCTGCCCCCCTATTGTCTCAGGGGCCTTCGTGCGCCACGCCATTCCAGTCAGTTCAAGGAATTACCGCCATGTACCTACTCGGGGAGCAACCGGCCTATGCCGATCAGCTGATCAACAGACTGCAGAGCATCCCCGGGCAATTGCTCGATGGCCTGGAACCGAGCGGCCCCTCGGTTCGCCTGGATCAGGTCGAAGACCTGTCGCCAATCCTGCCGGGCAATCAGTTGTTCCTGATTGAAAATGGCCTGCTCCATGCGGTCGTCGACGAACGCCCTCTCTTCTATTTGCAGGAAGGCGACCTGGTGGGCCTGCGCCAGGGCATCGACCTGCCGTCCTGCCGCTACAGCAGCGAAGAACCCATCAGCCTGCTGCCGTTCAGCCGCAACGAAGTGTTCAAGCACATTTATGGCGACGAGAAGCGCCAGGAACTGTTCATCCAGTACCTGGTGGGCCACACCGCACTGCTTTCCGATGCCGTGGCGCGCCTGAAGCAACCGGACGTTCGCCCCTCGACCGGCTTTCGGCACTTTTCCGCCGGAGAGGAGCTGATCCACCAGGGCGACGAAGCCGACCACGTGTTCATCATCATCGAGGGTCATGCCGAAGCCTTCGTCGACGGGCAGAAAGTCGGTGACGTGCAGAAGGACGAGATTTTCGGCGCCATGGCCGTCTTCACCCGGGAGAGGCGCAGCGCCACGGTGGTGGCCAGCGAGCCCTGCACCGTGATGGTCATCCCCAAAGAGCAGTTCCTCAGCCTGATGCAAAGCAATCCACGCATCGCACACAGCCTGATCGAGAGCATGGCGCGGCGTATCGACCTGCTGAACAAGGAAGTCACCCAATTGCGGCTATCCCCGGACAATTCCTGAAAGCAGAAACCCCGGCCTGGTGCCGGGGTTTCTGCTTTCAGGGGGCGGGAAACGCAGGATGAAAAAATCGAGTTGTCAGCGCTTGACTCGAAAATGAGAATTGTTATTATTATCGCAACTGATCGCGAGATCAGTCGGTAAACTGGGAGACCAAGCAGTCGGACTCTTCAGATTATCTCCTCATCAGGCTAATCACGGTTTTCGACCCGGCAATTTGCCGGGTCTTTTTTTGCGTGCCATTTCCCGAATGCCTGACGGCCCTCAGGCCAGGGCTTCAGCGCGCGGCGGGAAGTTGCCGGCGCAGCCCGGCACAGTGATCGATAGGCGGCAGCGCAGCGGTGTACCAGACATAGTCGGCGGCCCCCCGCTCCACCGGCTTGCCCACCTCGGAGAGGATCAGTACCGCATTGCCTTCAGGCCGGCCCAGATCCGCCAGGTGCAGGGGCACCCCCAGGTCACGGCGCACGTGGAAGGCTCCCGCGAACAACAGGGCCGGCCCGGGCGCTGCCAGCAGGCGTTCCGCCATGCGCCGATCGCGCTGTTGCTGCACGGCGAGCATCGCCGGCATCTGGGACTCCGGCAGCAGGCCGCAGTGGGACTCGCGAATCTGCTCCAGCAATGGTCCGCGCACCGCATCGGCGGTGGAGCGCGGTCCCTGCAACAAAGGAGGTGCCTTATAGATGCGCCTGATCTCGCTACGGTCGAGGTTTGCCGCCAGCAACGGATAGGGTTGCGCCAGGGCATGCCGAACGATCGGACCGTAGAGGGTCCAATTCCAGTTCTTCTGCCATGCCAGAGCCTGGGGCAGGTCACTCGGCAGCGGCCCCTGGCGCACGGCATCCACCTTGGCCTGCTGCTCGGGATCGAGCATCTCCAGCAATAGACTGCCCTGCTCGCGACGAGCCTCCAGGGCCTGCAGCAGCCACAGTTGCAACGTGTGGTGGTCGGGGTTGTCGTGCTGCTCCCCCACCAACACCCGCGGCTCGGCGGCAAGCCGCGCCACCAGTTGCTCCGGGGTCAGCCGTTCACCACTGCGCAGGTCGCGGATCACGCCCAGGTCGGGACTCCCCCGCCCTTCGGAGCTTTGCCACTCGGGCAGCGGAGGCAGGCTCTGGCAAGCGGCCAGCAGGCCACAGAAAACGATCAGAAAAATACGCATGCAAAGTCCTTGTTCGATTCAACGCGCAACGATCAGCGGATGGCCGCGCTCGGGGTGGCGCTGCACCAGCACTTCCAGGCCGAACACGGCCTGGAGCGGTTCGGCCTGGAGGACCTGTTCCGGAGGCCCCAGCACATGGGGCCGTCCATCGGCGAGCAGCAACAAACGGTCGCAGTAACGCGCGGCCAGGTTCAGGTCATGCAGGATCACCAGCACCGCCACCCCACGTTCGGCGAAGGTGCGCACGGCCTGCAGGGTGATGTGCTGATGCAGGGGATCGAGCGCCGAGGTGGGCTCGTCGAGCAGGAGAATCTGCCCGGAGCTTCCCGGCCAGAGCTGGGCCAATACCCGCGCCAGGTGTACTCGCTGTCGTTCGCCACCGGAAAGCGCCAGGTAGCTGCGGCCGGCCAGGTGGCTGGCATCCGCCGCCTGCAACGCCTCGGCCACGACTTCGGCATCCCGCTCATTCCCGGTGTCGTGGGGCATGCGCCCCATGGCCACGACTTCCTCCACGCGGAAGGCGAAGTTCAGGGTCGAGCTTTGCGGCAACACCGCCAGGCGTCGCGCACGCTGCGGGCCACTCCAGTCAGCCAGCGTACGGTCGTCCAGGCTGACCTTGCCCGCCGCCAGCGAAACCTCGCCACAAAGCGCTCCCAGCAGCGTGCTTTTGCCCGCGCCATTGGGGCCGAGCACCCCGAGTACCTCGCCCGGCCGCAATTCCAGATCGACGCCCGTCAGCACCTGCTTGCCGCCACGCCATACATCCAGCTGTTCCACGCGCAGCATCAGGGGCGACCTCGCACCAGCAGGTAGAGGAAAAAGGGCGCGCCGATCAGTGCGGTCACGATACCGATGGGCAATTCGGCCGGCACCAGCACCAGCCGCGCCGCCAGGTCGGCCAGCAGCATCAGACTGGCCCCGGCCAGGGCCGAGGCCGGCAGCAGCACCCGATGATCGGGCCCTGCGACCAGGCGTACCAGATGCGGCACCACCAGGCCGATAAAGCCGATCAGCCCTGCCGCGGCCACTGCGGCCCCCACCCCGAGCGCGGTGCAGAACACCAGTTCGCGCTTCAGGCGCTCGACATCGAACCCCAGGTGGCGGGCCTCGGACTCGCCGAGGAGCAGGGCATTGAGCGCCTTGGCCCGGCGCGGCAGCCAGCAGACCACGAAGAGTGTGACGATCAGCAGCGGCCAGAGCCGCGAATAGCTGGCGCCGTTGAGACTGCCCATGTTCCAGAAGGTCAGGCTGCGCAGGGTGGCGTCATCGGCGAGGTAGGTGAACAGACCGATCACCGCGCCGGCCAGGGCGGTCAGCGCGATACCGGCGAGCAACATGGTGGCCACGCTGGTCTGGCCATCGCGACGTCCCAACCGATAGACCAGCACGGTCACGCCCAAACCACCGGCGAAGGCGCAGAGAGACAGCAGATAAGGCGCGAAGGCATCCGGCAAGCCACCCAGTGCGGTACCACCGACGATGGCCGTGGCTCCGCCCAGCGCGGCACCGCTGGAAACACCCACCAGTCCGGGGTCGGCCAGGGGGTTGCGGAACAACCCCTGCATGGCCACGCCGGAAAGCGCCAGCACGGCGCCCACGGCCAGCCCGAGCAAGGTTCGCGGCAGACGAATCTGCCCGAGGATCAGCTCGGCCTGCTCCAGACCTTCGCCGGAGAACGGCAACCCGACCAGGCGCAGGGCCGCACGCAGCGTCTCCCCCAGGGGCAGGCTGACCGGCCCCAGCGCCAGGGACAGCCAGAGCGCGATCAGCAGCAGGACGCCCAGTGCGATAAACAATGGGCGGGAATGAAGGGAGGCGATCATGGTTGACTCGGGTGTCTCTCGGTCAGGGCTGGAGCCGAAGGATAGAAGCCCCTGGAAAGCGCGACCATGCCATCAGGCAGGCGCGGGCCAAGGCCGCCCACCAGCAGCGTCGGGTCCAGGCTCAGCAGGCGCCCCTCGCGGGCCGCGCGGGTCGCGGCCAGGGCCGGATTCTGCTTGAGCAGAGCATCCTGCGCGGCATCGCCCTCCAGGTGGCGGCCGGCAATCACCACCACGTCAGGGTCGAGGGCCGCGAGAGCCTCGTTGGAAATTGCCTTGTAGCCCTGATGGTCGGTCAGATTATGCCCGCCGGCACGCTCGATCAGCCAGGCGGCGGCGGTGTCCTTGCCTGCCGCCAGCGGACTGCTGCCGGCGTGGCCGAGCAGCAACAACACCTTCGGTGCTGATTGGCTCTCCTGCACCCTGGCGACCCACTCGGCCTGGCGCTGCAGGCGCTGGCTGTACTCGGAGAAGATTTGCGTGGCACGTGCTTCGACGCCCAGCAGGGCACCGATCCGTTCGAGGTTCTTCTCCAGGGTGGGCAGATCGGCGGAGGTAGAAAGCCGCTCGACGCGCACGTCCGCAGCGCCGACCTGGGCCAGGACCGGCGGCGGCCCCATTTCCTCGGTTCCCAGCAGAATGTCCGGTCGCAGCGAAAGTATCCCCTCAGCCGCCAGTTGGCGCCGGTAGCCAATGCTGGGCAGCGCGTTCAGCTCCTCGGGATGCTGGCTGGTGGTATCCACGCCGACCAGCTTGTCCTGCCCTCCCAGCACCACTATCCACTCACTGAGCGAACCGCCGGCGCTGACCCAACGCTGGGGAAGGGGCTCGGCCACGGCGGCCTGGTGGGAAAACAGAATGCCCGCGCAAAGGCTGGCCAGACCGACAACAAGACGCATCGAAAACAACTCCATCGCTGACTGCGGCAAACGCCAACACCCCGTGCTCACAGGGCGCTGGCCTGGACGGGGACGCTTCGCCCCTGGCGGTTCGGGATCAGAGGGCCGGTGCGCCCTCGGCCAGCGCCCGCCAGTCCTCCCGCTCAGGAATACCGGGTTTGCGCGCGCCGAACAATTGCACGACCAACTGACCTTCCGCGTCGAAGGCCTCCCAACTGGTGATCACACCGTCGGCGCTGGGCTTGCGCACGCGCCAGAGTTCGGTCAAGCCGGCGGTTTGCAGGTGCAGGTTGAATTCCGGATCGAGCACGTTGAACCAGGTATCCAGCCATTTCAGGTTACTGACGGTACCGCTGTGGATCTGGATGCAGTGGCGGTTACCGACGAACACCATGATCGGCACCTCGCGCGCGCCAGCCTCTTCCATCAGGCGCGGCAGCTCGGCGGTGTGCAATTGCTCAGCCCATTCGCTGCCAGCCAGGCGCAGCGCCTGGGTACGCTCGGCGCCGTGCTTTTTCAGCAGGGCGAAGAAATGATGGGTGTCCTTCAGCGCCGCCCAACCTTCGCGCAGCGCGGCGACGTCGATCTCGGCATCGGGCCTGGCCTGGGGAGGCTCAGGCAGCGGGCGCAAGTCGAGATCATCGCGTTGCTCCTCGGCGCGGAAGCGTTCCACCAGGGGGTGCCAGGCCTCCAGTCGGCTGTCGTCGGTCAGGAACACCTTGTGTACCGCCGCGCCCTGCTGGTCGAAGACCTGGATGCTGCGCTGCATGCCACGCGGGGTCTCCTCGGCCACGGCGAACGCGCTGGACCAGCCGCCCATGAACAGGCGCAGGTCGATGTCGGCGGAGACCACCAGGCCCATCTGACCGTTGGCCATCACCGACACTTCCCGGTAGTAGCCCTTGCGCTCATGCACGCAATGCTCGTTGCGCGTCAGCGCCATGATGTAGCCCAACTCACCGAACGCCGGCAGCAAGGCGGGCCACTCCGGTCGCAGTCGAATGGCATCCACGCCGAGGCGGCTGGCGGTCAGTTCGGCTTCGCTGACGGACAGGCGCCGGGCGGCATCCCTCGCGCGCAGACGCGGCTGCTCAGCGCGTAGCGTCTGCCAGGCCTGATAGAGAGAGGAAACCGGGCTGGGGGTCGAAGTTTGCAGGCTCATCTGGAGCTCCTTGTGATTCAGCGGCTCGCCGACAGGGCGAATTCAATGGGTATGCGCACGCGGCTAGCCACAGGCCGGCCATTGCGGGTTTCGGGGCGAAAGCGCCAGGCTGCGACCGCGTCCAGGGCCGATCGATCGAGACTCTCCACACCGGACGAACGAAGCAGCCTGATCCCTTGCAGCAGCCCTTGGGCATCGAGCCGAACCTCCACCAGGACCAGGCCCTGCTGGTTGCGGCGTCGCGCCAGGGCTGGGTAGACCGGAGGCTTGGGCGGTGTGAGGAACGACGGCTCACGGCTGAATACCTCGGTCACCTGGGGACTCGCCGGCTCCGGCAGCGAACTGGCAACCACAGGGAGCTCTGCGCGGGTCGGTTCGGCCTTTGTTGAAGCCATGGCCTGCGGCTTTGCCTGGGCACGGGGCTCGTCCCGGGCGGGCTCGGACCGCGCGGCCGGCCTGGAGGGTGTGGGCCAAGGCCTGTTCGTCACCACGGAGGGGCGGACGGGTGGCGACGGCCTGGCCGGTTGAGACCGCTTCGTGTTGACCGCCGAACGCGACGCCGGGACTAGAACCGGCGCTGGCGCCGGCTCCGGGTCGACCAGTTGAATACGCATCGCCTGGGGCGCCTGCACTGCCACGCCGAACGCCTTGTCCTGCATATCGCGCAGGAGCCAGCCCGCGCCAACATGCAGGGCCAGCACCAGGGCAAAGCAATAAGTGAAACGCGGCATTGGCGTCGGCTCTAATCCGCAAACAAATGAATTTGATAATGATTTGCATTTACATGTCAACGTCGTTATCGTTCTGTGCCGATATCAACCTGCGATCACCAGCAAGCCCCGACGAACGAGCGCCGAAAAAGCGGAAAAATCGCTGAAACGGATGCCAGCACGCCAACTCGAAGCCTGGCGTAGCCCCGTCGGCTTCCTGGTACGCCCCTGTGACCGGGAGTCCGTCCACGATGTTGCGCCCACCCTTTGCCCGCCGTACCGGGCTAGCGCTGCTGTTGCTCTGCCCTTCCCTCGCCCTTGCCGCCGAGAAGGCCGTTACCCAGTTCGATACCCTGACGGTGACCGCCACCCGCAGCGAGCAACGCCTCGACGAGGTTCCGAACACGGTTTCAGTGCAGACCGAACGCGACATCGACCAGAAGAACGTGAACAACATCCGCGACCTGGTGCGCTATGAGCCGGGCGTATCGGTGAGCGGCACCGGCAGCCGATTCGGCCTGTCCGGCTTCACCATCCGTGGCATCGGCGGTAATCGCGTGCTGACCCAGGTGGACGGGGTGTCGGTCCCGGACGCTTTCAACTTCGGCCCCTTCCTCAACGCCCAGCGCAATTACATCGACCCGGACATCGTCAAGCAGGTGGAGATCATCCGCGGCCCGGCATCGTCCCTTTACGGCAGCGACGCCATCGGCGGTGCGGTGAGCTTCCTGACCAAGGACGCGGCGGACTATCTGGACGAAGGCGATGACGCTTACGCCCGCCTCAAGACCGGCTACAGCAGCGCCGACAACAGCTGGTTGCGCAGCGCCACTTTCGCCGGTCGCCAGGGCACGCTGGATGGCGTGCTCCACCTCGGTCGCCGCACGGGCGACGAAACCGAGACCTTCGGCGGTCGGGGCGGCACCGGCGCCAGCCGCGAGGAAGCCAACCCGCAGGACATCACCACCGACAACCTGCTGGCCAAGTTCGGCTGGAACTACGCCGGCACCGATCGCCTGCAACTGAGCTACGAGCGCTTCGCCGACGACGTCGACACCCGTGTGATGAGCGAGGCCGACACCCTGACCTCCACCGCCCTGGGTGGCGGCATGTTCAGCAACGCCCTGACCGCGGCCAGCCGCGCCACTGACAGCACCGACCGCGAACGCATCAGCCTGGAACACCTGATGGCGCTCGACAGCGCCTTCGCCGACCAGTTGAAATGGCAGCTCAACCACCAGGACAGCCAGATCCGCCAGCAGACCGAGCAAAACCGTTACAGCTGGGTCGCCTTCAACCGCAACCCGACGCCGCCGGCTTCGGCCTTCGAGCGCCTGCGCACCCGCGATTCGGTCTACGAAGAAAAGCTCTGGTCCTTCAACGGCCAGTTGGACAAGCACTTCGCCCTCGGCGACACCCGGCACCACCTGATCTACGGTGTCGACCTCAAGCGCCTGGAAAGCAGTGACCTGCGTAAAGGCAACGAGATCCGCGTCAGCACCGGGCAAGCCCTGCCGCCAGGCTTCGGCGCGGAAACCTTCCCGCTGAGCGACTTCCCCGATCCGGTCACTCACGAGTACGCGCTGTTCGCCCAGGACAGCATCGAGATCGGCCGCTGGACCTTGCTGCCGGGCCTGCGCTACGACTACTACGAGCTCAAGCCCGACGTGACCCCGGAGTACCTGAACAGCAACCCGGTGGACCGCAACCCATCGGACTTCGACGACCATGCGCTGTCGCCCAAACTCGGCATCACCTACCGCCTGGACGACGCCCATAGCCTGTACGGCCAGTACGCTGCCGGCTTCAAGGCACCGGAGCCTGTGGACATCTTCGGCGAGTTCGTCAATGCCGGCATGGGTTACCAGACTGTCGCCAATACCCGCCTGAAGCCGGAAACCAGCGACAGCTACGAGATCGGCCTGCGCGGCCAGTACAACAGCGGCAGCTTCGGCGTGGCGCTGTTCTACAACCGTTACGAGGACTTCATCGAGCAGGTGACCATTCCCGACCCGACCGGCAACAACCTGCTGACCTTCCAGTCACAAAACCTGAACAAAGTGACCATCCGCGGCGCCGAAGCCCGAGGCGAACTGTTCCTCGACAGCTTCGGCCTACCGGTCGGCACCCGCCTGCTCGGCACCATTGCCTACGCCCGCGGCAAGAACGAGGAAACCGGCGAGCCGATCAACAGCATCGACCCGCTCAAGGCGGTCATCGGCCTGGGCTACGCCGAAGCCACGGGCAAGTTCGGTGGCGACCTGTCCTGGACCCTGGTCAAGGCCAAGGACCGCATCGACCAATCCAACAACGCCGCGCTGCGCATCAGCGAGCAATTCGCCACGCCGGGTTACGGCACCCTGGACCTGAACACCTGGTGGCAGGTCACCGATGCCTTCTCGGTGAACGCCGGCGTGTTCAACCTGACCGACAAGAAGTACTGGCAGTGGGGCGACGTCCAGGGCCTGGACGCCAGCAGCCGCAGTCTGGGTCGCTACACCCAGCCGGGCCGCAATGCCTCGGTCAACCTGGTCTGGGAAATCTGACCCGCCTTTCAGCACACGGACGCGCCCCCCTTTTGGCGGACCACACTGGCGCGCGATAATGCGCGCCTGCCGTGGAGATGCCGATGATCCTGCTTTGCCACCCCTTTGAGCTGGCCGAAGGCCAGAGCCGGGGTTTTGTCGCTAATGGCCTGAAAGTCCTGCTGGTGCGCCGGCACGGGCGGGTCCACGCCTATGAAAACCGCTGCCCGCACCGGGGCATCCCCCTGGAATGGGTCCCGGACCGGTTCCTGGACCACAGCGGCAGCCTGATCCAGTGCGCCACCCATGGCGCCCTGTTCCTGATCGAGTCGGGCGAATGCGTGACCGGCCCCTGCGTCGGCGAAGCCCTGCAGCCCCTGGATTGCCGGGAGGACGCCGAAGGCATCTGGTTGCTGGAGGGCGCCTGAGGCTCAGAGCCTGACGTCGAGGCGCCGGCAGACGCGGACTGCTTCCGGCGTCACCTCCACCCCATAGGCCAGCACTTCCACACCGGCGGACACCGCCTCGCGCAGGGCCGCCGCATAGGCCGGATCGATTTCCTCGGCCGGGCGCACGGCCTCGATGCCCGAAAGGTTCACGCAATACAACTGCACGGCTCGCACACCGTCACGGGCCAGCGCGGCCAGTTCACGCAGGTGCTTGCTGCCGCGCAGGGTCACGGCGTCGGGGAAGGCCGCCACCGGTGTGTCGTCGAACCCCAGGGTCACGCTCTTCACCTCGACGAAGGCGGGACCGCCGGGAAAGTCCAGGCGGAAATCGGCCCGACTGTTTTCCAGGCCATAGGCCACTTCGCGCTTTAGCGCGCCGAATCCCGCCAGCTCGCTGATTACCCCGGCGTGCAGCGCTTCCTCCACCAGCGCGTTGGCGCGAGCGGTGTTGACGCAGGCCAGGCGCCCCTGGGGCGTCTCGGCGATTTCCCAGGTGCCGGGCAACTTGCGCTTGGGATCGTCGGATCGGCTGAACCAGACCCGGCAACCTTCGCTCATGCAGTTCAGCATCGACCCGGTATTAGGGCAGTGAATGGTGAGCAGTTCGCCGGCGGCGGTTTCGATGTCCGCAAGGAAGCGCTTGTAACGCTTGCGCAGCCTGCCCTCTTCCAGCGACGGAACGAACCTCATCGGTCCGCCCAGGTCTTCAGGCCGCGCTCCAGGCGCTGCACCGCTTCCTGCAGACGTGGCAGGCTCTGGGTGTAGGCAAATCGCACATGCTGGCCAGCCAGATGACGGCCGAAATCCAGGCCGGGCGTGAAGGCCAGGTGCTCGGTCTCGATGAAATGCCGGCAGAAGGCATAGGCGTCGCCACCGAAGGCGGAAATGTCCGCATACAGATAGAAAGCACCTTCCGGCTCGACGGCGATGCGGAACCCGAGCGCGCGCAAGGCAGGCAGCAGGTAGTCGCGACGTCGGGCGAACTCCCCGCGACGCTGCTCGAGGATGTCCAGGGTCTGCGGCTCGAAACAGGCCAGCGCGGCGTGCTGGGCCACCGAAGGCGCGCTGATGTAGAGGTTCTGCGCCAGCTTCTCCAGCTCGGGCACCGCATCCGGGGGCGCCACCAGCCAGCCCAGGCGCCAGCCGGTCATGCCGAAATACTTGGAAAAACTGTTCAGCACGAAGGCGTCGTCGTCCACCTCCAGCACGCTGGCGGCATCCATCCCGTAGGTCAGGCCGTGGTAGATCTCGTCCACCACGAGGTGCCCGCCGCGGGCCTTGAGGGTTCGCGACAAGTCCGCGAGCTCGTCGGCATGCAGCACGGTTCCGGTCGGATTGGCCGGCGAAGCCACCAAAGCCCCCACGCTGTCGGAATCCCAGTGCCGTTCGAGCAATTGGGGAGTCAACTGATAGCGGGTTTCGGGTCCTACCGGCACCAGTTGCGCGCCGCCTTCCACCAAGCGCAGGAAGTGGCGGTTGCAGGGGTAGCCGGGGTCGGCCAGCAGCCAGTGCCGTCCCGGATCCACCAGCAGGCTACTGGCCAGCAACAGCGCACCGGATCCGCCGGGGGTGATAAGGATGCGATCAGGGTCTATGTTCAACCGGTAGCGCGCAGCGTAGAAGCCGGCAATGGCCTCGCGCAATTGCGGCAGACCGCGAGCGGCGGTGTAGCGGGTGTGCCCGGCGGCCAGTGCGGCCTGCCCGGCCTGGACGATGGGTTCGGCGGTGGTGAAGTCCGGCTCGCCGATTTCCAGGTGGATCACATCGTGTCCCGCCGCCTGGAGTTCGTTGGCCCGAGCCAACAGGGCCATGACGTGAAAGGGTTCGATGGCGCGGCTGCGCGCACTGTAGGGCTGGGCCATTGGCCTTCCTTTATTAGGGCAAAGAGAGGATTCTAACCAATGGTCCGTGGCCCCTGCAGCATGTGCGACGCCGGGGAGTAGCGTACCCGGAATTGATCTGGTAAGTTCGCCCGCTTGCAGCCGCAGGGCCGGCATCGTCGGCGATGGACCATAATCCTGCGCAATGGATTAGAGAAAGTGAGAGGCGGCCATCCATGCCCACCAACGCAAAACAACAGAACAGCCAGCTGATTCGTGGCTTCGTGCCCTACCAAGAGACCAAGGGCGAGGAGTACATGAGCGATCGCATGCGCGCTCACTTCACCAACATCCTCAACAAGTGGAAGCTGGAGTTGATGGAAGAGGTGGATCGCACCGTGCACCACATGCAGGACGAAGCCGCCAACTTCCCCGATCCGGCCGACCGCGCCAGCCAGGAAGAAGAATTCAGCCTGGAACTCCGTGCCCGTGACCGCGAGCGCAAGCTGATCAAGAAGATCGACGAAACCCTCCAGCTGATCGAAGACAACGATTACGGCTGGTGCGACTCCTGCGGCGTCGAGATCGGCATCCGCCGACTGGAAGCCCGCCCCACCGCCACCCTCTGCATCGACTGCAAGACCCTGGCGGAGATCAAGGAAAAGCAACTCGGCTCCTGATGCCGAAACGGGGCGCCAATGGCGCCCCGTTGCTTTACAGCCTCGCTCGATGAATTCCCCTGCCTATATCGGGCGCTTCGCCCCCACGCCCAGCGGCTACCTGCATTTCGGCTCGCTGGTCGCCGCACTCGCGTCCTACCTCGATGCCCGCGCTTGTGGCGGTCGCTGGCTGCTGCGCATGGAAGACCTCGACCCCCCACGGGAAGTCGAGGGCGCCCAGGATGCCATCCTCCGCACGCTGGAAAACTATGGCTTCGAGTGGGACGGGGAAATGGTCCGCCAGAGCGAACGCCATGCTGTCTACGCCGAGATTATCGATCGTCTGTACGAGGCCGGCCTGGCTTATGCCTGCACCTGTTCGCGCAAGCAATTGGAGAGCCACCAGGGCGTCTACCCCGGCTTCTGCCGCCTGGCCCAGCATCCACGCCAGAATGCCGCCATTCGCATCCGCGTACCGGAGTTGGAGTACCACTTCGTCGATCGCGTACAGGGTGAGTTCCGCCAGCACCAGGGCCGCGAAGTGGGGGATTTCGTGATCCGTCGCCGTGACGGTCTCTACGCCTACCAGTTGGCGGTGGTGCTGGACGACGCCTGGCAAGGCGTTACCGATGTCGTCCGTGGCGCCGACCTGCTGGACTCCACCCCGCGCCAACTCTATCTGCAGGAGCTGCTGGGATTCAGCCAGCCGCGCTACCTGCACGTGCCGTTGATCATCCAGCCGGACGGCCACAAGCTGGGCAAGTCCTACCGTTCCCCGCCGCTTCCCGCCGACAGCGCCGGCCCACTGCTCTGTCGTGCGTTACGGACACTGGGCCAGGAGCCGCCCGCGGAACTGTCCGGCGCCCGTCCTCGCGAAGCACTGGACTGGGGCATCACCCACTGGGACGCCACGCGCATCCCGCGTTCCCGGACCCTGGCCGAGGCGCAGCTCCGCTAGCCCCTCGCGGCGCCCCGGTGCATTCGCTACCATCGCGGCAGACACAACGAGATTTGTGGCATGTACATCTATCGACTGGTCCTGCTCCTGGTGGTGGGAATCTACCTGTTTTCCCCCGCCATCATGGATTGGTGGATCGACCCCAACGGCGCCTGGTACCGCCCCTACCTGCTGTGGCTGATCCTGATCGTGGTGACCTTCATCCTGCAGAGTCAACGCGATGCTGATGAGCTTTAGCCTCACCCAGCTGATCCTGATCAGCGCTGCCTATCTCCTGGCCCTGTTTGGCGTGGCCTGGCTCAGCGACCGGGGCTTCGTCCCACGCTGGATCATCCGCCACCCGCTGACCTACACCTTGTCGCTCGGCGTCTACGCCAGCGCCTGGGCGTTCTACGGCACCGTGGGCCTGGCCTATCAGTACGGCTACGGATTCCTCGCCAGCTACCTGGGCGTCTCGGGTGCCTTCCTCCTGGCCCCGGTGCTGCTCTATCCGATCCTGCGCATCACCCGCACTTACCAACTGTCCTCCCTGGCGGACCTCTTCGCCTTCCGCTTCCGCAGCACCTGGGCCGGTGCGCTGACCACGGTCATCATGATTATCGGTGTGCTGCCGTTGCTGGCCCTGCAGATACAGGCGGTGGCCGATTCCATCGGCATCCTCACCCGCGAGCCTGTACACAATCGCGTGGCGCTGAGCTTCTGCGCCCTGATCACCCTCTTCACCATTCTCTTCGGCGCGCGCCATATCGCCACCCGCGAGAAGCACGCGGGACTGGTGTTCGCCATCGCCTTCGAATCGGTGGTCAAGCTGGTGGCGCTGGGCGGCATCGGCCTCTACGCCCTCTACGGCGTCTTCGGCGGCCCGCGCGAACTGGAACTCTGGCTGCTGCAGAATCAGGCCGCGCTCTCGACCCTGCACACGCCGCTGCAGGAAGGCCCCTGGCGTACCCTGCTGCTCGTGTTCTTCGCCTCGGCGATCGTCATGCCGCACATGTACCACATGACCTTCACCGAGAACCTCAACCCGCGCGCGATGGTCAGCGCCAGTTGGGGCCTGCCGCTGTTCCTGCTGTTGATGAGCCTGGCCATTCCGCTGATCCTCTGGGCCGGCCTCAAACTCGGCGCCACAACCAACCCGGAGTACTTCACCCTCGGCCTGGGTATTGCGGTCAACAATCCGATACTGGCCTTGCTTGCGTACGTCGGCGGTCTCTCGGCCGCCAGCGGGCTGATCATCGTCCTCACGCTCGCCCTTTCCGGCATGGCGCTGAACCATCTGGTGCTGCCGCTCTACCAGCCGCCGGCCGAAGGCAACATCTACCGCTGGCTGAAGTGGACACGCCGCGCCCTGATCGCCTTCATCATCATGGCCGGCTACGGCTTCTACCTGCTGCTCGGCGCCGAGCAGGACTTGTCGAACCTCGGCATCGTCGCCTTCGTCGCCACCCTGCAGTTCCTCCCCGGCGCGCTCTCGGTGCTCTACTGGCCGACTGCTAATCGCCGCGGCTTCATCGCCGGCCTGCTGGCGGGCTTCGTGGTCTGGCTGTTCGCCATGCTGCTGCCGCTGGTGGGCAACCTGCAGGGCGTCTACCTGCCGCTGTTCAACGCCATCTACGTGCTGGACGACACCAGCTGGCATATCGCGGCCATCGCCTCCCTGGCGGCCAACGTCCTGATCTTCACCCTGGTTTCGCTCTTCACCGAGGCCAGCCCGGAAGAACGCAGCGCCGCCGAAGCCTGCACCGTGGACAACGTGCGCCGGCCGCAGCGCCGTGAGTTGGTGGCCGGTTCTCCCCAGGAATTCGCCACTCAACTCGCCAAACCCCTGGGGGCCAAGACCGCGCAAAAGGAAGTGGAGCAAGCCCTGCGCGACCTCCACCTGCCGTTCGACGAGCGTCGCCCCTACGCCCTGCGCCGCCTGCGCGACCGCATCGAGGCGAACCTTTCCGGCCTGATGGGCCCCAGTGTGGCCCAGGACATGGTGGAAACCTTCCTGCCTTACAAGTCAGGCAGCGAAGGTTACGTAACCGAGGACATCCACTTCATCGAAAGCCGGCTGGAGGACTACCACTCGCGCCTCACCGGCCTCGCCGCCGAACTCGATGCGCTGCGCCGTTACCACCGCCAGACCTTGCAGGAACTGCCCATGGGTGTCTGCTCATTGGCCAAGGACCAGGAAATCCTCATGTGGAACCGCGCCATGGAGGAGCTGACCGAGATTCCGGCACAGCGCGTGGTGGGCTCGCGCCTGTCCACCATCGGCGAACCCTGGAAGGGCCTGCTGGAAGGCTTCATCAACCTGCCCGACGAGCACCTGCACAAGCAACGCCTGACCCTGGACGGCCAGATCCGCGCACTCAACCTGCACAAGGCGGCGATCGAGGAGCCCCTGGCACCGGGCAGCAGTGGCCTGGTGCTGCTGGTGGAGGACGTGACCGATACCCAGCTACTGGAAGACAAGCTGGTGCACTCCGAACGCCTCGCCTCCATCGGCCGCCTGGCCGCCGGGGTCGCCCATGAGATCGGCAACCCCATCACCGGCATCGCCTGCCTGGCGCAGAACCTGCGCGAAGAACGCGAGGGCGACTCCGAGATCAAGGAACTCAGCAGCCAGATCCTCGAACAGACCAAGCGTGTCACCCGTATCGTCCAGTCGCTGATGAGCTTCGCCCACGCCGGCGGCCGCCAGCAGGCCAGCGAGCCGGTGTGCCTGGCCGAGGTCACGCAGGACGCCATCGGACTGCTGTCGCTGAACAAGCGCAGCGTCGAGGTGAACTTCTTCAACCTCTGCGACCCGCACCACATTGCCGAAGGCGATCCGCAGCGCCTCGCCCAGGTCCTCATCAACCTGCTGTCCAACGCCCGCGACGCCTCCCCCGTGGGCAGCGCCATCCGTGTGCGCAGCGAAGCCTCGGAACACACGGTCGACCTGATCGTGGAAGACGAAGGCAGCGGCATCCCAAAGGCGATCATGGACCGCCTGTTCGAACCCTTCTTCACCACCAAGGACCCAGGGAAAGGGACCGGCCTTGGCCTTGCACTGGTCTATTCGATCGTGGAAGAGCATTATGGACAGATAACCATCGAAAGCCCGGCCGACTCCGAGCATCAGCGCGGCACCCGCATCAGGGTGACGCTGCCTCGTTTTGTCGAAGCGACATCCGCCGTGAGCTGAGACCGTCTAGAGAGCCGAATTAATGCCACATATTCTGATCGTCGAAGACGAAACCATCATTCGCTCTGCCCTGCGCCGCCTGCTGGAACGCAACCAGTACCAGGTCAGCGAGGCGGGTTCCGTGCAGGAAGCCCAGGAGCGATACAGCATTCCCGGTTTCGACCTGATCATCAGCGACCTTCGCCTGCCTGGCGCCCCCGGTACCGAACTGATCAAGCTGGCCCAAGGCACTCCGGTGCTGATCATGACCAGCTACGCCAGCCTGCGCTCGGCGGTCGACTCGATGAAGATGGGCGCGGTGGACTACATCGCCAAGCCCTTCGACCATGACGAAATGCTCCAGGCGGTCGCACGCATCCTCAAGGAGCGTCAGGACGCCAAATCGGCCCCGAGCGAGCGCCCCAGTGGCAGCCGTGGCGGCGACAAGGCGGCTGCCGCCAACGCCGACGGCGAAATCGGCATCATTGGTTCTTGCTCGGCGATGCTCGAGCTCTACAGCAAGATTCGCAAGGTCGCCCCCACCGACTCCACCGTACTGATCCAGGGTGAGTCCGGCACCGGCAAGGAACTGGTGGCCCGCGCCCTGCACAACCTCTCCCGCCGCGCGAAGGCTCCGCTGATCTCGGTGAACTGCGCGGCCATTCCGGAAACCCTGATCGAGTCCGAACTCTTCGGCCACGAGAAAGGCGCCTTCACCGGCGCCACCGCGGGCCGGGCCGGCCTGGTGGAAGCCGCCGACGGTGGCACCCTGTTCCTCGACGAGATCGGCGAGCTGCCCCTGGAAGCGCAGGCCCGCCTGCTGCGCGTGCTGCAGGAAGGCGAGATTCGCCGCGTCGGCTCCGTGCAGTCGCAGAAGGTCGATGTGCGCCTGATCGCCGCGACCCACCGCGACCTCAAGACCCTGGCCAAGACCGGCCAGTTCCGCGAGGACCTCTATTACCGCCTGCACGTCATTTCCCTGAAGCTGCCCGCCCTGCGCGAGCGCGGCAACGACGTGCTGGAAATCGCCCGTGCCTTCCTTGCACGCCAGTGCGCGCAAATGGGTCGCGACAACCTGCGCTTCGCCACGGATGCCGAACAGGCCATCCGCCACTACAACTGGCCGGGCAACGTACGTGAACTGGAGAACGCCATCGAGCGCGCAGTGATCCTCTGCGAGAGCCCGGACATCTCGGCGGACCTGCTGGGCATCGACATCGAACTGGACGATCTGGAAGACGAGGACTTCAACGAGACCGCTGGCGCCTCCCAGACCAACAACACCGCCCATGAGCCCACCGAGGATCTGTCGCTGGAAGACTATTTCCAGCACTTCGTGCTGGAGCATCAGGACCACATGACCGAAACCGAACTGGCCCGCAAGCTGGGCATCAGCCGCAAATGCCTGTGGGAACGCCGCCAGCGCCTGGGTATACCGCGGCGCAAATCCGGTGCCGCAGCCGGGCCTTGAGGGCCCCTCGAGGGTGACAACCCGGGACGGATTCGGTTCCCTCGTCTGTTACCCCGCCTAACACCCCGTAACAAAGCCGGGTTCAAAGGTAACGAAAACCCGGCTTTTTTATGCCCGCTCATTGGCCAAAAAACCTCGCAAGCCCTTGTTTTACAAGGAAACGCAAAAGTTGGCACGGCATCTGCTTTATCTGGCGCACAACAACAATAACAAACGCTGAACCCCACAATAAAAACAAGACGTATCGACTCCAGCACAACAAAAACAAGACAGCGGAGGCGCAGCTAACTGATTCTTTTGGAGAGGAGTTGCCATTGGGGCTTGCCCCACAACCAGGCAGAGAACAACAAAAACTGCTTCCACAGCAGCGCCCGTACTGGTTGGGTCAGGGAATGATCACGGCACCATCAGCGTCCAAAGCAATCCGTTTGCTACTCACCCTCGATTGGAGGGCATATCCAGAGGCGAAATGCCTGCTGGAACGGGTCGAACAACAAAAACACCAAGCCCGAAACAATAAAAACAAAGCACGCACCAATTTGGGGGGGAGCTTCGGCTCCCCCAGTAGCTTTGACACCTTTCAGACCTTTTCTTCTACATCCCCCCTCCCAGTGCTAGAATCCGCGGCCATCGTGCGCCCATATCCCTTTCTGGCCGTCCATCCCGCAAAACAGTGCATCCCATGCTGAAGAAGCTGTTCCAGTCTTTCCGCTCCCCCCTTCGCCGCGCCCAGCATCCGCGCAGCACTCCCGAAGTACTGGGCAACAATCAGCATTCGCTGCGCCGTCCGGACATCAGCCGCAACGCGGTGCTGGTCGTCGAACGCCTGCAGAAGGCCGGCTACCAGGCCTATCTCGTCGGCGGTTGCGTCCGCGACCTGCTGCTGAACATGCGCCCCAAGGACTTCGACGTGGCCACCAACGCCACCCCGGAGCAGGTCCGCGCCGAGTTCCGTAACGCCCGGGTCATTGGCCGCCGCTTCAAGCTGGCCCACGTGCAGTTCGGTCGGGAGATCATCGAAGTCGCCACCTTCCGCGCCAACCATCCACAAGGCGAGGACGAGGAAGACAGCAGCCACGCCGCGCGCAACGAGAGCGGCCGCATCCTGCGCGACAACGTCTACGGTAGCCTGGAAGACGACGCCCAGCGCCGGGACTTCACCATCAATGCGCTGTACTACGACCCCACCACCGAGCGCATCCTCGACTACGCCCACGGCGTACATGACATCCGCAACCGCCTGGTACGCCTGATCGGCATCCCCGAACAGCGTTACCAGGAAGACCCGGTACGCATGCTGCGCGCCGCGCGCTTCGCCGCCAAGCTGGGCTTCGAAATCGAGAAGCACAGCGCCGCGCCGATCCGCCGCCTGGCTCCCATGCTGCGGGAAATCCCCTCTGCACGCCTGTTCGACGAAGTGCTCAAGCTGTTCCTCGGCGGCAAGGCCGAGCGCACCTTCGAACTGCTACTGGAATACGACCTCTTCGCCCCGCTGTTCCCGGCTAGCGCCGAGGCGCTGAAACGAAACCCCGAATACGCCGGCCGGCTGATCCGCCAGGCGTTGATCAACACCGACGAGCGCATCCACCAGGGCAAGCCGGTCACCCCTGCCTTCCTGTTCGCCGCCCTCCTCTGGCCCGCCCTGCCCGCCCGCGCGGCGCAGTTGCAGGAACGCGGTATGCCGCCCATCCCCGCCATGCAGGAGGCGGCCCACGGCCTGATCATGGAGCAAGTCCAGCGCACTGCGATCCCCAAGCGCTTCAGCATTCCGATCCGCGAGATCTGGGACATGCAGGAACGCCTGCCACGGCGTAACGGCAAACGCGCCGACCAGCTGCTGGAGAACCCGCGCTTCCGCGCCGGCTACGATTTCCTTCTGCTGCGCGAAAGCGCCGGCGAGGAGACCGACGGTCTGGGCGAGTGGTGGACCGACTACCAGGACGCCAGCGACAGCCAGCGCCGCAACATGATCCGCGACCTCAGCGCCAAGGATGACCAGCCCAGCGGCCAGCGCCGTCGCCGTGGCGGCAGCCGCCGCCGTCGCGGCCCACGCAGCGACGGTGCCCCTGGCACCTCGGGCGAGTGACCATGGAGCGCGTGTATATCGGTCTCGGCAGCAATCTGGCCGAGCCCGTCAGCCAACTGCGTGGCGCCCTCGCCGCGCTTGGCGAGATTCCGAGGACGCATCTCGCGGCGGTTTCCTCACTTTATGCCAGCGATCCGCTCGGACCGCCGGACCAGCCGCGCTACGTCAACGCCGCGGCCGCCCTGGACACCGGGCTCACGCCCTTGGAGCTCCTGGATGCGCTGCAGGCCATCGAGCTTTCCCAAGGTCGCGTGCGCAAGGATGAGCGCTGGGGGCCACGCACCCTGGACCTGGACATCCTGCTGTTCGGCCAACGGCGCATCGACGAACCCCGGCTGCAGGTTCCGCACTACCACATGCACGCCCGCGCCTTCGTGCTCTACCCCCTGGCCGAGCTCGCCAGCGACCTGCGATTGCCCGACGGGCGCCCGCTCCAGGCTCTGCTGGAGCGTTGCCCCTTCGAAGGCCTCGAGCGCCTGCCGGAGATGGCGGTAACGCCGTAACAGGTCGGTAACACCTGCAATTGACACCATGCCCCCCCATCGGGACTATAAGCGTCCCGTTGCCCCGCGCCGGTGCGATCCGGCGCCGATGAGGACGTTTTCATGCCTGATGTGACCCTGACCACCCTGCAAGCGCTCAAGCTGAAAGGCGAGAAAATCGCCATGCTGACCGCCTACGACGCCACCTTCGCCCAGGCTGCCTGCCGGGCGGGCGTGGATGTGCTGCTGGTGGGCGATTCCCTTGGCATGGTCCTGCAGGGCCATGACAGCACCCTGCCGGTCAGCGTGACCGACATGGCCTATCACACCGCCGCAGTGAAACGCGGTAACGATGGGGCGTTGATCATCAGCGACCTGCCCTTCATGGCCTATGCCAGCCTCGAGCAGACCTTCGCCAATTGCGCCGCCCTGATGCAGGCCGGCGCGCACATGGTCAAGCTGGAAGGCGCGGCCTGGCTGGCAGATCCCATCCGCCTGCTGGCCGAGCGCGGTGTGCCGGTCTGCGCCCATCTGGGCCTGACCCCGCAAGCCGTGAACATCTTCGGCGGCTACAAGGTCCAGGGCCGCCAGGAAACCCAGGCGCGCCAACTGCGCGCCGACGCCATGGCCCTGGAACAGGCCGGCGCCGCCATGCTGCTGCTGGAATGCGTACCCAGCGAACTGGCCGCCGAAATCACCCAATCGGTGAAGATCCCGGTCATCGGCATCGGCGCCGGCAGCGCCACCGACGGCCAGGTGCTGGTCCTGCACGACATGCTGGGCCTCTCCCTCACCGGCCGCGCACCCAAGTTCGTGAAGAACTTCATGGAAGGCCAAGGCAGCATCCAGGCTGCCATGGCGGCCTATGTCCAGGCCGTCAAGGACGTCACCTTCCCTGCCGCCGAACACGGATTCTCCGCATGATCACCGTCAAGACCGTTCGCGAACTGCGTGCTGCCGTCGCCCGGGCCCGTGCCGAAGGCAAGCGCATCGGTTTCGTTCCCACCATGGGCAACCTCCACGCCGGGCACGTCGCCCTGGTGGAAAAGGCCAGCCAGCGCGCCGATTTCGTGGTCGCCAGCATTTTCGTCAACCCGCTGCAGTTCGGGCCCAGCGAAGACCTGGCCACGTATCCGCGCACCCTGGTCGCCGACCAGGAGAAGTTGGTCGCCGCCGGTTGCCAACTGCTGTTCCATCCGGATGTGGAAGAAATGTACCCGGATGGCATGGACGGCCAGACCCGAGTCAACGTCCCACTGGTGTCCGAAGGACTCTGCGGCGGCAGCCGCCCTGGCCATTTCGAGGGCGTCGCCACTGTGGTCAACAAGCTGTTCAACATGGTCCAGCCCGACCTCGCGGTGTTCGGCGAGAAGGACTTCCAGCAACTGGCGGTGATCCGCAAGCTGGTGCGCGACCTGAATATGCCGATTCAGATCATCGGCGAGCCCACGGTCCGCGCCAACGACGGCCTGGCGCTGTCTTCGCGCAACGGTTACCTGGACGACGCCCAGCGCGCCGCCGCCCCCGCCCTGTACCGCACGCTGCAACAACTGGCTTCGGCCATCCGCGCGGGCCGTCGCGATTTCGCCGCGCTGGAGCAGGAAGGCCGGGCTCAATTGGCCAGCGCCGGCTTCCGTGCGGACTACCTGGAAGTGCGTGAGGCGCTGAACCTGCGCCCCGCCAATGACCAGGACCAGCATCTGGTGATCCTGGGGGCCGCCTTCATGGGGGTCACCCGCCTGATCGACAACCTTGCCTTCGACCTCGAAGCGCAAGCCTGATCGACACCCGCCGCAACCTTGAACCCCCTCGGGGGTTCGGGCAAACTCAGCCGCCGCCTGCGTACAGACGAGGAAACGCCATGCACGCCATCATGCTCAAGGCCAAACTGCACCGCGCCGAAGTGACCCACGCCGTGCTCGATTACGAAGGTTCCTGCGCCATCGATGGTGACTGGCTCGACCTCGCCGGTATCCGCGAATACGAGCAGATCCAGATCTACAACGTCGACAACGGCGAGCGCTTCACCACCTACGCCATTCGCGCCGAGAACGGCTCGCGGATGATCTCGGTGAACGGGGCCGCCGCGCACAAGGCCAAGGTCGGCGATCGCGTGATCATCTGTGCCTACGCCCACTACAGCGAGGCCGAACTGGCCAATTTCAAACCGCGTATGCTGTACATGGCTCCGGGCAACGAACTCAGCCATACCAGCAATGCGATTCCGGTACAGGTCGCCTGAGACCGAACGACCGAATGCCCCGAAGCCCGGACTTTTCCGGGCTTTTTCATAAGCCGCACACAGGTACGCCATGGACCATCACCTGACGCCGCTCGATGTCACCCAATTGCCCAGCTGGGGCGCGCTCCACCGGCATCGCCAGGAGCTGGCCGGTTTCAGCCTGCGCCACGCCTTCGCGGCGGACCCCGAGCGCTTCAAGCACTTCAGCCTCAGCGCCTGCGGGTTGCTGCTGGACTTCTCGAAGAACCTGATCCGCGCCGATACGTTGGCGCTGCTGGTCAAACTGGCGGAAGAGGCCCGGCTCAGCGACGCCATCGCGGCGATGTTCCGGGGCGACGCGATCAATGCCTCCGAGCGCCGCCCGGTGCTGCACACCGCCCTGCGCCGCCCCATCGGCGACAAGGTGCGGGTGGATGGCACGGACGTGATGCCCGAAGTGCACCGCGTACTCCACCAGATGACCGAGCTGGTGAGCTACGTACACAACGGCCTGTGGCGTGGCTACACCGAGAAGCCCATCACCGACGTGGTGAACATCGGCATCGGCGGTTCCTTCCTAGGCCCGCAACTGGTGTCCGAAGCGCTGCTGCCTTTCGCCCAGAAAGGTGTGCGCTGCCATTACCTGGCGAATATCGACGGCAGCGAATTCCGTGAGCTGGCCAGTCGCCTGAACGCCGAAACCACGCTGTTCATCGTGTCCAGCAAGTCCTTCGGCACCCTGGAAACCCTGAAGAACGCCCAGGCCGCCCGCGCCTGGTACCTGGCCCAGGGCGGCAGCGAGGAAGAGCTCTACCGCCACTTCATCGCCGTTTCCAGCAACAAGGAAGCCGCGGTCGCCTTCGGTATCCGCGAAGAGAACATCTTCCCCATGTGGGACTGGGTGGGCGGCCGCTACTCGCTCTGGTCCGCCATCGGCCTGCCGATCGCCATGTCCATCGGCATCTCCAACTTCAAGGAACTGCTGTCCGGCGCCTACAGCATGGACCAGCACTTCCAGAGCACGCCCTTCGACCGCAACATCCCGGTGATCCTCGGCCTGCTCGGCGTCTGGTACGGCGACTTCTGGGGCGCGCGCAGCCACGCGATCCTGCCCTACGACTACTACCTGCGTAACTTCACCGACCACCTGCAGCAGCTGGACATGGAATCCAACGGCAAGAGCGTACGCCAGGACGGCACCCCGGTCAGCGCCGGCACCGGCCCGGTGATCTGGGGTGGGGTCGGCTGCAACGGCCAGCATGCCTACCACCAGTTGCTGCACCAGGGCACCCAGTTGATCCCGGCGGACTTCATCGTCCCGGTATCCAGCTACAACCCGGTGGCCGACCATCACCAGTGGCTGTTCGCCAACTGCCTGTCCCAGAGCCAGGCACTGATGCTCGGCAAATCCCGCGCGGAGGCCGAAACCGAACTGCGCGCCCAAGGCCTGCCTGAAGCCGAAGTGCAGCGCCTGGCGCCGCACAAGGTGGTTCCTGGCAACCGCCCGAGCAACACCCTGGTGATGGAGCGCATCAGCCCCCGCCGTCTGGGCGCCCTGATCGCCATGTACGAGCACAAGGTCTACGTGCAGAGCGTGCTCTGGGGCATCAACGCCTTCGACCAGTGGGGCGTCGAGCTGGGCAAGGAGCTGGGCAAGGCGGTCTACTCTCGCCTCACCGGCCAGGAAGAGTCCACCGCCGAGGACGGTTCCACACAGGGACTGATCGAATTCTTCCGCGCACGGCATCGCGGTTGACCCCTTCGGCCCTTCCCCAGGGCCCGTGGTGGAGAATGTATTCGCAAGGGGCCGCACGACGGCCCCGCCCCCCACCTGGATCGGCATTCCGGTCAGCGAATGCGTTCGCCTCCGCGTCAAGCCTTGCCCTTTTGCATTGATGGCGGCCACCGCTGAAGGATCCGGGGCTCCGCTCGCGCAAAACTCCATGGACAACCCTTGAACCCGACGACGGCTTGGATGCACCCTTGTTGCCATCTCGGCTACACAACAACAAGGACCCGCCATGTACGAGATCAGCCTCCACCCCGTGCCAGACGCCGTGCGCAAGCACGCCCTCATCGACAATGATGCCTACCTGCGCCTCTACCAGCAGTCCATCGAGCAGCCCGAGCTGTTCTGGGGTGAGCAGGCCACCAGTTTCCTCACCTGGTTCCAGCCCTGGGAGCAGGTGCACCGCAGCGACCTGAAGAAGGGCGAAGCCGAGTGGTTCAAGGGCGGCAAGCTGAACGTTGCCTACAACTGCATCGACCGCCACCTGGAGCAGCGCGGCGACCAGATCGCCATCATCTGGGAAGGCGACAACCCCAGCGAGTCCGCACAGATCACTTACCGCAAGCTGCACAGCCACGTGACCCGCCTGGCCAACGTACTGAAGAGCCGCGGCGTGAAGAAGGGTGACCGGGTCTGCATCTATATGCCAATGATTCCCGAGGCGGCCTACGCCATGCTGGCCTGCGCGCGCATCGGCGCAGTGCATTCGGTGGTGTTCGGCGGCTTCTCCCCGGACGCCCTGCGCGACCGCATCCTCGATGCCGACTGCCGCACCGTGATCACCGCCGACGAAGGCGTGCGCGGCGGCAAGTACATCCCGCTCAAGCAGAACGTCGACAAGGCCCTGCAGGACTGCCCGAATGTGTCCTCGGTGCTGGTGGTGCAGCGCACCCAGGGCACCATCGCCTGGGCCGAAGGGCGCGACATCTGGTACCACGAGGCCCTGCGCGACGCCAGCGAGGACTGCCCGCCGGAATGGATGGACGCCGAAGACCCGCTGTTCATCCTCTACACCTCCGGCTCCACCGGCAAACCCAAGGGCGTGCTGCACACCACCGGCGGCTACCTGCTGGGCGCGGCCATGACCCACAAGTACGTGTTCGACTACCACGACGGCGACATCTACTGGTGCACCGCGGACGTGGGTTGGGTCACCGGCCACAGCTACATCGTCTACGGCCCCCTGGCCAACGCCGCCACCACCCTGATGTTCGAAGGCGTGCCGAACTACCCGGACGCCTCGCGCTTCTGGCAGGTGATCGACAAGCACCAGGTGAATATTTTCTACACCGCCCCCACCGCCATCCGCGCCCTGATGCGTGAAGGCGAGGAGCCAGTGAGGAAGACCGCCCGCAGCAGCCTGCGCCTGCTTGGCAGTGTCGGCGAACCCATCAACCCGGAAGCCTGGGAGTGGTACTACAACGTGGTCGGCGACTGTCGCTGCCCGATCGTCGACACCTGGTGGCAGACCGAAACCGGCAGCATCCTGATTACCCCGCTGCCCGGCGCCACCGCCCTCAAGCCGGGCTCGGCGACCCGCCCCTTCTTCGGCGTGCAGCCGGTACTGCTGGATGAAAAGGGCAAGGAAATCGACGGCCCCGGCTCAGGCGTACTGGCGATCAAGGCCAGTTGGCCGAGCCAGATCCGCAGCGTCTACGGCGACCACAAACGGATGATCGACACCTACTTCTCCGCCTACCCCGGCTACTACTTCACCGGCGACGGTGCTCGCCGCGACGAGGATGGCTACTACTGGATCACCGGCCGCGTCGACGATGTGATCAACGTTTCCGGCCACCGCATCGGCACCGCCGAAGTGGAAAGCGCCCTGGTGCTGCACGATGCCGTGGCCGAAGCGGCGGTGGTGGGCTATCCCCATGACCTCAAGGGCCAGGGCATCTATGCCTTCGTGACGCCGATGGCCGGCCTGGTGCCCAGCGAGGAGCTGAAGAAGGAATTGCTGGCCCTGGTCAGCAAGGAAATCGGCAGCTTCGCCAAGCCCGAGCTGATCCAGTGGGCGCCAGGGCTGCCCAAGACCCGCTCGGGCAAGATCATGCGGCGCATCCTGCGCAAGATCGCCTGCAACGAACTGGACAACCTGGGGGACACCTCCACCCTGGCCGACCCGTCGGTTGTGCAGAACCTGATCGACAAACGCCTCAATCAGTAAGCCCCGCCGTGGCGCCAGCGCCCTCCGGGCGCTGGCGCCTTTTGCCTGGAAGCGCGTCACCCATGGAATGCCTTCGCCGCCGTATCGAAAGCCAGATCATCGGCCTCACCGGCCTCGCCCTCGGTCAACTCGACTTCGAAAACCCCAAGGGCGATCCCGGCCTGTTCGGCCCCGACTCGGTGACCTGGAAGGTCCACGGCGACTTCACCTCGATGATGATCGGCGGCATCAGTGCCCTGCTCCTGCAGATGCTGCATCCCCTGGCCCTGGCCGGCGTCTGGGACCACTCCAACTTCCGCGAGGACATGCTCGGCCGCCTGCGCCGCACCGGCCAGTTCATCTCCGGCACGACCTACGGCACCCGCAAGGACGCCGACTGGCTGATCGACAAGGTGCGCGACATCCACCTGCACGTGGTGGGTACAGCGCCCGACGGCCGCCCCTATGCCGCCAGCGACCCGGCCCTGCTGACCTGGGTACACGTGGCCGAGGTCAGTTGCTTCCTCAAGGCCCACCTGCGTTACCTCAACCCTGAGCTTTCCGGCGAAGAGCAGGACCGCTACTACGCCGAGATCGCCCTGGTCGCCGAGCGGCTCGGCGCGCGGGACGTGCCCAAATCACGGCAGGCGGTGGCGGACTACTTGGAGGCGATGCGCCCCCAATTGCTCTGCACCGAGCGCAGCCTGGAGGTGGTGCGCCTGCTGCTCGGCGCCCCGGCCCCCAGCGCCATGGCCAAGCCTTTCGGCGTGCTGATGATGCAGGCGGGCATCGATCTCCTGCCGGGCTGGGCCAGCGCCATGCTCGGCCTGCACCAGCGCCCCTGGCAGCGCCGCGTGGTGCGTGCGCTGGTCTGGCGGGTGGCGCCGCTGTTGCGCTGGGCCATGCGCAATGGCGCCGTCCACCGCGCGCGCCGCCGCATGGGTCTGCCTCCCCAGGCAACGCGATGAACGTCGGGCTCGGCAGAATCCTGCGCCTCCTCCTGCTTTGTTAAACTGCGCGCCCTTTTCCGCGAGACGCCGCGCATGTCCCACGCTCTCCTCCAGGCGCTGCGCGCCGCCTTCGACGCCCGCCAGCCGCTGCTGGCCGAACTCCATGCCCAGGGCACCGACTGCTACCGGCTGTTCCACGGCAGCCAGGAGGGCGTCCCCGGCCTGACGGTCGACCGCTACGGCCCGCAGTTGATGGTGCAGAGCTTCCACCAGCCGCTGGAGCGCGAAGCCCTGCTGGATCTGGCCGCCGCCGTGCACGCATTTCTCGGCGAGCCCCTGCTGCTGGTTTACAACGACCGCTCCCAGGGCAACTCGCGCATCGACCGCCGCGATCCGGTGTACCAGGCCGATCCCGCGGCCCTGTCCGACCTGGTCGGCCGCGAGTGGGGCCTGAACTACCGGGTGCGTGGCCGCCATCCCGGCCAGGACCCGCTGCTGTTCCTCGACCTGCGCAATGCCCGTGGCTGGGTGAAGGCCAACAGCGCCGGCAAATCCGTGCTCAACCTCTTCGCCTACACCTGCGGCGTCGGCCTTAGCGCAGCGGCCGGCGGCGCCAGCGAGGTGTGGAACCTGGATTTCGCCGAAGGCAACCTGGCAGTCGGCCGCGAGAACGGCGCGTTGAATCCGCAGCTGCCGCCCATGCGTTTCGTGCAGTCGGACTACTTCCCGGCTATCCGCCAACTGGCTGGCCTGGCCATCGCCCGTCGCCATGGCCAGAAACTGCCCAGCTACCCGCGCCTGGAACCGCGCCAGTTCGACCTGGTGTTCCTCGACCCACCGGCCTGGGCGAAGAGTGCCTTCGGCACCGTGGACCTGCTGCGCGATTACCAGAGCCTGCTCAAGCCCGCGCTGCTGGCGACCGCTGATGGAGGCGTGCTGGTGTGCAACAACAACCTGGCCAAGGTGGGCCTGGAAGACTGGCGCGAGCAGGTGCTGCGCTGCGCCAGCAAACTGGGCCGGCCGGTCCGACACTGCCAGCAGTTGCCGCCCGCCGCCGACTTCCCGTCCACGGACGCTCGCCCACCGCTCAAGACCCTGGTGCTGCAACTCTGACAGCCGCGCGATAACGCGAGCCAGGCGTCAGGCGGAACCCCGAGGCCGTGCCATAATCCAACGCACTCTTTGCCGGGATAGTTGACGCCTCATGTACAAAGGATTGAAACGGGCCGCCTGCGCCCTGCTGATCGTCGTTGCCCTCTACAGCCTGCTTGGCTTTCTGATCGTCCCGGGGGTCGCCCTGCGGGTGGCCAACCAGCAATTGGCCCAGTACGCCACCGTTCCCGCGCGACTGGAGCGCATCCAACTCAATCCCTACAGTCTGGAACTGACCCTCTGGGGCCTGCACATCGGCGACGACAAAGCCGAACAACTGGGCTTCGAGCGGCTCTATGCCAACCTCCAACTGGACAGCCTCTGGTCCGGCACACTGCACCTGGCGGAAGTGGCGCTGGACAAGTCGAACACCGACATCCTGTTCGCCAAGGACGGTACGCTCAACCTGACCCAACTGTTCAAGCTGCCGCCCAGCGAGGCCGAACCGCAAGAGCCGGCGGGCGATCCCTTTCCCCTGCGTATCGACCGCATCACCCTCAGCGAAGGCGGGCTGCACTTCCAGGACCTGCGCCCCAGCGAGCCGATTGAGTTCGTCTACGACGCCCTCAATCTGGAGCTGCACAACCTCAGCACCCTGCCCGACGACAGCTCCGAAATGTCCCTGGTGGCCACCGGCCCTCACGGCGGGCGCATTGACTGGGAAGGACAGATCAGCCTTTTCCCGTTCAGCTCCAACGGCCAGTTGAAACTCACCGATGGCAATCTGAAAGCGATCTGGCCCTACGTCCGCGACGCCGTTCCCCTGGTGCTGGAGCACGGTGTCATCAGCCTCTCCACTGATTACCGCCTGAGCCTGGCCGAAGGCACCCAGCTCAACCTGGACAAGGCCTGGATCAAGGTCGCGCCCTTCGCCATCAAGGCGCCGGACAACCGCCCCCTGGTCAAACTGGAGTTGCTGGAAGTCAGCGACAGCTCGCTGGACCTGGCCAAACAGGACGTGGTGGTGGGCAAGATCCACAGCCAGAACCTGGAAACCTGGGCCGCCCGCGAGTCCGACGGCCAGTTGGACTGGCAGAAGCTCTTCGCCAGCGAGGCACGTCCGGCGCCCAAGTCCGAAAGCGAACCGGCCCCCGGCGCGGCCGACGCCCAGGCCGAACCTGGCAAACCCTGGCGGGTCCTGCTGAGGGACACCCAGTTGCGCGGCTACAAGGTGCATCTGGCCGACCGCACCCCCAAGGAGCCGGTGCAACTGGACCTCGGGCCGCTGAACCTGGACATCAAGGACTTCGACAGCCGAGGCGAATCGCCTTTCAACCTCAGCCTGGACACCGGCCTCGGCAAGCAGGGCAAGGTGCAGGCGGTCGGCCAGGTGCAGCTCAAGCCCACCACCGCCAAGCTGCAGGTGCAGACCCGCGACATCGACCTGCGTGTGGCCCAGGCCTACCTCAGCCCCTTCGTGCGCCTGGAACTGCGCAGCGGCCTGCTCGACAGCGACCTCAACGTCGACCTCAAGAGCACCGAGCCCCTGGCCCTGGGCATCACCGGCCGGGCCCTGGTCAACCAGTTGCACACCCTGGACACCCTCAAGGCGCGCGACTTCGTCAAATGGCAGCAGTTGCTGGTAGACGGCCTCAACTACCAGCACGGCGACAGCCTGAACATCGACAAGGTGAGCCTGAACCAACCCTATGCGCGCTTCATCATCAACGAGGACCTGACCACCAACGCCAGCGACCTGGTGATCAAGCAACCGGCGGAGGCCGGCGCCAAACCCGCCGCCAGTGCCACGGCGGAACCGGCCGGCAAACCCCTGGGCATCCACATCGGCGGCATCGAGATCAAGGACGGCTCGGCCAACTTCGCCGACTTCAGCCTGACGCCGAACTTCGCCACGGCCATCCAGCAACTCAACGGTGAAATCGGCACCCTCGACAACCGCCATCCGCAACCGGCCAAGGTGGCGGTGAACGGCAAGGTGGATCGCTACGCCCCAGTGACCATCAAGGGCAGCCTGAACCCCTTCGACCCGCTGGACAGCCTGGACATCGCCACCAGCTTCAAGCGCGTCGAGCTGACCACCCTGACCCCTTATTCCGGCAAGTTCGCCGGCTACCGCATTCGCAAGGGACGGCTGAACCTGGACCTGCACTACCAGATCGAGAAGGGCCAGTTGAAAGCCAAAAACCACCTGGTGCTGGAGCAATTGCAGCTCGGCGAACAGGTCTCCAGCCCCGATGCGGTGGACCTGCCGGTGCGCCTGGCGGTGGCCCTGCTGAAGGACACCGAGGGCAAGATCGATATCGAGCTTCCAGTCGCCGGCAATCTCAACGACCCGCAGTTCAGCGTCGCCCCCATCGTCTGGCAGACCCTGCGCAACCTGGTGCTGCGCGCGGCGCAGGCGCCCTTCAAGTTCGTCGCCGGCCTGGTTGGCGGCAGCAGCGAAAACCTCGGCCAGGTGCCCTTCACAGCCGGCAGCAGCGAACTGGACGCCGATGCGCAAAAGGCCCTGGATACCCTGGCCGAAGCCCTCAAGCAGCGCCCCGCCCTGCGCCTGGAAGTCGAAGGCGCCAGCGCCAAGGCGGCGGACGGCCCGCTTCTGGCCGAACAGCGCCTGGAGCGTGAATACCAGAACACCTACTACAAGATCGCCCAGCGCCGGGGCGACAAAGTGCCCGCCGAAGCCAAGCAGATCGAGGTCCCGGACGACGAGAAAGCGCCTATGCTGGAAGGCATCTACCGCACCCGCCTGAAGCAGCAGCCACCGGTGCAATGGCAGGAGCTGGACAGTGAGCAGCGCACCGCGAAGCTGCGTGAAGCGGTGCTGAACTCCTGGGCCCAGAGCGAGCTGCTGCTGCGTCAGCTCGGCCAGGCCCGAGCCGCCAGCATCAAGGATTACCTGGTGGACCGCGGCGGCCTCACCGACGAACGCGTCTTCCTGCTGGATGTCAGCCTGGTGGAGCCGAATCAGGCCGGTGAAGTGATCACGCCGCTGCATCTGGACAGCGAGTAGGAGGCCTCATCATGCCAAGGCTGCCGTTCGCCTTGTTGGTACTCGCCCTGGCCGCGCCGGCCGGAGCGGAAACCATGCGTTGTGGCAGCAAGCTGGTCAGCCTCGGCGACCGTGCATTCGAAGTCCTGCAGAAGTGTGGCCAGCCGGCGCACCGCGACCAGATCGGCTACACCCTGGGCTCCTACGACCGGCGCGAGTTCACCGTCGAAGAGTGGGTCTACGGTCCCAACAACGGCATGCTCAGCATCCTCACCTTCGAAGCCAATCGCCTCGTGCGCATCGAGACCCGGCGCAACCGCTGACGCCCCTCGGCACCGGGTGTAGGCTGTAAGCTCCCTTTGCGCACTTCGGACAGCCCCGTGAAACTCCGTGCCCTGCTCTGTCTGCCCCTGCTCCTGGTGCTGGACCATGCCCAGGCATCCTCCACCCTGCGCTGCCAAAGCAGCCTCGTCAGCCTCGACGACACCACGGGCGAGGTGCTGGAGAAATGCGGCGAGCCGGTCAGTCGCAGCAGCCTGGGCTACA
Source organism: Pseudomonas sp. Q1-7 (assembly GCF_028010285.1). Classification (NCBI taxonomy): domain Bacteria; kingdom Pseudomonadati; phylum Pseudomonadota; class Gammaproteobacteria; order Pseudomonadales; family Pseudomonadaceae; genus Pseudomonas; species Pseudomonas sp. Q1-7. Next base: position 4,930,803 of record NZ_CP116304.1, read on the forward strand.
AAGAGGTGGTCGACGCGTATTACCGACGCAATGAAGTGCTGGTCGAGGAGTGGGTCTACGGCCCGCGCAACGGCATGTACCAGTTCCTCCGTTTCGAGGGCAATCGCCTGCGCAATATCGACAGCAAGCGGGGCAACTGACAGCCCGTCGGGCACAATGCTAGGCTCTCTCGCTCACGCCACCGGACAGGAAGCCCGCGCCATGAACCCCCTCGCCTGCCTCATCGCAACCGCTTTGCTCCTGCCCTTCGCGGCCAACGCCAGCACCTTCCGCTGCGAAAGCAGGCTGGTCAGCCTGGGAGACCGCAGCGCCGAGGTGCAACGCACGTGCGGCGAACCCGCTTCGCGCAGCTTCATCGGTTATACGGAAACCACCGATGGCCGCCAGGAGATGCAGGTGGAGGAATGGGTCTACGGCCCCACCCACGGCATGTACCACTACCTGAGATTCGTCGGCGGACGCCTCGAGGAAATCGACAGCAAGCGCAACTGAGCCGCGCGCCATGATCATCCTGCCCGCCGATCAACCCCTCGACTGGCGGCGACCGCCGGTCATCACCCTGTTTCTCATCCTGCTCAACACGCTGATCTACGTCGTCTACCAGGGCGGCGACCAGGCGCGCGTCGAAGCGGCCCAGGCACGCTATCTGGACGGCGGCCTGCTCAACCGGGAACGAGCCCTGTTCGTCGACCACCTGGCGGGACGCGAACACTTTGACGCGGCTCAGCGCCGAGCCATCGATGCGATGCGTCGCCAGGACCTGGCGACCATCATCCTGCATGACCTGGAGTTCGAGGACTGGCTGCACCGCTATCCGGCCTACCGGGCCGATGATGCCTGGCAACAGGCACGGCAGAAAGCCGAGGCCGCACGGGACAGGATCAGCGCCCAGCGCTTCGGGTTCATCCCCAACAAGTTCAGTGTCCAGGGCCTGTTCGGTGCCATGTTCCTCCATGGCAGTTTCGATCACCTGCTGGGCAACATGATCTTTCTGTTCATCTGCGGCTTCGCCCTGGAGGCGGCGCTCGGGCGCTGGGTCTACCTGGGCCTCTACCTCGCCAGCGGGCTGGCTTCGCACCTGCTCTGGTGGGCCCTGGACCCGGTCTGGGTGGCGGGCATCGGTGCTTCGGGAGCTGTCTCGGGGCTGATGGGCATGACGATTGGCGTCTATGGCCTGCGAACGATCCGCTTCTTCTACTGGCTGGGTCCGCTGATCGGCTACTTCAAGGCCCCGGCTCTGTGGATCTTCCCCGCCTGGCTCGGCAAGGAGCTGTACGGCGTGCTGCTGGCCGATGACCATGTGAACTACTACGCCCACCTCGGCGGCCTGGCGTTCGGCTTCCTCGCGACCTGGTTGCTGCGCCTGTCCGGCTTCCTCAGGGTGGATGAAGCCTATCTGAACAAGGAAGACCCGGACGCCCCCTTCAAGCGCGAACTGGCCGCCCTCGACCAGTCGATCAGCCGCTTCGCCCTCGACCAGGCAGTATCTCGCGGGCTCGATCTGCTGCAACGCTACCCTGGCCGGCTGGCGCTGCTGGAACGTCTCTATCCGCTGGCCAAGAACCGCCAGGACAAAGCCCTGCTCGCCGCAGTGCTGAAGCAGCTGTTCAGCCTGCCGGAACCGGCCGCCGCCCTGCCCTTGCTGCAGAAACTGGCGGACGATGTCGCCGACCCGCAGCAACGCCTGCTGCAGCACCCGGCCGTACTCCTGCATCTGCTGCAACGCTTGATCAAGGCCGGCGACAGTGCCCGCGCAGTCGCGCCCTGGCGCCGACTCTGCCAGGCGACGCCGGTACCGCCGCAGTTCCCCGGCCTCACGCTGCAACTGGCCAAGCAACTGGGCCAGCGCCAGGACCTGCGTGGCGTCGGCGAACTCAGCCAATACCTGCGCCGGGCCTTCCCCGAGGCGGAGCAGACCCGCCAGTTGGCGCTCTACCAGCAACACTTGGCACGCTGATCCCCTCCGGACACCACAAGGCCCCCGCCATGGCGGAGGCCTCGTGGTATGGCCCGAATGTTACTCGGCGGACTTCAGACCGTCGGCGGAAACCGCGCTCACGCCCTTGATGCTCTCGGCGGTTTCGATAGCCAGCTCACGCTCGGCATCGGTCTTCACCATACCGGACAGTGCGACCACACCTTTGTTGGTTTCGACCTTGATGTCCATGCCGCTGAGGTTCTTGTCAGCCAGGAACGTCGACTTGACCTTACTGGTGATCCAGGTGTCCGAGACAGCCTCTTCGGCCTTCTGAACGGTGTCGCTGGCTGCCAGCATGGTGTGTCCGCTGGTTTCTGCGTAGGCGCCGGAAGCGAACGGCAGGCTGAGGGCGGCGGCAGTAACAGCGGCAAAGGCCCACTGGGTGAAAGACTGTTTCATGAGGTGGTTCTCCTCTCTTCTTCGGAACAGCTGCAACACGTTCCCGGCTGCAGGGTCACCCGGAACATCGCAAAGCCTGTGCCAGCTTGCCTCGAAGACAAAAGCCCAATCGAATCAATAACATGGAAGAACAGGCCGACCGACCTCGACGTGCAGTCTGCAAGTTCGCCCCTCAGCGGGCTTGCAGACTGCACGACAGAACTGCCTCAGCGAGAGGCACCGAGCCGGGCGATGGTGCCCTCCAGGGCACTGACCTGCTCGAGCAACGGCGAGGCGGGATACCGCGTGCGAATGAAGGTGAGCAGTTTCTGCGCCGACTCCAGTTGACCGAGGCCTTCGGCGAAACCTCGGGCCGCCAGCAGGTACGCACGGGGGATGTCCGGGTAGTCGGGGAAACGCTGGTGCAGGTTGCGCAGCAGGCTCAGCGCCTCGCGCACCTTGTGACGATCCAGCAGCGCGGCGGCGACCTGCTCGCAAACCAGAGCATCGGCCGGCAGGAAATCGGCCTTGAACTGGCGGCCATTGAGCAGTGCCGTGGCCGCCAGGGGCGGTGTCTGCCGCGCGGCCAGCGGCAGGTAGTGCTCCAGGTGGCGCAGGCAGCGCTCACGGGCCCCCAGGCCGTACAGCAACTGGTGATAGCGCTCGTTCAGGCGCAAGTCGTCGGGATCACGCTGCAGCGCATTGAACAGGGTTTCCAGGGCACCGTCACTCTGCCCCTCCTTCAAGCGGATCTCGGCTTCGGCCAGGGCCTTGCGGCGCCGCCAGTCGCCTTCGGGCAGCCCCTGCTGGCTGCCCTCTTCGGCGATGGCAAAGCCCAGAGCGCCCTGATACTGGAACACGGCGTAGCCCATCATGCTGCACATCACCACGCCGAAGTAGCCGAAGAGGAAGGTGGCGATGGGCATCAGCACGACTTTCGGCAGGCCGCTGGAAAGCATCCAGGCGACGTAGCCGGGAGACTGCCAGAGGATGAAGAGGAAGGCACAGAGGATCAGGTAGCGCCAGCCCATGGCCTTGATCACTTCTCCCACCTGATCGGGGCTCAGCGCGGCCCCCAGTTCCTTGCTCAGCGCCAGGCGGATGATGCTGGCGGGCAGCAGCAGCACGATGGCGATGTTCGCCACCCAGAAAATGCTCTCGCTGTTGAAGTCCGCTGCCAGCCAGAGCGCGCCCAGGGCGATGAGGAAGACCGCCATCTGCTTGAAGAACAGTGAGAAACCTTCCCCGCTGAAGGCACTGAGCAGGCTCGGCGCCTCGCGCACGCCCTCACTGCTGGCTTCGATCACGCTGTGGAAATACTTGGTGGCGATGCTCAGCAGGATGATCCAGAGCACCAGCGACCGTGGCATGAACAGACCGGCCAGAGCCAGCAAGGCACTGAAGGCCAGCGGACCGGCCTGCAAGCCGTAGCTGAAGAATTGCGGCAGACGCTCCCAGAAAGGCTGGGCCGTGTTGGCGGCGCCGAGGAAGGTCAGTTGGCCGCGGCACAGCGGGCAAGTCGGGCTGTCGTCCGGAACGTCGGCGTTGAGTGGAATGCAGCAGTCGCCATAGTGGCGCTGACAGGGCACGCAGTGCCAGGTTGCGGGTTGGGTGGGGTGGTACTGGCAGAGCGTCTTGTCCATGACTGTTCCAGGCACGATGGCGGTTTGCCATTCTCCAGGCAAAAAAAGAGGGCCCGCAAGGGGCCCTCTCCTTCACCGGCTGGCGATTATCAGACGCCCGAAGCCTCGGCGGCTTCCACGTCCTTCATCGACAGCTTGATGCGACCACGGTTGTCGACGTCCAGAACCAGGACTTTGACTTCCTGGCCTTCCTGCAGCACGTCGGTGACCTTGTCGATGCGCTTGTCGCTGATTTGCGAAATGTGCACCAGACCGTCCTTGCCCGGCAGGATGTTGACGAAGGCGCCGAAGTCGACGATGCGCTCGACCTTGCCCACGTACACCTTGCCGATCTCGGCTTCGGCAGTGATGCCCAGCACGCGCTGACGGGCAGCTTCGGCCGCTTCCTTGGTCTCGCCGAAGATCTTCACGCTGCCATCGTCTTCGATGTCGATGGACGCCTTGGTCTCTTCGCAGATGCCGCGGATGGTGGCGCCGCCCTTGCCGATGACGTCGCGGATCTTGTCCGAATCGATCTTCATGGCAATCATGGTCGGGGCGTTGGCGGACAGCTCGCTGCGGGACTCGGAGATGACCTGGTTCATCTGGCCGAGGATGTTCAGGCGTGCTTCCAGCGCCTGCTCCAGGGCGATTTCCATGATCTCTTCGGTGATGCCGTTGATCTTGATGTCCATCTGCAGCGCGGTCACGCCCTTGGCGGTACCGGCGACCTTGAAGTCCATGTCGCCCAGGTGGTCTTCGTCGCCCAGGATGTCGGTCAGGACGGCGAACTTGTCACCTTCCTTGACCAGGCCCATGGCGATACCGGCCACCGGCGCCTTCATCGGCACGCCGGCGTCCATCAGTGCCAGGGAAGCGCCACAGACCGAAGCCATGGAGCTGGAACCGTTGGATTCGGTGATCTCGGACACCACGCGGATGGTGTAGGGGAACTCGTCGCCCTTCGGCAGCATGGCGGAAACGCCACGACGGGCCAGGCGGCCGTGGCCGATTTCGCGGCGACCGGCGCTGCCCATGCGGCCGCACTCACCCACCGAGAAGGGCGGGAAGTTGTAGTGCAGCATGAAGGCGTCCTTGCGCTCGCCTTCCAGGGTGTCCAGCAACTGGGCGTCACGGGCGGTGCCGAGGGTGGCAACCACCAGGGCCTGGGTTTCACCACGGGTGAACAGGGCGGAACCGTGGGTCTTGTCCAGCACGCCGACTTCGACCTTCAGCGGACGCACGGTGCGGGTGTCACGGCCGTCGATACGCGGCTTGCCGTTGACGATGTTCTCGCGGACGGTGCGGTACTCCAGCAGGCCGAATGCGTCTTTAACCTCGCCAGCCGGGAACTGACCGGCTTCTTCGCCGGCGAAGCGGGCGACGACCTGGTCGCGCAGCTCGTCCAGGCGGCTGTAGCGGTCCTGCTTGATAGTGATGGTGTAAGCCTGGGAGATGGCTTCGCCGAACTCGGCCTTGATGGCGCTGAGCAGGGCAGTGTTCTCGACCGGAGCGGTCCAGTTCCAGGCCGGTTTGCCGGCTTCGGCAGCGAATTCCTTCACAGCCTGGATAACGGCCTGGAATTCCTGGTGGGCGAACAGCACGGCGCCCAGCATCTGGTCTTCGGTCAGCTCCTGGGCCTCGGATTCAACCATCAGCACGGCGTCTTCGGTACCGGCGACGACCATGTCCAGGGCGGAGGCTTTCAGTTGCTCGTAGTTCGGGTTCAGCAGGTAGCCGGCGTCCTCGTGGTAGGCCACGCGAGCAGCGCCGATCGGACCGGCGAAGGGAATGCCGGAGATGGCCAGGGCCGCGGAAGTACCGATCATGGAAGCAATGTCCGGATCGGTCTTCTTGTTGGTGGAAACCACGGTGCAGATGACCTGAACTTCGTTCAGGAAGCCTTCCGGGAAGAGCGGACGGATCGGGCGGTCGATCAGGCGGGAGGTCAGGGTCTCCTTTTCGGAGGGACGGCCTTCACGCTTGAAGAAACCGCCGGGGATGCGGCCAGCCGCGTAGGTTTTTTCCTGGTAGTGCACGGACAGCGGGAAGAAGCCTTTGCCCGGGTCGGCCTGCTTGGCGCCAACCACGGTCACCAGAACGGTGACGTCTTCGTCCATGGTGACCAGAACGGCACCGGAGGCTTGACGGGCGATACGGCCAGTCTCGAGGGTTACGGTCGATTGACCGAACTGGAACTTCTTGATTACCGGGTTCACGGTGTTTTCCTTCTCTGTGTTGCCTTGGGGGAAATCCTGGGAGTGGCGGGAGTCGGACCCGTTTCAATCCCTTAAAAAGCCAGAAGCTGGAAAGCCGAAAGCTGGAACGATGTCCAGCTTCCGGTTTTCCAGCTTCCAGCTCATCTGTGTCGCTTAGCGACGCAGACCCAGACGACCGATCAGGGCGCTGTAACGAGAGGTGTCCTTACCCTTCAGGTAGTCCAGCAGCTTGCGGCGCTGGTTAACCATGCGGATCAGACCACGACGGGAGTGGTGGTCCTTGCCATTGGCCTTGAAGTGTTCCTGCAGCTTGTTGATGTTGGCGGTCAGCAGGGCAACCTGCACTTCCGGAGAACCGGTATCGCCTTCAGCTTGCTTGTACTCGTTAACGATCTGGGCTTTTTCAGCAACGCTCAGTGCCATGATGGGCTTCCTCTGAGAGTAATAGGCCGGGACCTGCGCCCCGTGTTCAAGAAAAGAGGACTGACCGTGCCTATTAACAGCCATCCTCGGATCGGTCATTCCGACCGAATCAGTCGACGCGGCGCTATGCGCCCGTCATCGCTCACCTCACCGATACCGATGAAGCGACCGGTATGATCCTGCACTCGCATCATGCCGAACTTCGGCGCTTCCGGAGCCCGCACCGGCTGGCCGTGAAGCCAGTAGTAGGCGCTATGCTCGGTCAGTTGGACCAGCGGCCAGTGTTCCAGTCCGCTGTCGACCGGCAGGAGGAACTGATCCAGTGCCTCGTTGCCGCCGTCAGCGTGGGCCTTCTCCAACGTCTCCAGGCTGATTGCCTGGGCCAGTCCGAAGGGGCCTGCCTGGGTCCTGCGCAGCTCCGCCACATGGGCTCCGCATCCCAGCGCCTGACCGAGGTCCTCGACCAGGGTGCGGATATAAGTGCCCTTGCTGCAGGCTACGGCCAGTCTTGCCTGGCTGTTTTCACACGCCAGCAATTCCAGGCGCGCAATAGTAACAGAACGCGCCTCGCGCTCCACTACTTCGCCTGCACGCGCCAGCTTGTAGAGGGGCTGACCGTCCTTCTTCAGGGCCGAGTACATTGGCGGTATCTGTTTGATTTCACCACGAAAACGCGGCAAATACGCCTCGATCTCCTGGCGACCGACGGTCACCTCGCGACGCTCGACCACTTCGCCCTCGGCATCGCCGGTGGACGTGGTGACCCCCAGCTGGGCGAGCGTCTCGTAGCCCTTGTCGGCATCCAGCAGGTACTGGGAGAACTTGGTCGCCTCGCCGAAGCACAACGGCAGCACGCCGGTGGCCAGGGGATCGAGGCTGCCGGTGTGGCCAGCCTTCTCGGCATTGAGCAGCCAGCGTACTTTCTGCAGGGCGGCGTTGGAACTCATGCCGCGCGGCTTGTCGAGGATCAGCACACCGCTGACATTGCGACGGATACGTTTTACCTGGGCCACGCCATCACTCCTCGTCGCTGCCCTGGTGCTTGCGGTCTTCCGCCACGGCGCGCTCGATCAGCGCCGACAGCTCCGCGCCGCGGCGAATGCTGGCGTCGTAATGGAAATGCAACTGCGGCACACTGCGCAGCTTCATGGCCTTGCCCAGTTGCATGCGCAGGAAGCCGGCGGCGTCCTGCAGGATGTCCAGGTTCAGTTGGACCTTTTCGACGTTGTCGTCCTGGCCCATCACGGTGATGAACACCTTCGCGTGGGAGAGGTCGCGACTCACGTCGACCGCGGTGATGGTCACCAGGCCCAGGCGCGGGTCCTTGATTTCCCGCTGGATAAGCAGTGCCAGTTCGCGCTGCATCTGATCGCCGATGCGCTGGGTACGGCTGTAGTCTTTAGCCATTTCATTTCACTCATGAACGCTGAAAAGCCGAAAGCCAGGAGAGGAAAGCGATGGCTTCCAGCTCCTGGCTCCCGGCTTGTGGCAAGCGCGGCACTTACAGCGTGCGCGCCACCTGGACCTTCTCGAAGACTTCGATCTTGTCGCCGACCTTGACGTCGTTGTAGCTCTTCACGCCGATACCGCACTCCATGCCGGCACGCACCTCGGACACGTCGTCCTTGAAGCGGCGCAGGGACTCCAGTTCGCCTTCGAAGATCACCACGTCGTCGCGCAGCACGCGGATCGGACGGTTGCGGTGTACCAGACCCTCGGTAACCATGCAGCCGGCGACCGCGCCGAACTTCGGCGAGCGGAACACGTCGCGCACCTCGGCGATACCCAGGATGTTCTCCCGGACTTCGCTGCCCAGCATGCCGGACAGTGCCTTCTTAACGTCTTCGATGATGTCGTAGATGATGTTGTAGTAACGCAGGTCCAGACCTTCCTGCTCGACGATCTTGCGCGCACCGGCATCGGCACGCACGTTGAAGCCGAACAGCACGGCGTTGGACGCCAGCGCCAGGTTAGCGTCGCTCTCAGTGATACCACCGACGCCGCCACCAACCACGCGCACCTGCACTTCTTCGTTGCCCAACTCGGACAGGGCGCCCTGCAGGGCTTCGAGAGAGCCGCGCACATCGGACTTGAGCACGATGTTGAGGGTCTTCTTCTCGTCCTGCCCCATGCTTTCGAAAATATTCTCCAGCTTGGAGGACTGCTGGCGAGCCAGCTTGACCTCGCGGAACTTGCCCTGACGGAACAGAGCCACTTCACGGGCCTTCTTCTCGTCGGCAACCACGGTCAGCTCATCACCGGCATCCGGCGTGCCATCCAGGCCAAGGATCTCGACCGGAATGGCCGGACCAGCTTCCTTCACCGGCTTGCCGTTCTCGTCGAGCATGGCGCGGACGCGGCCATAGTTGACGCCACAGAGAACCATGTCGCCCTGGCGCAGGGTACCGTCCTGGACCAGCACGGTGGCTACCGGGCCACGGCCCTTGTCCAGGCGGGACTCGACCACTACACCACGGCCCGGGGCCGACGGGGTTGCAGTGAGTTCAAGAACCTCGGCTTGCAGCAACACGGCTTCCAGCAGGTCTTCGACGCCGGTGCCAGCCTTGGCCGACACGGGGACGAACTGGGTGTCACCGCCCCACTCTTCCGGAATCACGTCCAGCGCGGCCAGGCCGTTCTTGATGTGGTCCGGATTGGCTTCCGGCTTGTCCATCTTGTTGATCGCAACCACGATCGGCACGCCAGCCGCCTTAGCGTGCTGCACGGCTTCCTCGGTCTGCGGCATCACGCCATCGTCGGCTGCCACCACCAGGATGACAATGTCGGTGGCCTTGGCTCCACGGGCACGCATGGCGGTGAACGCCGCGTGGCCGGGGGTATCCAGGAACGTCACCATGCCGCGATCGGTTTCCACGTGGTAGGCGCCAATGTGCTGAGTGATGCCGCCGGCTTCGCCGCTGGCCACCTTGGTCCGGCGGATGTAGTCGAGCAGCGAGGTCTTGCCGTGGTCGACGTGACCCATGACGGTCACGACCGGCGCACGGTTCACCGCCACGCCTTCGAACTTCAGGGATTCGGCCAGTTGCTCTTCCAGAGCGTTCTCGTTGACCAGCTTGACCTTGTGGCCGAGTTCTTCGGCAACCAGTTGGGCGGTTTCCCGATCGAGTACCTGGTTGATGGTCACCGGGGTGCCCATCTTGAACATGAACTTGACGACTTCTGCGCCCTTGACTGCCATCTGGGCGGCCAGTTCGGCCACGGTGATGGTTTCGCCAATGCTGACTTCACGCACGATCGGTCCTGTCGGGCTCTGGAACCCGTGCTGGTTACGCTTCTTCAGCTTGGACTTGCCGCCACGGCCACCGCCGCGACGACCAAAGGAATCGCTCTCTTCGTCGGTGCTGCGCGGGGCAACACGAGGCGCAGGAGCCTTTTCCTTCTCCTTGAGCGAAGGACGGTGCTGCGCATGCTTGCGATCGCGGCGATCGTCTTCGTCGCGGGCGCGCTCGGGACGGCGAGGCTCTTCCTTCTTGCGCTCGGCGGCAGCGCCGGTTTCCGTCGCGGGCGCGGCTGCCGCAACGGCAACTGGCTCGACGGCCGCAGTCACGGCCACTGCATCGACCTTGGCGACCTCGACCGCCTCCTTCGCGCGGGCCTCGACCTCGCGGCGAGCAGCCTCTTCGGCACGCTTGCGAGCTTCTTCTTCGGCCTTCAGGCGCGCCGCTTCTTCCGCGGCACGCTGCTCTTCGAGTTCGCGCTGGCGCTCAGCCTCGATCTCGTCAGGGCTTCGCTTGACGTAGGTTTTCTTCTTGCGTACTTCAACGTTGATGGTCTTGCTGCCAGCGACCTTCAGCGTGGTAGTGGTCTTGCGCTGCAGGGTAATCTTGCGCGGCTCTTCCAAGCGCTCGCCATGGCTGCTCTTGAGATGAGCCAGCAGGGCCTGCTTCTCGTTGTCGGTCACTACTTGCTCGGCGCTGGTGTGCGGCAGACCCGCCTCACGCATCTGCAGCAGCAGGCGCTCCACCGGTGTGTCGACCACCTGGGCCAGTTCTTTCACCGTGACTTGCGTCATGCACTTCTCTCCTCAGGCCGCGATACTTACTCGAACCAATGGGCTCGGGCGGCCATGATCAGCTTGCCGGCACGCTCTTCGTCCATGCCGTCGATGTCGAGCAGGTCGTCGATCGACTGCTCGGCCAGGTCTTCGCGGTTAATAACGCCCCGCACGGCGAGTTCGACAGCCAGGTCCTTGTCCATGCCATCCAGGGAAAGCAGGTCTTCGGCAGGCTGGGCATCCGCCAGCTTCTCTTCGGTCGCGATGGCCTTGGTCAGCAGGCGGTCCTTCGCACGCGCACGCAGCTCATTGACGATCTCCTCGTCGAAGCCGTCGATGCTGAGCATTTCTTCCATGGGTACGTAGGCGATCTCTTCCAGGCTGGTGAAACCCTCTTCAACCAGTACCTGTGCCAGCTCCTCGTCTACTTCCAGCTCTTCAACGAAGGCACGCAGGATGTCGCCAGTCTCCGCCTGCTGCTTGGCCTGGATGTCCGCTTCGGTCATCACGTTCAGGGTCCAGCCAGTGAGCTGACTGGCCAGGCGCACATTCTGACCGCCACGGCCGATGGCCTGGGCCAGGTTGTCCTCGGCGACGGCGATATCCATGGCGTGGGCGTCTTCGTCGACGATGATCGCCACCACTTCGGCCGGAGCCATGGCGTTGATCACGAACTGCGCGGGGTTGTCATCCCACAGGACGATATCCACACGCTCGCCGCCCAGTTCGCCGGAAACCGCCTGGACGCGAGAGCCACGCATACCGATGCAGGCGCCCTGCGGATCGATGCGCTTGTCCTTGGAGCGGACCGCGATCTTGGCGCGGGAACCCGGATCGCGGGAAGCGGCCATTACCTCAATCAGCTCTTCGGCGATCTCCGGCACCTCGATGCGGAACAGCTCGATCAGCATCTGCGGAGCAGTGCGGGACAGGATCAGCTGCGGACCGCGATTCTCAGTGCGGATTTCCTTCAGCAGGGCACGGACTCGGGCGCCGACACGGAAGGTTTCGCGTGGAATGATGTCCTCGCGAGCCAGCAGTGCCTCGGCGTTGTTGCCCAGGTCGACGATCACGTTGTCGCGAGTAACCTTCTTCACAGTGCCGGAAATGATGTCGCCCAGCTTCTCGCGATAGGCTTCGACCACCTGCGCACGCTCGGCTTCACGCACTTTCTGCACGATGACCTGCTTGGCGGTCTGGGCAGCGATGCGGCCGAACTCGATGGACTCGATCTTCTCTTCGAGGACGTCGCCGATCTTCGCGTGCTCGTCACGCACCTGGGCCTGATCAAGGGTCAGCTGGATGGCCGGATCCTCGAAATCGCTTTCTTCGACCACGGTCCAGCGACGGAAGGTGTCGTAGTTACCGTTATGACGGTTGATCGACACGCGCAGGTCGACCTCGTCCTCATAGCGCTTCTTGGTAGCAGTGGCCAGGGCCAGCTCCAGCGCCTCGAAAATCACGCTGGCCGGTACACCCTTCTCGTTGGATACCGACTCAACAACCAGCAGTACTTCTTTGCTCATCGTACGCCTCGCCTTTCGCAATCCATTGGATCCGCGGGATCCGCGTCTCAGTCAAAACGGGGAATGATGTTGGCCTTGTCGATCAGCTCGATCGGCAGGAGGAATTCGCGGTCTTCGATGAGGACCACCACGTCCTGCTCCTCCACCCCGCGGAGAAGCCCCTGAAAATTGCGTCGCCCCTCGAAGGGAGAACGCAGCTTGATCTTGACCAGTTCACCCGCGTGGGCCGCGAACTGTTCAAGGGTGAACAGAGGACGGTCCATGCCCGGCGACGATACTTCGAGGGTGTATTCGCTGCTGATCGGGTCCTCGACATCGAGCACACCACTGATCTGCCGGCTCACCTTCTCGCAGTCGTCGACCAAGATGCCGTTTTCGTGATCGATATAGACTCGCAGCAGCGAATGCCGCCCCTGGGACAGGAACTCGATACCCCAGCACTGATAACCGAGCGCTTCGACTACCGGGGCCAACAAGGCCTGCAACTGTTCTAGCTTGCTCGACACCTGATCGCCTCTCGCATGCTGTGCAAATAAAAAATGGGCGAAACGCCCATCCCTTCAAACCGCCTGATCTGTGATCGGAGGCCAACTGTCCAGCTAGCAAAAAGCCCCTAAAAAGGGGCTTCGCGACTACTGGTTGCGGGGGCTGGATTTGAACCAACGACCTTCGGGTTATGAGCCCGACGAGCTACCAGACTGCTCCACCCCGCGTCAAAGCTGGTGCGAGAGTATACGGCCAGCACCTTGCATGGTCAACCGAACATCCCGCGAAGAAGAAAGCCCGCATCGCTGCGGGCCTCTCTTTGTATGGTACCGAGGAGGGGACTCGAACCCCTACAGCCTATGGCCACTACCACCTCAAGGTAGCGTGTCTACCAATTCCACCACCTCGGCAAAACTTGCCTTACTTCTGCTCCGGAGCCTGCGGCACGTCACCCGACTGGGTGGACGACTTCTGCTCTTCGAGCACCGGCACATCATCAGCTGCCGGTCTGGCGGGCTGAACCTCAAGAGCTGCCGGATCCGGCAGACCTACGTTGCTCAGCGCCTCAGCCTTTTCTTTAGCGAAGAACGCTAAACCCAGGCTGGTAATGAAAAAAACCGCGGCGAGTATAGCAGTAACTCGACTCAAAAAGGTAGCAGAACCTTGACTCCCGAATACGGTTGCCGAAGCACCGGAACCAAAGGAGGCGCCAGCATCCGCACCCTTACCCTGCTGAACCAACACCAGACCCACAACGCCCAGAGCAACCAGCAGGTGCACCACAATTACGACAGTTTCCAGCATCTCGTCAGCTTCCTGCGGCGCGACAAATCGCACCGAACTCATCCGCATTCAGGGAAGCCCCACCAACGAGCCCCCCATCGATATCCGGCATGCCGAACAAATCGACCGCACTGGCCGCTTTTACACTGCCGCCGTACAGAATTCGCACCCCGCGCGCCACCTCGGCATTTTCCGCCGACAATTGCGCACGAATCGCCGCATGGACTTCCTGCGCTTGCTGCGGCGAGGCCGTCAGCCCCGTACCTATCGCCCAAACCGGCTCATAGGCAATTACCGCCTGCACGAACGCGCCCACACCCAACTCTTCGATCACACAACCCAGCTGACGCCCGACAACTTCAAGCGTCTGACCGGCTTCGCGCTGCTCCCGGGTCTCACCGACGCACAGCACCGGAACCAGACCACAGGACTGAGCAGCAGCAAACTTGCGACTCACAACTTCGTCGCTCTCGCCCAGTATCAGACGACGCTCCGAATGACCGACCAGAACGAGCTTGCAACCTGCGTCTGCCAATTGACTCGCCGCGATCTCCCCGGTGAGGGCACCCTGCACCGGCTCCACCGCACAATCCTGCGCACCAACGGCAATCGACTTGCCCTCCAGATCCCGAATGACCTGATTGATGTGCAGACAGGGCGGCATGACCGCAACTTCGACACCAGCCGGCAAGGCCAACTGGCGCAAGCCCCTGATCAGCTCTGCGACACTGGCGCGGGTACCGTGCATCTTCCAGTTACCGGCTACCAGAGGTCGGCGCATGCTTTATCTCGTCGATCAAAGTGGGCGCAGATATTACCCAAGAGAAATTCAACTAGCAAGACAAATCAAGCACATACCTCTGCCACGACTTTCGCCAACTCTTCGGCATAGCCCTGCACCAGCTTTTCGTCGTCGCCTTCGACCATCACGCGCACCAACGGTTCGGTTCCGGATTTTCGCAACAGGACACGGCCACGCCCTGCCATCCGGTCCGTGACGCGAGCACAGGCGTCCTGAACCGCCGGGTGCTTGACCGGGTCCACCTCCCCGCCGGCGTAGCGGACGTTGATCAGCACCTGAGGGCACTTGCGCATCCCCTGGCGCGCCTCGGCAAGGGACTGGCCACTGCGCTGCAGTGCCATCAGCACCTGCAGGGCGGACACGATGGCATCCCCGGTAGTCGTGAAGTGACTGCAGACGATATGGCCGGAGTTCTCGCCCCCCAGGATCCAACCGTTGGCCTGGAGTTCGCTCATCACGTAGCGATCGCCAACCTTGGCCCGCACGAAAGGCACTTCAAGTTCCTTGAGCGCCAGTTCGAGCCCAAGATTACTCATCAACGTACCGACCACGCCGCCGTGAAGCTTGTCACGCCCATGGAGGTCACGGGCGATCAGGTAGATCAGCTCGTCGCCATCCACGACAGCGCCCGTGTGATCGACCATCAGCACGCGGTCGCCATCGCCATCGAAGGCGATGCCAATATCGGCGTTCTGCGCCACCACGGCCGCCTGCAGACTGGCCATGTGCGTGGAACCGCACTCGTCGTTGATGTTGAGGCCGTTAGGTTGCGCCGCCAGGACATGCACCTGGGCACCAAGCTCGCGGAAAACGCTCGGTGCAACCTTGTAGGTAGCGCCATGCGCACAATCCACCACCAGCTTGAGACCAGCGAAGTCGGTACTGATGGGGGTGGTACTCTTGCAGAACTCGATATAGCGCCCCGCAGCGTCATTGATGCGGGTGACCTTGCCCAGTTGCTCCGACTCCACCACTGTCATCGGCTGGTCCAGCAACTCCTCGATCATCAGCTCCACTTCGTCCGAGAGCTTGGTGCCCTTTCCGGAGAAGAACTTGATGCCGTTGTCATGATGCGGATTGTGCGAGGCGCTGATGACGATGCCTGCGTCCGCCAGGAAAGTGCGAGCCAGATAGGCAATGGCCGGGGTCGGCATGGGGCCCAACAGCATTACGTCGGCGCCGGCGGCCAACAGACCGGCCTCAAGAGCGGACTCGAACATGTAGCCGGAAATCCGCGTGTCCTTGCCAATCAGGATGCGGCACTTGCCCTGCTTGCGAAATGCGGTGCCGGCGGCCCAACCAAGCTTGAGCATGAAATCCGGAGTAATCGGGTACTGCCCTACACGCCCGCGAATACCGTCGGTGCCAAAATACCTTCTGCTCATGGGAGGTGCTCCGTATTGTCTTATTCCGCCGCTTGTACCGCGGCGATCATGCGTACCACGTCGACGGTTTCCGCGACATCGTGTACGCGCAGTATGCAGGCGCCCTTGGCCACGGCGAGGGCAGCCAGGGCAAGACTGCCGGCAAGCCGCTGCTCAACTTCGCGCCCCAGGGCCTGGCCAATCATGCTTTTGCGTGAGACGCCGACCAGGAGGGGACGCCCCAACGCATGCAGAGCCTCCATGTGCCTAAAGAGGCTGAGGTTGTGGGCAAGCGTCTTGGCGAATCCGAAGCCCGGGTCCAGGACGATCCGCTCGGCCGGGATCCCCGCCGCCAGACAAGCCTGCATGCGCTCGGAAAGAAAGGCCCCGACTTCGCTCGTGACGTCCTGATAGCGCGGGTCCTGCTGCATGTTTCCCGGTTCGCCGAGCATGTGCATCAGGCAAACCGCCAAGCCGGTATCGGCAGCGGCATCCAGGGCACCATCACGGCGCAGCGCCCGCACGTCATTGATCATGCCGGCCCCCAGGCGCGCGCCTTCGCGCATCACGGCGGGCGTGGAGGTATCCAGAGATATCACCACATCCAGCTCGCGGGCGATGGCTTCGACCACCGGCGCAACCCGCTCCAGCTCTTCGGTCGGAGACACTGGCCGGGCACCGGGGCGAGTCGACTCGCCCCCCACGTCGATCAAGGTAGCACCAGCGGCGACCATTTCCTCGGCATGACGCAAGGCGGCGTCGCGCGCATTGAAGCGGCCGCCATCGGAAAAGGAGTCCGGAGTAACATTGAGAATGCCCATCACTTGCGGCTGGGCCAAATCAAGAACCCGGTTGCCGCAAGGCAACCGGGTCTGATGCTGCACTGACGTCATCGACAAGCCTTAGTGTTCGCCAGCAGGCCCGCCGATGGGGGTTTCAGGACGCTTGGCCTCTTCGCGGGGACTTGGAGTACCGGTAGTGCCGGAGCCTCCCTGCCAGTCCTTGGGCTCGCGGGCGGGTCGACCCGCCATGATGTCGTCGATCTGTTCGGAATCGATGGTTTCGTACTTCATCAGTGCATCAGCCATCATGTCGAGCTTGTCGCGATTCTCCGTCAGCAGGTTCTTCGCGGTGGTATAGGACTCATCGATGATGCGGCGGACTTCCTGGTCGATCAGCTTGGCGGTTTCGCCGGACAGGTTGGCGTGCTGGGCACCCGCGCTCCGACCGAGGAACACTTCGCCCTCCTCTTCCGCATACATCAGCGGACCGAGCTTCTCGGAAAGGCCCCACTTGGTCACCATGTTCCGGGCGATCTGGGTGGCTCGCATGATGTCGTTGGAGGCACCGGTAGTGACGCCATCGAAACCGAGCGTCATCTCTTCCGCGATACGACCGCCGAACAGCGAGCAGATCTGACTGGTCAGCGCACGCTTGGACAGGCTGTAACGATCCTCTTCGGGAAGGAACATGGTCACGCCCAGGGCACGGCCACGCGGAATGATCGACACCTTGTAGACCGGATCGTGCTCGGGCACCAGACGCCCGACGATGGCATGGCCCGCCTCGTGGTACGCGGTGTTGAGCTTTTCCTTCTCGGACATGACCATGGACTTGCGCTCGGCGCCCATCATGATCTTGTCCTTGGCCAGCTCGAACTCCTTCATTTCCACCAGGCGCTTGTTGACGCGGGCGGCGAACAGGGACGCCTCGTTGACCAGGTTGGCCAGGTCGGCGCCGGAGAAGCCAGGTGTACCACGCGCAATCACGGCCGGATCGACGTCGTCGCCCATCGGCACCTTACGCATGTGTACCTTGAGGATCTGCTCGCGGCCGCGAATATCCGGCAGGCCAACCACCACCTGACGATCAAATCGACCCGGACGCAGCAGCGCGGGATCCAGCACATCCGGACGGTTAGTGGCGGCGATCACGATGATGCCGTCGTTCATCTCGAAGCCGTCCATTTCGACCAGCAACTGGTTGAGGGTCTGCTCGCGCTCATCATGACCACCACCCAGACCGGCGCCACGGTGGCGACCAACAGCGTCGATCTCGTCGATGAAAATGATGCAGGGCGCATGCTTCTTGGCCTGATCGAACATATCGCGAACGCGAGACGCGCCCACGCCAACAAACATTTCGACGAAGTCAGAACCGGAGATGGTGAAGAACGGCACCTTGGCCTCGCCAGCGATGGCCTTGGCCAGCAAGGTCTTGCCGGTACCGGGCGGACCGACCATCAGGACACCGCGCGGAATACGGCCGCCCAGACGCTGGAACTTGCCCGGATCGCGGAGGAATTCCACCAGCTCGCTGACTTCCTCCTTGGCTTCGTCGCAGCCGGCGACGTCGGCGAAGGTGGTCTTGACCTGGTCTTCCGACAACAGGCGCGCCTTGCTCTTGCCGAAGCTCATCGGGCCGCCGCGGCCGCCGCCGCCGCCCTGCATCTGGCGCATGAAGAACATGAAGACTGCAATGATCACGAGGATCGGGAAGCTGGCCACCAGCAACTGGGTCCAGATGCTCTGCTGCTCGGGCTGCTTGCCTTCGATCATCACGTTGTTGTCGATCAGGTCGCCGATCAGGCCGCCGTCCTGAATCGCCGGACGAATGGTCTTGAAGGATTCACCGTCGTTACGTTTGCCGGTAATGACGAATCCATCGACGGTGACTCGTTCGACCTTGCCTTCTTTAACCTGCTCGATGAATTCCGAGTAGTTAAGGGTCTGCGGCTCGCTCGGGCTGGAGAAATTGTTCATCACCGTGACAAGCACAGCGGCGATGATCAGCCACAAGATCAGATTTTTTGCCATATCGTTCAATTAGCTACCCTCTGGAACGGGCCCCTTCCCGGAGCGCACCCCGCATGACGGCTGGTGATTAACCGGCCTAACTTACTACACAACCCCTGCCCCTGGCAGGCGCCGTCTGTAACCCTTTATGAGACCCTGCGGCCTCTCTGCAGTATCCCGCGCCTGCAGAAGGGGACTGACGCGTCAGGTCCCCGTTGCAGTCTATTCCCCATGGAAGCCACGCGCGAGCAGGTATTGCTCGCGGGAACGATCACGCGACGAAAGCAGCTTGCGCATCTGCCTGCCGTAGCCTCGTCGGCGACCCTTATGCCACTCATATTGGGGACGATATCGAAAGTCACAAGGTCTACCGGGTTTTCGCCGATGCATGAGAAGCGCGCGAGCGGTAGCCACTCTCCTCACAGAGGTTGTCGAAGTGCTCTTTCCGCCAGCGATGGCTAGTCTTGGAACGGGCCACGGGATACCTCGTGTTCGGCTGTGCGCCCCGGAATCACTCGGGTAAACTAGCAGCCTTTTTTCGCAGGGGTCTGATTATGGCGCTCTCACAGGAGCACAAGAAGCAATACAAATCTATCGGTCATCACCTGAAGCCGGTATTGACAGTGGCCGAGAACGGTCTGACCGAAGGCGTGCTGGCCGAGCTGGAACGCGCACTGAACGATCACGAGTTGATCAAGGTTCAGTTCCGCATTACCGAACGCGATGACCGCCGTGCCCTGATCGAGGAGCTCTGCGCCGCCGGCAACTGCGAACTGGTCCAGGTCATCGGCAAGATGGCACTGGTGTACCGCCGCAATCCCAAGCCGAATCGCAACCTCTCCAACATCAGCCGTTTCAGCGGCCTCTGAGCCCCTTCCCCTGGGCGCGCGCTCAGCGCGCCTGGCCCTTCATAGGCTTCGCCGGCAGAGGCTGGACCACCAGCAGCAGGCCACAGAAAGCCAGCAGCAGGTAGCTGAAGTTCAGCCAGTACAGCGCCTCAGGCATCCAGAAACGCACCAGCAGGAACACCACCACCAAGGCCAGCACTGCAGCCAGCAACTGCGCGCGCGCATCGCGCCAAAGACGCGCAAGCCCTGCGTGCTGGATGAGCAGCAGGGCCTGGAGCAGCGCACAGAATCCGGTGAAGGCCACCAACAGCGGCCGCAGCGTGGCCGCCACCTCCTCCACCAGCATCGGCGCCAGGCCTATACGACCCAGCGCCGGCAGCACGACGAAGTGCAGCAACCAGAGGCCGCCAACCCAGAAGGTCTGGGCCAGCTGCCAGGCGATGGCGCCGGCCCGGAAAGGCAAACGCTCAGAGGTGACGAACTTCGACAATCTCGTACTCGACAACACCGCTGGGAGTCTTGACCGCCACCACGTCCCCTTCTTCCTTGCCCACCAGGGCGCGGGCGATAGGGGAACTGACCGACAACTTGCCCAGTTTGATATCCGCCTCGTCGTCACCCACGATCTGGTAGGTCACCGATTCGTCGGTATCGACATTGGCGATATCCACGGTCACACCGAAGATCACCTTGCCACTAGGCGGAATGCTGGTGACATCAATGACGTGGGCATTCGACAGCTTGGCTTCGATATCGCGTATGCGCGCCTCAGCCAGCCCCTGCTGCTCGCGCGCAGCATGGTACTCGGCGTTTTCCTTGAGATCGCCCAGCTCGCGCGCTTCGGCGATAGCCTGACTGATCTTCGGCCGCTCGGCCTTGAGGGCTTTCAGCTCGTCTTCCAGGGCGCGAGCGCCCTGGATGGTCATCGGAAATTTGGTCATGCCTTGATTCCTGCATGGAGATCCTGCAGCCGGCGCACGGTCTTCTCGGGACCGAACTTGAGCGCCTCGCAGACCGCCTGACCAGCCGCGATCGTGGTGGTGCAGTAGATCTTGTGCTGCAGGGCGTTACGACGAATCGAGTAGGAGTCGGCAATGGACTGACGCCCCTCGGTGGTGTTGATGATGAGGGTAACCTCATCGTTTTTGATCATGTCAACGACATGGGGACGGCCTTCCGTCACCTTGTTCACGCGACGCACCGGCAGGCCGGCGGCCTCGATCATCTTGGCGGTACCCGCGGTGGCGACCACCTCGAAGCCGAGCGCGACCAGGTCACGGGCCACCTCGACGGCCTGGGCCTTGTCGTCCTCGCGCACGCTGATGAAGGCGGTGCCGGTATTCGGCAGGATCTCGCTGGCGCCCAACTGGGACTTGGAGAAGGCTTCACCAAAGGTGTCGCCCACACCCATCACCTCACCGGTGGACTTCATTTCCGGGCCAAGGATCGGGTCGACGCCCGGGAACTTGGCGAAGGGGAACACCGCCTCCTTGACGCTGAAGAAGGGCGGGATGATTTCCCGGGTGAAGCCCACTTCGGCCAGGGTCTTGCCGGCCATGACACGGGCGGCCACCTTGGCCAGGGATTCGCCAATGCACTTGGAAACGAAGGGCACGGTACGGGAAGCGCGCGGGTTCACTTCGATGACGTAGATGTCCTCGCCCTGCACCGCCATCTGCACGTTCATCAGGCCGACGACGCCCAGTTCCAGGGCCATTTTCTTGACCTGTTCGCGGATCTCGTCCTGGATGTGCTGCGGCAGCGAATACGGCGGCAGCGAGCAGGCGGAGTCACCGGAGTGCACGCCGGCCTGCTCGATGTGCTGCATGATGGCGCCAATCACCACGGTCTCGCCGTCACACACTGCGTCAACGTCCACTTCGATGGCGCAGTTGAGGAAGCGGTCCAGCAGGACCGGGCTGTCGTTGGAGACCTTCACCGCCTCGCGCATGTAGCGCTTGAGCTCTTCTTCCTGGTAGACGATTTCCATCGCGCGGCCGCCCAACACGTAGGACGGACGCACCACCATCGGGTAGCCGATGCCCTTGGACAGGGCCAGGGCCTCGTCTTCGCTGCGCGCGGTGGCGTTGGCCGGCTGACGCAGGTTCAGACGCTGCACCATCTGCTGGAAGCGCTCGCGGTCCTCGGCGCGGTCGATGGCATCGGGACTGGTGCCGATGATGGGCACGCCGGCCTCTTCCAGGGCGCGGCAGAGTTTCAGCGGAGTCTGGCCGCCGTACTGCACGATCACGCCCCTGGGCTGCTCGACGCGGACGATTTCCAGCACGTCTTCCAGGGTCACCGGCTCGAAGTACAGGCGGTCGGAGGTGTCGTAGTCCGTGGAGACGGTTTCCGGGTTGCAGTTGACCATGATGGTCTCGTAGCCGTCTTCACGCATGGCCAGCGCGGCGTGTACGCAGCAGTAGTCGAACTCGATGCCCTGGCCGATACGGTTGGGGCCGCCGCCGAGAATCATGATCTTCTCGCGGGTCGACGGGTTGGCCTCGCACTCTTCCTCGTAGGTCGAGTACATGTAGGCGGTGTCGGTGGCGAACTCGGCGGCGCAGGTATCCACGCGCTTGAACACCGGCAGCACTTTGAGCTTGTGGCGGTGGCTGCGCAGGTTCTTCTCGGTCACGCCGAGCAGCTTGGCCAGGCGCGCGTCAGAGAAGCCCTTGCGCTTGAGCTTGCGCATCAGGTCGGCGTCGATGCCGGACAGGCCGAGGGTCTTGATGCGCTCCTCGTCCTTCATCAGATCCTCGATCTGCACCAGGAACCACTCGTCGATGCGGGTCAGGTCGAAGACTTCCTCGATGGTCTTGCCGGCGCGGAAGGCATCGGCGACGTACCAGATACGCTCGGCGCCCGGCACGGTCAGCTCACGCTTGAGGATGCTTTCGGCCTCAGGGTCGTTCAGGTCCAGCTTGGGATCGAAGCCGGCCACGCCCACTTCCAGACCACGCAGGGCTTTCTGCACGGACTCCTGGAAGGTGCGACCGATGGCCATGACTTCACCCACGGACTTCATCTGGGTAGTCAGGCGGGCGTCGGCTTTCGGGAATTTCTCGAAGGCGAAGCGCGGGACCTTGGTCACCACGTAGTCGATGGCCGGCTCGAAGGACGCCGGGGTGCGACCGCCGGTGATGTCGTTCTGCAGCTCATCGAGGGTGTAGCCGACAGCCAGTTTGGCGGCGATCTTGGCGATCGGGAAACCGGTAGCCTTGGAGGCCAGAGCCGAGGAGCGCGATACGCGCGGGTTCATCTCGATCACGACCATGCGACCGGTGTTCGGGCAGATGCCGAACTGCACGTTGGAACCGCCGGTCTCGACGCCGATCTCGCGCAGCACCGCCAGGGAGGCGTTGCGCATGATCTGGTATTCCTTATCGGTCAGGGTCTGGGCCGGGGCAACGGTGATGGAGTCACCGGTGTGCACGCCCATGGGATCGAAGTTCTCGATGGAGCAGACGATGATGCAGTTGTCCTTCTTGTCGCGGACAACCTCCATCTCGTATTCCTTCCAGCCGATCAGGGATTCGTCGATCAGCAGCTCGTTGGTCGGCGACAGGTCCAGACCACGGGCGCAGATCTCTTCGAACTCTTCACGGTTGTAGGCGATACCGCCGCCCGTGCCGCCCATGGTGAAGGACGGACGGATGATGCAGGGGAAGCCGACCTGCTCCAGCACACCGTAGGCTTCTTCCATGCTGTGGGCGATGCCCGAGCGGGGGCAGGCCAGGCCAATGTCCTTCATCGCCTTGTCGAAGCGCGAGCGATCTTCCGCCTTGTCGATGGTGTCGGCGTTGGCGCCGATCATTTCCACGCCGAACTTGGCCAGCACGCCGTGGCGCTCCAGGTCCAGGGCGCAGTTCAGCGCAGTCTGGCCACCCATGGTGGGCAGCAGCGCATCGGGCCGCTCCTTCTCGATGATCTTGGCGACGGTCGCCCACTTGATCGGCTCGATATAGGTGGCGTCAGCCATGGCCGGATCGGTCATGATGGTAGCCGGGTTGGAGTTCACCAGGATGACGCGGAAGCCTTCTTCCTTCAGGGCCTTGCAGGCCTGGGCGCCGGAGTAGTCGAACTCGCAGGCCTGGCCGATCACGATGGGGCCGGCACCGAGGATCAGGATGCTTTTGATGTCTGTACGTTTAGGCATTTTTACTCACTCGAATCCGTAGGTCAGTCGTCAGGCGTGCTTAGCGGCGCTTGGCCATGGCTTCGATGAAGCGGTCGAACAGCGGGGCGACGTCATGTGGACCGGGGCTGGCCTCGGGGTGGCCCTGGAAGCTGAAAGCCACCTTGTCGGTGCGCTCGATGCCCTGCAGGGTGCCGTCGAACAGCGACTTGTGGGTGGCACGCAGGTTGGAGGGCAGGGTCGACTCATCCACGGCGAAACCGTGGTTCTGGCTGGTGATCATCACCACACCGGAATCCAGGTCCTGCACCGGATGGTTGGCGCCGTGGTGGCCATGGCCCATCTTCACGGTCCTGGCGCCCGAGGCCAGGGCCAGCAGCTGATGGCCGAGGCAGATGCCGAAGACTGGGATCTCGGTGTCGAGGAACTCGCGAATGGCCTGGATGGCGTAGTCGCACGGTTCGGGGTCGCCAGGGCCGTTGGAGAGGAAGATGCCGTCCGGGTTCAGCGCCAGCACGTCACTGGCCGGGGTCTGGGCCGGCACCACAGTCAGACGGCAGCCGCGGGCCACCAGCATGCGCAGGATGTTCAGCTTGACGCCGAAGTCATAGGCCACCACATGGTAAGGCAGCTCGCTGGCAGCGATTTCCGGATGACTGTCGGTTTCCAGGTTCCAGACGCTGGAGCGCCACTCGTAACGCTCTTCGGAGGACACCACCTTGGCCAGGTCCATTCCCTTCAGGCCCGGGAAGCTGCGAGCCAGCTCCAGCGCCTTCTCTTCGGTGGCGTCTTCACCCGCGAGGATGCAGCCGTTCTGGGAACCCTTCTCCCGCAGAATGCGGGTCAGGCGGCGGGTATCGATGCCGGCGATGGCGACGGTGCCGTTTTCTTTCAGGTAATCCGGCAGCGACTGCTTGTTACGCCAGTTGCAGGCCAGCAGCGGCAGGTCGCGGATGATCAGGCCGGCGGCCCAGACGCGATTGGACTCGGCGTCCTCCGGCGTGGTGCCGGTGTTGCCGATGTGCGGGTAGGTCAGGGTAACGATTTGCTGGGCATAGGAAGGATCGGTAAGGATTTCCTGATAGCCGGTCATGGCAGTGTTGAACACTACCTCGCCGATGGTATGGCCATCGGCCCCAATGGCTTCGCCGCGAAAAATGCTGCCGTCGGCAAGCGCGAGTATGGCTGGCTTAGTCAAGAAGACCTCCCGTAGATCTAAGGCTGAAGCAAACGCAGGTTGTAAAAAAGCGGGATGACGTTCATACCGTCACCCCGCTTTTTTATCTGAGCCATTTCTGCGTAACTTTTAGTGGACACACTAAAGCTGCAGTTTACAGGAATGCGTCATTTCGGTCCACCCGAAAGACATCCTGAACGACACATCAACGCAGACCCAGCACATCCTGCATGTCATACAAGCCAGCGCCCTGGCCGTCCAGCCAGAGGGCTGCTCTCACCGCGCCGCGGGCGAAGGTCATGCGGCTGGAGGCCTTGTGGGTGATCTCCACGCGCTCGCCCTCGGCCGCGAACAGCACGGTGTGGTCCCCCACCACGTCGCCCGCCCGTACGGTGGCGAAGCCGATGGTTTCGCGGGCGCGCGCACCGGTCTGCCCCTCGCGACCGTAGACCGCCACCTTGGAAAGGTCACGACCGAGCGCGTCGGCCACCACCTCCCCCATACGCAGGGCAGTCCCGGAGGGTGCATCCACCTTGTGCCGGTGGTGGGCCTCGATGATCTCTATGTCCACTTCGTCGCCCAGCACACGGGCAGCGGTATCCAGCAGCTTGAGGCAGAGGTTCACGCCAACACTGAAGTTGGCCGCGAAAACGATCGGGATTTCCTTCGCGGCCGCCGCCAGCAGCGCCTTCTCCGCGGCGGAGAAGCCCGTGGTACCGATCACCATGGCCTTGCCGGCCTGCCGGCAGACCTCCAGGTTCTTCAACGTCACCGAAGGGTGGGTGAAGTCGATCAGCACGTCGAACTCGTCCACCACCTTGGCCAGGTCACCCGACAGCGGTACACCGATACGGCCCAGGGCCGCCAGCTCACCAGCGTCGGCACCGACCAGGGTGCTGTCGGGACGGTCGATCGCCGCCGTCAGCCCGGCCCCTGGCGCCTGCTGGACAGCCTCGACCAGATTCTTGCCCATGCGCCCAGCGGCGCCCATCACAGCAATACGTCGCATAAAAAAGCTCCAAGCTGGAAGCCCGGAACAGAAAGCCGGAACCAGGACGCATCAGCCCCGCACCGACTTCCAGTCCATCGTTAGAGATCGCCGAAGAAGCGCTTCATACCCTCGAACCAACTGCTGGCCTTGGGCGAGTGAGAACCATCGCTCTGCAGCGTCTTGCGGAACTCATCGAGCAGCTCGCGCTGGCGCTTGTCCAGGTTGACCGGCGTTTCCACCACCACCCGACACATCAGATCACCGGCACCCCCGCCACGCACCGGGGCCACACCCTTGCCGCGCAGACGGAACAGCTTGCCGGTCTGGGTCGCTTCCGGAATCTTCAGCTTGACCCGGCCATCCAGGGTCGGCACTTCCAGCTCACCGCCCAGCGCCGCATCCGCGAAACTGATCGGCACCTCGCAGTAAAGATGCTTGCCGTCGCGCTGGAAGATCGGGTGCTCACGCACATTGACCACCACATAGAGGTCGCCCGACGGACCACCCAGAGCACCGGCCTCGCCCTCTCCGGACAGACGGATGCGGTCGCCGGTATCGACACCGGCCGGCACCTTCACCGACAGGGTCTTGTGCTCTTCCACACGCCCCTGGCCATGACAGCTGCCACAGGGGTCGCTGATCATCTTGCCGCTGCCGTGGCAGCGCGGGCAGGTCTGCTGCACCGAGAAGAAGCCCTGCTGCATGCGCACCTGGCCGATGCCGCCGCACGTGGTACAGGTAACCGGACTGGTGCCTTTCTTGGCGCCCGAGCCATCGCAGGTCTTGCAGTTGACCAGGGTCGGCACCCGGATGGTCACGGTGGTGCCGCGCACCGCCTCTTCCAGGTCCAGCTCCAGGGTGTAACGCAGGTCGCTGCCACGCTGCGGACCACCGCGCTGGCCGCCACGCTGGCCGCCGAAGAAATCGCTGAACACATCGCCGAAGATGTCGGAGAAGCTGGCCCCACCGAAGCCGGCTCCAGCGCCCGCGCCCATCTGCGGATCGACGCCGGCATGGCCGTACTGGTCGTAAGCCGCGCGCTTGCTGGCGTCGGAAAGGATTTCGTAGGCCTCGTTGGCTTCCTTGAACTTCTCTTCCGCCACCTTATCGCCCGGATTGCGGTCCGGATGGTGTTTCATCGCCAGGCGGCGATAGGCCTTCTTCAGCTCAGCCTCGCTGGCCCCCCGCTCGACACCGAGGATTTCGTAAAAGTCACGTTTAGCCATAGTTTTCTGCACTCTAGAATTCATCAGCCCCAGACACGCCAACGCGGGAGCAAGCTCCCGCGTGGCGGATCAGGCGTACGGGGCGCTTAGCCCCGCACGCCGGGACGGAAGCAAGCGTGACACTTACTTGTTTTCCTTGACCTCTTCGAACTCGGCGTCGACGGCATCGTCGCCAGCCTTGTCCGCGTCGGATGCCTGCGGCTGCTCGCCAGCCTGGGCCTGGTCGGCGTACATCTTCTGCGCCAGCGGAGTGGAAGCCTGGGACAGGGCATTCATCTTGGCCTCGATATCGGCCTTGTCGTCACCCTTCACGGCCACTTCCAACTCGCCAAGCGCCTTCTCGATGGCCGCCTTCTCCTCGGCGGTGGCCTTGTCGCCAGCCTCGGTGAGCATCTTGCGGGTGGCATGGACCAGCGCATCGCCCTGGTTGCGGGCAGCGGCCAGCTCTTCGAACTTGCGGTCTTCCTCGGCATTGGCCTCGGCGTCGCGCACCATCTGCTGGATCTCTTCCTCGGACAGGCCGGAGTTGGCCTTGATCACGATGGACTGCTGCTTGCCGGTGGCCTTGTCCTTGGCGGACACGTGCAGAATGCCGTTGGCGTCGATATCGAAGGTCACTTCGATCTGCGGCACACCGCGCGGCGCCGGCGGAATCTCGGCCAGGTCGAACTTGCCCAGGGACTTGTTCTGCCCGGCCTGCTTGCGCTCACCCTGCAGCACGTGAATGGTCACGGCGGACTGGTTGTCGTCGGCGGTGGAGAACACCTGGGACTTCTTGGTCGGGATGGTGGTGTTCTTCTCGATCAGCGCGGTCATCACGCCACCCAGGGTCTCGATACCCAGAGTCAGCGGGGAAACGTCGAGCAGCAGCACGTCCTTCACGTCGCCGGCCAGTACGGCACCCTGGATGGCGGCACCGATAGCAACGGCTTCGTCCGGGTTCACGTCCTTGCGCGGCTCCTTGCCGAAGAAGTCGGCCACCTGCTTCTGCACCAGCGGCATACGGGTCTGGCCGCCGACCAGGATCACTTCCTGAATGTCGGACACGTCCAGGCCGGCGTCCTTCAGGGCGATGCGGCAAGGCTCGATGGTACGGGCCACCAGGTCTTCCACCAGGGCTTCCAGCTTCGCGCGGGAAATCTTCACGTTCAGGTGCTTCGGACCGGTCTGGTCTGCAGTGATATACGGCAGGTTGACGTCGGTCTGCTGGCTGGAGGACAGCTCGATCTTGGCCTTCTCGGCGGCTTCCTTCAGGCGCTGCATGGCCAGGGGGTCGCCCTTGAGGTCCATGCCGGACTCTTTCTTGAACTCGTCGACGAGGTAGTCGATCAGGCGCAGGTCGAAGTCCTCACCACCGAGGAAGGTGTCGCCGTTGGTGGCCAGCACTTCGAACTGGTGTTCGCCGTCGACTTCGGCGATCTCGATCACCGACACGTCGAAGGTACCGCCGCCCAGGTCATAGACGATCACGGTGTGGTCGCCCTTGGCCTTGTCCATGCCGTAGGCCAGCGCGGCCGCGGTCGGCTCGTTGATGATGCGCTTGACGTCCAGGCCGGCGATGCGACCGGCGTCCTTGGTAGCCTGGCGCTGGCTGTCGTTGAAGTAGGCCGGAACGGTGATCACCGCTTCGGTCACCGGCTCGCCGAGGTAGTCTTCGGCGGTCTTCTTCATCTTCTTCAGCACTTCCGCGGAAATCTGCGGCGGCGCCATCTTGTTACCCTTCACCTCCACCCAGGCGTCACCGTTGTCGGCCTTGGCGATCTTGTAGGGAACCATCTTGATGTCTTTCTGCACGACGTCTTCTTCGAAGCGGCGACCGATCAGGCGCTTCACGGCGTACAGGGTGTTCTGCGGGTTGGTGACCGCCTGACGCTTGGCGGATTGGCCCACCAGGGTCTCGCCGTCGTTGGTGTAGGCGATGATGGACGGCGTGGTGCGAGCGCCTTCGGCGTTCTCGATCACCTTGACGTTGCCGTTTTCCAGGATGGCCACGCAGGAGTTGGTGGTTCCCAGGTCGATACCGATGATTTTGCCCATATTCTCTCTCCCGAAACTTTGGATTCTCCGTGGCCTCGCTTCACGGACCACGGCAGCACATAAACGCTTGATCTAACAGATGGGGGCCCGAGCCCCGATTTCAAGCCTGCTCGTCGATCGACGGCGGCGTGGCACTCGGAGCCTTGCTGACCACCACCATGGCGGGGCGCAGCAGACGTCCATTGAGCAGATATCCCTTCTGGAACACCTTGAGTACGCTGCCCGGCTCGACATGGGTGCTCTCTTCCATGGCCATGGCCTGGTGGTGCTCGGGATTGAAGGGCGCGCCGTGGGGGTCGACGACCTCCAACTGATAACGCTTGAGGGTGTCGTGGAACAGCTTGAGGGTCAGCTCCATGCCTTCGCGCACCGGCTTGATCGCCTCATCGGTGTCGCTGGACAGTTCCAGGCCACGCTCCAGGCTGTCGACCACCGGCAGCAGGTCGTTGGCGAACTTCTCCAGGGCGAACTTGTGCGCTTTCTCCACGTCCTGCTCGGCGCGGCGACGGATGTTCTGCAGCTCGGCGGCCACACGCAGCGACTGATCCTGGGCCGCGGCCAGCTGCTCCTCCAGCACCTGAACGCGGGCGGCGAGGTCTTCGCCGGATGCGGTGTCGGCAGCAGGGTTCGCTTCGGGGGTCTGGTTATCCAGGGTCTGTTCGTCGGCCATGCCTTCCTCCTCATAAAAGACAGCTGCGGGCAAAGACCCGCTGATATGTCCGCCTATATGGGGCCGCCGTTTTGTCGCTTCAAGGGGGAGGGGCGATTGTCAGCCAGAAAACAAACACTGTATAAATACACAGCCAACTCAGCGCGGGAGTCGCACCATGCTGGTACACCTGTCGATCCATAACTACGCCATCGTCGAGCACCTGGACCTGGAACTCGAGGGCGGCATGTCCGTGATCACCGGCGAGACCGGCGCCGGCAAGTCGATCATGCTCGACGCCCTCGGCCTGACGCTGGGCGATCGCGCCGACAGCGGCGTGGTACGCCCCGGCGCCGACAAGGCCGACATCCTCGCCAGCTTCGACATCAGCCGCATCGCCGAAGCCCGCGACTGGCTGGCCGAACGCGACCTAGAACAGGACGGTCCCTGCCTCCTGCGCCGGGTGATAACTGCCGAAGGCCGCTCCCGCGCCTATATAAATGGAACCCCCTGCCCGCTCGGCGACCTGAAGAGCCTCGGCGAGCTGCTGATCGACATCCACGGCCAGCACGAGCACCAATCCCTGCTAAAGGCCGACCCCCATCGCCGCCTGCTGGACGAATTCGCCGGAGCCAGCGAACTCGCCCGCCAGGTGCAACTGGCCGCCCAGCGCTGGCGGCAAACCCGCCAGGAACTGGAGCGCCTGTCCCGCGCCGGGGATGAACAGCGCGCTCGCCACCAGTTGCTTACCTACCAGCTGGACGAACTGGAAAACCTCGCCCTGGGCGAGAACGAACTGGCGCAACTGGAACAGGAACACAAGAACCTGGCCAACGCCGAAAGCCTGTTGGCGGCCTGCCGCCAGGTGATCGACATGTGCAGCGAAAGCGACGCCGGCAACGTGCTCAGCGCCCTGACTGCCAGCCTCAACCGCCTGACCGCCTTCCACGCCCAGCCCGGCGCCCTGGCCGAGGCGGTGAACCTGCTCTCCAGTGCCCAGATTCAGGTGGAAGAAGCCATGGGCGAGCTGAACCGTTTCCTCGACCACTTCGATGCCGACCCCGAACGCCAGCAGGCACTGGAAGAGCGCCTCGACGCCATCTACACCCTGGCACGCAAGCACCGAGTGCAGCCCAATGACCTGGGGGAACTGCAACAGCGCCTGCTGGACGAACTGGAAGCCCTCAACGCCGATGACGAGGCCGCCGACCGGCTCGCCGAGGAACTCGCCGCCTACGAACGCCACTATCAGGAGAAGGCCGCGGAACTGAGCCGACTACGCGGCGTGGCCGCCGACCAACTGGCGGCCGGGGTGGAAACCGAGATGCAGCGCCTGGGCATGCCCGGAGGGCGATTCAGCATCCAGCTGCACACCAGCCAAACCGCCGAACCCCAGCAGCAAGGCCTGGAGCTGGTGGAATTTCTGGTCAGTGCGAACCCCGGCCAACCGCTCAAGGCACTGGCCAAGGTTGCCTCGGGCGGCGAGCTATCCCGTATCAGCCTGGCCATCCAGGTGATTACCGCGCAGACCTCGCGCGTCCCCACCCTGGTGTTCGACGAGGTGGATGTTGGCATCGGCGGCCCTACCGCCGAAGTGGTGGGCCAGTTGCTGCGGCGCCTTGGCGAACGCGGCCAGGTGCTGACCGTCACCCACCTCCCGCAGGTCGCCGCCCAGGGCCATCACCATCTCTTCGTGCACAAGGAACGCGGCACCCTGGAAACCCGCACAGCGGTCGCCAAGCTGCAGGAAACGCCACGCATCGAAGAGATCGCGCGAATGCTGGGCGGAGTGGACCTGACCGAGGAATCCCTGGCCCACGCCAGGAAAATGGTCACCAGCGCCCAGAACTGATTCGGCCTGAAATGAAAAAGGCGACCTGCGGGTCGCCTTTTCTTTCGCGCGTAGCGCTTACTTCTTCTTGCGGATGTAGAGCACCAGATTGTGGTCTACCAGCTCGTAGCCGCGCTCCTTGACGATCTCCTTCTGGCGCTTCTCGATTTCCGGGTCGAAGAACTCGATCACCTCACCGGTATCGACGCACACCATGTGGTCATGATGGCCGCTGTCAGCCAGTTCGAACACCGCATGGCCGCCGTCGAAGTTGTGGCGCACCACCAGACCTGCCGCCTCGAACTGGGTCAGGACCCGGTAGACAGTGGCCAGACCGACGTCTTCGCCGGCTTCCATCAGGGCCTTGTAAACGTCCTCCGCGCTCATATGGCGTTGCTCGGTGGAGTCGAGCATCTGGAGGATCTTGACCCGAGGCAAGGTCACCTTCAGGCCGGCTTTACGCAGTTCGTTGTTTTCAACCATGGTCAGCTTTCTCGAGGAATGCGGCTTTCGCAGCTTCCCTTAATGCAGGTATGATCGGGACTTTTGATGCCCAGCCAAGATAGTGGAAGTCTCCCCTTGATGCAAAACACCAAGCTCCTGCTGACCAGCCTCTCCTTCGCAGGCTTGCTCGCACTCGCCGGTTGCTCGTTTCCCGGGGTCTACAAAATCGATATCCAGCAGGGCAACGTCGTGACGCAGGACATGATAGACCAGTTGAAGCCCGGAATGACCCGGCGTCAAGTGCGGTTTATCATGGGTAACCCGCTGATCACCGACACCTTCCACGCCAAGCGTTGGGACTACCTCTACAGCATCCAGCCGGGTGGCGGCCAACGCCTCCAGGAACGCGTCAGCCTGATGTTCGACAACAACGACCAACTGATTGGTCTGGCGGGCGACTTCATGCCCGGCGTGAGCCGCGACGAGGCGATCCTCGGCAGCGAAGGCACCACCCAGGTCAAGCCGGAACAGCCGCAAGAGCAGCCCAAGGCGGAAGAACCCGCCGCGCCGAGCTCCCTCCTGGAGAAGATCCAGCAGGAAGTGGACAGCGCAGAACCGGTGCCGGTACCGATTCCGGAGCCGCTGGAAACCTCGCCGCAATAAGCAGGCGGCAATGAAAAGCCCGGGCTGGTCCCGGGCTTTTTCATGGGCGGGAATCAGGCGTCCCGCTCGCCCCCACGGGCCTGGGCAGCCTTTGCCGCACGTTGCTTGCGCACTTCCTTGGGATCAGCAATCAATGGCCGGTAGATTTCCACCCGGTCACCCTCCTCCAGCAGACGCTCTTCAGGCCGGGGCAGCGCCCTGCCGAAAATGCCCAGCGGGCAGGTGGCCAGGTCCAGTTCCGGGAAGTGCGCCCCCATCCCGGAGCACAGCGCAGCCTCACGAGCATTGATGCCCTTACGGACGACGACGCGCAGCACCTTCTGACAGTTGGCCAGCGCATAGACCACTTCGACCTGGATCACGTCCTCAGCCATAAAGCTGCTTCGCCCGCTGACAGAAGGCATCCACCATGGTGTTGGCGGCCTGGTTGAACAGAGGCCCCAGCGTCGCCTTGATGATCGGCCCGGCGTAGTCGAAACGCAGGTCCAGGCTGATCTTGCAGGCCTTGTCCCCCAGCGCCTTGAAATGCCAGACACCGTGCAACTGGCTGAAAGGTCCCTCCTCCAGGTTCATCTCGATGGTCTGGCCGCCGTCCAGCTTGTTGCGCGTGACAAAGCGCTGACTGAGGCTGCCCTTGGCCACTTCCAGACTGGCGAGCATGTGGCTCTCGCTCTGCTCCATCACGGTGGCGGCCGCGCACCAGGGCAGGAACTCTGGATAGCGCGCCACATCGTTGACCAGGTCGTAGAGCGCCTGCGCAGGGAACGGCAACAGGGCGGAGCGCTGGATATGGGTGGTCATCTTGGCCTCGAACTGAGTTCCGACCCGCATGGCGCAAGGGCGCGACGGGTCGGACTGATCCAAAAAAGTGCCGCATTGTCGGGGATTCGCCCACATCGCTCAAGCCTACGCCGCCGTAGCCGCGCCGTCTGCGACTCCCTATAATGCGCCGCCTATGGCTAAGCAAAAGAAACATCCCCAAGGCACCATCGCCCTCAACAAGAAGGCGCTGCACGACTACTCCATCGAACAGAAGTTCGAGGCCGGGCTGGCCCTCGCCGGCTGGGAAGTGAAGAGTCTGCGCGCCGGCAAGGCACAGCTGGTGGACAGCTACGTGCTGCTCAAGGACGGCGAAGCCTGGCTGCTGGGCAGCCACATCACCCCATTGAAGACCGCGAGCACCCATGTGATCGCCGACCCGGTGCGTACCCGCAAGCTGCTGCTGCACAAGCGCGAGCTGGGCAAGCTGTTCGGCGCGGTGCAGCAGAAGGGCTACGCCTGCGTGGCGCTGTCGCTCTACTGGAAGAAACACCTGATCAAGTGCGAGATCGCCCTGGCCAAGGGCAAGAAGGAGTTCGACAAGCGCGCCACGGAGAAGGAGCGCGACTCCGACCGCGAGATCGCGCGGGCCATGCGCACCAAGGGCAAGGAATAGGCCCTGAAAGAACAACGCCGGGCATCGCCCGGCGTTTTTGTTTGCGTCAGATGCCTTGCCGCCGCTGCGCCCGCGCCAGGCGCTGCGCCTCCAACTGGCCTTCTTCCAGCACTTCCTGAACGTACTGGATGTGCTGATGGGAAATCTCCCGCGCATCCTCGGCACGCCGCTCGATGATCGCCTCGTAGAGCGCGCGGTGCTGCCTGGTCAGCATTTCCCGGGTTTCGCCACGCTGCAGGTACATCCCACCGATGTTGGTCACCACGTTGTGCTTGAGCAGGTCGAACAACCCGCGAATGGTGTGCAGCAGCACGGCATTGTGGCTGGCCTCGGCGATCGCCAGGTGGAAGCGCGCATCCGCCGCGCCTTCCTCCGCTCGGGTCGCCTTGCTGTCCGGCGCATAGCAGGCCTGCAGATTCTCGTAGGCCGCGGTAAGTCGCTCGTGGTCTACTGGGGTCGCCCGCTGCGCCGCGTAGTACGCACAGGAACCTTCCAGGGTGTGACGGAACTCCAGCAGGTCGCGTTGGGCCTCGGGATTGCTCTCCAGCAACTGCAGCAGCGGGTCGCTGAAGGTCGTACCCAGCTCGGCGGCCACATAGGTGCCGCCCCCCTGGCGACTGACCAGCAGTCCCCTGGCCACCAGCTTCTGAATCGCCTCCCGCAGAGAGGGGCGTGACACGCCGAACTGCTCGGCCAATGCACGCTCCGCCGGCAGGCGCTCACCCGCCTTCAAGGTGCCTTCGAGGATCATCGCCTCCAACTGGCTGACGATATCGTCCGACAGACGGCGCTGACGCACCTGACCGAATCCCATTGTTCTCCCCACCCTCTCGCGCCACATCGGGCGGCCTTCTGGTACGGCGCCCAAGGCGCATGACGCCGCAGCCTAACCAGCCCACCGGACGCGCACAAGCAGCACATCCAGACTCCGCCCCTCGACCAAAGTCGCAACGCGGCAAATTGACACAAGGATAGTCCGGCTTTTACCCTTGGCCGTCGATTTTGTAAATTGGTCTTACCAATTTAACCGGCATTCAGCGCCGACTCGGTCTTCGCCTGCCGCCGTGCCACAAGCACGAACGGTTATTGCCCGATCCGGCTAACAGGCACTCCAAAAACAATTAGGGAGCCACCCCACGATGCAAACCTGGCAGCAGCTCTACACCCCCCTTGGCAGCCTCTGGCTGTCGGCGCTCGTCGCACTGATTCCGATCATATTCTTCTTCCTGGCCCTGGCGGTGTTCCGCCTGAAAGGCCACGTGGCCGGCACCATTACCCTGGCACTGTCGCTCGCGGTCGCCATCTTCGCCTTCCAGATGCCGGCCGACATGGCCTTCGCCGCCGCCGGTTACGGTTTCGCCTACGGCCTCTGGCCCATCGCCTGGATCATCGTCGCGGCGGTGTTCCTCTACAAACTCACGGTCAAGAGCGGCCAGTTCGAGGTGATCCGCAGCTCCGTGCTGTCCATCACCGACGACCAGCGCCTGCAGGTGCTGCTGATCGGCTTCTCCTTCGGCGCCTTCCTGGAAGGCGCGGCCGGCTTCGGCGCCCCGGTGGCGATCACCGCCGCCCTGCTGGTCGGCCTGGGCTTCAACCCGCTCTATGCGGCCGGCCTGTGCCTGATCGCCAACACCGCGCCCGTGGCCTTCGGCGCCCTGGGCATCCCGATCATCGTCGCCGGCCAGGTGACCGGCATCGACGCGTTCAAGATCGGCGCCATGACCGGCCGCCAGTTGCCGCTGCTGTCGATCATCGTGCCCTTCTGGCTGGTGGCCATGATGGATGGCTGGCGCGGCATCAGGGAAACCTGGCCGGCAGCCCTGGTGGCAGGC
This sequence comes from Pseudomonas sp. Q1-7, assembly GCF_028010285.1. Lineage (NCBI taxonomy): Bacteria > Pseudomonadati > Pseudomonadota > Gammaproteobacteria > Pseudomonadales > Pseudomonadaceae > Pseudomonas > Pseudomonas sp. Q1-7. The sequence goes on from NZ_CP116304.1 coordinate 4,966,465, forward strand.
GCCAGCTTCGCCATTACCCAGTACTTCACCTCCAACTTCATCGGCCCGGAGTTGCCCGACATCACCTCCGCCCTGGTGAGCCTGGTGTCCCTGACCCTGTTCCTCAAGGTCTGGCAACCCACGCGCGCCGAAGACCGCGAAGTGGTCGGCATCTCCGGCGGCGCAGCCGTGATGGGCGGCTTCGGCGGCCCGCGCAGCACCACGCCCTCGCCCTACAGCTTTGGTGAAATTCTCAAAGCCTGGTCGCCCTTCCTGGTGCTGACTGTGCTGGTGACCATCTGGACCCTCAAACCCTTCAAGGCCCTGTTCGCCCCAGGCGGCGCCATGGAGCAGTTCGTCTTCCTGTTCGCCATCCCGCACCTGGACCAGTTGGTGATGAAAGGCGCGCCGATCGTGGCCACCGCCACCGCGATTCCAGCCGTGTACAAGTTCGATCCGATCTCCGCCACCGGCACCGCGATTTTCCTTTCAGCCCTGATCTCCATGGTCATTCTTTCCATTCGAATTAAAATTGGTCTGACCACTATCAAGGAGACCTTCGTCGAGCTGAAATGGCCGATCCTGTCCATCGGCATGGTGTTGGCCTTCGCCTTCGTCACCAACTTCTCCGGCATGTCCACCACCCTGGCCCTGGTCCTGGCCGGTACCGGCGCGGCCTTCCCGTTCTTCTCGCCGTTCCTCGGCTGGCTGGGCGTGTTCCTGACCGGTTCGGACACCTCTTCCAACGCCTTGTTCGGTTCCCTGCAGGCCACCACCGCACACCAGATCGGCGTCAACGACACCCTGCTGGTCGCCGCCAACACCAGCGGTGGCGTGACCGGCAAGATGATCTCGCCGCAGTCCATCGCGGTTGCCTGCGCGGCCACCGGCATGGTCGGCAAGGAATCGGACCTGTTCCGCTTCACTCTGAAGCACAGCCTGATCTTTGCCGCCATGGTCGGTCTGATTACCCTGGCCCAGGCCTACGTGTTCACAGGCGTGCTCGTACATTGATCGAGCACCCGGGCCGCTCCACGCGGCGGCCCGGTACTTTTTCACCACCCTGAAGCCCGACCCGGACCCATGACATGATCATCTCCGCCTCCACCGACTACCGCGCCGCCGCCCAGCGCAAGCTTCCGCCCTTCCTGTTCCACTACATCGACGGTGGCGCCTATGCCGAGTACACCTTGCGCCGTAACGTCGAGGACCTGGCCGGCATCGCCCTGCGCCAGCGCGTGTTGCGGAACATGTCCGAGCTGAGCCTGGAGACCAGGCTGTTCGGCGAGACCCTGTCGATGCCGGTGGCCCTTGCCCCGGTGGGCCTGACCGGCATGTACGCCCGTCGCGGCGAGGTGCAGGCGGCCAAGGCAGCGGCGGCCAAGGGTGTGCCTTTCACCCTCTCCACCGTGTCGGTCTGTCCAATCGAGGAAGTCGCGCCGGCCATCGACCGCCCCATGTGGTTCCAGCTCTATGTGCTGAAGGACCGCGGCTTCATGAAGAACGCCCTGGAGCGCGCCAAGGCCGCCGGCGTCACCACCCTGGTGTTCACCGTCGACATGCCGGTACCCGGTGCCCGCTACCGCGACGCCCACTCCGGCATGAGCGGCCCCAACGCCCCGCTGCGCCGCATGCTGCAGGCCATGACCCACCCCTTCTGGGCCTGGGACGTGGGCCTGCTGGGCAAGCCCCACGACCTCGGCAACATCTCCACCTACCGGGGCAACCCGACGGGGCTGGCCGACTACATCGGCTGGCTGGGCGCCAACTTCGACCCGTCGATTTCCTGGAAGGACCTGGAGTGGATCCGCGACTTCTGGGACGGCCCCATGGTGATCAAGGGCATCCTCGACCCGGAAGATGCCAGGGACGCGGTAAAATTCGGCGCCGACGGCATCGTCGTCTCCAACCACGGCGGCCGCCAGCTCGACGGCGTGCTCTCCAGCGCACGCGCCCTGCCGGCCATCGCCGATGCGGTCAAGGGCGATCTCGCGATCCTCGCCGACTCCGGCATCCGCACCGGCCTGGACGTGGTGCGCATGCTCGCCCTCGGCGCCGACACCGTGATGCTCGGCCGCGCCTTCGTCTACGCCCTGGCCGCCGCCGGCGGTGCCGGTGTGAGCAACCTGCTGGACCTGATCGAGAAGGAGATGCGCGTGGCCATGGTGCTAACCGGTGCCAAGACTATCGGCGAGATCAACGCCGACTCCCTGGTCCGCGAACTCGGCCGCTGACGAACAATCCGGCGGGCCGCGAGGCCCGCGAAAACCGATGGGAAAACCCATGACCCTGCCGATTCCCTTCCTCGATACCGTCGCACGCCTGATCCCCCTCGAGCGCCGCTTCGACGACCCGTTGTCCACCCTGGCCTTCGGCACCGACGCCAGCTTCTACCGGCTGATACCCAAGCTGGTGATCCGCGTCGAAAGCGAGGAGGAAATCATTGCCCTGCTCCAGGCCGCCCACGCCGAACGGGTACCGGTGACGTTCCGCGCAGCGGGCACCAGCCTCTCCGGCCAGGCCATCAGCGACTCGGTACTGCTGGTCCTGGGTGACAATTGGAATGGCCGCGACATCCGCCGGGGCGGCGAGCAGATCCGCCTGCAGCCCGGCGTGATAGGCGCCCAGGCGAATGCCTGGCTGGCGCCCTTCGGCCGCAAGATCGGCCCGGACCCGGCCTCCATCAACGCCTGCAAGATCGGCGGCATCGTCGCCAACAACGCCAGCGGCATGTGCTGCGGCACCGCCCAGAACACCTACCACACCCTGGCAGGGTTGCGCCTGGTGCTGGCCGACGGCGCCCTGCTGGACACCGAGGATGCCGCCAGCGTCGCCGCTTTCCGCCAGAGCCACGGCCCGCTGCTGGCCGAACTGGCCGAACTGGGGCGACAGACCCGCGCCAACACCGACCTGGCCGCGAAGATCCGTCACAAGTACCGGCTGAAGAACACCACCGGCCTGTCCCTCAACGCCCTGGTGGATTTCGATGAGCCACTGGACATCCTCAGCCACCTGCTGGTGGGCTCCGAAGGCACCCTCGGCTTCATCAGCGCGGTGACCTACGACACCGTCCCCGACCACCCGCACAAGGCCAGCGCGCTGATCGTTTTCCCCGACGTGGAAAGCTGCTGCAAGGCCGTGACCCTGCTGAAAAGCCAGCCCGTGTCGGCGGTGGAACTGCTGGACCGCCGCAGCCTGCGCTCGGTGGAAAACAAGCCCGGCATGCCCGAGTGGGTGAAGGGCCTGTCGACCAGCGCCTGCGCCCTGCTCATCGAATCCCGCGCCGCCAGCCGGAGCCTGCTGCACGAGCAACTGGGCCAGATCATGGCGTCCATTGCCCACTTCCCCCTGGAGCAGAAGGTCGACTTCAGCGAGGACCCGGCGATCTACAACCTGCTGTGGAAAATCCGCAAGGACACCTTCCCCGCCGTCGGCGCGGTACGCCAGACCGGCACCACGGTGATCATCGAAGATGTCACCTTCCCCGTCGAACAGTTGGCCGAAGGCGTCAACCGCCTGATCCAGCTGTTCGACAAGCACGGCTACGACGAAGCGATCATTTTCGGCCATGCCCTGGAAGGCAACCTGCACTTCGTCTTCACCCAGGGCTTCGAGCGGCCCGAGCAGGTGGCCCGCTACGAAGCCTTCATGCAGGACGTGGCGCAACTGGTGGCGGTGGAATTCGGCGGCTCGCTGAAAGCCGAGCACGGCACGGGCCGCAACATGGCACCCTTCGTCGAACTGGAATGGGGCCGCGACGCCTACCAACTGATGTGGCGGATCAAGCGCCTGCTGGACCCCCGCGGCATCCTCAACCCCGACGTGATCCTCAGCGAAGACCGTGACATCCACCTGAAGCACCTCAAGCCACTGCCGGCCGCCGACGAAATCGTCGACAAGTGCATCGAGTGCGGCTTCTGCGAGCCGGTGTGCCCCTCCAGGGGCCTGACCCTGAGCCCGCGTCAGCGCATTGTCATGTGGCGGGACATCCAGGCCAAACGACGGGCAGGCCTCGACACCGCCGAACTGGAGCAGGCCTACCAGTACCAAGGCATCGACACCTGCGCCGCCACCGGACTCTGCGCCCAACGCTGCCCGGTCGGCATCAACACCGGCGATCTGGTGCGCAAGCTGCGCGCCCGCGACGCCCACCACAATGGCAGCGCCGACTGGCTGGCCAACCACTTCGCCACCGCCCTCAAGGGCGCGCGCCTGACCCTGCGCGTGGCCAACGGCGCCCGCCGCGTGCTGGGTGCGCCGCTACTGGCGAAAACCTCCGGTGCCCTGCGCCAGCTTTCCGGCAACCGCCTGCCACAATGGAGCCCCGCCCTGCCCCAGGCCGTGGCGCCCATCCACGTCGTCCCGGCGACGACCGACGACCGCCCCCGCGTCGTCTACCTGGCCGCCTGCGTCTCGCGCGCCATGGGCCCCTCGGCCGGCGACCGCGAGCAGGTGCCGCTGATCGACAAGACCCGCAAGTTACTGGAGAAGGCCGGCTTCCAGGTGGTGTTCCCGGAGAATCTGGACAGCCTCTGCTGCGGCCAGCCCTTCGCCTCCAAGGGTTACGCCGAACAGGCCGACAACAAGCGCCGCGAACTGCTGGATGCCCTGCTCGCCGCCAGCCGTGGCGGCCTCGACCCCATCTACTGCGACACCAGTCCCTGCACCCTGCGGCTGGTGCAGGACGGCCTGGATTCACGGCTGCAGCTGTTCGATCCGGTGCGTTTCATCCGCAGCCACCTGCTGGAACGGCTGGAGTTCACGCCTCAGGACAAGCCGGTGGCCATCCACGTCACCTGCAGTACCCAGCACCTGGGCGAGGCCCAAGGCCTGATCGACATCGTTCGCCGCTGCACCACGGAAGTGGTGGTGCCGGAAGGCATCCATTGTTGTGGATTCGCCGGCGACAAGGGCTTCACCACGCCCGAGTTGAACGCCCACTCGCTGCGTTCGCTGAAGGATGCGGTGCAAGTCTGCAACGAGGGCATTTCCACCAGCCGCACCTGCGAGATCGGCCTCACCCAGCACGGCGGCATCGACTACCACGGGCTGGTCTACCTGGTGGACCGCGTGACCCGTGCCCGCACAGGGCTGTAGGGGCGAACCCGCTCACCAGGGGCGGCGCAGCGCGCCCAGCAGGGCGGGTGGATGGCGCGTCTTCCATCCACTCGCGGCGCCATGCCCGACCGTGACGAGTGGACCCGTGAAGCGCAGCCCGCCCTACACATCGGGAGGCGAATTCATTCGCGGCTGAAATCGCTCACGGGCCGTCCAGCCCTTTCGAATCACGCTCAGCGGCAGGTGCGCGGGGCTTTCCTATACTGCTCTGCGATCAACCCGAAAAGGAGGTTCGACATGCACCGCATTGCCCTTCTGCTCGCCGCCGCCCTGCTCAGTGCCCCGGTTCTCGCCTCGCACTGCCCGGCGGATATGGCGAAGATCGACCAGATCCTCAAATCCGATCCACCCGCCGATCCCAACGTGCTCGAGCAAGTGAAAAAACTCCGCGCCGAAGGCGAAACGCTGCACAACACCGGTGATCATGCCGAGTCCGAGAAAGTGCTGGCCGAAGCGCTGAACCTGCTGCAGTCCAGCGAATAGCAAAGGGGGCAGGGTCCGACTGGCGCCGGACCCTGAACCTCAGGCCTCCTGCCCCAGTAACGAGAGCGCCATCCGGCGTACCTGCTTCAGGTCCACCGGCTTGCTCAGACAAGCGTCGGCCCCACGCCGGCGTGCTTCGGCCAGGACCTTGTCATCCACCGCCGCACTCACCACCAGCACCGGCGTCATCGCCAGGCGCGGGCTGGAACGCACGAAGTCGAGCACATCCAGGCCATCGCCGTCGGGCAAGTCCAGGTCCAGCAGCAGGAGGGACGGCGTGGAATCCGCCAACATCCCCAGCGCCTTGCCGACCGTGCCTGCGCCGCGCACGTCCGCCATGTCCCGCAGGCCCTCCTGCAGCACCTTGAGGCAGGCGGGGTGGTCCTCCACGCAGAGCACCGTCGGCAGCACCGTCGGCTCCTCCACCTCGGACCTGGCCGGTGCCGGTGGCTCGAAATCATCCCGTTCGTTGACGCTGGGCAGGTCGATCCAGAAGCGACTGCCGATATCCGGCGCGCTACTGAAGCCCATCTCGCCGCCCATCAGCTCCGCCAGCTCGCGGCACAGCACCAGGCCGATGCCTGTGCCGGGAATGGTGGAATTCTCCCGTCCCAAGCGCTGGAAGGGCTGGAACAGCATGGCCTGCTGCTCCTGGCTGAGGCCCGGGCCGCTGTCGGCCACCCACAGGCGCACGGCAGCCGGACGGACTTCGTAGCCCATACTCACCATCCCCTGCGGACTGTTGTACTTCACCGCGTTGGACAGCAGGTTCAGCACCACCTGACGCAGGCGCCGGGCATCGGCCATCACATGCAGGGACGGCACCGGCGGCGGCATCAGTTGCAACTGCAGGCGGCGGGCCTGCAGCTCCGGCTGGATCAGCTCGCCGCAACTGGCCAGCAGCGGCCCGACATCCACCGGCTTGAGCTGCAGCTTCTGACGGCGGTTCTCGATACTCGACAGGTCGAGGATGTCATCCACCAGCGAGGTGAGGTGGCGGCTGGCATTGACGATTTCCTGGGCGTAGTCGCCCTCCACTTTGCGTTCTTCCTGGCCCTCAGCCTCCAGGGCGATCAGCTGCGCGAAACCGTTGATGGCGTTCAGCGGCGTGCGCAGTTCGTGGCTCATGCTGGACAGGAAGCGGCTCTTGGCCTGGCTTGCCGCCTGGGCCTCGCGGCTGGCGACGCGCAGCTCTTCCTCCACCTGCTTGAGCCGGGTGATGTCCACGTGGGTGCCGGCCACGCGCAGCGCGCGACCGTCGGAATCGCGCTCCAGCACCTTGCCGCGGCTGAGCAGCCAGGAATAGCGGCCTTCGACGTCGGCGAAACGGTATTCGGCATCGAAATTGTCCTGGTCGCTGACCGAGAACAGCATCCGCAGGCGACGCACCCGCTCCACGTCGTCCGGGTGCACGCGGTCGTTGAATTCGGCGAAGGTGATGCTGTCGCTGCGCAGCCCGAAGCGTTTGACGAAGCGCCCGCTCATCTTGATCGTCAGGGTGATCGCATCCACTTCCCAGAGGCTTTCCGTGGTGCTTTCCAGCACCAGGTCGAGATTGCGTCGGGCCTCCAGCCGCTCCTCCTCGCTGGCCTGCAACTGCGCCCCGCTGAGCTGCACGGCTTCGGCCAGCGCCTGCAGCTCGGCGATGCGGCTGCTGGGCGCCGGCGGCCGGAAGTCACCCTGGCCGATGCGTTTCATCATGCCCATGATCGACACCATGGGCGTAGCCAACTCGCCGCTGAGGCGCCGCGAGCGCGCCCACATCCAGGCGAAGAACAGCGCATAGAAGAAGCCCAGCCCGGCGATCAGCATGTAGCCGATCTGCTGGTAGCGCTCGGCGAGGCGATTGGTTTCCTTGAAGATATTGGCCTCGTCCACCACCATCATCAGCCGCCAGCCGGTCTGCGGAATCTCGCTCCAGGCCACCAGTTGCTTGCGGCCGCGCAGCACCACCTCCTGCACATTGCCCTTGCCGGCAGCCATGGCCTCCAGCAACGGCTGCATCTCGCGATGGCGCGTCAGGTTGAAATCCTCGGGCTTGAGCACCTCGCGGCGCACCGCCTCGTCGTAGGAGAAGCGCGTCAGCTCGCGCAGGCCGAAGTCGCGCTCGCCCGCCTCCGGCAACGCCATGATGCTGTGGTCGCGGCTCACCAGCATCGCGTAGCCCTGCCACGGCACCTTCAGGCTGCCGATCTCGGCGAGCATCTGCCCCACGGTGATATCCAGGCCCACCACCCCTTCGAGGAAGTCGCCGCGGTACACCGGGGTAATGGCCGACATCATCCAGCCGAGGCCCGCCGGGTCGAGGTAGACATCGGTCCAGACCGTCTTGCGCTGCGGGTTGTGCTTGGCGTCGGCGAGGTAATAGAAGTTGTAGTTGGGTATCACCATGTCATGGGGATACTGCTCGGGCGTCATGAAAAAGGGATAGATGCGGTTGTAGCTGTCCCAACTGTTGAAATACACCGCCGCCACCAGCGGGTTGGCCTCGCGAATGGAGCGCATCAGCGGATCGACCTGGGACAGGCGCAGGGCCTTCTCGTGGTCCTGCTTTTCCACCGGCGTACTGCTGGCATAGAAGGACGCGGCGCGGCCATCGTCGGTGCGGGTGTAGTAGACGCCATCGGAACTCAGCACATGGCGCTGGCGCTCCAGCTCATCGGGCTGGAAGCTGCGGTCCTGCAGGGCCCGGCCCACCGAATCGCGGAACAGCCGCGTGGGCACTTCGATGCCCTGCAGGCGCATATCGATCACCTTGCCCTCGCGCAGCACCGCGCTGCTCAGGTCCTCCAGCGCGCTCTGCTGCAGGTAGTCCACCTGGGCATCGCGAATTGCGCCGTTGGTCAACAGATACGCCGTGATCAGCACCGATTCGACCAGAATCAGCGGGATCAGGGCACTCTGTACGAAGGCGCGCCAGATCCACTGGCGCAGGGGGGTTCGGGCAGAACGCGGCATGGCGACGTCTCGGCTCAAAGGTCTTCCTGACAATAGCCTGCAATCATATAGCAAGCACCCATGACATTAGGCCAAAACCTTGGTCGACGCTGGCGGCCCTTCTGCTGTACACTGCGCACCGTTGTACACCCTGCAGTTCTTGGGGCCGATTAGGATTCGACGCCGGTAACAAAACTCTAGGGGCATGCCGAGCTGGTAGCAGACCTCGTAAATTAGCTGCTGCAAACTATTAGTTGCCAACGACGACAACTACGGGGCGGCCCTCGCGGCCTAACCCTTCTGGCGGCTTCGGCTGCCAGCAGTCATGAGGGGATGCCTGTAAACCCGAAATGACTGTCAGATAGAACAGGATCGCCGCCAAGTTCGCTGTAGACGTAACGGCTAAAACTTATACAGCTCGCTCTGAGCACCCTGCCAGTCGGGCCGCAAAGAGCTAACTCAGTAGACTTGGCTAAGCATGTAGTCCCGAAAGCGGAGAGCTGGCGGACGGGGGTTCAAATCCCCCCGGCTCCACCAAATAATCATCTAAAGACGTCCTCGGACGTCTTTTTTTGTGCCTGAAACCCAGTAAATACGAGGCCTACAGCGTCATCACGATCCGATAGCGTCCAGCGGGATCCATGAGATTCGGTATTCCAAGTGGTATTCCAAGCCATCCGCTGGTAATTTTTGGAATACCGAAACCGTTCTTGGAATACCCCATGTGCGCCCAAGCCACCCGCCTCTCGGACCTCAAGGTCAAAGCCGCCAAGCCTCAAGAGAAGGACTATGTCCTGAGCGATGGTGACGGCCTGCAGATGCGAGTGAGAAGCAATGGCTCCAAGCTCTGGAACTTCAACTACCGGCACCCGGTGACGAAGAACCGGATCAACATGGGCCTCGGGACCTTCCCCGAAGTTTCATTGGCGCAAGCCCGCAAGCGCACTGTTGAGGCACGTGAGCTCCTCGCCCACGGTATCGATCCCAAAGAGAAACGGGACGCCGTGCAGCAAGCCAAGAAAGCAGCGACTGAACACACCTTCCAGAATGTGGCGACGTCTTGGTATGAGCTGAAAAAGGATGCGGTTACACAAGCCTACGCCGAGGACATCTGGCGCTCCCTCACGCTGCACGTCTTCCCCGACTTGGGCACCACTCCGATCTCCGCCATCAACGCTCCCAAGGTCATCAACCTGCTCCGGCCACTTGAAACCAAGGGCAGCCTGGAAACCGTTAAACGGCTGACACAGCGACTCAACGAGATCATGACCTACGGGGTCAACTCGGGGCTGATTCATGCGAACCCGCTCAGCGGGATTCGCTCCGTTTTCAAGAAGCCAAAGAAAAAGAACATGGCGGCGCTCCCCCCCGATGAGCTGAAAGAGCTCATGGTGGCGATCGCCAATGCCAGCATCAAAAGAACAACTCGTTGCCTGATCGAATGGCAGCTTCACACCATGACTCGGCCAGCCGAGGCAGCAACTGCTCGCTGGGCGGACATCGACATCGAGAAGAAGACCTGGACGATTCCCGCTGAACGCATGAAGAAACGCCGTACTCATATCGTCCCGCTCACGGAACAGGCTCTCGCGCTCCTGGAGGCGATCAAGCCCTACAGTGGACACCGGGAATATGTGTTCCCTGCAGACCGGAACCCACGCACCCACTGCAATAGTCAGACCGCCAACATGGCGCTAAAACGCATGGGCTTCGAAGGGCGCCTGGTCAGCCACGGCATGCGCTCGATGGCAAGCACCATCCTCAACGAGCATGGCTGGGATCCAGAATTGATTGAGGTGGCGCTTGCCCACGTAGATAAAGACGAAGTCCGTAGCGCCTACAACCGGGCGGACTACATCGAGCGCAGACGGCCGATGATGAGTTGGTGGAGCGAGCACATTCAGGAGGCAGCTACTGGCAACCTGTCGGTGTCAGCTATCAAAGAGAATCGGGATAGAAAAGTCGTTTCGATACGCTGATCAACGGGCTACTACCAACCAAGAGCAGTCATCGAACCCCCAGGCCCTACTAGCTAGGCAGCGGTACTAAAACTGAGGGTAGATCAACCGTGATCTACTCCTAGCCCCTGGCCGGCATCAATGCCCAGTGGATAACGCGAGTAAGCGACACTGTCCATAACCCAAGCCCGGCACATCCCTTGGAACGGCCAACAATTAGCATCAACAGGGCATCGGTATTCAGCTTGGAGCCCGAGAGAATCTTGCGCATGGCAGCATCATCTAGATTGGACGCACCGGGTCGATCTTCGGCGTGCGTGTGCCACTCCCCCAGGTAGATCAGCCCCCTCTCACTTTGCTGTTCAATTGCCCGCTGAGCTGCTGCGGGATCAGACCGGTAGCGGTATCGACTACGTTCATCTCCAGGATATGGCCCCGAGGCAGCAAGGACATGCACCCTATCTGGCAAAATAGTCCCGAATAGCTGTCCGCCAGCCTCCTTTGCCCACATTGCAGCCTGGCGATGGCTGCGGACATGGTCGAGCACCACGGGGGTTATCAAGATATCTTGACCCACGCCCTCTAATCGCCCCAGAACACCACCAGCAGCACCATCCTCTCGAAGCCCACTCACCACGCGTACTCTTGAACAGTATTGGCCTTGTCGAAAGCCGCTCTGAGCGTGCCCCCTAGGGGCTCTACACGCTCCCGGCTTCCCATCCAGACTCTTCGGCAGGAGTTCGGGACTCGCCCCAATAAAGCGTCCAAGGCCAGCCCTGCAGCCATGCCAATTGTAGGATGCAGATCCACAGCACCATGCGGCTGGAAAACATTCCCACATCCTGCCTCGACGACGATCGCCCCCGATTCATCCGGCCAGTCAGTGAGCCGAAAAGACGGGCGTTCATCAACGTCGAATTGAGACATTAGCCTTTCAGGACCGTATAGCAACACAGCATGCCCAGCCATCGCGTAGGCCTCCGCCCAGGCACTCAAGTATGCAGGGGGACAGGGCAGTGAAGCGCGCCACGCATCGAGAGCCGCCTCGCCCTCCAAATCGAGACCTGCGGCAATGATCAGATCCGCATCTGCGATTCTGGCTAAGTGCTGAACTGGAAGCCGCTCAAAGCGAGATGGATACGCGTGGTCGAATGTCAAATGAGGAAACTTGCGAGCCAAAGCCCTGGCGAGTCCTGTCACTTTGTCAACACGCAGGCTATCTACTCCAAGAAAATGGCGAGACGCATTGGCCGAGTGAATCTCATCACCATCCACAAATATCAGCTCACCCACCCCCGCCTGGGCAAGAAGATTGGCAACGGCCGATCCAATAGCGCCGCACCCCACCACCACCACCCGCCGGCGGTTGAGCTCAAGGAAGTCCGAAGAATGGTCCCGGCCATGTATCCAGGGTCCATCCACTCTATTAACCACGACACGTTCGATGGCACGCCCCTTGAACCACCCTCTGATGCGGTCACCCGGCACATGTGTGATGTTACGAAACCCTCTTGTGAGAGCATCTATAGCCCCGCTCTTGTAGATAACGGCCACAAAGGCGGGCCCAGTCGGAGTATGAGCCTCAAGAATGAACAACGGTCTGCGCCCGGGCACCAAGCTTCGCCTCAGCACGTCATCCGTGAGCTCTTGTACCAAGTCCCCCCCTGAGCGTGGGAATTGTGCGGGAGTCAATGGACGGGACAGTTTCAGGAGGGTCGCAGGCAGAATGTCCTTGTCACCAGCATTTACCCCGCAATTGCGGAGCCAGTCCTTGAGCTGCGTCTTATCGTCAGCAACCACGCACTTCCCCGCACGATAATCAAAGTACTGATAGATCGTTCGGGCCTCCCCGCCCGGCTTAAGCAAACTCAGGATCTGTGGGCTGCTACTAGCGCTGACTGCCTGCTGCGCCCAATACGCCAAAAACTCCCTTTCGAACTCTGCCTGACACTCGGCTGCCGAGTAGGTAAGCAGCTCTAAGGCATCAGCAAGGTGCACCCCAATGCGATCAGCCACATCAGCAAACAGGGAGGTCGGACGCAGGCACAATAGGCCGAAGCGCTCCACATGTGGCCACCGAAAATCGCTGCCAGCACCTGGCGCAAACACCCGCGGTTGTGAGTTGGGGAAAGCAGCATCAATAACGAAGAGCAAGTGGTCCACACCGGCAATGCTCACCTCTCCCGCCTGCAAATCAACCCGCCACCCTGAACGAAACGCCCACAGGAAATCGGCCGAAAGCTCTTGGGCAGTCAGGCGACGCCATGTATCCGGCCTGCACTCCTGCAGGCCGCGCTCGACGAGATCAAATGGAGACGCCACTCAGCCGAACCTACCACCGCCGTCATTGCGACGAGCAGTCTCAACTGAAGTCACCGATAGCGCTGCGGTTGAGGCTTTCGACCGCCCCTCGTCGCCGTCATCAGGTTGGTCCGTGAAGAACGACGTATCGAATACCTCATCCCACGCCTCTCGTGCCTCCTTACGAGCGCAGTCATGCTTGTCCAATACCTTGAGAGTATCTAGTGCCTCCCCCAAGCAATCCCTGAAGAACTCGACCTGACCATCGCCGGCCTCAGCAATGTTGCTCGTCACTACAGGGTGCTTAATTTCGGTCGACCACAGCAGCTTGCTGTGAATCTTCTTCCAGGTCTCCCTGAGCGACACGTCATCACGTTCAGCTTTGCTGACGAAGTGGTCGACGACCAGCTTGGTAATCGCGATGCCGCTGGTGGTTTTGGATTTCCACTTGGCCCTGCGTGCGAATTTCTTGCTGAGCTTCGTCACCCGGCGCATTTGGCTGCCGTCCGCCTCACCGGCATTGAGCTCGCCAACCAAACCGTTGAACCACCGAGTTACTGCTCGCGCATCCGACTCAACCCACTCATCACCGCTGGCCAACTCAAAGCGCTCCTCCTCCTTTCCGAAGAGGTTCGTGGCCTTCACGATACGATATACCGGCACATCAATGTGATAACCCTCGGCGTATACCTGCCGCACACAATTTCTTTTGACTGTTGCCTCTTGCTTGAATCGACCATCCCACTTCAAGGCATTGCAGACACGTTGGCGGGCAGCCTTGGGAGCTAGAGGCTCTCCGTCGTCATCAGTCAAATCTTCCGAGCGAAAGTAAGCCCCATCATCGATGTCATAGTCGTTGTCATTATCCTGAACCATCGTTCGCATCTGGTAGGAGCCTTGTGACCGAATCTCTTTGGGCTGCGGCTTCTCGGCAGTATCCAGCCCATTTTTCAGACGCGTCCGCCCTGCATCCCGCCGCTTACGCATGTCACCCTGCTGCGCGCTGGATAGCGTGACCTTCTCACGATGAAAGTTGGTCATCTCGCCGTGGCAATCGATGTCGGCCATTTTTATCTCCGGTCAGCTGTTGGCGGAATGTGGCGTGGCTGCTGCAATTGCAGCCTGGAAAGCTTGCATATGAGGATCACGGGCACATGCCGCCCAGGCGTAGTCCACATCAGAGATCGCCTGTCGGGCAAGCGCGTTCAGCACTTTCGGTCTGGCATCGTCCATGTTCGCCAAGTAATTCCTCAACTCGTTCGATGGGCATTGGGCCGGTAGACGGAAAGCAAAGCTTCCATCGCCTCGAAGCTGAGCCATCTTGTTCGCCAAGTAGTCGTAGCCCACAGCTTGAGCATTCAGGCTGGCTTCCATGGCCTTAATACCGAACATCCAACCGAAGGCGTTCCGATTCAAGGAACCTGAGCTGACCTCCTCTCCACCCTGAGAGGGAAGAGTCCCCAGCATGAACAAATGGATAGGGCGTGCCTCTTTTCGATCACTCAGAATCTCAACAGCCTCCATCATTCCGAGCATTCCTGGGTTGTTTGCCCAAAGACCTCCATCAACATATGTGGCCGGGGTAGCTCCGGCGCCTCCCGGCTCTTCGAGCATGGCCATGGAGCGAAGAATCGGCGCGGCAGTAGTAGCCATGCAGATATCAACAAGCTTGCGTGTATTGTCTCGACCATTGAGGCGGGAAAGATGCTGCGTCTTGAAGACCACTGCAGCATGACGATTGAGATCGACCGTTGGGATCGCCAGCGCAATGCCGCGGCCTCGATAAACGCTGTCCACCGTGCGCTCACCGAGCGTCTCCTCCAACGCGGAGCGAAGAGCATCATTGCCCTTCTTCAGGCCGAGCCCTAGAAGCCTGATTGCGTAGCCAGGCAGCGTCTTAGTGCGGAGCCACTGATAGGGGAATATTCTGGGTCCGTTTTCATAGTACAAAGACTGGACCCGCTGTAACGGGACACCAGCAACTAAGGCGCAAGCTACTATGCCACCAGTGCTGGTCCCGACGATGAGGTCGAATGCACTGCCGACATCCAACAAATTACCCACCGTGTCAGCTCGGTTCCGAAGCCGATCCGCGTAGGTTGCAAGGTAGGCAGCTTGGTAAACCCCTCGCATGCCCCCACCATCTAGACATAAAACCCTGAAAGGCTTTTGTTCCTCTTCCATGGTGTCTCCCCCTGATAGCCTTTTGCCCTAGATGGGGTTGTACAGCTGCCATTCAAGTACTTTTCTTCAGTTTTTTTGTGCCGCTGCTTGCCCTACAGGGAGCAGCTACTCACCGCTGCCTACTTTCAACCAGTTCCTGCTGATTGTGCCAACAGCTGAAAAATCGGCCATTGAGACCAAAACGATTCGAAAAAATCTCAGCCCTACATGACTGCAATGACATCAGCACCAAGGAGGTTAGCCCCATGTCATTGCAGTGCCCTCGCTGTCACTCCCCCAAAGTCGCTTCCTTCCATCACGCCATGAAAGTCGGCGCCGCCATCGGCACCGTGGGTGGTGTTGCGCGCGGCGTCAGCGCTGCCCTGGCAGGTGGCCAGGCTGGCGCAGCTATCGGCGCATTCGCCGGCCCTGTCGGTATCACCCTCGGCTCCGTGTCGGGCGCCATCCTCGGCGGCCTGGCCGGCGGCGTAGGTGGTTGCGCACTCGGTGCTCAGCTGGGTGAGTCGCTCGACCGCCACGTCCTGGCCCACAACCTCTGCCTGCTCTGCGGTCATCGCTTCAATCTGCCGGCCTGATCGCCCCCACACCCTTCTCATTTCAATCGTCCGGTCGGTGCTGCGCCGTGCGCAGCGCTTTATGCCGGCTTACATCCAAAGGAATCACTCTCATGGCACATCTCGTCGAAACCATGGCCTACGCTGGCGCTACCCCGTGGCATGGCTTGGGCAATCAGCTCACTCCGAAACAACCCATCGAAGTCTGGCAGCGCGAAGCCGGCATGGACTGGCAGATTCTGGAAAGCCCGGTGCATTTCAAATCGGACGCCGTCGGCCACCTGGGCGCGATCCATTCGTTCCCCGAGCAAAAGGTGCTCTTCCGCTCAGACACCAAGGCACCACTCTCGGTGGTCTCGCAGCGCTACCACACCGTGCAGCCAAGGGAAGTGCTCGAGTTTTACCGAGACCTCACCGAAGTCTCCGGCTACGAGCTGGAAACCGCTGGCGTGCTCAAGGGCGGGCGCAAGTTCTGGGCACTGGCGCGTACCGGGCAGGGTGCTGCGCTCAAGGGCAACGACCAGGTCAACGGCTATCTGCTGTTGGCGACGTCCTGCGACGGCACCCTGGCCACCACGGCAACGCCGACCACCGTGCGGGTAGTCTGCAACAACACCCTGACCATCGCACTGGACGGCACCAGCCGCGCGATCAAGGTGCCGCACAACACCCGCTTCGATCCGAAAGCGGTGAAGAAGCAGCTCGGCATTGCCGTCTCCCAGTGGGACGACTTCATGTACCGCATGCGTGCGCTGGCTGAACGCAAGGTGCTGTGGCATGAGGCCCTGGGCTTCTTTATGTCCGTGATGTGCGAGACCAGCCCGACCGGCGCTCTGCCGGAGCAACTGCCCAACGAGCGCGCCCTGCGCAAGGTTCAGGAGCTTTACGAAGGCCGTGGTCGCGGTAGCCAGCTGGACTCGGCACGCGGCACCGCCTGGGGCCTGCTCAACGCCGTCACCGAGTACGTCGACCACGAGCGCCGCGCCCGTAGCAACGAGTACCGCATGGACTCGGCCTGGTTCGGCCAGGGCGCGCAGATCAAGCAACGTGCCCTGGATGCCGCGCTGCAGCTCGCCGCTTAACCCTCACTCACATCAACCCTCGCGCCCGGTCAGCCTTGTGCTGGTCGGGCGTTTTTATGTCTGCAGGTGAATACCATGAAAGCAACGTCATTGAACGGCAGCACCAGCAAGAAACGCCCTGCCCTGCGCCTGGTCAGCACCAAGGAGCTGCCGCGCGAGGACTGGCTGCAGATCCGCAAGCAAGGCATCGGCAGTTCGGATGCCGCGGCGGCCGTGGGCCTGAATCCCTATAAGTCGCAGCTGGAACTGTGGCTGGAGAAGAGCGGTCGTGATTCCGGCATGCCCAAGGCCGATCCCCACGATGAGGAAAGCCCGATGTACTGGGGCAACGTCCTGGAGCCCATCGTGGCCTGGCATTACAGCAAACGCACCAAGCACAAGGTCCGCCGCATCAACGCCGTGCTGCAGCATCCCGATCCCCAGCTGCCCTGGATGCTCGCCAACATCGACCGCGAGGTGATCGGGGCCGACGATGTGCAAATTCTCGAATGCAAGACGGCCGGCATAAACGGCGCACGCCTCTGGAAGGAAGGCGTTCCGGAGTATGTGCAGTTACAGGTAATGCATCAGCTCGCCGTCACCGGTAAGCAGGCTGCGGATGTCGCCGTGCTGCTCGGTGGCCAGACGCTGGAGATCCACCGTATAGAACGCGACGAGCAGATGATCGCGCGCCTGATCGAGCTGGAACGCAAGTTCTGGCATTACGTGGAGACCGACATACCACCGCCGGCCGATGGCACCGCTTCCGCCGAAGCGGCCCTGCGCTGCCTCTATCCGGAGGACAACGGCCAGGTCGTCGACTTCAGCAACCAAGCCGGACTGGCCGCTGCCTTCATCGAGCTCAAGGCCGTTCGCCAGTCGATTGCCGACAAGGAAAAGCGCGAGGCCGAGCTCAAGCAGATGCTGCAGCGGGCCATGGGCGATGCCAGCCGGGCGGAGTTCTCCAGCGGCTACGTCAGCTGGCGCAAGGCCAAGGACAGCATCGGTCTCGATGTCGCTCAGCTGCTCCAGGACAAGCCCTACCTGCAGGCCAAGTACCCGCTGCTGAAACCCGGTGCGCGGCGTTTCCTAGTCGGCTGATTTCCGCCTCCATCACCCCTTCCCTCCCCTTGGCCAGGCCATGCAGTTCGCGCTGCATGGCTGGCCTTTTTTTATATCCAGGAGAACCACCATGCTGAAAGGTCTCGCGCTCATCCCTCCTGCGCTCGGTCGCATCTCCATCGGCAAGATCGTCGAGAAGAACGGCAAGCGCCTGCCGGAGAAGGATGACCAGTTCACCATCACCACCCAGGTGCAAGGCAAGGACGGCTGGCTGCTGCACCCGCTCAACGACGAGCTGCGTCCGGGCAAGGAGGACAAGCTACGCAGTATCCCGGTGCGCCTGCTGTTCAACGAACCCGAGCTGAATTTCCGAGCCGACTACACGCTTTTCGACCGGCAATCGGGGCGGCCGGTTTGCGTCGGCAATGGCGAAACCTGCAAGCGAGTCACCCAGGACGGCATGCAGTCGTTGCCCTGCCCTTCGCCGGATGCCTGCCCGCTCGCCAAAGGCGGTGCCTGCAAGCCCTATGGCCGACTGAATGTGGTCATTGGTGATGAGGATCTGCTGGGCAGCTTTGTGTTTCGTACCACCGGCTTCAACAGCATCCGCACCCTGGCTGCTCGACTGCATTACTTCCAGGCTATCTCGGGTAACCGCCTGGCCTGTCTACCACTGGCGCTGCGTCTGCGTGGAAAGTCCACCCGGCAAAGCCATGGCACGCCGATCTTCTACGTCGACCTGACGGTACGCGGCGGTATGGACATGGCCGAGGCGCTGCAGGCCGCCAACGAGCTCGATGCGCAGCGGCAAGCGGCAGGTTTCGATCAGGCCGCGCTGGATGAAGCCGCGCAGCGTGGCTTCGGCAATGGCGCCTTCGAGGACAGCGAGGAAGACGCTGGCGCCGTCGCCGAGGAGTTCTACCCCGCCGAGGAAAGCCCATCTCCAGCCACCAACACTCCCCAGCGTTCTGCGAAAACCAGCCTGGCCGAGAAGCTGGACGCGCAAGCCCAGCGCCATATCCCACCGACTGATAACCATCAAGGAGCCCAGCATGCGCCTGCACAAGCTGAAGGCCAGTGAATCGACCGGCATCTACCTGGTCGAGTCGCCGGTCACTGAAACCGACATCCTGCTGATGGCTCGGCAGTTGGCGAATCTGCGTCTGCGTCGGGGGCGAGCACTGACCTCACCGAAGGAAGTGTTCAGCCACCTGCAGGCGCTGCTGGGCGATTACGAGCATGAGGTATTCGCCCTGCTTCTGCTCGACAGCGGGCACCGGGTGATCGTCTTTCACGAACTGTTCCGGGGCACCCTGGACAGCGCCAGCGTCTATCCCCGGGAAGTCGTCAAGGCTGCCCTTGAGCACAACGCCGCGGCAACCGTACTGGTCCACAACCACCCTTCAGGTGATCCGGAACCCAGCCAAGCGGATCTCACCCTGACCCACAAACTGCGGGAGGCCCTGAACCTGGTCGGGGTACGAACCCTGGACCATATCGTGGTGGGCCACGAGGGCTGCGTATCGCTGGCGGAACAGGGCTACCTGTAAGGAGAACACGACGATGAAGCTACTACGGATCTTTGCCGCCGTATTCATGTTCGCCGGCATCCTCGCGGGCTGCCTGGCCCTTCTGCTGCTGGTGCTTCTGATGATGCGGTTTCCGCCACTGCTGATCGCCGTACTGCTGGCGTGCTGGATTTTCTGCCGCCTCGTGAACGCATTGGCACCCGGAACAGCCGCGGCAGATTCCGCCACTGCACCACCGAAATAATCACTACCCCTGAGCCGCCAGGCATGCACTGGCCGCCTCAACTCAATAGGGAGCATGACGATGAACAGACGGTGTCTGATCTGCGACTCCAGCGCCGTGCTGACACGGGACGCCGCCAAAGGGCTGACCCTGCTGACCGGGTTGCTCAATGGCGCAATCAAGGGCGCTCAGCGCCCACATGAGGGGAGCGGCCAGGCCGCTCTTCTCAACGGCCTGGCAGCAGTCGTACCCGCTTGCCCGGAGGCGCGAAAGGCGGCAGAGGATGTCGCGCGGTTTCACTTCGCCGGCTTCGACTGCCTGTGCCTGCGCTGCGGCGCCTTGTTCGACGAGACGGCAGAAAGTCAGGAGGGTCTTAGCCCCGGCTGAGGCGCTCCACCAGACGCTCTACAAACTCCAGCACCAGCGCACGATCGTCCGAGTTCAGCATGGACAGCAGCCCCTGCAGTCGACGCGCCTGATCCTCTGGGCGCGAGCTTCCCTCGGTCAGCAGGTCGGCGGTCTCACAGCCGAAGACAGCCGCCAGTTCAATCAGACGTTCGACATTGGGCATGACGACCCCACGCTCGATGCGTGAAACGGCCTCACTACCAATCCCCAAGCGCTCCGCGACCTGTTCCTGACTCAGCTTGCAACGCACTCGCTGGCGAGCAATCGCTTGGCCCACGACTTCCGCCAACTGCTTTGAATCGCTTTTCGACATGCCACCCCTCCAGATCAACTCGGATGGTTGGGCATCAACCTGTTGACATGAAGGACTTCACAAACCGAGACTCAACCCAAAAGGTCGATATTCAACTTTTCCTCCAACTCCAAGCAGGGAGCACAGAACAGATGCACGTCATCACCGGACTGAACGAAGCGCAGATCGAAAGTCTCGTGCGCAGCAAAGCGTCCTTCGAGATCAACGGCCTCAGAGGCAATTTCACGGAAGGCATCAAATTAGTCGAAACCAAGATCGAAAGCGCGGGAATGAAATGCCGTGTCATCAGCGATTTGAAAGGTGCAGCTATGCGCGGTGGAGCACTTGGGGCGGCGGCCACTGTGATGTCAGCACCAGCGACACTCACCCTGGCTGCACTGACCATTGCAGCAGGTGTCGGCCACGCTCTCGCCACCTACAACCCCGATTACGAAATCATCAAGGACTACGTGAACAAACGGCTCAAGGTGCTCTACAAGAAATAGCCCTTCAATCCAGAGCTACCAACAGCGAAGAGTTTCGTTTCACAGCAGGCGAGCCCTGCTGCGCCAATGGTCGTTCAACAGCCGGATCCTTTCGCTCTCGCAAGAAATCACAGACTGGAGTTACCTCATGAAACGGATACTCAGCATCCTGCTACTAGCCTTCTGCGTCAACGTCAGCGCCGCTGTCGACTACACGTGGACGAGTCTCGCCATTCCCGACGAGACATCCACTAGCGGTCTCCCAGAAGCAATTCCATGCATTACCCAGAAAGCCCCTGACGGAAAGCCGCTGCTACGGTGCACGTGGCTAGAAATGTCCCGCGACGTGCTCATCTGGGATGCTCAGCGCCAGCAGGATGTGCGTTATCGCAACCAAGTGAGCGGTACGTGCCTGCGCGGTAAGTGCCGGACTAGCAATGCCATCGTGGGCGAGTGGAACCAGGATGGGTTCTTCCTACTCTCCATCTGGTATCGCATCGGTATCAGTTCCGACGGTAAGGCGGTCGCCTATCGCATCGATACCTCGCGCCAGGTGTCCTACGCCGAGGCAGGTACGCTCCTGTACCAGTTCTATCTGGATATTGGCGTCCCTGATGATCATCTGGTGCCGACGTTCGATGGGCGCTATGAAGGCGGCTATGTAGCGTGGCAGACACAGAGAGGAGGAGTTCAAGCTGGGGCCTCGCCATCGTCTGGCCCCTCAGATCAATCTGAATGGCCGGAAGTTACATCCGCCTGGTGCAATCCGCGCATGGATGACGAGTGCTACATCAATAACCAGAGGGTACCCGTGGCAGACCTTGGTAAGTGGTTGCCTGCCGTTGCTGAATCGAACATCGATCAGATCGGCGGGTACTGCGAGACCATCCTCTGTTTTGATAAGGACAATCAGCCTGCCGGTTACCTACTGCAGTAACGGACCTGAGTTCCACTGGATCAATCAACACACTGAACCACCGCTGCTACCTCACTCACCGGCATTGGCCGCACTACCAACAGAGGGAGCCCCAAGCTCCCTCTTTTTTTGCCCTCAAATGGCGCAATGGCGTGGTGTTCTGAAGGCGATGCCGGCTAGGACACTCAACAGCCGACTACAGACTCTGCATCACTCGACACTTGGGAAACGCCGAACAGCCCCAGAATTGTTGCCCTGCTTTCGGGCCGGACTTCACAGTGCGGATCAGCAGGACGCTGCCACATTTCGGGCATTTCCGCTCTGCTGTTGGATCACTCCGACGCTTGAGGTTGTGCACGTGCTCGCGGTGGGTGGCGAGAGTGGGGGCGCGGCGGCCAGTTTGCATGGCCTGCACCATGGTTTCGACTTCAGTCTGGCTGAATATCGGCTGCTGAAACGACTTGATGTAGCGGATAAAACCAATTCCCTGGGTCACGTTGGCCGGCACCTCGGTTTTGAACGTGCTGCCGCCGACAAAGGTAATCACCGAGTGCAGGTACTCAGGGCTGACGCCCAGAGTGGCTTCAAGCGCTTTGAGATGCTTGTAGTTCTGCCGCAACGGATTCTGGAATTTGAAAGTGCGTTTGTAGAGCTTCTGCGTCCACTGCGCCTGCTTCTCGCTGCCGAAGATCCAGCCGCTCATGTTCTTCGTTTCTAGCACGAAGATGCCGTAGGGCGAGAGGAATACGTGGTCGATTTGGGTGGTGCCGTCTGGAGTGTTCAGGGTGACGTTGTGCAGGCCACGGTAGATTTGCTTGTCCAGTTGCCAGTGAGCGAACAGGCGTACCAGGAGCTCGCCAATATGGCCCTTGGCCCAGGGCGACTTGAGTAGGCCAATCAGCAGCATCAGCGGGATTAGCCAACTGACGGTACTCCAGACCTGGGCGATGATGGGGGTGAAGTCCATTTCTTAACCTTCGGCGATCCTGAATCTGCCGGATCTTACCCAAACAAACCTCAACAGAGGATAAGGCGCGCGGTTTATTGGCCTCGCGCCCTGTAGCACAGCTATCCCTGCGTGATGAGTCGAGCTGATTGCGGGTCGTACGCCACGCCAGTGATTGAGCCATCACGAATACGCTCCACTGCTTCGTCAATCACGTGCAGCGGCACCAGGAACCACTCTCTGGGCTTGACCGGGTTGCCAAAGCGGTCGGGAATGGTCAGCTCTATTTGCGCAGGGCTGAACAGCCGGTGGAATAAGTTTTCCATCCGTGCGCGATTGATGTTGTGCAGCTTGTAGGTGGCCACAACCTCAACTTCCGCCAATAGGTAGGTGGCGTCCTTGTCAGCGCCGGCGATGCGTGTTTCCACCTTGCCGCCCGTGACGCCAATTTTGTGGATCAGCTCTCGATGCTCAGCTACGAATGGATGGGTTGAATGGCTACGCAGCACGTAAATAGTGCCGCTCTCGATGTCGTCCGGCTCCAGTGCTTCGCCAAACAGAGGACCAGCACCCGCATCGGTAATCCGCCGGCCGGCATCATCCTTGTACAGTGCGCGTTGCAAGGATCTTCGCAGTAGATTGCTCTCTGTACCGTTGGAGTAGATCACCCTCAAGCGGGCATCGCTCTCACCATTCGGGGCCTTAATGGGCTCACCGACTTCGGCCACATAAACCGTCTGTCCGCCAAGGATGAAGAACTGTCCTTCCTCGATGCTGGCATCCCGGATGAAGGTGCGAGTCACACGGCTGCCTGACTGCAGCTCACGCTGTACCAGCTCAAAAAGCGGCTGGAAGCGCTCGAAGTCCTCGCAACGATCGCGCTGGGCAATCTCCTCGGCCTCACGCTTCTCAGCATTGCTGCGAACGTGGCGCAGATTCTGGATATCAGCACCATCATCGTCCCCAGCCAATTCCGCCAACAGCTCATCGTCCGTCATGGAGTAGTCGCCTTGCGGCTCCCGTACCTCGATGGCATTTAGCAGGCCCTGATAGTCCATTGGTTGCAGCAGCACGCGGCATTCTTCTTGTTCGCGCAGGCGATCCAGACGCACGGCATACAGGCGCTCGAAGATATCCTTATCGTCGCCGTGGCGCGGCGCGCGGCCGTGCAGCTCAACGAAGCGTTGGATATCCTCGAAGCCGGCGATGATGCGCTCCTCGCGAGGAGTGAGACCGGCCTTCTTGTCTGAAGTGGCGAAATCGGAAAGCTCCGCTTCCAGCTCATCCAGATCGAATTCGTTAGCCATAACGGCCCTCTTTCTTGAAACGCATAAAGGCTGCAGCGCCTTCCGCCATGCTCCGCTCCCAAGGGTCTTGAGCTGTCAGGGAAGGCACTCGGCCATGATCCTTCTTGAACTTTACTGCCCGGACGGCGAGATCTTTGGCCTCTTCTGGCGTCAGACGGGTGCGCTTGGCACCGATTACCGCAGCGACCTGCTTGAGACTTTCCTCGCTCATGGTCTTGGCCAGAATGGCATATGCCTCGCTGAACGGATTGATCCGGTCGATCAAGTCGATATCCAGCTCGCGCACATCCATCGCAAACTTGCGCACGCCATCAATCAGAGCCGTACTTGGGGCACCATTCCCCCCGGTAAGCGTACTTTGTGGATCATCGCCCAATACCAATTGCTTGGCTTGCTGGGTCAAGTTCAGGGCAGCAATGGCGTGCTGGCGAACGGCCTCCTGATCCTCGGCATCCAGCTCCGGATACTTGTCGCGAATGATCTTGCCCATGCGCAGTTGGGTCAGCTCTTCGGGAACCAGCTCTTCATCGAACAGGCCACGCTCGATGTTGGTCTTGTCCTGTACGAAGCTGGCAATGACCTCGTTCAGGTCTTCCTGGCAGATACGGTTGGCTTCAGTGCTCTTGGGTTCGGCCAGGCCTTTGATTTCGATCTGCAGATGGCCGGTTTCGTGGTTGAAGCCCACATTGCACTTGTCCGGCTGATAGCCTGCGTCTCCGTAGTCAAAGCCTTCCTGAGGCCCACTGGTGGGGGTCTTCGGCTTGAACTCGAAGCGCGGTGCCAGAACCTGTTCCATCAAGAGGCTGGCAGCAATTGCCTTGAGCGTATCGTTCACGGCCTCAGCCACCACCTTCTCGCTAGCATCCGGCTCGGCGATGAGGTTGGTGAAGCGCGCCCGAGCCTTGCCTGGGGCATCGCGGGTCGCTCGTCCGATGATCTGCACAATCTCGGTCAGACTGGAGCGGTAACCCACTGTGAGTGCATGCTCACACCAGATCCAGTCGAAGCCCTCTTTGGCCATGCCCAGTGCGATGATGATATCGACATGGTCGCGGTTGTTCTTCTGGCTCGGATCTTTCAAAGCTGCCGCGACTTTGTCGCGCTTGGCCGGGTCGTCATCCACCAGGTCGGCAATACGGAGTAAGCGTCCATTGGCGGTCTTCACAAGTTGGAAGCCTGTCACCGGGTCGGTGCCTTGCCACTCACCGAGCTCTTCGATGATGTGCTCGACCTCCCGGATCTTGTCTTTGGTGCTCTCGCGGGAGTTCACGTTCGGGATGTGGAGGATGGTTTTTTCGCTATGGTCGAGCACCTTCAGGATGTCGTCGGAGTATGCGCCCGAGTAGAAGTAGTAACCAATGTCTAGCTTCTTCAGGTGCTCGTAGCCGTTGAGCTGTTCGTAGTAGGTGTAAGTCACGGTATCGAAGCGAGCTTCATCGGTCGGCGCCAGTACGGCCTCGGCATCACCTCGGAAGTAGGAGCCGGTCATGGCGACGATGTGCACCTTGTCGCGAGCGATGAATTGGCCCAGGTGGGTGCCCAGTTTATTGTCCGGATTGGCGGAAACATGGTGGAACTCATCCACGGCGATCAGCCGGTCATCGAAGGCCGCCACACCAAATTTATCCACTGCGAAACGGAACGTGGCATGGGTACAGACCAGGACCTGGTCGCTGCTTTCCAGGAATGCGCCCACCGCATTGACCTTGCCGCCATCGTCGGTGCCTGGTGCATCACACAGATTCCAGCGAGGCTCTACATGCCAGTCGGCCCAGAAGCCATAGCGGCTAAGGGGTTCGTCGTGGAAGCTCGATCCAATCGACTTTTCCGGCACCACGATGATGGCCTGCTTGATGTCCTGGTGGGCCAGCTTGTCCAGGGCGATGAACATCAAGGCCCGGCTTTTACCGGACGCAGGAGGCGACTTGATCAGTAGATACTGCTCGCCGCGTCGCTCGTAGGCGCGCTCCTGCATCGGGCGCATGCCCAGCTCGTTGGCCTTGGTGGAGCATCCGTTCTGGGCATAGGAAACGGACACAGAGGGAACGGTTTGGGTCATGACTACGCTTCCATTCAGGGCTACTTGCCCGCGTTTTTAAGGATGTGTTCAACGCGCAGATGCAATCGCGTCTGGCCATCCTCCGAACTATAAAGAATCAGGTCTGTCATCGCTTACCCTTCCCTGGCTTTTGATTGGCCGTCATCTCGGTATACAGCTCGAACAGCTTCTCCAGGCGCTCGGTGTCGTTCTTGAAGCGCCGACCGATGTAGATGCGTTCCAGAACTTCATCGTTACGGTCGTGAGCTTCAC
Organism: Pseudomonas sp. Q1-7; assembly: GCF_028010285.1. Taxonomy (NCBI): domain Bacteria; kingdom Pseudomonadati; phylum Pseudomonadota; class Gammaproteobacteria; order Pseudomonadales; family Pseudomonadaceae; genus Pseudomonas; species Pseudomonas sp. Q1-7. The sequence goes on from NZ_CP116304.1 coordinate 4,992,519, forward strand.
GAAGGTCTGCGGGCATTTTTTCTGGGTCATAGAGCTCCGCGATGCTGGTGGGGAAGTGGGCCTCTCGGGCAAGAAGGATGTCCTCTGCGCAGCGGGTAAGGTCAGCCTTATTTTTTTCTGTGAGGTTAGGAACTGGGAACGTGTTCCAGCCCAGGGTGTTTGAATATCGATAGCGAGTTTCTAGCTTGCCGCAGACGGTGGCAATCCAGACCAAATGAATACGCGAAGATATAAGCGCCATATTCCAGAGGGGGGCGTCATAAATGGCATATGCCTGATTAGTGGTTCCCGTCCGTCCCGGAAGGAGTGCTGCGGGCAAAAACTCGCGCGTTTCAGAGCTAATAGTAGGTGCCAGGATCGTTATTCGTTCAGCGATATTCCGATCGCGGTACTGGTGTGGGCGATTAACTAGCGCGTTGTAACTTGGGTCTGGGCTATTTTCTCGGGTTCTCCGAACACCATCAATTCTCGCTCGAATAAATTCACTGCTCAAAGCAAGCTCTAGATCGCCATCATCTATCCAGAGGCAGTATCGCTGTAATCCTCGTATAAACTCTTGTGCACCAAAGAGGGGAATGATGATGCGATCAAGTTCTGGGTTGTTTCTTAAGAGCATGTCTCTCTCTTGCATGCTCAAAGTCAAAAAATTCCCATCCCCGGGGAGATTTCCGTAACGCATCTTACCAAGGGAAGAAATTGGATTAGTGCTCGGTACTACAACCTCAACGTGGGAGCTAGATAGGTATGCATTAATTCTTGAGACTTCCTGTCGCTGTGTCTCGTCAAATAGAATCTTTTGAGCTCTTGGCCGGCCTATCCCAAGGATTACACAGGTCACCCCTGCATTATTGGAGGCGTTGTTGCTCCAACGAAAAGAGCGATGCGCAAAGTTTATTTCCAGGCCTTTTGAGAATAAGTGCGGCCAATAGATGGGGATTTGTGTGCCTTGTGAAACTGAGTTTGTGGTTACAAAGGCAAACTCACCACGCGCCTCACGAACATACTCAGATGCCTTCTCGATCCAGCAGAATACGTAATCAAGGGATGCGCTTGATTTTACTTTTTTTCCAAGGACGAGCTTTATCTCTTCTTTTTGTTGTTTGGTTTGATTTCGCCGACCGATATAGGGAGGATTTCCGCATATATAAGTTTCTCCGCCCTCATTCTCAAAATCAATCTGAGCTTGGTCAAGCGGGCTACCAAATAGGTCGTCGGCGTGCAGCTTTACGCTGGTTCCAGTGGGCGGGCATACGCTGAGCCAGTCCAGCTGCAGAGCATTTCCGCTGGTAATCCAGTTCTGATTACTCAGCGGAAGAAACTCCAACAAAGCCTCCTTTTGACCCCGATAGAGCACGTCGCACTGGTACTCGGCAATGATCAGTGCCAAGCGGGCAATTTCGGCAGAGAAGTCCCTAAGCTCAATACCCCTAAAGTTGGTGAGGGGAATGTCGCTCTTGCGACCTGGCTCACCGCGCCGTTCATTAATTTTATTTTCGATCTCGCGCAGCTGCTTATAGGCAATTACCAGGAAATTGCCCGAGCCGCAGGCCGGATCAAATACACGAATCCGTGCCAAGCGCTTGCGCAGGTTGAGCAGCATGCGTGGGTTGTCACCTGCCTCTTCCAGCTTGGCGCGTAGCTCGTCAAGAAACAGTGGATTCAGCACCTTGAGGATATTGGGCACGCTGGTGTAGTGCATGCCCAGGGCGCCGCGCTCTTCGTCATCGGCCACGGCCTGGATCATGGAACCGAAGATGTCGGGGTTAACCTGTTTCCAGTCCAGTGCGCCGATATGCAGTAGGTAGCTGCGGGCAATTTTGGAAAAGCGCGGTACGTCTGGCTCGCCAGAGAACAGCCCGCCGTTAACGTAGGGGAAAGCGTCCGCCCAGCGCGGCAGGTTTGCCGAAGCACGCTGGGAAATCGGTGTATTCATGGCGCGGAAGATTTCGCCCATCACTTCATGCAGGTTGCTGGCATCCCGGTCGCTCATTTGCGCGAGAGTGTCGGTAAACAAGCCAGTTCCGTTGAAGATGTCGGTGTCTTCTGCGAAGAAGCAGAAGATCAGCCGTGCCATGAAGTGGTTCATTTCATGGCGGCGCTCGGCGGTGCCCCAGGTCGGGTTGTCCTTGAGCAGCTCCACATAGAGCCGGTTCAGACGGCTGGTGGCGCGGATATCGAAGGAGTTTTCGCGGATCTGCTTGACCGTGGAAATGCCCGCCAACTGCAGGAAGAAGCCAAAGTGATCAGGGAAGTCCGGATAGGCGCAGGCGACGGTTTCGCCGCTTTCTAGCTCCTCGGCCTCCAGTGTCTCCCCATCAGTAGCGAGCACGTACTTGACCTTGGCCCGAGCTGTGGCCGGACTAGCTTTGAGGGCAGCCAGCGTCTCAGTGACCTTGCCGGCCCCACACACCGCCAGGTGGATATTGCTGGTTTGCAGCACACCGCCCAGATCGGACTTATTGGTTGCCCCCGAACGCAGACGCTTGAGGGTGGTTTCCTTGTTGCCGAAGGCCTGCAGGAAGGCATAGGGGAACTCGACCCGGTCAAATGGCTGGCTGGCCAGGTCGGTAATGGCTTGTTCGATTTCTACGGCGTTCATGAGATGAGGCTATCCCGGTCGCTACTGCGAAAAAGCGGCAAAGGCAGGCGCTGAGACCTACCATCCATGCAAATTGAAGGGATGATAAATGAAGGAGCAGAGCGCAGGTGAAAGAGATCCACGCGCTCGTCAGACACGAGCATTGCCGCTAATCAAACAGCAGCCGACTATCCCTTGCTGGTGTCGAATCCGCGCTGGCGATTCCCGTAGGACTTCGTAGCTGCCTTGCACAGGTAGCTTGCACGGCGGAACAACTCCGGCAGTTCATCCAGCTTGCCGTCGGGGACGTTCTGGTAGATTCGATACGTGGCATTGTCGGTGATATGTACCAGCCCATCGACCTGATCGACCGAAAGCTGCAAGGCACTGGCCCAAGCTTCCTGCAGACGCGCAACGAGATTTCGCCTCGTAGATTGCACCCGACCCGGCCTGTGATAGGCATCATGATTGAGCAGGAATACCAGATGGTAGTGCGGCCTTCCCCCCGCTCCAACCTCCCTTGCCCAGGCATAGCGTACCCTGCAATTACGAGCATCCTTCTTTTGCTCACGCAGCTGACTGCGGTGGTATTCGATCTTGGCTCCGAAAGACTCGATGAACCTGCTGATGACCTTGTTGGTGTCAGCGTAGCCAGACGGATCGATGTCCTTCGGCAGGTTTAGATCCACCCGGAATGCCATGACCCTCGGATACTGGGTCAGTGCCCGCTGGATAACTCGCAGCAGGCGGGACAGGTACTCCTCTACGAATGGTCCCTTGTCGATCATCAGAGGTAGGCCACGGTAGGTAGGTCCGTACTGCAGACGAAGGTTGGTATTGCCTGGATGACGGCGCGGGCAGTGGCTGGTGGTATCGGGATGACTGAGCATGGTTATGACTCCTCAGGTTGGTGAGTTTCATAACCGTCTGGGTCATGTGTAATTTTTAAACCGTTACCGTGTACTGCTACCTGCCCCTCGACTGAATGAATACGCTGTGGTCAGGGCTTGCAGCTCATGCCTCAGCCCCCCTACGAACCCTACTCGATAGCTCAGGCAGCGCTCACACGGTGTCAGATAGCCAGAACCCTAGGGGTAGGAAGAGCGAGTAAAAGCATTAAAAGCATAATACCCGTGCCGCAATTGACGCTCTCGGCTACGCCGTGATCGTGGGATGTTTTCTCACGGCCACACCGTGAATTTATCCAGGGTGCCTACTCCGGTAATAAACCATCGAGCAACGGCCCTGACACAGCCATCAATCCAACCTCCGACCTCCCAACGAACCGAGCAATGAGGAGCAGTATTGCTCAGTTCGCTAGAGGCTCCCCACGGGAGTACATACCGCCCCACACGGCATAAGCGCCATGACCAGCCGTAGCCAGCCATGGCGCAGATGGTCAGTTCTAGCTGGCGACACTTAGGTGGCCGGTTGAGCGCACCGCAGCCCCCTCCTCCGCAAGGTCACGCTCCTCGATCCTTGCCAGGATCCAGTCATGCACCTCGCTATCTACCCAGCCGACGCAGCGGTCGCCCAGTGATACCGGCTTCGGGAAGGTGCCTTCCTTGATGTATTTGTAGATGGTCGACCGGGCCAGGCCGGTCGAGTCGATAACTTCTTTCAATCGAATGATCCTCATGAACGGGCTCCTCGTATTCGTTCAGAGGATCTGCAGGGGCGGTAAGAAATAACTCGAAGGCTCGGGCACCTACTCGGTTAGCAAGCCAAACTCATAGCGGTTCCACACATCCAGGTCAGCCTCGCTGTCGAACTCACGAAGAAATCCGCCAGGGACATCTTTGTACACAATGCAGCCTTTCTGATTCTCGGGAGCCGGGTAGACGATCAGGGAAACGATCATCAAGCTATCATTCCCCTCTTCTGACTCCGGCGCTGGTATCAGTCTAACCAACTGGGGCTGGTACCCCGGCCACGCCTTGCCATTGAGCTTCTGCTTCAAGTGCTCGGACCAGTCGAACGCCACCTCAAAAAAGTGATCGAGCACTTTGGGCCAGTAATAGCCAGCCTCGTTCTGCTCCGGCTTCCCGACCTTCAGTTGCGCTAACTCTCGACCGATCATGCCCGCCAGCGACGCAGGAACTTCGCCGTACCTTTCGCCCGGCCCTCCCCAGGTCAGGGACAGCAGATGCGACGTGTACCTGGCCAGCTTGTGATAAAGGACATCCAGCGCAGCAGGCCCCAGAGAGAGAAGAGCCCCTGCTACATCAAACGGCAGCCTGTTGGTCAACCTTTCGTTGCGGGATAGTCCATCTTCTGCATAAACCAACAAGGCGCAGCGGAGGCTCTGCTCACCTAGCTGCGGGTGATCGAGGTTCAGGTAGTAGGTACTGGGAACTCTGGCCCCAACGAAGAAGCCATTGGATACGCCTGGTACATGACCACGTATGAAGCCCAGGCTGACTAGCCGTACCACCTGATGTTTGAGCGCAAGCGGGTTCAAGCCCGTCATTGCGCGGAGCTTCGCCTCCCCCACTCCGGTCACAACCCCACACTGATCGGCAAAGGTTAAAAGGGCAGCAAAAAGCACTCTCGTGGCAGCCCCCAGGCGTCCACTGGCCCCAGGCGCTGCCGGCCGCCCGTCCTTGCGTACCTGTTGGCGCACAGCCTTTTCGCTCCTGGTATCTGTTTCAGGCCGAGGTCCCTCGGCATAAATTTCCGGCTCACTAAAGAGCCGCAGAACCAGGTCCCGATGAGCAAGCGTGCGCCTCCTTGGCCGGGCAAGCAGATCTAGGAGGTACTGCGACGCCTCATATTCCTGCCCCGGGCGCCCCACCTTGTCAGCCTGCTTTTTGGCCACCAACAGCCCAGCCTCGGCTAACTCCCGCGCTGCGTCTCTGACCAACCTATCCGTCAAGCAGAGGAGTCTCGCAGCCGGCTTGACCTTGAACGAGGCGGCCAAGAGTGCCTGCTCTCGGCATATCAGGGCTTGCAGGAAAAACCTGGACTCCGCACTAACCTCTAGGTCTTCATAAAAAGCTAAAAGACTAGCCATCGTACTCACCGAAAAACTGAAAATTTAGATCACGTTTTATACCCTATAAAATCAGTTTATTAATTTCATGTAACGTATCTGTTAACGAATCTTTTAATAACGCTGATAACATAATCGCTAACTTTTACAATAATTTTGATCAAGAGACCTACCACCAGGCCCTGTAACACCGTCCAGTAGTGGGGCGAGTGACCGCCCCTTGAATAGGGCGACGGGGAAGGAGACTCGAAAATGAGCGAGACCGAAACAGCACCAGGCTGGCTGAACGAGAAGGACAGAGGAGAGTGGCAATGGGCAGCAAGTTACCTATCGAGCCGGTGCTCTCCGTCACTGCAAGGCAAGATCAGCTTTCTTGCCGACAGTGGCTTCAGCCATCTGGTCAGATCGATCCATGCCCTCGAATCCGAGGCTGAAGGTGTAAAGCTCATCGAGCGATTGAGAAACGCCATCAGACAAAGGCGGTATCGATTAGCCAAAGGCGGCAGAAAGACCTGCTCCTTCACGCTCCCGCTCGAAACCAAGACCACACTCAAGAGCCTCGCCAAAGGGCACAAAACAACTGAAACAGCGCTGATTCAGCGCTTGATCGAAGTCGCCGCCCAGGCAGCCGCAGAACAGAAAGAGGTGATGCGTCGCGACGCTCAAATGGCCAAAGTCATACGCAATTCGCACAAGCTTACGCAGGAGCTGGGCAAAGTTCGGATTGATGAGACCAGAAAGCAGCTGCACCACTGCATGAAGCAGCTCGCGCGGTGGGAAACCTTTCTGAAAGAAGAACTGCCAGAGCTATCCCACGAAGACGAAGCAGCCGCAACAGCTCTTGCAGAACGCCGAATGCGTGTAGCCCAGGAGGCTATCGAAGCCGCCGTAGCCAAGCATGAGATGCTGAGCCCGAGGGCAGTCTGAGCGATTTTCGAGCCTGACACCTAAATGCCAAGCAATGGATCTTCTCAGCGCCCCGACATCCTGAGTTCAAATCCAGTCGCCCGGTATTCCAAATGGTATTCCAAATAAATATCAAACCGAGCTTTTATCATATTTTTCAGAAAGATAGGCTATCGTTTCAGATTACCCCGGCCCACCAAATAAGCCCCTGAAAAGCTTAGAGTTTTTCAGGGGTTTTTCTTTGGGTGTCGAAAAAGTGTCGAAAAGAGACCTCATCTGCACACCCAACCTAAGCCACAGTGCCTAGCACGGCGTCGCTGGCCCAAGCCGAACTGCATCAAGAAGATGATCAGGAGCTAGATGCGCATAGCGCATGGTCATGGCCAAAGTGGAGTGCCCCAGGATCTTCTGAAGGGTCACGATGTTTCCGCCGTTCTGGATAAAGTAGCGGACGGCGAGCAGCAGCGTCCGAATGCAGGCCACGAGGCGGACATTCATGCCGTCCACTCCTGCTCCAGGAGCCAAGTGCGGAGCATGGCGCTGTTGACCATGCGGCGCTTACCAAGCTTCACCGTGGGCAGCACGCCCTTCATGGCCCAGGCCCGGACAACGCCGTAAGCGACGCCATTGCGTTCGGCCCAGCTCTCGATGGTTTCAACGTCCTGTTGCGGGCCGATCAGCGCGCGAGGGTCTAGCTCTTCCAGTTCCATGGTCGTTCCGTCACTATTTGTCTCGTTGCAGCAGTCATAACGGCTGGATCAATGATAAATAATTTGTCATTTGCAGAAACCATACTGACAAATAATTTGTCAGCCAAATTGTTTGTCATCTCTGCATAGAGCTTTACTGGATGATCGAAGAACGGCTAAGGGCCCTGGTGCGCCACCTAGGCGCGGCCAAGCTAGCTAGCGTGACGCCGATTGAGCGCAGACGCTGGCAGACCGTGGCCACAAACCACGAGGTCAAAGCGCGCATTGAAGACATGGAAGAACTCCTGAAGGCGTTCCCCCAATACGACCTATGGCTTTGGAAAGGCGAAGTAGATCCCGCCCGGGGCCAGTTGTCCCCTGCGTATGAAGAAGCCAATTCAAACTTGCCCACTCCCAACGCGGGATAGCGATCACCACAGCAGTAGCTAAGCGCTGGTTCACCAGGAGGAGCCGCTAGGCGGCATTGGGGAAAGGGAGATCAGTAGTCAGTCATGGATCGACGTCTTATCTGGCGATTCAGCCGGAACCAACTCTTCCACGGCCATCATCCGCTTCGATGCGCAGATGGTGAGTTGCGAAGCGAATACCTAGATTACACCGGCCTTAATAGCGCTCCATCAGTCACGAGCAAATCTAGCAACTCGCGCTTAGAGGCGCCGATCTGGTTGCTAAACCCCATCAAATCACCTCGATGTTTAGCATCCTCGAAAGTACACCTATTACTTCCAGCTCAAAACCAATTAAAACAACCCAACACAAAAAAGTTGACAAGTCGACATGGAAAAGCTTAAGCAGATTCTCTCCCAAGAGGAGACAGTTATATTTGTTGGCTCAGGAGTCTCGATGTGGTCTGGCCTACCTTCGTGGACCCGCCTAGTCGAAGAGCTAGCATTAGAGCTAGACGCATCCGGAATGAATGCACAACTGGTGAGAGAAGAAGCTAAGCGAGGGGACCTTCTTCAAGCCGCAAGTTACGGCTTTTTCAATTTAACAAAACAACAAATCGGCGCATTCATCAGAAAGGCGTGTCGTACTGATAACGCAGAGCCGCACGCGATCCATAGAAAGCTAGTATCTCTTGGCCCTAGGTGTTTTATAACAACAAACTATGACAACCTGATAGAAAAAAGCCTTCAGAAATGGAAAAGCGATACGCCTTTCCGAACGGTTACTAATCGACAGCTAACTGAAACGGCTGAAATCATTCACGCGCGAGCATTGGATTTCGTATTTAAACCACATGGCGACGCCTACGACGTAGAAAGCATAATTCTGACACGAGAGCAGTATCGCCAACTACTGCCGAACGGCGAAAGACAAGCCGTCTTAGAGTCTGTAAAGATGCTCTTGGCAAGCCGACCAATACTTTACATCGGCTTTGGCCTAAGAGACCCCGATTTCCTGTATGTCAAGGACCTTCTGGCCAACACATACAAAGGCGGCGAAAGAGATCATTTCGCAATAATGCCGGACGTCTCCGAACAAGAAAAAGACTATTGGAGAAGAAACTACGGGGTCCATCTCCTTGAGTACGCCACGGAGATCACTGACGACGGCACCAGGAGCCACAAAAATCTAATCAACATCCTAGATGAACTTCTCGAAAGACCAATAAAACAAGAACTTTCAACAAACCAAGAAGCTGACGACTCAGCTTTCATTCTAGCGCTTACAAGATACTCTTCAGCACTTTCAAGGCACAATAAACTAGAGAAAGAATTTCAACTTAGAGTTAGCAGCGAATCAAGGAAAAGACGAACCCCGTATTATTCTTCAGAAACTCCAAGATACGACAACCTCGCCATCGAAAAGTTTCTAGAAGACGGCCCTGAACGCTCTATCATCACTGGGCTTCCAGGGGCCGGTAAGTCATATTCTCTGCGCCGAGCGGCATCACGTCTTGCTGAAAAACTCAGCGACGCGTGTATTGAGGACACTATAGACTTCAACCAGACAGCCATACCAATCTTTGCAGACTTAAAACTCTACAAAGGAAACTTAAGAGAATTAATAGAGCAGTCTTTACCAAAATCTCTACCCCTAAACAAAATTATACAAAACCACAACACTAAAATCTTCCTAGACTCTTTCAACGAAATCCCTCGAGAGTTTTTTGAGAGCTCTATCTACGAATCAGATTTTTCAAATTTTCTTGGAAGCTGCAACGCAAAAATTATAATAGGATCGAGAACAAGCGATGGGCTAGAAAAGCTGGGACTAGACGTCTACAGGCTTGACACTATTGACCAGAGAGATGTTGAGTCTGGACTTAGAGACTTAGGAATAGAAATAACAGGTAGATTTAGTAGCGAAGTTATACACCTCCTTCAAAGACCCTTTTACTTCCAATGCATTGCTAATGGCACTGCGAAACTCCAGGGGGAAGCACACCCGAGAGATTTCTATAAGTCTATTTTTGACAATTTAAGTGAAAAATTTAAAGATCGATTTGGATCAACATTAGACTTAGAAGAATCACTTTCCCTTGCAGCGTATCAATCGTTAAACAGAGGGGAAGAAGCATTTTCACTTTCTGTATTGCTAAAAACATTAGGCGCTAGTCTTGAGGCAATCGAAGAAACCAGCCTTAAAGCCATTGACGTAGCTAACTGGCTTGTCTCTCACTCCATTCTAATACCCTACTCAGGTGGTCGCGCGGCCTTTATACACCAATCAGTAACTGAGTATCTTGCCGCCAAAGAACTGGCAAGGCTCTACACCTTAAATCGCGGCATTTTAAGAGAAAAATTAGCGCTAGCAAGATGGGACCAAGCAATATATCTAACTCTAAGCCTATTGACAGAAGAAAAATCAGAACAGTTCTTTAAAGATATCATTTCTGCAGATCTCCCTCTTGCTCTTGGCTCAGCAAAATATGTGGAATTCAACCGCGACATTGTAGTAGAAAAACTCCTCGACACAATCATATCTCTTGCAGGCAAAGCACCAGGCCAGAACTACCTTCTTGACTCTTCTATTTCCGACAGCCTTCCAATAAGCATCTACCACGAGCCGCAACTCAAGAAAATCATGAGCTTTGGTAATGTCATAGGCGGGGCGGCGGCAGCTCGTTTACTTGAAATTAAAGGGCAATCATTAAAACAAGAAATGCTAGAGCTTCTATTCGAAAGAAGAAGCGACTTCAACTTCTGCTCATATCTCTCAAGAGCGATTACCAACATCGCTCAAGAAGACGACATAAAGTGGGCTCTTAATAAGATTGATGAAATCAATAAGAACCCAACGGAAGTTGACGACGATGAAGACTCAGACCATTTCAACATGGTCGTTTCAAGCATTCTCTCCAGCACAAACATAGAATCCATTAGGACCGTATACAACTCCTACCTCAAAGAAAAAGGAACGGTACCAGAGCACCTCGTATCCGCTATCTGCGGCGCACTTGAAGACGCAAATTCGAATGCAGCCTTAGAACTTTCCGCCGAGCTACTACTTGCAGGAAGTCAAAGGGCAATCATTACAACTTACTTCATTACTAGATGGCACGACGATGATGAAAAATTATCGCTCGAACACATCACACAGAAGCACATTGACAAAATAATCGACTCAATAAATGAATCAACCAGTGCATGGGGATATGAATGGTCAATATCTCTTCTAAAAACTCTTTGCGAAAATTGCCAACGACTTGCTGACTACACAAAAACAAAAGCGAACACCAACTCAACCTGCTTAAATTCCGCACTCTTATACTGCTCAACTCCCGAGGCAGATTCACACATTATTGACCAGCTAGAAAAGTTACTTAGTAGTCCGGAAGCCTTTGAGAATGATCAATACTTCTATCTGCTACCAAAAATAGACCTGAATTGGTCGGGTAGAGATAAAGTCTTCTCAGACCTGTTGCAAACCCAAAGTCCAGATTTTTTATACGAAATTATGGGCAGCGGCGTTCCAGTGCGCATTAATGGGCTAGGAACAATTAGCATTGGCTCCGCAGTTAATTGGCTAGAAAAGCTAGCTTCAATAGAAGAGAGTGCTGATAGCTTTCTGGTCGACAAGTTTGCGTCTCTTATCTCACGACACCTAAGCAGTGACGACCTTCACGAGTACATCACTGAATTCAATAGCAAGAAATCAGTCCATCGCCCCTTACTATCGCGCCACATCCTTCCCTACTTCCAAGACATATCTACAGATTCATTTGGAGAGGACTCGATACGTTATCTTCTTGAGTCTCTCGAAAAATCCAAGCTGGGATTAGCCTACCGAGATCACTTACTAGGAATTTCTGCAACAGAACAGTTTGTAAGTGAACGACTACTACCCTTGCTCACGGACGCACCAGAACCGCTCAATAACAATATAAGAACAATCCTCGTACAAGCTGGCAAACGACACGGAAAAAGATATTTAATCGGCTAACTCATACTTATAACAAAAAAAGGGGGCAGATCTATTTTCTGCCCCCTAAATTCATACTTCAAAAACGCAAAGTAGCCTCACCATATAGCCGACGTGTCGACTTATGTTGTTTCACTTAGATGAATAACAGTACCTCCACCACTACTTTTTGGCTTGGGCTTGGGCTTGGGCTTGGGCTTGGGCTTGGGCTTGGGCTTGGGCTTGGGCTAAAAATTTGAGTGATTCCATCATCGTGTCAATAACTTCGTCCAAGTCCGGAACACTGAAATCATCATGAAGTCTTGAAGTCTTTCTTAAGACCTTCCTACACTTGATGCGCTCAAGAATTCCGCAGTTCTTTGCCAACAAGACAATATCATCATCAAGCATATCGGCTATCTCATTTAGAGACTCACCTTTCTGACTACGAGACAATGACAAAAGCAAGTCCTTAACAGGACCACTGGATACACCGGGGATAATCTCTCTTTCCAATTTCTCCGCATACTCCATTGTATGAGAAGCGACTTGCTGAATTCTTTCCTTACCCTTTAGTTGATAGGCGAGAATTGGCCTTTCACACGCCAATTGCTTCAATGCTTGCTCACAGTCAACCAGAAGTCGCTCATCAATTTTCATCTGAATAGAACCAACTATTTTTGAGAAATGAGCATGGATTGCTGCCTCAACTAGCGTTTTAACACTGGGTTCCATTGCTGAAAACCCTCTCGCCTCTAGGGATTTTTCCGCCTGAGACATAAAAGCCCTATAAACCCTTTCCGGGTCTATTAGAGTGGTGTTTATTGAGTATCTGATCTCCATCAAATAGTAGAGAACAAGGCGAGCACTTCTCTTAAGCTCAACACGAGCTTTAAGAACATACCCAATAGCGCTTATAAGGGCAGAAAAACCAACCCCGACAAACCCAATAATTGCAGCCATAACTTCCGCATTCACTTATAGACCTCCTCTGTCCAAATGTATTTTTTAGCTATGCGCATCGCTTACCGTAGCAAAAAATTCACGCGTATCATCGGGTATATCTCCGAGGGCTTCCAACATATAGATTAGCTGGTAAGCTTTGTCGGAATAGTAAATAAGCACTGGAGCAAAACTTCCCCCTCTCAGCCTGGAGTAATGTTCAAGAAAACTTCTGAGCCGAGAAATCAAATATTTAATTTCTCGAACTGATGCTTCAACGACGGTTCCAGGCGTATTACCGATGCGTACAAATTCCTGGAAAGCCCCAGGCGAACCACCCACAGTTGCAAAGCGCTCTGCCTCTGCAGCCATTTGAGCAATAGTGACTACCTGCGGCGCTCCTGGTGGAGAAATAACAGTCTGCAATAAACTTGAAAGACGCTGATCGATATCCCTGGTAACGTGTAAAAGCTCATCACCCACACGGTCTGAAATCAGGCTTTCAAATTCTCTTCTGGCAATCTCCGTCTGTTCAGATAGTTGCCTCGCTGCAAGCCTCGCTTCACGTTGTTGAACACTTATAGACCAAAGCGCCGAAAGAAATGCGGCAAGAGCAAACGTGGGATTCAGTATCCCGCCAAAGTAGTCGCCGAATTGCCCCCAAATTGCAGGATCCGGCGATCGAGTTGTACCGAACGAAGAGATGTAAGTTATAGCTACTCCGCCAATTGCCAAAGCGGCCGTAATTGCGGCAATGATTAGGTTACGCAGATTCATACAAAGTAGAGTTCCAGCTCAGCAGTCGATGGTGATCGGCTTATAGTGAAGGACGAAAGCGAACTCTCATAGACCCCGCTGGAAATGGAACCCTGCGGCACGACACGGATGACAAAACCCTAACGGGTGTCGAAAATGTGTCGAATACACAGCGACACATAGAGACGAGACAAAACCTTAATAGGTCGAGTTATCGTGGCTTTGCACCACTTTGCAACCTACTGCGCCGTACCTGAAACGGGTTCAAATCCCTGTGTTGCGGTTGCGAGGCGCTGCTGTGATAAGGTTCTGGGCAAACATCAACCGCCCCCATCAGGGTGTGACATCGCAGAAAGGTAGGATGGAGCAAGCCCACGAATTCCGGGGCTTTCAAAAGGGGAAAAGGGATTGGTCACCGTCCCCCCCGGCTCCACCAAAATCCAAGACTAAGCCCCTGATTTTCCTAGCGAAATTCAGGGGCTTTTTCGTTTCTGCCTTGATGTGTCGAAGAAGTGTCGAACTCAGCCGTGGCGCTCATCAAGGTCCGCGAAGTTGCTGATCTTCACAGCACCGTCAGGAAAGCGGGCGATCACCTCAAGCTGTCCGCCCGTTGCCTCGATGTGGCTGCGCAGGGTGGAGATGTACATGTCCGTGCGTTTCTCCATCTTGGCGATGGCCGGCTGCTGCACATGTAGCACCTCGGACAACATCTTCTGCGACAAGCCACGCGCTTGGTTACTCGATGGAGATCCACTCCAAGGCACGACGGAGGGATGTGATGCAGGGGGTAACCCTGTCATGAGTTCGTCAACTCAGAAAAATAACGGTCGATCCTTAACCTGCTCCTTGAGATGAGAAATGAAACTTCTCACAGCCGGAGAAAGATTCTCTCGCGAGGGATATACCGCAAAAATTCCAATGGGCGGCTCTACGCTCCAATCGGGCAAGGCTTCAATCAGACGACCTGCTTTCAAATCCTCCGCGACATGCCAGTCCGCGAGCATCGCAAACCCGTGTCCATCAATCGCCATATGCCTGACCACTTCTCCCATAGTGGCCGAAAAGCCACCTCGCACACGCACTGTGCGCTGCTCTGTTGCCTTTGCGAATACCCAACGGTCCTGGCCCGCGATGGTCAGTGCATTACGAGCTTTCAATTCTTCGGGGCAAGAGGGCATACCGTGAAGCCGCCAGTATTCCGGAGACGCACACACCAGGCGCCTGCAGGGTGAAACGAGCTGTGCAATCAGCGTCGAGTCTTCCAACGCACCATATCGGATAGCGAGGTCTACACCCTCTGCGACCAGGTCAACCATCCGGTCGGTCAAGTCGAGCTCTACTGAAACGTCCGGATAGCGACACATGTAGCTGCTCACCACTCCGGACAAGTAACTGCCGGCAAATGTGGCCGATGAAGTAATGCGAATTCGACCTGCGACGCCAGAACTCTCCGAAAGCGCACGTTGCGCAGCATCGACGCTTTTGATGATGCCCACCACGTGCTGGTGAAATTGCTCACCGTAAGTGGTCGGGCTCAGGTGCCGAGTGGTGCGATTAAACAAGCGCTGGCCTATTCGATCTTCAAGACTTAGAAGCCGTTTACTACCACCTGCAGGAGTAATGCCCAAGGTTTCGGCCGCGGCGCGTATCGAGCGAGTCGCGTAAACCTCAACGAAGAAGCGGAGCTCATCGATAGAGTCAAACATGGATTGACAACCTTTGAGACCGAAAGAAGCAACTATTGTCGCCTATTCGTTCCAACTACTCGATGATAATTTTCGTTGACCGTCAATCAAATTGGGGAGCAATGATGAAAGCCATCGTCATCAACCATCATGGAGACTCTCAAGTCTTCGAAGACCTGGAAGTGCCTGATGCTCAAGCCCGACCTGGACACGTCGTGATCGATGTCCAGGCCACAAGCGTCAATCCCGTCGACACTAAGATCCGTCAGGGCAGTGAAGGTACTGCGGGTCTGACATTCCCAGCGATCCTACACATGGATGTCGCAGGCACCATCAGCGCTGTCGGCGAAGGCGTCACGGGCTTCAAGATCGGGGATGCCGTATATGGCTGTGCTGGCGGTGTTGTGGGCATCCCTGGAGCGCTCGCCGAGCAAATGGAAGCCGACGCGGATCTCATCGCGCTCAAACCCGAATCCCTGTCATTTGCTGAAGCTGCCGCCCTGCCCTTAGTCTCCATCACCGCTTGGGAAGCATTGGTCGACCGTGCCTCGATCAAGCCCATCGACGAAGTCCTGATTCACGGCGGGACAGGTGGTGTCGGGCATATCGCCATTCAGTTGGCGAAGGCTATGGGCGCCCGAGTGAGCACCACGGTTTCGACCGATGAAAAAGCTGCTATCGCCAAGAAGTTGGGGGCCGACGAGGTTGCCCTCTATACCAGCGAAACACCTGACCAGTACCGCGAGCGCATCACCGGCGGCAAAGGGTTTGACACCGTTTTCGACACCTTCGGTGGTGAGGTTCTACAAAACTCGCTCAAAGCTGCAAAGCTCAAGGGACACGTCATTTCGATCATTGGATATGACACCTATGACCTGACAGACATGCATTTCAAAGGCCTTAAGCTCGACTTGGTCTTCATGCCGATACAGATCATTCACAACGTGAACCGGCAACATCATGGGGACATTCTGAGAAGGGTTTCAGCACTCGTCGATAGAGGTTTTATTCGACCACTGATTGACCAACGCTACCCGTTCACACGTGAAGGGGCCGGCGCTGCCCATGATCGACTCGAGTCTTCCAAAGCAATCGGCAAAATCGTCATCGCCCGGTAGTTCGAGTTCACGCTTTCTCACCTTAAAGGCTGTCATACGATGAACAATGATTCGCAAACTCCAACCCTGCTCTATCTCGTCGCCACATTGAAAGCCGCCAAAGGGTCGGAAGACAAATTGTTGAACGCTCTCAAAGCATTGGTCCCACTGTCCAGGCAAGAGCCAGGGTGCGTTCGATACGATTTGCATGTGGACCGCGAAGATCCGTCCGTGCTGATCGTTTACGAAATCTGGCGCGATGAGGATGCTTTGAACGAACATGCATCTTCGCCACATTTCCAACATTTCTTGAAGATTGCGAACCCGCTGTTGTCCACACCACTAGAAGTCAGGGTGCTTAACCTGGTTGTCTAAGCGGGAGCTGTCGCTTGCCACCGTTGCTATGTGCCTCCCCCAGCTGCCGGTATTAGGTGCTGTCGAGCACCAGTGTGCACAACGGCAAACGACAGGGTCTGACGCACGCTGTACAACCGAACGGACTACATCGAGCGCAGACGTCCAGTCGTCCGTCCCAGCCAAGAGCTCGGGGATCGCCAAAGAGTGGGCGACCGATCCGGTCATCTCGCGTTTCAACCCCTGGCGCTCGGGCACCTGGAACCCGCACGAACTCGACATGGCTGCTCAAAGCCGGGGAGAGCAGCCGCTCCGCTTTCGTCCGGTCTAAACCCTGCTGGCCAAGCACCAGTTCGTCCAGGCGTGCGACGGCCGCGGCAGTTCCAGAAGCCCGTGCGTCGCCCCTTGCCGCCGACCGCATGCCATCACGCTCGCGAATGAACAGCGGGGCCTGGAGCGGGTCGCGCCGTTGACCAGGGCGTTGGACAGCGCGGGCTGAGTCATGCCCAGCCGCTCCGCGGCGCGGGTGACGTTGGGCTCTTCCAGAATCGTGAGGAAAACGGGTAGCCGGTTCAGCTCATGGCGCATCCAGTCATATCGTCAAGGATATAACTTAAATCCGACAAATAAATTGGATGAATCTTCTTGCGGCGCGCAATCTGGCCTCGTTGATGAGTTACCGGCCCTGCCTTCCGACAGAACGCCCTACCCCCCCCTTGCGCTAATACTGGAGCCGCCATGTCTACCGAAGCCCTTTTCCAACCCACCCGCCTTGGCGCCATCGACGTCCGCAACCGGATCGCCATGGCACCGCTGACCCGCTCGCGCGCCGACATGGACGGCGTGCAGACCCCGTTGGCCGTCGACTACTACGGGCAACGCGCCTCGGCAGGCCTGATCATCACCGAGGCCACCAATATTTCCCGTGAGGCGCGTGGCTACGCCTACACCCCCGGCATCTACACCGACGCCCATGTGAAAGCGTGGAAGCCCGTGACCGAAGCAGTGCATGCCGCCGGTGGCCGCATCGTGGTCCAGCTCTGGCACGTGGGCCGCATGTCCCACGTCAGCCTGCAGGAGGGTGGCGCCGCACCCGTGGCACCTTCCGCGATTCCGGCTGGCGGCAACGTTTTCACCGAAGCTGGCCATGTGACCCCGTCGGCGCCGCGAGCCCTGGAGACCGAGGAGATCGCACGCATCCTTGAGGACTACCGCCATGCCGCACGCCTGGCCAAGGAGGCGGGATTCGATGGCGTGGAGGTCCACGCAGCCAACGGCTACCTGCTGGAGCAGTTCCTTCGCGACAGCACCAACAAGCGCACCGACCAATATGGCGGCTCGATCGAAAACCGTGCCCGCTTCCCCCTGGAAGTCGTGGCGGCGGTGGCTGAAATCTGGGGCGCGGATCGCGTCGGGCTGCGGCTGTCCCCCCTCTCCACCGCGATCGGCGACACGCCGCTGGACAGCACCCCCATGGAGACTCACGGCTACCTGGCACGCCGTCTCGGCGAGATGGGCCTGGCCTACCTGCACGTTGTCGAAGGCCAGCTGCACGGCGGCAACGGTGCCGACGAGTTCGATGTGCAGGCCCTGCGCGAAGCCTTCGGTGGCGCCTACATGGCCAACAACGGCTACGACCGCGAGCGGGCGCTGAACGCCACGACCTCGGGGCACGCGGACATGGTCGCCTTTGGCAAGCCCTTCATCGGCAACCCCGACCTCGTCGAGCGTCTGCAGCTGCAGACCCCGCTGTACGAAGCACCGGTGGAAACCTTCTTCGGCGGCGGTGCCGAGGGCTACACCCAGCTCGCTCGCGGGTGACCTCGCGACGGCTATCGAACAGCACGCCCAAGCAGAGCCGGGGTGCATCAACGCCCCACCGGCTCCGCACAAATCCTGTGCTCCACGAAACAGCACCGAACCTTCCGGATATCCTGAAATGCCTATTACCCCCATCGTCCAGGAGCGAATCGACGCCTGGAACGCCGCGACCATCGACTTCGGCCCGCTCCTGCGCGGCGAGCCCGGCTCCTGGGCCGACGCCCGGGCCCAATACCTGACAGCCCTTACGGTCCACCCCACGCCCGCAGGCGTGAGCGTGGAGGAGATCGAGATGGGCGGCGTGCCCGCCACCCTGGTTACCCCCGAGCGGGTCGAGGATGATCGGGTCCTGCTCTACATACACGGCGGCGGCTATGTGGCGGGAAGCCCCGCGGGTTACCACGGCATCGCCGGCAACTACGCCAAGCTGTTGAACGCCAGGGTCTACATGCCCGACTACCGGCTGGCGCCCGAGCACCCGTTCCCGGCCGCCATCGATGACACGCTGGCCGCCTACAAGTGGCTTCTGGACCAGGGCATACCCGCTCGGTCGATCGCCTTCTCTGGCGATTCCGCGGGCGGGGCCATGGTGGTGACGGTCATGGTCGCGGCACGCAACGCCGGCCTGCCACTGCCCGCCGCCGGTGTGGCGCTCTCGCCCTGGGCCAACCTGGAACACAGCGGCTCGTCGATGACCACCCGCGACGGCATCGACCCCACCGTGAATCTGACTGGGCTCAACCTGATGGCCAGGGCCTTCCTGGACGGCGCCCTGCGCAACGACCCCGCCGCATCCCCCGTATTCGCCGACGTGCGGGACCTTCCGCCCATCGCGATCCACATCGGCGAAAGCGAAGTGATGCTCAGCGACGCGATGCGCCTGGCCACGCACCTGGCCGAGAACCGTGTGCGGGTGACCCTGGAAGTGTGGCCACGCATGTTCCACGTCTGGCACTTGTTCGCTGCCGTCCTGCCCGAGGGACAACGCGCACTGGAGAACGCGGCGGCCTTCCTCGAGGAAGCCTGGCAAGCCTGACCGCGCGCCGGGCCGCCGTTCGACGGCATCCTCCCCGCATGAGCGGAAACGCCCTGGAAGGCCTTCGCCTCTCCAGGGCTTTTTTCCTTGTCGAGAACGCCTCAACCAGGGCGGTTGACGCCCGCCACTGACCTGTCCGGGCCACGAAGTGCTCGCCGTTGCTACTCCACGCTTTCGTAGGGCAGGCCGACGTAGTTTTCGGCGATGTTCACCAGGCCGGCGGGGGAGTTGAGGAAGTACTCGCGGTCGGCGGCCTGCATCTTCTGGTCCCAGGCGTCTTTCTGGCCGTCGAAGTCGTGCAGCAGGTTGGTCATGAACCAACTGAAGCGCTCGCCCTTCCACACCCGGCGCAGGGCCAGTTCCGAGTATTTTTCCAGCAGGTCGGTGCGGCCTTCGCGATACACCTTGACCAGGATGCGGTACAGGTAGCAGACGTCGGAGGCGGCCAGGTTCAGGCCCTTGGCGCCGGTGGGCGGCACGATGTGGGCGGCGTCGCCCACCAGGAACAACTTGCCGTATTGCATGGGCTCCACCACGAAGCTGCGCAGGGGCGCGATGCTCTTTTCCAGGGAGGGGCCGGTGACCAGGTACTTGGCCACGTCCTGGGGCAGGCGCGCCTTGAGTTCGGCCCAGAAGCGCTCGTCGGACCAGTCTTCCACCTTGTCGGTCAGCGGCACTTGCAGGTAGTAGCGGCTGCGGGTGCGCGAGCGCTGGCTGCACAGGGAGAAGCCGCGCGCGTGATGGGCGTAGATCAGTTCGTCGTGAACCGGTGGGGTGTCGGCGAGCAGGCCCAGCCAGCCGAACGGGTAGACCCGCTCGTATTCGGTCAGCACGCCGGCCGGGATGCTCTTGCGCGAGACGCCGTGGAAGCCGTCGCAGCCGGCGATGTAGTCACAGTCGATGCGCACCCGTTCGCCGTCCTTCTCGAAGGTGACGTGGGGCCGCTCGCCCTTGAGCTGGTGCAGTTCGACATTGGCGGCGGAATAGATGATCGGTGCACCGCTGGCGGCGCGGGCGTCCATCAGGTCGCGGGTGACTTCGGTCTGGCCGTAGACCATCACGCGCTTGCCGCCGGTGAGTTCGGCCAGGTTGATGGGGACGCGCTTGCCGTCGACCACCAGTTCGACGCCCTGGTGCACCAGGCCCTCGGCCTCCATGCGCGCGCTGACGCCGGCCTCGCGGAGCAGGTCGACGGTGCCTTGCTCCAGCACCCCGGCGCGAATCCGGCCGAGTACGTAGTCGGGGGTCTGGCGCTCGATGATGAGGGTGTCGATGCCGGCCTTGTGCAGCAGTTGGCCAAGCAGCAGGCCGGAGGGGCCTGCGCCGATGATGGCGACCTGAGTGTTCATTGTTGTTATCTCGTATGGGGTTTACGGCCGGTGGACAGGCAGCGGCCGCAAACGGGTGGGTTTTGGCTCTCCTGCATTTTTGCTGACAGAAGTCGAAAAAGAAGGTCAGAATCCCGCCAGGAATTGCACTTTTGAAAACTGCGTCCGATTACCGGACGCCTTCGAACAACCCCATGCCCCCCGCGCGCAGCCCATGAAGACCAGCATTCCCGGCGTTCCCGTGTTCAAGCTCTATGGCGAGAACCAGGCGTGGCCGACCCCCGACCTGCTGCATTGCGAGTCCATTCCCAAGCGCAGCAGCCTGCACCATTGGGAAATCAAGCCGCATCGCCATGCCGACCTGTTCCAGTTGCTCTATGTGCAGCGCGGCCAGGCGGTGGTGGAGGTGGAAGGCCGGCGCAGTGAAATCCGCGAACCGGCGATCCAGGTCACGCCGCCGCTGTGCGTCCACGGATTCCGCTTCTCCGAGAATATCGAGGGCCATGTGCTGAGCCTGGGCGCGCCGCTGGTGGAGCAGTTGGAGGCGCAGTTGGGCGCGCCGCTCGCGGTGCTGGCGTCGTCGGGTTGCTACCCGGTGGGGGACGACCGCCGCTACATCAACACGCTGTTCAGCGCCCTGATCAAGGAGTACGAAGGCAGCGCGCCGGCCCGCGATCTGGTGCTGGGCTCGCTGGTGAATGTGCTCATGGTCTGGATCAGCCGGCGCAGCCAGCAGAACACGCCCCCCGGCAGCCGCGACGAACGCAACCGGCAATTGCTGGGCCGTTTCATCAAGCTGGTGGAGCAGCATTATCGCGAGCACCTGACGGTGGAGACCTTCGCCCACCGGCTGGACCTGTCCAGCGTCCACCTGAACAACCTGTGCCGTCAGTTGGCCGGGCAGAGCGCGCTGCAGATCATCCACCAGCGCCTGCTGCTGGAGGCCCGGCGCAGCCTTATCTACACCAACATGACCGTCGCCCAGGTGTCCGACAGCCTGGGGTTCACCGACCCCACCTATTTCTCGCGTTTCTTCCGCCGCCTCAGCGGCCAGTCGCCCAACGCCTTCCGCCGCGCCGACGCCCAGGGGCGGTAACGACTCGTAGGATGGTGGAGAGCGCAGCGAAACCCATCAAGTGGTGGGCGGATTCGATGGAATCTCGCGAGGCCGCGTCGGCTTCTTTGGGGAATCGGTGGGGAAGGAGGCGGCCGGTTCCTGGCCGGGAGGGATGGGTGACGTCCTTGTCGCTTGATTTCATTGTGCCACCGTTTCTTCGCGCAATACCACCCTTCAGAACAGGCCGTATCGGCCATTGGCTGGCCGCTGAGAAGCTGCGTGCGTTCTCATTGCTGCGTTAACAACGGCCTGCTGGCCGTGACGGGAATGCCGGAAGGTCTCGGCATCGTCCAGGGTGGTGTCGAACAGCGGATCGTCCGGGTCGCGTTCCAGTTCCAGGTCGATGCAGTCGGGGTCGATCAGCCAGCGCGGAATGTCCGGGCGGGGATTACCGTTGTATCCGCGGGTTTCGCTTCTTCGTTCACTGCTCATGCTGAACCTCGTGGGTCGCCATGGGTGATACCCATTGGAGTCGGCGGGAGGCCCCGGCGTTCAGGTTCGATCGTCGCCGGGCCGCCCCCTGAATAAGAAAGCGGGGCCGGTGTGAGGGCACCGGCCCCGGTGGGCGAAGCGGGGATGCGAGCAGGATCGCCGCCCGACCACAAGGATCTCCTCCTCCCGTACCGGCGAGAGGGAGTGCTAGGGAACAGGTTCGCCCGGTGGCGGATCAGTGACGACGATCCGGCCTGACCAGGCCCAGTTTTTCGATTCGGTAACGCAGCATGTCCCGCGTCAGGCCCAGCAGGCGGGCGGACTTGGTGACGTTCCAGTCGGTCTTGTCGAGCATGCGGATGACCATGTCCCGCTCGTCTTCGTGCTCGGCGCCGTGGCCGTTGGTGCGGTAGCCGCCGGCGGGCTCTTCCACCAGGCTCGGGCAGATGCGCAACTGGGCGGCGGTCACCAGTTGGCCCTGGGCGAGCAGCACGGTCTGTTCCAGCATGTTGCGCAGTTCGCGCACGTTGCCCGGCCAGCTATAGCCCTGCAGCAGGTGCTCGGCCTCGGAGGAGAACTGCAGCCCCGGCTTGCCATAGCGTTTGCCGTGCTGGCGGAGGAAGTGCCGGGCCAGCAGCAGGACGTCGTCGCCGCGCGCGTACAGCCGGGGCACGCGGATGGAGATGATGCGCAGGCGGAAGAACAGGTCGCGGCGGAACTTGCCCTGCTGGACCATCTGTTCGAGGTTGCAGTTGGTGGCGCTGATGATGCGCAGGTTGACCTTGCGTTCCTTCACCGAGCCGATGCGGCGGATGGTGCGGTCCTCCAGCAGCTTGAGCAGCTTGGCCTGCAGCACCAGGTCCATTTCGCCCACTTCGTCGAGGAACAGGGTGCCGCCGTCGGCCGCTTCCACCAGGCCGACGCGGCGGTCCTTGGCGTCGGTGAAGGCGCCCTTCTCGTGGCCGAAGAGCTCGGCCTCCAGCAGGTGCGCGGGGATCGAGGCGCAGTTGAACTCGACGAAGGGCCCCTTGCTGCGGGCGCCGTCGAAATGCAGCGCGCGGGCGATCAGTTCCTTGCCGGTGCCGGTCTCGCCCTCGATCAGCACCGCCGGCAGCTCGGCGTCGGCCATGCGGCTTTCGGCGTCGAGCAACTGGCGCACCATGGATTTGACTTCCAGCATCGCCGCCGAGTCGCCGATCAGCGCCGCCAGCCCGGCGTCCTGTGCGGCGCGGGCCTGGTAGAAGTCCAGCTTGTGCTCCAGGCGTTGGGCTTCCAGGGCCTTGTCCAGCAGCAGCTTGAGCTCGGCCAGGGCCACCGGCTTGGTCAGGTAGTGGAAGGCGCCGGCCTTCATCGCCTGCACCGCGTCCTCGATGTTGCCGTAGCCGGTCATCATGATCGGCTTGATCTGCGGCGCGCGGCTGCTCACTTCGCGGATCAGCTCATGGCCGCTCATGCCCGGCAGCGAGTTGTCGGTGAGCAGCACGTCGGGCACCTGCTCCTGCAGCAGCGCCAGCGCCTCTTCGGCGGAATGGCAGACCAGCGCCTCGTAGTTCTTGCGTTCGAGGTAGGTCTGGATATTCCCGGCCAGCAGTTCGTCGTCTTCGACAATCAGCACACTGTGTTCCATCAGCCCCGCCCCCCGGCAACCTTGAAGTTCAGGCAGATGCGGGTGCCTTCCCGCTCGCGGCTGGTCAGGCTGACCTTGCCGCCGAAGCGCTCCATGATCCGCTTGACCATCACCAGGCCCACGCCCAGGCCGCCCTGCTTGGTGGTGTAGTAGGGCTTGAAGGCCATGGTTTCCTGCTTGCGCGTCATGCCCTGGCCGGTGTCGGTGATGGCCAGCAGCAGGTGTTTGCCGCTGGCCTCCGGCGTGACCTCGATGCGCAGCAGGCCGCCGTTGGGCATGGCTTCGAGGGCGTTGGCGAACAGGCTGTTGAGCACCTGGGCCAGCAGCACCCGGTGACTGACCACCGCCGGCGCCGCCTCGGCGATGAACTCCACCCGCACGCCGGAATGGCGGATCTGCTGATCGAAGCCATGCAGGGCCTCGCTGATCGCCGCCACCGGTTCCACCGCCTCGGAATCGCCGGACAGCGGCCGCGCTGAAATCAGCAGCTCGCGCACCCAGGCCGACATGCGGTCCACCTGGCCGATGATGTCGGTGATGTTCCTGCGCACCGGCGGCTCCACCAGTTCGTGGGCCAGCTCGGCGCTGGAGCGGATCGACGCCAGCGGGTTGCGCAGGCTGTGGGCCACCGCGGAGGACATTTCGCCGAGGGCGACGAAGGTTTCGTTGGCGATCAGTTGGCTCTGCTGCTGCTCCAACACGCCCGAGGCGCGGCGCACGATCCAGAACAGGCCGAAGTAGATCAGCCCGCCGCCGATGGCGGTGGCCATCCAGATCAGCACGAAGCCGCGCTGGATGCGCTGCACCAGATCGCGGGGCTCCTTGTAGATTTCCACCACCGTGGCCACGTTGCCCTGGTCGTCCAGCAACGGGATGTAGTTCTCGATGAACAGGGTGCGCGGGGCGCGCAGGAACTTCTGCTCGCTGCGCCCGCCGGTAACCTCGTCATAGCTGGAGGCCACCTGCCTCGGCGACGCGAACGCCTGCGCCAGTTCCGCGTTGTCGCTCATGTCCTTGCCCACCAGCGCCGGGTTGGTGGACCAGACGATGACCCGGTCGGCGCCGTAGATATTCGCCAGCAGCGCATCGGGCAGCATGGCGATGTGGTCGAGGAACTCGCTGCGTGCCCGTTGCCGCGCGGCCAGCAGGTGCTGCGGCTGGTGGCCGTCCTGGCGCGAGTCCAGCAGCTCGCCCATGGTCATGCTGGACGGCAGCGCCACATGGCGGATCTCGGCCGAGGCGATGGACTGGATGAACTGCGAGCTGAGCATGGCATCGCGCTCGATGCTCTCGGTCACCACGAACCGCGTGGAAATGATGCCCAGGCCGATGGCCACGCTGGCGATCACCACCAGGCTGACCAGCGAGAACCAACGCAGCAGGTTGAAAGGCGGCGGAGGGGATTCGCCGGTCTTGCCGATCGCGTACCTATCCCAGATCACCGACAGAGCGCTCATGGAAACCTTCCTATGCGTTGCGTGATGGGTTCGACCCGTCGTGTCAACCGGGCGGCCTTGGACGCCTGTGCCAGTGCATAAACCAGGCCCGTTTTCCCCGAACGGCCCGAAAGCCCCGTTTCAAGCAGCCTGCAGCGAATTCCCCAGGTTTTCCCCCACGCCCCCACCCCCCCCCAACTTCACCCAGTTGTGGGGGGACTCCCCCACCTTGCCGGCCCGCCCGACGGATTTTCCCGGGACAGCCGCGCGCCTTGTGCCACGCGGTTTTGCGAGGAGATCGGGAAACCCTGGCACGCTCGTTGCGGAGGGCCGGGCAGCCAGCCTGTGGCGCAGCGAATCCGCAGGGAGGCGCCCACATTGCAAGAGGAAACGCTCATGCAACGCACATTCTCCAAGGCCACCACCTCGATCCTCCTCATCGTCGCGGCTGACCAGGCTCCGGCCGCCCTGTTCGACGTGGACCCCGGCCCCTACGACCCCGCCATCGGCTCCTTCGCCGCCTGGTACCAGGACACCCACGGCCGCACCCTCGACCTCTGCCTGTCGAAGACCGTCAGCTCGCGAGTACCCGGTACGCCGGACGCCCCGAGCTACATGTGTTCGTTGCTGCCGGAGCCCGGCGTCTACGACGACACCCAGCCACTGGTCTTCCCCAGCAACTTCCCGCCGGAAGCCTTCTGGTTCACCGCCGATGCCGCCATCGTCGACGCCACCAGCGGCATCGACCTGTCTTACGGCGCGGCCCTGGAAGCGGCCTTCGCGGTGGAAGAGCCGGCCGAAGGCGACCAGCTCAGCTTCGCCCGCATCCGCATCCGCGTGGATGTCCCCACCATCGGCACCTACACCGTCACCCACCCCTACGGCGTGGAAGTGTTCGACGTCACCGCGGACGACTTCGGCGACGACGGTGGCCGCGCCATCAACATGACCCGCGACATCGGCATCGGCGCGCCGAAGACCTACACCGGCGCCCTGGGCGGCGACGTCGGGCCCTTCCTGCGCAGCCTCAACGGCCCCTACCTGGAAGTGAACCCGGAGAACGGCCAGACCGAGCGCTTCATCGGCGACCCCAACCTGGAAGAAGCGGTGACCGGCAGCCCGTTCAACACCAACTACGTGCGCATCCAGGGCCCCGGCGGCATCGACCTGCGCACCGAACTGTTCGCCGTCTCCGGCAAGCTTTCCGAGGTCGTTCGCCCGACGCCGCTGATCGTCCAGCGCGCCACCTACTCGCGCAGCGCCGGCGAAGCCGGGCTCAGCAGCCAGCAGGACGTCTTCGTCATGGCGCCACCGCCCCCCGGCACCGCCACCTACGAGGACAGCGCCGGGGCCACGGTGGCCATGAGCGAAGCCAACGCCACCGGCAACTGGTACGGCCAGTCCGCCGCCAGCCCGACCACGCCGGCCAGCATCGAGCTCACCGCCGACAACCGGGTGGCCATCCCGGAAAGCACGCCGACCAGCCTGACGTCGCCGCTGGTGGACGTGGTGCGCATCCAGCGCGCCGAGTACAGCCTCGCATCCGGGCAGTTGACCCTGGTGGCCAGCAGCAGCGACGAAACCTCGCCGCCCAGCCTCACCGCGACCGCCGGCAACGGCGCCGCCATTGGCACCCTCGGCGGCGATGGCGCCACCAGGACCCTGGTCACCAACCTGTCGCCCATCCCGCCGGCCAAGGTCACCGTCACCTCGGCCAGCGGCGGCAGCGACACCGAAGAAGTGGTCATCCTTCCCTAAGCGACCCCAGAGCCGAGCGCTCCCGCGCCAGGAGGCAACATGAACACGTGGTCCCGCCTGTTCCTCACCACTCTGGGTCTTACAGTCGGAGGTTTCGAACTGGCCCAGGCCGAACTCAAGGACGTCCATTCCGGCCCCTACACCGCCGCCACCGGGCATTTCCCGCAGTGGTACCAGGACAACGACGACCTGTCCCTGGAGCTGTGCCAGTCCAGGGCCGTCAGCTCCCGGGCCGGCGGCTACATGTGCACGCTGCTGCCGGAGCCGGGCCTGTACGACGACACCCAGCCCATGGTCTTCCCCAACAACTGGCCCAGCGAGCTGTTCTGGTTCCTCGCCGAAGCCAACATTCCGGCGACGGCCAACGGCTACGAGCTGGAGGTCTACACCGCCGCCATCGAGGCCGCCTTCGCCCAGGAAGTGCCCCGCCTCGGCGACCAGCAGAGCTTCGCGCGCATCCGTATCCGCGCCAACATCCCGGTGGCCGGCACCTACACCGTCACCCACCCCTACGGCGTGGAGACCTTCACCGTGACGCCGGCCCAGGCCGCCGACCGCGGTGGCCGCCGCGCCATCAACATGACCCGCGACATCGGCATCGGCGCGCCGGGGGTGTTCACCGGGGCCCTCAACGGCGACGTCGGCCCCTTCCTCATCCGGGCCGGCGGCCCGCTGCAGGAAACCAACCCCGACACTGGCGAGGTGGAGCGTTTCGTGGGCGACCCGAACGTCCCCGAAGCGGTCACCGGCAGCCCCCTGGCGACCAACTACGTGGAAATTTCCGGCCCGGCCGGGACCATCCGCACCGACCTGTTCTCGCTGTCCGGCAAGATCTTCGACTCCCGCTCCGCGACCCCGGTGGAGATCGAACGGGCCAGCTACCGGCGCACCAGCCAGGGCACGCGCCTGGAGGTCTTCGCCAACGGCCCGGCGAACGCCGAGTTCTGCTACCGGGAGACCCTGGAACTGGTGGAAGGCGGCGCCAAGCCGGCCTGCCTGCAGGACATGGTCAACGACGGCACCGGCTACTTCTTCGCCCACAACCCGGCGCCGGCCGTGCTGCCGCCCTTTGTCGTGGTCACAGCCACCGACCCGAACGGCGTCACCAAGCCGACCTCGGTCTCCGGCGATGTCACCGACGTGGTGAAGATCAGCAGCGCCCGCTACTCCTGGGCCGACCACTCGCTGACCATCGAAGCCAGCTCCAGTGACGAAGTGCAGGTACCCGACCTCGCCGCCCAGGGCTTCGGCCGCCTGACCAAGGCCGGCGTCCTGCAGAGCCTGCGGGTGACCGACCTGGCGCAGCCGCCGGCAGTGGTCACGGTGAAATCCGCCGCGGGCGGCGCCGACACCGAGCCCGTGGTGGTGGTCGGCAGCGCGCCGGAGGAAACGCCCAACCAGCCGCCGGTGGCGGTGGCCGATGCCGCCAGCACCAGCTTCGGCGTACCGGTGAGCATCAGCGTGCTGGCCAACGACAGTGATGCCGACGGCGACCTGCCGCTGACCATCACCGACCTCACCCAGCCGGGTGCCGGCCTCGGCAGCGTGGCCCTGAACGGCAGCACCGCCGTGGTCTACACCCCGCCGCCGGTGGTCAACAGCCCGCTGACCGCGACCTTCACCTACCGCGCGATGGACGTGCGTGGCGAAGCCTCCCTGCCGGCCACGGTCACCGTCAGCGTCAGCCCCAACCAGCCGCCGGTGGGTGTCGCCGATACCGGCAGCACCCTGGGCGTGCCGCTGACCCTGGACGTGCTGGCCAACGACAGCGATCCGGAAGGCAACGTACCGCTCTCCGTGGCCAACCTCACCCAGCCGGCCGCCGGCCAGGGTAGCGCCAGCACCGACGGCACCAGCATCACCTACACGCCACCGGCCACGGTCACCAGCGCCTTCACCGCCAGCTTCACCTACCAGGTACAGGACGCCTTCGGCGCCCTCTCCGCCCCGGTGACGGTGAGCGTGCAGGTGTCGCCGCCGCCGGCCGGCGCCGAGAACCTCACGGTGACCACCGCCGAGTTCACCCTGCGCTCGAACAACCGGGTGACCTGGAGCCTGGACGGCCAAAGCTCGATCACCACCGGCAACAGCCTGCGGGTGCAGGTGACCACCACCACCGGTCTGCTGGACCTGGGCAACGTGACGGTCCCGGCGAGCGGACGCTGGCGGCTCTCGGTCACCACCACCAACGTGACCCCGAGCGCCAACCCGACGGCCACCATCACCTCGTCCCACGGCACGGTGCGCACCGTGCCCATCGGACCGCGCTAGGAGCCGGCCATGGGCAACCTCCGCCTGCCGTGCATCGCCACTCTGCTCGCCCTCGGGCTGGGCAGCGCGGCGCTGCCGGCGGCGGACCTGATGGACAACTTCGACCTGGCCGGCGGCAACGCCGACCTCGCCGGCCCACAAGGCGCCCCCCTGGACCAGCAGGCCCTGGTGCGCCAACTGGGCGAGGCGAACGTCGCGCTGCTGAGCCAGAACGGCCAGTCGCTGCTCGGCCAGATCGTGCAGAACGGCAGTGACCAGGAGGCCTACATCCTCCAGGAAGGCATACAGAACCTGGCGTCCATCTCCCAACAGGGGGTCGGCAACCAGGCCTACATCTCCCAGAGCGGCGCCTACAACCGGGCAACCATCGACCAGGTTGGCGCCTACAACAGCGCATCCATCGTGCAGTCCGGGGAGGGACTGAACAGCAGCGTTACCCAGTATGGAAACGGCCTGAGCGTGCAGGTGATCCAGCACTGAAGGCACCAACAAAACCCCGAACGACTCGCGGGGAAGCATCCCCAGGAGGCAATACCATGTTCCAGTACAAACCACTTGCGGCCGCAGTCCTGACCCTGCTCAGCGTCCAGGCGCTCGCCAACGACAGCAGCTCGACCCAGACCCAGAGCGGCCTGGAAAACGTCGCCGAAGTCCAGCAGGCCGCCGCCGCCTTCAGCGGCGCCACCCAGACCCAGACCGGCGAAGGCAACAACGCCTACGCCGACCAGGCGAACGGCACCGGCACCGTCACCCAGACCCAGGTTGGCGAGTACAACGCCTCCGCCGGCGTGCAGAACACCGAGATGGAGAGCCAG
Organism: Pseudomonas sp. Q1-7; assembly: GCF_028010285.1. NCBI lineage: Bacteria > Pseudomonadati > Pseudomonadota > Gammaproteobacteria > Pseudomonadales > Pseudomonadaceae > Pseudomonas > Pseudomonas sp. Q1-7. Next base: position 5,022,527 of record NZ_CP116304.1, read on the forward strand.
GTCAACCACCAGCAGAACGGCGAGTGGAACAACGCCTACAGCGAACAGTGGTTCGGCGAGAACAGCGCCGCCACCGTCAACCAGGACGGCAGCTACAACGATGCCTTCAGCCTCCAGGACAGCCAGGTCGCCAGCAGCGTGGAGATCAACCAGGCCGATTCGGACAACATTGCCTCCGCCGAGCAACTGTTCGGCGAGGGCAACGTCACCACCATCGACCAGAGCGGCATCGGCAACCAGGCCGGGACCTGGCAGGTGGACCAGACCGGCAGCAACATCGACATCCAGCAGTCCGGCGAAGGCAACGCGACCTACGTCGACCAGAGCCAGGGCATCGGCAACCAGGTGGACGTGTTCCAGACCGGCGAAAGCGGTTACGTCGAGGTCTGGCAGACCGAGCAGGAAGGCAGCCGGGCCGACGTCGACCAGGGCGGCGGTGCGCTCAACGAACTGGTGGTCGACCAGAGCTTCGGCTCGGGCAACCTCGCCACCATGACCCAGAATGGCGACGCCAACGCCGCCTGGGCCGACCAGTTCGGCGCCACCGACGCCACCAGCACCGTCACCCAGACCGGCAATGGCAACCTCAGCCTGACCTACCAGGAAGGCGAGAGCCTGAGCCTGACCGTCAACCAGACCGGCAACGACAACAACGTCTACGCCAGCAACTGGCAGGGCGCCCAGGAAGGCGGCCAGTTCGGTACCGACCAGACCGTGGAACTGAACCAGAACGGCAACGGCAACACCGCCAACTTCACCCAGGAAGGCAACTTCAACGAGCTGTACTTCGACCAGGCCGGCGACGACAACAACCTGATGGTCGCCCAGCGTGACGGCGGCAACCTGGCCCTGGGCACCAGCGAGGGCATCGGCAACAGCGTCGAGATCGACCAGTCCGGCAGCGGCAACGTGAGCGAGACCTACCAGAGCGCCGGCGGCGACAACCTGGCCAGCGTCACCCAGGCCGACCTCAACAACCTCTCCGTCATCAACCAGATCGGTTGGAGCAACCAGGCCTCGGTCAGCCAGAGCAGCTTCAACATGACCGCCACGGTCGACCAGACCGGCACCGGCAATACCGCCATCGTGGTGCAGCAGTAAGCCCGCGCCACCGCCGCCCCTCGTGGGCGGCGGCCTTTTCCCATGCTCCTCGCCGCCCTGCTGGCCAGCGCCAGCCTCCACCTCCACCCCCAGGCCCCCGGCCAGGCCGAGCTGCGCCTGTGCTTCGACGCCCCCTCCCCGGCCATCCGCTACGAACTCCTGGTCAGCGCCCAGGGCCCCGCCGGACGCAGCCAGTCGCGCCAGCGCGGCGTGGCCGACCGCGCCTGCCCGGTACTCGATCGCCTGAACCTGCCCGCCTCCTCGAAGGTGGAAGCCCGGCTGCGCTGGTGGGTCGATGGCGTGGAGCAGGAGCCGGTGACGGCCGAGACAACCCTGTAGGGAGCATGGCGCCTTTCCCTCCAACCGACCTCGATGGGTGGACCGGTGAAGCGTGGTCCACCCTACGCACTCGATCAGTACTCCGTAGGGGCGCATTGATTGGATATGTTCGCGTTAGCTGTTGTGGTTTCAGACGGAGGGCTCCAGCGCGGTTCGTTCAGGCCTCTGCGCCAGCCTGACACAGCCCTCTCCCCCGCCCCTCTCCCGTAAGCGGGCGAGGGGTGACTCGCGCCGACAAGGTGCAAACAGTCCTGAAGCCACCAGCGGCCTGACACCGAGCAGAGAAAGGTGGGGCAGCGACTCCGCCCCTTCAGGTGGCCGAGCGGAATCGTTGCAAAACGGAGCGCAGCGAAGTAACAGCCGAAGGCTGGCCCGAAGGGCGAGCGCAGCGAGTCAGGGGGACGAAACCAGAAACCTCAGCGGAACTCGGAAATCAGCCAGGCGCCAGAGCTGCTAGCAACACGTAACGCAGACAGAGCGCATTGATTCGCCAGGCGGCAGGCCATCCCGCCCTACTGGAGGGAAACCTGCGCGCCCAGGTATTTCTTCAGCGAGGTCTGTTCCACCGACTGGTCGCCGGCGGCTTGCCACAGGTGGCGTTCCACGCCCTGGGCGATCAGGTGTGCCACCGCCGACTCGATGGCCGACAGCACGCAGAGCTGCGCCGGTTCGTTGGTGGTGTAGCCGGCCTCGGCTTCCAGCAGTTCCTTGAACTCGATGAACTTGAACACGCTGGCGCTCTGCCCCACCGAGTAGATGGTCTTGGAAGTCATCACGTTGGCCAGCACCATGCCGCTGCGCACGTCCACCGCGCGCAGGTTCACCGAGACCTGGTCGACGCGGTACTCGTGGGAGGCGCCGATGCCCAGGTAGCGGGCGCCTTCGCCACCGCTACGGACGTTGGTGTCGTAGGCGATGATGCCGCCCTCCAGCAGCAGGTTGGCGGCCTGCAGCGGCGGCAGTTGGCTCTGGATGTTCGCCGGGGTGTTGGGCTTGTTCTGCGAGGCGCGGATGATCTTGCGCTCGGTCAGCACGTTCTGCAGGCCCTCGCGTTCCAGCACCATGAACCAGCCGCTGGCCTGCAGCGCGTCCACCAGCATGCTGGCGGCCCCCTGGGTGACGCTGGTGGAGAAGGAACTGGCCGGGGTCGGCTTGTACTGGCCGGTCTGGTCGCGGAAGCCGTACACCGCCGCCACCAGGCGCCCCTTGGGTCGCGGCAGGTTGAGCAGGTCGTAGTAGGTCGAGGCACGCGGGGTCAGGGTCGGGGTCTGGCCCTCGGTGTCCGCGGGCATCGGCTGGCGCAGACCGCAGCCTTGCAGGGTGGCGAGAAGCAGGACCAGCATCAGCGCTCTGTTCATGGTCGTGGTTCCTGTCAGTGCCCGGATCAGGGCAACAGTCCGTTGACGACGATTTCCGAAACCTCGCCGGTCGCCCTGTCGGTGATCATGATGGTCAGCTGCCCGCCGTCGTCGATCATGTTGATGATGAACGACTCGGTGGTCAGGCTGCCGGTGTTGCCTTCTTCGATATTGGTCAGCAGTTGCGACAGCAGGCGCGACTCCAGGGTGCTGGTGAAGCGTTGCAGGGCGGATTGCCGGGTGCTGGTCGAGGTGCGCGCGTCCGGGTCGTCGTGGTCGTTCTGCGCCTGGGCGTTGTTCAGCAGCCAGGTGCCGTTCAACGGGTTGCCGCCGAAGGAGGGATTGACCGGCGTGTAAACCAGCTCGGTGGCTTGCACCGAACCGGCCAGGCCGACCCCGAGCAGCCACAGGGAAAGTCTGTTCTTGTTCATAGCTCGTCCCTCTCCAGATCGTGGGTGTCTTGCAGGAGGCGCTGCAGCTTCTGCTGGGCGATGGCCTCCAGCACCAGGTCCGCCGCGGCGTAGGCGACGGGTTTGAGTTCGGCGGTGTTCGGCGGGAGAAACTGGCGGTAGAGCACGCGCTGTTCGTACTCCACCCAGACCAGGCTGCCCCAGCGGGCGTCGGGGCGTTCGCGCACCACCAGGTTGAAGTCCAGCTTGCTGGTGTCGCGCAGGCGCTCGCTGAAGTAGCGGTAGAAGTCATGGCCGATGTGGGAAATCGTGTAGTCGACGATGAACCCCATGATTTCGTTGTCGTCGGCGCGCGCCGTGCCCAGCGCGCAGCACAGCGCGAGCATCGCCAGCAGTGGTGCGCGGCTCATGGCGTGGCCCTCGCCGGTGTGCCTTCCATGAAGGCCTTCTCGGCGACGAAGCGCCAGTCGGCGTAGCTGCCCATGCCTTCGAATTCCACCCACTGCGCGGGGAAGTGCGCCTGCTTCATGGGGCGCTGCCGGGACGGGCTGTAGACCCCGGCGATGCGCCCGTCGAAAGAGCGGATCAGGCCCCAGTCGGTGCTGCCGGTGAGCGGGTCCGGGTAGAGCCGGCGCAGGTGCCGCACGGCCTGGGGAAAGCGGTTGTCTTCCAGCAGTTCGTCCAGGCTGGCGGGGTACTGCGCCACCCCCGGCGAGGCCCGGTAATAGCTGCGCAGGGCCTGGGCGTACTGGCTGCCGACCCACAGCAGGTCGCGTTCGCGGGCACGCTGGCTGGCGCTGGACCAGAGCTGTCCGGCGCCGGCCAGGCTCAGCCCCATCAGCAGGACGAGAAAGAGCACGCCGAGGTAGGTGAAGCCCCGCTCACCAGTCCGCATAGAGGCTCCCATCCCGCGCCCGCCCGGGGGCGCCGCTCTTGATGTCGTAGACGCTGCCCGGTGCGCCTTCCGGCGGCGGCAGCACCACCCACAGGTCGCTGCGTTCGGTGATGGGGTCCTGCGGCAGGGCGCGCAGGTAGCGTTGGGCAACCAGTTCCTCGATGGAATCAGGATAGCGCCCGGTGTCGCCGTAGAACTGGTCCAGCGCCTCGCGCATCACTGCCAGGCTCTGGCGCAGGGTGGTCTCCTTGGCGTTGTCCAGGCTGGAGAAATAGCGCGGCACGGCGATGGTCATCAGGGTGGCGATGATGGCCATGACCACCAGCAGTTCGATGAGGGTAAAACCCTTGGCCCTGGTCATGGTCACCACTCCCGGTACGGCGTGCCGTTGAGGCCGTTGCCGTCGGCCAGGGAATACACGTCGAACACATCCGCGCCGGGGCGCGGGTCATCCGCCGGGCTCGAATAGGACCGCAGCCCCCACTGCTCGGCCGGCTCCAGGCGAGCGTCGGCGAAGGGGTCGCGGGGGATGCGGCGCAGGAAGTAGAGGCGCTCGCCCTTGACACTGCGCAGGTCGCGCACGCCGTCCACCAGCACCTGCAGCGACGGCGGGTAGCCGGAGCTGGCCACGGACTTCTCGATGTGCCCGGCATCGGCCGCCAGCTTGTAGGTGTCGATGGCGTCGCGAATCGCGTAGAGCGCCACCTTGAGCTCCTGCTCCTTGCCGCGGCGGATCACCGTTTCGGCCAGCGGCGCGGCGATGCTCGCGAGCAGGCCGAGGATGGCCATGGCGATCACCAGCTCGATCAGCGAGAAGGCGGCCTGGCGCTGCATGGTTCAGGGCCTCCCGCCGATGGACGCGGGGCTGACCACCACCGCCGGGGCTTCGGGCAGCTCCACGCCCAGGGCTTCCACCGGACCGCGCACCGGCGGCACGCGCATGCTGCTCTCGGTGCCGGAGGGGAACTCCATGTCGTAGGGGCTCTGGTACGGCAGGTTGCGCACGATGCGCGGGGTGATGGAGAGCACCAGCTCGGACTTGCCGACCGTGTCCTTGTTGCTGCCGAACAGCCGGCCCAGGCCGGGGATGTCGCCGAGGCCGGGAATCTTGTTGCCGGAGTTGGCCTGGTCGTTGCGCACCAGCCCGGCCAGCACCTGGGTTTCGCCATCGCGCAGGCGCAGGGTGGTCTGGGCGTTGCGGGTGTCCACCTGGACCGGGATGGTGCCCTGCTGGGTCGGGGTCAATGGCGTGGCGTTGCTGACTTCCAGGGCGATCTTGATCGCCACCTCGTTGTTCAGGTGCACCGTGGGCTGCACCTCCAGCTTCAGGCCGACGTCGAGGTAGGTGATGCTCTCGGTGATCACCGGGCCCTGGGTGGAGGGCACCGAGGTGGCGCTGACGATGGGCACCCGCTGGCCGATGTGGATGCGCGCCTGTTCGCGGTTGCTGACGCGGATCACCGGGCTGGCCAGGGTGTTCACGTCGTTGTCCTGGGCGTTGATCTTCAATTGCGGCGACGGCGAGATGGTGATGCGGTCGGAGCCGATGCCTTTGAGCTGGTCGAGGATGGTCACCGGCGAGCCGTCGTCGTTGATCACGCCGAAGGTGTTGGGCCACTGCAGGCCGAGGTCGAGGATGCGCTGGCGCGCCACCTCCATCACTTCCACTTCCAGCACCACTTCGGGGTTGGACTGGTCCTGGGCCTGGAACAGCTTTTCGGCCATGCGCACCGCGTCCGGGGTGTCGCGCATGGTCAGGGTGTTGAGGCGTTCGTCGATGAACACGTCGCGGGTCTTGAGCAGGGTCTTGACCAGGTTCATCGCCGTCGCCGCGTCGGTGTTGGTGAGGTAGAAGGTGCGCATCACCAGGTCCTGGTAATCCTTCAGCTTCTGCGGCGAGTCGGGGTAGATGACGATGGTGTTGTCGTTCACCACCCGCTGGTGCAACTGGTTCTGTTGCAGCAGCAACTCCACCGCGTCCTCGATGGGCACGTCGCGGACGAAGATGGTGGCCTTGAGGTCCGGGCGCACATCCTTGTCGAAGATGAAGTTCAGCCCCGAGGTCTGCGCCAGCACCTCGAAGATCACCTTGAGGTTGGCGTCGCGGAATTCCAGGGTCACCGGCCGGTCCAGGCGCGACTTGAGCTGCGGATAGGGCACGGCGGAACGCGCCTGGACGACCTCGATGCTGCGCTGCAGTTCGCGCGCGCCCTCGTGTTCGGGGTCGAGGGCGAAGATGCCGCGCACCTGGCGCGAGGCCCCCACTACGTCGCCCCGGCGCAGGTCGGTCTGGCCCTGGCGCAGCATGTCGGCAATGTTGCGCTGCTGCTCGATCAGGCGCAGTCCGTTCAGCGCCCGCTGGTTGTGCTGCTCGATGCGCAGCACGCGCTCGTAGCTCAGCCGCGCGGTGCCGAAATCGCGCTGGCTGCGCGCCAGGTCGCCGTTGCTCAGCAGGGCCCGCACCGCCCGCTCGCGCTGGGTGGTCAGGGCCATCTGCGCGCCGACATCGCGGGGTGATTCGCGGGCGGCCTGTTCCAGCTTGGCCAGGCCTTCTTCGAACTGGCCGGCGTCGATCAGGTCCAGCCCTTCGCGCTGGGCCAAGTTGGTGGCACAGCCGGCCAACAGCAGCAGGGCGATAGCGCAGGTCAGGCGGTTCATGGCGCCCTCCCCACGACCAGGGTCTGGGCGATGTCCAGCGGCAGGTAGACCAGGGTCATGCGCTCGGCGTCGATGCGCCGCACCTTGTAGGTCTTGTCGATCAGGTCGCCTTCGCGCACCACCAGCACCTGCTCGCCGCGCAGCAGGAACACCTGCAGCGCCTGGCGGTCGTCCAGCTTGCCGATGAACTTGAAGGGCAGCGGCGGCGCCGTGGGCCTGGGGGGGGGTGGCGGCGCCGAGGCGGCCATCGCCGGCGGCGGCGGTGGAGCCACGTACCAGCTCTGCGCGGCGAACAGGTCGGCGGCCGGGACCACGGCCGGGGCCTGTGCCACCGGCGCAGGCCGGGCCGTCTCGGCCTGCGTCACCGCTACCGGCGGGCGCGGGCTGCGCGGCATGGCCTGGGGTTCGGCCCGTTCGCCGAAGAATTCGGGGACCACCGCCAGGACAGCGGCCGAACCGAGGAATGCCAACCAGAACAGACGGCGTGCCATGGTCACCTCGCCAAGTACAGGGTCATGCGGATGCGCCCCTCGAGTTCCGAGTCGGCGATCTGCTTGCGTTGCAGGTCCACCTCTTCCAGGGCCAGGGCCGGCAGTTGCGCCTGCAGGCCATGGAGGAAACGGCGCAGTTGCGGGTAGCTGCCGCGCACCGGCAGCAGTACCTGGTAGCGCGCCAGGCGGGTCTTGGGGTCGAGCCCGAGGGCGTATTCGCCACGGGCCAGTGAAATGCCCTCCTCCTGGGCCAGGGCGTAGATGCGGTCGATGGCGCCGGTGGCGTCGAGCTGCGCCGGCAGGTTGCGGCGAAAGTCATCCAGTTGCGCCGAGGGCGCCTGGCCCGGCAGCGGTTGGCCGGGCGCGGCGGCGCTGGCGGCGGCCAGTTGCGCGCGGTCCTCCACCAGCCGGGCCTCCATGGCCGCCAGGGCCTGGCGCGCCGGCAGCAGCCCGAGCAGGGCATGGCCCAGGGCCAGGACCAGCAGCGCGGCACCGGCCAGCCCCGGCCAGCCGAGGCGGCGGGCCTGTTCGATGAGGATCAGCCTAGGGACGCGCATCCTTCACGTCCCAGGTCGCCAGCAGGTTGAAGCGGATGGGCCGCTCGGCCTGTTCGGTGACTATCTCATGGTTGAGCAGCGAGACATCGCTCAGGGCGGGGCTTTCCTCCAGTTCGCGGTGGAACGCCAGCATCGCCGGCAGGTCGCGGGCCTCGGCGGCAATGCGCAGTTGGCCCTTGCGCGCGTCCGGCGCCAGGGACAGCAGCGCGATGTCCTTGCGCGACTGGGCTTCGAGCATGGCGAACAGGCCGTCCCAGGGCAGGTTCATCTGCGCGGTGATGCGGCGCATCTCCGCCAGGCTGGCGGCACGGGCCTTTTCCTCGCCGGCCGACAGCGGTGCCTGGCGCAGGCCGCGCTTGTGCAACTGCTGCTCGACCCGCTGCAGCTCGGCGCTGCGGGCCGCGCTTTCGCCGGCCAGGTCCAGGTGGGCCAGGAGCATCACACCGGCCATCAGCATCCCGCCGCCCAGAAGGAGCCAGCCGGGCAGGCTGGACAGGGGACTGTGCTGGAAGTCGAGTTCGATCGGGCGCATGTCAGTTCACCGTCATCGCCATGGCTTGGAGGGGATCGCCCGGCTCCGCGTCGTCCAGGCGGGCGACATCGGAGGTGATCTGGCCGGCCCGACCCGGGGCGTGCAGGAAGAGCGCGGGCGGGGTGTCCTGCTCCAGCCCCTGGAGCGCGCCTTCGCGGGCGACCAGGTCGTTCAACGCGGCGTCGCTGTCGTCCAGCGCCAGCGAACGCACCGACGCCCAGCGGCCGTCACGGGCCAGCAGCAGGCTGCCCCGGCCGGGCTCGGCCACCAGCAACAGGAAGTCGTCCGCCAGGCTGGCGCGGTAGCGGTTGAAGGCGGCCATCAGGTAAGGCTGCACCGAGGCCAGGCGCAGGCCGGCGGAGCGGGCCAGGGCGCGCAGCCGGTCCAGCAGTTCCTCCGGCAGGGCGGCGGCCAGACGCGGGCGGCCGGCGGCTTCCGGCGACAGGCGCAGGCTCCAGCCTTGGTCGAAGGCGCCATAGAGGTCTTCGAAGCAGAGGCGCGCGTAGCCCTGCAACTCCGCCGGGCTGTCGATGGCGTCACTCCAGGGCACCAGGCAAAAGCGCGCATAGTGGCTGCCAAGCAGCACCCGCAGGCGCGCCCGCCCCGGTTCGCGCCGCGCCAGCAGGCCTTCCAGCGCCGCCAGGGCCGGCGACCAGGCGAGGTCGCCGAGCGGCTCGAACGCGGCGCTACCCGGTCCGCGCGGGTCGCGGCCGCGATACAGGCCCACGCTGCGCGGGCCGAGCACGGCGGTGTAGGTCTCAGCCGACAAAGGTGACACGGTTGATCTCCTCCAGCGTGGTGCGGCCTTCACGGACCAGGTCCAGGGCCGAGGTGCGCAGCAGGCGCAGGCCGCGCTTGACCGCCAGCTCCTTGATGCGGCTGAGGGGCTGGCGCTCGATGATCAGTTGACGGAGGTCGTCGTCCAGGCGCAGCAGTTCGGCGATGGCGGTGCGCCCGCGATAACCGGTGCCCCGGCAGCGGCCGCAGCCCGGACAGCTGACGAAGCGGTACTGCGCGGCACTGGCGGGGTCGATGCCGGAGAGCAGCAGCTCGTCCTCCGAGGGCGTGGCGACCTCCGCGCAGCTCGGGCAGGCCAGGCGGATCAGGCGCTGGGCCAGCACGGCGTTGAGCGCCGAGACGAAGCTGTAGGGGTCCACTTCCATCTGGGCGAAACGGCCGATCACGTCGAACACGTTGTTGGCGTGGATGGTGGTGAACACCAGGTGGCCGGTGAGCGCCGACTGCACGGCGATCTGCGCGGTGTCGGGGTCGCGGATCTCGCCGACCATGATCTTGTCCGGGTCGTGGCGCAGGATGGAGCGCAAGCCACGGGCGAAGGTCAGGCCCTTCTTCTCGTTCACCGGGATCTGCAGCACGCCGGGAAGCTGGTACTCCACCGGGTCCTCGATGGTGATGATCTTGTCCACGCCGTGGTTGATCTCGGTGATCATCGCGTACAGCGTGGTGGTCTTGCCGCTGCCGGTGGGGCCGGTGACCAGCACCATGCCATAGGGCTCGGACGCCAGCCGGCGCAGGCTGCGCAGGGTGCCTTCCTCGAAACCCAGGGCCTCCAGGCGCACGCCGTGCACCTGGTCGGCCAGGTCCTGCTTGTCCAGCACCCGCAACACCGCGTCCTCGCCGAAGATGCTCGGCATGATGGACACGCGGAAATCGATCTGGCGGCCCTGGATGCCGACCTTGAAGCGACCGTCCTGGGGCACGCGCTTCTCGCCGATGTCCAGTTCGGCCATCACCTTCACCCGCGAGATCACCTGCTCGGCCAGCTCCACCCCCGGCACCTTGCTGCCGCCGCCTAGCACGCCGTCGATGCGGTACTTGATGGAGAGGCCATTGCCGGTCATGCCCAGGTGGATGTCGCTGGCGTGCAGCTTGAGGGCGTCGTAGAGGGTGGAGTTGACCAGCTTCACCACCACGCTGGCGTCTTCGCTGATGCGGGCCAGGGACAGGGTTTCCAGCGCCTCGCGTTCCGGCACCGAGCCGGCCTCTGCCTGCAGGGAGTCGACGGCCTGGAAGCTTTCTTCATGGCGTTCGAGGAAGGCCGCCAGCTCGCGGGGATGCACCAGGTACAGCGGCGCACCCTGGCGCTGCTCTTCTATCCAGGCCAGGCGCGCTTCGTCGAAGGGGTCGGCGAACACGCCGAGGGTTTCGCCGTCCAGCTCCAGCAAGACGAACTCGCGCTTGAGGGCCAGGGCCAGGGGAATCCGTTCGAACAGCGGGGTACCCCGTCCCAGGGCGTCGAAGGCCAATACCGGGTAGTGCAGGGTCTTGCCCAGGCGCCGGGCAAAGGCCTCGGGGGCCAGGTCGGCCAGCTCGTCCAGGGCATCCACCAGGCGATGTCCCAGCTCGGCCGAACGTGTGCGCGCAGCGCGCATCAGTTCGGTATCGAAGCGCTCCGGTACAGGCTGCGCGAGGAGTTGGCTGTCCATGGTTCGTGCCTCCAGGTGCCCTGGCGATCCGGCCATGCCGATCCGCCCTTGCCTGGAGATACGCATGCATCGTGCCAGCCCCTCACCGCGCTGGAGGGGCCTCTAAGTCCATGATTTCAAATGAGGGTGATTTCCCCGCCACCGGGGGTTTCCCCAAAAGCGGGGGATTGGCCGAGATTGGCCAGTGGCGATCCCCAGAAGTGGGGGATGGCCGGCTGAAGGCTGAAGTGCGGAGCCCCGCTACGGGTGCCACGCCAGGCTTTTTCGTTAAGCCCTTCGCGAATGAATTCGCTCCCACACCCCGCGTTTTCGCCCAGCCTCAAGCCTTCAGCGCTTTTTTCGACTCTTGTCCTATAAAGCGACGAGCACTTCCACCCGGCCCTTCTCACGCAGTTTTTCCAGCGCCGCTTCGCGGCCCTGGGCGAGGCGCTGGCCGCTGAGGTACTGGCGCACCAGGGCCATCCCGCGCGCTTCGTCCAGGGCCGGGTCGAGCTGCGCCTTGAGGCTTGCGTAGGCGGCGCGGACCTCGTCGTCGCCGGTGGGTTGTACCTCGGCCAGCTGGTCGAGCACCCGGCTGGCGACCAGTTCGTGGCGCAGGTAGTCGCGGTAGCCGGCCTCGTCGAACCCCGCCTCCCGCAGGGCGCGGGCGAAGCCCTGGGTGTCGGCGAAGGCGGCCCGCATCTCGGCCAGGCTGGCGTCGATCTCGTCGTCGCTCACGGACACCCCGAGGCGGCCGGCTTCCTGCCACAGTAGTTCCTTGTCGATCAGTTGTTGCAGGGCTTCGCGCTTGAGCCGCTTGTAGGCCACCGGGCTGCGGATGGCGCCCACCTGGCGGCCCTGGATCTTCAGGTAATCGGTGAAATGCCGCTCCAGGCGGAAGTTGCTGATGTCGGTGCCGTTGACCCGCGCGGCGATGCCGGTTTCGCCGGCCAGCACCAGGGGCGTCATCAGGCCGATGACCAGGCCGAGCCAGGGATTGCCGTTCATGCCTAGAACCTCGTGTCGACGTTTACGAAGCGACCCAGCGGGCGAAAGCTCCCCCCCTCCAGGTCCACGGTGACGATGTGCGCCCCCGCCAGGCCTACCCGCTGTCCGGGGCCGAAACTCAATGCCGGGGTCAGCCCGGTCTGGAAGCCGTGCAGGCCCTCCAGGGCGTCCACCAGCTTGGCGCGGCTGGCCTCGCGCCCGGCGCGCTTGAGCCCTTCGCCGAGCAGCACGGCGGCGCAGTAGGCGCCCACCTGCAGCACCGCGTGCTGGCCGTCCAGCCCCTGACGCTCACGTATCGCCTGCAGCGCCGCCACACCCTCCGCGGTCCAGTCGGCGGGCATGAAGGGGTAGGCGAGGAACAGCCGCCCGGAGAAGCGCGGCGGAATGCGCAGGGCGCTGCTGGCCACCTGGGCCGAGGCGGCGAACAGGTAGGGCGAGAGGTCCATCGCCTGGAGTTGCCCGGCGAGACGGGCGAAGTCATCGGACTGGCCGAGGAAAAACACCCCCTGGGCATTGCCCAGCGCATGGCGCACGGTGTCGTCGTCGTCCTCCGGGTCGTAGTCCAGCAGACGCACCCGCGCCCAGCCGTGGTCCATCAGGCGCAGCGCCAGGGCTTCGGCCAGGCGCTGCTGGCGGGCGTCCTCGGGAAAGGCAACCAGGGCTTCGGGGTGCTCCAGCCCCAGGTCGCGGCTGGCGTAGCTGGCCAGGGCGAAGAGCTGTTCGCGCAGCCCCGGCAGGGCGTTGAATACCAGCGGGTGGCCGCCGCCCTCGGCGAACAGCGCCAGGGGGCCCACCAGGGGTACGCCGGCGTCGCCGACCAGCGTGGACAGCTCGCTGTCCCGCGCCGGCACCAGGGGTGCCAGCAGGGCGAACACGCGGTCTTCGTCGAGCAGTTGGCGCAGCGCCTGTTCGGTGCTCGACGGGTCCAGGCCGGGGTCGCGCACTGCCAGCGTCAGCCGCCGGCCATGGATGCCGCCGGCCGCGTTGAACTGATCCAGGGTACCGCGCAGCACCGCCTCCACCGTGCGCCCCAGCCCGGCCAGCGGGCCGTGGGTGGGCAGCAGGGTGCCAAGGCGCAGTTCGGCGTCTTCCACGCCGGGGTCGCGGTCGTCTTCCAGGCGCTTGAGGTAGGCGGTGAGGTTGGCCATGTCGCGCAGGGACATGACGAAACGCGGCATGGCCGGGTCCAGGCGATTGCCGGCGGGGTCGCGGCCTTCGCTCACCGCCCGCGCCAGGGCGCCTTCGTCGTAGGGGCCGTGGCTGCGGCCGTTGGCCTGCACCTGGCCGTAGGGCAGCGACAGGCGCCGCCAGGTGATGTCCGGCGGGCGCACGCCGCCTTCCGGGCGCCCCCGGCCGTCGGCGCCGTGGCAGTTGGCACAGGGCATCAGCGAGGCCGGCACCAGGGTGTCGGCGGCGCCGACCCGCGCACTGACCTCGCCGTTGGCCGCGCCCACGCCTTCCAGGTAGAGGCGCCGCCCCGCTGCCTCCTCGGGGCTGAGCTCCAGCGCGCCGGCCAGGCTTGCCTGGGCCACCAGCATTACCAGCAGGGCTCGCCACATGACGGCGGTCCTCAGCGCCCGACCACGGGCATGGTCATCAGTTGCAGGCGCTGGGCGATGGCGTTCACCGGCGCATCCGGGCGGATCTTGCTCCAGCGCTTGTTCGGCACGTCGCCGGCGATCAGCAGGGTGGAATGGGCTTCGGGGCTCTCCCCCAACTGGCCGAGGCGGGCCAGCACGCGATCCATGTCGGCCTTGTCGCCGGTGAGGAAGATCCAGTTGGGCGAGTCCACCCCGTGCTTGGCGGCGAAGGCCTTGAGCACCTCGGGCGTGTCGCGCTCGGCGTCGCTGGACAGGGAAATGAAGTAGACCTGCTTGGCCAGGTCGTCATCCATGGCTTCGCGCACGGCCTTGAGCTTGCGGGTGATCAGCGGGCAGGCGTCGTTGCAGTGGGTGAAGATCACGTTGAGCATCACCAGCCGGCCCTGGAGCACGTCGCTGTAGAAGCGCACTTCGTTGCCGTTCTGGTCCCGCAGCAAGGTGTCGGTGAAGTAGGTCCGGGCATCGCGGGTGCCGGTCAGGGGCTGCGCCGCCGGGGCCGTGGACGGTGCGGCGTCATGGCCCTGCTGGGTCTCGTGGCCCTCGTGGCCCTCGTGGGCAAGGGCGCTGCCGGCCAGGCCCAGGGCCAAAGCGAGCGGAATCAGGCGCTTCATGGCTGGGTCTCCCGGGCAAGGGCGGCGTGGTCGTGGGCCGCGTGCATGGCGTGCCGCGCATGGTCGCCCTGGGCGCGGGCGGCGCTGAGTTCGTCGACCCGCGCCAGCAGCACGCTCGGGTCGGTGAAGCCGTAGAAGCGCGTCCACTGCCCGGTGCGGCCGTCGCCGACCATGATCAGCGGCGGGTGCTCCTGGTAGTCGGCGGTCCAGGTGCCGAGGCCCTTGAGGGTGTCGGTCACCGCCTCGTTGCTGCCGGTGACCCAGCGCCAGCCATCGCCGGCGCCGAAGCGGCCGGCATAGTCGTGCAGGCGCTGGGGGGTGTCGCGCAACGGGTCGATGCTCAGGGAGATCAGCTGCACCTCGCGGCCGGCACGCTCGCCCAATTGCGTCTGCAGCTTCTGCATGATCGCCGAGATCACCGGGCAGACCGTGGTGCAGCTGGTGTAGACGAAGCCCATGACGACGATGCGGTCGCCCACCAGGTCGTCCTTCAGGCGCAGCTCGCGGCCGTTCTGGTCCAGCAGCGGCACATCGGCGAAACGCACCTCGGCGTCGGCGGCCTGCTGCTGGGCGTGGGCGGCCTGCGCGGCCATGTGCGCGGCGTGCTCTTCCGGGCTGTGGCCCGCCAGCGCCGGTCCGGTGGCGAGGGCGAACAGCGCGGCGAAGAGGCCTGTGCGGATAGGGTCCATGGCGTGCTCCTCAGGGGGTGGTGCCGGCCTGGGCCGGCACGGCGCGCAGGCTGGCATAGGGTTGCGAACCGAAGGGCATGCCCAGGGAGGCGGAGCCCACGTGCAGGTAGTAGGCGCCGGCCTTGTCCAGGGCCAGCGGCGCTTCGTAGATGCCGCCACCCACATCCACCGCTGCCACCTCGCGGGGGCGCGAGGCCGGCGCCTGGAAGTAGCGCACGCGCAGGTCGGCGATGCCGGCCCTGGGTTCGCCGGCGCTACCCTGGACGATGCGGAAGCGGGCCTGGGTGGTTTCGCCGACGGTCACCCGCGGCTGTTCGATGAGGAACTCCACCCGCGGCTTGCCGCGCTGGGCGGTCAGGGCCTTGTTGGGCTGTACCTCGGCACTGAAGCAATGGGCGATCTGCGGCTGGTTGAGCATCACCGCCAGGTCGAACGTGCCCGGCGCCGGCAGCTTGATGCGGCTGCTGAAGACGCCCGGCTCCACCTCGCGCATGCTGCGGTCGACGACCCGCGCGGCGCGGGAGGTATGGCCACGGTTGAGGTAGCCGGTCATGGGGGCGTTCATGCCTTCCATGTAGAAATAGGTGGTGTTGTCCACCGGGTTGACCACGAACACCGCGCCTTCGTCGCGGGCCTGGGCGAGGCCGTCGGCCAGCGGCAGGTCGCCGGCCAGCTTGGGCGCCGCCGGGCCGGCCTCGAAGGCCTGGACGATGAGCGACTTGCCCCGGCCCAGGGACTCCAGGTTGATCATGCTCACCTTGGGCGAGGCCAGGCCGCGCACGTAGGCGTAGTCACGGGTGAACACCAGTTGGTAGGGCTCGGCGGTGACCTCGGCGCGCTGGACGATTTCGTCGCTGCCGGCATCCAGCACCAGCGCCTGGTCGTGCAGGCTGTTCAGCGCCAGGCCGAAGCGGCCGTCCTGGGTGAAGCGCAGCGGGCCCAGCCCCGGGCCGGCCTCGATCACCTTGCGCACCGCAAGACTGCGGGCGTCGATCACGGTGATGCTGCCCGCCTTGCCATCGCTGACGTAGAGGGCGCCAGAGAGCGGCGACACGGCCAGCGACAGCGGGCTCGGCCCGGTCTCGATGTCCTTCACCTTCTTCAGGCTGGCGACATCCACCACCGTCACCCGACCGGCCTCGCGGCTGCTGACGAAGGCATGCCGCGAGTCGGCGCTGAAGGCGATCTCGTGGTGGCCGCCGCCGGTGGCGAGGGTGGCCACGGTCTCGCGGGTCTGGGTGTCGATCACGGTGACGCCGCCGGCCTCGCCGCGCCGGGCGTTGTTGCCGACCCAGAGGTAGCGGCCGTCGGGCTGCAGCGCCACGCGCACCGGCTCGGGCCCGGCGGGCAGGTTGCCGAGCACCTTGAATTCGCCGGTGTCCACCACCGCCACCTCGCCGGCGCTGGGCATGGAGACGTAGAGCAGGCGGTCGTCGGCGCTGGCGGCCCAGTCCATGGGCGGGCGCTTGAGGGCGACGCGGGTCAGGGTGCTGGTGATGCCGCCCACCGAGGTCACCGGGTCGATCACGGTGAGGGCGGAGTCCTTGTTCATCACCACCAGGTAGTAGCTGTTCAGGTCCACCAGCGGCCGCGCGCTGAGCACCCCCTTGAGGTAGGTGCCGATGCGCGCCTTGCACTGCTCCGCCCCACCGTCGGACAACGCCTGGTCGAGCCAGGCCCCCGGCACCTGCCCGGCCAGCGGCTGGCCGGTGGTGGCGTCGGTGAGGCGCAGGCGGATATCGGCGAACAGGCCTTCGGTCAGCACCCCGTCGCTACCCAGGGGGCGGGCCTCGAATTCGATGGCCACGCCATCGCGCACCAGCCGCTGGGTGGTCCCGGCCGCCTGTTCGGCCTGGGCCTGGACGGCCAGCAGGCCACTCAGCAGCAGCAGGCTCGACGCTTTCTGTAGGGCATTCACCTGGCATCCCTCCCCTTTCCGGACCTTGCCCGGATGCGCGAGCAATGCCTGTGCCATAGGGAAAAGACCATTGGTTTCAGCGAGTTGCGCCGTCAGGAAGGTGGGTGAAACGGCGATTCCCCACCCAATTCCCCTGTTGTGGGGAAACCGCGCAATGCCCGGAAAAAGAAATCGCAGGCCGGACCGCGCCTGCGATTTTCGGGGTCATGGAAGCGGGCGTACGATGGGCATCGCTTCGCTCCACGCCACCCTGCGGACCAACCTGTGGGAGCTGTCCCCGACGGTCTGGCCTGCAGAAGCAACTTCGGTCGCTCCGCCCCCGACCGGTTCCACCCTGGGACATGGAAGGGAATTCACTCGCGAAGAATGTGCCACCGTGGCGACCCGTGCAGTCCCGACAAAACGGCGGATAACCTGACCGGCGCAACAGTTTTCGGCTTGTCGGACAGGCCGAGCTGGGGTATCAGTGCAGGTCGCCAACCCCCACAAGAATCAGGAAGCCCATGACCTCACTGGTGCCCGCCCACAGCCCGACCCCTTCGGCAAAACCCGCCGGCCGCATCCGACAGAAAAACGAAGAGCTGATACTCGCCGCCGCCGAAGAGGAGTTCGCCCGCCACGGCTTCAAGGGCACCAGCATGAACACCATCGCCGTGCGCGCCGGGTTGCCCAAGGCCAACCTGCACTACTACTTCAGCAACAAGCTGGGGCTGTACATCGCGGTGCTGAGCAATCACCTGGAACTCTGGGACAGCACCTTCAACACCCTCACCGCCGAGGACGACCCGGCCGAAGCCCTGGCCCGCTATATCCGCGCCAAGATGGAGTTCTCCCGTCGCCAGCCGCTGGCCTCGAAGATCTTCGCCATGGAGGTGATCAGCGGCGGCGGTTGCCTGGAGGCCCACTTCGATCAGGACTACCGCACCTGGTTCAAGGGCCGCGCAGCGGTGTTCGAAGCCTGGATCGCCGCCGGCAAGATGGACCCGGTGGACCCGGTGAACCTGATTTTCCTGCTCTGGGGCAGCACCCAGCACTACGCCGACTTCAACACCCAGATCTGCCGCGTCACCGGCCGCAAGCGCCTGACCAAGGACGATTTCGAAGCGGCCACGCAGAACCTCATCCAGATCATTCTCAAGGGCTGCGGCCTGACGCCGCCCGCGACCGCCTGATGCCTTACACCCTGTCCGCTCCCGCCGAATACCGCGAGGAGATCAAGAAGAGCCGCTTCATCGCCCACGCCGCGCCCGTGGCCAGCGCCGAGGAGGCCCAGGCCTTCATCGCCCGCCTGTCCGAACCCGGCGCGTCCCACAACTGCTGGGCCTGGAAGCTGGGCAACCAGTACCGGTTCAATGACGACGGCGAGCCCGGCGGCACCGCCGGGCGGCCGATCCTCGCCGCCATCGAGGGCCAGGACTGCGACCAGGTGGCGGTGCTGGTGATCCGCTATTACGGCGGCATCCAGCTCGGCACCGGCGGCCTCGCCCGTGCCTACGGCGGCAGCGCCGCCAAATGCCTGCAAGGCGGCGCGCGGGTGGAGCTGGTGGCGCGCAGCCGCATCAGTTGCCACCCCGGCTTCGCCGAACTGCCACTGCTGAAGGCCCGCCTGGGCGAGTTCGAGGCCCTGCTGGAAAACGAGGTCTACGATGCCGAAGGCGCAGAGCTGGTGCTGGCCCTGCCGGAAGGCCGGATCGCCGACCTGGAGCGCCTGCTGCGGGACATCAGCCGGGGGCGCTTGGGGGTAAAGCGGCTGTAACCGCAGATCGCTCCCGCCCGATCCGGTTTCGACTCATGCCATTGCCGCCAGCACCAAAATAGGTACACTCCGTCGCCATGCTGCAGGGATGAATGCAACATGGGAAATCTGCCGGTGATACTTAACGTCAGGTTCTTCCGCACGGAAGCGGGGAGCGAACCCGTCAGAGATTGGCTCACCGAAATGACACGCGAAGCCAGACGCCTGATCGGGACGGACATCAAGACCGTGCAACTGGGGTGGCCGATCGGCATGCCCGTGGTGCGCAAACTGGACAATGGCCTCTGGGAGGTCAGAAGTACCTTGCCCGATGGCATCGCCCGCGTGATCTTCACGCTGGTGGGCTCTGAGATGGTCTTGTTGCACGGTTTCATAAAGAAGAGCCAGAAGACTCCATCGGTCGACCTGAAAACCGCCAAGCAACGCAAAGCACGCCTCTGAGGTCAGCATGAGCAAGCACTTAGGTTCCGATTTCGACGATTTCCTCACGGAGCAGGGCCTCGCCGAAGAGGTATCCGCCGCCGCACTCAAGCGCGTGATCGCCTGGCAGATCGAACAGGCGATGAAGGAACAGCACCTCAGCAAGAAAGCCCTCGCCGAACGCATGCACACCAGTCGCTCGGCCCTCGACAGAGCGCTCGACCAGAACGACGGCAGCATGACCCTCGCCACGCTGGCCGCCGCCGCCCAGGCCTTGGGCCGTCGCGTGGAAATCCGCCTGCTGCCCGCGGGCGACACCCCCACCCGCTGATCCGCCCCTACCACCCACAATTTCTGTGGAGCCCACTGTGGATAACTCGTGGGCTTTTCGCTGCAAGGCCACTGCGGCGCGGCTTAGCGAGAATTGTTCGCTTTTTGCGCAATCGCCAGGTCATCCCTCGTCCCGAGGGTAAACAACTGATTTGCGGCGGCTTTCCCGTTTTCCTCGAACGGGCAGCGGCGGCGGCAAATGGGCCTGAGCTTGTCCACCTCCAGCGGGGAAAAGGCTGTGGATAAGCTTGGGAATATCCGTTGCGGCCCAGCTGCGACGCCGCCTGCGCGGAGACGATCAAAAAACGACCAGAAGCGCATCCCGCGCGCCGCTACACGCCCGACCGGCAGATTCCTGTCCGGCCGGTTAAACTTCCGACCACCCCGCCTGATCACGAGAACACCACCATGTACGACTGGCTGAATTCGCTGCCCAAGGCCGAGCTGCACCTGCACCTGGAAGGCTCCCTGGAGCCCGAACTGCTGTTCGCCCTGGCCGAGCGCAACAAGGTGGCGCTGCCCTGGGCCGACGTGGAAACCCTGCGCAAGGCGTATGCCTTCAACAACCTCCAGGAATTCCTCGACCTCTACTACGCCGGCGCCGACGTGCTGCGCACCGAGCAGGATTTCTACGACCTGACCTGGGCCTACCTGCAGCGCTGCAAGGCGCAGAACGTGATTCACACCGAGCCCTTCTTCGACCCGCAGACCCACACCGACCGGGGCATTCCCTTCGAGGTGGTGCTGGCCGGCATCCGCCAGGCCCTGGAGGACGGCCGCGAGCAACTGGGCATCCGTTCCGGGCTGATCCTCAGCTTCCTCCGCCACCTGTCCGAGGAAGAGGCACAGAAGACCCTCGACCAGGCCCTGCCCTACCGCGACGCCTTCATCGCCGTCGGCCTCGACAGTTCGGAGAAGGGCCATCCGCCAAGCAAGTTCCAGCGGGTGTTCGACCGCGCCCGCGCGGAAGACTTCCTCACCGTCGCCCATGCCGGCGAGGAAGGTCCGCCGGAATACATCTGGGAGGCCCTGGACCTGCTCAAGATCGAGCGCATCGACCACGGCGTGCGTGCCATCGAGGACGAGCGCCTGATGCGGCGCATCATCGACGAGCAGATTCCGCTCACCGTCTGCCCGCTGTCCAACATCAAGCTCTGCGTGTTCGACCACATGCGCCAGCACAACATCCTCGAGATGCTGGAGCGCGGCGTGAAGGTGACGGTGAATTCCGATGACCCGGCCTATTTCGGCGGCTACGTCACCGAGAACTTCGCCGCCCTGCACGAGCACCTGGGCATGACCGAGGACCAGGCCAGGCGCCTGGCGCAGAACAGCCTGGACGCACGACTGGTCAAGTGAGCGGGCGCCCTGGCCGCGGGGCTCATCCGCGCCGGGGCCTGGCGGTCTTCCGTCCCCCGCCCAGCCGTCGCCAGCCCAGCACCACGCCGCTCAGGCAGATCAGCAAGCCGCCCAGGCTGCCGGCGATCATCAGCCCGTCGCGCAGCGCGCCCTGCGCCAGCAGGGGCGGCCAGTCCCAGCTGTGCAGCAGCTTGAACACCCAGCGGTAGACGCGCTGGCGTTCATCGAGGCGTTCCAGCACCACGCCGCTGCGCGGGTCGATATGCAGCCAGGTGCGCGCCGGGTCCTCCAGATGCACCCGCAGGATCGGCAGGGGCCGGTCGAGGTGGCCGCTCATGCTCTGTTCGGCACGGCCGTAGTAGTAGCTGTCATGCGCCTCCAGCCGCTCGATGCCGACCAGTTCGGCGGGCCACGATGCGGCCAGGGTCCGCCACAGGCGCTGTTCCTCCAGCCCGATACGCACGCGACCGTCGCCCTGCAGCACCCGCAGGTTGCCGGCACCGTCGCGCGCCACCAAGTAGCCCTCTCCCGCCAGCATCCGCCACTCCAGTTCGCGAGCCTGGAAGCCGACGCGCCGCAGCTGCGCCAGCGCGGCCCCGGCTTCCAGGGGGAAGGCGTCGGGCTGCAGGTCGCCGCCCTGCCAGGCGGCCAGGGACAGCGGCCGAGGATGGTCGAAGAGCCGGCAGGGATTCATCGACAGCAGGCCGCTGAAGATCCAGGCCAGGGCCAGGCCGCCGAACAGCAGACCGCCCAAATGGTGCCAGCGCGCCACGCCGCGATAGGGGCTGCGCGAGCCGCTGCGATAAGGCTTGCTGAAGCGCCAGCGCAGGACACCCACCACCAGGCCCAGCAAGGTCATCAGGGTGGCGGCCAGGGACAGGCCGATGAGCAGCGGCGACCAGGCGCCGTCCAGGGCGCCGCCACGCAACGGGTAGAGCCAGTGCAGCCAGGCGCCCAGCCAGTTCCAGGCACGCTCGTGCGCCGTGGCATCGCGCACCACGGCGCCGGTCTGGCCGGACAGGTAGAGCAGGCGGCCTTCGTCGCCGTCCAGTTGCACCCGCAGCAAGGGCCGGTCCGCATCCAGGCTGCGGGAATGGCTCCAGGCATCTTCATCGACCCGGTCCAGGTAGCGTGCCGGCGCGGGACTGAACTGGCCGGCCGAGGCCAGGGCGAAGGCCTCGTCCACGACCGTTACCGCACGGCCACTGCGCGCCTGCACGGCGACACCGGGCCCTTGGGCGTAGGCCAGCAGGTAATGCGGCTGGCCGGCCAGGCTGGTGAGACGGATCGCCGTGGGTGCCTCGCTCCGCCCGGAGGCCGCCAGGGCCTCGGCAAGGTTCACGCAGCAGCCTTCGGCGCTGAGCACCGGCAGCCGCGCGAGGTGCTCGCGGGGCGTCAACTTGGGGTAGCCGACGTAGAGCATGACCAGACCGGAGACGAACCAGAGCGCCATGAGCAGGCACAGGCCGATGCCCAGCCAGCGGTGCCAGAGGTAGAGATAACGTTTCATGGGCGGCTCAGAAGCGGGTTTCCAGGCTCAGCTCGACGCTGCGCGGCGCGCCCAGGTAAAGCATGGTGGGCATCGCGCGTTGGGCGTAGACCTCGTCGGTGAGGTTGCGCACCCGCGCTTCCAGACGGGTGTCGGCATCCAGGCGGACCCGGGCGAAGGCACCGTAGAGGGTGTAGCCGGGGGCTTCGAGGCGGTTGGCCGCATCGGCGTAGACCGAGCCGACGTGACGGGCATCGACGCCCACCTGCCAATCCGGCGTCAGGTCATAGGTCAGCCAGAGGTTGGCGACGCGCGCGGGGGTATTGCTCGGCGTGTTGCCCTTGTGGGAAACGCTGGCGCCGCTGACCGTCTCGCTGAAGTCGCCGTACCAGGCGTCGGTGTAGGCGAAGCTGCCTTCGGCCAGCAGGCGCGGGGTGATCCGCATCGACCCGGCCAGTTCCAGGCCACGGCTGTACTGCTGCCCCACCGCCAGGCTCTGCCCGGGATTCAGCGGGTCGGTGGTGGCCAGGTTGCGCCGCTCGATCTGGTACAGGGCGAGGCTGGCGGCACCGCGTCCATCCGCCAGCTCGGTCTTCACGCCGACTTCCCACTGGCTGCCACGGGTCAGGTCGAAGTCCTGCACCTGGCCGGGGGTCGCGGTGCTGAGCATGCCCGCCGGCGGGTCCGCGGCGGTGCTGTATTGCACATACAGGTTGCTCGCCGGGCTGAGGGCGTAGACCAGGCCCAGGCGCCCGGTGGTGGCCCGGTAGTCGTGGGAGAAGGAGGCCGGGTTGTCGGCAGTCACGGTGCGGTGGTTGGTCACCTCCAGGCCGATCCGCTCATGGCGCAGGCCGCTGAGCACCGCCAGGCGCTCGGTCAGTTGCAGGTGGTGCTCGAAGAACAGCCCCCAGTCGTCCACCTGGTTGCTGCGGTCGCGCTGGTAGCCACGCTGCATGCCTGGTATGTCCCAGAACCCGCCCGGTTCGAAGCCGCCGGGCGTCACCTCGTCCACCACGCCCGGCAGCGAGCGCGGATAGCGCGTCTGCGCGTTGTGGCTGTAGTCCAGGCCCACCAGCCAGCGGCTGTCCAGGCCGAACAGGCTGTCCTCGCGGCGCAGTTCGAAGCGGTTGCCGTTGACCTCCTGCTCATGCCGCTGGAGCAGGGCGCCGGAGCGGATCACGGCGCTGTTGTCGGCGTTGTAGGCGTAGTTCTCCAGGTTCTGGAAGCTGCGGCTGGCGTTGTAGTGGTACAGGGTGTTACGCCACTGGGTGCGCTCGTCGAGCTGGTACTCGGTGATCGAGCGCAGCCAGCGCACGCGTTGCTGATAGAAGCTGTCGTCGACGTTGAAGTTGCGCAAGCGATCGTCACGGTCGACCTTCAGGGTCCCGCCGCTGCCGTTCAGGGTCGGCGTTCCCCAGTAGGGTGTGTCGACCCGCTCTTCCTGGTACTCCAGGGCCAGGGTGTGGCTGAGCCGATCGTTGATGTCGGCCAGCAGGGAGAAGGCGCTGGTGAAGGCCTCGCGACGCTCGCGATCGACCGCGCTGTCGGCGCGGCTGTGGCTGAAATCCAGGCGCGCCACCAGGTGTTCGTTCAGCCCCTGGTTGAAGCCCAGGGCCAGTTCGCGGCTGTCCTGCGAGCCATAGCGCAGGCGCGCCTCGCGGAAGGATTCGCCGCGCTTGGGCAGCTTGGTCACGTAGTTCAAGGCGCCGCCCACCGCGCCGGCTCCGTTGAGGAAGCCCGAGGCTCCGCCTATGGCTTCGACGCGGTCGTAGATCCAGCCGTCCACCGGACGCGCGGCGATGGCGTCGTAATGCAGGCCGATGCCGTTGAACAGCTGGCCGATCTGGGCCCCACCGAAGCCGCGCCAGGTCACGGCGTTGCCCATGCCCGGCGGCGAGCTGGCGTTGACGCCGGGCACGCCGTCGAGCATTTCCCGGGTGTTGCGGGCGCCGCGCCGCTCGATGGCGTCGCGGTCGACCACGGTGACCGAAGCCGGGGTCTCGCGCAGGCTGAGGCCGAGGCGCGAGCCTGTGTCGCTGACGGCGCCGAGGTCGAGCCCTTCGGGAAGCGCCAGGACGGAGTCGGTGACGACCTGCTCGGGCAGGTACAGGGCCTCCTCGCCCAAAGCGGGAAGCGCCAGCGCGCAAAGAAGTGCCGCGCCCGGCAACCGGGCGAAGGTCTTGCTCATGGGGGATGGTCCTGGATGGCTGGAACGGATCATCGAGTCGGGCAAGTGGCGGCCGGACAACGACGATTTAGGAGCCGGGCAATGCTCGGCGAAGGAGCGCCACGCCCCCATAGGGCAAGTACGAAAATGCGCCGCCGGCGGGCAATGTGAGCGCCTGATGGCACGGGGCTAGAAGGCCATCTGTAGGAAATTTCCTAGAGACAAGTAAGCACACCTCGATGTACGGCGGGCAGGCGCGGAGCCGCCCTTAAGATGGCCGCCGTATCCCTTGCATGACGCCCCGGCACGAACGCGCCGGACGCTCCCATGGCTGTAGCAAGGACCTTTTCTCGATGGATACCGAGGCCCCCATGCAGACCCGAATCGTCATTGTCGATGACCACCCGATCACCCTGATCGGCATGCGCTACATGCTCAGCGCGAACCCGGACCTGGACATCGTCGGCCAGGCCGAGGACCCCGACGGTCTTCTGAGCCAACTCGAGCAACACCGCTGCGACGTGCTCATCACCGACCTGATGATGCCGGGCGGCGCCCAGTCCGATGGGCTGCGCCTGATCGACCTGGTGCGCCGTCGCTACCCGCAACTGGCGATCATCGTCGTCACCATGCTCGACAATCCGGCGATGATCGCCGCGCTGCTCAAGCTGGGCGTCCGCGGGGTGGTCAGCAAGCGCGGCATGCTGGCGGACCTGCCCAAGGCCATCCGCGCCAACGGCCGCCGGCCTTTCCTGTCGCCCTCCTTGCGGCACCTGATGGATACCGTCGAGGCCGGTTCCGGCAAGCCGTTGGCCCAATTGGAAGCGCTGTCGCCACGGGAAGTGGAAGTGCTGCGCCTGTACGGCAGTGGCCTGGCCGTCGGCGAAATCGCCGAGCGCCTGGCCCGCAGCAAGCAGACCATCAGCGCGCAGAAGAGCAGTGCGATGCGCAAGCTCGGCCTGGACACCAACGCCGGGCTTTACCTCTACATCCAGGAAAACGGCCTGGCCTGAGCCAGCCCCCATGTCGGCGGAGCGATCGACTCCGCCACCAGGAACCGTCCATGCTCCCCATACTTCTCCGCTTGCCACGCCTGGCCGGCCTGTGCCTGATGCTGGGCCTGGTGCCGGTCGCCCGGTGCGACGATGCGTCCGCGCCGCGACTCCCGACCCTTGCCGAACTGGTGGACATGCGCCAGGCACTGCCGGCCCACCCGCTGCGGGTCAGCCAGATCCTCCCCTCGCCGACGATCCCGGCGAGCCGGGGCAACGATGGCCTGGATGGCATTACCCGCGACTACCTCGACGTGATCAGCGACTTCCTCGACCTGCCCCTCGAAGAAGTGCCCTATACCTCGGTGGAAGACGCCATCGAGGGGCTGCGCACCGGGGAGATCGACATCCTGACGCGCGCCACCGGCTTCGAGCTGGATCAGCCGGGGCTGGCCGGCAGCCTCCCGTACCTGGACAACGAGCCCATCATCGTCGGCCGTGGCGATGACAACAGCCTGTCGCCGGACCTCAACGGCAAGCGCGTCGCCCTGCTCGACCATTACGCCAGTCTCGGCGCCGCGCGCCACGCTTTCCCCCACGCCGAGGTCGAGACGGTGCGCAGCACCGCCGAGGGCCTTCGGCGCCTGGCCGAGGGCCGCGTGGATGCTTTCATCGGCGACACCCTGCGGGCCGGTTTCGAGATGCGCGCCCACCCGCACCTGGGCCTGCAGAACAAGTTCGCCGCCAACCTGCCGTCACCGGGATTTGCCTTCGCCACGCGAGACGACAACCGCACGCTGCTGGCGCTGATCGACCATGTGCTGGCCACCACGCCGCCGGAGCGGCGCGACGCGATCCGCGATCGCTGGACCCGCTCCGGCGGCCTCTTCGCGCCGACCGGCCCCTTCGCCCTCACCCCCCGCGAGCGCGACTGGCTGGCACGGCACGACAGCCTCACGCTGATCGCCCAGGAGTTGCCGCCTTACCTCTACCGAACCCGTGACGGCCAGTGGACGGGCCTCAGCGTGAACATCCTGCGCAGCCTGACCGATGCCTTCGCACTGCGCCTGGACATCCTCGACAGCCAGTCCCCGGCGCTCGACCGGGAGTGGCTGGAACAGGACCGGGCCCAGGTCGCCACCAGCCTGCTGGCGGACGCCGTAGCGTGGCGCGGCATGGCCACCACCGACCCCTTCAGCGTGCAGAGCTGGACCTTCATCGTTCGCGAGCAGGCCAGCTCGCCCAGCTCCCTGGAAGCCATGCACGGGCGCCGCCTGGTGTTGCCGGGCAACCACCCGTTGCGCGCCTACGTCGAGCAACGCTATCCGGACATCGAACTGGTGCACACCGATACCATCGAAGAGTCGCTGCAACTGCTGGCGAACGGCCGCGCCGATGCGTCCCTGGCGACGCCCCAGGGCGCCGATCGCCACCGGCGCTGGCTGAGCAGCCACGGGCTGCGCGCCGGCCAGCGGATCGAGGCCATGCCCCAGCCGCAGATGTTCGTCATCAGCCCGGGGAGCCCGGAGCTGCTGGGCATCCTCAACAAACTGCAGAACTCCCTGGAACTGCCCGGAGAAACCGGCAACCGACTCCGGCTGCTGGCCGATACGCGCCACGAAAGGAGCCTGTGGGACAGCCTGCCCGGCTGGTTCTGGCAGTCGGCGCTGCTGGTGCTGGTCATTGCCGGGCTGTCAATGCTGTGGAACTGGCGCCTGCGCCACCAGGTGCGCCAGCGCCGCATCGCGCAGAACCAGTTGAGCGACCAGTTGGCCTTCCAGTTCTCCCTGCTCAACGGCCTGCCGACGCCGCTCTACGTGCGTGACCTGGAGGGCCGACTGAGCACCTGCAACCGCGCCTACGAGCAGTTCTTCGGCAGCTCCCTGGAAGAGCTGCGCGGCACCACGCCACTGGAGCAGGGCATGGAACCCCACAGCCAGGCGCTGGAACTCCAGCAGGCGTATGCGTGCCTGCTGGAGGACCGCCAGCCGCGCTTCCTCGACTGCTGCATCGAAGTGCGCGGTCAGCGGCATGACCTCTACCAGTGGCTGGTGCCCTTCTACAGCGCACGCGGCAAGCTGCAGGGCCTGCTCGGCGGCTGGATCGACATCAGCGACCGCAAGCAACTGGAGGACCAGTTGCGCGAAGCCCGGCAGACGGCCCTGGAAGCCAGCGCGGCAAAAGGCAAGTTCCTCGCCACCATGAGCCACGAATTGCGCACGCCGCTGAACGCCCTGGTCGGCCTGCTGGAACTGGAAACCGCCGGCCCTGGCCGAACCTCGGAGAACCTGCGCATCGCCCAGCAGTCGGCGCATTCGATGATCGACCTGATCGGCAACATCCTCGACCTGGACAAGATCGAGACCGGGCAGATGCAACTGGCCCCCCAGCCCACGTCACTGGAACCGCTGCTGCGGGGCAGCCTGGAGCTGTTCGCCGCCCAGGCACGGGAAAAGGGTCTCGCGCTCGAACTGGACTACCCGCTGGCCACTGATCGCCGCTACCGGCTGGACCCGCTGAAACTGCGTCAGGTGCTGCACAACCTGCTGGGCAACGCGCTGAAGTTCACTGCCCGGGGCCACGTGACCCTGGGTGTGACCGAGCGCGAGACGGAGCCTGGCCAAAGCCTGTTGACCTTCCAGGTGAGCGACAGCGGCATCGGCATTCCCCGGGATATCCAGCCGCGCATCTTCGAGCCGTACCTGCAGGCCCACGCCGAGGTGGCTCACCTGTACGGTGGTTCCGGCCTCGGCCTGAACATCTGCCACCGGCTGGTGGAGCTGATGGGTGGGCGCATCTGGCTGGACAGCGACCCCGGCCAGGGCTGCCGCGTCAGCTTCGAAATTCCCCTCGAACAGGCCCCGGACGACGCCGCCCAGCCTGCCCTCACCGAGCAAAGAGCGACGCCAGCCGCCAGCGCGCTCAAGGTCCTGATCGTCGACGACGTGTCCACCAACGGCCTGGTCCTGCAGCAACAGCTGGCCAGCCTCGGCCACCAGGGCACCTTCGTCTGCAGCGGCGAGGCCGCCCTGCAAGCCTGGGAAGACGGCGACTTCGACGTGCTGATCAGCGACTGCAACATGCCCGGCATGGACGGCTACGCCCTGGCCCGCGCCGTGCGGGCGCAAGAGCGGACACAGGGCCTCGAACCGCGACGCATCATCGGCTACACCGCCAGCGCGCTGGCCGACGAAGCGGCCCGCTGCCACGCAGCCGGCATGGACGAACTGATGATCAAGCCGGTGACCCTGGCCCGGCTGGACGAGGTCCTGGGCGACGCCCCGCTGCCGCAGGCCGCCGCCGCGGGCTTCGACCTGTCCCACCTCGAAGGCCTGCAGGGCGCCGACCCCGCCTTGCTGGCGCGACTGCTCGGCGAACTGCGCGGCAACCTGCTGCAGGAGCGCAACAGCTTGCTCGCTCCCCTGCCGGTGAACAATCCGCAGGCCATCGGCCAACGGGTGCACCGCTTGGGCGGCCTTGCCTGCACCATCGACGCGCCAGGCCTGATGCGCGCCTGCACCGACCTGCAGGTGGCCATGGAACAGGGCCCCGCCGCCCTGCACGAACAGCAGGCGCGCCTGCTGGACACCCTCGACGGCTTGCTGCGCGACATCGAGGCGCGACTCGCCCAGCGCTGACCGCCACACGACGGACCCGCCGCCTGGCGGGTCCGTCCCACCACCGCCACCCGCCTCGCCCTTTCGTACTCGTCCAATGGGACGACCGGCCGCCGCTCGGCATTCTGCACTGGCCCTGGACGCCAAGGGCGAACGGCCTCCCGCACCGCTCTCCCCTGGCATCCAAGGCGCAAACCCAAATTTCAAACTCACTGCAAGGTAAAGCAATGATCCTCTCCACCCGTACCCGGAGCCTGCGCAAACTGCCGCTGGCCATCGCCATCGGTCTGACCGCCCTGGCCAGCCAGCAAGCCTTTTCCCACGGCTATGTCGAAAGCCCGAAATCCCGCGCCCTCATGTGCTCGGCCAGCGGCGGCAGCCTGAACAAGGACTGCGGTTCCGTCACTTACGAGCCGCAGAGCATCGAGTACGCACCCGGCGTCAACCACCACCACAACGGTGCCTACTGCGCCGATGACTTCCGCAGCTGCGGCCCGGCCGACGGCACCATCGCCGCAGGCGGTATCGCCAACTTCGCTCAGCTGAACGAGCAGTCCGCCACCCGCTGGCAGAAGACCACCATCAAGCCGGGCATGAACGAGTTCGCCTGGAAGTACACCGCCGGTCACTCCTCGGCCTATTACCAGTTCTACATCACCAAGAAGGACTGGAACCCGAACCAGCCGCTGACCCGCGATTCCTTCGAGCTCACCCCCCTGCTGCATGAAGATGCCGGCGGCAAGCGTCCGGAATCCGGCAGCAACACCAAGCACAAGGTGAACATCCCCGCCGACCGCAGCGGCTACCACGTGATCCTCGCCACCTGGAAGATCGGCGACACCGCCGCCACCTTCTACCAGGCCATCGACGTGAACATCGACAACGACGGCGCCCCGGCTCCGGAGTGGAACATCATCGGTGCGGTCCAGCCCGAGCAGCTGCAGATCGGCGACAAAGTGATGACCCGCGTCTTCACCAACGCCGGCGAGCAGGCCGGTCGCCAGACACTGCTGAGCATCGACACCGCCGAACAGGCCCAGGCCAACACCTGGCCCTTCCTGCTGGCGCAGAAAGCCAACCAGGCCAACGCCGGCTACCAGATGGGCCAGCTGAACGCCGACGGTGAAGTGGTTCCGAACTACGGCACCAACAACGTCTACACCAAGGCCGACAGCGATGTCGTACGCGTGGAAATCCAGAAGGAGCAGCCGAGCGTTCCGGGCGAACTGAGCCTCACCGGCCTGCAGGACAGCTACACCCTGAAGGACGGCGCCGCCGACCTGCACTTCAACGCCATCGCCCAGGGCGGCAAGTACACCATCGACGCCACCGTGTTCAACGGCAAGGGCGAGAGCGTTGCCTACCAGCAGGGCCAGGCCGGCAATAACACCCCGCACTTCCACATGCCGCTGCGCGGCATGACCGAAGGCGGTTACGACCTGGTGGTCGTGGCCAAGCCGGAGAAAGGCGAGCTGCTGCAGCAGACCCACCACTTCACCCTGGAAGCCGAGGACAACGGCGGCGGCGAAGGCGGCAACGGCGACTACGACTTCGTCTTCCCCGATGGCCTGAAGAGCTACAAGGCCGGCACCAAGGTCCTGGCGAAGGACGGCAACACCTACGAGTGCAAGCCGTTCCCGTACAGCGGCTACTGCATCCAGTGGAGCGCGGGCGCCAACCACTACGAGCCGGGTGTCGGCTCCAACTGGCAAGACGCCTGGATCCGCAAGTAACCCTTAACGCAGCCAGAAAGAACGTGGCGCTTCGGCGCCACGTTCGTTTCAGGGAATCGCCATGACTCTCCAACCCTACTCGAAGCCACGCCGCGCACTGCACTGGTGCTTCGCCGTGGTCATCATCTGGGCCACCGTCAGCGGCTTCGTCAATGCCCTGGCGGACCTGCCCGAGGCCGTCCACGACGCCATCGCCTTCGTCAACGTTTCGCTCACCACCCTGCTGATCCCACTGTTCGGCCTGCGCCTGTACTACGCCCTGGCCCACCCCGCGCCGCACGATACGCTGCATGGCAGCCAGGCCGCGCACCTGCTGGCCCAGGCCGGCCACCTGGCGCTCTACGTGAGCATCGCCGTGGTGCTGCTGACGGGTGTGCTGATGATGGATCGCCCGATCAGCGTGTTCGATCTGGTGGTGTTCCCCCAGCCCTTCGACGAGCCGGTGCTCATCGAGTTCTTCAACCTTGTCCATCGCTATAGCTGCGCGGCACTCGCCTTGCTGGTGGCCGGTCACATCCTGGCGGTGGTGATCCACCAACTGAGCGGCCGCAACGTGCTCAAGCGCATGGTGGCGTGACCACCATGAAACGCGCCCTCCCCGCACTGGCCCGGTTGTCCCTGCAGCGTTGCCTGCTGCCCGCTGGCGTCGCCGGACTGTGCGCCTGGCTGGGCTGGCTCGGCCTGGACGGCTGGCGCTACCAGCAGGCTGTCGCCGCTCAGGTCGAACAGGCCGCCGCCGCGCCGCCCAAGGTGCAGCAGCCCCACACCCGACCGGACGACCGGAGCATCGCCGAACTGTTCGGCGCCGTGCCGCCGGCACCGGTCGAGGCGCTCCAGCGCGCCGTGCCGCTGACCCTGCTGGCCAGCCTCGCCGAAAGCCAGGCCACCGCCTCCCGCGCACTGATCCAGTCCCCGGAGGGCAGCGTTTTCTACAGGCTCGGTGATCGCCTGCCCGGCGGCGCCCAGCTCAAGAGCGTGCAGGCCGACCACGTGGTGATCCAGTTGGGTGGCCGCGAACACATCCTGCGCTTCGCCCGCTCGCAGGACCGCCTGCTGGTGCCGCGACCGGCCGCCAGCCCCGACCCACTCGCCGGAACCACCGGCCAGGGCGTATCGCCCTCGCCCGCGGAGACAACGCCATGAACCTGACCCGAATCACCGCTGCCCTGCTGATGCTCGGCACTCTGCTTTCCCCGTTGCCGACCCTGGCCGCCAAGGGCGCCGAACGCCAATGGACCCTGAACATGAAGGACGCCGAGCTGCGCGACCTGGTCAGCGAGGTCGGCGAGATCACCGGCAAGACCATGGTCCTGGACCCGCGCATGAGCGGGAAGGTGACGGTGCAGTCATCCTCCGCCATGGACCAGGATGGCATCTACTCGCTGTTCCTCACCGTGCTGCGCAGCCAGGGCTACGCGGCGCTCGACCAGGGCGATCGCGTGCTGATCGTGCCGGTGGCCGACGCCAAGACCAAATCCAGCGAGCAGTCCGGCGACGAGTTCGTCACCGAAGTGCTCGCCCTGCACAACGCCACCTCCAGCGAAGTGGCCGCCGTGGTGCGCCCGCTGGTGGCGCCGGACGCCTATGTGGCGCCGTCGGCCAGCTCCAACGCACTGGTGGTAACCGACAGCCTCAGCAACGTCGAACGCATCCGCCAGGTGGTCCGCGAGCTGGACAGCGCCGGCAGCCGCGCCTTCTCCACCCTGGAGCTCAAGCACGCCTGGGCCATGGACGTGGCCAAGACCCTGACCGACAGCGTCACCCAGAACGGCACCGGCCCGAGCAGCGCCAAGGCCATCGGCGATGCCCGCAGCAACCGCGTGATCCTCGTCGGCTCGTCCCAGGCCCGCCAGCAGATGGCCGAACTGGCCAGATCCCTCGACGTGCCCGGCAGCGCCAATGACAGCGCCCGCGTCGTGCGCCTGCACCACAGCGACGCCAAGCAGTTGGAAGAGCTGCTCAACGGCATCGGCAAGCGCATGGACGGCGGCCGCGGCAAGGACGGCGCCACACAGGGCGGCGGCGTGCTGGTCAGCGCCGACAAGAGCCAGAACGCCCTGGTGCTGATGGCCGAGCCGGCGCAACTGGCGATGCTCGACAAGGTCATCGGCGAACTCGACCGTCCACGCGCCCAGGTGCTGGTGGAAGCGGCCATCGTCGAGGTCAGCGGCGACATCAACGAAGCCCTCGGCGTGCAGTGGGCGGCCGGCGGCAAGCACGCGGCGGGCGGCACCCACTTCGGCAATACCGGCCTGTCCATCGGCACCCTGCTCAACCGCGAGCCGGGCACACTGCCGAGCCTGCCGGACGGCGCCATCATCGGCCTGGGCAGCAGCAACTTCAGTGCGCTGATCACCGCCCTGTCCAGCGACTCCAACAACAACCTGCTGTCCACGCCGAGCCTGCTGACCCTGGACAACGAGGCCGCGGAAATCCTCGTCGGCCAGAACGTGCCCTTCCAGACCGGCTCCTACACCACCGACACCGCCGGTGCCAGCAACCCCTTCACCACCGTGGAGCGCAAGGACGTGGGCATCACCCTCAAGGTGACCCCGCACATCAACGAAGGCGACTCGCTGCGTCTGAAGGTGGAGCAGGAGAGCTCCGAGCTGGCCACCGCGCCGGCCGGCGTCAGCACCAGCGACGTGATCACCAACAAGCGCGCGGTGAAGAGCACCATCCTCGCCGACGACGGCCAGATCATCGTGCTCGGCGGCCTGATCAAGGACAACGTCAAGACCCAGGTGAGCAAGGTGCCGCTGCTGGGCGACATCCCCCTGCTGGGCCGCCTGTTCAGCAGCACCAAGGAGATCAACGAGAAGACCAACCTGATGGTCTTCCTGCGCCCGACCCTGCTGCGCGACAGCGCCGACGGCCGCGACGTCAGCACCCGCAAGTACAACGACCTGCGCCAGATGCGTTCGGCCAGTGGCGCCGCCAACAAGCTCCTGCTGCCCAGCGACCAGCGCGGCCTGTTCGACGCCAGCGCCAGGGACGAGGTCGTCGACATGCGCAAGGAAGAGCGCCCATGACGCCGGTCACCCGCCTGCCGTTCAGCTATGCCCGGCGCCATGGCGTGCTGCTGGAGCCCGGCGCCGACGGCCCGATCCTCTACTGCCGCGACGATGCGCCGCTGGAAATCCTCGCCGAGGTGCGCCGCCACTGCGGTGCCCCGCTGCGCGCCCGGGTGCTGGACGAGGACGCCTTCGCCCAGCAACTGGCCGGCCACTACCGCGACGGCCAGGGCGACGCCATGCAGATGGCCGAGGGCCTGGGCGAACAGATCGCCGGCCAGGACGACCTGGCCAGCCTGGCCGAGCAGTTGCCGCAGACCACCGACCTGCTGGAGCAGGAAGACGACGCACCGATCATCCGCCTGATCAACGCCATCCTCGGCGAGGCGGTGAAGGCCAAGGCTTCGGACATTCACCTGGAAACCTTCGAGCAGCACCTCTCGGTGCGCCTGCGGGTCGACGGCCTGCTGCGCGAAGTGCTCCGTCCCCGGCGCGAACTGGCGGGGCTGCTGGTGTCGCGGATCAAGGTCATGGCCAAGCTGGACATCGCCGAGAAGCGCATTCCCCAGGACGGCCGCATCGCCCTGCGCATCGCCGGCCACGAAGTGGACGTGCGCGTGTCCACCCTGCCCTCGGCCCACGGCGAGCGGGTGGTGATGCGCCTGCTGGACAAGCAGGCCGGGCGCCTCGACCTTGCCCGCCTGGGCATGGCCGCGGCCACCCGCGAGCGCCTGGAAGGCGCCCTGCACCGCCCCCACGGGATCATCCTGGTCACCGGCCCCACCGGCTCGGGCAAGACCACCACCCTCTACGCGGGCCTCGCCAGCCTCAACAGCCTGACCCGCAACATCCTCACCATCGAAGACCCGGTGGAGTACCACCTGCCCGGCATCGGCCAGACCCAGGTCAACACCAAGGTGGACATGACCTTCGCCCGCGGCCTGCGCGCCATCCTGCGCCAGGACCCGGACGTGGTGATGGTGGGCGAAATCCGCGACCGCGAGACCGCCGAAATCGCCGTGCAGGCGTCCCTCACCGGCCACCTGGTGCTGTCCACCCTGCACACCAACAGTGCCATCGGCGCCGTCACCCGCCTGGTGGACATGGGTGTCGAGCCCTTCCTGCTCTGCACCTCGCTGCTCGGCGTACTCGCCCAGCGCCTGGTGCGGGTGCTCTGCCCGGACTGCAAGGCGGCCGCCCCCGCCGACGCCGCCGCCTGCGGCCACCTCGGCCTGGACCCGGAGGCAGCGCCGCTGCTGCACCACCCGGTGGGCTGCCCGAATTGCCAGAACAGCGGCTATCGGGGCCGCCAGGGCATCTACGAGCTGGTGCTGTTCGACGAGCGCCTGCGCCAGTTGATCCACGAAGGCGCTGGCGAGGCCGCCCTTACCCGCCACGCCCGCCAGCACGGCCACAGCCTGTTCGCCGATGGCCGCGACAAGGTGCTGCAAGGCACCACCAGCCTCGAAGAATTGCTGCGCGTCACCCGGGAGGATTGAGCATGGCCGCCTTCGAATACCTCGCCATGTGCGGCGCCGGGCGCAAGAGCCGGGGCGTGCAGGAAGCCGACAGCGAACGCCAGGTGCGCCAGATGCTGCGCGAGCGCAACCTGATCCCGCTGCAGGTCAAGCCGGCGCGGGGCAGCCGCCGCCAGGGCGCCGCGACTTCCGCCCGCGGCCTCGGCCCGGCCGAACTGGCGCTGCTGACCCGTCAGTTGGCCACCCTGGTGCAGGCCGCCCTGCCGCTGGAGGAAGTGCTGGCGGCGGTGGCCGCCCAATGCGAGAAACGCAGCCAGCAGAGCATGGTGCTGGCGATCCGCGCCCGCGTGCTGGAGGGCCATGGCCTGGCCCGCGCGATGGCCGACTTTCCCCGTGCCTTCCCACCGCTGTACCGCGCCACCGTGGCCGCTGGCGAGCGCGCCGGCCACCTCGGCCAGGTGCTGCTGCAACTGGCCGACTACACCGAGGCGCGCCAGGCCGCACGCCAGCAGATCCAGTTGGCCATGCTCTACCCGAGCATCCTGCTGCTGGCAGCCTTTGGCATCGTCGGATTCCTGCTCGGCTTCGTGGTGCCGGACGTGGTCAAGGTGTTCGTCGACAGCGGCCAGGAGCTGCCCGCCCTGACCCGAGGCCTGATCGCCAGCAGCGCCGCCCTGCGCGACTACGGCCTGCTCCTGCTGGTGCTGCTCGCCGCGCTCGGCGGCGCGGCGCGGCTGGCGCTGCGCAAGCCGGCCTTGCGCTTGCGCTGGCACCGCGCGCAATTGCGCATTCCGGTGGTCGGCAAGGTGATCCGCGCAAGCAATTGCACCCGCTTCATCAGCACCCTGGCGATCCTCGGACGCAGCGGCGTGCCCCTGGTGGACGCGCTGGAGATCGCCGCCGAGGTGGTGGCCAACCAGCAGATTCGTACGGGTCTGAAAGACGTGGCGCGCGCAGTGCGAGAAGGTGGCGGCCTGACCCGGGCACTGGAGCAGAGCGGCCACTTCCCGCCGATGATGCTCTACATGATCGCCAGCGGTGAGCGCTCCGGCGAGCTGGATTCCATGCTCGACCGCGCCGCCCGCCAGCAGGAAGCGCAACTGGCCAACCGCATCGCCATGCTGGTGGGCCTGTTCGAGCCGGCCATGCTGGTGTTCATGGGCGCCAGCGTGCTGCTCATCGTGCTGGCGATCCTGATGCCCATCCTCAGCCTCAACCAACTCATCACCTGACAGATAGGCATTGGCATGCAACAGCAACAACGGGGTTTCACCCTGATCGAAATCATGGTGGTCGTGGTCATTCTCGGGGTGCTCGCCGCCCTGGTGGTGCCGCAGATCATGAGCCGGCCCGACCAGGCCAAGGTCACCGCCGCGCAGAGCGACATCAAGGCCATCGGCATGGCGCTGGACATCTACAAACTCGACAACCACAGCTACCCGAGCACCCAGCAGGGCCTCGACGCCCTGGTGAGCAAGCCGTCCGGCACCCCGCAGGCGCGCAACTGGAACCCCGACGGCTACCTCAAGCGCCTGCCCGTCGACCCTTGGGGCAACGCCTACCAGTACCTCGCGCCGGGCAGCGAGGGCAACGCCTACGACCTGTTCTCCTTCGGTGCCGACGGTCGCGCCGGCGGTGAAGGCCTGAACGCCGACATCGGCAACTGGGGCCTCTGAGATGCGACGTCGAGCGGCAGGCTTCACCTTGCTGGAAGTGCTGGTGGTGATCCTCGTGATCGGCCTGTTCGTCGGCCTCACCTCGCTGGTGCAGGGCGACACCGGCGGCCAGCAGGCACGCCGCGAAGCCGAACAGCTGCGCGGCCTGATCGGCCTGCTGCGCGAGGACGCGCTGCTCAACCGGCAGGCGTTCGGCCTGCGCATCGACCCCGAGCGCTACCAGGTGCTGCGCCTGGACGAGGAAGGCACCTGGCAGCCGGCACCCGGCTACCGGGAACAGCGCCTGCCGGACAGCCTGCGACTGCGCCTGGAGCTGGACGACGAAACCGCCGGCCTCGGCGACGCCGGTCGCCGGCCCATGCCGCAGTTGCTGGTACAGCCCAGCGACGAGGTATCGCCCTTCACCCTGCTGGTGGAATACCGGATGACCCCGGTCCTGTCGCTGGCCAGCGACGGCCTGGAGGAGGTGCGCCTTGAACCGGTCGAACCCTGAACAACGCGGCTTCACCCTACTGGAAGTGATGGTCGCCCTGGCCATCTTCGCCACCCTGTCGGTGGCCCTCTACAGCGCGGCCCAGCATGTCGCCGGCAACAGCGCCGGCCTCACCGAACGCAGCCTGGCCCAATGGCTGGCGGACAACCGCCTCAACGAACTGCGCGCACGCATGAAGACGGCCGCCACCGGCCACGCCGAAGAACGCATCGCCTTCGCCGGGCGCGACTGGCTACTGGAAAGCGAGATCGGCCCAGCGCCGGACCCGCAGCTGCTCAAAGTCAGCCTGGCGGTGAAGGTGGACGCTGCCCGGCCGGTGCGCCGCGCGCAACTGGTGGGCTTCATCGAGGCGCGGCCATGACCCAGCGCGGCTTCACCCTGCTGGAAGTGCTGATCGCCATGGCGTTGTTCAGCCTGCTCGGCCTGGCCTGCTACCAGTTGCTGGAGCGGGTGACCCACAGCGAGAAGCGCATCGCCCTGCACGAGCAGCAGCTACGACAACTGCAGCGGGCACTGGGCCTCTTCGAGCAGGACCTGGCCCAGGCCATCGCCTACCCGCTGAGCGACGACCCCAGCCGGCGCCAGGCGCTGATCGGCCGCGCCGACGGCCTGCGCCTGGTGCGCGGCGGCTGGAGCAATCCGTTGCAGCAGCGACGCGGCGAGGTGCTGGAGATCCGCCATGACTGGAGCGACGGCCAGTGGCTGCGCGAGTACCGCGGCCAGCCGGGACGCGAGCTGGAAAACAGCGAAAGCCATGCGCAACGCCTGCTGGACGGCGTCACCCTGAAGCGCCTGCGCTACATCGACCACGAAGGCCGCTCCTACGGCGGCTGGCCGGTCGGCAGCTCGCCGCTGAGCCTGCCCCAGGCACTGGAACTGGAGCTGGACGTGCCCGGCTACCCGGACATCCGCCGCGTCGTCCTGCTGCCCGGATACCCCGGAGCGGACGATGCCTGAAGTTCGGACGCAACGGGGCGTGGCGCTGATCAGCGTGCTGCTGATCACCGCCCTGGTCACCCTGATCGTCAGCGACATGCTCGCCCGCCAGCGCCTCGCCGTCGCCAGCAGCGCCAACCAGCTCGCCCATCGGCAGCTCTGGCAACTGGCCCTGAGTGGCGAGGCCTGGGCCCGCCAGCAATTGCTCGCGGACCTGCGCGAGGCAGACAGCCTCAAGCGCGTGCACCTCGCCCAGCGCTGGGCCCAGGGCCCCCAGGCGTTCGACATCGAGGGCGGGCATATCCGCATCCAGCTGGAAGACCTCAGCGGCCGCTTCGACCTCAACACCCAGCGCCCCGGCGGCGACCGTACCCAGCGCGCCCGCTATCAGCGCCTGCTGGCCCACCTGGAGCTGCCCGCCCATGACCCGGCGAGCCTGCCGGTGCGCTTCGCCAACGACGGCAAGCCGCTGCCCTTCGCCGACAGCAGCGAGCTGATGCGCCTGGAGCCGCTGGACGCCGCCGGCCTGCGCCGGCTACAGCCCTGGCTACGCACCACGGAGGGCGCGCTGAACCTGAACACCGCCCCGGCCGAAGTGCTGGCCGCCCTCGAAGGGCTCGACCCCGGCGTCGCCCGGGCCATCGTGCAGGCACGGCCGGCCGAGGGCTACGAAAGCGTCCAGGCGTTCATCGAGCAGCCCCTGCTGCAGGATCGCCAGGTCCGCTCCCTGGGCCTGGGCGTCACCAGCGAATACTTCCGCGCGACCCTCGATGTCGAGCTGGGCGGACGCCGCCTACGCCTGATCAGCGACCTGCACACCAGCCTCGAAGGCCGGGTGAGCGTCCTGCGCCGCATCCTCGCCGCCCCCGTCCCCACCATTCCGGAGTAACCCACGTGCAAGCCTGGCTCTACCTCAGCACCCCCGCGCCGGCCGACGGCGACTGGCCATTGACCTGGTGGCGAACCGGCGGCGATGCCGTCCAGGGCGACCTGGTGCAAGCCGCCGCCGACCTGGCCGGCCTCGAACTGACCCTGCTGCTGCCGGCGGAAGCCGCCAGCCACCACGAAATCGACGTGCCCGCGCGCAGCGGCCGCTGGCTGCGCCAGGCGATCCATTCGGCGCTGGAAGACAAGCTGCTGGACGACCCGGACAACCTGCACCTGGTGCAGGGTCCGCTGCGCGAGCGGCGCCACTGCCGGCTGTTCGTGCTCAAGCGCGATTGGCTGGGGCAAGTGCTGGAACGCCTGGCCGGCCACGGCCTGGTCCCCGCGCGCGTCCACATCGACGCCGACTGCCTGCCGGCCGATCGCCCCCTGGCGCTGTTCTGCGCCGGTCGTTGGCTGATCGGCGGCGCGTTGCCGCAACGCCTGGCGCTGGGCGCCGACGACCTGGCCGACCTCAAGGGACGGCTGCCGGCGGCGCTGGACTGGCGCGAGGACACCCCCTGGGCGCTGCTGGCAGAAGGTTCGCGGCAGGCACTCGACCTGCGCACCGGCGAGTTCGCCCTGCGCCCCCGGCGGCGCGTGCCCTGGCGCGGCCTGGCGCTGCTGGTGGCCCTGGGCCTCGCCGCGCAACTGGTGCATGACGTCGGCAATCGGCTGCTGCTGGAACAACGCACCGCTGCCCTGGCCCAGGACAACCTGGCCACCTGGCAGCAGCGTTTTCCCGACCAGGGCCGGGTGGTCGACCTGGCCCGTCAGGTGCGGGCGCGGCAGCAGCAGGCCGGTCAATCCGACCTCGGCCTGGCCCACCGCCTGGACAACCTGGCGCGGCTCTGGAAATCCAGCGGCGGCGGCCTGGCCGAGGTCGGCCGCCTCGACTACCAGGCGGGCGAAGGCTGGACCCTGCGGGTCAGCGCGCCCGCCTTCGCCGACATCGAACGCCTGCGCGAAGGCCTGGTGCGCCAGGGCCGTATCGTGCTGTCCGACTCCGCCGTGCGCGAAGCCGATGGCGTCAGCGCACGCCTGCAAATAAAGGACTGAACCATGCCGACTCTGATCCACCCCCTTCGCCAACAGTGGCAACGCCTGCCCCAACGCGAACAGCAGGCGCTGCTGGCGCTGGGCCTGTTCCTCGGCCTGGTGCTGGCCTGGCTGCTGCTCTGGCAACCGCAGAAGCAGGCCCTGGAGGCTGCCGAACGGCGTTACCAGGATGAATTGCAGTTGCGGCAGGACCTGCGCAGCCTGCCGGCGGCCGGCGCCGCGACACAGGGCGAGCGCGTCGACGCCTCGGCGTTGCCGGGCTTCCTGGCGCGAACCAGTGCCAACGCCAACCTGACCATCGAACGCATGGACAACGACGGGCCGGGGCGCATGAACCTCAGCCTGGAGGGCAGGCTGGACAGCCTGGTGGCCTGGCTGGAACGCCTGGAGGCCAGCGGCGTGAACGTGACCGCGCTGGGCCTGGAAGTGAGCCCGGAGGCCGACGCGAAGGCGCGTCTGGCGCTGGAAGCCGGCTGAGGCTCAGGCCGGCTCGGCCCGTCCGGGTGTCAGCAGGCGCAGAATGCCGCCCAGCAGCACGCCGTACAGCGGCACGAAGAGCAACAGGCTGACCGCCAGTTTCACGCCATAGTCCACACTGGCGATCTCCACCCAATGCTCGGCCATGAAGGGGTTGTCGCTGCGCCAGAAAGCCACCGAGAAGAAGGCGAAGGTGTCCAGCGCGTTGCCGGCGATGGTCGAGGCCACCGGCGCGATCCACCACTGGCGCATGCGCCGCAGGCGGTCGAAGACCTGGATATCCAGCACCTGTCCCAGCACATAGGCGAGGAAGCTGGCCAGGGAGATGCGCGCGACGAACAGGTTGAATTCGCCCAGCGCGCCGAGGCCCTGGAAGGTCGCATCCTGGAACAGCACCGAAACCACGTAGGACGCCAGCAGCGCCGGCAGCATGACCCGCGCGATGACCCGCCGCGCCGCCGCCTTGCCCATCAGGCGCACGGTCAGGTCGGTGGCGAGGAAGATGAACGGGAAGCTGAACGCACCCCAGGTGGTCTGCCAGCCGAACAGGGTCATGGGCAACTGCACCAGGTAGTTGCTGGCGATGATGATGAGGATGTGGAAGGCGATCAGGCCGGTCAGCGCCGGGCGCCAGATCGAAGGCAATGCAGCGGGCATGGTGGTTCGCATCCTTTTTGCCGATGGGGTGAGGGAACCCATGTCGCGGCCCCCTGGCCGACGACGGCGCGCATTCTAACTTGACCCGCACGTCAGGAAAAGCCGCTTCGTCCAGAGGAACCTACCGCTCCCGCCCGTTGGCAGCCCGGATGCAATCCGGGCTACGCGCTTGTGGGATTTAAATCGCGATGGACCGCACAGCGCTCTCCTTGTGCCGGGGGAAACGCACAGAGGCGGGGACGCCTACTCCGCCCTTGCCCCATCCCCCCGGTCCACCAGGCTCAACACCGGCTTGCGACCCTCCTCTTCCGACAACGCCTCCAGCGTCAACCCACGGGTTTCCATGCCGAACACCCAGACCACCAGGGCCGCCACGCCGAAGCAGGCCGCCCCCAGGGCAAACACCCCGCCCTGGCCGGCGATGGGAAACAGCAGGCCGGTGATGGTCGGCCCGAGCAACGACCCGACACGTCCCACCGCCGACGCGAAGCCGGACCCGGTCGCCCGTGCCGAGGTGGGATAAAGCTCCGGCGTATAGGTGTAGAGCACGGCCCACATGCCGAAGAGGAAGAACTGCATGGCCAGGCCGGTGCCGATCAGCAGCGCCTGGTTGCCGCCGAACACCGCGCTCTGCCCATAGAAGAACGCCATGACACCGCCGCCCAGCAGGGTCAGCACACAGGTGGGCTTGCGCCCCCAGCGCTCCACCAGCCAGGCGGCAGCGAGGAAGCCGGGAATGCCGCCCAGGGAAATCAGCACCGTGTAGTACACCGACTGGGTGACGGCGAAGCCGGACTGCTGCAGGAGCGCGCTGAGCCAGGAGGTCAGGCCGTAGAAGCCCAGCAGGGCGAAGAACCACAAGCTCCAGAGCATCAGGGTGCGGCGCCGGTAGCGGGCCGACCAGAGCTCGCCGAAGGCGCTGAAGAAGCCCGGCGCGCGCGCCGCCTGGCGCGGCATGCGCTGGGGCTCGGGCAGGCTGTCGGTGCCAAGGG
This sequence comes from Pseudomonas sp. Q1-7, assembly GCF_028010285.1. NCBI lineage: Bacteria > Pseudomonadati > Pseudomonadota > Gammaproteobacteria > Pseudomonadales > Pseudomonadaceae > Pseudomonas > Pseudomonas sp. Q1-7. The sequence goes on from NZ_CP116304.1 coordinate 5,064,690, forward strand.
AGGTCATCACCCGCCGTTCGATGCCGCGCAGCACCCGGTCCGCCTCCCTGAGCCGGCCCACCTGTTCCAGCCAGCGCGGCGACTCGGGGATCAGGAAGCGGATGGCCAGGACGAAGATCGCCGGAAAGGCCAGCACCAGGAAGATGTTGCGCCAGCCGACGGGCTCCAGCAGGACGTAGGACAGCATCCCGGCGGCGACGAAGCCCAGCGGCCAGAAGCCGTCCATCAGCGCGATGTACCGGCCGCGACGGCTGGCCGGGATCATCTCCGAGAGCAGTGACTGGGCGATGGGAAACTCCATGCCCATGCCGATCCCCAGCAGGATGCGATAGAGGGTCAGGGTCTCCACGTCCTGGGCGGTGGAGCAAAGGAAACTGGCGACGCCCCAGAGGACAATGCTGCCCTGGAATACCGGCTTGCGCCCGAAGCGGTCGGCCAGCAGCCCGGACAACGAAGCGCCGAGCACCATGCCGAAGAAACTGGAGCTGGCCAGCAGCCCCGCCTGGGCGCTGCTCAGGCCGAACTCGGCTTTGATCGAGCCGAGCAGGAAGGTCATCATCGCCAGGTCCATGGAATCGAAGAAAAACGCCAGGGCGATGATGATGAAGATCAGCCGGTGATAACCGCTGACCGGCAGGCGTTCGAGGCGTTCGGCGGCGCTGTAGCCGGGTGCGTGCATGGGGAGTCCCTTCCTTCTCTGCGGGTGTGTCCCGAGTATGGGCAGGGCATGCACGCGGGGAATTGGCTGGATGCGACCTGGGGACAACTCTGGCCGACCTGCAGCCGCCGGAAGCCCGGATGCCCGGATGCAATCCGCGGAAAACCCACCACCGCTCGTGATGCCGTTCAGATGAGCTTTTGGTTCCCTCTCCCGTTTACGGGAGAGGGTTAGGGAGAGGGCATAAACAGCGCTCGGGGATTTCACTGGGCGACGATCTGGCCGTCCGCTCCGGGATGCCCACTGTTGGTTTCCAGGAGGGGCGGGCGACGTACCGCTATTCCGTCCTCGACTTGCGCCGCCCGGTGACCATGGACCAGGGCAGGTTCTCGCGCAGGCGCACGCTTTCCACCAGCGCGGCGCCGACGTGCAGGCAGGCCAGGGCGAACAGGCTGTCGGCCATGAAGACATGGATATCGCGGGGCAGGTCCTCGCCCCAGAAATAGTCAATCTCTTCCATCAGGAAGCCGGTGACGCCCAGGCCGGCCATCAACAGCAGCATGAGGATCATCACCAGCCCGCCCAGCGGCGAATGGCCCAGGCGGTGCAGGTGGCCGCCGCCGAGCAGGAGCCTGGCGTGGGCCAGCAGACGGGTCGGGCGCGGCCAGAAGTCGGCCCAGCGCGCCGGCACGGGCCCGACGAAGCCCCAGGCCACACGCACCAGCACCACCGCCACGGCGTAATAGCCCAGCCAACGGTGCCAGCCGTCACCCGCCTCGTTGAGGAAGTAATCGCCGATGAAGGCGACCACCAGGGACCAGTGGCCGATCCGCACCACCGGGTCCCAGAGGCGAACGGTTCCAGCGCTCATGGGTCAGTCCTCGATTTCCTCCTTGACCACCGCGCCGTCCACCGGGTTGAAGTAGATCTCGACCTTGCGCTTGTCCTTGTCCCAGCCGTAGATCTCGTAGCAGTTGCCGGCGGTGACCTTGAACTTCTTGATGTCGTAACCCTTGGCCTTGAGGTCTTCCTGGAACTTGCCCTGGTCTTGCCAGGTGGCCTTGTCGGCCGTGGTGCACTCGGTCCTGGCGAACGTCAGCGGGCTGACCAGGGCCAGGGAAAGGAGCAGGAGTTTGCGCATGGGAGTGACCTCTGTTTGTACGTTATAGGGCTAAAGGCAATGCAAGGACGTCTCATTCACTGCCGTGACCAAGGAGATTAGGCGAGGCCCCGGTGGCTGTCATTTGTCGAACCGCCGGCCTCAGCGGTGTTCGACCGCGAACTGTCCGCGCCCCGCGTGCTTGGCCCGGTAGCAGGCTGTATCCGCTTGTTTCAGGAGTTCCGCGGGCTGGGCATTGGCGCCGTGGATGCAGGCCATGCCGACGCTGGCGCCGACGCTGAGCACCTGTCCTTCCCAGGCCAGCGTCATTCCCTGGATCTGTTCGATCAGCCGCGCCGCCAGCAGTTCCGCCTGGGGCAACGGGCAGCTACGCAGGATCAGCGCGAACTCGTCGCCCCCCAGCCGCGCCAACTGGTCGCCCGCGCGCACCTGGGCCTGCATCAGGCGGGCGAGCCGGCGCAGCAGTTCGTCGCCGGCGGCGTGGCCGGCGCTGTCGTTGACCTGCTTGAAGCGGTCCAGGTCGATGAAGCAGAGCACGCTGTGACCGCCGTTCTGCAGCACGTCGCGGCAGTTTTCGCCGAGGGCATCCTCGAACGCCGGGCGGTTGAGCAGGCCGGTCAGGGCATCGTGAGTGGCGGCGTAGCGCAGGTGCTTCTGCATCGCCCGCGCCTCGCTGACGTCGGTGAGCACCAGCACGCAGCCGAGCAGCGCACCGTCGCCGCCGCGCATGGGCGCCGCCTGGCCGCGCAGGGCGATGGTGCCGCCGGCCGGGTGACGCAGCGAGGCCAGGCCCTGGAGGCTGGCGGCACTGCCCTGCTCCAGGCAGTCACGCACCGGGTTGGCCACCAGCCGGCCATCCTCGCCTTCCAGCAGCAGTACCTGTTCGATGGGCAGGCCCTGGGCCTCTCCGCTGTTCCAGCCGCTGAGGCGCTCGGCAACCGGGTTGAGGAAGCTGACCCGGCCTTCCAGGTCGGTGGTGATGACGCCGTCGCCGATGGCGTCGAGGGTCACCTGCAGCCGTTCGCGCTCGTCGCGCAGGCGTTCGGCCAGTTGGCGCAGTTCACTGACGTCCCAGTTGGTGCCGACCAGGCACTGCGGCTTGCCGTCGGCATCGCGGACCAGCCGCGCGTACCCCTTGAGCATCCGCTGCTGGCCATCGCCACGGCGGATGCGGAATTCGATGTCCAGCCGCCGGCTGCCCTCCCGCGCGGCCGACATCTCGTGTTCGACGCGGGCGGCGTCGTCCGGATGCACGCAGGCGCACCAGTCGGCGTAGGACAGCCCGGCGCCCGGGGTACGGCCGTAGAGGCGGCACATGCCGTCGTCCCAGAGCAGGCGGTCGCTGGCCAGGTCCCATTCCCAGACTCCGACGCCGCTGGCCTCGGTGGCCACCGAGTAGCGCCGCGCCAGTTCCGCTTCACGCGCCTCGGCACGCTTGCGGCGGTCGATGTCCTCGATCTGCGAGACGAAATACAGCGGCTCGCCCTTGTGGTCGCGCACCAGGGAAACCGCCAGCAGGCCCCAGATGTCCCGCCCGTTCTTGTGCAGGTAGCGCTTCTCCAGGCGATAGCTGCGACGCCGCCCGGCCAGGACCTCGCGCACCAGTTCAAGGTCGCCGGCCAGGTCGTCGGGGTGGGTGAGGTCCTGGAAACTCAGCCGGACCAGTTCGTCTTCGGCGTAGCCGAGCATCTCGCAGAGCGCGTGGTTGACCCGTTGCCAGCGGCCGTCCAGCCCCACCAGGGCCATGCCGATGGCGGAGTGGTCCATGGCGTCGCGAAAGCGCGTCTCGCTGGCGGTCAGTTCCCGGCGGCGCTTGCGCAACTGCTCCACGGCCGAGGCCAGCAGCAGGGGCGGTAGCAGCGCCAGCAACAGCGGCAGGTAGATCAGCAGCTCGCGCCAGCCCTTGTCCACATCCGGCGTCTCGAGCAGGCCGAAGGCGATGATCAGGCCACCGCTCACCGAAACCAGCGCCACCAGCAGCGCGGTGCCGGCGAAGGTCAGGCGCACCGCGGCGATGATCAGCGGCAGCGACAGGTAAACGAAAGGGAACGGCAACAGCAGCAGGACGATGGGCGTGCCCAGCAGCGTCACGCCGATGTAGAGCAGCAGCTCGCGGCGGCGGCGTTCGCCGAGGATTTCCCACCAACTGTGCTGACGCAGCCAGACCGCCAGGGGCAGCGCCGAGACGGCGCCGAGCATGGCGCCCTCGACCCAGAGCATCCAGCCACGTTCGAAGGATTCCAGCCCGTGCCAGGCGAGGATGCTCGCGCCCAGGCTGGCCCCCAGCAGCGGCGGCAGCATGGCACCGAAGGCAATGAACTGGAGGAAGGCACCCGGGCTTTCGTTCATCCGCAACGGCGCGCCGCTGACCCGCAGCAGGGCCCCGGCCATGAGGATCTCCAGCAGGTTGGGCGGCAGGAAGCTGGCCGCCAGGAGCAGGCTGTCGCCGAATAGTAGATTGGCCAGCAGGTCGGCCAGCATCGCCGCCGCCAGCAAGGGCGCCCAGCGCCTCAGCGGCTGGTCCCAGAGCAGCGCCACGGTGAAGGCATTGGCGTACCAGAGGGTCGCGACGCTGCCAGGCTGGCGCGACAGCCAGACCGCCCCCAGCGCCAGCAGCAGATAGCCGGCGAAGACCAGCAGCAGGGTCGGCAGCAACGCCGTGGGTTCGCGGGCAGGGCGCATCAGCCGGGTCCCCCACGGCAGAAGCCGGTGACGTTACCGGCAGGATTCGGACAGATCGCAGACGATTCAGCCACGGGGTTCTCCACGCGGACCAAGGCTTATCCAGACGATAGCGGAAGCTGGGCGCCGGGCAATTCGACGATCAGACGCCGACACCGCGCCGCCCGGCACTCAGGTCCAGGGCGCGCCGACGAGCAGCGTGGCGCAGCGGGCCTGGACGAACTCGCGAAGCAGGCGCACCGGCTTGCCGAGCTGGGCGCGATGGGCACAGATCAGGTTCAGCGGCGTGGCCTGGCCGAGGTACCGCGTCAGGGCCAGTTCCAGGCGCCCGGCGTGGACATCCCCGGCCACGTCCAGCCAGGACTTGTAGACCAGTCCCTGACCGGCCAGGGCCCAGCGCCGCACCACGTCGGCGTCGTCGCAGACACGGTTGCCGCTCACCGCAACGATCTGCTGGCGGCGGCCCTCGCTGAAGCTCCAGCGGTCATGCACACGCCCATTCAGCTGGTAGAGCAGGCAATTGTGCCGGACCAGGTCTTCGGGCTGGGCGGGCCGGCCATGGCGGGCGAAGTAGTCGGGCGAGGCGCAGAGTACCCGGCGATTGCCGGCGGCGAGCGGCAGCGCCACCAGGCTGGAATCCTCCGGCTCGCCATAGCGGATGGCGATGTCCACCGACTGGCGAAACAGGTCGGCGACCCGGTCGCTCAGGTGCAGGCGCAGGCCCAGGCGCGGGTGCTCGCACTGGAACTCGTCGAGCCAGGGCAGCAGCACGTTGCGGCCGAAGTCGGAGGGCGCCGACAGTTGCAACACGCCGGCAATGTCCTCGCGGCCACCGGCCAGTTGCCGCCGGCCCTCCGCCAGGCTGTCCAGGGCGCCGCGCGCGTGGACGAGGAACTGCTCGCCCTCCGGCGTCAGGCGCAGGCTGCGGGTGGAGCGGGCGAAGAGGCGGGTCTCCAGTTGCTGTTCCAAGCGCTTGAGCCCGGCGCTGGCCACGGCGGGCGAGACGTCCAGCTTGCGCGCGGCCGCCGAGAGGCTGCCGTGGTCGGCAGTGGCGACGAACAGGGCGAGGTCGTCGAGGCGCAACATTTTCAAAACTCCATTGAAAGACTGTCGCTTTCTAGCCGATTTTTCTCGTCCACGGAATAACCGATCCTGTGGCCCATCAAGCCCCATGCGGAGAATCCCGATGAAAGCCGTCGCCTACTTCCAGAACCTGCCCATCGACAATCCCGAGTCCCTGCAGGACATCGTCCTGCCCGAACCACAGCCGGGCCCGCGCGACCTGCTGGTGGAAGTCCGCGCCATCTCGGTCAATCCGGTGGACACCAAGGTCCGCCGCAACGCCGCGCCGGAGGCCGGCCAGCCCAAGGTGCTGGGCTGGGACGTGGCCGGCGTGGTGAAGGCGGTGGGCAGCGACGTCAGCCTGTTCCAGCCGGGCGACCGGGTGTTCTACGCCGGCGACCTGACCCGTCCGGGCGGCAACGCCGAGTTCCACCGGGTGGATGAGCGCATCGTCGGCCACATGCCCGAGAGCCTGGACTTCGCCCAGGCCGCCGCCCTGCCGCTGACCGCCATCACCGCCTGGGAACTGCTGTTCGACCGCCTGCAGATCGCCGAAGGCCAGGCCGACCAGGGCCAGAGCCTGCTGGTGGTGGGTGCCGCCGGCGGCGTGGGCTCGATCCTCGTGCAACTGGCGCGCCAGCTCACCGGACTGACCGTGATCGGCACCGCCTCACGCCCGGAAACCCAGGCCTGGGTCCGCGAGCTGGGCGCGCACCATGTGCTGGACCACAGCAAGCCGCTGGCCGAGGAACTGCGCCGGGTCGGCCTCGCCAGCGTGACCCACGTGGCCAGCCTGACCCAGACCGACCAGCACCTGGAGCAGTTGGTGGAAGCCCTGGCGCCCCAGGGCCGCCTCGGCCTGATCGACGACCCGGCGCAGCTGGACGTGTCCAAGCTCAAGCGCAAGAGCCTGTCGCTGCACTGGGAGTTCATGTACACCCGCTCGATGTTCCAGACCCCGGACATCCTCGAACAGCACCGGCTGCTGGAGCGCGTCGGCCAACTGATCGACGCCGGTGTGCTGAAGACCACCCTGGGCGAGCATTTCGGCGTCATCAGCGCCGCCAACCTGCGCCGCGCCCACGCACTGCTGGAAAGCGGCAAGGCCCGGGGCAAGGTCGTGCTGGAAGGATTCGCCTGAGGGACTGCCGGCCTATCCGCGAGGGGCCGCACGGCGCCTCCCGCGAACGGGCCTGACCGGCGAGCGGATGGGCGGGCGAACGGTTCGGTACGGGCGTGCACAGAGGCTAGACTTTCCCTGGTTTCGCCAGCGGCCGGCCGCGCCGCATCGCTTCAGCTCAGCCGGTATACAGGATGCGTACCACCCTCGCCCGACCCGCCCTTGGCGCGGGCCTCTACCTGCTGTCCGCCGGCACCTGGCTACTGGTGTTGGGCGCGGGACTGCTGAGCGCGCTGGGCCTGGTCCTGCTCAGCACCCTGCTGATCTTCCTCCTCGAACGCCGCCACCGCCTGGGCCGCGAGCGCCTGCGCCTGGGCCTGCGGCGCACCAGCCTGCAACTGGAGCAGGCGCAACGCGACGCCACCCTCGGCAACTGGGAGTATGACCAGGGCTTCGCCTGGAGCCCGGGGGCCCAGCGCATCCTCGGCTGCGGCGCGCAAGACAGCCTCGAAGGCCTGCTGAACCGCCTCCACCCCGCCGACCGCAACGCGGTGCAGCGCGGCCTGGACGCGCTGCTCCTGCAGGGCGCCGCGTTGCTGGTGAACGCACGCCTGAACCTGCCCAGCGACCAGGCGCCGGTGTGGCTGGCCTTGCGCGGCGAGGCCCAGCCCGATGGCCGCTCGGCCGGCACGGTGCAGGACATCACGGCGCAGAAGCGTGACGAGGAAGCCTTGCGCAACAGCGAGCTGCGCTTTCGGCAACTCTTCGAGCAGACGCCGCGCATTGCCGTGCAGGGCTACGACCGGCAACGCCGGGTGATCTACTGGAACCGCGCCAGCGAAGAGCTCTACGGCTACACGGTGGACCAGGCCATGGGCCGCCATCTGGAGGAGCTGATCATCCCGCCAGCCATGCGCGACCAGGTGGTGGCCGATATCAACAACTGGATGATCGGCGGCCCGGCGATTCCCGCCAGCGAACTGACCCTGCAACGCCGCGATGGCACTCCGGTGACGGTGTTTTCCAGCCACCTGGTGCTGCGCAACCTGCACAACCAGTTGGAGCTGTACTGCGTGGACATCGACTTCAGCGCCCTGAAGTCCGCCCGGGACGCCCTGCGGCAAAGCGAGAATCGCTGCCGGGAATTGCAGGAGCGCTTCGAGCGGCGCGCGGTGGAGGGGCAGTCAGGCCACGGCGGGCCGGTTTAGGACAGGCGGCGGCTACCATCAGTCGCCTGCTTGATCGAGGTCATTTTCTGTCATTTGTGCGGGACTACACTCATTTTCCCGCCACACGATTGGGAGAGCACCGAAGTGAAAATTCTCGTTCGTCCGACGACCACGCCACAGGGCTCCAACTGGCAGGTATGCCTGGACCAGCACGCGGTGAGCTTTCGCAGCGAGGCGGAAGCGCGCCGCTTCGTCAGCGTCCTCGAGGAGCGCCTGAAAGCGCCCCATATGCTGCCGGAGACGTCGCGACGAATCGCGAGTTAGCAGGCCGTTGAAAGACGTAGGTCGTGTTCCGACGGACTGTCAGCCCAAGAGCGCCTGACCGTTGCGGTCGAGGCGCCAGGTCAGCAGCGCACAGGTGGCCGCCGCGCCGCCACAGAGGCTGATGACCAGGGCGAGGGGCATGGCGCTGCCGTCGTGCAGCCACCCCACCAGGGCGGCGGCCCCCGCCGCCACACCGAACTGCAGACTGCCCATCAACGCCGAAGCGCTCCCCGCGTTGCGGCCCTGGCCGGCCATGGCGCAAGCCGAGGCATTGGGCAGAATGCAGCCCAGGCTGGCAATGCAGCCGAACAGCGGCAGCAACAAGGGCCAGAGCGCCTGGGTGTGCAGGCTGGACACCACCAGCAGGCTCAGCGCACAGACCACATAGACCCAGATGATCCGGCGCATCCAGAACGCCGGTCCGCGATGGCGCAGCAACCAGGCGTTGACCTGGGCGACCAGGATGAAACCCGCCGCGTTGGAGCCGAACAGCCAGCCGTAATGCTCCGCCGGCACGCCATAAAGCTGGATGAAGACGAAGGGCGAGCCGGCGATGTAGGCGAACATGCCGGCGATGGCGAAGCCGCCGGTCATGCCATAGACCAGGAACGACCCGTCGCCGAGCAGCCGCCGGTACTGTCCGAGGGCACCCCTCAGGGGCGCGCGCGGGGTCACGTTGGAGAGGGTCTCCGGCAACCAGGCGGCGACGCCCAGCAGCACCAGGACGCTGAACAGCGTCAATCCCCAGAAGATCGATTGCCAGCCGAACAGCTGCAGCAGCAGGCCGCCGCCCAGGGGCGCCAGGATCGGCGCCAGCCCCATCACCAGCATCAGTTGCGAGAACGCCTTGGCCGAGGCGACGGGGTCGCACAGATCACGCACCACCGCCCGCGACACCACCATGCCGGCGCAACCGCCCAGGGCCTGGACGAAGCGTGCACCGATCAGCCATTCCAGGCTGGGCGCCAGGGCGCAGGCCACTGACGCCAGGGTGAAGAGGGTCACGCCCGCCAGCAGCGGCGGACGCCGGCCGAAGTGGTCCGCCAGGGGGCCATAGACCAGTTGGCCGATGGCCAGGCCGATGAAGTAGGACGCCAGGGTCAGCTGCACATGCTCCACATCCGTGGCGAAGGACCTGGCGATGGCCGGGAAGCTGGGCAGGTAGAAGTCGATGGCCATGGGGCCGAAGGCGCTGAGGGCGCCGAGCAGCAGGAGGATACGGAACGTCATGGTCGAGGCTGGCGCCATCCCTTGCGAATCAGGCGCCAGATAGTAACAGGGGTTGGGACGCTACAGCGGCGGAGCGGCTTTCCTGTGGGGGCGAATTCGTTCGCTGATGGGCGCCAGGCGCCCACCGCCGGAGCTACTGGCCGAACCTGTCGGTCCGCTTAGCGAGTGAATTCGCTCCCACAATCAATCCTCCTGATTCTTATCCTTCATGCGCCTGCTCGGCGCTGGGCGCCTTCTTGCGGTCCAACCAGTCCGACGCCTTCTCCACCAGCATGAAGAACATGGGGATGAGGAAGGTCGCCAGCAGGGTCGCCGCCAGCATCCCGCCGATCACCCCGGTGCCGATGGAGTGGCGACTCGCCGAGCCGGCGCCGGAGCTGATGGCCAGCGGCACGCAGCCGAGGATGAAGGCCAGGGAGGTCATGACGATGGGCCGGAAGCGCAGCCTCGCCGCCTCCAGCGCCGCCTGCGCCGGCTTCATGCCCTGTTCGCGGCAGAGTACGGCGAACTCGACGATGAGGATGGCGTTCTTCGCCCCCAGGCCGATCAGGGTCACCAGGCCGACCTGGAAGTACACGTCGTTCTGGATACCCCGCAGCCATACCGCGAGGATGGCGCCGAATACCGCGAAGGGCACCGCGGTGACCACCGCCAGCGGCAGCGTCCAGCGCTCGTACTGGGCGGCGAGGATGAGGAACACCATGATCAGGCCGAAGATGAATGCCGTGCTGCCGGAACCATGGGTGGCCAGCTCCTGGTAGGCCGAGCCGATCCAGCCGAGGCTGTAGTCCTCGCCCAGTACCTCGTCGGCCACTGCCTGCATGGCCTCCAGCGCCTGGCCGGAGCTGAAGCCCGGCGCCGGCCCGCCGAGCACCTTGGCCGCCGGGTAGACGTTGAAGCGGGCGTAGGAATCCGGCCCGAGGATACGCTCCACCCGCACCAGGGACGACAGCGGCACCAGGTCGTCGCTGGCCGAGCGCACGTAGACCTGGTTCAGGTCATCCGGCTTGCGGCGGAACTCCGGTTCCGACTGCAGGCTCACCTGCCAGGTGCGCCCGTAGAGGGTGAAGTCGTTGACGTAGTAGCTGCCGAAGGTGGACTGCATGGCGGTGAACACATCGTTGATCGCCACCCCCAGGGCCCGCGCCTTGGTGCGGTCCAGGTCGATGTAGTACTGCGGTACGTTGGCGTTGAACGTGGTGTTCACCCCGGCCAGCTCGGGCCGTTTCGAGGCCGCCGCAACGAACTTCTGCACCACCTCTTCCAACTGCTGAACCGTGCCGCCGCTGCGGTCCTGGATATAGGACTCGAAACCGCCGGTGGTGCTCATGCCGGTGATGGGCGGCGGGTTGAAGGAAAGCACGATGCCATCCTTCTCCGCAGCGCCCATGCGCATGAAGCTATGGGTCAGGTTGCGGGCATCCAGTTCCGGCGTAGTGCGCTCGCTCCAGTCCTTCAGCGGCACGAAGGACACGCCGGCGTTGCTGCGGGTGCCGAAGGTGAGGATGTCGAAGCCGGCGAAGGTCACCACATCCTGCACCGCCGGGTGCTTCATCAACACCTTGTCCATTTCGCTGGTGAGCTGTTCGGTGCGGGTCAGCGAGGCCGCCGGGGGCAGGAAGTAGGCGTTCAGCACATAGCCCTGGTCCTCGTCCGGCACCAGGGCCCCCGGCACCCGCCCGAACAGCAGCACCATCAGGGCGATCATGCTGCCGAACAGCAGCACGCCGAGCGCCGCGCGCTTGAGGAAGAACTGCACCCCGGCGCCATAGCCGGCGGTGACGCGGTCGAAGAAGGCGTTGAACCAGCGGAACGGCGCCGCCGGCGTGCCGTGGCCGGGCTTGAGCATCAGCGCGCAGAGGGCCGGCGACAGGGTCAGGGCGACGATCCCCGAGATCACCACGGATACCGCGATGGTGATCGCGAACTGCTGGTACATCTGCCCCGCCAGGCCGCCGAGGAAGCCCACCGGGATGAACACCGCGCAGAGCACCAGCACGATGGCGATGATCGGGCCAGTCACCTCCTCCATGGCCTCGATGGCCGCCTCGCGGGGGCCGATCTTCTTGGTCGCCATCACCCGCTCGACGTTCTCGATCACCACGATGGCGTCGTCGACCACGATGCCGATGGCCAGCACCATGCCGAACAGGGTCAGGAGGTTGATGGAGAAGCCGAGCATGTACATGCCGGCGAAGGTGCCCACCAGCGACACCGGGATCGCCAGCACCGGGATCAGGGTGGCGCGCCAGTTCTGCAGGAAGATGAACACCACCAGCACCACCAGCACCAGGGCCTCGAAGAAGGTGTGGATCACCTCCTCGATGGAGACCTGGACGAACTTGGTGGTGTCGTAGGGGATCTTGTAGGCGATGCCCTCGGGGAAGCGCTTGGCCAACCGCTCCATGGTGCTCTTCACCGCTTCCGCGGTGTCCAGCGCGTTGGCCCCCGGCTGCAGGTAGATGCCGAAGGCGGCGTTCTGCTGGCCGTTGAGGGCGGTCATCAGGGAATAGTCCTGGGCCCCCAGTTCGACCCGCGCCACGTCCTTGAGCAACAGGCTCGCGCCGGTGGCGTCGGAGCGCAGGATGACACCTTCGAATTCCTTGGGATCGGTGAAGCGGCCCTGGGTGGTCACCGTGTAGGTGAAGTCCTGGGGCTGGTTCAGCGGCTGCTGGCCGAAGCTGCCGGCGGCGAACTGGGAGTTCTGCTCGCGGATGGCGTTGACCACGTCCGTGGGCGTGAGGTCGTACTGCGCCAGCTTGTCCGGGCGCAGCCAGACACGCATGGAGTAGTCCTTGGAGCCGAACTGGCTGGCATCCCCCACGCCGGGAATCCGCTTCAGCTCGTCGATCACGTTGATCAGCGCGTAGTTGCTGATGAAGATCGGGTCGCGGGAATTGTCCGGCGAATACAGGGTGACCACCTGGAGGATGTCGGAGGATTTCTTCTCCACCTTCACCCCTTGCCGGCGCACCTCTTCCGGCAGCTTGGCCAGTGCGGCCTGGACCTTGTTGTTGACGTCGATGGTGGCCTGGTCGGGGTCGCGGCCCACCTCGAAATACACGGTCAGGCTCATGGCGCCGCTGCTGTCGGAGTTGGACAGCTGGTAAATCATGCCCTCCACGCCGTTGATTTCCTGCTCTAGGGGCGCGGCCACGGTTTCGGCGATGACCTGGGAGCTGGCGCCCGGGTAGACCGCCGACACCGAAACCTGCGGCGGGAGGATTTCCGGGTACTGGGCGATGGGCAGTGCGCGCATGGCGGCGAGGCCGGCGAGCACGATGACGATGGAGATGACCGCGGCGAATACGGGCCGGTCGATGAAGAAGCGCGAGATCACGATGGGCGCTCCTTCTTCAGGACTGCTTGGCGGCTTGTCCGGCGGGGGCCGGACCGGCCTCCACCGCCTTCACCGGCGAGTCCGGACGCACCTTGGGCAGCCCCTCGACGATCACCCGGTCGCCGACGGTAATGCCGGATTCGATCACCCAGCGCCCCTCACGGGTGTCGCCGGTCTTCACCTGGCGTACCCGGGCGATGCCGTCCTTGTCCACCACGTAGACGAAGGTGCCGCGCGGCCCCTGGGCCAGGGCGCGTTCCGGCAGGGTGATGGCCTGCGGCCGGGTGAAGCCTTTCACCAGCACCCGTACGAACATGCCGGGCAGCAGCTTCTGCTCGGGGTTGGGCACCACGGCGCGTGCGCTGACGGTACCGGTGCCGGTGTTGACGAAGCTGTCGGTGAAGTCCACGCGGCCGGACAGTGGATAGGAGGAGCCGTCGCCGAACTTGAGGTCGGCGCTGAGCAGGCCATCCGGCGGCAGTTCGACGGTGCCGTTCTTCACCCCCTCGCGCAGCCGTTCGGCCTCGGTGTCCGGGTAGGCGAAGTTGACGTAGATGGGATCGAGCTGGGTGAGTTGGGTGAGCAGGCTGCCGTTGGGATCGCCCGCCACCACCAGGCTGCCTTCGGAGCGGGTTTCCTTGCTGGTCATGCCGGAGATCGGCGCTTCCACCGTGGTGTAGTCGAGGTCGATCTGGCGAGCCTTCACCTCGGCCTGGGCCGCCTCGACGTTGGCCTTGCTCTGCTCGAAATTGGAGATCGCGTTGTCCAGTTCGCTCTCGCTGGCGTAGCCCTTCTTCTGCAGCTCGCGGGTGCGCTTGAGGTCGCGCTCGGTCTGGCGATAGCGCGCCTGCTCCTGGGCCAGCGCCCCCTTGGCCCGGGCCAGGGCCGCTTCGTAGGTACGCGGGTCGATGCGGAACAGGATCTGGCCCTGCGTCACCCGGCTGCCTTCGGTGTAGGTGCGCTGCTGGAGGATGCCGCTGACCTGGGCCCTCACCTCCACCTCGCGAAAGCCCGCCGTCCGTCCGGCATATTCGAGAACCAGCGGCAGCGGCGCGGCCTTGGCGACTTCCACCACCACCTCCGGCGCGGGTGGCGCGCCTCCCGGGGTGTCGGCGGCGCCGACCATGTCCGCGACACTGGCGCTTGCGGCGAACAGTGCAAGGCTCAAGAAAAGGTTACGAGCGAACGGCATAAGGTGTCTCCATACAGGCGCCGAATCGGCAAGCGAAGCAAGCGGTAGCCATTACATCCAATTCTGTTCGTAAACGGCTGCGCACCGAGCAAAGCCGGTACACTCCGTCCCCAAACAAGAATCCTAGTTAGTATTCGCCCAACCGCTATGCGCAAAACCAAAGAAGAAGCCGAAAAGACCCGCGTCGCCATACTGGCTGCCGCCGAACACCTGTTCCTGGAGAATGGCGTGGCGCATACCTCCCTGGAACAGATCGCCCGCGCCGCCGGGGTGACGCGGGGCGCGGTGTACTGGCACTTCCAGAACAAGGCGCACCTGTTCCACGAGATGCTCTCCCAGGTGCGCCTGCCCCAGGAGCAGATGATCGACCGCCTGTGCGGCTGCAATGGCCAGGACCCGATGCTGTCCCTGCGCGACCTCTGCCTGGAGGCCATCGTCAGCCTGGCGCGGGACGAACAGCGCAAGCGCATCTTCAACATCCTGCTGCACCGCTGCGAATTCACCGAGGATCTGCGCGAAGCCGAAGAGCGCCATTACGCCTTCGTCAATCAGTTCATCCAGCTCTGCGAGGCCCTGTTCGCCCGCCCCGCCTGCCACAAGCGCCTGCGTCCGGGCATCACGCCGCTGCAGGCATCGCGGGCGGTGCACGGGCTGGTGATCGGCCTGTTCAGCGACTGGACCCGCGATCCGAAGCTGTTCGACCCGCGAACGGACGCCGAACCCATGGTGGATGCGCTGTTTCGTGGGCTGGTGAAGGACTGGGACTAGGTGCTGATGGTGGGTCCCAAGGTTGGCGCTGAGGAACGAAACCCAACACGGGTGTCTCGACCGTGAACGTTGGGCTTCGCCAGCTCAGCCGCAACCTACGGGCCCAGCATTTGCCGCGCCGCCGGACTCAGGCCGCCTCGGCCGCATAGCCCTCTTCGCGGATCGCCTCCAGCACCTGTGCCTCCGTCAGCCGGCTGGCCACGCGCACCTCGCCGGCCGCCAGGTCCACCTGCACGTCGGCGGCCTGGTCGTGGGCCTGCACAGCCTGAGTGATGGCGCGGACGCAATGCCCGCAGGACATGCCTTGAACCTTGAATACCTGCATGGTCGTTCTCCTGGTGAGTGGAACCTGGGAGCAGTCTCGGCCTTGCCACCGTGGCAAGGTCAAGCCTGGCTCCTACACTGAAGTTCTCCACCCGCAGGAGACTTCGCCATGCACGGCCTCCGCCCTGTCATCCTTGCCTTCCTCGCCGCGCCGCTGCTGGCCGAGGCCGCGCCCCCGGTCGACTATGGCGTGCTGATCATCTCCCGCGAGCGCCTGGAACTCGCCACCGCCTGCGACGTCGGCCTGTACCTGGAAGACCAACTGGCCGCGCGGCTGGTCCAGGGCCAGATCGTCTCCTTCAACCTGCCGCCGGGCCCGCTGTCGATCCGCCTCAGCCTGCTCGGCCCCGGCCCCTGCAAACCCGGCATCGAGCAACTTCGCCAGCAGAGCATCACGCTGGTGGCAGGACAGGTGAGCAAATACCGCCTGGCGCAGAGCACGGAAGGCCTCTACCTGGTGCCGACCACCGCCGTGCAATGACCTCTTGACCTTGCCCTTGCGTCAAGGTTGATCCTAGGCTCATGCCAAGGAGGATCATCCATGACCCAGTCACTGTCCTTTGACCTGCCCATCAGCGGCATGACCTGCGCCAGTTGCGCCGGCCGCGTCGAGCGCGCCCTGGCCAGGGTGCCGGGCGTCCAGGCCGCCAGCGTCAACCTGGCCACCGAGCAGGCGCGCGTCCAGGCACCGGGTGACAGCCTGCCGGCCCTGGTGGCGGCGGTGCAGGCTGCGGGCTACGAAGTGCCGGCCCGGCGCCTGGAACTGGCCATCGGCGGCATGACCTGCGCCAGTTGCGCCGGTCGGGTCGAGCGGGCCCTGCGCAAGGTGCCGGGTGTGGCCGAGGTGACAGTGAACCTGGCCAGCGAACGCGCCCACCTGCAACTCTTCGGCCAGCCCGACAGCGCCCGCCTGATCCAGGCCGTGGAAGCCGCCGGCTATTCCGCCAGTCCGGTGGACGAAGACCGGCCACCGCAGGACGACGCCGAGGCCCGCCTGCGCCGCGAACGCTGGGCGGTGCTGCTGGCCCTCGCCCTGGCCCTGCCACTGGTCGTGCCCATGCTGCTGGAGTGGTTCGGCGGCCACTGGATGCTGCCGGCCTGGGCGCAGTTCGTGCTGGCCACGCCGGTGCAGTTCATCCTCGGCGCGCGCTTCTACCGCGCCGCCTGGAAGGCGGTGAAGGCCGGCGCCGGCAACATGGACCTGCTGGTGGCCATCGGCACCAGCGCCGGTTACGGCCTGAGCCTCTACCAATGGTGGGCGGCCGCGCCCGGCCAGATGCCGCACCTGTATTTCGAGGCCTCGGCCGTGGTCATCGCCCTGGTGCTGCTGGGCAAGTACCTGGAAAGCCGCGCCAAGCGCCAGACCAGCGCCGCCATCCGCGCCCTGGAGGCGCTACGCCCCGAGCGCGCCACCCGCCTGGTGGAGGGCCGCGAGGAAGAAGTCGCCATCGCCGCCCTGCAACTGGACGACCTGCTGGTGGTGAAGCCCGGCGAGCGCTTTCCCGCCGACGGCGAGGTGAGCGATGGCCGGAGCCACGCCGACGAAGCCCTGATCAGCGGCGAAAGCCTGCCGGTGCCCAAACAGCCCGGCGACCGCGTCACCGCTGGCGCCATCAACGGCGAGGGCCGGCTGCTGGTACGCACCACCGCACTGGGCGGCGAAACCGTGCTGGCGCGGATCATCCGCCTGGTGGAAGACGCCCAGGCCGCCAAGGCGCCGATCCAGAAGCTGGTGGACCGGGTCAGCCAGGTGTTCGTCCCGGCGGTGCTGCTGATCGCCTTCGCCACCCTGGCAGGCTGGCTGCTGGTCGGCGCCGGCGTCGAGACCGCGCTGATCAACGCGGTCGCCGTGCTGGTGATCGCCTGCCCCTGCGCCCTGGGTCTGGCCACCCCCACCGCGATCATGGCCGGCACTGGCGTCGCCGCGCGCCACGGCATCCTGATCAAGGACGCCGAAGCCCTGGAAGTGGCCCACGCCGTCCAGGTCGTGGCCTTCGACAAGACCGGCACCCTGACCTCCGGCAGCCCGCGCATCGCCCACCTGGCGGCGCGGGATGGCGATGAAGCGGAGCTCTTGCAACTGGCCGGCGCCCTGCAGCGCGGCAGCGAGCACCCCCTGGCCAAGGCCGTGCTGGACGCCTGCGCCGAACGCGGGCTGGACACGCCCGCCGTGGACGCCAGCCAGGCCCTCGCCGGCCGCGGCATCCAGGGCCGGGTCGGCGCCCGCCTGCTGGCTCTGGGCAATGCTCGCCTGCTGGAGGAGCAGCGCTTGCCGGGCGGCGAGCTGGCATCGCTTGCCACGGACTGGGAAGCCGAAGGCCGCACCCTGTCCTGGCTGCTGGAGCTGGAACCGGAACAGCGCGTGCTGGGGCTGTTCGCCTTCGGCGACACCCTCAAGCCGGGCGCGGCGGAGGCCGTCGCGGCCCTGGGCGGACGGGCCATCCACAGCCACCTGATCACCGGCGACAACCGCGGCAGCGCGCGGGTCGTGGCCGAAGCCCTGGGCATCGAATCCGTGCATGCCGAAGTGCTGCCGGCGGACAAGGCCGCCACCGTGGCCGAACTGAAAGCCCGGGGCGCGGTGGTGGCCATGGTCGGCGACGGCATCAACGACGCCCCGGCCCTGGCCGCCGCCGACGTCGGCATCGCCATGGGCGGCGGCACCGACGTCGCCATGCACGCCGCCGGCATCACCCTGATGCGCGGTGACCCGCGCCTGGTGCCGGCGGCCCTGGAAATCGCGCGGCGCACCTATGCCAAGATCCGCCAGAACCTGTTCTGGGCCTTCATCTACAACCTGGTGGGCATCCCCCTGGCCGCCGCCGGCCTGCTCAGCCCGGTGGTGGCGGGCGCGGCCATGGCGCTGTCGAGCGTCAGCGTGGTGAGCAACGCGCTGCTGCTGAAAACCTGGAAGCCGGACGCCCAACGACGCGAGGAAACGCCATGAATATCGGCCAAGCCGCCAAGAAAAGCGGGCTGACCGCGAAGATGATCCGCTACTACGAAGGCATCGGCCTCTTGCCGGAAGCCGGTCGCAGCGACAGCGGCTATCGCCAGTACGACGCCCAGGACCTGCACACCCTGGCCTTCATCAAGCGCTCGCGGGACCTGGGCTTCTCGCTGGAGGAAGTCGGCCGCCTGCTGCAACTCTGGCAGGACCGCCAGCGCGCCAGCGCCGACGTCAAGGCCCTGGCTCGCGACCATATCGAGGCGCTGAACCGCAAGATCGCGGAACTGGCCGGCCTGCGCGACACCCTCCAGGAGCTGGTGGATCACTGCCACGGCGACCACCGTCCCGACTGCCCGATCATCAAGGACCTGGAGTCAGGCGGCGGCTGCCACTGAACACGCGGTGCAGTGCGCCGTTGGGCAGCACGGTGATCGCCAGTCCGACGAACACCAGCACGCAGGCCAGCCAACCGCTGGCGCTGAGCTGCTCACCCAACAGCAGCCAGCCGGACAACAGCCCCGAAACCGGCACGGCCAGGGCGAAGGGCGTCACCAGGCTGGCCGGATAGCGTTGCAGCAGGAAGCTCCACAGGCCGAAGCCGACAGTGGTGGCGAGGAAGGCGATGTAGACCAGCGCCCCAAGGCCACCCCAGCTCGGATGGCTGAGCGCGGCCGCGATGGCGTGCGGCCCTTCGAAGACGTATGACAGCACCAGCAGAGGCAGCGGCGGGACCAGGCTGACCCAGCAGATCAGCCGCAGCATGTCCCGGGCACCGCTGCGCTTGGTGGCGATATTGGCGAAAGCCCAGGCCAGGGCCGCGGCGATCACCAGCATGAAGGCCAGCAGGCTGTCCCCCAGCGGCCGGCCAAGCCCGATCAGCACCAGCCCCGAGGCCGCCAGCAGCAGGCCCAGCAGGCCCCGGCGGCTGGGCCGTTCACCAAGGAACAGCGCGGCGATCAGAATGGTGAAGAACACCTGGCTCTGCAGCACCAGCGACGACAACCCCGCCGGCATCCCCAGGTGCATGCCGACGAACAGCAGGCCGAACTTGATCACGCCCAACAGCAGGCCGATCTGCACGATGCGCCAGAAAGGCGCCGGCAGCGGCCCACGCAGGACCAGCAGCGGCAGCGCCGCCAGGGCAAAGCGCAGGGCGCAGAACAGCAGGGGCGGAAAATCCTCCAGGCCGACCTTGATCACCACAAAGTTGACACCCCAGATCAGGGTGACCAGCAGGGCGAGGAGAATGTGCGGGAGAGGCATGGCGAGGGCTCCGGAACGTCAGGCACACGCTAACAGCCAGGCGGGCAGATGTATGGATACAGATGGACGGGAAAATCGTGGAGGCCTGTATGGCCCGGCAACGCTTGCCGATGACGCCGCTCCTTGTGGGGGCGAGCAGGCCACAGGCCTGTCGTAGGGTGGATGACGCTCTTTTCATCCACCAGCGGTGCCTAGCCGCGCCACGCGTGGTGGACCGATGAAGCGTGGTCCACCCTACGAATTCCCGGCCGCACCGCACTGTAGGGGCGAATTCATTCGCCAAGGACAGCGCAGCTGTCCCGTAGGGTGGATGACGCTTTTTTCATCCACCAGCGGTGCCCAGCCGCGCCACGCGTGGTGGACCGATGAAGCGTGGTCCACCCTACGAATGCCCGGCCGCACCGCACTGTAGGGGCGAATGCATTCGCCAAGGGCAGCACAGCTGTCCCGTAGGGTGGATGACGCTCTTTTCATCCACCAACGGTGCCTAGCCGCGCCACGCGTGGTGGACCGATGAAGCGTGGTCCACCCCACGAATGCCCGGCCGCACCGCACTGTAGGGGCGAACTCATTCGCCAAGGACAACGCAGCTGTCCCGTAGGGTGGATGACGCTCTTTTCATCCACCAGCGGTGCCCAGCCGCGCCACGCGTGGTGGACCGATGAAGCGTGGTCCACCCTACGAATGCCCGGCCGCACCGCACTGTAGGGGCGAATGCATTCGCCAAGGACGGCGCAGCTGTCCCGTAGGGTGGATGACGCTCTTTTCATCCACCAACGGTGCCCAGCCGCGCCACGCGTGGTGGACCGATGAAGCGCGGTCCCCCCACGGAACGGCATCTGCCATGCCACTCATTCGCGAAAGGCGGCGAAACGCCGCCCAAACAAAAAGGGCCGCATGCGCGGCCCCTTCCTTCAACCCGATACCATCAGGCCTGCGACTGCAGGTAGTTCTGCAGGCCGATGCGGTCGATCAGGCCGAGCTGCTGTTCCAGCCAGTAGGCGTGGTCTTCCTCGGTGTCCTTGAGCTGGGCGGCAAGGATGTCGCGGCTCATGTAGTCCTTGTGCTTCTCGCACAGGGCGATGCCCTTGCTCAGCGCGGCACGCACTTCGTACTCCAGCTTGAGGTCGGCACGCAGCATGTCCGGCACGGTGTGGCCCGGGTGGATGGTGCGCGGGCGCATGTCGGGGGTGGCTTCGAGGAAGAGGATGCGCTGCAGCAGGGCATCGGCGTGCTGGGTTTCTTCTTCCATCTCGTGGTTGATGCGTTCGAAGAGCTTGGTGAACCCCCAGTCCTGGTACATCCGCGAATGCAGGAAGTACTGGTCGCGGGCGGCCAGCTCGCCGCGCAACAGCTCCTTGAGGTACTCCACCACGTCGGCTTGGCCTTGCATCGGTGCGTCTCCTGAAAAAATCAATGAGCAAGGATCGTGCGCCGATCCCTCCCGGTCAAGCGCGTCAGCCCCCCATCCAGGGTGGCGTGGGCTCTTCCCGCTCGACGGGGCCGTCCCGCTCGGCCAGAGCGGCCTGACGGCGGGCTTCCTCGGCCAGGGCAGCCTTGATTTCGCGCATCACGGCGTCCAGGTCGGCGGCGTCCTCGGGCTCGGCGAACTCGCCGGTCAGTGCGGTTTCCGGCGTCAGCTTGCCCTCTTCGTACAGCGCCCACATTTCCTTGGCGTAGCGGGTGTACTTCAACTCGGGCGCGAACTGGCCGAAATACGCGGACATGTTGCCGACATCGCGCTCCAGCATGCGGAACGCATGGTTGTTGCCAGCGGCGTCCACCGCCTGCGGCAGGTCGATGATCACCGGTCCGTAGGGGTCGAGCAGCACGTTGAATTCGGACAGGTCGCCGTGGACCAGCCCCGCGCAGAGCATCTTGACGATCTCGCCGATCATGAAGGCATGGAATTCGCGGGCGTCCTCGGGCGTCAGGTCGACGTCGTTCAGGCGTGGCGCGGCATCGCCCGCGCCGTCGCCGACCAGCTCCATCAGCAGCACGCCATCGAGGAAGTCGTAAGGCTTGGGCACCCGCACCCCGGCACCGGCGAGGCGGAACAGCGCGGCCACCTCGGCGTTCTGCCAGCTTTCCTCGCGTTCGCGGCGGCCGTACTTCGAGCCCTTGGCCATGGCCCGGGCATCGCGGCTGTTGCGTATCTTGCGGCCTTCCTGGTACTCGGCGGCCTGGCGGAAACCGCGCTTGTTGGCCTCCTTGTAGACCTTGGCGCAACGCAGCTCGGTGCCGCAGCGCACGACGTAGACGGAGGCTTCCTTGCCGCTCATCAGCGGACGCAGGACTTCATCGATCAGGCCATCTTCCAGCAGAGGCTCGAGGCGTTTCGGGGTTTTCATGCGGGTGCAGCGACAGCCTTGTAAGAGTGGGAACACTGGGCCGACGTTATACGGCATGCCCCCATTTCCCGCCATCCACGACGCGACAGGCCGCAACGAAGGTGACGACCTGACCCTGGCTGTGGAAAGCGCCACGCCGGAAGCCCTGGAGCGTCTGCAGGAAACCGTCGGCAGCCACTTCGTGCGGGAAGCCACTTCACCGCAGGTTGGCGCTTCGCTCGGCACCCACTTACATCGGGCGGAACAGCTCGCCCGGCGTCACGCCGAACAGGCCCTTGAAAGCGGCGATGAAGGCCGAAGGCGACTCGTAGCCGCTGGCCAGCGCGACTTCGGTGACACTGGCGCCGCCCTCCAGCGGTTGCAGCGCCGCCAACAGGCGCAGGCGCTGGCGCCACCGGCGGAAGCTCAGCCCGGTTTCGCGCTGGAAGGCTCGGGTCAGGGTCTTTTCCGAGGTGTTCAGGCGCGCCGCCCATTCCCCCAGGCTATGGCCGAGGTCCGGCTGGGCCACCAGTTCACCGCAAAGCCGCAGCAGGCGCGGCTCCCCCGGCATCGGCAGGGAGAACCCCGCCTCCGGCAAGGCCTGGAGCTGGTCCAGCAGCACCGCCGCCAGCCGCGCCTCCGGGCCTTCGTCTTCGGGGTACTCCACCGGCAGCTCGCAGAAGGCCTTGATCAGCTCCCGCGCCAGGGGCGTCACCTCCAGCACCCGGCAGCGCGCCGGCGCCCAGGCGCAGGCATCGCGGCGCACATAGAGGCTGCGCATTTCGGCGTGCATCGAACTCACCACTTCATGTTCCAGCCCGGCCGGCACCCACACTGCCCAGTGCGGCGGCGCGTAGTAGCTGCCGGCGGCGGTGTGCACGCCGAGCACACCGCTGATGGCGTAGGAGAGCTGCACCCAGTCGTGGCTGTGGCGGGCGGTCCAGGAGCCGGCGCGCAGGCTTTCGGCGCGGGCGTAGAGTGGGCGCGGCAGCTGTTCGAGCCGGGGAATCTGGCGCTGCAGATCGACCTGTCCGTTTGGCGACATCTGTTGACCCCATGTCGTTAGACGGTCGGATTCTGCGCCCGCTAGTCTGCGGCCTCAAGTTCGCTCGAAAAACGGAGGCCGCATGTCGGCACTCAAACCCCTGAAGCGCCTGTTCACCGACTGGTTCCTCGGCGGCATGCTGCTGGCTGTCGCCCTGGCCTGCCTGTTCCCGGACATCGGCAAGCACGGCGGCGCCCTGCACGCCGGCAGCCTGATCAACGCCGGGGTGTTCCTGGTGTTCTTCCTCCATGGCATCAACCTGTCCACCGAGCAGATCCGCCAGGGCCTCGGCAACTGGCGCCTGCATGTCATGGTGCAGCTCTTCACCTTCGCCCTGTTTCCGCTGTTCTGGCTGGGCGCGAACACGCTGCTGAGTGGCCAGGTCCCGCCCGCGCTGATGCTCGGCTTCTTCTACCTCTGCGCCCTGCCCTCGACCATCTCGTCCTCGGTGGCACTGACCGGCAGCGCCGGCGGCAATGTGCCGGCGGCCATCCTCAACGCCAGCCTGTCGAGCCTGCTGGGGGTCTTCCTGACGCCCTGGCTGGTCAGCCTGGTGGCCGACGCCAACGGCGGCATCGACCTCGGCCAGACCCTGCTCGACCTCAGCCTGCTGCTGCTCCTGCCGCTGCTGCTGGGCCAGATACTGCGCCCGCTGTGGGGGCGGTTCTTCGCCCGCTGCAAGCGCTACACCGCAGTGTTCGACAAGCTGGTGATCCTGCTGCTGGTGTTCGCCTCGTTCAGCGATTCGGTGGCCGGCGGCGTCTGGCAGCAGCAAGGGCCGGAAATCCTGCTGCAGGCCTTCGCCGGCTGCGCCCTGTTGCTGGCCCTGATGCTCTGGCTGACCACCCGCTCGGCTCGCGTGCTGGGCTTCAACCACGAGGACGAGATCGCCGCGGTGTTCTGCGCCACCAAGAAGTCCCTGGCCGCCGGTGCGCCCATGGCTGCCATCATCTTCGGCGCCAGTCCGGCGTTGGGCCTGATCCTGCTGCCGATCATGCTCTACCACCAGATGCAGTTGATCGTCTGCGCGGTCATGGCCGAGCGCTATGCGCTGCGCGGCCGCGCCCTGCAGGCCGCGGCGGCCTGACCTTCAGGCTTCACCCCCGTAGCGGGGTGGAGCCCCCCCCACTCCTGTGTCCGAATCCCCACTCCCGGCGCGGTGCGACCCCGCATTCCCACCGTGCGCCGCGCGCCAGAGCGGTTTTCCGCGCCTGGCACAGCCATTGCTCAGCCCCTGTCGCACCGGTGAAACACTCCGCTGCAGGCCGGGACGGCTGCACGCGTCCGAACGCAATCGCGCGATAGGGAGGTTCTTTCGAATGACTGGCCACAGGCTGCTGTCCGAACCCGAGTTGAGCGTTACCGAATTGCCGTTCTCCGAAGACGGCGCCGATGCCGCCTTCACCAGCAGGATTCCGCCCAGGGCCGACCGCAAGGAGCCCACCCAGGCGCCCTGGATCGAATACCTGGGTGGGCAGTGGGTGGTGGTCAAGCGCCCACCCCGCTCAGCGGAGCGGCGTAGCTTCCATGCCATGCGCCAGCATGTGGACAAGTTGCTGGAACAGGGCTGGAGCATCACCGGCCGAGACCCGGTGCGGCTGGAGCGGCATCAGCGGGTGAAGATCGTCCGCGGCGGCCTTCTGCTGGATGGTTGAAGGCCGGCACGGCGCCGGAAACCCGCAGGCAAAAAAAGGTTCATCGCGCTTTCCCGGGGAAGGCAGCCTTGATTTTCAGGAAGAAGTAGGCTGAGTCTCGGAAGCCATAGGCCATGCGCTTGATCACCTTGATACGGTTATTCACGCCCTCCAGCAGGCTGGTATGTAGGTGGAAACGTGCACTGGCGAGGATGCCCCGGGCGTATTTGCGCAGGTTGCGGGCAAAGCGTTGCAGTGGCGCCAGACCGCTGTCCCGGGCATGCCGTAGCCAACTTCGCCAGCGCCGCCAGCCCTCCTGCACACTGGGGGCGTACCAGATTGCCTTTAACGCATCCTTGAGCACATAGACCGTGGCCAGTGGTTGGTTGGCCGCGAGCAGCTCTTGCAACTGCACGGCCTGCCCGTCCTTGAGGTTGTCGTGATTGCGCAGTAGCAGCCAGCGACTCTGCTTGACCACCTTGCGCGCCGTTTTGTCTTCGCGCAGGAGGTTGGCCTGGTCGACGCGGATACGGTCGATCACCTCACGGCCGTAGCGCGCCACCACGTGGAACAGGTCATACACCACTTCGGCCTGCGGGCAGTGCCGCTTCACCTCCAGGTCGAAAGCCGTGTTCATGTCCATCGCCACCGCCTCGATCTGCTGGCAGCGCTCGCCCAGCAATTCGAAGAACGGGCGAATCGCCTCGCGGCTGTTGCCATGCCCGACCCACAGCACCCGCGTCCGCTCGGCATCCATGATCACCGTGGCATAACGATGCCCCTTGTGCAGGGCGAACTCGTCCATCACCAGACGGCGAACATCGCCCGGCTTGAAAGCGCCAACGGCGGCCTCCAGGCGGCGCTTATCGAGCGTCTTGAGCGTGTGCCAGTGCAGGCCGGTGAGGCGGCTGACATGACTGATGGGCAGCAATTGCAGCAAGCCTTCGAGCCAGACGCGCAAGCGTTGGGTCAAACGCGACACCGGTTCCAACCAGCTGATCCGCTCGGTTACCCGCCCACAACTCAGGCAATCGACGCGGCGCACCGGTAGCTGGAGCAAGACGCGCTGGTCGAACAGATCGCGATCGCGCACCTGACGAGTCCGCCGCTCATGGATCAATGGACAGGCTTCACCACAGCGTCCGCATTCGGGGACGGAGCCGACTTGAGGCTCGAGCTCGATTAGCAGGGTGTCGTGGGTTGATTGGCGACAGGAGACGACTGCGTAGCCTGGCCAGAAAGCAGCAAGATCAATAGGATGCACGGCGGCAGCAGGGGGTGGTGGTTGGTTCGTTTGGCGACTGCCAATCTAACCACTTCCCTGACTGTCAACTCGCTCTTCCCCCTGATCCCGCGAAGAACCCAAAAAAAGGGCGGCTCCGACACTGCGGGCCGCCCTAAATCACGGAGTTGCTTACATCGCGTGGCGCCGATGACTTGACGCCACAGGTATTGGATTACCGTTCGAGGATCGCGGTCACACCCTGGCCGCCGGCGGCACAGATCGAGATCAGCCCGCGTCCCTCGCCGGCCACGGAAAGCAGCTTGGCGAGGTTGGCGACGATGCGCCCGCCCGTGGCGGCGAAGGGATGCCCAGCCGCCAGGGAACTGCCCTTGACGTTCATCCGGCTGCGCTCGATGGCCCCCAGGGGCTTGTCCAGGCCGAGGCGAGTCTTGCAGTAATCGGCGTCCTCCCAGGCCTTGAGGGTGCAGAGCACCTGGGCGGCGAAGGCTTCGTGAATTTCGTAGAAGTCGAAGTCCTGCAGGCTCAGGTTGTTGCGCGCCAGCAGGCGCGGCACGGCGTAGACCGGCGCCATCAGCAGGCCTTCCTCGCCGCTGACGAAATCCACCGCCGCCGCTTCGCCGTCGCGAAAATAGGCGAGGACCGGCAGCCCGCGCGCCTTGGCCCACTCCTCGCTGGCCAACAGCACCACCGAGGCGCCGTCGGTGAGCGGCGTGGAGTTGGCCGCCGTGAGGGTGCCGCGCGCACCGCGCTCGAACACGGGCTTCAAGGTCGCCAGCTTTTCGGCGTTGATATCCGGGCGCAGGTTCTGGTCGCGGGTCAGGCCGCGAAAGGGAGTCATCAGGTCGTTGTGCCAGCCCTCGGCATAGGCCGCCGCCAGCTTCTGGTGGCTGGCGACGGCCAACTGATCCTGCGCGTCACGGGGGATGGCCCAGGTCTGCGCCATCAGCTCGCAATGCTCGCCCATGGACAGCCCGGTGCGCGGCTCGCCATTGCGCGGGATATGCGGCGCCAAGTGGCGCGGGCGCACCTGCAGCAGGGCCTTGATCTTGTCGCCGGTGGACTTGGCGCGGTTGGCTTCGAGAAGAATCTTGCGCAGGCCTTCGTTGACCCCGATGGGCGCGTCGGAGGTGGTGTCCACGCCGCCGGCGATGCCGCAGTCGATCTGCCCGAGGGCAATCTTGTTGGCCACCAGGATCGCCGCCTCCAGACCGGTGCCGCAGGCCTGCTGGATGTCGTAGGCCGGGGTTTCCGGCGCCAGGCGCGAACCCAGCACGCATTCGCGGGCCAGGTTGAAGTCCCGCGAATGCTTGAGCACCGCCCCGGCGGCGAACTCCCCCACACGCACGCCGTGGAGGTTGAAGCGCTCCACCAGCCCTTCCAGGGCGCTGGTCAGCATGTCCTGGTTGCTCGCCGTGGCGTAGACGGTATTGGAGCGGGCGAAGGGGATGCGGTTGCCGCCGACGATGGCGACCCGGCGAAGCTGGGCCATGATGACTCCTTGCGATGGGGGTTTGCGGGATGCAGTGTCGGCTACAAGACTAGACGCCTGGATTGGCCGCCTCGCCGTCCGGCGGGTCAGCGCGGTCAATTGCGCGCAACGCCGGTCTGCGTAGAGTGGGCCCACTTTCGATTGTCAGCAGGAGCGCCAGCCCATGAACGACCGTTACCTCGCCTTTGCCAACTCCAACGCCGGCCGGCGCCTGGTGGGCGCCCTCGGCCTGCCGGCGCCGGTACGCCTGGAGCGCTGGATGGCGGGACGCGCACGGCCGGTGGACGGCGCACTGCTGATCGGTGGTGGCGGCGCCCTGGCCGAAGCTGCCAGCGCCGTGCTGAACAAGCTGACCGACCAGCAGTTCGCCGACGCCGAAGGCCGCTTCGGCCTGCCACGCTGGACCGCCGAGCACGGCCCGAAGCTCAAGGCGCTGATCTACGACGCCAGCGCGCTGACCCGCTTTGAGCAACTGATCGAGCTGCGCGATTTCTTCCAGCCGGCCCTGAAGGGCCTGGGCCAGTGCCCGAAGGTGGTGGTGCTGGCCCGCGCCCCGGAATCCACCAAGGACCTGGTGGCGGCCAGCGTGCAGCGCTCCCTGGAAGGCTTCACCCGCAGCCTCGGCAAGGAAATCCGCCGGGGCGGCGCCGTGCAACTGATCTACGTCGGCAAGGGCGCCGAAGACCAACTGGAAGGCGCCCTGCGCTTCTTCCTCTCGCCGAAGAGCGCCTACGTTTCCGGCCAGGTACTGCGCCTGGCGGCCTGCGCTGAGAAGGTACAGGACTGGACCCGGCCGCTGGCCGGCAAGCGCGCCCTGGTCACCGGCGCCTCTCGCGGCATAGGCGCCGCCATCGCCGAAACCCTGGCCCGCGACGGCGCCGACGTGGTCCTGCTGGACGTGCCCCAGGCGAAGGACGCGCTCGACGGCCTGGCCGCGCGCTTGGGCGGCCGTGGCGTGGCCATGGACATCACCGCCGCCGACGCCGCCGACCAACTGCTGGACGCACTGCCGGAAGGCGTGGATATCCTGGTGCACAACGCCGGCATCACCCGCGACAAGACCCTCGCCAAGATGAGCGACGACTTCTGGAACGCGGTGATCGACGTCAACCTGCGCGCCCCGCAGGTGCTGACCCAGGCCCTGCTGGACGCCGGCAAGCTGCACGACAACGGCCGCGTGGTGCTGATCGCCTCCATCAGCGGCATCGCCGGCAACATGGGCCAGACCAACTATGCGGTGAGCAAGGCGGGGGTGATCGGCCTGGCGCAGAACTGGGCGCCGGTCCTGGCCAAGCGCGGCATCAGCATCAACGCCGTGGCGCCGGGTTTCATCGAAACCCAGATGACCGCCGCGATTCCGCTCACCCTCCGTGAGGCCGGCCGGCGCATGAACGCCATGAACCAGGGCGGCCTGCCGCAGGACGTGGCCGAAGCCGTGGCCTGGTTCGCCCAGGCCGGCTCCGGCGCCCTCACCGGGCAGGTGATGCGGGTGTGCGGGCAAAGCCTGCTGGGGGCTTGAGCCTCGATCAACGCGGGCACAGAGAACGCCCCTCAGGCGCTTTCGCCCTTGCCCCTGCGCCGGAATTCCACCGGCGTCTCGCCGACCCAGCGCTTGAAGGCGCGGTAGAAGGTGCTCGGCTCGGAGAAACCGGTGCGCTCGACGATCACCTCGATGCGCTCGTCGGTCTTCAGCAGCAGTTCCTTGGCCAACCGGCAGCGGTAGTCGGTGACCAGGTCGTTGAAGCGCACCCCGGCCAGGGTCAGGCGCTCGCGCAGGCGGCGGGCCGGCATGTTCAGGCGCGCGGCCACCTGCTCCAGGGTGGCGCCGCCGTTCACCAGCAGCTCGCCGATCAGCTCGCGCACCTGGTGCACCAGGTCCAGCCGCTCCACTTCCGCCAACTGGCGACGGGCCAGGGACTCGTGCATGCGCAGCAGGTCCGGGGCGGCGTGGCGCGAGGGCCGGTCCAGCACATCGGCCGCGAAGATCAGCGCATAGCGATCGGCGCCCAGCGTCGCCGGGCAGCCGTAGACCGCCCGGTAGCGCTCGGCGGGCGCGCCTTCGGTGTGCATCAGCTGCACTTCATGGGGTTTGAACTGGCCCTCGGTCAGGGCGTGGAACAGGCGGATCACCGCCCCGGCGAGCATTTCCGGAAAATGCCGGTTGCTGCCCGCGTTCTGGCCGAGGGAAAGCACGGCGCGGTCGTCCTCTACTTCCAGCCGGGCGCTCAGGGTGTCGGAGAGCAGGCGCACGTAACGCAGGGCGTGGCGCAGCCCCTCGCCGAAGGTGCCGCTGGAAAGGAACAGGTATTCCAGCAGCAGGCCGTGGAACGCCGGCAGATGGCTGGCCAGGTGAAGGCCGACATGCTCTTCGCCGCATGCGTCGGCAGCGGCCTTCCAGAACTGGGTTTGCGCAGCATGGGGGAAACGACCTGCGGGCAACCCGCCAGGCGGCAGGCCCACACGCTCCAGGACCTTGTCCGGGTCGGTGCCGCTGGCACGCAGGGCGTCGATCACCGGGCGCAGCAGCGCCACATCGTCGGTCAGATCACGCATCATTTTGGGAGAGTTCTTATTGTCTGCGAGGCGCGGCCATCTTATGCGGCTTCTTCCCCAGGGCTCAAGGCCGCGATTGACTGCCCTGCCGCAGGCTGCAAACCGTCGGCCAATGCCGCTCCGCCGCCACTGGCTATGCTGAGCCCCATTCGCCTCAAGGAGACTGCCCCATGGCCATCGACTGGCTCGACCTGCCCGCTCCCCCCGCCCTCCCCGGCCTGTTCGCCCGCGCCGCCGTGCGTCGCGGCATGCGCGGCCAGGCGCTGCCCGAACTGGGGGTACGCTGCCCGGTGACGATCGACCCCGGCCACCTGGCGCGCTACCGGGCCGTCTGCGGGTTCAGCGACAAGGGCCTGCTGCCGGCGACCTATCCCCACATCCTCGCCTTCCCGCTGCAGATGCGCCTGCTCACCGACCCGCGCTTCCCCTTTCCGCTGCTGGGCCTGGTGCATCTGGAGAACCGTATCCGCGCGTTTCGCGCCCTGGGCGGCCTCGGCCCCTTCACCGCGAGCGTGCAGGTGGCCGACCTGCAACCCCATGAAAAAGGCGCCACCTTCAGCCTGATCACCCGCCTGGAAGACCAGCTCGGCCTGGTCTGGGAAGGCGACAGCCGCATCCTCTTCCGCGGCCTGCACCTGCCCGGCCAGCCCGCGCCGCGCGCCAGCGAGGACAGCCTGCCCCTGTCGCACCTGGACCAGTGGTACGCCTCCGCCGACATCGGCCGCCGCTACGCCCGCGTCGCCGGTGACTACAACCCCATCCACCTGTCGACCCTCAGCGCCAGGGCGTTCGGGTTCCCCCGCGCCATCGCCCACGGCCTGTGGAACAAGGCGCGCTGCCTGGCGACCCTGGAGATCCACCTGCCCGCCGCCGGTTACGAGGTGGAGGTGCGCTTCCAGAAACCCATGCTGCTGCCCGCTGAAGTCACCCTGCTGGCCAGCGCGGCGGGGCCTTCGGGCCAGCTCGCCCTGCGCGGCAAGGGCGACACCCCGCACATGGCCGGAAGCTGGCGCCCCCTCGCCTGACCCTTGCGCGGGCGGTAGCGCAGCGGGACCATAGGCGGCTCAAGGAGAGCACCATGAACCTCGACGAACTCACCACCCGCCTGCACGCCATCCGCGACCGGAACGACTGGCGGCAATTCCACAGCCCGAAGAACCTGGCCATGGCCGCCAGCGTGGAAATGGCCGAGCTGGTGGAAATCTTCCAGTGGCTCAGCGAAGACCAGTCGCGCCAGTTGCCGCCGGAAAAGCTCGCCCACGCTGGCCAGGAAGTCGGCGACATCATCCTCTACCTGCTGCTGCTCTGCGCCGAGCTGGGCCTGGACATGGATGCCGTGGTGCGCGCCAAGCTCGCCGACAGCGAAAGGCGCTTCACATGAGCGACCGCCATTTCGACGAACTGGCGACGCGCTTCGCCGAAAAGATCTACGGCGGCGCCAAGGGCGCCATCCGCCTCGCGGTGCTCCAGGCCGACCTCGCCGAAGCCCTGCCTGAACGCCCGCTGCGGGTGCTGGACGTTGGCGCCGGTCTCGGCCACATGGCGCTCTGGCTGGCCCAGCGCGGCCACCAGGTGACCCTCGCCGAACCCGCCGAGCCCATGCTCGAAGGCGCCCGCCAGCGCTTCGCCGACGCGGGCCAGGCCGCCACCTTCATCCAGGCGCCCTGGCAGGACCTGCTGGGCCAGCTCACCGAACCCTACGACCTGGTGCTCTGCCACGCCGTGCTGGAATGGCTGGCCGACCCGCACGCGATCCTGCCCGTGCTGCACCAGCTCACCGCGAAGGACGGCCTGTTGTCCCTGGCCTTCTACAACAAGGACGCGCTGATCTACCGCAACCTGCTCAAGGGCCATTTCCGCAAGCTGCGCAAACACCGCTTCGCCGGCGAAGGGCAAAGCCTGACCCCGCAACAGCCACTCGATCCGCGCGACCTGGCGGCGCAACTCGACGGACACTGGCGGGTCGAAAAACAGAGCGGTGTGCGCGTGTTCCACGACTACATGCCCCAGGAGTTCCAGGCCAAGGCCGAGCTGGTGGACCTGCTGGAAATGGAACTCGCCTACCGCCGCCATCCCAGCTACCAGGGACTGGGCCGCTACCTGCACTGGATCTGCCGGCCGCTGTAAAAGGAGGCCTCATGAAACTGCTCGCACTGCTCGCCGCTGCGCTGCTGCTTGGCGCGTGCCAGAGCCCCAACCCCTACCAGTACCAGTCCCGCCCGGTGCCGCCCGCGCCGCCGGGCGTGGACAGCCTGTTCGACGCCAGCGCCTATCCCGCCCCGCCCCGCGACTTCGGCCGCTACCGCAGTTGGGCCTGGCTGGACGGCCAGCTTCCCGCCGGCAACAACTGGGCGACCCCCGAACAGATGGCCGACATGGTCAATGCCGGCCTCGACCAGCACGGCCTGCGCCCGGCCCGCACCCCTGGCCAGGCCGACCTCAGGGTCAGCGCCAGCCTGCGCTATGAAAAGCGCCTGCGGCAGTACGACGACTACGGCGGTGCCTACTACGGCAGCGGCCCCTGGCACGACCAGTACGGCGCCTGGGCCAGCGTGCCCATCGTGCGCACCTACGAGGAACAGGTGGCAGTGGTCTACCTGCAATTCTTCGATGCCCGCGACAACCAGCTGGTGTGGAGCGGCAGCGGCGAAGCTTCCGCCAATGGCGACCGCGCCGACGGCGTGGCCGCGCTGCGGGCCGCGATGAAGGACGCGCTGGACGGCTACCCGCCGCATTGAAGCACGTCCCACGGCTGCCAGAATCCCCTTGCCCAGCGCCCTGCCATGGGGTTCGATAACGATTCCGGCAGAGGAGATCCGATCATGATCCGCCGCACGCTGCTCCTTTCCACCGCCCTGCTCCTGGCCGCCTGCCAGAACTACAACGTCAATCGCGATTACGACAGCAGCCGCGATTTCGGCGCCTACCGCAGCTGGAGCTGGAAGGAACCCGCCCTGCAATACAGCCCCGACGATCCGCGCATCAAGAGCGACCTCACCGAACAACGCATCCGCGATGCCGTCGGCCAGCAACTCGACCAGCGCGGCCTGCGCCCAGCCGCCAGCGGCCAGGCCGACCTCAACGTCCAGTCCTGGCTGATCGTCGACGAGCGCCAGCAGCAGACCAGCTACAACTACGGCGGTCACTGGGGCGGCTATTGGGGAGGTTACTGGGGCGGCCCGGCCTACACCGAAACCCGCATCTACAGCTACAAGGTCGCCACCATCCAGGTGGACATGTACGACAGCAAGGACGGCAAGCTGGTCTGGCGCGGCAGCGCCGAACAGATCATGCAAAGCGCCCCGCCGAGCCCCGCCGAACGGGAAGCCGCCATCCGCGAAACGGTCGCCAAGGTGATCGCCCAATACCCCCCGCACTGAGGTCCCGATGCCCGACCTGAACCACCGCCCCGCTCTCGCCGAAGACCTCCACGACGTCGTCCGCTTCCCCCAGGATGCGGACGAACTCTTCTTTGCCTACCCCAAGGCGAGCTGGCCGCTGACCGTCGGCCAACTCGCCGCCGCCATGGCCGAACGGCGTGGCAGCACCGTCGCCCTGCTGGACGGCGAGGTCGCCGGCTTCGCCAACTTCTACCAGTGGCAGCACGGCGAGTTCTGCGCCCTCGGCAACATGATGGTGGCGTTCTGGGCGCGCGGGCAGGGCGTGGCCCGCTACCTGATCGAAGCCATGGAGCGCCAGGCCCGCGAGCAGTACAAGGCCCGGCTGATGAAAGTGTCCTGCTTCAACGCCAACGCAGGCGGCCTGCTGCTCTATACCCGCCTTGGCTACCAGCCCCGCGCCATCGTCGAACGCCATGCCCCGGACGGCCGCCGCGTGGCCCTGGTCCAACTGGACAAACCCCTCACGGACTGACCACTGCCCGCCATGACCATTCGCCCTGCCCAGCCGGACGAACTGCCGCTGCTGGCCGCCATCGAACGGCGCGCCGCCGCGCGCTTCGGCCCCGACGACCTGCCGCCCCAGCTTCGCGGCGACACCCTGCCACTGGCATGCCTGCAGCGCGCCCAGGCCACCGGCCTGCTCTGGGTGGCCGTTGCAGCCGACGCCAGCCCGGCCGGCTTCCTCGCGGCGGAAGCCGCCGGAGCAGCGCTGCACATCTGCGAGGTAAGCGTCATCCCCGAACAGGGCGGCCAAGGCCTGGGCCGCGCGCTGCTGGAAGCGGCGAGGCGGCACGGGCAAGAGACCGGCTTCGCGGCCCTCACGCTCACCACCTTCGACCATCTCCCCTGGAACCGTCCCTTCTATGAACGGCTGGGATTCCGCGTAGTCGCCGCCGAGGCATGCGACGAACACCTGCGCCAGGCGCTGATCGCCGAAACCCGCGCCGGCCTGCGCAACCGGGTAGCCATGCGCCGCGAGTTGCCGTGAACCGGTCGGCGCCTCGTGGCGCCCCGCTCGCACCGGTCACTAAACTTATCCACATGGCACCGGCGCGCCGGTGCCGGGCGGGGAGCGGGACGCTCCTCCTTGAGTGCCGGCTTCGCCGGCTTACCGGGAGCGACAAGCCGGCGCCTGGCAGGAGGTGTCCCATGACCATGATCACCCAGCTGCAAAGCAGCCTGACTCAACACAAAACCCGCTTCGACGTGCTCAGCCACGCCAAGTCCATGACCACCCGCGAAGCCGCCCGCCGCGCCGGCATCCCACCGCAACAGATGGCCAAGCCGGTGATCCTCGACGACTTCCAGGGCAACTGGCTGATGGCCGTGGTGCCCGCCTCGCGCCATGTCGACCTGGAAAAGGTCCACAAACTCACCCACCGTCACTGGCGCCTGGTACACGAACGCGACTTCGGCAAGCGCTTCGCCGACTGCGAAACCGGCGCGATTCCCGCCGTGGGCAATCTCTTCGGTCTCGACACCCTGGTCGACCAGTCCCTCACCGAACAATCGGACATCTACTTCGAATCCGGTCGGCACGACGAACTGGTACACATGAGCGGCAAGCAATACATGGCGCTGATTCCTGAAGCGAAAAGCGGACGGTTCTGCGAGTAGAACCACCCCCACGGAAAAGCCCCCGCTCCCTGTTCAGGGAGCGGGGGCAGTTCAGGCTCGAGGGCCGACGCGTCTCGCGCCGCTAGCGAATATCTCCGCAAAACACATCCACCCCACCATCCGCCGGGCTGGTCCGCAGCACCAGCGAATGCTCGCTCGCCCGCAACGTCGACAGTGGCACGGGAGCGGACTTCGACAGGCGCCAGACATCGCCCTCGACGTGGCGGTAGGTGTTCACCGTGCGGTTCAGCTCATAGGCCGGCGTGGCGCCCGGCGCCGAGCAGGTTCCCGGGTAGATGTAGGTATAGAGATGGACCGGCCGCGTCACGCCGGACGGCACACCGCTGACGAACAGGGAAATGGCGGTTTCGTCCCCGCGCGGCACCAGCGTCGCCATGCCGATGCGCCCCGCATTCTGCTGCGTGGCCGCCAGCCTGACGTCGACCCGCTGGTCGTCCGGGGTTCCCACAGAAGCCGCGCAGCCGCCCAGGCCGACGGTGAGCAGGAAGAAGATCAGAAGCCGTGCCGCATACATTGCGGGCCTCCCCGCGTGGAAGCGTTCGACTCCCCACTATAGGCGCGGGCACGGCGAATAGAGCGTTGCGCTACCAGCGGTCGATGCGGCAGCGAAAGCCGGGCTGGGGAAGCGCCGGCAACGCACTCAGGGCTTGTACTGGTGCTGCGCCACGCACCACTTGCTGGCCGGGTCCTTCGAGCGGGTGCAGGAATTGCGGAAAATCACCTGGGCATGCTGCTGGCAATTCCGGAACTGCTTGGAGCCCTTCTCGTTCTTGCTGCAGACCGTGTCCAGGGCGATAGCGCCATCGCGCTCCTGCCAGTTCAGGTAATAGTTGTTGCTGTCCTGCTTGGGCTTGGCCGGGGTCGCGGCGAAGGTCACGCTCGCCACGAGTACCAGCGCGCTGCCGAGTGCGAATCGGATGCTCATTTCAACTCCTAAGGTCGCTTGTGCCGGGTGCGCCTTCTAAGAGGCGCTGCCATGGAGCGGTGCCGCCAACACTGTCGCAAAGCCTAGTCAACTGAACCGCCAGTCTTGCGCGTGCTCAGCGCAGACACGGCGAAAAAACTGCAGGAATAGTGCGGAGCGCCAGGCAAGGCCGCAAGGGCCGCGGGCTCCAACGGAGCGACCGTCCGTCTAAATGTCAGGCTCGACACTAAGAAGGCGACGCAACTTACGGATAAGACTGGGAAAGGCCGGGTGCGAAAGCAGTTGTTAATCCGTGTTGGGGGTTGCCGAGTTTGAACTCGGTGCATCGCTGTCCGGGCTCGTTTGCCCAATTTCAGGCATGACCTCGCCGGTCATCAGCCACCACCGATAGTGAGGATAGAGATTCCCCAACTTCTCTAGTTCCTCCGCTCCAAAGCGTGCCTTGCCCCGCTTGATGCTCTGCCAACGCACATAGTCCTTGCTGTTGACCTCAGCCAAGTCTTTCAGGCTCGCCATCGCCAGTAGCTGGAGCGCCCTATTGGCCATCCCTTCAGCCATTGAAAAGCACCATTATGGACTATTGCCATATCTCTGAATTCATGGATAATGCGAAATGGAAATAGTCCATAAATACGCATCGAACGAGTTGACCGAATACTGACGGAACCAGCAGGGAACTGGAAGGGCTCTGCATGTCCGCAAGAAGCCGCTGTCCAACGGTGACGTCCCTCCCTGAACGGCTTGAAAGGAAATCGAGCATGGCTGATTTCAACACCCCCACCGCCCTTTCCCTGCTGGGCCGAACCGCGATGGTCGAACTGGTCTGGGACGACGATCCGCGTCCGCTCTGGGTGTGCGTGCATATCCTGGGCGTGGTGCTGCGGCTGGACGGGGTGTATGAGCATCCGCACTTCCTGACGATGGATGTGCACGAACTGGAGCCGTTTCCCAACGAGATGTTCTGGACCAATATCCGGCGGCTATATCCGCTGCGGTGGCGGGATGGCGCTCGTGGATTCAGGCCCGCGCCGTGCGATTGCGAGGCGTAGGGTGGACCACGCTTTACCGGTCCACCAGCGGGGCCAAGTCAGGCAAGGGGGATGGAAGGGCTATCGATGCCTGAGCCCTGGAGCAAAAGAATCCGTCTTCGTTTTCCCACCACCGGCCGGGGATGGATGGACGAGCGGGAGGGACTGGCAGCGTGTGCCGTCCGACTTCCCCAGCCCCTCTCCAAGCGGGAGAGGCGCGCGTGTTTGGCGGAAGGCAGTGGGAGTCGAACCCACCCAGGAACGGCTGCCGTCCCCCACCGGGTTTGAAGCCCGGCCACGCCACCGGGCGTGCTTGCCTTCCATGTTGATCTATAAGGCTTTTTCCGTGCCTACCTGCTGTGCAAGCGGGGAGGTGTCGAAGAACTGTCGAAAATCCTATCGGACCATACAACAAAACATCCCAGGATGCGGCCTGCCGCAAGGCGAGCTTAGCGCAGAGTGCCCAGGTTCAAGGCAGTAGTTTGCCCGACATTTCAGCAATGACGATCTTTTCGATGCAGCGCAGCGCCCTCATCTCCCCGGGGAATGCATGCCTGACCTCGGGCTGCAGCCTGGCTATCTCGTCGTTTTCACGCTGCACCTGGTCGATGAGTTGCTCAGCACCTTTACGTACCGCTGTAGCCAGCTGGACGACCTGTGTTCGCGCCGTGGCCGGCTTGATCGCGAGTATCCCGGCCGCCTCGACCAGCAGATCCAGGCTCATGCGCTCCAAACGCTCTTCACCCGCTATGGGCCAGGCCATGGTCACGGTGCCCGGCCAATAGTCCTTGTCGAAGGCTTTGGTGGTCCAGACGGCGGTGCTCAGCAGGTCGTAGAAGGGTGCCAACTCCAGCCCCCGAGGGCTCATGAGGAAGCTGAGGTTTTTCAAGTGTGCATCGGTATTGCCGACCAGGACGTTGAACGTCAGCCATTGGAAGAGCTGCAGCCGGGCCCTGGCCGGAATGCGGCACATCGCGCTCAACTCACGCAGGCGCCCGACGTTGCCCGCGTGGTACTTGGCCGTCCTATCCAGGTTGAGCACCTGGCAGGCGTCCAGGCAGTGAAGCCTCGTCCATCCAGCCGCGGTGAAGGTCCTATCGAAACGCTCGACCAGGTAGACCGGCATGGGGATGTATTTTCGGGTCACGGCCGGAACGGGCAGGCCCACCTTTCTGGCGAGCGTCATCACGAACCACTCGTTGATCACCGAATGGGCAAAGTCGCCGCCCGGATGATCCGGTTTGAGGATATGCGTCGACGGTTCGTTACCGCCTGGTTCCAGGAACTGCCCTTCCTCAGCGCGGAGTGCGACTTTGTGTTGCGCCCCGGCCAGGGACATCCTCTTGAAAGACTGCTCGGCCAAGGGGATTTGAGGCATTTTCCGAATGCGCTCGGCCATCGCATCAAACGAGAGTGCCCTCAGTTCACCTGGCTCGGGTACTTGGTCTGGAGACAGCAAGGTAATGGACCCAGCCGACTCGGCACCAAAGTGCTGGAGCATGCCAAACGCATCCTCGACGCCAACGCCGGCACTTGCGGCAATGAGCTGGCGTTGCCCTTCTTCCGGGAGCAGGTTGTCGAAGAACCACTGAACGGGACGGTCGCTTGCACCATCAACTTGGGGTTCCGCCCTCAATGGCAAGCTCGGGCTGATGGCGTAGGCATCACGCTTATCCAGCCACGCCTGGGTGTAGGTGAACGTCCATAGGCCGTTGCGCTCGGCCAACACACCGACCTGGTCGAAGTTGATCCAGACGTAGAGTTGGCGATTCATCAGCGAGCCTTGTCGTTCAGGGACTTTCCAATGGCGTGCAGCAGGCGGTCCAGTTCATCGGACTCAGGATTGATCTTGCCGGAATGCGCCGCCGCAGACTTGTTGAATGCGCGAAGTACCTGAGCACTCGCCTCCCCAGCAATCTCTTCGGGCACCTCCACCGACACTTTCAGCCCCAACTCCTGCATGACCTGGAAGAGCAGGCCCCACCGCACGGTTTCGCCGCCGCGCTCGACCTTGCCGAGGAAGTTTTCGCTCACGCCAATTACGCCAGCGGCCACGTCCTGGCGCATATCCATGGCCTTTCGGCAGGCCCGGATGAGGTGGCCCAAGGCTTTGGGAGAGTCGATAGGTACATTCATTGAAATATCCCCACGCTCATAAGGAAAAGGCGAGCCATGTTGAGCAGACTGAGAAATCCACATGGTCGTGGGGATTAAATCGATCAGAAGGCTTTTCCATCAGAAATCCTCACGAACGAGAGGATTATAGCCACAAAATAGACCTGACTTGAAAAATCCTCATGATTGTAAGGATTCCTAGTCAGTGCGGGGAAAGAGCGCCGAAGAACTGTCGAAAATCCCTGGTGGGACCGAACTCCAGAACACCCTGGAAGTGGCCTGTCGCCAGGTGCGCGTAGCGCATGGTCATGCTCAGCGAAGCGTGCCCCAGGATCTTCTGCAGCGACAGGATGTTGCCCCCGTTGGCTATGAAGTGGGCGGCGAAGGTATACCGCAACACATGGGCCCTTTAGCCAGCAGGTAGCTTTAAACCGGACGTTTCCACAGCATCGTCGACACTGTTTCGGCAGTTGCTGAATAGCCCATGCTTGGTGAAATGGTCAAAAAATCCGGGCTTCACGTTCGAGGGCGATCGGGATCGACCTGCGACGCCTCGACTTGGTTTCCCGGCGCCTGGGCCAGAGCGGAGTCTTCCCTGATCTTGCGTTGGTCGCCGATGCGGCGAGTGAAGCCGATGCGGTCGAAGTATTCCAGCAGTTGGATGCTGCGTTTGCGGCCGATGGCGATGCGGTCGCGCCAGGCGGCGGCTTTGATGCTGCCGTGCTCATCCTGCAGGTGCCGAGCCGAGGCGGCCAATTGGCGGATGGTCGTATCCGGGTAGAACAGGTCTTTCACCACCTGGTGCAGTCGGCCCAGGCGGGCGAGTTTGCGTTCCAGCAGGCGCATGGCGTTCTCGTCCACCTTCAGTTCGCGGGCGAGGTCGCGTACCCAGGGTGGGTCGAAGCGGCCGCTTTCCAGCATGGGCCAGATGCGTTGGACCAGGGCCTCGTCGGCGTCGCTCAGTTGCACGCGGTGGTCGGGCAGGTGCAGCCAGGGGCCGCTGGCCTGAAGGGCGCCGCTGGCGAGCAGCTGCTCCAGCAGGGCGATGAAGAGCGGGCGTTCCAGTTCGGGCAGGGCGTAGCGGCGCAGGCGGTCGCGGTCAGGGCCGAGTTCGTCGGGCAGTTCGGCGTGGAAGCGGGCGAGGCCGTCCAGCAGTTGCTGCGTCAGCGCCTGCCAGGTGTCCGCGGCGAAGAGTCGCGGGCCGAGGCGGGTGGCGACTTCCACGGCCGTCGCGGGGACTGCCCAGCCAGCGCGTGGGCGGTTGAACTGGCGCTCCAGCCGGTGGGGGTCGAGACCGTTGCGGGCCGTTTGCAGCAAGACCGGCAGGGCCGCTTCCAGGCTGTTGCCACGCAAGGCGTCGAGCTGCGCCAGGCGTTCCGGCGTGCGGCGGTTGCGCGCGGGGGCGAAGGGGTCGAGCACGCGGCCGCCACCGAGGGTGCGTTGGGCGGACTGGTCGCGTAGCACCAGGCGGTCGCCGTGCACCGCATGGGCGTGGGCGTTGAGCAGCAGTTGGGCGAAGCCGCGCTGGCCGGGCGCCAGGCTGCCGCCTTCCAGCAGGGCCACGCGGCCGGTGACGTCCTGGGCGCCGAGGTGGACGTGTACCGGGGTCCAGTGGGCCAGGTCGTGGGGCTCGCCGGGCAGCAGGCGCAGGTCGATATCCAGGCGCGTGGTGGGCGCCAGCAGGGCGGGAGCGAGCAGCCAGTCGCCTCGGTGGATGTGCTCCAGGGCCAGGCGCTCGCCGGTGATGTTGAGGGCCACGCGCTGACCGGCGCCGGCTTCCTCGACCTGCTGGTTGCGGGCATGCAGGCCGCGCACGCGCACGGTCCGGCCGGAGGGGGCGAGGATCAGTTCGTCCCCGGCCCTCACCCGCCCGGCGAAGGTGGTGCCGGTGACCACCACGCCCGCGCCCGCCACGCTGAAGGCACGGTCGATGGGCAGGCGGAAATGACCGTCCAGGCTACGCCGGTCCACGCGGGCGGATTCCGCCAGCAGCGCCTGGCGCAGGTCGTCGATGCCCTTGCCGCTCAAGCTGTCCACGGCAAAGAGTTCGGCACCCGCCAGCGGGCCGGGCGCCAACAGCGCGGCGACTTCCGCGCGCGCCCGTTCGGCGCGTTTGGCGTCTACCCGGTCGAGCTTGGTCAGGGCCACCAGGGCGCGACGTATGCCCAGTAGTTCGGCAATGGCGAGGTGTTCGCGGGTCTGCGGCATCACGCCGTCGTCGGCGGCCACCACCAGCAGCAGCAGGTCGATGCCGCAGGCGCCGGCCAGCATGTTGTGGACGAAGCGTTCGTGGCCGGGCACGTCGATGAAGGCGGTGGGCTGGCCGTCACCCAGGTCGGCGTGGAGGTAGCCGAGGTCGATGGTGATGCCGCGCTCGCGCTCGGCCGGGCGACGGTCGCCCTCCTGGCCGGTCAGGGCTTTGAGGAGGGCGGTCTTGCCGTGGTCGATATGGCCCGCGGTGCCGACTATCACTCGAGCACTCCCGAGAGCTGCGGCAGTTGGGCGAGGAAGGCCGGCTCGTCGTCGAGCTGGCGCAGGTCGAGCCAGAGGGCGTCGTCGTCGAGGCGGCCGATCACCGGAATCGGCAGGGTGCGCAGGTTTTCTTCCAGTTCGCGCAGGACGCGGCCGCGCAGGCGCTTGGGTTGCTGCGGGCGCAGGCACAGCGCGGCGCCGGGCAAGCGGGCCACCGGCTGCGCGCCGCTGCCGATCATGCCCAGGGCCGGCACCGCGCCCACCTGCCAGGCCGGGCCCAGTTGCGCCGCGAGCATGGGCGCGAGGCGTTCGGCCTGGGCCTGGATATCGGCCTGCGGGCGGCTCAGCAGCCGCAGGGTGGTGAGCCGCTCGGCCAGACGTTCCGGGTCGCGGTAGAGGCCGAGCACCGCTTCGAGGGCGGCGAGGGTCAGCTTGTCCACTCGCAGGGCGCGCTTGAGAGGGTTCTTCTTGATGCGCCCGATGAGTTCCTGGCTGCCGAGGATCAACCCGGCCTGGGGGCCGCCCAGCAGTTTGTCGCCGCTGAAGGTGACGATATCGGCGCCATCGCGCAGGGCTTCCTGCACCGTGGGTTCCTTGGGCAGTCCCCAGCGGGTGAGGTCCACCAGCGTGCCGCTGCCGAGGTCTTCCAGCAGGGGCAGGCCGTGGCCGTGGGCAATGCCCGCGAGCTGCGCGGTGGGCACGCTGGCGGTGAAACCCTGCACGCTGTAGTTGCTGGTGTGCACGCGCATCAGCAGGCCGGTGCGCGGGTTGATGGCCGCTTCGTAGTCCTTGGCGTGGGTGCGGTTGGTGGTGCCCACCTCCACCAGCTTCACGCCGGCACGGGCCATGATGTCGGGGATGCGGAAGGCGCCGCCGATCTCGATCAGTTCGCCCCGGCTGATCACGCCTTCCTTGCGCGCACCCAGGCTGTTCAGCGCCAGCAGCACGGCGGCGGCGTTGTTGTTGACCACGGTGACCGCCTCGGCGCCGGTGAGCTCGCGGATGAGCCCGGTGATGAGGTCGTCGCGGTCGCCGCGCTTGCCAGTGGCCAGGTCGAATTCCAGGTTGAGCGGATAGCGCGCGGCCAGGGCGATGGCGTCGATGGCCTCTTCCGGCAACAGGGCGCGGCCGAGGTTGGTGTGCAGCACGGTGCCGGTGAGGTTGAAGACGCGCCGCACACGGCTGGCGTGGACCACAGCGAGGCGTTCCCCGGCGCGGCCGGCAAGCACCGCGTCGGTCAGTTCGATGGCGGCCAGTTGGCCCTGGCGTGCGGGTTCGCGCAGTTCGTCCAGCAGGTCGCGCAGGGTCTTGAGCAAGGCTTCGCGGCCGTAGCGCTGTTGCAGGGGGGCGCAGGCCGGGCTGCGCAGCAGGCGGTCAACGGAGGGCAATCGAGCGGCCGACATGGGCGTTCCTTAGCGTGGGGCGGTCCGTATCTGAGTCTAGGTGCTTATTCCCCGCCAGGAGCCAGCAGCAGGTTGGGCGCGCGGCGCAGGTAACCTTCCTCGGCGAGGCGCAGGTCGAGGTCGAGGCTGGCCAGGTCGTCGGCCTGGGCTTCGGCTTCGGCGTCGAACTCCAGGTAGCACTGTTTGAGGTAGCCCTGGCAGTTGGGGCAGGCCTCGGCCCGGATCGGCGCCTGTTCGCTGTTCATTCCGTCGCGTGCCAGAGAAAGGTAGGCGAGGTGCTTGCTCTCCTGGCAGTGGCTGCATTTCAGCCGCACGTAGTGCCATTCGCAGGAGCACAGCGAACAGGCGAGATAGCGCAAGCCACTGTGCTTGCCGCGATGGCGCAGCATGCCGCCAACCGGCGGGGAACCGCAGGCCGGGCAAAGGACCTTGGCGTCGTTTTCCACCACCGCGCCATCGGGCAGGGCCAGCAGCCAGTGGCTGAAGGCGACCTGCAGGGCGGCGCCGATGAAGGGTGCCAGGGCCGGCGGCAGCAGGTCGAACTGGCCGCTGAGCAGGGCGACGGCCCAGGTCTTGCGCTGGCCGGTGTCGGCGCCGAGCAGTTGTTGCACGGCGTCGACCACCGCCGGGTTGGCATGGCCGGCGAGGCGGGCCAGCAGGGCGTCGAGAGCGGCGAGCCAGCCATCGGCGCGTACCAGGGCTTCGAAGGCAATGGGCGGCATGCCGTGTTCAAGGCTGCGGGCCAGGGCCTCGGGCGCCACGCCGGGGAGCGGCGGCGGGTTGTCCAGCACCTGTTGCTGGGCCTCGCAAAGTTCAGCCACCAGCAAGAGGTAGCCGGCGAGCGGATGGCCGCTGGCGAGCTGGCGCAGGCGTTCGGCGCGAACGCGGAACAGGTCGCGTCCGGGCAGGTGGAGAAAGGGCGGGATATTGGCTGCGGCCTCGATCTGGCCGGGTTCGAGTATCTGGCCTGACACGCAGGACTCCTTTTTGGTCATGGTCCTTCCAAGGGGCGGCGGCGCCGCCCTTTCGCGAATGAATTCGCCCCCACGGAACAGCTTAGTGCTTGCCGCCCTCCCCCTTGGTCACGTCCTTGTACCAGCCGGCGTGGTGCTTGCGGGCCCAGGCGCGGCTGACCCAGCCGTGGAGCATGGCGCTGACAGAGCCCTTGACCCAGATGCCGGCGTAGATGTGGACGATGATGCTGCAGATCAGCACCCAGGCGGCGAAGGCATGCAGCAGCGCAGCGAGGCGGATGAGTTCGATGCCGAACAGGTGGCTGAAGTACTGTCGCCAAATCACCACGCCGGTAGCCAGCAGCACCAGCATGCTGAGCAGCAGTACCCAGAACAGCAGCTTCTGCCCGGCGTTGTAGCGACCGATTTCCGGCAACCGTTCTTCCCGGTTGTTCACCACGTCCTTCCACTGTTTCAGCCATTGGCTGTCGGCCTTCTCCCAGCGGTTGTGGTGGGCGAAGCGCATGGCCAGCCAGATGAAGAAGAGGAACATGGCCACCCCGAGGAAGGGGTGCAGGATGCGTGTCCAGGGCCCGCCGCCGAAGAAGGTGGTCAGCCAGAACAGGGACGGGTGGAACAGCGCCAGGCCGGAGAGCCCGGCCAGGAAGAAGAGGATGGCCACCGCCCAGTGATTGCTGCGCTCGGAGGGGGTATAGCGTTCGATGTCTTTGTTCATGTCCAACTCCTGGTCGGGGCAGACTTCCCTCACCCCGGCCCTCTCCCGGAGGGAGAGGGGGCGTTTATCTCAACTCGGTGCCTTGGGATCGAAGTCGTGTACCGCTGCATCACGCTTGGGCGGTTCGTCTTCCTCTACCTTGTTCGGGCCGACCCGCACGTAGTGGAAGAAGCCGAACAGCGCCACCACGCCCATGGCCAGGAGGCCGAGGGGCTTGGTCACGCCCTTCCACAGGCTGACCATCGGGCTGATGGCCGGGGCGTCGGGCAGACCTGCGTAGAGCGAGGGCTGGTCGGCATGGTGCAGCACGTACATGACGTGGGTGCCGCCGACACCCGGCGGGTCGTACAGGCCGGCGTTCTCGAAGCCGCGGGACTTGAGGTCTTCGATGCGCCCGGCGGCGTGCTCCTTCATGTCTTCCTTGCTGCCAAAGACGATGGCGCCGGTGGGGCAGGTCTTCACGCAGGCCGGCTCCAGCCCCACGGACACGCGGTCGGAACACAGGGTGCATTTGTAGGCCTTGTGGTCCTTCTGCGAAATGCGCGGGATGTCGAAGGGGCAGCCGGTGATGCAGTAGCCGCAGCCGATGCACTTGTCCTGGTTGAAGTCGACGATGCCGTTGGCGTACTTCACGATGGCGCCGGGGCTCGGGCAGGCGGCGAGGCAGCCCGGTTCGTCGCAGTGCATGCAGCCGTCCTTGCGGATCAGCCACTCCAGGTTGCCGTCCGGCTTCTCGTGCTCGGTGAAGCGCATGACCGTCCAGGAACTGGCGGTGAGGTCAGTGGGGTTGTCGT
Organism: Pseudomonas sp. Q1-7; assembly: GCF_028010285.1. NCBI lineage: Bacteria > Pseudomonadati > Pseudomonadota > Gammaproteobacteria > Pseudomonadales > Pseudomonadaceae > Pseudomonas > Pseudomonas sp. Q1-7. The sequence continues at coordinate 5,109,654 of NZ_CP116304.1, forward strand.
AGGTGCCGTGGTTCTGGCCCACCTCGTCGCGCAGGTCGTTCCATTCCGAACAGGCGACCTGGCAGGCCTTGCAACCGATGCACTTGGACACGTCGATGAGTTTCGCCACCTGGTCCATCTCGCGCACGGACGGCATGGGCGTGGTGGTGGCGGAGCGGGCGATGATGTCTTGGGATGCCATGGCTCAGCTCCTCATGCCTTTTCCACGTTGACCAGGAACGACTTGAATTCCGGGGTCTGCGTGTTGCCATCGCCGACGAAGGGCGTGAGCGTGTTGGTGATGTAGCCCGCCTGCGCCACGCCGGAGAAGCCCCAGTGCAGCGGAATGCCGACCTGGTGCACGGTCTTGCCATCCACCGTGAGCGGCCTGATGCGCTTGGTCACCACCGCCACGGCCTTGATGAAGCCCCGGTTGGAGGAGACCTTGACCCAGTCGCCGGCGGCAATGCCCAGTTCCTTGGCCAGGGCTTCGCCGATCTCGACGAACTGCTGGGGCTGGGTGATCGCGTTCAGCCGGCAGTGCTTGGTCCAGAAGTGGAAGTGCTCGGTGAGCCGGTAGGTGGTGGCGGCGTAGGGGAAGTTCTCCGCCTTGCCGAAGGTTTCCCAGTCGAGCTTGAACACCCGCGCAGCCGGGTTGCTGGTGACCTTGGCGTGCTCCGGGTGCAGCAGGTTGCGCCCGACGGGGGTTTCGAAGGGTTCGTAGTGCTCGGGGAAAGGCCCTTCGCTCATCTTGTCGAGGGCGAAGAACCGCGCGACGCCCTCGGGGTTCATGATGAAGGGGCTCATGCCCAGGTCCGGCGCGGCATCCCCCTTGAAGTCGGGCACGTCGGTGCCGGTCCAGGCCTTGCCGTTCCACCACACCAGGCGTTTCTTCTCCGGGTTCCACGGCTTGCCCGACGGGTCGGCCGAGGCGCGGTTGTAGAGGATGCGCCGGTTCGCCGGCCAGGCCCAGGCCCAGCCCAGGGTCTGGCCCATGGCGTAGGGGTCCGAGTTGTCGCGGCGGGCCATCTGGTTGCCGGCGGCGGTCCAGCTGCCGGCGAAGATCCAGCAACCGCTGGCGGTGCTGCCATCGTCGCGCAGCACGGCGAAGCCGGGCACCTGCTCGCCGGCCTTGAGCAGCACCGCACCGGTGGCTGGGTCGGTGAGGTCGGCCAGGGCCTTGCCGTTGAATTCCCTGGCGATCTCATCGGGCCCCGGTTCGTCCGGACGCAGGTAATTCCAGTCCAGGCCGAGGATCGGGTCGGGGAAGGTCCCGCCATCCTTCGCGTAGGCCGCGCGCAGGCGATGGAACAGGCCACCCATGATGGCGATGTCGGTGCGCGCCTGGCCGGGCGGTTCGGCGCCCTTCCAGTGCCATTGCAGCCACCGCCCGCTGTTGACCAGCGAACCGTCCTCCTCGGCGAAGCAGGTGGTGGGCAGGCGGAACACGGTGGTCTGGATGCTGGCGGTGTCGACGTCGTTGTACTCGCCGGCGTTGCGCCAGAACTCCGACGTCTCGGTGGCCAGCGGGTCCATGACCACCAGGTATTTCAGTTTGGCCAGGCTCTCGGTGACCTTGGCCTTGTTGGGGAAGGAGCCGATGGGGTTGAAGCCCTGGCAGAAGTAGCCGTTCACCTTGCCGTCGTGCATCAGGTCGAAGACCTTGAGCACGTCGTAGCCGGGGATGTCGAGCTTGGGCAGCCAGTCGTAGCACCAGTTGTTCTCGGCGGTGGCCGACTTGCCGAACCAGGACTTCATCAGGCTGACGTGGAACTTGCCGTAGTTCTGCCAGTAGGACATCTGCCCCGGCCGCGTCGGCTTGCTCGCCCGTTTTTCGATGTAGGCGGCGTAGTCCTGCTCGGCGTCGGCCGGCAGGGTCAGGTAGCCCGGCAGCAGGTTGGAGAGCAGGCCGAGGTCGGTCAGGCCCTGGATGTTGGAGTGGCCGCGCAGGGCATTCATGCCGCCGCCGGGCATGCCGATGTTGCCCAGCAGCAGTTGCACCATGGCGCCGGTGCGGATCATCTGCGAGCCCACCGAGTGCTGGGTCCAGCCCAGGGCGTACATGACGGTCATGGTCTTGCGCGGGTCGGAGGTCTCGGCGATCAGTCCCCAGACCTGCTCCAGCTGCGCCTTCGGCGTGCCGCAGATGCTGCTCACCAGGTCCGCCGTGTAGCGGCTGTAGTGCTGCTTCATCAGTTGGAACACGCAGCGCGGGTCCTGCATCGTCATGTCGACGCGGACATAGCCGTCCTCACCCTTGGCGTAGCTCCAGGAGGACTTGTCCGGATAGGCGCGCCGGGCCTCGTCGTAGCCGCTGAACAAGCCGTCCGCGAAGGTGAAGCCGTCGTTCACGATGAAGGGCGCGTCGGTGTAGTTGCGCACGTACTCGTGCTGGATCTTGTCCTGAGTGATCAGGTAGTTGATCAGCCCGCCGAGGAAGGCGATGTCGGTCCCGGTGCGGATCGGCGCGTAGTAATCGGCAACCGAGGCGGAACGGGTGAAGCGCGGATCGACCACGATCAGCCGGGCGTTGTTGTGCGCCTTGGCCTCGGTGACCCACTTGAAGCCACAGGGGTGGGCTTCGGCGGCGTTGCCGCCCATGATCAGCACCAGATCGGCATTCTTGATGTCGGTCCAGTGGTTGGTCATGGCGCCACGGCCAAACGTCGGGGCAAGACCTGCCACCGTCGGGCCATGTCAGACACGTGCCTGGTTATCGAACCCCAGCATGCCAAGGGAACGCACCACCTTGTGGGTGATGTAGCCGGCTTCGTTGGACGAGGCCGACGCCGCGAGGAAGCCCGTGGTCAGCCAGCGGTTCACCGTCTGGCCCTGGGCGTTCTGCGTGACGAAGTTGGCGTCGCGGTCTTCCTTCATCAGCCTGGCGATGCGGTCCAGCGCCTCGTCCCACTCGATGCGCTTCCACTCGTTCGAGCCGGGTTCGCGGACCTCCGGGTACTTGAGGCGGTTGGGGCTGTGGACGAAGTCCAGCAGGCCCGCGCCTTTCGGGCACAGGGTGCCGCGGTTCACCGGGTGATCGGCGTCGCCTTCGATATGGATGATGTTCTGCGCGACGTTCTTCGCCGCGTCGCCCTGGCTGTACATGATCAGGCCGCAGCCGACCGAGCAGTAGGGGCAGGTGTTGCGCGTCTCGACGGTGCGCGCCAGTTTGAAATGGCGAACCTGGTCGGCGAAGGCTTCCGGGGGCGAGACCCCCAGAGCCGCCAGGCTGGATCCTCCAAGGCCTACGGCACAGACCTTGAAGAACTGTCGACGGTTCATGTCCATCGTGTTCTCCCTCATCAGGCAGGTGCTACCCGGTACATCGCCGGGCACATCCTTTGAAAGGGTAGACAGATTCGGGGGCAAATCCAGACGAACGGAAGAGAATCGGATGATTCTCACGCCACGCAGTCGCCAGCGCCCGCTTCCGGCGTCCGACCGACGCGAACAGGGCCGACTCGGGCATACTGTGCGCCCCCTCGACTTCCCCCGGAGATCGTCATGCCCAAGGCCTGGTGGCTGCTCGCCCTGCCCTTCGTCGCCGGCGCCTTCCTGCCCTTGCAGGCCGGCATCAACGGTCAGTTGGCCAAACAGGTTTCCAGTGTCATGAGCGCGGCGCTGATTTCCTTCCTGGTGGGCACCGTCGCCCTGCTCAGCGTGGTGCTGATCCAGCGCGAACTGCCTAGCCTCGACGCCCTCAAGGGGGTGAGCTGGTGGCAATGGAGCGGCGGCCTGCTGGGAGCCGTGTTCATCGCCACGGCGGCATTCGCCAGCCCGCGCATCGGCGCCCTGCTGTTCATGGCGCTGGTGCTGGCCGGCCAGTTGAGCATGGCGCTGACGCTGGACCACTTTGGCTGGGCCGGTTACCGCGAGGCCTCCGTCAGCGTCGGCAAGCTGGCCGGCCTGGCACTGATCTTTGCCGGTGTCTGGCTCATTCGTCGGGGATAAGCGGCGGCAATAGCATTCCGATGTCATTGACGGGGCAGAACGGATAAGCTCGGCCAATACCGGCTGTTGTTGTGATCACAAAATAGATGACCGATGCCGATCTGCCCCACTCCCCGGAGCGTTTCTGCCTCTGGCGCGAAGTGCAGGACACCCGTACACGCACACGACTCGGCGGCGCCTTCTACCTGATCGCCTGGCTGCTCTGCTGGCTGTTCAGCGCAGCGCCGTTGCAGCACCTGGGCGCAGGGCTGGCGGGCAGCGCCTTCTTCGGCCTGATGCTGGCGGCGCGCCTGCTTCACCATCCCCCCGCCGCCGGCACCGAGGCCGAACTGCAGCGCTGGCTGGACCGGCATTGGGGCGTGATCCTGATGTCGTCCATCGGCTGGGGCCTGGCCCATGCCTGGGTACTGCTGACCGCCGGCTTCCAACCGGCCAGCCTGATCGCCACCCTGGCCACCGTCGCCTTCAGCACCGCCATGGCCTTCAACTTCGCCATGCGTCGGCGCCGCGCCGCCCTGGCCATCTTCCTGCTCTACCTGCCGGGCCTCGCGACCCTCGCGCTGGGCGACGACAGCACCCGCGCGGAACTCGTCACCCTGGTGTTCTACCTCAGCTACCTGATCCTGGTGATGAACCGCACACACCACGAATACGGCACCATGCTCGCCCTTGAGCTGCAGTTGCTGGAACAACGTCAGCGTCTGGACACGCTAAGCCGCACCGACGGCCTGACCCAACTGGGCAACCGCTACCAGTTCAACAACCTGTTTCCCGCCATGTGTGCCAACGCGCAACGCCACGGCAGCGAGCTGTCGCTGCTGCTGATGGACATCGACTTCTTCAAGCGGATCAATGACGAACACGGCCACAGCATGGGCGATGCCTGCCTGCGGGCGTTCGGCGAGCGCATGCGTGCATTCTTCCGCCGCGACAGCGACGCCCTGCTGCGCCTGGGCGGCGAGGAATTCGGCGTGCTGATGCCGGACACCAGCCTGGAGCAGGCCCGCCAGTTAGCCGAGCAGTTCCGCGAAGACCTCGCCAACCAGGGTTTCCAGCTCGGCGGCCAGCACCTGCCGGTCACCGCCAGCCTGGGCCTTGGCTGCTTCCATGAACGCGATGGCGGCAGCGCCGAAGCCTTCTTCAAGCGGGTGGACGATGCGCTGTACCGGGCCAAGGCGCTGGGACGGGATCGACTGGAGTTGGCCGAAGGCTGAAAGGCTCGAGCCGTCCCACAGGTGCCCCCTCTCCCGCTTGCGGGAGAGGGTGTCCAGGGCCCACATGGGGTCTGGTCATGTTGGGCCTCGTTCCTTGGCGCCAACAATTCACTCGCGAAGCAGGCCGAAGGCCTGCCCCACCCTTACAGCCTGAACTTGCCGACCTGTCGGGCCAGGTCGCCGGCCAGGCGGCTGAGGGTCTGGCACTCCTCGCGGCAACCGCGCACCTCGCTGGCGGTGGCGTGGGCCAGGTCGGCGATGCCCTGCACGTTACGGTTGATTTCCTCGGTCACCGAGGATTGCTCCTCGGTGGCCGCCGCCACCTGGTGGTTCATGTCGCTGATGCGTTCCACCTGGTCGGTGATGGCGCCCAGGGAGGTACCGGTGCGCTGGCTGGCCTCCACCCCGGTGCCGGTGGCGGACTGGCCGGCGTGCATGGAATGCACTGCCGTCTCGGCGCCATGCTTGAGGCGCTGGATCATCTGCTGGATTTCGTCGGTGGAGGCCTGGGTACGGCTGGCCAGGGTGCGGACTTCATCGGCGACCACGGCAAAGCCCCGGCCCATTTCGCCAGCACGGGCGGCCTCGATGGCAGCGTTCAGCGCCAGCAGGTTGGTCTGCTCGGAAATGCCGCGGATCACCGCCAGCACCTGGTCGATGGAGGCGACCTGCTCGGCCAGCTCGCTCACCGCCGAGGCGGCGAGGCCGATCTCGCTGGACATCTTCTCGATGTGGTCCACCGACTCGCCCACCACCCTGCGCGCCTCCAGGGACTCGTCGCGGGCCTGCTGCGAAGCCTGGGCGGCGGCGCCGGCGTTGCGCGCGATCTCCTGCACGGTGAGGCCCATCTCGTGTACGGCGGTGGCCACCATGTCGGTCATTTCCTGCTGCTGGCCGGAGCGGCTGGCGGTGTTGTCCACCACCTGGGCCACCTGGTCGACCACCTTGTGCAGACGCTGGCTGGTGTCCAGCACTTCGCCGATCAGGCTGCGCTGGCTTTCCAGGAAGCGGTTGAAGCCACGGGCGAGGTCGCCCAGCTCGTCGGCGCGGGACTCGTCCAGGCGGCGGGTCAGGTCGCCACCGCCGCCGCCGATTTCCACCAGCGCCGCAGTAACCTGGCGGATCGGCCGCACCAGCCCCCGCGCCAGCACCACCACCAGCAGCAGGCAGAGGGCGAGCACGCCGAAACCGGCGAGGCTGCTGGTCCACATGGCCTTGCGCGCCTCGGCGTAGATTTCCGCTTCCGGCACTTCGCTCACCAGCTGCCAGCCCACGCTTTCCAGCGGCCGGGCCAGGGCCAGGTAGCGCTCGCCGTCGCGTTCGAAACGGATGGCCTTGCCACCGGCGGCCAGCAGTTCGGCCGCCGAACCGGCGCCGAAGGTATCGGCCAGGCGGCCGCTGCCGTTGAGGGCGGTATCGGGGTGGACCTTGATTTGGCCTTCACCGTCCATGAGGAATACGCGGCCGCGCTCACCGAAGCGGAAGTCGCGGATCATCTCGGACATCGCTTGCAGGCTGTAGCCCAGGCCGGACACGCCGAGAGTCTTGCCGTTGCGGGTGATGCGCTGGTTGATGAACAGGGTCGGAAGGCGGGTGCCCTTGTCGATGTCGATTTCCAGCACCCGGTTGCGGTCGCTGTCCACCAGTCGGTAGAACCACTGATTTTCCGGCTGGCTGCGGGTGAGGGTGCGCGCCAGGCCCTGGCCGGTGTAGTAGTGGCCGCTGTCCAGCACGGCGATGGAGGTGGTGGTGGCGCTCTGCTGGGCGCGCACGCCTTCCAGGTAGCGGGCGAAGGCTTCGGAGCGGGCCGGGTCTTCGCCTTCGGCCAGCCAGTCCTGCACCAGGACGTTCTCGGCGATGCCGGCGTTGGCGGTGATGGGGGCCGCGAGGGTGCGCTCCAGGGCGTTGCCGATGGCCTGTACGCGGGCGGGCAAGGCTTCATCCAGCAGGAAACGTTCGGTCAGGCGGTTCATCAGTACCGAGTAGATGCCGATGACGATGAGGATGCCGGCCAGCAGGGCGGCGCCCATGCTGAAGATCAGCTGCCACTGAATGCTGCGTTGCCAGAGGCGCATGGAGTTGTCTCCTTGGAATACTTGTTGGAGGCGAGACGAGGGCGAGAGATTGTATACAAACAATTCGACAATTTTCTCGCTCTTTGACAACAAGACATATCGGCCCACGCCGCACAAAACTTGAACGTCCGGTCAGTCCGTGACGGCAAACTCCAGACGAGCGGTCTGCCCGGCTTCGTCCAGCACACTCAGTTGATGCCGTCCGGCGCGGTCGAGCTCCTGGCTGAAGCTCTCCTCCGGAGCCGTGGCGGTGAGCGGCGCGCCATCGAGGAACCACCAGCGCCGACCGCTGCCGCCCAGTGCCGAGAGCTTCAGGCGCAGCGGCCCGGCGCTGCCCGACGGGCGCCGCAACTGGTCGCCCTCGCGCACCCCGACGATGGACAACGGCGCGGCGGCCGGCGGCAATGCTGGCGGGCAGCCTGGAGCCACGCCTGGCAGGCGTGCGCTGCGGCGCTCGCGGCGCGGCAGCCAGGGCTCCAGGGGCGCCGGCCAGAGCACCAGTTCGCGGGCCTGGGCACCCGCGCAACCGGCCGCCACCCGATGCCCCGTGGCATCCACCCAGATCGGCTGGCGCAGGCCCAGCCCCAGCGGCTGGTCGGCCGCCAGCAGGGTGGGTGGCGTGGTGCCCTCCAGGGTCCAGGCGAAGCGCTGGCGCCGACAGTTGGGATCGCCCTTGGCCATGGGCTGGCCGAGGGGCCAGCAGATGCTCGCCACGCCCACCTCCGGCGGTTGTGGGTCCGCCGGTTGGGCGATGCCGCGCTGAGCGTCGCGGTTCACCAGCAGGTCATGCACCTGCAGCAGCAACGGTGCCGCCGAGGCGAGGCCGAACTGACCGGGCACCGGGGTGCCATCGGGGCGGCCGATCCAGACGCCGATCAGGTGGCGCGGGCCGACGCCGATCGCCCAGGCATCGCGAAAGCCGTAGCTGGTGCCGGTCTTCCAGGCCAGTACCGGGCGCTGGGTCAGCCGCGCGCGGGGGTCGCGGTCCGGGCGCGCCTGGCCGGCGAGGATGCGGCGGATGATCCAGGCCGCGCCGGGCGACAGCAGGCGGCGCTCGTACAGCAGGTCCTGTGGCTGCAGGCGCAGGCGGGCGGTGCGGCCCTGACGGGCGAAGGCGCTGTAGCCGCTGACCAGCTCTTCCAGCCGGCTACCGGCGCCGCCGAGGATCAGCGCCAGGTTCGGCTCGCTGGCCGTCGGCAGCGCCAGAGGCACGCCGACATTGCGCAGCTCGCCGGCGAAGCGTTTCGGGCCGTAGGCCTCCAGCAGCTGCACCGCCGGCAGGTTGAGGGACATTCCCAGGGCCTCGCTGGCGGACACCGGGCCGATGAAGCCGGCGGCGAAGTTGCCGGGGCGGTAGTCGCCGTAGCGCCGTGGCACGTCCTGCAGCAGGGATTCGGAATGGATCAGCCCGGCGTCCAGGGCCATGCCATAGAGGAAAGGCTTGAGGGTGGAGCCCGGCGAGCGCAGCGACTGGACCATGTCCACGTGGCCGAAGCGCTTGTCATCGGCGATGTCGATGGACCCCAGGTAGGCGCGCACCGCCATGCTCTGGTGCTCCACCACCAGGATCGCTGCCGAGGTGCGCTCGGGCAGACGCGCCCGCCAGCCCAGCAGCAGGTCCTCCAGGCGGCGCTGCAGCACGGCGTCGAGGGTGGTGCGGATCAGCGGCGGGCTGTTCGCCGTATTCAGACGCCGCGCCAGCAGGGGCGCCAGGCTGGGCTCATGGCGCGGCGCGAGCAGCACCGTTTCCTCCAGCGCCTCCTTCACCGCCCCCTCGGGCCAGACCTGGAACTGCCCCAGGCGCCGCAGCACCTTGTCGCGGGCGGCCTGGGCCCGCGCCGGATGGCGGTCCGGGCGCAGCCGGCTGGGTGCCTGGGGCAACACCGCGAGCAAAGCCGCCTCGGCGCGGGTGAGTTGCGCAGGCGGTTTGCCGAGGTAGGCCCAACTAGCCGCCGCCACGCCCTGCAGGGTGCCGCCGAAGGGCGCGCGGTTGAGGTAAAGACCGAGGATTTCGTCCTTGGACAGGTGCCACTCCAGCTGCGCGGTGCGCCAGAGCTGGCGGAGCTTGCCGGTGAAGGTGCGCGGGTGCGGGTCGAGCAGGCGTGCCACCTGCATGGACAGGGTGCTGCCGCCGGACACGACCCGCCCCCCCTTGAGGTTGAGCCAGGCGGCGCGGGCCAGCGCCAGGGGGTTCACCCCGGGATGGCGGTAGAACCAGCGGTCCTCGTAGGTAAGCAGCGCTTCCAGGTAGTAGGGCGAGACCTCGGCCCGGGTCACCGGGTAGCGCCAGACGCCCTCGGCATCGGCGAAGCGCCAGAGCGGCGTGCCGTCTTCCGCCAGCACCACTCGCGCCAGGTCATCCCCCGGCAGGGGCAGCGGGAACAGACGGTCGGCGCCACAGAGCAGCGCCAGCAGCACGAGCGGGATGGCGAGCCAGGGGCGTTTATTCCATCCGACAGTCATGGGCGGCCGTACCTGCATGCTCGATTGCTTCCCCGGATTTCATCCGGGCTACCTGGGTGGGAAGATCGTAGCCCGGATGCAATCCGGGAGCGATGTCACTCCCCCGCACCGACGACATCCGTTTCAGCCCCACCGGCCCAGTCTGGCGGTAGCAATCCCTGCTCGACGAAACGGTGAAAACTGGAAAGCGGCCAATCGCGCACCACGCTCACCAAGCCATGCTTCACCGGATTGAAATGGATGTAGTCCACATGCGCGGCATAGTCCCGATCGTCGCGAATCATGTGCTCCCAGAACCGCGGCTGCCAGACATTGGACTCGCCTTTGGAGTTGAACACCAGGCCAGCGCCGGGCCTCTCTCGCAGCAGTGAGACAAACCCCGACTTCAGCCTGCGCACACGGGAGGAGAAGTCCGAGTCCGCCGCAGGCAGTTCGATCAACATGTGGAGGTGGTCCGGTAGGATCACCGCCGCTGGCAGCCTGAACGGCAATCGCGCCATGGTCTGCCTCAGGGACAGGCGCAACTCGTCCTGGTAACGGACAAGTAAGTCGCGGCGCCTGTCCTTCAATGTCAGCGTCAGGAAATAGCAGACGCCTGGGACTCTTGCCCGCCGATAGTTGACCATCCAACGACCTCCCTGTCGTATGGCTTCCCGGATTGCATCCGGGCTACAAACATGTCGGTTTCCGCAGCCCGGAATACCCCCTACTTCCCTCTCACCACCAACTGCCCCGGCGCTTCGCCCAGGGCCTGCCAGTTCGGCCGGTACATGGACTCCACTGTCGGCGGCGGCACGCGGTAGGTGCCGGGGGTGACGGCGCGGGCCAGGTAGAGCAGGTGGGTGGTGCCGTATTCGCCGAGATCCAGGGCCGCCACGTAGCGGTCATCGCGGAACTCCTGGTGCTTGATGGCGGCGTTCTGCATGGATTTCTGCCACGCCTTCACCGCGCGGCTGGCGTCGGCCAGGCTGGCGGCGCTCTGGGCGAGGTTCTGGTTTTCCAGTTCCAGGCCGGCGGGCAGCAGGTCCACCACCAGGGCATCGGGCACCCGTTGCTTCGCTTCGATGGCCAGGTGCACCAGCACCAACTCACCGCTGTCCAGGCGACTCAGGTCCAGGCGCTGGCCATCCACGCCGAGGAACTCGCGGCGGATGGCGAGGTTGTCGCCTCCGGCGGCCGGCGCCGCCAGCGGATAGCCGGAGAGGGTCAGTTGCTGGTAGAGCGGCGCGCTGCCGGTGGCGGTAATGCTCAGCGGTTCGGCCAGCAGGCCGCCGTCCAGCTTGAGGCCCGGCTGCTGGTTGTCCAACTCGCGCTGCTGGTCGCCCGCGCGAAGTTGCGCGCTCCAGGCCGTCTCGGGCTTGCCCAGCAGGCCACGACCGGCCAGGTAGAGGGCATTGCGTTCCTGGGTGGAGAGCCAGCGCTCGCCGGCCACCAGGTCGGACAGTTCGAACAGCCGCTGCTCGTGAACTCCGGCGGCCAGGTCATGCTCTTCCAGCAGGGCGAGGATCAGCGCCTGGTCGCGCAGCGGGCTGCCATAGTCGGCCAACCAGTCGCGGCTCGCCCGCGGGGTGCGCAGGCCGAGTTCCAGGGCCTGGTCGGCGCGCGGCGCATCGCCCATGAGCGTGAAGGCCACCGCCAGTTGCACCAGCGGCAGGCCGGAACGGGCGTCGGCGCGGCGTTCCCAGAGGCTGCGCAGGGCGCCCAGCGGCGCCTGCTGGCTACGGGCGAGCACGTAGCCGGCGTAGGCCTGCACGGCGAAGCGGGTGTGGTCGGCGTTCTGGCTGTAGCCGACTTCGACCAGGCTGCGCTCCTGCAGATAGCGCAGCAGACGCTCATTGGCTTTCTTCAGGGCTTCCGGCGGCACGGCGAAGCCCTGGTCGCGCGCGCGCAGGAGAAAGTCGGTGACATACGCGGTCAGCCAGTAGTCCTCTTCGCTGTCGGCGCTCCACAGGCCGAAGCTGCCGTTGTAGCGCTGCATGCCCAACAAACGCTCGATGCCCAGTTCGATGGACTTGCGCCGCGCGTCGTCCGGCTCGCCTTCCAGGCCGAGGCGCTGGAGCGAGGCGGCATCGGCATAGAGCGAGGGATAGAGGCCGCTGGTGGTCTGTTCGGCGCAACCGTAGGGGTAGGCCTTGAGGGCGCGGACCTGCTCGCCGAGGTTGAGCGGCGGCCGGCTGGAGAGCTGCAGCAGCGCTTCGCGGCCAGCGGGTTCGAAGGCGTCGAGGGTGCCGGCGGGCAGGTTCCAGCTATCGCCCTTGAGCACTGCGCGGAACTGCCGGAGCTGCGCCGGATAGGCCGGGCGTACGCCCAAGGTCCACTCGCGGCTGAACGGCGGCAGGTTCTCGCCCGGCAGCTCCAGGCCATTGACCCTGACCTTGAGACGGCCCTGGCCGAAGCCACCTACGGCGCGTACCGGAATGCGCAGGGTGGTGCGCTGGCCGTCGGCGAGCTGCAGCGGCGCGGGAGGGCTGCCACCGTTCTGGGCGAGGTCCAGTTGGCCGCTGCTTTCCAGTTGAACGTCCAGCCGCTGGGGTTTACCGGAGAGGTTGGTCAGGTCCAGCGCCAGGGTGGTCTGGTCGCCGCCGGCCAGGAAGCGCGGCGCCGCCAGTTCCGCCACCAGGGGTGCGGCCACCACCGTTTTCGCCTCGGCCATGCCATAGCGCTCGTCGGTCCAGGCCTGGGCCATCAGGCGCAGTTCGCCGTTGAACTCGGGGATGTCCAGGCTGACTTCGCCCCGTCCCTGATCGTCCAGGGTCACCGGTGCGGCTTGCAGGGCGACTAGGGTGACGCTGGTCTGCGGCCGCTTGCCGCCACCGGCCAGGGCGGCGTCACCGCCGAACGCCATGCTCGCCAGGCGGCCCTGGCCGGCCTCGATCAATTGGCCGTAGACGTCCAACTGGTCGGCGCCATAGGCCTTGCGGCCAAACAGGCTGGCGAAGGGGTCGGGCGTTGTGTAACGGGTGATATTGAGGATACCGACGTCCACCGCCGCCACCAGCACATTCACCTGTTTCGGCACGCTGCCGTCGGCGTTCTTCGCCTGCACCTGGACCTTCAGCGGTTGCTTGGGCCGCATCTTTTCCGGCGCGTCGAGGCTGAGCGCCAGCTTGCGCGGCGCACGCTCCAGCGGCAGGTGCAACAGGCCCACGGCGCGTTTGGGGGTGACGCTGGCCTTGCGCTCGCCGGGACGGATCACCAGGGCGCTGACATACAGGTCATGCCGCGCCCAGTCCTTGGCCAGCGGTATATCGAAGGCCTTGCCGTCGGCCGGGACTTCGATGGGCTGCCACCAAAGCGGTCCCTCGGCGGACTCCACCAGCAGGTAGCCGCTGCCGGCGCTCGGCGGGGTGACGGTGACCCTGGCGGTTTCGCCTTCGGCATAGGCCGGTTTGTCCAGGGCCAGCTTGACCTGGTCCGGGCGCACGGCGCCGCCTTCGGCGTTGTCCTGCCAGCGGTAGCCAGCCCAGAAACGCAGGCTGCTGGTGAGCCCGGTGGCCGGGTCTTCCACCTCCACCCGATAGGGGCCCCACTCCACCGGGAAGCTGACCTTGGCGGTGCCGCCGGCGAGCACCGGTACCTGCTCTTCGGCGAGGTTCAGGTATTTCTCGTTGTAGTGATGGGTCCAGCCATTGCTCTCGGAGTAGTTCCAGTAGTAGTCGCGGCGTTCGCGCACCAGGCGCACCTTGAGGTTGTCGACGGCCAGCTTGTTGCCCTCGGGGTCGGCCACCAGCAGTTCGAATTCGGCCAGGCTGTCGGCGTCGGTTTCCTCGCCGTCGAACAGCGCGCGCAAGCCGGGCAGGCGCTCGGCCGGCCACACCGGCTGTACCAGGCGACGGGTGATCGGACGGCCGCCGGATTCCTGCAGGCTGGCCTGGAGGACCAGTTGCAGCGGCGACTTGGCGTCACGCCAGCGGGTCTCGATGTTCAGCTCGGCCTTGCCGTCGGCGTCGAGCTGGGTGTCCTCCAGTTCGATGTCCTGCTTCAGTTCGTCTTCGGTCACCGAGCCGAACTGGTAGCCGGGCAGCGCCTTCACCGCGTCGCGCAGCGGGCGCACGTAGAGCTGGCCGGTGAGGCGGTTGCCGGAGGCCGGCGCGCCGTAGAGGTAGCGGCCACTGACCTGGAAGCGGGCGTTGTCGGTGGGGGTGAAGGGCCGCTCGCTGCCCTTGAGTTCCAGCGCCATGCGCTCGGGAAGGAAGTCTTCCACGAGGAACTCGTAGAGCTGCGGCGAGCCGTCGCCCAGGTCGAAGTGCAGTTGCCAGCGGCCGGTGGGCGCCTCGGCAGCCAGTTGCAACGGGTACTGGTAGAAACCGCCCTCCCCGGCTTCCCAGACGAAGCGCCGGCTGACCTGCCCGTCGGGACGGCGCACTTCCACGGTCACCGGCTGGCTCTTCACCGCGCGGCCATCGACGTCGCGCAGCAGGGCATTGAGCAGCACGGTCTCGCCCGGCCGATAGAGGTCGCGCGGGCCGAACACGAAGAACTGCAGGGCATGGCTGGCCGGGCCGGCTATGTCGAACTCGGCCAGGTCCAGGGCAGGCGCGGACAGGCGCAGCAGGCTGGTCTGCCCATCCTTGCGGGCGATCAGCACTTCCGACTTGGGCGCCAGCGGCAGTTCGGCGTGGCCCTTGGCGTCGGTCTTGCCCTCGGCCAGCACGCGGCCGTCGCCGTCCAGCAGCTCGAGGGCGATACCGGCCTGGGCGGCGCCGCCCTCCAGGGCCTGGGTGAAGATGTCCAGCCGGTTGCTGTAGCGGTGGGCGGACAGGCCGATATCGCTGAGGGTGAACAGGGTGGCCGGGTTGGAGTAGGCGTAGCTGCCGGCCGCCTTCATCACCGCCAGGTAGACGCCCGGCTGCTTCATCGGTTCGAGGTTGGCGATGGGCAGCAGCAGCGTTTCACGGGTGTTGCGCGCGGGGTTGAGGTCGAAGCGGCCGGTATGCACCAGGTCGGCCATCTTCAGCAGCTCGCGAGCCTCCCAGACGTCCAGGACACCGCGCTTGCCCCAGCGGGCGAGGAAGCCTGGCAGGGCCTCGACCTTCACGCGGAAGAAGTCGACATCCACCTTGTCGACGTTCAGGGCGATCACCGGCAGGCCCTCGGCCAGGCGCGTGGGCAGCAGCGAACCACGGCTGGCGAAGCCAACGGTGGCCTGCAGGTCGCGGGTTTCCAGGCGAGTGATGTGTTCCTCGGCCAGACGCGCGTCGTTCACCGCGCGCAGGCCGGGGTCGATGGTCAGCACCAGCTTGCGCTTGGGCTCCAGGTGGCGCAGGCGCAACTCCATCAGGTTGTCGGAGAGTTCCCAGGCGCCATCCACCTTGCCGTGCTTGCTGTCCACCAGGTGCAGGCGCTCGGCGAATGTCTGCTCCGGGTCCAGGGGCACGGAGAAGGTCACCGACAGGGCGCTGGCGCCGTCGAGTTGCACTTCGGAGACGTCGATCACCTTCAGCTCGCGCCCGGCGTAGCGCTGGGCCAGGGCGGCGCTGTCGGTGGCCGGACGCGGCGCCGGCTGGGCGGCAGCGGGCGGCGACTTGCTCGCCGGCGGTTCGGGCGTGGAGGAATCACAGGCGCCGAGCAGACTCAGCGCCAGTGCCAGAAGCAATCCTTTCTTCGGCATGAGGGCTCCCAGAGGCGGGCAAATGGGCAGGCGCAGAATATAGTCGAGCGCCGGGGGGCTGACGAGCCAGGCGCGGACGCCGTGGTCGGTCCACTGGCCGGCGCTGGACGCGCCCCATGTCGCTATACTGCGCCGCCCGACTGGAGCCCTGCATGAGCCTGTTCCTCGACGCCTGGCGGCACGCCCCGACCCACCGGAAAGTCTGGGCCCTGGCCGCGCCCATGATCCTCTCGAACATTTCCGTGCCCCTGGTGGCGTTGGTGGACAGCACGGTGGTCGGGCACCTGCCCCACGCCCACCAGTTGGGCGCGGTGGCAGTGGGCAGCACCCTCTACACCCTGATGATCGGCGTGCTCGGATTCCTGCGCATGGGCACCACGGGATTCGCCGCCCAGGCCAGCGGGCGTGCCGATGGCGGCGAATTGCGCCAGGTGTTGCTGCAGGGCCTGGCGCTGGCCCTGGGACTCGCCTTGCTGCTGGGGCTCGTGGCGTTGCCCTTCAGCGGCTTCGCCCTGGGCTTGATGACACCGTCGGCGGAACTGGACCAACTGACCCGCGAATTCTTCCACCTGCGTCTGCTGGGACTGCCGGCGGCGCTGGCCAACTACGCGCTGGTGGGCTGGTTTCTCGGCACCCAGAACGCCCGTGCGCCTCTGGCGATCCTGTTGGTGACCAACCTGATCAACATCGCCCTGGCGCTGTGGTTCGTGCTGGGGCTGGACTGGGGCGTGGCCGGTGCGGCCAAGGCGGCGGTGACCGCGGAATGGTGCGGCGCGCTGATCGGCCTGGCCCTGACCCGTGGCGCGTTGCGCCGTCATCCGGGGCACATCGATTCCAGCGCGCTGGCCCGCTGGAGCAACTGGCGTCCACTGCTGGCGGTGAACCGCGACATTTTCATCCGCTCCCTGGCGCTGCAACTGGTGTTCTTCCTGCTCACCGTACAGGGCGCCCGCCTCGGCGACGCCACGGTGGCGGCCAACGCCCTGCTGCTCAACGGCCTACTGGTGACCGCCTATGCCCTGGACGGCCTGGCCCACGCGGTGGAAGCCCTGTGCGGCCACGCCATCGGCGCGAGGGACCGCACCGGCCTGCGCCGTGCGCTGCTGGTGTCCGGCGGCTGGTCGCTGATCGCGAGCCTGGGTTTTGCCCTGTTCTTCCTTCTCGGTGGCCGGCTGTTCATCGACCTGCAGAGCGACATCGCCGAGGTGCGCGCGGTGGCCCACGTCTACCTGCCCTACCTGGCGGCACTGCCCCTGGTGGCGGTCTGGAGCTACCTGCTGGACGGCCTGTTCATCGGCGCCACCCGCGCCCGCGAAATGCGCGATGCCATGCTGGTGGCGGTGGTGCTTAGCCTGCCGCTGGGATGGGGGCTACAGTTTCTCGGCAATCATGGGCTCTGGCTGGCCTTCCTCGCCTTCATGCTGCTGCGCGGGCTGAGCCTGGGCGCCATGGCCGGGCGCCTGCAACGGCGCGACGCCTGGTTCGCCGCACGATAACGACAACGAAACCTGATGACCTGAAGGAGTTTCCATGGGACAAGCCGTCGCCGCCTACCTGCACATTCTCTCCATCTTCGCGCTCTTCGCCCTGCTCGTCCTGGAGCACCGCCTGTTCAAGCTGCCCCTGGACCTGGAGCGCGCCCGCAGCCTGGTGCGTATCGACCTCGCCTACGGCCTGGCCGCCGGCGCGGTCCTGGCCACCGGCCTGGCGCGGGTGATCTGGTACGGCAAGGGCCTGGACTACTACCTCGCCAACTCGATGTTCCACGCCAAGATGGGCCTGTTCGTGCTGATCGCCCTGCTCTCCGGCTTCCCCACCTTCGTCTTCCTCAATTGGCGCAACGCGCTGAAGGCCGGCCAGGTGCCCCAGGTCAGCCCCGGCAAGGCCCGGGCGGTGATCATGGTGATCCGTCTGGAGCTGCTGCTGGCGCTGCTGCTGCCGCTGTTCGCGGTGCTGATGGCGCGCGGATATGGCGTGATTGGCGGCTGAACCCGGCGGCGAGTACACATTCACGTTCGTGGGGCGTGGACTTGCCTTTGCCCCGCTTTAAGGGGGTATCTCGGGGCAGGCGGCCAGATCGTGGCCCAACACGCCGCACACCGCTAGGCTTCGCAGGCTCAGCACCAGCCTACGAAATGCCTTCGCATACGCCTCGCAGCCCGCACGCATCACAGGCAGCGCCGGTGACGCATGGCCACGCCCCACGGACGTGGCTTCCCACGTTAAAAGGAATTCGCCCCTGCTACAGGACCACATCGGGGAAGGGTTCGGGGGCGAACACCGGGTTGAAGGAGAGCCGCTCGCGGGCCTGGGTCAGGGCCGCGGCCACCGCGTCCTCGCCGTCGGCCAGGCCCTGCAGGTGGATGAACTCCACATGGTGCAGGCCGATGATGCCCAGCACGTGGCGCAGGTAGGGCGAGAGGAAGTCCATCTGCTTGGCCTTGGCCCCCAGGTAGTGCCCGCCCGAACTCAGCACCACGAAGGTGGGCCGATCCTCCAGCAGGCCGTCGCGCCGGCCGTTGTGGATCTCGAAGGTGCGGTGGATGCGCACCACGTAGTCCAGCCAGAGCTTCAATACCGCCGGCACCATGTAGTTGTGCATGGGGGTGGAGATCAGCAGGTAATGGCTGCGTTCCAGCTCGCCGATCAACTGCTCGGACAGGGCGAAATGCTCGTCGGCGCTATCCGACTTGCCCACCACCGCTTCGGCATAGCCGGCCCACAGGGGCGGCAGCGGCTCGCGCACCAGGTTGCGGACGATCACCTCGGCCTTGGGGTGGATGCGCCGGGCCATTTCCCGGGCCAGTTGGCCTCCGGGCGAGGCCAGGTCGTTGGGGCTGCATTCGAGCAGAAGGACGCGCGGCATGGGGAACTCCCGACAGGTTGAGAACGGCTGGCGGAAATGAAAGCGCCGGACGGGAGATTTTGCCAGGGGGTTGGTCGGGTCGCCCCACGTTGCCTGGTAATCGCTCCTACAGTCGTAGGGTGGAAATCGCTTTTCATTTCCACCATTCGGCGTCTGGCCAGACCACCGACGGTGGACCGATGAAGCGTGCTCCACCCTACGGCTTCGCAAGCTCGAATGAAAAGCCCGGCGCGGGGCCGTAATGCTGTTCACATAAGAAGTAACGGGACTCGATCAGTCCCCTCGCCCCTTTGGGGAGAGGGTTAGGGAGAGGGGGGGAAACGACTGTTTCGCAGGGATTTCAACCCTCTCCCCCAGCCCCTCTCCCATAAATGGGAGAGGGGAGCGAGTCATGCGCGCTTAAGTGAACAGTATTACGGCGCGGGGCCGGGCTTGTTCATTCGTCGTGCTGTCAGGAAGACAGATACGAGGAGCGGGTCAGCCCCAGGCGCAGGGCATCGATGTACTGCGTGCGCTCGCGCGGGCTGAGCTTGGCGCTGGCCACCTTGTCGCGGTAATGCGCCATCAGTTCCTCGGGGGACAGGTGCACGTAGCGCAGCATGTCTTCGATGGTGTCGTGGGTCTCGATGCCGGCGTGGTACACGCTGCCATCGTCGTGCTGGTAGACGTTCACCGAGTCGGTGTCGCCGAACAGGTTGTGCATGTCGCCGAGGATTTCCTGGTAGGCGCCCACCAGGAACACGCCCAGCAGGTAGTCCTCGCCGTCGCGCACTTCGTGCACCGGCATGCTGGTCTCGATGCTCTGCTCGTCGACGTACTGGTTGATCTTGCCGTCGGAGTCGCAGGTCAGGTCCTGCAGCACGGCGCGGCGCAGGGGTTCCTCGTCCAGACGGTGCAGCGGGATGATCGGCAGCACCTGGCCGATGGCCCAGGTGTCCGGCAGGCTCTGGAACACCGAGAAGTTGCAGATGTACTTCTCCGCCAGCTTGTCGTTCAGTTCGTCGAGCACCTGGCGGTGGGAACGCTGGCGTGCCTTGAGCTGGTTGTGCAGGCGGCGGCAGATGGCGAAGTAGGCCTGCTCGGCCAAGGCCTTTTCGGCGAGCGACAGCTTGCCTTCGGCGTACTGGGCCGCGGCGTCGCTCATGTAGTGAGTGGCGCGCCAGTAGGTCTCGGTGACCATTTCGGCGTCGGTCGGGCCGAGCAGTTCGGCCAGCCAGCGGACGATCTCCGGCTGCTCCTCCAGGTTGGCGAACTTCGGCACTTCGTCGTTGTGGCGCTCGACGTCGGTCACCTGCATCACCAGCACGGCATGGTGCGCGGTCATGGCGCGGCCGCTCTCGGAGAAGATGTGCGGGTGCGGCAGGCCCTGGGCGTCGCAGAACTCCTTGAGCATGCCCACCACCACGCTGGCGTAGTCGTCCATGTCGTAGTTGATCGAGCTGGCATTGCGCGAGTGGGTGCCGTCGTAGTCCACGCCAAGGCCGCCGCCGACGTCGATGTGGTCCACCGGCAGACCGAGGTTGCGCAGCTCGGCGTAGTAGCGGATGGCTTCCTTGAAACCGTGCTGGTAGTCGGCCAGGTTGGCGATCTGCGACCCCATGTGGAAGTGCAGCAGGCGCACGCCCTGGTCAAGGCCGGCCTTGCGGAAGCGCTCGACCACCGAGAGGATCTGCGCGGCGGAGAGGCCGAACTTGGATTTCTCGCCGCCGGTGTCGGCCCACTTGGACGAGGCCAGGGACGACAGGCGCACGCGCAGGCCCACCTGGGGCGCGACCTTGAGTTCGGCGGCGACGTCGATGACGTACTCCACCTCGGCTTCCTTCTCGATGACGATGAAGACGTTGTGGCCGAGCTTCTGGCCCATCAGCGCCAGGCGGATGAACTCGCGGTCCTTGTAACCATTGCAGACGATGGTGCCGCCCTTCGGCGCCAGCGCCAGCACGGCCAGCAGCTCGGGCTTGGAGCCGGCCTCCAGGCCGATGGAGACGTTCTGGGTGGCGATGATGTTTTCCACCACCGCTTCCTGCTGGTTGACCTTGATCGGGTACAGCGCGGTGTAGCGGCTCTGGTACTCCAGGCGCGCGATGCTGGCGTCGAAGGCGCCGGTCAGCTGACGCACGCGGTCCTGCAGGATGTCGGGGAAGCGCACCAGCAGCGGCAGGGAAAGGCCGGCTTCGCGCAGGTCGCCGATGAGGTCGAAGAAGTCCACCGGCGAGCTGCCGGCGCCACGCGGACGCACTTCAACGCGGCCCGCCTCGTTGATTGCGAAATAGCCGGCCCCCCAATGGCGAATGCCATAGACACTGCGGCTGTCGGCCACGGTCCAGCTGGTGCCATCGTCCTTGCGCGTGCGTCGTGCAGACATCGATTTCCCCCTATGGGATAGAAAAGCGCCACGCCCGCCGGGTCAGGCCGGGGGCTTGGACAGGTTAATTCGGTCGTGTGACGTTGGAGTGTTGACCGCCGCAATGACGGTCAGTTTAGAAAGCCGTGGCTCAGCCGCCGGATTTCTTGGCCTTGAAGCCGCGCTTGGCGAGTTCTTCAAGCAACAGGTCCACGTGGTCGCCCTGGATCTCGATCACGCCGTCCTTCAGGGCTCCACCGGTTCCGCAACGACGCTTGAGCGCGCTGGCCAGCTCCTTCAGCTCATCGCCGGCCAGCGGCACGCCACTGACGGTGGTGACGGTCTTGCCGCCACGACCTTTGGTTTCGCGGCGCACACGGGCAATGCCGTCGCCGGCCGGCACGCTGGCTTGCTGGCAGATGCAGGCATCGATGGGCTGGCGGCATTCCGGGCAGTGCCGGCCGCTGTCGGTGGAGTACACCAGGCCGCCGAGGGCGGCAAAGGACGAAGCTTTCTTGACCACCGGCTTTCCTCGTAGGGGTCAGGATAGCGACTGGTCGGCGGGGCGCCGACCGCGAAGCCCCACTCTGGCAGGGGCAGCGCTGCCTGGCCGGGAGGCCAGGGTTGAAAGGCGGCGAAATTTAGCAGCATTCGCGGCGAATGCTAAGTACGAAAATGCGCCATTGACCGACAGATTGGCGACCTCGTTCGGCATCCCGCACGAAAAGGTCCGGGATATTGCACAAACCCGCACCCGGCGCGGGTTTGGGTGGGGTGATTCAAGCCATCGAGCGCAATCGGCAGTCTGGGCAAGAACTGCTTTTACTGTGGGGGCGAATTCATTCGCCAAGCAGGCCGAAGGGCTGCCCTTGTGTGCCCACTGGGGCCTGCTACGCAGTCCTTGGCGATTGAAATCGCCCCCACAAGGTCAGTAACCGGCGGAGTTACGTCAGCGACGCCAGGTACAGCTTCAGCGCCTTGAGGGAGTCCGGGCAGCAGGGGCTCAGGGCGAACGCCTTGTCCACCGTCATGAAGCGCGCTTCCAGAACCTCTTCCGGCTGCAACTTCAGCGGCGCATCGGAGACGGCGGAGAACACCGCCCCCCAGAGGCGGTTGCCCGGCTCGTCGAAATAGAAGCGCCCATGCTCGCGTAGCGGAACCCCGCCGATGCCGAGTTCCTCTTCCAGTTCACGGGCAGCGGACAGGGCGTAGTCCTCGCCTTCCTGCACCATGCCACCGGCGGCCACGTCCCAGTAGCCCGGATAGAGCGCCTTGCTCAGGGTGCGGCGATGCACGCAAAGCTCGCCGGCGGAGTTGAACAGCAGGATGAAGGTGCCGCGTGAGATCAGTCCACGCTCGCGCAGTTCGGCACGCGGCAGGCCGCCGAGGGGGCGATCCTGCTCGTCGACCCAGGTCACCCGTTCGGCGTCGGAGGCGGCGCGGTGGGCCGCCTCGCGTTCGTCGATGGCCATCAGCCCTGCTCCAGCAGTTGGCGCAGGTCGATCACCGCGGCGTTGGCGCGGGAGATGTAGTTGGCCATCACCAGCGAATGGTTGGCCAGCACGCCGTAGCCACTGCCGTTCAGCACCATGGGGCTCCACAGGGGCTCCTGGGCGGCCTCCAGTTCGCGGATGATCTGGCGCACGCTGATGGTGGCGTTCTTCTTCGCCAGCACGTCGGCGAAGTCCACCTCGATGGCGCGCAGGATGTGCGACAGCGCCCAGGCCTGGCCACGGGCTTCATAGAAGACGTTGTCGATCTGCAGCCAGGGCGTCTCGACGATTTCTTCGCTCACGGCGGGCACCTGGCCGGTGACGGCGGCCGCTTCCGGGCTGATGTCGCTGTTCAGGCGCACCCGGCCGACGCTGGCGGAGAGGCGCTGGGAGAGCGAACCGAGACGGGTGGCGACGTCACCCAGCCAGTTGTTCAGGTTGTCGGCGCGGCTGTAGAACTGCGCGGGCTGGTTGGGGTTGGCCAGGCGGGCCAGATAGCGATCCAGGGAACGAATGCCTTCCTGGTACTCCGACTCGGACGCTGGCAGCGCCCAGCTCTTGTTGTCGAAGTTGAAGCGCGGTTCCGCCCGGGCCAGGTCCGGGTCCTCGGTGGATTGCGACTGGGAGCGGGCGAAGTCCTTGCGCAGGGCCCGGGACAGGTCGCGTACCTGAACCAGCACGCCGTATTCCCAACTGGGCATGTTGTCCAGCCAGAGACCGGGCGGGGCAAGGTCGTTGGACAGGTAGCCGCCGCTCTTGTCGAGCAGGGTCTGGGCCACGGTCTTGAGAGTTTCCACCGTGGTGTAGCCGCTGACCATCTGGCGGCCGGCGCGCTCGGCGTGCTCCTGCGCGTTCTGCTGCACGGAGAAAAGATCGGGCTCGCGGCTCCAGTACCAGCCCACCACCAGGCAGGCCAGCAGGTAAATCACCAGCAGACTGCCGAGGGCACGGCTCAGCCAGATACCGCCGAGGTAGCTGCGCACATCGTCAACCGAGTCATCGACGCGCTCGCGCGCCTCGCCCATACGTTTCTTCCAGTCCAGCATGGCAGTGTCCTTCGAATTTCGATCAGCACGGAAAGGTTCGACCCACATTCGCCCCGGGCGTTGCGGCCGAGTCCAGCACTATAAGGGATGCGCGTGCGCCGCGCAGTGTCCACGCGCCCAACCATCCACCGGTTCCGGCGCCGGCATCGGCGCCCGGGCCCGCGGCTGCCGGAACCCGTCTGAATTTTTCTGGCGAAAGCGGGACAAATGGCACTGGCGTACCGGCTACAAGGTGATAGCATGGAGCCACCATCTAGATCGTCTCCAGGCGACACCTCCGGCCATGACCGAGCACGAAGATCCCACCCGCGATCGACTCAAGCACCACTTCGCCCAGCGAGTCATCAACCAGGCGCGGCACGTGCTGGAAATCTGGCAGCGCCTGCAACGCAGCGAGTGGAACACGGCGTGCATGAGCGAGCTGGCCGAGGCCAGCCTCTACCTGCAGCGCTACGCCGAACGCTTCGAGCAGCCTGAACATACACGCCTGGCGCTGGCTATCGGCGATTGCCTGCGCGGCGTGGAGGAAAATCGGGGGCGACTGTCCAGCGACCTGATCACCGAGCTCAGCCTGTTGATGCAGCGCCTGTCGCGCACCGGACTGCGCCACGGCGACCAGTTCGAGCAGACCTTTCTGCCCCCCTTGCGCAAACCGGTGTACCTGGCGCTGCAAAGCGAGGACCGCGCCGAGCGCCTGACCCAGCAACTGGAGTTCTTCGGCCTCAACGCCCAGCTCTGCGACAGCGCCAACGCCTTCCGCTCGGCGATGGCCGAGCGGCATCCGTCGGCCATCGTGCTGGAGGTGGATTTTTCCGGCCCCGGCCAGGGCCTGGAACTGGCCCGCGAAGCCCAGCAGGGCCTGGAGCAGAAGCTGCCGGTCATATTCTTCAGCCATGAAGAAGCCGATGCGCCGACCCGCCTGTCCGCCGTGCGCGCGGGCGGCCAGGAGTTCTTCACCGGTGCCCTGGATGCGTCCAGCCTGCTGGAAAAGCTGGAAACCCTGACCCGCACCGCCCACTACGATCCCTTCAAGGTGCTGGTGGTGGACGACTCCCGCGCCCAGGCCACCCACACCGAGCTGGTCCTCAACTCCGCCGGCATCGTCACCCGTGTCATCACCGAGCCGGTGCAGGCCCTGCAGGCCCTGTCCGAATTCCAGCCGGACCTGATCATCCTCGACATGTACATGCCCGAATGCCTGGGCACCGAACTGGCCAAAGTGATCCGCCAGCACGAGCGCTATGTCAGCGTGCCGATCATCTACCTGTCGGCCGAGGACGACCTGAACAAGCAGCTGGACGCCATGAGCGAGGGCGGCGACGACTTCCTCACCAAACCGATCAAACCGCGCCACCTGATCGCCACCGTGCGCACCCGTGCCAAGCGCGCGCGCAGCCTCAAGGCGCGCATGGTGCGCGACAGCCTCACCGGCCTGTTCAACCACACCCACACCCTGCAGTTGCTGGAAGACGCCAGCTCCCGGGCGCGCCGGGACGGCAAGCCGCTGTGCTTCGCCATGCTCGACATCGACCATTTCAAGAAGGTCAACGACACCTACGGCCACCCCATGGGCGACCGGGTGATCAAGAGTCTTGCCCTGTTCCTCAAGCAGCGCCTGCGCAAGACCGACCATATCGGCCGCTACGGTGGCGAGGAATTCGCCGTGGTGCTGCCCGATACCGACCTGGAAGCCGCGCAACGGGTGCTGGAGGAGATCCGCCGGCGCTTCGCCGAAATCCGCTACCCGGCACAGCCCCACGACCTCAGCTGCACCTTCAGTTGCGGCATCGCCCAACTGCACGACGGCCTGGACATCAACCAGTTGTCCAAGCAGGCGGACGAAGCGCTCTATCTCGCCAAGCACAGCGGCCGCAACCGCGTCGAACTGTTTCGCGACTGACGTCCACGGTCACGGGACTGTCATCAAACAGCAATATCATCTGGCCATCCCCCGTGCACCCGCTCCCGGCCCAGCAGGACCGTGGACCGGCAAAGCAGTCCGACGAGGAAGCGATGCGCCTGAAACTGCTCACCAACCTGATCACCCTGTTGCTGGTCACCGTGTGCCTGGCTCTGGGGGCCACCCTCTGGTGGTCGCAGCGGGCACTGGAACGCCCCTATCAACTGATGGAGCAGTACCTGGAAGTCGCCCAGCGCTTCCGCACCGACGTGGCGGACAACGTCCAGGCCTACCTCGCCAGCGGCGATGCCCTGCGCCACAGCGCCGCCAGCCAAGGCATCGACGACCTGGAACAGCACCTCGGCCAGCTTCCCGACGGGTTCACCCGCGACCTGCTGCCCAGCTTCAACGAACTGCGCGAATTCACCCGTGGTGAACTGCTGGCGGCCGGCAAGCTGGCTGGCGACCCGCAGGGCCTGCTGATCCAGGCCGAGCGGGAAATCGCCGGCGCCCTCGACCAGCTCGCCCAGTACGCCGACTCGGCCGGCACGCCGGCGGCCGTCGATTATCGCGCGCCGTTGTTTGCCGCCGCCCAGCACCTCAATCGCCTCAGCCTGGCCCGCGCCAAGCTGGTGGAAAGCGGCCGCGACGAGCTGGCCGCCGACGTCGAGCGCGAGCTGGAAGCCCTGGGTCGCGACAGCGCAGCCCTCGACGCGCTGCCGCTGCTCGGCGTGGCCGACAGCAGCAGTTCCGCCGCCGACGACTTCGCCGCCCTGATGGGCCTGGAAAGCAGCAGCGAATCCAGCCAGGCGGAGGACCGTGGCGTCGCCCTCAAGCGCGAGCTGGCCGGCCTGCTCAAGCGCTACCCCGGCGAACTGGCGCGCACCCGCGAATTGATCCAGCTGCGCGCCGGGCTGGCCGACACCACTCGCCAGCGGATCGATGCCTTGCAATCAGCCCTGGCCGCCCTGGAGCCCGTGGTACGGGCCGAGCACAGCCGCATCCAGGCCGAAGTGCGCGTGATGCAGGGGCTGATGATCGGCCTGATCCTGCTCATCGCCCTGTGCATCGACCGCATCCAGCGCCGCCTGACCCAGGTCCTCGGACGTCTCGTCGCGGCCCTTGGCGCCTGGGCCGCCGGCGACTTCAGCCGGCCCATCGTGCTCGAATCGAGCATCCACGACCTGCGCCGCATCGAGGACTCCCTCAACCGCCTGCGCGACTACCTCGGCGAACTGGTGGGCACCATCCGCCAACACGCCGAACAGGTCGCCGGCAGCAGCAGCGCCCTGGCCGACCTCAGCAACGGCCTGCACGCCGGCGCCGAGCACCAGGCCGGCGGCACCGCGCAGATCCGCGATGCCCTGGGCGAGCTGGAAGCCACCATCCAGCAGGTGGCCGGCGACGCCAGCCTGGCCGCCGACGCCAGCCGCGACGCCGGGCGTGCCGTGGAACAGGGTCAGGGCGTGATCGACCAGAGCCTGGCCGGCCTGCACCAATTGGTGAGCGAAGTGCAGAACAGCGCCCAGTCGGTGGAGCGCCTGGCCGAGGAAACCGAAACCATCGACAAGGTGCTGACGGTGATCCGCGCCATTGCCGAGCAGACCAACCTGCTGGCGCTGAACGCCGCCATCGAGGCGGCCCGTGCCGGCGAGATGGGCCGCGGCTTCGCCGTGGTGGCCGAGGAAGTGCGCTCCCTGGCCCAGCGCACCACCGGCGCCACCAGCGAGATCCAGCAACTGATCGCGCGCCTGCAGCAGGCGGCCCGGCAATCGGTGGAGGCCATGCGCGTCCAGGTGAAGCACGCCGAAGCCAGCGCCGAGCAGGCCGCCGCCGCCGATGGCGCCCTGGTGGAGGTGGTCAGCGCCATTCGCACCATCGCCAGCATGGCCGAACGCATCGCCGACGCCACCGCCCAGCAGAGCGGCACCGTCAGCGAAATCCGCGACCACAGCGAGCAGATCCACCAGTTGGGCGGCGACAACCTGACGCGCATCGGCGAAAGCCGCAGCCAGGGCGAGCGCCTGCTGCAGCTCGGCGGCCAACTGCATACGGCGGTGAAAGCCTTCCGCGTCTGAGTGACGGGCGCGACCTATTGTCGCGCCGGCTTTCCTCCGCGGGACCTCGACCTTTCACGCCCTGGACAAAACCGCTTACAGCCCGGCGCCTGCAGGAACGCCTAAAGGTCCGCTATGATGCGGACATTTCCACCCAAGAGATTTCCATGCGCCGCCTGCTGAGCCTGATCCTGCTGCTGGTGGCCCTGCCCGCCGGCGCAGGGTTGCTGGACAACCGACCGAATCCGACCCTGGGTGCCCCCCTCAATAACAGTGGCGACTTCCTGCCGGTGCGCGAAGCCTTTCGCCTCAGTCTGGCGGAGAGCACGCCCACTTCGGTGAAGCTGCGCTTCACCAATGCCGAGGGCTACTACCTCTATCGCCATCGCTTCCAGTTCCGCGCCGAACCGGCCGACAGCGGCCTGGGCCAGCCGGTGCTGCCGGCGGGCAAGCCCAAGACGGACGAATTCTTCGGCGACGTCGAGGTGTACTACGGCGTACTGGACATCGACCTGCCGCTGGACCCGGCGCGCACGGCCCCCAGCGCACTGCGGGTGACCTACCAGGGCTGCGCCGACAAGGGCCTGTGCTATCCGCCGGAAACCGAAGTACTGCAGCTGGCTGGCGGAGCCGCCAGCAGCGGCAACGGCGCAGTCGGCAGCGCCGGCGGCGGCGTCTGGAGCTGGCACGAGCTGGCGCTGTTCTTCCTCGCGGGCCTGGGCCTGACCTTCACGCCCTGCGTACTGCCGATGCTGCCGATCCTGTCCGGCGTGGTGCTGCGCGGCCAGGCGGGCGGCGGACGCGGCTTGGTGCTGTCGCTGGCCTACGTGCTGCCAATGGCCGCCTGCTTCGCCCTGCTGGGGGCGCTGATGGGCGTGTTCGGCGCCGAACTCAACCTCCAGGCGCGGCTGCAATCGCCCTGGGTACTGGTACCCTTCGCCGGCTTCTTCACCCTCTTCGCCCTGGCCATGTTCGGCCTCTACGAACTGCGCCTGCCGCGCTTCATCAGCGGCCCGCTGGACAGCCTGGCCGGCAGCGCCAAGGGTGGCTCGATCTGGAGCGCCGCCCTGCTCGGCGTCCTCTCCAGCCTGCTGGTTTCCCCCTGCGTGTCCGCCCCCCTGGCCGGTGCCCTGCTCTATATCAGTGCCAGCGGCGATGCCCTGGGCGGCGGCCTGAAACTCTTCGCCCTGGGCCTGGGCATGGGCGCCCCACTGGTGCTCTTCGCGACCGGCGGCGGTGCACTGCTGCCCAAGGCCGGAGCCTGGATGGTCGCCGTGCGCAACGCCTTCGGCGTGCTGCTCCTGGCGGTGGCGGTGTGGATGCTCGAACGGGTCCTGCCCGGCCCGCTCGCGCTGGGCCTGTGGGGCCTGCTGGCGGGCGGCGTGGCGCTGTTCCTCGGCGCCCTGGAATTCACCCCCAAGGCACCGCGCGAACGCCTGGCCCAACTGGGCGGGCTGGTGCTGCTGGTGTACGCCGTGGCAGCCTGGTCCGGCGCACTGAAAGGCGAGTCCGACCCCCTGCGCCCCCTGGGCCGCACGCACCTGGTTGGTGCGCCCACGGCGCAACCGGCCGCCGGGGAATGGCAAACCATCAAGACGCCGGCGGAACTCAGCGGCCTCCTCGCCGAAGCCAGGGGCTCTGGCCAGCAGGTGTTGCTGGACTGGTATGCCGACTGGTGCATTAGTTGCAAGGTGATCGAACGTGAAGTCCTCACCGCCACGGAGGTTAGCTCGCAGCTGGGCGGCTACCGCCTGATCCGCTTCGACATGACCGAAAGCAACGCCGAGCAACGGGCGCTGCTCGATCGCTACAAGCTGTTCGGACCACCGGCCATCCTGTTCTTCGACGGCAAGGGTGACGAAATGACCGAACTGCGTGTCGTAGGTGAAGTCGATGCCAAGGCCTTCGCCGCCCGCCTGCAACAGGCGAACGCATCACGCTGACGCGAGCAACGTCATATATTTGCCGCAAACACCGGGCATCTTGTCGACTATTGTTGGCAACTGGACAGCCTTTCCGGCTATCCGGCATAGTGCCGCCTGGCCTCCAATAAGGAACAATCAGCATGGCCACCCTGCTCGTCCTGCACGGCCCCAACCTCAATCTGCTGGGAACCCGCGAACCCGACAAATACGGGGCAACGACCCTGGCCGAGATCAACCAGGACCTGGAACGGCGCGCCCGCGAAGCCGGCCATCACCTGATGCACCTGCAGAGCAACGCCGAGTACGAACTGATCGACCGGATTCACGCGGCCCGTGGTGAAGGAGTGGACTTCATCCTCATCAATCCTGCTGCTTTCACGCATACAAGTGTCGCCCTACGTGACGCATTGCTCGCAGTGAGCATCCCATTCATCGAAGTGCACCTGTCCAACGTGCACAAACGAGAACCTTTCCGCCACCACTCCTACTTCTCCGATGTTGCCGTGGGAGTGATCTGCGGTCTGGGCGCCACCGGCTACCGCCTGGCCCTGGACGCGGCACTGGAACACCTTGAACGCCCCTGACCTCACCCTTGGGAGTTGATGATTAATGGATATCCGTAAAGTCAAGAAACTGATCGAACTGCTGGAAGAATCCGGTATCGACGAACTGGAGATCCGCGAGGGCGAAGAGTCCGTGCGCATCAGCCGTCACAGCAACAAGGCGATGGCCGCCCAGCCGATCTACGCCGCAGCCCCGGCTCCGGTAGCCGCCCCGGTTGCCGCTGCCGCCCCGGCCGCCGCCGAAGCCGCCGCTCCGGCCGCGCCCAAGCTGAACGGCAACGTGGTGCGCTCGCCGATGGTCGGCACCTTCTACCGCTCGCCGTCCCCGACCACCGCGGCCTTCGTGGAAGTCGGCCAGAGCG
This sequence comes from Pseudomonas sp. Q1-7, assembly GCF_028010285.1. NCBI lineage: Bacteria > Pseudomonadati > Pseudomonadota > Gammaproteobacteria > Pseudomonadales > Pseudomonadaceae > Pseudomonas > Pseudomonas sp. Q1-7. The sequence goes on from NZ_CP116304.1 coordinate 5,139,503, forward strand.
TGAAGAAAGGCGACATCCTCTGCATCGTCGAAGCCATGAAGATGATGAACCACATCGAAGCCGAAGCCAGTGGCGTGATCGAGTCCATCCTGGTGGAAAACGGTCAGCCGGTTGAGTACGACCAGCCGCTGTTCACCATCGTCTGAACCGCGGAGAGCCTGCGATGTTGGAAAAAGTCCTGATCGCCAACCGTGGCGAGATCGCCCTGCGCATCCTTCGCGCCTGCAAGGAACTGGGCATCAAGACAGTGGCGGTGCACTCCACGGCCGACCGTGAGCTGATGCACCTGTCCCTGGCCGACGAAACCGTCTGCATCGGCCCGGCTTCGGCAGCCCAGTCTTACCTGAGCATCCCGGCGATCATCAGCGCCGCCGAACTCACCGGCGCCACCGCGATCCACCCGGGTTACGGCTTCCTCGCCGAAAACGCCGACTTCGCCGAACAGGTGGAGAACTCCGGATTCACCTTCGTCGGTCCGACCGCCAATGTGATCCGCCTGATGGGCGACAAGGTTTCCGCCAAGGAAGCCATGCAGCGCTCCGGCGTACCCACCGTGCCGGGCTCCGACGGCCCGCTGCCGGAAGACGAGGAAACCGCGCTGGCCATCGCCCGCGAAGTGGGCTACCCGGTGATCATCAAGGCCGCCGGCGGCGGCGGTGGTCGCGGCATGCGCGTGGTCTACGAGGAAGAAGAGCTGATCAAGTCGGCCAAGCTGACCCGTACCGAAGCTGGTGCGGCCTTCGGCAACCCGATGGTCTACCTGGAGAAGTTCCTCACCAATCCGCGCCACGTGGAAGTGCAGGTCCTGTCCGACGGCCAGGGCAACGCCATCCACCTGGGCGACCGCGACTGCTCGCTGCAGCGCCGTCACCAGAAGGTGCTGGAAGAGGCCCCCGCTCCGCAGATCGACGAAAAGGCCCGCGCCGAAGTGCTGGACCGCTGCGTCCAGGCCTGCATCGAGATCGGTTATCGCGGCGCCGGCACCTTCGAGTTCCTTTACGAAGACGGCCGCTTCTACTTCATCGAGATGAACACTCGCGTGCAGGTGGAGCACCCGGTCACCGAAATGGTCACCGGCATCGACATCGTCAAGGAAATGCTCAGCATCGCCGCGGGCAACAAGCTGTCGATCAAGCAGGAAGACGTGGTCATCCGCGGCCATGCGCTTGAATGCCGGATCAACGCCGAAGACCCGGACAACTTCATGCCCTGCCCGGGCAAGGTGACCTACTTCCACGCACCGGGCGGCAATGGCGTCCGTGTCGATTCGCACCTGTACAGCGGCTACGCCGTACCGCCGAACTACGACTCGCTGATCGGCAAGGTGATCGCCTACGGCAACACGCGCGATGAAGCCATGGCGCGCATGCGCAATGCGCTGGACGAGATCGTCGTCGACGGGATCAAGACCAACATCCCGCTGCACCGCGACCTCACTCGCGACAAGGGTTTCTGCAAAGGTGGCATCAACATCCACTACCTGGAAAAGAAACTCGGCATGGACAAGCACTGATCACCAGTGCCTGATCCACGACACAGGGGCTGCCAAATGGCGGCCCTTGTGTTTTTCCGCCCTGTGCTCAAGTAAGCTTGCGCGCCTGCCGCACGCGCACGCTGAATTCTCAAGAGGTCCCGCCATGCCCTGGTTACAAGTCCGTCTCGCCATCACCCCGGAACAGGCGGGCACCTACGAAGACGCCCTGCTGGAAGTGGGCGCCGTCTCCGTGACCTTCATGGACGCCGAAGACCAGCCGATCTTCGAGCCCGACCTCGGCACCACGCCGCTCTGGTCCCACACCCACCTGCTCGCCCTGTTCGAGGCCGACACCGACGAGACCACCCTGGTCGCGCACCTGCAGCTGCTGACTGGCGGTCAACTGCCGGAGCACCAGATCGAGCGCATCGAAGACCAGGACTGGGAACGCAGCTGGATGGACAACTTCCAGCCGATGCGCTTCGGCCGCCGCCTGTGGATAGTGCCGAGCTGGCACGCCGCCCCCGAGCCGGACGCGGTGAACCTGCTGCTGGACCCGGGCCTGGCCTTCGGCACCGGCACCCACCCCACCACCGCCCTGTGCCTGGAATGGCTGGACGGCCAGGACCTCACCGACTGCGAGGTGCTGGACTTCGGCTGCGGCTCGGGCATCCTTGCCATCGCCGCCCTGCTGCTGGGCGCGCGCCAGGCGGTGGGCACCGACATCGACCCGCAAGCCCTGGAAGCCTCCCGCGACAATGCCGGCCGCAACGGCATCGATCCGGCACGCTTTCCGCTCTACCTGCCCGCCGACCTGCCGGCGAAACCCGCCGACGTGGTGGTGGCGAACATCCTCGCCGGCCCGCTGGTCTCCCTCGCTCCGCAGCTCACCGGACTGGTAGCCACGGGCGGGCGCCTGGCACTCTCCGGCATCCTCGCCGAGCAGGCCGAGGAAGTCCGCGCGGCCTATGCCGACGCCTTCGACCTCGACCCCACCGCGGAGAAGGATGGCTGGGTGCGCATCAGCGGCGTGCGCCGCTGAAACCCAGCAGATCGAGTAAAATAGCCTTTCGTTTCGACCGGATCGCCGCATGACCGACAGCTTCGTCACCCAGTGCCCGCATTGCCAGACCAGTTTCCGCGTCAGTCGCGCCCAGCTGTCCGTGGCCAAGGGCGCCGTGCGTTGCGGTGCCTGCCTGCACGTGTTCAATGCGGCGCAACAGCTGTTGGCGGCCAAGGGCGGTGCGGCGATTCCACCGCCCGCAACCCCCAGCCCCTCCCCGGCGAAACCGGCGGCCACGCCATCAGCGCCCCCGGCCACGACCGCTCCGGCGCCCAGCGTCGCCACCGTGCTCAAGCAGCCGCCCACGCCACCGGCGAAACCAGCCAGCGACGACACGCTGTGGATCCACGACGACCTGGACCTCGACAGCCTCGACCTGGACGAAGAGCTGGCCAAGCTGGAACAGGAAGAACAGCGCCTGTCGCGCGACCTGCTCGGCCCGAACGCGCCGCTGCGGGCAGCGCCGCAACCCGCACCGCAGCATGACGAAGGCTGGGCCGAAGCCCTGCTGGAAGCCGAGGAGCGCAAGACCGCCCCGGCAGCGGAAAGAGAGCAGGACGCCGAGCCCGAACCGCGCGCCGAGCCCCCGGCCGAACCGCTCGCCCTCACCCCGCCGGAACCGCCAAGGCCCGCCCCGGTGGCGCGCACCGAACCCAGCCTGTCCATGGACCTGGTGGAAGACGAACCCGGCCCGGACTTCAGCCTTGGCTCGGCCCGCGACGACGAACCCGAGGACCTGCGCGACGAGGTCGCCGACGACCTGGACGACGCACACGCCGCCGAACCGCCCCGCCAGCAACCCAAGCGCAACGAACCCGCCCTGCGCGAGGAGGGCCTGTTCGACCTCAACGACGAGCCGCTGCAACTGGACTGGCAGGAGAGCCGGCGCCCCTGGGGGCGCTGGATCGGTTGGGGCCTGATCAACCTGCTGGCCGCGCTCGCCCTGGCCACCCAGTACGTCTGGTACCACTTCGACGAACTGGCCCGGCAGGACCAGTACCGCCCCTGGTTCCAGCAGCTCTGCCCGGAAATCGGCTGCCAGTTGCCCTCCAAGGTGGATATCGAGCTGATCAAGAGCAGCAACCTGGTGGTGCGCAGCCACCCCGAGTTCTCCGGCGCCCTGGTGGTCGACGCCATCCTCTACAACCGTGCCGCCTTCGCCCAGCCGTTCCCGCTGCTGGAACTGCGCTTCGCCGACATCAACGGCCAGCTGCTCGCCAGTCGTCGCTTCAAGCCCGGCGAGTACCTGTCGGGCGAACTGGCCGGACAGACGGAGATGCCTCCGCAGACCCCCATCCACGTCAGCCTGGACATCCTCGATCCGGGCACCAAGGCCGTGAACTACAGCCTGAGCTTCCATTCCCCCGATTAAGCCGCAGGCGCCGGATTCCGGCGCTTCCAGCGCATTGCTAACTCCCGGCGATAAGCGTAGGACTGTTCAGAATTTGTTCAAAACAGCCTTTATCCGGTCATCGAGAGCGGGTATCATGCCCACCCTTTTTCGAACTCCCCCACTGAGCAGGCCCTTCAACAGGGAAGACCTATGTCGTCGGTCAGCATTGGCCCTTATGCCTTGCCCAATCCGGTAATACTCGCCCCCATGGCGGGTGTCACCGACCGGCCGTTCCGTCTGCTTTGCCGCCGCCTCGGCGCCGGCATGGTGGTTTCGGAGATGGTCACCAGCGACGTGCGCCTGTGGAACAGCCGTAAATCCAGGTTGCGCCTGCTCCATGAAGGAGATCCGGAACCCCGCTCCGTGCAGATAGCCGGTGGAGACCCGGCGATGCTGGCGGACGCGGCCAGGGCCAATGTCGAACTCGGTGCGCAGATCATCGACATCAACATGGGCTGCCCGGCGAAGAAGGTCTGCAACAAGGCCGCCGGCTCGGCGCTGATGAAGGACGAAGCCCTGGTGGCCGACATCCTCGACGCCGTGGTCAAGGCCGTCGACGTGCCCGTCACCCTGAAGATCCGGACCGGCTGGGACCGATCGAACAGGAACGGCATCGCGGTGGCGAAGATCGCCGAACAGGCCGGTATCCAGGCGCTGGCCGTCCATGGCCGGACCCGCGCCGACCTGTACACCGGCGAAGCCGAATACGACACCATCGCGGCGATCAAGCAGGCGGTGTCCATTCCGGTCTTCGCCAATGGCGATATCGATTCGCCACAGAAAGCCAGGCAGGTCCTCGACGCCACCGGCGCCGATGCCCTGCTGATCGGTCGAGCGGCCCAGGGGCGACCCTGGATATTCCGCGAGATCGCGCATTACCTGGCGACCGGTGAACTTCTGCCGGCGCCGTGCTTGATCGAAGTGGAACGGATACTGCTGGAGCACCTTGCCGCACTGCACGCCTTCTATGGCGACGAAATGGGCGTTCGCATCGCCCGCAAGCATGTCGGCTGGTACCTGCAAACCCTGCCGGGCGCCAGGGAGTTTCGCGCCCAGTTCAATCGTTTGGAGTCCACGGACGCGCAGTGCGCCAACGTTCGGGAGTTCTTCGCCGAGCGTCACAACGAAGGGGAAAAGGCCGCATGACGACGATGACCGAGAATTTTTTTGATGGGGCAACACCCGTGAGCGACAACGCCAACCTGAAACAGCACCTGACGGCACCCACCGCAGAGGGCCAGACCCTGCGTGGCAGTGTCGAGAAGGCACTGCACAACTATTTCGCCCATCTCGAGGGCGCCGCCGTCACGGACGTGTACAACCTGGTGCTTTCCGAAGTGGAAGCGCCGCTGCTGGAAACCGTGATGAACTACGTCAAGGGTAACCAGACCAAGGCTTCCGAGATGCTCGGCCTCAACCGGGGCACGCTGCGCAAGAAGCTCAAGCAATACGACCTGCTCTGAAGGGCGGAAGCTGGAAGCCGGAAGTTTGAAGCGGGACGCGACCCGACGATCAGACTTCCGGCTTCCAGTTTCAGGCCCCCACCGCCCAATCCATCTCCCACTCGAATGGCTCCGAAATGACCGACCAGACCACCCGCCTTCCCGTTCGCCGCGCCCTGATCAGCGTTTCCGACAAGACCGGCATCGTCGAGTTCGCCCGTGAACTGGCTGCCCTTGGCGTGGAGATCCTCTCCACCGGCGGCACCTACAAGCTGCTCAAGGACAACGGCATCGCCGCCGTGGAAGTAGCCGACTACACCGGCTTCCCGGAAATGATGGACGGCCGCGTGAAGACCCTGCACCCGAAAATCCACGGCGGCATCCTCGGCCGTCGCGACCTCGACGGCGCGGTCATGGAACAGCACGGCATCAAGCCGATCGACCTGGTGGCGGTCAACCTCTACCCCTTCGAAGCCACCGTTGCCAAGCCTGATTGCGACCTGCCCACGGCCATCGAGAACATCGACATCGGCGGCCCGACCATGGTCCGCAGCGCCGCGAAGAACCACAAGGACGTCGCCATCGTGGTGAACGCCAGCGACTACGCCGGCATCCTCGAAGGGCTCAAGGCCGGCGGCCTGACCTATGCCCAGCGCTTCGACCTGGCCCTCAAGGCGTTCGAGCACACCTCCGCCTACGACGGCATGATCGCCAACTACCTGGGCACCATCGACCAGGTCCGCGACACCCTCTCCACCGAAGGCCGCGGCGCCTTCCCGCGCACCTTCAACAGCCAGTTCGTCAAGGCCCAGGAGATGCGCTACGGCGAGAACCCGCACCAGAGCGCGGCCTTCTACGTGGAAGCGAAGAAAGGCGAGGCCAGCGTGTCCACCGCCGTGCAACTGCAGGGCAAGGAACTCTCCTTCAACAACGTGGCCGACACCGATGCCGCCCTGGAATGCGTGAAGAGCTTCCTCAAGCCGGCCTGCGTCATCGTCAAGCACGCCAACCCCTGTGGCGTGGCCGTGGTGCCGGACAACGAAGGCGGCATCCGCAAGGCCTACGACCTGGCCTACGCCACCGACAGCGAATCCGCCTTCGGCGGCATCATCGCCTTCAACCGCGAGCTGGATGGCGAGACCGCCAAGGCCATCGTCGAGCGCCAGTTCGTCGAAGTCATCATCGCCCCGAAAGTCTCCGCCGAAGCCCGCGCCGTGGTTGCCGCCAAGGCCAACGTGCGCCTGCTGGAGTGCGGCGAGTGGCCGGCCGAGCGCGCCCCGGGCTGGGACTTCAAGCGCGTCAACGGCGGCCTGCTGGTGCAGAGCCGCGACATCGGCATGATCAAGGCGGAAGATCTGAAGATCGTCACCCAGCGCGCCCCGAGCGAGCAGGAAATCCATGACCTGATCTTCGCCTGGAAAGTGGCCAAGTTCGTCAAATCCAACGCCATCGTCTACGCCAAGAACCGCCAGACCGTCGGCGTCGGCGCCGGCCAGATGAGCCGCGTGAACTCCGCCCGCATCGCCGCCATCAAGGCCGAGCATGCCGGCCTTGAGGTGAAGGGCGCGGTGATGGCGTCCGATGCCTTCTTCCCCTTCCGCGACGGCATCGACAACGCCGCGGCCGCCGGTATCACTGCAGTGATCCAGCCGGGCGGCTCCATGCGCGACAACGAAGTCATCGCCGCCGCCGACGAAGCAGGTATTGCGATGGTGTTCACCGGCATGCGCCACTTTAGGCACTAACGGTCGCCCTCGAGCAGGCATCTGCTGCGTTGCCGGCCCCGCTCCCAATGCTCATTGCCAGAAGGCAACTCCGCTTGGTGACGGGGCCGGCGCCTTGCATCTACCTACTCGATCGCAACCTCGACTCCGAGCATAAAAGCTTTTGTAGGGTGGATAACGCTTTTCTTATCCACCGTTCGGGCGTAACGCCCGCCTCCTCAAGGAGAACTCAATGAACGTATTGATCATCGGCAGCGGCGGTCGTGAACACGCCCTGGCGTGGAAAGTGGCCCAGGACCCGCGCGTGGAGAAAGTCTTCGTCGCGCCGGGCAACGCCGGCACCGCGACCGAAGCCAAGTGCGAGAACGTCGCCATCGACGTGCTGGCCCTGGAGCAACTGGCGGAATTCGCCGCGAATAACGTCCAGCTGACCATCGTCGGCCCGGAAGCGCCGCTGGTGAAGGGCGTGGTCGACCTGTTCCGCTCGCGCGGCCTGGCCATCTTCGGCCCCACCGCCGGCGCGGCACAACTGGAAGGCTCCAAGGCCTTTACCAAGGACTTCCTGGCCCGCCACCAGATCCCCACCGCCGCCTACCAGAACTTCACCGAAATCGAGCCGGCCCTGGCCTACCTGCGCGAGAAGGGTGCGCCCATCGTGATCAAGGCCGACGGCCTGGCCGCGGGCAAGGGCGTGATCGTCGCCATGACCCTGGAAGAAGCCGAAGCCGCCGTACGCGACATGCTCGCCGGCAATGCCTTCGGTGATGCGGGTTCGCGCGTGGTGATCGAGGAGTTCCTCGACGGCGAGGAGGCCAGCTTCATCGTCATGGTGGATGGCCAGAACGTGCTGCCCATGGCGACCAGCCAGGACCACAAGCGCGTCGGCGACGGCGACACCGGCCCGAACACCGGCGGCATGGGCGCCTACTCGCCGGCGCCGGTGGTCACCCCCGAGGTGCATCAGCGGGTGATGGACGAAGTCATTTACCCGACCGTGCGCGGCATGGCCGAGGAAGGCAACGTCTACACCGGCTTCCTCTATGCCGGCCTGATGATCGACAAGAGCGGCGCACCCAAGGTCATCGAGTTCAACTGCCGTTTCGGCGACCCGGAAACCCAGCCCATCATGGTGCGTCTGGAGTCTTCCCTGGTGCTGCTGGTAGAAGCCGCCCTGGCCAAGGCCCTGGACAAGGTCGAAGCCACCTGGGACCCGCGCCCCACCGTGGGCGTGGTCCTGGCCGCCGGCGGCTACCCGGGCGACTACGCCAAGGGCGAAGTGATCGAAGGCCTGGCCGATGCCGCCGCCCTGGACGGTAAGGTGTTCCACGCCGGCACCGCACTGAAGGACGGCCAGATCGTCACCTCCGGCGGCCGCGTGCTCTGCGCCACCGCCATCGGCCGCAGTGTGTCCGACGCGCAGCAGCAGGCCTATCGCCTGGCGGAGAAAATCCGCTGGAACGGCTGCTTCTACCGCAAGGACATCGGCTATCGCGCCATCGCGCGCGAGCAGAACGATTGCTGAAATCGGCTTTCGAAGGAATAACAGCAGTAACTCACCCTGACCGGGATGGCCATATGGCCGTCTTGGTCATATTCCGCACAAGAGGGGCTTGGCTATAATCCGGCCACTCACCCACGAAGGGACCTCGACCGTGCTTCGGCTCAGGATTGCCACAGGATTGTTCGCCAGTCTGCTGCTGGCCCTGCTTCCTCTGCTGCCCGCCCAGGCGGCCGATACGGGGCGCTGGAGCATGCTGCTCGATCCCAGCGCCAACCTGCAGCTGCAGGAAGTACGCACCCAGCAGGCCCTGTCCCAGTTCACCCCGGTCGAACTCGACCAGCTCTATACCCCCGGTGGCACCAGCGCGCTCTGGTTGCACTACCGGCTCCCGCCCAGCCAGCACGAGCAGCTGCTGCGGGTCTTCGCCCCCTACCTGGCCTACCTCGACCTCTATGTCCTCAAGGGCGATGAGCTGGTCGCCCACACCCGCACCGGCAGCCGCCTGCCCTACAGCGAGCGCCCGCTGCCCAGCCGCGACTTCCTCCTGCCCCTGCCGGTCCAGCAGGAATCCCTGGATATCTACCTGCGCATGGCCTCGGAGCACGCCCTGCGCCCGACCGTGGCCCTGCAGTCCGCGGCCCTGATGGCCGCCGACGATACCCGTCCGCTGCTCTTCGGCCTGCTGCTCGGCGGGCTGGCCATGCTGGTCTACTACAACCTGGTGCGCTACGCGTACTGCCGCGCCACCGTCAGTCTCTGGCTGGCCGCCGCACAGGGCAGCCTGATCGTCACCGGCATCAGCCTGCTGGGCATCAGCTCACCCTGGCTCGGCGACTGGCAGAGCGCGCAACCGCAGATCGCCAACCTGTCCATGCTGGTCGCCATGGCCTGCGCCCTGGCCTTCACCGTCAGCTTCTTCGGCAAGGTCTGCCCAAGCACGCCGCTGACCGGCGTGCTGCTGGGCGAGGTCGTGCTGATCGCGCTCACCGCCGCCCTGCTGCTGATCGTCACCGAGCTGCCGTTCAACCAACTGGTCTACGGGCTGGCCGCCCTCGCCAGCCTCAGCATGTTCCTCTACGCCCTCCTGCACTGGCACCAGGGCTACCGTCCGGCGCGGCTGTTCAGCCTGGCGCTGGGCGTGTTCTGCGTCGCCATCTTCGGCGCCCTGCCTGCCCTGTTCGGCTACTGGCAACTGCAGTCCGACTGGCTGGCCTACACCCTGCTGGCCATCTCCACGGTCAGCGGCGTGTTCCTCAGCATGGCCCTCAGCGAACGCCAGCGACGCATCCAGCATGAAATCTTCAGTGCCAGCCGCGCCCTGGCCGCCAGCTCCGCCGAACTGAAGGCCAAGGGTGAATTCCTGGCCAAGATCAGCCACGAAATCCGCACCCCGATGAACGGCGTGCTGGGCATGACCGAACTGCTCCTCGGCACCCCGCTGTCGGCCAAGCAGCGCGACTACGTGCAGACCATCCACAGCTCCGGCAACGAGCTGCTCACCCTGATCAACGAAATCCTCGACATCTCCAAGTTGGAGTCCGGTCAGATCGAGCTGGACGACGTGCAGTTCGACCTCAATGCCCTGATCGACGACTGCCTCGACATCTTCCGCGCCAAGGCCGAACAGCAGCGGGTCGAACTCATCAGTTTCATGCAGCCCCAGGTGCCCCGCGTGATCAGCGGCGACCCCACGCGCCTGCGGCAGATGCTCCTCAGCCTGCTGGACAACGCCTTCAGGCAGACCGACGAAGGCGAGATCCTGCTGGTGGTGGCGCTGGACAACAGCGCCAGCGAACCGCGCCTGCGCATCGCCGTGCAGGACAGCGGCCGCCCCCTGGAAGCCGGCGAACGAGAAGCGCTGCTCAACGCCGAATTGCAGAGCAGCGACCTCCTCACCACCTCCAAACTCGGCGGCCGCCTGGGTCTGGTCATCGCCCGCCAGCTGGTGCGCCTGATGGACGGCGAGTTCGGCATCCAGAGCGGCGCGGGGCAAGGCAGCACCCTCTGGCTCAACCTGCCACTGGACAGCCAGCACCTGGAACGCCCCACCGCCGACCTGGACAGCCCGCTGGAAGGCGCGCGCCTGCTGGTGGTGGACGACAACGACACCTGCCGCAAGGTGCTGGTCCAGCAATGCAGCGCCTGGGGCCTGCAGGTCAGCGCCGTCCCCTCCGGCAAGGAGGCCCTGGCCCTGCTGCGCACCAAGGCTCACCTGCGCGAGTACTTCGACGTAGTCCTGCTGGACCAGGACATGCCCGGCATGACCGGCATGCAACTGGCGGCCAAGATCAAGGAAGACCCCAGCCTCAACCACGATATCCTGATCATCATGCTCACCGGCATCAGCAATGCCCCGAGCAAGATCATCGCGCGCAACGCCGGCATCAAGCGCATCCTCGCCAAGCCGGTGGCCGGCTACACCCTCAAGACCACCCTGGCCGACGAGCTCAACCAGCGCCGCAACGGCGGTCCCCTGTTCCTGCCCGGTTCCCAGGTCAGCGAACCGCTGCACGTGCCCAACGATTTCCGCATCCTGGTGGCCGAGGACAACAGCATCTCCACCAAGGTCATCCGCGGCATGCTGAGCAAGCTCAACCTCGAACCGGACACCGCCAGCAACGGCGAGGAAGCCCTGAGCGCGATGAAGAACCAGCACTACGACCTGGTGCTGATGGACTGCGAGATGCCGATACTGGACGGATTCACCGCCACCGAGATGCTGCGCCACTGGGAGAACCTGGAGCAGCGGCCGCGCACGCCGGTGGTCGCCCTGACCGCCCACATCCTCAGCGAACACAAGGAACGCGCCCGCCTCTCCGGCATGGACGGCCACATGGCCAAGCCAGTGGAACTCTCCCAGCTGCGCGAGCTGATCGAATACTGGGTGGCCGAGAAGGAACTCCGCGAGCGACACGCGATACACAGCTGACCGGCGGACGACCTGTGGGGGCGATTTCAATCGCTATGCGGACCGCAGGTTCGCCCTGGGAATCCTGCAAGGGGCGGCTTCGCCGCCCATAGCGAATAAATTCGCCCCCACAATGGGCCGCCGCCCTGCTACCCCCACCGCACGGCGAAGATCGGCGGCAGGTGCCCGGCGAGCAAAGTCCAGCTATCCCCCTGATCGCCCGACAGCCACAGGTGCCCGGTGGTGGACCCCATGACCAGGCACTGACCGCTGTCATCCACATCCAGCCCGTGTCGGTACACCAGGTCATAGCAGAGCTGCTGCGGCAGGCCACGCTCCAGCACCTCGAAACTGCGCCCGCCATCGCGGGTGCGGGTGACCCGCAGACGCTGGTCGGCGGGCACCCGGCATTCGTCCTTCACCGCCGGCACGAACCAGGCGCAGTCCGGGTCGGTGGGATGTACCGCCACGGCGAAACCGAAGGTGGACGGTCCGGCCTCGGGTATTTCCCGCCAGTTCAAGCCTCGGTCGGTACTGACGAAAATGCCGTTGTGGTGCTGCACCCAGAGCCGCTCCGGGTCCGTCGGGCAGGCCACCATGCGGTGCGGGTCCTGAATGTCCGGCTCCTCCGCGCGCTCCGGCGGCATGTAGGCCGCACGCATGCCACGGGTGCGGTAGGCCCAACTGGCGCCTTCGTCCTCGCTGTGCCAGACGCCGCCGCAAGACACCGCCAGCGTCAGGTGGCGGCTGTCGCGCGGGTCGACGCAGATGGAATGGATACCCGGCTGGTCGTAGCCGCCGCCGAACCAGTTGGCCCGCTCCGGACGCTGCCAGAGACTGTCCACCAGCGCCCAGGAGCTGCCGTGGTCGCGGGACCGGAACAGGCCGCCGGGAATGGTGCCGGCCCAAAGCGTGCCGGGCTGATCGGCGCCGCCCGTTTCCAGGCACCAGATCATCTCCACCGACGGCTCCTCCTCACCTTCGGCAGCCGGTGCGAAGGCCGGGGCGGCGATTTCCTCCCAGCGCTGCCCGGCGTCCGCCGAGCGCCACAGCTTGGGCCCGAAATGGCCCAGGTGCAGGGCTGCGTAGAGGTGACCATCACGCGGATCGGTCAGCAGCATGCTCACCGGCTCACCGAGGAAGTCCTGGCGCGCCAGGCGCCAGCCATCCCCCTCGTGCTCGAAGCACAGCAGCCCCTTGCGGGTCGCCACATGGATGCATCGGCTCATGTCCTTCTCCTTGTGCCGGTTCAACCGCCGGACAACGCCTGGACGACGAAGATGTCGCTGGCCGGCCCCACCGGATCGGATAAACGACGGCGGTCGTTCACTTGCTGGGTGTCGACGAAGATCGCCACGTGCCGGCGCAGCCGCCCCTGGTCGTCGAGCAGGTAGCCGCGCAGGCGCGGGTTGGCGGCGAACGCGGCGTCCAGCGCCTCGGCGACGGTAAGCGCCGTGACGTCCAGTTCGGCGACATCGAGGTGGCGTTGCAGGTTGGGGGTGAAACTGATGCGCGCCATCAACGGCTCCCTGCGCGACGAAACGACCCAGTGCGGGTAGGTATAGCCGACCGCCGCGACGCGGTTATAGTGGAGCGCCCAACGGCAGGGCAGCCTCTACACTGAGCAGGCCGCCCGTGAATGGATGCCCCCCATGTTCGAAAGCCTCTCCAGCCTGTACCTGAAGATGCTGGTGCTCTACAGCCCTTTCTTCGTGCTCTCCTGCTTCATCGGCCTGACCCGTGGCTACACCGTGAAGGAGCGCAAGAAGCTCGCCTGGAAAGTCGCCCTCGGCACCCTGGTGGCCAGCGCCCTGCTCTACCTGTTCGGCCAGGCGATCTTCAATATCTTCGGCATCACCATCGATGCCTTCCGCATCGGCGCCGGCACCGTGCTGTTCATCTCCGCCCTCGGCATGGCCCAGGGCAAGTCGGCGGTGCAGGCGGACAACGTGCAGCAGGACGTGACCATCGTGCCGCTGACCATCCCCCTCACCGTTGGCCCCGGCACCATCGGCGCCATGCTGGTGATGGGTGCCGGCCACGTGCACTGGGACGACAAGCTCACCGCCCTCATCGCCATCGCCATCGCCTCCGTCACCGTCGGCGCAATCCTCTATCTCTCCGACCACATCGAACGCATCCTCGGCGAACAGGGCCTGCAGATCGTCAGCCGCCTGATGGGCCTGTTCGTCTGCGCCCTGGCCGCACAGATCATCTTCACCGGGGTGAAGAACTACCTCGTCCCGTAGGTTGGTGCGGGCCACGCTGGTCCGAGCGCAGCGAGGCCCAACGTGGCACGCACCAGCCTACGCCCCATCCTCCCGCCCACGCCCCAGCGCAGTGCAAAACCGGGACGCCGAAAACCTCTCGCCCCCCACCCAGCCCAGTAACCACGGGCACTTCGCGTTTCTGGCACCACCCTTGCTCTGGAGCATTCCAACTTGGATACAAGATGGAACTCCAGAACATGTCCGATGCCCCCATCGCCTTCACCCTGGCCGACTGGCAGCAGGCCTACCGCGACCAACTGCAACCCGCTGAACTGCTGCACGCTTTGCGCCAGCGCCTGAGCACCGACGACCGCGCCTGGATCAGCCTGGCCAGCGCCGAGCAACTGGATGCCCAGCTTGGCGAACTCGCCGCCCTGCTGGCGTCCGCCAGCGGTGACATGGACCGCCTACCACTCTACGGTGTGCCCTTCGCCATCAAGGACAACATCGACGCCGCCGGCTGGACCACCACCGCCGCCTGCCCAGCCTTCGCCTATCCGGCTGCGGAGGACGCCACCGTGGTCGCCCGCCTGCGCGCCGCCGGCGCCATCCTGATCGGCAAGACCAACCTCGACCAGTTCGCCACCGGCCTGGTGGGCACCCGTTCACCCTATGGCGCGGTGCCCAACGCCTTCGACCCGGCCTACGTCAGCGGCGGCTCCAGTTCCGGCTCGGCGTCGGTGGTGGCGCGCGGCCTGGTGCCGTTCTCCCTCGGCACCGACACCGCCGGCTCAGGCCGCGTGCCGGCCGGCTTCAACAACATCGTCGGCCTCAAGCCCACCAAGGGCTGGTTGCCCAACACCGGCCTGGTGCCGGCCTGCCGCACCCTCGATTGCATCTCCGTGTTCGCCCTGAGCGTCGCCGACGCCGAAACCGTGGCGCGCCTCGCCGGCGGCTACGACGCCCGCGACCCCTACTCCCGGCAAAACCCCGACAGCGCCCCGGTGGGCATGGGCGCCAAGCCCAGGCTGGCAGTGCCGGATGTGCTGGAGTTCTTCGGCGACGAACAGACCCGTGCCGTCTTCGAATCCGCGCTGGACCAGCTCCGGGCCCTGGGCGCCGAGATCACCGCCATCGATTTCAGCCCCTTCCGCCAACTGGCCGAGCAGCTCTACCAGGGCTCCTGGGTGGCCGAACGCACCGTGGCGGCCGGTACGATCTTCACCGACCAGCCGCACGCCATGGACCCGGTGGTGCATGGCATCCTCGCCAATGGCCTGGACTACAGCGCCTGCGACGCCTACCGCGCCGAGTACCTGCGCGCCGAGCTGGCGCGCAAGGTCAACGACGCCCTGGCCGGCTTCGACGCCCTGGTGGTGCCCACCTCGCCCACCATTCGCCGCATCGCCGAGATGGCCGAGGAGCCGGTGCGCTACAACGCCCAGTTCGGCACCTACACCAACTTCACCAATTTCTCCGACCTGAGCGCCCTGGCCCTGCCCGCCGGATTCCGCGCCGACGGCCTGCCAGCGGGCATCACCCTGCTCGCCCCGGCCTGGCATGACGCCGCCCTGGCCGCCTTCGGCAAGCGCTGGCAAGCCGCCCTGGCGCTGTCCCTGGGCGCCACCGGCCGCGCCCTGCCGCCCCAGGCACCCGCCGCCCAGGCGCCCGGTTGCGTGCGCGTCGCGGTGGTCGGTGCGCACCTCACCGGCATGCCGCTGAACTTCCAGCTCACCACCCGCAATGCGGTGCTGGTGGAACAGACCCGCACCGCCGCCGACTACCGCCTGTTCGCCCTGCCCGGCACCGTGCCGCCCAAGCCCGGCCTGGCCCGCAGCCAGGATGGCGCGCCGCTGATCGTCGAGCTCTGGGACGTCCCGCTGGCGCGCTTCGGCGAATTCGTCGCCGAGATTCCGCCGCCGCTGGGCATCGGCAACCTGCAACTGGAGGACGGCCGCTGGGTGAAAGGCTTCATTTGCGAGCCCTACGCCCTGGAAGGCGCCCGCGACATCACCGCCTTCGGCGGCTGGCGCGCCTTTATCGCCAGCCAGCAGAACTAGCTCCCTCCCCTCTCCCCCGAGAGGAGAGGGGACAAGAACAGCGCCAGCCAGACAGCCCGTCGCACCAGCCAGGAGGCCGCAAGAGATGTTCCACACCGTACTGATCGCCAACCGAGGCGAGATCGCCGTCCGCGCCATCCGTACCCTCAAGCGCCTCGGCGTGAAGAGCGTCGCCGTGTATTCCGACGCCGACCGCAACGCACCCCATGTGCGCGATGCCGATGTCGCCATCGCCCTGGGTGGCGACAAGCCGGCCGACAGCTACCTGCGCATCGACAAGATCCTCGCCGCCGCACGCGAGGCAGGTGCCCAGGCGATCTACCCCGGCTATGGCTTCCTCTCCGAAAGCGCCGAGTTCGCCGAGGCCTGCGAAGCGGCCGGTATCGCCTTTGTCGGCCCCACTTCGACGCAGATCCGCGAGTTCGGCCTCAAGCACCGCGCCCGTGAGCTGGCCGGCGCGGCCCAGGTGCCGATGGCCCCCGGCACCGGCCTGCTCGACAGCCTCGACGACGCGCTCGAGGCCGCCGCCCGGATCGGCTACCCGGTGATGCTCAAGACCACCGCCGGCGGTGGCGGTATCGGCCTGACCCGCTGCGCGGATGCCGAGGCGCTGAAAAGCGCCTATGAAAGCGTCAAGCGCATGGGCGAGCAGTTCTTCAGCGATGCCGGGGTATTCCTCGAACGCTTCGTCGACCAGGCACGCCACGTCGAAGTGCAGATCTTCGGCGACGGCCAGGGACGCGTGGCGGCCCTCGGCGAACGCGACTGCTCGTTGCAGCGCCGCAACCAGAAAGTCGTGGAGGAAACCCCTGCGCCGAACCTGCCCCAGGCCACCCGCGAGCGCCTCCACGCCGCCGCCGTCCAGCTCGGCCAGTCGGTGAACTACCGCAGCGCCGGCACGGTGGAGTTCATCTACGACGCCGCCCGCGACGACTTCTACTTCCTTGAGGTGAACACCCGCCTGCAGGTGGAGCACCCGGTCACGGAAATGGTCACCGGCCTCGACCTGATCGAATGCATGCTGCGTGTGGCGGCCGGTGACGCGCTGGACTGGCCAGCGCTGCAACGTGCCCCCCAGGGCGCCGCGATGGAAGTGCGGATCTATGCCGAAGACCCGCTGAAGAACTTCCAGCCCAGCCCCGGCGTGCTCACCGAAGTGCACTTCCCCGACGGCGTGCGTGTGGATGGCTGGGTCAGCACCGGCAGCGAGGTTTCGGCCTTCTACGACCCGATGATCGCCAAGCTGATCGTCCATGGACGTGACCGCGACGAGGCCCTGGCCCGCCTGCGCCAGGCCCTGGGCGAAACCCGCCTGCACGGCATCGCCAGCAACCTCGACTACCTGCGCCAGGTGGTGGCCGATGACCGCTTCGCCCGTGGCGAGGTGTGGACCCGCCTGCTCGACGGCTTCGCGTTCCGCCCCAGCGTGATCGAAGTGATCGAGCCCGGCACCTACTCCAGCGTGCAGGACTATCCGGGCCGCCTCGGCTACTGGGACATCGGCGTGCCGCCGTCCGGCCCCATGGACGACTTCGCCTTCCGCCTGGCCAACCGCATCGTCGGCAACCACGCCAGCGCCGCCGGCCTGGAGTTCACCCTGCAGGGCCCGACGCTGCGCTTCCATTGCGACGCGCTGATCGCCCTGACCGGCGCCGATTGCCCGGCGGAACTGGACGGCGAGTCCGTGCCCTACTGGGCGCCGCTGGCGGTCAAGGCCGGCCAGGTGCTCAAGCTCGGCCGCGCCCGCAGCGGCTGCCGCACCTACCTGGCGGTGCGCAACGGTTTCGATGTGCCGCTGTACCTGGGCAGCCGCTCCACCTTCGCCCTCGGCCAGTTCGGCGGCCATGCCGGCCGCACCCTGCGCCCGGCGGACATGCTGGCCATCTCCCAGCCGGAACTGCCGGCCTGCACCACCCCGGCCCCGGTGGCGCCGCCCCAGGCCGCCCACGCCAGCCTGATCCCCAGCTACGGCACCACCTGGAACATCGGCGTGCTCTACGGCCCCCATGGCGCACCGGACTTCTTCACCCCGGAGGCCATCGAGGCATTCTTCGACGCCGAATGGGAGGTGCACTACAACTCCAACCGCCTCGGTGTGCGCCTGTCCGGGCCCAAGCCGAGCTGGACCCGCGCCGACGGCGGCGAAGCCGGGCTGCACCCGTCCAACGTGCATGACTGCGAGTACGCCATCGGCTCGATCAACTTCACCGGCGACTTCCCGGTGATCCTCACCAAGGACGGCCCCAGCCTCGGCGGCTTCGTCTGCCCGGTGACCATCGCCAAGGCCGAGCTGTGGAAGGTCGGCCAGGTGAAGCCGGGCGACAAGCTGCGCTTCCACCCCATCGGCTTCCAGCAGGCACAGAGCCTGGAGCAGGCACAACTGGGCAGCCTCGAAGCGCTGGCCGCCATCAGCGCCGTGACCTTGCCCGCGCCCTCCCTGCAGCCCGCCGCCACGGTGTCCGCCACCGTGCTCGCCGAGCTGCCGGCCGACGGCCAGCGCCCACGGGTGGTCTATCGCCAGGCGGGCGATGCCTACATCCTGCTGGAGTACGGCGACAACGTTCTCGACCTCGCCCTGCGCCTGCGCGTGCACCTGCTGATGGAAGCCCTCAAGGCCGAGCCCCTGCGCGGCCTGGAGGAACTGGCCCCCGGCGTGCGCTCCCTGCAATTGCGCTACGACAGCCGCGTGCTGCACCAGCAGACCCTGCTCGACCACCTGCTGCGCCTGGAACAGCGCCTCGGCGATGTGGCCAATATCAAGGTGCCGACCCGCATCGTCCACCTGCCCATGGCCTTCGAGGACAGCGCCACCCTCGGCGCCGTCACCCGCTACCGCGAAACCGTGCGCGCCGAAGCGCCCTGGCTGCCGAACAACGTCGACTTCCTGCAACGCATCAATGGCCTCGCCAGCCGCGACGACGTGAAGGACATCCTGTTCGACGCCAGCTACCTGATCCTCGGCCTCGGCGACGTCTACCTCGACGCACCCTGCGCCGTGCCGCTGGACCCGCGCCATCGCCTGCTCAGCTCCAAGTACAACCCGGCGCGCACCTACACCGCCGAAGGCACCGTGGGCATCGGCGGCATGTACATGTGCATCTACGGCATGGACTCGCCCGGCGGCTACCAGCTGGTGGGGCGCACCCTGCCGATCTGGAACAAGTTCGTGAAGAACGCCCAGTTCGAGAACGGCCAGCCCTGGCTGCTGAAGTTCTTCGACCAGGTGCGTTTCTACCCGGTCAGCGAGGCGGAGCTCGACGCATTCCGCGAAGCCTTCCGCGAGGGGCGGGCCGAGATTCGCATCGAAGAAACCGAGTTCGACTTCGCCGCCTACCGTGACTTCCTCGCCGGCAATGCCGACAGCATCGCCGCCTTCCAGGCCACGCAGAAGGCTGCCTTCGATGCCGAGGCGCAACTCTGGCGCGACGACGACCCGACTGTCACCTCGCCGCTGGCCCAGCCCCACGACGACGACCAGGACCTCGACGGCCACCTGGTCAGCGCCGACATGTGCGGCAGCGTCTGGAAGGTGCTGGTGGAGCCCGGCCAGCGCGTCGAGGCCGGCACCCCGCTGCTGGTGGTGGAAGCGATGAAGATGGAACTGGCGGTCACCGCGCCGGTGGCCGGCACCGTCAAGGCGGTGCGTTGCCAGCCGGGCAAGGCGGTGACGCCGGGCGATGCCCTGCTGCTGCTCGACCCCAGCGAGGCCGCCTGAGATGCAACTGGTGGACCCGGACAAACGCGGCAGAGAGCGCCCGGAGAACCTCGCCGAGCGCATCTACGCCCAGCTCAAGGACGACATCTTCGAGTTCCGCCTGCTGCCCGGCGACCGCTTCTCTGAAAGCGAGATCGCCGACCGCATGGCGGTCAGCCGCACCCCCGTGCGCCAGGCGCTCTACCGCCTGGAACGCGAGGGCTACCTGGAGGTGTATTTCCGCAGCGGCTGGCAGGTGCGGCCGTTCGATTTCACCCACTTCGAGGAACTCTACGAGGTGCGCATCCTGCTGGAGCTGGAGGCGGTCCGCCGCCTCTGCGCCCGGCCCGAAGGCGAGCTGCCGGAGGCCCTGGCGCAGCTCCAGCGCATCTGGCTGGTGCCGAGCGCGGACCGCCTGCAGGACGGGCGCACCGTTTCCCACCTGGACGAAGCCTTCCATTGCCAACTGGTAGTGGCCGCCGGAAACCGCGAGATGGCCCGGCTGCATGCCGAGGTCAGCGAGAAGATCCGCATCATCCGCCGCCTGGATTTCACCCAGGTGCCGCGGGTGGAGATCACCTACGAGGAACACGCACGCATCCTCGGCGCGATCCTGTCGCGCCGCTGCGAAGAAGCACAGCTGCTGCTGAGGAGCCACATCGAAGTCAGCAAGGCTGAAGTACGCAAGATCACCCTGCACATGTTGCACAGCGCTCGGCCAAGGCCGCAGCCGGTCCAAGGGTGACGAGGAAGACCCTTTGAGAACTGCCGGTAGACAGACCAATAAACGCAGTGACTTCAAATACTTGTGAGAATGGAGACCGCCCCATGCAACGTCGCAGCCTGATCAAGGCCTTCACCCTTTCCGCGTCCATCGCCGCCATGGGCATGTCCTGGACAATCCAGGCGGCCGAGACCATCAAGGTCGGCATCCTGCACTCCCTCTCCGGCACCATGGCGATTTCCGAGACCTCGCTGAAGGACATGGCGCTGATGACCATCGACGAGATCAACGCCAAGGGCGGGGTCAACGGCAAGCAACTGGAGCCGGTGGTGGTCGACCCGGCCTCCAACTGGCCGCTGTTCGCCGAAAAGGCGCGCCAGTTGCTGACCAAGGACAAGGTCGACGTGGTCTTCGGCTGCTGGACTTCGGTATCGCGCAAATCCGTGTTGCCGGTATTCGAGGAACTCAACGGCCTGCTCTTCTACCCGGTGCAGTACGAGGGCGAAGAACTCTCGCCCAACGTCTTCTACACCGGCGCCGCGCCGAACCAGCAGGCCATCCCGGCGGTGGAATACCTGATGAGCGAGGACGGCGGCGGCGCCAAGCGCTTCTTCCTGCTGGGCACCGACTACGTCTACCCGCGCACCACCAACAAGATCCTGCGCAGCTTCCTGCACAGCAAGGGCGTAGCCGACAAGGACATCGAAGAGGTCTACACCCCCTTCGGCCACAGCGACTACCAGACCATCGTCGCCAACATCAAGAAGTTCTCCGCCGGCGGCAAGACCGCGGTGATCTCCACCGTCAACGGCGACTCCAACGTCCCGTTCTACAAGGAACTGGCCAACCAGGGCCTGGAAGCCACCGACGTGCCGGTGGTGGCCTTCTCCGTGGGCGAGGAAGAACTGCGCGGCATCGACACCAAGCCGCTGGTGGGCCACCTGGCCGCCTGGAACTACTTCGAGTCGGTGGATAACCCGGTCAACAGCACGTTCGTCGAGCAGTGGAAGGCCTACGCCAAGGCCAAGAACCTGCCCAACTACCAGACCGCGGTGACCAACGACCCGATGGAGGCCACCTACGTCGGCATCCACATGTGGGCCCAGGCCGTGGAAAAGGCCGGCAGCACCGACGTCGACAAGGTCCGCGAGGCCCTGGCCGGCCAGAGCTTCGCCGCGCCGTCCGGCTACACCCTGACCATGGACAAGACCAACCACCACCTGCACAAGCCGGTGATGATCGGCGAAATCCAGGAGGACGGTCAGTTCTCCGTGGTCTGGCAGACCGAAGGCCCGCTGCGCGCGCAGCCCTGGAGCCCCTTCATCCCCGGCAACGACAAGAAGCCGGACTATGCGGTGAAGACCAACTGACCGACCTCCCCTCTCCCGCTTGCGGGAGAGGGGCCGGGGGAGAGGGGCGTGCCACGCGCACCCTCTCCCCAACCCTCTCCCTCCCGAGGGAGAGGGGGCTAACGGTGCCACGAAGGAATCCCTCATGCCCGCCGCCCTCTACCGAATTTTCCTGGCCGTGACCCTGCTGCTGCCCTTCGCAGCCCAGGCCAACGACGCCCACGACTTCGCCGCCGCCAACCCGGCGCAGCAGGCGAAGCTGCTGGAGCGCTGGGCCGCCGAACCCGACGCCACGCGCCAGCCCTTGCTGGACGCCCTGCAGCAGGGCCGCTTCGCCATCGCGTCGAAACAGGCCTTCATCGAACGGGACGGCAGCTTCCACGCCGCCGAAGGTGACGCCCCGCCCGCCGGAACGCCGAAGAAGCTGCGTCTGAACAACCGCCTGCGCGGCCTGTTGATCACCGCCCAGGCCAGCCACCAGTTGCTCGCCGGCGATCCGGCCAGCCGCCTGGAGGGCGCGCGCCAGCTGCAGAAGAGTGCCAAGCCGGCGCAACTCACCCTGCTCAACGAGCGCATGCTGGCGGAGGAAGACGCCGGCGTGCGCGACGCGCTGTCCCTGGCCCTGGCCAACCTGCAACTGGCCGACCCGGACCCGGCCATTCGTCTCGCCGCCGTGCGCCTGCTGGGCGAAACCGGCGATCCGCTGGCGCGCACCCGCCTTGAAGCACTGCTCGATCCCACCGTGGAAACCGACACCGCCGTGCGCACCGCCGCCGAAACCAGCCTGGCCCAGGTGAAGCGCCGGCTGCTGGTCGGCGAGCTGCTCGGCCAGGCCTTCAGCGGTCTGTCCCTCGGCTCGATCCTGCTGCTGGCGGCCCTGGGCCTGGCCATCACCTTCGGCCTGCTGGGGGTGATCAACATGGCCCACGGCGAAATGCTGATGCTCGGCGCCTACACCACCTACCTGGTGCAACTGGGCTTCCAGCGCCTGGCGCCGGATGCACTCGCGTTCTACCCGCTGGCTGCACTGCCGGCGGCGTTCGTCGTCACCGCGCTGATTGGCATGGCGCTGGAGCGCACGGTGATCCGCCACCTCTACGGCCGCCCGCTGGAAACCCTGCTGGCCACCTGGGGCATCAGCCTGATCCTGATCCAACTGGTGCGGGTGATCTTCGGCGCGCAGAACGTCGAAGTGGCCAACCCGGCCTGGCTCTCCGGCGGCATCCAGGTGCTGCCCAACCTGGTGCTGCCGTACAACCGCATCGTGATCATCGGCTTCGCCCTGTGCGTGGTGCTGCTCACCTGGTTGCTGCTGAACCGCACCCGCCTCGGCCTCAACGTCCGCGCCGTCACCCAGAACCGCAACATGGCCGCCTGCTGCGGGGTGCCGACCGGGCGCGTGGACATGCTCGCCTTCGGCCTCGGCTCCGGCATCGCCGGGCTGGGGGGCGTGGCGCTGTCGCAGATCGGCAACGTCGGCCCGGACCTCGGCCAGGGCTACATCATCGACTCCTTCCTGGTGGTGGTCCTCGGCGGCGTCGGCCAGCTCGCCGGCAGCGTGATGGCGGCCTTCGGCCTGGGCGTGGCGAACAAGATCCTCGAACCGCAGATCGGCGCCGTGCTGGGCAAGATCCTGATCCTGGCGCTGATCATCCTCTTCATCCAGAAGCGGCCCCAGGGCCTCTTCGCTCTCAAGGGACGGGTGATCGACTGATGACTCAACCACTCAACCAGACCCTGCTCGCCCGCGCCACGGCCACCCTCGGCCCGCGCACCTCGCTGGCCATCGGCCTCGCCGTGCTGGCGGTGCTGCTGGCCCTGCCGCTGCTGCACCTGCTGCCGGCGGACCACCCGCTGCAGGTCTCGGCCTATACCCTGACGCTGGTGGGCAAGATTCTCTGCTACGCCATCGTCGCCCTCGCCCTGGACCTGGTCTGGGGCTATGCCGGGTTGCTGTCCCTCGGCCACGGGCTGTTCTTCGCCCTGGGCGGCTACGCCATGGGCATGTACCTGATGCGCCAGAGCGCCGGCGATGGCCTGCCGGCGTTCATGAGCTTCCTCGCCTGGACCGAGCTGCCCTGGTACTGGACCGGCACCCAGCACTTCCTCTGGGCGCTGTGCCTGGTGGTGCTGGCGCCCGGCCTGCTGGCCCTGGGGTTCGGCTTCTTCGCCTTCCGCTCGCGGATCAAAGGCGTGTACTTCTCGATCATGACCCAGGCCCTGACCTTCGCCGGCATGCTGCTGTTCTTCCGCAACGAGACCGGCTTCGGCGGCAACAACGGCTTCACCGACTTCAAGCGCATCCTCGGCTTCGACATCACCGCGCCGGGCACCCGCGCGGTGCTGTTCCTCGCCACGGTGGCGCTGCTGGTGGGCAGCCTGCTGCTGGGCTGGCGCCTGGCGCGGAGCAAGTTCGGCCGGGTGCTCACCGCCCTGCGCGACGCCGAGAACCGCCTGATGTTCTGCGGCTACGACCCGCGCGGCTACAAGCTGTTCATCTGGGTGCTGTCGGCGGTGCTCTGCGGCCTGGCCGGGGCGCTCTACGTGCCCCAGGTGGGCATCATCAACCCCAGCGAGATGTCCCCCACCAACTCCATCGAGGCCGCCGTCTGGGTCGCCCTCGGCGGGCGCGGCTCGCTGGTCGGCCCGCTGCTCGGCGCCGGCCTGGTCAATGGCATGAAAAGTTGGTTCACCGTGGCCTTCCCCGAGTACTGGCTGTTCTTCCTCGGCGCCCTGTTCATCCTGGTCACCCTCTACCTGCCCAAGGGCGTGATCGCGCTCGTCCGCAAAGGAGAGAAATGATGCGTGCGACCCCGGTCCCCGAATTCATGCTCGAACCCGCCTTCGACCCTGCCGGCAGCGGTCGCGATGCCCTGGGCGTCGGCCGCGTCGCCGGCCCCGGCCTGGACGTGCGCCACGGCACCATCCTCACGTTGGAAGACATCAGCGTCAGCTTCGACGGCTTCAAGGCCCTGCGCGACCTCAACCTCTACATAGGCGTGGGCGAGCTGCGCTGCATCATCGGCCCCAACGGCGCGGGCAAGACCACGCTGATGGACGTGATCACCGGCAAGACCCGCCCCGACACCGGCAAGGCCTGGTTCGGCGAAACCCTCGACCTCACCCGCATGAGCGAGGTGGAGATCGCCCAGGCCGGCATCGGCCGCAAGTTCCAGAAACCCACGGTGTTCGAGGCGCTCAGCGTGTTCGAGAATCTGGAGCTGGCGCAGAAAACCGACAAATCGGTGTGGGCCAGTCTGCGGGCGAAGCTCTCCGGTGAGCAGAAAGACCGCATCGACGAGGTGCTGGCGACCATCCGCCTGGAGACCGCGCGCCATCGCCCGGCGGGCCTGCTCTCCCACGGCCAGAAGCAATTCCTCGAAATCGGCATGCTGCTGATGCAGGACCCGCAGCTGCTGTTGCTCGACGAACCGGTGGCGGGAATGACCGACGCCGAGACCGAGTTCACCGCCGAGCTGTTCAAGGGCCTGGCCCGCCAGCACTCCCTGATGGTGGTGGAGCACGACATGGGCTTCGTCGGCAGCATCGCCGACCAGGTCACCGTGCTGCACCAGGGCCACGTCCTGGCCGAAGGCTCCCTGGCCGAGGTGCAGGCCAACGAACAGGTGATCGAGGTCTACCTCGGCCGCTGAAGAATCGTAGGGTGGATGACGCTTTTCTCATCCACCAGGCCAGGCACGGTGGATCGATGAAGCGCGATCCACCCTACGCAATGACAAGGACATCGACATGCTGAAAGTCGAACATCTCCACCAGTACTACGGCGGCAGCCACATCCTCCGTGGCCTCTCCTTTGACGCGAAGGTGGGCGAGGTCACCTGCCTGCTCGGGCGCAACGGCGTGGGCAAGACCACCCTGCTCAAATGCCTGATGGGCCTGATCCCGGCCAAGGAAGGCGCGGTGAACTGGGAAGGCCGCGCCATCACCGGCTTCAAGCCGCACCAGCGGGTCCACGCCGGTATCGCCTACGTGCCCCAGGGCCGCGAAATCTTCCCGCGTCTGACGGTGGAGGAGAACCTGCTGATGGGCCTCTCCCGCTTTCCAGCCAAGGACGCAAAGGCGGTGCCGGAATCCATCTACGAACTCTTCCCGGTGCTGCGGGAGATGAAGCACCGTCGCGGCGGCGATCTTTCCGGCGGCCAGCAGCAACAACTCGCCATCGGCCGCGCCCTGGCCAGCCAGCCGCGCCTGCTGATCCTCGACGAGCCCACCGAAGGCATCCAGCCCTCGGTAATCAAGGAAATCGGCGTGGTCATCCGCACACTCGCCGAGCGTGGCGACATGGCCATCCTGCTGGTGGAGCAGTTCTACGACTTCGCCGCCGAACTGGCCGACCAGTACCTGGTGATGAGCCGGGGCGAGATCATCCAGCAGGGTCGTGGCGAAAACATGGAAGCGGAGGGCGTGCGCGGCCTGGTAACCATTTAGAATCGCCACTCCCTGTCGATCGAGGCCCACCATGCCCCATCTGATTCGCGACGCCGCCGAGGCGGACCTGGAAGGCATCCTGGCCATCTACAACGACGCCGTGCAGAACACCACGGCGATCTGGAACGAAACCCTGGTGGACCTGGCCAACCGCCGCGCCTGGCTGGCCGACCGCAGCGCCGCCGGCTTCCCCGTGCTGGTGGCGGTGAACGCGGCGGGCGAGGTGCTCGGCTACGCCAGCTACGGCACCTGGCGCACCATCGAAGGCTTCCGCCACACCGTGGAGCATTCCGTCTACGTGCGCGGCGACCAGCGCGGCCAGGGCCTGGGCCCGGCGCTGATGCAGGCGCTGATCGAACGTGCCCGCCAGGCGCGCCTGCACGTGATGGTCGCCGCCATCGAGTCCGAAAACGCCGCCTCCATCCGCCTCCACGAACGCCTCGGCTTCATCACCACCGGCCAGATGCCGCAAGTGGGCCGCAAGTTCGGCCGCTGGCTCGACCTGACCTTCATGCAGTTGATGCTGGAGTAACCCGCTGCCAGTCACGTTGGGCCTCGCTGCGCGAGGCGCCAACCTACACGTACGGAGCCCAACGATACGGGGCTCAACGCAACTGACTGTCCTTGCTGCCCCTCCGGTTGTACCCGGAATAGGCGGCGTTTTCCTTGTCGTGCTCGGCCTGACAGTTGACGCACAGGTGCACGCCGGGGACGGCCTTGCGGCGGGCTTCGGGGATGGGGGCGTCGCACTCCTCGCAGTGGCTCAGGCTCTCGCCCTTCGGCAACTGGCTGCGCGCACGCTGGATGGCGTCTTCGATGGTGCTGTCGATCTGTTCCTGGACGGCGCCGTCGCCGGCCCAACCGCTTGCCATGCTGACCTCCTGCTCGGTTCGAGGCTCATGGAACCGATTTGGGGTGATGGTCGGCGCTTTTGCAAGGGTGGGGGTCGGCGAGCGACAAGCGGAGGTCGCGCACGCGCCGAGGCGCTACTCCTTCACGTCCATGAACTCCTCGGCCCAGATGATGTAGTCCTCGGGCAGGGTGTACTTGTGGGTCAGCTCGGTAGCGGTGAGCTCGGTGCCGGTCGCGATCTGGCGCTGCTCACGCAGGCAATCGTAGGTGGCCTTGATGGCAGCGAAGTAGGCGGCGTGGCCGTTGACCACGATGCGCACACCAAGGCGCGCCAGGCGTTCGTTGTCGCGCAGCTTGGGGTTGCCGTAGGTGACCAGCATCAGGGGCACGCTGAGGTGTTCGGCGATCTGCTCGAGGTGCTCGAAGTCGGCCACGCCGACCATGCAGATACCGTCGGCGCCGGCGGCCTGGTAGGCCTTGGTACGCTTGATCACTTCCTCGGTGCCGATCACGCCGGCGTGGGTGCGGGCGATGATCGCCAGGTCCGGGTCGACGCGCGCTTCCAGGGCTGCGCGGATCTTGCCCACCCCCTCTTCCACCGGGATCAGGTCGGTGGACTTGCGGCCGAACTGGGCCGGCAGCAGGGTGTCCTCGATGGTCAGCGCGGCGATGCCGGCGCGCTCAAGCTCCACCACCGTGCGCATCACGTTGAGGGCGTTGCCATAGCCGTGGTCGGCGTCGGCGATCACCGGCAGGCGCGAAACGCGGCCGATGCGGGTGGCCTGCTCGACGAATTCGCTCAGGGTGATCAGGGCGAAGTCAGGTGCGGCCAGCACCTGCAGGGAGGCCACCGAACCGCCGAGGATGCCGACTTCGAAGCCGAGGTCGGCAGCGATTCGGGCAGACATGGGGTCGAACACCGAGGCGGTGTGGAAGCAGGAATCAGAATCCAGCAGCGCACGGAACGCCGTGCGCAACTCGTGATGAGAAGCTCTACGCATAGGGGCACCAGAAGTTCAGAGGGAGTCAGGATCGAGCCGGCTCCATAACTCTGGCGCCGGCGCCCCCGTTTTTCCATTGTCAGACTGCGGCCATTCTACCGGATCAGTCTTTCAGTCCGCTTAAACCCCCTGCGCCTTGTCCTGCCCTTCGTCGGCCGCCACACTGGCGCCCCGCTTTGCCGAGACCTCCACGTGCTGGCACTCACCGCCTACCTGGGCCTGTTCCTCTCTGCCTTTGGCGCCGCCACCCTGCTGCCCCTGCAGTCCGAAGCGGTGCTGGTGGGGCTGCTGCTGGCGAAGACGCATCCCGCCTGGACACTGGTGGCGGTGGCGACCTTTGGCAACGTGCTGGGCTCGCTGGTGAACTGGTGGCTGGGCCGCTACGTGGAACACTTTCGCGAGCGCCGCTGGTTTCCGCTGAAGCCGGTACAACTGGAGAAGGCGCAGGCGTTCTACCACCGTTACGGGCGCTGGTCGCTGCTGCTGGCCTGGATGCCGCTGATCGGCGATCCGCTGACGCTGGTGGCGGGGGTGATGCGCGAGTCCTTCTGGGTGTTCCTGGCCCTGGTGACCCTGGCCAAGGCGGGGCGTTACCTGGTGCTCGCAGGCCTGACCCTGGGCTGGATGGGGTACTCCTAGGCTGGTGCGGGCCACGTTGGTCCGAGCGCAGCGAGGCGCAACGTAGTCGGGGCATGGCTGCACAGCATTGGGCCTCGTTCCTCCGCCCAACCTACGGCATCGCACGCGAGGCCCAACGTGCAACGTCTCCGTGAGAGGCCGGCCATTGTGTTTCGGAATACTGCCCCACGCGCCATCCGCCGATAGAGTGCCTACGCTTTCCGGGTCGATTTCCGGAGGCCATCGCCATGAAAAAGTTCGCCCTTTTCGTTGCCTTCTTCACCCTGGTGCTCGGCACCACCGCCGCCGTCGCCCACCACGGTTGGAGTTCCTACGACGCGGACACGCCCCTGACCATCGAGACACCGGTCAAGACGCTCTCCTACCGCAACCCGCACGCCCATCTCACCATCGATTACCAAGGCCGCGAGTGGCACGTGGTGCTGGCCCCGCTTAGCCGCATGGAGTCACGCGGGCTGCCGGAGAAGGACCTGGCGCCGGGCAGGACGGTGACCGTGGTCGGCTACCCGCGCAAGGACGGCACGGCGGAAATCCGCGCCGAACGGCTCATCGTCGACGGCAGGACGGTGGAGCTGCGCTGAGGCGCGCCGATGGAGTTCCTCCTGCCCTGGGCCGAACGCCTGGAAGCCTCGACCTTCGGCGCGCTGATGCGCAACTCCGAGCTGTTCTACCCGGCGGCCAACCTACTGCACCTTGTGGGACTGGTGACGCTGCTGGGCGCCATGGGGCTGCTCGACCTGCGCCTGCTGGGTTTGGCCCGCGAGGTCCCGCCTGAAGTGGCGTCGCGGCGCCTGACCCCCTTCGCCATCGCCGGCCTGCTGCTTCTGCTGTCCACCGGTTTCTGCCTGTTCGCCGCCGATGCCACACCGCTGCTGGGCAACTGGCTGCTGCAGACGAAACTGCTGCTGGTGGGTCTGGGGATCATCAATGCGCTGCTGTTCCGCGCCCTGTGGAATGGCCGGCTGGCCGACTGGGACCGCCGGCCGCCGCTGCTGGGACGGCTACAGGCGGCCTTGTCGATCCTGATCTGGTGCGGCGTGATGGCGGCGGGCAGGCTGCTGGCCTACGTCTGAACACCCGCCAGCGCGACGAATTGCGCTGACCGGCCGCGCCCGCTCGCGTACACTGCGCGGCCGTTTTTTCCCCGGAACACCCGCGACATGAGCAACATCCTCCCCGCCCAGGCCCTGGGCATCGACTTCGGAACCTCCAACTCCACCGTCGGCTGGTGGCGCCCGGACGTGGAGCCGCTGATCGCCTTGGAGGAGGACAAGATCACCCTGCCCTCGGTGGTGTTCTTCAACACCGAGGAGCGCCGTCCGGCTTATGGCCGCCTCGCCCTGCACGAATACCTGGAAGGCTACGAAGGCCGCCTGATGCGCTCGCTGAAGAGCCTGCTGGGCTCGCCCCTGCTGAAGAGCGAGACCACGGTGCTGGGCAGCGCCCTGCCCTTCAAGGACCTGCTGGGCCTGTTCATCGGCCAGCTCAAGCAGCGTGCGGAAGCGGCCGCCGACCGAGCGTTCGAGCAGGTGGTGCTGGGCCGACCGGTGTTCTTCGTGGACGACGACGCCGAAGCCGACCAGGAAGCCCAGAACACCCTGGTGGCGGTGGCGCGGAAGCTCGGCTTCAAGGACGTGTCCTTCCAGTACGAGCCCATCGCCGCGGCCTTCGACTACGAGCGCGGCATCCAGCGCGAAGAGCTGGTGCTGATCGTCGACATCGGCGGCGGTACCTCGGACTTTTCCCTGGTGCGCCTGTCGCCGGAGCGCCGCCAGGTGGCCGAGCGCCAGGACGATATCCTCGCCACCGGCGGCGTGCACATCGGCGGTACCGACTTCGACAAGCAGCTCTCGCTGGCCGGCGTGATGCCGCTGTTCGGCTACGGCAGCCGAATGAAGAGCGACGCGCTGATGCCCACCAGCTTCCACCTGAATCTGGCCACCTGGCACACCATCAACGCCGTCTACGCGCAAAAGTCGCAACTGGCGCTGAAGAACATGCGCTACGACATCGTCGACGCCACCGGCATCGACCGCCTGTTCAGCCTGATCGAGCAGCGCGCCGGCCACTGGCTGGCGATGCAGGTGGAAGAGAGCAAGATCGAATTGACCGAGGCACAGAGCCGCCACATCGACCTCGCCCGCATCGAGCCGGGCCTCGCGGTCGAGCTGACCCGTCCGCTGTTCGAGGGCGCCATCGACGACCTGCTGGTGCGTATCCGCGCCAGCGTCGCCGCCCTGCTGGCCCAGGCCGGTGTCAGCGCGGACCAGGTGGATACGCTGTTCTTCACCGGCGGCTCCAGCGGCATCCCGGCGCTGCGCCAGAGCGTCGCGGCCATGCTGCCCAATGCCCGCCCGGTGGAGGGCAACCTGTTCGGCAGCATCGGCAGCGGCCTGGCCATCGAAGCGAAGAAGCGCTACGGCTGACCGTTCATCGGCAAATCGGCGCGATGAAAGCAGGCGCACCGGACGAGCGGGCTAGGCTCAAACCCATCGCGGGGCCTGCCCGCGCCAGATAAGGACGTTCCGCCATGAGCAAGCAAGCGCTGATGCTGGCCTGCGCCCTGGCCACAGTGGTCGGCTGCGCCAGCAAGATGGAAAACCCCACCGACTACTACACCTACCGCAACGAGCCGCTGGTCAAGCAGGTGGAAGAAGGCATGACCGAGCAGCAGGTGCGCACCCTCGGCGGCCCGCCGTCCTCGGCCACTCGGCGCAAGGTCAATGCGGGCATCTGCAACGACTACATCCTCAACCAGGACGGTCACCAGCAGGCCTACCACGTCAGCTTCGACGGCAGCGGCCGGGTGGAGGAAAAAGGCTTCATGACCTGCACCCAACGGGAACAGCTCGACCGCGAGAAAGCGCAGAAGAAGGTCGAGCACGGCGGGGGTTATTGAGCGGGCTGGCGGAGCGCCCTCCGGCGGTCGCCATCATGGCCCCGCAGACCTGTGTGCAGGCCACGCCAGCCGCGGCTTGCATGTCCATCGCCGGGCATTTCGCCAGTTGCTGGCGCTATGCCGTCCATCGCCTGCTTGACCTTGCGGCGTCCGGCGGCGAACTCTGCCGGGTTTTCGATGTTCCAAGCGCAGTGTTTCAACTGCGTGAACCTCGAGGACCCATGATGTACAAGCAAGCGCTTGTCATGGCTTGTGCCCTGGCATCGGTGGCGGGCTGCGCCAGCAAGATCGAAAACCCCACCGACTACATCACCTTCCGCAACCAGCCCCTGGTGAAGTCCGTCGAACCCGGCATGAGCCGGCAGCAGGTGCTGATCATCGGCGGTCGCCCTTCGTCCATCATCCAGCGCAGCGTGCACCCGGGCTCCTGCAACAACTACATCCTCAATGAGAAAGGCCACCAGCAGCCTTATCACATCAGCTTCGACAGCACCGGACGGGTGCGTCACAAGGGCTTCATGACCTGCGGCCAGCGCGAGCTGGTAGAGCGCGACCAGCTCTGAGCCCCGGGGCTCGCCCGTCTTCCCGGGCGGCGGCCATTAGCGCCAGGACGTTGATTTCAAAAGGTTTTCAGGATCATCAATGGCGTTGATGTTTTCTATGCCGACTGATCACTTCTTAATCATCCCCCCATCCGTAAGATTGGCTCCGACCCCAGTTTCCAGCCCCTCACGAGGAGCCCACGATCATGAAAGCCCAAGCCTTTGCCGCCCTTTTCATCGCTGCCCTGAGCACCAGCGTCTTCGCCCTGCCGTCCGACTCCCAGCCGGTGCTGGGCGAGTCGAAGGAAGGCACCACCCTCCAGGTCATCGAGCCGGTCGCCGTTGAAGGTGGCTTCATGGTTCTGGATCGCGTGGCCGAAGGTGGCTCCGACCGCACCCAGGGCATCCGCGTTGCCGAAGGTGGCTCCGACCGCACCCCGGGCATCCGCATCGCCGAGGGCGGTTCCGACCGCACCCAGGGCATCCGTGTAGCCGAAGGTGGTTCCGATCGTCTGCTGCAGGCCCAGCGCGTCAGCTGATCACAGCGCGTTGCAAACCCTCACAGCCCGGCGGATGCCGGGCTTTCTGTTGGTGCTTCGAGATTTCCGGGGGAGTGAACTCATACCGGACAGGCGCGGTTCGACGCCCATGGACCCCTTTGTTAGAGTGCGTCGCACATTCGCCAACGACCGCCTTGCCATGACTCCACGCTCGGAACAGAAGCAACAGACCCGCCATGCCCTGATGGAGGGCGCGCGCCTCCTGATGGATGGCGGGCGCGGCTTCGGCAGCCTGAGCCTGCGGGAGGTGGCGCGCCACGCCGGCATAGTGCCCACCGGTTTCTATCGCCACTTCCAGAACATGGACGAACTCGGCCTGGCCCTGGTGGAGGAAGTGGGCGAAACCTTCCGCGCCACCATTCGCGTGGTGCGCCACAACGAATTCGAGTTGGGCGGCATCATCGAGGCCTCGGTGCGCATCTTCCTCGACGCGGTGGCCGCGAACCGGGGCCAGTTTCTCTTTCTCGCCCGCGAGCAGTACGGCGGTTCCCAGCCGGTGCGCCAAGCCATCGGCGCCCTGCGCCAGCGCATCACTGACGACCTGGCCGCCGACCTCAAGCTGATCAACCGCATGCCGCAACTGGACGACGACGGCCTCGACCTGGTGGCCGACCTGGTGGTGAAAACGGTATTCGCCACGCTGCCCGAGCTGATCGACCCGCCGGCGGACAACCTGCCGCCGCACCTGCTGCCGGCCGCCAAGATCACCCAGCAGTTGCGCTTCATCATGATCGGCGGCAAGCACTGGCTCGGCCCCGGCAAGCCGAAAAGCTGAACGGGCCACATCCCGCTCGACTTCCCTCTCGCGTCAGCGTCACGTCTTTGTCATAGTCCCCGCG
The DNA here is from genome assembly GCF_028010285.1 of Pseudomonas sp. Q1-7. Taxonomy (NCBI): domain Bacteria; kingdom Pseudomonadati; phylum Pseudomonadota; class Gammaproteobacteria; order Pseudomonadales; family Pseudomonadaceae; genus Pseudomonas; species Pseudomonas sp. Q1-7. The sequence continues at coordinate 5,172,826 of NZ_CP116304.1, forward strand.
TTTGATTCGGCACGCCCGTCCACGTCTTACGGATAAGAACAACATGAAGCGCTTCGCCCGATTCTGTCTCGCTCCGCTGTTCCTCATCGCCGTCGTTCTGCTGGCCCTGGCCCTGACCAGCCGCCCGGCGGAACGGCCCAAGGTGCTCGCCGGTTTCGGCGACCAGCCCCTGGTGATTGCGCATCGCGGCGGTCGCGGCCTCTGGCCGGAAAACACCCTGTTCGCCTTCGAGCGCTCCGCCGCCCTCAAGGTGGACATGCTGGAAATGGACCTGCGCCCCACCCGCGACGGCCAACTGGTGGTGCTGCACGACGCGCGGGTGGACCGCACCACCAATGGCGACGGCGAGGTCGCCGGGCTGACCCTGGCCGAAGTGCAGGCCCTGGACGCCGGCTATCGCTGGAGCGCCGACGGCGGCGAGAGCTTTCCCTATCGCGGCCAGGGCATCCGCATCCCGACCTTCGCCGAGGTGCTGGAGCGTCTCCCCGACTACCCCAAGGTGGTGGAGATCAAGGTGCCGGACGTCGGCATGGAAGAACAACTCTGCGCCCTGCTGGACGAGCACGATCAGCGCGAGCGGGTGCTGGTGGGCAGCTTCTACGAACGCAGCCTGAACCGCTTCCGCGAAGTCTGCCCGGGGGTCGCCACCTCGGCCGGTCCCACCTCGGTACGCCTTCTGGTGGCGCTGAACTGGATCGGCCTGGGCAGCCTGGTCAGCCCGTCCTACCAGGCCCTGCAGATTCCCGAGCGCAGCGGCGGCCTGCAGGTGGCCAGCGATAGCCTGATGCAGACCGCGCTACGGCGCGGCCTGGCGGTGCAGATGTGGACCATCAACGAGCAACCGGCCATGCGCCACCTGCTGGAGATGGGCGCCAATGGCCTGATTACCGACTACCCGGACCGCGCCCTGCAGTTGCTCGGACGCTCCACGCGCATCACTTCGCTGAACGATCAATAGCGAAACCGGCCCAGGTCTGGCTCACCGGCATCAGTTCGAGGCTGTTGATGTTGATGTGGGCCGGCTGGTTCATGATCCAGAAGATGGTCTCGGCGATGTCTTCGGGCTGGATCGCCTCGGCGCCGGCATAGGTGGCGTCGTACTTGGCCTGGTCGCCGCCGAAGCGCACCAGGGAGAACTCGCTCTCGCACAACCCCGGCTCGAGGTTGGTGACGCGCACGCCGGTGCCGACCAGGTCGTTGCGCAGGCTCAGCGAGAACTGGCCGACGAAGGCCTTGCTGGCGCCGTACACATGGCTGCCCGGATAGGGCCAGTTGCCCGCCACCGACCCCAGGTTGACGATGCTCGCACCACGGCCGTGGGCGATCAGGCGCGGCAGCAGCAGGCGGGTGCTGTACATCAGGCCCTTGATGTTGGTGTCGACCATGGTGTCCCAGTCGTCCAGGTCGCACTTGGGCGCCGGATCGGCCCCCAGGGCCAGGCCGGCGTTGTTGATCAGGCCGCGAATCTTCCCGAACTTCTCCGGCAGGCCGGCGATGGCGGCCTCCATGGCTTTGCGGTCGCGCACGTCGAGCTCCAGGGTGTGCACGTCGGTCAGCGCGGAAAGTTCATCCTTGAGCGCCTGCAGGCGCGCGGCGCGGCGGCCGGTCAGCACCAGCGACCAGCCGGCCTGGGCGAAGCGCCGGGCGCAGGCCTCGCCGAATCCCGAGGTGGCGCCGGTGATGAAAACGGTAGAAGTCATGCTGTTCTCCTTGCTCTGGGGCACAGGCCCGTTGCGTCTAGACCGGCATAGGTTACGCGATCCACGGGGCCAAACTCCTGGCGAAAAAAGCACCATCCCCCTGTACCCCCCGCCGCGACTGCTCCACAGCCGTTATTCCCAAGCTTATCCACAGCTTTTCGCACAACGGACGGGGACAACTCCACGGCTATCGCCAGCGGTCGACCGGTTTATGTAACCCACTGTTTTCGTGGGATAAACGTCATTTGATCATTCCTTGACCGGCACTCATCGGCCGGCACACGACGGGGCCTGGCGGCAAGTGCCACCACGTTATCCACAGAGTGTTTCACAGGGATTGTGGGTAGCTGAACGACATACCGCACGCAGAAGGGCTTATGCCAGCACCTGGAGGATGTCCGCCTGTGGATATCCCCCCTTCGGACGGACGGGACCGACGCCATTTCCCATGCGCCTAGACTTCCCAAGCTAACCACAGAGGAGATCGGGCCATGCTCAAAGTCGCCTTGCTGGTACGCCTGGAGGCCAAGCCGGGCAAGGTCGCCGAGGTGGAGGATTTCCTCCGGGACGGCCTGCCGCTGGTGCGGGAAGAACCCGATACCACCGCCTGGTTCGCCCTGCGCATAGGGCCGACGACCTTCGGCATCTTCGACGCCTTCGACAGCGACCTGGGACTGCAGGCGCACCTGTCCGGACAGGTGGCCGCCGCCCTGATGGAGCGCGCCGGCGAGCTGTTCCGCGAACCACCTAGGATCGAACGGGTGGAAGTATTGGCGGCGAAGCTACCCTTTGCCGAGGAAGAAGAAGAGTTCTGAAACACCGCAGAGGCGAGTTCTTTGGATTTTGCGGAGCGGCGACCAATGAAGCCCGCCCAAGGCAATAAGCCCTTCTTGATCCCCTCCAGCAGCATGTGATGCGGATATTCCGAATTCATTCGCGAACCATTCCACCGGACCGGCCTTCGGGTTGCAGGAGGGCACTCTGCGTTCACGGATGGCCAAGGAATGCCAGCGGTCCTGTTGCGTCTAATGGGTAGCCAGCGGTCGGCCGCTGGCCGGGTCGAGCTGCCGGGCCTTGGCCAACTGGCGGATCAGCGCGTCGCTGGGCTTGGGCGGCGGGACGTTGGCCTCGCGCTCTTGCAGCCACTGCAGGGTGCCGTCCCACGGCGGCAGCTTGGCCGGCGGCAGCGGCACGATCTCGTTGATCTCGGGGACCGTGGGATGGGCGTAGGAATAATCGGCAAGGATGCTCCAGATTTTGTTATAGCGCTCAGCGCGTTCAAGGTCTGCCTCGTAGCCTAAGTTATCGGATTTGGGATCACGGAATGCACGCCTCAGGAACCCCGCCGAAGCTTCATCACCCGCAGCCACCCCCAGCTGGAATGCTTCAAGTGCCCCTTGAAGATCTCCCCGGTGGTGCAAGCTGTAACCCAGGTCTGTAGCCGCATCCCCATGGCCCTGCTCGGCCGCGCAGCGGCGCATCTGTCGCCCAATGTCGGCACCGGCCAGGGTGCCGGCCAGCTTGTCGCCCACCAGTGCCTGCGCCTGCGCGCTGCCCTCGTCGGCCGCCTTGCGGTAGTAACGCAGGGCCATCGCCTGATCCTCGCGCAGGCCGGCCGCGCCCCGTTGCAGGAAGAAGCCGACGAAGTAATAACCGGTGGCCACGCCGGCCTCGATCAGTTCCTCGCTCAGGCGCAGGCGCTCGGCGCCGCGCACCTTGAAGTGGCCGCGCATGGCGCCGTTCAGCAGGTTGATCGTGGCCTTGTAGTGGCCGTTCTCGGCAGCGATGCGGTAGAGCCGTTCGATCTCGGCGTCCACGCCCGGGTCCTGCTTGAGCTGGTTGTTCTTCTGCAGCCAGCGGGCGTACTTGAACAGCAGGTCGCTGTCCGCCGAGGCTTCGGGGATGCGTTCATGCTGGCAACTGAAGGCCAGGTCGGCCTTGATCTGGGCGAGCGGGTTCACGGGCGGGTCCTTTTTCAGCTGGAGGCCATGGCCGGCGCAGGCGGTCAGCAGCAGCCCCAGCAGGGCCAGCGCACCCAGCAGCCGCGACCTAGGCTTCACCGAGCATTCTCCATTCGATCGGGGCTTCGCCCACCGTGATCCGGTCGGGCAGCGGCCAGATACGGGGATGGCGTTGCCGAACCACCAGCCGGGGCAGTATTTCGCCCTCGGCGAATCGGCGAATCTCGCCCTCGCGGATGCGGGTGAAGCGCTTGTCGGCCAGCGCCACCGCCTGCCAGTAGCCGGCCTGCGGGCAGGGCTGGCCGCTGTCGCAGACCGGTGCGGGGAAATCGACCGCAATGAAGTTCGGCGACGCCGGCAGCGGGCGACCGCTGGCCGGGTCGAGCTGCCGGGCCTTGGCCAACTGGCGGATCAGCGCGTCGCTGGGTTTGGGCGGCGGGACGTTGGCCTCGCGCTCTTGCAGCCACTGCAGCGTGCCGTCCCACGGCGGCAGCTTGGCCGGCGGCAGAGGGACGATCTCGTTGATCTCGGGGACCGTGGGATGGGCGTAGGAGTAGTTTGCAAGGATGCGCCAGATTTTGTTGTAGCGCTCGGCGCGTTCAAGATCTTCCGGTTGGCCCAGGTAATTCAGCCTGTCCGTTGGGTCCGGCCCACGAAAGCCGTCGTCCAGAAAACCCGCTGACGTTTCATCACCCGCCGCCACCCCCAGTTGAAACGCTTCGAGTGCTTCCTGGTAGTGCCCATCACCTGACAGATCAACGCCCAAATCTGTAGCCGCATCGCCATGGCCCTGCTCGGCCGCACAGCGGCGCATCTGCCGGGCAATATCCGGTGCGATAGCGATGGGCGCCAGTTTGTCGGCCACCAGCGCCTGGGCCTGCGCGCTGCCCTCGTCGGCCGCCTTTCGGTAGTAACGCAGGGCCATCGCCTGATCCTCGCGCAGGCCGGCCGCGCCCCGTTGCAGGAAGATGCCGACGAAGTAGTAGCCGGTGGCCACGCCGGCCTCGATCAGTTCCTCGCTCAGGCGCAGGCGCTCGGCGCCACGCACCTTGAAGTGGCCGCGCATGGCGCCGTTCAGCAGGTTGATCGTGGCCTTGTAGTGGCCGTTCTCGGCGGCGATGCGGTAGAGCCGTTCGATCTCGGCGTCCACGCCCGGGTCCTGCTTGAGCTGGTTGTTCTTCTGCAGCCAGCGGGCGTACTTGAACAGCAGGTCGCTGTCCGCCGCGGCCTCGGGGATGCGTTCATGCTGGCAGCTGAAGGCCAGGTCGGCCTTGATCTGGGAGAGCGGGTTCACGGGCGGGTCCTTTTTCAGGTGGAGGCCATGGCCGGCACAGGCGGCCAGCAGCAAGGTCGAGAGCAGGAGCAGAGGGCGCATCAGTCGAGATCCTTCCAATCGGCTTTGTCGTAGAGGAACTCCACCAGCGGGGTATCGGGCGGCAATCCTTTTGACTGGCGCTCGTTATTTCGTTTGATGATCCTCTTCCAAGCCTTGAACGCCTCAGCCGGATCATCCTGTACCCCCTTGCCAGCGGTATGCAGGTCCCACAGCCGGCGGCGCATGGCCTGGGTCACGCTGTACCACTCGTGGAGGATGTTCAGTTCGCTGTCGGCCATCATGCTGCGGCTGTTGATGTTGGCCGAGCCGTGGGTGGTGAGCACGTCGTTGACGATCATCAACTTGGAGTGGATGTACACCGGCATCCAGTTGCCGGCCGGCGAGTCGGGCGCCACCAGCGAGCAGACGTGCACCTTGAGGCCGGGGATCGTCTCGGGAATCAGGACCTCGTCCTTGATCGCCTGAGTCTTCCGGTCCAGTTCCGCCTGCCATTTGGCCAGTTCCTGGCGCCCGTGCAGGTCGTTGCCGCCATCGGGCCGCGGCTTGGGCGGCATGGCCTGCCTCGCCTCCTTGATCCGCGCGAGCTTGGTGACCTTGGGGATGGTGTCGGCCCGCCCCAGGCTTTCCAGCATCCGCTGGGTGTTGACGGTCCCTTTGCCGATGCCCTCATCGGTGGCATTGGTGACCACGAACAGGTGCAGGGCGCCGTGCTTGCCGGGGTCGCGCCCTTCACGGGTCTGGTCCTTGGCCGCCTGTTTGATCGCCTCGGCCAGGGGCGGCCAGCGGAAGTACTGGTTTTCGATGTAGATGAACTGGGTCGCGTTGTTGACCGCCTTCAGGTAGCCCGCCTGGATGTCGAGCACGGCGTCGGTCTGTTGCGCCTGGGTGCGCAGGAGCTGCGACATCTGCATATTGCCGTGCTCCCGGCGCGGCTTCAGTTGCTCGGCCACCTCCTCGGCCTTGCGCGACGACAGCAGGTCCTCGCCGGTTTCCTTGGTCCAGGCCGTGGCGAAGTTGTGATGCAGGTCCTTGAGAATCATCCCGGTGACCTGGCAGGAGATGTCCTGGCGCGGCAGGGCGCCGCGCGGGCCACGATGCGGCGCGTGGGTTTCGGCCCGGGGATTCTTCGGATCGGGGCGCTTGAGCGCCGAGTGCTGGTCGGTATCCCAGTACTCGTCGAGCAGGTTGTGGCCCATGACGAAGCCGATGGCCTGCTCCGGCAGTTCGTAATCGACCAGCACGCTCTTCTGATGGTGCGTTACCGAGCCGGCCATGACCGCGCGAGCCTGCCAGGCGAGCCCCGGGTCGAGGCGCTTGCGCTTGAGCTGGTAGGCAATCTCTGCGCGCTCGGACAGGCTGAAGCCACGGCTGACGAACAGCGGGCGACCGGCGTCCGCCAGAACGCCCGCCTGGTCATCGGCAACCGCGTGCGCCGTGAACCACTGATGATCGTATGCGTGCTGCTCGTCGGTAGCGGTTTGTCCGGCCCGGTCAGCGATCCCGCCTTTGCCCGGCAGGTTGGCCTCACCGAGATACCCGGTTGCATTCAGGGGCATTTCCCAGCCGAGGATGCGCACCTGGACGCCGGCCTTGGCCTTCGCCTTGAGCAGCTCGCCGATGCAGCGGTCGTCGCTGCCATCCCGGACCAGGTGCATCGACGGCTGGAACCCCCAGCAGATGATGTCGACCGAACGCTGGGCACCGGCAATGGCCTGGTGCACCGCGCGGAAGGTCTCTTCGCCATTGATCAGCGGCTTGTAGGTACACACCCGTGGCGGGTATTCGCTCTCGCACACGAACCAGGGGGGGCACAGGGTCGCTTCCTGGGTATGCCGCAACGCGATGGGGACGACGATTACGGGATGGCGGGCGTTGGCGGGCCTCATGCGGGGTCTCCTTCTTCGCGGCTGGGGCAGGCGTCCTTACCGCGAAAGGCACGCGCATCGAGTGACGCACCGAGGTCGCGGACGCGGAGCTTGTGGCCGCTGCGGTCGAAGTAGGGGTGGAGTGGGTCGAACATGCGGAGGGCTCCTCTGCGTTAACACCGAACGCAGGAGACTGCCGCGTGCTCCCATTTCACCGCTATCGGACCGGTTCGGAATCAACGCTTGAAAAGGCGCCTCTTCGTACAGGGAGACAGGAAGAGGCTGGAAGGGCATTTCCGACGGGTGCCGGAAACCGGCTCGCGCCGGCCAATGAAAAGCCCGGCCCTTTATCGGGGCCGGGCTTTTCTGTGCGTGGGAAGCTGAATACCTGTGTGTGAACGCTTTGGCTTCCGCAGAACGGCTCCCCAAGAAGCCCGCCCAAGACGGCGAAACAGAAATAATCAGCCGAGCGTGCCGGTGGGCCTGTCTCGAAACCCGCTAGCGATACTCGAGGCAGGCATAAGCAACCCGAGCCTCCCTACCCTTCACTGCTGGCCAACACCAATTGCGCCGCGATCAGGTCTTCCAGGGCATAGCCCACCGACTTGAACAGGGTGATCTCGCTGTTGGTCTGGCGATGACCCCGGCCGTGCAGCAGGTCGGCCAGTTCGAGGTGGATGCTGTGCTCGGTGATGGCGCCCTCGGCGATCGCCTGGAGCAGGTCGCCGGCCTCTTCCAGGGCGCCGGCGCGGGTATCGACAACGATGCGCGAACGGGCCACGGCGGCGCTGTCGGTTTCGCGCATCGTCGGCAGGAAGGCCCCCACCAGGTCGAGGTGAGTGCCGGGATGCAGCCAGTCGCCAAGGATCAGCGGCGAGGTGGAGGTGGTGACGCAACTGATGCAGTCGGCCTGCTGGGCGCAAGTCTGCAGGTCGGGGGCCACCTGCACCGGATAGCCTTCGGCGGCGAGGCTGCGCACCAGTTCAGCGGCCTTGTCCGGGTGGCGCCCCCAGATATCCACGCGCGTGTACTGCCGCACCACGCTGTGGGCACGGACCATGTGCGCGGCCAGGGTGCCGGTGCCCACCACCAGCAGGCGGCTGGCGTCGTGACGCACCAGGGCGTGGGCGGCCAGGGCCGAGGTGCAAGCGGTGCGCCGGGCGGTGAGTTCGGAAGCCTCCAGCACCGCCAGGGGGCGGCCGGTGGCATCGTCGAACAGGGTGAACAGGGCGGCGACCGACGGCAGGCCCTTCTCGTCGTTGTGGGGGTACACGGTGACCAGTTTGACCCCGACACCCCGCCCTTTCTGCCAGACCGGCATGCACAGCAGCGAGGCATCCCCCGGCAGGGCGTGGCTGGCGCGCAGCGGCGCCATGGCCGGGTTGGCCAGGCCGTGGCGCAGGGCGTCGATGAGCTGTGGATAAGTCAGCGCGGCGGCGACGTCGGCATTGGTGAAGAAGCGCAAGGTTTGCATGGCGGACTCCTTGTGGGACCGGGGGTGAGTGGCCTTCCCTCCCCCGGCCCCTCTCCCGAAGGGAGAGGGGAGGAACAGCGGTCAGTGGCCGCCGAGGTAGGCGTTGCGGACCTCCTGGTTGCCCAGCAGCTCCTCGCCGGTGCCGCTCATGCGGATTTCCCCGGTGACCATCACGTAGGCGCGGTCGGAAAGCTTGAGCGCATGGTTGGCGTTCTGCTCGACGAGGAAGATGGTCATGCCGGTCTGGGCCAGTTCCCTGAGGGTCTGGAAGATCTGCTTGACCACGATGGGCGCCAGGCCCAACGAAGGTTCGTCGAGGAGCAGCAGCTTGGGCCGGCTCATCAGCGCGCGGGCGATGGCGAGCATCTGCTGCTCGCCGCCGGACATGGTCATCGCGCGCTGGTTGCGTCGCTCCTTGAGGCGCGGGAAGAGCTCGAACATGCGCTGCATGTCCTCGTCCGCGTGATCCATGCCGACGGGGATGGTGCCCATCAGCAGGTTCTCCTCCACGCTCATGTCGGGGAACACCCGGCGCCCTTCCGGGGACTGGGCGACGCCGTTGGAGGCCACATAGTGGGCCGACTTGTGGGTGATGTCGGTGCCCCGGTAGACGATGGCGCCACCCGCCGCGCGGGGCTGGCCGAAGATCGACATCAGCAGGGTCGACTTGCCCGCGCCGTTGGCACCGATCAGGCTCACCGTTTCGCCTTCGTCGATGTGCAGGCTGACCTTGCGCAGGGCCTGGATGGGCCCGTAGAAGACGTCGACGTCCTTGAACTCCAGGAGGGGTGCGCTCATGCCACTTCCTCCTCTTCGGCGCCCAGGTAAGCGGCGATCACCTTGGGATCGTGGCGGATATCGTGGGGGGCGCCCTCGGCTATGACTTCGCCGTGGTCCAGTACCACGATGTGATCGGAAATGCTCATCACCATGCCCATGTCGTGTTCGATCAGCAGTACGGTCTGGTCGTGTTCGTCGCGCAGCTTGCGGATGATCCGGCTGAGCGCTTCGGTCTCCGCCGGGTTGAGGCCGGCGGCGGGTTCGTCGAGGCAGATCAGCTGCGGCCGGGTGCACATGGCGCGGGCGATCTCCAGGCGGCGCTGTTGGCCGTAGGAGAGTTCGCCGGCCAGGCGGTTGGCGGCGTCCACCAGGTCCACCACTTCCAGCCAGTAGAAGGCGTGGTTGAGGGCGTCTTCCTCGGCCTTGCGGAAGCCCGGCGTGTTGAACACGCCCGCCAGCAGGCTGCGGTTGACCCACATGTGCTGGGCCACCAGCAGGTTCTCCACCACCGACATTTCGCGGAACAGGCGGATGTTCTGGAAGGTGCGCGCCAGACCCGCGCGGTTCACCAGGTGGGTGCCGCCGAACATCTTGTAGCGCAGGCGGCTGGCGAGCTGCGACGGGTTGACGAAATCGGTGGGCTGGAAGGGTTCGCCCAGCACCTTGATCACGTCGGTGGTGGCGCCCCGCGTGTTGAGCTGGATACGCCCGCCGGTGGCCTTGTAGAAGCCGGTCAGGCAGTTGAACACGGTGGTCTTGCCGGCACCGTTGGGACCGATCAGCGCGGAGATGGAACCGCGCTTGATCTTCAGGCTGACGTCGTTGAGCGCCTTGATGCCACCGAAGTGCATCATCAGGTGCTCGACGCTGAGGATGTTCGCGTCGCTCATGGCGCTACTCCTTTACGCGGGGTGAAGCCGACGCGGCTGATGCGGATCAGTCCGCGCGGCCGCCAGATCATCATCACCACCATGAGAACGCCGAACAGCAGCACGCGGTAGTCGGCGAAGGTGCGCAGCAGCTCCGGCGCGACCGTGAGGACGAACGCCGCGATCACCACGCCGACGGTGGAGCCCATGCCCCCCAGCACGACGATGGCGAGAATCAGCGCCGATTCGAAGAAGGTGAAGGACGAGGGGTTCACGAAGCCCTGGTAGCTGGCGAAGAACACCCCGGCCAGGCCGGCGGTGGAGGCGCCCAGCATGAAGGCCGAGAGCTTCACCAGCACATGGTTCAGGCCCATGGCGCGACAGGCGATTTCATCCTCGCGCAGCGCTTCCCAGGCGCGCCCGACCGGCATGCGGGTCAGCCGGTTCTTGATGTAGAGCACCAGCAGTACCACCAGGAAGAGCACCACGTAGATGAACAGGAACTTCAGGTTCGGGTTGTAGGCGATGCCGAAGAACTCGTGGAACGGCACCCCGCCATCTTTCGCCCGCCGGCTGAACTCCAGGCCGAGGAAGGTCGGCGACGGCACGGACATGCCGTTCGGGCCGCCGGTGAAGCTCAGCCAGTTGTTCAGCACCAGACGAATGATCTCACCGAAGCCCAGGGTCACGATGGCCAGGTAGTCGCCGTGCATGCGCAGCACCGGGAAGCCCAGCAGCGCGCCGGCCAGGGCGGCCAGCAGGGCAGACAGCGGCAGCACGGTCCAGAAGCCCAGGCCCAGGTGCTCATAGCCCAGCGCCAGGCCGTAGGCGCCGATGGCGTAGAAGGCCACGTAACCGAGGTCGAGCAGGCCGGCGAGGCCGACCACGATGTTCAGGCCCAGGCCCAGCAGCACGTAGATCAGGCCGAGGATGACCACGGTGAGCAGGTACTTGCTGGCGAAGAACGGGAAGATCACCGCAGCCAGGATCAGCAGCGGGATGATCCAGCGCAGCCGGCTCTTGTAGTCGGGCTCGCGCACGTGCACGCCGGAGCTGGCGCTGTCGAAGCGCTGCATCAGCAGTTCGCCGCGCGGGGTCTGCAGGTAGAGGCTGAGGAAGAAGCGGCCGAGCATGACCACGACGATCATGATGCCGACGCGCTTGAACTCCAGGTTGAAGCTGTAGCCGTCGAGCACCACGCCCATGATGGGGCCGAAGACGATGAGGGCGAGCAGGCCGGCGACGACGGCGTCGACCAGGCTCTTCTTGAAGTCCAGGGGTTTCCTGGCAATGGCGGAAGTCATGGTTACACCTTGGCGACGTGCGGACGGCCGAGCAGGCCCTGGGGACGGAAGATCAGGATCAGCACCAGCAGCGAGAAGCTGAACACGTCCTTGTAGTCGGTGTTGACCATCCCGGAGAACTGCGCCTCGGCGATGCCGAGGATGATCCCGCCGAGCATGGCGCCGGGCAGCGAGCCGATGCCGCCGAGCACCGCGGCGGTGAAGGCCTTGATGCCGATGATGAAGCCCGCGTAGAAGTCGAAAGTGCCGTAGTTCATGGTGATCAGCACGCCGGCCAGGGCGGCCATGGCGGCGCCGATGACGAACACGTAGGAGATCACCCGGTCGGTGTTGATGCCGAGGATCGAGGCCATCTTGCGATCCTGCTGGGTGGCCCGGCACATGCGGCCGAGCTTGGTGCGCTGGATGATGTAGGTCAGCGCCGCCATGCCGATGAAGGCCGCGATCAGGATGAACACCTTGGTGTAGGTCAGTTGCACGAAGCCGTCACCCACGTGGAACTTCAACGCGCCGTCGAGCAGGGTCGGCACGCCCTGCTGGCGGGCGCCCTGGCTGAGCTGCACATAGTTCTGCAGGATCAGCGACATGCCGATGGCGGAGATCAGGGGTGCCAGGCGGGTGGAGTTGCGCAGCGGCTTGTAGGCGATGCGTTCGATCACGAAACCGTACACGCCGGTCACCAGGATGGTGAACAGCAGGGTGCCGAGGATCAGCAGCGGGAAGGACTCGAGTCCGAAGAAGGCCAGGATGGCCAGGGTGATCGCGGCGAGGTAGGCGGAGATCATGTACACCTCGCCGTGAGCGAAGTTGATCATGCCGATGATGCCGTAAACCATGGTGTAGCCGATGGCGATCAGACCGTAGACTGCCCCGAGGGTCAGCCCGTTGATCAGTTGTTGCAGGATAATACCGTCCATCACTCAGTCTCGTCTTCTGGGGGTCCGGCCTTGGGTTCGGCCAGCTCCCGCGAGTGGAATCAGACGGGCACCACTGAATTACCAGAACGGGTGGTCGCCACCCGAATCAAGCGGAAAAGGACTTCAGCAGTTTCCCGGAATACACCGACCGGCCAGGCGCGGGTGAGCGCCTGGCCGGTCAGCCGAGCCAACGGTTCGCGAGCCGCGACGGGCGCGCGAGCCGCTTATCACTGCTGGGCGTACTTGCCCTTGTCATCCCACTCGTAGATCACGTAGTCGGAGACTTTCAGGTCGCCCTTGGAGTCCCATTCCTTCTTGCCCATCACGGTCTGTACCGGATGGCTCTTGAGCCATTCGGAGGCCTTGGCCGGATCGTTGGCGCCCGCACCGTTGAAGCCGGCAGCCAGGGCCTGCAGGGTGGCGTAGGCGTACAGGGTGTAGCCTTCCGGCTCGAAGCCGCCAGCGCGGAACTTCTCGATCACGGCCTTGCCGTCCTCGATCTTGCGCGGGTCGGCGCCGAAGGTCATCAGCACGCCCTGGGTGTACTGCGGGCCGCCAGCGGTGGTGACCAGTTCGTCGGTGACGATGCCATCGCCGGAGAGGAACTTGGCGGTCAGACCCTGCTCGCGCATCTGGCGAACCAGCGGTCCGGCCTCCGGGTGCAGGCCGCCGAAGTAGACGACCTCGGCGCCAGCGGCGCGAATCTTGGTGACCAGGGCGTTGAAGTCTTTCTCGCCACGGGTCAGGCCTTCGTACAGGACTTCCTTCACGCCGCGCTTGGCCAGTTGCGCCTTGGTGGCGTCGGCCAGGCCCTGACCATAGGTGTCCTTGTCGTGGATGATGGCGACCTTGGTGGCCTTCAGCACGTCGACGATGTAGTCGCCGGCGACGATGCCCTGCTGGTCGTCACGGCCGCACATGCGGAACATGCCGGACAGGCCGCGTTCGGTCACGGCCGGGTTGGTGGAGCCCGGAGTCATGGCGATGATGCCCGCTTCGTCGTAGACCTCGGAAGCCGGGATGGTGGAGGAGGAGCAGAAGTGCCCGACCACGGCGATGGCCTTGTCCTGGTCCACCAGGCGGTTGGCGACGGATACCGCCTGCTTGGGTTCGCAAGCGTCGTCGGCCTTGACCAGTTTGATCTTCTCGCCGTTGACGCCGCCCGCGGCGTTGATGTCTTCGGCGGCCTGGGTTGCGCCGCGCCAGTATTGTTCACCGAAGGAGGCGTTGGCGCCGGTGTGCGGCCCGGCTACGCCGATGACGACATCTGCCTGTACAACGGAAGAAACGCCCAATGCGGCGGTAACCGCCAGAGCCAGAAAGCCTTTTCTGAAAATCTTCTGCGACATGGAGTTTTGCTCCTGAGGTTTTTAGGGTTAGCGCTCATGTTCAGCAAGTGGCGTGCCATTAATTCTTGTAGTTGCTCCGCGCCCTGAAAGGCTTTTCCCACCTCCTCGAATTCTTATTTTTATTCTTCTAAATCAATAACTTCCGATTCAGCCCCAAAATACTTCGGATGTGCCTGAAAGCCGCGCGGCATCAGCGTGCCAGCACGTGCGGTAACAATAGCCTCGCGGTACTTATTTGCACATCGTTGGTGCGCGATTTTTCCCACACGGCACTGTTACTGGTCTCTCAATCCTGCAAGAAAACGCCTACTGCCTCAAAGCGGTGCAACCATTTTTTTTGCAGGCTAGATCACGACGCGCAAGCACTGGCCTGCGTGGTACAGCGAGAAACCGGCTTCGTAGAGCGAACTGCGCAACCCCACCGCCGCCACCGCGCGCATGGGCTGGAACGGCATCGGCAGCACCGTCTCGTCACCGCTGAGCAGGTACTCGGCGAAGGCCTTGCCCACCACGGTGCCGGTGGTCACCCCGCGACCGTTGTAGCCGGTGAAGGCCAGCAGGCCGGGCGCCGGTTCATAAAGGCGCATCAGGTGATCGGGGGTGAAGTCGATGCAGCCGGTCCAGGTGAATTCCCAGTCCAGCTTGCCGAGGTAGGGGAAGTAATGGCGCTGGATGCGGTCGGCCCAGGCGCGCAGGAACCAGGCCGGCTTGCGCGCGCCATTGCCCAGACTGCCGAGCAGCAGGCGGCCGTCGGCGTCGCGGCGGATGCTGCTGAGCACCTGGCGGGTATCCCAGGAGCCCTGGCCGCCCGGCAGGATGCGCGCAGCGGCCTCGCCCGAGAGCGGCGTGGAGGCCACCTGGTAGTAGTAACCGGGGAAGAAGTGGCGGCGCAGTTCGGTCCACTCGCCTTCGGTGTAGGCGTTGGAGGCGATCACCACCTGCGGTGCGATGGCCGCACCCTGTTCGGTGACCACGCACCAGTCGCTGCCCTGGCGCTCGAGACGCTCGACCCTGGAGTGCTCGAACAACTGGCCGCCGAGGTGTTTCACCGCAGCGGCCAGGCCACGGGTGTAGCCCATGGGGTTGAGGGTGCCGGCGCGGCGGTCGAGCAGCGCGGCGGCGATCCGGTCGGTACCTGTAGCCTCGCGGCAGGCCGCGCCGCTCAGCAGTTCCACCGGTGCGCCACGTCGCTGCCACTGCTCGCAGCGGCTGGCGAGGTCGGCCTGGCCGCGTTCGTTGTGCGCCATGTGCAGGGTGCCTTCGCGGCGCAGCTGGCAATCGATGCCGTAGCGGTCCACCAGGGAGAACACCAGCGAAGGTGCGGCCCCCAGGGTGCGGTTGAGGCGCTCGCCGACGGTGCGGCCGAGGCCCGCCTCGATCTCGTCTGGCGGAATCCACAGGCCGGCGTTGACCAGCCCGACGTTGCGCCCGGAGCCGCCGTGACCGGCGCTGTGGGCGTCCAGCAGACAGACGCGCTTGCCCGCCTCCAACAGGTGCAGCGCAGCGGAAAGGCCGGTGAAGCCGGCGCCGATCACGCACACATCCACCCTGACTTCGCCGCGTAGCACGGGGCTTTCCGGCGGTCGTGGCGTCAGATACTCCCAGAGGCACTCCTGGCGCAGGGTCATCGCATGCAGTCCTTAAGAATCTGTTTACGATTCAGTCGAAGGTGATGCCCTGGGCCAGCGGCAATTCGTGGGAGTAGTTCACCGTGTTGGTCTGGCGGCGCATGTAGGCCTTCCAGGCGTCCGAGCCGGATTCGCGGCCACCGCCGGTTTCCTTCTCGCCCCCGAAGGCACCGCCGATCTCCGCACCGCTCGGGCCGATGTTGACGTTGGCGATGCCGCAATCGCTGCCCACCGCCGACTGGAACAGCTCGGCCTCGCGCACGTCGGTGGTGAACACGCAGGACGACAGGCCCTGGGGGACGGCGTTATTGAGGGCGATGGCATCGTCGAAGTCCTGGTAGCCGATCACATAGAGGATCGGCGCGAAGGTTTCATGACGAACCACGGCACTCTGGCTGGGCATCTCCACGATGGCCGGGGACACGTAGTAGGCGTCGGGGAACTGCCCGGCCAGTTGGCGCTCGCCGCCGAACACCGTGCCGCCCTCGGCACGGGCCTGTTCCAGGGCGCGCTGCATGCCGTCGAAACTCTGCTTGTCGATCAGCGGGCCGACCAAATTGCCTTCCAGCGGATGGCCGATGCGTATTTTGGCGTAGGCCGCCTTCAGGCGCGCGACGATGTCCGCCTTCACCGACTCATGGGCGATCAGCCGGCGCAGGGTGGTGCAGCGCTGGCCGGCGGTGCCGACGGCGCTGAACAGAATGGCGCGCACGGCCAGGTCGAGGTCGGCGCTGGGGGCGAGGATCATCGCGTTGTTGCCGCCCAGCTCCAGCACGCTGCGGGCGAAGCGCGCCGCCACGCGGGGCGCCACTTCGCGGCCCATGCGGGTGCTGCCGGTGGCGCTGACCAGGGCCACGCGCGGGTCGTCCACCAGCGCTTCGCCGGCTTCGCGGGCGCCGATCACCACCTGGCTGAGGTGGGCCGGGGCCTCGCTGAAATTCTTCGCCACGCGCTCGAACAGGGCCTGGCAGGCCAGGGCGGTGAGCGGGGTCTTTTCCGAGGGCTTCCACACCACCGGGTTGCCGCAGACCAGCGCCAGCGCGGTGTTCCACGACCACACGGCGACCGGGAAGTTGAAGGCGCTGATCACCCCCACCACGCCCAGCGGATGCCAGGTCTCACGCATGTGGTGCCCCGGGCGCTCGGAGGCGATGGTCAGGCCGTAGAGCTGGCGCGACAGGCCGACGGCGAAGTCGCAGATGTCGATCATTTCCTGCACTTCACCCAGGCCTTCCTGGGTGATCTTGCCGGCTTCCCAGGACACCAGTTCACCCAGCTCGGCCTTGTATTGGCGCAACGCTTCGCCGTACTGGCGGATCAGTTCGCCGCGACGCGGCGCCGGCACCTTGCGCCAGGCCTGGAAGGCCTCTGCGGCGCGGGCGATCTTGGCTTCGACCTCGGCCGGACCTTCCAGGCGCACGGTGCCGATGCGGCCGCCGTCGATGGGCGAATGAACGGCGTGATCGCCTTGCTGGTAGAGAGACGGATCGACGCCGAGGCGATCGAGCAGTGCGGCAACCATGGAAACTCCTGTTGTGTACCGGTGAATCACGAGCGCTCAGTAATAGCCGCGAAAAGGGCTTGCCAACAAACGACCTTTCCGACACATATCATTCCGTTAATTCATGATCCGGCACGCCCCGAGAATTCCCGATGCTCAAACGCCACATGCCCTCGATTACCGCCCTGCAATGCTTCGAAGCGGTGGCCCGGCACCTCAGTTTCACCCGCGCGTCCGAAGAGCTGAGCCTCACCCAGAGCGCGGTGAGCAAGCAGGTGGCGCAGCTCGAAGAACTGCTCCAGCATCTGTTGTTCCGCCGCGTGCGCCGCCGCCTGCAGCTGACCCCGGCGGGCTCGCTGTACCTCACCGAAGTGCGCAAGATCCTCGCCCAGGTGGAGATGTCCACCCACTACATGCTGTCCTACGGCGGCGACACCGAAGTGTTGCGGGTGGCCACGCCGCCCACCTTCGGCGCACGCTGGCTGATCCCGCGGTTGAAAGGCTGGCGGCTGCGTCATCCGAACGTCCACCTGGACCTGCGCAACGAACTGGAACCCAATGCCCTGGCGCAGGGCCGCTGCGACCTGGCCTTCTACTTCGGCCACGGCGCCCTGCCCGGCGCCGAATGTATCCGCCTGTTCAGCGAGGAAGTGGTGCCGGTCTGCGCCCCTGGCGTGATGCCGGAGCAGCCCTTCAGCGAACCCACCCAGTTGACCGAACTGGTGCTGTTGCAGAACGCCACCCGCCCCGAGGCCTGGCACGAGTGGTTCCAGAGCCAGGACCGGCACACCGAGCACAGCTACCACGGCCCGCGCTTCGATACCTCCTACATGTGCATCCGCGCCGCCCAGGCCGGCTGCGGCGTGGCCCTGCTGCCGCGCTTTTTGGTGGAAGAGGAACTGGCCGAAGGCAAGCTGGTGATCCCCTGGGACCACCCCATGCCGAGCCGCAACGCCTACTACCTGGCCTACCCCGAGCACGCGGCGGAAGTGCCCAAGGTGCGCGATTTCGTGCGCTGGATGCTGGAGCAGATGGATCGGGAATGACCGGGACCGAGCGTGGCCCTCGCAGGACATTTGCGGACGTCTTTTCTGTAGGAGCGAATTCATTCGCGAAGGGCCGCGGAGCGGCCCGTTGGCCCACATCGCGAATGAATTCGCGCCCACACCTCGTCCTGGAACCTCGGGTTTCAGGAAAAAACGGAATGAATCTGCCGGTTTTTTTCGTTTGCCCCGAGGCCGCCGGGCTGCTTGGATAGGCTCACCTTTCCTTGTCACCCGGAATCGCTTCATGTCTGCCAACGAGCGCCTGTTTACCCTGGTCGCCAGTGTGATCGGCGAACCCGCCGCCCGCTGGGTCGAAGCCCATGTGGAAGTTCCCGCCGGCCTGTCCGCCTTTCCCATCGGCGAAAGCGCCGTGCATCGTGCCTGGCTGGCCGAGGCGCTGAACCTGTGCCTGTTCCACAAGCTGGTGGAGGCCGTGCCCACAGGTCATACCTATGTGGAAGAGCAGCAGGCCAGGGGTCGCCGGGTGCTGTTCGACCATGGCGCCATCCGCACCGTCGACTGGCCGGACAACGGCGCCCTGCCCCGTGGCCGCCAGGCCTTCGCCCGTCTGCTGGAACCGCTGGGCTTCGCCGACGTGCGCACCTATCCACTGACCCGGCTGAAGATGACCGGCTACGCCTACCGGCAGATGGACCTTCCCGAGGAGATCGCCCAGTTTTTCGTTTCCGAGCTGCATCCGGGGCGTTTCAGCGAAAGCTTCCAACTGGCGGTGAGCCGCGTGGTAGGCGACAGCCGTGACCCGCTGGACACCGGCCACAAGGCCATCCTCGACACCCTCTGGCGCCAGCGCCAGTGCAGCTATGCCGAGGCCCTGCACCTGCTGCCGGCACTGCATCGCGCGTTCGACCGCCAGCACGGTCTGGTGCGGGAACAGGACTACGCGACGCTGCGCGAGGAAAGCGTGGAGATGGCCTGGATCGCCACCGAGGGCAACATGTTCAACCACCTCACCGACCGCGTCGCCGACTTGCAGGCGGTGGTAGACGAGCAGAACGCCAAGGGCCGGCCGATGAAGGCCAGCATCGAGGTTTCCGCCTCCGGCCGGGTGAAGCAGACGGCCTACCGCGCGGTGCAGGTGCAGCGGGACTTCGTCGACGCCCAGGGGCAGATCGTCCAGCGCGAAGTACCGGGCTCCTTCGTCGAATTCATCCAGCGCGAGATCGACCCGGACACTTCCCGCCTCGACCTGAACTTCGACAGCAGCAACGCCCAGGGCATTTTCAAGATGACAGCGGGCAACTCGTAGGAGCGATTCCGGCCTGGATTCGTAGGATGGCGTAGAGCGAAGCGAAACCCATCACGCAGCCGTGGGCGTCCGTCGACTTGCGATTGAAAGCGCCACACACGGGAAGCCCACAGAGCATGGGACATACAAAAAGGCCGCTTCACGGAGCGGCCCTTTTGCATTCGCCTGGGGTCAGTCGACCAGGGCCAGGGTGCCTTTCATCATCGACACGTGCCCCGGGAAGGAGCAGAAGAACTCGTAGCTTTCACCAGCGGCCAGCTTGGACACATCGAACGTCACGCTGTCGCTCTCGCCGCCGCCGATCATCTTGGTGTGTGCAATGATGCGCGGGTCGTCGACGTTGAGGTAGCCCTTGTCGAGGCCCACGGCCATGCCTTCGGTGGCGATAGCCTGGGCATCGGCGGTCTTGCTCAGCACCCAGTTGTGACCCATTACGTTCTTGGCCAGGGTGCCGGTGTGCTTGAGGTTCACGGTGAAGGTCTTGCAACTCTTGCTGACCTTGATCTCTTTGGTATCGAACGTCATCTGGTCAGTGCCTTGTACATCCACGGTACATTCGGCAGCCAGCAGAGGTGCACTGGCCAGGGCCAGAAGGGATGCAACGACGAGCTTGCGAATCATGGGAGTCTCCTTGGCGGAATGGGCGGAAGGCCCACGTTGGGAGACTGCACGAATTGGTGGCGAGTTCCCATCACCTGCGGCAACGGGCCGCAACCTGTCTGAAACAAGGAGTTTCACGCGCCATGTTGTCCTTCTTCATCGCCGCCATGCTGCTCGGATTCGTGTTCAATGCGGCGCCCGGCGCGGTTTTCAGCGAAACCCTGCGGCGCGGCCTGCGTGACGGCTACCAGCCGGCGCTGATGGTACAGATCGGCTCCCTGGTGGGCGACGCCACCTGGGCCGCCCTGGGCCTCACCGGCCTCGCCCTGTTGCTGGACAGCGCCACCGTGCGTTACCCGCTGACCATCGCCAGCGCGCTTTACCTCGGCTGGCTCGGCCTGCAGTCCCTGCGCGACGCCCATCGCCCGCCGCAACCCGCCAGCGAGGACACCGGCGTCAGCGGCGGCGCTTTCGCCTCAGGCGCGGCGCTGTCGCTGACCAACCCGCAGAACATCGTCTATTGGGCCGCCATGGGTGGCGCGATGGCGGCCGTCGGCGTGGCCGAGCCGACGCCCACCCACCTCGCGGTGTTCTTCAGCGGCTTCATGCTGTCGTCGCTGCTCTGGTGCTTCATCTGTGCCGGCCTGGTGGACTGGTTCCGCCGCGCGGCATCGACTCTCTGGCACCGCCTCACCTACCTGGCCTGCGGTCTATGCCTGTTGGGGCTGTCGGGGATGACGGCGGCAGAGCTGCTCAAGTTGGCCTGAGCTATCGGACTCATCGAGACAATCAACGGGCGGCGTGTCGGGGGCCGCTTTAGCATGGCGTCATTCATCCACAAGGAGATGCGCCATGAACTTCCTGCAAAGCTTGCTCGCCGCCTATAGCGCCGGGGCCTGCGGTGCGTCCGCCGACTGACTCCGCCGCCGACCGTTCGGAAGCTGACCCGCCGTACGGCTTGGAGCCCAGCGGCGAAATCGGTACTCTTGCGCGCTTTTTCGCACCGGGAGTCCCCCATGTCCTTGCGTTCCGTCTGCGTGTTCTGCGGCGCCAGCCCTGGCGCCAAGCCGATCTACCGTGAAGCCGCCGCCCTCCTGGGGCACACCCTGGCCGAACGCGGCATCACCCTGGTCTACGGTGGTGGCGCGGTGGGCCTGATGGGCACCGTGGCTGACGCGGCCCTGGCCGCCGGCGGCGAGGTCATCGGCGTGATTCCGCAGAGCCTGATGGACGCCGAAATCGGTCACAAAGGCCTGAGCCGCCTGGAAGTGGTGGACGGCATGCACGCGCGCAAGGCGCGCATGGCCGAGTTGTCGGACGCCTTCATCGCCCTGCCCGGCGGCCTCGGCACCCTGGAAGAGCTGTTCGAAGTCTGGACCTGGGGCCAGCTGGGCTACCACAGCAAGCCACTGGGCCTGCTGGAGGTGAACAGCTTCTACGACAAGCTCACCGACTTTCTCGACCACCTGGTGGAAGAGCGCTTCGTCCGCGACCAGCACCGCGGCATGCTGCAGGTCGGCGGCCACCCGGAAACCCTGCTGGACCGCCTGGAAGCCTGGCGCCCCTCCAGCGCGCCCAAGTGGGTCGACCGCAAGCCGCACTGATCGCTCTCGCTAGACTGTCTGGAAACAGAAACAGTCCAGGGAGGATGCTCCATGGCGGGCCGTGAGCGGATCAAGGTCTACTACAACAGCGCCTGCCCGGTGTGCAAAGCCGGGATCGAAGGCCAGAAAGGCAAGACCACCGCCTGCCAGGTGGAGTGGACCGACATCCACCTGGACAATGGTGCGGTGGCGGAGATCGGCGAGAGCCTGGAGTACGTCCGCGAGCGCCTGCACCTGATGGACGAACAGAGCATCAAGCGCATGGGGCTGGATGCCTTCATCGTCCTCTGGCGGCATTCGCCGGAAGAGCACTGGAAGGCCCGGCTGTTTTCCCTGCCGCTGGTCCACGGCCTGGCGCAACTGGCCTACAAGGCCTTCGCCCGGCTGCTCTACCGCTGGAACAGGGCCAAGCATCACTGGTGAATGGAATGACCACCCCGATTGAACACCTGACTACCCTCTCTCCCACCGACCGCCAGCGCCTGGTGGAGGTCTGGGAAAGCGCCGTGCGCGCCACCCACCATTTCCTTTCCGAGGACGACATCCAGTTCTTCCGTCCCCTGGTACGCGATGCCTACCTGGATTCGGTGCGCCTGGCCTGCCTGCGGGACGGCGAAGGCCGCATCGCCGGCTTCGTCGGACGCGTCGAGGACAAGGTGGAGATGCTCTTCGTCGACCCCGCCCGTCATGGCCGGGGCATCGGCCGCGCATTGATGGAGCACGCCCTGGCCGAGGGTGCGAGCCAGGTGGACGTCAACGAGCAGAACACTCAGGCGGTGGGTTTCTACCTGCACCTGGGGTTCGGCCAGTACGACCGCTCGGAAGTGGATGGCCTGGGCAAGCCGTTCCCGATCCTGCATCTGCGTCTGGCCTGACGGCCGTACCCTGAAGGAAGAGGGGGTTGTAGGAGCGAATTCATTCGCGAAGCAGCTCGCAGAGCGGCCCCTCGAATACCGTGCAGATGCCGGCCCCCCTCACCCCAACCCTCTCCCGGAGGGAGAGGGAGCCGATTGTGCCCAACCTACGGGGCCGGCTGCTGCACGATGATGGTCTGGGCCGGCATCGGCGCCGGGAAGTCGGTGCCCAGCGCCTCCTTGATCACCCGGTTGGTGTCGAAATACACCTGCCAGTAGTGGTCGTTGTGGCAATAGGGGCGCACCGCCAGCACCGGTCCCACCAGGTTGAACTCGAGGATTTCCACGTCCACCGGCGGGGTGGCGAGGACGTTGGGGATGGCGGTGATGCGCTCCTTGAGCAGGGCCGCGGCGGCCTGCCAGTCGGCGGCGCCGGACAGCTGGGCCTTCAGCTCCACGCGACGGAACTCGTTGTGGCTGAAGTTCTGGATGGTGTCGCTGAAGATCTTGTTGTTGCCCACCAGGGTCATCACGTTGTCCGGGGTGTTGATGGCGGTGGCGAACAGGCCGATCTCCCTCACCGTGCCGGTCACGCCGCCGGCGCTGATGAAGTCGCCCACCTTGAACGGCCGCAGGACAATGATGAAACCGCCGGCCGCCAGGTTCGCCAGCAACCCCGACCAGGCCATGCCGATGGCCAGGCCGACCGCCGCGATCACCGCCGCCAGGCTGGTGGTCTGGATGCCGAAGTAGCCGAGGATGCCCACCACCAGGAGGACGTTCAGGGTCACGGTGATGAAGGAGCCGACGTAGCGCAGCACGGTCGGGTCGACCTTCTGCCGCTCCAGGGATCGCTGCACCAGCCCGACGGCGAAGCCGATCAGCCAGCGGCCGACGACCCAGAAGGCAATGGCCGCGAGAATCTTGATGCCGAAGGTGGTGGCGTACTGCATGACGGTCGTCATGAACGCGCTGACCTTCTCGGTCCCCACATTGACGATGGTTGTTTCATCCATGGCGAAGCACCTGCAGGAGAGAAGTGGCCCGGAAAAAGCTAGCACGGTCCCCGCGAAGTGCCTGTCCGGCACGGTTCCGTAGGATGGGTAGAGGTACGAAACCCAACGATTCGAGCCTGAGACGGCACACCACGTTGGGCTTCGCTTCGATCTGCACCTACAAGAGCATCAGATGGCGAGTTCCCAGAGCGGCATGACGGTGACCCGCACGTCGGGGTCGTGGCTGCCGCCGCCGAGGATGACCCCGCGCAGGGGCGAGACATCCGAGAAATCCCGCCCCCAGGCCAGGGTGATGTGCTCCAGGTTGGGCAGGATGTTGTTGGTGGGATCGAAGTCCACCCAGCCGTTCTGCGGGCAATACACCGAGACCCAGGCGTGGGAGGCGTCGGCGCCGACCAGGCGCGGTTGTCCGGGGGGGGGCTGGGTCAGCAGGTAGCCGCTGACGTAGCGC
The DNA here is from genome assembly GCF_028010285.1 of Pseudomonas sp. Q1-7. Classification (NCBI taxonomy): domain Bacteria; kingdom Pseudomonadati; phylum Pseudomonadota; class Gammaproteobacteria; order Pseudomonadales; family Pseudomonadaceae; genus Pseudomonas; species Pseudomonas sp. Q1-7. Next base: position 5,196,348 of record NZ_CP116304.1, read on the forward strand.
GCCGCCAGCCCGCGCGAACGCAGGCAGGCAAGCATGAGGTGGGCGAAGTCCTGACAGACGCCGCGGCGCCGCTCCAACACTTCGGTAAGGGGCGTCGCCACCTGGGTAGCCTCGGCGTCGAAGGCGAATTCGCTGAAGATTTTCTCCATCAGCGCCGCCGTGCCCTGCAGCAGCGGCCGGCCGGCGGGGAAGCAGGCGCTGGCGAATTCGGCGAACTGGCGCTTGATCCGTACATAGGGCGACTCCACCCGGTAGCGGCAGGCTTCCAGTTCGAGGGGCGTCAGGGCCCGGCCGGTGTAGGCCAGGCTGGCCGGCACCTGCTCCCAGGCCGGCGATGCGGCCAGGTCCGGCGGGACGTGGGGCAGCACCTCGACCTGCAGGCGGGCATTCACCTGCAGCTCATCGTGGGGGCGCTCGAAGGCCAGGCGCGTCAATGGGTTGCCGAACACGTCCAGGAGGTCCTGGCGCTGGGTGGGCTCGGGGTCGATCAACAGTTGCCGGCCGCTGCACAACTGCCAGGGGCAGTCGCGCGGCCACAAGTGCACCAGTTGCTGGGACAGCGACACCGGCGCCGAATAGCGGTAGTGGGTGTCGTGGAGCACCTGGTAGCGGGCGCCCTGCACGGGAGCGATGGAGTGGGCTTGCGCGCGCATCAGGTGGATACCGTTTGCTGGCTGACGTCGTCGACGTGGGCAAAATAGCGCAATCCGAGGCGGTCGGAGACTTGTCCGACGTTCTGTGCGATTTCCCGCAGCAGTCCGGCCAGCCCGGCCAGGACCTCGGCCAGGCTTTCGGCGCCGAACAGCGGGTCTTCCAGGGTGGCCAGGTCGAAGGCCAGCAGGCGCCCGATCAGCCCGCTCAGGGCCAGCTCCTGGGGCGCGCCGAATTCCTGTTGCAGGTGGCCGAGGGAACGCTCCAGGGCCTGCAACTGGAAGCGCAGGGCATGGGGGTTCTGGTCGTGCAGCAGGAGCAGGTCGAGCACCGGGATCAGTTGCGGCGACGCCAGGTAGCGCGACCGGTAGGTGATGGTGCTGTTGCCCAGCTCCAGCAGCCACTCCAGGCCAATCGAGTCCCAGGCGGCATCGCCTTCGAGGAAGCCGGCGATGGCATCGGCGTAGAACTGCACCCGTTCGATGCGCCGGCCGATCATCAGGAAGCGCCAGCCGTCGTCGCGGGTCATGTCGTCCAGGGCGAAGCCAGACAGCGCGGCCAGGGACATCAGCAGGCGGCTGAGGAATTCCAGGGCCTCGCCCAGATCGGTGCGCTTCGGGTCCAGGGCCTGCGCCTCGCGGTGCAGTTCCTGTACCGCGTGCCAGTTTTCCTGCGACAGGCGCCCGCGCACCTGGGCCGCCGTCCAGTGCAGACGGCGCAGGTTGGCGCTGACGCTGCTGGGCCACTCGTCGTCCAGCAGCGCCGCCAGCAGGCGCTGTTCCAGCGGCTCGCTGCCGCGCGGCACCAGGCCGACGGCCTGGGCCAGCTGCAGCGCCGATTGCAGCGCCGGCTCGTCGCCGTCGGCATCCACGTAGCGCGACAGCACCACCCGCAACAGGCGGGCGCCGTCATCGCAACGCTCGCCGTAACGGCCGAACCAGTAGAGGTTCTCCACCACCCGCGATGGCAGGTAGGGGTCCTGGCGGATCAGGTCGCGCGCGCCGAGGGTGCGCGGGCGCAGCGGCTCGCCCACCACCGGGCGGTCGGCCAGCACCCAGGTGTCCTTGCTCGCCCCGCCGCGCTGCATGGACACCACTTCGGCATCCGCCGCCGAAGCGACCCGCGTCAGTCCGCCGGGCATCACCCAGTAGCGCCCGTCGCTGCCAGCCACGGCGAACACGCGCATGCCGATGGCCCGCGAATGCAGTTCGCCGCCGTCCGCGCCGTCCTGCCACACCGGCGCCTGGGACAGCTGCGCCATGCGCTGGGCGACATAGGCATGGGGATGAGCCTGCAGGCGTTTGCGCAGGGCCAGCAGCGCGCCATCTTCCAGGGCATGGCCGAACAGCGGTTCGAAGCTCTGGCTGGGAAAGGCCGGTTTGATCACCAGCCCGGCCAGCTCTTCCAGGGACTTGCCCACCCCCTGCCCGGTGCCACACCACCAGGTGCCGACGGTGGGCAGCAGCAGTTCCTCGCCCAGCAGGCGCTGGCTGACCCGTGGCAGGAAACCGAGCAGGCCCGGCGACTCCAGCACGCCGCTGCCCAGGGCGTTGGCCACCAGCACCCGGCCCCGACGCACAGCATCCAGCAGGCCGGGCACGCCCAGGGCCGAGTCGGTGCGCAGCTCCAGGGGGTCGCAGTAGTCGTCGTCGAGGCGGCGCAGCACGGCGTGGACGCGCTTCAATCCGCCCAGGGTCTTGAGGTAGAGGGTGGCGTCGCGCACCGTCAGGTCGTGACCTTCCACCAGCGGGAAGCCGAGCTGGCGGGCCAGGTAGAGGTGCTCGAAATAGGTTTCGTTGAAGCGCCCCGGCGTCAGCAGCACCACCAGCGGCGTCTCGCCATCGCTGGGGGCCTGGCGGATCAGGGTTTCCTGCAGGGTGCGGAAATAGCCGGCCAGGTACTGCACCCGCAGGTCGCGGTAGAGCTCCGGCAGGGCGCGGGAGACGATCTGCCGGTTTTCCAGGGTATAGCCGGCGCCGGACGGCGCCTGGGTGCGGTCGGCCAGCACATGCCAGCGGCCGTCGGCATCGCGGGCCAGGTCCGCCGCGTAGCTGTGCAGGAAGATGCCGCCGGCCGGGCGCAGGCCCTGGCAGGGCCAGAGAAAGTTCGGATGGCCGTAGACCAGTTCGCTGGGCAACAGCCCTTCGGCCAGCAGGTGCTGCTCGCCATAGAGGTCGGCGAGCACCGCGTTGAGCAAGCGCGCTCGCTGGGCCACGCCGGCGGCGATGGGTTGCCACTCCTCGGCCGATAGCAGGTTGGGCAACAGGTCCAGCTCCCAAGGGCGGTCGGTGCCCTTGGGGTCGGCATAGACGTTGTAGGTGACACCATTTTCCTGGATCTGCCGCACCAGCAGCTCCTGGCGCTGGCGCATCTGCGCCGGGTTGCTGCGCTCCAGTTGCTGGAACAGGCGTTGCCAATGCGGCCGTACCTGGCCGTCAGCATCCATCAGTTCGTGGTAGGCCGTGGCGGTCAGGGGGTAATGGGCTAGCAGCTCGGACATCGAGGAACTCGGCAGATGGGCAGCAGGGAAACTGTAGCGGACCGCGGGGCCACAGGGAGCCGCAAAGGCGACCGGGACGCGCCGTGCGCCGCCTAACGGCGGCGCAGGTCCAGGGTCATGGGCAATTCATCGTCGACCCGCGGAGCGCCGACCTGCTGCTTGCCCGGCGTGTGCCCATGGCGGAAGAAGCGCGCCAGGCGGCGGCTCTCGGCCTCGTAGGCGTTCACCGGGAAGCTGTCGTAGCTACGTCCGCCGGGGTGGGCGACATGATACTGGCAACCCCCCAGCGAGCGCTGCATCCAGGTATCCACCAGGTCGAACACCAGCGGCGCCTGCACGCCAATGGTGGGTTGCAGGCAGGAGGCCGGCTGCCAGGCGCGGTAGCGCACCCCGGCGACGAACTCACCGCCCCGTCCGGTGGGCCGCAACGGCACCGGCTGGCCATTGCAGGTGAGCACGTAGCGGTCCGGCGCCATGCCGTTGACCTTCACCTGCACCCGCTCCAGGGAGGAGTCGACGTAACGCACGTTGCCGCCGTTGCCGCCCTCCTCCCCCAGCACGTGCCAGGGTTCCAGGGCCTGGCGCAGCTCCAGGTCGATGCCCTTGACCTGGTAGTCGCCGTACTTGGGGAAGCGGAATTCGAAGTGCGGCGCGAACCACTCGCTGCGCAGCGGGTAGCCGGCAGCGTTGAATTCATGGACCACGTCCTCGAAGTCCTGCTGGACGAAGTGCGGCAGCAGGAAACGGTCATGCAACGCCGTGCCCCAGCGCACCAGCTTGGGCGGCTGGTAAGGCTCGTTCCAGAAGCGCGCCACCATCCCGCGCAGCAGCAGTTGCTGGGCCAGGCTCATGCGCGCATGGGGCGGCATCTCGAAGGCACGCAGCTCCAGCAGGCCGAGGCGGCCGCTGCTGCTGTCCGGCGAGTAGAGCTTGTCGATGCAGAACTCCGCGCGGTGGGTGTTGCCGGTGACATCCACCAGCAGGTTGCGCAGCAGCCGGTCCACCAGCCAGGGCGGGCAGTCGGTGCCGGGCTCGGGCATCTGGGCAAAGGCGACCTCCAGTTCGTAGAGCGCGTCGTTGCGCGCCTCGTCCACCCGCGGCGCCTGGGAAGTGGGGCCGATGAACAGGCCGGAGAACAGGTAGGACAGCGACGGGTGGTTGTGCCAGTAGCTGATCAGGCTGCGCAGCAGGTCGGGCCGGCGCAGGAACGGCGAGTCCGCCGGCGTGGCGCCGCCGAGGACGAAGTGATTGCCGCCGCCGGTGCCGACATGGCGGCCATCCACCATGAACTTTTCGCTGGACAGTCGGCTCCGCCGCGCCGCCTCGTAGAGGAATTCGGTGCGCTCCACCAGTTCGTCCCAGTTGGCCGAAGGGTGGATGTTCACCTCGATCACCCCCGGATCGGGCGTGACGCGGAAATTTACCAGGCGCGGGTCGCTGGGCGGCTCGTAGCCTTCCAGCAGCACCGGGCAATCCAGCTCGCCGGCGGTGGCTTCGATGGCGGCCACCAGTTCCAGGTACGCCTCCAGCTCGGAGAGTGGCGGCATGAAGAGGTACAGCCGGCCCTCGCGCGGCTCGGCGCAGAGGGCGGTGCGGGTGATGCCGGCGGCGGACTCGTGCAGGCCCGGTTCGCGCTCGGCGTAACGCTCGCCGGGCGCGCCATCGCGCAGTTGCTGGCGGATCAACGCAGCCCGCCGCAGCGGCGGGAAGCCCTGGCTGGGATCGGCCGGATTGACATAGGGGTAGTCGGCCTCGCTGACCCAGGGCTGGGAATCCAGCGGCAGGCGATAGCCCAGTGGCGAATCACCGGGTATCAGCCGGCAGTGCTCGTCGCGCAGGAACCAGCGGCCACTTTCCCAGGCATCCCCCGCCGCACTGCGCGCCAGGGGCAGCACCTGACCCACCACCTCGCCCAGACCGCGCTCGAACACGCGACGCAAGCGCTCACGCTCCAGCGGGTCGGCCAGGCGGGCGTCTTCCGGGGTGACGTTGGCGGGCAGCTTGCGCTCGCGCCAGAGGTAGTAGAACCAGTCCTCGAAGGCCGGGAACTGGTGTTCGCCCGAGACCCCCAGGCGGCTGGCCACGCGACCGAGGAAGCGCGCGGCCAGGCGGACGTCGGCACCGTACCCACGGGTTTCGTCAGCGTAGAGCCGTGGGTCCTGCCAGAGGGGCTCGCCGTCGCGCCGCCAGTAGCAGTTGAGCGACCAGCGCGGCAGTTGCTCGCCGGGGTACCACTTGCCCTGGCCGAAATGCACCAGGCCCTGGGGGGCGTAGTGCCGGCGTAGGCGATGGAACAGGTCGGCGGCGAGCAGGCGCTTGTTCGGCCCGAGGGCGGTGGTGTTCCACTCCGGGTCGTCGGGGTAGTCGATGGCGATGAAGGTGGGTTCGCCGCCCATGGTCAGGCGCACGTCGCCGGCCACGAGATCGGCGTCGATGCGCGCGCCCAGTTCACGGATCGCCTGCCACTGTTCCTCGCTGTAGGGCTTGGTCACGCGGGGCGCTTCCCAGACGCGCTCGACGCGCATCTCGTGGCCGAACTCGCACTCGCATTCGTCCAGCGCCCCGCTGATGGGTGCCGCCGACGAGGGCTCCGGGCTGCAGGCCAGTGGAAGATGGCCCTCGCCGGCGAACAGCCCGGAGGTCGGGTCCAGGCCGACCCAGCCGGCGCCCGGCAGGTAGACCTCGCACCAGGCATGCAGGTCGGTGAAGTCCACCTCGGTGCCGCTGGGGCCATCGAGGGATTTCTGGTCAGCGGTGAGCTGGATCAGGTAGCCGGAGACGAAGCGCGCCGCCAGGCCCAGGTGACGCACCAACTGCACCAGCAGCCAGGCGGAGTCGCGGCAGGAACCGGATGCCAGCTCCAGGCTCTCTTCCGGGGACTGCACCCCAGGCTCCATGCGGATCAGGTAGCGGATGTCCCGCGACAGTTGCTGGTTCAGCGCCACCAGGAAATCCACTGTGCGCTTGGGGCTGAGGTCGATGCGCGCCAGGTAGTCGGCGAACAGCGGCGTGGCCGGCAGGCGGCTCAGGTAGGGGGCCAGCTCGCGCTGGTCGTCGGTGGTGTAGCTGAAGGGAAACTGCTCGGCGTAGGGCTCGAGAAAGAAGTCGAAGGGGTTGAACACCGCCATCTCGGCGACCAGGTCCACCTCCACCTTCATTTCCCGGGTCTTCTCCGGGAATACCAGGCGTGCCAGGTAGTTGCCCTGGGGGTCCTGCTGCCAGTTGATGAAGTGCTTGCCCGGCGCCACCTTCAGCGAGTAGCCGAGGATGCGCGTGCGGCTGTGGGGCGCCGGCCGCAGGCGGATGACCTGCGGACCGAGGTTGACCTCACGATCGTAGCGATAGTGGGTGACATGATGCAGTGCGACATGGATCGACACGGCGTGCCTCCTGCGAGCCTGGGCGATGCCGGGAAGCGCGCAAGACTTGTGCCAGCCCCGGAACCGCCGATTTCAGCCCCTCCGAGCACCGGAAATGGGCCGCCTGTGCACCCGCATGAACCCGCCGCACAAAAATGGATCGTGGGCCGGTTCTGCCGGTGAACTTTCAGCCTAGCGGCGGAAGATGAAGAAGAAAGGAATTCGCGACGGAGTGGTCAGTGGGGATTGGGTATAAGCCGTGCGCCGCGGACGTCTTGCGGGCTTTTCCCGAGGGCGCATTCATTGGCTCTGTCTGCGTCAAGTGTTGCTAGCAGCTCTGGCGCCTCGCTGATTTCCGAGTTCCGCTGAGATTTCCGGTTTCGTCCCCCCGGACGAGTCCCTTTCTCAGTCGCCGAAAGGAACCAAAGGGCTTGCCCCTGCATCCGGCCCGGCTGCGCCGGGTGCCCTCCCTCCATCCTTGCGCCGGGGGCACGGCGTGAGGGGCCATCCATGGCCCCGCACGCCTCTCGCGGCATCCATGCCGCTCGTCCCCCTCTGCAACGATTCCGCTCGGCCTCCTGAAGGGGCGGGGTCGCTGCCCCACCTTTCTCTGCTCGGTGTCAGACCATTGTGGGCTTCAGGACTGTTTGTGCCTCGCCAGCTCGAGTCACCCCTCTACCTCTGGGAGAGGGGCGGGGCGGGCCGCGTTCGGATGAGGGCTGTGTCAGGCCGGCGCGGAGGCCTGAACGAGCCGTGCTAGAGCCCTCCGTCTGAAACCACAACAGCTAACGCGAACATAGCCAATTCATTCGCCCCGCTCCCACACGAGCAGAACCCGCTCAACAGTCTCCCGGCAAACGGGCGATCCAGCGGCTCAGCAGCTCGACGCCTTCGCGATGGACGGTGGAACGCCCCAGCTCGGGCATCATCACGCTCGGGTCGGTGCTTTCCACGCGATAGATCAGGACCGAGGCCTCCGGCTGTCCGGGATGGATGTCTACCAGGCGGTCGCCGGAGCCCTTGCCCGCGGCCACCGGCTGTTTGCACAGGCCGTAGGGGATGCCCAGCGGTGTGGCCGGGTCAAGGTAGAGGCCGGACGTACGCGCCGGCCCCTTGGGGTTGTGGCAATGGCCGCAGTTGATGTCCAGGTAGCTGCGCGCTTGCCGCTCCAGGCTCTCGCCGTTGCGCGGCGCGCTGGCCAGGGTGTTGCGCGGGATGCCCTCGGGCGCCGGCAATCCCTTGAGCAAACCCTGGCGCTGCCAGTGCTGCAGCTGGTTTTCCACAGCCCCGGCATAGCGCAGCTCACGGTTCAGGTGGCGCGCCTTGGGGCCCAGGGGCTGCACGCCCTCGCCGTGGCGCTCCTCGTGGCAGCCGGCGCACTGGTTGGCGTCCGGCACCTGGTAATCCACCACCTGGGTTTCTCCCCCCGCGTCGTGCAGTTCCAGTGCCACACCGGCGCCGGCCCATTCCAGGGTCGCCTCCTGCTGCGCCTCGTCCCACACATAAGGCAGCGCCACCCAGCCGTCCCGCTGGCGCACCAGCACGCGGGTTTCCACCAGCCGGGTGCGGGCCAGGTCCAGGCCAGCGGCCGGGCCGCGGTCGTCCTGGGCGCTCTTCTGCAGGCGCCCCTGGTTGTCCCGTGGGTAGTAAAAGGTCTTGGTGAGCACGCTGCCCACAGGGAACTCGAAGCGCTCCTCGCCGTAACGGGCGGCCTGGTCCGGCGGCAGCCAGACGGTGCGCAGCTTGTGCGCGTAGTCGCTGAACAGCGGCGTATTGAGGTCATAGGTCAGGGCCTCGGCGACCGGCCGCAGGTGGCCGCCGGTGCGCTGCAACATGCCCCAGCCGCTGAGCGTGTCCGGGTAGTCCTCGCTTTCGGGCAGGTACAGCGGCCCGGCCTGGCGCTCGCAGCCGGCCAGCAGCAGCAGCGCCAGGCAGAGGACGTGCCTCATGCGCCCTCCCCCACGTGCGCCAGCACCACTTCGGGCAGCGGCGGCAGGGTGCAGCGATGGGCGGCCATATCGGTGCTGATGTTCTTGAAGTTGTTGGGCCCATCGACGTTGACCAGGGTCGCCGTGCCATTGTCGACACAGATGCCGAGTTCCGCCGGCAGCTTGCCGTCCACCAGATTCGCGGGGTTCACGTAGCCGTCCCAGAGAATGTCCGGCAGGCGGCCACCCAGGCCGAACCTGGCGACTTTCAGGGCCTTCAGTTCGAGGTGGTCGGGGCTGTCGCCGCCCGGACCGAAACGATTGCCGTGGATGGCGATGCGTTCGGGATAGGGGTCGAAGTCCTCGGTGGTGGAGAGGTCGCTGTAACCGGTGCTGAAGTAGCTGCTGACGATAACGTTGGCCGTGCGATGGTGACCGATGTCGTTGTCGAAGATTTCAACATCGTCGTTGGAATTGATCACCACGCCGGAGCCGGCCGGCACGCTCGCCACCGGCGTGCCCTTGTGGCCGAAGTTGTCGTGGTTGTTGGCTTCGATCCTGTTGCGATAAATGCGCGTGCCATGTCCCGGTTGCTGCAGGTTGGGCATGTTGAACACCAGGATGCCGCCGGTATTGCCGGTGGCCAGGTTGTCGTAGACGTCGGCGCCTATGGTGTTCTCGATCTCGATGCCGGCGACGTTGCGTTCGGCGCGGCTGTTGCGTACCACCACGTTGCGTGACTGGCCGACGTAGATGCCGGCGTCGGAGGCGCCAATGGCCACCACGCCTTCGATCAGGGTGTTTTCGGTCTGCACCGGGTAAATGCCGTAGGCGCCGTTCTCGGTGGCCGGGCCATTGGTCCATTCGGTGCGCACATTGCGGATGACGATGTTGCGGCCGCCCACCACCTTGAGGGCGTCACCCTTGCTGTCCTCCAGCGCCAGGTCTTCGATGGTGAAATCCGAGGCGTCCACCAGCAGCCCTTCGGCGCCGGCCTTCTGCCCCTTGAAGCTGAGAATGGTCCTGTCCATGCCGGCGCCCTTGAGGGTCACGCCGCTGACCTTGAGGCTGAGGCCACGGTCCAGTTGCCAGGTGCCGGCGGGAATTTCGATGACGGTGCCGGGCCTGGCCCTGATCAGGCGCGCCTGCAAGTCCTTCTGGAAATCGGCATGGGTGACGGGCGGCGGGCTGGCGTCGCCACATCCGGCGAGCAGGACCGCCAGGGCGGCGAAGGAGGGGAAGCGCATGGCAGGCACCGACGGGCTCTCGTGATAATTGGCACTATAGTGCCAATTATCCTTGCTGTCGGAAATTTCCGACAAACCACCTTCCGCCCCTACGCCTGGGACGAGATGGCCGAGTCTGCGAGCTGTTGCAGCACGGAATGCACGCCTCTGGCACGGGTGGGCGAAACAGAAACGTGTGGCAGAACTCGGCCATCAACCAGGCTCGGGACGCTCCAGAATCACGCAGCCCCGACAGCGCCAACGAAAACGCCAGCCCGAAGGCTGGCGTCTCGATCAGCGCGGCGCCACCGGCCGTTTGGCCGGTTTCTTCTTGCCACCACCCTTGCCGGGGGCGGAGGCCTTGTTGTCCGCCTGCTTGCGGGCGAACGCCGCGGCCTTGGCCTGCTCGCGCTTGTCCCAGGGCTTGCTGCCGTCGCTGGCGCGCGGCGGCAGGCCGGTGTGTTGCGTGAGCACCTTGCCAACCTTGTTGCTGCCGGCCGGGGTGGAGTTCTTGCGGCGGGCGCTGTGGTACTCGTCCGTGGCCGGCTGGTGGGTGGGGATCAGTTGGTGCTTGCCGTTGCCGATCAGGTCGCCCCGACCCATGCGCTCCAGGGCTTCGCGCAGCATCGGCCAGTTCTTCGGATCGTGGTAGCGCAGGAAGGCCTTGTGCAGGCGGCGCTGCTCCTCGCTCTTGACGATTTTCACCCCTTCGCTCTTGTAGGTGACCTTGCGCAGGGGGTTCTTGCCCGAGTGGTACATGGCCGTGGCGCTGGCCATGGGCGAGGGATAGAACGCCTGCACCTGGTCGGCGCGGAAGCCGTTGCGCTTGAGCCAGAGGGCGAGGTTCATCATGTCCTCGTCCGTGGTGCCGGGGTGCGCGGCGATGAAGTACGGGATCAGGTACTGCTCCTTGCCCGCTTCCTTCGAGAACTTCTCGAACATCTGCTTGAAGCGATCGTAGGTGCCGATGCCCGGCTTCATCATTTTCGACAGCGGGCCATCCTCGGTGTGCTCCGGTGCGATCTTCAGGTAGCCGCCGACGTGGTGGGTCACCAGTTCCTTGACGTACTCGGGGGACTCCACGGCCAGGTCGTAGCGCAGGCCGGAAGCGATGAGGATCTTCTTCACCCCCGGCAGGTCGCGGGCACGGCGGTAGAGCTGGATCAGCGCCGAGTGGTCGGTGTTGAGGTTCTCGCAGATGCCCGGCCAGACGCAGGACGGCTTGCGGCAGTGCTTCTCGATCTCCGGGCTCTTGCAGGCGATCCGGTACATGTTGGCGGTGGGGCCGCCGAGGTCGGAGATGACGCCGGTGAAGCCGGGCACCTTGTCACGGATTTCCTCGATCTCGCGGATGATCGACTCTTCCGAGCGGTTCTGGATGATGCGGCCTTCGTGCTCGGTGATGGAGCAGAAGGTACAGCCGCCGAAGCAGCCGCGCATGATGTTCACCGAGAAGCGGATCATCTCGTAGGCCGGGATCTTTTCCTTGCCATAGGCCGGGTGCGGAACGCGGGCATAAGGCATACCGAAGACGTAGTCCATCTCCTCAGTGCTCATGGGGATGGGCGGTGCGTTGAACCAGACGTCCACATCGCCATGGCGCTGCACCAGGGCGCGCGCGTTGCCGGGGTTGGTTTCCAGGTGCAGTACGCGGTTGGCATGGGCGTAGAGCACCGGGTCGTTGCGCACCTTTTCGAAGGACGGCAGGCGGATCACGGTCTTGTCGCGGGTCAGGCGCGGGTTGGGCAGCAGCTGCACCACCTTGGCCTCTTGCGGATCGTCGACCGGGCCTTTCTCCTGCTCGATGGCGCAGGCGGCCGTGTCCTGGGTATTGACGTAGGGGTTGATGATCTTGTCGATCTTGCCTGGACGGTCGATGCGGGTGGAGTCGATCTCGAACCAGTCCGCTGGGGTATCGCGGCGAATGAAAGCAGTGCCGCGCACATCGGTGATGCTGTCGATGCTCTCGCCCCAGGACAGGCGCTGGGCGATTTCCACCACCGCGCGCTCGGCATTGCCGTACAGGAGGATGTCGGCGGTGGCGTCCATCAGGATGGAGCGACGGACCTTGTCCTGCCAGTAATCGTAGTGAGCGATGCGGCGCAGGGATGCCTCGATGCCGCCGAGGACCACTGGCACGTGGGTGTAGGCCTCCTTGCAGCGCTGGCTGTAGACCAGGCTGGCGCGGTCCGGGCGCTTGCCGGCGACGCCGCCGGGGGTGTAGGCGTCGTCGGAGCGGATCTTCTTGTCCGCGGTGTAGCGGTTGATCATGGAGTCCATGTTGCCCGCCGCCACGCCGAAGAACAGATTCGGCTCGCCGAGCTTCATGAAGTCGTCCTTCGAACGCCAGTCCGGCTGGGCGATGATCCCCACGCGGAAGCCCTGGGCTTCCAGCAGGCGGCCGATGATGGCCATGCCGAAGGACGGATGGTCGACGTAGGCGTCGCCGGTCACGATGATGATGTCGCAGGAATCCCAGCCGAGCTGATCCATCTCTTCCCGGCTCATCGGCAGGAAGGGCGCGGGACCGAAACACTCGGCCCAGTACTTCGGATAGTCGAACAGCGGCTTCGCGGCTTGCATATTTTTTGACCAGCGGGCTTTCACGGGGGCGCGGAATATAGCACAAATTTTGAGCAAATCCGACGCTGACGCTGGGTTTCTTCGCGACGCATGCAAGGTTGTAGGAAATGGCGTACAAAGTGATCACCGATTTTCCTGGTCGCTATACTTCTGCCCACCTCAAGAACCGCCAGGCCGTAGTCGTAGATCACTTACAAGGAGCATGTGCGGTGCGACGCCCGATCCTGACCCTCTTCCTGCTCCTTTGCTGGCTGGGCCTGAGCGTGCCGGTCCAGGCGGCCTTCCAGCTGACGCCGCAGAGCAGTGGCGCGACGCTCAACGGGGCGATCGACCTGCTGGAAGACCCGGACGGCACGCTGGATATCCAGGACCTGGCCACTCCGGAGGTACAGCAGCGCTTTACCCCGGCCAACGGCCGCGCCACCGTCGGTCAGAGCCGCAGCGTCTGGTGGGTGCGGGTGCAGCTCCGCCGCGGCGCCGACGCGCCGTCGCAGTGGTGGCTGGAGAATTCCGGCATCACCGTCCACCGCGTCAGCCTGTTCCTGCCGGATGGCCGGGGCGGCTGGACCCGGCGGGAATCCAGCGAGGCCCTGCCCTTTGCCGAGACCCGCGACTATTCCTATCGCCGCATGCTGTTCAAGCTGCCGGAAATCGACGCGCAGCCGCTGACCCTGTACGTGCGCAGCTATGACCCGGCCGGCAACTCCTTCCCACTGAAGGTCTGGCAGCTGGATGACCTGAAAGAGCTGAAGTCCACCGAGAACCTCGGCTTCGGCCTGATCTACGGGGTGATCCTGGCGCTGTTCCTCTACAACCTGTTCATCCTCGCGGCGCTGCGCGACAAGGCCTACCTCTGGTACGTGCTGGCCACCGCATCGGCGCTGATCTTCATCCTCAGCATGACCGGGCACGGCTTCCAGTACTTCTGGCCCGAGGCACCGGTGCCCGTCTGGCTGGACCGCATCACCCTGCCCTCGCTCTGGGGCATCTTCGTGATGCGCTTCACCCAGGAACTGCTCTACACCCGCCGCGGCCTGCGCTGGGCCGACCGCCTGTTCAACATGGCCTGCGTGCTCTACGCCCTCGCCATCCTGATCAACGCCTTCGGCTACCGCGCCGAAGGCGCCATGCTGATCGCCGTCACCCCCATCGTGACCGTGCCCACCGCCCTCATCATCGCGGTGGTACGCTGGCGCCAGGGTTTCATCCCGGCGCGCTTCTACCTGATCGGCTACGGCGCGGTACTGATCAGCACCGCGGTGCTGGTGATGCGCGCCGCCGGCCTGATCCAGCCGATCAACTTCACCGCCTACATGTTCCCCATCGCCATCGCCGCCGAGTCGATCCTGTTCTCCTTCGCGCTCGCCTACCGCATCCAGATGCTCAAGCAGGAGAGAGCGGCGGCCCTGGAGCAGGCGGATCGGGAAAAGGCCGCGCGCCTGGCGCAGATGCAGGCCAGCGCCGACGAGCTGCAGGCGGCGGTCACCACCCGGACCGCCGAGCTGGCGGCCGCCAACCAGCGCCTCAGTGAGCGCGAACGGGCGCTGGAACATGCCGCCTTCCATGACGCGCTGACCGAGCTGCCGAACCGCCGCTACCTGATCGAGCGAACCGAATCGGCCCTGGCCAATGCCAAACGCCACGAAGAACCCCTGGCGCTGATGCTGATCGACCTCGACCACTTCAAGCCGATCAACGACCGCTTCGGCCACGATGCCGGCGACGAGATGCTGCGCACCATCGGCCGGCGCCTGCGCCAGCACGTGCGCGGCGGCGACGCCGTGGCCCGCATTGGCGGCGACGAATTCGCCGTGCTGATCTGCGGGCCGGACGCCGAACTCCAGGCCCGCGACCTGGCCCACCGCCTGCTGGAGGAACTGGCGACCCCCATGTGCTACGGCGCGGAACGGCTCTCGGTGAGCATCAGCATCGGGATCGCCCTGTTCCCGCAGCACGCACGGCATTTCTCCGGGCTCTACCAGACCGCCGACCAGGCCCTGTACAAGGTCAAGGCCCACGGCCGCTCGGGCATGGTGGTGTTCGGCGAGGATGGCGAGCTGTCCAGGGAAGCCAGCCTGCAGCTGGATGTGCTGAAGATCCGCAGCGGACTGTCGTAACGCCGGGAACGGCCCGCGCCTCAGGCCAGGTAGCGGCGCGGCACCCGTGCGGTGACCTTGGTCAGCAACTCGTAGCCGATGGTGCCGCAGGCCTGCGCCAGCTCATCCACCGGCAGCTGCGCCCCCCAGAGTTCCACCGGATCGCCGACCCGGGCCTCCGGCAGGTCGCTGAGGTCCACCGCCAGCATGTCCATGGACACTCGACCCACCAAGGGCACGCGGCGCCCGTTGACCACCACCGGCGTGCCGCTGGGCGCGTGGCGCGGGTAGCCGTCGGCGTAGCCACAGCTCACGGTGCCGATGCGCGACGGTCGGGCGGCCTCCCAGGTCGCGCCGTAACCGACGCTGTCCCCTTCGGCGATTTCACGCACGGCGATCAACTGGGCACTGAGGCTCATGGCCGGCTTGAGGCCGAGGTCCGCGGCCGTGAGATCAGCGAGTGGCGTGGCGCCGTAGAGCATGATGCCGGGGCGCAGCCAGTCCATGTGCGACGCCGGCATGGTCAGGATGGCCGCTGAATTGGCCAGGCTGCGCTGGTCGAAGTCGAGGTCCAGCAGGTCGAGGAAGCCTTCCAGCTGGACGTCATTCAGGCTATGGCCGCGCAGGTCGGCGCAGGCGAAATGGCTGATCAGGTTGAGCTCGGCCACCTGAGCAGCGCCGCGCAGGCGAGCATGCCAGTGGCGCAACTGGTCCGGCGAGAAACCCAGGCGGTGCATGCCGGAATCCAGCTTGAGCCAGACATTCAGCGGCCGCGCGAGTGGCGCGGCGAGCAACGCCTCGGCCTGCTCCGCCCCCTGCACCACCAGGTCGAGGCCGAGCTGGGCGGCAAGCGGGTATTCGGCCGGCTCGAAGCAACCCTCCAGCAGCAGCACCCGCGCCTCGTCGTCCAGGGCGCGCACTTCGGCGGCCTCCTCCAGGCAGGCCACGGCAAAGCCATCGGCCAGGTCCCGCAGGCTGGCCACCACCTCGCGGACGCCGTGGCCGTAAGCATTCGCCTTGACCACCGCGAACGCCTCGCGGCCGGGCGCGCAACGCTTGGCGAGCGCGTAGTTGTGGCGGATGGCGGACAGGTCGACGGCGGCAATCAGCGGGCGCATTGAGACAGGCTCATGAACGGAAACGGGCGCCCATCATACCGCCTGGGCGCCCGTGTTCAGTGATCCGCCTACGAGCCGTCGCAGCTCGCGGCAGCCAGTCAGCGGCCGGTCACTCGTCTTCGAAGTTGTAAGCGCCCGGCGCCAGGTTCTCGAAACGCGAGTACTTGCCGAGGAAGGCGAGGCGCACGGTACCGATGGGACCGTTACGCTGCTTGCCGATGATGATTTCGGCGACGCCCTTGTACTCGGTCTCGGGGTGATACACCTCGTCGCGGTACACGAACATGATGATGTCGGCGTCCTGCTCGATCGCCCCGGACTCGCGCAGGTCGGAGTTCACCGGACGCTTGTTGGGCCGCTGTTCCAGGGAACGGTTGAGCTGGGACAGGGCGATCACCGGGCAGTTGAATTCCTTGGCCAGGGCCTTGAGCGAGCGGGAAATCTCGGAGATCTCGTTCACCCGGCTGTCGCCGCTGGAACCGGGAATCTGCATGAGCTGCAGGTAGTCCACCATGATCAGGCCGATCTCGCCGTGCTCGCGCGCCAGGCGGCGGGTACGGGCGCGCATCTCCGACGGGGAGATGCCGGCAGTATCGTCGATGAACAGCTTGCGGTCGTTGAGCAGGTTGACCGCGGAGGTCAGGCGCGGCCAGTCGTCGTCGTCCAGGCGGCCGGCACGCACCTTGGTCTGGTCGATGCGCCCGAGGGACGCCAGCATACGGATCACGATGGATTCGGAAGGCATTTCCAGCGAATACACCAGGATCGCCTTGTCGCTGCGCATCAGGGCGTTTTCCACCAGGTTCATCGCGAAGGTGGTCTTACCCATGGACGGACGGCCGGCGACGATGATCAGGTCGGCCGGCTGCAGGCCGCTGGTCTGGGTGTCCAGGTCGTTGAAGCCGGTGGACAGGCCGGTGATGGCGTCGCCGTTGTTGAACAGCTCGTCGATACGGTCGATGGCCTTGACCAGGATGTCGTTGATGCCCACCGGGCCGCCGGTCTTCGGACGCGCTTCGGCGATCTGGAAGATCAGCCGCTCGGCTTCGTCGAGGATCTCCTCGCCGGTGCGCCCCTGAGGCGCGTAGGCGCTGTCGGCGATCTCAGTGCTGATGCCGATCAGTTGGCGCAGCGTGGCGCGCTCGCGAATGATCTGCGCATAGGCCTTGATGTTGGCCACCGAGGGCGTGTTCTTCGCCAGTTCGCCAAGGTAGGCCAGGCCGCCGACCTGGGACAGCTGCCCCTCCTTGTCCAGCTGCTCGGACAGGGTGACCACGTCGAACGGCATGTTGCGTTCGGCGAGCTTGAAGATGGCCCGGAAGATCAGCCGATGATCGTGGCGATAGAAGTCGCCGTCGGACACCTGGTCGAGCACACGCTCCCAGGCGTTGTTGTCCAGCATCAGGCCCCCGAGGACGGCCTGCTCGGCCTCGATGGAGTGCGGCGGCACCTTGAGGGCGGCGGTTTGCAGGTCGATCTGTTCCGGGACGGTGATTTCGTTCATGGGCGCGGAAAATTCTTGGGCTGGAAAGACATCGGGCACGTCACCGCTTACGCAATGACGTGCCCGATGTTAGCGAGCCGGCACCTGAGTGCAAGCTCACCTCGACGGCGTGCTTAGCCGGCCACCACGATCAGTTTGACCGCAGCTTCGACGTCGGTGTGCAGGTGCAGCGCAACGTCGTACTCGCCAACCTGGCGAATGGTGCCGTTCGGCAGGCGGACTTCGGCCTTGGCAACCGGAACGCCAGCGGCGGTCAGGGCGTCAGCGATGTCGTGGGTGCCGATGGAGCCGAACAGCTTGCCTTCGTCGCCGGCGCTGGCAGTGATGGTCACTTCCAGTTCGGACAGCTGGGCAGCGCGAGTTTCGGCAGCAGCCTTCTTGTCAGCAGCCTGCTTTTCCAGCTCAGCGCGGCGAGCTTCGAACGCAGCAACGTTCTCGGCGGTAGCAGCGGTGGCCTTGCCTTTCGGCAGCAGGAAGTTACGGCCGTAACCGGCCTTTACGTTCACCTTGTCGCCCAGGTTGCCCAGGTTGGCGATTTTTTCGAGCAGGATGACTTCCATTTGAGTCTTACCTCTTAACTTTTAACCTTCACCGTTCGCGGGACCGGCGCCATTCTTGCGCGCCTTGCGACCGCGAAAATCAATCAGACTGTCGACGATGGCCAGAACCACCAGCATCGGATAGATCAGTTGCATGAACAGCAGCAGCGACACATACAGCCCCACCAGCCAGAAACCGGCCAGTCCGCTTTGCTTCGCCAGGCCATGCACCAGGGCAAGGCCGGCAACCGCCAGCGGCACACTGCAGATCGGCGTCAGCATCGCCAGTTCCAGACCCAGGTTCGGGCCCAGCAACATGGCGGCGAGCAGGCCGAAAGCCAGTGCCGGCGACAGCCTCAGCGCGCGAAACTCGCTGCCGAAGCCACCGGGGTTGTACAGAGCCGCCTGCCAGTAGCGGCCAAGCATCAGGCTCAGCACACTGACCAGTTGCAGCAGCGCCGCGATCAGGCCGGTCAGGACCGGCGCGACCATGGCACCCAGACGCGCTCGCTCGTCATCCGCCAACTGCGAATAGACGCCGCCCATCACCTGCGGCATGAGCTTCTGCAGCTCCACCGCCATGGCGGTTATGGGCTCGCGGAACACCGCGCCCAGCACCAGGCCGTACAGCAGACCCAACGCCACGCTGATCATCAGCACCCGCGTCCAGGACACGCTGGAACGCAGAACCAAGGCCAACCCCAGCGCACCGAGCAGCACCATCAGGGTGCGCGGCTCGCCGAAGTACCACCAGCCAAGGGCCGGCAGCAATGCCCAGGCAATGATGCCAAGTGCATCGTTCACACCACGCCGCAGCAGCACCAGGCTGCCGGCGGCCGCGCTCAGCCAGAACATCATGGGCAGGGCCGCCGCACCCGCCACCACCAGGATGGCTTGCGAGCGACCGCGCATGATGAATTCAGCCAGAGCGCGCATGCGATCTATCCCTTACCTAGGTCGACCGACCGAGATCAACGGCCGTGGCTGTCGGTGTAGGGCAGCAGGGCCAGGTAGCGGGCGCGCTTGATAGCGGTAGCCAGCTGACGCTGATACTTGGCTTTGGTGCCGGTGATGCGGCTGGGAACGATCTTGCCGGTTTCGGAGATGTAGGCCTTCAGGGTGTTGAGATCCTTGAAGTCGATCTCTTTCACGCCTTCAGCGGTGAAACGGCAGAACTTACGACGACGGAAGAAACGTGCCATGAACTTGGCTCCTCAATAGATCCGTGGATTACTCGTCAGCGTTGTCGCTGTCTTCGCCTTCGGCGGCAGCGTCAGTCTCAACGCGCTCACGGCGCTCACGGCGCTCGCTGCGGTTTTCCTCGGCCTTGAGCATCTCGGACTGGCCGGTGATGGCTTCGTCGCGACGGATGACCAGGTTGCGGATGACAGCGTCGTTGTAGCGGAAGTTGTCTTCCAGCTCGGCCAGGGCCTTGCCGCTGCACTCGACGTTCAGCATCACGTAGTGAGCCTTGTGAACGTTGTTGATGGCGTAGGCCAGCTGACGACGGCCCCAGTCTTCCAGGCGGTGAACCTTGCCACCGTCTTCTTCGATGAGCTTGGTGTAGCGCTCGACCATGCCGCCAACCTGCTCGCTCTGGTCCGGGTGAACCAGGAAGATGATTTCGTAATGACGCATAAATGCTCCTTACGGGTTGTAGCCTGCCAACATCGTGGTCAGGCAAGGAGTGAATATCTCGTTTTGGCTTGCCGGGCCGGGGACGTGCGCAAGCCTGCCCCCACGGCAAGGGGCGACATTCTAGAGAAGGGCAGAATGCCGTGCAAGGAAGATTGACGATTATTTGAACAACACAGGAGTTGGACGCACCGAAGGATAAACCGTGGCCCGGATGCAATCCGGGCCACGACTACATCAGGCTTTCGACCTGCGCTGGCGCACCGCCTCGAACAGGCAGACCCCGGTGGCCACGGAGACGTTCAGGCTGCTGACGCTGCCGGCCATGGGCAGCTTGACCAGATAATCGCAGTGCTCGCGGGTCAGGCGGCGCATGCCCTTGCCTTCCGCTCCCATGACCAGCACGGTGGGGCCGGTCATGTCCTGGTCGTAGACTTCCTGCTCGGCCTCGCCAGCCGTGCCGACCACCCAGAGGCCCTTCTTCTGCAATTTCTCCAGGGTTCGCGAGAGGTTGGTCACCGCCACCAGCGGCATCACTTCCGCCGCACCACAGGCCACCTTGCGCACCGTGGCGTTGAGGGTGGCGGACTTGTCCTTGGGCACGATCACCGCCAGCACCCCCGCGGCATCGGCGGTACGCAGGCAGGCGCCGAGGTTGTGCGGATCGGTGACGCCGTCCAGGGCCAGCAGCAGTGGCGCGCCGGGGGTACGCTCGAGCAGTTCGTCGAGCATGTTCTCACCCCAGACCTGGCTGGGGCTGACCTCGGCCACCACGCCCTGGTGAACGCCTTCGGCCCATTCGTCCAGCTCGTGGCGATCCTTGTGACCGACCGCGATGCGGTGCTGCCCGGCCAGATCGAGCAGGACCTGAACACGAGGATCATGCCGGCTTTCCGCCAGCCACAGTTGCTTGACGCGTTTGGGGTGATGGCGCAGCAGCGCCTCCACGGCATGCACGCCGTAGACCTTTTCCAGCTGGCTCATTTCTTGACCTTGCTACCGGGCGCCTTGGGTTTCGGCGGCCCTTTACGATGTTTCGAGGGCTTGCCGGCGACCTTGGCCGCCTTGGCTTTTTTCTTCGGCGGCTTGCCGGCGGCCTGGCCCCCACTCTTGCCGGGCTTGTCCAGGGCCTGCTGCGCCGGCCGCGTACCCTTGCTGGCCTTGGCGCCCTGGCGCGCCTCGCTGAGCAGGGCCTGCTTCATCGCGCGGCTCTTGCTCACGTCGGTATTGCCGAGCATTTCCTCGGCCTGGGCGAGCATTTCCGGCGAAACGGCCGGCAACGCCTGGACCTTGCCGGCGCGCTGCCGACGCGGCGCCACGGCGGCCTGTGGCTCGTGCCAGGGCTTCTCCTGGGTGGCCGCACGGGCAGCGGCCTTGGCACCCCGGCCACGCCCCTTGCCCACTTTGGGCTCGGGCGCTGCCTTGGCCTTCGCCGACATGGGCTTCTCCGCCCCGCGCTTCTTGCGGCCGACGGGCGCGCTGATGACGTTCTCGGACAGTTCGAAGTCGATCTTGCGCTCATCCAGATCGACCCGCGCCACCACCACTTCCACCTCGTCGCCCAGGCGGAAGCTGCGACCGCTGCGCTCGCCGGACAGGCGATGGTGGACGGGATCGAAATGGTAGTAGTCGCCCGGCAGCGCCGTGACATGCACCAGGCCTTCCACATAGATGTCGATCAGTTCGACGAAGATACCGAAGCCGGTCACCGCCGAGATCACGCCGGGGAAGGTTTCGCCCACGCGGTCGCGCATGTATTCGCATTTCAGCCAGTTGGTGACGTCGCGGGTGGCCTCGTCGGCGCGGCGCTCGGTCATCGAACACTGCTCACCGAGCTGGAACAGGCGCGCCTCGTCGTAGGGGTAGATACGCGCCTTGGGCATGCTCGCGGCGCCGGCGCGCTGCACATGCGCGCTCTCGCGCCTGGAACGGATCAGGCTGCGGATGGCACGGTGCACCAGCAGGTCCGGGTAACGGCGGATCGGCGAGGTGAAGTGGGTATAGGCGTCATAGTTGAGGCCGAAGTGCCCTTCGTTGTCCGGGCTGTACACCGCCTGGCTGAGGGAGCGCAGCATCACCGTCTGGATCAGGTGGAAATCGGGGCGCTCGCGAATCTTCTCCAACAGCGCCTGGTAGTCGCTGGGCGTCGGCTCGCCCTTGCCACGATTGAGGGACAGGCCGAGCTCCGCGAGAAACTGCCGCAGCTTGTCCAGGCGCTCGCTCGGAGGGCCTTCGTGGATGCGATAGAGCGCTGGGATCTCATGCTGCTGCAGGAAGCGCGCGGTGGCCACGTTGGCGCACAGCATGCATTCCTCGATCAGCTTGTGGGCGTCGTTGCGCTGGGTCGGCCGGATCTCGGCGATCTTGCGGTCGGCGCCGAAGACGATGCGTGTTTCCTGGGTTTCGAAATCGATCGCACCCCGCACCTGACGTGCGCCCAGCAGCACCTGGTAGAGCTTGTACAGCTGCTGCAGGGGCTTGACCAGATTCGGCAATTGCTCGGCGAACTGCTTCGCCTCGGCGGACTCCGGCGTCTCCAGGAACTGGCTGACCTTGGTGTAGGTGAGCCGTGCGTGGGAATGGATGACCGCTTCGTAGAACTGGTAGCCGGTGAGCTTGCCGGCGCGCGAGATGGTCATGTCGCAGACCATGGCGAGCCGATCCACTAGCGGGTTCAATGAGCAGAGCCCGTTGGACAGCACCTCCGGCAGCATCGGGACGACCTTCTCCGGGAAGTACACCGAGTTGCCGCGATTGGCCGCCTCTTCATCCAGGGCCGAACCAACCTTGACGTAATGGGAGACGTCGGCGATGGCGACGATCAGGCGCCAGCCGCCCCCCTTGCGCGCCTCGGCGTAGACCGCATCGTCGAAGTCGCGAGCGTCCTCGCCGTCGATGGTGACCAGGGGGAGGTCGCGCAGGTCGACACGCTTCTCCTTGTCCTTCTCCACCACTTCGGGCTTGAGCTTGCCGGCCTCCTTGACCACGCCGGCGGGCCATTCATGAGGAATGTCGTAGCTACGCAGGGCCACCTCGATTTCCATGCCCGGCGCCATGTAGTCGCCCAGCACTTCCACCACTTCGCCTTGAGACAGGCGGAAATTACTCGGCCACTGCTCGATCTTCACCTGGACGAACTGACCATGCTTGGCCGCACCCTGCTTGCCGGCGGGCACCAGGACTTCCTGCTGGATCTTCGGATTATCGGCCACCACCCGGGCAATGCCGCTTTCCTCGAAGAAGCGGCCGACCAGGGTTTCATGGGCACGCTCGATGACTTCCACCAGGGCGCCTTCGCGACGCCCGCGACGATCCAGGCCCGCGACCCGCGCCAGGGCGCGATCGCCATCGAACACCAGGCGCATCTGGGCGGGACTGAGGAAGAGGTCATCGGAGCCGTCGTCGGGAATGAGGAAGCCGAAGCCGTCGCGGTGGCCACTGATGCGGCCGCAGATCAGGTCAAGTTTGTCCACCGGTGCATAGGTACCGCGGCGGGTATAGATAAGCTGGCCGTCACGCTCCATGGCGCGGAGGCGGCGACGCAGCGCTTCCAGCTGCTCGTCGGTGGTCAGGCCGAATTCTTCCACCAGCTGTTCCCGACTGGCCGGAGCGCCGCGCTCATCGAGGCGCTGCAGGATCAGCTCGCGGCTGGGAATGGGGTTCTCGTATTTTTCCGCCTCACGAGCGGCCTCGGGGTCGAGGTTCTGCCAATCGGCCATCAGGGGGTGATCACCTTTTTATCCATAGAGGGATTTGTCATCTGTCTATTGAAGCGCGAATTCCGACTGTCGGTCAGCTTTGCTCGAAGAATAATTTTTTCGCGCTCAGGGGTTTACAACACAAAAGTCGGCTCGTATAGTTCGCGCCCACAGCGTCGCTGAGACGTTGTGAAGGAAGCGGATGAGCAATCATCGCATCCAGTGCCCAGGTGGCGGAATTGGTAGACGCACTAGGTTCAGGTCCTAGCGGTGGCAACACCGTGGAAGTTCGAGTCTTCTCCTGGGCACCATTTTTCAGAAACCGAGCCGCAAAGCTCGGTTTCGCATTTAACGGATCGTACGGTTCCGTATTCCTTCGGGATGAACACCGTATAAGTCGATGAGCGATCATCGCAATGTGCCCAGGTGGCGGAATTGGTAGACGCACTAGGTTCAGGTCCTAGCGGTGGCAACACCGTGGAAGTTCGAGTCTTCTCCTGGGCACCACTCTTCGACAAAGCCGAGCTCTGCTCGGCTTTGTGCTTTCTGCGGTTCCGCAATTCAAGACCCTCCGCCGCACGAAGGGCCGGCCGCAGCCAACCCCTCGCCCCGCCCACCACTATGCCTTGAACTGCCCCAGGCTGGCCTTGAGCTGATCGGCCAGACCGGCGAGCACACGCCCGCTGCTGGCCGTGGCAGCCACCGCTTCGGCCGCCAGGCTGGCCTCGGCA
Organism: Pseudomonas sp. Q1-7; assembly: GCF_028010285.1. NCBI lineage: Bacteria > Pseudomonadati > Pseudomonadota > Gammaproteobacteria > Pseudomonadales > Pseudomonadaceae > Pseudomonas > Pseudomonas sp. Q1-7. The sequence continues at coordinate 5,219,916 of NZ_CP116304.1, forward strand.
TGGATCACATCCACCCGACCGCGCACCCCATCGGCACCGGCGGCCTGGTGTTCCGCCGCACGGGCCGCCGCCTGCACGGCGCCATGCACCTGCTCCACGGCCTGCTGCACGCTCTGCTGCAGGCGCTCGCTGTCGCGCAGCGCCTCCAACCCTTCCACCGCGCGCTCGCGCGCCTGGGATATGGCCGCGACGGCCTCGCGAGCCCCGGTCTGCAGCGCCACAATATGCTCCTGGATATCACCGGTGGACTGCTGAGTCTTGCTGGCCAGCGCTCGCACCTCATCCGCGACCACGGCAAAGCCGCGCCCGCTTTCCCCTGCCCGCGCCGCCTCGATGGCCGCGTTCAGCGCCAGCAGGTTGGTCTGCTCGGCGATACCGTGGATAACCGACAGCACCATCTCGATCTGCTCGCTCTGGCGCGCCAGCCGCTCGATCACCTCGGAGCCGTTCTGCACGCGCACCTCCAGGTTCTCGATCAGACCACCCACCTTGCGGGCGATGGCCGCATTGTCCTGGGCAGCCTGGCGGATCTCGCCTACCTGGCGCAGGGCATCCTGCATAGCGTGACTTTCGGCCTCGGCCTCGGCCACCATGCCGGCCAACGCACTCAGGCTCCCTTCCACCTCGCTGCGCTGGCGATGAGCCGCCGCCTCGGCGGACTGGCTGCGCTCGGACAGCGCCTTGATTTCCACGCCGGTGCGCTGCGCCACATCTCCAGCTTCGCGGACTATGGGCTGCAGCTTGTCAACGAAACGGTTCACCGCAGTAGCCATCTCGCCCACTTCATCACGGCTGTCGAGCGTCACCCGGCGCGTCAGATCGCCCTCGCCGGCCGCCAGGTCGTTCAGCGCGTCGATCAACAGGCGCAAGCGCACCACCACCCGACGCCCCAGCACCACGGCCAGCACCAGCAGCACCCCCAGCCCGACCAGCGCCAGCCCGAGCCCGATGCGCCAACGCAGCTCGGCAGCCGCTGCTTCCACCGCCTGACGAGTGCCGGCGCTCATGTTCCCGGCAGCCTCGCGGGCCGATTGCAGGCGCGCGGTCAGCGCGGCACTGCTTTCGCTGGCAGCACCGGAAAGACTCTCGCTCACCAGTTCGCCGCCACTGGCGATCAGGGCGGCGAAACGCTGATCGAGCGCCTTCAACTGCTCTTCCACCGTGGCAGTGGAAACGCCCATGCGCACCTTGCCGATCTCCACGCCATTGGGGCTGATGGAGGCCTCGACCAGATAGACGGAGGCGTCGCTCGCAGCCGCGTTCAATACCTTGTCCAGCGCGCGCTCACCCTGCCCCTTGGCCAGCAGGGCCTTGATCTGCGGGTTCTCACGGTTGAGGTAACGGGTCAGGTGCTGCCCATTGGCGTCGTCATAGACGACGAAGAGCACATTGGGATTGCGCTGGGCGCGACGGGCGAACTCGGAGAGCGTGGGCACGTCGCTGTCCCACATGGCCCGTGGCGCGACAGCGGCAAGCAACTGGGCCATGTCGTTGGCCGACTCCTTGAGGTTCTGCTCCAGGGTCTGGCGTAGCTGGCCCTGCTCCTGCTGGAGGCGTTCGCTGAGGGCCGCCCCCAGGCGTTCGCGGGTCTTGGTGGAAAGGGCACCCAGGCTTCCGGACACTTCCTGGCCAGCCTGCTCGAGATCGCCCGCTAGACGCTGGGTATCACCACCGAGGCGAACGCCCAACTCCTCCACCAGGGCGTTCACCGTGCCCCGCGTCAGGGCGACCGCCACCAGCACCTGCACCAGCAAGGCGATACCCAGGGCGATGAACACTGGACGTAGCAAACGGCTTTGCAACAAAGACAGGATGGCTGACACGACGTGTGACTCCTTAGCGACCGTTACCGCTTTAGCGGCAAATACCCGGATTTATAAAGTGCCAGCAAGGTACGTGCCGACCAATTGCGCGATATTCGGGATCTTTGAAACGACGAAGGGCCGCACTGGGCGGCCCTTCGAGGGAACGCAGAGTCGGATGACTCAGGCGTAGGGGTGACGCAGGACGATCGTCTCGTTACGGTCCGGACCGGTGGAGATGATGTCGATGGGCGCCCCCACCAGCTCTTCCACGCGCTTGATGTAGGCGCGGGCGTTGGCCGGCAGCTCTTCCAGGCTCTTGGCGCCGACGGTGGATTCGCTCCAGCCGGGCATTTCCTCGTAGACCGGCTGCAGGCCGATGTAGCTGTCGGCGTCGGTCGGCGCATCTTCCAGCAACTCACCACTGGCACCCTTGTAGCCGGTGCAGATGCGGATGGTGTCCAGACCATCGAGCACGTCCAGCTTGGTCAGGCAGAGACCGGAGATGCTGTTGATTTCGATGGCGCGACGCAGGATCACCGCATCGAACCAGCCGCAACGGCGGGCACGACCGGTGGTGGAGCCGAACTCGTGGCCACGCTTGGCCAGGTAGGCGCCGGTGTCATCGAACAGCTCGGTCGGGAAGGGGCCGGACCCCACGCGCGTGGTGTACGCCTTGGTGATGCCGAGGATGTAGTCCAGGTACAGCGGACCGAAGCCCGAACCGGTGGCGGTGCCGCCAGCAGTGGTGTTGGAGCTGGTGACGTAGGGGTAAGTGCCGTGGTCGATGTCCAGCAGCGAGCCCTGCGCGCCCTCGAACATGATGTAGGCGCCCTGCTTGCGCAGCTGATGCAGGCGCGCGGCAACGTCGGTCATCATCGGCTTGAGCAGTTCGGCGTAGGCCAGGGCTTCGTCCAGGGTCTTCTGGAAGTCGACCGCGGGCTCCTTGTAATAGTGCTGCAGGACGAAGTTGTGGTAGTCCAGCAACTCACCCAGCTTGGCGGCGAAGCGTTCGCGGTGGAACAGGTCGCCGATGCGCAGGCCGCGACGGGCAACCTTGTCTTCGTAGGCCGGGCCGATACCCCGGCCGGTGGTGCCGATCTTGGCATCGCCACGGGCCTGCTCGCGCGCCTGGTCCAGGGCCACGTGGTAGGGCAGGATCAGGGTGCAGGCCGGGCTGATGCGCAGGCGCTCACGTACCGGCACGCCCTTCTCTTCCAGCTTGGTGATTTCGCGCATCAGCGCATCGGGAGCGACCACCACGCCGTTGCCGATCAGGCACTCGACATTCTCGCGCAGGATGCCGGACGGGATCAGGTGCAGCACGGTCTTCTCGCCATCGATCACCAGGGTGTGACCGGCGTTGTGGCCACCCTGGTAACGCACGACGGCGGCAGCCTGGTCGGTCAGCAGATCGACGATCTTGCCCTTACCCTCATCACCCCACTGGGTGCCCAGGACTACGACATTCTTACCCATAACACTTGTCCTCTTCGCAGAAGCTCGATGCCGGCAGCCGCCGGCGGAAAACACGGAAACTCGTTAGTGGCCGACCATTCAGCACCGGCCATGAAGCCACATCCTAGGAAAGCGCTGTCACCTGCCAGCGGCCGTCGCGCAAGACCAACTGGCGATCGCAATCCGCCTCCCGCGCACTCGCCACGTCCTGGCCCGGCAGGGACTGAACCACGCGCTGACCATCGGAACGCAGACGCTTGATCTCGTACCAGAGGTAGGGGTCGTGGCTGTCTGGCGCCCAGATACCCGGAACCGACTGGTCCAGCACCATGCTGCCCAGGGTCACCAAAGTCTTCAGGTCGGTGGAAAAACCAGTGGCGGGGCGGGCGCGACCGAAGTCGGCGCCAATATCGTCATAGCGACCGCCCTGGGCGATGGACTGCCCGACGCCAGGCACGAAGGCCGCGAATACCACGCCGGTGTGGTAGTGGTAGCCGCGCAACTCGCCCAGGTCGAAGTACAGCGGCAATTCCGGATAACGCAGCTCCAGCGCATCGGCAATGGCAGTCAGCTCATCCAGGGCTCGCTGCACTTCGGCGGGAGCGTCCATCAGCACGCCCTGGGCCAGGTCGAGCACTTCGCGGCCACCGCAAAGCTCGGCCAGGGAACGGAGCATGGCGGCCAGCTCGCGCGACAGGCCCTCGGTGAGCTCGGCCACTTCATCCACGGCCTTGCGCTGCAGGGCATCGAACAGGCTGCGCTCGGCCTCGCCGGAAAGGCCAGCGGCCTTGGCCAGGCCGCGGTAGATACCGACATGGCCGAGGTCCATGTGCACGTCCGGCACGGAGGCCAGTTCGAGCATCTCCAGCATCAGGCTGATGACTTCCACGTCGCTGGCAGGACTGGCGTCGCCGTAAAGTTCGGCACCCAGCTGGATCGGACTGCGCGAGGTGGACAGTGCGCGCGGTTTGGCATGCAGCACACTGCCGGCGTAGCACAGGCGGTTCGGGCCTTCGCGGCGCAGGGTGTGGGCGTCGATGCGCGCCACCTGCGGCGTGATATCGGCGCGGAACCCCATCAGGTGGCCCGACTGCGGGTCGGTCACCTTGAAGGTACGCAGGTCCAGATCCTGGCCGGCGCCTGTCAACAGGGACTCGAGATACTCGATGTGCGGAGTGACCACGAAGTCGTAGCCCCAACGCTGGAACAGGTCCAGCACCTGGCGGCGGGCTGCCTCGATGCGCGCCGCTTCGGGCGGCAGTACTTCTTCGATACCGTCTGGCAGCAGCCAGCGATCTACCGTTGCCATTTCGCCAATCCCCTCTCAGCCGGGCGGCAAGCCATCAGTGAAGCAGATAAAGGAGGCCAGTCCCCAGCAACATGCTGGACAGGCCCATCAGGCGGAGATGGCGGTCTTTGAACTCCGCCAACCCAAGCACCGCGGCGCGCCAACGGCGCGGATAGAGGAAGGGCAGGATGCCTTCCAGCACCAGCATCAGACAAAAGGCAATGCCGAGTTCCTGCCACATGATTCCCGCGGACGCAAAAAAGCCGGGATTTCCCGGCTGACCCATGATAACACGTTTTCCCTGGCGGTCACCCCGGCGGACGATCAGCGTCCGCCGGGTGGACCGATCAGCGTGCGGCCTTGTCCAGATAGCGGAAGAAATCGCTATTGGGGTCCAGCACCATCACGTCGCTCTTGTTGGCGAAGCTTTCGCGATAGGCCTGGAGGCTGCGGTAGAAGGCGTAGAACTCCTGATCCTGGCCATAGGCCTGGGCGTAGATGGAGGCGGCCTTGGCGTCGCCATCACCACGGGTTTCCTCGGCCTCGCGATAGGCCTCGGCCAGCAGCACGCGGCGCTGGCGGTCGGCGTCGGCACGAATGCCCTCGGCCAGCTCCGAGCCCTTGGCGCGGTGCTCGCGCGCCTCGCGCTCACGCTCGGTACTCATCCGCTCGAACACGCTGCGGTTGACTTCCTTGGGCAGGTCGATGGCCTTCACCCGCACATCCACCACCTCAATGCCCAGCTCCTTGCTGGCCATGCGATTGAGAGTCGAGGTGATGTCGGCCATCAGCGCATCGCGCTCACCGGACACGACTTCGTGCAGCGTGCGCTTGCCGAACTGGTCGCGCAGGCCCGCTTCGAGGCGGCGCGACAGACGCTCGTCGGCGATCTGCTTCATGCCGGAGGTCGCGGTGTAGAAACGCTCGGCGTCAGCCACACGCCACTTGGCGTAGGCGTCCACCATCACCGCTTTCTTCTCCAGGGTGAGGAAACGCTGGGTCGGAGAATCCAGGGTCAGCAGGCGGGCATCGAACTTGCGCACCTGGTTGACGTACGGAATCTTGAAGTGCAGGCCAGGCTGGACGTCGGACTCGACGATGCGGCCGAACTGCAACAACACGGCCTTCTCGGTCTGCGAGACGATGTACAGGCTGCTCCACAGGAGCAGGGCCACCACCACGCCGCCAATCAGGGCGAACAGCGATTTATTGCTCATCAGCGACTCTCCCTGGAACGCAGATTGCGCTGCTGCAAGTCAGTGGCTACACGCGAGCCGAGGTCGCCGCCGCTTGCGGCGCCCGACGCAGCCGGAGCTGCCGACGTGGCGCTGCCACCGCGGCTGTCGATCATCTTGTCCAGCGGCAGATAGAGCAGGTTGCTCTGCCCGTCCTTGCCGGAAACCAGCACCTTGCTGGTGTTGGCCAGCACATCCTGCATGGTTTCGAGGTACAGGCGCTGGCGCGTGACCTCAGGCGCCTTGTGGTACTCGGTGAGCAACTTGCTGAAACGGTCGCTCTCACCCTGGGCGCGGGCAATCACCTCATCGCGGTAGCCGTTGGCGTCCTCGATGATGCGCTGCGCCTGACCACGGGCCTCGGGAACCACGGCATTGGCGTAGGCCTCTGCCTGGTTCTTGGCACGCTGCTCGTCTTCGCGGGCACGGATCACGTCGTCGAAGGCTTCCTGCACCTCACGCGGTGCCGCCGCGCTCTGTACGTTCACCTGGGTGACGGTGATGCCGGTGCGGTAGTTGTCGAGGAAACGCTGCAGGCGCTCCTTGATCTCGCTGGCCATCAGCTCACGCCCTTCGGTCAGTACCTGGTCCATTTCGGTGGAACCGACCACATGGCGCAGGGCGCTTTCGGTGGCGTGCTGCAAGCTGACCTCGGGCTGGTCGACATTCAGCACGAAGTCCTGGAGATTGCTGATCCGGTACTGGACGGTAAGCGGCACCTCGACGATGTTTTCGTCCTCGGTGAGCATCTGCCCTTGCTTGCTGTAGGCACGCTCACGGGTGACGTTCTCCTGGAACTTGCGATCGATCGGCGGGAAATAAATATTCAGGCCGGGACCGACGGTCTCGTAGTACTTGCCGAAGCGCAGCACCACAGCCTGCTCCTGCTCGTCCACGACATAGACCGCACTGTATAGCCAGACCACGGCAAGCAGGGCCAGGCCGATGCCGAGCAGGCCAAAACCACCGCCCGACCTGCCGCCGCCGTCATCGCCGCCACCTCGTTTCTTGCCGCTGCCGAACAGTCCGTTCAGGCTGTCCTGCAGCTTGCGGAAGGCCTCGTCCAGGTCCGGCGGCCCTTTGCGGTCGCCGCCACGGCGTCCACCCCAGGGATCCTGGTTGTTCGAGTTGCCACCCGGCTCGTTCCAAGCCATAGCGCTCTCCATACTGATAAAGCAAAGACGCGCCCGCGGCGCGCCCGCCCATGCTACCCAAGCCCACGGCCCGCGGCAAAATCACCGAAACGGGCTTTATTGCAAAGTGTGTTGCTCGAGAAACTCGCTCGGCTGCCAGCCTTCGCGACTGACCAGCCGGTTCAGCTCGACCCGCGGCAGACGCACCGCCAAAAGGGTATCGCCGGCCTCGTTGTGCTCTTCGGTCTGTACCGCACCCAACGCGAAGAACTGCGCGCGCAAACGGCCGAAGCGCTGCGGCAACCGCAAGGTCCCCACGAACAGGTCATCGCCCAGCAACTCGGACACCGCCTGCTCGAGCAATTCGAGACCGCTGCCATCACGCGCCGACAGCCAAACCCGTTCGGGCTTGCCGTCGCCATCGCGCTGGATGTGCGGCTCGACGTTCTGCAGCAGATCGACCTTGTTGTAAACCTCCAGCATCGGCAGGCCCTCGGCCCCGATCTCGCCCAGCACCGCCAGCACCTGCTCGATCTGCGCCATGCGCTCAGGCTCATGGGCATCGATCACATGCAGGAGGAGATCGGCGTTGGCGGACTCTTCAAGGGTAGCGCGGAAGGCCTCCACCAGCTTGTGCGGCAGGTGGCGAATGAACCCCACCGTGTCTGCCAGCACAATCGGCCCCAGGTCATCCAGTTCGAGCCGGCGCAAGGTCGGATCGAGGGTCGCGAACAACTGGTCGGCCGCATAGACCTCGGAGGCGGTCAGGGAATTGAACAAGGTGGACTTGCCAGCGTTGGTGTAGCCGACCAGAGAAACGGCCGGAATATCCGCCCGCTTGCGACCGCGACGAGCCTGCTCGCGCTGGCTGCGGACCTTTTCCAGGCGCTGCTTGATCTGCCGGATACGCACTCGCAGCAAACGGCGGTCGGTTTCCAGCTGGGTTTCACCCGGACCACGCAGACCGATACCGCCTTTCTGGCGCTCAAGGTGGGTCCAGCCGCGCACCAGACGCGTGCTCATATGCTCGAGCTGAGCCAGTTCGACCTGCAACTTGCCCTCGTGGGTGCGGGCGCGCTGGGCGAAGATGTCGAGAATCAGACCGGTGCGATCGAGCACCCGGCACTCGAAGGCGCGCTCGAGGTTGCGCTCCTGGCTGGGCGTGAGGGTGTGATTAAAGATGACCAGCTCGGCCTTTTCAGCCTTGACCAGCTCATGCAGCTCGTCGACCTTGCCACTGCCGATCAGGTACTTGGCCGTTGGCTGGTGACGGGAAACGGAGATGAAGGCCACCGTGTCCGCACCGGCCGAACGTGCAAGTTCCAGGAACTCCTGCGGGTCTTCGCGCGCCTCGGGATCTTGGCCTTCCAGATGAACCAGGATGGCCCGTTCACCACCACCAGGGCGTTCGAAAAACAAAGCAGTCTCCTATCAGGCGTTGCCCGGCTCAGGCTGCTCCTGCTCGGAAGCGCTGGGCAGACGTACCGGACGACTCGGTACCACAGTGGAAATAGCGTGCTTGTAGACCATCTGGCTGACAGTATTCTTCAGCAGAATCACGAACTGGTCGAAAGATTCGATCTGGCCCTGCAACTTAATGCCGTTTACCAGATAGATGGAAACTGGTACGCGTTCCTTACGCAGGGTATTGAGGTAAGGGTCTTGTAGCGAATGCCCTTTTGACATGTGCCGCACTCCTTTAGGGATCAATCGTTTTAGTTTTCAAAAGACAAGAAGGATGACTGGCTCCGCCCTACCCCCAAGGATAGACGGTAACCAGAGAGGCCTCAGTCCAATATGGAGAGCGACCTCAGGTATTTCAAGGTACGCGGCAGATTGTCGCAAGCCAGGCTGTCCAACCAGTACAGATCGGACCAACTGCGTAACCAGGTGAACTGTCGCTTGGCGAGTTGGCGGGTGGCGATAATGCCGCGCTCTTCCATCTCGGCCCGGGTCAGCGTGCCATCCAGGTAGTCCCAGGCCTGGCGATAACCGACCGCTCTTATAGACGGCAGTCCTGCATGCAAGTCACGTCTGCAGCGCAGCGCTTCGACCTCGTCGATGAAGCCCTGTTCCAGCATCAGGCGAAAACGTTGCGCAATTCTTTCGTGCAATACCTGGCGTTGTGCCGGGGCAATGGCCAAGTGCGCGACAGTATACGGCAAATGCGCCGTTCCTGGCGCGTTCTCGGCCGTATTTTGCGCCGCTTGCCGCTGTCGGTGCGCGGTCATGGTGAGGCCGCTGACCTTGAACACCTCCAAGGCGCGGGTCAGCCGCTGGGGATCATTGGGATGGATACGTGCAGCGGACTCAGGATCCACCACGGCCAGCTCCCGGTGCAGCGTCTCCCAGCCTTCGCGGGCGGCGCGGGCTTCCAGCTCAGCGCGCACCACGGGGTCGGCACTGGGCATGTCCGCCAGCCCTTCCAGCAACGCCTTGTAATACAACATGGTGCCGCCAACCAGCAGCGGAATCCTCCCCTTGGCGGTGATGTCCGCCATGGCTGCCAGGGCGTCGGCACGGAACTCCGCGGCGGAGTAGCTTTCGGCCGGATCGCGGATATCAATCAGGCGATGGGGGAATTCGGCCAGCGTGGCCCTGTCTGGCTTGGCAGTGCCGATGTCCATGCCCCGGTAGATCAGCGCCGAATCGACACTGATCAGCTCGCAAGGCAGGGTTCGCGCCAGTTCCAGGGCCAGGTCGGTCTTGCCGGCGGCCGTCGGGCCCATGAGGAAGATCGCCGGCGGCAATCGCTCAGCCATGCTCAGCGACCACGCAGGAACAGCTTGTCCAGGTCATCCATGCCCAATTGCGTCCAGGTTGGACGCCCGTGATTGCACTGGCCACTGCGTTCGGTGTGCTCCATGTCGCGCAACAGGGCGTTCATCTCCGGCTGGGTCAGCCGGCGATTGGCGCGCACGGCGCCGTGGCAGGCCATGGTGCCCAGTAGTTCGTTCAGATGCGCCTGGATCCGGTCGCTGGTGCCGTACTCCAGGAGGTCGGAGAGCACATCGCGCACCAGTTGCGACGCCTCGGCCTGTTTCAGCAGGGCCGGGATCTGACGAATGGCCAGGCTTTCCGGCCCCAGGCGTTGCAGTTCGAAGCCGAGACGGCGGAACCATTCGCCATGCTCTTCAGCGCAATCGGCTTCGCGCTGGCTGACGGCGATGGATTCCGGCACCAGCAGCGGCTGCCCCTTGAGCCCCTCGCTGGCCATCGCCACTTTGAGGCGTTCGTAGGTGATCCGCTCGTGAGCCGCATGCATGTCCACCAGCACCAGCCCCTGGGCGTTCTCGGCGAGGATGTAGATGCCCTTGAGCTGCGCCAGGGCGTAACCGAGCGGCGGCACATCGCCCTGGGACTCGGGCAGCACCGGAGGAGCGCTGGCAGCTGGCAACGGCGCGAAGAATTCACGGTAGGCGCCCTGCGCCTCGGCGATCGGCACGGCCGGACCAGGCTGCGGACGCGGCGGCTGGTAACCACCGCCGGATGATGGACGCCAGACGGGCTCTGGCGCCGGCTGCTCCAGCACATTGGCGGCAAGGCTCATTTCACCCTGCGGACCGAACTCGCCCGCCGCGAGACCACTCGGGCGCACCACCGTATCGGTAGCGGCCGGCGCGGCAAGCTGGTCCTCGGGGCGAACCTCGCCCAGGGCGCGATGCAGGGTACCGTAGAGGAAGTCATGGACCATGCGGCTGTCACGGAAACGCACCTCGTGCTTGGTGGGGTGCACGTTGACATCCACCACGGCCGGGTCCACCTCGAAGAACAGCACGAAGGTCGGGTGCCGGCCGTTATACAGCACGTCTCGATACGCCTGGCGCACCGCATGGGCAACCAGCTTGTCGCGCACCATGCGGCCGTTCACGTAGAAGTACTGCAGGTCGGCCTGGCTGCGGGAGAAGGTCGGCAGGCCGACCCAGCCCCAGAGATGCAGGCCGTTGCGCTCTACTTCGATCGGCAGCGCCTGTTCCAGGAAGGCCGGACCACAGACGGTGGCGACGCGGCGAGCACGGGCGACGGCATCGCGCGCCTCGTGCAGGGCGAAGATGGTCTTGCCGTTGTGACGCAGGTGGAAGGCAACGTCGAAGCGGGCCAGGGCCAGGCGCTTGATGACTTCCTGCAGGTGGTCGAACTCGGTCTTTTCCGCGCGGAGAAACTTGCGCCGCGCCGGCGTGTTGAAGAACAGGTCGCGAACCTCCACCGAGGTGCCCACCGGATGCGCGGCGGGCTGCACCCGGGCCTCCATGTCGCGACCTTCGGTCTCCACCTGCCAGGCCTGGTCCGCTTCGGCGGTGCGCGAGGTCATGGTCAGGCGCGCCACCGAACTGATGGAAGCCAGCGCCTCGCCACGGAAGCCCAGGCTCATCACCCGCTCCAGGTCTTCCAGGTCGCGGATCTTGCTGGTGGCGTGGCGAGCCAGCGCCAGGGGCAGGTCATCCGGCGGGATGCCACCGCCGTCATCGCGCACGCGCAACAGCTTGATGCCGCCCTGCTCCACCTCAACGTCGATGCGGCGTGCACCGGCATCCAGGCTGTTTTCCAGCAGTTCCTTGATGACCGACGCCGGGCGCTCGACCACTTCGCCGGCGGCGATCTGGTTCGCCAGCCGCGGACTCAGCAGCTGGATGCGCGGCACGGTACTCATGGCTGCGCCGCCAGGGTCGCGGCGGGGATCTTCAGGGTCTGGCCGACCTTGATGTTGTCGCTGCTCAGGCTGTTGGCCTTGCGCAAGGTCGACAGGCTCACCTCGTAGCGTTGGGCGATCAGCGCCAGGCTTTCGCCGGAAGTCACCACATGCTCACGCGGCCCGATGGCGATCTTGCCCTGGTCCCGCAGCCAGGCGATGTAGGTGCCGGGCGGCGGGTTCTGCTGGAAGAACTGCTTGACGCCGGTCCTGATCGAACGCGCCAGCGCCTGCTGGTGGCTAGGGGTCGCCAGTTTCTGCGACTCGTTGTGGTTGGAAATGAAGCCGGTCTCCACCAGGATCGAGGGGATGTCCGGCGACTTCAACACCATGAAGCCGGCCTGTTCCACCCGACGCTTGTGCAGCGGCGTGACTTGCCCGACGTTGGACAGCACTTTCTGCCCGACATTGAGACTGGAAGACATGGTCGCGGTCATCGACAGGTCCAGCAGCACGCCCGCGAGCATGCGGTCCTTGTCGTCCAGGCTGACGCTGCCCACGCCACCGATCAGGTCGGAGCGGTTTTCGTTATCGGCCAGCCAGCGTGCGGTTTCCGACGTGGCGCCACGATCCGACAGGGCGAATACCGAAGCACCGAAGGCACTGCGACTGGGCGCGGCGTCGGCATGGATGGAAACGAACAGGTCGGCCCCCTTCTTGCGGGCGATCTCGGTGCGCTTGCGCAGCGGAATGAAGTAGTCGCCGGTACGCACCAGTTCGGCGCGGAAGCCTTTCTCCTGGTTGATCTGCCGCTGCAGTTCCCTGGAAATCGCCAGGGTCACGTTCTTCTCGTGCTGGCCCTTCGGCCCCAGGGCCCCCGGGTCCTCGCCACCGTGACCGGCGTCGATGGCGATGACGATGTCGCGCTTGCCGCCGGGCACCGGCGGCAGCTTGCTGGGCGCGGGCTGGGCAGGCGTCACGGGCGGCTGCGGCGCGTTCGGCGCAGTCGCCACCTGGGGCGCGCTGGCCTCGCTGGCGGAGGCGTCCTGGTCGAACAGGTCGACCACCAGGCGGTTGCCGTACTGCTGGTTGGGGGCCAGAGTGAAGCTCTTCGGCGTCACGGTGGCGGAAACATCGATCACCACTCGCAAATCGCTGGGGGTGCGCTGGGCGGAACGGACGCTGGTGATGGGCGTGTTGCTGAGGGACAACTGCTCCAGCTTGGTGGCCAGTTGGGCGCCGTTGATATCGATGACGATGCGATTGGGCGCAGTCAGGGTGAAGACCGAATGCTGCACCGGCCCGGACAGGTCGAAGACCAGGCGAGTGTTGTCCGGCGCGCGCCAGAGCCGCACCCCGCGAACCTCCGCGGCAGCCAGGACATCAGCGGCGAACGCCGCAAGCAGAACCCCAATCCCGGCAAACAGTGCGCGCGAGCGCATACCCCACCCCATCTTTGTTTTCATGCTCCCATGGCCAGGGCGGCACACCAGCCTTCGCCACGCTCGGAATGCGGCGACAAGCGCAGCGAACGGCCGCCCGCTTGCGGCGTAATGTTAATGTCCAGGTCAGCCTTTGGCAAAATGCCGGCGCCCCGCTGGGGCCACTCGATCAGGCACAGTGCGTCGCCCTCGAAGTAGTCACGAATGCCCAGAAATTCCAGTTCTTCCGGGTCGGCAAGGCGGTATAGATCGAAATGGAAGGCGCGCAGGCTGCCTATCTCATAGGGCTCGACCAGGGTGAAGGTGGGGCTTTTCACCGCACCCGCATGGCCCAACCCCCGCAGGATGCCGCGAGATAGCGTGGTCTTGCCCGCTCCCAGGTCCCCGTGCAGGTAGAGAATGCCGCGCCCCCCGGTCAGGGTGGCCAGGCGGGCGCCCAGGGCCAGCATGGCCTCCTCGCCTATGGCATGCAGGATCACTTCAGGCACGGTGAGAACTCCTCGAGCAACTGACGAATGGTCGGAATCAGGTCGCTGGCCGCCAGTCCCCGGCCCGACCGGGCGAGGCTTTCGCCAGCACTGGCATGCAGCCAGACGGCCAGGCAGGTGGCGGCATACCCGTCCATACCCTGGGCCAGAAGGGCGCCGATCAGCCCGGCGAGCACATCACCGAACCCGGCCCCGGCCATCACCGGATGGCCACGATCACAAAGAGCGAGGCGGCCATCGGGGGCCGCCACCAGGCTGCCGGCGCCCTTGAGCAGGACGACGGCATCGAATTTCCGCGCCAACGCCAGGACCGCGTGCGGTCGATCCGCCTGCACCTCGGCCGTCGACATCCCCAGCAGGCGCCCAGCCTCCCCGGGATGCGGGGTGATGACCACACCGGCAGGCAGATGGACCGCTCCGGCAGCCAGCAGATTCAGCGCATCGGCATCCCAGACCTGCGGCACGCCCAGGCCGGCGGCCACGCTGAGCAGGCTGCGCGCCCAGGCGCCCTGCCCCATCCCGGGCCCCACCACTAGCACGTCGGCCTTGCCGGCCAACGCCAGCAACTGGTTGGCGGAGTTCACCGCCGCACACATGATCTCGGGCCGACGCGCCAGCGCGGCGGCCAGGTGCTCGGGACGGGTCGCCAGCGACACCAGTCCGGCGCCGCCGCGCAAGGCGCCTTCCGCCGATAACAGCGGCGCACCGCCCATGCCACGATCTCCGCCCACCACCAGCAGGTGGCCAAAACGGCCCTTGTGGGCGGAGCGGGGGCGCGGCGCCAGGCCTTGCAGGCCAGCAGCCGCCAGGCGCTCGGCCACCCGTGGCGTGGCGGCGACCTGGGCCGCTGCGGCCTGCAGGTCGTCGAACGCCAGTTCACCCACCTGATCCGGTGCGTCGGCGGTGAACAGGCCGAGCTTGAGACCGATGAAGGTGATGGTCAGGTCCGCCCTCACCGCAACGCCCAGCACCCGGCCGGTGTCGGCACAGAGGCCGGAAGGGATGTCCAGGGCCAGCACGGACAAACCGCTGCCGTTGAGCAGGCGAATGGCTTGGGCATAAGGCTCGCGCACCGCACCAGACAGCCCGGTACCCAGCAGGGCGTCCACCACCACGCCCTCCAGCGACGCGCATTCGCTCCAGGGCTGGATGGCAACGCCTTCGGCCAGGGCGGCGTCCCGTGCCAGAGCGGCGTCCCCCCCGAGGGCATCGGCCGCGCCGACCGCCAACACCTGCACTCGCCATCCTGCGCGCTTCGCCAGGGCCGCCACCAGGTAGCCATCGCCGGCATTGTTGCCGCGCCCGGCCAGCACGCTGAGGCAGCCGGCTTCCGGCCAGCGGCGGCGCAAGGCACGCCAGGCCGCGTGGGCGGCACGCTGCATCAGCTCGAAACCTGGGGTGCCGGCGGCGATCAAGCGAGCGTCGAGGTCGCGCACCTGGGCGGCGGAATACAGGGAAAGGGGCAGGTCGTCGCGGGAAAGAAGCATCGGATTCGGTTACGGCTGCGAGGTCTGGCAGAATTATATCCACCTCGACACCGGTTTCCCGCCCCAGCATGACCCTTTCCACGCACGATCTCGCCACGCTCGCCCAATCCATCAAGGACTGGGGCCGCGAACTGGGCTTTCAGCAGGTGGGCATCGCCGGGGTCGAGCTCGGCGAGCACGAAGCCCACCTGCAGCGCTGGCTGGATGCCGGCTTCCAGGGCGAGATGGACTACATGGCTGCCCACGGCAGCAAGCGCTCGCACCCCGACGAACTGGTGCCCGGCACCCTGCGGGTGATCTCCTTGCGCATGGACTATCTGCCCGGCGACACGCAGATGGCCAAGGTACTGGGCCGGCCAGAAAAGGCCTACGTCTCTCGCTATGCGCTGGGCCGCGACTACCACAAGCTGATCCGCAAGCGCCTGCAGCACCTGGCCGAACGCATCGAGCGGGCCATAGGCCCGTTCAACTACCGCGCCTTCGTCGACAGCGCACCGGTGCTGGAGAAAGCCATCGCCGAGCAGGCGGGCCTGGGCTGGATCGGGAAGAACACCCTGGTGCTCAATCGCAAGGCCGGCAGCTACTTCTTCCTCGGCGAGCTGTTCGTCGACGCACCCTTGCCGGTGGACGATCCCTACGGCAGCGAACACTGCGGGCGCTGTACGGCCTGCCTGGACATCTGCCCCACCGCCGCGTTCGTCGGCCCCTACCGGCTGGACGCTCGACGCTGCATTTCCTACCTGACCATCGAATACAAAGGCAGCATTCCCGAGGACCTGCGACCGCTCATCGGCAACCGGGTGTTCGGCTGCGACGATTGTCAGATGGTCTGCCCCTGGAACCGCTTCGCCCGCCCTTCAGGGGAAGGCGACTTCCAGCCGCGCCACGGTCTGGACAATGCCGCGCTGGCGGAGCTGTTCCGCTGGAGCGAAGAAGAGTTCCTCCGCCGAACCGAAGGTTCGGCCCTGCGCCGTGCCGGCTACGAGCGCTGGCTGCGCAACCTGGCGGTGGGCCTGGGCAACGCCCCCTCGAGCATTCCGGTGCTGGAGGCCCTGCGCCTGCGCCGCGAGTATCCTTCGGCGCTGGTGCGCGAGCATGTGGAATGGGCGCTCGCCCGACACGGGGCAAGCGCTGGCTGAGGTCAGAACTTGAAGAAATGCTCGCGGTAATGCTTCAGCTCGGCGATGGAGTCGCGGATATCGTCCAGTGCCAGGTGGCTGCTGCTCTTCTTCACCCCGTCGCGCACGCTCGGCGCCCAGCGCGCGGCCAGTTCCTTGACGGTGGAAACGTCCAGGTTGCGGTAATGGAAGTAGGCTTCCAGTTGCGGCATGTGGCGGTAGAGGAAGCGGCGGTCCTGGCAGATGCTGTTGCCACAGATCGGCGACTTGCCCTTGGGCACCCACTGTTCGAGGAAAACCAGGGTCTGCGCTTCGGCCTCGGCAGCGCTGATGTGGCTTTCGCGCACGCGCTGGGTCAGGCCACTCTGCCCGTGCTGGCGGGTATTCCACTCGTCCATGCCGGCGAGAATCTCGTCGCTCTGGTGGACAGCGATCACCGGCCCCTCAGCCAGGACATTGAGGTCGCTGTCGGTCACGACGGTGGCCATCTCGATGATGACGTCCGTGTCCGGGTTCAGGCCGGTCATTTCCAGATCGATCCAGATCAGGTTCAGGGCATTCTGCATAGTCGGTCTCCAGGGCGAAGCGCGCATTCTAGCTTAGAGCCTGCGCTCCGGGGCCGCGTGCTAAACTCGCGCGGTTTTTTCCACGCGGAACCACCATGGCCAAACGCCAACTGACCCGCCGGCAAAGCTGGCGCATCGAGAAAATCCAGGAAGAGCGCGCCGCCCGCGCGGCCAAACGGGAATCGCGCGCCCTCGAAGAACTCGAAGGCGGCGACCTCGGCCCCGAACAGACCGGCCTGGTGATTGCTCACTTCGGCGTCCAGGTGGAGGTCGAGGCTTTGGAAGGCGATTACGCCGGCGAGGTGGTCCGCTGCCACCTGCGCGCCAACCTGCCGCCGCTGGTCACCGGCGACCGCGTGGTCTGGCGCGCCGGCAACCAGGGCAGTGGTGTGATAGTCGCCCAGTTGCCGCGCAGGTCGGAGTTGTGTCGACCGGACATGCGTGGCGTGCTCAAGCCGGTGGCGGCCAACGTCGACCAGATCGTCATCGTTTTCGCCCCCCTGCCCCATCCCCACGCCAACCTGATCGATCGCTACCTGATCGCTGCCGAGCACGCCGGCATCCGCCCGCTGCTGCTGCTGAACAAGGCCGACCTGGTGGACGACGAGAACGGCGCCATGCTCGACGATCTGCTCGGCATCTATCGCCAGCTGGGCTACCCGCTGCTGGAAGTTTCGGCGCGTCAGGGCGGCGGCATGGAAGACCTGATGGCGAGGCTCGACAGTCATATCAGCGTGTTCGTGGGCCAGTCCGGGGTGGGCAAGTCGTCCCTGGTCAACAGCCTGCTGCCCGGCGTGGACACCCGCGTCGGCGCCCTCTCCGAACTCACCGGCAAGGGCACCCACACCACCACCACCGCACGCCTGTTCCACTTTCCCGGCGGCGGCGAGCTGATCGACTCTCCCGGCATCCGCGAATTCGGCCTGGGCCATGTCAGCCGCGACGACGTGGAAGCCGGCTTCATCGAGTTCCACGAGTTGCTCGGCGCCTGCCGCTTCCGCGACTGCAAGCACGACCGTGAGCCTGGCTGTGCCCTGCTCAAGGCGCTGGAGGACGGCCGCGTACACCCGCAGCGAATGGCCAGCTACCGGCACATCCTCGCCAGCCTGCCCGAGGACGAGTATTGAGCGTGTGATCGCCTTGCTCGCCCATGAAAAAGGCCACGCTGTGCGTGGCCTTTTTCATGGGGATGCAGTCACTGCCCCTTGGGCTCTTCCATCTTCAGCACGCCGTCCTCGAAGATGTTCAGCTTCTCCCGCAACTCACGGGGCTGCAGGGGGGCACTCGGGATGTCGGCCGGTGCCTGGGGTTGGGGAACCTCGGACTGGGGTGCCGCAGGTGTGTCGTTTTCAACCGGTTCCGCCTGTTCGCCTTCGATGTCGCGCTGGGCCTTCTTGGTCAGGACGATGATGTCGATACGGCGGTTGACCGGGTTGAACGGGTCCTTGCGGTCGAACAGCGCCGAGGACGCGTAACCCACTACCCGCGCCACCTGGCCCTCCGGATAGCCCCCGGCGATCAGCGTTCGGCGGGCGGCATTGGCGCGTCCTGCGGACAGCTCCCAGTTGCCGAACTCGACATCGCCGGCATAGGGCTTGGCGTCGGTGTGGCCGCTGATGCTGATCTTGTTCGGCACGGTCTTGATGGTCTCGGCGAGGATCAGCAGGATGTCTTCGAAATAGGGCTGCAATCGCGCACTGCCGAGATCGAACATGGGCCGGTTGGCAGCGTCCATGATCTGGATGCGCAGGCCGTCCTGGGTGATCTCGAAAAGGATCTGGTCCTTGAACTTGCGCAGCTCGGGGTTCTCCTCGACCTTGTTCTGCAGCTCCTGCAGCAGGAGTTCCAGGCGCTCCCGCTCGATCTGGTCAGCCATCGTCTCGACCTGCCGGGCGTCGACGGGCGTGGAGTCGGTGGAGTCGATCGCGGCCTCCTGGGAGTCGGGCGCATCCTTCAGTTCGGGATTGAGTGTGCGGTCAGGTGCCGGAGTGGGCGTACCCCCCAGGTCGATGACGTAGGGGCTGGCACTCTCGGTGAAGCCGATGGGGTCCTTGAAATAGCCGGAGATGGCTTTTTTCTGCTCCGGGGTGGCCGAAGACAGCAGCCAGAGCACCAGGAAGAACGCCATCATCGCCGTCGCGAAGTCGGCGAAGGCGATCTTCCAGGCGCCGCCGTGGTGACCGGCGGCGTAGCGCTTGACGCGCTTGACGATGATCGGCTGGTTGTTCTCCATGACTCAGCCTTCAGCTGCCGCGCACGGCCTGCTCCAGCTCACTGAAGCTCGGGCGATGCGCCGGCAACAGCGTCTTGCGACCGAATTCCACCGCCAGCGACGGCGGCATGCCGGAGGCCGAAGCCACCAGGCAGGCCTTGATGGCCTCGAACACATTCAGCTCTTCGCGGGCATCGTGCTCCAGGGACACCGCCAGCGGGCCGAAGAAACCGTAGGCCGCGAGGATACCCAGGAAGGTCCCCACCAATGCCGCGCCCACATGCTGGCCCAGGGCGGCCTGCTCGGCCTCGCCCAGCATGGCCATGGTGACCACGATGCCGAGTACCGCGGCGACGATGCCGAAGCCGGGCAGGCCATCGGCGACGCGGTTGACCGCGTGGGACGGGTGTTCCAGCTCTTCCTTCAGGCTGGCCAGTTCCATGTCGAACAGGCCTTCCAGTTCGTGGGGCGCCATGTTGCCGGAGGACATGATGCGCAGGTAGTCGCAGATATAGGCGGTCATCCGCTCGTCTTTCAGGATGGCCGGGTACTTGCTGAAGATCGGGCTGGCGGCTGCGTCCTCGATGTCGGCCTCGATGGCCATCATCCCTTCGCGGCGGCTCTTGTTGAGGATCTCGTAGAGCAGGCGCAGCACTTCCAGGTAAAAGGCATGGGTGAAGCGCGTGCCGAACATCTTCAGCGACTTCTTGAACACGATCATCGTCATGCTGCCGGGGTTGGCCTGAAGGAAGGCCCCCAGCGCAGCACCGCCGATGATCATGACCTCGAAGGGCTGGATCAGCGCGGCGACCTTGCCGTGAGACAGGACGTACCCACCGAGCACGCTGGCGAATACGACGATGATGCCGATGATTTTTGCCATAGGAAGGAAGCTTGAAGAGTCAGTAGAAAGGGTTATGAAAAGAGCCCCTTCTAATTATCGGAAAATATGCGCCAGACTATAGCCTGTTCAGGCGAAAAGCCAGATTGGCGGCCCTCTATGTCAAGCGCAAAGCCCATGCCACGCAGCCTCGACGGCTGGATCAAACTCCTCGACGGCGTGCGCCTGCCCGTCCCCGCCAGTGCCCACGAGAAAGTCCGCCGCGCCCTTGGCGACAACCGCCGCTCCCTGCGCGATATCGCCGACCTGACCCAGGAGAGCCCAGCCCTTGCCCTCAGCCTGCTGCGCGAGGCCAATGCCTCCGCCAACCTGCTCAGCAGCCCGGCGGAAAGCCTGGAGACCGCCCTTACGCGCCTTGGCCTGAAACGCGCCGAAACACTCCTCAACCGCCTGCCCGCCGTGGCCGAGGACGAAATTCCCCAGGCACTGCGCCAACTGCAACTGATCAGCCAGCATGCCGCGCAGCAGGCCAACGGCCTGTTCGCCAGCCGCCTGGCACGCCTCTGGCAGGAAATCCACTGGTGCAGCCTGCTGTTCCTCTCGCCGCTCTGGCCGCTGCTCGCCAGTCACCCGGAACTCTTCGCCACCTGGGAAAAGCGCGTGCTGGGCGACGGCGAGCCGGCCGCCAGGGTCGAGCGCGAGCTGCTTGGCGTGCCGTTGCTGCGCCTCTGCCAGGCCCTGGCCGAGCATTGGAAGCTGCCCGACTGGATCATCCAGGGCTACCGCCTGCTGAGCGAAGACCGCCGCCTGCTGGTCCAGGCCCTGCACATCGCCCGCGACAATGAGCACCCCCTGCACCAGCAGCAACAGCTGGACGCCAATCCCGTCCTGGGCCGCTGGCTCACCCAGCCGGGCAATACCGTCCTGCTGGCCAACGGCCTGGCGGTTTCCGCCCACGCCGGCTGGGCCGAGCACCACAGCCTGCGCTGGCAGCGCCTCACCGGGCTGTTCATGAAAATGCCGCTCGACGGGCTGCAGCAGCAGGTTCACCAGCACGCCGCGCAGAGCGGACGCCTGCATGCCCGCGACGACCTCTGGCATCCCGCCGAAGCGCTGCTCTGGCCCTGGAACCAGCATCGCCTGCGGCGTGGGCCGGTCACAGCGCCGGCCCCCACTCCAGCGGCCCTGGAGGACTGGCGCCGACAATGCGCCGAGCTGATCCGCGCGCCCAGCCCCTTCACCAACGTGGTGCAGCTTTCCGCCTGCGCCCGCGACGCACTGACAAGCGGCGGCATGCGCCGGGTCCTGGTGCTGCTGGCCGACCGCAACCATAGCCGTCTGCTGGCCCAGCAACAGGCCGGACTGCCGAAGGAGGCCGGCGGCCTGCAGCTGGACCCCTGCCAGAGCCAGGTGCTGCAGCGCCTGCTGGCCCAGCCTGGTCAACTGCGCCTGGGGCCAGACAACATGGCGCAATTCTCCGCCCTGCTGCCGGGGCAATTGAAAAGCCTGTTCCCGGGGCACCACCTGATGCTGCGCTCCATCGCGCTGAACGGCCGGGTGGCCATGCTGGTGGTGGCCGACCAGGACGGCGCCCCCTTTGCCGAGATCAGCCTGCGCGCCTTCGCCAAGACAGCCCAGTGCATCGAACGCGCCCTCGCCAGCTTCGCCAGACGCGGCCGCTAGGCTTTCCTATACAATCTGCCACTTTGTCCATCCGTGGAGGCTTCCATGTCCGCCTTCTCCAACCTGCCGCTGGTGATCGAACCGGCCGAACTGGCGCCCCTGCTGGGTAGCGACGAGCTGATCCTGGTCGACCTCACCAGTGCGGCCCGTTACGCCGCCGGCCATATCCCGGGAGCCCGCTTCGTCGACCCGAAGCGCACCCAGCTCGGCCAGCCACCGGCGCCGGGCCTGCTGCCGGCCAAGGCCAACCTCGAAGCACTGTTCGGCGAGCTGGGCCACCGCACCGGGGCCACCTACGTGGTCTATGACGACGAAGGCGGCGGCTGGGCCGGCCGCTTCATCTGGCTGCTCGATGTGATCGGCCACCACCGCTACCACTACCTGAACGGCGGCCTGCACGCCTGGCTGGCCGAAGGCCGGGAAACCTCGGAAAGCCTGCCCGATGCGGTCGGCGGCCCGCTGCCCCTGACCCTGCACGACGAACCGACCGCCACCCGCGAATACCTTCTGGGCCGTCTGGGTGCTCCCGACCTGGCCATCTGGGATGCCCGCGGTCCCAGCGAGTACGACGGCACCAAGGTGCTGGCGGCCAAGGGCGGACATATACCCGGCGCGGTCAATTTCGAGTGGACCGCCGGCATGGACCCGGCCCGCGCCCTGCGCATCCGCACCGACATGGCCGAAATCCTCCAGTCCCTGGGCATCACCCCGGACAAGGAAATCGTCACCCACTGCCAGACCCACCACCGCTCCGGCTTCACCTACCTGGTGGCCAAGGCCCTCGGCTATCCCCGGGTCAAGGGCTATGCCGGCTCCTGGTCCGAGTGGGGAAATCACCCGGATACCCCCGTAGAAACCTGAGGCCCCATTCGCCAAGGAAACCCAATGAAAGAACGCATCTTCATCATCAGCCAGTACCTGCTGCCGCATCACCTGCTTTCGCGCCTGGCCGGCTGCATCGCCGAATGCCGCGTGCACTGGTTCAAGAACGCCTTCACCGCCTGGTTCGCCAAGCGCTACCAGGTGAACATGAGCGAAGCGCTGGTCGAAGACCTCACCGCCTATGAACACTTCAACGCCTTCTTCACGCGCGCACTGAAGCCCGGCGCCCGCCCACTGGATGAAACCCCTGGCGCCATCCTCTGCCCGGCCGACGGCGCCATCAGCCAGATCGGCCCGATTGAGCATGGCCGCTGCTTCCAGGCCAAGGGCCACAGCTTCAGCGTGCTGGAACTGCTCGGCGGCGATGCCGAACGCGCGGCGCCCTTCATGGGCGGCGAATTCGCCACCGTCTACCTGTCCCCCAAGGACTACCACCGCGTGCATGCGCCCCTGGGCGGCACCCTGCGGGAAATGGTCTACGTACCGGGGCGGCTGTTCTCGGTGAACCAGAGCACCGCCGAGAACGTGCCCGAACTGTTCGCCCGCAACGAGCGCGTGGTGTGCATCTTCGACACCGAACGCGGCCCGATGGCCGTGGTGCTGGTGGGGGCGATGATCGTCGCCTCGATCGAAACCACCTGGGCCGGACTGGTCACCCCGCCCAAGCGCGAACTGAAGACATTCAGCTACGACGAAGCGGCCCGCGCGCCCATCGTGCTGGAGAAGGGTGACGAACTCGGTCGTTTCAAGCTCGGCTCCACCGCCATCGTCCTGTTCGGGCCGGACCAGGTGCGCTGGGCCGAGAACGCCTGGCCCGGCAGCCAGGTACGCATGGGCCAACTGCTGGCCCTGCCCAAGGGCGAGTAATCGAACCCGACCCCGGCGAACCCTCGTGGCTCAGCCGGGGTCCCATTCTTCATCAGCACGTCACACTGCAGGCGAGTCGCCATTTGGACAGGCTGCCGTCGTGCAAGGATGCTGTTAGAGTGCTGAAATCCAACCCACTACAACTACACACGAGAAATCGGAGAAACCGATCCGGATGGACCATCAGAGCCCTCACCTGCTGTTGCGCGTCCCCGCGCCTAGCAAACAGAGCCTGTCCTTCTGCGATGCCACCCCTCGCGACCTGAAAAACTGGATCGCCCACCTACCCAAGGCCAACCTCGGCGAAACCGCTCGCCAGCTTTACCAGGCCCTGGTGGAACTCAACCAGCTCGACACCCCGACTGCGAATCGCCTGCAACTTCTGGAACTGATACGCCCGGAAGTGCATTTCGTCTGCCAACACCTGGAGCGCCACTTCCTCGGCCAGTCCATCGTTCTGGATGAGCGTCCACGCAAGGTCGCGAACCTCTGCCAGGCCCTGCAGAACCACCTGGCCGTCGGTTACAAGCTGATCGTCGTGCGCGTGGCCTCGCGCCCCAGCCTCGATCGTGAACGCGAGCAGATCCTCGGCATGGCCCTGCAACGGGCGGTGCACAGCCTGAACGGGCCGCTGATTCGCTCCAACCAGCTTTACTGTCCGGTCCCCGAAGGCCTCTGGCTGGAGCTTCACCAGCTCTACCAGCTCGCCCAGAGTCGCCGGCTCCACCGCCTTGCCGTGCGCGATCCGCTGGCTCGCCGCACCCAGGCGCTGAGCGTCGAACAGACCTATCTGGTGGCGCTGCTGCTGGGCTGCGCCCGCTGCAACCAGATGCGCCAGCATGGCATCGCCCTCCTGGCGGAAATACTCGAGGCGTGGAGTGCACTGGTGCTTCTGCAGCCGGCCGAACTGCCCTCCAGCCTCTTCGCCGTGGCGCCGCAACTGGACGGTCCGCCACGCTACAAGTCGCTGTTCCAGGGCGTCGAACAGCGGACCCTGCTGGGGCTTGACCCGCTGCCGCTGGTGGACGCCATCAAGGATTACCTGCAATTGCCCGCCGAGCAGCGCAAGCAGGCCAGCCTGCCGATGCCCGAAGGCCTCACGATCGACCTGCTGCAGCACCTGAGCTCAGCCTGGGGCGACATTTCCGAGCGCACCTTCCAACGCAATCCCGGCCAGGGCAGCCTGACCCTGTGCATCGGCATGAGCGCCCTGCACTTCTTCCTGGCCGATGAGCAGCCCTTCAGCGAAGTGCTCAAACTGCCCCAGGACATCGGCCAGGCCGTGTTCCACTCGATCAGCAAGAAACCGGCGAAGGATGTCTGGGCCAACGCCTTCGACGCCCAACCCACCCAGGGCTGGCAGCAGGGCATCCCGCTGGAAGAGATCGAATACACCCGGCCCGTTTCCGAGAACAGCACACCGCCCGCCCAGGCCAGTGCGGCACCGGAAAGCTATCCCACCTTCAATGTCGCGGTGGTCAACCACAGCCCAGGCGGCTACTGCCTGAGC
Source organism: Pseudomonas sp. Q1-7 (assembly GCF_028010285.1). Lineage (NCBI taxonomy): Bacteria > Pseudomonadati > Pseudomonadota > Gammaproteobacteria > Pseudomonadales > Pseudomonadaceae > Pseudomonas > Pseudomonas sp. Q1-7. The sequence goes on from NZ_CP116304.1 coordinate 5,244,558, forward strand.
TGGCCCAAGGAAGTCCCCAGCCAACTGCAGGCCGGCGAGCTCCTGGGGGTGCAGGACGCCCCCGGACAGGACTGGAGCATTGCCGTGGTTCGCTGGATTCGCCAGGTGCGCGGCGGCGGCACCCAGATGGGCATCGAACTCGTAGCGCCCCAGGCGCAATCTTGCGGCGTGCTGCTGATGCGCAAAGGCGAACAGAACAGCCATTACCTGCGCGCCCTGCTGCTGCCGGCCATAGGCGCCATTTCCCGTCCCGCCACCCTCATCACGCCCCGCCTGCCTTTCCAGGAAGGCAACAAGGTACAGATCAACCTGCATGGCGAAGAACACCGCGCCGTGCTCACCCGGCGCCTGACCAGCACCGGCAGCTTCAATCAGTTCGAATACCGCGCTTTCGAGCAGCCGACACCGCCGCAAGGGAAGCCGCTCACAGGTTCGGGAAGTCAGCCTCAGGGCGGCGAGGAAGATTTTGACTCGCTATGGAAGTCACTGTAGATTCCCGGTTCATCACCATTCGTCGCCTATTCGCGCTCGTTCGGCGCTAAGCACAGGCCATGGCCATCGAAAAGAAAACGATCCGTCTGCTGATCCTGGAAGACTCGCAGAACGAAGCCGAGCGCCTGGTCAGCCTATTCCGCAATGCCGGACGCGCCACCCGCGTCCATCGCATCCTTTCCGCCGACGACCTCAGCGAGGTCCTGCAACAGAGCTGGGACCTGCTGATCGCCGCTCCCGACAGCGAACACCTGAGCCCCGGCGAAGCCCTCAACAGCATCCGCCGCCAGTCCAAGGACATTCCCTTCATCCAGTTGGTGGCGGAGAACGACTCCGACCTCATCACCGAAGCCCTGGCCCTCGGCGCCCAGGATGCCCTCCCCCAGGGCGAGGATGAGCGCCTGGTGCTGGTGGCCAATCGCGAACTGGCCAACCTGGAACAACGCCGCGCCCGTCGCGCCGCCGAAGTCAGCCTGCGGGAAGCGGAGAAACGCTGCCAGCTGTTGCTGGACAGCTCGGTGGACGCCATCGCCTACGTCCATGACGGCATGCACATCTATGCCAACCGCGCCTACGTGGAGATGTTCGGCTACGACGACGGCGACGAACTCGAAGGCATGCCGATGATCGACCTGATCGCCAGCGCCGACCAGGCCGGATTCAAGGACTTTCTGAAGAACTACCGCGACGGCGAAGGCAGCGGCGAACTCACCTGCGAGGGCTGCAAGGTCGACGGCCAGGGTTTCCAGGCGCGCATGAGCTTCTCCCCCGCCACCTATGACGGCGAGCCGTGCATCCAGGTGGTGATCCGCGCCGAGACCGACAGCGCCGAACTGGAAGAGAAGCTGCGTGAGATCAGCAGCCAGGACCTGGTCACCGGCCTGTTCAACCGCAGCCACTTCAACGAGATGCTCGACGCCGCCGCCGAGCGCGCGGTCAAGGCCGGGCAGCCGTCGAGCCTCGCCTACATCCGCGTCGCCCGCTATTCCAGCCTGCTGGCCGAAGTCGGCATCGCCGGCGTCGACCTGCTGCTCACTGATCTCGCCAACCTGCTGCGCGCCCACTTTGCCGGCGATGCCCAGCTTGCCCGTTACGGCGACGACGTTTTCAGCGTATTGCAGAGCGGCGTCACCCCCGAGCAGACCGTGGAAAGCCTGCAGGGCCTGCTGAAGAAGATCGACATCCACCTGTTCGACGTCAGCAGCCGCACCGTGCAGATCAGCCTGTGCATTGGCGTTGCGGGCCTCAGCGAAACCACGCCCAAGGCCCAGGACGTGGTGGACCGTGCCCACCGCTGTGCCGACGAACTGGGCGACGACGACGGCCTCAAGCTCTACAACCCCGCCGAGGAACTGGCTGCCGCGGCGAACCGTGGCAGCTTGGTGGCCATGGTCCAGCAGGCCCTAGAGAACAACAGCTTCCGCCTGCTGTTCCAACCAATCATCAGCCTGCGGGGCGATAGCTTCGAGCATTACGAAGTGCTGCTGCGGCTGCTCAACCCGCAGGGCGAGGAAGTGCCGCCCGCCGACTTCCTCGACGCCGCCAAGGACGCGGGACTGGCCGAGAAGATCGACCGCTGGGTGATCCTCAACTCCATCAAGCTGCTCGCCGAGCACCGTGCCAAGGGCCATAACACACGGCTCTTCGTCCATCTCTCCGGCGCCAGCTTGCAGGACCAGACCCTGCTGCCCTGGCTCAGCGTGGCGCTGAAGGCCGCGCGCCTGCCCTCCGACGCGCTGATCTTCCAGTTCAGCGAACCGGACGCCATCGCCTACCTGAAACAGGCCAAGGTCCTGACCCAAGGCCTGGCCGAGCTGCATTGCCAGGTGGCGCTGAGCCAGTTCGGCTGTGCCCTCAACCCGTTCAATACACTCAAGCACCTCAGCATTGACTTCGTGAAGGTGGACGGCTCCTTCACCCAGGACCTCAGTCGCGCGGAGAACCAGGAAGTCCTCAAGACGCTGCTGGCCAGCCTGCATGCCCAGGCCAAGCTGACCATAGTGCCCTTCGTCGAGAGCGCCAGCGTGCTGGCCACCCTCTGGCAGGCCGGGGTCAACTACATCCAGGGCTATTACCTGCAGGGCCCGAGCCAGGCGATGGACTACGATTTCTCACCCGGCGACGAGTGAGTGGATCCGGCCGCCCTGGAACGCCAGGAATGAAAAAGCCGCCCACGGGCGGCTTTTTCACGTCCGGCACCAGGCTCAGTGGCGACTGTCGCGATCACGGAAACCGAGCAGGTAGAGGATGCCGTCCAGCCCCAGGGTGGAGATGGCCTGCTTGGCCGACTGCTTGACCAGGGGTTTGGCGCGGAAGGCCACACCCAAGCCGGCCAGGCCGAGCATGGGCAAGTCGTTGGCGCCATCGCCGACGGCGATGGTCTGCTCCAGGCGCAGACCTTCCTTCTGCGCCAGTTCGCGCAGCAGATCGGCCTTGCGCTGGGCATCGACGATGGGCTCGATAGCCACGCCGGTCAGCTTGCCGTCGACTATTTCCAGTTCGTTGGCAAACACGTAGTCGATGCCCAGTTTCGCCTGCAGCTGCCTGGCGAAGTAGCTGAAGCCGCCGGAGAGGATGGCGGTCTTGTAGCCCAGTCGCTTGAGTTCGGCGAACAGGGTTTCCGCCCCTTCGGTGAGACGCAGGGAGGCGCCGATCTCTTCCAGCACTTCTTCCGAGAGTCCCTTGAGCAGCCCCAGGCGCTCCTTGAAGCTGGCACGGAAGTCCAGCTCGCCGCGCATGGCGCGCTCGGTGATCTCGGCGACCTGGTCTCCCACCCCCGCGGCTTTGGCCAGTTCGTCGATCACCTCGGCTTCGATCAGGGTCGAGTCCATGTCGAACACCGCCAGGCGGCGGTTGCGGCGGAACAGCGAATCGCGCTGGAAAGCGATGTCGACGTTCAGCTCCTGGGCGACACTGAGGAACTCGGCGCGAAGGGCCACCGGGTCGGCCGGCTCGCCGCGCACGGAAAACTCGATGCAGCCCTTGCCCTGGTCGGCGGGCATATCCAGCGGCATGCGCCCCGACAGGCGGTCGATGTGATCGATGTTGAGGCCGTATTTGGCGGTGATGGAACTCACCCGCTGCAACTGCTCGGCGGTCACCTTGCGGGTCAGCAAGGTCACGATGTAACGGCTCTTGCCCTGGCCGTCGACCCACTGCTGGTAGTCCGCCTCGGTCACGGGGGTGAAGCGTACCTGCTGATCCAGCTTGTAGGCGGTGAACAGCACGTCCTTGAGCACGGCCGAGGCGCCGGCGTTATCCGGGATCTCCACCAGGATGCCGAACGACAGGGTGTCATGGATCACCGCCTGGCCGATATCGAGGATATTCACGCCGCCCTGGGCCAGCGCACCGGTAATGGCCGCGGTCAGACCGGGACGGTCCTCGCCCGTGATGTTGATCAGGACAATCTCGCGCAAGGCGCACCTCACTCAGCGCATGAAAAGGCGCACATTCTACCCACTTTCACGGTACCCGCGGCATGCCCGGCGCTTTGCCCTGCAAGGGGCGCTCGCTATACTGCGCCACAATTTCGTCCGAGAAGAGCCGCGCTCTGTGAACCGGCCCACGCCTGTCAAACCCGACAATTTCTTTCTCCTGATCTTCCATGCCCTGCGCCAGCGGCGCGTGCCAATCGCCTTGCGCATCGCCAGCCACAGCCTGCTGCTGGTGGCGCTGGCGCTGGTGATCTATGCCTGGGTCATGGGCATGCAATTCAAGCAGGCCATGCAGCAGCAAGCCGACGCCCTGGGCCAGAGCCTGACCGCCCAGACCGCCGCCTCGGCCACCGAACTGCTGGTGTCCAACGACATCCTCAGCCTCAACGTGCTGCTCAACAACCTGGTGAAGAACCCGCTGGTCGCGCACGCAGCCATCTACAGCGTGGACAACCGCATCCTCGCCGAGGCGGGCTCGCGCCCCAAGCAAGGTCTGCTGGGCGAAGCCGAGGGCCTGTATTCCACCCCCATCACCTTTCAGGAAGTGATCGCCGGCCACCTGCGCCTGAGCCTGGACATGGCACAGTTCCAGCAGCCCATGACCATCAGCCTGCAGAGCATGGGCCTGCTCAGCCTGATCCTGCTGGCCCTCACGCTGTCCCTGAGCCTGCGCCTCGGCCGCCATCTGTCGACGCCGCTGCTGCAACTGCGCATCTGGCTGCGCGACCCGGACGACCCCGCGCCCGGCGCCGGCCGGCAGGACGAAATCGGCGACCTGGCCCGCCAGCTGCAGACCCGCCTGGTGCCGGAGAAGCCCGAACCGGAGCCAGAGCCGGAACCCCTGCCGGATGAGGATTACCTTGAGGTCGAACAGGACGACGAACTGGACGACCAGCAACACTTCGAGATCCGTGACCTGCGCGACGAACGTTTCGACGGCGAGGACGAGACCCCGAGCACGCTGTTCACCCCGGATGAGGAAGACCCCTTCGCCGAGCTGCGCGAAGAGCTGGCCGAGCCCGTCGAAGAGCCTGCCCCCGTCATACCGGAGGAGCCGCAGAACAGTGCCGTGCTGGCCATCCAGCTGGGTGCCCAGGACCAACTGCGCCGCCTGCCGCGCGCACGCCTGATGGACCTGCTGCAGCGCTACCGCGATTGTCTGGATCAGGCGGCCCGCCTCTACCATGGCCAACTGCTGACCCTGAACGACGGCAGCAGCCTGATGTTGTTCCACAGCCAGGACAGCGGCGAGGACTACCTGACCCACGCCCTGTGCTGTGGCGAGCTGATGCGCGCACTGGGCCATGCCCTGCAGATCGAGGTCGCCGACAGCGGCATCACCCTTCAGCTGCAGTTGGGGCTCACCCTGGGCGACGACCTCTGCGGTCTCGGCCAGGGCGACCTGCTGCTCGACGAAGCCACCCAGAACGCCCTTGCACTCAGCCAGCACAGCCGCAACCTGCTGCTGGTGGAGCGCGCCATTGCCGACGACGACCTGGTGCGCCAGCGTGCCCGCATTCGCTCCATCACCAGCCCGGAAGGCGCCTGCTGCGTCGAACGCCTGCTGGAACCTTATCCGTCACTGTTGGAACGCCAACTGGCGCGAATGCACGAGGCCCGCGCGCACTGAGCGCATGGATGACGAAGAAGCCCGCCGATGCGGGCTTTTTCGTGCCTGTTCGGTGCCGTCGACCTGGACCGGCATCGGTTACGTCTGAAGCGCGCCGCACGACATCTCCGCCAGCCTTGCCGTATCCACCACCAACCCCGCACCGCGAAACAGCAGACAGAAAAAAGCCCGCATTCAGCGGAATGCTGTTCACATAAGAAGTAATGGGGCTCGATCAGTCCCCTCGCCCCTTTGGGGAGAGGGGGTTAGAGGGGGAAACGACTGTTTCGCAGGGATTTCGCCCCTCTCCCCCAGCCCCTCTCCCATAAATGGGAGAGGGGAGCGAGTCATGCGCGCTTAAGTGAACGGCATTACGCATTCAGCGGGCCTTTTCCAGGATTTTCCAATCAGAAGCGGAACACTTCTACATCGGTGCGTACCGGTGCCGCCATGGGAATCTTCGGCGGTTGCGGTTCCTTGGTCTTGGCCGGAGCAGTGGCGGGCGCAGCCGGCTTGCGCGGGGGCTCGACGGCGACCGGCTGACCTTCCAGCGGTTTCACCGCCGCAGCCAATTGCTCGGCCAATTGCTGCAGCAGCTTGCTCTGGGCCCGCACCTGGTCGGAGGCGGTCCCGGTATGGGGCTCTTCCAGGCGAACCAGACGGCTGTCACGCAACTGGCCGGCACGGTCCAGCAGGCGCCACTGCGCCTCCAGCACAGCCGGTCGCTGCGGGCCCGAATCCAGACGGCTGATGGTCAGCAGCACCTGCACCTCGGGGGTGAAGCCGGGATTACCGGGGGCCAGCACCAGGCGCTGGCTGTCCAGGCGCCAGGACAGCTGACGCAGCAGCAACTGGTCGATATCCGCCGCCAGGCTACCGGCCCAGCGGCCGTCCGGGGCGACGGTCAGGCTGCCGTCGGGCTGGCGCTGAAGCAAGGTTTCGCGCTGCAGGTAGTCGGCCACGGTCACCGGGCCAAGCAGCACTTGCATCCCAGCCTTCTCTGACGGCACCTCCGGGGTGCCGGCATCCAACTGGAACATGGGAACAGGTGGGCTATGCACGCAGCCGGCAAGGCCGAGGAGGCTCACCAGCATCAAAGCCAGGGGAAAACGCACGGTCATCAATCTCATCCAAGGCTGCCTGTTGGAGCAGCCTGCAGTCGAATTCATCGCTCGACGCCATCGTCGACGAATGGCGCGGGGACATATCATCCGTCAATGTGACGCAGGACTCCATAGCCCCACGTCAATTCGCTGTCGCCAATGTCAGGCCAGCGGTTCCACCTGCAGCGCATCGACCCGCTGGAAGCCGCGCGGCAGCTTGTTGCCACGGCGCCCGCGCTCACCCTTGTAGTGTTCCAGATCGTCGGGCCGGAGCGACAGGGTGCGCTTGCCGGCCTGCAGAACCAGGGTCGCTCCCGCCGGCAGCACCGCCAGGTCGGTGAGGTACTCCTCGCGGCTGGCCACACGATCGCCGGGGATGCCGATGATCTTGTTGCCCTTGCCCTTGGCCAGTTGCGGCAGGTCGGCGACCTTGAACAACAGCAGGCGCCCCTCGGTGGTCACCGCGGCCAGCCAGTCCTCGTCAACGCTCTGCACCGGCCGTGGAGACACCACCTTGGCACCGCTCGGCAGGCTGAGCAGGGCCTTGCCGGCCTTGTTCTTGGCTTGCAGGTCGGCCCCCTTGACCACGAAACCGTAACCGGCGTCCGAGGCGATCACATAGGTGGCCTCGTCCTCGGGCAACAACAGGCATTCGAAGTTGGCCCCCGGCGGCGGCGTCAGCCGGCCGGTGAGCGGCTCGCCCTGGCCACGAGCCGACGGCAGCGAGTGGGCCGCCAGGGAATAGCTGCGCCCGGTCGAGTCGATGAACACCGCATACTGGTTCGAACGCCCCGGCGCGGCGGCCTTGAAGCCATCGCCGGCCTTGTAGGACAGACCGACAGCATCGATGTCGTGCCCCTTGGCGCAGCGCACCCAGCCTTTCTCGGAGAGCACCACGGTGACCGGCTCGGTGGGCATCAGCTCGGTTTCCGACAGGGCGCGGGCCTCGGCGCGGGCGACGATGGGCGAGCGGCGCTCGTCACCGTAGGTCTCGGCGTCCTTGATCAGTTCCTCGCGCACCAGTTTCTTCAGCTTGGCGTCGCTGCCCAGCAGGGCCTGCAGTTTTTTCTGCTCCTTCAGCAGTTCTTCCTGCTCGCCGCGAATCTTCATCTCCTCCAGGCGGGCCAACTGGCGCAGGCGGGTGTCGAGGATGTAGTCGGCCTGGATCTCGGTGAGATCGAAGCGCGCCATCAGCACCTGCTTGGGTTGGTCCTCGGTACGGATGATGTGGATCACCTCGTCCAGGTTGAGGAAGGCGATCAGCAAGCCGTCCAACAGGTGCAGGCGTTTTTCCACCTTGTCCAGGCGGAACTGCAGCCGGCGGCGCACGGTGCCGATGCGGTAGGCCAGCCACTCGCTGAGCAGGGTGCGCAGATCCTTGACCTGGGGTTTGCCGTCCAGGCCGATGACGTTCATGTTGACCCGGTAGCTGGACTCCAGGTCGGTGGTGGCGAACAGGTGCTGCATCAGTTCGTCGGCATCCACCCGGTTGGAACGCGGGATGATGACGATGCGGGTGGGGTTCTCGTGGTCCGACTCGTCGCGCAGGTCGGCGACCATCGGCAGTTTCTTGGCCTGCATCTGGCCGGCGATCTGTTCCAGCACCTTGGCGCCGGACACCTGGTGCGGCAGCGCGGTGACCACGATGTCACCGTCTTCTACGCGATAGACCGCGCGCATACGCACCGATCCGCGGCCATTTTCGTAGATCTTCAGCAACTCCTGGCGCGGGGTGATGACTTCCGCCTCGGTGGGAAAGTCCGGGCCGAGCACGTGCTCGCAGAGCTGTTCGACACTGGCGGACGGCTCGTCCAGCAGGCGCACGCAGGCGGAGGCCACTTCCCGCAGGTTGTGCGGCGGCACGTCGGTGGCCATGCCTACGGCGATGCCGGTGGTGCCATTGAGCAGCAGGTTGGGCAGGCGCGCTGGCAGGGTCGCCGGCTCATTGAGGGTGCCGTCGAAATTCGGCACCCAGTCCACGGTACCCTGCCCCAATTCGGACAACAGCACCTCCGAATAGCGCGACAGGCGAGCCTCGGTATAACGCATCGCGGCAAAGGACTTGGGATCGTCCGGAGCCCCCCAGTTGCCCTGGCCATCCACCAGTGTGTAGCGGTAGCTGAACGGCTGGGCCATCAGCACCATGGCCTCGTAGCAGGCGGAATCACCGTGGGGGTGGAACTTGCCGAGCACGTCGCCGACGGTCCGTGCCGATTTCTTGTGCTTGGCGTCGGCGTCCAGGCCCAGCTCGCTCATGGCGTAGACGATGCGCCGCTGCACGGGTTTCAGGCCGTCGCCGATGTGCGGCAGGGCGCGGTCCATGATCACGTACATGGAGTAGTTGAGGTAGGCCTGTTCGGTGAAGTCGGCCAGGGAGCGACGCTCCACGCCTTCCAGGCTCAGATCGAGGGATTCGCTCATGCGTGCCTCACGGGGAAGTGATTTGGCGCAGCACCAGGGTGCCGTCGCGCTGGGTGAATTCGAGTTGCTTGAGGGCGCTCATGCCGAGCAGTACCTCGCCGCCGTCCATGCCCGGCACGATGATCGCCGGCACCTGGGTCAGGCGGATGTCGCCCAGGCGCAGTTCCTGCAACTGGGTGCGATGACCGGTGACTCGGCCGTTGGCCGTACTCAGGGTGACCGGCGCGCCGGGTTCGAGGCCGAGACGCTCGGCCAGGCGGACCGGCACGGCCACCTGGGTAGCGCCGGTATCGAGCAGGAACGTCGCGACCTGCCCATCGATGCGGCCGTCAAGCAGGTAGTGGCCCTGGCGGCTGCTGACCAGACGCACTTCGACAAAGCCGTTGCCTTGCACCGATTCGGGTTTCCGGTTGGGGTTGTGCTGGCGCTTTTCCCAGACACCGAAGTAATGCGTGGCCAGGAGCAGGCCGATGCCCCAGGCGAGCACCAGCATGACCCGTCCCGCGCGCTTGCCCGGCGTCTGCGTGGTCATTTCGCGCTCCAGCCGCCCTTGGGCGCGGTGAAACGCCAGACGATGGGGCGCCGCTCGCCATCGGCACGCGCCTTGCCGCCGTTGTCGAGGCCGACCCAGGCGCCTTCGTCGTCTATCCACAGGGCTTCGGCCACGCCAAAGGGCACGCCGTAACGACGGGTGTCCGCCAGGGCCTCCTCGACGAACGACCAGCAACGCTCCACCTGGCCATTGCTCGGCTTGCGCCGGCAGATCTGATACGCCAGGCGCTCCAGGGTGAAGAGTTTTTCGTTGTGGAACGCGACGTCGGAGAAGTCCCGCGGTAGTTGCTGCTCACTGCCGAGGGGGGCCGGCGGACGCTCGGTTCCAGCCTCGCCGAAAATCACGCAACCGCCGGTGCAGCGCCAGCTGGACTGCTGCTTGTGCACCACCATCAGGCCACGGCGCTCGCGCTCGGCGGCCAGCCAGAGACGCTCGCCCGTGGGATCGACAGCGATGCCCTCCAGCAGCGCGTTGAAGTGCAGCAGCATGCCGCTGGCGCGGGCCTGGCGTATCAGGCTGGTTGGCAGCCGCAGCCAATTGGGCTCGCCGGCCGCCGGCATCTGCAACACGGCCGCACGGGACTCGCTCACCAGGTAGCGGTTGCCGTCGGCATCGCAGCTGATGCCTTCGAAGTCCAGCGTGTTGCCCCGCAGCAGGCTGACGGCCCAGGAACGCGCACGCACGCCCCAGGGCAGGCTGCTCGGCGGAGGCGGCGGAGCGAGGAAGGTCTCGGCCTCGGCCTGGAATACGCCGCCTATGGGCTTGAGCCGGTACAGCTGGTTATCCACCCGGTCGGACACCGCAATCAGCTCGTCACCGCAACGGGCCAGGCCGGAGAGGTTGCCCTGGGGCATGCCATCCACCGGGTACTCGGCAGCCAGACGCAACTGCTCCGGGTCGTCGGCGGCCTGGAGCGTCGCGGCGAACAGCAGGGAGACGAGGATCAGCGCTCCCCTCACACCATGACCTCGGCGAGGTTGCCCTTGGATTCCAGCCAGGACTTGCGGTCACCGGCACGCTTCTTCGCCAGCAGCATGTCCATGACCTCTACCGTGCCCTCGGTATCCTCCAGGGTCAGTTGGACCAGGCGACGGGTATTAGGGTCCATGGTGGTTTCGCGCAGTTGCAGCGGGTTCATCTCGCCCAGTCCCTTGAAGCGGGTCACCTGGGGCTTGCCACGCTTCTTCTCGGCGGCCAGGCGGTCGAGCACGCCATCGCGCTCGGCGTCGTCCAGGGCATAGAAAATTTCCTTGCCCAGGTCGATGCGGTACAGCGGCGGCATGGCCACGTAGACGTGCCCGGCCTCCACCAGTGGGCGGAAATGACGCACGAACAGGGCGCACAGCAGGGTGGCGATGTGCAGACCGTCGGAGTCGGCGTCGGCGAGGATGCAGATCTTGCCGTAGCGCAGTTGGGTCAGGTCGGCGGCGCCGGGGTCGACGCCGATGGCGACGGCGATGTCGTGCACTTCCTGGGATGCGAGCACTTCGCCACCGTCCACTTCCCAGGTGTTCAGGATCTTCCCGCGCAGGGGCATGATCGCCTGGAACTCCTTGTCCCGGGCCTGCTTGGCCGAGCCGCCGGCGGAGTCGCCCTCCACCAGGAAGAGTTCGGCGCGCATGGGGTCCTGGCCGGCACAGTCGGCCAGCTTGCCGGGCAGCGCCGGCCCCTGGGTGATTTTCTTGCGCTCGACCTTCTTGCCCGCCTTGAGGCGGCGGCCGGCGTTGCTGATGGCCAGTTCGGCCAGTTGCATGCCGAGATCCGGGTGGGCATTGAGCCAGAGGCTGAAAGCGTCCTTGACCACCCCCGAGACGAAGGCAGCGGCCTCGCGGGAGGACAGGCGCTCCTTGGTCTGGCCGGAGAACTGCGGCTCCTGCATTTTCATGGAGAGCACGAAGGCGATGCGCTCCCAGACGTCCTCGGGCGCCAGCTTGACGCCGCGCGGCAGCAGGTTGCGGAACTCGCAGAACTCGCGCATGGCGTCCAGCAGGCCCTGGCGCAGGCCATTGACGTGGGTGCCGCCCTGGGCGGTGGGAATCAGGTTGACGTAGCTCTCCTGCAGGGACTCGCCGCCTTCCGGCAGCCACAGCAGGGCCCAGTCCACGGCTTCCTTGTTGCCGGCCATGCTGCCGACGAATGGCTCGTCGGGGAGGCGCTGGAACTCGGAAACCGCATCCACCAGGTAGGAACGCAGGCCGTCTTCGTAGTGCCATTCGACGCGCTCGCCGCTGGCCTTGTCTTCGAAGCTGACCGAGAGGCCCGGGCAGAGCACGGCCTTGGCCTTGAGCACATGCTTGAGACGGCTGACGGAGAACTTGTGGGAATCGAAATACTTGGCGTCCGGCCAGAAGTGCACGCTGGTGCCGGTGTTGCGCTTGCCGACGCTGCCGACGACCGCCAGTTCGCTGGCCTTGAAGCCGTCGGCGAAGGTCATCAGGTACTCGCTGCCGTCGCGCTTGACCCGCACTTCGACGCGGGTGGACAGCGCGTTCACCACCGAGATGCCGACGCCGTGGAGGCCGCCTGAGAACTGGTAGTTCTTGTTGGAGAACTTGCCGCCGGCATGCAGCTTGGTGAGGATCAGTTCGACGCCGGGCACCCCTTCCTCGGGGTGAATGTCCACCGGCATGCCGCGGCCGTCGTCGATCACCTGCAGGGAATTGTCCTCGTGGAGGATCACCTGCACGCACTTGGCGTGGCCCGCCAGGGCCTCGTCCACGCTGTTATCGATGACTTCCTGGGCCAGGTGGTTGGGGCGGGTAGTGTCGGTATACATGCCCGGGCGCTTGCGCACCGGGTCGAGGCCGGAGAGGACTTCGATGGCATCCGCGTTGTAAGTAGCCATGGATTCCCTTTCAGTCAGAGGTCGGAAAAGTCGATGTCACGCCACAGCTGCGCGGGAAAGCCGGCAAAGGCCAGCAATGCGGGCAGGTGGGCGGGGAAGTTCTGGAAACCGTGGTCGCCGCCCGCCTCGATGCGCAGTGCGCAGGCGCGGTAGTAGCGCTCCGCCTGGCGGTAGTCGAGGGTTTCGTCGGCCGTCTGCAACCACACCTGGTAACGGGCCGGGTCCCGTGGCGGCGGCACTTCCAGTTCGGCCAGCGCCGTCACGTGCTCCAGCGTCAGCTCCCAGGTTTCATCGCTGTAGTAGTTCTTCTGTGGGCCGAGCCGGCCGTCGAACAACCGGTGCGGGGCGACCGCGGGGTTGATCAGCACGGCCTTCAGGCCGTGGCGTTCGGCCAGGTGGGTCGCATAGTAGCCGCCCAGGGAGCTGCCGACCAGCACCGGCCGCCCCAGTTCGGCGATGGTCGCCTCGAGCTGGCCGATGGCCAGGCGCGGATGGTGATGCAGGGCCGGCACCCGCAGGCGTTCGGCCAGCCCCAGGCGCTGCATCAGGGCGCTGAGCTGGCGCGCCTTGAACGAGGCCGGCGAGCTGTTGAAACCGTGGATGTAGAGAAGACAGGGGGGCGAGCTGGACACGCGGTTTCCTGGCAAGTCGGGAGAAAGGTGTACTTCTTGCCGTGCCCGGGCGCGAAGGTCAATAACCCTTGACGCTGTAGTCCACTTCGAAGGCAATCCCGGTGACCCGCGAAACCCCGGTCTCGACGCCGCCGTCGCGCTTCAGGCGCAACCAGCGATAGCCGGGGGCCTCGTTGCCTACGCAGAAGTCTTCGCTGCCCGGCGCGAACTGCACGCAGGTCGAGGGTGAGGCCAGCAGGCGAACGCCATTGCGAACCTGGTCGAACTCCTGGTGCACATGCCCCCAGAGCAGCACGCGCACCTGTGGGTAACGGTCCAGCACGGCGAACAGGCTGTCGGCGTTGCGTACACCGATGGGGTCCATCCAGGCGCAGCCAATGGGCACCGGATGGTGGTGGAAGCTGACCAGCACATGGCGCTCGCCGGCACCTTCCAGGGCACTTTCCAGCAGCGCCAGCTGCTCGCTGGGAAAATGCCCGGGGACGGCGCCGGCAATGGTGGAGTCCAGCAGTACCAGGCGCCAGTGGGGGAAATCGACAATCGGCTCCAGGGCCGAGGTGCCGGCACAGACGTCACGCATCACCGGCACTTCGTCATGGTTGCCAGGGAACCAGCGGGTCGGTGCCGGAAGACTCGCGACCAGCTCGCGGAAAGCCTCGTAGGACTCGACCGAACCGTCCTGCGACAGGTCGCCGGTGGCCAGCACCAGATCGATGTGCGGCTGCTCTCGCAGGACCTGTCCGATCACCCGTTGCAAGCTGTCACGGGTGTCCATGCCCAGCAGCTTGCCGCCCGCTTCGGCGAACAGATGGCTGTCGGAGAGCTGCACCAGCAGCACCGATTCGTCAGCGGCAGTGGGACGTGGATTGGGCAAGGCCGTCTCCTTGGGCAGGGTGTTCCGATTATGGTTGCTGCGCGCACAACGGGTAAACCCGAGAAGCGGGAATGGATCACAGTTAGCGGCTGCCGATCAGCGCCGTCCAGTCCGCTGCCGGGCGATTCGGCAGGTGAACTACAGGACGACCGGCTCCAGCTCGTGGCCACAGGCCAGGCAATGGCTCAACCACTCGCCGAGGAACAGGTTGAGCTGGCTCTTCTCGTCCGGCTGGTGCATGTCGGCATTGGGATAGGGATACACGCTGCGGAAACGCCGTGCATGCTCGGCACCGACCACCTCCGCCATGCGCGCGTCGTGGTAGACCCGCACCTCCAGCTGCGGCGACGGCAGCCACGGCAGGCTCAGTTCCTGGCGCACCTGCAGGGTGGTGGTATAGGGACAGGCTTCGACCACTTCCAGGGCCAGCACGCCGAGCAGGTGTTCACCCTGGCTCAGCGCGACGCGCCGGGAGCCGCGTACCTCGCGCATCTGCGGGAGCAGACGCATCAGGCGCGCGTAGTTCGCCTCGCAGGCTGCCTGCAGCCCGACGAGATCGACCCGGTAGCGATCGCGCAACGGATTCACGTCCACAACCCCCTGACTTCGGTACGGTTCAGCGCCAGCCACTGCAGGGCCAGCATACTTGCGGCATTGTCCAGCCGACCTTCGCGCATCAGGGCCAGGGCGTCCTCCAGCGGCATGGCATGCACGCGGATGTCCTCGCCCTCCTCCGCCAGCCCGTGTACGCCCCCCGCGCCGCTGCTGTCGCAGCGTCCGAGAAACAGGTGTACACGCTCGTTGGAGCCCCCTGGTGAAGGATAGTAGGTGGTGATCGGCCACAGCGAAGTCAACTGCAGATCGGCTTCTTCCACGGCTTCCCGACGGGCGACCTCTTCCGGCACTTCGTCCGTGTCGATCAACCCGGCCACCAGTTCCAGCAGCCAGGGACTCTCGCGCTTGCCATAGGCACCGACGCGGAACTGCTCGATCAGCACCACCACATCCCGCTGCGGATCGTAGGGCAGCACGCAGACAGCATCGTGACGGACGAAGAGTTCCCGATGGATGACCGGCCCCATGGCGCCGGAGAACAGCCGATGACGCAGACTCAGGCGGTCCAGGCGGTAGAAACCCTGGAAACAGGTTTCGCGTCCGACCACCTCGACGGCGTCCGGGCCCGGCTTGAAGGTTTCGGTCATGGGAAGGCCTCACTGGTGGCAACGGGTTTCGATCCGCGCATCCTACCCCTTGGCCATACGCGACGCAGCCTCTTTGCAGAAGCCGTTCGGGCTGGGAAGATGCCCGGCGAATGACTGCCCCGGCCGGGCGAACTCACGCCCGGGACGGCAGTCGAAGCCTGCACTTTTCCAGAACATGCCCCTGACGATGAAGCCGATGCCCCTTGCCAGACTCCTCGCCACCGCCAGCCTCGGCGTCCTGCTCAGTGCTTGCCAGATGTTTCCCGGCGGCAACGACGAGCTTTCGCCGCAGCGTCACGCGTGGGAACACCTGAAACCCGGCTGCCAGGGCGAAACCTGTCCGCTGGTGAACATCGACACCATCCGTTTCGACGGCGAACCGCAGCTCAACGCGCTGATCGACCGGCGCCTGCTGCAAATGACCCAGGACGGCCCCGATGCCCCGCTGCCGGCTTCGTTCGAGTCCTACGAGCGGGACTTCCTCGCCAGCGCCGAACCGGGCTGGAGCAGCTACCTGCAGGCCAAGGTGCTGGAACAGCATGACAAGCTGGTGCTGGTCGAACTGTCCAGCTATCTCTTCACTGGCGGCGCCCATGGCATGCCGGGACGCGGCTTCATCAACTACGACCGCAAGCTGGAAAAGCCGCTCAGCCTCGGCGACATGCTGCTGCCCGGTCAGGAAGAGGCCTTCTGGAAGCTGGCCGAGCAGGCCCACCGCCGCTGGCTGGCGGCCAACAAATTCGACCAGGATCCCGACTTCATCAGGATCTGGCCGTTCGAACGCACCGCCAACGTCGCCCTGGGTTACGGCGCCGTGCTGCTCAAGTACGACGTCTACAGCATCGCGCCGTATTCCAGCGGGCATCCGGAAATCCGCATCCCCTACCCGCAGCTCAACGGAATACTGAAGCCCCGGTATTTCCCCGGGCGCGGCTGAAGCGGCCCAGCAGCCATTGCAGCGAGCCCGCGGCCAGCAGCGCGGGCAGGGTCGCTCCCAGCTCCGGCCAGCGGTTGGCCAGCAGATGGTAAATGGCCACGCCGCAACCCCAGGCCAGCAGGGTGTCCCAGCGCAGCGCGACACGCGGCGCCAGTTCGGCGCGGCGGCGGCGCAGGACGAAGTGATCCACCAGCACCACGCCGAACAGCGGCGCGAACACCGAGCCGATCAGCAGCAGGAAGTTCTGGTACTCGGCCAGCGGCGCGAACCAGGCAATCAGGGTGCAGAGCGCACCGATAGCCAGGGCCAACTGTTCCACCTTGAGCGGCAGCAGGATGCCGCTGGAGACCGCCGCCGAGTGGATGTCGGCGAAGGCCTTTTCCGACTCGTCCAGCAGGATCAGCAGCAGCGGGATGCCCATGCCGGCACCGGCCAGCGCCAGCAGCAGGGCGTTGACGTCGCCGCCCTCGGCGAAGGCCAGGGTATAGGCCACGCCCAGCCCCATCAGCCACAGGCAGCCGATGAAGAACCCCAGCGCCGAGCCGAAGAAGACTCCGCCGCCACGTCGGCCGAAGCGCGAGTAGTCGGCGATCAGCGGTAGCCAGGACAGCGGCATGGCAATGGCGATATCGAAGCCCAGGGCGAAAGACATGGAGCCGTCGCCGGCCCGCGCCATCAGGGCCGAGAGATCAGCACGGTTGAACAGGTCCCAGGTCAGCCAGACGCAGGCGCCGAGCAGCAGCCAGATGCCCCAGCGACGCAGGATGCGGCGCACGAAGGCCAGCGGACCGGCCACCGCCAGCAGGGTCGCGAGGGCGCCGAACACCAGGGTCCAGAGGGTCGGCGAGGCCAACAGGCTGCTGTCGCCCAGTCCGCGGGCGGCCAGCAGACTGGCGGCGTCACGCATCACGATGATCTCGAAGGCGCCCCAGCCCACCAGTTGCAGCAGGTTGAGCACGGCCGGCAAGGCCGCGCCGGTGGAACCCAGGCTCAGCTTGAGCGAGGCCATGGCCGCCAGGCCGGTGTCGCTGCCGATCATCGCCGCCGCCCCCAGCAGCAGCACGCCGGCGCCGGTGCCCAGGAGGATGGCCAGCAATGCATCGCTGGTGCCGAGGCCCGGCGCCAGCAGGGCGCCGGTTTGCAGCACCATCAGGCCGAGACCGAGAGAGAACCAGAGGGAAAACAGGTCGCGCGTGCCGAGGACGCGCTGGTCGAAGGCGACCGGGAGGGACGGTGAGTAGTTGGGTGGGGTGTTCACGATGGCGGATGTCCTTGTGGACTGTTGTTATCGGGTTATCCACAAACCGGAAAGCCGGGCACAGGGCCCGGCTTCCAGCGTGGGTGTGACAGGTCAGTGCCTGTTCACGATCGGGTAACAGACGTTCACACCTGCTTGTAGATCACCGACCCCTCGTCCTTGAAGCGCCCCGACTGCTCGGCGAAACCGGCCTCGATGGCCTTCTGCTCGTCGGTCAGGCCATTCTCCTTGGCATAGTCGCGCACTTCCTGGGTGATCTTCATGGAGCAGAACTTCGGCCCGCACATGGAGCAGAAGTGCGCCACCTTGGCCGACTCCTTGGGCAGGGTCTCGTCATGGAAGGCCCGCGCGGTATCCGGGTCCAGGCCCAGATTGAACTGGTCTTCCCAACGGAACTCGAAGCGCGCCTTGGACAGCGCATTGTCGCGGATCTGCGCGCCCGGGTGGCCCTTGGCGAGGTCGGCGGCG
This sequence comes from Pseudomonas sp. Q1-7, assembly GCF_028010285.1. NCBI lineage: Bacteria > Pseudomonadati > Pseudomonadota > Gammaproteobacteria > Pseudomonadales > Pseudomonadaceae > Pseudomonas > Pseudomonas sp. Q1-7. Next base: position 5,262,389 of record NZ_CP116304.1, read on the forward strand.
TGGGCCGCGATCTTGTAAGTGATGATGCCGGTCTTCACGTCATCCTTGTTCGGCAGGCCCAGGTGCTCCTTCGGCGTCACGTAGCAGAGCATGGCGCAACCGAACCAGCCGATCATCGCCGCGCCGATGCCGGAGGTGATGTGGTCATAGCCGGGGGCGATATCGGTGGTCAGCGGGCCGAGGGTGTAGAACGGCGCCTCGTCGCAGCACTCCAGCTGCTTGTCCATGTTCTCCTTGATCAGGTGCATCGGCACATGACCAGGGCCTTCGATCATGGTCTGCACGTCGTGCTTCCAGGCAACCTTGGTCAGCTCGCCGAGGGTTTCCAGCTCGCCGAATTGCGCGGCGTCGTTGGCGTCGGCAATGGAGCCCGGACGCAGGCCATCGCCCAGCGAGAAGCTGACGTCGTAGGCCTTCATGATTTCGCAGATTTCCTCGAAGTGGGTGTAGAGGAAATTCTCCTTGTGGTGGGCCAGGCACCACTTGGCCATGATCGAGCCGCCACGGGAGACGATGCCGGTGACGCGCTTGGCGGTCAGCGGCACGTAGCGCAGCAGCACGCCGGCATGGATGGTGAAGTAGTCCACGCCCTGCTCGGCCTGCTCGATCAGGGTGTCGCGGAACAGCTCCCAGGTCAGGTCTTCGGCGATGCCGCCGACCTTTTCCAGGGCCTGGTAGACCGGCACGGTGCCGATCGGTACCGGCGAGTTGCGGATGATCCACTCACGGGTTTCATGGATGTGCTTGCCGGTGGACAGGTCCATCACCGTGTCCGAGCCCCAGCGAATGCCCCAGGTCAGCTTGGCCACTTCTTCTTCGATGGAGGAACCCAGGGCCGAGTTGCCGATGTTGCCGTTGATCTTCACCAGGAAGTTGCGGCCGATGATCATCGGCTCCAGCTCCACGTGGTTGATGTTCGCCGGAATGATGGCGCGACCGCGAGCCACTTCCTGGCGCACGAACTCGGGGGTGATCTCTTTCGGGATGGCGGCGCCGAAGCTGTGGCCGGCGTGCTGCTCCTTGAGCAGGCCGGCTTCACGCGCCTCGGCCAGCTTCATGTTCTCGCGGATGGCGACGTATTCCATCTCGGGCGTGACGATGCCCTTCTTCGCGTAGTGCATCTGCGTGACGTTCTGGCCGGCCTTGGCGCGGCGCGGGTTGCGCACATGGGCGAAGCGCATGGCGGAGAGTTCGGCGTCCGCCAGGCGGCGTTGGCCGAACTCGGAGGTCAGGCCCGGCAGGCGCTCGGTGTCGCCACGGTCTTCGATCCAGGGGCTGCGTACGTCGGCCAGGCCCTTGCGCACGTCGATGCTGACGCTCGGGTCGGTGTAGGGGCCGGAGGTGTCATAGACGGTGACCGGGGCGTTGATCTCGCCACCGAAGGCGGTGGGGGTCACGTCCAGGCTGATCTCGCGCATGGGCACGCGGATGTCCGGGCGCGAGCCCTGCACATAGACTTTCTGCGAACGGGGGAAAGGCTGGATGGATTGCTGGTCGACCTGGGCGCTTTCGCTCAGGTTCTTTTGTTGTTTTGCGGTCATCGGCTGGCTCCTGGGGATGATGTCGGAGCGAACCTGAAGGCAGAGTGCACCTGGACCGGTGCCGAGAGGGGCCTCCCGGACTTCGGGTTGGGAGGCACATCTTGTTCCCTACGCAGGCCTTAACCTGATCAGGTTCAACGGGATCCGGAACTCTCCGATCTCAGCCTCCGATTCGAGGCACCCCGACAAGAACTCGCGCAGTCTAAACAAGCCCGGCGAAGAAAACCAACCCGGCGGTCAGAATAAACCGACCCGCGCGTCGCGAAGTGACGAGCTCTTCCACCGAGATTCGGATTGTTGCACGCAGGCAACATAGCTTGTCGCAAACTACACTCTGGCCGCCGCCGGCGCGTCTTGACCGGCCCCGAGCGGCCCCGTAGCCTTGCCCGACACCTCAGAATCCAGGATTGATCATGCTGCGCAGACTCTCGCTGGCCATTGCCGTGGCCTCCGCCTTTGCCGGAGCCGCCTGGGCCGAAGATGCCCCCCTGTCAGCCAAGACGGACCTCGTGACCGTCTACAAGGACGCTGTCGACAACAACGCCGACCTCGCCGCCGCCCGCGCCAACTATGAAGCGCAGCGCGAAGCGGTGCCCCAGGCCCGCTCCGGCCTGCTGCCGCAGATCAATGGCGGTGCCACGGCCAACAACACACGCACCAAGCTGGACGAGCCCTCCGAGACCTTCTCGCGCAGCGGCATCGCCTACCAGGCAACCCTGAGCCAGCCCATCTTCCGCGCTGACCGCTGGTTCCAGCTGAAGGCCGCCGAGTCCCTCACCGAACAGGCCGCCCTGGACTTCTCCGCGACCCAGCAGAACCTGATCCTGCAGACCGCCGAAACCTACTTCGCGGTGCTGCGCGCCCAGGACAACCTGGCGTCCACCAAAGCCGAGGAAGCGGCGTTCAAGCGCCAGCTCGACCAGGCCAACGAACGTTTCGATGTCGGCCTCTCGGACAAGACCGACGTGCTCGAAGCCCAGGCCGGCTACGACACCGCCCGCGCCAACCGGATGATCGCCGAGCGCAACGTGGAAGACGCCTTCCAGGCGATGGTGACCCTGACCAACCGCGAGTACGCCTCGATCGAAGGCATCCTCCACACCCTCCCGGTGGTAGAGCCCGCGCCGAACGATGCCAAGGCCTGGGTCGACACCGCCGCCCAGCAGAACCTCAACCTGCAGGCCGCCAACTACGCTGTCGACGCCGCCGAGGAAACCCTGCGCCAGCGCAAGGCCGGCCATGCGCCGACCCTGGACGCGGTGGCCAGCTACCAGAAGGGCGACAACGACAGCCTCGGCTTCAGCAACACCGGTAACAGCACCCAGCGCTTCGGCAGCGATGTGGAGCAACGCAGCATCGGCCTGCAACTGAATATCCCGATCTACAGCGGCGGGCTGACCAGCTCCCAGGTGCGCGAGTCGTACCAGCGCCTGAACCAGACCGAACAGCAGCGCGAGAGCCTGCGCCGCGTCGTGGTGCAGAACACCCGCAACTTCCACCGTGCGGTGAACACCGACGTCGAGCAGGTGAAGGCGCGCAAGCAGTCGATCATCTCCAACCAGAGCGCCCTGGAAGCCACCGAGATCGGTTACCAGGTGGGCACCCGCAACATCGTCGACGTGCTGGACGCCCAGCGCCAGCTGTACAGCTCGGTACGCGACTACAACAACGCCCGCTACGACTACATCCTCGACAACCTGCGCCTGAAGCAGTCCGCCGGCACCCTGAGCCCGGGCGACCTGGAGGCCCTCGCCGCCTTCCTCAAGCCCGACTACGACCCGGACAAGGATTTCCTCCCCCCGGACCTGGCCAAGGCGGCGGAAGCCAGCCTGCGCGGCAACCTGGAATACTGAGCTCGGTCGTACACGAAAAAGCCCGGCAGCGATGCCGGGCTTTTTCGTTTAACGGGTAACCGTTCGGCAAGCGCCCCGATTCCGCAGAACGCGGCTCACGGTGGCTGGCGGCGGTGCGGCGCGGGGCTGGTGTGCGGACGGCCTTTGCATAGACGCTACTGGCTGGACGACCCTTGGCAAAGTAGCCGTGCAAGCCCCGCCAGCAACCGTTCCAGCGCCCCTTGGTTGGCCTTGAGCACGGACAAGCCGGCATCGCGCATGACGCCTGCCCGGGCCTGATCGGCCCAGAGCCCGCCCACCTGCGTGGCCAGTTGATCCGCATCCATCACCTCGGCCAGCGCCCCGGCGTCACGCAGTTGCGCGGCGATTTCGAGGAAATTGAACAGGTGAGGACCGGACAGCACCGGCTTGCCCAGGGCGGCGGGCTCCAGCAGGTTGTGGCCGCCGTTGGGCACCAGGCTGCCGCCGACGAAGGCGACGTCCGCCAGGGCGTAGAGGAACAGCAGTTCGCCCATGGTGTCGCCCAGCACGACCGAATCGCCCGCCGATACCGGCGCCCCGGTAGAGCGGCGTACCGTGGCCAGCCCTTCGCGGCGGCAGAGTTCGAACATCGGGCCGAAACGCTCCGGATGGCGCGGCACCAGGATCAGCAGGGCGTCGGGCTGCTGCGCAAGCAACCGCCGGTGGGCGGCGAGGATGATTTCGTCCTCGCCGGCGTGGGTGCTGGCGGCGATCCACACCGGTCGCGATTCCGCCGCCCACTGGCCACGCAACGCGGCGGCGCGTTGCGGCAGCGCCGGGTCGATGCGCAGGTCGAATTTGATCGAGCCGGTCACCTCCACGCACTCGGGACGCGCGCCCAGGTTGCGGAAGCGCTCGGCCTCGGCCTCGGTCTGCACGGCGATCCAACTGAGCTCCGCCAGCATGGGCGCGGTGAGCGCACCAAACCGCGCATAGCCGCGCGCCGAGCGCGCGGACAGCCGCGCATTGGCCAGCACCACCGGAATGCCGCGTCGCGCGCACTGGTGGATGTGATTGGGCCAGAGCTCGGTTTCCATGATCACCGCCAGCTTGGGCCGCACCCGATCGAGAAACCGCGCCGCCGCCCAGGGCAGGTCGTAGGGCAGGTAGCAGTGCTGCACCTGGTCGCCGAACAGGGCGCGGATGCGCTCGGAGCCCGTGGGCGTCATGCAGGTGATGGTGATGGGCAGGTCCGGGTGGCGTTCCATCAAGGCGCGGATCATCGGTGCGGCGGCAATGCTCTCGCCCACCGACACGGCGTGGACCCAGATACCGCCCGGCTTCAACGCCGGCAGGCCGAGGGCGAAACGCTCGCGGATGCGCCGTGCGTAGGCCGGCGCGCGCCAGGCGCGCCAGGCCAGGCGCAGGGCGACCAGCGGCAGACCAAAATGGAACAGCAGGGTATAGAGGGTGCGATTCATGGGCGCGGAGCTTAGCGTGACTCGCCGCCAATCGCACTAACCCATGGCTTGCAGGTGCTCCGCCAGGCTGTCCGCCAGCCAGAGCGCCGCCGGCCCCAGTGCCTCGTCGCGCCGGCAGACCAGCTCCACCACCAGCGACGGCGGCGTCCAGTCGCTGCGCAATTCCACCAGTTGCCCCTGGTAGGCCGGGTACTGCGCCACATGGCGCGGCAACCAGGCCCAGCCCAAGCCGCGCATCAGGAGTTCGGCCATGACGTAGAAGCTGTCGGCGCGCCACACCTGCGGGCCGACCTGCTCACCGCCCGGGTAGTGGCTGTCCTGCGGCGACATGAGGATTTGCCGGTGCCGCGCCAGCTCCCGGCGGTCGGCAAAGGCCTGCGCCGCCAACGGGTGATCGGCACCACAGACGGTGACCATCTCGATGGTGCCCAGGCGCTGGCGTTCCAGGGCATCGGGCATGTGCTCGTGGTGGAACAACAGCCCCAGGTCGGCGCGGCGTTCCAGCAGCTTGCGCGCCACCTCGCCCTGGGCGCTGCTGGCCAGTTGCACCTCCAGCATGGGAAACGCCGCGCCCAATGCCTCCAGGCTGGAGAGCACCGGCTGGTAGGGCATGGCTTCGTCCTGGGCCAGGCGCAGCCGCGCCTCCTCGCCCCGCGCCAGGCCCAGGGCGCGTCCGTCCAGGCGCTGGCACTGGCGCAGCACCTCGCGGGCTTCCTCGAGCAAGGCGGCTCCGGCCACCGTCAGTCGCGGCTGGCGTCCGCTGCTGCGCTCGAACAGCTGCACGCCGAGGTCTTCCTCCAGCAACGCGATGCCGCTGCTCACCGCCGACTGAGCACGGCGCAGCTGGCGCGCCACCGCGGAGAAGGACTGCCCTTCGGCCACGCCGACGAACAGGCGGATCTGTTCCAGGTTCCATTGCATGGCGACAACCTATCTCCAAAGCAGATAGGTAATGACTTTATCCCATCACTCGAAGACTTAGAATCCGCCCCATTCCACAGGAGGCCCGACCATGACCGGCTACATCTATCTCGCCATTGCCATCGCCGCCGAAGTGATCGCCACCACCTCGATGAAGGCCATCGACGGCTTCAACAAACCCCTGCCGCTGATCCTGGTGGTGGGCGGCTACGCCATCGCTTTCTGGATGCTTACCCTGGTGGTGCGCAGCATCCCGGTAGGCATCGCCTACGCGATCTGGGCCGGTCTCGGCATCGTGCTGGTCAGCGTCGCCGCCCTGGTGCTCTACCAGCAGAAGCTGGATGTCCCCGCCGTACTCGGCATGGGACTGATCGTTTCCGGCGTGGTGGTGATCCAGCTGTTCTCCAGCAGCACCGGGCATTGAGCCGGCTCTTCCCGCAGCTTCACCGACAGGGGCGCTATACTGCGCCCCTGTTTTTTTCGAGGCGCCCGCACCCCATGGCCGAATCCCTTTCCACCGATGTGCTCATCCTGGGCGGCGGTATCGCCGGCCTCTGGCTCAACGCCCGTCTGCGCAAGCTGGGCTATTCCACCCTGCTGGTGGAGAACGCCAGCCTCGGAGGCGGACAGAGCGTGAAGTCCCAGGGGATCATCCACGGTGGCGCCAAGTACGCCCTGCACGGTGCCCTGACCGGCGCGTCCGAGGCCATCGCCGACATGCCGCGGCGCTGGCGCGAGGCCCTGGCCGGCCACGGTGAACTGGACCTGTCCGGCGTGCGCCTGCTCTCCGACGCCCACTACCTCTGGTCCCCCGGCACCCTGGCCGGCAACCTCACCAGCTTCTTCGCCAGCAAGGCGGTGCGCGGCCGCGTCGACCAGGTCAAGGGCACCGAGCTGCCGCCGGCGCTGCAACACCCGAAGTTCAAGGGCAAGGTCTATCGCCTGGCCGAACTGGTGCTGGATGTCCCCAGCCTGATCGCGCGCCTGGCGGAACTGGCCGGCGACAGCCTGCTGGCGGCCCGCGAAGTCGAACCCCTGCAGGAAAGCGGCCAACTGGCCGGCCTGCGCCTCGACGGGCGCGAGGTTCGCGCCCAGCGCATCGTGCTCAGCGCCGGCGCCGGCAATGAAGCCCTGCTTGGCAGCCTCGGCATCCAGCAGCCGGCCATGCAGCGCCGCCCGCTGCACATGGTGATGGTCAAGGCCCCCAGCCTGAAGCCGCTGTACGCCCACTGCCTCGGTGGCGGGCCCAAGCCACGGATCACCGTCACCAGCCACCCGGCCGCCGATGGCCAGTGGGTCTGGTACCTGGGCGGCGACCTCGCCGAAGCCGATGGCGTCGCCCGCAACGAGGCCGAGCAGATCGCCGCCGGCGAACAGGAACTGCGCCAGTTGCTGCCCTGGATCGACCTCTCCGCCGCCCAGTGGGCGACCCTGCGGGTGGATCGCGCCGAACCGGCGCAGAGCGGCCTGGTTCGCCCGGACAACGCCTTCCTCAGCGAGCAGGGCCGTCTGCTGGTGGGGTGGCCCACCAAGCTGGCCCTGGCGCCGGACTTCGCCGACCGCGTGCTGGCGGGCCTGGAGCGCGACGGTGTGAAACCGGGTACGCATGCGCCACTGCCGGCGCTGCCCCGCCCGCCCGTGGCGCAGCCAGCCTGGGAGGAGTTACTCGGATGAACGGCCTGCACTCCCACCATCGTCCCCTGGGCGACACCGGCCTGATGGTTTCCCCGCTGGGCCTGGGCACGGTGAAACTCGGCCGCGACCAGGGCGTGAAATACCCGTCCGGTTTCACCATTCCCGATGATGCCGAGGCTCGTCGGCTGTTGGCCCTGGCCCGCGACCTCGGTATCAACCTGATCGACACGGCCCCGGCCTACGGCCGCAGCGAGGAACGCCTCGGCCCGCTGCTGCGCGGCCAGCGCCAGGACTGGGTGATCGTCAGCAAGGTGGGCGAGGAGTTCGACGGCGGCATCTCCCACTTCGACTTCAGCCCCGAACACACGCGGCGCTCCGTCGAGCGCAGCCTGAAACGCCTGGAAACCGACTTCATCGACCTGGTGCTGGTGCATTCCGACGGCAACGACCTGGCCATCCTGCAGGACAGCGGCGTCTACCAGACCCTCGCCGAACTGAAACAGGCCGGCAAGATCCGCGCCTTCGGCCTCTCCGGCAAGACCGTGGACGGTGGCCTGCTGGCCCTGGAACGGGGCGATTGCGCCATGGTCACCTACAACCTCAACGAGCAGGGCGAGAAGCCGGTGCTCGACTTCGCCCTGCAACAGAACAAGGGCATCCTGATCAAGAAGGGCCTGGCCAGCGGCCACGCCTGCCTCGCAGCCGGCGTCGACCCGGTGCGCGCCAGCTTCGAACTGATCTTCGGTCATCCCGCGGTGACCAGCGCGATAATCGGGACCATTAATCCGCTGCATCTGTCCCATAATGTCGCGACGGCTGTCGCCGTCATCGAGGGTCATCCATAAGAAGCCAGAAGGAGCCGACATGCCGCGAATCCTCGCCCGCAAGGACCCCAGCGCGTTCAAGACCCTGCCGTTGCATGTCGAAGCCAGTGCCGACGCCCTGAGTTACCAGAGCCTGGGGCGGCCGCTGAATTTCACCCAGATGCTGGAGCGCCGCCGCCCGGTGCAGGTCAACGACAACCAGCGCTTCGCGGTGGAATTGGCCAATCTCGGGGTTTCCGTGCGGCTGACCCTGACCCTCCAGGGCCGCGATTACTGGCTGCTGGTGCGGCAGCGGCGGGCGGATCGCGGCGATACCGTGCTCAAGCTGATTTCCGGCTACGTCCCGGCCCACGAACTGAACCTGCCCCTGCTCACCGCCATCCAGGAAGTGGCCGAGGAGTGCCTGATCGAAACCCCGGAAGGCTGGCTCGCCGGACGCTTCGCCGACACCTGGCTGCCAACGCCCTACCAGCGCGAACTGCGATATCGCGAATCCCCCCACTTCCGCCTCAGCCCCTTGTCCGGCGCCGCGCGCCCGGTGCGCAACGGCAAACTGACCCTGCTGGAGCGGCCACAAGCTTACGTGCACGTGCCGACGGCTTCCCTGCAACTGGTCTACGACCTGCGCCTGGACCTGCCCCGGGACAGCCACCAGATCAGCCTCTTCCATGTGGACGAGGTACTCCAGGACGGCCAGTTGGTGGCCTGTCTGGAGCGGCGGCGGCCCGATATCTACCTGCTGCCCCTGCACCAGGGCCTGCCCACCGGCGACCTCCTGACCCTGCGCAATGGCGAGCTCAAGGCTGCCAGCCCTCGCGGCATCTGGCTCTCGGAGAGTTTCGCCGAGCAGGACGGCTGGCTGGTGCACGAGGAGCGCGTGCGTTGGCGCGACTGGCTGGCACGGGTGGGGACGGCCCGGCCGCAGGGAAAAAAGCTGGCCTGCTGAACACCGGGGCGCGTGATGCGCCCCGTCGTCACTGAACCCGCCGGGTCATTTCAGTTCACTGGAACTCTTGCCCAGCAGGCGCCGCGCCACGATCAGCAACTGGATCTGCTGGGTACCCTCGAAGATGTCGAGGATCTTCGAATCCCGCGCCCACTTCTCCAGCAACTCGTCTTCGCCATAGCCCAGGGCCCCGGCCAGCTCCACGCACGTCAAGGTGACCTCGTTGGCCACGCGGCCAGCCTTGGCCTTGGCGATGGAGGCTTCCTTGGAGTTGGGCAGGCGGTTGTCGGCCATCCAGGCGGCCTTGAGGGTGAGCAGGCGCGCAGCCTCCCATTCGGCCTCCAGCCGGTAGAGCGTCGCCTCGGCATGACGGACAGCGAGCAGCGGCTTACGGTAGTCGAACACGCAGCCCACCCCGGCCAGCAGCTCCCGCGTGCGGTCCAGGGCCGCCTTGGCCACGCCGACGGCCATGCCGGCCACCAGCGGGCGGGTGTTGTCGAAGGTTTCCATCACTCCGGCAAAGCCCTTCTGCACATCGACCTCGGCGCTGCCCAGCAGGTTGGCCGCCGGCACCCGGCAGTCGTTGAAGCTGATGGAGACGGTATCGGAAGCCTTGATGCCGAGCTTCTTCTCCAGTCGCGTCACGCTCATGCCCGGCGTGCCCTTCTCCACCACGAAGGACTTGATCGCGGCGCGCCCCAGGCTGCGGTCCAGGCTGGCCCAGACCACCACGGCATCGGCGCGCTCGCCGGAGGTGACGAAGATTTTCTCGCCATTGAGCCGGTAATGATCGCCCTCCTTCACCGCCGTGGTACGGATGGCCGCCGAATCCGAGCCGCATCCGGGCTCGGTAATCGCCATGGCCGCCCAGGTGCCTCGGAAGCGCTGGAGCTGGTCCTCGTTGGCCACCGCGGCAATCGCGGCATTGCCCAGCCCCTGGCGCGGCATGGCCAGGAGCAGCCCGACATCGCCCCAGCACAGCTCCATCACGCCGAGCAATGCCGAGAGGTTGCCGCCGTTGCGTACGCCCTCCTCCGCCCCGGCACCCCGGCGGCTCGCCGAGCCGGCACCCACGGCGTCCGGAGAGCCGGCATTCATGCCATCCAGCAGTGCCGCCAGCAGGTCCAGCTCACGCGGGTAGGCGTGCTCGGCCTTGTCGTACTTGCGCGACAGCGGGCGGAAGTAGCGCGCCGCCACCTGATGGGCCTGGTTGCCCAGCCCACGCCATTTCTTCGGGATTTCCAGATTCATGCCGTCGTCCTCACAGGTGCAGGCCGCCGCTCATCAGGGCGACGGCGCGCAGGTCGCGGTACCAGCGCTCGGCCGGGTGCTCCTGGGTGAAACCATGGCCACCGAGCAGTTGCACGGCGTCGGTGCCGATCTTCATGGCCTTCTCGGCGCACAGCAGGCGCGCCAGGTAGGCCTCGCGGTGGAACGCCTGGCCACGCTCGGCACGGGCGCAGGCGCGCCAGACCAGCAGGCGCATGGCGTCCAGTTCGATGGCGATGTCCGCGACCAGGAAGGCCACGCCCTGACGATGGCTGATGGGCTCGCCGAAGGCGGTGCGTTCGTTGCAATAGCCGATCACGTAGTCCAGCGCGGCCTGGGCGGTGCCCACCGCCAGGGCGCACCAGGCGAGGTGGCCGAAATCGAGAAAGGCCGGGTAATCGAAATCGGCGGCCAGGCGGTTGTCCACAGGCACCTTCACCGCCTTCAGGCGGACGCGCGCCGTACCGCAGGCGCGAAGTCCCATGGCCGGTTCCGGGCGCAGTTCGAGGCCCCGGCTGCCGGCGTCGACGAGGAACAGCGCAGGCCCCTGGCCGGTTTCCGCCGCGACGATCACGTGACTGGCCTGCAGGCCGTCGAGCACCAGGCATTTCTCGCCACTCAGCACGTAGTGCGTGCCCTTGCGTCGCGCGCGGGTGGCCAGGCTGTGCGGGTCGAATAGCGGCGTGGGTTCGCTCACGGCGATGCTCATGCGGGGCGCCATCTGCTCACCGACGAAGGCCGGCAGCCAGGCAGCCTGCTGCGCGGGCGAGGCCCAGCGGCGGATGCAGTTGGCGGCCGACAGCGGCACCAGCAGCGCGGCGGCCAGGCTCAGGTCGCCTTTGGCCAGGGCCTCGGCCATCAGCGCGGTGGTCACGACAGTGCGCTCGCCGGCCAGGCCGCCCAGGCCCTCGCCAACGCCATAGTGCGCCAGTCCCAGCGCATGGGCCTGGTTGAGCAGTCCAGCCGGCACCGCGCCCTGGGCATCCGCGTCATGGGCGGCCGGGCGCAGGGTGTCCAGGGCAAAGGCATCCAGCATTTCCACCAGCATCCGTTGCTCATCGGACAGGGAAAGGTCGAACAGTTCGTCCGCGCCGGCCGGTCGCAGCACCTTGCGGTCGCGCTGCGCGGCCAGCCTGAACCCGGCGCGGGCACCGCCGTAGAGCAGCTTCTCGAAGGTCTTGCGCAGCTTGAAACGGTCGGGCCAGTGGGCCTGGGCCACGCGATTGAGCAGCGCCAGGGCGCGCCCCTGTGCATTGGGGGACATCGGCATCGCACTCCATGCAGGATGAGGATGCCGCGATGATGGTCGGCCCCGGCCCGGACGCCTATGACCGGGTCGACAGCCGCGCCTGGCAGCGCTGCCAGTGGCGACGGTTCAGAGCAGGGCGCGGTCCCAGCGAATGCCCTGCTTGACGACGCGCGCCGGTACGCCCGCGACCACGCAGTTGCCTTCGTCGAAGGCACGGCTGACCACGGAGCAGGCACCAACCACCGATTCGGGGTGCAGGACCGTTCCCTTGAGGACCTGAACGTCACGGCCGATCCAGACACGGTCGCCGATGCACACGTCACGGGACGGATTCAGGCGCTGGCCGGTCTGCGCATCGAGGATGGAGTGCTTGTCGCCGGTGCGAATCAGGATATCGGTGGAGAGCATGCAGTCGCGGCCGATATCGATGCTGGAAGCCTCGTCCACCAGCAGGTAGGCCCCTTCGACCGTGGTGTCTTCGCCGATGCGGATGTGCTGGCCGCTGGTGTTGCGCAGGTAGATCTTGCCGGAGCTGAACCGTACCCGGGGGCCGATTTCGATCAAGTTGTCCTGACCGTCGAGGCGAATCTCGCAATGGGTGAGCTGGACGCCCTCTCCCACGATCAAGCGGTTGTTGCGTCCGCCCAGCTTGACCGTGATCTTCTTCATCTGCCGCTGCGCGCTGACCGGCAGCTCCAGCCGGTTACCGGATTTGATCTTGAAGCGGTTCTTGTAGGCGAAGTTGCGCAGGCGCAGGTAGAGCTTCTCGAGCATGGCGCGGACTCAGGACTTATCCAGGATCTTGTTGACGATCGCGGTGGTGGAACTGTTCTCCACCAGGCCGAGCACCCGTACTTCGCCGCCGTAGGCGCGGACGATATCGGCGCCGACCACCTGGTCGATGCCGTAGTCGCCGCCCTTGACCAGCACATCGGGTCGGACCTGGCTGAGCAGGGACTCCGGCGTGTCCTCGGCGAAGCTGACGACCCAGTCCACCGCGCCCAGGCCGGCCAGAACGGCCATGCGCCGCTCGACGCTGTTGATCGGGCGCCCGGGCCCCTTGAGGCGGCTGACGGAGGCATCGTCGTTGACCGCCAGCACCAGGCGGTCGCCCTGGGCGCGAGCCTGCTCCAGGTAGGTCACATGGCCGGCATGGAGAATGTCGAAGCAGCCATTGGTGAAGACGATCTTCTCGCCGTGGGCGCGGGCGTCCTCGATGGCCAGCAGGAGCTGGTCCAGGCTCAGCACGCCGCGCTCGGAGCCCTGCTCGCGCTGCACGGCACGGCGCAGTTCCGGTGCGCTGATGGCGGCGGTGCCCAGTTTGCCGACGACGATGCCGGCGGCGAGGTTGGCCAGGGCGACCGCCTGCGGCAGTTCTTCGCCGGCGGCCAGGGCGGCCGCCAGGGTGGAAATCACGGTGTCGCCGGCACCGGTGACGTCGAACACTTCGCGGGCACGGGCGGGCAGGTGCAGCGGATGGTGGTCGGGGCGCAGCAGGGTCATGCCATGCTCGCCACGGGTGACCAGCAGCGCCCCCAGCTCCAGCTCCTGCATCAGCGAGGCGCCCTTGGCAACCAGCTCGGCCTCGTCGGCACAGCGGCCGACGATGGCTTCGAACTCGCTGAGGTTGGGCGTGATCAGGCTGGCGCCGCGGTAGATGCCGAAGTCCTTGCCCTTCGGATCGGCCAGCACCGGCACGCCGCGACGGCGGGCCGCCTGGATCAGCACCTGGTGGTTCCTCAGCGCGCCCTTGCCGTAGTCGGACAGCACCAGCACCCTGGCCTGGGGCAGGAGAAGCTCGACCTCCCGGGCCAGGGCGTCGGCGTCGGTATCGAAGGCTTCCTCGAAGTCCATGCGCAGCAGTTGCTGGTGGCGGCTCATCACGCGCAGCTTGACGATGGTCGGCTGCTCGGCGAGGCGCTGGAAATGCACATCCACGCCCGCCGCATTGAGGCTGTCGGTCAGGCTGTCGGCCGCTTCGTCGACGCCGGTGATGCCCACCAGCACGGCCGGCGCGCCGAGAGCGGCGATGTTCAACGCAACGTTGGCCGCGCCACCGGGACGATCCTCGATCTGCTCGACCTTGACCACGGGCACCGGCGCCTCGGGGGAAATGCGCGAAGTGCCGCCATGCCAGTAGCGGTCAAGCATGACGTCGCCCACCACCAGCACGGGGGCCTGATCGAATCGGGGCATGGACAGCTTCATGGAGACTCCGGACGTCAAAAACGGCGCGGATCATAACATAGCAGCTCAGTCGGCCCGAGGTTCTCCATCGCACGCCGGGCGCACCCAGAAGAGTTCGTGGCGGCGTACCGCCTTGCGGAAGAAATCGTCCTGGCCGACTTCCGGCCAGCGCCGGCCGGCCAGCAACCACTGGATCAGGCGGCGCAGGCGTTTCTTGAACGGCAAAGGGGTCTGCAGGTCATGCTGCATGGCCAGGGCCTGGGCCTTATCCATACGGGAAGATGCCTCCAACACCGGGCTCCACAGTCCGTCGGCCGGGAGCGGCACCTGCCGTGGCGGCAGCGCTACACCGTTACCCGCCGGGCCCATGGGCCAGCGGTCGTTGTCGTAGAGGTGATTGGCGTACAGCAGCTGGATCTCCGGCCGCCAGCCGCCGCGCTCGACCGCCTCGGCTAGGGCACGGCTGGCCTGGATATGATCGGGATGCGGGTCCAGTTCGGGGTGCGGCAGCACCACCACTTCAGGACGGAAGCGCTTGAGCAGTGCGGCAAGGTCGCCCACCAGGTTGTTCCAGCTCGGCACGCCGTCGAGATCCCCCGGCAGCGCCAGGGGATTGAAGCGGCGCACGCTGCGAATGTCCGACTCGCCGGACTCCAGCGAAGCGAAGGCCTTGTTCGGCTCGGCCGCCATGGGAGCGAGCTGCAGGCAGTAATAGCCCAACTGCACACAACGACTGGCCGGCACGCCACCCCACAGCGGCACCGCCAGGCTGCTCCAACTGCGCAGGCGTCCCTTCAGCCGGGCCGCGGCGGCCTTGTCGAGCCCCATTTTCCGGTAGCTCTGCGCTTCGATCTCGCCTTGGGTCAGGGTGACGATGCTGACCTCGGCGCAACGGCTATAGAACCCGAAGGCGGCCAGCTCGGCATCGTCGGCGTGGGGGGCGATGACCATCGTCCGCCGCGCTGCGTAGTTCGGATTGCTGAAAGCGAACAACCTGACCTCGGGCGCCAGGCGGCAACGGCGCCCCCGCAGACGCAAACGCCCTTCGCGCAGGGCCGGCAGCAGGCCCGACAGATTGAGGTAACGCAGGCCGCGCACGCCGCGCTCGAAGTCCTGGCGATCCGACGACTGGCCGTCGTCGATCAGGACATGGGGGTCCAGCCAGCGTCCCAGCCAGCGGCTGCGGAGCTGGACGGCAAGGATCAGGGTGTCGGCGTCGGCCGGCAGTTGGTCAGCCTCGAACTGCAAGCCGTGCTTGCGCAGGACGCCCGAAAAACCGGGAGCCGACGACGGAAAGTCGTAGCGGTAGTCTTCCCGCGGGGAATAGAAAAGATGATCGGCGAACCAGGCCTCGTGGGCGATCCAGGCCAGGACCAGCAACACCGGCAGGCTGTTCCAGCCGCCGAACCAGTCGAGCACGGCCAGGACCACCAGCGCCGCAACCATGAAGAGACGCTTGCCGCGCCGGTGTCGGCGCAGCAGTTGCTGTTTGCGTGTTTCCATTCACTTACACCCGAAATGCGGCAACCCTGTTGCACCAACGATCCTTGTACTCGCGATCGGCGCGGCCGAACGAGTAGCGCAACCGCTTGCCCCTGGCCCGGGCGTCTTCCCAGGCGGCCTGGGTATTGATGAAGCTGAGCACGCTGCCCGGGCTGAGAGAGTGCGCGAGCGGGTCAACGCCGCCGTTGACGTACTCGTAACTGATCCAGTCTGGCGACTCGACCCTGTACAGCACCTGAACGGCCACGGGGGCATCGTCAAGCAGCAGCAGCGAACCGCCGAGGAACTCGCGCAACAGGCCGAAGACCTCGGCCAGGTTGCCCTTGCCCGGGACATCGAAGCCCCAGCGTCGCTCGAACAGCTCGGTGTAGATGGCCGCCAGTTCGTCAGACGCGAAGTCCGCCACCGGCCGCACCACGCCACCGGCCTCCTCGAAAAGGCGGAGTTCGCGGCGCTGGTTGTAGCGGAACTTCTTCGACAGTTCTTCCGGCGCACGGGCCATGGCAAGCTGATCCTTCTGCGGACGCAGGCCCCGGAACCCGGTCAGGTTCAACTCGGACAGGTAGGCGCCTTCGTGGCGCAGGGTGATTCCCGTGCCAGGCGCGGCGGGCAGGATGACCTCGGCGTTGCCCAGGTCGAAGAGGTTGCGCATGCCCTTGCGCTTGAGTACCCGCCGGGAAAGCGCCAGGCTTCGCCCCCAGGTCGGGATGGCCGCCTGGATGCCCCCCTCGCCGCGGTATCCGAGGTAGCGCACCGGGACGCCCGCCAGGCCGGACAGGCGTTCGACCACTTGCGGATGCGTGGCGACGCTGCCGCCGAAACGCTGCCAGGCGTCACGGTAGGCGGCGGCATCGATCGCCTCCCAGCCGTTCTCCCGGTACACCCTGAATCTGTTGAACAACATCCTGGGGCCTTCCCTGATCCGCTGGCTCTTGAACTGCTCAGCCCTCCTGTGGCTGAGCTTCCTCCTCGAACTGGCTGGCGTGCAGACGGGCGTAATAACCGTTCATGGCCAGCAGTTCGGCATGCTTGCCGCGCTCGACGATCCGTCCCTGATCCATGACCAGGATCAGGTCTGCCTTCTCGATGGTCGACAGGCGGTGGGCGATGACCAGGGTGGTACGGCCGTCCATGACGCGATCCAGCGCCGCCTGGATGTGCCGCTCGGACTCCGTGTCGAGGGCCGAGGTGGCCTCGTCCAGCACCAGCACCGGCGAGTTCTTCAGCAAAGCACGCGCAATCGCGAGGCGCTGGCGCTGGCCGCCGGAGAGCAGCACGCCGTTTTCGCCCACTTCGGTATCGAAGCCCTGCGGCAGCTTGTCGATGAACTCCTTGGCGTAAGCCGCCTCGGCGGCCTGCTCGATCGCCTCGCGCGGCGCGTCGGCCAGGTCGCCATACGCGATGTTGCTGGCCACCGAATCGTTGAACAGGTTGACCTGCTGGCTCACCAGGGCGATATGGCGGCGCAGGTTGCGCAAGCGATACGCCTCGATGTCCACACCATCCAGCAGGATTTGCCCCTGATCGTGGTGGTAGAAGCGGGGAATCAGGTTGGCCAGGGTGGACTTGCCGCTGCCGGAACGCCCCACCAGGGCGATCATCTGCCCGGGCTCGGCGGCGAAACTGATGTCCTGCAACACGGCCTTGTCGGTACCCGGGTACTGGAAGTTCAGATCGCGCACTTCCAGGCGTCCGCTCACCCGTTCCCGCTCGACCGTGCCACGATCGACCTCCGGGGACTCGTCCAGTTGTTCGAAGATGCTTTCCGCGCCCGCTACGCCGCGCTGCACGGTGGAGCTGACCTCGGAGAGCTGGCGGATCGGCTTTGGCAACAGGCCTGCGGCGGTGATGTAAGCCACCAGATCGCCGGCGCTGGCATCGCCGCGCAGGAAGAGCACGAGGAACATCAGGGCGGCCATGCCGGTGTAGATCACCAGCTGCAGCATGGGGGTGTAGACCGCCGACGTCTTGGTCATCCGCAGTTGCTTGCGGGTGTTGTCGTGGCTGGCCTTCCTGAAACGGGCGGACTCGTAGGGTTCGCCGCCGAAGCTGCGTACCACCCGGTAGCCCTGGATGGTTTCCGAGGCCACATGGGTAACGTCCCCCATGGCCACCTGGATTTTCTTGCTCTGCTTGCGGAACTTGCGACTGGCGCTGCTCACCATCAGGGCGATCAGCGGCAGGATGGCCACCATCACCAGGGTCAGTTTCCAGTTCATCCACAGCAGGTAGCCGAACAGGAAGATCACCGTCAGCCCCTCACGGATCACCACCTTGATGGCGTCGGTAGCGGCCCCGGTGACCATGGTCACGTTGAAGGTGATGCGCGAAATCAGATGACCGGAGTTATGACTGTCGAAGTAGCGGTTCGGCAGGGTCAGCAGGCTGTCGAACAGGGCGAGCCGCAGGTCGTGCACCAACCCCAGGGATACCTTGGCCAGGAAGTAGTTGCCCAGGTAGGACCCCAGCCCCTGCCACGCCGCGATCAGGACGATCAGCAAGGGCACCGCCTGCAGCAGCTTCAGGTCGCGCAGGTACGGGACGTCGGGGAACAGGACGGCGTCGGGATTGCTCAGGCCGTCGACGAAGTACTTGAGGATGCCGGCCAGCATGGGCTGGGTGGAGGCGAAGATGATGTAGCCGACGATGCTGATCAGAAAAAGCCCGACATAGGGACGGACATAGCCCAGCAGACGGAAATAGATCTTCAGGCTGGAGGTGCTGGCGGCAGAGGGTTGCTGCTCGGACATGCGCGGGTGCTTCGACTTGACCGAAAAGGCCGTGGAGCTTAGCACAGCGGCGGCGGCTTCCAGTAAACTGCGCGATTCTCAGAGGAAGGGACACTCCCAACGTGAACCCCATGGTAATGCCCGTTTCCACTTCGGCACATATCTACGACTTCATTGGACGTCGCTGGCTCCCGGTCGGTTATCTGGTCCTTCTCACCGGCCTGTTCTGGGTGCTCGAACGCAGCCACTACAGCAAGTCGTTCTACGCCCTGATCGTCCTGCCAGCGCTCATCGCCGCCCTCATGCGCCCCGCGATCCTCGGCCAGATACTGCGCAACCCGGTGGTTCAGGCATTCCTGCTGTTCTCGGCCTGGCTCCTGCTGAGCCTGGCCTGGACGGCATCCACCGACAACCCGGGGTCTCTGGCCAAGCGCCCACTGTACGTGTTCATGCTGTTCGTGGGTTGCTCGGTGATCGCCCTGCAGGAAGAACGGTTGCTGCTCGTCGTCCTGAGGATGGCCGGACTGATCGCCGCCGTCGCGGCAGTCGTCAACCTCGCCCAGTTCGCCCTCCAGCCACCGACAGATGGTCGCCTAGCCGGTACCGGCGGCCTGATGAACCCCCTGTTGACCTCGCATCTGCTGGGCTTTTTCTGTACGTATTGGCTCGCGGCCTGGGCGACCCACCAGGAGCGTGTGACCTGGCTGCCGCTGCTGGCACTTGTGCCGCTGATTGCCGCCACCCTCGCAACCGGTTCACGCACGCCGCTGATGGCGATCCTGGTCAGCGCCGTCTGGCTCGCACTGCTTGCCAAGGGGCGCCGCAGCCTGACCATCGTCGCCTTGCTGGGCCTGGCAGGCGTGGCGCTTGCCACGCTGCTGCCTGATGCGATCCTGCAACGTGGACTTTCCTTGCGCCCGCAGATCTGGCAAGCCGCCCTGAGCCAGGTAAGCGACCACCTGTGGCTCGGGCGCGGTTATGGCAGTGAGTTCCAGTTTCTCGTGCCCGGCGTCGACATGATTTGGTCGGACCCGCACAATGTAGAACTGGCCGTACTGCTGGAGCTAGGCCTGGTTGGCCTGGCGCTGTGGCTGCTGATGTACGGATTGGCGCTGGGCCAGTGCCTGCGATCCGGAAACCACCCTGCGATGAAACTGGCCTCCTGCCTGCTGATCTACGGGCTCGCGGCCGGCCTGACGGAAGGCAGCAACTTCCTGTCCAGACCCAATGAAAACTGGTTCCTGACCTGGCTGCCGTTGTCCGTCGTGGTGGCCTTGTCCATCCTGCAACGGCTGAAGGAGCGTGCATGAAAGCACTGCCCGAGGAAGCACTTGCCCAGCTACTCGTGGGTTCCACCACGATCGAGGAAGACGGGTTCGGCATCAAGGTCGCCCGCCTGGGCGACGGCAGCTTCCTGAAGCTCTACCGACGCAAGCGCCTGTTGTCGTCCGCCCTCTGGCAGCCGCCCGCCGCGCGCTTCGCACACAATGCCGCGCGCCTGAACCGACTGGGCATCCGCGCGCCCGACGTACTGGACACCTTCAGCGTCCCCGAGCGCCAGCTCAACGGCGTGCGCTATCAGCCCCTGCCCGGCGATACGCTGCGCAATCTGTGGCAACAATTGCCTGCGGCGGAACTCGCGCAAGAGGTGGAGAAGTTCGGTAGGTTCCTGGGCGATCTGCACGACCTGGGCATCTATTTCCGCTCCGTGCACCTGGGCAATGTGCTGCAGTTGCCGGATGGCCTGCTCGCGCTGATCGACCTGTCCGACATGCAAATCAGCGGGCGGCCGTTGCCACTGTGGAAGCGCAAGCGCAATGTGCGCCACATGCTGCGCTATCAGCAGGACGCCCAGTGGCTGGCAGTCCAGCATATTGAGGATCTGCTCCGGGGCTACACAAGCCGTGCTGGAGCGGCAGCCGCGGGGGCCCTGGCACAAGCCATCCGAGCCCAGTGCCCCAACGACTTGCCGCAAGCCCCATCGAAATCCCCGTGAAACCGCGCAAACCGGCAGCAGACGACACCCCTGCCCCTCCGATACACCCTTCGCCAACGCCCTTCGGCATTCACCTCGAGCCTAGCCGCCACCATCGGCGACAACAGCGTCATTGCCAATGGCTCGGTGGTGAGCCGGGACATTCCGGCGGACGTGATCGCCGGCGGCGTGCCGGCGAAGGTCCTGGGACCGCTGCCAGCCTGATTCAGCGGCGCGGTGGGTGGGCCGGAAGAAGGAAACGGCCGACGGCGCGCAGTGTCTTGCGGTTCCAGTAACGCCAGGGCAACTGGGAAAACAGTTCGCGCGCCAGCGGCTTGTCGTCCCGGGCACACTTCATGAGCATGGAATTGATGAAGCGCGCGCAGACTTCGTCATAGGCCGGATGGTCCCGGAAGATGGCGTAAGTCTTCATCACGTTGTCGATCATGAAGCGCAGGTTCTTGTAGGTGTTGTGCTCGTGGGTCCGGTACTGCGCCAGCACCTCATCCATCACGTCGATCACGTAGCCCGCACGGGTGATCTTCAGCTTCATCAGCAGGTCTTCGAGGCGAATGTCGGGATCGTATCCCCCCACCGCTTCGACGGCATCGCGACGGAACAGCATGGTCGGCGCCGGCGCTCCGGGCTGCCGGCCGAGGAAGATGTCGTCGAACCCCAGACGGCGCGCCGGCCGCGGCTTCTGCTTGGGACGCACACGCCCCGTCTCGTCGATGGTTTCGACGTTGCCGGCGCAAATGCCCACCTCCGGCTTGTCCAGCATGTGGGCGACCTGCAGGGCCAGGCGCTCGGGACGCATGATGTCGTCGGAACCGAACGGCGCGATCAGGCTGCCCTTCGAGCGGGCGATGGTTTCATTGAGGGTGCGGGACAGCCCCTTGTTCTCCTGCGCGCGAAAATCGAAACCGTGGACTTCCTGCAGTCGGCGGATACGCGCAACGCTGTCGTCCCGGGAGCCGTCATCCACCACCAGCAGCTCCACGTTCGGGTAAGTCTGGGCGATCACGCTCTCGATGCAGGCTTCGATGTAGTCGGCGTGGTTGTAGGAGGAAATGATCACGCTGACCAGCGGCAGATCCTTCGAATCAGTCATGGCGGCTCTCTTCCAGCAACTCCATCAGCAACTCACGGTACTGGCGACGGAAATCCTCGATCGAATGGGCCCGGCAAAGGTACTGGTAGGCACGCTCCCCTTCCGCGGCGCGCTCGGTGGCTGACAGCGCCAGCAGCTCGCGCAGGTGTCCGGCCAAGGCGGCGGGCTGGCCGACCGGGAAGATGCGGCCGCCGCAGTCTTCGAGAATCGGCTTGAGGCTGGGAATATCCGAGCCGATCACCGGCAGGTGGCCGCTCATGCCCTCCAGCAACGCCAGGGGCAGCCCTTCACTGAGGGACGGCATGACGAAGGCGTCGAAGCCACGCACGTACTGCAACGCATCGTCCCTGGCGCCCAGCAACAGGGCGCGCCCCTGCAGCCCCAGTTCCTGGATGGCGGCCTCCAGCTCGGGACGGGCCCGGCCCTCGCCGATGATCGCCAGCAGCGCACCGGGATGGCTGTCTTTCACCTCGGCAAAGGCGCGCAGCAGATGGATATGCCCCTTGACCGGAACCAGACGGCCAATGGCACCGAACACGAAAGCCTCGGCCGGCAGACCCAGCATCTCGCGCGCCTTGTCGCGCGGATGTTGCAGGCCTTCGGCACGGGCGATGTCGATGGCATTGTTGATCTGCCGGGTATTGGCTGGGGTGAAGCCGGCGTCGGCACCGATCAGATAGTCGCGCACCGCACGAGAAACGCCCACCAGGCGCCAGGCCGGGGTGACCAACTGACGGGCCACCCAGCAGCGGAAGGCGCGGTCGTACTCGCCAAAGCCATGGGCGACGCCAATGCAGGCGCGGATACCCAGCCAACGGTTGAGCAGCATCAGCATGTTCACCGGCTTGAAGCGATGGGTAATCACTGCGTCGTAGCCTTCGGCGCGGCAATGCTTGTAGAGGGCCCAGAGGGCGCGCAGGCGCAGACCACTGACCGCCGACTTGCTGTAGCCGAAATAAATCGAGCGCTCGGCCTTGCTCACCGGCTCACCGGGACCGGGGCGGCCCCGCAGGAAGGCGGTGGTGACGTGGTAGCGGTCGGTCGGCAGGGCCTGGATGATCTGCTCGGCCAGATCCGAGGCATTGACGTTGTAGTAGTTCTGCAATTGCAGGACCTTGATACGGCGCTGGCTCATACCGGGTTCTTCTTGGACTTCAGCCACAGGCGCAGGGCCTTGCGGGTATAGGACAGTTTGAACAACACCTTCCAATCCGTGCGCAGCGCTTCGCGGTAATAACCACGGGCGCTGTCGTGGTCGCCGGCGAGCAGGCAGGTGCGGAACAGCGAGAGACAGCGCTGGGCGCGGTAGGCGGGTTTGAGCGAGTGCAGGGTGGACGGGAGCTTGAGGAAAACCTCGTCCACCAGGTCCAGGCCGACCTTGCGCGCGGCCTCGGCATTGTGGCGCAGGCTGCCGGGGTGCTTGTGGATGCGCGCCAGCATCAGGTCGAGGACTTCCACCTGGCGCTGGCTCAGGCAATAGGCGAAAACCGGGATGTCTTCACTGTGGCGCAGGTGTTCGGGATAGGGACGTTCCAGCAACAGCTCGCGAAGGAACACGCAGGCGCCGTGGCTCAAGGCGATCCTCTTGTCCAGCAGATAACCCTTCAGGCGCTGGAGGGCGTCGCCCGGGACGGCGCTGGCGGGATGCTCACGCTCGCGACCATCGGGCTGGACCGCCACGTGGCCGGCCAGCCAGAGACCGACGTCGGGCTGCCGCCGCAAGCGTTCGCAGAGGGCGGGCAGCACGCCGGGGGCCAGTTCGTCGTCCGCGTCCAGCAGCAGCACGTAACGCCCCTGAGCCAGTTGCACGCCCTTGTTGCGAGCGGCCGACGGGCCGGCGTTGGCCTGCCGCACGCCCTGGAACGCGGTGCCATGGCGCTGGCTCAGGGTGTCGAAAACCGCCGGGGTGTCGTCGGTGGAGCCATCGTCCACCACCCAGAGTTCGACCTCCGGAGTGGCCTGGGCCAGCACCGACTCGACGGCACGCGGAAGCACGCCCGCGTAGTTGTAGGTGGGGATAACAACGCTAAGCAGCGGCTTAGCCGACATTGTCATACCAGTCCTTGCCTTCCTTGACGACGAGGATGTCTTCCATGATCAGGTACTGCAGGTCCGAGCCGTAGAACATGTTCAGCGCATCGGTGGGCGAGCAGATCATCGGTTCGCCGCGACGGTTGAGCGAAGTGTTCAGGGAAACGCCGTTGCCGGTGAGGTTCTCCAGCTCCTTCATCAGGTCGTACCAGCGCGGGTTGTGGCGGCGCTCCAGCACCTGGGCGCGGGACGTGCCGTCCTCGTGCACCACTTCGGCCACGCGGGTCTTCCACTCTTCGTTGACTTCGAAGGTGAAGGTCATGAAGGGCGACGGGTGATCGACCTTGAGCATCTGCGACGCGACGGTATCCAGCATCGACGGGCAGAAGGGGCGCCAGCGTTCGCGGAACTTGATCTGCTCGTTGATGCGGTCGGCCACCCCGGCGACGCTCGGGCAACCGATGATGGAACGACCGCCGAGGGCGCGCGGACCGAACTCCATGCGCCCCTGGAACCAGGCCACCGGGTTGCCGTCCACCATGATCCTGGCGATGCGCTGCGGGGTGTTCTCGATACGCTTGAATACCGGTTTCTGCGGATGACGGGCGCAGGCGGCGATCACATCCTCGTTGGAGAAGGCCGGGCCGAGGTAGACGTGTTCCATCTTCTCCACCGGCACGCCGCGCTTGACCGAAACGTACGCGGCGGCGCCCACGGAGGTACCGGCGTCGCCGGAGGCGGGCTGGACGAACAGCTCCTTCACTTCCGGGCGGGCGATGATCTTCTGGTTCAGCTTGACGTTCAGCGCGCAGCCGCCGGCGAAGACGATCTTGCCGGTCTCGCGGATGATGTCGCCCAGGTAGTAATCCATCATCTCCAGCGCCAGCTTCTCGAACAGCGCCTGCATGCTGGCCGCATAGTGGATGTACGGATCGTCGGCGATGTCGCCCTGGCGTTTCGGCCCCAGCCACTCGATCAGCTTGGGCGAGAAGTAGTAGCCCTTGCCGTTTTCCTTGTGGCGGCGGAAGCCGATGACGTTGGCGTAATCGGTGTTGATGGTCAGCTCGCCGTTCTCGAACTTGGCCAGGCGCGAGAAATCGTACTTGGCGGCGTCACCGTAGGGCGCCATGCCCATGACCTTGAACTCGCCGTCGAGCATCTCGAAACCGAGGTACTCGGTGATGGCCCCGTAGAGACCGCCCAGGGAGTCCGGGTCGTAGAACTCCTTGATCTTGTGGATCTTGCCGTGCTCACCCCAGCCGAAGAAAGTGGTGGCGTACTCACCCTTGCCGTCGATACCGAGGATCGCGGTCTTCTCCTTGAAGCCGGAGCAGTGGTAGGCGCTGGAAGCGTGGGCCAGGTGGTGCTCCACCGGCTCGATCTTCACTTTCTTGGCGTCGAAGCCCAGTTGTTCCAGGCACCACAGAATCTTCTTGCGGTAGCGCTTGTAGCGGCGGTTACCCATGAGGATGGCGTCCAGCGCGCGATCCGGGGCATACCAGTAACGCTTGGCGTAGTGCCAGCGGGCTTTGCCGAACAGGCTGATGGGGGCGAAGGGGATGGCCACCACGTCGACGTCGGAGGGTTTGATGCCAGCCTGTTCCAGGCAGAACTTGGCCGACTCGTAGGGCATGCGATTCTTCGCGTGCTTGTCGCGCACGAAGCGCTCTTCTTCGGCGGCCGCGATCAGCTTGCCGTCGATATAGAGCGCGGCGGAAGGATCATGGCTGAGGGCGCCGGAAAGGCCGAGAATCGTCAATGCCACGGGGTTAGCCTCTTTCAGGGCAGGTGCCCGGCACCTGCGGTAATCGTTTATCCAGTAGCTGGTGCAACGCCGATTCGGCCGGCCAGTTCCTCAGGAAGCGGGCGCGATCGCGGGCATAGGCCCGGGCGAAACCGCGATCGCTGCGATGCTGGCACACGGCATCGAGGTCGATCAGGGTCCAGCGGTCGTCCTGCCAGAACAGGTTGTAACCCTTGAAATCGCCATGGCTGATGCGCTCGCGGATCAGCGCGGCGAACAGGCGGTCGAGGGCGTGCAGTTCGGCTTCGGGTGGAGCACCAGCCCCATCCGGATCGTCCAGATAGGGTCGAAAACGGGCGATTATATCTTGCCCGGAGAGATATTCGGTAATCAGGTAGGCACGGCCACGCAGCCAGAGGAAACGCCGTTCGAGCACCGCCAGCGGCCGGGGCGTGGCGATGCCGAGGAAGTCCAGGCGGTTGCCCTCGCGCCAGCTGTGCCAGGCGCGGCTTGGCCGCCAGAAGCGCGTCAGCCAGTGCAACAGGCCCTTGATGTTGTAGCGCTTGACCAGCAGTGTGCGCCCTTCGACCCGGACCTCGGCCACCGTGGCGGTGGCGCCCGCCTTCAGCGAACGTCCCTGTGCCAGGGCGGCGTCCGGGGCCCGCAACAGCGCGTCCAGGCCCGGTTCGGCCTCGCGACGCACCGCGCGCAGGCCGAATGCGCCCCGCCACACGCTGAACAGGCTGCAGTCGCGACCGATCTTCTTCATGTAGTCGCCGAGGCGCCAGCGCCGCACCCGGGCGATTTCCTTCTCCAGGGCCTCCAGCGGCAGGGCATGCTCGCCGTTGACCAGCAGGTAATGCACCAGCAGTTCTTCCAGGAAGGGGGCCAGTTCCGCCGGCAGTTGGGCGAAGAAGATGCCCAGGTTGGCCAGGACCTTGTCCCGCGCCAGCGGTGTACCCGGGGCCTCGGCGCGGATGCCGCCGCCATCGATCACATGCAGCGTGCCGCCATGGCGCAGCAGGTTGTCCAGATGCAGGTCTTCCTGGGCAAGACCGGCCAGGTGCAAGCGGGCGATGGCACCGAGGGCCTCGCCCAGTACCGCCTGCTGGCCATCGGACAAGGGCGCGTCGCGCTCCACCTGGCGCCAGGCATCCCAGAGGCTTTCCGCCGACTCCAGGTACTCGAACAGCAACCAGCCACCCTGCCCCGCCTGATACCCTTCGGCCAGCAGCGCGGGGGTGTCGATGCCTTGTCCGTGCAGGGCGCGCGTCCCCGCGAGCTCACGCTGGAAATGCCGTTCGGCCTTGCCGCCGACCAGGAGCTTGGCCAGCACCGGGCGCCCCTGCCACTGCGCGACGCCCACATAGCGCTGGCCGGGCAACACCCGCAGCAGCGCCTGCAACTCCAGCCCCCCGGCCACATCCAGGTGCAAGGGAAGCGACGGGGTCCGCCCTGCACGAGCCAGTTCGGCCAGGGTCATCGATGGCCTTCCTTGTCACGACGGCGACGGGCGAGGCGCGCCAGCCAGTCATCCACTTCCGCCGAATTCTGCGGGCGCTCCAGATAGCCGGCCAGCAGCTCGCGCACCTCGGACACACCCCAGGCATCCGCCCGGCGCACCAGGGCCTCCAGGTCCTTGACCCGGTCACGCCGGCCCAGCAGCAGCGGACGGGTTTTCTCCAGGTCGATCAGGCAGGCCTCGAAGCCGGTCTGGGTGTCCCGCAGGAAAACGTGCTTGGGATAGAAGCAGCCATGCACCTGCCCGGCGTGATGGAGGCGTCGCGCCAGACCGGCCACCGCCGCGAGGATCGCCGAGCGCTGTTCGGCGGCCATCCCGCGCCAGAGGTCCAGCCAGCCGGCCAGTTCGCGCCAGCCATCCAGGGCACGGGACACCAGGATGGCGCGGTGTTCGCCGTCGACCTGGCGGGCGCCGAAGAAGGCTGCCTGCAGGGCGGGCACGCCCAGCGCCTGGTAGCGTCGGATATTGCGGAATTCGCGGGCGAAGGTCGGCTCGCCAAACGGTCGCAGTACGCTGCGACTGAGGAAGTTGCTCTGCCGCTTGAGGTAGTAGGCGGCATCGCCCAGATCCAGGCGGAACACACTGCTCCAGCCACCACGATTGGTGTTGGGCTCGTCCACCGCCGCCAGGCGCAATGTCCACAGCGCGTCGAAGCTGTCCAGTCCGTGGCGGGCGAGGATGTCGCGATCCGCCGGGGCAATGAAATCGCTCATTCGCGTCCCTCGAAGAACTTGAGGATCTGCCGCACCTGGCGCTTGTCGCTGCCGCGCAGGCGCGCACTATCCCGATAGTGCAGATAGAAGCGCAGGCGCTGGCTGCGGCTGAGATGGTACTTGGCCACCTTGTCCAGGCAAGCCAGGTCCTTGACGATCCGGTAATGCAGGAACGGCCCCCACCAGAAGGTGCCGGTCGGGCAATCGATCAGGAACAGGTTGCCCGCCTCGTCCACCAGCAAATTGCGCCATTTCAGGTCGTTATGGGCAAAACCGTGGCGGTGCATGCAGCGGGTGGCCCGCGCCAGCTGCCGACTGACCCGATCGACCCAGCGCGGATCGTCCAGGCGCGGGTCGCCCTGCCGGGCCAACTCCGCCAGGTCGACCGTACCCGCCAGCTCACGGGTGATCAGTGCGCCACGCTGGAAGGCGCCGGCACGACGCTCTTGCCCCCAGCCCACCACCGGTGCAGTGGGAATCCCCCACTTGGCGAAGTGGCGCAAGTTCTGCCACTCGGCCTTGACCCGCGGCCGGCCGAACCAGCGGCGCAGGCCCTTGCCCGCCCCCCAGTAGCGTTTGACGTAGTAGCGCACCCCGCGCTGCTCCACGCGCAGCACTTCGGACAGCGGGTCACCGGTAATCCAGTCGCCTTCCAGGGCAAACACCCTGTCGAGGTCGCCGAAGCACTCGGCGGTTTCGGCATCCAGCCCCTCGGCCAGTTTCCATTGGCTCACGCCTCTCCTCCCTCGGCGTACTTGCGCTCGTAGCGCGAGAGCAGCCGCGCGGCCTTCTGTTCCAGCCAGGCCAGCAGGCCGATCTCATCCCGCAGGACCTGGCGCAACGGCTGGCGGAAATAGGCCTTGAGGAAGCGCAGTTTGTCGCGCCGGGTCAGGCCGATGTTCAGCGCCGAGAAGTACAGCCCCGCCAGATCCTTGTCGCGCCAGCGCTGCGGCGTGCGCTCACGGGTCTGCGCCCGGTGCAGGTCGATCAGCGACAATGCGAAGTCATCGGCGGTCACCGGCCGCGCGGTGTGCAGCAGGAAGTGGCAGATGTAACAGTCGCGGTGATTGACCCCGGCCCGGTGCATGGTGCCGGTCATCCGCGCCACTTCTTCGATCAGCGCCCATTTCAGGCGCACCGGCGGCGGATTGTGCGGCCAGTCGACGCAGAAGTCTTCGAGGCTGATGGTGGGCGCCAGCTCCTCGGTAACGATGAAGGAATGCTGGCGCGCGGGGTTGCTGCCGCGCTCGCCGAAGGCGACCGCGGTCATGGTCGGCACCCCAGCCTCGTGCAGACGCTGGATGGCGATCCACTCCTGACCGGCGCCGAGCACCGGCGCCTTGGCCGTGAGCAGGTTCTTGACGATCTCCCCCCAGCCAATACCCCGGTGGATCTTGACGAAGTAGCCCCGGCCTTCCACTTCCGTGCGCAGGGTGCGGCGACCTTCCAGTTCGCGATAGACCAGGCCCTGCAGCGCCTCCACCTCGGCGAAGGCGTCACGCCCGGCCCAGAGGCGCTCGAAGGGTTCCCTCAGGACGAGTTTCATGGGCGCTCCGCGAGAATCACGTCGGCCGCGTGCTGCGGCATGCTGTACAGGTCCGCCGAGTCGGCGAAGGTCAGGCCGCTGGTGCTCCAGCGGGCGCGGCCGGCCGGGTCGGCGAGCATGTCGGCGAGCATGCGGTTGAGCTGTTCCTGGTCGAAGGGGCTCGGCACCACGCGACCACTGTCGGCCTCGGCGATGTAGTGGGCGTAGCCGCAGACGTCGGTGACCAGCACCGGCAGGCCCGCCACCAGCGCCTCCAGCAGGACGGTGCCGGTGTTCTCGTTGTAGGCCGGATGGATCAACAGGTCGGCACCCAGCAGAAAACGCGGGATATCGCTGCGCCCCTTGAGGATGTCCACCCGGTCGGAAATACCCAGGGCCTTCATCTGTAACAAAAAGGGCTTGGGATCGTCCTGGCCGATGACGATCAGGCGGGTACGCTTCTTCAATTCGCGGGGCAGCGCGGCCACGGCCTTGAGGCTGCGGTCCAGGCCCTTGGTCTTGAAGCCGGAGCCGATCTGCACCAGCAGCAGGTCGTCATCGGCCAGTTGGAACTCGCGACGAAACTCGGCTCGGACTTCAGCGGCGTTGGCCGGCGCGCGACGGTCGGCGGCGATGCCCGGCGGCAGCAGGTGGAAGCGCGCGGCCGGGGTCGCGTAGTGCTTGACGAACAGCGGCTGCTGCACCTCGGAGATCATCAGCACGTCGGTCTTCGACTCGGGGGCGAACACCGCCCGCTCGTAGTCGGAGAAATGCTTGTAGCGGCCCCAGCGGCGGTAGAGGCCATTGCGCAGGGTCTGCGCCTTGTCCTCGAAACAGGGGTCGGCGGCGTAGTAGACGTCAAGGCCGGGCATCTTGTTGAAGCCGATCACCCGGTCCACCGGACGGCGCGTCAGGTCGGCCTCGACCCAGGCGGTGAACTTCTCGTTGCGCTTGTGGTTGAACAGCGCCTTGACCGGCGCGATCAGGACTTCGAAACCATCCGGGATATCGCCTTCCCAGATCATGGTGTAGACGCGGATGGCATGCCCACGGCGCTGGCACTCCAGGGCGATGCGCATGAAGTCGCGCTGCAGGCCACCGAAGGGGAAGTACTTGTAGAGCACGAATGCCAGTTGCATCAGTGGATATCCTCGGTCAGCAGCAGGGCTTCCAGTTGGGTCGCCACCCGCTGCGGATTCAGCCGGGTGAAACATAGCGGCTGTTCACGATCCAGGTCGAACAGGCGGCGATCCTCCGCCGTCGGCTTGTAGGCGCAGGTCTTCTTCAGGCAGGGCGCGCAGGGGAAGTCGCTGCCCAGGTGAATCTGCGAGCGCCCGTAGGCGCCGGTAAAGCCCGGATTGGTCGGACCGTAGAGCGACAGGGTGGGCACATCCAGCGCAGCGGCCAGGTGGCCGAGGCCAGTATCCACCGCCACGCAGGCGCGGGCGCCGGCCACCACCTTGGCCATCCCCGCCAGAGACAGCCTGGGAAGTACCGCGGCCTTGTCCAGGCCTTCGGCGATACGCTCGGCCCGCGCTTTCTCGCTCGCGTTTCCCCAGGGCAGGCGCACGTTCCAGCCATGCTCGCAGGCGCGCTCGGCGAGTTCGCGCCAGTACCTTTCCGGCCAGTGCTTGGTGTCCCAGGTGGTGCCATGCAGGAACAGCAGGTAGGGCGCGCCGCGTTCGGCACCGGCCAGCTGGGCACGATTCAGGCCATAGTGGCCAACGCCTTCGGGAACGCGATAGTCCAGGGCCTGGGCGAACAGTTGGCGCACGCGCTCCACGGCATGCTGCCCCCAGACGACCGGATAACGACGGTCGTAGAAGCGGCTGGCCAGCGGCTCGCGAGCCGAATCACGATCCAGGCCGACCACCGGCGCCTGGGTGTAACGGGTCAGCAGTGCGCTCTTCAGCAAGCCCTGGGCATCGATCACCAGGTCGTAGCGCGCTTCCCGCAGGCGGCGCTTGAAACGGCGCCACTCGCCGCTGCGGAGGGTCTGCCAGAGGTTCTTGCGCCAGCGGCGGATAGCCACCGGGATGACCTGCGCCACCGCCGGATGCCAGGCCGGAATCTCGGCGAAGCCTTCCTCCACCACCCAGTCGAACTGGATACCGGGAATCGCCCGCGCGGCATCGGTCAGCGCCGGCAGGGTGTGGATGACATCGCCAAGGGAAGAGGTCTTGATCAGCAGTACCCGCACTCAGTGATTCTCCACCAGTTCCAGCGGGTCCGGCACCAGGCGGTCCAGGGCCTCGATCACCGGGCGCGGCTTGAGCTCGCGCAGGCAGTTGTAGTGGCCGAAGCGGCAGGTGCGTTCGAAGCAGGGGCTGCATTCCAGGCCCAGGCGAACGATTTCCACCTGCTCGGCCAGGGGTGGGGTGAATTGCGGCGAGGTGGAGCCATAGACTGCCACCAGCGGGCGGGCCAGGGCCGCCGCCACGTGCATCAGGCCGGAGTCGTTGGAAACCACGGCGCTGGCGCAGGACAGCAGGTCGATGGCTTCAGCCAGGCTGGTTTCGCCGGCGAGATTGACGATTTCCTCGCGCAGGCCGGGAATCAGCCGCATGCGGATGTCCTCGCCGCCGGGATGGTCATTCTTCGAGCCGAACAGCCAGACCTGCCAGCCCGCGCGGATCTTGATCTCCGCGACCTTGGCGTAATGCTCGGCGGGCCAACGCTTGGCCTCGCCGAACTCGGCGCCCGGACAAAGTGCCAGGACGGGCCGGTCCAGCCCCAGGCCGAACTTCGCCAGGGCCGCGTCGCGACTGGCCGGGTCGATCCGCAGCGCGGGGCGCGGATAGGGCTTGGGCAGCTCGGCGCCGGGCTCGAAGGCCAGCGCCATGAAACGCTCGATCATCAGCGGATAGCGCGCCTTGTCGAGGATGCGGATGTCGTTCAGCAAGCCGTAACGCATCTCGCCCTTCCAGCCGGTACGCGCGGGAATGTCGGCGAACCACGGCACCAGCGCCGACTTCAGCGAGTTGGGCAACAGGATGGCCTGGTCGTATCGCCCCACCAGGGACTTGCCGATCTTGCGCCGGGTGGCGATGTCCAGCACACCATGGCCGATGGGGAAACTCAGCGCCTGACGGACTTCCGGCATGCGTTCGAGGATGGGCCGGCTCCACTCGGGAGCCAGGACGTCGATCTCGCAGTCGGGATGGCGGGCTTTCAGGCACTGGAACAGCGTCTGCGCCATCACCATGTCGCCGACCCAGGAGGGTCCTACGATCAGAATCTTCATAAGGGCAGCCTCAAGCGACAAGCCGCAAGCTGCAAGCGGTACCACCACTTGCAGCTTGCGGCTCGCCGCGTACAGCTCAGTCGTTTACTTGACCAGGGTGCGCCACTCGGCGTGGGCCGAGGTCTTGCCGGTCACCAGGTCGAAGTAGGCTTTCTGCAGTTTCTCGGTCACCGGGCCACGGCGGCCGATGCCGATGCGGCGGCCGTCCACTTCGCGGATCGGGGTGACTTCGGCGGCGGTACCGGTGAAGAAGGCTTCGTCGGCGATGTACACCTCGTCACGGGTGATGCGCTTCTCCACCACCTTGATGCCCAGCTCGCCGGCCAGAGTCAGGATGGTGCTGCGGGTGATGCCGTTGAGGCAGGAGGTCACTTCCGGGGTGTACACCACGCCGTCCTTGACCAGGAAGATGTTCTCGCCCGAACCCTCGGCCACGTAGCCTTCCGGGTCCAGCAGCATGGCCTCGTCGGCGCCGCCGGAAATGGCTTCCTGCAGGGCCAGCATCGAGTTGATGTAGTTGCCGTTGGCCTTGGCGCGGGTCATGGAGATGTTGACGTGGTGGCGGGTGAAGGAGCTGGTGCGCACCTTGATGCCGGCTTCCAGCGCTTCTTCGCCCATGTAGGCACCCCAGTGCCAGGCGGCGACGATCACGTGGATCTTCAGGCCCGACGCGCGCAGGCCCATGCCTTCGCTGCCGAAGAACACCATCGGACGCAGGTAGGCGCTTTCCAGGCCGTTCTCGCGCACCGCGGCACGCTGGGCTTCGTTGATCTCCTCCTTGGTGAAGGGGATCTGCATGTTGAAGATGTGGGCGGAGTCGAACAGGCGGTCGGTATGGGCCTGCAGGCGGAAGATGGCGGTGCCGTCCGGGGTGTTGTAGGCGCGCACGCCTTCGAACACGCCCATGCCGTAGTGCAGGGTGTGGGTCAGGACGTGGGTGGTTGCTTCGCGCCACGGCACCAGTTCGCCGTCATACCAGATCACGCCATCACGATCGGCCATCGACATATTGCCAGCTCCTCAAGAATTCGATTGGTTCAGCCTGTCGGGTCAGTTCAAGCCCAACTCTCGCCAATTCCGCATCACGCCCCGGCGCTCCGCATGGAACTGGTCCCCGCCCACCACCCCGGGCTGCTTCTGCAGCGCCTGCCGGTGAGCCGCTGAACGATAGGCTTTGTAGGCTTCCTGCAGCAGGCGAACTTCCTCGCCAGCCAGCAGATTGGCCTGCTCCAGGCCATCCAGAATGCGGATGTTATCGGTGTAACGCACCAGTTCGGGGTGCTGTCGCGACCAGGCCAGGGCGGCATATTGCACCATAAATTCGATATCGACGATACCGCCGGCATCCTGCTTCAGATCGAAGGCGGACGCGGCCTCGAAGGCATTCGGCGCGGTGCCGGCAGCGGTTTCGCGGGTGCCGAGGTTGTCACGCATCTTGGCGCGCATCTCGCTCACCTCGGCGCGCAGCTTGTCCAGGTCGCGCTCACGACCGAGCACCGCCAGGCGTACCTGCTCGAAGGCACCGGCGACCCGTGGCGAGCCCACCAGCACCCGGGCGCGCACCAGCGCCTGGTGCTCCCAGGTCCAGGCCTCGTTCTCCTGGTAGCGCTGGAACGCGCCGAGGGAACTGACCAGCAGGCCCGCCGCGC
This sequence comes from Pseudomonas sp. Q1-7, assembly GCF_028010285.1. Classification (NCBI taxonomy): domain Bacteria; kingdom Pseudomonadati; phylum Pseudomonadota; class Gammaproteobacteria; order Pseudomonadales; family Pseudomonadaceae; genus Pseudomonas; species Pseudomonas sp. Q1-7. The sequence goes on from NZ_CP116304.1 coordinate 5,296,002, forward strand.
CCGACGGACGCAGGCGCATATCCACCTCGTAGAGGGCGCCGGAGGTGGTCTGGGTGGTCAGCAGGTGGATGATGCGCTGGCCCAGGCGGGTGAAGAACTGGGCGCCGTCGATGGGCTTGCTGCCATCGGTCTCGGCCTGGGGATCGCCATCATGGATGAACACCAGGTCCAGGTCCGAACCGTGGCCGAATTCCAGGCCGCCCACCTTGCCGTAGCCAACGATGATGAAATCCGGATCGCAGAGGCTGCCGTCGGCGCGCCTGGGCGTGCCGTACCTGGCCACGGTCTGCCGCCAGGACAGCGCCAGCACCTGGTCGAGGATGGCTTCGGCCAGCCAGGTCAGGTAGTCGCTGACCTTCATCAGCGGCAGGGTGCCGGCGATTTCCGAGGCCGCCACCCGCAGGCTGTGGGCCAGCTTGAAGTGGCGCAGGGCCTCCATTTGCTGCTCCAGGTCGTCCTCGGGAATGCGGGTAAGGCGCTCGCGCAGCTCGGCGGCCAGCTCAGGGGCCAGCGGGGGGCGGTAGAGGCGGCCTTCGTTGAGCAACTCATCGAGCAGCAGCGGGAAGCGAGTGATCTGCTCGGCGATCCACGGGCTGGCGGCGCAGAGTTTGATCAGCCGCTGCAAGGCGCCCGGATTCTCGCTCAGCAGCACCAGATAGGCGGAACGCCGCGCCACCTTCTCGACCATGGGCAGCACCCGCTCCAGCACCAGGTCGGGGTCGCCGTGCTCGACCGTCAGGCTGAGCAAGCGGGGAATGAAGGCATCCAGTCGTTCGCGGCCGAGGCGCTGCATGGCACGCACCTGCGGCCCGTTGCGCAGGTCGGAGAGCCGGCGCCAGGCGGCGGCGGGCTCGGCAAAGCCGGCCTCGCCCAGTTGGCGACAGGCACTTTCCTCGTCGAGGGCCTCCTCCCAGAGCGGCAGCCATTCGCCGCCGATGCAGCTTTCACGCGTGCTGCCCTCGTCTTCGTCCGGGTCGGCGATCACCTGCTGGAAGTGCCACTCGACACGCCCGCGCCAATGCATCAGGCGCTCGCGGAAGGCGGCCCAGTCGTCGAAGCCCATGATGAAAGCCACGCGCGCGCGATCCAGGTCGTTGTCCGGCAGCATCTGGGTCTGGCGATCGGCGATGGCCTGCAGGGCGTGTTCGGTATAGCGGAGGAACTCGTAGCCCTCCTTCAGCTCCGCCACCACCGGCGGCGGCAAGTAGCCCTGCCCCTCCAGAGTCGCCAGCACGCTCAGCAGCGGTCGCTGCTGCAGGCTGAGGTCGCGGCCGCCGTGGATCAACTGGAACGCCTGGGCGATGAACTCCACCTCGCGGATGCCGCCGGAACCGAGCTTGACGTTCTCGGTCATGCCCTTGCGGCGCACTTCCTGCTGGATCAACTGCTTCATCGAGCGCAAGGCCTCGATGGCGGAAAAGTCCAGGTAGCGGCGGTAGACGAAGGGGCGCAGCATCTGCAGGAGCTGGGCACCGGCGACCTGGTCGCCCCCCACCACCCGCGCCTTGATCATGGCGTAGCGCTCCCAGTCGCGCCCCTGGTCCTGGTAGTACTGCTCCAGGGCGTTGAAGCTGAACACCAGTGGGCCGGACGAGCCGTAGGGGCGCAGTCGCATGTCCACGCGAAAGACGAAACCGTCCACGGTGATGGCGTCCAGCGCCTTGATCAGCCGCTGGCCGAGGCGGATGAAGAATTCCTGGTTGTCCAGGGCGCGCTTGGCGCCTTCGGTCTCGCCGCCCTCGGGATAGCCGAAGATCAGGTCGATGTCCGACGACAGGTTCAGTTCATGGGCACCCAGCTTGCCCATGCCCAGCACCACGAGGTGCTGCGGCTGACCGGAGCGACGACCGATGGGTGTGCCGAACTGGGCACAGTGGCGGCTGTAGAACCACGCGTAGGCAAGGTCGATGCAGGCATCGGCGAGATCGGACAGATCGCGGCAGGTTTCCGCGAGGTCGGCCTGGCGGGTCAGGTCGCGCCAGATGATCCGCAGTTGCTGGCGGTTGCGATAGCGGCGCAGGCGGCGGCCCAGTTCGTCCTCATCCGCGCACTCTTCCAGACAGCGCGCGAGCTGCGCGCGCAGCTCGCCCGACACCAAGGGCCGCTCCAGTTCGCCGGACTCGGCCAGCGCCAGCAGCATGGCCGGATCGCGCTGGGCCTGCTCGGCAACAAAATCGCTGGCCGCACTGACCCGGGAAAACGCCTGCAGCCGTTCGTCGGGCCAGCTGGCGAAGACCTCGGCCTGTTCGGCAAGGGCGGTGCGGAAGGCGGACAGCGCCCGATCGGCGCTGGACTGGAGGGTGGCCGGCAGGGCGGCCAGCGGCGGCAGGCTCATGGTCTATCCTTTCTGGGCTGCGGGCCGAGGCTGGGCCCGTAGCTGGCGCAGCGGTGGCGGAACAGCTCTATCTCGGGATATCCAGCCGACTGCGCCGCGCAGTCTGTAGTTTTACTACGAAAGTTTGTATCCAGAGTGCTGAAACCTTTGTCGATTTGTAGTAAAACTACACGAGCCCGGTTCTACCCCCGGTAACAAGAATTCTCGCCGCGACCGCCCCACAAGGCCGGCCGTGACCACTGGCATCCGATTCTGGAAGCCTTTCCGCCCTGGAGCAAGCCATGCAAGACCTCGATCCCGTCGAAACCCAGGAATGGCTGGATTCCCTGGAATCCGTACTCGACAAAGAAGGCGAAGACCGCGCGCACTACCTGCTGACCCGGATGGGTGAGCTGGCGACCCGCAGCGGCACCAAACTGCCGTACGCCATCACCACGCCGTACCGCAATAGCATCCCGGTCACCCATGAAGCACGCATGCCCGGCGACCTGTTCATGGAACGCCGCATCCGCTCCATGGTGCGCTGGAATGCCCTGGCCATGGTGATGCGCACCAACCTGAACGACCCGGACCTGGGCGGTCACATTTCCAGCTTCGCGTCCTCGGCGACCCTCTACGACATCGGCTTCAACTACTTCTTCCAGGCGCCCACCGAGGAGCACGGCGGCGACCTGATCTTCTACCAGGGCCACGCCTCGCCCGGCATCTATGCCCGTGCCTTCCTCGAAGGCCGCATCAGCGAAGAACAGATGATCAACTTCCGCCAGGAAGTGGACGGCAAGGGCCTGTCTTCCTACCCGCACCCCTGGCTGATGCCGGACTTCTGGCAGTTCCCCACCGTGTCCATGGGCCTCGGCCCGATCCAGGCCATCTACCAGGCGCGCTTCATGAAGTACCTGGAAAGCCGCGGTTTCATTCCCGCCGGCAAGCAGAAGGTCTGGTGCTTCATGGGTGACGGCGAGTGCGACGAGCCGGAATCCCTCGGCGCCATTTCCCTCGCCGGCCGCGAAAAACTGGACAACCTGATCTTCGTCATCAACTGCAACCTGCAGCGCCTCGACGGCCCGGTTCGCGGCAATGGCAAGATCATCCAGGAACTGGAAGGCGTCTTCCGCGGCGCCCAGTGGAACGTCAATAAGGTGGTCTGGGGCCGCTTCTGGGACCCGCTGTTCGCCAAGGACACCAACGGCGCCCTGCAACGCCGCATGGACGAAGCGGTCGACGGCGAGTACCAGAACTACAAGGCCAAGGACGGCGCGTACGTCCGCGAAAACTTCTTCAACACCCCGGAACTCAAGGAAATGGTCCAGGACCTTTCCGATGACGAGATCTGGAAGCTCAACCGTGGCGGCCACGACCCCTACAAGGTCTATGCGGCCTACCACCAGGCGGTCAACCACAAGGGCCAGCCCACCGTCATCCTGGCCAAGACCATCAAGGGCTACGGCACCGGCGCGGGCGAAGCGCAGAACACCGCCCACAACACCAAGAAGGTCGATGTCGAGAGCCTGAAGCAGTTCCGTGACCGCTTCGACATCCCGGTCAACGACGCCGACCTGGAGAAATTGCCCTTCTACCGTCCGCAGGAAGGCAGCGCCGAACACAAGTACCTGCACGAGCGCCGCGCCGCCCTGGGTGGCTACGTGCCGCAGCGCCGCGTCAACAGCTTCAGCATCCCGACGCCGCCGCTGGAAACCCTCAAGGCCATCCTCGATGGCTCGGGCGACCGTGAGATTTCCACCACCATGGCCTTCGTGCGCATCCTGGCGCAGCTGGTCAAGGACAAGGAACTCGGTCAGCGCATCGTTCCGATCATCCCGGACGAGGCCCGTACCTTCGGTATGGAAGGCATGTTCCGCCAACTGGGCATCTACTCCTCCGTCGGCCAGCTCTACGAGCCCGTCGATAAGGACCAGGTGATGTTCTACAAGGAGGACAAGAAGGGCCAGATCCTCGAAGAGGGCATCAACGAGGCGGGCGCCATGTCCTCCTTCATCGCGGCCGGTACCTCCTACAGCAACCACAACCAGCCGATGCTGCCGTTCTACATCTTCTATTCGATGTTCGGTTTCCAGCGTATCGGCGACCTGGCCTGGGCAGCCGGCGACAGCCGTGCCCGTGGTTTCCTGATCGGCGGCACCTCCGGCCGTACCACCCTGAACGGGGAAGGCCTGCAACACGAGGACGGCCACAGCCACATCATGGCCGCCACCATCCCCAACTGCCGCACCTACGACCCCACCTACGGCTACGAGCTGGCGGTGATCGTGCGTGAGGGCATCCGCCAGATGACCGAAGAGCAGCAGAACGTCTTCTACTACATCACCGTGATGAACGAGGCCTACCAGCAGCCGGCGCTGCCGGAAGGTGTCGAGGACGGCATCATCAAGGGCATGTACCTCCTCGAAGAGGACAAGAAGGAAGCCGCGCACCACGTGCAACTGCTGGGCTCGGGCACCATCCTGCGCGAAGTCCGCGAGGCGGCGAAGATCCTCCGCGACGAGTTCAACGTCGGCGCCGACGTCTGGAGCGTCACCAGCTTCAACGAACTGCGCCGCGAAGGCCTGGCCATCGAGCGCCACAACCGCCTGCACCCGGAGCAGAAGCCCCGGCAGACCTACGTCGAACAGTGCCTGAGCGGCCGCAAGGGCCCGGTCGTGGCCTCCACCGACTACATGAAGCTGTTCGCCGACCAGATTCGCCAGTGGGTCCCGAGCAAGGAGTACAAGGTCCTGGGTACCGACGGTTTCGGCCGCAGCGACAGCCGCAAGAAGCTGCGCCACTTCTTCGAAGTGGACCGTTACTGGGTGGTCCTGGCAGCCCTGGAAGCGCTGGCGGATCGCGGCGAGATCGAACCCAAGGTCGTGGCCGAGGCCATCGCCAAGTTCGGTATCGACCCTGAAAAACGCAACCCGCTGGACTGCTGAGGAGACGCATTGTGAGTGAATTGATTCGCGTACCCGACATCGGCAGCGGCGAAGGTGAAGTGATCGAACTGTTCGTCAAGGTTGGCGACCGTATCGAAGCCGAGCAGAGCCTGCTGACCCTGGAATCCGACAAGGCCAGCATGGAAATCCCGGCTCCCAAGGCCGGTGTGATCAAGAGCCTGAAGGTCAAGCTGGGCGACCGCCTGAAGGAAGGCGACGAGTTGCTGGAACTGGAAGTCGAGGGTGCCGCTGCAGCGCCGGCCGCGCCGGCCGCCGCTCCCGCACCCAAGGCCGAGGAGAAACCCGCTGCCCCGGCTGCGGCTCCCGCGGCCGCTGGCTCCAGCGTGCAGGACGTCTTCGTGCCGGACATCGGCACCGACGGCAAGGTCAAGGTCATCGAAGTCCTGGTCAAGGCCGGCGACACCGTGCAGGCCGAGCAGTCGCTGATCACCCTGGAGTCCGACAAGGCCTCCATGGAGATCCCGTCTCCGGCCGCCGGCGTGGTGGAAAGCATCGAGGTCAAGCTGGACGGTGAAGTCAGCACTGGCGACCTGATCCTCAAGCTCAAGGTTGCCGGCGCCGCTCCGGCTCCCGCCCAAGCCGCTGCCCCGGCGGCTACCCCCACTCCCGCCGCAGCCCCGGCCGCCGCACCTGCAACCGCAGGCTCCAGTGTGCAGGACGTCTTCGTGCCGGACATCGGCACCGACGGCAAGGTCAAGGTCATCGAAGTCCTGGTCAAGGCCGGCGACACCGTGCAGGCCGAGCAGTCGCTGATCACCCTGGAGTCCGACAAGGCCAGCATGGAGATCCCCTCGCCGTCCGCCGGCGTGGTGGAAAGCGTCGAGGTCAAACTGGATGCCGAAGTCGGCACCGGCGACCTGATCCTCAAGCTCAAGGTCGCGGGCGCCGCTCCGGCCCCGACCACCGCGCAGCAGGTTCATCGCGTACCGGAAGGTGCCCACCCGGTGGCCGCCGCCGAAGTCACGGCCATCGCCGCCCTGGCCGCCGCCGCTGCAAACACCACCGGCGTACCGGCGCGCTCCAGCGGTGCCAAGGTGCATGCCGGTCCGGCGGTGCGCCAGCTGGCCCGCGAGTTCGGCGTCGACCTGGCCGCCGTTGCGGCCACCGGCCCCCACGGCCGCGTGCTCAAGGAAGACGTGCAGGCCTACGTCAAGGCCATGATGCAAAAGGCCAAGGAAGCCCCGGCCGCTGCCGCCGGTGCGACCGGCGGTGCCGGCATCCCGCCGATCCCGGTGGTCGACTTCAGCAAGTTCGGCGAGATCGAAGAAGTGGCCATGACCCGCCTGATGCAGGTCGGCGCCGCCAACCTGCATCGCAGCTGGCTCAACGTCCCGCACGTGACCCAGTTCGATTCGGCCGACATCACCGAACTGGAAGCCTTCCGCGTGGCCCAGAAAGCCGTGGCGGAAAAGGCCGGCGTGAAGCTGACCGTGCTGCCGCTGCTGCTGAAGGCCTGCGCCTACCTGCTCAAGGAACTGCCGGACTTCAACAGCTCCCTGGCCCCCAGCGGCAAGGCGCTGATCCGCAAGAAGTACGTGCACATCGGTTTCGCCGTGGACACCCCGGACGGCCTGCTGGTACCGGTCATCCGCGACGTCGACCAGAAGAGCCTGCTGCAACTGGCCGCCGAAGCTGCCGCGCTGGCCGACAAGGCCCGCAACAAGAAGCTGTCTGCCGACGACATGCAGGGCGCCTGCTTCACCATCTCCAGCCTCGGCCACATTGGCGGCACCGGCTTCACGCCGATCGTCAACGCGCCCGAGGTCGCGATCCTCGGTGTATCCAAGGCCACCATGCAGCCGGTATGGGACGGCAAGGCCTTCCAGCCGCGCCTGATGCTGCCGCTGTCGCTGTCCTACGATCACCGCGTGATCAACGGCGCCGCCGCCGCGCGCTTCACCAAGCGCCTGGGCGACGTACTGGCGGATATCCGCACCATGCTGCTGTAACCCGCCACTATTCGCGAGCACGCCACGCTCGTACCTCAACCCCGCCCCCCTGAGGCGGGGTTTTTTTTGCTTCCGGGATATCCGGCTGTGCGCTCCAGCACAGTTTCGTCGGCCCCGGCGCCACTCGCGAAAAGCACCGCGTGGCGCGCTTGCCAGTGCCATCATCATGATGCACCCTTGCCCGATGCTTTGCAGAAGTAGGCCGGACCCTCTCCCGGTCAGAGAAGTGGAAGCCTAGCGCCCGATGAAGAGCCATCCCGATGCCGCCAGCCGTACGGTGGCCGAGATAGTGACGCAGTTGCCTGTCCCCTCGCGGCTGGGCCTGATGCGTTTCGAGCGGCTCAACGAAGCCAGCTGGGCAATGCTATTCCTCGATCCGTCCTGTGAACCCCAGATCGGTTTGGCGGCCAGCGAACTCTGCGCCCTGATCGATTCGCCCTACGCCAGCCTGATGGAGCCGGAAAGCCGCTACCGCCTGCACGATGACGTGCAACTGCAACTGGCCAGGCACCCGCATTACTCCATCCGCTACACCCTGCACACCCCCAACGGTCCGCTGTGCCTGCAGGAAGTCGGTGAGCCCTTCCAGCAGCACGGGCGCCACATGCTGCGGGGCTACCTGCTGGTGGCGGGGGACGCGACGGAACACGAGGAACGACGGAAAAGCCTCGACCTGGAGGCCCAGAACAGCCGCTTGCGCACCTCCCTGGAGCTCTACCAGCGCTCCCAGGACGACCACCTGCAGCACGTGATCCGCTCCCGCGCCCAGCAGAGCCTGATCGTGCGCCTGGCGCGCCATCGCTACACCTCCGCCAACCCGGCCGAGGAAGCGGCCCAGCTCATCACTCAGGCCGCCTGCGAAGCCTATGACGTAGCCCGCGTCGGCATCTGGATGTTCGAAGGCACGCAGTTGGTGGCCGTCAGCTTGTTCCGCCGCGACCAGGATCACCACGAGCACCCGCGGCCAATGGACATGGGTCAGTTCCCACGTTATCTCGAGGCGCTGCACAGTGGTCGAGCCATCGACGCCCACAACGCTCCGGACGATCCCCGCACCAGCGAATTGGCCCAAGGCTACCTCAGGCCCCAGGGCATCAGCGCCCTGCTCGACGCCAGCATCCGCATCGCCGGCGAAGTGGTGGGGGTGCTCTGCCTGGAACACGTCGGGGCACCGAGGGTCTGGCAGAGCGACGAGATCGCCTTCGCCGGGGAGCTCGCCGACCAGTTCGCCCAGGTGCTGGTGAACCAGCAGCGACGCCATGCCACCAGCGCCCTGCACCTGTTCCAGCGCGCCGTGGAACAGAGCGCCAGCGCCTTCCTGCTGGTGGATCGCGACGGCCTGGTGGAATACGTCAACCCGAGTTTCACCGCCATCACCCAGTACAGCGCCGACGAGGTACACGGCCGCCGCCTGTCGGACCTGCCGGCCCTGGAGAACCTCAGCGAGCTCCTGTTCGACACCGGCTCCGGACTGGCCGCCTGCAACAGTTGGCAGGGCGAGTTCCGCAGCCGGCGCAAGAACCTCGAACCCTACTGGGGCCAACTGTCGATCTCCAAGGTGTTCGGCGAAGATGGCGAGCTCACTCACTACATCGGCATCTACGAAGACGTCACCCAGAGCAAGCTGGCGCAGCAGCGTATCGAGAAGCTCGCCTACACCGACAACCTCACCGGCCTCGGCAACCGCCCCTACTTCATCCGCACCCTCGAGGAGCGCTTCCACAGCGACCACGACACCCCGCTGTGCCTGTTGCTGGTGGATATCGACAACTTCAAGCGGATCAACGACAGCCTCGGCCACCAGACCGGCGACAAGCTGCTGGTGAGCCTGGCTCGGCGCCTGCGCAACAGCCTGACCCCCAGCGGTATCCTCGCGCGTTTCGCCAGCAACGAATTCGCCGTGCTGCTGGACGGCGCCGACCTGGACAGCGGCCAGCGCATCGCCGCCCAGGTCTTGCAGACCCTGGACAAGCCGTTGTTCGTCGACAACCAGTTGATCAGCGTCACCGGCTCCCTGGGCCTGGCCTGTGCGCCGCAGCACGGCCGCGACCCGCAGACGCTGATGAAGCACGCGGGCCTGGCCCTGCACAAGGCCAAGGCCAACGGCAAGCACCAACTGCAACTGTTCACCGAGGCCCTGAACGCCGAGGCCAGCTACAAGCTGTTCGTCGAGAACAACCTGCGCCGCGCCCTGGCGCAGAACGAGCTGGAAGTCTTCTATCAACCCAAGCTGTGCCTGAAGAGCGGCCAGTTGCTCGGCATGGAAGCCCTGTTGCGCTGGCATCACCCGGAAAAGGGCATGATCAGCCCCGACCAGTTCATCAGCGTGGCGGAAGAAACCGGGATGATCATCCCCATCGGCAAATGGGTGATCCGCGAGGCCTGCCGCATGAGCAAGCGCCTGACTGCGGCCGGCCTGGGCGAGCTGCAGGTGGCGATCAACCTGTCGCCCAAGCAGTTCAGCGACCCGGACCTGGTGGGCTCCATCGCCACCATCCTGCAGGACGAGCAACTGCCAGCGCAGCGCCTGGAACTCGAACTCACCGAAGGCCTGCTGCTGGAAGCCACCGACGACACCCGCCACCAGCTCAACCACCTGAAGAACCTCGGCCTGACCCTGGCCATGGACGACTTCGGTACCGGCTACTCCTCGCTCAGCTACCTGAAGAAGTTCCCCATCGATGTGATCAAGATCGATCGCAGCTTCATCAAGGACATTCCCGACAGCCAGGACGACAAGGAAATCACCTCGGCGGTGATCGCCATGGCCCACAAGCTCAAGCTCAAGGTGGTCGCCGAGGGCATCGAAACCGCCGCCCAGCTCGGCTTCCTGCGCCGCCAGCACTGCGACGTCGGCCAGGGCTACCTGTTCGACAAGCCGATCTCCGGCAAGCAGCTGTTCGAGAATCTGGGTCGCTATCCCTGCCGCAAAGGTGTCTGAGACGCGGTAACATCGACCATCGCCGTTTTCACGATACGAGGAGAGGCTGATGGTCCTGCGTTCGCAAATACTCGCCCACAAACTCGAGCTGCCCAGCACCGCCCAGGCCCTGCCGGGCCGTGACACGCCGATGCCGGTGCCCGACAGCCACTATGTCAACGGCCGCCCGCTGCAAGGCCCCTTCCCGGCCGGCCTGCAGGTGGCGCAATTCGGCCTCGGCTGTTTCTGGGGCGCCGAGCGTCGCTTCTGGCAGCAGCCGGGCGTCTGGACCACCGCCGTGGGCTATGCCGGCGGCTTCACGCCGAATCCGACCTACGATGAAGTCTGTTCCGGCCTGACCGGCCACGCCGAAGTGGTGCTGGTGGTGTTCGACCTGCGCGAGACCAGCTTCGACGAGCTGCTGCGGGTGTTCTGGGAGGCGCACAACCCGACCCAGGGCATGCGCCAGGGCAACGATGTCGGTACCCAGTACCGCTCGGCCATCTACTGCTACGACCCGGCGCAACTGGCCGCCGCCCACGCCAGCCAGGCCCGCTTCCAGGCCGAACTGGAGAAGTCCGGCTTCGGCGAGATCACCACCGAAATCCGCGAGGCGCCTGCCTTCTACTACGCCGAGGCTTATCACCAGCAGTACCTGGCGAAGAATCCCGGCGGTTACTGTGGCCTGGGCGGCACCGGGGTGTGCCTGCCCGCCTGAAGAAGGGCAGCGGGGCGGCTGCCGAAAGATTAGACTCAAGTGGCCAATCGCCACCCAGCTTTCGCCATGCCGCCCGAAGCCCGCTACATCCACCCTGACCAGCTCTGCATCGGCCTCTATATCCAGTTGGAGCTGGGCTGGTGGGAGCACGACTTCGCATTCAGCAATTTCAAGGTCAAGGACGAGGCCCAGATCCGCGCCCTGAAGGCACTAGGCGTGGAACGCCTGCGCTACGACCCGGCACGCAGCGATTGCGCGCCCCTGCCCCTCGATACTCCACCGCCACCGCCACCCGCACCAGCCACCGAGGCCCCGGCCGACCACGCGCGACAGGCACGCGCCGAGAAGCTCCGCCAGGTGCGCCAGCGCGTGGCCGAGGTGGACCGCCGCTTCAGTCTGGCCAGCCAGCAGGTGAAGCACCTCAACCAGACCCTGCGCAGCCGCCCGGAAGCCGCGATGCAGCAGGCCGGCGCCATCGTTACCGACCTGGTGGAAACCCTGCTGGGGGAATCGGGCGTAGTGCTCCACGGCATCACCGGCAAGGCCGCCGAGGACAGTTATTTCCATGCCCTGAACGTCACCGTGCTTGCGCTGCTGCTGGGCCGCCAGCTCGGCCTCGACAGCGAGGCCTGCCACAGCCTAGGGCTGGGCGCCCTGCTGCATGACGTCGGCAAGCTGGAAGTGCCGAGCAAGGTGCTGCTCAAGACCGAGCCCCTGACCAGGCCCGAGCAGCAGTTCCTGCAGCTGCACACCGACTTCGGCCTGCGCATGGGACAGAAGCTCATGCTTGACGACGAGGTGCTGCGGATCATCCACGAGCACCACGAATACTGCGACGGCAGTGGCTACCCGCGCGGCCTGCGGGAGGCGGGCATCGGCCGCCTGAGCCGACTGGTGGCCATCGCCAACCAGTTCGACAATCTCTGCAACCCCCTCGACCCACGCACCGCCTTGAGTCCTCACGAGGCGCTGGCACTGATGTTCAAGCAGCAGCGCGAACGCTTCGACGAGGTGGCGCTGAAGGCCTTCATCCGCGCCATGGGCGTCTACCCACCGGGCAGCCTGGTGCAACTGGACGACGAGCGCTACGCCCTGGTACTGGGGATGAATCCGGGCCAACCGCTACGGCCGACGCTGATCCTCCACGACCCGGACATTCCCAAGCAGGAGGCGCTGATCCTCGACCTGGAACAGGAACCGAGCCTGTCCATCGCCCGCAGCCTGCGCCCGACGCAACTGCCGCTGGACGTGCTGGAGTACCTCAACCCGCGCCAGCAGTTGACCTATTACGTGGAGCCGGGACGCGGCTGATCACTCGGCGATCAGCCAGTCCAGCTGCCAGCCGCCCTGGCTCTGCGCCAGGCGCTCGGCCAGCCAGGGCAGGGTCTGGCGCAGCTCGTCCTCGATCCCCCACGGCGGGTTGGCGATGACCAGGCCCGAGCCGTTCAGGCCGAGGGCGTTGTCGGTAGCGTTCACCTTGAGTTCGGCGCGCAGCAGCTTGGGCGCACCACTGGCCTGCAGCTCCTGGTAGAAGCGCTTGAGCTGGCGCTGGTCCTTGATCGGGTACCAGATGGCAACCACCGTCTGGCGCATGCGGCCGATGGCTTCCTTCATCGCGGTGACGCAGCGCTCCAGTTCGTCGGCCTTCTCGAACGGCGGGTCGATCAGCATCAGTGCGCGTTTCTCCGCCACCGGCAGCAACGCCCGCGCCAGGTGCCAGCCTTCCCCCAGGTGCACGGCGACCCGACGGTCGCCCGCCATGTTGTCCTTCAGCAGCAACCCGTCTTCCGGATGTTTCTCGTTCAGTTGCAGGCGGTCCTGGGGGCGGGTCAGGCGCCGCGCCAGCTCCGGCGAACCGGGGTAGTAGCGCAGGCTGCCGTCCGGGTTCAGCGCACGGATGACCTCCAGGTAATCCGCCATCGGCGCCGGCAGATCGGGCAGGTCCCAGAGCCGGCCGATACCCTCGCGCCACTCGTCGGTGCGGCTGGCCTGGTCGCCCAGCAAGTCATAGAGGCCGATGCCGGCATGGCTGTCGAGGTAGGCGAAGGGTGCCTCCTTGCGCGACAGCAGGGCGATCAGGCGGGCCAGGGTGAAGTGTTTGAGCACGTCGGCGTGATTGCCGGCGTGGAAGGCATGGCGGTAGTTCATGGGGAGTCCTCGCAAGGCGCGCATTCTACCAGCCGGCGACCAATCGAGGCTTCACCCCCTTTATCACGTTCATGGATGTTGCTAGGCACCCTTCATTCACCGCTCTAGACTCAGGCCATCCCACCGGAGAGCCACCATGTCCGAGACCCTGCTCAGTTCCCGCAACCTGGCCTTCGAGCTCTACGAAGTGCTGGACGCCGAAGCCCTGACCCAGCGTGAGCCTTTCGCCGAACACAACCGCGAAACCTTCGACGCCGCCCTGGGTACCGCCCGCAGCATCGCCGAAAAATACTTCGCCCCGCACAACCGCAAGGGCGACGAGCAGGAGCCGGAGTACGTCGACGGCGCCGCCACCCTGATCCCGGAAGTGAAACCGGCGGTCGACGCCTTCCTCGAAGCCGGCTTCCTCAACGCCACGCGCCGCTTCGAACAGGGCGGCATGCAGATGCCCACCCTCCTCTCCCAGGCCTGCTTCGCGCACTTCCAGGCGGCCAACGTCGGCAGCTCGGCCTACCCCTTCCTGACCATGGGCGCGGCCAACCTGATCGAGAGCTTCGGCAGCGAGGAACAGAAGCAACGCTTCCTCCAGCCCATGATCGACGGCCGCTTCTTCGGCACCATGGCGCTCACCGAACCCCACGCCGGCTCGTCCCTGTCGGATATCCGCACCCGCGCCGAACCCGCCGCCGACGGCAGCTACCGCATCCGTGGCAACAAGATATTCATCTCCGGTGGCGACCACCCGCTGTCGGAGAACATCGTGCACATGGTCCTGGCCAAACTGCCTGACGCGCCGCCTGGGGTGAAGGGCATCTCGCTGTTCATCGTGCCCAAGTTCCTGGTCAACGACGACGGCAGCCTCGGCCCGCGCAACGATGTGATTCTCGCCGGCCTGTTCCACAAGATGGGCTACCGTGGCACCACCTCCACCGCGCTGAACTTCGGCGATAACGGCGAATGCGTCGGCTATCTGGTGGGCAAGCCCCACGCCGGTCTGTCCTACATGTTCCAGATGATGAACGAGGCGCGCATCGGCGTCGGCATGGGCGCGGTGATGCTCGGCTACGCCGGCTACCTCTACTCCCTGGACTACGCCCGCGAACGTCCCCAGGGCCGCCTGCCGGACGGCAAGGACCCGACCTCGGCACAGGTCCCGATCATCCAGCACGCCGATGTGCGACGCATGCTGCTGACCCAGAAGGCCTACGTGGAAGGCGCCTTCGACCTCGGCCTGTACGCCGCGCGCCTGTTCGACGACACCCAGACCCTGGCCACCGAGGACGAGCGCCGCCAGGCCCATGAGCTGCTCGACCTGCTCACCCCGATCGTCAAGTCCTGGCCTTCGGAGTTCTGCCTCAAGGCCAACGAACTGGCGATCCAGATCCTCGGCGGCCACGGCTACACCCGCGAATACCCGGTGGAGCAGTACTACCGCGACAACCGCCTGAACCCGATCCACGAGGGCACCCACGGCATCCAGTCCCTCGACCTGCTGGGGCGCAAGCTGGCACAGAACCAGGGCGCCGGTCTCAAGCAACTGACCCGGCTGATCAACACCTGCTGCCAGCGCGCCAGCGCGCATGAATCGCTTGACGCCCTGCGCGCGCCCCTGGAACAGCTGATGACGCGCCTCTCCAGCACCACCCTGGGCCTGCTGGGCGACCTGATGCAGGGCAAGGTCAACGAGGCTCTGGCCAACTCGGCGCTCTACCTGAAGGTGTTCGGCCATGCGGTCATTGGCTGGCGCTGGCTGGAGCAAGCGATCCGCGCCGAGGAGGGCCTGGCCCGGGGCTCTGCGACGGACGCCGACTTCTACCGGGGCAAGCTGCAGGCAGCGCGCTACTTCCTCACCTGGGAAGTGCCCGGCTGCCATCACGAACTGGCGCTGCTGGAAGCCCGCGACGACACCTGCCTGGCGATGCGCGACACCTGGTTCTGACCCTTTCCCAGGGTTCTTCACGCCCTGCGCACATGCGGGGCTTTTTTATGGGCGCGGGGTCACGCGCCCGTGCGTACCATTCCCCCGGAATGCCCTGGGGAACCCCTTCTCGATTCCCTGCTCCAATCGCCGTCCGCCCCCTGGCAGGAACCCTGCATGAAATCTTGCAGGGCCTCGCCGTCGGCAGGTTAGAATTCCTCGGCATGCGCCCTGCATGCCCGTCGACCGTCCCCTCAATGCAAGGAGCCACCAGTGGATGCCACCACCGTCAATAGCCTGTTCCTGATCGGCGCGGTGCTGGTAGGCATGAGTATCCTGGTCAGCGCTTTCGGGTCACGCTTCGGCGTCCCTATCCTCGTGGTGTTCCTCGTGGTCGGCATGCTCGCCGGCAGCGACGGCCCCGGCGGCATCGCCTTCAACAACTATTCCCAGGCCTATCTGGTGGGCAACCTGGCGTTGGCGATCATCCTGCTCGACGGTGGCATGCGCACCCGCGCCGCCACCTTCCGCGTGGCGCTCTGGCCATCGCTGTCGCTGGCCACGGTCGGGGTGCTGGTCACCGCCGGGCTGACCGGCGTCGCCGCCGCCTGGCTGTTCAACCTGAGCACCCTGGAAGGCCTTCTGATCGGCGCCATCGTCGGCTCCACCGATGCGGCAGCGGTGTTCAGCCTGCTCGGCGGACGCGGCCTCAACGAACGGGTCAGCGCCACCCTGGAGATCGAGTCGGGCAGCAACGATCCCATGGCGGTGTTCCTCACCGTAGCCCTGATCGAGATGCTCGCCAGCGGCCAGACCGGGTTCAGTTGGACCTTCATCGTGCATATCGCCCAGCAGTTCGGCATCGGCACCCTGATGGGTTTCGCCGGCGGCTGGCTGATGCTGCAACTGATCAACCGCCTCACCCTGGCCAACGGCCTCTACCCGCTGCTGGTGGTGGCCGGCGGCCTGCTGGTGTTCGCCCTCACCAACGCGGTGCAGGGCAGCGGCATCCTCGCCGTCTACCTGTTCGGCCTGTTTCTCGGCAACCGGCCGATCCGCTCCCGCCACGGCATCCTGCACATGCTCGACGGCCTTACCTGGCTGGCGCAGATTGGCATGTTCCTGGTGCTGGGCCTGCTGGTGACACCCCACGAGTTGATCCCGATCATCCTGCCGGCCCTCGGGCTGGCGCTGTGGATGATCGTAGTCGCACGGCCGCTGTCGATCTTCCTCGGCCTGGCGCCCTTCCGCGCCTTCCATGGCCGCGAAAAGGCCTTCATCGCCTGGGTCGGCCTGCGCGGCGCGGTGCCCATCATCCTCGCGGTGTTCCCGCTGATGGCCGGGTTGCCCAACGCCCAGCTGTTCTTCAACGTGGCCTTCTTCATCGTGCTGGTTTCCCTGGTGCTGCAAGGCACCAGCCTGCCCTGGGCGGCCAAGCTGCTGCGGGTGACGGTGCCGCCGGAGCCCGCACCCATCTCCCGCGCCGGGCTGGAAGTGCATCCCACCAGCGAATGGGAACTGTTCGTCTACCGCCTGGGTGCCGAGAAATGGTGCATCGGCGCCGCCCTGCGCGAACTGAAAATGCCGGAAGGCACCCGTATCGCGGCCCTGTTCCGCGGCAAGGAGCTGCTCCACCCCTCGGGCAGCACCACCCTCGAGGCCGGCGACATTCTCTGTGTGGTCGGCCACGAGCATGACCTGGCGGCCCTGGGCAAACTGTTCAGCCAGGCGCCGCAGCGCGGCCTGGACCTGCGTTTCTTCGGCGACTTCGTACTGGAAGGCGATGCCCAGCTCGCGGCAGTGGCCTCGCTCTACGGCCTCAAGCTCGGAGACCAGGACGGTCACCAGCCCTTGGGCCGCTTCATTGCCCACGAAATCGGCGGCGAGCCGGTGGTGGGCGACCAGGTGGAATGGAACGGCCTGACCTGGACCGTTGCGCTGATGGAAGGGAACAAGGTGCGCAAAGTGGGCGTCAAATTCCCCGAAGGTCAGGGCCGGCCGGGGCTTTTCCTCTAGGGAACCCCGCCCAGGCGGTCCTTTCAGGCCCCCGCCATGGAAACCAGGGGTTCGCCGTTGCGCGAACCCTGATCACAACCGCTCATGCCGGCCAGTCCCGTAATGGCTGCCGTGGCATATCATTAGCCGCATTTGAACTCCGAGCCGCCCATTCGCGATGATTGCTTCCTTGCGCATCTTTCTCGCCGCTACCCTGCTGTGCCTGGCCCCTGCCTACCTGCAGGCCGCCACTGCCATCGGCGCCGCAGTCCCCACCCCCGCAGCTCCGGCAGCCGACAAGGCGGCCAGCGACGCCAAGCCCTCGGTCGAGGAACAGACCCAGGCCTTCCTCGCCAACCAGCAGCGAAGCCGCCAGGCGCTGGCCGAACTCAAGCGCCAGTTGAATGAGGCTCCCCAGCAGATCACCGAAGCCCAGCGGGACCTGGCGCGCCTGCAGGGCAGTCCGCCGGTGCCGGTACGGGAGCGCTACGGCAAGTCCGAACTCACGCAACTGGAGAAACTGCTGGAACAGCGCAGCAATGAACTGGCCGAAATGCAGAAATCGCTGGCCGAGGCCAACAGCCTGATCATCACCGCCCAGACCCGCCCAGAGCGGGCCCAGGCCGAAATCGCCAGCAACCAGACGCGCAACCAGCAGATCAACAACCTCCTCAAAGGAGGCAGGGACGGCGGCAAGGCCATCAACGACGAGCAACGCAGCCTCCTCGTCGCCGAACAGGCCGCACTCTCCGCCCAGACTGAACTGCGTCGCGAGGAGCTGGCCGGCAACAGCCTGCTGCAAGACCTCGGCAACAGCCGCCGCGACCTGCTCATGGAACGCATCCGCCGTCTCGAGCAGGTCACCCTGGAGCTGCAGTCGCTGATCAACGAAATGCGCCGGGAAAGCTCGGAGCAAACCGTGGCCGAGGTCTCCCGGAAAGCCGACCGGGCCACCCCGGACAGCCTGGTGGCGAAGGAAAGCACCATCAACCTGAAGATGTCCAATTACCTGTTGCGCGCCACCGACCGTCTCAATGAGCTGACCCAGCAGAATCTCAGGACGCGCCAGCAACTGGACAGCCTCGGCCAGGCCGACCAGGCCCTGGAGGAGCAGATCAGCGTGCTCAAGGGCAGCCTGCTGCTGGCCAAGATCCTCTACCAGCAGAAGCAGGCCCTGCCCCACCTGAGCCTGGACAAGAATCTCGCCGACGAGATCGCCGATATCCGTCTCTACCAATTCGAGCTGAATCAGCAACGGGACAAGCTCGGCAATCCCCAGGCCTATGTCGACGAACTGCTGGCCAAGCAGCCGCCCGAGCAGGTGACGCCCGAACTCCGCGCGACGCTGACGAACCTGCTCTCCACCCGTGGCGAGCTGCTGGACCGCCTGAGTCGCGAACTGAACAACCTGCTCAGCGAATCCATCAACCTGCAGCTGAACCAGAAGCAGCTCCAGGAAACTTCGACACTGCTGCGCAATACCCTCGACGAACAGATGTTCTGGATTCCCAGCAATAAGCCGCTGGACTTCAGTTGGCTGGCCTCGACGCCGCACCTGCTGGAGCGCCAATTGGCGGTACTGCCCTGGGGGGCCGGCCTGCGCGAACTGGGCGAGGGCCTGGTGAATCGTCCCTGGCTGTTCCTGCCGCTCCTGCTGGTGATCGGTGGACTGCTCTGGAAACGGCGCTACCTCTACGCCCGGCTCAACGATATCCACCAGGACATCGACCACTTCAAACGCGACAGCCAGTTGCACACCCCCCTGGCCCTGTTCCTCACCGTACTCCTGGCCCTGCCGGTAAGCCTGTTCCTGATGCTCTGCGGATTCGCCCTGCAGATCGACGCCCGGGGCCAGAACGCCACCCTTGGCGCCGCCCTGATGGAGATGGCCCAGGCCTGGATGGTGTTCTATACCCTCTACCGCATCCTCGCCCCCGGCGGCATCGCCGAACTGCACTTTCACTGGGACCGCCCGCAGGTGGCCTTCCTGCGTGGCCAGTTCCGTCGCCTGGGCGGCGTGGTCATGGCCCTGGTGGCCATCGTCACCGTCGCCGAGCACCAGCCGGCCGCCCTGGCGGACGACGTGATCGGCGTCGTCGTGGTGCTGAGCTGCTTCGCGCTCATGACCCTGATCCTGGCCAATGTGTTGCTCGCCAAACCCATGCGCGAGCGCGCCACACCGGTGCGCCTGCTGGTGGGACTGGCCTTTACCCTGCTGCCGATCGTACTCTTCGCCGGCGTCTGCTTCGGCTACTACTACACGGCACTGAAACTCAGTGACCGGCTCATCGACACGCTCTACCTGTTGATCATCTTCGTGCTGGCCGAAGCCGCCTTCGTCCGGGGGCTCGCCGTGGCGGCCCGGCGACTGGCCTACCAGCGCGTACTGGCGAAACGACAGACCCAGAGCAAGGAGGCCCCGGAAGGGGGCGAGGTGACGCTGGAAGAGCCCACCCTCGATATCGAGCAGGTCAACCAGCAATCCTTGCGACTGACCCGGCTGGCCCTGTTCAGTGCCTTCATCGTCGCGCTGTACTGGGTCTGGGCAGACCTGCTGACCGTATTCACCTACCTGGACAACGTCACCCTGTACGAATACACCAGCGGCAGCGGAGAAACCGCCACCCAAGTGCCCATCAGCGTGCTGGACGTGCTCGGCAGCCTGATCGTGGTGGGTATCACGATTGCCCTGGCGCGCAACCTTCCGGGCCTGCTGGAAGTCCTGGTACTGTCCAAGCTCAGGCTGGCCCAGGGCAGCGCCTACGCCACCACCACCCTGCTCTCCTACGCCATCAGCGGCATCGGCATCGTCGCGGCTCTGTCCGCCCTGGGGGTCAGCTGGGACAAGCTGCAATGGCTAGTCGCCGCCCTGTCAGTGGGCCTGGGCTTCGGCCTGCAGGAAATCTTCGCCAACTTCATCTCCGGCCTGATCATCCTGTTCGAACGCCCGGTCCGCATCGGCGACGTGGTGACCATCGGCAACCTGTCGGGCACGGTGAGCAAGATCCGCATCCGCGCCACCACCATCACCGACTTCGACCGCAAGGAAATCATTGTCCCCAACAAGACCTTCATCACCGGCCAACTGGTCAACTGGTCACTGACGGACACCGTGACCCGGGTCATCATCAAGCTGGGCCTGGCCTACGAGACCGACCACGACCTGGCGCGCAAGCTGATGATGCAGGCCTGCACCGAGAACGCCCGAGTGCTTCGCGATCCCGAGCCGCTGGTCTACTTCCTCAATATCGGCGCCAGCACCTTCGACTTCGAACTGCGCTTCCATGTCCGCGAACTGGGCGACCGCAACCCGGCCATCGACGAGATCCTCACCAGGATCGCGACGACGTTCCGCGAGCACCAGGTGGACATGGCCTTCAACCAGGTGGACGTGTTCGTGAAGAACCTGGAGGGGGTCGAAGCTCACCTGGCCTCGGCCATGAATCCCCCGAAACCGCTGCAGGACAAGCGTTAGCCTAGTGGACGGGCGCCGGCGATCCCCAACACAATGCTCAGGAACTGCTGGAGCCCGTCCTTGAAAACGCTCGACAACCTCACCTTCGACAACCGCTTCGCCCGCCTGGGCGACGCCTTCTCCACCGAGGTGCTGCCCGAGCCCCTCGCCGAGCCGCGCCTGGTGGTGGCCAGCGCGGCGGCCATGGCCCTGCTCGACCTGGACCCCGCCGAGGCACAGACTCAGGACTTCGCCGAGCTGTTCGCCGGGCACAAGCTCTGGACCGACGCACAACCCCGCGCGATGGTCTATTCCGGCCACCAGTTCGGCGTCTACAACCCGCGCCTGGGCGACGGCCGGGGTCTGCTGCTGGGCGAGGTGGTGAACGATGCCGGCGAACACTGGGACCTGCACCTCAAGGGCGCCGGACAGACGCCCTACTCGCGCATGGGTGACGGTCGCGCGGTGCTGCGCAGCTCGATCCGCGAATTCCTCGCCAGTGAGCATCTGCACGCCCTCGGCATCCCCACCAGCCGCGCGCTGTGCGTGACCGGGTCCTCGACGCCGGTGTACCGGGAAACCCGCGAGACCGGCGCGATGCTGCTGCGCCTCGCAGCGAGCCACGTGCGCTTCGGCCACTTCGAGTACTTCTACTACACGCGCCAGCACGAACAGCTGGAGATCCTTGGCCGCCACGTCCTGGAATGCCATTTCCCGCAGTGCCTGGAACAGGAACAGCCCTGGGCGGCCTTCTTCCGCGAGGTGCTGGAGCGCAATGCCGAACTGATCGCCCTCTGGCAGGCCTACGGTTTCTGCCATGGGGTCATGAACACCGACAACATGTCCATCCTCGGCATCACCTTCGACTACGGCCCCTACGCCTTCCTCGACGACTTCGACGCCAAGCATATCTGCAACCACTCCGACGACGGCGGCCGCTACAGCTTCAGCAACCAGGTGCCCATCGCCCACTGGAACCTGGCCGCCCTGGCCCAGGCCCTGACGCCCTTCGTCGACGTAGAACAGCTGCGCGAAACCCTCAACCTCTTCCTGCCGCTCTATCAGGCCCACTACCTGGACCTGATGCGCCGCCGCCTGGGCTTCACCTCAGCCGCGGAAGCGGACGAAGCGCTGGTGCAGCGCCTGCTGCAACTGATGCAAAACAGTGCCATCGATTACAGCCAGTTCTTCCGCCGCCTGGGCGAGGATGCCCCGGAACAGGCCCTGAAGCGTCTGCGGGAAGACTTCGTCGACTTGGCCGGCTTCGACGCCTGGGCCGTCGACTACCAGGCGCGCGCCGCGCAGGACGGCGACGACCAGGCGGCGCGCCGTACCCGCATGCACGCGGTGAACCCCAAATACGTGCTGCGCAACTACCTGGCCCAGCACGCCATCGAGGCCGCCCAGCAGGGCGACTACGCCGAAGTGCGCCAACTGCACGCGGTGCTTTCCCGGCCGTTCGACGAACAACCCGGCATGGAGCGCTACGCCGAACGCCCGCCGGAATGGGGCAAGCACCTGGAAATCAGTTGCTCGTCCTGAGTGGCGGCGAGAGTGCCTCTATAGGTCCAGCATCCACGCCAGCCCCATCGCCACATGCCGCTCGGCGCTGTCCACCAGCGGCAACGGCGAGTCGCATCCTTCCAGCAGCAGGCCGATCTCGGTGCAGCCGAGGATGGCCGCCTGGGCGCCCCGGGCTTTCAACTGCGCCAGCTGGTCGAGGTAGAAGGCCTGGGCCGCCGGTCGGAATTGGCCCATGCAGAGTTCCTGGAAAATCACCCGGTCGATTTCCGCCATGGCCTCCGCGTCGGGCACCAGCACCTGGATGCCGAACTGCCGATCCAGACGCTCGCGGTAGAAGGCTTCCTGCATGGTGAAGCGGGTGCCGAGCAACGCCGCGCGCTCCACGCCACGCGCCCGCAGCGCCTGGCCGACGGCATCGCCGATGTGCAGCAGCGGGATATCCACCGCCTGCTCGATGAAAACGGCCACCTTGTGCATGGTGTTGGTGGCGAGCAACAGGGCCGTCGCGCCGGCGCCTTGCAACCCCCGCGCGGCCTTCGCAAGCACCTCACCTGCCGCCTCCCACTCGCCGGCCTTCTGCTGTACGGCGATCTGCGCGAAGTCGACCGAGTGCAACAGCAAGGGGGCCGAATGCAGACCGCCCAAGCGCTCACGCACACCCCGGTTGAGCAGTTGGTAGTAGGTAACGGTAGATTCCCAGCTCATTCCACCCAGTACACCCAACGTCCGCATCGCAGCCACCTCCGGCGGAAAACCACCAGCCTAGCCGAAGGCCCCGCCCGCCAAGGGATACAGTCGCCCGTCAAGATGCAGATACAGGCTCCCACTGATAACGAAATTGCATATAAACCTACGCATTCGGTCTTAGACTCTCTAAAAAATCCACACTAAATTGGCGGCCTTGTGCGGGTGCCTGACAGGCGCGCCCGATACCTCACACGAGATTCGCACGCCCTTAAGGAATCCCATGCCTTCCTGGGACGCTTTCCCCCTGCTGTTCGTTTCCGCCCTGCTGGTCTGGGTGCTCTATGCCTTCGTCCGCGAGAAATGGAGTCCGGACGTGGTGGTGGGCATCGCCGTCGCCGCCCTGCTGGTGGCCCAGCAGCTTACGCCCCACGACGTGCTCAGCGTGCTCTCCAACTCAGCCCCGGTGACCATCGCCTGCATGTTCGTGCTCTCCGCTGCGCTGGAGCGAACCGGCTGCATCGATGCGCTCGGCAACTGGCTGGGCAACCTGGTAGGCGACAACCCCATCCGCATGCTCGCCGGGCTGATGATCACCGCCCTGGTGATCTCGGGCTTTCTCAACAACACCCCGGTCGTGGCCATCCTCACCCCGGTGGCCATCGCCCTGGCCAAGCGCGCCCGCAGCTCACCCTCCAAGCTGCTGATCCCGCTGTCCTACGCCACCGTGCTCGGCGGCATGCTGACCATGATCGGCACCTCCACCAACATTCTGGTGGACGGCGTGGCACGCAAGGCCGGCCTCGAACCCTTCGGCATGTTCGAAATCACCCCGGCGGCCCTGGCCTTCTGCGCTGTCGGCTTCATCTACCTGATGCTGTTCAGCAATCGCCTGCTGCCTGATCGCGAAACCCTGTCCAGGCAATTGCGCCAGGACCTCGGCCGCACCTTCATGAGCGAGCTGCTGGTGCCCCATGACTCGCCGGTGATCGGCCGCACCATCAGCGAAGCGAACCTGAACGGCGGCAGCGGACTGAAGGTGCTGAAAATCTTCCGCGACAAGCAGGAAATCACCGAACCGGCCCATGACACCGCCCTGGCCGCCGGCGACTTGCTGGTGCTGCACGGTCAGGTCAAGGATGTGGTCGACCTGCGCGAGAGCAACAAGCTCACCTTCAACCGCGGCGAAGCCTTCGAAACCGTCAGCAGCCACGACGTGATAGTGGCCGAGGCGATAGTCGGGCGTAACTCGCGCTACAGCAACCGCCCCATGCGCGACCTCGACCTCACCGCGCGCTACGGTATCGCGGTGCTCGCCGTGCACCGCCAGGACGAGAACGTGCAGGGCAACCTGGACGATTTCCAGCTGCAGTTCGGCGACGTGATGCTGGTGGAAGGCACCCCGGCACAGATCAAGCGTTTCGCCGACAACGGCGAACTGATCAGCCTCAACGCCGTCCAGGAACGCGCCTACCGCCGCGACAAGGCACCCATCGCCATCCTCGCGACCCTGGCCGTGGTCACTCTTTCCGCCTTCGGCCTCATGCCCATCGAAGGCCTGGCCATCATCGGCTGCGCCGTGGTCCTGTCCACCCGCTGCCTGGACGTGGAAGACGCCTACAAGGCGGTGGACTGGAAAGTGCTCAGCCTGATCTTCGGCATGCTCGCCATCAGCATCGCCATGGACAAGGTGGGCCTGGTCGATCTGCTCGTGGCCAAGACCACGGCGCTTATCCCCGACGCCAGCCCACTGCTGATGCTCGGCTTCGTCTACCTGCTGACCACCACCCTCACCGAGATCCTCTCCAACAATGCGGTGGCCGTCCTGGTGACCCCGATCGCCATCGGCCTCGCCCAGAGCCTGGGCCTGGACCCGCGCCCGTTCGTGGTCGCCGTGATGTTCGCCGCCAGCGTCAGCTTCGCCACCCCCATCGGCTACCAGACCAACACCTTCGTCTACAACGCCGGCGGCTACCGTTTCAGCGACTTCATGCGCATCGGCATCCCGCTGAACATCCTCATGGTGGTGGTGGCGATGCTGGTGATCCCGCGCGTCTGGCCGCTGCAGTAGCCTTGAAATCCTCATCCCAGGCTCCAGATCGGTGCCATTGCACCTGGAGCCGCACATGACCGACCCATTGATGATTCCCTGCGCGTACTGCGCAGGCCTCAACCGAATCCCCGCCGCCCGCCTTGGCGATTCGCCGCGCTGCGGCCACTGCAAGTCCGCCGTGCTGCCAGCCGCCCCATTCGACCTGAATGAGGCCGGCTTCGCCAAGCAACTGCGCGGCGACCTGCCCCTGCTGGTGGACGTCTGGGCCGACTGGTGCGGCCCCTGCAAGGCCTTCGCGCCCATTTACCAGCAGGCCGCGGCCCAGTTGCAGGGCCGTTGCCGCCTGGGCAAGCTGGACAGCGAGGCCAACCGCCAGTTGGCGGGTCAGCTCGGCATCCGCTCCATCCCGACACTGATCCTGTTCAAGGGTGGCGTGGAAGTCACCCGTCAGAGCGGCGCCCTGCCGTTGCCCCAATTGCTCGCCTGGCTGAAGTCCCAGGGCGTCTGAGCGTTCCGGTCACTCGCCCTGGCCGTCCCGGTCATTGCCGACAGCGGCACGGCGACTAGGCTCTGGGGGTCGCTCACCACGGAGTCTGCCATGCCAATGCCCACCGAGCTGGTTCGCCAGCTGACCGAAGAACAGATCGCCTTCGTCAAACGCAGCGGACTCAAGGCCGAAATCCTGGAGCCCGGCCATGTGCGCCTGCGCATGCCCTTCGAGGGCAACCAGAACCACATCGGCACCCTCTACGCCGGAGCGCTGTTCACCCTGGCTGAAGTGCCCGGCGGCGCGCTCTTTCTGACCAGCTTCGACAGCCGGCGCTTCTACCCCATCGTGAAAGAAATGAACCTGCGCTTCCGCCGCCCGGCCACCGGCGATATCACCGTGGCCGCTCGCCTCGACCAGGCGGAGATCGCGCGCATCCAGCAGGAAGCCGAAGCCAACGGCAAAGCCGACTACTGCCTGGAGCTGCAACTGTTGGATGCCAGCGGCGAAGTAGTGGCCGAGAGCCGCGGGCTGTACCAGATGCGGGCACAGTGAGCGGCCTTGCCCTGGATCAAATCACCCCGCAGCGAAAAGCCGCAGAGTGTGGGTCCCGGAGGAGGCCCACACCATGTTCACGCACATCCTGATCGCCCATGACCTCAGCCGCGAGGCGGATGCCGCCTTGCGCCGCGCCGCCCAGCTCGCCCGCCAGCAAAATGCGCGCCTGTCCCTGCTGCATGTGCTGGAAGACCACCTGCCCAACGCCCTGCAAGGCGCCCTGCGGGAAGCCGCGCAACGCCACTTCGCCGAACGGCTGACGCAGTTGGACGCCAGTGATTGCCAGGTGCTGCTGCGCAAGGGGCGCCCAGCCCAGCAGATTCTCGAAGAAGCCCACGACAGTCAGGCCGACCTGTTGGTGATCGGCCGGCACCATCACAACGCGCCCGAGCTGTTCCTTGGCACGACCCTCGAGCGGGTCGCGCGCCATCTGGATATACCGCTGCTGCTGGTGGTGGGTGAACCGGCGAGCCAGCCGTACCAGAACGCCGCTGTAGCCCTGGACTTTTCCCTCTGCGCCTGCGATGCCCTGCGCAAGAGCTGCGCGCTGCTATCGCCCGCGGCCCGGCTGTCGGCCTTGAACGTGCCGGAGCTGGGCAGCCGCCTTCTGTCGAAATCCGGCCACTCGACCGACGTCCTGGCCACACAGAAAGAGCTGTTGGGGAAACTGCTGGAAGATGAGCTCTCCGGCCTGGATGGCCAGAAGCCCAGCGTCGAGCTGGACGTGTTGCACGGATCGCTGCCCAAGGCACTGGATGACGCCATCGCCACCCGGAACCCACAACTGCTGGCCCTTGGCAGCCATGGGCGCAGCCTGATTTCCCAGGCCTTGCTGGGCAGCCTGGCACTGCGTTACCTGCAGAACCCTCCCTGCGATTTGCTGCTGGTCAAATAGAGATCGGATCAGTCGCCGTCGCCGAACCAGCGCTGGCAGAGAGGAACGCCGCGCCGACGAATCGGCGCGGCGGGACGGGTCAGTCCTTGAGCTTGGCGGCGAGCTGGCGCACCCGCTTCAGATCGCCTCCGGCGACCCGGGTGACACGGGTGCCGTAGTCGACGTCGGCCTTGTAGAGGAAGGAGAGCATGATGTGCTTGCTCTCGTCGTCCGCGCCGGACAACGACTGGCCAAAGCTGTTCACCAGGTCCTCCCGTTCCTTCTTGCTGAAAGAGCGGTACAGCTCCCCGGCCTGCTTGAAGTTCTGCTCGCGTTCGATACCCGCCTGCTGGGTGCTGCCGCCGAGCGGCGACTGGCTGTAACGCGCGGCGGGGTCCTGTGGACGCGGGCTGAGGCGGCTCGGCTCGTAGTTGACGCCGTCAGTGCTGTGCCCGGTGTTCATGGCGCCGTCCTGGTTGACGTTATTCACCGCGGAACGTGGACGGTTCACCGGCAGGCTCAGGCCATTGGTGCCGACCCGGTGCAGCTGGGTGTCGGCGTAGGAGAAGATCCGGCCCTGCAGCAGGCGGTCTTCAGACGGCTCGATACCCGGAACCAGGTTGCTCGGCGCCATGGCCACCTGCTCGGTTTCCTGGAAAAAGTTGCCTACGTTGCGGTTCAGCACCATCTCGCCGATCTTGCGCTCCGGTACATCGGGCCAGATCTTGGTAGCGTCCAGCGGATCGAAGTCGAAGCCGGCCAGTTGCTCAGGCTTGAGCACCTGGATGTACAGCTCCCACTTGGGATAATCACCGCGCGCAACGGCTTTCACCAGGTCGTCGGTCATGTGGCTGTAATCCTGCCCCTGGACCTTCACGACCTCCTTGGGATCCAGGTTGCGGATACCCTGCAGGCTCTTCCAGTGGAACTTCACGTAGTGCACCTCGCCCCGGCTGTTGACCAGCTTGTAGGCATGCACGCTGTTGCCGTCCATGAAGCGGTATCCCGCGGGCGTACCCTGGTTGGAATACAGCAGGGTCAGCGTCCGGGTCGCCTCAGGTACATGGGAGAAGAAGTCGAAGCGGCGCGCATCGTCATCCAGGTTGCTGCGCGGGTCCGGCTTGAAGGCATGGACCATGTCGGGAAACTTGATCGCGTCACGAATGAAGAAGGTGGGGAAGTTGTTGCCCACCAGGTCCCAGTTGCCCTCCGTGGTGTAGAACTTGGTCGCGAAGCCGCGCGGGTCACGCAGGGTCTCCGGGGAGTGATTGCCGTGCACCACCGACGAGAAGCGTACGAAGACCGGCGTTCGGGTCCCCTTCTCGAATACCTGGGCGCGGCTCAGTTCGCGGATATCGGCAGTGGCGACGAACTCGCCATGAACCCCAGTGCCGCGGGCGTGCACCACTCGTTCGGGGATGCGTTCACGGTCGAAGCGCTGCAGTTTCTGGATCAGTTGGACATCCTGCAACAGCGTGGGCCCTGTTGGGCCGGCAGTCTGCGAATGCTGGTTGTCGCCCACTGGCGCACCATTGTCGCGGGTCAGCGGCGCGGACATGGCCGTCGAAATGGCCAGTAACCAGACGCCGAGGAAACCAGCGGCCTGACGGATCGATCGTCGTAACAACATCGTTTATTTCTCCTACTTCAGGTTTGCTTGAAGAAGCGCCACCGACCATAGGAGAGGGCCAGCCTGTTTCACAATTGAAACAAGCTAGCAATTTTATCAACTAAATCAATTACTTAGACATATGTAGGAATCAGCTTAGTACAAGTAGGCAGAGCCCGACGGGGAGCCTAGGACAAGGCCTCAAGGGTGTCGATCACGGGTAAATCGTTTTCCTGGACAATCACCCGGCCGACCTGAACCCGGCGCCCACACGAGAACAGGTTTCGCCTGCTGGGATTGACCGGGCGCTCGTGCGGGACAGGCAGCGGGCACTTCTCTCTGCGAAGCGCCACCCTTAACCCGGCCTTCTAGCCCTCAAGCAGATCGTGCAGCTCGACGAATTGCTGCGTCAGCTTGTGGCTCTTGTCCAGATAAATCAGCGGTTTGCACGCCTGGTGCGACTCGCGCATCTTCACCGACATCATCAGGTTCACCGGCAGCACCGGCAGGCCCTCCTCCAGCAACTCATCCAGCAATTGCTGGGGCAGCGTTGCCCGGGGCTGGAACTGGTTGACCACGATGCCTTCCACTTCGAGCTCCTCGTTGTGGTCTTCCTTCAGTTCCTCGATCTCTGCCAGCAATCCATACAGGGCATTGCGGGAGAAACTGTCGCAGTCGAAGGGAATCAGGCAACGATCCGCGGCGATCAGCGCGGAAACCGTGTAGAAATTCAGGGCTGGCGGCGTATCCAGGTAGATGCGCTCGTAGTCGCCGTCCAGGTCTTCCAGCAGTTTGCGCAGCTTGTTGATCTTGTGCTTCGACTCCAGCTTGGGCTGCAAGTCGGCCAGCTCGGCCGTGGCGGTCACCACGTGGAGGTTATCGAAGGGCGTCTCGTAGATATCCACCTTGCCTTTGCGAAAGGCGGTGGGCGACAGGGTCTGCTTGAAGAAGTCGGCGATTCCCACGGGAATCTCCTCGCCGGTAAGCCCGGTGAGGTAGTGCGTGGAGTTGGCCTGGGCATCCAGGTCGATCAGCAGGGTGCGATAGCCCTGCGAAGCGCTCACGGCCGCCAGGTTGCAGGCAATGCTGGACTTGCCGACCCCGCCTTTCTGATTGAAAACCACACGACGCATCGAACACCTCCCTGAGCGATCAAGACTCGGATTCTACGGCAAGTCCTGGCTACGGGAAGATGCCAGCACGCAACAGACGAAAATTAGCGACGACTCAGGATGAAATCATTTTGATATCACCGTATAGTCCCCGCCGCCCATTCGCGTACCAAGCGGAGCCATGAAGGCGCCGGGCATAACGCCAAGACAACAAGGAGATGATCTTGCGTACCCCCCATAAAAACCTCTGCCTCGCACTCGCCCTTTCCACAGCACTGCTTTCCGGTTGCGCCAGCATCGTTGGCGATAGCAGCTACCCCATCGCAGTGTCCAGCACCCCTGGCGGGGCGAGCTTCGAAGTGAAAGACAGCACGGGCAAAGTCGTACATTCCGGCATCACGCCCAGCACCGTGACCCTCAAATCCGGCGAAGGCTACTTCGACGGCGCGGAATACACCATCGCGTTCAAGAAAGACGGATACGCTGATCAAGAGGTCAAGCTGGACTCGTCGCTCAGCGGTTGGTATTGGGGGAACATTCTTTTCGGGGGCCTGATCGGCATGCTGATCGTAGACCCGCTGACCGGCGCGATGTACAAGCTCCCCGAGGAAGCCAATGCGCAGATGGGCGCGCAACTGGTCGGAGGGGACGCCGGCAAGGACTTGACGCTGCTCACGATCGACCAGCTTCCCGAAGCCCAGCGGGATCAACTGATCAGGATCAACTGAAGAAAAAGGCCGCGATCGCGGCCTTTTTCTTTTGGAACGGCTTCAGCCGTGATACTGCGCCGACAGCTCGTGCACCGCTTCGAAGAAGGCACCGGCGTGGGCCGGGTCGACTTCCGGGGTGATGCCGTGGCCAAGGTTGAACACATGGCCCGAACCCTCACCGTAGGCGGCGAGGATACGCCCCACCTCAGCACGGATCGCCGCCGGATTGGCATGGAGCACCGCCGGGTCCATGTTGCCCTGCAGCGCCACCTTGGCGCCGACGCGGGAGCGGGCGCTGCCGATGTCGCAGGTCCAGTCCAGGCCCAGGGCCTCGGCGCCGGTGTCGGCCATGGACTCCAGCCAGAGCCCACCCCCCTTGGTGAACAGGATGACCGGCACGCGCCGGCCGTCGTGTTCGCGAATCAGGCCGTCGACGATCTTCTTCATGTAGGCCAGGGAGAACGTCTGGTAGGCTGCCGCCGACAGGCTGCCGCCCCAGGAATCGAAAATCTGCACGGCCTGGGCACCCGCCCTGATCTGGCCATTGAGGTAGACGGTCACCGCCTGGGCCAGCTTGTCCAGCAGGGCGTGCATGGCCTGGGGGTTGTCATAGAGCATGGCCTTGGACTTGCGGAAGTCGCGGCTGGAGCCCCCTTCGACCATGTAAGTGGCCAGGGTCCAGGGGCTGCCGGAGAAGCCGATCAGCGGTACGCGGCCATTCAGCTCGCGACGGATCTTGCTCACCGTCTCCATGACGTAGCCCAGATCCTTCTCCGGGTCCGGGATCGGCAGCGCGTCGATATCCGCCAGGCTGCTCACCACTTTTTTGAAACGCGGACCTTCACCCGTCTCGAAGTACAGGCCCTGGCCCATGGCGTCGGGAATGGTGAGGATGTCGGAGAAGAGGATGGCCGCATCCAGTTGCGGGTAGCGATCCAGGGGCTGCACGGTGACTTCGCAGGCCAGCTCGGGGTTCTTCATCAGGCTGACGAAGTCGCCGGCCTTGGCGCGGGTGGCGCGGTACTCCGGCAGGTAACGACCGGCCTGGCGCATCATCCAGACAGGAGTGACGTCGACTGGCTGCTTCAGCAGCGCACGGAGGAAGCGGTCGTTCTTCAGGGCGGTCATGGCAGGATTCCGGCAAAAAAGTGCGGGCATTTTCGCAAAGCCCAACGCAAAAGGCACGGCGGG
This sequence comes from Pseudomonas sp. Q1-7, assembly GCF_028010285.1. NCBI lineage: Bacteria > Pseudomonadati > Pseudomonadota > Gammaproteobacteria > Pseudomonadales > Pseudomonadaceae > Pseudomonas > Pseudomonas sp. Q1-7. The sequence goes on from NZ_CP116304.1 coordinate 5,327,189, forward strand.
TGCCGTGCCTTTTGTCTATCGCGACCATTTGCCGCGTCGCGGACCCCGCATCGATGGGTATCGCTACGCTCGACCCATCCTACGGAAACTCCGGATCAGACGCCCAGATAGTCCAGGATGCCTTCGGCGGCGGTACGCCCCTCGAAGATCGCCGTCACCACCAGGTCGGAACCACGGACCATATCGCCGCCGGCGAAGATCTTCGGGTTGCTGGTCTGGTGCTTGAACTGCGCTTGGGCCGGGGCCACGACACGGCCCTGGTTGTCGATGCCAATATCGAACTGCTCGAACCAGGGTGCCGGGCTCGGACGGAAACCGAAGGCGATCAGCACGGCTTCGGCCGGGATAATCTCCTCGGAACCCGGGATCGGCTCGGGGCTGCGACGGCCACGGGCATCCGGCTCGCCGAGACGGGTCTCGACCACCTTCACGCCTTCCACCTTGTCCTCGCCGACGATGGCAATGGGCTGGCGGTTGAAGAGGAATTTCACGCCCTCTTCCTTGGCGTTCTTCACCTCTTTGCGCGAGCCCGGCATGTTCTCTTCGTCACGGCGGTAGGCGCAGGTCACGGCCTTGGCGCCCTGGCGGATGGAGGTGCGGTTGCAGTCCATTGCGGTGTCGCCACCACCCAGGACCACCACGCGCTTGCCCTTCATGTCGATGAAGTCCTCGGGGGACTTCTCGAAGCCAAGGTTGCGGTTGACGTTGGCGATCAGGAAGTCCAGCGCATCATGCACGCCCGGCAGGTCCTCGCCCGGGAAGCCACCCTTCATGTAGGTGTAGGTGCCCATGCCCATGAACACCGCATCGAACTCCTCGAGCAACTGGTCCATGGTCACGTCCTTGCCCACCTCGGTGTTCAGGCGGAATTCGACGCCCATGCCGCCGAAGACTTCACGGCGGCGGCTGAGAACATGCTTCTCCAGCTTGAATTCGGGGATGCCGAAGGTCAGCAGGCCACCGATCTCGGGATTCTTGTCGAACACCACCGGGGTGACACCGTTGCGCACCAGCACGTCGGCGCAGCCCAGGCCCGCCGGGCCGGCACCAATCACGGCAACGCGCTTGCCGGTGGGCTTGACCTTGGACATGTCCGGGCGCCAACCCATGGCGAAGGCGGTATCGGTGATGTACTTCTCCACCGAGCCGATGGTGACGGCGCCGAAGCCGTCGTTGAGGGTGCAGGCGCCTTCGCAAAGACGATCCTGCGGGCAGACCCGGCCGCAGACTTCCGGCAGGGTATTGGTCTGGTGCGACAGCTCGGCGGCGGCCAGGATGTTGCCTTCCGATACCAGCTTCAGCCAGTTCGGAATGAAGTTGTGCACCGGGCACTTCCACTCGCAATACGGGTTGCCGCAGCCAAGGCAGCGGTGAGCCTGGTCAGCCGCTTGTTGCGGCTTGAACAGGTCATGGATCTCGACGAATTCCTTCTTGCGCTGGCGCAGCAGTTTCTTCTTCGGATCCTTGCGCCCGACCTCGATGAACTGGAAGTCGTTGTTCAGACGTTCAGTCATTAAAAAAACCTCATCAAACCACTTCAGGCGCTGTTGTCATTGCGGGTTGGCACGGGTGCTGGAAAGCAGCGACGCGAGGCTCGCGGCCTTCGGCTTGACCAGCCAGAACTTGCGCAGGTAATCGTCCAGGTTTTCCAGCAGGTGGGCACCCCAGTCGCTGGAGCTTTCCTTGACGTACTCCACCAGCACGCTGTGCAGGTGGCTGCGGTAGGCCTCCATGGACTCGTTGCTGATGCGCTGGATTTCCACCAGTTCGTGGTTCACCCGGTCGACGAAGCTGTTGTCCTGGTCGAGCACATAGGCGAAGCCGCCGGTCATGCCGGAACCGAAGTTGTAGCCGGTCCTGCCGAGCACGCAAACGAAACCGCCGGTCATGTATTCGCAGCAGTGGTCGCCAGTGCCTTCCACCACCGCGTGGGCGCCGGAGTTACGCACGGCGAAGCGCTCGCCGGCGGTACCCGCGGCGAACAGCTTGCCGCCGGTGGCGCCGTAGAGGCAGGTGTTGCCGACGATGGCCGATTCCTGGCTCTTGTACGGGCTGCCCTTCGGCGGGGTGATTACCACCTTGCCGCCGGTCATGCCCTTGCCCACGTAGTCGTTGGCATCGCCTTCCAAGTACAGGTGCAGACCGCCGGCGTTCCACACACCGAAGCTCTGCCCGGCGGTGCCCTTGAAGCGGAAGGTCACCGGGTTGTCCTTCATGCCCTGGTTGCCATGGCGACGGGCGATCTCGCCGGAGATGCGCGCGCCGATGGAGCGGTCGCAGTTGCCGATCTCGAGGTCGTAGCAGCCACCAGTCTTGCCTTCCACGGCGGCCTTGGCGATGTCCCACATCTTCTCGGCCAGCAGGCCCGGGTCGAAGGGTGGGTTCTTCTCGACCTGGCAGAACTGCGGCTTGTCGGCGGGCACATGGTCGCTGCCCAGCAGCGGGCTGAGGTCGAGGAAGCCCTGCTTGGCGGTATCGCCCGGCAGCATTTCCAGCAGGTCGGTGCGGCCGATCAGCTCGCTCAGGCTGCGCACGCCCAGCTTGGCCAGCCACTCACGGGTTTCCTCGGCGATGTAGGTGAAGAAGTTCATCACCATTTCGACGGTGCCGATGAAGTGGTCCTTGCGCAGCTTGTCGTTCTGGGTAGCGACGCCGGTGGCGCAGTTGTTCAGGTGGCAGATACGCAGGTACTTGCAGCCCAGGGCGATCATCGGCGCAGTGCCGAAGCCGAAGCTCTCGGCGCCGAGGATGGCCGCCTTGATCACGTCCAGGCCGGTCTTCAGGCCGCCGTCGGTCTGTACCCGCACCTTGCCGCGCAGGTCGTTACCGCGCAGGGTCTGGTGGGTTTCCGCCAGGCCCAGTTCCCACGGGCTGCCGGCGTACTTGATGGAGGTCAGCGGGGAAGCGCCGGTACCGCCGTCGTAACCGGAGATGGTGATCAGGTCGGCATAGGCCTTGGCCACGCCAGCAGCGATGGTGCCAACGCCGGCTTCGGCCACCAGCTTCACCGACACCAGCGCCTGCGGGTTGACCTGCTTGAGGTCATAGATCAGCTGGGCCAAGTCTTCGATGGAGTAGATGTCGTGGTGCGGCGGCGGCGAAATCAGGGTCACGCCGGGCACCGCGTAACGCAGGCGGGCGATCAGGCCGTTGACCTTGCCACCGGGCAACTGGCCGCCTTCGCCGGGCTTGGCGCCCTGGGCCACCTTGATCTGCAGCACTTCGGCGTTGACCAGGTATTCCGGGGTGACGCCGAAACGGCCGGTAGCCACCTGCTTGATCTTGGAGCTCTTCAGCGTGCCGTAGCGGGCCGGGTCTTCGCCACCCTCACCGGAGTTGGAGCGGCCGCCCAGACGGTTCATGGCTTCGGCCAGGGCTTCGTGGGCCTCCGGGGACAAGGCGCCCAGGGAGATACCGGCGGCGTCGAAGCGTTTGAAGATGGCTTCCAGCGGTTCGATTTCATCCAGCGGCAGCGGCTGCTCGACGGTCTTCACCTTGAGCAGGTCGCGGAGCATCGACACCGGACGGTTGTCCACCAGTGCGGTGTATTCCTTGAACTTCTCGTAATTGCCCTGCTGCACGGCCGCCTGCAGGGTATTCACCACGTCGGGGTTGTAGGCGTGGTACTCGCCGCCGTAGACGAATTTCAGCAGGCCGCCCTGCTGGATCGGCTTGCGGTTGTTCCAGGCCTCGAACGCCAGCAGCTTCTGCTCGGCTTCGAGGTCGACGAATCGCGCGCCCTTGATACGGCTGGCGACGCCGCGGAAGGCGAGGTCGACCACTTCCTCGGACAGGCCCACGGCCTCGAACAGCTGGGCGCCGCGGTAGGAGGCGATGGTGGAGATGCCCATCTTCGAGAGGATCTTCAGCAGGCCCTTGGAGATGCCCTTGCGGTAGTGCTTGAAGACTTCGTAGAGGTCACCCAGCACTTCGCCGGTGCGAATCAGGTCGGCCAGCACTTCGTAGGCGAGGAAGGGGTACACAGCGGAAGCGCCGAAGCCCACCAGCACGGCGAAATGGTGCGGGTCGCGGGCGGTGGCGGTTTCCACCAGGATGTTGCAGTCGCAACGCAGGCCCTTCTCCACCAGGCGGTGATGCACGGCGCCGACGGCCAGGGAGGCGTGGGCCGGCAGCTTGCCGGGGGCGATATGGCGGTCGGTCAGGACCAGCAGGACCTTACCGGCGCGCACGGCTTCCTCGGCCTGGTCGGCCATGTTGCGCACGGCCGCTTCGAGGCCGAGGCTCTCGTCGTAGTTCAGGTCGATGATGTGTCGCTCGAAACCCGGGCGGTCCAGGCTCATCAGCGCACGCCACTTGGCCGGGGAGATCACCGGGCTGCTGAGGATCACGCGGGTGGCGTGCTCCGGAGACTCGCTGAAGATGTTTCGTTCGGCGCCCAGGCAGATTTCCAGGGACATCACGATGGCTTCGCGCAGCGGGTCGATCGGCGGGTTGGTCACCTGCGCGAACTGCTGGCGGAAGTAATCGAAGGGCGAGCGCACGCGCTGGGACAGCACGGCCATGGGGGTATCGTCGCCCATGGAGCCCACGGCTTCCTGGCCCTGCTCGGCCAGCGGGCGCAGTACCTGGTCACGCTCCTCGAAGGTGACCTGGAACATCTTCATGTACTGCTTGAGCTGGTCGCTGTCGTAGCTGGCCACGCCGTGGTCGTCGTCCAGCTTGGCCTGGATGCGCACGGCGCTCTGGCGCAACCACTGCTTGTAGGGGTGGCGCGACTTCAGGCGGCTGTCGATGTCTTCGGTATTGAGGACCTGGCCGGTCTCGGTATCCACGGCGAGGATCTGGCCCGGGCCGACACGACCCTTGGCGATGACCTCTTCCGGCTTGTAATCCCACACGCCGATTTCCGAGGCGAGGGTGATGTAGCCGTTCTTGGTGGTGACCCAGCGCGCCGGACGCAGGCCGTTGCGGTCCAACAGGCAGACGGCATAGCGACCGTCGGTGAGCACGACGCCAGCCGGGCCGTCCCAGGGCTCCATGTGCATGGAGTTGTATTCGTAGAAGGCGCGCAGGTCGGCATCCATGGTTTCCATGTTCTGCCAGGCCGGCGGGATGATCATGCGCACGCCGCGGAACAGGTCGATGCCGCCGGTGACCATCAGCTCGAGCATGTTGTCCATGCTCGAGGAGTCGGAACCCACGCGGTTGACCAGCGGGCCCAGTTCATCGATATCCGGCAGTTGCTCGTTGGCAAACTTGGTGCGGCGGGCCACGGCCCAGTTGCGGTTACCGGTGATGGTGTTGATCTCGCCATTGTGGGCGAGGAAGCGGAAGGGCTGCGCCAGCGGCCACTTCGGCAGGGTGTTGGTGGAGAAGCGCTGGTGGAAGACGCAGATGGCGGTCTGCAGGCGTTCGTCACCCAGATCCGGGTAGAACTGCTGCAGGTCGGCCGGCATCATCAGGCCTTTGTAGATGATGGTCTTGTGGGAAAAGCTGCAGATGTAGTGGTCGGCGTCCGCGGCGTTGGCCACGGAGGAACGGCGACGGGCGCTGAACAGCTTGACTGCCATTTCCTGGTCACCCAGGCCTTCACCGCCGATGAACACCTGCTCGATCTGCGGCAGGCGCTCCAGGGCCAAGCGGCCAAGGACACTGGTGTCCACGGGGACCTTGCGCCACCCGATCAGCTGCAGGCCGGCACGCTCGATCTCGCGGTTCATGTTCTCGCGAGCCGCTTCGGCGCGAGCCGGGTTCTGGTTGAAGAACACCATGCCGACGGCGTACTGGGCAGGCAGGTCGGCCCCGAAGGTTTCCTTGGCGATCGCACGCAGGAAAAGGTCGGGTTTCTGGATCAACAGACCACAACCGTCGCCGGTCTTGCCGTCGGCATTGATGCCGCCGCGGTGGGTCATGCAGGTCAGGGCTTCGATAGCGGTATTCAGGAGATGATGGCTGGCTTCGCCCTGCATATGGGCGATCAAGCCGAAACCGCAGTTATCCTTGAATTCATCAGGATGGTACAGACCTGCTTTCATAGGGGAACTCTCACCAGGGCTGCCTTCTTTGGAAGGCAGAATTGCTTTGTAATTCAACCGCTTGTTCTACGCACTGAACTTGCCGCCAGCTTTTGCGTAGGCAAAGGGAGGTCATTGTACATAGCACATTGGTCCACCACAAATCTTAGTGACCAACCCGTGAAAGTCGATGTCGCAAAAATGAATGAAGGAACCGGGAGGCCGTGCTAGCGACCACCCAGTCAGAAGGCGGGGGATCAGGCTCGCCGGGACTAGCGAGCCATCTCCTTTTGGATGCTGGCGAAGGTTTTCGGCCAGGGTTTATCAGCCTGGACCTTGGCCGGCAAGGACTTGATCGCAGCCTGGGCGGCGGCCCGGCTGGGGAAACTGCCGTAAGTCACCACATAGAGTGCCTTGCCCTGATACTGCTTCTTGAAGTAGCGGTACTGACCACCATTCTGCTGCACGAAGGCCTTGGCGCTGCTTTCCGAACTGGTACCGAGCACCTGCAGGGCGAAATGGCTGGCGGCCTGACTGCGGTACCAGCCATTGCCCGCCCCACCCACGACAACCGCCTCAGGCGCGGGCTTCTCGGCCGGCTTCGCCGCAGCCGGGGTTGGCGCAGGGGCAGGCTTGGGAGTCGGCACCGAGGCGACCGCCGGCGCAGGAGCGAGCTCCACCGGCTTGGGTGCAGCGGCCGGCGCGGCGGCAATAGGCTGGATCGGTTTCGGCAGCGGCTGCGGCGACGAAATGGGCTCCACCGGGGCAGTGGGCGCCGGACTGGCAATCGCCCCCTGGGGCGGCGCGACGGTGGTAACGGTCGGCGGTACGCTGGCAGCGCCTTCGGACGCCGGAGCATCTTCCGGCTCATCCTGGCCGGCCGCCTGGGCCAGCGGTTCCCGGATCACCGGCTGGGCTTCTCCAACCAAAGGCAGCGGCAACGGCTGGGAGGCCCCCGCGAACTCTACGGCAGGCGCCCCCGCATCGCCCTGAGCGGACGGTTGAGCGGCCGGAGCCTGGCCCAAAGGCAACTGCGCACTGGCAGGCGTGTTCGCAACACCAGCCTCATTGCGCCCCTGCATCATCCAGGCGGCAATCACGCCGATGCCGACCACTGCCAGCGCGAGCAGATGCTTTTTCGGCAAGCTGAAGCCGGCAGCGGATTTGCGCGATGCACCGCGCTCGGCGAGCATCGCTTCGATCATCAGATCGCGCGCCACCTGGTTGATCCCACCGGGCCAGCCTTCGGACTGCAGATGGATGTCCTCCACCTGCTCGTCACTCAGCAACTCGATGCTGCGCCCGGCGCCTTCAAGGCGCTGGGCAAGGTACTCACGGGTTTCGTCCGGGCTGTAGGGCTGCAGCTCGATGATATGGAAGCGTTCTTCCCCCTCGGCCAGCGCATCGAGGCGGGCGAGCAGGGAGTCCTCACCGAACAGGAACACGTGGGCGCGCGCCTCGACATTCCCCTCGGCCAGGGCCAGCAGGTGATTGAGCGACGCGTCGTCCAGTTCCTCGGCGTCGTCCACCAGGAGATACACCTCCTGCCCGGTCAGGGACAACTGAGCGACCTGAGCGAGGATGGAGCGCACGTCGGCCTGGGCGATGTTCAGCCCCTGGGCGACCTGGCGCAGCAGACCACCGGCCTCGGCGGCGTTGCGCGCCGACACGACCAGGCTCTGCACCGCCTGCTTGTTGGTGCTTGCCACCAGGGCCTGGCGCAGCAGCGTCTTACCGCTACCGTGAGGGCCGCTCACCACCAGCATCAATTGGCTGTAGCGCGCCAGGTGGTGCAACTGGCCCAACACCGGCTTGCGCTGGGCCGGGAAGAACTTGAAGCCAGGCACCCGCGCCGCGAACGGGTCGTGGGTGAACTGGTAATGACCGAGATAGGCCTCGTCGGCGTGCAGGCTGCTCATGGGGTTCCCTTATTCTCCGAGCTGGTCGGCCAAGGCACGATAATCGGCGGCCAGCGTGGCCTCCAGAACGTCGCGCGGATAATCGGCGGTCACGACGGCTTCGCCAATGCGGCGCAGCAGCACCAGGCGCAGTTGGCCATCGAGCACCTTCTTGTCTACGGCCATGTGCCGGAGGAAATGTTCCGGCGTCATGTCCACTGGCGGTACGACCGGCAAACCGGCACGGCGCAGCAGGCGGATCGCCGCATCGCGCTCGTCGGTAGAAATCCAGCCCAGGCGACTGGACATCTCCAGGGCCATGACGGTACCCGTCGATACCGCTTCGCCGTGCAGCCAGGTGCCGTAGCCCATGTGGGTTTCGATGGCGTGGCCGAAGGTATGCCCCAGGTTGAGAATGGCGCGCAGCCCGGACTCCCGCTCATCGACCCCGACCACCCGCGCCTTCGCGGCACAGGAGCGCTCAATGGCTTCGGTCAGGGCACTGGCATCGAGACCGCGCAAAGCCGTCATCTTCTCGTCCAGCCAGGGCAGGAAAGGTTCGTCACAGATCAGCCCATACTTGATCACTTCGGCCAGGCCGGCGGACAACTCGCGCACCGGCAGTGTGCGCAGGCTGTCGGTATCGATGATCACCGCCTTGGGCTGATAGAAGGCACCGACCATGTTCTTGCCCAGCGGGTGGTTGATGCCGGTCTTTCCACCGACCGAGGAGTCCACCTGGGACAACAGGGTGGTGGGCACCTGGATGAAGTCCACGCCGCGCTGGTAGCAGGCAGCAGCGAAGCCGGCCATGTCGCCGATCACGCCACCGCCCAGTGCGATGACGGTGGTGCGCCGGTCGTGCCGGGCGCCGAGCAGCGCGTCGAAGATCAGTTGCAGGGTTTCCCAGTTCTTATAGGCCTCACCATCCGGCAGCACGATGGGCAGCACGGAATAGCTCTGGAGTGTCCGGGTCAGGGTCTCGAGGTAAAGGGGCGCCACTGTCTCATTGGTGACGATGGCCACCTGCCGACCGGCAATGTGCGGCGTGAAAAGCTCCGGCTGCGACAGCAGACCGGCACCTATATGGATGGGATAGCTACGCTCGCCAAGATCGACCTGAAGTGTCCGCATGGGGCCCCCGATATAAAAAGGGCTAAAGGATAGCGCAGTTCCGCCTGCGCTTTAACGGGGCGGCAGCGCCTGCAGGCGCGTGAGTATTTCCTGCACCACCAAGCGCGGCGGCCGCTCGTCCGTTTCGATGATGATGTCGGCGATTTCACGGTAGAGCGGATCGCGGATCGCCATCAGGTCACGCAGGACCTTTCCCGGATCGGCCGAGCGTAGCAGCGGTCGATTGCGATCACGGGCCGTCCTTTCGACCTGCTGCTCCACCGAGGTGTGCAGGTAGACGACCCGGCCGCCACAACGTAACGCCTGGCGATTGGCGGGGCGCAGGACAGCGCCACCACCGGTCGCCAGGACAACACCGTCCTGCTCGCAGAGCTCTTCGATCATCGCCTGTTCGCGATCGCGAAAACCCTGCTCACCCTCGACGTCGAATATCCACGGGATATTCGCTCCGGTGCGCTGTTCGATTTCCTTATCGGAGTCCTTGAAGGGAAGACGCAGTTCTTTGGCAAGCAAACGCCCGATGGTGCTTTTTCCTGCCCCCATCGGGCCGATCAGAATCAAATTACGCACCGATATCAGCGACTCACCGCAATGGCCTGGTTGTTCATGATGCGGGGAGTGAGGAATACCAGGAGCTCGGCTTTCTTGTCCTGCACCACGTCGCGCCGGAACATGCGGCCGAGGAAAGGCAGGTCGCCGAGGAAGGGCACCTTGTCCACCGCCTTGGTTTGGGTGTTGGAGAATACCCCACCTATGACGATGGTTTCACCATCGTTGACCAGCACCTTGGCGTTGACCTCGTTTTTATTGATCGGCGGTACGCCGTTCAGGGCATTGGCGAAGTCGGGCGCATCCTTGGTGACCTTGACTTCCATGATGATGCGGTTGTCCGGCGTGATTTGCGGCGTCACCTCCAGGGACAGGGCAGCCTCCTTGAAGGACGTGCTGGTGGCACCGCTGGAACTGGCTTCCTGGTACGGGATCTCGGCGCCTTTCAGGATCTTCGCGGTTTCCTTGTCCGAAGTGACCACCTTGGGCTGGGACACGATTTCACCATTACCGGTCTTCTCCATCGCCGAGAGTTCCAGATCGAGGATCGTGTTGTCGGTAATGAAGCCGATACCGATGCTCGAGGTAGCGCCGGAGGCACCGAGATCGACGAACGGCGCATTGGCCAGGTTGACGTTACCGGCCTGGCCAGCGGCCGGGCGGCCAGCGCCGCCACCACCGACGACGAAATTGTTGTCACCAATGCTGGCACCGCGCCAGTTCACGCCCAGCGCCTTGTCGTAGTCGACGTTGGCTTCGACGATGCGAGCTTCGATCATCACCTGGCGCACCGGAATATCCAGCTGGGTGACAATGCGGCGCAGCTCGTCCAGCTTGTCCTGAGTCTGATAGGCGATAATGCTGTTGGTGCGGTCATCCACGGTGATGGAACCACGCTCATCGGTGCCGACAGCGCTCGGATCGCCGCTGGTAACCGACTGGAACAACTTGGCGATGTCCGCCGCCTTGGCGTAGTTCACCTGGATCAGCTCGCGGCGCAGGGGCGCCAGTTCGGCAATCTGCTTCTGCGACTCCAGCTCCTGGCGTTCGCGGGCCGCGATCTCGTCAGCCGGCGCGACCAGCAGCACGTTACCGACCTTGCGCTTGTCCAGCCCCTTGGTTTTCAGCACCAGGTCCAGCGCCTGGTCCCACGGCACATTCTGCAGGCGTAGCGTGATGTTGCCCTGCACGGTGTCCGAAGCCACCAGGTTCAGATCGGTGAAATCAGCGATCAGCTGCAGGACCGAACGCACGTCGATGTCCTGGAAGTTCAGCGACAGCTTTTCGCCGGAGTAGGCAAAACGCTCGGCCTTGCGTTTCTCCACATCGTCCTGGGTCAGCGGCTTGATGCTGACGGTCAGCTTGTTGTCGGTCTGGTAGGCCAGGTAGTCATAGAACCCCGTCGGCTCGATGCTGATGCTGGCGTTGGCACCGCTCCCCGATGCGCTGACGAACTGCACCGGCGTGGCAAAGTCCTTCACGTCCAGTCGCACGCGCAGGGACTCGGGCAACTGGGTCTTGGAAAAGTCCAGGCGGATCCGGCCACCCTGCTCCTGAATGTCCGGGGCAACGCTCGGATCGGACAGCGTGATCACCACATTGCCCTCACCTTGGTCGCCGCGCTGGAAATCGATGTTTTCGATTGCACGGGCGGCACGGGCGTAGCTCTTGACCGGCTGCGAAACGCTCAAGGGAGCTGCAGTGGGCGCCGGTGCGGCAGCCACGGTGCGCGGCGCCGAGGCAACCGAGTCGCCTACCAGCACATAGAGGTTACGACCCTCCACGCGCGTGCTGTAGGGCACGAGGGTGGAGAGGTTGATGATCAGGCGGGTGCGATCCTTGGCCTCGACCACAGTCACGCTGCGGGCATTGCCCACGCCCAGCTCGCGGTTCTTGGTCGCCAACTTGCTGGACACACCCGGCAGGTCCAGGGCGATACGCGCAGGCTGCTCGATGGTGTAGCCGCGGGGGGCGACCACCGGCTCGTCGAACGCCAGCTTGAGTTCAACCCTGTCGCCCGGGAGAGCCGCGACATCCAGTGCCTGCAGGTTCGCCGCCAGCAGGGCGGGCGAGAGCAGGGCGGCCAATAGCGTGATACCAAGGCGCGATAGCGAGCTTTTCATCATCTGGTTCCGTTGTGCAGACCGGTAATTGTTCTTCATGGGATTACCTCGCCCTCAAGAGCGCTCCCTGAGCGCGAGACTTCGCGGACGCTCCAACCATCCGCCTTCCCCGTCCGGGACGATCTCGATGACGTCGACCTTGGCTTCGTCGATCCCGACGATACGGCCGTGGTTACGCCCGAGATAATCCCCCACCTTGACCCGATGCACCCCTCCAGCGCCGCTGACCAAGGCGAAGGTCCCCGAACCGTTTGACAGGGTACCCACCATTTCGAAGGACTCGATATTGAACCCCTCGAGGAATTGCTTGACCCGGGTCTCATCCGGGTGGACATCCTTCGACCCCTTCTGTTGCTTGGCCAGGTCGATCTTGATCGGCGGCTGGAAGGGGCTGCGCAAAGCAGCAGCGCTGTATGTGAAGGCCTCGTAGGGCTGGAACTTCGGCAGAGGCTCGATGGAGCCCTTGGGACGGGCACGTACCTCGTCCATATAGGCCTGCAGATCACCGAAGTCATTGCCGACGCCGCAACCGGAAAGGCCGGCAATCATCAGAGCGCAGAGCGCCAGGCGGGCGCGAGGACTACTCATTTCTGCAGCCCCTTGTCGTTGTAGCGGTAGGTCTTGGCCAGGATCGACATACGCAGCTTGGAACTGCTGTCCTGGGAAGCGGGTTTGATCTCGAAATCATGCAAGGTCACGATTCGCGGCAGGCTGGCGACACCGCTGACGAAGGTCGCCAGGTCGTGGTAACCCCCTACCACCGAGATCTGAATCGGCAACTCGATGTAGAACTGCTGAATGACTTCCGGCAACAGCTTGATCTCTTCGAACTCCAGGCCGCTACCCAGCCCGGTGCGGGTGATGTCCTCCAGCAGGCCGGGCACCTCGGTATCGCTGGGCAACTGACGCAACAGGGCGCCGAAGGAGGTTTCCATCTCCTTCATCTGCTCCTTGTAGGCCTCCAGGTTCGCCGCCTGGAAGGCCTTGGTAGCGAACTGCTGCTTGAGCGTTTCCTCTTCGGCCCGTTTAGAGTCCAGCTGGAGCTCGAGGTCCTTGAGGTGGAAGTTGTAGCCAAGCACCAGCACCAGGATCAGCACCAGGACACAGGTGATGACCTTGACCGCAATCGGCCAGGAGCCCAGGTTGTTGACGTCGAGATCAGCCAGGTCGATCTTGCGCAGGCTTTCGAGGGAGTCGGAGAAACTCATTTCGCGGCTCCTGTGGTGATGGTGCCCGGCATCGCGTTGGCGGTCTTGCCGTTCTCTTCCTCAGAGCCCGGCTGGGTCTGCTGCACGGTCAGCTGGAAGACGTTGGCCTGGTCCACCGCGCCAGCGGTTACCGCCTTGACCTCGGTGAGGTTGGGCGATGCCAGCCATTCCGAGGCATCCAGATTACGCATCAGGTTGGAAACCCGATTGTTCGACTCGGCCGCGCCGACGATGGCGATGCTCTTGCCGCTCATTTTCAGACCGGTGAAGAACACGCCATCGGGCAAGGTACGTACCAGTTGGTCGAACACTCGGCCGATGATCGGTCGATTGCCCTGCAGGTCCTGAATGATCTTCATCCGCTCGAGAAGCTGCTGGCGGCGGGTCTTCAGTTCGCTGATCTCCTTGATCCTGGCATCCAGGACGGCGATCTCCTTGCGCACGAAATCATTGCGCGCCTGCTGATTCTCGATGGTGTTGTTCAGGTACTGGTCGCCCAGGAAGACCGCGCCGGCACCCATTGCCAGGACAGCACCCAGCGCCACCAGGAAGCGCTGCTTGCGCTCCTCGCGCAGCTGTTCACGCCAGGGGAGTAGGTTGATGCGCGCCATCAGTCGAAACTCCTCATCGCCAAGCCGCAAGCGATCATCAGCGCGGGCGCATCACTGGCGAGCGCACCTGCATTGACCTTGCTGCTCAGCGCCATGTCGGCGAAGGGATTGGCGACCAGGGTCGGAGTGCCGATCTTCTGCTGGATGAGGCGATCCAGATCAGGAATCGAAGCCGTGCCACCCGCCAGGAGGATGTAGTCCACATCATTGAACTGGCCGGCCGCGAAGAAGAACTGCAGCGAGCGGGAGACCTGCTGGACCACCGCATCCTTGAACGGCTGAAGGACCTCGCTGTCGTAGTCATCCGGAAGACCGCCCTGCTTCTTGGCCAGACCCGCCTCCTCGACCGAAAGCCCATAGCGGCGCTGAATCTCCTCGGTCAGCTGGCGACCGCCGAACAACTGCTCGCGGGTATAGATGGTGCGACCGTTGTGCAGCACGCTGAGGGTGGTCATCGTGGCACCGATGTCGACGACGGCCACGGTCAGCTCGTCATGGGCATCGCCGAGCTGGGCGGAGAGCAAAGAGTACGCACGCTCCAGCGCATAGGCCTCGACGTCGACCACCTTGGCGGTGAGCCCAGCCAGAGCCAGCGCGGCCTCGCGCACTTCGACGTTTTCCTTGCGGCAGGCCGCCAGCAGCACGTCGACCCGTTCAGGATTGCGCGCGGAGGCGCCTTGCACCTCGAAGTCGATGGCGACCTCTTCCAATGGATAAGGAATGTACTGGTCAGCCTCGATCTTCAGCTGGTTCTCCAGATCGTCATCGGAGAGCCCAGCTTCCATCTCGATGGTTTTGGTGATCACGGCCGACCCTGCCACGGCTACCGCGGCAGCCTTGACACCGGTTCGCGCCTTGGTGACCACACGGGAAAGCGCCTGCCCGACACCCTCCAGCTCCGCGATGTTCTTTTCGACAACCGCGTTCGGCGGGAGTGGCTCGACGGCATAGGACTCCACTTTGAAGCGGCTTCCCGAGCGACTCAATTCAAGGAGCTTGACTGAGGTCGAGCTGATGTCGATCCCCAACAGCGAATTCGCTTTCTTATTGAAGAGCCCTAGCACGACCGATTTCCTATCAGCGTCCGAGACTTACGGACGATTTATGTTTTTCCACATTAAATAGCAGTCTTGACAGAAGCGCAAATGGCTCCCCAGGAAAAAAAACGCTTATAATGTGATCGGCTTTTGCCTTTTATCATCGCCTTCCGCTTAACTCATTCTTTTGCCTGGAAATCCACAAGCCTTGATGCGCCTGCTGAAGTTTTTCTGGTGGTCCTTCGTTGCCGTTTTCTGTGGCCTGTTGCTCAGTTTCAGCGGCGCTTACCTCTATCTTAGCCCCAGCCTGCCGTCCGTCGACTCGCTTCGCCGGATCCAGTTGCAAATCCCCCTCCGCGTCTACAGCAGCGACGGCAAGCTGATCGCCGAATTCGGCGAGATGCGCCGCTCTCCGGTGCGTTTCGCCGACATCCCGCCGGATTTCATCCAGGCGCTGCTGGCAGCGGAGGATGACAATTTCGCCAACCATTATGGCGTCGACGTCACGAGCCTGATGCGCGCTGCCACGCAATTATTGAAGACCGGCCACATCCAGACGGGCGGCAGCACCATCACCATGCAGGTGGCAAAGAACTACTTCCTCACCAGCGAAAGAAGTTTCTCCCGCAAGATCAATGAAATATTGCTGGCCCTGCAAATTGAACGGGAACTCAGCAAAGACGAAATTCTTGAACTTTATGTGAACAAGATCTACCTCGGTAACCGTGCCTACGGTATAGAGGCCGCCGCCCAGGTCTATTACGGCAAGTCGATTCGCGAACTCAGCCTGGCGCAGATGGCAATGATCGCCGGCCTGCCCAAGGCTCCGTCGCGCTTCAACCCATTGGTCAACCCGACCCGTAGCCAGGAGCGCCGCGACTGGATTCTCGGCCGCATGTACAAGCTCGGCCGTATCGACGAGGCGCGCTACCAGCAGGCGATCGGCGAGCCGATCGACGCCAGCTACCACGTCCCGACCCCGGAACTGACCGCCCCCTATATCGCCGAGATGGCCCGCGCCGAGATGGTCGGCCGCTACGGTAGCGATGCCTACACCGAAGGCTTCCGCGTCACCACGACCGTCCCCAGCGATCTCCAGCAGGCCGCCAACACGGCTCTGCGCGAAGGGCTGATCGAATACGACCAGCGCCATGGCTATCGAGGCCCGGAAACCCGCCTCCCCGGCATGACCAAGCAGACCTGGCTGCAGGAACTGGCCAAGCAGAAATCGCTGGGCGGCCTGGAACCAGCCATCGTCACCCAGGTGGAGAAAAGCGGCATCCTGGTCCTGACCCGCAGCGGCCAGGAAGAAGCCGTGAGCTGGGACAGCATGAAGTGGGCCCGTCCTTTCCTGAATACCAACAGCCTGGGCGCGCGCCCTCAGCAACCGGCCGATGTCGCCCAGGTCGGCGACCTGGTCCGCGTGCAGCGCCAGGACGACGGCAGCCTGCGCTTCGTCCAGTTGCCGGCCGCACAGAGCGCCCTGGTTTCCCTTGATCCGAATGACGGCGCCATCCGCGCCCTGGTCGGTGGCTTCTCCTTCGAGCAGAGCAACTACAACCGCGCCGCCCAAGCCAAGCGCCAGCCGGGTTCCAGCTTCAAGCCCTTCCTTTATGCGGCCGCCCTGGACAACGGCTTCACTGCCGCCAGCCTGGTCAACGACGCGCCTATCGTCTTCCAGGAAGCCGGCATGGAAGAGGCCTGGCGTCCCAAGAACGACAACAATACCTTCCTCGGCCCGATCCGCCTGCGCGAGGCCCTGTACAAATCGCGCAACCTGGTGTCGATCCGCGTACTGCAGGCCATCGGCATCGACTACGCGCGGAACTACGTCAGCCGCTTCGGCCTCAACAAGGATGACCTGCCACGCAACCTGTCCCTGGCCTTGGGCACCGCCAACCTCACCCCGCTGGAGATCGCTGGCGGCTGGAGTACCTTCGCCAACGGCGGCTACAAGGTGCAGCCGTACCTGATCGAGCGCATCGAAAGCCGCGACGGCAAGACCCTGTTCGTTGCCAACCCACCACGGGTACCGGCCAACGAGGCGCAAGCCGGTGACGCTGCACAGGCCAATGCGGCGCCGGACACGCTGCTGGCGTCCACCGATGCTTCCGCCCCCCTGGGCCAGGCCCCCGCCGTGGCCGAACGCATCGTCGACCCCCGCACCACCTACATCCTCAACAGCATGCTGCAGGATGTGATCAAACGCGGCACCGGCCGCCGCGCCCTGGCCTTGGGTCGCAGCGACATCGCCGGCAAGACCGGCACCACCAACGAGTCGAAGGACAGCTGGTTCTCCGGCTACAACGCCGACTATGTCACCACGGTCTGGGTCGGATTCGACCAGCCGGAAAGCCTCGGACGCCATGAGTACGGCGGCACCGTTGCCCTGCCGATCTGGATGAACTACATGAGCGCAGCGCTGAAGGACAAGCCGGCCCACGTCCAGCCCGAACCCGCGGGCCTGCTGACCCTCCGCATCGATCCGCTCAGCGGTCGCGCCGCAAGCCCGGGAACGCCGGACGCCTTCTTCGAACTGTTCAAGAGCGAGGACACCCCGCCACCCATGAGCGAGTTCGAGCCCGGCCTGGCCATTCCCGGCAGCCCGTTGCCAGCTGACGAAGCCGCGCCCATCGACCTGTTCTGAGGCGCCCAATAAAAAGCCCCGCAATTGCGGGGCTTTTTATTGGGGTTCGGCTTAGCCGTTGAACACATCATCCACCGAGTTCAGCGGATAGTGCTTCGGATAGGGCAGCGTCGCCACGCCGGACTCGATGGCAGCCTTGGCCACGGCATCGGATACAACAGTGATCAGGCGCTGGTCCATGGGTTTCGGAATGATGTACTCACGACCAAACTCCAGCGAAGCCACGCCGTACGCATCGCACACGTCCTTCGGTACCGGCAGCTTGGCCAGGTCGCGCAGCGCCAGGGCCGCGGCAATCTTCATTTCTTCGTTGATGCGGGTGGCGCGCACGTCCAGAGCACCACGGAAGATGAAGGGGAAGCCCAGTACGTTGTTGACCTGGTTCGGGTAGTCGGAACGACCGGTGGCCATGATCACATCGCCGCGGGTTTCGTGGGCCAGTTCCGGCTTGATTTCCGGGTCCGGGTTGGAACAGGCGAAGACGATCGGATTGACCGCCATGCGCTTGAGGTCCTCCGGACTCAGCAGGTTGGCACCGGAAAGGCCGACGAACACGTCCGCCCCATCAAGGGCTTCGGACAGGGTGCGCTTGTCGGTCTCGTGGGCGAACACGGCCTTGTACTGGTTCAGGTCGTCGCGACCGGCATGGATCACGCCTTTGCGGTCGATCATGAAAATGTTCTCGACCTTGGCGCCCATGCTCACCAGCAGCTTCATGCAGGAAATGGCGGCAGCACCGGCGCCGAGGCAGACGATCTTGGCCTCGGCCAGGGTCTTGCCGGCGATTTCCAGGGCGTTGATCATGCCGGCGGCGGTCACGATGGCGGTGCCGTGCTGGTCATCGTGGAAGACCGGGATGTCGCACTGCTCGATCAGGGTACGCTCGATCTCGAAGCACTCGGGTGCCTTGATGTCTTCGAGGTTGATGCCACCGAAGGTGATGGAAATGCGCTTGACGGTGTCGATGAATGCCTGCGGGCTTTCAGCGTCCACCTCGATGTCGAACACGTCGACACCGGCAAAACGCTTGAACAGCACGCCCTTGCCTTCCATGACCGGCTTGGAGGCCAGCGGGCCGAGGTTGCCCAGGCCAAGGATCGCGGTGCCATCGGAAATGACCGCTACCAGGTTGCCCTTGCCGGTGTACTTGAAGGCCAGTTCGGGATCACGCGCGATTTCGCGTACCGGCTCGGCGACGCCCGGGCTGTAGGCCAGCGAAAGGTCGCGGGCAGTAGCGGTCGGCTTGGTCAGCTCGACGCTGAGTTTCCCGGGGCGGGGTTGGGCATGGTATTCGAGAGCGGCCGTTTTCAGATCAGACATTTTGGCATTTCCGCTTTTGCTTGTGACAGACGTGACCGGCGAGCATACGCAAGATGCCTAGGGCTAACAAGACCGTTCAGTCACCCGGCGTCAACCCCTCTAACGTACGACTTTTAGCCAATCTCCAGGCTTCGGCTCGCCAATTGGATACAAGTTATTAAGTAATCGTATACGATTTTCCAGATCCGCTTGGGACCCCGGCAATTTGCTCTCTCGTGCCAGGCTGCCGATGGTCTGTCCAGACTTTACCTGGATCAGGTGCAGCCGCAGCGGCTGGGCCAGGGCCTGCTCTTCCTTCCTCAACGGGCGAAAGCTGCGGATCACTGAAAGGAAGTTGTCGTCCTGGCTTTCCAGGGACGAGCGGTCCCGGGTCGCACCGACGAAGAGATAGGCCTTGTCATCCTTATAGACAACCGCCACCCGCCGCGCGGGATTGCCCGGCAGTACCGCCGTAGCGCCCTGCAGCCCGGACTGCTGCAGCGACTCTTCCATGGCCAGGCGCTGGCCGCCGGCCTTCTGTCGCAGGTAGTCGCCGGGGGCCACGCTCGGTTTGCGCCCATCCAGGGTCATGGCAATGAAGGCCTGCTGGTCGGCGCTGTGAGTGATGACCGCATCAGGGCGGTTGACCAGCCCCCAGCCATCGGGGCAATGCAGGGTGAAGTCCAGTTCGGCGTGATAGAAATCCTGACCACGCCGCACGCCGGTTTCCGCCGAGCCGCCGAAGGGCAGCCCTTCCAGATGCCTGAGGAAGACGTCCCGGTTCACCACCTGGTTGCCACCGGCCAGCGCCCGGGCCGGTCCAACCACCTGCTGCAGACGGGTATCGTTGTCCGGGTGCGTCTCGAACAGGCCGTGGTAACCCGACGGCGGCGCGCTCTGGCCTTTGCTCCGGGCCTGGTCGCGAGCGAAGTCTTCCTGATTCTTCAGCACTTTCACCACTTCGATCATGGCCTGCGGGTCATAGCCGCTACGTGCCAGATACTGGGCGCCGAGGCCGTCGGCCTCCAGTTCCATGTCGCGCCCATAGCCACGCACGAAGGCAGTGCCCAACGCATTGGTCAGGTCGCCGGCAGCGCCGACCCCGGTTCCGATGGCGACCGCCTGGCCAAGGATATTCCAGGCGGTGGATTGGCTCTGCTGCTGCACGCTGTGTCGCGCGGTGACATGGCCGACCTCGTGCCCCAGCACTGCCGCGAGTTCGGCTTCCGAGTTCAGGTAGGCCAGCAGGCCACGATGGATATAGATGTAGCCACCCGGCAGCGCGAAGGCATTGATGTCGGGTGAGTCGACCACGGTGAACTGGTAGGGAATGTTGCGGCGATGACTATGGCTGGCGACCTTCTGCCCCACCTGCTGAACATAGGCCTGCAGTTTCTCGTCGGCATAGCGCGGATTCTCCTCGGCGATCTCCTGGTTGTAGCGCCGACCGAGATCCAGTTCCTGCTGCTCACTCATCATCACGAAATTGGTCTTGCCGGTAGCGGGGTTGACCGCGCAACCGACCAGCAGGGAAGAAGCGAGCAGCAGCGCCAATACGAGCGCAGGCGATCTCATCGAAGCACCTCGAGCATTCCGTTGTGGGTAAGGGGGAGCATCCAGCGGGACTCCATCGTATTTACGCCGCCCCTTCGCCCACGGTCAATCACCCAACCCCGCGCCTCGACGCGTCGCCCCACGAGGCCGCGCAAGGCCGCGACATCGAACTGCCCCAGCCGCTTCGGCTCCACACGCAGGACCAGGGGGCCATCCAGCTGCAGCCAGATGCCGCCGCGGTTGCGCTCGACCCGGGTTACCGTGCCACCGACCAGGGCAAAGCCGGACTGACGCAACTGCCAGGGAGTTCGATACGGAGACTGGCGCCAGACTCCGCGACCGGCCCGACGCGCCTCCCGTTCGGCGACGGCAAGGCAGTCGACCAGTGCGCCGTTGGGTGCGAAGGCGACGTGGAATCCCAGCCCCTCCAAGAGCAGGCGCTCTTCCAGGTTCCGCCCCAGGCGGTCATAGAGATGGGCCAGGGTACGCCCATAATGATCCCGCGGCTCGCGCCCCAGCCTTAGGGCCACCCGGTCGCCGTTGTCGTGGACCAGTTGCTGCAGCCGCCGGCGGGCGGCCTGCGCGTAGGGTTCTGCCGACCGCCCCTTGCGAGCCAGCTCGGGTGCATTCAGACCGATCAGACGGACGCTTCGGCCGTCGACCAGGCGCAGGGTGTCGCCATCGACGACGTTTCGCACCTTATGGGTAGGCAGAGCGCCCGGCACCGGGCAGGCGCCCTGAAGGGAGAAACTCAGGAGCCAGAAAAAGAAAAAGGCGCCCGTCAGGGGCGCCTTTCTCGTCAGCGGGGACTTGGCCATCGGGCCTTCCCGGGCTGCTCGCGCTCTTACTTGGAGCCGAACACGCCGAAACGCTGCTTGAAGCGATCGATACGGCCGCCGGTGTCCAGGACCTTCTGCTTGCCGGTGTAGAACGGGTGGCACTCGGAGCACACGTCGAGGCTGATGTTCTTGCCGAGAGTGGAACGGGTCTTGATGACGTTGCCGCAGCTGCAGGTAGCTTCGATCGCTACGTACTCGGGATGGATTTCCGGTTTCATTGCTTGATCCTCAGGTCTGGCGTGCCGCCACCCGACCCTATGTCGAGCACCGCACGGAAACAGGCGGCGGATGATACCAGAGTAAGGGGGCGATGCAACCTGCCGGCCGCACCGGCCGTCGCGCAGCGCCATGCTAAGATCGCGCCTTTTCCGAAGGGACCGCCCGCTTGCCCGACGCCCCCATCCTGCGCCTCGCCCTGCCCTCGCCCTTGCGCCGTCTGTTCGACTACCGCGCGCCCGCCGGGGTGCCCCGTGCCGCCCTGCAACCAGGCGTGCGGCTGCGGGTGCCCTTCGGCCGGCGCGAGATCATCGGTGTCCTGGTGGAGCTGGCCGAGCACAGCGAAGTGCCGGCGGACAAGCTCAAGCCCGCCATTGAGCTGCTGGACAACCGCCCGCCCCTGCCGCCGACGCTGTTCAAGCTGTGCCTGTGGACAGCCCAGTACTACCAGCACAGCCTCGGCGACACCTTGAGCTGGGCCCTACCGGTGCTGCTTCGCCAAGGCGAGCCCGCCGAGGCGCGGCAAGAGCGTTTCTGGCATGCCGTGCCCGGTGCCAGCGCCGACGATCCGCGGCTGGCCCGTGCGCCGCGCCAGCGCCAGGCCCTGGCCACCCTGGCCCAGCACCCCCACGGCGTGGCGCACCAGTTGCTCGGCCAGTTGCAGCTGAACAAGGACAGCCTCGACATCCTGTTGGACAAGGGCCTGGTGCGGACGGAAGTGCGTCGCCATGCCTCCAGCGAGCGACATGGCCCGCTGCTGGCCCAGCCGGAGCTGCCGCTCAATCCGGAGCAGCGCGCCGCCTTCGACGCGGTTCACGCGTCCTTCGGCGCCTTCAACGCCTTGCTCCTGGCTGGGGTCACCGGCAGCGGCAAGACCGAGGTCTACCTGCAACTGATCCGCCAGACCCTGGAAGCCGGCAAACAGGCCCTGGTGCTGATTCCCGAGATCAATCTCGGCCCGCAGACCCTGGAGCGCTTCTCGCGCCGCTTCAACGCGCGGATCGCCCTGCTGCACTCGGCGGTGAACGACCGCGAACGCCTGGATGCCTGGCTGGCCGCTCGCGATGGCGAAGCCGATATCGTCATCGGTACCCGTTCGGCGCTCTTCACCCCGTTGAAGAACCCTGGCCTGATCATCATCGACGAAGAGCACGACGCCTCCTACAAGCAGCAGGAGGGCCTGCGCTACCACGCCCGTGACCTGGCCCTGGTGCGCGCCCGCCAGGAGAACATCCCGGTCCTCCTGGGCTCGGCCACGCCGTCGCTGGAAAGCCTGCAGAACGCCCACGCCGGCCGCTACGGTCTGCTGCGCCTGACCCAACGCGCCGGCGGTGCGAAGCAGCCGCGCTTCCTGCGCCTGGACGTGAAAAGCCTGCCGCTGGACTCCGGCATTTCCATGCCGCTGCAGCAGGCCATCGCGCAGACCCTGGCGGCCGGCCAGCAGGTGCTGGTGTTCCTCAATCGCCGCGGCTTCGCCCCGACCCTGTTGTGTCACGACTGCGGCTGGATCAGCCAATGCCCGCGCTGCGATGCGCGGATGACGCTGCACCAGCGCCACAACGAACTGCGCTGCCACCACTGCGGCCATACGCAACGCCAGCCGGCCTGCTGCCCCGACTGCGGGCGGGTCGACCTGCGGCCGGTGGGCGCCGGAACCGAGCGCGCGGAAGAACGCCTGGCGATCCTCTTCCCGAAGACACAGGTTCTGCGCATCGACCGCGACAGCACGGCACGCAAGGACGCCATGGACAAGCTGTTCACCACCATCCACCGTGGTGAGCCCTGCATCCTGGTGGGGACCCAGATGCTCGCCAAGGGGCACCATTTCCCCCGCGTCACCCTGGTGGCGATCCTCGACGCCGACGGCGGCCTGTTTTCCGCCGACTTCCGCGCCAGCGAGCGCATGGCCCAGCTCATCGTCCAGGTCGCCGGCCGCGCCGGACGGGCGGAAGAGCCGGGCAAGGTGATCATCCAGACCCACCTGGCCGAGCATCCGCTGCTGGTGCAGCTCACTGAGCAAGGCTACTTCGCCTTCGCCGAGCAGGCCCTTGCCGAGCGCCGCGCCGCTGGCTTGCCCCCTTTCGCCCACCTCGCCTTGCTACGCGCCGAGGCCCACAAGCCGGGCCAGGCGGAGGCGTTCCTCGACAGCGCCTGCGCCGAAGCCGAGCAGCAACTGGCCGAGACGGGCGTCAATGGCGTCGAGCTGCTGGGTCCGGTGCCCGCCCCCATGGAGCGCCGCGCCGGCCGCTATCGCGCACAACTGCTGTTGCAGGCCAGTGCGCGTGCGCCACTGCACCGCCTCCTGACACCCTGGAGCCAGGCCCTGGAGCAGTTGCCCGGTGGTCGGACAGTGCGCTGGTCGCTGGATGTCGACCCCATAGACCTGTTCTAGGGCGACCGCCCGACCGATAGCACCGATCGGTCCTTGCGGCTCGCCGCTTAAAACTTGAAGCTGCGGCAGCAGGCCGCCGATAATGCACAGTTTTCAACCAGCGCCAGCCCTCTTCGGGGCGGCCGGAAGAGCAGAAGATGAAAGACACCATTCGCCAGCTGATCCAGCAAGCCCTGACCCGTCTCGCCAACGAGGGCGTGCTGCCCGAAGGCGTCAGCCCGGCCATTCAGGTGGAAAACACCAAGGACAAGAGCCACGGCGATTTCGCCAGCAACATCGCCATGATGCTGGCCAAGCCGGCTGGCATGAAGCCGCGCGACCTGGCCGAAAGGCTCATCGCCGCCCTGCCCCAGGATGACCAGGTGGCCAAGGTGGAAATCGCCGGCCCCGGCTTCCTCAACTTCTTCCAGAACACCCAGGCCCTGGCCCAGCGCCTGGAAGACGCGCTGGCCGACGAACACCTCGGCGTGCGCAAGAACGGCCCGCAGCAACGGGTCATCGTGGATCTGTCGGCGCCGAACCTGGCCAAGGAAATGCACGTCGGCCACCTGCGTTCCACCATCATCGGCGACGGTGTGGCGCGCGTGCTGGAGTTCCTCGGCGATACCGTCATCCGCCAGAATCACGTGGGCGACTGGGGCACCCAGTTCGGCATGCTGCTGGCCTATATGCAGGAACAGCCGGTGGGCAGCGACGCCGAGCTTTCGGACCTGGAATCCTTCTACCGGGCCGCGAAGAAACGCTTCGACGAATCCAGCGAGTTCGCCGACCGCGCCCGCGAGCTGGTGGTCAAGCTCCAGGCGGGCGATCGCGATTGCCTGAGCCTGTGGACCCGCTTCAACGATATTTCGCTGAGCCACTGCCAGGCCGTCTACGACCGCCTGGGCGTGAAGCTCAGCATGGCCGACGTGAAAGGCGAGAGCGCCTACAACGACGACCTGCCCAAGGTGGTCGAAGACCTGCGCGCCAAGGGCCTGCTCACCGAGAGCGACGGCGCCCTCTGCGTATTCATGGACGAATTCAGGAACGCCGAAGGCAATCCCCTGCCACTGATCGTGCAGAAGGCCGGCGGCGGCTACCTCTACGCCACCACCGACCTGGCCGCCACCCGCTACCGCGCCAATGTGCTCAAGGCCGACCGCGCCCTCTACTTCGTTGACCAGCGCCAGGCCCTGCACTTCCAGATGGTGTTCGCCGCCGCCCGCCTGGCCGGCTTCGTACCTGCCTCCTTCGACATGGAGCACATGGGCTTCGGCACCATGAACGGCGCCGATGGCCGCCCCTTCAAGACCCGCGACGGCGGTACGGTGAAGTTGATCGACCTGCTGGACGAAGCCGAGCAGCGCGCCTATGACCTGGTCAAAGGCAAGAATCCCGAACTGGACGAGGCGGAACTGCGGCAGATCGCCCGCGCCGTGGGCATCGGCGCGGTGAAGTATGCGGATCTGTCCAAGCACCGCACCAGCGACTACAGCTTCAACTTCGACCTGATGCTGAGCTTCGAAGGCAACACCGCCCCTTACCTGCTCTACGCCTACACCCGCGTGGCCAGCGTGTTCCGCAAGCTGGGCAAGGACTTCGGCGAAGTGGACGGCCAGATTGAACTGGTGGCCGAACAGGAACAGGCCCTGGCCGCCAAGCTGGCGCAGTTCGCCGACACCCTCGGCAACGTTGCCGAGAAGGGTGTGCCGCATCTCCTCTGCGCCTACCTCTATGACCTGGCCGGCCTGTTCTCCAGCTTCTACGAGAACTGCCCGATCCTCACCGCCGAGGACCAGGCCACCCGGCAAAGCCGCCTGCGCCTCGCCGCGCTGACCGGCCGCACCCTCAAGCAGGGCCTGGAACTGCTCGGCCTGCAAACCCTCGAACGCATGTAACGGACTATGGCGAAGAAGAAAGCTGCACCCAAGCGCGGGGCCAGCCGCTACCAGGCGCCGGCCAAGAAACCGGTGCCCGGCTGGGTCTGGCTGGCCATCGGACTGGTCATCGGTGGCTTCGTGATGTTCCTGAACAAGCTCGAACCCGGCCGCGACGAAGTCCGCCGGGCCAAGCCCGAGCAAGCCACGAGCGGCAAGGCCGGCAACGATGCAGGCAAGGCCCAGGGCAGGCCGACCGCCGCGCCGCCCCAGGAGCCGGCCAAGCCGAAGTACGACTTCTACACGCTCCTGCCGGAATCGGAGGTCATCGTGCCGCCGGAGGCAGCACCGAAGGAAACGCCGCCTCCACCAGCCGCGCAGAAGCCGGTCACGCCTGAAGAAGCGGCCAAGATCGACGCCGCGCGTGCCCAGGCCGCCCTGAATGGCGAGACCCCGCCCCCGCCGCCCGTGGTGGCCAAGGCGCCGGTCACCAACCAGTTCTTCCTCCAGGCCGGTTCCTTCCGCACACGGGACGACGCTGACCGGGTCCGCGCACAGATCATCCTGCTCGGCCAGAACGTCCAGGTGGAATCCGGCACTGTCCGCGAGGAAACCTGGTACCGCGTGCTGGTCGGCCCCTTCGCCAACCGCGAGCAGCTCGCCTCGGCGCAGAAACAACTGGCCGGCAGCGGTTTCAGCAATCTGCTGTTACAGCAGCGCCAAAGCCGTTGAGCGCTTGATTGCCCGGTCCGGTTGAAAAGCCGGACCAGGCCCCCCATCTGAGTTTCCATTCGGGCATTTCGCCCCGCTGCGTGGAGACTCTCCCTTGACCACCATCGTTTCAGTTCGCCGCAACGGCAAAGTCGTCATGGGCGGCGACGGCCAGGTTTCCCTCGGCAACACCGTCATGAAGAGCAACGCCCGCAAGGTCCGTCGTCTCTACCACGGTCAGGTTCTGGCCGGCTTCGCCGGCGCCACCGCCGACGCCTTCACCCTCTTCGAGCGCTTCGAGGGCCAGCTGGAAAAACATCAGGGCCATCTCGTCCGCGCCGCCGTCGAGCTGGCCAAGGACTGGCGTACCGACCGCTCCCTGAGCCGCCTGGAAGCCATGCTCGCGGTCGCCAACAAGGACGCCTCGCTGATCATCACCGGCAACGGTGACGTGGTCGAACCCGAGCATGGGCTGATCGCCATGGGATCGGGCGGCGGGTTCGCCCAGGCCGCCGCCATGGCGCTGCTGCAACACAACACCGAGCTGTCCGCCCGCGAAGTGGCCGAGACCGCCCTGAACATCGCCGGCTCCATCTGCGTGTTCACCAACCAGAACCTGACCATCGAGGAGCTGGACAGCGCCGAGTGAGGCCGCCGTCCTGCACTGGAGCACTTTTCATGTCCATGACGCCCCGCGAAATCGTCCACGAACTCAACCGCCACATCGTGGGCCAGGATGACGCCAAGCGCGCCGTCGCCATCGCCCTGCGCAACCGCTGGCGGCGCATGCAGCTGCCCGCCGAGCTGCGCGCCGAGGTGACGCCGAAAAACATCCTGATGATCGGCCCGACCGGCGTCGGCAAGACCGAGATCGCCCGCCGCCTGGCCAAGCTGGCCAATGCGCCCTTCATCAAGGTCGAAGCCACCAAGTTCACCGAGGTGGGCTATGTCGGCCGCGACGTCGAATCCATCATCCGCGACCTGGCCGACGCCGCGGTGAAGATGATGCGCGAACAGGAAATGCACCGCGTGCGCTACCGCGCCGAGGACGCCGCCGAGGAGCGCATCCTCGACGCTCTGCTGCCCCAGGCCCGCAGCGGTTTTGGCGACGAACAGCCACGCGAGGATTCCAACACCCGCCAACTGTTCCGCAAGCGCCTGCGCGAAGGCCAGCTGGATGACAAGGAAATCGACATCGAAGTGGCCGAATCCCCGGCCGGCGTGGAGATCATGGCCCCGCCCGGCATGGAGGAAATGACCAACCAGTTGCAGAACCTCTTCTCCAACCTCGGCAAGGGCAAGCACAAGAGCCGCAAGCTGAAGGTCAAGGAAGCCATGAAGCTGGTGCGCGACGAAGAAGCCGCGCGCCTGGTCAATGAGGAAGAACTCAAGGCCGCCGCCCTGGAAGCGGTGGAGCAGAACGGTATCGTCTTCATCGACGAGATCGACAAGGTGGCCAAGCGCGGCAATGTCGGTGGCGCCGATGTCTCCCGCGAGGGCGTGCAGCGCGACCTGCTGCCGCTGATCGAGGGCTGCACCGTGAACACCAAGCTGGGTATGGTGAAGACCGACCACATCCTGTTCATCGCCTCCGGCGCCTTCCACCTGGCCAAACCCAGCGACCTGGTGCCGGAACTGCAGGGCCGCCTGCCGATCCGCGTCGAACTCAAGGCCCTGTCGCCAGAAGACTTCGAACGCATCCTCACCGAACCCCATGCCTCGCTGACCGAGCAGTACAGCGCGCTGCTGAAGACCGAAGGCCTGAATATCGAGTTCGCGCCGGACGGCATCAAGCGTCTGGCCGAGATCGCCTGGCAGGTCAACGAAAAGACCGAGAACATCGGTGCCCGCCGCCTGCACACCCTGCTCGAGCGCCTGCTGGAAGAGGTGTCCTTCAGCGCCGGCGACCTGGCCGCTCAGCACGACGAAACGCCGATCCGCATCGACGCCGCCTACGTCAACAACCACCTCGGCGAGCTGGCCCAGGACGAAGACCTGTCGCGCTACATCCTCTGACAGGTGCACACTGCATGCAGCCGGCACCCCGCCGGCTGCATGCTTCTGGAGATTCCTGACATGCGCATTCCCAGCGCCATCAAACTGCACAAGGCCTCCAGGACCCTGGAACTGGAGTACGGCCCGGACGAGCGCTACAGCCTCAGCGCGGAGTTCCTGCGCGTGCATTCGCCCTCGGCGGAAGTTCAAGGCCACGGCAAGCCCATCCTCCAGTACGGCAAGCTGAATGTCGGCCTGAGCGGATTGGAGCCGGCCGGCAACTATGCCCTGAAATTGACCTTCGACGACGGCCACGACAGCGGCCTCTTCACCTGGGACTACCTCTACCAACTGGCTACTCGCCAGGAAGAGTTGTGGAACGACTACCTGCGGGAGCTCGAGGCTGCCGGCCGCTCTCGCGATCCGGACGAATCAGTGGTCCGGCTGATGCTCTGATGCGGTGCAGGCCGCGCCCCACTCCCGCCCACGCCGCCCAAGGTTAGGGCGTATTTTCTAATTGCTCGCGACATACTCCCGCTGCAGCGAAGTCTCTGCGGTCGGCTTGCGCAAACTGACAAACTCGGGTAACCAAGTTCTGGCAGGGTCCATGCATTTGGCATCGCCAGATACAGAGAAATACGCGAAGTTCGCTTCGCCTTCCCGGTAACCCGAGCCAGTCAGCGCGCCGTTCCGCCCGTGCGCTGCTCGACTCAGGACAATGGAGCGTCGTAGATGAGCAACAAGAACAACGAAGACCTGCAGCGCCAAGCCTCGGACAACACCCTGAACCTCAATCCGGTGATAGGGATCCGCGGCAAGGACCTGCTGTCTTCTGCGCGGATGGTGCTGCTGCAGGCCATCAAGCAACCTTTCCACAGTGCCAAGCACGTGGCTCATTTCGGCCTGGAGCTGAAAAACGTTCTGCTGGGCCAGTCCGGCCTGCAACCGGAAGCCGATGACCGCCGCTTCAATGACCCGGCCTGGAGCCAGAACCCGCTGTACAAACGTTACCTGCAGACTTACCTCGCCTGGCGCAAGGAGCTGCACAGCTGGATCGAACAGAGCAACCTCTCCGAACAGGACTCCAGCCGCGGGCATTTCGTCATCAACCTGATGACCGAAGCCATGGCGCCCACCAACAGCATGGCCAACCCGGCTGCGGTCAAGCGTTTCTTCGAGACCGGCGGCAAGAGCCTGCTCGACGGTCTGTCCCACTTGGCCAAGGACCTGGTGAACAATGGCGGCATGCCCAGCCAGGTGAACATGGACGCCTTCGAGGTCGGCAAGAACCTCGCCACCACTGAAGGCGCGGTGGTCTTCCGCAACGACGTGCTGGAGCTGATCCAGTACCAGCCCATCACCGAAAGCGTGCACGAGCGCCCGCTGCTGGTGGTACCGCCGCAGATCAACAAGTTCTACGTCTTCGACCTGTCGCCGGAGAAAAGCCTGGCGCGCTTCTGCCTGCGCAACGGCCTGCAGACGTTCATCGTCAGCTGGCGCAACCCGACCAAGGCCCAGCGCGAATGGGGCCTGTCGACCTACATCGACGCGCTCAAGGAAGCCATCGACGCTGTCCTGAAAATCACCGGCGCCAAGGACCTGAATATCCTGGGCGCCTGTTCCGGCGGCATCACCACGGTCGCCCTGCTCGGCCACTACCAGGCCACCGGCGAGCACAAGGTCAACGCCTTCACCCAGATGGTCAGCGTGCTCGATTTCAACCTCGACACCCAGGTCGCCCTGTTCGCCGACGAGCAGACCCTGGAAGCCGCCAAACGCCGCTCCTATCAGGCCGGCGTGCTGGAGGGCAAGGACATGGCCAAGGTGTTCGCCTGGATGCGCCCCAACGACCTGATCTGGAACTACTGGGTCAACAACTACCTGCTGGGCAACGAGCCGCCGGCCTTCGACATCCTCTACTGGAACAACGACACCACGCGCCTGCCCGCCGCACTGCACGGCGAGCTGGTGGAAATGTTCAAGACCAACCCGCTGACCCGGCCCAACGCCCTGGAGGTGTGCGGCACCCCCATCGACCTCAAGCAGGTAGCTGTCGACTTCTATTGCGTGGCCGGCACCACTGACCACATCACCCCCTGGGAAGCCTGCTACCGCTCGGCGCGCCTGCTGGGTGGCAAGTGCGAATTCGTGCTGTCCAACAGCGGCCACATCCAGAGCATCCTCAACCCGCCGGGCAATCCCAAGGCGCGCTTCTCCACCAGCAGCGATATGCCGGAGGACCCGAAGGTCTGGCTGGAGAACGCCACCAAGCACGCCGATTCCTGGTGGCTGCACTGGCAGCAGTGGATCGGCGAGCGTTCCGGCAAGACCAAGAAAGCCAACTTCACCCTGGGCAACAAGGCCTTCCCGGCCGGTGAAGCGTCGCCCGGCACCTATGTGCACGAGCGATGAAAGATTGCGCCCTGCGCACCACTGCCCCCGGCACCGGGATGTGCCCTGTGCGCCGCCGGCAATCGCCGGGGGCGCCGTCCAGGCACGGCCTGGCGGATTCGGGAGGAGTCGCCGAAGGCTTCTCCCGGTTTTCTAATCAATAGGGCTTCGCGCATGCCGCTACCTTTCGTATTCCGAACCATCGAGCTGGACGGCCAGACCATCCGTACCGCCGTCCGCCCCGGTCAGTCGCACATGACACCGCTGCTGATCTTCAACGGCATCGGCGCCAACCTCGAGCTGGTGTTCCCCTTCGTCCACGCCCTGGACCCGGACCTGGAAGTGATTGCCTTCGACGTGCCCGGCGTCGGTGGTTCGTCCACCCCCAGCACGCCCTATCGCTTTTCCGGCCTGGCCAAGCTGGCGGCACGCATGCTGGATTACCTGGATTACGGCCAGGTCAGCGCCATCGGCGTGTCCTGGGGCGGCGCGCTGGCCCAGCAGTTCGCCCACGACTACCCGGAACGCTGCAAGAAGCTGATCCTCGCCGCCACCTCGGCGGGCGCCGTGATGGTGCCGGGCAAACCCAAGGTGCTCTGGCGCATGGCCAGTCCGCGGCGTTACATCCAGCCCTCCTACGGCGTGCACATCGCCCCGGACATCTATGGCGGCGCCTTCCGTCGCGACCCCAGGCTGGCCCTGGCGCACGCCAGCAAAGTGCGCTCCTCCGGCAAGATGGGCTACTACTGGCAGCTGTTCGCCGGGCTTGGCTGGACCAGCATCCACTGGCTGCACCGTATCCGCCAGCCGACCCTGGTGCTGGCCGGCGACGACGACCCGATCATCCCGCTGGTGAACATGCGTCTGCTGGCCTGGCGCATTCCCAACGCGGAACTTCACGTAATCGATGACGGCCACCTGTTCCTGGTGACCCGCGCCGAGACCGTGGCGCCGATCATCATGAAATTCCTCGCCGAAGAGCGCCAACGGGCCGTGATCCACCCCCAGGCGATGCCGCTGCGAACCGGTTGAAGGGCAAGGCGCTCCCTTGTGGGGCGACGGCCGGCACCCCGTTCCAGCGCGGTGCATGCTGTCATCGACTTGAATTCTGCCCGCGATAGTCTGGAATGCACTTCGTGCTTCTGATGGTACAACCCTTGCTGTAGACCTCCTGACCACGGACCGAATACGGAGCGTTGCCCCATGCGAGAAAAACAAATCCCGGGCACCTTGCCGGTACCTGCCGCCTTCATGAATGCGCAGAACGCCATCGTCGGCTTGCGCGGCAAGGATCTGTTCTCCACCGTACGCAACCTGGCGCTGCAAGGATTGCGGCACCCTGTGCACAGCGCGCGACACGTGTTCGCCTTCGGCAGCCAGGTCAGCCGCGTACTGCTCGGCGATACCCTGTACCAGCCCAATCCGCAGGACAGCCGCTTCGCCGATCCGTCCTGGCAGCACAACCCCTTCTATCGCCGTGGCCTGCAGGTCTATCTCGCCTGGCAGAAGCAACTCAGCGCCTGGATCGATGAAAGCGATCTCAACGACGACGACCGCGCCCGCGCGCGCTTCGTCCTGGCCCAGTTGAGCGACGCCCTCGCGCCAACCAACAGCCTGCTCAATCCACTGGCGGTGAAGGAGCTTTTCAATACCGGCGGCCTCAGCCTGATCAAGGGCATGAGCCACCTGCTGGACGACCTGCTGCACAACGACGGCATGCCCAGCCAGGTCAGCAAGCACGCCTTCGAGATCGGCCGCAACCTGGCCGTCACCCCCGGCGCGGTGGTCTTCCGCAACGAGCTGCTGGAGCTGATCCAGTACAAGCCGATGAGCGAGAAGCAATACCTGCGCCCCCTGCTGGTGGTGCCGCCGCAGATCAACAAGTACTACATCTTCGACCTCAGCCCGGATAAGAGCTTCGTCCAGTACGCCCTCAAGAACGGCCTGCAGGTGTTCATGGTGAGCTGGCGCAACCCGGACGCGCGCCATCGCGAATGGGGCCTGTCCACCTACGTGCAAGCCCTGGAGGAAGCCTTCGAGGCCTGCCGCGCCATTACCGGCAGCAAGGAAGTTAACCTGCTGGGTGCCTGCGCCGGCGGCCTCACCATCGCCGCCCTGCAAGGCCACCTGCAGGCGCGCCGGCAGATGCGCAAGGTCAGCAGCGCGAGCTACCTGGTCAGCCTGCTGGACAGCCAGGTCGACAGCCCCGCCGTGCTCTTCGCCGACGAGCAGACCCTGGAAGCCGCCAAACGCCGCTCGTACCAGGCCGGCGTGCTGGAGGGCAAGGCCATGGCCAAGGTGTTCGCCTGGATGCGCCCCAACGACCTGGTGTGGAACTACTTCGTCAACAACTACCTGCTGGGCCGCGAACCCCCGGCTTTCGACATTCTTTACTGGAACAACGACAACACCCGCCTGCCCGCCGCGCTGCACGGCGACATGCTGGACTTCTTCAAGCACAACCCGCTCGCCCGCAGCGGCGGCCTGGAGATCTGCGGCACCCCCATCGACCTGCAGAAGGTCACGGTGGACAGCTTCAGCGTGGCCGGCATCAACGACCACATCACCCCCTGGGACGCCGTCTACCGCTCCGCCCTGCTGCTGGGCGGGGATAGTCGCTTCGTGCTGTCGAACAGCGGGCATATCCAGAGCATCCTCAACCCGCCGGGCAACCCCAAGGCCAACTACTACGAGAACGGCAAGCTGAGCTCCGACCCGCGCGCCTGGTACTACGATGCCAAGCATGTGCAGGGCAGCTGGTGGCCGCAGTGGCTGGGCTGGATTCAGGAGCGTGCCGGCGAACAGCGGGAAACCATCATGGCCCTGGGCAACCAGGACTACCCACCCATGGAGGCCGCGCCCGGCACTTACGTGCACGTACGTTGAGCCCAACGGACCGGCCGGACCTGTCGTCCGGCCGGCCCTTCACCCGACCCCGGAAAGCCTGACAAGAACCCTGGATGAAGACCCGCGACCGCATCCTCGAATGCGCCCTCGAACTGTTCAACCGCAACGGCGAACCCAATGTCACCACGCTGGAAATCGCCACTGAACTGGGCATCAGTCCCGGCAACCTCTACTACCACTTCCACGGCAAGGAACCGCTGGTGATGGCGCTGTTCGAGCGTTTCCAGGAACAGCTGGCGCCGTTGCTCGACCCACCTGACGACGCGCGCCTCGACGCTGAGGATTACTGGCTGTTCCTGCACCTGATCGTCGAGCGCCTGGCGCAGTACCGGTTCCTGTTCCAGGACCTCTCCAATCTCGCCGGACGCTTGCCGAAGCTGGCGCGGGGGATGCGCAACTGGCTCAACCACCTCAAGCGCACCCTGGCCGCGCTGCTGGCCCGGCTCAAGGCCGAGCAGCAGTTGGTCAGTGATACCGAGGCCCTCGGCCAACTGGTGGAACAGATCACCCTGACCCTGCTGTTCTCACTCGATTACCAGCGGGTGCTGGGCAGCAGCGGCGAGATCCGCCTGGTGGTCTATCAGGTGATGATGCTGGTGGCGCCGCACCTGCGGCCCGGCTCGCGACACGCCGCCGAACAACTGGCCAGGCGCTATCTGGAAGCCTGAAACGAAAACGCCCGGACAAGCCGGGCGTTTTCGTCATATCGACACGACTCAGGACTGGCTGGTCGGCGGAGTGGCCGGCGCCGCCGGGGCCGCACTTGCCGGAGCAGCAGCGGCAGCCGGTGCCGCGGGTGCAGGGCTCGCAGCCGGCGCGGCGGGCTTGGCGACCTTGGGCGCAGCGGGCTTCTTCGCGACCGGCTTCTTCGCCGCGGCCGGTTTGGCAGCGGCAGCGGGCTTGGCAGCGGGCTTCGCTGCGGCGGGCTTGGCGGCAGATGCCGGTTTCGCGGCCTTCGCAGCCGGTTTGGCAGCGGCGGCCGGCTTCGCAGCGGGCTTGGCGGCAGCAGCCTTGGGCGCCGGCTTGGCGACCACTTTGGCGGCAGGCTTGGCCGCAACCTTGGCAGCCGGCTTGGCGGCTGGCTTGACCGATTTGGCCGACACGCCAGCGAGCTTCTCGAGCTGCTTGGTCAGGGCATCCACCTTGCCTTGCAGGTCTTTCACCTCACTGCGGCTGGGCACGCCGAGACGGGAAATGGCACTGTTCAGACGCTTGTCGAAAGCCTCTTCCAGCTCGCTCCACTTGCCGATGGCCTTGCCCTTGACCTCTTCGACCTTGGACTTGGCCGAACCCACGCGGGAGCCCACCTTCGACTTCACCGCGCCCACCTGCTTGTCCACCTCGGTCTTGGCCTGCTTTTCGGCCTTCTCGCCATCCTTGACCAGCGTATCGAACAGCTTGGAGCCGTCGTTGCTGATCTTCGAGTAGGCCCCCAAGCCAGCCAACCAGATCTGGCGCGAGTAGTTCTCGATCTCGCCGATCCAGGAGTTGGTGTCTTTATCGGTTTTCTTCTTGCCAGCCATCCTGCTCTCCTTATTTGGTTCGCGCGACGTGCTCGAGCAACGCGCTCAGCTCATCAAGCTTAGCAGAGAGTGCCTCAACATCCTGCCGGGAGGGAATGCCGATGCGGTTGAGTGCGCTGGCGACACGACTGTCGAATGCCTTCTCGATCTTGTCGAACTGCACTTCGACCTTTTCCTTCACGCCGCTGACGCTGCTCTTCACATTGTCGAACTGGCTGTTGGCGGCCTCGACCTGCTGATCCACCAGCTTCTTGCCCTGCTTCTCGACGCCTTCGCCGGCCTTCACCAGTTCCTTGAAATAGTCCACGCCCTCGGCGCCGACCTTGGCATAGGCCCCCAGGCCAGCCAGCCAGATCTTGCGAGCGTAAAGCTTCGCATCGGCAAGGACGGTGGACTTGCTTTCGACTTTCTCGGTTTTCTTCTTGACGGCTACTTTGGCCATGGCACACCTCACGCAGAAGTTTGGAGGACTCGTCCTTTGCAGGACTTGAGCGCAAGGTAGCGATGAAAATTAGAAACCGCATACTAGCCACGGAGTCGTCGCGCTCGGACCGGAGGTTGGTGCCGGGCGGAGCGAGGCCCAGCAAGGGGCGGCGCATCGGAATCGTTGGGATTCGCACGCTCAGCGCCAACCCGCAAGAGGGTCATTGCCGACGGGCCTGGCCACTCAAACCAGGTATTCGTCCAGCGCCTTCTCGATCTCGCGCTTGATGCTGCCGCTCAGTGCCGACAGCAGCAGGCCGAGCTTGACCTCCACGCGCACCCGGGCGTCACTCACTTCGATTGCGCCGTCGGCGCCGCTGCGCTTGAACTCCAGGGTGTCGCCGCGCCACTGGTAACGCACGTCGTATTCACGGGCCAGACGCTCGGCCAGCCTCTCGGCCTTCTCCCGGACGGCCTCGCGACCGAGGCTGTGGGAACGTTCTACATGAATACGCGCCATGGGCGACTCCTGAGCTGCGGCCTTTGGTCGCGCGACTATACCAGCCCGCGCGGGCCCCGGCCGCACCCCTCGCCATCCACCGCCAAGACAAAGCCGGGCGCCGGCATTAGAATGGCCGCCATTCAATTCCGGTGGCAGCGACATGAACGATCCGCGCAAAGGCAACGACGCCGAACCCACGACCCACTTCGGCTACCAGCAGGTTCCCGAAAGCCAGAAGGCCGACAAGGTCGCTGACGTCTTCCACTCGGTGGCGGCCAAGTACGACCTGATGAACGACCTGATGTCCGCTGGCGTCCACCGCCTGTGGAAGCGCTTCACCATCGAGCTGTCCGGCGTGCGTCCGGGCAACCGCGTGCTGGACATCGCCGGCGGCACCGGCGACCTCACCCGGCAGTTCTCGCGCCTGGTGGGCGCGACCGGCGAAGTCGTGCTGGCCGACATCAACGCCTCCATGCTCAAGGTGGGCCGCGACAAACTGCTGGACAGCGGTGTGGCCGGCAACGTCAGCTTCGTCCAGGCCGATGCCGAGAAGCTGCCCTTCCCCGACAACCATTTCGACACGGTCACCATCGCCTTCGGCCTGCGCAACGTCACCCACAAGGACGACGCCCTGCGCTCCATGCTGCGGGTGCTCAAGCCGGGCGGTCGCCTGCTGGTGCTGGAGTTTTCCAAGCCCACCAGCGGCCTGCTGTCCAAGGCCTACGACG
Organism: Pseudomonas sp. Q1-7; assembly: GCF_028010285.1. NCBI lineage: Bacteria > Pseudomonadati > Pseudomonadota > Gammaproteobacteria > Pseudomonadales > Pseudomonadaceae > Pseudomonas > Pseudomonas sp. Q1-7. The sequence continues at coordinate 5,363,707 of NZ_CP116304.1, forward strand.
CCTACTCCTTCAGCCTGCTGCCGCTGATGGGCAAGCTGATCACCAACGACGCCGAGAGCTACCGCTACCTGGCCGAGTCGATCCGCATGCACCCGGACCAGGAAACCCTCAAGGCGATGATGGCCGAGGCCGGATTCGAGCGCGTCACCTACCACAACATGACTGGCGGCATCGTCGCCCTGCACCGCGGTATCAAGCCCTGATGCTGACCCAGGCGCTGCTCGCCGGCATCGAACTCGGCCTCAACCGGGTGCTGACCCTGGACAGCACCGCGCTGCCGCGCATGACCAGGCTGGAAGGTAGTGTCATCGAAGTCGATTGCCAGAACCCGGAGCTGACCCTGTTCCTGCTGCCCGGCGGCGACGGCCTGAGACTCTCCGCCCACTGGTCGGCCCCCGCCGATTGCCGCCTGCGCGCGCCAGCCTCCAGCCTACTGAAACTCGCCACCACGAAAGAGAAAACCGCCGTCCTGCATAGCGCCGAGGTCACCCTGGAAGGCGATAGCGCCGCACTGCTGGAACTGGCCGCCATCCTCCAGGACCTCGAACTGGACTGGGAGTACGAACTGTCGCGCTGGCTCGGCCCGGTCGGCACCCAGTTGCTCGCCGGCCACCTGAAGAGCCGCGCGGGCTGGGCAGGACAGGGCCTGGACAGCCTGCGGCAGAACCTCGCCGACTACCTGGCCGAGGAATCGCGCACCCTGGTGGGCCGCCGCGAGGCCGACGCGCGCTTCGCCGAACTGGACCGCCTCAAGCTCGCCCTCGACCGCCTCGATGCCCGTGTCGAGCGCCTGAACCAGAGAAGCAAACCCGACGCATGAAGCTCCTCGCCGCCCGCCGCCTGTTGCGCATCCAGCAGGTCGTCATCCGCTACCGCCTCGATGACCTGCTGCTCGAACTGCCGCTGCCCTGGTGGCTGCGCGCGCTGAGCGTCCTCCTGCCCTGGCGCTGGCTGCCGCGCAAGGCACTGACCCAGTCCCGTGGCGCGCGCCTGCGCCTGGCCCTGGAAGACCTCGGACCGATCTTCATCAAGTTCGGCCAACTGCTCTCCACACGCCGCGACCTGCTGCCGCCGGACATCGCCGACGAACTGGCGCGCCTGCAGGATCGGGTGCCGCCGTTCTCCCCCGAGAAGGCCGTGGCGCGCATCGAGGAGCAACTCGGTGCCAAGGTCAGTCAGGTATTCGCCCGCTTCGACGTCGAGCCCCTGGCCTCGGCCTCGGTGGCCCAGGTCCACGCCGCCCAGTTGAAGAGCGGCGAAGAAGTGGTGGTGAAGGTGATCCGCCCCAACCTGCGGCCGATCATCCGCCAGGACCTCGCCTGGCTGTTCCTCCTCGCCCGCCTGGCCGAGCGCGTATCCGCCGACGCCCGCCGCCTGCGCCCGGTGGAGGTGGTGGGTGACTACGAAAAAACCATCTACGACGAGCTCGACCTGCTTCGCGAGGCCGCCAACGCCAGCCAGCTGCGACGCAACTTCGACGGTTCTCCGCTGCTCTACGTGCCCCAGGTCTACTGGGACTGGTGCCGCCCCAAGGTGCTGGTGATGGAACGCATCTACGGCATTCCGGTGACCGACCTGGCCACCCTCGCCGACCAGCGCACCGACATGAAGCTGCTGGCCGAGCGCGGCGTGGAAATCTTCTTCACCCAGGTGTTTCGCGACAGCTTCTTCCATGCCGACATGCACCCGGGGAACATCTTCGTCGCCACTCGCCAGCCCTGGAACCCGCAGTACATTGCCATCGACTGCGGCATCATCGGCAGCCTCACCCCCGAGGACCAGGACTACCTGGCGCGCAACCTGATCGCCTTCTTCAAGCGCGACTACCGTCGTGTGGCACAGCTGCACATCGACTCCGGCTGGGTCCCGCCGGAAACCAAGGTCAACGACTTCGAAGCAGCCATCCGCACCGTCTGCGAACCCATCTTCGAAAAGCCGCTGAAGGACATTTCCTTCGGCCAGCTGCTGCTGCGCCTGTTCCAGACCGCCCGCCGCTTCAACATGGAAGTCCAGCCGCAACTGGTGCTGCTGCAGAAGACCCTGCTGAACATCGAGGGCCTGGGCCGCCAGCTCTACCCGGACCTGGATCTCTGGACCACCGCCCAGCCCTTCCTGGAACGCTGGATGCGCGAGCGGGTGAACCCGCTGCAGCTGTTGCGTAACCTGCAGCAGCAGGCCGAGCAGGTGCCGCACCTGTCGCAGATCGCCCGCGACGCCCTGGAGCGTCTGGCCGTGCCCGCCGGCGCCGCGCAGAAATCCGTGCAACCGGATGACGCCCGCTGGCCGGCCCGCCTGCTCGGCGCCCTGCTGATCGCCGGCGCTGCCAGCCAGGGCCTGGCGCCCAGCGCCGACACCTGGCCGAGCTGGCTGATGCTGGCCGGCGGTCTCTATCTGGTGCTGCGCCGATAGCCAGCCCGGAGTGGCACTGGCACACTATTTCGAATCTGAGCGCCGGCTCCACGTGACCGGCCACGTTGTGGATGACCCGATGAAAGACTGGCTGGAAGAGATCAACTGGAATGCCGAAGGCCTGGTGCCGGCGATCGCCCAGGACCACGAAACGGGCCGGGTACTGATGATGGCCTGGATGAACCGCGAAGCCCTCGCCCTCACCGTCGCCGAGAACCGCGCCATCTACTGGTCACGCTCCCGCGGCAAGCTCTGGCGCAAGGGCGAGGAATCCGGCCACGTGCAACGCCTGCACGAGCTGCGCCTGGACTGTGATGCCGACGTCATCATCCTGTCGGTCGAACAGCTCGGCGGCATCGCCTGCCATACTGGCCGGGAAAGCTGCTTCTACCGCGTCTACGAGGACGGCGGCTGGAAGACCGTCGACCCCGTGCTCAAGGATCCGCATGCCATCTACGCCGCAGGACACAGCCATGAGTGATACCCTCACCCGCCTGGCCGAAGTGCTGGAGGAGCGCAAGAACGCCGCGCCCGACAGCTCCTACGTCGCCAGCCTGTACCACAAGGGCCTGAACAAGATCCTGGAGAAGGTCGGCGAAGAGGCAGTGGAAACCATCCTGGCCGCCAAGGACGCCGCCGCCGGTGGCGACGCCAGCGACCTGATCTACGAAACCGCCGACCTCTGGTTCCACAGCCTGGTCATGCTCGCCGCCCTCGGCCAGCACCCCCAGGCCGTGCTGGATGAACTGGACCGTCGCTTCGGCTTGTCCGGGCACGCCGAAAAGGCCGCCCGCCAGCCCTCCGCCTGACAACGACAATCAAGAGGAACACACCATGGGCATCTTCGACTGGAAACACTGGCTGGTCATTCTCATCGTCGTCGTGCTGGTCTTCGGCACCAAGCGCCTGAAGAACCTCGGTTCCGACGTCGGCGAAGCCATCAAGGGCTTCCGCAAGGCGATGAACACCGAGGAAGGCGACAAGGCCCCCGAACAGAACACCACCGCCCAGCAGTCCGGCGCCCCGCTGAACCCGCCGCATACCATCGACGGCCAGGCGCAGAAGGTTCAGGACCCGGTGACCCGCAAGGACTGACGCCCCATGTTCGGTATCAGCTTCGGTGAACTCCTGCTGATCGGCCTGATCGCCCTGCTGGTGCTCGGGCCCGAGCGGCTGCCCGGCGCGGCACGCACCGCCGGCCTGTGGATCGGCCGCCTGAAACGCAGCTTCAACACGATCAAGACCGAGGTCGAGCGCGAGATCGGCGCCGACGAGATTCGTCGCCAGTTGCATAACGAACACATCATGGCGCTGGAGAAGCAGATCAAGGAGAGCATCGTGCCGCCCACGGCCGAATCCCTGCTCTCCAATCCAAAGCCTGACGGCGACATGTCGGCGCCAAGCGCTTCCGCCAGCCCGGCACCGGCCGCACCCACCGCGCCCGCCGCAGGCACGGACGCACCGAACCCGCCCGGCCAGGGCGCGCCCGCCGAACCGTCCATCCCCGTGACGAACGAAGCGAGCGCAACCGCCGCGGCCCCCACCGAACCGCAACAGCCGTCCCGCACCCCATGAGCGACCAGAAGCCGGAACAGGACCAGGAAATGCCCCTGGTCTCGCACCTCACCGAACTGCGTACGCGCCTGTTGCGCTGCGTGGCGGCGATCTTCCTGATCTTCGCCTGCCTGTTCTACTTCGCCCAGAAGATCTACACCCTGGTCTCGGCGCCGCTGCGCCAATACCTGCCGGAAGGCGCGACCATGATCGCCACCGACGTGGCCTCGCCCTTCCTCACGCCGTTCAAGCTGACCATGGTGGTAGCGCTGTTTCTCGCCATGCCGGTGATCCTGCACCAGGTCTGGGGCTTCATCGCGCCCGGCCTGTACAAGCACGAGAAGCGCATCGCCCTGCCGTTGCTGATTTCCAGCATCGTGTTGTTCTACAGCGGCATGGCCTTCGCCTACTTCCTGGTGTTCCCGCTGGTCTTCCACTTCTTCGCCAGCGTGACCCCCGAAGGCGTGGCGATGATGACCGACATCGCCAGCTACCTCGACTTCGTGATGACGCTGTTCTTCGCCTTCGGCGTGGCGTTCGAGATACCGGTGGCCGTGGTGCTGCTGATCTGGATAGGCGTCGTGGACGTGGCCTACCTCAAGCGCATCCGTCCATACGTCATCATCGGCTGCTTCGTGGTGGGGATGATCCTCACCCCGCCGGACATCTTCTCCCAGACCCTGCTGGCCATACCCATGTGGCTGCTGTTCGAGGTGGGCGTGTTCTGCGGCGGCTTGATCCGCAAGCGTAGCGCCCACCCAGACGACGACGTCGAAGAGCCCGGCGACCAGCCGCCCGTCGCCCGCCCGTGAACCTGCTGCTTCTCGAAGACGCCGACTTCATCGCGGCGGACCGGGTGCGCCTGGAGGGTCGGCGCCTGAAGCACCTGCATGAAGTCCATCGCGCCGAGGCGGGCGACAGCCTGCGGATCGGTCGCCTCGGCGGCCAGATGGGCCAGGGCCACCTGCTGCGTCTGGACGCGAACTGCGCGGAGCTGGAGGTCGGCTTCGACCAGCCGCCGCCGGCGAAGCTGCCCATCACCCTGCTGCTGGCCCTGCCCCGGCCGAAGATGCTCCGCCGCGTGCTGCAGACCGTCGCCGCCATGGGCGTGCCCCGCCTGGTGCTGCTCAACAGCTACCGGGTGGAAAAGAGCTTCTGGCAGACCCCCTTCCTCGAACCGGCGGCCATCCGCGAGCAACTGATCCTCGGCCTGGAACAGGCGCGGGACACCGTGCTGCCCGAGGTGATCATCGAGAAGCGCTTCAAGCCCTTCGTCGAAGACCGGCTGCCGCAACTCGCTACCGACACCCTGGGGCTGGTGGGCCATCCGGGCGACTACCCGCCCTGCCCCCGTGCGGTCGATCGGGCCATTACCCTGGCCATTGGCCCGGAAGGCGGCTGGATTCCCTACGAGGTGGAGAAACTGGGCGCGGCCGGCCTGCAGCCGGTCCAGCTCGGTGAGCGCATCCTGCGCGTGGAGACGGCGGTTACCGCGCTGCTCGCCCGGCTGTTCTGAAGCGTGTCGCTGGCGTAGGCTGACGGCATCCTTCCGACATCGAGATTGAGCCATGCGCCCGCTGACCATCGACCTCGACCAGCTCGCCTTCGCCCTCAACACTGCCGGCCTCGATCACTACCTCGACCTGCTCAGCGGCAAGGTGCTGCTGATCCCCGAAGAGGACGCCGACCCCGAACTGGAAAACCTGCTGCGGGAAGAGCCGGAGCGTTTCCTGCTGGTGGAACCCCTCGGCCAGGCCGACGAACTGCGCCTGATGCAGGAATTCCTTCACGAGGTGGTCCACCCCCACGCCTATTCCGCCCTGCAGCAGGCCCTCGCGGGCCGCAAGCCGGCGCGTAGCTTCCGCCATGCGCTGATGGAATATCCGGTGCTGCTGCAAGCCTGGCATGGCTACGAGGCCGCGCGCCTGCGCGAGCTGGCCCAGGACTGGCTGGAAGAGAACGAGCTGCAGCCGGCAACGCCGCTGCACTGAGCACGGTATCAACGCGCTTCTGTGGGGGCGATTTCAATCGCTGGGCGGACCGCAGGCCTACCCTGGTGCCATCGGGGACCACTGCGCTGCCCCAAGCGAATGAATTCGCCCCCACAAGGGAGGTGGCATGGGGCAGAACGTAGGATGGGTAGAGGCACGAAACCCATCGCCCCGTCGTGATGGGTTTCGCTTCGCTCTAGCGGAACGCCGCCCGCACCCTCCTACGGGGCCTGGCCGAGGGTGGTCCGGGGTTCCGCAAGTGGGAATTTCCGCCTGCCAACCGCCCTGTCAGAGCACCTGGCGCAGGAAGTTCTGCGCACGCGGGTCCTGAGGCTGGGCGAAGAACTGCGCGGGAGGTGCATCTTCCAGCAGCTTGCCGTGATCGAAGAACAGCACCCGGTCGGCCACTTCGCGGGCGAAGCCCATCTCGTGGGTGACGCAGACCATGGTCATGCCTTCCTGGGCCAGTTGCTTCATCACGTCCAGCACCTCGCCGACCATTTCCGGGTCCAGCGCCGAGGTGGGCTCGTCGAACAGCATCACCTTGGGGTCCATGCACAGGGCGCGGGCAATGGCCACGCGCTGCTGCTGGCCACCGGAGAGGCGCGAAGGGAATTCGTTGGCCTTCTGCGCGATGCCCACCTTGGCCAGCAGCGCCTGGGCCTTGGCTTCGCGCTCGGCCTTGCCGCGCTTGCGCACGACCTTCTGCGCCAGGCAGAGGTTCTCCAGCACCGTCATGTGGGGGAACAGGTTGAAGTGCTGGAACACCATGCCCACTTCACGGCGGTAGGCGTTCACATCGGTCTTGGGGTTGGCGAGGTCGACGCCGTCGATGCTCACCGAACCGGAATCCAGCTCCTCCAGGCCATTCAGGCAGCGCAGGAAGGTGGACTTGCCGGAGCCCGAGGGTCCGATCACCACCACCACTTCGCCGCGTTTCACGGTGGTGGTGACGTTATCCACAGCCCGCACTTCATGGCCGCGGGCATCGAAGACTTTCAGCAGGTTACGGACTTCAATCACTTTTCCCGAGCCTCCGCTCCAGACGGCTGGCGATTTGCGACAGCGGCAGGTTGATGACGAGGTAGAGCGCGGCCACGCAGAACCAGATCTCGAAGGTGGAGAACGAGGTGGTGATGGCTTCGCGGCCGCTCTTGGTCAGCTCGGTGATGGCGATCACCGACACCAGGGAGGTGTCCTTGACCAGGCTGATGAACTGGCCGGCCAGCGGCGGCAGCACGCGCTTGAAAGCCTGCGGCAGGATCACGTGGCGCATGGACTGGCCGGCGGTCAGGCCCAGGGAGCGCGCGGCCTCGTTCTGGCCACGGGCGATGGACTGCACGCCGGCGCGAACGATCTCGCCGACATAGGCGCCGGTGAACAGCGCCAGCGCGGCGACCCCGGCGAACTCGCGGGAGAGGTTCAGCACGGTGCCGATGAAGAAGTAGAAGATGAAGATCTGCACCAGCAGCGGCGTGCCGCGCACCAACTCGACATAGACGGTGGAGAGGTCGCGCAGGGTGGGGTTGCCGGACAGGCGGCAGAGGCCGGTGAACAGGCCGATCAGCAGGCCGAAGGCACCGGACACCACGGATATCCACAGGGTGGTCCAGAGGCCCCAGAGCAGCGGACCGGCGGCCCAGTGGCGGGTCACGCCGATCGCATCGCCCTCGGATACGTCGTCGCCCTGGCTGACCTGCAGGCTGTCGCGAGCCACCTCCAGCACCTGCTCGTCGCCGCCCTCGGCGGTCAGGGTGACGCGGGCCATGTCGCCGGCCTCGGCGATGGCGCTGACGGTACCGTAGTCGGCGGCGCGCTGGGCTTCCTCCGCCTGGTAGACGAAGTACTGCGGGACGCGGTTCCAGCGCCATTCGTAGGAAATCAGCGAAGTGGAGTACCAGAGGCCCCAGCCCGTCACGACCAGGATGAAGCCGGTCAGGATGTGCCAGGGCCAGGTGCGGCGATGCTTTCTAGTCACGGGAAATCTCGCTCATGGCGGGGACAAAAGGCAGGCCCGGCCTTGTGGGCCGGGCCTGTCGCTGCCAGCAGGGGGCTTGGGGCCGCCGCCGGGCTTATTCCATTTCTTTCAGCCAGTCGTTCTTCTTGAACCACTTGGTGTGGATGCGATCGTAGGTGCCGTCGTGGCGGATCTGGTTCATCCAGTTGTTGATCCAGTTGAGGCTGTCGTAGTCGCCCTTCTTCAGGCCGAAGGCCAGGGGTTCGAAGGTGAAGGGCTCTTCCAGGAACACCAGCTTGCCGGCGCCGGCCTTGTTCACTGCTACCACGTTGTACGGGGCGTCGTAGATGAAGGCGTCGGCCTTGCCGTTGACCACGTCCATCACCGCTTCCTGTTCATTGTCGAAGCCGTGGTACTGGGCCTTGGCGATCAGTTTCTTGGCGACCATCTCGCCGGTGGTGCCGATCTTGGAAGTGATGCGGTACTTGGCGTCGTTCAGGTCCTTGTACGACTTGATCTCGCCTTGCAGCTCCTTGCGGATCAGCAGGGTCTGGCCGACCACGATGAAGGGCTCGGAGAAGTTGATGCGCAGGTTGCGCTCCTGGGTCAGGGTCATGCCGGAGCCGATCATGTCGAACTTGTCGGTCAACAGGGCCGGGATGATGCCGTCGTAGCTGGTGGACACCAGCTCCAGCTTGACACCCATGGACTTGGCCATGGCTTTCAGCAGGTCGACTTCAAAGCCGATGATCTCACCGCGCTTATTGGTCATTTCGAAGGGCATGTAGGTCGGGTCCATGCCGACGCGCAGGGTGCCGCGCTTGACAGCGTCGTCCACCATGCCGGCGTGGGCCATGCCGGTCAGCGCACTGGCGGCGAACAGCAGGGATGCAAGAAACTTTTTCAATTCTTTCTCCTAATGGGGCAGCTCGTTGTTGTTGTGCAGCCCACGGACGACGGGGCATGGCGCGCATGCTAACGCCCCGCTCCGTGGATGGCGAGTCGCAGCTAGCAGATATCGGGCCAGCTCAGCTTTCGAGCAGGAACGTGACGGGACCGTCGTTGACCAGGTGCACCTGCATGTTGGCACCGAAGCGCCCCGTGGCGACCTGTGGATGCTTCTCGCGGGCCCGGCGCACCAGGTAGTCGAACAGCGCCTCGCCGAGGGCCGGCGAAGCCGCGCTGGAGAAACTGGGGCGCAGGCCGCTGTTGGTATCGGCCGCCAGGGTGAATTGGGACACCAGCAGCAGGCCGCCGCCGATGGCACCCAGGGACAGGTTCATCTTGCCCTCGGCATCGGCGAAGACCCGGTAGTTGACCAGCTTGTGCAGCAGTTTGTCGGCGCTGGCCTCGCTGTCCTGGGGCTCGACGCCCACCAGCACCAGCAGCCCCTGGTCGATGGCGCCGACCACTTCGCCTTCCACCTCGACCCGCGCCGCGCTGACCCGTTGCAGCAGGGCCTTCATCAGGCGTCTTCCTCCGGCAGCATGTTCAGCAGGCGGCGGGCCATCTGGTAGGTGGCCCGCACCAGGGCGTCGGTGATGCCGGCCTCGGACGCGGCATGGCCGGCGTCGCGGACGATCTGCAACTCGCTGTTGGGCCAGGCCTTGTGCAGCGCCCAGGCATTGTCCAGCGGGCAGATGGCGTCATAACGGCCATGCACGATCACCCCCGGCAGGTGGGCGATGCGCGGCATGTCGCGGAGCAACTGGTTGGGTTCGAGGAAGGCGTTGTTGACGAAGTAGTGGCATTCGATGCGGGCGATGGACAGGGCGCGCATGGGCTCGCTGAAGCGTTCCACCACCGGCGCGCTGGGGCGCAGGGTGGCGGTGCGGCCCTCCCAGGTGGACCAGGCCTTGGCGCTGTGCATCTGGGCGATCTGGTCCGGGCCGGTGAGGCGCTTGTAGTAGGCCTGCATCAGGTCGCCATGCTCCTCGGCCGGGATGGGCGCCAGGTAATCTTCCCAGTAATCCGGGAACATCCGGCTGCAGCCTTCCTGGTAGAACCAATGGAAGTCTTCCGGGCGGCACAGGAAGATGCCGCGCAGGATCAGACCGAGCACCCGTTCCGGGTGGGCCTGGGCGTAGGCCAGGGACAGGGTCGAGCCCCAGGAGCCGCCGAACAGCACCCATTTGTCGATCCCCAGGTGCTGGCGAATACGCTCCAGGTCGGCCACCAGGTCCCAGGTGGTGTTCTTCTCCAGGCTCGCATGGGGCGTGGAACGGCCGCAGCCGCGCTGGTCGAAGGTGACGATGCGGTACAGGTTCGGGTCGAAGAAGCGCCGACTCATGGCGTCGCAACCGGCCCCCGGCCCGCCATGGATGAACACCACCGGCAGGCCTTCCGGCGTGCCGCTTTCATCCACGTACAGCACATGCGGCGCATCCACCGCGAGTTCGTGCCGGGCGTAGGGTTTTATCTCCGGATACAAAGTCTGCATGCTGGGCTCCCGAAACTGTGCGCAAGGTCGACCCCTGAGCGGGACCGGCCTTCTAACCTGCCGGGCATCATAACGAGGAAAAAGGAGTTCAGCATGCTACTCAGGAAGTTCGCGCTGCCGACGCTCTGCGTTCTGGCAATCCTAGCCGGTTGTGGCCGTGAGGACCCGGCCGCGGAACTGGACGCGGCGGTGCAACGGCTACAGGCCAACCTCGAAGCGAAGAAGACCGGCGCGGTGCTGGAACAGTTGCACCCGCAGTTCACCGCCCAGCAGCAGAACGACCGCGACTGGGCCAAGCGCACCATGACCCTGCTGTTCATGCGCCACAAGAACGTCAGCGTACTGGCCATCAGCAAGGCGAATCGCCTGGACCCGACCTACCGCGAGAAGGGCTACACCGAGGCGCAGGTGGCCCTGACCGGTGCCGAGGGGCTGATTCCCGACAGCGCGCGGCATTACGGCGTGAAGCTGGAGTGGTGGCTGGACGACGGCGATTGGAAACTCGCAAGGCTGGACTGGCAATGAGCGCGCCGCTCAGCCATCGCATCCGCGCCGCCGGCCTGCTGGTACGCGACGGTCGCATCCTGCTGGTCAAGCATGTGGTGGGCGACGACATCTACTGGATACCGCCGGGCGGCGGCTTCGAGTCGCAGAGCGACGAATCCACCCGCGACACGGTTCGCCGCGAGTTCATGGAGGAAACCGGGCTGGAAGTGGACGTCGGCCCGCTGGTCTACGTCCGCGAGTTCGCCGAGCCGGCCATGGGCCGCTTCCACCTGGAGCTGTTCTACCGGATCGACGCCTGGCACGGCGAACTCAGCCTGGCCAACCTCAACGGCCTGGGCGGCGACGAATTCGAAATCCGCGAGCTGGGCTGGGTCAGCCGCGACGAACTGGCCGCCCTGCCCTTCTATCCGGCGGAGCTGCTGGACGATGTCTGGGAGCGGGTGGCGGCCGAGGTGGTGGTGATCCGCCACCTCGGCCTGCAACGCTGAAGCGGCCGGCGGCGCTCGGCTTTTCCCAGCGGCTCGCCGCCACGCAAAGGCGGCTGTTAGAGCCGTTGGCTATGGCCGCAATCAGCACATGTTCTGGCGTGCCGTCCCCCTGGCGCTAAGTTTGGGAAGACCTCTGCGCGAGGACAATCAGCATGCACCCAGAACCGCTGGAGACCGACTACCTGGTCATCGGCGCCGGCGCGGCGGCGATGGCCTTCGTCGACACGCTGCTCAGCGAGTCCGACGCCACCGTGCTGATGGTGGACCGCCACGCCAGCCCCGGTGGCCACTGGAACGACGCCTACCCCTTCGTGCGGCTTCACCAACCTTCCGCCTGCTACGGCGTGAACTCCCGCGAACTGGGCAGCGGCCAGAAGGACAGCTCCGCGCTGGGGGAAAACCTCTACGAACTGGCCTCCGGCTCGGAAATCCTCAGTTACTACGATCAGGTGATGAACCAGTGCTTCCTGCCATCGAGGCGCGTGCGCTACTGCCCCATGTGCGACTACGTCGGGGACCGTGCATCGGACCATCGCTTCGTTTCCCTGCTCAGCGGCCGTGAGTACCGGGTGCGGGCGCGGCGCAAGCTGGTCGATGGCACCCTTGCCCGGACCCAGGTGCCCTCCACCCATCCCCCGAAGTACCGGGTCGCCGACGGGGTGACCTGCATACCGCCCAACCGGCTGCCGCAGGTCCGCCAGCCCTATCCCGCCTATGTGGTGATCGGGGCCGGCAAGACCGGCATCGATACCTGCCTGTGGCTGCTGCTGCAGGGTGTGGCGCCGGCGTCGATCCACTGGATCATGCCCAGCGACCCCTGGCTGGTGGATCGCGCCACCCTGCAACCCGGGCTCGAGTACTTCGAGCAGAGCGTCCGCGGCGTCACCGCACAGTACTCGGCCATCGCCGCGGCCTCCTCGCTCGCGGACCTGTTCGAGCGGCTCGAACGATCCGGCCCGCTGCTGCGCATCGATCCAGCCGTCACACCCAGGGCCTATCGCGGCGCCACCGTCACCCGGGCCGAACTCGGCGCCCTGCGCGGCATCGGCAACAAGGTCAGGCTGGGCCACGTCGAGGTGATCGGGCCAGGGAAGGTCCTACTGGAAAGTGGCGCTATCGAGGTGCCCGCCGGGGCCCTGTTCATCGACTGCAGCGCCAACGGCCTGGGCGGCTGGGACGTGACGCGGGTGTTCGACGGGAACAGGGTCAACCTGGCCTTCGTCAGCAACAATCAGCCGGTATTTTCGGCGGCCCTGATCGCCTACGTCGAATGCCACCTGACAGACGACGCCGAGAAGAACGCCTGCTGCCAGCCGGTGCCTGTTCCACGGCTGCCGGAGGACTGGCTCAGGATCTGGGCGGTCCACCTGCGCAACTTCCAGCGCTGGCGCGAAAACACGGCCATGACCCAGTGGCTGTTCAGCTCCCGCCTGTTCCTGATGACCACCGTGATACGCGAGGTTCGTCCCGACGACGGCGAACGCCAGGCCCTGCTCCGCGAACTGCACCTGACCCGGCAGCAGGCTGCGGAGAATCTGCCGAAACTGATGGCGCTGCTTGCCTGAGCGACAGCCGGGCACAGGGACGCACTGCCGCCGGAAGCCCTCGCCGCCGTCCCCCGATCATCGGCCGTAGCGCTGGCGCCCCCACCCGAGCATCGCCTGCAGCAGGCTCTTCAGCACCGCCTGGGTCGGCACCGCCAGGTCTTCGCGGTAGTCGAAAGGCACCTGTTCGTCCATGTAGGTGCACTGGGCCAGTTCCAGCTGCACCGCATGAATATGCTGGTCCGGCTGGCCGTAGTGGCGGGTGATGTGACCGCCCTTGAAGCGGCCGTTGAGCACGTGGCTGTAATCCTTCGCCCCGGCGCAGACCGCCAGCAGCGCCTCGGCCAAACCGGGGTCGCAGCTGGCGCCGGCATGGGTGCCCAGGTTGAAGTCCGGCAAGCGGCCTTCGAACAGGCGCGGGACGAAGGAGCGGATGGAGTGGGCATCGAACAGCAGCGCATAGCCGAACTCGGCCTTCATGCGCGCCAGCTCGTCGGCGATGGTGCGGTGGTAAGGCGTCCAGATTTCCGCCAGGTAGCGCGCCCGCTCCGCCGCGGAAGGCTCCTCGCCCTCGCGGTAGAGCGGCTCGCCGTCGAACAGGGTCGCCGGGTAGAGGCCGGTGGTCGCGGTGGCGTAGAGCGGCTTGTCATCGGCCGGCCGGTTGAGGTCGATGACGTAGCGCGAGTATTGCGCCGCCAACGTGCTCGCCCCCAGCTCGGCGGCGAAGTCATAGAGGCGCGGGATGTGCCAGTCGGTATCGGTGAGGTCCCAACCGGCCTCCACCAGGCCGGCTTCCACCACCGGGGTCAGCAGCGTGCCGGGGTGCGGCATGCTGATCAGCAGCGGCACGCTGCCGCGACTGAAGCAGAGAACGTTATCCACAGTCGATCTCCTGTCCGTGTCGAATCACCCGTTTGGGCAGGTCGCCGCCCAACCAGTAGGCCAGCTCCGCCGGGCGCTGGATGTCCCAGGCGATGAAGTCGGCCACCTTGCCCACCTCCAGGCTGCCATGGCTCTCGGCCAGGCCCAGGGCCTTCGCGGCGTGCAGGGTGGCACCGGCCAGCGCTTCCTCCGGGGTGAGGCGGAAGGCGGTGCAGGCCATGTTCAGCATCATGCGCAGCGACAACGCCGGCGAGGTGCCGGGGTTGAGGTCGGTGGACACGGCCATGGCCACCCCATGCTTGCGCAGCGCCTCGATGGGCGGTAGCTGGGTTTCCCGCAGCAGGAAGAAGGCCCCCGGCAGCAGCACGGCGACGGTGCCGGCCTTGGCCATGGCGATGGCGTCTTCCTCCGTCATGTATTCCAGGTGGTCCGCCGACAGCGCCTGGTAGCGCGCGGCCAGGCTGGAGCCGTGCAACGACGACAGCTGCTCGGCATGCAGCTTCACCGGCAGGCCCAGCTCACGCGCCACCTTGAACACCCGCTCCACCTGATCCGGGGAGAAGGCCAGGTGCTCGCAGAAGGCATCCACCGCATCCACCAGTCCCTCGCCGGCGAGGGTCGGCAGGATGCTGTCGCAGACATGCGCGATGTAGTCGTCGGCGCGGCCGGCATATTCCGGCGGCAAGGCGTGGGCGGCCAGGCAGGTGGCGCGCACGGTGATGGGCAGGACCTCGCCCAGGCGGCGGGCGACGCGCAGCATCTTGCGCTCGCTGGCCAGGTCCAGGCCGTAGCCGGACTTCACCTCCAGGGTGGTCACACCGTCGCGCAGCAATTGCCGGGCGCGGCGCACGGCGCTCTCCAGCAGCTCGTCTTCGCTGGCGTCGCGGGTGGCGCGCACGGTACTGGCGATGCCGCCGCCCTGGGCGGCGATCTCGGCGTAGCTGACGCCCTCCAGGCGCTGTTCGAACTCGCGGCTGCGGTCGCCACCGAACACCAGGTGGGTGTGGCAATCGATCAGCCCAGGGGTGACCCAGGCGCCGCCGAGGTCGACCTCCACGTCGTAGGGAATCGCCGGCAACTCGGCGCGCGGACCGATCCATTCGATGCGTCCGGCATAAGTGACCAGCACCGCGTCCTCGACGATGGCGTACTTGCCGCCGCGCAGGGTGGCGGCGTGGCAGTTGTGCCAGAGGTGTTTCATTGCAGTCCTCCAATGCGCGCGGCGATGCCATCCAGCACGGCGCGGTCGGCGAGCAGGTCGGCGGCGCGGGCGATGTCCGGTGCCAGCCAGCGGTCCTGGTCGTAGGCCGGAACCCGTTCGCGCAGGGCTTCCCAGGCCGCGCCAGTGCCCGCGCCAAAGCCCAGCGGCCTGTGGAACTCGAAGGCCTGGGCGGCCAGCAGGTACTCGATGGCAAGGATGCGACGGCCGTTCTCCAACGCCTTGCCCAGCTTGAGCGCGGCACTGGTGCCCAGGCTCAGGTGGTCTTCCTGCAGGCCCGAGGTAACGAAGTTATCCACAACGGATGGCTGCGCCAGTTGGCGGTTCTCGCCAGTCAGGGCGGCGGCGACGTACTGGGCGATCATCATCCCCGAGTTGACGCCCGGCTGGCTCACCAGGAAGGCCGGCAGGCCGCTGACCAGCGGGTTCACCAGGCGGTCGAGGCGGCGTTCGGCGATACCGCCCAACTCGGCCACGGCAATGGTCAGGAGATCGGCCGCCATGGCCACCGACTCGCCATGGGGGTTGGCCTGGGACACGACCTTGTAGCGGTCCGGCGTGCCCAGCAGCAGCGGGTTGTCGTTGGCCGCCGCCAGTTCGGTGTCCACCTGGCGCGCGGCGTGGGCCAGTTGATCGCGGCAGGCGCCGTGTACCTGCGGAATGGAGCGGATGCTCAGGGCGTCCTGGGTGCGGATGCCCTGGCTGGCGGCAACCACCTCGCTGCCCTGCAGCAGGGCCAGCAGGTTGGCACCCACTGCCCGTACGCCGGGGTAGGGCTTGAGGGCGATGATGTCCGGGTCGAAGGCGGCAAGCTGCCCGCGCAGGGCCTCGAAGCTCATGGCGCCGATCACGTCGGCCCAGCGCATCAGCCGCTCGGCATCGTCCAACGCCAGGCAGGTCAGGCCGGTCATGCAGGGCAGGCCGTTGACCAGGCAGAGCCCGTCCTTGGCGCCCAGGCGCACTGGTTCCAGGCCTTCGGCAGCCAGCGCCTCGGCGGCGGGCACCACCCGGCCGCGCCAGCTCACTTCGCCGACACCGAGCAGGGTGATGCCGACATGGGCCATGTGGGTCAGGTAGCCCACCGAGCCCTGGGACGGCACCTGCGGGGTGATGCCGCGCTCCAGCAGCGCCAGCAACGCCTCCACCACGTGCCGCTGCAGGCCGGAACGGCCGTGGCTGTAATTGATGATGGCGCAGCAGATGATGGCGCGGGTCTGCTCATCGGCCAGCATCGGGCCGACGCCGCAGGCGTGGCTGAGCAAGGTATTGCGCGACAGCGCGGCGAACTGCTCGGTGCTCAGCACCACCTCGCTGAGGGCGCCGAGGCCGGTGCTGATGCCATAGGCGCGCTCACCCCGCTCGACGATGCGCTCGACGATGCCACGGGCGTTGTCGATGCGCGCCCAGGCCGCCGGCGTCAGTTCCAGGCGTGCGCCGTGGCGAGCCACCGCCACCACCTCGCGCCAGGTCAGCGGCGTATCGCCCAGCAGGACTTTCTCGGGTACGGACATCCACGTCTTCCTTACAGGTTGGCCACGCGGCGTTGGACGAAGCGGTCGACGTAGTCGTCCGCCGGCTGGTGGAGGATTTCCTTCGGCGTGCCCACCTGGATCAGTTGGCCATCCTTGAGGATGGCGATGCGGTTGCCGATGCGCACCGCTTCATCCAGGTCGTGGGTGATGAAGACGATGGTCTTCTGCAGGGTCTTCTGCAGTTCCAGCAGTTGCTCCTGCATGTCGGCGCGGATCAGCGGGTCGAGGGCGCTGAAGGCTTCGTCCATGAGGATGATGTCGGTGTCCGCAGCCAGCGCGCGGGCCAGGCCGACACGCTGGCGCATGCCGCCGGAGAGCTGGTGCGGGTAGGACCTCTCATAGCCCTTCAGGCCGACGGTGGTGATCCAGTGCTGGGCGCGCTCCAGGCAGCAGGCCTTGGTCTCGCCACGGACCTTGAGGCCGTAGGCGACGTTGTCCAGCACGTTCTTGTGCGGCAGCAGGCCGAAGCTCTGGAACACCATGCTGATCTTCCGCCGGCGGAATGCCCGCAACTGCTCCATGTCGTAGCCGAGGATGTCCTCGCCATCCACCAGGATCTGCCCGCTGGTGGGATCGATCAGGCGGTTGAAGTGACGCACCAGGGTGGACTTGCCGGAGCCGGACAGGCCCATGATCACGAAGATCTCGCCGGCGCCGATGGACAGCGACAGGTCGTTGACCCCGACCACGCAACCGGTGCTGGACAGCACGTCGGCCTTGCTCTTGCCCTGCTGGATCAGCGCCAGCGCCTCGTCGGCGCGCTGGCCGAAGATCTTGAATACGTTCTTGACGACGATCTTGCTCATAGTCTCGCCACTCAGTTGCTGGCTGCGTGCCGCGAACGGCCGTAAGCCTGGGTGATGCGGTCGAAGACCACGGCCAGGATGACGATGGCCAGGCCCGCTTCCAGGCCCTTGCCGACGTTCAGTGTCTGGATGCCCACCAGTACGTCCTCGCCCAGGCCGCGGGCGCCGATCATGGAGGCGATCACCACCATCGACAGAGCCATCATGGTGGTCTGGTTGATGCCCGCCATGATGCTCGGCAGGGCCAGTGGCAGCTGCACGCCGAACAGTTGCTGCCAGCGATTGGCGCCGAAGGCGTTCACCGCCTCCATCACTTCCTTGTCCACCTGGCGGATGCCCAGGTCGGTGAGGCGGATCAGCGGCGGCGCGGCGTAGATCACGGTGGCGAAGATGGCTGGCACCTTGCCCAGGCCGAACAGCATCAGCACCGGGATCAGGTACACGAAGCTGGGCATGGTCTGCATGATGTCCAGCAGCGGCATCAGCACCGCGCGCAGGCGGTCGCTGCGGGCGGCGAGGATGCCCAGGGGAATGCCGATCAGCACCGAAATGAAGGTGGCCACCAGCATCAGCGCCACGGTCTGCATGAGCTTGTCCCAGAGGCCCACGGCGCCCACCAGGAACAGCAGGCCGGTGATCACCAGGGTCGGCACGGCGCGCCGGGTGGCGTGCCAGGCGATGCCGGCGACCACCGCCAGCACCAGCCACCAGGGCGTGGCACGCAGCACACCTTCGAGATAGACGATGGCCCAGAGCAGCGTGTCGGAGATGTGGCGGAACACGTCGCCGTAGTTGGTCACCAGGCTGTCGACCCAGCTGTTGACCCAGTCGGCGATGGAGAAGGTGAAGCGTTCAGGGAACATGGTTCGCTCCGGTCAGGGTAGACGGCCCCTCGTACCGGAGGGGCCTGGATGAATGACGTCCGCGGTCAGAGGGCGGCGTCGATCTTCTTCGCCGCGTCTTCGCTGACCCAGGCGCGCCACACGTCCGGATGCTCCTTGAGGAAGACCTTGGCCAGGTCCGCCGAGTCCATCTTTTCCTTGGCCATCTTCGCCAGGTTCTGGTTCAGCAGCTCGATCGGCACATTCACCTTGGTCAGCACCGCCACCAGTTCGGGGGCCTCGTCATGGAAGGTCCTGGACAGGCCGACCTGGATGGTCACGTTCTTGTCCACGCCGGGCTTTTCCTCCAGCTTGACCAGGTCCGCCTGGCCCATCAGCGGCGTCGGCGACCAGTAATAGAAAAGGATAGGCTCACCGCGGCGATAGCTCGACAGCACGGCCGCATCCAGGGCCGGACCGGTGCCGGGGCGGAAATTGGTGAACGTGTCTTCCAGGCCGTAGCGCTTGAGCATCTCGCTGTTGTCCAGCTCGCAAGTCCAGCCGGCCGGGCAATTGTAGAAGCGGCCCTTGCCCGGCTCTTCCGGGTCGCGGAACAGTTCGGCGTACTGGCCGAGGTCGGCGATGGCCTTGAGTTGCGGCGCCTTGGCCTCGATGCCGCGCTTGGCATCGCCCTCGATCACATAGCGCGGCACGTACCAGCCTTCGGTGGCGCCGACGATGGGAGCGCCCACGCCCACCACCTTGCCGGCGGCGGCGGCCTTGTTCCAGGCGTCGCTGCGGCCGATCCACTCTTCGGCGAAGATCTGGATGTCGTTGTTGCCCAAGGCCTGTTCCATGGTGATGGAGTTGCCCGGCAGGCTGTCGGTCTCGCAGCCGTAGCCGTTCTTCAGCACGAACTGCAGCAGGTCGGTGAGCAACATGCCGCTTTCCCAGTTGAGGCCGGCGAACTTCACCGGCTTGCCGGACTCGCACCAGCCCGCCGCCTGGGCGGAAGCCGTCCCGGCCAGCAGACCTGCCGCACACACCAGGCCCAACACTCGCTTCTTGAATTGCATGTTCCGACGCTCCTGAAACTTGGTAAGGGGTTAAGGCAGTTCGTTCATTCGCAGAAGCCGGTGGTATCGGCTCCCGCTGCCAGAAACTGGCGATGGTTGTGTTCAACGACCGGCCACGACGTGTAGTCGTCCCGGGGGCCTCATGCCGTTGTTCTACGGTCTTCCTGACCCGAGGCCGGCGTTGTGCGCCCGCCTCTGTTTTCAGTACTTCGGATTCACAGGCTCGGCAGCATCTTCGCGGGTACCAGCGCGTTCAGGCAGCCGCTGGCCAGCAGGTCGCTGGCGGTTTCGATGTCGGGCGCGAAGAAGCGGTCTTCCTGGTAGTAGGGCACCCTGGAACGCAGCAGGCCGCGCGCTTCTTCCAGCTTCGGCGAGCTCTTCAGGCCGGTGCGGAAGTCCAGGCCCTGACAGGCGCCCAGCCATTCGATGGCAAGGATGCCGCGCACGTTGTCGGCCATCGCCCAGAGGCGCTTGCCGGCGTTCGGCGCCATGGACACGTGATCCTCCTGGTTGGCCGAGGTGGGCAGGCTGTCGACGCTGGCCGGGTGAGCCAGGGCCTTGTTGTCGCTGGCCAGGGCGGCGGCGGTGACCTGGGCGATCATGAAGCCGGAGTTGACCCCGCCGTTCTCCACCAGGAAGGGCGGCAGCTGCGACATGTGCATGTCCATCATCAGCGAGATGCGCCGCTCGGACAGCGAACCGATCTCGGCGATGGCCAGGGCGATGTTGTCGGCGGCCATGGCCACCGGCTCGGCGTGGAAGTTGCCGCCGGAAATCACGTCGCCTTCTTCGGCGAACACCAGCGGGTTGTCGGAGACGGCGTTGGACTCGATCTCCAGCACCTCGGCGGCCTGGCGCAGCTGGGTCAGGCAGGCGCCCATGACCTGCGGCTGGCAGCGCAGGGAGTACGGGTCCTGCACCTTGTCGCACTTCTCGTGGGAGCGGGCGATTTCGCTGCTGGCGGTGAGCAGTTCGCGGTAGGCGGCGGCGGCGTCGATCTGCCCGCGCTGGCCACGGGCAGCGTGGATGCGCGCGTCGAAGGGCGCGCGGGAGCCGAGCATGGCCTCGACGCTGAGGCTGCCGCAGACGGTGGCGGCGGCGTACAGGTCCTCGGCCTCGAACAGGCCGCGCAGCGCGTAGGCAGTGGACACCTGGGTGCCGTTGAGCAGGGCCAGGCCCTCCTTGGCGGCCAGGGTCAGGGGCTCCAGCCCGGCGACCGCTAGGGCCTCGGTGGCCGGCAGCCACTGGCCCTGGTGGCGCGCCTTGCTCTCGCCGAGCAGAAGCAGGGACATGTGTGCCAGGGGCGCCAGGTCGCCGGAGGCACCCACCGAGCCCTTGAGCGGGATGTGCGGATAGACCTCGGCGTTCAGCAGCGCCACCAGGGCGTCGATCACCTTGCGACGGATGCCCGAGAAGCCACGGGCCAGGCTGTTCACCTTGAGCAGCATGATCAGCCGCACCATGGCGTCGTCCAGGGCTTCGCCGACGCCGGCAGCGTGGGACAGCACCAGCGAACGCTGCAGTTTTTCCAGGTCGGCCGGGGCGATGCGGGTCGACGCCAGCAGGCCGAAACCGGTGTTGATGCCGTAGGCGGTGCGCCCCTCGGCGATGATGCTTTCGACACAGGCGACGCTGGCGTCGATGCCGGCCGCGGCGCTGGCATCGAGACTGACCCGCAGCGGCTGCAGGTAGGCCTGGCGCAATTGCGCCAGGCTCAGGTGTCCGGGTTTCAGATTCAGCACGTTCACACTCACGCTCCTTTGCCAATCATCGGCAGGTTCAGGCCCTGTTCCCTGGCGCAGTCGATGGCGATCTGGTAACCGGCATCGGCATGACGCATGACCCCGGTGCCCGGGTCGTTGGTCAGCACGCGGGCGATGCGCGCGGCGGCTTCGTCCGTGCCGTCGCAGACGATCACCATGCCCGAGTGCTGGGAGAAGCCCATACCCACGCCGCCGCCGTGGTGCAGCGACACCCAGGTGGCGCCGCTGGCGGTGTTCAGCAGGGCGTTCAGCAGCGGCCAGTCGGACACGGCATCGGAGCCGTCGGCCATGGCTTCGGTTTCACGGTTCGGGCTGGACACCGAGCCGGAGTCCAGGTGGTCGCGGCCGATGACGATGGGCGCCGACAGCTCGCCGGAACGCACCATCTCGTTGAATGCCAGGCCCAGCTTGGCGCGCAGGCCCAGGCCGACCCAGCAGATGCGCGCTGGCAGGCCCTGGAAGCTGATGCGCTCGCGGGCCATGTCCAGCCAGCGGTGCAGGTGGGCGTCGTCCGGGATCAGCTCCTTGACCTTAGCGTCGGTCTTGTAGATGTCCTGCGGGTCGCCGGACAGCGCGGCCCAGCGGAACGGGCCGATGCCGCGGCAGAACAGCGGGCGGATATAAGCCGGGACGAAGCCGGGGAAGTCGAAGGCATTGGCCACGCCCTCTTCCTTGGCCATCTGGCGGATGTTGTTGCCGTAGTCGAAGGTCGGCACGCCCTGCTTCTGGAAGTCCAGCATGGCCTGCACGTGCACGGCCATGGACTGCTTGGCGGCCTTGACCACGGCGGCCGGGTCGGTCTGGGCGCGGTCGCGGTACTCGTCCCAGGTCCAGCCGGCCGGCAGGTAGCCGTTCAGCGGGTCGTGGGCGCTGGTCTGGTCGGTAACCATGTCCGGGCGCACGCCACGGCGCACCAGCTCCGGCAGGATTTCGGCGGCGTTGCCGTGCAGGGCGATGGAGATCGCCTTGCCTTCGGCGGTGTACTGCTTGATGCGTGCCAGGGCGTCGTCCAGATCCTTGGCCTGCTCGTCGACATAGCGGGTCTTCAGGCGGAAGTCGATGCGGCTCTGTTGGCATTCGATGTTCAGCGAGCAGGCGCCGGCCAGGGTCGCGGCCAGGGGCTGGGCGCCGCCCATGCCGCCGAGGCCGGCGGTGAGCACCCAGCGGCCGCTGAGGTTGCCGTTGTAATGCTGGCGGCCGGCCTCGACGAAGGTTTCATAGGTGCCCTGGACGATGCCCTGGCTGCCGATGTAGATCCAGCTGCCGGCGGTCATCTGGCCGTACATGGCCAGGCCCTTGGCATCCAGTTCGTTGAAGTGCTCCCAGGTGGCCCAGTGGGGGACCAGGTTGGAGTTGGCGATCAGCACGCGCGGGGCGTTGGCGTGGGTCTTGAACACGCCGACCGGCTTGCCGGATTGCACCAGCAGGGTCTCGTCCTCGTTCAGTGCCTTGAGGGTCTCGACGATCTTGTCGTAGCACTCCCAGTTGCGCGCGGCGCGGCCGATGCCGCCGTACACCACCAGCTCCTTCGGGTTCTCCGCCACTTCCGGGTCGAGGTTATTCATCAGCATGCGCAGCGGCGCTTCGGTCAGCCAGCTCTTGGCGTTCAGCGTGTTGCCACGCGGGGCGCGGATTTCGGTGTCACGGAATTTGGTCATGGCAGGGGCCTCTTCAAAGGGTAGTAGCAGGAGCGGCAATCAGAGCCAGCCCATGAATTGCGCCAGGTACGCCAGCGGGATGCTGAACACCAGGCTGAGAATCGTGCGCTGCAGCCAGACGACCACGAGGTCGCGCAGGCTCAGGGGTATCCGCGTGGCCAGCACGCAGGGAATGGAGGCGGACAGGAACAGCACGCTGCTGACCGACACGATGGCGGTGACGAACTTGACCAGCACGTCGGCATCCTTCAGCAGCATGGCCGGCAGGAACATCTCGGCCAGGCCGGCCGAGATGGCCCGTGCGACCTCCATCGGCTCGTTCAGGTCGAACAGCCAGGTAAGCGGGTAGAGCAGCACGCCGACAGCGTCGAACAATGGGGTGTACTTGGCCGCCAGCAAACCCAGCAGGCCGACGGCAAGAATGCTTGGCAGGATCGCCGCGGTCATGCGCAGGCCATCGACGAAGGTTTCCCGCAACGAGGACAGCAGGGACGGGGCGTTGCTTGCCTGCTCCAGGCCGGCGTGCCAGGCGCTGCGCAAACGGCTGACGCCTGGCTGCAACCGTGGCTCGGGGCGTGCATCGGATGGCAGCCGCGACAGCGGATAGATGCGCGCACTGATGGCGGTCACCGCGAAGGTCACGGCCATCGCGCCCCAGAAGTACAGGTTCCACTGCTCCATCAGGCCGAGGGTCTTGGCGATGATCACCATGAAGGGTGCGGAAACCGTGGAAAATCCGGTCGCGATGATCGCCGCCTCACGCACGCTGTAGTGGCCTTGCTGGTACATGCGGTCAGTGATCAGCAGACCCACGGAATAGCTGCCGACGAAGGAAGCCACCGCATCGATCGCCGATTTGCCCGGCGTGCGCCAGATCGGTCGCATCACCGGCTGCATCAGCACGCCGATCAGTTCCAGCAGGCCAAAGCCGATCAGGAACACCAGCGACAACGCACCCAGCGGCACGATCAGCGACAGGCTGAGCACCAGCTTCTCGAACAGGAAGGGCAGCATCCCCGGCTGGTAGATCACCTGCGGGCCGACCTTGAACAGGTAGGCCACACCGATCAGCAGACCGAGCACCTTCAGCACGCTGAACACCAGACGGGTCGCACCCTTGCGCCAGCTGCCGCTGTACCAGGGCTCGACCGCCCCATACAGCATGAACAGCAGCGCCATGCCTATCACCAGCGGCCGCGCGTGGACCTGCAGCGCCGTGGCGGCATGGTCCAGCAGGATGGTCGAGCGGCCGGCAATCTCGAACGGCACGAAGAACAGCACCAGACCGATCAGGCTGTAACCCAGCAAACGGGCCAGGGCATACCCACGGGATGACGCAAGGGGCGGCGAAAGTTCTTCGGGCATCGCTGAAATCTCCGCATGGGGGGGATGATTGCTTGAATGTCTGCACACATCTCTACTTGTACATACAAGCATAAGCAAGCAAAGGGCCAACTCGGGTTTCGCCGTCGAGAAACCACGAGGAAGCCTTGAATCGCGCGGGAATCAGAGGACCGGCCAGCGCGATGGCGCCAGCCGAAAAGGCCCAGCCACTTGTTACCGAAGCGGAAAATGCTCGATTTCGAAGCACCCCAGCCCCAAATTGGGGAGTTAGGTAACAGTCACTTCAGGGACGCGTCGATGCGCTGGGCCACTTCGGCCGGCACCCACTGCGACCAGATATCCCGGTGCTGGCGGAAGAAGGTATCGGCCATGGGGCCGGCCTCGGTGCGCTCCTCGGCCATGCGCGCAAGGATGCCGTTGAACAGCGGCAGGGGGATTTCCATCCTCTCGAAGACCCGCACCAGCGCTGGCGCCTGATCGCGAAGGTCGCGGGAAACGCCGATGGCGATCTTCGCCGGCAGCGAGCGGGTGCCGATGGGCTTGGGATTGCCGGGGTCGATCAGGGTTTCCCAGGCCTTCTGATCGAAGGGCGGCTCTTCAAGCTGCACCAGCTTGTAGCGCCCCATCAGCGGCGTCGGCGACCAGTAGTAGAAGAGAATCGGCTGGCGTCGGCGGATCGCCGAGTTGATCGCCGCATCCAGCGCCGGGCCAGTGCCGGTGCGGAAATTCACATAGCTGTCGTCCAGGCCATAGGCCTTGAGCTTCTGAGTGTTGACACCCTCGCAGGTCCAGCCGGTGGGGCAGTTGTAGAAGCGCCCCTTGCCGGGGGATTCCGGGTCCTTGAACAGCGCCTTGAAGCGCGGCAGGTCGCTCACCGAGCGCAGTCCGGCAGCCGGCGCATCCGCGCCTTCCACCAGGTACTCGGGCACCCACCAGCCTTCGGTAGCGCCCTTCACCGGCTCGCCCACGGCGAACACCTCGCCGGCCGCCTCGGCCTTGCGCCACAACTCGCTGCGCCCGGCCCACTGCTCGGCGATCACCTGGATATCGTTCTGCCGCAGGGCGTTCTCCATGGTCAGGGTGTTACCGGGCAGCACATCGGTGCTGCAGCCATAACCCTTCTCCAGCAGCAGGCGCAGCACCTCGGTGGTGAACATGCCGCTTTCCCAGTTCAACCCGGCCAGCACCACGGGCTTGGGATAGGGGCAATCGGCGGCATTCGCCTGCTGGACGGCAGGCAGGGCCAGGGACAGGACGATGGCAGCGAGAACGCTGTGGCGGGGCATGGGCGGCTCCGGTAGGCGTAGCGGGCGACAGGGTTAGGTGTAGACCCTGTGGCGCTATCCTGCCCGCTTGTCCGCGAAGCTGGGGAAATGCATCTGTGGGAGCGAATCCATTCGCGAATGGCCGCAAAGCGGCCACAGGGATGCTTGCAGGACAAGCCTGCGGCTTGCTTCGCGAATGAATTCGCTCCTACAGCAGAGCCGAACGATCTATTAACGCGGCGACAGCTCGATCAGGCAGCAGGCCGCGCCGTTGCCGCTCAGCGTCACTTCGGCAAGGGTTCCAGGCGTTTCCAGATGCAGGCAGTCATGGCGCCCCAGTACGTCGGACCGCTGGCCCTCATGGCTTAGGCTCACTCCATCCTCCGCGGCGAACAACAACAGGCTGCGGGCGGCGCTGAACAGCTTCAACGCCCCGTCCACCCGCAACCATTGCAGGCGGGCGTTGTAGCGCCTGGGCGAATAGATGAGGTTGAAGTCGCGGATCGGACCACCGATCAGCTCGCAGTGCACGGCACCGCCGCCATCGAAGGCGAAGGCGTCCAAAACGGTGAGGTCGCGTGAACGCAGGCCATCCACCTCAAGGCGCATGCCGGCGCCCTCCAACACGGTGATCACCCGCTGGTAGCCGCTGAAGGCGGAGAAACCACCCGATTCGCCGACATCGGCAATCGACAGCCGCCAGCCGAAGCCATCGAGACCGTCGCCCGCATCACGGGCGATTTCCTGGGTGGAACCGGCGCCGTTCTTCCACGGCATGCGGGGGTAATCGGCGGCGCGCAGCAGGCGGGATTGGGTCATGAACCGAAACGTCCTTCGAGGCGGTAGCGGGAACCGGGATAGAGCAGGCGCGCGCTGGTCACGGTGTTGCGTCCGGACCAGGTGCGCCGGCGAATCAGCAGGCAGGGCTCGCCGCGCTCGATCTGCAGCAGCTTGCACTCCTCGGCGTCGGCGAGGATGGCCTCGACCACGTGTTCGCCCTCGGTCAGCGGCGCCACCTGGGAGAGGTAGGCATAGGGCGTCTGGCGGGTGAAGTCCTGCTTCAGGTAATCGGGGGCGACGGCCGGGTTCACGAAGCGGTCCTCGATCTGCACCGGCACATCGTTCTCGAAATGCACGATGCGCGAATGGAAGACCCGCTGGCCTTCGCGCAGGTCCAGCGCCAGGGCGCGCTCGGGGCCGGCCACTTCATCCACCAGGCTGACCACCACGCAGTGGTGGCGATGGCCGCGCTGGGCGATCTCCTCGGCGATGTTGTGCACCTCGAACAACGCCGACTGGCCCTTGGGCTCGGCGACAAAGGTGCCCACGCCCTGCATGCGCACCAGCAGCCCCTCGGCGGTCAGCTCGCGCAGGGCGCGGTTGATCGTCATGCGGCTGAAGCCCAGCTCGCTGACCAGCTCGCTCTCGGACGGCACGCGGTAGTGCGGCGGCCAGGCGCCGCTCTGGATCTGCTGGCTGATCATCTGCTTGACGCGGGCGTAGAGCGGCGCCGGGGTTTCGCCCATCTGGGCGGCCAGCGAGGATGGTGCGGAGGGCGAACTGGACACGGGTATCTCCTTGTCGGCGTGGGCTGGACAGGCAAGGCCCGGAACGGGGGCGCCCGCTTCCGGCATGTACCGGATTCGACAATTCCAGACAAGTGCGCGACTGGCGTGAGTTTACGTTACCCGCAAACGTCTGTATATGTATATACAAATAAAACCACCCTCCCCCGGGGCCTCGCCATGTCCGCATTCTTCGCTGAACGCGCCCTGCTGCCGCAAGGCTGGGCACGCAACGTCCGCTTCGACCTTTCCTCCACCGGCCTGATCGAACGGGTCCAGGCCGAGGCCGGCGCGGAAGGCGCCGAGCGCCTACGGGGTCCGGTCCTGGCGGGCATGCCCAACCTGCATTCCCACGCCTTCCAGCGCGCGATGGCCGGGCTCGCCGAAGTGGCGGGCAATCCCGAGGACAGCTTCTGGACCTGGCGCGACCTGATGTACCGGCTGGTGGGCCGGCTCGGTCCGCGACAGGTGGAAGTCATTGCCCGGCAGCTCTATATCGAGATGCTCAAGGCCGGCTACACCAGCGTCGCCGAGTTCCACTACGTGCACCATGACGTCGACGGCCGCCGCTACGCCGACCCAGCCGAACTTGCCCTGCGGGTCAGCCAGGCGGCTCGCGACGCCGGCATCGGCCTGACCCTGCTGCCGGTGCTCTACAGCCACGCCGGCTTCGGCGGCCAGGCCCCCAACGACGGGCAACGCCGCTTCATCCACAGCACCGACAGCTACCTGGCCCTCCAGGAACGCCTGCAGGGCGAAATCGCCCGCCGCCCGAACCAGCAACTGGGCCTGTGCTTCCACTCCCTGCGCGCGGTCACGCCCGAGCAACTGGCAACGGTGCTGGACGCCGAACGGGGCGTCCGCCCCATCCATATCCATATCGCCGAACAGCAGAAGGAAGTGGACGACTGCCTCGCCTGGAGCGGACGCCGCCCGCTGCAGTGGCTATACGAGAACGCGCCGGTGGATGAACGCTGGTGCCTGGTCCATGCCACCCATGCCGAAGCCGACGAAGTGGCCGCGATGGCCGGCAGCGGTGCGGTGGCCGGACTGTGCCTGAGCACCGAAGCCAACCTGGGCGACGGCATATTCCCGGCGGTGGACTTCCTCGCCCGAGGCGGCCGCCTGGGCATCGGTTCCGACAGCCATGTCTCGGTGAGCGTGGTGGAAGAACTGCGCTGGCTGGAATACGGCCAGCGCTTGCGCGACCAACGCCGCAACCGCCTCTATCGCGCCGACCAGCCGCACGTGGGCCGCACCCTGTTCGACGCCGCGCTGGCCGGCGGCGCCCAGGCACTGGGCCAGCCGGTGGGGGCGTTGGCGGCCGGCAAGCGTGCCGACTGGATCGTTCTCGACGGCAACGACCCTTACCTCGCCACCGCCGAAGGCGACGCCCTGCTCAACCGCTGGCTGTTCGCCGGCGGTGACCGTCAGGTGCGCGACGTGATGGTGGGTGGAAGCTGGGTGGTGCGAGATGGCCGGCACGCCGCCGAGGAAGAAACGGCGAGGGCGTTCGCGGACGTGTTGCGGGACGCCTTGCGCTGACCAGCGGCGTCCGTCACCTCCAGCCCCTCTTCAGGGAGGGGCCTGGGGGCGGGGTCAATGTCACTTGAGCCCCTTGCCGGAGAACATCAGCACCTTGTCGCCCGCGTACTGCACGCTGACGAAGGTCTTTTCATCGCCCCAGGTGCAGCTGGTGAACCCCACTGCACCGGCGCACTCGGTGGGACTGCCCAACAGCATCTCCACTTCGGCCTTGGTCATGCCGGACTTGAGCTTGGAATAGTTTTCCTGGTTGAGCTTGTTGCAGGCGGCCAGCGCCAGGCAGCAGGACAACAGGGCGAGAATACGCAGGGACATGAAACGCTCCTTGGCGGATGGGATGCGACCAGCTTGGCACAGCGGTCGCGAGAGTGCCCATTGGAGCCTAGAAGCGCGAACCGGGTTCCAGCAGGAACGCGGATTCTTCGGCGCTGGAGGTGCGGCCGAGCGTGGCGTTGCGATGGGGAAAGCGGCCGAAACGGGCGATCACCACCCGATGACGCTCGGCAAAGTCGAAGAAGTTGGCGAACAGCTCGCGCTCGGCGGCGTCGCAGCCGTCCAGCAACTGCTGGTAGCGGTAGAGGGCGCGTTCCTGGCTGGCCAGGTCCTCGGCGTGCTCCAGCACCAGATAGACGAACACCTGGCGGATCGGCGCGAGATCGCGCTCCAGGCCGCGGGCAAGGCCGTGCGCCACCAGCGCCTGGGCACGGGCGTCGCCGGAAAACCCGCGCGGGTCATTGCGAAAGAGCATGCGTGGCAACTGGTCCAGCAGGATGATCAGCGCCAGCCAGCCGTCCGGCTGGTCGGCCCAATGGGCCAGGCCGCCGTCCAGAGCCTGCTCCACCAGGTCACCGAAGCGCTCGCGCGCCTCGGCGTCCTGACTGTCCTTCTTGCCGAACCAGAGCCCCTGGCGCGCCGCGGCGGTCTGGGTGGCGGAGGCTTCGGGGCCGAACCACCAGTCAAGCAACGGCTGCCAGGGCTGCATGGGTTACTCCTGGTGGTAACCGGTGACGCGGGCGACTTCTTCCTTCGAGCCGAGGAAGACCGGTACGCGCTGGTGCAGGGAGGTCGGCTGGATATCGAGGATGCGCTGGCGGCCATCGGTGGAGGCGCCGCCGGCCTGCTCGATGATGAAGGACATCGGGTTGGCTTCGTACATCAGGCGCAGCTTGCCGGGTTTCTCCGGCTCACGGGCATCCCAGGGGTACATGAAGATGCCGCCGCGGGTGAGGATGCGGTGCACGTCGGCCACCATGGAGGCGATCCAGCGCATGTTGTAGTTCTTGCCCAGGACGCCTTCCTTGCCGGCCAGCATCTCGCTGACATAGCGCTTCACCGGGGCTTCCCAGTGGCGCTGGTTGGACATGTTGATGGCGAATTCGGCGGTGGTTTCCGGCACGCGGATGTTGTCATGGGTGAGCACGAAGCTGCCCAGCTCGCGGTCCAGGGTGAAGCCCTTCACGCCATCGCCCAGGGTCAGCATCAGCATGGTCTGCGGGCCGTAGATGGCGTAGCCGGCGGCGACCTGCTGGACGCCCGGCTGCAGGAACGCCTGCTCATTGAGGCTGTCGTTCTGCGAGAGGTACTGCTCGGGGCAACGCAGCACCGAGAAGATGGTGCCCACCGACACGTTCACATCGATGTTCGAGGAGCCGTCCAGCGGGTCGAACACCAGCAGGTAGGCGCCCTTCGGGTACTTGCCGGGAATCTGGTAGGCGTTGTCCATTTCCTCGGAGGCCATGCCCGCCAGGTGGCCGCCCCATTCGTTGGCTTCCAGCAGGATTTCGTTGGACATCACGTCCAGCTTCTTCTGCACCTCGCCCTGCACGTTCTCGGTGCCCATGCTGCCCAGCACGCCGCCCAGTGCGCCCTTGGACACCGCATGGCTGATTTCCTTGCAGGCGCGCGCGACGACCTCGATGAGGAAGCGCAGATCGGCAGGGGTGTTGTGGCTTCTGGTCTGCTCGATCAGGTAGCGACTCAGGGTAACGCGGGACATGGATTGGCTCCGGAGGGTGGAAAAATGCGCGCAGTTTAGCGCGACTCGATTCGCAATGCCTCACAGCGGGATGGAAGGTGCTGAAACCGCCGTCGCTGCCGCCCCGCCAGGCGGCGCAAACATCTGACGCCGCGGCCGGCCACAGGTTCAGCCGGCATCGGATGCCGCCAGGCCACGCACCTGGTTGCGACCGTTGCGCTTGGCTTCGTACAGCGCGGCGTCGGCCACCTGCATCAGCTCTTCCAGGGTCTGCCCCTGGGCGGGCCACACCGCGAGGCCGGCGGAAAGGGTCACCGAGAGCGGCCCTTCGCGGGTCGACAAGGGCTGGCTGGCGAGCGTCTCGCAGAGCGACCGCAAACGGGCGAAGGCTTCATCGCCGGTGGCACCGGGCAGCAGCAGGAGGAACTCCTCGCCGCCGATGCGGAACACCGCATCGCTACCGCGCAACTTGCCGGTGAGGTGGATGGCCACCGCGCGCAGCACGTCGTCGCCGACCAGATGGCCGTGGCGGTCGTTCAGTTGCTTGAAGTGGTCGAGGTCGATCAGCGCCAGGGCCACCGGCGTGCGGTCGCGTCGGCTGCGGCTCAGTTCGCGGGCGAACAGTTCGCCCAGGTGACGGCGGTTGTAGAGGCCGGTGAGCGGGTCGCGCAGGGCCTGTTCCTGCAACTGCTCGTGCAGGCGGGTAATGGTGCGCAGGCGCTCTTCGCTGGTCGCCAGGGCCTCGGCCAGCTTGAGCTCGCTGCGATGACGTTCGGTGATATCGCGCAGGTAGAGCATCTGCCCGAGGATGAAGGTGCCGCCGCGCGTGACCCGCTCGATATCGCGGGAGCGGACCTCGAAGAAGCGCGAGGAACTGACCGGGACCAACAGCATCTCCCGCTCCCCCGCCGCCAGCATGGCCTCCAGCTCCACACCGCACACCGGCCAGTTGTCCAGGGTCATGCCCTGCCAGGCCGGCGGCTGCCCGGCCAGCGCCAGGGCGGCGGGGTTGGCGTCGATCACCCGGTGCCTGGGGTCGACCACCAGCACCGGGTCGGGCAATTCCTCCAGCAGCAGGTGGCGGGCCACCGGTAGCAGGTCGAACAGGCGCACGCCGAGGATCAGGCAGGCGAAGGCCACCAGGGTGAAGGCGAAGCTGAACGGGGTGGGGTCGAAGCCAAACAAGGTCCAGCCATACACCACGTAGCTGAGGTTGGCACCCCAGGGCACGCAGGTGACCAGCACGAACGCCAGGTAATGCCGCCGGTGCAGGCCATGGCTGGCGAGGGCAGCGCGGGTCACCACCGTCAGGCAGAAGATCATGAAGACATAGACGTAGATGGCCACGGCATTGAACAGCGGGCCGTGGTCGTAGCGGATCGCCGCGCCCGGCGTCGCATCCACCGGCAGGGTGCCGGGGCCGTAGAACAGTTGGTGCCAGGGGTTGCTCAGGGCCATGACGGACGCCAGCAACGGGCCGATGCCGAGCAACAGGAAGCCGCGCAGGCTCAGGGGTTCGCGGATGCTGTTGACGTACTGCCAGAGGAACACCGCCCAAAAGGTGGGCACGCCGATGATCCCAGGCCAGGCCATGCTGGCCCAGAACACCTTGCATTGCGGTCCCTGCGCGGCCAGTTCGAGGCCAGCGGCAGCCAGCCACCAGCAGATGCCGACATGCAGGACGATGAAGCTCTCGCGACCGGGGAAATGTCGCTGGCGGCTGACCCAGCGCGCCATCAGGATCACCCCCAGCCCCACGGCGATGGTCAGCACCACCGGCCCGCCGAGGCTCCAGCCACTGGCCAGGCAGGCGTTCACCGCCACACCTCAGGACGCACGGCGGGCTGGAATACGACAACCGGATCGAACTGCTGAAGGTAGGGCACTGGCCGTCCTGACCTGGTGAGGGGCCGCCTGCCGCGTCCCGTGGAATGACCGGAACAAAGATACATCAAAAAGCCACTATCGCCGTGTGGCTTTTGCGCCTTGCATCAGGAACGGGCCGCCGGCCGACGCAGCAGGCTGAAGGCCATTCCCCCCAGCAGTCCGACGCCCAACAGCAGCACCGCCCAGAGCCCGACGCGCTTCCAGACGACCTGCCCGGCGCCCTGCCGCTGCACCGGATGGAGGCCGAGCTGCGACGGTATCGCCAGCGCCTCGGCGCGTCCCATCGCTTCCAGGCGGGTGCTGTCGTAGCCCGGCACCAGGGTCGCCAGGGGCAGCTCTGCACGGGCAGCCTCGGGGTTGTCCAGGGCCAGGGTGAAGGGCGGTCTGCCACGGGCAAGGAACACCACCTGGGTCGCGTGCATGCCGACTTCCAGGCGCGGCACCTGCTGGCCGAAACCGCCGGCACGCGGGTCCACCGTCAGGCGCAATTGCTTGACCACCATCCAGCCGGGCAGCTCCAGCTCTTCCCGGGCCACCTCCCGACCCTCCTCGGGCAGCCGGTAGAGCAGTCCGGAGGCCAGCGGCTGCCATTGCGGGGCACCGTCGCGCCGTCCCTCCACCCGTACCGGCAACAGGCTGCCGGAACGCGCCACGGCAATGCGCAGGCGCTCGATGGGCAGGCCCAGGGGCAGCTCCCAGAGGTACTGGTCGTCCTGGCTGCTGAGCGGTTCCAACGGCGCGGACCAGGCCATGGCCGCCGGCAGGCTTTCACGGCTGGCACTGACCACCGTCACACCGGTCAGCTCCGGCGCCTGGCGCGGGCTCCGCCACAGCAACCGCAGGTAACGGGCGGAACGCCCCGGCAAGGCCACTTCGCGCTGGTCGATGCGCTGGTCGGCGAAGGACAGCCTGGCCACCTGGCCATCCCCCCAGGACTGCCAATGCTGCAGGTCGTCGCTGGCCTCGATGGTGAAACGCTGGAAGCCGTCGCCTCCGCCGCGCCAATCCAGGCTGAGTTTCTCCAGCGGCGCCTGCACACCGCTCGCGTCCAGCAACCAGCCACGCCGGTGCTCGCCCGCCGTCGCCGGGGCCTCCGGCACCACCTGCACCACGGTGCCGGTCGTGCTGCGCTCGATCCGCACGCCGGGCAAGGCCCCCGCCCCCTCGGCCGGCCCGTGCAGGGGGAAGCGGCGCAGCGCCTGCTCGTGGCGGGCGCGGCGCTCGCGAGCGCCGCTGCGCGTCAGGGCGTAGGCGAGGGTCTCGCCCTCGGCGTTGAACACCCGCAAGTCGCGCAGGTCGGCATGGCGCGCGGCGAAATGCAGGGCCATGGGCAGCTCCAGGCGATACCAGGGGCCCTGGCCCTCCAGGCGCAGCTCGACACGGGTGGTGAAATCCTCCGGCTGTTCGGCGGCGAGCGGCGCCTGGCAAACCAGCCCCAGGCCG
Organism: Pseudomonas sp. Q1-7; assembly: GCF_028010285.1. NCBI lineage: Bacteria > Pseudomonadati > Pseudomonadota > Gammaproteobacteria > Pseudomonadales > Pseudomonadaceae > Pseudomonas > Pseudomonas sp. Q1-7. The sequence continues at coordinate 5,397,378 of NZ_CP116304.1, forward strand.
GCCAGCAAGGCCAGGCCGACGCGGTACGGGTGAAAACTGACGTTCATGCGTTGATCCGCTCCTGTTCAGGTTCCGCGCGCCGGGGCGGCAGGGGCGCGAAATAGCCGACGACCAGCAACAGCACGCCGACGCCGATGAACGACACGATGCGCTCCAGGCCGCCACGATTGCCCAGCTCGACGAAGAACAGCTTGGCCACCACCAGGGCGATCAACACCGCGCCCACCAGCCAGAGCTCGCGGCGGGCCCGCAGGTGGCCGCCGACCATCAGGCCGAGGGCGATGCTGGTCCAGACGATGGACAGCCCGGCCTGCACCAGCATGGAGTCCAGTTGCGCGTCCACCTGGTAGGGCACGCTGCCCCAGTGGTGGGCACAGCGGAACACGGCGGCGGTGGCCAGGGCGAACAGCGAGACACCCGCCACCGCCTGGGGCAGCCAGCCTGGCAGCGCCGACAGCCCGAAGCGCGGCAGGCACTCGCGTAGCCAGAGGCAGACACCGAGCAGGGTGAACAGCAGGCCCAGCTCCAGCGGATTGAGCAGCGGCAGGAAGGGCAGCGGCTCAGCGCCGCCGTCGCTCCAGGCGTTGGCGGCCCAGAACCAGGCGAGCATCAGCAAAGCCAGCGGCAGCGACGCCCAGAGGCGGTACTCGCGCGGATAGGCCGCCACCGGCCAGGGCAGGCGCGAGCGCAGCGCCACCAGCAGCAGCCAGGCGCTCGGTAGCAACGCCCAGCCCAGCCAGCGCCAGGCGTTGTACTGTTCGGACAGCAGCATCAGCAGGTAGCGCAGTTCCAGCGCCAGCACGCCGAGCAGCAACCAGCAGCCCAGCACATGGGCGGCGCTGCGCGCACCGCTCGGCAACCACCCGTCCAGCCGGCGCAGGGCCCAGAGGTGCACGAGGAACAACGCGCCCCAGCCGGCCCAGCCAGCGTCCGCCGCCGGGTGATACTGCGGCTCCCAGGCAACCGCCAGCGCCGCCACCCCGGCCGGCGCCGGCAGCAGGCAGAGCAGCGCCAGCGCGCGCCACTGCTCACGCCTGGCCAGCCAGACGCAGAAGGCAACGCTCGCCGCAGCCAGCAACAGGGCCAGGGGCACCTGCAGGCCGGGTTGTGCGAAGCGACCGATCTCCGCCAGCCAGGCCAGGGCCCACCAGGCGGCGCTCCACACCAGCAGCACCTGCGCCAGGTGCGCGAGGCTGAGATTGCCCACGGCGGCCTCGTCGCGCGCCGCGCGTTGCAGGCGCCAGGCGCCCGCGAATGCCGCCAGGGCCAATACCGCCGGCGTCCAGAAGCCGGCATGGGCCAGGGGCCGCAAGCCCTCGTCACTCAGATCGCCCAACAGCAGCGGGCTCACCGCGAGGAAGCTCATGCCCGCCAGCACTTGCAGGAACAGCCCGAACCAGAAGCCGGCTCGCTGCTGCAGGCGCAGGCTGAGCCAGAGGATCAGCAGCCCACTCCCGGCCCACACCGCGCTGGCGGTGCGCCAGGGCAGCACGAAGAGCACCGCCAGGTTGACGAACACCAGCCCCGCCAACAGCACCAGCGACAGTCCGCGCAGCAACCGCGCATCGTCGCGCGCCAGCGGGTCGCGAGCGGCCAAGACCATCCCGGCGATCAGCGCCAGGCCGATCAGCGAGGCCACCATCAGCCCGCGCCAGCCCGGCTCGGCTCCGCTGCCCAGGCCCGAGCCCTCCAGGTCGAGCAGGAACACCGCGCCACCGAGCAGTTGCACCGCGAACGCGCTGAACAGGAATGCCCGCGAGCCCAGCCGCAGTCCGGCGAAAAGTGTCGCCAGACCGGCCAGGGCCCAGGCGATGGCCGTGCCTTCGGACGCGAAGATCAGCGGCGCCATCAGGTAGAGGAAGGCCAGCCCGGCGCAGGCGAGCCCCGGTGCAAGACGCCGTTCCAGATCAGTGGCAGCCTCGTCCGGCGCACGGTGCAGGTGCCAGAACACGAACAACAGCGCCGCGCCCAGCATCAGCGCGCCCAGGGGCGAGCCGTCCAGCAGGGCCTCGCCGCCCTCGCGCACACCGCCCAGGAACGCCAGCGCCGCGCCGAACTGCAGCAACAAGGCGAAGGCCCGCGCCAGCGGACGCCCCTGGCGCAGGCCGAGCCAGTAGATACCGGCGCCCTCCACCGCCCAGGCGGCGGACGTCCAGCGGGCATCCAGCCCCAGCGGAATGGCCAGGCTGCCGAACACCACCCCCAGGGCCAGGCAGGTTTCCACCAGCAACACGGCGCGGCCGGCGGTGCGCCCGGCGAGCCCGCGCGCCAGCAGGATGTAGAACAGCCCGAGGGCGAGGGCGCTGAAGGCCGCGCCGAACTCGATGTGGCGCACCAGTGCCACCTGCAGGCCGAAGCCGATGATCGGTGGGCCGAACAGCACGGTGCCATCCACCATGTCGCCCTGGCACGCGGACCAGCGCAGTAGCTCGCCGCGCGCCTGCGGCGCCGCCTCCGCCTCGGCCAGCTTGCGCCGGGCGAAGAGCAGGCCGATGCCCACGTACATCAGGAAGAACAGCACCAGGAAAGGCTCGGTGCTGGAAAAGAGGTCCGGCCGATAGGAACGCAGGCCCCAGGCGAATCCAATACCAAAGGTGCCGACGAAACCAACCAGGTTGAGCAGGCGCCAGGCCTTGAACCAGGCGATGGCGAAGATGCCGGCGTTGAGCAGCGCGAAATAGCTGAACAGCGCCACATGGTTACCGCTGCCGCTGGAGGTGAGGATGGGCGCGGCGAAACCGCCCAGTGCCGCCGCCGCGGCCAGCCCCAGGGCGTCCTGGGCCACGGCGAGGATCGCCGAGAACAGCGTCACCGCCACCAGCAGGCCGAAAGCCAGCTTCGGGTCCAGCAGCGGGTGCAGGCGCATGGCGGCAAATACCGTCAGGTAGAGCACCGCAATACCCGCGCCCTGGAGCATCAGGGCGTAATTGGGATTGCGCCGGCGCAGCCACCAGCCGAGACCGAGCAGGACGACGGCGGCCAGCGCCACCCCCGCGTAACGCAACTCCACCGGCACCACCATGCCCTCGGTGGCATAGCGCAGCAGGAAGGCCAGGCCCAGGAACAGCAGCACGACCCCGATCCGCAGCACCGTGTTACCGCCGAGCAACCAGTCGCGGGCAGCGGCGATCCCCCGCTCCAGCAGCGAGGGTTCACGCGGCTTGCGCGGTGGCGGGGGTGTCTGGCGCGGCGCCCGGGGCCGGGCCTCGCGCCCCCAGTCGTCGGCGGCAGCCGGCGCGGCTTCGGCAGCCTGGGCGGGCTGCGGGGCGGCGGCGGGACCGGCCGGTTCCGCCAGCTCGGGCGGCAACTCCCAGACCAGCTCGGCGTCGTCGTCGAGGGCGGGCTCCGGCGGGCGCTCGGCCTGTGGCGCCGCCTCGGGCGGCGCGGCCCACCCCTGCTCCAGCTTCAGCAGGCGCTCGTGGATGGCCTGGGTGCCCTTGTCGAAACGGGCGGTAAAGCCGGACAGCGCCTTGCGCAACTCGGCGTTCTCCCGCGCCAGCCCCTGGAGACGAATGGACTGCCCCAGTCCCAGCCCCATCAAGCCACCGAGCAGGGTACCGGTGACGCTTTCATCGATCCCGGCGCCGAAGGCCAGGCCAACCAGCATGAAAATCCATTGCATGCAGCGTGTTCTCGGAGGATTGAGCACCTGGGCCGCATCCATCGCAGCCACCCTTGGCCGGAAGCTACAGGCGAACCGGCGACTCCATAGAGACGCCTGTTGCCCGACTCACAGCTACAGCAATTTCCTATACCCCACCCTCAATGCAGCACAAATGCGGCAAGACGAAGAGAAATTTCACACTGCCCGACGGGAAACTGTTCACTTTTTCGCCGACATCGCTATGATGCCCGCCCCTCTCCCCTAGCCTGCTCGCCGACCATGAAGACCATGATGATCGTCGGTGCCGACCTCGACCGGACGGACACCTGGATCAAGTACGAAAAGACCATGTGCCACGCGTGCGCTTCCAGCTGCTGCACCATGCCGGTCGAAGTGCGTCTGAGCGACCTGATCCGCCTGGAACTGGTGGCCGAGTTCGAGCGTGGCGAGCCGCCGAAGAACATCGCCAAGCGGCTGATGAAGGACGGCGTGGTCGAGCGTTTCAACCAGAAGTCGGGCATCTTCACCCTCACCCGCATGGGCAACAACGACTGCTACTTCCTCGACCGCAAGAGCCGTCTGTGCACCGTCTACGACAAGCGCCCGGAAACCTGCCGCAACCACCCGCGCATCGGTCCGCGCCCCGGCTACTGCGCGTTCAAGCCGAAGGACTGAGCGCGGCCACGCCCTAGCGGGTCATCTTCTTCACGAACACCACCACGAACAGCGCAATGGTGAAGCTGCCGACGAAGGCCTCGAAAGCCGCCAGCGGCCGCGACAGGCCCAGCGGCACGATGTCGCCGTAGCCCAGCGTGGTGAAGGTCACCACGCTGTAGTACAGGCAGGCGCCCAGCTCCTCGAGGTTGGTGCGCAGGCCCTGGTCCAGGGAAAACGCCAGGCGCACCTCGCCGTGGTGGATGCCCACCACGAAATACAACAGCGCGCACAGCAACACGAACCCCAGGGAAAACAGCACCACCCGCAAGGGTTGCTCGCCATAGCCGCAGAACAGGTCCACCAGCCAGGAGAAGAACCGCTGGCCGGACCAGCGCGGCATCTGCAGGCGACGCATCATCATCTCGCGGTAGAAGAAGCGCCCGGCATCCTCGAACAGCCCCGCCTTCTCCAGGTGGATGCGCAGGTTGCGGTACACCTCCTCGGCCTGCTGCAGCAGGTCCATCATCTGCGCCGGCTGGCGGTTGCGCTTCGCCTCGCGGGCTTCGCGCTCCTGCACCACCCGCTCGTCCCAGAGCACGTTGTCCAGGCGCGCGCCGTCAAGCTTGACCCCCAGCAAGTTGGCGTCGCGCAGGTCGGCGCAGTGCAGGTTGGCATCACGCAGGTCGGCCTTCATCAGCGATGCGCCGCGCAGGTTGATGGCGAACAGGTGGGCGCCGCGCAGGTCGGCACGGTAGAGATCGCTGCCGGAAAGGTCGTAGCCGGTATGGCTGCCCCGGTGCACCAGGTCCAGGCCGGCCAACTTGCAACGCTTCAGGCAGAACCCCTGCATCGGCGCGCCGCTGCGGGCCCGCGCCTCCAGGGCAGGGGCGAGCCCGGACTCGTCCGACTTGTCTCGCTTGGCATCCCGCCAGAACTCGTCCTCATGGGGGATGTCGAGCATGTTGGCAAACCCAGGGTGGGGACTTTCAGCCTAGCCCAGGCGCTGAGTGGGAGCGATTCCAACTGCGCACGAATCTGCTCCCACGGGATTGCGATGAGGGTGGACCATCAGTCACCCCCTGACGGCGGCAATCACCTTCTTCACCAGGCTCACCCCGGCCAGCACCAGCGCGCCGGAAACGATGCCCGCCAGACCGTCGACGAGCACCTGCACCAGCCAGGCGAAGCCGCCCGCCGCGTGCAGTAGCGGCTCCAGCAGATGATGGGCAGCGGGAATGCCGTGGAGGATGATGCTGCCGCCCACCAGGAACATTGCGGCGGTGCCCAGCACCGACAGGCCCTTCATCATCCAGGGCGCGGCGGCAAGAATGGCGCGGCCAATGGCCTGGGCCACCGAACCGGCCTGGCGCACCAGGTAGAAACCGAGGTCGTCCAGCTTGACGATGCCGGCCACCAGCCCATACACACCCACTGTCATGATCAGGGCAATGCCCGCCAGCACCGCCACCTGTGTGCCAAACGCCGCCGCGGACACCGTGCCCAGGGTAATGACAATGATCTCGGCGGAGAGAATGAAATCGGTGCGGATGGCACCCTTGATCTTGTCCTGCTCCAACGCCACCAGATCCACCGCCGGATCGGCCACGGCCTCGGCCAACTCGGCATGGTGCCGAGTGTCCTCCTCGCGGCTGTGCAGCCACTTGTGCGCCAGCTTCTCGAAGCCCTCGAAGCAGAGGAAGGCGCCGCCCAGCATCAGCAGCGGGATTACCGCCCAGGGAATGAAGACACTGATCAACAGCGCCGCCGGCACCAGGATGGCCTTGTTCAGCAGCGACCCCTTGGCCACCGCCCAGACCACCGGCAGCTCGCGCTCGGCACGCACCCCCGTGACCTGCTGGGCATTCAACGCCAGGTCGTCGCCGAGCACGCCCGCCGTCTTCTTGGCGGCGACTTTGGTCATTACCGAAACGTCATCGAGCAGGGTGGCGATGTCGTCGATCAGGGTCAGCAGGCTGGCTCCGGCCATGATGTGTCCTTGAAGGGGAAAGAAGGCGCCGCAGTCCGGCGAAGGCGAACTACAGACAAAAACGCCCCATCGGTCAACCCGGCGGAGCCTTTCTGCTCGCGCTCGCGCGCGCCCCGCTGACCACTTCCAGATCGCGCGGCTTGGCCTTGGGCTTGATCAGGCTGAAGTCGATCAGCGCCTTCGGCTGGTGGGGGTCGCCAATCAGCAGCGGGCGCGCCTGGAAGGCGGCGTTGACCACACTGCGGCTGGGGTCGAATTCGTCGAAGCGCAGCCCGGCCAGGTCCGCCCAGGTGTGGATGAAACTGGAGCTGCTATAGGGCCTGTCCAGGCTACCGCCAAGGGCCTGCGGATGCTCGGCGCGCCATTGCGACGAGCGCCAGAGCATGAAGGGAATGGTGTACATCGGCGCGGTGGGGGCCGCCTCGTTGCGGCCCAGCACCTGCGGATGCTCCGGGTCGAACACCGCCTCGCCGTGGTCCGACAGATAAAGCAGGAAGCCATTGGCGCGGCTGCCGGAGAGGCGCCCGATCAGGCTCGACACCACATGGTCGTTGAACAGCACGGCATTGTCGTAGCTGTTGTAGGTGGGCAACTGGTCGTCGGTGACGCTGGCCGGTACGCCCTGGCGGTCGGTGAAGCGCTCGTACTCCGACGGGTAACGGTACTGGTAGCTCATGTGGGTGCCCAGCAGATGCACCACGATGAACTTGCGCGGTGCCGGGTCGGCCAGCACCTTCTCGAACGGCGGCAGCACATCATCATCGTACTGACGGGCGTTCTGGTTGCGGTTGTTGTTCAGGTAGAACTGCTCGTCCGCCTGCTTGGAGAAGGTCGTGAGCATGGTGTTGCGCTTGGTCAGGGTCTGCTGGTTGGTGATCCAGTAGGTCTTGTAGCCCGCCTGCTTCATCATGTTCAGCAGCGACGGCTTGGTCAGGTAAAGATTGGGATTCTGCTCGTCGGCGAAGGTCAGCACCTGCTGCAGCGCCTCGATGGTGTACGGACGCGGTGTGATGACATTGTCGAAGACATCCAGTTGGTCACGGATGCGATCGAGGTTCGGCGTGGTCTCGCGCGGATAGCCATAAAGGCTCATGCGCTGGCGGTTGGTGGACTCGCCTATCACCAGCACCAGGGTCGCCGGCAGGCCGGCGTTGGCGTCCTTGAAATTGGTCAGCGGCGCGATGCGCGCATTGCCCTGCAACAGGTCGTCCATCTCCGCCAGTTGCTGGCGATACTGCCGGAAACCCACCAGCAGCTGCCAGGGCACCGCCGGCTCCATGCGCTTCTCGAAACTGTCGCGGGCCGCCGCGAAGCTGATGTTGCCCAGACTCTGCTTGACCGCCGGATAGCCCACCAGCGCCGCCAGCAACGCCAGGCTCACGACCATCGCCTTGCCACGGGGCAGGTGCACCGGGCGCAGACGTGTCCACAGCAGCACGGCGCCGGCGGCATAGCCAAGGAAGGCCGGCACCATCCACCAGGCGAAATAGTGGGTCAGGTACTCCGAACCTTCGGCGACGTTCGACTCGAACAGGATGAAGATGACGCTCTGGGAGAACTCCTGGCCGTAGATCAGGAAATAACCGAAGGCCGGCAGCGACGCCAGCCAGAGCAAGGCCCCGAGCCCCGCGGCAATGACGCGGGTGCGCGCCGGAAACAGCAGCACCGGGATCAGCCACAGGCCACTGAGCAGGAAAGCCTGGCGGAACCCGGTGAAACCGCTGGTGCCGGTGACCTGGATCAGCAGTTGGGTAACGCCCGAGAAATACCAGAAGAAGAGAAAAAGCCAGCCCAGGCCGGCCCAATCGAAAGGCCGCGCCTCGGCCTTGGCTGCATCGAACTTCATGAACATTCGCTCCCGTCGAGCCCTGACCAGTCGCCTGATCGAAAAGCAGGGAATATGGCTGCGAACGTGTGAAAAGTTCGTCAAAGGCAACGGGATCGGAACGGGTGGAACGCTGGAACCCTACGAGCCACACAAAGCCCGCCTCTAAAAGGCCCCGACCCGCTTGGTCGCCCCGAATGCCAGCGGAACATCCCTCGTCGCTGCACAGGCCTTCGATAAAACGCTGGCTAGTGCGAGCGGCAATGGCCTCGCGCACCAGGCGCTGCTCATAGAGGCCATCGCCCAGGCGCTTCTGTGCCGCATTGGGGTCGTAGCCGAGCTGGCCGAGCAGGTAGTCGGAGCTGCGGAATTGCTTGAGGTGGGGAGGAAACCAGAGGCTCCGTGCGGGGCGCCTCTGATTGTTGAATCAGCTGAATTGATAAAGAACGATCACGGATTCACCGGAGATTTCATGCTTAAGCCGGGTAGGCCGGCACGCTGTGCTCATCTGGAACCTGAGCGGACAGATAAACCGCCTGAAATTAGAGTACAGAAAATAAATCTGCCCCCTTTTCCACTTACAACTGGATCAGGCCGCATCAATTCAACGATGGGCTACCGTCTGCGGTGGCCGAAGGAAAACTTAACTCACTGTCCGGACTGGGTTGACCACTACAGCCAACTTTCAAATACCTACTGACAGAACGACTTGGTACCTGTCAATAAAGCAAACATCCCCTACCTCACATTCGGGATAAACCCACTTCGCCCAATTATCAATTAACCATTTCTTCCTTATCCCGCGACCTTCTAAAGCCACGCACTCACAAGGCAATCGAATCAAAATCAAACCGGCCTTATGACCTGATGAAACAACCAAAGCGTAAGGTGTCTCTTCATCTGACAAGTCAACAACCATCAAATCCACCTTCTCTTCATAAGGCCATCGCGCAGGAAGCCTCAAAATATTCCCGTTTCTAAGCTCCGCACTTTCCAAGTCCACCAACTTCATCATATTCACCTGACTTTTAATTCATGCCACCCCGATTTATCAACGCTGTTCAATATTGGAGCCAGCCCCATATCAACCTCCCCCATATGCTTTCCTCTCGAGCTAAGCACTTCAAATCTCCCATGCTGAGTATCGACAGCATATATCTTTCCATCACCCCCCTATAAACATCTCGCCCATTAACTCTTGAAAGCTTATTATCCTTGACCATCCCGAACTCAGTAGCAACGTCATTAGGGAAACTCCGAACAAGTCAACGACGAGCAGTCGATTGGCGACCGAATCGCTTTTTAGCCCGGTCTTCGGCGACAGGCTTCACCAGAAACCCGGCTTTTGACCGGGTTTCTGCGTTTTACAGGCGCACCTCTCCCGTTTCAGCCAGCAACTCTCGGCGGGCCATCCATAGATTCGACAGGGCGAACAAGGTGACCAGTTGCGCGGTGTTCTTGGCCAGGCCCCGGAAGCGCACTTTGGTGTAGCCAAACTGCCGTTTGATCACCCGGAATGGATGCTCGACCTTGGCCCACACCTGCGCTTTTGCCTTCTCGATCTTGCGCCTCGCCTTGTACAGGGCACTGCGTTTGCTCAGCTGTTTGTAGGTGCTGCGCCGGGCGGCGATCTGCCAGATGACCTCACGCCCTGCATGCTCGGCACGTTTCTCCACCCCGGTGTAGCCCGCGTCGGCACAGACCACGTTCTCCTCGCCGTGCAGCAGCTTGTCGACCTGGGTGACATCGGCCACGTTGGCCGCCGTCCCCTCGACGCTGTGTACCAGGCCGGACTCGGCATCGGCGCCGATATGGGCCTTCATGCCGAAGAAGTACTGGTTGCCCTTCTTCGTCTGGTGCATCTCCGGATCACGCTTGCCTTCCCGGTTCTTGGTCGAACTCGGCGCATGGATGATCGTGGCATCGACGATGGTGCCCTGGCGCAGCGACAACCCGCGCTCGCCCAGGTGGTCGTTGATCACCGCCAGGATGCCCGCGGCCAATCCGTACTGCTCCAGCAGGTGGCGGAAATTCATGATCGTCGTGTCTTCCGGGATGCTGCCCTGGGTCAGCGACAGCTGGGCGAACTGACGCAGCGAGGTGATCTCGTACAGCGCTTCCTCCATCGCCGGATCGCTGAGAGCGAACCAGTTTTGCAGCAGGTGGATGCGCAGCATGGTTTCCAGCGGATATGGCGGACGGCCATTGCCCGCCTTGGGGTAGTACGGCTCGATCAGCGACAACAGCCCGGCCCAGGGCACCACTTGCTCCATCTCCGCCAGAAAGCGCTCGCGCCGGGTCTGTTTGCGTTTGCCGGCGTACTCGGCATCGGAAAAGCTCATCTGGGTCATGCGACAGGGCTCAAGTTCTGCGGGGCGTCATTTCAGCAGATCGGTCGGCACTTTTCCGGAGTTTCCTTAGCTCATCCGGGGCGATGGTAAACACGGAGCGCGAGTTGGAGATTTCTCTGTTGAAGTGCCCATCTACAACATGGTCAAAACCCGCAGAGACTGGGTTGCCGTTATCACGAAGAGGAGTCGTTTCCGTACGGCCACTGGCTATATTTATACGAGACTGTACTCGGCCAGGAACCTGTATAGCAGCTTCGCCTGTCGCTTTTACACCATCTATTTAATTTCTCAAAATTTTCTCCACCACTGACCTGTCAGAAATGCGGAAGAAGACCTCCAATTCATGCTCCTGACTGCCTCCCCAATCAAGAGCAGAGTCTCGCAATATCTCCAGATAAACTTTCAATTCCTCTACCGGTAAACTTGGCAAGGCTTCATGTACAAGAACGACCTTGTAACATGGTATCCAACTAAGATCCCTCAGGCAGTCATACAAAGCATCCCAATTGAAACCAAAGTAGCCGGGAAACCAAAGTAGATAATAGAATGACTTTAGTAATTCATCCGATAAAGATGTCTGCGGATCAATTCGGACATAGAAGACCTCCGCAGCATCATACGAAGGAGGAGCATCAAAATACTTGAATGGAGACACCCTTAGCCCCTCATTTTTTAATCGGAATAAACGTTTTGTAGTGATCTGCCGTGCAATACATCTCACCACCCTTACCAACAACTATCCGCTGAGGCCCTGGACCTGAAATGCCAGGAGTAGGATGCACGTACTCCGTGTAGTAACCGGCTGGTTTTATCGGTAAGTCTCCGGCGCGATTCTGGAATATAGATCCATCATTTCGGTGGGGGAAAGAACCGCCTGATTTTATTCGATCCAAGGTTGGACCAAGATCAACAGTCCCTTGGGAAATCTGGCCTGTTTTTTGATCAACGACCTTAACACCATCAACGAAGCGCGTTGGCTCTTTTGTACCTATGAGTTTCCGATATAAATATTATTATCCGGAAGACTTATCACCCAAGGCTCATACAAAGAAGAGCAGAACACATCCAGCCTTCTACCATCAGAAAACACAACTGACGGATCAATTGGCTGAGCATCACTAATCCATGACATATTAACAACTGAAAGACCTATCAGCTCTTCTATCCGCACATCTGCGCCATCATCCCAGCATGCGAACTGTAGCTCTTTATCTTTGGATACTCTCCACGCACTAGTGGTAGTAAAGCTCCAATTCTCTCCAGAGATAATCAAAACATCTCCATCCCACTCAACACTCTTGATATAAAAAGGCAGAAAGGAAATAAACAGCTTCAAAAAATCAATCATTAGTCAACCTGCTCAATATGGGTTCTTTCTCTAATCCACTGTTTCCTTTCAGCTTTAGAAAGGCCTTTCGGTGGCTGTGGAGGCTTGCCCGTTGTCGGATCAACTGGCCCGCCATTAGCATTTTCAAACGAAGCTCTCTGGGGGCTACGGCCATCCGCTTGCATTACACGGACACGCGAACCGTCCGGCAACGTATATTGTGTACCGACCACTTTTCCGCTAGTTGGTGAAACTACAGGTTTTGACGGATATCCTGCAGCCTCAAAATTAGCAATCATCTGTGATTGGCTTTTAGGTAGCTCCACTCCAGACGCATGCTTAGCTGGTGTGGTTGCTTTTGCACCTTAGAGCCCTAAACCCTCGCGTTCCATAACTGCTTTCAACTCCATCGTTATCGTCAACGCCTCATCCATAGGGACCCCGGTCCTTAACAGATATTCTTGCCGACCAATTAGAGCAAAGGACTCCCGAAGACATGAAAGAACCAGTTCCAGTTCTCGCGAAGTCAAACTCAATAGAAAGTCTTCTCCAGAGATTTTTTGCAAGTCCATAAAAACCTCAATATGGAGCGGTTTTGGTAGGAAGAGTGGATGTATATTCTTTCCAATTCTTGGGTTGGAAAGCCGTACCTTCGCCGCCGTTCGGATTCCTGAACACAACAGTTCCTGTGCTCTCCTGAAGATAAACTGTCCGACCATCCTTGTAATACCGCACAGATGATGGATTAGTCATTACATTTTCTATATGGCTAGCAAATTGCTCGCGTGTCCGGATTCCCAGCCCCTTAAACTCGCCCTGAATAAGAACGTGCTTTTCGAATGCATGGCCTCCAGCTATTTCCTCAGCAGCTAGCCGGGTGCGAAGCTTAGCTGCATTCGCTGCATTTTCAGCACCAGTGCTAATCGTGGAGCTTCCTTTTGCACCACTAGCTGGCTTACCAGCGCCCACCATTCCAGCAATAAGCTGAGCCGCATTCGCCCAGAACCCGGCACTCGCACCATCACGTCCCACAACAACATTGTTAGTGATGATGTTCTGTGCGGTCTGGTTGCTCTCGGGGATGATCCAACCAATTGCGGCAGCCGCGCCAGCGTCCCCGCTGGATTTGACCTGCTCAGCCAACGCTTGAATCTTGGGAGCATCGGCCAACAGCTCGTTCGACAGCTGAACACACTTCTTCAGATCGCGCTGGCACAGCGAGTCGAGCTCGCGGTTTCGTTGCTCATCCAGTTTAGCCCAGCGCTCCTGCACATCGAGACGGCACCCCTCATCCGCGCAGGCAGCACGTTCGCTGAGCATCTGCTCAACTTCCTCATGCTTGAGGTAGTTGTTCACGGTCGCCTGTTGCGCGACCCACCCCGCTTTCTCCTGCGCCTTCTCATCCCCGCCCGCCGCCGCTGCCACCGTGATGCCGATCAGCTGCGAGGTCATGGCCAACACGCGATCATGCGCCTCACCGGGGAACAGGTCCTTGCCGAAGGTGTCGATCAGGGCTTCGTTGGCACCGGCTGCCAGAGCACCGGTCCTGAAGTCGCCGCCCGCCGCTTCGGCAATCAGGCCACCGACGATGGCATGCACGGCGACCTTGGTCGGCAGGCCGGTGCCGACCAGGCTGTCACCCACTGTCTGGTAGATGGCCCCACTCAGCGCATTGGCCGCCAGGTCAATAGCCGCCTGGGTCAGGTTGTCCTTGAACTTGCCACCCTGAAGTACCGTTTTTACCGCCGAGTTGACGGCAATCTGAAGCCCCAGGTTGGCCCCCCCGATTCCTCCGCTGACCCCCGCTGCGATGTAGCCCTTCAGGCTGTCATTGTCGAAGGTATCCTTCAGCGCCGCGCCCAGGTCGCCCTTGTTGTTGATGGCGCTGGTGGCCCCTTTGGTGGCCACGGAGGTGATGACGCTGGTCGCGGCAATATTGCCCCAGCCAGCTGCAACGCTGGCTCCGGCAGCGTTGGTACCCGCGGCGGCCATGGCGGTGCCTGACCCGGCGGTGGCATTCGCTGCAGTACCGACGGCCGCGCTGGCCGCCCCCCAGGTCAGGTAGGTCACAAGGACGGCAATCGCCAACTGTGCCCCGGCACCCAGTCCCGAATGGCTGTACTTGAAGCTGTCGTGGACTTCCTGCACCTGCCGCCAGTCCACATCCCCGCGCTGTTCCAGTTGCTTGATCCAGGCCAGGTTCGGGTCAGCCTGCACCATGGCGTCGATGGTCTGGCTCACCGTCTGCCGGTCGATGTGCTTGAGGTCGACCTTCAGGCCCTCCACCGCCCGGATGGCGATTTCGCCCTGGGCGATGAGTGCGCTCTGGCGTACCGTCTCGTCGGTGGTGCCTTTACCCTTCGCCGAGGTCCAGGCCAGGTCGCCCTTGCTCTTCTCATGGCTCTCCTGGTGCAGCTCCTTCACCGCTTCGAAGGCGATTTCGCCGCCGCTGGCCAGGGTCAGGTCGGCGCCGGACTCCAGCCTGGCCTTCTGGTAGCGCTGGTCGCCTTCGCTGACCAGGGTGAGGTCACCGCCTGTGGTGATGCGGCTGCCGACGTGGCGTACATCGGTGACTTCATCGCGCTGGGTCTTCTTGCTGCCAAAACTGCCTTTTTTCTTCTTGTCGTACAGCGAGTAGTCGCTGTCCTCAGCGGCCAGCAGGCTGAGGTCATTGCCGGCATAGAGGTAGGCGGCGTTGCCAGCCTTCAACTGGCTGGCAGTGAGGGTCAGGTCGTTGCCGCTGATCAGGCTCAGGTCACCGCCGGCGGTGATTGCGCTGCCCTGCTGGCGGACCTGCTCCTGCTGGATGTGGAGTTTCTTGCCACCGTGTTTGGAGTAGGACTCGTAGTGGCTTTCGTTGGCCGCCGAGGCGATGCCGAGGTCACGCCCCGCCGCCAACTCGATATCACCCCCGGCGCCGACCTGACTGGCGATGACCGCCAGGTCGCGACCGGCGTCGACCTTGAGGTCGCCGGCCACCCTGACGCCACTACTGTGCTGAGTGACGGTGGTGTCGCTCCAGCGCGATTTCTTGCCCCGCCCTTCACGGTGATCGAGTTCCTCGGCCGCGCCGATGAGCAGGTCGCGGCCGGCGCTGAGGCGGGCGTTGCCGCCGGCACTCAGCGTGCCGCCGATATTGGCCAGGTCGCGTCCGGCCGACAGGCTGAGGCTGTTGGCCGCTTCGATGCGGGCGGCGGAATTCACCACGTCGTCACGGTACACGTGCGACGGGCTGCCGCCCTGCAGGGTGGTCACCGAACGCTCGTTGAGGAGGTCGCCGGTGAGGGCGATGGCGCTGACGTCGCGCCCGGCAATGATCCCGCCCTGGGCATTGCGGATGCTGTCGGTGGCCAGCAGGTCGAGGCGATTGCCGGCCTCCATCAGGCCACCGTTGACGAGATTACTGGCGCTGGCGCTGAGGTTGGCGCTGGCACGCAGGGTGCCCTGGTTGGTCAGGTCGCCACCAGAGATCAGCGCCACGTCCTTGCCCTGGATCAGCGCACCGTTGGGCGCCAGCCGGCCATCGGCCTGCGCCAGGTAGAGCACCGGCACCAGCACCTGCTCGCCGTTCACCTCGTGCGCTTCCAGCCAGACGATGTCGTGGGTCAGCGCCGCCACCTGGGCCGCCGACAGGCTCACGCCGACGCTGAGGTTAAGCGACTGCTGGCTGGCGATGGCGTTGTCCATCAGGTAGCGGAATATCGCTTCGTCGCTGCTCAGGCCGTCGAGGAAGCGCTGGCCGGTGCGGGCGGCAATGGCCTCGCGCACCAGGCGCTGCTCATAGAGGCCGTCGCCCAGGCGCTTCTGTGCCTGGTCGGGGTCGTAGCCGAGCTGGCCGAGCAGGTAGTCGGAGCTGAGGAATTGCTTGAGGCTGGTGAGCTCCGGGTTGGTTTCGATCAGGTATTTGTGGGGCTTGGGCGGGCCCTGATTGGCTGGCAGGCCCTGGACGCGGGCAACGCTCTGCGCGCCGACGTTCTGGGGCTCGCCGTCGAGCGGGAGTGGGCGCCCTTGGGCATCGACCAGGACCTGCTCACGCTGGGCCAGGCCGATGCTGGCCGCGCCCAGGGCCCAGTTCTGTGGGCCTTGCGCGGCCTGGTCCACCTGGGCTGCGCTACCCTGGGTGTCGCTGAGACGGAACAGGCCGGTCGACCCGCTGGGCAGGCTGAAGCCCGGCAGGACCAGGGGATTGACCTGCTGCTGGGCGAGATCGGGCGGAAGTTGGCCGTTGAGACTGGCCGGGGTGGAGAGGCTGTTGGCGCCGGTGCCGGTGTCCTGCACCCGGTTGCTCCCCGGCGCCCACGGCGCCGCCGGCCGCACGAGGCCGTTGTCAATGTCTTGCGTCGCACGGATATCGATCTTGCCGCCGGCCTGGATGATGGCCGGGGCTACCACGGTGCCAGCGGTCGACAGGGTGCTCTCGCTCTGCTTGACGCCGATGAGGATGCTGTCGGCGGACATCCGGCCGGGATCGTAGTCGGCCGAGTCCGGGTCGTTGTAGCGGTTGTAGAGCCCCTGGTTCTGGACGAAGCCCCAGTAGGCAGCATCGCTCCGGGTGTAGATCTCATAGTGCCGGTAGCGCTCGTAGCCGCCGGCAGCACCGAGGTTGCTGAAGCTATTGGCGGAGACGCTGATGTCTCCGCCCGCGGCGACCAGGCTGTACTGGTTGATGAAGCTGTCGCCCTGGAACACCAGGTGGCCCCCGGCAATCAGGTTGGCGCTGGCGGAGTCTTCGGTCACCGCGACCTGGTAGGTTTCGCGGACGTTGTAGAGCGCCCAGCAGTGCTTGCCCTTGCAGTTGTCGGTGGCCGTGATGGTGATGCGCCCGGACTGACGCTCCATGCCCGCCACGAATACGTCCTTGCGGTTGGTGAGCTGCGCCACCTTGAGGGACATGTCGCCCTGGCTTTCCAGGGTGGCGGAGAGGTTTTCCAGTACGGCGCTGCGCGTGCCCACATCGTCGGCGGCGATCTCCAGCGTGCCCAGGCTATAGATGTCGGCATACCGGTTGCTCAGGCTGGCCACTCGCAGCGCCATGTCGCCGCCGCTGAAGATCAGGCCGTTCTGGTTGAGCAGGTTCGGCGTCACCAGGCGCAGTTGTTGCGCGCTGCCCAGGGTGCCGTAGTTCTGCAGCGCGCCGGCGTTGACGGTCAGGCCGCTGGCCGAGGTCATCACCCCGCGGTTGCTGAGCAAGCCGCTCACCCAGACGCTGGTCGCGCCGCCACCGGTGATGCGACCGGCCGTGGGCAGGTTCAGTTGGGCGGCGCTCAGGCCGAGGTCGCCCAGGCTGGTCACTCGCCCACTGCCGCTGTAGGTGCCACCGAGGCTGAGGTTGAGCACGCCGTCGCTGGCGATCAGGCCATCGTTGGTCCAGTTGCCACCGGTGCCGGTGAACACGCCGCTGGCCAGCAGTTGGCCGTCGGCGGTCTGCTGCAACTGGCCGACGTTCAGCGTCAGGCGGTCGGCCTGGATGACCGCATTGTTGGTCCAGCTGTCGCCGCTCAGGGTCCAGTCGCCGCGGGTGACGAAGCTGCCGCCGGCGTTGGCGACGCTGGCCAGGGCGACGTCGAAGTGGCCGCTGCCGACGTGTAACAGCTGGCCGCCGCTGTTCAGCATGCGGCCCGTCGCCAGGCCAAAGTCAGTGTTGGCGATTTCCAGTGTGCCGCTGCGGTTGTCCAGCAGGCCACTCACCGTCAGTTGACTGCGGCCGACACTGTCCAGGGCGCGCAGCTGGCCGCCCTGGTTGTCCAGCGAGGCGGCGGCCAGGATCAGGGTGGTATCGCTTTCGATGATCCCGGAGCGGTTGTTCAGGGCACCCGCCAGGCTGAAGTCCACACGCCCGGCGGCGATCTGCCCGGCGTTGCTCAGGCTGCCGCCGGTGAGCTGGAGCCGTTGTTTGGCGAAGAGCGCGCCCTGGCGGTTGTCCAGGCTGGCGACACTCAGCAGGGCGTCGCCGGCCAGGGCCGAGAGGTGACCGCCCTGGTTGCTCACGGATGCAGCCGTCAGGTCCAGCGAATGCCCCTGGATCACCCCGCCGTTGCCGGCCTGGATGCCGTTGTCGAGCCAGCCGCCAAGGCGGGCTTTCACCCACCCCTGCAGGCTGGCGAGGGTGCCGCCACGGTTGTCCAGGTTACTGGCGCTGATAGCCAGGCTGCCCGCCTGGCTGAGGGTGCGCCCACCCAGGTTGGCGAAGGCGCCAGTGGCGATGGTCAGGTCGCCCTTGGCCTGGATGGAGCCCAGGTTGTTGTCGAGGCTGGCGGACTGGATGGCGATGTCCGCGTCGCGGCTGTAGATCAGGCCGTCGTTGTCGTTCTGCACGGCACCGCTGGCGCTCAGCAGCAGCGCACCGTTGGCGGCGACGGTGCCGCGATTGCGGTTGTCCAGGCTGCCGATGAGCAGGGTGAGCGGGCCCTGGCTGGCGATCTGCCCGCCCTGGTTGTCGATCTGGGTGGCGCCCTGCAGCAGCAGCGGACCGACGCTGGCGAGCTTGCCATTGGCGTTGGCGAAGGTGCCAAGCAGGTTGAGGCTGAGCGCGGCATTGCCGGCGATACTGCCGGCTCGGTTGTCCAGGCTGGCGCTGTCCAGGGTGAGCGCCTGCTGCGCCTGCACGGTGCCGGCGGCGTTATTCAGGCTGGCAGCCTTCAGGTTCAACTTCGCGCCGCTGTCGATCTGCCCGCCCGCGCTGTTGTTCAAGGTCGTGGTGACGTCGAGGTGCTGGTCACCACCACTGGAAACGACGCCCTGGCCGCTGTTGTCCAGGCTGGCGACCCTGACGTCCAGGCGCCCCTTGCTGGCCAATGCGCCCTCGCCGCTGTTCTGCAGGGCGCCGCCGAGGTTGACGGACAAATTGCCGTCACGGCTGGACAGGGTGCCGAGATTGCGGTTGTCGAGGCTCTGGCCACTGACGGACAGACCCTGCCAGCCGGAGAGCAGGCCGCCCTGGTTGCCCAGGACGGCTCCCGTCAGGTCGAGCTGACCGCTGCTGATCAGTTGGCCGCCGGTGTTGTCGAGGTTGCGCAGGACCAGGCTGAAGCCCTGGCTGCTGCTGATTTCGCCGCGCTGGTTAGCCAGATCGCGCAAGCGCGATACGCTCAGCGGTCCTTGGGCGACGATCAGGCCGCCCTGGTTGTCGAGGTCGCCACCGTTGAGGTCGAGGCTGAGGCCGGCCGCACCGATCAGGCGACCCTGGCGCTGGATCAGCCGGTCGATGACCAGGCCCAGCGCACCCTGGGCGGAGACTTCGCCCCCCGCGCTGGAGTCGAGCGAGGAAGCCTGCAGGTCAAGGCCGCCCCGGCTGTTGATCAGACCGTTGTCGCGGTTGTCGATGCTCTGGGCACGGAGGTCGAGGGCTGTGCCGGCGAGCAGGCTGCCGCTGCGGTTGTCGAGGGCGCCGGCGTTCAGCGAGAGCGTCTGTGCCGCGTTGATCAGGCCCTGCTGGTCGTTGACGAGCAGGCCTGCGACTTCGACGCGGGTGTCGCCACGGCTGGTCAGGGTGCCGCCGCCGTTGGCCAGACTGGCCGCACGAACGTCGAGTTGCGCACCGGCGATCAGGCCCTTGAGGTTGGCCAGCGCCTGGTCGATGCGCAGGGTCAGGGCCTGGGCGCTGAGCAACTTGCCGCTGGCGTTGTCCAGGCTGCGGGCGGCCAGGGTGAAGGCCCGCTGGCTGGAGAGCTCGCCGCCCTGGTTGTTCACCCCGCCGAGGTTCTTCAGCAGCAACTGGCCGGGGGCGTTGATCAGGCCCTGGCGGTTATCGAGGTCACCGCCCTGGAGGTCGAGGCTGAGGTCGGTGTTGCTGAACAGCTGGCCGCCCTGCTGTTCCAGGCGAGCGGCGCTGGCGGTGAGCGCCCGGTCGCTGCCGATGCGACCGGCGTTGTTGATGAGTTCGCCAGCGGACAGGTTCAGCGCATCGGCGCTGGTCAGTTGCCCCTGGCTGTTGTCGAGGCGGCCCGTGGTGAGCTGGGTCTTGCCCTTGGCGGAGAGCACGCCCTGGCGATTGCTCAGGCTGGCGCTGGCCAGCGTCAGGCTGCCGTCCGTCAGCACGTGGCCGCCATCGTTGTCCAACGTGCCCCGGCTGACCAGGGCCAGGGCACCGGCGCTGGACAGGCTGCCCGCACGGTTGTCCAGGCGGTCCACGCTGATTACCAGCGGTCCTTCGCTGCCGATGAGGCCCTGCTGGTTGCTCAGCGCCTCGCCGAGGGTGATGTGCATGGCCTGCTGGCTGAGCAGGCGGCCGCCGCGGTTGTCCAGGCGCGTGCCGTTGAGGTCGAGGGTGGTCTTGCCGGCAATCAGGCCCTGGCTGCGGTTGATCACTTGCGCCACTGCCAGTTCCAGGCGGGTGCCGGCGAGCAGGCGGCCAGTGTCGCTGTTGTCGAGCTGTTCGCCGGAAAGCTGGAGGGCCTCCTGGCTGGAGACTTCGCCAGCGCGGTTGTCCAGGGCGCCGACATCGAGAGTCAGCGCTTTGGTACTGCCCACCAGGCCACCCTGGCGGTTGTCCAGGCTGGTGGCGCGAATCCGGGCGGCACCGCCGCTGGCGATTTCGCCGCCGCGGTTGTGCAGCGTGCCGGCGTCCAGTTGCAGGTCTCCGTGGCTGCCCAGCAGGCCGGCGTCGTTATCCAGGGAGGCGCTGGCGGTCAGTTGCAGGCGCTGCTCGCCGATCACCTTGCCGGCACGGTTATCCACGCTGTTGGCCTGCAGGTTTGCGATGGTCTGGCTGGAGACCTCGCCACCCTGGTTGTCCAGGTGGCCGACATTGGCCTGCAGTGCGCCGGCACTGGTGAGCAATCCAGCCTGGCGGTTGTCCAGGTGGTCGGCATTCAATTCCAGTTCGCCCTTGGCCAGGACCCGGCCCTGGCGGTTATCCAGCGTGCCGGCGCTGACCTGGGCGTTGCCCTGGGCGCTGAGGGTACCGCCCTGATTGTCCAGGGTCTGGCTGGCCTTGGCATCGAGGTTGCGACTGGCCACCAGGCTGCCGCTGTTGCGCAGGTCCTTCGCCGTGACCTGCAGATCGCCGGAGCCATTGCGGCTGTTGTCCGGGTTGACCCCGGCCTCGATCACGCCCTGGTTGCTCAACTGTCCGCCACTGGAGAGGCGAATCCCGTTGCGCGCGGCGAGGCTCTGGCGGTTGTCCAGGTTGCCCTGGGTGTTGAGCGTCGCGCTGCCGCCGGCGTAAGCCGGGCCAGTCAGTTCGGCGCTGTGGGCGTTGACCCGCAACTCACCACGGGCCGCCGTCTGCGCCAGGGTCAGCTTGCCGTTGGCGTCGATCTGGATGTCGCCGCCACTGGCGGCCAGGTTGCCGGCCAGCTTCACGCCCACCCCGGCCTCGGTGCCCACCAGGCGGATGGCGCCGGCGTACATGCCGCCCAGCGCGGAGCTGTCGATGGCCAGCGCCGGCCGGGCGCTGCCGTCGTCGGCGCGCGGGGTGGCGGCCAGGTTGTCGGCCTGCACGTCGTTGCGCCCGACGACAATGTTCAGCTTCTGCGCGTGAAGCTCGGCGTTGAGCTTGGCGCTGCGGGTGATCAGGTCGAACTGGTCGACATTGCTGGCGTTGAGGCCGGTGCCTTCGAGGGCGATGTCGCCGCCGTCCACCTGGAAGCGCTGCAGTTGGCCGCCTTCGACGACCGGCTTGCCGGTGGTCAGGGTGGCGCGCGGGGTGTTGATGAAGCCGCAGCCGTTGCAGGTAATGCCATGGGGGTTGGCGACGATCACCCGCGCCGACTGGCCGGCGACCTCGGTGTAGCCGTTGAGCTGGCTGCGGTTGCCGCCAGTGACTTCGTTGAGGATGGTGCTGGCGGCGCGGCCCTGGAGGTTGGGGTTGCCGATAATCAGGCCGCCCAGTTGGGTGGCCTGGGTCTTGTCGGTGACGTTGTTGAGGATCAGGCCCTGGGGGCCGACGTTGTAGTCGCGGAACTGGTTGTGCGACAGCCCGCTGCCGTTGGGGGTGGCGATGTTCACCACCGGCACGCCGTTGCCGGCCTGGCCCAGTTGGGTGTTGCCGGCGGACGCCGGGTCCAGCGCCAGCTCGGCGGCGGCGGCGACGATCGGGTTGAGGAAGAGGATGCCGGCCAGGGCCAGGGCGATGCATTGGTTGAGGGGGCTGCGAACGTCCATGTTTTCACTCACTCGTCGGTCGTCGGGACCGTGACACTCATTCGGTGCCCCGCCGGGCAGTGGCCGGGCGCGGGGCGGGTTGTCGGATGTGCCGGGTCGAAAGCGCCGTCTTCAGAAGAAGGCGTCGACGCGGAAGTAGACCGGGCTCTCGCGCTGCTCGATCAGGTCCGGCCGCTCCAGCGAGCGGGCGAAGGTCACCGAGGCGGCCAGGTACTGCCCGCGCAGGTTCAGTTCGAGGGCGTTGCCGCTCATGCGGCCTCGCGCCTCCGGGTTGTGCCGATTGCCGTGGATCACGCCGAGGTCGTAGGCCAGCGCCGCGCCGTACTCCTGCAGCCACGGGCGCAACGCCTCCCAGGTGATCGCCCGGCGCCAGCGCAATTGGTTGCGCCAGTAGCCACCGCTGTCGCCGGACAGGGACTGGTCCTTGAAGCCGCGCACCGAGCTGAGGCCGCCCAGGCTGATGCGTTGCGGGCTGAAGAGGACGTCTTCGCTGCGCTGACCGTAGGCGAGGCTGTCGAAGCTGAAGCGCTCTTCCCCGATCTGGAAGGGCTGCAGGTAGCTGAGGGTGAGGCTGTACTTGGTGTAGCGGGCCACCGGCTCGCTGCCGTGGGGATCGCCGTCGGCCTGGGCGTCGAGGGCACCGCTGCCGCGCTGCAGACCGGCATCCAGGTTGACGAAGGCCGAGCCGATGCGTCGGCCATGGTTGAAGCCCAGTTGGCCTTCACTGAGGCGGGTGCTGGAGACGTCCACCAGGGCGTTGTCGATGTAGTTGCGGGTGCGCAGGTGGCTGAGGCCGAAGTTGAAGGCGGTCTTGCTGACGCTGTCGCGGTGCAGGACGCGTTCGGCGCGCAGCAGGTGGGTCTTGCTGTCGCCGTCCAGGGCGAAGTCGAAGCCGGCGTTGTCGTTGCGCGTGCGGTAGTAGCTCTGGCTGTAGCTGTAGCTGAAGGTCCACCAGCCCCAAGGCAGGCTGTAGTAGAGGCTCTGGTTGTCGGAGTGGCGCCACCGGTCGGTGACCGCATCATTGTTGGCGCGCAGGCTGAGCTGGTCGGCCAGGCCGAAGGGACTGTCCCAATCCAGGCCCAGGCCCATCTGTTGCTCGCCGGTGCTGATGTCGCCGTCGTTGTTGCGCGTGGCCGAGGCGCGCCAGGGCTTGCTGCGCTGCCCCTTGAGCTGCACCCGGCTGCCGCCCGCCTGTTCGCCGGGCACCAGTTCCAGCTGCGCCTGGCGCGAAGGCAGGCGGTTCAACTGGTCCACCAGTTGTTCCAGCTCGCGCAGGTCGAGCACTTCGCCGGTGCGGCCGGGGAAGGCCATGGCCAGTTCGCGGTCGCTGGCCAGTTCGGAGCTGTCGAGGCCCTCCAGGCGGCCTTCGATGACGATGATTCGCAACGTGCCGGTGGAGAGGTCCTGTTGCGGCAGGTAGGCGCGGGTGGTGACGTAACCACGGTCGAGGTAGTGGTCGGTGATGAGCTTGAGCAGTTCGTTGAGCTGGGGGACGCCGAGGCAGCGGCCGACATAGGGGGCGAGCAGTGCGTCGCGCTGGCTGGCCGGGAGGAGGCTGGCGCCTTCGACCTCGATGCGGCGGATTTCGAAACAGTGGCCCTCGCCTTGCGGCGCTACCGGCGCGGTCTCGGTGGGCTTGCCGGGCAGTTGCTGGAGCTCTTCGAGGCGTTTCTGCTGTTCCTGCAGCAGCCGCTCCTGGCGGTCGCGGATCAGGTCGCGGTCACCGGGGGACACTTCCTGGCAAAACGCCGAAGCACTGGCGATCAACGCCAAGAGAAAGGGAATAATCGGAGCAGAGTTCAACGCGGCAGTCCTTTGCAATCGTCCCGGATCGAAATTGGGGGACGAATGAGACCAAAAGGCCGCTGGGGAGGTATGTAGGAGGCTCCTTAATCTTCACCGAGAAATACCTGTATCAATCAAGGTGGCGCCTTGGCATCGCCCAAGAAAAAGCCCCCGCCGGATCGCTCCGGCGGGGGCTTTTCAGTTACTGCGCGAGGATCAGACCTTGCTGCGCTCGTAGCGCTTGCGGTCGTTCTCGTTCAGCAGCTTCTTGCGCAGGCGGATGGACTTCGGCGTCACTTCCACCAGCTCGTCTTCGTCGATGAATTCCAGGGCCTGTTCGAGGGTGAACTTCAGCGCCGGGGTCAGCTGGATGGTTTCGTCCTTGCCGGACGCGCGCATGTTGTCGAGCTTCTTGGCCTTGGTGGGGTTGATCACCAGGTCGTTGTCGCGGCTGTGGATGCCGGCCAGCTGGCCTTCGTAGACTTCGTCGCCCGGGGACAGGAACAGCTTGCCGCGGTCCTGCAGGGTTTCCAGGGAGTAGGTCAGCGCGGTGCCGGTGGCCATGGAGACCAGTACGCCGTTCTGGCGGTGGGCGACATCGCCGGCCTTCACCGGACCGTAGTGGTCGAAGGTGGAGGTGAGGATGCCGGTGCCCGAGGTCATGGTCAGGAAGGCGTTACGGAAGCCGATCAGGCCACGCGCCGGGATCACGTATTCCAGACGGATACGGCCCTTGCCGTCAGGGATCATGTTGGTCATGTCGCCCTTGCGCAGACCCATCTGCTCCATCACCGGGCCCTGGTGCTGCTCTTCGATGTCGATGGTGACGTTCTCGTAGGGCTCCTGCTTCTCGCCGTCCTTCTCGATGATCACCACTTCCGGGCGGCCCACGGCCAGCTCGAAGCCTTCGCGGCGCATGGTTTCGATCAGTACGGAGAGGTGCAGTTCGCCACGGCCGGAAACCTTGAATTTCTCGGCGGAATCACCGGCTTCGACGCGCAGGGCCACGTTGTGCAGCAGTTCCTTGTCCAGGCGGTCCTTGATGTTGCGGCTGGTGACGAACTTGCCTTCACGGCCGGCGAAGGGCGAGTCGTTGACCTGGAAGGTCATGCTCACGGTGGGCTGGTCGACGGTCAGCGGTGGACGGGCTTCGACGTTCTGCGGGTCGCACAGGGTATCGGAGATGAACAGCTCTTCCATGCCGCTGACGCAGACGATGTCACCGGCTTCCGCCTCGGCCACTTCCACGCGCTGCAGGCCGGAGTGGCCCATGATCTTGAGGATACGGCCGTTGCGACGGGTGCCGTCGTCGCTCACGGCGACCACCTGGGTGTTGGACTTGACGCGGCCACGGGCGATACGGCCGATGCCGATCACGCCGAGGAAGCTGTTGTAGTCCAGCTGGGAAATCTGCATCTGGAACGGGCCTTCGACGTCGACGTCCGGTACCGGTACGTGGTCGATGATGGCCTGGAACAGGGCGTCCATGTTGTCGTCCATCTTCTCGTGGTCGAGGCCGGCGATGCCGTTCAGGGCGCTGGCGTAGACGATCGGGAAGTCCAGTTGCTCGTCGGTGGCGCCGAGGTTGTCGAACAGGTCGAAGATCTGGTCGATGACCCAGTCAGGACGGGCGCCCGGACGGTCGATCTTGTTCACCACGACGATCGGACGCAGGCCGGCCTTGAAGGCCTTCTGGGTCACGAAGCGAGTCTGCGGCATGGGGCCGTCCTGGGCGTCGACCACCAGCAGCACGGAGTCGACCATGGACATCACGCGCTCCACCTCGCCACCGAAGTCGGCGTGGCCGGGGGTGTCGACGATGTTGATGTTGTAGCCGTTCCACTTGATGGCGGTGTTCTTCGCCAGGATGGTGATGCCGCGCTCTTTTTCCTGGTCGTTGGAGTCCATCACGCGCTCGGATTCCGCTTCTTTGCGGTCGAGGGTGCCGGAGAGCTTCAGGAGCTTGTCCACCAGGGTGGTCTTGCCATGGTCGACGTGGGCGATGATGGCGATGTTGCGGAGTTTTTCGATCACGGTTGTGCGTCTCGATCAGAGGATTCGGTGTGCCGCGCAGTCTATGCGGCGCAGATGAAAGTGGTGCGAATCAGGCGGCCCGAAGGTCGGGAGGGCGGTGGCGTATGCTCCCGCCGAACAGCCCGGGCTGTTTAGGCCGGGCGATAAACGCGCACATTGGCATGCCCCTCGCTGAGCAGGTGGTGGGCATGCAGGCGACTCATCACGCCCTTGTCGCAATACAGGAGGTACTGGCGGTTGGCGTCCAGGTCCTTGAAGCGGTTGTTGACCGCGTAGAAAGGCAGCGCCTGCACCTCGACGCCGGGCAGTTCCAGGGGATCGTCTTCCTGGGCGTCGGGGTGGCGGATGTCAAGGACGATCTGGCCCGGCAGGGCTTCGCGCACTTCCTCGACCTTGAGGTCCTGGCCGAGTTCGTCGATCACCCGGTCGATGGGCACTTGCCGCGCGCGCTCCAGGGCGCGTTTGAGCACGGCCATGTCGAACTGCTCTTCCTCATGCTCGATGCGGCCGGGCTTGGCGCGGGTGGTCGGGTTCACCGAGATCACGCCGCAGTATTCAGGCATGTGCTTGGCGAACTCGGCGGTGCCGATCTTCATCGCGGTGTCGATGATGTCCTGCTTGTGGCTGGCGATCAGCGGGCGCAGCACCAGCATGTCGGTGGCCGAGTCGATGACCGAGAGGTTCGGCAGGGTCTGGCTGGAAACCTGGGAGATGGCTTCGCCGGTGACCAGCGCGTCCAGGTTCAGCTTGCGCGCCACCTGGGTGGAGGCGCGCAGCATCATGCGCTTGAGCACCACGCCCATCTGACTGTTGTCGACCTTGCTGAGGATTTCGCCGACCACTTCCTCGAAGGGCACGCTGATGAACAGCACGCGCTGGGAACGGCCGAATTTCTCCCACAGGTAGTGGGCGACTTCCATCACGCCCAGTTCGTGTGCACGGCCACCCAGGTTGAAGAAGCAGAAGTGGGTCATCAGGCCGCGACGCATCATCTGGTACGCGGCGACCGTGGAGTCGAAGCCGCCGGACATCAGCACCAGGGTCTGCTCCAGGGAGCCCAGCGGATAGCCGCCGATGCCGTCGTGCTGGTGGTGGATGACGAACAGGCGCTGGTCGCGCACTTCCATGCGCACCAGCACTTCCGGGTTGTTCAGGGAGATGCCGGCGGCGTTGCACTCCTGGCGCAGGCGGCTGCCGACATGGCGCTCCAGCTCCATGGAGGTGAACGCATGCTTGCCGGCACGCTTGCAGCGCACGGCAAAGATCTTGCCGGGGATCTGGTCGGCGTAGTGCAGCTTGCACTTTTCCAGCACATCGTCGAAGTCGCCCAGCGGGTACTCGTGCACTTCGAGGAAGTGGGCGATACCCGGGGTGCAGGTCAGGCGGTCGATCATCTCGCGCAACAGCTTCGGCTCGGTCTGCCGGGTTTCGACTTCCAGGTTGTCCCAGACGCCGGTCACCTCGAGTTCCGGGTCGAGGTCCTTGAGGACTGCGCGGATGTTCTTCGAGAGCTGGCGGATGAAATGCTTGCGCACCGGCCGGCTCTTGATGGTGATTTCCGGGAAGACTTTGACGATGAGTTTCATGAAAAACAGCGCGAGGACGGCGGCCGAAAAAGAGGGGCGCGGATTATAGCGGAAATTGTTCAAGCTTTGACCAAAATCATTCAGCAAAGCCCAGCACGCACCAAAATGGATCGCGCGCACCACGACAGGCACGAAAACGGTGCGTAAAACTGTGCACAATCACAGCCAAGCCCCCGCCAGGCCTGAGTTCTAAGGCCTCTGCCCATTCCGGGGCACTGGCACGCAATTTGCTCCCTTGTGAGGCAGGTCGCCCTGGCGGACTATCCCGCCCCGGCTTCACACCGAATTTTTTGGGAGGCAAGGTTCCTGCCCCCATCCACCTGGAGGACAACATGTCGAAGTCGCTTCAACTGATTAAAGAACACGACGTGAAGTGGATTGATCTGCGCTTCACCGATACCAAAGGCAAGCAGCAGCACGTGACCATGCCGGCCCGTGACGCCGATGACGAGTTCTTCGAGCACGGCAAGATGTTCGACGGCTCCTCCATCGCCGGCTGGAAAGGCATCGAAGCCTCCGACATGATCCTGCTGCCGGACGACAGCACCGCCGTCCTGGACCCCTTCACCGAAGAGCCGACCCTGATCCTGGTCTGCGACATCATCGAGCCGAGCACCATGCAAGGCTACGACCGCGACCCGCGCGCCATCGCCAAGCGCGCCGAGGAGTACCTGAAGTCCACCGGTATCGGTGACACCGTATTCGTCGGCCCGGAGCCGGAGTTCTTCATCTTCGACGAAGTGAAGTTCAAGTCCGACATCTCCGGTTCCATGTTCAAGATCTTCTCCGAGCAGGCTTCCTGGAACACCGACGCGGACGTCGAAGGCGGCAACAAGGGCCACCGTCCGGGCGTGAAGGGCGGCTACTTCCCGGTACCGCCGGTCGACCACGACCACGAAATCCGTACCGCCATGTGCAACGCCCTGGAAGAAATGGGCCTGGTGGTCGAAGTTCACCACCACGAAGTGGCGACCGCCGGCCAGAACGAGATCGGCGTGAAGTTCAACACCCTGGTCGCCAAGGCTGACGAAGTTCAGACCCTGAAGTACTGCGTGCACAACGTGGCCGACGCCTACGGCAAGACCGTGACCTTCATGCCGAAGCCCCTGTACGGCGACAACGGCTCGGGCATGCACGTTCACATGTCCATCTCCAAGGACGGCAAGAACACCTTCGCCGGCGAAGGCTATGCCGGCCTGTCCGATACCGCCCTGTACTTCATCGGCGGCATCATCAAGCACGGCAAGGCCCTGAACGGCTTCACCAACCCGTCCACCAACTCCTACAAGCGTCTGGTGCCCGGCTTCGAAGCCCCGGTGATGCTGGCCTACTCGGCCCGCAACCGCTCCGCCTCCATCCGTATCCCGTACGTGAACAGCCCGAAAGCCCGCCGTATCGAAGCGCGCTTCCCGGACCCGGCCGCCAACCCCTACCTGGCCTTCGCTGCCCTGCTGATGGCCGGTCTGGACGGTATCCAGAACAAGATCCACCCCGGCGATGCCGCCGACAAGAACCTGTATGACCTGCCGCCGGAAGAGGCCAAGGAAATCCCGCAGGTGTGCGGCAGCCTGAAAGAGGCGCTGGAAGAACTGGACAAGGGCCGCGCGTTCCTGACCAAGGGCGGCGTGTTCAGCGACGACTTCATCGATGCCTACATCGAGCTGAAGAGCGAAGAAGAAATCAAGGTGCGCACCTTCGTGCACCCGCTGGAATACGACCTGTACTACAGCGTCTGATCCACGAATACCTATAAATAGCGTCAACATTAAGGCCTCCCTCGGGAGGCCTTTTTTATTGTCCGCTCATTGGGCGGATGGATCAGCGTTGTGGGAGCGGAATGACCTCGCTAGATCCCCCCATCCACCGGCACGCCCTGTTCGGGTGCGGGCTCCTCGACGGCCCGGCGTGCCCGGCTCAACTGCACGTTCAGCCTCGGCATCGCCAGTTCCAGGCCCGCCTGGTCGAGACGGCGGCGCAGGCGCAGGTTGAATGCCCGCTGCACTTCCCACTGTTTGATGGGCGCGGTCTTGAAGCGAAAGCGCAGGATCGCCTGGCCATTGTCGAAGCCTTCCACGCCCTGCATCTCCAGCGCAGACCACAGGCTGCGGTAGACCGACGGATCGCTGCGCAACTCCTTGGCCACGTCCTGGACCAGCTTCAGGGCATCGTCTATCGGCATGCTCGCCGGCACCGGCCAGCGGAACATGGCGTAGCCGAACTGCCGCGAGTAGTTCTTGATGCTTTTGATTTCGCTGAAGGGGATGGTGTGCACCACGCCGTCCAGGTCGCGCAGGCGCACGGTGCGGATGGTCAGCCCTTCCACGGTGCCCAGGTGGCCGCCGACGTCCACGTAGTCGTCGATGGACAGCGAGTCCTCGATGATGATGAACAGGCCGGTAATCAGGTCCGCCACCAGGGATTGCGCGCCGAAACCGATGGCCAGGCCGATCACGCCGGCGCCAGCCAGCAGCGGCGTGACGTTCACGCCCATATTGGCCAGGGCGACGATCAGGGCGATCACCGCGATGGTCACGAACAGCACGTTGCGGATCAGCGGCAGCATGGTCAGGGCGCGGGCATTGGCGCGGTTGCGGCCAGTGACGCCGAGGCTGTGCTGCACCGCCGTGTCGGTGAGGATCCACACCAGCCAGGCCGCCAGCAGGGTGGTGCCGAAGCTGACCAGCTTCATGCTGATCTGCTCGCCATCGCCCTCGGCGTAGCGGATCAGCGACATGCCCCAGACCCGCAGCCCCACCTCGACGAACAACAGCACCAGGAACAGGTGCACCAGGGTGAAGCCGAAGCTCTGCAACTTCTCGAGGTAGGGCGCACTGCGACGGACGCTCTCGCCGACCCGGGCGGAGCGGCGGCGGATCAGGCCGATCGCGGTCAAGGCCACCACCGCCAGCACCGCCGAGAGCAGCGCCCGGCGCAGGGCTGAATTGCTGTCGCCGGCGGCGACGAAAGTGGCGAACAGGGAGGTGCCCACCAGCAACAGCACCGGCACGTACCAGAGGGAGCCGACCAGTTGCACCAGGTCGTGCAGGCTGCGTTGCCTGAGACGCTGTTCCAGCGGCCGGTTGCGGATCAGGTGGGCAATGGGCCGGCGGAAACGCAGCACGAACAGGGCCGTGAACACTGCGGCAGCGCCATTGGCCAGGGTGCTCAGGCAGATCGCCGTGTGCTCGCCCAGACCGGCGATCAGCCGTGGGTCGTGGGCCGCCTCGCCGAGGGCCGCCAGGCTGCCGATCAGCCACAGGGGGCGGAAGGCCTGGCGCCGCAGAATGTCCAGGGCCCGCTGGCGGTGCGGCCCGCCCAGCAGCGACAGGCAGATCACGCAGAGCGCGGAGAACAGCGTGCCGCAGACCAGTACATAGGCCATGACCATGGCCAGGGTCTTGCTCAGGGAGCTGGGCAGCGCCACGGACAGGTAGAGGGTGATAAGGAAGGCGATCAGCCAGGGCCCCAGCTTGCGCAGGGCGAACAACACCAGGTCGCGGGTCTTGGGGCTGTGCGGCAACTCCGCCGACAGGCCGAAGCGCTCGCGCATGCGCCGCCCTGCCCAGAGCAGCGCCGCCGCGAGACACGCCCAGATCAGGATGACCAGGGTGAAATCGAAGAACACGGCCGGCAGCTCACGCCAGTCCGGCATGCGCTCCTCCAGCTCGGCGTGGGCCAGCTGGAACTGCTTGCCCCACAGTCGCAACGGGCTGTTGTTGCCCTGGAAGCGCCTTTCCAGGTCGCCGAGGGTATCGCCGATCAGCGCCAGGACGCCGCCGTTTTCCTCCTTGCCCTTGCCGGTGACGTCGCGCAGTTGCTTGAGACTCTTCAGCAACTCGGCGCGCTGCTTGTCGTTTTCCAGGGCCTGGATCACCTGGTTGAGCGACTGTTCGAGCTGGGCATTGCTGACCGGCTCGCCGCTCGACGCATTTCCGGCCAGCGGATTGGGCAGGGCTGCCCGGACCTGGGGTGCGCAGAGCAGGCCGAGGAGCAGGCAGAACAGCAATGGGACAATGAAGCGGAGCGTGAGCAAGGGCAGCGTCGGCACGAGTAGGTCAATCCCTGGAAACCAAGCGGAGCGCCGCATCATACAAAAGCCGGCGGATCAAGCCGTCAGTCTGGGGCAGTCTCCTACAGGCAGTCGGGGCAAGTTCGGGAGGCGTTGTTCACGCCGGCTCGGTCCTGACCTGCAGAACCCCTTTGTTGCTCGGCAGCACACCCGGATCATCCCGCCCTTGCCAGCCAATCCCTCCGGTGCAAGGCTTAGCCACATCGCACGAACGGAGTTCGCCCCCATGCGTTCCCTACTCGCCGTCCTGCTGCTGGCGCTGGCCCTGCCCGCCGCTGCCCAGATCTACAAGTACACCGACGCCGACGGCAACACGGTATTCACCAACCAGCCTCCGGAAGGCGCGGCCAGCGAGAAGGTGGAACTGCCACCGACCAATGCCATCGGTGCCCAGCCACCGAGCCAGCCCGTCGGCGCGCCGGCCGGCACCGCGCAGCAGGCGACTTACCAGGTGCTGGAGCTGACCGACATTCCCGACGATGAAGCCTTGCGCGCCAACAACGGCACCTTCAGCGTCGGCGTGCGCCTGGAGCCGCGTCTGCACGCCGGCCATAGCCTGCGCCTGCGCCTGGATGGCCAACCCTACGGCCAACCGGCCAACGTGCCGCGCCTGCAACTGGTGAACGTCGATCGCGGCGAGCACAGCCTGGCGGTGGATGTCCTCGCCGGCACCAGAGTGGTGCAGAGTAGCGCCGCCGTGACCTTCACCGTCCAGCGGGTGCACACCGGCAGCCCGGCGCTGCGCCCGCCAGCCCCCACACCCCGCCCCGGCAACTGACCGATGACCCGATTCCTGCTCCTCACCCTGCTGCTCCTGGGCCAGCCCGTACTGGCCGAGGTCTACACCTACATCGACGAAGAGGGAAACCGCGTCTTCACCGACCGTCCCAAGCCGGGCAACGCCAAGCGCCTGGAAATGGCCCCCTCCAACGAGATGGACGCACCGAAGGACATCCAGCCGCCGCCGCTCTACCCCAAGCCGATTCCCCGCGAACAGGGCTACCAGGTGCTGCGCATCCTGGTGCCCGAGCCGGACGCGACCATCCGCGACGGCGAAGGCAATTTGATCGTCAGCGCCGTGAGCGAGCCGGGTCTGCGCGGCAACCACAGCTACCGCCTGCTGCTGGACGGCAAGCCCGTCGGCGAAGCCGGCCGCAGCCCGGTTTTCCCACTGGAGAACCTGGATCGCGGCACCCATCAGTTGGCGGTGGAGATCATCGATAACCAGGGCCGGATGGTGGAGCGCACTCCCAGCCAACCGGTGCATATCGTGCGCATGTCGCTGTCGCAGAAGCGCCTGGCCCGCCCGTGCAAGAAGGACGACTACGGCGTGCGCCCGGAATGCCCGCTGAAGGACAAGCCTGAAGAAGAGGATGACGACATCGCCATCCTGCCGTTCATCTGATCCCACCCTGGACTTCCGCGCGGCAGGCCGGCGGGCGCGCACCAACTCGGTGCGCCAGCCTGCACCGCTTTCTATACTCTCCCCATTTTGGTTCGTCCGCTGCCGGACGATCTGCTCTGAAAAGCGGCCTCCACCAGCAGAAACCCTGTTTTCCCGCGTCTTTTCAGGGCTTTGGTTTGCTTCTTGCATTTTCCAGTCATCGCCACGAGCGCCGAAGCCATGACCATCAACGACGCCCTGCATCGACTGCTGCTCGACAACCTGACCACTGCCGTGATCCTGCTCAACGCCGAGCTGCGGCTGGAATACATGAACCCGGCGGCGGAAATGCTTCTCGCCGTCAGCGGCCAGCGCAGCCATGGCCAGTTCATCAGCGAGCTGTTCACCGAATCGCCCGAGGCCCTGACCTCCCTGCGCCAGGCGGTGGAACAGGCGCACCCCTTCACCAAGCGCGAGGCCATGGTCACTTCGCTGTCCGGTCAGACGCTGACCGTGGACTATGCGGTGACCCCGGTGCTCAGCCGTGGCGAAACCCTGCTGCTGCTGGAAGTCCATCCCCGCGACCGCCTGCTGCGGATCACCAAGGAAGAAGCCCAGCTGTCCAAGCAGGAGACCACCAAGCTGCTGGTGCGTGGCCTGGCCCATGAGATCAAGAACCCCCTGGGCGGCATTCGCGGCGCCGCCCAACTGCTCTCCCGCGAGCTGCCGGAAGAGCACCTGAAGGACTACACCAACGTCATCATCGAAGAGGCCGATCGCCTGCGGAACCTGGTGGACCGCATGCTCGGCTCGAACAAGCTGCCGTCGCTGGCCATGACCAACGTCCACGAGGTCCTGGAGCGCGTCTGCAGCCTGGTGGAGGCGGAAAGCCAGGGCGGCATCAATCTGGTGCGCGACTACGACCCGAGCATCCCCGACCTGTTCATCGACAAGGAGCAGATGATCCAGGCCGTGCTCAATATCGTGCGCAACGCCATGCAGGCCCTCGCCGCGCAGAGCGACCTGCGCCTCGGCCGCATCACCCTGCGCACGCGCACGCTGCGCCAGTTCACCATCGGCCATACCCGGCATCGCCTGGTGACCAAGGTGGAAATCATCGACAACGGTCCGGGCATCCCGGCCGAGCTCCAGGAAACCATCTTCTACCCCATGGTCAGCGGCCGTCCGGACGGTACCGGGCTGGGGCTGGCCATCGCCCAGAACATCATCAGTCAGCACCAGGGCCTGATCGAGTGTGAAAGCCATCCCGGCCACACCGTCTTCTCGATCTTCCTGCCGCTGGAACAAGGAGCTTCCTCGTCATGAGCCGTAGTGAAACCGTCTGGATCGTCGACGACGACCGTTCCATCCGTTGGGTCCTGGAAAAGGCCCTGCAGCAGGAAGGGATGAACACCCAGAGCTTCGAAAGCGCCGACAGCCTGCTCGGGCGCCTGTCCCGGCAGCAGCCCGACGTGATCATTTCCGACATTCGCATGCCCGGCGTCAGCGGCCTCGACCTGCTGGCGCAGATCCGCGAGCTGCATCCGCGCCTGCCGGTGATCATCATGACCGCCCACTCCGACCTGGACAGCGCGGTGGCCTCCTACCAGGGCGGCGCCTTCGAATACCTGCCCAAGCCGTTCGACGTGGACGAAGCGGTGTCCCTGGTCAAGCGCGCCTTCCAGCACGCCCAGGAACAGCAGGGCCTGGAAGCGCCCGCCAGCCAGGCGCGCACGCCGGAGATCATCGGCGAGGCACCGGCCATGCAGGAGGTGTTCCGCGCCATCGGCCGCCTCAGCCACTCCAACATCACCGTGCTGATCAACGGCGAGTCCGGGACCGGCAAGGAACTGGTGGCCCACGCCCTGCACCGCCACAGCCCGCGCGCCGCGTCGCCCTTCATCGCCCTGAACATGGCGGCGATCCCCAAGGACCTGATGGAATCCGAGCTGTTCGGCCATGAGAAAGGCGCGTTCACCGGCGCCGCCAACCAGCGTCGCGGCCGCTTCGAGCAGGCCGACGGCGGCACCCTGTTCCTCGACGAGATCGGCGACATGCCGGCCGACACCCAGACCCGCCTGCTGCGCGTGCTGGCCGACGGCGAGTTCTACCGGGTCGGCGGCCACACCCCGGTGAAGGTGGATGTGCGCATCATTGCCGCCACCCACCAGAACCTGGAAACCCTGGTGCAGGCCGGCAAGTTCCGCGAGGACCTGTTCCACCGCCTGAACGTGATCCGCATCCACATCCCGCGCCTGTCCGATCGCCGCGAGGACATCCCGGCCCTGGCCCGACACTTCCTCGCCCGTGCCGCGCAGGAACTGGCGGTAGAACCCAAGCTGCTCAAGAGCGAGACCGAGGACTACCTCAAGCACTTGCCCTGGCCGGGCAACGTGCGCCAGCTGGAGAACACCTGCCGCTGGATCACCGTGATGGCCTCGGGTCGCGAGGTGCATGTCGACGACCTGCCGCCGGAACTGCTCACACAGCCCCAGGACGCCGCGCCGGTGACCAACTGGGAGCAGGCCTTGCGCCAATGGGCCGACCAGGCCCTGGCACGCGGCCAGTCCAGCCTGCTCGACAGCGCCGTGCCGGCCTTCGAGCGGATCATGATCGAGACCGCGCTCAAGCACACCGCCGGCCGCCGTCGCGACGCCGCCGTGCTGCTGGGCTGGGGCCGCAACACCCTGACCCGCAAGATCAAGGAGCTGGGCATGAAGGTGGACGGCACCGACGACGACGACAGCGACGAGAGCTGACGCCTCCCGCGGGGCGCCGGCACGCCCCGCAACCCCTCCCCGACACGAAACGACCATCACGGCTGCAGTCTTCGTCCATCACGACGATTCCCTACTTCCAGGGCACCAAGTACGAAAACTCTGATTTTTCTGCTGCTCATGGACCCCGGAGCGGTGTGGCGAGATGCTTTCCGAACCCAAACCGGAGACAGGATATTGCAGCCATGCAGTTACATATGGGGGTTCGTAAGGAAGGAGATGTACTCAGACTCAAAGCCATGGAAGGTTTCAGCGATGCCGAACTGGTGCAGATGCTGCGCACCGCCGGCATCGAGATCGTCGTAGGGCCGATGGAGGGCGGGCGATCACGTATCGCCGTACGCGCGCCGCGAAGCCTCTCGTTCAAGGTGGAGCGACTCAGCCGGTGCAAGTCCACCGAAGCCTATCTTCCGCCGGTTGACCCTTGAGCCCACCCCGGGGCCCCGTCCGCACGGGGTCCCACCTTGCCGCCAGGCTCAGCCAGGAAAAGACCATCCCTGGTGCCCGGACGGCCTTCCCGCCTCAAAAAAGTGCTTTCCCGCCATCGCCCAGCACAACGGACTGCCGCCTCCGGCTCGCCCGCTTTTCACCGTGAAAGCCAGGCACCACGCGGGCTTGCGCGAACAAGGAGAGTTTCTCGCAGCGGATTGGAGAAACTGGCACGCCCTCTGCAATAGTCCAGACAACAGCGGTTTTGGGGCCCCTGGTACAGGCAGGCCAGGGAATCCCCACTCTTACACAGACAGGCTGATCGCCAGCCGTCACGGCCCCGAGAGGGCCGCATGCAGGACAGAGTCGCCGCAGGCGAGCAGGTTTCAGGGGGCCTTGGTACAGGCAGGCCGGGGAATCCCCTCTTTTATCCACTGGCGCGCTGATCTCCAGCCGCCCGGGCTCCCCAGGAGCCCCACACAGAACCGCGTCGTCCGCCGCACGGTAGACGACCACCCTTCAGGGGGCCTTGGTACAGGCAGGCCGGGGAATCCCCTTTTTTATCCACAGGCGCGCTGACCTTCAGCCGCCGGGCTCCCCAGGAGTCCCACACAGAACCGCGTCGTCCGCCGCACGGCAGACGACCACCCTTCAGGGGGCCTTGGTACAGGCAGGCCGGGGATTCCCCTCTCTTATTCGGTGCGCAGGCTGACCTCCAGCCGCCAGCGCCCATTTTCCTCGGCGCCGTGCCACTCTCCGTGCAAGGGCCGCGCCGCGACGAAGCGCAGCATCACCCCGTCCCCACTGGTCGAGCGCAACAGCCGCCAACTCACCGGCGCCGTGCCCAGGGTCAGTTGCCCCTTGGCTGTCCGTCCCTCGGCCCCTAGCACCAGCGCATAGGCCCCCTCCAGCTCTTCGAGGCGCACCTCGGGCTCCTGGTCGAACCAGAGCGCCAGGCCGTCCTGACGCACCTCAATGCGTTCCAGGTGCACGGGTTCCGGCGCGGTCAGGCGGCCAAGCATCATGCCCACCAGCAGGCCGAGCAGCGCCAGGGAGAACAAAAAGCGCGGCCACAAGCTCGGTCGCGGATCATCATCGGGAGTAGAATGCCGCCCGTCATCGGGCCCGGGGCCAGCCATGTTTCACGTCATCCTGTTTCAACCGGAAATTCCGCCGAATACCGGCAACATTATCAGGCTGTGCGCCAATTCCGGCTGCCACCTTCACCTGATCGAACCGCTGGGCTTCGAACTGGACGACAAGCGCCTGCGCCGCGCCGGCCTGGACTACCACGAGTATGCGCCGCTCAAACGCTACGCCGACCTGGAAAGCTGCCTCGCGTCCCTCGGCCATCCCCGCGTGTTCGCCTTCACCACCAAAGGCTCCCGGCTGTTCCACGACGTCGCCTTCAAGAAAGGCGACGCCTTCCTCTTCGGCCCGGAAAGCCGTGGCCTGCCCCTGGAAATCCGCGAAAGCCTGCCGCCGGAGCAACGCCTGCGCCTGCCCATGCGCCCCGACTGCCGCAGCCTGAACCTCTCCAACACCGTGGCCGTGGCGGTGTACGAAGCCTGGCGGCAGCATGGGTTCAGTCTGGAGTGAGACTGTTGCGGTATTCCCCTTGTGGGAGCGAATTCATTCGCGATTGACCGCGAAGCGGTCTCGGACCACGCAGGCCTGCGGCCTGCTTCGCGAATGAATTCACTCCTACAGGGCACATTCCGACCCAACAAAAAAGCGCCCTGAAGGGCGCTTTTTCGTGCAGCCGAAAAACTCAGGCCTGGGCTTCGCCGGAAGCCTGCAGGCGCGCCAGTTCCTGGGCGTACAGGGCGTCGAAGTTCACCGGGGAGAGCATCAGCGCCGGGAAGGAGCCGCGGACAACCAGGCTGTCCAGGGTTTCGCGGGCGTAGGGGAACAGGATGTTCGGGCAGAAGGCGCCCAGGGTGTGGCTCATGGACGCGGCGTCCAGACCCTTGATCAGGAAGATGCCGGCCTGCTGCACTTCGGCGATGAAGGCGGTTTCCTCGCCGTTCTTCACGGTCACGGAGAGGGTCAGCACCACTTCGTGGAAGTCACCGTCCAGTTGCTTCTGGCGGGTGTTCAGGTCCAGGGAAACGCTCGGCGACCACTCCTGACGGAAGATCTCCGGGCTTTTCGGGGCTTCGAAGGACAGGTCGCGGACGTAGATGCGCTGCAGGGAGAACTGGGGGTTCTGGTTGGCGCCGTTGCTTGCTTGTTCGGTCATGGTTCTGCCTTGTACTAATGCGTTTCCGTTTGTGGGCGGGCCTGGAGCAATGCATCGAGCCTACCGGCGCGCTCCAGGGCGTACAGGTCGTCACAGCCGCCCACGTGGGCCTGGCCGATCCAGATCTGCGGCACCGAGGTGCGCCCGGCCTTGCGGGTCATCTCAGCGCGAACTGCGGGATTGCCATCGACACTGATCTCGTCATAGCGCACGCCCTTGCTGTCCAGCAGGTGCTTGGCGCGGACGCAGAAAGGGCACCAGGCGCTCGAATAGATGACGACGTCGGTCATGTCACTTCACCAGCGGCAGGTTGTCGCCACGCCAGCTGCCGATGCCCCCGGACAGCTTGATGGCGTTGAAGCCGGCCTTCTTCAGGTCGCGGCAGACAGTGCCCGCGTGCTGGCCCATGGCGTCGACCACGATGATGGCCTTGTCCTTGTGCTTCTCCAGCTCGGTGATGCGGCCGGCCAGCTTCTCGTAGGGGATGTTCAGGGCGTCGACGATATGGCCGCTGGAATAATCCTTGGTGGCGCGCACATCCAGCACCACGGCCTGGCCGCCATTGACCAGGCTGGTCAGCTCGCGGCTGGAAATGGCGCGACCGCTGCGGCGCAGTTCATGGGCCAGCAGCAGGGCCAGCAGCACCACGAACGATCCACTCAGTACATAGTGGTTAGTGGCAAATTCAATCAGCTTAGCGAGCATCGTCGGCTTCCGGGACGGTAAAATGCCGGCCAGTATACACAGCCCCATAGGTCGGCCAAACCCCGTCCGGCGGTGACGCCGACAGAACCAGACCTTAGAATGCCGCGACTTTTTTCCGGGGCCTTGCCCGATACTTTCCATCCTTTGCCGCAGACGAGTCGGACTCTATGACAGCCATGCCCAAACCCCTGGTCCTGATCATCCTGGACGGTTTCGGTCACAGTGACAGCCCCGAATACAACGCCATCCATGCGGCCAACACCCCGGTCTACGACCACCTGCGCGCCACCCGGCCCCATGGCCTGATTTCCGGCAGCGGCATGGATGTTGGCCTGCCCGACGGCCAGATGGGCAACTCCGAGGTCGGCCACATGAACCTGGGTGCCGGTCGCGTGGTGTATCAGGACTTCACCCGCGTGACCAAGGCGATCCGCGACGGCGACTTCTTCGCCAACCCGGAAATCACCACGGCAGTGGACAAGGCCGTGGCCGCTGGCAAGGCCGTGCACTTCATGGGCCTGCTCTCCGACGGCGGCGTGCACAGCCACCAGGACCACCTGGTCGCCATGGCCGAGCTGGCCGCCCAGCGCGGCGCCGAGAAAATCTACCTGCATGCCTTCCTCGACGGCCGCGATACCCCGCCGAAGAGCGCCGAGCCTTCCATCAAGCTGATGGACGAAACCTTCGCCCGCCTCGGCAAGGGCCGCATCGCCAGCCTGATCGGCCGCTACTTCGCCATGGACCGCGACAATCGCTGGGACCGCGTGGAAGCCGCCTATAACCTGATCAGCGAAGGCCAGGCCGAGTTCTCCGCCGCCACCGCCGCCGAAGGCCTGGCCGCCGCCTACGAGCGCGGCGAGAGCGACGAATTCGTCAAGGCCACCCGCATCGGCGAGCCGGTGAAGGTCGAGGACGGCGACGCCGTGATCTTCATGAACTTCCGCGCCGACCGCGCCCGCGAGTTGTCCCGCGCCTTCGTCGAGCCGGGCTTCAAGGAGTTCGCCCGTCAGCGCGAGCCGAACCTCGCCGGTTTCGTGATGCTGACCCAGTACGCCGCCAGCATTCCCGCCCCCAGCGCCTTCAAACCGGAGTCCCTGGACAACGTGCTGGGCGAATACCTGGCGAAGAATGGCAAGACCCAGCTGCGCATTGCCGAGACCGAGAAGTACGCCCACGTGACCTTCTTCTTCTCTGGCGGCCGCGAAGAGCCCTTCGAAGGCGAAGAGCGCATCCTGATCCCCTCGCCCAAGGTCGCCACCTATGACCTGCAGCCGGAGATGAGCGCCCCGGAAGTCACCGACAGGATCGTCGACGCCATCCTCCACCAGCGTTACGACGTCATCGTGGTCAATTACGCCAACGGCGACATGGTCGGCCACACCGGCGTGTTCGAGGCCGCGGTCAAGGCCGTGGAATGCCTGGACAGCTGCGTCGGCCGCATCGTCGACGCCCTGGACAAGGTGGGAGGCGAGGCGCTGATCACCGCTGACCACGGCAACGTCGAGCAGATGGAAGACGCGATGACCGGCCAGGCGCATACCGCCCACACCTGTGAGCCGGTGCCCTTCATCTATATCGGCCAGCGCCCGGCGAAGATCCGCGAAGGCGGCGTGCTCGCCGACGTGGCCCCGACCCTGCTGACCCTGATGGGCCTGCCGGTGCCGACCGAGATGACCGGCAAGACCATCGTCGAGTTGCAATGACCGCCTCGGGCCGCCCCGCGCGGCCCCACGCGAGAATCTGCGCGCCTCATCAGGAAACG
Source organism: Pseudomonas sp. Q1-7 (assembly GCF_028010285.1). Taxonomy (NCBI): domain Bacteria; kingdom Pseudomonadati; phylum Pseudomonadota; class Gammaproteobacteria; order Pseudomonadales; family Pseudomonadaceae; genus Pseudomonas; species Pseudomonas sp. Q1-7. The sequence continues at coordinate 5,438,006 of NZ_CP116304.1, forward strand.
CCCCGAACCGTCGGTTCCGGGCGTTTTTTTTGCACCGCACCACGGGCATACTAGGCCAGTCCTCCCCCCTGGTGCCCCAAGCCCCATGTTTCGCACCCTCGCCCTCGTTATCCTCGCCAGCCTGATCACCCCGGTCATGGCCGACCAGCGCACCGAAACCCGGCAGCAGCTGGACCAGGCCGCCAAGGATGTCGCGGAGCTGAAGAAACTCTTGCAGCAACTGCAGCAGGAAAAATCCGGCGTCCAGGCCGACCTGAAGAAGACCGAAACCGAGATGGGCGGCCTGGAGCAGCAGGTCAAGGAACTGCAGCAGGAACTCAAGGAGAACGAAGGCGAGATCGAGCGCCTGGACGGGGAGAAAAAAAAACTCCAGGACGCACGCGCTGAGCAGCAACGGCTGATCGGCATCCAGGCCCGCGCCGCCTACCAGGCCGGCCAGCAGGAATACGTCAAGCTGCTGCTCAACCAGCAGCACCCCGAGAAGTTCGCCCGCACCCTCACCTACTACGACTACCTCAGCAAGGCCCGCCTGGAGCAGCTCAACGCCTTCAACGAGACCCTGCGCCAACTGGCCAATGTCGAGCAGGAAATCACCAGCCGGCAGACCCAGATCAACGAGCAGAAGGCCGCCCTGGACGGCCGCCGCGAGCAACTCGCCATCGCGCGCAAGGAGCGCCAGCAGGCGCTGGCCAAGCTCAACCGGGACTTCAGCGACCGGGACAAGAAGCTCAAGAGCCGCCAGCAGGACCAGGCCGAGCTGGCCAAGGTGCTCAAGACCATCGAGGAAACCCTGGCCCGCCAGGAGCGCGAGGCCCGCGAAGCCGAGGAGGCCCGCAAGCGCGCGCTCGCCGAACAGCAGCGCCAGTTGCGCGAACACCCCGTCGCCAGCCCGGCCAGGCCCAGCACCGGCCCCATGGTCTCCAGCGCCGGCGGCAACTTCGGCGGCCCCTTCGCCAAAGCCCGCGGCCAGTTGCCCTGGCCGGTGGACGGTCGCCTGGTGGCGCGTTTCGGCTCGGCCCGTGGCAGCGATTCCCGCGCCAAATGGGACGGTGTACTGATCGGCGCCGCCGAGGGCAGCACCGTCCGCGCCGTGCATGGCGGGCGCGTAGTGTTCGCCGATTGGTTGCGCGGCGCCGGGCTTCTGGTCATCCTCGACCATGGCAACGGCTACCTGAGCCTCTACGGTCATAACCAGCGCCTACTGAAAAGTGCCGGCGATGTGGTGAACGCCGGCGACTCCATCGCCACCGTCGGCAATAGCGGCGGGCAGGATACGCCCGCGCTGTACTTCGCCATTCGCCAGCAGGGCCGACCGACCGACCCGGCACAGTGGTGCCGCGCGCAAGGATAGGCGCTACCTCATCTAGCAGGAGTTCGTTCGCATGCCGCATCTGTCCCGCCTCACTTCCCTGGCCATGGCTCTGGCGCTGCTCGGCGGCGCCCCCCAGCTGCTGGCCGCCGAGGAGCCGGCAAACCTCCCCGCCACGGCGGTGAACGGCAAGGCACCGCTGCCGCTGGACGAGCTGCGCACCTTCGCCGAGGTGCTGGACCGCATCAAGTCCGCCTACGTCGAGCCGGTGGACGACAAGACCCTGCTGGAGAACGCCATCAAGGGCATGCTCAGCAACCTCGATCCTCACTCGGCCTACCTTGAGCCGAAAGACTTCCAGGAGCTGCAGGAAAGCACCAGCGGCGAGTTCGGCGGCCTGGGCATCGAGGTGGGCACCGAGGACGGCTTCATCAAGGTGGTCTCGCCCATCGACGACACCCCGGCGTCCAAGGCGGGCATCCAGCCTGGCGATCTGATCGTGAAGATCGACGGCCAGCCGACCAAGGGCATCTCGCTGATGGAAGCGGTGGACAAGATGCGCGGCAAGGCCGGCAGCAGGATCACCCTGACCCTGGTGCGGGACGGCGGCCAGCCCTTCGACGTGGAGCTGACCCGCGCGGCGATCAAGGTCAAGAGCGTCAAGAGCCAGTTGCTGGAGAAGGGCTACGGCTACCTGCGCATCACCCAGTTCCAGGTCAATACCGGCGAAGAGGTCGGCAAGGCCCTGGGCAAGCTGCGCAAGGAAAACGGCAGCCGCCTCAGCGGCCTGGTGCTCGACCTGCGCAACAACCCCGGCGGCGTGCTGCAGTCCGCGGTGGAGGTGTCCGACCACTTCCTCAGGAAGGGCCTGATCGTCTACACCAAGGGCCGCATCGCCAACTCCGAGCTGCGCTTCTCCGCCGACCCCGCCGATGCCAGCGAAGGCGTACCGCTGGTGGTGCTGATCAATGGCGGCAGCGCCTCGGCGGCCGAGATCGTCGCCGGCGCCCTGCAGGACCACAAACGTGGCGTGCTGATGGGCACCGACAGCTTCGGCAAGGGTTCGGTGCAGACCGTGCTGCCGCTGAACAACGACCGCGCCCTGAAGCTGACCACCGCCCTCTACTACACCCCCAACGGCCGCTCGATCCAGGCCCAGGGCATAGTCCCGGACATTGAGGTAGCGCGCGCCAAGGTCACCCGCGAACAGGACAGCGAGTCCTTCAAGGAAGCCGACCTCGCCGGCCACCTCGGCAATGGCAACGGCGGCGCCGATCGCCCGAGCACCAGCAGGAAGGCCGCCGAACCCCGCCCGCAGGACGATGACTTCCAGCTGAGCCAGGCCCTGAACCTGCTCAAGGGTCTGAACATCACCCGCGAGCACTGAGGATGAAGTGGGGCCTCTGGCTGCTGTCGCTCCTCCTGGGAGCGGCGGCAACCGGCGCCTGGGCCGCCCCGCCGGCCCATTTGGCCCTGGTGATCGACGACCTCGGCCAGACTCCGCTCCGCGACCGCCGCGTCCTCGCCCTCCCCGGCCCGGTGGCGCTGTCGATCCTGCCCGATGCGCCCCACTCCCGCGAACTTGCCGAAGCCGCCCATGCCGCCGGCAAGACGGTGATGCTGCACCTGCCTATGGACCCGGCGACCGGGCCCTATGCCTGGCACCCGGGACTACCCGCCAGCGAACTGGAAAAGCGCCTGGACGCCGCGCTGCGCCGGGTGCCCCACGCACGCGGACTGAACAACCATATGGGCAGTCGAATGACCGCCCAGCGCCCGGCCATGGGCTGGCTGATGCAGTGGTTGCAGCAGGAGCACCGGTTCTTTATCGACAGCCGCACCAGCGCCGCCACCGTGGCCGCCGCCGAGGCGCAGAAAGCCGGCCTGGCCAGCCTCTCGCGGGACATTTTCCTCGATGACGACCAGAGCCCGGCCGCAGTGGCGGCGCAGTTCCAGGCCGCCCTGGCACTGGCGCGCAAGCAGGGCTCGGCGTTGATGATCGGCCACCCGCACCCGGCTACCCTGGAGCTGCTCGAACGCGAGCTGCCGCGCCTGAAGGCACAGGGCTTCGAGCTGATCGACGTGGAAATGCTGATCGCCCTGCGCGGCAACCGCGCCATGGCGGCCCATGGCAAGGCAGGGATCTACCGCTGAAGGACAGAGGCATGGGGCTGCTTCTGTGTGGGGGCGAATTCATTCGCTAAGGATCGCGAAGCGGTCCCCGACCCTGCCGAGCAGTCCTGCGGACTGCTTAGCGAATGAATTCGCCCCCACAAGAAAAGCGGCTCAGAGGGGTCTTGCCGTCAGAGGTAGTTCTGGGTGATCTCGTCGACGAAACCCTCGCTGCGCATCTGGTCCAGGGCCTTCTGCAGGCGCTCGATGACGTCGTCCGGGGTGTCCTTGTTGAAGGCCAGGTAGAGCTCGGCGCTGTTGAAGCGCAGTACGGTCTGCAGGCCGGTCACGCCTTCCTGCTTGGCCAGGTAGCGCCCCACCGGATCGGTGGTGGCCCAGAGGTCGATCTGGCCCTTGAGCAGCTTCTTCACGTTCTCCTGGTCACGCAAGGCGTTCTGCGGCGCCATGCCCTGGCTTTCCAGGTGCTGGCTCACGGCGTCGTTCTTGTACGCGCCGATGCGGTACTGGGACGCGCTCTTCAGGTCCTTGATGCTGAGGTTGTTGCCCGGTGCGGCGAGCAGCACCCACTCGGTCTTGGCGATCGGGCCCACCCACTTGAACAGGGGCTGGCGCTCAGGAGTGAAGGTGGTGGAGAACAGCGCGTAGTTGGGCTTGTCGAGGGTCAGGCGGTAGAGACGGTCCCAGGGGAAACGCAAGGTCAGGCTGTAGCCGATGCCGGCACGCTTGAACATCTCGCGGACGATATCGGCGCTGATGCCGTCGATGCCGTCGTCGCGGGCGAAGTTCTTGTCATCCACCGCCATGTTGAAGGGCGGAAAGTTCTCGGTGAGCAACACCACCTTGTAGTCCGCCGACACTTCGGCGCGCGCCGTGAAGGCGAGGAACATCAGGCCCAGGGTCAGGGCGCGTTGGATCAGCTTCTGCATGGTCATACCGCTCGCTTGGATTTGTGGTTGTGGCTAAGCGACTTCCTTGCGTGGGCTCCCCACCCACGGACACTCGTCCTGCCTTCCATGGCAATGGCAAACGACCGGCTCATGGCCGGTCGTTCGTGTTTTCTACAGGTAGCTGTTGAGGATCTCGTCGACGAAGCCCTCGGCGCGCATCTGGTCCAGCGCGGTCTGCAACTTGTGCACGACTTCGTTCGGGACCTCCTTGTTCAGCGCCAGGAACAGCTCGGCCTGGTTGAAACGCAGTACGGTCTTCAACCCGCTCACGCCCTCCTGCTTGGCCAGGTAGCGGCCGGCGGGGTCGCCGGTGGCCCAAAGGTCGATCTGGCCCTTCTCCAGTTTCCTGGCGTTTTCCTGGTCGCGCAGGGCGGTGATGGGTTCGAGCTTCTGCTGCGCCAGGTATTCGGCGATGGCATCACCCTTGTAGGCACCCACCTTGTATTGGCGCGCGTCCTCCAGACTGGCCAGGGCGACCTGGCTGTCGGCGCGGGCCAGCATGATCCAGTCATCCGGTCCGATCGGGCCGACCCATTTGAAGGACTGCTCGCGCTCGGGCAGCCGCGCGGTGACGAATACACCGTAGCCCGGCTTTTCCAGCGCCAGCTTGTAGATGCGGTCCCAGGGGAAGCGCAGGGTCAGGCTGTACTTGACCCCGGCGCGCTTGAACATCTCGCGCACGATGTCGACGGCGATACCGTCGATGTTGTCTTCCTGGGCGAAGTTCTTCCCGTTGATCGACATGTTGTAGGGCGGGAAGTTTTCCGTCAGGAGTACGACGCTGTAGTTCTCATCCACTTCGGCACGAGCCGCACCAGCGAGCACCATCAGGGTACCGGCCAGCGCCAGCAGCAGGCGTTTCGACATAGGCGATTACCTTCCAGGAGAGAGAGAAAATGCGCTGAGCTTAACCCCGTGCGTACCGGGTTGGAGCATCAGCAGCCCAGGCTGCGAACTCCGTCACGGGAGCAGCCTGGGCGAATGTAAGGCAAGAATCGTGCTCAGCGCACCAGGATGCCGCGGCTGGCCAGGTAGGCCTTGGCTTCGGGAACGGTGTATTCGCCGAAGTGGAAGATACTCGCCGCCAGTACAGCGTCGGCCTTGCCTTCGAGAATGCCGGCGGCCAGGTGCTCAAGATTGCCGACGCCGCCGGAGGCGATCACCGGAATGCCGACGGTTTCGCTGATGGCGCGGGTGACGCCCAGGTCATAACCGCTCTTCACGCCGTCCTGGTCCATGCTGGTGAGCAGGATCTCTCCGGCCCCCAGGTCTTCCATCTTCTTCGCCCAGGCGACGGCATCGAGGCCGGTGGGTTTGCGCCCGCCATGGGTGAAAATTTCCCAGCGCGGTGTTTCCCCGGGGGCCGACACCTTCTTGGCGTCGATGGCGACCACGATGCACTGGGAACCGAAGCGCGAGGCGGCTTCGCCGACGAACTCCGGGGTGAAGACCGCGGCGGTGTTGATCGACACCTTGTCGGCACCAGCATTGAGCAGGTTGCGGATGTCCTGCACGGTGCGCACGCCGCCGCCCACGGTCAGCGGGATGAACACCTGGCTGGCCATGCGCTCGACAGTGTGCAGGGTGGTGTCGCGGCCATCGACGCTGGCCGTGATGTCGAGGAAGGTGATCTCGTCGGCGCCCTGCTCATCGTAGCGGCGGGCGATTTCCACCGGGTCGCCGGCGTCGCGGATGTTCTCGAACTTGACGCCCTTCACCACGCGGCCGTTGTCCACGTCGAGGCAGGGAATGATGCGTTTTGCCAATGCCATATCGGTGTTCTCGTTGGATGACTCCATCGGTGGGTTACGCCGTTATGCGGCCAACCCACCCTACGTTCAGCCTTTGTAGCTGTCGCAGAAGGCCTGGGCTTCGGCGACGTCCAGGGTGCCTTCGTAGATGGCGCGACCGGTGATGGCGCCAATGATGCCGGGGGCCTTGGCGGCCAGCAGCTTCTCGATATCGCCCAGATTGTGGATGCCGCCGGAGGCGATCACCGGGATGCGGCTGGCGGCCGCCAGGGCGGCAGTGGCCTCGACGTTGCAGCCCTGCATCATCCCGTCCTTGGCGATGTCGGTGTAGACGATGGCGGAAACGCCGTCGGCCTCGAAGCGACGGGCCAGATCGACGGCCTGTACCGAACTCACTTCGGCCCAGCCGTCGGTGGCGACGAAGCCGTCCTTCGCGTCCAGGCCGACGATCACCTTGCCTGGGAAAGCCTTGCACGCCTCGGTGACGAATTCCGGCTCCTTCACCGCCTTGGTGCCGATGATCACGTAGCTGACACCGGCCTTGACGTAATGCTCGATGGTTTCCAGGGAACGGATGCCGCCGCCGATCTGGATCGGCAGGTTCGGGTAGCGCCTGGCGATGGCGGTGACCACCTCGCCGTTCACCGGCTTGCCTTCGAAGGCGCCGTTCAGGTCCACCAGGTGCAGGCGGCGGCAGCCACCTTCCACCCACTTGGCGGCCATGCTCACCGGGTCGTCGGAGAACACGGTGGAGTCTTCCATGCGGCCCTGGCGCAGGCGCACGCAGGCGCCGTCCTTCAGATCGATAGCGGGGATAATCAGCATCGGTTCAACCTGTTCGAAGTCAGTGGAATCGGCTTGGCGCTCAGTCTTTCTCGAGCGCCCACAAGTCGCTCTCGATGCTTTCGAACCTGTCTTTCAGGTGCGCCTGCACATCGGAGATCGCCTTGTTGTAGAAATGCGGTGCGAACTCGCGGGCGAAGAAGTCGAGCACTTCCTCGGCCTCGAAGGAACCCAGCTCCAGCTCGAAGCGATCAGCCATGAACCGCTTGATCGCAAGTACCGCGCCATCGACCTGGGCGGCGTCGAGTTGCAGGCCGGGAACCTTTTTCGCGCGGCTCATGGCTTACCAGCGGCCATCCCAGGCGGCGAAGTTCTGCAGCAACTGCAGGCCGTGGGTGTGGCTCTTTTCCGGGTGGAACTGCACGGCGAAGCGCGGGCCGTCGGCCAGCGCGGCGGCGAAGTCCTTGCCATAGTGGCCGCGGCCGACCACCTGCTTGGGATTGCCGGCCTCGATGTAATAGCTGTGCACGAAGTAGAAACGCGCGCGGTCGGGAATGCTGTGCCAGAGCGGGTGGGCAATGCTCTGCTCCACCTCGTTCCAGCCCATGTGCGGCACCTTCAGGTGCTCGCCGTCTTCCACCAGGCCCTTGCCGAAGAAGCGGACCTCACCGGGAAACAGGCCGATGCAGTCGACGCCGTCGTTCTCCTCGCTGTGTTCCAGCAGCGCCTGCATGCCGACGCAGATACCGAGGAAGGGACGATCCTTGCTGACCTCCCGCACCAGGCTGTCGAAGCCCAGGCGGCGGATCTCGCCCATGCAATCGCGGATCGCGCCGACGCCGGGGAAGACCACACGGTCGGCTTCGCGGATTACGCTGGCCTCACTGGTGACCAGCACGCGGCCGGCACCGACGTGTTCCAGGGCCTTGGCAACCGAGTGCAGGTTGCCCATGCCGTAATCGATGACTGCAACCGTCTGCATCAGAGCACGCCCTTGGTAGAGGGCATCTGCCCGGCCATGCGCGGATCGCGCTCGACGGCCATGCGCAGGGCGCGGCCGAAGGCCTTGAAGACCGTCTCGATCTGGTGGTGGGTGTTGTGACCGCGCAGGTTGTCGATGTGCAGGGTGACCAGGGCGTGGTTGACGAAGCCCTGGAAGAACTCCTGGAACAGGTCGACGTCGAAGCCGCCGACCACGGCGCGGGTGAAGGGCACGTGCATCTGCAGGCCGGGACGACCGGAGAAGTCGATGACCACGCGGGACAGGGCCTCATCCAGCGGCACGTAGGAGTGGCCGTAGCGAACGATGCCTTTCTTGTCGCCGATCGCCTGGGTGAAGGCCTGGCCGAGGGTGATACCGACGTCTTCCACGGTATGGTGGTCGTCGATATGCAGATCGCCCTTGCACTCGATGTCCAGGTCGATCAGGCCGTGACGGGCGATCTGGTCGAGCATGTGCTCGAGGAAAGGCACGCCGATATCGAAGCGCGCCTTGCCGGTGCCATCCAGGTTGATCGAGACCTTGATCTGGGTTTCCAGGGTATTGCGTTCGACGGATGCCGTGCGTTCGGCCATCACCAGCTCCACAAAAGGCTCACGAAAAAGAGCGCCATTATAGGCATCGGGGCCTTGGCGCGGCTACCGACGGCGGTCGGCGGGGTTTACACTGCCGGGCCGCGCCCGCCATGCCCTCCAGGAGCCGCCATGCCCGTGATAGTCGAGATCGTGAACAGCCCGTCCGAGCAGGATCGTGCCGACCTGGCGAAGATCTATGCCGACGCCCCGGAGTGGCTGCTGGCGCCTTACGCCGATGCCGCGGACCTGGTCCGGCACGGACTCGCCGAGGGAATGCTGGTGGCCGGTCGCTTCAACGACCGCCTGCTGGGCGCGGCCCTGGTGTCACGGGGCGAACAGCACTGGCGACTGTCCCACCTGTGCGTGCGCAAGGTGACCCGCCATCGCGGCGTCGGCCGCCGACTGGTGGAGGAAGTGGCGCGGCTGGCCGGCGAAGTCGCCAAGCCGCTGCACCTGGCCGCGCCAGCGGATCACCTGGAAAGCCAGGCCCTGGCCGCGCGCCTGCACCTGCCGCTGGACAGTCTCTGAGCCCACCTGCGCGGCCGCGCTGAACCGACAGCGCGAATCACTATCCAACGTCCCTGACCTGGGCGCCGAGCCCTGCGCCGCCACAAGCCATCGCTGAAGGCCCGGCGCTATACTCGGCACCTCAAATTCACGCGATCCACCACAAGGACTGGCCAATGAAAGCCTTCGGCAAAATCCTGGGCCTCATCTTCCTCGGGCTGTTGCTGATCATCGTGGCGGCGGGCTTCGCCCTGACCCACCTGTTCGACCCGAACGACTACAAGGACGAAATCCAGCAACTGGCGCGGGACAAGGCCAACCTGGAGCTGACCCTCAGCGGCGATATCGGCTGGAGCCTGTTCCCCTGGCTCGGCCTTGAACTGCACCAGGCCACCCTGGCCAGCGCCGCGACGCCGGAACAGCCCTTCGCCAACCTCGACATGATCGGCCTCTCGGTACGCGTACTGCCGCTGCTGCGCCGTGAAGTGCAGATGAGCGACATCCGCGTCGAAGGCCTCGACCTCGACCTGCAGCGCGACCAGAAGGGCCGTGGCAACTGGGAAGACATCGGCCGCCCGGCGAAAGCCCCGGAAACCGCCCAGGCCGGCGCACCGGCCACCCCGTCCGCAACCAGCGCGGACAAACCGGCCGCCGCGGCCGAAGAGCCCCCGCGCCCGGTCAAGCTGGACATCGACAGCCTCACCGTGCGCAACGCGCGCGTGAACTACAGCGATGCCAAGTCGGGCAAGCAATTCAACGCCGAGGGCATCGAGCTGACCACCGGCGCCATCCGCGAAGGCGCCAGCATCCCGGTCAAGCTCAGCGCCTTTTTCGGCACCAACCAGCCGGTGCTGCGCGCCAAGACCGAGCTGACCACCAACCTGCGCTTCGAGCGCGCCCTCAAGCGCTACCAGCTGGAAGACCTCAAGCTCAGCGGCGAGGCTTCGGGTGAGCCGTTCAAGGGCAAGACCCTCAGCTTCAATGCCCAGGGCCAACTACTGGCCGACCTGGCCGCCCAGGTCGCCGAATGGAATAGCCTCAAACTGTCCGGCAACCAGTTGCGCGCCCTTGGCGAGCTGAAGGTGCATGACCTGGACAAGAAAGCACGCCTGGAAGGTGGCCTGTCCATCGCCCCCCTCGACCTGCGGGAATTCCTTACCGGCATCGGCGTAGAACTGCCCGCCATGAGCGACACCTCGACGCTGCGGAAATTCGAGCTGGTCACCAAACTGAACGGCAGCGCCAACAGCCTTGCCCTCGAAGGCCTGAACCTGAAGCTGGACGACAGCAGCTTCAGCGGCCGCCTGGCCGTGGCCAACTTTGCCAAGCAGGCCGTGCGCGTCCAGCTCAAGGGCGACAAGCTCGACCTCGACCGCTACCTGCCACCCAAGTCCAAAGCCAAGCAAGAAGCCCAGACCGCGCGCCAGGCCGAAGTGAAGACCACCGTGGCCAGCGCGGCCCAAGGCACGACGCCGCTGCCCAGCGCGCCGACCCAGGCCGCCTGGAGCGAAGCCCCGGTACTGCCAGTGGATCAACTGCGCAAGGTCGACCTGGAAGCCACCTTGAACCTCGGCCAGTTCACCGTCGACAAGCTGCCCTTGGAAAACGTCAGCCTCAAGGCCAACGGCAAGGGCGGCCTGCTGACCCTGGAGGATCTGCGTGGCGGCCTGTTCGGCGGCAGCTTCCAGGCCAGCGCACAGATCGACGCGCGTCCGGCGGTGCCGCTGCTCAAGGGGAAAAAGCGCATCAACAACGTGCCGGTGGAAAAACTCCTTCAGGCCCAGGAGCAGAAACCGCCCGTGCGCGGCCTGCTGGACCTGAGCGCCGACATCAGCAGCAGCGGCAACAGCCAGAAGGCCTGGATCGACGGTCTCAACGGCACTGCCAGCTTCGCCCTGAATGACGGCGCCCTGCTCGACGCCAACCTCGAGCAGCAGCTCTGCCAGGGCATCGCCACCCTGAACCGCAAGGTGCTGACCAGCACCCGCGAGGGCAATGAGACCCCCTTCCGCGAACTCAAGGGCACCCTCGCCTTCAACAACGGCGTGGCCAGCAACCAGGACCTGCGCGCCAGCATCCCCGGCCTCCGCGTCAAGGGCGACGGCGCAGTGGACCTGCGCGTGCTCGGCCTCGACTACCGCCTGGGCGTGGTCATCGAAGGCGACAAGAGCGCGATGCCCGACCCAGCCTGCCAGGTCAATGAACGCTACGTCGGCATCGAATGGCCGCTGCGCTGCCGTGGCCCGCTGGAGCTGGGCGCCAAGGCCTGCCGCTTGGACAAGGACGGCATGGGCAAGATCGCCGGCAAGCTGGCGGGCGAGAAACTCACCGAGAAACTCGAAGAGAAGCTGGGCGACAAGGTCAGCCCGGAACTGAAAGACGCGCTCAAGGGGCTGTTCCAGCGATGACCGCCGAGCAATTCTCCAGCGCCATCCTCGACTGGTACGACCGCCACGGCCGCAAGGACCTGCCCTGGCAACAGGGCATCACGCCTTACCGCGTGTGGGTGTCCGAGATCATGCTGCAGCAGACCCAGGTCAGCACCGTGCTGGGCTACTTCGACCGCTTCATGGAGGCCCTGCCCACGGTCCAGGCACTGGCCGCGGCGCCGGAAGACGAAGTGCTGCACCTCTGGACCGGCCTGGGCTACTACACCCGTGCGCGCAACCTGCAGAAGACCGCGAAGCAGGTCGTGACCGAGTACGGCGGCGAGTTCCCCCGCGACGTGGAGAAACTCGCGGAGCTGCCCGGCATCGGCCGCTCCACCGCCGGCGCCATCGCCAGCCTGTCCATGGGCCTGCGCGCGCCAATCCTCGATGGCAACGTCAAGCGCGTATTGGCCCGCTACGTCGCCCAGGACGGCTATCCCGGCGAGCCGAAGGTGGCCCGGCAGCTCTGGGAGGTGGCAGAACGCTTCACCCCCCAGGCACGGGTGAATCACTACACCCAGGCGATGATGGACCTCGGCGCCACCCTCTGCACCCGCAGCAAGCCGAGCTGCCTGCTCTGCCCGCTGCAGAGCGGTTGCCGCGCCCACCTGCTCGGCCGGGAAACCGCCTACCCCACGCCGAAACCGCGCAAGGCCCTGCCACAGAAGCGTACCCTGATGCCGCTGCTGGCCAGCCGCGATGGCGCCATCCTGCTCTATCGTCGCCCCTCCAGCGGCCTCTGGGGCGGACTCTGGAGCCTGCCGGAGCTGGACGATATCGACGCCCTCGCCCCCCTGGCCAACCAGCATGCGCTGAGCCTCGGCGAGCGCCGCGAACTGCCGGGACTGACCCACACCTTCAGCCATTTCCAGCTGGCCATCGAACCCTGGCTGGTCGAAGTGCAAGGCAGCGCCCCCGTCGTGGCCGAGGGCGACTGGCTCTGGTATAACCTCGCCACCCCGCCGCGCCTGGGCCTCGCCGCCCCGGTGAAGAAACTGCTCAAGCGCGCGGCCGACGTATTGAACGCAGGAGAACCGCGATGACCCGCACCGTGATGTGCCGCAAGTACAAAGAGGAACTGCCGGGCCTGGAGCGTCCGCCGTACCCGGGCGCCAAGGGCGAGGACATCTTCAACAACATCTCGAAGAAGGCCTGGGACGAGTGGCAGGCCCACCAGACCATGCTGATCAACGAGCGTCGCCTGAACATGATGAACGCCGAGGACCGCAAGTTCCTCCAGGGCGAAATGGACAAGTTCTTCTCGGGCGAGGACTACGCCCAGGCCGAGGGTTATGTCCCCCCGAGCGCGTAAGCGCCCGTAATAACTAAAATTTTTTCGAAAGGGTGTTGACGAGGCTCCGGCAAATCCGTTTAATAGCGCCCCGTTGCCCAGGTAGCTCAGTCGGTAGAGCAGGGGATTGAAAATCCCCGTGTCGGCGGTTCGATTCCGTCCCTGGGCACCATGAATACCGTCAAAAAGCCCCAGCCATGCGCTGGGGCTTTTTGTTTTACGCTCCACAACTCCTGCTACTGCCACCCTGCATCAGGGCGCGGATGCCAGGGACGCACTGCTGGGCAGCGCTCGCCTCGACGGGGTGTACACCTCCCTCGGCAGCTACCCGGACGAACACGTCTACCGCCTGGTGCCGGTCGCCTCGCGGACGCTGGGCATGCCGGACTTCCGGGTGCTGCGCGGGCTCGGCCGGGAAACCATTCCATCCCTGGCCAGCCGCTACCTTGGCCACTTCGTTCCCCACACCTCGACCCGCTCCTTCGCCCTCAGCGTCAACGCCGTCACCCACCCCGAAGTTCGCAAGATCTATCCAGGCGCCACTCCTTCTTCGCCTGACTGGACGGCGGCCCGGAAGGACCGCAGATCGTACAGAACATCCCCGGCCTGGCTCGCAACCTCGGTATGGAGGCTGTCGCCGACGGGGCGAGACCGAACGGCATCTGGCGATCCTCAAGTCCCTGGACTGCAACTCCGGCCAGGACTATTTCTTCACCCAGCCCGCCCCCGCTTTTGCCGCCTTGCTGCGCAACCGCTCGCCGGCGGCCGGAAACACCGCGACCGATCCGGGCGCCATTGCCGCTCGAAACAAGTAAGCAATTGATTCAAAAAAGGAAAAGCACAAAAATGGGGCACCCGCGCGCCATTCGGGCATTTCCGGGCGAACACCGGGCCTTTTTAGCTACCGCGACAAGCAACTGCAGCGATGCGACAACCACGCCCGCATAGCCGCTCCAGCGCATCCCGTCGGCTTTCACCTGGCAAAGCGCTATGTTAGGTTGGCCCTCGCCAGGAAGGCCGCCCCACCGCCAGAGTGCCCCCGAACAATAAGAGGACCCCCCATGGCCCAAGCCACGCCAGCGCTTGAAATCCGCAACCTGCACAAACGCTACGGCGATCTCGAAGTGCTCAAGGGCATCTCCCTCACCGCCCAAGACGGCGATGTGATCTCCATCCTCGGTTCCTCCGGCTCCGGCAAATCCACCTTCCTGCGCTGCATCAACCTGCTGGAGAACCCTCACGAAGGGCAGATCCTGGTGGCAGGCGAAGAGCTCAAGCTGAAGCAGAGCCGCAACGGCGAACTGGTCGCTGCCGACCACAAGCAGATCAATCGCATGCGCAGCGAGATCGGCTTCGTCTTCCAGAACTTCAACCTCTGGCCGCACATGACGGTGCTCGACAACATCATCGAGGCACCGCGTCGCGTGCTCGGCCAGAGCCGCGCCGAGGCCACCGAGATCGCCGAAGCCCTGCTGGCCAAGGTCGGCATTGCCGACAAGCGCCACGTCTATCCGACCCAACTGTCCGGCGGCCAGCAGCAGCGCGCCGCCATTGCCCGCACCCTGGCCATGCAGCCGAAGGTGATCCTGTTCGACGAACCCACCTCGGCGCTCGACCCCGAGATGGTACAAGAAGTGCTTAACGTGATCCGCGCGCTGGCCGAGGAAGGCCGCACCATGCTGCTGGTCACCCATGAAATGAACTTCGCCCGGAACGTTTCCAGCGAAGTGGTTTTCCTTCATCAGGGCCTGGTAGAAGAGCAGGGACCGCCCGAGCAGGTATTTGACAACCCGCAATCGGCGCGCTGTAAACAATTCATGTCCGGCAATCGCTAAAACACGGAGCAAAGAGCGCAATGAAGAACTACAAAAAGATTCTGCTGGCCGCGGCCGCCACCCTCGCCTTCGGCACCAGCGCCGTCGCTGCCGACAAGCTGAAGATCGGCACCGAAGGCGCCTACCCGCCCTTCAACCTGATCGACGCCAGCGGCCAGGTCGGCGGCTTCGACGTCGAAATTGCCCAGGCCCTGTGCGCCAAGATGAAGGCCGAGTGCGAAGTGGTCACTTCCGATTGGGACGGCATCATCCCCGCCCTCAACGCCAAGAAGTTCGACTTCCTCGCCGCCTCCATGTCGATCACCGAAGAGCGCAAGCAGGCCGTCGACTTCACCGACCCCTACTACACCAACAAACTGCAGTTCATCGCCCCGAAAGGCACCGAGTTCAAGACCGACCAGGACAGCCTGAAAGGCAAGGTAATCGGCGCACAGCGCGCCACCATCGCCGGCACCTGGCTGGAAGACAACCTGAAGGGCGTGGTCGACATCAAGCTTTACGACACCCAGGAAAACGCCTACCTCGACCTGTCCTCCGGCCGTGTCGACGGCGTGCTGGCCGACAAGTTCGTCAACTGGGAATGGCTGAAGAGCGATGCCGGCAAGGACTTCGAGTTCAAGGGTGAGCCGGTGTTCGACAACGACAAGATCGCCATCGCCGTGCGCAAGGGCGACCCGCTGCGCGAGAAGCTGAACGCGGCCCTGAAGGAAATCGTTGCCGACGGCACTTACAAGAAGATCAACGACAAATACTTCCCCTTCAGCATCTACTGACCTGCCCGTCCGGTGCCGCCCCTGCGCGGCACCGGCGCCTGAGTTCCCATGAACCTAGACCTCCACGGATTCGGCCCGGCCCTGGCCGCGGGCACCCTCATGACCATCAAGCTGGCGCTGTCCGCGCTGGCTGTGGGTCTGGTGCTCGGCCTGCTCGGCGCACTGGCCAGGACTTCATCCATCAAGCCGCTGCAATGGCTGGGTGGCACCTATTCCACCATCGTGCGCGGGATTCCCGAGTTGCTCTGGGTCCTGCTGATCTACTTCGGCACGGTCAACATGATGCGCGCCCTGGGCGAGTGGCTTGGTTACCCCAGCCTGGAACTCAACGCCTTTGCCGCAGGCACCATCGCCCTCGGCCTGTGCTTCGGCTCCTACGCCACTGAGGTCTTCCGCGGCGCCATCCTCGCCATTCCCAAGGGACACCGCGAAGCCGGCATGGCCCTGGGCCTGTCGAACGGTCGCATCCTCTGGCGCCTGATCCTGCCGCAGATGTGGCGCATCGCGCTGCCGGGCCTCGGCAACCTGTTCATGATCCTGATGAAGGACACCGCGCTGGTGTCGGTGATCGGCCTCGAAGAGATCATGCGCCGGTCCCAGATCGCCGTGACCGCCAGCAAGGAACCCTTCACCTTCTATATGGTGGCCGCCTTCATCTACCTGGGCCTGACCATCCTCGCGATGATCGGCATGCATTGGCTTGAGAAGCGCGCGGGCCGCGGCTTCAAGCGGAGCGCAGCATGAACTGGGAAGTCATCTTCAAATACCTGCCGCAACTGGCGGAGGGCGCCGTCCTCACCCTGGAATTGGTAGCCATCGCAGTCGTCGCAGGCCTGATCCTGGCGATTCCCATGGGAATCGCCCGCGCCTCCCGCCACTGGTACGTGCGCGCCCTGCCCTACGGCTACATCTTCTTCTTCCGTGGCACGCCGCTGCTGGTGCAACTGTTCCTGGTCTACTACGGCCTGGCCCAGTTCGACGCGGTGCGCAAGGGGCCGCTCTGGCCCTACCTGCGCGACCCGTTCTGGTGCGCCGTGATTACCATGACCCTGCACACCGCGGCCTATATCGCCGAGATCCTGCGCGGCGCCATCCAGGCCGTGCCGCCTGGCGAAATCGAAGCGGCACGCGCCCTGGGCATGTCGCGCGCCCAGGCGCTGTTCTACATCATCCTGCCGCGCGCGGCGCGCATCGGTCTGCCGGCGTACAGCAACGAAGTGATCCTGATGATCAAGGCCAGCGCCCTGGCCAGCACCGTCACCCTGCTGGAGCTCACCGGCATGGCACGGACCATCATCGCCCGCACCTACCTGCCGGTAGAGATTTTCTTCGCCGCCGGCCTGTTCTATCTGCTGATGACCTACGTGCTGGTCCAGGCTTTCCGCCTGCTGGAGCGCAAACTGCGGGTGGATGCCCTGCAAGGCCGCTGACGCCCCTTGCCGCTCCTCGTCCGCGGATGAGGAGCGGCGCCGGTGGCGCTATACTCGGCGCCCCTGATTCCCGCCGCTTCGCCAGCATGACCAGCCCCGCGCCCCTCCATGGCCCGCACTTGCGGGAACGCTTCGCCGCCCTCGACGACTTCCTCTGCGCACACCAGGACGTCTGGCGTCCCGTGCCCTTCACCGAACGGGATTTACCCTGGGAACGCCAGCACTCCGAGCTGGCCACGTGGCTGCGCGGCCGCACCCTGGCGGATGCGGACGCCATCCACAATCACCCCGAAACACTGCAGGCCCCAGCGCCCTATCCGCAGCTTGCAGCCCGCGCCACCGAACTCAGCCACCTCGGCGAGCTGCCCGCCACACGCAGCGAGCCGGTGGCGAACGCCTTCACCGTCGACGTTCCCGGGCGCAAGTGGCAGCAGATCGACGCCTTCGCCAGCCGCCTGAGTTTTCGCCAGGCACCGGATCACTGGCTGGACTGGTGCTCCGGAAAGGGTCACCTGGGGCGCCGACTGGCCCATGACGGTACGCCGCTCACCTGCATCGAGCTGGACCCGCAACTGGTCGTCGCTGGCCAGCAGCTCAGCCAGCGCCTGGGACTCTGTGCCACCCACCGCGAGCAGGATGCCCTGGCCACCGATGCTTTCCGACACCTCACCGCAGCCCACACAGCGGTCGCCCTGCACGCCTGCGGCGACCTGCACGTGCGCCTGCTCGAACTGGCCAGTTGCGCCGGTTGCCGCCAACTGGCCGTGGCCCCCTGCTGCTACAACCGCATTCAGACCCCTGACTACCAGCCACTCTCCCAGGCAGCCCGGGCCTCCGCCCTGCAGCTGAGCCGTGCCGACCTGCGCCTGCCGCTCAGCGAAACCGTCACCGCCGGCACCCGAGTTCGCCGCCAGCGCGACCAATCCATGGCGCGCCGTCTGGCCTTCGACCTGCTGCAGCGGGAGCTGCGCGGCGAAGACCGCTACCTGCCGGTACCCTCCCTGCCCGCCAGTTGGCTGGCAAAGCCCTTCGTCGACTATTGCCGGGACCTTTGCACCCTCAAGGCGCTCCCCGAACCACCAACGCAGGACTGGCGGGCGCTGGAAACCGAGGGCTGGCAGCGCCTTGCCGCCGTGCGCAACCTGGAGCTGCCCCGCAGCCTGTTCCGTCGCCCCCTGGAACTCTGGCTGCTGCTGGACCGTGCCCTGTACCTCGAAGAGCAGGGATATCAAGTGAGGCTCGGCAGCTTCTGTCCGACCCACCTCACCCCGCGCAATGCCCTGCTCCTGGCCGAACGCTGAGCTTACCCACAGATCCTGTGGATAACTTTGTTGATGAAATCTGGGCAACTCCACGAAAGGCCTTGCCCTGCGCATCACACGACGGCTGGATGTTTTTTGGACACCCCATGAAAGGCCAATAAAAACAGCAGGTTGCCGAATTCAGTGACATAACGCACAAAATCCAAGCACGATCGTCCCAGAAAAATCATCTTTGTGCATAAGCATCGAGCCGCTGATGCGCAATCCACTCCACACCTGCTCTCGCGGAGGTTTACTCCCTACGCCCAATCGCTATAATGGCGGCCCTCTTGGCCGGTATAGCTCAGCTGGTAGAGCAACTGACTTGTAATCAGTAGGTCCCGGGTTCGACTCCTGGTGCCGGCACCATATGCGACAACGACTTAGGCCCGCAGCGATGCGGGCCTAAGTCGTTTCTGGGCTGCGGTAATCGCGAAGTCGACACGCTGACTCGTCGAGATGGGCAAGACGAATAGGTAAAACGACGTCGTTCTCGGTATACGAGAGGGCCGCGGCCGGGGCGCCCCCATTCGTTTATTTACCCGCGAAACAGGCCGTGTCAGGCAAATGAACGCTGGCAAATAGTGATTGAAATCGCCCCCACAGGAAAAACATGCAAATCACCCCTGGGCCAGGGCGATCTGCTGGCGCATGCGCTTGATCTCCCGGTGCAGCTCCCGCTGCTGGAAGGCCTCGCGCAATTGAATGCGCAGGTCGTCCGGGTCCCAGGGCTTGGTGATGAAGCGGTAGATCACGCCTTCGTTCACCGACTTGAGGATGCTGCTGACCTCCGTGGAGCCACTGAGCACCATACGGATCACATCAGGGAAGATCACCTTCAGCCGACGCAGGAACTCCACGCCGTTCGTGTCGGTAAGACGCAGGTCGGTCAGCACCACATCCACACCATGGGTCGCCAGCAGGCTCATCGCCTCGGCACTACTACTGGCGGTGAGAATCCGATAGTTCTCCAGCCGTAGCGTCCGCTTCAGTGCATTGAGAATGCCCGGCTCGTCGTCGACGATCAGCAGGTAGCGCTCGTTGCCGTCGATGATATTCGCCGGCAACGAGAGCGCCGCGCCGTCCTGCAGGAACTGTATGCACGCCTGGGGTGGCAGGGGTGGCGAGTAGTAATAACCCTGCAACTCGTCACAGCCGGCGGCTCGCAGAAAACCCAATTGCTCAACCTGCTCCACGCCTTCGGCGATCACCTTGATGCCCAGGTTGTGGCCGATCGAGATCATCGAGCGCGCCAGCGAAGCGCTGTCGGGCTCGGTCAGCACATCGGTGACGAAGCTGCGGTCGATCTTCAACTGGCTGAAGGGGAAGCGCTTCAGGTAACCGAGCGAGGAGTAACCCGTGCCGAAATCGTCGATGGAGAAGCGGATGCCTTCGTCGCAGAGCGCGCGCATCTTCTGCAAGGCGTCATCGGCGTTGGTCATGAGGATATTCTCGGTCAGTTCGATCTTGATCCAGCGCGGCGAGATCCCGTGCATCTTGAGGATGCCGAGCACCCGCTCGGTGAAATCGGTCTCGGCAAAGCTGATTGCGGAGAAGTTCACCGCCACGCTCAGGCCGTGGTTGAACACACGACGCCAGATGGCCAACTGCTTGCAGACCATTTCGAACACGTAGAAATCGATCGAGACGATCCAGCCAGTCTCCTCCGCCAGGGGAATGAACTCGTTGGGGCTCACGACCTTGCCGCCACGGTTCCAGCGCACCAGGGCTTCGAAGCCGCACAACCGGCCATTCTGCAGGTCCAGTTGCGGTTGATAGACCACCATGAACTCGTGGTTCTGCAGGCCCAGGCGGGTTTCCCGTTCCACCGACAGGCGCATCTGCACCTGCTGGTTCATCTCCGGCATGAAGGCACAGATGCGATTGCGCCCCTGGTGCTTGGCCTGGTACATCGCCGTGTCGGCATTGCGCAGCAGGGTACCGGCATCGCGACCGTCGCTGGGGTAGCAACAGAAGCCGATGCTGCAGCTCACCACCATTTCGTGCTCACCCAGCATCACCGGCGCGGCGATGCTCTGCTTGAGGCGCTCCAGCCACGACACCTGCTCGCCGAGCTGGTCGGTATCGGTCAGCAGGATGACAAACTCGTCACCGCCGAGGCGCGCCACCGTATCGATCTCCCGCACCCGGTCGCGCAATCGTTCCGCCACCTGGATCAGCAACTGGTCGCCGGCGTTGTGGCCGAGGCTGTCGTTGACCACCTTGAAGCGGTCGATATCCATGAACGCCAGGGTGAAACTGCCGTGCTTGCGCGCAGCCTGGGCGATAGCCTGGCTGATGCGGTCGTTGAGCAGGTTGCGATTCGGCAGGCCGGTGAGGCTGTCGTGGTTGGCCTGGTGCTCCAGCTCTTCCTGGTAGCGCTTGGCTTCGGTGATGTCGTGAAGGATGCCGACGAAGTGGCTGACCTTGCCCCGATCATTCACCACCGGGGCCACCTTCAGATCGTTCCAGAACGCCGAGCCGTCCTTGCGGTAGTTGCGCAGCAGCGCGCCCCCCTCCTCCTGCGCGTGCAGCAGCCGGCGGATATTGTCGAGGCTCGGCTGATCGCGGTCCTCGCCCTGGAGGAACCGGCAATTGCGGCCGATCACTTCCTCGGCCGAGTAGCCGGTGATGCGCTCGAAGGCCGGGTTCACGTAGACGATGGGCTGGTCGGGCTGCTCGTTGTCGGTAATCACCACGGCATTCACGCTGGCCTCGACCGCACGGGTGCGGATGCGTATTTCCAGATCCCGGCGGCGCTGCTCGGTGATGTCCTGGAAGACCACGATCGCGCCCTGGATCGCCTCGTTGCGGTCAAGGATGGGCACCGCCGAATTGAGGATGGTCTTGTGCCTGCCCGTAAAGGTCTGGATGTCGATCATCTCATTGCGCGACACCAGCCCCTGCTTGACCGCGCGCATCACCGACCAGTCGTCCGGCCTGATCGGTTCGTCGCTGTCGGCCCACCGGCCGCGGTACTGACGGTCGCTCTCCTCCCCGATGGGATGCGCACCGCCCCAGATCAGGCTGCTTTCAGGGTTGCTCATGATCAGCCGGCCCTGGGGGTCGGACACCAGTACGCCCACCGGCAGGCTGTCCAGTACGTTGCGCAGCAAGGCTTCGCTCTTCGCCAGCGCCTCGGTGCGCTGCTCCACCAGCTTCTCCATGCTCTCGAACAGACGCACCCGGCCCAGCGCCATCGCCAGTTGCCGGCCGATCGAGGCCAGCGCGTTGAGCGCCTCGTCGCTCCAGGCCCTGGCGTCGCCCTGCACCACGTTGAGCATGCCGATGATCTCCCCTCCCAAGACCAACGGAATGCTGGCATGCACCGGCGTGCCGGACAGTTCGACCAGAGCGGGACAACCTTCGAAGTTGCACGGCTGGCTCATGCCGTCGCTGATCCAGGCATGCCGGCATGGGCAGTTGCGCGCGCAGGCCGACAGCATCTCCAGGCCGAATGCCCGCCCGCGCGCTCGCGTCCCGGCCACGCGGGTCGGCTCGCTGGGCTCCGGGGCATCGGCCATCAGCAGCCAGGCCGCCTCCGCATCGGGGAACTCCAGGATGCGCCGCAGCGCGGCATCGATTACATGTTGCTCGCTCTGGGCGTCGGTCAGGCCGCTGGTGAAATGGAACAGGCAATTGAGCAGCGAGTTGCTGCGGGCCAGCTCGTCGTGCTTGAGCTGCAGCTCATGATTCAGGCGCACCCCCTGTTCGTAGGTGGAAATCAACAGGTCGAGGATCTGCTGGCGCCCGGCGGTGATGAAATGCCGCTCCCCTTCCAGCACCACTTCCACGCCCATCTGCACCCGCTCGTGGGTGCGCAGCTCCAGGTTGACCAGGAAGTAGCGGATGCGCGACATCAGGTACTTCTCGTCGAACGGCTTGACGATGAAGTTATCGGCCCCCGACGCCAGTCCGTGGACCACGTCGCGGGCATCGGCCAGGGAGGTGACCAGGATGACCGGGATGTTCTGGGTCTGGGCAGAACTCTTGAGCTGGCGGCACAGCTCGTAGCCGTCCATTTCCGGCATGACGATGTCGCTGATGACGATGGTCGGACGCTGCTCGGCAATGCGCGCCAGTGCTTCGACGCCGTTCCGGGCGACCCGCACCTTGCAACCAACGGATTCCAGCATGTACTGCAACTCGGTGGCCTGCGTCGGGCTGTCCTCCACCACCAGGATGTCCGCATCGGCGTACATGGTTATCCCTCCCCTCATGCGCCCTTCGACGCCACACGTTCAGCAATCAGATTGAGCACGGCCGCCATCGCGTCCGGCGTCAGTACCTGGCGAGCCGCCTGCAGGCCGATGGCGGCCTGCGGCATCGAGTCGATCATGGCGCTGGCCGGCTCCTGTACCAGCGTCAGGGCACCGCCGCGATGCAGCTCGGCCAGCCCCTGGGCACCATCGCGTCCCATTCCGGACAGCTGGATGCCGATGGCCCGCCTGCCGAACTGGCGGGCCACGGAGCGGAACATGAAGTTGGCCGACGGCCGCACCAGTTCCTCCGGCGGTCCACCGTCGAGGGCCACCCGGAGGTCGCTGGCGACGCCCAGATGATGGCCGTCCGGCGCGAGATAGAGCTGCCCCGGGGCCAGTACCTGGCCGTCCTCGGCGATCAGCACCGGCAAGTGTGTGAGGGTTTCCAGCCACTGGCGGAAACTCGGCAGGAAACCGGCCGCGATGTGCTGAACCAGCACCAGCGGCCAGGGCTGCGGCGGCTGCAGCCGCTCCAGCAGGCTCTTGAGCGCCGCCGGGCCACCTGCCGAAGCGGCGATGGCGACGATCTTCGGCGACAGTTGCGCGGTATGCGCCACCAGCTGCGAGATGGTCTGCTGCCTGGGCCCTTCGCCGCTGCCTTTGCGCGGGCGCCGCACGATTTTCACCTGGGCCATGCTGCGCAGGGTCCGCAGGACTTCAGCCACGCGTTCGTCGAAATCCGCCGCATCGGGGCCGGACGGTTTCTCCAGCACCGCCAGGGCTCCGGCCTCCAGGGCACGCATGGCGGTGGCCGCCGCATAGGCGTTGGCGCTGGCGGTCAGCACCACCACCGGAAGCGGATAGCGTTCGAGGATGCGCTCGGTGGTTTCGTAGCCGTCCATGCCGGGCATGTGCACATCCATGGTGACGATATCGGGCGTGAACCCCAGCAACACCTTCAACGCATCATCCCCGGAGCCGGCCTCCCGCACCAGATAGCCCTCCCCCTCGAACACCGCGCGCAGCAGCATGCGTGCCACCACCGAGTCGTCGACTATCAGTACACGCATAGCCCCACCTCACTCTTTGCACCGGCCCCCCAATGGACCGCGCACCTCAGATCAACCGGCGAATCGCGTCCAGCAGACTTTCCTGGTCGAATCCGCTCTTCACCAGATAGGCATTGGCTCCCGCCTCCAGCCCACGTGCACGGTCCTCGGCCGAGTGCAACGCGGTCACCAGCACCACCGGCAGGCCGGCGAGCTCGCGGTCGGCGCGAATCCGGCTGGTCAACGTGAAGCCGTCCAGCCGTGGCATTTCCACGTCCGACACCAGCAGGTCGAACTGGCCCTGCTTCAAGGCATTCCAGGCCTCCAGGCCGTCGTTGGCAGTGGCGACCTGGTAGCCGGCGCCCTCGAGGATGGCCTTGAGCAGCCCCCGCGAGGTGAAGGAGTCCTCAGCGATCAGCAGGCGCTGCACGGCCACGCTGGTACGGGCCCGCTCCTGCTGGCTGAAGCTCGAATCACGGGTTTCCAGCGCACTGCGGTAGAGGTCGGCGGGATGCAGGATGGGCACCAGTTGGCCGTCACCCAGCACCGTGGCGCCGAGCAGGTTGCGCACCCGCACCAGTTGCTGGCCGAGGCCCTTGACGATGATTTCCTGGTCCCCCAGCAGCTCCTCCACCAGCAGCACGAAGCGCTCGCCGCGAACCTTGAGCAACAGCAAGGTCAGGATGTCCCCGCTCTGCGCCACCGCTCCCAGGCCGAGCACTTCGGCCAGGGTCCAGAGCGGCATGACTTCGTCGTCGACCGTGACCGAAGGGCGGTTCTCCAGGTTCTTCATGGCACTCGACGGCAGGCGCAGGCAGCGCTCGACCGCCAGCGCCGGAACGGCGAACACCCGTTCCGCGTCGCGCACGATCACCGCGCGGAATGTCGACAGGCTGAGCGGCAGATGCAGGTGGAAACAGGCGCCCTTGCCGGCACGGGACTCCAGTTCGATGCGCCCGCCGAGCCGCTCCACCGTTTCCTGCACGATGGCCATGCCCAGGCCGCGCCCGGACAGGTCGGTGATGAGGGTGCTGGTGGAAAGACCAGAGGCAAAGATCAGCTTGCAGGCCTCCGCGTCCGACAGCCCCTCGGCCTCCTCCCGGCCAAGCAGGCCACTGGATACCGCCCTGGCCTTCAGGCGGTCGAGGTCGAGCCCGCCGCCGTCGTCGCTCACCCGCAGCTCGAAGCGGTCCGCCGACTCCTGCAGCAGTTCCACCTGCAGGCGGCCAACCGGGTCCTTGCCCACGCGATTGCGCAGGTCCGGTGCTTCCACCCCATGGTCGATGGCATTGCGCAGCAGGTGGGTCAGCACCGTACGCAACTCGTCGAGGATGCGTTTGTCGATCTGCAGGCTTTCACCGCGGACCTCGAACGCGACACGCTTGCCGGCCTGGCTGGCGAGGTCCTGGACCATCGCCGGCATCCCTTCCATCAGGCTCACGCCGGACAGCAGCAGCACCCGCTGCATTTCGTCGTTGAGGCTATCCGACAACTGCGCCAGCCCCTGCGCCAGGTGGTTGCCGGCCTTGGCCAGGCGCACCGCGCCGAAGTGCAGGCGGTCCAACTGCGCCAGGCTCCAATCCAGATAGTCGAGGACGCCCCTGAGTGCCTCCTCGGTGCCCGGCGGCAGGTGTTCGAGCCGTTCGCGCAACTGCTTGAGCACACCACTGGTGAGCAGGCGCTTGGCACGCTGCGGGTCGAAGGCGGCCATGTGGGCCTGCAGGCTGCGTGCATGGGCCTGGGCCTCCAGCTTGTACTGCAGCAGGGCTTCCCCCTGGAACAGCAACGCGTCCAGGCGCTGCGCCGAAACCCGCACAGTCGCCGGGTCATGGGGCCCCTGCGGCACCTCGACCTGCTCCTGCGGCAACTCGATCGCTTCGCCCTGGGCGGCCGCTTCCAGGTTGTCCACCAGATGCCGCCGTTCCGACTCGTCCAGCACCTGGCCGTCATGCAGTTTCTGCACCGCCTTGAGGGCACGCCGGCACAGCTCGACCCGCTCCGGGCTGAGGTTCAGCCGGCCCTGGCGCACGGCCGCCAGCAGGCTCTCCCAGACATGGCAGAGTTGTTCGATGGCCGTAACCCCGGCCGCCCGCGCCGCACCCTTGAGGCTGTGCACCTCGCGGAAAAGCGACTCGACGGAGTCCGCCGTGGCAGTGGCTTCGCGCCAGTTGGCCAGACCATCGGCGAGCACCGCCAGGCGTTCTTCCGCTTCGCCACGGAAGCTGGCCAGCAGGCGCTGTTTGAGGACTTCCCGATCCAGGCTCACGGCAGCCTCACAGCTTGAACTGACCGGCCAGGCCCTTGAGCCGCTGGCCCAGCTGGTGCAGGTTGCGCGCCGCCTGGTCGACCTGGCGGGTGCCGCCGACGTTGTCCTGGCTAGCCTGGCGGATATTCACCATGGCACTGCCGATCTGGTCCATGCCGATCATCTGCTGCTGACTAGTCACCGCGATCTGCAGGGCCATTTCGCTGGATTCCTCGATGCTGTCGCTCAGGGTGCGGATCGCCTCGCCACTGGCCTGCGCCCGCTCGTAGCCGACTTCCACCGACTTGCTGCCCTCCTCCGCCTGCAGCACCGCCTTGGTCATGGCCTTCTGGATATCGCTGAGGATGCTGCGCACCTGTGCGGTGGCCTGCTTGGACTGCTCGGCCAGGGTCTTCACCTCCTGCGCCACCACCGAGAAACCCTTGCCCGCCTCGCCAGCCTTCACCGCCTCGATCGAGGCGTTCACCCCCAGCAGGTTGGATTGCTCGGCCAGGTCGTTGACCGAGGCGACGATCTCGCCAATGGTCTGACTCTGCTCGCCCAGGCGCATCACGCTCTCCGCCACCGCCTGCATCTGCATGCGGATCTGCCCCATGCCCTTCAGGGCTTCCTCCACCGCCTGGCGACCGGCCTGCGCCACCTGGCGGGTGCGCTCGGCACTGTCGGTCACCGCCTGGGACTTGCCGCCGGAAAGGACTGCCGTCTGCTTGACCTCCTCCACCGTGGTGGCGATCTCGCTGATCGCCGTGGCGGTTTCCTGGGTGCCCGAGGCCACTTGCGTGGTCACCGCGAGGATTTCCTCACTGGCGGTGGCCAGCACCGATATGCCTTCGTTCAGTTCCTGCACCAATTCGCGCAGGTAACGACTCATGCTGACGAAGGCCACGGACAGGCGGCCTACCTCATCCTGGCGATCACTGTTGGAGATTTCCCTGGGTATCTCGCCCCGGCCAATCTGCTCGGCCCAGCCGGTAAGGCGCGCCAGCGGCTGGGCGATATGCCGGCTGAGCAGCCAGGCGAGCAAGCCGGTCACCAGCACCAGGCCCAGGGCCATCAGGAAAATCCGCTCGCGCATGGCCTCCAGGGTCTGGCTCGACTGTTCGATGCCGGCATGGATGCGCTCGTCGGTCTTCTCCACCAGCTGTTGTCCCAGCGCGTAGATCTTCTCCAGCCGCTGCTTCTGCGGACCTTCGATCAGATTGCGCGCCTCTTCGACCCTGCCGCTGTCGATCAGCGGCAGCACCTCGTCGTCGCGCACGCGCCGGTAGTCGGCACGCAATACCTTCACCTGGTCGAGCAGATCGACGGTCGTCTGGTCGTCGACCACAGCCTCTCGCAGGCGCTCCAGTACCTTGTCGTTGTTCGCGGCGTTGTCGCGCAGGTTGTCTTCCTGGCCTCTTGTCGAGCCGTCCTGCAGCGACTGCAGCACCGCGATGCGCTGCAGGGTGAGGGTGAGCATCAGCTCCTTCACGTCGGAGATCCGCGCATAACGGCGCTTGAACTGCTGCTCTTCCAGTGTCTGCAGGTCGGAGAAGCTCTCCAGGGTGACGAACAGCAGCGAACCGAAACCCAGGATCAATACGCCGAAGGCCAGCATCAGCTTGTTACCGATCCGCAGGTTCATGACATTGCCCAGCATGGTCGTTCCTCCTTGTACCTACTCGTCGGCAGTAATGCGAAGGCTGGGGTCGCCCAGCAGCCGTGCGCCATCCAACACCGTCCACTGATCGGGGGTGACCCCCAACAGATAACTCGCGCGTACTCCGGTCAGATTCGCCAGCCCGGCCTGCAGGCTTGCGCGCGGTATACGCACAATGCCCCGCACGCGGTCGATCAGCAGGCCGAACTCCATCTCCGGCCCCCGCAACACTGCCAGGAAGTTCTTGTCGGAAAGCCCCTCAATGGGCAACTCGAAGAACACCCGCAGGTCCAGTACCGAGACGATGTGCCCGCGTACGTTGACGATGCCCAGCACGAACGGTGGCGTGCCCGGCAGCGCAGTGAACTGCGGCAACGGCAGCACTGCCGACACATGGCAGGCCTCCACCGCATAGATTTCCGAGCTGAGGTTGAAGCTCAGCAC
Organism: Pseudomonas sp. Q1-7; assembly: GCF_028010285.1. NCBI lineage: Bacteria > Pseudomonadati > Pseudomonadota > Gammaproteobacteria > Pseudomonadales > Pseudomonadaceae > Pseudomonas > Pseudomonas sp. Q1-7. The sequence goes on from NZ_CP116304.1 coordinate 5,465,670, forward strand.
TTCCAGCCAGGCGTCGTCCGCGTCCTGCGGACTGGTCCGCGCCCACTCGCGGCTGCGTGTCTCCAGACGAGCCTGGCGCTCCTCGGCGCTGACGGCAAAGCCGTCCTCGATCCGCCGCTCGAAATCCGCCAGGCGCTGATGGATCTCAGCCCAGTTGCCCATGCTCCCTCCGGCCATCAGTGTCGTGCCTCCTTCAGTTGCTCGCACAGGCGCAGGAGCTGCGCGCAACTCAGGCCATCGCCTTCGCTCACCAGGTCATCCGGCGCCCGCCGGCCGAGCAGTTGCATGCAATTGCGCAGGGCCTTGTCACTGGCCGCCAGTTGGCCGCGCAGGCGCAGCAACCGGGCCTGGTAAAAGTGCGCCAGGATGAAGTCCGGCTCCAGGTAGAGCGCCTTCTGCAGCGCCGTCAGCGCCGCCTGTTCCGCGCCAACTTGCTGCGCCAGCATTGCAGTCAGCCAGTAGGCCACCGCCGATGTCGGATCCAGCGCCAGGGCACGCTGCAGCCAGGTTTCCGCATCGTCCGCGCGCTGCTGGTTCGCCCAGCTACGTGCCATCAGCAGGCAAGCATCGCGTTTCTGAGCCTGGCCAAGGCCGGGGCAGGCGAGGTAGTCCAGCAGTGCCTGCTGGGCCTGCGGGTGATGCCCGTGGGACAGTGCCTCCCTGGCCTGCTGCCAATGCCGGTCGCAGTTGCTGGCCAAAGGCGGTGGTGAGAGGGGAGCAGGCGCCGCCACGTTCTGCTCGATTGGCCGTGGCGCGGGTGGAGGCGGTTTCGGCGTCCGGCGCGGGGCCGGTTCCACACGCGCCACTGGCGGCGGTGCCACGGCCGTCCGAAGTGCCGGGCGCCGGCTGCCGGGTACCAGTGCGTAATTGCTGCCGGCCCAGAAACCATTGAGCCCCGCCTGGGTGGCGATGCCGGCCTCCACTGCGCTGAGCAACAGGAGCCCGTCCGCCGCCAGGCTCGCAAGCAGGCGGCGCAGGGCACCGGCTGCCTGCTCTGGCGAGAAGTACATCAGCACATTGCGGCAGAGGATCAGGTCGACCTCCGCGAGTCCCTGGGTGGCGTTGGGCAGTTCCCCTTGCACCAGATTGTGCTGGAAGAAACGGATCCGCCCCCGCCACGGCGGCCGCACTCGCCACCGTCGGCCGTCCGCCTCGAAATAGTGGCGGCGGAAGTCGTGTTCGTTGCGACGAAAGGCGTTCTGTCCATAACTGCCGAGCTCGGCACGCTGCAGGAAACTGGCATTGAGGTCGCTGGCCAGCAACTCGACCGTCCAACTGGCGCGCTCGCCGCCCAGCAAGTCATCAAGGAGGAACAGTACGCTGTAGGCCTCTTCGCCGGTGCAGCAGGCGGCGCTCCAGATACGCAAACGCCGCCGCCCTTCCTGCCGGCGACGCGCGATCAACGGCGCCAGGTGCTGGCGGGCCACCCAGTCGAGGGCCTCGGAATCACGGCGAAAATAGGTTTCGCCAACGGAGAACACCGGCGTCAGCGCCTGGATCAGGGGGTCGTCCCACTCGGCAAAGGCGAGCGTCTCCAACCAGAGCTGCAGGTCGCCTTCGTCCCGTTCCAGCGCCAGCAGCTTCAGGCGGCGAATCAGTTCGCTGGCTCGCGCCCCGGAGAAATCCTGCCCGAAGTGCTGATGGGCCTTGTTGAGGAGCACCCCCAGTACGCGCGCCGAGCAGAGGCTCTCAATCGTTTCCATCGTGGCTCCCTGCCTGCGCAAGGGCCACTGCCAGGCACTCCTCATCGGCATCGGACAAGACCTGCTCGACATCCTGGATCAACAGCAGCCCTTCGGCCGTGCGAACCACGCCCTTGAGGATGGTCGACGGTACTTGCGGATGGGGCGCGGGAGAGAAGTCCTCGGCGGCGCAAGCGGTGGCTGCCTCCACGGCTTCCACGGGCACCACCAGTTCACGCTGCCGGGTTTTCAGCCAGAGGTAGGGTTGCCACAGGGCGGGAGCGGCCGAAGGCCAGGCAAAACGTCGTGCAAGGTCCACCACGGGCAACACCTGCCCACGCACGTTGACCAGCCCGGATACCGTATCAGGCGCACCGGGGAGCGGCGTCCACGCCAAAGCCGGGAGCACACGGACGACACTGTCCAGGCTCACCGCCAAGTGCTGCCCCGCCAGCCAGAACGGCAGCACGAAATATCTATCCATAGAGGCATCCTGCTGCCGCTAGCTCTGCCATAAAGCTAGCTCAGGGCCAGCATGCGTCCAGTGACAACCGACAACCCTCTCGGTGCGCCTGCACCAGCGGCAGCAGGCAGCACTGAACCAGATGCAAAGCCAGGGGCGGGAAGCCGGCGTTCACTGCGATCGCATTGGATCGCTAATGCTGTACATCCAGACGCCCCTCCCGCCGGACCGCTTTCCCTGACCGTCTTGGGGCCTTCCACTCCAACACAACAAGGATAACGGTCACGGCTGGAGCACTTTCGAGCAATCAATCCCCCGAACAATGTTAATCGCCCGCGCTAGGTGCGGATGTTCTTCGTTGTGATGCTCGAAGGCGCTGGCCAAGAATGCCCCGCAAATGGCGACGCTGGTTGCCCTGTCAACCCCGTGGATGGCGCGCCGGCATTTGCCGGCCAGCGCGGGAGCAGTGCGCCTGTAATGCGGGAAATGGCCGAGGCGCGGTGCTCACGACGGTAAACAACTTGGGGAAAAGCGGGTGGTCTGGATACTTGAGAACGTTTGACCGCTTTCAAGAGATTCTGTTTAAAAAGTAGCTGCCACCCCGAGACGCCGGCAGAATTGCGCTGTCAGCGAGCGCGGTGGCGAACAGCATGATGGGACAGTTACCGGGAGGACAGCAGCGGCTGTTCTACTCGTTCAACTTGGAAGAGCATGTCCCGCCCCAACACCTCCTGCGCAGCATCGACCAGTGCCTGGATCTCAGTGACCTGGGCGCCCACCTGGCGGATTTCTATAGTCCCATCGGGCGAGCCTCGATTGACCCGGAGTTGATGGTGCGCATGCTGATCGTCGGCTACTGCTATGGCATCCGCTCCGAACGACGGCTATGCGAAGAAGTGCACCTCAACCTGGCCTACCGTTGGTTCTGCCGGTTGGGTCGGAGGATGAAGTCCCCAATCACTTGACCTTCTCGAAGAATCGCCACGGCCGCTTCCGTGACAGCGGCCTGTTCCGCTGGTTGTTCAATGAGGTGCTGCGACGCTGCATTGCGGCCGGCCGGGTCAAGGGCGAAGGCTTCGCCGTCGACGCCAGCATCATCAAGGCGGATGCCAGCCGGCAACGTGGGGTGGCGGGAGATGAAGTCGATTGGAGTGATCCAAAGCTCAGCAGCCGCCCCGTACGCGAGTACCTCAAAGCCCTTGATGAAAAGGCTTTGGCTGAATTCACTCACCGATCCGCTGTCTCGTTGGACAGCAGCGCCAGGCGGCCCGGCTTACTTTGCCTACTCCACCAACTACCTGATCGACACCGCGCACGGCGTGATCATGGATGTGGAAGCGACTCCGGCGCATCGTACCGCCGAGGTCGATTCGACCAGGACGATGGTTGAGCGTGTCGAAGCGCAGTTCGACCTCACACCGGAACGCCTCATCGGCAACACCGCCTATGGCACTGCGCCGATGCTGGCCTGGATGGTCGAAGAGAAGAACATCGAGCCGCATGTGCCGGTGTGGGACAAGACCGAACGCAAGGACGACAGCCTCTCCAGTAATGACTTCCACTGGAATCAGGAGGCCAATGAATACCGCTGCCCAGCCGGTAAACCGCTGCGCAGTGCATGGCGCACCTTCACCCAGCAAAGATCGCGGGTGACCAAGGCCAACACCATCATCTACCGCTCCAGCCAAACCGTCTGCGCCAGCTGCCCGCTGAAAGCGAAGTGCTGCCCCAATACCGCATTCCGCAAGATCGCTCGTATCCGCTCCATAAACCCCACCTGCCCATAGCCTGCTGATCATTGGATGCTAAGCTCCCGTTTTCACTGGAGCTCACCACCATGATGCGTCCCGACGCCAAGGTGCAGAAGGTCTACCTCTACCCCAAGCCCGTCGACTTTCGCAAATCCATCAACGGCCTGGCCGCCCTGGTTGAACTGGACATCAAGGTGGAAGTGTTCAACCCGGTGCTGTTCGTGTTCCTCAATCGCACCCGTAGCCAGGTCAAGATCCTCTATTGGGAGCGCAATGGCTTCTTCCTGTGGCTCAAGTGCCTGGAAGCCGAGCGTTTCAAGACCAAGCCCGATGCTGGCGACGAGGCCATCGAACTGACTGTCGATGAGTTGAACTGGCTGCTCGACGGCATCGACCTGTGGCGTAACCGGCCGCACCAGGTACTGACGCCGCGCTTCGTGGCCTGAGCCGGTATAATCCGGCGCCATGAAATCTGGCGCCGACAACCTTCCCGACGATCCCATCCTGCTCAAGGCGTTGGTTCTGCAATTACAGGAACAGGTCGCCCTGCTGCGCCACAAACTGTTCTCACCCAAATCCGAGCGCAGCCCCGAAGACGCCGACTCGCCGCAATTGGCCATGTTCAACGAGGCCGAAGAGCTGATCGAAGAGCCGGCCGCCGCGCCAAGCGAAGCCGAAGAAGTCGTTGCGCCGGTCAAGCGTCGTGGCAAACGCAAGCCGCTGCCGGCCAACCTGCCGCACGTGGAAGTCATCCATGAGCTACCCGAGCATGAACTGACTTGCGCCTGCGGCGCCTGCAAACAGGTCATCGGCGAAGAAACCAGCGAGCAGTTGGAGATCATCCCAATGCAGGTGCGGGTGCTCCGGCATATCCGCAAGACCTATGCCTGCAAGGTCTGCGAAGCCGCGCCGATCACCGCCGACAAGCCGGCACAACTGATCGAGAAGAGCCTGGCCAGCCCCAGCGTGCTGGCGATGCTGCTGACCACCAAGTACGCCGACGGCATCCCGCTGTACCGCTTCGAAAAGATGCTCAGCTGCCACGGCGTCGACATCCCGCGGCAGACCCTGGCGCGCTGGGTGATCCAGTCCGGCGAGCACCTGCAACCGCTGCTCAACCTGCTGCGCGACAAGCTGCTGGAGCACCCGATGCTGCACCGCGACGAGACCCGTCTGCAGGTGCTGCACGAACCGGGTCGCGATCCTAGCGCGCAGTCCTGGATGTGGGTGCAAAGCGGTGGGCCACCGGACAGACCGGTGATCCTCTTCGACTACACCACCAGCCGTGCGCAGGAGGTGCCGCTGCGCCTGCTCGACGGCTATCGCGGCTACCTGATGACCGACGACTACGCCGGCTACAACGCCGTGGCCATGCAGGAGGGCATCGAACGCCTGGGCTGCTGGGCACATGCGCGGCGCAAGTTCGTCGAAGCGCAGAAGGTGCAGCCCAAGGGCAAAACCGGCCGGGCCGACATGGCGCTGAACCTGATCAACAAGCTCTACGGCATCGAGCGTGACCTGAAAGAGGCCAACGACAGCGAACGCCTGACCGCCCGTCAGCAACGCAGCCAGCCACTGCTCGACCAGCTCAAGGCCTGGCTGGACAAGACCCAGCCGCAGGTCGCCGGGCAGACGGCCCTGGGCAAGGCGGTGAACTACCTGGCCAGCAACTGGAGTCGGCTGGTGCGCTACGTCGAAGGTGGACATCTGCCGATCGACAACAACCGCACCGAGAACGCCATCCGCCCGTTCGTCATCGGCCGCAAGAACTGGCTGTTCAGCGACACGCCCAAGGGCGCCACGGCCAGCGCGCAGGTCTACAGCCTGATCGAAACCGCCAAGGCCAATGGCCAGGAGCCTTACGCCTGGCTGCGCCACATCCTCGAACGCCTGCCAACCGCCAGCAGCGTTGAGGATTACGAAGCACTGCTGCCGTGGAACTGCTCGCCAGCTTCTGTCCCAGCGTCCTGAAAACAAACCCCGTCCAGGCGGACGGGATTTATGGAGCGCTTACGAAATAACCCTCAGACCTGGGCAAGGAAGCTCAGTGAAACGCCGAAAGTCAACTTGAAGTGGCTTCCAGCCACTTCGACAGCAGGCACATCCGACCGGCCGGCTGCCGCTGAACCTACTTTTTCAACAGAATCAAGAATCAGCGGGCGTTGAAGCCAATCAGAAATACGGGGCTATTTCAGACCATCCTTAGGTAAGTTCCGACATTTATTCAAAACCATTCCCCCTGGCAGGCAATCTGGGTCGCCATCGGAGGAGCTGCCTATGAAGACCGTCGCCCCGCCACACCAATCACGCGGCCTGAGACAGAACAAGCCGAGCTGCCAGGCGCAAGGGTTCGTGGATGTGACGATTGGCGCGGGGATCGTCCTTGTACGCAAAGTGCATCCTCCCCCATCACTAGCAGACGCACCACGTAACCACACGGCGACATCCTACGACCCACTCGCTCTAAAGAGCAGTGAACCTGGCCGGCATCATCTGCCGCCCAGGTCCTTACCCTTTCTGCACCGCCAATCAATTGCCAGCCTTCGTAACTTGGGGATCCCTGGCAACCGCCCCCGAGACGGTGAGAAGGCAGACGCTGGACTTACAAGAGCCACTTAGCTTCAGGCCTTGAGCGAGACTCTTGGAGCGAAAAATCTCCCCCATCAAAGCAGCATCCACTTCGCCACCGCCGGTGCCCGTTAGCGCCGCCAGTGCGCGCCGAGCGAGATTCTCGCCAACTTGAGCTTGCGCAGTCGACCCTCCCTCAGCCTTGTGCCAAGAGATATTGGTGCGGCCACAGTTGAACTCCAATGTCATGCCAACAACATCGCGAGAGAACTTGTAGCGACTGATTGCGCATTCCCCCGCCCGCTTGACAACGCGCTTCAGCACGGGAGCACCCACTGCGACGACCACGTCCTTTTCAGTTAGCGAAAGCGCACTGACGCCGACCTTACCCGACTCTGGCTCTTCGCCGCACCCTTGTAAGCCAAACAGCGCACCTGTGACCACGGCCGCCAGTAATTTCTTTCTCATAACCTTCCCCTGCTCGTTAAACCAATAGCCCACAGACAGTGCTGCAAGCAACACCTCAAAGTGGAGTGAGTGGACAATACGTGGACTCAACCTCAACTGAACGAGTCACTCCTCACCACCACCGGACTCACTACCCGAAGACCTCTGCCCAATCACTCGACACGTAGCATCAAAAAACCCACCGATCAAAAAGAGAGGCTTAGGCCTCACACCACGCGCGACGTACTTCCAGGAATATCAGAAGGCCAGGGAAGCATCCGCTCCGAATAGCAACCAACGATGCTCTACCCCGGAAGAGCGACCCATACTCATCTGATATAGTGTCGCATTTAAACATACCCGTTGTCTCTTGATAAGCCGAGCGACACTGCGCAATAGAAACCACAGTACTTCACCAAGCCCCCCTACAAAGAAGACAAGAAGACGCGACCTCCGAGAACAAACTAAGACACAGGAAATCCTAGTTAAATAAGATTCAATGGAGCGAGCGAATAGCACACCGCCGCGCAGACCAACGAAGCCATAGCCAGACATATCGAGGGAGGTGTAACATACCCCCATAATCCCATGGAGAGTTCCAGATTGAAGAAAAATCAAGATTTTAGCGTTATCATTCCGGCTCGATATGATTCGAGCCGTCTTCCTGGAAAGCCACTTATAGAGATATGTGGAGTTCCGATGATCATAAGAACTTATAAACAGTGCGCGAAGGCCTGCCCTCCAGAGAGGATCTTCGTCGCAACCGACGACGAAAGAATCAGGACTGTCTGCCAAGCACATGACATCCAGGTACTAATGACGTCGAAAGATTGTCTCACGGGAACGGACCGAGTCGCCGAATGCGCAGAGTTGATCGACTCCAAGGTGTTCATCAATGTTCAGGGCGACGAACCCCTTTTCAACCCAGAAGACCTGAGAACCATTATCGACAGTCTCAATGACTATCCAGGTGATGTACTTAACGGCTTCTGCCCCATTCTAGAGGAAGAGCAGTTCAGAAGCACAAGCACTCCAAAAGTCGTAATCCGCCCCGACGGACGCCTACTCTATATGTCTCGGGCGACAATTCCAGGATCTAAAGACAATAAATTTATCTCAGGCTATCGTCAGGTATGCGTCTACGCGTTCCCTCGCAAAGCCCTTGAAGATTTTAGCGCACAAAAGCACAAGACCCCCTTGGAGAACATAGAAGACATAGAAATTCTTCGCTTTCTGGAGCTGGGCTGGGAAGTAAGGATGATTGAGCTTTCGACTAGTTCAATCGCCGTTGATAACCCAGGCGACGTATTGCGCGCCGAAGCGGCAGTTCATGAAGGAAAACGACCATGACTTCGAATACTGATTACAAATCTTTCATATTTGATTGCGACGGAGTGGTGCTAGATTCCAACAGAATAAAAACCGATGCATTCTATCGGGCGGCCGTTAACTATGGAGAGGCTCCAGCTCAGAAACTCGTGGAGTTCCATGTGGCAAATGGCGGAATATCTCGATATCGAAAATTTGAGTATTTTTTCAGCGAGATACTACATAAGACATCATGGGATCGCGACCTGAGTATTGCCCTTGAAAACTATGCAACATTTGTCCGGGATGGTCTTCTCAACTGCGAAATCGCCTCTGGCCTTCATGAATTGCGCGAAGTTACCCCAGAGAGCCGCTGGCTAATCGTATCGGGGGGCGACGAGAACGAACTCAGAGAAATCTTCACGATGCGAGGCTTGATCGGTTACTTTGATGGAGGCATCTTTGGCAGCCCCACGCCAAAAGACGTCATTTTAGCAAGAGAAATCGCGCGAGGAAATATCCCGAAACCAGCAGTATTTCTAGGAGACAGCCGGTTTGATCATCAGTGCGCTGACGACGCCGGATTGGACTTTGTGTTCCTGAGCGCGTGGAGCGAGTTCAAGGATTGGCCAGAGTACTTCAGCGACAAAAATGTGACCATTTGCAGTAGCATCGAATCGCTGATTGCTGAATCAAGTACTAAACAAAAATAAGAGATTCGCAGTCCTGAGCTACTTTCTCATGATTACCCCGCATAGTTGATCTAGAGCACTATCAACACATGTTTCAAGCGTATTAATTATCAGCTCAGGCGAAGTCGGATGCTCGTAGGGAGAGGATATCCCCGTGAACTCAGCGAGCTCCCCCGCCCTTGCGCGTACGTATAGCCCCTTCGGATCCCTGGCCTCGCAGGCCTCAAGTGGTGTACTAATGTACACTTCTCGGAAGTGTTCAACACCGATAATTTCCTTCGCCATGGCCCGGTCGGATCGCAAGGGCGAAATCAAAGCAACAATAACTATCAACCCGGCCTCATTCATCAGCCGGGATACTTCAGCAACCCTTCTGATATTCTCGGAACGGTCTTCACTGGAGAACCCCAGATTCCTGTTCAGGCCATGCCGAACATTATCTCCATCAAGAGTAAAGCAAGCTTTCCCCTCCGACAGCAGTCGACGCTCCAAGGCGAACGCTAAAGTCGATTTTCCAGAGGCACTCAAACCGGTCAGCCAGATTGTCACACCAGTTTGCCCCAACAATGCCTCTCGCTCGTTTCGCGCCACAATTCCTTGGTGCCACACAATGCCCTTCGTCACCATATTCACTCCTCAAATATTCCAGTACATGAGCCATGGCAAAGAAATAAGAAGTAATCCGCCCCTGGGCCGACTCACTCGTAATGCCTTACTCTCTCGACGATGAAATCGGACAAGTCCTCCATATTAAACCGACACGGGGTATTCTTGTCGAACGCAACGAGATAATTCTCGAACAACGTACCGATGTACGCACGTCCGTTCTCCACGCGCCCGGAAAAACCATCATGATAAAGGGCTGCGCGCAGCATAGTAGGGACATCCAGAGACGTTCGGCATTCGTACGCAATATCTCTGAGGCTCAATTCGGTGAAGCCAAGCGTGACTACCGGCTTCTCGCTGGCCACTACTCTAGCCAAGGCAGTCGTTGAAAGAGAAACACAAACATCTGAATTCTCTATGAGAAAATTGATGTTTACATCTTTAGCAAGGTAGAAGTTATCAGATAGAAGATCTTCATAAGATCCACGATCGGATGGATGCGGCTTAAAAACCAGAATATCCGTCGGCGCGACAACCCCCATCGCCTCGATGACTGACATTAATCCTGAGCGTGTCGATGCAAAAGGATTAGCCACCTCTATCGAGGAACCAAAAGACGAAAGGCTGCAACCAGCCCCAAGATCATTTATGCCGATAAAAAGAACAACCTTTTTATCCGTATTCTCTATTACCTCTCTCAACCCTGAAATAGCGTCGACGTTATAAGATGCGTAAGGCAGCACGGAACTCCTCTTGACCCATTCGGAATAGCGAGAGCTTGACTCTATCCCACCATCACATGGAATGGATAAGGCTCGTTGGGGTTGAAGCCCAAAACCTCCAAATGCGAACTGCCCGACAATGTCCACCATGAGGGTTCCAGAGAAGTGCCCCCTTTCAAGAATAACTGTCGGAATGGACAACTCACTACATAGTTTCAAATGCAACCGACTCAACGGAGCGGTGCTGCCCCAAACCAGCATTATTGAAGGCCGACTCTTCTTCAGAATATCAAACCAGTAATGATAGCCATCGCAGACTGTTTCCCTATGCCTCTCCAGCTTGGGTAACGCTCTCCCGGAAGATGCCAGCCAAAAACGCTCATAGTTCAGGATAATTGAAAGCCAGCGACCAGCAACATCAGGAGCCGGTGCACAATAGCGCTTCGGCGAACTTACAAAGAACCCAGTGTGAACGACATCCAGACTCCGCAAATTAACAAGAGCTGGAGCATCAGTGACAAAGGTCACCCTAACTCCCTTTCTGACAAGGGTTCTTTCTAATGCAATAAGCGCTTCGTGAACGGACTCCGTCGACTTTAACCAGCACGAGATGAAGATATGTGAATGGCAGCTTTTCCATTGACGCGCGTGCCACTTCCGCAAGAAAAGCCTGTGCAATCGGCTTACGAAAGCCATTACCACAGACAAAACTTTGTGGACAAGCCGCTTTAAAAGCCTAGTCATACGCAAGAAAGCCATTACACGAGGATAGTCTGCGATGGCGGAACAAAGGACAACACTCCACAAATCAAGACCTGCTACGCTTGAGCATAGGCTTCTCTACCAAAAACCAGGATACAACAGCAAGTAAAAGAGTGCCCAACGCGGAGAGCAGCATCTCTAGATAGAGTCCAAAACTGAAACTATTTATGACTATCTGCTGCACAGGAAAGGCGTAAATATATATCCCGTATGAAAAATCGTATTTTCCGGCGATTATCTTTTCAGAGAAACCAGTGCAAAAAACAACCACAACAACACATATGGCCATATTACCGAGAACGACTAACTCAGGGCGACCTCTTAAGATGTATAGCACCATGACCGAGACGGCCAGCAAACACAGCCTACTGTTCCTTCCAGTCCATATCGATTCCGTAAAGGCAAGCACTCCGCCTAAAGAAAAGACCAGCAGAAAAAGCAGCAGCCGCTCAAGAGAGATAGCATAGAAGGTATAGCTTATAGAGTTCTCCTTAACGACCAGAAGCCCTATAAAGCTAATGACAAGAAGAGCAAGCGGTGCTTTCACGGACCTGGCGAATACAAGTGACACACCCACGATCAAATAGCACAGAAACTCAATGGGCAATGTCCAGAGGCTGCCGTTAATTGTGCCAGCGAAAGTGAACTCGGAAAAAACACCGGCATAGCGCACACCCAAAAGCATTGACGCCGAAAGAAACGTTCGCCACGTCCGCTCTTCCAGCAAATAATCAAAATAGCCAAGATCAACATAAAAGGGAATAACAACAAAAACAGTAACCGCCGAACACGCTATCAGGCCAGGGAATATTCTCCGCGCCCTTTTCTCAAGATAATCAAAAAAATTTTGTGATCGGACAAAACTCTTGGTTACTAGATAGCCAGATATCGAGAAGAATATCACCACCGCCAGTCCACCGAACGAGTGCATCCCAAGAAAAGAAGGCTCCTTCATGCCTGACAACGCGAAATGATGGCTGAACAGCACCAAGAATGCAGCAAAGTGCCTGACGATATCAAAGCAGTTTCTATGACTGAACTGACCGTTATTTGAAATTGTCATTATTGGGGAAACTCTGAAATACAAAGCTCGAGGCGCAATCACCCCGAGCCGAAAATATAATTTACGAACTAGATCTGCGGCGCGTAAGGTGAAGTCTCTGGTAACGAAAGGGAACTTGGAGTTATGGCTACCAAGGGTAGAGACTCCTGACAACTTCGGTAGGCCGTCAATGCCATCTCCATCTGGCTATGTCGAGGATCGCCTAGATCGTAACCATCGAATCCGGCCAGCAGTACTCTATTCGCACCAGCCACACTGCAAACTCCAAGTCCGTAAATGGCCGACAAGGCGGCGGGAAGAATCGCATTGAACTCGCCCACCTCGAAATGCCCCTGCTGAATGACCATCCCGTAGTCCAATATATTCCAGTCCTTCCATACTGACAGCTCTTCCTCATCTATCAAACCGACCGGAACAACAAGTGTTCCACGGTTCTTCGCGTAGAAGTCCCTATCCAGCAATAAGCGCTGGCGATTACAGGCGACCCATGCGTTGACGCTCTCTACCGGAAACCAATCGTTACTATTGATGCAAAGAACATACGGCTTCTTGGTGTTTATGTAATGCAACAGCCCCTCGAGATGCTGCTTCACTCCTGCCCCAGGACCAATCATCAGAACATCCCGGCCCTCAAGCCAACCTTTCGGGCTCCAGCTACCGAGCACAGAGTCCTTTTGCTCCTGAGTAGCATCCAGCAAACGGTCGTGGGAGAAACCAGTAGCACCAGACTCCCCTAGCCTACGGAGCGCAGTGATGATGGTTGAAGGCTTGTACCTCCCATCGCTCAGCATTTCCTGAACGTAGGTCGGGTGTACTCCGTACATAGCGGACAAGTGGTAGTACAAGTTTGGGCCCCATCCGTACTCTTTCTGAAGCGGCTGAAACTCTTCGACCACCAGGTTGAGCAAACTGCTGAGATCGGCTTCATGTCCACTGCTCTCCGCAAGCGACAGAAGCAGGGTTTCTATTCGCGCGTTACCCGCACCACGCCCCATTCCCAACACCGTCGCATCAATCCAGGTCACCCCCAACTCAATGGCGGTCATACAATTACTGAGCGCAAATCCCATATTATCGTGGGCATGGAAGCCCAGCTCTCCGCTCCAACCCTCTCTGAGGGCCGCAACTATGTACGCAACGTCCTTCGAGGACATATTCCCCATTGAGTCAGCAAAATACAGCACCTCAACCGGCCACCCGGAAAGCAGTCTGGCCTTCGCACGTAGCTCCTCTGCAGAGCGCCCGTTAGATTGCATAAAGTTGAAACCAACCTTATATCCCAAGGAGCTCAGGGCCTGGACAACCTCCGAGCAAAGCTCGATTTCAGAAAAGTGGGCGGCAATACGCACCAACTTCACCGGAGAGTCATCAGCCCTGCTGAACAGCCGACTGACCGAATCAGGACCACCTTTCAAGAGGTCTTTCGCATTACACATGACACCAACCTGCAACCCTTCGGGAACGCCGACGTACCTAATCCACTCATCGACCGTGAATGCATATGGGCCGGCAAATGAATCAGCGACCTCTGCCCTAAGGCCTAGTTCGACATAATCAATCTCCGCACGCTGCATTACCTCAAGGTAACGACGAACCAAGCCAGTTGGGTAATCCCAATTATTATAGTAGCCGCCATCACGAAGCGTGCAGTCTAGTATTGTCAACCGTTTACGATCGGGATTCACCAGTCCTCCTCCTTTCCGGCCGAAAATTAGATAATACGGCCAAGAATTCTCATAACTGACAGATATATAACAACTAGATCAATTGCCTATAAATGGAGAACGGATCCGCACTTATGAAGCTTTTGATCTCTGAAAAATAACTCGGAAACTTCTTGGAAATTATCTTACGAGCAGCCACTTTCCTTGCGTTGGCCGTATCCGCAAAACTGACCCCGCCCACGTGCCCAACGTAGACGTCTGTCGCACAGACGTTCTTAAAGCCTTGGGCCCGAGCGCGAAGACAAAAGTCTACTTCCTCGCTATATCCTCGCCCGAAAAGAACCTCATCGAAATATCCGAGTTCTCGAATCGCAGCACGTTTTACATACATGCAGAAACCATGCCCCACGGGCACGTCAATCGTGGCACCATCACTAGACAGCAGCACCTCATTCACTCTTTTGACCTCCGTGATACCCCCACGCAATTCAGCGCCCCGCGGGAAGTCTAAGAGGCTGAAAATGGAGGCGTTATTGGAGAATGGAGTTACTGTAGCAATTTTGTCCGATGAGTACGCATGGCGCTGCAGTCTCTTTACCCATCCAGGAGAGACAAGCGTATCACTATTCAGAAGAATCACGTCTCTGCTTTGCGAGTATGCCATTCCTCTATTGGCTGTAGCCGGATACCCGACATTGACGGGATTGAAGAGCACTACAACACCTTCCGTAGAACGGTAATTCTCCAGCAAGGCTCTTACATCGGAAAATGGACTAGCATCAAAAATCACAATCACTCGATAGTCATCATCTCCTCTGGCTAGAAGCACGCTATCTATACACTCCTTGGTTACAACGGCGTCGCCGTATACCGGAATAACTACATCAACCCCTCTCGAAGAGCTGAGGCCGACTGCACTGTAGTCTTCCTTGTAGAACATGGGATCGGCAGGGTTAAAATATCTACGAAGCATGTCACTAGCCTGTTGCGGCGAGTCACGACTGTCCAGCATCGGAGTATATGAGATACGCCCACTGATGAACTCACTAAGCTCTTTAATACCAAGCCTTGTAGGTGCAGCCTTATCGATACCTACCAATTGCTCTTCAAATATGTGCCGAATGAACGCGAAGCCCTTCCGCTGACGCTGCTCAAGCCCTTCCCTATTCAAAGCCGCCCTGAGTTGCACAGGAATCTCAGTCAAACTCGAACAATCGTAGGCAGCCCCTTTCATGCTAATGTCAGAAATACCAATGTTCAAAGTCGCCTTGGCTTCCAGCATACAGCGAGCCAACGCCGTAGTTGACAGGGAAACACAAACATCAGCCGAGACGATCAGCGCGTTGATATTATGTGAGTCTACAAGGGCATCTCCTTCGCGAAGCAGCGCATCATAATTTGTATTGTCAGATGGATGCGGCTTGAGCAGAAGAATCGCTTTTGGATCGATAGCTCGCAGTGCATCTCTAACCGCACAAAATGCCTGCTCCGAGGAGTTGAACAGCTTCGAGTGGGCTTCGACTCCAACCATCCCCGAGTAAGCGGTGCCCGACCCCAGATCATTAACACCGATGAATAGAACTATCTTTCGGCCCTCATCGCGATAGGGAGAGAGCAGTTCCTCGATGTTGTGATTGGAGTTTTTGTTCAAATAAGGCGACTCATGGCTGTTACGTACCCACTCGGCATAATGACCAATATCGCTCTCGGAGCAATCAACATTGGCCAGCAAGGCGGAGTGCGGCCTCAGGTTGATTCCACCTCGCCCGAACTGGGCAAGTAAATCAACGGATATGGTTCCGGAAAAATGTCCGCGCTCAATGATCAGCGAAGGAATAGAAAGGTCCTGACAGAGCCTGTAATGGAGCTTGCTAAGCGGTGCGGTACTGCCCCAGATAAGCATCATTTGCGGTCGGAACGATTCAAAAACCGATTTCCAGAAGGAATAGGCAGACTTTATTCGCGACTCCAAGGCAAGACACGCACCCTCGCGTCCTGACTTCATCATCACCTCTTCCCAGCACGCTGCCATCTCCACGATTTCCTCCAGCCAACGTGGATAGCTGCCGTTGCAGGCAGAGAGAGTCGGGTACACGTTGGATATAAGGAAGTCGGTTGATATCGCTTCAACTCCGGGTTCGGATAGCAACGACGCGGCATTTGTAACAAACGTAGTCCTCACACCATCAGCAAGCAGTCTTTCTGAAAGCTCCAATAACCCATTGTGTATAGATTCTTTATTCTTCAGCCAACAAGATACGAAAATCCGATACCTGCCATTACTACCGCGCTCTGACACAATCGGATACGCTTGGCGATCAGCACCATACTTGATGAAATGAACGAGCGGGTTTACTCCAGCCCTTGCGACATCCGGATAGCGCCATAGGTATTTCCGGGTCGAAAACTTTTCACAAGGGTCAAATCCGAGATACGCTCCAAATCGGAGAAAGTGGAGGATCGGATCATATTCCGACAGCTCGGTCTTATCATACTGAGCGCGATAGAACAGGCAATCAAATATCGAACTTGACAGAAGTCTATCGTAATCTTTCGCCAAATTGACTTCCTGGACGATGGTGTTCTTCAGGCTATTCGTATACGGGATAGGTCCGGACGAGGGAATCTCAATCGCATAGGCACGAGCCATGCGATCAATGCCATGAAGTAGTGCTGTCTTTTTTCCTGTCACCCGAGCCAGCAAGCTCACTACCGCAGCGACTTCCAAGTCCGATGCGGCAGGTATTCCATCGAGCAGTTCCGCAACCGCGACAAGCAAATCTACCCGCATCCAATACATATGGTTTGCAAAGTAGCCCCAATCGCCGGTCAGACTAGAAGCGTGTCGATCCAGAATAGGGTATGAAGCGCCGGGACCGGAGTCTTTGGCCGCCGCTACCGACTTATAGAACAGAGCAGACCCGATCAAATAAATATCGGGATCACTCCCGAATGCATCCACGACACGCGAAAGAACTGCATCGGATCCAATCAACCCCTGAAAGCTGAGAGCAATCAGCTGCTCCTGATTAGAGCGGCTAAGACCTTGCTCCTGCCATGTCTTGAACTGTTCAGTTGTCAGGTAGCAGAGACAATCCATCTGGTCTGCTTTGAGCCGAGGCAGCAGCGTCCCCCACCACCGGGAACCATTCTCCAACTCAAGAACCTTGATGTCTGCCGAAATCTTCCTTGCGCCTTCAACGACGGAAGAGTACTGGATAGCGTTAACCGATAAATAAACGCGATGTCTTCCTGACAGCGAAACAATTGTCCGCTCGACAATAGAAAGATCTCTTACGTTGGCAACATGAATACAAATCGCCATATTTTTGCCAGCAATCGGTAGAGCCTTCGCCCTGACAGCATCACCCTGCCTTGCAATAGTTAGCATTGTCTCGGAAGAAATGCTCTGAACTTCATAAATACGATGGGTCTGTGCCTTGTGGCTGACCAACTCTTCAACCGTAGGGGCCATTCGCCCTAGGAACTCTACCGAGGGGCATCGCCCCTCTCTTATCCCATACTTTGCATAGTGATAAAGGGGATTAACACCAGATCGCGCCACATCTGGATATTTTGACAAGTACCAGCTTGTATCAAAGTAGTGGTTCGGCTTACGCCCTTCCTTCCAACCTATATAGTAATAGTGCGAGAGTGGATCGAGATTACTTTCTACGACATCAGTGTACGTGGAAATATAGAAGTAATGATCAAACAAGCCACTTCTTGATAGCTGTCTCTTACGTATGTATTCGCGCACTTTTCCCACACCGTAGATCATTCCATCACCCCCTCTTCCCTAATACCTTTCTCAAGATGCGGGTATACCTCCAACTCCTGCTCAAGCCAACACGCGCCAGTCTACTTCTCAGCTTGTTCGCAAGTTCAGTAGTTTCAGTCAGCAAAGCACGAGTTCGCATCATTTCGAACGAAGCTTCGCTCATTTCGCGCTCGCTCTTATCGACTCGATTCTTCAACGACTCCAACTCGCTCTTGCACTCCATAATTTCCAAGGCTCGGCCTTCAGATTCGCGGCGAGACTCTGACAGCAATTCCTTTATACTCTTCGACTCATCCCGCAGAGCCGCGTATGCTTGTTGGTGTCGAGCATTGGCATCGTGCTCGGCCTTGAGTTTAGTGCTCAAGCCAAGAAGACTCTGATTGAGCCGCAGGATCTCCTGTTGTTGCACTGCGTTGGCGTCCATTAGCTGATGGCTGGCCTCGACGGCCTGTCGATGCGCATCTTGGGCGACCTCGACTTGAGAGCTCAAACGGAGATTTTCTGCCCTCTGCTGCTCGTTGTTCTCCGTGCTCTGACGCAAGGCTTCCACAGCTTGCGCAATACGGTGGTGGGCGGCAGCAAGCTCGTGTTGACTACTCGTCCTGATCTGCTCAACCTCGTCCCCCCTCGCCGCAGCGGCAGCTCGCGCCTCGGCGACGGCTAACTCAAGCTCTTTCGCCAGGTCTATCGCCAACTGCAATGAGCGGTCTTTTTCTAGGATGAGCTCCTGCATCAGCTGAACAGCCGCTTTCTCACTCGAAATGCGTTCGTCCGCCGAATTTAGCTTCGTCTTGTACAGTTCAATGCGCCCCTCTAGCACTGCCATTTCCCTGGAAAGCGGGGAGAGTTCCCGTTCGGCGCTAGCTTTACTCGTGGACTGCAGCTCCATTTCTACTTTGAGCCGCTCATAACCAGCTCGTTCTTCATCAATAACTTTATTGAGCCTTCTTACTTCCGAAAACAAATGCTGAACCGGAGATATAATCCTCTCCGATCGCTCACCATTTTGGAGAACATCAAAGCTCACTTGAACCTTGCATGCTTTCTCCAGAAATCCAGGCTCAAGCCCTTTGAACTTGATCTGCGGATCCGTTCCAGCGAAAAAATATATATCTCCGTAACGGTAAGTCGCATTTGTTTTAATATATTTCTTTATACTTAACCTCCCCCCCCCCTCATATACGATATCAACATCATGCAACTCTAGAATTACACTCTCAGAGCAAGGATCAAACCTAACATCGATTAGCCCATCACTAGGAAGATCAAATTCTAGATTGACAGTGGCGCTTGAATCTATTGAGAAATAACCACGCCCCCTTCGGGATTGGCTGAATCCTTCACCATCGCCATAGAAAAGCTCCGACTCTCTCAACCCATTCAATAAAGTTGCACTTGCAAAGAACCTATGCAATCCCTCGTAGGCAGAGTTCAACTCGTCGAAAGCGCGTAGGGTACTGGCATCGTTACACCCCTTGGATACTGCAAGCAAGTGCGCAGAGTAGATTCTGGATACTATCTCCGGCAATTCCTTGAAACTCTGGTCTCCAGCACTAACCTGGTGACGCAGGCTCCCCTCAAGGAAGACTTGGAGCTTCTCTGCTAAGTCTTCTGCCGAACCTGGCCACTCTATTTCAAGCTCTCTGGAAATTTTTTCAAGCGTTGCAATGGGATCATCGAGAAGATCCTGATAGTGAGTAAACACTCTCGGTATTCCACGCGTAAATCTTTCGGCATGGATGACATGCTCTACCCACAGGGCAACGCCCTGCTCGATCGTCGTTTTGTTCCTACTGAGGAGCGAGCCAGCAACCTCGACGGGATGACGATACTGGATAACTACACGAACGCTGATTTCGAGCTCACCAAGAACCCTCAGCCAGAAAGGAACCAGCAGCGAGATACGCGGGTCCTTGATACCGAAAAGCAGGGAATCACCAAATTCGTCTTGAATGATCTTCTTGGCCTCGTCTATCAAATCGCCAAGAGTCTCGTCTTCTTCCCAACCTTGTCCTGGTAGCGGAGCGACTGACTTCCAATCACGGCCGAGTCGCGGCAGCAGTTGCCGGTCATGGAATGCCTGAATTGCCTTACTTTCAAAGTACCCCTTCTTATTGTCATCAGCAGCACCTAATAGCTCTTGCCCCATTGAGACGCCAGCGCAGTTTAGAGCCCCCCCCATAGCGGAGGTGCCACTTCGGTGCATCCCCAAGATAAGCAGGCACTTCCTCATTTCACTACCTTTTCATCAAATCGCACAGTCAAACCAAGATTCACCCAAGCCGTGGTAATCCGGTCTGCTCGAGGCGCCACTTGAAACATATACGCATCGAGTATCCGATGGAGGTAGTTCCGCTCTCCTCCCCGCTCGGCCATCACGCCACAATTCGTAAAGTACGTCCCTTCCTCGAGCAGACAGTCAAACTCCCAGGTTACAGTTCTGACCTCTCCGGCGCCTACCTTGCGAATCCACGCGCCCTTCTGCGGATAACTCCCACCGCACAATGCAGTTCCCTGCGTTGTCTTGATCATCATTCCAAACGACACATCGGCGGATGCAGCCGAAAATTCCACGTCGTATACGTATCGATAGCGCTTCCCATGAATCAGTCGGTTGACCTTGTGTCCCTGTATGGTCTCTATTCTTGCATTGCGCAATCTTGCCCCTTCGGGCGGGTACTCAACTGTGCTCTGCGGACGAAGACTCTCCAGGTAAAGCTCCTGCGACTCCTCTGCTTTATGCGGAGCAGCAGTGTCTGGGTTGTTGCCTTTGGTCCGGCCGCCGGATAGCGAGAGCAATTGGCCAGAAACGATTTCATCCCTGATTTGCCGTCTTTTGTCGCCCTTTGCATTGATCAACTTGAGATAGTTGGTGATCGTTTCCTTTACCGGACCATCAGCCAGAACCTCCCCACGATCAATGAGCACGGCTCTGCTACACATCTCGACGATTGCCGCTTCGGAATGCGAGACAAGAAGAATAGTTTTCTTCGCCTTGCGAAACTCCTCAAGCTTGGCGAAGCATTTTCTCTTGAATGCGGCGTCACCGACACTTAGCGCTTCGTCTATAATCAGGATTTCCGGATCTACATGAATTGCAACGGAGAATGCAAGCCTGGCAAACATCCCGCTGGAGTAGAATTTTGTTTTTTGGTGAATAAAGTCACCTATATCAGCAAACTCCACAATTTCTTCCAGCCTCTGACTCATCTCCTTGCGCGGTACGCCACGCAAAGTCCCAGCTAAATATATATTCTCCAATCCGCTCTGTTCTGGATTGAACCCTGCACCCAACTCCAACAACGCCGATACGGATCCATTGACTCTAATCTTACCGGCCGACTGCCGTAGCACACCGGCCACGATCTTGAGCAAAGTGCTCTTCCCACTACCATTGCTTCCGAGTATCCCGACGACTTCACCTCGCCGTATCGAGAGCGCAACTCCATTCAGAGCGTCAAACTCCTTGTGATAGGCACGACGTCTCGGATCGAGAGCCTCTTTAAGGCGATCGATGTTCTTTCGATATACCTTGTACGATTTGCGTAGGCCGCTAATCGAAATAACAATATCTTCAGTGCTGGTCATATTACGTCTGCAAAATGTGGTCGAAGCCTACGGAAGACGGTCGCACCAACAACCACGAAAAAGAGAGCCCACATCCAGAACACAAAAGTATGCAGCCAGCCAGCAGCAAAAAACCACTCCTGGCCAAGCAACGACTTCCGATAGCCATCAACTATGTAAGCGGCCGGATTCAAGAGTGCTATCTGCTGATACTTCTCGGACAGTTTATTCAATCCCCATACGATAGGTGCACACCAAAAACCAAACTGGATGCATATCGAAACAAGGTATTTTATATCAGCAATGAAAACGACGAGAGAAGAAACCAGCCAACCACTCCCGAGCACCAGCACAAATGCGCACAGCATGAAGTAGGGTATCTGGACCCAGTATATGCTCGGCCCAACCCCTGACAGAGCAAGAACCCCCAGAAGCAAGAACAACAGGACTAAATGCACGATCAGCGCAACGAACACACTCATCATGGGCAGTAGACTTACCCTGAAGGCCACCCGGCGCACGAGAAATCTTTTTCCTACGATAGAATTGCAACAACCGTTTATCGCCTCGACCAGAAAAAGCCAAGGCAAGAACCCGGTGGCAAGCCACAAGGGAAACGGCATCCCATCATCTGCGGACTGCCTCAATCCAACTTCGAAAACCAGCCAGATTACAACAATTAGAGATACCGGCTGCGCGAAGGCCCAAAAGAGCCCCAAATAAGATGCAAGATATTTATTACTAAATTCACTCCAAACCATATCAAGGATAGACCTCGAATTGGATATGACATATGAAAAATAATTAGCAGCCACTTTCACTTAATCGAACCTTTTTTTGCGCAGGCGCACACTGATCAGCAAGAGCACTAGCAACTCGCATCTTCTTAAGAAAACCACATCTTAAAAAGTCAAAACTATACATTCCGACTATATCTTCCTAAAGATAGCTGCGAGCACCAACCCAAGGTTACCCATCATCGTCTGACGGTGCACACCAGACCTAATTAATCCTATAACTCGCGGAAGAAATCTTCTTCTCCTCGCATCAAGAAACAAGGCAAGAATCCGCTCATTTTCTGGCGTAAGCTCATCGCGAATTACCTCAAGCGCCTTAACGTTCCTATCATTCCACTCGCGAAAGATCCCCGCCAGCATCATCTTAACTCGAGAAACTCTGGCGCATAATCCCATATTACTTCCGATCAGATTACGACCATGCTGCCTGTAGCGAAGAGATGGATTTGAATCGTAATAAACCCTACCACCGCACCCACTCACTACAAGATAAGTCCACCAATCGTGGGAAACTACGTTGCTATTGCCCGCACGAAGAAGAATTTCGCGAGCCGCCTCATTGAACACCATTGTATTTCCCGCCCCGATATTCTGAACCAGAGCATTTGCAAAACAAGGCGGCCTACTGAAGAAAGGAGAAAACCCAATCTCCCGATTATCCTCATCTACCAAGATGGTCCTCGCACAGTAGAGCGCCGGGATATGCTTCGGGACACTACTCAGCCAACTCACTGCTCGCTGTATCTTTACTGGATCCCATATATCATCCTGATCAGCAAACGAATAATAATCTGCACGAATCGCAACATTCGAAACTAACGAAAGGAAATTCGCCGCAAATCCACCACGCGGCCCGGACCGAATTAGCATTCGATTTCTTCCCCACCGTGCCTGAAAGCCTTCAAGGATTTCCCGCGTGTCATCACTCGAGCCATCATCCGATGCCCAGACTGCCCAATTCTTATGGACCTGCTTTTCAATAGAGCTTAATTGCTCCGACAGATACTTTTGACCTTGATATGTGCAAAGCAGGACCGCTACCCTGCTTTCCGCAACCTTTTCAGTCACGGAGGAAAATTTCTCATCTATGCCCATATTCCATGCCAGCTGCCTAGTAGAAAAATCACTCGCAGGTCTCTGATCTTGGAACTTCAAATCGACTAATCCTTGCTCTTCACGCTGTTGAAACACTAGGCGACCCCGACCTTTTTCCCAGCTGAGCGCGGTGAGTATTCATTGCAAACCTCAATCCAACTCACCCCTATGCGTCGAAGCCTAGACATGGTAGTCCTATCAAGAACTTCCAGCTCACCGCCAAGGGATTCGTCGTACCCTGGGAGACTCCTGCCTCCCCCTCTAACTCACCGCAATTCCTGCTATACACACAAGCAGCACAAGAACAATAAACTCTAGACAAATGCCGGAATTCTCCAAACAGCCTCCCTGCCACTCAGCACAAGCTCTATTCGACACTGCGCGCGACTATCATTTCTGGAGAGCACATGCGCGCTCAACTAACTTGCAGGCGAGTTAGATCGTTTTGCCTCCACAGGTAAAAAATACACTTTCCCCATGAAGAATTCCTCTCGCACTTAATCGCTTTACTTCGTGGACGCAAAGCATCTCGAACATGCAAGACACTCATCCAGGAAACGGTTATGCCCATCAGATAGCATGTGGGAGCCTTTTGCTGTCAACTTAGCCCGACAGAACGTCCCCAAGCTGGTCGGTATGATACCATGCCCAGCTGTCGGCACCGCCGTCGGCTGGACGTGTCAGCGTCGTCTCCGGCAGTCAACTCACGCTTGGCCGCAATATAAGTCCGGCTGCGCGGTCGTCTTTTCAGCCTTGATATCAATACGAGCCAGAAGCCAATGAGAGTCATTATCACTGGCGGAGCCGGATTTATCGGTTCAGCACTAATCCGCCACCTGATTACTCACACAGAGCACGAAGTGCTCAATATCGACAAACTTACCTACGCGGGCAACCTCGAATCCCTGACTTTGGTCTCGGATAATCCGCGCTACCATTTCGTCCAGGTCGATATTGCCGATAGCCAGGCAGTCGGCGCGGCGCTTGCTCGCTTCCAGCCCGATGCGGTGATGCACCTTGCTGCCGAGTCCCACGTCGACCGCTCCATCGACGGACCGGCAACCTTCATTCAGACCAACATCGTGGGCACGTACAGCCTGCTAGAAAGCGTGCGAGCCTATTGGCTGGGTCTGGATGAAACGCGTAAGTCAGCCTTCCGGTTCCATCACATCTCCACTGACGAGGTTTATGGCGACCTGCACGGTGTGGACGACCTCTTCATCGAAACTACACCCTACGCGCCCAGTTCGCCCTACTCGGCGAGCAAAGCCGCATCCGATCACCTCGTCCGCGCGTGGCACCGCACCTATGGCCTACCTGTGCTGCTGACCAACTGTTCGAACAACTACGGCCCCCACCACTTCCCCGAGAAACTGATCCCCCTGATGATCCTCAACGCCCTGGAGGGCAAGCCCCTGCCGGTATACGGCAACGGTCAGCAGGTACGCGATTGGCTGTTTGTTGAAGACCACGCGCGCGCACTGGTCGAAGTGGTCACCCGCGGCAAAGTGGGCGAGACCTACAACATCGGTGGACATAACGAACAGAAGAACCTTGATGTTGTCCACGCCATCTGCAGCCTGCTGGAAGAACTGGCGCCGCAGAAACCGGCTGGGATCGCTCGCTTCGACGAGTTGATTAGCTTCGTCAAGGATCGCCCGGGCCACGACCAGCGCTACGCCATCGATGCCGGCAAGATTGAGCGCGAACTCGGCTGGACGCCGCTAGAAACCTTCGAGACCGGACTGCGCAAGACCGTAGCGTGGTACCTGAACAACCTGGAGTGGTGCCGTCGCGTGCAAGACGGCAGCTATCAACGAGAAAGACTGGGAGCAACAGTATGAAAGGGATACTCCTCGCCGGCGGCTCCGGCACTCGTCTGCATCCGATTACCCTGGGTGTTTCGAAGCAACTGCTGCCCATCTATGACAAGCCGATGGTGTATTACCCCATTTCGGTACTCATGCTGGCGGGGATTCGGGAGATCTTGCTGATTTCGACACCTCAGGACCTTCCCCAGTACCGCAACCTGCTGGGAGACGGAAGTCAGTTCGGAATCCGGATCAGCTATGCCATTCAACCGTCGCCCGATGGACTGGCACAGGCGTTCATCATCGGAGAAGAGTTCGTTGGCACCGACTCTGTCTGCCTGATCCTGGGTGACAACATCTTCCATGGACAGCACTTCTCCGAGCAGCTCAAGCGCGCGGCCAGCAATCCTTCTGGTGCGACCGTCTTCGGTTATTGGGTCAAGGATCCGGAGCGATTCGGCGTCGTCGAATTCGACGAGCACAACCGGGCGATATCGATCGAGGAAAAACCCGAGGAGCCGCGATCCAGTTACGCAGTCACCGGGCTTTACTTCTATGACAACGACGTCATCGAGATTGCCAAGGCCGTGAAACCGTCTCACCGGGGCGAGCTGGAGATCACCGATGTCAATAACGCCTACCTCAAGCGCGGCGACCTGAAAGTCGAGCGCCTGGGCCGCGGCTTTGCCTGGCTCGATACCGGAACTCACGACAGCTTGCTCGAGGCAGCCCAATACGTGCAGACCATCGAGCACCGCCAGGGTCTGAAAGTCGCTTGCCTTGAAGAAATCGCCTATCAGAATGGTTGGATCGACAAGGAAAGATTGCTGATTCAGGCCAAGGCCTTCGGCAAGACCGGCTATGGCCAATACCTGTTCAAGTTGTCGGGAGAGAACGAGTGAACGTCATAACGACAGAGCTCCAGGATGTACTGATCCTCGAGCCCCGCCTCTTTGGCGATGACCGTGGCTTCTTCTACGAGAGCTTCAACGCCCGCACCTTCGCCGAAGCGACCGGGGTAGATCGCGACTTCGTCCAGGACAACCACTCACGCTCCCAACGCGGTGTCCTGCGCGGCCTGCATTACCAGTTGCAGCAAGCCCAGGGCAAGTTGGTGCGTGTTGTTCAGGGTGAAGTGTTCGATGTCGCGGTGGACGTCCGCCGGAGCTCCCCGACCTTCGGCCGTTGGGTCGGGGTGCATCTGTCCGCCGAGAACAAGCGCCAACTCTGGGTTCCAGAAGGTTTCGCCCACGGTTTCCTGGTGCTCAGCGACTACGCCGAGTTCCTCTACAAGACCACCGACTATTACGCCCCGGAGCACGAGCGCTGCATTCGCTGGGACGACCCTGACCTGGCCATCGACTGGCCGCTCACCGAAGCTCCGCAACTGTCCGCCAAGGACAAGGCCGGGATCAACTTCAAGGACGCGGACCTGTTCGAATGAAGATCCTCATCACCGGCAACAGTGGCCAGGTGGCGCGGGAACTTCAGCTCGCCCTGACTGGCCGGGCGGACGTGGTCGCCCTGGGGCGCGACCAGCTCGACCTGGCGGACCCCGAGCTCATTCGCCGGCGTGTCCGTACCGAGGCCCCCGACCTGTTGATCAACGCCGCGGCCTACACCGCGGTGGACCAGGCCGAAAACGAGCCGGAAGCCGCCTTCGCCATCAATGCGACGGCTCCAGGTGTGCTCGCCGAAGAAGCGACCACCCTTGGCATCCCGCTGTTCCACTACTCCACCGACTACGTCTACGACGGCGCCAAGACTGGCCCCTACACCGAAGACGACCCGACCGGCCCGCTGGGTATCTACGGCCGCAGCAAACTGGCCGGCGAGCAGGTCGTCCAGGCCGTCGGCGGCCCGCACCTGATCCTGCGCACCAGTTGGGTCTATTCCCTGCACGGGCGCAACTTCCTGCTCACCATGCAGCGCCTGTTGCAGGAGCGCGAGGAATTGCGCGTGGTGGACGACCAGGTCGGCGCGCCAACCTGGGCAGGCAGCATTGCCCACGCCACCGTGCAGCTGATCGAACGCTGGCAGGCGGGCAATAGCCGCTGGGGCGTCTATCACCTGACCAACCAGGGCGAAACCTCCTGGTTCGGCTTTGCAAGTGCAATCGCCGAGCAGTTGAAAGCCGCCGGCAAGCCTTGTGCCCGTCTGGTGGCCATCCCCTCCAGCGAGTATCCGACGCCGGCCAGGCGCCCGCTGAACTCCCGGCTGGATGGCCGCAAGCTGGCGCAGGACTGGCAGGTCAGCCTGCCGGACTGGCGCACCGCCCTGGCGGAGTGCCTGCGCCAGCCGCACTGAGCCGTCGAGGAGGGTTGTGCCGGACGCACAATCCTTCTCGCGGATTTCCACCTCGCCGCCCCCATGCCCGCGCCGGATGTCGATGCCATAATGCGCCTCATCGACCGGTGCACAGTGACCGCATGACCGCCCACCCTTCTCCCCACCGCCCACGCTGGCGCAGCCTGGTGCTGCTGGCCGTCCTTCTGGCGCCTCTGCTCTGGCCGTTGCAGCACTTCAGCGAGCGCTACTACAGCCAGTCCCTGGCCGAGCAGAACCGCCAGACCCTGGATCTGTACGTGGCCAACCTGCTGGGCACCCTGCGCCGCTACGAGGTGCTGCCGCCCATCCTGGCCGACCTGCCACCCTTGCGTGATTTGCTCGCCGACGCCGACAGCGCCTCCCTGCAGGCCGAGGCCAACCGCGTACTGGCCGAAGTCCGCCGGGAAACCGGTGCCGACGTGATCTACCTGATGAGCCCTGCCGGCCTGACTCTCAGCTCGTCGAACTGGGACCAGCCCGACAGCTTCGTCGGCCGCAACTTCACCTTCCGCCCGTATTTCCGCGAGGCGCTGGCGGGTAAGCAGGGGCGCTTCTTCGGCCTGGGCACCACCTCGCGCAAGCGAGGCTACTTCTTCGCCAGCCCGGTACGCGAAGGTGCGCGGATCATCGGAATCCTGGTGGTAAAAGTGGACCTGGACGATGCCGAAACCCTCTGGGGCAAGACCCCGGAACAGTTGATGGTGACCGACGCCAACGGCGTGGTGATCGTCTCCTCGCGCAGCGACTGGCGCTTCCACGCCACGCGACCGCTGGATAACGCCGAACGCGTCGCCATCGCCGCCAACCAGCCCTATCCGACCCAGTCGCCGCCACCGCTGACGCTCGATGAAAAGGCCTGGGCGATCCAGAGCCGTGAACTGCGCGAGACCGGCCTCACCGCGAGCATCCTCGCCCCGCGCCAACTGGTCGACCGCCAGGTGACCACCACGGTCGCCATCGGCGGCGCCACCCTACTGACCCTGCTGCTGTTGATCGGCCTGATGATGCAGCGCCGCCGCCACTACCTCGACCGCATCGCCCTCGACGCCCGCGCCCGCCACGAACTGGAGATGCGCGTACAGGAGCGCACTCAGGACCTCGAGGCACTGAACAGCCGGTTGAAGGACGAAGTGCTGGAACGCGAACAGGCCCAGCAGGAGCTGGTCCGCGCCCAGGATGAACTGGTGCAGGCCGGCAAGCTCTCCGCCCTCGGGACCATGTCGGCGAGCATCAGCCACGAGCTGAACCAGCCTCTGGCCGCGATCCGCAGCTTTGCCGACAACGCCGGTGTGCTGCTGGATCACCAGCGCCTCGACGATGCCCGTGGCAACCTGCGGCAGATCAGCGAGCTGACTGCGCGCATGGCCTCGATCATCGCCCACCTGCGCGCCTTCGCCCGCCGCGACCGCCACGCGCCGGAAAGCGTCGCCCTGCAACCCGCCCTGGACGATGCCCTGGCACTGGTGGCCAAGCGCCGCCGGGCGATGGACGTGGAGCTGATCCGCGACCTGCCGGACGCACCGCTCTGGGTGCAAGCCGGGGAAACCCGCCTGCGCCAGGTGCTCGGCAACCTGCTCGCCAATGCCCTCGACGCCCTGGCGGAAAAGGCCCAGCCGAGGCGGATCTGGCTCAGCGCCGAAACCACGGCCGAGGGCGTCGACCTGCACCTGCGCGACAACGGGCCGGGCTTCTCCGCCGATGCCCTGCACCACGCCCGTGAACCCTTCTTCACCACCAAGACCAGCGCCCAGGGCCTGGGCCTCGGCCTGGCCATCTGCGACAGCCTGATGCGCGCCCTGGGAGGCGAGTTGCTGCTCGACAACCACCCCGACGGCGGAGCCCTGCTGACCCTGCGCCTGCGCAACGCCGCCCCCGGCGTCACTCCACAGCCTCCCGAGGACCTTTCCGCATGACCAACGCCCTAGACGCCCGCACCCAGGTGCTGCTGATCGATGACGACCCGCACCTGCGCCAGGCCCTCAGCCAGACCCTCGACCTGGCCGGCCTCCAGGTGCAGGCCCTGGGAGACGCGCAAGGCGTGGCGGAGAAGATCGAGAAGGATTGGCCCGGGGTGGTGGTGACGGATATCCGCATGCCCGGCATCGACGGCCTGGAACTGTTGCGCCAGTTGCGTGAGCGTGACCCCGACCTACCGGTGCTGCTGATCACCGGGCACGGCGACGTGCCCCTGGCGGTGCAGGCCATGCGCGCCGGTGCCTACGACTTCCTGGAAAAGCCCTTCCCCAGCGACCAGTTGCTCGACAGCGTGCGCCGCGCCCTCGACCTGCGCCGACTGGTGCTGGAGAACCGCAGCCTGCGCCTGGCCCTGTCCGACCGCCAGCAGCTCAGTGGCCGCCTGGTGGGCCAGTCGCCCGCGATGCAGCGGCTGCGCGAGCAGATCGGCGCCCTCGCCGCCACCCATGCCGACGTACTGATCCTCGGCGAAACCGGTGCCGGCAAGGAGGTGGTGGCGCGCGCACTGCACGATCTGTCGGCGCGCCGCGAGGGGCCCTTCGTCGCCATCAACGCCGGCGCCCTGGCCGAGTCGGTGGTGGAGAGCGAACTGTTCGGCCACGAGCAGGGGGCCTTCACCGGTGCCCAGAAGCGCCGCATCGGCAAATTCGAGTTCGCCAACGGCGGCACGGTGTTCCTCGACGAAATCGAGAGCATGAGCCTGGACGTCCAGGTCAAGCTGCTGCGCCTGTTGCAGGAGCGCGTCGTGGAACGCCTCGGCGCCAACCAGTTGATCCCCCTGGATATCCGCGTGATCGCCGCCACCAAGGAAGACCTGCGCCACGCCGCCGACCAGGGCCGTTTCCGCGCCGACCTGTATTACCGCCTGAACGTCGCCAGCCTGCGCATCCCACCCTTGCGCGAGCGCGGTGAGGACGCCCTGCTGCTGTTCCAGCACTTCGCCGATGCGGCGTGCAACCGCCACGGCATGGCCCCGCGCAGCCTCGACAGCAGCCAACGTGCCCTGCTCCTGACCCATGGATGGCCGGGCAACGTGCGCGAACTGCAGAACGCCGCGGAACGCTTCGCGCTCGGCCTGGATCTGGCCCTGGACAACACACCGGCCGACCTGCCGACGGTGGACGGCGGCCTCAGCGAACAGGTGGAGGCCTTCGAACGCGCACTGATCGCCGCCGAACTGACCCGCCCGCACACCTCCCTGCGCAGCGTCGCCGAAGCCCTGGGCCTGCCACGCAAGACCCTCTCGGACAAACTGCGCAAGCACAACCTCAGCTTCAGTGGCGGAAATCCCGCAGAAGAGCAGGACTGATCGGCAACAATCCGCTCACGCGGACTGCGACCAAAGACTAGGAAGCCCGGACCAGCGGGCGTGGGCCATAATGGCACGAGGCTTGCCCAGCCAGCGTCAACCCCTGCCTCGCGCAGGGCCAGGAGACCGGGTCCCGCAAGGGTTCGGTCTCTCCCCGAAGCGGCCACAAGCCGACCAAGGGGTTTTCCCATCCCGCCCACGGGCTCAGTCCCTGGGCAAGCATCCGGCTACCCGCCGGGTGTTCGAAGCCCGGCCTCCATGCCGGGCTTTTTCTTGCCGCAGCCTGCATCGATACACCGTATCGGCCGAGCGATCACTGCGCCCCTCCACAGCCTGGATGAGATCCGGGGAAAATCCCACCACCGCTCCCGGATTGCATCCGGGCGACGAACTGGCCTTAGGTGTTCCCCCAGCCCCAAATCCACGAACTATTCGCATGCTGGTAAACGCTTGGTCGCTGCATGTTTGATAGCAATATGCCCTGACACGAACTCTAAATTATCCGCCTATCTTCAAATACCTTTCCTAATTAAAACGTCTCGTCTTATCGCTAATTTCGCAGACACTTTTTTGCAACTTCCCACGAGGAAAATAGTGATATGGCGTATGTAGATTCACCGTGCAATTTGCAACTTGAAGGCTCTTCAAAACCGACTAGTTTGTATTAGGCGATGCCTTGGACGGCCTGCCGAACCCTCTATATTGCTCGTTTTGGGCAGCGTTTCGCGGTAATTCCCCCACTTACGCCAGCAGGGAACTTGTCCGCACAACTCATTAGCCAGCTATTGACCTGGATCAGAACACGACCACGACATCCCACGCCCAATAGGCACTATTCCTACAACGGAAGGAGATGCAAGATGTCAGAATCGTCCGACAAACTTAAACTAGGCGCCCTGGTAGCCCTGGTTGTCGGGTCAATGGTCGGCGGGGGTATTTTCTCGCTGCCGCAGAACATGGCGGCCAGTGCCGATGTCGGTGCCATTCTCATCGGCTGGGGCATTACCGCAGTGGGCATGCTCACCCTGGCGTTCGTCTTCCAGACCCTGGCCAACCGCAAGCCGGACCTCGACGGCGGGGTCTACGCCTACGCCAAGGCGGGTTTCGGCGACTACATGGGCTTTTCCTCGGCCTGGGGCTACTGGATCAGCGCCTGGCTGGGCAACGTCGGCTACTTCGTGCTGCTGTTCAGCACCCTCGGCTACTTCTTCCCGGTCTTCGGCGAAGGCAACACGTTGGCAGCCATCATCGGCGCGTCCGTCGTTCTCTGGGCCGTGCACTTCCTGGTGCTGCGCGGGATCAAGGAAGCGGCCTTCATCAACCTGGTGACCACCATCACCAAGGTGGTGCCGCTGTTCCTGTTCATCCTGATCTGCCTGTTCGCCTTCCGGCTGGACATCTTCACCGCCGACATCTGGGGCACGAAGAACGTCGAGCTCGGCAGCGTGATGAACCAGGTGCGCAACATGATGCTGGTCACCGTCTGGGTGTTCATCGGTATCGAAGGCGCGAGTATCTTCTCCGCCCGCGCCGAAAAGCGCAGCGACGTGGGCAAGGCCACCGTGCTCGGTTTCGTCATCGTGCTGCTCCTGCTGGTGCTGGTGAACGTGCTGTCCCTCGGCATCATGACCCAGCCCGAACTGGCCAAGCTGCAGAACCCCTCCATGGCGGCCGTGCTCGAGCATGTGGTCGGCCACTGGGGTGCGGTGCTGATCAGCGTGGGGCTGATCATCTCCCTGATGGGTGCCCTGCTCTCCTGGGTGCTGCTGTGCGCCGAGATCCTCTTCGCCGCGGCCAAGGACCACACCATGCCGGCCTTCGTCCGCAAGGAGAACGCCAACAAGGTTCCGGCCAACGCGCTCTGGCTGACCAACGCCATGGTGCAGCTGTTCCTGATCATCACCCTGTTCAGTGCCAGCACCTACCTGTCGCTGATCTACCTGGCGACTTCCATGATCCTGGTGCCCTACCTCTGGTCCGCCGCCTATGCGCTGCTGCTGCCGCTGCGCGGCGAGACCTACGAGCAGGACACCAGGGACCGCGGCAAGGACCTGTTCATCGCCGCCATCGCGCTGATCTACGCCATCTGGCTGCTCTACGCCGGCGGCGTGAAGTACCTGCTGCTCTCCGCCCTGCTGTATGCCCCGGGCGTGATTCTCTTCGCCAAGGCCAAGCGGGAAGTTGGCCAACCGATCTTCACCCCTGTCGAGAAGCTGATATTCGCCGCCGTGCTCATCGGCGCACTCGTCGCGGGCTACGGCCTGTACGACGGCTTCCTGACCCTGTAATCCGTAAGGAGACCCTGCCATGTCCAAAGTCAAACTCGGCGTTCATTCCGAAGCCGGCAAGCTGCATAAGGTAATGGTCTGCTCGCCGGGGCTCGCACACATGCGCCTGACCCCCAACAACTGCGACGAGCTGCTGTTCGATGACGTAATCTGGGTAAACCAGGCCAAGCGCGATCATTTCGACTTCGTCACCAAGATGCGCGAACGCGGCGTCGACGTGCTGGAAATGCACAACCTGCTCACCGACATCGTGCAGAACAAGGAAGCCCTGAAGTGGATCCTCGATCGCAAGATCACCAACGACCAGGTCGGCGTCGGTCTGGTGAATGAAGTCCGCTCCTGGATCGAAGGCCTGGAACCGCGCAAGATCGCCGAGTTCCTCATCGGTGGCGTCGCCGGCTCCGACCTGCCGGAGAGCGAAGGCGTCGGCCCCATCAAGATGTACCGCGACTACCTGGGCCACTCCAGCTTCGTCCTGCCGCCGCTGCCCAACACCCAGTTCACCCGCGACACCACCTGCTGGATCTACGGCGGCGTGACCCTCAACCCGATGTACTGGCCAGCCCGTCGCCAGGAAACCCTGCTGGCCACCGCCATCTACAAGTTCCACCCGACCTTCACCGAGGCCGA
Organism: Pseudomonas sp. Q1-7; assembly: GCF_028010285.1. Taxonomy (NCBI): domain Bacteria; kingdom Pseudomonadati; phylum Pseudomonadota; class Gammaproteobacteria; order Pseudomonadales; family Pseudomonadaceae; genus Pseudomonas; species Pseudomonas sp. Q1-7. The sequence continues at coordinate 5,498,978 of NZ_CP116304.1, forward strand.
GTTCGAGGTCTGGTACGGCGATCCGGACAAGGACCACGGGATGTCCACCCTCGAAGGCGGTGACGTGATGCCCATCGGCAACGGCGTGGTGCTGGTCGGCATGGGCGAGCGCACCTCGCGCCAGGCCATCGGCCAACTGGCCCAGTCGCTGTTCGCCAAGGGCGCGGCGCAGAAGGTCGTCGTCGCCGGCCTGCCCAAGTCCCGCGCCGCCATGCACCTGGATACCGTCTTCACCTTCTGCGACCGCGACCTGGTCACTGTCTTCCCGGAAGTGGTCAAGGAAATCGTGCCCTTCGTCCTGCGCCCGGATGAAAGCCGCCCCTACGGCATCGACATCCGCCGCGAAGAGAAGGACTTCATTTCGGTGGTCGCCGAGTCCCTCAACCTGAAGAAACTGCGCGTGGTGCAGACCGGCGGCGACGCCTTCGAGGCCGAGCGCGAGCAGTGGGACGACGGCAACAACGTGGTCTGCCTGGAACCCGGCGTGGTCGTCGGCTACGACCGCAACACCTACACCAACACCCTGCTGCGCAAGGCCGGCGTCGAGGTGGTCACCATCAGCGCCAGCGAACTCGGCCGTGGCCGTGGCGGCGGCCACTGCATGACCTGCCCGATCCTGCGCGACCCGGTCGACTACTGAGTTGACCCTCTCGGCGGCTCCCAACCCGGAGCCGCCCGCCCCGCCAGCCACACGCTGTTCTGACGGAGCCTGGTTTCAAGTTACCCACAAGGAGAAAGAATCATGGCTTTCAACATGCACAACCGTAACCTGCTCAGCCTGATGCACCACAGCACCCGCGAGCTGCGTTACCTGCTGGATCTCTCCCGCGACCTGAAGCGCGCCAAGTACACCGGTACCGAGCAGCAGCACCTGAAAGGCAACAACATCGCGCTGATCTTCGAAAAAACCTCCACCCGCACCCGCTGCGCCTTCGAAGTCGCCGCCTATGACCAGGGCGCCAACGTCACCTACATCGATCCGGGCTCCTCGCAGATCGGCCACAAGGAGAGCATGAAGGACACCGCCCGCGTGCTCGGCCGCATGTACGACGCCATCGAATACCGTGGCTTCAAGCAGGAGATCGTCGAAGAGCTGGCCACGTACGCCGGCGTACCGGTGTTCAACGGCCTGACCGATGAGTACCACCCGACCCAGATGCTGGCCGACGTGCTGACCATGCGCGAACACAGCGACAAGCCGCTGCACGAGATTTCCTATGCCTACCTGGGCGACGCCCGCAACAACATGGGCAACTCGCTGCTGCTGATCGGCGCCAAGCTCGGCATGGACGTGCGCATCGCCGCGCCCAAGGCCCTCTGGCCGACCGACGAGCACGTCGCCGCCTGCAAGAAATTCGCCGAGGAAAGCGGTGCTCGCATCACCCTCACCGAAGACCCGAAAGAAGCGGTCAAGGGCGTGGACTTCATCCACACCGACGTGTGGGTGTCCATGGGCGAGCCGGTCGAGGCCTGGGGCGAGCGCATCAAGGACCTGCTGCCCTACCAGGTCAACATGGACATGATGAAAGCCGCCGGCAACCCGCGGGTGAAGTTCATGCACTGCCTGCCGGCGTTCCACAACAGCGAAACCAAGGTCGGCAAGCAGATCGCCGAACAGTACCCGAATCTGAAGAACGGCATCGAAGTCACCGAAGACGTCTTCGAGTCCCCGTACAACATCGCCTTCGAGCAGGCGGAAAACCGCATGCACACCATCAAGGCGATCCTCGTTTCCACCCTCGCCGACATGTAAGTCCCGATACGCCCCGGAGCGCGCGGCGGTCCGGGGCGCATCCCACCCCCAGGAGGACATCACTATGCGTATCGTCGTCGCATTGGGCGGTAACGCCCTGCTGCGTCGTGGCGAACCCATGACGGCCGACAACCAGCGCGCCAACGTGAAGATCGCCGCCGAGCAGATCGCCAAGGTCGCACCGGGCAACGAACTGGTGATCGCCCACGGCAACGGCCCGCAGGTCGGTCTGCTGGCCCTGCAGGGCGCAGCCTATGACAAGGTCACCCCCTATCCGCTGGACGTGCTCGGCGCCGAAACCGAAGGCATGATCGGCTACATGATCGAACAGGAAATGGGCAACCTGCTGCCCTTCGAGGTGCCGTTCGCCACCATCCTCACCCAGGTCGAAGTCGACGCGAAGGACCCGGCGTTCAAGAACCCCACCAAACCCATCGGCCCGGTCTACTCCAAGGAAGAAGCCGAAGCCCTGGCCCGGGAGAAGGGCTGGAGCATCGCCCCCGACGGCGACAAGTTCCGCCGCGTGGTGGCCAGCCCCCGCCCGAAGCGCATCTTCGAGATTCGCCCGGTCAAGTGGCTGCTGGAGAAGGGCACCATCGTCATCTGCGCCGGCGGGGGCGGCATCCCGACCATGTACGACGAATCGGGCAAGAAGCTCTCCGGTGTCGAAGCGGTGATCGACAAGGACCTCTGCTCGTCGCTGCTGGCCGAGGAGCTGGGCGCCGAACTCCTGATCATCGCCACGGACGTGGACGCGGCCTACATCGACTGGGGCAAGTCCACCCAGAAGGCCATCGCCCAGGCCCATCCGGACGAACTGGACAGCCTCGGTTTCGCCGCCGGCTCCATGGGGCCGAAGGTCCAGGCCGCCATGGAATTCGCCCGCAACACCGGCAAGGACGCGGTGATCGGCTCGCTGGAGAACATCGTGGCCATTACCGAAGGCAAGTCCGGCACCCGCGTCTCCACCCGCAAGGCCGGTATCGAGTACCGCTGAGCAATCGCCCCTTCCTTGTGGGGGCGATTTCATTCGCTTTGGGCAGCGCCGCTGCCCCCGAAGACAGACCTGCGGTCTGTATAGCGATTGAAATCGCCCCCACAGGGCCATCCCCTGTCGATTCCACCCCGCTAACTCCCGCCGAATGACCAAAGGCGTGACTTGATAGTCATGCCCCGCGTCAGGTAGACATCCCATTCATTCGAGCTGCCACCTGGCTCATGCCACTTGGCCCGTGATGCTTGACGCCGCCACTTGCCGCCCCGACCTGCGGCGCCCTGCGGCCCAGCCTCGCCCGCCGGCGTGAAACGGTCTTTTTGAGGAGTTTCCGAGAGATGTCCCGACTTCCAGTGATTGTGGGTTTTGGCGGCTATAACGCAGCTGGGCGAAGCTCGTTCCACCACGGCTTCCGCCGTATCGTGATCGAGACCCTGGACGCCCAGGCCCGCCAGGAAACCCTGGCCGGCCTGGCCGTGATGATGAAGCGGGTCAGCGTCGCCGACGGCCAGTACCGCGATGCCGACGGCAAAACCCTGACCCTGGCCGAGATCGAAACCCGCTACGCCGCCGAGATCCTCGACGCCACCCTGGTGCGCCGCATCGGCAAGCAGCACCTGGACGTGGACGCCGCCCATTGGCAGAAGAACCTCACCGTCCAGCCCGGCGATGGCCAGGCCCTCAGTTTCACCACCTCGCGCAAGCAACTGCCCGAGCCGCTGCCGGCCAACTGGGAAGTGGAAACACTGGACAATGGCGACGTGCGTGTGACCCTGCGGGGCACCTGCGATTTCAAGGTGGACAGCTACCGCGCGCTGCCGGTTAAGTCCGCCGGCCAACTGCCCTCCGGCTTCGAACCGGGCGAGCTGTACAACTCCCGCTTCCATCCGCGCGGCCTGCAACTGTCCGTCGTCGCCGCCACCGACGCCATCCGCTCCATCGGCCTACCCTGGAAAGCGATCGTCGACCACGTACAGCCCGACGAAATCGCCGTGTTCTCCGGCAGCATCATGAGCCAGCTCGACGAGAACGGCTTTGGCGGCATGCTGCAGTCGCGCCTGAAGGGCGGTCGCGTGACCGCCAAGCAGTGTCCGCTCGGCCTCAATACCATGCCGGCCGACTTCATCAACGCCTATGTGCTGGGCAGCGTCGGCACCACCGGCAGCGTGACCGGCGCCTGCGCAACCTTCCTCTACAACCTGCAGAAGGCCATCGAGCAGATTGCCAGCGGCAAGGCCCGCGTGGCCCTGGTGGGCAACGCCGAGGCGCCGATCACCCAGGAATGCATCGACGGCTACGGCGCCATGGGCGCCCTGGCCACCGAGGACGGCCTGCGCCAGGTGGGTGGTCGCGAGGACGTGGACTTCCGCCGCGCCAGCCGCCCGTTCGGCGAGAACTGCGGCTTTACCCTGGCCGAATCCAGCCAGTACGTGGTGCTGATGGACGACGCGCTGGCCCTGGAGCTGGGCGCCGATATCCATGGCGCGGTGACCGACGTCTTCATCAATGCCGACGGCTTCAAGAAATCCATCTCCGCACCCGGTCCGGGCAATTACCTCACCCTGGCCAAGGCCGTGGCCGCCGCCAGCCAGCTGATCGGCGCGGATGGCGTGCGCGAGCGCAGCTTCGTCCATGCCCACGGCTCCAGCACACCGGCCAACCGCGTCACCGAGTCCGAACTGCTGGACCGCGTCGCCGGTGCCTTCGGCATCGAACGCTGGCCAGTGGCCGCGGTGAAGGCCTACCTCGGCCACTCCCTGGCCACCGCCAGCGGCGACCAGGTGATCGCCGCCCTCGGCACCTTCAAGTACGGCATCCTGCCGGGCATCAAGACCATCGACCGGGTGGCCGACGACGTGCATCGCCAGCACCTGTCCATCGAAACCCGCGACCAGGTTCTGGGCGAACGCCAGCTGGACGTCTGCTTCATCAACTCCAAGGGCTTCGGCGGCAACAACGCCACCGGCGTGATCATCTCCCCGCGCCTGGCCGAGAAAATGCTGAAGAAACGTTACGGCGAAACGGCGTTCGCCGCCTACAGCGCCAAGCGCGAGCAGACGCGCGCCAACGCCGAGGAATACGACCGCCGTGCGCGCCTGGGCGAGTTCGACATCATCTACAACTTCGGCAACGACCTGATCGACGACCAGCAGATCGAGCTGAGCCCGGAAGGCATCCAGGTGCCCGGCTTCGCCCAACCGCTGCGCTACAAGAAGGACGAGCGCTTCGCCGACATGCTGGATTGAATCAACGCCGTAGGATGGTGCGGGCGGCGTTCCGCTAGAGCGAAGCGAAACCCATCACAGCGATCGATGGGTGTCGCAGGCTCCATCCTACGAATGTTGCATATCCATGAAAAAGGGTTCATCGCGCTTTCCCGGGGAAGGCAGCCTTGATTTTCAGGAAGAAGTAGGCTGAGTCTCGGAAGCCATAGGCCATGCGCTTGATCACCTTGATACGGTTATTCACGCCCTCCAGCAGGCTGGTATGTAGGTGGAAACGTGCACTGGCGAGGATGCCCCGGGCGTATTTGCGCAGGTTGCGGGCAAAGCGTTGCAGTGGCGCCAGACCGCTGTCCCGGGCATGCCGTAGCCAACTTCGCCAGCGCCGCCAGCCCTCCTGCACACTGGGGGCGTACCAGATTGCCTTTAACGCATCCTTGAGCACATAGACCGTGGCCAGTGGTTGGTTGGCCGCGAGCAGCTCTTGCAACTGCACGGCCTGCCCGTCCTTGAGGTTGTCGTGATTGCGCAGTAGCAGCCAGCGACTCTGCTTGACCACCTTGCGCGCCGTTTTGTCTTCGCGCAGGAGGTTGGCCTGGTCGACGCGGATACGGTCGATCACCTCACGGCCGTAGCGCGCCACCACGTGGAACAGGTCATACACCACTTCGGCCTGCGGGCAGTGCCGCTTCACCTCCAGGTCGAAAGCCGTGTTCATGTCCATCGCCACCGCCTCGATCTGCTGGCAGCGCTCGCCCAGCAATTCGAAGAACGGGCGAATCGCCTCGCGGCTGTTGCCATGCCCGACCCACAGCACCCGCGTCCGCTCGGCATCCATGATCACCGTGGCATAACGATGCCCCTTGTGCAGGGCGAACTCGTCCATCACCAGACGGCGAACATCGCCCGGCTTGAAAGCGCCAACGGCGGCCTCCAGGCGGCGCTTATCGAGCGTCTTGAGCGTGTGCCAGTGCAGGCCGGTGAGGCGGCTGACATGACTGATGGGCAGCAATTGCAGCAAGCCTTCGAGCCAGACGCGCAAGCGTTGGGTCAAACGCGACACCGGTTCCAACCAGCTGATCCGCTCGGTTACCCGCCCACAACTCAGGCAATCGACGCGGCGCACCGGTAGCTGGAGCAAGACGCGCTGGTCGAACAGATCGCGATCGCGCACCTGACGAGTCCGCCGCTCATGGATCAATGGACAGGCTTCACCACAGCGTCCGCATTCGGGGACGGAGCCGACTTGAGGCTCGAGCTCGATTAGCAGGGTGTCGTGGGTTGATTGGCGACAGGAGACGACTGCGTAGCCTGGCCAGAAAGCAGCAAGATCAATAGGATGCACGGCGGCAGCAGGGGGTGGTGGTTGGTTCGTTTGGCGACTGCCAATCTAACCACTTCCCTGACTGTCAACTCGCTCTTCCCCCTGATCCCGCGAAGAACCTGAAAAAGGGCCCCTCGGGGCCCTTTTTCATTTGGCGTGTTGCTCAGTCCAGCGCCCGCGCCAGCTGGATCAGCTCCGCCCGCCATTCGGCGGCCACCGGCAGGGCCAGGAAGGAGGGATTGAGGAACGTCTCGCGCGCCTCGTAGGTCAGCGCTTCGCCGGCCAGGTTCAACACTTCGCCACCGGCGCCTTCCAGCACGCCTTGCGCAGCAGCCGTGTCCCACTGGGAGGTAGGCGCCAGGCGCGGGTAGCAATCCGCCGCCCCTTCGGCCAACAGGCAGAACTTCAGCGAGCTACCGATATTGGCCAGGGCCAGGTCGCCGAAGCGCTCGCCCAGCCAGGCGAGCAGGCGCTCCTGGGCCGGGCTCGAATGGCGCTTGCTGGCGACCACGGTGAAGGCTTCGTCCGGCGCGATGCGCACGCTGATCTCCCGCGCCTGGCCATCCGCATCGGCACGCCAGGCGCCGAGGCCAGCACCGCCGTAATAGCAGCGTCCGGTCACCGGCACGCCCACCACGCCGAATACCACCCGGCCGCGTTCCACCAGCGCCACGTTGACGGTGAACTCGTCGCTGCCGGCGATGAATTCCTTGGTACCGTCCAATGGGTCCACCAGCCACCAGCGCTGCCAACCGGCGCGCTCGGCCAAGGCAATGTCGGCGGCTTCTTCGGACAGCACCGGAATCCCCGCATCCAGCGCCGCAAGGCCGGCAACGAGGACCTTGTGCGCGGCCAGGTCGGCGGCGGTGACGGGCGAAGCGTCGGCCTTCTCGGTCACCGCCAGCTCGCCGCGCCAGTGAGGCAGGATCGCCTCGCCCGCTTGCCGCACCCGTTCGATCACCGCAGGAAGCAGGGGATGGCTCATGGCTGGTACTCCCCGCGCTGGGTCAGGATGTCCCGGACCAGATAGAGCGCGGCCAGGGCGCGACCTTCGCTGAACTGCTGGTGCTGGGCGAGGCTGGACAGCTCGCGCAGGCTGATGCGGTCCACCCGCAGCGGCTCCGGCTCGTCGCCCGGCAGGCTTTCTTCGAAGAGATCGTGGGCCAGCACCACCTGAATCTTCTGGCTCATGTAGCCAGGCGACAGCGACAGCTCGGTGAGGTGCTCCAGCCGGCGCGCACCGAACCCGGCTTCTTCCTTGAGCTCGCGGTTGGCGGCGGCGAGCACGTCTTCACCCGGCTCGATCAGCCCCTTGGGCAGGGACAGTTGGTAGTCGTCCGTGCCGGCGCAGTACTCCTCCACCAGCAGCACGTGCTCGGCATCGGCCATGGCCACTACCATCACCGCGCCGTAGCCGACCCCCTTGCCCACCAGGCGTTCGTAGGTACGCTCGACGCCGTTGGCGAAGCGCAACTGCAGCTCCTCGACACGGAACAGGCGGCTGCTGGCGACGATTTCGCGAGCGAGCACCGTGGGCTTCTGACGCATAACGGACTCCTTGGCATGACCGGCGGGTTATCATACCCCGCCTTCGTCCATTGTCCCCGCTGGAGTTTGCACGCTGGCGACGACCAGCGACGCAAGGACGACAACCTACCTCAATCAATGACGCCGCCCATGCCGCATTTGCCCTGGAATGAGATCGACACCGTGCTGCTCGACATGGACGGCACCCTGCTCGACCTGCACTTCGACAATCACTTCTGGATGGAACACCTGCCGCAGCGCTACGCCGAACACCACGGCATCAGCCGCGCGCTGGCCGACGCCGAGCTGCTGCCGCTGTTCCGCGACAACGCCGGGCAACTGAACTGGTATTGCACCGACTTCTGGAGCCGCGAGCTGCGCCTGTCGATCCGCGACCTCAAGCGCGAGGTGGCGCACCTGATCGCCCTACGCCCGGACGCCGACCTGTTCCTCGCCGCCTTGCGCCGCTCGGGCAAGCGCGTGGCGCTGATCACCAACGCCCACCGCGATTCGCTGTCGCTGAAGATGGAGCGAGTCCAACTGGCGCCCTGGTTCGACCGCCTGATCAGCTCCCACGACTACGGTTTCCCCAAGGAAGACCAGCAGTTCTGGCAGGCGCTGCAGCAGGATTTCGGCTTCGAGCCGGCGCGCAGCCTGTTCATCGACGACAGCCTGCCGATCCTGCGCAGCGCGCGGCAGTACGGCGTCGCCCAACTGCTGGCGGTGAGCGAGCCGGACAGCCGCAAGGGGCCGAAGGACACCGAGGAATTCGCCGCGGTGGACAGCTACCGGAACCTCCTCGACGGGCTCTGAGGCGAACTCGTGATCGTCATTCGGGAATTCGCAACACCTGGCCCGGATAGATCTTGTCCGGGTGTGAAAGCATCGGCTTGTTGGCCTCGAATATCTTCATGTAGGCATTGGCGTTGCCATACTCGGCCTTGGCGATGGCGCTCAGGGTGTCGCCCTTCTTCACCGTGACGAAGCGGGCCGGCGCCACGGCGGGGTCGCTGACGCTGATCTGGTCCTCGACCTGGGCCACGCCCTCGACATTGCCCAGGGCCAGGAGGATCTTCTCTTTCTCCTCCTGGGTCGCCACTTCACCACGGGCGATCACCTTGTCGCCTTCCACCGTCAGTTCGATGGCCGGGTTGCCCAGCCCCACCTTGGCCACGTGTTCCTTCAGCGTTTCGGCGGCCTGGGCCTCCTGTCCCACCAGGGTTTCCCAGAGTTTCACACCTGCTTCTTTGACAAAGTCGAAGATGCCCATGACAGATCCTCTCGTTCCACAGGGATGGCGCACCCGGCGCCGGGGAGGTGCAAGTCTAGACCCGCGATCCGGCCTGGCCGTCCATGGGCGACGACAGGCTAGAATTCCCTGTCTACGCAAGGAGTCGGCATGGACATCAAACAACTGAAGTTCCTCCTCGCCCTTGAGGAGACCCGCCATTTCGGCCAGGCCGCCGCGCGCTGCCACGTCACCCAGCCGACGTTGTCCATGCGCCTGCGCAGCCTGGAGGAAGAACTGGGCCTGGAACTGGTGATCCGTGGCCAGCGCTTCGAGGGTTTCACCGATGCCGGCCTGCGCGTGCTGGCCTGGGCGCGCACCCTGCTCGCCGCCCACGACGGTCTGTACGCCGAGGCGGCCGCCTGCCGTGGCCAGCTGGTGGGCACCTTGCGCCTGGGCATGGTGCCGCTGGCGGGCTTCGACCCGATGCGCCTGGTGGAGGCCTTTTCCGGCCCGCACCCGAGCCTGCGTTTCCAGCTGTTCTCGCTGAGTTCCGAGCAGATCCTCGAAGGCCTGGCGCGCAACCAGCTGGACCTGGGCCTGTCCTACCTCGACCGCCTGGACCGCGAACATTTCGAGAGCATGGAACTGGCGCAGACCCGCATGGGCCTGCTGCACGACCGCCGCCACTTCAACTTCGACACCCCGGCGTTGTCCTGGGAGCGCCTGGTCGACCTGCCCCTGGGGCTGCTGTCGAGCGGCATGCACTTCCGCCAGTCCGTCGACCACGGCTTCCGCAGCCGTGGCCTGTCGCCGCAACCGAAGCTGGAAACCGACGCCGTGCACCAATTGCTGCAAGCCGCCAGTGCCGGGCTGTGCTGCGCCATCATGCCCCTGGACAGCGGCCTCGACGACTTCACCGAGCACCTGGCGCTGACGCCCATCGAAGGCGCCCACACCCTGGCCCCGCTGGGCCTGATCCTGCGCCGCGGCGCACCCCGCTCGGCGCTCGCGGACGCCTGCTTCTCCGAGGCGAAAGCCCTGCTGGAGCGGCTCCCGGCCAATTGATAGACGCCATCGATCAAGAAATCGGGACTAGCGATTAGACGGCCCTGGCGTGCGGGCCTAGGATGGCGGAGTCAATTCGTCGCAGGGGCAGATTCATGCCAGGTCCAGACGCCAAACACCCGCCCACCGCTGTGGATAACCCGTCCGGGTCGGCCAGCTACCAGTACGCCGAACTGGACGGCGGCACGCGGATTGAGAATGCCGCGCTGGCCGAAGAGTGCGCCCTGGCGATCTCCTACAACGGCATCAGCTATGCCGTGATGATGGTGTCCCCCAGCGCCCTGGAGGACTTCGTCGCCGGCTTCAGCCTGAGCAGCGCCGTCGTGCAATCCATCGATGACATCTATGACATCAGCATCGAAGGCGAAGGCATCGCCCTGCATGCCGAGGTGGACATCGGCAACCGCGCCTTCTGGTCGCTCAAGGAGCAGCGCCGCAACCTGGCCGGCACCACCGGCTGCGGCCTCTGTGGTGTGGAAGCCCTGGAGCAGGCACTGCCGCAACTGCCCTCGCTGGCACCGGCGCCCCTGCCGCCCGCCGAGCATTTCCTCGACCTGCGCCAGCGCATCAACGACGCCCAGGAACTGGCCCGACGCAGCGGCGCACTGCATGCCGCGCTGTTCGTCGACGCCACCGGCGAACTGCGCCTGTGCCGCGAGGACATCGGCCGCCACAACGCGCTCGACAAGCTGATCGGCGCGCTGCTGCGCCAAGGCCTGGACCCGCGCGAAGGCTTCGCCGTGGTCACCAGTCGCTGCAGCCTGGAACTTATCCACAAGGCGGTGCGCGCGGGCCTGTCCACCCTGGTCAGCCTCTCCGCCCCCACCACCCTGACGGTGGAATGGGCGCGCCGGCACCACCTCAACCTCATCCACCTGCCCCACCACAGCGCCCCTCGGGTCTACAGCCCGGCGCCGCAATCGAAAGTCGATATCGAATGAGCCTGCAACCCGTAAACCCCCGCTATAAACCCTACAAGGGCGCCGCGGCCGGCTGGGGTGCGCTGAAGAGCGTCACCCGCTTCTGGCTGGACAGCAAACAGCCGTTCAAGAACCTCCGCGCCCTGCTCAAGACCAACCAGAACGGCGGCTTCGACTGCCCCGGCTGCGCCTGGGGCGACTCCCCGGAAGATGGCCGCATCAAGTTCTGCGAGAACGGTGCCAAGGCGGTCAACTGGGAAGCCACCAAGCGTCGGGTGGATGCCGCCTTCTTCGCCCGCTACAGCGTCAGCCAGTTGCGCGGACAAAGCGACTACTGGCTCGAATACCAGGGCCGCCTGACCCAGCCCATGCGCTATGACCGCCAGACCGACCACTACGTGCCGGTCGGCTGGGACGAGGCCTTTGCCCTGGTGGCGGAACACCTGCGCAGTCTTGAAAGCCCGCACCAGGCCGAGTTCTACACCTCGGGCCGGGCCAGCAACGAGGCGGCGTATCTCTACCAGTTGTTCGTCCGTGCCTTCGGCACCAACAACTTCCCCGACTGCTCGAACATGTGCCACGAGGCCAGCGGTGTCGCGCTGGGCCAGAGCCTGGGCGTTGGCAAAGGCAGCGTGACCTTCGCCGACTTCGAGCACGCCGACGCCATCTTCGTGTTCGGCCAGAACCCCGGCACCAACCACCCGCGCATGCTCGAACCGCTGCGCGAGGCGGTGAAACGCGGCGCCCAGGTGGTCTGCTTCAACCCGCTCAAGGAACGTGGCCTGGAACGCTTCCAACACCCGCAGCACGCCCTGGAGATGCTCAGCAACGGCTCGCGGCCGCTGAACACGGCCTTCTTCCGCCCGGCCCTGGGCGGCGACATGGCGGCCGTTCGCGGCATCGCCAAGTTCCTCCTGCAGTGGGAACGGGAAGCCCAGGCGGAAGGCCGGGAACCGGTGTTCGACCATGGCTTCATCGCCGCGCACACCGACGGCGTCGACGGCTACCTGGAGGAACTGGACGCCACGCCCTGGGAACAGATCGAACAACAGTCCGGCCTGGGCCTGGACGAAATCGAGGTTTCCGCGCGCATCTACCGCGAGGCCCGCAGCGTGATCGTCTGCTGGGCGATGGGCATCACCCAGCACCGCCACTCGGTGCCGACCATCCAGGAAATCGTCAACCTGCAATTGCTGCGCGGCAACATCGGCCGCCCCGGCGCAGGCCTGTGCCCGGTGCGCGGCCACAGCAACGTGCAGGGCGACCGCACCATGGGCATCAACGACCGCCCGCCGGCGGAGTTGCTGGATGCCCTGGAGACGCGCTTCGGCTTCAAGGTGCCACGGGACAACGGCCACAACACGGTGGAAGCCATCAACGCCATGCTGGCGGGCGAGGCCAGGGTCTTCATCGGCCTTGGCGGCAACTTCGCCCAGGCCACGCCGGACAGCCCGCGTACCCATGCCGCCCTGCGCAACTGCGCGCTGACGGTGCAGATCAGCACCAAGCTCAACCGCAGCCACCTGACGGTCGGCCACGACGCGCTGATCCTGCCGTGTCTCGGACGCACCGACATCGATCGCCAGGCCGAGGGGCCGCAGGCGGTGACGGTGGAAGATTCCTTCAGCATGATCCACGCGTCCTTTGGCCAGTTGGAGCCATCATCCGGCGAGATGCGCTCGGAACCGGCGATCGTTGCCGGTATCGCCAAGGCCACCCTCGGCAACCACCCGGTGGACTGGGACGCGCTGATCGCCCACTACGACCGCATCCGCGAGCTGATCGCCGACACCATCCCCGGCTTCCAGGACTTCAACCAGCGCGTGCAGCACCCGGGCGGCTTCTACCTGGGTAACAGCGCCAACACTCGGCACTGGAGCACCGCCAGCGGTCGCGCCAACTTCATCGCAACGGCGCTGCCGGCGGACCTGCTCCACGAGAAGGTCCGCCGCACCGGCCAGACGCCGCACCTGATCCTTCAGACCCTGCGCTCCCACGACCAGTACAACACCACCATCTACGGCCTCGACGACCGCTATCGCGGCGTTCGCGGCCAGCGCGAGGTGGTCTTCGCCAATGAGGTCGACATCCGCCGCCTGGGCTTCGAACCGGGGCAGAAGGTGGACATGGTGACGCTCTGGGACGACGGCGTGGAGCGTCGGGTTTCCGGCTTCAGCCTGCTGGCCTTCGACATCCCCGCCGGCCAGGCGGCCGCCTACTACCCGGAAACCAACCCGCTGGTGCCGCTGGACAGCTATGGCGACGGCAGCTACACACCCACCTCGAAGTTCGTGGCCATCCGCCTTGAAGCCACGCAGCAAAACGACCGCATCCTCTGAGGATGCGGTCATCGCTTCGGTGTGTTCTCGAGTGGCGCAAGGAAAGTTCGTCTGGAGAACTTTGTTGATGCGGGAAATAATTTGAAATACGGATTAAGTGCCTATATAAAGTTGCAACGGAACTTTAGCTGAATTGGCACTTGGCCAGCACTTCCAGGACACTGGAAACCCCGGCTTCAGGCAGGATGCAACAAGGCTCAGACAGCCTTCACAGCAAAAAGTTCTACCCCAAAATCAAACAATTAAAAAAATAAGAAAAGCGGGGGCTTTTCGTCGTCCGACACTTGCGTAAGTTAATTCCTACGGCAAATATCGCCTCACCAAAACCACTGAGGCGATCCTCACCATGAAGTACACCTCGATCCTTCTTCTGTCTCTCGGCCTGGCCAGCGGCAGCGCCTTTGCAGGCGGCAATACCGATGCCGGTATTGGCGGTGCGCTGGGCGGGGTCCTGGGGTCCGTTGTCGGCAACGCGGTCGGCGGCAGCACCGGCGCAGCCATCGGCGCCGGCGTGGGTGGTGCAGCAGGCGGCGCGGTAGCGGCCCCGAAACGCAACCGTACCGAAGCCGCCATCGGCGGCGGCCTGGGCGCTGCCGGCGGCCAGGTCATCGGCCGGCAGATGGGCGGCACCACGGGTGGCCTGATCGGCGCGGCCCTCGGCGGCGGCGCCGGCGGTGCGCTGGGCAATGAATTCGGCGACAGGAATCGCTACGACGATGACGATTACTACGATGATCATCGCCACTACCGCAAGGCCGGCCACAAGCACCGTCACGGCCACGGCTGGGGTCATCGCAAGCACAAGCACCGTCATCACGACTGGGATGACTGATCACAACGCTCACCGAAAAAGCCCGCGCCCAGCGGGCTTTTTCTGGAGCTGAGGCCTGGTCGAGCGACAGCCTGCCGCCTCGGCCTCTTTAATCCGACCTGTGTCATGGGCAGCCCGACATCGCTGCGGGACCATGGACATTCCCCTTCGAAACGGAGAATCAGCAAGATGCGCAAAGCAGTAACCGCCTTCGCCCTCAGCCTCCTGGCGACCCAGGCCGTCGTGGCCGGCGAGACCACCAACAACGCCATTGGCGGCGGCCTCGGCGGCGCCCTGGGCAACGTGGTCGGCAATGCCGTCGGCGGCAGCACCGGCGCCGCCATCGGCGCGGGCCTGGGTGGTGCGGCCGGCAGTGCCATGACCGCGAAGAGCGGCAAGAAGACCGAAGCCGCCATCGGCGGCGGCCTGGGCGCGGCGGGCGGCTCGGTAGCCGGTCGCGCGCTGGGTGGCTCCACTGGTTCGGCCATCGGCGCGGGCCTCGGCGGCGCGGCGGGCGGCGCCATCGCCACCGAGCTGACCAAGGATGACCACGATGGCCATCGCAAACACCGCAAGCACCGCCACTGATCGATGCGCCCATGAAGAAGCCCGGCATTCGCCGGGCTTTTTCGTTTGCGGGTGGTATCAGCCGATCTGTTCGGCACGCACCTCGTCCACCTCGCCGCTGGCCATGCAGGCCGCCGCGGTGAAGAGCACGTCGGTGGAGGAGTTCAGCGCGGTTTCGGCGGCGTCCTGGAGGATGCCGATGATGAAGCCCACCGCGACCACCTGCATCGCCACGTCGCTGGGGATGCCGAACAGGCTGCAGGCCAGCGGAATCAGCAGCAGCGAGCCGCCGGCCACGCCGGATGCGCCGCACGCGCAAATGGCCGCCACCATGCTCAGAAGAATGGCGGTGGGGATATCGACGGCGATACCCAGGGTGGTCACGGCGGCCAGGGTCAGCACGGTGATGGTGATGGCCGCGCCGGCCATGTTGATGGTGGCGCCCAGCGGAATCGACACCGAATAGGTGTCCTCGTGCAGGCCAAGCTTCTCCGCCAGTTGCAGGTTCACCGGGATGTTCGCCGCCGAGCTGCGGGTGAAGAAGGCGGTAATGCCGCTTTCGCGCAGGCAGGTCAGGACCAGCGGATAGGGATTGCGGCGAATCTTCCAGAACACGATCAGCGGGTTCACCACAAGGGCCACGAACAGCATGCAGCCCAGCAGCACCGCCAGCAGGTGAGCGTAGCCGGCCAGCACGCCCATGCCGTTCTCCGCCAGGGTCGAGGCCACCAGGCCGAAGATGCCCAGCGGGGCGAAGCTGATCACCACGCGGACGATCAGCGACACGCCATGGGACAGGTCGCTGAACACGTTGCGAGTGGTTTCGCTGCCCTGGCGAATGGCGATGCCCAGGCCAATGGCCCAGACCAGAATGCCGATGAAGTTGGCCTCCATCAGCGCGGTCACCGGGTTGGCCACGGCACTGGTCAGCAGGCTCAGCAGTACCTCGGAGACATTGCCGGGCGGCGACAGGTCGGCGGCGCCGGAGGACAGGGCAATGGTCGAGGGGAACAGGCTGGAGGCCAGCACGGCGACCACGGAAGCGGAGAACGTGCCCATCAGGTAGAGGAACAGGATCGGCCGGATGTGGGTGCGTTCGCCCGGCTTGTGGTTGGCGATGGCGGCGGTCACCAGGATGAACACCAGCACCGGCGCCACGGCCTTCAGGGCGGAGACGAAGAGCTTGCCGAGCAGGCCGACGGCGCTGGCGTACTCGGGCGAGGCCAGGGCCAGGGCGATGCCGGCGATCAGGCCGAAGACGATTCGGGTCACCAGGCTGGTGCGTTTCAAGCGTTGCAGGATGGAGCCGTTTGCATGAGTCATGGCGGGTACCGCTGAACGTCGGGCCGTGCACGAGCTGGCCCAGGGTGGACATTGAACCCCGGCGACGCCCCGCCTTCACTGCCGCAGATCACCGAAAAATTCGACACGTGCCGCGAGGCGTTTCGCTCGCAGCGGGTCGGGGCGTTTCAGGTTTGGCGCGCATTGTGCGGATTCAGGGGGTGGATGGATAGAGCGGACAGACGGTCGGGGCGTCGGATGTCGCCATTTCGGACATTCCGGGTCGACTGGTTGAAAGTTGTCCACAGGCTACATGCGACGGGAGGACGACTGTGGGGGGCGAATTCATTCGCCCCCCACACAGGAAAAGAACCCGATCAGGTCTCCGCAACCAACTCCGCCAGTGCCGTCCGCAGGGGCTCGGGAATCGGCACCGGCCGGTTGCTCTCGCGGTCGACGAAGACGTGCACGAAACGGCCGGCGGCGCAGGCTTCATCCTCGCCCTGCCTGAAGATCGCCAGCTCGTACTGCACCGAGCTATTGCCCAGCTTGCCCACCCGCAGGCCGACCTCGATGCGGTCGGGAAAGGCGATGGAGGCGAAGTAGTCGCAGGACGAACTCACCACGAATCCGACCACGCCGCCTTCGTGGATATCCAGGCCGCCACGCTCGATCAGGTAGGCGTTCACCGCGCTGTCGAAGTAGCCGTAATAGACCACGTTGTTCACATGGCCGTAGATGTCGTTGTCGTGCCAGCGCGTGGTGATGGGCTGGAAATGGCGGTAGTCGCTGCGCAGGTGCTGGGGTTGGCTCATGGGCGTCCTTGGCGTCGGTTTCGTCAGTAGGCGGCCTGGTAGATGGCCAGGGCCTGGGCCTCGCTGACCTCGCGTGGATTATTCACCAACAGCCGCTGCTGCAGCATGGCATCGCCGGCCAGGCGCGGCAGCATGGCTTCCGGCACGCCGGCCTCTCGCAAGCGGGTCGGCAAGCCGCTCCGGGTGCTGAACTCCGCCAGTTCGACGATCAGTTGTTCGGTCAGGCTCGCCGCGCTGCCGGGACGCAGCTTGCCACCGAGCACCAGGGGTGCCAGTTCCGCGTAGAGCGGGGCCGCCACCTCGGCGTTGAACGCCAGCACATGGGGCAACACCAGGGCGTTGGACAGGCCGTGGGGGATGTGGAAATGCCCACCCAGCGGATAGGCCAGGGCGTGCACCGCCGCCACCGGGGCATTGGCGAAAGCCTGCCCGGCCAGGCAGGCGCCCAGCAGCATGGCCTGGCGGGCCGCGCGGTCGTGGCCGCCGTGCACCACCCGGTCCAGATTGCCGGCCAGCAGGCGCAGGGCCTCCCGCGCCAACAGGTCGGACAGCGGGTTCTTCTTCAGCTTGCTGGTGTAGGCCTCGATGGCGTGGACCATGGCGTCGATCCCCGTGGCCGCGGTGACGGCCGGCGGCAGGCCGAGGGTAAGGTCGGCGTCCAGCAGGGCCAGGTCCGGCAGCAGCAGCGGCGAAACCACGCCCATCTTGCTGGTTTCGCCGGTGGTGACGATGGCGATCGGTGTCACCTCGGAGCCGGTGCCGGCGGTGGTCGGCACCTGCAGCAACGGCAGACGGCGGCCGCGCACATTGCCCACGCCATAGAGGTCGGCCAGCCCCTGGCGACAGTCCGGGTGCGCCAGCAGCGCCACCAGCTTGGCGACGTCCATCGAACTGCCCCCGCCGAAGCCCACCACCAGCTCGGCGCCCAGCGCCGTCGCCAGCTCTACGGCTGCCAGCACCACGCCTTCTGGCGGGTCGGCCTGCACCTGGTCGTAGACCGCAACGGTCAGGCCGGCGGCGGCGAAGCCGGGCAATATCTCGTCGAGCAGGCCGAGACGGGTGATGCCCGGGTCGGTGACCAGGAGCACCCGACCGGCGCCGCGCTCGCGGCAGAGTTCGGCCAGGCGCCTGGCCGAGCCGGATTCGCAGAGGATCTGCGCGGTGGTGGCGAAACTGAAGGGCTGCATCGGAGCGTCCTCCCTCGTTGTTCTCATGGCGCCCCCGTGGACGCGCCGGTTCAGGTCATCCGAACGCGAAATGCTCGTCGGCCAGGGCCATCAGGCAATCCGCGCCGCCCAGCAGCGACTCGCGGTGGCCACTGGCGCGCGGCAGCACACGGCGCAGGTAGAAACGCGCGCTGTGCAGCTTGGCCCGGTAGAACTCACGCTCGGTGCCGCCCGCTTCCAGGGCGTCCTGGGCACGGGCGGCGGCCTGCAGCCAGAAGCCCGCCAAAAGGACATAGGCCGAATACTGGAGGAAGTCCACCGAAGCGGCGCCGATTTCCTCGGGGTTGTCCCGCACCCGGTCCAGCAGGGCGACGGTCAGCGCGCGCCACTCCTGCAGGCGCGCCAGCACAGCGCCGGCCAGTTCGGCCAGTTCCGCGCGGCCCGCCTGGGCTTCGGCCAGGGCGGCGAACTCATCCTGCAACGCCGCCAGTTCCGCGCCACCGTCGCCCATCAGTTTGCGACGGATCAGGTCGAGCGCCTGGATGCCGTTGGTGCCTTCGTAGATCTGCGTGATGCGGCTGTCGCGCATCAACTGTTCCATGCCCCACTCACGGATGTAGCCGTGACCGCCGTAGACCTGTACCCCCAGGCTGGCCACTTCCTGGCCCATGTCGGTGAGAAAGGCTTTGACGATAGGGATCAGCAGCGCCGCGCGACGCCCGGCGGCCTTGCGCTGGGCGGCGTCGGGATGACCGTGCTCCAGGTCCAGGTGGCGCGCGCAGTAGACGGCGAGCATACGGCTGCCTTCCACCAGCGTCTTCTGGGTCAGCAACATGCGCCGCACATCGGGGTGATGAATGATCGGGTCAGCCGCCTTGTCCGGCGCCGCCGGGCCGCGCAGAGCCCGGGATTGCAGGCGCTCGCGGGCATAGGCCAGGGCGCCCTGGAAGGCCTGTTCGCCGATGCCGAGGCCCTGCAGGCCGACCTGGAAACGTGCGTCGTTCATCATGGTGAACATGCAGGCCAGGCCCTGGTTGGCTTCGCCAATGAGCCAGCCGGTGGCGCCGTCGAAGTTCATCACGCAGGTGGCCGCGCCCTTGATGCCCATCTTGTGCTCGATGGCGCCGCAAGACAGCGCGTTGCGCGCGCCAGGCGCGCCTTCGGCGCCGGCGATGAACTTGGGCACCAGGAACAGGCTGATGCCCTTCACCCCGGCCGGGGCATCCGGCAGGCGCGCCAGCACCAGGTGGATGATGTTCTCGGACAGGTCCTGCTCGCCGCCGCTGATGAAGATCTTGCTGCCGCTGACCCTGTAGCTGCCATCCGCCTGGGGTTCGGCGCGGGTGCGCAGCAGGGCCAGGTCGGTGCCGGCCTGGGGTTCGGTCAGGCACATGGTGCCGGTCCACTGGCCACTCACCAGCTTGCCCAGGTAAGCCGCGCGAAGCGTCTCGCTGCCATGCCTGTGCAGCGCCAGCACGGCGCCCTCGGTCAGGCCCGAATAGACGCGGAAGGACAGGCTGGCGCCCATCAGCATCTCGTGGAAGTTGCAGGCGACCATCTGGGGAAAGCCCTGGCCGCCGTATTCCACGGGCCCGGTCATGCTCGCCCAGCCGTTGTCGCAATACTGCCGATAGGCCTCGCGGAAGCCCTTGGGTGTGGTCACCACGCCCCGCTCCAGGGTCACGCCTTCCTCGTCGCCGTGGCGGTTCAGCGGCGACACCACTCCACCGGCGTAGCGCGCGCCCTCTTCCAGCACGCCGTCGATCAGCTCGCGGTCCAGGCCATTGCCCAGCAGCTCGCAGTGGGCGGACACGTCGAACAGTTCGTGCAGCACGAAGCGCATGTCACGCAGAGGTGCCTTGTAATCCATGGTCAGGCCTCCTGCCGGAATTCGGCGAAATGGCGGTCGGCGGCCGCCCGCTGGATATTGACTGCGCTCTGGGTCATGCGACGGCCCTCTTGTTGTTGTGATGGGGACAAAATCGCCAATCACCTTAAGGAAGCCATTAGTATTTTTGAAATTTAGTCTTGTGATGGATCGAATTCCCCTGGTGAATACCTCCAACTTCGACCTCAATCTCCTTCGCGTGCTGGACGCCCTGCTGCGCGAGCGCAACGTTTCCCGCGCGGCGGAACGCCTGGCCCTCAGCCAGCCGGCAGTGAGCAACGCGCTGAACCGCCTGCGCGAGCTGCTCGGCGACCCGTTGCTGGTGCGCGTCGGCCGCTCCATGCAGCCGACACCGCGCGCCCTGGCCCTGGAAACGCCGATCCGCGCCGCGCTCCGGCAGATCGAACAGAGCCTGGTGGTCGGCGAAGGCTTCGATCCGGCGCATAGCCGCCAGTGCTTCACCATCGCGCTCACCGACTACGTCGAGCTGATCTGCATGCCGCGCCTGCTGCGGCAACTCGCCGACGAGGCGCCGGGCGTGAAGATCGCCATCCGCCACCTCTCCCCCCGGTTGCCCGCCGATGCGCTGGACCAGGGCGAACTGGACCTGGTACTGGGCCGCTTCGAAAGCATCCCCACGCGCTTCGCCAGCCGCCGCTGGATGAGCGAAACGCTACGCCTGGTGGCTCGCCACGATCATCCGCAACTGCAGGAAGCGCCCGACCTGTCCGGCTTTCTCAGGCTGCGCCACCTCTGGGTGCACGGTGGCCAGAGCAAAGGCATGGTCGATCAGTGGCTGGGGGAGCATGGGCTGGCGCGGGAAATCGCCTACACCACGCCCAACTATCTGCAGGCCGCGCACATAGTCGCCGGCACCGACCTCACCGTGGTGCTGCCGACCCGCCTGGCCCATCACTTCGCCAGCCTGCTGCCCCTGCGGGTGCAGCCGCTGCCCTTCGCCCTCGGTCCCTTCCACCTGGACCTGGTGAGCGTGGCCCGGCGCGAGGAGGACGCGGCGCTGCAGTGGCTGGTGGAGCGGCTGATGGCCATCGGCCGGATATGAAAACGCCGCCGCGACCTGGAGGCTGCGGCGGCGTTTCGGCCCGTCGGATGGGTAGAGCCTGCGAAACCCATCGCTTGGCGGTGATGGGTTTCGCTTCGCTCTACCCATCCTACGAAGTACGGAAAGTCGCGGGGTCAGAAACGGTCGCGGATCACCGCTTCGTCGAAGGCCAGCTTGCCGATGCGCGGCTTGGGCTGCGGTGGCGTTTCAGCCCGTAGGATGGGTAGAGCCTGCGAAACCCATCGCTTGGCGGTGATGGGTTTCGCTTCGCTCTACCCATCCTACGAAGCACGGAAAGTCGCGGAGTCAGAACCGGTCGCGGATCACCGCCTCGTCGAAGGCCAGCTTGCCGATGCGCGGCTTGGGCTGCGGCGGCGTTTCAACCCGTAGGATGGGTAGAGCCTGCGACACCCATCGCTTGGCGGTGATGGGTTTCGCTTCGCTCTACCCATCCTACGAAGCATGGAAAGTCGAAGGGCCAGAAGCGGTCGCGGATCACCGCTTCGTCGAAGGCCAGCTTGCCGATGCGCGGCTTGGGCTACGGCGGCGTTTCAGCCCGTAGGATGGGTAGAGCCTGCGAAACCCATCGCTTGGCGGTGATGGGTTTCGCTTCGCTCTACCCATCCTACGAAGCACGGAAAGTCGCGGAGTCAGAAGCGGTCGCGGATCACCGCTTCGTCGAACGCCAGCTTGCCGATGCGCGGCTTGGGCGCCACGGCCTGTTTGCCGACGGCCACCATCAGGCCGATGGCGTGGTGCTCCGGCAGGCGGATCAGGTCGGCCACGGCGGCGAAGTCGAAGCCATCCATGGGGCAGCTGTCGAGGCCCTTGCCACGGGCGGCGAGCATCAGGGTCTGGGCCACCAGGCCACAGCTGCGCATCACTTCGTCGCGCTGCACCTGGGGCTTGTCGCGGTAGTAGCCATCGATGGCGCCGGCCATGAACGCCTGCACCGGCTGCGGGGCCTCGGCCCAGACGCGGGCGGCGTCCTGCTCCCAGGCGTCGAGGCGGGCGCAGACGATCACCAGCATCGACGCCTCGGTCACCTGGGCCTGGTCCCAGGCCACATCACGGATGCGCTGGCGCAGGGCCGGATCGCTGACTTCCACCAGACGCACGTGCTGCAGGTTGAAGGCGGTCGGCGCATGCAGGGCCAACTGCAGCAGTTCGTCCTTTTCTTCATGGCTCAGGCGATGGCTGGTGTCGTAGCCCTTGACGGCGCGGCGGCTGCGGATGGCCTCATCGATGTGCATGGCGTGCTCCTGGAATGGCGGGTTCGAAAAGTGGCGCCATCCTAAGCGGTCGCCGCATCGGCTACCAACACTGATTAACGATGCAACCCATCGGAAAATCCGAATCGCGCCGCCGATCTCAGGCCAGGCACCGGCTCACCCAATCACGTACCTCGGCGTAGGGATAGGCCTCCAGCGCGGCGAACCCCGGCAGGCTACGCGCCTTGAGCCGGGTGAAGAGCGGCGCGCCGATGCCGCAGAGCAGGCGGGTCAGGCACTCGGTGCCCGGCGGGTCGCCCCTGAGCTCGGCGTAGCGCTGGATGAAGGCACCGCACAGCGCGTCGAAGTCCCGCTCCGCCAGGGGCGGCAGCGGCGGTGGCGCCGGCAGGTGCGCCACCTGCCCCTGGCAGACTGAACAGTGGCCGCAACGCTCCGGCACCGCGCGGTCGCCGAAATATTTGGCCAGCCGAGCACTGAGGCAGGACTCGCTGGCGAACAAGGCCAGCATCGCCTGGATGCGGGCGATCTCGCTGGCTTCCTGCCGGCGGAAATAGTCGTGCAGTTCGGTGGCCAGGGTCTGCGGATCGAAGCCCGGCTCCAGCAGGCCATAGACCTCGGTCATCTGCTTGCTTTCCAGCTCGATCCAGCCGCGCTCCTGGAAGTAGTCCAACGCCTTCACCACACGGCTACGCTCGGCGCGGTGCTCAAGGTAGAGCCGGTCGAAGTCCACCGTGCACCAGGTGCGCGCGCGTGCGGAGGTCTGCACCAGCGCCTCGACGAATTGGCGGCGTTCGCCGTCGAAGCGGGTCACCAGGTCCTCGGGCTCGATCAGGTACTTGAAACGGTATTCGGCGAAATAGGCGAACAGCGGCGCGATGATGCCGCGCAACTCCAGTTGCACCAGCAGGGTCTTGAGCGGCAACTGACGGATGTTGCTCTGGTCGGAGAGCGCGCCGAGCATCAGTTCCCAGCGATCCCCGCCCTGCCCCGCTGCCTTGAGCTCCGCCAGCACCTGGCGGATGCCAGCCAGTTCCGGCGTATCGCCGTAGACGAAGTTCTCCAGCACGTTGAGGCTGTCGCGATTGGCCAGCACCAGGCAGTCGGACGGCTGGCCGTCGCGCCCGGCGCGGCCAATCTCCTGACTGTAGTTTTCCACCGACTTGGGCAGGTCATAGTGCACCACGTTGCGGATATTGGCCTTGTCGATACCCATACCGAAGGCGATGGTGGCGACCATCACGTTCACCTCTCCGGCCATGAAACGGCGCTGCAGCACCTCGCGCGCCTCATGGGCCATGCCGGCGTGGTAAGCGCTGGCTAAGATGCCGCGCTCGCCGAGGCGTGCGGCCACCTCTTCGGCGGTCTTCTGCAGGGTCACGTAGACGATGGCCGGCTGGCCGATGCGGGCGCCCAGCCAGCTCGCCAGTCGGTCCAGCTTGCGCGCGCCAGACACCGGCTCCACCAGCAGGTTGAGGTTGGGGCGATAGAAACCCGTGGTGATGACATCGACATCGGCGATAGCGAACTTGCGCTGCATGTCGGCGATCACGGTCGGCGTCGCGGTGGCGGTGAGCAGCAGCACCTGGGGGATGCCGAACTGGCGCTGGTACTCGGGCAGCTTGAGGTAGTCGGGGCGGAAGTTGTGGCCCCATTCGGAGATGCAGTGGGCCTCGTCCACCACCAGCAGGGAAATCAGCACCTGCTGGATGAAGCCGCGGAAACGCTCGTTCTTCAGGCGCTCCACCGAAATCATCAGGATCTTCAGCTCGCCGGAACGGGCCCTGGCCATGACCTCGGCGGCGGCTTCGCGGCTCTGCGCCGAATCGATGCTGGCGGCAGCGATGCCATGGCGCTGCAGGAAGGCCAACTGGTCCTGCATCAGGGCCAGCAAGGGCGATACCACCAGGGTCAGGTGCGGCAGGTGCAGCGCGGGCAACTGGTAGCACAGCGACTT
Source organism: Pseudomonas sp. Q1-7 (assembly GCF_028010285.1). Lineage (NCBI taxonomy): Bacteria > Pseudomonadati > Pseudomonadota > Gammaproteobacteria > Pseudomonadales > Pseudomonadaceae > Pseudomonas > Pseudomonas sp. Q1-7. The sequence goes on from NZ_CP116304.1 coordinate 5,523,130, forward strand.
GCCGGAACCGGTGGGGAAGATGGCGGCGGCCGAACGGCCGGCCAGTACGGCGGAAATGGTGGCCTCCTGGCCGGGACGGAACGCCGGGTAACCGAAGACCTGGGCGAGGCTGTTCTGGGGCATCGAGCTCACTCCATTGACGGGGCCTTGAGCATGGACCGGGGCGAACTACGCCGGGTCCTGAAACGGGGTACGACTCTTCGCAAACCCGCAGCACGTAGGATGGTGCGGGCGGCGTTCCGCTAGAGCGGAGCGAAACCCATCACCTCGGATCGATGGGTTTTGCCGCTACGCATCCCCAATGAAAAAGCCGCCCGGAGGCGGCTTCTTCAATCAGGACGCGGTGCGGCTCAGAGCTGCGGACCGGCGTTCCTGATGGCGTCGGAGACGTCGAACTTCTTGAAGTTCTCGACGAACTGCTGGGCCAGGGCCTTGGCAGCTTCATCGTAGGCAGCCTTGTCAGCCCAGGTGTTGCGCGGGTTGAGCAGGTTGGTGTCGACGCCCGGAACGGCCTTCGGCACGTCCAGGTTGATGGTGTCCAGGTGCTCGGTCTCGGCACCGATCAGGGCACCGCTCTGGATGGCGGCGATCACGCCACGGGTGGTCGGGATGTTGAAGCGCTTGCCGACACCGTAGCCGCCACCGGTCCAGCCGGTGTTGACCAGGTACACCTTGGAGCCGAAGCCCTGGATACGCTTGATCAGCAGCTCGGCGTATTCACCGGCCGGACGCGGGAAGAAAGGCGCGCCGAAGCAGGTGGAGAAGGTGGACTTGATGCCGCCGCCGGAGCCCATCTCGGTGGAGCCCACCAGCGCGGTGTAGCCGGACAGGAAGTGGTAGGCAGCCTGCTCATTGTTCAGGATGGAAACGGGCGGCAGCACACCGGTCAGGTCGCAGGTCAGGAAGATCACGGCGTTCGGCTCGCCGGCGCGGTTGGCCTCGACGCGCTTCTCCACCAGGTGCAGCGGGTAGGCGGCACGGGTGTTCTGGGTCAGGCTGTCGTCGCTGTAGTCGGGCTGGCGGGTTTCCGGGTTCAGCACCACGTTTTCCAGCACGGCGCCAAACTGGATGGCTTTCCAGATCACCGGCTCGTTCTTCTCGGACAGGTCGATGCACTTGGCGTAGCAGCCGCCTTCCACGTTGAACACGGTGCCCACGCCCCAGCCATGCTCGTCGTCACCGATCAGGTAACGGCTCGGGTCGGCCGACAGGGTGGTCTTGCCGGTGCCGGACAGGCCGAAGAACAGGGTGGTATCGCCTTCTTCGCCGACGTTGGCGGCGCAGTGCATCGGCAGCACGTCTTTTTCCGGCAGCAGGAAGTTCTGCACGGAGAACATGGCCTTCTTCATTTCACCGGCGTAGCGCATGCCGGCGATCAGGACTTTCCTGGCGGCGAAGTTGAGGATCACGCAGCCATCGGAGTTGGTGCCGTCACGCTCCGGTTCGCAGACGAAGCCGGGGGCGTTGATGATCTGCCACTCCTGGCGGGACTGCGGGTTGTACTGTTCCGGGTTGATGAACAGGCAACGGCCGAACAGGTTGTGCCAGGCGGTCTCGGTGGTCATCTTGACGGCCAGGTAGTGCTCGGGATCGGCACCGACGTGCACATGGGAAACGAAACGCTCGCGTTCGGTCACATAAGCTTCAACGCGAGCCCACAGTGCATCGAACTTGTCCGCCGGGAAGGGGCGGTTGATGTTGCCCCAGGCGATCTTGGCTTCGGTGCTCGGCTCTTGAACGATGAAACGATCTGCCGGAGAACGACCGGTGCGGTGGCCGGTCTGGACGACCAACGAACCGTTGGCGGCCAGTTCACCCTCGCCACGGCGAATGGCCTCTTCGACCAGTTGCGCGGCGCTGATATCGGTGTACACGGCGTTATTGGCTTGCGTCATGTGGTTCCCCGTCGGCGATAAAGCCGAGTCCTCCAAACGATTTGTAGTGGGCACTCGAGCCCCCTACAGCGAAAAAAGTGCGCGCGATTATGCCAGAAAAGCCCGCTTTGGGTAGAAACCTCCTGTCAGTCGGGCATATTCATGACCGATAATCGCACCCCGGTCACGCAGCGACCTCGCGGGCACACTACATCTATTCAGTGGCGCGTTTCGGACGGTGCGGCGCTGCCGCCACCCGCGAAGAGCTGGGCGATATCCGCCGCATCGAAGCTGTAGCGCTGATTGCAGAACTGGCAATCGATCACCACCGTGCCGCCGCTTTCCTGCAGCAGCGCTTCGGCGTCGTCCTTGCCCAGGCTGACCAATGCATTGGCCGAACGCTGGCGCGAACAGCTGCAGCGGAAATGGATGGCCTGCGGATCGAACAGGCGCACCGCTTCTTCATGATAGAGCCGGTGCAGCACGGTTTCGTTGTCCAGGCCGAGCAACTCCTCGGCGGTCAGGGTGTCGGCCAGGGTGGTCAGGTGCTGCCAGCTGGCCTCGCGGGCCTCGGGGTCCTTCAGGCGGTCGGCGGGTAGGGCCTGGAGCAGCATGCCTCGGGCGTTGCGGCCGTCGGCGTTGAGCCAGAAACGGGTGGGCAGCTGCTGGGAATTGTCGAAATAGCTGGAGAGGCATTCGGCCAGGGTCGCGCCTTCGAGGGCGACGATGCCCTGGTAGCGCTGGCCCTGCTTCGGGTCCACGGTCAGGGTCAGCGAGCCTTCGGGCATCAGTTCACCCAGACCGGCACCGGGCGTGACCTGGCTGGCGTGGTAGCGGGCGATGCCGCGCACTTCGCGGTCGCTGGAGCATTCCACCATCAGCAGCGGAACCGCACCCGAGGAACGCGCCTGCAGCACCAGCAGGCCATCGAACTTCAAGGTGCCGACCAGCAGGGACGCGGCGGCGAGCATTTCGCCGAGCAACTGGGCGACCGGCTCGGGGTAGGGATGCTTGGCCAGGACGTGGGCGTAGCTCTCGCCAAGGGAAGTCAGTTCGCCGCGCACATCGGTGTCGTCGAACAGGAAGCGTTGGGTGAAATCAGGCATGCCGGACTCGCTGCATTTGGGCCAGTTTGGCCGAAAGGCTGGCGATTTTATGCGCAAATCCGTTGCCTGACCAAGGGCCGGTTGTCTATCGCCGGCGCGGGTGCTTTCTATCGATCGCCAGGTCCACGGCGGCCCTACTCCTGACCGCCGCGCAGGAAATGAATCTGCCGGCGCTGCTTCTTGGTCGGCCGGCCATCGGTCTGGATACCCAGGGCGCCGGCCTTGCGCAGGGCGGCGGCTTCCTCGCGCCGGGCCAGGCTTTCGGCGGTCTCCTCGTAGAGCGCCTGCGCTTCAGGAGCGCCGCGCCGCACCGCCGACAGCGCACGGACGATCACCGTGCGCTCGTCGAAGCCGGCGCGGATCACGTATTCGTCGCCCACCTTCGGCTCCTTCGAGGGCTTGCAGCGCTCGCCCCGGTGATGGACCTTGCCGCCCTCGATGGCTTCCTTGGCCAGGGCGCGGGTCTTGTAGAAGCGCGCGGCCCACAGCCACTTGTCGAGGCGCACCTTGCCGTCGTCCTTATCGTCTTTTTCACGCATGAGTCGTTTCCATCCCGTCCGGGGGGACCGTACTTCGCCGGCCCGGTCTAAGCTCAGCCAGGGCCTGATGCAGTTGTCACATCGGCCCACTAGAATGCGCCAACTTTACCGGAAAGCCTGCATTGAAGACTTTCGACCACCTCTCCGTGATCGGACTCCGCGAGTGGATCGCCCTGCCGGAACTCGGCATGGTCGGCCTGCGCGCGAAGATCGACACGGGGGCCAGCACCTCCACCCTGCATGCCAGCGATATCGTGCCCTTCGAAAAGCACGGCGAGCGCTGGGTGCGGTTCACCGCGCACCTCGGCACCCTGGTGCAGCGGCGCCACCGGTGCGAGGCGCAGGTCGTCTCGGTAAAGACGATTAGAAGCTCCAACGGCCAGGCACAGACTCGCTACGTCATCCGCACCCTGCTCGCGCTGGGTGATCGGGTCTGGCCGATCGAGTTCACCCTGGCCTGCCGCAAGACCATGCGTTACCGCGTATTGCTGGGCTCCAAGGCTCTGGTGCAGGCGCAACTGGTGGTCAACCCGGCCCTCACCTACGTCCAGGAAAAACCGACTCTCTCCCTTCCGGGTGACCAATGAAAATCGCCGTGTTATCGCGCAATCCGCGCCTGTATTCGACTCGTCGCCTCGTCGAGGCCGGCCAGCACCGCGGCCATGAGATGGTGGTGATAGACACCCTGCGCGCCTATATGAACATCGCCAGCCACAAGCCGCAGATCCACTACCGCGGCCAGCCGCTGGAGGGCTTCGACGCGGTGATCCCGCGCATCGGCGCCTCGGTGACCTTCTACGGCTGCGCCGTGCTGCGCCAGTTCGAGATGATGGGGGTGTTCCCGCTCAACGAATCGGTGGCCATCACCCGCTCGCGGGACAAACTGCGCTCGCTGCAATTGTTGTCGCGCAAGGGGATCGGCCTGCCGGTCACCGGATTCGCCCACTCCCCCGACGACATTCCCGACCTGATCCGCATGGTCGACGGTGCCCCGCTGGTGATCAAGGTGCTGGAAGGCACCCAGGGCATAGGCGTGGTGCTCTGCGAAACCGAAAAGGCCGCCGAATCGGTGATCGAGGCCTTCATGGGGCTGAAGCAGAACATCATGGTGCAGGAGTACATCCGCGAAGCCGGCGGCGCCGACATCCGCTGCTTCGTGGTGGGCGACAAGGTGATCGCGGCAATGAAGCGTCAGGCCAAGCCCGGAGAATTCCGCTCCAACCTGCACCGCGGCGGCTCGGCCAGCCTGATCAAGATCACCCCGGAGGAACGCTCCACCGCCATCCGCGCCGCCAAGGTGATGGGCCTGTCGGTGGCGGGGGTGGACATCCTGCGCTCCAACCACGGGCCGCTGGTGATGGAGGTGAACTCGTCCCCTGGCCTCGAAGGCATCGAAACCACCACCGGGCATGATGTGGCGAACATCATCATCCAGTACCTGGAAAAGAACGCCTGCCCCAACTCGACCCGGACCAAGGGCAAGGGGTGAGCCAGAGAAGACAACGCATGCGTTGCCCTGGCGAACGACCGGCCTGGCAGGCCGGGGAACGTCGACCAGCGCCCTGCGGGGGAGCAATTCCAATCGTGATCGGTCAGCGCAGCTGACCCCGGCACGTTTGATGGACGGGCCAAGGGGCGACTTCGCGAACAAATTCGCCCCCACAAGCAGCCCCGGCACTTCTCCGCAGTGCCGCCGGGCTCAGAGGCTCCGCTCCATCAACTGCCGCCCTTCGCGCTCGCGCATCCAGGCGCAGAAGCCCTTTTCGTCCAGCGGTCGGCTGAAGTGATAACCCTGCCCCAGTTCGCAGCCACGCTGGCGCAGCATGGCCAACTGCTCCTCGCTCTCGATGCCTTCGGCGATGCATTCCAGGCCGAGGTTGCGGCCGATGGCGAGGATGGTTTCCACCAGGGCCAGGTCGCTGGCGTCATTGGCCAGGCCGTCGACGAAGCTGCGGTCGATCTTCAGCCGGTCGAGGGGCAGGCGCTTGAGGTAGGCCAGGGATGAATAGCCGGTACCGAAGTCGTCGATGGCGAAGCGCACGCCCAGCGCCTTCAGCGACTGCATCGCGCAGATGCACTGCTCCACTTCCTCCAGCAGGCTGCCTTCGGTGATTTCCAGCTCCAGCCGGCCGGCCGGCACGCCGTAGCGCTTCAGCGCGCCGCTGATGCGCTCGACGAAGTCGGGCTTGCGCAGCTCGCGGGGGCTGACGTTGATGGCCAGTACCAGCCAGGGCAACTCGGCCTGCCAGTTGGCCAGGCAACTGCAAGCGCTCTCCAGCATCCAGTCCGACAGCTCGAGAATCAGGCCGGTTTCTTCCGCCAGCGGAATGAACTGGGCCGGCGGCACCTCGCCGCGCAGGGGGTGGCGCCAGCGCATCAGTGCCTCGGCGCCCAGCACCCGGCCATCGACGAGGGACAGCTGCGGCTGGAATTCCAGGCTCAGTTGGCCACGGTCGATGGCCTGGCGCAGTTCGCTCTGCAGTTGCAGGCGCTGGTCGATGGCCGCCTGCATCTCCGGGGCGAAGAAATGCAGCGCGTTGCGCCCGGACTGCTTGGCCCGGTACATGGCGGTGTCGGCCTGCTTGAGCACGTCGGCGGCCACCTGCTCGACGAAGGGGTGCAGGGCGATACCGATGCTCGCACTGACCACCAGTTCGTGCTCGCCGATGCTGTAGCTGCCATGCAGGCTCTGCAGCAGCTTGTCGCCCACTTCGGCGGCCAGCTTGGCGGCGTGCTCCGGCGTCTCGGCCAGAGCCTCCAGCAGTACCACGAATTCGTCGCCGCCGAGACGCGCCCGGGTGTCCTCGTTGCGCAGGCAGCCGGCCAGGCGCGAGGTGACTTCCTTGAGCAGGGCGTCCCCCACCGGGTGGCCGAGGCTGTCGTTGACCGTCTTGAAATGGTCCAGATCGATGAACAGCAAGGCGCCGTAGCGGGCTTCGCGCTGTTCGCGGGCCATGGCGTGCTGCAGGCGGTCGAGCAGCAGGCGGCGATTGGGCAGGCCGGTGAGGTCGTCGCTGTAGGCCAGACGCTCGATCTCCCGCTGGTAGCGCTGGCGTTCGGATATGTCGGTAATGCTCAGGCGGATCAGCGGCCGGCCTTCGCCCGGCAGACGTACCAGACGCACTTCACAGGGGCGCACGCGGCCGTTCACGTCGCGCATCAGCCAGTCGAAGGTGGGCGTGTCGCCCTTGAGCGCCGCGCGGGTATGGGCCTTGCCCAGCTCCCGCGACGAGCGGCCGTCGGCCTGCAGCGGCGGACTGAAGCTGGTGGGCATGTGGCCGTGCAACTGCTCGCGGGAGAGGCCGAACAGGCGCGCGGCGTTCTCGTTGGCTTCGACGATGCCGTGCTGCGGATCGAACACCAGGATGGCCTCCGGCGCGTGTTCCACCAGGGTGCGATAGCGTGCTTCGGCCTCGCGCCGGGCGCTGATGTCCTCCACCAGCGCCAGCAGGGCGTAGAGCTGACCGTCCAGGTCGCGCACGCCGCGCACGTTGACCCGCGCGTGCACGGTGCCGCCGGAACCTTTCAGGAAGCGCTTGTCCAGCTCGTAGCCATCGCGCTCGCCCTTGCGCACCTCGTCCAGCAAGGCTTCCTCGGCGGCGCGGTCCTCGGCCACCGTCATGCTCATCCAGTCGGTGCCGCGCAGCTGTTCGCGGGAGCGGCCGAGAATGCTGCAGAGCTTGTAGTTGACCTCTTCCCAGCGCTGGTCGGGGGTGCACAGGGCCATGCCGATCAACGGCGCCTCGAAGAACAGGTGCAGGTGCTTGTCGCGCTCGTGCTGCAGGCGCTCGGCGCGTTTCTGGCTGGTCAGGTCGAGCATGGCGCCGTAGATGCGGATCACCTCGTCGCCGTCGTGCTCCGCCAGGCCCTTGATCCGCAGCCAGCGCGGGGTGCCGCGGGCGCCCTGCATGCGCAGTTCCACGTCGAACGGCTCGGCGCGGCGCAGGCACTGCTCAAGGGTGTCTTCCAGCAGGGCTCGGCTGGCCGGGTCGAAGAAGCTCAGCATCTGGCCAAAGCTGGGCGCGCCGGCGCCGGGGTCCAGTTCGTAGATGCGGAAGCTGCCCTCGCTCCAGGCCATCTTCAGGCTGGAAATATCCAGTACCCAGCTGCCGATGTCGGCGATGGCTTCGGTCTGGTTCAGCAGGTGGGTCTGGCGCAGCAGCTCGTCACGCCGGGTGTCGAGTTCCTCGGAGAGCATCTCGCGGTTGCTGACGTCGTGCTGCAGGGCGACGAAATGGCTGATGCCCTGGGCATCGTGCATGGGCGCCACGGTGATTTCGTTCCAGAACAGGCTGCCGTCCTTGCGGTAGTTGCGCAGCACCAGCTGGCACTGTTCGCCGCGCTGCAGGGCGTCCTGCAGGCGCGGCAGTTCGGACTGGTTGCGGTCGTGGTGGAGCAGGAAGCGCCAGTGGTTGCCCAGGGCCTCCTCCCGTGAATAGCCGCTCATCTGCTCGAAGGCCGGATTGCAGTAGATCAGTGGCTGGTCGGGCTGGCGCGCATCGATGATGGTCACGCCCAGGGGGCTGGCCTGCAGCGCCAGGTTGGACAGGGCCAACTCCTTCTGCATCTCGTCGCGGCGGCCCAGGGCCAGGCGCAGGTCACTCAGGCTGCGCCCCACCAGCAAGGCGGACATCATCAGCAGCAGCACGCTGAAATAGAGTTCGACCCCCCACTGTGGCTCGGCCAGCGGTGGGCTGCCGCTCATCTGGCGCAGCATCGGCAGGGCGAGCACCGTCAGGGCAGTGAGGCCGGCACCGCAGAGCGCACCAGGGAACCCCCAGACCAGCGCCAGGCCGAGCATCATCAGGCCGATCGGCGGCAGGGTGAGGATCAGCGGCACCACGGTCAGCAACCAGGGAATCAGCAGCGCCAGGGCCAGCAGCAGCGGCCAGGGCGGCAGGCGGTGCAGGGTCTCCGGCAGCGCCTCCACCGGCTCCGGCACCCAGCCACGACGGCTGAACAGGGGCGTCAGGTAGGTCAGCAGCGGCAGGCTCACGGCCAGGGTAGTCAGGCAGGCGCCGGGCCAGACCAGCAGGGCCGCATTGCCCCAGCTGTCCCCCACGGCAGTGCCGCTGAAGGTCAGCACCGCCTGCTCGCCGTACACCAGCAGGCTGACAGGCAGCAGCACGCCGTAGAGCATGAAACGCAGCAGTTCGGGGAAGTCGCGCAGGTCGGCATGGCAGCCGGCGCGCCTGAGCGCCCACCAGCCCACGGCGACGCTGAGGGTTTCCGGCCCGGCGTAGAGCGGCGCCCAAGACCAGTCGAGCTCCCACAGGTGCACGCTGAGCAGGGCGTTCACGTAGATCGCGGGCAACACCCGCGCACCCCACCAGAGGCAGAACACCAGCCCCAGGGCGAACGGCAGGTACCACACGGCAAGCCCGCTGGAAGCCTGGGTCAGGAAGGAACCCCAGGTGGCCAGATGAAGCAGCGGCAAGGGCAACCACCAGGTCCATTGGGGTAGTCGGAACGAAGCTGCTGGCATACTGGCCTCATGTCGGTGCGCATGCTGAGGATAGCCCAGCGCCGGGCTAGCGTACGTCGAAAACATGGCCCCCTGGCATCACCGCCGATGGCAGGTCCTAATCGCTGACCGAAGGGGTTTCAGCCCCCGGAGCACACACGCGGGATCCCATTGCGCACGCAAACGCGCCGCGCAAAAGCCGTTTTCGTAGGAACCTACACCGCGTCGCGGGGGAGCATTAGACCCAGCGGCAGGCAGACACGGGCCTCCAGGCCACCGCCGGAGCGGTTGCGCAGTTCGACGCTGCCGCCGTGTTGCGCGGCAATGCGTTTGACGATGGCCAGGCCCAGGCCGGTGCCCTTGCCGCCGCGGGCGAGGTCGCCGCGGATGAAGGGGTTGAAGATGTCCTGCAGCTCCGCGGGATCGATCCCCTGGCCACGGTCGAGCACGCTCAGCACGACGTAGGGCGCGGCGTTGTCGCCCGCCAGGAAAGCCACCACTTCGACGCCATTGCCGCCATACCGCAGCGCATTCTCGATCAGGTTCACCAGCAGACGCTTGATCGACACCCGCCTCAGCGGGAAGGGTGGCAGCGGCTCCAGGCACAGGCGAACCTGTTCGTCCTGCTGGTTGTAGGGCGCCACCACCTCGCGCACCAGTTCGCCCAGGTCCAGTTCTTCCACCCGCTCGTCGCGGCCATCGCGGATGAAGGCGAGGAACTGGTCGAGGATGGCGTCCATGTCCTCGATGTCGCGGACCATGTCTTCGGTCAGTTCGGAGTCGCTGCTCATCAGTTCGAGGGACAGACGCAGGCGCGTGAGCGGCGTGCGCAGGTCATGGGAGACCCCGGCCAGCATCAGCTCGCGCTCGCGGGCGCCGCGTTCGACGTCCTCGGCCATCTGGTTGAAGGCGCGGTACACCTCGGTCATCTCGCTCGGGGTGTCACTCACGGGCAGACGCACGCTGCGACCCTGGCCGACCTGGCGGGCGGCGAAGACCAGGCGCTTGAGCGGGGCGTTGAGCTGGCGCACGAAGATCCACGCGGCGGCGGTGGACAGCAGGCCGATGCCGAGGAACCAGCCGAGCACGCTCCAGATGCGCTGCCCGCGCAGGGGGTGCGGGTACAGCGGGATGCGCACCCAGTCCGGGCCCAGCTCCGGGGCATGGACCCAGAGCGCCGGCGGGCTCTGGGCGCGCAAGCGCACCTCGGTGCCCGGACCGAGTTCGGCCTGCATCTGCCGCTCGAAGATCTCGCTATAGGGCCAATGCTGCTCGCTGGCCGGCACGGCCTCGCGGGTGACCCGCTGGAGACCGGCGGCCCTGGCCAGGTCGTGGCGTTCTTCCTCGCTCGCCGCCCAGTAGGCACGCAGGGTCAGCGCCGCACCGTGGCTGTACTGGCGGTCCACCAGCACGTCCTCGTTCATCATCAGGTAGACCAGGGTCAGCGCCTTGGAAAACAGCACGACGATGAGCACCAGCCAGAGGGTGCGCGAGAAGAAGCTCTGCGGGAACCAGTAGGGGGTGCGAATCACCACCCTGGGTTGCCCGGCGGCGGGAACCCCCGCCGCGCGTTCACTTGTTGCCATCAGGTACGAACACGTAGCCAACGCCCCAGACGGTCTGGATATAGCGCGGCTTGGAGGGGTCCGGTTCGATCAGCCGGCGCAGACGGGAAATCTGCACATCGATGGAGCGCTCCAGGGCGTCCCATTCGCGGCCACGGGCCAGGTTCATCAGTTTGTCGCGGGTCAGCGGCTCGCGGGCGTGCTGGACCAGCGCCTTGAGCACGGCGAACTCACCGGTGGTGAGCATCTGCACGTCGTCGCCCTTCTTCAGTTCGCGGGTGGCCAGCGACAGTTCGTATTCGCCGAAGGAAACGCTCTCGTCCTCGCTGGCCGGGGCACCCGGCACCTGCGGGGCCTGGCGGCGCAGCACGGCCTTGATCCGCGCCAGCAGCTCGCGGGGGTTGAAGGGCTTGGCCAGGTAGTCGTCGGCGCCCAGCTCCAGGCCCTGGATACGGCTGGCCTCATCGCCCTTGGCGGTGAGCATGATGATCGGCACCTGGTTGTTCGAGGCGCGCAGGCGGCGGCAGGCGGAGAGGCCGTCCTCACCAGGCAGCATCAGGTCCAGCACCACCAAGTTGAAGAGCTCGCGAGCCAGCAGGCGATCCATCTGCTCGACATTCTCCACGGCGCGCACGCGGAAGCCCTGCTCGTCGAGGAAGCGCTCGAGAAGGCGCCGCAGGCGGGCGTCGTCGTCGACAATGAGGATCTTTTCGCCTTCAGCGGTCGGGTTGCTGCTCATGTTTTCTCCTGTGTGCGAGCCGCGCATTATCGCTTGCCGCGCAGCGCGCGGCGGCTCGCCCATTGTTAGCAGATTTTTCCCCGAACGGTGCCCTACCCTTCGAAACTCGGTGTTTATAATGCGGCGCCTTTCATTACCGGCGAGCCCTGGCTCGCCGGTCTGTTATTCCGCGGTAGCCGCCGTGGCCCGGCCCGGGCTGCCGCCCCTGCAGGTGTTTTCAATGGACAGCATCAACAACCGCATCGCTGAAGAACTGGGCGTGCGCCCGCAACAGGTCGCCGCCGCCGTGGAACTGCTGGATGAAGGCTCCACCGTGCCTTTCATCGCCCGTTACCGGAAGGAAGTCACCGGCAGCCTCGACGACACCCAGCTGCGCACCCTGGAAGAGCGCCTGCGCTACCTGCGCGAGATGGAGGACCGCCGCGCCGCGATCCTCTCCAGCATCACCGAACAGGGCAAGCTGACCCCGGAACTGGAACGCGAGATCAAGCTCGCCGACACCAAGACCCGCCTCGAAGACCTCTACCTGCCCTACAAGCAGAAGCGCCGCACCAAGGGCCAGATCGCCCTGGAAGCCGGCCTTGGCGAACTCGCCGACGCGCTGTTCAACGACCCGGCCCTGGCCCCGGAGAGCGAAGCCGAGCGCTTCATCGACGCCGAAAAGGGCTTCGCCGACATCAAGGCCGTGCTCGAAGGCGCGAAGTACATCCTCATGGAGCGCTTCGCCGAAGACGCCACCCTGCTCGCCACCCTGCGCGCCTTCCTCAAGGACAACGCCACCCTGTCCGCCCGCCTGGTGGCCGGCAAGGAACAGGAAGGCGCCAAGTTCAGCGACTACTTCGAACATGACGAGAACCTCAAGGGCGTGCCGTCCCACCGCGCCCTGGCGATCTTCCGCGGCCGCAACGAAGGCGTGCTGAGCATCGCCCTGAAGGTCGGCGACGAGCAGCCGGGCAGCCTGCACCCCTGCGAGCTGATGATTGGCGAGCGTTTCGGCCTGGAGAACCGTGGCCGCGCCGCCGACAAGTGGCTGGCCGAGGTGGTGCGCTGGACCTGGAAGGTCAAGCTCTACACCCACCTGGAAACCGACCTGCTGGGCGAACTGCGCGAAGCCGCCGAAACCGAGGCGATCAACGTCTTCGCCCGCAACCTGCACGACCTGCTGCTGGCCGCCCCGGCCGGCCCGCGCGCCACCCTGGGCCTGGACCCGGGCCTGCGCACCGGCTGCAAGGTGGCCGTGGTCGACGCCACCGGCAAGCTGCTGGACACCGCCACCGTCTACCCGCACGTGCCGCACAACAAGTGGGACGAGACCCTGGCCATCCTCGCCAGGCTGTGCGCCAAGCACAGCGTCGACCTGATCGCCATCGGCAACGGCACCGCCAGCCGCGAGACGGACAAGCTGGCCATCGAGCTGATCAAGAAGTTCCCGCAGTTGAAGATGACCAAGATCATGGTCAGCGAGGCTGGCGCTTCGGTGTACTCCGCCTCGGAACTGGCGGCCCGGGAATTCCCCGAGCTGGACGTGTCCCTGCGCGGCGCCGTATCCATCGCCCGCCGCCTGCAGGACCCGCTGGCCGAACTGGTGAAGATCGACCCGAAATCCATCGGCGTCGGCCAGTACCAGCACGACGTTTCCCAAGTGCAGCTGGCACGCAGCCTGGACGCCGTGGTGGAAGACTGCGTGAACGCCGTGGGCGTGGACGTGAACACCGCCTCCGCCGCCCTGCTGGCGCGCATCTCCGGCCTCAACGCCACCCTGGCGCAGAACATCGTCGCCTACCGTGACGCCAATGGCGCCTTCAAGACCCGCAACGAGTTGAAGAAGGTCAGCCGCCTGGGCGAGAAGACCTTCGAGCAGGCCGCCGGCTTCCTCCGCGTGATGAACGGCGACAACCCGCTGGACGCCTCCGCCGTGCACCCGGAAACCTACCCGCTGGTGCAGCGCATCGCCGAAGGTACTGGCCGCGACATCCGCTCGCTGATTGGCGACTCGGGCTTCCTCAAGCGCCTCGACCCGGCCAAGTTCACCGACGAGACCTTCGGCCTGCCCACCGTCACCGACATCCTCAAGGAACTGGACAAACCCGGCCGCGATCCGCGTCCCGAGTTCAAGACCGCCGAGTTCCAGGAAGGCGTCGAGAGCCTCAAGGACCTCACGCCCGGCATGGTGCTGGAAGGCGTGGTCACCAACGTCACCAACTTCGGCGCCTTCGTCGACATCGGCGTCCATCAGGACGGCCTGGTGCACATCTCCGCGCTGTCGGAGAAGTTCGTCAAGGACCCGTACGAAGTGGTCAAGGCCGGCGACATCGTCCGCGTGAAGGTCATGGAAGTGGACATCCCGCGCAACCGCGTGGGCCTGTCCATGCGCATGGGCGACACCCCCGGCGAGAAAGTCGAAGGCCCTCGTGGCGGTGGTCGCCAGGGCGGTCAACCGCGCCAGCAGCAGGGCGCCCCGCGCCACCAGAGCGCCCCGCCGGCCACCGGCGGCATGGCTTCGCTGTTCGCCAACGCCAAGCAGATCAAGAAGAAATGACCATGGACCTGTCCGAGCTGCAGACCGGCAGCCCTTACAGCCAGCACCTCGGCATCGAGGCGGTGAGCCTGGGCGACGGCGTCGCCGAGGCCCGCCTGCCGATGGCCGAACACTTGCGCAACCGTGGCCAGGTGATGCACGGCGGGGCGATTTTCTCCCTGCTGGACATCGCCATGGGCCTGGCCTGCTCCAGCAGCCACGGTTTCGACCGGCGCAGCGCCACCCTGGAATGCAAGATCAACTACATCCGCCCGGTGGCGGAGGGCGAAGTGATCTGCAAGGCACGGGTGCTGCACGCCGGCAAGCGCACCCTGGTGGTGGAAGCGGATGTGCTGCAGGGCGACAAGCTGGTCGCCAAGGGACAAGGCACCTTCGCTCAGCTGTAACAGCGGGGGTGCGACGACGCTCTATTCTGGACGAAGCGAAAACCTGGGCCGGCGGCGGAAAAGTATTTCGGCCGCCGGCGAACCCGCCTCTTGTAGACAGCTCGGTCCACCCCCATATTGGGGCGACTGACGCGTGAAGGATTCCAAATTGAGCGATCTTCTTTCCCGCCGCCTGGCCTTGCTCGGCGAGCGCGCCAACCTGCCCCTGCTCACCCGCTGCCTGCACGGCATCGAACGTGAATGCCTGCGGGTGGATGGCAACGGCCAACTGGCGCTGACGCCGCACTCCCCGGCCCTGGGCTCGGCCCTGACACATGGGCAGATCACCACGGACTACTCCGAGTCCTTGCTGGAGTTCATCACGCCCGCCGAGGTCGATGCGGCGCAGACCCTGGCGGACCTGGAGAAGGTCCATCGCTTCACGGTCAGCCAACTGGGCGACGAACTGCTCTGGAGCCCGTCGATGCCCTGCCGCCTGCCGGCGGAGGAAGACATCCCGATCGCGCGCTACGGCAGCTCGCCCATCGGCCGCCTGAAATACGTCTACCGCAAGGGCCTGGCCATACGCTACGGCAAGACCATGCAGTGCATCGCCGGCATCCACTACAACTATTCCCTGCCCGAGGCGCTCTGGCCGCTGCTCAAGCAGGCTGAAGGCGATCCGCAGAACGAACGCGACTACCAGTCGGCGCGCTACATCGCGATGATTCGCAACTTCCGCCGCTACAGCTGGCTGCTGATGTACCTGTTCGGCGCCGCGCCCGCCCTGGACAAGAGCTTCCTGCGCGACCGGCCGCACGACCTCGACAGCCTGGGCGCCGACACGCTCTACCTGCCCTATGCCACCAGCCTGCGGATGAGCGACCTGGGCTACCAGAACAACGCCCAGGCCGGCCTCACCCCTTGTTACAACAGCCTCGACAGCTACCTGGCGAGCCTGCGCCAGGCGGTGTCCACGCCCTACCCGCCTTATGTCGAGATCGGCACCAAGAAGGACGGCAAATGGGTGCAACTGAACACCAACGTGATCCAGATCGAGAACGAGTACTACTCGAGCATCCGCCCCAAACGCGTCACCCACACCGGCGAGCGCCCGATCCAGGCGCTGACGGCCCGGGGCGTGCAGTACGTGGAAGTGCGCTGCCTGGACATCAACCCCTACCTGCCGCTGGGGATCGACCTGGCCGAAAGCCGTTTCCTTGACGCCTTCCTGCTGTTCTGCGCGCTGCAGGACAGCCCGCCGATGAGCGGCGAGGAATGCCGCTGCGCCACCGACAACTTCCAGCGCGTGGTCAAGGAAGGCCGTCGTCCCGGCCTGCAGCTGCTGCGTCATGGCCAGCCCATCGGCCTGAGCGAATGGGCCGATGACCTGCTCGACCGCATCGGTCGCACCGCCGAACTGCTGGACGCCGCCCAGGGCGGCCAGGAACACGCCGAGGCCCTGGGAGCCCAGCGTGCCAAGGTCACCAACCCGGAACTGACCCCTTCGGCCCGGGTGCTGGCCGAACTGCGCGAACGCAACGAAAGCTTCAGCCAGTTCGCCCTGCGCTACAGCCGCCAGCATGCCGAGTACTTCCGCAGCCAGCCGCTGAACGCGGAAGACCAGGCCCGCTTCGAAGCCATGGCCCGTGAATCCCTGGAGGAACAGACGCGCCTGGAAACCGAGCCGGAAGTGGACTTCGACAGCTTCGTCGCCGCTTACCAGGCCAGCATCCTGGGGCTGATCAGCGACTGATCGGAATGGCTCTCGCAACGGCGTGATCCTGTAGGAGCGAATTCATTCGCGAAGGGCCGCAGCGCGGCCCCGATGCCTGGTCAGGCAGCCCTTCGGGCTGCTTCGCGAATGAATTCGCTCCTACAGGAAAGCAGTCCTCGCCACATGAAGGCGAGGTGCCCGGACGAGAATCAGAGCACCTTCTCGAATATCTGCGAATTGCGCTGGTAGTTGTACAGCGACGCCCGCGCCGCCGGCAGGCGCTCGACGCCGCTGGGCTGGAAGCCGCGCTCGCGGAACCAGTGGGCCGTACGGGTGGTGAGGACGAAGAGGTGCTTCAGGCCCTGGGCACGGGCACGCGCCTCGATGCGCTCCAGCAGCTCGTCGCCACGGCCGCCATGGCGGTACTCGGGATTCACCGCCAGGCAGGCGAGCTCGCCGGCGTCGGAATCGGCGATGGGATAGAGCGCCGCGCAGGCGATGATCAGGCCGTCGCGCTCGACAATGGTGAACTGCTCGATTTCCCGCTCCAGCACCTCGCGGGAACGGCGCACCAGGATGCCCTGATCCTCCAGCGGTGTGATCAGGTCGATCAGGCCGCCGACGTCGTCGATGGTGGCCTCGCGCAGGGACTCGAACTGTTCCTGGTCCACCAGGGTGCCGCCGCCGTCGCGGGTGAAGAGTTCGGTGAGCAGCGAGCCGTCTTCGGCGTAGCTGACCATGTGGCTGCGCTTGACCCCGGCACGGCAGGCCTGGGCGGCGGCATCCAGCAATTCGGCCTGGTAGTTGTTGCCAAGGCGGCTCAGGTGCGCCGGCACCTGCTGCGGACGCAGCTCACGCACCAGCTTGCCGGACTCGTCGATCAGCCCGCGCTCGTTGCCAAACAGGATCAGCTTGTCCGCGCCCAGGTCGATGGCCACGCGGGTGGCCACGTCCTCGCAGGCGAGGTTGAAGATTTCCCCGGTGGGCGAATAGCCGAGCGACGAGAGCAGCACGATGGTGCGCTCGTCCAGCAGCCGGCCGATGCCCTTGCGGTCCACCCGGCGCACTTCGCCGGTGTGGTGGTAATCGATACCGTCGACGACGCCGATGGGGCGCGCGGTGACGAAGTTGCCGGTGCTCACACGCAGGCGCGAGCCCTGCATGGGCGAGGCGGCGATATCCATGGACAGGCGTGCCTCGATGGCGATGCGCAACTGGCCGACGGCATCGATCACGCACTCCAGGGTGGGACCGTCGGTGATCCGCAAATCGCGATGGAAGTGCGGCGTCAGCCCACGGGCGGCCAGGCGCGCCTCGATCTGCGGGCGCGAGCCGTGCACCAGCACCAGGCGCACGCCCAGGCTGTGCAGCAGCACAAGGTCGTGGACGATATTGCCGAAGTTCGGGTGGGCGACGCCCTCGCCGGGCAGCATGACGACGAAGGTGCAGTCCCGGTGGGCGTTGATGTAAGGAGACGCGTGGCGCAGCCAGTTGACGTAATCGGGCATGGTTCCGTGAGCCTGAAAATGTGGCGAATTGACGAATGCGGAGCTCGGCCGGCGAGCAGTGGGGCGGCGCGTTATCGTCGTCGCAAGAGCATCAACGGAAACCCTCCCGGTCAGGCTGTGCTGGTGGATTGCAGGCAGTAATGCTGGATGAGCTGGCGCAATAGCGCAACGGTAGGCTCGATCCGTGACAGTTCGAGGTGCTCATCCGGCTGGTGGGCGCAGGCGATGTCGCCGGGGCCGAGCACCAGCGTCTCGCAACCGAGCTGCTGAAGATACGGCGCTTCGGTACCGAAGGCCACCGCCTGCGCGGTATGCCCGGTGAGACGCTCGGCCAGGCGCACCAGATCACTGCCTGGCGCCTGCTCGAAGGGCGGCACCGCCGGAAACAGCGGCTTGAAGTCGATCTGCACCTGATAATGCTCGGCCACCGGTCGCAGGCGCTGGCGGATGACCGCGCGCAGAGTGTCGGGGCTCATCCCCGGCAACGGCCGCAGATCGAACTCCAGGCTGCACTGGCCGCAGATGCGGTTGGGGTTGTCGCCGCCGTGGATACAGCCGAAGTTCAACGTGGGTTGCGGCACGCTGAACTGCGAGTTGCGGAATTCCTGCTGCCACTCGCCACGCAGTTCGAGCAGGTCGCTCATCACCGCGTGCATGGCTTCCAGGGCGCTGTGGCCGAGGCTGGGATCGGAGGAATGGCCGCTCTGCCCGAGGATGTCGATGCGCTCCATCATCACCCCCTTGTGCAGACGGATGGGCTTGAGCCCCGTCGGCTCGCCGATCACCGCCGCGCGCCCCAGCGGCCTGCCGGCCTCGGCCAGGGCGCGCGCGCCGGCCATGGAGCTTTCCTCGTCGCAGGTGGCGAGGATGATCAGCGGCTGGCGGAACGGCTGGTCCAGCAGGCCGCGCACAGCCTCGATGGCCAGGGGAAAGAAGCCTTTCATGTCGCAGCTGCCCAGGCCGTACCAGCGGTCGCCCACCTCGCTGAGCGCCAGCGGGTCGGTTTTCCACAGCGCGGCGTCGAAGGGCACGGTGTCGCTGTGGCCGGCCAGCACCAGGCCGCCGGGGCCGCTGCCGTAGGTGGCCAGCAGGTTGGCCTTGCCCGGCGCCACCTGCTGGACTTCGCAGCGGAAGCCGAGGTCGCCGAGCCAGGTGGCCAGCAAGTCGATCACCGCCTGGTTCGACTGGTCCCAGTTGGGCTGGGTGCAGCTCACCGAAGGCGCGGCGATCAGCGCGGCGAACTGCGATTTCAGGTCTGGAACAGGCATCGGGACCTCCACGAATGAGCAACCATCATAGGCCCAGCCCGCGCGAGGCGAAACCGCTGCGGCACGGCGCGGACCTGTCCTGTAAACTTCACCGCCCTGGCAGCCGCCCCTGGCTGCGCCTGAAAGACCCCGGCGATGAACAAAGAGACCGAAATCAAGCTTCGCGCCAGCCGCGAGACCCTGGAAGCCTTGCGCGACCACCCGCTGCTGAAGAAGCGCAACAAGTCCGGCTGGGAACGCCGCGAGCTGTTCAACCAGTACTTCGACACCCCCGCGCGCGACCTCGCCAAGGCCCGAGTGGCCCTGCGCCTGCGCCGCGACGGCGAGCAGTTCATCCAGACCCTCAAGACCCGCGGCCAGAGCGTGGCCGGGCTGTCCGAGCGCAACGAATGGGACTGGTACCTGACCCGCGCCAAGCTGGACCCGAAGAAGCTCACCGACGATTGCTGGCCGGCCAGCCTGGCCGAGCTGGACAAGAACCAGTTGGCGCCCATCTTCACCACCGACTTCCATCGCGACCGGGCGGAAATCGCCTGGGGCCGGGGCAAGGCCAAGGTGGTGATCGAAGCCGCCCTGGACCAGGGCAAGGTGATCGCCGGCAATCAGGAAGAAGACATCTGCGAACTGGAGCTGGAACTGCGCCAGGGTGAGCCCGAGGCCCTGCTGGAGCTGGCCGCCGAACTGGCCGCCGACCTGCCGCTGATGCCCTGCGACATCAGCAAGGCCGAGCGCGGCTACCGCCTGTACGACGCCAACAGCTACCACCTGAGCCTGCCGGCCCCGGCGCTGGCCGTCGACATGCCGCTGGACGACGCCTTCGCCGCCCTCGCCTGGCACCTGCTGGGCGCCAGCCAGCGCCTGGCCGAGCAGTACCGTTTCAACAACCACTGGAAGCTGCTGGTGGACTGGCTGCAGCAACTGGTGGAACTGCGCGCCTTGCTCGGCAGCCTTGGCCAGGCCGCGCCGCGCGCCAGCAGCCACGACCTGCGCGAAGCCCTGGACGCCCTGCTCGAGGACTGGCGCCCGCGCATCCAGGCCGGCGAACAGGATGAAGCGGCGCGCCATGCCGCGCCGCAACAGTTCGCCGACGAGCTGGCCGGAACCCGCTGGGGGCTGTTCTCCCTCAGCGCCTCGCGCTGGCTGCTGACCCGCGCCTGGATCGTCGAGCGCAACGCCCGCGGCACCCGCCAGGGCCAGGCAGCGCTGGGCAACTGGCTGCCGCGGTTCCTCGCCGAAGAAGGCCAGGCGCTGAAGCCGGAACTCTACAAGCGCCAGCCGGAAGACCTGGGCGAGCAGTTGCCGCGCCTGGAGCGTCTGCTGGTCTGGCTGCGCCTGGCCCGCCAGGCGCTGGACGTGGTGGAAATCGACCGCGCCTACGGTGAACTGGCCAAGTTCGCCGAGCTGGCCGGCCGGCCGCTGGATGCCGAGAGCCTGGCCGCCCGCAGCGAACAGGCGCAGACGCTGATCAGCCTGCGCGGCTGGAAGGCGCTGACCCGCTGACGCGACGCCGCCGAGGAGCCCCGCCATGTTCAAGCAAAGCTTCCGCTCCGTGGTCACCACCTGGCTGACCGGCCTGCTGGCCCTGCTGCCACTGGTGCTGACCCTGGCGCTGCTGGCCTGGCTGGTCAGCCTGCTGAACCGGCTGGTGGGGCCTTCGACGGTGATCGGCCAGCTCCTCGGCGCCCTCGGCCAGCCCTTCGCCAGCAACCCGGCGCTGGCCTACCTGGTCGGCACCCTGGTGCTGCTGGGCTGCCTCTACCCCCTCGGGCTGGCGGTGCAGCTCGGCCTGCGCCGGCCGCTGGCCTGGCTGCTGGACACGACCCTGCGCCGCGCGCCGCTGGTCGGCAGCCTGTACAGCCTGGCGGACCGCTTCGTCGGCCTGCTGGACCGCAGCAAGAATGCCGATATCGCAGCCATGAGCCCGGTGTGGTGCATCTTTGGCGGCGAAGGCGCGGCGGTGCTGGCCTTGCAGCCGAACCCGACGACCGTCGAGCTGGACGGCCGGCAATACTGCGCCATCCTGGTCCCCACCGCGCCCATCCCGGTGGGGGGCGGGCTGATCTATGTGCCGGTGGAATGGCTGCGCCCGGCGGAGATGGGCGTGGAAGGGCTGACCGGCATCTACCTGTCCATGGGCCTCACCCCGCCCCATCAGGCAGGCAAGCTGGCGAAGAAGCCGGTGGTGCTGACGGACGACCACAAGGCGTCCTGACCTTGTAGGGGCGAATTTATTCGCCAAGCGGGCCGAAGGTCCGCCATTCCGCTTAACCAGACAGAGCAGCTGCGCTGCCCCTGGCGATTGAAATCGCCCCTACAAGCCTTTTACCCCTGATCGACGGGCAGGCTGGTGGTGGACTTGATCTCCGACAGCGCGACGATGGAGTTCACCTCCTGGATGCCCGGCACCAGCGACAGCTTCTCGAAGAAGAAGCGCTCGTAGGCCTCGATATCGCGGGTGACGATGCGCAGCATGAAATCCACCGCCCCCATCAGCACATGGCACTCCAGCACCTCAGGAAACTCGCGCATGGCCTCGGCGAATTCGGTGAGGTTGGAGCGGCCGTGGGCGTTGAGTTTCACCTGGGCGAAGATTTGCGCGTTGAGGCCCACCTTGCGCCGGTCCAGCAGGGTGACCTGGCGGCGGATCACCCCTTCATCCTTGAGCCGCTGGATGCGCCGCCAGCAGGGCGACTGGGACAAGCCCACGCGCTCGGCGATCTCGGCGGTGGACAGGCTGGCGTCTCCCTGCAGCAGTTCGAGGATACGTTTGTCGTAGTTATCCAGGGTGACGGACATAAAATTTCCCTGCTTTGGCGAGATGCAGGAAAGTCTATCCAAAGATCTCGCCGTTTCCCTGCAATCAGGCAGAAAAATCCCCCGACAGGCTGGAAAACTATCGGCGTCCCCACCGAGGAATCCTTCATGCTCAGCCTCCAGCCCGCCCCCACCCTGCGCGACGACCACTGGCACCCGCACGCCGCCCGGCACCAGGCCCACGAAATGCAATTCGCCATCCTCGCCGAAGCGGAGGCAGACGTGCTCGGCCGCCTGCTCGGCTTCTTCGCCCAGCTGCAACTGGTGCCGCGCTGGCTGGAAGTGCACCAGTTGGGCGACAACCTGCTGGTGCAACTGCGCCAACCGGGCCTGACCCCGCATCGCGCCGAGGTCATCGCGCAGAAGATGCGTTCGCTCGTCAGCGTCGCCTCGGTGGAGCTGGAGCACGCCTCCGTTCCTTGACCCATGGCTTAGTCGGGCCCGCGCATTTCGGGCATGCTTGTCGTTCCGCGTGAAGAGCGATTGACTACTCTTCCAGACTGAGATGCGTGACCGAGGAGCTTGCATGTCCGCCTTTGCCTCACCCGCCCAGGACCGTTGGCTGGACCTCAACGACCTGATGCGCGAACTGGTGGCCCAGGGTCGTCTGAGCCAGGACCAGGCCGAGCACTGCCTGGCCATTCGCCGTAGCGCGGTGAACAACCAGCAGCACCCCCTGGAGTTTCTCGCCTGCCAGCAGGTCGACGACCTCAAGCGCCCCGGCAAGAAGCTCGACCTGGAAACCCTCAGCCACTGGCTGGCCGAGCACGCCGGCCAGCCCTACCTGCGCATTGACCCGCTGAAGATCGACGTCGCCGCCATCACCCCGCTGATGTCCTACGCCTTCGCCCAGCGCCACAAGATTCTCGCCGTGGCCGCCGACAGCGAAACGGTGACCATCGCCAGCGCGCAGCCCTTCGTGCACAGCTGGGAGGGCAACCTGACCCATGTGCTCAAGCGCCCGATCAAGCGGGTGGTGGCCAACCCGGTGGATATCCAGAAGTTCACCCTGGAGTTCTACCGCCTGGCCAAGTCGGTCAGCGGCGCCAGCGCGGTGGACCAGAAGATCAGCGGCGTGGGCAACTTCGAGCAGTTGCTCAGGCTCGGCGCCACCGACCAGGAACCGGACGCCAACGACGCGCACATCGTCAACATCGTCGACTGGCTGTTCCAGTACGCCTACCAGCAGCGCGCCAGCGACATCCACATCGAGCCGCGCCGCGAACAGGGCACGGTGCGCTTTCGCATCGACGGCGTGCTGCACAACGTCTACCAGTTTCCGCCCCAGGTCACCATGGCGGTGGTCAGCCGCCTGAAGAGCCTCGGGCGGATGAACGTGGCGGAGAAGCGCAAGCCGCAGGACGGCCGGGTCAAGACCAAGACCCCGGACGGCGGCGAAGTGGAACTGCGCCTGTCGACACTGCCCACCGCCTTCGGCGAGAAGATGGTGATGCGGATCTTCGACCCCGAGGTGCTGCTGAAGAGTTTCGACCAACTGGGCTTCTCCGCCGACGACCTGCGCCGCTGGCAGAGCATGACCAACCAGCCCAACGGCATCATCCTGGTCACCGGCCCCACCGGTTCAGGCAAGACCACCACCCTCTACACCACCCTCAAGCAACTGGCCACCAGCGAGGTGAACGTCTGCACCATCGAAGACCCCATCGAGATGATCGAAGGCGCCTTCAACCAGATGCAGGTCCAGCACAACATCGACCTGACCTTCGCCAGTGGCGTCCGCGCGCTGATGCGGCAGGACCCGGACATCATCATGGTCGGCGAGATCCGTGACCTGGAAACCGCCGAGATGGCCATCCAGGCCGCCCTCACCGGCCACCTGGTGCTCTCCACGCTGCACACCAACGACGCCCCCAGCGCCATCACCCGCCTGCTGGAACTGGGCGTGCCCTACTACCTACTGCGCGCCACCCTGCTGGGCGTCATGGCCCAGCGCCTGGTACGCACCCTCTGTCCGCACTGCAAGGCCCCCATGGAGCTCGCCGAGGACGACTGGAGCGGCCTGACCAAGCCCTGGAGCGCGCCGATGCCCACCGGTGCCCACCGCGCCGTCGGCTGCCTGGAATGCCGCGACACCGGCTACCGCGGCCGCGCCGGGGTGTACGAGATCATGCTGCTGTCCGACGGCATCAAGCCGCTGATCACCGCCGACACCGACCTCATCGCCCTGCGCCGCGCGGCCTTCAAGGAAGGCATGCGCAGCCTGCGCCTGTCCGGCGCGCAGAAGGTCGCCAGCGGCATGACAACCATCGAAGAAGTGCTGCGGGTCACGCCACAAAGCGAACAGAAATGAAATGCTTGGCGGCTGGGGCGAGGGGCCCCGGACGCCAGGACAACAGCCAGCAAACGGAGTCTTTCCCATGGAAATCGGCAGTGTCGTCATTCTTTTCGTCGCCCTTGCGATCGCGATCGTCTTCATGGGCTTCAAGGTGGTGCCCCAGGGCTTCGAGTGGACCGTGGAACGCTTCGGCCGCTACACCAACACCCTCACGCCGGGCCTGAACATCATCGTGCCGGTGATGGACCGCATCGGCCGCAAGCTCAGCGTCATGGAAAGCGTGCTGGACATTCCGCCGCAGGAAGCCATCAGCGCCGACAACGCCATCGTCACCATCGACGCCGTGTGCTTCTTCCAGGTGGTCAACGCCGCCCAGGCGGCCTACGAGGTCAACGACCTGGAGCACGCCATCCGCAACCTGGTGATGACCAACATCCGTACCGTGCTCGGTTCCATGGAGCTGGACGCCATGCTCAGCCAGCGCGACGCCATCAACGAGCGCCTGCTGCGCACCGTGGACGAAGCCACCGCGCCCTGGGGTATCAAGGTCACCCGCATCGAGATCAAGGACATCAGCCCGCCGGCCGACCTGGTGGAGGCGATGGCCAGCCAGATGAAGGCCGAGCGCCTGAAGCGCGCGCAGATTCTCGAAGCCGAAGGCCGCCGCCAGGCGGAAATCCTTACCGCCGAAGGCGAGAAGCAGGCCCAGATCCTCAAGGCCGAGGGCCAGCGCCAGGCTGCCTTCCTCGAAGCCGAGGCCCGCGAACGCGCCGCCCAGGCCGAAGCCGAGGCGACCCGCATGGTGTCCAACGCCATCGCCCAGGGCAACGTGCAGGCGGTGAACTACTTCGTCGCGCAGAAATACGTCGAGGCCCTGGGCAAACTGGCCAGCGCCAACAACAGCAAGGTGGTGCTGATGCCGCTGGAAGCCAGCCAGGTGATCGGCGCCGTGGGCGGCATCGGCGAGATCGTCCGCGCCACCTTCGATGGCAAGAAGGGCTGAGGCCATGTGGAACTACCTGCAGCACCTGACCTACTGGGACTGGCTCGCCCTCGGCACCCTGCTGCTGATCCTCGAAGTCTTCGGTGCCGGCGGCTACCTGCTGTGGATCGGCGTCGCCGCCGCCTGCGTCGGGGTACTCACCTTCATTGCCCCGGAGCTGCACTGGGCCCTCCAGTTCCTGCTCTTCGGCGTGCTGTCGGTCTTCACCGCGGTGTACTGGTGGCGCCGCCAGCGCAGCGCCGCCAAGCCCTCCGCGCAGCCTGGCCTGAACCGACGCGGCTACGAGTTCATCGGCCGCCAGTTCGCCCTGCATGAAGCCATCAGCGACGGTCGCGGCAAGATCAAGGCCGGCGATTCGGTCTGGCTGGTGAGCGGTCCCGACCTGCCCATCGGCAGCCAGGTCAAGGTGATCGGCCAGGACGGCGTGCTGCTCAAGGTCGAGCCGGTCTGACCGGCTCGCCTCGCCCCTCGCGGGTCAACCCTCCGCCCGCACGCTCAAGGGCACCGTCATCCGGCCTCGCCGAGCCAATCGCGACATGCAGCCTTGACGGCCTCCGGGGCATTCACGGAACCTGCACGCCACCCTGAGGCACGCTCGCCAGCACAGCGGATGTCTGCATGTCGAAGCACCACAAGCCCGCTTCCGAGGCCCGCTCTTCCGTCCGGCGCCCTGTCTACCCCGTCCTCGCGGGGCTGCTGCTCTTGATCGGCCTGGGCGCCTGGTGGTTCGTCAAGGGTGGCACTGGCGCCCTGCTGGATGGGGCTCCGGCACAGGCCAATGCCCAGCCGGCGAGCCTGGTGGACGAGCGTACGTGCGCCGGCTGCCATGCCCAGCAGGTCCGGGACTGGCGAGCCAGTCATCACCGCTTGGCGATGCAGGACGCGACCGAGACCAGCGTGCAGGGGAACTTCGACGACGCGCGCTTCCAGGATGATGCCGGAGCCGCCCGCTTCTTCCGCCGCGACGGCGCCTTCTGGGTCAACGCGCCCGGCGCCGATGGCAAACCGGCGGACTTCCGCGTCGCCTACACCTTCGGCGTGGCACCCCTGCAGCAGTACCTGGTGGAAGGTTCCGGCGGACGCCTGCAGGCCCTGGACCTGGCCTGGGACGTGAACCAGCGCAGCTGGTTCCGGCCACCCGCGAGTCAAGGCCCGCAGGCCGGGGATGCGCAACACTGGGCCCGGCCGCAGCAGAACGCCAACGCGCAGTGCGTGGAATGCCACAGCACCGGCTTCCAGCGCCACTACGACCCGGCCACCGACCACTACGCGAGCCGCTGGAACAGCCTGGGCGTCGGTTGCCAGGCCTGCCACGGCCCGGCCTCCCGCCACCTCGACTGGGCGGCGAAGCAGTACAGGGCAGCCAATGCCGGATTCGCCCTCGACCTGGCCCGGGCGGATCGGATTCGCGCGGTGGAAACCTGTGCCCGTTGCCACGCCCGCCGCGTTCCGCTGGACGACGACTCTCACCACGGCCAGCGGCTGATGGACGACTACCTGCCCAGCACCCTCACCCGTGAGCTCTACGAGCTGGACGGCAAGATCAAGGGCGAGGTGTACGAGTACGGCGCCTTCACCCAGAGCCGCCTATACGCCAAGGGGGTGCGCTGCAGCGATTGCCACAACCCCCACAGCACGGCGCTCAGAGCGCCGGGCAACGGTGTCTGCCTGCGCTGCCACAACCCGTCGGGCCAGGCCGAGGTCGAGGGCATCGATGACCGGGGGCTGACGGCGAAGAACTACGACAGCCCCGAGCACCATCACCATGCCCAGGGCCAGGCCGGCTCGCAGTGCGTGGACTGCCACATGCCAGGCAAGACCTTTATGGGCAACGACGTGCGCCACGACCACGGTTTCAGCCTGCCCAACCCGGCGCGGGCCTTGAAGCTGGGCACTCCCGACGCCTGCCTTGGCTGCCACCGTGAGCAGCCCGGGGACCAGGTGGCCGAACAGTTCCGCCTCTGGTACGGCGAGGACAAGGCCACCGCGCCGCGCTACGACGAAAGCCTGTGGCTGATCCGCCAGGGCCGGCCGGGCGCCTCACGGGCACTCTTCCAGCAACTGGAGTCCCGCGAACTGCCGGCGATCCGCCGCGCCACCCTGCTGGCCGAACTGCCCACCTACCCCAGCGAGCGCGCCCTGAACGCCGCCGCGCGGCACCTGACCCATCCCGCGCCGCAGGTACGTGAGACCGCCGTCCGAGCAGTGGCCGCCCTGGTTCCCCCGGAACAGCGCCGCAACCTGCTGGCGCCGCTGCTCACCGACCCGGTACGCGCCGTGCGCATCGCCGCCGCCCACGAACTCCTGGGCTTGCGCGCCACCGGCCTGGGCAACTACGAGCAGAGCTGGAACGAGGCCATCGCCGAATACGAGGCGGTGCTACTCAGCCAGCAGGATCGCGCCGAGGCGAACCTCAACCTGGCGCGGCTCTACCAGGCCAACGGCCGCGCCGATGCCGTGGAAGCGCGCCTGCGGACGGCGCTGCGGCGTGACCCGGATTACCTGCCGGCGCGGGTCGCCCTGGTGCAGTGGCTGGACGGCAACTTCCGCTGGGAAGAAGGCCGCGCCCTGCTCGAACAGGCCCTCACGGAGCACCCCCGGGCGGCCCTGCTGCGGCATGCCAACGGCCTGATGCTACTCCGCAAGGGCGACCTGCCGGGCGCCCTCGAAGCCTTCGCCGAAGCCGTCCGGCTGGAACCGGACAACCCCCTGTATGGCTACGCCTATGCGGTCGCCCAGCATGACAGCGGCCAACTGGAAGAGGCCGGTCATCGCCTGGAAGCCTTGCTGGAGCGCGACCCCGCCAACCGCGAGGCACGCCTGGCGCTGATCCGCTACTGGCGCGAGGCCGGACAGATCCAGAAAGTCCAGGCGCTGTTCGCCGAACTGGAACAACAGAACCCGGACGATCCCGCGTTGCGGCGGGAATGAGGGGAGGCGGCCGGCGTACGTGACCGGTGGGCAGCCGGGTGGAACTTGCTGGAGCGCCGCCGAATCTGACGTTTCAGGCCCACCGCGATACGGAGTACCAGACCATGCGCACCCGCCTGTATGCAGCAGCTCTCGCAATCGCCGCCCTGCCCGCTGGCTCGGCCATGGCCGACAGCGATTTCTGGCGCGATGTGATTTCCTCCGGCGCCACCACTGCGTCCACGTACCTGACCTTCAAGGACGACAAGCTGATGGTCGCGGCCCGCGACGACGCCAGCAGCTTCGTCGCCAGTGGCGGTGAAATCCGTGGCCCCTACCTGGAAGCCGCGCTGCAGCGCATCCGCAGCGAACACCCCGGGCTCAAGGCCAGCGACAGCGAACTGGCCAGCGCGATTCTCGCCACGGAAGAGTGAGATACCGCGAGTAAACGTCCACGTTCGTAGAACGTGGACTTGCTGTCGGCTCCCTCGGACTCTGCAGGCCGGTGCCGAGCGCCCAACGCAGCCAGGTGGCCTGGAAATGTTGGGCTTAGCAGGCTCGGCGCCAGCCTACGAAATGCCTTTGCATAGGTCTTGCAGCCCGCAAGCGTCGCAACTCATGACAATGAATCCGCGCCCGCAGGCCAGCCCTGGCAGGGGCGACTTCGTTCGCGATGCGGGCACGGGCCATCCCCTCTACTCCCGATAATCCTCCAGCGGCACGCAGGCGCAGAACAGGTTGCGGTCGCCGTAGACGTTGTCCACCCGGTTCACCGTCGGCCAGTACTTGTGCGCGCGGGTGTGTTCGCTGGGGGTGACGGCTTCCTCGATGCTGTAGGGCCGTTCCCAGTGGCCGATCACGTCGGCCAGGGTGTGCGGGGCGCGCTTGAGGGGGTTGTCCTCGGCCGGCCAGTCGCCCGCCTGCACCTTGGCGATTTCCGCGCGGATGCTCAGCATGGCCTCGATGAAGCGATCCAGTTCGTGCTTGTTCTCGCTTTCGGTGGGCTCGACCATCAGCGTGCCGGGCACCGGGAAGCTCATGGTCGGGGCGTGGAAGCCGTAATCCATCAGGCGCTTGGCCACGTCCTCCTCGGTGATCCCGGTTTCCGCCTTGAGCGGGCGCAAGTCGAGGATGCACTCGTGGGCCACCCGGCCGTTGCGACCGCTGTAGAGCACCGGGTAGGCGTCGCCCAACTGCCGGGCCAGGTAGTTGGCGCCGAGGATGGCCACCTCGGTGGCATCGGCCAGGTCCGGCCCCATCATGGCGATGTACATCCAACTGATCGGCAGGATGCTCGCGCTGCCCCAGGGCGCCGCGCTCACCGCGCCGTTCTCCGGGTTCGGCCCCTTGAGTTCGATCACCGGGTGGTTGGCGACGAAGGGCGCCAGGTGCGCGCGCACGCCGATCGGCCCCATGCCCGGCCCGCCACCGCCGTGGGGGATGCAGAAGGTCTTGTGCAGGTTCATGTGGGAAACGTCGGCGCCGATGTCCGCCGGCCGCGCCAGCCCCACCTGAGCGTTGAGGTTGGCGCCGTCCATGTAGACCTGGCCGCCGTGGCTGTGGATAACCTCGCAGATCTCGCGGATGCCCTCCTCGTAGACGCCGTGGGTCGAGGGGTAGGTGGCCATCAGGCAGGACAGTTGCCCACCGGCCTCGGCCGCTTTGCGCTTGAGGTCCTCCAGGTCGACGTTGCCGCCCTCGTCGCAGTCGACGATGACCACGCGCATGCTGGCCATCTGCGCCGACGCCGGATTGGTGCCGTGGGCCGAGGCCGGGATCAGGCAGATGTTGCGATGCCCCTCGCCACGGCTCTCGTGGTAGCGACGGATGGCCAGCAGCCCGGCGTACTCGCCCTGGGCGCCGGAGTTGGGCTGCATGCTGATGGCGTCGAAGCCGGTGATGGCGCAGAGCCAGGCTTCCAGTTCGTCGATCATCAGCTTGTAGCCCAGCGCCTGTTCGCGGGGTGCGAAGGGGTGCAGGCTGGCGAACTCCGGCCAGGTGATGGGGATCATCTCGCTGGTGGCGTTGAGCTTCATGGTGCAGGAGCCCAGCGGGATCATCGCCTGGTTCAGCGCCAGGTCCTTGTTTTCCAACTGCTTGAGGTAGCGCAGCATCTCGGTTTCGCTGTGGTGGGCGTTGAACACCGGATGGCTCAGGTAGCCGCTGCTGCGCTGCAGATCGGCGGGAATGCCCGGCACCCGCACCGCCTCATCCAGTTCGGCCAGCGACAGGCCGTGATCGGCGCCGAGGAAGATGCCGAACAGTTGCTCGACGGTTTCCGCCGTGCAGGTTTCGTCCAGGCTGACCCCCAGCTTGCCGCGCCCGAGAATGCGCAGGTTGACGCGCGCCAGCTTGGCCGACTCGATGACGGCGTTCTGGCTGCCGCCCACGTCCAGGGTCAGGGTGTCGAAGAAATACTGGTTGTCGCGCTGCACCCCCTTGCGCGCCAGGCCTTCGGCGAGGAGGGCGGTGAGCCGGTGGACGCGCTGGGCGATGCGCTTCAGCCCCTCCGGGCCGTGGTAGACCGCGTAGCAACTGGCGATATTGGCCAGCAGCACCTGGGCCGTGCAGATGTTGGAGTTGGCCTTCTCGCGACGGATGTGCTGCTCGCGGGTTTGCAGGGCCATGCGCAGGGCCACGTTGCCACGGGCGTCCTTGGACACCCCGATGATCCGCCCCGGCATGGCGCGCTTGAACTCGTCGCGGGTGGCGAAGAATGCCGCATGGGGGCCGCCGTAGCCCATGGGCACGCCGAAGCGCTGGGCCGAACCGAAGACCACGTCGGCCCCCAGTTCGCCGGGCGGCGTGAGCAGCAGCAGGCTGAGCAGGTCGGTGCCGACGCAGGCCAGGGCCTGCTGGCCATGCAGGTGCTCGATCAGCGGCCGCAGGTCGCGGATTTCGCCGTGGGTGTCCGGGTATTGCAGCAACGCGCCGAAAACCTGGTGCCGCGCCAGGTTATCCACATGATCGACCACCAGATCGAAGCCGAAGGCCTGGGCGCGGGTCTGCACCACCGAGATGGTCTGCGGGTGGCTGTCTTCGTCGACGAAGAACAGGTTGCTCTTCGACTTGGCCACCCGCTTGGCCAGGGCCATGGCTTCGGCGGCGGCGGTGGCTTCGTCGAGCAGGGAGGCGCTGGCCAGGTCGAGGCCGGTGAGGTCGATGGTCAGTTGCTGGAAATTCAGCAGAGCCTCCAGCCGGCCCTGGGCGATCTCCGGCTGGTAAGGGGTGTAGGCGGTGTACCAGCCGGGGTTCTCCAGCACGTTGCGCAGGATCACCGTGGGCGTGATGGTGCCGTGGTAGCCCATGCCGATCAGGCTGGTCCACAGCTGGTTCTGCTCGGCGTAGCCGCGCAACTTCGCCAGGGCCTGCTGCTCGTCCAGCGCCGGCGGCAGCTCCAGAGGACGGTTGAGGCGGATCGCCGGAGGCACCGTCTGCACGATCAGCTCGTCACGGCTGGCGAGGCCCAGGACCTCGAGCATGGCCCGCTGTTCCGCCTCGTCCGGCCCCAAATGGCGGCGGAGGAAGGCGTCGGGCTGTTGGAGCTGGGACAGCGAGGGCATCTGGGACATGGGCGGGACCTCGTTTGGCCTCTGCGGAAAAGCAAAAAGCCTCGACTAGCGAGGCTTTTTGCTTTTTCAAGGATAGCGGGTGAATCAGCTATCGGCGTCGGCGCTCGCCTTGTAGGCGGCGGCGTCGAGCAGCTTGTCCAGCTCGGCGGCGTCGCTCGGCTTGAGCTTGAAGAACCAGGAGCCGTAGGGATCGCTGTTGACGCTCTCGGGGGCGTCGCTGACGGCTGTGTTCACGGCGACCACTTCACCGCCGATCGGCGCGTAGATGTCGGAAGCGGCCTTCACCGACTCCACCACGCCGGCTTCCTGACCGGCGGCCAGGGTCTTGCCGACTTCCGGCAGTTCGACGAAGACCACGTCGCCCAGGGCTTCCTGGGCGTGGTCGGTGATGCCCACGGTGACGGTGCCATCGGCTTCCAGACGGGCCCACTCGTGGCTGGGGGCGTAACGCAATTCGGCGGGGATGTTGCTCATGTCGAGTTCCTCAGAGACTGTGGCGGATGGCCCGCCTGAAAATTTAGATCAAGGCCTTGCCATTGCGCACGAAGTTCGGCCGCACGACGCGAACCGGGAACCACTTGCCGCGGATTTCCACTTCGGCACGCTCGCCGGTGGCCATCGGCACGCGCGCCATGGCAATGGATTTGTTCAGGGTCGGGGAGAAGCTGCCGCTGGTGATCTCGCCCTCGCCCACGCCCTCCACCCGCACCACTTGGTGGGCGCGCAGCACGCCGCGCTCCTCCAGCACCAGACCGACCAGCTTGCTGGCCACCCCGGCGGCACGTTCGGCTTCCAGGGCCTGGCGGCCGATGAAGTCGCGGGTCTCGGGTTCCCAGGCGATGGTCCAGGCCATGTTGGAGACCAGCGGAGAAATGTCCTCGGCCATGTCCTGGCCATAGAGGTTCATTCCGGCTTCCAGGCGCAGGGTGTCGCGGGCGCCGAGACCGATGGGGGCGATACCGGCGCCCACCAGTTCATTGAAGAAGCCAGCGGCCTGATCGGCGGGAAGCATGATTTCCAGGCCGTCCTCGCCGGTGTAGCCGGTACGGGCGATGAACCAGTCACCGTCGGGCAGCCCCTGGAAGGGCTTGAGTTCGTGGATCAGCGCGGCGCGCTCGGTACTCACCAGCTCCGCCAGCTTGGCACGGGCGCTGGGGCCCTGGATGGCGAGCACGGCCAGGTCGGCGCGCTCGTTCAAGCGGACCTCGAAACCCTGGCTGCGGGCCTGCATCCAGGCCAGGTCCTTGTCGCGGGTGGCGGCGTTGACCACCAGGCGATAGCCGAATTCGGTGAGGTAGACGATCAGGTCGTCGATCACCCCGCCACGCTCGTTGAGCATGGCGCTGTAAAGCGCCTTGCCGGGGACCTGCAGACGTTCGACGTCATTGGCCAGAAGCTGCTGGAGCCAGGCCTTGGCCTGACTGCCCGCGACATCCACCACCGTCATGTGGGAGACGTCGAAGACGCCGCAGTCGCGGCGCACCTGATGGTGCTCCTCGACCTGGGAGCCGTAGTGCAGGGGCATGTCCCAGCCGCCGAAATCCACCATCTTGGCTCCCAGTGCCAAGTGCTGGTCATGCAGTGGAGTGCGCTGTCCCATGGGTTTCTCCTTCCGGGCTTGGCGAGGATGCGGCGGGTCGGCGGCGTGGGATCGCCCACCGCCGCGACAGGCCGGCCGCAACGAATGGCGCGCATTGTAGCCGCAAGGTCGAACCCTGGACACTCCGGCGAATGGGGGGTGCCGATGACCGTCAGGCACGGGCGGAACGGCCCGGAGCCCTGCCCACTGAGCCCGGCGGGGCGTCCTCCGATCGTCGTCAGTGGCCGATCCGGCGTGCCGAACGGCGGATCAGGCCGATCACCGGCAGCAGTCCGACCAGCACCAGGGTCAGGGCGGGCAGCGCGGCGCGGGCCCATTCGCCTTCGCTGGTCATTTCGAAGATACGCACTGCCAGCGTGTCCCAGCCGAAGGGACGCATCAGCAGGGTCGCGGGCATTTCCTTGAGCACGTCGACGAACACCAGCAGCGCGGCACTCAGGGTGCCCGGCAGCAGCAGTGGCAGGTACACCCGGCAGAACAGCGCCGGCCCGCCCACGCCGAGGCTGCGGGAGGCTTCCGGCAGCGACGGGCGGATGCGCGCCAGGCCGTTCTCCAGCGGGCCGTAGGCCACCGCCATGAAGCGCACCAGGTAAGCCAGCAGCAGCGCGCCGAGGCTGCCCAGCAGCAGCGGTTTGCCGGCGCCACCGAGCCAACTGGACAGCGGGATCACCCACTGGCGGTCGAGGTAGCTGAAGGCGAGCATGATCGACACCGCCAGCACCGAGCCCGGCAGCGCATAACCGAGGTTGGCCAGGCCCACCGCCGCGCGCACCGGCCGGGTCGGCGCCAGGCGCCGGGCGAAGGCCAGCAGCAGGGCCACGCAGACGGTGAGCAGCGCCGCTATGCCGCCCAGGTAGAGGGTATGCAGGATCAGCCCGGCATAACGTTCGTCGAGGTCGAAGCGGCCGCGCTGCCAGAACCACACCAGCAGTTGCAGCATGGGGATGACGAAGGCGCAGGCGAATACCAGGGAACACCAGAAGGTCGCGGCCAGGGCCTTGATCCCATGCAGGTGGTAGAGCGCCTTGCCCCGCGGCCGTTCGCTGGCCGGGCGACTGGCGCCACGGGCACGGCGCTCCCCATAGAGCACCAGGCAGACGCCGAGCAGCAGCAGGCTGGCCAGTTGGGCCGCGCTGGACAGGCTGAAGAAGCCATACCAGGTCTTGTAGATGGCCGTGGTGAAGGTGTCGAAGTTGAACACCGCGACCGCGCCGAAATCGGCCAGGGTCTCCATGATCGCCAGGGCCAGGCCGGCGCCGATGGCCGGTCGCGCCATGGGCAGTGCCACCCGCCAGAAGGCCTGCCAGGGCGATTGGCCGAGCACCCGCGCGGCCTCCATCAGGCCCTTGCCCTGGGCCAGGAAGGCGGCACGGGCCAGCAGGTAGACGTAGGGATAGAACACCAGCACCAGCACCAGGATCACCCCGCCGGTGGAGCGCACCCGGGGCAGCCGCAGGCCACTGCCGAACCAGTCCCGCAGCAGGGTCTGCACCGGCCCGGAGAAATCGAACAGGCCGATGAAGACGAAGGCCAGCACATAGGCCGGAACGGCGAAGGGCAACATCAGCGCCC
This sequence comes from Pseudomonas sp. Q1-7, assembly GCF_028010285.1. Taxonomy (NCBI): domain Bacteria; kingdom Pseudomonadati; phylum Pseudomonadota; class Gammaproteobacteria; order Pseudomonadales; family Pseudomonadaceae; genus Pseudomonas; species Pseudomonas sp. Q1-7. The sequence continues at coordinate 5,557,581 of NZ_CP116304.1, forward strand.
AGTCCAGCCAGCGCCGGCCGGGGAATTCGCAGAGGCTGGTGAGCCAGGCCAGGCTGACACCGAGCAGGGTCACCCCCACCGACACACCGGTCACCAGTACCAGGGTATTGCCCAGCAGGCGCGGCATCTGGGTGTCCCAGAGGTGGGACCAGATCTCCCTGTCCACCTCGCCCCAGGACAGCAACAGGACGCTCAGGGGCAGCAGCACCAGGATGGCGACGGCAAAGCTGATGGGGTACCAGCGGCGCTGGGCGGGATGGGCCACGCAAACCTCTCGGGGATCTAAACGGAACGCCCCGGACTGGCCGGGGCGTCGAGTATAGCGGCAGAGCGGCGGATCAGTTCCAGCCGACCCGGTCCATCATCCGGATGGCTTCGGCCTGACGCTTGCCGGCCACTTCCACCGGAATGGTGTCGGCCTTGAAGCTGCCCCAGGCGGCGACCTCGTCCGAGGGTTTGACCTGCGGGTTCGCCGGGAACTCCTGGTTGATGCCGGCGAACAGGCCCTGGGCCTCGTCGGTGGTCATCCATTCCACCAAGGCCTTGGCGGCCTCGGGATGCGGCGCGTGCCGGGTCAGGCCGATGCCCGACAGGTTGACGTGCACACCGCGATCCGCCTGGTTGGGCCAGAAGATCTTCACCCGCAGGTCGGGGTTCTCCTTGTGCAGTCGGCCGTAGTAGTAGGTGTTGACGATACCCACGTCGCACTGCCCGGCGTCCACCGCCTGGATCACGGCGTTGTCGTCGGCGAACACGTCGGTGGCCAGGTTGTTGACCCAGCCCTTGAGGATTTCCTCGGTCCTGGCCGCGCCATGGGTCTCGATCAGGGTGGCGGTCAGCGACTGGTTGTAGACCTTCTTCGCCGTGCGCAGGCACAGGCGGCCTTCCCAGTTCTTGTCCGCCAGCGCCTCGTAGGTGGACAGCTCTTCCGGCTTCACCCGCTCGGTGGAGTACACGATGGTCCGCGCGCGCAGCGACAGGCCGGTCCAGGCGTGGCTGGCAGCGCGGTACTGGGACGGGATGTCGGCGTCGATCACGGGCGAGGTGAAGGGTTGCAGGATACCCATCTGCTCGGCCTGCCAGAGGTTGCCGGCATCGACCGTGAGCAGCAGGTCGGCCACGCCGTTCTCGCCCTCGGCCTTGATGCGCTGCATCAGCGGGGCTTCCTTGTCGGTGATGAACTTGATCTCGACGCCGGTCTTGGCGGTGTAGGCGTCGAATACCGGCTTGATCAGTTCGTCGATGCGCGAGGAGTAGACCACCACTCCATCGGCGGCCTGGACTGACGTGACGGCGGCGGACAGCGCGAGGAGCGCAAAAAGGGACTGACGTACCCGCATGGCTGGAGCCTCTTGATAGCGACAAAGGCTGAATGATAGTCAACCTCAGTTGCGAACTGTAGGTGTTTTTATGTCGGAGTGTGTACCGGCGCGGCCGCTCAGGCGCGCGCCAGGTCGGGAAGGTCGCCGGAGAGGCCGAGGGCCTGGCGCACGAACAGCGCCTTGGCCTCGGGCATCCCGTCGACCCACTTCAGGCCGCTGTTGCGCAGCCAGCGCAAGGGCAGCGGATCGGCCTGGAACAGGCGCTCGAAGCCTTCCATCGCCGCCATCATCGCCAGGTTGTGGGGCATGCGCCGGCGCTCGTAGCGGCCCAGCACGCGCTCGTCGGCCAGGCGTTCGCCACGCCCGTTGGCGCGCAGCAGGACCTCGGCCAGAACCGCGGCGTCGAGGAAGCCGAGGTTGACCCCCTGCCCCGCCAGCGGGTGGATGGTGTGGGCGGCGTCGCCGATCAGCGCCAGGCCTTCTTCCACATAACGCTTGGCGTGGCGCTGGCGCAGCGGGATGCACAGGCGCGGATCGGCGCCGAGCACTTCGCCCAGGCGCCATTCGAAGGCGCGGCCGAGTTCGTTGCAAAAGCCCGCATCGTCCAGCGCCATCAGGCGTTCGGCCTCGGCCGGGGTCACCGACCAGACGATGGAACACCAGTGTTCGCCGTCCCGCTCCAGGGGCAGGAAGGCCAGCGGACCGTCGTCGGTGAAGCGCTGCCAGGCGGTGCGCTGGTGCGGCTTCGCGCAGCGCACACTGGTGACGATGGCGTGGTGCAGGTAATCCCATTCACGGGTGGCGCAGCCGGCCAGGCGGCGCACCGCGGAGTTGGCGCCGTCAGCGGCCACCAGCAGCGGCGCGCGCAGTTCGCGGCCGTCCACCAGGGTCAGCAGCCAGTCATCGCCGGAGCGGCGCAGGCGCTCCAGGCGCGCGCCGGGCATCAGGCCGATGCCGCTGTCGTGCAGCGGTTCCATAAGGGCATCCTGAATCACGCGGTTCTCGACGATGTGGCCGAGCACCTCGGCATGCACGCTCGACGCGCAAAAGTGGATCTGTCCGGTACCGGAGCCATCCCAGACGTGCATCTCGGAGTAGGGGCTGCTGCGCCGCGCGAGGACGCCGGGCCAGGCCCCCAGGCGCAGCAGGACGCGCTGGCTGGCGACGGACAGGGCGCTGACCCGGGGTTCGAAGGCGGCGGCCGGATCGAACGGCTTGACGCTCAGCGGGCTGCCGTCGATCAGCAGGATATCCAGGCCGCTGTCCTTCAGCGCCAGTGCCAGGGCGCTGCCGACCATGCCGGCGCCCACGATGATCAGATCCGCGCGCAGTTCCATATCAGGCCTTGAGGCTCCCTGTATTCGTGTGAGGCACGCCCGGTCAGTCCGGACGGGTGCCCAGGCCCATGGCCTGGCGGGCGAACCAGCGCTTGGCCGGCGGCAGCAGGTCGAGGCCGAGCAGGCCCAGGTTGCGGCCGGCGGTCAGCAGCGGTTCGGCGTTGGAGAAGAGGCGGGTCACGCGGTCGGAGAAGCCCACGGTGAGGTTCTGGTCCAGGCGCTGGCGCTGCAGGTAGCCCTGCAGGGTTGCGAAGTCGCCCGGCGTCCTGTCGCTGGCCAGCAACGCCTCGGCCAGGGCCTGAGCGTCGCGCAGGGACAGGTTGTAACCCTGGCCGGCGATGGGGTGCAGGCTGTGGGCGGCGTTGCCCAGTACGACCAGGCTGGAGCGTACCTGCTCCTCGGCTTCCACCAGTTCCAGCGGGTACAGGTGCCGTGCGCCGACCTGCTGGAAGGCCCCCAGGCGGTAGCCGAAGCTGTCCTGCAGCTCATCCAGGAAACGCCGCTCGTCCAGGTGCGCCAAGCGCTCGGCGTCGTCGCCGGGGCGGCTCCAGATCAGCGCGCAGCGGTTCTCCGGCAGCGGCAGCAGGGCCATCGGGCCCTCGTCGGTGAAGCGTTCGAAGGCCTGGCCACGATGGGCCTCCAGCGGACTGACATTGGCGATCAGCGCGGTCTGCCGGTAGGCGGTGCGGTGCACGCCGATGCCCAGTTGTTCGCGCAGGCCGGAGCGGCCGCCATCGGCCAGCACCGCCAGGTCGCAGTCGAGCTGGGTCTCGTCGTCAAGGGTCAGGCGATAGCCGCCTTCCAGCGCCTGCATGCCGACCACTTCGGCCGGGCAGTGCCAGGTCACGACCTCCGCGTCCAAGGCCTGCCACAGGCACTGGCCGAGCCAGGCGTTCTCCACCACGTAGCCCAATGCCGGCACGCCTTCTTCCAGCGCGGCGAGGCGGGCGGCGCCGAAGCGCCCGCGGTCGGAGACGTGGATCTGCAGGATCGGCTCGGCACGCCGGGCGATGGCCTGCCACAGGCCCAGGCGCTCGTAGATCTGCCGGCTGCCGAAGGACAGCGCTGAAGAACGGGCGTCATAGCTGGGCTGGAAGCTGTTGCCGGGAGCGAAGGGCTCGATCAGGACGATCTTCCAGCCCCGCGCCCGCGCGCCATCCTGCAGCGCCAGGGCGAGGCTGGCGCCGACCAGCCCGCCACCGATGATCGCGACTTGGCTGCGCTGCATGTCAGGCGGCCTGGCTGCGCGCGGCGGCCATCAGCGCCTCGATCTCGTCCACGGTCTTGGGCACGCCGCCGGTGAGAATGTCGCAGCCGCTTTTCGTGACCACCACGTCGTCTTCGATGCGCACGCCGATGCCGCGCCACTTCTTCGCCACGTCCTGGTTGTCGGCGCCGATATAGATGCCGGGTTCGACGGTCATGGCCATGCCGGGCTCCAGCACGCGCCACTCGCCGCCGACCTTGTATTCGCCGACATCGTGCACATCCATGCCCAGCCAGTGGCCAGCGCGGTGCATGTAGAAGGCCTTGTAGGCCTCGGAAGCGATCAGCTCGTCGACCTCGCCCTTGAGCAGGCCCAGGTCCACCAGGCCGGCGGTGATGACCCGCACCGTGGCTTCATGGGCTTCGTTCCAGTGCTTGCCGGGGGCGATTTCCTCGAAGGCGGCTTCCTGGGATTTCAGCACCAGCTCGTAGATGGCCTTCTGCTCGGGGCTGAATCGGCCGCTGACCGGGAAGGTGCGGGTGATGTCGCTGGCATAGCAGTCCAGCTCGCAGGCGGCATCGATCAGCACCAGGTCGCCGTCCTTCAACGGTGCGTCGTTTTCACGGTAGTGCAGGATGCAGGCGTTCTTGCCGGCAGCCACGATGGAACCGTAGGCCGGCATCTTCGCGCCACCCCGGCGGAACTCGTATTCCAGCTCGGCTTCCAGGTGGTACTCGTAGAGGCCGGCGCGAGCGGCCTGCATGGCACGTACGTGGGCGCGGGCGGACACCTCGGCGGCCTCGCGCATGACCTTCACTTCCGCCGCCGACTTGTACAGGCGCATGTCGTGCAGCAGGTGATCGAGGGCGACGAATTCCTTCGGCGGCTGGGCACCCTGGCGGGCCTTGGAGCGGATGGTGTTGACCCACTCCATCAGGTGCTGGTCGAACTCGGTGTTGGTGCCGATGGAGTAGTAGACGCGACTGCGCCCTTCGATCAGGCCGGGGAGGATGTCGTCGATATCGCCAATGGGGAAGGCATCGTCAGCGCCGAAATCACGGATGGCACCGTCCTGGCCGGCACGCAGGCCGTCCCAGAGTTCACGCTCCGGATCGCGCTCGCGGCAGAACAGCACGTATTCGCCATGCTCGCGGCCGGGAATCAGCACCAGCACCGCTTCCGGCTCGGGGAAGCCGCTGAGGTACTGGAAGTCGCTGTCCTGGCGGTAGACGTGCTCGACGTCGCGGTTGCGGATGCACACCGGCGCGGCGGGCAGGATGGCGATGCTGTTGGCTTCCATCTGCGCCATCAGCGCCTTGCGGCGGCGGGCGTATTCGGCCTTGGGGATTCGGGTCATGCGCGCTCCTTCAGGGCGGGGGGCGCCCGCCACTCGGGTCAATGCAACGAGGGTTTGGCGGCTGGCGCGGCGGGCCTGGCGCACTCGGCGAACAGCAGCAGGGGGGCGACGCGCAGGTACTCCATCACCTCCATGTAGTCGCTCTCGCCGTCGGCCGAATCTTCCAGGGCGCTCTGCACCTGGGCAATGGACGCGAGGTCCTGGAGCACTTCGACGGCTTCGCCGGACAATGCGCCTTCGCGGGCGGTCAGGCCGAAACCGCCGAGGAAGCCCTGGCACCATTGGCCAAGGGCGGCGGCGCGTTCGGCCAGCGGCGAATCGTCGCCGGGCAGCAGCAGGACCACGGCCATCTCGCTGCCGGTCAGCTCGCCTTTGACCATTTCCTGCAGGCCGATCAGGGCCTGGCGCAAGCTGTCCTGCGGGGCGCTGCCGAGCAGTTCGGCGGCGTCCTCCAGCCAGGGTTCCGGGTCGAAGCCGGCGCCGGCGCAACTGCGGCCGAGCAGCAGGCCGTGCAGTTCGGCGGGGGAAACCGGCTGGCCGGCGGAGGCAAGAAGAGCGGCGAAGGCGCTATAAGGAGAATTCGAACTGGACATAGGGATGGCTAGGCGCCAGAGGGCGCAATCACTAGAATGACGGCCTCGTATCCTAGCAGCCTGGCGCAGTGAAGGCAGCATTGGCCTCCGGCCACGAGGCCCGATCCTCGGACATGCGACAATTCGCGCCGGCGCCTGCAGGTTTGACCCTTCCCCGCGACGGTCCTATATAGTCCCGGTCACTCCCCACCAAGTAGACAGCCCATGGAAGACGCCGAACTGCATGCACTGACAGCCAGGCTGGAACTGCTGATCCAGCGCGTCGAGCAGCTCAAGGCCCAGAACCGGCTCCTGCTTGCCGGTGAAAAGGCCTGGCGTGAAGAACGCGCTCATCTGATCGAAAAGAACGAAATGGCCCGGCTCAAGGTCGAAGCGATGATTTCGCGCCTGAAAGCCCTGGAGCAGGATTCATGACCCAGTCCAACACCGTCACCGTCCAAATCCTCGATAAGGAATACTGCATCGCCTGCCCCGCGGACGAGCGCGCCAACCTGGAAAGCGCCGCCCGTTACCTGGACGGCAAGATGCGTGAGATTCGCCACAGCGGGAAAGTCATCGGCGCCGACCGCATCGCCGTGATGGCCGCGCTGAACATCACCCACGACCTGCTGCACAAGCAGCAGCGCCTGGACCAGGAAGCCACCTCCACCCGCGAGCGGGTCCGCGACCTGCTCGAGCGCGTCGACCACGCCCTCGCCGCCGACCCGGACAGCCAGCAGGCCTGAGCCCGTCCGACCGCGACAAAGTGACGCTCTGTGTCGACCTTTGACGCAGCCGGACCGACGCACAGCAGTTTCCTTAACGGTTCTTGGGGTATACTCGCCGCCAGCTCCCTGGTGTGTTGGCCAGTCGGTGATGTCCCTGAGCCGATACATGCAACCACGGGGGTTGCAAGTCGAGGCCGGTGTGCATGTCCGCCTGACGGAAAGCCTTAACGCCTCCTGCAGCCTCCACCTTGAACTTTCGGGTTCAAGGGCTAACCCGACAGCGGCACGACCGGGGAGTCTATTTTCTTCATGATCTGCGCCGGATCCCATTCCCGCCAGAGCCTGCGCCGCCTGCTCCGCCAGGCCCGCCGCGCCCTCAGCCCCTTCCAGCAGAAACAGGCCGCCCGAGCGCTCTACCGCCAGCTCGCGCAGGACCCGTTGTTCCGCCGCGCCCGGCACGTTGCCCTTTACCTGCCCACCAACGGCGAGATCGACCCACGCCCACTGCTGCGCGAAGCCCAGCGCCGGGGCAAGCATGCCTACCTGCCGGTGCTCAACGCCTGGCCACGAGAAAAGATGGTGTTCCAGCGCCTGCGGCCGGGCGAGCGGCTGCAGAAGAACCGTTTCCGCATCCTCGAACCTCGCGCCAATACGGCGCAGCAGCGCAAGGTCTGGGCACTGGACTTGGTCATGCTGCCGCTGGTGGGCTTCGATGAGTACGGCGGACGCCTGGGAATGGGCGGCGGCTTCTATGACCGCAGCCTCGCCTACCTGGCCCGCCGGCGGCAATGGCGCAAGCCGACCCTGCTGGGCCTGGCGCACGAATGCCAGAAGGTGGACCGACTGGAACTGGCCAGTTGGGATGTGGCGCTGCAGGCGACCGTAACGGACAAGGGCTGGTACTGAGACAACTGACGGCGGCACCGCGATCCCTGCGGTGCCGGTCGGTGCGGGATCAGGGCTGCTGGGTCAGATTGACGTGCGCGTTGCTCTGGCGTTCCCACAGGCTCTGCGTGTAACCGGTAGTAACCACTCCGAGGCCGAAAATGATTACCAGTACCCAGAGAATGTCTGGCTTGCGTTTCATTGATTGCCTCCCCCTTGCAGGCAAACTTCGCGCGACAACCGATGGCGAGTTGTAGTTCTGATTGTGGACCGAACGGCGGCAGCAGCTTAAAGCGCGGCATTTTCCGGCAACGTGAGCGAACACGCAATTTATGACGCCAACCGGCCGTCGGCCGGTCTCCAAGCCTGAATGCCCCGATTGAGGACGAACGTACAGGAGCAAAGTTCATGCCTTTCTGGCTGATGAAATCCGAACCCGACGAACTTTCCATCCATGACCTGCAGCGCCTGGGCAAAGCTCGCTGGGACGGCGTGCGAAATTACCAGGCACGCAATTTCATGCGCGCCATGCGCCCGGGGGAGCTGTTCTTTTTCTACCACTCCAGTTGCCCTGAGCCGGGCATCGCCGGGGTTGCGCGAATCGCCGGGGAAACCTACCCGGACCCCACCGCACTGGACCCGCAAAGCCACTACCATGACCCTAAGGCGAGCCCGGAGAAAAATCCGTGGAGCGCCCTCGACGTGGAGTTCGTCGAAGCCTTCCCCCGGGTCATCCCGCTTGGCCTGCTACGCGAGCAGACCGTGCTGTCCGGCATGCCCCTGGTACAGAAAGGCAGTCGCCTGTCGGTGATGCCGGTGACCGAGGAAGAATGGAACGGAGTGCTCGCCCTGCGTTGAGTCAGGGGTGGCACTGTGCTATGAGGGAAAGGAATCCCCCGGGGTGCATTCATGTCCCACTCTCACTCCACCTGGTTGGCCCGAACGGTGCTCGTGCTGTTCTTCCTGGCATTGTGCGGCACCAGCCTGTGGCTCTGGAAACAGTTGGAGAATGGCCAGCAGGAGCGCGTCCGCGAACGCGTCGACTATCAGGCGGGCGCCCTGGCCACCGAGCTGAAGAACAACCTGCTCGATGAAGTCGCAGCCCTGCGCCGCATGGCCTTGTCGTGGAACCATCAGGGCCGGATTCCCCGGGACGAATGGACCTTGCAGGCGAATTTCGCCCTCGCGCACTTCCCCGGCTACCAGTCGATCCAGTGGATGGGCGCCGATCTGCGCATGCGCTGGGTGCTGCCCGAAAAGGGCAACGAAGCCGCGTTCGGCTTCCGCCTGACCCGCAGCCATCCCAACTTCAACCTCGCCATGCAGGCCAAGGCCAGCGGCCAGGCCCAGATGTCCAATAGTTTTTCCCTGGTCCAGGGTGGGCGCGGCTTCGTGCTCTACACGCCGCTGTACATCCGTGACGAACAGAGCGACCGCACATTCGACGGTTTCCTGCAGGGCGTGTTCCGGGTCGAAACGCTGATGGACGAGCTGCTCGCCGGCCTCGACAGCCAGCACTTCAGCGTCCTGTTGCTGGAGTCTGGCCGGCCCATCTACCACCGGGAACAGCCTGATAGCCTGCCGTCTCTCAGCAAGCGCATTCCGCTGCACCTGCTCAACAACAGCAACTTCGTCCTGCAGCTTGCGCCGACTCGCAAGCTGGTGGAGCAACTCAGCTCGCCGCTGCCCCAGGTGGTCCTCGGCGCCGGCCTGCTCACCAGCCTGCTGCTGGTCGCGGCCCTTGCCCTGGCGCTGGATAACGCCCGCCGCGCCAGCGCCCTGCAAGCGAGCAACCAGCGCCTCAACGACGAGGTCCGCCAACGCGAGGGCGCCGAGCAGGACCTGCGGGAGAGCCGCGAACGTCTGCAGCTGGTGCTCGACCTGACCGATTTCAGCCAGGACGGACTGTTCATCGTCGACCTCGCCAGTCGCGACATCCTGCACATGAACCAGGCCACCTACGCCGGCCTGGACTACAGCGCCGATGCCTTCCGCACACGGATGAAGGAAGACCCCGAGCAATTGCTACCCGGTTTCCACGCCTGGCTGGAGCTGATCCGCCAGGCGCACCGGGATGGCGATTCGAGCATCTTCCAGCGGCAGCTGCGCCGCGCCGACGACAGCCTGCAGGCAGCGGAGATCAGCGCCCAGTTGGTCACGCTCAACGGCCGCGACTACCTGATCGGCGTCTCCCGCGACAACCGCGAACGCTTGGAACTGGAGGCGCGCCTGCAGCGGCTGTCCCATCAGGATGGCCTGACCGGGCTCTACAACCGGCGCTATTTCGATCGCCAGTTGAGCGGCGAGTGGCGGCGCCTGCGCCGACTCGGTGCACCCTTGGCGCTGCTGATGCTGGACGTGGATCACTTCAAGGCATTCAACGACCGACTCGGCCACCAGGCCGGCGACGACGCCCTGCGCCGGGTCGCCCAGTCGCTCCAGGAGAGCCTGCGCCGCGAGGGTGACGTGGCCTGCCGTTATGGTGGCGAGGAATTCGCCATCATCCTCGCCAACACGGCCGAAGAGGGTGCGCGGCATGTGGCGGCGCGGGTGATGGAAAAAATCGCGGCGCTGGCCATTGAACACCCCGCCAGTCCGGAGGGGCGGCTGACCCTGAGCATCGGCATCGCCATTTCCGACCCGGCGCGCGAGGAGCAGCCCGACAGCCTGGTATCACGCAGCGACGCCGCGCTCTACCGGGCCAAGCATGAAGGGCGCAACCGCACCTGTCTGTGGGAAAAAAGTCAGGGCTGAATAATCAGGTTGTTGAACAGCAGATCGTCCACCAGCGACTGGCCTTCCTCGCTGTGCAGGACCTGCTGCACCTGCTTGAGGGCTTCCTGGCGAAGCGTCTCCTTGGACTCGGCGGCGCCCAGGGATTCGTCGGTCTGCTGGGCGAAGAGCATCACCAGTTGATTGCGGATCAGCGGCTCGTGGCGGGTGACCTTTTCCTGGGCCTCGGGGCCGCTGACCCGCAGGGAGATATCGGCCTTGTAGTACTTCAGCCGTGGGCCGGAGCCGTAGTTGCCGACCAGCGATGGCACCAGGTCGACATAGGCGACCTTGGGCGCCTCGCCTTCCTTGGGTGCCTCCTCGGCCATGGCCAGCAGGGGTAGGGTCAGGGCCAGCAACATTGCAGTCAGTCTTTTCACCGGGATCATCCTCAGCACGAATGGCGCCTAGCATAGCCACAGCCGCGCCCGCCCCCAAGACCTCCTTATGCCGGCCCATCAGGCACAGCCATGCTGATTGACCGTCGGGGTCCCCCACCTACACTGCAAGGCCACATGCCCGGGGCCAGCGCCCCACGCCAAGGAGCCCCGTGATGAAAGCCGTCCTGTGCAAAGCCTTCGGTCCCGCCGACACCCTGGTGCTGGAAGAAGTCGCCAGCCCCGAACCGAAGAAGAACGAGGTCCTGATCGACGTACATGCCGCGGCGGTCAACTTTCCCGACACCCTGATCATCGAAGGCAAGTACCAGTTCAAGCCGCCCTTCCCCTTCTCGCCCGGTGGCGAAGCGGCCGGCGTGGTCGCCGCGGTGGGCGAGAAGGTCAGCCACCTCAAGCCCGGCGACCGGGTGATGGCGCTGACCGGCTGGGGCAGCTTCGCCGAGCAAGTGGCCGTGCCGGCCTACAACGTGATGCCGATTCCCAAGGGCATCGAGTTCAACTCCGCCGCCGCCTTCGGCATGACCTACGGCACCTCGATGCACGCCCTCAAGCAGCGCGCCAACCTCAGGGCCGGCGAGACCCTGCTGGTGCTCGGCGCCTCCGGTGGCGTCGGCCTGGCGGCGGTGGAGATCGGCAAGGCCATGGGCGCGCGGGTGATCGCCGCCGCCAGCAGTGCCGAAAAACTGGAAGTGGCCAAGGCCGCAGGCGCCGACGAACTGATCAACTACAGCACGGAAAGCCTCAAGGACCGGGTCAAGGAACTCACCGGCGGCCAGGGTGCCGACGTCATCTACGACCCGGTGGGCGGCGACCTGTTCGATGCTGCCATCCGTTCGATCAACTGGAACGGCCGCCTGCTGGTCGTGGGTTTCGCCAGTGGCCGCATCCCCGAACTGCCGGTGAACCTGGCCCTGCTCAAGGGTGCCTCGGTGGTGGGCGTGTTCTGGGGATCCTTCGCCCAACGCCAGCCCCAGGACAACCTGGCCAACTTCCAGCAGCTGTTCGCCTGGTACGCCGAAGGCAAGCTGAAGCCACTGGTATCCCAGACCTTCCCGCTGGAACGCGCTGCCGACGCCATCAACGCCCTGGCCACCCGCCAGGCCGTGGGCAAGGTGGTGGTGGAAGTCCGCTAAAGGCTGGAGGCTGGAGGCTGGAGGCTGGACAGGATTTCGCGCGCCCATCGGCACGTCCGCCGTGTAGGTTGGGCTGAGCCGGCGAAGCCCAACGGACGGACTACCCGCCGCGACGCAGGGCCTCGCTTCGCGAGGCGCCAGCCTACGGCCACACGGCATTCCTTTGTCCAGCCTTCAGCGCGCTTGATCGGCTCTTTTTCTAACGCGGCGCGTAGGCGAACACGTCGGCGCGCATCTGGTGGGCATCCATCCCCGCCGCTACCAGGGCATCGAGGGTGGCGTAGACCATGGCCGGCGAACCGCTGGCGTAGACCCGCAGCGACTTGAGGTCGGGGAAATCCTCGCATACCGCCTCGTGCAGCATGCCACAGCGCCCCTGCCAGGCATCCCCGTCGCTGACCACCTTGTGCAGGATGAGGTTGTCCAGGCTTTGCCAGGCATCCCAATGGGCCAACTGGTAAAAGTCTTCCGGCTGGCGCACGCCCCAGTACAGATGCACCGGGTGCTTGAAGCCGCTGGCGCGGCAATGCTCGATCAGGCTGTGCATCTGGCCCATGCCGGTGCCGGCGGCGATCAGCACCAGCGGCCCGTCGGGCAGTTCCGCCAGGTGGGTATCGCCGAAGGGCATCTTCACCTTGGCCATGCGGGTGCGCTGAAGCTGTCCGAGCAGGGCGATGGCGCTGTTCTCGCGGGCCAGGATATGCAGCTCGATATCCCGCCCGGCACTGGGCGCCGAGGCCATGGAAAAGGCCGAGGACTCGCCGTCGTCACGCTCGATCAACAGGTATTGCCCCGCGTGGTAGCGCGGCGGCTTGCCGGCCGGGGCGCGCAGGCGCACGCGCCAGACATCGCCGCCCACCGGCGTGCATTCACTGACCTGGCAGCTCAAGCTGCGTACCGGCAGTTCGCCCGGCGCCAGCACACCATCCCAATGCAGCACGCAATCTTCCAGCGGCTCGGCCAGGCAGGTGAACAGCTCACCCTGACTCAGCTCGGCGCCGTTCTGTCGCACCCGCCCCTCCACCAGCAGCGCCGCACAGACGTGGCAGTTGCCATTGCGACAGCTCTGCGGGCACTCATAGCCGAGGCGGCGCGCCGCATCCAGGATGCGCTCGCTGGGAGCCGTCTGGATGACCGCGCCGGAGGGTTGCAGGGTGACACGCATCAGTCGATTCCCAGAGAAGACCAGAGCTCGTCGACGCGGCGCTTGACCGCGTCGTCCTGGACGATCACCCGGCCCCATTCGCGGTTGGTCTCGCCTGGCCACTTGTGGGTGGCATCCAGGCCCATCTTCGAGCCGAGGCCGGAGATGGGCGAGGCGAAGTCCAGGTAGTCGATCGGCGTGTTGTCGATCATCACCGTGTCGCGCTTGGGGTCCATGCGCGTGGTGATGGCCCAGATCACATCGTTCCAGTCCCGCGCATTGACGTCGTCGTCGGTGACTATGACGAACTTGGTGTACATGAACTGTCGCAGGAACGACCAGACACCCAGCATCACGCGCTTGGCGTGGCCCGGGTACTGTTTCTTCATGGTCACCACCGCCATGCGGTAGGAGCAGCCCTCCGGCGGCAGATAGAAGTCGACGATCTCGGGGAACTGCTTCTGCAGGATGGGTACGAAGACTTCGTTCAGCGCCACGCCGAGGATGGCCGGCTCATCCGGCGGCCGGCCGGTGTAGGTGCTGTGGTAAATGGGTTTCTGCCGACGGGTGATGCGCTCGACGGTGAATACCGGGAAACGATCCACCTCGTTGTAGTAGCCGGTGTGGTCGCCGTAGGGGCCTTCATCGGCCATCTCGCCGGGATGGATCACCCCTTCGAGGACGATCTCGGCACTGGCCGGCACCTGCAGGTCGCTGCCACGGCATTTCACCAGCTCGGTGCGATTGTCCCGCAGCAAGCCGGCAAAGGCGTACTCGGAAAGGGTATCCGGCACCGGCGTGACGGCGCCGAGGATGGTCGCCGGATCGGCGCCCAGGGCCACCGCCACCGGGAAGGGCTGACCGGGGTGCTTGTCGCACCACTCACGGTAGTCCAGCGCGCCACCGCGATGACTGAGCCAGCGCATGATGACTTTGTTACGGCCGATCACCTGCTGGCGATAGATGCCGAGGTTCTGCCGTTCCTTGTTCGGGCCACGGGTGACTGTCAGGCCCCAGGTGATCAGCGGGGCGACATCGCCGGGCCAGCAGGTCTGCACCGGCAGCTTCGACAGGTCGACGTCGTCGCCCTCCTCCACCACTTCCTGACAGGGGCCGTCTTTCAGCACCTTGGGCGCCATGGCGATGACCTTCTTGAAGATCGGCAGCTTGGACCAGGCGTCCTTCAAGCCCTTGGGCGGCTCGGGCTCCTTGAGGAAGGCCAGCAGCTTGCCGATCTCGCGCAGTTCGCCGACATCCTCGGCGCCCATCCCCAGGGCCACGCGGCCGGGGGTGCCGAAGAGATTGCCGAGCACGGGGATGTCGAAGCCGGTGGGCTTTTCGAACAGCAGCGCCGGACCCTGCCTGCGCAGGGTGCGGTCGCAGATTTCGGTCATTTCCAGCACGGGCGACACCGGGGTGGCGATGCGCTTGAGCTCGCCGCGCTGTTCCAGGCCGCTGATGAATTCGCGCAGATCGCGATACTGCATGCGTGAGCCTCTCGAGGCGTGCAGGTCGGGGCGCAAATTTTAGCGCCGAACCGGGTTATCCAGAAGGACAAAAGGCCAGTACAGAAATGCAAAAGCCGGGTTTCCCCGGCCTTTGCGGCAACGCCAAGACTTACTTGCGCTTCATCGACATGAAGAATTCGTCGTTGGTCTTGGTGTCTTTCAGCTTGTCGAGCAGGAACTCGATGGCGGCGATCTCGTCCATCGGGTGCAGCAGCTTGCGCAGAATCCACATGCGCTGCAGCTCGTCGTCGGCAGTCAGCAGCTCTTCGCGACGGGTACCGGACTTGTTGATGTTGATGGCCGGGAACACACGCTTCTCGGCGATGCGGCGGTCCAGCGGCAGCTCCATGTTGCCGGTGCCCTTGAACTCTTCGTAGATGACTTCATCCATCTTCGAACCGGTTTCGATCAGCGCGGTGGCGAGGATGGTCAGCGAGCCGCCTTCCTCGATGTTGCGCGCAGCACCGAAGAAACGCTTGGGCTTCTCCAGGGCATGGGCGTCGACACCGCCGGTGAGCACCTTGCCGGAGCTCGGGATCACGGTGTTGTAGGCACGGGCCAGACGGGTGATGGAGTCCAGCAGGATGACCACGTCCTTCTTGTGCTCGACCAGGCGCTTGGCCTTCTCGATCACCATCTCGGCGACCTGCACGTGGCGGGTCGGCGGCTCGTCGAAGGTGGAGGCGACCACTTCGCCGCGCACGGTGCGCTGCATCTCGGTCACTTCTTCCGGGCGCTCGTCGATCAGCAGGACGATCAGGTGGCACTCGGGGTTGTTGCGGGTGATGTTGGCCGCGATGTTCTGCAGCATGATGGTCTTGCCCGCTTTCGGCGGGGCGACGATCAGGCCGCGCTGGCCCTTGCCGATCGGCGCGCAGAGATCGATCACGCGGCCGGTGAGGTCTTCGGTGGAACCGTTGCCGGCCTCCATCTTCAGACGCTCATTGGGGAACAGCGGCGTGAGGTTCTCGAACAGAATCTTGTTCTTGGCGTTCTCGGGACGGTCGAAGTTGATGGAGTCGACCTTGAGCAACGCGAAATAACGCTCGCCTTCCTTCGGAGGACGAATCTTGCCGACTATGGTGTCGCCGGTACGCAGGTTGAAGCGGCGGATCTGGCTCGGGGAAACGTAGATGTCGTCCGGGCCGGCCAGGTAGGACGAGTCGGCGGAGCGCAGGAAGCCGAAGCCGTCCTGGAGAATCTCCAGCACACCGTCACCGGAAATCTCCTCGCCGCTTTTCGCGTGCTTCTTAAGCAGGGCGAAGATGATGTCCTGCTTGCGCGAACGGGCCATGTTCTCGAGGCCCATGGCTTCGGACATTTCCAGAAGTTCGCCAATCGGCTTTTGCTTGAGTTCGGTCAGATTCATAGGAATGACGTTGGTAGAAATGAAGAAGGGAAGCGTTGAGCTTTTTGGGCCGCGCCGCAGAGAAGGCGACAGGATCGCTGTGCTTATTCGAATTAGGAGTGCGTCGGCGACGGCGTGGAGGGCTGCAAGAACGAGCAGCGGTCCGAATGTAACACCGGCACAACGGGGAGTCCAGTCCCGGCAAATGAAAAAGCCCCGCGATTTGCGGGGCTTCTTCAGACGCTTCTAATGCCGGTCCGGCGGCACTGGAGGCCGCGCGGAATCGACGATCAGATGTTGGCGTCGAGGAAAGCGGCCAGCTGGGACTTCGACAGGGCACCGACCTTGGTGGCCTCGACGTTGCCGTTCTTGAACAGCATCAGGGTCGGGATGCCACGCACGCCATACTTCGGCGGGGTGTCCTGGTTTTCATCGATGTTCAGCTTGCAGACTTTCAGTTTGCCCTGGTAGTCCTTGGCGATTTCGTCGAGGACCGGAGCAATCATCTTGCACGGACCGCACCACTCGGCCCAATAGTCGACCAACACCGCGCCGTCGGCCTTGAGCACGTCCTGCTCGAAGCTGGCATCGGTGACGTTGGTGATGAATTCGCTCATGGAAGTATCTCCGTGGTTCGGAAGCAAAAAAGTGGAGCCATCATAGCCCGGCTTTTCCGGGACCGAAAGCCAAGGGCGATTGAGCTTCGCTATAGGATGACGGGGCAAAACTGATGGATGGACGCCGCGACGTCAATCCACAAGCCGCTCCGCGAGCCGGCGAGGCGGACCACCGGCCGGACGACGCGCGCCTGTCATATCCCGCCTATAGTGTGCACAGCCAGCCTTTCGCCAGAAAACCGCCCCCGGCGCCACGATTCAGGGCCCGAGCCAGCCTGGTACGAACGTACCGCAATTCGCATTGGCTCGACCGGACAACCGTGGCAGGATTGCGCGGTTCAGCTTCGAGACTCGAAACCATGCCGCAAAAGCCCGCCGAAATCCCGTCCCTTATCGCCGCAATCGACCTGGGCTCGAACAGTTTCCACATGGTGGTGGCGAAGGCCGACCATGGCGAGATCCGCATCCTGGAACGGCTCGGTGACAAGGTGCAGCTGGCGGCGGGCCTGGATGAGGCACGCAACCTCAGCGAAGAATCCATGCAGCGCGGCCTCGACTGCCTGCGTCGCTTCGCCCAGATGATCGCCGGGCTGCCCGAAGGCGCGGTGCGCATCGTCGGCACCAATGCCCTGCGCGAGGCCCACAACCGCGCCGAGTTCATCCGCCGCGCCGAGGAGATCCTCGGGCATCCGGTGGAGGTCATCTCTGGCCGCGAAGAGGCGCGCCTGATCTACCTGGGCGTCTCCCATACCCTGCCTGACACCCCTGGCCGCCGCCTGGTGGCGGACATCGGCGGCGGCAGTACCGAATTCATCATCGGCCAGCGTTTCGAATCGCAATTGCGGGAAAGCCTGCAAATGGGCTGCGTCAGCTACACCCAGCGCTATTTCCGCGACGGCAAGATCACCCCGGCGCGCTATGCCCAGGCCTACACCGCTGCACGCCTGGAGCTGATGGGCATCGAGTACAGCCTGCGCCGACTCGGCTGGCAGGAAGCGGTGGGCGCCTCCGGCACCCTGCGCGCGGTGGGCCTGGCGATCCAGGCCGCCGGCCTGGGCAACGGCGAGATCAACCCGGAGGGCCTGGCCTGGCTCAAACGCAAGCTGTTCAAGCTGGGGGACGTCGAGAAGCTCGACCTGGATGGCATCAAGCCGGACCGCCGCCCCATCTTCCCGGCCGGCCTGGCGATCGCCGAAGCGATTTTCGAGGCTCTCGAACTCAAGCGCATGACCCACTCCGAAGGCGCCCTGCGCGAAGGCGTGCTCTATGACCTGCTGGGTCGCCATCACCACGAAGACGTGCGCGAACGTACGCTGGGCGCGCTGATGGAGCGTTGCCACGTGGATCTGGAACAGGCCGCGCGAGTCGAGGCCAAGGCCTTGTCGGCCCTGGAGCAAGTGGCCGACAGCTGGGGCCTGGACGACGACTGGCACCGTGACCTGCTGCTCTGGGCCGCGCGCGTCCACGAAATCGGCATGGACATCGCCCACTATCACTACCACAAGCACGGCGCCTACCTGATCGAACACTCCGACCTGGCCGGCTTTTCCCGCCAGGACCAGTTGATGCTCGCCCTGCTGGTGCGCGGCCACCGCCGCAACATCCCCAAGGACCGCTTCGCCGAGTTCGGTGAGGAAGGAGTGAAGCTGCTGCGCCTCTGCGTCCTGCTGCGCTTCGCCATTCTCTTCCACCATATCCGGGGCACCTCGGCGATGCCCAAGGTGCGGCTCAAGGCTTCCAACAACAGCCTGGAAGTGGAATTCCCGAAAGGCTGGCTCGAGGAAAACCCGCTGACCCAGGCGGACTTCGAGCAGGAAGCGGGCTGGCTGAAACGCATCGACTTCGAGCTGAAAGTGGGCTGAAGCTCCTGGGAAAGAAAACGGGGCCCGCAGGCCCCGTTTTTCATGGCTGCGCCATTCAGCGCACGATTGCAGGCAGGTTGGTCAGCTTGTCCAGCAGCGTGGCCTGGGCATTGCGCGAGTTCTGGTTGCCGCTCGGGCTGTTGCGCAGGTAGCGGCCGTCCGGCTGCAGCACCCAGCTCTGGGTGTTGTCGCTGATATAGGCCTCCAGCTCCTTCTTCACGCGGGTCAGCAACTTCTTGCCCTCCACCGGGAAGCAGGTTTCGACGCGCATATCGAGGTTGCGCTCCATCCAGTCGGCACTGGAAAGGTACATCTTCTCGTCGCCGCCATTGAGGAAGTAGTAGATGCGGCTGTGCTCCAGGAAGCGGCCGATGATCGAGCGCACCTGAATGTTGTGCGACACGCCGGGAATGCCCGGGCGCAAGCAGCACATGCCGCGCACCACCAGGTCGATGCGTACGCCGCTCTGACTGGCCTTGTACAGCGCGCGGATGACCTTGGGATCGGTCAGCGCGTTGACCTTGACCATGATGTGCGCCGGCTTGCCGTCACTGGCGTGCTGGGCCTCGCGGGCGATCATGTCGAGCAGGGTCTTCTTCAGGGTGAAGGGCGCATGCAGCAGCTTCTTCATGCGCAGGGTCTTGCCCATGCCGATCAGCTGGTTGAACAGCTTGTGCAGGTCCTCGCAGAGCGCGTCGTCAGCGGTGAGCATGCTGTAGTCGGTGTACAGGCGCGCGTTGCCGGCGTGGTAGTTGCCGGTGCCCAGGTGGGCGTAGCGGCGCAGCTCGCCGTTCTCGCGGCGCAGGATCAGCATCATCTTGGCGTGGGTCTTGAAGCCCACCACGCCGTAGATCACCACGGCGCCGGCCTGCTGCAGGCGGCTGGCCAGTTGCAGGTTGGACTCTTCGTCGAAGCGCGCGCGCAGCTCGATCACCGCGGTGACTTCCTTGCCGTTACGCGCCGCCTCCACCAGGGAGTCGACGATTTCGGAATTGGCGCCCGCGCGGTAGAGGGTCTGCTTGATGGCCAGGACGTTGGGGTCCTTGGCGGCCTGGCGCAGGAAGTCCACCACCGGGGTGAAAGACTCGAACGGGTGCAGCAGGAGGATGTCCTGCTTGCCCACTACGCTGAACAGGTTCTCGGCCTTTTGCAGGAGCTTCGGAATCACCGGCGTGAAGGACGGATGCTGCAGTTCCGGGTGGCTTTCCAGGCCGGTGATGCTGAACAGGCGGGTCAGGTTCACCGGGCCGTTGACTTGGTACAGCTCGCTTTCGGTCAGGCCGAACTGCTTGAGCAGGTAGTCCGA
The DNA here is from genome assembly GCF_028010285.1 of Pseudomonas sp. Q1-7. Taxonomy (NCBI): domain Bacteria; kingdom Pseudomonadati; phylum Pseudomonadota; class Gammaproteobacteria; order Pseudomonadales; family Pseudomonadaceae; genus Pseudomonas; species Pseudomonas sp. Q1-7. The sequence continues at coordinate 5,577,077 of NZ_CP116304.1, forward strand.
GAGGTGCTTCGGACAGGTGTCGGCCACCTCCAGGCGCACCGCGTCGCCGTAGCGGCGCGAGAAGAGCTCGCCGCGCAGGGCGCGGGCCAGGTCGTCGACGTCCTCGGTGTCCACCGAGAGGTCGGCGTTACGGGTCAGGCGGAACTGGTAGCAGCCCTTCACCTTCATGCCGGGGAACAGGTCGTCGGCGTGGGCGTGGATCATCGATGAGAGGAAAACGTAGTTGTCCCCCGCACCACCAATGTCCTCGGGCACGCGGATCACCCGGGGCAGCAGGCGCGGCGCCGGGATGATCGCCAGGCCGGAATCACGGCCGAACGCGTCCACGCCTTCCAGCTCGACGATGAAGTTCAGGCTCTTGTTCACCAGCAGCGGGAAGGGGTGCGTCGGGTCCAGGCCGATGGGGGTGATGATCGGCGCGATTTCGTCACGGAAGTAGCGGCGCACCCAGCTTTTCAGCTTGGTGGTCCAGTAGCGGCGACGGATGAAGTTGACCTGGTGCTTGGCCAGCTCCGGCAACAGGATGTCGTTGAGGATGTTGTACTGGCGGCTGACCTGTTCGTGCACCACTTCGCTGATGCGCGCCATGGCCTGGTGCGGCAGCAGGCCGTCGGCGCCGGCCTGTTCGCGGGCGAAGGTGATCTGCTTCTTCAGGCCGGCGACGCGGATCTCGAAGAACTCGTCGAGGTTGCTGGAGAAGATCAGCAGGAATTTCAGACGCTCGAGCAACGGATAGGACTCATCCAGCGCCTGCTCCAGCACGCGGATGTTGAACTGCAGCTGGGACAGCTCACGGTGGATGTAGAGGCCGCTGTCATCCAGGCTCGGGACCACCAGCGGCGCGGCAGCCGGCGGCGGGGCGACCACCACTTCGGCGGCGGGTGCCTCGGGGGCCGGCGGCGGGGTCACCGGCACTTCGGCGGCCTCCTTCAGGGGGTCGAGCAATGCGCTGGGGTTGAGTCCTTCGGTGTTCATCTGCAGTTCCTGGGGGGAGGTCAGGCTCCCGTCTTGAGCATTTCTGCGGCGCGTACGGCAAAGTACGTCAGGATGCCATCGGCGCCGGCGCGTTTGAAGGCCACCAGGGATTCGAGGATGACTGCGTCGCTGAGCCAGCCGTTCTGGATGGCCGCCATGTGCATGGCGTATTCGCCACTGACCTGGTAGACAAAGGTCGGCACGCGGAATTCATCTTTCACCCGACGAACGATGTCGACGTAAGGCATGCCCGGCTTGACCATCACCATGTCGGCGCCTTCGGCCAGGTCGGCGGCCACTTCGTGCAGCGCTTCGTCGGTGTTGGCCGGGTCCATCTGGTAGCTGGCCTTGTTGCCCTTGCCGAGGTTGGCGGCGGAGCCGACCGCGTCACGGAAGGGACCGTAGTAGGCGCTGGCGTACTTGGCCGAGTAGGCCATGATGCGTACGTTGGGGAAGTCGGCCAGTTCCAGGGCTTCGCGAATGGCCTGGATACGGCCATCCATCATGTCCGACGGGGCCACCACCTGGGCGCCGGCTTCGGCGTGGGACAGGGCCTGCTTGACCAGCGCATCGACGGTCACGTCGTTCTGCACGTAGCCGTTCTCGTCGAGGATGCCGTCCTGGCCATGGGTGGTGAAGGGATCCAGGGCCACGTCGCTGATCACCCCCAGTTCCGGGAAACGGTCACGTAGCGCGCGGATGGCGCGCTGGGCAATACCGTCCGGGTTCCACGCCTCGGCGCCGTCGAGTGACTTCTTCTCCAGCGGCGTCACCGGGAACAGCGCCAGTGCCGGGATGCCCAGCGCGACCCAGGCCTCCGCCTCCTTGAGCAGCAGGTCGATGGACAAGCGCTCGACGCCCGGCATGGAGGGCACGGCTTCACGGCGGTTCTCGCCATCCAGCACGAACACCGGGAGGATCAGGTCGTTGACGGTCAGGACGTTCTCGCGCACCAGGCGGCGGGAGAAATCGTCACGGCGGTTGCGGCGCAGGCGAGTTGCGGGGAACAGGCGGTTGGCGGGGGTAAGGCTCACAGCAGACTCCAGGGCCCGGTACGGACGCAGTGTGACAAATATAAGGGCCGATTATGACCGAATGGTAACAACGCGCGACAGCGACCCGTGGTCGCGTCGGCCGGCGGTGCGCGGGCCGAGCTTTCCCCGGAACGCCATCCCGGTTAGGCTGCGCGTTCCTTTCGCTGCGCACCCCGACCATGCTGCAACAATTTCTCCAGGATTTCGGCTACTTCGCCCTCTTCCTCGGCACCTTCTTCGAGGGTGAGACGATCCTGGTCCTGGCCGGATTCCTCGCCTTCCGGGGCTACATGGACATCAACGCAGTGGTGGCCACGGCGTTCTGCGGCAGCTATGCCGGCGACCAGCTCTGGTACTACCTGGGCCGCCACAAGGGCCGCCAGATCCTCTCCCGCAAGCCACGCTGGCAGGCCATGGGCGACAGGGCCCTGGACCACATCCGCCGCCATCCGGACACCTGGGTGCTGAGCTTCCGCTTCGTCTATGGCCTGCGCACCGTGATGCCGGTGGCCATCGGCCTGTCCGGCTACCCGCCGCTGCGCTACCTGTTCCTCAACGGCATCGGCGCCATCGTCTGGGCCCTGGCGCTGGGCTTCGCCGCCTACCACTTCGGCGCAGTGCTCGAAGGCATGCTGGGCAACCTCAAACGCTACGAACTGATGGTCCTCGGCGGCCTGCTGGTGATCGGCGGCATCCTCTGGCTGAGACGCCGCCTGCGCAATGGCAGAAACGCCAGGAACGGCTCAACGGAGAGCTAAGGCAGTCTCGCGACGTGGCAGGCCGAGCAGCGCCATCCCGCTGACCAGGCTGTAGAGCGCCAGCAGCCCCCAACCCAGCGCATCCATCGGCAGCAAGCCCTGCGCCGCCAGCGCCCAGAACGCCGGCCAGTTCAGTACCAGTCGCGCCAGCTCCAGGGCGCGCGCCCAGGGGCGGTTTTCCAGCCAAGCGCCGATCGCGTAGAGACCAAAGGCCATCCAGCCCCAGGCCAGACAGAGGCTCACCAGCGAGGCCTGCTCGCCAGTTCCCAGCAGCCAGGTTCCCGCCACAACGTAGCCGGCGAACTGCACCCCGGCGTACCACGTCTGCGCCCGGCCCAGCGGCACCTCGAACTTGACGAAGCGCGACAGGTCCGGCTTGGCCTGTGGATAACGCGCGGCCACATCCGCTGGACGCCAGCCGGTGCGCATGAACCAGATGCGCAGCTTGTCCCACCAGGACTCGGCACGCACCGCATCGCGCCAGAGCTGCACATAGAACTGCAGGTTGGCCCAGAGCGGGTTCCAGCTGGCCAGCGGGGTGGTCACGCCGAAGATCACCGGCTCCTCGTCCAACTCCTCCTGGAATGAGCCGAACAGGCGATCCCAGAGGATGAACACACCGCCGTAATTGCGATCCATGTACACCGGATTCTGCGCATGGTGAACGCGATGGTTCGACGGCGTGATGAAGACCCATTCGAACCAGCCCAGCTTGGGCACGTGGCGGGTATGGACCCAGAACTGGTACAGCAGGTTCATCGCGCCGACGCTGAAGAACACCAGGGGCGGCACGCCGGCCACCGCCATCGGCAGGTAGAAGATCCAGCCGAAGAGAAAGCCGGTGCTGGTCTGGCGCAGGGCGGTGGAGAGGTTGTACTCCTCGCTCTGATGGTGCACCGAATGGGCCGCCCAGAGTACGTTGCGCTCGTGGCCCAGACGGTGGTTCCAGTAGTAGCAGACGTCATAGAAGACGAAGGCCGCCAACCACACCCAGAGGCTCGACGCCGACAGCTCGAGCAGCGCCAGGTGCTGCCAGGCGAGGGTGTAGGTCAGCAGCCCCACCGCCTTGGTCAGCAGGCCGCTGGTGGTGGACAGCACCCCGGCGCTCAGGCTGTTCAGGGCATCGGCGGTGCGGTAGCTGCTCATCCCGCGCCAACGGTCGGCGATCAGCTCGATGCCGATCAGCAGGAAGAAGAAGGGCACTGCAAAGAGGACGTAGTTCATGGGGAGCCTTGTGGTCGTTCCTGTCCGGTGGCCGACGGGCAGCGAGCGGGATGGCGCGGTGCTCGCGGCCCGATTCCCCGGCCTGCTAGGATTGCTCGTCAGTACCCGGATGCTACTCCTGCAGCCGGCCCGGCTTCCCGGCACGGCGTGCCATCCCAAGCGGCATATGACGACAGCATGCGCACACTCCTGAAACCCGCCCTGATCGCCCTGCTCCTGCTGGCTTGCGCCGCCCTGCTCGGACTCTACCCCTATCGCGACGCCCTGCTGCCGCCGGCGATCTCCGACCTGCCCGCGGCGGAGCAGCGCCTGGCGCCCCACCTCAGCCTGTTCACGCCGGAAGGCGCCGGCCCCTTCCCCACCGTGCTGGTGTTCCACGGCTGCAGCGGCCAGAGTCCGCTGTTCGTACGCAATGTGAAGAGCTGGCTGCTGTCCGCCGGCTACGCAGCGCTGTTCGTCGACAGCCATGCCGCGCGCGGCATCGAGGACTGGCGCCCGGTATGCGACGGCAAGCGCCTGTGGGGCAACGAGCGCGCCATCGACGTCTATGCCGCCCTGGCCCTGGCGCGGAAGGTTCCTGCCATCGATGGCAGCCGCCTGGCCCTGCTCGGCTACTCCCACGGCGGCTGGACGATACTCGACGCGCTGTCCTACGACGGCGCCGCCGGCCATGGCTTTCCGGCCACCGGCAAGGGCGCGCTGGCCGGCGTGCGCGGGGTGATCGCCTACTACCCCTACTGCGGCTTCCCCGCCCACCTGCGCGACGGCCTCGGCCACGACACACCGGTGCTGATGTTTCTCGGCGGCCAGGATCACATCACCGACCACCGCCAATGCGTCTCGGCCCTCGGCAGCCTGGGTGGCCAGCGCCTGGAACTGGTGCAATACGGAAACGCCGACCACGTCTTCGACCAGCGCAGCGACCTGAATACCTACCAACCCGACCTGGCCGAGGATGCCCAGCGACGCGCCCTGGCGTTCCTGCGCGACAACCTCGCACCGGTCCATTGACCTGGAGATGTCCATGACCAAGAAAGTTGCCGTGATCCTGTCCGGCTGTGGCGTTTACGACGGCGCGGAAATCCACGAGAGCGTCATCACCCTGCTACGCCTGGACCAGCGCGGCGCGAAGGTCCAATGCTTCGCCCCGAACATTGCACAGCACCATGTGATCGACCACACCACCGGCGAGGAAATGCCGGAAAGCCGCAACGTGCTGGTGGAGTCGGCGCGCATCGCCCGTGGCGAGATCCGCGACGTGAGCGAACTGGACGCCGCCGAATTCGATGCCCTGATCGTCCCCGGTGGATTCGGCGCCGCGAAGAACCTTTCCGACTTTGCCCTCAGTGGCGCCAACTGCAGCGTGCAGCCCGACGTGCTCGCCGCCGCGCGCGGTTTTGCCGGGGCCGGCAAGCCGGTGGGCCTGATCTGCATCTCCCCGGCCCTGGCGGCGAAGATCTACGGCGAAGGCGTGACCTGCACCATCGGCAACGACGCGGGCACCGCCGCCGCCCTGGGCGAGATGGGCGCCCAGCACGTGGAGTGCGAGGTCGGCGAAATCGTCGAAGACGGGAAGCGCAAGCTGGTGACCACCCCGGCCTACATGCTGGCGCAATCCATCAGCGAAGCCGCCTCCGGCATCAACAAACTGGTGGACCGGGTACTGGAACTGGCGCACTGACGCGCCCGTGCGGGCGACACAGGCCGCCCGCCCTGTGCCAATCCGGCCAATCCGCCCGCCTCTCCGGCCGCCCCACTTGGCACCCGGTCCAGCATGCGGCAGCGTCGAGCCATCGATGCATCCAGGAGGCGCCATGACCCAGACCGATTTCGTCCTCACCCCTGAACTGCGGGAGGCCGTCGCCGGCTTCTTCGAACGCATCCCCTTCAACCGCATGCTGGGCATCCAGCTCGGCGAGATGAGCACTGAGAAAGTGCTGATGCACCTGCCGATGAAGGACGAGCTGATCGGCAATTTCGTGCAGGGCATCCTCCACGGCGGTGTGATCTCCAGCCTGCTGGACGTGGTGGGCGGCGCCATGGCGCTGATCGGCGCCTTCGAGCGGCACCAGCACCTGTCCACGGCCGAGCGCATGGCGCGGCTGTCCAAGCTCGGCACCATCGACCTGCGCATCGACTACCTACGCCCAGGCCGCGGCCGGCACTTCACCGCCACCGCCGTGCTGCTGCGTTCGGGCAACAAGGTGGCGGTGGTGCGCTCGGAACTGCATGCCGACGACGGCACCCTGGTGGCGGTGGGCACCGGCACCTACCTGTGCGGCTGAGTGGACCCGGACGGGCAACCCCGCCTGAGGGCTGGCACTGAGCCTGCGAAGACCAGCGCTCACATGATCAGATGAGCGTCGTCGGGCCTCGCGGCGCGCGGCGCCAACCTGCGGGATGCAGGTTGGTGACCGCAGCCAGCGATCAGCTCCGGCTCAGCTTCGTCAGCAGCCGGTCCAGGGAGTTGGCGAATGCCTGGCGATCCTTCTCGCCATAGGCGGCCTGGCCACCCCCCATCTGCCCCTGGTCGCGCAGGTCGGTAAACAGATTGCGCACCGCCAGGCGTTCGCCCATGTTGCGCTCGTCGAATTCGCGGCCCCGCGGGTCCAGCGCCGCCACGCCCTTTTTCACCAGGCGGTCGGCCAGCGGCACATCGCTGCAAATCACCAGCTCGCCAGGTACGGCGTTCTCCACCAGATAGTCGTCGGCCGCGTCCGGGCCGCTGGGCACCACCACCAGGCGTACACAAGCGAAGGCCGGCTTGACCTGGCTCTGCCCGGCTACCAGCACCACCTCGAATTTGCGCTTCAGGGCGAACTTGATCACCTGATCCTTGGCCGCCCGTGGGCAGGCATCGGCATCGATCCAGACGCGCATGGCATTTCCTTCCGGATAAGAAAAAGGGCGAGGAGTTTACACCCCTCGCCCCCAACTCAGGCCTGTACCGCGCGGCGTTCCCGCAACCAGCTGCGACTGTAGAGCGCGGCGATGGCCAGCAGGGCGAGCCCCTGGGCCGACAGGGTGTAGGCATCGGGGCGGATACCCAGCCAGTCGAACTCGAAGAACGGCACTGGACGGGTGCCCAGCACTCCGGCTTCCTGCAACGCCGCCACGCCATGGCCGGCGAAGACCACCGACAAGGCACAGAGAAGAATAGCGTTGGCGCTGAAGAAGGTGCCCAGCGGCAACCTGGCCGAGCCGCGCAGGATGATCCAAGCCAGGCCCACCAGCAGCACCAGGGCGGCCACCGCGCCGGCGACGACCATGCTGTGACCGGCAGCGCCGGCCTGTAGCCAAAGGGTTTCGTAGAACAGGATGACTTCGAACAGTTCGCGGTACACCGAGAAGAACGCCAGGGTGGCGAAACCGAAACGGCCACTGTTGCTCAGCAGGTGCTCCTTGATGTGGCGCTGCCAGGCGGCCGCATGGCGACGGTCATGCATCCATACGCCGAGCCAGAGCACCATGACGCAGGCGAACAGCGCGGTGAAGCCCTCCATCAGCTCGCGCTGGGCGCCGCCGACATCGATCAGGAAGGCCGCCACGGCCCAGGTGGCGAAACCGGCGACTATGGCCAGGCCCCAGCCGACGTGGACGCTGCGCACGGCATGCTCCTGGCCGGTCTTGCGCAGGAAGGCGAGGATCGCCGCCAGCACCAGGATGGCTTCCAGGCCTTCCCGCAGGAGAATCAGCAGGCTGGAGATGAAGCTCAGGGAACCGCTCAGACCGTCGCTACCCAGCAGGTCGGCGGACTTGTCCAGCTCGGCCTTGGCCCGCTCCAGCAACTGTGCCGCTTGCCCCAGGGACTGGCGGTCCTGCAGGGCTTGCCGGTAGGCCATCAACGCACGCTCCGTGGTCTTGCGCTGTACCGCGTCGAGGTTGTCGAGGGAGCTTTCCACCAGCTCGAAGCCTTCCAGGTAGGCGGCTACCGAGAGGTCATAGGCCTGGTCCGCATCACCCTCGCGGTACGCCTTCAGGCTCTGCTCCAGGGTGGCACGGGTGTGGCCGATCAGCTCCTTCGGCCCGCGCTGCTGCAACGGCGGCTGGGCGCGCTGGGCACGGAACCGTGCCTGGGCGGCGGCGCCCTGGCTGGCGCCGACCTCTTCCGGGGTGCGGCCGGCCAGCTCACCCAATGGGATCGCCTCGCCCTTCACCGCCGCGTCGGCACTGAACCCGGCGATGTAGCTGGCCAGGTCCCAGCGCTGGCGGTCGTCCAGCTGGTCGGCGAAGGCTGGCATATCGGTGCCTTCGACGCCCAGACCGACGGTGTTGTAGAGGTCGTAGAGGCTCATCCGGTCCATACGCGCCCGTTCGCGGAGGTTCGCCGGCGGCGGCTCCAGGCCCATGCCCGCCGGGCCGTCACCGGCGCCGGCATCGCCGTGGCAAACGCTGCAATGCTGGGCATAGAGCGGCGCACCGCGTGCGGGGTCGGGGGTGATGAGCGGCGCCTGGCTGACCTCGTAGGTCGCCGCCAGCCGGGTGGCCAACTGGCGGGCCTGGCGAGCCACGGCGGCGCCGTCCTGCTTGCTTTCGACGGCCTGCTGCAGGCTGGCGACGCCCTGCTCCAGGTCCTTGCGGCCATCGCGCGCCGGCAGGGCGACGATCAGGCCCTGTAGCACACCGAGGAATTCGATCTGTTCGCGGTATTCGCCGGCATCGATGACCTTGCCGTCGACCACGGTGGCGGGGTAGTCGGCCCCGATGTAACTGAGCAGATGCAGCGCCTGGGCGGCGCCATCGGCGGGGTCGGCCAGCAGGCTGAAGCTGCAGAACGCCATCAGCGGCATCAGGAGCCAGCTGAGCAATCTCGGAATGGGGAACATGAGTCAATCTCAAATGAGAATGGGGGACAGAATTGTTACCCCCCTAACGATCCAGCTCAACCCCGGTCGTTCACTTACCCTGCGTCAGCTTGCCGCACGTAGCCAACCGCCGCACTGCAACGAAAAAAGGCGGCCCGGAGCCGCCTTTCGCATGGATGGGCACTACACCGGCGCGCGGCGCACCGTGGCCAGCAGCGCCGCCGCCCCGACGAACAGCGCGGCAAAGCTGCGGTTCATCACCCGCTGCTGGCGCGGCGTGCGCAGCAGGCGCAGGACACGGGCGGCGAGGCCGGTGTAGCCGGCCATGACGATCAGGTCGACGGTGATCATGGTCGCGCCCATCACCAGATACTGCTCCACCAGCGGCGCGTGGGGATCGATGAACTGCGGCAGCACCGCGAGCATGAAGACGATCGCCTTGGGATTGCTGAAGTTCACCAGGAAGCCGCGCAGGACCAGGGTGAGCGGCCGGCCGATGGGACGCTCGGCGGAATCGCTGGCCATGTCGCTGGGCAACGCCTTCCATTGCCTGACCGCGAGGTAGACCAGGTACACCACCCCGAACCACTTGATCAGGGAGAATGCCAGGGCGGAGGTGGCGAGGATGGCGCCGACGCCAGCGGCGACGATGGCGATCTGCAGGGCCAGGCCGATCTGCAACCCCAGGGCGTTCCAGTAACCACGCAGGAAGCCGTACTGCAGGCCGGACGACATGGAAGCGATGGCACCGGCACCCGGTGACAGGCTGATCACCCAACAGGCGACCAGAAAAGCGAGCCAGGTCTGAAGTGCCACGGCATGTACCTCGGAAACCAAAAAAGGGGCAGGCCGCAGAGCCTACCCCTTCGTCCGACCGCTGCCCAGTACCGTCAGCGCCAGCGGCGCACCGCTTTCTGGAAGAACAGGCTGTTGGGCACTTGCACCAACGCGCCCTGGTTCTCTTCGCTGACATCTTCGAGGGTGGTGTAGAACAGGTTGATGGCGATCACTCGCCCCTTCACCCCCTGCTTGTCGGCGCTCTCCACCACCTCCACCTTGTCGCCCATGCGGAAGGGGCCAAGGGAGAAGATCAGCACCGCGCAGAACATGTTGGACAGCACGCTCCAGATGGCGAAGAAGGCCACCGCGGCAACGGCGGTGAAGCCGGTCAGGGCGGCCCAGAGGACTTCCGCCGACACACCGAAGCGCTCCAGTACCAACATGAAGGCGCTGCCAAGGATCATCCAGCGCATCAGGCCACGCAGCGGCAGCAGCAGCTCCTTTGGAAGCTGTGGATAACGCTCGCCGAGACGACTGATGCCACGGGTGACGATGCGCTGCACCAGCCAGGCCAGCAGGATGACGAGCAGCACCTGGGCGGCGCGGAGCAGCGGTTCGCTCCAGGCGGTGAGCAGTTGCAGGTCATCCATCAGTCCGCGGCCTCCAACTGCCGCTGCAACGCCTCCAGGGCTTCCAGGGCCAGGAGCCAGGCCTCTTCCAGTTCGGCCTCGCGGCCTTTCAGGCGCGCCTGTTCGGCCAGCAGATCGCGCAGTTCATCCTTGCGCGCCGCCTCGTAGAGAGCAGAATCGCCCAGGCGCGCCTCGACGCCGGCCAGTTGCTCATGCAGCTTGCCGAGGTCTTTCTCCAGCTTCTCGGCTTCCCGCTTGTGCGGCGCCAGTTGCTGGCGCAGGGCGGCGGCGGCCTGGCGCTGGGCACGCTTGTCGGTCTTGTCCGGGTTCACCGGCGCGCTGGCCACGGGCGCCTGGCGCGCACGGTAGTCCACCAGCCAACGCGCATAGTCGTCGAGGTCGCCATCGAAACCCTGGACGCGGCCGTCGGCCACCAGCAGGAACTCGTCCGTGGTGCTCTTGAGCAGGTGCCGATCGTGGGACACCACCAGCACGGCGCCGGCGAAGTCCTGCAGGGCCATGGTCAACGCCAGGCGCATTTCCAGGTCGAGGTGGTTGGTCGGCTCGTCCAGCAGCAGCAGGTTGGGCTTCTGCCAGGCGATCAGGGCCAGGGCCAGCCGCGCTTTCTCGCCACCGGAGAAATTGGCCACCGCCTCGTCGCAACGATCCCCCCGGAAATCGAAGCCGCCGAGGAAGTCGCGCAGGGTCTGCTCGCGTTCGCTCGGCGCGATGCGCTGCAGGTGCAGCAACGGGCTGGCCTTCGGATCGAGGGCATCCAACTGGTGCTGGGCGAAGTAGCCGATGGCCAGGTTCTCGCCACGGGCGAGGCGACCGCCGAGGGGGTCGAGGTCGCCGGAAAGGGTCTTGATCAGCGTGGACTTGCCGGCGCCATTAGGACCCAGCAGGCCGATGCGGGCACCCGGCGCCAGTTGCAGCTTGACCTGCTGCAACACGGCCTTGTCGCCATAGCCGAGGCGGCCTTCGGACAGATCCAGCAACGGGCTGGAAATCTTGTCGGCCTCGCGGAAGCTGAAGTCGAACGGCGAATCCACATGGGCAGGCGCCAGCTCTTCCAGGCGCTCCAGGGCCTTGATCCGGCTCTGTGCCTGGCGCGCCTTGGTGGCCTTGGCCTTGAAACGGGCGATGAAGCTTTCCATGTGCGCCCGCTGCGCCTGCTGCTTCTCGTAGGCCTGCTGCTGCTGCGCGAGGCGCTCGGCGCGGGTGCGTTCGAAGGCCGAATAGCCGCCGCGATAGAGGGTCAGCTTGCGCTGCTCCAGATGCGCCACGTGGTCCACCACTGCATCGAGGAAGTCGCGGTCGTGGGAGATCAGCAGCAGGGTTCCAGGGTAGCCCTTGAGCCACTCCTCCAGCCAGAGGATAGCGTCGAGGTCGAGGTGGTTGGTGGGCTCGTCCAGCAGCAACAGCTCGGATGGGCACATCAACGCCTGGGCGAGGTTGAGGCGCATGCGCCAACCGCCGGAGAAGTCGCCGACACGACGGTCCATCTGCTCGGCGGTGAAGCCCAGGCCGGCCAGCAGCTTGCGCGCACGCGCATCGGCCGTGTAGCCGTCGGCGCTGTCGAGCTCGATGTGCAGGCGGGCGATGGCGCTGCCGTCGTGACCCGCCTCGGCGGCGGCGAGGTCGCGCTGCACCTGGCGCAGGTGCTGGTCGCCATCGAGCACGTAGTCCACCGCCAGGCGCTCAAGGTTGTCCACCTCCTGACGCATGTGCGCGATACGCCAGTCAGCGGGCAGCTGGCAGTCGCCGGCATCCGGCCCCAGCTCGCCACGCAGCAGGGCGAACAGACTGGATTTGCCGGCGCCGTTGGCACCGATGAGGCCGACCTTCTGGCCGGCGTGCAGGGTCAGCTCGGCGCCTTCTAGCAGGCGCTGGGGACCACGCTGTAGAGTGAGATTTTGCAGTCGGATCATGATGGCGGCGGAGTTTATCAGCTTCGCTGCGCCGTCGCCCGGGGAGCACCATGCCTTCAGACCTGTGGACCTTTGCCCTGCGCCTCTATGCCGAACCCGGCGTCGAGCAGGCCTGCCTGCGCCTCCAGGACCAGGGCGCCGATGTGTGCCTGCTGCTCACTGCCTGCTGGCTGGGACGACGCGGCATGACCGTCGACGCAGCGCGCCTGGACACCCTGAAGCGCGTTTGCGAACCCTGGCAGACCGAGGTGGTGGAACCCTTGCGTGCGCTGCGCAGAAACTGGAGCGCGCAGGCCCGGGATGATCCAGCGCTGGCAGGGCTGCGGGAGCAGATCAAGGCGCTGGAACTGGAAGCGGAACGCAAGCTGCTGGCGCGACTGGAAGTCACTGCCGACGGCTGGGATGCAGGAGGGCTGGAACAGGTCGAGGCATGGCTGCTGGGCTGTGCCCCGCTGCGGGAGAGCCTGGACCGCGATGCGCTGGATCAACTGCGCATCGCGGCCCTGGCACTTTAGTTCGACGGCGAAGTCGGCGCGGCGCCGTTGCTGCTGGCAGGCGCGACGCTGGCCACCGGAGTGGCTGCCGGAACAGCCGGGGCGGTCGGCGCGGTTACGGCCGGCTTGGCGGCGGGTGCCGGAGCAGCCGGTTTCGCAGTGGCAGGCTTCGCGGCCGGCTTGGCCGGAACGGCTCTCTTCACTGCCGGTTTGGCGGCGGGTTTCTTCGCGGCGGGCTTGGCGGCGGGCTTCGCAGCGGCGGCCGTAGCAGGCTTGGCGGCAGGTTTCGCAGCCGGCTTGGCAGCGGGCTTCGCAGCGGGTTTGGCAGCAGCGGTCTTCGCGGCAGGCTTGGCGGCAGCAGGCTTAGCAGCGGGTTTGGCGGCCGGCTTGGCCGCTGCAGTTTTCGCGGCGGGTTTGGCGGCAGTCTTCACGGCCGGTTTCGCAACAGGCTTCGCGGCAGCCTTCACGGCCGGTTTCGCAACAGGCTTCGCGGCAGCTTTCACGGTCGGTTTCGCAACAGGCTTCGCGGCAGCTTTCACGGCCGGTTTGGCGGTAGGCTTGGCAGCCGGCTTAGCCGCGGGTTTGGCAACCGGTTTCGCAGCAACTTTCGCGGCAGGCTTGGCGGTCGGCTTCGCAGCGGGCTTGGCGGCAGCGGTTCTTGCTGCCGGCTTCGCGGCGGTCCTGGCGACCGGTTTAGCCGCCGGCTTAGCGGCTGCGGCGGGTTTGGCCTCGCGGATGCTGAGCGCCTTGCTGGCGGCTTCACGTACTTTGCCGACACCCTGGGCGAGCTTCAGGCTCTCCTGGGAATCACGCTTGAGCTGGGCGATATAGGTGCGGGTTTCGGCCTGGCGATCTTTCAGGGTATCCAGCAGGGCTTCGAGGTCGTCGATGCTGGACTTGGCCTTGGCCTGCGCCTTGGCCTTGCCGGCCTTGGCTGCGTCTTGCAGCTTGGTGCGGGCGGCGTGGAGCTTTTCCTGGGCCTTGCCGCGTTGCTTCTCCAGCTTGGTCAGTAGTTTTTCAGCGTCGACCGCGGCTTGAGCGCAGGCTTTTTCGAGGTGTTCGAGCAGGCTGTGGGACAGCTGTTGCAGCAGGTGCAGCGGGGTGCTTACGGGCTTCTTCTTGGCCGACATGGTATGCCTCCTGGCGGGCGTTATTTGGCCCATACTAGTCGCCTGTTTCGCGAGTCGCCAGAGGCCGCGCAATTCCGCCCGCCCAGGCCTTGCGACTGATTGCCGGTCCGGGGGGTTCGCGGCGTGATCCGAACCTGGAATAGGGAGGCCGAACAGCCTTCTCCGAACCGGTAGCTGGGCAACGCCAGGGAGGCTCTGGAATCAGGGAAGGTCGCATGCTTGCTCCCACGATCCCAGTACCGGCAGAAAACGATCAGGCTGGTTGCGAAGCCTGGCCCTGGTGGGCGTTGTGCAGCACTTCGATCAGGCAGTCTTCCAGCTCGAAGCGTTCGTGGAGCAACTGCCCGAGATTCTTCAGTTCGGTGGTCAGGCAGATGTCACGGCAATCGCCATTGTCGCAACGGTCGTTGAAGGCCAGGGCGACCTCGGTGATGGCTTCGATGCGCGGATAGATTTGCTTGGCGAGGTCGAGACCACGTTGATCGCCGAAAGCTTTCGCCTCGTTGAGCAGTTGCTCGTAGACCTCGAAGTGTCCTGCGGAAACGTAGTCCAGCAGAACCTCACAAAACCTTTGCAGCCCTTCTGCATTGGCGCTGGGTGCCTGGGGCTTGTTGCTCAGCGAGCTGTACACGCGAACCAGCTCATGGCGCTCCTGCAACCAGCGGTCGATCAGCTGGTGCACGCCACCCCAACGTTCCTGAGCGTTCTGGCAACTTTCGAGCATGGTGACGACCTCACTTCCCTAATTCGGTAATGCCGTTATACGTCCGCTCCGAGACGGTTTTTTGTCGACCGGTGCAAGATCCTGGGAAGGCGCCGCCAAAACGGCAATATTCCGGCGGCGCGTGCGGGCCAGATTATGCCCGCCGGGGTCGTGCCATCAAGGCGCTGCCAGGAAAAAATTCATACGAGCGTTTAATCGACAGGCCGCGGCCCGCCTGGGGGATTCCTTGCGGCCTGCGTGACAGACCGGCGCAGCGGAAACAGGCGGGAAACGGGAGGGCGAAGGGTGCACGGACACGCCGCACACCCTTCGATCAGGCGCGGCGCAGCAGTTGGAAGAGGGAGAACGCGATACAACCGGCGAAGGCCAGCAGGCTCCACTCCGGGATGCTCATGCCGAACAGTGTCCAGGTCACTGCCGCGCAATCGGCGGTGCCGTGGAGCATGGTCTTGAGGATATCCAGGAACGGCCACGCCTCGATCATGTAGTCGAAGCTCGGCAGGCAGGCGGGCAACTGATCGGCCGGCACGCTCTGCAGCCAGATCTGGCGGCCGGCGGCAGCACCGCCGGCGCCGGAGAACAGCAGTGCCAGCACCGCGTAGACACGACGGCCGGTACGCTCGGGGCCATGCAGCGCGGCGATCAGGCAGATGATGCCGAAGGCGACGATGAACACCCGCTGGACGATGCACAGCGGGCAAGGTTCGAGACCCAGGATGTGCTCGAGATACAACGCGCCGCCCATGACGGCGACGCAACCGAGGAAGGCGAACAGAAACAGCGAACGCGGGCTTGCCAGGGACATGGCGGCTCCGTTGGGTTATCGGAAAGGGCGTTACGGTAGTGGAAAGCACCTCGGCCTTTCAAGGCGACCGTCTAGGCTGGAAGAGGTTGCCTATCCGGAGAACGCTGCCATGCATCGGCTGCTCATGCTTACCCTGCTCCTCCTTCCCGGACTGGCCGATGCCACGTTGCCCCTGGAGCGCATCAGCCTGCCCGAGGGCTTTCGCATCACGCTGGTGAGCGACCGCGTGCCCAACGCCCGGGAAATGGCCTGGGGTGAACGCGGCACCCTGTTCGTCGGCAGCAACTCGGCGGGAAAGGTGTATGCGCTGGACCCCACCAGCGGCAAGGTCCGCACCATCGCCAGCGGCCTACAGCTGCCTGTTGGCGTCGCCTACAAGGGAGGTGACCTTTATGTCTCGGCGGTCAGCCGAATCCTGCGCCTGCGCGACATAGAGTCTCACCTCGATTCCCCACCCGAGCCCGAGGTGGTTTATGACAAGCTGCCGACCGAGACCCACCACGGCTGGAAATTCATCGCCTTCGGTCCCGACGGCAAGCTCTACGTTCCCATTGGCGCCCCCTGCAATGTCTGCGACGAGGACCCTGACCTCTATGCCGCCATCCACCGCATGAACGCCGATGGCAGCGGCCTGGAACTGGTGGCGCGCGGTGTGCGCAACACCGTCGGCTTCGACTGGCATCCGCAGACTGGCGAACTCTGGTTCAGCGACAACGGCCGCGACCTGATGGGCGACGATGTACCGGACTGCGAGCTCAACCGCCTGGAGCGGGCCGGCCAGCATTTCGGCTTCCCCTACTGTCACGCGGGCGACGTGGCCGACCCCCGGTATTCCGGGCGCCCCTGCAGCGACTTCATCGCACCGGTGGCCAAGCTGGGCCCCCACGTGGCGCCCCTGGGCCTGCGCTTCTATAGCGGCCGGCAGTTCCCGGCGGATTACCGGAACAACCTGTTCATTGCCGAGCACGGTTCCTGGAACCGCAGCGAGAAGATCGGCTACCGCATCAAGCGCGTCGAGTTGAACGAAGACGGCAGCCTGAAACGCCAGAGCGTGTTCGCCGAGGGCTGGCTGCGGGATGGCACGGTCTGGGGACGCCCGGCAGACGTACTGGTGACACCGGACGGCGCCCTGCTGGTCAGCGACGACCGCGCCGGGGCCATCTACCGCATCGACTACGTGGGGGATGGTCCAACCAGCCAGCCATGAAGAAGGCCCGGGGGGTTCCCGGGCCTTCTTCGCATCAGGCGATTCTCTCCGTCGGCAGCGGCAAGGCCGGCAGGCGCTGGTCGAGCAGGCCGAGGCCTTCCTGGAACAACTGGTTGCTGCGCTCCACTTCGCCCAACTGCGCCAGCAGGCGGGCCAGCTCGGCGCAGGTTTCGGGGTCGCGACGGAAGCTCAGGCTGCTGTCGAAGTACTCGCGCGCCTTGCCCCAGAGGCGATTGCGCAGGCACAGGCGGCCCAGGGTGAGCAGCAATGTGGCATCGCTGGGATGCTCCTTGAGCCACCCTTCGGCCGTTTGCAACTGGCGGGCCGGGTCGCGGCCACGCAGCAGGCCATAGAGGCGCACCAGGGCATCGTCATGGCCGCGCTTGATGGCACCGCGCACAGCCTCCTCGGCTTCTTCCTCGGCGCCCAGGCGGCGCAGTTGTTCGGCGAACGCCAACACCAGACGCGGTTCGTTGCGCTGGGCGGAGGAAAGTTGCTGCCAGGCACGGGTCAGGGGCTGCAGTGCGGTTTCGCCCTGGTTCAGGCCTTCTTCGCCAGCCTGGTGCAGGCGGGCGCTCCAGACGCGCAACTCCAGCTCCACCAGTTGGCTATCCGACAGCGCCTTTTCCTTGCGCAGAGTGGGTAGCAGCCCGACCAGGGAGGACCAGTCACCACGCACTTCATGCAGGTGCAGCAGTTGGCGCAGTACCTGGTGATGGCGCGGATGACGCTCATGCACGGCCTTGAGGGTGTCGAGCGCGGCCGTCGCATCGCCACGGTCCAGTTGGAGTTCGGCGTGGGCCAGCGCGATGGCCAGCTCGGCCTGCGGCTGGCGTTCCAGGGCCCGCTCCAGCAGCTGCTCGGCTTCGTCGGTCTGGCCGATCTTCTGCGCGGCGCGGGCTGCACCGAGGTAGTAGATCAGTGGCTGTGGGTCCGCCTCGGCGGCACGCTTCAGATGGCGCAGGGCACGGGCCCAGCGACCTTCGGCGAGGTCCAGCAGGCCCTGCTCGGACGCCAGTCGCGCCCGGCGCCGAGCATTGCGCCGCGACCAGGGATTGACCACGCCACCGGAAACCACCGCCAGCCGCAACAGGTAGCGCAGCACGACGAACAACAGCCAGAGCACCGCCAGCAGGGCCAGGGTCGCCCAGAGCGTGGACTCGTAGCGGAAGCCCTTGTAGGCCACCAGCACATAGCCCTTGTGCTGGGCCACAGCCATGCCGATCAGGGTGGCGGCCGCGCCGATCACCAGGAGAATCAGCAGTACCTTGAGCAGGCGCTTCATTGGCCGGCCTCCTCGGCCGGATCAGCGGTGCCAGGCTCCTCGGCTGCGGCGGCCGCCGCTCCCGGAGTGCGTTGCAGGTAGGCCTGCAGGGCGCTCAGGGCAGAGGCGAGGTCAGGTGTCTGGACTTCCACCGGCTGGCCGGCGAGCTCGTCGAGTCGCGCCAGCAGGGCACGGCTGTCCGGGTTCTCGCCATTGAAGTGGCTGTCCAGGATCTCACGGGCCTGGCGTAGCGACTGCTGGTAGACCTGGGTCTGGCCGTGCAGCGCGCCCCACTGGGCCTGCTCCAGGGCCAGCGAGAGGGCCAGGCGGACGCGGGACAGCTGCTGCCCGGCCAGGAGCGGCTTGATGTCCTGATCGGCATTCAGCTGGATACGGAAGTAGTGCGAGAGTCTTTCCAGCCACTCAGCCCAGGCGTTGCCGCCGTCGCCATCGGCGGCCAGGTCGAGCAGCACGCCGCCCTTGTCTTCGAAGGCCGGGACCAGCGGATCCAGCTGGGCCGACTGATCGCGCAACGCGCCAAGCTGCAGGAACAGGCCGGTGCGGTCCGGCTGGGCAGTGCCGCGCAGGGCCGCCAGGCTCTTGGCCAACTGTTCACGGGCGGCATAGGCGCTGGGGTCGTTCTGTTCCCGAAGGATGTCATCGGCGGCCTGCACCAGCGCGGTGGCGCTGTGGATGTCCTGCAGCGCGGAGAGACGCAGGGAGGCCAGGCGCAGCAGGTGTTCGGCTTCGGCCAGGCGCCAATCCTTGCGGCTGGCACCGAGGATGGTTTCCAGGCGCTGGCGCAGTTGCTGTTGATCACCCTGCAGGTCCGTCAGCAGACGGCGGCGCTCATCCAGCTCGGCGGCCGTGGGCAGCGCCTCCAGGCGTTCGGTGAGCTGCTGCTCGCGCTGGGCCAGGGCACGGGTTTGGCCACGGGCCTCTTCGACCATGCTGAGCTGCTGCTGATCACGGGCCTCCAGGCTGCGCACCTGCCAGAGGCCCCAGCCCCCCACGGCGATGCCGGCGGCACCCAGCAACAGGGCGAACAGGGCCAGGCCATTGCCCCGCGACGCAGACGGGGCGCGCGCCGGAGCGGCGGGTTCGGCGGCTAGGGTGTGTTGCTCTGGTTTGGGGGATTCTGCTTCGCTCACGTATCCATCCTTCGCTTCAAGGGGCCGGCGCCGGATACTGCCTGAGCGCCGCCAGCAAGGCCGCGGCGCTGGCGCCACGGCAATCCACAACATTCTTCGCGCCCGCCAGGGCGGCCTGCTCGGCCACCCGAGGGCTGGGTACGAACAGGGTCAGACCGGCCAGTTCGGACCAGGCATCGCCAGCCAGGCGCTGGAGGTTTTCCAGGCCCTGGCCGCTGCTGATCACCAGGCCGTTCAGGTGTTCCGACTCGACGCGCTGCAACAGGGTGCCCACCGGATACTCCGGCAGGCAACGCCGGTAGAGTTCCAGATAGTCGACCGCGACACCTTGGCCGCGCAAGCGCTCAGCCAGGAATTCTCGGCCACCCTCACCGCGCATGATAAGGACCTTTGGATCGGGAACCGCCAACGCATCGGAAAAGGCTGACAAAGCCAGTAGAGCCTCACTGTCATCCCCGTTGCCCGGCCAGGCCGCGTGCAAGCCGTAGGCGTCGAGCACTGCCCCGGTGGCGGCGCCAACGCTGAACCAGCGCTGCCCCGCCGGCGGCTGCGGCCAGTAGCGATCGAGCAACTCGAGACCGAGACGCGCCGCCGGCTTGCTGACCACCACCACGGCACAGTAGCGGTCGAGGTCAAGGATGACGCCGCGTTGCTCAGGCGTTTCCTCCAGAGGTTCGATGGCCAGCAGCGGCAGGCTGCTGCTGAAGACCTGCTGTTCGGCCAGGGTCGCGGCCAGGGCCTCGCACTCCTCGCTGGGGCGTGTCAGCAGCAACCGCCAGCCCATCACGGGTGACCGGCCTCGCCGTAGACGGCCTTGAGGATGTCCCCGGCGCCCAGTTCCAGCAGCTCATCGGCGACCCGGACACCCAGGGCCTCGGCATCGGCGACAGCGGCGCGGCCTTCGGCGCGCAGCAGTTGGCCGCCATCGGGCTGGCCCACCAGACCGCGCAGCCAGAGCTGCTCGCCTTCCAGCACCGCGTAGCAGGCGATGGGCACCTGGCAGCCGCCGTTCAGGCGCTTGTTCAGGGCGCGCTCGGCGGTGACGCGCAGGGCGGTGGCCGGGTGGTGAAGGGGGGCCAGCAGGGCATGGATTTCGCGGTCGGAAGTGCGGCACTCGATGCCCACGGCCCCCTGACCGCCCGCCGGCAGGCTGTCCTCTACGCTGATGGAAGAGCGGATGCGATCCTCGAAACCGAGGCGGATCAGGCCGGCGGCGGCGAGGATAATGGCGTCGTACTCGCCGGCATCCAGCTTGGCCAGGCGAGTGTTCACGTTGCCGCGCAGGAACTGGATTTTCAGGTCCGGCCGGCGAGCCAGCAACTGGGCCTGGCGGCGCAGGCTGGACGTCCCCACCACGCTGCCGGCAGGCAGGGCGTCAAGGCTGTCGAAGCGGTTGGAGACGAAGGCGTCGCGCGGGTCCTCGCGCTCGCAGATGCAGTACAGGCCAAGGCCTTCGGGGAAGTCCATGGGCACGTCCTTCATGGAGTGCACGGCGATGTCGGCCTCGTTTTCCAGCAAGGCGGTTTCCAGCTCCTTCACGAACAGCCCCTTGCCGCCGATCTTCGCCAATGGCGCATCGAGCAGCTTGTCGCCCTTGCTGACCATGGGCACCAGGCTGACCACGAGACCGGGATGGGCCTCCTCGAGACGGGCTTTGACGTATTCGGCCTGCCACAGGGCCAGGGCACTCTTGCGGGTGGCGATGCGGATCTCGCGGGACATGATCACTTCCGGAAACGGTAATGCCCGGAATCATAACAGGCCCGCGCACGGCAAGGGCGCGGGCGGTTGTCGCGGAGCGACACGGGTTGTCGAAGAAACGCAGCGGGCTGTCGCCAAGGCGTTCGCCGGCAGCCGGTCAGAGGTTGTTCATCAGTTTCCGCACGCCGGCGACATGACGGCGGCTGACAGTCAGGGCGTCGCCATTGAGACCCTTCAGGTACAACTGGAAGTGGCCCAGCGGCGTGCGCTGCAGGCGCTCGATACGCTCGCGGGCCACCAGCGCATTGCGGTGGATACGCACGAAACGGTCGCCGAACTCGTCCTCCAGCGCCTTCAACGGCTCATCCAGCAGCACTTCGCCATGCTCATGGCGCAGGGTCACGTACTTGTGGTCGGCGATGAAGAAGATCACCTGGTCCAGCGGGATCAGTTCGATGCCTTTCCGGGTACGGGCGCTGATGTGACTTCGGGGACCGCTCCCGCTGACCGCGGCAGGACGGGTCAGCGCAGCGAGTTGCACACGGTTGGGTCGCTCGGCCTTCTTCAGCGCCTCGGCCAGGGACTCGGAGCGCACGGGCTTGACCAGGTAGCCCACGGCGCTGACCTGGAAGGCCTCCAGGGCGAACTCGTCATGGGCCGTGCAGAAGATCACCGCCGGCGGCGCCTCCTTCTCGCAAAGCCTGGCGGCGACCTGCAGCCCGTCCAGGCCGGGCATGCGAATGTCGAGCAGGACGACGTCCGGCTTGAGGCTGTCGATCAGGGTGAGCGCCTCTTCGCCGTTGCTGGCGGCAGGCTCCAGGACACGGTACCCCTCGAGATCACCGACCAGACGGCTGAGGCGCTCGCGGGCAAGGGGTTCATCGTCGACGATCAGGACATTCATATCGCACGGGCTTCCTGCGTGAGTCTCGCACAAGGATAGCGTAGACAGGTGAAGTGGCGGCCGTCACGGCGCTCCACGCTGAGACTCGCCCGCGGCCCGAAAAGTGCCGTCAGGCGCGCATCGATATTGCGCAGAGCCTGCTGGGTTCCGCGCGATGGCGACTGTCCCTGGACCTCTTCGTACGGGTTGCTCACGCAGAGCCGGAACATGCCATCGCGGTAATCCGCTTCGATCCGGACCAGCCCCCCTTCGATGCGCGGCTGGATGCCATGGATCAGGGCATTTTCCAGCAAGGGCTGCAGCGTCAACTGGGGGATGGGCAGATCGTCCGGTACTTCATCCACCTGCCAATCCAACTGTAGCCGTTCTCCGAGACGATATTGCTCGATCGAAAGATATCGTTTCGCCAGCTCCAGCTCCTCGCCCCAATCCACCAGGGTTCCGGGCTTGGCCAGGCTGGCACGGAAGATGTCCGACAGGTCGAGCACCGCCTGCTCGGCCTTGTCCGGGTCGATCACCACCAGGCTGGCGATGCTGTTCAGGCTGTTGAACAGAAAGTGCGGGCGGATGCGCGCCTGCAGCGACTCGATGCGCGCCTTGAGCTCGGCCTGCTGTTGCTTGCGCCACTGGCTCTGCAGGTAGAAGTAGCGCAGCAGCAGGGCCGACATGATCAGGCTGATCAGGCCATGGCGCAGGTAGAGGTTGACCTCACCATCGCGCGGCAACGGCCCGCCGAGGTCGAAGTAGTCGGCCACGGCGGTGCCGGCCAGGGTCAGGCCCACCACCAGGGCGCAGCAGAGCCCTCCCGCCAGCGCTGCGCGCAGGCGCGCCAGGAGCGGTCGGAGCTGGCACAGCAGCGCGGCGGAGAGCAGCACGATCCATTGCACGAAAAGGGAGGTCAGGGCCAGGCGCACCCAGTTGAAGCTGGGCAGCATGGGCTCGGCCAGCACCAGCACCAGTACCAGCAACTCCGCCAGCAGCACCAGGCCGAGCAGGGCTTCGGGCAGGCAGAGTTCCGGCAGGAAGAAATCGTCGTTGGCGGTACTGGATCGCGCTTTCTTTTTCAGGCGCTTCGGCATCCCGGACATATCCCCAATGGCCCGGCAGGCGACTAGCCGGGGTCGCCGGGCAAAAGCCTGTACTTAACCATCAATCCCGCGACGCTTCCGTGAAGGCCACGGCAAACTGCCCACCCCCCGACCGGACAGGCCGCGCCGGTTTTTCCGGCAACACTGTTATTATCGACGGTATTTTCCGGCCCATCGGCTTTCTTTCACCATCCGCACCGAGTGAACCCATGAGCACCGACAAGACCAACCAGTCCTGGGGCGGCCGCTTCAGCGAGCCCGTCGACGCCTTCGTCGCCCGCTTCACCGCGTCCGTAGACTTCGACAAGCGTCTGTACCGCCACGACATCATGGGTTCCATCGCCCATGCCACCATGCTGGCACAGGTCGGTGTCCTCAGCGAGGCGGAGCGCGATGCCATCATCGACGGCCTGAAGCAGATCCAGGGCGAGATCGAGGCCGGCAGCTTCGACTGGCGCGTGGACCTGGAAGACGTGCACATGAACATCGAGGCGCGCCTGACCGACCGCATCGGCGTCACCGGGAAGAAACTGCACACCGGCCGCAGCCGCAACGACCAGGTGGCCACCGACATCCGCCTGTGGCTGCGCGACGAAATCGACACCATCCTCGGCGAAATCACCCGCCTGCAGCAGGGTCTGCTCGGCCTCGCCGAAGCGGAAGCCGACACCATCATGCCCGGCTTCACCCACCTGCAGACCGCCCAGCCGGTGACCTTCGGCCACCACCTGCTGGCCTGGTTCGAAATGCTCAGCCGTGACCATGAGCGCCTGGTGGACTGCCGCAAGCGGGTCAACCGCATGCCGCTGGGTTCGGCCGCCCTGGCCGGCACCACCTACCCGATCCAGCGCGAGATCACCTGCCAGTTGCTGGGCTTCGACGCCGTCGGCGGCAACTCCCTGGATGGCGTGTCCGACCGCGACTTCGCCATCGAATTCTGCGCTGCCGCGTCCCTGGCGATGATGCACCTGTCGCGCTTCTCCGAAGAGCTGGTGCTCTGGACCAGCGCACAGTTCCAGTTCATCGACCTGCCCGACCGCTTCTGCACCGGCTCCTCGATCATGCCGCAGAAGAAGAACCCCGACGTGCCCGAGCTGGTGCGCGGCAAGTCCGGCCGGGTGTTCGGCGCCCTCACTGGCCTGCTGACCCTGATGAAGGGCCAGCCGCTGGCCTACAACAAGGACAACCAGGAAGACAAGGAGCCGCTGTTCGACGCCGCCGACACCCTGCGCGACAGCCTGCGCGCCTTCGCCGACATGGTTCCGGCGATCAAGCCCAAGCGCGAGATCATGCGCGAGGCCGCCCGCCGCGGATTCTCCACCGCCACCGACCTGGCCGACTATCTGGTGCGCAAGGGCCTGCCTTTCCGCGACTGCCACGAGATCGTCGGCCACGCGGTGAAGTACGGCGTCGATAGCGGCAAGGACCTGGCCGAGATGAGCCTCGACGAGCTGCGCCGGTTCAGCGACCAGATCGATGACGACGTCTTCGCCGTGCTGACCCTGGAAGGCTCGGTCAACGCCCGCGACCACATCGGCGGCACCGCACCGAACCAGGTGCGCGCCGCCGTCCAGCGCGGCAAGGACCTGCTCGCCGCTCGCTGAGGAACCACAGGCCATGGACTGGCAGCATGACTGGCCGGGTACGCCCGGCCAGCGCATTTCCATCGTCGGCTGCTCCGGCGCCGGCAAGACCACCCTCGCACGGCAATTGGCCCACCTGCTCGACCGGCCCCACATCGAGCTCGACGCCCTCTTCCACCAGCGCGACTGGCAACCACTGCCCAGGACTGAGTTCCGCAGCCGTGTCGTCGACGCCCTGGCCGGCGAGTGCTGGATTGTGGAAGGCAGCTACGGCGCCGTGCGTCCGCAGGTGCTCGCCCGCGCCGACACCCAGATCTGGCTCGATCCGCCACGCGCCGAAGTGATGCGTAACCTGGTGCTGCGCAGCTTCGGCCGCGTGGTGCTGCGCCGGCGTCTGTGGAACGGCAACCGCGAGCGGCTCCGCAATCTCCTCAGCCTGGACCCCGAGCGCTCCATCATCCTCTGGGGCTGGACCCGTTTCGCCACCTACCGCGAACGCTTCCGCGTGGAGCACGAGAATCCGGAACTGGCGGGCATCCTCCGCATACGCCTGGGTTCGCGCCGGGAAATCCGCGCCTTCCTGGACGAACTGCGGAAGCAGGCCGCCATCGGGCATGGCACACTCCCGCCATCGCAACCGGAAGACACCCCATGACCGACGACATTGATGACGGCGAAGAGGCCTTCGCCGAAGCCACGCTGATCCAGGCCATCGAAAACCAGATCGAAGCCGACGAGCCGCCCGCCGCCCGCGCCACCTTCAACAAGCTGACCCTGGTGGGTTACGAGCGCGAGGAAATCCTCCAACTGATGGCCCTGGTGCTGGCCCACGAAATCGACGCCATGCTCGCCGCCGACCGTCCCTTCGACGGCGAATGGTACGAAAGGGCCTTGCGGGCACTGCCGGACCTGCCCGAAGATCAGGCCTGACCTCGCCTACACTCCGTAGACTCCAAACTTCGGCCGGCCCCGCCGGTCTTTGCGGTACAACAAGAACAAGGAGCGACCATGGTCTTCACCCCCGAACTCATCGCCGAATTCGAACTGCTGGCCCTGTTCAACCTGGACAACACCCAGGAAGGCATCAAGGTGCACAACTCCGCCAACCCCAGATCCCAGGCCGCCGTCATGCGACTGCACGAGAAAGGCCTGATCACCCAGCCCGATGGCGGCTACCTGACCAGCCTCGGCCTGGATGCCGCCGAACACGTCCAGGCCTTGCGCACCATCCTCCTGCCCCAGCACGCCTGACGCGGTTGCCGCTCAAGTCGGCAACCCCGCGGGCGATACAATGCGGATGCCTGCCGGCAGTGAAGGCTGCCGGCCAGGCCACCAGCCTCGGGACATGAGCAGAGCATGACGCGCACCCAGGAAATCCGCCCGGACATCGACGACGGCATCGACCGCAAGGTCCTTGCGCAACTGCGCGCGCGCTTCCTCAAGGTCAACGACGGCCGCCTGAGTCGCGCCATGCAGGTACTGTCCACGCGCCAGCAACTGGTCCTGAAGCTCCTGCCGCTGCTGTTCCACGTCAACCACCCGCTGTTGCCCGGCTATGTCTCCGGCACCACGCCGGCGGGGGTCGCCGCCTACGAACCGGATGACGAACTGCTGGCCGAAGCCCAGCGCCTGACCCGTTCCTTTTCCTACAAACCACGCCGTGGTCCACAGCCGGCGCCCATCCACGGCCTGTTCCTGATGGGCAGCCTGGGCACCATCGCCCAGGCCGAGCAGAGCGACATGGACATCTGGGTCTGCCATGCGCCGGAGCTTGATGCCGCCGCCATTGCCGAACTGCAGCGCAAATGCACGGCCCTGGAAGCCTGGGCGGACAGCCAGGGCGCCGAAGCGCACTTCTTCCTCATCGACCCGGCGCGCTTCACCCAGGGCGACCGCGAAACCCGTCTGACCTCCGACGACTGCGGCACCACCCAGCACTATCTGCTGCTGGACGAGTTCTACCGCACCGCCATCTGGCTCGCCGGGCGCACCCCGCTCTGGTGGCTGGTGCCGGTGTACGAGGAAGCGCGTTACGCCGACTACACCTGCACCCTGCTGTCCAAGCGTTTCATCCGCGCCGAGGAGGTGCTCGACCTCGGCCACCTGGCGCACATCCCGCCCGGCGAATTCATCGGCGCCAGCATGTGGCAGCTCTACAAGGGCATCGAGTCGCCGTACAAATCCGTGCTCAAGCTGCTCCTGACCGAGGTCTACGCCAGCGAACACCCACAGGTGTCCTGCCTGTCCCTGCGCTTCAAGGAGGCGGTCTACGCCAACCGCCTGGACCTGGACGAACTGGACCCGTACATGGTCGTCTACCGCCGCCTGGAGGAATACCTGCGCGGGCGCAACGAGACGGAGCGGCTGGAACTGATCCGTCGCTGCCTCTACCTGAAGGTGAACAAGAAACTCAGCCGGCCACCGCGCAACCGCAGCAAGAGCTGGCAGCGCCTGCTGCTGGAGCGCCTGACCGCCGAGTGGCACTGGCCGCAGCGCCAACTGACGATGCTCGACAGCCGCAGCCAGT
Organism: Pseudomonas sp. Q1-7; assembly: GCF_028010285.1. Lineage (NCBI taxonomy): Bacteria > Pseudomonadati > Pseudomonadota > Gammaproteobacteria > Pseudomonadales > Pseudomonadaceae > Pseudomonas > Pseudomonas sp. Q1-7. The sequence continues at coordinate 5,603,791 of NZ_CP116304.1, forward strand.
GGAAGGTGCGCCAGGTGCTGGCCGAGCGCCGCGCGCTGGTCAACGAGCTGACTTACAGCTACCGCTTCCTGGCCCAGTTCGCTCGTAGCGAGCAGGCCAGCGGCACGCTCAGCAGCCGCGACCTGGGCGTCCTCGGCCGACGCCTCTATGCCGCCTTCGAACGCAAGGCGGGCAAGGTGGAGTTCATCAACCCGGGTATTGCCCCGGACCTTGCCGAGGACACGCTCACCCTGGTGCAGCACCCCAGCCCGGACAGCGTGGACGAGACTCAATGGGCGCTGTTTTCCGGCAGCCTGAATGCCCTGGAATGGCAGGACTTCGCACCGCTGAAGCGCAGCCGCGAACTGCTTCCCCTGCTCGCCTGGTGCCACCGCAACGGCGTGATCGACGCCGGGACCCGCCTGTCCCTGCATCCGGGCAGCAGCGACCTGACCGAATTCGAGCTGTCCAATCTGCTGGCCAGTCTGCAGCAGGCCTTCCCCCAGCCCCAGGGCCAGGTGGATGAGAACGCCCTGCTGAGGGCCGGCGTGGCGGCTGAAGTGCTGTTGCTGGTGAACGTCGGGATCGATCCACTGAAGCAGCACAGCCAGAAGAACGTCCACCTGACCAGCGAACGCACCGACGCCCTGGGCTATTCCGGGGTGCGCGAAAACCTGGTGGTGACCATCGATCAGGTGACCCTCAACAGCTGGAACGAAATGCTGGTCAGCCGCTACGAAGGGCCCGACGCCCTGCTCGCCTGCCTGCGCGATTACCTCAACGCCCTGCCCGCCGCAGGTGCCCGGCCCGGCCTGCGGGTCCGCTGCTTCTGCCGCAATCGTGCCCAGGCGATCGGCCAGCGGGTGGACGAGTTGTTCGGCGACGCCCAGGAGATGCTCGGAACGGCCGGCGTACCGCGCTTCCTGCTGCAAGTGCAGCAGCGCTTCCACGTGCTGCAACTGGAACCGGGACAGGTCAGCCATGCCAGCCTGGCGGACCTGCCGGCGCTAGTGGAACACCTGGGGCGCGACCTGCCGGGCTACAGCCCGTTGCAACTGGACCGACGCGCCCTGGAGGACCAGGACCTGGCGGCTATCCTGCCGCTGGGCCGACCGAACTGCATTCAGGTGTTCTATCGCCAGGAGGGCGACAGCGCCGAAATCAACCTGCTGGACGAACACAACGCGCTCTGGCGCCAGCACCTGCCCTTCCACGACGAACAGAGCCTGTTGACGCCACTGCACCGCTTCCTGCAGTCGCTGCTCTATCGGCGCAATGCCCTGCTGCCGCTGGACAGTCCGCAAACCGTACCGCTGTCGGAAATCATCTATTACGAGGTGACGGGCCAGGGCCGCCGACTGGAACGCCGCGCGGCACCTTCGGCGGCCGTCAGCCACCCCTTCTATGACGTGCAGGCGATTGTCGAACCGGCCGAACACGGCATGGTCCGCGTGACCCTGTACTGCAACCACCGGGAGTTTTCCGAACTGGAATACGGCGCCGGCCTGTTCAACGCGGTGGCGAAGCATATCCTCGCCCAGCGCCGCGAGCCGGAACGCTACCCCTGCTACATCACCGACCTCGACCTGTCGCGGATACCCGGCAAGGGGCAGGCGCAGACCGTGCACTACCTGCGCTACAAGGTCGAACTGGAAGAAAGGTTGAACCGGGCGCTGCGCGCAGGTTGATGCAACAACCCGTCCGGCTCGCTATCCCGCGGGAGCGGTCTCAATCGCGAGTGAATTCGCTCCCGCGGCATGCGTCGCGTGGATCAGCGGGCGTATTCGCCAGCCGCCTCGGGCTGGTATTCGACATCCAGCAGGGTCAGTTGGAGGGTCTTGCCGCCAGGCACCGGCCAGTCGATGTGCTGACCGACGGACAGGCCGAGCAGCGCACTGCCCACCGGCGCGAGGATGGAGACCCGCCCTTCGCCACCCACATCCTCCGGGTAGACCAGGGTCAGGTGATAATCCTTGCCGCTGCTCTCTTCGCGGCAATGGACGCGCGAGTTCATGGTGACGACGCCCGGCGGTACCTCATCATGGCCCACCACCTGGGCGCGAGCCAACTCGCGCTCCAGCGCCTCGGCGGCGGGGCCGAATTCCTCCAGGCTATCGAGCAGGCGCTCCAGGCGTTGCAGGTCGAGACGGGTAATGGTGATGGGCGGGTGGGTGTTCATGGCGAACGCGCGACTCCTTGTGCAGATGGCGAAAAAGCGAAACCCCGCCCGAAGGCGGGGTTTCAGATTTTGTCTGGCCGGACAAGATGCCCGGAAGCCCGACAGTACGTCAGGGCACAGGCCTTGGCAAGACCGGTCGGTCAGCCCGGTGGAAGCCGCCTCCGCTGCAGGGCGGCGGCGCAGATTTCACGGCGGCGCAGGTCGCTGGCCTGGTTCCACTCGCAGATTTCCGCCAGGGTGCGGCCGCAGCCTACACAGACGTCGGCATCGTCCAGACAGCAGCGTCGGACGCAGGGCGACGGGTGGCGGGCCGCAGGCGCACGGTCAGAGTTCGTCGAACTCAATGTCTTCACCCGCCTGCTCGCGGGTCACCCGATTGAGCAACTCGCCCAGGGGCTCCTCGCTGCTGTCGCAGATCCAGCGGCCGCTGGCTTCGTCATAGTCGAAGTGGAAGCCCCCCGAGCGCGCCGCCACCCAGAGCTGGCGCAGCGGTTCCTGGCGGCTGAGGATCACCTGGCTGCCGTTCTCGAAGCGCACGGTTAGCACGCCGCCACTGTTTTCCAGATCCAGGTCCAGGTCGCTGTCATCGAATACGTCTTCCACGCGTTCCTGGACCTCATCGACCAGATCGTGGAATCGGGCTTCGCTCAAACTCATCAGGTTTACCTCAGGGCATAGGGGGGTGAAGGGCGACGGTACTCGCCGAGGCTCTGTCCGGTCCAGCGGCGGAAAGCACGGCCCAGGGAACCGGGCTCGCTGAAGCCGACCAGAAAGGCGATGTCGGCCAGATCCAGGTTGGGGTCGCGCAGATGGTGCAGCACCAGTTGCTGGCGCGTCTCATCCACCAACCGGCTGAAGGATAACCCGGCCTCGCGCAAGCGGCGTTGCAGGGTACGCGGACTCAACGCCAGGGCGTCGGCCAGGCGCTCCAGGTCCGGCCCGTCGGCGGACAGCTGGGCGGCCAGCAGTTCACGGGTACGGTCCAGCACGCTGTGGCCCTGGCGCAGCTCGCCGAGCAGGCGCTCGGCATAGTCATCGAACAATCGGCGCACCTCCGCATCGGCCTGGCCGAGCGGCGTTGCCAACAGGCGCCTGGGGAAAACCAGGGCGTTGTCCGCCTGGCTGAACAGCACAGGGCAGCGGAATATCCGCTGGTGTTCGGAGGTGTCGGCCGGTGCCGGATGCTGGAAACGCACCTCGGTGGGCGGGATGTCCAGTCCCGTGATCCAGCGACCGAAAGTCACCCATCCCGACAGCGTCTCCTCCGCCAGCACCGCGCGCTGTTGTGGAAAGCGGGATTCCCAGCTGTGCGCCACCTGTGGCTCCAGTCCCTCCCGGCACGGCTCATCGGCCAGTTCGACCTGGCCCAGGTTACCCACCAGCGCCGCGTAGCGCGCCTGGCGGTGCAGCGCGTCGGCCAGGGTGGCGCAGCTCATCAGCAGAAAACCCAGCACCCCGTAGTGGCCGGGACGCACCGCCTCGCCCAGGTGCAGCCCGAGGTGCGGGTCGCCGGACAGCCGCGCGGCATGGCCGAGCAAATCCAGATAAGCGCTGGCGGCCACGCGCTGGTCGCGCTGGGCAAGGATCGCGGGTGTCAGCTGGACAAGGCCGAGCAGCTCGGCCGGGGTCACGCCAAATGGCTCGACCCGCTCGAGCAGCCCCTGCAGATAGGCAACCGAGACCGAGCCGGCAAGGGATGCGGCATTGTCCATGGGTTCTCCTTTTTTCAGCCGCCAATGCTAGCCCCGCACCGGCCCGCAAGCCACGCCAGACGGGAATTTCACTGAATAGGCAAGGCGTCGGGGGGTCGGTATACTCCGGAACAATTCACGTTTTCTGCAAGGACTCCGTCATGAAGCGACTCCACGCCCCCTTCGTCGCCCTGCTCGCTGTCGCCTGCCTGCTGGCCGGCTGTGGCCAGAAAGGCCCGCTCTACCTGCCTGACGACGAAAAAGCAGCGAAAGAACACCAGAAAGACGTGTACATTCGCTGATCGGGAGAGCAGTCATGGACGCTTTCACGTACCGCGACGGAGAGCTGTTCGCGGAGGGCGTAGCGTTGTCCAATATCGCCGCCCGTTTCGGCACACCCACCTACGTCTATTCCCGTGAAGCCATCGAGGCCGGCTACAAGGCCTATGCCGATGCCCTGACCGGTACGCCGGGCATGGTCTGCTATGCGGTCAAGGCCAACTCCAACCTGGGGGTGCTGAACCTGCTGGCGCGCCTCGGTGCGGGCTTCGACATCGTTTCCAGCGGCGAGCTGGAACGCGTGCTGGCCGCCGGCGGCGACCCGTCGCGTATCGTTTTCTCCGGCGTCGGCAAAAGCCGCGACGACATGCGCCGCGCCCTGGAAGCCGGCGTGCACTGCTTCAACGTCGAGTCGCGCAACGAGCTGGAGCGCCTGCAGAACGTGGCGGCGGCCATGGAGGTGAAGGCCCCGGTGTCCCTGCGGGTCAACCCGGACGTGGATGCCGGCACCCATCCGTACATCGCCACCGGGCTGAAGGAAAACAAGTTCGGCATTGCCATCGACGAAGCCGAGGCCGTGTATGCCCAGGCCGCCAGCCTGCCGAACCTCGACGTGATCGGCGTCGATTGCCATATCGGTTCCCAGCTCACCAGCCTGGAACCCTTCCTCGACGCACTCGACCGCCTGCTGGCCCTGATCGACCGCCTTGCCGAGCGCGGCATCGCCATTCGCCACCTCGACCTCGGCGGCGGCCTTGGCGTGCGCTATCGCGACGAGCAGCCGCCGCAACCCGGTGACTACATCCAGGCCGTTCGCCAGCGCCTCCAGGGCCGCAACCTGGAACTGCTGTTCGAGCCAGGCCGCTCCATAGTCGCCAACGCCGGTGTCCTGCTGACCCAGGTGGAATACCTCAAGCACACTGAACACAAGGATTTCGCCGTGATCGACGCGGCCATGAACGACCTGATCCGTCCGGCCCTGTACGAGGCCTGGATGGACGTGGTGCCGGTAGCGCCCCACGCTGGCATCGAGCGGACCTACGACCTGGTCGGCCCAATCTGCGAAACCGGTGACTTCCTCGCCCGCGAGCGCAATCTGGCGCTGGCCGAGGGCGATCTGCTGGCAATCCGCTCCGCCGGCGCCTACGGTTTTGTAATGAGTTCGAACTACAACACCCGTGGCCGCGCCGCCGAAGTGCTGGTGGATGGCGAGCAGGCTTTCGAAGTCCGTCGCCGCGAAACCATCGAAGACCTTTATGCCGGCGAAAGCCTGCTGCCGCAGTGAGGGCGCAACCATGCTATTGCGCTTCACCAAGATGCACGGCCTCGGCAACGATTTCATGGTCCTCGACCTGGTCAGCCAGCACGCCCATATCCAACCCAAGCACGCCAAGCAGTGGGGCGACCGCAACACGGGCATCGGTTTCGACCAGTTGCTGATCGTCGAGGCACCGACCAATCCGGATGTCGACTTCCGCTACCGCATCTTCAATTCCGACGGCTCGGAAGTGGAACAATGCGGCAACGGTGCACGCTGCTTCGCCCGTTTCGTCATCGACAAGCGCCTGACGGTGAAAAAGCGCATCCGCGTGGAAACCAAGGGCGGCATCATCGAGCTGGATGTCCGGCCCGACGGCCAGGTCACCGTGGACATGGGTCCGCCGCGCCTGGACCCGCAGCAGGTGCCCTTCATCGCCGACACCGAAGCGCTGAGCTACCCGGTCGAGGTCGATGGCCAGAGCGTCGAACTGGCCGCCGTCTCGATGGGCAACCCCCATGCGGTGCTGCGCGTCGATGACGTCGCCAGCGCACCGGTACGCAGCCTGGGCCCGATACTGGAACACCATCCGCGCTTCCCGCAGCGGGTGAACGTCGGCTTCCTGCAGGTGATCGACCGCAAGCACGCGAAGCTGCGCGTCTGGGAACGTGGCGCCGGGGAAACCCTGGCCTGCGGTACCGGAGCCTGTGCCGCCGCGGTGGCCGCCATCCGCCAGGGCTGGATGGACTCGCCGGTACTGATCGACCTGCCGGGTGGCCGGCTCTCCATCGAGTGGGCCGGTCCGGGGCAACCCGTGATGATGACCGGACCCGCCGTCCGCGTATTCGAAGGACAGGTTCGCCTATGACCGACCAGCACCAGGACCAGCCGCAGCACCTCGACGCCGAGACGGTGGCCGCCTACCTGCGGCTCCATCCGGAGTTCTTCGTCCAGCACGAGGAGCTGATACCCGAACTGCGCATCCCCCACCAGCCCGGCGAAGCGGTGTCGCTGGTGGAGCGCCAGGTGAAACTGCTGCGCGAGCGCAACATCGAGATGCGCCATCGCCTGTCGCAGCTGATGGACGTCGCGCGGGAAAACGACCGGCTGTTCGACAAGACCCGGCGCCTGGTGCTCGACCTGCTCGACGCCGCCAGCCTGGAAGAAGTGGTGGGCACGGTGGAAGACAGCCTGCGTCACGAGTTCCAGGTACCCTTCGTCAGCCTCATCCTGTTCAGCGACAGCACCCTGCCGGTGGGCCGCAGCGTCAGCGCGGCCGAGGCGCACCAGAGCATCGGTGGCCTGCTGGTCGGCGGCAAGACCATCTGCGGCGTACTGCGCAGCCACGAGCTGGAGTTCCTGTTCGGCACCGAAGAGCGCGACCAGGTCGGCTCCGCGGCCGTGGTCAGCCTGACCCATCAGGGCCTGCACGGCGTGCTCGCCATCGGCAGCCCGGACCCGCAGCACTACAAGAGCTCCCTCGGCACCCTGTTCCTCGGGTATGTCGCTGAAGTCCTGGCCCGGGTGCTGCCGCGCTTCGCCACCCCCCTGCGCTCGGTGAGATAGCCCGCACCGCGATCCAAGGAAGTCCCATGCAAGCCGACCTGGACGCCTACCTGAACCACCTGCGCAGCGAGCGACAGGTTTCGGCCCACACCCTGGACGGCTACCACCGCGACTTGCTCAGGGTCCGCGCACTCTGCGACAAGTTCGGCATCGCCGAGTGGAAGGACCTGGACGTGCGCAGCCTGCGTGGCTTCATCGCCCGGCTGCACGCGGATGGCCTGTCCAGCCGCAGCCTGGCCCGCCTGCTCTCGGCCGTGCGAGGCCTCTACCGCTACCTGATCCGCGAAGGCCGCTGCCGCCACGACCCGGCCAACGGGCTCGCCGCACCCAAGGGCGCCCGCCGCCTGCCCCGCGCGCTGGACGCCGACCGCGCCCAGCAGTTGCTGGACGGTGCCGTGGAAGACAGCTTCATCGCCCGTCGCGACCAGGCCATGCTGGAACTGTTCTACTCCTCCGGACTGCGCCTGTCCGAACTGGTGGGCCTGGACCTCGACGGCCTCGACCTCGCCGCCGGCCTGGTGCGGGTTCGCGGCAAGGGCAACAAGACCCGCGAACTGCCGGTGGGCAGCAAAGCCCGCGAAGCGCTGGAGCGCTGGTTGCCCCTGCGAGCCGCGGCCAACCCCGGCGAACGCGCGGTGTTCATCAGCCAGCAAGGCCGCCGCCTGACACCCCGCGCCGTCCGCCTGCGGGTGCGCCAGGCGGGCGTTCGTGAACTGGGCCAACATCTGCACCCGCACATGCTGCGGCATTCCTTCGCCAGTCATATGCTGGAGTCATCCCAGGACCTGCGGGCGGTTCAGGAACTGCTCGGCCATGCCGATATCTCCACCACGCAGATCTACACCCACCTGGACTTCCAGCACCTGGCCTCGGTCTACGACCAGGCCCATCCGCGGGCCAAACGACGGGGAGCAGACGAATGAGCATCCAGCTGATCACTTTCGACCTGGACGACACCCTCTGGGACAACCGCCCGGTGATCGAGGGCGCCGAAGCGGCCATGCGCGACTGGCTGATGGAACACACCCCGGCCCTGGGCACCCTGCCGGTGGAGCACCTCTGGGCCATTCGCGGCGAGGTCCTGGCCGCCGAGCCCAGCCTCAAGCACCGCCTCAGCGAACTGCGCCGCCGCACCCTGCGCCGTGCGCTGGAAGGCGTCGGTTACTCCGCCGAGGACGCCGTGGACCTGGCCGAGGGCGCCTTCCAGGCCATGCTCCAGGCCCGCCACCGCATCACCTTCTACGCCGATACGGTGCCTACCCTGGAACGCCTGGCCATCCGCTACAGCCTGGGCGTCATCACCAATGGCAACGCCGATGTACGCCGCCTGGGCCTGGCCGACTACTTCAAGTTCGCCCTGTGCGCCGAGGAACTGGGCATCGGCAAACCGGACCCGATGCCCTTCCTCGAAGCCCTGAAACGCGCAGGCGTCAGCGCCGGGGAAGCCGTACACATCGGCGACCACCCGGCCGACGACGTCGAAGGCGCCCGCCGCGCCGGCCTGCGCGCGATCTGGTTCAACCCACAGGGCAAGGAATGGAGCGGCGAACAGCTGCCAGACGCGGAGATCACTAGCCTGGCCGAACTGCCCGACATGCTCGCACGTCTCGCCCGTTGGCATTGAAGGAAGCGTTTCTCGCCTAGGGTGGATCACGCTTCACCGATCCACCATCGGTGCCCGGGCCCGTCTCGATGGGTGGGCGTAAAGGCGACACCCACCCTACGCCTGGCTCGGCATTGGAGCGATTTCAATCACGAATGAATTCGCTCCCGCAAGAGTCCTCCCCATCCCGTGTCCATCGCCCATGAAAAAGCCCGCCAATGGCGGGCTTCTTCGACGGGTGCCGGCCTCAGATGGGGCGGCTGCCGTACTTGCTGTCCGGCTTCTTTGGCGGGTCGGCTACCACGTTGGGCTCGACCTCCTGCACTTTGCCACCACGGGCCAGGAACTCTTCCATGGCCTTGGCCAGGGCATCACGCTCTTTCTGCTTGGCCTCGATGCTGGGCATCTCCTCGACCTCGACGGCGGCCTTGGCCTTCTTGCCCGCAGGGGCGGCGGCCTCGCCATCGTCGTCGCTGTCGGAATCATCGGCTGCAGCCAGTTCCTCGCCTTCGTCCTCGTCGGCCGATTCCAGCTCGTCTTGTTCCAGTTCTTCGTCGCTCATGTTCTACCTCATGCCTTGCCAAAGCAGGTTAGTTATAGCCCAGCTGCGCCAGCTTTCTAACGCTGCCGGAAAAAATTCAGGGCGACTCGCCGTGCAAGGTCGCCAACACCCGGCGGGCACCGCCCTGGTCGCGGTGTTCCCCCAGGTAGATACCTTGCCAGGTGCCCATTGCCAGTTGTCCGTCGCGGACCGGCAGGCTCACCTGGCAGCCCAGCAGACTGCCCTTGAAGTGCGCGGGCAGATCGTCCGGCCCTTCATCATCATGTTCATAGTCGCTTTCACCCTGGGGCACCAGGCGATTGAAGAACCGCTCGAAGTCCCGCCGCACGGCCGGGTCGGCGTTCTCATTCACCGTCAGGGAAGCCGACGTGTGCTGCAGCCAGAGGTGCAACAGACCGACGCGGTAACGCCGCAGTTCCGGCAACGCTGCGAGGATTTCCGCGGTGACCAGATGGAAGCCACGCGGCCTCGGACGCAAGGTGATCAGGGTCTGCCGCCACATCCGCCACTACCTGTCTCGGCTCGTACGGGCGGCATTCTAGCGCGGCCGATGAAAAAGCAAAGGGCGCCTTGCGGCGCCCTTTTCGGCTTTTCCACCGACATCCCCGCCGGCAACTGCCGAGCGGGGAATTCATCGGGATCAGAGGTTGTAGCCGCGCTCGTTGTGCTGGGCCAGGTCGAGGCCGACAGTCTCTTCCTCTTCGTTGACACGCAGGCCCATGACCACGTCCAGCACCTTCAGGATCACGAAGGTCACGATACCGGTGTAGACCACGGTCACGACCACGCCCTTGAGCTGGATGAAGAACTGGGCGCCGATGTCGTCCACGCTGCCGAAGCCACCCAGGGCCGGCGCGGCGAAGATACCGGTCAGCAGGGCGCCGACGATGCCGCCGATGCCGTGCACGCCGAAGGCGTCCAGGGAGTCGTCGTAGCCCAGCTTGCGCTTCAGGCTGGTGGCGCAGAAGTAGCAGATCACGCCGGCGACCAGGCCGATGATCAGCGCCCCCATCGGGCCGACGGTGCCGGCAGCCGGAGTGATCGCAACCAGGCCGGCGACCACACCGGAGGCGATACCCAGGGCGCTCGGCTTACCGTGGGTCAGCCACTCGGCGAACATCCAGCTCAGGGCCGCGGCGGCGGTGGCGATCTGGGTCACCAGCATGGCCATGCCAGCGGTGCCGTTGGCGGCGATGGCGGAGCCGGCGTTGAAGCCGAACCAGCCGATCCACAGCATGGCGGCGCCGACCAGGGTGTAACCCAGGTTGTGCGGAGCCATCGGGGTGGTCGGATAGCCCTTGCGCTTGCCCAGCACCAGGCAAGCCACCAGACCGGCCACACCGGCGTTGATGTGCACCACGGTGCCACCGGCGAAGTCCAGCACGCCCCAGTCCCACATCAGGGCGCCGTCGCCGCTCCACACCATGTGGGCGATGGGCGCATAGACCAGGGTGAACCAGACGGCCATGAAGATCAGCATGGCGGAGAATTTCATGCGCTCGGCGAACGCACCCACGATCAGGGCCGGGGTGATGATGGCGAAGGTCATCTGGAAGGTGATGAACACGCTCTCGGGGAACGCCGCTACGAGGCTGTCCACACCCACACCGCTGAGGAAGGCCTTGGAGAAGCCACCGAAGAAGGAGCTGAAGTTGACTACCCCCTTCTCCATGCCGGTGGTATCGAACGCCAGGCTGTAGCCGTAGAGCACCCAGAGGATGCTGATCAGGCCAGTGATGGCGAAGCACTGCATCATCACCGACAGAACGTTCTTGGAACGCACCATGCCGCCGTAGAACAGCGCCAGGCCGGGAATGGTCATGAACAGCACCAGCGCGGTAGCGGTCAGCATCCACGCCGTGTCACCGCTGTTCAGCGCAACCTCGTCGGCGGCCATGGCCAGGCCGGGGGTAACGAGGGACAAAAGGGCTCCTAGCCCTGCGGCTTTACGCAGAGTCATGTTGTTTTCTCCTGGGGCGTTGGGGTTCGGCGGCTTAGATCGCGTCTGTGCCGGTTTCGCCGGTACGGATACGGATAGCCTGTTCCAGATTGACGACGAAAATCTTGCCGTCACCGATCTTGCCGGTATTGGCTGCCTTGGTGATGGCCTCGATCACGCGGTCCAGTTGATCGTCGGCGATGGCGACGTCGATCTTCACCTTCGGCAGGAAATCGACAACGTACTCAGCGCCACGGTACAGCTCGGTGTGGCCCTTTTGCCGCCCGAAGCCCTTGACCTCGGTGACCGTAATGCCCTGCACGCCGATCTCCGACAACGACTCGCGCACGTCGTCGAGCTTGAAAGGCTTGATGATGGCGGTGACTAGCTTCATGAAACTCTCTCCCGTGTTTGGTTGACTTGCCCCAGGGAAAACGCGAACCCGGCTCAAGTCTAAGCGCAGTGTCTGGCTTTTGTAACGCGTCGGCCCGCCCACGCACGGCACCCCCGACGCCAACCAACCGCTTCTGGCGAAACACTCCCCCGCCTCGCCCGGTGCACCGGAACTGCATCGGTGCATGCGTCACCCAGCTCCAAGCAGAAATCTTGCCAGCTCCGGACAAAGTGCGTTTTTTCAAGCAGATAGAGGCCTGGTACCGTTTCGGCACAGGGGTCCCGGCCCCTCTATCGCACCAAATCGGTGCGCAACGCCCCAGGGCGCCGCTCAAAAAGTGTGCAACCTGCGCGGCCCGACACGCGGAAACCCCGTGATAGACTCCGCCCATTCACTGACGGATACCCACCATGCTGCCGCCCAAAGCCCTGCTCGATACCCTCGCCTCCACGGCCTCGCGCCTGTTCAGCAGCGACAGTCCGCTGCCCCGCGCTGAAGTCGAGACCCAGTTCAAGGCGCTGCTGCAGAGTGCCTTCGGCAAGCTCGACCTGGTCAGCCGCGACGAGTTCGACAGCCAGATGGTGGTCCTCGCCCGTACCCGCGCGCGCCTGGAAGCGCTGGAGGCAAAGGTTGCGGAACTGGAAGCCAAGCTGAACCCGCCGCCGGCGGAGTGATCCCGCTCCGGCCCGGCGGACCGATCAAGGAGTGATCAATGTCCCTGGCCATCGTCCACAGTCGCGCGCAGGTCGGCGTCGAAGCCCCTGCCGTGACCGTCGAAGCCCACCTCGCCAACGGTTTGCCGTCCCTGACCCTCGTGGGCCTGCCGGAGACCGCCGTGAAAGAGAGCAAGGACCGCGTGCGCAGCGCGATCCAGAACAGCGGTTTCGACTTCCCACCCCGCCGCATCACCCTCAACCTCGCCCCGGCGGACCTGCCCAAGGATGGCGGTCGCTTCGACCTCGCCATCGCCCTCGGCGTGCTCGCCGCCAGCGGCCAACTGCCGGCCAGCGCCCTGGAAGAGATCGAATGCCTGGGCGAGCTGGCCCTCTCCGGCGCCCTGCGCCCGGTGCAGGGCGTACTGCCCGCCGCACTGGCCGCACGCGCCGCCGGGCGCACCCTGGTGGTGCCACGGGAAAATGCCGAGGAGGCCAGCCTGGCCAGTGGCCTGAAGGTGCTGGCCGCCGGGCACCTGCTGGAACTGACCGCGCACTTCGCCGGGCACACGCCCCTGGCCCCCTACGCCGCGACGGGTCTGCTGCAGGAACGCCCGCCCTACCCCGACCTGGCCGACGTCCAGGGCCAGGCCGCCGCCAAGCGTGCCCTGCTGGTCGCCGCGGCCGGCTCCCACAACCTGCTGTTCTGCGGGCCGCCGGGCACCGGCAAGACCCTGCTCGCCAGCCGTTTGCCCGGCCTGCTGCCGCCCCTGGAAGAACAGGAAGCCCTGGAAGTGGCCGCCATCCATTCGGTGGCCAGCCACGCACCGTTGCAGGCCTGGCCGCAACGGCCGTTCCGGCAGCCGCATCACAGCGCCTCCGGCGCCGCGCTGGTGGGCGGCGGCAGTCGCCCAAAACCCGGCGAGATCACCCTGGCCCACCAGGGTGTTCTGTTCCTCGACGAATTGCCGGAGTTCGATCGCAAGGTGCTGGAAGTTCTTCGCGAACCCCTGGAAAGCGGCGAAATCGTCATCGCCCGTGCCCATGACAAGGTGCGTTTCCCTGCGCGCTTCCAACTGGTCGCGGCCATGAACCCCTGCCCCTGTGGATATCTCGGCGACCCCGGCGGACGCTGCCGCTGCACCCCGGAGCAGATCCAGCGCTACCGCACCAGGCTGTCTGGCCCGCTGCTGGATCGCATCGACCTGCACCTGACCGTCGCCCGCGAAGCCACCGCCCTGGAGCCGCCCGCCAGTACCGGCCCCGGCAGCGCGGAAGCGGCCGCCGAAGTGGCGCGGGCGCGGCGTGTGCAGCTCCAGCGCCAGGGCTGCGCCAATGCCTTCCTCGACCTCAAGGGCCTGCGCCAGCATTGCGCCCTGGCCAGCGCCGACCGCCTCTGGCTGGAACAGGCCTGCGAACGCCTCAACCTGTCCCTGCGCGCCGCCCATCGACTGCTTAAAGTGGCGCGCACCCTGGCCGACCTGGAGCAGGTCGAGCGGATCGCCCGCCATCACCTGGGAGAAGCCCTGCAATATCGGCCCGAGCCCCAGCCTTGAGCAGGCGCAGCCCACGCCCCGCAGGCAGGGGAGTGCCGCGTTCGACAAGCAAATAAAGCTATCAAGACTTCGGCCGCAATAGAGCTACCCAATATTCAGTCGTCGCGATACACCCTCAACCCGCCGGCTCTCTTCCGCTCCGCGGTGCTCGATAGCGCCCCGGCCCGCAACCGGGCCCAGGCGCTGTTCGGGCAGATTCCGTCCTGAATCCCGCAAAACGCCAGCCGGCTCTACGTCCTGCCGCGCTTCGCCAACCACGAGGGTGTGATCGGCGACCTCCTCGACCAATACGAGAACCACCTGCCCCTTGTGCGTTGACGGCTGCGAACGGAAACATTTATCCACAGCCCGGCCGCGCCGCACCGGCGTCGGGCTGCGATACTTGCCGCCTCGTTTCCCGGAGTCCGGCATGACCAGCCTCAACCTCGGCCCATTCGCCATCCCCACCCAGCACGCGCTGCTTTACCTCGGCTTCTTCGCGGCCCTGTTCGCGGGCTGGCTGGCCGGCCGCAAGCGCAAGGCCAATCCCGAGGGAGCGCTGTTCGCCATGCTGATAAGCGGCCTGCTGGCGGCGCGACTGGCTTTCGCCGGGAACTACTTCGAGCACTACAGCGCGGCGCCGCTGAGCCTTGTGGATATCCGTGACGGCGGTTTCCTGCCCTGGCCGGGACTGGTCGTCGCGGCCCTGGTGGGCGCCGGGCTCGCCTGGCGCAATCCGGGCCTTCGCCATTCGCTGGCCATCGCCCTGCTGGTGGGTGGCGGCCTGTGGGGAGGCGCCCAGGCGATGGTCTCGGCGCTGGAGCGCAGTCGGGAACTTCCGGCACTGAGCCTGATGGACCTGCAAGGTCGGCCGGTGGCGCTGCGTGAGCTGGACGGCCGCCCGCTGGTGATCAATCTCTGGGCCACCTGGTGCCCGCCGTGCCGCCGCGAAATGCCCGTGCTGGAGGCCGCGCAAAAGGCCCATCCGGACGTGCGCTTCCTGCTGGTCAACCAGGGCGAATACGCCGACGTGGTGACCCGCTACCTCACCGGACAAGGCCTGGCCCCCAGCGGCGTGCTGCTGGACAGCGGCAACCGACTGGGCCAGGCCACAGGTTCCTTCGGCCTGCCCACCACGCTCTTCTATGACCCGGACGGCCGGCTACAGCACAGCCACATGGGGGAGCTTTCCAGCGCCAGCCTCACCCATGGCCTGCGGCAACTGGCCGATAAACAGCCCTGAGGCACATCGAGCGGGGCCGCGCCGGATAAGGCGCTGTACGCGATCACTTACTTCACGGCAGTTCGCCAAACTGCCAACCGATCCCGAGTCGCATGCCGGAAGGCATGACAACCATGAGCGTCCGCCATCTGCCGGAACAGCGCGGTTTGGCCGCTGAGCGCCTACCTGCGCAACTGTGGTGGAAACTTTCACCCTCTTTATCACGGGCCGTGATATCAATTAATGAGGCGTTGAGCACACATAAGACCTGACCTCACAAACTTCATGAAATTTCCTACAACCAGAACTTCAGCCCGATTGGCAACCACCAATAAGAGCAGACTCTCGCAATGCAATGACGCGAATCAATGAAGAAAGAACCCCTTCTTCATAATGAAGTTCACCCACAACTCCCAGAAAACCTAAAAACATCGCAAGCCCCGCAAAAGTCGCTCTAGCAGAGGCCCGCCGCGATAAGCCGGCCAGACAACACATAAGAATCAATTCAAATACCGTCGCGCGCGGGCTGCCTGTCTTTATATAGACGAACGCAGCGGACTCTCCCGCGCCATGAATTGCAATTTGGCCTGCTGTATGAATTGCCCTACAAATCCGTAAGCACATTCACCCCCACCCTGCGGACTTGTATTAATTGATGCCCCTTTCAACTTCCTTGAGAATTTCCGAGTGCTCAACAGAGCGCAATCACGCAACGCCCTAATTAGCAAAAAGGAAGCTTTATAGTGAATATCTCCATGAAAGGCCTGCTGGCCGCAGCCGTATCCTGTGTACTGGCAAACAGCGCAATGGCTGCCGACGGCACCATCAACTTCACCGGTGAAATCACCGCCGCCTCCTGCAGCATGACCGGCACCGGCGTAGGTGGCAGCCAGGGCAACCAGACCATCGCCGTCAACCTGGGCAAGGTCTCCATCGACTCCCTCGGCGGCACCGCCGGCGGCGGTGTCACCGCTGCTACTGACATCAACCTGAGCCTGGACTGCGGCAACACCGGCACCGGCCTGAACACCGTCAGCCTGCGTTTCGACCCGAAAACCGGCTCCGGCATCGACGCCAACAACGTCAACCTGCTGAAAACCAACGGCACCGCCACCGGCGTTGGTATTGGCCTCTACGACAGCAACAACAAACTGCTGAACCTGACCGCCAACGAAACCATCGATGCCCCGTTGACCCAGAGCGGCTCCAACTTCAGCGCCAAGCTGGACTTCCGCGCTGGCTACGTGAAGTCCGGCTCCGCCACCCCCACGGCCGGTACCGCCAATGGCACCCTGCCGTTCACCCTGACTTACAAGTAAGTCAAGCCGTAAACAGAGGGGTATTTCCATACCCCTCTTCTCCAGACGCGAGATCAACATGAAACTACTGTCATCCAGAACTCTCTGGGCCGGCCTCCTGTTGCTGTCTTCCGGCCTGGCCAACGCGGGTATCACGCTGGGCGGCACCCGTGTCGTGCTGCAGGCCCCCGCCAAGGAAGCGTCGATCCTGGTGAAGAACCAGGCCCCCCAGGACGTCATGATCCAGTCCTGGATAGAAGCCGAAAGCGCCGCTGTCACCGCGGAAGTGCCCTTCGCCATCACCCCGCCCCTCAGCCGACTGGGGGCCAACAAGCAGCAGACCTTGCGCATCCTGTTCCAAGGCCAGGGCCTCCCGACGGACCGCGAATCCGTGTTCCGCCTGAACGTCCAGGAAATTCCGCAGAAATCGAAGTCCGACAACTCCCTGCAGATCGCCTTGCGCCAGCGCATCAAGGTGTTCTACCGCCCGGTCGGCTTGCCGGGGGCCGTCGCCGATGCGCCCAAGGAACTGCAATGGCGCCTGACCCGGCAAGGCGGAAAGGCCATGGTGGAAGTGACCAATAACTCGGCCTTCCATGTGTCTTTCGCCAGTGTGAAGTTACAGAACGGCAGCAAGTCCTACGACGTATCGGCGGATATGGTCCCGCCCAAGTCGAAGCAAAGCCTCGATATCAAAGGACTGCCCGCCAATGTTTCGGCCGGCGGTATGAAGGTTGAATTCCAGAACGTAAATGATTACGGCGCAACCGAAACGCACTCCAGCCCCCTGACTAACTGAGAAGTACCCGCAAGGCAAATCAGCCCGCGCTTACCCAGATACGAAAAGTTCTTCTCAGGTGAAGCCTGAGAAGTTAACCCAAGGAATAAACTCGTGGCCATTTTCCGGAAAAAGTTCAACTTCAAGATTGCCGCTTATTCCGGGCCATCCTGCTTAATGGCTCTGGGACTCGCACTTCCCTATATAACCCAGGCCGCGGAGTTCAACGACGAATTCCTGATTAGAAGTGGCACTCCGGTCGATCTCAAGTACTTTGAACAGGGCAGTTCGATACTGCCCGGTTCATACAGCGTCGACATCTACCTGAACCAGAGGATGTCCCGGCGCCAAGACGTCAATTTCAGCGCAAGCCCCGAAACCGGTGAAGTCCGCCCGGTCATTCAAGTGGGGATGCTCAGGGACCTCGGCGTCGACGTGCCCAGACTGATGCGGGACAACCTCATCCCGGCCAATCTCGATAACAACACGCCGCTGGACATCGCCGCACTGGTGCCCGGCGCCTCGGTGGAATTCGACGTCAACAACCTGGCCCTGCTGGTCAGCATCCCGCAGATGTACGTCCAACGGCAGGCTCGCGGTTATGTCGACCCGTCCCTCTGGGATGACGGCGTTACGGCCTTGTTCACCAACTACCAGGCCAACTTCAGTCACAACAGCAATCATGGCCAGACCAGCGACTACCGCTACATCGGCCTGCGCAACGGCCTGAACCTGTTCGGCTGGCGCCTGCGCAACGACTCGTCGCTGAGCGGCGGCACCGGCATGAAGAACAAGTTCACCAGCAGCCGCACCTTCCTTGAGCGCGATATCCGCCGACTGAAGGGCACGCTGTCCCTGGGCGAGCTGTATACCCAGGGCGACATCTTCGACAGCGTCCGCATGCGCGGCGTACAGCTCAAGTCCGACATCGGCATGCTGCCCGACAACGAGATCGGCTACGCGCCGGTGGTGCGTGGCATCGCCGAAACCAATGCCACGGTGGAAGTGAGCCAGAACGGCTACGTGATCTACTCCACCAGTGTGTCGCCGGGCGCTTTCGAGATTACCGACATCTACCCCAGCGGCTCCAATGGTGATCTGGAAGTGAAGATCATCGAATCCGACGGCCGCGAACGGACCTTCAAGCAGTCCTACTCCTACCTGCCGGTGATGACGCGCAAGGGCAGCCTGCGCTACGCCTTCTCGGCAGGCGAGTACCACACCGACGATCAACCCTCGCCCAAGTTCGTCCAGGGCACCACCGTCTACGGCTTGAGCGACAACGTCACCAGCTACGGCGGCCTGCTCGCGGCCGACAAATACAATGCGGTCAACGCCGGCGTGGGCCTCAACACGCCCTACGGCGGCGTGTCGGGTGACATCACCCACAGCCAGTCGGATACCCGCCGGGGCGGCAGGAACCAGGGCCAGAGTATTCGCTTCCTCTACTCCAAGACCATCAATGCCACCGATACCAACTTCACCATGGTTGGCTACCGCTATTCGACCGAGGGTTACCGCACCCTCAGCCAGCACGTCGAAGACCTGTCATCGCCCGAATACCTGAGCGGCCTCAGCTTGGGACGGCAGAAAAGCCGCCTTGACCTGACGGTGAACCAGACCCTTTTCCGCCGGAGCTCGATCTACCTCAGCGCGGGCGAAACCACCTATTGGAACCGCCAGGGCAACACTCGCCGCTGGCAGTTCGGCTACAGCGGCAGCGTGAAGGACGCCAGCTACAGTCTGGCCGTATCCCGTACCCAGGACACCGGTCCGGTGGGTCAATCCGACACCCAGTTCACCGCATCCATCAGCATTCCCCTGGGCAGCTCGCGCCGTTCGCACCGCGCCTTTGCCAGCGCCATCTCCTCGCAGCACGGCGACTCCAGCCTGCAGAGCGGCGTGTCTGGCTACCTGGATGAACAGAACACGGTCAACTATTCCGCCCAGACCAGCTACAGCAAGGACAATGGCGGCTCGGGCAGCCTCGGCCTCGGCTGGGACACCGCCAAAGCCTCCTTGAGCGCCAACTACAGCCAGGCACGGGACAACAAGCACATGGACCTGGGTGCCAGCGGCTCGGTAGTGCTCCACAGCGGCGGCGTCACCTTCGGCCAGCAGGTGGGTGAAACCTTCGCCCTGGTGGAAGTCCCGGACGTCGGCGGCGTCGGCCTCGACAGCTACAGCGCAATCCGTACCGACAGTCGTGGCTACGCCGTGGTGCCCTATGCCCAACCTTACCGCTACAACTGGGTGAACCTGGACACCACCACCCTGGGCACCGACACCGAGATCACCGAGAACTCCCAGATGATCGTGCCCACCCGTGGCGCCGTGGTGAAGAGCCGCTTCACCGCCGTCACGGGCCGCCGCCTGCAGTTCGAACTGGCCCTGGACAACGGCAAGAAGATCCCCTTTGGTGCCCAGGCCTTCGACGAGGAAGGCAAGAACCTCGGCATCGTCGACAACCTCTCGCGCCTGCTGGTATTCGGTGTCAAGGATGCGGGGCGGATAGACGTGCGCTGGGACAGCAGCACCTGCTCGGCCAGCTATAGCCTGCCGCCGGCGAACAAGGACCTGGCCTACGAACGGGTCGTCGCAGCCTGCCGCCAGTCACCCGCCAAGCCACCACTCTGACCAAGCCATCATGACCCGCAACGTTCTGAACAAATTGCTCCTGAGCAGCCTGGCCCTCACCGCCAGCCTCGCCTGGACAGACGCATTCGCCTCCCGAGCCAACTTCCCGAAATACTGCATTCAGAGGTCTCCCCACCCAACGGAGAAATTCGTCACGCTGCCCCCCCGTATCACCCTGGACGCTGCCCCGGTAGGCGGCGTGCTTGCAACGATTACGATACCCACTGGCTGGACGGAGAACGACCGCTTCTGGTGTTACGGCGGTCCACTGATAATGGTAGAGGTCGAAGGACTGAACCTGATCAAGAAGGATGACTTCTTCGAGACCAACATACCGGGCATCGCGCTCAGGACCGGATTAACGTTTACTGCAGATACCTACGTCGTCTACGCTCCCAGGGGTGTTTACCCAGTAGGGTCGAACGACTACAGCGTGCGCACCCTGACCATCCAACTCGTTCGCACCGATACCTCCGTATCCTCCGGAACCTTGCCCACCAATTTCAAGGTGAAGCTGAGCACGCGGGGCGACCCTACTCTACAGTACACCGTCACAGTTGGGGGCAACTCGGAGGTGATAAGCGAGTTGTTCAGCAGTTGCTCGGCGGTCAATGCCGTAGTGGATGTGCAAATGGGCAAAGAAAGCATCGAGAACCTCACGTCGGGCCGTGCCACCGAACGGCCATTCAATTTCGACGTGCGCTGTGAAGGCCTGAAACCCACCACCCCTCCCCCGGTGAGGGTCTATTTCGAGGGCAATTCCAGCGCCGACGGAATGCTCGCACTCTCCGGCGCGGGGACGCCGGGCGTGGCCAGCGGCATAGGCATTTCCCTGGTGGACAACAAGGGCGTCAAGCTACCCTTCGCCAAGGCGCGCCAGATCAAGATCGATCACCTGCGATCGGAACCACAAGGCGAGGTATACCGCTTCTCCGGCACCGCCAAATACGCCCTGACCTCCGGGCAAGTCAAGCCGGGCAAGGCGAATGCCACCATGACCTATGTGATCGAGTACAACTAGGCCGCCTGTAGGACTACGAGGTTGCTCACCTTGCAGGGGCGAATTCGCCCCCTGCAGCCGATCATGCAGCCAAGCCACTCCACTCGAAACCCGAGTGGTAGCCCGGATGGAGTCCGGGAAAAGCCCCACCACCGCTCCCGGATTTCATCCGGGCTGCGACTCCAAGCCCGGTTCCTAGCCCAACAGCTCCACCTCCGGCAACTGCATGGCCGCCACTTCCGCCTGGAGGAAGTCCCGCAGTCGACGCAGGCGATCCTGACCGCTGCGGGCGCGGGGCCAGACCAGGTAGTAGCTGTCGCCACTGGCCACCGCCGTGGGCCAGGGCAGGCCGATGCGCCCCTCGACCACGTCCTCGGCCACCATCACCAGATCACCGATGGACACGCCGTAGCCCCGGGCAGCGGCCACGATGCCCAGTTCCAGGGTGTCGAACACCTGGCCGCCCTTGAGCGACACCGCCTCTCCCAGGCCCATGCACTGTAGCCAGCGGCGCCAGTCGCGGCGGTCCGGCGTGGGGTGCAGCAACTCCGTAGTCTGCAGGCGCTCGATCGTCCAGGGCTCGGCAGCGGCCTTGGGCTCGCAGACCGGAATCAGCCATTCGCTGAACAGCAGCGTCACTTCCCAGTCCTGATGAAAGTGGCCGTCGCTGAGCAATACGGCGCAATCGAAGGGCTCGTGCTGGAAGTCCACCTTGTCCACATCCATCCAGGCGCTGGTGAGCTGCACTTCGATGTCGTCGTGCAAATGACGGAAGCGTGACAGCCGCGACAGCAGCCAGCGCATGGTCAGGGTGGAAGGCGCCTTCAGCCGCAGGGTGGCGTCATCCACGCGCAGGGTGATACACGCCCGCTCCAGGGCATCGAAGCCGTCACGCAGGCCGGGCAGCAGCATCCGCGCCGGTTCGGTGAGCTGCAGGCTGCGGCCCTGGCGCTCGAACAGGCGGCAGGAGAAATGCTCTTCCAGGGTGCGGATATGTCGGCTCACCGCGCTCTGGGTAATGGCCAGCTCCTCGGCGGCACGGGTGAACGAGGCGTGGCGGGCGGCGGCCTCGAAGGCACGCAGGGCGTAAAGGGGCGGCAGGCGTCGGGACATAAAGCCATCCATGAGTCAAAGTCATGCGTGGCATCATTTTTTTCCTTTTGTGCCCCTTGTTCAAGGCTCGGAAAATTGGCGAATCCCAAGCCGGTAGAGGGTATTCGCCGGCTCTCCAGGAGAGTGAGCCTTACTCATGCCGCAACGCATACGCAATGAACTGCTGGCCATCCTGCGCCTGGCCGGCCCACTGATCGCGGCCCAGTTGGCCCACGTGGTGATGGTTTTCACCGATACCGTGATGATGGGTCTGATCGGCCCCCAAGCACTGGCCGGGGGCGGTCTCGGCGCGGCCAGCTATTCCTTCGTGTCGATCTTCTGCGTCGGGGTGATCGCCGCCGTGGGCAACCTGGTCGCCATTCGCCAGGGCGCGAACGACAAGGCCGGCGCCACCCGGCTGACCCAGAGCGGCCTCTGGCTGGCCTTGGGCATGGCGCTGGGCGCCGGCCTGCTGCTGTGGAATCTGAAACCCCTGCTGCTCGCGTTCGGCCAGGCGCCGGAAAGCGTCGAGGGTGCCATGCAGTTCCTCTCCACCCTGATCTTCGCCCTGCCCGGCTACCTGGGCTTCATGGCCCTGCGCGGTTTCACCAGCGCCATCGACCGCCCGGGGCCGGTGATGGCCATCAGCATCGGCGGCGCCCTGGCCAACTTCCTGCTCAACTATGCGCTGATCCACGGCCTGTTCGGCCTGCCTCGCCTGGGCCTGGCCGGCATCGGCCTGGTGACCGCGGTGGTGATGAACGGCATGGCGTTGCTGCTCGCCTGGCATATCCTGCGCAACCCGGCCTATGTCGCCTATCCGTTGCTCAAGGGGTTGCTGCGGCCGTCCCGCGAGGCGCTGGGGGAACTGCTGCGCCTGGGGCTCCCCATCGGCGGCACCTACGCGGTGGAGTCCGGCCTGTTCGCCTTCGCCGCCCTGTGCATGGGCGCCCTGGGCAATGCCCCGCTGGCGGCCCACCAGATCGCTATCCAGTCGGTGTACGTAGCCTTCATGGTGCCGGTGGGGATTTCCTACGCGGTGACCTTTCGCATCGGTCAGCACTTTGGCGCCGGCCGGCTGGAAGACGCGCGCCGCGCCGGGCGCCTGGGTATCGGGTTCGGCGCGGGCTGCATGCTCGCCTTCGCGATGCTGTTCTGGGTTGCGCCGGAGCGGGTGGTCGGGTTGTTCATCGACCATGAGGCCGAGGAATTCCAGGGCATCGCGCAACTGGCCGTGAGCCTGCTGGCAGTGGCTGCCTGGTTCGAACTGTTCGACGGGACCCAGACGATCGCCATGGGTGCCATCCGTGGCCTCAAGGACGCCAAGACCACCTTCCTCGTGGGCCTTGTCTGCTACTGGCTGATAGGCGCACCGGCGGCCTGGCTGCTGGCCTTTCCCCTCGGCTGGGGCGCCGAAGGCGTGTGGTGGGGCCTGGCACTGGGTCTGGCCTGCGCGGCGCTGGGGCTGGCCCTGGGCTTCGAGTGGAAGACGGCGCGGTTGTTGCGGCCAGTGGACATGGGCACTCCAGCAAGGAGCCTGGCCGCTCGCTCCTGACTGTGGGGGCGATTTCAATGGCTATGTTCGCGTTAGCTGTTGTGGTTTCAGACGGAGGGCTCTAGCGCGGTTCGTTCAGGCCTCCGCGCCAGCCTGACACAGCCCTCACCCCCCGCCCCTCTCCCAGAGGTAGAGGGGTGACTCGCGCTGGCGAGGCACAAACAGTCCTGAAGCCACCAGCGGTCTGACACCAAGCAGAGAAAGGTGGGGCAGCGACCCCGCCCCTTCAGGAGGCCGAGCGGAATCGTTGCAGAGGGGGACGAGCGGCATGGATGCCGCGAGAGGCGTGCGGGGCCATGGATGGCCCCTCACGCCGTGCCCCCGGCGCAAGGATGCAGCGAGGGCACCCGACGCAGTCGGGCCGGATGCAGGGGCAAGCCATTTGGTTACTTTCGGCGACTGAGAAAGTGACTCGTCCGGGGGGACGAAACCAGAAACCTCAGCGGAACTCGGAAATCAGCTAGGCGCCAGAGCTGCTAGCAACACTTAACGCAGACAGAGCCATTTCAATCGCCAAGCGGACCGTAGGTTCGCCCCCCAAACCCGATGGGGACAGCTGTGCTGTCCTTCGCGAATGAATTCGCCCCCACAGACGAAGAGAGATTCAAGGCTCCTGGCTGGCGAACAGCGCCTGGCGCGAGCCGAACACCAGGAAACGCGCCAGCTCGGCCAGGGGCAGCGGGCGGCTGATCCAGTAGCCCTGGGCCTGGTCGCAACCGAACTGACGCAGCAGCGAGAGTTGCTCGGTGTTTTCCACACCCTCGGCCACCACTTCCAGCTTGAGGTTCTGCGCCAGGTTGATCATCGCCTTGACCAGTTGACGGTTTTCCGGCCGTTCGTGCATGCCGCCGACGAAGCTCTTGTCGATCTTCAGCAGGGCGATGGGCAGGCTGTTGAGGTGGACGAAGGAGGAGAACCCGGTGCCGAAGTCGTCCAGGGAGAAACGCACGCCCAGTTGACCGAGGGCGTCCATGGTCTGGCGAACCTGTTCGCTACGGCGCATCACGGCGGTTTCGGTGAGTTCGAACTCCAGCCAACGGGCGTCGACGCCGCGCTCGTGGATCAGCCGGCTGAGGGTGGACAGCAGTTGGCTGTCCTGAAACTGCCGGAACGACAGGTTCACCGCCATGTGCAAAGGCGGCAGGCCGCGCCCACGCAGCCACTGCATGTCGCGCAGCGCACGAGAGATCACCCAGTAGCCGAGCGGCACGATCAGGCCGCTTTCCTCCGCCAGGGGCACGAATTCGTTGGGGGTGAGCAGGCCGCGCTCGGCATGGCGCCAGCGCACCAGGGCCTCCAGGCCGAGGATAGTGCCGCTCTTCAGGCACAGCCTGGGCTGGTAATGCAGTTCCAGCTCGTCGCGACGGAGCGCCCGGCGCAGTTCGCTTTCCAGGTCGGCGCGGCTGCGGGCGCTGCGGTTGATGCGCTCGTCGAAGATGTGAAAGGTGCAGCCCTGGCTGGCCTTGGCCTGCTGCATGGCGATATGGGCATGCCACATGAGCGGGTCGGCGCCTTCGCTGGCCCGGGAGTGGGCGATCCCCAGGCTGCAGCCGAGCAGCAGGCTTTCGCCGTCCACCTGGTAGGGCTCGGCCAGGGCTTCGGCGATGCGTTCGGCCACCCGCTCGGCGCGGGCCAGGTCGCGGCGGGTATCCAGCAGCAGGGCGAACTCATCGCTGCCCAGGCGTGCCAACTGGTCGCCGGCACGCAGTTGCGCCTTGAGACGCGCCACCACCTGCAGGATCAGGCGGTCGCCGGCCTGGTAGCCCAGGGCGTCGTTGGCGTGACGGAAGTTGTCCAGGTCCAGGTGACCCAAGGCCAGGCCGCGCCCCTGGTACTCCACCAGGCGCGCCGCCAGCAGGGTCTGGAATCCCTGGCGGTTGGCGACGCCGGTGAGCGGGTCTTGCTCGGCCAGGCGTTCCAGCGCGCGCTGCAGGTTCCACCGCTCGCGGACATGGCGCACGGTGCGACGCAGGGTGTCGACACCGAGGTGTTCGCGCACCAGCCAGTCGCTGACGCCCTGGGGCGCTTCGACGGGTTCTTCCTCCAGCAGCAGGATGACCGGCAGCGGACAGCGTCCGGCAGCGGGCAGCAGTCGCGGGGTGCAGAAGAGCAGGGCACAGTCCAGGTCGTCCGCCAGGTTGCCGGCGGCGTCCCAGGATGCGGCGGTGATCAGGGGGGATGCGCTGCCCATCGCGGCCAGGCGTTGGCGGAGCAGTTCGGCCCAGGCCGGCGACTCTGCCAGCAGGAGCATGCTCACGGGCTCTTCGAGCGCAGACAAACGACCCCCTTGGTCGGATAAGGCGGCACTTTCGCGCCAGTTTGCGCCGTTTTTGGCGTCGTTCTCACCACGCATCCCTGTGCGGCCTTCCCCGATTCGCGGGTGGAGGCGAAACCATCGTACCGACTGTGCGGAATTTTCCAAGCGCAACCCGCCTGCAACAGGGGTTGCATCACAGTTGCCCGGAGGTACTTCGGTACGGCCGGGCCGGCCTGCTAGAATGCGCGGCCATTCGCCTTGATCCAGCCCCAGCATGTCCCGACTCAATCCTCGGCAGCAGGAAGCCGTGAACTATGTCGGTGGTCCGCTATTGGTGCTCGCCGGCGCAGGCTCCGGCAAGACCAGCGTGATTACCCGCAAGATCGCCTACCTGGTGCAGCAGTGCGGAATCCGCGCGCAGCACATCGTCGCGGTGACCTTCACCAACAAGGCGGCGCGCGAGATGAAGGAGCGCGTCGGCACCCTCCTGCGCGGCAGCGAAGGCAAGGGCCTGACGGTGTCCACCTTCCACAACCTCGGCCTGAACATCATCCGCAAGGAGCACACGCGCCTGGGCTACAAGCCGGGGTTCTCCATCTTCGACGAGTCGGACATCAAGGCGCTGCTGACCGACATCATGCAGAAGGAGTACGCCGGGGACGACGGCGTCGACGAGATCAAGGGCTACATCGGCAACTGGAAGAACGACCTGATCCTACCGGAAGAGGCGCTGGCCAAAGCGCGCAACCCGAAGGAGCAGACCGCCGCCGTGGTCTACATGCACTACCAGCGCACGCTCAAGGCGTACAACGCGGTGGACTTCGACGACCTGATCCTGCTGCCGGTGAAGCTGTTCCAGGACAACCCGGACATCCTCGAGAAGTGGCAACACCGTGTGCGCTACATGCTGGTGGACGAGTACCAGGACACCAACGCCAGCCAGTACCTGCTGGTGAAGCTGCTGGTGCAGCACCGCGCGCAATTCACCGTGGTCGGCGACGACGACCAGTCGATCTACGCCTGGCGCGGCGCACGCCCGGAAAACCTGATGCAGCTCAAGGACGACTTCCCTTCGCTGAAGGTGGTGATGCTGGAGCAGAACTACCGCTCCACCAGCCGCATCCTCAAATGCGCCAACATCCTCATCGCCAACAATCCCCACGTGTTCGAGAAGCAATTGTGGAGCGAGATGGGCGTGGGCGATCCGATCCGGGTGATCCGCTGCCGCAACGAGGATGCCGAGGCCGAGCGCATCGCCATGGAAATCCTCACCCTGCACCTGCGCACCCAGCGGCCCTACAGCGAATTCGCCATCCTCTACCGGGGCAACCACCAGGCCAAGTTGATGGAGCTCAAGCTCCAGCACCACCAGGTGCCCTATCGCCTGTCCGGCGGCACCAGTTTCTTCGGCCGCCAGGAAGTGAAGGACCTGATGTCCTACTTCCGCCTGCTGGTGAACCCGGACGATGACAACGCCTTCCTGCGGGTGATCAACGTGCCGCGCCGGGAGATCGGCTCCACGACCCTGGAGAAGCTCGGCAACTACGCCACCGAGCGCGGCATCTCGATGTATGCCGCCAGCGACGAGATGGGCCTGGCCGAGCACCTGGACAGCCGCTTCACCGACCGCCTGCAGCGCTTCAAGCGCTTCATGGACACCGTGCGCCAGCAATGCGCGCAGACCGATCCCATCGCCGCCCTGCGCAGCATGGTGATGGACATCGACTACGAGAACTGGATTCGCCAGAACGCCTCCAGCGACAAGGTCGCGGACTTCCGCATGGGCAACGTCTGGTTCCTCATCGACGCCCTGAAGAACACCCTGGAGCGCGATGAAGAAGGCGGCATGACGATCGAGGAAGCCATCGCCAAGCTGGTGCTGCGTGACATGCTCGAACGCCAGCAGGAAGAGGAGGAAGGCGCCGAAGGCGTACAGATGATGACGCTGCACGCCTCCAAGGGCCTGGAGTTCCCCTACGTCTTCATCATGGGCGTGGAGGAGGACATCCTCCCCCACCGCTCCAGCATCGAAGCCGACACCATCGAAGAAGAACGCCGCCTGGCCTACGTGGGCATCACCCGCGCGCGGCAGAACCTGGCCATGACCTTCGCCGCCAAGCGCAAGCAGTACGGCGAGATCATCGAATGCTCCCCCAGTCGCTTCCTCGAGGAACTGCCCCAGGAAGACCTGGAATGGGAAGGCATGGAAGATGCCCCGGTGGAAGTGAAGGCCGCTCGCGGCAACACGGCCCTGGCGGACATCCGTGCCATGCTGAAAAAGTCGTAATCAGAAAATCCCGGCGCAGACCGGGCCACTAAAGAGGGTAAGGGCGTGGAAGCGCTGAAACAGAAGATTCGTG
The DNA here is from genome assembly GCF_028010285.1 of Pseudomonas sp. Q1-7. NCBI lineage: Bacteria > Pseudomonadati > Pseudomonadota > Gammaproteobacteria > Pseudomonadales > Pseudomonadaceae > Pseudomonas > Pseudomonas sp. Q1-7. The sequence goes on from NZ_CP116304.1 coordinate 5,631,628, forward strand.
ACGAGGGCATCGTACTGTCCGACCAGGTACTGAAGGTCGATGCCTTCCTCAACCACCAGATCGACCCACGCCTGATGCAGCAGGTGGGTCATGAGTTCGCCGAACGCTTCCGCGGCCAGGGCGTCACCAAGATCGTCACCATCGAGGCCTCCGGCATCGCGCCGGCGGTCATGGCCGGCCTGGAACTGGGGGTGCCGGTGATCTTCGCCCGCAAGTTCCAGTCCCTGACCCTGAAGAGCGATCTGCTGATCTCCAAGGTGTTCTCCTTCACCAAGCAGACCGAAAGCACCATCGCCATCTCGGCCCGCCACCTGAGCGCCGCCGACAAGGTGCTGGTGATCGACGACTTCCTCGCCAATGGCCACGCCGCCAAGGCGCTGATCGACCTGATCCAGCAGGCGGGCGCCAGCGTCGCCGGCCTGGGCATCGTGATCGAGAAATCCTTCCAGGAAGGCCGCGCCCTGCTGGAAAGCGAGGGTTACCGGATCGAATCCCTGGCCCGCGTGGCCTCCCTGGCCGACGGCAAGGTGACCTTCCTCGACTGACCGCCCTTTCCCGTCCGGGGCTCACCCTTCGCCCCGGACACACAGCCCCCCGATCCGCGACCGCACTTCGGCGGAATCCGCAGCTACAGAGCGCCGGGCAGTCGTGCCTCCACCTCACCGCAGGCGGTGTCTTCCTGCGGCCGGTCAGCGCCTCCCCACCCAGGAACCAAGCCGGGGCGCGCATAGCCATCGCCCATGCAAGAGAGAAAACTGACAAGCCTGAAGGACGCTTCCTACAAAAAATATGGGGAAAAGAAAATAAAATAGGGAATCTTCTTTTAACTTCCCTGAAATTCTTACTCTATGAAATCGACAGACGACAGAAGTGCCAAAACACGGATTCGTTTTCCCACCAAGCCCGTGAGTCTGGGGACAGCATTTGTCCTCACGATGTTCGCGTCGGTTTACACATACGCTGCCTGCAATCCCTCGGGCGCCCTAACCGGCGGCGGTACAACGGACGGCAAGAACTACTACTACGCGACGATCAATGGTTTCAGTCCGCCGCCTTTCAGCCCCGGGGACACGCCCATTGGCGGCGTCATCTATGAAGCGACGGGAACCATAGCATTCCAGAATGCCAAGAAACTTCCGCCAGAAACCTCTTGCTCATGGTTCACATCTACCTATGTTTCCGGTATTGGCGTGCCGGATGCGAATAACGTCTACCCCACCGGCATAGCCGGAGTCGGCATGCGAATTATCGATTCGGACTCGAAGACGCCCTGGCCGTACAAAGCCAGCAGTTCCTGGCTCTCGACTAGCTGGAAACCCGACTACAAGCCAACGATCCAACTGGTCAGGACCGGAGAAATTACCGCTCACGGCACGCTTAGCGGAGCCTTCGGTCGTTACACCGCGAACACGGCATCCGGCGATCTTCTGGTCGAATACCGATTCGCCTCACCGGTCAGCGTCCTTCCCAGCGTTCCAACCTGCGAAGTTGGCACAACGAAAATCGACGTGCCGATGGGACGTGTGGTTTCCTCGACCACTTTCAGCGGGGTTGGCTCCACATCGCCCACCCAGCAGTTCGAAATCGCGTTGCGCTGTTCGGGAGGCGACCCCCAGACCGCGAGCCGGGCCTTTGTAACGCTGACGGATGCTGCGTCGCCGGGAAATACATCGAACCGACTGTCACTCTCCGGCGACTCGACAGCAAAGGGCATCGCAATCCAGATTCTCAAGGACAGTACAGTCCTGAGCTACGGCCCGGACTCCAGCGCCGCCGGCAATACCAACCAGTGGAGCGCCGGGACGATCAACCAGGGGCAGGCCGGCTTTCGCATTCCATTGGAGGCCCGCTATGTGCAGACGGAACCGGAGATCACGGCCGGCAGCGCGAATGCGAGCGCGACCTTCACCATGAGCTATCAGTAGGTCTCGCGCGCCAGGGAGCGATTCAATTGCAAACGAGCTCACGCCGACAGCTGCAGGTCAGCCTGCAAGGCATGGACTGCGACAACAGGTCGCAGCGAGCGGGCATGAAAAAGCCGCCCTCGGGCGGCTTTTTCGTCGATGACGACGCGGTTACAGGCCGGACATCTTCTTGATGGCGCCTTTCAGCTCATCATCGGTGCAGTCCGCGCAGGTGCCCTTCGGCGGCATGCTGTTGATGCCGGTGATGGCCTTGGCCAGGATACCGTCGAGACCGCCCTGGTGGTCGGCGCGCTCTTTCCAGGCAGCGGTGTCGCCGATCTTCGGCGCACCCAGGACGCCCGCGGTGTGGCAGGCGCCACAGTGCTTGGCGATGATGTCGTCCGGCGTGCGAGCACCGCCGCCAGCAGCGGCTGCTACGGCGCCAACGCCCTTGCATTCCTGACCCTGTACGCAGACCTCACCCACCGGCTTGAGGCGCTCGGCAATGGCGTCGTCGGTCGCGGCCTGGGCGCTAACAGCCCACAGGGCCAATACGGCAGCATGGGCCGCCAGCATCTTCTTGATTAGGTTCACCCTTACACCCTCATCGTGGCTAGTATCGCCCGCGGCCACGGTTTCGCGGGCGGGCGCAAGTATATACGGTTAGTCCGTCGCGCTGAAACAACCCAACTTGTCGCAGGGAAATGACCGTGGCGGCGGTGGGAACTCAGAAATTCGCCGGCGTGGTGGCGCTGATCAGGCGTGCCGGAGCGTCGAACGGGTTGCGGAAACGATGCGGTTTGCTGCTTTCGAAGTAGTAACTGTCGCCGGGCTCGAGGATGTACACCTCGCTGCCGATGGTCAGTTCCAGGCGGCCTTCCACCAGCATGCCGGCCTCTTCGCCGTCATGGGCGTACATCTCGTCACCGGTGTCGGAACCGGGCGGATAAGTCTCGTCGAGGAACGCCAGGGCGCGGCTGGGATGGGCCTTGCCCACCAGTTTCATGGTGACGGCGCCGCTGCAGATATCGGTGAGTTCGGAAGCCCGATAAACCACCTGGACCTGGTTTTCCTGCTCGAGATCGAGGGAGAAGAACTCCACCAGCGACATGGGAATGCCACCCAGCACCTTTTTCAGCGAGCTGATGGAAGGGCTGACACTGTTCTTCTCGATCATGGAAATCGTGCTGTTGGTGACACCCGCGCGCTTGGCGAGCTCACGCTGGGACAGGCCTTTCAGCTTACGGATGGCTTGCAGTCGAACACCGACGTCCAATGGCGGGCTCCTCCTTGGGGATCAGGGGTGGTCACGGTCGCCGTATCATGGCAACAGCGTTCAGTATTTACAACACGTGGGCTGTCGATACTGCGTGAACTTTCCCCGTCCCGAGAAATATCCCAGTAGAAGTAATGACTTGCCAGATAACGTCGGCGAAATGATCGATTTCCTGATCACTCCGCCATCAATCGGGCTGATCAGACGTAGACGAGCGGCACCCGGCGCAGGTTGCAGAAGATCTGGTAGGGAATGGTGCCGGCCGCGGCGGCCACGTCGCTGGCCAGTACCGCGTTGCCCCAGAGTTCCACGCGGCTGCCGAGACCGGCCTCGGGCAGGTCGGTGAGGTCGACCGTGAGCATGTCCATGGACACGCGGCCGATCAGCCGGCTCGGTCGACCGTCGATGCTCACCGGCGTACCGGTGGGCGCGTGGCGCGGGTAGCCATCGGCATACCCCATGGCGACCACGCCGACGCGGGTCGGGCGTTCGGTGACGAACTTGGCGCCATAGCCCACCGGCTGGCCGGCGGGCAGCTCGCGCACGCTGATGATCTTCGATTCCAGGGTCATCACCGGCTTCAGGCGTTCCGCCAGCGGCTGGGCCTGCTCGAAAGGCGTGGCGCCGTAGAGCATGATGCCGGGGCGCACCCAGTCGCTCGGCACCTGCGGCCAACCGAGGACGGCAGGCGAATTGCGCAGGCTGACTTCGGCTTCGAGCCCGGCGCGGGCCTGCTCGAAGACGGCGACCTGCTCGACGCTGCTGGCGCAATCCAGCTCATCGGCCCGGGCGAAGTGGCTCATCAGCACGATCTTCTCGACCTTGCCGCCGGCCAGCAGGCGCTGATGGGCGTCGCGGTACTCGGCCGGGTGCAGGCCGACGCGGTGCATGCCCGAATCCAGCTTGAGCCAGACGGTCAGCGGCTTACGCACGGCAGCGCGCTCGATAGCCTCCAGCTGCCAATTGGCGTGCACGACCGTCCAGAAGTCGTGTTCCTGGATCAGTTCCAGTTCATCGGCCTCGAAGAAGCCTTCCAGCAGCAGCACCGGCTTGCGGATGCCCGCCGCGCGCAGTTGCAGCGCTTCCTCGATGCAGGCCACGGCGAAACCATTGGCCTCGGACTCCAGGGCCTGGGCACAGCGCACGGCACCATGGCCGTAGGCGTCGGCCTTGACCACGGCGAGGGCCTTGGCGCCGCTGACTTCGCGGGCGAGGCGGTAGTTGTGACGCAGGGCTTCGAGGTCGATCAGGGCACGGGCGGGACGCATGGCGAGGGCTTCTTCTCGTTTGATCGGGCGGAAAAAACCCGGTGCGAACACCGGGCTGAGCAAAAAACTTAAGGCAGTGCGGCGATGACCGTCATTTCCACCAGCACGTCGGGCGAATACAGCTTCGCCTCGACACAGGCACGGGCCGGGGCGGCGCCCTTCGGTACCCAGGCGTCCCACACCGCATTCATCGCGGCGTAGTCGGCTTCCATGTCCTTGAGGTAGATGGTCACCGAGAGGATGCGGCTCTTGTCGGTGCCGGCCTCGGCCAGCATCGCATCGATGGCGGCCAGGGTCTCGCGGGTCTGCTGGCCGACACCCTCGCTGTGCTTCTCATCCAGTTGGCCGGCCAGGTAGACGGTGCCGTTGTGGATGACGATTTCGCTGTAGCGGGTTTCAGTGCGCAGGCGCTGGATTGACATTGTTCGGGGTCTCCTTGGAATTGCCATAACGGAAGATGTCCAGGCCTTCGGCGCTGATCTGCGGACGCTTGCGCGCCATCAGGTCGGCGAGCAGGCGGCCGGAACCGCAGGCCATGGTCCAGCCAAGGGTACCGTGCCCGGTGTTGAGGAACAGGTTGCGGAACGGCGTTGCCCCCACGATCGGCGTGCCGTCCGGGGTGGCCGGGCGCAGGCCGGTCCAGAAATTGGCCTGGGACAGGTCGCCACCCTCCGGGTAGAGGTCGGCGGTGATCATTTCCAGGGTGTCGCGGCGAGCCGGGTTCAGGTCCAGATTGAAGCCGGTGATCTCGGCCATGCCGCCCACGCGGATGCGCTTGTCGAAACGGGTGATGGCGACCTTGTAGGTCTCGTCGAGAATGGTCGAGGTCGGAGCCATGGCCGGATTGGTGATCGGCACGGTCAGCGAATAACCCTTGAGCGGATAGACCGGGGCCTTGATGCCCAGCGGCTTGAGCATTTGCGGGGTGTAGCTGCCGAGGGCCAGCACGTAGCGATCGGCGGTTTCCAGCTTGCCGTCGATCCACACGCCGTTGATGCGATCGCCGGCGAAGTCCAGGCGCTCGATGTTCTGGCCGAAGCGGAATTCCACGCCCAGTTTCACCGCCATTTCGGCGAGGCGGGTGGTGAACAGCTGGCAGTCGCCGGTCTGGTCGTTGGGCAGGCGCAGGGCGCCGGCCAGCTTGTGCTTGACCTTGGCCAGGGCCGGCTCGACGCGGGCAATACCCTCGCGGTCGAGCAGTTCGTAGGGCACGCCGGAGGCTTCGAGCACGGCGATGTCCTTGGCTGCGGCATCGACCTGAGCCTGGGTGCGGAACAGCTGGGTGGTCCCGAGCGCGCGGCCTTCATAGCTGATGCCAGTTTCAGCGCGCAGCTCGTCGAGGCAGTCGCGGCTGTACTCGGACAGGCGCACCATGCGCTCCTTGTTCACCGCATAGCGGGCGGCGGTGCAGTTGCGCAGCATCTGCGTCATCCACAGGTACTGGTCGATGTCGCTGGTGGTGCGAATGGCCAGCGGCGCGTGCTGCTGCAGCATCCACTTGACGGCTTTCAGCGGCACGCCGGGGGCGGCCCAAGGCGAGGCGTAGCCCGGGGAAACCTGGCCGGCGTTGGCGAAGCTGGTTTCCATGGCCACGGCGTTCTGGCGGTCGACCACGACCACCTCGAACCCTGCCTGGGCCAGGTAATAGGCGCTTGTCGTACCGATCACACCACTGCCAAGGACCATCACTCGCATGTCTGTCTCCAGTCGCGACGGGGAATCCGCTGCGTTTGTTATTTTGAGCGTTACTGGCGCGAAGTATAGGGAGACAGCACCAGTGATATTCACTATATAGAAAGCTATATTTGGCGATAATTCTCGGCAGAATACGCTCCAGCGGAGGGGCATCCACCATGCGCACCCAGCATCAGTCCCGGCGTGAACTGGACAAGATAGACCGGAATATTTTACGAATCCTGCAGGAGGACGGCCGCATCTCCTTCACCGAACTGGGCGAGCGCGTCGGGCTTTCCACCACACCGTGCACCGAGCGCGTCCGCCGTCTGGAGCGCGAGGGCATCATTCTCGGCTACAACGCCCGGCTCAATCCGCAGCACTTGAAGGCCAGCCTGCTGGTGTTCGTCGAAATCAGCCTGGACTACAAGTCCGGCGACACCTTCGAGGAGTTCCGCCGCGCCGTGCTCAAGCTGCCCCACGTGCTGGAATGCCACCTGGTGTCGGGCGACTTCGACTACCTGGTGAAGGCGCGGATCAACGAGATGGCGTCCTACCGCAAACTGCTCGGCGACATCCTGCTGAAGCTGCCCCACGTGCGCGAATCCAAGTCCTACATCGTCATGGAAGAAGTGAAGGAATCACTGAACCTGCCGATTCCGGACTGATTTGTTACGAGCGTTCCGAACCCCTTGGCAGGCTCGGGGGGTTCGCCTTATCCTGCCCGGGCGTTAAATTTTCCAAACAATAAAATCAGGATTTCGCACATGAACGCCCGCGTTCGCCTCCCGGTGCACACCGAACATCACGCCCCCTCCTATTACGCCGCGACCGCCAATCGGCGCATCGACTACCCGCCCCTGGCGGGCGAGGAGCTGGCCGACGTGTGCATTGTCGGTGGCGGCTTCTCCGGGCTGAACACCGCGATCGAGCTGGCCCGGCGCGGCCGTTCGGTGGTGCTGCTGGAGGCCCGGCAAATCGGCTGGGGCGCCAGCGGGCGCAACGGCGGGCAGTTGATCCGCGGCGTCGGGCATGGCGTCGAACAGTTCGAGTCGGTGATCGGCGCCGACGGCGTACGTGCCCTCAAGCTGATGGGCCTGGAAGCGGTGGAAATCGTCCGCCGCCGCGTCGAGGAATTTTCCATCGACTGCGACCTGACCTGGGGCTACTGCGACCTGGCCAACAAGCCCAGCCATCTCGCCGGCTTCGCGGAAGACGTGGAAGAGCTGAAAAGCCTCGGCTACCGCCACGAGCTGCGTCTGGTGCAACCCGGCGAGATGCGCAGCGTGGTGGGCTCGGACCGATACGCCGGTGGCCTGATCGACATGGGCTCCGGCCACCTGCACCCTCTCAACCTGGCCCTCGGCGAGGCGGCCGCGGCGCAGTCCCTCGGCGTGCGCCTGTTCGAGCATTCGGCGGTCAACCGTATCGACTACGGCGCGGAAGTGAAGGTGCATACCGCCCAGGGCCAGGTTCGCGCCAAGACCCTGGTGCTGGGCTGCAACGCCTACATGAACGAGCTCAACGCCACGCTCGGCGGCAAGGTGCTGCCGGCCGGCAGCTATGTGATCGCCACCGAGCCGCTGCCCGCCGACCTCGCCCATGAGCTGCTGCCGCAGAACATGGCGGTCTGCGATCAGCGCGTGGCACTGGACTACTATCGCCTCTCCGCCGACAACCGCCTGCTGTTCGGCGGCGCTTGTCACTATTCGGGACGCGACCCGGCGGATATCGCCGCCTACATGCGGCCGAAGATGCTCAAGGTTTTCCCCAGGCTGGAGAGCGTCCGCATCGACTACCAGTGGGGTGGCATGATCGGCATCGGCGCCAACCGCCTGCCGCAGATCGGCAGGCTGCCGGACCAGCCCAACGTCTACTTCGCCCAGGCCTATTCCGGCCACGGGGTGAACGCCACCCACTTGGCCGGCCAGTTGCTGGCCGAGGCCATCTGCGGCGAGCAGGGCAGCGGCTTCGACATCTTCGCGCGGGTGCCGCACATCACCTTCCCCGGTGGCCGTCACCTGCGTTCGCCGCTGCTGGCGCTGGGCATGCTCTGGTATCGGATGAAGGAAGCGGTGGGGGTCGTCTGATCCCCTTTGGTGGAAATCCGTCACACGGATTTCCACCCTACGATTGCGCCCCGGCCACGTTGATGGGTTTCGCAGGCTCTACCCATCCTACCTGGGCACGAATTTTAATCGGGAATTGCCTCGGCGCCGTCCTCGAATAGCTCACGGGTCCAGGCCAGCCAGACGAAGCCGGCGGCGCCGAGGGCCATCATCAGCGGCAGCGCATGGCCGGTGGCCCACTGGCTCACGGCGCCGGTCACCAGCGGCCCCACCAGGCAGCCGATCCCCCAGAGCTGGGCGATGTGGGCATTGGCCCGCACCAGTTCATCATCCCGGTAGCGCTCGCCGATCAGGATCAGCGCCAAGGTGAACAGACCACCCGCACTGGCGCCGAACAGCACCCAGACCGGCCAGATCAGCGGTGTGTGCAGCAGCAGCGGAATGGCCAGGCTGCTCACCAGCAGCAGGACGCCACAGGCGCGGAACAGATTCAGCCGCGACAGGCGATCGGCCAGCCAGCCGATGGGCAACTGCAAGGCGGCATCGCCCACCACCACCACGCTGGCCATCAGCAGCGCGACTTCCTGGGTGAAGCCCTGGCGCAAGCCATAGATCGGCAGCAGGGTCAGCATCATGGCCTCGAAGGCGGCGAACAGCACCACCGCCCAGGCGATGGTCGGCAGCCGCGCGCAGAAGGACCAGAGCCCGCGCCCCGAGGCGCTGTGGGCATCGACCCTGGGCGCACCGGTACGGCCGAGCAGCAACAGGGAGCCCCCGACCAGCAGGCCGGTGCCGGTCCAGAAGCCCGAATCGTTGCCGGTGCCGAGGGCGCTCAGCAGCAGCGGGCCACAGAGCTGGCTCAGGGCATATCCGGTGCCATACAACGCCACCAGCCGGCCACGCCACTCCTCCACGGCCAACTGATTGATCCAGCTCTCGCCAAGGATGAACACCACGGTCAGGGCGATGCCGATCAGCAGGCGCAGCACCAGCCAGACCGGGTAGGACTGCACCAGCGCCAGCAGGGCCACCGACAGAGCGCCCACCAACAGGCACAGCTGCATCAGGGTGGTGGTCCCCAGGCGGGCCGCGAGGCGCCCGGCCAATACGGCACCGAGCAGCACGCCGACGGCCGGCGTCGCCGCCATCACGCCGATGGCGAAGGTGTCGTAGCCCCAGCCTTCCAGGCGCAACGACACCAGCGGCATGGTCACGCCCAGCGCGAGGCCAATGCTGATGACGGCGCCGCAGACCGCGAAATAGGTTCCCCAACGCATGGCCGATGTCCTCCCGTTCCGTGTGGGGCTACAAAGCAAAAAGGCCGGGTTCCAAAAATGGAAACCCGGCCGCAGGCGTGGCTCGTAGAGCCGGCCCCTCGCACTGCGAGGGGCGGACCTCAGTGTGGAATCAGAGCTTGATCCAGGTGGCTTTCAGCTCGGTGTACTTGTCGAACGCGTGCAGCGACTTGTCGCGGCCGTTGCCGGACTGCTTGAAGCCGCCGAAGGGCGCGGTCATGTCGCCGCCGTCGTACTGGTTGATCCAGACGCTGCCGGCGCGCAGGGCCTTGCCAATCAGGTGGGCGCGGGACAGGTTGCTGGTCCACACCGCCGCGGCCAGGCCGTAGATGGTGTCGTTGGCGATGGCGACCGCTTCGGCGTCGCTGTCGAAGGCGATCACCGACAGCACCGGGCCGAAGATTTCTTCCTTGGCGATGCGCATGGCGTTGTCCACGCCGTCGAAGATGGTCGGCTCGACGTAGGTGCCGCCGGTTTCTTCCAGCACGCGCTTGCCGCCAGCCACCAGCTTGGCGCCGTCGTCATGGCCGGCCTGGATGTAGGACAGCACGTTGTTCATCTGGGTGGTGTCCACCAGGGCGCCGACGTTGGTCGCCGGGTCCAGCGGGTTGCCCGGTTTCCAGGCCTTGATTGCTTCGACCACCATGGGCACGAACTTGTCCTTGATGGAGCGCTCCACCAGCAGGCGCGAACCGGCGGTGCAGACTTCGCCCTGGTTGAAGGCGATGGCGCCCGCAGCGGCTTCGGCGGCGGCCTGCAGGTCAGGGGCGTCGGCGAAGACGATGTTCGGGCTCTTGCCGCCGGCTTCCAGCCAGACGCGCTTCATGTTGGACTCGCCGGCGTAGATCATCAGTTGCTTGGCGATCTTGGTGGAGCCGGTGAAGACCAGGGTGTCGACGTCCATGTGCAGGGCCAGAGCCTTGCCCACGGTGTGGCCGAAGCCCGGCAGCACGTTGAACACACCGGCCGGGATGCCGGCTTCGATGGCCAGTTGGGCGATGCGGATGCCGGTCAGCGGCGACTTCTCGGACGGCTTGAGGACGATGGAGTTGCCGGTGGCCAGGGCCGGACCGAGTTTCCAGCAGGTCATCAGCAGGGGGAAGTTCCACGGCACGATGGCGGCGACCACGCCCACCGGCTCGCGGGTCACAAGGCCCAGCTCGTTGTGCGGGGTGGCGGCGACTTCGTCGTAGATCTTGTCGATAGCCTCGCCGCTCCAGCGGATGGCGCGGGACGCAGACGGGACGTCGACACTCAGGGAATCGCCGATCGGCTTGCCCATGTCCAGGGTTTCCAGCAGGGCCAGCTCCTCGGCATGGGCGTCGATCAGCTCGGCGAAGCGGATCATCACCGCCTTGCGCTTGACCGGTGCCAGGCGCGACCACACGCCGGATTCGAACACCGCGCGGGCATCCTTCACCGCCAACTCGGCGTCGGCCAGGTCACAACTGGCGACCTTGCCCAGCAGGCGGCCATCGACCGGGCTGATGCAGTCGAAGGTCTCGCCGGAAACGGCGTGGGTGTACTCGCCATGGATGAAGGCGCGGGTCTCGATCTGCACGGACTTGGCGCGTTGTTCCCAGTCAGCACGGGTCAGGGTGGTCATGGAGCTTTCCTCTTATTAGAAAGAGTGCCGCCAGCTCAGGGCATGCACTGTCAAAAATTCTGCAAGGCCTACCTACGCATGGCCATCCTCGCAACCCTAAACCAGACGGGCCAGCCTTTTCAATATATTTTACAGATGACCACTAAACACCCTTGTCATGTTCGTTATATTAAACATAGACTCCGGCGAAATCACTACGACACCTTACCTCGCCTTTTCTGGTAGCCCCGATGACCAACGCCAATTCACCACAACCGGGCAGAATATCCAACAGCCTCGATGACTTCTGGATGCCCTTTACCGCCAACCGCCAGTTCAAGGCCAATCCGCGCCTGCTGGAAAGCGCCGAAGGGATGTATTTCACCAGCAGCGACGGTCGCCAGGTGCTGGATGGTACCGCCGGCCTCTGGTGCTGCAACGCCGGCCACGGCCGCCGGGAGATTACCGAAGCGGTGAGCCGGCAGATCGCCAAGCTGGATTTCGCCCCCACCTTCCAGATGGGCCACCCGCTGCCCTTCGAGCTGGCCGAGCGCCTGGCCGACATCGCCCCCAAGGGCCTGAACAAGGTGTTCTTCACCAACTCCGGTTCGGAGTCGGCGGACACCGCCCTGAAGATCGCTCTGGCGTACCAGCGCGCCATCGGCCAGGGCACCCGCACCCGTCTGATCGGCCGCGAACTGGGCTACCACGGCGTCGGCTTCGGCGGCATCTCGGTGGGTGGCATGGTCAACAACCGCAAGGCCTTCCCCGCCCTGCTGCCGAACGTGGACCACCTGCCGCACACCCTGGACATCCAGCGCAATGCCTTCAGTCGCGGCCTGCCGGAATTCGGCATCGAGAAGGCCGATGAGCTGGAGCGCCTGGTCACCCTGCACGGAGCGGAGAACATCGCCGCCGTGATTGTCGAGCCCATGTCCGGTTCGGCCGGGGTGATCCTGCCGCCCGTGGGCTACCTGCAGCGCCTGCGCGAAATCACCCGCAAGCACGGCATCCTGCTGATCTTCGACGAAGTCATCACCGGCTTCGGCCGCGTCGGCCAGGCCTTCGCCGCCCAGCGCTGGGGCGTCCCCCCAGACCTCATCACCTGCGCCAAGGGCCTGACCAACGGCGCCATCCCCATGGGTGCGGTGTTCGTTGCCGAAGAAATCTACCAGGCCTTCATGCAGGGACCGGAAAGCGCCATCGAGTTCTTCCACGGCTATACCTATTCCGGACACCCGGTGGCCTGCGCCGCCGCGCTGGCGAGCCTGGACCTCTACCAGGGCGAGCGCCTGTTCGAGCGCGCCATCGAGCTGGAAGACTACTGGCAGGATGCGCTGCTGAGCCTGAGAGACATGCCCAACGTGATCGACGTCCGCGCGGTGGGCCTGGTAGGCGGCGTGCAGTTGGCGCCGAGCGCCGAAGGCGTGGGCAAGCGCGGCTTCCAGGTCTTCGAGCAGTGTTTCCGCGATGGCGTGATGGTGCGCGTCACCGGCGACACCATTGCCATGTCGCCGCCGCTGATCGTGGAAAAGGAACAGATCGACATTCTCGTCGGCACCCTCGCCGACGCCATCCGCAAGGCCGCCTGAACAGGGACCGCACCATGAACATCCAGCAGATCGTCGACTTCGCCCAGGCCACCACCGCCCCGGAACACTATCGTCCGGCACCCGAGAAGGTCCTCAAGGGCGACCCCGAGCAAAGCGTGCGCAACCACTACGGCAGCCCTTGCGGGCAGTTCAATGTGGGCATCTGGGAGGGCGCCGTGGGCCATTGGACCGTGAGCTACACCGAGCACGAGTACTGCGAAATCCTCCAGGGCGTCTCGGTGCTCCGCGACGCGGACGGCAACGCCAAGACGGTCCGCGCCGGCGATCGCTTCGTCATCCCGGCCGGCTTCTCCGGCACCTGGGAAGTGCTGGAGCCCTGCCGCAAGGTCTACGTGATCTTCGAACAGGCCGCTTCCTGAACCTGATCGTCCCCAATGCTTGTCACCCTTCAGCCCGCCTCTGGCGGGCTTTTTTATGGACCTGGGCGAGAGACCAGCCCTTGTACTCCGTGCGATACCCATGCTGCCGCGTGAAGATCGATGAGTATCGCCAGCTCCCCCCATCCTGCGACTCCACGGCACGAATCGCAGGCATGAAAAAGCCCGCACTGGGCGGGCTTCTTCGCAAGGGCCGGATCAATTACTTGATCTTGGCTTCCTTGTAGATCACGTGCTTGCGCACAACCGGATCGAATTTCTTGATTTCGATCTTGTCGGGAGTGGTGCGCTTGTTCTTGTCGGTGGTGTAGAAATGGCCGGTACCGGCACTGGACACCAGACGGATCAGTTCACGCATGATTAGCTCCTTAAACCTTTTCGCCGCGAGCACGCAGCTCGCTCAGCACGGCATCGATACCGCGCTTGTCGATGATACGCATGCCCTTGGCGGAAACGCGCAGACGCACGAAGCGCTTCTCGGACTCGACCCAGAAGCGATGGTGCTGCAGATTCGGCAGGAAACGACGACGGGTTTTGTTGTTTGCGTGGGAAATGTTGTTCCCAGTAGCCGGACCCTTACCGGTTACTTGACAGACTCTCGACATGCCTCAGCCCTCTAAACCACATGCCCAACCCGGCATGGGTTGGCCGCTTGAACTCTCAGATTATGGGCGCTGAAGCGCCCGTCTCGTCAGGGTCTTACCGGCCGCACAAAGACTGCGAAAGACCGGGCCCCCAGAAAAGAGCGCTGCTTTATATCAGAAAGCCCCTAGTGCAGCAAGGGCCGTAGCGTTTTACCCACAGGCCCGGCAGCGCCGCAATGGCGCCCACGCCGCCGCTGCGGGGCGGCTGCGACGGCGCGACCACTCGTCGCCAACCGTGCATTGTTCACCAGCCGGCCTTGGTCTAGGGTAAGGCCTTTGGCCCGCCATGGGTCACCCGCCATCGCAAAGGAGCCCGCCATGCGTCTTGCCGCCCTTCCGCTGCTGCTCGCCCCCCTGCTCGCCCAGTCCGCCACCCTGAGCGTCTGCACAGAGGCCAGCCCCGAGGGCTTCGACGTGGTGCAGTACAACTCCCTGACCACCACCAATGCCTCGGCCGACGTGCTGATGAACCGCCTGGTGGAGTTCGACGCCCGGAACAGCCAGCTGGCGCCGAGCCTGGCGGAACGCTGGGAGATCGCCGCCGACGGTCTCTCCTACACCTTCCACTTGCGCCAGGGCGTGACCTTCCACAGCACCGACTGGTTCAAGCCCGGCCGCGCCTTGAATGCCGATGATGTGGTGTTCAGCTTCCAGCGCATGCTGGACCCGGCCAACCCCTGGCACAAGGTGGCCCAGAGCGGCTTCCCACATGCCCAGTCCATGCAGTTGCCGGCGCTGATCAAGCGCATCGAGAAACTCGACGAGCATCAGGTGCGCTTCACCCTGAACAAGCCGGACGCCACCTTCCTCGCCACCCTCAGCATGGGCTTCGCCTCCATCTATTCGGCCGAGTACGCCGACCAATTGATGAAGGCCGGCACCCCCGAGAAGCTCAACGCCCAGCCCGTCGGCACCGGCCCCTTCGTGCTGCGCCGCTTCCAGAAGGACGCCGCCGTGCGCTATGCCGCCAACCCGGACTACTTTGCCGGCAAACCCGGCATCGACGGCCTGGTCTTCGCCATCACTCCCGATGCCAACGTGCGCCTGCAGAAGCTGCGGCGCGGCGAATGCCAGATCGCCCTGTCGCCCAAGCCGCTGGACGTGAGGTCCGCCGCCACCAACCCGGACATCCGGGTGATTCAGACCCCGGCGTTCATGACCGCCTTCGTCGGCATCAACAGCCAGCACCCGCCGCTGGACAAGCCGGAGGTGCGCCAGGCGATCAATCTCGCCTTCGACAAGCCGAGCTACCTCAAGGCCGTGTTCGAGGACAGCGCCAGCGCCGCCGACGGTCCCTACCCGCCGAATACCTGGAGTTACGCCAGCCAGTTGCCGGCCTACCCCCACGACCCGAAGAAAGCCAAGGCACTGCTGGCCGAAGCCGGCTTCAAGGATGGCTTCAAGACCACCATCTGGACCCGCCCTTCCGGCAGCCTGCTGAACCCCAACCCGAGCCTCGGCGCCCAACTCCTGCAAGCCGACCTGGCCGAGGTGGGCATCCAGGCGGAAATCCGCGTGATCGAGTGGGGCGAGCTGATCCGTCGCGCCAAGGCCGGCGAGCATGACCTGCTGTTCATGGGCTGGGCCGGCGACAACGGCGATCCGGACAACTTCCTCACCCCGCAGTTTTCCTGCGCCTCGGTGCAGTCCGGGCTCAACTTCGCGCGCTATTGCAACGCCGAACTCGACAAGCTGATCGCCGACGGCAAGACCCACACCGATCAGGATGAACGCACCACGCGCTACCGGCAGGCCCAGCAGATCATCCGCGAACAGGCCCTCTGGCTACCGCTCGCCCACCCCACCGCGTTCGCCCTGACCCGCGCCAACGTCGAGGGTTACCAGGTCAATCCCTTCGGCCGACAGGACTTCTCCAGGGTGAAGCTGGACTAGCGGGCCGTTGAAACACCAGGACGATGGCAACGCAGGTAGCCCTTCGACGACCGGCTAGACCCAACCGCGCTCCGCCATCGACAGCGGCTCTCCATCGCCAACGACGAAATGGTCGAGCACCCGCACGTCGATCAGCGCCAGCGCCTCCTTGAGACGCTGGGTCAGCTGGCGGTCGGCCTCGCTGGGCTCGGCGATTCCCGAAGGGTGGTTGTGACTGAAGATGAGCGCCGCCGCGTTGTGCGCCAGGGCGCGCTTGACCACCTGCCGCGGGTAGACGCTGGCACCGTCGATGGTGCCGTGGAACAGCACCTCGAAGGCCAGCACACGGTGCTTGGCATCGAGGAACAGGCAGGCGAACTGCTCGTGCTGGCAATGGCGCAACTGCGCCTTGAGAAAATCGCGCACCGTCTGCGGACTCTCCATGGCCGAATCACGGCGCAATTCCTCGGCCAGGTGACGGCGGGCCATTTCCAGCACCGCCTGCAATTGGGCGAACTTGGCCGGACCGAGGCCGAGGTGTTGGCTGAACTCCTGCAGCCCGGCTTCCAGCAGGGCGCGCAGGCTGCCGAAGTCGTTGAGCAGGTGGCGGGCGAGGTCGACGGCGCTACGTCCCGCCACCCCGGTACGCAGGAAGATCGCGAGGAGTTCGGCGTCGCTCAGGGCCGCCGCACCCAGTGTGAGAAGCTTCTCCCGCGGACGCTCCGCCGCGGGCCAATTGCGGATGCTCATGACACCTCCATGATTGAGCCGCGCCGCTGTTCCAGTGCGGTCGCTGTGCTATCTTAACCCACCTTTTTTGCGCGGCGATCGGCCTGGGGAGGCGCCTTCGCCGCAGCGCATCTTCAACCTTATAAAAAGGCAGGCCTAATGCAGCGGCTCTATCGGAAACGCATCCTTCTGGGCGTGGGCGGCGGCATTGCCGCCTACAAGAGCGCCGAACTGGTTCGCCGCTTGCGCGATCAAGGCGCCGAGGTCCGTGTCGTGATGACTCAGGGCGGCCGCGAGTTCATCACCCCCCTGACCCTCCAGGCCCTCTCGGGGCACCCCGTCCACCTTGACCTGCTCGACCCCGCCGCCGAAGCGGCCATGGGCCACATCGAGCTGGCCCGCTGGGCCGACCTGGTGCTGATCGCCCCGGCCACCGCCGACCTGATGGCGCGCCTGGCCCAGGGTGTGGCGGACGACCTGCTGACCACCCTGGTGCTGGCCACCGATGCGCCGGTCGCCCTGGCTCCGGCGATGAACCAGGCCATGTGGCGCGACCCGGCCACCCAGGCCAACCTGGAAATCCTCTCCAAGCGCGGCCTGCGGCTGTTCGGCCCGGCCGCCGGCAGCCAGGCCTGCGGCGACGTCGGCCTCGGCCGCATGCTGGAGGCCGAGCAATTGGCCCAGCTCGCCGCCGACTGCTTCGAGCACCGCGCGCTCACCGGCCGGCATGTGCTGATCACCGCCGGCCCGACCCAGGAAAACATCGACCCGGTGCGCTACATCACCAACCACAGCTCAGGAAAGATGGGCTTCGCCCTGGCCGAAGCAGCGGTGGAAGCGGGCGCCAAGGTGACCCTGATCACCGGCCCGGTACACCTGCCGACGCCGGACCGGGTCAATCGCATCGACGTCGTCAGCGCCCGCGACATGCTCGCCGCCTGCGAAGCGGCCATGCCCTGCGACCTGCTGATTGCCGCCGCCGCCGTGGCCGACTACCGCCCGGAAGTGGTCGCCCCGCACAAGATGAAGAAGGACCCGACCAGCGGCGAAGGCCTGCTGCTGCAGCTGGTACGCAACCCCGATATCCTCGCGACGCTCGCCAGCCGGCCCGACCGCCCCTTCAGCGTGGGCTTCGCCGCCGAGACCGAGAACCTGCTGGAGTACGCCTCGCGCAAGCTCAAGGACAAGAACCTCGACCTGATCGTCGCCAATGACGTGGCCAACCCCAGCATCGGCTTCAACAGCGAAGAGAACGCCATCACCGTCATCGACCGCGAGCTGGCCCAGTCCAGCTTCGCCCAGACCAGCAAGGGCAAGATCGCCCGCCAGCTGATCACCTTCATCGCCGACCGCCTCAACCGGGCCTGAGACTCCATGCACTCACTGCAAGCCAAGATCCTCGATTCCCGCCTTGGCAGCGAATTCCCGCTGCCGCAATACGCCACGCCGGGCTCCGCCGGCCTCGACCTGCGCGCCATGCTCAAGGAGGAAATCGTCCTCGAGCCGGGCCAGACCGTCCTCATCCCGACCGGCCTGTCGATCCACATCGCCGATCCGGGCCTGGCCGCGCTGATCCTGCCCCGCTCGGGCCTGGGCCACAAACACGGCGTGGTGCTGGGGAACCTCGTCGGCCTGATCGACTCCGACTACCAGGGCGAACTGATGGTGTCCTGCTGGAACCGTGGCCAGACCGCCTTCCGCATCGCCATCGGCGAGCGCATCGCCCAGTTGGTGCTGGTGCCGGTGGTCCAGGCGCACTTCGAACTGGTCGACGAGTTCCACGAAAGCCAGCGCGGCGCCGGCGGCTTCGGTCACACCGGCAGCCACTGACAGCCCCGAACCAGGACGAACCGCCCAGGAGACGTTCAGTGAAACTCTTCAAGCGCAGCAGCAAGGACGCCGCCCATAACGGATCGAACGGTCGGGCGTCCGCAACCAGGTCCGGCCAGCGGGCCGCCGACGACCTGCTCCCCGGTGCGCTGGCCGCCTTCGTGGGGATCGCCGCGGCCGGTGCCCTGCTCTGGTTCGGCGCCCTCGGCCCGGCCAAGCAGCATCAGGTCGAGCAGCTCAGCCAGGCCTGGGGCGGCAGCCAGGCCGCGACCCTGCGCCAGACCATCGGCCAACTGCAGGCCGATACCGCGGCGGCGGCCCATGACCCCAGCCTGATCGCTGCCCTCCAAAGCGGCGACATCGGCCAACTGATGGCCGCCGAACGCGGCCTGGGCTACCGCGATGGCGTGGTCGACGCACACCTGAACCTGCCCGGCCAGGCCCAGCAGAACAGCCAGCGCGCCGCGCCGATGAACTTCGCCGCGCTGGACATGCTGCGCCGCCTGGAAAACGGCCAGAAACCCAGCCCGGAAGCCTACAAGGTGGGCGAGCGCTGGCTGGTCTACAGCGCCGCGCCACTGCGCCTGAACGAACAGAGCGCGCCCCAGGGCACCCTGTTGCTGGTGTTCGACCTGGAACGCCTGCTGCGCAGCCTGCCGCCGCTGCCGGCGGATATCGGCCAGCTGCAGCTGACCCAGCAATTCAGCAACGCCCCGGCCCAGATCCTGAGCCAGCGCGGACAGGCCGCCAGCGATGCTCCCATCGCCCTGGACAGCGGCAACCCGAACTGGAAGCTCAGCTTCACGCCGGGACCCGCTTTGACCCAGAGCGCCTTTTCTCCGCTGGTACTGGCCCTGGCCGCCCTGCTCGCCCTCGGTGGCGCCCTGCTCGGCCTGAAGCTCAGCCAGGGCGCCCTGCAACGCAAGCTGCGTGAAGACGCCCAGCAGCTCAACCAACTGCTGCAAGAACTCTCGAACGGCAAGAGCGTCAAAGCCTTCAGCCTGCGCCTGCCGGCGCTGGACAGCCTGGCCCAGGCGCTCGCCCGCCAGACCCGGCGAAAACCCGAACCGACGCCAGGCAATGGCGCGGGCCTGACGGCCAGCGGCAACCCCACTGCCCCGACATCCGCCCGCCCGGCCGAATTGGCCAGCCCGCTTTTCCAAGATACCGACATCCTCGATATCGACATCCTCGACGAAGACCAGGACCTCCTGGGATTGGAGCAAGCCCCTGCGATGACCAGCATCGAACAAATCGCCCCCAACCTCCCCGCCAGCATCTTCCGCGCGTACGACATCCGCGGCGTGGTCGGCGATACCCTCACCACCGAAACCGCCTACTGGGTCGGCCGTGCCATCGGTTCCGAGAGCCTGGCCCGTGGCGAACCCTGCGTCTCGGTCGGTCGCGACGGCCGCCTCTCCGGTCCCGAGCTGGTGCAGGCGCTGATCCAGGGCCTGCTGGACTGCGGCTGCCAGGTCAGCGACGTCGGCATGGTGCCGACCCCGGCGCTCTACTACGCCGCCAACGTGCTGGCCGGCAAGTCCGGCGTGATGCTCACCGGCAGCCACAACCCGCCGGACTACAACGGCTTCAAGATCATGGTGGCCGGCGAAACCCTCGCCAATGAGCAGATCACCGCGCTGCACACCCGCATCCAGAACAACGACCTGGCCAGCGGCGTGGGCAGTGTCGAGGCGGTGGACGTGCTCGACCGCTACTTCCAGGAAATCCGCGACGACATCGCCATGGCCAGGCCCATGAAAGTGGTGGTGGACTGCGGCAACGGCGTGGCCGGCGTGATCGCCCCGCAACTGATCGAAGCCCTGGGCTGCACCGTGATCCCGCTCTACTGCGACGTCGACGGCACCTTCCCCAACCACCACCCGGACCCGGGCAAGCCGGAGAACCTGGAAGACCTGATCGCCAAGGTGAAGGAAGAGAAGGCCGACCTCGGCCTGGCCTTCGACGGCGATGGCGACCGCGTCGGCGTGGTGACCAACGAAGGCACCATCATCTACCCCGACCGCCTGCTGATGCTGTTCGCCAAGGACGTGGTTTCCCGCAACCCGGGCGCCGACATCATCTTCGACGTGAAGTGCACCCGCCGCCTGACCGCCCTCATCAGCGGCTACGGCGGCCGCCCGGTGATGTGGAAGACCGGCCATTCGCTGATCAAGAAGAAGATGAAGGAAACCGGTGCCCTGCTGGCCGGCGAGATGAGCGGACACATCTTCTTCAAGGAGCGCTGGTACGGCTTCGACGACGGCATCTACAGCGCCGCCCGCCTGCTGGAGATCCTCAGCCAGGACAAACGTGACGCCGAACTTGTGTTCTCGGCCTTCCCGAAAGACGTCTCCACTCCGGAAATCAACATCACCGTCACCGACGAGAGCAAGTTCCGCCTGATCGAGCGCCTGCAGCGCGAGGCCAACTGGGGCGAAGCCAACCTCACCACCCTCGATGGCGTGCGTGTCGATTATCCGAAGGGCTGGGGCCTGTGCCGCGCCTCCAACACGACGCCCGTGCTGGTGCTGCGCTTCGAGGCCGACACCGAGGAAGAGCTGGAGCGCATCAAGCAGGTGTTCCGCAGCCAGCTCACCCTCATCGCCCCCGAACTCAACCTGCCGTTCTGATCCGATTCACTGGAGCCCAGCATGACCCTCAGCCTCGACGCCGCTTCCCAAGTCGCCCAGGTCCTGTCCGAAGCGCTGCCCTATATCCGCCGCTTCGTCGGCAAGACCCTGGTGGTCAAGTACGGCGGCAACGCCATGGAAAGCGACGAGCTGAAGGCCAGCTTCGCCCGCGACGTGGTGCTGATGAAGGCCGTCGGCATCAACCCGGTGGTGGTGCATGGTGGCGGTCCGCAGATCGGTGACCTGCTCAAGCGCCTGTCCATCGAGAGCCACTTCGTCGACGGCATGCGCGTGACCGACGCACAGACCATGGATGTGGTGGAAATGGTCCTGGGCGGCCAGGTGAACAAGGACATCGTCAACCTGATCAACCGCCATGGCGGCAGCGCCATCGGCCTGACCGGCAAGGACGCCGAGTTGATCCGCGCGAAGAAGCTCACCGTCACCCGCCAGACCCCGGAGATGACCCAGCCGGAGATCATCGACATCGGCCACGTGGGCGAGGTCGCCAGCGTCAACACCGACCTGCTGGACATGCTGGTCAAGGGCGACTTCATCCCGGTGATCGCCCCCATTGGCGTCGGCGCCAACGGCGAGTCCTACAACATCAACGCCGACCTGGTGGCCGGCAAGGTGGCCGAGGCGCTGAAGGCCGAGAAGCTGATGCTGCTGACCAACATCGCCGGCCTGATGGACAAGCAGGGCAAGGTGCTCACCGGCCTCTCCACCGAGCAGGTCAACGACCTGATCGCCGATGGCACCATCTACGGCGGCATGCTGCCGAAGATCCGCTGCGCACTGGATGCGGTGCAGGGCGGCGTGAATGCGGCACACATCATCGACGGCCGCGTGCCCCACGCGGTGCTGCTGGAGATCTTCACCGACAGCGGCGTCGGCACCCTGATCACCAACCGCAAGCGTCACTGAGCGGAGCCACACCAGACAGGCCGGAGCGATCCGGCCTGTTGTCTTTCAGGAGGCGACAACATGGCCAAGCTGTCCCGCGACGACTTCCGCTTCTTCCACGCCCTGCGAGTGCGCTGGGCCGAGGTGGACCCGCAAGGCATCGTCTTCAACGGCAATTACCTGACCTATGCCGACGTCGCCATCACCGAATATTTCCGTGCGCTGGAGGTGGCCTACCCGGCCGACCTGCTGAAAGACGGCGGCGACTTCTTCGCCGTGAAAACCTTGTTGGAGTACCTGGCGCCGGCTCGCTTCGACGATTCGCTGGAAATCGGTGTACGGGTCAGCCGCCTGGGCGGTGCCAGCATGGCGTTCGAGCTGGGCATCTGGCGGAACGAGGAGCAGCTGACCTCCGGCGAAGTGGTCTACGTGCACGCCGATGCCGCCAGCCGCAAAAGCGCGCGACTGCCGGACTGGCTGAGGGAGCGGGTGGGCGCTTTCGAGCGGGTCGCCCCGGCCGACTGAAACGCCGGGCCGGGCGTGGCCCCTAGCGGGAGCCGCCGAGGAGTTCGGCTAACCGCGCACGGTCCGCGGCAAAGCTTGCCTTGGCCGCTTCACGGTTCTTCTGGTAGCGCGCGATGTCCCGCTCCAGTCCCTTCTGCTGCTCGCGCAGGCTGTCGATCTGCTCCACCAAATGCACCGGAACCTCACGCCCGGCGCGTTCGCTTTCCGCCGCCTGGCTCTGCAGGTTGGCCTGCTGGGTACGCAGGGATTGCTGGTTGCCCCGTGCGACGCCGATCAGCCCGTCCAGTTCGGCCAACTTGCGCTCCAGGGCCCGGTCCACGTCCTCGACGCCGGTGTACAGGCGCAGCAACCGCGCATCGGAGCTGGCGCGTGCCTTCTCGTCCAGCCGGCGCTGCATCTCTTCGCGACTGGGTGCCGGCGGAATCACGCGAACGACCCGCCCCTGCTCGTTGAGCACCTCATAGCCCTTGCCGATGTACTCCGGCGGAACGCCCTGGCGATCCAGCACGGTCACGCCCTTGTCATCGACATAGCGATACAACTCCGCCGCCCCGGCCAGTGCCGGCAGCAGCAGAACCAGCGAAAGGCCCCGGCGCAATGGCGACTTCAGCATGAGGACTCCCAGCCCCGAAGATCAGATACCGAAATTGGCGCGATAGGCTTCCACAGCCGGCAGGTGCTGCTTCAGCTCGGTGTCGCCGGCCAGGTATTCCAGAACCTGTTCCAGGGACACGATGCTGACCACCGGCATGCCGAAGTCACGCTCCACTTCCTGTATAGCCGAGAGCTCGCCCTGACCGCGTTCCTGACGGTTCAGCGCGATCAGCACGCCGGCCGCCTGGGCGTCCTGCGCCTGGATGATCTGCATCACTTCGCGGATCGCGGTGCCGGCGGTGATCACGTCATCGATGATCAGCACGCGACCGGCCAGCGGTGCGCCGACCAGGGTGCCGCCTTCGCCGTGGTCCTTGGCTTCCTTGCGGTTGAAGCACCAGGGGATATCGATCTGGTGGTGCTCGGCCAACGCCACGGCAGTTGCCGCCGCCAGGGGAATGCCCTTGTAGGCCGGGCCGAACAGCACATCGAAAGGAATGCCGCTGTCCACCACGGCGGCCGCATAGAATCGGCCGAGCTGGGCGAGGGCCAGGCCGCTGTTGAACAGACCGGCATTGAAGAAATAGGGGCTGGTACGCCCGGATTTGAGGGTGAACTCACCGAAACGCAGAACTCCGCGCTCGATGGCAAAGCGAATGAAATCGCGCTGGTACGCCTGCATGAAAAGCCTCGGACGGCACGGATTTAGCTAAAAAGAAAGAGCTCGGGTATCATACACGCACGTGTTTTTGGGGGCCATTTATGCGGATCATCAGTGTGAACGTGAATGGTATTCAGGCGGCAGCCGAGCGAGGTCTCCTCAGCTGGTTGCAAGCCCAGAATGCCGACGTGATCTGCCTGCAAGACACACGTGCCTCCGCCTTCGACCTGGACGACCCTGCCTTCCAACTGGATGGTTATTTCCTCTACGCCGGCGATGCCGAAGTGCCTGCCCAGGGTGGCGTGGCGCTCTATTCGCGGTTGCAACCCAAGGCGGTGATCTGGGGGCTCGGCTTCGAGTCCTGCGATCGGTACGGACGCTACTTGCAGGCTGATTTCGACAAGGTAAGCATCGCCACCCTGCTGCTGCCTTCCGGGCAAGGCGGGGACGAGAACCTGAACCACAAGTTCAAGTTCATGGACGACCTCACCCATTATCTGAACAAGCAGCGCCGCAAGCGCCGCGAGTACATCTACTGCGGCTCGCTCTACGTCGCCCACCAGAAGCTGGACGTGAAGAACTGGCGCGACTGCCAGCAGATTCCCGGCTTCCTGGCGCCCGAGCGGGCCTGGATGGACGAAGTGTTCGGCAACATGGGCTATGTCGATGCTTTGCGCGAAGTCAGCCGCGAAGGTGACCAGTTCAGTTGGTGGCCGGACAGCGAGCAGGCCGAGATGCTCAACCTCGGCTGGCGTTTCGACTACCAGGTGCTGACCCCGGGCCTGCGCCGCTTCGTGCGCAGCGCCAAGCTGCCGCGCCAGCCGCGCTTCTCCCAGCATGCGCCGCTGATCGTCGACTACGACTGGCTGCTGAGCGTGTGACCCATGTCTAGTCCTGAAATAGGTTTACACCTATCAGGCCAGGATCCAGACCTCAAAACGCCCGATGCACCGCATCGGGCGTTTTGTATTTCAGGGCTTGGTGAGGGCGTTCCCGGTTATAGATGTCCACGGCCTCGCGCACCATCCGGCGGGCTTGTACCAGGTTCGCTGGAGTCTGGGTCAGCAGTTCGTTCTTCAGGATGCCGTTGACCCGCTCGGCCAGGGCGTTCTGGTAGCAGTCATAGCCATCGGTCATCGAGCAGGTAATGCCGTGCTGGGCATGCAGGCGTTGGTAATGCGCCGAGCAGTACTGGATGCCACGGTCCGAGTGATGCACCAGGGGCTGGCGCGTCCGGCGCCGCTGCAAGGCCAGGCTAAAAGCCCGGGCAACCGACTCGGCATGCAGCCCTTCATGGACATGGTGCCCCACGATCTTGCGCGAGTAGGCATCGGTGACCAGGCTCAGGTACAACGGGCCGCTTTGGCTGGGCAGGTAGGTGATGTCGGCGACCCAGACCCGTTCCGGCGCGTCGGGCTGCACTTGCTGCGGGCCGGGCTTGAGCAGATTGGGGTGGCGATAGAAGCGGTGAAAGCTTTGAGTGGTCTTGTGATACGCCCGCTTGGGCAAGATCAGCAGCCGGTGCTCGGCCAGCACGCGAAACAGGCGATCCCGCCCGACCCGCAGCCTCGGGTCGGCCTGACGCTGAAGCACGAAATGCAGTTTCCGTGTGCCCAGGCGCGGCTGACGCATCCGCAGGTGCCGCACGAACTGGGCGACCTGTCGATCCTGATGGCCGCGGCGATCCGCCGTCCGGTTGCGCTGGTAATAGGCCTGGCGACTGATGCCCATGAACTGGCAAGCCCTGCTAACGCTCAGCCCTTGGACTTGCCTTTGCGTGAGGACTTGCCGGTACGCTTTTTACGATGGAAACGCCGTAGTCGTTCTTCAGCACATCCACCACGGCCTCAAAGAACTGGGCCTTCTGGTTGGCTAGCTCCAGCTGCTGCTCCAGTTCCTTGATGCGTTGCTCGGGGGTCAAGGGTCGATCGGGCTCGGACACGGAAAGGCTCCTTGCGGTACGGATGGACGCCCCCTGGCTCCAATCCTGCCGACCGTGCTTGCGTAACCACACCAACACCGTCGACCGACCCTGGATGCCATAACGGGCCTGAGCCTCCTTGTAACTCATTTCGCCCTTTTCGACCTGGTCGACGACCGCCAATTTAAAAGCCAGCGTGTAATCGCGCTGGCTACGTCGTACACCTTGCGCCATGGGACGCTCCTGAAAACAAAGGCCAAGGTGTAAACCTTATTCAGGACGGGACACCAGGCAGAAAAAAGCCGGCTTTCGAGCCGGCTTTTTCTTGCCCGCGTTTCGGCCTACTTCACCAGCCGCCAGCAGAAGGGGTAGCGATAGGCCTGGCCTTCGTTGGCCTTGATGCCGGCGATGATGGTCAGCACCAGGGCGCCGATGCTCACCAGCCCCAGCAGCGGAAAGCCGATCACTATCAGCATCAGCAGGAAGCACAGCACCACCGCCAGCGCCACGGTGATCTGGAAGTTCAGCGCTTCCTTGCCCTGGGCATCGACGAAGGGATCGAGATCCTTCTTGATCTGCCAGACGATCAGCGGCCCCAGCAGGTTGCCGAAGGGAAACACCAGGCCGAGGAAGGCGGAGAAGTGGCAGAACATCGCCCATTGCCGCACTTCCCGGCTCGGCTCCTGATAGTGAGTGGGCTCGTCCATTCCTACGCTCCTCGTGCGGATGGGGGATGTCAGTCGGCCAGGGCCGCGCGCTGCAGCTCGAACAGCTCGTTCAAGCCCTTGCGCGCGAGGTCCAGCATGGCGGTCAGCTCTTCCGGCTGGAAGGGCGCACCCTCGGCAGTGCCCTGGACCTCGATGAAGCCGCCGGCATCGGTCATGACCACGTTCAGGTCGGTCTCGGCAGCGGCGTCTTCCAGGTAGTCCAGATCCAGCACCGGCTCGCCCTGATAGATGCCCACGGACACCGCGGCGACCATCTGCTTCAGCGGCTCGCCTTTCAGCGCACCGCGCTTCTTCAGCACCTTCAGCGCATCCACCAGGGCCACCATCGCACCGGTGATGGAGGCGGTGCGGGTGCCGCCGTCGGCCTGGATCACATCGCAATCGAGGTAGATGGTGTTCTCGCCCAGCTTGCTCATGTCCAGTGCGGCGCGCAGCGAGCGGCCGATCAGCCGCTGGATCTCCAGGGTGCGGCCACCCTGCTTGCCACGGCTGGCCTCGCGCTGGTTACGCTCGCCGGTCGCGCGCGGCAGCATGCCGTACTCGGCGGTCAGCCAACCCTGGCCCTGGCCCTTGAGGAAGCGCGGCACGCCGGATTCGACGCTGGCCGTGCAGATCACCTTGGTATCCCCGAATTCCACCAGTACCGAGCCTTCGGCGTGCTTGGTGTAGTTGCGGGTGATGCGGATCGGACGCAGCTGTTCGGCCGCGCGGCCACTGGGACGTTTCATCGGGGCTTACCTGTTCGGGAGAAATCTGCCCGCCATTATAGAGGCCCTGCGCCACGGGGGACATCGCTGCGTTGGGAGGCGTGGGCGCGCTGGGCTACAATCCTCTCCTTTGATCGTCGAAACCGAGAGGACACCCCATGGTGCACAGCATGACCGCCTTCGCCCGCGTCGAACGGGCCGGCCCCCACGGCACCCTGAGCTGGGAACTGCGCTCGGTCAACCACCGCTACCTCGAACCGCACCTGCGCCTGCCGGAAGCCTTCCGCGACCTCGAAGGCCCGGTACGCGACGCCCTGCGCCAGGGCCTGTCGCGCGGCAAAGTCGAATGCACCCTGCGCCTGGCCGAAGAAACCGCCGGCAAGCCCCTGCAGGTCGACCGTGAGCGCGCCGGCCAGTTGATCCAGGCCGCCGAGAGCGTCGCGGCACTGATCCAGCAGCCCGCCCCGCTCAATCCCCTGGAAGTCCTCGCCTGGCCGGGTGTACTGGTGGCCGACGCCGCCGATCCCCAAGCCCTGAACGCGGCCGCCATGGAAGCCTTTGCCCAGGCCCTCGGCGAACTGAAGAACGGCCGCGCCCGCGAAGGCGCCGAACTGGCCCGGCTGCTCAACGACCGGCTGGATGCCATGCAGGAGGAAGTCGCCGCCCTGCGCACCCTGGTGCCACAGATGCTGGCCGCCCAGCGGCAGAAAATCCTCGACCGCTTCAACGAGTTGAAGGCCGAGCTGGACCCGCAGCGCCTGGAACAGGAAATGGTCCTGCTGGCACAGAAGAGCGACGTGGCCGAGGAACTGGACCGCCTCGGCACCCACATCGGCGAAGTCCGCCGCGTGCTCAAGGCCGGCGGCGCCGCCGGTCGCCGCCTGGATTTCCTGATGCAGGAACTCAACCGCGAAGCCAACACCCTCGGCTCCAAGGCCTTCGACCCGCGCAGCACCCAGGCCGCGGTCAACCTCAAGGTGCTGATCGAGCAGATGCGCGAACAAGTCCAGAACATCGAGTAAGAGACTGCCTCCATGACCGCCACCCCCGGCACCCTGTACATCGTTTCCGCCCCCTCCGGCGCCGGCAAGACCAGCCTGGTCAAGGCGTTGATCGACGCCGAGCCGAACATCCGCGTCTCGGTGTCCCATACCACCCGCGGCATGCGCCCGGGCGAAGTGGACAGCGTGAACTACCACTTCGTCAGCCGTGAAAAGTTCGTGCAGATGCTCGAACACGGCGACTTCCTCGAACACGCCGAGGTCTTCGGCAACCTCTACGGCACCTCCCAGAGCCGCGTGCTGCAAACCCTGGCCGAAGGCCATGACCTGATCCTCGAGATCGACTGGCAGGGCGCCCAGCAGGTCCGCCACCTGATGCCCCAGGCCAAGTCCATCTTCATCCTGCCGCCGAGCCAGGAAGCCCTGCGTCAGCGCCTGGACAACCGTGGCCAGGACAGCGACGAAATCATCGAGCGCCGCATGCGCGAAGCGGTCAGCGAGATGAGCCACTATGTCGAATACGACTACCTGGTGATCAACGACGACTTCGCCACTGCCCTGGACGATCTCAAGGCGATCTTCCGCGCCAACCAATTGCGCCACGGCCCGCAACAGGTCCGCCATGGCGCCTTGCTGGCACAGCTGCTCGCCTGAGCCAGAGCCGCTCTATCGCCCCGATAGCTGGCCTTCGGACCCGCCATGGACCACACTCCGGGCAGGGAAGCGCCGAAAATCGGCGCTTCCCTATTTGGTGGCGATTTTTTAGACTATTCAGTCCGCTCGCCCATTCGGGCAAAGCATCAGCCATTCATTTCGTGCTACGAGGAACACCATGGCCCGCGTTACCGTTGAAGATTGCCTGGACAACGTCGACAACCGCTTCGAGCTGGTCATGCTCGCTACCAAGCGTTCCCGTCAGCTGGCCACCGGCGGCAAGGAGCCGAAGGTAGCCTGGGAGAACGACAAGCCGACCGTAGTCGCCCTGCGCGAAATCGCTGCCGGCCTGGTCGACCATGAAGTCGTCGCCCAGGAAGACATCGTCGAGGAAGAGCCGCTGTTCGCCGTATTCGAGGACGAGGCCAACGAGGCCCTCTGAATCCATGCCTGGTCGACGTCGCACGGCGCAGGGTAACCAAGGCCGGCAAGGAGACAGATCTTGCCGAGCATAGACGTCCTCGCCGAACGACTTTCGACCTACCTCGGCGCCGACCAGGTCAACCTGGTGCGCCGAGCCTACTTCTACGCCGAGCAGGCCCACGACGGACAGCGCCGCCGCAGCGGTGAGGCCTACGTCACCCACCCGCTCGCCGTCGCCAACATCCTCGCCGACATGCACATGGACCATCAGAGCCTGATGGCCGCCATGCTGCACGACGTGATCGAGGACACCGGCATCGCCAAGGAAGCCCTCAGCGCCCAATTCGGCGAGACCGTCGCCGAGCTGGTGGACGGGGTCAGCAAGCTGACCCAGATGAACTTCGAGTCCAAGGCCGAGGCCCAGGCCGAGAACTTCCAGAAGATGGCCATGGCCATGGCCCGCGACATCCGCGTGATCCTGGTCAAGCTGGCCGACCGCCTGCACAACATGCGCACGCTGGAAGTGCTGTCCGGTGAGAAGCGCCGGCGCATCGCCAAGGAAACCCTGGAAATCTACGCCCCCATCGCCAACCGGCTGGGCATGCACAGCATGCGCGTGGAATTCGAGGACCTGGGCTTCAAGGCCATGCACCCGATGCG
Source organism: Pseudomonas sp. Q1-7 (assembly GCF_028010285.1). Lineage (NCBI taxonomy): Bacteria > Pseudomonadati > Pseudomonadota > Gammaproteobacteria > Pseudomonadales > Pseudomonadaceae > Pseudomonas > Pseudomonas sp. Q1-7. Next base: position 5,661,177 of record NZ_CP116304.1, read on the forward strand.
CTCCGAGCGCATCCGCACCGCCGTGCGCCGCGCCCGTGGCAACCGCAAGGAAATCGTCAACAAGATCGAAGAGTCGCTGACCAACTGCCTGCGCCGCGAAGGCATGGAAGGCGAAGTCATCGGACGCGAGAAGCACCTCTACAGCATCTACAAGAAGATGCGCGGTAAACGTCGGGCGTTCAACGAGATCATGGACGTCTACGCCTTCCGCATCATCGTCGACAAGGTCGACACCTGTTACCGCGTACTCGGTGCCGTGCACAACCTGTACAAGCCGCTGCCCGGCCGCTTCAAGGACTACATCGCGATTCCCAAGGCCAACGGCTACCAGTCGCTGCACACCACCCTGTTCGGCATGCACGGCGTGCCCATCGAGATCCAGATCCGCACCCGCGAGATGGAAGAGATGGCCAACAACGGCATCGCCGCCCACTGGCTGTACAAGTCCACCGAGGACGACCAGCCCAAGGGCACCCACGCCCGCGCCCGCCAATGGGTCAAGGGCGTGCTGGAACTGCAGCAGCGCGCCGGTAACTCCCTGGAATTCATCGAGAGCGTGAAGATCGACCTCTTCCCCGACGAGGTCTACGTCTTCACGCCCAAGGGCCGGATCATGGAGCTGCCGAAGGGCTCCACCGCCGTGGACTTCGCCTACGCGGTGCACACCGATGTCGGCAACAGTTGCATCGCCTGCCGTATCAACCGCCGCCTGGCGCCGCTGTCCGAACCGCTGCAGAGCGGCGAGACGGTGGAGATCGTCACCGCGCCCGGCGCCCGGCCGAACCCGGCGTGGCTCAACTTCGTGGTTACCGGCAAGGCCCGCACCCATATCCGCCACGCCCTCAAACAGCAGCGTCGCTCCGAGTCCATCAGCCTCGGCGAGCGCCTGCTGAACAAGGCCCTGGCCGGCTTCGAGAGCCACTTGGAGAAGATCAGCCCCGAGCGCATCCAGGCCGTACTCGGCGAGTACCGCCTGGACGTGATCGAAGACCTGCTGGAAGACGTCGGCCTCGGCAACCGCATGGCCTATGTGGTCGCCCGCCGCCTGCTGGCCAGCGACGGCGAGCAATTGCCGAGTCCGGAAGGCCCGCTGGCGATCCGCGGCACCGAGGGCCTGGTGCTGAGCTACGCCAAGTGCTGCACGCCGATCCCCGGCGACCCCATCGTCGGCCACCTGTCCGCGGGCAAGGGCATGGTGGTGCACCTGGAAAGCTGCAAGAACATCGGCGAAATCCGGCACAACCCGGAGAAGTGCATCCAGCTGTCCTGGGCCAAGGACGTCGCCGGCGAATTCAACGTCGAGCTGCGCGTCGAGCTGGAACACCAGCGCGGCCTGATCGCCCTGCTGGCCAGCAGCGTCAATGCCGCAGACGGCAACATCGAGAAGATCAGCATGGACGAGCGCGATGGCCGCATCAGCGTGGTCCAGCTGGTGGTCAGCGTGCATGACCGCGTGCATCTGGCCCGTGTGATCAAGAAGCTGCGTGCGCTCAAGGGCGTGATCCGCATCACCCGCGTGCGCGCGTAGCCGATCCTCAAGACCCAAGGAGTTCTCATGAGCAAGACCGTTATCAGCAGCGACAAGGCCCCCGCCGCCATCGGCACTTATTCCCAGGCCATCAAGGCCGGCAACACCGTCTACATGTCCGGCCAGATCCCGCTGGACCCGAAGACCATGGAGCTGGTGGAGGGCTTCGAAGCCCAGACCGTGCAAGTGTTCGAGAACCTGAAGGCCGTGGCCGAAGCCGCCGGCGGCTCCTTCAAGGACATCGTCAAGCTGAACATCTTCCTCACCGACCTGTCCCACTTCGCCAAGGTCAACGAAGTCATGGGCCGTTACTTCGAGCAGCCCTACCCGGCCCGTGCCGCCATCGGCGTCGCCGCACTGCCACGCGGCTCCCAGGTGGAAATGGACGCCATCCTGGTCCTCGAATAAGACCACACCCTGCCACGGGCCATCCGGCCCGTGGCATCGTCCGGAAGGAATCCGCCATGCGCCACACCCTCCCCCTGCTGCTCTGCGCGGCCATTCTCGGTGGCTGTACCAGCGCCCCCAAGGACCCCAGCGGCATCTGGATCAACCAGGCGGCGATCAACGCCGCAGCCAAGGAGGGCAAGCTGCGCGAATCCCTGCTCGCCTACGGCCCGAACCTGGAGTGGCAGATCGACCAGAAGTCCGGGGAAGCCCACTACAGCAATGGATTCGAACTGGGTGAAGGGCGCCTCGCCGCCCAGGCGGACGGTAACTGGCGGGTGGATTTCTACGGCGATTACCACGAAGTCCTGAACCTGGACGGCCAGGAACTGGTCCAGCAGGCCAGCGAAAACCTCCCCGAGCAACGCTTCGTCCATCCGGAGAAGACTCCTGCCGAAGGCGCCCCGCCGGGCAGCGCCTTCGAGCACGCACTCTATGCCGCTTACCTGGGCGGCACCTGGAAGATCGTCGAAGGCCAGGGCCAGGGCGGCCTGGTCAGGTTCAACCCAGACGGCAGCCTGGAAGGCCTGCCGGGCGCCGACCGCTATGCGCTCTGCCTGGCTGGCGACTGTGCCGCCATGAGCGGTGAAAGCGACAGCATCTGGCTACAGCAAGGCAACCAGGGCGCGGCCTGGATCTTCGTCCACGACGGCGACGAACTGGAAATCCTCGAAGCCCGAAACCGTGCACAGATCGACGAGATGCCGGAGTACTTCCCCGGCAAGCGCGCCTGGCTGCTGGAGCGCGACTGAGCGCAACGGCCACGGTAGGTTGGGCTGAGCCTGAGAAGCCCAACGCGCCGTCCTCCTTGTGACCGCGAGGTACCGGGCTTCGCGCGCCACGCGCCAAGCTAGGAAAGAGCAAGCGCCCCGACCGCCAGCGAGATTCCGAGCGCCAGCAGCAGCGCTCCGCACAGGCGATCCAGTGCCCTGACCCGCCGCTGCAGCCAAGCGCGCCAGCGCGGATGGCCCAGCAGCCGCACCAGGGCCATGTCCCAGATCAGCACCACCGCCGTCATCCAGGCCATGCTCAGGGCCAGCCCCCAGCCGGGCATCGCCGTATGGCGCAGCACACCGAACAGCCCCGCGTAGAAGATCGGCAGCTTGGGATTCAGGCTACTGGCCAGCAGCCCCTCGGAAAACCCTTGCCGCCAGGCGCCGGGCACTCCCGCCTCGGCCTCCGGCAGCGCCAGCTCGCGGCGCGCCAACAGCGCCTGGACGCCGATCCACACGAAGTACGCGCCACCGGCCAACTGCAGCGCGTGCCAGAGCGGGCCGCCGGCGGACGGCAGCAGGCCGAGTGCCAGCAGCACCAGCAACATGCTCAGCAGGTTGGCCAGGGCGATACCTGCCGCACAGCCGTCGGCGTGGCGCAGCCCCTTCACCAGCCCGGCGCGCAGCAGCAGGAAGAAATCCGGCCCTGGCGACAGCAGGGCGGCGAAATGGGTACTGGCGACCAGCAGAAACAACGCGAGCATGGCATCGGGCCTCCGTGAAACACGGCGACCAGTGTCCAGGCCAGGCAAGCCGGCGGTCTTGGAGAAAACTCAGGTGCGGGCGGCGCGGCGGAACTGTCCGGGCGTCACCCCGGTGAAGCGCTTGAAGGTGCCGGAGAAGTGCGCCTGATCGTAAAAGCCGAGGGACAGCGCCACCCCTAGGGGAGGCAGGTCATCCAGCAGCAGGCGCTTGGCCTCACGCACCCGGCGTTGCAGCAGATAAGTATGTGGCGGCACCCCGTAGGCGCGGCGAAACGCCTCGATAAGGTGGCGGGGATGGCGCTGGACCAGACCGGCCAACTGCTCCAGGCTGACCGCTTCCGCGTAGTGCGCTTCCAGATAGTCGCGGAGAAACGCGGTAATTCCGCCATCCCGCGCAGCCGGAGCCGCCGCGCGCAAGCCGCCATGGCGCACGAATACCCGCTCCAGCACCTCCAGCAATTCGCTTTCCAGCGCCAGTGCATCGCCGCGCTCGAATTCGACTGCCAGCCGTGCGAGCCCCGCCGCCACCCGGCCATCGTCCGCCGGATTCAATTCGCGGAAGCCGCCAGGCAGGCGCTTGCGCCCGAGCAGCGCGGGCAGGCGCGATTCCTCGACATAGAGCATGCGATAGACCAGCCGCGCCGACTCGGCATGACCGGTATGGGGCTCCTCCGGATTCATCAGCGACAGCGTGCCGGCCGGCAAGGCATGGCGTGCCCCCCGACACTGGTAGCCGCCGACGCCCTGGAGGATGGCGCCGATGGCGAAGGCATCATGGCTGTGGCGACCGAAGGGCTGGCCGGAAAAATCTGCATGGAACAATTCCACCCCCGGCAGCCAGGGGCGGGCGAGCATCCGATTGGCGTCCACCGTCAGGCCTCGTCCAGGATGGCCGCGTAGCCCTCGCGGTAACTGGGATAACGCGGTGCCCAGCCCAGGGCGCGCGCGCGCGCATTGCTGCAGCGCTTGCTGCCGGAGCGGCGCACGGCGGACTCCTCGGACCAGCCGGTGACACCCATCCGCTCGCGCAGCCAGGCCACCACCTCGTGCAGCGCCGCCGGATCGTCGTCGACCCCGATATAGCAGTCGTCCAGCGCCACACCGCCGGCATCCGCCCGCAGCAAATGGGCCAGCAAGCCCGCGCAATCGTCCACATGGATGCGATTCGCGTACAGCGGCGGCTCGCTGACCACCCGGTAGCCCATGCGCACCTGCTTGAGCAGCCATTCGCGACCCGGTCCGTAGATGCCGGTCAGGCGCACGCAGGTCGCCGGCAGGCCGCTGCCCAGGGCCAAACGCTCCGCCTCCCGCATCAACTGGCCGGAATAGCTCTCGGCCACGGCGGGGGCGGTTTCGTCGATCCACTCGCCATCGCGCTGGCCATAGACCCCGCTGCTGGACACGAACAGCAGGCGACGCGGCTTCTGGCCGTGCGCGGCGAGCCAGGCGAGCACGTGGCGCAAGCCGTCGACATAGGCGGCGCGATAACCGGCGGCGTCATGCTGAGTCGCCGCCGCACAGTAGACCAGGTAGTCCAGCGGGCCCTCCGGCCACTGCAACGGGCAGCCAGCCTGCTCCAGATCCCCCGCCACTGGCAGGACGCCGGCAGGGAGCGCTGCGACAGTGCGCCGCAGGCCGTGAACCGTCCAGCCGGCCTGCAGCATTCGTTGCGCCAGACGACTGCCGACATCGCCGCAGCCGGCGATCAGAAGGGAAGCGGTATCGGACATCAGGGAAGGCTCCGAAAAAGTTGTCAGGATAGGGGGATGGCCGGTGATCGCCAAATCCCGCCGGCCGGGAAAAACGACGGGCGTTCGTATGATTGTTATTCAGTCACTTTTACAAACAAGAATTACTTGCAATAATGTAACCCCTTCGGTCCAGGCCGACGCTCCAGCGCCGACGGACGAAACCGCTTCCTTTTCTTCAGGTCCGGCCAGCATGAATCCCAACGCCCGCAACGCCCAGCCCCATATCGCCTCCCGCCCGCCACGCCTGCTGGCAGCCCTGTTGATCAGCCTGATGCTGACGCCCAACGCCTCCTTCGCGGAAGAGCCGACCGCCCAGTCCGTACCCGCACCTGCCAGCCAGGCGGCAGCCCCGGCTCCCATCGATACGGCCAATGCGCCCGCTCCGGCTGCCGACGGCGCCGTCGTACCGGCCGATGCCGCCGCCCAGGACCCGAACGCCCTGCCGGCCGATCCGCTGGCCGCCGAGGTGAAAGGCGAGCAGATGCTGGCCCATGACCTGTCCCCCTGGGGCATGTACCAGAATGCCGACATCGTGGTGAAAGCCGTGATGATCGGCCTGGCCCTGGCTTCGGTCCTGACCTGGACCGTGTGGATCGCCAAGGGCTTCGAGCTGCTGGCCGCCAAACGCCGGCTGCGCCGCGAGCTGGCCAGCCTGAAGGGGGCCCGCAGCCTGAGCGAAGCCGGCGAGAAGGCCGGCAGCGGCAACTGCGTCTCCCACCTGCTGGTACAGGACGCCCAGGAAGAGATGAAACTCTCCGCCAATACCCGCGAGAAGGAAGGCATCAAGGAGCGCGTCAGCTTCCGCCTGGAGCGCCTGGTCGCCGCCAGCGGCCGGCAGATGAGCCAGGGCACCGGCGTTCTCGCCACCATCGGCTCCACCGCGCCCTTCGTCGGCCTGTTCGGCACCGTCTGGGGCATCATGAACAGCTTCATCGGCATCGCCAAATCCCAGACCACCAACCTCGCCGTCGTCGCCCCCGGCATTGCCGAAGCCCTGCTGGCCACCGCCCTGGGCCTGGTCGCAGCGATTCCGGCCGTGGTGATCTACAACGTCTTCGCCCGCTCCATCGCCGGTTACAAGGCCCAGGTGTCCGACGCCTCGGCCCAGGTCCTGCTGCTGGTCAGCCGCGACCTCGACCATCACACGGCCGACCGTGGCCAGTCTCCGCACATGGTGAAAGTAGGCTGAGTCATGGGAATCCATCTGAACGATGGTGGCGATGATCTCCAGGAAACCCACGAGATCAACGTCACCCCCTTTATCGACGTGATGCTGGTGCTGCTGATCATCTTCATGGTCGCAGCCCCCCTGGCCACGGTCGACATCAAGGTCGATCTGCCGGCCTCCACCGCCAAGCCTGCCCCCAGGCCGGACAAGCCGATCTACCTGAGCATCAAGGAAGACAAGAGCCTGTACCTGGACAACGAGCAGGTCACCGAAGAGCAGTTGCCGGGCGTGCTGGACAAGCTGACCAACGCCGACAAGGACAAGACCATCTTCGTCCGTGGCGACAAGGTCGTGGAGTACGGCCGCCTGATGGAGGTGATGGACGCCCTGCGCGGCGCCGGCTACCTGAAGATCGGCCTGGTAGGACTCGAGACGGTCGGTACGCAATGAGCCAGGGCAAACGCAAGCTGTCGCAATGGGGCGTCAGCCTGGTCGTGGTGCTCGGCCTGCACATCGGCCTTGGCCTCTGGGCGCTCTATTGGCGCCCACAGGCTGCGCCGATCGAGCTGCCGCCCGCAGCCATGGTGGTGGAGCTGGAGCCGCTGCCGGCCCCCGCGCCCAAACCGGCACCACCCCCGCCGCCCCAGGTCGAGCCGGAGCCCGAACCGCTGCCCAAGCTGGTGGAAGCGCCGAAGCCGAAGATCGCCATCGCGCCCAAGCCGAAACCCAAGCCCAGGCCGCCGAAGCCCAAACCACCGGAACCCAAGCCGGAAAAGCCGCGGGAAACCGAAAGCGTGAAGGAAAGCGTCGCCGCGCCGACCGTCGCGCCCATCGACAGCAAGCCCGCCGCCCAGCAGCAGGCCGCCGCCAGTGCCCCGTCGGACGCCAAGCCGACCTGGCAGAGCAAGCTGCTCAGCCACCTGGCCCGCTACAAGCGCTACCCGGAAGACGCCCGCCGCCGTGGCTTCGAAGGCGTCAACCGCCTGCGTTTCGTGGTGGATGGCGAAGGCAAGGTGATCGCCTATTCCCTGGTGGGCAAATCCGGCAGCGCCTCGCTGGACCGCGCCACCCTGGAGATGATCCGCCGCGCCCAGCCGCTGCCGCCGCCCCCGCCGGAACTGCTGAACAACGGCTCCCTGGAAGTGGTCGCGCCCTTCGTCTACTCCCTGGACCGCCGCTGATCCCAAGCGCCCGCACCGCCCCGGCGCGGGCGCTTGGTTCCATTGACTCCAGCCGCTATGCTTGCCGGACTTCAATGGAAAAATGCTATGACCCTCACCGAACTGCGCTACATCGTCACCCTCGCCCAGGAACAGCATTTCGGCCGTGCCGCCGAACGCTGCCACGTGAGCCAGCCGACCCTGTCGGTCGGGGTGAAGAAGCTGGAAGACGAACTCGGCGTCCTCATCTTCGAGCGCAGCAAGAGCGCCGTGCGCCTGACGCCGGTGGGTGAGGGCATCGTTACCCAGGCGCAAAAGGTGTTGGAACAGGCCCAGGGCATCCGTGAAATGGCCCAGGCCGGCAAGAACCAGTTGGCCGCGCCGCTCAAGGTGGGTGCGATCTACACCGTCGGCCCCTACCTGTTTCCGCACCTGATTCCACAGTTGCATCGGGTCGCCCCGCAGATGCCGCTGTACATCGAAGAGAACTTCACCCACGTCCTGCGCGACAAGCTGCGCACCGGCGAGCTGGACGCGATCATCATCGCCCTGCCCTTCGCCGAAGCCGACGTGCTGACCAAACCGCTCTACGACGAACCCTTCTACGTCCTGCTGCCCACCGGCCACCCCTGGACCGCGCGCGAATCCATCGACAGCGAGATGCTCAACGACAAGAGCCTGCTGCTGCTGGGCGAAGGTCACTGCTTCCGCGACCAGGTGCTGGAAGCCTGCCCCAGCCTGCGCAAGGGGGGCGAGGACAGCGCCAAGCACACCACGGTGGAATCCAGCTCCCTGGAAACCATCCGCCACATGGTGGCCTCCGGCCTCGGCGTGTCGATCCTGCCGTTCTCGGCGGTGGACAGCCACCACTACGCCCCCGGTGTGATCGAGATCCGTCCGCTGACGCCGCCGGTGCCATTCCGCACCGTGGCCATCGCCTGGCGGGCCAGCTTCCCGCGCCCGCGCGCCATCGAAGTACTGGCGGACTCCATCCGCCTCTGTTCCGTGGCCCACTCGAAAACCCAGGGCGAACCGCAGCCGGCATGACCGAGCTGGCGCAAGTCCCGGTCACCGCGCTCAAGGGTGTGGGCGCCGCCTTGGCGGAAAAGCTCGCCAAGGTCGGCCTGGAGAACCTGCAGGACATCCTCTTCCACCTGCCGACCCGCTATCAGGACCGCACCCGCATCACCCCCATCGGCGAGCTGCGCCCGGGCCAGGACGCGGTGGTGGAAGGCATGGTCGGCGGTGCCGACGTGGTCATGGGTCGCCGCCGCAGCCTGCTGGTGCGCCTGCAGGACGGCAGCGGCACCCTCAGCCTGCGATTCTTTCACTTCAGCCAGGCGCAGAAGGAAGGCCTCAAGCGCGGCACCCAGTTGCGCTGTTACGGCGAGGTTCGCCCCGGCGCCACCGGCCTGGAGATCTACCACCCGGAATACCGAGCCCTCAGCGGCGATGAACCGCCGCCGGTGGAACAGACCCTGACACCCATCTACCCCACCACCGAGGGCCTGACCCAGCAGCGTTTGCGCAGCCTCAGCCAGCTCGCGCTGGCCCGCCTCGGCCCACACAGCCTGCCCGACTGGCTGCCCAGGGAACTGGCCCGCGACTATCACCTGGGCTCCCTGGACGAAGCCATCCGCTACCTGCACCGGCCCCCGCCGGATGCCGACCTGGACGAGCTGGCCGAAGGTCAGCACTGGGCGCAGCAACGCCTGGCCTTCGAGGAACTGCTGACCCACCAGCTGTCGCTGCAACGCCTGCGTGAACAAGTTCGCGCCCAACAGGCGCCGCAGCTACCACCGGCGCGCAAGCTGCCGGCCAAGTACCTGGCCAACCTTGGCTTCCAGCCCACGGGCGCCCAGCAGCGCGTCGGCGCCGAGATCGCCTACGACCTGGCGCAGTCCGAACCCATGTTGCGCCTGGTGCAGGGCGACGTCGGTGCCGGCAAGACGGTGGTCGCCGCCCTGGCTGCGCTCCAGGCCCTCGAAGCCGGCTACCAGGTGGCGCTGATGGCGCCGACGGAAATCCTCGCCGAACAGCACTTCCTCAACTTCAGCAAGTGGCTGCAGCCGCTGGACATCGAAGTGGCCTGGCTGGCCGGCAAGCTCAAGGGCAAAGCCCGCGCCACGGCGCTGGAACAGATCGCCGGCGGCGCGCCCATGGTGGTCGGCACCCACGCGCTGTTCCAGGACGAGGTGAAGTTCAAGCGCTTGGCCCTGGTGATTATCGACGAGCAGCACCGCTTCGGCGTCCAGCAGCGCCTGGCCCTGCGCCAGAAGGGCATCGACGGCCGCCTCTGCCCGCACCAGTTGATCATGACCGCCACGCCCATTCCGCGAACGCTGGCCATGAGCGCCTACGCCGATCTGGACACCTCCATCCTCGACGAGCTCCCCCCCGGCCGCACGCCGGTGAATACCGTGCTGGTGGCCGACAGCCGCCGCGTCGAGGTGATCGAGCGAGTCCGCGCGGCTTGCCACGAAGGCCGCCAGGCCTATTGGGTCTGCACCTTGATCGAAGAATCCGAGGAACTGACCTGCCAGGCCGCGGAAACCACCTTCGAAGAACTCTCCTCGGCCCTGGGCGAGCTGCGCGTGGGCTTGATCCACGGGCGCATGAAAGCCGCCGAGAAGGCGGCGGTGATGGCCGAATTCAAGACCGGCGCCTTGCAACTGCTGGTCGCCACCACCGTGATCGAAGTCGGCGTCGACGTGCCCAACGCCAGCCTGATGATCATCGAGAACCCCGAACGCCTCGGCCTGGCCCAGTTGCACCAGCTGCGCGGTCGCGTCGGCCGGGGCAGCGCCGCCAGCCATTGCGTGCTGCTCTACCATGCACCGCTCTCGCAGCTCGGTCGCGAGCGACTGGCGATCATGCGCGAAACCTGCGACGGCTTCGTCATCGCCGAGAAGGACCTGGAGCTGCGCGGTCCGGGCGAAATGCTCGGCACCCGCCAGACCGGTCTGCTGCAGTTCAAAGTGGCTGACCTGATGCGCGACGCCGACCTGCTGCCGGCCGTTCGCGATGCCGCGCAGGCCCTGCTGGCCCATTGGCCACAGCATGTCAGTCCACTATTGGAGCGCTGGTTGCGTCACGGCCAACAGTACGGTCAAGTGTGATGCAGTTCACAGCGCAACCGTCGCCTCGCGCCGACCTCTTACGACCTGCTCGTTATACTCCGGGCAGAAAAAATCAAAGCTGGATGCTGCCATGACCGAAGTCGCCCTCGTCCCGGATTCCTCGCCACAACCGCCCGAAGTGATAGCGCAGCTGCTCGAGAAGCTCGGGCTGGCCTTCCAGGCACGCCTGGAGCATCCGGGCCTGCCGGCTGCCCGGCGGGTCCAGGCGGTGTTGCTGGAGGACGCCGTCGGCGCCCTGCTGGTGCTCTTTCCGCGCGATCAATTGCTGGATCTCAACCGCCTTGCCGAACTCACCGGCCGCAAGCTGGTGGCGGTCAAGCCGGAGCGCCTGGAGCGCATGCTCGGCAAGCACCAGCTGGGCACCCTGCCGGGCCTGCCGCCCCTGACCAGTTCACCCTGCCTGTATGACGAGCGCCTGCTGCAGGAACCGCGCCTGCTGGTGGAGTCGGGCCAGCCGGGGGTGCTGCTGGAACTGGCCAGCGAGGACTACCGCAGCCTGCTGGGCAAGGCCAGCGCCGCACGTTTCGGCGAACCGCTGTCGGGAATCCGCCCCAACCTCGATCGCCCGGCCGACGACCGCGCCGAGATCACCCAGGCCGTGCAGGCCTTCACCGCCCGGCGCATCCAGCAGCGCCTGGAGGAGACCATCGAAATCCCGCCGCTGGCAGAATCGGCGCAAAAGATCATCAAGCTGCGGGTCGACCCCAACGCCACCGTCGAAGACATCACCGGCGTGGTGGAAACCGATCCGGCCCTCGCAGCCCAGGTGGTCAGCTGGGCTGCGTCGCCCTACTACGCCGCCCCCGGCAAGATCCGTTCGGTGGAAGATGCCATCGTCCGCGTGCTGGGCTTCGACCTGGTGATCAACCTCGCCCTGGGCCTGGCCCTGGGCAAATCCCTCAGCCTGCCGAAGGACCAGCCGCAGCAGGCCACACCCTACTGGCAGCAGGCGATCTACACCGCCGCGGTGATCGAAGGGCTGACCCGCGCCATGCCCCGCGCCCAGCGCCCCGAAACCGGACTGACCTACCTCGCCGGCCTGCTGCACAACTTCGGTTACCTGGTCCTGGCCCATGTCTTCCCGCCGCATTTCTCGCTGATCTGCCGGCATCTGGAGGTCAACCCGCACCTGCCCCACAGCTACATCGAGCAACACCTGCTGGGCATCACCCGCGAGCAGATCGGCAGCTGGCTGATGCGCTTCTGGGACATGCCGGAAGAGCTCTCCGACGCCCTGCGCTTCCAGCACGACCCGGATTACCAGGGCGACAACGCCGCCTACCCCAACCTGGTGTGCCTGGCGGTCAGCCTGCTGCGCAACCAGGGCATTGGTTCAGGCCCCGAAGTGGTGATTCCCGACGACCTGTTCGAGGCGCTCGGTCTGACCCGCGAGAAGGCCGATGATGCGGTGAACAAGGTGTTGCAGGCCGAGGCGGCGCTACGCGAACTGGCTTCCCAGTTCAATGCGCCGCACTGATCGGCCGGCATGACAAAGGGGCGCCAGCGGCGCCCCTTTTTTGTCGCGTCTGCAGCCAGGTACGAGCCTCAGGCCGCTTTCTTCTCGACGGCCTTCTTCCTCGGCACCAGGTGCTTGGTCAGGCCCTGGAACCAGATCACCAGCGCCGGGTTGCCCTGGATCTGGATGTCCTTGTTCTGGATGCCCTGCATGAAGGCCAGTTGCTTGTTCTTCGCGCTCATGGTGGCGAAGCCGTAGGCGCCGTCCTTGAAGCCGATGGCAAAGGACGGCGCGCTGGCCGGACCGCGTTTGCTCAGCACACGCTGGTCCTTGACGATGAAGTGACGGGCGATCTTGCCGTCCAACGTATGCAGCTGGAACACCAGGTCCTTGCCCGCCAGCTGCTGCTGGAACTCGGCGTTGTCACGGCTGGCCTTGGCCATCAGGCGGCCCAGCATCCAGAGAAGAAAGCGGAATTTCATGCGCGCACGGTCTCGAAGGGTTGAGAAAGCGGCGCATTGTAGCGTTTTGCCGGCGGGACTACAGCCAGCCAAAGGTGGGGACGGAGGGATTGCGGGTGAACTGCCCGGAACCTCCCCGGTTCCGGGCAGAAGAAGCTCAGTTCACGGCTTCTTTCAGGGATTTTCCCGGTTTGAAGGCAACGGTGTTGCTGGCCTTGATCTTTACCGGCTGGCCAGTCTGCGGGTTCTTGCCGGTGCGTGCACCACGGTGACGTTGCAGGAAAGTGCCGAAGCCCACCAGCGTCACGCTGTCCTTGCGGTTCAGCGCGTTGGTGATTTCTTCGAGCACCGCATTGAGTACGCGATTGGCCTGATCCTTGGTGAGATCGGCCTTTTCCGCGATAGCGGCGGCGAGTTCCGGTTTACGCATAAATGCCTCTTTGACGGTTTGTTGTTTTTGTGTCCGTGCTGTCCTTCCAGAACAGCGCCCAAGGCGCCGCAACGGCTCTGCGCTGCGGCAGACCACGGGGAGGATGGCACGCCGATGGGCACTCCGCCAGTGTCCTCTAAGGGAAATCCGAAAGAACCGAAGGTTTAATCCGACAGAAGGGCTGACATTTATGCCAAAAGCGGCGGCAGCTCACGATTCAGCGCCAGCTTTTCATGCACGGCGGCCCCCGTCAGCGCATAGCCGAGCAGGCGTCCGCCGGCGTCGCGGCAGAGCGCCTTGATGTCCGCCCCGGAACCTTCCACCGTCCAGCTGCCTTCCATGCCCCGGGGCGGCGGCGACACCACCAGCGGGCACACCGGCGTTTTCACCGTCACCGGCATGGCCCCATAGGTCACCGCCGTGGGCTTGCCCGCGAGGGTCTGCGCCAGGGCGCGGGCACAGGCCATCAGCGGCATCACGTAGAGCAGGTTGAGGCCATCCACCTCGGCGCAATCGCCAAGGGCGTACACATGGGCGTGGGAGCTGCGCAGCTCGCGGTCCACGACCACGCCGCGGTTCACGGCCAGGCCCGCGGCGGCGGCCAGTTCGGTGCGCGGGCGCAGGCCCACGGCGGAAACCACCAGGTCACAGGCTATCCGGGTGCCGTCGGAAAGCAGCGCCTCCAGGCCCTCGCGGGTGCGATCCAGGCGTGCCAGTACCGGTCCCAGGTGGAAGCGCGCGCCGAGGCTTTCCAGCCCGGCCTGCACCGCGCCGGCGGCCGCCGCGTGCAACAGCCCCGGCATCACCTGGTCGCAGGGTGCCACCAGCTCCACCTGCAGGCCGCCCAGGCTGAGGTCGTTGGCGAATTCGCAGCCGATCAGGCCGGCGCCGAGGATCAGGACGCGCCGCTTGCCGGCGGCAGCGCTGCGAAAGCGCGCATAGTCCTCCAGGTCGTTGATGGGAAAGATCGCGTCCTGGGCGTCGCCTTCCACCGGCACACGGATGGTATCCGCGCCCCAGGCCAGCACCAGGTCGCGGTAGGGCACGGCTTCCTCGCCTATCCACAGGCACTGGTGGGCCGGGTCGATGCCGGTGATGCGGGTATGGGTGCGGATTTCCGCCTTCAGTTGCTCGGCCATGGCGCCGGGCTCGGCCATGGCCAGGCCATCGGCATCCTTGTTCTTGCCAAAACCGGTGGAGAGCATGGGCTTGGAGTAGGAGCGGCCGTCGTCGGCGCTGATCAGCAACAGCGGCGTTTCACTGTCCAGTTTGCGAAACTCCTTGGCCAGGTTGTATCCGGCCAGGCCGGTGCCGACTATCACCACGGGTGCACTCATTGCTCACTCCTGCTCGTGAAACGACGCGACGGCCCAAGGGCCGTCGCTTGAATGGGGTTGGATGGCGGATGGATCAGGCGATCTCGATCATCTCGAAATCGATCTTGCCAACGCCGCAGTCGGGACAGACCCAATCCGGCGGAATGTCTTCCCAGCGCGTCCCGGGCGGGATCCCTTCCTCGGGCAGCCCTTCGGCCTCGTCGTAGATGAACCCGCAGACGATGCATTGCCACTTGCGCATGACCACCTCCGCCGGCGCGCAGAGCCGTGCTGAACCTACTCCAGGAGACCGGCGACCGCCAAGCGCCGCCGGACCACTCCAGACAGAGGATAGGCCTTTGTGCGCCCCACAAAAAAGCCGGCGCGTGGCCGGCCTTTCCCCCGCGGACGATCAGTTGATCTCGATCATCTCGAAATCCAGCTTGCCCACGCCGCAATCCGGGCAGAGCCAGTCTTCCGGCACGTCTTCCCAGCGGGTGCCGGCGGCGATGCCGTCATCCGGCCAGCCCTGGGACTCGTCATAGACCAGGCCACACACCACACATTGCCACTTCTTCATCACTCAGTTCTCCACGATCAGGCGTTCCCGACCGGCTGCCTCTGCGGGACGCTTGCGGTCGGTTCAGGGACTCAGGGCCGTTTTGTACTGGTTCACCCGCCAGCCGGCAAGAGGCAGCCGACCGGCATCGACCGTGATAATCTGCGCCGTCTTCCACCGCCCAAGCCCCGCCCGTGCCACACGCCGCCCTCGCCCATCCGCCCCGCTGGCTGACCGCCGCCCAGCTCCACCCCGCGCCCGCCACCGGCATCCGCGACTGGTTGTTCGACCAGGGCTCGCTGACCCGCCGGCTCACCGCGCTTTCGGACAACGCCTTCAGCGTCGCCCCGCTGGAGGAAGGCTGGCAGAGCCTGCGCGCCGACGAGTGCTGCGCCCTGGGCATTCCCGCCGGCAGCCAGGGCTGGGTGCGCGAGGTGTTCCTGCGTGGCCATGGCGAGACCTGGGTGTTCGCCCGTAGCGTGGCGGCCCGCCAGGCCCTGGAAGGTTCGGGGCTGGACCTGCACCAGCTCGGCAGCCGCTCCCTGGGCGAGCTGCTGTTCAGCGACCGCGCCTTCGAACGCGGCGCCATCGAGGTCACCCGCTACCCCGCCCCGCTGCTGCCACCGGACGTGCGTGGCGAACGACTCTGGGGCCGCCGCTCGTGCTTCTCCCGTGGAGACCTGAAGGTGCTGGTGGCGGAGATCTTCCTGCCCGCGCTGTGGCGCCAGGCGGGTATCGAGACCGTATAATCCGGCTCTTCCTAGGGAGAGCCGCCGATGTACCTGACCCTGCTGCAGTCACTCAACCGCCTGCATCCCCGTGCCATGGACTTCATCCAGCTGACCCGGCTGGACAAGCCCATCGGCATCTACCTGCTGCTCTGGCCCACGCTCTGGGCGCTGTGCATCGCCGGCGAAGGCAGCCCGAGCCTGGCCAATCTGGTGATCTTCATCCTCGGCGTGAACCTGATGCGCGCCGCCGGCTGCGTGATCAACGACTACGCCGACCGCAACTTCGACGGCCACGTCAGCCGCACCCGCGCCCGGCCCCTGGCCAGCGGCCGCATCACGCCGCGCGAGGCACTGGTGTTCTTCTTCATCCTGCTGGCGGCGAGCTTCGTGCTGGTGCTGTTCACCAACGCCGCCACCATCTGGCTGTCCTTCGGCGGGCTGCTGCTGGCCGCCTGCTACCCCTTCATGAAGCGCTACACCTACTACCCGCAGGTGGTGCTGGGGGCGGCCTTCTCCTGGGGCATGCCCATGGCCTTCACTGCCGAGACCGGCGAATTGCCGGCGGCAGCCTGGCTGCTGTACATCGGGAACCTGCTGTGGACGGTGGCCTACGACACCTACTACGCCATGACCGACCGCGACGACGACCTGAAGATCGGGGTGAAATCCACCGCCATTCTCTTCGGTGACGCCGACCGCCTGATCATCGCCATCCTCCAGGGCCTGGCGCTGCTCTGCCTGTTGCTGGCGGGCAACAAGTTCGAGCTGGGACTGTATTTCCACCTGGGCCTGGTGGCCGCGGCCGCCTGCTTCGTGTGGGAGTACCACAGCACCCGCACGCGGGACCCGCAGGCCTGCTTCAAGGCCTTCCTGCACAACCACTGGGCGGGCCTGGCGATCCTCATCGGCATCGTCGCCGACTACGCGCTGCGCTGAAGCGCAGCGCGCAGCAAGGCACCGTCCCAGGGACGACTCAGTAGGCCTCGGGCTTGGCTACGTGCCAGACCCCCATCTTGCCGTCGCCAGTGACATCCCCGGCCTTCTTGTCCATGACGAAGGTATACAGCGGCTTGCCGTCGTAGGCCCACTGCATGGAGCCGTCATCGCGCGTGACCAGGCTCCATTCGCCCTCGGCCTTGGCGTCGGCTTCGGCCATCAGTGGCGGCCAGTTTTGCGCGCACTGGCCGTTGCAGGCCGACTTGCCGCCTGAATCCTTGTCGTAGGTGTAGAGCGTCATGCCATTGGCATCCACCAGCATGCCGTCTTTCTCCATCGCCGGCTCGGCCGCCAGGCCCGCCAGTGGCCAGCTGAGCAAGGCACCGGCAAGCAGCGGAACGAATCGGGGGACAATACGTTTCATTTTTCTAGCCTCTCCTCGGAATGGACAGCGACAGCCTGGCGGCAGCTGGATCACGGCGTGTGGTCGCAGCCATGCGAGATGCAACGGGGTCCACGCCCCGTGCCAGGCTCCGGGCCGCCGCCGGGCTGGTGGCGGCCTCATTGAGCATAGACGAGGGCAGGACACCATCGGTTCCCGGAATCGGGATGTCACATCCCTGCAATAATTCCGTTATCTAATGCGGCGCAATCAGTCATACACGCGACCTTTTTGAGGCTTGAACATGGTTGGCAAGAACATCCTGATCGTCGACGACGAAGCACCGATCCGCGAAATGATCGCCGTCGCCCTCGAGATGGCCGGCTACGACTGCCTGGAAGCCGAGAACACCCAGCAGGCCCACGCCATCATCGTCGATCGCAAACCCGATCTGATCCTCCTCGACTGGATGCTGCCCGGCACCTCCGGGATCGAGCTGGCCCGCCGCCTGAAGCGCGACGACCTGACCAGCGACATCCCGATCATCATGCTCACGGCCAAGGGCGAAGAGGACAACAAGATCCAGGGCCTGGAAGTCGGCGCCGACGACTACATCACCAAGCCCTTCTCCCCCCGCGAGCTGGTGGCCCGCCTGAAAGCCGTGCTGCGTCGCGCCGGCCCCAGCGACAGCGAAGCGCCGATCGCCATCGGCGGCCTGCTGCTGGACCCCATCAGCCACCGTGTGACCATCGACGGCAAGCCCGCCGAGATGGGCCCCACCGAATACCGCCTGTTGCAGTTCTTCATGACCCACCAGGAGCGCGCCTACACCCGCGGCCAGCTGCTGGACCAGGTCTGGGGCGGCAACGTCTACGTCGAGGAGCGCACCGTCGACGTGCACATCCGCCGCCTGCGCAAGGCCCTCGGCGAGGTCTACGAAAATCTGGTTCAGACTGTTCGCGGCACCGGCTATCGTTTCTCCACCAAAAGCTGAACCCGGCCCCCAAGGGCCCGCACAAGGACGCGATAGGTGAATCAAGACTGGCGCGGCGTAGTCATCCGCCGCCTGCTTCTGCTGATCGGTGCCTGCCTGCTGGCGGGCCTGGCCACCGGCCAATACGCCTGGGCGCTGGTCATCGGCCTCGGCGCCTACCTGGGCTGGACCCTGGCGCAGTTGCTGCGCCTGTACAAATGGCTCAAGGAGCACCAGCCCGACGAGCCGCCGCCGGACGGCTACGGCCTCTGGGGCGAGGTGTTCGACAGCATCTATCACCTGCAGCGCCGCGATCAGCGGGTGCGCGGTCGCCTGCAAGCGGTGATCGACCGCGTGCAGGACTCCACCGCCGCCCTCAAGGATGCGGTGGTGATGCTCGACAGCGACGGCAACCTGGACTGGTGGAACCGCGCCGCGGAAACCCTGCTGGGGCTGAAGACCCCGCAGGACAGCGGCCAGCCGGTGACCAACCTGATCCGCCACCCACGCTTCAAGGAATACTTCGAGCGAGGCCAGTACCACGAGCCGCTGGACCTGCCCTCGCCGGTCAACGATCGCCTGCGCCTGCAGTTCCACATCACCCAGTACGGCAACAGCGAGCACCTCATGCTGGTGCGCGACGTCACCCGCCTCCACCAGTTGGAACAGATGCGCAAGGACTTCGTCGCCAACGTCTCCCACGAGCTGCGCACCCCGCTGACGGTGATCGCCGGCTATCTGGAGACCCTGCTGGACAACGTCGAGGATGTGAACCCGCGCTGGACCCGCGCGCTGCAGCAGATGAGCCAGCAGGGCAAGCGCATGCAGAACCTGCTCAACGACCTGCTGCTGCTGGCCAAGCTGGAAGCCACCGACTACCCCTCGGACAGCCAGCCGGTGGCGGTGGACCTGGTACTGCTGCAGATCAAGGCCGACGCCATCGCCCTGTCCGGCAACCGCCACCACCGCATCAGCCTGGAAGCCGACCACAACTTCAAGCTGAAAGGCAGCGAGGCGGAGCTGCGCAGCGCCTTCTCCAACCTGGTGTTCAACGCGGTGAAATACACCCCGGACGAGGGCGAGATCCGCATCCGCTGGTGGGGCGACGAAGCCGGGGCGCACCTCAGCGTGCAGGACAGCGGCATCGGCATCGAGGCCAAGCACCTGCCGCGCCTGACCGAACGCTTCTACCGCGTGGATTCCAGCCGCAACAGCAGCACCGGAGGCACCGGCCTGGGCCTGGCCATCGTCAAGCATGTGCTGATCCGCCATCGCGGGCGCCTGGACATCAGTTCCGTGCTGAACCAGGGCAGCACCTTCACCTGCCATTTCCCCACCCCCCAGGTGGTTCAGCGCAGCTGACCGCCCTCGCACCCCGACTTGCAAACTCGGGGTGCAGCCTTCACCCTTAGCCGGTCATTTTCAAGCCAAAACCCCCATGGACCCTTCCCCCAGTACCAGCTTCTTCACCTATTTCGCCGATTTCGGCCTGATTCTCTTCGCCCTCTTCCTCGTGCTGCTCAACGGCTTTTTCGTGGCCGCCGAGTTCGCCATGGTCAAGCTGCGCGCCACCCGCGTCGAAGCCATCGCCGACCAGCACGGCTGGCGCGGCCGTATCCTGCGCACCGTGCACAACCAGCTGGATGCCTACCTCTCCGCCTGCCAGCTGGGCATCACCCTGGCCTCCCTCGGCCTGGGCTGGGTTGGCGAGCCGGCCTTCGCCCATCTGCTGCAACCCTTGCTGGAATACATCGGCATCGATTCGGAGAAGCTGATCCACGGCATCGCCTTCTTCACTGCCTTCTTCATCATTTCCTATCTGCACATCGTGGTCGGCGAGCTGGCGCCCAAGTCCTGGGCCATCCGCAAGCCCGAGCTGCTCTCGCTGTGGACCGCCGCGCCGCTGTACGCCTTCTACTGGCTGATGTACCCGGCCATCTGGCTGCTCAACGCCAGCGCCAACACCATCCTGCGCATTGCCGGCCAGGGCGAGCCCGGCCCGCACCACGAACACCATTACAGCCGCGACGAGCTGAAGCTGATCCTGCACTCCAGCCGCGCCCGCGACCCCAGCGACCAGGACATGCGCGTGCTGGCCTCGGCGGTGGAAATGGGCGAGCTGGAAGTGGTGGACTGGGCCAACTCCCGCGAGGACCTGATCTACCTGGAGCATGACGCGCCGCTGGCGGACATCCTCTCGGTGATCCGCCGCCACAAGTACAGCCGCTACCCGGTACACGATGAGCAGAAAGGCGAGTTCATCGGCGTGCTGCACATCAAGGACCTGCTGCTGGCCCTGGCCGCCCTCGACAGCCTGCCGGAAACCTTCGACCTGGCCGAACTCTCCCATCCGCTGGAACGGGTCACCAAGCACATGCCGCTGTCGCGCCTGCTGGAGCAGTTCCGCCAGGGCGGCGCGCACTTCGCCGTGGTGGAAGAAGCCGACGGCAAGGTGGTGGGCTTCCTGACCATGGAAGACGTGCTGGAAGTGCTGGTGGGCGATATCCAGGACGAACACCGCAAGACCGAACGCGGCGTGCTCGCCTACCAGCCGGGCAAGCTGCTGGTGCGCGGCGATACTCCGCTGTTCAAGGTGGAGCGCCTGCTCGGCATCGACCTCGACCACGTGGAAGCCGACACCCTCGCCGGGCTGATCTACGAAACCCTCAACCGCGTGCCGGAGGAGGAGGAAGTCCTGGAAACCGACGGCCTGCGCATCATCGTGAAGAAGATGAAGGGCCCGAAGATCATCCTGGCCAAGGTGCTCAAGCTGGACTGAGCAGCCTGGCTTCCCTACCCGCAGAATGGGTCGGGCGACGTACTCGGCAGCAGGGGACTCCCCCATTCCCGCCGCGCTACTCCCCGCCCACCGCGAAGTTCGGCAGGGTATCCACCGGCTGGGCGAACTGGAACGGAATGGACTCCAGCGCCAGGCCTACATTGCGCTGAATGACGAAGTGCAGGTGCGGGCCGGTGCTGTTGCCGGTGTTGCCGGAGCGGGCGATGCGCTCGCCGAGGGCCACGCGCTGGCCTTCGCGCACCTGCACCGAGCCGCGCATCAGGTGCAGGTAGACGCCCATGGTGCCGTCGTCATGCAGGATGCGCACGAAGTTGCCCGATGGGTTGTTGCCGCGGCCACTCTGCTGGTTCTCGATCTTCACCACCATCCCCGACCGCGCCGCGACGATCGGCGTGCCTTCGGGCATGGCGATATCCAGGGCGTAGCGCCCCTTGGGGGTGAAGTGGCTGTAACGGCCGTTGGCGCCCTGGGTCAGGCGGAAGGGGCCACCCATCCACGGCAGCGGGTAGCGGTAGAGCACCGGCTGCAGGCGCGGATCGCCCATGGCGTAGCGCAGCTTGGGCGTGTAGCGCATCGGGCGGGCGGGATCGGTCGGCGCCAGGGTGACCATGCGCATGCTGCTGCGCGGTGCCAGTACCCAGCGGATCGGCTGGTCGGGTGCGCCGCTGACGTTCTCGGCGTCCTGGATGCGCAGCTCCACTTCCACCGGCGCGAAGAGTTCGTTGCGCAGCTGCAAGGTCTCGCCGGCGTCGTGCTTCTTGGTTTCCAGCTTCACCGACAGTTCCAGCCGCTCGACCATACGATCACGGAAGACGAACACTTGCGCCCCCGCCACCGCCTGGTCGGTGTAGGTCACCACACCGTTGGCGTCGGTGTACTTGTAGATGGTCAGCGCCGCCGCCGGCAGCCCAAGGCCGGACAACAGCAGCAGAAAAAGAAGTCGCCCCAGCATGTCGGCCCGTTGTTCTTCTGTGCTCCGTGTCAGCGAAGACTAGCAGTGCCCCCGGCACTGGGCGAGGCATTCGCCGCCGGGCTGTGACGGGGTTGGCTGGACGGTCAGGCGCCGGGGACGAAATGCTTCTGCGCGGTGCCACGGGCGATCAGGCGGGACAGGTAGTCGAGCTTCTGCGGGTCGCGGTCGACGAAGCGGAAGGTCAGCTGCAGCCACTCGCTGTCGGGATTGGGCTCCAGGGCCGCGACGGCGTGCAGGTAGCCGTTGAGCCGCGCCACCTCGCCGCCTTCGCCCTGTTCCAGGTCGAGTACCGCGCTCTCCAGCACCTGCGGCAGCAGCTCGCCACGGCGCACCACCAGTTGCGCATCCTTCAGGCTCAGCGCCTTGATCACGCAGGCCAGCAGGCCGCCGGGCAGGCGCAGTTGAGCCTGGCCACGGCCGCCAGGGGCCTGGGCGGCGGACTTCGCCGAGGGAGTCGGCGCGGCAACAGGCCGGGCAACGGTCGCGGCGGGTGCCGGCGCGGGGCGCACCACCTCGGCCTTGCCACCGGTGAGCGCCGCGAGGGAGTCGTTGGCGAAACCACCGGCGCCGGGCAACCGGACCGGCGCGGCAGCCATCAAGGCTTCCAGCTTGCCGGTGCGAGCCAGGGCCTTCTTCACCTTGGTGACCAGTTGGTCGTTGGAGAAGGGTTTGCCGATGTAGTCGGAGACGCCGGCCTGGATGGCCTGGATGACGTTCTCCTTGTCGCCACGGCTGGTGACCATGATGAAGGGGGTGGTTTTCAGGTGGTCCTGCTCCCTGCACCAGGTGAGCAGTTCGAGGCCCGACATTTCGGGCATCTCCCAGTCGCAGAGGATCAGGTCGACAGCGGTGCGGGCGAGTATCTGCTGGGCCTTGCGCCCGTTGATCGCTTCGTCGATCTGGATGCCGGGGAAATTGTCACGCAGCCCCTTCTTCACCAGATCGCGAATAAAGGATGCATCGTCCACCACCAGCACATTGACCTTGCCCATCGACTACTCCTTGAAAACCGGACTAAGGATAGCCTTGGCTGATAGCCAATTGCCAAGCCTGTTTTGCAACACGGCGCCCGTCCTCGACCGACGGGTCGATCCCGGCACCGGAAAGCAAAACGCCCGGCGCGGGGCCGGGCGTCTCTTGGGGGGGAGGCGAATCAGCCCTTGGTGGAGCCCGTTTCGCCGCCGTTGCCCTGCACTTCCTCGGCCATGCGCGCCAGGCCCAGGTGACGGACGTCGGTGCCGCGTACCAGGTAGATCACCAGCTCGGAGATGTTGCGTGCATGGTCGCCGATGCGCTCCAGGGAACGCAGGACCCAGATGACGTTGAGCACACGGCTGATCGCGCGCGGGTCTTCCATCATGTAGGTGACCAGTTCGCGCAGGGCGGTCTTGTACTCGCGGTCGATGTTCTTGTCGTACTGGGCCACCGACAGGGCCAGGTCGGCGTCGAAGCGGGCGAAGGCGTCCAGGGCTTCCTGGACCATCTTGCGCACCTGGTCACCGATGTGACGCACCTCGACGTAGCCACGCGGGGCAACGCCCTCCTCGCAGAGCTGGATGGCCCGGCGGGCGATCTTCGAGGCTTCGTCGCCGATGCGCTCCAGGTCGATCACCGACTTGGAGATGCTGATGATCAGACGCAGGTCCGACGCGGCAGGCTGGCGGCGGGCGAGGATGCGCACGCACTCTTCGTCGATGTTGCGTTCCATCTCGTTGATCTGGTCGTCGATCTCGCGCACCTGCTGGGCCAGGCCCGAGTCGGCGTCGATCAGCGCGGTGACCGCGTCGTTGACCTGTTTCTCGACCAGGCCGCCCATCGCCAGGAGGTGGCTGCGCACTTCCTCCAGCTCGGCGTTGAACTGCTGGGAGATGTGATGGGTGAGGCTGTCTTTGTCGATCATTTTCTAACCCTTGTTAAGCCGAATGTTCTTCCAGGTTGCCGTGGCCGTAGACCAATCGTGTCGGGCAAGGAGGCGAAGCGCAGACAGTGCGAGAGGCACGGCAAGCTTCGCCGACGCAGTCCGGCGCGATTGGGATCGGTCACTAGCCGTAGCGACCGGTGATGTAGTCCTCAGTCTGCTTCTTGTCCGGATTGGTGAACAGGGTATCGGTGTCGCCGAACTCGATCAGCTTGCCCATGTACATGAACGCGGTGTAGTCGGAAACGCGCGCCGCCTGCTGCATGTTGTGGGTGACGATGACGATGGTGTACTTGCTCTTCAGCTCGTAGATCAGCTCTTCCACCTTCAGGGTGGAGATCGGGTCCAGGGCCGAGCAGGGCTCGTCGAGCAGCAGCACTTCCGGCTCCACCGCGATGGTGCGGGCGATCACCAGACGCTGCTGCTGGCCGCCGGAGAGGCCGAGGGCGGATTCGTGCAGGCGGTCTTTCACTTCGTCCCACAGGGCGGCGCCCTTCAGCGCCCACTCCACGGCCTCGTCCAGCACGCGCTTCTTGTTGATGCCCTGGATGCGCAGGCCGTAGACCACGTTCTCGTAGATGCTCTTGGGGAACGGGTTGGGCTTCTGGAACACCATGCCCACGCGGCGGCGCAGCTCGGCCACGTCTTCGCCCTTGCGGTAGATGTTGCTGCCGTAGAGGCGGATCTCGCCGTCGACGCGGCAGCCGTCCACCAGGTCGTTCATGCGGTTGAAGCAGCGCAGCAGGGTCGACTTGCCGCAGCCGGACGGGCCGATGAAGGCGGTCACGCGCTGTTTCGGGATGTTCATGCTGACGTTGTGCAGAGCCTGCTTCTCGCCGTAGAACAGGGACAGGCCGGGCACTTCGAGGGCCACGGTCTCATCGGCCAGGCTCAGGTTCTGCTTGTCGCGGCCAAGGGCGGAAATGTTGACGCCGTGGCTGTGGGTTTCGTGTTGCATGTGTTCACTCCGTTCGTAGCTTCGCGCTACAAGCTGTAAGCCTCAGGCAATTCGGGCGGTGCTGGACGATCAGCTGTCCAGCGCCTTGTATTTCTCGCGCAGGTGGTTACGGATGGCGACGGCCGAGAAGTTCAGCAGGGCGATCACCAGCACCAGCAGCAGCGCGGTGGCGTACACCAGCGGGCGCGCGGCCTCGACGTTGGGGCTCTGGAAGCCGACATCATAGATGTGGAAGCCCAGGTGCATGATCTTCTGATCCAGGTGCAGGTAGGGGTAATTGCCGTCCACCGGCAGGCTCGGCGCGAGCTTCACCACGCCCACCAGCATCAGCGGCGCCACTTCGCCAGCGGCGCGGGCCACGGCGAGGATCAGGCCGGTCATCATCGCCGGGCTGGCCATGGGCAGAACCACCTTCCACAGGGTCTCGGCCTTGGTCGCACCAAGGGCCAGGGAGCCTTCACGCACCGCGCGCGGGATACGCGCCAGGCCTTCTTCGGTGGCCACGATCACCACCGGTACGGCGAGGATCGCCAGGGTCAGGGACGCCCAGAGCAGGCCCGGGGTGCCGAAAGTCGGCGCCGGTGCGGCCTCGGGGAAGAACAGGCGGTCCAGGGAACCGCCCAGCACGTAGACGAAGAAGCCCAGGCCGAACACGCCGTAGACGATCGCCGGAACGCCCGCCAGGTTGTTCACCGCAATGCGGATCACGCGGGTCAGCGGCCCCTGCTTGGCGTACTCGCGCAGGTAGATGGCGGCGATCACGCCGAAGGGGGTGACGATCACGGCCATGATCAGGGTCATCATCACGGTGCCGAAAATGGCCGGGAAGATACCGCCCTCGGTGTTCGCCTCGCGCGGGTCGTCAGCGAGGAACTCCCACAGCTTGGCGAAGTAGAAGCCGAGCTTGTCGAACAGGCCCATGGCGTTCGGCTGGTAGGCGTGGACCACCTTGCCGAGGCTGATTTCCTGCTCGCGGCCGCCGGCTTCGCGGACCACCACGCTGTCGCGGTTGAATTCCTGGTGCAGCCCCATCAGGCGCTCTTCCAGGCCCTTGTAGCGGGCATCCAGCTCGGCGCGCTGGGCGGCGATGTCGGCCTGGGCCTCGGCGGTCAGGGCATCGTTCAGCTCCAGCTTGCGGGTCTGCAGGCGCAGGCGCTCGAGGCCGTGGTTGATGCTGCCGATGTCGCCCTTCTCCAGTCGGTAGAGCTGCTCGTAGAGGGCCGTGACGCGCTCCAGGCGCTTCTCCAGCTCGGCCATGGCGGCCTCGCCTTCAGCCACCACCTGGCCGTTTTCCTTCACCGCCACCAGGCGACCATAGAAGTTGCCCCACTCGCGGCGTTCCAGCGCCAGCAGCTCGGTCGGGTACTTCTGGTCCTGCAGCCAATCACCCACTACCCAGGTGAAATCGCTGCCGTAGACGTCGCGGTTGCCCACCTTGAGCAGCTCGCGAGTCATGAACTCCGGTCCCTCTTCCGGCACCGGCAGGCCGGCGCCCTTCAGGCGCGCACGGGACACTTCCTCGATCTGCACCGCTTCGCCGATCACCGGCTTGGCGGTCTGGCCGGGCACGCTGTACTGCGCCTCCACCAGGTCGGCCGGCCAGAAGTGGGCCAGGCCGCGGACGGCGATCACCGCGAGCAGGCCGAGGGTCATGATGACCGCGATGGACACCGCGCCACCGCTTATCCAGACGCCTGGCGCACCGCTCTTGAACCAGTTCTTCAGGGAAACCTTTTTCACGGATTTCTCCACCGCTTGAGTCTTTCATTTCCTCCCGCCGCGAGGCCGGAGGTTTCGTGTTTTTACGCCCTCTCCCCTCCGGGGAGAGGGTCATCAGATGCGTCTCTACGAGACGCGCCCTTAAAGCGACGCGTATTTCTTGCGCAGGCGCTGACGGATCAGCTCGGCCAGGGTGTTCATGATGAAGGTGAAGGTCAGCAACACCAGGGCCGAGAGGAACAGCACCCGGTAGTGGCTGCCGCCGACTTCCGACTCCGGCATTTCCACCGCGACGTTGGCGGCCAGGGTGCGCATGCCTTCGAAGATGTTCACTTCCATCACCGGGGTGTTGCCGGTGGCCATCAGCACGATCATGGTCTCGCCCACAGCACGGCCCAGGCCGATCATCAGCGCCGAGAAGATGCCCGGGCTGGCCGTGAGAATGACCACGCGGGTCATGGTCTGCCAGGGCGTGGCGCCCAGGGCCAGGGAGCCGTAGGTAAGGCTCTTCGGCACGCTGAACACCGCGTCCTCGGCGATGGAGAAGATGTTCGGGATCACCGCGAAGCCCATGGCCAGGCCGACGATCAGGGCATTGCGCTGGTCGTAGGTGATGCCGAGGTCGTTGCTGATCCACAGGCGCATGTCGCCGTCGAAGAACCAGCTTTCCAGCAGCGGGCTCATGCCCAGGGCGAACCAGGCGGTGAGACCCACCACCGGGATCAGGATGGCCGCTTCCCAGCCATCCGGCACGCGCAGGCGGACGGACTCCGGCAGGCGGCTCCAGACGAAGCCGGCCAGCAGGATGCCGAAGGGGGTCAGCAGCAGCAGGCTGAAGATGCCCGGCAGGTGGCCTTCCACATAGGGCGCCAGGAACAGACCGGCGAAGAAGCCGAGGATCACCGTGGGCAGGGCTTCCATCAGCTCGATCACCGGCTTGACCTTGCGGCGCATGGCCGGGGCCATGAAGTAGGCGGTGTAGATGGCGGCGGCGATGGCCAGCGGGGCGGCCAGCAGCATGGCGTAGAAGGCGGCCTTCAAGGTACCGAAGGTCAGCGGCGCCAGGCTCAGCTTGGGCTCGAAGTCGGTGTTGGCGGCGGTGGATTGCCAGACGTACTTGGGTTCGTCATAGCTCTCGTACCAGACCTTGCCCCACAGCGCGCTCCAGGAAACCTCGGGGTGCGGGTTGCTGAGGCGGAAGGGCATGAACTGGCCACCCTCTTCCACCACCACGCGGTTGGCGCGCGGCGACAGGGCCAGCAGGCCGGACGCATCGGCCACCGGCTCCACCAGCAGGGTGCGGTGGGCGGTGCTGTGGAACACGCCCAGGTGGCCGGACGCATCCAGGGCGACGAAGCCCTTGCGGCGCTCCTCGGGGGTGATCTGCACCACCGGGGCGTTGCCCAGCTGGAAGTCGCGGATGCGCTTGAGGTGCGAGGAACCGTCGGGATCGCGGGCCATGAACCATTGGGCGATGCTGCCCTTGGAGTCGCCCACCATCAGCGAGATGCCGCCCAGCAGCATGCCGCTGGCGGTGACTTCGCGCTCGCCGTCTTCCAGCAGTTTGTAGCGGCCGACCAGGGTGTGTTCGCGCAGGCTGAACACATCGGCGTGGGCGCGGCCGTTGAGGACGTAGAGCCACTGCTGACGCGGGTCGATATAGATGGCCTTGATCGGTTCGCCGATCTGCGGCAGCTCGACGCTGCTCTGCTCCTGGGTGGTCTCGCCGGTCAGCATGTTCTCTTCGCTGACGACCTGCTGCACGTGCAACTGGGTGCCCGTGGAGCCGGCGATCATCAGGGTTTCGTCATTGACGTTCAGCGCCACGTGCTCCAGGGCGCGACCCTGGACGTCCAGCACCATGGGCTGCTCGCCATAGGGGAAGCTGACCTGGGGTGCAATGGCCTTCTTGTTGTCCGGGTAGGTGACCTTGTAGCCGTGCTTGAAGAGCAGCGCCTGACCGTTGGACAGGCCGAGAACCACCAGCGGGCTGCCGGGCTGGTCCTGGCCGATGGAGACCACACTGGCACCGGCCGGCAGCGGCAGTTGCTGGCGCTGCAGCAGGCTGCCGTCCTTCACCGCGAAGAACTGCACTTCACCCGTGTCGGCGACGCGCATACCCACCATGTTCTGTTCTTCCAGGGCCAGCAAGAGCGGCTTGCCGGCATCCTGCTGCAGCCAGGCGGGGGCCTGCACCTTGCGGGCGGTCAGTTCGGCGCCCTGGAACAGCGGCAGCACCACATAGGCCAGGTAGAAGAAGATCAGGGTGATGGCCGCCAGCACGGCGAGGCCGCCAACCAGCACATACCAGCGGGTCAGGCGGTCCTTCAGCGCACGCATCTTGCGCTTGCGCACCAGCGCCGGCGTATTGAAATCGATACGCTCGGGCGGATTCTTCGAGGCAGTCAGGGAGTTGGCCAGGTCAGTCATGGATTCGGGCTCTTGCCACAGGAGGCTTGCACAGGCTTTTACGATGGGCGCACAGCCTACGGCCTTCGTGTGACAGAAAAATTACAGCGAGTTGACGTGGCGAAGCCCACCCAGAGGAGACCTCGGGCGGGCTTCATGCGACAGGGGTCTCCCGTCGCCCTTGCGTCCTTGCGGAGCGGCGCACACAGGGCCGCCACTCCCTTATCCGGCCTGGATTACAGGCCCAGTTCCTTCAGGGTCTTCTCGGCCACCTTGGCCGGAACCGGGATGTAGCCGTCCTTGACGACAACTTCCTGGCCTTGCTTGGACAGCACCATCTTCACGAACTCGGCTTCCAGGGGAGCCAGCGGCTTGTTCGGCGCCTTGTTCACGTAGACGTAGAGGAAGCGGGACAGCGGGTAGGTGCCGTTCAGGGCGTTCTGCTCGTTGTCTTCAACGAACTCGCCGCCTTCCTTCTTGGCCAGGGCCACGGTCTTCACGCTGGAAGTCTTGTAGCCGATGCCGGAGTAGCCGATGCCGTTGATCGACTGGCTGATGGACTGAACGACGGAAGCGGAACCCGGCTGCTCGTTCACGTTCGGCTTGAAGTCGCCTTTGCACAGGGCTTCTTCCTTGAAGTAGCCGTAGGTGCCGGATACGGAGTTACGGCCGAACAGCTGGACCGGCTTGGAAGCCAGGTCGCCGGTCACACCCAGGTCGCCCCAGGTCTTCACGTCGCTCTTGCCGCCGCACAGGCGGTTGGCGGAGAAGATCGCATCGACCTGCTGCATGGTCAGGCCTTTGATGGGGTTGTCCTTGTGCACGAAGACCGCCAGGGCGTCGACGGCCACCGGAACGGCGGTCGGCTTGTAGCCATACTTCTCTTCGAAGGCCTGCAGCTCGACGTCCTTCATCTTGCGGCTCATCGGGCCCAGGTTGGCGGTGCCTTCGGTCAGAGCCGGCGGCGCGGTGGAGGAACCGGCAGCCTGGATCTGGATGTTCACGTTCGGGTATTCGCGCTTGTACGCCTCGGCCCACAGGGTCATCAGGTTGGCCAGGGTGTCGGAACCAACGCTGGACAGGTTGCCGGAAACACCAGTGGTCTTCTGGTAGGCCGGAATGGCCGGATCGACGGCGGCTACTGCGCTGGCGGTAGCGACGCCGGCGGCGACGAAGGTCAGGGCCGCCATCAAACGCTTCAGTTTCATGCCTTGCTCCTAAGCAGGACGAGGGGGTTGAATGCAACGGGGGCCAGTATCGAGAGGCCGTATGACCACTCTATGAACCGATTGTGACAATTGGATGAATGGCCATCATCGCGTGTCCAACCGGGTTCAATGCCCGAGCAACCACCTGGAGACAGCCCCATGACGCCTTATCCCCTGCTCCCCCTCGCCCTCCTCGCCCTGTGCACGGCGTGCAGCGAACAGGCCACTCTGCGAGTAGAGGAAGGCATCGGCCCGAACCCACGGTTGCCGGCACCGAACAGAACCCTCATTCCTACCGTCAACATCGCCCCCGCCACCGGCTGGCCCCAGGGCGCCAAGCCCGTGGCGGCCGCCGGCACCCAGGTCGTCGCCTTCGCCGAGGGACTGCAACACCCGCGCTGGCTCTACGTACTGCCCAATGGCGACGTGCTGGTGGCCGAGAGCGCCGCGCCGGTCGCCGACAAGCCGGCCGGCCTCAAGAACTGGGTGGCCGGCTGGTTCATGGAGAAAGCCGGCTCCCGGGTGCCCAGCGCCAACCGCATTTCCCTGCTGCGGGACATCAACGGCGACGGCGTGGCCGACCTGCGCAGCACCTTCCTCCAGGGCCTCAACTCGCCCTTCGGCATGACGCTGGTGGGCAAGGACCTCTACGTCGCCAATACCGACGCCCTGCTGCGCTTCCCCTATATAAAGGGCGCCACCGAGATCAGCGAGCCGGGCACCAAGGTCACCGACCTGCCGGCCGGCCTCAATCACCACTGGACCAAGAACGTCATCGCCAGCCGCGACGGCCGCAAGCTCTACATCACGGTCGGTTCCAACAGCAACGTGGGCGAGAACGGCATGGAGGTGGAGGAAGGCCGCGCGGCGATCTGGGAGCTGGACCGCGCCAGCGGCAACAAACGCCTCTTTGCCACCGGCCTGCGCAACCCCAACGGCCTGGCCTGGGAACCGCAGACCGGCAAGCTGTGGACGGCGGTGAACGAACGCGACGAACTGGGCAGCGACCTGGTGCCGGACTACATCACGTCGGTGAAGGACGGCGGTTTCTATGGCTGGCCCTGGAGCTACTTCGGCCAGCACGTGGATGAGCGGGTGCAGCCACCACGGCCGGACAGAGTGGCCAAGGCCCTGGTCCCCGACTACGCCCTGGGCGCACACACCGCCTGTCTCGGCATCACCTTCGCCAAGGGCAGCACGCTGCCGAACCTGCAGAACGGGCTGTTCGTCGGCCAGCACGGTTCCTGGAACCGCAGGCCCCACAGTGGCTACAAGGTGATCTACGTGCCCTTCAAGGCCGGCAAGCCCAACGGCCAGCCGGTGGACGTGCTGACCGGCTTCCTCGACGAACAGGGCAACGCCCGGGGCCGCCCGGTGGACGTCAAGCTCGACGGCAAGGGCGCGCTGCTGGTGACCGACGACGTGGGCAACAAGGTCTGGCGGGTGAGCGCGGCGAAGAAGTGAGGCTCTCGTAGGATGGCGTAGAACGACGTGAAACCCATCACTGCGGATCGATGGGTTTCGCGGGCTCTACCCATCCTGCGAACTGCGCAGAATTGGCAGTGAGTGCCAGGCGCGAGTCCCCCTCTCCTCGTCAGAGAGAGGAGCCGGGGGATACAGGGCTCAGCGCTTCCTGGCGATCAGGAACAGGCCGATCAGCATCGCCACGCCGCACAAGGCGGCGACGTAATAGGCCGGGCCGAGGCTGTCCCACTTCATCAGCAACGACACCACCATCGGCGTCAGGCCGCCGAAGATCGCATAGGCCAGGTTGTAGGAGAACGACAGGCCGGAGAAACGCACCACCGGCGGGAAGGCCTTGACCATCACATAGGGCACGGCGCCGATGGTGCCGACGAACAGGCCGGTCAGCGCATAGAGCGGGAACAGCCAGTCCGGGTGGGCCTTGAGGCTGGTGTAGAAGGTCCAGGAACTGATCGCCAGCAGCAACCCGCCCACCAGGAAGGTGCGGCCGGCACCGATGCGGTCGGCGATGGCGCCGGAGGCCACGCAACCGATGGAGAGCAGCACGATGGCCAGGCTGTTGGCCTTCAGCGCGGTGGCGGCATCGAAGCCGTACACGGTCTGCAGCAGGGTCGGGGTCATCAGGATCACCACCACGATGCCGGCCGACAACACCCAGGTCAGCAGCATGGACAGCGCAATGGCGCCACGATGCTCGCGCAGCACCGCCTTCAGCGGCACTTCCTCGGCCAGCGCCTTGCGCTGCTGCATCTCGGCGAACACCGGGGTCTCGTGCAGCCAGCGGCGCAGGTAGACGGAGAACAGGCCGAACACACCGCCGATCAGGAAGGGCACACGCCAGGCCCAGTCCTGGACTTCCGCCGGGGTATAGAGGGTGTTGATCAGGGTCGCCATCAGCGAGCCCAGCAGGATGCCGGCGGTCAGCCCCGAGGTCAGGGTCCCACAGGCGTAGCCGACATGGCGGCCCGGCACGTGCTCAGCGACGAAGACCCAGGCGCCGGGCACCTCGCCACCGATGGCGGCGCCCTGGATGACGCGCATCAGCAGGAGCAGCAGGGGCGCCCAGATGCCGATCTGCGCGTAGGTCGGCAGCAGGCCCATGATCAGGGTCGGCACCGCCATCAGGAAGATGCTCAGGGTGAACATGCGCTTGCGGCCGAGCAGGTCGCCGAAGTGCGCCATGACGATGCCGCCCAGGGGACGCGCCAGGTAGCCGGCGGCGAAGATGCCGAAGGTCTGCAACTGGCGCAGCCATTCCGGCATCTCGGCGGGGAAGAACAGCTTGCCCACCACGGCGGCGAAGAACACGAAGATGATGAAGTCGTAGAACTCCAGGGCACCGCCGAGGGCGGAGAGCGACAGGGTCTTGTAGTCGCTGCGGGTCAGCGGGCGCGAGGCAGGCGCCTCGGTGGCAAGCACGGATGACATGTGGGGATTCTCGTTTGAGGGCGCAGGGCGTCCGCCGCTACGTCGGCGGCGAATCGCCAGCGAACATATCAAAAAGCGTCAAATGTACACAGTCTCAGCCACAAAACCCGCCGCCGCCGCGCTGTGACGGTCGTCTGCCGCCTCCTCGTGGCGATATACTGCGCGCTGTTCAGCGCAGGTCGGCATGCAGTGGGTCGGCGGCGCACAGGGAAGGAAGGGAACGAACCCCTTCCAGGCATTGGCGCCACACACACGAAACAGGCAGTTCCGGCATGATCGAGATCGAAGAAGAAGAAAACCTCACCCCGCAAGGCGACCTCGCCCTGCAGATCACCGCGCTCCCACGGGAAACCAACGGCTTCGGCGACATCTACGGCGGCTGGCTGGTCTCCCAGATGGACCTGGCCGGCACCGCCATGGCCAGCAAGGTGGCCGCGGGCCGCGTGGCCACGGTGGCCATCGACCGCATGGCATTCCTCGTACCGGTGGCGGTGGGCGCCCAGCTCTCCTTCTATACCCAGACCCTGGAGATCGGCCGCAGCTCGATCCAGATGCTGGTGGAAGTCTGGAGCGACGACCCGCTCTCCAGCGAATGGCGCAAGGTCACCGAAGCGGTGTTCGTTTTCGTCGCCATCGACGGCAGCGGCCGCACCCGCCCCGTCCCGCCACGCCGGGGTTGAGCGACACCAGGGAAGGGCCGCGGAAGCGGCCCTTTTTCATGGGGCGACGCCCACATGCCAGTCATCGCGGGGCTTCGCAGGCTCGGCACCCGCCTACGAATTGCCTTTGGCCCAGCCTTTTCATCCACCTTGCAGCCAGCACGCGTCACCACGCCCTGGGGACGTGGCGTCCACGTTCACGTGAATTCGCTCCGCAGGTCAGAGACGCAGCGCCTCCACCGGGCGCAACTTCGCGGCGCGACGGGCCGGCGCCAGGCCGGCCCCCATGCCCACCAGCGCCGACAGCAGCAGCGCCAGCAAGACCAACGGCGGACTCAGGCTGAGCGGCAACCCCGGCACCAGCCAGTGCAGCATCCCGAGCAGCACCGCCACCAGCAACAGGCCCAGCGCGCCGCCCAGCAGCGAGAGCAGGGTCGCTTCGGCAAGGAACAGCACCAGCACCTGCCGTGGCGCGGCGCCAACGGCGCGCAGCAGGCCGATCTCGGCGGTGCGCTCGCCGACGGTGGTGGTCATGATGGTGAGAATGCCCACCGCCCCCACCACCAGGGAGATACCCCCCAGGGCCGCGACGCCCAGGGTGACGAGGCCGAGGAGACGGCTCAGGCTGCCCAGCAGGTCGTCCTGGGAGGTCATGCGGAAGTCCTCGCGCCCATGCCGCTCCACCAGCAACTGGCGCACGGACTCGGCGAAGGGTTCCGGCGGGGCGCGCTCGTCGAACAGCACATGCACCTTCACCAGGCCCTCGCGGTTGAACAGGCTTTCCGCCCAGTCCACCGGGATGTAGGCGATGTCGTCGAGGTCGAAGCCCAGCAGGTTGCCCTTGCTTTCCATCACGCCGATCACCCGGAAACTCATGCCCCCCACCCGCACCCGCTGGCCCACCGGGCTGGCGCCGGCGAACAGCTCGACGCTCAGCTTCGCGCCCAGCACCACGTAAGGCGGCGTGCGGCCGTCCCGCGATGGCGGCAGGAACTGCCCAAGGGCCATGCGCACCCGCCAGGCAGCGGCCAACTGGGAGCCGGTACCGAGGATATCCACCCGCCGCTGGCGGCCGCCGGCGCGGATATCGCCGTTGCCCTGGATGATCGGCACCACGGCTTCGGCATGGGGCAGCCGCCCCAGGGCATCGGCATCGGCGAGGGTCAGCGGCCGCGCACTGGCGAGCATTCCACCAAGGCCACCGCTGGACAGCGTGCCGGGGCGCACCGTGACCACCCGCGTACCGAACTGCGCGAAACTGTCCAGCACCCGGTTGCGCAGCCCTTCGCCCATGGCCGTGAGCAGCGCCACCGCGGCGATGCCGATGGCCACCCCGAGCAGGGTCAGCAGGCTACGCAGAGGCTGGCTGCGCAGGGCCGAGCCACACAGGCCGAGGCCGTCGCGCCAGCGCATCAGCCGCCACCCCGCGGATGCAGGGCCTGCAGTGGAGGCTGGGCCGCGGCATGGCTGGCCGGCAGCCAGGCGAACAGCAGCGCCGCCGCCACGGCCAGGGACGGCGCGCCAAGCCGCGCCCACCAGGGCGCGTGCAGCGGCAGGCCGCTGGCCAGCCGACCCAGCCACAGCAGCAGTTCGCCCAGGGCCAGTCCGGCGGCGGCGGCGAGCAACGCCAGCAGCGCCGCCTCGCCGAGGAACAACAGGCGCACCTGCGCCGAACTGGCGCCCACTGCCTTGAGCAGGCCGATTTCGGCGGTGCGCTGCAGCACGGCGATCCAGGTGACGTTCATGATCAGGATGCCGGCCACCAGCAGGCTGATGGCGGCAATGCCGGCCAACGCCAGGGTCAGGCCGCCGAGAATGCCGTCGAAGGCGGCGAGCATGGCGTCCTGGCTGAGCAGGGTGACGTCTTCCTCGCCCTGGTGACGCTCGGTCAGGGTCGCCAGCACCTGCCGGCGGGCGCTGTCCAGGTAGCTGGGCCCCCGGACTTCGACGAACACGCGGGACAACCCTTCGCGATCGAACAGCGCCTCGGCGTTGGCCACCGGGACGATCAGTGCCTCGGAAAAGTCCATGCCCAGGGATTCGCCGCGCTCGTCGAGCACCCCGATCACCCGCATGCGCCGGTCGCCGGCGCGCAGCCACTGGCCCAGGGCCGGGGCACTGCCGAACAGGTCGCGGCGCAAGCGGGCACCGATCACGCAGACCTCATCCGCCTGCCCCGGCTCCAGCTCCGGCAGCGATCGGCCTTGTGCCAGGCGCAGTTGGCGAATGGCGAAGAAGTCGCGGGTGGTGCCCAGGGTCAGGGCCTCGCGGTGGCGGTTGTCGTGGCTGATCTCTAACTGCCCGACATGCAGCGGCGCCACCCGACGCACCGTCGGCAGGCGGCGGAGGGCGGCGGCATCGGCCTGGGTCAGCGGGCGCGGCGCCATGCCGGTGATGGGCGGCATGCCGCCGGTGGTTTCATTGCGTCCCGGCAGGACGATGAGGAGATCGCGCCCGAGCAGGGCGAACTCCCCCAGCACATAGGCCCGCGCGCCCTCTCCCAGGCCACCCAGCAGGGTCACGAAGAACACCCCCACGGCCATCGCCAGCGCCAGCATGAGGCTGCGCGAACGGTGCCCGCGCAAGGCGCCAAGCCAGAAGCGGCAGGCGTCCAGCGGGGCCATCAGGCCAGCGCTCCCTGGCGCCGGTCACTGAGGATGCAGCCGTCGCGCATCTGGATCCGGCGGCGAGCGCGGGCGGCGTGCTGGGCATCGTGGGTCACCAGGATCAGGGTCAGGCCTTCGTCATTCAGCTCCTCCAGCAAGTCCACCACCTCGGCGCCGGACTGGCTGTCCAGGTTGCCGGTGGGCTCGTCGGCCAATAACAGGCGCGGCTGCATCACCATGGCGCGGGCGATGGCGACCCGTTGGCGCTGGCCGCCGGAGAGTTCCGCGGGGTGATGCCGCAAGCGTTCCAGCAGCCCCAGCCGTTCGGCCAGGCGCAAGCTGCGGCGACGGCGCTCGGCGGGTTCCACGCCGGCCAGCAGCATGGGCAGCTCGATGTTCTCCAGGGCGGTGAGGCGCGGTATCAGGTGGAAGGACTGGAAGACGAAACCGATCAGGCGGCTGCGCAAGGCCGCGCGGCGTTCCTCATCCAGACAGGCGGTGGGCTCCTCGTCCAGCCAGAACTCGCCGCTGTCCGGCGCGTCCAGCAGGCCGAGGATGTTCAGCAGCGTGGACTTGCCCGAGCCGGACGCCCCGGTGATCGCCAGGTACTCGCCATCGGCCACCTCCAGGTCGAGGCGGTCAAGGCCGCGTACCCGCTGCTCGCCCAGCTGGAAGCAGCGGCTGACCTGGTGCATGAGGATCATGGCCGCGCCTCCCCGGCGTCGCCCCTGGGGCTGACCACGCTGCCGTCGGCCAGGCCCTCGTGCTGCAGGCTCGGCAGGATGCGGTCACCGGCGGCCAGCCCGCCCTTCACTTCGCTCCAGCGCCAGTTGGCCAGGCCGATCTCCACCTTCTGCTCACGCAGGTGGCCGTTGCTCGGGTCGTAACGCAGCACCTTGCCCCCCTCCAGCAGGCTTTCGGTGGGCACCCGCAGGGTCTGCTCGCGCTGCGCCAGAAGGATTTCCACATCGGCGCTGTAGCCGCTGAGCAGCATTAGGTCCGGCGGTACCCGCTGGAACTTCACCTCCACGTCCACCGTCCGCGCCTGTTTTTCCAACTCGCGGACGAAGGGCGCGATGCGGGTCACCTGCCCCTCGAAGCTGCGCCCACGGAAGGCGTCGAGGGTGATGCGCACCGGCATGCCCGGACGCACCAGGGCCGCATCCACCTCGTCGATGGGCGCCTCGACATACAGGCACTGGTCGTCGATCAGGTCCACCGCCGGCGGCGTCGGGATGCCCGGGGGTGAGGGGGTCACCACCTCGCCCAGCTCGCCGTTGATCTCGGCGACTATGCCGGCGAAGGGCGCGCGCAGGGTGGCCTGGTCCAGTTGCGCCAATTGCAGTTCCAGGCTGGCCTCGGCCTCGCGGATGCTCGCCTCGCCGCCGCTGCACAGGAGCTGCGACAGCCGCGCACGGGTGGCGCTCTGGTCCAGCAGGTCCTGGGACGCCAACTTGCGCTCGGCCAGACGTTCCAGGCGATGCTGGTCGCGCTGGTCCTGGCTGGCCTGGCGGCAGCTCTGTTCACGCCGGTTGCGCTGGGCATCGAGCCGTGCACGGGCCTCGTCCACCCGCGCCTGCAGGTCGTCCTGGCGCAGGCGCATCAGCACGTCGCCGGCCTGTACCCGCTGCCCGGCGTGAATCAGCAGCTCGCTCACCTGGCCGCCGGTCTTGAACGACAGGTGCGCACGTCGGCAGGCCTTCACCGTTCCCGCCCGGGTATTGGCGACCAGGGTTTCCACCTCGCCCTTGGCCACCTCCACCAGTTGCACAGGGACGGGATCGGGGCGCGCCCAGAACCCCGCCAATGCCACCAGGGAGGCAAAAATAGGAATAATTATCAGTAGCTTATGCATGCTGGCGCTCTCCCGTTGTCGGGACTCAAGCTGAGTCTAGGTCGACAGCACCACCCCTCTCCGACGCCCTGGGCGAGGCGTGAACACGGGGGAGCGTCAGGAGGGAGACAAAAAATCCCGTCGATTCAATGCACGAGCCGATCGAGCCCGCGGCGCGGCACGCCGGGTAGGCCGGAAAAGCGCGCGACCACGTGGGGAGAAAAGCCGACAAAAGGGCCGAAGGATACCGCTGCCCACGGGGAAATCCCTGTCAGATCAACAGGAAAATGGCACCACGGTACCGCTCGCGGGGGTGTGCCGGGAAACTGACGGAGCGCCCAGGCCGGGCGAAATGAACGACGCCGGCAGCACAACTGCCGGCGTCGGGGAGCGGCAGGTCAGCCGCGGATGTTGTAGATCAGTTTTTCGTTGTCTTCGGCGTAGGTGCGCAGGCGTTCCAGGTAGGCCTTCTGCTGCTGCCACACCTTGCTCGCCGCCGGGTCCGCCGCCGCGCTGGCTTCGACGACCTCGGAGGCGACCTCCTTGAGTCTCGCCAGCACCGGCTCGGGCAGGCGACGCACCTCCACACCCTCGGCCTTGAGCTTTTCCATGGCCTCCATGTTTCGGGCGTTGTAGTCATCCAGCATGTCGCCGTTCACGTCACGCGCAGCCGCACGGATGATGGCCTTGAGGTCGTCCGGAAGGCTTTCCCAGGCCTTGAGGTTGACGTCCAGCTCGAAGGTCACGTTGGGCTCCTGCCAACCCGGCGTGTAGTAGTACTTGGCCGCCTTGTGCAGGCCGAGCGCCAGGTCGTTGTACGGACCGATCCACTCGGTGGCATCGATGGCGCCGGTCTGCAGCGCGGTGAAGATCTCACCGGCCGGCAGGTTGACCACGGTGCCGCCCATCTTCGTCAGCACCTCGCCGCCCAGCCCCGGGGTACGCATCTTCAGGCCGCGGAAATCCTCGACGCTGTTGATTTCCTTGTTGAACCAGCCGGCTGTCTGCACGCCGGTGGCGCCGCAGGCCATGGGCAGGACGCCAAAGGGCTTGTACACCTCCTCCCAGAGTTCCAGGCCGCCGCCCTTGTGCAACCAGGCGTTCATTTCCTGGGCGTTGGGGCCGAACGGCAGGGCGCAGAAGAACTGCGCGGCAGGCACCTTGCCCTTCCAGTAGTAGGGCGCCCCGTGGCCCATCTCGGCCGTGCCGCGGGACACGGAGTCGAATACTTCCAGCGCGGGGACCAGCTCACCGGCGGCGTAGACCTTGATCTTCAGGCGGCCGCCGCTCATTTCCTCGACCAGTTTGGCGAAGTTCTCGGCACCCACACCGACGCCTGGGAAGTTCTTCGGCCAGGAGGTGACCATCTTCCAGTTGAAGGTTTGCGCTTCGCTCTGCGGCCCCGATGCGGCCTGCTCCTTCTTATCGCAACCGGCCAATGCGGCAGCCGCCAGGCCCACCCCTGCGGCGGCGATGATTTCACGACGTTTCATGCAGTACTCCTTATTGTTGTAACGGTCTTTTCAGGCTTCTACATGCTGCCCCGCCAGATTGCCTGAACATGGGCATCAGATCAGCAACCAGCCTAGCCTGCTGGACTAAAGTTGTAGCGTTCTGTCCAAGCGAGCGCCGACCTGATAGAAATCAGCGGCCCGTCCCCCTCCAATAATGATAAGGACCTGCGATGACCGCAAAAACACCCTCCTTGCTGGGCGTTGCACACGCTCTGGATGCGTTGAACGCCCTATTCGGCCGGGCCTGCGCCTGGCTCACCCTGTTCCTGGTAGTCGGCACCGCCGTGGTGGTGGTGCTGCGCTACGGCTTCGGCATCGGCGCAATCGCCCTGCAGGAGTCGGTGATGTACGCCCACGCCCTGGTCTTCATGGGTGCCGCCGCCTGGACCCTGCACCGCGAAGGCCACGTCCGCGTCGACATCTTCTACCAGAAGTTCTCCGGCCACCGGCGTGCCCTCGTGGACATGCTCGGCACCCTGCTGTTCCTGATCCCGGTTTGCCTGTTCCTCGGCTGGAACAGTTGGGACTACGTCAGCGCCTCCTGGTCGACCCTGGAGAAATCCAGCGAGTCCGGCGGATTGCCCCTCGTCTACCTGCAGAAAAGCATCATCCTGGTATTGGTGGTGAGCCTGCTGCTGCAGGGCGTGGCCATCCTCATCAAGTGCGGCTACCTGATCGGCGGCCGCCTGCCGGAGCAGGAGAAGAAACATGGCTGAGCTCATGGCGATCCTGCTCTTCGTCGGCATCTGCATCGCGCTGATGGCCGGCTACCCGGTGGCCTTCACCCTGGGCGGCATGGCCCTGGCATTCGCCGGTATCGGTGTGCTGACCGGCACCTTCGACCCCAGTTTCCTTCACGCCCTGCCGAACCGCCTCTTCGGCATCATGAACAACCAGACCCTGCTCGCCGTGCCGCTCTTCGTCTTCATGGGGGTGATGCTGGAAAAGAGCCGGGTAGCCGAAGACCTCCTGGAGTCCATGTCGCGCCTGTTCGGCACCTTGCGCGGCGGCCTGGCGATCTCCGTGTGCCTGGTGGGCGCGCTGCTCGCCGCCAGCACCGGCATCGTCGGCGCCACGGTGGTGACCATGGGCCTGCTGGCCCTGCCGACCATGCTGCGGCGCAACTATGACCCGGCCATCGCCACCGGCACCCTCGCGGCCACCGGCACCCTCGGGCAGATCATCCCGCCGTCGATCATCCTGGTGTTGCTGGGCGACGTGATGTCCAGCGCCTACCAGCAGGCCCAGCTGAAGATGGGCATCTACTCGCCGAAAACCGTCTCCGTGGGCGACCTCTTCGTCGGCGCCCTGATTCCGGGGCTGGTCCTGGTCGGGCTGTACATCCTCTACCTGGTCGCGGTCGCCATCCTGCAACCGAAGAAGCTGCCCGCCCTGCCCCAGGAAGAACTCGGCCCCATCGAGTGGGGCAAGCTGGTCAAGGCCCTGCTCCCGCCGCTGTTGCTGATCGGCGCGGTGCTGGGTTCGATCCTCGCCGGCCTGGCCACCCCCACCGAGGCGGCGGCGCTGGGCGCGCTGGGCGCCATGCTGCTGGCGCTGGCAAAGGGTAAGTTCAGCCTGGGCCAGTTGCGCGAAGTCGCCTACGGCACCACCGAGATCACCGCCATGGTGTTCCTGATCCTGATCGGTGCCTCGCTGTTTTCCCTGGTGTTCCGCGGGTTCGGCGGCGAAGTGCTGATCGAGGACCTGTTCACCCAGTTGCCGGGCGGCGTGCTGGGCGCGTTCTTCGTGGTGATGCTGGTGATCTTCCTGCTGGGCTTCATCCTCGACTTCATCGAGATCACCTTCGTGGTGGTGCCCATCGTCGGCCCCGTCCTCCTCGCCATGGGCCTGGACCCGGTGTGGCTCGGCGTGATGATCGCCCTCAACCTGCAGACCTCGTTCCTCACCCCGCCCTTCGGCTTTTCGCTGTTCTACCTGCGCGGTGTGACACCGGCCTCGGTCTCTACCAGCACCATGTATCGCGGCGTCATTCCCTACATCGCGATCCAGTTGCTGATGCTGATAGTCGCCTACGTGTTCCCGCAGCTGATCACCTGGCTGCCAAACCAGCTCTACGGGCAGTGACACCATCGGCGACGCCCGTCCCTGACGGGCGTCGTCCCACTCCCCCCTTGGAAAACCCGCCCTGGCGCGGTCCAATGGATCAAACGCCCCGAGGAGGAGCCTCTGATGCCCAGTCCCCTGGTTGAACGTACCGAACTCGACGAACTCACCTGTTGGCGCGTGCGCACGGACAGCGCCGAACTGCTGGTCGCCCAGCAGGGTGCCCAGGTCCTCAGCTATCAGCGCGACAACGAACCGCCGCTGATCTGGCTCAGCGACCAGGCGGCGTACCAGAAGGGCACGGCCGTGCGCGGCGGCGTACCGGTGTGCTGGCCGTGGTTCGGCGACCTGCGGCGCAACCCGGCCGAAATCCAGGGCATGCACCAGGGCGGCCCGATCTGCCCGGCCCACGGCCTGGTGCGCGAGCGCGACTGGACCCTGCTGGGCATCGACAGCCAAGGCCCGGCCGTGCGCCTGGAGTTCGCCCTGGATACCGCCAGCGAACCCCTGCCCGGCTGGCCCCATGCCGCCGAGCTGAAGCTGACCATCCTGCTGGGCGAGCGCCTGCAACTCAGTCTCTCGACCCGCAACAGCGGCGACACCCCACTGGCCTTGAGCCAGGCACTGCACAGTTACTTCGCCGTCGGCGATATCCGCGAGGTGGAACTGCAAGGCCTGGACGGCTGCCGCTACATCGAAACCCTGGAAGACTGGCAACTGCGCAAACAGCAGGGAAACCTCGATTTCAGTGGCGAAACCGACCGCATCTACCTGGATACGCCAAAGCGCATGGCCCTGGTCGACCGCGCCTGGAAGCGCCGTATCGAACTGGACATCGAAGGCTCCTCCTCGGCCGTGGTCTGGAACCCATGGATCGACAAGTCCAGGCGCCTGTCGCAATTCGCCGAAGACGCCTGGCAGGGGATGCTCTGCATCGAGACGGCGCGGGTGATGGGCGACATGCTCGTACTCAAGCCGGGGGAGGAGCAGCGGGTGGTGGTCAGCATCACCAGTGAGCCGCTGTAAGCCACGGCGAACAAGGCCGCCGCCGGGACTCGGCCGGCCAGCCTACAGATCCTCTTCCTCCACCAGGCGCACGCTGCCGGCGTCCATCGCGTAGGCAGCGTCGGCCAGGTCGTTGCTGACCGGCTCTACCCTGAGGGTGCCGTCGACCCAGATGGGCGCATAGATGTCGTCGAGCTGGATGCCCCTGGGGTAGCGCA
Organism: Pseudomonas sp. Q1-7; assembly: GCF_028010285.1. Classification (NCBI taxonomy): domain Bacteria; kingdom Pseudomonadati; phylum Pseudomonadota; class Gammaproteobacteria; order Pseudomonadales; family Pseudomonadaceae; genus Pseudomonas; species Pseudomonas sp. Q1-7. Next base: position 5,703,890 of record NZ_CP116304.1, read on the forward strand.
CCAGCACGATCTGGTTCGGCGGAGGCGGCGGCACGTGGATGCAGGCGCCGGGGTAGGGCACCAGGAAGAACAGCGTACTGCGGCCCTTGGCGTCGCTTTCCAGCGGCACCGGGTAGCCGCCGATGTGGATCGTCTTGCCGTCCAGCGCGGCCACGGTCTTCGCCGAATACATCACCGCCGGCAGGTTCTTGTCCTGCTGCTTGAGGCCGCCTTTCTGGCCGAAGGTGCCGTCAAGCTCAGGGCTGTCGTGGCTGATTTCCGGCATGTCCTCAAGGGCCTTGCGGTCCTCGGGCGGCATCAGTTCCAGCCAGTCGGTTTCGGGAAGCTCGGCACGGACGAGGGTGCAGCAGAACAGCAGGAGCAGGCAGGCGAGACGGCGCATGGGAAGACTCGTGAATCGGGCTGGAAGCGACAGGCGCTAAGACTAAAGCCTCGCCGTGCCGGTTCCCAGCCCTGCCGAAAGGCGGCTCGCTAGCTCTTCTTCACCAGTCCGTAGATCACCAACAACACCACCGCGCCCACCACCGCGCCGATGAAGCCCGCCACCTGGCCGGCCTGGTAGATGCCGATGGCCTGGCCGCCATAGGTGGCCAGCAGCGAACCGCCGATGCCGAGCAGGATGGTCATGATCCAGCCCATGCTGTCGTCGCCGGGCTTGATGAAGCGTGCGACCAGGCCAACGATCAGCCCGATGAAGATGGTGCTGATGATCCCCATGACATGCCCTCCGAAGGTAGTTGAGGCATGCCTGAGCCTAGTTGTCCGCGAGGCGGCTCGCCATCGGCCGCCCCTTGCGGGGCGGCCGCGGCCCGTCAGGCCTTGGCGATCAGGGCTTCGACAGCGGCGATCTGCCGGTCGAGGGTGGCGCGGTCGGCGCTGCGCAGGGTGGCGTGACCCACCTTGCGGCCGGCCTTGAAGGCCTTGCCGTAGTGGTGCAGGTGGCAGTCGGTGATGGCGACCACCTTCTCCACGGCCGGTACTTCGCCGATGAAGTTGAGCATGGCGCTCTCGCCCAGCTTGGCGGTGGAGCCCAGCGGCAGGCCGGCGACGGCGCGCAGGTGGTTCTCGAACTGGCTGCACTCGGCGCCTTCGATGGTCCAGTGGCCGGAGTTGTGCACGCGCGGGGCGATTTCGTTGGCCTTCAGGCCGCCGTCCACCTCGAAGAACTCGAAGGCCAGCACGCCGACGTAGTCGAGCTTCTCCAGCACGCGGCCGACGTAGTCCTCGGCCAGGGTCTGCAGCGGATGGTCGCTGCTGGCGATGGACAGGCGCAGGATGCCGTTCTCGTGGGTGTTGTGCACCAGCGGGTAGAAGCGGGTCTCGCCGTCGCGGGCGCGCACCGCCACCAGGGAAACTTCCCCGGTGAACGGCACGAAGCCTTCGAGGATGCAGGGCACGCTGCCCAGTTCGGCGAAGGCGCCGACGACGTCCTCGGGCTTGCGCAGGACCTTCTGGCCCTTGCCGTCGTAGCCCAGGGTGCGGGTCTTGAGCACGGCCGGCAGACCGATATCGGCCGCCGCGGCGTCGAGGTCGGCCTGGGACTGGATGTCGGCGAATTCGGGGGTGGGGATGCCGAGGTCCTTGAACATGGACTTCTCGAACCAGCGGTCGCGGGCGATACGCAGGGACTCGGCGCTCGGGTAGACCGGCACGAACTGCGAAAGGAAGGCCACGGTTTCGGCCGGCACGCTCTCGAACTCGAATGTCACCAGGTCCACTTCATCGGCCAGTTGGCGCAGGTGGTCCTGGTCGCCGTAGTCGGCGCGGATGTGCTCGCCGAGGGCGGCGGCGCAGGCGTCCGGCGCCGGGTCGAGGAAGGCGAAGTTCATGCCCAGCGGAGTGCCCGCCAGGGCCATCATGCGGCCCAGCTGGCCGCCACCGATTACGCCGATTTTCATGGGGTCAGGCCTCGCGCGGATCCGAGTTGTCGAGGACCATGTCGGTCTGCTCGCGGCGGAAGTCCTTCAGCGCGACGTGGTACTTGGGGTACTTGCCGCCGAGGATGCTGGCCGCCATCAGCGCCGCGTTGATCGCGCCGGCCTTGCCGATGGCCAGGGTGCCGACCGGAATGCCGGCGGGCATCTGCACGATGGACAGCAGGGAATCGACGCCGGAGAGCATGGACGACTGCACCGGCACGCCGAGCACCGGCAGGTGGGTCTTGGCGGCGCACATGCCCGGCAGGTGGGCGGCACCGCCGGCGCCGGCAATGATCACCTCGATGCCACGGCCTTCGGCCTCTTCGGCGTACTGGAACAGCAGGTCCGGGGTGCGGTGGGCGGAAACCACCTTGACCTCGTAGGGAATGCCCAGCTTGTCCAGCATGTCGGCGGTGTGGCTGAGGGTGCTCCAGTCGGACTTGGAGCCCATGATCACGCCTACCAGTGCGCTCATCGTCGTGCCTCGTCAAAGTGCGCCGGTTGGCGCGACCAAAAACCAACAAGCCACGCGATGGCGTGGCTTGTCTGCGATGTGGGCCGGGACGCGGGGCGCGCGGCCGGCCGAAGGCCGCGCAGTATAACGCAAAGCCACGTCCGGCGGGCATTGGCCCTTACCGCTCGTCCAGAGCCCGGCGCGACGGCGCTAACTGGCGATGGCGCGGTGCCGGCAGGCGCGCCGACTCAGCCTTCGCTGCCCATCCCGCCCTCCAGCTTGCGCCAGAGCAGGCGCACCGCCGCCTTGCGCACCAGGGCGCAGCGGTACAGGCGGATCTCCAGCGGCACATGCCACTGGTTGCCACCGCACACCACGAGGTCGCCACGGGCCAGCTCGGCCTGGGCGCTGAAATGCGGTACCCAGGCCACGCCCAGCCCCTGCAGGGCCATGCTCTTCAGGCTGTCGGCCATGGCCGTCTCGTACACGGTGGTGGAACGCAGCGCGCGCTGGCGCAGCAGCAGGTTCACCGAACGGCCGAGGAAGGCGCCGGCGCTGTAGGCCAGCAACGGCACGCTCTGGCCGCTGTCCAGTTCGTAGAGCGGCTTGCCGGCGCCATCCACCGCGCACACCGGCAGCATCTCGGTACGCCCCAGGTGCATGGAGGGGAAGATTTCCGGGTCCATCTGCAGCGCCGCGTCCGGGTCGTAGAAGGCCAGGATCAGGTCGCAACCGCCTTCGCGCAGGGAATGCACCGCCTCGCCCACGTTGGTGGCGATCAACCGGCTGGCGATGCTCAGTCCCTCGGCCCGCAGCCGGGCGATCCATTGCGGGAAGAACCCCAGGGCCAGGGAGTGGGCGGCGGCGAACTGCAACACCTCGCCCTGCTGGCCTTCCAGGTGATGCAGATGACGCACCACCTCGCCCAGTTGATCCACCAGGCTGCGCGCGGTCACCAGGAACAGCTGGCCCGATTCGGTGAGCTCCACCGGCGTGCGCGAGCGGTTCACCAGGGTCAGCCCCAGCGCCGCCTCCAGGCTGCGGATACGCCGGCTGAAGGCCGGCTGGGTGACGAAGCGCCGCTCGGCGGCCTGGGAGAAGCTGCGGGTATTGGCCAGGGCGACGAAGTCTTCCAGCCACTTGGTTTCCAGGTTCATCGGTGTTTTCCGGCAATGCTCGATTTTGGTGCGCACGTCCGCAGGCGAAGCCGCGTCACGTTGGCATTATGCCGATTGTGCATGACCCAGCGAATAACAGCATTGGCCGACAAACGGCCAGAGGCCTAGATTATTGGGCATCGCGGCACTGGCCGTGCTCCCCCAGAGATGAATAGCATCATGTCCTCCGCTGCATCCTTCCGCATCGAAAAAGACCTGCTCGGCACCCTCGAAGTCTCCTCCGAGGCCTACTACGGCATCCAGACCCTGCGCGCGGTCCACAACTTCCGCCTGTCCGGCGTGCCGCTGTCGCACTACCCGAAGCTGGTCGTTGCCCTGGCCATGGTCAAGCAGGCCGCCGCCGATGCCAACAAGCAGCTCGGCCACCTCGACGCTGAAAAGCACGCCGCCATCAGTGAAGCCTGCGCACGCCTGATCCGCGGTGATTTCCACGACCAGTTCGTGGTGGACATGATCCAGGGGGGCGCCGGCACCTCCACCAACATGAACGCCAACGAGGTGATCGCCAACATCGCCCTCGAGGCCATGGGCAAGCAGAAGGGTGAGTACCAGTACCTGCACCCGAACAACGACGTGAACATGGCGCAGTCCACCAACGACGCCTACCCCACGGCGATCCGCCTGGGTCTGCTGCTGGGTCACGACGCCCTGCTGGCCAGCCTCGACAGCCTGATCCAGGCCTTCGCCGCGAAGGGCAAAGAGTTCGCCGGCGTACTGAAGATGGGCCGTACCCAGCTGCAGGACGCGGTGCCCATGACCCTCGGCCAGGAATTCCACGCCTTCGCCACCACCCTGGGCGAAGACCTCGATCGCCTGCGCCGCCTGGCGCCCGAACTGCTCACCGAAGTGAACCTCGGCGGCACCGCCATCGGTACCGGCATCAACGCCGACCCGGGCTACCAGCACCTGGCCGTGGAGCGCCTCGCCGCCATCAGTGGCCAGCCGCTGAAACCGGCCGCCGACCTGATCGAAGCCACCTCCGACATGGGCGCCTTCGTGCTGTTCTCCGGCATGCTCAAGCGCACCGCGGTCAAGCTGTCGAAGATCTGCAACGACCTGCGCCTGCTCTCCAGCGGCCCGCGTACCGGCATCAACGAGATCAACCTGCCGCCGCGCCAGCCGGGCAGTTCGATCATGCCGGGCAAGGTCAACCCGGTGATCCCGGAAGCGGTCAACCAGGTGGCCTTCGAAGTCATCGGCAACGACCTCGCCCTGACCCTGGCGGCCGAAGGCGGCCAGCTGCAGCTGAACGTGATGGAGCCGCTGATCGCCTACAAGATCTTCGACTCGATCCGCCTGCTCCAGCGCGCCATGGACATGCTGCGCGAGCACTGCATCGTCGGCATCACCGCCAACGAAGCCCACTGCCGCGCCCTGATGGAGAACTCCATCGGCCTGATCACCGCGCTGAACCCCTACATCGGCTACGAAAACGCCACCCGCATCGCCAAACAGGCCCTGGAAAGCGGCCGCGGCGTGCTGGAACTGGTGCGCGAAGAGAAGCTGCTGGACGAATCCATGCTGGCCGACATCCTCCGCCCGGAAAACATGATCGCGCCGCGCCTCGTGCCGCTGAAGGCCTGATCAGGCAAACGAACTCACCAGGAGGGGCCTTGCCCCTTCATCCTTCGAGGATGGCGCCAGCCATCCTTTTTTTTGCCTGTGGAAAAGTGGCCAAGCCCCCCACGCGGAGGCTGATTCAACCCTAGGGTGGATAGCGCTCTTCTATCCACCAGCGGAGCCGGGCCGAATCCCGATAGATCCGGGCTACAGATCCCAGGCCCTGCTCAGCGCCCGGATCGCCTCGGCGATCTGCGCTTCCGGCACCGCGGCAAAGCCCAGCACCAGTCCCGCGCGGTTATCCACAGGCTCGGCGCTGTTCTCCAGCCAGTATTCGCTCAACCCGTTCATTTCCACCCCGGCTGCGCGGGCGGCGGCCAGCAGTTCGCGCTCGCGCGCCAGGCTCTCCACCCGTATGCAGAGGTGCAGGCCGGCCTCCACCGGGGGCATCGGCGCGCAGCCGGGAATGGCCGCCGGCCAGTCGCGCAAAAGCGCATCACGCCGGGCACGGGCAGCCTGGCGCATGCGCCGTACATGGCGCTGGAAGTGGCCGGCGGCGATGAACTCGGCCATCACCGCCTGGGTGCCGATCTCGGAGTGGCGCATGTCCAGGGCGCGGCGGCGGGCGAAGGCTTCCGCCAGGGTCGGCGGCAGCACCATGTAGCCCAGGCGCAAGGCCGGGAAGGCGATCTTGCAGAAGGTGCCGACATAGATCACCCGCCCCTGCCGGTCCAGCGCCGCGAGGGGTGCCAGCGGAGTTCCGCTGTAGCGGTATTCGCCGTCGTAGTCGTCCTCGACTATCCAGCCGCCCTCGCGCTCGGCCCATTCCAGCAGCTCCAGGCGCCGCGCCAGCGACAGGGTCACTCCGCTGGGGTACTGGTGCGAGGGCGTGACGTAGGCCAGCCGGCAATGCTCCAGCCGCGCCAGCGCCGCGCAGTCCAGGCCATCGTTATCCACAGGTACGCCGCAGAGTTCGGCACCGGCCACGGCGAAGGCATGGCCGGCGGCGCGGTAACCGGGGTTCTCGATGGCCACGCGGTCACCGGGCTGCACCAGCAACTGGGCGCAGAGGCTGATCGCCTGCTGGGCACCGCAGGTGATCACCACCTGCGCCGGGTCGCAGGCCAGCCCGCGGCTGCTGCGCAGGTAGGCGGCCACCAGCTCGCGCAGGCCCCAGTCCCCCGCCGGATCACCGTAGCCCAGGCGCGCCAGCGAGGGCTTGCGCCAGAAGCGTGCCGAGAGCCGCGCCCAGGTTTCGAAGGGAAACAGGTCGAAGGCCGGCACGCCGATGCGGAACGCCCGTGGCGCACCGCTCACGGGCGGCGGCAGGTGATGGTTGTGCAGGCGTTCCAGCGCCGGCCCTGCCGCCGCGCCGGCAGCTGTCGGCTGGGGCGCCGGCCGCGCTGTGGATAACTCGGCCACGTAGGTGCCGTCGCCGACCCGGCCTGCCACATAGCCTTCGGCGTAGAGCTGGTCGAAGGCGCGCGTCACGGTATTGCGGGAAATCCCCAGCAGCACCGCCAGGTCGCGGGTCGCTGGCAGTCGCGTGCGGCTGCCCAGGCGGCCATCGAGGATGCGTTCGCGCAGGGCCTGGTAGAGCTGGCGTGCCAGGCCCCGGCCCGGGTCCAGGCGAATTCCGGAAAGGTCGACGGGAAGGGGAGGCGTGGCAGGCATGCTGGACCTCTTATTGGCTCTATCAAACTGGCGGGAAATGGATCTTACAACAGTCCAATATCCTGCCTAGCATGAAGCCATGCCACCAGGAGACGCCTTCATGTACATCCCCGCCGCTTTCCGCCAGGACGACCTTGCCCAGCTCCACGGGCAAATCCACGCCACCGGCCTCGCCCTGCTCACCAGCGCCGGGGGCAAAGGGCTCATGGCCAGCCACCTGCCCCTGCTGCTGGAGCCCGGCGAGGGCGAATTCGGCACGCTCTACGGCCACTTCGCCCGCGCCAATCCGCACTGGCGCGACCTGGCCGACGGTGCCGAGGCGCTGGTGGTTTTCCAGGGACCGGACGCCTACGTCAGCCCCGGCTGGTACCCGGCCAAGGCCGAGCACGGCAAGGTGGTGCCGACCTGGAACTACATCGCCGTGCACGCCTGGGGGCAGGCCGAGGTATTCGACGACGCCGAGCGCCTGCTGACCCTGGTGGGCCGCCTGAGCCAGCGCCACGAATCCGGACGCCCACAGCCCTGGGCGGTGGAGGAGGCGCCACGCGACTACCTCGACGCCATGCTCCGCGCCATCGTCGGCTTCGCCTTGCCGATCCGCCGCCTGGAGGGCAAGTGGAAGCTCGGCCAGAACCGCTCCGCCGCCGACCAGGCCGGGGTGCGCGAGGGCCTGGCCGCCTCGGCCAACCCGCGCGACCGCGAGCTGGCCGCGCGCATGCCCCTCACCGACTGATCCCACGCAAGGAACCGCCATGTCCGCCGCACCGCTCGACATCCGCCCGGTCAGCGCCACCGACCATGCCGCCTGGCTGCCCCTCTGGCAGGGCTACCAGCGCTTCTACCAGACCGAGATTGCCGCCATGACCAGCGAAACGACCTGGCAACGCTTCCTCGATCCGGCCGAGCCGATGCACGCGGCGCTGGCCTGGCAGAACGGCAAGGCCGTGGGGATGGTGCACTACCTTTTCCACCGCAGTTGCTGGACGCTCGGCGACTACGTCTACCTGCAGGACCTGTACGTCGTCGAAGGGCTGCGCGGCGGCGGCATTGGCCGCCAGTTGATCGAGCACGTCTACGCCCAGGCCCGCGACGCCGGTGCTGCGCGGGTGCATTGGCTGACCCATGAAACCAATAGCGACGCCATGCAGCTCTACGACCGCATTGCCGAGCGTTCCGGCTTCGTCCAGTACCGCAAGATCCTCTGACCGGAGAGCGCCATGATCGACCTCAGCCACTGGCAGCCCCGCCCTGCCCCCGACCACGGTCCGCTGCCGGGGCGCTTCGTGCGCCTGGAAGCGCTGGACGCCCCGCGCCACGGCGACGACCTCTGGCAAGCCCTGCAGGGCCCGGACCCGGCGCTCTGGGATTACCTGCCCTACGGGCCCTTCGCCAGCCGTGCGCCATTCGACGCCTGGCTGGCCGGCAACGCGGCGAGCCGCGACCCGCTGTTCTACGCGGTGATCGACCTGGCCAGCGGCCGCGCCCTGGGCCTGCTCAGCTACCTGCGCATCGCGCCGAAGGACGGCGTCATCGAAATCGGCCATATCGCCTTCGGCCAGGCCATGCAGCGCACACCGGGTTCCACCGAGGCGGTCTGGCTGCTGGCCCGGCATGCCTTCGACGACCTGGGCTATCGCCGCCTGGAGTGGAAGTGCAACGCCAGCAACGCCCGCTCCATGCGCGCCGCCGAGCGCCTCGGCTTCCGCCATGAAGGGCTGTTCCGCCAGCACATGATCGTCAAGGGCCGGAACCGCGACACGGCGTGGTTCTCCATCATCGATGGCGAATGGCCGAGATGCCGGGACGCCTTCGAGCGCTGGCTGGCTGTGGATAACTTCGACGGCGATGGGCGCCAGCGCCAATCCCTGGAAGGGTTCAGGGGCTGAGCCGCGGGGACCGCTACGTGGTCCTTTCGCGACTGAAGTCGCTCCTACAGGGTAGGAGCTGCCTTTGCTGTGGGAGCGAATTCATTCGCGATGCAGGCCGCAGGCCTGCCCCACCCCCTCACTCGATCTCGAACAACCCATTCCTGAGCGGCGCCACATCCAGGCGCTGGCGCACGTCGTCGTCGATACGCGGGTCGTCCGGGCGGTAGAGCTTCACCTGGCGATAGGCGGCAACGCGGTTGATCTCCGGGCCCAGGTATTCCCAGACCACGCGGGTGCAGGCCGGGTTGCGCCGGTCGCCGCTGGAGACGCCGGTCTTCAGGCCGTTCAAGCGGGTGATGCGGCTCTTGTAGCTGGGAATGAGGATGGTCTGGCTCATCTCGTTGAGGGTGAGGGACTCGTAGTCCATCAGGAACAGGCGGTCCTGCAACTGGAACGCCGCGCCCAGGTAGCGGCAGCGCACCCAGTCCTCGGCCTGCGAGTCGGGACCGCCTGCGCGCTCCTGGCGTTCCTGGCGCTCGAAGAGGAAGTTGCCGTCGTCCTCCCACAGGCGCACCAGGGACAGCAGGACGGTGCCGGGCACCGACATGCAGTTGGAGTATTCGAAGTAGAAGCCGCAATAGCGCGCCAGGTTGCCGGACTGGGCCCGTAGCGGGTCGAGCAGTTCCAGCAGCGGATCGTTGCGGCCGGCGGCGACCTGGTCCGGCGCGCGGGTCCCGAGCAGGCGGGCGAACTGCTCCGGCGGCATGGCGATCTCGAAGTCCTCGACGCCGAAGAAGTCGCAGATGCGCTTCAGGTTGTAGGCCGTGGGACGGCTCTGGCCGCTGAGGTACTTGTTGAACTGGGCGCGATTGATCGACAGCTTGCGGCACACCTCCGCGATCGATCGGTAATGACTGCAGAGCAGCTTGAGGTTGTTGCCGAGATACTCCGCCATGCCACGGCCCTGCCTGATGCGAGTGGCGCGATTATAGCGTCAACTCGCATCAATTTGGTGCAACCTGCGAAATTGCCCCGATGCCGCCCTTGCTCAACCATGCGCAACCTTCCCGGCGCGGCGGCTCGCTCCCTGTCCGCTACGCTGAATCCCCAACAACAACAAACTGGATCAGGTGAATCGCCATGCTCGATCTTCTCAATGACCTCCTCTGGAGCAAATTGCTGATCGTGGTCCTCGTCGGACTCGGTCTTTTCTTCTCCATCAGCTCCCGTTTCGTCCAGTTCCGCTACTTCAGCGACATGTTCCGCATCTTCGGCCAGGCGCTGCAGCGCAAGGAAGGCCAGCTCAGCTCGTTCCAGGCCCTGATGCTCTCGGTGGCCGGGCGCGTGGGCGCGGGCAACATCGCCGGCGTGGCCGTGGCCATCATGCTCGGCGGCCCGGGCGCGGTGTTCTGGATGTGGATCGTGGCGCTGCTGGGCATGGCAACCAGTTACTTCGAGTGCTCCCTGGCCCAGCTCTACAAGCGCCGTGAGGCCGATGGCACCTACCGCGGCGGCCCGGCCTTCTACATCCTCCACGGCCTTGGCCAGCGCTGGCTGGCGGTGATCTTCTCGATCCTGCTGCTGGTGACCTTCGGCTTCGGCTTCAACGCCGTGCAGTCCTTCACCGTGGCCACCTCCCTGCACGACACCTTCGGCCTGCCGACCTGGATCAGCGGCGTTGCCCTGGTCGGTGTGATCGGCCTCATCGTGTTCGGCGGCATCAAGCGCATCGCCGCCATGGCCGACGTGCTGGTGCCAATCATGGCGGGGACCTACATCCTGATGGCGCTGACGGTCATCGGCATGAACATCACCGAAGTGCCGGCCACCCTGGCGCTGATCGTGAAGAGTGCCTTCGGCCTGGAACCGGCCTTTGCCGGCGGCATCGGCGCCGCGATCCTGATGGGCGTCAAGCGCGGCCTGTTCTCCAACGAAGCGGGCCTGGGCAGCGCGCCCAACGTGGCCGCCGTCGCCGAGGTGAACCACCCGTCCGCCCAGGGCATCGTGCAGTCCCTCAGTGTGTTCATCGACACCCTGCTGGTGTGCACCAGCACCGCGCTGATCATCCTGCTCTCGGGCGTCTACCAGCCCGGCAGCGAGATGGCTGGCGTGGTCCTGACCCAGACCGCCCTGGCGGCCGAGGTCGGCGAATGGGGCCGCATCTTCGTCAGCATGGCGCTGCTGCTCTTCGTATTCACCACCCTGGTGTACAACTACTACCTGGGTGAGAACGCGCTGAGCTTCTTCAGCACCAAGCGCTCGCTGCTGCAGGGCTACCGCGCGCTGGTGATGGCGCTGGTGCTCTGGGGCTCCATGCAGGACCTGTCCACCGTGTTCGGCTTCGCCGACGTGACCATGGGCCTGCTGGCGCTGGTGAACCTGGTGGCCATCGCCCTGCTGTTCAAGGTGGGCATGCGCCTGATGCGCGACTACGACGCCCAGGTGAAGGCCGGCGTCGAGAACCCGGTGTTCGATGCCGGCAAGTTCGCCGACCTGGACATCGACCACGCCGCCTGGCCGCAGAAGTCCGCCGCCGGCAGCGCAGCGCCGCTGTCCGACAGCCTGGCGCAAAACCACCGCTGATCGCGCGTTCCGCTGGTACCGGGTGCCGCTCCTCCGCTGATGCGGGGAGCGGCACCGTCGCATCTGCGCCCCGCCTTTTCGGAGTGATCCAGACCCATGAATGCTGTGAAGAACCTCTTCGTGCTCTACACCGGCGGCACCATCGGCATGCTGCAGACCTCCGAAGGCCTGGCCCCGGCCAGCGGCTTCGAAGCACGCATGCGCGAGCAGCTGGACGACCAGGGACTGGCATTGACCTGGCATTTCCAGGAACTCCTGCCGCTGATCGACAGCGCCAACATGCGCCAGGCCAATTGGCTGGCCATGCGCGACGCCGTGGTCGAGGCGGTGGAGCGCGGCCACGACGGCGTGCTGCTGCTGCACGGCACCGACACCCTGGCCTACAGCGCGGCGGCTCTTAGTTTCCTGCTGCTCGGCCTGCCGGTGCCGGTGGTGCTGACCGGCGCCATGCTGCCGGCCGGTGGCGAAGGCAGCGATGCCTGGCCGAACCTGCTGGGTGCGATCCGCGCCCTGCAGAAGGGCGTCGCGCCCGGCGTGCACCTGTTTTTCAATGGCGAGCTGCTGCATGGCGCCCGCGCCAGCAAGTTGCGCTCGGAGGCGTTCGACGCCTTCGTCGCGCTGCCGCGCCGGCGCGACGGCGAGCGCGCCGCCACGCTCCCCGCAGGGCTCGATTACCGCACCTCGCGCCAGCCGGTGAACCTCGTCGTGCTGCCACTGTTCCCCGGCCTGCAGGCCGCCCATGTGGAGGCGCTATTGGCCAGCGGCGTGGCGGGCCTGGTGCTGGAGTGCTATGGCAGCGGCACCGGCCCGTCGGACGACAAGGCCCTGCTGGACGCCCTGCGTGGTGCCCACGAACGCGGCGTGGTGCTGGTCGCCACCAGCCAGTGCCCCGCCGGGCATGTCCAGGCGGGCGTCTACGCCGCCGGCAGCCAGTTGCTCGCCACCGGCCTGGTGCCCGCCGGCGGCATGACCCGCGAGGCGGCCCTGGGCAAGCTGTTCGCCCTGCTCGGCGCCGGCCTGCGACGGGAAGAAGTGGAACAGTGGTTCGCCGTGGACCTGTGTGGGGAACTGGCAGACTGAGTCGGCGGCTACGGGAAGCACCGGGTGCGGGGGAATGGCTGGCAAATCGAAGCCCGGATAAACGCCGGTCGCAGCGCCTGGGATTTCCCGCGGTTTTCGCCGGGCCATCGGCTCCCGGCCCCGTGGCGACGGGAGGTGGGCTGATCGCCCCGGCTTGGGCGGCGCACGCCGCCGGCCGTCAAGCCCGCGACGGGCGTCCGAGACGATAGCCCTGGAACAGCTTGAACGGGAGGCCGCTGACGACCTCGTGCTGCCACTCGGTTTCGACCTTTTCGGCGACGAGGTCCACCTGGTAGCGGTGGATGAACGCGTACAGCTTCTCGCCCAGCACGGCGTACCGGTCGGCCATGAAGGCGCCATCCTCGTGCAGGGGGACGCCGAGCGCCGGAAGGTCGAGCTTCACGAAATCGCACAGGCCCAGATCGAGTTCCCAGTGAAACGGACCGTCGATGTCGTAGTCGTCCAGCGCAACCAGCAGCCCCTCTTGTTTCAGGCGCATGAGCCCCTGCAGGTAGGACCTGAAGCCGTCGAACGAATCCACCGGCCGCTCCGTGACCTCGACGACCAGCAGGACGCCGGAGCTGCGCAGGTCAACCGCACTGTCGATGATCTCCTCGACCAGGTCCGGCTCGGCCAGGCTCCGTTTCTCGATATTGACGAAATGCCGCACGGCCTGACGGTCGCCCTGCGAACTGTTCAGTCGATTGGCGTAGCTCCGGTCGAGCATGCAGCGAATCCGCAGGCCCAGCAGCAGTTCACGGGTGAGTCGCTGCAGGTCGTCCACCGACAGGCTGGCGATGGCGTCCTCGGTGCTACCGACGAACGCATCGAAGACGAACCGGGCCAGGTTCTCGAATCCGATGATGCGTTCGCGCCTGTCCATGATCGGCTGCAGCCGGACCTCGGACATCCGCGCCCCAGTCATCGGACGACTCTGGCCAGCGGCGCGGCCTCGGTGAACGGGCAGCGCCTGGCGAAGTGAATGAAGCGGCATGGACGGACTCCCGCGACTCGAAGGAGCCCACAGGCTAGGTGTCCGCCCGCCATTGATGGAAATCAGAAATTGTCATTGCGCCCGCCCACCGAGCCGGCGGACGCCGGCATCAGGCCACTTCGCCACGGATGTACTGCTCCAGGTGCAGGATCAGCGCGTCCTGTTCGGACATGGCTTCCTTCACCAGGTCGCCGATGGATAGCAGGCCGACCAGATAGCCGTTTTCCACCACCGGCAGGTGGCGCAAGTGGTGCTCGGTCATCAGCGACATGCACTCGCGGATGCTTTGCTGCGGCGCCACCGTCAGCACCGGTTCAGTCATGAACTCGCGCACGGGTGTGGCCACTGACGAACGCCCCTGCAGCACGCCCCGGCGCGCGTAGTCACGCTCGCTGACGATGCCCAGCAGGCTGCGACCGCGCGTCACCGGCAGTGCGCCGATGTTCTGCCGGGCCATCAACCGCAGCGCGTCCAGCATGGGCGCATCGACATCGATGGTATGAACGTTCTGCCGTGACTTGGCATCGAGCAGCTGGGCGACGGTTTTCATGGCGGATCTTCCCCTGGCGGCGTTGAGTGGAAGGCCAGAATGCGCGCGGCCATGCACCCAGCGCCAAGTAGGGTTTTGAATGGCCACTATTGAGAAAATCATTGGTTGTCAGGCCGCGCCGGGCCCGTGCCACGTTCTGATCGCTTCGCGTTTGGGGCGTTCATCTGCACCGCCAGCGGTGGCTACGTGCATCCTGATGATTCGACAGCATGGGTTTCGTGCCTCACGGAGCGCCGCCCGCCCCATCCTACGGGGTCCTCAGCATCCTGAAGTTACAACGGGCCTGACATTCAGCTCCATGCGCGCAAAAAAAGGGAGCCTTTCGGCTCCCCACGGGGACTTCCGTTGCAGCGATCAGGCGATCTCGATCAGCACCTCGCCCGGGTTCACGCGATCGCCCTTGGCGACATGGACGGCCTTGACGGTACCGGCGATGGGCGCCTGCACCTCGGTTTCCATCTTCATCGCTTCGGTGATCAACACGGCCTGTCCGGCTTTCACCTGGTCGCCTTCCTTCACCAGCACGTCGACGATGTTGCCCGGCATGGTGGTGCTGACATCGCCCGGCGCGCTGGCGCTCTTGCGCTTGTTGCCGGCACCGCCGATGAACGCGTTGAGCGGCTCGAACACCACCTCTTCCGGCATGCCGTCGATGGACAGGTAGAAGTGACGCTTGCCGTCGGTCTTGACGCCCACACCGGTGATGTCGACGCGGTAGCTCTCGCCGTGCACGTCCACCACGAACTCCGTGGGCACGCCTTCGCCGCCGACCGGGGCTGCGCCCTGGCCGCTGGGGATTGGCAGCAGCTCTTCGGGCTTGAGGGTGCCGGCGGCGCGCTCCTCGAGGAACTTGCGGCCGATGTCCGGGAACATGGCGAAGGTCAGCACGTCCTCCTCGCAGGTGGCCAGGCTGCCGATGTCGGCGCGCAGCTTGTCCAGCTCAGGCTTGATCAGGTCGGCCGGACGCACGTCGATGACTTCTTCGTTGCCGATGGCCTGGCGGCGCAACTGCTCGTTGATCTCGCCCGGCGCCTTGCCGTAGCGGCCCTGCAGGTAGAGCTTCACTTCGTTGGTGATGGTCTTGTAGCGCTCGCCGGCCAGCACGTTGAAGAACGCCTGGGTGCCGACGATCTGCGAAGTCGGGGTCACCAGGGGCGGGAAGCCGAGGTCGGCGCGCACGCGCGGGATTTCTTCCAGCACTTCCGCCATGCGGTTGAGAGCGCCCTGCTCCTTCAACTGGTTGGCCAGGTTGGAGATCATGCCGCCCGGTACCTGGTTGACCTGTACGCGGGTATCGACGCCGGTGAACTCGCTCTCGAACTGATGGTACTTCTTGCGCACGGCATGGAAGTACATGCCGATTTCCTGGATCAGCTCCAGGTCCAGGCCTGTGTCGTAGGGGGTGTTGCGCAGGGCCGCGACCATGGATTCAGTGCCCGGGTGGCTGGTGCCCCAGGCCATGCTGGAGATGGCGGTGTCGATGCGGTCGGCGCCGTTCTCCACGGCCTTCAGCTGGCACATGCTGGCCACGCCGGCGGTGTCGTGGGAATGCACCACCACATCCAGCGGCAGGGCGTCCTTCAGCGCTTTCACCAGGTCGCCGGTGGCGTAGGGCGTCAGCAGGCCGGCCATGTCCTTGATGGCGATGGAGTCCACGCCCATGGCGGCCATGGTCTTGGCCTGGCTGACGAAGGCGTCGATGGTGTGCACCGGGCTGGTGGTGTAGCAGATGGTGCCCTGGGCGTGCTTGCCGGCGGCCTTCACCGCTTCGATGGAGACGCGCAGGTTACGCACGTCGTTCATCGCGTCGAAGATACGGAACACGTCGATGCCGTTGACTGCCGCCTTGGCGACGAAGGCGCGCACCACGTCGTCGCTGTAGTGGCGGTATCCCAGCAGGTTCTGGCCGCGCAGGAGCATCTGCAGGCGGGTGTTGGGCAGCGCGGCTTTCAGTTTGCGCAGTCGCTCCCACGGGTCTTCCTTGAGAAAGCGGACGCAGGCGTCGAAGGTGGCGCCGCCCCAGACTTCCAGCGACCAGTAGCCGACTTTGTCGAGCTTGTCGCAGATCGGCAGCATGTCTTCCAGGCGCATGCGGGTGGCCAGCAGGGACTGGTGCGCATCGCGCAGGATGGTATCGGTGATCGAGATTTTCTTGCTCATGTTCTGAATCCTTCCCCTACAGGCCGGCGTGGGCGGCGATGGCGGTGGCGATGGCGATGGCCAGGTGCGACGGGTTGCGCTTGATGGAGTACTGGGTCAGCTCCGGATGGCTCTCGACAAAACTGGTGTTGAACTCGGCACTGCGGAACTCGGGATTGCGCAGGATTTCCTGATAGTAGGGCGCGGTGGTCCGCACACCTTGCACGCGCATGTCGTCGAGGGCGCGCAGGCCACGGTCCAGGGCTTCTTCCCAGGTCAGTGCCCAGACGATCAGCTTCAGGCACATGGAGTCGTAGTACGGCGGAATGGTGTAGCCGGTGTAGATCGCGGTGTCGGTGCGCACACCGGGGCCGCCGGGGGCGTAGTAGCGGGTGATCTTGCCGAAGGACGGCAGGAAGTTGTTCTTCGGGTCTTCGGCGTTGATGCGGAACTGCAGGGCGAAGCCGCGGTGGATGATGTCGTCCTGCTTGACCGACAGCTCCAGGCCCGAGGCGATGCGGATCTGCTCGCGAACCACGTCGATGCCGGTGATTTCCTCGGTGATGGTGTGCTCCACCTGCACCCGGGTGTTCATCTCCATGAAGTACACCTCGCCCTCGGCGAGCAGGAACTCCACGGTGCCGGCGTTCTCGTAGCCCACGGCCTTGGCCGCGCGCACGGCGAGGTCACCGATATAGGCACGCTGCTCGGGGGTGAGCTGCGGGCTGGGGGCGATCTCGATGAGCTTCTGGTTGCGGCGCTGGATGGAGCAGTCGCGCTCGAACAGGTGCACGGTGTTGCCGAAGGAGTCGGCGAGGATCTGCGCCTCGATGTGCTTGGGGTTGACGATGCACTTCTCGAGGAAGACTTCCGCCGAACCGAAGGCCTTGGTCGCCTCGGAAATCACCCGCGGGTACGCCTGTTCCAGTTCTTCGCGGCTGTTGCAGCGACGGATGCCACGACCGCCGCCGCCGGAGGTGGCCTTGAGCATCACCGGGTAACCGATGCGGTCGCCTTCGCGCAGGGCCTCGGCGAGGTCGGCGACGTTGCCTTCGGTACCGGGGGTGACCGGCACGCCGGCCTTGATCATGCTGCGGCGGGCTTCGGTCTTGTCGCCCATGCGGCGGATCACGTCGGCGGAGGGGCCGATGAATTTGATTCCGCGTTCGGCGCAGATGTCCGCCAGCTCGGCGTTTTCGGAAAGGAAACCGTAGCCCGGGTGCAGGGCGTCGCAGCCGGTCTCGACCGCCAGGTTCACCAGTTTGCGCGGGTTCAGGTAGCCGGCCAGGGGGTCGGCACCGATGCTGTGGGCTTCGTCCGCACGCTTGACGTGCAGGGCGTGCCGGTCGGCATCGGAGTAGATGGCCACCGAGCGGATGCCCATCTCGGCGCAAGCGCGCACGATGCGGACAGCGATCTCGCCACGGTTGGCGATCAGGATTTTCTTGATCACGAGTTTTCCCTCGACCAAGTGAACAGGCGAACGGCTGGGCCGGTCGTTGAGTGACCGCAGATCGTGTAGCGGTCGCGCCATTACCCTACGCCGCGAATGGGAATAACCCCAATCAATAATTATTGGGATATCCATTAGGATCAGCTTATAGTCAGCCATCCCCCCAGTTCCGCGAGGCCGAAACCAATGCGCAAGACCTTGCTGCGCATGACCCTGCGCCAGCTCCAGGTGTTCCGGGCCGTGTTCGAAAGCCGTTCCTACAGCCGCGCAGCCGAGGAGATGGCGCTGACCCAGCCGGCCGTCAGCCTGCAGATCCGCCAGCTCGAGGAACTGGTGGGCCAGCCCCTGTTCGAGTACGTCGGCAAGAAGCTCTACGTGACCGATGCCGCCGAGGCGCTGATGCGTGCCAGCAGCGACATCTTCCAGCGCCTGGCCAGTCTCGACATGCAGCTCTCGGACCTCCAGGGCTCACTGCAGGGCCAGCTCAACCTGGCGGTGGAGTCCAGCGCCAAGTACTTCGTCCCGCACCTGTTCGCGGCCTTCCGCGAGCAGCACCCGGATGTGAGCCTGCACCTGGTGGTGACCAACCGCGCCCAGGTGATCAAGCGCCTCTCGGACAACCGCGACGACCTGGTGATCATGTCCCTGGTCCCGCAGGACATGGCCCTGGAATTCCTGCCGTTCCTGAACAACCCGATCGTCGCCGTAGCGCCGCCCAGTCACCCGCTGTGCAACGCCGCGAAACTGGCTTTGAAGGACCTGGAACCCTACACCCTGCTGGTGCGCGAAGCCGGCTCGGGCACCCGCAAGGCCTGCGAGGAATACTTCCAGCAGAAGCGCGCGCACTTTGCCCAGACCATGGAGGTGGCGTCGCCGGATGCGCAGAAGGAATGCGTGGTGGCGGACCTCGGCATCGCCCTGATCCCCCGCCATGCGGTGAGCCTGGAACTGGCGACGGGGTTGTTGCGCGAACTGCCGGTGGAGGAGTTGCCGCTGTACCGCAGTTGGTGCGCGGTGCACGCCAAGGGCAAGCGGCTGTCGCCGGTCGCCCAGGCGTTTCTAGGCTTTATCCGCGAAGAACGCGCACAGATCAGTGCACTTTCCCACCGTTTCTCCGGCGCGCTGCCTTTGACGACAACAGGTAGTTAGCGGCGATCAATTCCGGATAGGGATAGTCCGAACACTCCATCTGCAGGCGGCGTTGCTCGGCGTGGTCTTCGATGGCGCGGCGGAACTGCATGCGCCGCTGATCCTCCAGTTTGCGCCGGGTCTTGCTGTCCAGATGGGCGGTATCATCGTGAAAGCGCTGCATGGCATCTCTCCCTGGGTCGGGTCCGGTAGGCGCAGCATCGCCCCCGCCTGTGACGCTTTCGCGAAGGCCCGGTGAATCTGTGGTGAAGCGCGGGTTTCAGGTAATCGGGGCGATAGCTGGACAGACCGGCGGCCTGGGACTTTGCTCAGCAATGTCCCGGTCACGCCGCTGGAGGACGTCATGAGCAATGCCGTCGAGTTTTTCCAACGCTTTCCGATCCAACGGGTGCGCGCCAGCATCCTCGACGACGTACTGGCCAGCGAACGCCAGCGTCTGGTGCTGCTCTACCTCTGGCAGGACGACTGCCCCCTGTGCGATGTGGCCAAGCACGACCTGCTGCGCACCCAGGACCGCTGCCAGTGGCCGCAGGTGCGCTGGCTGCACGACGAGGTGGAAGAAGACCCGGCGCTGGCGCTGCGCTTCGGCCTCCACGGGGTTCCCACCTTCATCGCCCTCTACCGCGGCAGGCCGCTGGGGCGAATCACCAGTTGGCCGGGCAGCGGGCCCTTCATTGAGGCGATCGAACGGCTACTGGTCAGGCAGGGACTGGCGCAGAGCTGAGAAGCCCCGCGCCGGGGCCTCAGTCCTCGGCGCTTTTCACCGACTTGGGCGACAGACGCAGGCTGCGCAAGCTGCGCTTCACGCTCTTGAGGTGGTTCACCAGGCTCGGACCGCGCGCCATGGCCACGCCCATGGCCAGTACGTCGATCACCACCAGGTGGGCGATGCGCGAGGTCAGCGGGGTATAGATCTCGGTGTCTTCCTGCACGTCGATGGCGAGGTTCACCGTGGCGAGATCGGCCAGCGGGGTCTGGCTCGGACACAGGGTGATCAGGGTGGCACCGGCCTCGCGCACCAGGTTGGCGGTGATCAGCAGGTCCTTGGAACGGCCCGACTGGGAAATGCAGATGGCCACGTCCGAGGGCTTCAGGGTCACCGCCGACATCGCCTGCATGTGCGGGTCGGAATAGGCCGCAGCGGTGAGCAGCAGGCGGAAGAACTTGTGCTGGGCGTCGGCCGCCACCGCGCCGGAGGCGCCGAAGCCGTAGAACTCCACGCGCTGGGCCTGGGCGCAGGCGCCGATGGCTTGCTGCAGGGCGTGCGGATCGAGCTTCTCGCGGACTTCCATCAGGGTGTGCAGGGTGGTGTCGAAGATCTTCAGGCTGAAGTCCGCCACCGAGTCGTCCTCGTGGATCGCGAACTGGCCGAAGCTGGCGCCGGCGGCCAGGCTCTGCGCCAGTTTCAGCTTGAGGTCCTGGAAGCCGCCGCAGCCGATGGCGCGGCAGAAGCGCACGATGGTCGGCTCGCTGACCCCGACGCCCTGGGCCAGGTCGGCCATGGAGCTGTGCATGACCGCAGCGGGATCGAGCAGAACGTGGTCGGCGACTTTCAGTTCCGACTTGCGTAGCAGATGACGCGACTGGGCGATATGTTGCAGCAGGTTCACAGGGCGGGCTCTGTCTGGAATGGAGGTTTCGCCGGTTTCTTCCGTCATGCAACGGGCCTCGACTCGGTTATGATCGGCGGAAGCAGGCTGTAGTGATCTTGTAGTTATACTACATGCGCTGCTTTTCCGCCCAGTTGAACCACTCATTCTCCGCGTGCAAGGAAGGGAGAGCGCATCCTTGGCCAACTCCTGCGACATGCTTGTCTTCGGCGGCACCGGCGATCTCGCCCTGCACAAGCTGCTGCCGGCCCTCTACCATCTGCACCGCGAAGGGCGCCTGCATCCGCGGATGCGCATCCTCGCCCTGGCCCGCAACGCCCTCGATCGCGACGGCTACCGGGCCCTGGCCGAGCGCCGCTGCCGGGCCCAGGTGGCCCGTGCCGACTTCACCACCGAGGCCTGGCGCGACTTTTCCGAGCGCCTCGACTACTTCGCCATGGACGCCTCCCAGAGCGCCGACTTCGTCCGCCTGGCCCGTCATCTCGGCCCCGACCCCGACTGCGGACGGGTCTACTACCTGGCCACCGCGCCCGACCTGTTCGAAGACATCGCCGCGCACCTGGCCATCGCCCGCCTGGCCACCCCGCGGTCGCGCATCGTGCTGGAAAAGCCCATCGGTCATTCGCTGGACTCGGCGCGCGCGATCAACGCCGCCATTGGCAAGGTGTTCGACGAATCCCAGGTGTTCCGCATCGACCACTACCTGGGCAAGGAAACCGTGCAGAACCTCATGGCCCTGCGCTTCGCCAACGGCCTGTTCGAGCCGATCTGGCGCGCCGGGCACATCGACCACGTGCAGATCAGCGTCTGCGAGACCCTCGGGGTGGAGAACCGTGGCGCCTACTACGACCGTTCCGGGGCCATGCGCGACATGGTGCAGAACCACCTGCTGCAGCTGCTCTGCCTGGTCGCCATGGAGGCGCCGGTTCGCTTCGACGCCGAGGCGGTGCGCAACGAGAAGGTGAAGATACTCGAAGCGCTCAAGCCCGTTTCCGGGCAGGACGTCCGCGACAAGACCGTGCGCGGCCAGTACAGCGCCGGCAAGATCGGCGGCCAGGAAGTGCCGGCCTACTACTTCGAGAAGAACGTCGACAACGACAGCGACACCGAAACCTTCGTCGCCCTGCAGGCGGAGATCGACAACTGGCGCTGGGCCGGCGTGCCCTTCTACCTGCGCACCGGCAAGCGCCTGGCGCGCAAGTACTCGGAGATCGTCATCCAGTTCAAGCCGGTGCCCCACCGCCTGTTCGCCGATGGCGAGGCCAACCGCCTGCTGATCCGCCTGCAGCCGGAGGAGCGCATCAGCCTGCAGCTGATGGCCAAGACACCGGGCAAGGGCATGAACCTGGAAGCCGTTGAGCTGGACCTCAACCTGGCGAAGGCCTTCAGCCACCAGCGTCGCTGGGACGCCTACGAGCGCCTGCTGCTGGATGTGATCGAAGGCGATTCCACCCTGTTCATGCGCCGCGACGAGGTGGAAGCCGCCTGGCGCTGGGTCGACCCGATCCTCGAAGGCTGGCACGAGTACTACCAGAGCCCGCGCCCCTACCCCGCCGGCTCCACCGGCCCGGAGCAGGCCCACAGCCTGCTGGAGCTGCACGGTCGCGCCTGGCACGACTGAGCCCGAACCGCTGCGACCCGGCTCGTCTCACCGCCAGAGTTCCGCGGCCTGCTCCTTGAGCAGCCGGGCGAACTGCGGCGCCTCCACCGGCGGGCTGATCAGGTAACCCTGGATTTCATCGCAGCGCTGGCTGCGCAGGAAGTTCAGCTGCTCGCGGTTCTCCACGCCCTCCGCCACCACCTTCAGCTCCAGGCTGTGGGCCATGGCGATGATGGCGCGGGTGATGGCGGCGTCCTCGCTGCCGGCGGACAGGTCGCGGATGAAGGTCTGGTCGATCTTCACGTAGTCCACCGGGAAACGCTTGAGGTAACTCAGGGACGAATAGCCGGTGCCGAAGTCGTCGATGGCCAGCTTCACGCCGATCTGCCGCAACTGGTGGAAGGTGGCGATGACGTTCTCGACATTCTCCAGCAGGTGGCTTTCGGTCAATTCCAGCTCCAGCAGGCGCGCCTGCAAGCCGGTTTCCTCCAGGACCTGGCGCACCAGGCTGACCAGGTTGCCCTGGCGCAGCTGGTGCATCGACAGGTTCACCGAGACGCGGATGTCCGCCAGCCCCTGGCACTGCCATTCGCGGGCCTGCAGGCAGGCCTGGCGCAGCACGAATTCGCCGATGGGCGCGATCAGCCCGGTTTCCTCGGCCAGGCCGATGAAGTCCCCCGGCGGCACCAGCCCCTGTTGCGGATGGCGCCAGCGCACCAGCGCCTCGGCAGCATTCAGGCTGTCGTCGGCCAGGCCCAGCTTGGGCTGGTAGAACACCTCCAGTTGACCCTCTTCGATGGCCTTGCGCAGCTGGTTCTCCATCTGCAGCCGCTCCAGGGTGCAGGCCTGGAGGTTGTCGGTGAAGAACTGGAAGCTGTTGCCGCCCAGGTGCTTGGCGTGCTGCATGGCCATGTTGGCCTGGCTGATCAGGGCGGAAATGTCGCGGGCGTTTTCCGGCAGCAGGCTGATGCCCAGGGAGCCACTGATCACCAGTTCGTGGCCCCCCACGGTCATCGGCATGCGCAACTTGCCAAGCAGTCGGCTGGCCTGGCGCGCCAGGCTGGCGAGGCTGCCATAGGCATCGAGGATCACCGCGAACTCGTCGCTGGACAGCCGTGCGATGGTGTCGGCCTCGGGCACCGCCTGGGTCAGGCGACGGCTGACCTGGCGCAGCAACTGGTCGGCGACGTCATGGCCAAGGCTGTCGTTGAGCACCTTGAAACGGTCCAGGTCGATGTGCAGCAGGGCCAGGCTGCGGCCGCTCTGGCGCGCCCGCTGGCTGGCCTCGTGGAGGCGGTCCTTGAACAGCGTGCGGTTGGCCAGGCCGGTGAGCTCGTCGTAATTGGACAGGTAGCGCAGGCGTTCCTCGGCCTCGCGGCGGGCGGTGAGGTCGGCGAAGAAGCCGACGATATGGCTGACGTTACCCCTGGAGTCGCGCACCACGTTGAGCTGCAGCCACTGCGGGTAGAGTTCGCCGCTTTTGCGGGTGTCCATCAGTTCGCCCTGCCAACTGCCGCTCTGCTCCAGCTCTTCGCGGATCAGGTGGTAGCGACGGCGGGCTTCGCGGCTGCCGATCAGCGTGGCGACGCTGCGGCCGAGGACCTCTTCCGCCCGGTAGCCGGTCACCTGGCTGAAGGCGGCGTTGGTCTGGATCACCCGGTACTCCGGATCGAGGATGATGATGCCCTCGCTGGCGGCCTCGAATACCGTGGCCGCCAGCCGCTGCTCCTCATCGCGCACCTTGCGTGCGGTGATGTCGCAGCGGGTGCCGAGCATACGCAGCACCTTGCCGGCCGGGTCACGCTCCACCACCCGGCCACGGTCCTCCACCCAGACCCAGTGGCCGTCGCTGTGGCGCACCCGGTAATGCACCGAATAGCCGTCGGTGAGGCCCTTGATGTGCTCCACCAGGGCGCGGCGCAGCAGCGGCAGGTCGTCCGGGTGCAGCCGCGGCTTGAGGTCGCTGAGCACGCGGGTGACGTCCTCGGCCTCGATGCCGAAGATGGCCTTGAGCTGGGAATGGTGGACTTCGTCGGTTTCCAGGTTCCAGTCCCACAGGCCCAGTTCGCTCGCCTCCAGGGCCAGGGCCAGGCGCGCTTCGCTCTTGGCCAGGGCATGGCTGGCATCGGCCAGCTCCAGGGTGCGCTGGGCCACGCGCATCTCCAGTTCGCCATGGGCGCGACGCAACTCGCGTTCGGCGCGGCGGCGCTGTTCCACTTCGTGGGCCAGCTCCTCGTTGAGGCCCTCGGCGCGGCCCTTGGCCTGCTCCAGGTGGCTGATCAGCGCCTGGTTCTGGAAGCGCTGCAGCAGGCTGCGCTGCACCAGCCGGTTGATCTGCCAGGCCACCACCATGAGCGAGGCGGCGAGTATCACCCCGAGCACACCCCAGCCGCGCAGCAGCGGCGTGTCGCCCAGCAAGAGCCAGGTGATGGAGGGCAGCAGGCAGGGCAAGGCGAAGGTGAGGAAGGCCGAGAGGCTGACGGCATAGGCGACGCTGGCGGACAGAATGGCCGCGGCCACCAGGCCGTAGACCAGCGCCTGGGTGAGGAAGGCGTCCGGCGGCACCAGCGCCACGGCGGCGAAGGCCAGGGTCAGGCCGGAAACGCCGGCGCCCAGCAGGAAGGCACGGCGCCAGCGCGGGTGGGCCTGCTGCGACGGCAGCGCCTTCTTGAACGCGGCCACCTGGGTCAGGCGCAGGATGGCCAGCAGCACCAGCCAGGCCAGCCAGCCGCCGAGCAGCAGGCTGTTGGCCGGCCCCCAGAGCAGATAGGCGCAGGCCAGGCCGTTGAGCAGCATGAACAGGGTGGGAACCTGGGAACCCTGGTAGAGCAGGCGCGTGCGTTCGGCCGCAATGTCGGTGGCGAACAGCTGGCGGATTTCGCGGCTGTCAGCCAGGGACGGCGTGTGGCCGGAAGGCCTTGGATTGACGGTCATAGGCGCGTTTTTTTGTAGTGGTCTGCCTAAGCGAGCCCGGAGCTTACCCGAGCGGGAAGAAGCTGCAACAGCTTTATGTGCGAGGTTCCGGACGGGCGTCCCCCAACTTTCGGCGGGTCTCTGGCACCGGGCTTGGCGACCGTCCGGCCGACCATCCGGTCATCGGTTTGCCCTCCCCTGGCGGCGCCCCTAGAATGCCGCGATGCATGACGATCTCTCCCTCCTCCTGAACTCCCTCAACGACGCTCAACGCCAGGCCGTGGCGGCCTCGCTGGGGCGTCAACTGGTGCTCGCCGGCGCCGGTTCCGGCAAGACCCGCGTGCTGGTGCACCGCATCGCCTGGCTGATCCAGGTGGAGCAGGCCTCGCCGCACTCGATCCTGTCGGTGACCTTCACCAACAAGGCCGCGGCCGAGATGCGCCAGCGCATCGAGCAACTGCTGGGGATCAACCCGGCGGGCATGTGGGTCGGCACCTTCCACGGCCTGGCCCACCGCCTGCTGCGCGCCCACTGGCAGGAAGCGGGCCTGGCGGAGAATTTCCAGATCCTCGACAGCGACGACCAGCAGCGCCTGGTCAAGCGGGTGATCCGCGACCTCGGTCTCGACGAGCAGCGCTGGCCGGCACGCCAGGCCCAGTGGTTCATCAACGGTCAGAAGGACGAAGGCATCCGCCCGCAGCACATCCAGGCCGGCGGCGACCTGTTCCTCGGCACCATGCTGAAGATCTACGAAGCCTACGAGGCCGCCTGCGCGCGCACCGGGGTGATCGACTTCTCCGAGCTGCTGCTGCGCGCCCTCGACCTCTGGCGCGACCGCCCTAGCCTGCTCGAGCACT
This sequence comes from Pseudomonas sp. Q1-7, assembly GCF_028010285.1. NCBI lineage: Bacteria > Pseudomonadati > Pseudomonadota > Gammaproteobacteria > Pseudomonadales > Pseudomonadaceae > Pseudomonas > Pseudomonas sp. Q1-7. The sequence goes on from NZ_CP116304.1 coordinate 5,729,471, forward strand.
ACCAGCGACGCTTCCGCCATGTGCTGGTGGACGAATTCCAGGACACCAACGCCGTGCAGTACGCCTGGCTGCGCCTGCTCGCCAAGGGCGGCGAGAGCCTGATGGTGGTGGGCGACGACGACCAGTCCATCTACGGCTGGCGCGGCGCGCGGATCGAGAACATCCAGCAGTTCTCCAGCGATTTCGCCGACACCGAGGTGATCCGCCTGGAGCAGAACTACCGCTCCACCGCGGGCATCCTCAAGGCCGCCAACGCGCTGATCGCCAACAACCAGGGACGCCTCGGCAAGGAGCTCTGGACCGAAGGCGAGGACGGCGAGCCCATCGGCCTCTACGCCGCCTATAACGAGCACGACGAAGCCCGCTACGTGGTGGAAAGCATCGAGAGCGCGCTGAAGGACGGCATGGCACGCAGCGAGATCGCCATCCTCTACCGCTCCAACGCCCAGTCGCGGGTGCTGGAAGAGGCCCTGCTGCGGGAGAAGATTCCCTACCGCATCTACGGCGGCCAGCGCTTCTTCGAGCGCGCGGAGATCAAGAACGCCATGGCCTACCTGCGCCTGCTCGATGGACGTGGCAACGACGCCGCGCTGGAGCGGGTGATCAACGTGCCGCCACGCGGCATCGGCGAAAAAACCGTGGAGAGCATCCGCGAGTTCTCCCGCGTGCATCAGGTGTCCATGTGGGAAGCGATGCACCTGATGATCGCCAACAAGGCCCTGGCCGGACGCGCCTCCAGCGCCCTGGCGGCCTTCATGGAGCTGATTGAGAACCTCACCGCCAAGGTGCTGGACATGCCCCTGCACCTGATGACCCAGACCGTCATCGAGCAGAGCGGCCTGGTGGCCTACCACAAGGACGAGAAAGGCGAGAAAGGCCAGGCCCGGGTGGAAAACCTGGAGGAACTGGTCAGCGCCGCCCGCGCCTTCGAAAACGAAGAGATCGAGGAAGACCTCACCCCGCTGCAGGCCTTCCTCAGCCACGCCTCGCTGGAGGCCGGCGAAACCCAGGCCGACGCCTTCGAGGACAGCGTACAGCTGATGACCCTGCACAGCGCCAAGGGCCTGGAGTTCCCCCTGGTGTTCCTGGTGGGCATGGAAGAAGGCCTGTTCCCCCACAAGATGAGCATGGAAGACCCGACCCGCCTGGAGGAGGAACGCCGCCTGGCCTACGTCGGCGTCACCCGCGCCATGCAGCGCCTGGTGCTGACCTACGCGGAAACCCGCCGACTCTACGGCAGCGAGACCTACAACAAGGTCTCGCGCTTCGTCCGCGAGGTGCCGCCGCAACTGATCCGCGAAGTACGGCTGAACAACAGCCTCAGCCGGCCCATGGGCGCCGGCAGCCGCCACGGCTCCCTCTTCGACGGCGCCGCGGTACCGGAAACGCCCTTCTCCCTGGGCCAGCGGGTGCAGCACGCGTTGTTCGGCGAGGGCACCATCCTCAACTTCGAAGGCGCCGGCGCCCAGGCGCGGGTGCAAGTGAAGTTCGAAAGCGAAGGCAGCAAGTGGCTGATGCTGGCCTACGCCAAGCTGCAGGCGCTCTGAAGCGGGCTCCATCTTTCCCCTGATCGGAGGAGCGAATTCATTCGCGAATGAATTCGCTCCTCCAAGGGCATGCCCTCCCCTCCGCCTGTCCGATCCGGCCTTTAGTCCCACGAGCTTGGCCATACTCAGTGGCGGAGGTATTTCCATGCCCCGCTCGCCCAGCGCCCAGCAGATACTCGATTGCGCCCTGAACCTGGCCGATGCCTGTGGCTGGGAACGGCTGCACCTGTTCGAGGTCGCCCAGCAACTCGGCGTCGACCTCGACGCCATCGCCCTCCACTACAAGCAGAAGGACGACCTGGTGGAAGCCTGGTTCGACCGCGCCGACCAGGCCCTGCTGGCGCGTTGCAAGAACGGCGACCTGGCGGCGCTGGATGCGGAGAAACGCCTGGAAGAACTGCTGATGGCCTGGCTCGGCGCCCTGGCGCCGCACCGCGCGGTGACCGGGCAGATGCTCCTCTACAAGCTGGAGCCCGGGCATGTCCACCTGCAGGTACTGGGCCTCCTGCGGGTCAGCCGCACCGTGCAGTGGTGGCGCGAGGCGGCGCAACGGGAAACCCTGCACCTGTGCCGCATTGCCGAAGAAAGCCTGCTCACCGGCGCCTACCTGCGCACCTTCATCCACTGGCTGCGCCACCCCCTGGAAGACGAAGCCGACCTGCGCGCCCTGCTGCGCCGGCAACTGCGCTGCGGCCCCCTGTTTTTCCTGCTGCGCAGATGAACGGCATGGCCGGAAAGGGCCTACAGACCTATCCGACAAAATTCCGAAACACTCTGCCCCTAGCCATTGTCTGGCCGACTGTGCAGCATGGCGCGCGTGGATTCATAACCGAGAGAAGCCCCCTGATGCGCCGATTCCTCAGTATTGCCCTGGCCCTCTGCGTCGGCCTGACGCTCAGCCTGGATGTCAACGCCGCCAAGCGTATGGGCGGCGGCAAGTCCTTCGGTTCCGCGCCGACCCACCAGACCCGCCAGGCCGCACCCGCCCAGCAAACCCCCAATGCCGCAGCCCCCGCGACCGCCGGCAAGGCCGCCCCCGCCGCCAGCGGCGCCTCCCGCTGGCTCGGCCCGCTGGCCGGCATCGCCGCCGGTGGCCTGCTTGCCTCCATGTTCATGGGCGACGGCTTCGACGGCATGCAAATCTTCGATTTCCTGATCATCGGCCTGATCGCCTTCCTGATCTTCCGCTTCCTGGCCGCCCGCAAACGTGCCCAGCAGCAGGGTCAACCGGCCATGGCCGGCCACGCACCGTTCCAGCGTGAAATGCCGCAGATGCCGCAGCAGGCGCCGATCTTCGGCAGCACCGCGGCGACCGCCCAACCGGCCTTCAATGCCCCGAGCTGGTTCAACGAGCAGCGCTTCGTCGAAGCCGGCCGCGAGCACTTCATGGCCCTGCAGCAGCACTGGGACGCGGCCGAGATGGACAAGATCGCCGAGTTCGTCACCCCGCAGATGCTGAGCTTCCTGAAGGAAGAACGCGCGAGCCTGGGCGACGCCTACCAGTCCACCTACATCGACAACCTGCAGGTGCAGCTGGACGGCATCGACGAGCTGGCCGACAAGACCGTCGCCACCCTGACCTTCAACGGCGTCTCCAAGTCCTCGCGCTTCGACCAGGGCGAGGTGTTCAGCGAAAGCTGGCGCATGGAGCGCGTGAACGGCGACAACCAGCCCTGGCTGGTGGCCGGCATCCGCCAGAACTGATCGGCGCTGCACTGAAGAACCCCGGGCCTGTCCCGGGGTTTTTCATTGGCGCCGACCGCCACCCCGCCGCCAGCGGCGGCGGGCGATGGAGCGGCGAAACCAGAACGGCGGCGGTGTGGGCGGCCGCCGGGGCTCAATGGCAGAGTTCGCAGACTTCCGCATCGGGCACCAGCTTCAGGTAGTCATCCATGCGCAGATGCACCAGGCTCTCGTGGTCGCCCGCTTCCAGGTAGATGTCCCGTTGCCGGGTCAGTTGCGGGTCCACCAGCATGTTCATGCCGTAGGCTTCTCCCAGTGCGGGCACCGCACCGAGTTCACAGTCCTTGAACAGGCGCGCCAGGTCGGCTTCGTGGGTGAGTTGCCAGAGCCTCGCATCCTTGCGCACCTTGCCCACGTCCAGGTGGCGGCTGGCGGGCACGACCGCCATGAGGAAGTGCCCCTCGCGATCGTCCAGTATCACCGGTTTGGCCATACGCTCCGCCGGCACGTTGGCCACCCGCGCCGACTCCAGGCTGGTGGCCGAATGCGGATGCGGCACCAGGTCGTAGCGGGCATGGGCACGCTCCAGGCTGCTTTGCAGGGTTGCGGCCATTCGCATGATGCACCTCCCGTGGATTGCAGGGGTTGGGGCTGCCCCGGGGCAGCCGGACAAGTGCTCAAAGTTTAGTCAGCCCATTCCGGGCGGACTGAAGCAGTTGGTTCTGAGCCGGCGCCTGCAAAGCAGCCCTCGGCCTAAGCGCGACGCATGCCGATGTGCGGAATACCGTCGTCGAGGTAAACCTCGGTGACCGCCGTGAAACCATAGCGGCCGTAATAGCCCTGCAAGTGTGCCTGGGCCGAGAGATAGACCGGCATGCCCGGCCAGCGCGTGCCGGCCTCTTCCAGGGCGCGTTCCATCAGCCCGTGCCCCAGACCCCGTCCGCGCGCCCCGGCGGCGCTGACCACCCGCCCGATCACCACGTCGCCGCCCTGGGTGGTGGGGTCCAGCAGGCGCAGGTAGGCCAGCAGCCTGCCGTCCTCCCAGGCCATCACATGGCAGGTATCGGCCTCCAGGTCCTGGCCGTCGACATCCAGGTAGGCACACTGCTGCTCCACCACGAACACCTGGCAGCGCAGCGCCAGGAAGGCGTAGAGCTCCCGGGCGTCGAGTTCACGGTGGTGCTTGCAGGTCCAGGCAATGGTCATGGCGGGCTCCTCTGAAAAGGTTCGAGCTTAACGCGTCGCGAACCGACAGGTGCCCGGCTCGACAAGACCTTTTTTCTTCCAATCCCCGGCTACTGTATAAAGCGCCTCCCAATGCATGAGGGCCTGTCGCCATGGAAGAAGTCATCGAACAGCTGCGCGAACTCAACGAGCCGGTACCGGTCCCCCTGGAGCTGCCGGACGAAGAACTGCTGGTGGAGATCGAGGAGCAGTTGCTGATCAACCTGCCCTTCGAGCTGCGCGAATTCCTGCTCAAGGTCAGCGACGTGATCTATGGCCGCCTGGAGCCGGTCACCGTCACCGACCCGCAGTCCCACACCTTCCTGCCGGAGGTCGCCGCCGTCGCCTGGGACCTCGGCGTACCGCGCGACCTGGTGCCGCTGTGCCAGGACGGTCGCAACTACTACGTGGTCGACGGCGAAGGCGAGGTGCTGCTGTGGGACGGCGACGAGGCCGAACTCACCGACGAAAGCTGGGACTCGGTCTGGCACTGGGCACGGGACGTGTGGCTCGCCAACTGAGTTCCGCCCATCCGCGGCGGGAGCGAGGCCGGCTCGCTCCCGTGGAGGTCGCGATCAGCCGTTGCGGGCCTGGGCGACGTCCAGCTCCAGCAGGTTGAGGAGGAACTGGCCGAAGTAGGAAAGATCCTGTTCGATGGCCACGCGCGCGGCCTTGCCGTCGCCGGCCAGCAGCGCCTCGAAGGCGTCCTCGTGGAAGTCGTTGAGGCGCAGCGACAGGTCCGCCTCGGTGAACAGGCGGTTGAAGAAGGGGCCGACCTGCAGCCAGAGGGTTTCGATGGTGCGCAGCAGGACCGGATTGCCGCAGGCGCCGTAGAGCACCCGGTGGAAGCGGCTATTGTCACTCAGGTAGCCCTGGACATCGCGCCGCTCGATGGCGGTCTCCATGCCCTCCATGCAGCCGCGCAGAATGTCCAGTTCGGCGCTGGACAGGCGCTCCGTCGCCGCCTCGACGGCCATGCCCTCCAGCGCCATGCGCACCTGGAAGATCTGCTTGAAGCGTTCGCGGGTCATCGGCGGCACGCGCACCGAGCGCTGTGGCTCGCCCTCCAGGGCACCTTCGGCCACCAGGCGCTGCAAGGCGGCGCGCACGGGCATCGGGCTGGTGCCCCAGGCGGCGGCGAGATCGCGGATCTTCAGGCGCTCGCCGGGTTTGAACTGGCCTGCCAGCAGGCCCTCGCGTAGTCGTTGGTAAAGCTGTTCCTGCAGGTTCTCGGCCATGGGCAAATCACCGTGCAAGGGCCGGCGGCGCCGGCAACTGGTTCAGGGTCAGACTGCAGTTACGCATGGTTCTGGTCGCCTTCTGTCATGGAGTGGATAAGCGTGCCACGGGAAAATCCGCGTCAGCGGAGGTGTTCCATCTGGAATCTGGTTCGATCCTGTGATCACAAATTGGATTCTATGTTAATTTTCAGCGCCATTCTCTGCAAGCCTTGACAGAATTGTGATCACAAAACACGATGTGCAGAAATTTGAACGAGGTGTTCAGCATGACTGCCAGTGGCATCCAGCAAGCCGCCGTGGAAACCTTTGCCGCCCGCGAGCGCGAGCGCTTCCTGCAGCGCAACCCGAAATCCGTCGCCCTCGCCGAACGTGCGCGCAAGTCCCTTTACGCCGGCGTGCCGATGCACTGGATGGCCGACTGGTCCACGCCCTGTCCGCTGTTCGTCGAGCGTGCCAAGGGTGCCCGCTTCTATGACGTGGACGGCCACGAATACATCGATTTCTGCCTGGGCGATACCGGCACCATGTTCGGCCATTCGCCGGACCCTGTCGCCAGGGCCATCGCCGAGCAGGCCAACAACGGCCTGACCACCATGCTGCCGGGCGAGGACGCAGTGGTCTGCGGCGAACTGCTGGCCCAGCGCTTCGGCCTGCCCTTCTGGCAGGTGACCGCCACCGCCACCGACTCCAACCGCTACGTGCTGCGCTGGGCGCGCGCCGTCACCGGGCGCAAGACCCTGCTGGTGTTCGACGGCTGCTACCACGGCACCGTGGACGACGTGATGGTGCGCTACCGCGACGGCCAGACCGTGCCCCGCTCCGGCCTGGTGGGCCAGGCCTACGACCTGACCCAGTACAGCCGCTCCATTCCCTTCAACGACGTCGAGGCGCTGGAAGCCGCGCTGGCCCAGGGTGACGTCTGCGCCCTGCTCTGCGAACCGGCCATGACCAACATCGGCATGGTCCTGCCCGATCCGGGTTTCATGCAGAAGTGCCGCGAACTGACCCGCCAGTACGGCAGCCTGCTGATCATCGACGAGACCCACACCATCTCCACCGACATCGGCGGCTGCACCCGGCTGTGGAACCTCGACCCGGACTTCTTCGTGGTCGGCAAACCCATCGCTGGCGGCGTGCCCTGCGGCATCTTCGGCTGCAGCGCGGAGATGGCCGAGCGCATGCTCGCCTCGCGCCAGAAGGCCCAGGAAGACAGCCATGGTCACGGCCACAGCGGCATGGGCACCACCCTCTCGGCCAACGCCCTGGCCATGCACTGCATGCGCGCCAACCTCGAACAGGTGATGACCCAGGCGGCCTACGACCACATGCTGCCCCTGGCCAAGCGCCTGGCCGATGGTTTCCGCGGCCTGATCGCCAAGCACGGCCTGCAGTGGTCGGTGACCGAACTGGGCGCACGCAGCGAGTTCCAGTTCTGCGCAGTATCGCCGCGTAGCGGTGCCGAGGCCGAAGCGGCCTTCCACGACGAACTGCAAATGGCCCTGCACCTTTACCTGATCAACCGCGGCATCCTGATCACCCCCTTCCACAACATGACCCTGTGCTGCCCGGATACCCGCGCGGCGGACGTGGACAAGCTGATCGCCACCCTGGACGAGGGCATCACCGAGCTGCTGGCCATCCCCGGCGCGCGGCTCTGATCCAGGCCCCTCCCATTTAGGCCCTTCCGCCGAGACATGACCATGCAATTCGCCGATCCCCAGGAAGCCCGCGACTTCCTCGAACGCCACCCCGAAGTCCGCAGCATCGAGCTGATGCTGATCGACGCCAACGGCATCCCACGCGGTAAGCTGCTGCACCGCGACGAGCTGCTACCGATTTTCGAGAACGGCCGCCCGCTGCCCAGCTCCATCCTCTCCCTGACCATCCAGGGCGAAGACGTGGAAGCCAGCGGCCTGGTCTGGGAAGTGGCCGACGCCGACTGCTGGACCTACCCGGTGCCCGGCTCGCTGAGCCTGCAACCCTGGCGCGCCACCCCCACCGGCCAGGTGCAGGTGAGCATGCACCCGACCCAGGGCCTGCCGGCCACCCCCGGCGACCCGCGCCACGTGCTCGCGGGCGCCATCGACCGCCTCAAAGCCGACGGTTACCACCCGGTGATGGCCGTGGAGCTGGAGTTCTACCTGCTGGACAAAAAGCGCGACGCCAACGGCCGACCACAGCCCGCCCTGCAGATGAACGGCGTGCGCCCTCAGGCGCCGCAGGTCTACGGCGTCTACGAACTGGAGCAGTTGCAGCCCTTCCTCGACGACCTCTACGCCGCCTGCGAAGCCCAGGGCCTGCCGGTGCGCACCGCCATCTCCGAGTACGCCCCCGGCCAGCTGGAGCTGACCCTGGAGCACCGCTTCGACGCTCTCCAGGCGGTGGACGAGGGCATCCGCTACAAGCGCCTGGTCAAGGGCGTGGCCAATAAGCATGGCCTCATCGCCTGCTTCATGGCCAAACCCTTCGGCGATCTGGCCGGCAGCGGCCTGCACCTGCACGTGAGCCTGGCCGACGAGCAGGGCAACAACCTGATGGCCAGCGATGATCCGCACGGCACGCCGCTGCTGCGCCATGCCATCGGCGGCATGATGGCCACCCTGAACGACGCGCTGGCGATCTTCTGCCCCAACGCCAACTCCTACCGCCGCTTCCAGACCAACAGCTACGCGCCGCTGGCCAAGAGCTGGGGCGTGAACAACCGCACCGTGTCCTTCCGCGTACCCGGCGGACCGGCGAAGAGCCGCCACGTGGAACACCGCATCTGCGGCGCCGATGCCAACCCCTACCTGGCCGCCGCGGCGATCATCGCCGGCATCCACAAAGGCCTCCGCGAACAGATCGATCCGGGCGCACCCATCATCGGCAACGGCTACGAGCAGGCCCGCGAAACCCTGCCCACCGACTGGTTGACCGCCCTGCGCAACCTGGAACAGTCGACCTGGGCGCGAGAGGCCCTGGGCGAGGACTTCCTGAAAATCTTCCTGGCGATCAAATGGGAGGAGTTCCGTCAGTTCGTCAGCGAAGTGGGCGAGCAGGATTGGCGCTGGTACCTGACCCACGCCTGATGGCGGAAGGGCCGCCGGCCACAGTGCCAGGCCGGGAGCTGAAGAACCCTGCCGCGCCTGCTAGGCTCTGTGACATCCCCACCCCTTCCAGGCCCGTCCGATGAAGGCTGCGATACTCGCGCTGCTGTTCCTGGTCCTCGGCGTCTGCCAGGCGGAGCCATTGCGCGTCGGCCTGGAAAGCCAGGATTACCTGCCCTATTACCGCGCCCTGCCCGGCAAGCCCGCCGAGGGCTATGCCATCGCCCTGCTGCAACGCTTCGCCGTCAGCCAGGGCATGGCGCTGGAGCTGGAGGCCCTGCCGATCAACCGCCTGCACCGCAGCCTGCAGACCACCGACCGGCTGGTGATGGTGTTCCCCGACAACCCCGCCTGGTCGCGCCAGCTCAAGGGCGACACGCGCCTGCACTACAGCCGCCCGGTGATCCGCATCATCGATGGCAGCCTGGTGCTGCGCGAACACCTCGGCCGTGGCGCCGACGCGGTGCGCCGCCTCGGCACCGTGCGCGGCTTCACCCCCGAGGCGTGGCAGGAACGGCTGCAGCGCGGCCAGGTACACCTGGTGGAGGCCAGCGACATCGGCAGCCTGGTACGGATGCTGCTGCGCCTGCGCATCGATGCCATCTACGCCAATCCGGAAGTGCTGCGTCACTACCTGGAAACCAGCACCGACCTGGGCGGCGACCGCCTGCTGCTGGACCCGGAATTACCGCTGGCGCGAACCGCCTTCCACGCCAGCAGCCTGCTACACCCGGAAGTCCTCGATGCGTTCGACCGCTTCCTGACCGAGCAGCGCGAGGCGCTGGCGCAGCTGCGCCGCCAGCACGGCCTGGCCTGCGGCCCCAGTGACCTGGTGGAAGAGCGCCCGGCCTGCCAGGAGCCCGCCGAAGCGCCCTGAGCCCGCCCGCCGCTGTTTCGGCACCGCCGGCTGTAGCGCCCCGGCGCCCACCTGCGTCTATCCCAGACACCCCCATCGCGAAGAGGCCAGCATGGAACCCGGAACCGCACAACTGTCGATGACCGTCCTAATGACCCCGGACATGGCCAACTTCTCCGGCAACGTCCACGGCGGCACCCTGCTCAAGTACCTCGATGAAGTCGCCTATGCCTGTGCCAGCCGCTACGCAGGCCGCTACGTGGTGACCCTTTCGGTGGATCAGGTGATCTTCCGCGAGCCGATCCACGTCGGCGAACTGGTCACCTTCCTCGCCTCGGTGAACTACACCGGCAACACCTCCATGGAAGTGGGCATCAAGGTGGTCACCGAGAACATCCGCGAGCGCTCGGTGCGCCATACCAACAGCTGCTTCTTCACCATGGTCGCCCTGGACGACGAGCGCCGCCCCGCGCACGTGCCGCCGCTGCAACCGGAAACCGCCGACGAGAAACGCCGCTTCGCCCAGGCCCAGCAACGCCGGCAGATCCGCCAGGAATTGGAGAAGCGCTACCAGGAAATGCGCGAGGGCGCCTGAGCCCTCGTTTGCACACTGTTCCCCAGAGTCAGTGGAAGCTCCTGTGGATAAGGTGTAGACCGACCTTGCAGCCCCGCACGCCGCGGGGCTTCCCGTAGGCTGGTGATTTTCTGAGCGTTTTCAATCACTTGGCTTACGCATTGCGCACAGATACTGTGCAGCAGCTTGTGGATAAACTGTTCGAATAGCGCCAAGGCCGGCGCCGGCCGGGGCTTTCGCGGGTCTGTTCAACTTCTGACCAGCCTTCTGCCTCCCACCGCGCCGCCATTCCGCACGTCCAACGGTAACGCCCGTTACAGAGCCTTTTCCCCCATTTCCCGTGGATGGCCCTGTGAATAAGTTGTCCATGGATGCGTGAAACGCAGACAGGCCGCAGGTTTCCACCGCTCGTACATTTTTCGAGCAAAATCATAGGGATAACTTCCATTTTTCGCACAGTATCTGTGAGGACATCTGTGGATAGCTTGTGCGGACAACGCGCCAGGCCAGGGCTGGCGCGGCCGGCAGAAGATTGATCAGTTTATCGCCACTCCCTGCTGCTGACCGGTAGCTGTGCATAACAGCGCGCCCCTGTCTGCGCGCGGGCGCGACCCCACCCCCGAAAGAAAGTCCGGCCGGGGATCGTGGGACTCGCGCCGCCCCTGCCATCGGCAGCGGAACACCTCGCTCTTGGTGACTCATGCACAGCCCGGCAAGGCTTTTGCCCAAATCCCGTGGATGTCCCTGTGGATAAGCTGTAGTTCGAGCGCCAGGCGGCAGGCACACCGCGGACTTCCGGCTTTTGCTTATTTTTCGTTCTTATTCAATCGCTTAGATCACATTATCGGTGCAAGCATCTGTGCATAAGCTGTTGGGCCATGGCTGAAGTCCAGGCAACACGCGGACTCCGCCGTACTGACTACTCCTTGACCAATCTGCCGGTCCCCAGGGCGAGCCTAGCCAGGACCAGCCACCTCCAGCGCCGATACCCACAACCCCGGTGGACGAAATCCGCACTTGTGCCCAATTTGCGTGGATGGCGCTGTGCATAAGTTGTCCATGAATGGCCGTAACCCGCGCCCTGCACGGCTTCCCAAAAAATGGATATTTTTCGAGCAATATCAACGGGTTATATAGCCGGATGCACACAGAATCTGTGCAGCCGGCTGTGGACAGCTTGTGCATGCCACGCTACACCCCAGGCACCACGAGGCCTCCACGATGTTGGTCAACAAATGAACAGGCGCGTGAAAGCCGGTTACCTGCCGCAGCAACTGCAGACCGACATGCCGCCCGGCTCGGTGGGCTTCCAGTTGCCGTTCCAGCCACCCTTGTCGCTGCACACTTGCGGACAGGCCTGCGCGGCCTGACGGCGTGTGCGCCTTGGGATGGCGTCCAGCTAGAAGAGGGGGCACGGCCCGGCAAACCACGCCGCCGAGCGATGGTTGTGGATAACCGTTGGGGAACCGCGCGGAGCCAGGACGGCCCCGCGCAGCGGCATCAGTGCTGGTGTACGGCTGCGCCGGAGGGCGCCGCCTTCTGCACCTGGATTTCCACTTCCAGATCACCCGCCTTCTGGAAGTGCAGGGTCATGGGGAACCTGTCGCCATCGTTGAGCGGCTGCTTCAGGCCGAACATCATCAGGTGGTAGCCGCCCTGCTCCAGGCGCGCTTCGCCGCCGGCGGGAATCTCCAGGCCGCCCGGCATCTGCTGCATCTTCATCAGGCCATCCTTGTGCAGGTGCTCGTGGATCTCGGTCTTGCCGGCACGGGCGGTGTCGGCGCCGAGCAGTTTGTCGGCCTCTCCGCCCTTGTTGTGGATAACCAGGTAAGCGGCGCCGTTAGGCGATACCGCGGGCACGGCCATGGCCCAGGGGTGCTCGATGTGCAGCGGACCCAGGTCGTAGTCGTGGGCGGCCAGCGTGCCGGAAAAACTCATCAGGGCCCCCAGGGCCAGCAATGTCTTGCGCATGTTGGAACTCCATTCGTTCGTTTGAGTGGCGCCCACCCCCGGCAGACGCCACGTGCTGTCCATCGCGGACGCGGCGAAGGCGCCGCGCCTGCATCCCCCGGCCTAGCCGGCCACCACTTTGCCGCCACCGATGCGCGACAGCACCAGCCAGTCCAACGCCCAGATGGCCAGCAGGGACAAGCCGACCAACGGGAAGGCGATGCCGAGGCCGATCATGATTACCACCGCGGTTTTCCACAACGGCAGGTCATGGCGCAGCGGCGGCACGCCGAAGCGTCCCTGTGGACGGCGCTTCCACCACATCACCAGGCCGCTCACCGAACTGAGCAGGATCAGCAGGCAGACGCCAAGCATCAGCAGTTGGTTGGCCAGGCCGAAGAGCTTGCCCTCGTGCAGCACGACGCCCATTTCCACGCTCTTGGCTACCACCCCGTAGTCCTGCCAGCGGATATCGGCCAGCACCTTGCCGCTGTACTGGTCCAGGTGCAGGGTGGCGTCGTTGCGCGGGTCGTCGGCGAACACGGCGATGCTGTAGACCCCCGAGGCACCGGCCGGCAGGGTAATGCTGTAGCCCGGCACCACGCCACGTTCGTCGGCGGTGTCCACCACCCGGTGCAGGCTCACCTGGCCGGGGGCTTCGGTCATGCCGGCCGCACTCTGGCCCTTGTGCGCGGCATGGGGGTCGGAGGCCGGCAGCGGGGTGTTTTCCACCGCCCAGGCCACGGTCTGGTCTTCGGCGGTATTCAGGCTGCGGGCCTGCTGGTCGGACGTGGGCACTTCGTTCCACATCGCCGCCGGGAAGCGGTTCCAGACATCGGCGAATTTCTCGCCCCAGAACCCCGTCCAGGTCATCCCGGTGAGCAGCATGAACAGCAGCAGCAGCGAGCCCCAGAACCCGGTCACTGCATGCAGGTCGCGCCAGAACAGCCGCCCGCGACTGGCCAGGCGCGGCCAGAGCACGCCGCGTATGCCTTGCCCGCGCGGCCACCAGAGGTAGAGCCCGGACACCACCAGGACGATGGCCCAGCCGGCAGCCAACTCGATCAGCCGGTCGCCCAGGGTGCCCACCAGCAGGGTCCCGTGCAGAGAGCGGGCGACTGCCTGCAGGTTGTTCTGCGCGTCCTGGGTGCCCAGCACCCGTCCGCTGTAGGGGTCGAGGAACAGATTGGTCTTGCGCCCATCGAGGACGGCCACGAACTGAGCGCTGTGCTCGGCGTCCACCGGTGGCAGGTACTGGCTGACCGCCGCCTGTGGATAAGCCTGGCGGAGTTTGTCCAGTTGCTGGTCGGCGCTGAGCGCCTGGCCGCTCGGGTGGACCCGCATCAGGTCGCCATAGAGCAGGGTGTCCAGTTGCGGTTTGAACAGGTAGATGCCGCCGGTGACCGCCAGCATGATCATGAAGGGGATGACGAACAGCCCGGCATAGAAATGCCAGCGCCACGCCAGGTTGTAGAAGGAGACAGTGTTCTTCGACATTGTCGTGCTCCCTGATGAACCGGTGATCCGCACGCGCATGCGGCGAGCCAGCCGGCCCGGTGCGCAATGCGGGAAAGGGGGGTTGCGTGGATCAGGCGAACGCGACGGGGGGAGCGCGGGTCAGGGCGCCGGGGAAGACCGCCCGGGCGCCATGGCCGGCCTGGGTGGCCACAGGCGGCGGCGGACTGGCGAGGTCGCTCGGGAGCAACCCGTGCAGCGCGGTGGAGCCGAGGGCCGGCGAGTTGAACAGGAGGGTACAGTAGCCGCACTTGGCCCAGGCCATCTCGTGGCTGGGCATGGACGGCGCATCGCCGTTCGCGCGCGGGTCGGCGGCGCAGGCCAGCTCGCCCATCCAGGCCGGCACCCCACCCGGTGCCAGGTCGCGTGCCTGGGACACCAGCGGACCGACGAACAGCAGCAGCATGGCCAGAAGGCCAAGCCAGGCGCCGCGCTGTCGTGCTCTGCCGTCGCTCACAGGGAAGGCTCCATGCCGGTGGGTTGGGGGGCGCCTATGCTAGCCAAGCGCTTTCTCGGGTTGAAGACTAGGCGCTGGGGCAGAAGGCCGCAGGCCGGACGCACGGGAAATCCAACCGTTCGGCCGCGAGGCCGCGCCGACGCGCCAGGAAGGCCGTCGACGAAAACGCCGCGCCGGCTGGCAGCGGCGAAATCACCTCGCTCCCGCCCACTGAAAACCTCCGCGGATGGTTTAAGCTTGGGCCTAAGATTCCGGAGTGATCATGCTGAGCCTGGCCGACGTTTTCCTGCTGATGTTGTTCGCCGCTGGCGCAGCCTGGCTGTGGCGCGGCCATGGCGTGCGCGAGCGCGCCCTGGTGCTGGCCAAGCAGCACTGCGCGCGCCTCGATGTAGAACTGCTGGATGGCAACGTCGCGTTCCGCCGCCTGGCGGTGGTGCGTGACGGCAAGGGCCACCGCCGCCTGGCGCGCCTCTACGACTTCGAGTTTACCGTCACCGGCGAGCAACGCCTGACGGGGAGCATCCAGATGTTCGGCAACCACCTCGGGCGCATCGAGATCGAAGCCCACCCGTTCCTCGCCGATTCCCACCAGGACGACAAGGTTATCCACATGAGTGCATGGCGGCGCAGCCACCCCAAGCCGGACGAACAGCGCCGCGTGGACTGAACCGCCTCGCTCAGCCCTCATCCTCGCTCAGGCGTTCCAACCTGTGGATAAGCGGTTTCCACGTCCCGCACCGGTCCGGGCCATCGGCCGCCGCGTTATGACGGCGATCGTTCATGGCGCGCGGAGCAGGAACTCGGCGGTGCGCTGGGCGCTGGCCTGTGGATATTCCTGCATGAAGCAATGGCCGCCCTCCACCACCTGGGCGCTGGCATGGCCGTTGAGGGCGGTCAGGCGCGCCACCGCCTTAGCCACGAAGGGGTAGCTGTGCTGGCCGTGGAGGATCAGCGTCGGCGTGACGATGCGCCCCAGGGACGGCCACAAGCGTTTCGGGAAGGAACTGAAGACTTCCGCTTCGCGACTCGGCCTGCACTTCAGTTCGACACCGTTATCCACAGCCTTGATGGCGTGATCCACATAGCCCTGCAGGGCGTCCTCGGTCCAGCCCTTGAAGATGCCGCGCCCGTGCAGGGCGTTCCACGCCGCCTGGCGGTCGGCCCAATGGCTGCGCCGGGCCCGTGCGCGGCTGGCCATGGTGGTCCGGCGATGCAGGCCGAGCACCTCGGAAAAGGCCATCACGCCAATCATCGCCGGGGTGAAGATCACCGGGTCGAGCAGCACCGCGCGACGGAACAGGTCCGGATGGCGCGCCAGGATCAGGCTGCTCAGTACGCCGCCGAAACTATGTCCCACCGCCATCCGCGGCACCTCGCCGAAGAGACCGCGCCCGGCTTCGAAGGCCTCCACCGCCAGCTCGGCATTGCGGTTCCAGCCAAGGAAGCGGCCGCCATGGTCGCTGTCGCCGTGGCCCTGGATATCACAGAGCCAGAGGTCGAAATGCTCGGCCAGAGCCTGCAGCAGCGGCGTATAGGTGCGGCCGCAGAAACCGTTGCCGTGGAGGAAATGCAGGAGCGGTTTGCCGGATGCCGGGGTGTGCCAGCCGCGCAAGGTGAATCCGGCGGAAGTCGAATGGGACCAGGGGAGCAATTGCATCGAACGTGCCTCGAATTGTCTGCGCGCAGTGTATCCGCTGGCATCCCTCGGAAGCAGCCTCCAGGCCCGGCCGTGATATCGTCGCCACCCCCGCTCCGTGGACGTTACGCCTTGAATGCCCGCTACCTGCGCATCGCCCTGCTGATCCTGCTGCCGTTCGCCGGCCTGTTCCTGGCGATGCACCTGGCCGGCCGCCAGGCCGAGCGCCAGGCCTGGCGCGCCGAAGGCGAGCAGGCCCGCGAACAGCTGACGCTCTATGCCGGCAGCCTGCGCACGCTGATCGATCGCTTCCGCGCCCTGCCCGCCGTGCTGGCGCTGGACCCGGAACTGCGCGCCGCACTCCAGAGACCTGTGGATAACGACCAGCAGCAGTGGCTCAACCTCAAGCTGGAACAGATGAACCGCGCGGCCGGCTCCACCACCCTGGAACTGCTGGATCGCGACGGCCTGGCCGTGGCCGCCAGCAACTGGCGCCTACCCACCAGCTTCGTCGGCCACAACTATGGCTTCCGCCCGTATTTCGCCGAGGCCCGCCGCCTGGGCAGCGGGCGGTTCTACGCAGTGGGCGTGACCAGCGGGATTCCTGGCTACTTCCTCGCCAGTGCCGTGGGCGGCCCCGGGGAAGCCTTCCTCGGCGCCATCGTGGTGAAGCTGGAATTCCCCGAACTGGAGCAGGAATGGGGACAGCGCGCGGACATCATCCTGGTCAGCGACGCCCGTGGCGTGGTGTTCATCGCCAACCAGCCAGGCTGGCGCTACCGCGAGCTGCAGCCCATCTCCGTCGAAGGCCGGGCCGAACTGGCCGCCACCCGCCAGTACGACCGGCAGCCCCTGGCGCCCCTTGTGCACAACACGCGGATCGATTTCGGCGACGGCAGCCGGCTGGTTCAGGTGGAGGGGCCGAACGGGCCGGCCGACTACCTCTGGGAAAGCCTGCCGTTGCCCGGCGAAGGCTGGACGCTGCACCTGCTGCGCGCGCCGCAGGAAGCCGTCAGCAGTGCCCGTGCCGCCAGCCTCGCCGCTGGCGGGGCCTGGCTGGCGTTGGTCTTCCTAGTTCTCTTCCTGCACCAGCGCTGGCGCCTGGCGCGCATCCGCCAGCGCAGCCGGGAAGAGCTGGAGCAACTGGTGGAACAGCGCACCGCCGCCCTGCGCACCGCCCAGGACGGGCTGATCCAGGCGGCGAAACTCGCCGCCCTGGGACAGATGTCCACAGCCCTCGCCCACGAGATCAACCAGCCGCTGACCGCCCTGCAGATGCACCTGGCCAGCCTGCGCCTGATGCTCGACAACGGCCAACTGGAGCAGGCGCGCAAGGCCCTGGGGCGGCATGACGAGCTGTTGCAGCGCATGGCGGCCCTCACCGGCCACCTCAAGACCTACGCGCGCAAGACGCCCGGCGGCCTGCGCGAATGCCTGGAACTCGGCGGCGTTGTGGATAAATCCCTGCAACTGCTGGCACCCAACCTGCGCGACGCCAAGGTGCGGATCAGCCAGGAGCTGAGTGTGCCGGCCTGGGTTTCCGGCGACGCCATCCGCCTGGAACAGGTGCTGGTCAACCTGCTGCGCAATGCGCTGGACGCGCTGGCCGGCAAGCCCGGGCCGACATTGTGGATAACCCTGCAGCGCGAAGACGAGCACTGGTTGCTCGAAGTGCTCGACAACGGCGGCGGCATCGATGAAGCCGACCTGCCACGGGTATTCGACCCCTTTTTCACCACCAAGCCGGCGGGTGCCGGCCTGGGAATCGGACTGGCGGTGTCCTACGCCATCGTCCACGAACTGGGTGGCACCCTGGGTGCCGCCAACCGGGACGGCGGCGCGGTGTTCAGCCTGCGCCTGCCTGTGGATAAGAGCAGAGAGGAACAGCCATGACAGCCCAGGTGATTTTCGTCGACGACGAAGCGGCGATCCGCGAAGCCGTGCGCGAGTGGCTGGAACTCTCCGGCTTCGAGGTCCGGGTGGAATCCAGCGCCGAGGACTGCCTGAAGGGCCTCGACCGGGACTTCCCCGGCGTGATCGTCAGCGACCTGCGCATGCCCGACATGGACGGCATGGCCCTGCTCAGCGCCGTACAGGCGCTCGACCGCGAGCTGCCGTTGCTGATGGTCACCGGCCACGGCGACGTGCCCCAGGCGGTGGAAGCCATGCGCCTGGGCGCCTACGACTTCATCGAGAAGCCCTTTACCGCCGAGCGCCTGCTGGACAGCCTGCGCCGTGCCCTGGAGAAGCGCCGGCTGGTGCAGGAGAACCGCCGCCTGCGCGTCCAGGTGGAGCTCAAGGACCAGCTCGACGGCCGTCTGCTCGGGGTTTCCCGGCCCATGGCACAACTGCGCCGCCAGGTGCTGGACCTGGCCACGACGCCGGTGAACATCCTGCTGCGCGGCGAAACCGGCGCGGGCAAAGAGATGGTCGCGCGCTGCCTGCACGACTTCGGCCCGCGCGCCGGCAAGCCCTTCGTGGCGCTGAATTGCGCGGCCATTCCGGAGAACCTGTTCGAGAGCGAGCTGTTCGGCCACGAGAGCGGCGCCTTCACCGGGGCCCAGGGCAAACGCATCGGCAAGATCGAACACGCCCACGGCGGCACCCTGTTCCTCGACGAAATCGAGAGCATGCCCCTGGCGCAGCAGGTGAAGCTGTTGCGGGTGCTGCAGGAACAGCGCCTGGAGCGACTGGGTTCGAACCAGAGCATCGCCGTGGACATCCGCGTCGTCGCCGCCACCAAGCCAGACCTGCGCGACGAGGTCCGCGCCGGGCGTTTCCGCGAAGACCTGCTCTATCGCCTGAACGTGGCCGAGTTGCAACTGCCCGCCCTGCGCGAACGACGCGAGGACATTCCGCTGCTGTTCGAACACTTCGCCCGCCAGGCCAGTGAACGCCTGGGCCGGCCGCAGCCCAGCCTGACCCCGGCGGAACTGGCCCGCTTGCTGGCCCACGACTGGCCGGGCAACGTGCGGGAGCTGGCCAACGCCGCCGAACGCCATGTGCTGGGGTTATCCACACGCCGGACCGAATGCAGCGACGACGAACCCTCCCTGGCGGAGCTGATGGAAACCTACGAGGCCCAGTGCCTGCGCCAGGCCCTGGCGCGCTGCCAGGGCGACATCAAGGCGGTGATGGACCTGCTGCGCCTGCCGCGCCGCACCCTCAACGAGAAAATGGCCCGCCATGGCCTGACCCGCAGCGAATTCCTGCCGGGCGAGGATGATTGACGGCGCCAACGCTGTCGTAGCGTGGCGCTGGGCGACGCGAAGCCCAACATTCCCGCCAGGGTTTCCCCGTTGAGCCTCGCAGGCTCCGCACCAACCTGCATGAGCGCCCGGCATCGGCGGAATTTTGCTCATCGCTTTCCCGGCGTCGGCAGGTTTCCGCGCATGATCGCCACGAATTCCCGCTGAAACCCCTCTATTCCGGGCATCTGCTCCCCTGGCACAGCTCCTGCTAAGTGCTCGGCGCACTTGCGCGGCTTCGGCCCGCGCCACAACAACAACTAAGCGTCGAGGAAAGATGATGGATAGCTCCAGCACCCTGACTGCCTCTGCAACACCCCGCAGCACATCGCAACGCATCAAATCCATTTTCAGCGGCTCGGTCGGCAACCTGGTCGAGTGGTACGACTGGTACGTGTACGCGGCCTTCTCGCTGTACTTCGCCAAGGCTTTCTTCCCCCAGGGCGATATGACGGCGCAGTTGCTCAACACTGCCGCGATCTTCGCCGTGGGCTTCCTGATGCGCCCCATCGGCGGCTGGCTGATGGGCATCTACGCCGACCGCAAGGGCCGCAAGGCTGCATTGCTGGCCTCCGTCCTGCTGATGTGCTTCGGCTCGCTGATCATCGCCCTGACCCCCAGCTACGAGACCATCGGCGTCGCCGCGCCAGTCCTGCTGGTGGTCGCGCGCCTGCTCCAGGGCCTGTCGGTCGGCGGTGAGTACGGCACTTCGGCCACCTACCTGTCGGAGATGGCGACCAAGGAACAACGCGGCTTCTTCTCCAGCTTCCAGTACGTGACCCTGATCTCCGGCCAGCTCATCGCCCTGGCGGTGCTGATCGTGCTGCAGCAGACCCTGACCACCGAGCAGCTGGAAAGCTGGGGCTGGCGCGTGCCCTTCGTGATTGGCGCCCTGTGCGCGGTCGTGGCCATGTTCCTGCGCCGTGGCATGGAAGAGACCGATTCCTTCACCCAGAAGAAGGACAAGCCGAAGGAAAGCCTGCTGCGCACGCTGTTCCGTCATCCGAAGGAAGTGCTGACCGTGGTTGGCCTGACCATGGGCGGCACCCTGGCCTTCTACACCTACACCACCTACATGCAGAAGTACCTGGTGAACACCGTGGGCATGAGCAAGTCCGACTCGACCATGATCTCGGCGGCCACCCTGTTCCTCTTCATGCTGCTGCAACCCATAGTCGGCGGGCTTTCCGACAAGATCGGCCGCCGCCCGATCCTGATCGCCTTCGGCGTCATGGGCACCCTGTTCACCTACCCGATCCTCAGCACCCTGCACAGCATCGAGACCTGGTGGGGCGCGTTCTTCCTGATCATGGCGGCGCTGATCATCGTCAGCGGCTACACCTCGATCAACGCCGTGGTGAAGGCCGAACTCTTCCCCACCGAAATCCGCGCCCTGGGCGTGGGCCTGCCCTACGCGCTCACCGTGTCCATCTTCGGCGGCACCGCCGAGTACGTGGCCCTGTGGTTCAAGAGCATCGGCATGGAGAGCGGCTTCTACTGGTACGTCACCGCCTGCATCGCCTGCTCGCTGCTGGTGTACGTGTTCATGAAGGACACCCGCACCCACTCGCGGATGAACCAGGACTGATTCCGCATCAGGATCGACACCAGACGGGCCCTTCGGGGCCCGTTTTCGTTTGTGGGTGTTGCGGGGCATCTACGCCGCCCGGTCAATCCGCGGTTGGGCCTCGTTTCGCGAGGCACCAACCTACGGGACAGCCTCGTCCTGCACAGCCCGTAGGATGGCGTAGAGCGAAGCGAAACCCATCACCTTGATAGTCCGCCCGGGCCATCCTCCGAAAGCCTGCACGCTGCCATTCCCGCCTTCAGCGCCGCCTCGTCCTGGGGTCCGGCGAAGATCAGTTCCAGACGCGAATCCTTGCGCCATTCACTGGCTTGCCAGTGGACCGGCGCGCCGTCCAGGGCATTGGCGGAAACCCAGCCAGCGCCGGTCTGCAGCACCAGCTTGGCACGGCGCCAAGGCAGGCTGGAAAGCCACGCCTGCAGGCGAA
The DNA here is from genome assembly GCF_028010285.1 of Pseudomonas sp. Q1-7. NCBI lineage: Bacteria > Pseudomonadati > Pseudomonadota > Gammaproteobacteria > Pseudomonadales > Pseudomonadaceae > Pseudomonas > Pseudomonas sp. Q1-7. The sequence continues at coordinate 5,750,500 of NZ_CP116304.1, forward strand.
TCGGGTCGAACTTCTGGCTGGGGTGCCAACGCCACCCCATGCTCCAACCCTCGTCATTGGACTGGATCTGGCAGATGGGTTCGTGCGGGTTCCTCCACAACACCGGAGGTTTATCCACACCTGTTGGTAAGTCATTGATACCAACAGCTTTTCCAGAATGTGAATGAATGCCCGGAAGCGCCCGGATATCCAGCTTTCCCTGTGTCGTCCACAGCCGGGGGACAGGCGGCAGATTTGCGACCAGTTGTTCACAAGTGACCGAGTCAAGCCCTTCGGCCTTGTTTAATAGCACCAGGCCAGCATCCAAAAGCGCCTCCCGCTGGCTGTCTGGCAGTAGCTGGCCGCTGGCCAGGGCCGCCGCATCGAGCACCATGACGCTCGGCTGTAGCGCCAGCACACCCTCCCAAGGGGGTTCGCGTAGCTGCCTCAGTAGCTCGACCGGGTGTCCGAGTCCGGAGGGCTCGATCAGCAGCCGGTTCGGCCGTGCCTTGCGCAGTAGCCGGCCAAGGCCGACCTGGAAGGGCGCGCCGTTGACGCAACAGACGCAGCCGCCCGCCACCTCGGCGATGGCGATGCCGTCGTCGCTGCCGGTCAGCAATACCGCGTCCAGGCCGATCTGGCCGAATTCATTGATAAGTACCGCCCAGCGTTCGTGGGCGGGCCGTTGCGCCAGCAGCTGACGAATCAGGCTGGTCTTTCCGGCGCCCAGGGGGCCGGCGATGAGATGGGTCGGGATATGGGTCAGCATCTGGCTATGGTGCTGCTTCACATACGCCTTGGAAATGGCCGTGTTAGAGTCGCTGCCTTCATTGCCTGGAAGACCTGCGATGCGCGCCTGGTTGCTGCCTCTGCTGCTGTTGCTGTCCATCGACGCCCGCGCCGAGGCCTGCCTGGTACACAGCCAGGGTGATGGGCTGGACGTGAAGCTCTGCCAGGAAAACCGTAGCATCCCGGCGCAGCTCTTTCGTGACGGTTTCTGCAAACCGGCAATGAAAGGCCAGAAGGTGGAGGTGAGCTTTGTGGATAACTGCCCTTCCGGCGCCTTCGGCGTGTGCCGCAACGCCAAGGTCAGCAACCAGCTCTATCGCCAGGACATCCACTATTACGGCGTCGCCAGCGATGCCCGCTACCTGAAGCCCTTCTGTGAAGGGCAAAGCCAGGGTGAGTGGGAGCAACGGTAATCCCCGCCCTGGCTGCAAGGCGAGGTCAGGAGCCTATTCCAGCCAATCCAGTGTGAGCAGTAGCCGACCCTCGCCCGCACCGGGTCGTGGCGACCTGTGGATAATTCCCCGTCCTTCATTGCCCGACCATCTTTCACCCTTGAACAGCGCCACATGGCCGGCGGCCAGTTGCTGGTTATCCACAACCCGCTCCGGTTCGGCGGCCGGGTCCCCCAGGCGCGGGCGCGACATCTCCCCTTCCCGCAGCCACTGGCTGCCGACGCCGACGTAGGTGGTGATCAGCCGCAGGGGCACCTGGTCGACGTGAAACCGCGGGCACATGGCCTTGTCCAGACGGCGCAGGCGCAGGCCAACGCGCCGGGCCCCCACCAGGCAGGCGAAGGCGCGCACCAGCCAACCGACATCGGCCACGAAGCCCGCATGCCCTTGCAGATCGGCGAAACCGGCTGCCAGGCCGACTATATCGGGCTCGCCCTCCGCGTCGGCCAGTTCCAGGGTCAGGGATTCGGCCAGCGGTTCGCCCAGGGCCAGCAACCCGCTGGCGAAGTCCTGGATATGCAGGGGCAGGCGGCGTTCCCAGATAGCCAGGTTGACGCCGTCCCGCAAGGCTTCTGCCAGCACGTCGGGGCTTTCGCCGCGAACCTGGCGGGGCGACGGCTCCACACGCGACGCAAGCATCAGTCGGACGCCCCATCGTCGTGCCAGGGGCCGAAGGGGTCGGCGAATTCCGTCCAGGCTTCCACGCCGAGCGCCATTTCCCGGTCGTCCAGCAGGCAGGCGTTCAGCTCGGCATGCAGGCGGGCGAAATCGATCCCCTGGCCGATGAACACCAGTTCCTGGCGGCAATCGCCCACATCCGCGACCCAGTGCTGCAACACCGTTTGCAGGCCTTCGCGGTCCTGCGGCCAACGTTCACGGGGAACGAAGCGCCACCAGCGCCCCGCCAGACTGTGGCGCATCAGACCGCCGGCCTGGGACCAACCGCCCGCCTCGCGATAGCGGCTGGCCAGCCAGAAGAAGCCCTTGGAGCGCAGCAGGCGGCCATTGCACCACTCGCGGTTGAGAAAACTGAAGAAGCGTTGTGGGTGGAAAGGGCGGCGCGCCCGGTAGGCGGTCGAGGCGATGCCATACGCCTCGGTTTCCGGCAGGTGTTCACCGCGCAGCTCCTTGAGCCAGCCTGGCGCACGGGCCGCGCGCTCGAAGTCGAAGCGGCCGGTATCCAGAATCTGCCTCAGCTCGACCTGGCCCATGACCATCGGCAGCACCTGCGCGTCGGGGTTCAGGCGCTGGAGGATGGCGACCAGCTCCTCGCGCTCGGCGCTGGAGATCAGGTCGCATTTGCTGATCAGCAGCACATCGGCGAACTCCACCTGTTCGATCAACAGATCGGTGATGGATCGCTCGTCCTCCTCGCCCAGCGTCTCGCCTCGGCTGGCCAGGCTCTCGGCCTCCTGGTAGTCGCGCAGGAAGTTCACCCCGTCCACCACGGTGACCAGGGTATCCAGCCGTGCCAGGTCGGACAGGCTCTGGCCCTGCTCATCGCGAAAGGTGAAGGTCTCGGCCACCGGCAACGGCTCGGAAATGCCGGTGGACTCGATCAGCAGGTAATCGAAGCGCCCTTCGCGGGCGAGACGGCTGACCTCTTCCAGCAGGTCTTCGCGCAGGGTGCAGCAGATGCAGCCGTTGCTCATCTCCACCAGGCGTTCCTCGGCGCGGTTCAGGCTGACGTCGCGCTGCACCTCGCTGCCATCGATGTTGATTTCGCTCATGTCGTTCACGATGACCGCCACGCGCAGTTGCTCGCGGTTCCTCAGTACGTGATTGAGCAGGGTGCTCTTGCCCGCGCCGAGGAAGCCGGACAGCAGGGTGACGGGTAAACGTGGGTCCATGGGGGTTCCTCTCGAGGCGGCGCTTCCCGCGGTGCTCCGGCCGGCTGCGGAAAAGGGCGGCCGGGCCTCGACAGGTTGGACGAGGCGTTCTTCGCGGTTGAGCAGATGACTGACGTGGAGCGATTCTTTCAAGCTAAATTTGTTATAACATAACACTCACCACCAGTTTCAAGAGTCCGCCGATGAATGCCATTCACCTCCCGGATGTGGCCGCCCAAACCGCCACCCTCAACCTGCCCCTGGACTGGGTCGGCATGTGCGACATCGCCCAGTCCTTGACGCTGGAGGGCCAACGCATTTCCGCCCGGGCGGATGCCGGCGTCAGCCTGGACGATGCCGGCGCCCGAGGTATCCACATGTCGCGGCTCTACCTGGCGCTGGCGGAACTGGAGCAGGAAGAACTGTCCGCCGATCTGCTGCGCCAGGTCCTGGCGCGCTTTCTCGACAGCCATCGGGACTTGTCCAGCAGTGCCAGCCTCCGCTTGCGCGGGGAGCTCCTGTTAAAGCGGTCGGCGCTGGTCAGCCCCCTCGCCGGCTGGAAGGCCTACCCTTGGGAAATCCATGCACGCCAGGATCCATGGGGGTTTCACGTGGAACTTCAATTGGAAGTGGCCTATTCCTCCACCTGTCCATGCTCCGCCGCGCTCGCCCGCCAGCTCATTCAGCAGCGCTTCGCCGAAGAATTCGCCGACCGTCCCCTGGAACGGCATCAGGTACTGGCCTGGCTAGGCAGCACCCGGGGGATAGTCGCCACGCCCCACAGCCAGCGCAGCAGCGCCCGGCTCTGGGTGCGCCTGGGTGGATGCACGCAAATTCCGGTGCGCCATCTCGTGGACATGACCGAACAGGCCTTGGGTACTGCGGTACAGACGGCAGTGAAGCGCGCCGATGAACAGGCCTTCGCCCTGGCCAACGGCCAGAACCTCATGTTCTGCGAGGATGCCGCACGGCGCGTCGGTGGCGCCTTGCGGGGAGAGGAATGGCTGGAAGGTTTCAAGCTCCGGGTCGTGCACGCGGAAAGCCTCCACGCGCACGACGCCGTTGCCGAATATGCCTGGCGTTATCCGCTATAGAGGTCCGCCCGGCTCCAGGGCAGCTCATGGGAGCCATCCCGATGAGGCTTGGTGGCGAGTATCTGGTGCAGGTTGATCCACCCCTTCTGGAAGGCATGGGAACAGCCGGCCAGATACAGCCGCCAGATTCGCAGCGCCTGTTCGGGCACCAGGCTGGCGGCCCTGGCCAGGTTGGCTTCCAGGTTGCCGCTCCAGAACGCCAGGGTGCGCGCATAGTGCAGCCGCAGGCTCTCCACATCCACCACTTCCAGGCCAGCCAGGCTCAGCTCGCTCACCATGGTGGCGAGGTGCGGTAACTCACCATGGGGAAACACATAGCGGTCGATGAAGTCACCCGCGCCACGGCCCACCGGCCGGCCATCCGGGTGCCGCGCGGTGATGCCATGGTTCATCACCAGACCGCCGGCGCGCACCGCGCCGAACAGGCGCTGGCAATAGACCGCCAGGTTGGCGTGGCCAACATGCTCGAACATGCCAACGCTGACCACCTTGTCGAAACGGCCATCCTGCGGCAGGTCTCGGTAGTCCAGCAGTTGCAGCTCGACACGATCCTCCAGTCCTTCAGCCTTTACCCGCTCCCGTCCAAGCGCCAGTTGTTGTTGGCTCAGGGTAATACCGAATACCCGCGCACCGTACTCGCGAGCGGCGAAGCGCGCCAGGCCTCCCCAGCCACAGCCCACATCCAACAGGTAATCACCGGGTTTCAGCCGCAGTTTGCGGCAGAGATGGTGCAGCTTGGCCTGCTGGGCGTCGTCGAGGTCCTCGCTACCCGTCGGGTAGTACGCGCAGGAATAGACCATGTCGCGGTCAAGCCACAGGGCGTAGAAATCGTTGGACAGGTCGTAGTGGTAGGAGATGGCCGCGGCATCGGTGGCCTTGTCGTGGGACTGGCGTTCGGGCGCCGCCTCGTCCGCCTCACCGATCAGTGCCTCGCTCAGGGCATCCCCGATGCGAATCACGTCGAGGATCGGCCCTTCCAGCTCCAGACGCCCTTCCACATAGGCGGTCCCCAGCGTGTCCAGGCTTGGACGGGTCAACAGCGACACCACGCCGGAGTCCTTCACCGTCATGGTCACGGTCGGGTTCGGGCCGAGGTCGATCTCCGTGCCATCCCACAGCCGCAGGCGCAGCGGCAGTTTCAGATCGCGCAGGACCGGTGGAAGTTGCGCAAGCATAGAAACCCCTCCTTGACCAAGGACACTGGAAAGGTAGACCAATCCGGACAGTTGTCAGGCTATCCATTCGATAGGATTCACTCAATCTCGAGGACCTTCCAGCCCACCTGATTATTTGACCACTGTCCGTGGTCAACGGCTCACCCTTTCAGGTCGTTTCAGGCGGACGCGCCCTGGTAATCACCGAAACCGGGCAGCGGCACAGGGCGCGCCATCGGCCTGCAGGAGCCGCTCAGCTACTGGCAGCATTCATGAAACGCAGGATCCTCACTCACCCAGTCGCTGGATGACTCGCTTGGAACATCCCGGCTTGCATCGTGGCGTATGCCCCATGAGGAGCATCGCCAACCAAGAGGAGAGCTCCGCTGTGCGAGTTCGCAAAGCGGGGCATGGTGGAGACAAGGTCACACCCTCGTAGCGTGATTGCGAACGAGGGGAAGTCGCCACGACCGCATTCCCGACGTAGGGACGGCCGTAACAGTCCTTGTTGACTCGGGACGAGCTCTATTTATTTCAGACAGCTCTGATCTTAGAGAATAAAGTCCGTCGCGCCTTTGCCGTCGCCAGCCCTAGTGCCCCGTGACCCCGTCTATACAATAGTGTGCATCTAAAGTCCGTCGCGCCCCCTCGAAATCATAGAAACCAGGGAACAGCTAAAGAATAAAGTCTGTCGCGCACTCAGACGCTCGCCTATGTGGAATGTCCCGAGTCGGCAAGTGAGAGACGCCCGCACAACTCAGCGAAGGTTACAGACCAAGCAGACATTACCGGTTAGAAGCCGGTGTCGACTGCGCAGACAATTTAATCCGAGGGATCAATGTAAGGCTTGAAGACGTTGAATGGGTTAGGCAACACCAAGTGAATTCGACTGGACTTGCCCCTATCAAACCGGACACCGGCACCCCGTTAAGTTGATGCCTCAGCCAAGCGCCTGAACTCGCGAGGCGAGCGGTAGTTCAGTGCGCTGTGCGGATGTTCCTCGTTGTAATGCTCGAAGGCGATGGCCAGGTTGCGCAGGGCCGTCGCCCGATCGGGCTTGGGCATGTGGCGGATGTAGTCGCGCTTCATTGTCTTCACGAAGCTCTCCGCCATGCCGTTGCTCTGCGGGCTGCACACCGGGGTTGTCAGGGGCAGCAAACCGATCTGTCGGGCAAAGGCCCGGGTCTGTTCGGCGGTATAGGCCGAGCCGTTATCGCTCAGCCATTGCACCGGCGACGCCGGCAGCTCGCTACCGAAGCGTTGCTCGATGGCTTCCAGCATCACGTCGCGGACATCGTCGCCACTGTAGCCGTTTGGGCTGGCTACCCAACTGATGGCCTCGCGGTCGCAGCAGTCCAAGGCGAAGGTCACGCGCAGTTTTTCGCCGTCCTCGCAGCGGAACTCGAATCCATCCGAACACCAGCGGGTGTTGCTCGTGTCCACGGCAACACGACCTTCGTGACGCCGCGCTACACCCGGCTGTTTACGCCGCCGCTCTAGCAACAGATCGTGGTCACGCATGACGCGGTAAACCCGCTTCACATTGACCGGTGGCTGGGCCTGCTGCTCATGCTGCCGACGCAACAGACCCCAGACCCGGCGATAGCCGTAGCTGGGCAACGTGCCGACGGCCTGCTTGATCTGCTCGACCAGGGCCGCATCGTTGAGCGTCCGGCGACGACGCGGCTGCAGCCCCGGAACAGGCTGTTTGAGTCGAGCCGTCAATTGCGAGCGCGCCACACCGAGACTCTCACTGACCGCTTTCACTGGTCGTCCCCCGGCAACAAGGGTGAGTGCGCAATCCATTTTCGCGAGCGGGCGATCTCCACCGCTTCCTTGAGTATCTCGGCTTCCATGGTTTTCTTGCCCAGCATCCGTTGCAGTTCGCGGATCTGCTTAAGGGCATCGGCCAGCTCGGAAGCAGGCACCACCGCTTCACCGGCACTGACCGCCGACAGGCTGCCGTCCTGGTAGAGCTTGCGCCAATGGAACAGCTGGTTGGGATTGATGCCGTTGCGCCGGGCCACCACCGAGACACTTTGTCCGGGCTCCAGGCTCTCGCGCACCATAGCCAGTTTCTCCTCGACGCTCCAGCGGCGCCGCCGCTCCTGGCCGAGCACTTCGATGGTCTTGTCTTTGCTGGTAGTCATAAACACAGTCGTTTGCCTATCCCTTATGGTAAGGGGGAAACGGTGTCCTGTGTTTCAAGGGGCTCGTTCATCGACGACTGACCCCCAGCTTGCCGTAGATATGATTCAGGTGAACCTTGACTGTCTTGTCACTGATCCCGAGGTGTCGCGCGGTTTCCTTGTTCGACATGCCGCGCCGAATGCAGGCGATTATTTCTGACTCACGCGGTGTCGGCTTATTTGTTTGCATGAGGGCGCGGGAAGCTCCTTCCTGCAGCAGAGAGATTTCCAAAGTTCGACGTTCAAGCCAAAGGCCGCCGCAACTCACGACGCGAACAGCCTTTGCAAGCAGCCGCAGCTCATGCCCAGCCGACAAGAGCCCCCGTACCCCCATTGGAACCAGTTGCAGCAAGGCCACACCATCGAGCGACTGGCCATTGAAGATCAATATGCGGGTCGTTGAGTGAGCTGAAAAGGCACCGAGCAATGCAACTGGATCTGCGGCAATCAGGCTCTCATCCAGGAGCAATACATCGGAGAGCACTTTTTCTGCCAGTTGAATTGCGTGCTCGCCGGTGGCCAGGCCAAGCACGCTCAGGTCGTCTTCCTCGCCGAGCAGGAGCAGCAGTTCGCTCCAGGACGCATTGATTCCAGCCGCGATGAAGACGCTGATCTTCGCCATTGAGTTCGTCCCAGCGCACTTTGTCCGGCGCGCCTTAGAGGGGGGTGAAACTCAATATAGAAGGCCGACTACTGCCCCGAACAGCCAGTCGTACCCCCGCCTAAGCCACGTGTCCGATCCTAAGCCACGTGGCCTATCTCAAAGACTCCACTAGGCCCTCTGACCGATATCGTGGCGTTTTGCCTGCTGCCATAGTGCGTTAACCGTCCCTGTCTCCAGCGCTCTCACAAGGCAGGTTCGGAAGCCCGAATATTCAAAAAACGGTAATTCGGCCGGAGCGTTACAGGAGCTGTGAAGTTGCTGCTTGGGAATGATTTCACCGGAGAAACGCCGCGCAAATCCTTATGAGGTATATCCATGAACGCAAAGAAAATCATGCTGGCGTTCGCCCTGGCCACTGGGCTTTTGTCTGCAATAAGCAGCACATTCGCGCACCATGAAGTCGGCAAAACCAGCTACCTTTCCGACACCAACTACATCACATCCGTGCCAGGCAACTTCGTCGCCGAGGATGATGATCAGATTTGCTACAACGTGTTTGGCGACCTAGGCCTGGGCGAGCTCCGCGGTTTCAAGATTGATCCTCCCGTCGCGGGAACCTATGACGCGATAACAGTGACTTTGAGCAATGGAAAGTATTTGGCATGGAGCGCACCCAGTAGCCTCAACGTGCTGGCCGTGGTGGTAAAAGGGGGGCCGAATTACACGTTGTACGATTACCTGCATGCTTCACTCGACGCCAGCATACAAAAACCAATTCCGAGTCAAGACCTGTGGCTGCATTCTCCACTGCACAAGGGGAAGATTCCTGACATCAGTCACTTCAACTTCTGCTACCAAGTGAAGGCTCCCGGAGACCAAGGGTGCACACCAGGGTATTGGCGTAACCATGCTGACCGTTGGACTGGCGCTCTCCCATCGGACTATTTCGACACCACGTTCAATGTGACGAGTGGCCTCGGCGCCACTTATACCCTAGGCCAGGCCGCCTGGGCAGCTGGTGGTGGGGTTCTGGCGTTGGCGCGGCACGGTACGGCGGGCCTGCTCAATGCCTATGGCGGCGTCCCCAATGGTGACGGAACGACCGTTGCCTACGCCTACACGGTCGCTGAAGTCCTTTCCATGGTGAAGACTGCGATCGACAGTGGTGATCCCGCTTTGATCGAAAGCACTAAGGACTTGTTGGCTGCGGCCAACGAAGCTGGTTGCCCGTTGAACGGAACGAGCGCGAACCCTGCACCGCATTGACCACACGGCCAACCTATCTTCCCGAAAGAGGGGTTGGCACAGCTGTGTCCAACATCCAGATCAGATAAGCATTGGATAGATTAAGCGTACGGAAGAGAAGGCAGACGTGGACGGCGCTGGGATGCACCGTCCACGAGACTCACTGCTTAGGGGGTCAGCTGCGCGACAGACCTCATTCTCTAGCAACAGACTTAATTGTTTGAAACCACAGCTCCTTGCCCGCGGCTCCTCGTTATTCCACGGTCACCGATTTGGCGAGGTTGCGTGGCTGGTCGACGTCGGTGCCCTTGAGCACGGCCACGTAGTAGGACAGCAGCTGCAGGGGAATGGTGTAGAGGATGGGCGCCAGGGAGTCATCGATATGCGGCATGGCCACCATGTGGGTGCCCTCGCCATTGTCGATGCCGGCCTCGCCATCGGCGAAGACGATCAGCTCGCCGCCGCGGGCACGGACTTCCTGCAGGTTGGACTTGAGCTTCTCCACCAGCTCGTTGTTCGGCGCCACGGTAACGACCGGCATGTCGCTGTCCACCAGAGCCAGGGGGCCGTGCTTGAGTTCGCCGGCCGGGTAGGCTTCGGCATGGATATAGGAAATTTCCTTCAGCTTCAGCGAACCTTCCATCGCCACCGGGTACTGCGCACCACGGCCGAGGAACAGGGTGTGGTGCTTCTCGGCGAACAGCTCGGCGACCTTCTCCACGGTCTTGTCCATGGCCAGGGCTTCACCCAGGCGGGTCGGCAGGCGACGCAGCTCTTCGACCAGACCGGCCTCAATTCCGTCTTCCAGGGTGCCGCGCACCTGGCCCAGGGACAGGGTCAGCAGCATCAGCGCCACCAGTTGGGTGGTGAAGGCCTTGGTGGAGGCCACGCCGATTTCCGGGCCGGCCTGGGTCAACAGGGTCAGGTCGGACTCGCGCACGAGGGAGCTGGTGCCGACGTTGCAGATCGCCAGGGTGGTCAGGTAACCCAGCTCCTTGGCGTTGCGCAGGGCCGCCAGGGTGTCGGCGGTTTCACCAGACTGGGAGATGGTGACGAACAGGGTGTCCGGCTGCACGACTACCTTGCGGTAGCGGAACTCGCTGGCCACTTCGATCTGGCAGGGAATGCCGGCCAGGCCTTCGAGCCAGTAACGGGCAACCATGCCCGCGTGGTAGCTGGTGCCGCAGGCGACGATCTGCACGTTGCGCACCTTGGCGAACAGCTCGGCGGCACGCGGACCGAAGGCATTCACCAACACATGGTCGGCACCCAGACGGCCTTCCAGGGTGCGCTGCACCACCTTGGGTTGCTCGTGGATTTCCTTGAGCATGAAGTGGCGGTACTCACCCTTGTCGGCCGCTTCCGCGCCTTCGTGGTACTGCACTTGCTCACGCTGCACGGCGTTGCCTTGCTGATCCCAGACCTGCACGCTGTCGCGGCGGATCTCGGCGATATCACCCTCTTCCAGGTAGATGAAGCGGTCGGTCACCTGCCGTAGTGCGAGCTGGTCGGAAGCAAGGAAGTTTTCGCCCAGCCCCAGGCCCACCACCAACGGGCTGCCGCTGCGGGCGGCGAGCAGGCGATCCGGCTGGGCGGCGCTGATCACGGCCAGGCCATAAGCGCCGTGGAGTTCGGTCACCGCCGATTTCAGCGCGTCGGCCAGGTCCGGCAGGGTCTTCAGCTTGTGGTTCAGCAGGTGGACGATGACTTCGGTGTCGGTGTCCGAGGTGAACGCGTAGCCAAGGCCCTTGAGCTGCTCACGCAGGGCTTCGTAGTTCTCGATGATGCCGTTGTGCACCACGGCCAGCTGGTCACCGGAAAAGTGCGGGTGAGCGTTGCGCTCGCTGGGCGCGCCGTGGGTGGCCCAGCGCGTGTGGGCAATGCCCAGGCGACCGGCCAGCGGCTGTTCGGCCAGGGCCTGCTCCAGCTCCGCGACCTTGCCGACGCGACGGCAGCGCTCGAGCTGGCCGTCATGGGTGAAGACCGCCACGCCCGCGCTGTCATAGCCACGGTATTCGAGGCGCTTGAGGCCCTCGACCAGGATTGCGGTGATACTACGCTCGGCTACGGCGCCCACGATGCCACACATGGCTGTTCTCCTTTCTCAATCGATGCGCGCGCAGATCAGCTTGATCCCGCGTGCCGTTAGCTGTTCGCGCGCTTCCAGGGAAAGGCGCTCATCGGTAATCAGGGTATGGATGCTGCTCCAGGGCAGTTCCAGGTTGGGAATGCGCCGGCCCACCTTGTCGGCTTCGGCCATGACGATCACTTCGCGGGCGACGTCAGCCATCACTCGGGACAGACCCAGCAACTCGTTGAAGGTGGTGGTGCCCCGCTGCAGATCGATGCCATCGGCGCCGATGAACAGTTGGTCGAAGTCGTAGGAACGCAAGACCTGCTCGGCCACCTGGCCCTGGAAGGACTCCGAATGAGGGTCCCAGGTGCCGCCCGTCATCAACAGCACCGGCTCGTGCTCCAGTTCGCGCAGGGCATTGGCAACGCTGAGGGAGTTGGTCATCACCACCAGGCCCGGCCTGTGGCCGAGTTCCGGAATCATCGCCGCCGTGGTACTGCCGCTGTCGATGATGATCCGCGCGTGCTCACGGATGCAGCCGACGGCGGCACGGGCAATCGCCAGCTTGTAGGACGACACCGGCTGGCTGGCTTCGCCAATCAGTTCCTGGGGCATGGGCACGGCGCCGCCGTAGCGACGCAGGAGCAGCCCGTTCTTTTCCAGGGCGGTGAGGTCCTTGCGAATGGTCACTTCCGAGGTGGAGAACGCCTTGGCCAACTCGTCGACGCTTACCTCGCCCTGCTCATCGAGGAGGGCGAGAATGGCGTGCCGGCGTTGGGGCGTATTGCGTTTGGTCATCAACGAAAGTTTCGATTCGAAAGATAATGGTGCGAATCAAAACCTAACGAAGGTTTCGCGTCAACCCTGCAAACAAAAAAAGGGCGACCTGGGCCGCCCTACGTCATGCTGCGGGTTATCCACAGCCGGATTTCCACAACCTACTTCTTGAGCTTCACCGGACGCTTCCAGCCTTCGATGTTGCGCTGCTTGGCGCGGCCGACTGCCAAGGCGTGGGCTGGAACGTCCTGGGTGATGGTCGAGCCGGCTCCGGTGGTGGCGCCATCCCCAAGGTTGACCGGTGCCACCAGGGCACTGTTGGAGCCGATGAAGACGTCCTCACCCATGACGGTGCGGAATTTGTTCGCGCCATCGTAGTTGCAGGTGATGGTGCCGGCACCGATGTTGGTGCGTGCACCGATCTCGGCGTCCCCCAGGTAGGCCAGGTGGCCAGCCTTGGCCCCCTCGCCCATCACCGCGTTCTTCAGTTCGACGAAGTTACCCACATGGGCCTTGGCGCCCAGGACTGCACCAGGGCGCAGGCGTGCGAAGGGACCACAATCGGCGCCCTCCCCCAGTTCGGCACCTTCCAGATGGCTGCTGGCTTTGACTATGGCACCGTGGCGCAGGGTGCTGTTCTTGATCACGCAATTCGGGCCGATCTGCACGCCGTCTTCGATGACGACCTTGCCTTCGAGGATGACATTCACGTCGATCAGCACATCGCGGCCCACGCTCACCTCGCCGCGCAGGTCGAAGCGCGCGGGGTCCAGCAAGGTCACGCCCTGGGCCATCAGACGGCGCGCGGCGCGCTTCTGATAGTGGCGCTCCAGTTCGGAAAGCTGGATACGGTCGTTGGCACCCTGCACTTCCATGGCGTCCAGGGGCTGCTCGGTGTCTACCACCAGGCCATCGGCCACGGCCATGGCGATGACGTCGGTGAGGTAGTACTCGCCCTGGGCGTTGTCGTTGGACAGGCGGCCCAGCCAATCGGCCAGGCGTTTGCCGGGCACGGCGAGAATGCCGGTGTTGCCCTCGCAGATGGCACGCTGCTCAGGCGTCGCGTCCTTGTGTTCGACGATGGCCTTCACCACGCCAGCGGAATCACGAACGATACGGCCGTAGCCGGTGGGGTCGAGCAGGTCCACAGTGAGCAGGGCCAGTCGGTCGTCCTGCACCCTCTCCAACAGGCGCTGCAGGGTTTCCACCTCGATCAGCGGGACGTCGCCGTAGAGAATCAGCACACGTTCGGCGGACAGTTGCGGCAGGGCCTGGGCGACGGCGTGGCCGGTACCCAGTTGCTCGGCCTGCAGGACGAAACCCAGGTCATCGGCAGCCAGTCGCTCGCGTACCGTTTCGGCGCCATGGCCGATGACCACGTGTATGCCTTGGGGTTGCAGCTTGCGGGCAGTGTCGATGACATGGCCGAGCATGGACTTGCCAGCCACTGGATGCAGGACCTTGGGCAGGGCCGAACGCATGCGCGTGCCCTGGCCGGCGGCGAGGATGACGATATCGAGGGACATTGGAGAAATCACCGAATCAGGCAGTTAAGCGAAACCGGAATACCGGAAAAGAAAAAGGGTAGCCAAAGCTACCCCTTAACTCATCTGCAATGAAGCCTTGGGCCTTAGCCACCGAACTTCTTGCGGATCTGCTGGACGGTGCGCAGCTGAGCCGCGGCCTCGGCCAGACGAGCGGACGCGGCGGAGTAATCGAACTCCGCGCCCTTCTCGTGCAGAGCCTTCTCAGCAGCCTTGAGGGACTCCTGAGCAGCCGCTTCGTCCAGGTCCGCGGCACGCAGCACGGTGTCGGCCAGGACCTTCACCATGTTCGGCTGGACCTCGAGGAAACCACCGGAGATGTAATACACCTCTTCCTCGCCACCCTGCTTGACCAGGCGGATCGGACCCGGTTTGAGGTCGGTGATCAGCGGGGCGTGGCCCGGCGCGATACCCAGATCGCCGAGGTGGCCGTGCGCAATCACCATCTCCACCAGACCGGAGAAGATCTCCGCTTCGGCGCTGACGATATCGCAATGGACAGTAATAGCCATACGCTTGCCTCACGTAAGCGCCCGTTGCCGGGCGCTCAGGGGGTTACAGTTTCTTCGCTTTCTCGATGGCTTCTTCGATGCCGCCGACCATGTAGAACGCCTGCTCGGGCAGGTGGTCGTAGTCACCGTTGAGGATGCCTTTGAAGCCAGCGATGGTGTCCTTCAGGGAGACGTACTTACCCGGGGAACCGGTGAAGACTTCGGCCACGAAGAACGGCTGGGACAGGAAGCGCTGGATCTTACGAGCGCGGGACACCAGCAGCTTGTCGGACTCGGACAGTTCGTCCATGCCGAGAATCGCGATGATGTCCTTCAGTTCCTTGTAACGCTGCAGAACGTACTGAACGCCACGAGCGGTCTCGTAGTGTTCCTGGCCGATCACCAGCGGGTCCAGCTGACGGGAGGTGGAGTCCAGCGGGTCCACGGCAGGGTAGATACCCAGCGAGGCGATGTCGCGGGACAGTACGACGGTCGCGTCCAGGTGGGCGAAGGTGGTCGCCGGGGACGGGTCAGTCAGGTCGTCCGCGGGAACGTATACGGCCTGGATGGAGGTAATGGAACCGGTCTTGGTGGAGGTGATGCGCTCCTGCAGAACGCCCATTTCCTCGGCCAGGGTCGGCTGATAACCCACAGCGGACGGCATACGACCCAGCAGCGCGGACACTTCGGTACCGGCCAGGGTGTAACGGTAGATGTTGTCGACGAACAGCAGAACGTCACGACCTTCGTCACGGAACTTCTCGGCCATGGTCAGGCCGGTCAGCGCCACGCGCAGACGGTTGCCCGGCGGCTCGTTCATCTGGCCGTATACCAGAGCTACCTTGTCGAGAACGTTGGAGTCCTTCATCTCGTGGTAGAAGTCGTTACCCTCACGAGTACGCTCGCCCACGCCGGCGAATACCGAGTAACCGCTGTGCTCGATCGCGATGTTACGGATCAGCTCCATCATGTTCACGGTCTTGCCCACGCCGGCGCCACCGAACAGGCCTACCTTGCCGCCTTTGGCGAAGGGGCAGACCAGGTCGATTACCTTGATGCCGGTTTCCAGCAGCTCGTTGCCACCAGCCTGCTCGGCATAGGACGGCGCAGCGCGGTGGATTTCCCAACGCTCTTCTTCGCCGATGGGGCCGGCTTCGTCGATGGGGTTGCCCAGCACGTCCATGATGCGGCCCAGGGTGGCTTTACCCACCGGGACGGCGATGGCCTTGCCAGTGTTGGATACGTCCAGGCCACGCTTGAGGCCTTCGGTCGAACCCATTGCGATGGAACGAACCACGCCGTCGCCCAGCTGCTGCTGGACTTCCAGGGTGGTTTCGACGCCGCTGACCTTCAGCGCGTCGTAAACGTTCGGCACCTGATCACGCGGGAATTCCACGTCGATAACGGCGCCGATGATTTGAACGATACGTCCGCTACTCATATCTGGTTCCTCTAAATATATGAACCGGTCTTAAACCGCGGCAGCGCCGCCGACGATTTCCGAAATCTCTTGAGTGATCGCTGCCTGACGCGCCTTGTTGTAGATCAGTTGGAGGTTGCTGATCAGATCACCGGCGTTGTCGGTGGCGTTCTTCATCGCGATCATCCGTGCTGCCTGCTCGCAGGCATTGTTCTCAACCACGGCCTGATACACCTGGGACTCCACGTAGCGCACCAGCAGACCCTCGAGGATCTCCTTGGCGTCGGGTTCGTAGAGGTAGTCCCAGTGATGCTTCAACTCTTGATCCGGGTCGGCCACCAGCGGAACCAGTTGGTCCACGGTCGGCTTCTGCGTCATGGTGTTGACGAACTTGTTGGACACCACGAACAGGCGATCGATACGGCCTTCCAGGTATGCGTCGAGCATGACCTTGACGCTGCCGATCAGGTCGTTGATCGAGGGCTCCTCACCGATGTGGCTGATGGCTGCCACGACGTTGCCGCCGTAGTTGCGGAAGAAGGCCGCACCCTTGCCACCAATCACGCAGAGGTCGATCTCCACGCCTTGTTCGCGGTAACCCGCCATGTCCTTGACCTGGGTCTTGAACAGGTTGATGTTCAAGCCGCCGCACAGACCACGGTCGCTGCTCACCACGATGTAACCGACGCGCTTGACTTCACGGTCGATCATGAACGGGTGGCGGTATTCCGGGTTGGCGTTGGCCAAATGACCGATCACCTGGCGAATGCGCTCCGCGTAGGGGCGGCTGGCAGCCATGCGCAGTTGAGCCCTGCGCATCTTGCTGACCGCCACCTTTTCCATGGCGCTGGTGATCTTCTGCGTGCTTTTGATGCTCGCAATCTTGCTGCGAATCTCTTTTGCGCCTGCCATGTAACACCTATCGGGTTAGCAGGCGGGGGGCCTTGCGACCCCCCGCTGCGGCTTACCAGGTTTGGGTGGCCTTGAACTTCTCGATACCAGCCTTGATGCCGGCGTCGATTTCGTCGTTGAAGTCACCCTTCTCGTTGATCTTCGCCAGCAGAGCGGCGTGATCACGGTTGAAGTAAGCAATCAGGGCTTGTTCGAAGGCGCCGATCTTGGCCAGTTCGATGTCCTGCAGGAAGCCACGCTCGGCGGCGTACAGGCTCAGCGCCATGTCCGCGATGGACATGGGCGCGTACTGCTTCTGCTTCATCAGCTCGGTAACGCGTTGACCGTGTTCCAGCTGCTTGCGGGTAGCCTCGTCCAGGTCGGAAGCGAACTGCGCGAACGCAGCCAGTTCACGGTACTGGGCCAGGGCGGTACGGATACCACCGGACAGCTTCTTGATGATCTTGGTCTGGGCCGCGCCACCCACACGGGATACCGAGATACCGGCGTTGACCGCCGGACGGATACCCGAGTTGAAGAGGGCGGATTCCAGGAAGATCTGACCGTCGGTGATGGAGATCACGTTGGTCGGAACGAACGCGGAAACGTCACCAGCCTGGGTTTCGATGATCGGCAGGGCGGTCAGGGAACCGGTCTTGCCTTTCACCGCGCCGTTGGTGAACTTCTCGACGTACTCCTCGGAAACGCGGGAAGCGCGCTCCAGCAGGCGGCTGTGGAGATAGAACACGTCGCCCGGGTAAGCTTCGCGGCCCGGCGGACGGCGCAGCAGCAGGGAGATCTGGCGGTAGGCTACGGCTTGCTTGGACAGGTCATCGTAGATGATCAGGGCGTCTTCGCCGCGGTCACGGAAGTACTCGCCCATGGTGCAGCCAGAGTACGGCGCGATGTACTGCAGCGCCGGCGACTCGGAAGCGCTGGCGGCCACGATGATGGTGTTGGCCAGGGCGCCGTTCTCTTCCAGCTTGCGCACTACGTTGGCGATGGTCGATTGCTTCTGACCGATGGCCACGTAGACGCAGCGGATGCCGCTGTCTTTCTGGTTGATGATGGCGTCGACAGCCAGGGCGGTCTTGCCGATCTGACGGTCGCCGATGATCAGCTCGCGCTGGCCACGGCCGATCGGGATCATGGCGTCGACGGCCTTGTAGCCAGTCTGTACCGGCTGGTCTACCGACTTACGCCAGATCACGCCCGGCGCTACCTTTTCCACCGCGTCGGTGGCGGAAGCGTTGATCGGGCCTTTGCCATCGATGGGGTTGCCCAGGGCGTCGACCACGCGGCCCAGCAGTTCCGGACCGACCGGCACTTCCAGGATGCGGCCGGTGCACTTGGCGCTCATGCCTTCGGCGAGGCCAAGGTAGCCACCGAGGATCACGGCGCCAACGGAGTCCTGCTCCAGGTTCAGCGCCATACCGTAGACGCCGCCCGGGAACTCGATCATTTCACCGTACATCACGTCGGCCAGGCCGTGGAT
This sequence comes from Pseudomonas sp. Q1-7, assembly GCF_028010285.1. NCBI lineage: Bacteria > Pseudomonadati > Pseudomonadota > Gammaproteobacteria > Pseudomonadales > Pseudomonadaceae > Pseudomonas > Pseudomonas sp. Q1-7. Next base: position 5,768,527 of record NZ_CP116304.1, read on the forward strand.
GCGCACGATGCCGTCGGCAACGCTGACGATGGTGCCTTCGTTGCGGGCTTGGGAAGAGACGTCGAGTTTCTCGATGCGCCCCTTGATGATTTCACTAATTTCGGAAGGATTGAGTTGCTGCATTGCTCTGCTGCCCCTTCAAACTCAAGATTTCAACGCTTCGGCCAGTTTCACGATTTTGCCGCGAACCGAGCCATCGATAACCAGGTCGCCGGCGCGGATGACGACTCCGCCAATCAGGCTGGAGTCCTCCACGGCGTGCAGACGCACTTCCCGGCTGAGCCGTGCGCTGAGAACCTTGGCGAGTTTGTCTTGCTGTTCATCGCTCAATGCGAAGGCACTGGTGACTTCCACGTCCACCGACTTTTCTTGCTCGGCCTTGTACAGCTCGAACTGTTCGGCGATTTCCGGCAGCAGCACGAGGCGGCCGTTCTCGGAAACGACGTGGATGAAGTTCTGTGCCTGCGCGTCGAACTTGTCGCCAACCACCTCGATGAAGGCGTTGGCTTTCTCTGCGCTCGTCAGTCGCGGGGCTTTGAGCACGCGCTGCATGGTGTCGTCCTGCGACACCGCAGCGGCCAGGCTTAGCATGGCCGACCAGGCGGCCAGCTGCTGATGGGCCTGGGCGTACTCGAAAGCAGCCTTGGCGTAAGGTCGGGCCAGCGTGGTCAGTTCTGCCATGATCGCCCTCGCTTAAATTTCGGCTGCCAGTTTATTAACCAGCTCCGCGTGCGCGTTTTGATCGATAGTGGCACCCAGAATCTTCTCGGCACCATTAACGGCCAGGCTGCCCAACTGGGCGCGCAGCGCGTCTTTGACGCTGTTCAGTTCCTGTTCGATCTCGGCCTGAGCTTGCGCCTTCAGGCGCTCGCCTTCAGCACGTGCCTGATCGCGAGCTTCGTCGACGATCTGGGAAGCGCGCTTTTTGGCTTGCTCGATGATTTCAGCTGCCTGTGCCTTGGCTTCGCGCAGTTGCTGACCCACTTTCTCATGGGCCAGCTCCAGGTCACGAGCCGCGCGATTGGCAGCGTCCAGGCCATCAGCGATCTTCTTCTGACGTTCACGCAGAGCAGTGATGACCGGAGGCCACACGAACTTCATGCAGAACAGTACGAAGATGAAGAACGCAACGGACTGGCCGATCAGGGTTGCATTAATGTTCACGCCAACACCTCGCTCGTTCGTTGTCAGTCCAATCCTCGATCAATCGAGGATTACTGGGCTACCTGAGCAATGAACGGGTTAGCGAAGGTGAAGAACAGCGCGATACCAACGCCGATCATGGTTACGGCGTCGAGCAGACCGGCCACGATGAACATCTTGACTTGCAGCATCGGAACCATTTCCGGCTGACGGGCTGCGCCTTCCAGGAACTTGCCACCCAGCAGACCGAAGCCAATGGCGGTACCCAGGGCACCCAGACCAATCAGCAGAGCTACGGCGATCGCGGTCAGACCTACTACAGTTTCCATTTTTCCTCCCGACTTTATGTCGTGTTGGTTAAGGTTGAAGTGAAGCGGTAAAACGAAATCGTTTTGTGTTCCCACTGCCCTTGCGGGCGTTCCCGTGCCTTGCGACACAGGACCATCTCGAACATCCACGCACCCACATCCGCCCTTCGGGCACCTTTCCCCATAGGGAGAAGGTCATCAGGTGCGCTTCGCGTTCTTAATGGTTGTCCTCATGCGCCATCGACAGGTAGACGATGGTCAGCATCATGAAGATGAAGGCCTGCAGGGTGATGATCAGGATGTGGAACACAGCCCACGCCCACTGCAGTGCAAGGCCCAGGCCGCTCAGCAGCAGGATGCCCGCGCCGAACATCACGGCGATCAGGATGAACACCAGCTCGCCGGCGTACATGTTGCCGAACAGACGCAGGGCCAGGGAAATCGGCTTGGCCACCAGGGTCACGAACTCGAGCAGGAAGTTCACCGGGATCAGCAGGATCTGCACGAAGATGTTCTTGCTGCTGAAGGGGTGCAGGGTCAGTTCGCCGAGGAAGCCGCCGATGCCCTTGACCTTGATGCTGTAGAAGATGATCAGGGCGAACACCGAGAAGGCCATGCCGAGGGTGGCGTTCGGGTCGGTGGTCGAAACGGCGCGGAAGAACAGGTGGTCATCGCCAGCGATTTTCGCGGCCAGCATCGGAATCCAGTCCACCGGCACCAGGTCGATGGCGTTCATCAGGAAGATCCAGACGAAGATGGTCAGCGCCAGCGGGGCGATCAGCGGGTTGCGACCGTGGAAAGTGTCCTTCACGTTGGTGTCGACGAAGTCGACCATGACCTCGACGAAGTTCTGCAGCCCGCCGGGAACGCCGGAGGTGGCCTTCTTGGCCGCCATGCGGAAGAGGATCACGAACAGCAGGCCAAGGCCGATGGACCAGCCCAGGGTGTCCACGTGGAAGGCCCAGAAGCCCATTTCCTTGGCTTGCTCGGCGCTGTGGGCGAAGCCCCACTCGCCATTGGGCAGACGACCGAAGGTCAGGTTCTGAAGGTGGTGCTGGATATAGCCCGAAGCGGTTTGCTCTGCCATGTTTGCCTCAAACGCCCTAAGGTTTCGAAAATCTTGTTCTCATCAGCAGGGGTGCGAACCAGCTGACCGCCTGGGTCAGCAGGAAAACGCCAAATACCGCCGGCGCATCCAGGGGTTTCACTCCTGCGAAGGTCAGCGCAAACAGCACTGCCGTCAGAATCAGCTTGCCCATTTCGCCCGCATAGAAAGAACGGACTATCGCCTGGGCTGCACGGGCTCCGCTGTAACGGAACGCCTTGCGGGCGAAATACAGGTTCGGCAACCAGGCGATCAAGCCGCCGCACAAGCCAGAGTATCCAGCTACCGCGCCGCGCCACTGCCAGAGAACGACGGCGGCGAGCAACAGGACGACCAGTTGGGTCAGCAGGACCGGGAATACCGGCATTCGATGGAAGGGCAAGCGGTTTGGCGTGCGGATATCCATCGCAGCTGTTCCTCTGGTGTCGGCCGCTGGAATCAACGACTTGGCATACTTTGTGCCGACAAAATTGCGCGCAGAGTATAGGGTGGCAACCCACCCCGTTCAACTGCCGGTAGTGAAATCCGACCGCCGCTACAGCGACATATGTTTCAGCGGATGTGGGCCAGGACGCCCTGCAGTTCATCGAGGGAGTTGTAGCGGATGACCAATTGGCCTTTACCTTTCTGGCCATGCTTGATCTGCACGGGAGCGCCTAGCCGCTCTGCCAGGCGCTGTTCGAGACGACTGATATCCGGGTCGGATTTGACTGATTCGACAGTTTTCTCCTTGGTGCTCAGCCATTGCCGGACCAGTGCCTCGGTCTGGCGCACGGTGAGTCCTCGTGCGACAACATGTCGCGCTCCTTCCACCTGCCTTTCCAGGGGCAGTCCCAGCAGGGCACGGGCGTGCCCCATCTCCAGGTCGCCATGGGCGAGCAGGGTCTTGATCTCCTCCGGTAGGCCGATCAGGCGCAGCAGGTTGGTGATGGTGACGCGGGACTTGCCCACGGCTTCGGCCACCTGCTGCTGAGTGAGCTGGAACTCCTGCTGCAGGCGCTGCAGGGCGATCGCTTCCTCGATGGGGTTGAGGTCCTCGCGCTGGATGTTCTCGATCAGCGCCATCGCGATGGCGGCTTCGTCGGGCACCTCGCGGACCATGGCCGGAATCTTCTCCAGGCCGGCCTGCTGGCTGGCCCGCCAGCGACGCTCGCCGGCGATGATCTCGTAACGGCCGGCACCGATCGGACGCACCACGATGGGCTGCATGACGCCCTGGGCCTTGATCGATTGGGCCAGTTCCTCCAGGGCCGTGGGGTCCATGTCGCGGCGTGGCTGGTACTTGCCGCGTTGGATCAGGTCCAGGGGCAGGTGCTGAAGTTCACGGGTATCGACCTGGACGGCTTCTTCTTCGAGTTTGGTGACAGTACTGCCGCCCAGCAGGGCGTCCAAGCCACGGCCCAGACCTCGTTTTTTCGCGGCCATGCGGATTCCTTATGCGGTAGCGGTTTTGGCTTTGGCGCGCTGGCGGCGAACCAACTCACCAGCCAGCGCCAGATAGGCGATGGCGCCACGGGATTGCTTGTCGTAGACCAGGGCGGGCATGCCGAAGCTCGGCGCTTCCGCCAAGCGCACGTTGCGCGGGATCACGGCGTCATAGAGCTGATCACCGAAGTGTTCCTTCAGCTGGGCAGAGACCTCGTTGGTCAGGCTGATGCGCGGGTCGTACATGGTGCGCAGCAAGCCCTCGATCTTCAGGCTCGGGTTCAGCAACTGGCCAATGCGCTGGATGCTGTTGACCAGGTCGGACAGGCCTTCGAGTGCGTAGTACTCGCACTGCATGGGAATGATCACGCCATCGGACGCCGCCAGGGCGTTGATGGTGAGCATCGACAGCGAGGGCGGGCAGTCGATGAGGATGTAGTCGTAGTTCTCGCGGATCGGCGCCAGGGCTTCGCGCAGGCGATGCTCCTTGCTCGGCATGTCCAGCAGCGCGACTTCCGCCGCGGTGAGATCCCGGTTGGCGGGTAGCAGTTGGTAGCCGCCGTGCTCGGAAAACTGCATCGCGGTCGCCAGGTCGCACTCACCGGTGAGAACGTCGTAGATGGAGTGCTCCAGAGCGAGTTTGTCGATGCCGCTGCCCATGGTGGCGTTGCCCTGGGGATCGAGGTCGATCAGCAGCACGCGGCGCTTGGTTGCGACCAGCGATGCCGCCAGGTTGACACAGGTGGTGGTCTTGCCGACCCCGCCTTTCTGATTGGCGATTGCGAATACCTTGGCCATGGCTGCCTTCCCCCTCATAGCGTGCGGCGCAGTATCAGCAGATGGCGCTGACCTTGGCAACCGGGAACCTCCAGCTGATGCGCGGACTCCACGCGGAAGTCCGCGGGCAGTGCCTGGAGCTCGTCGTCCGGATGCAGACCCTTCATCGCCAGCCAGCGGGTCTCGCCGTCGCCGAGATGGCGGGTCCAGTTGCTGAAGTCTTCCAGCGAGCTGAAGGCGCGGGAAACTATCCCACTGAACGGACGCTCGGGTGCGAAGGCTTCGACCCGGCTGTGGATAACATCGAGATTGGCGAGTTTCAGCTCCAGCTTCACCTGGGTCAGGAAACGGGTCTTCTTGCCATTGGAATCGAGCAGGGTGAAATGCCGCTCGGGGAAGAGGATGGCCAGGGGAATTCCGGGCATGCCGCCACCGCTGCCGACGTCCAGCCAGTTATCCCCAAGCGCGGCGACATGGGAGACGACGCTCAGGCTGTCGAGCAGATGCCGCGACACCATCTCGTCCGGGTCGCGAACGGCGGTCAGGTTGTAGGCCTTGTTCCACTTGATCAGCAGCGCGAGGTAGGCAAGGAGCCCTTCCTGCTTTTCCGGGGAGAGTTCTACAGCAAGCAGTTGCGCGCCACGGCAAAGCTCATCGGCGTGGCGTTGGGAGACCAGGGACATCAGGCGCTCTGCTCCAGCTGGCGGCCGGCGCCGCGTTTCTTCAAGTGGATCAACAGCAGGGAAATCGCCGCCGGGGTCACACCGGGGATACGACCGGCCTGGCCAAGGGTTTCCGGACGGGCGTTGCCGAGCTTGTGCTGAATTTCCTTGGACAGGCCGGAGATGCCAGCGTAGTCCAGGTCTTCGGGCAGGCGGATGTCTTCACTGGCGCGCAGGCGGGCGATCTCATCCTGCTGGCGGTCAATGTAGCCGGCGTACTTGGTCTTGATCTCCACCTGCTCAGCCACCTGTGGATCGTCGGCGCCGCCGCCGGTGACATCCACCAGGCCGGCGTAGTCGATCTCCGGCCGGCTCAGCAGGTTGAGCAGGTTGTATTCATGGGCCAGCGGGGTTCCGAAACGCTGGGCGATGGCATCGCCTTCAGGCGTGCCCGGACGAACCCAGGTGGTTTTCAGTCGCTGTTCTTCGCGGGCGATGCCCTCGCGCTTGGTTTCGAAGGCAGCCCAGCGCTGGTCGTCCACCAGGCCCAGCTCGCGTCCTTTCTCGGTAAGCCGCAGGTCGGCGTTGTCCTCGCGCAGGATCAGCCGGTACTCGGCGCGCGAGGTGAACATGCGATAGGGCTCTTGGGTGCCCAGGGTGATCAGGTCATCCACCAGCACGCCGATATAGGCCTCGTCGCGGCGCGGGCACCAGGCGTCCTTGCCCTGGGCGCGCAGGGCGGCGTTGGCGCCGGCGAGCAGGCCCTGGGCTCCGGCTTCTTCGTATCCGGTGGTGCCGTTGATCTGGCCCGCGAAGAACAGGCCGGCGATGACTTTGGTTTCCAGGCTGTATTTCAGGTCGCGCGGATCGAAATAGTCGTACTCGATGGCGTAGCCGGGACGCACGATGTGCGCATTCTCCATGCCCCGGATCGAGCGCACGATCTCCAGCTGCACATCGAAAGGCAGCGAAGTGGAGATGCCGTTGGGGTAGAGCTCATGGGTGGTCAGGCCTTCCGGCTCGAGGAACACCTGGTGGCTGTCCTTGTCGGCGAAGCGATGGATCTTGTCTTCGATCGATGGGCAGTAGCGCGGGCCGACACCTTCGATCACGCCGGAGTACATGGGCGAACGATCGAGGTTGCTGGCAATGATTTCGTGGGTGCGCGCATTGGTATGGGTGATCCAGCAACTGACCTGGCGCGGATGCTGGTCCTTGGAACCGAGGAAGGACATGACCGGGATAGGCGTGTCGCCCGGCTGCTCGGTCATCACCGAGAAATCCACGGAACGGCCGTCGATGCGTGGCGGCGTGCCGGTTTTCAGGCGACCGACACGCAGCGGCAGCTCACGCAGGCGCTGGGCCAGGGCGATCGACGGCGGATCCCCGGCGCGGCCGCCTGAGTAATTCTGCAGACCGATGTGGATAAGTCCACCCAGGAAGGTGCCGGTGGTCAGCACCACGGACTCTGCGAAGAAGCGCAGCCCCATTTGGGTCACTACGCCCTTCACCTGATCGTTCTCGACGATCAGGTCATCGCAGGCCTGCTGAAATATCCACAGGTTCGGTTGGTTTTCCAGGATTTCGCGAATGGCTGCCTTATAGAGCACGCGGTCGGCCTGAGCGCGCGTGGCGCGCACGGCTGGGCCTTTGCGGCTGTTCAGTACACGGAACTGGATACCGCCGAGATCGGTGGCGGTGGCCATGGCACCACCCAGCGCATCGATCTCCTTCACCAGATGGCTCTTGCCAATGCCGCCAATGGCGGGGTTGCAGCTCATCTGGCCGAGGGTTTCGACATTGTGGGTCAGCAGCAGCGTCTTCACGCCCATGCGTGCGGCCGCGAGGGCGGCCTCAGTGCCGGCATGACCGCCACCGATCACGATCACGTCAAAACGGGAAGGGAAATCCACCACGCACCTCGTGCCTGTTCAAGGCTGGGAAATAGAGAAAGCCGCACAGTATAGGGGAATTTACCTCCGCGCATGAAGCCGCCTGGACAAAAAGTAGCCAGCTCACTCCTCCTGTGCCTACCAATGAGTTATCCAAAGGTGGAAAAGTGGCTGTGGGCAAAAAGAAATAAGAGTGAAGAATTTCTTAAAAAGCCTGTTTTTATTTTTATACCTTGGGGAGGCGTTTATCTGTGGATAACACAATCTAACCTCGATGGATCGGGCTTTGCGGAGAATGATAACCCTGTGCTGTTCCTGCCAGTAGGCACTGTGTAAGCCGTCAGAAAGCTGTGTACGCGGAAGCATCTTATGCACAGCCATTTTATTCATTGGCTTTTCACCAGGCTTATGGACTGGGTTATCGGGTTGTTATCAACAGGGTTCAGCCGCGTGGTTTTCCAGCGAGCAGGCAGGAGCGGACCGCCTGGAGGGGCAGGCCGTCTCATTCACCTGTGGATAAAAGCGTTGTGCTACGGCTATTTGCCGATGCAGAAGCTGGAGAAGATTCGACCCAGCAGGTCGTCGGAGCTGAAGGCACCGGTGATTTCGCCCAGGGCCTGCTGGGCCTGGCGCAGATCTTCGGCCAGCAGCTCGCCAGCACCGGCCAGGGTGAGCTGGGAGCGGCCGTGATCGAGGAATTCACCTGCCTGGCGCAGCGCTTCCAGATGCCGCCGGCGAGCACTGAAGCTGCTTTCGGCCGTCTGTTGATAACCCATGCAGGCTTTCAAGTGCTCGCGCAGCAGTTCCAGGCCCTCGCCGGAACGTGCGGACAGGCTCAGGGTAACGTGGCCGTCATGGCTGAGTTCCAGGCCGACGGCTTCGCCACTGAGGTCGGCCTTGTTACGGATCAGGGTGACCTTGGCCGGGTCCGGTCGCTGGTCGAGGAACTCCGGCCAGAGCGCGAAGGGGTCGACGGCTTCCGGAGCTGTCGCGTCCACCACCAACAGTACGCGGTCCGCCTCGCCAATGGCCTTCAGGGCGCGTTCCACACCAATCTTTTCCACATGGTCTTCGGTATCCCGCAGACCGGCTGTATCCACCACATGCAGGGGCATGCCGTCGATGTGGATATGTTCCCGCAGTACATCCCGGGTTGTGCCGGCGATGTCGGTGACGATGGCCGCTTCGCGCCCGGCAAGGGCATTCAGCAAGCTGGATTTTCCGGCATTGGGTCGCCCGGCGATCACCACGTTCATGCCATCACGCAACAGCGCGCCCTGGCCGGCTTCACGGATCACTGTGGATAAGTTGTCGCGAACGCCATCCAGCAGGCCGAGCACATGGCCATCGGCGAGGAAGTCGATTTCCTCCTCGGGAAAGTCGATGGCGGCTTCCACATAGATGCGCAACTCGATCAGTTTCTCGGTCAGGGCGTGCACGCGCTTGGAGAATTCTCCCTGGAGGGAGCGCAACGCATTGCGAGCCGCCTGTTCCGAACTGGCCTCGATAAGGTCGGCGATAGCCTCGGCCTGGGCCAGGTCGAGCTTGTCGTTGAGGAAGGCGCGCTCGCTGAACTCGCCGGGCCTGGCCTGGCGGGCGCCCAGTTCCATACAGCGGCGCAGCAGCAGGTCGAGCACCACCGGACCGCCATGGCCCTGCAGTTCGAACACATCTTCACCGGTGAAGGAATTGGGGCCGGGGAAGTACAGAGCGATACCCTCGTCCAGGGTCTGCCCAGCGCCATCCAGAAAAGGCCCGTAATGGGCGAATCTCGGCTTCGGCACACGACCGCCGATGGCCTCGGCTATCCGCGCGGCAAGGGGGCCGGAGACGCGGACGATGCCTACACCGCCTCGGCCCTGGGCGGTGGCGACGGCGGCGATGGTGTCACGGACAGGATTCATCTGTGGATACCTTGGGGTCTGCGGATGGCGGATAGCAAGACGCCCCCAGAGGGGGCGTCTTGTTCAAGCGGTCTGGCGGAGCTGTCAGGCTGCTGCCTTCTTGCTGGCCGCCTCGATCTGCCGAGTAATGTACCACTGCTGCGCGATCGACAGGACGTTGTTGACCACCCAGTACAGGACCAGGCCGGCCGGGAACCACAGGAAGAAGAAGGTGAAGATGATCGGCATCAGCTTCAGCACCTTGGCCTGCATGGGATCCGGCGGGGTCGGGTTCAGTTGCTGCTGAATGAACATGGTGGCGCCCATGATGATCGGCAGGATGAAGAACGGATCCTTGATCGACAGGTCGGTGATCCAGAACATCCACGGCGCCTGGCGCATTTCCACGCTTTCCAGCAGCACCCAGTAGAGGGCCAGGAATACCGGCATCTGCACCAGGATCGGCAGGCAGCCGCCCAGGGGATTGATCTTCTCCTTCTTGTACAACTCCATCATCGCCTGGGACATCTTCTGGCGATCGTCACCGTACTGTTCCTTCAGCGCCTGCAGCTTCGGCGATACGGCACGCATCCGGGCCATGGACTTGTAGCTGGCGGCGGAAAGGGGGAAGAAGGCGGCCTTGATCAGGATGGTCAGGACGATGATCGCCCAGCCCCAGTTGCCCAGCAGGCTGTGGATATGTTGCAGCAGCCAGAAGATCGGCTGGGCGATGAACCACAGGAAGCCGTAGTCGACGGTCAGTTCCAGTCCCGGGGAGAGTTCCTTCAGGTGGTCCTGGATCTTCGGACCGGCGTACAGGGTGGCGGACGTTTCAGCGGAAGCCCCGGCCGGCACGTTCAGCGCGGAACCCACGTAGCCGACGATGTAGTTGCCCTTGGAGTCCTTGCGGGTCTGGATGGTGTTGCTTTGGTCCTTGGACGGGATCCAGGCGGTGACGAAGTAGTGCTGCAGCCAGGCGACCCAGCCACCCTGGACGCTTTCCTTGAAGGACTGCTTGTCCATGTCGCTCATGGACAGCTTCTTGTACGGCTCGTCCGGGGTCCAGACCGCAGCACCGAGGTAGGTGGATACGCCAGTGGCAGTGGTGGAGGACGGGTCTGCGCTGGCGTCGCGCTTCAGCTGGGCATACATGCTGCCGGTCCAGGGCTGGGCGCTCTGGTTGTCGACCTTGTAGGAAACCTGCAGCTCGTATTTGCCGCGAGTCAGGGTAAAGCGCTTGGTGTAATTGACGCCGGCTTCGCTGAAGCTCAGGTCGACCACCAGTTGCTCCTGCCCGTCGGCAAGTTTGTAGCTGCGTTGGGCTGCGCTGTACAGCGGGCGACCATTGGCGCGGGCGTCCGGGCCGTTGGCGCCAACCAGACCGCTCTGGGCCTGGTAGAGACGCTCGCCGCCGTTGTCGAACAGCTGGAACGGCACGTCGGGGCGATCCTGGCGCCGCGGGTATTGCGGCAAGGTCAGCTGGACGATGTCACCACCGTTCGGGTCGATGGCCAAGCTGAGCACATCGGTTTCGACGCGGATCAGGTCGGTGCCGGGGGCCACGCTCTGGGTGACAGCCGGCGCGTTGGGCTCGGCACTGGCGGCGGTCGGCACATCGTCGCTGGACTTGGCGGTTGCGGTGTCGTCCGGCAAGGTCGCTTGTGCACTGCCGACGCTGGTGCCCGCGGTCGGCAGGGCGGCTTGGCCGTAGTCCTGGTTCCACTGCAGAACCATCAGGTAGGACACGATTGCCAGGGCGACGATCAGGATCGAGCGTTGAATATCCATGATTACTCGGCCATCGAAGAGGATTGGGAAGTGTTGGCGGGTGGCACCGGGTCATAACCGCCCGGATTCCACGGATGACAGCGGCCCAGCCGACGCAGGGTCAGCCAGCCGCCACGCAGGACGCCATGCTGTTCGATGGCTTCCTGCGCATAGCAGGAACAGCTGGGATAGAAACGACAGTGACTGGCCATCAGAGGGCTGATGGCGTAGCGGTAGAACTGGATCGGAGCGAGGGCCAGTTTACGCATGGGGACTGTCGGACACCCCTGATCCGGTCGAGGGTTCAGGGCGAGTCCGGCTGCGCGCAAGGCGCTTCCAGAGCTTACCGAACTGATGCCTCAGTTCGGGATTCTCCAGGTCGCCAATGCCTTTGCGCGCCACGATCACGATGTCCCAACCGGCCAGCAACTCGAGGTTATGGCGGAAGGATTCACGAATCTGGCGTTTGAGGCGATTGCGCTCTACGGAGAGCTTGACGCTCTTTTTGCCGATCACCAGACCCAGGCGGGGATGATCGAGACCGTTGTCGCGCGCGAGGAGCAGGACGTGCTTGCCGGGAACCTTCCCGGTCGGTGAGTCGAAGACTGCTTTGAACTGTCGGGGAACCAGCAGACGCTTTTCCCGACCGAAGCCCTGACTCACCACCCGTTCCGGATAAATCAGACGGTCAGGCGCTTGCGGCCCTTGGCGCGACGACGCGACAGGACTTGGCGGCCGTTCTTGGTGGCCATACGGGCACGGAAACCGTGGGTGCGAGCGCGCTTGAGGGTGCTGGGTTGGAAAGTGCGTTTCATGATGCTTTACCTGGTGGTCACTACGGGCCGGAAGTGGCCCCCGTTTAAAGAGACCGGCAATTCTAGTGAAACGATGCGGGCAGGTCAATTTCCAACCAATGCCATCGGCGAAATGAATATAGAAGGAAGAGAAATTCAAAAAAGCTTGGTTATGTTTTTTAAAGATGGTGTACCCCTTTGCCTGTGGAAAACCCGTCGTATCCCGCGCTATGCCTGCTGATGAGGGCGCGGACAACCTTGTCGAAAACGCGTGATTCGGCTGTGGGATTGCTGGTTGGAAGCTGGGGGTGGAAGACCGGTTTGTCCACAGGCGGTTTGTGCAGCCGTTTTTCCCCAGGTCTACAAGCCGGGTTATGGCTAGGTTATCCACAAGATTCATGCCAATCACAGGGTCCACCGGCGCGGTGAATAACATCTTGATTTTATTCAACCATTCGACCTTTTTCGTGTGGATAACTCTTGCGGTGGTCGCTACAATGACGGCTGTTTTTTGCGTCCGGCACCTTTCCGACTTGGGGGATATCCGTGTCAGTGGAACTTTGGCAGCAGTGC